>CAVWNS010000014.1:0-907614 GCA_963756495.1 uncultured Pseudomonadota bacterium | reverse complement strand
GAAGGGCTGAACTTCCGGCTGACCGACGAGCAGAAGCGCCTGATCGAGACGGTGCGCCAGGTCACGCAGGAGCGGTTCAAGCCGGCGGCGCTGCGCTACCTCGACGGCAGCTTTCCGTGGGACAATCTGAAGCTGCTGGCCGAACTTGGCGTCGCTGGCATGACGGTGCCGGAGGCCTATGGCGGCCTCGGCCTCGGCACCTTGGAATCGGCCCTCGTGCTGGAGGAGATCGCAAAGGGCTGCTACGCAACCGCGATGATGATGCTGGGCGAGATCGGCGTGCAGTGCCGCATCGTCTCGCATTTCGCGCCCGAGACGCTGCGTCAGAGATTTTTGCCCCGCATCGTCGCCGGCGAATGCGTGCTCGCCATCTGCATCACCGAGCCCGACGCCGGCACCGACGCCGGACGTATGCGCACGAATGCCGAGATACGCGGCGACACGGTGGTGCTGAACGGGGCCAAGACGCTGATCAGCCGCGCCGACGTGGGCGACCTGTTCATCGTCTTCACCCGCGTCGATCGCCGCCCCGGCGGCGAGGGGATCGGCTGCCTGCTGGTGGAAAAGGGCACCAAGGGCCTGATCGCGGAGGCCAAGTATCACACAATGGGCGGGGAGATGCTGTCGGAGGTGCGTTTCGAGGATGTGGAAGTGCCGATCGAGAACCTGATCGTGCGCGAGAACGGCATCCGCCGCCTGTTCAACGCCTTCAACGTGCAACGCTGCCTGAACTCGTCGATCTGCCTCGGCTCGGCCGAGGGCGCGTTCGACGAGTGCGTGCGCTATATGCAGGTGCGCGAGATCGCCGGCCACCCGATCGCCGAGTTCCAGGGCCTGCGCTGGAAGCTGGTGGATATGTATAAGGAGATCGAGGCTGGGCGCAGCCTGCTCTATCGCGCCTGCGTCAGCGGCGCGGAGTTCCCCGACCCGATGCAGGCGGCGCTCGCCAAGATCTACTGCAACGAGATGGCGATCACCGTCACCAGCCACGCGGTGCAGATGCACGGCGGCTACGGCTACACCGACGAGTACCCGGTCAGCCGCTTCTTCCGCGCCGCCCGCTTCGGCGGCCTGGGCGGCGGCACGCCCGACATGCTGCGCGACCTGGTGGCGCGACGCGTGTTCAACAAGATCGATCCCAACGACGGCATTCTCAGCCTGGAGACATTCTGAGTGCGGCCCCGTGCCGGCCGCGACCGGCACGGGTGCTCTCAGGCGATGGCGCGCAGCGCGGCCACGGTCTCCTCCGGCTCCGGGCGGGTCGTGTAGTCGGGGTCCGCCTCGATCGCGCGGACGATTCCCGTCCGGTCCAGCACCAGGCGGGCCGGAACCGGCAGGCGCCAGCTCTGGTCGCCGTTAAATCGCGGCAGATCGATGCCGTTCTTGCGATAGACCGCGATCAGCTCGTCCGGCAGTTGCATGGCGATGCCGAAAGCTTCGGCGACCTGATTGCCCTCGTCGTGCAGAAGGTCGAATTCGAGCTTCGACTTCGTCTTCAAGTCCTTCAGGAAGCGCGGCAACTGCGGAGAGATCACGACGATTTCCGCGCCGAGCGAACGGATGGTGGGGAGTACCGTATTCAAAGCATACAGCTCTGATCTACAGTACGGTCACCACTGGCCGCGAAAGAAGGAGACCACGACCGGTCCGCGCGCCAGCAGGTCGGCCGAGGCGATCGCCACGCCGTCCTGGTTCGGCAGCGTGAACGCCGGCGCCGCGTGGCCGATGCCGGGCATATGGTCGCGGAACCCGGAGGCGCGCTGCTCCGCGGTCACGCGATGCATGATCGTCAGGGAATCCGGCGGGATGCGGCCCGGTTTCGTGCCATCACCCTCCGCGCCTCGGCGAATGGTCGCCAGTTCCTCTTTTAAAGACACCGTGAATCTCCTTGAATGTTAAGGAAGCGAACAAGCCTACAGCGGAAATCCGCGGCGGCCAAATTGCCCGACGTTGACCAGCCCGCCACCTTCGCCCACAACCCCGCCGAGCAAAGGCGGGATGAGCGGATGAATTTCGAAGACCTGTCGGTTGGCCAGACGGCGAGCCTCGGCAAGACCATCACCGAGGCCGATATCCTGATGTTCGCCGCGGTGAGCACCGACACCAACCCCGTTCATATCAACGCCGAGGCCGGCAAGGCCTCGGTCTTCGGGGAACGGATCGCGCACGGGATGCTGTCGGCCGGGCTGATCAGCGCCGTGCTGGGCACCCGCCTGCCCGGACCGGGCACGATCTACATGGGCCAGAGCCTGCGCTTCCGCGCGCCGGTGAAGATCGGCGACACCGTCACCGCGACCGTCGAGATCACCGCGCTCGACCCGACGAAGCGTCGCGCCACGCTCAAGACCACCTGCGCGGTCGCGGGCAAGCTGGTCATCGAGGGCGAGGCGCAGGTGCAGATCCCGCAGGCCTGATGCGGATCTTCCGCGACTGGCACGGGCTGCCGGCGGAGGCGCGCCGCGCGAGCGTGGCGCTGGGCAATTTCGACGGCGTGCATCTCGGCCACGTCGCCGTGTTGCGCGCCGCCCACGCCGCGCGGCCCGACGCGCCGCTCGCGGTGCTGACCTTCGAGCCGCATCCGCGCGAGGTCTTCCGTCCTGACGACCCGCCCTTCCGCCTGACCCTGTCAGCCGAGCGCGCCGACGCGCTCGCCGCACTGGGTGTGAGCCTGCTCTACGAACTGCCTTTCGACCACGGCTTCAGCCTGATGCCGGCCGAGACGTTCGTGGCCGAGGTGCTGCACCAGGGCCTTGACGCCCGGCACCTGGCTTGCGGCGCGGACTTCGCCTTCGGCCACCGCAAGGGGGGCGACTCGGCCCTTCTGTCCGCGCGGGCCGAGGCGTTGGGGGTGGGCCTGACCCTGGTTCCGCCCGTCGCGGACGCCGAGGGGCCGCTGTCATCGAGCCGCATCCGCCGCGCGCTGCAAGACGGCTATCCCGCCCGTGCCGCCGAGACGCTGGGCCGCCCCTGGGCGATCCGCGGCACGGTGGCGAACGGGGACAAGCGGGGCCGCACGATTGGCTTTCCCACCGCCAACATCGCGCTCGGCCGGCATCTGGAGCCGGCGCGCGGGGTGTATGCCGTGCGGGTGCGCCTGCCCGACGGCACCACCCGCCCGGGCGCCGCTAATATCGGCCGTCGCCCCACGGTCAACGTCGGGCTGGAAAGCCGGCTCGAGGTCAACATCTTCGACTTCGCGAGCGACCTCTACGGCGCGGAGCTGTGCGTCGCCCTGCATCACTACATCCGCCCCGAGGTACGCTTCGCCGGCCTCGACCAGCTCAAGGCGCAGATCGCCGCCGATGTCGCCGAAGCGCGGCAACTGCTCCTGGCCGATCTTTGACCGATGAAGGAGTGCCATATGGCGAGCAGCATCGGGTGGACGAACCTCCCCACCACCGCCTGGAGCGCGCCGTCACAGTTGGTTCTGTCACAGCCGCCGTCCGCTGCGGGCGACCCGGCCGGGACAGGATCGGCGATCACGCAGGCCGGCGCGGGTGTCGCGAACGCGGTTGGCGCGGCGGCGCAGCCGGATTTTCCGTTCACGGTCGGGATTACCGATGCCGCCAGCCTGCTCGGCGCGGGGGTGATCAGCCCGACCCAGGAAACCGAGATCCTGCAGGACGCCACGGCGGCGGCGGCCGACTGGGGACAGTACATCAGCGGCGCGGCGCCGCTGCGCGTCGCCATCGATATCGCGCCCCTGTCCGGGGATTATCTCTCGACTGGGGGCGCCACCACCGACGTGGTGGCCGGACAGCTGGACGGCCGGACGCTGATGGAACCATCCAGCGAGTACGCCCTTACCACGGGACAGTATGCGGCGGGCAGCACCTCCGACATTACCATCACGCTGAATCAAGCGGACCTCTCGGAGTTCTACCTGAACCCCGATCCCGGCACACCGGGCACCGTGCCGGCCAACGAATACGACCTCACCACCCTGATTCTGCACGAGATGGGGCATGGCCTGGGGATATCCGGCTACATCAGCAGCACGGGGGCGCTGGGCAGCCAGGAGACGATGTGGGACCACGACGTGCAGGAGAACCCGGACGGCACGGCGGATTTCGTCGGCCCGAACGCCGAGGCGGTGTATGGCGGGCCGGTGCCGCTCACCACGCTCAACAACGGCGAGCAGTACTATCATTTCGCCAATTCGTATTCCGATCCCGACAGCCATGATCTCATGAGCGGCCTCGGCATACCGCCCGGAACGAGCATTGGCATCTCGACGCTCGACCTCGCCGTGCTGAAGGATGTCGGCGAGCCGGTGACGGCTGCGCTGCCGGGCGCGGTCGTCTGCTTCGCGCGCGGCACCCGCATCGCCGGGCTGGCCGGCAACGTACCGGTCGAGCATCTCGCGGTGGGCGATATGGTGCTGACCGCGCGAGGCGAGCCCCAGCCGATCATCTGGATCGGCCATCGCCACCTGGACTGCACGCGCCATCCCCATCCGCGGGCGGTCTGGCCGGTCCGCATCAGGGCCGGTGCGTTCGCCCCGGAGCTTCCGGCACGCGATCTTCTGGTCTCGCCGCAGCACGCGATCTTCGCCGAGGGCGTCCTCATCCCGATCAAGCGCCTGGTCAACGGCCGCAGCGTCGTCCAGGAGCAGCGTGCCACCATCGAGTATTTCCATATCGAACTGCCTCGCCACGACATCCTGCTTGCCGAAGGGCTGCCGACGGAAAGCTATCTCGACACGGGCGACCGCGCCTGCTTCGACAATGCCGGCGGGACGGTGGTGCTGCATCCGGATTTCTCCCGCTGGGCCTGGGACGCGGGAGCCTGCGCCGAGTTGCGGGTGGTCGGACCCGAAGTCGAGGCGGCACGGGCGACGCTGGCCAGACGGCTGCGCGCCGGACCGGGCAACGTGCTTGACGCTCCGGCGGCGGCCCGCCCATAGTTTGAGACATGGATATGGGTTACAGGATCGCGCGAATTATCGGCCCGGCGGCTCGCTGAGCCCCGGGAGCCCCCGTACGCGCGTGACCAAACCCATTTCGTGGCCACCGGCCGCCCGGATTTCCCATGAGCGACGCTGAACGCGACTACCGCGACACGGTCTTCCTGCCGCAGACCGAATTTCCCATGCGGGGCGACCTGCCGAGGAAGGAGCCGCGCATCCTCGCCCGCTGGGAGGCGATGGGGCTGTGGGACAGGCTGCGCGCCGCCTCCGCCGGGCGTGACAAATTCATCCTGCACGACGGTCCGCCCTACGCGAACGGCAACCTTCACATCGGTACGGCGCTCAACAAAATTCTCAAGGACGTTGTCAACCGCGCCCGCCAGATGGCGGCGTACGACGCCGACTACGTCCCCGGCTGGGACTGCCATGGCCTGCCGATCGAATGGCGGATCGAAGAGAAGTACCGCGCCGAGGGACGCGACAAGGACGCCGTCCCGATCCTGCAATTCCGCGCCGAGTGCCGCGATTACGCGGCGCACTGGATGGCGGTGCAGCGCGACGAGTTCCGCCGGCTCGGGGTGGAGGGCGACTGGGCGCGGCGCTACGCCACCATGGACCTGCCCTCGGAAGCCGCGATCGCCGGGGAGATCGGCAAGTTCCTGCTCAACGGCGCGCTCTATCGCGGCCTGCGCCCGGTGATGTGGTCGCCGGTCGAGAAGACCGCGCTGGCCGAGGCCGAGATCGAGTACCACGACCATAAATCCACGCAGATCTGGGTACGCTTTCCCATCCTGCGCGCGCGCGCCCAGGACCTGCGCGGCGCGGGGGTGGTGATCTGGACCACCACGCCGTGGACCATGCCCGGCAACCGCGCCATCGCCGCCGGGACGGCGTTCGACTACGCGCTGGTGCATGTCGATTCCGTGGCCGAGGGCGCGCGCGTGCGCACCGGTGACAAGCTGCTGGTCGCGCTGGCGCTGCTTCCGCAGTTCTGCACCGACACCAGGATCGCAACCCATCACGTCCTGCGCGTTCTGAAGGGCACGGAACTCGCGGGCATGATCTGCGCGCACCCGCTGCGCGGACGCGGATACGACTACGACGTGCCCCTGCTGTTCGGCGATTTCGTGACTACCGAGGCGGGCACCGGGTTCGTTCACATCGCGCCCGGCCATGGCGAGGAGGATTTCGACCTCGGGCGCGCCAACGACCTGCCGGTGCCCGAGACGGTGGGCGACGACGGCCGGTTCAACGTATGGGTGCCGCTGTTCGCCGGCGTGCATGTGTACAAGGCCGCCGACCCGGTCTGCGCGGCGCTGGAGGAGGCGGGCGGCCTGCTCGGACGCGGCACGCTGGTCCACGCCTACCCGCATTCCTGGCGATCGAAGGCCCCGCTGATCTTCCGCGCGACGCCGCAATGGTTCATTCGCATGGACGGACCCGAGCACATTCGCGCCACCGCGCTGGAGGCGATCGCGGCCACGCATTTCGTCCCCGACGCGGGGCGCAACCGCATGGGCGGCATGGTCGCCAGCCGCCCTGATTGGTGCATCAGCCGCCAGCGCGCCTGGGGAGTGCCGATCGCGGTGTTCGTGGACAAGCGCACCGGCGAGCCGCTGCGCGACCCCGCCGTGGTGCAGCGCGTGATGGAGGCGTTCACCGCCGAGGGCGCGGATGCCTGGTACTCCTCCCCGCCATCGCGCTTTCTCGGCAACGACCGGAAACCCGACGATTTCGAGCAGGTGCGCGACATCGTGGATGTCTGGTTCGAGTCCGGCTCCACCCATGCCTTCGTGCTGGAGGCGCGCGGGCTGCCCTGGCCGGCGGACCTCTACCTGGAAGGGTCCGACCAGCATCGCGGCTGGTTTCAACACTCCCTGCTGGAAGCCGTCGGCACGCGGGGCCGGGCGCCGTTCAAGGCGGTGCTGACGCATGGCTTCGTCAACGACGAGCAGGGCCGCAAGATGTCGAAATCGCTCGGCAACACGACGGTCCCCCAGCAGGTCATCGATCAGTATGGCGCTGACATCCTGCGCCTCTGGGTGATGATGTCCGACACCACCGAGGACCTGCGCATCGGCGCGGAGATCCTGAAGCAGCAATCGGAACTCTACCGCCGGCTGCGCAACACGCTGCGCTGGCTGCTCGGCAGCCTGCACGGCTTCACTAAGGCGGAGCGCGTGCCCGAGGCGGAGATGCCGGAGCTGGAGCGGTGGGTGCTGCACCGGCTGACGGAGCTGGACGATCGCATCCGCGCCGCCACCGAGACCTATGATTGGACCGGCGTCTATCCCGAGCTGCACGCGTTCTGCGCGACCGACCTCTCGGCCTTCTACTTCGACGTGCGCAAGGACGCGATCTACTGCGACCGCCCCGACAGCATCCGGCGACGCGCCGCGCGCACGGTGCTCGATCACCTGCATTGCTGCCTTACCACCTGGCTCGCGCCCGTCCTGTGCTTCACCGCCGAGGAGGCCTGGACGGCGCGGTTCGGCGAGCGGGACAGCGTGCATCTCCAGCTGTTCCCGACGATGCCCTCGGCGTGGCGCGATCCGGCGCTCGGCGCCAAATGGGCGCGCATCCGCGAGGTGCGGCGCCTGGTGACGGTGCCGATTGAGGACGCAAGGCGGGCGGGAACCATCCACGGCTCGCTGGAGGCGGCGGTGAGCCTTCCCCTCCCCGCCCCGGATCGCGCCCTGCTCGACGACGAGGGATGGGCCGAGATCGCCATCGTGTCACAGGCGCGCACGGCGCCTGCCGAGGCGGAGGTGCTGGCCACGGTGGAGAAGGCCCCCGGCGCCAAATGCGCCCGCTGCTGGCGTGTGCTGGAGGAGGTGGGAAGCGCGCCCGCCCACCCCGCGCTCTGCCTGCGCTGCGTGGACGCGGTTGAGTCCGGACTGGTCCGCAAGGCGGCAGCCGAGTGACGGAGCGCAGCCGCGTCCCGCTCGGCCTACTCATCGCTGCCCTCGTGCTCGCGGCCGATCAGGTCAGCAAATGGTGGGTGCTGAACGTGCTCGACCTCCCCGCTCGCGGCAGCGTCCCGCTTCTGCCGGTCCTGGACCTGACGATGGTCTGGAACCGCGGGGTCACGTTCGGGATGCTGAACGGCCTCGGCGCCTGGTCCGGCGCGGCGATCGCCGTGGTCGCGCTGGCCATCGTCGCCGTCCTCGTGCTCTGGCTGCACCGCGCCAGCTCGGCGGTGACGGCGAGCGCGATCGGCGCCGTCACGGGGGGCGCGATCGGCAACGTGATGGACCGGCTGCGCCACGGCGCGGTGGTGGATTTCGTTCACGCCCATATCGGCGGCTGGTCGTGGTAAGTGTTCAACCTGGCCGACGCGGCGATCGTGTGCGGGGTGATTACGCTGGTGATCGAGAGCCAGTGGTCGAACCCGCGCGCGGCAGCTTCGCCCGATCAGCCTAGGCGCACGTCCGGCTTGCCCTGAGCACCGTCCCGCAGCTAGACGGAGCTGCCATGTCCCGCAAACGCGCCCTTCCCACCCCCGTCCGGTTTGCGCCGGCCCTGCTGCTCGGCGCGACGTCGCTGCTCTCTGCCTGCGGCTCGGGCAACGACCTCGCCCGCAATTTCGGCTTCGTGCGCGACGCGCCGGACGAGTTCACCGTCACCACCCAGGCGCCGCTGTCCATGCCGCCCGACTACGCGCTGCGCCCACCCCGGCCCGGCGCCGCCCGGCCACAGAGCCGCTCCGAACGCTTGCAAGCGGCCGAAGCGCTCGATCCGCAGATCGCGTTGTCGGATCCGCAGACCGGAATCAGCCCGGGCCAGCAGGCGTTGATCGCGCAAGCCGGCCCGCCGGCGCCGGCCAACGTGCGCGGCCAGGTGGACCGCCAGGCGCTCGCCGATCAGCCCAGCCCCGGCTTCGTGGACCGGCTGATGTTCTGGCGCGCGCCACGCCAGGCGGGCGAAGTGGTCGATCCCCAGCAGGAGACCGACCGGCTGCGCCGCGATTCCGCCCTGGGCCAGAACCCGGCCACTGGGCCGACGCCCATCATCAGGAACCAGAGCAAGGGGCTGCTCGAAGGCCTGTTCTGACGGGACCTGTTCTGGCGCTGGCCAGTCTGAGGTGAGGCCTCGAGCATGGGCATGATCCAACCCGAGTCAGTGCCGGGCGGACACAGCCACGTCTTCCTGGGTGAAGGACACGAGCACGCCGAGCGGCGGACCTGGGCCGTCATCTGGCTCTGCGGCGCCATGATGACGCTCGAGGTCATCGGCGGCGTGATGTTCGGGTCCATCGCCCTGGTCGCCGACGGGATGCACATGAGCACGCACGCCGGGGCGCTCCTGCTGGCGGCGTTGGCCTACCGCTACGCCCGCAAGCATGCCGCCGACCCCCGGTTCACCTTCGGCACCGGCAAGCTCGGTGACCTCGCCGGGTTCACCTCGGCGGTCATCCTGGCGATGATCGCCCTCCTCATCGGCTACGAGGCCGTCAGCCGCTTCATCGCGCCCATTCCCATCCATTTCACCGAGGCGATCCCGATCGCCTGTCTCGGGCTCGCGGTCAACGTGGCATCGGCGTGGCTGCTGTCCAGCGGCGGTCACCACCATCATGGCCACGCTCACCATCACGGGCACGGCCATGCCCACGGGCACGAGGACCACGAGCCCGATGAGGAGCACCGCATCGTCACGCCGGATGGCGTGCTGCTCCTGAGCGTTTTCGAGGAGGACCATCCGCCCGTTTTCCGTATCCGCGCCGAAAGCGGACCCGCTCCGGCTGTGCCGGCCGTTACGATCGAGACAATGCGGCCGGACGGCGCGCGCCAGTCCTTCGCCCTGGAGGACCAGGGCGGCTACCTGCAAGGCATCCAGGAGATCCCGGAGCCGCACGCATTCACCGCGTATGTCCACATTGGCGGACGCGCCCACCTGGTCGTGTTCGATGAGCACGCGCACGGGCACGATCATCCCCCGCATGGCGCCGCGCACCGGGACAACAACATGCGGGCCGCCATCGTCCATGTGCTGGCCGATGCGGCGGTCTCGGTGCTAGTCATCGCCGGCCTGGGGCTGGCGCGCGCCTTCGGCTGGTTATGGATGGACCCTCTGGCGGGCATTGCCGGCGCATTCGTCATCGCCAGCTGGTCATACGGGCTGATCAGGGATACCGGCGCCATCCTGCTCGACATGAACCCCGACCGCAATGTGACCGAGGACGTCCGGCGAACGGTCGAGGAAGCTGGCGACCGGCTGACCGATCTGCACGTCTGGCGCCTCGGTCCGGGGCATTTGGGGGCGATCGTCTCGGTGGCGACGCCCAGCGACCGTGGCGCGGCATTCTACCGCCAGCGCCTTGCCCGGTTGCGGTTGCTGTCGCATGTCACCGTCGAGGTGGATCGGGCAACCTGAGCCGCGCTCAGCGATGGCTGGCCACCAGCTCGCCGGCCGCGTCACCGAGACGACACCGCGCTGTCGCCGCCCGCACGCCGAAGCGCGTCCAGAACGGCGTTGCGCGTCAGCACCTCCGACAGGACGATCCCCCGCGGTGCACCTGGCCCATAGACAGCATCGAAGGGGATGCCGAACCGGCTGTTCCTGGCCAGGTAGTCGCTGATGCGCGATTCGGGCCGTGTCCAATCGGCCCTCATTGCGACGATGCCCGCCTGCCGCAAGGCACCCGCCACCTCGGGCCGATCGAGGACCAGAGCCTCGTTAGCCTTGCAGTTCACGCACCACGCCGCAGTCACGTCCACGAACACGGTCTTTCCTTCAGCCACCTGTTTCCGGATGATCGGCTCGTCGAACGCGACCCAGTCCGAAGCGGCGGCACGCGCCGGCGTCGCGCGAAGCGCGGCAGGCGCGATCGCGGCGCCGAGCACGGCGATCGCGGCCATCGCCGCCGTGGCGGGCGCACCGATTCGGGCGCGCAGCGCCAGCGCCGCTGCCAGCAGCGACAAGGCGAGCGTCACGCAAGCCGCCGCCTGCCAGGAAGTCTGGGCTGCGAGCACGCTCAGGAGCCAGGCCGCCGTGCCGGCGAGGGCCGCGGCGAGCACGAGGCGGACGCGGATCATCCACCTTCCCGGCTTGGGAAGCACCCGGACGAAGCCCGGGAAAGCTGCCACAAGCAAATGCGGCGCGGCAAGCCCAAGCCCGAGCGCGCCGAAGATGGCCAGGGTCTCGGTCGGGCCTCGCGCCAGGGCGAAGGCGATCGCGGTCCCGACGAAGGGTGCCGAGCACGGAGTGGCCAGCGCCGTCGTGACGGCACCCGCGAGGAAACTGCTGCCAAAGCCATTCCCGCCGGCCGAGCCCAGCGCCGTCGCGAGCCGTGGCGGCAGGGCGAAATCGTAGAGGCCGACAAGATTGGCCGAGAAGACGACGAGGGCGCCCGCCATCAGCACTAGGAACGCGGGTTGCTGGAATTGCATCCCCCACCCCACGGCCAGCCCGGCCGCCTTGAGCCCGACCAGGATTCCGGCGAGGGCGAGCATCGACATGATGATGCCCCCGGCAGTTGCCAGGAAGCCAAAGCGGACCTGGCGGCGCGCGCGCCCGTGGTGACGCAGGACGGCCATCAACTTGAGGCCGAGCACCGGCAGGACACAGGGCATCAGGTTCAACACCAGTCCCCCGAGCAGCGCGACACCGAGGAACGGGAGCAGGCCGCCAAGCCGCCCTCGTCCTCGGTCGGCCCCCCGTGTGACCAGGGCCGTCGTCTCCGATGCCCGCGATCCGTCCTCCAGGGTGATTGTGACGGCGGTCCCTGGCATGGTGACCGAATCCGGACCGCCCGCGACGGGCAGCGTGGCTGTCGCGGTCCTGCCGTCGGCATCGAACGAGAACGCAGGCGAGCCGAAGCTCCATTTCGGGCTCTCGACGATGATTTCCGCCTGTGGCGACAGGGGCTCGCGCGACGAAATGCGGACCTTCAGGGAACTGGGGTGGCCCGGTTCGACCGCGACGCCATCCACGGAGAGCCCGGATCGCTCGCCGCCAAGCGGCACCCGCGCCTCGTAGCGTGCGATCAGGTTGGCCGCGTCGGCGTCCGGCGCGGCGATGCCCGCTGGCAGGTCGAGCGAGACCGCGAGATGCTTGGGCACGCAGATGTTGCTGCACACCAACAGGTCGGCTTCGCCACGTAGGGCGACGGGTTCTCCGGGATGCTTCGGATGCACGGTCAGTGGAAACACCACCTCCTGCCGGTAGCCGAAGGTCTCCAGCCCGAACAGCGTGAAGCGGGTCGGCGCGGGCCAGCGCCAGTCCACCGAGGCGACGTTGACGGAGCCGGACCAGTCCACAGTGGGCGGGGCCCCGGCATCTCCCGGAGAGCGCCAATACGTGTCCCAATCCTTGTCGAGGGAGATTTGCAGGCCGGCATGGATCGTGCCGCCCTGCCCGGCGCCGTCCGTCGCGGCGATCAGGCGGGCGCGAACGGTTCTGCCGGAAACCCAGGGGCCGGTCGCGGCGGAAGGCGCCCCGACGGGAAACGTTGCCATAAGAGCGCCAGCCAGAGTTGCGGCAGTCCATCGCCGTCTGGTCGGAGAGCCGTCGCCGCGTCCCGCCATCCTAATGCGGCCCATGCACCTGCACGTGCCCTTCGTGCTCATGGTCCATGTGCATCGGATGCTCGTGGTTGAGCCAGAACAGCCAAGCCGCCGCGCCGGCGAACAGCAGGTTGAGCCAGAAGGTGTAGTTGAGGCTGAAATGCACCATCTCCGCGCGGATGTCGGGGTTCGGTCGCGGCACGAGGCCCAGAGCAGTAAAGGCCACGTCCATGATCAGGCCCGAGAGAACCATGGTCACGAAGAAGATCGCGCCAATATACGCCGCCATCTTCCAACCGTAGTAGCGCCGATAGACATCGAGCAGCGGCAGCACGATCAGGTCGGCATAGAGGAAGGCGAGCACGCCGCCGAAGCTGATGCCGCTCGCCCACAGCACGGCCGCCAGCGGCACGTTGCCAATGGAGCAGACGAAGGAGAGGACGGCGACGGCGGGACCGACGACCGCGTTGGCCGGCGCCTGCACCCAAGGCGAGGCGCCCTTGAGGAACAGGGCCGCCCACCAAGCCGAGGGCACGAAGGCCGACAGGAATCCGGCGATCAGGAACCCTCCGAGGAGGTCCTTCCAGAGCATCGACAGGTCCATCGCCACGTTCTGCGCGACCCGTATCCACGTCTCGCGCCGGCGCAGCTTGTCCCAGAGGCCACCGCCCACGATCGGCATGCTGGCGTGCTCGTGGCCGCCGCCCTGCTCCGGATGGTGGCGGGCCTCCTCGACCAGGCGCGTCGGATAGGTCAGTCGCACCAGGACCGTCATGATGGCGACCAGGACCAGGCCGCCGACCCACTCCGCCGCGGTGAACTGCCATCCCATCAGCAGCCAGAGAATGATGCCGAGTTCGATGACGAGATTGGTGGACGAGAACAGGAAGGCCAGCGACGGCACCAGGGCGGCGCCCTTCTTGAACAGCGAGCGGCTGATCGCCGCAGAGGCGTAGGAGCAGCTCGAGCTTGCGGCGCCGAAGCCGGTGGCCAGCGCGATTTCCCTGATGCCGTCCCTGCCCAGCAATTCCCGCATGCGCTGCTGCGACACGAGAGCTTGGATCAGCCCCGATATGACGAAGCCCAGCACGAGGCTCCAGCCCACATCCCAGAACATGCCGACGGCCATCAGGAGGGCCTCGCCGATCCTGCCGGGCAGTCCGGTCATCGCTGCCTCCCGCTATCGCGTCGAGCCCGGCCCTCGTACATGTAGGTCATCGGCCGCGGCCCGCGAGCGTAGCCGGTCCGAAGATGATCGAGCCGGAACCCCGCGTCGCCGATCAGGTCGTCCATCTTCCGGTTCAGGTGACAGCCTCCGGCGATGCGCTTCCAAGCCGGATCGAGCGTGTCCTGCCACCACCGCACGCCCGCGTCGGGCGCGCGGCCGTGCTCGACGAACAGCACCTGGCCGCCGGGGCGCAGCACACGGCGGACCTCCCGCAGAACCTGGACGGGGTCCGTCACGCTGCACAGGCTCCAGGTCGTCAGCACGGTATCGAAACTGTTGTCCTCAAGCGGGAGCCGCTCGCCGGCCCCCTCCACGACGTCGAACCGGAACGGCAAACCAGATCGATGCCTACGAGCCATCGCCACCAGCGCGGGCGATGGCTCGACGCCGACGACCTCGCGGACCTCGGGTCCATAGAAGGGCAGGTTCAGGGCGCTGCCGATGCCGATCTCCAGCACACGGCCGGTCGCCGCCTTGCCGACCCGCTGGCGGTAGGGGACCAGTTCACGGTTGCGCATGGCGAGCGCGAGAAGCCGTGGCACGACATAGCGGCCGTAAACCCCCATGCCGCTCACGCAGCGCGTGCCGCTATGCCGGTCCCTCGGGTGCCCTCCAAATCGCCAAGGATGGGGCACTCCGGCCGGTGGTCGCCGTGGCACGCATCGGCCAAGTCCTGGAGCGCATCGCTCATCGCGGTGAGGTCCGCAATCTTTCTCTCCAGCTCGGCCACGTGCGCAAGCGCGACCGGCTTCACCTCCCGGCTCGGCTTCCGGCCCTGCCAGAGACCGACAAGGAGCCGGATGCGCTCGACGGGGAAGCCGAATGCGCGGGCGCGGTGGATGAAGCGCAACGTGTTCACATCGGCGTCTGCATAGACGCGGTAGCCTGCCTGGGTGCGCTCGGCCGGCGGAATGAGGCCGACGCTCTCGTAATAGCGGATCATCTTGGCGGAGACGCCCGACACCTTCGCCGCCTGCCCGATGTTCATGGTCGGGTCCTTCCGGTCTGCGGCCTCCAGCCGCGCAGAAGCAGCGCATTCGTGACGACGCTGACGCTGCTCAGTGCCATGGCCGCCCCGGCCACGACCGGGCTGAGCAGGCCTAGGGCCGCCAGCGGGAGGCCCACGACGTTGTAGGCGAACGCCCAGAACAGGCCCTGGCGGATCTTGCGGTAGGTTCGGCGCGATATGTCGAGCGCCGCCGGGACCAGGGCCGGATCGCCGCGCATCAGGGTGATGCCCGCCGTGTGCATCGCCACGTCCGTCCCGGTCGCCATCGCGATGCCGACATCGGCGGCCGCGAGCGCCGGAGCGTCATTGATGCCGTCGCCGACCATCGCGACCACCTCTCCTTGGCCACGCAGGCGGGCGACGATGTCAGCCTTGCCGTCGGGCAGCACCTCCGCGATCGCGTCGTCGATCCGCAGCGCGCCGGCCACGGCGTTCGCGGCACCCCGTCCGTCACCGGTCAGCATGACGGCCCGCACGCCCTGCCGGTGCAGGTCCGCGATCGCCGCGCGCGCGGATGGCTTCACGGCGTCGCCGAAGGCCACCAGTCCGAGGAGTCGCGGCGCAGGCGCCGCCTCGGCGAGCCAGGAGACGGTGCGGCCGGATGCCGTGCATGCCCCGACGCGGCCGCTCAGTTCGTCCACCGTGACCCCGTTCTCCTCGAGCAGGCGCCGATTGCCCATCAGCAGCACCCGTCCCGCGACCTCGGCCGACACGCCACGCCCGGCAAGCGCGCGAAACGCCCCGCTCGGCGCAGGTGCGACCCGGTCCGCCTCGGCCCGGCGCCCGATGGCGGCCGCCAGCGGATGCTCGCTGCCGGCCTGGAGCGACGCGGCGAGCCGGACGATTTCGGCCTCGCCCACCCCCGCCGCGGGCACCACATCGGTCACCGCCGGACGGCCCTCGGTCAAGGTGCCGGTCTTGTCGAAGGCGACCGTGGTGACGGCATGCGCCCGCTCCAGCGCCTCGGCGTCCCGGATCAGGATTCCATGCCGCGCGGCGGCGCCGGTGCCGACCATGATGGCCGTGGGCGTCGCCAACCCCAGGGCGCAGGGGCAGGCGATGACCATGACCGCCACCGCGTTCAGGATGCCCGCCGTCGCATCCCCCGTGGCCGCCCACCAGCCAGTGAAGGTCGCCAGCGCGATGCCGAGCACGACCGGCACGAAAATGGCGCTGACGCGGTCCACCAGGCGCTGGATCGGTGCCTTGGACGCCTGCGCGCCCTCGACCAGGCGGACGATCCTGGACAACGTGGTCTCGGCGCCGACAGCGGTCGTCTCCACCACGAGCAGGCCGTCAGTGCCGATGGAACCGCCCGTCACCTTGGCGCCGACCGCCTTCTCAACCGGCAGGCTCTCGCCGGTCAGCATGGATTCGTCCACGCTGCCGCCGCCTTCGATGATGCGGCCATCGACCGGGATGCGCTCGCCGGGGCGAACAACCACCACATCGCCGATCGCGACCCGCGCCAGCCGCACCGTGACCTCGGTGCTCCCCCGGCGCAGACGCGCCGTGTCCGGGCGCAGGCCGCATGAGCGCGCGGATGGCGGAGGCTGTCTGCCCCCTCGCGCGCGCCTCCAGCCATTTGCCGAGCAGGATGAAGGTGATGATGAGCGCCGAGCTTTCAAAGTAGAGCGCGGGCGCTTGGTGCTGAGGCGGCATCAGCAGCCCGTGGACGCTCAGGCCCCAGGCCGCCGAGGTGCCGAGCGCGACCAGCAGGTCCATGTTGCCGGCCAGCACGCGGACGGCCTTCCAGCCGGCGACGTAGAATCGCCAGCCCAGCCAGAACTGCACCGGCGTCGCCAAGGCGAACTGGACCCAGCCGGGCAGCATCGGCCCGGCCCCCAGCATGTGCCCGGCCATGCCGGCCAGCAACGGAGCCGACAGGATCGCCGCCGCGAGGAGGTGGAACAGGGCGCGGCGGCTCCTTGCGGCCGCTGCGTCCGCCTCGGCCGGGGGCGCGGTCTCCGCCTCGATGGGGCGGGCGTCATATCCGGCCTCCTGGACTGCGGCGGCGAGCCGGTCGGCGTTGACAGCGCCGCGGGTGGCAGTGACGCGCGCCCGCTCGGTGGCGAGGTTCACCTCCGCTCCGAGGACGCCCGGCACACGCGTCAGGGCGCGTTCCACCCGGCTGACGCACGATGCGCAGCTCATGCCGCCGACACTCAGGTCGAACGTTGTGTCCGACTTGCCGTCGCACGGGACAGAAGCTCTCGCGAGGCCCCCGTCCTCGACCGTGACCGCGTCCATCGCCCGCCTCCGACTCCGACCGGGACCTCAGATGGGGTCTCCCACCGTGGGAAGGTCAAGGGAATCGACCTTCCCACATGGTGAGCCGCCGCCATCCGCTGATTGCGCCCGCTCTTTTGCCGATATCCCCGCCCGTGTAGAAGCGCCCCATGCCCCGCGCGCCCCGCACCGGCTTTCCGCCACCCGTGCTGATCGACACCACCGCGGCGCTCGACGCGCTGTGTCAGCGCCTCGCTGGCGAGACGTTCGTGACCGTGGACACCGAGTTCATGCGCGAGCGCACCTACTGGCCGGAGCTGTGCGTGGTGCAGCTCGCCGGGTCCGACGAGGTCGCGGTGGTGGACGCCGAGGCGCCCGGCCTCGACCTCGCGCCGCTCGGCCGCCTGCTGGCCGATCCGGCGGTGATGAAGGTGCTGCACGCCGGCCGCCAGGACATCGAGATCTTCGTGCTGAAATTCGGCGCCGTGCCGACGCCGGTGTTCGACACCCAGATCGCTGCGATGGTGGCGGGCTTCGGCGACCAGGGCGCCTACGATGCATTGGTGGCCGCGCTGGCCGGCGGCCACATCGACAAGGCGCACCGCTTCAGCGACTGGGCGGCCCGCCCGCTCTCGCCCGCGCAGATCGCCTACGCCGCCGCCGACGTGACCTATCTGCGCGTCGTTTACGAAGCGTTGTGCGAGCGGCTGAGGCGGGACGGACGGCTCGATTGGGTGGCCGAGGAGATGGGCGCGCTTGCCGATCCCGCGAACTACCGCGCGGACCCGGAGACGGCGTGGGAGCGCCTGCGCCCGCGCAGCGGCAACCGCCGTTTCCTGGGCATGGTCCGCGCCCTGGCTGCGTGGCGCGAGCGCGAGGCGCAGCGCGCCAACATCCCACGCCAGCGCCTGGTCAAGGACGAGACGCTCATGGAGATCGCCGCCACCGCCCCCGAAACGCCCGAGGCGCTGGCGCGCGCGCGCGGGATCACGCGCGGTTTCGCCGAGGGACGGATCGGCGCATCGCTTCTCGCCGCAATCGCGGAGGCCAAGGCCGCGCCCGACGAGGCGCTGCCCGAGGCGGCGCGCGGGCGCGACGGCGCACGCCCGTCGCCCGCCCTGGTCGCGTTGCTGAAGGTGCTGCTCGCCGCCAAGGCCGAACAGCACCATGTCGCGCCGCGGTTGGTGGCGAGCGCCGAGGAGATCGAGCGCCTGGCGCTGGAGGATGACGCGGGGGTTCCCGCCTTGCACGGCTGGCGGCGGGACGTGTTCGGCGAGGACGCGCTGGCGCTCAGGGCCGGGCGCATCGCGCTCGGGGTGGACGGCCGGACGGTGCGGATGATCGAGGTGTGAACGATCGATTTTCTCATTCACGCCCATCAGAAAGAGCCACTTAACTCATCATGACGGGAAGCGACTTCTCTCGGATAAGGTTTCGCCAGGCATGTCGCGGCGGCGGGGGCGGTCGGCTGACTGGCTCTGTTCGACGCTTTGCTGGCCGAACGGAAAAGGCCAACATAATCGGAGAGGAACATGGACGGATTGACTGAAGGTACGGGCGCGGGCAAGTGCCCCGTGGCGGGGCGTGGTGGCAGAACCAGTCGTCACTGGTGGCCGAACCAGTTGAGCCTTCAGACACTTAGCCAGCATTCGGCGCGGTCCAACCCGATGGGTGAGGGGTTCGACTATGCCCAGGAGTTCAATAGCCTCGATCTGAACGCCGTGATCAAAGACCTGCACGCCTTGATGACGGACTCGCAGGATTGGTGGCCGGCCGACTTCGGTCATTATGGCGGGTTGTTCATCCGCATGGCGTGGCACAGCGCGGGCACGTACCGCATCACCGATGGGCGCGGCGGGGCCGGGGGCGGCCAGCAGCGCTTCGCGCCGCTCAACAGCTGGCCGGACAACGCGAACCTCGACAAGGCGCGCCGCCTGCTCTGGCCGATCAAGCAGAAATACGGCCGGAAAATCTCCTGGGCCGACCTCTTCATTCTCACCGGAAACGTCGCCCTGGAGTCGATGGGCTTCAAGACGTTCGGCTTCGGCGGCGGCCGCGTTGATACCTGGGAGCCCGAAGAGCTGTACTGGGGCCCGAGGGGACATGGCTCGGGGATGAACGCTACAGCGGCGAACGTGAGCTACAGAAACCGCTCGGGGCGGTGCAGATGGGTCTGATCTACGTTAATCCGGAAGGGCCGAACGGCAAGCCCGATCCGATCGGCGCGGCCCGCGACATCCGCGAAACCTTCGCGCGCATGGCGATGGATGATGAAGAGACCGTCGCGCTGATCGCCGGTGGCCACACCTTCGGCAAAACCCATGGCGCCGGCGATCCGTCGTTCCTCGGCCCGGAGCCGGAAGGCTGCTCGTCATCGAGGATCAGGGCCTCGGCTGGAAAAGCAAGCATGGCACGGGCTTCGGGGCAGACGCCATCACCGGCGGCCCGGAAGTCATCTGGAGCCAGACGCCGACGAAGTGGAGCAACTACTTCTTCGACAATCTGTTCAACTACGAATGGGAGCTGACGAAGAGCCCGGCCGGTGCGTATCAGTGGCAGGCGAAAGATGCGCCCGGCCACGATCCCGGACGCGCACGACCAATCGAAGAAGCGCGTGCCGACGATGCTGACCACGGATCTCGCGCTGCGGTTCGACCCGACCTACGAGAAAATCTCACGGCGCTTCCATGAGCATCCGGAGCAGTTCGCGGACGCATTCGCCCGCGCCTGGTTCAAGCTCACACACCGCGATATGGGTCCGATTTGCCGCTACCTCGGCCCACTCGTTCCAAAAGAGACGCTGATCTGGCAGGATCCGATTCCGGCCGTGGATCATCCGCTGATCGGCGAGCAGGAGATCGCCGATCTGAAGGCCAAGATCCTCGCTTCGGGGCTTTCAGTGTCGCAACTGGTCTCGACCGCCTGGGCATCCGCATCGACGTTCCGCGGTTCCGACAAGCGTGGCGGCGCCAACGGCGCGCGCATTCGCCTTGCCCCGCAGAAGGATTGGGCGGTGAACAATCCACCTGAACTGGCGAAAGTGCTGCAGAAGCTCGAAGCGATCCAGCAGGAGTTCAATGCTTCGGCGGCCGGGGGCAAGAAAGTCTCGCTCGCCGACCTGATCGTTCTCGGCGGCTGCGCAGCGATCGAAAAGGCCGCCAAGGACGCCGGGACCGACGTGAAGATACCCTTCACGCCCGGGCGCATGGATGCATCGCAGGATCAGACCGACGCGGACTCTTTCGCCCCGCTCGAGCCGACCGTCGGACGGTTTCCGCAACTATCTGAGCGGCCAGCCGCTCATGGCGCCCGAGGAAGAGTTGGTGGATCGGGCACAGTTGCTGACGTTGACCGGGCCGGAGATGACGGTGCTCGTCGGCGGTCTGCGCGTCCTGGGCGCCAATGCCAACGGCTCCAAGCATGGCGTCTTCACCACGCGGCCCGAGAAGCTGACGAACGACTTCTTCTCCAACCTGCTCGACGGGCGCACTGAATGGCAGCCCGCCGGCTCTGATAACGTGTATGAGGGCCGCGATCGAAAGACCAAGGAACTGAAATGGACCGGCACACGTGTCGATCTGATCTTCGGCTCGCACTCGGAGTTGCGCGCCCTCGCGGAGGTCCATGCCTGTGTGTATTCACAGGAGAAGTTCGTGAAGGACTTCGTGGCGGCATGGAATAAGGTGATGAACTCCGACCGCTTCGACTTGGTCTGACACCACGCCGACGAGCCCGCACGGGCCGAAGGCAGGAGGTCGGGGCGGCATTCAAAACGAATGCCGCCCCGAACCCTCGGGTCCCACCGGGCGCCCGCGCTCCTTGCGCTCCGGCGCGTTCTGACCTATCCCGCCGCGTCCTGAGAAACGCCCGGAGGGAAAACATCAATGCGCCTGCGATACGCCCTGGCCATCCTGTCAGCCCTGGGCGCGGCGCCGCTCGTGCCCGCAACGGCCGCTCCCGCTGGCGAGGCCCCGGCCGCGATCACCATCGGGCATGTCCATGCCAGCTCCGGAGCGTATGCCGCGATCTCCATGCCGGTCTATTACGGGCTGAAGCTGTGGGTCGATCGGACCAATGCCGACGGGGGGGCCTTCGTGAAGGCGTACAATAAAAAGATCCCGCTCAAGCTCATCAGCTACGACGACCAGAGCAATCCGGCGACCGAAGGCACGCTGATCAACCAGCTCATCACCCAAGACCATGTGGATATGCTGGTCTGCGATTTCGGGCTCGGTGCTGACCGCGCCCGCGGTGCCGATCGCGCGGGAGCACAAGATGTTCCTGTTCGACCCCACCGGGACCGGCGCGCCGTTCTTCACCAAGGACAATCCTTACGTTGCGTTGCTGGCCGATCCCGCCTCGACCATCTGGCCGAAATACATCGCCGATTTCCTGAACAGCGAGGGGCCGCAGCACGGGATCAAGACGGTCGCGATCCTCTATTCCACCAATGATTTCACCGGAACCCAGGCGACCGCATTCCGCAAGTTCATCACCGACTCAGGCAAGCTGAAGATCGTCTACGATCAGGGTGTTCCGACCAGCACGTCCAACTACACGGTACTGATCAACAACATCGCTGCGAAGAACCCCGATGCGGTGGTCGAGCTAGGCTACACCGGCAACGACATCGCCTTCCTGCGCAACATCCAGGACGCGGGCCAGACGTTCAAGTTCCTGTTCACCATCTACTCCGGCTCCGAACCCGAGGAGATCCTGAAGAATGTGGGCGTGGACGGGATGACCGGCGTGTTCACCTACGTGCCCGGCTCCGCCTACCCGTATAAGGTCACGGCGGGCATGGACGTAGCGCAGTACCAGCAGGCCTGGACGCAGACCTACGCGCACACGCCGGGCGCCAATTTCGGGCTGAACGCCGTGGCCGGCTACAGCGTGGGCATCGTCCTTCAAGAGACGCTGGCCAACGCGCGGAGCCTGGATCAGATGGCGCTGCATGACGCGGTTTTCGGGCTCTCGGGCAAGCTCACCTCGCTGCAAGGTCCGTTCAAGCTGGACGATACCGGCGCGCAGGTCGGCGAGATCACGCCGCTTGGGCAGGTCGAGGCGGACGGCAAGGGCGGCGTGAAGCTGGTCGTGGTGTATCCGCCGGATCTCGCCACGGGTCAGGCGGTGATTGGGAAGTGAGGTATCGCCGGTCGCGTGCGGCGGCCTGACCGATGCTGACGGCCGCCATCATCTCGGGCCTTTTCTTCGGCCTCTATTTCACCCTGGTCGGGCTCGGGCTCAACCTCGTGTTCGGCGTCATGCGCATCGTCAATCTCGCGCATGGCGACTTCCTAATGCTGGGCGTGTACGGGGCGTTCTGGTTTTTCACCCTGTTCGGGCTGCACCCGCTCGCCTCGGCCGTGCTCATGCTGATCATCCTGCTGATCGTCGGCATCCCGATCTATTACCTGATCGTGCCGCGCCTGATGCGCGCGCGCGATACGGAGATGCTGTCGCTGATCCTGTTCTTCGGCATGTCGCAGATGATCGAGGCGGTGGTCTCCATATTGTTCGGCAACACCGAGCGCTCCATCCCGGCGCGCATCTTCGGCATCGGTCCGGTGGAGATCCTCACCGCCCGGATGCCGCGCGCCTGGGTATATAGCGCCGCCGTCAGCGCGGTCTGCGTGCTGGGCGTCTATGTCTATCTGTACCGGACCCGGCTCGGCACGCTGACCCGCGCGGTGATGGTCTCGCGCGAGGAGGCGCTGGCGACCGGCATTGACACGAATTTCGTCTCCGCGATCGCGTTCGGCGTCGGCATCGCGCTCGCCGGTATCTCGGGGGTGTTCGAGCCGTTCATGCTGGGCAGCGTGGTCCCCGGCCTCGGCGTCAACATCAACATCGCGGCCTTCGCCGTCATCGTGGTGGGCACGCTCGGCAACCCGCTCGGCACGGTGCTGGGCGGGTTGGTTTACGGCATCTCCTTGATGCTGATGCAGACCTATCTCAGCTCCTGGGCCAACCTGCTACCCAACCTGCTGCTGATCGGGGTTCTGCTGGTCCGCCCGGAGGGCCTGCTCGGCCGACAGGTGCGGCGTGCCTAGCGGGGCGCCCGAAGCGGGCGGCAACCGGATCGCCGCTGGCCGGCGCACCCATGCGGCGCGGCGGGCCTGGGGCGATGCCGCGCTCGCGCTGGTGGTGATCGCGGTCATGGGTTTTGCGCGCGGCGTCTACGCCAACGAACTGCTGCTGTTCAACTTCATCATGTACATCACCCTCGCGCAGGGGCTGAATGTCATCTACGGCTTCACCGGCTATCTGCCGTTCGGGTATGTCGGCTTTTATGGAGCCGGCGCCTACGGCTTCGCGCTCGCGGTGATGCACCTGCACGTGGGTCCGCTGCCGGCGATGCTGTGCGCCGCGATCGCGGCGGTCATCCTGGGCGTCATCCTGATTCCGCTGCTGCGCCTGTCCGGCGCCTACTTCGCCATCGCCACCTTGGCGGCGGCGCAGGCGACCTACGAGGTGGTCGCCAACCCGACGCTCCAGGACATCACCAAGGGCCCGTACGGCGTCTCGCTCAGCAACGTGTTCGCGCCGGCCTTCTCCTATTATGTCGGGCTGGCCGTGATGGGGGCGACGTTGCTGGTGGTGGTTTTTCTCCGCAACTCGCGTTTCGGCCTGTCGCTGCAAGCGATCCGCGAGGACCCGGTCAGCGCGGAGATGGCCGGAATCTCCGTGGTCCGGGGGCGCATCATCGCCTGGCTGCTGTCGGCACTGATCGCCGGCCTCGTGGGCGGCTCCTTCGCGTGGCACATCTCGGTGTTCTATCCCGACAGCGCGTTCGACCTCGGCGTGTCGATCTTCGCCGTGGTGTTCACCCTGTTCGGCGGCATCACGACCCTGACCGGCCCGCTGCTGGGCGTGCTGATCCTGTACGGCGTGTACAACTGGATCGGCATCAGCGTGCCGCAGTATTTCCAGCTCATCTACGGCGCCCTGATCATGGTCCTGGTGCTGTTCCTGCCGAACGGCCTCGTCTCGCTGCTGACCAGCCGGGGCGTCCGTGTCCCCTGAGACGGCGCCCCTTCTCTCGGTCGAGACCCTGGTCAAGCGGTTCGGCGGCTTCCGCGCGCTCGACGGCGTCAGCTTCCATTTGCACGCGGGCGAGGTGCTCGGCCTCGTCGGGCCGAACGGATCGGGCAAGACGACCTGCATCAACGTCATCTCCGGGCTCTATGCCCCGGATGGCGGGCGGGTGCTCTACCAGGGCCGCTCGATCGGCGGGACGGCGGCGCATCGTTTGGCGCGGCAGGGGATCAACCGCACCTTCCAGTCGCCCAAGCCGTTCCTGTCGCTCAGCGTGCGCGAAAACGTGGAGATCGCCGCGACCTATGGCTGCTCGGGCAACCCACCCGATCTGGACGAACTGCTCGCGCGGCTCGATCTCGCCCGCTTCGCCGACAAGCCGGCTGCCGAGCTGAACAGCGCACAGCAGAAGACGCTCGACCTCGCCCGCGCGCTCGCCACCGCGCCGCGCCTGCTGCTGGTGGACGAGCTGGCCGCCGGCCTCAATCCCGCCGAGCTGGGCCGCATGGCCGACCAGTTGCGCGGGCTCGCCGCGCGGGGCATGGCGCTGCTGGTGGTCGAGCATCTGATGGGCTTCATCGACCGCGTGACCGACCGGGTGGTGGTCATGGCGGCCGGCAAGGAGTTCTTCGGCGGCACGCTGGCGGCGGCGACCAAGGACCCCGAGGTGATCCGCGTCTTCCTGGGCGGCGGGCACCATGGCTGATCCGCCACTGCTCGCCGCGCGCGGGATCGAGGCAGGGTACGGTCAGGTGCAGGTCCTGTGGGGCGCCGGACTGGAGGTGCGCCCGCGCGAGAGCGTCGTGTTGCTGGGCGCCAACGGCGCGGGCAAGACGACGTTGCTGAAGGTCATCGTCGGCCTCGTACCGGCCTGGCGCGGCCAGGTGCATCTGGCGGAGGGGGACATCACCGCGCTGCGCACCGATCGGCGGGTGCGTCGCGGCATGGCCTACATGTCCGAGCTTGGCGTGTTCCCCGGCCTGTCGATCGATGAGAACCTCCGCATCGGCGCCCAATTCGCCGAACGCGCCACGCTCGGGCGCCGGCTGGAGGAGCTGTACGCGGTCTTTCCCGACCTCGCCACGCGCAAGCGGGCGCTGGCGGGCAGCCTCTCGGGCGGGCAGCGCAAGATGCTGGGCATCGGCAAGGCGCTCGCCTCCAGCCCGCGCGTGCTGGTCATGGACGAGCCCTCGGCCGGGCTGTCGCCGCTGTTCGTCCAGCAGGTGATCACGGTCCTGGGCCGCTTCCGAAGCGAGGGACTGGCCATGCTGATCGCCGAGCAGAATGTCGCCTTCCTCGACCTCGCCGACCGCGTGTACACGCTGGAGGGCGGGCGCATCCGCTTCGAGGGCTCGGTCGAGGCGCTGAATGCCGACGACGCGCTGCACCGGGCCTATTTCGGGCTGGCCTGAGCGCCGCGGTTGAATGGAGAGGCGGCGATGCCGACCATACCGATCGCCAGGCAGGGGATCGTTCGTGTCGACAGCGGCAACGGCGTGGATCTGGGACGTATGGTCGCCATGCTGTCGGACGTGCTCGACGGTCAGCAGGCGCTTCGCGCGGACGTGCAGGACATCAAGAGCGTCGTCAACCAGCACACCCGCGTATTGAACGAGCATACGGTGACGCTAGCTGGGCACGGGCGCCGGCTCGACGACCTGACCGGGCAGGTGAACTCGCTTCGCGAGGCGGTGACCGCCTACCATGCCTCGGTCCTTGGTCATGGAATCCTTATCAGCGAGCTGGACGCCCGGGTCCGGCGCATCGAGCACCACCTTGACTTGCCGCCGGCGGCCTGAACAGCCGCAGAGCTATTCCGCATCGGCCTGGGCCTGCTTACTCTAGCTCCCGACAGGGAGGCTCTTATGAACGGAAATCCGGCCTATCGCAGCGGCCTCGACAAGAACGCCGCCAACTTCACGCCGCTCAACCCGGTCACGTTCCTCGAACGCGCCGCCGCGCTCTATCCCGAGCGCGTGTCGGTCATCCACGGTCAGGCGCGGTTCACCTGGGCCGAAACGTATGCCCGCTGCCGTCGCCTCGCCTCTGCGCTGTCACGCTTGGGGATCGGACGTGAGGATACCGTCGCGGCGTTGCTGCCCAACACGCCGCCGATGGTCGAGGCGCATTTCGGCATCCCGATGCTGGGCGCGGTGCTCAACGCGCTGAACACCCGGCTGGATGCGGAGACGATCGCCTTCATGCTGCGCCACGGCGGCGCGCGGGTGCTGATCACCGACCGCGAGTACTCGGCCACCGCCGCCCGCGCGCTGGACCTGCTCGGCGACGACAAGCCGCTGGTCATCGATGTGGACGATCCCGCCGCGCCGGGCGGGGCGCTGCTCGGCGCGATGGACTACGAGGCGCTGCTGGAGACGGGCGATCCCGACTACGCATGGGCGAACCCGCCGGACGAGTGGGACGCGATCGCGCTCAACTACACCTCGGGCACCACCGGCGATCCCAAGGGCGTGGTGTATCATTATCGCGGCGCCTACCTGAACGCGCTCAGCAACATCATCAACTGGAACATGCCGCAGCACCCCGTCTATCTCTGGACGCTGCCGATGTTTCATTGCAGCGGCTGGTGCTTTCCCTGGTCCATCGCCGAGCGCGCCGGCACCAATGTCTGCCTGCGCCGGGTCGAGGCCGGCGCGATCTGGGACGCGTTCCGCGCGCATGGCGTCACCCATCTTTGCGGCGCCCCGATCGTCTATGCGACGATCATCAACGCACCCGAGGAGATGCGCGCGGGCGTCACTCACCGCATTGAGGGCCAGGTCGCCGGGGCCGCGCCGCCCGCCGCCATCATCGAGGGCGCGGAGCGCGCGGGCATCGAACTCACGCATGTCTATGGTTTGACCGAAACCTACGGCCCCGCCGGGGTCTGCGCCAAACAGCCGGACTGGGCGGACATGCCGGTGCACGCGCGCGCCGAGCGCAACAGTCGCCAGGGCGTGCGCGTGCCGATGCAGGAGGCGATGACGGTGCTCGACCCGGATACGATGCAACCCGTGCCGGCGGACGGCGAGACGATGGGCGAGATCATGTTCCGCGGCAACATCACCATGAAGGGCTATCTGGCCAATCAGCCGGCGAGCGAGGCGGCGTTCGCCGGCTGCTGGTTTCACACCGGCGACCTCGCGGTCATGCAACCAGATGGCTACCTGAAGATCCGCGACCGCTCCAAGGACATCATCATCTCGGGCGGCGAGAACATCTCTTCCCTTGAGGTCGAGGATACCCTCTATGACCACCCGGCGGTTATGAACGCCGCCGTGGTCGCGCAACCCGACGAGCGGTGGGGCGAGAGCCCCTGCGCGTTCATCGAGCTGAAGCCCGGCGCGAGCGTCGGGGCCGATGCGCTGCGCGCCTTCTGCCGCGAGCACCTCGCGGGCTTCAAGGTACCCGAAGACCTTCATCTTCGGCGACCTGCCGAAGACCTCGACGGGGAAGATCGAGAAATTCGTGCTGCGCCAGAGGGCACGCTCGGCCAGCGCGATCGAATGATCCCGGCGATGGGCGCCCCCGCCTACCCCTTCACCCCGCCCATGGTCAGCCCCGCCGTCATGAACCGGCGAAACGCGTAGTAGATCACCAGCGGCGGCAGCGCGTAGATAATCGCCGCCGCCATCAGGTAGTTCCACGGCGCCTCGTCGCTGTTGAGGAATTTGGCCAGCGCGACGGGCACCGTGATGGAATTGTCCGTCGACAGCAGCAGGAACGCGTAGAGGTATTCGTTCCACGCCAGCAGCAGCGCGTAGGTGCCGATCGCGACCAGGGCCGGCGCCGTTGACCGCGTGCTTGGTGACCAGGCCGCGCGCCTGCGCAAGCGCCTGCCCGATCACCGCCACCGCCAACGACGCGCCCGTCATCACGCCAAGCGTGGCGCCGGCCAGCGCATCAACGCGCTTGGCGTGCAGGTCCGGCCCATGCAGCCCGCCGATGAACCCGCGAACTTCGCCGAGCGGCACGCTCGCACGCTCCGCCGTGACCATGCCCCAAACCCACCCATCGCTGCCACCGTGGTTCTACGGAGCGCGCGCGAATCGGCGCCACAGCGACATCAACTCAAACGAGGGGATTCGCGAGGGGTCAGCCCCCTGCGTCAACCGCGCCCGCCGCCACGATCGTCCCTGGCGATGAGTTGATTCGCCTGGTGCGGATGCACACCAATCTGTGTAGATGATGCAATGGCATGCGGAGGCACGCCACGATGTCGGCAATCCGTAGGCTGATGATTTGCCGGACGATGCGATCAATCTACGTCACGGAAATAAAAGGGAAAAGGATCATGCGGCGTCGACTCGGCTGGCTCGCCTCGGTGTGCGGGCTTGGTGGATCGGTCCTGTTGGGGGGCTGTGCCGTGCAGCCGCCGTCGGGGCCGACCGTCATGGCTCTGCCCGCGCCGGGCAAGAACTTCCAGACCTTTCAACGTGACGACTACGATTGCCGCAACTTCGCCGGCCAGCAGACCGCCTACCAGTCACAGGGGCAGGCCGGCGCCACTCCAGGCGTGACCGGGGCAACCCTGGGCACCCTCGGCGGCGCGGCGCTGGGCGCTGCAATTGGCGCGGCTGCCGGGAATGCCGGCGCCGGCGCGGCGATCGGCGCAGGCACCGGACTGATCGGCGGCGCGTCGGTCGGCAGCAACAGCGGCGCGGCGAGCCAGTTCTCGATGCAGCAGCGCTACAACATCGCCTACACGCAGTGCATGTACTCGCGCGGCAACTCGGTGCAGTCCCCGCCCCCTGGCTATGCCTTTGGCGCGCCTGGCTTTGGCTACAGTGCGTTCGGCCCCTTTCCTTACGCCGTCGGCGGCTGGGGCGGCTTCTTCGGGCCGAGCGTCCTGGTCGTAGGCGGTGGCGGGGGATGGCGCGGTGGCGGCTGGGGCGGCGGAGGATGGCACGGTGGCGGGTGGGGCGGCGGAGGATGGCACCGCTGATCCCTACGCGCCATCCGCCCCCATCTCCGCGAGGACCGGCGGCAGCGATCGGGCGCGTGACCGCGCCGCCTGAGGCCAGCGCCGCGCGGTCGAGCCGCGCTGCGGCCTCGCGCACCGCCGCCGGTGTGCGTGCCAGGCGCAGCAGCAGCCAGGACTGCACCCCGGGTGCGACATCAAGCTGACGCTCAGCCAGCAGTCGCGTCAGCAAGCCGCTCAGCAGCGCTTCCTCCGGGACGCCGATCTCGACCGCCGCGGTGGCGCGCAGCCGGCTCATCAGGTCTGGCAACGCGGCCGGCCAACGCGCGGGCGGCATGCGCGCGGCAAGCAGCACCGGGTGCCGCGCCTCGGCTGCGGCGTTCAGCAGATGCAGCAATGCTCGCTCGTCGGCCATCGCGGCCGTCGCGTCGTCCAGCGCGATCGGGCCGGCGGGCACGACGTTCGCAATCCCCGCCGCATCGAGAATGCGTGCTCCGACGCGCCCCGCCCAGAGATGCAGCAGATGCGTCTTGCCGCACCCCGCCTGGCCCCACAATGCAAACCGCCGACCCGGCCAGTCCTGGGGGCGGGCAAGCCAGGCGAGCGCGCCTTCGTTTGACGGCGCTTGCAGGAAGCTCGTCGCCGCGAAGTCTGGCCGGTGCGCGAACGGCAGCGGCATCTGCCTTGACGCGGGCACGCGCGCTCAGGCCGTCGCCCGACGCTTGGCGGCGCGGCGCGAGGCGATCAGCCGGTCGAGGCTGACCGGGCCGCCGCCCGCTACCGCAAGATAAAGGAAGATGAAGCAGTACAGCACCGCCCCGAGGCCGCCGTTGAGAAGGGGAAACACCGATTTCGGCGCGTGGTCCATGAAATAGCCGATCGCCATCTCACCCGACATCAGGAAGGCGGCCGGGCGGGTCAGCAGCCCGAGACAAACCAGTGCGCCCCCCACGAACTCGATCAGGCCGGCCGAAAGCAGTAGTGGCGGCAAATGGCCGTGTGGGTATGAAGGGACCAGCGGAAAGCCGAACAGCTTGGCGGTGCCATGTTCGAGGAAGCACAGGCCGGCGACGAAGCGCAGCAGGCTGAGCACGAGAGGCTGCAGAGAATTCGGTCGAAGCGCACAGGCTCGGTACTCCATGTCAGGGCGCGGGCGGCGGATCGAGGTAGAGCGGGCTGCGCAGGTAGCGACGAATCCAGAACCGGCACAACACGCCGATGGTCGCGGCCACCGGGACGGCGAGCATGACGCCGAGGAAGCCGAACGCCGCGCCGCCGGCGAACAAGGCGAAGATCACCCACACCGCCGGCAACTCCACCCGGTCGCCGAGGAAACGCGGGTAGATGACGTAACCTTCCAGGATCTGGCCAATGACCAGCACGCCGCCGATGACGAAGACGCCCCGCCAAGTGGGGAATTGCGCCAGCGCCAGCGCGATGGCGGTGACGCCCCCGGTGATCGAGCCGACATAGGGGATGAACGACAGCAGCCCCGCCCCGGTGCCGACAATCAGCCCGAGGTCGAGCCCGGCCAGGGTCAGCGCGAAAGCGTAATACGCGGCCAGCAGCACGCAGCACAGCGCCTGTCCGCGCACCCAGGCCGACAGGATGCGGTCCACCTCGCGCGCCTGCGCGCGAATGGTCTCGGCGTAGCGACGGGGCAGCCAGGCGTTGATCTTGCCCACCGCCCGCTGCCAGTCCCGCAGCAGGTAGAAGGCCACGACGGGCGTCACCACCGCCAGGGTCAGCACGTTGAACAGCGCGAATCCGCTGCCGATCAGCCCGGTCGTCGCCGAGACCATGAACGTGAGCATGGAGCCGGCCTGTCCGCTGACCAAATCGCGCAGCTTGTCGTTCACCACCTCGGAGCCGAAATTCTCCTGCAAACGGGTGACGGCCTGGGCGGCCCAGTGTTGCAGCAGATGGACGTATTGCGGGAAGCGGCCAAGGAAAAGGCCGACCTGCGACAGCAGCAGCGGATAGAGCAGCAGCGCGAACAACAGGAACGCCGCCACCAGCGCCACCACCATCATCAAGGCCGCCACCCCGCGCGGCAGCCCGAGCCGCGTCAGCCGCGTCGCCGCCGGATCGAGCGCGTAGGCGATCACCGCGGCGGCGACGAACGGGGCGAGGACGCCGCCGAACAGCTCCAGCGCGAGCCCGGCGACGATGAGGAGGCCGGCCGCGAGCGCGATGCGCTGAGCGCGCGTGGCCCGCAGCGGCGACGGCGCTCCGACGCGAGGCGGCACGCTGAGCGGAGGCGGCGGCAGCTCCGTCAGAACGTCACGCTCCACGGGCGGCTCGGCAATCACTGTTTCCCTGGCGACGACGGGTGGGCGCCGAACCAGCCACATGAGCGGAGCCCTAGCGCCCGTGCGCCACGCGCCAGACATAGGCGACTCCCGAGATCAGGGTGGTGGCGGCGACGGCCCAGGTGAGCGCGACGACGGCCGCATCCGCAGGCGCGGCGGCGACGCCGAAGCCGGCGAGGAACAGCGTGAGCGCGACGAGCAGGATCTGAAGCACCGTGTTGACCTTGGACACGAACAGCGGCCGGATCGCCACCGGCTGCCCCAACTGGCCCAGGACCACCACCCCGCCCACGATCACCACGTCACGGAACACGACCAGGGTCGCCAGCCAGCTCGGCAGGGCGCTCACCGCCGCCAACGTCACATACATGGTGACGAGCAGCGCCTTGTCTGCAACCGGGTCCAGCAGGGCGCCGAGACGGCTGGCCTCGCCGCTGCGCCGGGCGAGCCATCCGTCCACCGCATCGGAGGCGCCGGCCGCCACGAACAGGCCGAAGGCCACCGCCATCGCGCGGTCGATGACCAGCCAGAAAGCGAGCGGCACCGCGCAGAGGCGGGCCAGGGTGATGAGATTGGGCAGGCTGAGCAGCCCGGCGCTGCCTCGGGCCAGATCCGGCGCGCCGTCCGGCATCACCGGTCCCCGCGCCGTTGCACCCCGGCAGAGCCTATGGTTGTTTCCGCCACACCACCTTCACCCGCCTTGTACGCCCGGCGAATGCCGCGGACGTTTATCGTCAAGGCCTAGCGTATCGGGGGCCAGGATGACCAGTGGCGATCGAGCGGGGACGCCCGATGGGCAGAATTATCGCGCTGCCGGCGTCGATATCGATGCTGGCGAGGCGCTGGTGGAGGCGATCAAGCCGCTCGCGCGCGCCACCGCCCGCGCCGGCGCGATCGGCGGGCTGGGCGGCTTCGGCGCGCTGTTCGACCCGAAGGCGGCGGGCTTCGCCGACCCGGTGCTGGTCGCCACCACCGACGGCGTCGGCACCAAGCTGCGGCTCGCGATCGAGACCGGGCTGCACGACACGGTCGGCATCGATCTCGTCGCCATGTGCGTCAACGACCTGATCGTGCAGGGCGCCGAGCCGCTGTTCTTCCTGGACTACTTCGCCACCGGCCGGCTGGAGGTCGCGCAGGCGCGCACGGTCATCACCGGCATCGCCGAGGGATGCCGGCAGGCCGGCTGCGCGCTGGTCGGCGGCGAGACGGCGGAGATGCCGGGGATGTACGGCGCGGGCGACTACGACCTGGCCGGCTTCGCGGTCGGCGCGGCCGAGCGCGGCACCTTGCTGCCGCGCGGCGTCGCACCGGGCGATCCGGTGCTGGGGCTGGCGAGCGCGGGGGTGCATTCCAACGGCTTCGCGCTGGTGCGCCGGATCGTCGCCGCCTCGGGGATCGGCTGGGACGCACCGGCCCCGTTCGCGCCCGGCGAGAGCCTCGGGCGTGCCCTGCTGACGCCGACGCGCATCTACGTCCGCGCGTTGCTGGCACTGCACCGCGCCGGGCTGCTGAAGGCGGCGGCGCACATCACCGGCGGCGGGCTGCCCGGCAATCTGCCGCGCGTGCTGCCCGAGGGCACCACCGGCCTGCTCGCCCCGGCTGGCCGGTCCCGGCGGTGTTTCGCTGGCTGGCCAGGGCCGGTGGAATGGATGCCGGCGAGATGCTGCGCGTGTTCAACTGCGGTGTGGGCATGGCGCTCGTCGTGGCCGACGCCGAGGCCGCAACCGCCATTCTGCGCGCGGCCGGGGAGAGCGTGTTCCCGCTCGGCCGGATCGTCGCGGCCGAGGGCGCGGCGACGCTGCGGATGGACCTGCCGCCGGGCTGGCCGGAATGAGGCGACGCACCGCCGTGCTGATCAGCGGGCGCGGGTCCAACCTGGCCGCGCTGATCGCCGCCGCCGCCGCGCCGGACTATCCGGCCGAGATCGCTCTGGTGGTGTCCAACCGCCCCGAAGCGGGCGGGCTGGCGCACGCCGCCGCCGCTTCCATCCCGACCGCGATCGTCGATCATCGTCCGTTCCGCGGCGACCGCGAAGCGCACGAGGCCGTGCTGGACGCCAGATTGCGCGCGGCCGACATCGAACTGGTCTGCCTCGCGGGATACATGCGCGTGCTGACGCCCCTGCTGGTCGGACGCTGGGCCGGGCGCATGCTGAACATCCACCCGAGCCTGTTGCCTGCCTTTCCGGGCCTGCACACCCATGCCCGCGCGCTCGCCGCCGGGGTGAAGCTGCATGGGTGCACCGTGCATCTGGTGACCGACTTCTGTCGATGAGGGGCCAATCCTAGCGCAGGCGGCGGTGCCGGTGCTGCCCGAGGACGACGAGGACCGACTGGCGGAACGCGTCCTGGCGCAGGAGCATCGCGCCTATGCGCTCGCGCTGCACCTGTTCGCCGCCGGCGCATCCGGCGCCGCACCGGCGCCGGATGCGGCGCTGCGCAACCCCTTGCCGAGCAACGGCGTTCCGTGAATAGAAGGTCACGCAACGCCGCGCACGCCGACCGCACAGAGGACCCTCATGGCGCAACAGCCGACAGTGTTCCGTGGCCCCGAGTCCGAGGAGGCCTTCCTCGCCGATCGTCAGCGGTTCTGGTTCGCGTTCACCAAATTCACCACCGTGACGGTCGTCAGCGTCGTGGTGCTGCTGATCCTGATGACGATATTCCTGGTGTAAAGAACAGCGGAACACGCCGGACGCATTCAGGCATTCGGCCAAAGTCCTGGTGTCGCGATCTCGACCGAGTGGCCGTCCGGGTCGCGGAAATAGAGGCTCGTGCCGCCGCGCGGCCAGCGCACGCGGCTCTCGACGGCGACTCCCTGGTCGATGAGATGCGCCTCCCAGGCGGCAAGCTCGCCGAACGGGATGGCGAAGCAGACATGCAGCGCGCCGGCCCCGTGGTGGGCCGGGATGACGCCGTCCGGCGTGGGGGCGGGTGCGTCGGTCGCGCCCTGCCGGAATAGCAGCAGCACCTGTCCGCCCGGCAGGCCGAGGGCGACCATGCGCGGGTCGTGGACGAACAGCTCGAAGGCGAACACGCGCTGATAGAAGACCCGCGCGCGGTCGAGATCGGCGACATAGAGCGAGGTTTCCAGCACGCCGGCGCTACGCGGCACGACAGGCCTCCGTAATCGGGACGGCGCTTGGCAGGAAAACCCGCCGCCGCCGAGACATTGGCGGCGGCGGGCGCTCTGCTAGCTGTTGGGGCCGCGTTCCATGGACACGGGCTGCCAGCGGCGCAGGTCGGAGCGCATCAGCACCGTGGGGTTCACGCAGCTCATCGGCCAGCGTCCCGACAGGACCAGCGCCAGCTCGCGTCCCGCATGGCGCTTGCGCGCCGGATCGAAGCGCGCCGAGGCCGAGGCGTTGTGCGCCGACAACGTGACGTTGTTCATCTTGAGCAGCGGGTTGTTGTTGCCCGGCGGCTCGGTCTCCAGCACGTCCAGCGCGGCGTGCGCGATCCAACCCTCCTCCATTGCCTTGATCAGGCCGGATTCCTGCACCGTCGGGCCGCGGCCGGTGTTCACGAACACCGCGGTCTTCTTCATCTGGCGAAAGTGCTTCTCCATGAACATGCCTTCCGCCTCCGGCGTTGCCGGGGCGTGCATAGACACGAAGTCGGACTCGCGTAGAACCTCCTCGAGCGTGGCGGGCAGCACGCCGTGCTCGATCATCACCAGTTCCTCGATATATGGGTCGTAGGCCATCAGCCGCAGGCCGAACGGCTTGGCGCGCCGCGCGACGGCGCGGGCGACGTGGCCGAAGGCGACGAAGCCGAGCGTCTGGCCCATCAGGCGGGGAATGTTGAGCAGCGCCGGCCGTCCCTCGGCCCAGCGGCCCTCGCGCACCATGCGGTCCTGCTCGATGACCCGGCGATGGCCGGCGAGCAGCAGCGCCATGGCGTGATCGGCCACCTCCTCGATAAAGGTGTGGGGGCAGTTGGTCACCGGGATGCTGCGCGCGGTGGCGGCGACGACATCGACGCTATCGACGCCGACCGAACCCAGGGAGATGACCTTGCACTTCTCGAGCCCGTCGATGACCTTCTTGGTGAAACGCATTCCCTTGCCATAGACCGCGTCGGCGTCGCGCGCGAAGGCGACGAACCCGTCCTCGGTTGCCGGCCCCTCCACGATCTCGGCATCCATGCCTTGCAGGGCTTCCATCTCGTACTCGTAGCCGCCGCCGGCGACGGTAAAGCTTGCGCCCGCCGGAGTCGCGATCTTGAACTTCGCCACGTTGCGTCTCTCCTTCGATCAGTTCTTCGGCGGACGCGCGCGCACCGCCTTCTCGTTGACCTCAATGCCCCAACCCGGGCGGGTCGGCAGCACCAGCTCGCCATTCTCGATCACCGGCGCCTGGTCATAGAACTCATCGCGCCACGGGGCGCTGTCGATGTCGATCTCCATGATGCGGAAGTTCGGCACCGCGGCACTGAAATGCGCGCTGATCATGCTGCACAGATGGCCATAGAAATTATGGGGCGCGACGTTGGTCTCGTACACGTCTGCCATCGAGGCGATCTTCAGCGATTCGGCTAGCCCGTTCCAGATCACGTCGATGATGGCGACGTCCTGCGCATAGTTCTCGAAATACGGCTTGAACTCGCGCCGTCCATGCAGCGTCTCGCACGAGGCGATCGGGCACGGTGCATCGCGGCGGATCAGCGCGAGCGAGGGCGCATCATGGGTGTCGATCTCGAGCCAGGTGAGATTGGCGGGCGTGACCGCCTCGGCGACGCGCCGGAACCCTTCGGTCTTGAAATGGAAGTTGATGTCCAGCATCAGCCCCATCTCCGGCCCGACCGCCTCGCGGATCGCGAGAAGCTGGCGCGTGGCGCCGAGCGTCAGCCGGTTGTCCCAGTTCAGCTCCGGCCAGCCCGCGCCGCGCCCGAAGCCGGGACTGAAGCTGGCGAGGCTGTCTTTGCCGAGCGGCAGGATATTGGTCTTAAGCGCGCGGAACCCCCTCTCTTTCACCTCGGCCGCGTGCCGCGCCAGGTCGTCGTAATTGTTCAGCGAGGGCACACCCATCATCTGCGCGCTCCGCACCCGGTAGGTGCCGAAATGCGACCAGTAGACCGGGATGCGCTCGCGTACCGGCCCGCCGAACAGGGCACTGACGGGCACGCCGTACGCCTTGCCGGTGATGTCGAGCAGCGCGTTCTCGATTGCGGCGATCGCCTGCTGGTTGATGCCGCCGCGCGACTGGCGGGTCAGCACATGCAGGTGCTGCGTGACCTGCTCGAACCGGCGCGGGTCGCGGCCGATCAGCATCGGCGACAGCTTCCCGATGACTTCGGCCAGTCCGGCCGAGCCGAAGCTCTCGTTGAACTCCGACCAGCCGGTGATGCCGTCGCTGGTGGTGATCTTGAGGTAGGAGAACATCCGCCAGCCGGCATCGGCCCGCAGCGTCTCGACGCGCTCGATCTTCATGCTTCCTCCCGACGTCTCCTGCCGGCGCGACTCATTCCTTCACCGCGCCTGTCAGGCTTGAGACGTAGTACTCCACGAACAGGGAATAGAACAGCGCGACCGGGATCGACCCGAGCAAGGCCCCCGCCATGAGTGAGCCCCACTGGTACACGTCGCCGGTCACAAGCTCGGTCAGGATCGCCACCGGCACCGTCTTGTTGGAGGTCGATTGGATGAAGGCGAGAGCGTAGATGAACTCGTTCCACGACAGGGTGAAGGCGAAAATGCCCGCCGAGATCAGGCCGGGGATCGCCAGCGGCAGCGTGATGCGGCGCAGGATCTGCAAGCGCGAGGCGCCATCGATCAGCGCGCATTCCTCCAGCTCGTACGGGATCGACTTGAAGTAGCCGATCAGCAGCCAGGTGCAGAACGGCACTAGGAACGTCGGGTAGGTCAGGATCAGCGCGACCGGATTGTCGAACAGGCCGAACTGGAAGATCAGCGTGGCGAGCGGGATGAACAGGATGGTGGGCGGCACGAGGTAGGCGAGGTAGATCGCCAGGCCGACATGCTGCGCGCCCTTGAAGCGCAGGCGCTCGATCGCGTAGGCGGCGAGCACGCTACAGAAGATCGACAGGATGGTGGCGCAGACCGCGACCGTCATGGTGATGAGCAGCCAGCGCGGGTACTGGGTGTCGAACAGCAGCTTGCGGATGTTCTCCAAGGTCGGCGAGTGGACCCAGAACGGGCTGAACTTCTTGTAGTCGTACATCTCGTCGTCCGGCTTGATGGCCGTGATCGCCATCCAGTAGAACGGGAACAGCAGGATGATGAAGAACAGCGCGAGCGGCACATAGACCGTCACCACGCGCCGCACGCCGGAATCCCACGACAGCCGCTCCGGCGCGTCGGTGCTGCGGGCCAGGATCTCGCTCGGCTCGGTTGCGGCGGCGTCAGTCATTGGCTTCGCCCTGCATCCACTTGCGTCGTCCGAGGCCGAAGAAACTTAGCAGCGTGGCTGCGATCAGGAACGGGATCATGGCCACTGCGATCGCTGCCCCCTCGCCCAGCTCCGAGCCGGGAATGGCGCGCTGGAACGCCAGCGTCGCCATCAGATGCGTGGTGTTGAACGGGCCGCCGCGCGTGATCGCATAGACGAGCTGGAAATCCGAGAAGGTAAACAGCACCGACAAGGTCAGCACCACCGCCAGGATCGGCATCAGCAGCGGCACGGTGATGCGGCGGAACCGCTGCCACGGGGTGGCGCCGTCGAGCAACGCCGCCTCGTAGAGCGACGGCGAGATGGTTTGCAGCCCGGCGAGCAGGGTGATCGCCACGAACGGGATGCCGCGCCAGATATTGGCGACCACGAGCGACCAGCGCGCGTGCCAGGGCGTGCCGAGGAAGTCGATGTAGCTGGAGCGCACATGCAGGACATTCACCAGCACGTACGAGACTATGGAGAATTGCGGGTCGTAGATCCACCACCAGGCGATGGCCGAGAGCACGGTGGGAACGATCCAGGGCAGCAGGATGATGGCACGGAACAGCGCCTTGAACGGAAAGTGGTTGTTGAGCAGCAGCGCCAGCCACAGCCCCAGCGCGAATTTCCCGATCGTCGCCGTCGCGGTGTAGAAGATCGTGTTCGTCACCGACATCCAGAACACGCCATCGTTGGCGAGGGAGATGAAATTGTCGAGCCCAATGTACTTGCCGGGCGCGCCGATGGTGGTGTCGGTGAGCGACAGCCAGACGCCGAGCCCGAGCGGATAGGTCAGGAACACCACCAGCAGGCCGACCGTCGGCAACATGCAGAGCGTGACCAGGAACGTCTTGGAGTTGAAGAGCCGCGTCAGCGGCCCGTCGCGGGGCGGCACGAAGGGGATCGTCGTCCTCGGAACGGTGGCGTCCATGCTCCCTCCTTCACCGCCCGCCCCCGCGTGAGGTGGGGACGGGCGGTGGATCAGTCCGTCAGGTGGTCTTGTAGTACCGCTCGGCCTGCTTCTGCGCCTGCTTGGCGGCCGCCTCGGGCGACATGGCGCCGGCGGCGACCGCGGCGAACATGTCGACGATCGTGTAGTTCGCGACCACAGCCGAGGACGCAGCGGTGATCGGGCCCGCGTAACCGTCGTAGTAGATCGTGTCCATCGCGCCTGCGTACGGCTTCAGCTTCGGGTCCGCCGTCCAGAACTTCATTTGGCCGTAGGCCTTCAGGGGCTGGCACCAGTAGCCGATGCAGTTGGATAGCCACGGTCCGTACTGCGGCGCCTCCATCATGAAGCGGAGGTACTCCTTCGCCGCGTTCGGATATTTCGTATGCTGGAACAGCATCGCGTTCATGATCGACGCCGACATCGGCGAACGCTTCGCGAGGCCCTGCGGCACGGCCTGGTGATTGGTGTCCGCCGCCATCGCGCGCACCGCCGGATCGGGCGAGTTCTTGAGCACGTAGTAGATCGACACGCCGTTGAACGTGAGCGAGATGTCGCCCGACGCGTAGGCCTTGTTGTTGCCGGAATTGTTCCACGACATCGTGCCGGGAATCATCGTCTTGTACAGCTCGGCGACATATTTCAGGGCCTCGATCGTGGGCTTGGAGTTGAGCGTCACCCGGCCATTCTCATCGACCACGCCGCCGCCATGCGACCACAGCGCCCACTCGGCAAAGCCGTTGGCATCGCCCAGCGCGTGGCCGAGGGAGAAGCCGCACGGATGACCGATCTTCTTGAGGCCCTGGCACAGCTTCATGAAGCCGTCGAGATCGGTCGGGACGGAGTTGTATCCCGCCTGCTTCACCCACGACATGCGATAGACGGTCGGGCCGGTGCCGCCGCCGACCGGCAGGCTGATCCAGTCGTTCGTGTGCCACTTCCGCCCATACAGCAGCGCGAGGTCGTACCAGCCGCCATATTTGGCGCCGAGATATTCGCAGAGATCGGACATGCCGATCAGCTTCGTCGAATAGATGAACGGAGCCGAACTGAACCCGATGACGACATCGGCACCGGCGCCGGTGTTGGCGATCACCGCCGTCTGCGGGCCGAGGTCCTCCCAGGAGATGTAATCGACCTTGACCGGAATGCCGGTCTGCTCGGTGAACTTCTTGGTGTTGATGTCCCAGTAGACCTGGTCGGGATCGATGAACTTGGCGGGGCGGATGACGTGCAGTTGCGCGCCCTTCTCCACCGCGAACTGGATCGGCTTGACATCCGCCATCGGCACGTCCGGCGGCATCTGCTGCGCGTTCGCCCCTTGCTGCGCATGCGCTCCCCTCCCGGGCAGCGTCGCCGCGCCCAGCGCCGCGGCGCCAAGGACGAGCGAGTCGCGTCGGGTCACCTTCGTCATGACGTGCTACCTCCTGCTGCTTCGTGCCCGTTCCGGGTCGTGTTGATTATCCTTGCCGTCGCGCCCGCGGTAAAGCGGCCCATTCGGCCTAGGCCCCGAGACGCTGGCCTGTGCCCGCATCGAATACGTGGACCAGCGCCGGGTCGGTTGTCAGCCGGATCGTCTCGCCCGGCCGGGCGGCGATGCGCTCGCGGAAGGCGCAGACGATCGGTGTGCCGGCAAACTCGGCCAACACCTGCGTCTCGGACCCGGTCGGCTCGATCACGTTCACCCGGGCGGGCCATCCGTCACCGGAAAGCTGGAAATGCTCAGGTCGCACGCCGTATACCGCCGGCCGCCCATCCCCGCTGCCCCGGCCGAGCGGCAGCGGCAGCGTGATCCCGCCATCGGCCCGGAACGCGTCGCCCGTAACCGTGCCCTTAAGGAAGTTCATGGCTGGCGAACCGATGAAGCCGGCGACGAACAGGTTCGCCGGGTTGTCGTAGAGGTCGAGCGGCGCGCCCGCCTGCTCCACGTTGCCGGCGTTCATCACCACGATCGTGTCGGCCATCGTCATCGCCTCGATCTGGTCGTGCGTGACATAGACCGTGGTGGTCGTCAGCCGCTGGTGCAGCTCCTTGATCTCGGCGCGCATCTGCACGCGCAGCTTGGCGTCGAGATTCGACAGCGGCTCGTCGAACAGGAACACCTGCGGATCGCGCACGATCGCGCGGCCCATGGCGACGCGCTGACGCTGCCCGCCCGAAAGCTGGCGCGGGAAGCGGTTCAGGTAAGGGGTCAGGCCAAGGATGCGCGCCGCGCGATCCACCTGCTCGTCGATGCGCGCCCTCGACGTCTTCGCCAGCAGCAGCGAGAACGCCATGTTGTCGCGCACCGTCATGTGCGGATAGAGCGCGTAGTTCTGGAACACCATCGCGATGTCGCGCTGCTTGGGCGGGAGATTGTTGACCACCCGATCGCCGATCGCGATCTCGCCCGCGGTGATGTTCTCCAGCCCGGCGATCATGCGCAGCAAGGTCGACTTGCCGCAGCCCGAGGGGCCCACGAGGATGACGAAGGCGCCGTCCTCGATCTCCACGTTCACGCCGTGCAGCACCTCGGTCGAACCGAATGTCTTGCGCACGTTCCTGATGCTGACACCCGCCATGCAGACGCTTCCCTTGGTGTGAGCGGCCCCTTCTGATGGGGGCTCGCCCGGTTGTCCTCTGCTCTCTCCTTCCGCGAACGGAGAGAGCGACGCGGTTTCAGAACTTGGAGACGCGCACTTCCTTGGCGGTGATGAACTCCAGCAGCGCGGGTTTGCCCTGCTCGGTCTGCTCGATGCCGCGCCTGATCGCGGCCTGGATCTGCGACGGATCGGTAACCCGCTCGCCGTAGCCGCCGAAGGCACGCGCCATCGCGGCGTAGTCGCCGGAGATGTCGGTGGAGCGGTATTTCTGGGTGGAGACCGGCATCACCTTCAGCTCGATGGCCATCGAGAAGTTGTTGAGCAGGATCGACAGGATGGGAATGCGCTCGCGCACCGCCGTCTCGAAGTCCATGCCGGTGAAGCCGATCGCCGCGTCGCCCCACAGATTGATGCAGAGCTTGTCCGGCCGGGCGAGCTTGGCGCCCAGCGCCAGACCGAGGCCCATGCCGAGCTGCGTGGTCTTGCCCCAGCCGATATACGACATCGGCTCGGTCGAGACCCAGAAGGGCGAGATTCTGATCGCGCGGGCTGCCGGCGTCGTGGGTGATGATGGTGTTCGACGGATCGACCGCGTGCATCAGCTCCCAGATGACGCGGTACGGGCTGAGCGGCGTGTCGTTCGACGTGAGCAGCGGTCGCCACTCCGCCATCCAGCCTTCGCGGATTTCGGTGATCTCGCGCACCACCGCCGAGGAGTTGCGCGGGGCCTTGATGCTATGCCCCAGCTCGCCGATCAGCGCGTCGAGCGTGAGCGCCGCGTCGCCCAACAGCGCGGCGACGATGGGCAGGTCCTTGGCCAGGTGGTCGGGATCGTTGGTGTTCTGGACGATCTTCTTGCCCTTGGGGAACCTGATGCCGAAGCTCGTCTCGGTGAATGAGCAGCCGATGCCGATGATGAGGTCGGCGTTGGCGATGAAGTGGTGCACGGGCTTGGGCAGCGCGTTGCCGCCGGAGCCGAGCGAGAGCGGGTGGCTTTCCGGGAACGTGCTCTTGCCGCCGAGGCTCGTCGTCACCGGCGCCCCCAGCAGTTCCGCGAACTGCCTGAGCTGCGGCCACGCCTCCGCCCAGTGGACGCCGGTGCCGGCGTAGATCACCGGGCGCTTGGCGGCCAGGATGGCCTGCGCGGCGCGCTTCACGTCCTGCGGGTCCGGCACCGAGCGGGCCTTGATGGCGGGGGTGTAGTCCAGCTCGCCGATGTCCTCGTTCCAGATATCGGTCGGGATCTCCACCAGGCACGGGCCGGAGCGGCCGTTCTTCAGGCGGGAGAAGGCGCGGCGCATCATGCTCGGCACCTCGGCCGGCATGATCGCCCATTCGGCCGATTTCGTGACGCCGCGCATCTCGCGGGTCGCGCTGTAGTTCGGCCCGATGCCGGCGATGCGGCGGGGATAGCCCTGCGGGATCACCAGCAGCGGGATGGACTCGCTGAACGACTGCGCCACGCCGCCATAGGCGTTCTCGGTGCCCGGCCCGTGCTGCATGCAGAAGGCGCCGATCTTGCGCCCCGAGGTGACCCGCGAGATGGCGTCGGCCATGTGCAGGCCGATCCTCTCCTGGCGCACCATGACCGGCCTGATGTCGGCCTGCGCCGCGAACTCGATCAGGTGGTTGACCGGATAGCCGCAGAGGATCTCGATCCCCTCGCGCTTCATGATCTCCGCGATTGCCTCGCCGACCTTCATGGTTCCCTCCAAATCGTCTTCGCACGGATCGTAGGACCGGGATGCGGGGAGGTCCAGGGGCGGCTTGCATCGTAGGGTTCGGGGCGTCATACGGGTAGCGCACTACCCAGTTTTCGGCGATGCCTGACCCAGTCAAAGATGATGGTTTGGACAAGTTCCGGCGCTATCGTGCCAGCCAGCGCGCGCGCGGCATGAAGCTGCTGCACGTCTGGGTGCCCGACCCCCGCGCGCCCGGGTTCCGAGAGGAGGCCCGGCGCCAAGCCGCCCTGCTGCGCGGCAGCGCGGAGGAGGCGGAAACCCTGGACTTCATCGAGGCGGCGGCAACCGACCTTCTCGACCAGGAATGAAGCGAGGCGCGCTGCTGACGGTCGCACTCAGCGGCGACTACGGCAAACCGCGCCCAGCGCTCGTCGTGCAATCCGATTGGTTGGACGCCACCGACAGCGTGCTGGTTTGCCTGCTCACGACCACACTGCTCGAGGCGCCGCTTTACCGTCTGACCATCCCGGCGACACCAGGAACCGGACTGCGGGCGCCCTCCCAGGTCATGGTCGAGAAAATCAGCGCCGTGCGTCGCACCCGATGCGGCCCGACGATCGGGTGGCTCGATCAGCCCAAGATGCTAGCGCTGAACCGCTTGCTTGCCCTGGTTCTTGGCATCGCGGACTAACCCACGACGCGCAACCGATCCGCGATCAGCCGACGCCCTGTCGTTGGGACGTCCTTAACCAGCTTTCGGTAATCGGGAGGTCGAAATCGAATCCAGGGAAACGCCATGCGTCGCTTCGCCGCGCTGCTTTCGATCATCCTCCTTCCAGGATGCGCGACCATGATGGAGGGGACCGGCCAGAGCGTGTCCGTTGCGACAACGCCGGCCGGGGCCACCTGCGAGTTGGACCGTGCAGGCTCGAAGCTTGGCACGGTCAATCCGACCCCCGGCAGCCTGCGCATAGACAAGAGCAAGAACGACATCGCCCTGACCTGCACCAAGGCGGGGTTCCAGCAGGCCGCGATCACGACCTCGCCGAAATTCGTCGGCACGACCTTCGGCAACATCCTCTTCGGCGGCCTAATCGGCGTCGCCGTCGATGCGGCGACCGGCGCGAATTACGAGTATCCATCGGAAATCAAGGTCGAGATGGCCCCGATCGTCCCCGCGACGGCGACCTATCCGGGACCTGTGACGAGCGCATCAAACAGTAAGCCGGTGTCCTAGCATTACAGTTGCGCTGACCTCTGAACTCTGAATGGATGCGGAACCATGACTCGATTCGGAGATCGTGGTGTCGGGAGCATCGATCGAGACGACGCTGGAGCTTTGGGCCTCGTCGCTGCGTGACGTCAAAGCGCGGATGCGTTCGCTGTTCAAGCAGGAGCGGATGGCGGTCTCGGCCGGGCTTTTCCTGGATGGTCTGCTCGGCGAGGAACGGCGCAAGACCGGCTGGATGCGAGCGGAAGCGGCAGGTGATCCTGGCCCGTGGCGGCAACAGTCGGTGCTGGGACGCGGCCAATGGGACGCGGATGCTCTGCGCGACGTCGTGCGGGAGTATGTTGTTGAGGCGCTGAGTGACAGCGGCGCGGTGCTGGTCATCGACGAGACCGGATTCCTCAAGCAGGGCCGCGCGTCGTGCGGGGTTGCGCGGCAATACACGGGATCGGCGGGCAAGATCACCAACTGCCAGATCGGCGTGTTCGCCGCCTATGCCTCGCGCCACGGCCACGCCTTCATCGACCGATCACTGTATCTGCCGAAAGCCTGGACCGACGACCCGGCCCGGTTGGCCAGCGCACATGTGCGAAGTGACATCAGCTTCGCGACCAAGCCGCGCATCGCCGTGCAGATGATCAAGCGTGCGTTGGCCGCGAACGTACCGTTCGCGTGGGTGGCCGCCGACGCCGTCTATGGCGTCGGCGAGGTCGAGCAGGTGCTGCGCCGGGCCGACCGTGGCTACGTGCTCGGGGTGACCGGCGCGCATCGGTTCCATTCCTGGGGCAAAAGACAACTGATCGCGGGTAGCGCCGAGGCGATCGCCGCGTCCCGGGCCACGGCAGACTGGCAGCGCCTGTCGGCCGGGGCCGGGACCAAGGGGCCGCGCCTGCACGAGTGGTGCTACGTGGAACTCGCCGACCTCAAAGCCGGTGAGTTCGGCGGCGCGGAAGACGAGGCATGGACGCGCGGATTGCTGATCCGTCGCCATATCGCCAACGGCGAGATGGCATTCTTCTCGACCTGGTGTCCGACCGGAACCCCAATCGCCACGCTGGTTGCCGTCGAAGGTCATCGTTGGTCCATCGAAGACAGCTTCGAGACCGCCAAGAACGAGCTTGGCCTCGATCACAATGAGACCCGGTCCTGGCACGGATGGCATCGGCACGTCTCGCTCGTGATGCTCGCCTTCGCCATGATGGCGATCATTCGCAACAAGGCCAATGCAGTGGCGGCCACGCCGAAAAAAACCCCGCCGAGGCGGATGCCGCGGACCCGGACCTCATCCGCTGGTCGGTCCAGGAAATCCGGCGCATAGCAACGCGGCTTGCAAGACGACGCATCCAACCCGCGCACATCATCGCCTGGTCACTCTGGAGACGGGCCCATCAAGCCGCCGCTCGCGCAGCTCACCATAGGAAAGCGCAACTGTAATGTTAGCCCTCACGCTCGCTTCCGGGGTCCAAGTTGATCCCTGGCCCACCCAGAGACATGGGGCTAGGATCGCGCCATGGGTGACCTCTACCACACCGATCTCGTGCTTTGGTCAGCGCGCCAGGCCCAGGCGCTTCGGTCCGCCGCGCGGGAGCGCAGCAATGCGCCAGTGGACTGGGAGAACGTGGCCGAGGAGATCGAGAGCCTGGGTGCTTCCGAACGCCGCACGCTTGCGAGCCACGTCCGCACTGTGATCGAGCACCTGATGAAGCTTCAGGTATCGCCCGCCGGCGATCCTCGCGGCGGTTGGAGAAGCACCGTCCGGCGCGTGCGGACGGACATCGAGGACATTCTCGAAGCCAGTCCCAGCCTGCGACGGGACCTGCCCGCCATCATCACCCGCGAGTCAGCCCGGGCGCGCCGGCTGGTGGCGGATGACATGGCTGATCGCGGCGAGGACGCGGCCGGGCTGAACGCGGTGACGTTCGACGCCAACCACGTATTGGGATCGTGGTTGCCCTGATCTAGGTTCGCCCGGCAGATGACGGTTAAACGGGAGGACGATCGCATGGCGGAATGGCAACGGCGGCGGGTCGGGCGGACCGGAGTCGAGGTCACGACGCTCGGCCTCGGGACCGCCACGATGGGCGGCAACCGGGTGAAGATCACGCAGGCCACCGCCGAGGCGATCGTGCGGGCGGCCTGGGCCGCCGGCGTGCGCTATGTGGACACCGCGCCGTTCTACGGGCTCGGCTTCTCCGAGCGGCGGGTGGGCGACGCGCTGCGGGAGGAAAGCCGCGAGGCCTGGGTGCTCTCCACCAAGGTCGGCCGGCTGCTTCGCCCGCGCACCGCGTCGGGGCCGCGCAGCGAAGGCTGGCTGTCGCAGATGCCGTTCGAGGTCGCATACGACTACACCTATGACGGTATCATGCGGTCCTTCGAGGACAGCCTCCAGCGGCTCGGCCTCGCCCGCATCGATATCCTTTATGTCCACGACATCGGCGAGTACCAGCACGGCGCGGAGGCGAATGCCCCGCACATGAAGGCGCTGCGCGAGAGCGGCCGCAAGGCGCTGGAGGCGCTGAAATCCTCGGGCGCCATCCGCGCGATCGGCCTCGGCGTGAACGAGACGAAGGTGCTGATGGACGTGATGGGCTGGGCGGACTGGGATGTGTTCCTGCTGGCCGGCCGCTACACGCTGCTCGAGCAGGCGCCACTCGACGACCTGCTGCCGCTCTGCGAGCAGCGCGGCACGTCGATCGTGGTCGGCGGCCCGCTCAACTCCGGCATCCTGGCCGGGCGCGACACCTGGAACTACGCACCGGCGCCCGAGGACATCCGCCAGCGTGCGCGCCGGCTGGGCGAGGTCTGCGCGCGCCACGGCGTCCCGCTCGCCGCGGCGGCGCTCCAGTTCCCGCTCGCCCATCCGGTGGTGGCGGCCGTGATCCCTGGCCCGCGCTCCGCCGAGGAGTTCGAGATGAACGTGACGCTCATGCAAACCCCAATTCCGCCGGCGCTATGGGCCGAGCTGCGCGCCGAGGGATTGCTGCATCCGTCCGCGCCGGTTCCCGACTGACGCACGCCTTCCTTCACCGCGCGCCCACCGCGACGGTGCCGAGGGGCTCCGCCAGCACCCGGCTCGCCAAGTGGTTGACGCCGTTCGCGCGCCGCATCGCCGCCAGCGTGGCCGCGTCCTCGGCGACCGCTTGGCAGCGGCCGACATTGTAGGCGTCCAGCATCTCCGCCTCCTCCTCGAAGGCGAGACGGATGATCGGCACGCGCAAACCTCCGAGCCGGGCCTCCAGCGCCTGCTGGGCCGGGCTCGCGATCATGACGCACACCACCATGCCACCGAGATCGCGCAGCCTGTGCGCGCGCGAGTCCCGTGGCACCATCACCGACAACGTCTCCACGTCACCGTTCGCGCGGCACGCCGGAGCGAACGCGCAAAGGCACAGGATCGTCAGGACGGCGAAGCGCCGCATCAGCGGTTATGAGCGGGCAGCGTAGCCGGGAGCGTGTTGAAGTGATCCGGCACCCGCGTCTCGATGTGCTGGCGCATGTCCTCGGGCAGCATCCCGATCGCCTGACAGCCCTTGCCCCCGTAATGCGGCAACGACGCGATCACGTCCGGCGGGACCATGGCGTAGCTCGCGGGAAGCGGCGCGACGTCGCCCGACAGGCGTCGCGGCTCGAAGGCGGAGAGCAGGTCGTCGGTGGCGGGCGTGTTGATATCGCGCGGCCCCAGATAGTGCTGCACGAAACCGTCCGGACCATTGAATTGCGCATCCTCGCCCCGGATCAGCGCCTGTTTCTCGTCGGGCAGGCTGGCGAGCGATGGCAGGGCGAAGATCGCCTCGATGGTCTCGATCACCGCGTTGTGGTCGCCCTCGGCATGCGAGACGACATGCGTGCGGGCATAGGGCGAGATCACGATCATGGGCACGCGCAGGCCGCGCGAGAGCGGCAGCTTGTCTGGTCCATAGGAGAGAATGCGCGGCGCGGCATGGTCGTAGAAGCCATCGGATTCGTCGTAGGTGATGACGATGGCGCTCTGGCTCCAGATCTCCGGCCGGGCCGCCACCGCGTTGATGACGCGCGCCGCCATGGATTCGCTGATCTGGCGGTCCGCATAGCTCGGATGGTCGTCGTCGCCTGACTTCACCTTCTGGATCGCGGCGATGTCGTCGGCGCCGAGCCCATCGGGAAAGCGCGGGTTCTGGATGGGAGGGGTCATGCCGGCAAGATTGCCGAAACCGCCGCGGATATAGAACACGCCGCCGCCGACCGGCAGGTCGCCGCTTTCCATATCAGCGAAGAAGTCGCCCATCCCGCGCAGGTTGCTCCGAAAAGCTGGGTTATCAGCCACGTAGCCGAAATACTGCGGCGCTGCGTGGTGGCTCACATAGCTCGCGTGGGTCGCCGGTCCGGGCGGATCGGTCGGCTCGTGATCGTAGCCTTCCTGGTACCAACGCCAGTTGACCGGCTGCCCGTGCTGGGAGGCGACGAAGGGAATGTCCTGGCGGATATCAGGCAGATCGAGCTCGGGCGCGGGGTCCTGGCGCATCGCCTGCTCGACGGCACCGCCGCCAAAGGTCAGCGGCAACGTGGCGAAGGTCAGGTTGCTCGCGATGTTGGTGTCGGCATAGCTCTCTTTCGCGCCGGCCGGCTGGTGGTCGTCGTGCGTGTCGAACTGCGAGCCCCAGAAGGGCTGCGGATCGTTGACTAGCGGCGGTCCCTGCGTCGTGCCGACATGGTTGCCGACCTGGGAGGCCACGCCGCCCGGCCCATGCTCCACCCATTGCGTCTCGCCGGACTGCCCGGCGATCATCGCGATCGCGTTCGGCGTAGACGGCGTGTCCTCGGTGGCGAAGATGTTGTCGAACAGAGTGAATCGGCTGGCGTAGTTCCAGAAGAACGGGATCGTGTCGCAGTCGATGTAGCTCATCACCAGCCGGGCGAACTGCGTTCCCATCGCGGCGCTCGCGGCCCCGCCCCTGGCAGCAAAGCGGCCATACTCATCGGCGGCGAAACCATCCATCCTGGGCACGCCGTCCACGACGTCAAGCTTCTTGGCGAGGCCGCGATGGCTGTGATCCACGCTGTCCAGGAAGGTCGCATTCTGCTGCGGGCCGATCCGGAACGGGGTCACGGTCACGCTCTGCCCGTTGGCGTCCTTGTAGGTCTGCACGAAACCCTTCGTGTGAGCGGCGTCGCGCGGCGTTGCGCCATCGGAGAACAGCTCGTCGGCACCGGGGAAGGTGCCAAATTCGTTGTCGAAGGAATGGTTCTCGTTGAAGATGACGAAGACGTATTTCACCTTTTGGCGAAGCTGGTTGATCAGGGCATCCCGCGACGGAGACGGATCGGCTGCGGGGTCGATGACATACGGGGCGACGGCGGGACTGGGGTCCGGTTGCGGCGTGATCATCGGCCGGGTGCCCTGCTGTGCCCAGGCCGGGGTGGCCGCCCACAGCGCCACGGCAATCGCCGTCGTTATCCGCCGTCGCATCCGCTTCATGCCTGACGCTCCTGATTGCACGCCGACGAACTTCCTCTGCGCAGACCGTGCGTGGGTGTGATGCTTGTATGACAACGCCGGGAGAGCCCGCCTACGGCGCGATGGCGGTCTTGGTGCGAACGTATTCCAGCCGATACACGCCGCGCTGGACCGGCCCTCGCACGCCGGCCGCCAATAGCGCCGCTGCGGGCACGGCATCGGCCAGCGCCGGCTCGTCGGTTGCCTCGATCAGGAAGAACCAACAGGGCGGAATCTCGACATCCGCGCGATCGCGCGTCTCCGTCGTGCGCACCGCCGAGGCGGCATCGTCGGCCCGGCAGAGATGCGCCCCGGTCACGCGCGGCGCCTGGCGTGCGTCGCGCGTCATACGGGCCAGCACCTCCGTCGCGCCCGGATCGGCGTCGAAGCGCACCGTCAGCATGACGCCACCCATGCCCGGTCCGCGGCTTTCGAGCACGCGCGCAAGGGCACGCTGGGTGTTGCGGAACTGCGCGACGTTCGCGCGCGTGCCCTCGGTGGGCTCGTTCAGGCGGTTGGCGTAGTCGGTACCCTTCAGCACCTCCATCGTATCGGCCTCATAGAGGGTGAAGAACGCCGGGTGCGTGTCCGGGCCGAGCGCGACCAAGCGCCGCCCGCGCCGAAAGCCGGGGATGCCGACCTGCTCGGGCATGTGCTCGTTGCCGTGCCAGTCGTAGAACCCGGACCGCCCCTCCGGCGCGATGCCGTTCCAGATCGCCACCACAGCCTCGCCCGCCAGCATCCCGCCCTCCATGCACGAGCCAACGATGATGCATCGGGAGTGCAGTGGCGCAAGGACGGGGGCGTAATTGCTTGCCTCGGGTCGGAAGGGTTTGGGACAAGCCGCGTCCGAACCAACGCCCCGATCCGAGGACCGACAATATGGAGATACCCGATCCATCACTGCGGCGCGATATGGCGCCCATCGTCGAGCAGTTCGCCAGCATTGGGGTAAACTGCGAGTTCGGGCTGGTGCAACGCTGGTGCGGGATCGAGCCACTCGGGCTGTTCCGCTTCGGTCTTACGCCGCTGGATGGATTGATCGCGGCGCTTTGCAACTCCTTCGCGGGCCTTGCCGAGCCGGAGCTGATCGAGGTTACGCTCGGCTTCGACGATGAGTACATCACGCGTCACGCATTGTATGACTTTGAGTTCCATACAACGCTGAGGAAGGGCACGGTCGCGGAGGACGTCGTTCTCCACAAGATTGCACGAGAGCGATTCCCCCTGCTCGCGAGAATGCTGCTGGAGGACCTGGCCATCGGCGACAAGCTGCTCGTGTTCCGCACCGAGGCGGCCGGCCAGGACGCCGAGGCGTTCCGACTGCGCGACGCAATTCGCCGGCGCGGCAGGGCGGTGCTTCTGTGGGTCACGCTCGCCGAGCAGGCGAGCCAGGTTGGCACGGTGCGGAGGCTGGATGACGGGCTGATGGTCGGTTATCTCGATCGTTTGGCACCGCTACGCTTTGCTCGCGAACTCTCCTTCGAGCCTTGGCTGGCGGTCTGCCGCGCGGCTCACGACCTTTGGCAGGAGGCACAGTCTCAGCCTGCCTAACGGTCCCTCGCTGCGGCCAGTCCGTCGCTTTGACCGGCCGTGCGGCGTCGGATATGTCTGGGCGGAGATATCGCCGTCGAGAGGTATCAATGCGCCGACGCTCCTTCCTGACGGCCGTGCCCCTGCTTGCGCTGACCGCGCCACCCGCGCGCGCGGAGTCCGTGCTGCGCGTGGCCTATGCCGGCTCGATGGGCGTGGTCATGGACCGCGCGCTGGGTCCCGCCTTTGCCGCCGCCAACCAGGCGACGTTCCAGGGCACCGGCCAGGGCGCGTTCGGGCTGGCGCGGCTGTTGGCGTCCAAGAAGATGCAGGCCGACGTGTTCGTGTCGGTCACGGCGAGTCCGATGCAATTACTGCTCAACGCCGGGCTGGTTCGCAACGCCGTGCCGATCGCCTCCACGCGCATGGTGATCGCCTACAGCCCGCGCAGCCGCTTCGCCGCCGGGCTGAAGGCCGCCACCGAGGGGCATGGCCCGTGGTGGCACGTCATGCAGACGTCCGGTTTCCGCTTCGGGCGCACCGACCCGCTCACTGACCCGCAGGGCCGGAACATCATCTTCACGATGGAGCTGGCCGAACGGTACTACCGTGTCCCGGGCCTCTCCCAGGCTATTCTCGGGCCCATCATCAACCCGGCGCAGATTTTGACCGAGCCGTCGCTCCTCAGCCGGCTCGAGAGCGGGCAGCTCGACGCCAGCTCGGGTTATGAGAGCGCGGTCCTCTCGCACCACCTTCCCTACGTGTCCCTGCCGGCGGAGATCGACCTCGGCGATCCGGCCTATGAGGAATCCTGGTACTCCCAGGCCTCGCTGACCCTGCCGAAGCCGGGCGGCGGCACGACCGTGGTGCATCCCGAGCCGCTGGTGTTCTACGCCGGCGCGCTCACCAACGCCCCCGACGCCGAGCTGGGCGGCCGCTTCGTCACGTTCCTAACCTCGGCCAAGGGCCAGGAACTGCTGCGCCAGGGTGGCTATGGGCCGCCAAGGGGTGAAGCGTTGGCATGAGCGCCCGGCTCGCCGCCGTCCTGCTCGGGCTCGGCCCGCTCGCGCTCGGGCTGCTCGCCGCCCCCTTCGCCACGCTGATCGCGGTCACCGACTGGCGTGGGTTCGCACTCGCGCCGGGGGACCTGACGGCGGTCGGCACCTCGCTCGGCTACACGAGCCTCGCCATGCTGGTCGTGATCGCGCTCGGCACCCCGCTGGCCTGGTGGCTGGCGCGACACGATTTCCGGGGCAAGACGGCCGCCGAGGCGCTGGTTCTGGTGGCCCTGCTTACGCCGCCGCTCGCCCTTGGCATCCTGCTCGCGTCCCTGACCGGCCCCTACAGCGCGGTGGGTGGCACGCTGGAGCGCCTCGGGCTGGGCCTCACCAACACGCCGGGCGCCTTCGTGCTCGCGCAGGTCTATGGCGCCATGCCGTACTACGTGCTGGCCGCGCGCGGCGCCTTCGAGGGCGTGCCGCGCGATCTGGAGCGGATCGCGCTGACCCTGGGCAAGGAACCGTGGCAGGTGTTCCTGACGGTCACGCTGCCGCTGGCCCGCATCGGCCTGGGCGCGGCATTGGCCCTGGCATGGGTGCGCGCGCTGGGCGAGTTCGGCACCGCGCTGATCGTCGCCTACTATCCGCAGGGCATTCCGGTGAAGCTGTGGGTCAATCTCCAGGATGCCGGGCTGTCGGCGGTCTATCCGCTGCTGTGGCTGTTCTTCGCAGCCGCCCTGCCGCTACCCCTCTGGCTCGGGCTGACGGCCCGGCGGGCGGTGCGGGCGTGATCGGCAACGTCCTGCCGTTCCCGGTCCGGCCGGCCCCCTCTCCTACGGAGGCCCTGCCCCCACCGGCGCTCGGGATCGACTACCGGCTCGGGCGGCCCCTTGCGCTGGAGGCGCGGTTCGATCTGCGCGGCCTGACCGTGCTCCTCGGCCTGAGCGGCGAGGGCAAGACGACCTTGCTGCAAGCGATCGCCGGGCTGATTCCGGCTGATGGCACCCCGTTCCGCGGGCTGCCCCCGCAGCGCCGGCCGGTCGGCTACCTGCCGCAAGGCTTCGGCCTGTTTCCGCATCTGCGCGCCTGGGAGAACGTCGCCTACCCGCTGGCGCGCGGGCGCGACCGGCGGGATCAGGCGCTGGCCCTGCTTGCCCGACTGGGAATGGCTGGGCTTGCCGAGCGCAAGCCGGGCGCGCTCTCGGGCGGCCAGCAGCAACGCGTCGCGCTGGCCCGCGCGCTCGCCCGCGCGCCGGAGCTGCTGCTGCTGGACGAGCCGACCTCCGCGCTCGACCCGGCGACCCGCGACGAGGTGCTGGCCGAACTGACGGCCGACCTGCGCCGCCTGAACATCCCGACCCTGGCCGTGACGCACGACCCGCAGGTGGCCGGCATGGCCGACTGGATGGCGGTGATGGCGGGGCACCGCATCGTGCAGCAGGGCACGCCGGGCAACGTGTTCGCTCACCCGGAGAGCCGCGCCGCCGCCCGCCTGGTCGGGGTACGCAACCTGCTGTCGGGCATCGTGCGGTCGATTGCCGCGGCGTGGGCAATCGTGGATGTCGGCGGGATCGCGTTGCGCGCGCCGGCGCCCGACTGGCTGGTGCCGGGTGCGCGCGTCGGCGTGGCGATCCGCTCCGAGGACATCGCCCTGGCCCACCTGGCCGAGCGGGCTGGCGCCGATCTGAACACGGTGCCGCTGACTGTCGCGCAGGTCCGCCCGGACGGGCTCGGGATGCGCCTGCGCGGAGCCGGGCCGATGCCGCTGGACATCCTGCTGCCGCGTTGGTCCCCTGCCCCGCCCGGCCTCGGCCAAGCCGCCTCGGCCCTGATCCGGCCCGCTTCGGTGCATCTGTTCCGGGAGTAGAACGCGGACGGCGCAGGTGCGTCAGGGAGCCAGCGGCTTGCGGAGCCGGCCTGCCAGCTCGACCGTGTCGATGCGCCCCTCCCAGGTACTCGATCAGCGGGCCGGCATTGAGCCCGATCCAGACACCCACCGACGCAAAATCCTTGGTGGACAGATCACCCGCCCGACACGGCTGGCGACCACAGGTTTGGCCGTCCCGCCTTGGGCCACCGTGCCGCCACTTCTGGCAGGACCGTCTCGATCAGGCGGCGGGTCTGCTCCAGCATCGTGGCCTCGTCGCGCGCCACGGGGCGGAGAATGAACTTCGACACGCCGGCGTCCACGTACTCGCCGATCCGCTCCACGATCGTTGCCGCATTGCCAACGGCGAAATAGCCGCCCGGCTCGCGGCCGGTGCGGGCGCGGTAGGCGTCGTAGGCGGAGGCGAGGCTCGGGTCATCGGGGCTGCCGAAGCGGAACGGAATGCCGGCGCCGTAGTGGTCCTCCTCGATCGTGCGGCCAGTTTCGGCGAGGGCGCGCTTGATCGCGGCGATCACCGCCCCGGCCTGCGCCGGCGTCTCCGGCCCGGCCTGCCAGCCGGTGCCGAAGCGGGCGGTGCGGCGGATCGCCGCCTCGCTGCCGCCGCCCAGCCACATCGGCAGGTCGGACTGCACCGGCCGGGGTGAGATCGCGGCGGAGTCCAACCGGAAGTGCTTGCCGGTGAAATCGACGCGCTCCTCGGTCCACAAGCGGCGGATCACATCCAGCGCCTCGTCGGTGCGCGCGCCGCGCGTGCGCGTGTCGAGGCCGAGCGCCTTCCACTCCGGGGCGAGCGGGCTGCCGATGCCGAAGCCGGGCAACATCCGCCCATCCGACAGCACGTCGATGGTGGCGCACTGCTTGGCGGCGAGCAGCGGGTCGCGCATCGCCAGCGACAACACGTTCATGCCGACCTTGAGCCGCCGCGTGCGCCCGGCGACGGCGGCCAGCGCGGCCATGCATTCCAGGATCGGGTGGCGGCTCACCAGCCGGTCGGTCTGCCAGAAGCTGTCGATCCCGCCCGCCTCGCACAGATCGATCCAGCGCCAGAAGCCCGCGCCGGTGGCGAACGGGTATTCCGCCAGCCCCACGCCCACCGCGATGTTGCGCGCCATGCAGACCTCCGCCTCAAGGCACCGAGCCTAGCCGGTCGCCCGCTTGCTTGCGAGCAGGCCGGCAGCCCGGCAGGATTGGTGCATAACAGGACCAAGCCAGTCCACGAGGAACGTCCGCCCGGTGAACATGAGCTTCGCGCTTCGGCGCGCCCATCGCCCGGCCCGGGCGTTCGGGGGCGCCGACTTCTGGCGTTTGTGGTACGCCGGGCTGACGGTGTTCTCGGTCCGCTGGATGGAGACGCTGGTGATGGCGCTCTTCGTCTATCAGCGGACCGGCTCGGCGTTCCTCGTCGCCATGACGCAGATGCTGCGGCTGCTACCGATGGGGATGTTCGGCGCCTTCCTGGGCGTCGCGGCCGACCGGATGCAGCGGCGCACCGCGCTTGTCATCGTCACGGCGATGATGGCGGGCAGTTCGGGCGCGCTCGCGCTGCTGGCCTGGAGCGGGCGATTGGCCGTGTGGCACATCATGATGGCCTGCTTCGTCAACGGCATCGGCTGGGCGGCCGACAACCCGGTGCGCCGGGTCGCCATCGGCGAGGTGGTCGGGGCCGAGCGGATGGGCGCGGCGATGTCGCTGGACGTCGCGTCCAACAACGGCAGCCGGATGCTGGGGCCGGCGGTGGGCGGGGTGATGCTGGCGACGGTCGGCATCGCGGGCGTGTTCGCCACCAGCGTGCTGCTATACGCCACCTCGCTGACCGCCACGCTGCTGCTGCGCTACCGCAACCTGCATCCCGTCGCCGGACAGGCTTCGGTGCTCGCCCGCGTCGCGGAAGGTCTGGCGGCGGTGCGCGGAGACCCGCGCCTGGTCGGCACCTTGGTCGTGACCGTCATCTACAACGTGTTCGCCTGGCCGTTCACCAGCATGGTCCCGGTGATCGCCCAGGGCACCCTGCACCTGAGCGATGCCCGGACCGGCCTGCTGTCCAGCATGGACGGCGTCGGCGCCTTCCTGGGTGCCATGGCCATCGCGCTGCTGGTGCGCCGGCCGCATTTCCGGACGGCCTATGTCGGCGGCGTGATCGCCTATCTGGTCATGATCATCGTGTTCGCGCTCCTCCACAGCCCGCTTGCCGCCGGGGGCGCGCTGCTGGCCGAGGGGATCGGCGGTTCGGGCTTCAGCATCATGCAGGCGACGCTCGTCTACCTGTTCGCGCCGGCCGAGATGCGGAGCCGGATGCTCGGTGTGTTGTCGGTCTGCATCGGCCTGGGCCCGATCGGCTTCGTGCATATTGGATTGCTGGCCGACTGGCTGGGCGCGCCCATGGCGACGGTGGTGACCGGGATCGAGGGGCTGGTCGCCATGGCGCTGACCTGGCCGCTCTGGCGCCGCATCTGAACCCAGGCAACCCGCTCCCGCCCGCGCCGTTCGGCTCCGGCATGCTGGAACACGCCGAGTGCGCCGCCGCGCTGCCACAGCCTCCGATCGCGCGCGGCCGCGCGCTGTTCCGCGACCCGCCGCAAGGCGCGCTCGCGCTGCTGCTGGCCGACTGGGCGGGCCGACTGCCGGCCGGGCTGCTGCACGTCACGCGACGCGAGCGCGCGGTCGTCGGGATCGCGGCAATGGCGCGCGGCTTCGCCCCGACGCTGGAGGTCATCGAGTTGCCCGCTTGGGACTCGCTCCCCTACGATCGGGCACGGCCGAGCCGGGCGGTGACCGGGACGAGGGTGGCGGGCCTCGCCCGGATGGCCGAGGCGCCCGTCCGTTCGCGCCTGATCGTGACCAGCGCGGCGGGGCTTCTCCAGCGCGTGCCGCCGCGCGCGCGGCTGGCCGCGCGGCGGGTTCGGCTGAGCGTCGGCGATCCGGTCGAGCCCGAATGGTTGCACACCACGCTGGAGGCGTTCGGATATCGCTTCGAGGAGCGGGTGGACGAACCCGGCGAGGCTGTCCTGCACGGCGCCGCGGCCGATATCTTCCCAGCCGGCGCCGCCCGCCCGGTCCGGCTGGAATTGCACGCCGGCCACGTGGCCGCGCTGCACGCGTTCGATCCGGTGGACCAGCGCAGCATCGGCACGCGTCAGGCACTGATCCTATCGCCAGCAACGGAGGGCTTCGCGATGCCCGGCGAGCAGGTCGGCGCGGTCGCCGACCGGTTGCTGCCCGAGGGCGCGCTGGAAACCTTGTTCGACGCCCTGCCCGACACGTTGGTTTCGCTGGAAGCCGGCGCCGAGGAGCGGATAACCGATTGGCTGGCGACCATCGCCGATGCGTGGGAAGCGCGGCGGCTGCTCGGCCGGGCGGACGCCGTGGCCGACATCGATCCGCCCGATCGCCTGTACCTGCGCGCCGAGGAGGTGTCGGCCGCGCTCGCCGACCGGCCGGTGGCGGCGTTCGTCCCCACGGAAGGGACGCCGGTGCTGGAACCGTTGGAGGGCGGGTCAGCACGTACCGCCGCTGCCCTCTCCGCCGACGCCTCGGCGAGCGCCGGGGCAGGCCAGGCGGTCATTATTTGCGCCGACATCGCCGCCCTCGCCCACCAGCTCCACCGACGGCTGCGGCCGGCGCCGGAACGGCTGGGCTCCTGGCAGGAGGCGCTCGATGTGCCGGTCGGGCGGATCGGGCTGCTGGACCTGCCGCTAACCGAGGGATTCCGGCTAGGCGCGCGCAGCGTGCTCGCAGGCGCGGCCGCGATCCCGCGCGCGCACGTCGCCCGTGCCGAGGCAGCGCTGGCCGGTGACGAACTGCGGGTGGGCGATCTGGTGGTGGAGCGCGAGCATGGCCTTGCCCGGCTCGCTGCGCTGACCCTGCTGGAGGAGGAAGCCAGCACGCGCGAGTGCCTGGCCTTGGAGTTCGCGGCCGACCAGCGGCTGCTGATCGGCGCCGAGAATGCCGGACAGGTCTGGCGCTACGGCTCAGCCGAGGCCGCCGCCGGGCCCGACCGGCTGACCGGCGAGGCGTGGCGTCACCGCAGGGCGGAGGTGGAAGCCGAAATCGCCGAGATGGCGGCCGGGATCGCCGAGCGCCAGCGCGCCCGCGCCGCCGTGAAGGCGCCCGCCATCGCCCCGCATCGCCCGGCGCTGGACCGCTTCGCGCGACGGGTCCCGTACGCCCTGACCGAGGACCAGCAATCGGCGATCGATGCCACCCTGGCCGACATGGCGCGCGCCACGCCGATGGAGCGGCTGGTCTGCGGCGATGTCGGCTTCGGCAAGACCGAGATCGCGCTGCACGCCGCCGCCGCCGCCGCGCTGGCCGGGTTCCAGGTCGCCCTCGCGGCGCCGACCACCCTGCTCGCCCGCCAGCATCTGGACACGTTCCGCCGCCGTCTCGGCGGACTCGGGCTCGGCATCGGCTCGCTGATCCGTTCTGCGCGTTCGGCCGAATCGCGGGCGACCCTCGCCGGGCTGCGCTCGGGCGAGACGCGGATCGTGGTGGGCACCCACGCCCTGGCCGGCGCGGGCGTCGCGTTCGCCAGGCTGGGCCTGGTGGTCATCGACGAGGAGCAGCGCTTCGGCGACGCGCACAAGCGGGCGTTGCACGCGCTTCGTCACGGGACGGATGGGCACGGGGTGCATGCGTTGACCATGACGGCGACGCCGCTGCCGCGCAGTCTTCAGGCGGCGCTGCTGGGCCTGTTCGACGTCAGCCTGCTGACCACCCCGCCGGTCGCCCGCCAGCCGGTGCGCAGCTTCGTGGTGGACTATGACGGCGCGGTGGTGCGCGCGGCGCTGCTGCGCGAAGCGCGCCGGGGCGGCCAGAGCTTCGTCGTCTGCCCCCGCATCGAGGACCTCGCGCCGATGGCCGCGCGGCTGACCGAGCTGGTGCCGGAGCTGACGGTGTCCCAGGTGCACGGCCGGCTTCGCGGCGAGGCGCTGGACCGCGTGATGCTCGATTTCGCCGACGGGCGCACGGACGTGCTGCTGGCGACCAGCATCATCGAGGCCGGGCTCGACATCCCCAACGCCAACACGATGCTGGTCTGGCGGCCCGACCGGTTCGGGCTGGCCCAGCTTCATCAGTTGCGCGGGCGGGTGGGACGCGGACGCGCGCGCGCCAGCGCCTACCTGCTCACCGATCCCGCGCACCCCATCGGCGAGCCCGCGCGCAAGCGGCTGAAGCGCCTCGCCGCGCTCGACAGCCTGGGCGCCGGCTTCGCGGTCAGCGCCGCCGACCTCGACCAGCGCGGGGCAGGCGACATCCTGGGCGAGCGCCAGGCCGGGCATATCCGCCTGATGGGCAGCGAGCTGTACGGCCACCTGCTCGCCCGCGCGCTGGCGACAGCCGAGGGAAGGCCGGCGCCGGAGTGGACCCCCGCGATCGCCATCGACGCCGCCGCCTACATTCCCGCCGACACGGTCCCGGAGCCGGATTTGCGGCTGGAGCTGTATCGCCGCGCGGCCCGTGCCGATCGCTCGGACGTGATCGAGGCGCTGGCCGAGGAGATCGAGGACCGCTTCGGCGCGCTGCCCGCCCCGACCCGCGCGTTGCTTGATCTCGCCCGCCTGCGCCTGGCCTGCCACGCGCACGGCATCGCCGCGATCCATGCGGGTCCCGCTGCGGTCGCATTGACCCCGCGCGAGGATGCCGACGTGGCGGACCTGACCGCACGGCTGGCCGACGGCACGCCCCTGCACTGGAGCCGCGACCGGCTGATCCTGGAGATCGCCGAACCGCACCCGGACGCACGCCTGGCACGGGTGCTCGCCGTGTTGGAGGAGCCCGGCTGAGCGGGTGACGGCCCTGGCAGTCGGCCAGGCCGGAGTCCGACCTCGGCAGGAACCGGCGTCGGGAGAGTGGCGTTGGAACCGGGAATGAGACAGCCAGCGGCGGGTGCGACGATCGCTTCCGCCGGACCTGCGCGCGGACGCTAGAGCGAGCAAGCATGCAGGCGCGCGGCAATCACACAGGGGAGTGACGGAATGGCGCAGCAGATACCGCTGGACAGCGACGCGGTCGCCGGACATGCCGCTGATCACGGGCGCACCACCGAGATCGCCACGGACGTCGCCTATCGCCGGCTATTGATGGTGAACGTCATCTTTATCGGCAGGCCCGGCGCGGGCGACCGCAACTGGGTGCTGATCGACACCGGCGTGCCCGGCACTGGGCCGTTGATCGTGTCCGCCGCCGGCGAGCGGTTCGGCGCCGGCGCCCGTCCGGCGGCCATCATCCTGACGCACGGGCATTTCGACCATGTGGGCACGCTGAAGGACCTGTCGGACCGCTGGGACGCGCCCATCTACGCGCACCGGCTGGAGCGGCCGTATCTCGATGGCCGCGCCGCCTATCCGCGCCCGGACCCGAGCGTCGGCGGCGGGCTGATGTCGCTGCTCTCGCCGCTCTACCCGCGCGGCCCGATCGATGTCAGCGCGCGTTTGCAGGACTTGCCGGCGGACGGCGCTGTCCCGCACCTCGCCGGCTGGCGCTGGCTGCACACGCCCGGCCATTCGGCGGGACACGTCTCGTTCTGGCGGGAGGAGGACCGCTCGATGGTCGTGGGCGATGCCTTCATCACCACGCGCCAGGAATCCGCCTATGCGGCGGCCGCGCCGACACAGCCGGCGGAGTTGCACGGGCCGCCGATGTATTTCACCCCCGATTGGGAGAGGGCGCGCGTCTCCGTGCAGAAGCTCGCCGAGCTGGAGCCGGAACTCGCGGTGACCGGGCACGGCCCGGCTGTGCATGGGCAGGAACTGCGGCACGCGCTGCATGCGCTCGCCCAAGATTTCGACAGCATCGCGGTGCCCCGCCATGGCCATTACGTCGGGCATCCGGCGCGCGAGGAGGACGGCAGCGCGTATCCGGCCCCGTGAGCGCAGGCCCCGGCGGCATCACTCCGCCGGGGCGGGGCTGCGCGCGCGGCTCGCCCAGTGCCAGGTCACCAGCGCAAGGGAGACGATGATCGCCGGCATGACCGCGAGATTGAGCGTTCCCCAGCCCGCCGTGGTCTCCAGCGCGCCCGAGGCGAACGCGGTGACGGCGGTCGTGCCGAACACCAGGAAATCGTTGGTGGCCTGCACGCGCACCCGCTCCTCGGCAACGTAGCACGTGGTCAGCAGCGCCGTCGCGCCGACGAACATAAAGTTCCAGCCGACCCCCAGCAGCACGAGCGCGAGGATGAATGTGCCGAACAGCGGCGCGAAGCTGATGTTGGCGACGACGCACAGCGAGATCAGTACCGCGCCGGCCACGATCACACGGTGCGCGCCGACGCGCTGGATCAGCCGGCCGGTGACAAAGCCGGGCAGGAACATCGCCAGCGAGTGCGCACGGATCACGTCCGCCGACGCACCGACGCCGAAGCCGCAGGCCAGCATCTGCAATGGCGTCGAGGTCATCACCAAGTTCATCGCGCCGTAGCCCACCATGCCGCTGACGGCGGCGGTGATGAAGGTCGGGCGCGCGAGGATGGCGGCGAGCGGCACCGGCATTCCGCGGCGCGCCTCCACCCTGGGCAGGGCGGTGACGGTCAGCAGCACGGCGGCGGCGACCGGCAGGGCGAGCTGGCAGAGATAGGTGCCGAGGAATTGGTGGTCGGGAATCAGCATGTTGCTGCGCTTGACGATCTCCGGTCCGATCACCGCGGCCACCACGCCGCCCGTCATCACCAGCGCGATGGCGCGTGGGCGTGCCTCCGGCGCCGCGACCTCGGCGGCGGCGAAGCGCAGGTGCTGGGAGATGCCGAACCCCATTCCCGCCGGCACCGCGCCCACGCAATAGAGCAGGAAGCTATGCTGCCAGACGCCGAGTCCGAAGGTGAGGCTGCCCAGCATCGCCATCGCGATGCCGAGCCAGAAGCCCGCCCGTCGTCCAAGCCGCGCGAACACCATGCCGGCGGGGATGGAGCCGACCATGACCGCGGTCATCTGGATCGCCACGGGCAGCGTGGCGAGGGCTGGGTCGGCCGTGAGCGCGTGACCGACCAGCGCGGCCATCACGACCTGCCCCGACATCACGGCGTTCATCATCGCCTGACAGCAGAACAGCAGCCACACGTTGCGGTTCATCTCAAAAGTGGCTCCATCCGCCGCGGCCGAGCGCGAGGCGCGCGCCATCGGCGGCCCGCACGATGACCTCGGCACGGCCCGGGCGGAAGCGCCCGATACACGTGACAGCCACGCCGGCCGCGGCGGCAGCCTTTGTCAGCGCCGCCATGTTGGCGGGCGGCACCGCGAGCAGCAGCTCGTAATCGTCCCCCCCGGTCAGGCAGGTCGCGAGCCAATCCGGCCCGGCCTGTCGCGCTGCCTCGGAGAGCGGCACGCGGGCGGCCTCGACCTCGGCTGCGAGACCGCCCGCCCGGCAGAGGTGTCCGAGGTCCTGTACCAGCCCATCGGAGACGTCCATCGCCGCCGAGGCGATCCCGGCGAGGGCGATCCCGAGCCGGGGCTGAGGCAAGCGGTAGCGGTCGAGCAGGTGCCCGGTCGGGTCCGCCAGGCTGCCCCTGGCGACCTGCAGCCCGAGCGCGCCGTCGCCGATGGTGCCGGTGACCCAAATCCCATCATCGGGACGCGCGCCCGCGCGGCGCACGAGCGTCCGGGTCGCGACATGACCGATCGCGGTCAGCGAAAGGCTCAGCGGCCCCGGCGTCGTTGTCGTATCGCCGCCCAGCAGGGTGATCCCGAACGTGGCCTGGTCGGCCGCGAGCCCGGCGGCGAAGCCGGCGAAGAACGCGTCCGGCGTGGCGCGCGGGGCGGACACGGTCATCAGGTAGCCCAGCGGTACGGCGCCCTTGGCGGCGAGGTCCGACAGGTTCACCCGCAGCAGCTTGCGCCCGATCAGGTTCGGCGGATCGCCGGGCAGGAAATGCACGCCTTCCACCATCGCATCGACCGTCAGCACGAGGTCGCGGCCGGGCGGCGGGGTGATCAGCGCCACGTCATCGGACAGCGCCAAGGCGCCCGGCCCGGCCAGCGGGCGGAAGTGGCGCGCGATCAGCGCGAACTCGGCGGGCAGCGCATGGTCCTGCATGGGTGCGACGATCGCGTGCCCCCAGCCGCGCGGCAAGCGGGTGCGCTGCGCCGCCCCCAAGCCGCGACGGGTGGAGCGCCCGACAGCGAGGCGAGTCGGAGGAAGCTAGATGGGCCTCACGCCGCCGCCGGGGACGTGCGGATGAGGCCGCGATGGCTCGGCGCGTCGATGAAGGCGAGCAGCTCGGCGACGAGCTTGTCCCGCCCATGCTCTGCGCGGGTCTCGGCGAGGCGCACGGCGAACACGCCGTCGCTGGCGGCGAACAAGGTCTGATAGACGGTGCGCAGGCGCTGGATCTGCGCCTTGTCGAAGCCGCGGCGCTTGAGGCCGACGACGTTGAGCCCGGCAAGACGGGCGCGGTTGCCGATCACGCTCGCGAAGGGGGGCACGTCGGCCTCCACACCGGAGACGCCGCCGACCATCGCCGCGCGGCCGATCCGCACATATTGATGCAGCGCCGCCGCGCCGCCGATCACCGCGTCGTCGGCGATCGCCACATGGCCGCCCATCACCACATTGTTGGCGATGATGACCCTGTCGCCGATCGCGCAGTCATGCGCGACATGGGCGACGGCCATCAGCATGCAGTCCATGCCCACCGAGGTGACTCCACGCCCGTTGGAGGTGCCGCGATGAATCGTGCAGTGCTCGCGGATTTGGGTACGGGCGCCGATCTCGCAGCGTGTCGGCTCCCCGCAGTACTTCAGGTCCTGCGGGTCCAGCCCGATGGTGCAGAATGGATAGAGGATCGCATCGGAACCGATGCGTGCGAGGCCGTCGACCACGACATGCGAGACGAGCCGCGCACCGTCCCCGATCACGACGTCGGGACCCGACCGTGCAAAACGGGCCGATCCGCACGCCGAGGCCCAACTCGGCGCCGCGCGCGACAATCGCCGTCGGGTGAATCTCGGTGTGCGCCGAACGAGGCTCGATGCTTACAGCCAGGGCGTCCATTCGTGATGGCCTTCTTCCGCGCACGACCATTCACAGGCTAGGCGCGCCAAGCGAGCGCGACCACTCAATCATTGTTGCCGCGTGTTACGGCGCGCAACGTGTAACAGTTTGTATCGGCACGCTAATCGGCAGCGCTCAGCCGGGCCGGTCCATGATCATCGCGGCGAACGTCGCCTCGGCGACCTCGGTATCGTCAACCCGCGCCACCGCGTGGAACTTCCAGACATTCCCGCGATTGCGCTCCTTGCCGACATGGATGCGAAGCTGGTCGCCCGGCACCACCGGGCGCCGGAACTTCGCGGCCTTGATCGACATGAAGTAGACCAACTTGCCGGCCGCCGACGCGCCCAGCGTCTCCACCACCAGCACGGCGGCGGTCTGCGCCATGCTCTCGATGATCAGCACGCCCGGCATCACCGGATGCTTGGGGAAGTGGCCCTGGAAAAAGGGCTCGTTCACCGAGACGTTCTTCACGCCGATCGCCGACTGGTTGCGTACGACATCGACCACGCGATCGATCATCAAAAACGGGTAGCGGTGCGGAATCGCCTGCATGATGCGGGCGGCATCGGCGAGCGGGATCGTGCCGGCCTCGTCGGTCTGTTGCGTCGCGGTCGCGTCCATCGCTCAGCCTGTTCCCTCCCCCTCCGGCCGCTCGTTCCTGCGCATCATCCGACGCAGGGTCGCGACCTGCCGGAAAAAGGCCCGCGCCGGCATGGCCGGGGTGCCGACGACATCCGCCCCTGCCGGCACATCCGCCATGACCCCGGTCTGTGCGCCGATCCGTGCCTGCCGACCAATCGTGAGATGCCCCGCGAACGCCGCCTGGCCGCCGACCGTCACGAAGTCTTCCAAGACCGTTGATCCGGATATTCCGACCTGCGCGACGATGACGCAGCAACGGCCGACGCGCACGTTGTGCCCGATCTGCACCAGATTGTCGAGGCGCGAGCCGGCGCCGATGACGGTGTCGGACAGCGCGCCGCGGTCGATCGCGGTGTTGGCCCCCACCTCCACGTCGTCGTGCAGGATGACGCGGCCGAGTTGCGGCAGGGTGCGAAATCCGTCCGGAGCTCCTCCCGCCAGGCTGAACCCCTCCTGGCCGATGCGCGCGCCCGGATGCACGACGACGCGGGCGCCCACCAGCGCATGACTGAGGCTCGCGTTCGCGCCGATCCGGCAGTCGGGGCCAAGCACGACGGCCTCCCCGATCACCGCGCCCGGGCCGATGCGGCAGCGCGGCCCGATCTCGGCGCGCGCGCCGATGACGGCCAGCGGCCCGACCTCCGCACTGGCGTCCACACGGGCCGCCGGATCGACCACCGCAGCTTCATGCACGCCGGGGCGCGCCGGCGTGGCCGGGTGGAACAGCGCGGCGACCGCGACCCATGCCAACCCCGGTTCGGCGCAAATGATGGTGGCGCTGCCGGGCGGCACGCGATCGGCGAACCGACGCCCCACCAGCACCGCCCCGGCCGCGGTCTCGGCGAGCGCCGCCGCATAGCGGGGGTTATCGAGGTAGCTGACATGTTGCGGCCCCGCCCCGCCCAGGGGCGCCACACCCGTGAGCAGGCGGGTATCCGCACCGGCGATCTCGCCGCCAGCCGCCGCGGCGACCGCCGCCAGGGTGTGCGGGCCGGTGCGGGCGAAGAAGCGCGGATCACCCGGCAGATCGGCCGGCGGGATGTCGCGGCCCTGCGTCACGCCGTGTTCAGGCTCAGCGATGCTGGGGATGCGACGCCGGCTTGTGCGAGGGCGCCGCCGCCGCGGGCGATGTTCCCGAGGCCGAGGTGGCCGAGGCGGGGGTCGCTGCCGGCGTGCCGGGGGCCGCGGAGGCGGTCGGCGGCATCGCGTCCGGCGAAACCCCGTCCGGTGGAATCAGCACCGTCGGGAGCGCCTTGTTCAGGAGATCGGCGACCTGCGGCGTGATGTCGAACTCGGCCTGGTTCAGGGCCACCTCGGCGCGTTGCAGGACGATGTTCATGCCGCGCGCGCCAGCGACCCGCTGCACCACCTCGCTCAGCGTGCGCTCGATCTGCGCCAGCGCGTACTGGCTCGCGTCCTGGATGATCCGGCCGCGTTCGCTGAACCGCCGGCGCGATTCGGTGATGCGGTCCTGCAGCTCCCGTTCCTTGGCACGGATCTGATCGGCGGACATCTTGGCCCGGTCGGTGGCGAGCTGCTGGCCGAGGTCGCGCAGCGCGATCTGCTCCTTTTGGGCGTCCTCGTTCAGCTTCTGGCGACGATCGGCCATGGTCTTGTCGGCTTCCCGATAGGCCGCCGCGGCGCGCAGCACGTCGGGGATCGACAGCACGCCGATCACCGCCGCCGGAGGCATCGTCCCGCGCGGCACGTCCGGGATGGCGGGCATCGGCGGAAGCTGGACCTGGACCGGAGGGGGCGCGGCATCGGCGCCGGCCGCCGGAGCGCCAGCGAGATCGGGTGCCACCGTGCTGGGTTCGACAGGTCGGGAGACCGGGGCACGGGCGGCCGGTCGTGCCCCCGTGGCCGGCGCCTGGCCGGGGATGAACCAGCCCGGGCCGGACCCGCCGCCACCCTGGGCGAGCGCCTGCTGGCCGAAAAGCAGCGCCGCGCTCGCGAGCAGGGCCGTGCGGGAGAAGCGGAAGCGTGTCACTAGAACCTCGTGCCGAAGCCGAACCGGAAGATCTGCGTCTGATCGTATTTCTGCTTGATGACGAAGGGGGTCAGGTCGATGTTGATGAGGCCGAACGGCGTCCTCCACGAGACGCCCACGCCCGCGCCGACCCGCGGCGCCGAAGGCTGGTAGACGGTCGGGCATACCCCGTTGGGCGCGCCTTGGCAATTCGGCGATTCGAAGTTTCCCTGCGTCAGCGAGCCCACGTCCACGAAGGCGCGTCCCGAGATCCCGATATCAGGCGGCAGCGGCAGGGGGAAACGCAGCTCGGTGGACTGGGTGTAGATGAAACGCCCGCCAATCGAATCGACGGAACCATCGGCATTGAGCACATGCGGGCCGACGCCGCCGATCTCGAAGCCGCGCAGGTTGTCGCCGCCGAGATAGAAGCGGTCGATCACGGATTCCTGGCGGCCGAGATTGAACAGGTACCCGGTCCCCGCCGACAGCGCGATGCCCCAGTCGGTGTTGCCGCTCAGGAGGTCGAGCGGGATGTAGTAGGAGCCGTCAATGCGCGCGCGGGCGAACCGCGCCGTGCCGCCGAAGCCGGCCAGGTCGGTGCCGACCGAGACCAGGTAGCCGGTGTGCGGCGCGATCCGGCTGTCGCGGTAGTCGAGCGAGACCACCTGGCTGATCTGCGACAGCAGCGACGACCCGGCCTGGCTGAGTATGAAGAAATCGGTGGTCGTGATGTCGTAGCACGTCCCGCTGCACCAGCGAGTAGCTCCAGACCTGGTGCAGATGCGCGTTGATGTCGTAGCCGAGTCGCGTGGTGAAGCCGGCCCGGCGCTCGTTGTAAGGCTCGATGCCGAGCGCGTTGGTCTGGATCAGGAACACATCGCCGCCGGCCAGCAGGTTGCGGCCCAGGAAATACGGATCGTTCACCGACAGGGTGATCGAACTCTGCTTTTGCGCCAACACGCCGTTGATGCCGGCATCGATGCCGGTGCCGACGAAATTGTTCTCGCGGATGCCGGTCGAGATCAGGAACCCGGCATCGGTCGAGTATCCGCCGCCGAGGCTGAACTCCCCGGTCGCCTTCTCGTCGACGTTGGTGGTGATGATCGCCTTGTCGGGCGCCGAGCCTGGCTGGGTGGTGATGTTGACGCTGTTGAAGAAGTTCAGGTCCTGTAGTCGCTGGCGCGACTGGCGCAGCAGTTCCTGGTTGTAGGCGTCGCCCTCGGCGAGGCGGAACTCGCGCCGGATCACCTGGTCCATCGTGCGCGTGTTGCCGGTGATGTCGATGCGCTCGACGTACACGTGCGGTCCCTCTATCACGTCGAAGGCCAGCGCGACGGTGTGCGTCTTCGGGTCGCGCTGGATGCGCGGCGTGACCTGCACGAAGGCGAACCCGCGCGTGCGCGCGGCGTCCTCCATCGCATCGGCCGTGCGGCCGACCGCATCGCCGTCATACCAGTCGCCCTCTGCAAGCTTGAGATTGGCGCGGAGCTGGTCGGGCGTGACGCCCCGGAGCTGCGAGCTGACAGTGATCTTGCCGACCCGGTAGCGCTCGCCCTCGTGCACCACGAAAGTGACGAAGAACGATCGGCGGTCGGGTGCCAGCTCGGCCGTCGCGTTGGTGACCTCGAAATCGACATAGCCGTGCTGGAGGTAGAACCGACGCAGCAACTCCTTGTCATAGCCAAGTTTTTCCGCCGTATATTGGTCGGCGGTCGAGAGGAACGCCCACCACCGCTGCGGGCCGACTGTTGATCACGTCGGCCAGCGTGCCCTCGCCGAAGGCATGATTGCCCACGAAGGTGATGCGGCTGATCAGCGTGGCCGCCCCATCATTGATGCGGAAGACGAGGTTCACCCGGTTCTCGGGCAGGCGGATGATCTCGGGCTCCACGGTGGCGCCGTAGCGCCCGCGTGTGGCGTAGGCGTCGAGAATGCGCTTGCGGTCCGCCTCCGCAGCGGCCGGGGTGAACACGGAGCGGGCGCGAAGCTGGGTGACGGCGCTCAGCTGCTCGTCCGTCTCGAAATGATTGCCCTCGAACACCACGCGGGCAACGGTCGGGTTCTCCACCACGCGCACGACGAGGGTGTCGCCCTGCGGCACGATGCTGACGTCCTGGAACAGCCCGGTCGCGTAAAGCGTCTTGAGGCTACGGTCGATCTGAGCGGGGTCCAGTCTCTCGCCGGGCTGAATCAGCATATAAGAGAGAATGGTGCTGGCGTCGATGCGATGGTTGCCCTCCACGCGGATCGCCTGCACCACGTTCCCAGTCCCGTTACTGGCCGCGCGGGCCGAGGCCGCCGATCGGGAACCGGCGGCCACACCCTGTCGGACCTGGGCGTAGGACGAGGCGACCAGGGTCATCGGCAGAAGACAGGCGGCGACAACCAGGAATGCGCGGAAGCGTGTCAAACGGCTGGTCTCCTCAGAGCATGTGAACCCGAGGAACGCACCGCGATTCGGAACGGTCGGGCCAAGCGGCGGCGGACAATAGCCGCCGGTCCCGAGTCATGCCACCCAGGGGCCGAACGCGAAAGCCGCTCCCGTTCAGCCCGACAGAACGGCCAGCGGAAAGCCCTCCAGCACCGCGGCCAGGTCGCGCCGCATCGCGTCGCCCCGCCAGACCGCCCCGCCAACGGCGTCGCGCAACGCCCGGTCGGCGAGCCAGGGTGGCACCGCAACGGCCGTGCCCTCCCACGCGGCAGGCGGAACCACCAGATCGGGGCCGACCTTAAGGCCGAGCGGCAGGCGCGGCACCACGACCAGCAGCGCGGCATCGCCGTGGCGGCGGGAGAAGGCGATCACCCGATCGGCGCACGGACCCTCGATCGGGAGCGGGGCGTAGTCGCCGCGCGCGAACAGCACGGGAGCGTGCGCCCGCAGGCCAAGAATGCGCGCGATCACCGCCTGCTTCACCCGTCCGTCCCGCCAAGCCGGGGCGAGCACGGATGGCGCCTCCGCTGTCCCCGACGCCATCGCTTTCAACGCCGCCGCGCGCGTGGCGAAGTCCACCGGCCGGCGATTGTCGGGATCCACCAGGCTCTGATCCCAGAATTCGGTGCCCTGATAGATGTCGGGCACGCCCGGCACGGTCAGCTTCAGCACCGCCTGTGCCAGCCCGTTGACGGCGCCCGCCGGCCCGATCCGATCGACGAACGCGACAACCTCCACGATGAAGCGGTCATCGTCCATCACCGCGTCCAGGAAGCCGCGCGCTGCCGTCTCGTAGGCCTCGTCGGGCGAGGTCCAGCTCGTGCGCAGCTTCGCCTCGTGCAGCGCCTTAGCTTGCCAGCCGGCCAATCGCTGGGCGAAGGCCCGGCGGCCGGCGCGGTCGGCCGCACCGAGCGTCGTCGGCCAGGCACCGAGGATCATCTGATAAGACATGATCTCGTCGCCGGGCGTCGGCGCCTCGCCCGTGGTCCGGTGGCGCGCGTTTGCCGCCATCCAGCCGCGCAGTGTCGCGCCCCATTCGCCGGGGCACTCCGACAGCACGGCCAGGCGCGCGCGCACGTCCTCGCCGCGCTTGTGGTCATGCGTCGCGGTCGCCAGCATGGAGTCCGGGAAATGCGCGCGCCGCTCCTGGGACAGGCGGTGAAATGCGGCCGGTTGCATGCCCAGGCGCGCGGCCTCGAAGCCGACGTCGTTGCGCGACAGCAGGCGGCCGTAGCGGTAGAACGCGGTGTCCTCGACCGCCTTGGCCGCGACCGGCGCACTGAGCTGCTGGACCCGCGTCGCCGCGACCCGGCGCGCCGGGCTGTCGGGCTTGCTCAGCCACGCGACAATCAGCCGCATCACGTCCGGCCGGGCCAGGCCGGGCGCCGCGCTCGCGCCCTCCAGCGCGCGGGCAAACACCGCCGCGTCCTGGCGGCCGGCATCGCCTTGCGCGTCCTCGGGGTTCCTGGCGTAGCTGCGATACGCAGGGAAATGCGCCAGCAGCGCCGTCAATGCGCGCCGGATCGCCGGGCGGGAGACGTCGCGCGTCGCCGGGTCGTGCAGGGCGACGGCGTGCAGCGCGCCGACGGCGGAATCGAACTGGGCGGCGAAGCCGCTGTCCAGGATCTCGTGCCGGGCGGCCACCTCCTCCGGCTCGAACGCGCCCGGGCGGCCGGAGAGCGCGGCCCACAGTGCCGACAGCGCCGCCGCCGCCGCCGGATCGTGCTGCACGGCGCTGACGGCGTCCATGAAGTCGTAGCCGCTGGTCCCGTCCACCTGCCAGTCCTCGGCGAGGCGTTCGCCCACGCCCAGGATCTTCTCGACCACCAGATAGGCTGGACCGAGCGGGGCGTTTGACGGTCGGTCCCGCTCCAGCGCCGTCAGCCGCGCCCGCAGGCGGCGGCAGTAGCCGCGCGGATCGGACAGCCCGTCCACGTGATCGACCCGCATGCCGTCGATCAGCCCCTCGGCGTAAAGGCGGAACAGGGTGGCGTGGGTCGCCTCGAACACGCGCGGGATCTCGACCCGGATGCCGGCAAGCTCGTTGATGTCGAAGAAGCGGCGCCAATTGATCTCGTCGGCCGCGGTGCGCCAGAAGGCGAGCCGATAGTGCTGACGCTCCAGCAACCGGTGCAGCCGCGCGCGTCCGGCCGGCTCGGCGGGATCGTAGGCGGCGAGACCGAGCGCGGCGGCTTCGGCCTCGTCCTCGGGCCGGATCGGGAAGATGTTGTCGAAGTAGCGCGCCTCCAGCCCGGCCGCACCGTGCGCGAGACGGAGTTCGCCGTCCGCCAGCGCCTCGCCGTACGGCTTGCCGAGCACCGGCACCAGCACCTTGCCGTCCAGCAGCGGGTTGTCGGGCCGCCAGTCGATATCGAACACGTCGCCATGCGGGCTGGCGCGGCCCAGGCGCAGCACGTCCTGCCACCAGGGGTTCTGCGGGCCGACTGCCATGTGGTTGGGCACGATGTCCACCACCAGGCCGAGCCGCTCGGCGCGCAGCGCGGCCACCATGCGGCGGAACCCGTCCTCGCCGCCAAGCTCGGGATTGACCCGGGTGGGGTCAACCACGTCGTAGCCGTGCATCGAGCCGGCGCGCGCGGTCAGGATCGGCGAGGAATAGAGATGGCTGATGCCGAGCCGGGCCATATAGGGCGCGAGGCGCGCCGGCGTCGTCGAAGGTGAACCCCTCATGGAGCTGCAACCGCATCGTCGCCCGTGGGGCGGTCATGCGTGGCCGTCTCCAACGGCGTCCTGGGCGGCATCCTGGCCGCGCGCCGCGTCGACCGCCTGCAACCGGCGCGCCGGCGCGGGCGCGTCCAGCACCTCGCTTGCCGGCCCCGGCCCGCGACGCCGCCAGTTCGGGTGCTCGTCGATCGTGCCCGGCAGGTTGGGCTGCTCGGTCTGGCCGAGCACGTCTTCCAGCGGCAGCAGGCAGAGCGCGCAAGCCGAGGCGGCGACGTAGCGCAGCGCGGCGTCCACGAACGCGTCGGCCTGCTCGGGCGGCGGACCACTCGCGGCGCCGGACTCGGTGATGGCGCGCCAGAGCGCGGCGCGGTCGGAGTCGCGCTCGGCTTGCAGATCCTCCCGCCTCTGGTTGCGCCCGAGCACGCCGTGGCGCGCGCGCAGCGCGATGTCGGCGCCCCGCCACCAGCCGGCCAGGGTCGGCAAGTCATGGGTGGAGGTCATCGCCATCGCGCCGCGATCCCAGCGCGCGGGCGGCGTGAAGCGCGTCGCCCTCGCGCTCGAACCACAGCACCCGCATCCCGTACACGCCGTGGGCGTCGAGCGCCTCGCGGAAGCCCTCGGGCACCGTGCCCAGATCCTCGCCCACCACCAATGCACGGTGGCGGAACGATTCCAGCGCCAGCAGGCGCAGCATGTCGGCCAGCGGATAGCTCAGATAGGCGCCGTCGGCCGGGGAGGCGCCGTCGGGCACCAGCCAGAGCCGCTGCAATCCCATCGCATGGTCGATCCGCACGCCGCCGGCATTGCGCAGGGCGGCGCGCACGTGGCGAGGAACGGCGCGAAGCCGCCGGCACGCAGCGAACCGGGCGAGAAGGACGTGATGCCCCATTGCTGCCCGTTGGGATTGAACAGGTCCGGCGGCGCGCCGATCGCCAACCCGGCCAGGATATCCGCCGGCCGGCTCCATGCATGGCTGCCGGCCGGGTCCATGCCGACCGCCAGATCGGCGATCAGCCCGATCCGCATCCCCGCCCGGCGCGCGCGCTGCTGGGCCTGGCCCAGCGAGCGGTCGGCGACCCATTGCAGGAACATGTGGAACAGCACCTCGCGCCGGTGCGCGGCGGCGAAGGCCGTGACGGCGGGGCCGTGCGCATCGCGCAGGTCGCTGGGCCAGGCGCGCCAGTCCCCGCCTCTCGGGTCGCGCGCCACCTGCTCGGCCTGCAACGCCTCGAACCAGGCATGCGCGGCCAGCAGATCCCCGCCGTCCGCCTCGAACTGGGCGAAATCCGCGCGCAGCGCGTCGGGGATGCCGGCATCGGCCGAGAACTGCGCGAACAGGGCGCGCAACAGAGCGAGCTTGGCATGAGCGGCGGCGGGCCAGTCGATCAGGTCAAGCCGCTCCAGCCGCGCATAATCCTGCGTCACCCCGGCCTGGGCGGCGGCCCCGATGACGCGCGCGGACCCGAACAGCATCGCCGGATCGGCATGGAGCGGGTTCAGGAACAGCCGGCTGGACGGCGAATAGGGTCCGTACTGGTGGGGCTCGGCGGGGAACAGCGCGTGGACCGGGCTGAGCGCCAGCATGTCAGCGCCGTGCCGTGCCGCCGCCTCGGCGAGCTGGGCCACGCAAGCGGCGTCCCCGATGCCGCCGTCCCCCATCCCGCCGTCGCCGGAGCGCCGCAGTCCATAGATCTGCGCGGCAAGGCCCCAGGGGCGCGCGCCCGGAGCGAGGTCGGCGGCGGTGGTGGCCCGCTCGGGCGCCACCGCCAGAACGATCTCGCGCGAGCCGATCAGCAGCCGGTGGTACCCGGGCTCGGAGATGACCGGAAGTTCCATCCCATTGCGGTAGGGGTGCAGGCGGATATCGCGCTCCCCGCCGGTCTCGGCCAGCAGCAGCGCGCTGCGCGGACCGTCCGGGCCGATCGGCAGCCGGGTGGGACTTCCGGCGGTGGCGGTTATCAGCGGCGGCAGGCCGGCGACGCCGGGCGGGGCGGCGAGGCGCTGGCGACTGTCGGCGATCTCGCTCGGAACTGGCGCAGGGCAGGCCGAGCGCGGTCAGCACGAGGCGCAACGCCTCGGGTCCGACCTCGCGCAGATGGCCCGCGTAGTTGCGCCATTCGACGGCTATCCCGGCGTCGTCGGCGAGCCGGCGCAGCGCGGGGTCGGTCTCCGTCATGCCGCCGGGTCCAGGAAGGCCACGCAGGAATGGGCGGGCAGCTCGCCCGTCGCCGCACGCCCGCCGGCCGCATCCGGCGCGGCGAACAGCAGCCGCCCCGTGGGCGGAGGCAGCGCGACCGAGGCGGCGCCCAGATTCACCGCCAGGCTGAGCACGCCGCGATCGCCCAGCCGCCAGCGAGCCTCGATGGCGGCGCTGCCGAGCGGGCGGGCGTCGATGCTGCGGGCACGCTCGATCTCGGGCGCGATCTCGCGCATCCGGATCGCGATCAGGCGCCGATAGAGCGCCTGCCGGTGCTCGCCCAGCGCCGGATCGGGTCGTGGCACCGATGCCGCGAACGTCGCGGGCGCGTTCGGGTCGGGGATGCGCTCGCGCTTCTCGGGATCGGAGAAGGCGGGAAAATGGGCGAACTCCTTGCGTCGGCCCTCGCGCACCAGCCGGCCAAGCTCGGGGTTGTGGTCGGTGAAGAACAGGAAGGGCGTCGGCGAGGCGACCTCCTCGCCCATGAAGATCATCGGGATTTGCGGGCAAAGAAACTGCGCCGCGATCGCCGCCTCCAGCGCCGCCGGTTCGGCCAGCGTCGTCAGCCGCTCGCCGAAGGCGCGGTTGCCGATCTGGTCGTGGTTTTGCAGGAACAGCACGAAGGCGGTCGTCGGCAGGTCCTTGCTGGGCGTGCCGCGCGGCTTGCCGCGGTGGGCCGACATCTGGCCCTGGAAGAAGAACCCCTCGGCCATCACCCGCGCCAGCCCGGCGGCGCCGGCATCGGCATAATCCTTGTAGTAGCCGCCGTCCTCGCCGGTCAGCAGGACGTGGAAGGCGTGGTGCCCGTCGTCGTTCCACTGCGCGTCGATGTCGCGCATCAGATGGCTCGCCTCGTTGCGCTCGTTCTCGAGCACGAGATGCACGTGCCGGCCCGATCCGGCGAGCTGCCGCACCTCGTCGGCCATCTCGTCCAGCCAGCCGGGATCGGAGATCTCGTGGACCGCATCGAGGCGCAGCCCGTCGAAGCGGTACTCGTCGAGCCAGTAGAGCGCATTCTCGGTGAAGAAGCGCCGCACCTCGGGACGGCGGAAGTCGATCGCGCCGCCCCAGGGCGTGTGGATGTCGTCGCGGAACACCTGGGGCGCGTAAAGGCCGAGGTAGTTTCCGTCCGGTCCGAAGTGGTTGTAGACGACGTCGAGGAACATCATCATGCCGAGCCCGTGCGCTGCATCGATCAGCGCCTTCAGCTCGTCGGGCGTGCCGTACGCGCTGTCGGGGGCGAAGGGCAGCACGCCGTCGTAGCCCCAGTTGTGCCGGCCCGGAAAGTCCGCGATCGGCATCAGCTCGACCGCCGTGACCCCAAGCGCCTTCAGCGCCGGCAACGCGCGCGCGACAGCCGGCGAAGCCGCCGAGACACCCGGCATGGGCCTCGTACAGCACCACCTCGTGCCAGGGCCGCCCAGCCCAGCCCGCGTGCCGCCACGCATACGCGCGCGGATCGACGACCTGGCTCGGGCCATGCACGTCCTCGGGCTGGAAGCGCGACGCGGGGTCGGGGACTAGCGTGCCATCCCCCAGCCGATAGCGATAGCGGATGCCCGCGCCACCGGGCGCCTCGGCGACGAACCAGCCGTCCGGCGCGCGTCGCATCGCCATGGTGGAGGCCGGGCCGGCGGAGCCGTCCTCGATCGCCAAGGCGACCTCCTGCTGTGCCGGCGCCCATAGCCGGAAGCGCGTGCGCCCGTCGGGCAGGATGGTGGCGCCGAAACCGAGGTCGCGGGCGAAATGGGCCGTCATGGGCTGGCCTCGCTGGCGCCGGTCTCGACGGGATCGGCCTCGGTGGAGGCACCCTCGATCGCGTCCGAGTCCACAAGCACGGCGGAATGGGCCGGCACCAGCACGGGTTCGTCGTGCGCGATGGCGCGCGCCGCCGCGTCGGGCTCGGCGGTGTCCAGCAGCATCCGGGTGGGACTGCGCGGCTCCGGCAGCGTGAAGCCGCGGTCCTCGCCCGTGGGGTTCAGCATCAGCGTGAGCATGGGTACTCGCCCGTCAGGGAGCCGCGCGGCGCGGCGCAGCACCAACGTCCGCTCCTCCGGATCGTTCCATGCTTCCGGCGCCAGGATACAGCCGCGCTCGTCGAACCACGCGATGTCGAGAATGCCGGACACCGTCACGGGCCGCCCTTCGCGATGCCGTGTCGCGCGCAGCGCCGGGTGGGCGCGGCGCAGCGCGATCAGCCGAGCCACGAAGGCGGCGAGGGCGCTGCTCTCGGGCGAGTCCGCCTCGCTCCAGTCGAACCAGGATATCTCGTTGTCCTGGCAGTACGCGATTGTTGTTGCCCTGCTGTCCGCGCCCGAACTCGTCGCCGCCCAGCAGCATCGGCGTGCCGTCGGAAAAAAACACGCTCGCCAGCATCGCGCGGCGCACCCGCGCGCGGGTCGCGCGAATCGCCGGGTCGGTCGTCGGACCCTCGATGCCCCAATTGCGCGACCAGTTGGCGTCGGACCCGTCGCGGTTGCCCTCCTGGTTCGCCTCGTTGTGCTTGCGCTCGTAGGCGACGAGATCGGCCAGGGTGAAGCCGTCATGGCAGGCCGCGTAGTTGACCGAGGCCCAGGGGCGGCGGCCGGCATGGTTGAAGATGTCGGCCGATCCCACGAGGCGGGCGGCGATCTCGGGCCGCTGGCCTGCATCGCCGCGCCAGAACCGGCGCACCCCGTCGCGGAAGCGGTCGTTCCACTCGGCGAAGCCCGGCGGGTGCTGGCCCAACCGGTAGCCACCCGGCCCGATGTCCCAGGGCTCGGCGATCAGCTTCATCGGCGCCAGCACGGGGTCCTGACGGATGGCGTCGAAGAAGCCCGCGCCAGGGTCGAAGTCGCGCGCCTCGCGTCCCAGCGTCGCCGATAGGTCGAAGCGGAACCCGTCGACGTGGAACGACTGCGCCCAGTAGCGCAGCGAATCCATCACCATCTGCAGCACGCGCGGGTGCGACAGGTCGAGCGTGTTGCCGGTGCCGGTGTCGTCCACCGAGCGGCGGCGATCGTCCGGCGCGAGACGGTAGTAGCTCGCGTTATCGAGCCCGCGAAAGCTCAACGTCGGGCCTGTTTCGTCGCCCTCGGCGGTGTGATTGTAGACCACGTCGAGGATCACCTCGATCCCGGCCGCGTGCAGGCGCCGCACCGCCCGGCGCATCTCGTGCGCAGTGCCACTGGCGAGATAGGCCGGTTCGGGGGCGAAGAAGCCGAGCGTGCTGTAGCCCCAGTAGTTGCGCAGGCCGCGGCGGATCAGGAAGCGGTCCTGCGCGAAGGCATGCACGGGCAGCAGCTCGATCGCGGTGACGCCCAAGCGCGACAGATGCGCGATGATTCGCGGGTCGGCCAGGGCCGCGAAGGTGCCGCGCAACTCGGGCGCGATGTCCTCGCGCAGCATCGTCAGCCCGCGCACATGCGCTTCATAGATCACCGTGTCGGACCATGCGACACCGGGCGGCCGGTCCTCGCCCCAGGAGAAGGCTTCGTCGGTGACGACCGCCTTCGGCATGTAGGCGGCGCTGTCGCGTCGATCGAAGGACAGGTCCTCGCGCCTCGCGTGCGCACGATAGCCATACAACGCATCGGACCAGCGGATCTCGCCGCGCAGCGCGCGTGCGTACGGGTCGAGCAGCAGCTTGTGCGGGTTGAAGCGATGCCCGCGCCCGGGCTCGTAGGGGCCGTAGGCGCGCAGCCCGTACACGAGCCCCGGCCCGGAATCGGGCAGGTAGCCGTGCCAGACCTGATCGGTGTATTCGGGCAGCGTGTAGCGCGCGATCTCGCGCCGGCCGGACGGATCGAACAGACAGAGGTCGATGCGTTCGGCATGAGCGGAGAAGACGGCGAAATTGACGCCGAGCCCGTCCCAGGTCGTACCGATCGGCCAACTGCGTCCGGCCAATAGCGCGTCCGGAAAAGGGGGCAGACCGAGACGCCCCCTTCCCGCCCCGTACGCCTCGTCCGTCGCCGTCATCCGCCGGCGCGGAGCAGCACGGTCGCGAGCGGCGGCAGATTCAGCACGAGCGACTGCTCCTCGCCGTGCGCGGGCATCGGCTCGGCCTGCACGCCGCCGGCATTGCCGATGTCGGCGCCGCCATAGAGGGCGGAGTCCGAGTTCAGCACCTCGCGCCAGAACCCGCCCTGCGGCACGCCGACCCGATACGCCTCGCGCGGCACCGGGGTCATGTTGCACACGGCGAGCACCGGCGCGACGTCGCCCGCGCCGAAGCGGAGATAGGCGAACACCGAGTTCGCGCTGTCATCGCCCACGACCCAGCGGAAGCCGGCGGGATGGGCGTCGTACTCGTGCAGCGCGCGTTCCTGGGCGTAGAGGCGGTTGAGATCGCGTACCAGGCGCTGCATGCCGCGATGGGCCGGAACGTCCAGCAGCCACCAGTCAAGCTCGCGGTCGTGGCTCCATTCGCGCTCCTGCGCGAACTCGCAGCCCATGAACAGCAGCTTCTTGCCCGGATGCGACCACATGAAACCGAGATAGGCGCGCAGATTGGCCAGGCGCTGCCAGGCATCGCCCGGCATCTTGGCGATCAGCGATCCCTTCCCGTGCACCACCTCGTCATGCGAGAGCGGCAGCACGAACTTCTCGGAGAAGGCGTAGATCAGCCCGAAGGTCAGGTCGTTGTGGTGCCAGCGGCGGTGGATGGGATCGGTCTCGATGTAGCGGAGCGTGTCGTGCATCCACCCCATGTTCCACTTGTAGTCGAAGCCGAGCCCGCCATCGGCGGCGGGGCGCGTCACGCCCGGCCAGGCGGTCGATTCCTCGGCGATGGTGACCGCGCCGGGGCAGCGTTCGGGCACCACGCTGTTGAGGTGGCGCAGGAAGCCGATCGACTCCAGGTTCTCCCGACCGCCATAGATGTTCGGAATCCACTGTCCTTCCGCGCGGCTGTAGTCACGGTAGAGCATGGAGGCGACCGCATCCACGCGCAGTCCGTCGACGTGGTAGTGCTCCAGCCAGTGGGTCGCGCTCGCGATCAGGAAGCCCTGCACCTCACGACGGCCGAGGTTGTAGATGTAGGTGTTCCAGTCCTGATGATAGCCTTCGCGCGGATCGAGATGCTCGTAGAGCGCGGTGCCGTCGAAGCGCGCGAGCCCGTGCGCGTCGGTGGGGAAATGCGCCGGCACCCAATCGATGATGACGCCGATGCCGGCGCGGTGGCAGGCATCGACGAAGCGCGCGAAGCCCTCGGGCGGGCCGAAGCGCGCGCTGGGAGCGAACAGCGACAACGGCTGGTAGCCCCAGGAGCCGGTGAACGGATGCTCGGTGATGGGCAGCATCTCGACATGGGTGAAGCCCATGTCCTTGACGTAGGGCACCAGACGCGCGGTCAGATCGTCCCATGTGGGAAAACGGGTTGGGTCGTCGGCGGCCGGACGCAGCCAGGAGCCTGGATGCACCTCGTAGATCGCGATCGGCGCGTCGGCCCGCTGGTGCTCGGCGCGCGCCGCCATCCACGCCTCGTCGCTCCAGGCGAAGGGGATGCAGTCGGCGACGACAGACGCGGTGGCGGGCGGCGCCTCGGTCTGGCGGGCGAGCGGGTCGGCCTTCAGCGGCTGGCGCGCCCCGTCCGGGCCGACGATCGCGTATTTGTAGCGCACCCCAGGGCCGATGCGCGGCACGAACAGCTCCCACACGCCGGCGCCCTGGCGCGCGCGCATCGGGTGGCGGCGCTCGTCCCAGGTGTTGAAGTCGCCGACCACGGAGACCGCACGCGCGTTCGGCGCCCAGACGGCGAAGCGCACGCCGGCGACGCCGTCGATGGTCATCGGCCGCGCGCCGAGCGCGAAGGCCAGCTCGAAATGCCGTCCCTCGTTGAACAGGTAGATGTCGAGGTCACCGAGCAGCAGGCCGAACGAGTACGGGTCCTCGGTCTCCTGCACCGCGCCGGGCCACTGGATGCGCAGCAGGTAGGGCTCAGCAGTATCGACCCGACCGGCGAACAGCCCGGGGGGCTCGCCGGAGGTCAGCACGCCCAGGCGGCGCGCGCCGTCGCGCGAGACGACCTCGACGCGCCCCGCGCCGGGCAGGAAGGCACGCACCAGACGCCCATGCGGGCCCTCATGCGGGCCGAGCACGGCGAACGGGTCTTTTAGGCGCGCATGGGCGAGCGCATCGGCCAGTGCGGGATCGAGCGGCAGGGCCGCCGGGAAGCCGCCATCCATCACGCGGCTTCCTGTCGGTCCGGCGCCAGCACCTCGTCGGCGATGCGTGCCAGCCCGTGCAGCGGCACGTCGATCCAGACGGGCCGGTTGGCGGCCTCGTAAGCGATCTCGTAGGCGGCCTTCTCGATCAGGAACAACCGCAGCAGCGCCGCCTCCGCCACGTCGTCGCCATGCGGGGCGAGCGCGCGATAGCCGGCCAGGAAACAGGCGTTGGCGCGGTCGAGGAACTCCGCCAGGAACGCCTCGCGCCGGTCCTCGGACAGATGGGCGTGCGCGTCGCGGCTCTTGCGCCGCACCACGGCGGCCGCGTAGTCGAACGAGCGGATGACCCCGGCGAGGTCGCGCATCGGGCTGGTCTTGGCGCGGCGCTGTGTCAGCGGCCGGGCGGGCTCACCCTCGAAATCGATGATGTAGACATCGCCCGAGGAGACCAGCATCTGGCCGAGATGCAGGTCGCCGTGGATGCGGGTCAGCGCCACCCCGGCGCCCTGGCGGGCGAGCCCGCGCGCCCCCTCGACCAGCCGCGCACGGGCCCTGCGCAGCGCATCGGCCTCGGCCGCCGCCTGCGGTTCCAAGGTCGGCTTCGCGGTGCCGAGGGCGCGCAGGGCGGCGTCGATCTGCGCCTCCACATCGCCCGCCCAGCGATCGAGCACGCCCTCGTCGGCCCGCTCGGGCGCGAAGTCCGGCGCGTCGGTCTCGCGCGCGAGCACGGCGTGCATCTCGCCAAGGCGCTGGCCGATCACGCTCGCGATCGCCTCGCCGTCGGCGAACGTATCCGGCGGCGTCGCGACGGCTTCGGCATCGCCGGCCGGCGAGAGATCCGACAGCGAGCGCATCATCCAGTCCAGCATCCAGGTCCAGGCATCGCCCTGGTTGCGGATGAACGCCTGCGCCACCGCGAGCGTGTGACGCGTCCCGTCGGCGCCGACGCGCACCATCTCACCCAGCAGTGCCGGCGTGTGCGCGAAGCCGTGCTCGGTGAGGTAGCGGCCCATCTCCGCTTCCGGGTGCGGGCCGCCAATGACGCGGCGGAACAGCTTCACCATCGCGGCGTCGCCGACGATGAGCGAGCTGTTGGACTGCTCCGCTGACAGCCAGGTGATCTCGGCGTCCGGCGCGAGGCTGATGTCGCGCATCCGCTCGGTCGGTTCGAAACGGATTTCGCCGCCTTCCGCGGGCACGCGCGTATCGGCGGCGAAGCCGTCCATGACGGAGCGCACGAAGGCCGGAAGGGCGAACCCGTCGGTCAGCAGCCCAACCCGGCTCACGCGACGCACCCGGGCCAGCGCGAGCTGGGCGGGCAGCGGCGTGGATTTGGCCTCGTCCTCCCACAGCACCGAAAGCGGCAGCAACCAGCGCGCCGGCCCCGCTTCCCCGTCCGTCTCGATCTCGGCGAGCAGCAGCTCGCGCACGGCGTCGGGCAACGCGGTCATCGCGACCAGCCGCGCTTCGGTCAGCTTCTGATCCTTGGCGGCGAACCAGCGGCGGACGGAAAGGTAGGCGGGCAGCAGCTCGTGTTCCACGAGCCTGCGCTGCTCGCGCAGCGCCTCGGCGAGGGAACGGCGGATGACGACGGTCTGGAATTCGGGCATGGGCTCCGGCGCGGGGGTATGCCAGGAGGGCCACTCGGCCTCCCGGGCGAGAACGAACCAGTAAAAGCCGTAGGGCGGCAGAGTGAGCAGGTAGAGGAGCTGGCCGATCGGGGGGAACACCGAGCCGCCGTTCAGTTCGACCGGCGTGCGGCCAACGAACTCCGAAAGATCGAGTTCCACCGCCTGCGGCGTGTGCGCCAGATTGGCGACGCACAGCAGCGTCTCCTCCTCGTGCTCACGCAGGTAGGCCAGCACCTTGCGGTTCTTCGGATAGAGCAGCCGAAAGGCGCCGCGCCCGAAGGCGCGATGCTGGCGGCGCACCGCGAGAACGCGGCGGGTCCAGTTCAGCAGCGAGTGCGGATCGCGGTCCTGCGCCTCCACGTTCACCGCGTCGAACCCGTAGATCGGGTCCATGATCGGCGGCAGCACGAGCGAGGCGGGATCGGCGCGCGAAAAGCCGCCGTTGCGGTCGGGCGACCACTGCATCGGCGTGCGCACGCCGTCGCGGTCGCCCAGATGGAAGTTGTCGCCCATCCCGATCTCGTCGCCGTAGTAGATGACCGGCGTGCCCGGCATGGAGAACAGCAGGTAGTTCATCAGCTCCACCCGCCTCCGGTCGCGTTCCAGCAGCGGCGTGAGGCGGCGACGGATGCCGAGATTGATGCGCGCGCGCCGGTCGGCGGCGTAGGTCTCCCATAAATAATCGCGCTCGGCGTTGGTGACCATCTCCAGGGTCAGCTCGTCGTGGTTGCGCAGGAAGATGGCCCACTGGCAGCTTTCCGGGATGGCAGGCGTCTGGCGCAGGATGTCGGTGATCGGGAACCGGTCCTCGCGCGCGATCGCCATGTACATGCGCGGCATCAGCGGGAAGTGGAATGCCATGTGGCATTCGTCGTCGGCGCCGAAATACTCCTTCACGTCCTCCGGCCACTGGTTGGCCTCGGCGAGCAGCATCCGGTCGGGATACTGCGCCTCGACCGCGGCGCGGATCTTGCGCAGCACGGCGTGCGTCTCGGGAAGGTTCTCGTTGTTGGTGCCCTCGCGCTCCACCAGATAGGGGACCGCGTCGAGACGCAGCCCGTCCACGCCGAGATCGAGCCAGAAGCGCATCACCGACAGCACCTCGCGCAGCACGCGCGGGTTGTCAAAATTGAGGTCGGGCTGGTGGGCGTAGAAGCGGTGCCAGTAATAGGCGCCAGCCTCGGCGTCCCACGACCAGTTCGACTTCTCGGTGTCGAGGAAGATGACGCGCGTGCCGCTGTAGCGCTGGTCGGTATCGGACCAGACGTAGAACTCGCGGTGCGGGGAGCCCGGCTTGGCGCGACGGGCACGCTGGAACCACGGATGCTGGTCGGAGGTGTGGTTCACCACCAGTTCGGTGATGACGCGCAGACCCCGCTCGTGGGCGGCATGGATGAAGCGCCGCACATCCGACAGCCGACCGTAGTCGGGATGGACGCCGCGATAGTCGCCGATGTCGTAGCCGTCATCCAGCCGCGGCGAGGGATAAAAGGGCAGCAGCCACACCGCGGTCACGCCGAGCCCGGCGATATAGTCGAGCTTGGCGAGCAGCCCGGCGAAATCTCCGACACCGTCATTGTTAGCATCGAAGAACGACTTGACGTGCAACTGGTAGATGATCGCGTCCTTGTACCAGGCGCGGTCGTCCTGCGCGGTCTCGGCCGCCGGCTGCGGCAGCGGGCGCGCGATGGGTGCGTTCATGCCGCGCCGCCGGGCGGGACCAAGCGCCAGATCACGAACGGCAGGTCGGCCGGATCGAGGCGGACACGCTGGGTCTTGCCGTGCCAGGTGAAGCGGTGCCCGCGCATCAGGTCCTCCGCCGCGACCGCGCCGTCATCGGGCAGTCCCCATTCCCACAGCGGCACCTCGATCGCCGCGTCCTGCACGCGGTGCGGGTCGAAGCTGATCGCCACCAGGATCATCGCCCGCCCGCCCGTTGCCGCCATCTTGCCGAACAGCAGCACCTGATCGTTGAACGCGGTGTAAAAGCGCACGCCGAGATGGGTGTGCAGCGCCGGGTTGGCGCGACGGATGCGGTTGAGCGCGGTGATCTCGGCGCGGATGTTGCCCGGCGCGTCCCAGTCGCGCACGCGCACTTCGTATTTTTCGGAATCAAGATACTCCTCACGGCCGGGCAGCGGCGCGGCCTCGCACAGCTCGAAGCCCGAATAGACGCCCCACAGCCCCGACAGGGTGGCGGCGAGCGCCGCGCGTATGAGGAAGCCCGCGCGGCCGGACGCCTGGAGGAAATACGGGTTGATGTCGGGCGTGTTGACGAAGAAGTTAGGGCGGAAGACCTCGCGCGCCGGCGGCTGGTTCAGTTCGCGTCAAGTACTCCGTGACCTCGTGCTTGGTGTTGCGCCAGGTGAAGTAGGTATAGGACTGGGTGAAGCCGACCTTGGCGAGCCGGTACATCATCTTCGGCCGGGTGAACGCCTCGGCGAGGAAGATCACGCCCGGATCGTGCGCGCGGATGTCCTCGATCATCCAGCGCCAGAACGGCAGCGGCTTGGTGTGGGGATTGTCCACGCGGAAGATGCGCACGCCGTGGTCCAGCCAGAACCGGACGATATCGCGCAACGCGAGCCACAGGCCGGGGATCGCGCCCTCGGCATAGAAATCGACGTTAACGATGTCCTGGTACTTCTTCGGCGGGTTCTCGGCATAGCGGATCGACCCGTCGGGACGCCAGTCGAACCATTCCGGATGCTCGCGTATCCAGGGGTGGTCCTGCGAGCACTGGATGGCGAAGTCTAGCGCGATCTCCAGGCCGTGCCGACGCGCCGCGCCGATCAGGGCGCGAAAATCCTCGAACGAGCCCAGCGCGGGATGGATCGCGTCGTGCCCACCGTCCTCCGCGCCGATCGCGTACGGACTGCCGACATCGCCCTCGGCCACCGTCAATGCGTTATTGCGGCCCTTGCGGGCGGTGTGTCCGATCGGGTGGATCGGGGGGAAATAGAGCACGTCGAAGCCCATCGCGCGGATGCGCGGCAGCTCGGCCACGACATCGGCGAAGGTGCCGTGCCGCCGGGGATCGTCGGTCGCCGAGCGAGGAAACATCTCGTACCAGCTCGCGAACGCGGCCTGCGGGCGGTCGGCGTCCAGCATCAGCTCGGGCGGGCGGATCAGGAACGGGCGGTGTCGGCCCTCGATGGCCGCCTCATTGGTGTCCTCGGCCAGCAGGATGGCGACGCGCTCGGCCACGTCGGCCGCATCGAGGGCCTGGGTGATGGCCATGACGGGCGCGCGCGCGCCCTCCGGCGCTGCCTCGGCGATCTCGATCAGGAGGCGGCGCCCCTCCTCGGCCTCCAGGGCCAGGTCCTGTCCAGCCTCCTGCTTGCGGGCGAGGTCGCGTCGGAACGTCGCCCACGCGTCCCACCACGCCTCGACGGTAAAGAAATGCCGGCCGACCCGCTCCGGCGTGAAGAAGGCCGTCCAGCGATCGTTGTCCGGCGGCCCCATCATCACCCGGCGCCAGCCCGCCTCGTCCGCGCAGCGCCACAGCAGCTCGGCCCCCAGCACCTCGTGCCCGTCGGCGAGGATGTCGGCCTCCACGCGCACCGGCTCGCCGGTCACCCGCTTGACCGGGAAGGCGCCCCCATCGACCGCCGGCTCGATCGCCTCGACGGCGAGACGCGGAGCGGCGGCAGCCTCGGCGGCCGCCTGCGCGCCCTGCCTCCAGGGCACGAGCACGTCGGCCAAGCGCTCATAGGCCGCGAGCCGGACCTCACCGGGCGAGAGCGGCCGGTCGAGATCGAGCGTGCCGTTGATCGCCTCCGGCCGACCGAAGGGCGCACCGGCTTCCGGCGGCAGCGTCGCGAGCGAGGCGTCGAGGGCGGCATCGTGCGTCAGGTCGGGGTTGACCAGCACCAGCAACGCGCGGGCGGCCTCGCGCATGTCGGGCTCATCGGCGCGCAACAGCGCGCTCGCCCGCGCGTCGGGGCCGGTGAGCGCGCGCAGCTCGCCATTGGCCCATTGCGCGGCGACGCGATCGGCGAGCAGGTTCGCCTCCCGTACCGCGCCGGTGAGGTCGAGCGCCGCCTCCTGCCGGGCGCGCTCGAAATCGCGTGGGATGGCGCGCGCCGCGTCGAAGGCGTGGCGGGTCGCGTACTCGAAGCCCATCGGCACCAGCATCCCGCTGCCGAGCGCGGCGGCGAGCTTCAGCGCGCGGCGGTAGGCCGCTCCGAGGTCGGCGCGCGGGTCGAGCCGGGGCGCCAGTCGCTCGGCGAAGGACGGCTCGGTCGCGGCGAGCGCGGGGGCGACGGCGTGCAGCGCCGTGGCCTCGTCAACCAGCCAACTCGCCCGGCCGTCCCACCAGGGGAGCGAGGACACCACCCGATCGAAGCCGAGCCCGGCGAGCCGCCCGAGCGCTGTGCGCGCGATGCCCGGGGTCCAGGCGATGAACAGCGTCGCCGGGGCCGTCTCGCGCACTGAAGCGATGATACGACGCCAGACCGGAGGCGGCACACGGTCGGGATGGAGGCAGCGGAATCCGCCGACCCCGGCACCCGCCAGCCGCCGCAGGCGGTCGGACCACCACGCGCCCAGCGCCTCGGCCGCGTCCGGGTCGGCGAAGCGCGCCTCGGCGGCGTCACGCGCCGGCGGCGATCGGCGCGGGTCGGGGGGATCGGACAGGATCCTCTTCGGTCTCGAACCAGCCCGGCTGAAGCCCCCGCAGCGCCGCGTCCGCCGCTACCCGGTCCGAGCACCACGTCCAGCACGAGGCCCAGCTCGTGCGCCGCGCACTCCGCCGCCAGCCGGCCGATGGCGGCGTCCACGTCGGTTCCGGCGTCCAACGCCGGGTGCGGCGCCTCGTGATCGGCGGAGAGGAAGATGTCGCCCCCCGCGCCGGGCGCGAACAGCGGCGCGGTACCCAGGTGGTCAAATCCCATGGCCCGGCAATGGGCAAGGTGGCGTGACCATTCCGCGAGCGGGCCCGCCACCAAGGGGTGCAGGTGATAGATCTTTCGGGGCCATGCGCGCGGGCGACTCCAGATCCTGCCTCATGCTGGGATGGCGCTAGCCCGGGAGGCGACGCGGGCGGAACTCACAACTGCGCCATTGGAGAGCGGTGGCGCAAAAAATTCGATATCAGAGCAAATAGCCTCGTCCCGAGCGCAGTCCGTCAGCCCGCGGCGGCGCCGTCGATGGTCAGGATCGTGCCCGAGGTGTAGCCCGAGACCGGGCTGGCCAGAAACGCCACGGCGTTGCCGATCTCCTCGGGCGTCGCGGCGCGGCCGAATGGCATGGAGGCGAACAGTTCCTGCCATCGCTCGGCATCGCCCAGCGCCTTCGCTGCCCGGTCGCGCTGGAGCATGATCAGCCGGTCGGTCGAGACAGGTCCGGGATTGATGCCGACGACGCGCAGCCCGTCGCTCGGCGCCTGCCTGCCGAGCGCACGGGTGAACGCCATTAGCGCGGCATTCCCGGCGGCTCCGGCGATGTAGCCGTGCGGGAACTTCTCGCCCGCCGCGCCGATGACGTTGACGATGACCCCCGACCGCCGGGCGGCCATGCGCGGATAGACCGCGCGACAGAACGAGATGAAGCCGAATACCTTGAGATCCCAGGCTCGCCGCAGCATCTCGTCGCCGACCGTGACGAGGTCGCCGGGCGGGATGGCGCCGGCGTTGTTCACCAGGATGTCGATCTCGCCCGCTTGATCGGCCACCCGGCGCACCGTCGCGTCCGAGGACAGATCGGCCGGGATCACCTTGACCGAGACCTGCCTTCGCGCGCGGATCGCGCCCGCCGCGTCCTCCAGCGTCGCGGCGTCGCGCGCGACCAGGGTGACGTCGCAGCCCTCTTCGGCCAGCACCATCGCCGCCGCCCGGCCGATGCCCTTCGAGCCGCCCGTGATCAGGGCATGCTTGCCCGCAAGCTTCAGATCCATCTCACGCTGCCTCCCGCAATCCTTGTTGATACGCGCCGCACGCCTCGCCGAAGGATCGGAACAGGGCGAAGCTCGCCGGATTGTCGAGATAGGCCCATTCCGGGTGCCACTGCACGCCGACGGCGAAGCCCCGCGCGCCGTCGACCCGCACCGCCTCGATGGTGCCGTCATCGGCCACCGCTTCCACCACCAGGCCGGGCGCCGGGCGATCGATCGCCTGGCCGTGCAACGAGTTCACGGTGATTTCGGTCGCGTCGAGCATCCGAGCCAGTCGGCCCGACAGCCGAACGCGGTGCTTCGGGCCGTAGCGCACCTCGATCGCGCCCTGCCCGCCCCGGTGGTCGATGCGGCCGGGCAGGGAATGGACGGTCTGGTGGAGCGTGCCGCCGAGCGCGACATTCAACTCCTGGATGCCGCGACAGATGGCGAGCACCGGCAGGCCGCGCGCGATGGCGGCGCGGATCAGCGGCAAGGTGGTCGCGTCGCGCGCCGGATCGTGCATGTCGGGCGTCAGGCTCTCCCCGCCGGCGTAGTGGTCGGGATGGACGTTGCTCGGGCTGCCGGGAACCAGCAGGCCGTCGAGCCGGTCGAGCAGAGCGAGCTGGGCCTCCCCGGCCGGCGGGATCATCACCGGGATGGCACCCACGCCGCCCTCGACAGCGGCGGCGTAGCGGGCCGGCGTCTCGTGCCACAGGAGCCCGTTGCGCGTCCGCGCGCAGGCGGGGATGCCGACGATCAGCGTCATTCGGTCCGGTCCATGCTGGTTGCTGCCGACGCTGTATATGGTCGCGGGCGGCAGCGCTCCGCAACGACCATCCCCACCGCGCCGAACAGCATCAGGCCAGCCATGCCGCGCGGGGTGCCGTCCGTGAGCACGCCGACCAGAAGCCCACTGATTGCGCCGAGCACGAACTGGCCCATCCCCATCAGCGCCGAGGCGCTGCCGGCGTGGCCGGCGTGGCGCGACAGGGCACCGACGGTCGTGTTGGGATTGATGAAGCCTTGGCAGCTCACGAACACGAACAGCGGCGCCAGCACGAGGATCAGGCGATGCGGGCCGGCGAACGCGATCGCGAGCAAGGTCGCGGTGGCGGCGAGATCGACCAAGGTCACGGCGCGCAACAGGCGGAACTGGCCGAGGCGGCGCAGCAGCGGCGCGTTGAGCTGCGAGCAGGCGATCAGCCCCACGGCGCAGGACCCGAACAGGACGGCGTAGGCGATCGGCGTGAAGCCGAACCCGTCGATGAACACCGGCGAGGAGCCGCCGAGATAGGCGAAGAAGGCGAAGGTCGCGAAGCCGCCCAGCGCCGCGTGGCTGAGGAACCCGCGCTCGCGCACGATGTGGCGGTACCGGCGGAACTGCTCGGCAACCGACAGGCGCACGCGGCGCTCGGGCGGCAGCGTGTCGGGCAGGGCAATGCAGACCAGCACGAAGGCGACCAATCCGTAAGCGGCCATGACCCAGAAGATCCACCGCCAGGACGCGAAGGCGAGCACGGCACCGCCGATGCTAGGAGCGAGGATCGGCGCGGCGCCCATCACCAGCATCAGCCGCGCCATCATCACCGCCGCCGCGTGCCCGTCGGCGAGGTCGCGCACCACCGCGCGCGGGATCACCATGCCGGCCGACGCCGCCACCGCCGAGACGAAGCGGAAGCCCGACAGCCACAGGATCGAGGGCGCGAGCGCGCAGGCGACGCAGGTCGCGGTGTAGCACGCGGTCGAGACGACCAGCGGCAGCCGCCGTCCGAGCCGGTCCGACAGCGTCCCCTGGGTGATCTGCCCCACGGCAAGCCCGGCGAACCAGGTGGCGAGCGAGGTACTGCGCGGAGCCGGGCGGCTCGTGCAGCGACGCCTCGATCGCGGGAAAGGCCGGGAGGTACATGTCAGTAGAGGCTGGGCCGACGGCGGTGAGGAAGCCGAGCAGCAGCGGCAGCCAGGAGGGGACGCGCATGGCGCGGGTCATGGCAGAGACGCGGGCGCGAGGCCAGCGCCGGGGGGCCGCGTTTGGCACCGGGCGGCGCGGCGGATAACTTGGACCGACCGAATGAACCGGGAGGCAGGCATGGCACACAAGGTCCTCGTCGTGGACAATCCGCTGAACGCGATGGAGGTGATGCGCGAGCTGGCCCCCGCCGGGTTCGAGGTGGTCAGCGCCCGCGCCGGCACCCCGGAGTTCCGGGCCGCCCTGAGCGACGCCGATTCCCTGGTCGGCCTGGGCGAGTTCGCGACCGACGACGCGTTCTTCCGCTCGGCGCCGAAGCTGAAGCTGCTGCAACTGCTGAGCGCAGGGTACGACCGCATCGACATCGAGGCGGCGCGGCGGGCCGGCGTGCCGGTGTGCAACAACGGCGGCGCCAACTCGGTGGCGGTGTCGGAGCACGCGCTGATGCTGATGCTCGCGGTGTGCCGGCGCCTGACCTGGCAGCACGGCATGGTGGCCTCCGGGCGCTGGCGCGGCAACGACGTGGCGGGAGTGCGCCTCTATGAGCTGCGTGGGCGGACGCTCGGCATCATCGGGCTCGGGACCATTGGCAAGAAGGTGGCGCGGCTGGCGCGCGCGTTCGGGATGGATGTGCAGTACTACGACACGGCGCGGCTGACCGAGGACCAGGCCGACGCGCTCGGCGTGCGCTTCCGGCTGATGAACGAGCTGCTGCGGACATCCGACATCGTGTCGCTGCACGTGCCGCTGACGCCGCTGACCCGGCGCATGATCGGCGCGGCGCAGCTGCGGCTGATGAAGCCGAGCGCATACCTGATCAACACTTGCCGCGGGCCGGTGGTGGATGAGCCGGCGCTGCACGAGGCGCTGACCAGCGGCACGATCGCGGGCGCCGGGCTGGACGTATTCGACCAGGAGCCGCCGCCGGCCAATAACCCGCTGTTCGCCCTGGACAACGTCATCCTGACCCCGCATTTCGCGGGGCCGACCTGGGAAAACCAGCAGATGCGGTTCCGCAATGCGTTCGACAATGTCGAGCGGGTGGCGCGCGGGGAGCGTCCGCTGTGGGTGATCCCGGAACTGCGGAGCGCGCACGGGGGTGGCTGAGCATGCGCCGGGAGGCGCGTGTCACAGCCGGGGCAGCGAGACCCCGCGCTGGTGCATGTACTTCCCGGCCTTGTCGGCGTAGCTCGTCTCGCAAGGCTCGTTACCTTGCAGGAACAGGAACTGGCAGATCCCCTCGCCGGCGTGGATCTTCGCCGGCAGCGGCGTGGTGTTGCTGATCTCGATCGTCACCTGCCCTTCCCACTCGGGCTCCAGCGGCGTGACGTTCACGATGATGCCGCAGCGCGCGTAGGTCGATTTGCCGAGGCAGATCACCAGGATGTCGCGGGGGATGCGGAAATACTCGACGGTGTGACCGAGGGCGAAGCTGTTGGGCGGGATGATGCACACCTCGGCCACGCGATCGACGAAACTGGCGGGCGCGAAGTCCTTGGGGTCGATCACCGCGCTATCGATGTTGGTGAAGATCTTGAACTCGCCGGCGATGCGCGCGTCGTAACCATAACTCGACAGCCCGTAGCTGATCACGCCCTGGCGCTTCTGCGCCTCAACGAACGGCTCGATCATGCGATGTTCGGTCGCCATGCGGCGAATCCAGCAATCGGACATCACGGGCATCGGCCGGCGCCTCCGGTGGGTGCACCTGGTTGATCCGCGTCGGACGGCGGCTGCTCCGCCGTCGGCTCGGCCGACCCCGACCCGCACGCCACATCCTGGCGCGCCCGCGCCTGCGCCTTGCGCCGGCGGAGGTTCTCCCGAAGCTGCCGGGCCTCGCGGGCGTGGCGCGCGGCGACGGCGGGCGGATCGTGCGGTTGCCCGGAAAATGGATCGGGCGCGTCGGTCATCGCGCGGCTGCGTCCGGCGTCATCGACCCCCGTGCGACGACACGATTGATCCCCCCCGCGAGGTCGGCGACCCGCACCGGCTTGCCGACGATCTCGGTGATGTCCATGCCCGACAGCTTCTCCTCGGCCGATAGCGGAGCGTCGGGGCCCAACCCGGTGAGCAGCACGGCGGGCAAGCCCGGCCACAGCCCCCGTGCAGCGGCGATGAGCGCGGCACCGCTCCTGCCGGGCATAGAGAAATCGGTCACCAGCACGTCGTAGCGCGCCCCGGCCAGCAGTGCCAGCGCCTGGTCGGCGTCGGCGGCCTGGTCCACCCGGAAATCGTGCTCGCCCAGCTCCTCGGCGAGCACGGCGCGGAGTGCCACCTCGTCATCCACCAGCAGGACCCGCAGCCCCGTCGCGGCGGCACCCGAGCCGGGCGCGGGGACCAGGTCGAGCAGCGCCGCAGAGTGGTCCCTGTTGGAGTCCGGGTGCGTTCGTCGGCCGCCGGCAGCCACATGCGCACCCTGGTCCCCTGTCCCGGCGCGCTCTCGATCAGCAAGGCGCCGCCGAGCTGCTCGGCGAAGCCGCGCGCCATGGCGAGACCGAGGCCGGTGCCCTTGTCCATCGGCTTGGTGGTAAAGAAGGGCTCGGCGGCGCGGGCCAGCGTCGCCGCATCCATGCCGGTGCCGGTGTCGGTGATGTCCAGTCGCACGTAGCGCCCCGGCGCCAGCCCGGCCTGATGCGCCGGCCCGGTCGCGGCCACCGTCTCGGGAGCGACACGCAGGGTCAGGGTGCCGCCTTCCTCCATGGCGTCGCGCGCATTGGTCGCCAGGTTGACCAGCACGGTCTGCAACTGCGGACGGTCGGCGATCAGCCACCCGGCATCCGGCGCCCCCTCCACCTCCACGGTGATGTGGCGACCGAGCGTGGGGCCGAGGATCTCGATCATGTCGCGCAGCAGCGCGGCGGCCTCGATGGGCTCGGCGCGCAGGTCGCCCCGGCGCGCGAAGGTCAGCAGCCGGCCGGCCACCGCCTCTCCCCGGTCGGCCGCCGCGGCGGCAAGACGCGCGAAGCGGCGCACCATGTCGGGCTTGTCCACGCGGCTCTCGATCAGTGCCACGGCCCCGGAGATCGCCTGCAGGACGTTGTTGAAATCGTGCGCGACGCCCCCAGCGAGCTGGCCCAGCGCCTGCATCCTCTGCGCCTGCGCCGCCGCCTGCTGCGCCGCCTCGCGCGCGGCGACCTCGTCACGGACCCGCATTTCGAGCGTCTGCAAGAGGCTGTCCAGGCGATCCTGCGCGGCCCGGCGCTCCGTCACGTCCAGCAGGACGGTCAGCGCGCCGATGATCCGCCCATCGCGATCGCGTCGCGGCACGGCGTTGATCGACAGAGCGACGCGCCCGCCGCCGCCGCGCAGCATGGTCACTTCCAGGTCGAGCACGGAACTCGCCGCGCAGCGCGCGCGCCGACGCACGCTCGTCCGGCGGGATCGGACGGCCGTCCACCGTCTGTATGCCCAGGACCATGGACCGCGTGTTTAGCGCGCACAGCTCCTCGGCCGAGCGCTCCAGCGTCGCGCAGGTCGCCCGGTTGACGAACCGCCAGCACCCGTCCGCCGTGACGACGACGACGCCACAGGGCACCGCGTCAAGGAGCCGCGCGGCGTGCAGCGCCGCCTCCTCGGCGGTGTCCTCGGCCGCGCGTCGGCGGCGCACCGTGTCCTCCAGCACCCGCGCGACCGCATCGACCTCGCGCAGCCCCAGCGGGCGCGCGAGCACCGTCCGTGCCGTCGAGCCCGGCGGCGAGTTGCGCCAGGGCGCTGACGGGACGCGCGAGCCGGCGCGCGACGAGCAGGGCCAGCCCGAGAGAGAGGGCTAGCGCGGCGGCCCCGACCGCCAGCATCTGCCCGATCGTTGCGCGCAGTGCGGCGAACACGTCGGCACGCGGGATGGCGATGGCCGCGCTCCAGCCGAATCGCGGGCCAGGCGCGAGCACGGCGATGGCGTGCGACCCATCGTGCCGGACGATACCGGCCCTGCCCTCGTGCACGCCCCTATCGAGCAAGCGGCGCAGGCCGTCGTCGGCCGGTTCCCCGGCGGACGGAGCGAGGTTCGCGTCGCCGGCCACGATCGTTCCGATGGCATCCATGATGGCGACCGACCAGTCCCGCGGCAGGTCCGACTCGGCGGCGATCGCCTGGAAGCGGTCGGGCGGGACGCTGAGCGCAAGGTCAAAGGCGACGCGCCCGCCATGGCTGACCGGAACGTCAACGACGACCCTGGACAGGCCGGTCGATGGGTCGCGCGCCACGCTCGACACCACGGGGGCGCCGGTCGCGAATATCCTCGCGCTCACCTGCCGGATGGTCGGCGCGGCGCGGCGCCCGCCCCGCCGGAGCGCCGGTGGCGAACAGGGTCCGTCCGGCCGCGTCGAACACCAAAAGCGCACCGCCCGGCATCACCTGGTCGAGGAAGCTGGTCGCGATCGAGGCGAAGCCGGCGAAGTCGCCGGCCTCCAGGACGGGGGCGGCCGCCAGAGTTTGCAGGCCGATCACCCCGCGATCGAGCTCCTGCGTGGTCAGCCGCGCGAGGTTGCGCGCCATGCTTTCGGCATGGTCCAGCAGCGCGTCCCTCTGCGAGACATAGCTGCTGACCGCGTGGAACAGACCGAAACCCGCGAGCGGGGTCGTGGCCGCGAGCACGAGGAGGATCAGCCATGTCCGCAAGGACCACGATCGGCCGCTCGGCATCCGTGCTGCTGGGTGCGGCCCGTCATGCGACAGGTCGACCAAGGCCCCGGCCATCTCGGTCTCCGCCCCGCCTGCGATGGCTCCCGCAGATCCGGCAACTTCGCGGAAGCGTGAGACTGTAGGCGCCGGCCACGCAAAGGGTCAATTCGATTGTTGCACACCGACCTGTGACACAACCGCCGCGAGCGCCCGCTCCGCCCCGGCCACAATGTCGTCCAGCACCGTGGCCGCCGGGCGCACGGCGCGGATCATGCCGAGGCCCTGCCCCGCAAAACCCGGCCAGACATCGCCCCGTTCGGCGGCGAGGGCGGCGGCGGTCACCGGCCGCGAGACCGCGCTCTGCCAAGGCATCGGTAACGGCTCCAGCCCGGCATCGGCGTACGCGGCGGCCCAGCGGTTGCGCACCATGCGCGCCGGCTTGCCAGTGACCGCGCGCGACACGACGGTGCCCTGATCGTCGCCTGCCACCAGCGCCTGCTTCTGGAAGTCGCGCAGCCCGGATTCCTCGGTGGCTAGGAAGGCCGTCCCGATCCAGGCGCCCTCCGCGCCCAGCATCAGCGCCGCCGCGACGCCGCGTCCGTCGGCGATGCCGCCCGCACCCAGCACCGGCACCCGACCGGCGACGACGTCCACCACCTGCGGGATCAGCGCCATGCTGCCGACCGGCGAGTTGTGGCCGCCACCGTCGTGACCCTGCGCCACGATGATGTCCACCCCGGTCTCCAGCACCTGCCGTGCGTGGCGGGTGGCGCCGACCACCGCGATGACCGTCGTGGCGTTCGCCTTCAACCGCTCCATCCAGGGCGCGGGGCTGCCCAGGCCGGCGGCATAGACCGGCACCCGCTCCTCGATCACCACCTCCATCTGGGCGGCGAAGAAGTCGGCGCTGAGCGGCGCCGGGCCATCCCGGTCCGCCGGGTCGAGCCCGCCGATCGCCGCTTCCTGCTCGGGCGCGAGCGCGGCCAGACCCTCGCGGGCCAGGAAATCCTCGGCGAAGCGGAGATGCGGCGCCAGCAGGTCGGAGGGCGAAATCCCGGCGTTGCTGGCAGCTGGCGCGGCGCGACGCACGGAGGCGGGCAGCAGCGTGTCCACTCCGAAGGGGCGGTCGGTCAGCGCGCGGGTGCGCGTGATCCAGGCACGGAGCTGGTTCGGCCCGCACGAGGCCGCGCCGAGCACGCCGAGCCCGCCGGCGTTCGAGACCGCCGCCGCCAGCTCCGGCGTCGATGCCCGGCCCATGCCCGCGAGCAGGATCGGGACGCGGATTCCCAACAGGTCGCAAACGCGCGTATGCAAGGCCACGATGAATTCTCCTGTACCGCCGGCGCCCGATTCAACGACAGAACGTCTCCGGCGTCCATCGACCCGCCGCTGTCGCCTGGGCAAGCCTGCGCGCCGCAGCCGGAAGGTTTGGTCCGCATGTCCCACGTTCGTTTGACGAATGCCATGACACTGATCGCGCTCGGTGCCGCCTTGCTGGGGCTCGCGCCCGCTCCCGCGTGCGCCGCTGACAAGGTGACGGTGACGCTATGGACCTGGCGTCCGGACGCGTCCGTGGTGCGCGACATGGTGGCCGTGATCGAGCGGACGCATCCCGATATCGAGCTGCGCGCCGTGGTGCAGACGGAAGCGGCCTACTTCGCCGCCCTGCGCCAAGCCGCGGCGGCCGGCACGCTGCCTGATATCGTCGGCCTGCCGGCCGGCGCGGAGACCCAGCGCCTGCGCGGTCAGTTGCAGGACGTCTCCACGCCGGCCAGCGACGTCCTGGGCAAGGACTGGCGGAAGCACTTCGTGCCCGGCGTCCTCGCCGAGGCGGCATTGGGCAATCCCAAGGGGGATCATAGCCTGTACATCCTGCCGATGAGCGCGGAGGTACTGGGTCTGTGGTCCGATCGCCGGGCCTTCGCCGCCGCGGGCCTGTCCCGTCCGCCGGGCAGCCTCGACGACATGGCCGCCGACGCGGCGCGGCTGCGCGCGGCCGGGCTGACGCCGTTCGCCCTGGGCGGCACCAGCGACCAGGCGGTGATCGGCCTGTTCCTCCAGATCGTGGCGCAGACCGACCCGGTGGACCTCGGCGCGGCAGAGGCCGGACAGCCGGTGTGGTCCCGGCCGGGGATCGTGCACGCCGCGACGGCTTGGCAGTTGCTGTTCGCGACGGTCGTGGGTCCGCAGGCGCTGAGCACCGACCCCCAGGCCGCCGCCGGGCAGTTCGCGCAGGGCCGCGCCGGCATCAGTCCCCAAGGCTCGCGATGGCTGCACCAGGCCCGGGCGGCGGAGACGCCCGACGGCGCGGCGCTGGCGGATTTTCAGCCATTCGCCTTCCCCGCGCTCGGCGCCGCCGGTCATCCGAGCCCACCGCTGGGCGGCGTCGATGTCGGCTGGGCGATCACCCAGGCCGCGTCCGGCTCCCCCGACGTGGAGCAGGCGAGCCACATCGTGCTGCATGATCTGGTGGCCGGGGTGGGCGCGGCGGTCGCGGTGGACGCCCTGGCCGGCCTGCCCGCTTACACCGATCTGCCACCGCCCGGCACGCTGCCGGACGGGCTGCGGCAGCTCTACGACGGGTTTCGCGCCCAGCTCGGCGCGGCGCGGCCGCACGTGATCGGCGAGCCGGCGGTCCACGACGCCCTGGCCACGCAACTGCGCGCCGTCGCTGCCGGACACGTGGAGCCGGGAGCGGCGCTGGCGGCGGTGGACAGCGTCGCACGCGAACAGGCGATGCTGGCGCGATGATCGCGTTCCGGCCGGCGGCATCGCGGGTCCCGCCCCGGCTTGCATGGGGGCTTGCACGCGGCCTTGCATGGGGGCTCGTGCTGGCACTGCTGCTTGTGCGGGCGGCGGCGGCTTCCTGCACGGTGGACCCGCTCGCGACCGTGCCGCTGGAGGTGGCGGGCGCGCGCCTGCTGTTGCCGATGACGGTGAACGGGGAGGCGGCGACGTTCCAGCTCGACACCGGCGCCGAGCGGTCGCTGGCGACGCCGCAAGGCGTGCGGCGGCTGGGTCTCGCGCGTGATCGCTGGGTCAGCAGCACCGTCATGGGAATCGGCGGCATCGAGCGGCGCAGTGTCGCCGACCCGAGCAGCCTCACCCTGGGCGGGCTTGCCCTGCGGCGGCGCAACGCGCTGCGCGATCGCACGCTGGGGGTGGCGGACCTGTCCGACGCGCAAGGGAACGACCCGGCGATCGATGGGCTGCTGGGCCGGGACTTCCTGAGCGCCTTCGACGTTGTGGTCGATGTCCCCGCGCGCAGCCTGACATTGTGGCAGGTCCGCGGCTGCGCCGGGCGCTTCCTGCCCTGGCAGACCGCCTATGACGCGATAGGAGCGCTGCCGGCCTATGGCAACGCCCTGGTACTGGCCGTGCAGGCCGACGGCACGCCCCTGCGTGCCTTGCCCGATACCGGGGCAAGCGACACGCTGCTCACCGCCTCCGGTATGGGCCGGCTGGGAGTGGACGGAGGCAGGCTCGCCGGGTCCGGCGGTGTCACGGTCGCGCGGACCGGGGGGGTCGGCCGGCTCAGCCGGCCGGTCTGGCCGATGCGCCTATCGCGCCTGATGGTCGGCTCCGACGAGCAGCGCGACGTGCGCGTGCTGGGTTCGGCACTGCGTGTCGCTCCCATCGTGGACATATTGCTCGGTGCCGACTGGTTCCGCACACGGCGCGTGTGGCTGTCCTATGCCACCGGCCAGGTGTTCGTGGCGCGCCCGCGATGAACGGCCGCGCCTTCGTCAGCCGCGCTCGCCGTCCGCCCCGCTGCCGTCAGGCGTAATGCCGGCGCGTGAGGGGGCGTCGCTGCCCGGCCGCACGGTGCGCGTGATGGCCGCGACCTCCGCGTCCTGCTGCGCCCACTCGCGCCGGTGCTTCTCCTCCTGCTCCAGCCCGTCCTGCTTCGGAGGATTCTTCTGTTCGTCGTCCTGCATGGTCGCGTCTCCATTCATGTGAGCGAGAACGCGACCGCGGCGCCGGCGTTCTTGCCGCATCGGCGGCTACCCGCTTGGCGCGCAGGATCGTGGAACCGCTTCGGAGATCGGCCATGGCCGAGGATATCAGGACGTCCGACGCCTACCTCTCCTTGCGGCTCGACAATCAACTCTGCTTCGGTCTCTACGCCGCCGCGAATGCGATCATCCGCGCGTATCGTCCGCTGTTGCACGAATTGGGGGTCACCTACCCGCAATATCTCGTGTTGATGGCGCTGTGGGAGGATGACCGGCGGACGGTGTCGCAACTCGGGCGCGGGTTGATGCTGGATTCAGGCACGCTCACCCCTTTGCTCAAGCGAATGGAGGCCGCCGGCCTGCTCGAGCGGCGCCGGCGCACCCGCGACGAGCGCGAGGTCGAAATCGCGCTGACCGAGCATGGCTGGGCGCTGCGCGACCAGGCGGTGCTGGTGCGCCGCGACATCGTCTGCCAGCTCGGGATGAGTGATGCGGAGGTCGCGCGGTTGCGCGTGGACCTCAACCAGATGATAAGCGCCCTGCAGGACTCGGCCGCGCAGCGCGCGATGATGGCGGCACCGTCTGAGACGCGTCAGCGCACCGGCCAGAAGAACGCGATCAACGGAGCACCCGCCACCACCACCAACAGCGTGAGCGGCAGGCCGAGCCGGGGATAGTCGCTGAACTTGTAGCCACCCGGCCCCATCACCAGCGTGTTGCACTGGTGGCCGATGGGGGTGAGGAAGTCGCAGCCCGCCCCCAGGGCGACCGCCATCAGGAACGGGTCGGGGCGCAGGCCCAGCTTGACCGCGAGGCTGGCCGCGATGGGTCCCAGGACGAGCACCGTGGGCGCGTTGTGCATAAACGGCGTCACCGCCAGGGTGATCGCCAGCACGATGGCGAGCGCGAGGGTCGGCGGCAGCCCGTTGACCGCGCCGGTCAGCCAGCCGGCGATCAGGTTGGACCCGCCGGTGTCGCGGATCGCATGGCTCAGCGGGATCAGCGCGCCGAGCAGGATCAGGATGTGCCACTCAACCGTCTCGTAGGCCTCGTGCATGGTCATCACCCGCAGCACGAGCAGCACCACTGCGGCCCCGAAGAAGGCGACGGCGACCGGCACGAGATTGGCCGCCACCAGCGCCATGGCTACCGCCAGGACGCCGATCGGCACCCAGCTTCGGTGGCTGCGGCCCAGCGTGATGCTGCGTTCGGCGAGCGGCAGGACACGCAGTTCGCCGAGCGCGTCCGGCACGGCGGCGGCGGTGCCCTTCAGCACCACCACGTCGCCCGCCGCGAGCCGCACCGTGGACAGGCGCTGGCCGATGCTCTGCCCGCTGCGGCTGACAGCCAGCAGGCCGAGGCCGTACCGGCGCTTGAGGTCGAGCTGCGCGGGCGTGCGGTCCACCAGCTTGCTATCGGCCGTGACCACGCCCTCGATCACCATGACCTCGCCGCCGGCCGCCTCGGTATTGTCGGCCGCCTCCCCGGCCAGACGCAGCCGGGCACGCGCGACCAGGCGCTCGAGGTCGGCCGGCTCGCCACGCAGCAGCACAACATCGTCCTCGCGCAGGCGCCAATCCGGGGTCGGGATGAAGCGGCGGAACCGCTCGCGCACCACCGTCGCCACCGCCACGTCGCCATCCCCCATCCGTTCCAGTTCGGCGACGGTCCGCCCGGTGGCGGCCGAGCCGGGCACGAGCCGGGCCTCGGCCGTGTAGTCCTCGATGGCCAACGCATCCCCCAGCGACGAGGCGGCCTTGCGGCCGCCCGGCAGCAACCGCCAGCCAAAGGACAGGAACACCAGGCCGAGCAGGGCCACGCTCAGGCCGACGGGCGTGTAGGCGAACATGCCGAACGGCTTGCCGAGCACCTGCCGGCGCACGTCCGCCATGATGATGTTGGGAGCGGTGCCGACCAGGGTCACGATCCCGCCGAGCAGGGCCGCGAAGGCCATTGGCATCAGCAGCCGCGACGGCGGCGTGCCGGTGCGCCGCGCCACCTGCAGCGCCACCGGCATGAGGATGGCGAGCGCGCCGACGTTCTTGGTGACCATCGACAGCAGCATCGTCGCCCCCGCCAGGACCGGGACCTGCGTCCGGACACCGCGCAGCAGCGGCATGACCGGGCGCATCACGCTCTCGACCACGCCCGAGCGCGCCACGCCCTCGCTGACCACCAGCGCGGCCGCGACGATGATCACGACCTCGTTGCTGAACCCCTCGAAGGCGTGCTGGGCCGGAACCAGGCCAATCGCGATCCCGACGAGGAGCGCGGCGAGCGCCACCAAGTCATAGGGCAGCCGGCCCCAAATGAAGAACGAGACCGTGACCGCGATCAGCCCGAAGGCCTCGGCTTGGGGCAGCGTCATGGGCGCGCGCGTCTCCTGCTCAGGCACTCGGTCGCGGGCATCGGTGCCGGGCAGGAACATGGGATGCACGGAGCGGTTGCCCAGCGGGAGCCGATCGGCCGCTCGCGCGTTCAACAATGCCATCCCCGCCAGGGCATTCTTGCCAGGGCCTCCCGACCGAGCCATCCAGATCGGGCGCGCCGCGCCCGCCATCTGCCCCACCGCCAGCCGAGACGAGCATGAGCGAAGCCGCGCAGCACCGAACCGAGCAGTCGCCGAAAGCCGACCCCGCGCCCGACGCCCTCGGAGGACGATTTCCGCAGCCTTGCCGACAGCATCCCGCAGCTCGCCTGGATCGCCGATGCGTTGGGCGCGATCTTCTGGTATAACCGCCGCTGGTACGACTACACTGGCACCAGCTTCGCGCAGATGCGGGGCTGGGGCTGGCAGGTCGCCCATCATCCCGATCATGTCGAGCGCGTGACCGACGCGATTCGCCGCTCCGTCCAGGAGGACGAGCCGTGGGAGGACACGTTCCCGCTGCGTCGGCACGACGGCGTCTATCGCTGGTTCCTCTCGCGCGCCTCGCCGCTGCGCGGCGCCGATGGGCGGGTCGTTCGCTGGTTCGGCACCAACACCGACATCACCGACCAGAGGGCCGCCGAGACCCGGCTGCGCGACAGCGAAAGGCGGTTCCGCACGCTGATGGACGCCTCGGCCGAGATCATCTGGAACATGCCGGCCAACGGCGAATTCAAGTGGGACCAGCCGCGGTGGCGGGCCTTCACCGGCCAGAGCTTCGAGGCGCTGCGCGGCTGGGGCTGGATCGAGGTGATCCACCCCGAGGACCGCGCCGCCACCGCCGAGGCGTGGGAGCGCGCGCTGAGGAACCGCGCGCGCTATGAGATAGAGCACCGGATGCGCCGGCACGACGGGGCGTGGCGCAACATGGCCGGGCTCGCCGTGCCGATCCTGGACGACGCGCGCGAGATCCAGGAATGGGTGGGCATCCACACCGACGTCACCGAGCAGCGGCGCGCCGCTGCCGAGCTGCAGGCCGCGCGCGATTCGGCCGAGTCCGCCAACCGCGCCAAGAGCCAGTTCATCGCCAACATGAGTCACGAGTTGCGCACGCCACTTTCGGCGGTGATCGGCTACACCGAGATGCTGGGGGAGGAGATCGAGGACCTGGGTCAACGGCACCTGCTGGAGGATCTGAAGAAGATCACCTCCAATGCCCGCCACCTTCTGAGCCTTATCAATGACGTGCTGGACCTCTCGAAGATCGAGGCGGGCCGCATGACGGTCAGCGCCGAGCGGTTCGACGTCGCCGAGATGCTGCGCGAGGTGGCCTCGGCCGCCGAGCCGCTCGCCGAGCGCAAGGAGAACCGCTTCGTGCTCGACTTCGCCGACGAGCTGGGCGCGGCGCACACCGACCAGGTGAGGGTCAAGCAATGCCTGCTGAACCTGCTCAGCAATGCGGCGAAGTTCGCCGAGAAAGGCACCATCGCCCTGCACGCGCATCGCGAGACGCGCGACGGGCGCGACTGGCTGGTGCTGGCGGTGCGCGACGACGGGATCGGCATGACCGAGGAACAGCTCGGCAAACTGTTCCAGCGGTTCAGCCAAGCCGATGAATCGACCACGCGCCAGTTCGGCGGCACCGGGCTCGGCCTGGCCATCACCCGCGCCTTCTGCCGCATGATGGGCGGCGAGATCCGGGTGGAGAGCGAAGCCCGGGAGCGGATCGGTGTTCGCCATCGAGATTCCGGCGGTCCTCGGTCCACGCGCGGGCGAGGCGCCCGCACGAGCGAGACGTCAGGCAGGCGGCACATGGGGGCACCGGTGCGTGCGTGCTGGTCATCGACGACGACCCGGCGGCACGCGAGCTGCTGACGCGATTCCTCCACCGCGAGGGATTCCGGGTGCGCACCGCCGCCGACGGCCGCAGCGGGCTCGCGCTGGTGCGGGCCCTGCGGCCGCGGCTGGTGCTGTTGGACGTGGAGATGCCACACATGGACGGGTGGTCGGTGCTGCACGCGATCCGCTCGGACGCCGAGCTGAGCCACATGCCGGTGGTGATGGTTTCGGTGGTCAACGATCAGAGCCTGGGCTACGCGCTGGGCGCCACCGACTACCTCGTCAAGCCGATCGAGTGGGACCAGCTCAAGTCCATCATGGACCGTTTCCGTCACGCGCAGTCCGTCGCCGACGTGCTGTTGGTCGATGACGACGCGTACGCGCGCGAGCGGCTGCGCACGATGCTGACGCGCGATGGCTGGCGGGTCGCCGAGGCGACCAACGGGCGCGAGGCGCTCGCCCGGCTGACCGAGACGCCGCCGGCGCTGATCCTGCTCGATCTGATGATGCCGATCATGAACGGCTTCGACTTCCTGGCCGCGCTGCGCGCGCGTCCGGACGGGCGCGATATCCCGGTCGTGGTGCTCACCGCCAAGGACGTGACCGCGGCGGAGCGCGCGCGCCTGGAACAGCAGGCCGACCAAGTGGTGGTGAAGGGCAGCATCAGCCTGCGCGACCTCGCGCGGGAGCTGCGCGAGCTGCTCGCCGACAGGGGCTGCATTCCCGCCGGCACCAAGGAGACACATCCATGACGCGAATCCTGCTGGTCGAGGACCATGAGGAGATCTGGGACTTCCTGTCGCGTCGGCTGAAGCGTCGAGGCTACGAGGTGGCGGTCGCGGTCGATGGACAGGAGGGGGTGGACAAGGCGCGCGCCGACCACCGGATATCGTGTTGCTGGACATGAACCTGCCGGTGATGGACGGCTGGACGGCGGCGGGCGTGCTGAAATCGGCCGCCGAGACGGCGTCGGTGCCGATCATCGCCCTGACCGCGCACGCCATGTCCGGCGACCGGGAAAAGGCGCTGTCGGCGGGCTGTGACGATTATCACCCCAAGCCGGTCGATTTCTCCCGCCTGCTGACCCAGATCGAGGCGCTGACAGGTGGCCCGGCCGCGAGTGGCACCCCGGCCGGCGGTTAGCGACGTGGCCGGTGCGGGCCTGTTGTCGCGGCTGTTCGGGACCGGCGGGCAGGCCGAGCCGGATGGACAGGCCGATGAACTGGCCGCCCACGCGACCGGCATCACGCCGGTCCTGCTGGAGCCCGCACTGCCAAAAAGGACGCTCGCCGATGCGGCGGACAGACGCGCGTCCGCCGATGCGGCGGGAGGGCGGCGGCAGCGTCCGCTGGCAGCGCCGCGCGTGGTGGTCGGCGAGAGCCTGGGCGAGAAGGTGCTGCACGCCTGGCTGCAGAACCGCTATCAGACGCTTTATCCGCTGACCGTGAACCTGCGCACGCTGGGCCCCCGCCAGGCGGACCTGCTCGCACAGGTGATGGCGGTGGCGCTGCTGGCCAGCTCCGGGACGGCCGAGCCGGCACAGGTCGAGGCGGGCGCGTCCTGGCTCGGCTCGGTCGGTGGTGAGACGGCGGCGCTGGATGCGTTACGTGCGGCGTTGGAAACCCCGCCGCCACTCAGCCAGCTAATTCACGCCATCCAGCAGGCGGACATCGCCGCCTATGCCTACGTGGTCGCACTCGCCGCCGGGCCGTCGCACGAGCCGGCGGGGCAGCTCTTCCTCGACTATCTGGCAGCCCGGCTCGGCCTGCCGGTCACCGTGGTGCGCAGCGCCAACCACCGCTACCGGCGCTAGAGCACGATCGGGTCAGGTTGAACCAACCTGACCCGATCTTGCTTTCAACCATAGTCTGTAGCGGGGTCACGCCTCGGGCTCGGTCATCGCGCGCAGCGAGTTTTGCAGCGCGTCGCTGTCCACCAGCAGCTTGCGCGCGAGATCGGCGAGCGTGATCCAGCCGCCGATCCGCCCGCGCGAGTCGCGCACCGGCATCCTGCGGATGTGGTTGGCGGCCATCATGTCCATCGCGGCGGTGATCGTGTCGTCCTCGGCGCACGCGACCACCGGGCGCGAGAGCACCTCGCGCACCCGCACCTCCCGGGGATCGAGCCCGCGCGCGACCACGCGATAGAGGATATCGCGATCGGTCACGACCCCCTCTACTCGCTCCTCCGAGCCGGCGGGCAGCGCGCCGACGTCAAGCTCGCCCATCAGCTCGGCGGCCTCCTTCACGGTGGCGTCGGGATCGATGAACTCGACGAAGCGGGTCATGATGTCGGAGACTTTCATCGGCATCCTTGGGCGGAAGAGTGGCGCCGCGTATCAGGAGATACGCCCCGTCGGCAACGCCGGTTCGACGGCGCCGATAGTCGTGAACGGGATCAGCCCTCAAAATCTTTTAGGCACGGCGCGTTCGGAACCTTCGACGTCGGTAGCACCGAGTTGCTTTGCCCTTCCTCTACATTCGTCGTCGGAAACCGAATAGTCTAGCGTGACAACTTCCATAAGTGCGCCTCACGCTTTGGATGACTCCTTGACCCGGTAGATCGCGCCAGGTCGGCGGAAAAAGTTCTTCGTCGCAAGACCCCATTTCGTGATCTCGAAACTGCTGGCGTTACTCCCGTACACACCTGTCTGTGCAAGGTTCCAGCACGCCAGCAAGAGAACTCGATACGGAGGCTCTTCGTCGCCGCTGTAGCGTTCGAGGCAGACCCTCGCCTCGGTAGGTGTCTTTTTGCCCTCCCGGACGTCTGCCAGCAGGTCGAAATACCGACGTCTCATCATCGAATGCACGCGAGCTCGATTCGAAAGATCAAAAGTAATATCAAGAGCTCCAAGTAACGCCGCGCCGGCGGAACAGAGCGCCTTGAGCCATTCTTTCCGATTATCGGGAAAGACATCAATGAGCGCCGCCGCGCCGAGCGCGACGACGCCGAACATGAACCAACGATGGACGGTATCGAGAAACGCTTCACGACCAGCATGGTAATGCGCGTTCTGAAGGCAGCTGATGCTGATCGCTTCTACGTCCGACGCGGTGGCCATACGTCCGGATAGCTCTCCTCTATTTTCCGGTCCGGGGCGTCTCGCGTCGGGCTCGGCGGGCGGGGTGGCGGAGGTGGCGGGCGGGGTGGCGGAGGTGGCGGGCGGGGTGGCGGAGGCGGAGGTCTCTTCGGTTCGTTCGCTGCTTCCCATAACGAGCCCTTGTCCATTACGCCCTCCAACCTCAAGGGCGCTATCTCAATTGCCGCGCTTTCGGGAGTCAAATGCGTTCGGGCATATATAAGCGTTCGTTACGCGGGTTTCTTCAGCTTGGATCTACTTCTCAACGAGCTGTTCGATGAGCCAGCCGCTCGCCGAAGGATACCCTTGCTGGCGCGGTTAATGCACGCGCGGTCTTCTACGCCGAGTCTCCCGCGTTTCCTGTATTGGAAGTCAACTCCGCTACGGAGCGGCAGAGGTGCTCTTCGGCGCAGTCGCTGCGACCTGGATCGAAATCGCTCGGGCTGACAGCGCCGCCAGGGCGCCCTATCTTTCGGGCAACGCCACGCGCGGAGGAAACCATGCTGAACCCGACGAGCCCGCTGCCCCTCAAGGACCCGACCCTGTTGCGGCAGGCCAACTGCATCGACGGCAGATGGGTGCAGGCCGACAGCGGCAAGACCCTGACGGTGAGAAACCCCGCCACCGACGAGGCCATCGGCGAGGTGCCGGCGTTGGGCGCGGCCGAGACGCGGCGCGCCATCGAGGCCGCCTCGCGCGCCTACCCCGCCTGGCGGGCCATGCTGGCCAAGGAGCGCGGGGCGATCCTGCGCAAGCTGTCGGACCTGATGATTGCCAACACCGACGACCTCGCGGTGATCATGACCGCCGAGCAGGGCAAGCCGCTGAGCGAGAGCAAGGGCGAGATCGCCTACGCCGCGAGCTTCATCGATTGGTTCGCCGAGGAGGGAAAGCGGGTCTACGGCGACACCATCCCGCAGAACGCCAAGGGGCGGCGCATCCTGGTGCAGAAGGAGCCGGTCGGCGTGTTCGCCGCGATCACGCCGTGGAACTTCCCCGCCGCGATGATCACCCGCAAGGCCGGGCCCGGGCTGGGCCGCCGGCTGCACCGGCGTGATCCGGCCGGCCAGCCAGACGCCGTTCTCCGCGCTCGCGCTGGCGGTGCTGGCCGAGCGCGCGGGGATGCCGGCGGGCGTGTGCAACATCATCACCGGCCCGTCCGGCGAGACCGGCGCGCGAGCTGACCGCCAACCCGCTGGTGCGCAAGCTGTCCTTCACCGGCTCGACCGAAGTGGGCGCCAAGCTGCTGGCCCAGTGCGCGCCGACCATCAAGAAGACCAGCATGGAGCTGGGCGGCAACGCGCCCTTCATCGTGTTCGATGACGCCGACCTCGACGCCGCCGTGCAGGGCGCGATGGCCAGCAAGTACCGCAACACCGGCCAGACCTGCGTCTGCGCCAACCGCGTGCTGGTGCAGGACGGCGTGTACGAGGCGTTCGCCGCGAAGTTCAAGGCGGCGATCGAGGCGATGAAGGTCGGCAACGGCATGGAGCCCGGCGTGAGCCAGGGGCCGCTGATCAATCCGGACGCGGTGAAGAAGGTGGAGGAGCACATTGCCGATGCGACGCGGCGCGGCGCGACGGTGCTGACCGGGGGCAAGCGTCACAAGCTGGGCGGCAATTTCTTCGAGCCGACCCTGCTGGCCGAGGTGCCGCGCGAGGCGCTGATCTTCCGCGAGGAGACGTTCGGGCCGGTGGCGCCGCTGTTCCGCTTCAAGACCGAGGACGAGGCGATCCGCCTGGCCAACGACACCGAGTTCGGCCTGGCGGCCTATTTCTACGCCCGCGACGTCGGGCGCATCTTCCGCGTGGCCGAGGCACTGGAATACGGGCTGATCGGCATCAACGAGGGCATCATCTCGACCGCCGAGGCGCCGTTCGGCGGCATGAAGCACTCCGGCCTGGGTCGGGAAGGGTCGAAATACGGCATCGAGGAATACCTGGAGGTCAAGTACCCTGGCGATCGGCGGGATCGGAACCTAGCGGCGTGGATTTCGACCTCTTCGTCATCGGCGGCGGCTCGGCGGGGGTGCGGTGCGCGCGCATCGCCGCCGGGCACGGCGCGCGCGTCGGCATCGCCGAGGAGCGGTTCTGGGGCGGCACCTGCGTCAATGTCGGCTGCGTGCCGAAGAAGCTGCTGGTGCAGGCGGGCGAATACGGCGGCTTCGCCGACGACGCCGCCGGCTTCGGTTGGGAGATCCGCAAGGGGCCGCATGACTGGGCCAAGCTGATCGCCGCCAAGGACGCGGAGATCACGCGCCTGAACGGCATCTACCGCCGCCTGCTCGACGGCGCCGGGGCGCGAATCTTCGAGACGCGCGCACGGCTGATCGACGCGCACACGCTCGATGTCGGCGGCAGCCGCTTCAGCGCCGAGCGCATCGTCATCGCCACCGGCGGCCATCCCGTGCGCTTGGCCATCCCCGGCGCGGAGCTTGGCATCGTCTCCGACGACGCCTTTTTCCTGCCCCGGATGCCACGGCGCGTCGTCGTGGTCGGCAGCGGCTACATCGCGGTTGAGTTCGCCGGCATCTTCGCGGCCCTCGGCGCCACGGTCGATCTGGTGTATCGCCAGCCGCTGCCGCTGCGCGGGTTCGACGCCGATCTGCGCGCGGCGCTGGCCGAGGCGTTGACCCGGCAGGGCATCCGGCTCCACCCCGGCTGCGCCCCGCGCGCGCTGACGGCGGAGGGCGAGGCGCGTCTGCTCGCGCTCAGCGACGGCAGGACCATTCGCGCCGACCTCGTGTTCTTCGCCACCGGCCGGCACCCCGCGACCGACGACCTTGGCCTGGAGGCGGCGGGGGTCGCGCGCAACGACGCCGGCGCGGTGCTGGTCAACGAACACCTCCAGACGACCCAGCCGCATATTTTCGCCATGGGCGATGTCACCGACCGGATGAACCTCACCCCGGTCGCCACCGCCGAGGGTCACGCCCTCGCCGACAGCCTGTTCGGTGGGCGCGCGCGCGCGGTCTCGCTGGCCAACGTGCCGACCGCGGTGTTCTCCACGCCGCCGGTGGCGACGGTGGGCCTGACCGAGGAGGCGGCGGCGGAGCGCGTGCCGGTGGACGTCTACGTGTCGCGGTTCACGCCCATGCGGCACACGATCAGCGGGCGCCCGCGCAGCTCGCTGCTGAAGCTGGTGGTGGACCAGGCCAGCCAGCGCGTGCTGGGCGCGCACATGCTGGGCGAGGACGCGCCGGAGATCATGCAGGGGCTCGCCATCGCGCTGGTCATGGGGGCGACGAAGGCGGATTTCGACCGCACCATTGGCATCCACCCGACTGCGGCGGAGGAATTCGTCACCATGCGCACCCGCACGCGCGTCGCGGGCGTGGCCCAGGCGGCGGCGGACTGAGCGGTCCCGCGGCCGACGAGTAGCGCCGCCGGCAAAAGCGGGTCATAACTCCCGCCACGAGGCCCGCCGGACGCGGCAGGGCGAGGAGCCTTGTTGATGAATGCGAGCGTGATGAACGCCAGCCCCGCCAGTCAGCCCTGGACGCCCGATTCCTGGCGCGCCCGCCCGATCCGGCAGGCGCCGAGCTACCCCGACCCGGCGCGGCTGGCGCAAGTGGAGCGCAAGCTGCGGGCTTACCCGCCGCTGGTGTTCGCCGGCGAGGCGCGCCGGCTCAAGGCCGGCCTGGCGCGCGCCGCCGAGGGCAAGGCGTTCGTGCTGCTGGGCGGGGACTGCGCCGAGGGATTCGCCGACTTCACCGCCAACCTGATCCGCGACACCTTCCGCGTGCTGTTGCAGATGGCCGTCGTGCTCACCTTCGGCGCCAGTGTTCCGGTGGTGAAGATGGGCCGCATGGCCGGCCAGTTCGCCAAGCCGCGCAGTGCCGACATCGAGACCCAGGACGGCGTGAGCCTGCCGAGCTATCGCGGCGACATCGTCAACGGCCCCGACTTCACCGCAACGGCGCGCATCCCCGATCCGGCGCGCATGGAACAGGCGTACTTCCAAGCCGCGGGCAAGCTGAACCTGCTGCGCGCCTTCGCCTCCGGCGGCTACGCCGACCTGCACGAGGTGCATCGCTGGAACCTTGGCTTCGTCGAGCGCTCGCCGCTGGTCGAGCGATATCGCGGGCTGGCGCAGCGGATCGACGAGACGCTTGCGTTCATGACGGCGTGCGGGATGAGCAGCGAGACCACGCGCGACATGCGCGAGACGGATTTCTATGTGGCGCACGAGGCGCTGCTGTTGCCGTACGAGCAGGCGCTGACCCGCGTCGATTCCACCACCGGCGACTGGTATGGGTGCTCGGCGCATTTCCTGTGGGTCGGCGACCGCACGCGCCAGCCAGAGGGAGCCCATGTCGAGTTTCTGCGCGGCGTGCGCAACCCGATCGGCATGAAGGCCGGACCGACCTTGGAGCCGGACGACCTGCTGCGGCTGCTCGACGCGCTCAATCCCGCCGACGAGCCCGGACGCGTCACGCTGATCAGCCGCATGGGCGCCGACAAGGTCGCGGCGAAGCTGCCGCCGCTGGTGCGCGCCGTGCAGCGTGCCGGGCGTAAGGTGGTGTGGATCTGCGATCCGATGCACGGCAACACGATCGACACCGCCGACAAGCGCAAGACCCGCAGCTTCGACGCGATCCTGTCGGAGGTGCGCGGGTTCTTCGACATCCACGCCGCCGAGGGAACCTGGGGTGGCGGCGTGCATGTCGAAATGACGGGCCAGGACGTGACCGAGTGCGTGGGCGGCGCGCACCGGCTGACCGAGGCCGATCTTGGCGAACGCTACGAAAGCCTGGTGGACCCCCGCCTGAACGCCGAGCAGTCGCTGGAGCTGGCGTTCCTGGTGGCGGAGGAACTGAAGGCGCGCCGCGCGCCTGGCATCGCCCCGGCGGTCGCGGCGCAGTAGGGAGCAGGCGGGTGAACGAGATGGGGCACGAAGACCTCGCGACGGACATCGCGGGGCGAACCGATGCCTACTTCAACCGCACAAAGCAGGTCGTCGCGCATTTCGGCGACAAGCACGTGACCTATGCGCTGTTCATGCGCCGTCCGGTGATCTCCGCGCCGCGTCTGGCGGCCGAATGGCTCGGCGACGTTGCCGCTGCGCGTGACACGCGGTTCGACATCGATCTTGTCTATCCCGAAGGCGCCTGGGTCGGGGCCGGCGAGCCGATCGCCTACATCGCCGGCAGCCTCGTGCATCTCTCCGACCTGGAAACGATCCTGCTGCAGAAGCTCGGCCCGGCCTGCGTCGCGGCGCACAACGCCTATCAGATGTGCCTCGCCCTGCCGGAAGCGAGTTTCCTGGCGATGGAGGCGCGTCACTGCGCGGGTGCCGAGATGCAGGACATGATGGCCTATGCCGCCTCGGTCGGCAGCGCGGCGGCCCAGCGCGAGGGCGCCAGGGGTTTCATCGGCAACGCCAATGACGGCACCGCCCATTGGTTCAACGCGCCGCACGGCTTCGGCACCATGCCACACGCGCTGATCGGCTACGCCGGTTCCACGGTGCGCGCCGCCGAGATGTTTCATGAGACCTTTCCCGACGACCTGCTGACCGTGCTGGTCGATTATTTCGGGCGGGAGATCTCGGACGCGCTCGCCGTCTGCGCGCGGTTCCCCGCGCTGGCCGCGGAACGCCGGCTGTCGCTGCGCCTGGACACGCATGGCGGACGCTTCCTGGAGGGGCTTGATCCCGGCGCGAGCTACGCGGCGCTGGAGCGTCACGCACCCGGCGCGATCCGGCGCTATCGCAGCGACACCGAGCTGCGCTACCTGGTCGGCACGGGCGTCTCCGCCGCCGCGATCTGGCGTTTGCGCGAGGCGCTGGACGAGGCGGGCTATCCGGCCGTGCGGATCGTCGTCTCCTCGGGCTTCGGCGTGGACAAGTGCCGCGTGATGGCGGACGCGAAGGCGCCGATTGACGTGGTCGGGACCGGCAGCTTCATCCCCGACCGCTGGAGCGAGACCTACGCGACCGCCGACATCGTGGACTATGCCGGCATTCCGATGGTGAAGGTCGGACGCGAGTTCCTGCTCCGGCGCAACGGCTTGCGCAAGCACCCGGCGTGACCCACGCCGCCCCCGGGCTGCTGGCGGGGTTTATCATCGGCATTCTCCAGGCGGGCGGGTATTGGGGCGTTCTCGGCCTGATGGCGATCGAATCCGCGTGCATCCCCCTGCCCTCCGAGATCATCCTGCCGTTCGCGGGCTATCTTGTCGCGACGGGGCGGCTGAATCTCTGGCTGGTGGCCACGGCGGGTGCGCTCGGCTGCAATTTGGGCTCCGCCCTCGCCTATGCCGTGGGCGCGATCGGCGGCCGTGCGGCGGTGCGGCGCTGGGGATCGTACGTCCTGCTGACTGAGCACGAACTTGCCATGGCTGACCGGTTCTTTGCCCGCTTCGGCGGCCCTGCGGTACTGATCGCGCGGATGCTGCCGGTCGTGCGGACTTTCATCGCGCTGCCCGCCGGGATCGCGCGGATGCCGCAGGGTCGGTTCCACCTCTACACGTTCATCGGCTCCTGGCCGTGGTGCTTCCTGCTCGCCTGGATCGGCATGAAGCTGGGAGACGCCTGGGGCTCCAACCCCAGGCTGCACATCGCCTTCCGCTTCCTTGATCTCGCGGTGCTGGCCGGGCTGGCGGTGCTGATCGTCCGCTTCGTCCGGGGGCGCCGCCGCCGGTCCGCATAACTAGGCTCCAGGGACGGCGCCCATGGCCGGGTTCATGCCCGTCCTCCGATAGGCGTGAGATGCGATCGCCCAATCCCGTCGCCAGGCCACGAACCGTTCCGGCGTCATCGGACGACCGAACAAGTAGCCTTGCGTCTCGTCGCAGGCGGCCTTCCAGATGAGGTCCAGCACCTGCCTCGTCTCGACGCCCTCCGCCACCACGCGGTAGCCGAGGTCATGGGAGAGCGTGATCATCGTCGATACCAGCGAACGCCTACGCTCGTCGGCCGCGAGGTCGCGCATGAAGGTCTGGTCGATCTTGACCACCTGAGCGGACAAGCGCTGCAGGTAGGAAAGACTGCTGTATCCCGTCCCGAAATCGTCGATCGCCAAGCGCACGCCGGCGCCCGCGATAGCCTCCAGCACCGCGAGCGCCTGCCCCGCATCCTCCATGAGGGCGCTCTCGGTCATTTCGAGTTCCAAGCACCCGGGCCGCCAGCGCGTGCCGAGCCAAGCTGTGCACCACGCCGCCAATCAACGCGCCCCAACATCCCCCAGCGTCTGTGCCAGCCGCGGCAAGCGGGCCTGCCGTCGCGGCTCCATCCAATGCTGCAGCCGATCCAGGTAGAGATAGATCACCGGGGTCGTGTAGAGGGTCAGCACCTGCGACAGCGCCAGGCCGCCTACCATCGCGTATCCGAGCGGGCGGCGCAGTTCCGAGCCCGCGCCATGCCCGAGCATCAACGGCAACCCGCTCAGCAGGGCCGCCATCGTGGTCATCAGGATCGGACGGAACCGCAGTAGGCAGGCCTGGCGGATCGCATCCAGCGGATCCAGCCCATCGCGCCGTTCGGCGTTGATGGCGAAATCCACCATCATGATGCCGTTCTTCTTCACGATGCCGATCAGCAGGATGATGCCGATCATGGCGATCACCGAAAGATCCTGTCCCGCGGCCATCAGCATCAGCAACGCGCCCACGCCGGCCGAAGGCAAGGTCGAGAGGATGGTCAGCGGCAGGATATAGCTTTCATAGAGCATGCCCAGAATGAGGTAGACGGCGATCAGCGCCGCCGCGATCAGGTACGGCTCGCTGGATAGCGAGTTCTGGAATGCCTGGGCCGTGCCCTGGAAGGAGCCTTGGAGCGAGAGGGGCGCGTGCAGATCGTCGCGAATCTTGTTGATCGCCTGCACCGCCTGTCCCAGGGACGCCGTCGGCGCAAGATTGAAGGAGATCGTCACCGCCGGGAACTGGCTCTGGTGGTTCACCGCGAGCGGTGCCACCGGCACGGTGTTGACGCTGACCAGCTCCGACAGCGGCACTGGCTGCCCCGAGGACGATTTCACATACAGCTTGCGCAGCGTGTTGACGTTCCCTTCGAGCTGCGGCGGCACCTCCAGGATGACGAAATAGGAGTTGAGCTGCGTGAAGTACTGCGTCACCTCGCGCTGGCCGAACGCGTCGTACAGCGTGTCGTCGATCTGCTGCGGCTGGATGTTGAAGCGCTGAGCCGCCTCGCCGTTGATGGTCAGGGTCGCCGTGGTGCCGGCGATCTGCTGGTCGGTCGCAGTGTCGCGCAGGATCGGCAGCTTCTTCATCGCCGACAGCATCTTCGGTGCCCAGGCATTCAGCTCCGCGGAGTCGGAATCCTGCAGCGTGTACTGGAACATCGTGCGGGACAGTCGGCCCCCCACGTTGATATCCTGCGCCGGCTGCATGAACAGCTGGATGCCGGGAACCGCCTGTGCTTTCTGCCGCAACCGGGCGATGACCTTCATCACGCCGTCGTTCGGGCGCTGGTCCCAGGGCTTCAGGTTGATATACATCCGCCCATCGTTGCCCTGCTGCCCGGCCGTGCCCGCACCGACCTGCGAGCCGTAGGACGCGACCGCCGGGTCGTGACCGACGATGTCGTTCAGCTTCTGCTGCAATCCGACCATGTGCTGGAAGGACAAATCCTGCGCGCCCTCCGTCACGGCGATGATCAGTCCCACGTCCTGGGTTGGAAAGAAGCCCTTCGGTATGAGCATGAACAGCACGCCCGTAAGGGTGACCGTGGCCAGGAACACCATCAGCGTGATGAAGCGGAAGCGAAGCGCCACATCGAGTGTACGACGGTAGAACGCCAGTATCGCGTCAAACACCGCCTCGACCATGCGATACAGCCGGCCATGCTCGCGGTGGCTGCTGCTGAGGAATCGTGAGCACATCATCGGCGTCAGGGTCAGCGACACGAAGGCGGAGAGCACCACCGCGGTCGAGACGGTCATGGCGAACTCGCGGAACAGGCGGCCGACGATCCCGCCCATCAGCAAGAGCGGAATGAACACCGCGATCAGCGAGAAGCTGATGGACACGATGGTAAAGCCTATCTCGCCGGCGCCTTGCAGCCCCGCGTCCATCGGCTTCATCCCCTCCTCGATATGCCGGAAGATGTTCTCCAGCATGACGATGGCGTCGTCGATGACGAAGCCGACGGCGACCGTCAGGCCCATCAGCGACAGATTGTCGAGGCTGAACCCGAACAGGTACATCGCGGCCAGCGTGGCGACCAGCGCCACCGGGACGGTGATACTGGGAATGATGGTCGCCCACAAATTCCGCAGGAAGAGGAAGATCACCATCACCACCAGCCCGACCGACAGGCATAGCGTGAACTCCACGTCTCTGACCGAGGCGCGGATCATCTGCGTGCGGTCGACAATTGGGCTGACATGCACCCCAGGCGGGATGCTGGCCTCCAGCGCCGGCAGCGCCGCCTTGAGGCGATCGACCGTGGCGATCACGTTCGCCCCCGGCTGCTTGAACGCCAGCAGCAGGACGCCACGCTTGCCGTTCTGCCACGCGGCCAGCTCGCGATTCTGCGGCGCGCGCACGGCCTGGCCGATGTCGCGGATCCGCACCGGCGCGCCGTTGCGATAGGCGATCACGATGTCGTTGTAGGGCTTGGCCGTGCTCAGCTGGTCGTTGTCGAGAACGGTATAGGACTTGTCCGGCCCGTCGATGCTGCCCTTCGGGCCGTCCACCGTGGCATTCACCAGCACGCTGCGGACGTCTTCCAGCGTCAGGCCCATATAGGCCAGCTTGGCCGGGTCGATCTGCACGCGGATGGCCGGCTTCTGCTGCCCGCCTACCAGAACCTCGGCCACCCCGCTGATCTTCGACAGGTGCTGCGCGAGGATGTTCTCGGCGTTGTCGTCGACCTCCGTCAGCGGCAGCGTGTCGGACTGCACGGCCAGGATGTAAACCGGCGCATCCGCGGGGTTGACCTTGCGGATTGTCGGCTGGCTCGGGAGGTCCTTCGGCAGCTGCCCTTGCGCGGCGTTGATCGCCTCCAGCACGTCGGTCGAGGCGGCGTCGATGTTGCGATCGAGGTCGAACTGCAGCGTGACCGTGCTGGTGCCCAGCACGTTCATCGATGTCATCTGTGCCAGCCCGTTGATCTGGCTGAACTGGGTCTCCAGCGGCTCGGCGACCGACGAGGCCATGGTGTCCGGACTGGCGCCCGGGTACTGCGCGGTGACGGTCAGGGTGGGAAAGTCCACCTGCGGCAACGGCGCTATCGGCAGCAGCGGGAAGGCCGCCAAGCCAATCAGGAAGATCGCGGCCATCAGCAAGGACGTTCCGACCGGTCGGCGGATGAAGGGGGTCGATATACTCATGAGCGGATAAACGTCCCGTGATGAATGCTGTTCAGCTCGCCGGCGGGGCGGTCCTGGCGGCGACGCGCGTGCCGGCCTCGAGCCGCGACGCACCGTTCACCACGATCAACTCGCCGCCATCGAGGCCCTTGGTCACCACGACCAGGTCTGCGGCCTGGTACCCGACGCTGATCGGCTGGATGGCAACGGTGGAATCCGGCTTCACGACATAGACGAAGAGACCATCGGGTCCATGCTGGACCGCCGCCTGCGGCAGCGTGACCACGTTGCGCTCGGTATCGAGCTGCAGATGCGCATTGATGAACTGGCCCGGCCAAAGCGTGTTCTTCGGGTTGGGAAACGCCGCCTTCAGCGTGACCGTCCCCGTCGCGGTGTCGATCTGATTGTTTGGCGTGAGCAGCGTCCCGGTATCAAGCTGCGTCGTGTCATTGCTCGAGAAGGCCAGCACCGGCGCGGTCCCCCGTGCGATCGCCGCTGTCACGGCCGGCAGCTCCTCCTGTGGCAGGGTGAAGGTTGCGGCGATCGGGTGGATCTGCGCGACGGTGATGATCCCTGTCGTGTCGGTCGCGTGCACGAGATTACCGGGATCGACCAGCCGCAAACCCAATTTTCCGGATATGGGAGATGTTATGTAGCAGTACGTCAGATTGAGCTGCGCAGCCTGGACCGCCGCTTGGTCGCCCGCGATCGCCGCGGTATCCTGCGCAACCGTCGCCTGTTGCGTATCCAGTTGTTGGCGGGAGGCGAAATCCTGCTTTGCGAGGGACTGATAACGCGCCAGATCAAGCTTGGCGTTGGCAAGCTGCGCCTCGTCCTGCTGCTTCTTCGCCATCGCCTGACTGAGCGCCGCCTGATAGGGGCGCGGGTCGATCACCGCGATGAGATCGCCCTGCTTGACCTCCTGGCCCTCCTTCACCGGCATCTGCATCAACGTTCCGTCCACCCGCGAACGGATCAGCACGGAATTGTACACCACGACGGTCCCCACCCCTTCGGTGAACACCTTCACGTCCTGGCGCTTGACCACGGCCGCGATGACCGGAATCGCCCCGCCGCCTCCTGATGCGGGCGGCGGTGACGCAGGCTGCGCACCGCTTCGGGCACTGATCAGCATCGCCAGTCCGAGCATCGCCGCGGCGCTCCCGAGCGGCAGGAACATGTTTCGCCTGGGTCCCATCATGGCACCATCCTTCGCTGCAACTCCGCTCGGCCAACGCGCGTCGAACGGGTCCTGTCGGCAGGGCGTTGCAGCGCAAATGCGCCTCTGAGATCACATCCGGCATGGAGGTATGTCGGACGGGCATGCCGCAAAGGCGTCGGCGTGTTACAAATTGTGTGTCCTTGCGATTCCGGGACGTGTCGGCCCGGCCCACGCGGAAACCCGACAGTCAATGCGCCACCAGCGACCGAAACCGTTCTCGGTCGGCCGCCGTTGAGGAGGTTTCCTCCGGAGGAAGGCATGGCGTTCATCGAGACGACGGACAAAACGACGCTGTTCTACAACGACTGGGGCAGTGGCCGTCCGGTCGTTCTGATCCACGGCTGGCCGCTGGATTCCGACATGTGGGAGTACCAGTCCGTCTTTCTCGCCTCGCACGGCCTGCGCGTCATCGCCTACGACCGCCGCGGCTTCGGGCGGTCCAGCCAGCCCTGGAGCGGCTACGACTACGACACCATGGCCGACGATCTGAAGGTCGTGCTGGACGGGCTGAACCTGAACGACGTGACGCTGGTCGGCTTCTCCATGGGCGGCGGCGAGGTCGCGCGCTACATGGGCCGCCATGGCGGCGCGCGCGTGACGAAGGCCGTGCTGGTCTCCGCCGTGACGCCGTATCTGCTGAAGGCCCCGGACAACCCGGACGGCATCGAGCGCGGCACCTTCGACCAGATGATCGAGGGTCTGAAGAAGGACCGCCCGAACTTCCTGGCGACCTTCGGCAAGCAATTCTTCGGCGCCGGCCTGCTGAACTTCACCGTCACCAGCGAGATCCTGCAATGGGCGCTGATGATGGCGATGCTGGGTTCGCCCAAGGCGACGCTCGACTGCGTGCGCGCCTTCTCGGAGACCGATTTCCGCGGCGACTTGGCCGCCTTCCGCGTACCCACGCTCATCATCCACGGCGACGCCGACGCCGCCGTGCCGCCGGCGAAGTCGGCCCGCGTCGCGGCCTCGATGATACAGGGCGCGGAGCTGAAGGAGTATTCGGGCGCCCCGCATGGCCTGTTCTTCACCGAGAAGGACCGGCTCAACCAGGATCTGCTCGCCTTCATCCAGCGATAGGCCGCAGCCCCTCATGCCTGGCCGCTCATCGCCGCGTCAGGATGAAGCGGACGGGTCGGTCAGGCTGGGTGGTGACGAAGCCGCGCGGCATCACGGTGCCGCTGCCGAAGAACTCCAGGCGAAACGCCCGCAACAGCCGCGCGAGCACGATGACCGCCTCCGTTAGCGCGAACTGCGCGCCGACGCAGGTGCGCGGACCCGTGCCGAAGGGCATGTAGGCGTACCGGTCGGGCGGCGTGGCGCCGGGCAGGAAGCGGGCGGGATCAAACGCCTCCGGGTCGCGCCACAGGCGGCGATGGCGATGCAGCACCCAGGGCGAGATGCTGACCACGGTGCCCGCCGCGATCCGCCTGTCCGCGATCGTGTCCGGACCACGCGCCTCGCGTACGATCAGGAAAGCCGGCGGATACAAGCGCAGCGTCTCGTCGATGAAGGCGCGCGTGTACGGCAACGACCTGATCGCGGCGCCCGCGTTGTCGGCCGACAGATCGGCCAACGCGGCCTCGGCCGCGATGCGCTCCGCATGCTCCGGCAGCAATGCGGCGAGGTAGCAGGCCCAGAACAGCGTGACCGCCGTGGTCTCGTGCCCGGCGAGGATCATGGTCGCCACCTCGTCGCGCAACTGCGCCCGGTCGAAGCCCGCGCCGGTCTGCGGATCGCGCGCAGAGGCGAGCAGGTCGAACAGGTCGCGCGGCTGATCCTCGGCCCGCGATTGCCTCTCCCTTGTGTCGATCATGCGGTCGATCAGCCGCAGCCACTCCTTGCGGAAGGCGGCGCGGCCGAGATCGATGGGAGAGGACACCGTGCCCGGCAATATCAGGTCGAGAAAGCCGGGTTGGGCGAAGCGCGTGGCATAGCGCATCAGCATCGCGCGCAGCTCGGCGCCGAAGCTTGCCATCTCCAGCGAGAACATCGACTGCCCCGCGATGGTCAGCGCCAAGTGCTGCAACTGCCGGAGCAGCTCCACCGGAATGCCCGCGCGACGGCCGAGTTCGTCCTCCTTGACCTTGCTCGCGGCCACCACATGGCGCGCCAGCAGGGGCATGCTGCGCGGCGCCAGCGCCGGAGCGATGGTGCGGCGCTGGTGGCGCCAAGCGTGACCCTCGGCGAGGAACAGCCCGCTTCCGAGCACCGGCTGGAGCACACGCTGCGTGCCGATGTTGCGGCGGTAGTTCTCGTGGTTATCGACCAGGACGTGGCGGATCGCCTCGGGCGCGTTGAGCATGAGCTGCTCGCGGCCGAGAAAGCGGCCAGGGAGGATACCCTCCCGGTACGCCACCGGCCCCCAGAGTTCGAGCGCGTTCCGACGGAGCACAAGAAAGGCCTCCAGCTGCGTGCGCAGGCGCGTCGGCATGGGCGGGCGCGGCGGGATGACGGCCGGGATCAGGGTGTGCGCTTCAGACATACCCGAGACATGGGGGGAAACGATGCGCGGTCCAGGAGGCGGGATCGCGTGCAGCGGCTACTCTCCCGAAGCCGGATCTCCACGCGAGAGCACGGCGCCTCTCCTCTTGCGCCAGACGTTTGCGGTCTGACCCCAGATGTCCACACGCTGATCCTGATAGGGAACGGGCAGCCGGCCCGGGCCGTGATGGGTTGAGCCAAGCCTGGCGGCGACGGCGAGGGAAGCGGCATTCTCCGGATCGATCACATGGATGATCTCTGACCAGCCGAGCGTGTCCAGAGCCCAGTCGATCGCGGCGCTGGCGCCCTCGGTCGCGTAACCGAGTCCCCAGACGTCGCGCACCAAGCTCCATCCGATTTCCGGACCGGGCCAGCCCTCGGGTTGCCATGGGCCGATGCGCCCGACCCAGCGTCCGCTGCTGCGTTCGACAACGGAGAACATGCCGAACCCGCGCAGAGCCCAGCATCCGGCCATGGTCGCCATGCCGCGCCAGGCAACCGAGCGGGCCTGCGTGCCCCCGACGAAGCGTGTCGCGACCGCGTCGGCCATGAAGCCGGCCCAGCTGTCCAGGTCACTCTCGATCGGCGGGCGCAGGACCAGTCGGGCTGTTTCGATCACGGGTCCGGTCACGCGCGTCTCCGCTTCGCTTTACCCGACGTAGATCATCTTTCGTGTCATGCCGCCGTCGATGACGAACTCGGTGCCGGTGACGAAGCCGCTCTCGGGACCGACCAGATAGGACGCGAGCGCGGCCACATCGGCCACCGTTCCTACCCGACCGGCCGGGTGCTGGACGTGGTCTGCGGAACTCGGCTTCTCGCCCTTGGTGAAAATCCAGCCGGGGCTGATGCAGTTGACGCGGATGTCGGGACCGAGGCTGACCGCCAGCGCGTGGGTCAGCGCGAGCAGCCCGCCCTTGGAGGCGGCGTAGGCCTCGGTGTCGGGCTCGGACATGTGCGCGCGGGTCGAGGCGATCGTCACCACCGCGCCGCCCCTGGCGCGCAGCATGGCGCCGGCGGCGCGCACCAGCAGGAAGGTGCTCGTCAGATTGGTGGCGAGCACGCGAGACCACTCGGCGAGGCTCAATGCCGCAATCGCTTTGCGGATTGATATGGCTGCGTTACAGACCAGCGCATCCAGGCGACCCTCGGATGCCGCGATGTCGGCGACCAGCCGGGCCACTTCGTCCTCCGCGCCGACATCACAGCGCACCGCCCGCCCGGCTGGCGGCGCCGTCGCCGCATCCTGGTCGGCTAGCACGACCCGGAACCCGTCGGCCGCCAGACGCGCGGCGATGCCCGCGCCGATCCCGCGCGCCCCGCCCGTCACCAGGGCCACACGCATCGACATGCCGTCGGCCGTGCCGCTCATCGGGTCAGCGGCCGAGCGCCTGGACGATCTCCTCGGTCATCTTCTTGGCGTCGCCGAACAGCATCATGGTGTTCGGCCGGAAGAACAGCTCGTTGTCCACCCCCGCGTAGCCCGAGGCCATCGAGCGCTTCACGAATAGGACCGTGCCCGCACGCTCCACCTCCAGGATCGGCATGCCGTAGATGGGCGAGGCGCGGTCGGTCTTGGCGGCGGGGTTGGTGACGTCGTTGGCGCCGATCACGTAGGCGACGTCGGCGGTGGCGAACTCGTTGTTGATGGTCTCCAGCTCGAAGACCTCGTCGTACGGCACGTTGGCCTCGGCGAGCAGCACGTTCATGTGCCCCGGCATCCGGCCGGCGACGGGATGGATGGCGTATTTCACGTCCACGCCCTCGGCCTTCAGCACGTCGCCCATCTCGCGCAGCGCGTGCTGGGCCTGGGCGACGGCCATTCCGTAGCCGGGGATGATGATGACCTTCGAGGCGTTCTTCAGAATGAACGCCGCGTCGTCGGCATTGCCGCTTTTCACCGTGCGGTCCACCGCCGGGCCGCCGACGGAAGCCGCCGCGCCCCCGGCGCCGAACCCGCCGAGCAGCACGTTGAAGATACTGCGGTTCATGCCCTTGCACATCACGTAGGACAGGATCGCGCCGGAGGCGCCGACCAGCGAACCGGTGATGATGAGCGCGAGGTTCTGGATGGTGAAGCCGATGCCGCAGGCGGCCCATCCCGAGTAGCTGTTCAGCATCGATACGACGACCGGCATGTCGGCGCCGCCGATCGGGATGATGAGGAGGAAGCCGAGCGCGAGTGCCAGCAGCGCGATGAGCCAGAACACCGGCTGGCTGCCGGTGAGCACGAACAGCACGATCAGCACCACGGCCAGGATGCCGAGCCCGAGATTGAGCGGGTGCTGCATGGGGAAGGTGACAGGCGCGCCCCCCAGGATGCCTTGCAGCTTGCCGAAGGCGATCAGCGAACCCGAGAAGGTGATGGCGCCGATGGCCAGCCCGATCGACATCTCGATCAGGCTCTCGGGGTAGATGGCTCCCGGCACGCCGATGCCGAACGCGGCCGGCGCGTTCAGCGCCGCGGCGGCGACGAACACGGCGGCGAGCCCGACCAGGGAGTGGAACGCCGCGACCAGCTGCGGCAGCGCCGTCATCTGGATGCGCATGGCGATGAAGGTGCCGATCCCGCCGCCGATGATGACGGCGAGCACGATGAACCCGTAGCCGCTCGCCCACATATGGTTGCCGACCAGGGTGGCGAGCACGGCGATCAGCATGCCGACCATGCCGAGCCGGTTGCCCTGGCGCGAGGTGACCGGGCTGGACAGGCCGCGCAGCGCCAGCACGAACAGCACGGCCGCGACCAGGTAGAAGAAGGCGGTCAGTTGCGTCGACATCGGGCTCAGCCTTGCCGGCGGCGAAACATCGACAGCATCCGGTGGGTCACCAGGAAGCCGCCGAAGATGTTCACCGAGGCCAGCAGCACCGCCAGGAAGCCGAAGACGCGCGAGACGTTGCTGAGCGCCAAGCCGGCCGCCAGCATTGCGCCGACCACGATGACCGAGCTGATCGCGTTGGTGACCGCCATCAGCGGCGAGTGCAGCGCCGGGGTGACGTTCCAGACCACATAGTAGCCGACGAAGCAGGCCATCACGAAGATCGCGAACAGGTAGATGAAGGGGATCCCGACGACGAGCGGCGTCGCGGCCACGATCCCGCCCCCGATCAGCGCGGAGGCGTGCGCGGCGAGCGCGTTGGCCTGCACGGCGAGCCGGGCAGCCTCATCGGCGATCTGATTGGGGTCCATCGGCGTCTCCGGTGGTCAGGCGGCCTGGGATGCGGGCTGCGCGAATTGCGGATGCACGACCGCGCCGGCACGGGTGAGCAGCACGCCGCGCACGATCTCGTCCTCGGCCGGCAGCCGAGGCGCGCCCGCCTCCTTGTCCCAGAAGGTGGTCAGGAAGGTCATCAGGTTGCGGGCGTAGAGCGCGCTGGCGGCCACGGCGATGCGACCCGGCCAGTTGCGCCAGCCGAGCACGACCACGCCGTTTTCGGTGACGACGCGTTCGCCCGGGCGCGTCGCCGCGCAATTGCCGCCGGCATCGGCGGCGAGGTCCACGATCACGCTGCCCGCGCGCATTCCGGCGACCATCGGCTCGGTCACGATCACCGGGGCGGCGCGACCCATCACCAGGGCGGTGCAGATGACGATGTCGTTCTTGGCGACGGTGGCGGCCATCAGCTCGGCCTGCTTGCGGCGGAACGCCTCCGTCATCTCGCGCGCGTAGGCGCCGGTCTGGGCGGCGGTCTCCTCGTCCTCGACGCCGACGAAGGCGGCGCCGAGCGAGCGGATCTCCTCCTTGGCGGCGGGACGCACATCGGTCGCCGAGACGATCCCCCCCAGCCGGCGCGCGGTGGCGATGGCCTGCAAGCCGGCGACGCCGGCGCCGATGACGAAGACGCGCGCCGGCGCCACCGTGCCGGCGGCGGTCATCATCATGGCGAAGCCGCGCTCGAACGCGGCGGCGGCCTCGATCACCGCGCGGTAGCCGGCCAGGTTGGCTTGGCTGGACAGCACGTCCATCGCCTGCGCGCGGGTGATGCGCGGCAGCAGCTCCATCGCCGCGATGTCGATGCGCCGCTCGGCGAGCAACTGGAGCGCGCGCACCTCATCGGCCGGCGCGTTGACGATGCAGATCAGCAGGGCTCCGGGCGGAATCTCCGCGAGGCGCTCGGGTTCCGGCATCTGAACGGCGAACACGATCCCGGCCCCTTGCAGCGCCGCCGCGGCATCCGGCGCGATCTCGGCGCCGGCGGCGGCGAAGTCGGCGTCGCTCACGCCCGCATGGGCGCCCGCCCCGGCCTCGATCGCCACGCTCAGCCCCAGCGCGGTCAGCCGCTTCACGGTCTCCGCCGTCGCCGCCACGCGCGTCTCGAACGCGCGCCGTTCCTTCAGCACCGCAAGGCGCATCCATCGAATCCTTCAGGAAAGGGCAGCGGACGATGCGCGATGGCCACCGGCCGCGCAAGTGGGAGCGCGCGCAAACGCCGCGCTCAGTTCGCGCCGGTGCGGGCCGACGGCAGCGGGTTGAACGTGGCGGACGTGGCAGTCCGGCGCGGGCGCGCCGCCTCCGGCTCGATGCCGAACTGGATCATGTAGCCGCGGAAGCGGTCGCGCTCGGTGCCCGCATCGAGCCCGTGATCCTCGAATCGGTAGATGTGTCGGCCGTAGCCGCCGTTCGGCCGCTCGGCGACCAGGCTCGCCATGCGCGTGGCGGCCTCCGGCGCCACCGACAGGCCGAAATGGCCATACACGCTCTCGACCGTGCTCACCGGATCGGTGATGAGGTCGAGATAATGGACATGACAGATCGGCTCGGCGAACATCCCCTCCGCCTCGGCCTGCATCATCCGGAGCGTGCCGTCGTACCAGCGCGCGCTCTCCTCGCGCCCGATCCGGTGCGGATCGATGCGGCGGGTGAACGGGCGGCGCAGCACTTCGGTGAGCTGGGTCAGCGACAGCAGCACCTTCACCGGGTCGCGATGGACGAACACGACCCTGGCGTCCGGGTAGGTGGCGCGCAGCTCGCGCAGCGCGAACAGGTGGTCGGGACATTTCAGCACCCAGCGCCCGGCCCCTTGCTGGTGCTGGAGATGCTGGAGAAAGCGGCGGTGGAAGCGATAGGCGGGCAATTGCCCGACCGTATCCAGCCAGCGCCGGTAGGATGGGATCTGGAACGTCGTGTCGAAGCGCAGGCTACGGAAGACGTGCGCGGTGATCTCGGAGCATTCCTGCGGCGATCGCGCTTCCAGCGGATGCAGCGAGCGGAACTCCGGGGCCAGCCTCTCGAAGGCGCGAAGCTGTCGGTTAACGCGCCGTTCGCGCCGGTCCTTCCCGTTGGCGTCGGGGAACGGATAGATGGTCTGGAACACGAGCGGGGCGCGCGTCTGCTCGTCCTCCATCATCAGCCGGTGCAGGAACGTGGTGCCACTGCGGGGCAGGCCGGTGATGAAGATCGGCCGGTCGATCCGCTGCGCCAGGATGTCGGGGCGGGCGGCCTCGGCTTCGCGTAGGCGCAGCAGGTTCGAGAGGAACCGCACCACGTCCCAGCGCAATGCCCCCCGGCCGACAAGGCTCAGTTTCGCCTCGCGGGTGCAGGCGCTCAGGAGCCGCTCCAGCGACTCGACGATGTCGGTCTCGCCCAGTTCGGAAAGCCCGGTTTCCCGACGGGCCCTGGTAAGCAGGGGCGCCGGCGCGAGCGGCCGCTTCAGCACACCGAACGCGTCCGCCAGGGCATCTGCCGCGCTCAGGATCGTCGTGGGAATGGACAAGCCGGGACTCTCCGGTCAGCAGTCGTATCAAGCCCATTAAGTGGGCCCTGGTCATCCTCGGTCAGCGCAGGCCGGCCGTGGCCCCTTATCACGTTACCCGGAGCTTGCGTCAGTGCAAGCCCATCCCTGGACCGCCTTCGGACCCGGCCTATATTTCCGGATGTCGAGAGTTGGGGATGCGGGAAATGAGTGCGATCGTAATCGCCCGGCGGGTGTTGCTCCATGGCGCGGCGCTGGCCGTGCTTGCCGCGCCGATCGGCGTGCCGGCTACCCAGTCCGAGGCGGCCGAGCCCGGAGCGACGGAGGCGATCGCGCCCATACAGCAGCTCGATGCGGCGCTGCTGCGGATCATGCAGCAGGGCAGCCGGACGCCGTTCAGCCAGCGGGTGAGCGAGCTGACCCCCGTGCTCGAGAACGCGCTGGACCTGCCCGGCATCCTGCGCCTGGCGGTCGGACCGAGCTGGTCGGGGCTGAGCCCGGCCGATCAGAGCCGCCTGCTGGTGACCTTCCGCCAGTACACCGCCGCCACCTATGTCGAGAGCTTCGACAGCTACGACGGCCAGCGCCTGACCGTCTCGCCGCAGACCCGCGCGCTCGGCAATGGCGCCCAGGTGGTCAGCAGCATGGTCATCTCACGCGACGGGAACAACTCGCACACGATCGATTACGTAATGCGCCGGATGCCGGATGGCGCTTGGCGGGCCAGCGACGTGCTGGCCGACGGCACGATCAGCCGGGTCGCCGTGCTGCGATCGGACTTCGCCGCCATGCTCGCCAGCGGTGGGCCGTCGGCGCTGGAGGCGAGCCTGCAACGGAAGACGGCGGCGCTGGCGAACGGCTGAGGGCTTAGCCCGTTTCCATCGGCAGCGCGGGATCGGGCGCCCATTCCGACAGCGAGGCGTCGTAGAGCACCACGTCCGGGTGGCCCAGCATGGTGAGGACCAGCGCGTCGGCGCTGGCCGCGATGCCGCCGCCGCAATAGGCGATGACTTGCTTGTCGAGCGCGCCGACATCGCCGAAGCGCTCGCGCAGTGCCGCGGGCGGCAGGAAGGTGTTGCTCGCCGGGTCCAACAGATGCGCGGCGGGCAGGTTGACGCTGCCGGCGATGTGGCCCGGCCGGCCATAGGCGTTGCCGCCGCTGCCGGCGTGCTGCTGCGGCGTCAGCGCGTTGATGGTGCAGATGGCGGAATCGCCGATCGCGGCCAGGACGGCATCGCGATCCACCATCAGCGGACGCGGGCCGCGTGCGACGAAATCGCCCGGCGGGCGCGCCCGGGCGGGGCCGGATTCGGTCGGGTGGCCCTCGCTTGTCCATTTCTGCAAGCCGCCGTCCAGCACCGCGGCGTTATCGAAGCCGAACACGCGCAACAGCCACCATACGCGGGTAGCCCACCAGACATTGGCGGTGCTGTAGAGCACCACGCGGCTGTCCGCGCCGACGCCGAAGCGGCGCATGGCGGCGGCGAACGCATCCGCGCCGGGCGCCATGAAGCGCAGGTGCTGGGTGTTGTCGGACACGTCCTGCTGCACGTCGATGAACTGCGCGCCGGGAATATGGGCCTTCTCGAAGTCCGCGCGTCCGGGCACGACCTGGTACGTGGTCCTGGGATCGGGGATCAGGTGCGTGGTGCAGTCGAACACCAGCACGTGCGGGTCATCGAGATGGCCCGCGAGCCAGTCGGAGTCCACCAGGAACTCGGGATGGGCGAAACCGTCGGGCATGGGAGCCTCCGTTCAGTGTCCGGCCGGAAGTTGGGCGAGTTCGATTAGCACGTCTCCAGTCGAGGCCGGATCGAGGAAGGCGATGCGCGAACCGCCGTGGCCGGGCTTGGGCGACTCGTCGCGCAGCTTCACGCCCCTGGCCTTCAGCTCGGCCAAGGCCCCGTCGATGTCGTCCACCTCCAGGCAGATATGCCACAGGCCGGGTCCCCGCTCGGCGATCCGCTGGCGCACGGGATCGCCCTCGGCCTCGCCCTCCAGCAGCTCGATATAGGTCTGCCCGGCGTTCGCCTCGCCCACGGGGAGCATGGCGAGGCGGATCGATCCGATCGTTTCCTCGTATTCCATCTCGATGCCGAAGGCGTCGCGGAACAGCGCGACCGACTTAGCGAGCGAGGGCGCGGCAATGGCGATGTGTTCGATGCGCTTGACCTTCATGGCGCGGTCCTTTCAGGAGATGGTCACGCCGCTGTCCACCGGCAGGATCTGGCCGGTGATCATGCGCGCCTCGTCGGAGGCTAGGAAGATGGCGGCATTGGCGATGTCCTCGGGCGCGATCAGACCGAGCAGGTGCGACTTCGCCAGCTTCTCGATCGCGGCGTTGCCCACCATCAATGTCCGCACCCGCTCGGTCATGGTGGCCGAGGGCGCCAGCGCGTTCACGCGCACCGAGGGCGCGAACTCGACCGCGAGCGAGCGCGTGAGCGCGGCGACCGCGCCCTTGGCGGCGGTGTAGCAGTCGCGGCCCGGGATGCCCATGAGCGCGAGGTTCGATGCCATGTTGATGACCGCGCCGCCACCCGATTTCGCGATCTCCGGGATGCCGAAGCGGCAGCCGAGGAACGTGCCGAACAGGTCGAGCCGGATGACGCGCCAGAACTCCGCGAGCGGCGCATCGACGGCGGTGTTGTCCTGCGCCGTGGAGCCGCCGGCATTGTTGTGCAGGATGTGCAGCCCGCCGAAATGCGCCGCCGCGCGCCCGATCGCCTCGCGCAGGCTGTCCTCGTCGGTCACGTCGGCGCGGATCGCGATGGCGCCGTTGCCGGCCAGATGCGCCGTCTCCTCCCCTGCCCCGGCGTTGATCTCGGCCACCGCCACGCGCGCGCCCTCGCGCGCCATCGCGATGGCCGTCGCGCGGCCGATGCCCGCTCCGGCGCCGGTAATGAAGGCGATCCTGTCGGCGAGGCGGGGCATGGCGGCTCCTTATCGGCTGAGTTCGCGCGTCATCTCGTCGATCCCGGCGAGGGTGAGCGGGAACATGCGGCGTTCCATGAGCTGGCGGGTGATGCCGATCGACTGCACGAACTCCCACGTGTTCTCCGGCGTCGGGTTCAGCCAGGCGGCGCGGCGGTACTGCGCGGTCATGCGGTCGAGCCAGACGCGCCCGGATTCCTCGTTCCAGTGCTCGACGCTGCCGCCCGCCATGGTGATCTCGTACGGGCTCATCGCCGCGTCGCCGACGAAGATCAGGCGGTAGTCGGGACCGTAGGTGCGCAGCACCTCCCAGGTGGGGATCGTCTTCTCGTAGCGCCGGCGGTTGTCCTTCCACACCTTCTCGTAGGGAAAGTTGTGGAAGTAGAAATACTCGAGGTGCTTGAACTCGGTGCGGCAGGCGGAGAACAGCTCCTCGCAGACCTTCACGTGCTCGTCCATCGAGCCGCCGATGTCGAAGAACAAAAGCAGCTTCACCGTGTTGTGGCGCTCCGGCACCAGCTTGAGGTCGAGCATCCCGGCATTGTTGGCGGTCGCGCGGATGGTGTCGGGAATGTCGAGTTCGGTGGGCGCGCCCTGACGGGCGAAGCGGCGCAGCCGGCGCAGCGCGACGCGGAAATTGCGCGTGCCCAACTCGAGATCGCCGTCGAGATCGCGAAAGTCGCGCTTGTCCCACACCTTCACCGCGCGGCGGTGCCGGCTTTCCTTCTGGCCGATGCGCACGCCCTCGGGGTTGTAGCCGTAGCCGCCGAAGGGCGAGGTACCGGCGGTGCCGATCCATTTGGAGCCGCCCTGGTGACGGCCCTTCTGCTCAGCCAGCAGCTCGCGCAGCCGCTCCATGATCGCGTCGAACCCGCCCAGGCCCTTGATCTGCTCCATCTGCTCGGGCGAGAGCAGGCGTTCGGCCAGCTTGCGCAGCCAATCCTCGGGCAACTCGCGAGCCTCCACGCCTTCAGCACTTTCCAGGCCCTTGAAGCAGGTGCCGAACACGCGGTCGAAGCGGTCGAGATGACGCTCGTCCTTCACCAGGCAGGAGCGGCTGAGATAGTAGAAATCCTCGACGCTGTATTCGGCGATGCCCGCCTTCATCGCCCCCATCAGCGTGAGATACTCGGTGACCGAGACGGGCAGGCCCGCCTGCTTGAGCGACAGAAGGAAGGTCGCGAACATCTTCCGCCCTCTCAGCTTCCCTGGCGCCGGGCGAGGAAGGCGATGCGCTCGAACAGGTGCACGTCCTGCTCGTTCTTCAGCAGCGCGCCGTGCAGCGGCGGAATGACGAGGTGGCTGTCCTTGGTGCGCAGCGCCTCGGGCGGCAGGTCGTCCACCATCAGCAGCTTGAGCCAGTCGAGCAGCTCCGATGTCGCGGGCTTCTTCTTGAGGCCGGGGACCTCGCGGATTTGGAAGAACACGTTGAGCGCCTCGCGCGCCAGGTCGTGCTTGAGGTCGGGGTAATGCGCGGCGACAATGCGCTCCATCGTCGCGCGGTCGGGGAAGCGGATGTAGTGGAAGAAGCAGCGGCGCAGGAAGGCGTCCGGCAGTTCCTTCTCGTTGTTCGAGGTGATGATGACGATCGGGCGCTGGCGGGCGATGACGGTCCGGCGCGTCTCGTAGACGAAGAACTGCATGCGGTCGAGTTCGAGCAGCAGGTCGTTGGGGAACTCGATGTCGGCCTTGTCGACCTCGTCGATCAGCACGACGACCGGCTTGTCAGCGTCGAACGCGTCCCACAGCTTGCCGCGCACGATGTAGTTGGCGATGTCGTGCACGCGCGGGTCGCCGAGCTGACCGTCGCGCAGGCGCGAGACGGCGTCGTACTCGTACAATCCCTGCTGCGCCTTGGTGGTGGACTTGATATGCCACTCGATCAGCGGATGGCCGAGCGCCGCCGCGACTTCGTGCGCCAGCATGGTCTTGCCGGTGCCGGGCTCGCCCTTCACCAGGAGCGGGCGTTGTAGGGTGACGGCGGCGTTGACCGCGACTTCGAGGTCGCGCGAGGCGATGTAGGTATCGGTGCTTTGGAACGCGGGCACGCTGTGGGTTCTCCGATCGTTGCTCGTCGGCAAGGCTCACCCATATTCCCAGCGGATGCGTCTCCGCTGCAAGGGGCGGAGGCGAGCGAGTGCCGGTCCGGGGCGTTTCGCTCTGGACGGGGTCCGTGGTTGTTCCTAGTCTCGATTGCTACTTCCGAAAGCGAGTGGCACCGGTTCCGCGGCGCGTACAGGGCAAGGAGGCAGCGATGTCAGGTTCGGCAGCAGGCATCGATGACTCGGTAGCCGCTCTGTGGCGCTACCCCGCCAAATCCATGATGGGCGAGGAACTGAACGCCACCGAGATCGCGGAGGGCGGGCTCGCCGGAGACGGCGCCTAGGTGCTGGTCGACGGCGCCGACGGAAAGGTCGCCACGGCCAAAAACCCAAGGAACTGGCCCACGCTGTTCAGCTTCCGAGCCGCGCTGGCCGACGCCCCGCGGGCAACCAAGGCAATGTCGGCGTCTATGCGTCGGTCATGCAGGGCGGCAGGGTCCGACGCGGCGATGCGGTCAGTTAGCGGTAGCGGGAGGAGATTTTCGTCACACCTGGGCCGAAATGATAACCGGGAAGCGCTCGCCCCAGGATCGGACGGTCATCTGCAATACCGCGACCGGCGGCGTTATCTGCTTGCCGATGACCGATTTTGGACTAGACTAATCTGACTTAGTCCAGACCGGAGCGCATGGTGCGGACCGTCAATATCCACGAGGCCAAGACCCACCTGTCGCGATTGATCGACCAGGCCGCCAAGGGGGAGCCGTTTATCATCGCCAAGGCCGGCAGGCCGCTGGTGAAGGTCACGGGCCTGGACGCGCCGGTGCCCCGGCAGGTTCGCCGGTTGGGGTTCATGGTCGGGGAGATTGCGGTTCCGGACGATTTCGACCGGATGGGAAGCACGGAGATCGAGCGTCTGTTCGGCGAGGGCGCGTGAAGCTGCTGCTGGACACGCATCTGCTGCTATGGGCCGCGGGTCAGCCCGATCGGTTGTCGGCGGGCGCGCGTGCCCTGCTGGACGATCCCGTGAACGCACTGGCGTTCAGCGCCGCCAGCCTGTGGGAGGTGGCGATCAAGCGTGGCCTCGGGCGCGAGGATTTCCGGGCGGACGTCCGACTCTTGCGCCGGGGCCTGGCGGACAATGGCTATGACGAAGTGCCGATCACCAGCCGGCACGCGGTCGCCATCGACGGCCTGCCGCCGATCCACAAGGACCCGTTCGACCGCATCCTCGTCGCGCAAGCGATGGTCGAGGGCATCACCCTGCTCACCGCCGACCCGGTGGTGGCGCGGTATCCTGGACCGGTGCGGCTTGTTTGATACGATTTAAGAGCGCCGGATTGGCCGCACTCGGACGCGGTCTCAGAAGTCTTGCAGTCTACGCCGCCAACCCTTCCGCCGCCTCCAGCGCCGGCCTCCCACGGATCATGTCCGACGCCTTCTCGGCGATCATCATGGTCGAGGCGTAGGTGTTGGCGGACGGCATGCTGGGCATGATCGAGGCGTCCACCACGCGCAGGCCCTCTATCCCGTGGACGCGCAGCTGGTCGTCCACCACCGCCATCGGGTCGGTCGATGGGCCCATCCGCGCGGTGCCGATCAGGTGGTACGCGGTGGAGCCGTAGCGGCGGGCGAAGTCGAGCAGCTCGTCGTCGCTCTGCGCGCGATCGCCGGGCAGGGTCTCGTGGTCGAAATACGCCGCCAGCTCCGGCGTGCGCAGCAGTCGGCGCGCGAGCTTCATGCCGGCGAGCAGCACGCGCCGGTCCATCGCATCGGCGAGATAGTTGGGCTGGATCACCGGGTCCTCGAACGGGTCGGCGGAGCGGGCGCGCACGTAGCCCACGCTCTCGGGCCGGTGCTGCCAGACGCCGCAGGTCATGCCGGGGAACGTGTCGAGCAGGCCGACGAAGCCCTCCTTGTAGCTGGCCGGGCTGAACACGCCTTGCAGGTCGGCGAAATCGAGGCTGTCGTCGGATTTCCAGAACCAGTGGATCAGCGACGGGCTGAGCGCCAGGATCGACGGGCGTCCCATCGCCCAGCGCGCGATCTGCCCGGCCAGGCGCGGACCGCGCGACAGCTCGTTCATGGTGCCGATGTTGCGCACGCGGGCGACGAAGCGCACCGCGTAGTGGTCGCGGAAGTTCTCGCCCACGCCGCGCAGTTCGTGCACAACCGGAATACCGAGTTCGCCGAGCAGCGGCGCCGGGCCGACGCCGGAGATTTGCAGCAGCTTCGCCGTGTTGGCGGTGCCGGCCGCGACGATCACCTCGCGCCGCGCGCGTACCTCGTGGACCTGGGCGCGGTCGCGGTCATGCACGGTGCGCACCCCGACGGCGCGCTTGCCCGCGAACAGGATGGCGGCGGCGCGGACCTGGGTGCGCACCTCCAGCCCGCGCGCTCGGGCCGGATGGAGGAACACGCGGGCGGCGCTATGGCGGTAGCCCTTGTGGATGGCGCGCTGGAAGTAGCCGACGCCCTCCTGGCTCTGCGCGTTGTAATCCTGGCAGCGCGGCAGCCCCATGCCCTGCGCGCCGTCGATGAAGGCCTCGCAGATCGGATGGATCCAGTCGATATCGGTGACCGGCAGGTCGCCCTCGCTGCCGTGATAGCGCGGATCGTGCAGGCCCAGCCGGCGCTCGGTGCGCTTGAAGTAGGGCAGCACGTCGGCGTACCCCCAGCCCCGGTTGCCGCGCTGCGCCCAGCTGTCGAAATCGGCATGCTGGCCGCGATTGTAGACCATACCGTTGATCGAGCTGGAGCCGCCGAGCGTGCGGCCCTGCGTGGTCGGGATGGCCCGCCCGGCGGTGCCCTCGCCGGGCTCGGTCTTGAATTGCCAAGTGTAGTCCGGGTTGAACAGCATCTTGATGAAGCCGCCGGGGACGTGGATGTACGGATGCCGGTCGGGCGGCCCCGCTTCCAGCACGCAGACGCGCACGCCGGGATCGGCGGTCAGGCGGTTGGCCAGCACCGATCCGGCGGCGCCGCTGCCGACGATCACGTAATCGAACGCGTCCGATTGCGGGCTTGGTACGGCAGCCATGCATCCACTCCCGTGCTCGCGAGTTTGCTCTTCTGTCCAGCCAGCCTAGTCTGGCGTCGGACACCAGTCCAAGCCATCCCCGGAGGAGACGCATGGAATACGTGTGCGATGCACCGGAGGGCATGACGTGGTTCCGCGTCGTGACCGAGGGTGAGGCCGCGGCCGAATCCCAAGAACTCAATCATGCCGTCGAGAAGTATTTCCGCCGCGAGCGCGCGCGTGCGACGGAGAGCTTCAGGCCGATTTCCAGCGTGTTCTTCGAGCAGGCGATCGGGCTCGAGGCACACATCAAGCGCGAGATGCCGCTGTTCCTGACCCTGCGCGACGAAGACGGGGTGGGCCACGCGACCGCGATGCTGCCGCCGGGCGGGCGGGCCGACCGAGGCTTCGCGCCGATCCTGGTCGGTCCCGCCAACGCCGACCCCTATCCGCGTCACGGCCCGGCCATCCGCGCGCTCGGCGATCATTACGGCCTGACCCTGGACCGCGCGCGGTGCTATCCCTATCGCCGCTGAGCCCACAGGAGAGATGCCCATGCCCACCTCGCTCGACCAGTTCGCCGCCGAGTGCCGCCGCCTGCTGCGCGACAATCCGGGAACCGCCGGCCGCGAGAAGGTCTGCGCCCTGGTGGAGAAAGTCTTGCAGGATAAGGAGTTCGTTGAGGCGCATATCCGCCCGGACGGGCCGGAGCGAAAGGTGCTGTACGAGGACCCGGAGCTGGGCTTCGCCATCCTGGCGCACGCCTATCAGGGAGCGAAGAACAGCCAGCCGCACGACCACGGCCCGACCTGGGCGATTTACGGCCAAGCCGGAGGCGAGACGGTCATGACCGACTGGGAGTGCCTGGCCCGCCCGACCGAGACCACGCCGGGCAAGGCACGGCGCGTCCGCGACTACACGCTGCGCCCCGGCATGGCCTACCTCTATGAGCCGGGCGTGCTGCACTCGCCGCGTCGCGACGGCTCGACGCGGCTGCTGCGGATCGAGGGCATCAACGTCGAGAAAGTCGGGCGCCGCCCGTATGAGGCCGTGGCGGACGCGGTCAGCCCTGCCGCGGAATGATCTCCTGCTCGTCGATGACGAAGGTCTTGATGCGCCCGATGAACAGCGCGCCGTCGGCGTAGAGGCGCTGCGCCTCGGGCGTCGCCGCCGAGGCGCGCATCGCCGCCTCGTCGTCGTACCAAAGCTCGGCGATGCCGTCGATCTCGACCTCGGCCTCGGGGATGTCGGCGCGCGTGCGCGTGCCGGCGATGTGCGACTGCACGTAGCGGCGCACGCCGGGAACGCCGAGGGCGAGCGGGCCGTGGATATCCTTCCAGTGCCGGACGAAGGCCTCGTGCGACAGCTCCGGCTTGCGGGCCAGCAGCGACAACATCTTGATCACGGGGGACCCTCCGATCGATATGCCATCTCAGCGCGAAAGCCTGGCCGTGTCACCTGGGTCCGAGACTAGTCGCGCCGCGCCACAAGTGCGCTTTCATGTGCAGACCGGGCTCTCGGCCGAGGAGCTGGGCCTGCTGTGGCGCGACCTGGAGGCACGCGCGGACATCACCTTCTTCCTGAGCTGGGACTGGATGGGCGCGTGGATCGCCGGGCTGGACGCGCCGCCGCTGGTGCTGGTGGGCGAGGCCGGCGGCGCGCTGGTGCTGCTGGGCCTGCTGGTGCCGCGCCTGCGGCGCGAGGCGGGCGGGGCGATCCGGGTGCGGGGCTTGCATCTGCACGCCACCGGCCGCGCAGAGATCGACGTGATCGCGCACGAGTACAACGGCTTCCTGGTGGACCGCGCCTGGGCCGGGCAGGCCGAGGGCGCGGCCGCCACGTGGCTGCTCGGCCGTCGCATCGACCGACACCGCTTCGACGAGCTGCACATCAAGGACATCGAGGCGGGGCGCGGGGCGGCGCTGATCCCGCCCGGCGCGCTGGCGCGTACCGTGTCGCGCAAGCCGTCCTGGCGGGTGGACCTGGACGCGGTGCGCGCCGCCGGCACGCCGTACCTGGAGACGCTGAGCGCCAACACGCGCCAACAGGTCCGCCGCGCCATGCGATTCTACGAGGAGCGCGGAGCATTGTCGGCGGTCCGCGCGCCGGACGCGGCGACGGCACTGGGGTGGCTCGACGAGTTGGCCACGCTGCACCAGAGCCAGTGGCAGGCGCGCGGCGAGCCGGGGGGCTTCGCGTTCCCGTTTTTCGCCGCCTTCGTTCGCCGGCTGGTGGAGCGCTGCGTTCCGCGCAGCACGGTGGAGCTGGCACGGGTGACGGCAGGGGAGGAGCCGGTCGGCTACGTGCTCAATCTGGTGCTGCGCGGGCAAGTCCTGGCGTTCGTGACCGGCTTGCGCACGGAAGCGGATGCGCGGCTGAAGCCGGGGCTGGTCAGCCACGCGCTGTGCATCCAGCGCCATGCCGACGAGGGCGCGCGCGTCTACGACTTCATGGCCGGCGCGTATCGCTACAAGTCGAACCTGGGCCAGCCTGGGCCGGAGCTGGTCTATCTGCTGGTGCAGAGCCCGACGCCGATGACGCGGGGCGAGCGGGCGATGCGAACGGTGTGGGAGCAGGTGAAACGGCTGCGCGGCGTTGAGCCGACGGCGGCCTGAAATTGGCCGGCGAAACCGGGAGGCAGGCACCATGAAGATCAGCGAAGTCGGGTTCACGCTGCTCCGTCACGCGCTCGCCAAGCGCTATGGCGACGCGCAAGGATTGAAGACGCATCGCACGACGCTGCTGGTGCGCGTCGACACCGACGAGGGCCTGATCGGCTGGGGCGAGATCGGCAATTCCCGCAACGATGCCAACGCCGCGCATTTGCGCGAGGCGCGCGCGGCGCTGCTCGGTCGCGATCCGCTGGTCGCCTCCAAGCTGCTGCGCGCGCTTTCCCCGCTCGGCCCGCGCATCGCCGCCGGCATCGACATCGCGCTTGCCGATATCCGCGGCAAGGCGGCGGGGATGAGCCTCGCCACCCTGCTCGGGGGCGCGCATCGCGCGGCCCAGCCCTGCTACGCGTCCTTGCAGAACGCCAGCGAGGATACGGACGTGGCGGGCGCGGCGGTGGCCGAGGCGGAAGCCGCGATGCGCCTGGGCTTCCGCCACATCAAGATGAAGGTGGGCTGGCATCCTCCCGATATCGACGCCGCCTGGGTGGAGCGCGTGCTCGATGCAGTGCCTGCGAACGTCGATCTCGCCATCGACGCCAACCGCATCCTCGATCCGGCGGGCGCGACGCGGCTGATCCGCAACCTTCGGCGCCCGGAGCGCATCTCCTGGTTCGAGGAGCCGGTGAGCAACCGTTATCCCGAAGCCTACCGCGAGCTGCGCCAGCGCCTTCCCGTGCCGATCGCCGGCGGCGAAACCATGACAATCGCGACGCTCCAGGATGTCGTCGCCGGCCGGATGATGGACATCATCCAGCCCGATCTCGTCGGCCATGGCGGGTTCGCCGCCATGCTGCACCTGTTCGCCCTGTGCGAGGCGTTCGGCGTGCGCCTGATCCCGCACTGCTTCGACGGCCAGGTGATGCGCGTCGCCACCCTGCACCTGCTCGCCTCGCGCCCGGATTACGAGGAGCGCCACGGCGAATACGATGCCGCCCCGCTGGAAGTGGACATCTCACCCAATCCGGCGCGCGACGAGCTTTTGCGGGAGGCGCTGCGCCCGGACGCGAGCGGATGCGTGGCGGTGCCCACCGGCCCCGGCCTTGGGATCGCGATCAACGAGGATTTCGTCGAGCGCACCGGTGTCAAGCTCGCGCTCTGAGACTGGCGGGGCCTGATTCCCGATCTTTCCTCGCCCGCAAGGGAAGCGGAGTCCTTCAGGCCTTCTTCGCCTCCCCCTTTGGGCTACGGAGTTCACACAAGTGCGAAATGATCTTTCGGGTGGCTTGCCAATGTGTTTTCAGGGATTAGCGGCCTCCGTCCCGGAAACTGCCGCTTCCCCCGCGGAAGCGGGGGTCCAGGCGACTGGCAAAATGGTGTGGCACGCCTGGATTCCCGCTTCCGCGGGAATGACGGGAGGGCAGCCTCTTTGGGACGGGTTGAGCGCAACCAAACGCGCGGTGTTATTGCTCTTGCTGGCGGCAGGTAATACCAACCGCCCTTTGCGGGCTACGAAATTCACAGATCAGACTGCCTCCATCCTTTCCCTCTCCCCCGTTCCGGGGGGAGAGGAGCTATTTCGGCGCCAGGGAGATGTGTGAACGCCGTAGCCCGCACGAGAGAAGGAGATCAGGCGCCGGTCAGACCGCGTGGACTTTCGCCTCGCGGTCCCAGAAGCGCAGCTTGCGGCAGGTCTCGACGAAGGTTTTCGCGTCGGCCGGACTGTTCAGGGCGATGAACCCGGCATCCATCTCCTTCTGCATCAGCCCGGCCTTTTCGAAGAGCGGCATCGCCGTCTTGGCGTAGGCGATGAACTTGGCATGGGCGAAGGCGTCGTTGACGAAATCCTTCGCGGTCGCTTCGTTGGCCAGCAGCGCCGCGCCTTCGGCCGAGGGCAGGATCGCCACGGCGTCGTACAGCACCGACGGGCCGCCATTGATCTTCTGCTTGGCGGGCATCGCGGTGCCATCGCTGACGGTGACGCCGCCGATCTTCGGGGCGACGAGTTCCAGCATCGCGCCCTCGGCGTCGAGCGCCTGTTGCAGCGCCTTCAGCAATCCCGCATCCACCCCGTCGGTGACCAGCGCGCCGACCTTCCGGCCCTTGAAGTCCTTCGGTCCGTTCTGGATGATGCTCAGCGCGGGAGACTTCGCGAGGCTCATCACCATCGGACGCGCCGGCTCGGCCGCCTTCGGCAGTTCCTTCAGCCCCAGCCCGTCGGCGACCTTCCGCCCCAGCCCCTCGTCCACGTTCAGCAGGTGCGAGACCAGGCGGACGCGGATCGGCGGCGTCTCCACCTTGCTCAGCTCGAACACGAAGGCGTCCTTGATGTGGGTCTGCTCGACCGGCGTCTGGCTGAGGTAGAATTGCCGCGCCTGGCTGTAGTGGTCGGCGAACAGCTCGGCGCGGACGCGCAGCGTCTGGCCGGTCTCCTCGGCGGGGTAGCTGCGGAACCCACGCTGCTGCGATTCGCGCGGCCCACCGGCGGCCCCGCCCCAGGAATTCGGCTCGTAGTTCACCCGGCTCGTCGGATTCTGCATCGCCATGTGGCCGTCCTGCTGGAAGTGGGCGAACGGGCATTTCGGCGCGTTGATCGGCAGGAAGGTGAAGTTCGGACTGCCAAGCCGCTTCAGCTGCGTGTCGAGGTAGGAGAAGTTGCGACCCTGCAGCAGCGGATCGTTGCTGAAGTCGATGCCGGGCACGATGTTCTGCGTGCAGAACGCGACCTGCTCGGTCTCCGCGAAGAAATTGTCCACCGTGCGGTCCAGCACCAGCCGGCCGACCTTGCGGATCGGGATGATCTCCTCGGGAATGATCTTGGTTGCGTCGAGAACGTCGAAATCGAACTTGCTGGCGAAATCCTCGTCGAACAGTTGCAGCCCCAGCTCCCATTCCGGATAGTCGCCCATGTGGATCGCGTCCCAGAGATCGCGGCGATGGAAGTCAGGGTCCGCCCCGTTGATCTTCAGCGCCTCGTTCCACACCACCGACTGCATGCCCTGCTTCGGTTTCCAGTGGAACTTCACGAAGATGGACTTGTCCTCGGCATTGACCATCCGGAACGTGTGCACGCCGAAGCCTTCCATGAACCGGAACGAGCGCGGGATCGCCCGGTCGGACATGACCCAGAGCAGCATGTGGACGGATTCCGGGGTGAGCGAGACGAAGTCCCAGAAGTTGTCGTGCGCGCTCTGCGCCTGCGGGAAGCCTCGGTCGGGCTCCTGCTTCACGGAATGCACGAAGTCAGGGAACTTGATCGCGTCCTGGATGAAGAACACCGGGATGTTGTTGCCGACGATGTCCCAGTTGCCCTCCTTGGTGTAGAGCTTCACCGCGAAGCCGCGCACGTCGCGCGCCAGGTCGAACGATCCCTTGTTGCCGGCCACGGTCGAGAACCGGACGAAGGCGGGCGTCTTCTCCCCGGCGCGCTGGAAGATGTCGGCGCGCGTGATGTCCGCAAGAACCTCGGTGGTCTCGAAGAATCCGTGCGCGCCGAAGCCGCGGGCGTGGACCACCCGCTCGGGGATGCGCTCGTGGTCGAAGTGGAAGATCTTCTCGCGGAAATGGAAGTCTTCCAGGAGCGTCGGGCCGCGCGGACCGACCCGCAGGGAGTTCTGGTCATCCGAGACGGGGATGCCCTGCTGCGTGGTCAGGACGGGCACCTCGCCCCCGGCGACCTGGTGGGTTTCGCCGCCGCGGCCACGAAGAATTTTTGCGTCGGTGATCTGGGCAGGAGCGAGGTCGTCGGGTGGGGAGTCGGCGGCCATCGTGGGGGCTCCGTCTGTTGTCATGTCGCGGGGATGCGGCCCTGCCCCGGCGTGCGGGGAACGGCTGCCAGGGGGACAACGCGGCAGAGGGGCGTGCGTTGGCGGGCCGTGGTCAAGAACGCGTCGTTGGAGCCGGCGACGGCAGGGGCGGCTCCGCGCAGAGCGTCAGTCGCCGATCGCCGCGTCGGCCGGGCTGACCTCCTCGCCCGCCCACTCCTTGCGGCGCAGCAGATGGTACAGCCCGATCGCGCCGAACGTCGCCGTTCCGATGCCGCCCAGGGTGAAGCCGCCGAACCGGAGGGTGAAGTCGCCGGCGCCGGCGGTCAGGGCCACCGCCGCGGTGATCAGGTTGCGCGCCCGCGAGAAATCGACGCGGTTCAGCACCCAGATGCGCCCGCCCGTCGCCGCGATCAGCCCGAACAGGACCAGCGCCAAGCCGCCGATCACGGGCACCGGGAGCGTCAGGATCAATGCCCCGAACTTGGGCGAGAACCCGAGCAGGACGGCGACGCAGGCCGCGACCACGAACACGAGCGTCGAGTAGATGCGCGTCACCGCCATGACGCCGATGTTCTCGGCGTAGGTGGTCACGCCGGTGCCGCCGCCAAGCGCGGAGACGATGGTGGCGATGGCGTCGGCGAGGAAGGCGCGGCCGATCAGCGGATCGAAGTTGCGCCCGGTCATCGCCGAGAGCGCCTTCAGATGGCCGAGATTCTCGGCCACCAGGATGATGGCGATGGGTGCGATCAGGACGGTGGCGGATACGGTGAAGACCGGATGGGTGAAACGGGGCAGGCCGACCCACGCGGCCGCGCCCAGGCCGGAGAAATCGATCGGCTTGCCGAAGCCAAGCAGGTTGGTGCCGACGAGGTAGACAAGATAGCCGCAGATGGCGCCGAGCAGGATCGGCAGCGGGCGGGCGAGGCCGCGTCCATAGACGGCGATCAGCGCCACGGCCAGCGTGGTGCCCAGGCCGATGATGGTGTCGAACCCCGATCCCGAGATGTCCTTCACCGCGACGGGGGCGAGGTTGAGCCCGATCGCGGCGACGATGGCGCCGGTCACGACGGGCGGCATGAGCGTCTCGACCCAGGCGGTTCCGGACACCTGGACGATGACGCCGATCAGCGCATAGACGATGCCGCAGGCGAGGATGCCCCCGAGTGCCACGGGAATGTTCGGGTTGTGCCCGGTCCCTGGATAGCCGGTCGCGGCGATCACGACGGCGATGAAGGCGAAGCTCGACCCGAGATAGCTCGGCAGGCGCCCGGCGGTGAGAACGAAGAAGATCAGCGTTCCGATGCCCGAGAAGAAGATGGCCGTGTTCGGATCGAAGCCCATGAGGATCGGCGCCAACGCGGTCGAGCCGAACATGGCCACGACGTGCTGGATGCCCAGGACGAGGGTCTGCGGCCAGGCCAGCCGCTCGTCCGGAGCGACCTCACCGGCCGGCTTTAGCGTCCATCGGGGGAAATACCCGGCCATGCGTTCGTCTCCTGGGAGCGCCTGGGCAGCATGGCAAGTCAGGCTGATCAGAGATAGGCGACGGCGCGGGACCCAGGTCGCGCGGCCTCAGCGCCCCAGGACTGAACAGATTGTTAATGACCGCTGTACAAAAGCGGCTTTGCCGCGAGTTCGTTTTGTACAACGCAGGTCTGGGAATGTCGTCAGTCCCCGCCCCCGCCGGCCAGCGCCGCCTCCGCCGTGCGGACGGCCTGCAGAGGCAGCGCGGCGCGGCCGACCACGCGCGCGCCGATGCAGGCGAGCCAGCCGGCGCCGTCGGGCGGGATAGGGCGGAGTTCGATCACCTTGGCGTCCTCGTCGAGCGCGACGGCCCGGTATTGCCGCCAGTTCGCCCAGACGGGGCCCTTCAGACGGACCACGCGCGCGATGGCCTCGCCCGCGTCGTCCAGTCCGACCCATTCCAGGGTCCGGCCGATGCCCGATCCCTGCTCGATGCGCCCCCGCATCCAGTGGAGACGGGGCGAGGACATCTCAATTCCGGCCGCCATCAGGCGCTTTTCGCCATGATCTCGTCCGCGATGTTGCGCGGCACCGGGTCGTAGTGATGGAACTGCATGGTGAAGGAGGCGCGCCCCTTGGTCATGCTGCGAAGATGGGAGATATAGCCGAACATCTCCTTAAGGGGAACATGGGCCCGCACGATCACGGTGGAGCCCGAGCTTTCCTGGTTCTGGATCATGCCCCGCCGACGGTTCAGGTCGCCCACGACGTCGCCCACGTGATCCTGGGGCGTGGTCACCTCGACGTCCATCACCGGCTCCAGGATGATCGGGCCGGCCTTTTTCATCCCGTCGCGGAAGCAGGCCTTGGCGGCGATCTCGAAGGCGAGCGCCGAGCTATCCACGTCGTGGTACTTGCCGTCCACCAGCGAGGCCTTGAAGTCCACGGTCGGAAAGCCCGCCAGCACGCCCGTGTCGGCCTGATTCTTGATGCCCTTCTCGACGGCCGGGATGTACTCGCGCGGCACCGAGCCGCCGACCACGTCGTTCTCGAACTGCACGCCGGCGTTGCGCTCCAGCGGCTCGAAGATGATCTTCACCTCGGCATACTGGCCGGACCCGCCGGTCTGCTTTTTGTGGGTGTAGGTCTCGGTATGCGGGCGCGAGATGGTCTCGCGATAGGCGACCTGCGGCGCTCCCACATTGGCATCGACGCTGTACTCGCGCCGCAGGCGGTCGATGATGATCTCCAGATGCAGCTCGCCCATGCCAGACAGGATGGTCTGTCCGGTCTCCTGGTCGGTGCGCAGCCGCAGGCTCGGGTCCTCGCCGGCCAGCTTTTGCAGGCCGAGCGTCATCTTCTCGACCGCTTCCTTGGTCTTCGGCTCGACCGAGATGTCGATGACCGGCACCGGGAAGGCCATGCGCTCCAGCACCACCGGATCGTCCTGGGAGGCCAGCGTGTCGCCGGTGCCGGTGTCCTTCAGGCCGACGAAGGCGGCGATGTCGCCGGCGATCACCTCCTTGATCTCCTGGCGCTTGTCGGCGTGCATCTGGAACATGCGCCCGATGCGCTCGCGGTGCTGGCGCGTCGTGTTCTGCACCATGTCGCCCGACTTCAGCGTGCCGGCATAGACGCGCACGAAGGTCAGCGTGCCGTACTTGTCGTTGATGATCTTGAACGCGAGGCCGGCGAACGGCGCGTCGGGGTTGGCCTTGATGCGCCGGCGCTCGACGGTCTCGTCCTCGCCCTCCTCGGCCGCGACCGCGATACCGGGCACGTCGATCGGGCTCGGCAGGTAGTCCAGCACGGCGTCGAGCAGCGGCTGCACGCCCTTGTTCTTGAACGCCGTGCCGCATAGCACCGGGCGGAAGGCCCCCGAGATGGTGCCCGCCTTGATGCAGCGCTTCAGCGTCTCGACCGAGACGTCGCCGTCGTTGAAATACTCTTCCATCGCCGCGTCATCGACCGATAAGGCGGTATCCAGCAGGGTCTGGCGGTGCTCCTGCGCGGCCTCCAGCAGGTCGGCCGGGATCGGCTCGTCGTGGTACTTGGCGCCCAGCTCGCCGCCTTCCCAGACGATGCCCTTCATCTCCACCAGATCGACCACGCCGATAAATTTGTCCTCGATCCCGATCGGCAGCTGCAGGGGCAGCGCGACGATGTCGAGCTTCTCCTTCAGGGTGGCAAAGGCGCGGTAGAAATCGGCGCCGGTGCGGTCGAGCTTGTTGATGAAGATGACGCGCGGGACGTTGTAGCGGTCGGCGAGACGCCAGTTGGTCTCCGACTGCGGCTGCACGCCGGCGACGCCCTCAATGATGAAGATCGCGCCGTCCAGCACGCGCAGGCTGCGATTGACCTCGATGTTGAAGTCGATGTGGCCGGGGGTGTCGATGATATTGATGCGGTGGTCCTTCCACTCGCACGTCACCGCCGCCGAGGTGATGGTGATGCCCCGCTCGCGCTCCTGCTCCATGTAGTCGGTCGTGGTGTTGCCGTCGTGGACCTCGCCGATCTTGTGCGAGACCCCGGTATAGTAGAGGATGCGCTCCGTCGTCGTCGTCTTGCCCGCGTCGATATGCGCGGTGATGCCGATATTGCGGATTCGTGCGAGGTCCGTGACGGGCATTGATCGGGGTCTCCATACCACGACGGGCGCGGCAGGGTTCCTCGCCCCGCGCGCCCGCTGTCTCCGGCTGTCGAGCAACCGGCCTATTACGGCCGTTCATGTGCGTCGGCCCCGGCCCTTTTGCAAGGATTGTTTGGCCGCGCAGAGCCGTCATACGCCGTTGCTCTTTGTCACTGAAGGATTCGACATCCCGTCCTAGAATGCCAGCATGGATCTACGGATGGCGCATGCGCTGGTACGCTTCGGCCTGGGACCTCGCACGGCGGAGGAGACGCTCCCGATGATCCCGCTGCCTGGCTTCGCGTCCAGGTGCAGGCGCCCGACCCGCTCCCCATGGCTCCCGTCCCGACACTCGCCGAGGCGCTGGAGGCATTCCGTTTCGACAACGAGCAGAAGCCCGAGCGCGACCAGGCCCGCACGCCCCCGCTGCTCCGGCGCGACGCCGCCGCCGCCATCACCGCCGCGCTGACGACCGCCACGCCGTTCCGGGAGCGCCTGGTCTGGTTCTGGGCCAACCACTTCACCGTATCCAACCGCGGCCTGAATGGCGCCTTGATCGGCCCGTTCGTGGCGGAGGCGATCCGCCCGCACGTGACCGGATCCTTCGCCGACATGCTTCTCGCCGTCATGCGCCACCCGGCCATGCTGCTCTATCTTGAGCAACGCCGTCTCGGTCGGCCCCGACAGCCCCGTCGGCCGGCGCGGCATGCGCGGGCTGAACGAGAACCTGGCGCGCGAGTGCCTGGAACTGCATACGGTGAGCCCAGCCGCCGGGTATACGCAGCAGGACGTGACCAGCTTCGCCCGCATCCTCACCGGATGGTCGATCGAGCTGAAGCAGGACCCGCTCGGTTACCGGTTCCGCCCTTTCACCCACGAACCGGGGGCGAAGATGTTGATGGGCCAGAGCTTTCCCGAGGGTGAGGCGGGGGGCGTCGCGGCGCTCGGCTTTCTCGCCCGGCATCCGGCGACGCACCGCCACCTCGCCGAAAAGCTCGCGCGCCACCTCGTCGCCGACGATCCCCCGCCGGAGGCGATGCGCCGTATCGAAAGCGCGCTGCGCGACACCGGCGGCGACCTCGGCGCGGCCGCCGTGGCGGCTGTCGGGGTCCCGGCGGCCTGGCAGCCCGGCACCAAGCTGCGGTCCCCGCTGGACTATCTGGTCGCCACGCTGCGCGCGCTGGACGTGACCGAGGCGCCGCCCGCCGCACTGCCCATTTTGCGGCTGATGGGCCAGCCGCTCTGGAATGCGCCGCAGCCGGACGGCTGGGGGGATCGTGCCGTGGACTGGGCGGCTCCGGAGGCGATGGTGCGGCGGATCGATGTGGCCTTTGCCGTGGCCGATCGCGCCGGCGCGGTGGATGCCGCCGCGCTGGCCGACGCGGTGCTCGGCCCGCTGCTCCGCCCTGCCACCCTGCAAGCCATGAGCCGTGCGGGCTCGCGCCGGGAGGCGCTGGCGCTGCTGCTCTGCGCCCCGGAATTTCAGAGGCGATGACCATGCTCACCCGCCGTGCCGCCGTCCTCGGCCTAACCACCGCCGTCGGGCTCGGCCGCGCCTCCCTCGCGCTGGCCGCCGCGCCGACGCAGCGCCGGCTGGTGGTGGTGATCCTGCGCGGCGCGCTGGACGGGCTCGCAACCGTGGCGCCCTACGGTGACCCGGCGCTGGCCGGGCTCGCGGGGCCGTTGGCGGCCCCACCGCCCGGCCAGCCGGAGGGGCTGCGCGACCTCGGCGGGTATTTCGGCCTGCATCCGGCGCTGGCCGGCCTGCACGCGATGTACCAGGCGAACGAGCTGCTGATCGTGCACGCCGTCGCCGGCCCGTATCGCGTACGCAGCCATTTCGCGGCACAGGACTGCCTGGAAAGCGGCGCCGAACACCGTCTGACCAGCGGGTGGCTGAACCGCGCCGTCGCCGCCCTGCCGCCCGCGCCGGTGAAGGCGGAAGGCGAGGCGATGGCGTTCGGGGTCGCCCTGCCGCTGCTGCTGCGCGGGCCGGCACGCGCGAGCAGCTGGGCGCCGACCCAGCTCGGGCGCGCCAGCCCGGAGTTCTACGCCGAAATCATCGCCCTGGCCGGCGCCGATCCGGTCATCGGCCCCGCACTTCGGCAAGGCCTGCGCGAGCGCGGCTTTACCGACGCCGTGCTGGGCGGTGCGTCGGCGCCGGCGGGCGCCAGCGGCGATTTCGGCGCCCTCGCCGCCATGGCCGGCGAGATGCTGGCCCGCCCGGACGGGCCAAGGATCGCCGCGCTGGAGCTGGAGGGCTGGGACACCCATGTGGCCCAGCCGGTCCGGCTGTCGGTCGCGCTGAGCCGGCTCAACTCCGGTTTGGTCGCACTTCGCCAGGCCTTGGGCCCGGCGTGGCAGCAGACGGCGATCCTGTGCATGACCGAGTTCGGCCGCACCGTACGGGTGAACGGCACGCGCGGCACCGACCATGGCACCGGGACGGTCGCGCTCCTGCTGGGCGGCGCCGTCGCTGGGGGGCGGGTGCGGACGGACTGGCCGGGGCTGGCGCCGGGCCGGCTGTTCGAGGATCGCGACCTGCAACCCACCGCCGATCTGCGCGCGCTGGCCAAGGGCGTGCTCGTCGCCCATCTCGGCCTTGACCCGACAGTGCTTTCCGGCGTGTTCCCCGATAGCGATCGCCGCACCCCCGATGGGCGGGCTGATCCGGGCGTGATAGGAGCCGCTCGGGGCAGGAGCGGTGCATGCGTGGACAAGACCAGCCGGTCGCGGCGGTAAGCGAGCAGCGGCTTTGGCAACGGCTGATGGCGATGGCCCGCATCGGCGCCATCCCCGGCGACGGCGTGAACCGCGCCTGCCTGACCGATCTCGACCGCCAGGCGCGTCGCGTCCTGATCGGCTGGGCCGGACAGGCCGGCGCTACAGTGTCGCGTCGATGCCGCCGCCAATCTCTGGCTCCGGCGCGATGGCACCGACCCAGCCGCCGCCCCGATCCTCACCGGCAGCCACATGGACACCCAACCGGAAGGCGGGCGCTTCGACGGCATCTACGGCGTGCTTGCCGGGATGGAGGCGCTTGCCGCCATGGACGACGCAGGCGTACACACGCGCCGTCCGATCGAGGTTGTCGCCTGGACCAACGAGGAGGGCGGCCGGTTCGCGCCGGGCTGCATGGGCAGCATGGCCTGGAGCGGTGCGCGCCCGCTGGACGCCTTCGCCGACGTGCGCGACCCGGAGGGAATGCGCTTCGCCGACGCGCTCGCCATCCATCTCGCGGTCGAATCCGACCTGCCGCGCCGTCCCCTCGGCCACCGACCGCACGCCTATGTGGAGGCGCATATCGAGCAAGGGCCGCGCCTTGAGGCGGAAGGACTGGATATCGGCGTGGTCACCGGTATCCAGGGCAGCCGCTGGTTCACCGTGACGCTGACTGGCGAGACGGCGCATGCCGGCACCACCCCGCTCGCGCTGCGGCGCGATGCGGTGCAGGACATGGTGCGCGCCATCGCCGCGCTGAACGCGCTGATGCACGATCCCGCCGACGTGCTGCGCTTCACCGTGGGCCGGATCACGGTGGAACCGAACACCTCCAACTCGGTGGCGAGCAAGGCAGTGTTCACCATCGATCTCCGCCACCCCGATGCGGACGTGCTGCGAACGCGGGGCGACGCCATCGCTGGCACCGTGCGCGACGCGGTGCGCCACGCTGGCTGCGCGGTGCGGGAGGTGTTCACCGCCATGCCGATCGACTTCGCCCCCGAGGTGGTGGACGCCGTCGAACACGCCGCCGGCCGGCTCGGCCTCGGTCATTGCCGCATGGCCTCCGGCGCGTTCCATGATGCGCAGTTCGTTGCCCCGGTCTGCCCCAGTGGGATGATCTTCGTCCCGTGCCGGAAGGGAATCAGCCACAACCCCGCCGAGTATGCCGAACCGGCTTGGCTCGCGGCCGGCGCCCGTGTGCTGACAGCGACGCTGCTGGACCTCGCGGGCCGATGACCCGGCTGATTGCCACCTACTTGGTCCGCGCCGAGGTCAGCGCGATCGAGGCGCGTGCCCGGGCGATCGCGGTCGAGCAGAGCGTCGAGATGCCCGTCGAGGCCATCCATGACGCGGACGTGCTGAACGGGATCGTCGGCCGCGTGGAAGACATCGCCGATCGCAGGCGACGGCACCTTCGCGGTGCGGATCGGTTTGGCGACGGCGACGATCGGCTCCGATGCCGGCCAGCTCCTGAACATGGCGTTCGGCAACACCTCGCTGCACGCCGACGTGGTGCTGGAAGACCTCGACCTGCCGGCGGCGCTGGCCGCGTGCTTCGGTGGCCCGCGCCATGGCATCTCCGGGCTGCGTGCGCGCCTCGGCGCGCAGGGACGTGCACTCACCTGCTCGGCGCTGAAGCCGCAGGGCCTCTCCCCCGCCCGCCTGGCAGCGCTTGCCGAGCAGTTCGCGCGTGGCGGCATCGACTGCGTGAAGGACGACCACGGCCTGGCCGATCAGGACTATGCACCCTTCGGCGCGCGCGTCGCCGCATGTGCCGAGGCAGTCGGACGCGCGGCTGCGGCGACCGGGCACCCGACCCGCTACATCCCCAGCCTGTCCGGCAGCCTGGACGATTTGCGGCTTCAGGCACGCCAGGCATGGGCGGCCGGGGTCGATACGGTGATGCTCGCCCCCATGCTGGCCGGCTGGTCCAACGTGCAGGTGCTGGGGCGGGAGTTCCCCGACCTGGCCATCCTCGCCCACCCCACGATGGGCGGCGCCGCCCGCATCGCGCCGGAGTTGCTGATCGGCCGGCTGATGCCGCTGATCGGCGCCGACGCGGTGATCTTCCCCAACCACGGCGGCCGCTTCGGATACAGCGCCGCGACATGCCGTCGGTTGGCCGAGAACGCACGCCGCCCGGCGCACGGGCGGCGCCCCAGCTTGCCGGTTCCGGCCGGCGGCATGACGCTGGCGCGGGTGCCGGAGATGCTTGACTTCTACGGCCCGGAGATAATGTTGCTGATCGGCGGCAGCCTGCTCGCCTCCCGCGAGCGGCTGACCGAAGAGACCGCCGCGTTCGTACAGACGGTCGCCCGGCATAGCTACAAGTGACACCCCCATGCAGAACGACGACCCGCCACTGGTGCGCGCCTTCCAGGACGACTTCCGGTGGGAGGGTGTCGAGCAGCGCCCCTACAAGGAGGATGCCACGGCCCCGTTCAAGGCGATCTCCCGCCAGGAGCTGTTCGCCCACCCCGCGCTGGGCTGCCAGCTCCGCTACTTCGAAATGGCGGCCGGCGGGCACTCCAGCCTGGAGCGCCACGAGCACGTCCATGCGGTCATGATCCTACGTGGCCAGGGCCAGTGCCTGTTGGGTGATCAGGTGCGCCCGGTCGCGGCCTTCGATCTCGTCACGATCCCCGCCTGGACCTGGCACCAGTTCCGCGCGACCGAGGGCGAGCCGCTCGGCTTCCTCTGCATGGTAAACGCCGAGCGTGACCGGCCGGTTCTGCCGAGCGAGCAGGAGCGCGCTGCGCTGGCCTCGCATCCCGCCGTTGCGGCTTTCCTGGCCGGCTAACCTCAGCCCGTCCCGCGGGTCTGCGGCGCGTATTTCGGCAGGTGCCGGCCCCGTTCGAACACCGCCAGGCTGTCATAGAAGTGCATCGACAGCGTGTTGCGCGTGAAGTCGGTCGGCGGGACGGCGCCGCGGCTGAGATCGGCGTTCAGTTCGTCCAGCAGCGCCTTGCACACCTCCATGAAGGTGCCCTCGCGGCGCAGGCCGCCGCCGAATTCGGGCCAGTAGCAGGTGTGCAGGTCCTCGGCGATGTAGGTGCCGTTGCGGTCCATGCGGGGATAGAGGAACCCGAACGAAACCAGCAGGTGCTGCATCACGTGCGTGCCGTCGTCGATGACGATGTCGGGCGCGCCGAACTCCGCCAGCACGCGGGCCAGAAAGCCTTCATCGGCCTGATGGCCGATGCGCACGGCGATCTGCGGCTCCTCGAAGGCGGCGCAGTCCTGGCGGATGTCGATGCCCACGATCTGCGCGTAGGGGCCGAGGAACCGCTTCCACATCTGAAGAGACCCGCCGTCGCCGCAGCCGATCTCCACCAGCAGCGCCGGGCGGTTCACGTAGCGCGACAGATGGCGCTCATAGGCGGGGAAGAAATGCGTCCATTTGTGGATCATCCGCCGATCGTTGGTCAGGAAGTCGGACCACAAGCTCATCGCCGCCTCGCTCCTTGATCTCGCTGTCAGCCGTTGCCGACGGCCGACAGCACGGCGTCGCAGACATGGGCGAGCGCCGCCTCGTTCAGGTCGGCGTGGATCGGCAGCGCCAGGATGCGCTGCGCCAGCGCCTCGGAGACCGGCAGCGCCGCGCCGTCGTGGTGATCGCGATAGGCCGGCTGATGGTGCAGCGGGTGCGGGTAGTAGATCGCGGTCGGAATGCCGCGCCCGCGCAGATGCGCCTGCACGCGCTCGCGGGTCGCGGCGTCGGGCAGCAGGATACTGTAGATCGCCCAGGCGGCGGTGCTGCCGGGCACGCGCGCAGGCGTCACCACCGCCCCCGACAGGTGCCGGTCATAGAACCGGGCGACCTGCTCGCGCGCGGCCAGCTCGTCCTCGAACACCGTCAGCTTCGCCAGCAGTACGGCGGCCTGCAACGAATCGAGCCTGCCGTTCATGCCCGTGCGCAGCACCTCGTAGCGGGTGGTTCCCTCCCCGTGGGTACGCAGGCTGCGGAACAGCGCCGCGCGCCCGTCGTCCTCGGTGAACAGCGCGCCGCCATCGCCGTAGCCGCCGAGCGGCTTGGAGGGGAAGAAGCTGGTCGCGGTCGCCTGCGCGGCGGAACCGAGCCGAATTTCGCCCAGCGCGCAGCCGAAGCTCTGCGCCAGGTCGTCGAGGGTGAACAGATTCTCGCGCGCGGCGATCGCGTTCAGCGCCGACCAGTCGGCCGGCTGGCCGAACAGATCGACGCCGATCAGCGCGCGCGGGCGCAGCCGGCCGGCGCCGCGCACCTCGGCGATGCGGCGTGCAAGGTGCGCGGGGTCGATCTGGAAACTATGCGGATCGACATCCACGAACACCGGGGTCGCGCCCAGCACGAGCGGCACTTCGGCGGTCGCCGTGTAGGTGAAGGCCGGTAGGAACACCGCATCGCCCCGCCCGATCCCCTCGGCCATCAGCGCGATCTGGATCGCATCGGTCCCCGAGCTGACCGCCACGCAATGCCGCGCGCCGCAGAACGCCGCCAGCCTTGTCTCCAGCTCCGCCACCTCGGGACCAAGGATGAACTGGCAATGCGCCAGCACGGCGTCTATCCGCCGACGCAGCTCCGGCGCGACGCGCGCCTGCTGCGCCTTGAGATCAAGGAAGGGAATCGCCGACGAAGCGGCAAGTTCGGTCATGGAAGGCGCACCATGCGAGAGACTCCATCGAAGGGCTGTAACCCTATAGCCCGGCCCGGCGCCGGGGCCATAATTCGGGTCTGGGTCATGAGGGGCCGATGCGCACGCCCCTTCCCGCAGCTGCCCGCCGCCTGCTCGCCTCGCGCATGGTCGTCAGCGTCGGGCAGGGCGTGCTCGCGGTCGACTTCGCTCTCTATGCGCGGGCGCTGCACTGGTCCGTCGCCTTCCTCGGCGGCGTGGTCGGAGCCGGGATTCTGGTCAGCGGTCTGCTGAGCGCGGCAGCGGGGCCGATGAGCGATCTTTGGGGCCGCAAGCCCTTCCTGCTCGCCTATCAGGCACTGGCGCTAGCCGCGGGTCTCCTGGCGACGTTTAGCGCCTCACGGCACCCTGTTCGGCGCCGGCCTGTTCACCGCCCCCTTCCTGCTCGTCGCGGCGTTCCGACTGGGTCTATCCTGCTTTATCGGCGCGTGTTCGCCGCTGCTGCCGGGCGCTGAACCGCCGGGTGGGCCATCACGGGAGATTGGCGGCGGGAACGGCCCCATTGGCGTTGTGCTCAAACTCCGGCACCAGCCGGCCGAGTAAGGTGAGGGCGAGGCGCGACTGGCCGCCGCGGCAGGCGACGGCGATCTCCTCGATGGCGCGGCCGACGATCGCCGGATCGGCGGTGCGCGGCGTGGCCATCAGCAGGCCGGGATGGCCGGTCGGCGCAGGCGGCTCCTTACCGTGGAACAGTTCCTCGAACAGCTTCTCGCCGGGGCGCAGGCCGGTGAACCGGATTTCCACGTCGTGGTCGGGCCGCAGGCCGGCGAGGCGGACCATCTGCCGCGCGAGATCGACGATCTTCACCGGCTTGCCCATGTCGAGCACGAAGATCCCACCCTCGGCCGGCTCGGCGGAGACAGCGGGCGAGTCCTCGTCGGTGCCGACGACGCTCGCTTGCAGCACCAGGCCGACCGCCTCGCGCACGGTCATGAAGTAGCGTCGCATGTCCGGATGCGTCACCGTCAGCGGGCCGCCGCGCGCGAGCTGGCGATGAAACAGCGGCACCACCGACCCGGTGCTGCCGAGCACGTTGCCGAAGCGCACGGTGACGCAGCGCATGCCGCTCCGCCCGGCATGGCCGCGGGCATCGATGTCTAGCGCCTGGCAGTACATCTCGGCCAGCCGCTTGGAGGCGCCCATGACGCTGGTGGGGTTCACCGCCTTGTCGGTGGAGATGAGCACCATGGCGCGCGCACCCACCGCGCGCGCGGCGTCGGCGACATGGCGTGTGCCGGCAACGTTGGTCAGCAATCCCTCCAGGGGATTGGCCTCGACCATCGGCACGTGCTTCAGCGCGGCGGCGTGGAACACCAGCTCGGGGCGCCAGTGGTCGAACAGCGCGCGGATGCGCGCCTCGTCGCGGATGTCGGCCAGCAAGGCCTGGCGTGCCACCTGCGGGGTGGTCTCGCCCAGCTCCAGGTCGATCTGCCACAGGGCGTACTCGCCGTTGTCGAGCAGGATCAGCCGCTCGGGGCCGAGCGTGGCGAGCTGGCGGGCCAGCTCCGCGCCGATTGTGCCGCCGGCCCCGGTGACGATCACCCGCCGCCCCTGGATCAGCCGCGCCATCCCCTCGCGGTCGAGCGGCACCTGGGGGCGGTTCAAGAGGTCCTCGATGGCGATCGGCCGCAACTCCAGTTCCCGCTCGCCGGACAGGGCGGCCGGGCGGGTCGCCGGGTCGAGCGCGGTCGGGCGCGGCGCCCGGCGCACCAGCAGCCCATACCGATCCGCCTGCTCCAGCAGCGCCGCGAGCCGCGGGCCGGCAACGTCGGGCGTGGCGACGACGAGGGTGCGTGGCAGCCGGCCCTCCGCATCCAGCCGGGCCAGCACGGCGGGCGCGTCGTCGATCGAGCCCAGGATCGCCTGACCCTGGATGCGCCGGCCGATCTGCCCGGAGCCGAGCGCGAGCAGCCCCGTGACACGAAGCCTCTGCCGCCGATCCTGCGCCAGCGCGCGCAGGAACAGGTCCGCGTCCTCCCCGGCGCCGACAAGCAGCACGGCATCGGGCGCGGCGCCCGCCTGATGCGGTGTCGGGCGGGCCTGAAGGCGCTCGTAGATCATGCGCGGCGCCCCGAGCAGCGCCAGCAGCGCCATCGCCAGGATCGCCGGGAAGGCCGGGCTCGGGAGCGGCACGCCGGACGCGGCCATGCCGGCGGAGACGAGCCCGGCGCCGAGCGCGCTGGCACCGGCGACCGAGAGCAGGTCGCCCATGCCGATGAACCGCCAGTACCTGGAGCGACAGGCCGAACGGCAGCCCCGCGGCCAGCACCGCCGCCCCGGCGGCCGGGAGAAGCCAGGCGGGCGACAGGGCCGACCCTGCTGCGGCGGCAGGGGCGGCGATCCAGCGCGCCAGCGGCAGGGCAATCGCGGCCAGACCGCCGTCCAGCGCGATGTTGACGGCGATTCGGATCAGCGAGCGGCCGGACATGGCGCCCCTATAGGGCCGATCCGACCCGCGTGGAAACGCCCAGGATCGCTGCCCAGGGGGAAGTCTAGGTATGCACCAAGGGGCACCCTGTCTCGGCTATCGGCATCGTCGCCTCATCGCCCGACATGACCGCCACCGGCCTGTAGAAATCCCACTTGCCCTTGGACTCCGAGGCCGGCTTCACCTGCCAGACATACATCTTCTCGGCCACCCGCCCGTTCGGCTCGATCCGCGCGTCCTCGTGGTAGAAATCGTTGACCGGCATGGCGCGCATCTTGGCCGCGACCGCCTCCCCGGCGACGGTGCCGGCCTCCTTCACCGCCTTCAGCCAGTGCAACGTCGCGGCGTACTGGCCGGCGTGCAGCATGGTGGGCGGCGTCCCCATCCTGGCCGCGTAGCGATCCGTCCAGGCCCGCGTCTTGTCGCTGAGATTCCAGTAGAACGAGTTGGTCAGGACCAGTCCCTGGCAGATGTCCTGGCCCAGCGCATTGACGTTGGTGATGAACATGAGCAGCGTCGCCAGCCGCTGGCCGCCGCGCGCGATACCGAACTCCGATGCCTGCTTGAGGCAGTTCTGCAGGTCGTTGCCGGCGTTGGCCAGCCCGACCACCTTCGCGCCGGAGGCACGCGCCTGGATCAGGTAGCTTGAATAGTCGCTGGTCCCCAGCGGCGCGCGGACGCTGCCGAGCACCTTGCCGCCGGCGGCGCGCACGAACGTCTCGGTGTTCGCCTGCAAGGAATAGCCGAACTCGTAATCGGCGGTGATGAAGAACCAGGTATCGCCGCCCGCCTTCGTCAGCTCCCCGCCGGTACCCTTGGCGAGCCCATAGGTGTCATAGCAGAAATGGAAGCCGTACGGCGTGCAGAGCTTCTGGGTGAAGTCGGTCGCCGCCGGGCCGGTGATGAGGTAGATCACCTTCTTCTCGCGCGAGACCTCCTGCATGGCGAGACCGGAGGATGTCGCGGCGCCGTCGCACAGGACGTTCACGCCGCGCGCGTCGATCCACTCGCGCGCCAGCGCGCTGGCGACGTTCGGCTTGTCCTGGCAGTCGCCTTGCAGGATCTCGATCGGGCGGTCGAGCACGGAGGGGCCGAAATCCCGCACGGCAAGCTCGGTGGCGACCTTCATCCCAGGCCCGCCCACATCCCTGTAAGGCCCGCCCATGTCGCTCAGCAACCCGATCCGCACCGGCTGGGACGTGCCCTGCGCCCGGATGAGGCCGGGGCGGGCGAGCGGCGCCGCCGCCAATCCAGCCAGCGTCGCCCGACGGGTGATCTTGGTCATCCGGGACTCGCCCCCTCCTGTCATGCGGCGCGGGCGGCCTTGCCGCCCGCCCGTCGTGCCGGTCAGGGCTCCACGAAGCCCTGCACCTGGTTGTCGGCCCAGGAGATCACGTCCTTGATCGACGTCCCTCCCTTCAGCTTGGCCAGCATGGTCGGCATCACGCCGGCGTTGTAGATCTGCACGGCGACGTCCGAGGGCGCCGGGGACGCGGCGATGCCGAACCGCGACTGGTGCCAGGGACGCAGCGGGTAGTTGTACACGGTGCCCTTCGGCGGCCCGACCTCGGACCAGATGTCGAAGTTCATCATGGAGTTCTGCGGCGGCAGGTCGTAGCCCACCGTGGCCGGCTCGCGCGCCTGCACCACGTCGCGCTGCATCAGGTACTCGATCATCTCCTTAGCCGGCTGCTTCTGCTTGCTGAAGTTCCAGATGCCCCAGAAGAATCCCAGGTACGGAATGATCCGCCCCTTGGGGCCGGCGGGGTTGGGGAAGGTCCAGGAATCTGTCGCCGACTGGCTTGTTGTCCTTGCTGGCCACCGCCCAGGCCGAGGGCGGGTTCATGACGAGCGCGCTCCGCCCGGAGATCAGCGCCCGGTTGTTCGAGGCGTCGTCGTAGCTCACCGCGTCGGCCGGCAGCAGCGGCACCAGCTTCTGGGCGTATTCCAGCACCTGGTTCACCGCCTCCGAGTTGACCTGCGACTTGCCGTTGGCGTCCACCAGCACGGCGCCGTAGGAGGCGAACAACGCGCCGACCCAGTCGACGCTGTCGGAGGTCTGGCCGAGGCCGAGGCCGAAATGATGCCCATCCTTGGCGGCGGCCTCGGCGGCCTTCAGGAAGTCGCCCTCCCAGGTCCAGTCCTTGCCGGCCACGCCGCTCACCTCATGAGCCGGGTATACCTGGGTGACGTCCATCCCGATGTAGTTCTTGAGCAGGCTGATGCGCCCGCAGCACGGCTTGCTCTGCGATCCCCAGGTGGTCGGCACGGCCGACCACGCGCCCTTGCTCGCGGCGAGGTACTTGGAGACGTCGTTGAACGGGCCGTTCTTGGCCTCCAGCGCCTTCACCACGTCATCGACCGGCTCGAACTTGTCGGCGTAGTTGTGCGCATCCCAGGTCCCGACCGTCATCAGGTCGTGGCCGGCCCCGGCCTGCGCCTCGGCCGCCGCGGTGACCAACAGCTTGTTGCCGCTGCTGGTGATGAAGTCGAGCGCGACGGTGACGTTGTTCTTCTGACCCCAGTCCTCGACCTGCTTGCGGATGGCGCCGTTCGCGCCGGGAACCCAATGGTCCCAGAAGGCCACCTTCAGGGTGGTCGCCGCGCCCGCCCCGCGCACATGCACAAGCGGCAGCACGGCCGCTGCGGCGGCGGTCTTCATCGCCGCCCGGCGGGTCATTCTCCAGGGTGTGGTCATCGCGTGTCTCCTTGGCTGGCGCGCGCCAGCCGTTTCGGCGGCCGGAGGATGCACAGACCACCCCCGCGTGGCAATGTTGCGCCCCGGCCTGCGCCGGCGCAGGATTCCGGGCCGCGAACGACGACCGGGGAGAAGCGCGCATGGCGTCCATGTTCGGCAAGACCGCCCTGCTCGAACTGCTGAAGCAGGAGGGGGTGCGCGTGATGTTCGGCAACCCCGGCACCACCGAGCTGCCGCTGATGGACGCGCTGGCCGTCGAGACCGAGCTTCGCTACGTGCTCGCGCTCCAGGAGGCGCCGGCGATGGCGATGGCGGACGGCTACGCCCTCGCCTCCGGCGGACTGGCCGTGGTCAACCTGCACGTCGCGCCCGGGCTCGGTAATGCGATGGGCATGCTCTACGACGCGCAGAAGGCGGGCTCCCCGGTCCTGGTCACGGCCGGCCAGCACGATCAGACCTTCAACTTCACCGAACCGCTGCTGTGGGCCGACCTGCCGCGCATCGCGCAGCCCTTCGTCAAGTGGGCCCACGAGGTGCGGCGGATCGAGGACCTGCCGCGCGCGGTCCATCGCGCCGCCAAGACCGCCATGGCCCCACCGACCGGCCCGGTGTTCCTCTCCCTTCCGGGCGACGTGCTGAGCGCGAGCGCCGACATCGACCTCGGCGCCCCGACCCGGATCGCCCCCCGCTCGCGTGGCGATGCCGAGGCGATCGCGGCCGCGGCGACGCTGCTCGCGCGCGCCGAGCGGCCGGTCATCATCGCCGGCGACGCGGTGCCGCAGAGCGGGGCGTTGGCGGAACTGGTGGCGCTGGCCGAGGCGCTCGGCGCGCCCGTGTATGACGAGGGCATGGCCAGCCGGACGATGTTCCCGGCCAGCCATCCGCTCCATCGCGGCAACTTCGCCCGCTTGCCGGCGGTGATCCGGGGCATCCTCCAGGCCCACGACCTGCTGCTCTCGGTGGGCGGCGATCTGTTCACCCTGTCGCTGCCCGGCGAGGTGGAGTCCCTGCCCGAGGGCATGGCGATCGTGCATCTCGACACCGATCCCTGGGAGATCGGCAAGAATTACCCGACCCGCGTCGGCATCTTGGGCGACCCCAAGGCGACCTTGCCGGAGCTGACCGAAGCGGTGCGGGGCGCCATGACCGCCGAGGGGAGCCGGCGCGCGGCGGCGCGGCTCGCTGAGGCGAAGGCGGAGGGCGAATCAGGGCTGGCGCGGCTGCGCGCGCAGGCCGAGGCGGCGGCGGCGCGCACCCCGATCCAGCCGCTCGCGCTGATGGGCGCCATCGCCGGGATGCTGCCGGACGATGCCGTGGTGATCGACGAGACCGTCTCCTCCGGTGCCGGGCTGCGCCGGCTGCTGCAAAGCAACGACGCCCAGAGCTTCTTCGGCCTGCGCGGCGGGGGCATCGGCTGGGGGCTGCCGGCGGCGGTCGGGGTCAAGCTGGCGCTGCCGCATCGGCCCGTGGTCGCGCTGATCGGCGACGGCAGCGCGATGTACACCATCCAGGGTCTCTGGACGGCGGCGCACGAGAAGCTGCCGATGACCTTCGTGATCATCAACAACAGCTCGTACCGCATCCTCAAGCAGCGGACGAACGCGATGAAGCAGTTCGCCGCCCAGACCGACCGCTATGTCGGGATGGAGCTGGACAACCCGCAGGTGGATTTCGTCTCCGTCGCGCGCGGGCTCGGGCTCGACGCCCACCGCGCGCGCACGCTCGCCGAGGTGCGGGATTTGCTGGCGGCGGCCCTGCGCGCGGACGGGCCGACGCTGATCGACGTGGAGATGGATCGGGCGTTCAAGCCGGTGTGAGACTGGGCGGGTTACGCGCGTCCTCCTTCGCCGTCGCGTAAACGAGGATGTTGATATCGAGGAACACGTCAGCGTTCATTCGCCTCATCCCGTCTGAACCGAAATCCGGGCGGCAGAGCCTTTTGCAGCGCCCGCAGCCGCTCCACGGCTTCGGCCCGGCTGGTGTCCCGGCTTACGCGAAACGCGCGCTCGCCGGCGATCTCGATCTGAATGTCGTCGCCCGCCTTGAGATCAAGCATCTCGACGATCGTCGCGGGCAGGCGCACCGCGAGGCTGTTGCCCCATTTGCCGACCTGCATCCTCGTGCTCCTGGTGATAAACGGCTGTAAATTTATATCGGTACGGGGAGACCGAGTGGTCAAGGCGGGACGACTTTGGTCCGGCGAACGCCCCGGATCGCCGCCCAGATGCGCGCCGGCGACGCCGGCATGTCGAGGTGTTCCACGCCGGCGGGGCGCAGCGCGTCGAGCACGGCGTTCATCGCGGTCGGCAGTGCCCCGGTCGTCCCCGCCTCGCCCGCCCCCTTCACCCCTAACGGATTGTTCGGAGAGGGCACGGAGCCGTCCCGCAGCACGACATCGGCCAGCAGGTCCGCGCGCGGCATGGCGTAGTCCATGAAACTCGCCGTCAGCATCTGGCCACCCTCGTCATAGACACAGAGTTCGCCGAACACCTGACCGAGGCCCTGCATCATGCCGCCGAGGATTTGCCCTTCCAGCAGCGTCTCGTTCAGCACCACGCCGCAATCGTCCACCGCCATGTAGCGCAGCAGCGCGACGGTGCCGGTCTCGGGGTCGATCTCCAGTTCGGCGACGTGTGCGCCGGACGGAAAGGCGCGCGACGCCGCCAGATCGGATGTGGCGTCGAGCGGGTGCGAGCCGTCCGCCGGTGCGTGGCGGCGGGCGAGGTCGAGGAGCGTGACGGCGCGATCCGTGCCCACAACGCGATAGGCGCCGCCCGCGAACTCGATGTCCACGACGGCGGCCTCGAGCGCCTCCGAAGCCAGGTCGAGGCCCTTGCGCACCACCGCCTCCGCGGCAACCTGGCTCGCCGCTCCCTGGGACAGCATGGAGCGAGACGCGAACGCGCCGCCGCCGGATACCGGCGGCCCGTCCGGATCGCTCGCGCGCAGCTCGATCCGCTCGGGCGCGATCCCCAGCACCCGGGAGGCGATCTCGGGAAACACCGTCTCGTGCCCCTGCCCGGACGAGCCGGTCGCCACATGGACGAGGAACCGCTCGCCGTCCCCATCGACCGTGACCGCCGCCTCATCGCGTGGCGCCACGCCGCCGGAAGGCTCGACGAAGACCGCGCAGCCGATGCCGCGCAGCCGCCCCCGCCGGGCGCTCTCCGCGCGTCGCCGCTCGAAGCCGGCCCAGTCCGCTTCCGCCGCCGCGGTGTCGAGCAGGGCGGCGTAGTCGCCGCTGTCGTACTCCGCGCCGCTCGGCAGGCGATAGGGGAAGGCATCGCGCGGGATCAGGTTGCGCCGCCGCAGCTCCAGGCGGTCCATCCCGAGCCGCCGCGCGGCCTCGTCCACGAGGCGTTCGAGGGCATAGGCCATGTCGGGCCGGCCCGCCCCGCGATACGCGGTGATCGGGACCGTGTTGGTGACCGCCAGAAGATGGCGGCCATGGGCGAGCGGGATGCGGTAGCAGCCCACGCACATCATCGCCGGGTTGAGCGTGCTGATCAGCGGCCCGGTCGCCACCGGATAGGCGCCCTGATCGCAGACCCAGGCGTGCCGGATCGCGAGGAACCGGCCTTCGCCGTCCAGCGCCAGCGCGCCCTCCATGCGCACGCCGCGCCCGTGATAGTCGCTGAGGAAGGTCTCGGCGCGGCCCGCGACCCACTTCACCGGGCGGCCGACAAGCCGAGCGGCGAGCGCGAGCGCCGCGTGCTCGGGGTAGGCCGGGCCGCGTATCCCGAACGCGCCGCCCACATCCTTCGCCCGTACGCGGATGCGCTCCGGAGGGAGGCCCGTGAGCGAGGCGAGGCTGTCGCGCAGCGCCACCATCCCCTGCGTGCCCGTCCACAAGTCGAGCACATCGCCGTCCCACGCGGCGAGCGTCGACTTGGGCTCCATCGGGTTGCCAACGACGCGCGCGCTCTCCAGCTTGAGGCGCACCACGCGGGCGGCGCCGGCGAAGGCGGCATCGACCGCGTCGGCCGGGTCGCCGTACTCGTAGTCGAAACAGAGATTGCCGGGAATGTCCGCGTGGAGAAGCGGAGCGCCCGGGGCCAGCGCGGCGTCCGCCTCCACGACGACGGGCAAACTCCGGTAGTCCACGGCGATCAGCTCGGCCGCGTCCTGCGCCGCCGCCACGGTCTCGGCGACGACGAGCGCCACCGGCTCGCCCACATAGCGCACCCGCTCATGCGCCAGGGCGGGGCGGAGCGGCACCTTCAGCGCCTCGCCGCCGCGTCCCGTGTAGGGAAGCAGGCTCTGGCGGCGGTGATAGCCGGCCGCCAGCGTGTCCGCGCCGGTCAGAACGGCGACGACGCCGGCCGAGGCGAGGGCCGCCGATGGGTCGAGCGACGCGATCTCCGCGTGCGCGTGATCGGAGCGCAGGAAGACCGCGTGAAGCTGGTCCGGCAGGCTCCAGTCGGCGGTGTACCGGCCCGCGCCGGTCAGCAGCCGGCGGTCCTCGCGCCGGCCCGCGAAACGCGCGCTCATGCCCGTCCTGCTCGGGCGACCGCGGGCGCGATCGCGTCGGCGTCGCCGCTGGCCACCTCCTCCAATCTCCGCCCGCTCGGCTCCACGCCGAGCACGAGCACCGTCAGGATCATCAGCGCGAGCAAGCCGATCATCAGCCCGAGCACGCCACCGACCCCGTGGTTGACGAACAGCGACACCACGACGAAGGGCGTCACGATCGTGGCGCCTCGGCCGAAGGTGTTGCAGATGCCGGACGCGCGCAGACGGACCTCGGTCGGGAACAGCTCGGGGATATAGACGGCGAACAGCACCGCCACGAGGACGTAGATCGGCACCGTCAGCGCCAGCCCCACGATCGGCAGCCAGATCGGGCTGTGGACGAAGGGATAGATGAAGCCGAACAAGATGGAGACCAGCGCGGCGCCGACGATGGTCGGGCGGCGCCCCCAACTATCGACCGTCATCGCGCCGATCAGCGATCCGACCGGCGCGCCCAGCGCCATCACCAGCGAGTAGCCGAACGAGACCGCGATCGACAGGCCCTGCTTGGCGAAGAAGGTCGGCAGCCAGGTGATGAAGCCGTAGATGAGCGTGTTGATGACGATCAGGCAGACGCAACCCAGCACCATCCGCCCGAGCAGCGGCGGGGCGAACAGGGTGGCCAGCGCCCGCGACGGCGCGGGACCGGACGGCGTGGCGGGTGGCGGGAGCGGACGGCCCGCAGCCGCCTCGCGCTCGATCGCGGCGACCAGCGTCTCCGCCTCCTCCCGTCGCCCGACGCTCTCCAGCCATCGCGGGCTCTCCGGCAAGTTCTTGCGCGCGCGCCAGACCAGCAGGGCGCCGACGCCGCCGATGAAGAACATCGCCCGCCAGCCGAACCAGGGCACCACCAGCCACGCCACCAGCACCGACGCCGGCAGGCCGGTGACGACGAGGACCGCCACGAGGCCGAGCCAGCGCCCGCGCGTGGCCGGGGGCACGAACTCCGTCATCGTGGAGTAGCCGACCACGTTCTCCGCCCCGAGGCCGAAGCCCATGACGAAGCGGAGCGCGATCAGCACCTCCATGTTCGGGGCGAAGGCGGCGAGCAGCGCGGCGACGCCGAAGATCGCGAGATTGACCTGGTACGTGAAGCGGCGACCGAACCGGTCGCCGAGGAAGCCGGTCAGGGCCGAGCCGAGCATCATGCCGACGAAGGTCGCCGAGACGAAGGCGGCGTTCTGCCCCATGGTGGAGAAACCGGAGCGCACGGTGGCGCCGAGCACGGTCGCGGCGATGTAGATGTCGAAGCCATCGAAGAACATGCCCAAGCCGACCAGCCGGAACACCCGGCGGTGGAAGGCCGACACGGGCAAGCGATCGAGCCGCGCGCCGGAATTTACCGGGGCAGACCCCGCGATGGTCGTGGCGTCATCCATCGGAACCAAGTTCCCTTGCCTTGGGGTGCCGCGCCGGCTCCCTCGTGTTCGTTGCAGGCGGTCGATTGGCCGTACCACGCTCGGTCGGGCCATCGCGGCGTGGCGGCGCAAGGCGTCGAGGATGCGGTGCTCGGCGGCTGCGACGTGCGCCCGCTCCCTTGGCGGTGTCGTTTGCCATGACCACCGGCCGGAAGCTACAAATCCGGTAACTCAAAGGGATGACGCCATGACCTTCCAGGCGTTCCGGTTTGATCCGGTCGAGCTGCCGCCCGAAGCCCAGCGGATGCGCTTCGAGGTCCGCGACTTCCTCGACGCCCATCGCGACCTGATGGAGCGCACGCATGGCGGGCGCAATCGGGCGTTCAGCCGGGCGATGGCCGAGCGTGGCTGGATCGGCATGACCTGGCCGAAGCGATACGGCGGGCATGAGCGCAGCGCGCTTCGAACGCTATGTCCTCGTCGAGGAGATGCTGGCCGCCGGCGCGCCGCTCGGCTTCCACTACACGGCCGATCGCCAGAGCGGGCCGAACATCCTGCGCTTCGGCACCGAGGCGCAGCGCCAGCGGTTCATCCCGCCCATCACGCGCGCCGAGATCAGCTTCTGCATCGGCATGAGCGAGCCTGACTCCGGCTCCGACCTCGCCGGCACGCGCACCCGCGCGGTCAAGGTGGATGGCGGCTACCGGGTCAACGGCACCAAGCTCTGGACCTCGAACGCGCACCAGTCCGACTGGATGATCCTGTTCTGCAAGATGGCGCGCGAGGGGGAGGAGGCGGACCGCCACGCCGGCGCGACGCAGTTCCTGGTGGACCTGAAATCGCCGGGGATCGACATCAAGCCGGTCATCAACCTATTGGGCGAGCACCATTTCAACCAGATCTTCCTCACCGACCTGTTCGTGCCCGACGACTGCCTGCTCGGCGAGGAAGGCAGCGGGTGGAAGCAGGTGACCAGCGAACTGGCCTTCGAGCGCAGCGCGCCGGATCGCTTCCTGGTGCTGTTCAAGCTGCTGCGCGAGATGGTGCGCACGGCCGGTCCGAACCCCGACACGGCGACGGCGGCGGCGATCGGGCGGATGGTGACGCAGCTCGCCACCTTGCGGCGCATGTCGCTGTCCATCGCCGGCATGATGCAGGCGGGCGAGCAGCCGCTGAACGAGGCGGCGGTGGTGAAGGACCTGGGCACCCGCTACGAGCAGGACCTGCCGAACGTGGCGCGTAGCCTGTTCCCGGCCGAGCCGGAGCTGGAAGTCGGCCGAGGCGTACGTCGCCATGCTCGCCTCGGCGATCATGAACGCGCCGCGCCTGTCGATCCAGGGCGGCACGCGCGAGATCCTGCGCGGCATCATCGCGCGCGGCCTCGGGTTGCGCTGAGCAGGGGAGAAACGCCGATGCCGATGCGCGAGGAGACCCGGCTGCTGCTCGACAGCATGAACCGGCTGTTCGAGGACCGCAGCACCAAGGACGTCATCGACCGCGCCGAGCGCGGCGCCTTCCCGACCGAGTTGTGGCGCGCTGTGGCCGAGACCGGGGTGCCGCTGGCCGGCGTGCCGGAGGCGGCGGGTGGCGCCGGGGCCGAGTGGACGGACATCCTGGCCGCGCTGCGCGTCGCCGGACGCCACGCCGCGCCGATCCCGCTCGCCGAAACGATGATCGCTGCCTGGGTGGCCGCCGAGGCCGGGCTGGAGGTGACCGAGGAGCCGATGGGCATTGCCCCGGTCCGCCCCGAGGACCGGCTGAGCCTGGAGCGCGACGGAACCGGCTGGCGGCTGTCGGGCCGCGCGACGCGCGTGCCCTGGGGCGCGCAGGCCGCACGCCTCGTGCTGCTCGCCGACGCGCCGGGGGGCGAGATGGTCGTGGCACTGGATGGCACCAACAGCGCGGAGGTCACGCGCGGGCGCAACATCGCCGGCGAGCCCCGCGACACGATCGTGCTTCAACGCCATCCCCCTCTCGGGCGATGCCGCGGCGCCCGCGCGCATGGGCGCCGATCGGGCAGAGGTCTATCGGCGCGGCGCGCTGTCGCGGGCGATGCTGATGGCGGGCGCGCTGGAGCGCGCGCTCGACACCGCGCTGACCTACGTTCAGGAGCGCAAGCAGTTCGGCCGCCAGATCTCCAAGTTCCAGGCCGTGCAGCAGCAGATGGCGGTGCTCGCCGGCCAGGTCGCCGCCGCCGGCGCCGCGGCCGAAGCGGGGGCGGAGGCGCTGTCGAACCCGGACCCCGAGTTGCGGGAGCTGCTGATCGCGGTGGCCAAGACCCGTGCGGGCGACGCGGCGACAATGGCGGCGGAGATCGCGCACCAGGTTCATGGCGCGATCGGCTTCACCCAGGAGTATGCGCTCCAGTTGAGCACGCGCCGGCTGTGGTCGTGGCGCGACGAGTTCGGCCCCGAAACCGCGTGGGCCGCGCGCGTCGGAGCGATCGTCTGCGCGCGCGGGGCGGACGCGCTGTGGCCGACGCTGACCGCGGCCTGACGAGAAAGACACACGGGAGGACATGCCATGCGACCAGCGATCACCCGACGCGGACTGGTCGGCACCGGCCTGTCGGCGGGCGTCCTCGCGGCGCCGCCGCGTCGGGCGCGCGCGCAAGCGAAGCCGATCCGCATCGGCGTGCTGACCGACATGAGCGGGCCCTATGCGGCCAACACCGGCCCGGGCTCGGTCCTGGCCTCCCGGATGGCGGTCGAGGACTTCACGAAGGCGCAATCCCGGCATCAAGGTCGAGCTGCTGGCGGCCGACATGCAGGACAAGCCGAACGTCGCGGTCAGCATCGCGACCGGCTGGCTCGACAACGACGGCGTCGACCTGATCACCGACCTGCCGCTGTCCTCGGCCGCGCTCGCGGTCGGACACATGGTGGACCAGCGCGACAAGACTGGCGATCTTCACCGGCGCCGCCTCGGCCGAGACTCACCGGGCAAGGGGTGCGGGCCCAACCATCTGCATTGGGTGCTCGATACCTGGTCGATGCCGCACGCGGTGGTGGATGCGACCGTGAAGGAAGGCGGCAAGACCTGGTTCTTCATCACCGCCGACTACACGTTCGGCCACTCGCTGGAGAGGCGATTCGGCCGGCTTTGTCACCGCCGGCGGCGGCAAGGTGCTGGGCCAGGCGCTGACGCCCTTTCCCGGAACCACCGATTTCTCGGCCCCGCTGGTGCAGGCGCGCGCGAGCGGGGCAAACGTCCTCGGGCTGGCCAATGGCGGGGCCGACACGGTGAACTGCATCAAGCAGGCGGCCGAGTTCGGCATCATGAAGGGCGGCCAGAAGGTGGCGGCGCTGATTTTCCTGCTGCCCGACGTGCATGGGGTGGGGCTGCAAGCAGCCCAGGGCGTGCTGCTGACCGACGCGTTTTACTGGAACATGAACGACAAGACGCGCGACTTCGGCCGCCGCTTCGCCACGCGGTTCGGCGGCGCGATGCCAAGCTCCGACCAGGCCGGGCAATATTCGGCGATCACCAATTATCTGAAGGCGGCGACGGCGATTGGCGTGGACAAGGCCAAGGCGAGCGGCCGCGCGGTGATCGCGCAGATGCGCGCCGAGCCGATCGACGATGCGCTGTTTGGCGAATGCCGCGTCCGCGTGGACGGGCGTGTGATCCACGACATGTATCTGTTCCAGGTCAAGTCGCCGGCCGAAGTCGAAGGAGCCGTGGGACTATCTCACCCTGAGACGCACCATTCCCGCCGCCGAGGCGTTCCGGCCGTTGAACGAGGGCGGATGTCCGTTGGTGCATTCCTGAGCCGATCGACCGGGAACGGCGCATGAGCGACCGGGCGGGCGAGCGTTCGGCGGAGATCAAGGCGTTGGCGCTGATCTGCGCCGCTCACCTGGTCAGCCACTTTCACTACCTGGTCCTGGTGCCCCTGTTTCCGATCCTGAGGACGCGACTGGGCGTCGATTTCGTCGAACTCGGCTTGGCGATCACGCTGTTCAACATCGTCTCGGCGCTGACCCAGGCGCCGATGGGCTGGGTGGTCGATCACTGGGGGCCACGGCGCGTGCTGATCAGCGGCCTGCTGCTGTCCGGGGTGGCCTTTGGCTCGATCGCGCTGGTGCCGACCTACCCGGTCCTGCTCGCCGGCGCCGCCCTGGCCGGAGTGGCGAACGCGGTGTATCACCCGTCAGATTACGCGATCCTGTCGGCGGTCATCGAGCCGTCGCGGGTCGGCCGCGCCTTCTCGATCCACACCTTCTCCGGTTACCTGGGCAGCGCGATCGCCCCGACGGCCATGATCACGGTGAGCGCCGCCGCCGGGCTGCGGCCGGCGCTGGCGGTCGCGGCGTTGATCGGGCCGATCGTGGCGGTGCCGCTGCTGATGGCGACCCGGCTCGACCAGGCGGGTGTTCACGGCGTTGCCTCGGGACGGCAGGCCGCCGCGCCGGCGGTGCCGGCTTCGGCACTGTTCACCCCGGCCATCCTGGGACTGACCGTGTTCTTCACGCTGCTCAGCCTGTCGAGCGGCGGCATCCAGAATTTCTCGGTGGTGGCGCTGGTCTCGCTCTATGGGGTGACGCCTGCCGCTCGCCAACGGCGCGCTCAGCGCCTTCCTGTTCGCCACCGCGATCGGCGTGCTGGCGGGCGGGGTCATCGCCGACATGACCCGCCGGCACGCCGAGGTGGCGGCGGCGGGCTTTACCGGGGCGGCGGCGCTGACCTTGCTGATCGGCACGATCTTTCCGGGCGCCGCCCTGCTGGTCGGCGGCGATGGCCGGGGCCGGGTTCCTCTCCGGCCTGATCATGCCGTCGCGCGACATGATGGTGCGCGCCGCCGCCCCTCCGGGAGCGGCGGGGCGGGTGTTCGGGATCGTCACCACGGGCTTCAACATCGGCGGCGCGGTCGGGCCGATGCTGGCCGGCTGGATCATGGACCGCGGCGCGCCGCGATGGGTGTTTTACACCGGTGCGTGTTCATGCTGATGACCGTGGTCCTGGCGCTGGCAGGCGATTGGCGCACCCGTCGCGCGCGGCCTGCGGCGGAGGTGTCCGCGGCGTAGAGGCGCGCTCGCCACCGTCACGCGGTCCTGCTCTTCGACGGGAGAAACCGCTCTGCGAAACGCGGACGGCGCGTCATCGTCCAGGACCAAGCGGAGCCTCAGCGAGCGCTGATCGGTCAAGCTGACCTATTCCAAGGGGAGGAAGTGAAGCGCTGGATCATCTTTGCGGCAACCACCCGCACCAGGTCGCCCACGTTGCGCAGGCTGTCCAGCTCGCGCGTGCTCATCTTGATGCCGAACCGCTCCTCGGTCGCCATGATGATCTCGATCTGCTTGAACGAGTCCCAGCCCTCGACGTCCTTGGCCGCCAGGGTCGGGCGTCAGCACCATGTCGTCGCGCATGAACACGTCGCGGAAGATCTCGGTCAGTCCGCCGGTGATCTCGGCTTCGGTCGGCACGTCTCAGCCCTCCACGACATGGATGAACGTGTGTGCCGGGCTGAAGCCGGCGAGGTCGAGGACGGCGCGGCTGCCGCCCTGCCCGGTCGCTTCGACGACGGTGAAGCCCAGCCGGGCGTAGTGGTCCTTCACCATGGCGTTCTTCTTCGTCGGGATGTACTCGCCGACCAGCCGCCGCGCGCCCGAGCCGCTCCGCCTCGGCGGCGATCAGGTTCAGCGTCGTCGGCTCGACCTGCCGGCCCAGCACGCGGCAGCTCATCAGCCAGGTGTCGATCTCGACCTCGTTGGCCGCGCAGCCGGCCGATGACGATGGCGATGATGCCGTTGTCGCCGAAGCGGTCGATCAGGCGCAGTTGCAGCCCGAAGGCGGCGGGATCGTCCATCACCGCCAGCACGTCCTCCTCGGTGTAGCGGCGCGTGGTCAGGTTGAACTGGTTGGTCTTGTTGATGAGCTGCACGATGCGCTGCAGCCCCAGCCGGTCGAAGCGCCGCCAGATCAGCTGCATCTCCAGCCCGCGCAGATAGGATGTCGAGGTCCGTCGCCGAGGTCTTCAGCGCCTCGCGCGCGCGGTTGCCGTGATACTGGCTGGTGCGCTCGCGGTCCTCGTCGGTGACCGACAGGCCCTCGAAATAGCCGGCATCGGCGAGCGCCTCGGCGTAGCTCGTCGGGTCCTCGCCCACTTCCGGCACCGCGACCATCGGCAGTTCCTGGCGCACCAGGTTCCGCTCGAACGGGTTGTCGTCGACGAACACCAGGGAATCGAGCCCGATGTTCAGCTCCTGGGCGATCTGGCGGATGTTCGCGGCCTTGTCGGACCAGTTGGCGACGAAGCAGGCGATGTCGCCGCGCTTCAGCACCATCTCGGGGTGCTCGTCGAACGGCTCCAGCGCGTTCGCCTCGTCGTTCTTCGAGCAGACGGCGAGGATGACGCCGCGCCGCGACAGCTCCCGGCAGTATTCCTGGAAGGCGACATAGGCCTCGCCGAGCGCGGAGCCCTGGCCGATCACGATGCCCTCCAGCCCGTCATCGCCGACCACGCCGCCCCAGACGCGTGTTGTCGAGGTCGAGCACGAGGCATTTGGCCGACCGGCCCTGCTTGGCGGCGAGCAGCCGCGCCACGAGGTCGCCGTACATCGGGGCGGCCAGGGGCGTGACCTCCTGCTTGGAGCGGTGCCACAGGCCCGGATCGTGCCAGGCGGCCGATGCCGTCGCGCGCGGCGCGATCATCGAGCGCGAGCAGGTCCACCCCCTCCTGCTCCGCCATCCCGCGCAGCGCCTCGTTCAGCCGGGCGATGAAGCGGGCGCGCGAGCCGGGCGAGACGATGCTCGTTGGCGCCCAGCACCGGCAGGTGCAGCGGCAGCGCCGTCTGCTGGATCACCGGACAGCGGAAGCCACGCCGGGCGAGGCTCCACGCTTCGCGCAGCCGGCCCGTGACCTCGGCCAGCGCGGCGTCGGCATCGGCCGCATCCATCCCCGCGGTCACGCCGGCGGCGAGGTGATGGGCGTCGAGCGCGAGCAGGATCGTCGTGGGCTCGAAGGCATGCAGTCCGGAGTCCGGGTCGGACAATTCCTGCAGGTACTGGCCGTACTCGTTCTCATAGGTGTCGATCCAGAGGCCCCGGCGCAGCCCGCCGACGCGGATCGCCGGGTGCAGATGCGCCATGGTCGCCGAGCCCAGCAGGGCCAGGCGCGACGGGCTTGCCTGTCACCTCGGCGGGCAGAGCCGGGAAATGCCGGCGGACCGCCTCGTCCAGCGCGTTGGTCAGCAGGAAGTCCAGCCGGCAGCCGGCCAGATGCACCGCGCGGTCCCAGCGCGGTGCCGAGTCGGCACGGAAAGCGCGCAGCCGGGCGCGAAACGCCGGGTCGGGAGGCAGCCAGGTCAGTGTTGTCACAAAAAATCTTCCGTTCCGTTGAGCCCCACAGGGCGGGCGGGCGCGATGCAGCCGGCCCCCTCTACCCGAGGCAGCCTCGCCTGGTCCACGAAATGCCGGCAGCTACGCCAGTCGGGGCAGGTCGGGCCGATGCTGGCGCCACGGCCGGGCGCGCTCGAAGGCGGCAGCCACGCGCAGCAGCGTGGCGTCGCTGCCGGGGGCGCTGACGAGCTGGATGGCTACCGGCATCCCGTCCCGGTCGAAGCCGCAGGGCAGGCTAACCGCCGGGTTGCCCGTGAGGTTGAAGGGCATGGTGTAGGGATACCAGGAGGCGCGGATGTTCTCGACCTATTGATTGTCGATCTCGATCGGGCCGAAGAAGTCCTGGTCGATCGGCACGGCGGTCCGCGACAGGGTGGGCATGGCGACCACGTCGCACTGATCGAACCAGGCCTGCACCTGCCGATAGAGCCGGGTGCGGGAAAATATCGCCTCGTAGAGCGTGGCGGCGGATACCTCGGCCACGCGGTCCATCTGGCGCACGAAGGTCGGGCACATGATGGCGCGGTGCCGCGCCAGATGGTGGCCGAACTGCGCCATCCGGTAGGCGCCGTTGTTCACGAACCACACGGATTCCGGGTTGTCGAACGGCGTGGTCGCCTCCGAAAGCGTCGCCCCGAGTTCGGCGAAGGCGCCCAGGGCCGCCTCGCACCCGGCCAGGACATCGGCGGCGACGGCGCTGTTGCCCAGGCGCGCCCGCCACGCGATCCGGACGTCGCGCAGATCGCCCCCGGCCCGCGCCGCCGCCGCGAAGGCCGGCTGCGCGCGTGCGGTCGTCAGCGGGTCGCGCGGGTCCGGCCCCGACATCGCGTCCAGCATCAGCGCCGTGTCGAGCACCGTGCGGGTCATTGGCGTGATGGTGGAGATGTTGCCGAACCCGTCCTGTGCATACTCCTGCGGCACCATGCCGAGGCCCTGCTTGAACCCGACCACGCCATTGCACGCGGCGGGGATGCGGGTCGAGCCGCCGCCGTCGGTTGCCACCGCGAGCGGGCCGAGCCCCGCCGCCACGGCGACCGCCGCTCCGCCGCTCGACCCGCCGGCGGCGCGATCGGCGCGCCACGCGTTGCGGGTGCGCCCAAACAGCGGCGCTTCGGTCAGGCATTGCTGACCGAACTCCGGCGTCGTGGTCTTGCCCATCACGATCGCCCCGGCCTGCTTGAGGCGGCCTACCGCCACCGCGTCCTGGTCCGGCACGTGGTCCTTGAAGATCAACGATCCCCAGGTCGTGCGCAGGCCGGCGGTGGGGACGAGGTCCTTCACCGAGACGGGGATGCCGTGCAGCGTCCCGAGCGCATCGCCGCGCATCACCGCCGCCTCGGCCGCCCGCGCCGCCGCCATCGCCTGATCCGCTCCGACGGTGATGAAGGCGTTCAGCACCGCCTGGCCGCGCTCGATCCGATCGAGCGTCGCGCGCATCAGCTCGACCGGGGACAGCGCGCGGGCACGGATCATCACGGCGAGTTCGGCAGCCGGGGTGTAGGCGAGATCGGGGTCGGTCATGAGGGGGGCATCCCTGCGATCCGGGCAGAAACCTATCGGCAATCGACCGCCGGGCATAATAGGAGGCCTATCCCTTCCACCGGATCGATCGTCCCGATGCCCACCTATCTCGTGACCGGAGGCTGCGGCTTCATCGGCTCGCACCTCTCCGACGCGCTGCTGGCCGAGGGCCATGCGGTGCGCATCCTGGACGACCTCTCCACCGGCAAGCGCGCCAACAAGCCGGACGAAGCCGAGCTGATTGAAGGCGATGTCGCCGATGTCGCGGTTGTCGCCGCGGCGCTGCGGGGCGCGGACGGGTGTTTCCATCTGGCCGCGATCGCCTCGGTCGAGCGCGGCAACCGGGACTGGCTGGGCACGCACCGGGTCAACCTGACCGGCACGATCGCCGTGCTGGAGGCGGCCCGGTGCGCGGGTCCCGACGGCGGGCCGGTGCCCGTGGTGTATGCGTCCTCGGCCGCCATCTACGGCGATAATCCGGCCCTGCCACTGTCCGAGACCGCGGCGACCCGGCCGCTGTCGGCCTATGGGGCCGACAAGCTCGGCTGTGAGTTGCACGCCAGCGTCGCCGGGCTGGTCCATGCGGTGCCCATCATCGGCCTGCGGTTCTTCAACGTGTATGGCCCGCGACAGGACCCGCTCTCGCCTTATTCGGGCGTGATCTCGATCTTCTGCGACCGGCTGCGGAGTGGTGGTGGCGTCACCGTATCCGGCGATGGCGGCCAGACCCGCGACTTCGTGTTCGTCGCCGACGTGGTGCGCGCCCTCGGTGCCGCCATGCGTCGCGCATCGCGGCAGGCCAGGGTGTTCAACGTCTGCACCGGACGCGCGACCAGCGTGCTTGACCTCGCCCGCGCCATCGCCGAGGTGCTGGGCGTGGCACCCCGGATCACCTTCGGCCCGGCGCGGCCGGGCGACATCCGCGCGTCCTTGGGCGATGCTTCGGCCGCCCGTGCGGGGCTGGGCTTCGTCGCCGAAACCGCGCTGCGCGAGGGCCTGACCCGGACGCTCGACGCGCCCTGAGGGGAGGAGACGAGATCATGCAGGAGCAGCTTGCCAAGCAGGTCGTGATCATCACGGGCGCGAGTCGCGGCATCGGCGCGGCGGCGGCCGAGGCACTGGCGGGCGCCGGGGCGGCGGTGATGCTGGCCGCGCGTGACGGCGGCCAGATCAGTGAGGTCGCGAGCGGAATCGTTGCCGGCGGTGGCCAGGCGGAGGCGATGGCCTGCGACGTGGCCGACTGGGCATCGGTGCAGGCGCTCCTGGCCGAAACCAGGCGCCGGCTCGGGCCGGTCACGGCGCTGGTCAACAATGCCGGGGTGATCGAGCCGATCGGCCGCCTGGAGGCCGCGGACCCGGGCACCTGGGCGCGCAACATCCAGATCAACCTTGTCGGCGCCTTCCACGCCGTGCGGGCTGTCCTGCCGGACATGCTCGCCGCCGGGCGGGGGACGATCGTGAACGTCTCCTCCGGTGCCGCCCTGCGCCCGCAGGAGGGCTGGAGCGCCTATTGCGCCGGCAAGGCGGGGCTGGCGATGCTGACCCAGGCCATCGCGCTGGAGACCGCCGCCAGAGGCGTCCGGGTGTTCGGCTTCCAGCCCGGCACGACCGACACCGAGATGCAGGTCGCCATCCGTGCTTCCGGCATCAATCCGGTCAGCCAGATTCCCCGCGCGCAGCTCACCCCGGTTGAGCATCCGGCGCGCGCCATCGTCTATCTCTGCACGCAGTCGGCCGACGACCTGTCGGGCCAGGAGTTCTCGCTGCGCGACGAGGGCTTCCGCCGCCGGATCGGGCTGTAGCGTCAGCCCATCCCGTCGATGGAGTCTGGCGTGATCTCGATCGTCACGCGCCGCTCGCCCGGCTGGCGGTGCGGGTAGGCCGTGCCGAGATATCTCTGCGACAGCGCGTCGATGTGCTGGTCCGCCCCGTCCTCGGTCTCCCGCGCCACCGTGCCGCGCACCTGGACGTAGCGATAGGCATTGTCCGGGTCCATGATCGACACCGCGACCTTGGCGCCCTGCTTCATCGTGCGCGCCTTCACCCGGCCCTTGGCCGTGTTCACCCGGATCTTGCCGTCGGTGTAGTCGAACCACACGGGCGTCACCTGGGGCGATCCGTCCGCCATGATGGTCGCCACGTTCGCGAACGCCTTCTTGGTCATCAGGTCGCGATACTTCTCGGGGATGTCGGTCATGGCTGGCTCCCGCCGGTTGCGTCTGCTGACCAACGACGGAGTGACGAGCGGGGTTCCGGCGCCAAATTGCCGGCCGGTCCTCATCGGACTAGCATCCGGCGATGACCGACACGCCCGCAGCCAAGCACGGCCTGGCCCGCCACACCGCCAACTACGGCGACCGCGATTTCGCGCTTTACCTCCGGCGCTCGTTCGCCAAGTCGATGGGCTATTCCCAGGCGATGCTCGATCGCCCGGTCGTCGGGATCGTCGATACCGGGTCGGACTACAACAACTGCCATCGCACCGTCCCCGAGCTGATCGAGGCGGTGAAGCGCGGGGTGCTGGCCGCCGGCGGCCTGCCGCTGGCGTTCCCGACCGTGTCCTTGTGCGAGCCGTCGCTGTTCCCGACCTCGATGCACTATCGCAATCTCGCCGCGCTCGACACCGAGGCGATGCTGACCGCCCAGCCGATGGACGCGGCGGTGCTGGTGGGCGGGTGCGACAAGACCGTGCCGGCGCAGCTGATGGCCGCCGCGTCGGCCGACATTCCGTGCGTGCAGCTCGTCACCGGCCCGATGCTGGCGGCCCCCTTCCAGGGCGAGCGCCTGTCCGCCTGCACCGATTGCCGCCGCTATTGGGCGATGTACCGCGCGGGCAAGGTCTCCGAGGCGCGCATCGGCGAGATCGAAGGCCGCCTGGCCAGCACCGCCGGAACCTGCGGCGTGATGGGGACGGCCAGCACGATGGCGTGCATCGCCGCCGCTTTGGGGATGATGCCGGCCGAGCACGCCGCGACCCCCGCCGTCCACGCCGACCGGCTGCGCGCCGCCGAGGAGGCCGGCACCTTGGCGATGGCGCTCGTGCGCCGGGCGGTGCGCCCGTCCGAGATCATCACCGAGGCCTCGGTCGAGAACGCGTTGCGCGTGCTGCTCGCGCTCGGCGGCTCCACCAATGCGCTGATCCACCTCACCGCGATCGCCGGGCGCCGGGGCATCCGCATCGACCTCGACCGGCTGAACGCGCTGTCGGACACGACCCCGGTGCTGGTGGACCTGAAGCCGACCGGCGAGGGGTACATGGAGGACTTCCACGCCGCCGGCGGCATGCAGGCGCTGCTGTGGGAATTGCGCGAGCTGCTGCACCTCGACGCGCGCGACGTCTCGGGCGTGGCTCTCGGCGAGCGCCTGAACGAGCCGGCGTTCGTGGACCGGCACTATATCCGCGCGCGGACTGACCCCGTCTCCCCGGTCGGCGGACTGGTGGCGCTGTTCGGGTCCCTGGCGCCGCGGGGGGCCATCGTCAAGCGCAGTGCCGCCACCCCGGCACTGTTCGAGATCGAGGCCCGCGCGGTGGTGTTCGACGGGCTGGAGGATTCTGGCGAACCGCATCGACGACCCCGCGCTGGAGGTGACCGAGCGCGACGCGCTGGTGCTGAAGAACGCCGGGCCGCTGACCCCGGCGGGGATGCCGGAGGCGGGCTACCTGCCCATCCCGAAGAAGCTCGCCGCCGCCGGGATCAAGGACATGGTCCGCATCAGCGACTGCCGCATGTCGGGCACCGCGTTCGGGACGATCGTGCTGCATGTGACGCCGGAGGCCGCGGCCGGCGGCCCGCTCGCGCTGGTCCAGACCGGTGACCGCATCCGCATGTCGGTGCGCGACCGGCGGCTGGACCTGCTGGTGGACGAACCCGAACTCGCCCGCCGTCGCACGGCCTGGCGCCCGCCGGCGGTGCCGGCGCGCGGCTGGGACCGCCTGATCGCCGAGCAGGTGTTGCAGGCCGACGACGGGTGCGATCTGGCGGTGTTGCGCTGACAAGTGGCCGGCCACGCGCCGGCTCAGCGTCCGCGTCGCTCCGCGATCAACCGCATCAGCGCCACCAGCAACGCGTCACGCTCCGCCGCCAGTTCCTGGATCGACCGCCCGCGCGCCTCGTTCCGCACGCCGTCGATGATCTCCCGGCACAGTGCGTCGGTCAGCTCCGGCGTGCCCATGGAGGCCCACCACCCCTCGAACACCGGGCGGAACTGCGCCAGCATGTGGGTCATGCCGCCTTCCCCGCCCCCCAGGTGGAAGGTCATGTGCGGTCCCATGAGCGCCCAGCGCAGGCCGGGGCCGGCGGTGATCGCAGTATCCACGTCCTCCACGCTCGCCAGCCCCGAGGCCACGGCGCTCACCGCCTCGCGGTATAGCGCCGCCTGCAACCGGTTCGCCAGATGCCCCGGCGCCTCCTTGCGGATATGGATCGGGCGCTTGCCGATGGCGCGGTAGAACGCCAGGCACCACGCGACGGTCTCGGCCGCCGTCTCGCGCCCGCCGACCACCTCGACCAAGGGGATCAGGTGCGGCGGGTTGAACGGGTGGCCGATCGCCATGCGCGGGGCGGCCCGGAAACCCTGCTGCAACGCGCTCATGACGATGCCGGAGGAACTGGAGGCGAGGATCGCATCGGCGGGCAAGGCGTCGGCAATCGCGGTGTAAAGGTCGCGCTTGATGGCCGCGCGCTCGGGCGCGTTCTCTTGGACGAACTGCGCGTCGCGCACCGCCAGGGTCGGGTCGGTGTGGAACGTCCAGGCGTCGGACGCGGCGTGCGCGTCCATGCCCAGCTGCTCCAGGGTGGGCCAAACGTCGGCGACGAACGCGCGCACGAAGGCCTCGGCCGCCGGGGCTGGGTCGTAGATCGCGAGGCGCTTGCCCCGCGCGAGGAACCACGCCGCCCAGCTCGCGCCGATGGTGCCGGCGCCCAGCACGGCGATGCGATCGACCCGATCGGGGGCGATCATGCCGGCGTATCTCCGGCCAGGGTGATGCGGTGCATGACGCGGCGGAATCCGTGATAGTCGTTGATCGGGTTGTGCTGGGCGCAGCGATTGTCCCAGAAGGCGACCGCGCCGGGGCTCCAGCGGAAGCGGCAGGTGAACTCCGGGCGGATCTGGTGGCGGAACAGGAAATCGAGGATCGGCGCGCTCTCCGCCTCCGTCATGCCCTCGAAGCGCGCGGTATGGGCGACGTTGACGTAGAGCGCCTTGCGCCCGGTCTCGGGGTGGGTGCGGACCACCGGATGCACCGCCTCCAGGGTGGCGCGCGCCTGTGACGTGCCATCGGAGCGGACGCGGTCCTCGCGGGTGCGAGTGACGTCGGCCTTCGCCGAGAGGCTGACCCCGCGCAACGGCGCGAGCATCGCCTTCATGGCATCCGACAACGTCGCCCACGCCAGGTACTGATTGGCGAACAGCGTGTCCCCACCATACGGCGGCAGCCCGCGCGCGACCAGCATCGAGCCCATGGGCGGCTGCGGCAGATAGGTGGTGTCGGAGTGCCAGACGCCGCCGAAATTGACCCGCTCGTGCTCCAGCTTGGCGACCTCGATGATCTCCGGGAAGCCCTCGATGCCCTTGATGAAGGGATATTCGATCGGCTGGCCGAAACGCCGGGCGAACGCCGCGAAGCGGTCGAGCGGCAGGCTCTGGGCGGGAAAGAAGATGACCAGATGCTCGAGCAGCGCCTGGCGGATGGCGCGCACCGTGTGCTCCGGCAGGTCCTGGGCGAGGTCCAGCCCGTGCAGCTCGGCGCCGAGCGCGCCGGCGATGGGACGAACCGTGAAGGGTGCGTCGCGCATGATCCTCTCCCGCCTGGCCGGCAGGCAGCCTAGCCCAGCAGCCCGGCCCCGGAGAAGCCGCCAAACACGCCGAGCGCGCAGGTGACGGTGGCGACCACCAGCACCACCCAGAGATAGATGCCCCGCAGCCGTTGCGCGGCGGGAAGAGCGCGGCAGGCGAGCGCGATGAGGAAGCCCAGCACCAGCGGCAGCAGCAGGGCGTTCATCACCTGCACGCCGACATTCAGTGACACCAGGTTGGGCCACAATCCGACCGTCAGGCAGCCGGCGGCGACCGAGGCGGCATAGACGCCGTAGAACCAGCGTGCCTGCAAGGGTCGGTACTCCAGCGAGTGGCGATATCCCGTCACCTCGCCCAAGCCCCAGGCGAAGGCGAGCGAGGCGACGATCGCCGCGACCATGCCGGCGCCCAGCACGCCCGCGCCGAATACCGCGTCGCCCATCGCAGAGCCCAGGAACGGCGTCAGCGCCTGGCTCATGTCGCCCACGGTGGACAGCGTGGCGTTGGGCGAGGTCCGCCCGATGGTCCCCGCGCAGGCGATCAGGACGGCGGCCATGACCAGCTGGGTGACGATCGCGCCAAACGCGGTATCGAAGCGCGCGGCGCCGAGATGCTCGGGGCGCAGCTTCTTATCGGCGACCGCCGATTGCTGGTAGAACACCATCCACGGCATGATGACCGCGCCGATATTCGCCGCCGCGAGGTAGAGATAGTCCTTGTTGGCAAACGGAATATCCAGGGCCCCGACGACCATGGCGTGCGGATCGGGATGCGCCGCCCAGGCCACGAAGAAGAACGCGAGCTCGAACAGGCCGACGACGATCGCCACGCGCTCTACCCGGCGATAGGACCCGGTCGCCACCACCGCGAGCAGCGCGACCCCGGCGACCGGTAGGCTGGCCCAGCGCGGAATGCCATACAGCTCGCCCACGCCGGCGACGCCGGAGAACTCGGTCATCAGCGCACCGATGGTCGCGACCCCCAGGCCGGCGACCGAGACCCAGGCCCAGAACCGGCCGAAGGTGTCGCGGATGAGTTCGCCATGCCCGCGCCCGGTGAACACGCCGAGGCGGACGGTCAGCTCCTGCACCATGAACAGGATCGGGATCAGCACGAGCTGGAGCAGGAGCAGCCGGTAGCCCCACTGCACGCCCGACTGCCCGGCGGTGATGACGCTGCCCACATCGGTGTCGGCCAGCATGACGACGATCCCCGGTCCGGTGACCGCGAGCAGCCGTGCCAGCCGCCCGTGACGGGGTGCCGGACCCGGACGCCGGTTCGCTTGCCGCGAGGTGTTTGACGCCACGCCCATAATGCCCGTGCATGTCCCAAGGAAGGCTACTGCGAGGCATTCGCATCGCCATACGGCCGACGTAGCCGCCAGGGCCCCCGGTGTCAACGTTCCGCCAGCCGGCAGCCAGACGCCGATTTCCCCTGGTCGGGCCGGGCTGTCCCGGATATCGAGCGAGCGATCATGCCCGACCTTCACCTGCACAACAGCCTCACTCGCCGGCGCGAGAGGTTCGTCCCGCTCGATCCCGCGCATGTCCGCATGTATGTGTGCGGACCGACGGTCTATGACCTCGCCCATGTCGGCAACGCCCGACCGGAGGTGGTCTTCGACGTGCTGCGGCGGCTGCTGGGACGGCTGTTTCCGCGCGTCACCTACGTCCGCAACATCACCGACATCGACGACAAGATCAACGCGCGGGCGCTGGAATCGGGCGAGCCGATCGGCGCGATCACCGCCCGTACCTTGGCCGATTTCCACACCGACATGGCCGCGCTTGGCGCCCTGCCCCCAGACGAGGAGCCTCGCGCGACGGCGCACATCCCGGAGATGATCGCGATCATCGACCAGCTGATCGCCTCCGGCCACGCCTACGCGGCAGAAGGGCACGTGCTGTTCGCGGTGGCGCGCTTCGCCGAATACGGCCGGCTTTCGGGCCACAGCCCGGACGAGTTGCTGGCCGGCGCGCGGATCGACGTCGCGCCCTACAAGCGCGATCCGGGCGACTTCGTGCTGTGGAAGCCCTCCCCGCCCGAGCTGCCGGGCTGGGACAGCCCGTGGGGGCGGGGCCGGCCGGGCTGGCACATCGAGTGCAGCGCCATGTCCTGGCGCTATCTGGGCACCGACTTCGACATCCACGGCGGCGGGTCCGACCTGATCTTCCCGCACCACGAGAACGAGCTGGCGCAGAGCGTCTGCGCCTTTCCCGGCAGCCATTTCGCGCGCTACTGGATGCATAACGGGATGCTGCTGGTGAACGGCGAGAAGATGTCGAAGAGCCTCGGCAACTTCTTCACCCTCCGCGACGTGCTGGCCAAGGCGCCCGCCGAGGCGATCCGGCTTTTGCTGCTGCGCACGCATTACCGCGCCGAGCTGGACTTTACCGACGTAGGGCTGGCGGAGGCGCAGCGGGAACTGAACCGGCTGTACCGGGCGCTGGAGCGCCATCCGGACATGCCGCCGGCCGCCGAAATACCCGAGCCGGTGCTGGCGGCGCTGTGCGACGACCTGAACACCCCACTCGCCATCGCCGCCCTGCACGGCCTGGCCGACGCGGCCATGGCCGGTAACGCGGTGGCGGCGGCCGGCTTGCGCGCCGGGGGCGCCGTGCTCGGGCTGCTGGGCGCCTCTCCGAGCACCTGGTTCCAGGGAGGGGTGGACGACGCGACCGCGATCGAAGCCGCCATCGGAGCGCGGCGGGACGCCCGGCAGGCGCGCGATTTCGCCCGCGCCGATGCGATCCGGGCCGAGCTGGCGGAGCGGGGTATCATGCTGGAAGACCGGCCCGGTGGGACGACATGGCGGCGCGTCAATTTAGCTGCCGGTGCAGCTACTATCCGGGTTCAGGTGATTGCTACAGCTACAACCGAAGAAGAAAAGAGATGACCGGCCGCGACGGGGGCGCCGACCTCGCGCCGATCGGCAACAGCCCGGTCGTTGTCCTGGTGCGCCCCCAGCTCGCGGAGAACATCGGGGCGTGCGCGCGGGCGATGGCCAATGGCGGGCTGTTCCATCTCCGCCTCGTCGCCCCGCGCGACGGCTGGCCGCAGGAGAAGGCGTGGCGCACCTCCTCGGGCGCCGACCGCATCCTCGATGCGGCGAGCGTGCATCCCGACGTGGCAGACGCCGTGGCCGACCTGCATCACGTGCTGGCCACCTGCCCCCGGCCGCGCCACATCATCAAGCCCATTCTGACCGCGCGCGGCGCGGCCGCCGAGCTGCGCGCGATCTGCGCCCGCGGCCTGCGCGCCGGCATCCTGTTCGGCCCCGAGCGCGCCGGGCTAGACAACGACGACATGGCCGAGGCCGACGCGCTGGTGCGCTATCCGCTGAATTCCGGCTTCCTGTCGCTGAACCTGGCCCAGGCGGTCATGGTGATGGCCTACGAATGGTGGGTCGCCGCCGACGACACCGCGCCCCGCGCGCTGATGAGCCACGAGACGCGGGTAGCGACAAAGGCGGAGCTGGAGAACTTCCTGAGCCACCTGACCGAGCAGCTCGATGCCTGCGGCTTCCTGCGCAATCTGCCCAAGCGCCCGGGCATGGTCCGCAACATCCGCCATCTGTTCCAGCGCGGCGAGGTCACCGAGCAGGAGCTGCGCACCCTGCACGGCATCGTCACCGAGCTGGCGCGAGGCCGCCGCCAGCTCGGGCGGGACGAGGAGGCTACCCCGTCGCGAACGCCCGTTGCAGGAACAGCGCGCCCAGGCTGATCCCGGCATCGTCGATCCCGTGCCCCAGCCCGGGCACGTACCGCGCCTCGACCGGAATCCCGGCCGCGCGCAGGGCCCGCTCGGCGTCGCGCGAGCGGGCAACGGGCACCACGTCGTCAGCCTCGCCGTGGACCAGCAGGACCGGGGCGCGGTTGGCCAGGCCGGCCGCCAGCGCCTCGGGCGCCAGCAGGGCGCCGGAATAGGCGAGGATCGCGCGCGGTGCCGCCGCGCGGCGCAGGCCGGTGAACAAGACGGTCATGGCACCCTGGCTGAAGCCCATCAGGGCATAGGCAGTGTCCGGCAGCGACAGCCGCGCCAGCTCGGCGTCGATGAACGTCCCCAGCAGGTCGGCGGCGCGGCGCACGCCGGCCCCCATCACCGCGGGCGTGCGGTCGGCGACGCTGAACCATTGCCGACCGGTCCCGGTACGGGTCCTGGTCGTAGTGCTCCGTCGCGCTCGGCGCGACGAACGCCGCCTCCGGCAAGGCGTGCGACCAGCCGGGGGCGAGGTCGATCAGGTCATGCCCGTCAGCGCCCACCCCGTGGCACAGGACGACGAGCTGGCGCGCCGTCCCGCCGGCCGCCGGCCCCCATCGCGGGCCATCGAGTGTCGCCATGCACGCGTCTCCTCTTGCGGGACCATCCCGTAGCGCCTTGTCTCGGCTGGTGTCCATCGTCACCCGCTTCGCCCCCAGCCCGACCGGATACCTGCATCTCGGCCACGCCCACGCCGCGCTGGTCGCCTGGCGTGCCGCGCGGGACGGGGGCGGCCAGTTCCTGCTGCGGCTGGAGGACATCGACGCTGCCCGCCGCCGCCCCGAATTCGCGGCGGCGATCATCGAGGACCTTGCCTGGCTCGGCCTCGACTGGGACGGGGTGGTGCGCGTTCAGTCGCACCATATGCCGGACTATCGCGCCATCCTGGGGGCGCTGGCGACGCGCGGACTGCTCTATCCCTGCTTCTGCACCCGCGCCGAGATCGCCCGCGAGATCGCCGCCTCCGGAACCGCCCCCCACGCGCCGGACGGCGCGCCGCTGTATCCCGGAACGTGCCGGCGCCTCTCGGAAGAACAGCGCGCGGCCCGGCTCGCATCGGGCGTGCCCTATGCCCTGCGGCTCGACATGGCACGGGCGCTGGCGGCGGCGGGCGCGGGCCTCGGCTACGAGGAGCGCGGCGAGGGCTGGAACCAGTGCCGGCCCGAGCGGTTCGGCGATGCCGTGCTGGGCCGCAAGGACGCCCCGGCGAGCTACCATCTTTGCGTCACCCACGACGACGCGCTGCAAGGGGTCACGCTGGTCACGCGCGGCATCGACCTCAAGCCCGCAACCGACCTGCACCGGCTGATCCAGGTATTGATGGGATGGCCCGCGCCCACTTACGCACATCACAAGCTGCTCACGGACACGCACGGACGGCGCCTGTCCAAGCGCGACGGGGCGGTGGCCCTACGCACATCGCGTGCCCTCGGCAGGTCGGCAGCCGAGGTGCGCGCGATGGCCGCAACGTGAGCACGCGAACGGCCGGGGTTGCGCCGGGCGCCGCTCCGGCGAACAAATCCCTGCTTATGGAGGTGCGTCATGAAGGCGGTTGTCTGTGAGGCGTTCGGCGGCCCCGAAGTGCTGGCTGTCCGCGATCTGCCCGATCCGCCCGCGCCGGGACCGGGCCAGGTCCAAATCCGCATCCGCGCGCGCGGCGTGCAGTACGTGGACGTGCTGCAACTGGCCGGCAAGTACCAGGTCCGCCCCGAGCCGCCGTTCATCCCTGGCGGGGAGGCGGCGGGCGAGGTGGTCGCGGTCGGACCCGGCGTAACCCGCTTCAAGCCGGGCGACGCGGTGATGAGCCGGCACGGCAAGGGCGCCTTCGCCGAGCTGGGCAACGCCGCCGAGGATGCCTGCGATCCGGTGCCCCCCGGCATGAGCCTGGACGAGGCTGGGGTGTTCCGCTCCGGCTACGGCACCGCGTATCACTCGCTGCTTCAGCGCGCGCGCCTCGCCGAGGGCGAGTGGGTGCTGGTGCATGGCGCGGCCGGCGGCATCGGCATCGCCGCCATCCAGATCGCCCGGCTGACCGGCGCGCGGGTCATCGCCACCGCTAGCACCGAGGAGAAGCGCGCCGCCTGCCTGGAGGAGGGCGCGGCGCACGCGCTCGACTACCGCACCGGCTTCGTGGATGCGGTGAAGGAGATCACCGGCGGGCGTGGCGTCGACGTGGTGTACGACCCGATCGGCGCCCAGGTCACGGACGAGTCGCTGCGCTGCCTCGGCTATCGGGGCCGGCTGGTGATCCTGGGCTTCCTCGGCGGCGGCCCGGCCACGATCCGCAGCAACTACCTGCTGATCAAGGCGATCGACGCGATCGGCGTCTATATGGGCGCCTTCCAGCAGAACGAGCCGGAGCAGGCGCTGGCCAACACGCGTGCGCTGCTCGACCTGGCCGCGCAGGGGCGGCTGAAGACCCGCATCTCGCACCGCTTCCCGCTGGAGCGCGCCGCCGATGCGATCCAGGCGGTCATCGACCGCAAGGTGATCGGAAAGGCCGTGCTGGTCGGGTGAGCCCGCGCGACGAAGCCGCGGCGGGCACGCGGATCGGGCTACTGTGCCTGGGCGGCTCCGTGCTGTTCCTCAGCAGCGGCTGGCCGCTCACCAAACTCGCGGTGGATCTGGGCACCACGCCGCTGTGGTTCGCCGAGAGCCGGGCGGTGCTGTCGGGCGTGGTGAGCGCCGCCATCCTGGCGGTGGTGGGACGGCTGCGCCTGCCGGCCCGCGCGGATCTGCCGGCGGTGCTGGTCGTGGGCGTGTTCCAGGTCGCGCTATTCTTCGTCTTCTCCCATATCGCCGTCGGCTGGGTCCCCGCCGGCCGGACGGCGGTGCTGGCCAACACCACGATCTACTTCGTCGTGCCGCTGTCGCTGGTGGTGCTGCACGAGCGCATTCCCCCGCGCCGCTGGCTGGCCGCCGGCCTGGGTGTGGTGGGGGTGGCGGTGCTGATCGGCCCGTGGGCGATCGACTGGTCGAGCCGGTCGGTGCTGGTCGGCCATCTGTTCCTGCTGCTGGCCGGGCTGTCCTTCGCGATCTCGATCGTCACCGTGCGCGCGCTGCCCCCGCGCGCGCCGATGTTCGAGCTGCTACCCTGGTGCTTCCTGATCGGCGCGGCGCTGATGCTGCCGCTGGTGGCGTGGGAGGCCCCCGGCGGCACGCTGGGCACGCGCGGCCTGTCCTGGGTTGGCATCCTGTACGTCGGGCTTATCGCCGGGCCGATCGGGACCTGGGGCATCGTGGAGGCGACCGTGCGCCTGCCGACCGTGGTCTCCTCGATCGGCTTCCTCGCCACGCCGGCGTTGGGGCTGATCCTGTCGAATCTCATGCTTGGCGAGAAGATCACCGCCGACCTGCTGGTCGGCTCGGCGCTGATCCTGGGCGGGGTCGGGATCGCGGCATTGCCGGGGCGGGCGTGATCCCGCGCATTATGCCGCAACCGCAGGCACTCGCGGCACCACGTGAATGTCGTGGGTGATGCTCCGGCTCTAACCTGCGATGCAAGCTCGCGGGATGGTCAGCGCTTGGACGCCTTGGTCCGATAGCTTGGCAGCCACCATTTCACCGGCTGCGGTTCCTCCGCTGTTGGGGCGGAGGCCTTGCGACCCGATCTGGCAGCGGGCCCCCGCTTGACGGGCGCTTCCTTCGGCGGCGCCGCCACGGCTGGAATCGACACCCTCTCGGCAAGCTGCTGCTCGGCTGCCTCGCGCGCCGCGTTCGCCTCCTGCAAGGCCTGTTCGGCCTGGGTGCGTGCCGCGCGCTCGGCGGCAAGCAATTCGCTGTGCGCCAGCTCTGCGTGCGCGAGCTTCGTGCGCAGGGACTGGATGAGACCCTGCGCCTCCTGAAGCGCGCGCTCGGCAGACGCGCGTGCCGCCTGCTCCGCTTCAAGGGCTGATTGCGCGGCCGCGACCCGGCTCCCAGGAGAGGAGCGGGCGTCCACGTCCTTGCGACCGTTCAGGATGACGACAGGAACCTCGCCATCCTGCACGAAGCGGTGTCTTTGCCGGGCCTGATCCGGCCGCTGCTGCGGCGACGAGGTGGAGGGGCTGTCTCGAAGCCCGAGCGCCTGGCGCATTCGGGCTTCGGTATTCTCCAGATCAGGTGAGGCCGAACGGAGGGTACTACGGTTAGATGACATTGGTTTTCGCTGACTTTGCATCGGGCAGATTGGGAAGGTTTCAGCGCATTAAAGGGCGCGACGCAGATGTTTCCCGCAATACCTTGTATCGGGTTAGGCCGGAATTGGCAACGATTGCCCGCACGCGATGTGGCCATCGCGGGCGGGCTTCGGTAAAACCCCGGTTAGACTGAACGCTTGTGCCCGCCGATGCAATCATCGGAGCGAGCATCGGAGGCCACCATCGCCCGCGTGACCGTGTATGAAGCACCCCGCCCGTCGCCGCGCACCGATGAGACGGTCGTCACCAGCACCTGCGGTCACAACTGCGGCGGCCGCTGCGTGGTCAACGCCCATGTCAGCGACGGCCGCATCGTCAGGATCTCTACCGACGCGCGCCGGTGGCGCCCGGAGCATCCGCCCCTCCCGGCCTGCGCCCGCGGCGTGGGGCAGATCGAGCGGGTGTACCACCCCGACCGGCTGCGATTTCCGATGCGCCGCGTCGGGCCGCGCGGATCGGGCCATTTCGAGCGCATCTCGTGGGACGCCGCGCTCGACGAAGTCGCGCGCGAGATGCTGCGCATCCGGGCGGCTCACGGCAACGCCGCGATCCTCGATGCCTCGCGCACGGGCAGTCAGTCGATGCTGCACGGGCGAGTCGCCGCGCAGCGCTTCCTTTACATGTTCGGCGGCTGCACCGACCTGTGGTCGAACATGTCGGCCGAAGCCGAGGTCTTTGCCGTTCACATGACCTACGGCGCGACGGTCGACTACAAGACCGCCGGACGGGAACCGACCGACTACGCCAATTCGAAGCTGATCCTGATGTGGGGCTGGAGCCCGGGCGACGGCACATTCGGCACCGGCACCCAGCAATATCTCAAATGGGCCAGACAGCAGGGCACCCGCATCATCTGCGTCGATCCGCGGCGCAGCATGACGAGCCGGAGCCTGGCCGACGAGCACGTCTTCATCCGGCCCTCGACCGATGCGGCGGCGCTGATCGCCATGGCCCAGGTGATCGTCAGCGAGAACCTGCACGACCAGGTCTTCTGCGACCGCCATGTGCTCGGCTTCGACGAGGCGCACCTGCCCGCAGGCGCGCCGGAAGGCGGTTCCTATCGCTCCTATCTGCTCGGCCTGGCGGACGGCATCCCCAAGACCCCGGAGTGGGCCGCCGCGATCACCGGCATCCCGGCGGCGACCATCCGGCGTATCGCCATCGCGTTCGCGACCACCAAGCCGGCAGCGCTGCAAACCGGCTACGCCCCCGGACGCACGGCCACCGGCGAGCAGTTCCACCGCGCCGCCTATGCGCTTGCCGCGATCACCGGCAATGTCGGAATCAGCGGCGGCAATGCCGGGCCCAGCAACGGCGCGACCGGCCGCGCCGGGGTGAGAAGCCTGCCAATCGGCAACAATCCCATCGATGCGCGTGTCGCGACTCCGTTGCTTGCCGACCTGCTCGCACGCGGGAAAGGCGGCGGCTATCCGGCCGACATCAGGATGATCTATTCCTCGGGCGGCGATTTGTTCAACCAGTGCCCGAACGTCAACAAGATGATCGCCTCGCTCGACGGCATCGAATTCTTCGTGGCGCAGGACAATTTCCTCACGCCCACCGCCCGCTACGCCGACATCGTGCTTCCGGCCACGACTTTCTGGGAAAGAAACGACGTCCATACGCCGTGGGCTGGGGCCGGTCACTACGCGATCTTCATGCGTCAGGCGATCGCGCCGATGTACGAGTGCCGCAACGACATCGATATTTTCGCCGAGCTTGCGCGGCGGATCGGAATCGAGGACTACAACGACAACACGGAGCTGGACTGGCTGCGCGATCTGACGCGCGACGCGGTGGACGATTTCGCCAGCTTCATGGACAAGGGCGTCGCCCGCTTTCCGCCGCCCGAGGATGCGGTTGCCTTCGCCCGCGAGATCCGCGACCCCGAAGTTCACCCGTTCTCGACGCCGTCCGGCCGGATCGAGGTCTATTCCATGACCCTCGCCGCCAAGCCCGACCCGTACGGGCTGGGCCGGATTCCGCCCATCCCGACCTGGATACCCCCCACCTCGGGCGACTCCCGGTACCCGCTGAGCCTGTGCACACCGAAATCGCGGGCGCGGACGCATTCCATTCACGGCAACCAGCCCCGGCTCGCGCGCGTCGATCCGGATGGCGTGTGGATCAATCCTCTTGACGCGACCGCGCGTGGCATTGTCGATGGCCAGCGCGTGCGGGTGTTCAATGCAAGCGGTGCCACGATCCTGCCGGCGGAGGTCACCGACCGGATCGCTCCGGGCGTCGTCGCCATCAAGGAAGGCGCCTGGTTCTCCCCCGACGGCAGCGGCACCGACACGCAGGGCTGCGCCAATGTGCTGACACAGGACCGCTCCGCGCCGTGCGGGGCGACGACCTACAACACCACCATGGTGCAGATCGATATTCCCGCCAGCGACGCGGCATAATTGGAGGAGGCCCGTCGACAACGGCGCTCCCCGATCGGTCCTGGTCAGCTCTAGTCGGTCGCCACTGTTACCGGATCACGCGCTGGCTGACGCTCAGCCGGCGTTGCACCGCCAAGGAACCGCCGATGGCGGCGGCGATGGCGCCCAGAAGCAAGTCGCCGAACGCGGCGAACGACGTTCTCGAAGCGGCGGCAGCGCTCGCATCCGCGGCATTCCTCGCCGTCTGCAACGCCTGATCGCGTGCCTGCTTCAGCTTCGCCTGCGTGCTGTCGAACTGCTTGGCTGCGTCGTCGCGGCTGATGTGCTGCTGCGCCGCCATGATGGCGATGACGCGGTCCTTGGCGGCCGGGGCATCCGCGCCGCCGCCTGCATAAGTCCCGAGATTGCGCGCCAGCTCCTTCTGCGCGTCCTGCGGGCTCATCGTCGCCGGATCGGGATTGGTCGGTTGCAGGTATGCCTGCGCCTGTTGCTGGAGCATATCGGGCGACACGCCCGCTGCCTGGGCGATCGGTTGCGCCGCGTCCTTGACCCCGCTGCCTGCCGCCGAGGCGATGCTGCCGACAGCGGAGAAGCCCCCGCCGATGATGCCGCCGATCGCGGATGTCAGGAGATAAAGGGTCAGCAGCGTCGCAATGCCCCAGGTGATGAGGCCGTGCAGCACGCCGTCCCACCTGATCTCGATGCCCGCCAGCCAAGCCGAGACATAGCCCCCGAATGCCAGGGCGATGATGCTGCTGACGACCCACCAGACCCCGGCGCCGATGCCGAAGCTGCTCGCATCCGGGGTCGTGCCGCCGTTGGTGTTCACCGTGCCGAGCCCGATGCCGGCGCCCAACATGCTCAGCAGCAGCTGGACAGCAACGACGAGGATGACCCCGCCGAAGATCGCGGCCCAGGAGATGCGCCGATGCGTATGCGAACCCCCCGCGACCCTGGTGGTCGTCGTCTCGATGGCACCCGACCCCTGCAACGACGGATCGGTATAGCTACTCGATGGCATCGGTTCCTCCTGCGGAAGCCAGGGCGATGGACGCCCCGGCATTTGGTCACGATCGACGTGTCAGCGCCGCCGGGGCGAGGTCGGGGTCGTCGTGCCGCCGGGCGACACAGTCTTGTCGTCGCGAGCGACCGTCTTGTCGTCGCGAGCGACCTCGACCTCCTCGCGCCGGACCGTGTCGCGCACCGTCTCGACCCTGTCGGACACGTTCTTGTTGACCACCACCTCTTCCTTCACGCGCGCCGTCTTGCTGACCACGGCCTCTTCGTCGGTCTCGGTGACCTCGATGACGCGGTCCGTGAAGTCGGCGTCGGAGACCCGCGTGCCCAACTCGACAGGCCGGCGCTCGACCACGACGCGTTCGGAGTGCAGCGCGACATTCTCCTCGACCGGGGTCTCGACGACAAACCGGCGAATCCGCGTGGTCCCCCGGTTGACGAGCCGCTTGCCGACTTTCATCTGCTCCTCGGAGAGCGGGATGACCTCCTCGCCGCCGCGCAACTCCGTGCTCTGCGCCCGCGGCGGCGCCGCTTCCGTCGGTGTGGCCGCGGTCGTCGGCATGGCGGCGGTCGTCGTGGTCGTGGTCGCCGTGGTGGTCGTGCCGCCCGAGGTCAGGCCATACGAGCTGGCACGTTCATCGAGGTCGATCGGGTTATGCCGATCGAGGATCTCGGTGACGGCCTGGACATGCTCGCCGGGAACCCTGACCGTCACCACGGAGGAACCGGCCTCGATGCTGCGATCATAGACCGCGGTATCATTGTCGGGTTCGCCTCCGAACAGGCTGGCCCAGAACCCCTGCCCCGGCGCGCGAACCGAGGTCGTGCTGTCCGACCCCGTGGTTCCAGCCATGGGAGCGGTGCCGGTCATGGCGGAGGTGTCGGTCAAGGTGCCAGTCGCGGTGCCAGTTGCGGCACCAGTCGCGGTGGAGCCCGACCCTTGCCGGCTGATCGCGTTGGCGGGCACGTTGGCGGCTTGCAGGTCACGCACGGCGGCATCGGCGTGAGCGACGGTGTCATAGACGGCGACGATGACTTCTTCGTTCATGATGTCTCATCCTGGGTTCGGGGTTGCAGCGCGGACCCGATTGGCTCCGCGGAGTCTGCTGCCGATCGCGCCCCGGCGTCGGTGCGGGTGACGACAGCCTCCTGCTTGCGCAGAACGACGGTTTCGGTGTGCGGTTCTTTGGTTCGCACGCGGCGGATGCGCACTTCTTCCTTGAGAACCAGCCGGCGCTCCACGACGAGGACTTCCTCGACGACGGCGAGGATCGTCGTGTCGCCTTCTTCGCGGGTCGGCGGCACCGCCTCGACGGTCCGCCCGATGGGAACCCGTACGATCTCGACGCGCTCATGCGTCAGCTCTTCTTCGATCTGCTGCTCATGGGCGTGCGTGACGGTCGCGATCCGGACCACGGCCCGTTCGACCTTACGCCGGGAGACATCGACCTCCTCGGCATAAAGCGGCACCACCAGCGGCTTCGCGTCCGGCTTCAGCTCGCCGCGGTTCGCATTCGGTTCCAGCTCGCTTTGTTCAGGAGGCATGGACTGTCCTTGTAATGGAGGAGGCATGCCGGAAGTCGTTCAGTCCTTCAGCGTGTCGCGCACGCTGTCCTTCGCGGCGCCTTCCGTGTTTTGTGCCTTGCCGGCCGCCTTCTCCGCCGTTCCCTCGGCCTGCGTCTTGGCATCGCCAGTCACTTTGCCGATGGCCTCCTTGATCGAGCCGGACACCTGCCTGGCAGCGCCCTTAACACGGTCATCGTCCATGAATTTCTCCCGCCTTGTCCGCCTCGCGGCATCACGCCGCCCGATCCGGTTTTTAGGTTGCTCCGCACATTAGGATTGTTCCGACCGGATCAATGAGTGAAACCGGAACAAGCCACGCCGCTCAATGGCGCGAATGCACCAAGCGATACTGATGCCTGCACTACTTCTGAACGCGACGCTTGGATTCCGTGCGCTTTCTCGGGGGTTTAGCGCCGGTTCCCAGGCCTCTTTCGCGCGCCCAGATGACAGCGGCGCTACGGCGATGCACGCCGATCCTGCCGTAAATGGCGGAGACGTGATTGCGGACGGTGTTCCGCGTGACGCCTAGTTTACTCGCAATCTCGTCGTCCGACAGGCCTTGCGCCATCATCGAAAGCACCTCACGCGCGCGGGCGGGAAGATCGGCGATCTCTGGCCCGGCGGGCGCGGAACTGCCGGAGCGGGTGAGGTTGGCAAGCTTCTCGACGATCTTCTGCCCGATCCAGGACGTGTCCTGCATGACGGACCGGATCGCCGCGAGCAGTTCCGTCTCGGTCTGCTTGCGCTCGGTGATGTCCAGCATCACGCTCAGCACGCAGTGTTCCGTATGGATCATGACCGTCTCGGCGGAGAGCAGGTAATCTCCTGCTCCTCCGTCCTTCATCGGTAGCTGAATATCGATGCTGCGGATGTGCCCGGTCTGCTTGAGCTGCCGCTCAAGCTGCTCCCGCGTCTCGCCGCTGCCCCACATCTCCAGCTCGAAGCCATTGTGCCCGACGACTTCTTCCCGGCGCCAGCCGGTGGCGGACGTGAAGGCATCGTTGACGTCAAGCACGCGCATGCCGTCGAGCGCGAGGATGGCCATCGGCCCGGGCGCCATTCGGAACGCCTTGGCGAACCTCTCCTCGCTGTGGCGCAACGCGTCCTCCGCCTGCTTGCGCGGATGCAGGTCGGCAAAGGTGAAAAGCATGCACGCCTCTTCACCGATCTCGATCGGCTGTCCGGCGACCAGAACGGTCTTGTCCGCTCCGTCCGGCAGATGCAGGCACGCTTCCATCTGCGGGATCGTCGTGCCCGCGTGCAGGCGCTTCACCGCAAGCTCTCGTTTCTCGGCGCCTTGCAGAACGTCGATCTCATGGACCGACCGGCCGATCAGCGCCTCGCGCACGTAGCCGGTCATCTCCATGAAGCCCTGATTGACCTTGACGTAGCGCATGTCGGAGAGCCGGGCGATGATCGCCGGAGCCGGGTTGGCGCCGAACGCGCGCTCGAAGCGATCCTCTGCATTGAACCGCTCGGTCTCGTCGTTCAGGATCAGCACCAGGCAGTCCGGGCGGCCTTCCGGATCGGTCAGCACCAGGCTGCGTATCTGGTGAATCCAGTATTTTTCCTCGCCCGGTCGCGCGACCTGGACGACGACTTCGCTGAATGCCTCGCCGGCGATGACCCTCTCCATCGGATAATCGCCGGGCGGCAGCTTGTGCTGATTGCGATAGCGCAGCTCGAAGCGCCGCCGATATTCCGACACCGTGCCGCCAAGCTCCTCGACCGACTTGATCCCATGCAGGGTCAATGCCGTGTCGTTCGCCCAGGCGATGGTCTGGTCGGGGTTGATGATGATGACCCCTTCGGTCAACCCGGCGATGATCTGCTGCAACTGCGTACGGTCGGCGCGCTGCCTGGGGATGCTGTCGGTCATGGCCTCTCCTTTCGCGGCACCTGCGGCAGGCAGCCGCCGAGGTCGATAGGCACGTCCATGCGGGCCGGCAAACACGAACGCTGATATCTCGCGCCCGTCCACTGGTCTGCGCATGCCGTGCGGCTACGATGGCGACCCAAACTACCGTTGGAGGTCGCCGATGTCGCTCCGCACGCTGGGACTGACGCGACACCCGGGGCAAGTGCGGGCGTGATCCTGCACGCGACGGAGTTGGGCGAGGGGCCGCCGGTCGCGCTGCTGCACGGGTTGTTCGGATCGGCACGCAACCTGGCCAGTGTGCAGCGCCGGCTAGCCGCGCGGTATCGCGTGCTGGCGCTCGACCTGCGCAACCATGGCGATAGCCAGCACGCGCCCGGCATGGATTACGCTACGCTCGCCGCCGATGTGCGGGAGACGCTGGCGCAGGCCGACGCGCTGCCGGCTTCAGTGGTCGGGCACTCGATGGGCGGCAAGACCGCGATGCACCTGGCGCTCGACCATCCGGAAGCGGTCACGCGGCTGCTCGTCGCCGATATCGCACCGGTCCCCTACCCGCCCGGCTTCGGCGCCTATGCGGGCGCGATGGCGGCGCTGAAGCTGACGCCAAGCCTGACCCGCGCGGCGGCCGAGGCGGCGCTCGCGCCTTCCGTGCCGGAGGCATCGGTGCGCGGGTTCCTGGTGCAGAACCTGCGCTTTGGCGCGACCCCGGCGTGGCGGATGGGGCTGGCCGAAATCACCGCCGCGCTCCCCGACGTCGAGGGCTGGTCGGCCCCGCCCGGCGCGCGCTATCGCGGCCCGACGCTGTTCGTGGCCGGCGCGCTGTCGACCTACATCGAGGCGGCGCATCGGCCAGCGATCCGCGCCCTGTTCCCGACCGCGCATTTCGTCACCCTGAAGGATGCCGGCCACTGGCTGCACGCCGACAATCCGGCCGGCTTCGTTGCCGTGGTCGAGGCGTTCCTGCACGATCCCGCCCGGACACGGAGAACGCTGCCATGACCGACGATGCGCCTTATGCCGGGCTCAAGGTGATCGACCTCAGCCAAGGCGTTGCCGGCCCCTATTGCGCGATGCTGCTCGCCCAGCACGGCGCCGACGTCATCAAGGTCGAGCCGGTCGAGGGCGGCGATTGGAGCCGCGGCCTCGGGGCGCGCTATCGCGACCACACCGCCTACTCGATCGCGGCGAATCTCGGGAAACGCTCGATCGCGCTCGACCTGAAGGCCGCCGCCGGACAGCAGGTGCTGTGGCGGCTGGTGCGCGGCGCCGACGTGTTCGTGCAGGGGTTCCGCCCCGGGGTCATCGACCGACTGGGCTTCGGCTACGCGTCCGTGCGCGACGCGGCGCCGGCCATCGTCTATGTCTCGATCTCCGGCTTCGGCCAGACCGGCCCGATGGCGGAGCGCCCGGCGATGGACCCGGTGCTGCAAGCCTATACCGGGCTGATCGCCGAGAACGTCGGCGAGGACGGCATCCCGCATCGCATCCCGATCATCGCGATCGACATGAGCTGCGCGCTCTATGCCTTCGGCGCCCTCGGTCCCGCGCTCTATGCGCGCCGCGAGACCGGGCGGGGGCGGCATGTCGAGGCCAGCCTGCTGGAGGCGGCCGCCGGGCTGCAAGTCGTGCGCATGCTGCAACACGCGCTGGAAGGGGGTCAGGTGCGCCCGCCCGCCGGGCCGAGCGGCGTGTATCGGATCGCCGATGGCTGGATCAACGTCACCGTGGCGCGTCAGCATGAATGGGTGGCGCTGTGCGCGGCGCTCGGCGAGGACGGGCTCGCCACGGACCCGCGCTTCGCGACGATGGACGCGCGGTTCGAGAACGCCGATGCGCTGCGCGCCCTGCTGCACCCGATCTTCGCCGATCTGCCGTTCGCCGCGCTTTCGGAGCGGCTGGCCGCGCATCGGGTGATGCATGAGCGCGTGAACACCTACACGGAGTTCCTGGAGCATCCGCATGTCGCCGCCAGCGGCGCGATCGTGCGCGTGACGCACGTCGATGTGCCGCGCGCCGTGCCCCTGCCCAACATCATCGGCGCGATGCCGTTCGTCGATGCCAGCCCCCGCGCGACCTCCCCCGGCCTCGGCCAGCACAGCGCCGAGATCCTGCGCGAGCACGGATACACCGACTCCGAGGTCTCGGCGCTGGCGACCGAGCGGGTGGTCGGGCTGCGCTGATGGGACGGGTCGGTCAGGCGGGAAGCAGCTCGTCCAGCGACCATTGCTCGGCGGAGGCTCCGGCCAGCGCCTGGATGCGCTCCTCGTCGGCGGCAAGCGTCGCGGCGGGGCCGGACCAGACCATCTGGCCGTGGTCCAGCACGTAGGCGCGATCGGCGACCTCCAGGCTCGCGCGCACGTTCTGCTCGACCAGCAGCACCGACATCCCGTCCGCCCGCATCTGGGCGACGACGCGGAACACCTCGCGCACGATCAGCGGCGCCAGGCCCTGCGAGGGCTCGTCCAGGATCAGCAGCCGGGGGTTCAGCAGCATCGCGCGCGCGATCGATAGCATCTCCTGCTCGCCGCCCGAGAGCTGGCGGCCGAGATTGTGCCGGCGTTCCTTCAGACGGGGGAACAGGGCGTAGGCACGCTCGATGGTCCACGGTCCCGGACGCTCCAGCGGCACGCGCAGATTGTCGTGCACCGTCAGGTTGGGGAAGATCTTGCGACCCTCCGGCACATACCCGACGCCCAGCGCGGCGATCCGATAGGGCGGCATGCGGGTGGTGTCGCGCCCGAAGATCGTCACCTTGCCGGCGCGCGCTTGGGTGAGGCCGACAAGGCTGCGCAAGGTGGTCGTCTTGCCGGCGCCGTTGCGGCCGAGCAGCGTGGTGATCTGCCCCTCCGCCACCTCCAGTCCGACGCCGTGCAGGATGTGGCTCTTGCCGTAGTAGGTGTTCAGACCCTCGGCGATCAGCGCGCTCATTCGACCTTCCCCAGATACGCGGCCTGCACGGCCGGGTCGGCGGCGATGTCGTCGGGCGAGCCCTCGGCTAGCAGTCGGCCCTGGTCCAGCACCATGATGCGGTCGGCGAGGTTGAAGACCACGCGCATGTCGTGCTCGATCAGCACGATGGTATAGCCGCTCTGCTTGTGCAGGCGGCGGATCAGGCCGGCGATTTGATAGGTCTCCTGTTCGCCCATGCCGGCCGTCGGCTCGTCGAGCAGCAGGATGCGCGGGCGCAGCGCCAGCGCCATCGCGATCTCGGCCGAGCGCTGGTCGCCGTGCGACAGCTCGCCGACCAGCCTGCCGGCCTGGGAGGCCAGGCCGGTCGCGCCCAGCAGCTCGTCGATGCGGTCGCGCACGCGTGCCATCTCGGCGCGGCTGATCCATGGGCGCAGGCGGAAGCCGGTCGCCACTTCCACCGCGATCTGCACGTTCTCGCGCACCGACAGCTCGGGGAAGATCTCGGTGACCTGGAACGTGCGTCCCATGCCCATCACCACGCGCTGTTGCGCGCTGGCGCGGGTGACGTCGCGGCCGTCCAGCCAGATCGCGCCCTTGTTGGGCGGGAAGAACCCCGTCACCAGGTTGAAGAACGTGGTCTTGCCGGCGCCGTTCGGCCCGATGATGGCGTGCAGCTCGCCGGTGTCCACGCTGAGCGAGACATCGGACACGGCGACCAGGCTGCCGAATGTCTTGGTGACGGCGCGGACCTCCAGCAGGCTCATGCGGCGCTCCGGCGGCGGATGAAGCCCAGCAGGCCGCGCGGGAAGAACAGCACCACGATGACGAACATGAGGCCGATGAAGCTCATCCAGTTGGTGGTCATCGAGGAGACGTAGTCCTGCAGCACGACGAACAGCGCCGCGCCGAGCAGCGGTCCCCAGAAGCTGCGCATCCCGCCCATCACCACCATGATGACGATGTCGCCCGACAGCACGTAGTTCAGCGCGGTCGGGTCGGCGAAGTTGTTCAGCAGCGCATAGAGCGCGCCGGCTGCCGATGTGAAAAAGCAGGAGATGGAGAACGACAGCCAGACATGGCGCTCCACCGGGATGCCGAGGAAGCGCGCGCGGCGCTGGTTCTCGCGGATCGCGAGCAGGGTGCGCCCGAACGGCGAGGCGAGCAGCAAGGCCATCAGGCCGACGCAGACGGCGAACACCGCCAGGATGAAATAGTAGAACACCGTGCCGTTGTTCTGGATGTCGATCAGCCACGGCCCGATCGCGATCGGCTGACGCTGGAAGCCGCGCAGCCCGTCATAGCCGCCGGTGAAGTCGTTCCAGCGATAGGCGATGTAATAGCAGATCTGGCCGAAGGCGATCGTTACCATCGCGAAGTAGACGCCCTTGCGGCGCACGATCAGCGCCCCGAACAGCGTGCCGGCCACCCCGCCCAGCAGGATGCCCATCAGCAGGGCCAGCGGCGTGCTGTTGGCGAGATAGCGCAACGTCAGCCCGGTTCCGTACGCGCCCAGCCCGAAATACGCGGCATGGCCGAACGACATCACGCCGGTATAGCCGAGCAGGATGTTGAGCCCCATCGCCGCGAGGCCGAGGACCAGCACGCGTCCGGCGAGCGCGGTGTAGCCGCCGACGAAGGGCAGCCAGGCGGGCACGCTCAACAGCACCAGCCAGACGATCGCGGTGGGTGCCCAGCCGAAGCGCGGGGGTCGCCCGAACGCCGCCCCGACGGTCGTGGCGCTCATGTCAGCATTCCCTCCTCGCCCATCAGCCCGCGCGGACGCAGCAACAGGACAGCCATCATGATGACGTAGATCACCGCCTCGCTGGCGGATGGGTAGAACACGGTGGTCACCGCCGAGGCGACGCCGATCAGCAGGCCGCCGAGCAGGGTGCCGGTCAGGCTGCCGACGCCGCCCACGATGATGGCGATGAAGCTCGGCATCAGCAGATCGTCGCCCATGTTCGGATTGAGGCCGATCTGCCCGCCGGCGAGCACGCCGGCCAACCCGGCGAGGAAGATCCCGAGCCCGAAATTGAACGAGCGCAGCAGGCGGATGTTGATGCCCAGCGCGGCGACCGTCTCGATGTCGAGCGTGCCGGCCCGGATGCGCATGCCGGTGCGCGAGAAGCGCAGGAACACGAACAGCCCGACGATCGCCACGATGACGATCCCGATCATGAACACGCGGTATCCGGTGATAAAGAACAGGTCCTGGCTGAGCGGCTGGGCCAGCGCGCCCGGCACGGTCAGCGGCAGCCCGTTCGGACCCCAGATGTAGCGGCAGACATCCTGGATGATGAACGCCAGCCCGAAGGTCAGCAACAGGCTGTACACCGGATCGCGCGCATAGACCCGACGGATCATGGTCCGCTCCAGCACCAGCCCGATCGCCGCGACGATCAGCGGCGAGATGACCAGCGCGCCCCAGAACCCGACATAGGGTGTCAGCACGAACGCGACGTAGCCGCCCAGCGCCAGGAAGTTGCCGTGGGCGAAGTTGATGACGTTGGAAAGATTGAGGATGAGCGCGAGGCCGAGTGCCATCAGGACATAGAACAGGCCGATGATCAGGCCGTTGAACACGTTGAACAGGACGAGCTGCAACATCCATCCGCTCCGCTGGTGTCCTCGCTGCGCGCCGGCGCGCGGCACGCAGCGAGGCCGCGCCGGCTCAGGCGGCGGGGAAGGCCATGTGACAACCCGTGTCGGCCACGGACCCGGCGGCCTGCTCGCCCGGCACCAGCTCCGCCACCGTGAACACGTTGTCCGGGTTGCCCTGCGGCGGATGCGCCTCACCGGTGAAGATGTTGGCCATCAGCTCGTGATCGCCGGGCCGGTACATGATGTTGCCCGGCTGAAGGGCGACGTCGGGCGGCAAAACCTCGTTCTCCAGCGCGTGGGCGAGCTTGATCGCGTCCAGGCTTTTCGCCTTCTCGGCGGCGATGCGGACCGAGTGGATGGCGACGTAGCCGAACCAGTGCCGCGCCGAGGGGGTCTTGCCGGTCGCCTTGCGGAAATCGGCGACGAACTGCACCACCTCCGGCACGTTCGGCTGGTTCCACCACCACTCCATGTCCCACCAGCCGGCCTGCGCCTCCGGGGGGACCGACTTGATGCCCTCCAGCTCGAACAGAGCGCCGCCGAGCGCCATCTGCTTGGACATGCCGAACTGAACGAACTGCTTCATGCAGTCGATCTGCGCCAGCCCGCCCATGTTGTTGAGCAGCACGTTGGGCTTGTAAGCGCGCGCCTTGATGAGACTGGCCGAGAAATCCGACGCGTTGATCGGCAGCATGTCGCCCTCGAATTCGCCGCCGGCCTTCTTCAGCTGGGTGATGAACCCCTCCTGCAAGGTATGGCCGTAGGCGTAATCGGGAGTGATGAAGAACCACCGCTTGCCGAACTTCTTGATCAGCGTGGAGCTGATCGCGGCGGAGTCCATCATGGTCGTGTTGCATATGCGGAACACGTTCCACTTGCAATCTTTCCCGGTGATCGGGTCGGTATGCCCGCCGGGGACGATGTGGAACACCTTCTTCTCGCTGGTCACCTGCGCGACGGCGTAGGCGATCGCCGAGTTCACGTCGGCGAAGATCGCGCTCACCTGGTCGCGGTCGATCAGCTTGCGGGCCTTCTGCACCCCGGTCCCGACATCGTTGGCGCTGTCCTCGACCAGCAGCTCGACCTGCCGGCCCATGATGCCGTTCTTGGCGTTGAGCACGGCGACCGTGTACTTCGCGCCCTCCACCTCGCTCTGCGCCAGGGCCGACAGCACCCCGGTCAGCGGATCGATCATGCCGATCTTGATCGGCGTCTCGCCGCGCGCCGAGATCAGCGGCGGCGCGGCCAGCGCCACGGTGCCGAGCGAAACGCCAGCCTTGATGAGCGTGCGCCGACCCAAGCCAGGCGCGTTGCCGCTTTCCATAACGTCGTCTCCCAAACTGAGCTTTGCGCCGGATCGTGGTCCAGGTCGCATTCTATTGGCTTTGCCGTCACCCTAGCGCCGCCCCGCCGGCTCCGTCGAGCCCGGTCGCTTGCTCGCCAGTAGCGGAACATTCCATGTATGGCGAGAACGAAATCCGGAGCATCCCCAGAATATCCGTCAACTTGCGGTCACATTCGCGGGACAGGGCCAACCCGGTGCCGGCCGGCGCGATCTTGCCATCTGGCACAACCGTGGGTTTCCCCATGCTGATCCGCCTGCTGGCCGCTCTTCCGTTCCTCGGCATCCTGGTCGGCTCGTTCTTCTTCAACCGCGTCGAGCCCCTGATCCTCGGGATGCCGACAATTCTGGCGTGGCTGCTGCTCTGGATCGTGCTGACCAGCGCCATCATGGCGCTGATCTACGTGCTCGATCCGGAGAATCGCGGACCGCCCGACAGCGGAACGCGCCGGAGCGCCGGGCAATGAGCGCCGGGTCCGCGCTCGCCATCATCGCGCTGGCGGCGGCCCTCGCGTTGGGGCTCGGGCTGCGGGCGCGACGCGGCAGGGACATGACCCTCGAGCAGTGGACGGTCGGCGGGCGCAATTTCGGCTCGATCCTCGTCTTCGTGCTGCTCGCGGGCGAGATCTACACCACCTTCACCTTCCTGGGCGGCAGCGGCTATGCCTACGGCAAGGGTGGCCCGACCTACTACATCCTCGCCTACGGCTGTCTCGCCTACGTGATCTCCTATTGGCTGCTGCCGCCGATCTGGCGTTTTGCCAAGGAACGGCGGCTGATTTCGCAGCCGGACTTCTTCGTGGCGAAATACGACAGCCCGGCGCTCGGCCTGCTCGTGTCCGTCGTCGGGATCATCGCACTGGTCCCCTATCTGGTGCTCCAGTTCAAGGGACTGGGCATCATCGTCTCGACGGCCTCGTACGGGCTCATCTCGTCCAGCCTGGCGGTGTGGATCGGCGCGGCCGTGGTGACGCTCTATGTCATGGTCTCCGGCGTGCACGGATCGGCCTGGACGGCCGTGCTCAAGGACACCGCGATCCTGGCCGTAGTGCTGTTCCTGGGCATCTTCCTGCCGATCCACTGGTATGGCGGGCTGGGCCGGATGTTCAGCGCGATCGAGACCGCCAAGCCGGGCTTCCTGGCGCTGCCGCCCAAGGGGCAGAGCCTCGCGTGGTTCGCCTCTACCGTGGTGCTGACCGCGCTCGGGTTCTACATGTGGCCGCACTCCTTCGGCTCGCTCTACACAGCCAAGAACGAGCGCGTCTTCCGCCAGAACGCGATCATGCTGCCGCTCTATCAGCTCATCCTGGTGTTCGTGTTCTTCGTGGGCTTCGCGGCCATCCTGCAAGTTCCGGGGCTGACCGGCTCAGCGATCGATCTCGCGCTGTTCAAGCTGTCGATCAAGACCTTCGATCCGTGGGTGATCGGCATCATCGGCGGCGCCGGCGTGCTGACCGCGCTGGTGCCCGGCTCGATGATCCTGCTCAGCGCCGCGACGCTGCTTTCGAACAACATCTACCGGGTGCTGCGCAGTCCGACCCACGAGGCGCACATTTCGTCAGTCGCCAAGCTGATGGTGCCGGTCATCGCGCTGGTCGCCGTCTACTTCACCCTTCAGGGCGGCAACACCATCGTGGCGCTGCTGCTGATGGGCTACAGCTTCGTGACGCAGCTCTTCCCCGCCGTGGTGATGAGCCTGCGCCCGCACAACCCGGTGACACGCGAAGGCGCGTTCGTCGGCATCTGCGTGGGTGTCATCACGGTCGCGGCGATCACCCTGCTCGACACCTCGCTCGCCAAGATCGCGCCGGGAGCGCCGCAGGCGTTCCAGGACCTCAACATCGGCATCGTCGCACTCGGGCTCAACGTTATCGCGACGGCGGTCGTGAGCGCGCTGACCCATCGCGTTCCCGCGCCAAGCCGCGCCTGATAGTCTTTTTGGCGTGTCGTGGTAATCCTGTACATTGCCGCGGACGCGTGTGAACATGAATGACCATGCGAACCGCTCACGGATCGGACATTTGGGAGCACCATGTTCAAAGGTTTCATTCTCGGCTTCGCGTTCGCGATCATGGCTGCTGCCGCCTGCGTCTACATCGTCCTCATAACCGGCACCATTCCGGCAGCCGCTGATGGCAAGCCGTTGCCGCTGGAACACTGGGCGGCAAGAACCTCGTTACGCGCGACCCTCGCGCGAGACGCGCCGAAAGGTCAGAATCCTGTGCCGCTGACCGACGCCAACTTGATTGCCGGTATCGGACTTTTCGCACAGCACTGCGCGATCTGTCATGGCATGGCCAAGGGGAATGCATCGGCTTCGCCCGTAGCCAAGGGCGAATACCCGTCGCCACCGCAGTTGGCATCGGACGGCGTCGAGGATGATCCGGAAGGTTGGACCTTCTGGAAAATCGAAAACGGCATCCGCTGGACCGGGATGCCGTCTTGGAAAACCACGCTGAATGCTCAGCAGATATGGGCGCTGTCCTTATTCCTCAAGCATATGGACAAATTGCCGCCCGGGGCTGAAGAGGCGTGGCAGCAGGTCCGATGAATGCTGCCCAACACCTGAAGGGGAGGCGACCGACATGCCGGGGCTGAAATCCCTGATCGCCGGCGATGCGCCGGTGTGGGCGCCGCTGGTGCTCAATCCGCTGATGGCCCGGCTGGCCGCCGCCGCCGGTTTCCCGGCGCTCTATCTGGGCGGCGGGTCGATGGGCTACCTGAGCTGCTTCACCGAGGCGAATCTCTCGTTGACCGAGATGGTCGATGCCGGCCTCGACATCCGCGCCGCCTGCGACCTGCCGCTGATCCTCGACGCAGCCGGCGGCTGGGGCGATCCGATGCACCTGCGCCGGACCATCCGGCTCGCCGAGGCGGCGGGGTTCGCGGCGATCGAGATCGAGGACCAATTGCTGCCCAAGCGCGCGCACCACCATGTCGGGCTGGAGCACAACATCGCGTCCGAGCTGATGGTCGCCAAGGTGGCCGAGAGCGTGGCCGCGCGCCGATCCGACGCGTTCCTGGTCATCGCGCGCACCAACGCGGTGCGCAACGCCGGCATGGACGAGGCGCTGCGCCGCGCCGAGGCGATGAAGCGGGCGGGCGCCGACATGCTGTTCGTGCTCGCCCGCACCCCCGAGGAGTGGCGCTTCATCGCCGAGCGCGTCGAGCCGCCGCTGATGTTCATGGTCTCGTCTGGCGGCATGGGCGCGATGAAGATTCCGGCGACGGAGCTGCATCGCATGGGCTATCGCCTGTTCGTCGACCCGGTGATGCCGCTGCTGGCGATGCACCGCGCCCTGCGCCAATCCTACGCCGCGCTGGCGGACGGCCGGCCCGACCCGCTGGTGGGCGGCGAAGGGGCAGCGGAGCAGCAGCGCATGCACGAGACGATCGAGCTGGAAACGCTGCTCGCGATCGAGCGGCGGACGACCGAGAAGTAGACTGTCTCAGACCCACCGCCCTTTGTCCTCCATCCATGCGATCATGCCCGCGAAGGCGGGCACCCAGGCTCGCGCGCTCCGGGTTCCGTTCGATCTTCCTGGGTTCCCGCATTCGCGGGAATGAACAGGTGAGGGACGAGGGCGGCGGCTCAGAAGCCGACTTCCTTGGCGTGGCGAACGGCGAGGATCGTCTGTGGTCGCGGTCAGCGCGTAGCGGGGAACGTACCCACTGTCAGCGAACGGAATCCACCAGTCGCGAGTCCGGCTCCATCCTTCTGCCGGCCGTAGATTTCTGGACGCGTGGCAAGAAAGGCATGTAGGCTGGGCAAGTCCGCCGCCCCCACGCAACGATCAGTCTGTCGCTTTCTATTTCAGTCTGGCGATTACCTTGTCGGGGTTATCACAAGCAGCAAGCATACCATTGTACCAAATGGCGAACGGAGTGTTCGGATTGTCGCAAACTTCAAATTCCTTGGCTTCCTTTAGATCCCTAAGTGTCCATCCACGAACATCTTGAGTCTGCTGAATCGCTTGTGATTCCATGGCTGCGGCCCCAATTCGCAGGAGCGTGGGATGTGGACGACAGAGAATCGCGGACGCTATGACCGAAGCAAGCTGCGCTATCCGAGCGATCTGACGGACGCGGAATGGGCGCTGGTGGCCCCGCTGATTCCGCCGGCCAAGCGTGGCGGTAACAAGCGCACGGTCGATGTGCGCGAGATCGTCAACGGAATCATGTACATTCTCGGCACCGGCTGCCAGTGGGCGGCGCTGCCGACCGACCTGCCGCCGCGCAGCACGGTGAACAGCTATTTCCTGCGCTGGCAGCACGATCGCACGCTCGACCGGCTGCACCATGCGCTCTACGTCCAATGCCGGGACAAGGCGGGACGCGAGGCCAGTCCGACGGCTGCGATCATCGACAGCCAGAGCGTCAAGAGCGCGGAAAAAGGGGGCTTTCGGACCGGCACGGCTTTGACGCGGGCAAGCAAATCAAGGGCAAGAAGCGCCATGTCCTGGTCGACACGCAGGGCCTGCTGATGCTTGCCGTGGTGCATGCCGCCGATATCCAGGACCGCGATGGCGGCGTGGTGCTGATGGCGACGATGTTCGGGCTGTTTCCGTTCCTGCTGAAGCTCTACGCCGACAATGGCTACCAAGGGCCGAGGTTCCAGCTCGGGTTGCGCCGGGTCTGCCGCACGGTCAACGTCGAGATCGTCAAGCGATCCGATGCCGGCAAGTTCGTCGTCCTGCCCAAGCGCTGGATCGTCGAGCGCACCATCGCCTGGCTGAACCGATGCCGTAGGCTGGCCAGGGACTGGGAGCGCCTGAACCAGAACGCGCTCGCATTCCTACGCTGGGCATCAGTCAGGCTGATGGTCCGAAAGCTCTGTCAGATCACGATATGATCGTGGATGGACTCTAACATTACAGTTGCGCTTTCCTATGGTGAGCTGCACGAGCGGCGGCTTGATGGGCCCGTCTCCAGAGTGACCAGGCGATGATGTGCGCGGGTTGGATGCGTCGTCTTGCAAGCCGCGTTGCTATGCGCCGGATTTCCTGGACCGACCAGCGGATGAGGTCCGGGTCCGCGGCATCCGCCTCGGCGGGGTTTTTTTCGGCGTGGCCGCCACTGCATTGGCCTTGTTGCGAATGATCGCCATCATGGCGAAGGCGAGCATCACGAGCGAGACGTGCCGATGCCATCCGTGCCAGGACCGGGTCTCATTGTGATCGAGGCCAAGCTCGTTCTTGGCGGTCTCGAAGCTGTCTTCGATGGACCAACGATGACCTTCGACGGCAACCAGCGTGGCGATTGGGGTTCCGGTCGGACACCAGGTCGAGAAGAATGCCATCTCGCCGTTGGCGATATGGCGACGGATCAGCAATCCGCGCGTCCATGCCTCGTCTTCCGCGCCGCCGAACTCACCGGCTTTGAGGTCGGCGAGTTCCACGTAGCACCACTCGTGCAGGCGCGGCCCCTTGGTCCCGGCCCCGGCCGACAGGCGCTGCCAGTCTGCCGTGGCCCGGGACGCGGCGATCGCCTCGGCGCTACCCGCGATCAGTTGTCTTTTGCCCCAGGAATGGAACCGATGCGCGCCGGTCACCCCGAGCACGTAGCCACGGTCGGCCCGGCGCAGCACCTGCTCGACCTCGCCGACGCCATAGACGGCGTCGGCGGCCACCCACGCGAACGGTACGTTCGCGGCCAACGCACGCTTGATCATCTGCACGGCGATGCGCGGCTTGGTCGCGAAGCTGATGTCACTTCGCACATGTGCGCTGGCCAACCGGGCCGGGTCGTCGGTCCAGGCTTTCGGCAGATACAGTGCTCGGTCGATGAAGGCGTGGCCGTGGCGCGAGGCATAGGCGGCGAACACGCCGATCTGGCAGTTGGTGATCTTGCCCGCCGATCCCGTGTATTGCCGCGCAACCCCGCACGACGCGCGGCCCTGCTTGAGGAATCCGGTCTCGTCGATGACCAGCACCGCGCCGCTGTCACTCAGCGCCTCAACAACATACTCCCGCACGACGTCGCGCAGAGCATCCGCGTCCCATTGGCCGCGTCCCAGCACCGACTGTTGCCGCCACGGGCCAGGATCACCTGCCGCTTCCGCTCGCATCCAGCCGGTCTTGCGCCGTTCCTCGCCGAGCAGACCATCCAGGAAAAGCCCGGCCGAGACCGCCATCCGCTCCTGCTTGAACAGCGAACGCATCCGCGCTTTGACGTCACGCAGCGACGAGGCCCAAAGCTCCAGCGTCGTCTCGATCGATGCTCCCGACACCACGATCTCCGAATCGAGTCATGGTTCCGCATCCATTCAGAGTTCAGAGGTCAGCGCAACTGTAATGCTAACCCTGCCCGGCATCTTATACCCCGGCCAACTATTCGATCTTAAGTCGGTCTGAAAACGATCCAGGGCAGCTTGAAACTTTACGTTGAGACCTTCCGCGGCGGTCCTGCCCGCCGTTATTGCGCAGTCCTTCGCGTAGTCGATTATTGCTACCGGGCGACGCCGGGAAAGTCAAAAGCCCTCGAAGACTAAATCGAGGTTCCTATCACCGAATCCGTAACCGGCAAAAAGAACCGCGTCGCTACTGACGACCAGCCGATCGAGCTATAAGTAGTAGGTTCGAAATGGCCTCCACTGGAGCTGCGTGGTCTTGCCATAACCGGCGACAATCACCGAAGTCGGAAAATTAGCTCCCTCTAGGCTGCGACTTGTGCCGTGCCCACAGGAATTCTGGCTGAAGGTGGCGTTTATATCGGGTTCCCAATATATCTCGTGGATATAGCCGCTTCCGCTCGTCGGCATGTTGAAATGCACCGAGCCGTGCAGGCGGAGCATGCAGGGCCAGTGCTTGCGGCCAAAGATGCGATCCTGTTCGAATCGCCCGGTCACCGGGTCGAAGCCCGTTTCGATGCCGGATAGCGTCCGGTAGACCACGTTGTCGTAGTTCAGGCTTACAACTGCGACATCGAATTCGGCTTGCAATGCCGCCATCAGAAACCCCAGACGCGCGAACTCCGATGTTCTGTCCCGCTCAGCAGCCTTGCATTTCTCGCGAAATTCCGACAGCAACGCGTCGACCAATATACTTCCTAAATGAGAGAGCCGAAATGGGTCAACGGTCGTGCGCTCTTGCCCGAAAACGTTGCAATCGGGCAGCTTAACCGCCCTGATCAGGGCTCCCAGGGCCGACGTATATACGCCCGCCGGGTACGCCGCCGCCAACGCGAATATGGCATAGAGGACGTCCTCGAAGTTCGGATCGCGGCGTAGATGAGCCGGTACATTGTCGGCCCAATATCTTTTCACCAATCCCTCGAGATGTTCATAGAGATTGGTGGTGGGGCAATCAGTGAGGGGGTACCATTGCTGGGCCTCGGCGTTGATGATTTCGCGGACATCAGAAACAGACGGCATTCCGAACTCGATCGACGCACCCGCGCCGACAACTAGCAAAAGTTTCTTTTTTCCCATTTCCGCTCGACTGAACCCGTGTCCGTGTCCATGATCACCCCCGCAGGAACCCGACTAGCCGCTCGGCCTCGGCCACGATCGGATCGGCGATGGCGGAGGCGCGGTGGGCCCCGTCGCGCAGGATCGCGTCGATCTGCGCGGGGGCCCCCAGCAGGCGGTCGGTCTCGCGTGCGATCGGCGCCAGGGTCTCGACCATCAATTCGGTCAGCGCCTCCTTGAAGGCGCCGAACCCCTTGCCGGCGTGCTCGCGCAACACACCGGCAGGGTCGGTGCCGGCCAGCGCGGCGTAGATGCCGACAAGGTTGCGCGCCTCGGGGCGCTTCTCCAGGCCATGCGGTTCCGACGGCAACGGCTCGGGATCGGTCTTGGCGCGGCGGATCTTCAGCGCGATCGCGTCCGGGCTGTCGTTGAGGTTGATGCGGCTCTGGTCCGAGGCATCGGTCTTGGACATTTTCCTTGTGCCGTCGCGCAGGCTCATCACGCGCGGGGCCGGACCCTGGATCAGCGGCTGGATCGGCGGGAAGAATGCAACCCCATAGTCGTGATTGAACTTCTGGGCGATGTCGTTGGCGAGTTCCAGATGCTGGCGCTGATCCTCGCCAACCGGCACATGCGTCGCATGATACGCCATGATGTCGGCTGCCATCAGGTTCGGATAGACGTACAGCCCTGCCGAGGCGTTCTCGCGGTCCTTGCCCGCCTTTTCCTTGAACTGCGTCATGCGGTTCAGCCAGCCGATCCGGGCGACGCAGTTGAAGATCCACGCCAGCCGCACATGGGCCGGGACCATGGACTGCGCGAACAGGATGTGCCGCTCGGGGTTGATGCCGCACGCCAGCAGCACCGCCGTCATCTCCCGCGTCTGGCGCGTCAGGTCGGCCGGTTCCTGCCATTGGGTGATGGCGTGCAGATCGACCACGCACCACAGGCACTCATGCGTGTCCTGAAGCTGCACCCAATTGCGGATGGCGCCGAGATAGTTGCCGAGATGCGGAATGCCGGAGGGCTGGATGCCGGAGAAGATGCGGGACATGGAGGGGCTTTCGGTCGGGCCGGACGGGAGGCGGAGTGATGACCGATCAGCCGGCGCGCGGCAAGGCGCGGCGGCGCAGCATCCGGGGCAGCTCGCGCAGGTCGCAGGCGCCGAGCACCTGGCCGGCGGCCCCGTAGGCGAGAAGCCCGACGACGACCAGTCCGGCGAGCGCGATCAGCCGCACCGCACCGTGCGGCGCCGCCAAGCCGAACAGCGCGTGCTGCGCGCCGGCCAGCGCCGCCGCCATCGCCAGCGCGGCCGCGACCATCCGTGGCGCGCGGACTCGGATCTGCCGGTCCAGGCGGAGCTGGCCGCGCCGGGCGAGGCCGACGCCCAAACAGGCGGCGTTGAACATCGCCGCCAGACTGGTGGCGAGCGCCGGGCCCATGTGGCGCAAGGGTCCCATGAAGGCGACATTGAGCCCCAAATTGAGGGCCACCGCCGCCAAACCAATCTTCACCGGCGTCGCCGTGTCGCCGCGCGCGAAGAACCCCGGCGCCAGCACCTTGACCAGCACGAAGGCCGGCAGTCCGACCGCGTAGGCCGCCAGGGCTTGCGCCGACAGGCGCGTGCTCGCCGCCCCGAACGCGCCGCGATCGAACAGCGCGAACATCACCGACCAGGCGGACACGATCAGGGCGAACGCGGCCGGCAGGGTCAGGAACAGCGCGTATTCCAGCGCGCGGTTGAGCGTGCCGAGCGAGGCCTCCGCCTCGCCGGCGCGGACCTGACGCGAGAGCATGGGCAGCAGCGCGGTGCCGACCGCCGTGCCGATGACCCCGAGCGGCAGCTGCTGCACCCGGTCGGCGTAATAGAGCACCGAGACAGTGCCCGCCGGCAGCAGGCTGGCGATGATGACGTCCACCGCCAGATTGAGCTGCGTCACCCCCGCGCCCACCAGCCCCGGGGCCATGCGCCGCAGCAGCACGCGCATCTGCGGGGTCAGCCGCGGCCAGGGCACCCGGATCGCCATCCCGGCCCGCCGCACCGCCACCAGCAGCACGCCGAGCTGGGCCACGCCCGAAGCGGTCACGCCCCACGACAGCGCATGACCCACGGTCGGCACATAGGGGGCGAGCCCGATCATCGCGGCGATGGAGACGACGTTGAACAGCACGTAGGAGGCCGAGGCGGCGGTGAAGCGGTCGAGCCCGTTCAGCACCCCGGAAACCAGCGCGGCCAGGCAGATCAGGATCAGGTAGGGGAAGGTGATCCGCGACAGCGCCACCGCCAGCGCGAACTTCGCCGGCACCGCCCCGAACCCCGGGGCCAGCACCGTCATCACCTGCGGCATGAACACCTCGCCGGCGATGGTGAGCAGACCGAGCCAGAAGGTCATGACCGCGAACGCCTCCTCGGCGAAGCGGCGCGCCGCCTCCGGCCCCTCGGCGGCGAGCAGGCCGGAGAAGGCCGGCACGAAGGCGGCGTTGAACGCACCCTCGCCGAACAGGCGGCGGAACAGGTTGGGCAGCTTCAGCGCGACGAAGAACGCATCGGCGACCGGCCCTACCCCCAGCAGCGCCGCGATCAGCATGTCGCGGGCGAAGCCGAGAATGCGGCTCAGCAAGGTCCAGCTGCCGACGGTGAGGATGCCGCGAATCATGGGAGGCGTTCTACAGACGGCAACGCGCCCCGTCCCGAAAAACGAGGGGAGCCGGTCAGCAGACGATGCGGACCTCGATGCCGAGCGGCGTCCCGGCATCCTTCGGGAACGATCGGAAAGGTACCGACTCGTCGTTCTCCCAGACGCGCGGCACAATATATAAGCAAGGCAGAAGCGACGCTCACTGAGCCTCGTCCAAGCCAGACCGGGCCATAGCCGTGCCGTCCGAGCGCCACCCCAGCCCAGGAGACGCAACATGGCCTTGCAACTTGGCGCCGTGCGCAATGCGCTGCGCGAAGCCGGCGCGAGCGAGGAGGCCGCCCGGAAGGCATCAGAGGAACTCGCCAGCTATGAGGGGCGCGTCGCCGCGATTGACAGCCGGTTATCCGTGCTGACTTGGATGGTAGGCACCAACGGCGCGCTGACCGTCGCCGTGCTGTTCAAGCTGTTTCACTAGGCGCCGATGAAGTAGCCGGCCAGGAGCACCAAGTCCCCCTACTCGTCGCGACGGGGTCGCGCCAGCAGCGCCGCGATGGCTTCGGTCAGGGTCACGTGCCCGGCGAGCAGGTCCGCCACCGCCCGGCACACCGGGATTTCCACGGCCCCTGCTCGCGCGACCAGGGCGGGAGCGGTGGCGACACCCTCGATCGCCTCGGTGCGGGCGGCGAGGATCGCGGCAAGTCGCTCGCCGCGTCCGAGCGCCAGGCCCAGTCTGAAATTGCGGCTGGAGGGGCCGGTGCAGGTGAGCAGAAGGTCGCCCAGGCCGGATAGTCCCATGACCGTCTCCGCCCTTCCGCCCAGGGCCACCGCGAGGCGCGACAGCTCGGCCAGGCCCCGCGTGATTAGCCCCGCGCGCGCGTTCTCGCCCAGCCCGGCCCCGATTACCGCGCCGGCGGCAATGGCGATGACGTTCTTGGCGCCCCCCCCGACCTGCGCGCCCACCGGATCGGCATTGCCATAGACGCGGAAGGCCGGCGTGCCGAGCAGGCTCGCCAGGCGCGCGCGCAGATTCTCGTCGGCCGCCGCCACGACCGTCGCGGCGGGATGGCCGGCGGCGATCTCGTGGGCGAAGTTCGGACCCGTGAGCACGGCGGCGGGACGGCCGGGGTGCAGTTCCGCCAGCACCTCCAGCGGCAGGCGCAGCGTGTCCCGCTCCACCCCCTTGGCACAGGCCACCAGCGGCGCATTCTCCGGCGGCAGCAGCCGGGCAATCGCGCGCAGGTGCTGCATCGGCACCGCCAGCAGGATCGCGTCGCCCGTGCCGGGGAGGTCGGCGGTCACGCGCACCGCCTCGGGCAGAAGCACACCAGGCAGGCGTGGGCTCTGCCGCAATGCCGCGATCGCCTGCGCCCGTTGCGGATCGCGCGCCCACAGGGTCACGGCGGACCCGGCCCGCGCCGCCTGGATCGCGAGCGCGGTGCCCCACGCGCCGGCGCCGAGCACCGCGATGCGCCCCGCGTCGCTTCCGGAGACGCTACTCATCGGCCAGCCGGATCAGCGCCGTTCCCTCCCCCGGCTCGCGCGCGCCGAGCCGGTCCAGCAGCGCGGCCAGGATCGGCGCGGCTTCCTCGGCGAACCGCCACGGTGGATTGATGACCAGCAGCCCGCATCCGTTCAGCCGGGCCGGGTCAAGCGGCTCGCGCAACCACAGCTCGGCGGCGACGATGTCGCGGATGCCGCTCTCGCGCATCCCGGTCAGGAAGCGCCGCACCGGGGCACGGTGCTTGATCGGATACCAGGCGGCGAACACGCCGGCGCGGAACCGGGCGTGGCCCGTGCGCAGCCCGGCCAGGAACCGGTCGAACTCGTCGGCCGCCTCGTACGGCGGGTCGATCAGCACCAGCCCGCGCCGCTCGGCCGGCGGCAGCAGCGCGCCCAGCGCCTCCCACCCGTCGCGGTGATGCACCCCCAGCTGCGCGTCGCGGCCGAAGCGACGGCGGAGCGCCGCGTGCTCCTCGGGGTGCAGTTCGCAGCAAGCCAGCCGATCGCCCGGCCGCAGCAGGGCGCGGACCAGCGCGGGCGAGCCGGGATAGAGGCCCAGGCGCCGGACCAGGCCGACATACGCCGCAAGCTCCTCGGGCGTATCCTCCAGCAGCCGCCCGATCCCGCCGCGCCACTCCTGCGTGCGCGCGGCCGGGCCGGTGTCGAGGTCGTACCCGCCGGCCCCGGCATGGGTGTCGAGCACGAAGGCCGGCGCCGGCTTGCGCTGCAACGCCACCACGAGCCAGACAAGCAGCGCGTGCTTGAAGCAGTCGGCGAAGTTGCCGGCGTGGAAGCCGTGACGGTAATTCATGCGCGCGCAGCCATCCCGGCGGCGACGACCGGCATGGGGATTCCAGACATGGCTGCCTCCGACGCGCTGCCGCCGGAACTGACGGCGGGCGAGCGCCGCCGGGCCCTGGCGGTGGTGATCGGCTGCGTGACCGTGTTCGGCCTCGGAATCGGCGAGGGCGCGCCGCTGCTCTCGCTGCTGCTGGAGGGGCGCGGCACGGACCCGGTGCTCACCGGGCTTAACGCGGGATCGTCCTTCATCGGCGTGATCATCGGTCCGTTGCTGGCCCCGCGCGGCGTCCGCCTGTTCGGCATCCGCCGGCTGCTGCTGGCGTGCTTCGCGCTGGATACCGCCCTGTTCCTGCTGATGCGGGTGTTCGGCAGCCTCGCGGCCTGGTTCGCGTTGCGCATCCTGCTCGGCGTGATCGGGTCCAGCATCTTCACCGCGAGCGAGGCCTGGATCAACCTGCTCGCCGGCGGCGCCGCGCGCGGGCGCATTATCGGGGTGTACGCCGCCGCGCTCTCGGCCGGCTTCGGCCTCGGCCCGCTGCTCCTGTCGGTGACGGGGATCGACGGCTGGGCGCCGTTCATCGCCAATGCCGCGATCACCGCGATCGCGGCGCTGCCCCTGCTGGCCATCGGCGACACGGCGCGCGGGTTCGGGCGGGAGCGCGGGGCGAACCCGCTGGCGATGTTCGCGCGCGCGCCGCTCATCCTGTTCGCGGTGGCGATGTTCGGCCTCTACGAGACGGCGCTGCTGACCCTGCTGCCGATCTGGGGCGTGCGCGTGGGACTGAGCCAGGGCGGCGCGGCGGCAACCGTCTCGGCGATCTATTTCGGTTCGATCGCGCTCCAGGTACCGATCGGCTGGTTGTCGGACAAGGCGACGCGGCGGGCGGCGCTGCTCCTGTGCGGCGCGGTCGGCGCCGCGGGCGCCGTCTTGGTGCCGGTGGCGGGATCGGGCCCGGCGCTTTTCGGCGTCTTGTTCGTATGGGGCGGGATCGCCGGCGGGATCTATCCGGTGGCGCTCGGCATGGCGGGCGACCGCTTCCGGGGCGGGGATCTGGTTGCGGTGAACGCGGCCATCGTGATGGCGTACGGGCTGGGTTCGCTCACCGGGCCAACCTTGGCCGGGGCGGCGATGGATGTGTGGAATCCGCAGGGGCTGCTGGGGTTCTTCGTCGTGCTGTTCGGCTGTTTCCTGGCGGTGGTGGGAACGGCGAGGCGGGGCTAGCTCTACGGGAGCCGGCCATCTTGGCGACCAGCTCCGCCACGTCTGCGGCCAGCAGCTCGTCCAGCGTGAAAGGGCACGGTTCGGGCAGCGGCCGCGGGGCGCCGGCGTCGTCCGTCGCCGCTCGCGCCCGACGCAGCGCCTTGGCATAGAGGCCCTCCAGGTCGACCCGCTGGCGCATGGAGGGGGTGAACCGGCGCTCCGCGTCGTCCAGGAAGGTTCCTGCCTGGTCGCGCCTGTGCGCCGCGGCCTGGGTTCCCGGCCAAGCGTGCAGCTCGAGCAGGTGCGCCATGGCCTGTTGCAGCAGACTCTGGCCGGCCCGCAGACTCTGGCAGGCCCGCAGCTCGGACAGCCCCACGTCGCGCAGCTCCTCGATCACGTGGGGCCAGTCCACCGCCTCGTTCAGGCGCTCGCCGCTCGCGAGCCGGGGCAGCAGCGCGGCTTGCCGTCCAGCCCAGCTCAGGATGTCGCGCTCGTACAGGCCGTCCGGAATGGCTCGCCTCCGTCTTGCTGTTCAGTCAGGGAGCATCGGTTTTCCCTCATGCGCGACGAGAAGATCGTGCATGTCCGTGGCGTGATCCTCTTCGTCCTTCAGGATGGCCTCAAGCATGATGCGGGTGGTCGGATCGTTGTTTCCGAAGAAGCGGATCAGCTCCAGATAGTGCTGGATGACCAGCCGTTCGGCGACCAGGTTGTCCTTGACCATCTGCACGAGGTCGCCGCCATTGCCGTATTCCGTGGCCGCCCGGCTCGCCAGACCCTCCGGGTTGAAGTTCGGCACGCCCCCGAGCTGGTCGATACGCTCAGCCGCCATCTTCATGTGCCGGCGCTCGTCATCGGCATGCTCGGCGAACTCCCTCCCGACGCTCTCGCTCGTGATCCCGGTCACGGAAATCGAGTTCATCGTGTAGCGGAGCACGCACACGATCTCGGTCGCCACGACCGTCTGGAGCAGTGCGATCGCCGTTTCGGCATCTCCGCCGTAACTTGTCGTTACGGCGCCTTGGTCGAGGTGCTCCCTCGCGCGCTCGCGCAATGTCTGGACGTCGGTAAGGAAGGTGTTCGTTCCTTCTTGAGCCTGATCCGGCATTCGCAAAACCCCTTTGCGTTCTGTGATCGGAGGGCGTTGACGCCTTTGATGACGTCAGTTGCCTCTCTCCCGCGGGCTGACATTGTCGACCAGCCGTGGAGATGCGCCTGCCATCGCGGAAAGGTGTCTCGTTTCGTCCAACGGCCATCGTGGCCGTGGCTCCGCGTCCAGCCCGTCCGCCAATCCAAGGCGCAGCCGCTCCACCCCTGCCCAGGCCACCATCACCGCATTGTCGGTGCAGAGCCGGACCGGAGGCGCCACCAGCCGGAATCCCCGCCCGGTTGCCGCGCGCTCCAGCCCCGCGCGCACCGCCGCGTTCGCCGCGACGCCGCCGGCCACCACCAGCAAGCCGGCGCCGTGCCGTTCGGCGAACACCGTCATCGCGTGCGTGGCGCGGTCGGCCAGTACCGCCACCACCGCCGCCTGGAAGCTCGCGGCGAGGTCGGCGGCCACGCCACGGGCCAGCGCGCCCGCCCCGTGGCGCGCCACCTCCTGCGCCACCGCCGTCTTCAGGCCGGAGAAGCTGAAATCGCAGCCGGCGCGCCCCAGCATCGGGCGGGGGAACGCATGCCGCCTGGGATCACCCTCCAGGGCCAAGCGTTCCAGGGCCGGGCCGCCGGGCCACCCGAGGCCGAGCAGCTTGGCCACCTTGTCGAACGCCTCGCCCGCCGCGTCGTCCACCGTGCCGCCGAGGCGGACATAACGGCCCACGCCCTCGACCCCGACGCACTGGCAATGCCCGCCGGAGACCAGCAGCAGCAGGTAGGGGAATGGCGCTCCGCCCTCGACCAGACCGGGCAGGCGGGCGGTGAGCGCGTGCGCCTCCAGGTGGTTCACCGCGACATACGGGACGCCGGCAGCCAGCGCGATGCCTTTGGCGACGCCGCTGCCGACGATCAGGCCGCCGATCAGGCCCGGCCCGGCGCTGGCGGCTATCCCGTCGAGTTCGGTGAATGCCAGTCCGGCGCGCGCCATCACCGCGCGCACCATGTCGGGCAGCAACGCGAGATGCGCGCGCGCGGCGATCTCCGGCACCACGCCGCCGAACGGGGCGTGCTCGCGCTCCTGGCTCGCCACCGTCTCGGCCAGCACGCGCCCATCCGCGTCCAGCACCGCCACGGCCGTCTCGTCGCACGAGCTTTCGATCCCCAGCACGGGACCCATCCGCATTCCCATCTTCACGTCCGCGTCGGTCGGTAATAGGACAAGTCCATGACCGCTGCCACGCCCGCCCGCGAGGGCGTACCGCACGCCGTGCCTCGCGCAGCGGTCCATCATCGCGGCCTGCCGCTGCGCGTGGGCACGCGCGGATCGCCGCTGGCACTGGTGCAGACGCGCGCCTTCCTCGCCGTGCTGCGCAGGTTCTGCCCGGTGCTGCGCGGCCCGCTCGTCGGCGACCAGCCGGTGTTCGAAGAGCACGTCATCCGCACCACGGGCGATGCCGTGCAGGACCGCCGCCTAGCGGAGATCGGCGGCAAGGGCCTGTTCTCGAAGGAGATCCACGAGGCGCTGGCCGAAGGCCGGGTGGATTTCGCGGTCCACAGCCTGAAGGACCTGGAGACCGTGCTGCCCGAGGGCATCGTGCTCGCCTGCACCCTCAAGCGCGAGGACGCGCGCGACGTGCTGATGCTCGGCCCCGGATGCCGCGCGCCCGACCCGGCCGAACCGTTCGCCAGCCTGCCGTCGCGGGCGACGGTCGGCACCGCCTCCGCCCGGCGCCAGGCGCAGCTTCTGCACGCCCGCCCCGACCTGCGCATGACGATCCTGCGCGGCAACGTGCAGACCCGCCTCGACAAGCTGGCGGCGGGCGCTTGCGACGCCTCGCTCCTGGCGCTGGCCGGGCTGCGCCGCCTGGGACTGGAGGCCAGCGCGACCCTGGTCCTCGATCCCGACGCGATGGTGCCGGCCGCCGGCCAGGGCATCGTGGGGGTGACGGTGCGCGCCGACGACGCCGCGCTGCGCGCGCTGCTGGGCGGCATCGAGGATCCGGAGGCGCGCGCCGTGGCGACCGCCGAGCGGGCGATGCTGGCCGCCCTCGACGGCTCCTGCCGCACCCCGATCGGCGGACACGCGCGCCTCCTGCCGTCCGGCGTGCTGCACCTGACCGGGCTGGTCGCCCGCACCGACGGCTCCTTCCTGCTCAAGCGGTCGCTGCACGGGCCGATGGCCGATGCAATGCGGATCGGCACCGAACTGGGCTCCGGCCTGAAGGCGGATTCGCCGCCCGACCTCTTTGCCTGAGCCGATCGGCGTCCTGATCACCCGACCCTCGCCCGGCGCGGAGGAGACCGCCGCGCGGGTGGCTGCCATGGACCTCGATCCGGTCGTGGCGCCCATGCTGATTATTCGTGCGCTTCCCGCCCAGAAGCTGCCGGAACGCATCGACGCCGTGCTGCTGACCAGCCGCAACGGGCTGCTCGGCCTGCCCGCGGCGCTGCATGGGTTGACCGTGTTCGCGGTCGGCGCGGCCACGGCGGCGGCGGCACGCGCGCAGGGCTTTACGGACGTGCGCAGCGCCGAGGGCGACGGCGCCGCGCTGCACGCCCTCGTTCGCGCCACCTTGCCGGACAGGCCCGCGCTGCTGCTGCCGACGGCGCGCGGCCAGGGCGAGAGGCTGGCGACGGCGCTGCGCGCCGATGGCTGCCTGGTCCACCAGCGTGCGGTGTACCAGGCGTGCCCCGCCCGGGACCTGCCGGCCGCCGCCCGCACCGCGCTGCGCGGACGGTTGCGGGCGGCGCTGTTCTTCTCCGCCGAGACGGCGCGCGCCTTCGTCGGCGCGGTCCGCCGCGCCGGCCTCGACACCGAAACGCGAGTCGTGGACGCCTGCGCTATCGGTGGGCCGGCGGGCGTGGCATTAGAGGGCCTCCCCTGGCGGCGCGTGCGCGTCGCCTCCCGCCCGACCCAGGACGAGCTGCTCGCATTGCTGCGATGACCGAAGACACACAACCTGTTCCGCCCGGAACCGACCCGGACGAGGGCGCGCACGCCCTGGTCGCGGCCCCGCATGAGGAGCCGGCGACCGAGCCGCCCGCTCCGCCTCCGCCGCCTCCGCCACCGCCTCGACGGCGGAGCCGCACACTCGTGCCCTGGGTGTATGCGCTGGCCTTCGTCGTGCTCGGCTGGGCGGTCATGTTCCTCTGGGTGCATCCAGCGGCGATGATCCCGTCCGGCGTCGAGGCACAGCGGGTCGATCAGGTGAACCAGCAGGTCCAGGCGCTCACCAGCCGGGTGAACGATCTCGCGGCGCGGCCAACGGTGCAGCCGGCGGCGTTAGCCTCGGTGCAGGCGCAGGTGGCCGCACTGGCGGCCCGTCGGCCCGCCGCGCCGGATCTGAGTGACCTGGAGCGCCGGATCGCCGCGCTCGAGCAGCATGCGGCGATGCCCGGCACCACGCCAAGCCCCGATCTCACGGGGGTCCAGCAGCGTCTCGCGATGCTGGAGCAGCAGGTGATGGGACTTGCCCAAAAACAGCAGCAGGCGGCCAGCGCGCCTGACGGGACGCAGGCCCGCGTCACCGCGCTCGGCCAGCAAGTGGAAACGCTGGGGGGTCGGATGGGCGCGCTCGCTTCCGTGCAAGGCCAGATGAGCCAGCTCGCGCAGCATCTGGATCGGCTGGGCCAGGACCAGCAGGCGTTGGGCGAGAAGGTGCAGTCGCTGGCGAGCGGGCAGAAGGACGCGGAGTCGGGCCTGAACGCCCGTCTCGATGGCGAGGCCAAGGCCATCGAGGGGCTGCGCGGGGACGTGCAGCGAATCGATGCCAGCCTCGGTCGCGCCAGCATCGCGGCGCGAGCGCAGGCGGCGCTGGTGGCGCTCCAGGCCGGCCGGCCGCTGGGCGCCATCCAGGACGCGCCGGCGGCGGTCGCGCGCTTTGCCACCGAGGCGCCCCCCACCACCGCCGACCTGCGCCGCGATTTTCCCGCCGTGGCCAGCGCGGCCCTGGCGGCGAGCCAGCCCGCCGATACGGACAGCCGGTTCCTCGACCGCGTCTGGAACCGGGCGCAGAACCTGGTGACGGTGCGCCAGGGCGACCGCGTGATCGTCGGCGACCCGGCCGCCGGCGTGATCGCTCGCGCGCGTGACGATCTCGACGCGGGCGACCTTGCGGGAGCGGTCGATGCGCTCTCCACCCTCACCGCTCCGGCGGCCCAGGCCGTCGCGGGCTGGCTGACCTCGGCCCGCGCGGTGGTGGCGGCGCGTACGGCGCTGCTCGGCATGGCGGGACAGGGCTGATGCTGCGTGTGCTGCTCGCCCTGCTGGTCGCCGCCGTGGTTTTGGCCATCGCCTGGTTCCTGGCCGGACTGCCCGGCACCATCACCGCGACCATCGGCCAGACCACGTTCGAGGCGGCGGCCTCGGTGGTCGCGCTGCTGCTGCTGCTCGGCTTCCTCGTCCTCTACGCGATCATCCGCGCCATCGGCGGGCTCTGGCGCCTGCCGCGCCGGCTGCGCGCGCGCCGGGTCCTGAGTCGGCGCCGGGCCGGTGATGGCGCGAGCGCGCGCGCCCTGGTCGCGCTGGCCGCCGGCGAGACCGCCGAGGCCCGGCGCGAGGCAGCGCGGGCGCGGCGCTACCTGGGCGACACCGCGCAGACACTACTGCTCGGCGCCGAGGCCGGACAGCGGGCGGGCCGCCAGGACGAGGCCGAGCAGGCTTTTCGCGCGCTGACCGTACGACCTGACACCGCCTTCCTCGGCTATCGTGGCCTGTTGAGCCAGGCGATGGACCGGCAGGACTGGACCGCGGCGGCGGCGCTTGCCCGCCAGGCGGAGGAGGCACATCCCGGTGCGCTCTGGCTGCGCACGGAGCGGGCGCGGCTGGCGATCCGCACCGGCCACTGGTCTGACGCGCTGGCCCTGGCCGATGCCGGTACGCCCAAGGCGGCGCTGGCGGCGGCGGCGGCGGCCGCCGAGCCGGATGCGGGGCGTGCCACGCAGCTCGCCAAGCAGGCGTGGCAGGACGACCCCTCGCTGACGCCCGCCGTGCTCGCCTATGCGCGGCGGCTGCGCGCGGCGGGGCGGGAGAAGCGCGCGCAGGCCGTGGTCCGTCAGGCCTGGGCCTTGGCGCCCAACCCCGCGCTCGCGTCTTTCGTCCTGGAGGGCATGACGGACAAGCTGGCGGGCATGCAGGCCGCGCAACGGCTGGTGGAGGGCAATCCCGAGCACCCGGAGAGCCGGTTCCTGCTCGCGTGCAGCGCCCTGGCGGCCGGCCTGACCGGGGAGGCGCGCCGGCAGGCGGACGCGGCGCACGCGGCCGGGCTGAACCAGCAGCGGCTATGGCTGCTGCTGGCCGAGATCGAGGAAGAGGAGGGCGGCGAGACGGAGGCGGGACGGCGCGCCCAGCGGGACGCGCTGCGCCGGGCGGCGACGGCCGACCCCGATCCGGGCTGGGTCTGCACCGTCTGCCACACCCCCCAGCCCGAGTGGCATCCCGCGTGCCCGGCCTGCGGCGCCGCCGGCGCCGTGCGCTGGACCAGCGCCGCCCCGCCCGCGATCCAGCCCTTGCCCGCTCCCACGACGCCAGCGCTCGCGTCCGACCAGCCGGGCGAGCTGGTATAGCGCCCTCCTCCCGGCCCCCTCCCGCAAAGGGAAGTGGGGAGGGCTTCGCGCCGCTCCCGCAAGGGAGGGGGATTCCCGCCGCTTCTTAGCTCCCCTCCCCTAGCGGGCTACGGCGTTCACACATCCCGCTCGGTTTCATGCACTCTGACACTGACGGGATGATACCGGAGACCGACTCCTCCCCTCCCCTTGCGGGCTACGAGATTCAGAGATCGTGACCCGCACCGCTCAACTCCCTCTCTGCCCCTGGGGGCGGAGAGGGTGCGAGCCGCGTGATGATGCCGGGAATACGGCAAGCAATGTGTGAATGCCGTAGCCCCTAACGGGAGGGGTTGGGGGAGGGTCGAGCGTGCCGGTGACTACGTGATGACGTGGCTGCCGGGCCGTTTCGTCACGTAGGAGAACAGCCATTGCACCGAGACGAGCAAGCGGTTGCGGAAGCCGATCAGGAAGAAGATGTGCGCGACCGCCCAGGCCAGCCAGCCGCGAACCCGGTCAGGTGGACCGGCGCCGAACTCCGCCATCGCCCGTCGCGGCCGATCGTGGCCAGCGTGTCCGTAATCGCGATAGTGGAATGGCGGCGGCTTCGCGCCGCGCATCCGGTCGCGGACGGCCCGTGCGATGTAGGCTGCCCTGCTGCTTGGCCACCGGCGCGAGGCTCCGGCAGCGGCGCGCCGTCTATCGCGTCAGAGCGCGGCGTCGCCGATCACGAACACGCCCGGATGGCCCGGTACCTGCAAGCTCCGGGCCGACCGCGACGCTTGCCCGCCATGCCCTGCCGCGACGCCGAGCCATGCGCCACCGGGGTCGCCGCGACGCCGGCCGCCCACATGACGTGCCCGCCGCGATGGTGTCCTCGCCGAGCGCACCTGGCCCGGCTCCACCCCCGTCACCTGCGTGCCCGAGCGCACCTCCACGCCCGAGCCCGCGCAGATCCGCCGCCGCCCGTTCCGACAGGTCCGGGGCGAAGCCGGCCAGCAGGCGATCGGGCCCCCTTCGACCAGCATGACCCGCGCCCGGCGCAGCGCAAGATCGCGGAACTCTTGGTCGAGCATTTCCTGGGCTAACTGGGCGATGGCGCCCGCCATCTCGACCCCGGTCGGAGCCGCCGCCGACCAGAACGAAGGTCAGGCGCCGCGCGCGTTCGCCCGGATCGGTCGGCAGCACCGCCTGTTCGAACGCGCCGAGGATCGTTGGCGCGCAACTCCAGCGCATCGTCCAGGTCTTGAGCCCGGCGCCGGCTGACGCCAGGAATCATGGCCGAAATAGCCTGTCTCCGAACCAGTCGCGAGCACGAGCGTGTCGTACGGCACCTCGACGCTCTCGCAGACACCTCGCGCGCAGCGGATCGAGGCCGGTCATCTGCTCCATCAGCACGTCGAGGTCCGCGCCGGGCGGCGGATGGAGCGCACCGGCGCGGCGATGTCGTCGGGCGCAGAGGAAAGCGGTCGCGACCTGGTACAGCAAGGGTTGGAACAGGTGATGATTGCGACGGTCCAGCAATGTGACGTGAACGCCCGGCACGTGGCGGAGGGATGTCGCCGCCGCGAGGCCACCGAAGCCGGCGCCCACGATGACGACCCGGTGCGCCGGACCGCCAGCCGGTTGCCGCGACACGGCCCGGGGCTGCTCACGCTGCCGCTCCGCGAGGAAGAGCATCGCGCCGGCCGCCAGCAAGGCCGCCGGAAAAAGGAGGCGAACCGCCCCGGGAGTTCCCCTCAATGCGGTCACGCCCGATCAGCCGCAGGCGAGCGTGTACACGTCACCGCTGCCTGATGGCAACTTCAGGTCATCCCAGGCCTCGCCCCCATCCCGGGTGCCGAACACCTCGCCGGTTTTGGCGGCGAAATAGACCTGTCGCGGATCGGATGGGTGCGGCGCGACGCCCATCAGCGTGTCGTGCGGCGTGGTGGCGTCGAAGCGGGCCCATGTCCGACCGGCGTCGGCACTGCGCCAGAGCGAGCCGGTGCCCGAGGTGAAGGCCGGGCTGAGGCAGGCATACATGACCTTGGGATCGGTGGGCGCGACCCGGATGTCGCGCCCGTAGGTATGCGGGGAGACCTTGCCGATCTCCAGGTTCTGCCAGGTGCGGCCGGAATCGTCGCTGCTGAACAGGCCCATCCGCACGGCCAAATAAACGCGCCCCGGCTCGGCCGGCGTGGTGGCGACCGCGTGGCCGTCCAGCATGCCCTCGGCCTCGCTGTTGCTGACGATGCGGCTTTTCAGGTGCGGCAGGGTCGCCAGCCGCGCCAGATCCTCGGCGCAATCCTCCCAGCTCTCCCCGCCGTCGCGCGAGCGCATCGCGCCGCCGACCTCCAGCGCGGCATACAGCTCGCCCCGCCGGGCCGGGTGCGGGGCTATGCGCATGACGCGACAGGCGAAGCTCATGGCCACGCGCTCGGGCAGGTTCGGGTCGGGCAGCTTGCGGAATGTCTCGCCCGCGTCTTCGCTGCGATAGACCCCGACCGGGGAGACCCCGGCATAGACGGTGCGCGGATCGGCCGGATCGAATGCGATCGACCAGACCTGCACGCCGTGATCGGGGAAGCCCGTGCGCCGCCATGTGCGGCCGCGATCCGTGCTGCGATAGGGCCCGTCGGATGTGCCGGCGTACACCGCGTCCGGATTGCGGGGATCGAGGGTGATCGCCTGCACGGGCTGATCGAGCGTGCGCTCCCAGCCGCCGTCCGCCTCGCGCCGGAACAGGCCGCCGGCGCCACCGTCCTTCGACGGGCGCAGGCCCGCATAGATCGTGGTCATCGTCGTGTCTCCTTCGCGTCAGGTCGTCTCGTAACCGTTCAGCAGGAACGCGGTCGTCCGCGCCGAGCGCAGCCGGATCTGCAAGACCTCCTGATATTCTCTCGAATGATACCACTCACGCGCGCGCTCCGGGCTGTCGAACTCGAGCACGACGATCCGATGGGCCTCGCGGTCCCCCTCCAGCCGCTCCTGGTCGCCGCCGCGCACCAGAAAGCGTCCGCCGAAAGTGTCGATCGTGGCGCCGACGCGGTTGCGGTATTCCTCGAAGACCGGCGGATCGGTGACTTCGACCTCGGCCAGGATGTATCCCTTGCTCATGCGCGTCCTCCACAGGCCAGTGCGTAGATGTCCTTGGCGGTTCCGGGCAGTGGCATCGCCTGCCAGGTCGCGCCGCCGTCGGTGGTGCCGAACACCTCGCCGTAGCGCGCGGCCATGAACACCTGGGATGGATCGCGCGGGTGCAGCGCGATGCCCATGACGGTGCCGGTCGGCGAAACCTTGTCGAAGCGCCGCCAGGTCTGCCCGAGATCGTCGCTGCGCCAGAGAGAGCCCGCCTGGCTGCGCGCGGCGACGCTGAGCGCGGCATAGAGGACGGAGGGTTCGGCGGGCGAGACGCGGATGTCGCGCCCGTAGGTGTGCGGCGAGAACCGCCCCACCTCCAAATTCCGCCAGGTGTGCCCCGCATCGTCGCTGCGGAACAGCCCCATGCGGACCGCGAGATAGACCGCGTCCGGGTCCGCCTCGCTGGTGGCGACGGCGTGCCCGTCCAGCATGCCCTCGGCGTCGGTGTCGCTCAGGATGCGGCTCTTGAGTTCGGGCCGCTCGGCCAGGCGGAGCAGGTCGGCGGTGCAGTCCTGCCAGCTTTCGCCCCCGTCGGTGGAGCGCATCGCGCCGTTCACCTCCAGCGTGGCGTACAGCTCGCCGGGACGGCGCGGATGCGCGGCGAAGCGCATCACGCGGCAGGGGAACTCCATCCGCACGCGGTCGGGCAGACCCGGATCGGGCATGCGCCGGAAGGTCTCGCCGCCATCGTCGCTGCGATAGACGGCGACGGGCGAACCCCCAGCATAGACGGTGCGCGGGTCATGCGGGTCGATCAGCACCGACCAGACCTGCATGCCGCGATCGGGAAAGCCGAGCCGCCGCCAGGTCCGGCCCGCGTCGGTGCTGCGGTACGGCCCGTCCTTGGTGCCGGCATAGACGGTATCGGGATCGCGCGGATCGACCGTCAGCGCGTGCGCATCGACGCCGGGCAGCACGTGCTGCCATTCCCCGTCGGCGACATCGCGGCGGAACACGCCGCCTTCTCCGCCATCCTTGGCCGCAGCGGCCGCGCAGATCCAGGCGGATGCCATGGCGTCCTCCCCCGTCCATCGATGATTGCGCCCAGGCTAGGCCCGGATCGGTGGGGTTGGGAATATGGCAGCGCCACGAAGCCGACCGCGGGAAGCAGCGGCGAGCGGGTCAAAGGGCTTAACCAGGGAACGGCAGGCGCGAGATGGCTGCATTTTACGGCTCCCCGCTTGCTGTTGCAACGTGGCGTTGCTACATCAAATCATGTTCGAGTGGGATGACGAGAAGAACGCAGGCAACCGCCGGAAGCACGGAATAGCTTTTGAAGATATCCTTCCAATTTTCGAGCTGGCGGACAGTGAAGGGCTGATCGTTGAGGACAGGAGGCAAGATTACGGCGAGGACCATTTCATTCTCCTCTGCCCCTTCAATGGCAAGCTTTATCATGTGACGTTCAATTGGCGCGAAGATCGTATCCGCTTGATTTCCGCCCGCCGAGCGAACTGGAAGGAGGTTCAGGACTATGAGCGACGAAAGCACCATTAGGGCCATTCTGACGCAGGACGGCGCGGTCATGATCGAGCAGCCCGACGGCAGCTATCGGAAGGCCCAGGGCACGACGGATTGGCAGCGCGTGAACGCACTCACTGATGCGGAGATCGAAATCGGCAGCCCGCGCCGACCCGGACGCGCCGCCGCTCGACGACGATTTTTGGGCGAGTGCCCGTGTTATCCTGCCGCCGCGTCTGCCGAAGAAGCATCAGGGCATCCGGCTTGATGCGGACGTGATCGACTGGTTCAAGGCGCAGGGGCCGGGTTGGCAAACCCGCATGAACGCCGTCCTGAAATCCTACGTGCGGGCGCAAAAGCGCCAGGAGCGCCGGTAAGCGCGTGCCCGCGCCCGTGCGACGGCCGATGACGTGCGCTGCGCGCGCATCCCTCAATTCGGCGGTGATCATGAATGATGACGATGAGGCGTGACGACCACTGAGAGCAGCTACGCATGTGTAAATTCCCGCAACGAGCTGCGCAAAGCATCTTCAAAGCAATTGCACTTGCTGATCCGATCCGAAGAGCCTGATGGATTTTGTGAGTTCAATGGCAATCGTATTGCAAGTAACAAGGTAAGCACTCTTTGGTGTAAAGTTTTTTGAGTGATCATACTGGTCTTTCAGGATTAAAGGTACCTCATAGATTTCGAACGGCCGCAGCAGAGCGCACGACTTCGAAATAGAGGATGTTTCAAAATTAATTTTGTCCTAATGATGGGCAAATACATTTCTTACAAGCTGAATCGTTTGTAAAAGTTTCTTTGTCTCCTTACCCAGGACCCCGAGGGAATAGCTCGTATGTAGCTTTTGGCCGAAAGTCCCGAACGGCCCTTGCTCGGAAAACAGGTGATCAAATTCATCCTGCGTGAGCGGGGCGAGCCGAATCTGTATGGATGCGCGCAGCATCACTTCGACGCCAGACGCGGAAATGATGGCCGCAGTGCGATCGTCCTGTTGCAGCAAGCCGTCGAAGATTCCCGCAAGCTGTTCTGCGGACGGCCACCTCCTGGTAAGGTTCCGAAGGTCGTAGGTAAGATCCCGGTAAGATGGTTCAGAAGCCATAAGAAAACTCGTTGACCGAGGAAGAGGCTGCGTGCCGCATGGACGGGGCTAACGGCACGTCCTCAATGCCCTTTAAATTCTTAGATGCGAACCTGATCCGCATAGTTCGGAACCTGGCTCCGTCCCGAGGGCCCGTGGTGCGAGTCAACCCCGGTGCGCTGTCAAATTTTGCCGAAGTCCCCTGTCTCAGGTCACCTGCTCGCCACGCCCCGCAGCACGCCCATAATGCAGCCAGCAAGGCCGATTTCAGCTCCCATCCAGTTCACCCACCACTCGTGCCACCACTCGGTGGCCTGCCAGACTGGCATATCGCTGAGAGAGTCCTGACTGCTGAGGAAGGATGATGGGCCACCATCGCATACGTTCTGGAACACGGGCACCCAGAACTGCACGAGAAGAGCGACAAATACGCTCGCAGCAAGGATGGCAGGGAAGCTCAATTCTGGCACAAGTGAATCTAATTCTCGGCGAGCAAACCACATCGGCACGCCGAAAATGCCGAATTCAACGAGCGTGTGGACTACTGCCGGCAAGACCACGCTGAAGCTCGCGCCGAGCGCGTGGGATATCAGGGCGGAAATCACTAGTGCTCTGACCCGTTCGGGCGATTCACAACGGTGTGCGACCGTGCGATTCTGTCGGCATGGCACAGACGGTATGCGTGATCCTGAGTTCGTCGGATAGAGAGACGCTTGAGGCGATCCTCGCCGACCGCAATCGGCCGCAAAAGCATGTCGAGCGCGCGCGGGTCGTGCTTGCGGCAGCGGAGCGCGGCCCGGTGCAGCCGGTGGCGACGCGCCTGGGGGTCAGTCGTCCGATGGTCTGGCGCTGGCAGCGACGCTTCGCCGAGGAGGGCGCGGACGGGCTGCTGCGAGACAAGACGCGCAAGCCCGGCAAGCCGCCGATCTTGGCTGAGACGGTGGCGCGCGTCGTTGCGCTGACCTGCGCCGATCCGCCGCATGAGGCCACGCACTGGACCGGCCGGGCGATGGCTCGGGCCGTCGGCATCTCCCTGACATCGGTGCCGCGCATCTGGGCCGCGCACAAGCTCCAGCCGCACCGCATCCGCACGTTCAAGCGGTCGCGCGATCCCGACTTCGCCGCCAAGCTGACCGACATCGTCGGCCTCTATCTGGACCCGCCGACGCAAGCCGTCGTGCTGTCCATCGACGAAAAGAGCCAGATCCAGGCGCTCGATCGCACGCAGCCGGGCTTGCCGATCAAGCCGGGCCGATGCGGCACGATGACCCACGACTACAAGCGCCACGGCACGACCACGCTGTTCGCCGCACTCAACGTGCTCGACGGCTCCGTCATTGGCCGCTGCATGCAGCAGCACCGGCACGAGGAGTTCATCCGCTTCCTCAACGACGTCGAGCGCGCTGTTCCGGCCGGCAAGCTGATCGAGGCGGTGGTCGACAACTACGCCACTCATAAGCATCCGAAGGTGAAGGCGTGGCTCGAACGGCATCCCCGCTGGACCTTCCACTTCACGCCCACGTCCGGATCGTGGTTGAACGCCGTCGAGAACTTCTTTTCCGTGCTGACGCGCAAGCGCATCCGTCGCGGCAGCTTCCATTCGATCGTCGATCTGCAAGCCGCCATCAAACGCTACCTCGCCGAGCACAACGCCGAGCCGAAGCCGTTCGTCTGGACCGCCTCGGCCGCCTCAATCCTGGCCAAGCTCGACAGACTGCCTGCACGGTCCGTATGAGTCAAGAGCACTAGCAGCCCGCCAACGCCAAGCACAACAAATACGGCAATCGAATTATCAAACTCATTATCGTAGCTTTGGCGCATAACGTCTCTGCTCCTGCAACCATCTCGTGTGCCACCCTTCGACACTACACGCGATATAGCACAAACGTTCACGCTTCGCCCCAATAGTGGTTAGGCGGCGATTTCACAAAACCGCGACAGACAAGTGTTCAACAGGGCTTGCCACATGCAGGCAGAACCCTGCTTACAGGCAGGATTGAAGGCCGATGCACAACCAGCATCGAGGCGACGCTGAGTGCAGGCACAGACGGGCTTGCCGCTGCGGCACGGGGCTTGCGACAGGCAGCAGCAGGAATAGGCGAATATGAGCTTACGGATTGGGCGGTCTTGGCAACGTCGGTCGCGAAGCCGGCCCAAACGCGAAAAAGATTAATGCCGTCTTGCAGCGGATTGTACAACCGGACGCGCCCCTGGCGCCGGTTGTACAAATCAGCCCGCCTTCACCACCCGCCGTTCAGCGAGGCCGGGTACGGCGCCACTCAGGGCCAGCAAGGCGGTTTCCAAGAGAACCCGATGCTTGAGCACCACCGCCTCGCGCTGCTCCGACGGCGGCAGATGGGCCGAGAACAAGAGCGTGCGATGCTCGTTCGGCTCCGCCGCCACATGGTCAAGCCAGGCAGCGACCACCGCCTCCAGCCTGTCCGCGCCGGCTTGGTGCGTGTCGAACGCTGTCCCGATCGCCTCGTTGAGGCCGAGCAGGTGCTGACTGAGCACGTCGAGCAGCAGGTCGCGGCGGCCGGCATAGTATCAGCGGACCGCCGAGTCGCTCAGTCGCACGGCGTCGGCGACCCGAAAGATACCCACCGCGCCCACCCCGTACTCCGCGAAGAGCCGGGCGGCCTCCTTGCGGATCAGGCGCATCAGGCCGAGCGGGCGCGGCGTCCCGGCGATGCGACGCGAAATCCGGTCGATGGCGCCGAAGAATTGCCTCGGCGGGATGGATGGTCGTGTCGGCGGATTCCGGCAGGCTTGGCCGCGTGGAAAGGCGGGCTCGGAGGGAGGGAGAGGCACGCTCGGCTCCGCATCGTTCGCTTTACGTTCTAATATGCGAACTCGCCTTGTTCAAGCAAGGCCGTTCCGTCACCCCCTCGATCCGCACCAGCGTCGGGGCCCCCTGCCGCGATGCGCCGGGCAGGCGTGATCACGCAATTATCCGAGCCTTGGCTGATCGGCTGCGGTCGCGGCTTGCCTTGGTCGGCAGACGACGAATGGCCTCGCCGATCTCGCGATCCGCGACAACCAGGTCGAATTGCGCCTGGAGGTTCAGCCAGAACTGAGGATCGGTGCCGAACCAGTGGCCTCTCAGGGCCTCAAGCCTGTTGCTCGGCAAGGCCCGAAGGGTGTCAAGGGACGGCGCGGCATTCAGGATTGCGGGCCGGTTGGCGGCCTGCTGTTCGAATCCCTGGAAAGCCCTGACAAATTCGCCCTGACTGAACTGCTCTGTCCATTTATCCTTGTAGGTCAGGATTATCCGCTGCCTGCATAGGGAGCTTGACGCCTGACGCCAAGCATCAAACAATCTCGCAGGCAGCCTGCTGTCATGCACTGCCGGTTCCGCGAAAGTCCCCTCTTCCGCGAAAGTCCCCTCGCTTCCGGGCCTGGCTGGGCTTGCTTGGGAATACGGCTTCCCATCCGGGGCCAAGCGCCCGACACTCGCCCGCAAAGGGGAGGACCGCACATGCCCGTCATCCAGCCGGATCGCCTGACCGAAATCGCCAAGGCGCTGCTGATCGGGGCCGGCACGCCGGAAGCCGAGGCCGCGACGGTCGCGCGGATGTCGATCGGCGCCAACCTCGCCGGCCACGACAGCCATGGCATCATCATGATCCCGAGCTACATCGAGCGCGTGAAGGTCGGCCACATCGTTCCCGGCGCGCCGTGGACGGTGGTGCAGGAGACGCCGACGACCACGGTGGTCGATGGCAACTGGGGCTTCGGCTACGTCGTCACCGAGCGCGCGATGCGCCTCACCATCGACAAGGCGCGCACGCAGAACGTCGCCGCCGCCACGGTGCATCGGCAGGGCCATATCGGACGGCTCGCCAGCTACCCGCTGATGGCGGCGGCCGAGGGGATGATCGCGATGATCACCGCCGATTCCGGCCGCAGCCCGAAGCACGTCGCGCCGTTCGGCGGCGCCAAGGCGCGGCTCGGCACCAACCCGATCTGCTTCGCGGTGCCGTCGGACCTCGATGGCCCGCTGTTCTTCGACATGGCGACCTCGGCGGCGGCGGCCGGCAAGATCGCGCTGGCGGTGGCGCGCGGGCAGGAGGTGCCTGCGGGCTGGGTCATCGACGCCGAGGGCAAGCCGACGACCGATCCGCGCAAGCTGCGCCAGGGCGGCGCGCTGCTGCCGCTGGGCGGCGGCGAGGGCTACAAGGGCTATGGGCTCGCCGCGATGGTGGAGATCTTCTCCGGCCTGCTGACGGGCCTCGGCTTCGGCATCGACCCGAAGGGCCGTCACAACGACGGCTGCTTCATCGCGGTGTTCAACGTCGCCGCCTTCCGCGAGCTCGCGACGTTCAAGAAGGAGGTCGCCGAGTTCGCCGCCTACCTGAAGGACACGCCGCCCGCCGAGGGATTCGATCGCGTGTACTATCCCGGCGAGATCGAGTTCCAGCGCGAGCAGGAGCGGCGCAAAACCGGCATTTCCGTAGAGGACGCGACCTGGGAGGTGCTGCGCAAGCTGGCAACCGAGTACGGCGTGGCGGAGCGGCTGGGATTCTGATGCCGCCCGCGCAGATCGGCCAGGACCTGCGCCGGCTGGAGGACGCGCGCTTTCTGACCGGCGCGGGCGCTTATATCGACGACATCGCGCCAGCGGACGCGCTGCACGGCACATTCGTGCGCTCGCCGCACGCGCACGCCGTGATCGAGGCGATCGAGGCGGACGCCGCGCGAAGCATGGCCGGCGTGCGTGGCGTGTTCACGGCGGCCGATCTCGACGCGGACGCCATCGGCGCCATTCCCTGCACCGCGCAGGTGGCGACGCTGGCGCCGATGATCGTGCCGCCGCGACCGGCCCTGGCGCGGGAGCGCGCGCGCCATGTGGGCGACGTGGTGGCATTCGTCGTCGCGGACACGATGGCGCAGGCACGCGACGCCTCCGAGACCGTGACGGTCCGCTATCGCCCGCTTCCCGCCGTGACCGACGCCCGCGCGGCGCTCGCGCCGGATGCGCCGCTGCTGTGGGACGAGGCGCCGGGCAATCTTTCCTTCCGATTCCAGAAGGGCGACCGCGCGGCGGTGGAGGCGGCCTTCGTGGGTGCGGCGCATATCGTCGAGACCACGCTGGTCAACAACCGCCTGATCATCGCGCCGATGGAGACGCGCGGTGCGATCGGGCTGCACGACGCGGCGAGCGACAGTTTGCACCTGACGCTGAGCGGCGCCAGCGTGCATGGCATTCGCGACGTGCTCGCTGACGCGATCTTCCATCTGCCGCGTGCGCGCGTGCGGGTCAGCGCGCCCGACGTGGGCGGCGGGTTCGGGATCAAGAACGCGGTGTATCCCGAGCACGTGCTGCTTTTGTGGACGGCGCGCCGGCTGGGGCGCGCGGTGAAATGGATCGCCGAACGCGCCGAGGACTTCGCCTCCGCCGCCCAGGGACGCGACAACCACACGCGCGCGCGCCTCGCGCTGGACGATGCGGGCCGGTTCCTGGCGCTGGACGTCGCGACAATCGCCAATCTTGGCGCCTATGTCGCGGGCTTCGGTCCGGGGACTTCCACCAATGCACCGGCCACCGCGATGGGCGGCGTGTATGACATTCCGGCCGTGTTCATGGACGTACGCGGCGCGCTCACCAACACGGTGCCGATCGATGCGTATCGCGGCGCCGGCAAGCCGGAGGCGAACTACGTGATCGAGCGGCTGGCCGATGCAGCTGCGCGCCTTCTGTCGCTGGACCCGTTTGCGCTGCGCCGGCGCAACATGATCGCGCGCTTCCCGCATCGCAGCGCGCTCGGCATCATCATCGACGGCGGACGCTTCGGCGCCAACCTCGATGCCGCCGAGATCGCCGCGGATCGCGCCGGGTTCATCCAGCGCCGCGAGGCATCTGGGCGATGCGCCCGGCTGCGCGGGCTTGGCGTGGGATGCTTCCTGGAGACCGCGCGCGGCCAGCCGAGCGAGGCGGCGGAGATCCGCTTCGAGCCGGGCGGCACCGTGGCACTGCTCGTCGGCACGCAGTCGAACGGCCAGGGCCACGAGACCACCTATCCGCAGATCGCGGCCGACATGCTCGGTCTGCCGATCAGCGCCTTTCGCTATGTGCAGGCTGACACGGCATCGGTCGCGACCGGCGGCGGCCATGGCGGCGCGCGTTCCATGCACATGGGCGGCGCGGCGCTCGTGCGCGCGATCCAGGTTGGGATCGAGACGGGCCGCATGGTGGCGGCGCGTTTGCTGCAAACGACACCGGAGGCGATCGCGTTCGAGGCCGGCCGGTTCGCGGCGGCCGACGGGCGCGGGGCCGACCTGCTCGACGTCGCGCGAGCGGCCGCGGATTTCGACGCGAGCCTGGATTCGCGCGCCGACATCGCCGATGCGCCTTTCACCTTTCCGAATGGCTGCCACGTCGCCGAGGTCGAGGTCGATCCCGCGACCGGCATGGTGACACTGGAACGCTATCTGGCGGTCGATGATTTCGGCCGGCTGCTCAACCCGCTGCTGACCGTGGGCCAGGTGCAGGGCGGCGTGGCGCAGGGGATCGGCCAGGCGCTGCTGGAGCGCACCGTGTACGACACATCGAGCGGTCAGCTGCTGAGCGGCAGCTTCATGGACTACGCCATCCCGCGCGCGGCCGACCTGCCGGCGCTGGAGATCGCGCTGTCCGGCGTGCCGACGGAGGCTAACCCGCTCGGGGTGAAGGGCTCGGGCCAGGCTGGCGCGATGGCGGCGCCGCAGACGGTGATGAACGCGATCCTGGACGCGCTCGCCCCGCTCGGCGTCACGCATCTGGACATGCCGGCAACGCCGGAATCCATCTGGCGCGCGCTGTCAGCCGGCGCGCAGCAGGCGTGAGCCATCCGTGTGCAGCCAGGCGATCGCCTCTGCGGTGTGCGGGGTCAGCCGATGCACCAGCGCCCAGAAACTCTTGCCGTGGTTCATGTGGCGCAGGTGCGCGACCTCATGCGCGGCGACGTAGTCCTGCACGAACTCCGGCGCCATCATCAGGCGCCAGGAGAACGCGAGCGAGCCGTCCGCGGCGCAGCTGCCCCATCGGCTGCGCGTATCCTTGACCGAGACGCGGCGCGGCACGACGCCGATCCGCCCGGCCTTTCCGGCGACCAGCACCGTCAGGCGCGCGCGCGCCTCCTTGCGGAAATAGTCGAGAACACGGCGTCGCAGGAATTCCGGCGCACCGCTCACGCGCAGTTCGCCCGCTTCCACCCAGGCGCCGCGGCGTGCGCCGGGCATGTGACGGATGCGGTGCGGCATGTTCGCGATGGGAACCAGCGCGCCATCGACGAACGGCATCGCGTCCGGCAGTTGCGCGAGACGGTCGGCGATCCAGTCCGCGTTGCCCATCAGCAACGCGACTCCCGCGCCACGCCCGGCGCGCATCGGCAGCGTGACGACCACAGCACCACCGCACGGGTCGATCCGCAGGCTGACGCGTCGCGCACGTCGACTGCGACGCCATTCGACGCGCGCGGGCCCGCGCGGAAGCGGGATCAACTCGGCGTCCGGCAGCTCCATCACATGGAGCAAGTCGCAATCCGATCCGATTCGTCAACCGCGTTCAGCGTGCGCGGTGCAGAAACGGCCGCTCATGCCTTGGGTCGTGGTGCCCATTCATCGCTTGCGTCTTTCCTCCGTCCACGCGCTTTCGACCGTCGCGGCAAGTGGAATCTCCGCCCCCAATCCCTCGACGAAAGCCACGCCTTCATCGGGATAGACGCACACTTCATGGCGAAATCGGTTGCCGAACGCCCAGATCACAAGGTCGTCCGTGCCGGTATTTTCGAACGTATGGATCTCGGCGTCGGATGGTGTGTAGCAGAAGCAGTCCCCCGGCCGGACGGGAACCTGCGCGTCGCCATGCAGCAGCGTTCCCGCTCCCGCCATGACGATCAGAATTTCCTCCTGGAACACATGCCTATGCCGCCGTGACGACCGGCACCCTGTCGCCACCGTCTGGATCGTCAGCCCGATCGCCTGCGACCCAACGGCCCGCCCGACGTCAGCCATGTGCGCGTGGATGTTGCCTCCGAAATCGGTACTGAAACGGCGCAACATCGTCGATGCGGACGTGATGGAGTGCCATGCGTGCGGCCCCCGCTATGCTGACAGCGCCCCGGTTCGGCGCGCGCGCTCAAGCGACCTTCGCCAGCACGCACCCGCTGGCGGCGAAGGCGGCAAACAGCGCCGCCTCCTGCGCGGCATCCAGCTTCAGATGCGGCGGACGGATGTTGGTCCAGCGCGCATCTTCCGTGTTGCGCGCAACGAGCGATTTCAGCCCCGGGATCAGCGGCACCGACGTCACCGCCTTGCGGGTCGCGCTAAGGATGCGCTGCGCCTCCTCGCCCGCCGTGTTGTCCCAGTTCGCATAGACACGCGCGCCCGCCGCGCAGTTCACGTTGGAGGCCGCCGTGATGCATCCGGCGCCCCCGGCGGCGAGCATCGCGCTCAGCAGGCTGTCATCGCCCGCGTAGACCTCGAACCCGTCCTTGGCGTAATGCTCGGCGTAGGCGCGCGTGTTGGCAAAATCGCCGCTGCTGTCCTTGATGCCCTTCACGATGCCCGGAAACGCGGCGAGCAGCCGGCCGATCAGCGCCAAGCCGAAGCCGACCACCGCCTGCTGCGGGAAATGATAGAGGTAGATCCTGATGTCGCCGCCGGTACGCCGGACGACCTCGCTGAAATAGGCGAACAGGCCGTCATCCGAGGGGTTCTTGTAGTAGAAGGGCGGCAGCAGCAGCGCCCCGCGGCAGCCCAGCTCGGCGGCACGCCTTGTGAGGAGCACGGTGTCGGTCAGCGCCGTCGTCCCGGTGCCCGGCATCAGCTTGGTCGCCGGAATGCCACGCTCGACCAGGCCCTCCATCGTCGCGAGCCGCTCGTCGATCCCGAGACTGTTCGCCTCGCCCGTGGTGCCCAGGATGCCGAGGCCGTTGCAGCCATTCGCCAGTAGCCAGCGGCAATGTGCCGCCATGCGGTCGAGATCGACCGAGAAATCGGCGTTCATCGGCGTCAGCACGGCGGCATTGACGCCGCCGAAGAGGGCATCGGTCATCATCAGCGTTCCTCCTTGGCGCGTCGCCCGCGCGGCATCCGTCCCGGCCAGTCGGTGATGTGGTGCTCCAAGGGGCCGGCCCGCCGCTCCGACACCGCGCGCCCGCGCACCGAGATGCCGGCTTCATGGACCGTGGCGGGATCGCCGGAGACCAGCGGGTGCCACCAGGCAAGTCCCTTGCCCTCGGCCAGCCGGCGATAGGCGCAGGACGGCGGCAGCCAGTCCACCTCCCGCACGGTCGCCGGAGTCAGTTGCACGCAGTCGGGCACCCGGCGATGGCGGTGAGCGTAGTCGGTGCATCGGCAGGTCTGGTGATCGAGCAGGTGGCAGGCGACGTTGGTGAACGACAGCGCGCCGTCATCCTCGTGGCGCAGCTTGTGCAGGCAGCAGCGTCCGCAGCCGTCGCACAGCGACTCCCACTCGGCCGGGGTCATCTCCTCCAGCTGCTTGGTCTTCCAGAACGGACGCGCGGCGGCCATCGCCGCAAGCTAGAGCAAGTCGCGACGCACGGGAATGCACCCCGGGGCTCAGTGCGGCGGCGGCAGGGCCTGCTGCTGGAAGTCTCTGCCTTGTCCTTCCGGCGGCCCCTGGTACCCGGTCATTGGCGCATAACCGCCCGGCGGTGGGTTGCTGGACGGATACGACGGTTGATACCCCGCTGTCCCTGGCGGGTAGCTCGCCTGGGGCGGGTAGCCGGGCTGGGGAGCATAACCGGAGGGCGCGGCATACCCACGCGGCGCGGCATAGCCGGGAGGCGGGTATGCAGCGGGCGAGCCGAAACGCGTCAGGATGCTACGCAGCGGGTCGGCGCCGGGATTGGCACCCTGCATGGCCATCACGATCTGGCGCGTGTCGAAGGGCTGCCCGTAATAGGCACGACTCATGTCGGTGCGCGAGTTGAGGATGCTGCCCTCGACCGAGATGCCGGCGTAGGCACCGCGCGAGGCCTGGAAGGCGACGATATCCGCGGTGATGCCGGTGGTGAGCGCGCCCTGCACCCCGCCCCCCACGGTGGCGATCGCCAGCGAGGCGCCCCCGCCCAGCTTGAAATGACTGTTCATCAGCGCTTCGAGCCCGCGATTGGTCATCACCATCAACACGAGCGCGCTGTCCTCCAGCCCGATCTGGAAGCCGAAACTCGCGCTGCCGATGGTCAGGAAGGCCGGATAGGACCAGGTGCCGTTGCCGGCGCGCGCGAGCATCACGCAATTGCCGCCCGACCCGCCGAAGAAGAAGCCCGCCTTGAAGACGCGCGGGCAGATCAGCACCGCGCGAGCGCGTTCCAGCATCATGCGCGGGGTATGGGAGATGCCTTGGCTCATCATCTCCTGCACGGCGATCGTCGAACGATCGACCAGCGCCTGTTCATCCAGCTGCGCGTGGGCGAGCGCGGGCAACAGCAGCAAGCCGGCGGCGAGCAGAAAGCGCTTCATCGATGGGTCTCCTCGATCGCCCATACTCCATCGGCGCGATTTGCCCGATATCGCGGGGCCGTCAATATCCCGGCAACTCGTTCACGCAGACGACGCGCCAGCCGCCATCATGCCGCTCCAGACGTGTCAGCGATAGATTCTGGATCGCCAGATGCAGCGCGTTGTCGGGTCCGATGTCGAGGGCGTGCGCCACCATGGCGCGAATGGTGCCGCCGTGGCTGACCACCACCACCGCCGAGCCCCGGTGGGCGCGGGCCAGCCGCTCCATGCCCGCGCCGGCCCGCACGATGACCTCGGCAATCGACTCGCCTCCGGGCGGGCGCTCCTGGCCTGACAGCGGCCAGAAGGCGTGCGCCGGCCGCGACAGCCGCGCCGGCAGCTCGGCATGCGCCAAGCCGTGCCACTCCCCCAGCGACTGTTCGGTCAGCGCGGGGTCCACCTCCAGCCCGGCGGCCGGGTAGCCGGTGGCGAAGATCGTCTCGGCGGTGCGGCGCGTGCGCGACAGCGGCGTGACCACCCACTGCGCCGGCCGCGGCAACCGGCGGGCCAGGGCGCGGTACATCGGCGCCTGCTCGATCAGGCTCGCCGGGCATAGCTCGACATCCAGCGTTCCGTACAGGATCGCGCGGGCGTTCTCCTCCACCACCGCGTGGCGGATCAGCCAGAACGACGTGACGCTCATTCGCCGATGCTCAGCAGCGCGCCGCGCATCCGCGCCTGGCGAAGCTGGCGGGCGAACAGCACGCCGGCGCCGACCGACCAGGCCGCGTTCAGCAGGATGGCGGCGATCATGTGGTCCCATCGGATCACGCCGTGCAGCAGCGCCGCGCGCATGCCCTCGAAGACGTGCGAGGCCGGGATGATGAACGCCACGACCTGCATGACGTGCGGCAGCACGGCCACCGGATAGAACACGGCGGCAAACGGGGTGATGCCGAACAGCACCGACCAGGCCAGCGCCTCCGCTCCTGCCCCGTGGCGCAGGATCAGCGACACCACTCCGAGCGCCACCCACCATCCCATGATCATCAGGTTGGCGAAGAACAGCACGACGATCGGCCCCAGCGCGAACAGGTTGAACGCGTACAGCAGCCACGCGACGCCAATCGCCGGCATCACGCCCGCCAGCATCCGGATGATCGACATGCCGAGCAGCGCCGCCACCAGCTCCCACGGACGCAGGGGCGAGACGAAGACGTGGCCCAGGTTGCGCGACCACATCTCCTCCATGAAGCTGATCGCCACGCCCATCTGGCTGCGCAGCGCCACCTCCCACAGCAGCACCCCGCCGAGCAGCGTCGCTCCCGCCAACGCGCCGGCACTGCTACCGACACCCATCCGGCCGGCGATGAAGCTGGCAGTGAAGCCCCAGATGAGCATTTGCAGCACGGGCCAGTAGGCCAGCTCCAGCAGCCGGGGCCAGGAGCCGCGATACAGCGCCAGGTGGCGGTACATCATCCCCCACACGCGGCGCAGCGGCGACGCCCTCATACCGGCACCTCCACCGCCGCGCGACGGCGGTCACGGGCGATGTCGAGGAACACCTCCTCCAGGTCCTCGCGGGCATAGCGGGCAAGCAGGTCGGCCGGGCTGCCCCGATCGACAATGCGTCCGCGTTTGAGCATCAGCACCTGCGAGCAGAGCCGCTCCACCTCGGCCATGTTGTGCGAGGCGAGCAGGATCGTGCAGCCCGTCTCGTCGCGATAGCGTTCCAGCCAGCTGCGGACCCAATCGCCGGTATCGGGATCGAGGCTCGCCGTCGGCTCGTCCAGCAGCAGGACGGCCGGACGGTTGATCAGCGCCTTGGCAAGCGCCACACGGGTCTTCTGGCCGGCCGAGAGCTGGCCGGCGCGGCGGTCGAGGAGTTGGGCCAAGTCCAACTGCTCCGCGAGTTCGCGGATGCGTCGCTCCAGTTCGGGCACGCCGTAGAGATGGCCGTAGACCCGCAGGTTCTGCGCCACGGTCAGCCGCTGCGGCAATGCGACATAGGGAGAGGAGAAATTCATGCGCGCCAGCGCGGCGAAGCGATCGCGGGCCATGTCGTGACCCAGCACCTCGATCCGCCCCTCGGTCGGGATCAGCAATCCGAGCAGCATGGCGATGGTGGTGGTCTTTCCCGCCCCGTTGCCGCCGAGCAGCCCCAGGGTCGCGCCCGCCGGCACGGCAAAGCCGATCGCATCCACGGCGAGGACATCGCCATAGCGCTTGGTCAGCCGTTCCGTCCGAATCGCGTACATGGCACGCCGAGATAGGGCGGCTCGGCGCCGATGGCGAGGGGTTTGATTGACGGGGCAGCCTCCTGGCGGGCAATGACGGGTGTTTCCCGACCGAGACGAAAGGCGATCATCGTGACGTCCGATGCGACATTCCTACTGCGGGCCAAGGACTTCGCGGCCCCCTCGGTTTTTCTGCCGGAGAACCTGCTGCGGGAGGCGCGCCGGCAGAAAGGGCTGGCTTTGGAAGATGTGCCCGATATCTGCGTGCTCGATCCCGACGGCGATCTCGTGCGCCAGTTGCGCACCGACGGCAGGGCGCGTCGGAGCGCCGGATGGGCCTGCTATCACACCGAGCTGTCGGTGTTCGCGCAGGACGGCCAGTCGTTCGGCCTTGTCGGATGCGCGGTCGGCGCCCCCTTCGCCGTGCTGGTGGCCGAGCAGCTCTTCGCCTCCGGCTGCCGCCTGTTGGTGAGCATCACCTCGTCCGGCCAGCTCGTGGCGAGCGGACCAACCCCCTATTTCATCCTGATCGAGCGCGCGCTGCGCGACGAGGGGACAAGCCACCACTACTTGCCGCCCAGCCTGTTCGCCGAGGCGGACTTGGCCCTGACGTCGCCAGTGCTGCGCGCGCTGCGGGCGGTGTCGCCGACGGTCGTCGCTGGCGCGACCTGGACCACCGACGCGCCGTTCCGCGAGACCGAGGCCGCAATCGCCGAAGCCCGCGCCCACGGCGCGCTGGCCGTGGAGATGGAGGCGGCGGCGTTGTACGCATTCGCCCGCGCGCGGGGCAAAGCGGTGCTATGCTTCGCTCACGTCACGAACCAGATGGCGCGCGTCGAAGGCGATTTCGAGAAGGGCGAGGCGAACGGGGCGCACGACGTGCTTCGGCTTCTCGCCGCGACGGCACGCGCCTGGCGAAGCGGAGCGATCCATGAGACCGAACCCCGTCCATGATGTCCTGGAGTTCCTGACTAAAGCCGCTTGGACCACGCCGGTGTTCTGGCTGGTGCTGGCGGGCAGCGTCGTCATCGCCGCCGCCGTGTGGCGGCGCGATCCCGCGCAGCGGACCGCGCGGCACGCCGGCATCTGGCTGCTGCGGCTGATCGTGGGGGTGCTGTGGTGGCAGCAGTCCCTGTGGAAGATCCCGCCGAACTATGGCGGGCTCATCTACTGGATGAAGCAGATGGTGGCCCATGCCGCCATCCCGCTGCAAAGCCGGCTGGTCGAGCAGGTCGTGCTGCCCGACATCGGGCTGTTCGCGCCGATCGTCTATCTGGTTGAGGTCGCGATCGGGGTCTCGCTGATGCTGGGCCTGCTGACTCGGCTCGGGGCGCTGGCGGGCGCGGCGATGGCGCTCAATCTCTGGCTGGGCCTCTACTCGGCTCCCGGCGAGTGGCCATGGACGTATTTCTTCCTGATCGTCATCCAAATTCTGTTCCTGATCGACCCGCCCGGACGGTGTCTCGGGGCGGACAAGCTGATCGAAGGGCGGGTCCGCCGTGGCGGGACCGCCCGCGCGCTGGCCTGGGGCGCGTGAGCCGTAGCCCGGAGGACGGGGATTATGGCGCGCTCATGCTTTACCAGCCCGGCCAGGACGGCGCCGGCGGACGGCTCCAAACCCTGACCGCCTGCCGGCCCCGCGCTAGCCCCACCCCTCAACCCCCTCCCGCAAGGGGAGGGGGAGTAGCGCTCCGAGAAACCTTCCCTCCCCTTGCGGGAGGGGCCGGGGGAGGGGTGGGCGCGAGGGCCAAGCAGCCAGGGCCCACAGAGGCTCAGCCGCGCGGCGGCAGCAGGGTGGCGATCAGGAATGGGGGGCTGGCCAGCACGGGCGCCAAGGCCAGCAGCATCGCGGCGAGCCCGATGGCGTAGGCATACTCGTAGTCCCGCCACAGACGCATGGTCAGATTTGGATCGAACATGGTTCAAAAATGCACCAAAATCCCGGCAAATCAAGCTTTTCTTGAGCTCACGTCCCAGCGAGGTAGACGAATTGGACAGCCGGGACAGCGTCTGAGGCTTCCGGCAGCCATGTTGCCTCATGATGCCCCCCATGTTAGACGCCCGCCGCCGGGTGACGGCGCCGATCAGTGTGCGCCGGCGCCTGTGCGCGCTCTACTGCAATCGGGATATTAGCTGTGGCCCCAAGCGGGACGACGACTTCCGGCTCGATGGCAAGCTCCGGAAACACCACGGTCGCCAGCGGCGGCGGGCTGGCCGACCGCTACGCGGCGGCACTCTATTCCTATGCCGAGGACGCGCGCGCGCTCGACAGCGTCGTGGCCGAGATGGACCAGCTTGGCCGGATGATCGACGTCAGCGCCGATTTCCGCCGGCTGATCGAATCGCCGCTGATCGACGTGCAGCAGGCGCGCGCCGCGGCCAGCGCGGTGCTGGAGCGGGAGGGCTTCGGCAAGCCGGTGCGCGACTTCGTCGGCGTGGTGGCCAGCAATCGCCGGCTGCGCAGCCTGCGGCAGATTGTCGCCGCCTTCAGCGCGCTGGTCGCGCGCAAGCGCGGCGTCGCGACCGCCCATGTCGCCTCGGCGCACGCGCTGAGCGACGTGCAGCGCCAGCAATTGCGCGCCCGCCTGATCGAGGCCGGGTTCGGCAACGTCAACATCGTCGAGCAGGTCGAGCCCGACCTGCTGGGCGGCCTGGTGGTGCGCGTCGGCGCGCGCCTCTATGACACCTCACTCAAGTCGCGGCTGCAACGCCTGCAGTTCGCCATGAAGGGAGCCGCCTGATATGGAGATCCGCCCCGCCGAGATCTCGGAGATCCTGAAGCAGCAGATCGCCGCGTTCGATACCGAGGCCAACGTCGCCGAGACGGGTCAGGTGCTGAGCGTGGGTGACGGGATCGCCCGCGTGTTCGGGCTGCAGAACGTGATGGCCGGCGAGATGGTCGCCTTCCCCGGCGCCGGGCTGCGCGGCATGGCGCTGAACCTGGAGACCGACAATGTCGGCGTGGTGATCCTGGGCGACGACCGCCAGATCCGCGAGGGCGACACGGTGGCGCGCACCGGCGCGATCGTGGACGTGCCGGTGGGCGACGCCCTGCTGGGCCGCGTGGTGGATGCGCTCGGCAACCCGATCGACGCCAAGGGCCCGATCGCGGCCACCGAGCGTCGGCTGGTCGAAGTGAAGGCGCCGGGCATCATCCCACGCAAGTCGGTGCACGAGCCGATGCAGACCGGGCTGAAGGCGATCGACGCGCTGATCCCGATCGGGCGCGGCCAACGCGAGCTGATCATCGGCGACCGGCAGACCGGCAAGACGGCGGTGATCATCGACACGATCATCAACCAGAAGCGGATCAACGCCGGCACCGACGAGAGCAAGAAGCTCTACTGCATCTATGTCGCCATCGGGCAGAAGCGCTCCACCGTCGCCCAGCTGGTGCGCACGCTGGAGGAGAACGGGGCGATGGACTACTCCATCGTCGTCGCCGCCACCGCGTCCGATCCGGCGCCGATGCAGTTCCTGGCGCCCTACGCCGGCTGCGCCATGGGCGAATTCTTCCGCGACAACGGCCGGCACGCGGTCATCGTCTACGACGACCTGTCCAAGCAGGCGGTCGCCTACCGGCAGATGTCGCTGCTGCTGCGCCGTCCGCCGGGGCGCGAGGCGTATCCGGGCGACGTGTTCTACCTGCACTCGCGCCTGCTGGAGCGCGCGGCGAAGATGAGCGACGAGTTCGGCGCCGGCAGCCTGACGGCCCTGCCGGTGATCGAGACGCAGGCCGGCGACGTGTCGGCCTATATCCCGACCAACGTCATCTCCATCACCGACGGACAGATCTTCCTTGAAACGGAACTGTTCTTCCGCGGCATCCGCCCGGCGGTGAATGTCGGCCTCTCGGTCTCGCGCGTCGGCTCGGCGGCGCAGGTCAAGGCGATGAAGCAGGTCGCCGGGCGCATCAAGCTGGAACTCGCGCAGTACCGCGAGATGGCGTCCTTCGCGCAGTTCGCCTCCGACCTCGACGCCTCCACCCAGGCGCTGCTGGCGCGCGGCGCGCGGCTGACGGAGCTGCTGAAGCAGCCGCAATACCAGCCGATGCCGGTGGAGGAGGAGGTCGCGGCGATCTTCGCCGGCGTGCGCGGATATCTCGACAAGATCGACCTCGGCCGGGTGGGCGCGTTCGAGCAGATGTACCTCGCGGAGCTGAAGTCGCGCGAGCCGGCCATCCTGGACGCGATCCGCGCCGACCTGGAGCTGAAGCCCGACACCGAAACGAAGCTGGCCGGGTTTCTCGACAAATTCGCAACGAACTTCGTCTGATCGAGGCCCGCCGATGCCTAGCCTGAAGGACCTGCGGAACCGGATCAACAGCGTCAAGTCGACGCAGAAGATCACCTCGGCCATGAAGATGGTCGCGGCGTCGAAGCTGCGCCGCGCGCAGGCCCAGGCCGAGGCCGCTCGGCCCTATGCCGAGCGGATGGAGCGGATGCTGGGCGCGCTGGCCGCCTCGGTCGCCGACAGCCCCGGCGCTCCCCGGCTGCTGGTCGGAACGGGCGAGGACAAGGTGCAACTCCTGGTTCCGGTCACCGCCGATCGGGGTCTGGCGGGCGCCTTCAACTCCAGCATCGGCCGCGCCACGCGCACGCTGGCCCGCCGGCTGGAGAGCGAGGGCAAGACGGTGAAGATCCTCTCGGTCGGCCGCAAGGGGCGCGACTATCTGCGCCGCGAACTGGCCAGCCGCTTCGCCGGCGACATCACCTACGCCGGCAAGAAGCGGGTGGAGTTCACCGACGCCGAGGAGATCGCGCAGCGGGTGACGGCAATGCTGGCGGCGGGCGAGATCGATGTGTGCACCATCGTCTATAACCGCTTCCGTTCGGTGATCTCGCAGATCGTGACCGAGCAGCGGCTGGTGCCTGCCCCGGTGCCCGAGGGCGCGGTGGCGGCCGGCGCCGACCCGTTGGGCGGTGCGATCTATGAGTTCGAGCCCGACGAGGAGACGATCCTCGCGCGCCTGCTGCCGCAGAACCTGGCGATCCAGATCTACCGCGCGATGCTGGAAAGCGCGGCCGGCGAGCACGGCGCGCGGATGACGGCGATGGACAATGCGACGCGCAACGCGGGCGACATGATCAAGCGGCTGACCTTGAACTACAACCGCGCGCGTCAGGCCAACATCACCCGCGAACTGATCGAGATCATCTCCGGCGCCGAGGCGCTGTAGAGCAGGCAACGAGGAGCAATCATGTCCGCCACCACCGCGCCGCGCCCCGCATCGGCGTCGAGCAACATCGTCGGCCGCGTCACCCAGGTCCTGAGCGCCGTGGTGGACGTGCAGTTCGACGGCGACCTGCCGTTCATCCAGAACGCGCTGATCACCCGGGTGGGCGACCGCCCGCTGGTGCTGGAAGTCGCGCAGGAACTCGGCGAGCGCACCGTGCGCTGCATCGCGATGGACAGCACCGACGGCATGGTGCGCGGCCAGGAGGTGACGGATACCGGGGCGCCGATCGCCGATGCCGGTGGGCCCCGAGACGCTGGGGCGCATCATGAACGTCATTGGCGAGCCGGTGGACGAGCGCGGCCCGATCCAGACCAAGCTGCGCTACCCGATCCACCGCGACGCCCCGAGCTTCGAGGAGCAGGCGACCTTGGCCGAGGTGCTGGTCACCGGCATCAAGGTCGTCGACCTGCTGGCCCCCTACCTGAAAGGCGGCAAGGTCGGGTTGTTCGGCGGCGCCGGCGTCGGCAAGACCGTGCTGATCCAGGAATTGATCAACAACATCGCCAAGGCGCATGGCGGCGTCTCGGTGTTCGCCGGCGTCGGCGAGCGCACGCGCGAGGGCAACGACCTTTATCACGAGATGATCGACGCCGGCGTCATCAAGCTCGGCGAGAACACCACCGAGGGTTCCAAGGTGGCGCTGGTCTATGGCCAGATGAACGAGCCTCCCGGCGCCCGTGCCCGCGTCGGCCTGTCGGGCCTCACCGTCGCCGAATACTTCCGCGACGAGGAAGGCCAGGATGTGCTGTTCTTCGTCGACAACATCTTCCGCTTCACCCAGGCGGGCGCCGAGGTATCGGCGCTGCTGGGACGCATCCCCTCCGCCGTGGGCTATCAGCCGACGCTCGCCACCGACATGGGCGCGCTGCAGGAGCGCATCACCTCGACCAACAAGGGCTCGATCACCTCGGTGCAGGCGATCTACGTGCCGGCCGACGACCTGACCGACCCGGCGCCGGCGACATCGTTCGCCCATCTGGATGCGACCACCACGCTGTCGCGCGCGATCTCGGAGCTTGGCATCTACCCGGCGGTCGATCCGCTGGATTCCACGTCGCGCTCGCTCGATCCGCGGGTCGTCGGCGAGGAGCACTATGCGGTCGCGCGCGAGACGCAGCGCATCCTGCAGACTTACAAGAGCTTGCAGGACATCATCGCCATCCTGGGCATGGACGAGCTGTCCGAGGAGGACAAGCTGCTGGTGGCGCGCGCGCGCAAGATCCAGCGCTTCCTGAGCCAGCCCTTCCACGTCGCCGAGGTGTTCACCGGCATCCCCGGCGTGTTCGTGCCCGTCGCCGACACGGTCCGCAGCTTCAAGGCGATCTGCGCCGGCGAATACGATCACCTGCCCGAGGGGGCCTTCTACATGGTGGGCACCATCGAGGAGGCGGTGAAGAAGGCCGAGGCGATGAAGGCCGCCGCCTGATGCCGATCGCGCTGGAGATCGTCAGCCCGGAGCGACTGCTGCTGTCGCGCCCGGTGGACATGGTGGTGATCCCCGGCAGCGAGGGCGACATGGGCGTGCTGGAGGGCCACACGCCGATGATCGTCATGCTGCGCGGCGGCACCATCGCGCTCTACCTGGGCGAGCAGGTCACCGACCGGCTGTTCGTCTCCGGCGGCTTCGCCGAGGTGACGCCGGAGCGCTGCACGGTGCTGGCGACCGACGCCCAGCCGGTGGGCGAGATCGTCCGCGCGGACGCCGAGCGCCGCTTGGCGGAAGCCGAGGCGGCGTACGCGGCGGCCGACACGGACCACCAACGAGGCCGAGGAACTGGCCGGGGACCGCGTGCAGTCGGCGCAGCGCGATGGTAGAGGCCGCGGAGGGGGGCTAGTGCTCTGACCCGTTCGGGCGATTTACAACGGTGTGCGACCGTGCGATTCTGTCGGCATGGCACAGACGGTATGCGTGATCCTGAGTTCGTCGGATAGAGAGACGCTTGAGGCGATCCTCGCCGACCGCAATCGGCCGCAAAAGCATGTCGAGCGCGCGCGGGTCGTGCTTGCGGCAGCGGAGCGCGGCCCGGTGCAGCCGGTGGCGACGCGCCTGGGGGTCAGTCGTCCGATGGTCTGGCGCTGGCAGCGACGCTTCGCCGAGGAGGGCGCGGACGGGCTGCTGCGAGACAAGACGCGCAAGCCTGGCAAGCCGCCGATCTTGGCTGAGACGGTGGCGCGCGTCGTTGCGCTGACCTGCGCCGATCCGCCGCATGAGGCCACGCACTGGACCGGCCGGGCGATGGCTCGGGCCGTCGGCATCTCCCTGACATCGGTGCCGCGCATCTGGGCCGCGCACAAGCTCCAGCCGCACCGCATCCGCACGTTCAAGCGGTCGCGCGATCCCGACTTCGCCGCCAAGCTGACCGACATCGTCGGCCTCTATCTGGACCCGCCGACGCAAGCCGTCGTGCTGTCCATCGACGAAAAGAGCCATATCCAGGCGCTCGATCGCACGCAGCCGGGCTTGCCGATCAAGCCGGGCCGATGCGGCACGATGACCCACGACTACAAGCGCCACGGCACGACCACGCTGTTCGCCGCACTCAACGTGCTCGACGGCTCCGTCATTGGCCGCTGCATGCAGCAGCACCGGCACGAGGAGTTCATCCGCTTCCTCAACGACGTCGAGCGCGCTGTTCCGGCCGGCAAGCTGATCGAGGCGGTGGTCGACAACGACGCCACTCATAAGCATCCGAAGGTGAAGGCGTGGCTCGAACGGCATCCCCGCTGGACCTTCCACTTCACGCCCACGTCCGGATCGTGGTTGAACGCCGTCGAGAACTTCTTTTCCGTGCTGACGCGCAAGCGCATCCGTTGCGGCAGCTTCCATTCGATCGTCGATCTGCAAGCCGCCATCAAACGCTACCTCGCCGAGCACAACGCCGAGCCGAAGCCGTTCGTCTGGACCGCCTCGGCCGCCTCAATCCTGGCCAAGCTCGACAGACTGCCTGCACGGTCCGTATGAGTCAAGAGCACTAGCGCTCGACACAGGCCGCCGATTGACAACGACCTGGCGTCTCCAGGACTTGATCACAGACGCCAGAAACGGCATTTTAACCCCATGCAGGAGTTCGTCCGCCGGATCCCGGATGGCGACAACCGCGAGCGGCTGGTCTGCCCCGACTGCGGTCACGTCGCTTACGAGAATCCCAAGATCGTCGTCGGCGCCGTGGTGGCCGTCGGCGAGCAGGTGCTGCTGTGCCGCCGCGCGATCGAACCGCGCTACGGGTTCTGGACGCTGCCGGCGGGCTATCTCGAACTTGGCGAGACGATCCAGGAAGGCGCCATGCGCGAGGCTTGGGAAGAGGCGCAGGCCCGGATTTCCCTCGACGGCATCATCGGGATCTACAGCATCAGCCGCATCGACCAAGTGCAGATCCTTTTTCGGGCCCGCTTCCAAGGCCAAGGCGCGCCGGACTTTGCTGCCGGCCCGGAAAGCCTCGAGGTGGCGCTGTTTTCCTGGGAACACATCCCGTGGGAGCGCCTCGCCTTCCCCACCGTGCGCTGGGCGTTGGAGGCATGGCGGAACTGCGGGACCGACATCCTCGGTCAGCCGTCCGGCAACCCCGCCGAGGACCGCCGCGGCGTGCGTCGGATCGAGCCGCGCGCCCCAACCTTGCCCCTGGGGGGTCTGTGACCGGATTGACTTGGACCGGATTAACTTGGCGCTGGTGCATTCCCGGCCTTGTTCTTCTTGCCGCGGCCAGCCCGCGCGCGCCCCTGCCGCTGCCTCCCACGCCGCCCCCGGCTGGGCCGCCCGGACTTGCCGCTCCCGTCCCAGACCTGTTCGCGTATGCGCCTCCGCCGCCACGGGCGCCGGAAAGTCGGCCGGTGATCGGACCCGCTTGGTTCAATGACCCGTCCGTGCGCCCCAGCGAGGGATTCACGCCGGGATCGCAGGTCGAGGCCCGCCCCGACCGGCGTACCGCGCTTGCCCCAGGATTCAGCCTGCGGCTCCCATTGCGATAATCCATGGGCCTCCCTGCACGGCTGCTTCTGCTGACTGCTGCGTGCCTCTTGCCAGCAGTGTTCGGTCAGGTGCTGATCGCCTCCGGAAACCTCCCTGCCCTCATTGCGGTTCCCGGCTCCATTGCGGCGGCCCTGATCCTGGCGGGCTTGGTTGGGCGATCACTGATCGCGACCCCGTTGCGCGCGCAGATCCGGGAGGTAGGACGCGCGCTGGATCGCCCTCGGGTGGAGGCGGCTTCCGAGTTCGACTTCCTTACGGCCGCAGCACGCGAAATTCGGGAAGAACGCGAAAGACTGCAAGACCAGCATCGCCAAGACGTCGAGCTGATCGAGGCGAGCCTGGCCGAGCGCACCCGTGCGTTGTCGGAATGCAATGATTTCCTCCAGGTCGCGCGTGCCGAGAGCCTGCGCGCGCCGGCCTGGAACGGGCAGGTCGAGCGGCAACGCCTGACGGGCCAGCTCGCGGGCGGAGTCGCGCATGACTTCAACAACCTGCTCGCGACCGTGCTCGGGTGCCTCGAGCTTATCGAGCGCCGAGCCGACGACCCCGAGCGTTTGCAGGCCTTGATCAAACGCGCCAGCGATGCCGTCGAGCGCGCGGCCAAGCTGACATCGGGGCTCGTGCATTTCGCGCGGCGGCAGAGCCAAGCGCGCAAGCCCACGGACATCAACGCGCTGGTCGGCGACGTCGCGCCATTGATCGTCAGCGCGCTCGGCCGGCGCGTTCGCCTGCGGACCACGCTCGCACCCAGGCTGTGCTCGGCAGTTGTCGACCCTGCGGGGGTGGAGGTCGCGCTGGTCGGGATCTGCCTCGGCGCGCGGGTGGCGAACGCGGAAGCCGGCCCGTTGACGGTGGTCATCGGCACTGAAGCGAGCTTGCCCGAGGCGGTCATTCCGCCTCCTTCTCACACGCCGCACATGGCTCTGACGGTCACCGTCGAAAACGCGGCGCTTTGCGAAATCGCGATCGCGCAAGCCCGCACATCCGCGGAGAGCGCGGGGGCTTCGATGCGCCTGACCGAAGACGGCGGGATGGGCGCGCGCGTGGCTCTTGCGATGCCGTGCACGGATTGGATCGGTGATGTCATGCAGCTTCGTGCCGGGGCGCCCTGACGCTCACCAGGCAAATAGCGGGACCGTCGCGAGCGGCGCCAGCCCAGCTTCAGTTGCCTCCTGCTCCGCTCTGTCGCGGTCGAACGTTCCATCCGGGGCGGCCAGGTCCGCGCCGTGCAGGCCGCCGAGCACCCAGCACGTGGGCAGGCCAACCCCTTCCGCCCCGGCGATATCGGTCCGCAGCGCATCGCCCACGGCCAGAACCCGCTCCGGCGGCAGGCCGAGCCGTTGCAGGGCTGCCTCATAGATTGCCGGGTCTGGCTTGCCAAGCATGCGCACATCGCCGCCGATCTCGCGGTAACGCACGGCGAGCGCGCCGGCGCAGAGCACGCGGATGCCGCCTCGGATGACCTCCAGATCGGGATTGGCGCAAATCATCGGCAATCGGTGCCGCGCGCATTCCTGCAACACCGGCTCGAACTCACCGAGATCGGTCGGATCACGATGGTCATCGGGGCCGGTGTTCAGCACGAAGTCGGCTTGCCGCGGCGTCTCCACCGCTTCCAGGGGCAGGCCTTCCAACAGCGGACGGTCGCGCGCCGGTCCCAAGTGAAAGACCTTGCTGCCCAGCTCGGCCCACCACAGGTCCGGCGGGTCACGCAATGCGCGGCGGACCGCCTCGCCGCTGGTCAGCAGCGCGGCGTACAGGTCGTCGTCGATCCCCATGCGACGCATCAGCGCCTGCACCGGCGCGTTCGGCCGCGGCACATTGGACAGCAGCAGCGTCGGCTTGCCGGCGTCGCGCAAACGCCGCAGACAGTCGACCGCATGCGGAAAGGCGTTCACGCCGTCATGGATAACTCCCCAGAGATCGAGGATAAACCCGTCATAGCGGGCCGCGAGCGGGGCGAAGCCGGGCAGGTGTTCCATCAGGCGCCTTGTGCCAGACGGGACGCCTCGACGCCAACCGCGTCCGACACACGCGCAAAGCCGTCGCGTTGCAGAGCCGCCCTGAACTCACGTTTCAAACGGGCGACGAGTCCCGGTCCCTGGAAAACAAGCGCTGTGTAGAGCTGGACCAGCGAGGCGCCCGCCTTGATCTTTGTCAGTGCCTGCTCGCCCGTGGAAACGCCCCCGACGCCGATCAGCGTTAGGCGGCCGCGCGCGCGCAGATAGGCACGGGCCAGCATGGCCGTCGAAGGGGCGAACAGCGGCTGCCCGGACAGGCCGCCAGCCTCGTTCGCCTCTGGGGAATGCAGGCCTGGCGGGCGCGCCAGCGTCGTGTTGCTCACGACCAGGCCCTCGATGTGGCGGGCGACACAGACCTCGATCAGGTCGGCCAGTTCTTGCCGGGACAAGTCGGGCGCGATCTTGACCAGCAACGGCGGTCGGGTCGGGACGCGCTCCGACACCGCGCGGAGAACCGCGTCGAGCCGGGTCACCTGTTGCAGATCGCGCAGCCCCGGGGTGTTCGGCGAAGAGACGTTGATGACGGCGTAATCCACAAAGGGCGCCACGGCGGCAAGGAGGGCGGGATAGTCTTTCTCGGGCTCTGCCCCGGTCTTGTTGATGCCGAGATTGGCCCCGATTGGCGGCCCATGGCGGGGGCGGGTTCGCAGGCGCGCGACATACGCGTCCACGCCGGCATTGTTGAATCCCATGCGGTTGACGACGGCGCCATCCGCGGCGAGACGGAACAGGCGCGGCTTGGGATTGCCGCTCTGGGGCCGCTTGGTGACGGTTCCGGTCTCGATGAAGCCGAAGCCCAGCCAGGCGAGGCCCCTGATCGCCTCGGCGTTCTTGTCGAATCCGGCCGCGAGGCCGATGGGATTGCGCAGGCGCAGCCCGAACGCCTCCGTGGCGAGCATGGGGTCGTCGGGCGAGCGGTCCCGCCCGCCAAGGCCTGCGCGCAGCACACGCAACGCGACCCAATGCGCCCGCTCCGGACCGAAGCGGGCGAGCAGCGGCATCAGGACAGGCGTGGGCACGACGGGCATGGGGATTTATGCAGCGCACGTCGCGCACGCGAAAGGCGGGATTTGCAGGCTACCAACGACGCGGTATGGCTGGGCGATGTGGAGCGAACCGTACCTTGAGACGTGCTGCCGGTCGGCCCTGCATCGATTGGTCCTCTGCGGGCCGGCCGGCCGACCGGCCGAGGTGAGCGACGGACCCTGCCTTGCACGCCTCGCCGGCAGAGGCATGGCGGCTTGCCGCGAAGACGGCCAATACGAGATCACCCAGGCCGGCCGTCAATGGCATAGGGCGAAAATAGAACGAGGCGGATGCTAGGTGTCTGGTTGCGGGGCGTTGGGGCGCGGGATCGAGGTGGTGGCGGATATCGAGCGGCGCTTTCCGGCGCGCCCCCGGCCGATCCGGATGCGGGCGCATCAGGATGGGTCGGTGGTGGATCAGTAGGGGGCGGGCGCGGGCGGCCTCGCCGGCCGTTTGGATGCGGTGCAGACAGGAGAGTTACGATGCAGGTCAATCCTTACCTCATGTTCGACGGACGATGCGCGGCGGCGTTCAAGTTCTATGAGCGGTGCCTCGGCGGCAAGATCGGCGCCATGCTCACCTATGGGGAATCGCCCATGGCGGACCAGACGTCGGCGGAACGGCGCGACAAGATCATGCACGCCCGGCTGACGGTGGGCGACATGGCCTTGATGGGGTCCGACGCGCCGGCCGGGCAATATCGGGAACCGCAAGGCTTCGCGGTCACGCTCGGCATCGACGACCCGGCCGAGGCGGAGCGCGTCTTCCACGCGCTGGCGGATGGCGGGACGGTGCGCATGCCGATCCAGGAGACCTTCTGGGCCACTCGGTTCGGCATGCTCGTCGATCAGTTCGGGACGCCGTGGATGGTGAATTGCGAGCGGGCGGGGTGATGGGTTGGTTGAGGGCTGGGCGAGGATGCAAGGGGCGAGGTTAGCAAGTACGAGACCGACTTCTACGGCTGGGCGACGGAGCAGGCGGCGTTGCTGCGTGCCGGGCGGCTGGATGAGGCCGACCTTGGCAATATCGCCGAGGAAATCGCGAGCATGGGGCGCAGCGAGAAGCGCGAGTTGGTCAACCGGCTTGCGGTGCTGTTGGCCCATTTGCTGAGGTGGCAGGTGCAGCCGGGGTTGCGCAGCGCCAGTTGGCGCTTGACCGTCGTGGAGCAGCGCGAGCGCTTGGCCGAGCATCTAAAAGACAACCCGAGCCTCAAGCCGATGCTGCCGGATGCGTTGGAGACCGCATATCGGTTCGCCCGGCTCACGGCGCAGCGGGAAACGGGGCTGCCGGATGGGGCGTTCCCGGTGACGTGCCCCTACCTCTTCGAACAGGTCGGGGATTAGCGGTTCTGGCCGGGTTGATCGCATCCTGATTTATTCCGGCCGCCTTGCGAGGCGGATATAAGAATATTTGTGATTTTTTCCTATTTCTGCGAAGCTAGAGGATGGAGGTGCCCCATGGCGACCATGACCGTATCCTTGCCCGACCCCATGAAAGACTGGATCGAGGCCCAAATCCGGCGCGGCGATTACGCCAGTGTCAGCGATTACGTCCGCGATCTGGTCCGCCGCGACCGCGACCGGCGCGAACAGGAACTGACCATGGACGCGCTGCGGAAAAAACTGGCCGCTTCCAGGGAGAGCGGCATCAGCAATCGCACCGTTGATGAAATCTTCGCCGAGGCGCACGACACCGCCAAGAGGCGCGGGGTGCATGGCTGAATATCGGCTCACACGAGACGCCGACGACGACCTTCTGAACATGTTCCTATACGGATTTGAGACATTCGGGCCGGCGCAAGCGGACGCATACCGCGACGGGATGATTTAATGCTTTCAACTTCTGGCCGATACTCCCAAGTTTGGCCGCAAGGCCGATGAATTTGCGTCCGGAGCGCGACGGCATGAGCACGCACGGCACGTCATTTTCTATGACGAGCAGCCGAACGGCGTGCTGATTATCGGCATCATCCATGAGCGCAGCATTCGCAGATTAAGGGCCGCGCCCGGCTGATTTTCCGCTTCAACCCGCCTACAAGTGCCGGCCGTGTTATGTGGAGGCCAGGAGCGGCCCGCCGGTGATCCTACCGCATGGCTTTCCGAAACCTGGTACGCTTGGCGCAAGCAAATCCCGGTGTTGTCGGAGCGCGAGCGGGCGAGGCGATCGATCCGCCTCACCGTCACCATGTCGCCGGGGGGGGGGCCGGCGGATTGGCGGTTTAGATTCGGTCATATCTCCTGCAAGGCGTAACCCGCTGGCGAGGCTCGCGCCAACCCGATTTGCGGAAGTCTTGAATTCTGGACCCATGCGCGACCATAGGCATCTCTTTTATCCCGCTTCGCCGGATCGCTCGGGGTCACGATGGCGGGCTATACAAGCTTCGGGTTGCGGGAGAACCTGAACTTTTCTATATCGGTCACGGTTGCAGTTGCAGGCGGCTGCCCGTTTGTCAACTTTAGCCATTGCCGGATCGAGCCCGACACTACCGCCCCGCTACTTGAACGAGGGACAGTCCATGAAGCCCAAAACCTTTGCTCACTATATTGGTGCTAAGTTGGATGACATTTCTTGGGGGTGGACTTCGGGAGAAGCCTTTGAGGGATGGACGCAAGTCATCATTGATAAGATCTTTCGGGAACATCTGTCAGAGACAGTCGCATATAACGCCGACCTTGGCTTGGTGCAGGTCTCTAGGAAGGACTCTGTGGCCGAGTTATTTTCGTCCCGAACAATAAGTCCAAGAGCTTGGCTTCCCATGCGCGAAAAGATGTATACGGGCAGCCTCGAAAAGTCAGATTTTTACGTGGCAAATCGGCGAGCGACAACGGCGGGGTTTTTTGCGCCTAAGTGTCCATCCACGAACATCTTGAGTTTGCTGAATCGCTTGTGATTCCATGGCTGCGGCCCCGATTCGCAGGAGCGTGGGATGTGGACGACAGAGAATCGCGGACGCTATGACCGAAGCAAGCTGCGCTATCCGAGCGATCTGACGGACGCGGAATGGGCGCTGGTGGCCCCGCTGATTCCGCCGGCCAAGCGTGGCGGTAACAAGCGCACGGTCGATGTGCGCGAGATCGTCAACGGAATCATGTACATTCTCGGCACCGGCTGCCAGTGGGCGGCGCTGCCGACCGACCTGCCGCCGCGCAGCACGGTGAACAGCTATTTCCTGCGCTGGCAGCACGATCGCACGCTCGACCGGCTGCACCATGCGCTCTACGTCCAATGCCGGGACAAGGCGGGACGCGAGGCCAGTCCGACGGCTGCGATCATCGACAGCCAGAGCGTCAAGAGCGCGGAAAAAGGGGGCTTTCGGACCGGCACGGCTTTGACGCGGGCAAGCAAATCAAGGGCAAGAAGCGCCATGTCCTGGTCGACACGCAGGGCCTGCTGATGCTTGCCGTGGTGCATGCCGCCGATATCCAGGACCGCGATGGCGGCGTGGTGCTGATGGCGACGATGTTCGGGCTGTTTCCGTTCCTGCTGAAGCTCTACGCCGACAATGGCTACCAAGGGCCGAGGTTCCAGCTCGGGTTGCGCCGGGTCTGCCGCACGGTCAACGTCGAGATCGTCAAGCGATCCGATGCCGGCAAGTTCGTCGTCCTGCCCAAGCGCTGGATCGTCGAGCGCACCATCGCCTGGCTGAACCGATGCCGTAGGCTGGCCAGGGACTGGGAGCGCCTGAACCAGAACGCGCTCGCATTCCTACGCTGGGCATCAGTCAGGCTGATGGTCCGAAAGCTCTGTCAGATCACGATATGATCGTGGATGGACTCTAAAGACACTTACTACTGGGTAGAGTTAAAAGTTGAAAGTCCACATACTGGAGATTTCGGGGGCAAGGAACTTTTTGACGCGATCGATGGGGACTTTAGTAAACTTTCTCAGCAGAGAGCGGCTGATAAGGCGCAGCCTGTTGGGCATCGGCGCCGATATTGGCTGATAGTGCTGGCTTTCTCGGCCCAAATGCGAGCGACTCTTAAGACCTATATGGCGGCGCTGTTACCAATGGATCCGGGTGGCAATCTTACTCTCCACACGTGCACCTGCGGCGCATTTACGATGACGGTTGGCTTGTTTGAGTTGAATCCTGCCGGCGGTTGGTAATTGTGTGTTTGAGAAACCGCAATTCACGGCAACGTTATCAGTAGCATGATCGCGTTGATGACAAGAGGCCAGCAAGGTCGCGGTGCGGTAGCTTCTCTGGAAAAGAATCACAGCAGGCCCCGTGTTTTTAACGGACCGTATTTGCCGGGTGTTGGGAGATAGGCTAAAGTAGAGCGGCCGATGAGGGCCACATCAGCCGACCATTACGGTTCGTGACTGCCCTTGCGCGGATTGGTTATCCAGAAGTCTTGCAGACTGTGTGAAAACTCCATGCCGTAACGACAACCAGCAGTTTTACGATGCAACAGGCCGCAATCGAGCAGCATCGATGCTCATGAGCGCCTGGTAGCGACGGGAAGTGTCGTAGCTGCCGCAATCGATCGAGTTTTCACACGGGTCTGCTTGAATATTGCAAACTATGCAGCGACTAGATTGCAGGATGCAAGCCGCTGAATCCCGCAAGTTTGCGCATGGTGTCCGTGGAACATACACGTCATAAAGATTGAGTGGCCCCATGAGGATCTTTTGGCTGTCCACCACCATCATGGCTGTTTCGTCTACCAGAGCGTCCTCAGTGGGATGATAATGCATGGAAGGCTTCGACGACTTCCCTCGGACCGCCCCGCCTGCGTCAAATCCGTGCTCATTGACGTCCCTGACGCCAAGCACGCCTGCCGTGTCTTGCAGGAATGACCGTCGTTGCAAGCGGTCTACCGCCAGCGAGCTAGCGCCGTGCTCGCAAATTCGGCGAGCTCTTACGACGTAGAAGACGAAAGACTCCGCCAGGGCCATCTGAGCACGCGCCCGTCCCCAAAAGTCCTCTTGGCCGCTAGTGAAGGCAAGCCGGGTTTCCCCCCGGATTAGCCGCTGCATCGCCTCGAAGTCGCTACAGGCGGTCTCCAGCATGAGCGCGAAACCGGTTGCGATAGAGGTTTCCGGCTGGGGCGGCGGCGGGGGACTTGGAGATGCTGGCGGGACAGTGTTCATCCGATAACCGTAGCGCATCGGGCTGGTGCTATGGTGAAGCAATACTTTCAGCCGCTGGATGAGCCGGAGACAGTCCCAGAAGTGGGTAACTTGTTGCAACCGGATAGAAATGTCCTGTGACGTGCAAAGTTGAAATGTCCCGTCGGCCTGCTCAGCGCTGCGGAGCCGCAGGCGGAGCGGGGCTGAGCAGGCCGGCACGTCTGTTCGGCCTGGCCTGGTAGCCTCCGGCCTCGCTGTTCGTCCGCACGCGCGGCGGCGGTCGTCCGAGATCCTGCTGCGCCTTGACGAGGGCGAGGGCCGCGCCCAGCCGCTTGTTCTCGACGATGGCCGCCTGGCTGACACGCTGCTCCTTGTCGAAGATGGTGTAGGGCAGAGAGCAACCCCGCCAGCGTATGTCCAGCCGACCGTCGGCGTAGTGGTAGATCTCGACATACTCTCCGGCGGTCGCCTCGGTGACGTCGTTGCGCGTGAGGATGAACAGCGTGTGGTCGTAGGCCAGGGCGAGTTGCTGGCCCACATGGCGCAGCTCGCGGTGGCACAGGATGTCGCCGAGCCGGCCGGGCGAGAGGTCCAGCGGCCGGTGCAGATCGCCCGGGCGAGCGGGGGCGACGGCGAAGCGGGCGTTGAAGCGCTCGACGAAGCCCGGGAGGAAAGCGTTGCCGGCGTCCACGGTGGCGATGCCGGCCAGGCGCAGCTCCTTGACCAGCCGGTCCTGCAAGGTGCGGTTCACGCGCTCGACCCGGCCTTTCGCCTGGGGCGTGTCGGCGCACAGGATGTCGATGTTCAGCTCCGCCAGCGCCCGGCCGAACTGGGTCATGCCTTGGCCGCCCTTGGCGTCGGCCTTGGCCACCCGGAAGACGGTGTGCTTGTCGGAATAGAGGGCGACCGGACGGCCGTGGGCCTCGAGGTAGCCGCGCAGCGCCGCGAAGTAGGCGGCCGTGCTCTCGCTCTCGACGAAGCGCAGCTGCATCAGCCGCCCCGTGGCGTCGTCGATGAACACCAGCAACGAGCAAGGACCGCCACGGTCCTCGAACCAGCGGTGCTCGCTGCCGTCGACCTGCACCAACTCGCCGAGCGACTCACGGCGCAGCCGGGGCTGGTGGAAGCGCCGACGCTGCTTGCGCGATAACCACAGGCCGGCTGCCACCATCCAGGCGCGCAACGTCTCGCGCGACACCGTCAGCCCGTGCCGCTGCGCCAGCACCTCCGCGGCCAGGGTCGGGCCGAAGTCGGCGTAGCGCTCCCGCACCAGAGCCAGCGCGTAGTCGCGCACGCCCGCGGCGATCCGGTTATTGGACGGCCGGCCACGCGCCTTGTGCGCCAGCGCGGCACCGCCGCCGGCCTGAAGTCGCCGCAGCAAGCGGCGCACGTGCCGCGGCGTCACGGACAGCACCGCGGCCGCTGCCGCGATCGTGCGGCGGCCGGACACCACTTCGGACAGCACCTCGATGCGCTGTATGTCGCGCCTGCTCATCACCACCCAGCCCACAGCTCGCTCTCCCAGTCAGATCGCAACCAGGGGAGGCTGACATTTCTGCTTTGCGGACAGGGGACAGTTTAGCTTTGCGCCTACATCGTCTGTTGCAACCGGATAGAAATGTCCTGTGACGTGCAAAGTTGAAGTGTCCCTCGGCCTACTCAGCGCTGCGGAGCCGCAGGCGGAGCGGGGCTGAGCAGGCCGGCACGTCTGTTCGGCCTGGCCTGGTAGCCTCCGGCCTCGCTGTTCGTCCGCACGCGCGGCGGCGGTCGTCCGAGATCCTGCTGCGCCTTGACGAGGGCGAGGGCCGCGCCCAGCCGCTTGTTCTCGACGATGGCCGCCTGCTCACACGCTGCTCCTTGTCGAAGATCGTGTAGGGCAAAGAGCAACCCCGCCAGCGTATGTCCAGCCGACCGTCGGCGTAGTCGTAGATCTCGACATACTCTCCGGCGGTCGCCTCGGTGACGTCGTTGCGCGTGAGGATGAACAGCGTGTGGTCGTAGGCCAGGGCGAGTTGCTGGCCCACATGGCGCAGCTCGCGGTGGCACAGGATGTCGCCGAGCCGGCCGGGCGAGAGGTCCAGCGGCCCGTGCAGATCGCCCGGGCGAGCGGGGGCGACGGCGAAGCGGGCGTTGAAGCGCTCGACGAAGCCCGGGAGGAAAGCGTTGCCGGCGTCCACGGTGGCGATGCCGGCCAGGCGCAGCTCCTTGACCAGCCGGTCCTGCAAGGTGCGGTTCACGCGCTCGACCCGGCCTTTCGCCTGGGGCGTGTCGGCGCACAGGATGTCGATGTTCAGCTCCGCCAGCGCCCGGCCGAACTCGGTCATGCCTTGGCCGCCCTTGGCGTCGGCCTTGGCCACCCGGAAGACGGTGTGCTTGTCGGAGTAGAGGGCGACCGGACGGCCGTGGGCCTCGAGGTAGCCGCGCAGCGCCGCGAAGTAGGCGGCCGTGCTCTCGCTCTCGACGAAGCGCAGCTGCATCAGCCGCCCCGTGGCGTCGTCGATGAACACCAGCAACGAGCAAGGACCGCCACGGTCCTCGAACCAGCGGTGCTCGCTGCCGTCGACCTGCACCAACTCGCCGAGCGACTCACGGCGCAGCCGGGGCTGGTGGAAGCGCCGACGCTGCTTGCGCGATAACCACAGGCCGGCTGCCACCATCCAGGCGCGCAACGTCTCGCGCGACACCGTCAGCCCGTGCCGCTGCGCCAGCACCTCCGCGGCCAGGGTCGGGCCGAAGTCGGCGTAGCGCTCCCGCACCAGAGCCAGCGCGTAGTCGCGCACGCCCGCGGCGATCCGGTTATTGGACGGCCGGCCACGCGCCTTGTGCGCCAGCGCGGCACCGCCGCCGGCCTGGAGTCGCCGCAGCAAGCGGCGCACGTGCCGCGGCGTCACGGACAGCACCGCGGCCGCTGCCGCGATCGTGCGGCGGCCGGACACCACTTCGGACAGCACCTCGATGCGCTGTATGTCGCGCCTGCTCATCACCACCCAGCCCACAGCTCGCTCTCCCAGTCAGATCGCAACCAGGGGAGGCTGACATTTCTGCTTTGCGGACAGGGGACAGTTTAGCTTTGCGCCTACATCGTCCGGCCGCAGAAGCCGATTTATGACAACGTCGTCGCCGCACCTTCGCTTCGGAACGGTCGCACACTGGCCAAGATGGACAGCGAGGCGAAGTTGGGGCGGAGTAGCGCGACGCTCGCTGAACGAGAGGTCAGGGCAGGCCGCACGAGGATTTAGCCAATTAAACGAGCCACACTACCCCGCCCCCGCCACCCTCGGAAACACCTCCTCCGCCAAAACCTGCATCTGCTCCAGCGCGACCTCCTTCGGCGTGCCGGGCAGATGCACGCTGACACAGAAATAGTTCACGCCGAAGCGGCGTTGCAGCGCGAGGATCTGCTCGGCCACTTCGTCGGGGGTGCCGAGCAGGAAGCGGTCGGCGAGCAGGGCCGCGAAGTCGCGGTCGAGGTGGTCGCTCGCCGGCATCACCTTGTCCTGGCCCCAGGCGCGGTAGGCCCTGTACTTCTCCTCCAGCGCCGGGCGCGCCAAGCGGATGGCGTCCTCGCGGGAGCGGGCGATGAAGGTTTCGCGCATCATCGGCAGCTCGGCGGGGAACGGCTTGCCGCATCGGTCGAGCTCGCGCCGATAGAGCGCCATCTGGCGATCCAGCGTCGCCAGCGTGTTGTGCGGGTTGATGAACCACGCGTCCGCCATGCGCGCGGCGCGGCGCACGCCGATATCGGCGTTGGCGCCGATCCAGATCGGGGGCATCGGCTTCTGCACCGGCTTGACCGTGCAGTTCGCGTGATCCAGCGCGAAATGCGAGCCGGACATCGTCACGAAATCTTCGGTCCAGAGGCGCTTGACCGCATCGAGGTTTTCCTCGAAGCGCGGGCCGGCCTGCTTGAGTGTGGTGCCGAACGCCTGGAACTCCACATCGCGGTAGCCGATTCCGGCGCCGAACACCAGCTTGCCGTCGCTCATGACATCAAGCGTCGCGAGCTGCTCGGCGATGTCGAGCGGCTTGTGCAGCGACAGCAGCAGCACGCCGCAGATCAGGCGCAGGCGCGGCGCGATGGCGGCGCATTGCGCGAGGAAGGGGATCTGCTGGAGCATCTGGAACGGATGGGAGCTGTAGTGCGACGCCTTGCCCACGGCGTCGAACCCCAGCGCCTCGGCGCGGCGCACCATCTCCAGATCGTCGCGGTGGCGCGCGACCATGTCCGCGCCTTGCGGATACTGGCCGCGCATCAGCAGGGCGAATTTCATCCCGTGCCCTCCGTCGGTTCCGCGGGAAAGAAACCGGCCAGCACGATGCCGGGCGGATCGAGCCGCAGGGTGCCGTCGTGAATGATACGGGTAGCGATGGCGCCGGCCGCGTCGCGCTCATGATGGACGACGACCCGCTTGTCCGGCCGGACCAGCAGATAGTGGCGCACGGAGGCGAGACGGAAATAGTCCGAGAACTTGTTGCCGGTATCCACCGCGCTGGTGGACGGCGACAGCACCTCGACGACGATGACCGGGTCGCTCACGGTGAGTGCGTCGTCCGGCAGATCATCTCCACAGCGTGCCATGGCGTCCGGCTCGTAGATTGTGTGGTCGTCCACCGCGACGGCCATCCCATCAGTGTAAACCGTGCAGGGCAGGCCGGCGGCCTCGACCGCTTCGGCCAGCCGCCGGGCGATCCGGAATTTGGTAAGGGCGTGGATGGATCGCTCCGGCGCCATTGCGACGATCTCGCCGGCGACCAGCTCGTAGCGCTTGCCTTCCGGCTGCTCCATCGCCCAAGCGATGAATGCGTCGGCGGTCATCGGCTGGCGGGCAGGATCAGACATCGGACGATTGCTTCCTCCAACGTGCGGGGGCGCTTGCCCCCTCCCCCGGCCCCCTTGTATCTGGCAAGAGGCACCACGGGACGGCAACAATGGTGCTGCGAGGGGTCCGGCGGCCGCCGGACCCCTCGCGCGGCGGCTGACGCCCGCGCCCCCTCCGGCCACACCCGTGCGGAAGTCTTGGGACCAGCCGCCGCCGTGTCACGCACGACCGGACAGTCGCTGGATTGGCCGTCGCATGGACAAGGCAGGTTACCGTGACAAGGATCATTTGTGGAGTGGACGTCTCCGCCGACACCCACGATGCCCGGATCGGCCGCGATGGTGTCTGGCATCGCTTTGCGGCAACGGCCGAGGGTCTCGACGCGCTCATCGACTTCTGCCGGGACCACCAGGTCGACCTGGTGGTCCTGGAGGCGAGCGGCGGATACGAGCGCCAGCCCTTCGCCCGGCTGTGGGCGTAGCTGCCAAAGGTTCCATCGGTGTAGCCGATGAAATGGCAGCGGAGGGAGCCGATATCCCCAGCGCCATCGCCGGCCTCGGGCGGGCCTTCGGCCCGACCCGTGGGTCAACCCGCGCGCGGTGCGCGACTTCGCCAAGGCGATGGGCTTGCTGGAGAAGACCGACCGCATCGATGCCGGCCTCATCGCCTGGTACGCCGAGACCCAGCGCATCACCGCGCGCCAACCGGCGAGCGCGACGCAGCAGCGCCTCGCCGGCTTGACCACGCGCCTGCGCCAACTCACCGACTTGCGCAGCGTGCAGGTCAACCAGCGCCGCCTCGTCACCGAGCCCAACGCGCTGGCCTCGTTCGCGGCGATCCTGGCGGTCATCGCGCGCGAGACCCGCAGCCTCGAAGCCACGACCGCCGCGCTGATCGGCGCCGACCCGATGTGGGCGGCGCTCGACCAGGCGTTCCGCGCCATCAAGGGCGTCGCCGAGCGCACCGTCGCCCGGCTGATAGCCGAGCTGCCCGAGATCGCCACCCTCTCCAACAAGGCCGTCTCCAAGCTCGTCGGCGTGGCCCCGCTTGCTGCCGACAGCGGCAAGCGGGCAGGAAAGCGGCCGATCCGAGGCGGCCGGGAAGGCGTGCGCTCGATCCTCTTCGTGGTGGCCGAGGTGGTGCGCCGATACGAACCCGACGTCGCGGCTTTCCACCGCCGGTTGTCCGACGCCGGAAAGCCCAGGAAGCTCGTGCGCATCGCGCTCGCCCACAAGCTGCTCGTGCGCCTCAACGCGAAAGCGCGCGATGCCCGAAACAAACTCGCCGCCACCGCTTGACATGCCAGACAGTCGCTCCCGCAAGACTACGGCGTCACACATCCTTCGCCGTCCTCCCGGCATCACCACGCGGCTCGCCCCCTCTCCGCCCCCCAGGGGCGGCGAGGGAGTTGAGCGGTCCGGGTGCGATCTCTGAATCTCGTAGCCCGCAAGGGGAGGGGATCGGGGGAGGGGACTTTCAGCGCCAGAAACGTCTGCTGGAACTATGAGGAGCTTTATCGCTCAGTCGGCCATTGTTGGGCGCCGTGCATCAGACGGAGAATCCCCACATCGCGGGCAGGCCACCAGGTGGCGCACGGTCCTTTCGATTGCGTCGCATATGTCGATTGCGGCCCAGGGATTATGGTCTCCAATGAAGGCGAGCTGGCTTTCGCGGTTGCGCTCCGCGATTGGCAGCTACTCAACCCTCACTCGGTACGTTCATCGGCCCGCTTGCACCGGCCCGCTTGACCAATTCGCGCTACCGGCGCCAGCTCGCAGCGAGTTCTTCGTGGGGGACGCGTTTGACCTTCGGGTCATCGGCCTCGCGCATACCCTGCTCAACTTCGGCACGGAACCAGACGTCATGCTCGCGGGCTGCACGCTGCCGCTTGACGAAATCCGGCATGAATTCGCGCACGAGCTGGGAAGCGGGCCGCTATGTGGCCTCTGCTTCCGCCATAAACCGGTCGCGCAACTCCGCCTCCAGCTTAAGCGTGAACATCGCCTCCTTCGGCACTCCGAGATGGATATATACAGGGTATGTACGTAGAAGCGGCTTGCCCGCAAGCAGATCGCGCCGGGCACGCCGCTGCTGCTGGTGTTCATCGAGATCCGAATGCGGTCGGCTCGCAGGCGGGGCCATCCAGGGTGGCCGCGCACAGGCGGCATCGGAGCCGGCGCGCTCACCGCGAGATCGATCCCATGACGCGATACTCCGCGATCCGATGGTGGTCGTGGTCGCGGTCGTAAAGGCCCCGGTCATCGGATATCGCGCTCTTTGGTCTTGGCATATGATGCCCGAGGGAGTTGGGGACCCGGAGGCATTACCCCGTGGGAGGAGTTCCATGGCGTCTCTCGCCGTAGAAAAGGTCGTAGACTTGTTGAACCGCATTCTGGAGCATGAGCTCGCAGGGGTGGTCCGCTACACGCACTATTCGCTCCTCGTGTTCGGCTATAATCGCATTCCAATTGTCGGGTGGCTACGCGAACAAGCGGCCGAATCATTGGTGCACGCACAACAAGCGGGCGAGATGATCACCAACCTTGGCGCCTATCCGTCATTGGAAATCGGCAAGCTGCTCGACAGTCATCAGCACGACATCGGCACCATGCTGAAGGAATCGCTCGAGAACGAAAGTCGGGCGCTTGTGCTGTACAAAGAGCTGCTCCAGGAAGCGGAGGGCAAGTCCATCATGCTGGAAGAGTATGCACGGCAGATGGTCCTCGCAGAGGAGACCCATGCCGGCGAAGTGAACAAGATGTTGAGGCATCCAGGAGATCTATCGGTCTTCCGTGCGTCTGAATAAAGAACCGAGAGCCATAAGGGAGAAGTCAAATGCACATGCGGATCGTCTGGGGCAAGATCCTCCCTGGTCAGTGGGACGGCTTCGAGGCCGCATTCAAGAGAGCAATGGCGGTGCGCGGAGAGATCAGTGGGCTCAGGACGCAATGGCTCGCCCGGGACCAAAACGACCCCGACGCCGGGTATTCGATCTCGCTTTGGGAGAGCGACGACGCCATGCGGGCATTCTGGGAAAGCCCGAAACGGAAGGAAACGATGGCTGTTATCCAACCGTTCTTCGTCAATCAGTACACCATGACGAACTGCGACGTCAGGCTGGAGCTGCCCGGCACATAAACGCCTCTCCGGCACGAGCTGTGTCCTGATCGTCTCCGTCGCCGTCCAGGGATGGACCATCGCGCCTTCAGCCCGATTGCTCCGGCTGAAGGCGGACGAGGCGGTACCCGAGGCGGCGCGGCGCTGACTGTCGACAAGAAGGGCGCGATCGTCAGAACCGCGCCACCGAGCACGTCCCGCCGTCGGCGCGCAGCTTTTCGCAGAACCCGCGCGCCTGCGCCTCGTCGGCAAAGCCGCCGGTGCGAATCCGCCACCACGTCTTGCCGTTCACCTGCACCTGGCTGAAGCTCGGCGCGTGCCCACCCAGGGCGTCGCGATGTGCCAGCGTCCGCCACGCCGCCTCGGCCTCCTGGCGCGTCGGCACGGCGGCGAGCTGCACCTGCGCGCCATGCGCGGCACCGGCGGAAACGGCAGCAGCTTTGACGGGAGGGGGCGCGGGTACCGGCGCGGCATGGGCCGCCGCGACCGGCGGCTCGGCGCGCGCAACAGGCGGGTGCGCCGGCGCACCCATGGCGTTTTGCCCCGGCGCACTCTGCGCCGGCGTGCCTGCCACGGGCGCGGTCTCCGTGCGGAGCATGGGCGCGGCGGGCTCGGCGGGCGCCGGCGGCTCGGTGAGACCCTGCGGGTCGGGCGCCTCCGGGCCCGGCGCCAGCTTGTCGCCGCCGGCATCGCTCAGCCGGCCCGACAGGATCGTGTCGTTGGCGACCTTCAGCCCGCCCGGATTGTCGGGCCTGACGCGCAGCGGGCCGGCCGGCGGGGCGATGACGGGCACCGGGCCGGAATGCTCGCCGCCCAGCGTGGACCACGCGCCCACCACCACGAACAGCGCACCGCCCAGCCCGGCGGCGATCACCGCCAATCGCTTGGTCGCCGGGTCCATCCGCCCGGCACGGGGCACGCGATAGGCCGGCTCTCGCTCGGCAAGCTGGTCGGACAAGGCAACCTCTCCCGCGCGGGCGAGGCGCCCGCGGCTTCAGCGCATTTCCTCGACGGGCACGACGCCCATCACGGAGAGGCCCGAGCGGATCACCACGGCGGTCGCGGCGACCAGGGCGAGCCGGGCCAGGCTGTCCGCCCGGTTTCCGGCTTGCAGGAAGCGCAACGTCGAGTTGTCCTTGCCTCTGTTCCACAGCATATGAAAATCCGCTGCGAGATCGTAGAGAAAGAACGCGATCCGGTGCGGTTCTCGCGCCTGGGCGGCGGCCTCGACGCTGCGCGGCCAGTGCGCCAGCCGCCGGATCAGCGCCAGTTCCGGCTCCGCTTGCAGCGCGTCCAGGGGCATTTCGGCCAGCACGGCGTCCGCCGTCGCCTGCGCGCCGAACATCTCCACCGCCGCGCGCAGGACCGAGCGGCAGCGCGCATGCGCGTACTGGACGTAGAACACCGGGTTGTCGCGCGTCTGCGCCACCACCTGGTCCAGGTCGAACTCCATCTGCGCGTCTGCCTTGCGGGTCAGCATGGTGAACCGCACGGCGTCGCGGCCGACCTCGTCGATCAGGTCGCGCAAGGTGACGTAGGTGCCGGCCCGCTTGGACATCCGCACCGGCTTGCCGGCGCGCACCACATGCACGGTCTGGCACAGCACCGCCTCCAAGGTGGCCTGCCCGCGCGAGAGTGCCGCGACGGCCGCCTTCAGGCGCGGCACATAGCCGCCGTGATCGGCGCCCAGCACGTCGATCAGCAGGGCAAAGCCGCGCGCGAGCTTGTCGGCGTGATAGGCGATGTCGTTGGCGAAGTAGGTGTTGGACCCGTCGGACTTGCGCAGCGGGCGATCGACGTCGTCGCCGAACGCGGTGGCGCGGAACAGGGTCTGCGGCCGCGGCTCCCAGTCCTCCGGGGTCTTGCCCTTGGGCGGTTCCAGGACGCCCTCATAGACGAGGCCTTCCGCGCCGAGGCGGGCGATCACCGCGTCGGTGGCATCGGCGGCGACCAGCGCGCGTTCGGAGCTGAACACGTCCTGTCGCACGCCGAGGGCGTCGAGGTCCTCGCCCATCACCTGCATCATCGCCGCGATCGCCGCCTCGCGGACGGTCTCGAACCACAGCGCCGGCTCGGCCGGGCCGCGATCGGGGGCGGCCAGCGCCGGCCCGTGCTCCACGGCGAGCGCCGCGCCGACTTCGATCAGGTAGTCGCCGCGGTACTGCAATCCGCCGGGGACGAGCGCGGCGAACGCCTCCTCCGACAATTTCGTGCCGATCGCCTGGAGGTAGCGCCAGTACGCCGCCCAGGCGAGTGCCGCGACCTGCGCGCCGGCGTCGTTGACGTAGAACTCCTTGGTGACCGCGTACCCGGCCTTGGCGAGCAGGTTGGCCAGCGCGTCGCCCACCACGGCACCCCGGCAGTGACCGATATGCAGCGGGCCGGTGGGATTGGCCGAGACATACTCGACATTAACCGCGAGCCCGCCGCCGGCGCCGCTCTCGCCATAGGCCTCGCCGGCGCGCAGGATCGCCGGCAGGATGGCGCGCAGCGCCGCCGGGTGCAGGCGCAGATTGACGAAGCCCGGCCCGGCCGCCTCGGCGTGGGCGATCTCGGGGACGTCGCGCAGCCGCTCGATCAGCGCGGCGGCGAGCTTCGCCGGCGCCATCCGGGCCGCCTTGCCGGCCACCAGCGCGGCGTTGGTGGCCATGTCCCCGTGCGCCTCCTCGCGCGTGGGCGTCACCTCCACCCGCGCCGCGATCGCCGCCGGCAGGTCGGGCACCACCGCCCGCACGGCGTCAAGCACGCGCGCGCGCATCTCGGCGTAAAGATCGGTCATCGGCGTTTTCGTCCTATCCCGAGACGGCGATATCGGTGAGCCGGCGATGCTCGTCGGCGGCGAAGCGGTCGGTCATGCCGGCAACGTAGTCGCTGACGACGCCGGCCGCACGCGCGCCGCCGCCCTCGCCCGCGCGGGCGCGCCAGTCGTCGGGCAGCAGCGACGGGTCGGCGTGCAGCAGCCGGAACAGCTCCTCCGTCAGCCTGCGCGCCTTGGTGGTCATGCGGTTGACCCGCCAGTGATGGTACATGCGCGCGAACAGGAAGTCCTTGATGGTGCGGTTCGCCTCCGCCATCGGCGGGCTGAAGGCGATCATGCGGGTCTTCGACCGGCGCACCGCCTCGGCGCTGCCGGGGGCGAGCTTGCCCAGCCGGCGCCCGCTCTCCGTGATGGCGTCCCTGACCAGCGCGTCGATCACCCGCCGGATCGTCTCGTGGCGCAGGCGCGGGGGCGGCACGTCCAGGCTGGCGCGTCGGGCGGCCTGGAGCGCCTCGCCCACCACCGGCAGATGCGCGATCTCCTCGGGCCCGAACAGGCCGGCGCACAGCCCATCGTCGAGGTCGTGGCTGTGATAGGCGATGTCGTCGGCCAGCGAGGCGACCTGTGCCTCGGCGCCCGCCTGCGTGGTCAGCTCCAGAGGGTGGCGTGCGCTGTAGTCGGCGATATAGGCGGGGGGCCGGGCCAGCGGGCCGTTGTGCTTGACCAGCCCCTCCAGCGTCTCCCAGGTCAGGTTGAGCCCGTCGAAGGCGGCATAGCGGCTTTCCAGCAAGGTGACGACGCGCAGCGACTGCGCGTTGTGATCGAACCCGCCGAACGGCTTCATCGCCCGGTTCAGCGCCTCCTCCCCGGCATGGCCGAACGGCGGATGCCCCAGATCGTGCGCCAGCGCCAGCGCCTCCGTCAGGTCCTCGTCGAGCCGCAGCGCGCGGGCGATGGAGCGGGCGATCTGCGCCACCTCGATCGAATGGGTCAGGCGGGTGCGGAAGAAATCGCCCTCGTGGTTGACGAAGACCTGGGTCTTGTATTGCAGGCGGCGGAAGGCGGTGCTGTGGATGATGCGGTCACGGTCGCGCTGGAACGGCGAGCGCGTGGGGCTTTCCGGCTCCAGGTGGAACCGGCCCCGGCTGGCGTGGACGGCCCAAGGAGCCTTGTCGGCAGGCGCGACGCTCATGGCGGGGCCTTACACCGCGCCGCACGCGGCTTCAATTCGTGGCGCCCAGGGCCTATCTTACCCTTATGGAAGCGACCCCGAGCTTTGGCCTGACCGACCGCGCCGCCCGGCGCATCGCCGAGATCACCGCCGCCGATGGCCGGCCCGTCGCCTTGCGGGTCGCCGTGCTGGCGGGCGGTTGCAGCGGCTTTCAGTACCGCTTCGAGCTGGATGAGCAGCGCCAGCCGGACGACCTGCTGATCGAGCACGGCCCGGCCCAGGTGGTGGTCGATCCCGCCAGCCTCGACCTGCTCGCCGGCGCCGAGCTCGACTTCACCGACGAGCTGATGGGCAGCCACTTCGCCGTCCGCAACCCGAACGCCACCTCCGCCTGCGGCTGCGGGACGAGCTTCTCCGTGGACTGAGACACGCCCGAGTCAGCGGAGGCGAAGGCATGAGTGCGACCACCACCGACGACATTCCTGCGCGAACCGCCGTGCTGGAGGAGATCGCACGTTCCACCAAGGCGGCGCTCGACCGGATCGAACGGCGGCTGGACACGATGGACACGCGCATCGACCAGTTCTCGGCCGAGAGTCACGCCGATTTCCGCTGGCTGATCGGCATCATGGTGGGCGGCTTCGGGATGACCATCGCCGGCTTTGGCGGCATCCTCGCCGTCATGGCGCACGGGTTCCACTGGCTGTGAGGCCCTGGCTTCTATGAGGCCGGGGCTCACGCACCGCGACCGCATGAGGCGCCGTCCGTGAAGCTCGCCACCTGGAACGTCAACTCGATCCGCCAGCGCGAGCCGCATGTCTGCCGCTGGCTGGAGAAGGCGCAGCCCGACATCCTGCTGTTGCAGGAGATCAAGTGCGAGGCCGCCGCCTTTCCGGGGCTGAACTTCACCGGGCTGGGCTACGTCGCCGAGGCGGTCGGGCAGAAGGCCTATAACGGGGTTGCGGTGCTGGCGCGCGTGCCGTTCACCGTGACGCACCGCCGCCTGCCCGGCCTGCCCGAGGACGACGTCCAAGCCCGCTACATCGAAATCGAGGCGGCGGGCATCACGCTCATCGGCATCTATCTCCCCAACGGCAATTCCGGCGGCGAGGCGGGGTACGCCTACAAGCTCGCCTGGATGGACCGCTTGGCCGACCGCGCCGAGGCGCTGCTGGCGCGCGACACGCCGCTCGCCATTGCCGGCGACTTCAATGTCTGCCCCGCCGATGTGGACGCCGCCCCCGGCACCCTGCCGCCAACCGACGCGCTGGTGCGCCCCGAGACGCGGGCGCGGTTCCGCCGCCTGCTGTGGATGGGCCTGACCGATGCGGTGCGCGCGGCGCACCCGCACGGGCCGGTCTACACCTTCTGGGACTATCAGGCCGGCGCCTGGCCGCGCGACCGCGGCCTGCGGATCGACCATATCCTGCTGTCGCCTACGCTCGCCGAGCGCCTGACCCGCGCCGAGCCCGACCGCGCCGTGCGCGGCGAGGCGCAGCCCTCGGACCACGTCCCGGTGGTGGTCGAGCTTCCCTAAGCCTCAGACCAGGGCGACGGGCCGCACCGGGGAGCCGGTGGCGCCCTTGAACTTGATGGGCAGCAGGATCAGGCAGAACGCGCCCACCTTGTCGGCCGCCAGCGCCTCCAGGGCGACATTCTCGATCAGATGCACCCCCGCCTCGGCCAGCGCATGCTGATGCACCGGCATCGACAGAGCCGGGTCCGGGTTGAGCAGGACCTCGACGGCCATGTTGTCGCAGCCGATCCCGACCACGTCGCGCGCGGTCAGCCAGCGCGCGGCGGGCACGTCGATGCCGGGCTCGCCCTGCAGGTAGCGCGCGTTGTCCACGCCGAAATAGCGGCCCCAGCCGGTGCGGATCAGCACGACGTCGCCGGGCTCGATCGCGACCCCGGCCATCTCGGCCGCATGGGCCAGCGCGTCCTGCGTGATCGCGCGGCCCGGTTCCAGATGCGCCGCGCCGTCCAGCCCGGCCACGTCCAGCAGCACGCCGCGCGTGATGATCGGCGGCGCCTGCTCGATGCCGAGCTGCTCCAGCCCCCAGTCGGTGACGGTCTCGGCCGCCGACAGCCCGTTATAGAGTTGGTCGCCGATGCTGAAATGACCTAGCGCGTCGATATGCGTGCCGACATGCGCGGTCATCTCGATGCGCTCGACATTCGCCCCGGCATCGTTGCGCGCGCCCATGGCGCGGCGGCGCTTAATGGAATCGCGCCACGACGCCCAGATCGACAGCAGGAACGGCGTCTGGTTCGGCGCCATGAACGGCGCGCCGGCGCTGATCTCGTGGCTCAGGTCATAGACGCGCCCGTCCACGACGGAGCGCAGCGCGGCCAGCCGCTTCGCCGGGGTGAGCAGGTTGGCCGCCCCGATCCGGTCGGCGGCACCCCACCGTGCGTGGTCGTGCAGGCAGGCGGGCTGGCTCATCGTATCCTCTCATTGCGCGCCGGACCCAGGCTGGCTAGTGACGCGTGCGAAGGCAAGACCCGACCGGAGTTGCCGTCATGCCCACGGCACCGTTCGCCGGCATCCGCATGCCCGACCTGACCTCGGTCGTCGTCGGCTCGTCCTGCACGCTGCGCCTGGCCGACCATGGCGCCGAGATATCACGCCGGGCAGCGAGTTGCTGCGCACGCTCGGCCGGCCCTCGCCGTCGAGGGGGCTGTCCGCAAATACCTCCATTTCAATCGCAACAAGTGCTCAACCTGCCTCGACCTAAGCACGCGGACGCGCGCGGCGCTGCTGGGCGTGCTCGAACATGCGGCCCGAAGCGCTGGCCCGGCTCGGCTCGGCCTCGATAGCGCCTGGTTATGGGCGATGCGCCCTACGAGACGTCTCACTTATGTCGGGTCAATGTCCCGGCCGTCGATCCGTCAGCCCCGCGCTGGCGGCGAACGGGGCGGCGATCTCGTCTAGCCCGCATATCTCACCGGGTCTGGGCGGAGTGGGTCATTGGGCAGGCTGCCGCCGACCTGCGGCTGCGAGGATTTGTTGCTGCCGGCAGTGGCGGCGCTGGCGATCCCTGAACGCAGTGGGTCGGCGTCGCGAGCGGAGCGGCGTTGGTCGGGGGCGGCGGACGTGCGGTGTCTGGTTCTTGCGGCTCGTGGGCCGGTCATCGCAGCCTTGCATGCGCCAGCGCGAAGGCATGCTGCGTCGGGCAGGCCGAGGCCATGGCGATGTGGACACGGCGCACGCTGACACGCACCAGCGCACCGATCTTGAGCAGCTTCAGGCGAAGGGTCATGCAGGTCGCGGTGGCGAACTCGGTGTGCGCCAGGCCAATCCGCCGCCGCGCGCACAGCAGCACGTAGGCGGCCGAGGCGAACCACAGGCGCACCTGGTTGGCACGCATGGTGGCCGCCGAGGTGCGATCGGCGAACAGGTCGAGGTGGCATTCCTTGACGCGGTTCTCCATCTCGCCGCGTGCACAGTCGATCGCCTCATAGAGGTGCCGCGCCGCAGCCTCGCCCGGTGCGAGCGAGGTGACGACGAAGCGCGGGTTGGCCTCGCCCTGCGTCCACTCGGCCTTGGCCACGACGCGGCGCGCGGGGCGCCAACTGTCCAGCGTCGTCCAGGTGAAATCGCGGAAGCGGCGCGCCGGTCGCCTCGGCCTCGGCGCGGGCCGCCACCATCTCCGCCGCGATCTCGCTGACCAGGCGGCCATTGCGCGCCAGGCCGAAGCGGCAAAGAGCAGTAGCAGTCCCCCGGGTCCGGCTTCGCCGGCCCGAGGACAGGCTCCATAGCCGTGGAAGATCCGACCCTCCTGGTGGCCATGCAGGGGATCATCGGTGGCGTCGAGGTCAAGCGTGATCTGCTTCGGCGTCCTGGCGTGCGCGTCGAGGAAGAGATCGATGAACAGCGCCTCGATTGCCGCCGGATCGGCGGCCACCGGGCATAGCGGGTCGGCTCAGTTCCAGTCGGTTCAAGGTGCCCTTGCCGGCCAGCGGGGCGCAGTCGGCGCGACGCGCCGCGAGCTTGCCGGCGAGAATGGCCATCACCGGGTCATGTCGCAGGTCGTCGTGGTCGATCAGGTCCTCGTAGCAGAGCGCGAAACGGGCGCGCAACTCGCCGCGCCGGCGTGTGGTCGGCGCAGCGCAGTAGGCCTTGAGATCGGCCTAGAACCACCAGATCCGGTCGCGCATGCGCTCCTGGGCGAGGCGGTGCAGGTCGGTGAAGGCGTCGAGCTTATACACCAGCCGTTCGGCATGCACCCAGCACCATGCGTGCCGGCCGACCGCGAACTGGCCTGCGTCATCGCTGACAATCACCGCGTCCTGCAGGAAGCCGTGCGCCATCACCGCACCCCACAGCGCGCCTTCCGGGGCGATACACACCGGGTCGGGTGTGACCTGCAATTCGCTGACGCCGAGATGCCGCAATGGGCCTGCCAGGCCGCCTGGTCGACGAAGCGGGTTTGCGGCTCGGCCGCCAGACGGCTGATCACCGGCGCGGCGAGCGAGCGGTGGCGCCTGTGGGCCAGGGCCGCCTCGTTGATTACGTAGTCGTCGTGGCCGGCGCGCAGCAGATCGAGGAAGTTGAGCCGGCTCTTGGAGGCCCGCGTGCCGAACCAGGTGAAGCCGTCGTTGCCGATCTGCGTGCAAAAGCCGTTGCGGCCGGCGTGTCGCGCGCCGGTGTCGTCTACCGTGATCCAGGACGCCGTCTGCAACCCCGCCCGCAGCAGGTCACGGCTTTCGGCGAGGAAATCGTCCTGGCGGTCGAGCAACAGCCGCATCACCTGGCGCTTGGAGATGCTGAGACCGAGCGCGCGCAACTGCGCGGTGAGCCGCTCGACAGTCACTTGGCCCTGGTGATGCTGCAGCAACACGAAGCGGCGCAGCTCTGGTCCGAAGTGTCCGACGAGGCCCCCCGGCAGCGGCGCCAGCACTGTCTGCCCATCCGGCGTCACCCAGCGTTCGCGGCGGTAGCGGGTCACCTGGGCGCGCAGCACCAGATCCTGCACGACGAAGGTGTCGTGCCCTTTGAACCGCGCGCCCGCCGGCACGTCAGCCCGCACCACCCGGTCCTCGACGCTGACCCGCGGCGCCGACTTGCCACCCCCCGCTTGCCGTGGCGCAGCGGCTTCGGCGTCGTCGCGTGATCCATGCCGCTCGGCTTGATGTCGGGGCGGCCTTTCAGCCCTTCAATCGCGCGATCTCCTCGCGCTGCTCCGCCACCACACGCTTCAGCTCGGCAACCGCGCCAAGCAGTCCGATCACCAGAGTTTCGAGTTCGGCCCGCGAACCATTCGCAAGATCGCTGGGAGCGGACATACCCAGAGCGAAGCATACCCGACCGCGTCGGGGGAACCCCAAAAATGCAGCCCGCCCGGGGTTTTGCCCCGCTTACCTCTGCTCGGCGATAGGCCTTTGTCGCAGAAGAACTTTCGCCGATTTAGAGCCCCGGTGCACCTACCCGCTGTGAGATATGCGGGTTAGGGCCGTTCGTATTAGAACGTCGAGGGAAGTATCCACGCTGCGCGACGGCGCGAGAAAGCAGCCCGGACTGCTCAGCGATATTCCTCTCGGCCGGAATCCTGGTGCAGCCACTCATAATGAGCGATGATGGCGGTCATCGCGATGGAGGTCGGCGGAACACGTCGCAGGACGTAGTGCTCGATCTCCGCCGCATAATCCGCGAAGCCGTATTTCACCATCGCATGCGTGTTCACGGACAACGGCTTGCCCGGGATATAACGGCTGAACGGACGGACGTTCCTGACGACGGCGGCTCCCATCGCCACCAACGAGAACTGGCCGATCACGCAGCGCTGGTGGATGGTGCAGCCGAGACCGAGATTGGCCCCCGCGAGGACGCGCGCGATGCCGCCGATGGCGACGCCGGGCGTGATCACGGCATGGTCCTCGATCCAGGCATCGTGCGGGATATGCGCGCCATGCATCAGGTGCGTGTGGTCGCCGACGACGGTGACGTCCTCGTAGCACGGCTTCTGGATGGCGACGTGCTCGCGGATGATGTTGTGGGAGCCGACGCTCACCGGCTTCGTTGCGCAGTCGTAGCGCGGGTTGCGGGTGTCCTGCCCGGGGCTGCCGATGACGGCATGGGGGCCAATAAGGTTGCCGTCGCCGATCTCCAGCGGCCCTTGCAGGATGGTGTACGGCAGGACGACGTTGTCGCGGCCGAGCCGGACGTCTCCCTCGATGATCACCGTCGGGTGGACCTGATTAGGCATGCGCGCGTTCGCCGCTCCCGGTACGCGCCTTCCCGCGCGAGGCCGGCTGGCACCCTCCGATCGTTGGCGGCCAGGATGCGACGGACCAGGCCGCACCATTCCGGCAAATCCTCCTGTCCCAGCCAGTGCACCGAGAACCGATCCGTCGGCGCCCGCCTGTCCAGCCCGGATGGAAGCGGCGTGGGGGCGCCGTCCAGCAGCCATCGGGCGCGGCGCAGCGCCAGATGCCCCATCTGGGCGGCGGCGTTGCGGCTCATGCGGAAAAGCCCCTCGTCCGCGGCGAGGCTGGCGGCGTGCATGAGCCAGGCGATCTCGACCGGGTCGAACGCGACGTTGGGCTCGCCTTCCAGGCAGAAGCGCGCGTGGCGGTCTTGCTGGGTCATCGCGGGTTGCAGGAAACATTGGATCGCGCGGGCCGGCTCGCCGCGCAGCAGGGCGATGACACCGGACAGGACACACGGCTCGACCAGGTACGCGATCCAGGACAGCGCCTGCCGGAGACTGGCCTCGGCCGCATCGAGCGATCCATCCCGGAGAATCTCGGATCGCGCGCTGCGCAGAAGCGCCGTCACGTCATTGTCGGGCACGGGACACGCAATGATGCGAGGCGACCCCTCGGGGACGCGGCGGAACGAACCGAACTGGCCGACCTGCTGCACCATCTCGCCGGGGCGGCAGGCGCGCCGGCAGGCAAACCAGTCCGGCAGCGTCCGCCAGGCGGCACGAGTGAAGCGGCCGTGCACGAGATCGAAGCCCGCCCTGCGGATGCGCTCATACTGCTGCCTGTCGCGGGACACTGCGCCGATCTTGTCGCGCAGCACGTCACCCGACCCGAGGACGCAGTTCTCCATGTCGATGAACCCGTAATCCGCGACCGGCGGCGTGTCGGGCGAGACGAGGATGCTTCCGGCGGCCGGTATCTCCAGGTGCTTGCGTACGACGTATTGCAGGCGTGTCGTGTCGGCGAGCGAGAAATGGCTCTGGTTGAGCAGCCGCGCGTAGTCCTCGCCGACGACGGCGAAGGCATGGACCGCATCGGGGCTGTTCCCCGGATGGGTATAGACCAGCGTCGGGACGTGATGCTGAAGGCTCAGCGCCGTCTCGACCCGCCAGGGATAGAAATGCGGCGCCCTCAATCCGCCGAAGACGCTGACCGGAATGATCTTGGGCAGGCCGTAGTCCCTGAACACCTCTGGATCGACGAACAGATTGGTCGAATAGGCGTACCCCGCGAGTTCCGGCATCTGCTGCGCGTGCTCGTACGCGTAGCTGACATACGCCTCGACCCGGTAATCGTCGAACAGGCGCCAGAACATCGCGCGGTCGATGTCGTGCGGGTCGGACCAGCCGAAACCGATGCGCGGCACCGCTGCATGCGCGCCGATATTGGCGATCCGCAACGGGTAGGGTCGCCAGGGGGTCAGGTCCTCGAACACCACGAAGTCGGGGCGCACACGGTCGCAGAGGTCGCGGTAGTCGAAATCCCGCTCGACGACGGTGACGTCGCAATGCAGCCCCAGCGCCTCGACCCACTCGTTCACCAGCGGAACGATGAACGGCGGCGCCCGCCTGTTGACGCCGGGCCGCACGCACAAGGCGCGGTAGCGTTCCTCCGGCATCATGCCGGCGGCATGTCGGCGGCGGTCCGCGCGCGGGCGTCCTCGCGCGCGAAGAATGCCTGCACGGCGGCGATGACGCGGCTCTGCTGGGCCTCGGTCATGCCGGGAAACAGCGGCAGGGACAGGCCCTCGGCGGCGAACCCGTCCGCGACCGGAAAGCGCGCCGGCTGCGCGACGTAAGCGGCGAGGCAGGGCTGCCGGTGCAGCGGGACCGGGTAGTGCAGCCCCGTCTGGATGCCCTGCTCGGCCAGGAACTCGCGGAGCGCATCGCGTCGGGACGTGCGCACCACATAGAGGTGAAAGACGTGGTCGCCGTGCACCGTCTGCGGCAGCCGGAGCGGACACCCCGCCAGCGCGCGCGTAGCGCCCGGCGATCCGACGTCGCTGCTCGGTCCATTCATCGAGCAGCGGGAGCTTCTGGCCCAGGACCAGCGCCTGAAATCCGTCCATGCGGTAGTTGAAGCCGATCCGCTCGTGGACGTACCGCACCCGCTGGCCGTGGTCGCGCAGCACGCGCAGCGCGTCGGCCAGCGTTGCATCGTCGCACGTCACCAGCCCGCCCTCGCCGGCCCCGCCGAGGTTCTTGCCGGGGTAGAAGCTGAAGCAGCCGAGCAGGCCCAGCGATCCCAGGCAGCGCCCGCCGTACCGCGCGCCGATCGCCTGCGCGACATCCTCGATGACCACCAGCTCGTGCCGCCGCGCGAAGGTCCGCACGGCGTCCATGTCGGCCGGCTGCCCATACAGGTGCACGGGAATGATCGCCCTGGCCCGCGACGAGACCCGGCGCTCGGCGTCGCGCAGGTCGATCGTGCCGGTCCGCTCCTCGACGTCGCAGAGCACCGGGATCACGCCCTCGTACAGCAGGCCCCAGATGGTGCCGATGAAGGTGTGCGCCGGCACCAGCACCTGATCGCCGGCACGCAGGCCGGCGGCGATGACCGCGAGATGCAGGGCCGAGCTGCCCGAATTGACCGCGACCGCGTGGCGGACGCCGAGATAGGCCGCGATCGCGCGCTCGAAGCGCTCGACCCAGGGACCCGCGCTGAAGGCGCTCGCCTCGAACAGCGCCTCGATCTCGGGAAGCACGCCGGCACGGATCTGCCGCCATTGCGGCGTCAGGTCCATCAGCGGCACGCCCAGCCGGTCCGCGCTCATGCCGCGCTGTCGAGCAACGGGGCAGGGCAGGAGGCCGCGCCGAGCCGGCGCAGCCGCAGCAGATTGAGGTCGAGCGCGCTCTGCACCCTCTCGATCGTGCGCATCACGCGCAACCCGTGCGCCCCACCGGTGCGCGAGCGCGCGCGCCCGAGCACGACCTGACGGAAATGCTCGACCAGGGCGGCCAGGGGCTCGACGTTGGCGAGACGCGGCGAGGTGACATCGCCCACGCGGTAGCTCGGGATGATAAGCTCGCGCTCGACCTGCGGCAGGAGCGCGATGCCGGAATTGTAGACCTTCAACGGCTCGTTGCGGTCGAGATCATCCCATACCGCCATCCTGGCGCTGCCGCCCACGGCGATCCGGCGCTGCTTGACGGGCGACATCCAGCTCAGGTTGAGATGCGCCACGATGCGCGAGCGATAGTGCAGCGTGACATAGCCGATGTCCGGAACATCGGGATTGACGTGGCAGTAGCCGCTCGCCTCGACCTCGACCGGCTCCTCGCCGATCAGATGATCGAGGATGGACAGGTCATGGGGCGCCAGGTCCCAGATCACGTTCACGTCCGGCTGGAACAGGCCGAGATTGACGCGCTGGGAGTTGTAGTACGAGATCTTGCCGAGCGCACCCGTGTGCACGAGGCTCGCCAACTTCTCGACTGCCGGATGAAACAGGAAGGTATGGTCGACCATCAGCGTCACGCCGGCGGCGCCGGCGCGCATCACCAGGTCGGCGGCTTCGTCGGCGGTCGCGCACATCGGCTTTTCGACCAGGACGTGCTTGCCGTGTTCAAGGGCTTGGCGCGCGAGCGCGTAGTGCGAGGCGACGGGCGTGGCGATAATCACCGCGCCGACGGCGGGATCGCTGATCGCCGTGGCCGGGTCCGCATGGATGGCAGCCTGCGGGTAGGCGGCGCGGAGCGGGGCCAGCAACGCGGCCTTGCGCTCGACGACGTGCGTCAGCCGGAAGCCGGCATTCTGCGACAGGTTTCGAAGGAGATTTTTCCCCCAGTATCCTGCCCCGATCAGCGCCACGTCGATCATGCGCGCCTTCTCATCACGCTCGGCCGCATCATCGATCGCGGGGCTTACCCCGGGGTTAACGCGATCGTCCGTCGCGCGACCCGTGCCCGGTCAGCGATCTGCGGCGAGCGCGCGGTGTCCGATGTCGCGCCGACAGAAGCCGTCCGCGAAGTCGATCGCATCCACGCCGGCATACGCCGCCTCGCGCGCCGCCGCGACCGAGGCGGCGGTTGCGCAGACGGTCAGGACGCGTCCGCCCGCCGCCACCAGCCGCGCGGCGGGATCGTGCGCCGTGCCGGCCTGGAACACGCGCACGCCCGGCACCGAGGCCGCGCGGTCCAGCCCCTGGATCTCGCCCCCAAGCCGGGGCGCCTCGGGGTAGCCGCGCGCGGCGAGGACGACAGCCACCGATGCGCCGGTTTCCCAGCGCAGGTCGAAATGCGCCAGCTCGCCGTCGCAGGCCGCCTGCAAGGCGGGCAGCAGGTCGGAGCGCAGCAGCGGCAACAAGGCCTGGCACTCCGGGTCGCCAAAGCGAGCGTTGAACTCGATCAGCTTGAGCCCGTCCGCCGTCTGCATCAGCCCGGCGAACAGGATGCCGCGGAACGGCGTCCCCCGAGCCGCCATCTGGGCCAGGGTCGGGCGGACGACGCCCGCCATCACCGCCTCGGCCAGCGCCGGGCTCATGCCGGGCCAGGGTGCCACCGCGCCCATCCCGCCGGTGTTCGGGCCGGTATCGCCGTCGCCCACCCGCTTGTGGTCCTGCGCCGAGCCGAGCGGGATCGCGTGGGCGCCATCGCAGAGGGCGAAGAACGACATCTCCTCGCCGTCCAGGCACTCCTCGATCACCACCGCCGCGCCCGCGGCGCCAAGGCTGGCGGTCTCCATCATGGCCTCGATCGCGGCCAGCGCCTCGGCCTCGGTGGCGGCGACCACGACGCCCTTGCCGCCGGCGAGCCCGTCGGCCTTCACGACGATCGGCGCGCCACGCCGGCGGACGAACGCCCGCGCCGCCTCGGGCTCGTCGAACCGCTCCCAGCGCGCGGTCGGGATCGCGGCGGCGTCGCACAATTCCTTGGCGAACGCCTTGCTGCTCTCCAGCCGTGCCGCCGCGGCACTCGGCCCGCAGCAGGAGATGCCCGCCGCATCCAGCGCGTCGGCCAGCCCCGCCACCAGCGGCGCCTCGGGTCCGGGCACGACCAGATCGACCGCGTTGTCGCGCCCGAAGGCGACCAACGCGGCGATGTCGGTCACACCGATCGGCACGCAGGCGGCGATCTCGGCGATGCCGGGATTGCCCGGGGCGCACCAGAGCCGGTCCAGCAGCGGACTGCCGGCGATCGCCCAGCAGAGCGCGTGCTCGCGCCCGCCCGAACCGACCACAAGAACGCGCATGGCATCCTCCGCTTCAACGCGGTCCTGCCCTAGCATAGGGTGCGGCGATGGACGACCTTCGCGCGCTGCCCAGCAACGTCCCGGAATACACGGTCTCCGAGATTTCGGGGGCGGTGCGTCGTGCGCTGGAAAGCAATTTCGGGCGCGTGCGCGTGCGCGGCGAGGTGACCGAACTGAAGCGGTATCCGTCCGGGCACATCTATCTCTCGCTCAAGGACGAGGGCGCCAAGATCGCCGGCGTGGTGTGGAAGTCGGCCGTCTCGCGCCTCGGCATGATGCCCGAGAACGGGGTGGAGGTGATCGCGACCGGCCGCGTGACGGCCTATGCCGAGCGGTCCTCGTACCAGCTCATCATCGAGCGGCTGGATACGCGGGTGCCGGCGCGCTGCTCGCGCGCATCGAGATGCTGCGCCAGCGCCTCGGCGCGGAGGGGCTGTTCGACCCGACGCGCAAGCAGCCCGTGCCGCTGCTGCCCGAGGTGATCGGCGTGGTGACGTCGGAGCGTGGGGCGGTGATCCAGGACATCCGCACCACCATCGCCCGTCGATTCCCCCGGCGCATCCTGCTGTGGCCGGTGCCGGTGCAGGGCGAGGGCGCGGCGACGCGGATCGCTGCGGCGATTGCCGGCTTCGATGCGCTGGAACCGGGTGGCGGCCTGCCGCGGCCGGACGTGCTGATCGTGGCGCGCGGCGGCGGCAGCCTGGAGGACCTGATGGCCTTCAACGAGGAGGTTGTGATCCGCGCGGTTGCGGCCTGCCGCATTCCGCTGATCTCCGCCGTGGGGCATGAGACCGATACGACCCTGATCGACTTCGCCGCCGACCGGCGTGCCCCGACCCCCACGGCGGCGGCAGAACTGGCCGTGCCCGCGCGCACCGAGCTGGTCGCGGGGCTTGCGCAGACGAGCGCCCGGCTGCTGGGCGGGCTCAACCGGCTGACGGCGGAGCGGCGGCTGGCGCTGGGGCGCGCGGAGCGGGGGCTGCCCGACTTGCCGGGGCTGGTCGGCCAGGCCCGGCAGCGCCTGGACGACCGCGCGGAGCGGCTGGTGCTCGCGCTGCCGAACTTGGTCGCGGCGCGCCGCGCGGCGCTCGAGCGAGTGGAGCGGAAACTGCCCGATCTCGGCGCGCTGGTGCGCCACGCGCGCGCGGGCCTTGGGAGCGTCGGGGCACGCCTGACGCTCGCGCTGCCGAACCTGGTCGAGCGCCGGCGCGCCGGGACCGCGCTGTGCGGCCAGAAGCTCGATTCCGGGCTGCGCCACGCGGTCGGCACCATCCACCGGCAGGCCGCCCGCACCCTGTCGCGCCTGTCCGACGCGCCGCTGCGCGCATGCCTGCGCGCCTGGACCGCCCGCGCCGAGGGTGCCGGCGGTCAGCTGGAGGCGGTCTCGCCGCTCGCGGTGCTGAAGCGCGGCTACGTCGTCGTGTCGGACATCGCCGGGCACGCGCTGACCGAGTTGGGACAGGTACGCCCCGGCCAGCACCTACGCCTGCGGTTCTGCGACGGCGAGGTGGCGGCGGTGGCCGACGGGGGCCGAAAGGCGGAGCGGCAGGGCACGCTGCCGCTGTAACGCTTGGAGCCAGTGCGCGACGTGGGCGATCAGGGCGGCAAGCGCCAGGGTCGTGGTGATGATGGCGCCGAAGGTGATCCGGAAAACGCGGTCATGGATCCGGCGGAGGTCACGCGCTTCAGCGCGCATCTCCGTTCGTAGATCCCGGACGTCCCCTCGAATTTTTAAACGAAAGTCGTGCAGCTCCTTCCGCATCTCGATCAGCGTGGTCGAGACCTGCGCGGCGATCGTCTCCAGCACGGCCACCGCCACCGATCGGGCAATCGGGCTATGGGGCCGGTTCGCCGCGTGCTTCGTCGACAAACGCACGCCCGACCTGGTCGCGCACAGCGTCGGGACCATGGTCACGCAGCGGGTGTTCGGCATTGCGCTTGGCTACGAGGACCTCACCGACCACGATCAGCTTCGCCACGATCCGACCCTGGCGGTTCTGGCGGGGAAGCTTGCGGCACACCGGTCCGATTGCGCTCCGTTGGCCGGCAAGATCGGGTCCCAGCGCGCCAGCGCGTTGGGGTCCCGTCACGCTGAACCGGCTCGAGCTGAGCCGACGAGCCCACGCGCTATCACAAGATCAGCCGCGATGGAGGCTCTGTTCGTCGATGTTTTTCTGAAGGCACACCCGCGTGCCCCGGGGCAGATCATTCTCGACCTCGATGCGACCGACGATCCGCCACATGGCCATCAGGAAGGCCGCTTCTTTCACGGCTATGGAGCCTGTCCTCGGGCCGGCGAAGCCGGACCCGGGGGACTGCTTTTGCTATCTGCCGCTCTCCGTCTTCTGCGGGCGCCATCTGCTTGCCGGCAAACTGCGCCGCTCGAATATCGACGCCTCGGCCGGCGCGGTCGAGGCGTTGGCGCGCGTCATCGCCCAGCTCCGTCACCGCTGGCCGCAAGGTACGGATCGTGCTGCGGGCAGACAGCGGCTTTGCGCGCGAGGCGCTTATGGCTTGGTGCGAGGCGAGCCGGGTGGATGACGTCTTCGGCCTGGCACGCAGCGAACGCCTGGAGCGCGAGATCGCGGCCGAACTGTCGGCGGCCGCGGGGGAGAGTGCCGCGACCGGCAAGCCGGCCCGCTACTTCGCGACTTCACGTATGCGACGCTGGACAGCATCAAGGAAGGCCAGCTTGACCTGTTTGCTGACCCCCCCTCGGCGGGAACGATGCGCGCCAATCAGCTCCGGCTCTGGTTTGCTTCGATGGCCCATGTCCTGCGCTGTGCCTTGCGCCGCATCGGCCGCGCGCACACGCAGTTCGCCGAGGCCCCCTGCAGCACGATCCGGCTCAAGCTGCTGAAAACCGGCGCTCTGGTTCGCGTCAGCGTGCGACGCGTGAAGATCGCGATGGCTTCAGCCTGCCCTGGCAAGCCGAGTTCGGGCTCGCCCATGCCTCGCTGTCCAGGGCAGCGCGCTGACACGACACAGACCGAACACAGCTCACCGCTTCCCGACAACGCCGCCCCTGCGGCGAGGACGCAACTCGCCCGAATCTCGCCCGGCCTCCCTGGTCAGCCTGCCCAGAGCTCAGCGCGGCCGCTCAGCATCCCTCGATCGCGCCTCAGGCCGAACCCCTGTGAGAAACGCGGGCTAGCCTCTGACCGGTTCTGCCATCGCGCTCGCCCCCTCCCCCAGCCCCTCCCGCAGGGGGAGGGGAGCTACGAAGCGGCGGGAATCTCTCCCCCTCCCCTTGCGGGAGCGACTGTCTGGCATGGGCGAGCGCGATGCGCACGAGCTTCCTGGGCTTTCCGGCGTCGGACAAGCTGTTGCCTTCTCGATCTGCTGGCCCAGGCGCTCGGCTAACTGATCGACGAGGTGTTGTGGTTGCCCTGGGTTTGGATGGCCTTGCCGCCGGCGCCGACATTCTGGTTCATCGCATTGCCCGGCGCTTGCGCCTCGTCCAGCAACGCGCGCAATTGCGGCACGAGGTCCGGCTGTTTCTCTAGCAACTTGGCGAGCTGTGTGCGCAGATCGTCCTGATTGAGTTGCGAGTCGGGCTGCTCCTCCAGTTCCGCAAGCGCATCCTTGGCCCGACCGGTCAGTTTGTCACGCATCCAGCCGAGCAGCTTGAGGCCGGATTTGGTGGTTTCCTTGCCCACGGTCTTTGCCGCCTCCTTCCCTGCTTCCGTCAGGTAGGGGGCAAGCAGGCCGACTGCTGCTGTCGCCAACTCGATGATCAACTTGGCTGCTCCTCTGTTTGCGCGTTCTGTTCCCGTAGGATTGCGAGAATCGGGGCCAATAGCGCCATGTCCTGTGGTCTTCCGAGCTTTTGGCAGCGTTCCACATAATAGTGGACCATCGAACGCATCCAGCGAACGAAGGCGGCGGGGTGTTCGACAAATATTGGGGCCAGGCTTGCAACCGCCTCCGCACTGGTCGTGAGCGCTTCCTCGGCGTGGTTCAATGCGTCCAAGCAATCTGCCTTGACGGCGAGAGATGCCGCCAGATCGGGACGGAACACATCGGGACGTTGCGCGGCCAGCTCGCGGCGGATGGCAACCGCCTCCTCCACGGCTGCCAGCGCCGGCTCGCGCCGGCCGAGATCGCTCCGCATGGCGGCGAGGTTGTGGAGCGACAAGGCGAGATTAGGCCGGAACGCGTCGGGTCGCTGCGCGGCCAGCTCGCGGCGGATGGCAACCGCTTCCTCCACAGCTGCCAGCGCCGGCTCGGGCCGGCCGAGGTCGCTCAACCTGTTGGCGAGGTTGTTGAGCGACGACGCCAGATCGGGCCGGAACGCGTCGGGACGGTGCGCAGCCAGTTCGCGGTAAAGTGAAGCCGCTTCTTCCGCTATGGCCAGCGCCGGCTCACGCCGACCGAGATCGCTCAGCATGTTGGCAAGGTTGTTGAGCGAAACGGCCAGATCGGGACGGAACGCGTCAGGACTTTGCGCGACCAGCTCGCGGCGGATGGCAACCGCCTCTTCCGCCGCCGCCAGTGCCCGCTCGCGCCGGTCAAGAGCGGTCAGCATGGCGGCGAGGTTGTTCAGGGACATGGCGAGATAGGGCCGGAACGCGTCGGGATGTTGCGCGGCCAGCTCGCGGTAGAGCGAAGCCGCCTCTTCCGCCACCGCCAGCGCCGGCTCGCGCCGGCCGAGAGCGCTCAGCGTTGCGGCGAGGTTGTTGAGTGACATCGCCAAATCGGGCCGGAAAAAGTTCGGGGCGTTGCGCCGCCAACTCGCGGCGGATGGCAACCGCTTCTTCCGCCGGCGCCAGCGCCCGGTCGCACCGACCGAGAGCGCTCAGCATCTTGACGAGGGTGTTGAGCGACACGGCGAGATCGGGCCGGAACGCGTCGGGACGTTCCTCGGACAACTCGCGGTAAAGAGAGGTGGCCCCTTCCGCCGCCGCCAGCGCCGGCTCGCGCAGGCCGAGATCGCCCAGCCTGTTGGCGAGGGTGTTGAGCGACCCCGCCAGATCGGGCTGGAACACGTCGGAACGCTGCGCCGCCAGCTCCCGGCGGATGGCAACCGCCTCTTCCGCCGCCGCCAGCGCCCGCTCGCGCCCACCGAGAGCGCTCAGCATGATTGCGAGGTTGTGGAGCGACAGGGCGAGATAGGGTCGGAACGCGTCGGGACGTCGCGCGGCTAGCTCGCGGCAGAGCGAAGCCGCTTCGTCCGCCGCCGCCAGCGCCCGCTCGCGCCCGCCGAGAGCGCTTAGCATGGTGGCGAGGGTGTTGAGCGATTTCGCCAGATCGGGCTGGAACGCGTCGGGACGTTGCACCGCCAGCTCGCGGTAGAGCGAAGCCGCTTCTTCGGCCGCCGCCAGCGCCCGCTCGCGCTGGCCGAGAGCGCTTAGCATGTTGGCGCGGTTGTTGAGCGCCAGGGCGAGATAGGGCCGGAACGCGTCGGGACGTCGCGCGGCCAACTCGCGATAAAGCGAAGCCGCCTCGTCCGCCGCCGCCAGCGCCGGCTCGCGCCGGCCGAGAGCACTGAGCATGTTGGCGAGGTTGTTGAGCGACATAGCGAGATTGTGCCGGAACGCGTCGCGACGTTGCGGAGCCAGTTCGCGGTAGAGTGAAGCCGCCACTTCCGCGACTGCCAGCGCCGGCTCGCGCCGGCCGAGGTCGCTCAGCATGTTGGAAAAGTTGTTAAGCGACACAGCGAGATCGGGATGGAACACGTCGGGATTTTGCGCGGTCAGCTCGCGGTAGAGCGAAACGGCGTCTTCCGCCGCCGCCAGCGCCGGCTCGCGCCGGCCGAGATCGCTCAGCCTGATCGCGAGAGCGGTGCGGGCGTTGGCGAGAAGCGGACGCAGCCTCGGATCGCTCTTGGCCTGGTCGGCCACCGTGCTCGTTATCCGTTCCTGCGCGAGCGCGGCGAGTTCGCGAAGCGCCAGAGTGTCTTGTGGCAGCGCGTCGGCGAGCGCCAGCAGCGTGGTCTGATCGTCCGTTTGGTCGAACAGATGCCGGAGCCAGATGACGCTGCTATGGTCGGCGTCGCCGCGCGCATAGTCCTGTGCCGTGCGGACTAGTGTCGCGGCGACTTTTCCCTCCGCGCGGCGCCATGCGCGTTCCACGATCTCGGTCTGTGCCCTCGGAAACAGGCGATGCTCCTGCATGCCTTGCAGGAGGAAGGCTTCCCCGATGAGATCCGGACGGACCGCGTCGATCTGCGTGCCGGCCGTCATCGGCAGTGCTTCGGCGAGCCGGTTGACGATGTCGGCGGCCGGCACCGTCTCCGCGAAGCCCATCGCGCGCCGCTCGTCCGTCACCAGCCGCAGGGCGTCCTCGGCGGTGCATCCGCCCTGCAATGTCACGCCCATCACGACGTGGGCGATCAGCTTTTCGGGGAGGTTCCAGCTACCCGCCAGGCGGTTCAGCGCCGCACGTTCCCGGCTCGCCGCGCGTTCCGCCAGATCGATCCGGCTCAGCGCGAGCGCCGTCGGGGCGCCGGTTCGGATCGCTTCCGCACCGGCCATTATCAGATACAGCGGCTCGTTGTTGATCGCGTCATCGCCGAGGCGCCGGTCGAAATCGGCGTCCGCGCCAAGGGGCGGAGGACGAGGGATTGGGTGGATTTCCGCGATTCCCCCGGCACGCCGCATCACCTCGGCCAGCAAGGCGCGCCGGTCCTCGACGAGGGTTAGGCTCGCCAGCGCGATCGGCTCGGGCGGGTCGGCCAGTTCGTCCGGCCCGGGATCGGAGGAACTCACAACCCGCATCAGATCGGCCCACCAGCCCAGATCCCGTTCGGCGTGGCGTTCGAGCAGCAGCAGCCGCAGCTTCTGTTCGCCCGGCCGCGCCTCGCGCCGGGCCAGGATGTCCATCCAGACGCGCAGCTCGCGGGCGAGCGCGGCGGCGTAGTCGATCACCACCAGGGTCGGCTTGCTCCAGCGCCACCCGCCCGCGCGTTCCACGAACCCCGGAAACTGGCTGTATTGTGCGAAGCCGGCCGTCCAGCCGGCACGTTCCGCGTGTTCGCACAGTTCGATCGCGAGGCGGGTCTTGCCGGCTCCGGCACGGCCGGTGAGGCAACGGAACGAGATCGGTCGATCCGACGCGAGCCACGCCTGGAGCCTCGCCATGTCCGCGTCGCGGCCGACGAGCGTGGTCGCGCGCAAATCCACGCGCAGCAACTGAAGTTCGGTTGTCGGCTCGGCCTTGCGGGCGTGTTTGCGCAGCAGATGGAGTTCGGCCGCCCCGGCATAAAAGATGATGGTGTTGCCATCGCCGCTGACCTGAACGCCGATGCCGCGTTCACCAACGCTCTGGTGCTGCGCATCTCCTGTCATGGCACGCAGCGTAAGCCCGGATGCGTGCCAGAGCCAAGTCATGTCATCGGAAATAGCTGATCCGCTGTCGGACCAGCCCCGATCCCTTCTAGGCCCAGTCGGCGAGGATGGTGTCGGCCGTCGCCACCTCGATCTGCTGGCCGAAGCGCTCCTCGTAGAGCGTCAGCAAGGCGTCATGGGTGCGATCCGACGCGCTGCACAGCGCGTCGCGCACCACCACGACGCGGAAGCCGAGATCGACGGCGGCGAGCACCGTCGCCAGCACGCACACGTCGGTCTCGGCGCCGGAGATCACCAGGCTGTCGATCCCGCGCGCCCGCAGCAGGTGCATCAGGGCGGGCTCGGCGAAGGGCGAGTAATGGCGCTTGTCGATCACGCTGGCCGGCGGGACCAGCTCGGCCAACGGCGGCAGCAACTCGATCAGCGCCGGGTCCAGCTCCCGGCGCGTCATGTTCCGCCATTTCTCGTAATAGCGACGCCAGGCGCCCGGCATTTCGTCCGGCGTATGGGGGGGCACGAAGCGGGTGAACACCGTGCGCCGAGCCTGGGCGCGGGCGATGCGAAGGATGGTCGGCAACACCCGCTCCATCCAGGGCAGGTGCCAGTCGGTGCGCTGCGCGAACAGCGTCTGCATGTCGAGGCAGAGATGCGCGGTGCGCTCCGTCAAGGGACCGTAGGGCAGCGACTCCGTCATGGTGCATCCAATCCAATCGGTCCTGGCCGGCGACGGCGAGCGCCCGGCGTGTCGTGCTCAACGCAGACAGCGCCGGTTTGGTGCCGAGCGCCCGCGCGAGTGGGAAAGTCAGGACTGACTAAAAGCTGAAGAGCGAGGGCCGGGAAGCGGCGTAGTGTGGCGCCATGATCCGTCTCTTTCTCCTCCTAGCCCTGCTGCCGCTCTCCGGCTGTGGACTTTTCGCGGCCCCCTGCCGGGTAGCCTCGGCCGGGCTCGATATCGTCCCGGTCGTGGGGCACGTCGCCGCCACCCCGACCACCGCCTGCGCGCAGGCGATCGATCCGGGCCCCTGAACGGGGCACAAAGGTTAAGCGTTCCTGAACGGCCGATGTACAATCGACCCCCGGCGGGGGGTCGATTTGTACAAAACGGGTCCGGTCAGCGGACCCAGGCGGTCACGATCTCAAAGCCCCTCGAACAGCGCCGTGCTGAGATAGCGTTCGGCGAAAGACGGAATGATCGTGACGATCCGCTTGCTCGCCATCTCCGGACGGCGGGCGACCTTGAGCGTGCCCGCGAGCGCGGTGCCCGAGGAGATGCCGCCCGGGATGCCCTCGGTGCGCGCCAGGCGCTTGGCGGCCTCGAAGCTCTCCTCGTTGGTGATCTGGATCACCTCGTCGATCAGGTCGGTGTCGAGGATTTTCGGCACGAAGCCGGCGCCGAGGCCCTGCAACGGGTGCGGGCCCGGCTTGCCGCCTGACAGGACGGGGCTGGCGGCCGGCTCCAGCGCGATCATGCGCAGGCCGGGGCGGCGCGGCTTCAGGACCTGCGCGCAGCCGGTCAACGTGCCGCCGGTGCCGACGCCCGACACGATCACGTCCACCTCGCCCTTCGTGTCGTGCCAGATCTCCTCGGCGGTCGTGTTCCGGTGGATCTCGGGATTGGCGGGATTGCCGAACTGGTCGGCCAGCACCGCATCCGGAATGCTCGCCAGCCGCTCATGGGCGCGGGCGATGGCGCCGTTCATGCCCTTCTCGCGCGGCGTCAGGTCGATCTCCGCGCCCAGGTAGCGCAGCATCTTCTGCCGCTCGACCGAGACGCTCTCGGGCATGGTCAGGATCAGCCGATAGCCGCGCGCGGCGCAGACGAAGGCGAGGCCGATCCCGGTATTGCCCGATGTCGCCTCGACGACGGTCCCGCCCGGCTCCAGCCTGCCGTCGCGCTCCATCGCCAGGATCATGCTGACCCCGATGCGGTCCTTGACGCTGGCGATCGGATTGAAGAACTCGAGCTTGAGGCAGATGTCGGCCGTGATGCCCTCTTCCTTGCAGATCCGCGGGATGCGCACCAGCGGCGTATTGCCGATCGTCTCGGCGATGCTGTCGTAGATGCGGCCCCGGAGCGGCGGGTCGAACACCAGCGGCTTGAATTGCTCGGGCATCGGTCATCCCCCCTTGGTGCGCACGGCCAAGAGATGCGCCGGCGATCCCGCCCCTGCAACCCCGCCCGCGTCAGCCCGACCCGGTGTCCTGCCCCGATGCTTCGACGGGCTCGGGGCTGGCTTCCGGTGGAGCGAGTTCCCGCAAATCCTTGGCCAGCTCGCTCAGGCTCACGCTGCCCTTGAGGACCACCCGATCCGCTTTCCGCGCCAAGCAGGCCTGCTCGGCGGCGGTCACGTCGCGGGCGGTGAGCACGACGACCGGCACGTTGCGCCCGTGCGGGCGCGCACGCAGCGCCTTCAGGAAGGCGAAACCGTCCATGACGGGCATCGTCAGATCGAGCAGCACCAGCCCCGGCACGCGGCGGTCCACCTCAGCGAGCGCCTCCCGCCCGTCGGCGGCCTCGGTCACATGCAAACCCACGCCCTCCAACCGGGTCCGCAGCCGCGCCCGCAAATCCGCGTCGTCGTCCACGACGAGCACCTCGCCCGGCGCGACCGGCGCTCCGTCTGCATCCGATCCGGGCTCGCGGAAGCGGTCGATGATCTCCTTGAGCTGCTCCCAATCGACCGGCTTGGTGACGTAGTCGGTGGCGCCGAGGGCAAAGCCCAGGCTTTCCTCGTGGAGGACGGAGACCATGACGACCGGCGTCTCGGCGAGGTCCGGGTCCGCGCGGACCGCGTGCAGCATGGACCAGCCGTCCATGCGCGGCATCTCCACGTCGAGCAGAATCGCGGTGGGGCGGATCGCTCGGGCGAGGGCTAGGCCGGCCTGACCGTCGGCCGCGCTGCGGACGGCAAAGCCCTGGCGCTCCAGGAAACGGCTGAGCAGGTCACGCTGGGCAGGGTCGTCGTCCACCACCAGCACGCACGCCCCTTCGGGGATCTCGACATTGCCGGGGATGGCCTCCGCGATCCCATCGGTCGGCAGTTCCGCCGGCAGGCAGAGGGTGAAGGTGGAGCCCTCGCCTTGCGCGCTCGTCACGGTCACGTCGCCGCCCATCATGCGGCAGAAGGCGCGCGTGATGGCGAGGCCAAGGCCGGTGCCGCCGAACTGGCGCGTCGTACTCTCGTCGGCCTGGCTGAACCGCTGGAACAGGCGGCTGAGCTGCTCCTCGGTCATGCCGATACCGGTGTCCCTGACCGCGAAAGAGAGCCAATCCCGCTCGCGCCGCACCGCGAGGGTGATCGTGCCGTTCTCGGTAAACTTGGCGGCGTTGCTGATCAGGTTCAGCAGGCCCTGCCTGACCTTGACCTGGTCGGTGTGCATCGTGCCCAGATCATCGCCAAGATCGAGCCCAAGACGGTTCTCCTTGCGCTCGACGAGCGCAGCGGTGCCGGAGGCGACGTCGTCCACCAGGCTCCGCACATCGAATGTCTCGGCGGAGACGGTCATGCGACCGGCCTCGATCTTGGAAAGGTCGAGCACGTCGTTGATGAGGCTGAGCAGGTGGCGGGCGTTGGATTCGATCTTGGCCACGTCCGGCAGGAGCTGGCCCTGGTCCCGATCCTCCAGCTCCTCGGCGAGCATCTCGCTATAGCCGATCACGGCCGAGAGCGGGGTGCGCAGCTCATGGCTCATGTTGGCGATGAACTGGCTCTTGGCGCGGTTGGCCGTCTCCGCCAAATCCTTCGCGGCCGCGAGCTGCTGCTCGGCGAGGGTGCGGTCGGTCACGTCGGCATGGGTGCCGATCCACTCGCGGATGGTGCCGTCCTCCTCCAGGATCGGCACGGCGCGCACCTCCATGTAGCGCCACTCGTCGTCCGCCCGACGCAGGCGATGCTCCAGCTCGAGATGCGAGCGCGCCTGGATCACATGCCGCCAGGCCTCGACGGTGCGCTCCCGGTCGTCGGGATGCACGGCGTCGAGCCAGCCCCTGCCTTTCAGCCGCTCGAAGTCCTGGCCGGTGAAGGCGCTCCAGCGCGACTGCGGCCACTCGAACTCGCCCTCGGCGTTCGTATTCCAGATGATCGAGGCCGAGGCGTCCAGCACGGTGCGGAAGCGCTCCTCGCTGCGGCGTAGCCGGTCCTCGGCCTGGCGGCGGCGCGTGGTGTCCTGGGCGACCAAGCCGACGCCTGTAACACCGCGGCTCGCGCCTTCGCCAAATAGCGGGAAGAAGCCCATTTGCAGGTAGCGCTTCTGGTCCGGCTGCCCTGGCAGCCCGGTTTCCACCTCCACATTCGGCCGCGTCTTGGCTTCCGCGAGCACGGCGTGCAGCGCGGGCTGGATCTGCGCCCGCACCTCCGGCGACAGCGTGCCCAAATCCTCGCCGACCTCGACGCCCAGCCGGCGCTCGCCCATGGCCGCGAGCGCGCGGTTGGCCTGGCGCAGACGCAGATCGCGGTCCAGGAAGCCGAGGCCGACCGGCGCGTTCTCCATGACCCCCTGAAGGGTCGCGGTGGCCGCGCGCTCGGCCCGGCGTCGCGCAAGCGCGTAGGTGCCGAGCAATAGGCAGGCGATCAGGACGAGGGCCAGGGATACGGCGGTGAGCAGGTCGCCCCTGGCCGCGTCCCGCCGACGCAGGCGCTGCTCGCGCGCCTGCGCGTTTGCTTGCAGTTGCCGGGCCTGCACCCGGATCGCGTCCATCGCCGCCTTGTCCTGGCCGGCGGCCTCCAGCACAGCCGATGCCCTGAGGACGGGATCGTCTCGGCGCATCGCGATCGCGCGCGCGGCGATGTCGGTCTTCGCCTTGACCAGCTCGCGCAGCCGCGCCACCGCCGCCGGCTCGGCGAGCCGAGCCAACTCGTCGAGGCGCGTCCGTGCAGTGGCAAGGCCCTGCGTGTAGGGCTCAAGGTAAGAATCCTGGCCCGTGATGAGGAAGCCGCGCTCACCGGTCTCCACGTCCTTCATCGCGGAGAGCAGCCCCTGCGAGAGCAGCGCGACCTGACTGGCCGCCTCGGTAGCCGCACGCGCCCGCATGCCCGCTGCGAGGTTCCAGCCCGCGGTCAACAGTGCCAGCACAACGAGTGCGCCGGCGACGGCCGGCCCCGCCCGGCCCCAGCCCGGCATAGTACGCCCCGGCCGCAAAGAGCTTTTCATATGGTTGTGCTCACGCGCCCTGATCTTCCCACCTTATCGTTGGGTGGTGAGGAAGGTTCACGGAGCCGCGCAGGTAGCGAGACGGGGCAGCACGCGTTCGCCGAACAGGCGCATGGACGCCTCGGCTTCCGGCAACGTGATCGTGTTAAAGTTCACCTGAAGGGAGGCGACCTCAAACCCGCCCACCTGGCGCGTGTAGGTGGTCGCGGTGTCAAGGATGCACTCGGGCGTGCCCACCCAGGCGGCGCATTTCTCTACCTGAGTCTCGAACGTTTCCGCCGCGAGGCCGGCGATGACCTTGTCGTAGCCCGGGTAGTCGGCCGAGGCGGCGCCCCCGATCCAGTCCCCGGCGGCGTTCACCAGGGACCGCAGATAGCGGTTCAGCGGCTCGCGCGCGATCCGTTCCGCCTCCCGCTGGTCGGCGTGGCAGAGCATGTGGAACGCCATCATCACCGTGCCCGGCCCCTGATGCCCGGCGCGGGCGCGGGCCTCTCGGTAGGCGCCGAGCAGCTCCGCCATCGCGCCGCCGGCCATGGGAATGGCCATGACGCCATAGCCGGCCGCTCCGGCGCGCTCGAACGACTCCCGCGTGGCCAGCGCCGCGATATAGAACGGCGGCCGTGGGCGCTGGGTCGGGCGGGGCAGCGAGGTGACGTTCTGGAAGCTATGGAAGCGCCCCTCGGCGGTGACCCTCTCCTCCTCCAGCAGACGGCGCACCTGTTCCACGCCCTCGTCGAATCGGGCACGGCTGTCGTCGAGGCGGACGCAGAAGCGGGCGAACTCGTGGGGCAGGAAGGCCCGGGCGAAGCCGACATCGAGCCGACCGTCGCAGAGCGCGTCCGTCATCGCGATCTCGGCGGCGAGCTTCAGCGGGTTGTTGAAGGCGGGCAGGACGGCCCCGGTGACCAGCCGCGCCTTGCGCATGCGCTGCGCGGCGGCGGCCAGGAACAGCAGTGGGTTGGGGCTATAGCCGCCGTAGGGATGGAAGTAGTGCTCAACCGTGCGGACGTGACTGTAGCCGTACTGGTCGCAGAGATCGACGAGGTGTAGCGCCTCCTGCCAGTAATCGCAGGCGGACTTCTCGTCGGGCCCGATGTCAGGGAAGAACTGGATGCCGGTCTTCACTATCGCCCCCTCCCCCAACCATCCTCCCGCAAGGGGATGGGGCTTAACAGGCCGTGTCCCTCTGCCTCTCTCCTTGCGGGAGCGAGTTGTCGGGGGAGGGGGCGTCCGATCACTCGGCGGCCGCCGCCGCCTGCGGGCGCAGGTCCTTCGAGTACTCGATGCTGACCGGCGCGTCCGCCTCGAAGGGCGAGCGCAGGCCGAGCGACTTGCCGTGCTCGCGCACCGCCGGCATCACCTCCTGGCACAGCAGGCGGATGCAGGTGCGGGTGTCCTCGGGGCTCACGTTGCCGTCATTAGCCCAGAGTCCCATGATCCCGGGGCGGGTCTGCTCGATCAGCATCTTCAGCCGCTCGATGACGGTTTTTGGCGTGCCAGCGATGATCTGGGTGTCGCGGATCTGCTCCTCGAAGGTCGGGCTGCCGCGCGGGTTTTTCGCCCGGCCGACCGCGAACTCCACGAAATTGCGCCGGCCCGAAGGCGAGAAGTAGCCGGACGGGTTGGCCCAGACGGGATGGGCGAGCCCAGTGAACTCGCCCTGCATCCACATGAACTGGCGCGCGTTCTCCAGCGCCTTCTCCTCGGTCTCCTGGACATGGACGCGGATCAGGTAGCCGAAATTCTCGGGGCCCGCTTCGTAGCCCACCTCGCGGGCCTGCTGGGTGTAGATGTTCCAGATATTCTTGGTGGCGTCGATCGCGGTATTGAGCGCGACATACGGGTAGCGGTGGCGGGCTGCCCAGAGGATCGTCTCCCTCGACAGCACGCCGGGGATCCACACGCGCGGATAGGGCTTCTGCAGCGGAACCGCCCAGGGATTGACCACCCGGTGCTGGTAGTGCGTGCCCTCCCAGCGGAACGGGCCGGGCTGGGTCCAGGTCTTCACGATCAGATCGTGCGCCTCCTCGAAGCGCTCGCGGTTGTAGGCGGGGTTCACCCCGCTCGCGAGCTGCTCCTGGCCGCCGCCGCGCACGAAGCCCGAGACCAGCCGTCCCTTGCTGATCATGTCGATCATTGCAAGCTCTTCGGCCATGCGGATGGGGTTCTCGGCCAGCGGCAGGGGATTGCCGAGCAGCACGATCTTCACGTTCTTGGTCGTCGCCGCCAGGATGGAGGCGAAAATGTTCGTCTTGGCCTGCATGCAGAACGGCGCGTTGTGGTGCTCGTTCAGCATGATGCCGTCGGCGCCGCACTCGTCGGCGTAGATGTAGTCCTCGAGGTACTGGTTATAGAGCCGGCTGCCCGCCACCGGGTCGTAGTGCCGGTTGGAGAAGGTCAGCGCGGTCGCGCCGTATTTCCGCCCTTCGTTCGCATCGTAGGCGGACATCGGCTGCTCGGTGAAATACATCAGGTGCATGGGATGCTCCCTTGGTCCTGGCGGGCCGGTCAGTCGGCGTTCACGAAATCGGTGACGAGACGCGCGAGCGCCTCGGGCTGCTCCATGTCGATGAAGTGCCCGCAGCCGGGCACGATCTCAAGTCGTGCCCGGGGCAGGGCTCGGGCATAGGCGTCTCCGGCGCTGCGCGGGACGATCTTGTCGTCGTCGCCCCACACGACCAGCGCGGGCGCGCGCACGCCGCCCAACAGGTACGGCAGGGTCTGGCTGTACATGTACGGCTTCCAGGCGATGCGGAAGCACATCTCGCGCGCGACGTCCCACGCCTCAAGCTGGTCGGTCGAGACCTCGCCGAACACGCGCCGGAAGTTCTCCTGGTCGCGGAAGCCGGCCTGCGGGTAGGCGATGTAGGAAATGATCGCCTGGTCGAGGATGTCGCCTTCCGGCGGCTTGATCCCCATGGGCGCGGCCAGCACCAGGCGGCGGAAGTCGCGCGGGGCCAGGCTCGCCATCTCGGCCGCGATCCAGCCGCCGAAGCCGAGGCCGACCAGCGAGACGTCGTTCAGCCCTTGGTCAGCCAGCAGCCATTGGTGGACGGCCGCGAGGTCGCGAACGCTGCGCATCCAGGTCGGGCGCGCCGAGCGGCCCCAGCCGGGGTGATGCGGCACCAGCACGGTGAAGCGCTCGGCAAGGAGATCGTAGAAGGGAAGCTGGTCAGGGCTGCCGATGTCGTGGTGCAGGACCAGCAACGCCGGGCCGCTGCCTGCGCGGGACAGATGCAGCTTCACCCCTGCCACCTCGGTCGTCGTGTCCGACCAGGCCACGTGCGGCGCCATCGGCTCCTCCTTGGTGTTTCCTCACACAGCCTACCCGCCGGTAACTTGGCTTGTCCAACCGCGACGGCTGGCACGACCGGTTTCGAGATGGTCGCGGCAGGAAATATTCGAGCCGGAGGCCGCCCTCACGCAGCGGTGATCCATGCCTCCGGGCCTGCTCCTTATCTTTCGCGGGTTGCCGCGGGCGGTCCGGGGCTGGCAATAACGCGGAATTGGCGGTCAGCACGGAATGTTTGGCCTCTCGCTCTCGGGCATTTTCGCCCTCGCCCAGCATCACCCGGCACTGCAAGCCCTTGCCGTCATCGTCGCGACGTTCATCCTGGAGGATGCGGCCACGGTGCTCGCGGCGATGCAGGCAGCTGACGGCGGCCTGTCCATCGCGCTCGCGCTCGGCTCCCTCTATGTCGGCATCGTCCTTGGCGATCTTGGCCTGTACGGCCTTGGCCGGCTCGCCGCGCACGTGCCCTGGGTCCTGCGGGTGCTGCCGCCGCGGCGGACGGAAGCGGTGCAGGCCTGGCTCCGCGGCCGGGTCTTCCGCGTGGTGCTGGTGAGCCGCTTTCTTCCCGGCGTGCGGCTGCCGACCTACACCACCTGCGGGTATTTGGGTGCCAGCCTGCGCCAGTTCACGCTGGCCACCATGACCGCCACCCTGTTCTGGACCTCCGGGTTGTTCGCGGTCTCGATGCGCGCCGGGGCGTTCCTGCTGGCGCATTTCGGGGTATGGCGCTGGGCGGGCGCGCTGGGTCTGATCGTCTTCGTGGTCCTGGCGGGCTGGTTTGCCCGCAGCCTGAACCGCCCATCCGGGCGGCGGCGCGCGGGTCGGAAGCCCCGATCTCCACGGCAATACAGGGACGCGCACCAGCAATGAGCAGCGATGCGGCGTTGGCGCAGGCGGGACGGCGACCCCGGCCCGAACCCCCGGTCTCCTTTTTCGAGTTCTGGCCGGGATGGCTGTTCTATGCGCCCGTGGTGGCGCACTGCGCCGCGCTCGGCATCCGCCATCTCTCTCCGGTGTTGCTCACCGCCGCCAATCCCCGGATCACCGCCGGCGGGCTCTGCGGCGAGTCCAAGACCTCCATCCTGTACCAGATCGATCCGGCGGAGCGGCCGGTGCTCGCCCCGCACACCAGCTTGGAGGTCACCGGCACCGACGCCGACCTGGGCACGGCCGAGCGGGCCATGGCGGCGGCGGCGCTGACCTATCCGGTGGTGGCTAAGCCCGACATCGGGTGCAACGGAACGGGAGTGCGCCTGACGCACGGGCGGGCGGAGCTGGGGCATTATCTCCGGGCCTTCCCGAGGGGCGAGCGGGTGGTCCTCCAGGAACTGATCACCTTTCCGAACGAGGCTGGCATCTTCTACGTGCGCCATCCCGACGAGCCGCACGGCCGAATCACCTCGCTGACGCTGAAGGAGGTCCCGTTCGTCGTCGGCGACGGCCGATCCAGCCTGCGCGATCTGATCCTGGCAGACCCGCGCGCGCGGCTGGTGCCGCAGCTTTATCTCCCGCGCCTCGCCAAGCGTCTGCACGAGGTACCCGCGCAGGGCCAGGCCGTGCCGCTGGTGTTCGTGGGCAATCACTGCAAGGGCGCGATCTTCCGCGACGGCGCCGGCCATATCACGCCCGCGCTGAGCGCGCGCATCGAGCGGCTCGCGCGCGCCATCCCGGATTTCCATTTCGGGCGGATCGATGTGCGCTTCGCCTCGCTGGCCGCGCTCGCGCGGGGCGAGGGCTTCCGGGTGATCGAGGTCAACGGCGCGGGGTCGGAGGCGACCCATGTCTGGGACCCGCGCACCAGCCTACGGCAGGCTTGGCGGGACCAGTTCCTGCACTACGGGCTGGCCTACCGGATCGGCGCCGCCAACCGTGCCCGGGGCGCGCGGCCGACCCCGATGCGCGAGCTGCTGCGGCTGTGGCGGACCCAGCGTCGGCTGATGGCGGCCTATCCGACGCACGACTGAGTGGTTGCAGCGTACCCCGCTTTCGGGCGAGGAGACGCGCATGACCCCGATCCAAGCCGTCAGCCTCGCCATCCTGCAAGGCGCCACCGAGCTGTTCCCCGTCAGCAGCCTCGGCCACGCCGTCATCCTGCCGGCCTTGCTGAACTGGAATATCGACCAACGCGCCCCGGCCTTCCTGCCCTTCCTGGTGATGCTGCACGTCGGCACGGCAGCCGCGCTGCTACTGTATTTCTGGCGCGACTGGTGGGCATTGCTGGTCGGCGTGCTGGGGCTGGGTCCGACACATCAGGTGCGTGAGAGCCGGCGGGTAGCATGGCTGATCGTGGTGGCCACCATCCCCGCCGTGATCGTCGGCTTCCTGCTGGAGCACTTCTTCCGCCGGCTTTTCGGAGATGCCGTGATCGCCGCGGCGGTGCTGATCGTAAATGGCGGGCTGCTGCTGTTCGGCGAGCGGGTGCGCGGGCGCGGACGGCGCCCGCTCTCTACCCTGACCACGCGCGATGCCCTCGCCATCGGCTGCTGGCAGTGCACGGCGCTGGTTCCGGGCATTTCGCGCTCTGGCGCCACCATCGTCGGCGGCATTCTGCGCGGGATCGATCACGCGGGCTCGGCGCATTTCTCGTTCCTGATCGCGACGCCGATCATCCTAGGGGCCACCGCCCTGGAGGTGCCCAAGCTGCGCCACGCCGGGACGGCGCTCGGCGGCGACGTCGTCGCCCTGTCGGTCCTGGCGGCGGTCGTCGCCGGCGTGACCGCCTATGCCAGCACGGCGTTCCTGATGCGCTACTTCCGGAACAACGATTCCTGGGCGCTGAACCCGTTCGCCTACTACTGCTTCATGGCGGGTGCCGGCAGCCTGGCGGTGCTGCTGTTCCGGTAGCACCCTGGGCGCCGCAGCGAGTCCGGCACGTCCGATCAGGTCGGCGCGGCTCTAGACCACGGTGTCCAGTTCCCGCGTGCGGGCAAGCCGGCGCGCGGTGCGCAGCAGGATCTGCTTGTCCTCCGGCGAGCATTCTCGATAGAGGCGAAGCATCGCCATTTCATCCCCGCTCGCCGGCTGGGGGATGCTGGGGACGGCGCCCTGCATCAGGAACTCCACGCCGACGCCCAGCACCGCCGCGATACGGGTGAGGTTGCCCGTGACCTGGCCTGACCGGCCGGTCTCCCACTGCGCAACCGCACTGCGCGAGACGCCGACGGCGCTCGCCAGCTCCTCCTGGGTGATCCCGCGCTCCTGACGGGTAAGGCGGATGCGCTCGCCGATCTCGCGCGGACTGCTCATCGGTCGAGCATACGTCAGATTCGCTAACGGGAATAGGTCAAAGCCGCTCCATTTCGGCTCGTCAGCGCCGATCATGTTATTATGTTTGACAATCACGGAAAAGCGAGGCTAACTAATGTTCGCTATTTGTTCCAATCGAGGTCGCCCATGCCGTCCCGCCAGTCCTCGCTTTCCGCCCGCTGGACCGATGCAGAGGACGGCCGGCTCCGTCGCTTGCGGGCGGAAGGCGGGACATGGGCCGACATCGCCCGCGCCCTCGGCCGTGCCCCGCAGGCGGTGATGGCGCGCGCGCTGGCGATCGGTGCCCGGCGTCCCCCGTCGGACTTCAGCCCACCGGCGGACGATCCCGAACGCGAGCCGCTGGCGGCGGGCCATCCGAGAAGCTGGGGCGCCTTGATCGCCGACACGCTGCTCGAGGGGATCGATTACCCGCTGCCTATCTTCTCCCGCTGACCCGGCCCAAGGTGCGCATTCCGCTGAAGTCGGCCGGTGATTTCCGGCCTGATGTCGGCCACCCATTCCGACTGAGGTCGGCCGGCCGTTCCGATCGATGTCGGCCGGGGTGGCGCTGCCCGTGGGCTGGGCGGATCTCTTCACGGCGGTATCGGCTGGGTCAAGCCATGATGGCCTCCTGAGCCTTTTTTCTGCGCAGGGACTTCGCCGCGCAACTGGATGCGGTGGGCGTTGTGGACGATACGATCCAGAATGGCGTCCCCGATCGTTAGATCTCCGATCAGATCGTGCCAGCGGTCCACGGGGATTTGGCTGGTGAGCAGCGTGGCGCCGCGGCCGTAACGGTCCTCGACGATCTCCAGCAGGTCGTGGCGCTGCTCCGCGCCGAGCGGCTCCAGCCCCCAGTCGTCCAGGATCAGCAGCTTCACCCCGCCGAGGGCCCGCATCAGCCTGGCGTAGCGACCGTCGCCGCGCGCCAGCGCCAGATCGGCGAACAGGCGCGGGATGCGCTGGTAGAGGACGGAGTGGTTGTCGCGGCATGCCTTGTGGCCGAGCGCGCAGGCCAGCCACGACTTCCCCACCCCGGTCGGGCCCTCGATGATCAGGTTCTGCCTGGCCTCGATCCAGCCGCCCGTCGCCAGCTTCTGGAACAGCGCGCGATCCAGGCCGCGCGGGGTGCGGTAGTCGACATCCTCGACCGCCGCCTGATGGCGCAGCCGGGCGTAGCGCAGCCGCGCCTTGAGCCGACGGTCCTGGCGGTCGGCGAGCTCGCGGTCGAGCAGCAACCCGAGCCACTCCGCATGGTCGAGTTCGGCGCCGCGCGGGCTGGCGCTCAGCTCCTCAAAGGCGCGCGCCATCCCGGCGAGGCCGAGCTGGTGCAACTGGTCGAGCGTGGGGTGGGTCAGCAACGGGGCTCTCCTCAATGGTAGTAGCCGGAACCGCGGATGTTCGGGTGCAGCAGCGGCAGCTCGCCCTCACGGGCCGACGCTGTGGGCGGCTGACGGTCGAGGCCGTGCTGCAGGATCGACTGCACGCTGCCGTAGGAGCGCGCCCCGATCTCCAATCCCCGCGCGCAGGCCGCCTCCACGCGCTCGCGGCCGTAGCTGCGCACCAGGCGCAGAATGCCGAGACAAGCCCGGAAACCTTGTTCGGGATGCGGCCGGGTCTCCAGGATCAGCGCCGTCAGTCGCGCGGTCGCCGTGCCAATCGCAGCCGCCTCCTGGCCGATGCGCGCGATGGTCCACTCGGCATGCCGCCGGTGCGCCCGCGGCATGTGCTCGGGCAGGGTGGTGTGCCGCCCGCGCGCGCCGCCGCGCAGATGCACCGCGACGCGCTCGCCTCTGTGAAACAGCTCGATGGTGCGAGCGGTGATGCGCGCCTCGACCTGCTCGCGCAGCAGCCGGTGCGGCACCGAGTAGTAATGGCCGTCGACGTCGACGTGGTAGTCGAGCGCGACGCGCCGGATGCGCCACTCGGCGTAGACGAACGGTTCCGCCGGCAACGGCAACAGCGCCGGCTGGTCCAATTGCTCGAACAGCTGGCGGCGGCTGACGCCGAGTTTGCGCATCGGCCTGGCGTTGAGTTCGGTGACCAGCGCTGCGATCGACGCATTGAGCTCGGCCAGGGAGAAGAAGCGCTGGTTGCGCAATCGCGCCAGAATCCAGCGCTCAACGACCAGTACCCCGGCCTCGACCTTGGCCTTGTCGCGCGGCCGGCGCACCCGTGCCGGCAGGATCGCCGTGCCATAGTGCGCCGCCAGGTCGCGGTAGCTCGGGTTGATCCCGGGCTCATACCAGTTCGCCCGCAAAACCCCGGCGCGCAGGTTGTCCGGCACGATCTGGCGCGGCACGCCGCCCAGAAAACTCAGCGCGCAGACGTGCGAGCCGATCCAATCGGGCAGACTCTGGGTCCAGCTCGCCTCGGCATAGGTGTAGTTCGACGCCCCGAGCACCGCGACGAATACCTGTGCCGGGCGCAGCTCGCCGGTGCTGGCGTCCACCACCTCTACCGTTTGCCCGGCATAGTCGACGAACAGCCGCTCGCCGGCCGGGTGGGCCTGGCGCATGCTCGGCGACAGGCGAGCCTCCCAGCTCCGGTAGAGCTCGCACCAGCGACTGTAGCCGTAGCCGCTGGAATGGATGGCCCGGTACTCCTCCCAGAGCAGCAGCAGGGTCACCCCCGGGCGACGCAGCTCGCGGTGGACCGCTGCCCAGTCCGGCTCCGCCTTGTGCCGCGCGCCCGGTTTGCAGCCGGCCGGCGCGAACAGCAGTGCCTCCAGGCCCTGATCGGTCAGCGTCGCAGGCAATGGCCAGCTCAGCCCCGCCGCGGCGACCCGAGCCAGGCAGAGCTGCACCGTGCTGCGCGCCACCCCGACCGCAACCGCAATGGCGCGGTCGGAGATGCCGCATTCGTATTTCAATCGCAGGATCTCGCGCACCCGTCGCATCGACACTCTCTCGGCCGGCATCGGTCTCCCTCTCGCCCTGACGAGACGGCAGACCGCTCACCTGCCCAGCGGTCAGGCAACGCCACCCCTCTCAGGGGTAGCCGAGATCAGATCGGAATGGCCGACATCACCCCGGAATCAGTGGCCGACATGAAATCGGAATGCCTGGCCGACTTGCTCCGGAATACGCACCCAAGGAGACCCGTTCCATGCAGACCATGTCCGCCGACCCGCGCACGGCCGAGGCGCCCATCGACGCGAAGTTCGTGACCTGGCGGCTGGAGGAGGCCGGGGCGGCGCTTCTCGCCCTGCCCACCACCGGCTGGACCACCAAGCTGCGTACCTCCAACCTGGAGGTCGTGCGCGCGGCGATGGATGCCTATGGCTGGGAGGAAAAGCGCATCCGGCCGCCGGTGCCTTCGGCTGCGAAGATCACGCGCATGGACGAGGCGCTGGGCTGGATTCAGCTCATCCCGGTGGACCGCTACGTGCTGCGCCGCATCGTCGGCGCCCGCAGCCTGGTCAGCCCGATCACCGACCGGCACCTGTTCCCCTGGCGGCGCTTGGGCGCGGCGATGGGGGCGGACCACAAGGCCGTCCAGCGCTGGCACGCCGAGGGCATCGACCTGATCGTCGCCGGACTCACTGGCGTGGGGACGACCCGCCGGGCGTCGGGGCGGTCGCGGGTGGCGGGCACAAGAATGCCGGCGGGCAGGCTCCCCGCGGTTCTGCCGCAGGTCGGCTAATGTGCGGCCGTCCGTGACCTGACCAGCCTGTCCGGAGGAGAGGAAATGGGCGGACGTGGCTGCGCCGCGTCCGTCCCCCCGCCCTCGGGCAATCCCGCCAGCCGGAGCCCCTCGGTGTAGTGCGCGAGATCCTCCGCGCGCATGAGGGGGGACCGCTGCGTCGCGGTCTGCACCGTGAAGCCCGGCTCCAGGCCCAACAGCCGCTCGCGCAGGGCGGCCGCCTGCTCGTCGAGACCGAGATGGCCCAGTGCGGCGAGGTGGCCTTTGTAGCTGGAGGAGAAGACCGGGTTCAGCTCGACCGCGCGCCGGCCGACCTCGGCCGCGATCTCGTGTTCGTGGCGCAGCAGGTGCGGCATGGTCAGCGCCATGTCGAAGAAGAAGCCATGAGGATCGTATGGCGACAACGCCTGCGCCTGGCGGATGCGCCTGATCGCTTGGTCCTGGTCGCCCACATAGCAGTGCGTCAGACCCGACAGGCACCAGGCCAGCGCGAGGTTCGGATTGATCGCCAGAGCCCGCTCGTGCAGCGCGTGCGCCTCCTGCGCCTTGCGGTGGAGGAACCCGCGCACATGCCCGGCGAGGGTCAGGGCGCGCGCGTCCCCTGGATCGAGCGTGACCGCCCGCTCGGCCAGCCCGCCGGCGCGCCGGGTCGCCGCATCCGGGTCCTCGGCCCAGCCCTGGCCGACCAGGAACAGATGCCAGTGCGCGAGCCAGGCATGAGCTGCGGCGTTGCCCGGGTCCAGTGCCAGCGCCTCCTCGAGCATCTCGCCGGCGGCGCGGAAGCCGGACCGGTCGAGCCGGTAGATGGCTGGGACGGCGCGCAGCATCAGGTCGTGCGAGGTCGGGTCGGCCCGGCGCCGGGCCACCGCCCGCTCGCCCTCGCGCAGCAGCAGCTCGGGCGCGATCTGCGCGGCGGTCGCCGAGGCGATCTCGTCCTGCAGCATCAGTATGTCCTGCGTGCCGCGGTCGAACCGGCGCGCCCACACCACCTCGCCAGCCGCGCGCATGTCGAGCAGCCGGGCCATGATGCGGATGTGGTCGCGGCCATGCTGGATCGTTCCTTCGAGCAGGAAGTCGAGATCCAGGCCATGCCAGGCTGGGCTGGCATCGCGCGGCTCGGCCGCGATCGCGGCAAGCGAGGAGCTGGAGACGCAGGAGATCCAGCGGAACGGTGCCAGCGCGGTCGTGATCTCCTCGGCCAGCCCGAGCGAGAGCCCGCCGTCGCGGCCGGGGTCGAGAGCGCGCAGCGGCATGACCCCGATGCGCACGCGCGTGCCGGCGCCGGGCCCGCGGGACACGGAACCGGGAGAGGGCGGCGGCTCCGGGCCGGCGGGGATGGTGCGTCCGTCGCGCACGGCCTCGGCCAGGGCGGCGGTTTCGCTGGACGGCAGCAGGCCGCACCGCTCGCCGAGCGCGATTTTGCAGCGGGCAAACGCCTCGCTTGCCGCCGCCCGGTCGCCGGCGTGGGCATGGGCGCGAATCACCGCGCGCCAAGCGGGCTCATGCGCCGGATCGATCGTGAGCAGCCGCCCGGCCGCCGCCATCACTGCCGCCGGATCGGGCGCCGCGGCCAGCGCCGCCTCGGCCAGGGAGCGCGCGATCTGGCTCAGGCGCCGGCCCTCGGTATCCCGCCAGCGGTCGAATGCGGGGTCGAGCCCGACGAGGTCGTCCAGCACCGAGGGGCGATACAGCCTCAGGGCCTCGGGATGCTCCGGTGTCGCCTGCGCGAGCATGCCGGCGTCCACCCAAAGTCCCTCGCTTCGCAGGGCGACATGGGTGCGGTTGGCTTGCAGCAGCCCGCGCGCGTCCGCGCCCAGCAACTCGTGCAATTCGTGCAAGGCTTGCCGCAGGGAGCCGCGCGCCTGCTCCGGCTCGCGGCGGCTCCAGAGCAGGGCCGTCAGATGGCCGCGCAGCACAGGCTCCGACGCCCGAAGGGCGAGAATGGCAAGAACCGCGCGGGTCTTGCGCATCTTCGGCAGCACGTCGCGACCGGCGCAGTCCTGGGCCGCCATTGCGCCGAACACGCGCAAGCGTAGCGCGGTTCCGGCACCGCCCTGCGCAGGGATGTCGGCGACCTCCGGTGCGTCCAGCTGGGCGATCGGGAACCTCGCGGATTGGTGCCTGAGCGGGACCGCTTACACCTTCGAGCGGAATATGAACGATTCCATAACGGAAATCCAGCGCGGAAGGCCCGGCTTGTGTCGCTAGGTTTTTCTCTGGAGCTAGGAAAATCATCTTGACGTTTTCGTGAGCAGGCGCTAAATCTGTGTTCGTCAACGGGCGACATGCGCCCGCTTCACTCCGCCAATCGATCAAATACGGCCGCGCAATTCGTTGCGTATCCGTATCTGTTTCGATTTGCGGATGATAGGCCGCCGGTATCCGGCGACGGTTTGCGACTTCAAAGGAGCCCTATATGGACAAGATCCAAGCCCTGCCCCAGCCCTCAGCCACCGAAACCACCGATACCGGCCGCGTGTGCCTGGGTGCGGGCTACCGCCTGCCGGCGCCGGTCCCGGCCGAGGTTGCCGATACCGGCCGCATCCGCCTGGGTGCGGGCTACCGCCTGCCCACGGATCGTCGCGCCGCCTGATGCAGTCCCGCCCCGCGCCGGCATACGCGGGGCGGCTGCTTCCTCGACCGGCTTGCCCCCCGTTCTGCGAGGCAGACATGTCCGACCAGCCGCACATCCCGACCGCCCGCTTCTACCGGATGATCGAGCAGGCCCGCCCGCCACAGCGCGCGGACCGCTCGGCGCTCGGCACGCTGCCTACGCGTGCCTACCGCTACTGCGACGCGATCACCTCGGCGGCGGGGTTCGGCTGGTATGTATTCCCGCCGATGGAGCTGCGCCTGATCTGGGATGGCGCCGACGTGTTCTGGCACCACGCAGGCGCTGCCGACTGGCTGCCGTTGCAGCCGGCCGCGCAATTCCCCGGCCAGGCGGCCCGCTTCGATGCGGCGGCTCCGGAGGCGTTGCGCGGTTGCTCGCCGCCGTTCCTGACCGCGCTCCCCGAGCCGGGGACGGTGCAGATCTGGACCGGGCTGATGGCGCGCGCCGCGCCGGGCTGGAGCCTGCTGGTGCGCGGCCCCGCCAACCTGCCGGGACCGGGCGGCTATGCCGTTTATGAGGGCATCGTGGAGAGCGACCGCTGGTTCGGCCCGCTGTTCACCAATCTGCGGCTGACCCGAACCGGCATCCCGGTGCGCCTCGCCGCCGATTTCCCGCTCTTGCAGGTCCAGCCCATGCCGCGCGCCGCCTACGCCGAGGCGACGTTGGGCTCGGGCGAGCTGACCGCCAACCTCGATGGCTTCGGTGCGGCCGAGTGGGCCGACTACCAGGCGAGCATAGCCGGCCCGAGTGCGGACCCCGACCGGCCGTTCGGCAGCTATGCCGTCGCCGCGCGCAAGCGCCGCAAGGGGGCCTGCCCGTTCGCCGCGGCCGCCGCCTGAACGAGGCCAACAGGCATTATCGAGTCGCGCGCCAGGTTTGCGCCAGGTCAGGCGACGGTCGGTTGCGCCTGTCCCTGGCCCTGTCCCTGGCCTTGGGCCCGGCGCGCCTGCCACAGTGCGACGAAATCGATCGGCTGCAGCAGCACGGGGGGAAATCCGCCCTCGCGGGTCACGTCGGCCAGCAGGTTGCGGGCGAACGGGAACAGGATGCGCGGGCACTCCACCAACAGCACGGGCTCCACGGCATTCTCCGGCAGGCCCGATAGGGTGAACACCCCGGAATAGTTGAGTTCGGCCACGAAGATCACGTTGGGTGCGGGCAACGGCGGCCCAGGCTGCCCGTCGGGGCCGGGCGGAGACGTCTCCTGTGCCTCCGCGCGGATCAGCAGGGAAACCTCGAAGACCTCCTGGCCCTCCTGCACCCGGCGTGCCTGCACGTCGAGGTTGATGTTCACCGCCGGCTGGGCGCGCAGCTGCGTGAAGACCTGTGGAGCGCCCGGCACCTCGAACGAGAGGTCCTTCACGTACTGGATATTCACCACGAGCGGCGGGCGCTGCTGGGCTCCGGCCTGCGGGATTGTCTCTGACATGGCGCTCTCCGTTTCGTGCGCCGCCCCGTAGCAGATGGCGGGGGCAGCGGAAAGCGTCGCGCTACGCCTCGCGCCGGAACGTCACCACCAACACGTCGCGATAGCCAGGCAGCGCCGTGTCGATCGGGGCGACCGGGGTGACACCGTGCATCACCCGGTTGTCGTCCACCAGCGCCGCGTCCATCGGCTGGGTCAGCATGAAGCTGCCCAGGGGGCGGCCGGCCAGGTCGGTGACCCCGGTCATCCCCTCGCGGATGTTGCGGCGCCCGACCAGGAGCACCAGCACATGGTCCACGCCGTCCTGGTGGGTGCCTTCGGGCGTCGGGCAACCGGCCTGCTCGGCTCGCGCCTCGATCCGGAACTGGTGAATTTCGACATGCCAGCGCAGCACCTGGCCGGGCGGTCGCGGGGTCAGCCGCTCGAACAGCGCGCGGCAGGTGGCGAGCACCGTGGTCATGGTCGGCCCGGCGCCGATATCGGCCAGCACCGGTTCGAACCAGCGGGCGATCCCTCCATTCAGGCTGTTGTAGTCCCGGCTCTGGTAGTGCGCCTGGTGCGGCTTTCGGCGGATGCCCTCGGGACCGGCGGCATAGACCCCGTGGCGTCGCTTCCGATAGCGCCCGCCATCGGCCATGTAGGTGTCGAGCCCGAGATCGTCCCAGCTCGCGGCGAAGGTGTCCCAATCGGCCATCGAGCCGATGCGGGCGAAGGCCGCGCGCATCTCCACCGCGCCGACGAAGGCAAAGCCGTCGCGGGCGACGGCCTCCACCAAGCGGGCCAGCGGGTCCGTGCCGTTCATGGCGTGGCCTCCTCCCGGGCCCCGTTGGCTCCGGCCGTCTCAGCTCCGGCCATTGCGGCGCCGGCATGGGCCGAGGCCAGCGCGGGCCGGGACGATCGGGCTGGGACGGGCACCACCACGGTGCGCGCAGGATTATAGATCTCCACCCCCTCCTCCTCGAAACGCTTCTTCAGCCGCCGGTTGAACTCGCGCTGGACAGGCCAGCGGCCGGCGTCGGTGCAGACGAACTGGCCAGTCAAGGTGGCACCGGCGCCGTCCACCTTGTCCACCCCCCACAATTGCAGGTCGCTCAGCATCTTCGAGGCGAACGCCGGGTCCGCGCGCATCCCGGCGCCGAGGTCCAGCAGGATCGCGCTCACCCGGTCCGTGTCCTCCGAATAGGGAACGGTGACGCTCACCGCCGCGTTGCCGATCCCGCGGTTGGTGTTTGTCACGCTGGTGACCGAACTGAACGGGATGATGTGGACCGACCCATCGCTGGCGCGCAGGCGGATGGTCCGCACCGAAAGGGCCTCCACCGTGCCCGACAGGCTCGACACGGTGACCCAGTCGCCCACCTGCATCGCATTCTCCAGCAGCAGGAAGATGCCGGTGATGAGGTCCTGCACCAGTTTCTGCGAGCCGAAGCCGATCGCTACCCCGACAATGCCCGCTCCGGCCAGCAACGGGGCGATGTTGATGCCGATCTCCGACAGCACCGTCAGGCCCGCGATCACCACGATCGCGACCAGCAGCGTGCTGCGCAGCAGCGGCAGCAGGGTTCGCAGCCGGGCGGAGCGTGCCGCTTGCTGCTCGCGCGAGAGCCGGGCGAGATGCATCTCCAGCGCGCCGTTCGCCGTCTCCCACACCACGACGGCGAGCACGACCGTCAACCCCAGGGTGAGCAGACCGGCCACGAGGCGCTGACCGAGGAAGCTGATGGCGAACCAGGAGAACAGCGGGAGACCCGACATCTCCAGCATCAGCACGCCCGCCCCGGCATAGACGATGGCCCGGGCGGCCGCCTGCACCGTCGGACGATAGAAAGTCAGGCGCGCCTCCAGCCCCGGGTACCGCTCGGCCAGATCGGGTCGCACGCGCCCCACGCGCTCCAACGCCCCGAGCAGCACGATCGAGGCGATGCGCGCCAGCATCAGGTCCACCATGACGATAACGAAGACGCGCAGGATCTGCGTGAAGCCGTTGGGGACCTCGATCGCCCAGGCGATCCAGATGGCGACCAAGAAGAACAGCGCGATCCAATGCCAGACCGGCGCGAGGGCGTTGCGGATGCGCGCCAACGGACCGGTGGCCCCAGCCGGGGGGCGCATCCAGATCGTCACCGCCCGGCGTTTCTGGAGCACCATAACACCTAGGAAGACATGGATGATCAGTCCGCAGATCTTCAGCAGCCCGTCATGCGCCGGCATGGACATGCCGAGCGCCACCCCGACTTCCGCGATGGCGTAGCCGAACACCGTGACCACGGTCAGCCGCCGGACCCATCGCGTGGCCCAGAGCGCGGTCGCGTCGGAGACCCGCAGCAGACGCAGTCGCTGCCCGTCGGGCGACAGCATCATGCGGACGAACACCATCACCCCGGCCGAGATGACGTAGGCATCCACCATCGCCAGCATCACCAGCCGGGACTGCTCGGTGGCGCCGATGTCGCTCTCCGCGACGACGTGCCCGACGACCGCGAAGCCGAGCACGGGCACCAGGTCGAGCAGCAAGCGCGCGAAGACCAGCGGCAGGCGGCGGAGCAGCGCCAGCGCCGTGTGCCCGCGCCGCCGCGGCGCCTCCACCTCGCCCGCCTCGGCGCGCGCCTCGCCGGCAAGGCCCCCATCCGCGCCTGCCTCGTCGGCATCCATCTCGTCCGCGATCGCCTCGGGCGCAGCCGCCCCGGCCGGGATCGTCGCGGCCCGATCCGGTGCGCCGGTACCGGCCGGCCCGCGCCTGGCGAGCACGGAGACTGGCCGGCGCAGCAGGCGACGCACCGCGAACTCGGCTGCCAGCCCGGCGCCGCAGGCGAGCGCCACGCGCCAGATCGCCTGGCGCAGGATCGACTGAGCCCGGGGATCGGTGCCCATCACCACCAACCAGCCCCAGAGTAGCGGTAAGCTTTGCGCCGTTCGGGCGGCGGCGGCGGTCCGGTTCCACAGGGTGGCGAGAAAGCCCGGCACGCCGAGCAACACGGCTGCCCCAAGGCTGTTAGGGTCGATCCGGACGGCCGGTTGCTTCGCGGCGGGAGCAGCCGTTGGGGTGGAAGATGTCGGAATGGATGGTGCCGGGACGGCCGTGGCGGCCGGGGTGCCCGGCTGGCGTGCCGGGTGCGCGGCTTCGGCCCGTACGATCGCCTCCAGCGTGCCGACGACTTGCGTTCGTCGCGCCGGATCGGTCAGGACATCCAGCGCCTGACGTGCCTCGGCCGCACTGATCGGGGGCACAGACGGCGAGGGCGCGGCTGGCGGCGGCGCGGCGGCCCACGCGAGACACGGACAAGCGGCGAGGGCGAGGATGAGGGCGACACGTGGCGCCGGGTCGACCGAGCCGGTCATCGGACGACCCAAATCATCGCCTCCTCGGCGCGCGCACGAAACGATGACAAAAGCGCGCCCGCGCCCATTTCAGAGCGCAAAGCTGAACACCATGTGACCGCTGTGAGCCATCTTCTTCCCTTCATCGTCGGCCTGCTGATGTTCGCTACCCTCGCCGTCCTGTTTGCCGGCCTGATCGGGGTGGCCCGCGGCGGTGCCGATCCCCGCCGCTCCAACATGCTCATGCGCTGGCGCGTGATCCTACAGGCCGCGGCGCTGCTGCTGTTCATGCTGATGCTGGGGCTCCTGCGGGGTTGATCGGACGAGGACGCCGGGGGCGTTTGACAGCGGCTCCGCCGGGTGCATATGGTCCGCTCGTTCTATTGCAGGTGCGAACAGGCTGTCCGCCCTGCGGCGGCCTGTCTCGGCTCGCGGGTTCTGGAAGCGGCACGGTCTCATGAAAATACTCGTCGCGGTCAAGCGGGTGGTCGACTACAACGTGAAGGTCCGGGTGAAGGCCGACGGCACCGGCGTCGAGACGGCGGGCGTCAAGATGTCAATGAACCCGTTCGACGAGATCGCCATCGAGGAGGCGGTCCGGCTGAAGGAGAAGGGCGTCGCCACCGAGATCGTGGCCATCTCCATGGGGATTGCCCAGTGCGCGGAGACCATCCGCACCGCGCTGGCAATGGGCGCCGATCGCGGCATCCTGGTCGAGACCGCCGTCGAACTGCAGCCGCTGGCGGTGGCCAAGCTGCTGAAGGCCATCGCGGCGCGTGAACAGCCCGGGCTGATCATCCTCGGCAAGCAGGCGATCGATGACGACATGAACGCCACCGGCCAGATGCTGGCCGCGCTGCTCGGCTGGGCGCAAGGCACCTTCGCGAGCAAGCTCGCCATCGAGGGCGAGACGATCACCGTCACGCGCGAGGTGGATGGCGGGCTCGAGACGGTGGCGCTGAAGCTGCCGGCGATCATCACCACCGACCTGCGCCTGAACGAGCCGCGTTATGCCTCGCTGCCCAACATCATGAAGGCGCGCAAGAAGCCGATCGCCAACATCAAGCCGGCCGAACTCGGCGTCGATCCGGCGCCGCGGCTGACCATCGTGAAGGTGAACGAGCCGGCGAAGCGCAAGGCGGGGCAGAAGGTCGGCTCGGTCGCCGAGCTGGTCCAAAAGCTCAAGACGGAAGCGAAGGTGATCTGAGAATGACGTCCCTGATCCTGCTGGAGCACGACGGAGCCGCCATCAAGCAGCCCTCGCGCAGCGCCGTCGCGGCTGCCGTCCAGCTCGGCGAGGTGCATGGCTTGGTGGTGGGCAAGGGCGTGCAGGCGGCGGCCGATGCCGCGGCGAAGCTGCCCGGCTTGACCAAGGTGCTGGTCGCCGACGGGGACGCCTTCGAGCATGTCCTGGCCGAGCCCCTGGCCGCCCTCCTGGTGGCGCTGGCGCCGGCCTACTCCCACCTGTTCGCCGCTTCGACGGCGGTGGGCAAGAACATCATGCCGCGCGTCGCGGCCCTGCTCGACAGTCAGCCGATCAGCGACATCGCCGGTGTGGTCGATGCGGACACCTTCATCCGCCCGATCTATGCCGGGAATGCCTTGGCCACGGTGAAGTCGTCTGACGCGAAGAAGGTCCTGACGGCGCGCGCGGCCAGCTTCGACCCGGTGGCCACCGAAGGCGGCAGCGCGGTGATCGAGCCGGCACCCGCCTCCCAAGCGCCTGGGCTGTCGCATTTCGTCTCCGCCGAGCTGTCCAAGAGCGAGCGTCCCGAGCTGACGGCCGCCAAGGTGGTCGTTTCCGGCGGACGCGGGATGCAGAGCGGCGACAACTTCAAGCTGCTCGAGCCCATCGCCGACAAGCTAGGGGCCGCCATCGGCGCCTCGCGCGCGGCGGTGGATTCCGGATTTGTCCCCAATGATTATCAGGTGGGACAGACCGGCAAGGTCGTCGCCCCGGACCTCTACGTCGCGGTCGGCATCTCCGGCGCCATCCAGCATCTGGCCGGGATGAAGGACAGCAAGGTCATCGTGGCGATCAATAAGGACGAGGAAGCGCCCATTTTCCAGGTCGCCGATTATGGCCTGGTTGCTGATCTGTTCACGGCGCTGCCCGAGTTGGCGGCCGAACTGGAGCGCTCCTGAATGAATGTCGAAGTGAAGTCGGTGCCCGCTGCCGCCTCGCTGCTTGCCGATGCGCCGGAGATCGCGCGCATCGGGGTGATCGGGGCCGGCCAGATGGGCAACGGCATCGCCCATGTCTGCGCCCTGTCGGGGGTGCCCGTCACCATCCTCGACGTGCGCGCTGAGCAGCTCCAGAAGGCGGTGAGCCTCATGGCTCGCAACATGGACCGCCAAGTCAATCGCGGCCTGGTCAGTGCCGAGGCCCGGGACGCGGCGCTGGCGCGCATCGAGACCTCCACCGACTACGGTGCTTTCGGCGAGGCCGACCTGGTGATCGAGGCGGCGACCGAGAAGGAGGACGTGAAGCGGGCGGTGTTCAAGACGCTCACCCCCCACGTGAAGCCGTCCTGCATGATCGCCTCGAACACCTCGTCCATCTCGATCACCCGACTGGGCGCCACGACGGACCGGCCCGAGAAGTTCATCGGGATGCACTTCATGAACCCGGTCCCGGTCATGAAGCTGGTGGAGATCATCCGCGGGATCGCCACCGACGAGCCGACCTTCCTCGCCGTGGAGGCATTGGCGAACCGGCTCGGCAAGGCGGTCGCCGTGTCTGAGGATTTCCCGGCCTTCATCGTCAATCGCATCCTGGTGCCGATGATCAACGAGGCGGTCTATGCCCTGTACGAGGGCGTGGGCTCCATCGCGGCCATCGACACCTCCATGCGGCTGGGCGCGAACCATCCGATGGGCCCGCTGGAGCTGGCCGACTTCATCGGGCTGGATACCTGCCTGTCGATCATGCAGGTCCTCTACGAGGGGCTGTCGGATAGCAAGTACCGTCCCTGCCCGCTGCTGGTGAAATACGTCGAAGCCGGCTGGCTCGGCCGCAAGACCGGACGCGGCTTCTACGACTACACGCAGGACCCGCCGCGCCCCACGCGCTGACCAAGGCAGCGCCTCCCGTCACGACCCGGTGGCGGGAGGCGCTTGGCGCTTGACCGGCTCCCTACGTGGTCGGCGCATCCCGGCCCTCTATGGCCGCGCGCACCAGGGCCGCGGTGCGGTACACGCCATGCACCATCTTGCTGTACGGCAGCAGCACGAACAGCGCCAGGATGAACCCCAGATGCACGGGTAGCGCGATCCCCATCGCCGCCGTGCCGCGCAGGCCGAGCAGCACCAGCCCAGTGGCGGTGGCAAGGAACAGCAGCATCAGCAAGGCCACGTCAGCCCCCAGGAGGTTGCGCGCGCCCGGCTCCGGATCGTCCACCAGCTTCATGGCGAACAGCCCGGCCGTGCCGGCCATCAGCGCGACCCCGCCGATGGTCCCCAGCAGCACCGGCAGGCTGAGGAACGGATACGGGGCCGGCCAGCCGAACGCGGTGTGATAGACGAAGGCGGTGCAAGTCGCCGCGAAGCACAGCATGAAGCCGTAGAACATGGCATGGTGCAGCCAGCGACGGGTCATCGAGAACCGCTCGCTGTTGTCGTTACAGCCATGGCCGCCGCCGCCCAGGTTGCGCAGGCTCAGCACGTCCCACAGCGCCCGCCCGGCCGCATCCGCCGTGACCGGGCGCGGCGTGCCCGCATCGCGCCAGAAGGTCGCCGCCCCCATCGCCAGCGCCAGGAGCGAGAACAGGAACGTCGCGAGCGCGACCAATTGCATCACCCAGAGCGGGATCACCTGATAGAAGCTGCCGGCCTGCACGCCCCTGGCGGCGAACAGGGTCGGCGCGTCGTTGAGCCCCGCCGTCAGGATCAGCACGAAAGCGAGGGCCGCCGCGCTCAGCAGCGAGACCAGCACGCCATTGCGCTGGAATGCCCGGGCCAGCGGCGCCGGCCAGGCATATTCCGCGTAGGTCTGCGCCCGCACGGTGGCCAGGCTGCGCGGCACGTTGATGCCCCACTCGTGCGGGGGCGCGTACTGGCAGGCGTAATAGCAGCCCCGGCAGTTGTGGCAGAGATTGGCGAGATAGCTCAGGTCCCCGGCCGAGAACTCCCGCCGCAGCTCCATCGCCGGGAAGACCGCGCAGAAGCCCTCGCAGTAGCGGCAGGCGTTGCAGACCTCCATTTCGCGCCGGGCCTCGCGGATGGCGTCAGTTTCGCGCATGGCGTGCCGCCTGCTCCCCTGCGATGCGACCGAATACCGTGCCGATGGTCATGCCAAACCCGGCGAGATAGCCGCGGCCGAGAATGTTGCCCGCCATGATCTCGCCCGAAGCGAACAGGTTGGCGGCGGGCCTGCCGTCCTCCATCATCACCTGCGCCAGATCGTTCACCCGCACGCCGAGATAGGTGAAGGTGATCCCGGGCCGCAGCGGGTAGCCGTAGAACGGCGGCGTCTCGATCGGCCGCGCCCAGTTCGTCTTGGGCGGGTTCAGCCCCTCCGTCGCGCAGCCGTCCAGCCGCGTGTTGTCGAACCGCCCCGGGCGGACCGCCTGGTTGTAGCGGGCGACGGTGGCCCGCAGACGCACCGGATCGAGCCCGAGCCGCTCGGCCAGCTCGCCCAGCGTGTCGGCCCGGATGGCGGGATAGACCGAGGGCATGAACAGCGTCACCGCCTGGGCATCGCAGACCGAGTAGGCGATCTGCCCCGGCTGCTGGGCGATCAGCCGACCCCAGATGGCGTAGCGCTTCGGCCAGACATCCTCGCCCTCGTCATAGAACCGGTCGGCCTCGCGGTTGACCACGACGCTGAATGGGACGCTGTCCAGGCGGGTGGTGATGCCGCCGTCGAACTTCGGCGCCCGCGCGTCCAGCGCCACGGCATGGCACTGGGTCGGATCGCCGACCCCCGCTACCTTCTGATCGAGCAAGCTCTTCAGCACCCGCCCGCGATTGTAGGGCGTGCCGCGGATGACGAAATTGTCGACCGCCTCGCCCCAGGTACCTGGCGCATCCACTCCAGATTGGCCTGGAACCCGCCGCTGGCGGCGACCACGGCGCGCGCGCGCACGGTCTGCGGGAAGCCCTTGTAGGTGATATCGGCCACCCGCACCGCGCGGTCGTCCAGATGCAGCGCCAGCACCTCGCTGTCGTACAGGATGTCCACGCCCAGCCGCTCCGCCGTGAGGTAATAGGCGTTCACCAGCGCCTTGCCGCCGCCAAGGAAGAAGGCGTTGGTGCGCGAGAGATTCAGCGTGCCGGTGAGCGAGGGCTGGAAGCGCACGCCGCAGTCGTGCATGAAGCCGAACACCCTGGCGGAGGCGCGGATGGTCATGCGCGCCAACGCCTCGTCGGTGTTGCCGCCGGTGACGCGCAGCAGGTCGTCCCAGTATTCGTCCTCGGCGTAGGCGTCCGTCAGCGGTCCGAGCGGGCCTTCGTGCATGGCGCGCAAGTTGCGGGTGTGCCGGCTGTTGCCGCCGCGAAAGGCCCGTGGCGCGTGCTCGACAAGCAGCACGCTGGCGCCGGCCTGACGCGCCATGACGGCCGCGCACAGCGCCGCGTTGCCGCCGCCGGCGACGAGCACATCCCAGGTCCTGGAGAAGTCCGGCATGGACCCCGTGTAGCGGCCGGCCGGACGCAGGCGCAAGAGAGCGACTTTCCTTCCCCGCCGAACAGTCCCACAGTTTGAGCGCGCAGGAGCCAGGAAATGACCGAGAAGGTTCTCTATCAGCAGGACGGCGCGATCGTCACCATTACGCTGAACAACCCCGAGATGCGCAACCCGATCTCTGAGAAGGATGTCGTGGATGCGATTGTCGATGCACTGGGCCGGCTGACCGCCGATCCGTCGGTGCGCGCCGCGATCCTGACCGGGGCGGGCAGCGCGTTCAGCTCGGGCGGCGATCTGCGGGCGATGCGCGACGCGGCCGAGGGCCGGGCGGCGGCGCCTGCCATGACCATGCACTACTACAAGCAGGGCATCCAGCGCATCCCTCTGGCCTTCGAGCGGGTGGACGTGCCGATGATCGCCGCGGTGAACGGCGCTGCGGTCGGCGCCGGGCTCGACCTCGCCTGCATGTGCGACATCCGCATCGCCGGCGAGAGCGCGCGTTTCGCGGAGAGCTTCGTGAAGGTGGGCCTGATCGCCGGCGACGGCGGCGCCTGGCTGCTGCCCCGCACCGTCGGCTTCTCCAAGGCCTGCGAGATGGCCTTCACCGGTGACATGATCGACGCCAGGGAGGCATTGGCCTGCGGCCTGGTCTCGCGGGTCGTGCCGGATGCCGATCTACTGGCGGCGGCGCGGGCAGTGGCTGACAAGATCGCGGCCAACCCCTCGCACGCGGTGCGGATGACCAAGCGGCTCCTGATGGAGGGCCGCAACGTGCGCATGGACACCCTGCTAGTGCTCTGACTCATACGGACCGTGCAGGCAGTCTGTCGAGCTTGGCCAGGATTGAGGCGGCCGAGGCGGTCCAGACGAACGGCTTCGGCTCGGCGTTGTGCTCGGCGAGGTAGCGTTTGATGGCGGCTTGCAGATCGACGATCGAATGGAAGCTGCCGCGACGGATGCGCTTGCGCGTCAGCACGGAAAAGAAGTTCTCGACGGCGTTCAACCACGATCCGGACGTGGGCGTGAAGTGGAAGGTCCAGCGGGGATGCCGTTCGAGCCACGCCTTCACCTTCGGATGCTTATGAGTGGCGTCGTTGTCGACCACCGCCTCGATCAGCTTGCCGGCCGGAACAGCGCGCTCGACGTCGTTGAGGAAGCGGATGAACTCCTCGTGCCGGTGCTGCTGCATGCAGCGGCCAATGACGGAGCCGTCGAGCACGTTGAGTGCGGCGAACAGCGTGGTCGTGCCGTGGCGCTTGTAGTCGTGGGTCATCGTGCCGCATCGGCCCGGCTTGATCGGCAAGCCCGGCTGCGTGCGATCGAGCGCCTGGATCTGGCTCTTTTCGTCGATGGACAGCACGACGGCTTGCGTCGGCGGGTCCAGATAGAGGCCGACGATGTCGGTCAGCTTGGCGGCGAAGTCGGGATCGCGCGACCGCTTGAACGTGCGGATGCGGTGCGGCTGGAGCTTGTGCGCGGCCCAGATGCGCGGCACCGATGTCAGGGAGATGCCGACGGCCCGAGCCATCGCCCGGCCGGTCCAGTGCGTGGCCTCATGCGGCGGATCGGCGCAGGTCAGCGCAACGACGCGCGCCACCGTCTCAGCCAAGATCGGCGGCTTGCCAGGCTTGCGCGTCTTGTCTCGCAGCAGCCCGTCCGCGCCCTCCTCGGCGAAGCGTCGCTGCCAGCGCCAGACCATCGGACGACTGACCCCCAGGCGCGTCGCCACCGGCTGCACCGGGCCGCGCTCCGCTGCCGCAAGCACGACCCGCGCGCGCTCGACATGCTTTTGCGGCCGATTGCGGTCGGCGAGGATCGCCTCAAGCGTCTCTCTATCCGACGAACTCAGGATCACGCATACCGTCTGTGCCATGCCGACAGAATCGCACGGTCGCACACCGTTGTAAATCGCCCGAACGGGTCAGAGCACTAGAGATGGCGGCGGCGATGCAGTCGCTGGTCCACGCCACCGCCGATCACCGGGAAGCCGTAAACGCCTTCCTGGAGAAGCGCACGCCGCGTTTCGGGGGACGATAAGGAGCTACATGCCTCCCATCACCCGCGCCGCCACCAGCAGCAGCATCAGGAGCAGATAGGCGCGCAGCAGCAGCAGTGAGACCCGTACCGAGCGGGTCATGTGCATCCGGCCCAGATCGGGGTGGTAGAGCTTTGTCTCTGGGGCGTCGTCCAGCGGGTGGATCACGCGGAGGTCGAAGGTGCTGTCTGACATGGCGTCTCTCCCGGTGATCAAGCGGCGGCGGGGAACAGGCCGGGCAGCAGGACCTGCGCGGCGAGAATGAGCGAGAGGGCGAACAGGAGGGCGATGCAGCCCCAGTTGACCCAGTTGTTCCAGGGACGGTTCACGAACCGCTGGCCCAGCATCTCCGTATCGTTGAGCAGGAGCTGGAGGAACACGATCGCCGACGGCAGCATCACCCCCGCAATGACCTGCACGCCGAGGATGATCGCTTGCAGCGGGGCGCCGGGGATCAGCACCAACGCCGCAGCGGCCGCCACGCACGCGGCATAGACCGCATAGAATCGCGGGGCCTCGCTCATCCGCGCCTGCAAGGTGGCCGGGTTGCCCATCGCCTCGCCCCAGGCCCACGCGGAAGATAGCGACATGGCGGTCGCGCCCAGCACGGCGGCGTTGCACATGAGCAGCAGGATCAGGTGGGTTGCCGCGCGCCCGATCGTCCCCCCCAGCAAGCCGGCCATTTGCGCCGGGTCCTCGTAGGTACCGCCCGCGCGGTGCAGCGCATCGCCCACCAGCATCATGCAGGCGGCGAACACGACCACAGCCACGGCGCCGACGAAGGTATCGAACCGTGCCGCGCCCAGGTCGGCGAAGCGCAGGCGCTTGTCGGCAACGCAGGATTGCTGGAAGAACAACTGCCAGGGGGCGATCGTGGTGCCGACGATCGCGATCACCAGGAACACCACCTGTCCGGTCAGTCCGCCGGCCGGCAGGGTTGGCACAACGGTATCGCGCAGCACTGCGCCCCAGCGCGGCCCGACTAGCCAGGCGAGCGCGAACCACGCGAGACTGAGGGCACAGAGCCCGAGCGTCATCCGCTCCCAACGCCGATAGCTGCCGGTGCCCACCAGCAGGACCAGCCCGACAGCGGCGAGCGGCACCGCCAGCACCGGCGCGATGCCGAGCCCGCGCGCGGCAAGCGCGATGGCGGCAAACTCGGTCACCAAGGTGAGAAAGTTCACCACCAGCAGGTCGCACAGCGAGAACCGCCCCCACCAGGTCCCGAACCGCTGGTAGATCATGGCGGCGTGGCCCTGGCCGGTGGCGATGCCAAGACGCGCGACCATCTCCTGGACGAAGTAGGTGATCGGCAGCAGCGCCAGCAGCACCCACAGCAGGTGCGTTCCATATTGCGCGCCGGCCTGGGTGTACGTGGATACCGCGCCGGCATCGTTGTCGGCCACCATCACGATCAGGCCGGGACCGGCGACCATCAGATAGCGGAGCACTCGCTGGCGCCAGCCGGATAATGTGGCGCGGGACCGCGAATGGGTAGTGAAGGACATACCGGCTCGTTCCCCGTTCAACGCGAACCGGAGACGGACGGCGTTGCCCCGTTCCGGTCCTAGATCAGGCGCGCGCCGGGCCCAGCGGCCCGGCCGCGACTAGGGCCGTCATCCATGACCGGACTCTTGCGCACGAGCCGGCGCGGACGCGCCATGGGGAGCAAATTGCGGAGCGGAGCAGGCGGTCATTCCAGGCCTCCTTCAACCGGTTTATCCGGCCGGAAGGCTAGGGACCGCGGCAGTCAGCCGATACGGCGGACCGGAACGGTCACTGAACTCTCCCGGACGATGGCCCCCGCGAAGCCGCTTCCGTGCGGTTCTTCGGGGTCGCAACTAGATCGAGGGTTCATGTGATCCAAGCCGTCGTTGAGCAACCCCCGTGGCCCAGTAAAGCACCCGGCCACGGGCAGCCGACGGACGCGAACGCCCGCCTGACCGTTGCAAGATAGGCCGGGTATCGCGTCGGTCAAGACAAGGCTTCGATGTTGACGATGCGGAACACCAACTCGGCATCATTGGGACGAACCAGGGTGACATACTCCCCCGGGCGCAGCATCCGACCCTGCAGCTCCCAGACCGGCTCGTCGTCGTCGCCCGTGCTGCGCAAACCCCAATGGTCGTCCATCTGCACTATCACCCCATGCCAGTCAGGCCGATCCGGCCAGAACCGCCGCACGCGCCAGGGCTCGTCGCTGGCGCAGATGGCCTCGACATTGCCGCGCGGGTCCAGGCAGAGGTCGATCTCGATCCCGCAGCGCGGGTCACCGGACGGCTGACCCGGCCCACGCGCCAGAACGGCGGTCACTCGGCTCAGGCGCGGCTCGCTCATCGACCCTCCGCGGGCATCGGTCCACTCTCGCGTCCTTATATGGCGACGCGGACGCCGAGCTCCACGACGCGGTCCGAGGGGATATGGAAGAACTCCGTGACGGGCACCGCGTTTCGCGCCATCAGCAGGAACAGCCAACGCCGCCATAGGGGCAGCCTGGGCACGATCGCCGGCACCATCACCTCGCGGCCGAGGAAATAGCTGGCAAGCATTGGGTCGAAGTCCACGCCTCGGGCGCGCAGCTGCTCCAGGTCCCGCGGAATGTGCGGGCTCTCCATGAAGCCGTAGCGCAGGACGACCCGGTGGATGCCGGGCGCCAGCTCGTCCAGCTCCATGCGGTTGCGCGCCTCCGGCACATCGAGGTTCTGCACGGTCACGAACAGCACGCGCTCATGCAAAACCTTGTTGTGCTTGAGGTTGTGCAGGAGCGCGGCCGGTACGTAGCCGGGATTGCCGGTCAGGAAGACGGCGAGTCCCGGCACGCGCAGGATGCGCGACTGCGGGAGCCGGGCGAGGAACGAGGCCAGCGGCAGGCTATCCTGGCGCCAGCGGGCCAGCAGCAGGTCGCGGCCGCGCTTCCAGGACGTCATCAGCGCCATCAGCCCAAGGCCGAGAACCAGCGGCACCCAGCCGCCCTCCACGATCTTCAGCGTGTTGGCGGAGAAGAAGGTCAGGTCGATGACGAAGAAGAAGCCGAACACCGCGATCGCGGCGCTGCGAGGCCAATGGAACTGGCGCCGGAACACGATCGCGGCCAGCACGGCGGTGCAGGTGAACGTGCCCGTAACCGCGATGCCGTAGGCCGACGCGAGGCTGTCGCTGCTGCGGAAGCCGAACACGAGGGCCAGCACCCCCACCGCGAGTGCGAAGTTGACCTGGGGGACGTAGATCTGCCCCTCCTCGGTCGAGGAGGTGTGCCGCACTGTCATGCGCGGCAGGAAGCCAAGCTGCAGGCATTGGCGAGTCATCGAATAGGCGCCGGTGATCACCGCCTGGCTGGCGATGATCGTGGCCAGCGCGGCCAGCACGACCAGCGGTAGCTGCGTCCACCCGGGCGCGGCGAGGAAAAACGGGTTGCTGGCCGCCGTGGGGTTGGTCAGGATCAGAGCGCCTTGGCCGAAGTAGTTCAGCACCAGCGCCGGCAGGACGAAGAACGTCCAGCTCACCCGGATCGGACGAACGCCGAAATGCCCCATATCGGCATACAGCGCCTCGGCCCCGGTCACGCACAGCACCACCGCCCCCAGCACCACGAAGGCCATGGACTTGTAGGTGATGCAGAGCTGAACCGCGTAGCTTGGGAAGAGCGCCAGCAGCACCGAGGGGTGGATGCGGACCTGGTTCACCCCGAGCAGCGCGATGACGACGAACCAAAGCGCCATGACCGGGCCAAACAGCCGCCCAACGCTGTGAGTGCCGCGATACTGCACGGCGAACAGCAGCAGGATCACCACGGCGCTGATCGGCAGGATATAGGGCTTGAGGCTGGGCGAGCTGATTTCCAACCCCTCCAGGGCCGACATAACGGAAATCGCGGGCGTAATAAGGCCGTCGCCGAAAAAGAGGCACGCGCCGGCAATGCCAATGAGGGCGACCGCACTGCGCATCCGCGGGGTGACGCAGGCGCGTTGGGCAAGCGCCATCAGCGCGAGGATGCCGCCCTCGCCCCGGTTGTCGGCGCGCATCACCAGGGCGACGTACTTGACCGAGACGATCAGGACCAGTGACCAGAAGATCAGCGACAAGATGCCGAGGATCTCCAAATCCGCGACCGCCCGATCCTTAAACAAATCCAGCGCGGCCTTGAACGCGTAGAGGGGGCTGGTTCCGATATCGCCATAGACGACCCCCAGCACGGCGACCATGGCGCCGAATTGCGGAAGCCGGCGAGGATGGTCCGCGGCGGCCGTGGTCACGCCCATGGCAAGGCCCTTCGCAAAGCCCCGGGTGCGCAGCCCTGGGCAGGTCGTGCTACAAGCGCGCGGGAGGCGCCGCCGTTCAGTGCCCGCGCAGGATTTGTGAGAGGAACAGGCGCAGCCGGTCGGTGCGCGGGTTCTCGAACAGGTCGCCGGGGGGGCCGCTCTCGACGATCTCGCCGTTGTCCATGAACACGACCCGGTCGGCGACCCGCCGGGCGAAGCCCATCTCGTGGGTAACGCAGACCATCGTCATGCCGGAGTCCGCCAGCTCGATCATTACGTCGAGCACCTCCTTGATCATCTCCGGATCGAGCGCGGAGGTAGGCTCGTCGAATAGCATGATCCGGGGCCGCATGCACAGCGCACGGGCGATCGCCACCCGCTGCTGCTGGCCGCCCGAGAGCTGGCCGGGATACTTGCCCGCCTGCTCGGGGATCTTCACCCGGCGCAGATAAGACATGGCCAGCTCATCGGCCTCGGCCTTGGGCGTCCGGCGCACCCAGATCGGCGCCAGCGTGCAGTTCTCCAGGATCGTCAAGTGGGGGAACAGGTTGAACGACTGGAACACCATGCCGACCTCGCGCCGTATCGTGTCCAGCGCGCGGGTGTCGTCGGCCAGCTCCGTCCCGTCCACCAGGATGCGGCCGGACTGATGGGTCTCCAGCCGGTTGACGCAGCGGATCATCGTCGATTTCCCCGACCCCGACGGGCCGCAGACCACCACCCGCTCCTTCTCGCCGACGGTGAGCGAGACGTCGCGCAGAACGTGCATGGCGCCATACCACTTGTTCACCTTGTCGAGGACGATGATGGGCGCGCCCGGCCCGCCGGTCCGGGCGGGAAATGCGGCGGCGGTCTGGCTCATGGTCCCGATCCTTCAGTGGCGGCGGGCGCGGTTCAGCTCGCGCTCCAGCCCTTGGCTGTATCGCGACATGGCGAGGCAGAACGCGACGTAGATGACGGCGAGCAGGAGGTAAACCTCGTTGCCGAAACCCTCCCAGGGCGGGTCGGCCACCGCCGTCGTCCCGGCCGTCAGCAGGTCGAAGATGCCGACGATGAGCACCAGTAACCGCCGCCTGGCCAAGGACTTCGGGCGACGATCGACGTCTTCGACCTGCAGGACCGCCTCACGGAGGCCGTGGTCGGCGCCATCAAGCCCAGCCTGCGATTGGCGAGGTCGCGCGCGCCCGGGCCAGACCAACCCAGAGCCTCTCGGCCCGGCCCGGTTCCTGATCGCTCCGCCTGCGGGCTCCTGCTCCGACAGGTCGTCCATGATCCAGCGAAATTTCCGGGATGGTATGCCGGCTTCGTCCCGATCTCGGTGAAGTTTCGTGCCGCTTTCCTGCCACCTTCCAGGACATGAACGGCTCCGCGATGTCTGATCCCCGGCGGCGGCATGCATCGGATGCCGCCCTGCAACAGGGGAGAAAGCGACAATGCAGCTACAGCCGATGTCCCGCAGCGCAGCGCTGGTTGCCGACGTGACCAGCGCTGCTCCCGCAGTGCGTGAGAATTCCCTCGACGTCTGCAGGCGATGGCTGCGTACGCACGCCAATGCCCGCGTGCTCCACAGCCTCGACGCAAGCGGCTCGGTCACCCGCTCCCTGGCCTGCTTCGGCCAGGCGATCGGCTGCGCCGTGCGGGCGCTTGCGCGGGTGCGGCGTCATGCGTACGGCCGTCATTGCCTCGCCACTGCCGATGCCCGCCTGCTTGCCGACCTGGGCGTCTCCAGGGCACAGGCTCAGTACCGAGGCCGAGCGCCCCGCCTGGGGCCGGCGTTCCGGCTTGGCGAAGTAGCAATCAGCAGAATGGAGGCCACTGCTGGCAACTGTTGAGACTGAGCCCGGGTCGCGCTGCGTCGATTCCCCCCGTCCGACGCGGCCGCCCCTTCCATTACCCTCGCTGGGCCGGCCGCTCTTGCCGGACTCCGATTTGGCGCCGCAGATAGTCCGATGCTCGCTAGTCTCACACCCGCGCCGATCACGCCGATTCTGCACCTCATCAAGCTCGCGGTGGGAGTACGCGACCTGCCGCATCTGTGCGCCATTCAGGCCGAGCGAATCGCGCGCGAACCACCGTTGCGCCACCGGACCCGCAACACGCCCCGGCGCGCGGCCGAGATCGTGGCCGGCGGCTCGATGTTCTGGGTGATCGGCGGCGTCTTGAGCGCCCGTCAGCGTATCCTCGACATCCGCGAGGACCGTTGGGATGACGGCGCGCCCTGCGCCGGACTGGTGCTGGATGCGGAGCTGGTTCCGGTGCGTGGGCGACGGATGAAGCCGTTCCAGGGCTGGCGCTACTTGCCGGACGCCGACGCTCCGACGGACGCCACCGCTCTGAGCCCGGCCGAAGGCGCCGACATCCTTCCGGAACCCCTTCGGCGCGAGCTGGCAACGCTTTGCCTCCTGTGACTTGGATGCAACGGCCGTATTTTTGCTAAACCGGGTCTTCATCGAATCGGCAACGGACTGACAGGATCTGATAGAGGATCAAGCCGCGAATTTTTCGTGGTGATTCCGAAACCGCCCGTCCCCAAACGCCTCGACTGGAGCCTCCCCATGACCACCCGCAAGTCTCTGCTGGCCACGATCGGCCTGATCCTGCCACTCGCAACCGTGACTCTCTCGCCAGCCCAGGCGCAGTCGGATGCGCCGAAGTCGGCTAAGCGGACCCATCACATCGTGCACAAGCACATCCACAAGGCCAAGGCTCACATCACTCCGACCACCGCGAAGACGGTGAGCTAGCTGTCGCGCGGAAGACGATCCGGCACAGACGAACGAATCGAGAGGCTGTCGGACTTGCAGGCCAGGGGCTCCGCTCCTGGCCTTTGTCTTGGCGCCTATCGCGGGGCCGGTCATGGCAGGCCCTACAGGATCGCCAAGCCCTGCTTCCCACGCGGCGGCGGGAACGCTCCGTCGATCGCGGCGAGGTCCTCCGGCGGCAGCGTGATCGCGCCCGCCGCGGCATTGGCGCGGACGTGATTGGCGCTCACCGCCTTCGGAATCGAGATGACGTCGGAGTGCCGCAAACCCCAGGTAATCGCGATCTGCGCCGGGGTGGCGCCATGACGCCGCGCCACCTCGATCAGGGCCGGGCTGCGCAATAGCCGCCCGCCCTGCCCCAGCGGGGAATAGGCCATGATCGGCATGGCGTGCGCGCGGCACCATGGCAGCAGGTCGAACTCGATTCCCCGCTCGGCGGGATTGTACAGCACCTGGTCGGTCGCGCAGTTCGCGGCGCCCGGCACACCCAGGAGTTCCTGCATGTCGTCGGCATCGAGGTTGGAAACGCCCCAGAAGCGGATCTGGCCCTCCGCGCGCAGTACTTCGAAGGCCGCGACCGTCTCGGCAAGCGGCACGCGTCCGCGCCAATGCAGCAAATAGAGGTCGATCCGGTCGGTGCGAAGCCGCTTGAGGCTGCGCGCGCATGCTGCCGGAATACCCTTGGCGGAGGCGTTATGCGGATAGACCTTGCTGATCAGGAACACCTCGTCGCGCCGGCCCGCGATCGCCGCGCCGACGACCTCCTCCGCGCCGCCCTCGCCATACATCTCGGCGGTGTCGATCAACGTCATCCCGAGATCGAGGCCGAGCCGCAGTGACGCCGCCTCGGCGCGAGCCCCGGCCTTGCCCTCGCCCATGTGCCATGTGCCCTGGCCCAATGCCGGCACCTGGGTTCCGTCCGGGAGGCCGACCATGCGGGTCATCCCGCGAATGCCTCGGCGCGGCGCAGCACGCGCAAGAAGTTGCCGCCCCACAAGAGGGCCAGTTCGCGACGGCCGTAGCCGCGCCCCAGCAACTCGGCGGTGATGTTGGGACTCTCTCCGGCGTCACGCCACCCGCGGAACCCCCCTCCGCCGTCGAAGTCCGACGAAATGCCGACATGCTCCACGCCGATCCGCCGCGCCGCATAATCGATGTGGTCGGCGAAGTCGGCAACGCTTACCTGGTCGGGCTTGGCGTTCTTCTTCAGGAACGCCGAGACGGCGGTGACCTGGACCACCCCACCCACGTCGCGCAACGCGTCGAGCTGCACATCATCGAGATTGCGCGGGTGATCGCAGAGCGCGCGGATGCATGAATGGGTGGAGACAACGGGCGTGCGCGAGAGCGCAGCCGCCTGCAACATCGCCTCGCGCGAGACATGCGCGATATCGACCAGCATCCCCAGGCGGTTCAACGCAGCGACGGCACCGCGGCCCAGCTCCGACAGTCCTCCGTGCTCGGTCTCGACGTCGCCCAGGTCCGAGCGGGCCTGGGAGGAATCGGCCAGCGCGTTGTGCCCATTATGGGTCAAGGTCAGGTACCGCGCGCCGAGCGCGCGGAATTGCGCCAGGCGCGACAGGTCGGTGCCAACGGCAAACCCGTTCTCGACCGCCGGCATCACGGCGACGACCCCGTCACGCCGCGCGGTCTCCAGCTCGGCGGCGGTTGTGGCCAGCATCACCGTCATGCCGCGCTCCGTGCGTGCCATTGCGCGGATCGCCTCCAGCATCGCGAGCGCGCGGGCGAACGCGGCGGCATCGTTCTCCGCGGTGCGCGCCGCCTGCGGCACGTAGGCCACGAAACAGCCCGCAGAGATGCCGCCGCGCAGCAACTTCGGGATATCGACCCGCCGGCTCGTCTCGTTGAACGGGTCCGGGCCGGTAGGCCAGGGAATGTCGATATGCGTATCGAGCGTGAGAAGGCCGCGATGGACCTCAAGTGCGTTGGTCATGCCGGCCAACCTTCCCGGCCCGGCTCCCAGCGTCAAGGATTTGCTACGGCGCCCATTACGACCGCGTGGCCGTCAGGATCACGACCGGATAGGCGTAGCGCAGGACATCGCCCTCGCGCCGCACCTCGATCCCCATACTGTCCTGATCCGCCTGGTCGGCAAAAAGTGCGGTGATCCGGGATGCATCCCCTGGAAGAGGAAAGGAACGGGCGAGCAAGTTCCGAACATCATCTCGCAGATCGTAGTGCGTCGCCGTGGGATTGGGCAGCCCGGCCGCGGGAAACAGCGCGTTCAGCTCCGTCAGGCTCAGGCACCGGACATGCGAGGGGTCACGCAGCACTTCCAGCCGGTTCCAGGCGGCGGCCTTCGCCGGGTCCACCGCTGCGTACATATCCACCACGACCACCCGGCCGCCCGGTCGGCAGACCCGCGCCATCTCGCGCAGCGCCGCGAGCGGGTCCAGGAAATGGTGGAATGAGAACCGCGTGACGACGATGTCGAACGTCGCGTCGCGCCATGGTAGGGCGCGCACATCGCCTTCCCGCCATGTGACGTTGGCAAGCCCCTTCTCGGCGGCGAGCGCGCGGGCGCGGTCCAGCATCGCCGGCGTGAGATCGATACCGGTCGCGTGTCGGACATGCGGGGCGAAGGCACAGACGATGAGCCCGCCGCCGCACGCAATGTCCAAAACCGTGTCATCCGGCGCGGGACGGGCCGCGGCGATGATCATGTCCAGCGCCTTCTGGTCCGAGATAGGCGCAGCCGTGCTGAACGGCGTCGCCTGGCGGGTGAACTGATCCCGGATCAGATTGTCATGCGTGCTGTGGCTCATGCCGGCCTCCGACGCCGAACCGCACTCTGGCACGGCCCTCGCCCAGCGCCCAGGATCAGGAGCGATAGTCGAACGGCTCTTCCGGCCCGATGCGCTGGCCGGCCGAGCGGCGAAGATCGCAGATCGCAGCATAGATGGCCTGCCAGCGATCAAGCCCCGCCGCATCACCTTGCACGCGCATCTCCTGCACGCGCTCCAGCGCGATCGCCTGTGCCCGCAGCCCATGGCGCTTGATCAGCAGCCGAGCCGTCTCCTTGGTGTCCTGTTGCTGAAGGCGCATACGCCCGCTCCCTAGCATATCTCGGCTGTCAGATATGCGCAGCGAGCCGCGAGGATGCGAATCGCACCCCCGTGACCCGTCTCAAATTCGTGTCACTATCGTTATGGCACCTGTTCTTCTACAGTGGGCCGTCGCGCTCGGCCTCGTAGCGGGCCCGGGTCTCGGCGTTGGGCGGATAGAGCCCGGGCAGGCGAGCGCCCTTGTCCACCTCCCGCATGATCCAGGCTTCCATCCGTTCCTGCTCCATGCCCTGCCCGGCCACCTCGGCCACCAGGGCCTGCGGGATCACGACGCCCCCGTCGGCGTCGAGCACGATCACGTCGTCGGGGAACACCGCGACACCGCCGCAGCCGATCGGCTCCTGCCAGTTCACGAAGGTCAGCGCTGCGACCGAGGGCGGGGCGGCGGCGCCCGCGCACCACACGGGCAGATGGGTCCCCAGCACGCCCGCCACGTCCCGTACCGCCCCGTCGGTCACCAAGGCGGCCACACCCCGCCGTTGCATGCGTCCGCACAGGATATCGCCGAAGATGCCGGAATCCGTGACGCCCATCGCATCGACGACTGCGATGCAGCCCTCCGGCATGTCCTCGATCGCCGCGCGGGTGGATCGCGGGGACGACCAGGATTCCGGGGTTGCCAAGTCTTCGCGCGCGGGAATGAATCGCATGGTGAAGGCGCGGCCGACCAGGCGCGGCTGATCGGGACGCAGCGGGCGGGTGCCGCGCATCCAGATGGTGCGAAGGCCCTTCTTCAGGAGAACCGTCGTCACCGTCGCGGTGGAGACGCCGCGCAGCGCCTCCAGGGTCGTGGGGTCCAGCGTCATGCGTCGCCTCCATCGGGGATGAACCGGAATGCCGCGCCGGCACGCTCGACCCGTCCGAGCCCCGGCCAGGGATGATGGTAGCCGATCACGCGGAGCCGGTCGGCTGCCAAGCGGTCGAGCACGCGTCGGCGGGTCGCCGCCCCCAGCGCGCGGTCGGTGTCGAACAGGCTCTCGGCTTCGGGGAACGCGTACGACAGCGGGTGATGAAAGGCGACGTCGCCGGTGAGGCACCAGGGCGCGCCATCGCCGCCGTCGAATAGGTAGGCCATGTGGCCCGGCGTGTGACCCGGCGTGCTCCAGGCTTGCACCCCCGGCAGCACCTCCACGCCGTCGCGGGTGAAGCGGATGCGTGGACGCAGCGGCAGCAAGTGCTTGCGCACCCCGGCGATCGAGCGCCGGCCCGCCCCGGGCGGCTCCGAGGTCCAGAAATCGAGTTCCTCTTGCGCGATCACGATTTCCGCGTTCGGGAAGTTGGGCTGCCCGTCATCGCCCATCGTGCCCCAGCAATGGTCGGAATGGGCGTGCGTCAGCACCAGCACGTCGATCGCGGCGGGATCGATGCCGGCCTCCGCAAGGCTGTCCAGCAGACGCCCGCTGTCCGGGCCGAACAGCTTGGCCGAGCCCAGCCCGTTGTCGAACAGCGCGCGCCGGCCGCCGCCTTCCACGAGCAGGCAGTTCTGCTCGACATGGACGGCGTCCGTCGGCAGCCCCTCGGTTTGCAGGCGCATGGCGACCGCCTGCGGCGGCGGCCCGGAGAAGATGTCGGACGCCGCCGGCAAAGTGAGCGGGCCATCGGAGACGATGGTGGCCCGCATCGCGCCGATGCGAAAGGCGTGAATCATGGCGGTCCCTCCAGAGCCGCGCAGGCGGACTCAAGCCATTGCCGGGCTGGCGCGTCGAGGTGCGGTCCGACCTCGGCGGCGACACGGGCATGATAGACGTCCAGCCAGGCGCGCTCATCCGCGTCGAGCAGCGTCGGATCGATCAACCGGCGATCGAAGGGGGCAAGGGTCAGCGTCTCGAACCGCAGGAAGGGCTTGGCTGCCTCCGCCATCTCGGCCGGCTGCACCAGCAGGAGATTTTCCAGGCGGATGCCGTAGGCGCCCTGCAGGTAGAAGCCGGGCTCGTTCGACAGGATCATGCCGGGGGCGATCGGCACCGGCCGGGCAAGGCGCGAGATGCTGACCGGCCCCTCGTGGACGGACAGATAGCTGCCCACGCCATGGCCCGTTCCGTGATCGTAGTCCAGCCCGACTTGCCACAGGGCGCGCCGGGCGATGGCGTCGAGATGCGCGCCGCCGAGCCCTTGCGGGAAGACCAGCGTGGCCAGTCCGATATGACCCTTCAGCACGCGGGTCGCCCGCGCGCGCAATGCCGCCGGCGGGGCGTCCGGGCCGGTCCAGACGGTGCGGGTCACGTCGGTCGTGCCGTCCCGATACTGCGCGCCCGAGTCGATCAGATAGACCTCGTTGCGCCGGATCGGGCGGTCGCTCTCGGGGGTGACCCGATAATGGATCACCGCGCCGTGCTCACCGGCGCCCGAGATCGCGGGGAAGCTCTCGCCACGGAAGTCCTCGACCTCGCCGCGGAACGCGAACAGTCGGGCGGCGGCCGAGATCTCCGTCTCGGTGCCGGTCGGCCCCGCCTCGGCCAGGAAGTGCAGGAACCGGCAGACCGCCACGGCGTCGCGCGCATGGGCAGCGCGAGCGCCCTGCTGCTCGGTCGGGTTCTTGCACGCCTTGGGCAGCAGGCAGGGGTCCGGTCCCGCCACCGGCTCGGCACCCGCCGCGCGCAGCCGCTGGGCGAACCAGACCGGCGAGCCGGACGGATCGACGCGGACCCGTCCCCGAAAACCGTCGAGCGCCGGGCCCAATGCCTCTGGCGGCGCGAGCGCGACCGCGTTGCCGAGCCATACCCGCGTTTCCTCGCCGAGCTTGGCCAGGTCCATGAACAGCGCCGCATCTCCATTCGCGTAGAGAAGGGCGAAGCCGAGCGCGAACGGCGTGAACGGCACGTCCGCGCCGCGGACGTTGAGCAGCCAGGCAATCGAGGCCGGGTCCGTCAGCACCGCCGCGTCCTGCCCGGCTTCGCGCAGCACCGCCGCGATTTCCTCACGCTTGTCCGCGCTGTCGCGCCCGCAGTATCGGAGCGGGTGGACGATTGCCGGCGCACGCGGCGGCGCCGGGCGATCGGTCCAGACCGCATCCAGCGGGTTGCGGGGGACCGGCTCCATCACCAGGCCAACACCGGTGTAGCGACCGAGCGCCTCCTCGCTGACCAGTAACGGGTCGTAGCCGATGCGAGCCCCCGCGGGGGCGTGCGCCGATAGCCACGCGTGCGGCGGCTCCTCGGTGATATGCCGCCGCTCCCACAATCGCGGGTCTGTCTGCTCGGCGAGCTGAAGCACGTAGCGGCCGTCCGTGAACACGGCGGCGCGGTCGGTCAGGACGACGGCAAGTCCGGCGCTGCCCGTGAACCCGGTCAGCCAGGCAAGTCGCTCGGCCGAGGGGGGGACGTACTCGCCGAGGTGTTCGTCGGCCCTCGGAACAAGGAAGCCCTCCAGGTCCTGGCGCGCCAACGCGGCCCGCAAAAGCCGCAGCCGCTCGCCGTGTTCGCCGGTCATGCCCGCCCCGCTTGCGAAACAATCAACAATGCGTTCCCTTGCATGTTCTTCCTGCATGGCTGCCTAGGTCATTTCGCATTCATTAGGGGCTGCATCGTCCTTATGTTGCACCGCAGCACTCTCGGGGGCGCTGTGTCGCGATGGCACCGCGCCGGACCGGGAGGCCGACGAGATGGGGAAAAACACCCATGAGCGTGCAAACTTCCAAACGGGCGTTGGCCTACAAGCATCCCGAGATGCTGTCCTATCACAGCACGTGGGATGATGCCGACTATGAGCCGGTCCTGCCCCGCCGCCGCACATTGGCCGACCGACTGGCCGCCCTGGGCCGCGCGGCGGCCGCTCTTTCGCGACGGATGGCCGTGCGCCGAGAGCTTCTGTCCATGACGGACCGCGAGTTGGCGGACATCGGGATCAACCGATACGACGTGGAGCGGGTCTTCGACCCCGAATTCGCCCGCGAACACGTCGGACGAGGCGCCTGAACCTCTGACCCGTCGGCCGGCTCGCGCGCCGGCCGACGGATTTGGTCACTCTTCCGAGGCGACCGCTCCGGCCGTGGTCCCTCCATCGATAACCAAGGTGTGACCGGTGGTGAAGCTGCCCGCCTTAGAGGCCAGGAAGATCGCCGCGCCGGCGATCTCGTCGGGCTCGCCGATGCGCTGCAAGGGCGTTCCCCTGGTGCGCTTGCGGTAGAGTTCGGGGTCTCCCCATAGAGCCCGCGCGAAATCGGTTCGCACCAGGCCCGGCGCGATAGTGTTCGCCCGGATGTTGCGGGGACCCCACTCGACCGCAATGTTGCGCGCAAGCTGCATGTCGGCGGCCTTGGAGATGGCGTAGAGGCCGAGGTGAGCCGAGCCGCGCAGGCCGCCGATCGACGAGATGATGATCACCGAGCCCCCACCGCGCTCCGCCATCTGCGGCAGCGCCATATTGCACAGCCAGAAGTTGCTGCGCACGTTGGCCCCCATCACCCGCTCGTACACCTCGTCCGAGGCCCCGGATGCGGGACCGAGATAGGGATTGACCGCCGCATTGCAGACCAGGATGTCGATGCCGCCCCATAGCGCGATGGTCTGATCGACCAGCTTCTGCAATTCATCCTTGCGCGCGATGTGGCAGGCAATGACCGCCGCCTCGCCCCCCTTCTCGCGAATGCCGCGCGCGACCGCCTCGCATGCGTCCGGCTTGCGGCTGGAGATCACGACCCGGGCACCGTGCTCGGCCATGCGCTCCGCGATGGCGCGGCCGATCCCCTTGGATGATCCGGTCACAACCGCGACCTTTCCTGTCAGGTCGAATAGCGACGCCATGCGCTTCCCCTTTGGTCTTGCCTGCCAACACCATGGTCGCGGACTAGAGGGTGTGGATCAAGGGCCTGGGCTGATGATCACGCGTGGCGGAGCATGGCGATCCGCCGCCCGACAGCGTCCGGCACCGGCAGCATCGCTTGCGCCCGCACTGCCGCTCGCAGGACCTCCTGCCGGTCCGACGGCCATGCCGCGACCCGGCGCGTGGCCATGTCGATGTGCAGGCACATCTGCTCATGCGTGGCGGACACCTCCCCCCTCTCGTCGTCGATCATCTCCTGGAACAGATGCAGACGTTTAGCATCTGAAGCGAGGATACGCGTGGTGACGCGCACCGCCTCGCCCTGCCGCACCTCGCGCCGGTAGAGCGTGTGGGTCTCGGCGGCGAAGGAGGAGTTGCCGGTGCGCTGACGGTACGCGGTTCCGATGTCCAGTGCGTCGAACACCAGGTCGAGCGCGTGATCGAACACCACGACGTAGTACGCAAGGTTCATGTGGCCATTGGAGTCGATCCACTCCGGCGCGATCGTCTCCGTATGCTGCGGCATCGTCATGGACGCGCAGCTAAGGGGCCGCGCCCGGCCGGTCAAGATGACAACGCCGGGCGCGGGCCAGTCAGGCGATCGGCTGCAACAGCCCTGGGCGTGGGCTGGCCGCATGTTCCTTCAGCACCGCCTCGTTGGCCGGGTCCACTTCGCGCAGGACCACGTCGTAGCCCCACAAATCCGCAAGATGCTGAAGCGACGAGCGCGCGTCCCGCTCATCGAGCAGCACGCGGTTGAGGGCGCGGTGATGCAGGATCAGCCGGCGGTCGCCGGCGAGATCCACGTCGACCACCTGGATATCGGGCGCCGACCAAGCGACATCGTACTGGCGCGCGAGAGCCCGCTGGATCTTGCGGTAGCCCCGCTCGTCATGGATCGCCTCCACCCGCAGCTGCGGCTCGTTGGCGTCGTCGACGACGTGGAACAGTCCGAGCTGGCGGATCAGGCGCGGACTGAGGAACTGCAAGATGAAGCTCTCGTCGCGGTAATTCGCCCAGCAATCGCGCAGCACGGCCATCGCGTCTCCGCTGCCGGCGATTGCGGGGAACCAGTGTTCGTCCTCCGACGTCGGCGACACGCAGATCCGCTCGATGTCCTGCATCATCGCGAAGCCGAGCGCATAGGGATTGATGCCCGAGTAGCGCGGGTCGTCGAACTCCGGTTGAAACACGACATTGGTGTGCGAACGCAGGAACTCGACCATCGAGCCGTCGGTCAGCAAGCCCTTTTCATGCAGCCGGGTCATGATCTTGTAGTGGACGAAGGTCGCGCAGCCCTCGTTCATCACCTTCGTCTGGCCCTGCGGATAGAGGTACTGCGCGACGTGGCGCACGATCCGCAGAATTTCGCGCTGCCAGGGCGCGAGCCGCGGCGCGGTCTTTTCGAGAAAAAGAGGACGTTCTCCTGCGGCAGCTGAAGCAAGGCCCGCCGCCGCTCCACCACCGTCGGGTCAACCTTAGCCGCACCCTTTGTGGGGATGGTACGCCACAGGTCATTGAAGACCTGCTCCTCGTGCTCGCGCCGCTCGCGTTGGCGCCGCTCCTCCGAGCGAAGGTCCAGGGTGCGACGGCGCGGATAGCGATGGACGCCCTGGCTCATCAACGCGTGCGCGGAATTGAGCAGCCGCTCCACCGCAGCCTCGCCGTGCCGTTCCTCGCATTTGGTGATGTAGCTCTTGGCGAACTCGAGATAATCAAGGATGCCGTCGGCATCCGTCCATTGACGGAACAGGTAATTGTTCTTGAAGAAATGGTTATGGCCGAAGGCCGCGTGCGCGATGACTAGCGCCTGCATGGTCGCCGTGTTCTCCTCCATGATGTAGGAGATGCACGGATTGGAGTTGATGACGATCTCGTAGGCCAGTCCCTGCATTCCGGCGCGATACATGCCCTCATGGCGGGCAAAATGCTTGCCGAAGGACCAGTGCTTGTAGAACAGCGGCATCCCGACCGACGAGTAGGCGTCGAGCATCTGCTCGGCGCTGATGACTTCGATCTGATTGGGATAGACGTCCAGCCCGAGTTCACCCAGCGCGATGGTCTCGATCGCGGCAAAGGCGCGCTGGACGGTCGAGAACTCCCAGTCGGCACCCTCGAACAGCGGGCGGACGGTGTTCGGGTTGATGTAGTTCATGTGGTCTCGGCTCCGGCTGGGGCCTGCTTGCGGGCGAACAACTCGCGGAAGACGGGGTAGATGTCCCGTCGGTGGCTGACTTTTCGCATCGCCATCGGCGCGCCCGCGCGGCAGATCTCGCTGTAGGTCTGCCACAGATCGCTGTCGCGTCGGATGAATCCGGGCGGGAAGTGTTCCGAGTTCGCGACCGACTTCCAGATAGGCATAATACTGGGAGATCGGCAGGATGTGGTGGGTCAGCAGATTCGCCGTCCGCTCGTTATCGGAGGCGGTGTTGTCGCCATCCGAGGCCTGCGCCGCGTAGATGTTCCAGGAATCCGGGCTGTATCGTTCGGCGACAACACGCCGCATCTCATCGAGCGCGGTCGAGACCACGGTGCCACCGGTCTCGGGCGAGTGGAAGAAGGTATCCTCGTCCACCTCCTGCGCCTGGTGGGTGTGGCGGATGAACACCACCTCCACGCGCTTGTACTTCCGGCGCAGGAAGATATACAGCAGGATATAGAACCGCTTGGCCAGATCCTTCATGTGTTCGGTCATCGAGCCGGACACGTCCATCAGGCAGAACATGACCGCCTGGGCAACCGGCTTGGGATGCGACTCGAAGCGCTTGTACCGGACATCCAGCGGGTCGATGTACGGGATCAGCGTGGAGCGTCGCAGCTTGCGATCCAGCTCCTCCTCCAGTTCGATCCGGCGCGGGTCGCCTTCCTCAAGCGCGTTGATCTCCTCCCGCAGCCGCACCAATTCCTCGGTCTTCGGCCGGCGCAGCGCGATCCGGCGGGACAGGCCGTTGCGCACGGTGCGCATCAACGCCAGATTCGCTGGCGAACCGGAGACGGAGTAGCCGGCGCGGCTCCAGCTCAGCGCCTCGGTATCGGCGACCCGGCGCTTGGCGAGGTCGGGCAGCTCCAGGTCTTCGAGAAACAGGTCCACGAACTCGTCACGCGAGAGCGCGAACCGAAAATCGTCCTGCCCGTCTCCGTCCGGACTGCCCTCCGAACCGGAACCACCGCCGCCGGACGGCGGGCGGGGTATCGTATCGCCGGGAATGTACTCCTTGTTGCCGGGAAGCAGGTGGTCGCGGATGCCGCCGCTGCCGCCGCGGCGGAAGGCCGGCTCGTGCACGCCCTGCGCCGGCAGCGACACCTCCCCGGCCTCGTCCGCATCCTTGATGCTCCGATTGGCCGTGCTCTCATGCACGGCCTTGCGGATCAGCGACTTGGCCCGCCGGATAAAGCGCTGCCGGTTGGCGAGGCTCTTTCCGCCGGGATTGAGGCGACGGTCGACGATGTGCATTGACCTTGCTCGTCCTCTTCCTCGCGAGGGTCAGCCGGCCTGCTTGACCCGCATATACCACTCCACCAGCCGGCGGACCTGCCGTTCCGTGTACCCGCGCGCCGTCATGCGCTCCACGAACTCGTCGTGCTTCTTCTCGGTGTCGGTGTCCTTCTTCGAGCCGAAGCTAATCACCGGCAGCAACTCCTCGACCTGGGAGAACATGCGGCGCTCGATCACTTCCCGGATCTTCTCGTAGCTGGTCCAGGACGGATTCCGGCCGGAGTTGTTGGCCCGGGCGCGGAGCGAGAACTTGACGACCTCGTTGCGGAAGTCCTTCGGATTGGCGATTCCGGCGGGCTTCTCGATCTTCGTCAGCTCCTGGTTCAGCAGCTCGCGGTTGAGCAACTGCCCGGTGTCACTGTCCTTGAAGTCCACGTCCTCGATCCAGGCGTCGGCATAGGCCACGTAGCGGTCGAACAGGTTCTGCCCATAATCGTGAGTAGGATTCGAGGTAGGCCTTCTGGATCTCGTTGCCGATGAACTCGGCATAGCGTGGCGCAAGCTCGCCCTTGATGAACTCCAGGAAGCGTTTCTCGCTCTCAGCCGGCATCTGCTCGCGCCGGATCGCCTGCTCCAGCACGTACATCAGATGCACCGGGTCGGCGGCGATCTCGGTCGTGTCGTGGTTGAAGGTGGCGGCCAGCACCTTGAAGGCGAAGCGAGTCGAGGCGCCCTCCATTCCCTCATCCACGCCCGCCGCGTCGCGGTACTCTTGCAGGCTGCGTGCCCGGGGATCGGTTTCCTTCAGGCTCTCGCCGTCATAGACCCGCATTTTCGCGTAAATGGTGGAGTTCTCGTGGCGCTTCAGCCGCGACAGCACCGAGAAGCGGGCCAGCATCTCGAGCGTAGCAGGGGCGCAAGGTGCGGCCGAAAGCTCGCTGCCCGCCAGCAGCTTGTCGTAAATTCGGATCTCCTCGGTCACGCGCAGGCAGTAGGGGACCTTGATCACGTAGATCCGGTCGATGAAGGCCTCATTATTGCGGTTGTTCTTGAAGCTCTGCCATTCGGCCTCATTGGAGTGGGCGAGGATGATGCCGGCGAACGGGATCGCGCCGATATTCTCGGTCCCGATATAGTTGCTTTCCTGCGTTGCCGTCAGCAATGGGTGCAACATCTTGATCGGCGCCTTGAACATCTCGACGAACTCGAGGATGCCCTGGTTGGCGCGGTTGAGACCGCCCGAGTAGCTATACGCGTCCGGGTCGTTCTGCGCGTGCATCTCGAGCTTGCGGATATCGACCTTGCCGACCAGCGAGGAGATGTCCTGGTTGTTCTCGTCGCCCGGTTCGGTCTTGGCGATCGCGATCTGGCGCAGCCGCGAGGGCATGAGGCGCTGCACGGTGAACCGCGAGATATCGCCGCCAAATTCGTCCAGCCGCTTGAGGCACCATGGGCTCATCAGCCCGGTCAGGCGCCGGCGCGGGATGCCGTAGCGGTCCTCCAGGACCGCCCCCATCTTATCCGGGTGAAAGAGGCCAAGCGGGCTCTCGAACACCGGGCTGATCTGGTCGCCGGCCTTCAGCACATAGACGGGATGGACCTCCATCAGCGCCTTGATGCGTTCGGCGAGCGACGACTTTCCGCCGCCCACCGGGCCCAGCAGGTACATCATCTGCTTGCGCTCTTCGAGGCCCTGAGCGGCATGACGCAGGAAGCCGACGATCCGCTCGATCGTCTCCTCCATCCCGTAGAACTCGCTGAACGCCGGATAGACGCGTATCGTGACGGTTCATGAACATCCGGCCGAGGCGCGCGTCCTTGGACGTGTCCACCATCTCGGGCTCGCCGATGGCCGCCAGCAGACGCTCAGTCGCGCTGGCATACATCATCGGGTCGGTCCGGCACCCTTCGAGGTACTCGGCAAGTGTCGTCTCCGCATCCCGATGCGCCTCGTAGGTACGGGCGAAGGTGCTGAAGACCTCATCGACCGGCTGCATCGGTCGCTCCATTCTTGAGGACGGCATGTTGTGCCACAACGGTTGATGGGCCCAAGCGTAGCGGACGCGAGGCGCGTGCTGTTAAGCTTTTCTTGGCAAGGCGCGGTTGGCACCATCGCAACGATGCCTCTAGGGTGTCAGCCATCTGGGCCTCCTTCTAAGAAGAGATGGGCCGTCCAGCCGTCATGCAAGATCAAGGCTCGCGGCATGGAATTTCTGTGGCAAATCCGCGCGAAATCGAGGCGGCGTCCGAATCCGCGCGAAAGTGTGTTCGCTGGCCGGGAACCAGCGCGCGACATGAGAAAGTGACTTTACCTAGAGTTGTGTCTCGGCTTTGCGACGTTTCAGACGAACAGGGCGCAGATTGCGTCGCGACTCTGGGCGGAGGAGGAATAGCCGGCTTCTGGGCGGACTGGCCGGCGGGAACGCTGTCGCGGCATGCCGGACGTCTCCGTTCCAGCGCCCCCGGGATGGAACGCCGCACCAGAACAAAGTAAGCACCAATCCCTAAGAAAGCGTTAATGTCGCCCTGAAAGGGCGTGCTGGCGTCCCCGAGAGGATTTGAACCTCCGGCCCCAGGATTAGGAATCCTGTGCTCTATCCTGCTGAGCTACGGGGACGTCCGCTCCCCACAACGTGTCGGGATCGGCATCGGTTCGTCAGCGACGCGAAGGAACCATTCCTGCACTATTCGGCTATATACCTCTGCCGCGCCGGCAGCGAGTCCCGCGCCCAGGAGAGCCAGATGCCCGAGGTGTCCGACCCGTCCGCGCGTGAGGCGGCGCAGGTCGCCCCGGCCGAACTGCCGGGCCTGACGGGCCTGTTCACCCTGCTGGTGTCGGTCGTCGTTGTCGCCGCGCTGTATTCGGCGCGCGACGTGCTCATCCCGATCACCCTGGCGGTCCTGCTGAGCTTCCTGCTGGCGCCGCTGGTCAACCTGCTGCGCGTGCTGCGGCTGGGCCGGGTGCTCTCGGTGCTGATCGCGGTCGGGGTGGCAATCTCCCTGATCCTGGCCGTCGGTGGGCTCATCGGAACCCAGATCGCCAATCTTGTGGCACAGGTGCCACAGTACACCGCCACGATGATGCACAAAATCGAGGCGGTGCGCAGCTTCGCAATTGGTCATATTTCTGGGCTGGTGAACGGGCTCAGCCATCAGGTGGCCTCGTCCCCGGCCGGAGTATCCGCTTCGCCGCAGGCCGCCGCCGCACCCAAGCCGGTGCCGGTCGAGGTGCAGACGCCGGTCACCGCGGTCCAGTTGGCCAAAAGCGTGCTGACCCCGATCGCCAGCCCGCTGGCCACGACCGGGATCGTGTTCGTGGTCAGCATCTTCATCCTGCTCCAGCGCGAGGACCTGCGCGACCGCTTCATCCGCCTCATCGGCTCGGGCGACCTGCATCGGACGACGATCGCGATGGACGACGCGGCCCACCGCCTGTCGCGCTACTTCCTTGCCCAGCTCTCGGTGAACGCCGGATTCGGCTGCGTCATCGGTCTCGGCCTCGCGCTCATCGGCGTGCCGAGCCCCGTGCTGTGGGGCGCCATGGGGATGCTGCTGCGCTTCGTGCCCTACATCGGCTCGCCATTGGCCGCGGTCATGCCGCTGGCCCTCGCGGCCGCGGTGAGCCCCGGCTGGTCCATGGCCGTCTGGACCGCTGCCCTCTACATCGTCGCGGAAACGATCACCGGCCAGGTGATCGAACCGTTCCTGTATGGCCATAGCACCGGCCTGTCCCCGGTCGCGGTGGTCGTGGCGGCGATCTTCTGGACGTGGATTTGGGGGCCGATCGGACTGATCCTGTCCACCCCCCTCACCCTCTGCATGGTCGTCCTCGGGCGGCACGTGAAGCGGCTGGAGTTCCTCGACGTCCTGCTCGGCGACCGGCCTGCGCTGACGCCGGTGGAAAGCTTCTATCAGCGACTTCTGGCCGGCGACCCGGATGAGGCGCAGGGGCAGGCGGAAGAGATCCTGAAGGAACGCACGCTCACGGCGTATTATGACGAAGTCGCGCTTCCCGGCCTGCACCTCGCGGCGGTTGACGCGGTGCGCGGCGCGCTGGCTCCCGAGCAGGTGGCGCGTTTCCGTGATTCGGCCGAAACGCTCGTGAGCGAGCTGGACGATCACGACGATTCGGCGCCACACTTGGAGTCACGCGGGTCCGGCGCCCATCTGCGGCACTTCCTCTCCCGCCAGCCGAGCGAACCCGATGAACCGGTCGCGATCGCGCCGGAGTGGCAGACGGAAGCGCCAATCCTATGCGTGGCCGGGCGCGGGCCCCTCGACGAGGCCGCCTCGCTGATGCTCGCGCAGCTGCTGTCCAAGCACGGCCTGAAGGCACGGGTCGTGCCCTATGCCGCCACGTCACGCACCCAGATCGCCAGCCTCCCGGTCGATGGCGTGATGATGGTCTGCGTGTCCTACCTGGAAATCACCGGCTCGCCCGTCCATCTGCGGAACCTGCTGCGCCGGCTGCACCAGAGGGTGCCCGGCCGACCGATCCTGGTCGGGCTATGGCCCTCCGAAGACCCGATGTTGCGCGACGAGCGCCTGCGCAGCACGAGCGGCGCGGATTTCTACGTGAGCACGTTCCAGGACGCGGTCAGCGCCTGCCTGAAGGCCGCGCGACCCAGCGGGCAGCAGCAGCGCACGGCGGCCTGAGCATCATGGCCGGGTCAGCCCGTACTCCGCCTCGGCATCGTAGACCGCGCGGTCCTTGCCGAGCCGCGAGCTGAACAGCGTGAAATGCTCGATTGCCGCCGGGTCGGCGCGAAACAGGCTGTGCATCTGGAAGTAGTGCACCAGCTTCGCCTGTGGCACGGCGTCCACGCGGGCCAACGTGACATGTGGGGCAAAGCGCCGCCGCTCCGGAGGCAGGCCGATACGCTGCATCGCCGTCTCGATCTTGGCGCGCAGGTGCTCGAGCGGCGGTGTGCGCTTCACCCCCGCCCAGAGCGCGGTGCTCCGCCCACCCTTCTCGAACAGGCCGAGCCCGGCCAAGCTCAGCGAAAAGCCCGGCGCGCGCAGGCTTGCGAGCGCGTGGTCGATCTCCTCGGCCTGCCACGCGGGCGTCTCGCCGATGAAGCGCAGGGTGAGGTGATAATTCTCCGGAGGCACCCAGCGAGCACCCGCGAGGCCCTGGCCGGCCAACAGCGACAGGTGCTGGCGCAGCGGCGGCGGCAGGTCGAGCGCGACGAACAGCCTCATGTCCCGGCGTGCGAGAGCAGGCGGTCCACGTCGGGCAGGATGCGCGCGACGATCCGCCGCACGCCCTCGGCGTTGGGATGTAGCCCGTCCGCCTGCGTGAGGCCGGGCGCCCGGGCGACGCCGTCCAGGAAGAACGGATCATAGAGAACTCCCGCGCGCTGGCCGAGCGTGTCGAACACCGCGCGGAACTGCTGTTCATAGTCAGGCCCGAGATTGGGGGGCGCATACATGCCGGTCAGCAGCACCGGGATGTGCCGGGCGGCGAGCTTGTCCAGGATGGCGTTCAGGTTCACGCGCATCGCCGCTGGGTCGAGGCCCCGCAGCCCGTCATTGGCTCCCAGTTCCACGAGGGCGGCGTCGGGCGCATCGGCCAGCACCCAGTCGAGCCGCGCCAGGCCGCCGGCGGTGGTGTCGCCGGATACGGCCGCGTCGATCACCCGCACGTCCCGCCCCTGCGCCGCAAGCGCGGCGGCGAGCTGTGCCTCGAACGAATTCGGCATGCGGCAGACCATACCCGGCGGCTAGCGAATCACCCAGCACGAGCAGCCGCACCGGCGCGGCCTGGGCGCCGGCTGTCAGGGCGCAGGCCAGCAACGCGATCGCCGCTCCCCGAAAGGCGGCGCGCAGCCCATATGCTGACCCCATGGATGCCCTGCCACTGTCCCCGGCCGCCGCGGAGCCCTTGGTACGCGTGCGGAACCTGCGCCTGACCCTGCCCTCGGCCGCTGGGCCGGTCAATATTCTCCGCGGTATCGATCTCGACATTCAGGCGAGCGAAGCCGTCGGCCTGGTCGGCCCCTCCGGGTCCGGAAAGACCAGCCTGCTGATGGTGCTCGCCGGGCTGGAGCGCGCCAGCGGCGGGACCGTGCGAATCGGCGGGATGGAGGTGACCGGTCTCGATGAGGACCGGCTGGCCCGCATGCGGCGCGATGGCATCGGCATCATCTATCAGGCCTTCCATCTCATCCCCGCGATGACCACACTGGAGAACGTCGCCGTGCCGCTGGAACTCGCCGGTCGGCGCGATGCGGTAAGCCGGGCCGGGGCGGCGCTGGATGCGGTCGGACTGGGCCACCGGCTGCGCCATCTGCCAGGCCAGCTTTCGGGCGGCGAGCAGCAGCGGGTGGCGATCGCGCGTGCCTTCGCTGCGGCGCCCAAGCTGCTGCTGGCCGACGAGCCGACCGGAAACCTGGACCAGGCAACCGGCGCGACCGTGATCGAGCTGCTGTTCCATCTTCGCGCCGAGCAAGGCACCGCCCTGCTGCTCATCACCCACGACGACGCCCTCGCCGGCCGTTGCGGACGGGTGCTTCGGATGGCGGACGGGCGGGTCAGCGAGCCGGCGGACGCCCTCGGATGATGCTGGCCTTCCGGCTGGCCGCGCGCGAGCTGCGCGGCGGCGCGCGCGGCCTCGGAATCGTGCTGCTCTGCCTCGCGCTGGGCGTCGCGGCGATCGCCGCGGTCGGGGGCCTGCGCGCGGCGGTGGAGCGCGGGCTGGCCGATAACGGGCGCGCGCTGCTCGGCGGTGACGTCGAAGTGCAGACGGGTGCCGACTCGCCGCCCCCGGCCCTGAAGGCGTGGTTGAGAGGACATGGGGCGCGCGTGTCGGACGTGACGCAGATGCGTTCTTTGCTCGTCGCTCCCTCGGGGCGGCGAGAGCTGATCGACCTGAAGGCGGTCGATGCCGCCTGGCCGCTGGTCGGTGCGCCCGTGCTGGCACCCTCGCTGCCCCTGGCCGAGGCGCTGGCGCGCCATGACGGACGCTTCGGCCTGCTCGCCGATCCGCTTGTCCTGGACCGGCTGGGGCTGAAGCCGGGCGAGGTGGTGCGGATCGGCACCGCCTCGTTCGTCGTCTCCGCCGCCCTTGTCTCCGAGCCCGACCGCGTCGCCGGCCCGGCGCTGTTCGGCGGACCGGTGGTGATCGCGGCGGCGGCGCTGCCCGGCACGGGCCTGGTCGTGCCCGGCGCCATCGTCACGCACGCGATTCGCGCAACGGTGGCCGCCCCCGACTCGGCGGCCAGGCTCGCCTCCGCGCTGACCGCCGCGTTCCCCGACCAGGGCTGGCGCGTGCGCGGCCCGGCGGACGCGGCACCGGGGGTCGCGCAATTCGTCGCCCAGACCGCCCTGTTCATGACATTGGTGGGCCTGACCGCGCTGCTGGTGGGCGGGGTCGGGGTGGCGAGCGGCACCCGGGCCTGGCTGGACTCGCGGGCGCGAAGCCTGGCCACGCTGCGCTGCCTCGGCGCCTCGGCGCGACTCGTGTTCGCGATATCGGCGATCCAGGCCGGGGCGCTCGCCGGAAGCGGTATTCTGATGGGCCTGATCGTCGGCGCGGCGATTCCGCCGATGGCTGCCGGATGGCTGTCGAGCGCGTTGCCCGTGCCGGCCGCCGGTGGGCTGTACCCAGGCCCGCTCATCCTGGCAGGCTGCTACGGGGCACTGACGGCCGGCTGCTTCGCGCTTCCCGCTCTCTCCCGCGCCATGCGCATTCCCGGCGCGGCGCTGTTTCGCGACGGGCTGATCCCCGACGACGCCCGGCCGCCGCGAGCCGATTCTCGCCACGACCGGCGGCCTGGCGACCGCGCTGGCCGGGCTTGCGGTATGGGCCTCGGAGGATCGGCTGTTCGCACTGGGATTCTGCGCCGCCGCGGTGCTGTCCCTGGCGGCGTTCCGACTCGGTGGCGCGGGACTGGTCCGCGTGGCGGGGTCCATCCGACTGCCATGGGCGGCCGCGAGGTTGGGGCTCTCCAGCTTGCGCCGGCCGGGTGCATCGACGCCGCTGATGCTGACCTCGGTCGGTCTCGGACTGTGCACCCTGGCCACCGTGGCTTTGGTCCAGGGCAATATCCGCCGCGCGATCCTGCAGGAGATTCCGGCCGACGCGCCAAGCCTCTACTTCATCGACATCCAGCCGGACCAACTCGCACGGTTCGACGCCATCGTTCATGCCGCGCCCGGGGTGACGGACCTCGAGCAGGTGCCCAGCCTGCGCGCTCGGATCGTCAGCGTGAACGGTGTGCCGGCCGAGCAGGTCCGCGCCACCCCCGACACACGCTGGGCGTTGCGCGGCGATCGCGGCCTGACCTACGCGGCCACGCCACCGCCCGGCACGCGCCTGGTCGCCGGACGGTGGTGGCCGGCCGGACTACGACGGGCCGCCGCTCGTGTCGTTGGACGCGCATCTGGCCCAGGGCTGGGGGATCGGGGTCGGGGCGGTCATCCGGCTCAACGTGCTGGGGCGTGACCTCGACCTGCGGGTGGCGAGCCTGCGCGACATCACCTGGCGTCGGCTCGGCCTGAACTTCGTCATGGTGGCGAGCCCCGGCCTGCTGTCGGGCGCACCGCATACGGCCATCGCCACGGTGCGGGTCGCCGCCAGCGAGCAAGGGTGCGCTGCTGCGCGGGGTCACCGATGCACTGCCCAACGTGACCGGCGTCAGCGTCACCGAGATCCTCGCCGCCGTGGCCGGTTTGCTGTCGCAGATCGCGGCCGCGCTGTCCGCCACCGGCGGGGTGACGCTCGCGGCCGGCGCGCTCGTACTGGTCGGTGCGGTGGCCGCTGGCCGGCGGCGCCGCATCCAGGAGGCGGTCATCCTGAAGGCCGCTCGGCGCGACAAGCGGGCAGCTCCGCGTGGCGTGGCTGGTCGAGTTCGGCACGTTGGGACTGGTGGCAGGGACCATCGCGGCGGCGGTCGGCGTGGTGGCGAGCTGGGCGGTCATGCGCTTCGTGGTGGGCGAGCCCTGGACCTTCCTTCCCGGCCGGCTTGCCGAGACCCTTGCCGCGGCGCTGGCAGTGATGCTGATCTTTGGCTATGCTGGCACTGCGGCGGCGCTCCGCGCCAAGCCCGCCGGGCGGCTGCGCAACGAGTAGGCGCGCTTGAAGCGCACGTGCCGATCGCTAAATAATCGCCGCGGGTATCACCCGCGTGAGAGGATCAAGGGAAACCATGGCCTACAGTCCTGACTTCCGGACGTATCCGGGTACCCCGCGCAGCGCCGCCGCGAATGCCGCGGTCCTGGACGCTGGGCTGCGGGCTTATATGCTTCGCGTATACAACTGGATGGCATCCGGTTTGCTGCTGACCGGAATCATCGCATGGGCTGATCGCCAACACCACCCTGATCAACGCCTTCTATCCCGTTGTCGAAACTCCGAACGGGCTGACGCGCACGGTCGGGCCGCTCGCATTGCTGGCGATGTTCGCACCGCTTGCCTTCGTGCTGGTTCTCAGCTTCGGAATAAACCGGCTCTCGCGCACCACCGCGCAGTCCCTCTATTGGCTTTTCTGCGCTGCGATGGGCGCCAGCCTGAGTAGCATCTTTTTTCGCTACACTGAGGGCTCGATCGCGCGGGTGTTCTTCATCAGCGCCGGCACGTTCGCCGCGATGAGCATTTACGGCTATACGACGCGCAGCGACCTGAGCCGCTGGGGCAGCTTCCTGATGATGGGGCTGATCGGCGTCATTATCGCCAGCGTCGTTAACTGGTTCGTCGCCAGCACCGCCCTGCAGTTCCTCGTCAGCATCGTCGGCGTGCTGGTGTTCACTGGCCTGACCGCCTACGACACCCAGCGCATCAAGGCGACATATGTCCAGTACGCCTATGCCGAGGGCACCGAGGGCGCCGCCAAGCGGAGCGTGTACGATGCACTGAGCCTTTACCTAAACTTCATCAACCTGTTCATGCTCATGTTGCAGCTGTTCGGCAATTCCAGCCGGCGCTGACCGGTTCGGCCGGAACTTCGACACGAGGGCGGCTCCATGAGCCGCCCTTTCTATTTGATATGCTTCCGGCTGAAGCCATCCCCCTGGAGGCGGAGCATGACGGATCAGGACGCGGCGGCGATCGCCGGAGCGCGGGCTGCAATGGACGGGTTCATGGCGGCGTTCAATGCGCGCGACGCCGAAGCGATCCGCACGCGCTGGTTCCATTTCCCGCATGTCCGCTTCCACAGCGGGAAGGTGACGGTCATGCAGGGTCCCGCCAATTATCAGAACCTCGTCTGGGACCAAAGCGGACAGTCCGCGGGCTGGGACCGTAGTGCCTGGGACTATGTCGAGGTGATCGACGCCGGACCTTCCAAGGTCCATTTTCGCGTCCAGTTCACCCGCAGCCGTGCGGATGGCACCCCGCTCGGAAGTTATCGCTCGCTTTACATTGTCACGCTCCAGGACGGGCGATGGGCAATTCAGGGTCGGTCAAGCTGGGCGGAGTAGGCTGCCGCCCCAGGCCCACCAGCCAGGCCGCGCCGCCTGAGCGCTCACCGCCAGCGCCTCCTTCGGGGTAGTGAAAAGCCCGAAGCAGGTCGCACCCGACCCGCTCATCCGCGCGAGCAGGCAGCCTGAACTGGCGCGGAGCACATTCAGCACCGTGCCGATCGGCGGGCACAGGGCAATGGCGGCCGGCTCGAGATCGTTGCGAAGATGCGCCAGGTCCCCCGCCATCGTCGCCGCGTCCGCCCAGCTCGCCGGCAAACTGGCAGGAGCGGAAAATCCGGCCGTCCGGGCTCGAAAGACCTCGGCCGTCGAGACCGGCACGCCCGGGTTGACCAGCGCAATGCCGCATGGCGGCAGTGTCGGGGCCGGCAGCAGCACCTCGCCCGTTTCTCCCATCCGCGAGGTGCGGCCCGCGAGACACACCGGCACATCCGCTCCGAGACGCGCGGCCAGGGCCGCCAGATCCGATTCCCCCAATGCAAGCCGCCACAGCGGCGCAAGCACGCGCAAAGCCGCCGCTGCATCCGCCGAACCGCCGCCGATGCCGGAGGCGATGGGCAGGTTCTTCGTCAAGGTCAGGCGCGCACCCGGCGTGATCCCTGCCGCCTCTGCCAGTATGCGCGCGGCGCGGAGCACCAGGTTGTCGGAATCGGCGGTTAGGGCCGATGCGAACGGTCCATCCAGCGTCAGGCTCAGCGCCTCCGCAGGCTCGGCGCGAAGGACATCAGCCACGCCGGCAAACACGGCGAGACTGTCGAGCAGGTGGTAGCCGTCCACACGACGTCCGAGGACATGGAGGAACAGGTTGATCTTTGCTGGGGCGCGCTCGACCCGCTCGCCAATGGCCGGAAGCACGCTCAGGCACGCATCGGAACGGGAGCCTCCGTGTCGGATTCCGGCACGCCCGCCAGACGCAGCCCCTGCGCAAACGTCTCCTGATCGCTCTCGCGCGCGAACGGGGACGTGCTCAGGAAGCGCTGCACGCTGAAATCGGGCTCGACCGCCAGAAGCCGACGCAGCGCGATGGCCGCCTCCTGGCGGCGCCCGAGATGGCCAAGCGCGGCGAGGTACGGCTTGAAGCCCGCCGACAAGGAGGGGTTCATCTGCGTGGCTGCCCGACCCGCCGCGACGGCGGACTCGTAATCGTGCTTGAGCAGGTGGATGATGGTGAAGAACCCGTCGAAGATGAAGGCATAGGGGTCGAGCGGCGACAGACGCTTGTAGCGAGCATTGCGACGCTCGGCCTCCTCCACCTCCCCCATGTAGGCGTGGGTCGCCGCAGACAGAGCCCACGCCATCGCCAGATTCGGGTTGAGCGCCAGCGCCCGCTCGTGCAGCGCGGCCGCGTCATGTAACTGATGGTGCAGGAAGGCGCGAACATGCCCGGCGATGGTCAGCGCGCGGGCGTCGAACGGGTCAAGTTGCGTGGCGCGCTCGGCCAATTGCCCTGCCTCCGCCATGCTCTCATCCGGCCGGTCGGCCCAGCCCTGCCCGACCAAGAAAATATGCCAGTATGCCGACCACGCATGTGCGGCGGCGTATTCGGGCTCGAGTTCGATTGCCCGGCGCAGGAAGTCCCCCGCCTGTGTGAAGGGCGTGCGCTCCATCCGGTTCATCAGAGGCAACGCGCGCAGCACGAGGTCATAGGCCGTGGCGTCCGTCACCGGGCGCGTGGTGACGCGCTTGGCTTCGATCAACAGGATTTCCGGATCGATCTGCGCGACGACCTCAGCGGCGATCTCGTCCTGCAGCGACAGCAGATCGTTCGCCTGGCGGTCGAACCGGCGTGCCCAGACCACCTGATTGCCGGCGCGCAGGTCGAGAAGGCGCGCGGTCACCCGCAACCGCGTGCGAACCCGCTGGATCGAACCGTCCAACAGGAAGTCCAGCCCGAAGGTTCGCCGGATCGAATCCTCGTCGCGGGTCTCCTCGGCAAAGCGTGCGAGGGAGTTGGACGAGACAACGAACATCCAGCGGAAGCGTGACAGCGCAGCGGTGATTTCCTCTGCGAGCCCCGGGGAGAGGTGCGCCTCGTCCTCACCCACGCTGGTGAGCTGGAACGGGAGCACGCCCACATGCGCGCCGCCACGCGCGGAACCCGACCGAGACTCGGCCAGGGCCGGGGGCTCGTTTTGATCCGGCACGGCGGCCGGCGCGGGGGGGCGAAGCGGTAGACGCGAGCCGGAGGGGCCGCGGATCTCGGCCAGCAACTGTTGCGTCTCTGCGGACGGCGATGCGTCCAGCAGGTCAGAGAGCACGGCCCGACAGCGATCATAGGCCTGGATCGCCATCCCGCGCTCTCCACGCGCAGCATGCGCGCGCATCATCGCTCGCCACGCACCCTCGTGCGCGCGGTCGATCGCGAGCAGGCGTTGCGCGGCCGGAATGGCAGAATCGGGCTCCTCCTGGTCGCGCAAAAGCTGCTCGGCCAGCGTGCGGCCGCGGTCGCGCAGGCGCTCCCGCTCGGTAGTCAGCCACGTATCGAACGCCGCGTCGGCGCCGTCCGAGATCCTCAAGCAGGTCACCGTCGAGCAGGGACAACGAGGCCGGCTGCTGAACAGTGGCCCGCATCACCTCTTCCACGTCGATCCAGGCGGCTCCGGGACGGAGCGATAGGTGATCGCGCGTCACCAGAAGGACGTCAGAGCCGGCGGGAGACAGCACTTCGAGCAGCCGATGGATTTCCTGGCGGAGCGAGGCGCGGGCCTGCTCCTCCGGCCGGCGGCTCCAGAGTAGCTCGGCCAGCCGTCCGCGCAGTGCCGGACGAGGCGCCGACATGGCCACCACGGCGAGCAGGGCGCGCGTCTTGCGCCCGGGCGGGAGCACGCTCTGCGAGCTGAGCGTCCAGGCCTCCATCTGCCCGATGAGGCGGAGCCGGAGCACGAGGCCGCCCGGTGACGCGGGCGGGGCGATCTGACCGGAGGAGCGGGCGAGCAGGTTGGAGATCATGCCGGCATTCTGCCGATCTGGGTTGCATACGCAAGCATGTCTACACGTTAAGGCAGAACCGATCGCGGTTAAACCGCCGATTCGGCAAAAATTCGTCGGACATCGCCCCTCCACGCGCCCATGTATCGGGCCAGCCAGTGCTCGGCCGGACTCGGCGCGCCTTCGGCCAACGCGTGCAGGGGTTCCAGATACACGCGCTCGTCACGCCCCGCAACGTCGGTCCGGGCGCGGGCACGCAGGCCATCGGCGGCAATCGCGAGAACCTCGCGCGCCAGGCTCCGCAGGTCGCCGCGGAACGGCGTCGCCAGCCCAAGACGCGGCACGGAATCGCGCAGGGCCACCGCTTCTGCCCAGGTGACGCCGCGCAACGAGGCCCAGGGCCGCCGCCAGCGCCGCTTCGTCGTACAGCAGGCCGACCCAGAGCGCCGACTGGGCCACCATCATCTCCGGCGTCCCGGCGTCGGCCCCGCGCATCTCAAGGAACCGCTTGATGCGGACATCGGTGAAGCCGGTGGTCACGTGATCGGCGAAGTCGCCCACCGTCGCGGGCTCGCTCCGCCAGTTCCGCGATCCGGCCGTGCATGAAGGCGCGGAACGAGGCCCCGGCGACGTCGATGTAGCGGCCGTCTCGATAGACGAAGTACATCGGCACATGGTCGACCAGCCATTCGGCATAGCGCTCGAAGCCGAACCCCTCCTCGAACATCACCGCCGGGATGCCGGAGCGGTCGTTGTCGGTGTCGGTCCAGATATGCGCGCGGTAGCTCAGGAAGCCGTTCGGCCGCCCCATCGCTGAAGGGGGAATTGGCGAACAGCGCCGTCGCCAGTGGCTGCAACACCAGCGAGACCCGCAGCTTGCGGAGCATGTCCTGCTCGGAGCCGTAATCGAGGTTCACCTGCACGGTGCAGGTCCGCGTCATCATGTCGAGCCCGAGGGCGCCGACCCGCGGCATGTAGCGGCGCATCATCGCGTAGCGGCTCTTGGGCATCCACGGCATCGCGTCGCGCGCCATGGTCGGGTGAAAGCCGAGCGGCGCGAAGCCGAGCCCCAGTGGTTCCGCCACCGCGCGCACCGCGGCGAAATGCGCGTCGAACTCGGCTTTCGTGTCGTGCAGCGTCTCCAGCGGCGCGCCCGATAATTCGAGCTGGCCCGCCGGCTCCAGTGAGACCGAGGCGCCCCCGCCGAGCCGCAGGCCGATCGGCTTGCCGCGCATCGAGGATCGGCTCGCCGCGATTCGCCGCCAACCCCTCCAGCACCGGACGGATCGCCCCGGGCGCATCGGGCGTCGGTTCGTAGGGGGGCGGCGCGAGATCGGCACGCCGGAATCCGAACTTCTCGTGCTCGGTGCCGATCCGGATACTGGGAGCGTGGCTTGCAGCCGGCGGCGAGGTAGTCGGCGAGTTGCCGAACCGACGTGATCGGGGTCGTGTCGGCGTCTCCGGGATTCGACATCTTGGTTCGGGCGTCTCGCGGTTAGGGGTCGAGTATTCAGCGGCGCCGGGGTGCCTGCAACAGCACCAGTCCGGCGAGCGCGGCGGTCTCGGCCCGCAGGACGCGCGGCCCGAGACTGACGGGCGCAACAGACGAGCAGCGGTCGAGCACGTCAAGCTCCGCATCCGTGAAACCGCCTTCGGGGCCGATCAGCAGACCCGCGGGCCCATCGCATGACGGGACGGGCGGCCCTGGCCGGCGCTCGATGGCGGCGAACAGCGGCCGCTCGGCGGGCCAGCAGGCTAGGAGGTGGGCGAGGCGCCGCGAGTTCGTGGATTGCCGGCACGGTCAGGCGCTCGCTCTGCTCGGCCGCCTCGATCGCGATGGCGGCCAGGCGCGCCGCGTTCACGCGGACGGCATTGGTTCGCTCAGTCAACACGGGCAGCAGCGCCGCGATCCCCAGCTCGGTGGCCTTCTGCGCCACCAGGTCGGTCGCGTCCCGCTTCAGCACGGCGAAGGCGAGCCATAGATCGGGCTCGCCCGCCTGCGGACGCAGCACGCGCTCGACTACGAGGCTTGCCCGGTCGCGCCGCAAGATGGCGATGCGCGCCAGCCACTCGCCATCATGCCCATTGAACAGGCGCACCGGCCCGCCGGGTGCCCGGCGCATGACGGTTCCAGATAGTGCGCCTGCCCCGGTGTCGCGGCGACCTCGGCGCCCGCGCTCAGCGGCGCGTCCACGAACAGGCGGATTGACCCCGGGTTCATCGCGCGCAGATTAGCCCCATGGTCGCGCACACGGACATCGTCGCCGAGGGCTGGGTCGCCCGGCTGCCCGCGTCGTGGCGGGCCTATGCGCTGCTCGCCAGGGCCGACCGGCCAATCGGTGCGTGGCTGCTGTTCCTGCCGGGATTGTGGGGCATCCTGCTGGCCCGCCCGGCGCCGGGGATGGCGCTGCGGCTCGCGTTGCTGTTCGCGGTGGGCAGCGTGGTGATGCGAGCGGCCGGGTGCGTGGTCAATGACCTGTGGGACCGCGACATCGACCGCCGGGTTGCGCGCACGGCCGGCCGGCCGCTGGCCTCCGGCGCGCTGCGGCCACGCGACGCCCTGGTGTTCCTGGCGTGCCTGCTGACGATAGGGCTCGGCGTCCTGCTTCAGCTCCCGCCACTGGCGCAGGCGCTGGGTGCTGCCTCGCTTGTGCTGGTCGGCCTGTATCCGCTCGCCAAGCGCATCACGTGGTGGCCGCAGCTCGTCATGGGGTTTACCTTCGGCTTCGGCGCGCCGCTCGGTTACGCCGCCGCCGCGTCCCGGATCGATACCGCCTGGGCCGTGCTCTATGCGGCGGCGATCCTATGGGATCTCGGCTTCGATACGATCTACGCCCACCAGGACCGCGAGGACGACGCGCTGGCCGGGGTCAAATCGACAGCGCGCCTGTTCGGGGAACGCACGCGGCCCTTCCTTGCCGCCTGTTATGGGCTGGCGCTGCTGGCCCTGGCGGGCGCGGGATGGCTGGCCGGGCTGGGCGGCTGGTTCTGGCCTTCCCTGGTCATCGCCGGCCTGCTGATGGGGTGGCAGGTCGGCCGGCTGGACATCCACGACCCGGGCGGCTGCCTGCGGCTTTTCCGCCTGAATCGCGAGACAGGACTGGCCGTGGCTGCGGCGATCCTGGCGGGATGGCTATGAGCGAGGCCGCCGAGGCAAATTTCGTGCGCACCCACACCATGTACGGGTCCGCGCCCCTGGTCCCGGAGGTGAGACTACTGCTCGCCAGCGAGATCACGCCCATCTGGCACGCGACCGAGGCGTGGCTTGCGGCGCGCAACGTCGATCCGCCTTTCTGGGCATTCGCCTGGCCCGGCGGTCAGGCGCTGGCGCGGCACGTGCTGGACCACCCCGCGACCGTGGCCGGCCGCCGAGTGCTGGATTTTGCCGCCGGCTGCGGAATCGCGGCGATCGCCTGCGCCCGCGCCGGCGCCGGCGCGGTCGAGGCCGCCGAAATCGATCGGCTTGCCGTTGCCGCGATCCACGCAAATGCCCGGGCCAATGACGTGCTGCTGGAGGCCGCGCCGGCCGACCTCGTGGGCACGGCATGCCGCTGGGATCTGATCCTGTGCGGCGATGTCTGCTACGAGGCGCCGATGACCGGGCGTATCCTGCCGTGGCTGCGTGCAATGGCCGCCACCGCCGAGGTCTGGGTGGCCGATCCCGGCCGCGCGTACCTGCCGCATGCGGGCCTTCATGCCTTTGCCACCTATCGCGTTCCCACCACCCTGGAGCTAGAGGACCGCACCGAGCGGGTCGTCACCCTGTACCGGCTGGCACCGCTCTGAGTTAGCGCGCCTGCTGGATGGCCGACAGAATCCAATGGCCACCCCGCGCGCGAACGAACGTCCACAGTTCGGTGGCGGTGACGTGCTCGGTCGGGCTCCCGTCGATGACCCGCCCCGTTTGGTCGCGCGTGACGTCGATCATCGAGAACCGCATCGCCACCGTCGCGTAGTCGCGCCCCTGCTCGGCCCAGGCCTGGGCGAGGTCGCCCTGCAACAGCCGGACATCGGTGACGCTATTGCGCTCGCCCCGACTTGCGTGATCGGACAGCTGGTTGGCGAAGTAGCTGACCATCTCCGGCGTGGCGAGCGCGCCCAGCCCGTTCACGTCGCTGCGGCTCCAGGAATCCTGCACGGCACGCAGCGTCTGCTCGAAAGCCTGGAAGTCGGCCGGCCCTATCGCCACCCCAGGTGGCGCGGCGGTGCCGCCGTTCATCGGCCTGGGGCCCGGCGCGGCAGGTCCGCGAGAGAACATGGACGGGGCGCCCGCGTAGGCCGGGCGGTTGCCTCGCAACAGGCGCCACACCCAGCGCACGAGTAGCACCAGCAGCGCAATGCGGATCAGGAACCACAGCAATCCGAAGCCGCCCCCGAAGCCGTGTCCGAACAGCATGCTACCCAGTCCCACCCCGAGCAGACCCCCCAGCAGTCCAGAGCCGAATCCCGAGCGGTAAGGCGCCGCGTAGCCCGGCGCTCCGTAGCCGGGGGTCCCGTAGCTCGGCGCCGGCCGGGGAGTCAGGCTGCGATCGACGGGCGCCGCCGAGTACGGCGCGGTACGCGTCGCGGGCGGTGGGGAGAAGGTGTAGCTGCCCCGGCTTCCCATCGAGCCGCCACCCCCTGCGCGCGCGAGCGCGAGCCCTGGATGGAGCGCGAGGCCGATGACCGCGACAGCGGCCAGCAGCGAGGAGGTTCGGCGCATGGGACGTCGCCTGTTCCGCTGTTTCGCGGCGGATATGGTGTCGGCCAGCCCGCGCGGCCAGGGCTCAGCCACCCGCCATCGTCATGCCGTCGATCCGCACGGTCGGCGCGTCCGTCCCGCGCCGGAACACCAGGTCGCTGGCGGGGGTCAGGGCGGCGAACATCTCGGGCAGGGTACCCGCGATGGTGATCTCCGCGACCGGCTCGGCGATCGCCCCATCGCGGATCATGAATCCCGCGGCGCCGCGGCTGTAGTCCCCGGTCAAGCCGTTCACCCCCATGCCGATCAGTTCAGTCACGTAGAGCCCGAGTCGGATGTCGGCCATCAACTCGACGGGGGAGAGTGTTCCGGCTGCAAGATAAAGATTGGTGGGCGCCGGCGAAGGCGGTCCGCCGGTGCCACGGGCGGCGTGGCCGGTTGAGGCGAGGCCGAGTTGGCGGGCCGAGCGGCTGTCCAGCAGCCAGGTCGTCAGCACCCCGTCATCCACCAGCGCCCGCCGCGCTGTCGGCATGCCCTCCCCGTCCCAGGGCTTGGAGCGCAGGCCGCGCCGGCGCACGGGGTCGTCATGCACGGCGATGCCGGGCGCGAAGACGCGCTGACCCATCCGGTCCTTCAGGAACGACGTGCCGCGCGCAATGCCCGCGCCGTTGATCGCGCCGGCGAAATGCCCCAACAGGCTTCCCGCCACGCGCGGGTCATAGACAATGGGCAGCTTGGCGGTCTTCGGACGCACCGGGTTGAGCCGAGCAATGGTCCGCTCGCCGGCACTCCTGCCGATCGCGGCCGGCGCCTCCAGGTCCGCCAGGTGCACCGTCGTGTTGTAGTCGTAATCGCGCTGCATCGCGGTGCCGGCGCCAGCCAGGGCGGTCGCCGAGACCGAGTGGCTTGTGCGTACGAGGCGTCCGGCGAACCCGGCGGATGTGGCCAGTGCCACCTCGGTCCTGCCGTAACCCGCCTCCGCGCCCTCGGAGTTCGTGACCCCGGCGACGGCCAGCGCCGCCTCCTCCGCCGCTGCTGCGCGGGCCGCGAGGCGCGTCGCGTCGGGCTCCTCGGTGTCGGCAAGATCGAGGGGAGCCGGATCGGGGGCAGCCCCGATGGCAGCGGTCTCGGCCAAGCCGGCATACGGGTCATCAGGGACGACGCGGGCCATGGCGACGGCGCGCTCGGCGAGCGCGGCGAAGCCCGACGGATCGATGGTCGTCGAGGACACGACCGCCGCCTTGCGGCCGACGAACACCCGCAGGCCGAGATCACGGCCCTCCGAGCGCTCCACATGCTCGGTCTGGCCCAGCCGTCGCTGTACGGACAGCGACGTGCCGGCGACCAGCACGGCATCGGCCGCATCCGCGCCGGCCGCTCGCGCCCGGCCGATGAGGTCCTGCAGGAGGTCGAGGTGGCTCATAGGCGGGCGGTCCTCCTTGGATGCGCGTCTGCCCTACAGGGTATCGCCCAGCATGAGGGTCAAGCCCCCGCGACGTCCACCAGCACCAGTTCCGCGTCTTCGGTCGCGGTGATCGCGAGTTCCTGCTCGCCCGTGATGGCCGCTCCGTCGCGCGTTCGCACGAGGGAACCGTTGACCCTGATGGTGCCCGTCGCGGGCACCAGATAGGCGACCCGGCCAGGGTCCATCGCCACCTTGACGGTCACGCCCGCGCGCAAGGTGCCGGCCAGGACGGCGGCATCCGCGTGGAGCGGCAGGGCGTCCTTGGCCTGATCTCGGAGGCGTCCGCTCGCCAGAACCTCGAGCACGCCGACGGTTCCCGCGCGCGGACAGCGACGCACAGCCCAGCCCGGCGCGACGCCGTGCCGGTCGGGACGGATCCAAATCTGGAAGAGGCGGGTCGGCTCGCGTTCATTATTGTACTCGGCGTGGGTGATCCCCCTGCCGGCATGCATCACCTGCACGTCCCCAGCCTCCGTGCGACCCTCATTGCCCAGACTGTCGCGATGCGAGATGGCGCCCTGTCGGACATATGTGACGATCTCCATATCGCGGTGCGGGTGGGGATCGAACCCGGTGCCGGGCGCGATCTCGTCGTCGTTCCACACCAGCAATTGGCCGAGGCCCATGCGATCGGGGTCGCGGTAGTGCCCGAAGCTGAAGTGGTGATGCGCGTTCAGCCAGTCGGTACGAAAGGCGCCCAATGTGGCGAATGGCCGAACGTCGATCATGTGCCCTCCTCAATCATTCGATGTCGAACGGTTGAGGATGCAGATGGGACTCATCATCCTCGCGTGCAATGCCTTCGCCCAACGCCGCAGCCCGTCCCAGCTTCTGCAGTAACGCGCTCAATTGGCGCAGCTCCGCCTCATCGAGCGATCCCATCGCCCCCGCGATATCCTGGGCGTGACGAGGGAACAAAGTCTCGATGATTTCGCGTCCGGCGGACGTCAGCTCGACTCGCACCGCCCGCCGGTCGCCCGGTTTGCGGCTGCGGTGAACCAGGCCGCGCCGCTCCAGCTTGTCGATCACGTCGGTCATATTGCCCGCGCTCGTCAGCACCTTGCGGCCCAGTTCACGCTGGCTCAGGGGTCCGGCGTGCAGCACCGCTTCCAGCACCCCGAGCTGCGTCGCCGTCAATCCGCTGTCGGCCAGCCGAGGCTCCACCCGCGCGAGCACCGCCTTTGCCGCGCGCAAAAGCTTGACGTAGGCGCTCAGAGCCTCTGTCACAGCTGGGTCAGCGAGGCCAAGCGGGGGCGCGGGCACGCCCGCGCGCCCCGCGTCAGCGGTTCATCAGTACGGGCAGGGCGGCATTCTCCAGCACATGCCGGGTCACGCCGCCGAGAATAAGCTGACGCAGGCGCGAATGTGAGTAGGCACCCATCGCCAGCAGATCACAGCCGAAATCCTTCGCCGCGGCGAGCAGCGCGGAGCCGACCGCGCCCTGGCGTGTCCGAAACACCTCCATCTCGGCGTCTATTCCATGCAGCGCGAGGTAGGCCGCAAGCTCCGAGGCGGCGGGACCGCGGCGCTGGTAGCCTTCGGCGGAGAGGATGCGTACCGCTTCGGCGCGCTGCAGCCAAGGAAGCGCCGCGTTGACGGCAGAGGCGGATTCCGCGGTGCCGTTCCAGCCGAGGCAGACCCGCGTCCCGATTGTCGGGGTCGACACCTGCGGAGAGATCAGGACCGGCCGACCGGAATCAAACAGCACGGCATGCAGCGCGTCCGAGGACGAGACATCCTCACCGGCTTCGGGATGCGGAACGACTGTGACATCGGCCAGGCGAGCCTGCTGGGCCACGATGTCCTCCTCGCGCCCGGTGACGGCGGCGAAGCTGGCGCTGGGACCGGCACGGCCCCTACGCGGCTCGGCCAGCGCGACTTCGTTGGCCGCGACAAAGCGATCGAACATCGCACGGACCGCGCTGGCTCGATGCCCGCTTTCCTTTTCGGTTGCCGACATCATCTCCTCAATCATCGCCCCCGACAGGCCCTCGCCTGCCAGCGGCGCGACGTCGCGGCTGTCAACCCGCACATGCAGCGCCAGCACGTGCGAGTTCCAGGCACGCGCGATGGTCAGTGAGGTCAGCAATGCCGCCTCCCCGGCGGCAGTGCCCGTCAGCGGCAGGAGCAGCTTGCGGATGGCCATGGCCCGGTGTCCTTTTCACGGGTCTGGCCTGCAACTCTAGCACGCCTATTCCGTCCCCGGACAGGGCGTTTTCAGGTCAGGGATACAGCTTGCCGGCCGCCCAGCCGCCGGCCGGCATGCGCGTCAGAGCCGTGCGGTCGTGCAGGCGATAGGGCATGTCCTGCCAGAACTCGAAGCGTTCGGGGATCAGGCGATAGCCCGACCAGTGCGGGGGGCGAGGGATCACCTCGCCCGGGAATCGCGCCTCCTGCTCGGCAAGGCGCCGTTCAAGCTCCGCGCGGTCCTCCAGAGGGCGGGACTGCTCGGAAGCCCACGCTCCCAGGCGGGAGATGCGGGGCCGCGAAGTATAGTAGAGATCCGCCTCTTCCGCCGTCACCGGCTCGACGCATCCCTCGATCCGGACCTGCCGGCGCAGCGATTTCCAGTGCAGCAGGAGCGCGGCGTGCGGGTTGGCGGCAAGCTCCCCGCCCTTGCGGCTCTGGGTGTTGGTGTAGAATACGAACCCGCGTTCATCGTAGCCCTTCAGAAGCACGATGCGCGCGGCGGGCCGCCCATCCGGCGTCGCGGTGGCAAGCGTCATGGCGTTGGGGTCGTTCGGCTCGGACACCGCGGCCTCGGCCATCCAATCGGCGAACCAGGCGAACGGATCGGCGTCGGTCACTGCAGTCTCGGCCATGCTGGGCTCCTGGAACGACGATGGGCGCGCCTCTTGCCCGCCCGCGCGGCCCTGTGCCACCACCGGCGCGAAAAGCACAACCCCGAGGACGCAGATGGCGGTGGAACCGCAGAGAGGCACCCTGATGCAGGGCAGGCGCGGGCTCATCATGGGCGTCGCGAATGAGCGCTCGCTCGGCTGGGGCATCGCGGCGGCCTGTGCCGGCCAAGGAGCCGATCTCGCCTTCACCTTCCAGGGCGACGCGCTTGAACGGCGCGTCCGGCCGTTGGCGGAGTCCGTCGGTTCCTCGATCGTGGTCGGCTGCGATGTAGCGGACGAGACGAGCATCGACGCGGCTTTCGCCGCTGTGCGCGAACGATGGGATGGAATCGACTTTCTCGTCCACGCGATCAGCTACGCTGAGAAAGCCTTCCTCCGTGGGCGCTATTTAGACACCCCGCGCACGGCCTTCCTCCAGGCACTCGACATCTCGTGCTACTCGTTCACTGCGGTCTGCCAGCGCGCGGTTCCGATGATGCGACCGGGCGGCAGCCTGCTCACCCTGTCCTATCTAGGCGCGGAACGCTGGACGCCGCACTACAACGTGATGGGCATCGCGAAGGCGGCGCTGGAGGCATCCGTCCGGTATCTCGCGGCCGACCTGGGAGGCGCCGGTATCCGGGTGAACGCGATCAGCGCCGGGCCGATCAAGACCCTCGCCGCGTCCGGCATCGGCGATTTCCGCTACATCCTGCGCTGGAACGAGCTGAACAGCCCGATGCAGCGCAACGTGACCACCGCGGATGTGGGCGGAGCCGGCGTTTACCTGCTGTCCGACCTAGCATCGGGCGTCACCGGCGAGGTGCACCACGTTGATTGCGGCTACCACGTTGTCGGAATGAAGAATCCCGCGGCCCCCGATATCGCGATCGTGGAAGGAAACGGCGCATGACGAGCAGCGCGGGCAGCCGGTGAGCCACAACAGCTTCGGCCACCTGTTCCGGGTGACGACATGGGGCGAGAGCCACGGCGCGGCGATCGGCTGCGTTGTCGATGGTTGCCCACCTCGTCTCTCATTATCTGAAGCCGAGATCCAACCCTGGCTCGACAGGCGGCGGCCGGGCCAGTCAAGCTTTACGACACAGCGTCAGGAGCCCGATCGTGTGCGCATCCTTTCGGGCGTGTTCGAAGGCCAGACAACAGGCACGCCGATCGCCCTGGTGATCGAGAACGTCGATCAGCGCTCGCGCGACTATGGCGCGATTGCCGACCGTTTCCGGCCGGGTCATGCCGACCTCGCTTACACGCTGAAATATGGCATTCGCGACCCCCGTGGCGGCGGACGCAGTTCCGCACGGGAAACGGCCATGCGTGTCGCGGCCGGGGCGGTCGCGCGCAAGGTGCTGGGCGGTGTGCGGGTCCGCGGCGCATTGATACAGATGGGATCGCAGCGGATAGACCCGACGCGCTGGGACTGGGACGAGGTGGGCCGCAACCCGTTCTTCTGCCCTGACTCCGCCGCCGCGCGCACATGGGAAGTCGCTGCTGACCGAGGTGCGCAAGCAGGGTTCGTCCCTCGGTGCGGTCATCGAGGTGCGGGCCGACGGCGTGCCGCCGGGCCTCGGCGCACCCGTCTATGGCAAGCTGGATGCCGACATCGCCGCGGCACTCATGTCGATCAATGCCGTCAAAGGAGTGGAGATCGGCGACGGCTTCGCCGCTGCTGCCTTGCGCGGTGAGGAGAACGCCGACGAGATGCGCATGCAAGCCGGTGCCGTGGCATTCCAATCCAACCATGCCGGCGGGATCCTTGGGGGAATCTCCACCAGCCAACCCATCATCGCCCGGTTCGCGGTCAAGCCGACCAGCTCCATTCTTACGCCGCGCCGGACAGTGGATCGCGCCGGCAGCGACACGGAGATCGTGACCAAGGGCCGCCACGACCCCTGCGTCGGAATCCGCGCTGTCCCAGTCGGAGAGGCCATGCTGGCCTGCGTACTGGCCGACCACCTGCTCCGCCATCGGGCCCAGAACCCCGACGCGCCCGAGACGGCACGTCTGCCACGGAACTGAGCGTTGTTCCGCCGCTATTGGCAATGAGGTTCGCCTCGGCAACGTCGATCCAAAGCTCCTCAGGGCCCGCGCGACGGTGCCAGAAACCGATCGGTATCCACCGCATGGGGCATTGTGGCTTGGCTGCCTGGTCGCGTACAGCACAGCGTGGCCGCGGCCACGGCGCGTGACAGCGCGCTCGGGAGCGGGAGACCGCGGTCGAGCGCCGCAGCCAGGACGCCGGTGAAGCAGTCGCCCGCGCCAGTCGTATCCACCGCCTGGACCGTACGCGCGGAAACGCGGGTCAGGCCGCCCGCGTGCGCCGCCTCGGCCCCTTGCTCGCCCAATGTGCGGACCACCGTCATGCCCAATGCGGTTCGCAATGTCGTGGCGTCCGGTCCGCAGCCCAGTTTGCCGGCCAGCCACGCCGCCTCGACCTCATTCAGGACCAACACCTCGACCGCGCGAAGCGCGTCGGCATCGAGCGGCGCGGCCGGCGCGAGGTTCAGCACCGTTCGCGCTCCGCGCTTGCGGGCGCGACGGATCAGCGCCGCGGTTTCGACCGACGGCACCTCCATCTGCGCGATCACCGTCTTGCCCGGCCCGAGCAGCGCGTCCTCGACCTGATCGCCTCGGGCCGCGAGGTTGGCCCCCGAGCCGACCCCAATAGCGTTCCGTCCCACGGGATCGACGAAAATCGCAGCGCAGCCGGTGGCCCGCCCGGCCTCGATAACGCGAGACGAGATCCACGTTTGAGGCGCGCAAAAGCGTCGTCGCGGCGGCTGCGAGCCAATCGCGTCCGACCGCGCCCGCCAGCACGACCTGGGCCCCGTCTCGCGTGGCGGCCAGCGCTTGGTTGGCGCCCTTGCCACCGGGTTCCATCCAAACGTCGGATGCAAGTAAGGTCTCGCCGGCCGTCGGCAGGGCCGGGAGTGGGAAGATCAGGTCGAGATTGATGGATCCGAAAACGACGATCATGCGCCCTCTCCCCAAGCATCGGTGAGAGGGCGCACTGACAGTTTAGCCGGTCTTTTGAGCGATTGCCTTCAATTCGTCCATTGCCTCGCCGAAGCGCCGGTTGAGAAGGCCCAGCGCCTCAGAGTTGGATCGCTGGATAAGGTCGCTCAGTTCCTGAAGGTTCGTGACCGCGCGCTGGTACCCTTGCTTCACCAGTTCCGCCTGTTTGGCGGCTTTGGCCTGCGGTGCCTCTGCGGCCGTGAGCGCCTTCATGCCCTCGGTCATCTCGGTCATCGACTGCTGCATGATCTCCATGTGCCGCCGAGCGACCGCCTGCGCACCCTCGAGGGCGACACGGTTGGCCGCGGTCAATGCCTCGACATTGCGCCGGTTTGCTTCGGTCAGCGCCTGCATGTCGGGCATCGACGGCAGCTTCATCTCGGCCAGGAGACGGGTGAAGTCGAAGTCCGGGCTCCCGCCGCCTGCATTTGACTGGTCTGCCATGCTCTGGATCCCCCCAATTCCTTAACGACTTAGAATAGCCGGGCGGCTCTGGCCCCTCGCGCCACGATCTCGTGCGCCTAGCCGCCGGTCAGAGTGTTCCGTCGGAAATCGGCGGCACGGGCGGTGGCGCCTCCGGCTCAGGCGGCTCCGGTTCGGCCACAGGCGAGGCCGGCACGAGCGGGTCTGGCACGAGCGGCCCGGGCTCCGGAACGACCGGCTCGGCTCCGGAAGCGGTGGCGGGAACACGACTGCCCAGCCACGGCGCGAGCTGCTCAGCCCGCCGCAAGGCGACATCCACAGCCGACATGGTCTGAGACATATCGTCAGTCTCGTCACGCTGCCAAGCACGAATGGCCCAGAGCCAGACCCCGTACAGGCCGTGGACGCGCACCGCGCCCCGCAAGCCCGCAGTGGGCACTCCCGCTGCGTCCAGCAGCCAGCGCATGCTGCGTCGGGTGGCGGAGTCAAGTAGCAGTGCGGTACCCGGATCGAACGGCAGGCGGCGAAGCAGGCCGAGCATGCCGGCACGATGCTCCTGCAACACGTCAATACGCTGCATCAAGAGATAGAACAGCCGATCCCGCACAGTTCCCTCGGCCGGCAACTGGGCGAGCGCCGCCTGATCAGCCAGCCGCCCGAGACGGAGCAGGATTGCCGCACGAGACGGGAAACGCACCCGCGCGCGCGCCAGGTCGAGCCCGGCAGATCGCGCGGCCTCGGCCACACTCACTGCATCCCAGCCATCTTTCTCTGCCAGCGCGAAGGCGGCGCCGACCAGAGCCTTATCGAACTCCGCATCGCTCATGACACAGAGATAGGCGCGCGGTCGGGAAAGGCCAGGGCCGGATAAGCCGTGAGCGCGCACTCGGCAACGCAGAGCGTATTCTGACGAGGCCAAATTCCTGGTGTTCGAAGCCGGAATGGTTTAACAATCGCTAATGACTCAGGCATGGCAAGCGCGAGATTCTTTGTGCATCGCAATTTCTATTCCTGCAGAACAATTTTTGAGATGATGTGCTTTGGCACGATAGTTTCCGTTCAATTCCACTAAGCGCACGCACAGGTTCTCGCAAATCCTTCGACGGAGTTGGCTGTGCGCATCCTGACGGTGTTCGGCACCCGGCCCGAAGCGATCAAGATGGCGCCGATCGTCCGACGCTTGGCGGAGACATCCGGCATCACCGCACTTGTCTGCGTCACCGCGCAACACCGGCAGATGCTGGACCAGGTGCTCGACCTGTTCGCGATCCGGCCGGACCGCGACCTCGACCTGATGCGCGCAGGCCAGGGCCTGACCTACATCACCACTGCCGTGCTCGATCGCATCGCCACGGTGTATGACGAACTGCGCCCGGATCGGGTCTTGGTGCAGGGTGATACGACGACGACCTTCGCCGCCGCCCTCGCCGCGTTTTACGCCCGGGTGCCGGTGGCGCATGTCGAGGCCGGGTTGCGCACCGGCAACATCCACTCGCCCTGGCCGGAGGAGATGAACCGTCGGCTTACCAGCGGGCTCGTGGACCTGCACTTCCCGCCCACGGAGCAGTCGCGGCGCAATCTGCTCGCCGAGGGCGTGGACCCGGCGCGAATCATGGTCACCGGCAACACGGTGATCGACGCACTGCTGGACGCCCTGGCGATCCTTGACGCCGATGTCGGGCGAGCCAGGGCGGTTGAGAGCCTGCTGCCGCCGCCCCTGCCGGACAAGCGGATGATCCTGGTCACCGGCCACCGGCGGGAAAATTTCGACGGCGGGTTGGAGCGCGTCGCCCTGGGCCTGCTGCGATTGGCTGATCGCGGGGACGTCGAGATCGTCTATCCGGTCCACCTCAACCCTAATGTCCAGCAGGTCGCGCACGCGCAACTTGCGGCGCACCCGGCGATCCGGCTGGTCCCGCCGCTCGACTACCTGCCCTTCGTCGCCTTGATGCGCCGCGCCGACCTTATCATCACGGACTCCGGCGGTGTGCAGGAGGAGGCGCCCTCGCTGGGCAAGCCCGTGCTGGTCACACGCGACACGACCGAGCGGCCGGAGGCGGTCGAGGCCGGCACCGTGACGCTGGTCGGCACCGACACTGACCGGCTGGTCGCCACGGCGACGCACTTGCTCGATAGCCGCGCCGCGTACGAGGCGATGAGCTTCGCGCACAATCCCTATGGCGACGGCCGCGCGGCCGGCCGGATCGTGGAGAGATTGCTCAATGCATAGCTTCGAGCGCATCGCCGTCGTCGGACTCGGCTATATCGGCCTGCCGACCGCCGCCGTCTTCGCCGATAATGGCGTCGAGGTGATCGGCGTGGACGTGAACGCGCGGGTGGTCGAGACCATCAACGCCGGTCGCCCCCATTTCGGCGAGCCGAACCTCGACGCCCTGGTCCGCCGCGTGGTGGAATCGGGCAAGCTGTCCGCCACTTTGGCGATGCAGCCGGCGGACGCCTTCGTCATCGCCGTGCCCACCCCGCTCCGTGGGCACGGGGAAAGCGCCGCCCCGGATATCGGTTTCGTCGAGGAGGCGGCCCGCGCGGTCGCACCGGTGCTGGCAGCGGGCAATCTCGTCATCCTGGAATCGACCTCCCCGGTCGGCACGACCGAGCGCATGGCGGCGATCATGGCCGAGTTGCGCCCCGACCTCAGCTTCCCCCAGCAGCGGGGCGAGTTGGCCGATGTGCAGGTGGCGCACTGCCCAGAGCGCGTGTTGCCCGGCCGCATCCTCGAAGAGGTGGTCAACAATGCCCGGGTGATCGGGGGCATGACCCGCAAATGCGCACAGCGGGCGCTGACCCTCTACAAGATCGTGGTTCGTGGCGAATGCCGGGTCACCAATGCCCGCACTGCCGAACTGGCGAAGCTGACCGAGAACGCCTACCGGGACGTCAACATCGCCTTCGCCAACGAGCTGTCTCTGATCTGCGATCGGCTGCGCATCAACGTGTGGGACCTGATCGGGCTGGCGAACCTGCATCCGCGGGTGAACATCCTGAGCCCAGGACCCGGCGTCGGCGGGCACTGCATCGCCGTGGACCCATGGTTCATCGTCGCCACCAACCCCGAGGAGGCGAAGCTGATCCGCGCCGCGCGCCTGATCAACGATGCCAAGCCCGGACACGTGGTGGAGAAGGTACGCGAACGGGCGGCCGCACTGAAGCATCCGGTGATCGCCTGCCTCGGCCTGTCCTACAAGAAAGACGTGGACGACCTGCGCGAGAGCCCGGCGGTCGAGATCGTGCACCGGCTTGCCGATGCGCAGGTCGGCGAGCTGCTTGTGGTGGAACCCCATATCGGCCGCCTGCCGCCCGAGCTTGGCGACCGGGGGCTCACGCTGCACGACTTCGACCAGGCGCTGGAGCGCGCCAACCTGGTGCTGCTTCTGGTCGATCACATGAGCTTCCTGCAGGTGGACCGCGACGTGCTGAAGGATAAGTTCGTCATCGATACGCGGGGTGCATGGTAGTACGTTAACATCGCGTTCCACCCGGGATCCGCGATGGATGACAACGCGACCCTGAAGGCGCAGGTCATGCGCGGCGTGGCGTGGGCTTCCGCCACGCGCGTCGCCGGCCAGATCCTCAACTGGGCGATGACGCTCGCGGTGGTCCGCTTCCTGCGACCCGGCGACTACGGTCTGATGGCGATCACCATGTCGGTGACGGGCTTTCTGGCTGCGATGAGCCACGTCGGGTTTAGCGACGTCCTCGTGCAGAGCCGCGATACCTCACGCGACGCGCCCGGAGAGGTTTTCGGCCTCATCATTCTGGCGAACCTTGTCTTCGTCGTGCTCATGTTGGCAGGAGCCCCGGTCCTCGCGGGGTTCTACCACGACCCGCACCTGACGCCGCTGCTGCGCGCCGCCAGCCTGACGTTCGTCCTGCTCGCCGCTGGATCGCTGTCGCGCGCGAGCCTGCAGCGCAGGCTCGCCCTGAAGCAGATGTCGGCTCTCGACATGGCCAGCAACGTGCTCGGCGGCGCGACGACCATCCTCCTCGCGTGGCGAGGGTTCGGTGTGTGGTCCCTGCTCAGCGGCTCCTTGCTGGGCGAAACGGTGCGCACCATCGGGTTCTGGTGTCTTGCGCCGCACGGGCACTGGCCGGCCCTGCCCAGCCGCCGGCAATCGAGCCTTCTGCGCGCGGGCACCTATCGGACGGCCGAGAACGTGCTCTGGTACTTCAGCACGCAGATCGACATTCTTATCACCGGGCGATTGCTGGGCAGCACGTCGCTCGGGGTCTATGCGGTCGCGCGTAGCCTCGCCTCCCTTCCCATCGACAAGCTCGCGATGGTCGTCAAACCCGTCGGCCTGCCCGCTTTCGCCCGCCTGCAGGACGACCCCGCCCAGGCAGTCGCCTATCTCGGAAAGTCGATGCGCATCCTTGCGCTGCTGTCTTTCCCGGTTTTCGTCGGCATGTCCGCCGTGGCGCCTGTCCTGGTCCGCGTCGTGCTCGGCGCCTCGTGGACCCGCGCCGTGGTACCGCTTTCGATCCTCGCCCTGGGGATGACACTGCGACCAGCGGGGCTGTTTCTCTCACCGCTCCTGCTCGGCTTCGGTCACTTCCGTGGCTCGCTGATCAACACAGGGGTCAGCACGGTCCTGTTCTGCACGGCCTACGTGATCGGCGCCCGGTGGGGCGTTTACGGCGTCTGTATCGGAGCTGCCGTGGCCTACCCGCTTCAGTTCCTGTTCATGGTGCATCGCGTGTCGGTGGTGCAGGCGGGCTGCTTTTGGCTTCTGTTGCTGCCGTTGCTGCGTCCAGCGATCGCCTGCGTCGCCATGTACGGCGCCGTCCATGTTGTCTCCTGCAACATCGCACCTGACATGCCGGCGCTGCCGCGCCTCGGTCTGCTAGTGGGGACCGGTGCGACCGTCTATGGGATTGTCGGCTGGATCCTCTGCCGCGACCTGATCCGGGAGCTGGTTTCGCTTGTTGGACTGGATGGATGGTTTCGCAGGGCCTTGCCGCGGTCGAAGGTGGCCGTCCCATGAATCCGCCAACCGCGACACGGCGGGTCGCACTCAGCTCGGGCTCAGACCCTTGATCGCTGCGTCAATCTCCGCATCGGTCAGACGCCAAGCGTTGTCCAGTTCGGTGACCACGGCGCGCATGAACGGCTCGGTCAGCGCCAAAGCGCGGGTTGCATCCCGCAGGTGATGGGCCAGGAGAGCCAGGGCGAGCTGACGGGGGCCATCGCCTTCATAGGTCCACTCGAACCCGGCCCGGCTGAAAATCCGCAGGTCGAAGCGCGGATCCAGCGGCGCTCCGTCCGCCGTCACCACGGCCCCATCCAGGCTGCGACCGCCCTCGTACACGGTCACGGATTTTCTTCCAGGATGATCACGCTGCGAATGGTTTCGCCTCGACGAAGCGCGGCAAAGCCCTCGTTGACCGCCTCCAGCCCGATGCGGGCGGAAATCATCTCGTCCAGGTGCAGCCGTCCGTCAAGATAGGCTTGTGCGAGCAGCGGAAAATCCTGTTGCGGATGCGCGCCGCCATAGGAGCTGCGGGTGAAGCGTTTCTCCTGCATGAGGCTGCCCCAGCGGAAGCTCACTGGCTCGGTGACACCAAGCTTGCCGAGCCAGACCACCTGGCCGCCAGGCCGCACCACCTCCGCCGTCAACGCGAACCCCTCGGCCCGGCCGGCCGCCTCGATCACCACGTCCGCGCCGCGTCCCTCAGTCACCGCGCGAGCCCAGCCAACCACCTCGTCTGTATCTGGGCCGCAGGCGCCGGTCGCGCCGATGTCGCGTGCGAGTGCGCGCCGCGCCGGGTTGGGATCCACGGCGAGCACGGCCCCGGCGCCGGCCATGCGGCAGCCCTGCACCGCCGACAGTCCCACGGCGCCGCAGCCGATCACCACCGCCGCGCCGCCCCAGCGGATATCGGCGATCCGGGTCGCGGCACCCACCCCGGTCATGACGCCGCAGCCGAGCAGGGCGGCGCGGTCGAAGGGCATCGCGTCTGGCACCCAGACCGCGCACTGTGCTGGCACGATGCAGTACTCGGCGAAGCTGCCGAGATACATGAGTTGATGGACCGGCTCGGCCGAGCAGGACAGGCGCGGAGTGCCGTCGAAATGGACTCCGGCGGGGCCGTTCGCCAGGTACTGCTGACACAGGATCGGCTGACCGCGCTCGCAGCTGAAACAGTGACCGCAATGGGGGTTCCAGGACAGCACCACACGATCTCCGCGCCGCAGCCCCGTGACGTCGGCGCCCAGTTCCGCCACCTCGCCGGCCGCCTCATGGCCGAGCACCGCGGGCAGTGGTACGGCCAGCGCGCCGTCGATCGCTTCCAGATCGGTATGGCACAGGCTCGCCGCCCGCACGCGTACCAGGACGTCACCCGGCGCGATCGGACCAACCTCCACCGTCTCGATTCGCAGTGGTTCGCCAATCTGCCGCAGGACAGCCGCTCGCGCCTGCACCATTGCAGACTCCTTCCTGTTCAGGCGTGGGCACGGGCAGGAAGATGGTGACGCAGGTGCCGCGCCCGGGTGCGCTGTCAAGCATGATATGACCGCGCGACTGCCTGACAAACCCGTATACTTGGCTGAGCCCGAGGCCCGTGCCCTTGCCGACCGGCTTGGTGGTGAAGAACGGCTCGAAGGCGGCTTCGCGCACCTCCTTGCTCATGCCGGCGCCGGAATCCACGACGCGAATTCGAACATACGCGCCGGGCTCCACGTCGCCGTCGGCGGAGGCCAGTGGCGTGGTCAGGCGTGCATTCCCGGCAACGATGTCAAGCCGGCCCCCCTCGGGCATGGCATCGCGCGCATTCACCGCGAGGTTGAGCAGCGCCGTTTCGAGCTGGTGCGGATCGGCCTCCACCGGCCAGGTCTCCTCCTCGCAGTGCCAGTCCAGAAGAATCGATTGGCCGAGCGTTCCTCGGAGCAACTCGGTCAGCCCGGTCATGCGCTCATTCACATTGAACCGCACCGGCTGAAGATACTGTCGGCGCGAGAAGGCGAGAAGTTGCTGGATCAAGGTCGCGCCGCGGGCAACGCCGCGCGTGGCCCGATCGATGTAGCGGCGTCGGTCGTCCTCGGCGCTGATCTGCTTGCCGAGCGCCTCCAAATTGCCCTGCACCACCATCAGCAGGTTGTTGAAGTCATGCGCCACGCCACCGGTTAGTTGGCCTAGAGCCTCCATCTTCTGCGCCTGGCGCAGCATCTCCTCGGCGCGCAGCCGCTCCGCCGTTTCGCGACGCAGCGCCAGCATGGCAGCGTCACGCTGCTCGATCTGCTCGGCCAGGCGGACATTGGCGTGCCGAAGTTCGGTTGGGGACGGCAGGGCGACCAAGTAGGGCAGCAACGGCCACAGCCCGATCGCCGTGCCGACCGAAAGCGCGGCCGTGAAAGCCTTGACGAGGCCTTGATCCCAATAGTCGGGGCGCCACAGAACCACGATGTCGAAGACATGACTCGCGCCGCAGGCGATGATGAACAAGACGAATGCCCACAGCATCCACCGGAACGCGACATCGCGTCGCCGCAGCAGGAACACCACGAGGGCGATGGGTATGGAAAAGTATGAAGCCGCGATCAGCCCGTCAGAGACCACATGCAGGACGACAAGCGCCGGCTCCCAGGACAGGCAGAACCCGTGTGGGGTAAGCGCCGCGCTGTCGAACAACGAAGCCATGAGGCCCTCCCAGCCGCACCTCGGACGTATCCCAGGCGTAACTAAGAGGCAAGCTCCGCCTGCACTGCCGCCTCCAGATCCTTCATCCGGAATGGTTTGCGCAACACGCGCCGCCCGGTCTGCTTGGACACGAAGAAACCCGAGATCAGGATGATCTTCAGATCGTGCCGGTCACGTGTGATTTTGTCGGCCAGCTCGATTCCCGAAATGTCCGGCATGCGGACATCGGTAATGACCAGATTGACATTCTGCGCATCGTCGAGCACGCGCAAGGCCGCAAGCCCGCCATCAGCCTGCAAGACGCGGTGTCCCGAATCGATCAGAAACTCGGCAACGATCTCGCGCACCTCCGCATCGTCATCAACGACCAGGATTGTCGCAGCGGGACCCGGCTCGCGGGCGGAGGCATGCAGGGTGGATGTCGCCGGCACAACCGCACTCCCAGACATGAGACGGACCTCGGCCTAACAACCAAATATCCTAACTCTTATTAAGCGATGACCAAGGCAGGAAGTCAAACCCCGCCCAATCACGACGAAGACCACGAATCAAAGAGCGTTAACTTTACTTCCAATTATCGTTATACCTACGTCAATAAGTCGTCGTAGTACCCATATCCAGTTCGATTACGCCGGGACAGTGGGGCGACCCCTCGTATCCTGCCGTGAGTTACGGGTCCCGCGGTGAGGACCAGGCAATCGAGTCATCGGGCACGCCCTGGGCGGTTCGCGGTGCCACACCCGAGCAGGATGAGCACACCGATGCGGTGCTGGCGGAGCGGGCTATGGAGGCGCGGAGGTCGCGGAACTGCTGCGAGGCGGAGTCGTGTGAATCCTGTTGGCCGCTCCGGCGTGGACGTGGATCAGCGACCGGCGGCCCAGGCGCCATCGACCGGCAGGGCCGCTCCATTGATGTCGCGCCCATGCGGGCCGCAAAGAAACGCGACAAGCCCCGCAACACTGTCCGCATCCACGAACCGACCCGACGGCTGGCGCACACCGATGAACCGCCGAAGTGCCTCCTCGCGCTGCATGCCCTCGCGCGCGATCAAGTCCTGGACGCGCCGCTCGATGGCAGGCGTGAGCACCGTTCCCGGGCAGATCGCATTGCAGGTGATGTTGGCCGTGGCCACCTCCAACGCGACCGCCCGCGTCATGCCGATCAGCGCCGTCTTGGTCGTGACGTAGTCGACGCGATTAGTGGTAGCGAACAGGCCGTAGATAGAGGCGATGTTGACGATCCGGCCCCAGCCGGCGCGGCGCATCCCTGGAAGCGCCGCGCGAATGGCGTGGAACGGAGCGGACAAGTTGACCGCGAGCGCTTCGTCCCAGTGTGCGGGTTCAAACTCCTCGATCGGGGCGAAATAGCGCACGACGGCGTTGTTCACGAGGATATCCACCGACCCGTGGGAGTCCGACGTCGCCCGCACCATCTTCGCGATCTGCGCTGGATCGCGGAGATCGGCGCCGTCATAACCGACTTGCACGCCGAAGCTGCCCGCGAGTTCCGCCTGCCGATCGTTGATCGTGCCTGCATCCGCCAAGCCGTTCAGCATCACGGCGCAGCGCTGGGCCGCGAGGGCCTTGGCGATCGCGAAGCCGATCCCTCCGAGGGAACCGGTGATCAGTGCCGATTTTCCTTCCAGCATGCCCATTTCCCGCCTCGATGGATGAAGGGCACAACACAACAAAGCCGGGCATATGCAAAGTGCGCCATCACTCCCCTGGCGCCAGGCTGGCCAGCCAACTAGCTGCCATCACCACGCAGAAACCCAGCACAGCCTCGCTCGCCACCGACGCGAAAGCGAGCCGCGTCGCCGCCAAGGAGGACGCGGCGAGGCGTTCGGTCAACACGAACCGGTTCAGCGCCGCGAACAGCAGCGCCGAGGCGAACAGTGCCACTTTCAACGATGCTACATCTCCGTAGGTGGTGCCAACCAGACCGGTCAATCCGCCCGCCAGAATCCAGATTTGCAGGGCGCCGGTCACGACGATCGCCAGCACCGCGGCCGACCCAAGTCGGGAGAACCGGCGGAGAAGTCCGGCGGCATGCGCCGGCGCGCTGTGCAGGCAAAGCAGAAGCGGCGCCAAGCCGCCCAACCAGGCGCCGGCTGCGAGCATGTGGATCACCTCGGACGCGACGAGCACGTTACCCCGGGCCCCGAACATTGCCCCGGCGTGAGCCAGCATCGGCTGCAAGCCAATGGCCACACCCGCCAACAGGAGGGCCGCCGGGCGAATGCGTCGAGCGGCCAGCAGCACCACGATAATCACAAGCAGGACCAGCCGGGCCAGCAGGAATTGCCCGAACTGCATGTATGCCACGACCTCGGGCAGCGACTGTATCGCCTGTCCGAGCCCGTGCGCATCCGCGATCTCCCCCGCGACTTCGATAAACCATGCAGCACCCAAGGCAAGCGCGACGCCTGCGCTCCAGGCCGCCAAGCGATTGATGCGGGTTTCCAGTGCGTCTTCCGCCGTTGGCAGCATCCAGCGCAGAAACACCAGCGCGCCAAGCACGGACAGCAGGCCGGCCATATGCCCGCCGCGCAGAAGCACGAGCAGGAACGAGGGGCCGGCCATGCTCGTCATGGCGCGATGGTGAAGGTGAAGCGTCCTTCAGTCTTGTGGGTATCGTCGGCAGTGACGTGCCAGGTGACGGTGTAGGTTCCGCCTGACAGCCGGGGCAGGTTCACCACCAACGTCCGGCCGTCATCCTCGGTGTGCGGCGATCCGGACCGTACGGGCTGACCGCGCGCGTCCTGAACCTGCACGGTGCTGAAATGCGCCACGATCGCCTCTGTGAAGCGGAGATGCAGCATTTCGGGCGAGACCGCGACCGTCCCCCCGACCGGCGGGACGGCGCGTTCGAGAAACGCATGAGCACGCGCGCCTTGGGGAATGGCCAGCGTGGCTAGGATAAGCGCCAGCCCAAGCGACCTGGCGCGCGCCAAGGGAGAAATCATTGCAGGAGTGGCCTGCCCAACGTCTTCGGGAAGAGGTCGTCGAAATACAGATGAAATTGCGCGATGGCACCGATCGCACGTCCGGTCTGCCCGTTGGCGGGGATCAGCGCCTCCAACCCCACCGCGTACGTGTCGGCGGTGTAATTGACCCCAGCGCCGAACAAGTATTGGGTGCCGATCGCATGCGGGCGGCTGGCGGGCGAGGACCACGCCAGCTCGACGAGCGGAGTCAGCCGGCCAACAAAAGCTGGCAGGCCTAAGTCGCGGACCTGGGATTGCAGGTAGGGGATGCTGTATTGCACCGAAAGTCCGCCTGCCCACCGGTTCTCGATGCCGTTGTTGAACAGCACCGCCGGCGCGATCGGCGATGTGGCGTCGCTAGCCATAGGTAGGGCTTTCAACGACTTGTCCGCGACCTGAAAGCCCAGCGTGCCCGTCATGGCGAGTGGGCGCAGAAGGCCAATGGGCAGGTCTCCCAGACCTTTTCCCCAATACAGCGTCGGAGTTGTGGTGCCAACGTCGTCATTGGCGATGCCCGCCGAGCCGGTGCGGGCAAACTCTCGAATCACGCCAAGGGCAATCAGCGTTTCGTGCTCGGCGTTGACATAGCCCTGGTACTTGAGGGTCAGGAACAGATTCTGCCAGCCGGTTGCGTTCTTTGTGCCGGGCGTGGTCTGCAGCGAATATCCATCGTTCAGCGCGACCCCAAAGCGGTCAGTGATGCGCTTGTCGAACTCGAAGTCGAAATCATATGCATTCTTTGGGGTGCCGCCTGACGGACGTTGCCAGGAGATGGTCGGCAGCGATGCCTCGTCGGAAACCGCCGGATCGTCGAGAATGAGCGTGTTGACGAACACCCGCGCCCCCGCGACACCATGGGCGAGCGCGGGTTGAACCCAGAGAGTGGCTCCAACACAGAGCGTCAGTCCTGTGAGGCGAAACATCCCGAAACTCCCGGCACCGACGGAGAGGAAAACGCTACGTCGGATTGGACAATGCGATCAATGCGGGGGTGATCGGACCTAAGATCCAAGCGCAGGATGCGCCCCACGCCCAGGGGTTGGTGACTGCGCAGATCGATTGCCCGCATCCGGCGCGGCAAAGTCAGTGTGACAGTCTCGGTATCGTCGGCGTCGGAAAGATCCCGTTGCAGCGCGACGATGCTGCCGCTACCCTCGCGGAAGACATGCGCCTCGATGTCGGTGGCATCGACCTGGATCGTGGGTCGCATGCCGGCTCGCACGAGCGCCACGGACAACGCTACGCCATCGGCGGCCGGCACGCGCGCGGCGAAACCGGCGAGCGGCAACGGATCGCTGCGTTGGCGGCCATGCGCGTCGTATTGGCCGGGCTCTCCATCAGCGATGATGTGCCCGCCCGCCCGCGCAAAAGCCCGGATCGCGTGCACGGCAGCGTCGGACAACGCCACCACGTCAGGCAGGATCAGGACGCGGATTCCTGTCAACGTCCCAGCCGCGATCTGCTCGTCGCTGACATAGCGCGGCCTGATCCCTTGATGGGCTAGCGAGCGAGCATAGGCGGAGAGCGCGGTGCGGGTTGCATTGCCCTGCGCGTCCGTCTCGGCGCTTCCCTCCGCCCATGCGGCTCCCTTGGATCGGTTCTCGGTCATCCATTGGATGCGAAAGCTTGCCGGCGAATAGAGGATCGCGACCGGATCATAGGTCAGGTGCGCGCGCGCCATTCGCATGCCCACCGTCCCGCGCAAGGTCGCGAAGACCGGCGCATACGCCTGGCCGCGAGGCCCAGGGGTGCCATCCGGACGGACGACCGCCTCGGAATCGTCCCACATGATCAGACCGCGCGCTCCGCGCAGCCAGGCTCGCCAAATCGCGTGCAAACCGGCGCGGTCGCCGCGTCCCGTCGTGGCCAGAGGAATGACGGCGGGATTCTGCGAACGCAGGATGGCGAGGTTCTCACCGGAATCATACAGCTCCATCACGTCCACGGCTCGCGCAAGCCGCGTGTAGTCGTAGCCGCCCCAGCCGGGGATTTGCGCACCCTCCAGCCCAGCGCGCGCGGCGGGGTCGGCGCGGTGTACCGCTGCCGTGCCGGCGCGTATGGCGCGGGCGAAGGCGACATCCATCCATGTCTTGAAGTCGGCCCACGGTGCGAGATTCGTGGCGGGCGCGGCAATCGCCTCTCGGGTGGTGCGCGGCATCACCGCCGACCATGCGGCGAAATGGCTGTCCCACTCACGGTTGAGCGCCGCGAGGGAGCCGTATTCGCCCTGCAGCCAGTCACGGAATCCCTGGAGCGAAACCGGCGAGAAATCGAAGTCCCAGAACGCCGACAGGTCGGCGATGCCCGTCTCGTCCCCAAGGTCATAGAACAACGGGTGCAGTGGGCCCATTGTGCGGACATGAGCCTCCAGCCGGTTGGCGACGCGTGCCATCCAGACCGGGTCCGACAGGCTGGGATCGCGGATGAACGGCGCGGTATCGAACGGGCTGGCGCGATAGGCGCGCTGGGCCTCGATGAAGCGCCAATTCACCGGCTGGTTGGGAACCCAGCGATGATAGGCCGCGTAGAAGTCGGTTGCGATGTTCTCGACATAACATCCGAGGCCAGCCGCACGGAGCTGCGCACCGCGCGCGAGGAGCATTGTCGGATCGCCTTGCCGCTGGGCCAATACCATGCCCGCGGTCACGCCAAGGCGGCGCAAGGTCGCGAGCTGCGCCGGCGTGCGCGGCTGCCATTCAATGATCTGGAACCCCGGCCACGATGGCGCGGCGCGCGCCGTGGCCGCGATGCATCCAAGCACCAACGCGAGCACGAAGCCTGCCCTGGTCACGACAGGCCGTCGAGCTTCAGCACCTCACCCGCAAGATACAGGCTGCCGCAGATCAGCACGCGCGCTGCCGGCCCAGCGGACCGCGCGATGGCACCGAGCGCGTTGGCGACGCCCGGTCCGATGCGCGCCGCGCCAGCCGCGGCGGCAACGATGGCTTCGACCGGTAGCGCGAGATACTGCCCCGGCTCCGCCACGGCCCAGACCGAGGCTGCGCGCGGTATCAGCGGGCGAAGGAATTCGGCCGCGTCCTTCGATTGCCTCATGCCGACCACCAGATGCGTCGGCCGATCGCGCCAGCCATCCAGCTGCACGGCCAACGCCTCACCCGCACCGGGGTTGTGGCCGCCATCCAGCCATAGCTCCCAGCCCTCCGGCAGCAGCGCGGACAAATGCCCGTGCAGTCGTTGCAACCGGGCCGGCCATGTCGCCGAGACGAGGCCGCGTGCGAAAGCCTCATCGGGGAGGCCGAGCCGTGCCGCACGCAGCGCCGCGACCGCAATGCCGGCATTGTCGTGCTGATGCACTCCCGGCAGCGATGGCGGGGGCAGGTCGAGGGCACCGGCTGCGTCCTCGAACCGCAGCCCGCCCGCAGTTTCCGAGATATGCCAGTCCCGGCCCCGCAGATGCACAAGCGCCCCGATCCGCGCAGCGCGCGCAAGCAGCACGGCGGCCGCATCGTGGGACTGCGCGCCGATCGCGACCGGCACGCCGGGCTTCATGATTCCGGCCTTCTCGGCCGCGATGGCCCCGATCGTGTCGCCCAGAAGATCGCGATGATCGAACGAGATCGAGGTCACCGCACAGGCGGCCGGGCGGTCGATCACATTGGTCGCGTCGCCGCGCCCGCCGAGCCCGACCTCCAGCACGCAAAGCTCGGCCGGTGCCTGTGCGAACAGATGCAGGGCAACAGCGGTGATGATCTCGAACACCGTGATCGGTGCACCAGCGGTCACCTGCTCGACATGCTCCAGGGCATCGGCAAGCGTCGCATCGTCCACCAAGCTTCCGGCAATCCGGATGCGCTCGTTGAAGCGGACGAGGTGTGGCGAAGTATAGACATGCACGCGCAAGCCGGCCGCCTCGGCGATGGCGCGCAGGAACGCGCAGGTGCTGCCTTTGCCGTTGGTACCGGCGACGTGGATCACCGGCGGCAGCATCCGCTCCGGGGAGCCGAGCTTGGCAAGCAGGGCGCACAGCCGATCCAGGCTGAGATCGATCAGTCGCGCGTGCAGCCCGTGCACGCGGGCGAGGACATCCTCGATGCGGGACCCGCTCACTCGGCCGGCACAGCCACCGGTTCGGCAGCGGGAGCGGCCGGTGGCCCCGCATCCTCCCGCTGAACGCGCAGCAGCCTGATCAACCGGGCCAGGGTCGCGCGCAGTTCGGGGCGGCGCACCACCAGGTCCACGATGCCGTGCTCGTGCAGGTACTCGGCACGCTGGAAGCCCTCGGGCAGCTTCTCGCGCATCGTCTGCTCGATCACGCGCGCACCGGCAAACCCGATCAACGCGCCCGGCTCGGCGATCTGGATGTCGCCCAGCATGGCGAAGCTCGCCGACACGCCGCCCGTGGTCGGGTCGGTCAGCACGACGATGAACGGAAGGCCGGCCTCCTTCACCAGCTGCGTCGCGATCACCGTCCGCGGCATCTGCATGAGGCTGATCGCGCCTTCGTACATCCGCGCCCCGCCCGAGGCGGTGTAGACGATCAGCGGCGCGTCTTGCAGCACCGCGAGCCGCGCGGCTGCGACGATGCCCTCGCCCACCGCCGCGCCCATCGAGCCGCCAAGAAAGCCAAACTCCATGGCGGCGATGACGGCGCTCCTGCCCTCGATGGTGCCGTGCGCGACGGCGAGCGCATCGTCCATGTGGGTCTTGTCCCGCGCCTCCTTCAATCGGTCGGCGTAGCGCTTGGAATCGCGGAACCGCAGCGGATCCGCCGGGACTTTGGGCAGCTCGATCCGGGTGTAGCCGTCGGGATCGAAGGTCCAGGCCAGTCGCTCAGCGGCGGAGGCGCGCATGTGGAAGCCGCAATGCGGGCAGACCTTGAGGTTGGCTTCCAGGTCACGGCTGAAGATCATCTGCTGACAGGCCGAGCATTGGTGCCAGAGATTGTCCGGCACCTCGCTCCGCGTGAACAGCGTGCAAATCTTCGGACGAACGTATTCTGTGAGCCAACTCATCGCGCCGCCTGAAGCTGTGGAAGGCGCCGATCTCCTAAGCCTTTGCCAGCGCGGTGTAAACGCCCGCGCCGGGCCGGGGCGCTGCTCCCATTGTGAGGATATCAGGACACTAGGCCGACCTTGCTCAGCACGTTGGCGACGCTCGGGCATGACTTTTCGAACCAAGAGCCAGCGAACAAGTCTGCCGCCGTGAGCTGCGGGTAGGCGCGCATGATCGCCAACAGGCCGGCTCGGCCCTCCGCGGCATTGCCGAGCACGAAATGACAGCCGGCGAGCTGCGCCTGAATGCCTGGGGCGCCCGGGCGCCGTGCGGCGGCGCGACTGACCCAGAGCATCGAGGCATCGTAGCGCCTGGCGCACCAATGCGCGGTGCCGATCCCGAACAAGCTGCTGACTCCGTCCGATTCCGAACCCTTCAACCGCAGCGCGTGTTCGAAATCCGCGATCGCGTCCTGGCTCCGCTTCGTAACGGCTTTCAGCCAGCCTCGCCGCTCCCACGCCCACACGCACCCCGGATCGAGAGCCAGGGCATGGCGGACCAGCGCGTCGGCCGTATCGAGATCCTGCGCTAACATGCTGACCCCAGCCCGCGCGGTAAGCGCCAGCGGATCGTCCGCTCCCAGCATGCCGGCCCGTTCGGCAAGGATGAAAGCGCTCGCTTTCTCCTGGTTCGCTTTTTCGTTCCAAGGCGTCACCATCTGCGCGTGGCACCACGCCGCCAGAGCGGCAGCCAAGCCGTCGTCAGGGTCGAGTTGCATCGCGCGATACAATGGCTCGAGCGCGCGAGCGCAGCCGTCAGGCGAGGACAAGAGCGGGACGGTTCCCAGCGCGAGATCGCGGCCGCGTGCGGCCCAGGCAGGTTGTTCGCGCGCCCTTCGGATCTCTGCTCCCATGATGACGGTCCGCGCCGCCTCGGTCACGCTGGCGACGACCCGGTCCTGGAGCCGAAGCAGGCCATCGCCGTTTCCGTCGAACGTGTCGGCCCACAGGTGGCGCCCATTCCCGCCCTCGACCAGACGGATGATCACGCGGGCGCGGCCCGATTCGGTAACCACGCGGCTCGTCAGCATAAAGGCCGTCGCTCGGCGATCCGTCTCCGACAGGTAATGTCCCGACCGCACCAGTTTCACCGTGATCAGGGATAGGCGGCTCAGCGATGCGGCAAGCTGCTCGCCGAGCGTTTCGGCGAACAGCCTTGTCTCGCGGCCCTCATGACCCGCGCTGGATGCGGCGACCAGAAGGCAGGGTGTCAGGGTTCTTCCCCGACGCTGGTCGGTCGCGAGGCATTGCTGGGCTTGTTGGCTCTTTCGGCGCGTGGCGGACGGCGTTTCACCGAAGCACCTTCGGTACGCGACGGACAACCGGCCGAAATGCGTTAGGCCAAATCGCGCGCCGATATCGCTGACATTGTCCTCACTCGCCCGCAGCAGTTCCTCCCGGACCGCCGTCAGACGCAGCCGCAGCAGATAGGCGGTCGGTGAAAGTCCCAGAAAGCGGGTAAAGCTCCTGTGAAGCGTCCGCTCGGAGACACGGGCCGCCGCGGTGAGATCAGCAATCTTGACCGTATCGGCGAGGTGCTGCCGAAAATACGAGACCGCCCGTCTGACAGACTGCGGGTATGGCTCGCCGGAGCCCCCGTTTGCTGACCAGGCTGTCGATGGCGCGGATGCTGCGAGCATCGCGGTTCCTCACCGCCTGCGCCGATCGGCTCGGCGCCGGTCTTCGCTTACAGTCCAGCTTACCATATCCGACGCGCTCATGCCTGCCCAAACGTTTTTGTGAGCCCGTCGGAATGCGGCCGGTTCGGGATAGCCGTGGCTGGATTCGGATAGCTTCTCTCACCGGCTTGCTGCTTCTCTTCGGGCGGACAGCGATTGCGCGAACTTGGCACGGCGGAATTACCGCGTCGGAAGGCACCGCTGATCCGTGGCCGTCAGATGGCTTCCAGTGGAGGCAGGAAATGAGGGCGGACGAGAACGCCATCCATGAACACGACACAAGAGGCCTGAAATCGGCGCTCGGCCTTTCTTGGTTTCACCTTAGCACCGGCTGCGCTGTTGACCGCTGTGGCTCAAGCGCGGGCTGCAAAAGAGGATGAGAACCCGCAGGATTTCATGCGACTTCATCAAGTGGAGATCATCTTCCATCAGGCAGGCAGCACGAAGGATCTCGGGTTGATGCTGTCGCTGTTTGCCGACGACGCAACCCTTACCTCGGGCGGAAGGACCTGGAGGGGCAAGGACGAGATTGCCACCTATTGGAAGGCGGCCGTTCCGTTTCGATCGCAGAACCAATGGGTCGCCTACACGCCCGCGCAGCGTATCCGCTTCACCGTCGAAGGTGATCACGCTCGGTTATATTTCGAGTGTCTCTATGTCGATCGAGCGGCCAAGGCGATTGCGACGCACACTTTCTCGCAAGACACCCTGGTCCGCACCGGCGACCGCTGGCTCATCCAGGAGATGAAGGCAGGTCCTGTCACGGAACTCTAATCAAGGCGAGAACGCAGTGCTCCTGGCACGTTTCACTCCAAACGTCGCGGGAGAGCCGACGGGAGCTGGAGCCATGAATGACGCGCAACGGGCGATAGCCGCCACGTACGACGCTGCCGCCGACCACTTCGACGCCGGCCCACTTGGGTTCTGGAGCCGCTATGGCCGACGCACGGTGGAGCGGCTGGGACCACGGCCGGGATGGAGAGTGCTCGACGTGGGCTGCGGTAGCGGCGCCTCGGCGATCCCGGCGGCGCAAGCAGTCGGGCGGAATGGCCATGTCCTCGGCATCGATCTCGCGGACCGGCTGCTTGCGCTGGCGCGGGACAAGGCTGAGCAGCTCAGTCTCCCCAATGTCGAGTTCCGTCGCGGCGATATGCAGGGACTGAGTCATCCAGAAGGCTCCTTCGATGCCGTGATCTGCGTGTTCGCGATCTTCTTCGCCCCGGACATGGCCGGGCAGGTTAGAAAACTATGGCGATTGCTGCGCCCCGGCGGCCAACTCGCCATCACCACCTGGGGACCTCGCATGTTCGAGCCTGGTTCCACCGCATGGTGGACGGCGGTGAAGCGAGTACAGACCCGACCTGCACGTCGCCCTCAATCCGTGGGACCGCATCACGAGTCCGGATGCGCTTCGCCGGCTTCTCGCGGACGGCGGCGTGACCAATGCGGAAATTGTCGCCGAGCCAGGCACGCAGCCGCTGCACTCCGTCGAGGACTGGTGGGAGATCGTGCTCGGCTCTGGATACCGCGGGGTCATCGAGCAGATGGACCGAAACCAGGCGGCTTTGGTGCGAGAGGAAAACCTCGCAACGCTGCGCGAGGTCGGCACCGGTGCGGTGGAGACGAATGTCATCTACGCGACTGCCACGAGGAGCGCTTAAAAAGGGAGAAGCACCCTGTCCCGAATGACCAGGCTGGCCGCAGGCTTGGCGTTCGCTCTTTTCAGTGCGCCGCTGGCGGCGCACGCGGCCGAACCGCTTTCAGTCGTGAGGACGTTCGCCGCCGCGGAGGCATTCTTCACTGACAATGCGGTGATTGTCACCACAAGGAAAAGTTGTAGATTACCGTGCCTGCTGATGCCAGGGTCGAGGCCGACAAGGTCACGTGGGCCAGTCAGTCATCGAGCGGCTTCCTGCAACAGCTCGACGTGGCTCCGACCGAGGTTGATGCGATCATGATTTTAGCCGGACAGAAGATGAAGTTCTGGAACAACTACTATCCGGCTACATCGGTCCAGCGGATCAACTCTGCCTGCCGCGCCAAACCGGTGCTGATCTTCAATCAGCCCTGCGCGGATTTCGTCCGCAAGATCAGCGCCTACACCGAACGCTTGGGCGCGTCGTAGAAAGCCCTGATGAGGGTCACTGATCTATCGGCGCGGGCGACTGCTGGCGGGCGGTCCGCACGCCCTCCGCCAAAGCCCGGACCTGGCCAAGCACGCGCCGCGCCGTGTCCGGGCCGGCGCGGCCCTGTTCGTCGAGGCTGGCAGCCAGCGTATCGATGAGCGCCGACGCGACGACCGCCGCATCGGCCCAGCCGACGACGGTTGCGGCCTGCGCGGGAGAGCGCACGCCGAAGCCGACCGCGACCGGCAAATCGGTCACCTGGCGGATGCGCGGGATGGCGGCGGCAAGCTGTTCGGCGCTGGCCGTGCGGGTTCCGGTGATGCCGGCGATGCTGACGTAATAGACGAAGCCCGAGCTGCCTTGCAGCACCTGCCCGAGCCGCGCGTCGTCCGTGGTCGGCGCGACGAGGCGAATGAAATCGAGGCCGCGCGCGCGCATGTGCGTCAGCAGCAGGTCGGCTTCCTCGGAGGGCAGATCGACCACGATTAGCCCGTCCACACCGGAGGACGCGGCATCGGCGCAGAATCGCTCCGGCCCATAGGAGAGGATCGGGTTGAGATAGCCCATCAGCACGATCGGGGTCGCGTCATTCTCGCGCCGGAAGTCGCGCACCATGGCGAGGATGCGGGCGAGCTTGGCGCCCGCCTTCAGCGCCCGCCTGCCCGCCGCTTGAATGGTCGGGCCGTCCGCCATCGGGTCGGTGAAGGGCACCCCGATCTCGATCAGGTCGGCACCCGCGCCCGGCAGCCCGCGCAGCAGCGCCATGGAGGTGGCGGGATCGGGGTCGAACGCCTCGATGAAGGGGATCAGGGCGCCCCGGCCTTCGCGGCGCAGGGCGGCGAAGCGTGTGGCGATGCAACTCATCGCCCCCGAACCCCTCCCCTAACCCCTCCCGCAAGGGGAGGGGAAAGAGGTTTGAGCGGCATGCTTCTCCCCCTCCCCTTGCGGGAGGGGGTCGGGGGGAGGGGACAAGCCACCAAACTCACAACCGCACCCCGAGGTGCTCGGCCACGGTGAAGATGTCCTTGTCCCCACGCCCGCACAGGTTCATCATGATGATCCCATCCTTGCCCATGGTGGGAGCGAGCTTGGCGACGTGCGCCAGCGCATGGGCCGGCTCCAGCGCGGGGATAATCCCCTCGGTGCGGGTACAGAGCTGGAACGCCGCCAGCGCCTCTTCGTCGCTGGCGGCCACGTACTCCACCCGACCGAGTTCGTGAAGCCAGGCGTGTTCCGGCCCGATGCCGGGGTAGTCCAGCCCCGCGCTGATGCTGTGCGCCTCCTGGATTTGTCCGTCCTCGTCCTGCAAGAGGTAGGTGCGGTTGCCGTGCAACACGCCCGGACGTCCGCGCGAGAGGCTCGCCGCATGCTCGTGCGTGTCGAGGCCCCGTCCGGCCGCCTCCACGCCGATCAGGCGCACCGAGGTATCGTCCAGGAACGGATGGAACAGACCCATGGCGTTCGAACCGCCGCCGATGCAGGCGACGGCCGCGTCGGGCAGCCGGCCCTCGGCCTCCTGCACCTGGCGCTTGGCTTCCTCGCCGATGACGGATTGGAAGTCGCGCACCATGGTGGGATAGGGGTGCGGGCCGGCGACGGTGCCGATCAGATAGTAGGTGTCGTCCACGTTGGCGACCCAGTCGCGCATCGCCTCGTTCATCGCGTCCTTCAGCGTGCCGGCCCCCGAGGTCACGGGCCGGACCTCGGCACCCAGCAGGCGCATGCGGAACACGTTCGGCTTCTGCCGCTCGACATCAGTGGCGCCCATGTAGACGGTGCACGGCAGGCCGAACAGCGCGCACATGGTGGCGGTGGCAACCCCATGCTGGCCGGCGCCCGTTTCGGCGATGATGCGGGTCCTGCCCATGCGCCGGGCCAGCAGGATCTGGCCCATGCAGTTGTTCGCCTTGTGGCTTCCCGTGTGGTTCAGCTCGTCGCGCTTGAAGTACACCTTGGCACCCCCGAGCTGGCGCGTCAGCCGCTCGGCCAGCCAAAGCGGGCTCGGGCGGCCGACATAATCCTTCAGGTAGCGGTCAAGCTCGACCTGGAACGCGGGGTCCTGCCGCGCTTTTGCGTAGGCACGCTCGACATCCAGGACCAAGGGCATCAGGGTCTCGGCCACAAAGCGGCCGCCGAAGCCGCCAAAACGGCCGCGCGCGTCCGGGCCGGCGCGCAGGCTGTTGGCCCCCCCGGGCAGCGGCGCCGAGACGGGCGAGGTGAACTCATTCACTGTGATTAACTCCCGCTTCGGGCCTGATTAGCGCAGCCGCACCCCCGGGTCACGCCCTGGCGGCGTGGCATTAACGGGTTTCACGCGCGTGTGCCTTCGCGCGGCGCCTTGATGCGGATACACACTGAGGTTGATTCGGTCCCGCCAAGATCGCCTACAGAGGAGTCCGCCCCCTTGCGAGCCGCCGATCCCCTGCACGGCACCGGTGTGGCCACCACCCGTCCGGTCCACGCGAATCTCACCCCCCCAGCCCTGGTGGCGGCATCGCTCCGGCTCGGAGAAGGGCGGCTGTCGGCGGATGGCGCCCTGATCGTGGAAACCGGGGTGCACACCGGCCGCTCGGTCCAGGACAAGTTCGTTGTTGACGAACCTTCGGTGTGCGACGCGGTCTGGTGGGGGAAGATCAACCAGAGATTGGCCCCCGAAAGCTTTGCCACATTGAAGGCCCGCGTGCAGGCTTACCTGCAAGGCCAGGAGCTGTTCACCCAGGACCTATATGCCGGGGCCGACCCGGGCCAGCGCGTGCGCGTGCGCCTCGTCACCACCGGGCCGTGGCAGGCCCTGTTCGCGCGCAACGTGTTTATCCGCCCGCCGCAGGGCGAGTTGGCGGATTTCCGGCCCGACTACGTGATCCTGCACGCACCCCACTTCCAGGCTGACCCGGCGATTGATGGCGTCCGCAGCGGCACCGCCGTCGCGCTGTCGTTCGAGCAGCGCAGCATCGTCATTGCCGGCACGGAGTACGCGGGCGAAATCAAGAAGTCGATCTTCACGGTGATGAACTGGCTCGCGCCCGAGCGCGGCGTGCTGCCCATGCATTGCAGCGCCAACGTAGGCGAGGCCGGCGACGTTGCGCTGTTCTTTGGACTGTCGGGCACGGGCAAGACCACGCTGTCGTCGGACCCGCGCCGCAAGCTGATCGGCGACGACGAGCATGGCTGGGGCGCCGAAGGGGTCTTCAACTTCGAAGGTGGCTGCTACGCCAAGGTCATCAATCTCTCGCAGGAGGCCGAGCCCGAGATCTGGGCCGCGACGCACCGCTTCGGCACGGTGCTGGAGAACGTGGTGGCGGATGCAGCGGGAAGGCTCGATCTGGCAGACAAGTCGCTGACCGAGAACACGCGTTCCTGCTATCCGGTGGAGTACATCCCGAACGTGGTCATCCCCGGCCGGGGCGGTCAGCCGCGCAACTTGGTGATGCTGACCGCCGACGCCTTCGGCGTGCTGCCGCCTATCGCCCGGCTAACTCCGGCGCAGGCGATGTATCATTTCCTCTCCGGCTACACCGCGCGCGTCGCCGGCACCGAGAAGGGCCTCGGCGCCGAGCCCCAGGCCACGTTCAGCACCTGCTTCGCGGCACCGTTCATCCCCCGCCGGCCGGAGGTCTACGGGCGGATGCTCGAGGAGATGATCCGCCGCCATCAGACCGATTGCTGGCTGGTCAACACCGGCTGGACCGGCGGGGTGTACGGAGTGGGCCGGCGCATGAGCATCCGCCATACCCGCGCCCTGCTGAATGCCGCGCTCGACGGCACATTGGCCCGCGTGCGGCTCCGCCGGGACCCGTTCTTCGGACTGTCGATCCCCGAGGCGGTTCCCGGCATTCCCGCCGAGGTGCTGGACCCGCGGCAGAGCTGGGCCGACAAGGCCGCCTACGACCGCACGGCTCGCGACCTGGTCGCACGATTCGAGGCGAACTTCGCCGGCTTCGAGGCAGCGGTCGGCGAGGATGTGCGCGCGGCGGCCATCCGGGCCGCGGCCTGAGCGAAGGGGACGATTGCCGCCGGCGGGGGTGGCTGTTAATTCCGGGGTTGGATGAACGCAGGCCCCTCTCCCGCCTCCCTCACGCACGGCGAGGACGACCGCACGAGTCCTCTCCCGAACACAGGAGGGAAGCTCGAACATCCTGGTCCTCAAGCTGGGCGCCCTGGGCAACATCGTCCTCTCCCTTGGGGCCTTTGCTGCCATACGGCGCCACCACGGCGATGCCCGGGTCACGCTGCTGACCACCGCTCCCTACGCGGCGTGGATGGCGGCGCTCGCCGTTTTTCGACGATGTCTGGATCGACGACCGGCCGGGCTGGTGGGACGTGCGCGGGTGGCTCCGGTTGCGGCGGCGCTTGGTCGCCGGGCGGTTCGACCGCGTGTACGACCTCCAGACGTCAAGCCGCAGCAGCCGTTATTTCGAGCTTCTGCCCCGACCCGCGGCCCGACTGGTCGGGCATCGCCGCTGGCTGCTCGTTTCCGGATCGCGACCCGGGCCGAGACTTCCTGCACGATCAGGACCGGCTGGCCGGACAGCTTCGCCAAGCCGGCATCGCCGACGCGCCCATGCCTGATCTTCGGTGGTGCACGGGCGATATCGCCCGGTTCGGGCTGCCAGACCGGATAGCGCTGCTGGTCCCGGGCAGCTCCGCGCACCGTCCGGCGAAACGCTGGCCCGCCGCGCGCTATGGCGCGCTCGCCGGCGCCTTGGCCGGGGCAGGGATTGCACCGGTCGTGCTGGGCACGGCAGCCGAGGCGCCGCTGGCCGCCGAGATCGCCCTGGCCGCGCCGGCAGCCATCAATCTGATCGGACGCACGGGATTCGGCGATCTCGCAAGCCTGGCACGCGTTGCCCACGTGGCTGTGGGCAACGACACCGGACCGATGCACCTGATCGCCGCGGCGGGCTGCCCGTCCGTCGTGCTGTTCTCCGCCGACTCCGACCCGGCTCTGTGCGCGCCGCGCGGCCCGCACGTGATCGTTCTGCGTCGCCCGTCGCTCGACACGCTTGAACTCGGGCCGGTGCGCGATGCGGCGCTTCATCTTCTTGCCCCGGCACTGGCCTGATGGCTCCCGAGGCGCCGGTGTCCATCGTCCCCGACGCCACGGATGGCGTGCCGGTTCCACAGCGTTACTGGGCGGTGCTGACGATCCTGCTCGGCCTCGCGCTCGCGGTGCTGGATGGCGCCATCGCCAACGTCGCGCTGCCGACCATCGCGGCGGACGTTCATGCCAGCCCGTCGGACTCGATCTGGGTGGTCAATGCCTACCAGCTCACGGTGACCATCTCGCTGCTGCCGCTCGCCTCGCTCGGCGAGATCATCGGCTATCGGCTGGTCTATCGGTGGGGCCTGGTGGTCTTCACCGTTGCCTCGCTCGGCTGCGCGCTGTCGGGCTCGCTCGCCACGCTCGCGATGGCCCGGGTCGTCCAGGGATTCGGCGCGGCCGGAATCATGAGCGTGAACGGCGCGCTGGTGCGGTTCATCTACCCCCGCCGGATGATCGGGAGCGGGTTCGGCATCAATGCTACGGTCGGCTCGATCTCCAGCGCCGTCGGCCCGACCGTCGCTGCCGGCATCCTATCGGTCGCGAACTGGCCCTGGCTGTTCGCGGTGAATCTGCCGATCGGCGCCGCCGCGATCGCGATGGCTTGGCGGGCGCTGCCGATGACACCCCGCTCGGGCCAGCACTTCGACGTCGCCAGCGCCATCCTGACCGCCGTCGTGTTCGGCACCCTCATCACCGGTATCGACGGCCTTGGCCACGGCGAGCGGGTCATCGCGGTCCTGATGCAGCTTCTGGTCGCGGGCGCCGTGGGCGGCGTGCTGATCACGCGCCAGATGGCGCGCTCCGCCCCGCTGCTGCCGGTGGACCTCATGTGCATCCCGCTGTTCGCGCTGTCGGTCGCGACCTCGATCTGCGCCTTTATGGCGCAGGGGATGTCACTGGTCGCCCTGCCATTCCTGTTCGAAACGACGTTGGGACTGAACGAGGTCACGACGGGACTGCTGATGACTCCCTGGCCGCTTACGGTCGCGCTGATCGCGCCATGGTCCGGCCGGCTCGCCGATCGTTACCCGGCGGGCTTGCTCGGCGGCGCCGGGCTGTCGGTGATGGCGGTCGGCCTCGGCTTGCTGGCTGCCCTGCCGGCACATCCCGCGCTGCTCGACATCGTCTGGCGCACCGCGATCTGCGGCGTCGGCTTCGGCTTCTTCAACACGCCGAATAATCGCGCGATCTTGACCTCCGCACCGCGCGCGCGTGCAGGCGGCGCGAGCGGAATGCAGGCCACGGCACGCCTGCTGGGCCAGACGATGGGAGCGTCGGTCGTTGCGCTGGTGTTCGGGCTGCTTCCGACCCATGGCACACTGGTCGTGCTGATGATCGCCACCGGCGTCTCGGTTGCCGCCGCGCTGGTGAGCTTCGTGCGGATCATTGAGCGACGGGGCCCGGCCACCAGTTGACCTGCGGGGTCGCTGTATTTTCATGCGTGGTTCTGGCGGCTTGCCGGACGCGGCGCGTGCGTGCAGGACGGTGGGAGCGGCGGCCGCGCCGGCGCTTGTCCCACGCCGGAGTTCCTAGCCGTTGCTTCCTTGCCGTCGTCGCGCGCGCCAAGCCGGTCCGCTCGCACCTGATCCCGTTTTGCACATGCTGTCAGAGGAGGTGCCTTTCATGCGCGCGATGCTGTTCCGTCGCTCGGGGGCCATGCTCGATCTGGGCGAAGTCGCCGTTCCGCAGCCCGGCCCTCAACAGGTTCTAATCCGGGTGAGCGCCTACGGCGTCTGCCGGACGGACCTGCATATCGTCGATGGCGAACTTGCACATCCGAAGCACCCGCTCGTGCTCGGACATGAGATCGTCGGTCGTGTCGTCGCAATGGGGCCGGAGGTGGACCAGTTCCGGCCTGGTGACCGGGTGGGCGTGCCCTGGCTCGGCTGGACCTGCGGGGTCTGCGAGTATTGCCGGGCAGGGCAGGAGAATCTCTGCGAACACGCGCGCTTCACCGGCTACCAGCTCGATGGCGGGTACGCCGAGTATGCGGTCGCGGACGCGCGATACTGCTTTACAATCCCGGCCGCCTACGCGGACGTGGAGGCGGCTCCCCTGCTGTGCGCCGGCTTGATCGGCTATCGGTGCCTGAGAATGGCCGAGGACGCGCGGCGGCTCGGGATTTTCGGTTTCGGAGCGGCGGCGCACATCGTGGCTCAGATCGCCCGCCACCAGGGCCGCGAGGTCTATGCTTTCACCCGCGCCGGCAACGCAGCCGCGCAGGGCTTCGCCCGCCGGCTCGGCGTCGCATGGGCGGGCAGCTCGGAGGACCTTCCGCCCGAGGCACTGGATGCCGCACTCATTTTCGCCCCGGTCGGTGCGCTCGTGCCGCGTGCCTTGCGCCTTCTGCGTCCCGGCGGAACGGTGGTCTGTGGTGGGATCCACATGAGCGACATTCCCGCATTCCCGTATGGATGGCTCTGGAAGGAGCGCTCGCTCCGCTCGGTCGCCAATCTCACGCGGCGGGATGCCACGGAGTTCCTCGCGCTCGCGCCGCTCGTTCCAGTCGTGACCGAGACCCACGCCTTGCCCTTGCGCAGGCCAATGCCGCCCTGGGTGCGTTGCGTGAGGGAAGGCTGACAGGCGCGGCCGTGCTGATGCCGGATCTCGGCGTCGAGATTATCGACCAAGATCAATCGACCGCGCCGATTTCTTGATCCGGGCCAATACCGGTCTGCTCCCCGCATGTTCCATGCGCCCGGAGATGGCGGGATGGAGGAACTGGCTGGGGGACCTGGACCCGTAACGACCCGCAACAATTCCGCTGACGCCCTGCTGCTCCCGTGGCCCAGCCGGCTCCGGCGGGGTGAATGTGGGAGCATTGTGCGGAACGGTCGCTGCTCCCGTCAACTTGCCAGGAAGGAATACCGATTGTAGTGTCCCCTTGGCTCCACCATCGAAACGAAAGAGCGCTAAGGCCCTGGGAAGGCTAAAGGAAATCCGTTCCGATTTGCGCTAGACCACCCACGCTGCCACCCACGCATACCCCCGACGGACTTCTTGGAAAATTGCTGCCTGCCCCCGGCGCATAGAACTGGTCCATACGGCGCCGCTCACAAATGTTGCGGTAGGCGATCTATTTTGGTAGGCTTCGCTTCCCGCGATAAAGGGGGAAACTCTGTGAAGCACCTGACAGTCATTGCCGCCCTACTCGGGACACTTGCCGTTGGCGCCTGCGCCCTAGTCCCCGGAGGCCGTTCAGGCCCAGTATGTCAGCAGTGTTCCCTACGAGCGGTGGAACTGCGGCCAACTCGGAGAGGAGCAACAGCACCTCGCAACCGCCCTAGCAACCGCCTCCAGCCAGCAGGCGAAGGCACGTAGCAACGATATTGTCGGCGTGCTCTTTCTCGGGATACCCACTGCGTCAATCTCGGGAGAGAACATCGCCCCGCAGATAGCGCTCCTGAAGGGACAGCAAGAGGCTGTCCGGCAAGCCCTCGTCCACAATACCTGCTCCCTGTGACCCGTCAGGCTACCCAGGCGGCACCCGCAACCGGTTCTCAACGGTTGCACCGGCCTTCGCCGGGATCGCTCCAGGAGACCCCCACCCGGTCCCGCCGGCCCGGATGGGCCCATGAAGGGGGCCTAGCCACGCCCCCGGCTCCCGCGAAGCCGCCCATTCGGACCCTTACCCGTAGCCGTTTCATCCCACGGTTTGCGGGCGGCTGGCACTCCACGCTGAGAGGCCGGCGGCGAATAACAACGACGACCTTCAACCGACTTCTTGAAGTCATCCCTGGAGAGCCCACACCCCTGCCGGGGAATGTCGGGGCTCTGGCTGGACGACGCGGGCGCGACGAAGCTGCTCGGCACGGCAGCGCAATGCGGGCGCAGGGACAGCAAGCGGCGGTCACGTTGCGCCAGCGGCGAGCAGTAGGGATGGGCGGGGGACGGTGGCGGGTGGTGGCATCGGCTCGCGCTGCGGAGGTAACGCATCCGGCTAGACCCCTACGCCAAAAACCTGGACACCTCTAAAAACCCCTCCCGGCGCACCGCCGAACGCTGCTAAGTCTCTGATTTTACTGGGTGCGGGATCGCCGTCCGGACGTTTTTAGAGGTGTCCACCTGCCTGCGGAGCGGCCCGCAAACCCGCAGAAAACGGCACCGGAAACGGCCTCATATGCCCCTGCGGATGACAGTGATTTCAAGCCTCGAATGAACATCCAAGCCTGCTGTGGCAGATCGAGACTAGCGACCGCACGCGCATATTGCAGGAACCACGTCCCGAGTTCGGGAACGGCCGTGACCACGATAAACCCCAGCCCGACCAGCGCGCCGAGCATGAGGGCAGCCCCAATGACCCACTGCGCCGTCAGCACGGCGGCGATCCATGCGCGTTCGAACGCGGGCACGGCAGCGTCGACCGGAAGAAAACGCAGAAGCACGGCAGAGAGGCCCGAGAGGCCACGGGTGAGCGAGAGGGCGCCAGTCAGGAGGTTGGCTAGGCTCGGGAGCAGCGTAGAAAGGAGCAAGGCATATATCCACCAATGGACGGGATCGCCCGGGCGTGCGGCGACGTCGTCCAGCAGCTTGTTTATCGGCAGGATAGGCAGCCCATTGCCAAGCGTCGCCGCCAGATCGAAGGCCTGCACGCCGATCACCATCACTCCCGCCAGGATTACCAAAATGGCGAGTGCCAGAATGGCGTCCAGGAACGCCAAGCCATAGGGCCACCAGCCCCGAAGTTCCACGCCCCGACGCAAAAGCGCCCTCGTGAGGCCGAGGGACAGCCAGTCGAAGGGCGCATTGACCAACGTGAGCAGGCCGAAAAATAGGAGTAGTGGACCGCTGGTTGGCCATTCCGGTGAGGAAGATAAACTCGAAAGCAAGGAAGATGACGATGGCGCCCATGAAACAACTGAACACGGAGAGGAATGCCCCCTGACGTCGGCGCTGCGCCGATCGGTCCGACACAAACTTGACAGCGAAAGCGACAGCGACAAAGACGGCGCCAGCGCCAGTGCCAGCGACAGCGACACCGGGGACAGCGACAGCGACAGCGCCTGCGACGGCGCCGGCGACGGCGCCGGCGACAGCGCCTGCGACAGCGCCGGCGACAGCGCCAGCGCCAGTGCCAGCGACAGCGACACCGGGGACAGCGACAGCGACAGCGAAAGGGACAGCGACAACGACAGCGACAGGGACAGCGCCAGCGACAGCGACAGGGACAGCGCCAGCGACAACGACAGGGACGAACCAGAAAAGGCATCGCCACCGCGAAGTATGGATAATCCGCAACGTTGAAAACAGCATGATCGCCCAGGCACCGGCGAAAGCGCTCCGGTCCCAAGGGCTCGTATGGCTCGGCAGACCAAGCGACGCCTCGGCTGAGCCCACGTGGCCAGAGATCGCCCAGATCACGACGATGCTCACGATCGGATAGACCAGTGCCAAGAGGAGGCACCGATCGAAGGCCGCGGCGGTCCAGAGCAGGTAGGACCCACGCAGGCCAAATGCGTGAGGAAAGGCGCTCAACTCGGCTTTGTCATCGTCACCAAAAAATCGATCGACCCCGTTGAGAAACGTCGTCAGCAACCCACCGTAGATGCGCGTTGGCACTCCGCCTTCGCCTAAGCTGCCACGAAGGTTCTCGTAGGCTCCCCGGTCCGGGCTGCCCTCGGCCGCACCGCCGGCGCCCAACACACCGACGTAGCGGGCGAACACGACCGCCAGAACCACGCCCACTCCGCAGATTAGTGTCCAAACGAGCGTCGCACCGGCCTCTCCCAGGTGCGCAACCAGAAGACCGTTGATTCCCTTCGGCGGCCCGTTTGCCTGCCTCGCCTGTGATATTGATCGCAGGGTCCTCTGAGGCTGCCCCATTTTGTGGAGTGCCATACAGGAAGCGCCGCCATCAGCAATCAGCAAACGAGCAGCATCGGTGATCGCAAGCGACGTCTTGATGGGGATGGTCTAAGCCTGACGACCGTGGGCCAGCGTCCGATTAGGGCATACCCCATCGATACGGCATCGCGAGACGCCGAACGCGTATCATTAGGTTGCAGACTGACTTCTGGACGCTACGTTGGTCTGGTCTAGAGGCTAACGAGACATGGGAGCGGGTGATGGCGACCTACGGATACGCGCGGTGAGCACCACGGATCAGGAGTTAGGGATACAGGAGGCCGCGTTGCGGCCGCCGGGTGCGAGGTTATCCGCGCTGAGAAGGCGTCTGCACGCGGCTGACGGTCGACGGAGCTACAGACCCTCATGGACTTCCTGACCCGTGGCCATGTGCTGACGGTCACGCGGATTGATCGCCTCGCCCGGTCCATGCGCGACCTGCAGAACATCGTCCATGAACTGAAGGCCAAGAGCGTTACGCTGCGCGCCACGGAACAGCCGATCGACACGTCAACCTCGGCCGGCAAGGCGTTCCTCGATATGCTGGGTGTCTTCGCGGAGTTCGAGACGAACCTGCGACGCGAGCGTCAGCTTGAGGGGATCGCCGCCGCCAAGGTCGCGGCGTCTACACGGCCGGAGGCGTCCATAGACGTGGCCCAGGTGCGCCAGATGAAGGACCAGGCATCGGTCCAGCGGAGATTGCGAAGCGGCTAGGCATCGGCCGGCGAGCGTATATCGGTGCTGGAGCGCCCATAGAAGCCCACATGCCCGCTAGGGGCTCCAGGAGCGCGCTGAGCGGCTTGAGTCGATCCGCTAGGTAACAGCGGGACGCGCTAGAGGGCGCCCACGGGCTCCCCTCGGGCTCCTCCTGGGGCTTCCCTGGGTGGTTAAAACGCCCTTCTTACGGCGGCAGCCCTATGCGGGTCAGCACTCCCCGTTCGCCCTGTTTATTCGCACTGCGATCTTTCGACGGCCCCAGCGCCGCGCCGCCGTGCGCCCATTGACCATCACCAAAGGACACCCGACCATGCAAGACCAGCTGACCGTTCGCCTCACCCCGCGGAGGTAAACGGCCCGCGTCGCATCACGACAACGCTCCGGATGCTACGCCAACCCTATGCGACCCGGAGCGACGCCGTGCGGTTCGCGCTGAGGGCGGCTGGGCGGGACCCCGAAAGCTTCCTCGAGCAGTCCGCACAGAGGCGTCCGGGGCCGGCAGAATGAAAGCACTACGCCTCCCCCTCAGCGTGCGGCCGGGATGCCGACCCGAACCGTGCGCGGCTGCGAACCCCGAACCCACAGGAGAACACCGTGAACACGACAGACGACGCGCTCGCCCGCAAACCGCGACCCCCTAGGCGACGCCATCCGGCCCTTCGGGGGACGCCCCTGGTGACGTTCGATCCGGGCACCAACCCTAAGCCGCGGGCAGACCATGCGGTCCGCACTGAGGACCGCGGCAGGCGGCAAAGTCGCTGCATAGAATGGGGGGCCCTCTCTCCCTTAACCACGACGAGCCGCACTGTCGGACCGTCTATTTTGAGAAGAGACACAATGCCCAACATCTATACCGACCTCACCGCGAGCGATCGGGCCACCGTGAGGGAACGTCTTCTCGCGGGGCTCCACCCGGAGCCGAACAGCGGCTGCCACCTCTGGACCGGTGCCGCCTCTACCGGCGGCTATGGTCAGATACGCTATCACCGCACCCTCTTCTACACGCACCGTCTTGCGTTCGAGTTTGCGGCAGGGCCTATCCCAAAGGGACAGTCCGTACTGCACTCCTGCAACAACTCCTTCTGCGGCAACCCCAGCCACCTCCGGACAGGGTCTCAGGCCGAGAACATGGCGGACATGGCCCGGGCAGGCCGCGCCTATCGCCCGACAAGGGAGATATACAGCGACAGAGACATTACGGATATGCGCGGCTATGCAATCTGGGGGTGGCCCGTTTCGCAAATCAGGGCGGTCACGGGGGCCTCGCTCAGCACCATCCAGGGCGTGCGCAAGGGACGCTATCGCCCGGATGCCGTCGATGGCGAGCTAGACAAGGCGGGTTGGACCCCGAATTGGCGGGCGCCGGAATAGCGGCGCGGGATCAACGAGCGTGGCGGCTTCGCCAATCCCAGAGAGGTCGCCGCCCTCGTCCCATCAATCGCCGTATATACAAGTCGAGTTATTAGGTCCGGATCGGACCTTTATCGAAGAAGGAAATCGGACCGTGTCGCTCGTCTCACTACCCAATGGGACCCGAGGCAGCCTGATGGCAACCGGAAGGTCCGCCATGGCTGCTGTGACCGATCACCGTTGTTCCGCTCTCATCAACGTCCGTCCGATGCGTCCCGTATGGCTTGCCTGCCGTTGCCCTGACCCGCCAAGGGGACGGCAGGGGGCCATACGGCCCATCAAGACTGCTCAGCCATAGGACGCATGCAGTTCGTTAACGCCTCCCTCGGGTATCCATGCGTCCATCCCTCATTGGTTCATCTCCCATCTCCATACATCGAGGAACCACCGTGAGTGCCCCACTGGAGTCACTTAATGGAGTAGAAGGCACCGGAGGGGTAACGGATAACGAAAGTCGGTCTCCCGGCCCTGTCGCAGAGTGGACCCTCGAAGACCTGGACAGCGCAGTGCCGCTCAACCTGCTGGCCGTCCCGGTCTCGTCGGGCGCCTCCGCCCTGATCGACGCCCTGACGGCGCGTGTCGCCGCCCGTGAGGGCCGGGGCAACCAACGGCGAGGCACGGGGATTGCCAAACTTCGGGGAGCCGTTGGCGCCGTGATCGGGGGATTGCTGGACGCCTGGAACAGCACGCCACCACGGGCAACATTCAGGAGCCTCAAGACGAACGCCTTCAGCGGCTCGCCCGTGGGCTGCCGCCAATTCCAAGCCGTCGTCACGGGGATGGCCGATCTAGAGTTCATCTCGACGGTCCAGGGCATTCGCTTCGGTGTGGCCGAGTGGGAGCCGGGTGACTGGTCATTCGGCGGGAAGGCGGCGCGGTTCCGCCCGACAGCGGCCCTCCTGGCGCTCGCGGCGGACCACGGGATCACCCCGGCATCGCTCCGGGCAGACTTTGAGGCCCGCTTCCCGACGAAGCCGCCACGCGTCCCCGAGTTGATCGTCGTGAAGCCGCTGAGGGCGCGCAGGAAGGACGCAGCGACACGCCCGCCGCCAGTCCGGCCCGGCGCGTCAGTCTTCAACATCGTCCGACACGACGTAGCCGACACGAACGCCTTCGCCGCGATGCATACTGTCACCGGCTGCGCCCCGCCAAGATCGAGTTGGGTGTTCCATCATCACCCGGCACTGTTCGGGCGCTGGATCGCCGCGGGCGAGGGCAACTATCAGGCCATCCGCAGGGACCAGCGGCGGCGCATCACCATTGACGGCGGGCCTGTCGCGGAGATCGACGCGCGGGCGTCCCACCTGACCATCATGTGCGGCCTTACCGGGGTGCCGCTGCCGGACGGCGATCCCTATGCGCTGCCTGGTGTCGGATCGCGAGAGGTCGGAAAGACTTGGGCGACAGTGACTTCTCGGCAATGGCACGGCGCGACGCGGAAGCTGGCCCACGGATAATCTGGCGAACGTCCCCGCGCTGGCCCGGCACGGTCCCGCCGAAGTCGCCGCGCTCATGTTCGACCGCTTCCCGTTCCTGTCCAACCCCGCCGCCAGCGTGGCGGACATAGCGGGCCTGAACAGGCTGGCGCATATCGCTCCGCCCAAAAGGCTTCTGACGTTCCGCCTGATGGGCCTCGAAGCGGAAGCGCTGACAGCCGCCATGCGGAAGATGCGCGGGCGCGGCATTCTGGCGCTACCGCTGCATGACGCCCTGATCGTCCCCACATCCGCCGCAGAGGGCGCCAAGTCGGCGCTGGGGGACGCTTACGAGCGTGTTGCGGGCATTCGGCCGCAGTTGACGGCGAAGCTGCCAGGAGATGCCGGTTAGACCAGAGGGGCAGGAGGGCGCCTGACGGACATGCCTTTCGCGCGCCATAGGAGCGTCCTGGAGAGGCTTAGGGACGTTCCGGGTAGGAGCTAGCGGGGCCGCACAGGGCACCCTGTATCGACTCCCAGAATGGCCGCATGAGGATCATCCTCCCGGCCTTCTCTCCGACTGGACTAGTGGCCGCGCTGCTGACCGACCGTGGCACGGAGCAGCGATTGGACACAGTGCCCGAAGTTCCCCACATCCTGCCAGCCGCGTCGGTCGGGGTTAGTGGGAAGCTCGATCATCGTGGCTACGTCCAGGCCGCCGCTCGATCGCTGATAGGAGACCTCAAAACCGGTATCCTCGCTCCGCAAAAACGCCTGCAACAGTTCTATGTCTCCATACCCCGCGCAAAAGCCGCCCTGATCGCAGCGGAAGCGTATGATTTCCTTCCCGGCAGTCGAGATAGGACCGAACGTGAGATACGCATTCTCAGGCGTGAATACCGTCAAGCTTGGCTGCCCATTGCTCCCGGCCGTCACATCGGCGGGCACGAGCTTCACAGAGAGCATGACGCGGCCCGAAAAGACTTCAATACCAACCGAACCGTCTATGTAAACTGGGCGCCCCGCTTCATAGACGAAATCCTGAAGGAGATGGCCGAACCCCAGCACACAGCCGACCAGCGCACCCCCCACCCGTTCATCGTAGAACTCGACGGATAGCGTGCCGAAGACCTTCTCGCTGGGCTGCGCCAACGGGGAAAAGGTCGGCAGGACCATGAAGGCGGTCAGCACCAGGGTGGAGAGGCGAACGCGGCGCGGCATGATTTCCCCAAGCCCCTATTCGCCGCCACCGTAACGATAGATCGTCTCGGAAGAAAGCCCATTCCGGGACGGCTATGCGCCCGCTGGCAGCCGCACGGCCCTCACACAAGCGCGCTTCAGAGCATCCGGAGAGCCGGCCGTGTATATGTCGCCGGTGATGTTGCCCGTATCATGTTCAACCACCGCGGCGACCCCCGGCCAGTTTTCATCCCCAGCCTCGCGCACATACAGGTGCGACAAGTTCACCTCAGGCCACCTCACGCGGTCTATGGCGCCCCTCAGAAGCGACAGGCGGACACCCTTGAGGTAGCGGCGCCGGCTCTCCCCGCCGCTCTCCCGGCCGGAGATGAGGTCGATCCAACCCTCATTGACTTCCGCCTCATACAGCGCGGTTGTCACGCCATGCCGGAGCGAATGATAGTCCAGGCCGCGACGGCGGACGCCGATGGCCTTCCGGTAGTGACTGAAGCGTTTGCTGAACCCGAACCCGAGCTTCTGGTCTGGTCCCGCCGGCTGTAGGTCGGGGAAGAGGCGGTCCTGGGGATGCGGCGCCGTATCGGCCACGTATTCCAGGAAACCGACACGGATCAATTCAGGATGCAGCGGCACCTTGCGCCGGCTTTGCTCATTCTTGAGTTGGCGGCCCCCCTCATCGGTGATGCGTAGGAACAGGACGCCATCTTCGCGCCCCACGTCTTCCCGATGGAGTTGGGCGAATTCCTCAAGCCGGTTGCCGTGGAACAGCCCCAGCAGGGGAAGCCAGAACAGGGAGTTGCGGATGACGTGGTTGCCGGGACGGGACCGCTGGTAGGAATGGCAACCTGTCCAGACCGGGGACGCGAACAGCTTCCGAAGCTCCTCCCCCGCCCACATGTCCCGCTGCTTGCGCGCGGCGCCTTTCAGGTTGAACGAGAAACCCCGGCCGGGATTGTCCGCGTTCCGCGGCAAGCGGCCCGTCTCCATAAGGAACGCGAAGAACCGCGACACGGCCCAGAAGTGGCGCTTGACGGTTTTATCCACGATCCGCGCCGCGCCCCTCGCATCGGCTTCGGCGATCAACTCGGCCAGGGGCCGGTCCTTCTCCTTGGCGGACTTCCTGTAGGTGGTCGGAAGCTGCCGAAGGGTGGCCCGGAACGTGTCCCCGTCCGCGTGCCCGTCGCTGTCCGCCGGGCGGTCTCCGCAGCACTCCAGGAACAACCGAAGCGAGGCAAGAGCCTGAGCCTCGCCCCCCGCCTTCCAGCCGCCAGATGTGCGCGCCCATTCAGCGAAGGCGTCCAGTAGGGCGGACACAGGCGGTCCCTTGGGCGCCTTGGTCGCTGGTCCGCTCGTTCCTCCCGGATCACTGCCCTTTGGGGGTTCGGACGGCTTGAAGACCAGCGGGGCGGTCCCCAAAGTCCGCCGCTCGGCCATTTCCCATCCCCCGATGGCGGCTTCCAGGAGGCCGAAGGTAAGCGGGCGGAGGAGGTCCTCGGGGGAGGCCGTGCTGAGCAAGGAGCCGCTCCGCTTCCTCCTCCATCAAGTCGTCGGGGCTGTTTTGCGCGAGGTCACGGGCCAGGCTGTCGCGGGCCACGCGGATGGCCTGCTAAGATCCGCATCGGCGGCCGTGCCGGGGTCGCCCGGTTCCCACCAATGGCCGTAGACAGGAGTGTGAGCCGGGCGCTCCATTCGCCGCTGTAGGTCCGCCTCCAGGAACTCCCGGAGAGCAGTCCCGTAGGATGGCGTTCAAGTCCGCCCCGTCGCTCACTGCCGCTACCGCCCGTGCCCATGCGCCGCTGAACGCTTGGTCGAGGATTATAGCGCGGTGCTCGGCCTCTCGATACAGTTTCGTTCCGAGGCTCAGCGTCACCTCACCGGCGTTGCGGGGCAGTCGGCGGCGGTAGTGGTAGACCCCACGTTTGCGGGCAATGTGGGAGCATTGTGGGAACCTCCTGAGCACGCTGGGCCTCCAGCAGGTGCCGGAGCCGAAAAGTCCAGGAAGCTGTAAGGAGGGCGCGTCGCGGTGGCTGGGGGACCTGGATTCGAACCAAGGCTGCCCGGTCCAGAGCCGGGAGTTCTACCGCTAAACTATCCCCCAGTCGCGGCGGCGCGTATCTAGCATGCCCGTTGGCGACGGCAAAGGGATCACATGGCCCCGCCCCAGGAGTGCGCATGACCATTGTCCGCTCCGCCCCGGCCGCGCTGCCGGCTGGGGAGCGGGTCTATGCTATCGGGGACGTGCATGGCTGCCTGGACCGACTGGGAGCGCTGCACCGGGCCGTGGAGCGGGACATCGCGGCGCGGCCCGTGGCGGCCACCACGCTGGTGCATCTCGGCGATTACGTCGACCGCGGGCCGGACAGCGCCGGGGTGCTGAACCTGATCGCGGACGGCCCGGCGCCGGCCGGCATTGATGCGGTTGTCAACTTGATGGGCAATCACGAGGCGATGATGATTGCCGCCCTCACCGAGCGCAGTCCGCGCGCGGGGCGCCACTGGCTGATGAATGGCGGCGCGGCGACGTTGCGCAGCTTCGGGCTGGGCGGTTCCGCCGATCCCGAAGCGTGGGCCGAGGCGCTCGAACCGCGGCTCGACCTGCTGCGCGGCCTGGCGCTCACCCACGCCGCCGGCGGCTACCTCTTCGTTCACGCGGGGTTGCGGCCGGGCATCCCGATCGCCGCGCAGGCGCAAGACGACCTGCTGTGGATACGCGAGCCCTTCCTGTCCGCGACCGAGCCGTTCGGAGCGGTGGTGGTGCATGGCCACACGCCCACTCCCGCCCCCGTCGTCCGTTCCAACCGCATCGGCATCGATACGGGTGCGGTGATGGGTGGCGCGCTCACCTGCGTGGTTCTGGAATCGGACGGAATCGACTTCCTCAGCGCCTGAGCCGCACGCCTCGCTTGAAAGCGGCCCCCTGCTGTTGCTACGGCGTGTCGGATGACCCACGTCCAGTCGGGCCTTGCCCCTCAGATCGATCTCGGCGAAGCCGTCCGGCGCCTCGCGCGAGCTAGTGCCCTGGTGATCGGGGACGTCATGCTCGACCGCTACGTCTATGGCGGGGTGGCGCGTGTCAGCCCGGAGGCGCCAGTGCCGATCCTGCGAGAGGAGCGGGAGATCGCGGTCCCGGGTGGCGCGGGCAACGTGGTCCGCAACCTGACTGCCCTTGGCGCCGCCGTCGCCTTCATCTCGGTGGTCGGCGACGACCAGGCGGGCTCGGACCTGACCGGGCTGATCGGCGGCCAGCCGAACGTGGAGCCCTGGCTTCTGGTCGAGGGCGGACGCACGACCACCGTCAAGACCCGCTACATCGCCGCCGGCCAGCAACTTCTGCGCGCCGACCGCGAGGAGACCGGCCCGGTGGACCCGCGCTGTGCCGAGCGCATCCTGCGGATTGCCCGCGACGCCATGGCCGCGACCAGCGTGACGGTCCTGTCCGACTATAACAAGGGCCTGCTGGCCGGCACCCTCCCTGCCCAGCTCATCGCCGCCGCCCGCAACGCGGGGCGCCGCGTGATCGTCGATCCCAAGGGGCCCGACTACGCACCCTATGCCGGCGCGGATGTGATCACGCCGAACCGGAGCGAACTGGCCGAAGCCACCGGCCTGCCGACTGACACCGAGACCGATATCGTCGCCGCCGCGACCGTCCTGCGCGAGCGTTATGGATTCGGGGCCGTGCTGGTGACGCGCTCGGAGCACGGCATGACGCTGGTCGCGTCGGAAACCGTGCTGCATCTGCCGGCCGAGGCGCCGGAGGTCTATGACGTCTCCGGTGCTGGCGACACCGTGGCTGCGGCGCTGGCGTGCGGTCTGGCGGCCGGGCTTGATCTCAAAGTGTCGGCGCGACTGGCCAACATCGCCGCCGGCATCGTCGTGGGCAAGGTTGGAACCGCTGTCGCCCGCCCGACCGACCTGATGACCGCGCTCAGCCCGCAACGCGGTGCGCTCCGCAAGGTCGTCACGCGCGAGGAAGCGAGCGAGCAGGTGCAGCGATGGCGGCTGCGGGGCTGGCGAATCGGCTTCACGAACGGGTGCTTCGACCTGCTGCACCCTGGTCACGTGCACCTGCTGGAGCAGGCGCGCGTGGCCTGCGATCGGCTGGTCGTGGGCTTGAACAGCGACGCCAGCGTGCGCCGGCTGAAGGGTTCCACCCGGCCGGTCCAGCCGGAGGCGGCACGGGCTGCCGTGCTCGCCAGCCTTGCCAGCGTGGATCTCGTCTGCGTCTTCGAGGAGGACACGCCCGAGGCGCTGATCCGGGAACTGCGTCCGGACCTGCTTGTCAAGGGCGCCGATTATCGGGCCGAGGAGGTTGTCGGCGCCGAGTTGCTAGAGGGCTGGGGCGGAAAGCTCCTGCTGGCCGATATCGTGGACGGCCAGTCCACCACGGCGACCCTGGCGCGCATCCGGTCGTAAGCGGCCCTTATACCATGTCTCTCTGATCAGAACCTATGGGAAGCTTGCCACTCTCCCGACAGCCCGCCTTTTTCGTCGAGGACACCGGCTCTGTGGGTTCTGATCAGAGAGACTTGGTATTAGTCTAGACGCAGCGCCGCGCGCAGCCCGGCCATCCCGGCCGGATCCTCCGCGGCGGCGAGCCGGCCGGCCGCCAGGAGCGCGAAACGGTGCAACAGGGCGCGCCGGCGGGTGGCGGCCAGGCGGTTGTCCGGAGCCGGGCGCAGCAGGTCCGCCTCCAGCCCGTCTGCCACGATCAGCCCCGCCGCCTCGGGCAGCAATTCGCACGGGAAATCCGCATCCACGGCGAAGAACAGGGCGTCGCAGAAATCCTGGTACTCCGGCCATTTCCCGTCTGCCAGAAAGTCGCGAGCGCCCGACTTGACCTCGATGCAGGCGAACCCGCCGTCCGGGCGCAGCGCAAGGATGTCGGCGCGGCGCCCGTTCGGCAGCGGAACCTCATGCAGCGCCGCCCAGCCTAAGCGGGCGCACAGCCGTGCGCTGGCCCGGCGGATCAGCGCCGCGCGGTCGGCGAACCCGGGCCCGCTCACGCCAGCAGCGCGTCGATCGCCTGGGCTAGCCGTACGTCTCGCCCGGTGAGCCCGCCGGCGTCATGGGTGCTGAGCCGGATGTCCACGCGGTTCCACACGTTCGACCAGTCGGGGTGATGGTCGTGGCGCTCGGCCAGCAGCGCCACCCGAGCCATGAAGCCCCACGCCTCGCTGAAGTCGCGGAAGCGGAAACCGCGCCGAATGGCCGCGCCCTCCTCGACCATCGTCCAGGCCGGCAGCGTCGTCGGCAGGCTTGCCCGCTCCGCCTCCGTCAATATTTCCATCCCTCGTCCCTCCGCACGGCTTGACCCGCTTGCCCCGACGGCGGCAGACGGGCTCATGACCCAGCACCCGCACGCCGGCCCGCCACCAAGCCTCGATGATATCGCGGTCCTGGCCGAGCGCGCACTGGCCGAAATCCCGCCCCGGCTCGCGCGCCACATCGAAGGGGTCGGCATCGCGGTGGAAGACGAGGCCGACGAGGTCACTCTCAGTGAACTCGGCATCGACTCCGCCTGGGACCTGACCGGCCTCTATCGCGGAACACCGCTGCCCGCACGCAGCGTCGATGACATCGCCCGCCCGCCCGATCTGATCGTGCTGTATCGTCAGCCGATCCTGCTTGAATGGATCGAGACCGATCAGGACCTGTACGGGTTGGTCCGCACCGTCGTGATCCACGAGGTCGCGCACCATTTCGGCTTCAGTGACGCCGAGATCGCGGCCCTGGAGGAGCAAAACGGCTGATGCTCCCCGCCTGCCGTTGCTATCCGAACCAAGCGGCTCAGCTTTTCCCGGCGTAGCTCTTGGCCATGCCCTCGGCCGGTTCCGCCTGCGGGCCGAACGGCATGATCGGGTAGCGCAGTCCCGCCTTGCTCAACCCGTGCAGACCCGTCACGCCCCGTCGGAGGTCTTCGGGCGGACAGGCCATCAGCATCTCGTCGTCGGCCACCCCGCCGTAGCGGCGCTCGGCGAAGCAGGGAATGGACAGGCTGACGGTGCGGGTCTTCAACGCATGACCCCACGAGTTCGCGCAGGCGCTCTCGCCGGTGACGCTGAAATCGTAGCGGCGGTAGTTCTTCCACTGGAGTCCGTTGATGAACAGGATCATCTGCGCGGGATTGGCGTAGAACAGGCAGATATCCGGCGGATCAAGGCGCGCGCTGCGCAGCGGCGAGGCCACCATCCCATGGTATCGGCCCGGCGACACGCGCGGCATCTGCGCCTGATGCGCCGCCGCGGCCTCGCGGTTTTCGAACCAGACCCCCTCCATCTTGCGGCCGGAGGTGAAGATCTCGCCCGGTGCGTCCAGCCCGATGATGCTGCTACAGCTTGAGAACGCCGGCACGTTCTCCGTGGTGATGCCCAGCGTGAACCCGGCGATGCGCGCTTGCGTCACCAGCTGGCAAGTCGAGAAGGTGCGTCCCTTGGGCGGCCGCCGCAGGCCCGGCAGCCGGGCCATCTCCTCTACGTCCTCGAACAGCTTCATCCCGATGGGGAGCGTCCGCAACTTCAGCAGGGCGACGAGTTGCTCGCCCAGATCCGCGCAAGCCGCTGCGTCCAGCGCGGGAGCCTCGTCGATCAGGGGTGCGTCCATCATGGCATTCCTCCCATTTCCGACCCGAGGCTAGGCATCGATCGGCTGGTCGTGCAACTAGGCGCGAAGACGGAGGAAACGCATGATCAGGAGCGCGCGGCTGGCGGCGCTGGCTGTCTTGCTGATGCTGGCCGGTGCCGGCCCGGAATTGGAGCATCTGCGGGCGACCAATGGGCCCGCCCGCATCGAGGTGTTGGCCCAGGGCAGCGGCCCGGTGATCGTGATCCTGCCCTCACTCGGACGCGGTGCCACCGACTACGACGAGGTGGCCGACTTGCTGGCCGCCGACGGGTTCCGGGTGCTGCGTCCACAGCCGCGCGGGATCGGCGGCAGCACCGGGCCGATGACGGACCTGACCCTGCACGACTACGCGGCCGACGTGGCGGCGGTCATCGTGCAGCAGGGGCGCGGTCGCGCCGTCATCGTCGGCCATGCCGTCGGCAACTTCGTGGCTCGCATGCTGGCGACGGACCGGCCCGATCTGGTCCGGGGCCTCGTGCTGGCGGCCGCTTCTCCCGGCAAGTTGCCGCCCGGCGCGCGAGGCGCCGTGATCGCGCCTGACATCCGCAAGGCAATGGACGAGAGCGGCGATCTGGCCCTGCCGGAGGCCGAGCGGCTGCGCGCGCTCCGCACCGCGTTCTTCGCGCCCGGCAACGACGCCCGAGCATGGCTGGGCGGCTGGCACCCCGAGGCGATGCGCGCCGAGGAGGCCGCCGAGAAGGCGACCAGCGTGGATTTGTGGTTCGCGGCCGGGCACGCCCCCGTCCTGCTGTTGCAAGCCGCCGATGACACGGTGGCGCCGGTCCGTCTGTCCTCGGTGCTGAAGGACGCGCTCGGCTCCCGCGTCTCGATCGTGCTCATCCCCCATGCCGGCCACGCGCTCGCGCCCGAGCAGCCCAGGGCGATGGCCGAGGCGATTGCGGCGTTCGCCCGACAGCCCTGATCGGCGAGGATCGCACCATGCCGGTGCGGCGGGTTGGAGCGATGAACGGAGATCAGACCACCGCGTCGCTGATGGTCTGTGGATACGGGACGGTGCTCTGGAACGAGGGCCGGTTCGACAAGGCCTCCATGTAGCGCGCCAGATTGGGGTGCCGGTCGCGCCAGTCCAGCTCGGGGAAGCGGACGTCAAAGTAGCCGAGCACGCAGCCGAACCCGACATCGGCGAGCGTGAAGCGGTCGGCGACGGCGTGCGCGCGACTGCCCACGATGCGCGCCATCTCGGCGAGGCCGCCGTCGATTTTGCGCATCTGCCGCGCAATCCAAGGTGCGCTCTGATGCGCCTGGGGGCGGCTACGCTCGAAGAATACCAACAGGAAGGCGTCGCAGACCCCGTCGGCCAGGACCAGGCACTGGCGGGGGTGGCGAGCCAACCGTCGTCATCGCGCGGCATCAGGGCGGGAACCGGGTATTTCCGCTCCAGCCACTCCAGGATGTAGCTCGAATTCATGCCCCAACAGGCTGCGGTGGCGCACCAGCCGGTCCAGCAACGTCACCGCCGCGTCGCGCAGTCCCTCCGCCGCGTCGAGGATGGCCCGCCGCGCGCCGGGGTCGAGCGTGATCAGATCCCCCGTCAATCGATCGCGGCGTGCACGAGATTGCTCACTCGATCCAGCCGCGCCGAGTGCCACGGGTCCGGTTGGACGTAGTTCGTCAGGTAGCTGAACGACACGCCGCTGGCCGGATCGGCCCAGGAATACGACGACCCGACGCCGCCGTGCCCGAACGTGTCCGGCGCGCCGATCGTGCCGAGCCCGCGGATGCGGTCGCTGGACCCGCGCACATGCGGGCCAAGGCCCCGGTGCATCGGAATGCCGTCCATCTGCACGTCCGGCGACTCCCCCGTGTGGTTGCGCACGACATACGCGATCAGGCGCGGCGAGAGCACGCGCGCGGGCCCGAGCCGGCCCTTGTTCAGCAGCATCTGGTAGAACGCCGCCATGCCGCGCGCGGTCGCGAACCCGCCGCCGCTCGGCAGGCCCGCCGCCCGGAACTCGGCGGAGTTGTCGCGCGGCTCGGCCGCGTAGGTGTCGGCGCAGCGCCCCTGCGACGCAGCGGGCACGCCCACCATGATGTCGCTTTCCAGCCCGAGCGGTGCGACCACCCGCTCGCGGATCACGTCGCGATAGTCCTGGCCGGTGACCGCCTCGATCACCATCGCCTGCACCAGATGCGCGGCGCGACCGTGGTACTGAAGGCGTGTACCCGGCGTCCAGTCGAGCGAGAAGTCGCACACCTCGGCGCGCATCCGCGCATGGTCGGCCCAGCTCGCGCGGCTCACGTCCCCGCTCGGGAAGCCGCCCTGGTGCGTCATCACCTGCTGGAGCGTGATCACCTCCTTGCCGCGCGCGGCGAACTCCGGCAGGTGGTCGGCGACACGATCCATGAAGGAAACCCGCCCCTCCTCGACCAAGGTCCAGACGGCGGCGCTGGTCAGCACCTTGGTCTGCGAGAACAGCAGGAACAGCGTCTCGTTGGTGGCGGGCATCCGGCTGCCTTCGGTGCGCGCATCGCCGTAGGTGCGGAACAGGCCGAGCTTGCCGTTGCGGGCGATCGCGATCTGCGCGCCGGGGTAGCGGCCTTCCTCGATATGGCTGCGGATCAGCCGGTCCAGCGCCTCCAGCGGACGGGGCGCAAGGCCCAGGCTGGCAGGGTCGCTTTCGGACAGCGGGTATGGCAACCGATGGCTCTGCAACGTGCGCGCGGTTTCTCCAGGCATCGAGCGAACTCCCGTGGCGGAGCGTCCTGTATACCGGACCAACCAAAGCGGATCACGACGCCGCCCGGACGCAGCGTGTCGATCGCGAGATCGTGCGTCAATAAGCCGGATCGACTGGGCCGGGCTCGCGCGGTTGGCTACCCCGCGCCGGCCTGTTCTTTCGGAGAATGCGATTCCTCTGACGGCAGGCCGTCGTCGCTGTCCTCTTGGGCGAGGACCAAATGCACGCCGTGCGCCTCAAGGTCGCGCAGCACGAGTGCGGCCAGTTCGCGCGCCTGCTGCTCCGAGACGATCGTAAACAATCGCCGCACGGCTGCGGCGACGACGGCTGCCGCCTGCTCCCGGCCAAGCGCCGCTTCCTTTGCCATCTAGATCGTGGACTCCGCCGTGCGCGACTGCGCCATGCGCCGCGCACTCAGCGCGTAGAGGAACAACGACGTCGCCGAACCCAGCACCTCGCCGCGCATGACCTGCACCAGCCCGAACACACCGAGCAGCAGCGCCACCTTACCCTGCCCGGTCATGGCGTAAGCGGCATAGGCGTTCCAGAAATTCTCCGACGCGCTCCCGACTACGCGCCCGCGCGCGACCTGTACGAGTTCGGCGCCCGCCAAGCCGGCGGCGGCCAGATTCAGCGCTCGCGGCGGAGACCGTCCGGGCGACCACCGGGCCAATGCGTCGAACGCAGCGACCGCCCTCGCCGAGGCCCCAGTCGGCTCGGTCGCCGCGAACAGGTGCCGCTCCCGCGCTGCTTGCAGCACCTCTGCCGCATCGCCCCCGTGCTCGATCAGCACGCTGGCGGTAACCGGGTTGTTCCGGACGCTGCGTACGCCCGCCACCTCCGCCAGCTCCGCCGCGACATGGCCGAAGAAGGCGGCATCGCCACGCCGCCGGGGAATGCGCAGGCGCATCCGCCCTGGAATGCGGTGTTCGACCACGGCGGGGACGAGCGGCACGGTGGCGTCAGGCATGGCTCGATATTCCGGGGGCTGGCGTTCCGGGGCTGGACCCGTGATCCTGGTCGGCATTATAGGCCCTTACCACGTCACCGACGGTGCCATAGATTGCGCCGGACCCCAGCAGCTTCACGATCCCGTAGCGGCGGAGCCAAGTGTCCACCTCCGGTGCCACCTCGGCGAGGACGGGCCGAATGCCCTGGCGATGCAGCCGGGCGATCGTCGATCGCAGAGTTTGCTCGGCAGAGTAGTCCACGTCATACACCGCGGCCATGTCGAAGCAGAACCAGCGCGGGTGAGCCCCTTGGCTCAGCGCGGCAACCTCTTCCGCGAGCTGCGCCGCATTCGCGTAATACATGCTGTGGGTGAAACGATAGACCAGCAGGCCGGGCCTCAGCTCTCCCTTGCTGCCGACCGGTTCAGGCCGCGCCCCGCCGTGGTCGGCGACAAGCACCGCGTTGCGCGGCCTGTAGCCGCGGCGCACATGATCGAAAAGCGACAGCACCATCGCGGCCAGGATGCCCTGCTCGACGCCGACCAGGACCACCACCGCCGCCGTCACCACGGCGACCGCAAACTCGGCCGGCCGCACCGCAAGAACGTGGCGCAGAGTGGTGAGATCGACCAGCTCGATCCCGATTAGGAACACCACCGCCGACAGCACCGCGCGCGGCAGATAGGCCAACGGCCGGGTCAGCACCAGCAGCACCAGCGCGACCAATAGAGTGGTGACGAGTTGGGCGAGCTGGCTGCGGCCGCCGGCGCTCACGACCATCTGCGTTTTGGTGGGGCTGCCATTGACCACGAAGGTGCCGGAGAGGGCAGCGCCCAGATTGGCCAGCGCGAGCCCGACGAGGTCCACGTTCTCGTCGAAACGCTCGCCGGCGCGGGACGCATAGGCCCGTGAGGTCGCCGCGCTCTGCGCCAGGATCACGACGGTCATCGCGATCGCCGTCGGCAGCAGCCGCTGCAACAGGCCGAGGCTCCAGGCGACATGCGGCAGGCCCAGGAAGGGAATCCCGGACGGCACAGGGCCGAGCACCGACACGCCGCGCGCTTGCAGGGCGAGACCCCAGCTCGCCGCGATCGATCCGATGGCGGCGATCAGTGCGCCGGGAATCCGCGGCGACACAAGCCGCGCGCCGACGATGACCACGATCACGGCGGCCGCGACCAGCACGACGGGTAGGCGAGCCTGCCTGATCCCGTCGATGGCTTCCAGCAGTCTCCCGACCGGGCCGTGCCCGGTTCCAGGCAGTCCGAGCAGCCCAGGGAGTTCGCCAAGTGCGACCTGGATGCCGACCCCGGTGAGGAAGCCCACGAGCACGGTGCGCGAGAGGAAGTCGGCCAGAAAGCCGAGGCGCACGAGCCGGGCGATCAGCAGCAGCCCCGCCGCGAGCAGCGCGCACAGCCCGGCCAGCGCCACCCATGCCGCCGAGTTCGGGGCGGCGAGGCCCGCCAGCCCGCCGGCGAGGATGGCGGCGGTTGCCGAGTTGGCACCGACCACGAGATGCCGCGACGACCCGAACAGCGCGAACAGGGCCATCGGCAGCAACAGGGTATAGAGCCCGGTCACCACCGGGGTGCCGGCGATGCGCGTGTAGCCCATCACTTCCGGGATCGCGAGCGCGGCCAAGGTCGCCCCCGAGATGGCGTCCGCCGGCACCTGCCGCAGCCGCACCGGCAGAAGCCCCTCCAGGACTGGCAGGTGCCGGGTTGGCAGCCGGAGCCTGGCCGCTACGGCCAAGGGGCTCCTCCGTCCCTGCTGTGCGCACCCCCTCGTGATGGCGATACTGCGACAGGATGGCGGGTATGCTGCCCGGCTTCGGAACTGGGCGAAGGGGCGCGGAAGACATGGCGCGGGGCTATACAAGCGGGCTGGCGACGGGGCTGCTGTTGAGCGCGGGGGCGGCGCTGCTCGGGCCGCTGTGGCGGCCGGCGCTGGCGCGCTGGAGCCGCCCGGTCGCGAAGGGTGCGGTGAAGGGCGGCCTCGCCGCCTATGAAATCGGCCGCGGTCGCCTCGCGGAACTGGGGGAGAAGGCGCAGGACCTGGTTGCCGAGGCGCAGATCGAGCGGGCGACCCAGAACGTCAACGAGCCGCATTAGCCCGGAACCCTGCCCCGTGCGGCCTTGAGCGTCTCGTTGGCCAGATAGGGCGCCACGCCCGCTGCCGCGGTCACCATCAGGTCCGCCGCGCCGAGCGGCACCACCCCCAGCGCGCGGCGCAGACCCGGCACGAACAGCCCGGCCGCCTGCACGCCGGCCGACGCGAGCAGCAATCCCGTGAGCGGTCGGTTGGGCGGCCGGGCACTCGATCCTTCGGTGAACAGGCCGATGTGGTCCGACCGACAGGTTAGGGCGTGCAGAAGCTGCGCCGTGACCAGGCTGCCGAACGCCATCGTGCGCGCCTGCGGCCCGGCGCCGTGGCGCAGCGCGCCCCAAGCCATCGCTCCCAGGGCTCCGGTGGCGATCAACCCGCCTTCAGCACCCAGCCGGCGCAGATCGCCATGCGGGGCGATCGTGGTCGCTGTCCTGGGTGGGCCCTGCATCAGGTCCGGATCGGGCTGCTCGAAGGCGAGGCCCAGCCCGGGCAGCACGTCCGAGACCAGGTTGATCCACAGCAGCTGCATCGCCGTCAGCGGCTCGCTGAAGCCTGCGGCGGTGGCGCCGAGCACGACCAGGATCTCGCTGAGATTGGTGCCCAGCAGGTAGCGGATGCTCTTGCGCACATTGGTGGCGGTGGCCCGCCCGCGCTCGACCGCGACGGCCAGCGCCGCCAAATCATCATTCGGCAGCACCAGGTCGGCCACCTCCCGCGCCGCCTCGCTGCTCGCCGTACCCCCCATCGCGATGCCGACATCGGCCGCCTTGAGCGCCGGGCTGTCGTTGATCCCGTCACCGGTCATCGCGACGCGCTCGCCCGCGGCTTGCAAGACGCGGACGATCCCGAGCTTCTGCGCCGGGCTGACGCGCGCGAATACATGCGCCTGTCGTGCGGACATGGCCGCCGCCTGGGTGCCGAGCCGATCGAGGTCCACCGCGTCGAACACCGTGATGTCGCCGCTGCCCGCCAGGCCGAGTTGCCGTGCCACGGCCCGCGCGGTCGCGACCTGGTCGCCGGTGATCATGACGGTGCGCAGCCCTGCTTCATGGAGCGCGCCCATCAGCGCGTTCATGCCCGGGCGCACCGGATCGGCCATCCCGGCAAGACCCACCCAGGTCAGGTCGTCCACCGGCACGGCGAGTTCGGAGGTCCATTCCTCGTCCGCTCCGCCGAAGGCGAAGCCGAGCACGCGCAGCGCCTCGCCCGCCATCGCGGCGTTGGCGCGGCCGATCGCGCTGCGCCGCGCCGCAGTCAAGCGCCGCCGCTCGCCATCGCGCAACTCCCAGCCGCACAGGTCCAGCACCTCCTCGGGGCTGCCCTTGACGGCGACAAGTAGATCCTGGGTATCCGGTTGCCGATGCGCCGTCGCCATGAACCGGTAACCCTCTGTGCGGTGACGCACGGCCGCGAGCGGATGGACGCGGCGCAGCGCGGCGATGTCCAGCCCGCTATCGAGGGCCATCCGCAGCAGTGCCGCCTCGGTCGCCGACCCGGTCGGGACGAGGCGGCCGTCCTGCTCTGCCAGCTCGGCATCGCTGCACAGGGCGGCGACGCGCAGCAGGCGGGCGAGCGGATCGGTATCCGGATCAGCGGCGGCTTCGATGAGTTGGCCGTCAGCGTCGAGCAATACGCCGTCCGGGTCCGCCCGGAACCGCCGGCCGCCGCTCGCCAGCTCGGCCACCCGCATTTGGTTCAGCGTCAGCGTGCCGGTCTTGTCGAAGCAGACCACGTCCACGCTCGCCAGCGTCTCGATCGCGTCCAGGCGGCGGACCAGCACGCCGCGCTTGCGCATGTCCTCGATGCCGAGCGCCAGCGTCGTCGTCGCCACCATGGGCAAGCCCTCGGGCACCGCCGCGACGGCCAGTGACAGGCCGGAGCGCACCACCTGGAGCAACGCCAGGCCGCGCAGGGCCCCTACGCCCATCACCGCCCCGCAAGCCGCGAGCGAGGCCCAGACCAGTTGCCGCCCGAGCCGGTCGAGCTGAAGCTGCATCGGGGTCTGCGGCGTGCTGGCGCTGCCAGCCAGGCGCTGGATGCGCCCGACCTCGGTGTGCATACCAATGGCGACCACGACGGCCGTGCCGCTGCCGCCGGTCACCGCCGTGCCGCGATAGACCATGCTTGCCCGGTCTCCCAGCGCGGCGGCGCGGCCGACCGGCTCCGCCTGTTTGGCGACGGGCAGGGTCTCGCCAGTCAGCGTGGCCTCGCCAAGCCGCAGGTCGCTGGCTGTCATCACGCGTGCATCCGCCGGCACCACCGTGCCCGGCAGCAGCGCGATGACATCGCCGGGCACCACCGTCTCCGCCGTGACCGCGCTTGGCACGCCGTCGCGGATGACATGAGCGGGCTCCTGTCCGCCCGTGCCGAGGTTGCGTATGATGCGCTCCGAGCGGCCTTCCACCACCACGCCGAGCACGCCGTTGAAGCCGACCACGCCGAGGATGGCGGCGGCCTCGACGATGCCGCCGGTCGCCAGCGAGAGCACGCCGGCCACCGCCAGCAGGCTGATTGGCAGGGTCCGGAACTGGTCGAGCAGGATGGCGAAGGCCGAGCGCGCGGGCGGCGACGGCAACGCGTTCGCGCCATGCTCGACGAGGCGCTCCTGCGCCTGTGCGGCGGTCAGGCCGGCGGTCGGGGAGGTGCGCAGTTCGGCGGCGACCGCATCGGCGGAGCGTGCATGCCAGTCCCTAGCATCCGGGGCGCTGGACGGCGCCACGTCGCCGCGTACGAGTGCTGTCAGGTAATCCCTGATCCGTTCCGGCGGCACCGCCGGATCGAACGTGACGAGCAGATTGCCGGTCGCGGTGCTGCCGCGCGCCGCGTGCACGCCGGGGAAAGCGGCGAGCCCCTCCTCCAGCACGGCGAGCAGCGCGGCATCGCCGAGCAGCCCACGTACATGCCAGCGCACCCTCCCGGGCACGCAAGCATGGATCGGCAGGACCAAGGGCGCGGCCTCGCTAGGAGGCGGCGCCGTGCTGGTGGAGGGCAGATCCAGCCCTGCCGGGTCGGCGCTCAGCCGGGAAATGGCGTCGAGCGTAGAAACGGCGGCCTCGGATAGGTATGGGAGTGGACGAGCCGCGTCAGACAGCCTGCGGCTCGACCGTATTCGCGCCCGTGGGCGACACAGCCTCCTCGTCGACAGCGGTGCGCTGGCTATCCGAGCGCGCCTCGGCCACCATGTCGTTGGCCGTCTCGCCGAGTTGCGCCACGGCCTGGCGCCCGCGGTCATAGACCACGATGCCGCCTTTGATGACGGCCTTGGCAGCCGGGCGCAGCATATTGGTGACCGCCGGCATCAGCACCGGAGCGAGCACGGCGGTGCCGATCCCGACCGCCAGCCCGGTGACGACGTTGCCCTTGAACATGTCCTCGATGAAGGCCATTGCGCGATCCTCTCGTGCGAAGTGGTTGCCAAACGCAACCGTCAGTGGTGCGTACCGGCGCGGTGCCTGCTGCGGGGTTTATGGACCTCGGTGACGGCCGGTTCGGCGACAGGGGAAGCCGAGGTCGTCCCAGCGGTCGCCAGTTCGACCTGCGCCTCGGCGACGAGGTTGCCGATCGCGGCGCTGATCGGTTCGGCAACGCTGCGATACGCGGTGATCCCGGTGCGCAGCATCGCCTTCGCCGCGGGCCGCAGCACTTGCGTCACAGCCGGCACCAGTACCGGGGCGAGCAGCACGGCCCCGATGCCGACCACCAGCCCGCCGGGGGTCGCGCCCTTCGCGATGTCTTCGAGCAACGCCATGCCTGCACTCTCCAATCCGTGTGACCTATGCCCCGTCCAACATGGCCGAGAGGTCGTCCAGCGCCGTCGCATCGCGGCCCGTCCGTCGGGTGCGGGCCGCTTCGAGCTTACGGCGCAACGTTGCGATATGGCGTTCCTTGCGCTGGTGCCGATCGTGGTGGTCCCGGCCATAGCGTCGGGCGCGGGCCTGCGCTTTCACCTTGAAGCGCTGGACGGCCTCGCTGGCGGCCTCGCGCCGATCCGCGTCCGATCCGGATTCCGACAGGCTGGCAAGAACCGATTTCAGCGCGTTATCGGCCAGGCGCTGGATAATGCCGTCCTCGGCTTCCGACTCCGATTCCAGGAACAGCGACAGCCCGCCCTTGATCGCCGACCGCAGCGACGGCGCCAGATACGGGAACACGGAGGGCAGCACCATCGCCGTCGCGCCAACGGCCGCGACGCCGATCAGTTTGCCCTTCACGATGTCCTCGATCAGCGCCATTCCGGTCCGTGTGTTGCGGAAATATGTCGTGCCAGATTTATGCAGGCTTGGGGCATGCATCCAGGCTGCAGCCTTCACAACCCCATGACCATTTTGGATCGGACGCAAAACCACAAGCTGTTTCAATGACTTGCCGTCTCATATCGCGGGCCCGCCCGGGCGCAGCGATCGCCGCTCGGGAGAGACTTGCTGTAGCCTTCGACGGCAGGGGTCGGAGGAGCGACGATGCAGGAAGGCGCACGGGGCATGCAGCTCACGATCGCGGGCTATGAACGGATCATGGAGGGGACGGACATGCGCGCCTCGGTGTTGACCCTGGCGGCGGGCGAGTGCGTCCCGTGGCACTACCATTCGGAGATCACCGACAGGTTCTTCTGCCTGGAGGGGCCGATGGTGGTGGAAACCCGGGCGCCGCGAACACTGAACGAGCTGCGGCCAGGCGAGACCTGCGCAGTGCCGCCGCGCACGGCCCACATCGTGCGCGGCAAGGACAGTGGCCCCTGCAAGTTCCTGCTCCTGCAAGGGGTGGGAATCTACGACAATGTCGCGATCGGCTAGCCGAGGAGGCGGATAGGGCGGCTCCGGACGTCCGGTCAGTCGCGCGCCGCTTGCCGGCAACCGGTGGATCGGGTCTGATCGGTATGGGAATTGTGGGAAACGCGATGGCGGAGATCCGTACGCGGCATCTGTTCACCTTGCGGCTCCGCGTCGGGGGCAGCCAGGCGATCGGGGTGACGCCGGTGGGCAACCGGCGCATCGGGCTGGTCGAAGGCGGCACGTTCGAGGGCGAGCGCCTGTGCGGCACGGTGCTGCCGGGCGGCGCGGACTGGATCATTGCGCGATCCGATGGCGTGATGGCGCTGGATGTGCGCCTTGCGTTGCAGACAGACGACGGCGCGCTGGTCGGCCTCACCTATCGCGGCCTGCGCCATGGCCCGAAGGACGTGATGGACCGCCTGGTGCGCGGGGAGGCGGTCGATCCCGCCGCCTATTACTTCCGTACGGTGGGCAGCCTGGAGACGGCGTCGGCGAAATACGATTGGCTCAACCGCCTCTGGTTCGTCGGCACCGGCCAGCGACCGCCGGAAGGCCCCGTGTACGACGTGTTCGAGGTTCTATAGACATGGCGAAGATCGGCTTCATCGGCCTCGGCAACATGGGCGCTCCGATGGCCGCCAACCTCGTCAAGGCGGGCCACCAGGTCACCGGATTCGATGTCAGCCAGCCGGCGCTGGAGATGCTGAAGGCGGCTGGCGGACAAGTCGCCGGCAGCGCGGCCGAGGCGGCGCAGCGCTGCGAGTTCGTCATCACCATGCTGCCGGCCGGCGAGCACGTGCGCGCGGTCTGGCTGCACCAGGGCGGGCTGGTCGAGGCGGTCGCGGCCACCGGCGTTCGGCCGCTGCTGATCGACTGCTCGACCATCGACGTCGAAAGCAGCCGGGCGGTCGAGGCCGCGGCGCGCGCCGCGGAGCTGCCCATGCTCGACGCCCCCGTCTCGGGCGGCACGACGGGGGCGGCAGCGGCAACGCTGACCTTCATGGTGGGGGGCACGGACGAAGCCTTCGCGCGCGGCGAGGCCGTGCTGAAGGCGATGGGCCGCACCATCGTGCATGTCGGTGGCCCGGGTGCCGGGCAGGCCGCGAAGATCTGCAACAACATGATGCTCGCCATCAACATGGTGGGCGTCTCCGAGGCATTCCTGCTCGGCCGCAAGCTGGGCGTGGACTGGGACAAGCTGTTCGCCATCATCAGCACGTCGTCAGGCCAGTCCTGGGCGCTGACGACGTACTGTCCGGCCCCCGGCTGCGTGCCGGCCGCGCCATCGAACCGCGATTATGCCCCGGGCTTCGCGGCCGCGCTGATGGTCAAGGATGTCGGCCTCGCCCAACAAGCAGCCGAGGCGACAGGCTCGCCCACGCCGCTCGGGGCCCACGCTCTCGCGCTTTATCGCGAGGTGATCGCCGCCGGAAATGGAGACAAGGATTTCTCGGTCATCTTCCGCTGGCTTCAGGACAAGGACCGCGCAAGCGTGAAATAGGGGAGACGGACCATGACTACGGCGGCGTTCAGGGAGACGCGCGACTTCCTGCTCCAGCACAGGACGGACCACGACGACGCCTATGGCGGCTTCCGCTGGCCCGCCCTGGATCGGTTCAACTGGGCGCTCGACTGGTTCGACACCGAACTCGCGCATGGCGACGGTGCCGACCGCATCGCTCTTAAGATCGTCGGCGAGGGAGCGGCGGAGCTGACCTTCGCTCAACTCGCCGAACGCTCCAGCCGTGTCGCCAACGGCCTGCGCGCGCTGGGGGTGCGTCGCGGCGACCGCATCCTGCTCATGCTCGGCAACGTCGTGCCGCTATGGGAGACGATGCTGGCGGCGATGAAGCTAGGCGCGGTCGTCATCCCGGCCAGCACGCTGCTCACCCAGGCCGACCTGCTGGACCGCTTCGCGCGCGGACGCGTGCGCCATGTCATCGCCGGCCCGGTCGAGGCGACGAAATTCGCGGGCATCGCGCAGGGACTGACCTTGATCTGCGTCGGCGAGGCGCCGGGCTGGGATCGCTACGACACTTTGCTCGACGCGCCGGGAACGTTCGCCCCCGACGGCGAGACGCGCGCGACCGATCCGCTGCTGCTCTACTTCACCTCGGGCACCACGGCGAAACCCAAGCTTGTCCAGCACAGCCATCAGAGCTACCCGGTGGGACACCTGACCACGATGTACGTGCTCGGGCTGCAGCCGGGCGACATGCACCTCAACGTCTCCTCGCCCGGCTGGGCGAAGCACGCCTATTCCTGCGTCTTCGCGCCGTGGAACGCCGGGGCGAGCGTGTTCATCCCCAATCAGCCACGGTTTCATGCGCGGGGGATGCTGGACGCGATCGCGGCCAACGCCGTCACCACCATCTGCGCACCACCCACTGTGTGGCGCATGTTCGTGCAGGAGAACCTCGCCGCCATTCGCACCAGCCTGCGCGAGGTCTGCTCGGCGGGGGAGCCGCTGAACCCGGATGTGATCGAGCAGGTGCGCGCGGCCTGGAACCTGACCGTGCGCGACTTCTACGGCCAGACGGAGACGACGACGCTGATCGGCAATCCGCCAGGATTTCCGGTGCAGTCCGGCTCTATGGGCAAGCCGATGCCAGGCTTCCGCATTCGCCTGCTGGACGTGGACGGACACGACGCATCGGACGGCGAAGTGTGCGTCGCCCTCGATCCGCCCCCCACGGGGCTCATGCTCGGCTACCAGCGCGACGATGGCATTATCTCGCCGATGGCCGAGGCGGTCTATCGCACCGGCGACGTCGCCTCGCGCGATGCGGACGGCTATTATACGTACGTCGGCCGCGCCGACGACGTGTTCAAGGCGTCCGACTACCGGATCAGCCCGTTCGAACTGGAGAGCATCCTGATCGAGCACGCCTCGGTTGCCGAGGCGGCGGTGGTGCCGGCGCCCGACCCGGTGCGGACGGCGGTGCCGAAGGCGTATGTCACGCTCGCGCAGGGCTGGCCCGCCGACCGGCAGACCGCCCTGGCGATCTTCCGCCATGTGCGCGAGGCGACGGCGCCCTACAAGCGGGTCCGCCGCATCGAGTTTGCCGACCTTCCCAAGACGATCTCCGGCAAGATCAGGCGCGTGGATCTGCGCGGGGCCGAAGCGCGTCGCGCCACGGCCTGGGAGGGAGCAGGGGAGAAGGCCCCGGCCGAGTTCCGGGAAGAAGACTTTCCGGAACTGCGCGAAGGCCCGCGATGACCTGGTCGATCACCGCCCATGACCCCGCGACGGACGCCTTCGCCGTCGCAGTGGCGACCCGCGCCTTCGCGGTGGGTGCTTATTGTCCGTTCGTGCGCGCGGGCGTCGGCGCGGTGTCCACGCAATCCATGACCAACCGCTATCTCGGCCCCGCCGTGCTCGACGGGCTGGCCCGCGGCCTCGCGCCCGACGCGGCGATCGAGGGCGCGCTGGCCGGCGATCAGGGTCGCGGCATTCGCCAGGTCCATGCGGTCGACCGGCATGGGCGGACGTCCGCCTGGACCGGCCAGAACTGCGTCACCTGGTGCGGCAGCGTTGCCGACAGACATGTGAGCGTTGCCGGTAACATGCTGGCGGGTTCGGGTGTGATCGCGGCCACGCTGGAGGCGTATCAGGCGCATGCCTCGCTGCCTCTGCCCGAGCGGCTGAGGACGGCGATGGAAGCTGGCGAGGCGGCGGGCGGCGACCGGCGGGGGCGGCAATCGGCGGCGATGGTGCTGGTCAGCACCGAGGATTTCCCGGATCTCGACCTGCGCGTGGATGACCACGACGCGCCATTGACGGAGTTGCGCCGGCTTCTGGCAATTTGGCGGCGCGACGGCGCACCACGACTGGCAATGGCACCCTCGCGGACCAATCCATCCGGCTTCACCGATCTCGACGCGATCGAGGCACGGTGGGCGGACGCCGGTCTCGACCTCCGCTTCCGACGCTGAGGGGGGCTTTCCGCCAACGCGGTTTCGTGAGATGGAGTACTCGCGCCGCAGGGCATGGGTTAGGATTTTGCCTATCTGGCTGGCATGCGGTTTGCTTGATTGTTGTGCAACCAAGAATAGAACGCGATGAGGTCCCAGGGATGATCACACGTCGGGCAGCCGCCCAGCTTTTTGCCTCTGCCGCGGCCATCGCCACTCTTGGCAGCGCGGGAACGGCGAACGCCGCCTCCAAGGTCCTGAAGGTCGGCGTCGATCTGTCGCTGACCGGCGCGGACGCGCACAGCGCCAAGCTGATGCTGGACGGTGCGCAACTCGCCTTCGAGGACGCTAACAAGGAGAACGCCGTCCCCGGCTACACTTTTGAGGTGGTGTCCTACGACGACGCCACAGCGACCGCCGGCCAGTACGATCCGGTGCAGGCCGCGACGAACGCGCGCAAGATGGTCTCCGACAAGCAGGTCATCGCGGCGATCGGCCCGCAGATGTCCGGCTCGGGGAAAGCGATGGCGCCGATCCTCAGTCAAGGCGACCTCGCGATCATCACCCCGTCGTCCACCAACCCCGATATCAGCGATCCGAAATTCGCCCAGCAGTACCGCCCGGGCGGCAAGCCGATCTACTTCCGCACGGTGACGACGGACGCCTTCCAGGGCCCGAACATGGCCAACTTCATGGCCGAGCAGTTGCACGTGAAGTCGGTCTACATCCTCGACGACAGCGGCGCCTACGGTGTGGGAATGGCGGATGCGTTTCAGCGCCAGGCGGAGAAGGACGGCATCAAGGTGCTGGGCCGCGACCGGCTCGACCCCAAGGCCGCCGACTACACCTCGGTGCTGACCAAGATCAAGTCGCTCAATCCCGAAGCGCTCTATTATGGCGGCGTGCTCCAGGCCGGCGTGAAGCTCGCCAAGCAGGCATACGATATCATTCCGAACGTCATCAAGGCGGGCGGCGACGGCGTGCTTGGGCCGGAGATGCTGACCGGCGCGGGATTCCCCGCGGCCGAGGGCTGGTATGCGACCAACGCCTCGCCGCATATGACGGAAGATACGAAGGCGGAAAAATTCGTGCAGGCGTTCAGGGCGAAGTTCGGCGAGGCGCCGGACGACTACACCATCACGTCCTACGATGCGGGCTTGGTCATCATCGATGCCGTGAAACGACTGGTCGCCGAGAAGAAGCCGGTCGATCACAGCACGGTCCGCGACGCCATCCAGACCGCGCAGGTGCCGACGATCCAAGGCATCGTGTCATTCGACCAAAACGGCGACGTCAAGGACCGCACGGTCAGCGTGTTCCAGATCAAGAAGGACACCTCCAAGCCGCTCGACGACATCTCGGCGCAGTATCACTACGTCGGCGTGGCGCCGCAAGCCTGATCCCGCAACGCTCCGGATCGCGCCAACACGATGACCGTCTTTGACCTGTGGCTTCAGCAGGCGATCAATGGCCTCAGCCTGGGGGCGATGTACGCGCTCCTGGCGCTGGGGTTCTCGCTTGTCTACGGCATCCTCGAACTCATCAACTTCGCCCACTTCAACATCTTCATGATCGGCTCCTTCGTCGCCATGTGGGTGTTGCAGTCCTTCGGGCTGTCCGGTCAGAGCGTCGTGCTGACCGGACTGCCCCTGGTCGGCGTGCTGCTCGCGGCGCTCGTGGGCACCATGCTGTTCTCGGGCGTGCTCGGAGCGGCGATCGAGCGGTATTCCCTGCGGCCGCTGCGTGGCATCACCGGGCCGGCGGCGATGATCACGACGATCGGCATCTCCTACATCCTGTTCAACATCGTCGTGCTCGGCCTGGGCGCGGATTCGAAGAACTTTCCCAACCCCCTGCCGCCGATCCGCTGGCATCTCGGCGGCGCGGTGCTGGAATTGCGTCAGGTCCTGATCTGGGCTGTCTCGATCGTGCTGATGGGGGGGCTGTGGCTGTTCGTGCAGAGGAGCCGCCTCGGCAAGGCGATGCGCGCCACCGCGCAGGACCCGGAGGCGGCGCGCATGATGGGCGTGGAGGTGGACAGGGTCATCCTCACCGCGTTCTTCCTCGGCTCGGCACTGGCCGGGGCGGGCGGGATGATCTTCGGCCTCTACTACAATTTCACCAGCTTCATCATCGGGTTCACCGCCGGCCTGCGCGCGTTCACCGCCGCCGTGCTGGGCGGGATCGGCAACGTGCCCGGCGCCATGGTGGGCGGCGTCCTCATCGGATTGATCGAGAGCTTCGGCGGCCAGCTGATCGGCGCATCGTGGGCCGACGTGATCATCTTCTCGATCCTGGTGCTGGTACTCGTGTTCAAGCCCTCCGGCCTGTTCGGCCGCCTGGCTCCCACCAAGTCGTGAGGACACAGAGATGAGCTGGAGGAATGCCATCCCGTCCGCCGGGCCGAACGCGGTGGGCAAATTCGTCGCGTTCCCCGCGTGGATACGGCCGGCATGGCGGCGCCACCTGCTGACCGGCGTGGTCACAGTGGTCGCCCTGCTGTTCCCGCTTTACCACAACAACGACGCGGACATCGATTCCCTTGCCAACGCCTATTCCTTCGCCACGCTGGCGCTGGGGCTGAACATCGTCGTCGGCTTCGCCGGCCTGCTCGATCTCGGCTATGCCGCGTTCTTCGCCATTGGCGCCTACACGTACGGCATCCTCAACTCGTTTCAGCTCCAGCCGGCTTGGAGCGAATTCTGGGTGCCGCTCCAGACACTCGGGCTCGTCGCGCAGATGGCCGGCGAGAACGGCGGCAGCGTGGTGCATTTCACCCTCTCGTTCTGGCTGGCGCTGCCGACGGCGGCAATCATCGCGGCGTTCTTCGGTGTGCTGTTCGGCGCGCCCACGCTCCGTCTGCGAGGCGACTATCTGGCGATCGTGACGCTCGGCTTCGGCGAGATCGTGCCGATCATCTTCCGCAACTGGTCCAGTCTGACCAACGGCGCGGCGGGGCTGAATGGCATCGCGGCACCCAGCTTCTTTGGCCACGGCTTCGGCGTGAACGCCACGCCCTACTACTACGTCGCCGTCGCGCTGGTGGCGCTGCTCGTCTTCGTCAGCGTCCGACTGCGCGACAGCCGCATCGGCCGCGCCTGGATGGCGATCCGCGAGGACGAGATCGCCGCCGGCGCCATGGGCGTCAACCGCACCCGCTACAAGCTGCTGGCCTTTGCCATCGGCGCCGCCTTCGCCGGCATGACCGGCGTGTTTTACGTGGCCAAGCTCCAGACCGCGACGCCCGACATGTTCGGCTTCCCGGTCTCCGTGATGATCCTGGTGATGGTTGTCTTCGGCGGGATCGGCAGCATCTGGGGCGTGGTCGTCGGCGCGATGTTCCTGCAATTGCTGCAATCGTGGTGGTTGCAGGACCTCACCGGGTGGCTGAACGCCCTCGGCGACATGGTCGGCAACGCCTGGCTTTCGCATCTCGATCTGGTGCCCTCGATCGAGCTGATCTTCGGCATCATCCTGGTGCTGATGATGCTGTATCGGCGCCAGGGCCTGATCCCGGCCTTTCGTCCGGCCGCGGCCCTGACCTTCGAGCAGCAGAACGCCATCGTGCGGCGCGGGACGGAGGACCTCCGGCTGTCGGGTCTTGGCGGGGCCGTTCGGACCGGCGCCGTCGCGCTGGAGGCCAAGGGCGTGACGGTGCGCTTCGGCGGGCTGGTCGCGCTGAACGCCATCGATATCGAGGTGCCGCAAGGCGGCGTCGTCGCCGTCATCGGTCCGAACGGGTCGGGAAAATCAACCCTGTTCAACGTGATGACCGGGTTGGTGCCGGCCGATGGCGGCAGCATCCGCTTCAACGGCGAGGAGATCCTCGGCCTGCCCGACTACGCCATCCTGGCCAAGGGCATCGCCCGGACGTTCCAGAACATCCGCCTGTTCCCGAACCTCACGATCATGCAGAACGTGCTGATCGGTCAGCATGCACGACTGCGGACGGGACCGCTCGCGGCCGTGTTCCACCCACCCTGGTCGCGGCGCGAAGAGGTCGAGGCGCGCGGCTGGGTCATGGAAATCCTGTCGGTCTTCGGCAACCGCCTCACCCCGCGTGTCGATCAGGCGGTCAGTGGCCTTTCCTATGCGAACCGGCGCCGCACCGAGATCGCCCGCGCGCTCGCGTCCCGCCCGAAGCTGCTGCTGCTGGACGAGCCGACGGCGGGCATGAACCCGGCCGAGACTCTCGAACTCGCCGAGCAGATCAAGGCTGTGAAGGAACTCGGCCTGACCGTGCTGCTGATCGAGCACAAGCTCGACGTGGTCACGACGCTAGCCGACACGGTCTATGTGCTCGATCATGGCGAGGTCATCGCCAAGGGACGGCCCGACGAGGTGCGCCGCAACGAGGAGGTGCTGCGCGCCTATCTTGGCCGCAACACGCAGGCCGCCCACGCCGGCGGTGTGGGGGCGGGGGCAGAGCATGTTGCTTGAGTTCAAGGACGTCGATACCTACTACGGTGACCTGCACGTCCTGAAGCAGGTGAACTACAGCATCGGCAAGGGCGAGATCGTCAGCCTGCTCGGCGGCAACGCGTCGGGCAAGTCCACCACGATGAAGACGATCATGGGCATCGTCCGCCCGGTCCGCGGCTCGGTCGTCTTGGATGGCGTCGCGATCGAGCGGATGTCCACCGCCCAGCGCGTCAAGCGCGGCATCGCTCCGGTGCTGGAGGCCCGCCGGCTGTTCCCGCGTATGACGGTGTTCGAGAATCTCGAAATGGGCGCCTACCTGCGCAAGCGTGGGGCGGAGTTCGATCAGGACCTCGATCGGGTGTACACGCTGTTTCCGCGCGTGAAGGAGCGCCGGGCCCAGATCGCCGGCACGCTGTCGGGTGGGGAGCAGCAGATGGTCGCGATGGGCCGCGCCCTGATGGCGCGCCCGCGCCTCCTCTGCATGGACGAGCCCTCGATGGGCCTGTCGCCTCTGTTCGTGGAACAGACCTTCGACATCATCCAGCAGATCAATCGCCAGGGCACCACGATCTTCATGGTCGAGCAGAACGCCAATATGGCGCTCCAGATCGCCAATCGGGCGTACGTGCTGCAGACTGGGCAGGTCGTGCTATCGGGGACCGCGGCGGAGCTGCGACAGAACCCGCTGATCCGGGAGGCGTACCTGGGCGAAATGCAGGTGGCGGCCTGACGGGCGCCAGCGCGCCCCTAGCTTTTCGCAAGCAGACGCAGCGCCTGTTCCGACCCGGCGAGGATCTCGACCAGGCGCACCCGATCGGCGCGCGTCAGCGCCACCGTTGGCGGCAGCGATCCGACCTGCTCAGCCGCGCCGCGCAGCAACTCGTCATAGACCTCGGGGCCCCCCATCTGGCGGGCGGCGCTCTCAAAGCGCCGCAGGTCACGTGCCGCTGCCTCTAGGCCCGGGATCAAGGCAGCGGCGGTCTCGGGCGATACGTCGCGCATCGGCTCGACGATCCCGTGCCCGATCGCGTCCGCGAAACGCCGGCGGCACTCCGTTTCCAGATTGCGGCGACTTGCCTCCAGCCTTTCGCGCCGGCGCGGACCGGCATCACGAGCAAGCCCGTTTAGCATCAGCGCCGCCCGCTCCACCCCACGCGCGGCCTCGGGCAGGGGCGCAGTCTCGACCCCGGCGATGGTCGTGGTCTCCGTCTGCTGCAGGGTCGTGTCCATCGCGAGGTCTACGCAGGCCCGCCCCGCCGCCAAATCCTGCTGACCAAGCGCGGCGATCGCGGCGAGGGTCTCCGCGCTGGTCTGCGGCAGCCTGGCGAGGAGGACGGCGCCGAGCATGCCGCACGCGATGATGCCGGCCGGCAGCGCGCCCATTAGCATATCCCGCAGCTCCGCCCCGAGTACCGGCTCGTCGGGCCCGCGTGCCGCCCACGCCTCGATGGTCACGGCCGCTGCCAGCACGCTCGCTATGGCGGCGCGGATCGGGTGGAACGAATTCGACTGGCAGGCCCGCGCCCACCCAGTCGGACGGGGGCGCCGCGTCGGCCCCTTTACGCAGGACCTCGGCCGCCCGCGTCCATAGGACTGCCCCGATCCGGACGATGTCGGGCGTTTCCGTGCCGGAGGTTCGCGCAAGCGCCGCCTCGACGGCGCCACCCTCGGCCCCGAGGCCGCCGCGCACGATCGCCTCGATCGGTCCGAGGGCGCTGCGCGGCAGGGTCGATGACGTGCGGCGCCAGACAGGCGTCGCAACGATGACCGGATCGAGCGGCCGGAAAAGGACGCGTCCGAGGCGCAATGGGCGCGGGGGCCGGACCCGTTGCAGCCGCCCGCGCAGCGGCGCGATCAGCGCATCGGCATCGCCGCGCGCCTGCATGGCGTCAACGAGCGCGACGATCTGCGTCACCTGATCGTCGCGCGCCTGCGCGAGGCTGCTCGCGACCTGCCGGACCGGATCAGCCATGTGCCCCCCGTTCAGATCGCCAGCGCACGCAAGGCCTCGTTGCGCGCCACTCGTTCGAACACCAGGCCGGTGCGCCAGTCCTCGTTCTGGCGGACGGTCTTGCGGAACCGCGACACCACATCGACCTCCACCTGCGTGCCGACCCAGTCGATAGCTTCGCGCGGCAGCGCCGGGACAAGCGAGGCCATCTCCATCAGCGCACTGCGCCGCCCGGCATCGCCATTGGCGCAGTGCCAGATCAGGCAGATCTGCTCCCAACCGTCCACGAGCCACTCCGGGCGCGCGATCCGTCCCGCGAGCAGATCGGGCATCGCGCTCCAGTTGCGCAGCAGCGCGGCCATGTTCTGGGTCAATGCATGCGCATCGGCGAGCGTGCGCTCCGCGCAGGCGATTGTCAGGTCGGCCACCGTCGCGATCATCGCGGCCTGCGCCGCGCTGTCGTCGCTGCGGTCCTTGCTCCAGGCCTGCATGTCGGTGCGCAACCGTTCGAGCGCGGCAAGCAGCCGCAAGATCCGGGGCGCCGGAGTCTGGCGCGGGGCGCCGATGCCGGCGAAGGCCTGCGCAAGCTCCTCAAGCGTCTCCGCGACCTCCTCGGCCGCCCGGCCGATCTTCGGGCCGATCCGTACGACGGCGCGTCGGGCACGCTGCTCCAGCTCGGTCGCCCCCGCTGGCTGGCCCGACACAGTCTGCAGCTCCGATGGCTCGACCTGCTGGATCAGCGCCAACAGGAGGAGGAAGTTGGAGACGAGCAGCTCCTGCCGGTCGCCCTCCGCAGCCCGTCCGGCCGCCGCCAGTGCTTCCCGCCCGGCCAGTCCCTCGGCGGCAATATCGCGGGCGGCCTGCCGGATCGAGGCCGGCGTCACGTTGCGCAGCGCGGCGACGCGCTGGTTGAGCAAGGTGTCATGCACGGTCGGCCGGCAGAGCTCGCACACGCCCGTCCAGGGCAGGATGTACACGCCGCGCCCGCCCGATGGGTTGGGCACCACGATTTCCAGCCCCCCACGCTCAGTCGGCCGGGCACGGGCGCCCGACAGGGCCGGCGTGGTGAAGGGGATCGCGACTCCCCGCTCCAGGAACGTCGTCGGGTGGTATGCCTGCACCAGCGGCATGTTCAATGCAGGAGCGGTTGCCTCGGCTGACATCCAGCGATGGTCGCCGGGTTTGATGAAGGAAGGATTACGGGCGCCGGACGGCAAGGTCATCAAGCGCGGGGCGGCCGGTGACGTGGCGCCAGTGGTGCCAGAGCAGCCGGGCGGCAAGCCCGCGCGCGGGTCGCCACGTCTCGGCGAGGGCTTGCAGCGCCTTGGGCGCCGGCCGCCCGGCAGACCCTTGAGGTCCGCGACCGCGGCGGCGAGCGCGAGGTCGCCTGAGGGGAACACGTCCTGCCGTCCCAGCGCGAACAGCAGGTAAATCTCCGCGCTCCATCGTCCCATCCCGCGCACGGCCGCGATCGCGCTGACCGCCGCCTCGTCGTCCATGCCGGCGAGCGCGCGGGCATCAAGCCGTCCGTCCTCGAACGCTGCGGCGAGCGCGCGCGCATGCGCCACCTTTGGACGGGACAGGCCAGCCGCTCGCAGCGCCTCCTCGCTGGAGGCGAGCAGGCCGGAGGGTTCGAGCGTGCCGGGCAGAGCGGCGATCCGACTCCAGATGGCGGCGGCCGCCTGGTTGCTGATCTGTTGGGCGACGATCGCCTGGAGCAGGCCGGGAAAGCCGGGCGCACGCACCCGCCACGGCAGCGGGCCGGCCCGGGTCTCGATGGCGGCCAGCTCCGGGGCGCGGGCGATCAGCACGTCGAGCGCCGCGCGCGCGATCGGCGGGGGGTGCGGAAAGCTCACGCCCCTCAGTAGCCGATCAGCCGGTGCGGCTGATACGGCCGGTCGCCTGATCCATCGCGAATTTGGCGATGACCGTGCCGTCGGCGGTCGCGAAGGCGAAGCTCACCTGATGGTCGGGGCCGGGCTGGACCTGCGTCACCTTCCAGTCATGCTCGCCGTTCATCAGCAGGATCGCCTGCGCGATCTCCTGCACATCGGCGGCCGACAATTGCTTGTCGGGCTGGCGATAGAACAGGCCGAACGTGCCGGGCGCGAACGGCATGCCGCGCCCAGGCCCGCCCGGGCCGCGTTCGCCCGGACCGTGACGGTGCCACCACCTATGCCCATCATGCCCAAGCCGCGCGGGCCACCCGGAGCGCCGGGAGGCGGGGCGGGCGGAGCGGCCTCATCGGTCGGCGGCGGCGGGGCCGCGTTCTGGGCCAGGGCCGCGGTGCCGCCCGCGGCGGCGCCGGCCAGCGACAAGCCGGCGGCGGCGATCAGCAGGGTCTTTCGCATGTCGGTCTCCTCGGATGCGGTGCGAACGGGCCCAACATGGGGCAGCCGCGTTGCGGCGCGCCGACCGGGCGGCGACGAAGTGCAACGGAGTGCAACGCGCCCTGACGCCGGCGACCCGACCGCCTATTATTGGCGGCATGGAACAGATGCCGCATATCCTGGTGGTGGATGATGATCGGGAGATCCGCGATCTGCTGGGGCGATTTCTGGAGCGGCACCAGATGCGGGTGACCTCGGTGCGCGATGGGCGGGAGGCACGGCGGGCCTGGGCGGCCGGGCACTACCATCTGGTCGTCCTGGACCTGATGCTGCCGGGCGAGAACGGGCTTGACCTCGCCCGCTGGATGCGCGGTCAGTCCAACGTTCCGATCGTCATGCTCACCGCCATGGGCGAGGAGACCGACCGCATCATCGGCCTGGAGCTTGGCGCCGACGATTACGTGCCCAAGCCGTTCAACCCGCGCGAACTGCTGGCCCGCATCCGTGCCGTGCTGCGGCGCGCGGGCGACCGTACGGAGCACCGCGCCGATCCAGTCGGGCGAAGCCTACGCTTCGCCGGCTGGGTGCTGGAGCCCGGACGGCGGCGGCTGCTGAACCCCGACGGCGTCGAGGTCGCGCTCACCGGCGGCGAATATGACCTGCTCCTCGCCCTCGTCGAGCGACCCAACCGCGTACTGACCCGCGACATGCTTCTCGATCTGCTGCGTGGTCGCCAAGCCGGCCCGTTCGACCGCGCGATCGACGTCGCGATCAGCCGGCTGCGCCGCAAGCTGGAGGATGACGGGCGCAACGCGCAGATCATCAAGACGGTGCGCGGCGGCGGCTACGTGCTCGCCGCCACGGTCGAGCGGCTCTGACCCAGGTCGCCGCCCGCCTCCACCTGTGGCCGCGCAGCCTGGCGGCGCGCACCGCGATGGTGCTGCTGATCGGGCTCGCCGTGGTCCAGGCGGCCGGGCTGACCATCCATGCCCTCGACCGGATCGACGTGCAGCGCCTGGCGCAGGCCCGCACCCTGGCGGAGCGGGTGATGGGCCTTTACCGGACCGTGGTGATGACCGAGCCGTCCGAGCGGGCGGCGATGCTGCGGGAGCTGCCGCTGCCGCCTGGCCTGACCGCCGATATCGGGGCCGGCCCGGCCATGGCGGCGCTGCCGGAGACGCCGTTTCCCGAGCAGCGCCTGCTGCGGGTCAGCATGAACCTGGTGCCGATGCCGCCCGCACTCCGCCCCCGGCAGATGCAGATCCAGGGGGGGCCGCCGGGCCCGCGCCTCGCGATCGGGCTCCGGCTTCCGAACGGCACCTGGCTGAATGTGGCGGCACCGGTCCCGCCCATCCGGCCCTGGGCCTCGCCGACCTTCCTGATTGCTTTCGTCCTGATGACCTTGGCCGCCGCCGCGCTGAGCCTGTGGGCCGTGCGCCGCCTGACCGCGCCCGTTCGCACCCTGGCCGCGGCGGCGGAGGCGCTGGGTCGCGACGTGAACGCGCCGCCGCTGCCCGAGGACGGACCGCTGGAGGTCGCCACCGCGGCGGCCGCCTTCAATACGATGGCCGCGCGCATCCGCCGGTTCGTGCAGGACCGGACCGAGATGCTGACCGCGATCGGTCATGACCTTCGTCACTCCGATCACCCGCCTGAAGCTGCGGGCCGAGTTCATGGAGGACGACGAGCAACGGCGGAAGATGCTCGCCGATCTGGAGGAGCTGGAGGCGATGGTCTCGGCGACGCTCGCCTTCGGGCGCGACGCCAAGGCGACCGAGCCTGTCGCTGCCCTCGACCTGCCGGAGCTGCTGCGCACGGTGCTGGACGAGGCGGCCGATGCCCGCCCCGACGTCGCGGACCAGCTCGCCTTTGACGGGCCGGCGCACCTGGTCCTGCGCGCCCGCCCGCTCAGCCTCAAGCGCGCCTTCGCCAATCTGGTCGCCAACGCGGTGAAATACGGGGGCGGCGCGCGCATCCGCCTGGTTCCGCCCGAGAGCGGGCTCCTGACGATCGAGGTCGAGGATGACGGGCCGGGCATCCCGCCCGAGGAGCTCGACCGCGCCTTCGAGCCGTTCCATCGCGGCGAACCCAGTCGCAACCGCGAGACCGGCGGCGTCGGGCTCGGCTTGCCGATCGCACGCAACATCCTGCGCGCTCATGGTGGCGACGTGGTGCTCGCCAACCGTTCCAGGGGCGGGCTGCGTGCGACCGTCACAATGCCGGCCTGACGAGACTCGCGCGGTCGTGTCGGTTTGCTCCGGCACCGAACGAGCCGTGCCGAGTTTACGTCCGCCAAACGACAGGAGAACGCGATGAACACAAGGCAGGCACTCTTTATAGCTGGCGTTGCCGCAGCGATCCTGGGCGCAGGGCCGGCGTTCGCGGCCAGCGACCAGACGAATGACAGCACGAGCGGGACGCCGACCAATCACCACGACACGGCCAAGGGTGCCGCGGCGGGCGCGCTCGCCGGGCACGCGATGGGCAGCGGCCACGCCTTGGCTGGTGCGGCGGTGGGCGGAGCCGTCGGCCATCACGAGGAGAAGAAGGCCGAACAGAACAAGAGCTAGATCAGCGCGTGGGCCAGGAGACCTGAAAGCGTCAGCACGCCCTGGCCTTCCAATCGCACGACCGGGGTAGCGCTGGCGCCGGCTTTCGGGGGCAGGGATATCAGCGACGTTCCATTGCTGGACGCGACCTGGATGAATTGGCCGAGCGTCGTTTGCGTGCCCGTCCATCCCGCGGCGGTCAGCGCGGGGCCGAAGTCGAGCATGTTGCCGTTCGCCAGGGCCGACCCGAAGATGTCGAGAAAGCCTTGGCCTGCGGTCGGCACGACGATCCGATCGCCGCTGCCGCTCAGATAGAGCGTGTTCGTGCCGGGGCCGGGCTGCATGGTCGTATTGCTCGCGGCTAGGATGAGCACGTTCGCCGGTTGCGGCGTCGCACCCGCGGCGGGTATCACGGTGGTGCTGACCGATGTTGCAAAGTCGGCGGCAGCATGCGTGCCGGCGAAAGACAGGCTCAGGCTCTCGCCTGTCCCGGTCAATTGCAGCGTTCCCGAAGTCGAATTCCAGCTCTGGGTCAGCGGCGTCGGACTGACAATGGCGAGGTGGTCGCCCGCGGTGAAGCCGGTGATGGTGGCCCCGAATTGCGCGGGGTCTGCGACCGTCAGCGTGCCGGTCCCGGCGAGGAAGGCGATGGTCTGCCCGGCGCCGACACTGCCGCCAAGCTGGAGATTGGCTTGCGCGCCAATGGCCAGCGTGCCGGTTCCGGAGAGGCTGCCCTGGACGAGAAGACTGCCGCCCTGTGCAAGCACGGTGCCGGCGTTCGCGATCGTGGGCGCGAGCGTGCCTACCCCGGCGATCTCGCCCGCATTGCTGATCTGCCCGGCGGCGACGCTGCCGGATTGCAAGAGGAGCAATCCCGTCGCGCCGACCGTCACGCCCTGGGTGGCGCTCAGCGTCGCGCCGCCCCCAACGGAGATCGTGCCGGCGCCGGCTACGCCATCGCTGATCGTTTGCGCGGCGACGGACGCCCCCGTGCCCGACAACGTCAGGTTACCGATGCCGCCCGGTCCGGCGCCGACCACGAGCGCGCCGGCGCTGACCAGCCCGCCGGTCCCGGCCTGAAGGCTCCCGGCACCTCCCTGGCCAATTGTCAACGTTCCTCCGACCGTGATCTGTGATCCAAGGCCGGTGAGGGTGGCTGTGCCCATCCCATTCGCCCCGATTGCCATGGTTGGTGTGGACAGCCGGCCACCGCCGCTGACGGTGAGCGTGCCGGTTCCCCCGCCGCTGCCGACCGCGACCGCGCCCGTGCTGGTCTGGGCACCGGCGCCGATCGAGAGCAGGCCGCCCCCTCCCGCGCCAACCGCCACGGCGGCGTTCGTCGCGTTGAGTGTCGCGCCGATCCCGCCGATGGTGAGCGTCCCGTAGGCGCCCGTCATCCCCAGCGTGACCGCGGCGCCGTTGGGTTGCAGAGTGCCGATGGCCAGGGTGCCGCCGTTGCCGACCGTGACCGAGCCCGCACCGCCGGACCCCACGACCAGCGAGGCACCGGCTTCGACACTGCCGCCGACGCTCAATGTCCCGCTGTCGCCCCCGCCGCCGACGTCGATCCAGCTCAGGCTGCGCAGGACGCCTCCCGCCGTCACGGATGCCGTACCGATGCTCCCGGCCAGCCCGGAACCAGCACCGACACCGATCGCCAATCCGCCCAACCCGGCGGCATCCGGGCCGACGATCAGGGTTCCGCCGCTGCCGATGCTCAGCGTGCCGGCCCCGCCCGATCCGACGCTCATGCCGCCGCTCGCGGTCAGGCGCGAGCCGGTCCCGATGACGCTGAGCGTGCCCGACCCGCCGATGCCAACCGCGACGGCGGGAAACACGGTGCTGTCGGGCGTTCCGGCCAGCATTGTCCCGCCATTGGAGACCGCCAGCGTTCCTGCGCCCCCGCGGGCGCCGATGGCGACCGGGCCGCCAGTCATGTCGAGCAGGGCGCCCGTACCGCTGACGGACGCGGACCCGTTGCCCGCGTCGCCGACGGTCAGGGCCGGCGTCGCGCCCGTTCCCTGCGACGCGGTCAGGCGCGCAAGTCCGCCGGCGGAGATCGAGACATTGCCGGTCCCGCCTGCGCTCTGGCCGACACTGGTGCTGCCGCCGAGGAGAAGGGTGCCCCCCATGGAGACGGTGAGGCTGCCGGTTCCGGACCCGCCGATCGCCAGCGTGCCCGCCGTGACCCACGTTCCGCTCGCGCCGACCGTCACCGTCCCCGCGCCATGGACAACTGCGCCCAGGACTGCGCCGCCCGCGGTCAGGACGGTGCCGGTATTGACGCTGAGCATCCCTGTCCCCGCCCCGCCGATCTCGACCGGCAGGGTGCTCGACCACTGCGATCCGCCTGTGACGGCGACCGTGCCGGCCTGACCGGAAGCGGCGCCGATGACGGCGCCCGCCGTGCTCAGCGTGGAGGCGCTCATCAGCGACACGCGCGCACCGCCATAAACGCCGATCGTCGCGGTGCCGGCGGCTTGGATCGTGGAGCCGGTGAGGGTCATGTTCTCACCGATGCTGAGCGCCGAGGTCGGGTCGGGCGGGCTCGGGTGCCCCGCCAGGGTCAGCACGGCGCCGGCAAGCGTCCAGGGCGATAGGCCGCCGAAGCTCGCGTCCAGCGCCGTGAGCGTTCCGGTCAACGTGCCGCCGGTACCGAACTCGAGGGAGGTGCCGGCGCTCGGCGGGGTGATCGCCGGCGCGCCGGACTGCCCGCTCAGCCAGTTGCCGGCGCGCCCGAGGTCGCCCTTGCCGGCTGCTCCGGTCCAGTCGTCGACCGGGGCGGCAACCTCGACGGTCCATTCGCCGGTCGCGGGGTCCTTGTACCACGTAAAGCTCCGGCTCGCGGTCGGCGAGAAGCTCACATTGGACAGCACGACGGTGCCGGTCTTGGTCTGGATCGACACGCCGTGTGGCCCCGTCGAGCTGGACGGAGATGATCTGCGACCATTGAGGGGAGGCGATCTTGTCGCCGGTATCCAGCCCGATGAGCGGGGCGGCGAAGGTCGAGGCGGGGGCCAGCAGGTTGAGCAGCCCGCCGCCTGGCGCGAAGGCGATCGTCTGGCCTGCCCCGACCGCCCCATCGAACTGCGCGACCGCCCCGCCTTGCAGGGCGATCGTGCCGTTGCCGGATATGCCGCCCGTCACCTCCAGGGTGCCCGGCGTTCCTCCAATGGAACCTGGCACGGCCAGCAAGGTGCCGTTGTTGACGATACTCGCGGCGACCAGGCCATCGCCGGCGAGCGTGCGCCCCGCCTCGATCAGCACGGCGCCGGCAACGACGCTGCCCGAGACGCCAACATCGATGCCGCCAGCCGTGCTGACGGTCGCGGTGGAGCCCTGCTGGACCTGGACGCCGCCGGCTTCGATCAATCCGCTGCCCGATACCGACAGCAAACCAGGCCCGCCGGCACCCAACATCAGAGGGCCCGGGGTGACGACGCTGGCACCCTGGCCGGCGACACTGAGGGTGCCGGAGCCGCCTGCGCCGATCGTGACCGCGCCGGTTGACCGCATCGTGGACCCGGCGCCGCTGACCAGGATCAACCCCGCCCCGCCCGTGGCGCCCACGACAACGCCTGCGGCGCCCGCCGTCACCGTGCCCCCGTTCAGGACGCTTAACGAGCCGGCTCCGCCGCCCCCGACGGTGAGGGCGGGAGCGCCTGCCCCGGCACCTGCTCCGATTTGCCAGCGTCCTCCGGCGCTGACGGTGACAGCGCCCCGACTGCCCGGAGCCCCGATAACGGCTGTGCTGGCCTCCGTGAGGACGGCGCCGCTGGTAACGACCAGCGTGGCCGGGCCGATCGCTGGCAGCCCGGTCGCCGCGCCCGCGCTCGATACGCCAACCTGCATGATGCCGGTGGTGCCCGAGCCTTGCGTCGTGGCGACGAGGTCGCTCCAGCTCGTGCCGGCGCCGGTCAGGACGAGCGTTCCGGCCGAGACCGGTCCGGCACCCACCACAGCGCCGGTATCGGTCACCTGCCCTCCGGCCTGGACGGTGGCGGAGGCTCCCTGCGGGCCATCTCCGAGGCCAATGGCGATGCTGCCGCCGGTGGCGGTCGGCGTGGCTTGCCCCGCTCCGGCGACGATCTTGCCGCCATTGACGAGCAGGGTCCCCTCGACCGCAACGGCCCGCCCGCTCGCCAGCCCGCTGAGCACAACCACGCCGCCCGGGTCGATGCGCGTGAAGGTCGCGCCGCCGAGCTGCACGAGCCCGCTCGACAGCAATCCGGCTCCGGCCGCGACATCGAGCGTTCCGGCTTCCTGCATTGCCGGCTGCGGACCGACGGTGAGGCTGCGGTCGATTTCCAGCGTCGCCTGCGGTCCGGTGATCAGCAGCGCCCCAGCTTGCACCGCGACCGTCCCGGTCGTGACGGTATAGGCGCGAGCTGCCGGGCCAAGGAGTACGGCGTTCGCGGCATTCGGCGCCGCGCCTCCGGCCCAGGTGGTACTGGCGCTATAGAGACCGTTCCGGCCGGCAGCCGTGACCGGGACCTGGCTCGTGCTGAGCCGGGTGTCGCCGTTCGCGTCGGTCGAGACCAGGAAGCTTCCCGCGACGCCTTTCACCACGGACCAGGTGCCGACGGGATAGGCGCCCGCTGCCAGGGTGATCCGGGCCACGATGCTGCCCGCGTTGCTGAGCGTCAGCAGGCCAGTGATGGAATAGCTGATGCTGCCGACGCTGGCATGCCCAATGTCGACCGTGTCCCCGGCCGCGAACCCCGCCACGGTTCCCGTGAAGCTGGCGGGCTGATCGAGCCGGAGCAGATCGCCCTTGCCGTCCTGGAACACCACCGTGGACGCGGCGGCGCCCGCTAGTTCGACGGTTCCGCCATTCGCGATATTGACCAGGCCGCCGGCCGCCAGGCTCCCGCCCGGTCCGGGCGCGATCAGTATCGAGCCGCCTTGAGCCTGGACCAGCCCGGCGTTGAGGACCGTCGCACCCGCCTGCGCGACGAGGGTCAGCGCGTTTCCGGCGATTGCATCGATCTCCCCGGCGTTGACCAGCACGCCGAGGGTTCCGGGACCAGGCTGCGCGAGCAGGGTGAAGGTGCCGCCGTGTGCCGCGTTGGCGGCGATGGTCCCGCGATTGACGAACTGCCCCGCTGCCTGGAGCAGAGACGCCTCGGCTGCCCCCTGGCCCGCCATGAGGCTTTCGATTTCGCTGCCGGCATCCAGCGTCGGCAGCAGCGCCGTAATCCCAGCGTCGCCCAGGAAGTCAAGGGTCGCGAGCCCGCCAATGCCTCCCAGCGCGATCGTCTGCCCGACGAGGCGCGTATCCAGCGGCGTGATGGTGGTGCCTCCGACGATGACGGTGCTTGGCATGACGCTTCGGCGGCTCTCGCTGTCCCGACGCGCAACTTGCACCGCGAGTTGCTAACGAAATCTCAACCGCTGGCGGCATGCAGTTGCACCGCACACTGGCCCATGATGTAAGATCGAGTCGGCGCCGGGTTAGCACAGCGGTAGTGCAGTGGTTTTGTAAACCAAAGGCCGGGGGTTCAAATCCCTCACCCGGCATTGCCATAGCGAAATGGCACGACAAACGGCCAAGTTGCTGATAGTCTGAGCCTTCCAGCCTCCCGATGGGGCCACATCGGGGCACACATTGGAATGGCAACTCTGCGGATGGCTGATGGTTGGCGCGATCCCCCAACGAGTATCGGGACGTTCCGTAAGCGCATTCCGTAGCGGTATGGCGTCACCGAGCAGCGTGGCGATACCGTTAAGATCAGCATCGGTACGGCGGATCGAAAGGAGGTCGTCCGCCGCTGGTCCGACGTGCTGCGCCAATGGGCCGAGCGGGAAAGCCGCCTAAACTGCGTGGCGCTTGGCTCTATGCGTTAAGGGTCAGTCGGTAATCCTCTAGCGGAAGTGTGCCTGACTTTTTGGGCAGTAACACTGCGTAGCGGCCCGGCTCTGGCTCAACTATGTGAATGTGCCAGTAGACCTGCCCGTCGTCCTTGGTAGTCGTATTCAGCGCATCCAGAACCGAGGTCATCACATGCAGTGGGACGGCGAATGCACACGGCAAATCCATGCACCCGAGGGCCAGGTACGCCTCCCGGCCGTCGGACAGGAAAGCCTGCCATTGGGGATGATATGCGAACCAGTAGCGGTTAGCTCCCTGAGAGTACCGTTTCGAGATTGTGCAGACAAGGCGCTTGCTGTGGCCCGCATCCCAGAAGAGGGCGCGGCTCTTTTTGATGAACGCCGCTCCCGTATGGCGCCCAAGCGCCGCCACGATCTGATCCCGCTTATCCTGCAGTAGCCTGCTGTCGGTGAACTGCCAAATACCCCTCTCTTTCTCATCGGACCTATCGGTCTGAGGCGGCTTCTCGATACCATTCTCCACCAACGCCGACGCGCCTTCGACGTCTTTGGCAGTGGTAAACATGACGTCGATCATCGCGTCGAGGCGGGTGTATTCCATCGGGGCGAGCAGGCTCCGGATTTTCAGTCCGGTTTCGGTGCCCTCGGTGTTCTCCTTCAACTGAACCATTTTGATGAGTGCGTCCGCACTGATGAGCCGGATATCCCAGGCGTGACGCGAGCCACGCACCTGCGCTTCCAGCTCGCCCGTGTCCTCCCGGCCTACCACGATGAGAATGGAGGACGACGATCCGGCGATCTTGCCTGACCCAAGCAGCTTGTTTCTGTAACCCACTATCGTGTCCAGCAAGATCCGGTATGCATCGGTAGTCTTGACTTCTACGACAGTCGCGTGACCCTGTGGAGACAGCCAGAGTCCGTCAAAACCTATGGCGTTAATGGTTCCCTGGTATCGCCCGTTCTCGACTGCGTAATCCAGCCGCCGTCCAAGCTCGTTGACGAGGTCCTGGAGGACCATGCCTCCCTTACTAAACCCAGCCGAGAGGCATTGCTCAATGTAGCTCGCGACCTTGCTGCTGGGAATCTGCGCCAGATACTCGCGCAATTCTGCCGAGCAGCTGGAGTTGTCCTTGAGGACTCCATCACCCGCATTGGACACAACCTGCTCTATCGTCAACTGCTCAACGGTCTCGGGAGACGACTTCCAGAACGTTAGAGTCCATCCGACGATCATATCGTGATCTGACAGAGCTTTCGGACCATCAGCCTGACTGATGCCCAGCGTAGGAATGCGAGCGCGTTCTGGTTCAGGCGCTCCCAGTCCCTGGCCAGCCTACGGCATCGGTTCAGCCAGGCGATGGTGCGCTCGACGATCCAGCGCTTGGGCAGGACGACGAACTTGCCGGCATCGGATCGCTTGACGATCTCGACGTTGACCGTGCGGCAGACCCGGCGCAACCCGAGCTGGAACCTCGGCCCTTGGTAGCCATTGTCGGCGTAGAGCTTCAGCAGGAACGGAAACAGCCCGAACATCGTCGCCATCAGCACCACGCCGCCATCGCGGTCCTGGATATCGGCGGCATGCACCACGGCAAGCATCAGCAGGCCCTGCGTGTCGACCAGGACATGGCGCTTCTTGCCCTTGATTTGCTTGCCCGCGTCAAAGCCGTGCCGGTCCGAAAGCCCCCTTTTTCCGCGCTCTTGACGCTCTGGCTGTCGATGATCGCAGCCGTCGGACTGGCCTCGCGTCCCGCCTTGTCCCGGCATTGGACGTAGAGCGCATGGTGCAGCCGGTCGAGCGTGCGTCGTGCTGCCAGCGCAGCGAAATAGCTGTTCACCGTGCTGCGCGGCGGCAGGTCGGTCGGCAGCGCCGCCCACTGGCAGCCGGTGCCGAGAATGTACATGATTCCGTTGACGATCTCGCGCACATCGACCGTGCGCTTGTTACCGCCACGCTTGGCCGGCGGAATCAGCGGGGCCACCAGCGCCCATTCCGCGTCCGTCAGATCGCTCGGATAGCGCAGCTTGCTTCGGTCATAGCGTCCGCGATTCTCTGTCGTCCACATCCCACGCTCCTGCGAATCGGGGCCGCAGCCATGGAATCACAAGTGATTCAGCAAGACTCAAGATGTTCGTGGATGGACACTTAGCAGCGGCATACCGTATCCTTAACCAAATGACTTGATCGTACCGGCCCGAGGTCACCTTTCCTGCCTATCAACTCAGGTCGCAAGAGGGTCAAAGAGAACACGTAGTCATTCGTGGCTAGTGGTGATCCTGTGCATTCACATGGATGTGGGAACCAGTAGGGGCTGGCCAAATTCGATACCTGGAATTTCGCGAGATTTCAGCGCTTTAGCACCGGGATCGCCTCGCGACGGAAGAAGCGGTTTGGCTGTGCCTCCATCCGCTGCCGCCATAGGTCTTGCGCGCACAACGCGCGGCGTCGCTCCGAAGGAGCCGTGATTGACCGAGAGCCAATCTGGATCGAGCGTCCACTCATATCGCACCGCCCGACCGAGCAGCGGAAGCGGAGCGTAGAACACAGTCAGGCCTCGTGCGCGAGCCGCAGCCCCGGCTTCGGGCCAGTCGATCGCGACCAGCTGGCCCTTGCCGGACAGCGTGATGAAGGCGGTGCGCCGGTCGGGGCCGCCGAAGCAGATATTCGTCGTCATCGGGTCGCCCGTCGGCACTTGGCGCACCAGTCGGCCGTCTGGCGCGATCACGCTGATGCAGCCGGTGATAAGGGTGGCGACGCAGACATTGCCGCCGGCATCGACCGCTAGACTGTCGAACCGCTGGAAACCGCCCAGCCCGATCACCAGCCGGCCGCCATGCGGGGAGGGGAAGGGCTGCTTGCGCGCCACGCCCGGCGCCTCGAGATCGAATGCCCAGAGCCGGGCGGATCTCGGTCTCGGCGACGTACACGGTCCGCCCGTCCGGCGAGAGGCCGACCCCGTTCGGGGTGAGGATGGGATAGGCGACCTCGACGATATGCGTGCCATCGGCGGTGGCGTAGTAAAGCCCGCCCTGGTCGCGGTCGCGCGCGCGTGCCTTCCCGAGGTCGGTGAAGTAGAAGCCACCCTGGGTGTCGAACACGATGTCGTTCGGCCCGCGCAGCCTGTCCTCGCCGCATCGATCGAACAGGACCCGGACCTCGCCGGTGGTCGGGTCCACGCGCTCGATCCGCCCGCCCGTGTAGTCCGATGGTTGCAGCACCGGACGCAGCATCCCGGCCTCGTTGCGCCAGGCCAAGCCGCCGTTGTTGCAGACGTAGAACGCCCCATCCGGCCCCACCGCCAGCCCGTTCGGCCCACCGCCGGTACGCGCGATCACCTCGACCGCGCCGTTCGGTCGGACGCGGCTGACCGTTTGGCGCTCGATCTCGACCAGCGCGACCGAGCCGTCGCCGAGCGCGACCGGCCCTTCCGGGAAGCACAGTCCGGTGGCGATCACCCGCGTGCGCGTCCATGGCGTCCTCCTCCCCATTCTTCCGACGGAGCCTAGCCCGGAAACGATTCGTTAAGCGAGGCGCGTGGCATCCTGGCGCCGGAGGTCCGACGGTGCCCGAATTCGCGATGCTGCGCCGGGCCGGCCCGGCTGAGCGTGCCCTGCTCGGCTTCCTGGTGGCCGGCGCCCTCTGCGCCGTGCTCGCCCCGCTCACTCTACTGGACATTGCTGGAAGCCGCCGGCGCGCTGGCCGCAGCGGCGCTGGTCTGGCGCCACACGGCGGCAGCGAGCGCCATCTGGCTGGTCGTGACCGCCTGCACCCTGGAGATGACGCTGCACGACCTCGTCGGGCCGGAGGCGTACGAGGCGACGATCGCGCTGGTGAAGGCGGCGGGGCTCGGGCTCGCGGTGGTGTGCGTGCTGCGGTACGGGCCGCGGCTCGACCTGTTCAATCCCGGCCTGGGCTTTCGGGGCGATGTTCCTCGCCGGCATCGCGCACGGGCTGCATCCCGGGCTGTCACCGGCCGACAGCCTGCGCTCGCTGGTCGGCTCGGCGGCGCCCTATGCGTTCGCGTTCAGCCGGCTGTCCCGCGGCTGGGCGCGGGCCGTGATCCGCGCCACGCAATGGGCGCCGCTGGTCTCGGTTGCCGGCGGGCGCGTGCCTCGCGCTTGCCGGGCTGCGGCCGCTGTTCATCGAATTCGGGCGGCGCGCGTCTGGCGGCACTCGGCCATCCCGCCTTCCTGGCCGGCGCGGCGCTGGCCGCGATCTACGCGAGCCTGATCGAGCTCTATCGCGACGGGCGCCGCCGCGACCTCGCGCTGCTGGGCGCCAACGGGGTGATCCTGCTGCTGACCGGCGCGCGCGCGCCGCTGCTGTATGGCGCGCGCGGTCGTGCTGCTGACGCCTCGCCTTCGTGCCTCGCCCGCGCTGCCGGCGCGCCGGCGCGCGCTGCTGCTGCTGCTCAGGTCGCCGCCGCGCTGCCGCTGCTGCTGCCTCGGCGCCGGCTCGCTGTCCGGGCTGCGCGTCTTCAACCTGCTGGCCAGCGACGACGCCGGCGACCTCAGCGGGCGCGACGAGCTGTGGCCCTATTTCGAGCAGGCGGCGGCCCGCTCGCCCTGGTTCGGCTGGGGCGTGGGCGCCGGCAACGTCGTGGTGCCGCAGGACAGCGACGTCGTCCGCTGCATGCACACCTGGGCCGCGCATAACGAGTGGCTGCGGATCCTGGTCGAGGGCGGCCAGCTCGGCCGCGCCGCTGCTGGTGGCGCTGTTCGCGCTGTGGGCATGGCGCCACACGACGCCGGCTCGCGGCATGCCGAACGCGTCATCATGCGGCTGGTATTCGTCGCGTTTGCGTGTCATGCCTACACCGACAACGTGCTGATCTCGACGTCGGCCTGCGTGCTGTTCGCCTTCTGCGCCGCCGTGTTCGCGCGCGGCGCGCTGGAGCGGAAGCGGCGCGCCGGCCGACGGGATAGCACTACTCGGGAGCCGTTCCGCTCATGCGCCTGTTCCGCCTTCTGCTGATGCCTTGCTGCTTGGCCGCCGCTCCGCCCGCTGCCGGCGCCGCCGCCGGGCTCGCCTTCGTCATGAACTCCGGCGGCGCGTCGATCAGCCTGATCGACATGAGCACGCAGCAAGGAGCTGTCGCGCGTCCCGGCGCTGCGCGAGCCGCATCACTGGGCGCTGTCGCCGGACGGGCAGTCGCTGGTGGTCGGCGATTCGGCCGGCAACGCGCTGCTGCTGCTCGATCCCGAGACCGGCGCGTTGCAGCGGCGGGTGACGGTCGCCGATCCCTATCAGCTCGGCTTCAGCCCGGACGGCAAGCTGCTGGTCGTCAACGGGCTCGCCCGCAACCAGGTCGACGTGTACGACGCCCGGACATATCGCGCTGGTGAAGCGCTTTCCGATCGCCTCGATGCCGAGCCATCTGGCGTTCTCGCCCGATTCGGCGCGGGTGTTCGTGACCTTGCAGGGCACCAACCGCCTGGTCGCGTTCGATCTCGCGGCGATGCGCACGCTCTGGGACGTGCCGGTCGGCAGCACCCCGGCCGGCGTGTTGTGGCACGACGGCCGGCTGCTGGTCGCCGACATGGGCACCGACCATCTGGCCGAGGTCGATCCCGACGGACGGCCACGTGCTGCGCCGGATCGTCACCGGGAAGGGCGCGCACAACCTGTTCCTCTCGCCCGATGGGCGGGTGATCTGGGTCAACAACCGCGTCGCCGGCACGACCGAGGAGCTGGACGCCAAGACGCTGGCGCCGATCCGCACCTTCCACATCAGCGGCGGCCCGGACGACCTCGGCTTCGCGCCGGATGGCAAGCTCTGGATCACCCGCCGCTTCGCCGAATCGGTCGCGGTGCTCGACCCGGTCGAGCGGCGCGTCACGACGATCGCCGGTCGGACGCTCCCCGCACGGCATCTTCCTCAACCCGACGGCGCCGACGCCCGCGAAGCTCGCGGCGCGGGGCTGAGCGCGATGGGCGACCCGTTCGACCTCGCTCGCCGGATGGTTGCAGGAGCACCTGCTCCTGCCGCTGCTCTATGCGCCTCGGGCTGATGCGCTGGGAGGACGTGTCCTACGGCTGGGCGCTGTTCGCCGTCTACGGCGCGGCGCAGGTCGCTGCTCACCTACGCGGTCTGCCTGCCGCTGGAGCGGTGGCGGCCGGTCGAGCGCTGGCCCGACCGGCGCGGCGGTGACGGTCGACGTGCTCTACACGCTGCTCTCGCGCGTCGGCGTGCTGCCGCTGTTTACCTTCGTGCTGTTCTATCAGGCGCAGGTGGCGCTGAACGGCTGGCTCGCCGACCACGGCTGGGTGCCGCCGATGCTGGAGACGGCTGTTTCCCGGCCTGCTCGGCCGCCCGGTGCTGACGTTCTTCTGCTACGCGGTGATCCTGGACGCCGCCGATTACTGGCGCCATCGCCTGTCGCACCGGTTTCGCTGGTGGTGGGCGCTGCACGCGCTGCATCATGCGCAGCGCGCAGATGACGTTCTGGTCCGACGACCGGAACCATCTGCTCGACGACCTGATCGCCTTCGTCTGGTTCGGCGCGGTCGCGCTGCTGATCGGCGTGCCGCCGTTGCAGTTCCCGCTGCTGGTGCTGGTGCTGCGCTTCATCGAAAGCCTCTCGCACGCCAACGCCCGCATATCGTTCGGCTGGCTGGGCGAGCGGCTGCTGGTCTCGCCGCGCTTCCACCGCGCCCATCATGGCGTGCTCGCGGCCGGCCAGCGGAGCTGCAATTACGGCGCGGTGCTGCCGTGGTGGGACATGCTGTTCGGCACGGCGGATTTCTCGCGTGACTATGTGCCGACCGGCGTTCCGGGGGCCGACGCCGGCGCTGGCGAGCGGCAGCTACGTCCGCCAGCAATGGGCCGGGCTGCGGCGCTTCGGCGTCGCGCTCGCGGGCCGGCGCGGATAGGCCTACCGCGCCGCGGCCAACTTGGGCTCAGCCCCCGTCGGCTTGTCCTGACGCACCATCCAGGCGCGTGCACGCGTTTCGGCACCCGATGGCAACGGTGCGCCGGGGTCATCGATCCAGGCGATCACGTCGTCGATCGGCGTGGCGCGGTCCAGGTCGCGCAGCATGAGGTGATACCCGCCGGGTAGAAGGCGGCCCGCGCGCCGGCCGGCAGGCGCTGCCAAGCGGCGGTGACGGCCCGCTTGGGGATCAGCTCGTCCTTGCCGCCGTAGAGGAACAGCGCCGGCCCTCGCATCCGCCCGATATCGGCTAGCGCCGCATCCATGAGGTCCACCAATCCCTTCACCGTGTCCCAGCGTGTGCCGTGGATCGTCAGGGGGTCGGTGGAGAGCCGCCGGATCGCCTCGCGGTTGTCCGAGGCGACGACCCGGACGACGGACCCGGTCACGTGCACACCGGGCACGGTGTGGACATCAGCCAAAGCCCGGCGCGCTCGAACACGTTCATCTCGGAGCGTCCCCAGATGGCGGGCGCGACCAGGATCGTGCCATCGACAGGCGGGGGCCCGGCGCTGCGGCGAGGCAGATCGCCACCGCCCCGCCCATGCTCTCGCCCATCAGATAGAGCCTGCTGCGCGGATATGCCGCCCGGATCAGTGCGACCATGCGTCCGCGCGTCGGCCACCAGCGTCTGCCGCGCCCGGCCAGTAGCCACGGCCCGCGCTTGCGCCGAAGCCGCGCTGGTCGGGCGCGATGACCACGATGCCGGCGGCGGCGAAGGCGGGGCCGGAATCTCCCACGCATCGCGGCTGTCGTTCATGCCGTGCAGGGCCAGGATCGACCGCCCGCGGCTCGCCCGCCGGCCGCCATTCCCTGTACGCGAGCCGCGTGCCGTCGGCCATGACGAAGCCCGACTCGGCCCGGATCGGCGCGGCGATCGCCGGCCCCGCCGGGACGAGCCGGACCGCGCAGCCGGGCAGCAGCGGCCGCCGATCAGGTGGCGGCAAGCCGGCGAGATCACGGCGGGCAATCGGGTCGGGCGCGACATGCACGATTGAAAGCACGGGCGGCATCGCTATCATCTCGCCGATCCGCCTCCAGAGGAATCGCCCGCTCATGCCGGACGGCGCCGCCATCCCGACACCGACCGAGGTCATCCATGTGGACGAGCCGCGTGGTCGCCTGCGACGGCGGCGGCGGGGCGCTGGGCCATCCGCGCGTGTTCCTGCGCATCGAGGACCACTCGGTCATGTGCCCCTACTGCTCGCGCCTGTTCGTGCTGAGGGAGGGAGCCGGCCACGCCGCAGGACATTGATATCGCCGAGATCGCGGCCGCCGAGACCCCGGACGTCGCGAGCCCCTCCGCACCTCCTTCTGATCGACGGATCGGGGTTCATCTTCCGCGCCTTCCATGCGCTGCCGCCGATGTCGCGGCCGGACGGCACGCCCGTGAACGCGGTGTTCGGCTTCACCAACATGCTCGCCAAGCTGCTGCGCGAGCATGTCGGCACGCATATCGCCGTCATTTTCGACGCCGGGCGAACCACGTTCCGCAACCGCCTGTACGAGCGAGTACAAATCCCACCGGCCGCCGCCGCCGGACGACCTGCTGCCGCAATTCGCCCTGGTGCGAGAAGCGACCGACGCTTTCTGCGTGCCCGCCATCGAGCTTGACGACTGGGAGGCCGACGACCTGATCGCCACCTACGCGCGGGTCGCGGCCGAGCAGCGGGCGGGCAGGTCACGGTCGTCTCCTCCGACAAGGACCTGATGCAGCTCATCCGGCCCGGCGTCGCGATGCTCGACCCGATCAAGTACAAGCCGATCGGCCCGGCCGAGGTGATGGAGAAGTTCGGCGTCGCGCCCGAGAAGATGGTCGAGGTGCAGGCGCTGATCGGCGACCCGACCGACAACGTGCCGGGCGTGCCCGGCATCGGCCCGAAGCGCGCCGCCGAGCTGGTCAACGAGTACGGCGACCTCGACGGCGTGCTGGCGGCGGCGGCGGGCATGAAGCCGTCCAAGCGACGGGACTCCCTGATCGAGCACGCCGAGGCGGCGCGGCTGTCGCGCGAGCTGGTGCTGCTGCGCGACGACGCGCCGCTGCCCGCTGCCGCTCGACCGGCTTGCCGCCTGCCCGCTCGACAGGCGCAAGCTCGGCGCCTTCCTCAAGACGCAGGGCTTCCGCAGCACGCTTCTGCGCATGGGGCTGGAGGAGGAGGCACCGGCCGCCGAGCCGGCGGCGCCCGGGCGGGCGCTCCAGGCCGAGCTGGGGCTGGTCGCGCAGCCGCGCGCGGCGGCGCAGGCCGCGGCCGATTCGGGCTTCGGGCCGTATGAGACCGTCACCGACGCCGCGGCGCTCGCCCGCTGGGTGGAGGCCGCGCGCGCGGCCGGGATGTCGCGCTCGACGCCGAGACCAACAGCGGCGCCGATCCGCTGCGCGCCGCGTTGATCGGCCTCTCGCTGGCGACCGAGGCCGGGCGGGCCTGCTACGTGCCGCTCGCGCCATCAGGGCCGTCGCGGACCAGGTGCCGCTGGCCGATGCACGGGCTGCGCTCGGGCCGCTGCTGACCGACCCGGCCATACTGAAAATCTATCACGACGCCAAGTCCGACATGATGGTGATGGACGCGCGCCGGCTTCCCGCCGCCGCCCCGTTCGACGACACCATGCTGATCTCCTACGCGCAGGAAGCCGGACTGCACGGCCACGCGCTGGACGAGCTGGCGAGGCTGCACCTCGGCCATACGCCGCTCAGCCTCGATGAGGTGACCGGGACCGGGCGCAACCGGGTCTCGTTCGAGCAGCGTGCCGATCGACCGCGCCACGGCCTATGCCGCCGAGGACGCCGACGTGGCGTTCCGGCTGTGGTGCGCGCTGCGCCCGCGGCTGCGCTTCGCGCGCGCGCTGCGCGCTCTACGAGCAGATGGAGCGCCGGCTGGTTCCGCTGCTGCTGGAGATGGAGCGCGCCGGGGTCAAGGTGGACGCCGATGACCTGCGCCGCATGTCGGCGGAGTTCGAGCTGCGCATGGCGGCGATGGAACGCGACATCCACCGCCTCGCCGGGCCACGCATTCAACCTCGGCAGCGCCAAGCAGCTCGGGGAGGTGCTGTTCGACGAGCAGGGCCTTGCCCGGGGGCAAGCGCATGAAGACCGGCGCCTGGGGCACCGATGCCGCGGTGCTGCAGGGCCTTGCCGACCAGGGCCATGAGCTGCCCGCGCTCGTGCTGGACTGGCGGCAGCTCCAGAAGCTGAAATCGACCTATGCCGACGCGCTGGTCGAGCAGATCCACCCGGAAACGGGACGCGTGCATACCAGCTTCGCGATGGCGGCGACCAGCACCGGGCGGCTGTCCTCGACCGATCCGAACTTGCAGAACATTCCGATCCGTACCGAGGAAGGCGGGCGAATCCGCCGCGCCTTCATCGCCGAACCGGGCCACGTCCTGCTCAGCGCCGACTATTCGCAGATCGAGTTGCGCCTGTTGGCCCATGTCGCCGATATTCCCGTTCTGCGGGACAGCTTCCGCAACGGCGAGGACATCCACGCGCGGACCGCGAGCGAGGTGTTCGGGGTGGCGATGGCGGGCATGGACCCGCTGACCAGGCGTCGCGCGAAGGCGATCAATTTCGGCATCATCTATGGCATCAGCGCGTTCGGCCTGGCCCGCCAGCTCGGCATCGGACCGGGCGAAGCACGCGGCTACATCGACGCCTATTTCGCGCGCTATCCGCGCATCCGCGACTACATGGAACGCACCAAGGAAGAGGCGCGCATCCATGGCTACGTCACCACCGCCTTCGGCCGGCGCTGCTGGGTTCCCGGCATCGCCGAGAAGAGCGGGCCCAGGCGCGGCTACGCCGAGCGGCAGGCGATCAACGCACCGCTGCAAGGCGGCGCGGCCGACATCATCAAGCGGGCGATGGTCCGCCTGCCGTCCGCGCTGTCCGAGGCGGGCCTGACCGCCCGGCTTCTGTTGCAGGTGCATGACGAGCTGCTGTTCGAGGCACCGGAGCCCGAGGCGCCGCGTCTCGCCGAGGTCGCGAAGCGCGTGATGGAGAGTGCGGCCGAGCTGACGGTGCCCCTGGTGGTGGAAACGGGCGTCGGCTTCACCTGGGCCGACGCGCATTAGCGGGCGACCGCGCCGGACGTGCTCGGCCTGGTGGCCTCACGGGCTGCGGGGCTGCGTTTTCGCCGCCGCACTTGACTTCGGCCTTGCGGCAGGTGTCATCGCGCGCTGATCGAGGGGACATTGATGCGAAGGCCGATCTTGGGCTTTGGCGCGACGGTCGCGCTGCTGTTGAGTGCGTGCACGGTGGGACCAAACTTCCAGGCCCCGCGCTGGGCCTCGCCCGGGTCCTGGTTCTCCGGACCCGGCCAGCGGGCAGACCGGGGACCGGTGCCGTCAGTGCCTGTCGCCGCGCCCGTCAATCCGGCATGGTGGGCCATCCTGGGAGACCCCCAGCTGACCAGGCTGGAGCGGCGCGTCGCGGACTCGAATCTCGATGTCCAGGCCGCGGCCGAGCGCCTGCTTCAGTCGCGCGCCGCTCTCGGCGTCACGGGCGCCTCGCTCTATCCCGTCTTCAACGCGAACGCGTCCTATCAGCGGCAGAAGCCGTCGAATTCTTGGCGTTTTCTCGACGCTGGGCGCGGGCGCGGCCGGGGGCACGCAGAGCGCACCGCTGGCCAACGGAGCGAATGGCGCGTCTGGCAACACGACCGGCGCAGCGCTCACGCCGTCAGGCCTGAATGCCTTCGATATCTTCCAGATACGGATTCGATGCATCCTGGGAACCGGACATTTGGGGCCGCGTGCGGCGTTCGATCGAATCATCCAATGCCTCGGTGGAAGCAGCCGAGTGGGCCGGTCGTTCGGTCCTGCTGTCGGCATTGGCGGAGGTCGCGCGCGACTATGTGACACTGCGAGGAACACAGGAGCAGCTTCGCATCGCACGTGAGAACCTCCACACGGCCGAGCAGAGCCTGGCCCTCACGCGCGAGCGCGCGCAGGCGGGTGTGACGACCGACCTCGACGTGGCCAATGCGGCGGCGCAGGTCCGTATCACCGCTGCGCAGATCCCGTCTCTGGCGGCGCAGGAGCAGGAGCTTGTCAACGCGCTTGGGCTGCTGCTCGGGCAGGCGCCAGGCGCCCTGGCCGCCGAGCTGGAGACATCGCGGCCCGTGCCGCCCGTGCCTCCGCGCGTGCCGGTCGGCATCCCCTCCGAGCTGACCCGGCGCCGGCCCGATATCCGTCAGGCAGAGGCGCAGCTCCATGCGGCCACCGCGGATGTCGGCGTCGCGACGGCGAACTTCTATCCGTCGATCACGCTGTCCGCGAGTTTCGGCCTGCAATCATTGCAGTTTGCCAATCTATTCAAGTGGGATGCCCGCCAATACGCAGCGGGTCCGGGCCTCAACATCCCGATCTTCCAAGGGGGGCAACTGCGCTACACGCTCCAGCTCCGCAAGGCAGCGCAGCGCGAGGCAGCCATCAATTTCCAACGCACCGTCCTGTCGGCCTGGAACGACGTGGACAACGCGCTGACCGCCTTCCGCGAGGAGCAGCTGCGGCGCGACCAGCTGATCGGTGCGGTGGAGCAGAACCGCCGCGCGCTTGCCCTCGCGCAGAGTCGGTATCAGGAGGGCGTCGCCGACTTCCTGCAAGTTCTGGTTGCGCAGCAAAGCCTGCTGGCGGCTCAACAACAGCTCGCCTCCAGCACGACCGCCGTCTCGACGGATCTCGTCGCGCTCTACAAGGCGCTCGGCGGCGGCTGGGAATATGCGGAGAAGAACACTCGATCGTGAGTTGTTGTGCAACGCACATCTCGTCGTTGTGCTCGATCATCCTCCGGCGATCGAGGGATGGTCGGAACAACCGAGGATTGTATGATGACAGTGGCCAAGGTCCTGAAGCGCAAGGCGTTTCAGGTGACTGTCGTGGCGCCTAGAGACCGGATCAAGGAAGTCGTGCAGGTTCTCTCGGCCGATCGGGCCGAGGCCGCGCTAGTGGTCGATCGCTTCGGTCAACTGCTCGGTATCGTCGCCGAGCGCGACATCGTGGAGAGTCTCGCCGCGAATGGGGCGCGCACGCTTGAAATGACGGCGGGGCAACTTGTCACCCGTGCGATCCATAGCGTGACGCCGCGCACCGAATTGTCGGAGGCGATGCGGGTGATGATCGGCGGGCGGCTGCGCCATCTGCCGGTGATCGAGCGCGGCGAACTGATCGGCCTGATCAGCCTGACTGACGTCGCGCGCGCCCGCATCATCGAGGAGCAGGCCGCGCTCGCCGCCTAGAGAAGTGTCCGCCGCCAACCGGCAGGTGTCAGGTCTGGGTCGGCGGCACCGGATTACGGATTCGGATGCTGCCCGGCCACGCTCACGTTCGGGTTCTTGTAGATCGGTCGACCCAGGTTGAGTTGGCTCGGCGTCGTCACCGCGCCGGTCGTCGCGCCGGCGGCTGCCCCGATCCCCGCACCAGCCGCCGCGCCTACCGGGCCGCCCAGTGCGCCGACCGCCGCCCCCGTGCCCGCGCCCGTCAACGCACCACCCTGCGCCCGGTCCGGTTCCCGCGTGCCGCAGGCAGCCAGCAACGAGAGGCCGGCAAAGGCGAGCATGATCTTCATGGTTCGGGTCATCGCGTCATCCCTTCCGGACGTTCATGCACGTCGAACTCGAATCGGCCGCCTAAACTGCTCGCGGATCGAACCGTTCGGCACGCGATCCTTTACGACCGCGTGCCGAACGGATCTTAGTGCGGGAGACAACAATGGCGGTACGGACCGAGTGCGATGCGCGCGGTGTGGCCACGATCGTCCTGGACCGGGCGGCAAAGCTGAACGCGCTGGACAGCCCGACGCTGGAAGCGCTCACAGAGGCCACGGCAGCGGTGGGACAGTAGCCCGGCGTACGGGCCGTGGTTCTGCGGCGCGGGGACACGGGCGTTCATCGGCGGAGCCGACGTGACGGAGATGGCTGGTCTGTCCAGCCCGGCGGACGCGCGCATCTTCATCACGCGCGTCCACCACGCCTGCGACGCGCTGCGGCGCGTGCCGGTGCCGGTCATCGCCCGCATCGAGGGCTATGTCCTCGGCGCCGGCCTGGAGGTCGCGGCGAGCTGCGACCTGCGTGTGGCCTGCGAGTCGGCGCTGTTCGGCATGCCGGAGGTGCGGATCGGCCTGCCCTCGGTGATCGAGGCGGCGCTGCTCCCCGGCCTGATCGGCTGGGGCCGTACGCGCCGGCTGCTACTGACCGGCGAGACCATCGACGCGGCTCGGGCGCTCGCCTGGGGACTGGTGGAGGAGGTCACGCCAGCCGACGCGCTCGATGAGGCGTTGGAGGGAATACTGGCGGGCATCCTGCACGCAGGCCCCGAGGCGGTGCGTCAGCAAAAAGCGCTGATTGCGGCGTGGGAGGACCTGCCGCTGCGCGAGGCGGTCCAGCGGGGGATCGACTGTTTCGAGGATGCGTGGCGCGCCGATGAACCGCGTCGGATGGTGACGGCGCACCTGGAGGCGATGCGCCAGCGCAAGCGGGGCTGAGCCGGCGCGCTGGTCGCGCCTCTACCAGCGTGGTCACCCCACGCCGGGCTTCCGTTCCGTACCGTGCCGCGTAGAGTGGGCAAAAGGGCATGGAGGGGGGACATGAGCGGAGAGCCGATCACCGGCGCCGAGTGGCTGGCGCGCAGCCTGGCCGCGAATGGTACCGCGCATGTCTTCTTCGTGGACGCCGTGCTGCGGCGGACGCTGATCGAGCTGGGCACGCTCGGCGTCACCCGCGTGCTGGCCCATGCCGAGAAGGCCACCGCCTACATGGCTGACGGCTACGCCCGGATCGCCGGGCGGCCGGGCGTGTGCTTCGCCCAGTCGGTCGGCGCCGCCAATCTCGCGGCCGGGTTGCAGGACGCGTGGCTCGGCCGCAGCCCCGTCGTCACCTTGACCGGACGCAAACTGGCCGAACACCAGTACCGCAATGCCTATCAGGAGATTCCGCACGCGCCGCTGTTTTCGGCGGTGACGAAGTTCTCCGCCCCGGTCGAGGCCGCTTCGGACCTGCCGCGCCTGTTCCGTCAGGCGTGGCGCGAGGCCATCACCGGCTCGCCCCGGCCCGCCCATCTCGACCTGAATGGCCTGCTCGCCGAGGTGATCGAGACCGGCGCCGTGACGGAACCCGCGGGCGCGGATCGCACGCTCGCCCTGACCCTGCCGCCATACAGGCCGACGCCCGCCGATGACGAGATCGAGCAGGCCGCGGCGGCGCTGCGCCGGGCTTCGCGCGTCGCCATCGTGGCCGGCGCGGGCGCCACCGCCTCGGGGGCGGGAGCTGTTGGCGCTAGCCGAGCTGCTGGGGGCACCCGTCGCCACCTCCCTCGGCGCGCGCGGGATTATTCCGACCCGTCATGACCTCTCGGTCGGAGCCGTCGGCAACTATGCCGCGCCGCCGGCGAACCAGATCGTGCATCAGGCCGATCTCGTGCTGTCCGTCGGCTGCCACACGGGCGATCAGGTGACGCATACCTGGCGCATTCCGCCGATCGAGACCCCGGTGGTGCAGATCGACGTCGACCCGGTCGAGTTCGGGCGCAACTACAGGAACACACTGGGACTGATGGGCGACCCGAAGGCCACGTTGGCCAGGCTGCTGGCAGCGCTCGGCCGGCCGGAGCGCGACCGCGCCTATGCACGGGGGGCGCAGGCGCTGGTCGCCGCCTGGCGCGCCGAGATGGCGCCGCTGACCGCCTCCGATGCCGCGCCGATCCGGGTTGAGCGGCTCTGCGCGGAAATCACCGCCGCGCTGCCCGACGACGCCATCCTGGTCGCCGACACCGGGTACTCCGGGATCTGGACGAGCACGATGATCGAGCTGAACGGCGCGGGGCAGACCTATCTGCGCGCCGCCGGCTCGCTCGGCTGGTCGTTCCCGGCCTCGCTCGGCGCCAAATGCGCGGCACCGCAGCGCAAGGTGGTCTGCTTCACCGGGGACGGCGCGGTTTACTATCATCTGACGGAGCTGGAGACCGCGCGTCGGCGCGGCATCGGCGTCGTGCTGGTGGTGAACAACAACTCCGGCTTCGGCCAGAGCTGGCCCGGCGTGCGGCGGCTCCAGGGCAACAAGGCGGATGATCCGGCCGAGCTGGTGCGCTTCGGCCCGACCAATTTCGCCGACATCGCCCGCGACTTCGGCGTGCGCGGCGTGCGCGTGGACCAGCCCACGGGGCTCGGCCCCGCGTTGCGCGATGCGCTGGCGGCCAACGAGCCGGTGGCGGCGCGCACGTTGCTGGCCGAACTGCCGGAGCTCGGCACGTTGGACCGGCGGCGCATTGCCGCTTTGTACGGGCTGGCGCCTTGGACCCGGCAGTCGGGCCAGTGGCGCGGCAAAAGCTTCATCGGCGGCGGCCGCAGCAGCGTCCGCTCCGCGTTGTTCATGGCCGCCTTGGTCGCGTCCAAGCGCAGCCCGGCATTTGCGGCCTTCTACCAGCGGCTGATCGGCCGGGGCAAAGCCAAGCTCGCCGCCCTCATCGCCGTCGCGCGCAAGCTGCTGGTGGTGCTCAACGCCGTCCTGCGCACAGCCACCAAATGGGACGAGGCCAAGCATGTCTGACCGTCGAACCGAGGGTGAGCCCGCCTCGCGACGAGGTCGGCGGGTCAAGGCCGCAGCCGCCGACGGCGCTGGCCGGACAGTGCCAGCCTTGATCCGCCCACACCGCTCGCGAAACCCTAAACTCATCGGATCACGCTTGACGAACAAGACAGTCGCTCTCCCCTCCTGCCCGCAGCTCGGCGTGCACACGCGGCGCCCCATACGTCTCGCGCGAACTCGCGTGTATGGTCCGCACCCGCTTCAGCAGCGCGGCGTCAGCAACCGCGTGCGCCGACGGCGGCCGTTGCCGCCACGCATGATACCCGGCCTCGGACACGCCGAGCACGCGTGCCATGGTTGCGATCGGGAAGCTGGCCTGGTGCGCGCTCATGAATTCGAAGACCCGGACGGAATCGCGCCGGTCTCGCGTGCGAACCAGGCCGCCGCTCGAGAGAGAATGTCGCGCTCCAGCCGCAGCTGCTTGTTCTCACGCCGCAGCCGGGCCAGCTCGTCACGCTCGGCCGCGGCCAGACCGTCGCCCTTCTCCTCCCGGCGGCCCTCTTGCCGGTCCGCCTGCGTGACCCAGTGGCAGATCGACTGCGCCGTCGGCTCGAACTCGCGGGCCAAGTCAGCGGGATCGCGGCCGGCGCGAACAAGATCGACCATCTGTCGGCGGAACTCAGACGAATAAGGTGCGCGTGTCTTGGGCATCGTGAAGCCTCCGTTGGTGAGCCTGAAGGGCTCCACCAAACCGGGTCAACTTCAGGCTCGACAACGAGCAGGGAATATCGAAGGCCGGCAACGCCCGGCTGCGTCGAGCCATGGTGCAGCTGGCCTGGTTCTGGCTGCGCAACCAGCCGCAGAGTGCCTTGAGCGTCTGGTATCGCGAGCGGGTGCGCGAGCAGGGGAATCGCTTGAAGGTCACTGAGCTGTTCTGGTGATGAGGGCGCGACGGTAGCTTTGGTCCCAGGCTGCGGTTTTGCGTCTGACCTTGAGGCTGTCCTTGCCTGGGGCGGCGCGGATGAGGTTCATCGCCATGTGCTTGATGGTGGCCATGTTTTTCGGTCCATGCTGCGGTCCGCAGGCGCATCAGATCGTCGTGGAACACCACGTCGAGCACCCAATGCAAGCGGTTCTCAATACCCCAGTGCGCCCGCACGGCGCGCGCAAGCATTCGGGCGTCCATGGCCAGCGACGACAGGAAGAAGCGGCGTGCCGTGGTGGTTGTGCCGTCCCGCTCGACGGTTGCCTCGACCATGGCGATGGCGCGCAGGCCGGGGAAGCGTGGCTCGCCCGGGAAGCGCCGCTCGGTGGTCAGCCAGTCCACGTCATAGCTGAGCCCGTGGCGGCGGGTCTCGATGCGGCCGTGGTCGGCGTCGATGGTCTCGAACGCCTCGCCACGGCGTTCGGTGGGGGTTTCGAAGAACGTTTCCACCTCGTCGGCCAGGCTGCGCTGATTGTCCTTGAGCGCCAGCAGGTAGTCTGCGCCGCGGTCGATGACTGCCTGAGCGATCTTGGTCTGGCATCCCATCGCATCGATGGTGACCAAGGCGCCAGTCAGGTGGAGGCGTCCAGCAGCAGCGGGATGGCGACGATCTCGTTGGACTTCGTGCCGACCGCCTGCTGGCCCAGCACGAGCCGCTGGCGCGCCGCCCAGGCGCTGACGACGTGCAACGGATGCGCGTCGCCGCGCCGGGCCCGCCGCGAGGTCTTGCCGTCGATGGCGACGATATCCGGCGCGTCCTCGCGCAAGCCCTCGACCCAGGCGGTGAAGCATTCGCAGAACAGGCCGGGATCAAGCGCATTCATCACGTCGTTGAGCGTGTCGTGCGACGGGATGCCTCGCTTAAACGGCAGCAGGGTCCGTAGGAACGCGAGCTTCTTGCGGCCCCAGACCCACATCGCGACGAAGTCCTCGGCCCCGGCCAGCGTCGCGCACACAACGACCCGCATGACCTCGGGCAGCGGATAAACCACCTTGCCGGGCTGACGCGGATCGTCGAGCGCCGAAAAATGGTCGAGCAGAGCCGGGCCAGCCATCGGGAAACCTCCTCAGGAGAGGTCTCCCACGATTTCAGATTTCACGCCGCGCCGGAATCTCCCCTCGCCCGGTTCAAGCGATTGCCCTGGGTGCGCGCGGGGCGTGGTCGGATCAAGCGCATCGCCATCGTGGCGCTGGCGCGAAAGCTGCTGATCGCGCTCTGGCGGTTCGTCACCCAGGGACTGGTGCCGAGCGGCGCCGAACTGAAATCAGCGAAGGCGGCCTGACGCAACGGCCGTCACGCAACCCAATCCGCGGATCGGCTGCGCTGAGCCGCCGGATCCGGGGTGTATGGTGACCGAGCGGAACCGTGGCTGCGATATGCCGTGCCCCCAAGAAGGATCCCACCCCTCCGAGCCCTGCACCCGCAGGCATGCGGGGTTGTGGTCCGGACCGCATACGGTCCGACCGGATGTGAGGTGATGCGGCCGCTTGTGCCGTATGACGAGAGAGGGGCTCGAACCACGGATCCCACGCCTTCGTCGAGGCTGATCATGCACGCTTGACAGGACAAACCCCATGTGAGGTTCCGGTGGCGAAGCCGATGGAAAGTCAGCGGAAGGTGGCTTGCCGTCCGACGTGTTCACGGCACTGGACGTAGAGCGCATGGTGGATGCGGTCGAGTGTGCCGTCGTGACCCCAGCGCCGGACGTAGTCGTTGACCGGTACTGCGCGGGCAGGTGCTTCGGCCGCGCGGTCCATTGGCAGCCCGTGCTGAGGATATACATGACCCCGTTGACTATCTCGCTCACCTCCACCGTGCGCTTGTTGCCGCCGCGCTTGGTAGGCGGGATCGACCGCCCGATGAGCGCCCATTCCTCGTCAGTGAGGTCACTGGGATAACGCAGCTTCGTGCGGTCGTAGCGACCACGGTTCTCCTCGTCCACACGCCGCCGCTCCCATCAGTCAGGCCACCATCATGGGATCACAAGCATCTCACGCAGCGCAAGATGTTCTCGGATGGACACTAACATTACAGTTGCGCTTTCCTATGGTGAGCTGCGCGAGCGGCGGCTTGATGGGCCCGTCTCCAGAGTGACCAGGCGATGATGTGCGCGGGTTGGATGCGTCGTCTTGCAAGCCGCGTTGCTATGCGCCGGATTTCCTGGACCGACCAGCGGATGAGGTCCGGGTCCGCGGCATCCGCCTCGGCGGGGTTTTTTTCGGCGTGGCCGCCACTGCATTGGCCTTGTTGCGAATGATCGCCATCATGGCGAAGGCGAGCATCACGAGCGAGACGTGCCGATGCCATCCGTGCCAGGACCGGGTCTCATTGTGATCGAGGCCAAGCTCGTTCTTGGCGGTCTCGAAGCTGTCTTCGATGGACCAACGATGACCTTCGACGGCAACCAGCGTGGCGATTGGGGTTCCGGTCGGACACCAGGTCGAGAAGAATGCCATCTCGCCGTTGGCGATATGGCGACGGATCAGCAATCCGCGCGTCCATGCCTCGTCTTCCGCGCCGCCGAACTCACCGGCTTTGAGGTCGGCGAGTTCCACGTAGCACCACTCGTGCAGGCGCGGCCCCTTGGTCCCGGCCCCGGCCGACAGGCGCTGCCAGTCTGCCGTGGCCCGGGACGCGGCGATCGCCTCGGCGCTACCCGCGATCAGTTGTCTTTTGCCCCAGGAATGGAACCGATGCGCGCCGGTCACCCCGAGCACGTAGCCACGGTCGGCCCGGCGCAGCACCTGCTCGACCTCGCCGACGCCATAGACGGCGTCGGCGGCCACCCACGCGAACGGTACGTTCGCGGCCAACGCACGCTTGATCATCTGCACGGCGATGCGCGGCTTGGTCGCGAAGCTGATGTCACTTCGCACATGTGCGCTGGCCAACCGGGCCGGGTCGTCGGTCCAGGCTTTCGGCAGATACAGTGCTCGGTCGATGAAGGCGTGGCCGTGGCGCGAGGCATAGGCGGCGAACACGCCGATCTGGCAGTTGGTGATCTTGCCCGCCGATCCCGTGTATTGCCGCGCAACCCCGCACGACGCGCGGCCCTGCTTGAGGAATCCGGTCTCGTCGATGACCAGCACCGCGCCGCTGTCACTCAGCGCCTCAACAACATACTCCCGCACGACGTCGCGCAGAGCATCCGCGTCCCATTGGCCGCGTCCCAGCACCGACTGTTGCCGCCACGGGCCAGGATCACCTGCCGCTTCCGCTCGCATCCAGCCGGTCTTGCGCCGTTCCTCGCCGAGCAGACCATCCAGGAAAAGCCCGGCCGAGACCGCCATCCGCTCCTGCTTGAACAGCGAACGCATCCGCGCTTTGACGTCACGCAGCGACGAGGCCCAAAGCTCCAGCGTCGTCTCGATCGATGCTCCCGACACCACGATCTCCGAATCGAGTCATGGTTCCGCATCCATTCAGAGTTCAGAGGTCAGCGCAACTGTAATGCTAAGGACAAGCCGCTGCCATCATGCCCCCGGCGCCTCCGCTACGACGCTGTGGCGATGTCCATAGCCGAAATAGATCACCGGGCCGATCGCCAGCCAGACGATCAGCCGCAGCCAGGTGGCCAGTGGCAGGCCGAGCATCAGCAACAGCGAGAAGCCGATCCCGAACAGCGGCACCCAGGGCACGGCCGGGGTGCGGAACGGACGATGGACACGCGGGCGGCTCCGCCGCAGCTGGATCACGGCCAGGCACACCAACAGGAAGGCGAACAGCGTCCCGATGCTGACCATCTCGCCCAGCCGGCCGATCGGGAAGGTGCCCGCCACCACTGCCACGACGGTGCCGATCAATGCCTGATAGCCGATCCTGCGCGATCGAGAACAGGATGCGCGCCTGGCCGAACGGGGCAGCACGAAGATCACCGTGGTCAGCCAGCTCGTTGTCGCCGACCCGGTGGCGATGGCGATCGATGCGACCAGCATCGGCTGGCTGGCCCTGCTGGTCAAGTTCGCCGTGCTGGCCGGTTCTGGTACGGCACGATGCCGGTCATCACCAGCGCGATGCCGACGTAGAGCACCGTGCAGATGATCAGCGAGCCCAGGATGCCGATCGGCATGTCCCGCTGCGGCCTGCGTGCTTCCTGCGCCGCCGTCGAGACCGCATCGAAGCCGATATAGGCGAAGAACACCACCGAGGCGCCGCGCAGGATGCCGCTCCAGCCGAACCTGCCCGTGTTTGGCCGGGATGAACGGCGACCCGTGTGCCCGATCGACATAGGCGGCGGCGACCAAGATGACGACGAGCACGATGAACAGCTTGAAGCCGACCATCACATTGTTCACCCGCGTCAACTCGCAGGTGCCCAGCATCGACAGGATCGTCAGCGCCGCGACGATCAGCACGGCAGGCAGGTTGAACACCCCCGTGACCAACGTCCCGTGCGCGCGCATCACCGCCTCGCTGGTCGGGCCGGCCACTGCGCCGGAAAGTTGATCCCGAAACTCTGCAACAGGCTGACGAAATAGCCCGACCAGCCGACCGCCACCGTGGATGCGCCCATCGCGTATTCCAGGATCAGGTCCTAGCCGATGATCCAGGCGAAGATCTCGCCCACCGTTGCGTAGGTTTAGGTATAGGCGCTGCCCGAGGCCGGGTCATCGCTGCCGGCTCGGCGTAGCAGAGGCCTACGAAGGTGCAGGCAATGCCGGAAGACGAAGGAGAGCGAGATCGCCGGACCCGCGTAGCTCGCCGCTGCCTTGCCGGTGAGCACGAAGATATCCCCGCGCCGATGATGCAGCCGATTCCCAGGCCCATCAGCGAGACCGGGCCTAGCATTACAGTTGCGCTGACCTCTGAACTCTGAATGGATGCGGAACCATGACTCGATTCGGAGATCGTGGTGCCGGGAGCATCGATCGAGACGACGCTGGAGCTTTGGGCCTCGTCGCTGCGTGACGTCAAAGCGCGGATGCGTTCGCTGTTCAAGCAGGAGCGGATGGCGGTCTCGGCCGGGCTTTTCCTGGATGGTCTGCTCGGCGAGGAACGGCGCAAGACCGGCTGGATGCGAGCGGAAGCGGCAGGTGATCCTGGCCCGTGGCGGCAACAGTCGGTGCTGGGACGCGGCCAATGGGACGCGGATGCTCTGCGCGACGTCGTGCGGGAGTATGTTGTTGAGGCGCTGAGTGACAGCGGCGCGGTGCTGGTCATCGACGAGACCGGATTCCTCAAGCAGGGCCGCGCGTCGTGCGGGGTTGCGCGGCAATACACGGGATCGGCGGGCAAGATCACCAACTGCCAGATCGGCGTGTTCGCCGCCTATGCCTCGCGCCACGGCCACGCCTTCATCGACCGATCACTGTATCTGCCGAAAGCCTGGACCGACGACCCGGCCCGGTTGGCCAGCGCACATGTGCGAAGTGACATCAGCTTCGCGACCAAGCCGCGCATCGCCGTGCAGATGATCAAGCGTGCGTTGGCCGCGAACGTACCGTTCGCGTGGGTGGCCGCCGACGCCGTCTATGGCGTCGGCGAGGTCGAGCAGGTGCTGCGCCGGGCCGACCGTGGCTACGTGCTCGGGGTGACCGGCGCGCATCGGTTCCATTCCTGGGGCAAAAGACAACTGATCGCGGGTAGCGCCGAGGCGATCGCCGCGTCCCGGGCCACGGCAGACTGGCAGCGCCTGTCGGCCGGGGCCGGGACCAAGGGGCCGCGCCTGCACGAGTGGTGCTACGTGGAACTCGCCGACCTCAAAGCCGGTGAGTTCGGCGGCGCGGAAGACGAGGCATGGACGCGCGGATTGCTGATCCGTCGCCATATCGCCAACGGCGAGATGGCATTCTTCTCGACCTGGTGTCCGACCGGAACCCCAATCGCCACGCTGGTTGCCGTCGAAGGTCATCGTTGGTCCATCGAAGACAGCTTCGAGACCGCCAAGAACGAGCTTGGCCTCGATCACAATGAGACCCGGTCCTGGCACGGATGGCATCGGCACGTCTCGCTCGTGATGCTCGCCTTCGCCATGATGGCGATCATTCGCAACAAGGCCAATGCAGTGGCGGCCACGCCGAAAAAAACCCCGCCGAGGCGGATGCCGCGGACCCGGACCTCATCCGCTGGTCGGTCCAGGAAATCCGGCGCATAGCAACGCGGCTTGCAAGACGACGCATCCAACCCGCGCACATCATCGCCTGGTCACTCTGGAGACGGGCCCATCAAGCCGCCGCTCGCGCAGCTCACCATAGGAAAGCGCAACTGTAATGCTAGGGTCTTCGGCAACCGTTTGTCGTGCCCCTCGACGCTGGCGCGGACCTGCTCCAGCGACTTCCGGCCGGTGTATTTCGCCATCGACATGGGCGCACTCCGCCGAGGGGACTCCGCACTCCAATCGCAGTGCAGCAATGGTTTGCGACTATGTCCCAATAGCAGGTGCATTCACTCGAACGCCGGCATCACCTCGCGCGCGAACAGATCGACCGAGCGCACCGCCTCGGCGCGCGTCATGTCGCCGAAGGCGAAGCGGCACAGCACGTAGTTCGCCCCGCTCTCTTCCTGCAACACGCGCAGCGCGTCGCGCACCCGCGCCGGCGTGCCGGCCATCGCGCGGCCGGCGGCCTCGGCCTCGTCGAAGCTGGGCGGGAAGATCGCCTGCGGCGACGGCAGCTTGCCGTGCTTCTCCCACAGCTTCATGAAGCTCGCCCGCCACTGCCGGTATGCCCGGCGACCGACATCGCGCGCCTCCGCCTCGGATCCGGCGAGCACCATGTGCCGACTCACCCCCATCATCGGAATGTCGTCGGCGGCATGGCCCAGTGCGGCCCAATCGGCGCGATAGCGCGCGGTCAGTCCGCGCATCAGCGCCGGCGGTAGGTTCGCCACCACGTTCACCCGGTTGCGCGCCGCCCAGGGCACGCTGTCCGTCCGGCCGATGCCGTACCATAGCGGCGGGTGCGGGCGCTGGAACGGCTCCAGCTCGATCGGCACCTTGTCGTAGGTGTAGTAGCGCCCGGCAAAGCTCAGCTCGCGCGTTGCCAGCCCCGCCAGCACGACCTCCAGCGCCTCCTGATACATCGCCGGCGCGGCGTCGTGGTCCAGCCCCCAATAGTCCAGCTCGATCGGCGAAATGCCGCGCCCGACCCCCAGCAGCAGCCGCCCGCCGCTCATCTGGTCGAGCATGCAGACCTCGTCGATGACGCGCAGCGGATGATAGAGCGGCAGCGTGTAGACCAGCGGCCCGAAGCGTAGCCGGCGCGTGCGCTGCGCCACCGCGGACAGCCACACGCTGGGCGAGGGCGCAAGGCCGAGCGGCGTCGCGTGGTGCTCGGCGACATGGTAACCGTAGAAACCGGCGCAGTCGTACGCCTCTACCAATGACAGCCGATCGGCGAAAAAAACCGCGAGGTCCCCGGCGCCGCGGTCCATGTGGTCGAAGACGCCGAAGCGCAGCATGCGTCAGCCTCCACCCGCGAGCGCCCGCTCCTTCTCCGCCATGCGCTGCTTGAGCTGCTCCGGCGTCAGCCGCACGATGTCCTCGTTCTGGTGCGCATAGAGGTCGAAGCCGGCGGTATCGAGGTCCTCCAGCACGATCCGCCCGCCGAGCACGTCGGCCTTCCATTCGTTCTGCGCCGTCTGGCGATCGTGGAACTCCGGCATGACCGCGCGCGCGAACAGGTCCAGGCTGTCGCAGATCGCCTGGTCGCTGGTCTTGCCCGCCTGGTTGAGCAGGATCACCTGATCGACATGCGCGGCTTCGTACTGGCGCAGCTTGCGCCGGATCGTCTCGGGCGAGCCGATCAGCCCATTGCGCAGCGCCGTCTGCGCCTTCTCGGTGCCGCGCCAGGCCTGATACTCGCGCCACAGGTCGCCCTGCCCCGGCGCATCTACGCCCTTCCGGCCATAATAGCCGAGCGCGAAGATGAAGAACGTCCAGCCGCTGGCAAGCTCGATCGCCTCCTCGTCGGTCGGCGCGCACATGAAGCCATTGACGATGGCGATGTTGGGGTTGGCCGGATACTCGGTCAGGCGCCTCGGCGCGCGCAGCAGCGTGTTGTAGTAGCGATGCACCCAGGCCCGCGCCGCCTCCGGCGAGACGAAGCTGAAGCCGAGCGCGCCCATCCCCCACGCGCCCGCGTCGGCGATGGTCTGGATGTTGGAGCACGCGACCCACAGCGGCGGGTGCGGCTTCTGCATCGGCTTGGGGATCACGTTGCGCGCGGCGAAGTCGTGGTACTGGCCGTGGAACTCCCACGCGGTCTGGGAGAACATCGGAACGATGGCGCGCACCGCTTCCTCCCAGCGGTCGCGCTTGTCGCGCACGCGCACCCCGAACGGGTGCAGCTCCGCCGGCCCCGCTGCCTCCCCCATGCCGAGATCGACCCGCCCGCCCGACAGCAGATCCAGCGTGGCGACCCGCTCGGCCACGCGCTGCGGCTGATTGGTGGTGAGCTGGACCACGCCGTGCCCCAGCCGGATGCGTCTGGTGCGCTGGCTGGCGGCGCCGAGGAACACCTCGGGGGCGGAGCAGTGGGAGTACTCCTCCAGGAAGTGGTGCTCCACCATCCAGACGTAGTCGTAGCCCAGGTGATCGGCCAGCTCCATCTGGCCGAGCGCCTGCTGGAACAGGTCGTACTCGCTGCTGCCCGTCCAGGGACGCGGCAGTTGCAGCTCGTAGAAGATTCCGAACTTCATGGGGCGCCCCGGTGTGGCTGGATAGGACGCGATCATCCCCCCGGCCGATTGCGCGGGCAAGGGCAGGAGGCATGGGCGGTGCAGGGCACAGTATCATCTCTATCCGTCTTCCCGCAGGAATCACGTATCCCGCCAGATCGAGGGAGCTGATGTAACGACGCCATACTTCGCTAAGGTCTCCCATAAACCATCGTATGATGCCGAATAAAAACTCCCTAACCGAGCCCGGAGAGCGTTCCAAGGTTCCGAAACTCGCAGGAGGCCGGCCCGACCCAATTGGTCTGCGGCCCCGGTCAGCATTCTTGGAATTTCTGCTGCGTCCCACACCTGGGAATTGCTTGCCACTGCGATTGCTAGGCGCTCAGCATCGCTGAGTTGAAACTCGTTCAACGGAGGTACAATCGCATTTGAAAAGATGCTTTCCGCGTGTCGCCAACCTTCCGCGCCGCTTAGCATCTTGATCGCTTCTTCGACGAACGCGTGGTGCGGCCAAGTGCGAAAGATGAGAAAGCGAGTTTTCTCATCTGCGTTGCCCAGAGCTCTTAGCACCGCTGGCTCCAAGCTCGGTATATCGACAGCACTGAAGACATCAATCCTTTGTCCTAGCTTCCAATGCTCTATGAACGCCGCAAGCCGTGCGCTCTCGTGATCCGGCAAATTGGCCATGATGTCCGAGAAGTAACGCAGAATTCGCAACGCGGCGGGAACATCTGTTCCAGGCACTCTTTCGATCAGTGCGATTAGCCTGTTGCGAATTAACCCTTGCCAATCCTGGGGAAACTGGCGGGCGATCGCATCGAGAGCGGGTAAAAGAATTTGTTCGTGACCCACAGCCCAACGATCGCTGTCTAACCCGAGCACAGCCTTTCCCAGAACATCGGCAAAATTTACCGCGACGTTCGGGCGCATTCGACTGAGATACTTGTTTCTTACATATGTGACTGCTCTCTCCCAATTACTCGGGAACGCTGGGGTTACTACGTCGGCGGCAAAGATGGCGATGATAGCCTTTCCCTGGAGCGGTTCATTTGCGAGCAAGAGCGTGACAGCATGAACGATGTGCGTCCGAACGCTTTCGGGGCTTGGCGTGAACAATTCAGCTTCACCCGAGAAATTCGGGTGAGCGCATAAGTTCCGATCTTCCTTCAGCCGGTCGAAGAGTGGCCGTTCCCGCAGGCCGACCAGCGCAAATTTCTGCTCAGCCATATCTAACAACTTATGCTCGATCGCCTGCTGCTGCTGCGTATTCCTATTTGCCGTAGCGGAATCAAAATCCTGAATGAGCTGTCTTGCTTCCCTGTCGTTTCCCTCGGACAATTCGCGAACCTTGGCAAGAACATCGAATGCTACCGCAACCCAAGTGCTTATGATAGCGGCCCTATACGCCCCAGCACGATAGGCCGTGACTGCCTCGCGGATGTAGATACGCGTGCGCGGGTCACGGACAGTGAGCGTCAGTGCATCTAGTGCTCTGACTCATACGGACCGTGCAGGCAGTCTGTCGAGCTTGGCCAGGATTGAGGCGGCCGAGGCGGTCCAGACGAACGGCTTCGGCTCGGCGTTGTGCTCGGCGAGGTAGCGTTTGATGGCGGCTTGCAGATCGACGATCGAATGGAAGCTGCCGCGACGGATGCGCTTGCGCGTCAGCACGGAAAAGAAGTTCTCGACGGCGTTCAACCACGATCCGGACGTGGGCGTGAAGTGGAAGGTCCAGCGGGGATGCCGTTCGAGCCACGCCTTCACCTTCGGATGCTTATGAGTGGCGTAGTTGTCGACCACCGCCTCGATCAGCTTGCCGGCCGGAACAGCGCGCTCGACGTCGTTGAGGAAGCGGATGAACTCCTCGTGCCGGTGCTGCTGCATGCAGCGGCCAATGACGGAGCCGTCGAGCACGTTGAGTGCGGCGAACAGCGTGGTCGTGCCGTGGCGCTTGTAGTCGTGGGTCATCGTGCCGCATCGGCCCGGCTTGATCGGCAAGCCCGGCTGCGTGCGATCGAGCGCCTGGATCTGGCTCTTTTCGTCGATGGACAGCACGACGGCTTGCGTCGGCGGGTCCAGATAGAGGCCGACGATGTCGGTCAGCTTGGCGGCGAAGTCGGGATCGCGCGACCGCTTGAACGTGCGGATGCGGTGCGGCTGGAGCTTGTGCGCGGCCCAGATGCGCGGCACCGATGTCAGGGAGATGCCGACGGCCCGAGCCATCGCCCGGCCGGTCCAGTGCGTGGCCTCATGCGGCGGATCGGCGCAGGTCAGCGCAACGACGCGCGCCACCGTCTCAGCCAAGATCGGCGGCTTGCCAGGCTTGCGCGTCTTGTCTCGCAGCAGCCCGTCCGCGCCCTCCTCGGCGAAGCGTCGCTGCCAGCGCCAGACCATCGGACGACTGACCCCCAGGCGCGTCGCCACCGGCTGCACCGGGCCGCGCTCCGCTGCCGCAAGCACGACCCGCGCGCGCTCGACATGCTTTTGCGGCCGATTGCGGTCGGCGAGGATCGCCTCAAGCGTCTCTCTATCCGACGAACTCAGGATCACGCATACCGTCTGTGCCATGCCGACAAAATCGCACGGTCGCACACCGTTGTGAATCGCCCGAACGGGTCAGAGCACTAGATCGGTCAAGTGTTCAGCCATCAATAACCGCCCTAATTAGAAGCATCTAATTAGAAGCATAGAGATGGGACTGTCTCGAATTCCAGCTTGCCCCACCTCCGACCTGTACGAGGCCTTGTGATTGAATTCTCCATTTTCATTTGAAGCAAGACGATCCGGTCAGCCCGGAAGCTGCTCACCCAGAGCTGGTTGTCTCCCTGATCGCACCGGTGCCGGCGCCCATCGTGCTATGACGCCGCTCGTAATGAATTTGGTCAGCTTCATCGTGCGCGGGTCCATCTTAAAGACCTTGAACGGCGCGTTGCAGTTGCCACCCGCACGCCCGTGCGACGCCAAGGCCCGACACAATCCGAGGTGGCGCAGCCCGGCGTGTCAAGCAGCCGGAGTGTTGCGCCGCACGCAATCTACCCCTTCGGCACCGCCGCCGCCGCTTGGCGCGACGGCGTCTCCAGCTTGGCGCGCAGCTGCCTCTCCTCGTCGGGCTCGGGGTGCAGCATCAGCGCCCGCTGCCACTGATAGCCCGCCTCCAGCGTGCGGCCCGTCGCGGCGTACGCGTCGCCCAGGTGCCCGGTGAGGATCGCGTCGTCGGGCATCAACTCGGTCGCGTGCTCCAGCACCCGCACGGCGTCCGGCAGGTCGCCCTGGCGCAGCATCACCCAGCCCAGGCTGTCCACGATCGCACCGTCGTTCGGATCGGCCTGCACGGCGCGCTCGATCATGCGCCGCGCCTCGGCCAGGTGCTCGCCCCTGTCGGCCCAGGAGAAGCCGAGATAGTTCAGCACCACCGGCTGATCCGGCGCCAGCGCCAGCGCCCGGCGCATGTCGGCCTCGCTGCCGCGGCGGTCATGCGCCTGCTCGCGCGCGACCCCGCGTGCATAGAACAGCGCCCAATCGGAAGCCCCAGGCTTGCCCGCCAGCCGCGCGATCGCCTGGTCGTAGGCGACGACCGCCGCCTCGAACTGCCCCTTGGCGCGCAGCAGCCCGGCCTTCTGCGACAGCGGCAGCGGGCTCTGTGGGCGCTCGCGCGCCAGCGCGTCCAGTTCGGCCAGCGCGCCGTCGGTGTCGCCCGCGCGCTGCATCAGCCCGGCAAGGTGCAGCCGCGCCACCGGCGCCAGCACGTCGTCTCCGAAGCCGTCCAGCAGCACCCGCGCGGCCTGCGGCTGCTGCTGCAACTCCTCGAAGTCGGCTTCCAGCAGGCGCGCGGCACCGAGGCCCGGCCGCAGGTCGAGCGCAAGGCGCAGCAGCAGCATCGCCGCCTCGCCCTGATCCTGAACCTGCAACGACCCGGCGGCGGCGAGGTACGCCTCGGCGATCCCGTCCGCTGGGGTGCCGATCACCGGGCGGTTCGCCTCCGCCGCCAACGCGGGCAGGACGAGGCCGATCTCGGGCGCCCGCCGCCGCCGCCTGCGCCAGAATGCCGAGCGCATCGGCCTGACGTCCGTGCCGGGCGGCGAAGCTCGCCAGGATCTGTGCCAACCGCAGGTTGGGGAGGCCCACGGCGGCCCGCACCGCCGCGAATTGCCCTGCCGCCTCCGGCTCGCGCCCGGCGATGTCGGCAATCAGCCCGGCGTGCAGGGCAAAGACCGCACCAAAAGCCCCGCCCTCGGCCAACGGGCGCAGCAGCGCCAGGGCCTGGTCGGTGCGGCCTTGGGCCTGCTCGGCCCAGGCGATCAGCAGCGGCCGCAGGATCGCGGTCAGCCCGTCGTTCGGCAGGCCGCGCGCGCGCGCCTCCACCCCAGCCCAATCGCCCGCCTGTGCGGCCATGCCGGCCAGCTTCAGCTGCGCGAACCGATCCCCCGGCAGCCGGGCGGCCAGACCCGCCGCTTCCGGGCGATCGCTCAGGATGCTGGCCACGAAGGCCGGATCGCAGCAGCTCTCGCTGCGACGGGCTCCGCTCCAGCGCGCGCAGGTAGGACCCCGCCGCAGTGGCCGGATCGCCCTGCGCGGCGGCGAAGCGCGCCACCAGGAAGTCGCCGCAAAGTCCCGACACACCCGCCACCCGTGCCGAACTGGCCTGCCCGGCCGGCGCGGCGAAAAGGCCGGCGCCGAGACACGCCAGCGCGATCAGGGCGGGGCGAGCCAGCGTGCGGGCGTGTGACATGACAGGAACGCTATCAAGGGAGGCGCCATTCTGTCACCGAAATTTTACCGTCCGCGCTGAAACTTTGTCCATGGTCAGGGCACCGCTCACATGCCCCCCGGATAGTTCGGCCCGCCGGCCCCCTCGGGGGTTTGCCAGTCGATGTTCTGCGTCGGGTCCTTGATATCGCACGTCTTGCAGTGCACGCAGTTCTGCGCGTTGATCTGCAAGCGCGGCGCGCCCTCCTCGGCGCCGATGATCTCGTAGACCCCGGCCGGGCAATAGCGCGTCTCCGGGCTGCGATACTCCTCCCAGTTCACCGTGATCGCCTTGGCCGGGTCGAGCAGGTGCAGGTGTGGCGGCTGGTTCTCCTCATGGTTGGTGTTGCTGATGAACACCGACGACAGCCGGTCGAAGGTCAACTCCCCGTCCGGACGCGGATAGGTGATGCGCGGAGCCTTGTCGGCCGGGATCAGGGTGGTGTTGTCGGGGTGGCGGTGGTGCAGCGTCCACGGCGCCCTGCCGCGGAACACGTAGGTGTCCAGCGCCGAGTAGGCGAGCCCGCCCCACAGGCCGAACTTGGCGAAGGCCGGGCGGACGTTGCGCACGTCATGCAACTCGTCCCACAGCCAGCTCGCGCGCAGCTTGGCGGGGTAGGCGGTGGGCTCGGCCGGGCGATCGCCGGCGAGCGCCTCGGCCACCGCCTCGGCGGCGAGCATGCCCGACTTCATCGCCGCGTGCGTGCCCTTGATCTTGGGCACGTTCAGGAACCCGCCCGCATCGCCGATGATCGCCCCGCCGGGGAAGGTCAGATGCGGCATCGACTGGAACCCGCCCTCGCTCAGCGCGCGCGCGCCGTAGGAGATGCGCCGCCCGCCGGCGAAATGCGGCCGCACCGCCGGATGGGTCTTCAGGCGCTGCATCTCCTCGAACGGGTTGAGCCAGGGATTTCTGTAGTCCAGCCCGACGACGAACCCGAAGGAGACGAGGTTGGTATCGAAATGATATAGGAACGAGCCGCCATAGGTGCCGCGGTCGAGCGGCCAGCCGAGCGTGTGCTCGACCAGCCCGGGCCGGTGCGTCTCCGCAGGCACCTCCCACAGCTCCTTGACGCCGATCGCGTAGGTCTGCGGGTCGGTCGCGTCGCGCAGGTTGAACCGCGCCATCAGGTGCTTGGTCAGCGACCCCCGGCAGCCCTCGGCTAACAGTGTGTATGGCGCGCGCAACTCCATGCCGCGCGCGAAATTGCTGGTGGGCTGGCCGTCCTTGCCGATTCCCATGTCGCCGGTGGCGACGCCGACCACGCGCCCATCCTCCTCCAGCACCTCGGCGGCGGCGAAGCCGGGATAGATTTCCACCCCCGCCGCCTCCGCCTGCTGGCCAAGCCAGCGCACGACGTTGCCGAGCGAGACGATGTAGTTGCCGTGGTTGTGCATCTGCGGCGGCGTCGGCAGGCGATACGACTTCCGCGCTGTCAGGAACACGAAACGGTCATCGGTCGCCTCCGTCTCCAGCGGCGCGCCCTTGTCCTTCCAGTCCGGGATCAGCTCGTTCAGCGCGCGCGGCTCGACCACCGCGCCGGAGAGGATATGCGCGCCGACCTCGCCGCCCTTCTCCACTACGCAAACCGAGGCATCCGGCGCCAGCTGCTTGAGGCGGATCGCCGCCGCGAGCCCCGCCGGTCCCGCCCCGACGATCACCACGTCGAACTCCATCCCCTCGCGCGGGCCGAGATCCTCCGCCATGCCTGCTCTCCCCCCTTTGGCCGGGCCAAACTAGGCAACCCGCGCGGTTGCGCAAGGCCGCGCACCCGGGCCACACAGGCGCATGGACGCGGACGCGCTGACGGCGCTGCGACTGCTTGTCGCCTGGGGCGCGGACGAGGCGGTGGGCGAGGACCCGGTGGATCGGCTCGCCCCCAGCGGGGACGCGCGCGCGCGGCTCACCCGCGCTCCGCCCGCGGAAGCGTCCCCCGACGTTCCCGACGCACAGGTCGCCCCACGCCGCCGGCAGGCGCCCTCCAGCCCTGCGACGCCCAGCCCTGCGACGCCCAGCCCGGCAACACCCGGCCCTGCAACACCCGGCCCTGCAATACCCGGCCCTGGAGCGCAGGTGCCGGCCGCCGAGCGCGCCGCGCAGATCGCGGCTTCCTGCGACTCACCGGCCGCGCTGCGTGCAGCGATCGCCGGGTTCGACGGTTGCGTGCTGCGCGATACCGCAACCGGCCCGGTGCTGTTCGAGGGCGACCCGGACGCCACCCTGCTGGTCATCGCGCCGCCGCCGAGCGCCGAGGACGACCGCGCCGGGCGGCCGATGGCCGGCGCGGCAGGCGCCTACCTGGACGCGATGCTCGCCAGCATCGGCCTGGCACGCGAACGCCTGCTGCTGGCCCCGCTGATCCCGTGGCGCCCGCCCGGGGAGCGGCCGCCCAGCCCCGCCGAGCTGGCGATCTGCCTGCCGTTCCTGCATCGGCTGATCGCCCTGTCCGGCACGCGACTGGCCGTGCTGCTCGGCCCGCTGCCCGTGCGGGCTCTGCTGGGAGCGGAGCGCCGGCCCGCGCGCGGACGGTTCACCGAAGCCCCGATCCCCGGCCGCGAGGCCCCGCTGCCCTGCCTGCCCATTGCCGCGCCCGCGCAGCTCCGGACGGACCCCGACGGACGCCCCACCGCCTGGGCCGAGCTGCGCCTCCTGCGGCGACGGATCGACCGGGAGCTGGCGCCCAAGTGAGGCCACTCCGACTCGTAAGCGCCTGAATTTTGAAGATCATCGGAAAGTCAAGGAACTTCTGCCCGGCCTCGCGCATTGCGGACAACGCAATGGTTCGGAGAGCAAGCCGTGCGGGGGACGGACCCACAGGTTTCGTGTTGCGCAACCGCCCGGCCCATGCCGCCGGGACTGGCGGCCGTCCTGATCGCCGCGACGTATCTGGTTCTGGTGACCTGCGCCGCCCTGGGGCAACAATCGGGGGTGATCGACGGCGCTCCGATTCTCGCCGGCGCCGCCGACATCGCCGATCCTGCAGAGCAGATCGCGCTGGTCGTGCCGCGCGGCGCCGCCCCGGGCAGCCCGGCTGAACTCGCACTGCCCACGCCGCTGAGCCCCTCCGACGCGGCGCTCGCGCGGCGCGTGTTCGCCGCCCAGGCGGCCGGCCAGATGGTCGCCGCCGAGCGGGAGGCCGCCGCGCTCAGCACGCCCTTGCTGAACGGTCCCATCCTGGCCGACCGCGCCCTTCGGCGCGCGCGCCGGGCAGAGCCGGCCGCCTTGCGAGCCTGGCTCGCTGCTTATGGCGATCAGCCCGACGCCCCCATTATCCGCGCACTGCTGCGCCGGCGCCTGCCGAAGGATGCCGCATTGCCGCCCGACCGCGCGCCCGCCCGGCTGGCCCCTGAGCGGACCGCCGGCACGGGTGCCGAGGACGCGCCGCCCGCCGATTCCGGACCCGCGCCGGACCCGACGTTGGCGCGCGCCGTGCTCGATCGGGTGCAGGGCCAGGAATACGGCACCGCCTTGGGGCTCATCAATGCGGCAGAGGACCTGCCTCCGGAGGTCGCCGCGCAGCTGCGCACCGAGCTTGCCCGTGCCCTGTTCACGCATGGCTGGGACAGCCCCGCGCTGGAGGTGGCCACCGCCGCCTGGCGGCAAGTGCCGGCTGAGGCGCGGCCCGGGTGCACGGCGCTGGTCGCCGGCTTGGCGGCGTGGCGCCTCGGCCGGCTAGCGAGCGCGCTCGACTGGTTCAGCCGCGCCGCCCACGCGCCGGTCGCGCCCGCCTCCGTCCGCGCGGCGGGCGCGTTCTGGGCGGCGCGCGCCGCGCTGCGCTTGCACGATCCGGTGGGTTATCAGACCTGGCTCCGCCGCGCCGCGGTCGAGCGGCGTACCTTTCACGGCCTGATCGCGCGCCACATCCTGGGCTGGGGCACCGGGCTGATCCTGGGCCGCGAGATTCTTTCGCAGGCGGACGTGGACGCGCTGGCGTCGATGCCGCGCGGCTTGCGCGCCTTCGCGCTGCTGCAAGTCGGCCAGAGGGGCCGCGCCGAGGCGGAACTGCGCGCGCTCTGGCCCGAGGTCGCCGACAGCGCGCCGCTGCGCCGGGCATTGCTGCTGGCAACCGCCGGCGCGCACCTAACCGATCTCGCCGCCCAACTGGCAGGGCTGGTCCAGACCGCCGACGCGGTGCCAAACGACGCCTTGCTGTTCCCGGTGCACCGCCTGGCCCCCACTGGCGGGTTCGTGGTGGACCCCGCGCTCGTCTATGGGGTCGCGCGCACCGAATCGAATTTCGACGCTGCGGCGGTCTCGTCGGCGGGCGCGCATGGGCTCATGCAGATCAGGCCGATTACGGCCCGTGCGGTCAGCGGCAATCTGCGTCTGAAGGCGGCGGCGCTGCACGATCCGGGGATCAACCTCGAGCTCGGCCAGCGCGTGCTTCTCACGCTCGCCGGACTGCCCTCGGTGCATGACGACCTGATCCGCCTTCTGGCGAGCTACAACGCCGGCCCATCCAGCGTCGCGGGCTGGGCGCCGGGGCTGCGCGACGACGGCGATCCCATGCTGTTCATCGAGGCGATCCCGCTGCCCGAGACCCGCCGCTTCGTGCAGCGCGCGCTCGCCAATACCTGGATCTATGCCGCCCGCCTGGGGCTGCCGGCGCCCAGCCTCGACGACATGGCGGCGGGACGCTGGCCCCAGGTGGCGCCGACTGCCGAGGGAGTTGCCACCGCGGCCGGCTGGCTGCGCACCGTCCACTGGACGCGCCCGTTGCGCATCCCACATGCTCGACATGAACGGGTTTTTGCAGGGAGCGGGGCATGACGGGCACACGTCGCATTCTGCCGTTCTCGCCGAAGGGAGGATTCCTTAGGCGGGCATCGCTGGCGCTGAGCGCCGGGATCGCGCTGGCCGGACTGGCGACCGCGCCGCCAGCGCAGGCGCGGGTCGGCGTGTTCTTCGGCTTCTCCCCGTTCGTGGCGTTCCCGCCTGCCTTCTACTACCCGGCGCCCGTGTTTTATCCGCCGCCGTTCTATTACGCTCCGCCATGGGTCGTCTACGCGCCGCCGGTCACCTACACGCCACCTGCTACCGGGGGGCAGGCCTATGCACCGGGCAGCCGGGGGCGCAGCTGCTATGCCGGCGCCTATGTCTGTCCGATGAACACCCCGGTCGCTGCCGGGGCCACCTGCTGGTGCCCCGACAACGCCGGCCGGCGCGCCTACGGGCGGGCGGGCTGAGGTGATGGAACCGCAGTTACCGGCGTATGCGCCGCGCATCGAGGATTACGCGCTGATCGGCGACTGCATGACTGCCGCGCTGGTCAGCCGCCAGGGCTCGATCGATTGGCTGTGCTGGCCCCGCTTCGACGGCGAAGCGTGCTTCGCCGCACTGCTCGACACACCGAGCGCCGGGCGTTGGCGCATCGGCCCCGCCGACCAGGGCGCCCGGGTGAGCCGCCGCTACCGTCCCGGCACCCTGGTGCTGGAGACCGACTTCGAGACCGACGCCGGCGCGGTCCGCCTGATCGACTTCATGCCGGTCGGCCCCAGCAGTTCGTCGGTGGTGCGGATCGTGCGCGGCCTGCGCGGAAAGGTCGCCCTGAACTTCGAGCTGGCGCTGCGCTTCGAGTATGGCGCTGTCATTCCTTGGGTCACGCGGCTGCGCACCGGCTTCGGCGTGCGCGCGATCGCCGGGCCGTCGCTCGTCGTGCTGCACAGCACGATCCCGCTCGAGGGCCGCGATTTCACCACGGTCGCCGATTTCACGATCGATGCCGGCGAGGAGGCTTTCTTTATCCTCGCCTATGGCGCCTCGCACCTGCCCACGCCAGCCGTCCCCGACCCCGACGTCGCCCTGACCCACACCCTGGCGTTCTGGGCCGACTGGTGCCACCGGGGCACCTATAAGGGCATCTGGCGCGCGCCGGTGCAGCGGTCGCTGCTGACCCTGAAGGCGCTGACCTATGAGCCGACCGGGGGCATCGTCGCCGCGCCCACCACCTCACTGCCCGAACAGCTCGGCGGCGCCCGCAACTGGGATTACCGCTTCTGCTGGCTGCGCGACGCCACCTTCACCTTGCTGGCGCTGATGCAGGCCGGCTACCGCGAGGAGGCGCGCGCCTGGAGCGATTGGCTGCGCCGTAGCGCGGCCGGCAGCCCGGCCCAGCTCCAGACCCTCTACGGCCTCGCCGGGGAGCGGCGACTGACCGAGTGGGAGGCGCCGTGGCTCGCCGGTTACCAGGGCGCCAAGCCGGTTCGCATCGGCAATGACGCTCAAACGCAGCTACAGATCGACGTATTTGGCGAGGTGGTGGACGCACTCTATCAGGGTGCCCGTGGCGGGCTCGCACCGGTGCACGAGACGTGGGAACTCCAGCGCGAAATCGTGGAGCACCTTGCCACGCTCTGGCAGCAGCCCGACGACAGCATCTGGGAGGTGCGCGGCGAGCGTCAGCAGTTTACCTTCTCCAAGGTGATGGCCTGGGTCGCACTCGACCGTATCGTCAAGGCCGCCGAGGAATTGAACATCACGGACAAGCTGGAGTCCTGGCGCGGCCTGCGCGATCAGATCCATGCGACGGTCTGCCGTCAGGGCTTCGACGAGGGTAAGCAGAGCTTTGTGCAGGCTTTCGGCAGCAACACGCTGGACGCGAGCACGCTGATGATCCCGCTGGTCGGCTTCCTCCCGGCCACCGACGCGCGGATGCGCGGCACCGTCGCCGCGATCGAGCGCGAGCTGATGCACGAGGGCCTGGTGCGACGCTACGCCACCGAGCACACCGACGACGGACTGGCCGGCAGCGAGGGCGTGTTCCTCGCGTGCAGCTTCTGGCTGGCGGACAACATGGCGCTGCAAGGCCGCTACGACGACGCCAAGGCGATGTTCGAGCGGCTGCTGGCGCTGAGCAACGACGTGGGCCTACTATCGGAGGAGTACGACCCCGGCACGCGGCGGCTGGTGGGCAACTTCCCGCAGGCCTTCTCCCATCTCGCGCTGATCAACACGGCCTTCAACCTGACCGATAACGGCCCCGCCCACCAACGCGGGGCGGACTGAAGCTTGCCGCCGACTGCGAGCACGGACGAACTCACCGCGCGCTTGCGCCAACAGGCCTTACTTGCGCAGATCGGCCGCTACGCCCTTTCCGAGACTGATTTCGACGGCCTGCTTCACGAGGCGGCGCGCCTGGCCGCACTGGGGCTCGGCACGCGCTATTGCAAGGTCCTGGAGTATCTGCCCGACCGAAACCAGTTGCTCGTGCGGGCCGGCGTTGGATGGCAGCCGGGCGTCGTGGGGCACGCGACGATCGGTGCCGAACTGGACTCGCCCGCGGGCTATGCGCTCCACACCGGCAAGCCGGTGCTGTCCAATCATCTCACTGCGGAGGACCGATTTCGCACGCCCGCCCTGCTCCTCGAGCACGGCGTCAAGCGGGCCGTCAACGTCATCCTCCTCGGCGACGGCCGTGCTTATGGGGTGCTGGAGGCCGACAGCGAAGAGTCCGGAGCGTTCTCCGAGCACGACATCGACTTCCTGCAAGGCGTCGCCAACCTGCTGGGCGTGGCGCTGGAGCGGCGGCAGGCTGAGGAGGCGCTCCGCCGGATGAACGAGACGCTGGAACGCCGGGTCGAGACCGAGGTGACCGAGCGCCGGGCGGCCGAGGATACGCTGCGGCAGGCGCAGAAGATGGAAGCGGTGGGCCAGCTCACCGGCGGCGTCGCTCACGATTTCAACAATCTCCTGCTCGTCATCTCCGGCAGCCTCGAGCTGCTCTCCCGTGCGGTCGCCGGGGACAAGCGGCTCGAACGCCTCGTCGGCACCGCGCAGAAGGGGGCCGCGCGGGGCGCCCAGCTCACCAGTCAGCTGCTCGCGTTCGCGCGCCGTCAGACCCTGCGGCCCGAGATACGGCCGATCAACGACCTCATCCGCGAGTTCGAGTTGCTCGCCGCCCGCATGATCGACGAGACCATCCAGGTCGGGTTCGTTCTGGACCCGCACGCCGGCGCCTGCCGGGTCGATCCCGCGCAGTTCGGTTCCGCGCTGCTCAACCTGGTCGTCAACGCCCGCGACGCGATGCCCGGAGGTGGCCGGCTCACGGTGCGCAGCGCCAACCTGGCGCTCGATGCGCGCGCCGCCAGCCGCTACCCCGACGCACGCGCGGGCGACTACGTCGTCGTCGCGGTCGAGGACAGCGGAAAGGGGATGCCGGCGGCGGTGCTGGAGCGCGCGACGGAGCCGTTCTTCACGACCAAGGAGCCGGGCAAGGGCACCGGCCTGGGCCTGAGCCAGGTCTATGGCTTCGTGCGGCAGTCCGATGGTTTCCTGACCATCGAGAGCGCATCGGGCGTGGGGACCACCATCCGCATCCACCTCCCGCAAGTCAGGGGCAGGACGACGCAATCCGCGCCCGAATCCGAGAGGCGCAGCGGCTCCGGCACGGTGCTCGTCGTCGAGGACGATCCCGACGTGCGCGAGCTGGTCATCGCGCAGCTCGAGGATCTCGGCTACACGCCCCTGGCGGCGGGCAGTGGACCCGAGGCGCTGCAAGTGCTCGCCGCATCCGCCACGCCGGAGATCGATCTCCTGCTGACCGATATGGTCATGCCCGGCGGCATGAACGGGATCGAACTGGTGCGCGCGGCGCGGAAGCGGCGCCCGGGCTTGAGAGCCGTGCTCACCTCCGGCTACATGGCCGGTCACGCGAGCGGTGCATCCGGGGCGACCCCAGCTGCGGCGACTCCAGAGGCGACCTCGGATGCCACGGCCGGGCTGCCGATGCTGGCAAAGCCGTATCACCAGGCCGACCTGGCCCGTGTGATTCAGGACGCGCTCAGCCGACCTTGATTGCTGGCGAGGTCTATCCGGCGCTCATACCCGCTCGAAGATCGCCGCGATCCCCTGGCCGCCCCCGATGCACATCGTCACCAGTGCATAGCGGCCGCCGGTGCGCTTCAGCTCGTACACCGCCTTGACCGTCAGCATCGCCCCGGTCGCGCCCACCGGATGACCGAGCGAGATGCCCGATCCGTTCGGGTTCGTCTTCTCCGGGTCGAAACCGAGGTCCTTGGCGACGGCGCAAGCCTGCGCGGCGAACGCCTCGTTGGACTCGATCACGTCGATCTCGTCGAGGTTGAGCCCGGCGCGCTCCAGCGCCGCGCGCGTCGCCGGGACCGGGCCAATGCCCATGACCTTCGGATCGACGCCCGCATGGGCGTAGGCGACCAGCCGGCCGAGCGGCTTGGCGTTGCGCCGCTCCGCCGTGGCCGCCTCCATCAGCACCACCGCCGCCGCCCCGTCATTGATGCCCGAGGCGTTGCCGGCGGTCACCGTGCCGTCCTTGCGGAACACCGCGCGCAGCTTGGCGAGGTCCTCGGCCGTGACGTCGGCGCGCACATGCTCGTCGGTATCGAACACTGTCTCGCCCTTGCGCGTCTTGAGGCGAATCGGAAGGATCTGGTCCTTGAACCGCCCCTCCTTGATCGCCCGCGCGGCGCGCCGGTGCGATTCCGCCGCGAGCCCGTCCTGCTGGGCGCGCGTGATCTGGTGCGATTCCGCCAGGTTCTCTGCCGTCTCGCCCATGTGGATGTTGTTGAATGGGTCGTGCAGCGCGGCGAGCATCATGTCGATCATCGCCGAATTGCCCATGCGTGCGCCCCAGCGCATGCCCTGGGCGAGATAGGCGGCGCGGCTCATGCTCTCCGCTCCCGCACCCACCGCGATGTCGGTGTCGCCGAGCAGGATGCCCTGCGCGGCCGAGACGATCGCCTGGAGCCCGGACCCGCATAGCCGATTCAGGGTCAACGCCGGTGCGTTCTGCGACACCCCGGCGTTCAGTGCGGCGACGCGGGCCAGGTACATGTCCTTGGCCTCGGTGTGGATCACGTTGCCGAACACGACATGCCCGACCTCCTCGCCGGCGACCTCGGCGCGGCGCAGGGCCTCGCGCACCACCTGCGCGCCCAGTTCGGTCGGCGGCACATCCTTCAGCCCGCCCCCGAAATCGCCGATCGCCGTGCGAACGCCGGAAACCACCACCACCTCGCGCTGCATCGCGCCCTCCATCGATATCCGGCCGCCTCTCGCATGCGGCCGGGCGCAACGCAAGGCAACCGCCCGGTGTCCGTCGGGCCGCGGAGAGCCGCATTGACGGCAGGAGCCCCGCATGGAGACTGAGCGCGGAACACAATGAGAGGCGGCCGGACAAGGCCGCTCCCAGGGAGGGAAGCCATGGCCGGTTCGGAACCCGGATCGGGCGGCGCACGATGGAACATGTCGGCGCCGATCCGCTACCCCGATCCCGACATCCTCGTCCTCGATCCGCGCTTCGAGCCGCTCATGCTGGGCCACGCGGCGATCGAGCGCATCGCGACCGGCTGCCGCTTCACCGAGGGGCCGGTGTGGTTCGGCGACCTTCGCCAGCTCCTGTTCAGCGATATCCCGAACGACCGGCTGATGCGCTGGGATGAGGAGACCGGAGCGGTCGCCCTGTTCCGCAAGCCCGCCGGATATCCGGACGGCAACACGCGTGACCGGCAGGGCCGTCTGGTGACCTGCGAGCTGGGCACGCGGCGGCTGACCCGCACCGAGCTTGACGGCAGGGTGAGCGTGCTCGCCGAACAATTCGAAGGCACGCGGCTGACCGGCGCCAACGACGTCGTGGTGAAATCCGACGGCTCGATCTGGTTCAGCGACAACGGCGCCGGCATCCGCGGCAACTACCTGGGCGACAAGGCGCCGCAGGAACTGCCGTTCCGTGTCTATCGCATCGACGGCGCGAACGGGGAGATGACCATCGCGGTCGGCGACATGGAACGGCCGAACGGGCTGTGCTTCTCGCCCGACGAGTTCCGGCTCTACGTCGTCGACACCCCCTCCGGCCGGAAGACGACGCATGTCTATAACGTGGCCGAGGATGGCCGAACGCTGCGCAACGGGCGCGTATTCTTCGATGCGACACCCGGCTACGCCGACGGCATCCGCTGCGACACCGAGGGGAATGTCTGGTGTGGCTTCTCCGGCGGGGAGGACCAGGACGGCGTAGCCGTGTTCGCGCCGAACGGAACGCTGATCGGGCGCATCCTGCTGCCGGAACGCTGCGCCAATCTCTGCTTCGGCGGGCTGAAGCGGAACCGCCTGTTCATGACCGCGAGCCAGTCCGTCTACGCCCTCTATGTCGAGGCGCTCGGCACGCCCGGCGGATAGGACGCTGGCAGTAGGAACTCCCCCTCCCCTGCGGGCTACGGCGTTCACACATTTCCCTGGCGAAAAGTCCCGCGAAGAGGGCCGAAATAGCTCCTCTCCCCCCGGACCGGGGGAGAGCGACTGTCTTGTTCGTCAAGCGTGATCCGATGAGTTTAGGGTTTCGCGAGCGGTGTGGGCGGATCAAGGCTGGCACTGTCCGGCCAGCGCCGTCGGCGGCTGCGGCCTTGACCCGCCGACCTCGTCGCGAGGCGGGCTCACCCTCGGTTCGACGGTCAGACATGCTTGGCCTCGTCCCATTTGGTGGCTGTGCGCAGGACGGCGTTGAGCACCACCAGCAGCTTGCGCGCGACGGCGATGAGGGCGGCGAGCTTGGCTTTGCCCCGGCCGATCAGCCGCTGGTAGAAGGCCGCAAATGCCGGGCTGCGCTTGGACGCGACCAAGGCGGCCATGAACAACGCGGAGCGGACGCTGCTGCGGCCGCCGCCGATGAAGCTTTTGCCGCGCCACTGGCCCGACTGCCGGGTCCAAGGTGCCAGCCCACACAAAGCGGCAATGCGCCGCCGGTCCAAGGCGCCGAGTTCCGGCAGTTCGGCCAGCAACGTGCGCGCCACCACTGGCCCGACGCCTGGCACACTGCGCAGCAATTCCTGTTTTTCCAGCCAGACCGGCGAGCCACGCACGGCGTCGTCGATCTCGCCGTTGACATCGGCCAGTTCGCGTTCGAGCGCCGCGATCAGACGCGCACAGCTCTTGGCGGTTCGGCTGCTGGCTTGCCGCTGACGGTTCCGCTCGGCCGTCAGCATCTGCACGATTTGCCGGCGGCGCGCGACAAGGTCGGCCAGCTGCTGGGTTTGTTCATTGGCCAAGGCGCGTGGCTCTGGTTTGGCCGCCTCGGCGAAACGCGCGATGACCAGGGCATCGATCAGGTCCGTCTTGGCCCGCTTGCCCAGGGCGTGCGCGAAGGCACGCACCTGGGCCGGATTGACCACCGCGACGGGCAGCTTGGCTGCGGCCAGGCCAGCGGCCACCACCGTCTCGAAGCCGCCGGTTGCTTCCAGCGCCACGAGGCGGGGAGCGTAGGCGGTCAACTTGTGCACCAGATCATCGATGCCGGCCGCATTACGCGCGACCTGGAACGCATCACCCTCAGGAAGGACATGCACATCCAGCGCGGCCTTCGATACATCGATCCCGACAAACCGCTCTATCGGCTCCCGACCTTGCAAAACCGGGCTCGCCACGCGGCCCAAGCGACTGTCCGGGCTGGATGGAAACGCAGACGGGTGCCCATGCTCTCCCCGCGAAGAGCGGGGGAGAGGGGGAAGGTGGAGGCCGCCCGATCTGTGAATTGCGTAGGCCCTTGACGGAGGGGGTCGGGGGGGATTCACGCGACCTTGCGGACGATCCGAAGCACACATGTCGATTTACGGTCAGACTAACCGGCGCGCTTCGCCCCCGCTCCCGCTCGCAAGGGGTGATGCCTAGCATTACAGTTGCGCTTTATGACGGAGGTGAGCCTTTCGGGCACAGGCTTGATGAGCGCGCCGCCAAAGCGAGCATGCGATCACATGAGCGGGCTGGATGCGTCTTTGCGCGAGTTTGACGGCGATGCGCCGGATGTCTTGGACGGACCAGCGGATCAGCGGCGGCGAGACGTGTTTGCCACCCGGCGCCTTCTTTTTGGGGGCGCCGCGGTGTTCGCGCGGCGCCCGATGGCGGCCCTCATCGCGAAGGCCAGCATGACCAGCGAGACGTGGCGATGCCAGCCATGCCACGAGCGGGTCTCGTTGTGATCGAGCCCCAATTCGTTTTTTACGGTCTCGAAGCTGTCTTCGATCGCCCCACGGTGTCCCTCGATCTTGACCAGCATCTCGATGCTTGTTCCGGCCGGACACCAAGTCGAGAAGGCGAGGTCTCCATCGGCGATGTTGCGGCGGATCAGCAGGCCGCGCGTCCATAGGCCAGCGCGCGCGTCGTCGTATTCGGCGGCGTCGAGGTCGGCTAGTTCGCAATACACCCAGTCGTGCAGCCGCGCGCCCTTCGTGCCGGCACCTGCCGACAGGCGCCGCCATCGCGACGGATCGATGGCGCCCGCGATCTCTTCCGCCGTGCCGGCGACCGGCGGCTTGCGCTGCCAGGAGCGGAACTGGTGATCGGAATTGACGCCGAGCACGTAGCCGCGGCCGGCGCGCCTACCGCGATCGTTCGCTCGATCATCCCGACGGCGAGCGCAGGCTTGGTCGCGAATGCCGGGCCGTCGGGCACGTGCGCCGCCGCCATCCGGGCCGGATCGTCCGTCCAGGCCTTCGGCAGATACAGCGCCCGGTCGATGAAGGCGTGGCCGTGCCGCGAGACATAGCCGGCGAACACACCGATCTGGCAATTGGTGATCTTGCCCGCCGAGCCCGTGTATTGACGGCCGACGCCGCACGATGCGCGGCCCTGTTTGAGGAAGCCCGTCTCGTCGATGACCAGAACTGCGTCATCGGCCGCCAGGTGCTCGACGCCGTAGTTCCGCACCACGTCGCGCAGCGCTTCCGCATCCCATCGCCCGCGGCCGAGAAGGGCCTGCTGACGCCACCGGCCCGGGTCGCCCGCCGCATCCGCGCGCATCCAGCCGGTCTTGCGCCGCTCGTCGCCCAGCAGGCCGTCGAGGAACGATCCAGCCGATGCCGCGACCCGCTCCTGCGTGAACAGCGGCCTGATCCGCGCCTTCACATCCCGCAGCGACGAGGCCCAGAGCTCAAGCGTCGTCTCGATTGAGGCACCCGACATCCATGATCTCCCGAATCATGGTCGCCCATCGATTTAGAGATCGCAGAGATCCGCAACTGTAATGCTAAGTGTCTGTCCGGGAACTTTACGCGCCGTCAGAACAGGTTGTGGCGCAGGGGCGACCGCCTTAAAAAAACTGAGCCGGTCGCTCTGGCTACCGGTTACGCTCGCCTTCCGACAATCTGCCCGATCTGCATTGCCCTCCAATATGCTGTCATGGCGAAGTAAGTTCTCGGACAGACACTAAGACAAATAAGCGATCTCAAGGAGGAGCGCATCACTTGGAGACGGCATGTGAATGCCGCTCACGTTTATGGCATGTCGATTGATTGCCGCTCGGGCTCTGATGCATTCTGCCGATTCACAACGGCTCGGTGCTGTGCGATTCTTCTGGCATGGCAGAGACAGTATGTGTGATCGTGAGCGCGCCGGAGAGAGGTCGCCTGGTGGCGATCACGTCTGATCGCAACCGCCCGCGTAAGCACATCGAGCGGGCGCGCGTCGTTCTCGCCTCGATCGGCGGCGGACGGGTGCAGATTGCGGCGCAGGTCGGCCTCAGCCGGCCGATGGTCTGTCGCTGGCAGCAGCGATTCGCGGAGGAAGGCGTCGAGGAGCTGCTGCGCAACAAGACGCGCAAGCCCGGCAAGGCGCCGATCCCGGCCGAGACAGTGGCGCGCGTGGTGGCGCTGACCTGTGCCGATCCGCCGCACGAGGCGACGCACTGGACCGGTCGAGCGATGGCCAAGGCAGTCGGCATTTCGCTGCGCTCGGTGCAACGCATCTGGGAAGCGCACCAACTTCAACCGCACCGTGTCCGCACATTCAAGCGGTCGCGCGACCCGCAGTTCGCGGCCAAGATGGCCGATGTCGTCGGCCTCTACGTTGATCCACCGGCGCATGCGGTGGTGCTGTCGATCGACGTGAAAAGCCAAATCCAGGCGTTCGATCGCACCCAGCCGGGACTGCCGCTCAAACTCGGCCGTTGCGGCACCATGACGCACGACTACAAGCGCCATGGTACGACCACGCTGTTCGCGGCCCTCAACGTGCTTGACGGCACGGTGATCGGGCGTTGCATGCAGCGCCACCGGCACGAGGAGTTCATCCGCTTCCTCAACACCGTCGAACGCGAGGTGCCGGCCGGCAAGCTGATCGAGGCGGTGGTCGACCATACGCCACTCACAAGAACCCCAAGGTCCGGGCCTGGCTGGAACGCCACCCACGCTGGACCTTCCATTTCACGCCAACCTCCGGGTCGGGGCTCAACGCGGTCGAGACGTTCTTCTCCGCCCTGACCCAAAAGCGCATCCGCCGCGGCAGCTTCCGCTCGATCGTCGAGTTGCAAGCCGCCATCAAGCGCTATCTCGCAGAAAGCAATGCCGAGCCCAAGCCGTTCGTCTGGACCGCATCGGCCCCGGCGATCCTCGCCAAGCTCGACAGATTGCCAGCATCATCTGTATGAGTCGCAGCACTAGCACTACCTTGGCACTTTTGATGCGAGGTGTGGAAGTCGCTTTCGGCAGTGCGGGCATTGGCTCGGTAGCCTGGCCGGCGCGAACAGGCGGGCGATGACGGCGCGGCGGATTTCAGGGAGCGTCGGCTTCGGTGGCGCCGTTGCAGTCGTCGCCTTTTTTCCCCCGGGCCGCTGCGGTGCGCAGCCGCAGGGTCTGGAGGTAGGCGAAGGCGATACAGCTCATCAGCGCGTGGCGATGCAGGCCAGTCCACGATCGCCCTTCAAAGGCGCCGAGCCCAAGTTCTTGCTTGAGTTGCTGATGCGCCTGCTCGCATACCCAGCGCGCCTTGATGGTGGCTGCGAGCTGGCGCAGCGAGGTGCCGGGCGGCTGGTTGCTGAGATAGAACTTGCGCTCGCCGCCGCTGCGCCATTCGCCGATCAGCCAGACGTCTTCGCCTGGAAGGTGCTTGCCCTCGCGCACCGGCGGACCATCGGCCATGCGCACGCGGATGGCGGCGAAGCGCGCGGCCAAAGCGCCCTTGGTGCCGAGACGCCAAGTGACCTTGCTCCAGCGGCCATTCGCCAGGGCGGTCGCGGCGTCCTGTCCGGGCTCGCTCGGGACAGGCTGCTTGCGCGGTCGTCCGCGACCGGCCTTCGGCCAGATCGCCGTCGCTTCGGTCGTGTAGACCTTCTGGGTGCGCGGAATGCCGACCGACCAGACCAGGCCGCGCGCGCTCAAGCCCTGGCGGAACGGCGAGCTGATCCCGTAACCAGCATCGGCCAGCACGCAGCCGAAGCGCGCGCCGGCGGCAATGACGCGATCGATCTCCGCCCGCGCGATCTCCGGCTTGGTCAGTGCCGCGCGCGCGGCGTCCGGCACGCCAGCGCCAGCGCAGCGGACCGAATCATCGGTCCAGGATTTCGGCAGGAACAAGCGCAGACCGATCGGCACCGGCACCTCGCCACGCGCGAGCGTCAGCGACACCAGCGACTGACAGTTCGCCTGCTTGCCGAGTTCGCCACAGTATTGCGCAGCGACGCCGACCGAGAGTGTGCCCTTCTTGGGGATCGCCGTGTCGTCCACGACCAGCACCGCATCATCGCCGCCGACCAGCGCGTCGGCTCGCCCAGCCAAAACGCGCCAGAGCGGCGCGTCTTCCCATGCCGGACTGCTGACGAAGTGGTGCAACTGGTCGTGACCGCGCAGCCCAAGCCGCGCAGCAATTGGCTGCACGCTCTTGGGACCATCAGGCCCAAGCAGGCCACGCACATACAGCGGGCCCCAGCGCCGCCGCGTGCTGCGACCCATCGCCTCAAGGAACGGGATCAGCCAGCGATCAAGATCGTCTCCAGCCACGGCGGATCGGGACATAGCGCATGCTCCGCTGAATCCCAGCTTGATACAGAACGCCCTCGTGACCGTACAAGTGCCAAGGTAGTGCTAAGGAAGGGGAGTTGACGAAGGGCTAAGCGCAGCCAATAGCAGCGCCTCCAGCGCCGCCGGGTCATCCCAGGCCAGGTTCACCCGGGCGATGGTCACGCGTGCGCGCAGAATGGCCGGGAGGCGGACGGCGTCCTTCGCCGTCGTGACCGCCACGGCGCCCAGGCGGGCAGCGCGGTCCAGCAGGCGGCGGATCTCGGTCGGGCGGTAGGGGTGGTGGTCGGCGAAGGGCACGGCGGCAAGCAGGCGCGCGCCCGCCTCCTCCAGAGTGGCGAAGAACTTCTCCGGCCGGCCGATCCCGGCGAAGGCAAGGACGGGGCGGCCGGCCAGGGCGGCGATCTCCGGGCCAGGAACCAGGCGTGCACGCAGCACCGGAAGGCGGGGTGGCAGCACGCCGGCGGCGCCGGTGCGGTCCGGGCCGATCAGCACGGCGGCCTGGCACCGCGCCGCACCGGCCTCGACCGGCTCGCGCAGCGGCCCGGACGGCACGACGCGGGCATTGCCGAAGCCGAAGCCGCCGTCGATCACCAGCAACGACAGGGTTTTCGTCAAGCTCGGGTTCTGCAGCCCGTCGTCGAGCACCAGCGCGGTGGCTCCGGCCGCGATGGCGGCACGGGCCGAGGCGGCGCGGTCGGCGCCGGTCCAGGTGGGCGCGACGGCGGCCAGCAGCAGCGCTTCGTCGCCCACCGTCGCGCAATCGTCGCCCGCCCGCACACGCCGCGGTCCGTGCGCGGCCCCGCCATAGCCGCGCAGCAGCACATGCACCGCCCGTCCCGCCGCGCCGATCCTGCCGGCAAGATCAAGCGCAACGACGGTCTTCCCGGCGCCGCCCAGGGTGACGTTGCCGCAGCAGATCACCGGTACCGACGCGCTCCACCCCGGGCGAGCGACGCGCCGAGCCGTTGCCGCCGCGATGACCGTCCCCACCGGCGCCAGAAGGCGAGCCGGAAGCGAACTCGGGGAGCCGGCCCAGAAGGCGGGCGGCCGCATGGCTCAGCGGCGCCCGCGCGCGAGCAGGTCCAGCAGCGCCGCCGCCGTCGCCTCCGGCAGGCCCTCGTACCCGGCTGCCGCCGCTGCCGCGGCCGCTCCGGCAGCATCGCGGCGGGCGGGATCGTCGAACATCGCGCCGAGCCAAGCGGCCAGCTCCGTCGCGTCACGCACGCGCGCCAGCGCGCCGGTCGCCGTCAGCGCACGCACCGCGTCGGCGAAATTGTCCATGAACGGCCCGGCCGCTACCGGGCGGCCGAGCCGGGCCGGCTCCAGCAGGTTCTGCCCGCCGCCCGGCGCCAGCAGGCTGCGGCCGACCAGCGCGCAGGCGGCGAGGCGATACCAGAGGCCTAGTTCGCCCAACGTATCGGCGATCCAAAGTCCCTCCGCCGGCGGCGGTCCACCCGCTGCCCGCCGCGCGACCGCGATCCCGCCGGCCCCGGCCGCGATCGCCGGGCCGCGCTCGGGATGGCGAGGCACGACGATGGTCAGCAGGCCAGGTCGGGCGGATGCCACGCGCCGGTGCGCGGCCAGGATCACGTCCTCCTCGCCCGGATGCGTGCTGGCCGCGACCCAACACGGCCGCGCACCCAGCGCCAGGCGCAGCCGATCGAGTTCGGCCGGGTCGGCCGGCAAGGGCGGCGCGGCGAATTTCAGGTTGCCCGGAGCCGTGACGCAGCGCGCGCCGAGCGTCCGGAACCGCTCGGCATCCGCCGTGCTCTGCGCCTGCACCACCGCCACGCAGCCCAGCACGTGCCGCGCCAGTCCCGGCACGCGCTGCCACCGTGCGAAGCTCCCCGGCGACAGGCGCGCGTTCACCACCATCGCCGGGATGACGCGCGCGCGGCATCCGGCCAGCAGGTTGGGCCACAGCTCGCTCTCGATGAACGCCGCGGCGTCGGGCCGCCAATGGTCCAGGAACCGGGCCACCCAGCGCGGCACGTCGAGCGGCGCGAAGCGGTGCAGCGTGCGAGCGAGCCCGCGTGTCGCCAGCCGCTCGGCCATCAGCGTGGCAGACGTGACGGTCCCGGTGGTGACCAGGACCCAGAGCGCCGGGTCGAGCCGGTCGAGGGCCGCGATGACCGGCAGCACCGACAGGCTCTCGCCCACGCTGGCGGCGTGCAGCCACAGCAGCCGGCCGGGCGGCCGGGGCGTGGCATCGATGCCACGCCGCTCGGGCAGGCGCGCGGCCACCTCCTTGCCCCGCCACGCGCGCCGGCGCAGCGCCAGCCGCAGCGCCGGCGCGGCGAGCGTCGCCGCCGAGGCCCAAAGCGCGGGTGCCCAAAGCACCGGGAGCCGGGTCATGCCGGGCAGAGCCGGTCGGCCTGCTCCGCCGCCGCCGACAGCGCCGCGCCGATCACCGGCACCGCTTCGCGCCAGCCTTCGCGCGCGACGGTGATCGCGGGTCGGCAGACGACGATGCCGCGACCGAACGGGCGGGGGATCACCATGCGGTCCCAGCTCCGCAGCACCCAGCCTTGCGAGGTCTGGGCCGCGCACGGAAGCACCGGCACGCCGGACAGGGCGGCCAACCGGGCGACCCCCGGCGCGGCCTGCCGGCGCGGCCCGCGCGGCCCGTCCGGGGTCACGGCTACCAGGCCGCCGTCGCGCAGCAGGGCCAGCAAGCCGCGCAGCCCCGTCGCGCCGCCGCGCGAGGAGGAGCCGAGCACGACGTCCATGCCGAAGCGGCGGATCACGATCCCGATGAAGCGCCCGTCCCGATGATGGCTCACCAGCACATGGACGTGACGGGGACGCGAGCGCGGCAGCCGCCGCGCCATGAGCCACAGCATCGGCATCAGCGGCAGGCGCTCGTGCCAGAAGGCCACGACATGCGGCTGTCCGGCCACGATCCCGCTCAGATGCTCCTCCCCATCCAGGCGCCAGCGCGTGGTCGCGAGCGCGAAGGCGAGATACCAGCCGAGCAGGCGCGCCAGCACGCCCTGCACCGCCGGATGACGAACCAGACGCTTCATCGCGCGGCCGATAGCCGCTGCCGCGCATACCTGTCCAGCGTCAGCCCCGGGCTTTTACCTCCGCACAGCCGCGTGTTAAGGCCGCCCGCTTTCATGCGAGCCGGCCGCAATTGGTTTTCAGTTCGATCCAGTTCATCTTCGTTTTCCTGCCGCTTGCCCTGGCGCTCTATTGGGCGGCGCCGCGGCGGGGGCGCAATGCGGCGTTGCTGGCGCTGAGCCTGTTTTTCTATGCCAGCGGCGAGGCCCGGCATCTGTGGCTGCTGCTGGCACTGATCGGGGTCAACTACGTGGCGGGACATACGATCGAGGCAGGGCGCGGGGTGTCCCGTCGCATCGCCCTGACCGCCGCGATCGGCCTCGACCTTGCCGCCCTCGGCTGGTTCAAATACGCGGGCTTTCTCGCCTCCGCCCTCGCGCCGTTGTCGCACGCGGCGATGTGGCAGGGACTCGTGCTGCCGCTCGGCATCTCGTTCTACGTGTTCCACAACATCTCGTACGTCGTGGACGTCTATCGCGGCACCGCCCGCGCGCGGCGCAATCCGATCGATTTCGCGCTCTACATCGCCTTCTTCCCGCAGGTGATTGCGGGCCCGATCGTGCGCTACCACGACATCGCCGGCGCGCTCGACCACCGCCGCGTGCGGCTGGAGGATTTCGCCTCGGGGCTCGAGCGGTTCACCGTCGGCCTGGCCAAGAAGATGGTGCTCGCCAATCCGCTGGGCGACATCGCCGACCGGGTGTTCGCGCTGCCCATCGGCACGCTCGCCACGTCCGATGCGTGGCTTGGGCTGCTCTGCTACACGCTGCAAATCTACTTCGACTTTTCCGGCTACTCCGACATGGCGATCGGGCTCGCGCGCATGTTCGGGTTCGAGTTCCTGGAGAACTTCAACTACCCCTACGTCGCCCGCTCGGTGCAGGAGTTCTGGCGTCGCTGGCACATCTCGCTGTCCAACTGGTTCCGCGACTATCTCTACATCCCGCTTGGCGGCAGCCGTCACGGGGCGGCGCGCACCTACCTGAACCTGACCATCGTCTTCCTGCTGTGCGGGCTGTGGCACGGCGCCACCTGGACCTTCATCGCGTGGGGCGCGATCCATGGCGGGTTCCTGGCGATCGAGCGCGCCGGGCTGGGGCGGATGCTCGCGCGGGCGCCCGCCATCGTGTCCCGTGCGTACACCCTGGCCGTCGTCGCACTCGCCTGGGTGGTGTTCCGCTCAGAGACGCTTGCGGGCGCGCTCGGCTATTACGGCGCGCTGGTGCACCCGCTGCGCGCCGGCACCTATTCGCAAGTCTATCCCGGCAATGTCACCTGGCTGGTGCTGGGCTGCGCGCTCATCGGCGCGACAGGCGCGTTCACCCGGCTCACCCGCGACTGGCGGGCGCGGGCCGGGCAGCTGCGCGGGCGGGTCGATCCCGCCCTGGCCCATATGCCGGAGAGCGCGATGGTTCTCGGCGCGCGCAACGCGGTACTGCTGGGCCTGATGTTCCTATCGTTCCTGCAACTCGCCAGTGCCGTCTACAACCCATTCATCTACTTCCGCTTCTAGCATGAAACTATCCGCGCGCCGGGCATCCGACCTGCTTCTGCCGCTTGCATTCTTCGTCGGCATCGCAACCGTGCTTGCCCGCGCCGATTGGCACGGGCGTTCGCGCCTTGTGGAGCAGTTGGAGCAGCGGCCATCGGCGGTGCTGCCCCCGGCGCCGCGTTCGCTGTCGGCCCTTTATCATTATCCGGCCGAGTTCAGCCGCTTCTTCGACGATCACTACGGTCTGCGCGGGCTCGCGGTGGATATCCGCGCGCGTGTGTGGTTCTGGCTGCTCGGCGACACGTTCGCCCCCGACGTGACGGTCGGCAAGGACCGCTGGCTGTTCTTCATCGGCAATGGCGAGCTGCGCGACGCGCTGCACGCCGACCCGCTTTCCGCGAAGGCGGTGCGGGACTGGGCGGAGGGGATCGAGGCGCGGCGGCACTGGCTCGCCGCGCGCGGCATCCGCTACCTGTTCGTGCTCGCGCCCGACAAGCGCGCCATCTACCCCGAGAAGCTGCCCGCGTTCCGCCCCGGTCCGGGGCCGACGCGGCGGGATCAGATCGACGCGCGGCTGGCCGGCGCGAGCGATTTCCTCGATCTGACGGACACCCTGCGCGGCGACAAGGATCAGGGCCAGCTTTACTATCGCTGGGACACGCACTGGAACTGGCACGGCGCCTATGACGCCTACCGCGCCCTGGCGGAGCGTCTGGGGCTGCCTCCGGAACCCGAGGACCTCGGCGACGGATTCGAACCGGCGAACCGGCTGGGCGATCTCGGGCGGCTGGCTGGCCTCACCTTGCCCGAGCACGATCGGCGGCCCCGCGCGCCATGCGCCCGCGCCGCTCCGATAACGGCCGCCCCGGCGATGTTCTCCAACCCGTTCGACGAGAGCGAGCCGGCCTACGAGGTGCCATCCACCACCTGCGCCGGCGGCACCGGCCGGTTGCTGATGTTCCACGACTCGTTCGGCGGCATGTGGGCACCGTGGCTGTCTACCCAGTTCGCCCGCGCCGCGTATGTCTGGCGCCCGCCCTCGTTTGACGAGATGAAGCGCATGGTGGAGATCGAGCATCCGAGCGTGGTGATCGAGGAGCGGCTGGAGCGGTTCCTGGTCTGGCCGCTGCGCCCCTAGTACGACAGCCGGGTTTAAGCGTGATGCCTGTATGCCTGTGTGGAGGTGATGCGGCATGACGAGGCGCGCTGACGTGCAGGGGTGGGCTGCGGGCTTGGAGGAGGTCGTGAGACGGATCGGGCCGCGGTTTGGGCCCGCCGAGCCGCGCCGTCGCGCGTTGGCCTACTTGCATGGCTTGCTCGCACCCGTGGAGCGCAAGAATGGCTGGCAGCTGGCCGAGGCGGCGGGTGATGCGACGCCGGAGGGGGTGCAGGATTTCTTGAGCCGGATGCATTGGGATGCCGACGCGGTCCGGGACGCCCTGCAAGCGTATGTGACGGGGCACCTGGGCGGAGCTGCCCAAGGTTCCGCGCGCGCCGCGCGTGGAATGGCAGCGGAGGGGATCCCGGGGCGGTGCTGGTGCTGGATGAGACCGGCTTTTTGAAGAAGGGCATGAAGAGCGCGGGCGTGCAGCGGCAATACAGCGGCACGGCGGGGCGGATCGAGAACTGCCCGATCGGCGTCTTTCTGGGCTATGCCAGCCGCCACGGCCGCGCGCTGATCGAGCGGGCGCTTTACCTGCCGCAGGACTGGGCACGCGATGGTGCGCGCCGACGGGAGGCGCGCATCCCCGACGAGGTGGCATTCGCCCCCAAGCCGAAGCCGGCGCTGGCCATGCTGGAGCGGGCACGCTTGGCCGACATCTTGTTCGCCTGGATCACCGGCGACAGCGTCTATGGCGCCGATCACGCCCTCCGCCGCTGGGCGAAGCAGCCGAAGGTTCCGGCAGCGCAGCTGCTGGAATGGCTGCGGAGGGCGAGCGGCACCGGCGCGGCGACGTGCTGACCGTGACGTCAGGGCAGAGGCTCGGGATGCGCCCGGTCACGACCTGGGTTGAGGGTCTGCCCGAAGACGTCTGGCAGCGGCGCAGCGCCGGCGAGGGTGCGAAGGGCCCGCGCCTGTATGACTGGGCGCGCGTGCCCTACAATGGCAGGGCAGAGGGGTTTGCCTGCGCATTGCTGGTCCGCCGCTCCATCGCCAACCCGGCGGAGCGGACGTTCTCTCTGACGCACGCGCCCGCGGGGAGCACGCTGGCCGCGCTGGTGCGGGTGGCGGGCACGCGCTGGAGCATCGAGAGCGGCTTCGAGCAGGCCAAGGGCGAAGTGGGGCTGGACCACTACGAGGGGCGCTCCTGGGTCGGCTGGCACCGCCACGTCACACGCGCGATGTTCGCGCTGGCCTACCTCGTCGCCGTCCGCAAGGCGGCTGCGGGGAGGTGCAGACCCGGCAAGCCTCGTCGCCGCTCTGCTGGCGCTCACTGTGCCCGAGGTCAGGCGCCTGCTGGGCGCGCTGGGGGCCGCGCCACCACCACAGCCCGTCGCCGCCCTGCACTGGTCAACCTGGCGACGCCGCCATCAGCAACGCGCAAGACGCGCGCACCGGAATCGGCGAACACGAGGGTCGTCCCATGAACCCCGGCTGTAGTACTCAGAACTCGCCGCTGCGATAGGCCTCGTCGAGGCGCCTGGCCTCCTCCTCCGACGGTTCTTCCCAGGCCTCGCCGCGGCGCCGCAGGGCGCCGGTGAAGTTCGGCGGGCGCTTCTCGTTGAAGGCCTGGCGGCCCTCCTCGCCGTCGGTCGTTGCCTGGATCAGCAGCGCGTTCATCAAGGTCTGCACGTGCCAGGCCTGGTCCGTCGGCAGGTCGCCGAAGCGAACCACGAACTCCTTCATCATGCGGACGGCGACCGGGGGGAGGGTGACGATACGGCGGGCGATCGCCTCGGCGCGCTCCATCAGTTGCGAATGAGGCACGACTTCGTTGACGAGGCCGATCCGCAGGGCCTCCTGGGCCTCGAAGGGTTCGTCCGTCAGCAGGATCTTCATCGCGTCCACGTATCGGAGCTGGCGGGCAAGCAGGCTCGCGCCCGGCCCATGACCCAGCCAGCCCTGCGTGGTGAGGGCGAACCTGAACCGCGCATGCTCGGCGCTCGCGAGGCGGATATCTGTGGACGACAGCAGCAGGTAGAGCCCCGCCCCGGCCGCCCAGCCGTTCACCGCCGCGATGACCGGCTTCCACACGCGCGGGTAATGGTCCCCCATCCGGCCGTCGACACCGGTCTTCTGGCCGTGCACCGTGCCGGCAAGCGGCCAGAAGACACGAAGCGTGCGCAGATATTCGCGGTCTTCCTCCGTGAGGTCCGGGCGCGGCGCCAAATTGTGTCCGCCGCAGAAGTGCCGGTCACCGGCGCCGGTCAGGATCGCGCAGCGGACATCGCGATCCTCCCAGAGGTCGATCCACGCCGCCGAGATGTCGTCCGACGTCGCCTTGTCCAGGATATTCGCCTTCCCGGGATTGTTCAGCGTGATATAGGCGACCCCCTCGCGCTTTTCGTATTGGATGGCCAAACCGGTCTCCTCCCTTGGTTCTTGGCGACATGTCACGACTGGACAGTCGGGCATCCTGCTGGAACCATCGATCTTGAGCCAGTCCCGATGCATCCAGGAGAAACCGTCATGGCCTCGCCCGCAGACGAGCCGCTTGCCGGCCTCGCGCCGTGACCTTGCGGCTGCTCGAAGGGGTGCGTGTCATTGAATGGGCCGAGGGGCTCTCCGCCCCGTTCTGCGCGCGCATCCTGGCCGATCTTGGCGCCGAGGTGGTCAAGGTGGAGCCGCCGGGGGGCGACAGGATGCGCGCCGTCCCGCCCTTGCTGCCCTTCCCCGACGGCGGCGCGCTATTCGCTTATGTGAATGCCGGCAAGCGCAGCCTCGCCCTCGATCCCATGGGCGCCGGGGCGGAACGGTTCCAGGCGTTGCTGCGGGGTGCGGCGCTGCTGGTGCATTCGCGACCCGAGCCGTTTGCGTCCACGGTGGGCGAGCCGCCTCCCGGCCTGGTCGTGCTGTCGGTCACGCCGTTCGGGCGCACCGGACCGATGCGGGGCACGCCGTGCTCCGATCTGACCTTGCAGCATCGCGGCTCCTGGGCCTACGCGATGGCCCGGCCGGTCTCCGATCCGGAAGCGGTCGCGCCGCTCGGCGGGGCGGATCGCGAGGGTCCGCTGGCGATCGGCGTGGCGGGCGCCGCGGCGGCGCTCTGGGGATTGCTGGTGGTCCAGGCGGGCGGAGCCGCGCCGCGCATCGACCTGGCCAGCGATGACTTCTACGCGTTCCTGGCCTTCGAGGCGCTCGTGGAGTGGTCCGCCGGGGAACGCGCCTTCCCCCGCCGGCGCGTCAAGCGGGAGGGGACCGAGGCCGCGGGCGGCCTGACCTGGATTCTGCCGTGCGCCCAGGGATGGGTGATGGTCTCGCCGCGCGAGCAGCATCAGTGGGAGAAGTGGGTCGGCCTGCTCGGCAGTCCCGCCTGGTCGGCCGATGCGGCGCTGTGCGGCAGCCGCGTGGCGCGCCGCACGAATTTCTTTCAATTGCAGAAGCTTATGGCGGCCTGGTCGCGGCAGTTTGCTCCGGCCGAGCTTGCGCAGCGCGCGCAAGCGGCCGGCGTGGCCTGCTTTCCGGTCAGCACGCCGGGGGAGCTGCTCGCCAATGCGCAACTCCTGCATCGCGGGTTCTTCGACCGGCTGGAGACCGGGCGGGGCGAGGTGCCGGTTCCCGGCCTGCCGTTCAGCTTCACCGCCGCAAATGGCGCGGCGCTGCCGCGTGAACGGGTGCTGCACAGCCCCGCGCTCGGCGAAGCGGATGCGAGCCTCGCATGACCCTCGCCCTGAAGGGAATCCGGGTCGTCGATTTCAGCTGGATCATCGCCGGCCCGATGACCACGAAGATGCTCGGCGCGATGGGCGCCGATGTGATCAAGATCGAATCCGCGCTGCGACCGGAGCACACGGCGCGGAGCGGCTCCTTCCCGCTGCTGAACGCCAATAAGCGAAGCTGCTCGATCGATATCACCAAGTCGGACGGCCAGGCCCTGCTGCGCCGGCTGGTGGCGATCAGCAATTTGGTGGTGGAGAACTTTTCCGCCCGCGTGCTGGCGAAGCACCGGCTGGCGTACGACGATCTCCGCGCCGTGCGGCCGGACCTGATCTTCGTCTCCGCCTCCGGCGTCGGCCGCTCCGGACCGCAGAAGGACTGGCTCGCCTACGGCACGCTCTTGCAAGCCTATAGCGGGCGGGCGGGCATGATCGGGGAGCCCAACCTGAAGCTGGAGGCGATGGGTATCCTGCCAGTCTGGACCGACCAGGTGACCGCGCTGTGGGAGACCACGGCGATCCTGGCCGCCGTGCACCATTGGAGGCGGACCGGCCTCGGCGCCTACATCGACTTGTCGATGCTGGAAAGTACGGTCGCCCTGCTGCCGGAGGCGCTCCTGCGTCACACGCTGGACCCCGGCGGGCGTGCGCCCGCCGGCAATGACGAGGCAGACGCGGCGCCGGGCGGCTGCTTCCGCTGCGCGGGGGAGGATTCTTGGATCGCGGTTTCGGTCCGCTCCGATCGCGAGTTCGAGGGGCTGTGCGCGGCCCTCGCACGCCCCAACCTGTGGGAGGACGCGCAGGTACCGCGACCATGCCGGACGGGTCGCAGCCAAGCACGCGCTCGACCTAGTGCTGGCGACCTGGCTCGCTGGGCGCGACGGCGGGGAGGCAGAGACGGCGCTGCGCGCCCAGGGCGTCCCGGCCGCGCGCACGCGGCGCTTCAGGGAGGTGATCGAGGACCCGCAGATGACGGAGCGCGGCATCTTCCCGGAACTGGCGGACGGGCAGCGCAACATCGCCCTTCCATGGCGGGATGAAGGCGGCTGGCGCGGGGACATGAGGCCGGCGCCGTCGCTGGGACAGGACAACGACTACGTGCTCGGCGAGCTTCTGGGAATGAGCCGCCGCGAAATCGATGCGCTGATCGCGGCGGAGGTCATTTGTTGACCACCGGGCTGCCCGCGTAGGGGGCGGAAACATCGGCACTGCATCGCTGTTCGCCCGCTCACGAGTTCGCCGCGTTTTGCGCAAGCCTTTCCTGTTCGCGGCGGTAGCGCTCCAGCGCCACTTGCACCATCGGCCGGCGCCGGCCCTGCGGCACCTTCACCGCATAGTCGGGGTCCTTCTCGCCGGTGCGGTTCAGCATGTACATGCCATGCGCCGCCTGGATGAACGAGCTGAAGCCTTGCTGGTCCTGTGCTTGGTTCACCGCGCTTTTGATCATGCGCATCTCGAAGGGATCATTCTGCGCGACGTCGCGGGCATAGGCGAATGTCTCGGCCTCGAGCATTGCACTCGGCACAACGCGGTTGACCAGACCCAGCTCCATCGCCTGCACGCCGTTGATGAAGCGGCCCTGGAACAGCAGCTCCTTCGCCCGGCGCGGGTGGATGTCATAGGGAATCGCGAAATACTGGAACAGACTGCCGAGAAACAGCGCGTCCTCGGCGGCGAATATGATATCGGCGGTGGAGGCGACCATCCATCCTCCGAAGATGCAATAGCCCTGCACGGCGGCGAGCATCGGCTTTGGCACGTTCCGCCAGCGTAGATGCATGTCCACGTAGAGCGACCAGGTGCGGTCGAAGAACCCGCGCACGCCTTCCTGCATCGGATGCTTCTCGCGCCACGCCGCCTCCTCCGGCGTGCCAAGGTCATGGCCCGCCGAGAAATGCTCGCCAGCCCCGAGCAGCACGATGACCCGCACCTCGCGATCGTCGCCGGCGCGCAGGATCGCGTGGTCCAGCTCGTGCAGCAGCTCGGTGCTCTGCACGTTGCGGTACCGCGGGCGGTTCAGCGTGATGCGCGCGATCCTGTCCTCGACGCCGTACAGGATGGATTGGTATTCGCTCATGCGGGCTCTGCCCTTCTATCATTCATCACTCGGGATCGGCCGATATGGTGCCGGCGCGGGTCAGCGCGTCGATCTCGGCCGCGGATAGGCCGATTATGTCGGCCAGGACCATCCGCGTGTCCTGGCCGAGGCAGGGAGCCGCGCGCCGCTGGCCGCCCGGCGTGAGGTCCAGGTGAAACGGCAGGCTCTCATGCGCGACGCGGCCGACTTCGGTGTGATCGAGGACGGTGAACCAGCCGCGCGCCTTCAGATACGCACTCTCGGCGCCGTCCTTGCCGCCGTTCACGGGCGCGGCCGGCACCCCCGCGGCTTGCAGCGCGGAGGCTGCCTCGTGCTTGTCCCGCCCGCGCGTCCAGCGTGCGATGCGCTCGTCCAGCGCGTCCCGGTTGCGCAGCCGTTCCGCCAAGGTGGCAAACCGTGGATCATCCGCAAGCGCGGACTCGGCAATTGTCTCGCACAGTGCGCGCCACTCCGAATCGTTCGTCACCGCGATCACGACCCACTCGTCCGCGCCGCTTGCGGGAAAAGCGTCGTGCGGCGCGGCCCAGTCCACGCGGTTGCCCGACGGTGCCGGATCGCACCCGGTCATTAGCGCATGCAGGATGTGCTCGCCGATATAGTGCATCGCCGCCTCGACCTGGGGCACCTCTACATGCTGGCCCTCGCCGGTCCGCTGGCGGTGGATCAGCGCCGTGAGCACCGCCGCGGCGCCGTGGAAGGCACCGATCGGATCGGGATAGGTCGGGCCAGTGACGGTGGGCGGGCCTCCTGGATAACCGACCATGCTCGACATGCCGGCGGCCATCTCCATCGTCGGCCCGATCGCGGTGGCGTGCGACAGCGGGCCGGTGCTGCCGAAGGCGGGCATCTCGGTCACGATGATGTCCGGCTTCAACTCACGGAGCCGGCGATAGCCGAGCCCCATGCGGTCCAGGGTGTTGGCCGTGAAATTGCAAAGCATAACGTCGGACTTGCCGACCAGACGCAGCATCGTCTCCAGTCCGCCCGGCTTCTTCGTGTCGAGCGTCAACGAGAGCTTGTTCTCATTCTGCGAATTGAACAGCGCCGCGCGGTTCCACGGCCGCGCGCCGGCACCGTCGCGCGGGAAGCGGTACGGACTGAACACCTGCTGGTGCATCCGCCAGGAATCGAGCCTCTGTGCGGCCTCAACGTGGATCACCTCGGCACCGAGGAAGGCAAGGATGCGACCCGCCATCGGCCCCGCCCAGGCGGTGGTCAGCTCCACCACCCGGATGCCGGCGAGCGACCCACCGCCGGGCTGCGCCACGCCAGTGCTGGCGGACTCGAGAGGGCGATCCGGGCCGGGGGGAGCAGCCTTGCCCAGCGGCGGCGGCCCGTCGCGCACGCGGCGCGGGGTGGCGCTCAGGCGGAACTGCGGACCCAAGATTGGACGCTCACCGGCAGGGGTCGCCACAAACTCCCAATAGTCCCGGCCGGTCAGTTGCGGGCAGTCGCGCTGGAGTTCCGTCAACCGATACGCCCGCGCGGCCACGATCTTGCGGGCTTGCAGCCGTTGCAGCAGATCGTCGGCGGACCAGGTCGCCACATGGTCCTGGATCAGCGCCTCCAGCGCCGGCCAATTGTCGAGGCGCGTCTTGGCCTGCGCGAAGCGCGGGTCCTCGGCCAGCCCCGGAAAGTCGAGCGCCTCGCACAGCGCCGACCAGAGATGCACGTGCAGCCACATGCCCACCCAGCCATCGCGGCACAACAGGCGCGCAAGCGGCATCCGACGTCCGCGCGGTTCCTCCATTCCGTTGTAGAGGTATTGGGTGACGAACGGATTGGCCATCGCGGCGGTGGTCTCCGCGATATCGATCGAGACCGTCTGACCGACACCGCCGCGCCCGCGCACGAACAGCGCCGCGAGGATGCCGATATACGCGGCGACCCCGGCCCCGTAGGAGGCGCGGTCGCCGCAGCCATACAGCGGCTCGCGGTCCGGACGGCCGTTGCGGCGCATGATGCCCGAAAGGGCCTGATAGATCATCTCCGTCCCGCGCCAATCCCGGTACGGACCGTCGGCGCCGAAGCCCGAGATGACCGCGACGACACAGCCGGGATTGGCCGCGCGTATCGCGTCGCGCGCCACCGTCGTGCCGACGATCGCGACATCGGCCGCGACCGCGAGGGCACGCAACGCGCCATCGCCAACCGCCGAGGCCGTGTCGAGCGCGACGGACTGCTTGCCTGTGTTGAGGTGCAGGAACAGCAGTGATTCGCCGGTATTCCCAGGCGCGAACGGCCCTCTGCGGCGTACGGGCGAGCCGTCCGTGGGCTCCACCAGAGTGACCTCGGCCCCGTAGTCGGCGAGCATCCGCCCGCAGAACTGGCCCGCGATGCCGTCCGACAAATCCAGCACGCGGATTGTTTCGAGCGCGCCGACCATACGTTTCCTTTGTTCCCGCGCGACGCCTCAAGGACGCTCGCACGCGCTTGCCGTCAGGCCCGCGACGGATGCCCTGGGCCCGCGCGCCTCAATGCCGCCTCATGCCGCCTTTGCCATATCGCGCAGCACGTAGTGCAGGATCCCGCCGTGGCGATAGTAGTTCACCTCGTCGGCGGTATCGATGCGGCAGATCACCCCGACCTTGTCGGTCGTGCCGTTCGGGCGATGCACCAGCAGCGACAGTCTCCTTCCGTGGACGCGAGTTGCTCCAGTCCCAGGATGTCGATCGTCTCCTCGCCGGTGATGCCGAGGCGCTTGCGGTCCATTCCTTCGGGGAAGACCAGCGGGAGCACGCCCATGCCGACCAGGTTGGAGCGGTGGATGCGCTCGAAGCTTTCGACGATCACCGCCCTGACGCCGAGCAGGAACGTGCCCTTCGCCGCCCAGTCGCGCGACGAACCGGTGCCGTATTCCTTGCCGGCGAACACCACCAGCGGCACGCCTTCCTTCTTGTAGCGCATCGCCGCGTCATAGATCGGCATCTGCTCGCCCGAGGGCAGGTGGCGGGTGATCCCCGCCCTCGATGCCCGGCACCATCTCGTTGCGGATGCGGATGATTGGCGAACGTGCCCCGCATCATCACCTCGTGGTTGCCGCGCCGGCGAGCCATAGCTGTTGAAGTTCGCTTCTGCGTCACCTGCCGCTCCAGCAGGTAGTCGCCGGCGGGCGAGGTCTTGCGGATGGAGCCGGCGGGGCTGATGTGGTCGGTGGTGATCGAATCGCCGAGCACCGCCAGCATGCGCGCGCCCTTGATGTCGGTCACCGGGGCCGGTTCCATCGTGATGCCCTCGAAATAGGGCGGGTTCTTCACGTAGGTCGAGCCGTCCGACCAGCGGTAGGTGTCGCTCCCCTCCACGTCGATCGCCTGCCATTGCTTCGGTCCCTTGAACACCTCGGCGTAGCGGCTGACGAACTGCTCGCGGTTGACGTTGGCGCGCACCGCCTCGGCGATCTCGGCGTTGGTGGGCCAGACGTCGCGCAGATAGACCGGCTTGCCGTCGTGCCCGGTCCCGAGCGGGACGGTGGTGATGTCCTCGGTCATCTTGCCGAGCAGGGCGTAGGCCACCACCAGCGGCGGCGAGGCGAGATAGTTGGCGCGCACGTTCGGATGCACGCGGCCCTCGAAGTTGCGGTTGCCCGACAGCACGGCGACGGCGACGAGGTTGTTGTCCTCGATCGCGTCGGCGATCGGCGTCCTCCAGCGGGCCGGAGTTGCCGATGCAGGTCGTGCAGCCATAGCCGACGAGGTTGAAGCCGAGCGCGTCGAGGTCGGCCTGCAACCCGGCCTTGTCCAGATAATCGGTCACCACCTGCGAGCCCGGCGCGAGCGAGGTCTTCACCCACGGCTTCGCGGTCAGTCCCTTCTGCCCGCGCCTTGCGCGCGACCAGGCCGGCGGCGACCATCACCGAGGGGTTGGACGTGTTGGTGCAGGAGGTGATGGCGGCGATCACCACGTCGCCGTGGGTCAGCTCGTAGTTCTTGCCCTCGACCTTCACGCTTCGTGCCGACGTCGTTGGCGGGCACGCCGAGGCTCTTCGTCAGCTCGGCCTTGAACGCCGCGGCGGCATCCTTCAGCGCGACCCGATCCTGCGGCCGCTTCGGACCGGCGATGCTCGGCTGCACGGTCGGACAGATCGAGTTCCAGCGTGTCGGTGAACATCGGGTCGGGGCTGGCCGGTCTCGCGGAACATGCCCTGCGCGCGGGCGTACGCCTCGACCAGCGCGATGCGGTGCGGGTCGCGCCCGGTCAGGCGCAGATAGTCGAGCGAGACCTTGTCGATCGGGAAGAAGCCGCAGGTGGCGCCGTATTCGGGCGACATGTTGCCGATGGTCGCGCGGTCGGCCAGCATCAGGTCGTCGAGCCCGGAGCCATAGAACTCCACGAACTTGCCGACCACGCCCTTGCGCCGCAGCATCTGCGTGACGGTCAGCACGAGATCGGTCGCGGTCGCGCCCTCCGGCAGCTTGCCGGTCAGCTTGAAGCCGATCACGTCGGGGATGAGCATGGCGATCGGCTGGCCGAGCATCGCCGCCTCCGCCTCGATGCCGCCGACGCCCCAGCCGAGGATGCCGAGGCCGTTGACCATCGTGGTGTGGCTATCGGTGCCGTAGAGCGTGTCGGGATAGGCGATGGCGCGGTGATCCGTCGTCCGTGCCGGTCCAGACGCACTGGCCGAGATATTCCAGGTTCACCTGGTGGCAGATGCCGGTGCCGGGCGGCACGACGCTGAAATTGTCGAACGCCTCCTGGCCCCAGCGCAGGAAGCGGTAGCGCTCGCCGTTGCGCTCGAACTCGATGTCGACGTTCCGTTGCAGCGCGTCCGCGCGGCCCGAGACGTCGACCATCACCGAATGGTCGATCACCAGATCGACCGGGATCAGCGGGTTGACCTTCTCCGCGTTGCCGCCGAGCCGGGTGATGCCGTCGCGCATGGCGGCGAGATCGACCACGGCGGGAACGCCGGTGAAGTCCTGCATGAGGATGCGCGCGGGGCGGAACGGCACCTCGCGATCGGAGTGCGCGGATTCCAGCCAGCCGGCGATGGCGTGCGCGTCGTCGACCTTGTAGCTACCGCCGTTCTCGAAGCGCAGGACGTTTTCCAGCAGGATCTTCAGGCTGACCGGCAGGCGCGCGATGTCGCCGAGCGTCTTTCGCCGCCTCCGGCAGCGAGAAATAATCGTATTGCTTGCCCTCCACCGTGAGGGTGCGGCGGGTCTTGAGGCTGTCCTGCCCGGTGGCTTTCATGGCTCTCCGTCCTTGGTTGGAGGACGCCCCTGCTGTATGGCGCGGCTGCCGCTTGCGCCCTTCCTGGCGAGCGGCTTAGACCACACCGGCCGGCGCCGTCCACCGGCCGCCATCGCGGGCGAAAAGAGCGTGTTGCAGGCCGAAGGCGTGGCGGCATTCCGGGGCGAGCGCCTGGTGCTGCGCGACGTCTCCTTCACGCTGGAGGCGGGTGGCGCGCTGCTGCTGACCGGGCCCAACGGCGCGGGCAAATCCACGCTGCTGCGGGTGCTGGCCGGGCTGATCCGCCCGGCTGCGGGGCGCGTGCTGTGGCGCGGCGAGGACATGCGCGCCGACCTTGCCGCGCACGTCGCCTATGTCGGCCACCAGGACGCGGTGAAGCCGGGGCTGACGGTCGCCGAGAACCTGCGCTTCGCCGCGCGGGTCGGCGGGGGCGCGGTGGAGGCGGGGCTGGCGGCGCTCGGCATCGCCGATCTGGCCGATTTGCCGGCGCGGATGCTCTCGGCGGGCCAGCGCCGCCGGCTCGCATTGGCGCGGCTCGCGGTGACGGCGGCGCCGATCTGGCTGCTGGACGAGCCGACCTTGGGGCTGGATGCCGGCGCGGTCGCCCTGGTCGGCGCGCTGCTGGCCGCGCATCGCGCGAGCGGGCGGCGTCGTCGTCGCGGCGACCCATCTGCCGCTGCCGCTGACCGAGGCGGCCGAGTTGCGGCTGCTCGGGCCGGGTCCGCCGGGGACAACCGCGCCGGGGCATGCTATAGGCCCGCCATGAACATCGCCCTTCGCAAGCCGCGGATGACCCGCGCGGAGTTCTTCGACTGGGCCGAGGCCCAGGACGCGCCGCTACGAGTTCGACGGCTTCGAGCCCGTCGCCATGACCGGCGGCACGGTCAATCATAACCAGATCTGTCTCAATATCTACTTCCGCCTTGCGCACCCGCTTGCGGGGTAGCGGCTGCCGGCCGCTCGGCCCGGATGCCGGCGTCGCCACCGTCGGCGACACCGTCCGCTACCCCGACGCCCTCATCACCTGCACCCGGACGCCGGGAACGGATCGCCTCGTGGCCGGCGTCGTCGTCGTCTTCGAGGTCATCAGCCCGGGCGACGCCTGGGTCGACCGCATCATCAAGGTCCGCGAATACCTCGCCGTCGCCTCGATCCACACCTACGTCATCGTCGAGCAGAGCGGCATCGGGCTCACCGTGCTGCGGCGCCAGGACGACGATACCTGGCTGGCCGAGACCCTCACCGCCGAGGACACGCTTCGCCTGCGCGCTCCCGACATCGACATTCCGGTCGCCGAACTCTACGAAGACGTCGATCTGCCGTCGGCTCGGCCGGACGACCGCCGAGAAGGCGTGACCCCTCCCTGATCCGCCTCGGCCTCGCCGTCCTCGGGCGCGAACTCCGCCTGTCGCTCCGCCACGGCGCCGACACGCTGGCGCGCTCCTGTTCTTCCTCCTCGCCGCCGCCTTGTTCCCGCTGGCGATCGGGCCGGGGCCGGAGACGCTGGGCCGGATCGCGCCGGGCATCGTCTGGGTTTGCGCGCTGCTCGCCGTCCCTGCTGCCGCTCGATCGGCTGTTCGGGGCCGATTTCGAGGACGGCTCGCTCGATCAGCTTCTGCTGAGCGGCCTGCCGCCGGCCGGAATCGCGGTGGCCAAGGCGGCGGCGCACTGGCTGGTCACCGGATTGCCGTTGCTCGCTCGCGGCCGCGCCGATCGCGATCGATGCTGCGGCTTGCCAGCGGCCGGCGCTGCCGGCGCTTGCTCGCCGGCGCTGCTGCCCGGGACCCTGCTGCTGTCCCTGCTCGGTGCGACCGGGGCGGCGGTGGTGCTGGGCGCGCGGCGCGGCGGCGTGCTGCTGCCGCTGCTGGTGCTGCCGCTCGCCGTTCCGGTGCTGATCTTCGGCGCCGCCGCGCCGGACGCCGCCGCCGCCGGCCTCAGCATCCGGCCGCACCTGCTGTTGCTGGCGGCGCTGCTCGCCGCGGCGCTGCCGCTCTGCCCCCTGGCGGCCGGCGCCGCCCTGCGGGCCGCGGCGGAATAGCGACTGCCCGAAGACAATCAGCACTCTCGGCCTCGCGATCTCCGTGATTCTGCTTGCAGACGCATGCCCTGGTCCCGGCTACGATTGAGTGCCGGTGAAGGAATGGCCATGAAGACCGCGACGATTGGTGGCGCGGCGCGGTGATCTACCAGATCTACCCGCGCAGCTTCTTCGACAGCAACGGCGACGGGGTCGGCGACCTTCCGGGGTGACGGAGAAGCTGGACTACGTGGCGAGCCTCGGCGTCGACGCCATCTGGCTATGCCCGTTCTTCACCTCGCCGCAGAAGGATTTCGGCTACGACGTGTCCGACCACATGGCGGTCGATCCGCTGTTCGGCACGCTGGCCGATTTCGACGCCCTGCTGGAACGCGCGCACGCGCTCGGCCTGCGGGTGCTGATCGACCAGGTCTGGAGCCACACGTCCGACCGCCATCCCTGGTTCCTCGAAAGCCGCGCCAGCCGCACCAACCTGCTCGCCGACTGGTACGTCTGGGCCGACCCGGCGCCGGACGGCACGCCGCCCAACAACTGGCTGTCGGTGTTCGGCGGCTCCGCCTGGGCGTGGGAGCCGCGCCGGCGGCAGTACTACCTGCACCATTTCCTGTCGCACCAGCCGGCGTTGAATCTGCACGACTCCGCGGTGATGGAGGCGCTGCTCGCCGGCGGGGAGTTCTGGTTGCAGCGCGGCGTCGACGGTTTCCGGCTCGATGCGATCGACTTCCTGATGCACGACCCGGCGCTGCGCTCCAACCTGCCGCAGCCGGCGCGGCGGAAATCCCGGCCAAGCTGTTCGGAATGCAGCTCCATAAGCACGACATGCTCAACCCGGCCGCGATGGAGTTGCTGACCCGCGTGCGCGCACTGATGGACCGCTATCCCGGCACCGTCACGATGGGCGAGGTCTCCAGCCAGCCCGGCGCGTTCGAGCGTGCTCGTGCGCCTACACCGCCGGCAAGAAGCGCCTGCACATGGCCTACACGCTGCGCCCGCTGCGCGGCGGCTTCGACTGGCCGGCGTGCGCGGGATGCTGCGCGATATCGTCGAGGCGGGTCGGACGGGTGGGTGTGCTGGTCGTTTTCCAACCACGACGTGGAACGCGCGGTGAGCCGCTGGAACCCCACCGTGCCAAGGGGCTGGCGCCGGACCCGGCTTTCGCCCGCCTGCTGATGGCGCTGCTGCTGTCGCTGCGGGGCAGCGTGTGCCTCTATCAGGGCGAGGAACTGGGCCTGACCGAGGCGGAGCTGACGCTCGATCAGCTCCGAGACCCGTTCGGGATCGCCTACTGGCCGGAGTTCCGCGGCCGCGATGGCAGCCGCACGCCGATCCCCTGGCGGGCCGGCGTCCCGCATGCGGGGTTCACGGCGGGCGGTGACGCCCCTTGGCTGCCGATGCCGGCCGCGCATCACGCGCTCGCGGTGGATCGCGCCGAGGCGGACCCGCACTGCGCTGCTGCACGCGTTCCGCCAGTTCCTCGGCGTGGCGTCGCGGCCAGCCCGCGCTGGTGCGCGGCACGCTAGAACCGCTCGATCTCCCGGCGCCGCTGGTCGGCTTCATCCGCCGGCACGAGGATCAGGAGATCCTGGCGGTGTTCAACCTCTCCGGAACGTGGTGCCGCTGGATGCGGCGCGCTGGCGCGGGATGCGCGTGCTGGCCGAAAGCGGCTTTCGCCCCCAATGGGCGATGTCGTGCCGCTCGGCCCGTATGGCGTGCTGTTCGCCGAACTGGCGCCGGTTGCGACGCGGGCAGCGGCCGAGGTCGCTGCCGGGTAGCACCTCGTCCTCAGGGCCGCGTGGGGATGGCCGGCCCATAGGTTGCGAACCTCTCTCGTGCCGCCCGCATCTCGGCCTCTGTCAATATCCGCACCGCCCCGGCGGCCCGCGCCAGCAGATACTGTCGGGCGAGCGATTCCAGGATGATTGCGTCGCTCATCGCCTTCTCGGCGCTGCTGGCGTGGACGATCATGCCATGATTGGCAAGCAGGCACGCGGTACGGTCGCGCAGCGCCGTAATCGCCGCCTGGGCCAGCTCCGGCGTGCCGAAGGTGACGTAGGGCGCGCACCGGACGTCATCGCCGCCGAACGCGGTAATCATGTAGTGGAACGCCGGCATGGCCTCGTTCAGGCACGCCAGCGCCGTGCAGGCGTCGGCGTGCGTGTGCACGATAGCCCGCGCTCCCGGGAACGCCCGATAGATCGCGGCATGCATGGGCCATTCGCTAGAGGGCGTGCCCGCTCCGGCGACCACGCCCTCCAGCGTCAGCGCGACCACCGCGTTGGCGCTGATTGCCTCGGCCGAGATGCCGGAAGGCGTGATGAGCAGCCCGCGCGCGGTGCGGAGACTGACATTCCCGGCGCTGCCCGGCACGAAGCCGAGCCGGCCGAGTTCGCGATAGACGGCGGCGACCTGCTTGCGAGCCGCCTGACTCACATCAGGAACACGCCCTTGCCGGTCGTCTGGGTGTCGAACAGCCGATACGCCTCTTCGGCCTGGTCGAGCCGCCAGCTATGGGTGAACAGCCGATCGACCTCGATCTTCCGGTCGGCGATGAAGCGGGCGCACTCGGACTGGCCGATCACCGAGAAGGTCCATGACCCGATCATCGTGAGCTGCTTGCGCAGCACGTCGGGGCTGACGTCGATCGTCACCTCGTTCCGCTCGCCCACGAAGCACATCGTGCCCCACACCTTGACGCAGCGGATCGCCGAGATGCGGCCCTCGGGCGGCTGGAGGTATCGAGCGACAGATCCGGCCCCGTACCCGTGCGTCAGGTCCTTGATCGCGCCGACCGGATCGTTGGAGCGCGGGTTCACCACCTCGTCGGCGCCGAACTCCTTCGCCCGCTCCAGCCGTTCGGGGCTGACGTCGAGCGCGATGACCCGCGCGCCCATCGCCTTGGCGAGCTGGGTCGCCGACAGTCCGACCGGCCCCTGGCCGAAGATCGCGATGGTGTCGTTGCCGGCGAGGTTCATCCGCCGCAGCGCGCCCCAGGCCGTGCCCGTCCCGCAGGCGATCGCCGCGCCGGTCTGGAACGACAGCTCCTCGGGCAGCATGACCAGCGTGTTGGCCGGCACCGCCATGTAGCGCGCGTGGCCGCCGTTCGCGTTGTTGCCATAGACCTTGACCGGCACTTCCTGGCAGAGCTGCGACCAGCCGGAGCGGCAGTGGTTGCACAGCGTGCAGCCCTGGTAGTGATGCACCATCACCCGCGCCCCGATCGGCGCCTCGCGCTCGCTCACGCCCGGACCCGCGCGCCGCGACGATGCCGCATGGCTCGTGGCCGCCGACGACCGGATTCGGGTTGGCCGGCAGGCCGCCGACGCTGCCGCCCTTGTCGCCCTTCGGACGGCGGTACTGGTGCAGGTCGCTGCCGCACATCCCCGACGCCTTCATCTCGATCACCACCTCGCCCGGGCCGGGCGTGGGATCGGGGAACTCCATCAGCTCAAGCTCGCGCCCGCCGGTGAACACCACGCCGCGCATGGACGATCCTCCCTGTTCCGTTCGTGTCGCGTCGCCGCAGCCTACGGCGTCTCCGCCGTGCGGAACAGCAGCGGGAACGCGCTGTGGACATGCGGCGCGGCCACGGCCGGAGCGCCCGAGATGCAGGAACGAGCGGTCCAGCTCGGCCAGCCGCGTCGCGCCGGCCAGCGCCATCGCGACCGCGACCTCCTGCTCCAGGATCTCCAGCATACGCTGCACGCCGGCCTGCCCCTCGGCGGCCAGCGCGTAGCAGTAGAGCCGGCCCAGGGCCACCGCGTCGGCGCCGAGCGCGATGGCCTTCACGACGTCGGTGCCGCGGCAGAACCCGCCATCGATGACCACGCGCGCCCGCCCGCGCACCGCCTCCAGCACCTCGGGCAGCACGTCCATCGCGCCGCGTCCGTGATCGAGCTGGCGGCCTCCGTGGTTGGAGACGTAGACGACATCGACCCCATGCTCGCAGGCGATCGCTGCATCCTCGGCAGTGGCGATCCCCTTCAGGATCAGCGGGATGCGATGGCGCTCCTTGAAGTGTGCGACGTTGGCGCCAGGAGAATCCCGCCTGGAACTCATGGCCGGTCGCGGCCGAGCGCCAGGGCTTGACGAAGCGCGCCGGCGATGTCGCGCTCGCGGCGGGAGTAGGCGGCGGTATCGACGGTGATCACGAAGGCGTCGTAGCCGGCCCCCATCGCGCGATCCGCGATGTCGTCCACCCAAGCATCGTCGCCGCGCACATAGAGCTGGAAGATTTTGGGCCCCGTCGCAGCGGCGGCGCTCTCCTCCAGGCCCGGCTTGGTGACCGAACTCACGATGATCGGTACGCCGAAGGCCGAGGCGCCGCGCCCGGCCTCCGCGGCGCCCTCTGGGTGGAATGATTCGAGGGAACCCACCGGGCGCCAGCATGACGGGCAGGCGCATCTTCATGCCGAGCAGGGTCGTGGTGCAGTCCACCCTCGAAACATCGCGGCAGACGCGCGGGCGCAGCGCGATCTGGTCGAGGGCCAACCGGTTGCGGCGCATCGTCGTTTCAGTCTCGGTGGCGCCGACCAGATACCCCCAGATGTTGTCGCTCACCTTGGCGCGGGCCGCCGGAATGAACTCGTGCAGCGTCTGATAATCGCCGGCCAGTTCGACCAGGTGCGGGGCATCAGGCATCGGGCGTTCCTCCGGATCAGATCCTGCCTATCAGGCTACCGGCGGGTTATCACTGGCCGTCAGCGCCCGTCGAAGCCAAGGAAGCCCACGCGCGGAATTGGCGTGCCGCCATTGCGGGCAAACAGCGTGGGCAGGCTCGGCTCACCGGCCGGCTCGGCATCACCGGCCTTTGTCACGGCGCGTGGCGCATGCTCCCGCTCGGCGCGCTGCATTCCCTTGGTGCGGACCGGCCGGGTCCGGGTTTCGGACATTGCGGCCTGAGCCGGCCGCCCGGCCTGCCCCTGGCCGCCTGCTGTCGCGGACCCGGCGGCGCGCATCGACAGTAGCAGGAAGGAGACGTCGTTGCGCCCGAGGTCGATCGACAGGTCAAGCGGCGTCAGCCCCAATTCGTCGGTCGCCGATAGATCCGCGCCACGGCTGATCGCGTCACGGACGGCGGGCATGTCCCCGCGATTGATGGCATCGAACAGCTCGTCCGTCGGACTCATCAGCGAGGGGACGCGCGAGGGCGGCGCGATCGCCTGATCCTTCGCCGCCGCTCCGGGCAGCGCCGCCGGCGGGCGCCGCTGGCTACGAAGGCTGCGGTCGAGCTGCTCGGTGCTGAAGCTGGGCGCAGCACCCTGCGTGGAATTGAGCGTGCCGGCCGATCCGATGCCCTGGGCGTTGGCGCTGGGGGCGCCCGTCACGCCACAGCAGACCAGCGCACAGACTGCGATCACGCGGGCAAGAGTGATGTTCGAGGCCAAAGGCGCCATGCCAACCCGTCCTGTCCTAACCTGGATTAAGCAGCCAGAATCCAGCATCGAGATATAGGACATAGCCGGTCCAAAGCAGCGAGGGAACCATCAGCCACGCAGCACCGCGATGGATTGCCCCGAAGCGCCGGATGACCAGGATCAGCAGCCCGAGCAGGAGAAGGCCGACGCCGAACGCGAGCAGCGGCCTGTGCAGCCCGAAGAAGGCAGCCGCGCGCGTCGTGCTGACGGCGAGCTGCCATCCCCATAACCGCAGCGCCGGTGCCGCTCCCGCCTGACGCCACGCCAGCCAGCCGCCAGTTCCGCAGCAAGCGAACAATGCGGCCCAGATAGGCCCGAAGGCCCTGTCCGGCACGGTTCCAGGCGGACGGGTGAGCGACAAGTACCACACTCGCGTGGCGCCGGACGCGAGCGCCTCGTCCGCCAAGCCGACCAGGAGCGCAAGCCCGACAAAGCCGAGCAGCGCGACCGCCGGAGAAATCGGCGGCGATGCACCGGGCGCGGAACCCCACTCGTTTGGATCGCCTATCTGGAAGACACGGTTCCTTTCCCGTCGCACCGCCTCGGCATTGCCTCGTCCGTGCCCCTCGCCCGGAACGTCGTGGATTACTGGCAATAATCGCCCCTGGAGCGGCTCGGTCGCAACCCTGGGCGGTCACGCTCCCTCGCGCCGCCATGCCAGGATCAGCAGACCCAGCAACAGTGGCAGGGCAACCCAGGCGGGCAGCAGGGGGAAGGACGCGACGCCGGTGACGACGTAGGCGTGACGGCGCTGGAGCCCCATCCAGCCAGTACCCGAAGCCGCGCGGTCCGGCTCCGTCCGACGCAATTCGGGCACGACCGGCGCTGCGGCGGCGCCCAGCCAGTGCACGCCCCCGCCGGAAGCACGGGCAAGCGGGGCGAGGCGGGTCGCGGTGGCCCGCAGATCCTCGATCTCCAGCGGATTGGCAGCGCCGGCGGCGGCCTGCACCGTCCGGGTGCCGTCGCTGACCTGCCAGACGCCCGCCTGCTCGGCGGCGATCTCGGCGGTTGCCCTTCCGGGGGTTGTCGGGGAAAGCGGGAGCCGGGTCGTGTGCCCGTCCGGCGCCGTCACCGTGACCGGGGCCGGGGACGCCGGATCGACGGAGCGGCGCTCGACGCGCAGTCTGCCGTCGGCGATGCGCGCGGTCAGCGCCTCGGCCTCCAGCTCGGGCTCCTTCATCAGCCAATGCGCAACCCTGCGGAGCAGTTCGCCTTGCGGGCCGCCGCCCGCGTGCCCGCGCGACCACAGCCAGATCTGGTCGGACAGCAGCAGCGCGACCCGGCCCTTGCCCTCCTGGTCCAGGATCAGCAGCGGCGTGCCGTCGGGAGCCGACATCAGCGTCTGGCCGCGCGCATCCGCCGGCTCGATGCGGCGATACCAGGGTCCCCATGTCGGTTCCGCCGTCGAATCGAGGGGATTGGCGCCGGCGAGGCCCTCGGTCACCGGATGGCGCTCGCCCAGCGCGGTCAGATGCGGGCGGAACGCCCCCTCGACTACGCCACCCGCCGGCGCGGGCAGGGCGGGAAGGATGGCGGCGAGCGGGGTGCTTGCCAGGGTCGCCGCGCCGGCGAACTCCGGCCCGACCGACAGCAGCAGGGCCCCGCCCTGGCGCACGTAGCGGGCGATGTTGGACAGGTAGGGCAGCGGCAGCAGGCCCCGGTTCTGGAATCGGTCGAGGATGATGAGGTCGAACTGGTCGATCTTGTCCTGGAACAGCTCGTGCACTGGGAAGGCGATGAGCGACAGCTCGTTCAGCGGCGTCAGGTCGTCCTTCTCCGGCGGCCGCAGGATGGTGAAATGCACGAGATCGACCGAGGGATCCGCCTTCAGCAGCCGCCGCCAGGTGCGCTCGCCGGGATGCGGCTCGCCCGAGATGAGCAGCACGCGCAAGCGGTCGCGCACGCCATTGATCTGCACGACGGCGCTGTTGTTGATGGTGGAGACCTCGCCGGGCAATGAACCGACCGAGAGCTGGACGACATTCGGCCCCGCATTGGGCATCGGGATCTGGAGGGCGGTCGGTGTGCCGATCGGCACGGATTGTGTTTCCGGCGGACCGCCGTCGCGTTGCATCGTCAAGCGTGCTGTTGGGGCGGGGTGGGCGACCCCACGATCCTCGACCACCACCCGCAGCGTCACCGGCTTGCCGACGATGCCGTAGCCCGGCGCCTCCAGCACCCGCAACGTCCGGTCGATCTGCTCGCCCGGGGCGGGAATGAGAACATTGAGCGGCCCGCCGCCCGGCGGGTCGGCGGGAATGTCATGCACCTGCCCATCGGTGATCGCGATGCTGCCGGCGAAGCGGTCGCGCGGGATATCGGACAAGGCCCGCTCCACGGCCGCGAACAGCCGGGTCCCGTCATCGCCGCCCTCTGGGACCACGACCGTCCGAAGCTGAAGATCCGGCAGCCGCGCGGCCTCCGCCTCGATCGCCCGGCGCGCCGCGTCGGCCAGCCGGGCGCGGTCGCCCACATGCATCGAGGCGGTCTCGTCCACGACCAGCAATCCGACATCGGGCAGCGTCGCGCGCGTTTCCTGGGTCAGGCGCGGGCCGCCGAGCCACAGGAGTAGGGCCGCGAAGGCGGCGGTCCGCAGGACGGTGCCGCGCGCGCGCCGTGCCGCGCCGAGCGCCAGCACCAGGCCGGCGAGCGCGGCCAGCGCCCACAATAGCGCGGCGGGCACCAGCGGATCGAAGCGCAGCGCGGCGATGGCCTGGACCGGATGCACTACTGCCCCAGCCGTTGCAGGATGGCCGGAACGTGAACCTGGTCGCCCTTGTAGTTGCCGGTCAGCGCGTAGATGACCAAATTCACGCCGAACCGATAGGCGAGCAGGCGCTGCTGCGCGCCGCCAGGGATGGTGGCGTACGGGTTGTGTCCGTCGGCATCCACCGCCCAGGCGGCCGCCCAGTCGTTGCCGCCGATGACCACCTCGCTCACTCCGTCGTTGGCGCGGTCCTCGTCGCGCTGCACCCAGACGGTGCCACCGTTGTAGCGTCCCGGATAGTCACGCAGCAGGTAGAACGCGCGCGCCAGCACATGGTCCACGGTCAGCGGGGCCAGCGGCGGGACGGTCAGGCCCTGCGCCACCCGGCGCAACGCCGCGTCGGCTCCCGGCGCGAAGCCCTCGCCTGAGCCCGCGCCGCGCGTGTCGATCAGCAGGATGCCGCCGCGCGCCATGAAGTCGTTCAGCGCCTGGGCCTGTCCGGACGGCAGCGTCGTCGCCGTCGTGATCGGCCAATAGAGCAGGGGATAGAAGCTGAGATCGGTCTTGCCCGGCTCGACCGCGTCGGGTTCGGCCAGCACGACCGCCGTGCGCTGGTTCACGAACATCGACAATCCTTCCAGCCCCTGGCGGGACACGGTGTCCACCTGCGCGTCCCCGGTCACCACGTAGCCGAGCCGGGGCGCCAGCGCGGGGTTCGGGGTGGTGTCGAGGTCATCGGCGGCGCGCGCGCCCGCGCCGCCCGCGAGCAGCGCCCCGATCAGGGCGGCTGCGGCCAGACGCCGGCGCGGGAACCGGAGCAGGCCCCGCAGGATCAATGCCGACCAGCATGTCGAGCCCGAGCAGCCCGATTGCCGCCGCGATGAGCCACGGCCCGAAGGCGCGCGCCGGGGCCGCCTGGGCAAGCGGCTCGACCCGCGCCCCCTCGACCATGGGCGCGGCCTGTGGGAGCGGGAAGTCCGGTCGCGAGGTTCAGGGCGCGCCGGGCGGATTTCGGCCCGTAGAGGCCGGGTGGATGGCGGGGGCACACCGGAGTCCGGGCAAACGCGTCGGCGAGCAGGCCGGCGGCCGCGACCGGCGGACGCCCGAGCAGCCCGTAGCCGTCCAGGGTCTGCACGGGGGCGAGAAGGGTGTTGCCGGGCGGCGGCGCAGCCACGCCCGCCGACAGCGACACCAGCCGGCGCAGCATGTCCACGAACAGCCCGGAGAGCGGTAGACTCGACCAGTCCGCGTCGGCGGTGACGTGGAACAGCACCACCCGGCCGCGGCCACGCGCTGCTTCGGTCACCAGGGGGGTGCCGTCGGCGAGACGCGCCCAGGTATGGGCGGCGAGCGTGGCCGAGGGCTCGGCGAGCACCTGGCGGTTGACCGTCACGTCCGCTGGCACGCTCAGCCCGGCGAACGGCGAGTCGGCGGGGAAGGCGGCGAGACCGGCCGGCTTGCTCCAGGACATCGCGCCGCCCAGGTCACGGTTGCCGGCGATCAACTGCACCGGCAGCAGCGGATCGGCCTTGCCCTCCGGCGCCCCCGCCTCTGCCGTGCGCGGCCCGGCGAAGCGGACCAGCAGGCCTCCCGCCTCCACCCAGCGTGTCAGGGCGGCGCGCGCCGGCTCGTCTGTTGCGGGCACGTCGGCCATGATCAGCACCGACACGTCGCGGGCGAGCAGGGTCTGAAGGTTCGCCTCGCGCAACTCGGCATACGGCGCGAGCGCGCGGCGCACGTAATATAGCGATCCGAGGAACGGCGCGTCCGCCTGCGCCTGATCGCCGGTCAGCACGAGCCCGACCGGATGGCGCCGCAGCCCCTCATCGAGCAGCGCAACCGAGCCGGCCGAGGGCGCGCCCTCCAGCACCAGCCGCGTGAGGCGGTTGCGCAGCTCCGGCGGGCCGACGATGCCAGCCTCGCCGGTCGTGGCGCCCGCCGGGATCGCGATGTCGGCGCGCGCCAGCGTGCGACCGTCGCCGGTCTGGGCGAGCACGATCGCCCGGCCCGCGATCACCTGCGGCGCCTGGGCCACGCGGGCGACCAGCCGGTCCGGCTCGCTGACGGGCGCCAGCATCAGCCGGGCCGGCATGCCGCAGCAGAGTTCGGTGACGCTGCCGGCGCCGCGGAGCGCCTCGGCGAAGTCCGCGAAGCCGGCGCCGTCCGTCAGGCCGTCGGTCGATATAGACGACCCCGGCCGCGCGACCCGCGAAGCCGCGCAGCGCCGCCGCGGCACCGGCGCGGTCCACGGGCCACGGCTCCGGATGCAGGCTCGCGAGGCGAGCATCAAGATCCTCGGCCGCCATCACCGGCGTGATGGCGGGGGCGGCACCGGATTCGTCATCGGCGGTGGCGAGCAGCGCGGCCTGCCGGCCGGCGCGCGCCGCCCGGTCAAGCGCCAGGCCGGCCGCCTGCATCCGACGCGGCCAGTCCGCGGCCGACGCCCAGCCATTGTCGATCACCAGCAGCACCGGGCCCTGCCCCGGCAGCGCCGAACCGGTGTCCCGCACCGGGCCGGCGAGCCCCAGGATCACCAGGCCCGCCGCCAGGATACGCAGCGCCAGCAGCCAGGGCGGCGTGCGCGCCGGCGTCTCCTCGGTCGCCTTCAGACCGGCCAGCAGGCGGATCGCCGGAAAGCTCTCCCGCCGCGGCGCCGGCGGGCGTGACGCGCAGCAGCCACCACAGCAACGGCAGCGCGGTGAGCGCGAGCAGCACCCACGGAGCGGTCAGGCTCATCGCGCGGACAGCGCGGTGTAGAGGCCGAGCAGAGCGGTCTCCGGCGGATGGTCGGTGCGATGGACGGCGAACCCGAACCCGGCGGCGCGGCAAAGCGCGAGCAGCGAGTCCTGCACCGCCTCCAGCCGCCGCGCGTAGGCATCGCGGATGCCCTCGACGCGCGGGACCAGTGTCGCGGGCTCGCGCTCCAGGCCGGTGAAGCGAACGCGGCCCTCGTACGGCAGCAGCGTCTCGGCGGGATCGAGCACCTGAAGCAGGTAGCCGGTCGCGGGCAGGCCGGCAAGTCGCGAGACCAGGGCTTGCACATCCGCGACGTCGGTCAGGAAGTCGCTTATCAGCACGACCTTCGCGTGGCGCGGCAGCGCGACCGCGGGCGGCAGGCCCTGCTCCGTCGCCGGGTCGGCGGCGACCGCCAGCGCGGCGGCGAGCGCGTTCAGCCCGGCGCGTCCGGCGACCGGCCGGAACGGTTCGGCGATCAGCGCCGCGCGCTCGCCGCCGCGCAGCAGCAGCGCCGCCAGCGCCAGCAGCAGCAGCTCCGCCCGCGTCGCGCTTGGTGGTGGCGACCTGGGCCGAGCGCCAATCCATGCTGGCCGAGCCGTCGCGCCAGAGGCAGACGGTCTGCGCCGCCTCCCATTCCGTCTCGCGAACGAACCAGCCGGCGGCTGCCGGCCGGCCCGAGCGGGCGGAGCGGCGCCAATCGATGCGGTCGGGCGCATCGCCGCTGGCGAAATGGCGGAACTGCCAGAAGCTGTCGCCCCGCCCCGACCGGCGGCGTCCGTGCACGCCCTGAGCGACCGTGGCCGCGACCCGCTCGGCGGCGACCAGCAACGCCGGCAGCGGCGCCGCCAGCGCCTCCGCCCGGCGGGCGGCCTCGATCCGAGGCTGAATCGGCTCAGCCAAGCCGCTCCACCAGGCGGTCGATCACCGCGTCGAGCGCGAACCCGTCCGCGCGCGCCGCGAAGCTCAAGCGCCATCCGGTGGCGCAGCACCGGGCGGGCGAGGGCGGCCACGTCGTCGATGCTGGGCGACAGCCGCCCGTCCAGCAGCGCGCGGGCGCGGCAGGCGAGCATCAGCGCCTGCGCCGCGCGCGGCCCCGGTCCCCAGGCGACCGAGCGGCGCACCGTCTCGTCGTCGGCGGTCTCCGGCCGGCCGCCGCGCACCAGCGCCAGGATCGCGTCGAGCACCGTTTCGCCGACCGGAACCCGCCGGATCAGCGCCTGCGCGGCCAGCAAATCGGCCGCCGCCATCGCCGGCTCGGGCGCGGCCTCGGCGGCGCCGGTGGTCGCCAGCAGCATCGCCCGCTCGTCGGCGCTTCCGGGTATACCGATGTCGATCTGCAACAGGAAGCGGTCGAGCTGCGCCTCGGGCAGCGGATAGGTGCCCTCCTGCTCGATCGGGTTCTGGGTGGCGAGAACGTGGAACGGGGCGGGCAGGCCGTGCTCGTGGCCGCCCGCGGTGACCCGCCGCTCCTGCATCGCCTGGAGCAGCGCCGACTGGGTGCGCGGACTGGCGCGGTTGATCTCGTCGGCCATCAGCAGCTGGCAGAACACCGGGCCGGGAATGAAGCGGAAGCCGCGCCGTCCCTCGGTCTCCTCCAGGACCTCGCTGCCGATGATGTCGGCGGGCATCAGGTCGGGGGTGAACTGCACGCGCTTGACCGACAGCCCGGCGACCACGCCCAGCGTCTCCACCAGCCGGCTCTTGCCCAGGCCGGGCACGCCGACCAGCAGGGCGTGGCCGCCCGAAAGCAGCGTGATCAGCGTCTGGTCCACGACGTCGCGCTGGCCGAAGATCACCCGCCCGATCGCCGCGCGCACCCGCCCGACGCGCGCGCCCAGCGCCTCGATCTCCGCCAGGGCGGGATGCGGGTCGCCCGTCATGTCCGTCTCCATTGTCCTGGTTCGGGTCCGGCGCAGCCTGCCGCACTTCCCCGGGCGGGGGAGGCTACCTATATCGCGCTGGGAACGGAAGCTCGCCAGTCCAGGGAGACGGAGACGTGAACGAGGCCATCTCTCCATCGCCGTTCGCGCACCCTCAGCGGCATCGCGCCGGGTCGCCCGCGGTCCGGCCGACGCCGACCGCCCATCGAGTGCGGCGACCTGCCATTCCTCATCCAGCGCGACGGCACCTGGCTCTATCGGGGCAGCCCGATCGGGCGGAAGGAATTGGTCTGCCTGTTCGCCAGCGTGCTGAAGCGCGAGGCGGACGGGTCCTTCTGGCTGGAGACGCCGGCCGAGCGCGGCCGGATCGAGGTCGAGGACGCGCCCTTCCTCGCCGTCGAGCTGGACTGGACGCGGCGACGGGCGCGCTCAGGTTCTGTCCTTCCGCACCAACGTCGATCAGGTCGTCACCGCCGGGCCGGAGCATCCGATCCGCATCGCCCACGACATCCTGACCTGCGAGCCGACGCCCTACATCCGGGTGCGTCCCGGCAAGGGCGCCTTTGCGGTGGAGGCGCGCATCGGCCGGGCCGTCTATTACGAGCTGGTCGCGCTCGGCGTGCCGCACTGGGTCTCCGGCCGGCGGATGCTGGGGGTCTGGAGCAGCGGCGTGTTCTTTCCGCTGGGCGAGCTGCCGCCCGGCGAGGATTGAGCGCGCGCGGCGTGAACGCGGCGGAGCTGCGGCGGCGGCTTGCGGGCCTGGTGCTGCGCGACGGCGAGACGCGGCCGAGTCGTGCATGGGCGGAGTTGCTCGGGCGCCTTCGGCCGCGCACCGACCCGGCGGCGGTGCTGGTCGCCTTCGTCACTGGCCGAGCGCCGGGTGTATTGCTCACCAAACGCAACGAACGGCTGCGCCGCCATGCCGGGCAGGTGAGCTTCCCCGGCGGGCGCATCGACCCCGAGGACGCCGACGCCATTGCCGCCGCGCTGCGCGAGGCGCGGGAGGAGGTCGCGCTCGATCCCGCGCGGGTGGAGGTGCTGGGCCGGCTGGGCGATTTCCTGACCGGCACCGGGTTTCGCATCACGCCGGTGCTCGGGCTGATCCCTCCCGGCCTGGCGTTCGTGCCGGAGCCGGTGGAGGTCGAGGCGGTGTTCGAGTTCCCGCTCGACGTGCTGCTCGACCCGCGCGCGCCGCGCCGGGAGCGGCAGGAGCGCAACGGCGTCATGCGCGACGTCTGGGTCTGGCCGCACCCGGAGCACTACATCTGGGGCGCCACGGCGGCGATCCTGGTGCATGTGGCGGAGATGCTGCGACAGGCGGCATGAGGCGTGCGATGCTGCGGCTGACCGAGGCGGGGCTGTTCGCGGTTCCGCTGCTCGCCTTCCTGGCATGGCGGCTCTTCGGGCATCGCGGCGGGCTGCCGCGCGCATCTCGTCGCCGTGGCCGGCGTGTCGGTCGCGCTGCTCGCGCTGGCGCTGGTCTGGTTCGGCTTCGGGCCGTGCCCTGCCACCCGGTTCGCCCTACGTCCCCGCCCGGATGTGGGCCGCGGAGGCGGTGATCGAGCCGGACGCCGCGCGATGATGGACACGACCGGCGCTTCTGCGTGCCGCCGCCGGCCTTTCTCGCCGATCCGGGCCTGGCCGCGGATCATGGCGGCATTGCCGGGATCGCGGGTGGTCGGCGGCGCGGTTCGCGACGCTCTGGCCGGACTGCCGGTCGCCGATATCGATCTCGCCACGCCGGCAAACCCCGAGCAGGTCATGGCCGCGCTGCGACGCGCGGGACTGCAGGCGATCCCCACCGGGCTCGACCACGGCACGGTGACGGCGCTCGCCGGCGGGCACCGTACGAGGTGACGACGTTGCGCCGCGACGTCGCGACCGACGGGCGGCATGCGGTCGTCGCGTTCACCGACGACTGGCGCAGCCGACGCGGCCCGGCGCGATTTCACCCTCAACGCGCTGTCGATGACGCGCGACGGCGCGGTGTTCGACTATTTCGGGGGCATCGAGGATCTGCGCGCCGGCCGGGTCCGCTTCGTGGGCGAGCCCGCGCGCCGCATCGCCGAGGACTACCTGCGCATTCTCCGCTTCTTCCGCTTCCATGCCCGCTACGGCCGCACGCCCGCCGGATGCGCCGCCATGGCGGCGATCCGCGCCGGCGTTCCCGGATCTGTCCCGCCTGTCGCCGGAACGGGTCTGGAGCGAGTTGCGCCGCATCCTCGCCGGGCCGGACCCGCGCGGGGCGATCGCGCTGATGGCCGCGCTCGGCGTGCTGGACGCCGTGCTGCCCGAGGGCACCGACCCCGATCGGCTCGCCCGGCTTGGTCGCGGCGGGCGCGCCGCGCCGACCCGCTGCTGCGGCTCGCCGCGCTTCTCACGGGCGACGCGGAGGCCGTCGCCGATCGGCTGCGCCTTGTCCAACGCCGAGCGCGACCGCCTGCACGCCTTGCGCGGCGGCCCGGTGCCGCGTCCCGAGGACGACGATGCCGCGCTGCGCCGGATGCTGGCCGACACGCCGGCCGACGTGCTGATCGGACCGCGCCTGGCTGGCCGGCAGCGACGGGGCGGGGTGGGCCAGGCTGCGCGCGCGGCTCGCCGAGACGCCCCGCCCGGTGTTCCCGCTCGGCGGGCGCGACGTCCTGGCGCTCGGCGTTCCGCCGGGACCGCGCATGGGCGCGTTGCTGCGGCATGGTGCGGCGGTGGTGGCTGGAGGGCGGCTGCGCGGCGGATGCAGCCGCGTGTGTCCGCCAGCTTAAGGCGCTCAGCTCCCAACCGGGCGCCAGCTCTTGACGCCGTCCATGAACCTATGACCGATGCCGGCAATCAGCCGGCCTCCACATCGCCGTCAGGCATGCTCTTGGACCGGCTTTCCTCAGTCTCGGACGCGACAGGAACGACGTGGACGCCCGCACTCCGCCTGCCCGCGCCCGCATGACGGAGCCCGACTCGAGCCGCGCGCTGCTCGGCCGGCTTTGGCGCGAGCATGTGCGCGGCCACAAGGGGCGCCTCCTGCTCGTGCTGGTCCTGACCGGGCTGATGGCCGGCACCACCGCGCTCTATCCGGTGGTGATCGACCACGCCTTCGACATGTTCACCCACCGCGACCCGCGCATCCTCTACCAGATTCCCGGCGCTGGTCGTGCTCGTCTCCTCGGTGAAGGCGGCGGCGCAGTATTTCCAGAACGTCGAGGTGCAGCGGATCGTGCTGCTGGTGATCCGCGGTCTGCAGGGGCGCATGTTCGCGCATCTGACGCGCGCCGACCTCGCGCGGATCGAGCGCGACGCGCCGGCCCAACTCGCCGCGCGCTTCACCACCGACGCGACCGATCATCCGCGACGCGCTGACCCGCGCGGTGAACGGCATCGCCGACGCGGTGACGGTCGTCGGGCTGATCGCCTCGATGCTCTATCTCGACTGGCTGCTCAGCCTGATCGCGGCGGCGCTCTATCCGCTTGCCGCCGTGCCGATCGAGCGCATCGGCAGGCGGGTCCGCCGCGCCTCGGGCGGGATGCAGGAGCGGATGGGCGAGACCTCCGCGCTGCTGAACGAGAGCTTCGCGCAGGCCCGCACCGTGCGCGCCTATCGACTGGAAGCAGCCGAGACGGCACGCGCCGAGGCCGCCTTCGCCGCGCTCTATCGGGCGCTGCTGCGCATGAGCCGGGGGCGCTCGCGGGTCGATCCGGTGCTGGAGGTGCTTGGCGGTGGCGCGGTCGCGCTGGTGATCGGCTTCGCCGGCTGGCGGGCCGCGATCGGCACGCAGACCGTCGGCAATTTCACCGGCTTCGTCGCCGCGCTGCTGATCGCCTCACGCCCGCTGCGCGCGCTTGGCTCGCTGAACGCGGCCTTGCAGGAGGGCCTTGCCGGGCTTGTCCGCGTGTTCGCGGTCATCGACGAGCGGCCGCGCATCGCCGACGCACCCGCGGCGATGTCGCTGCCGGCTGGCCCCGGACGCCTGGTATTCGATGACGTGCGACTTCGACTACCCCGACGGCCGCGTCGGTCTCGCCGGCCTCAGCTTCGAGGCCGCGCCGGGCGCGACCGTCGCGCTGGTCGGCCCGTCGGGGGCAGGCAAGTCCACCGCTCTCGCGCTGATCCCCCGCCTGCACGAGGTGACGTCCGGGGCGGTGCGCATCGATGGAGAGGATGTCCGCGCGGTGACGCTGGCCAGCCTGCGCGAGGCGATCGCCTATGTGAGCCAGGACTCGCTGCTGTTCGACGACACGTCGCGGCGAATATCCTGATGGGCCGACCTGGCGCGACCGAGGCGGAGGTGGCCGCGGCGGCCGAGGCGGCTGCGGCGGCGGGATTCATCGCCGCCCTTGCCGCAGGGCTTCGCCACGCGCGTCGGCCCCGGCGGGCAGCGCCTGTCGGGCGGCCAGCGCCAGCGCGTGGCGCTCGCGCGCGCTCTGCTGCGGAACCCGCGCATGCTGCTGCTCGACGAGGCGACCAGCGCGCTCGATACCGAGAGCGAGGCAGCGGTGCAGGCCGCTCTCACGCGGCTGCGCAGAGGACGCACGACGATCGTGGTCGCGCACCGGCTCTCGACGGTGCGCGACGCCGACCTCGTCGTGGTGCTGGCCGACGGCCGCGCGGTCGAGCAGGGAACGCACGCCGCAGTTGCTTGGCGAAGGACGGTCTGTATGCGCGTTTGGTCGGGAGCCAGACACTGGTGCATTGATGTCGAATTAACGGTGATTTAACTCACGAGGGAGTGGTCACGTCTTTGGAGTAACTTTAGCGTGCGTTGGCCATGGATGATCTAACGAAGAACGCGACCCTGGATACCCGACTGAACACGGTGAGCCGGCGGAGACCCGCGCGCGCTCGCTGGGCCTTGCTCGCGGTGGTCCTGGTCGGTGCCGCGGTGGCCGGCGCTGATGTTGTGGCTCGGCCACGGCCAGGTCAGCACCGACGACGCCTTCACCGACGGGCGGGCGATCACGGTGGCACCCCAGATCGAGGCACCGTGGTCGCCTTGCGGGTACAGGACAACCAGCGGGTCAAGGCCGGCAACGTGCTGCTCGAGATCGATCCACGCCCCTATGTCGTCGCGCGCGACCAGGCGGCGGCCACTCTGGGCGCGGCGCAGGCCGAATTGGACAGCGCCCGGCCCGCCTGGATATCGCACGCATCGAATACCCGGCCCGCCTTGCCGCGGCCGCAGGCGCAGGCGGCCGCGGCGCGGGCCACGCTCACCAAGGCCGATGCCGATTGGCGGCGACAGAGCCAGATGCCCCATCAGGCGACCACGCAGCAGGAGGTGGATGCGGCGAACGCCGCGCGGCTCGCCGCACAGGCGAGCCTCGCGGGCGCGGAAGCCGAATTGCGCCGCGCCGACACGGTGCGCGAACAGCTCGCGCAGGCAGACGCGAGCGTGCAGCAACTCGACTGCCAAGGTCGCGCTCGCGAAGGCGCAGCTTGCGCAGGCCGAGCTGAACCTGGACTGGACGCGCGTCACCGCTCCCCAAGACGGCTGGATCACCAAGCGCAACGTGGAGACGGGCAACTACGTCCAGCCTGGCCAGGCCCTGCTCGCGGTGGTCACGCCGGATGTCTGGGTGACCGCGAATTTCAAGGAATCCGATCTCGCCCGCATGCAGTCCGGGCCAGGCGGTGGACATCAGCGTCGATGCGTACCCGGCGCTGAAGCTCAAGGGCCACGTGGACAGCGTGCAGCTTGGCTCGGGTTCGCGCTTCACCGCGTTTCCGCCCGAGAATGCGACCGGGAACTTCGTCAAGATCGTGCAGCGCGTGCCGGTCAAGATCGACATCGACAGCGGCCTCGACCCGAACCTGCCGATGCCGCTCGGCCTCTCCGTCGTCCCAACTGTCCATCTGCAATGAGTGTCGCCGCGGCGGACGCCGCGTGGCGTCCGCGACACAGCCCCTGGCTGATTGCCTTCGTCGTCACGCTGGCGCCGTTCATGGAGGTGCTGGACACCACGATCGTCAACGTCAGCCTGCCCTACATCTCCGGCAGCATGTCGGCGAGCTTCGATGACGCGACGTGGACACTGACCTCCTATCTCGTCGCCAACGGGATCGTGCTGCCGGTCGCTGGCTGGCTCGGGCGGCTGATCGGGCGGAAGCGGTACTTCCTGACCTGCATCGCGATGTTCACGGCCTGCTCGTTCCTGTGCGGGATCGCCACCAGCCTGCCGCAGCTCGTGGTCTTCCGTCTGCTCCAGGGCCTGTTCGGCGGCGGGCTACAGCCGAACCAGCAGGCGGTGATCCTCGACACCTTCGAGCCCTCGCAGCGCGGCCGCGGCTTCTCGGTGGTCGCCATCGCCGTGATCTTCGCGCCGATCCTGGGACCGGTGCTGGGCGGCTGGCTGACCGATGCCTATAGCTGGCGCTGGGTTTTCCTGATCAACGTGCCGGTGGGCCTGGTCGCCTTCTTCGCGGTGCTGCGGCTGGTCGAGGAGCCACCCTGGGTGGAGCGCGACCGCGCGAGCGCACGCGATATCGACTATGCCGGAATCGCGCTCATCACGCTCGGCCTGGGCTGCCTGCAGATCACGCTCGACCGTGGCGAGGACTGGGGCTGGTTCGGCTCGCCGCTGATTCGCCTGTTCGCGCTGCTAGCCGCGGTCGGGATCGTCGGCGCCCCCACGTGGCTGCTGCTGACCGACAAGCCAGTGGTCGATCTGCGTGCGTTGGGCAACCGCAACTTCGGCATCGGCGTCATCACGATCTCCTGCATTGGGGCGATCCTTTATTCCAGCAACCTGCTGATCCCCGCCTTCGCGCAGCAATGGATGGGCTACACCGCACTGCTGGCCGGTGAGGTGATCTCCCCCGGCGCGCTGCTGATGGTGTTCCTGATCCCGTTCGTGGCCCGCGTCGCCCTGCCGAATTTCCAGACGCGCCATCTGCTCGCCTTCGGGTTCTTCGTCCTGGGCTGTTCCGCCCTCTACGCGCACCGGCTGACGCCGAACCTCGATTTCGCGACGATGGCGACTTGGCGCGCCTTCCAGACGGTCGGCCTGGCGTTTCTGTTCGTGCCGAACAGCACGATCTCCTACTCGACGCTCCCTCGGTCGCTGAACGCCGACGCCACCGCGCTCTACGCCATGTTCCGCAACATCTCAGGCTCGATCGGCATCTCGGCGGCGGCGGCGATCACGGAACAGCGGCTGCAGGTGCATCGGGCCTATCTCGCCGCGCACCTCTCGCCATTGGACCAGGGCTATGTAGACATGCTCAACCAGGCCGTCGCGGCGCTGCGCGCCACGGGGCGAACGGCTGCGCAAGCGCAGGAGGCGGCAATGGGGCTGATGAACCACCTCCTCACCCAGCAGGCGGCGGTGCTGGCCTATGTGGACGTCTTCGCGCTGTCGGCCATCGGCGCGTTCTGCGCCATCCCGCTGACCTTCCTGTTTCGTAACACCAAGGCGGGTGCGCACGGCGGGTAGGGTCAGGCGCGAAGAACCCAGCGTTGGAACTGATCGAGATCGATGTTGCCGCCGCTGAGCACCACCGCGACCCGGCGTCCGGCCATGCGCGACCGTTCCTGCAGCAGTGCCGCAAGCGAGGCGGCGCCGGCACCTTCGGCCAGATTATGGGTATCCTGCCATAGCGCGCGCGCCGCGTGCGCAATCTCGGCATCGGTGACGGTGACGATGCGGACAACGCCGGCACGGATGATGGCGAGCGCTTCGGGGTCGGGCTGGCGGGTCGCGATCCCATCCGCCTCGGTTTCGGCGCGATCGAGCGCGACCAGACGACCTTCTGCCAGGGAGCGGGCATAGGCGGCGGCACCCACCGCCTGCACGCCGACGATCTCGGTCGTCAGCCCCAGCAGATCGCGCACCAGGATGGCGCCGCAAATGCCCGAGCCGAGCCCGATTGGCACGTACAAGGCATCGAGCGCCGGGGCACCCCGGAACAGTTCCAGCGCCCAAGTGGCGACGCCCAGCACAAGATCCCGCGCGAAGGAGGGAGCGAATTCCAGGTCTTCTTCAGCGGCAACGCGCATTGCCGCCTCGCGCGCCTCCTCGAAGTCCACGCCATGCTCCAGCAGACGCGCGCCGAAGCCGCGCATTGCCGCATTCTTCTCGGGGCTGTTGGCGTGCGGCACGAAAATGGTGACGGGCACGCCAGCCCGGCCACCGGCGTAGGCCAGCGACTGCCCGTGATTGCCGCGTGTCGCGGAGACCACGCCGCGCACCGACGCGCGCTCCCGCCGGAGGCGATCCATGTAGACGAGGCCGCCGCGCACCTTGAAGGCGCCGGTTGGCGTGTGATTTTCGTGCTTGACCCAAACCTGCAACCCGGCGCGGCGGGTCAGCAGGGGCCAAGCGTATTGCGGCGTCCCTGGAAAGGTTTCGTGGACCAGCGCGCATGCGCGCTCAAGCTCGTCGAGGCTAAGTTGCATCGGGAACCCCGGCCTAAAAGCAAAGGGGCCGGCGCCCGAGATCCCGTGCGCCGGCCCCTTGTGTCTGGAGTTGCTGTGGCTCAGCCGAGCCGGAGGTTCACCGCGGCCACCTTGCCGCGCTCCGTCGTGGTCTCAAAAGTCACCCGCTGACCGTCGTTCAGTCCCTTGAGACCGGCAGCCTGCACGGCGGTGATGTGGACGAATACATCCTTGCCGCCACCCTCGGGCATGATGAACCCGTACCCTTTGGTCGTATTGAACCACTTCACGGTTCCAGTAGCCATCCGTGTACTCTCCTGGACAAGCGCGTCCCTTGAGCGCGCAACATGGGACTGGGAGGGGCCTGGGCGGCCGGCGCCGGTTCAGGTGGCGCGAAGATTGGTGGCGGCGTCCTTGCCGCGCTCCTTCACCACATCGAAGCTGACACGCTGACCTTCATCGAGGCCGTTCAGTCCCGCGGCCTGGACCGCCGTGATGTGGACGAAGACGTCCTTGCCGCCGTCCTGTGGGACGATGAACCCATAACCCTTGGTTGCGTTGAACCATTTAACCGTACCGACAGCCATTCTCGTCACTCTCTCGTTCGCTGCCGCCCGCGCGGCGTGAAACAACCGAGCCTTTGGACGTCTTGAGAGCACCCGAGAAGACGGGAGGCGCAGCAAGCCAAGCCAAATGCGATTGCGTTGCGCATTTGGCACAGAAAAATCGACATCTGTCAATGCGAGGCGAGCAACCGCCCCGCCGGACGGGCGGTCACGCGTGTGTTGATCACCGGAAGGATTGCCGGAGAACGCAGGCTCGCTAGCAACACCGGCTAGCGACTGATGCCATGCCGCGCGCCAAAAAGAAAGAGGGCGGGCCAAGCGGCCCGCCCTCCATGAGAGAGCGTATCGGATCTCCGCGGGATCAGAAGTCCATGTCGCCCATGCCACCCATGCCGCCGCCGCCCATGCCGCCGCCGGGAGCGCCGCCAGCGGGCTTCCGCTCCGGCCGCTCGGCCACCATCGCTTCGGTGGTGACCAGCAGGCCAGCGACCGACGCCGCGTCCTGAAGCGCCGTGCGCACGACCTTCGTCGGGTCGATGATGCCAGCCTTCACCAGGTCCTTGTACTCGCCGGTCTGCGCGTCGAAGCCCCAGGCGTACTCGGTGTTGTCGAGCACCTTGCCGGAAATCACGGCACCGTCCTCGCCCGCGTTGGCGGCGATCTGGCGCAGCGGCGTCAGGATCGCCTTGCGGACGATCTCGATGCCGAAGCGCTGGTCGTCGTTCTCGGCGCTCAGCGCGGCGAGGATCGTGCCGGCGCGCGCCAGCGCGACGCCGCCGCCCGGCACGATGCCCTCCTCCACGGCCGCACGGGTCGCGTGCAGCGCGTCATCGACGCGGTCCTTGCGCTCCTTCACCTCGACCTCGCTGCCGCCGCCGACGCGGATCACCGCGACGCCACCGGCGAGCTTGGCCAGCCGCTCCTGTAGCTTCTCGCGGTCGTAGTCCGAGGTGGTCTCCTCGACCTGCGCGCGGATCTGGTTGCAGCGGCCCTTGATGTCGTCGGACGAACCCGCACCCTCGACGATGGTGGTGTTCTCCTTCTCGATCAGGATCTTCTTGGCCTTGCCGAGCATGTCCAGCGTGACGCTCTCGAGCTTGATGCCGAGATCCTCGCTGATGACCTGCCCGCCGGTCAGGATCGCGATGTCCTCCAGCATCGCCTTGCGGCGATCGCCGAAGCCCGGCGCCTTGACCGCCGCGACCTTCAGGCCGCCGCGCAGCTTGTTGACGACCAGGGTCGCCAGCGCCTCGCCTTCCACGTCCTCGGCCACGATCAGCAGCGGCCGGCCGGACTGCACCACGGCTTCGAGCAGCGGCAGCATCGGCTGCAGGCCCGACAGCTTCTTCTCGTGGATCAGGATGTAGGGCTGATCGAGGTCAGCCACCATCTTCTCGGCATTGGTGATGAAATACGGCGAGACATAGCCGCGATCGAATTGCATCCCCTCGACCACGTCGAGCTCGGTCTCGATGCCCTTGGCCTCCTCGACGGTGATGACCCCCTCGTTGCCGACCTTCTGCATGGCCTCGGAGATCATCTTGCCCACCTCGGTGTCGCCGTTGGAGGCGATCGAGCCGACCTGCGCGGTCTCGGCCGGGGTGGTGATCTTGCGGCTGTTCTTCTTCAGTTCCTCGACGACGGCGACCACCGCCTTGTCGATGCCGCGCTTGAGGTCCATCGGGTTCATGCCGGCGGCGACGGCCTTGGCGCCCTCGCGCACGATCGATTGGGCCAGCACGGTCGCGGTGGTGGTGCCGTCACCGGCGAGGTCGTTGGTCTTCGAGGCCACCTCGCGCACCATCTGCGCGCCCATGTTCTCGAACTTGTCGGAAAGCTCGATCTCCTTGGCGACGGTCACGCCGTCCTTGGTGATCCGCGGCGCGCCGAAGCTCTTGTCGAGCACCACGTTGCGGCCCTTCGGCCCCAGCGTGACCTTCACTGCGTCGGCGAGGATGTCCACGCCGCGCAGCATCCGCTGGCGCGCGTCACCGCCGAATTTCACGTCCTTGGCAGCCATGTGTCTCTATATCCTTTGCTGTCGATCGAAGCGGTTCGAAGCGGCCCCGCTCAGGCGGCCTTCTTCTTGGGCGACCCCGCCCTCGATCACGCCCATGATGTCGGATTCCTTCATGATCAACAGCTCCTCGCCGTCGATCTTGACCTCGGTGCCCGACCACTTGCCGAACAGGATGCGGTCGCCCGCCTTGACGTCGAGTTGGACGAGCTGGCCCTGCTCGTTGCGCGCCCCGGGGCCGACGGCGATGATCTCGCCCTCCATCGGCTTCTCCTTGGCGGTGTCGGGGATGATGATGCCGCCCGCGGTCTTTTCCTCGGCGTCAAGCCGCCGGACCACGACCCGGTCATGCAGGGGACGGAACTTCATTCGGATCGCTCCTGATGTATTGACGATAGTCGCTGCGACGCCCGGCCCTTTGAGGCACCGGAGCGGCTGCTAGCACTCCCTTACTGAGAGTGCCAATGGTTTAGCCGCACGCCTAGGAGATGTCAAGCGATGGCAGCAATTAAAGCCAAAGAGTGCTAAGCTGCTGGAACCATTCATATTTTCTTGCGCGCACGTGGCTTCGCTTGCGGCAGGAAGCTAGATTTGTGGCATCCTGGGCTTGGCAGGCCAGCCCGACGGCGGGACTGGCACCGAGCACCGGACGGAGATCCAGGGCATGAGCCTCGCGCTGCAGCTCCAGAACTATCGGCTGACCACCGCCGAGATCCTTTATCACATGCCAGACCACCCGGGCATCTTACAGACCTATGTCTGGCAGGAGCTGGATCTCGCCCCGGCGTTTCCGGCGCTCAAGAAGTTCCTGGATTTCTGGCGTCGCGAGCTGGAAGGGCCGATCCATTCGGTGCGGGTCGGCTCGGCCGGGCTGATCCAGCCGTCCCGGTTCCGCGTCCCGGGGATGTTCCGACACTTGCATTGATGCGGGTGCGCTGAGACGCACGCCCGGCGAGGCAAACGGGTTCTCGCTACGGCGACGCGGCTCTACACTGCGGCATGCCGTTCGACATTGCCGACTTCCGGGGCGAGTTCCCGGCGTTCCCCGCACGCCGCGCAGGCAGCCTCGCGAGCCGCCGTCTCGTAGCGGGCTGGCTTTTCATCGTCTGTGCCATGCTGCTCGTCATGATCGTGCTGGGCGGGGTCACGCGCCTGACCGGCTCAGGCCTGTCAATCATGGAGTGGGCACCCCTGGATGGCGCGCTGCCGCCGCTGGGACAGGCCGACTGGCAGAGGCTGTTCGCCTTGTACAAGGACATTCCCCAGTACCACCTCCTGCACGAGGGCATGGGGTTGGCCGGGTTCAAGCGGCTGTTCTGGTTGGAATGGACGCACCGGCTCTGGGGACGGATCATCGGCTTCGTTTTTTTCGCGCCGCTGGTCTGGTTCGCTTGCACGCGCCGCATCGACCGCCGGTTGCTCCCTAGGCTGGCCGTGATCTTCGGCCTAGGCGGGCTTCAGGGCGCGGTCGGCTGGTTCATGGTCGCCTCCGGCTTCCTGCCCGACAGCGCCGCCGTCGCACCCACCCGCCTCGTCGTCCACCTCGCTTTGGCGCTCTTGCTCTATGGGACTATCCTATGGACCAGCCTCGGCCTGCTGCGCCCGGTTCCCGATCCACTGTTTCCTGGCGCTCGGCTCGTGCGCGGGCTGGCAATGGCCGGCATCGCCAGCCTCGGCCTCGCGATCCTGGCCGGCGGCTTCGTCGCCGGCACGCACGCAGGGCTCGAGTACAATACCTTTCCGCTGATGGAAGGACACCTAGTGCCGGCCAATTACGCACGGCTCCATCCCTTCGTGCTCAACTTCGTCCAGAATGTCGCCACCGTGCAGTTCGACCATCGGTTGCTCGCCAGCCTGACGGCGGTGCTGGCTGGGGCGATCGTGCTCGCCGGGTTTCTCCTTCCGACGCCCCGCGTGGTGCGGGCGGCCGCGCTGGGCGTCGGCGGCATCGTTTTGCTGCAATATGCGCTCGGAGTCGCGACGCTGCTCTGGGTGGTGCCCGTTCCGCTCGCGGCCGTCCACCAGGCCAACGCCGTGCTGGCACTGACCGCATCCATGGTGCTTTTGCACCGGCTGCGGCCGGCCCGCCGGCGTTGAGTGGGCGCGCCTGAGAGGGTAGGCTGGACCGAGTTGCGCTTCCCTCCGCGACGACTCATCTGCGGTATAGCAGGACCGAAGGAGCGACCATGAGCGCGCTGGCGACCACCGACCGCCTTTTCTTTGACCGGGCCGACGCGGCGCTGGAGCGCGCGGCGGCCGAGCGCCTGGTGAGCGAGGCGCTCGCCCGCGGCGATGATGGGGAGCTGTTCCTCGAATACCGCGAGAGCGAGCAGATCAGTCTCGACGACGGGCGCATCCGTAGCGCGGGCTTCGATACCGCGCTCGGGTTCGGTCTGCGCGCGGTCGCCGGGGAGGCAACGGGTTACGCTCATGCGGGGGAACTGTCCGAGGCGGCACTGAGGCGGGCGGTCGATAGCGTGACCGCCGTCGCGGCGGGCCACTCCGGCATGCCCGCCGAGCCCCCCCGGGCGACCAACGCGCGCCTCTACTCCGACGCAAACCCCCTTCTGGGCATGGCGTTTTCCGAGCGGACGGCCTTGCTGGCGGAGATTGATGCCTATGCCCGCGGCAAGGACCCCCGCGTGTGCCAGGTCATGGCCTCGATCGCCGGCGAGTGGCAGGCCGTGCAGATCATCCGCGCCGATGGGACGCGCGTGGCCGACCTGCGCCCGCTGGTTCGGCTGAACGTATCGGTGGTGGTCGATCAAGGCGGTCGGCGCGAGACCGGGAGCTACGGCGCCGGCGGGCGGGCCGGCTACGCGGGGATCACCGCGCCCGGTATCTGGCACGGCGCGGTGGACGAGGCGCTGCGTCAGGCCCTCGTCAACCTTGACAGCCGTCCTGCTCCGGCCGGCGAGATGGAAGTCGTGCTGGGTGCCGGCTGGCCGGGCATCCTGCTGCATGAAGCGATCGGCCACGGGCTGGAGGGCGATTTCAACCGCAAGAAGACCTCTGCCTTCTCAGGGTTGCTGGGGACCCGCATCGCCGCACCGGGCGTGAGCGTGGTGGACGACGGCACCATCCCAGATCGGCGCGGCAGCCTGACAGTTGACGACGAAGGAACGCCGACCAGCCGCACGGTGCTGATCGAGGACGGCGTCCTTGTCGGGTTCATGCAGGACCGCCTGAACGCCCGACTGATGGACATGCCGGCCACCGGCAACGGACGGCGCCAGTCCTATGCGCACGCGCCGATGCCGCGCATGACCAACACGGTGATGCTGGGCGGCATGCACCCCCCCGAGGAGATGATCCGCTCCGTCAAGCGCGGTCTCTATGCCGTCAATTTCGGCGGCGGTCAGGTGGATATCACGTCCGGCAAGTTCGTCTTCTCGGCGAGCGAAGCCTACTTGATCGAGGACGGGCGCGTGACCGCCCCGGTCAAGGGCGCGACGCTCATCGGTAACGGTCCGGACTTGCTGACCAAGGTTTCGATGGTCGGCAACGACATGGCCCTCGATCCCGGGATCGGCACATGCGGCAAGAACGGGCAGGGCGTGCCGGTGGGCGTGGGTCAGCCCACGCTGAAGATCGCCGGCCTTACCGTTGGCGGCACCGCCGCGTGATCTGAGCGTTGGCGGCAGAGGCTTGAGTCCGCGGCGTTGATCGCCGCGGACGACCCGCGCAGACGCGGCGCTCCAGCAACAATATGAGTTTCGCGCCGCCTAACGTGATTGTGATCGGCAAAAGGCCGAAAACGAATTAAGTTCACATACGAACCGATGGCGATTTTACGACGGAATGACGTCAAGCGGACAGCAACAAATCACCAATGTGGAAATATAGCTGCATTGATTGACGAGCGGGGGCGGCGGTGTCGCAGCCCCGATCAACTGCAGCGAGAAGGTCCGCGAACATGCCTCAGTTCCACTCCAATCACTCCAAGGTTTCCACGACCATTGCCGACTCTGGCAGGGTTCGGCTCGGCGGCTATGCCCCGACACTGGCCCCGGCGGCGGTAGACGCGGGCAAGGTTCGGCTCGGCGGCTATGCCCCGACACTGGCCCCGGCGGCGGTGGACGCGGGCAAGGTTCGGCTCGGCGGCTATGCCCCGACACTGGCCCCGGCGGCGGTGGACGCGGGCAAGGTTCGGCTCGGCGGCTATGCCCCGACGCTGGCCCCGGCGGCGGTGGACGCGGGCAAGGTTCGGCTCGGCGGCTATGCCCCGACGCTGGCCCCGGCGGCGGTGGACGCGGGCAAGGTTCGGCTCGGCGGCTATGCCCCGACGCTGGCCCCGGCGGCGGTGGACGCGGGCAAGGTTCGGCTCGGCGGCTATGCCCCGACGCTGGCCCCGGCGGCGGTGGACGCGGGCAAGGTTCGGCTCGGCGGCTATGCCCCGACGCTGCCGCCTGCGTCCGGCAAGTAAGAAGATTTTGCAAGGGCATGGTATGCGGGGACAGGGCTGGCGATCTGCTCGGCCCTGTCGTGTCCTGCACGTGTTCAACCGAGGCCCTTCACCGTGACCCTGACCACATCAAACGCCGAACCGGTCGCAGAGCCAGCCGCGCGGACGCCGCTGATCACGTTTCACCGCTTCATACCCACCGCCCGATATCCCATGCGGGCCGACCGGTCGGCCGCGGGTTCTCTGCCGACGCGCGCATTCCGATATTGCGAGCCCGCCACATCCGCGTCGGCCTTCGGCTGGTATGTGTTTCCGCCCATTAGCTTCAGCGTGCAATGGGACGGCAACGACATGATCTGGACATGGGAGGGGGCGGGCCAGTGGTACCCGCTGAAAGCGGCGCAGTTCCCCGACTTCCGCCAGCAGTTCGACGCCGTGGCGCCGGAAGAGATCCGGGAGTTCTCCCCCCCTTCCTGGGCGCCCTGCAGGAGCCTGGGCTGCTGCAGATGTGGACCGGGCTGGTGCTACGCACCCGGGCAGGGTGGAGCGCGCTGGTCCGCGCGCCCGCCAATGTTCCGCGCAGCGGGACCTATGAGCTGTATGAAGGGATCATCGAAACGGACCGCTGGTTCGGGCCTCTGATCACCAACATGCGGATTACCAAGACCAACGTGCCGATCGACTTCCACGCCGACTTCCCACTGCTCCAGGTGCAGCCCCTGCCACGCCAAGCTTACGACGAGGCGACGCTGAACGACTACCAGCTTGTGCCTGATCTGACAGGCCTGGGGCCGGAGGATTGGGACGACTACTACGACACCGTCGTGCGGCCCAATGTGCAGGTGAACCGCCCCCGGGGCCAGTACGCCGCCGCAGCGCGCAAACGCCGCGCCCGCGAGGAGCAGAAGTCCGGCTGACTCCGCGCCCGTCTCAAAATTTTTGCCTTGTCTTGCTACAAAGGATGTGGCTCAAAAGGCTGGTGGTCCAGTCGCGCCGTCTCTGCCTCCTCGCAATTCTCCTTTCCCTCGGCCTGATCGGCGCCGCTGGGCCGACACAGGCCGGGACCTGCCCGGCAGACCCGCCAATGTCGGCGCTCGCGTTGCCGCACCTGCGCGCGGCGCTCCTGCAGGGGCAGCCCGGGGTGATCGTCGCGCTCGGCTCCTCCTCCACCCAGGGCGTCGCCGCCTCCGCCCCGGCCCGCACCTACCCGGCCGTGCTTCAGGCCGAGCTCGGTGCCGCCCTGCCCAATTGGCATATTGCGGTGCTCAATAGGGGGATCTCCGGTCAGGACGCCGGTGGCGAGTTCGGCGCGAATCGAGTCCGACGTGATTGCGGTGCGACCTCAGCTGGTCATCTGGCAGGTCGGTGCCAACGCCGCCCTGCACCACGACGACAGCGATGTTTTCGAGACCCAGGTTGCCGCGGGCGTGCGGCGGTTGGAGGCGGCGGGCATCGACGTCGTGCTGATGGACAACCAGCGCGCGCCGCGCATCCTCGCCTCGACCGATCACGATGCCATCGAGGTGGCACTCGCCCAGGCGGCGCGTGGGTCCGGAGCGGGCCTGTTCTCCCGCGACCGGCTGATGGCCGGCTGGGAGACCGAAGGGGTCGCCCCGGCCGCGTTCACCGCGCCCGATTCCCTGCATCACAATGACCGGGGCTATCTGTGCGTGGCCCGGTCGCTGGCCCGGCTTGTCGTGCATGCCATCACCGGGACGGTCTCGCTCGCCAGCCACTGAGCCGGAACGAGCAGCGCCGCCAGCTTGCGCGCCGGGCTGTCCGCTGGTGCGATGGACCGATGCACGACACCGTCCGCACCGACACGCTTGAGATCGCGTTCGAGGATGCCGGCCCGCGCATCGGGCCGCCCGTCATCCTCCTGCACGGGTTTCCCGACGACCCCCGCGCCTGGGACGGGGTAACGCCGGTGCTGGCCGGCTTGGGCTGGCGCGTGCTGGTACCCTGGCTGCGCGGCTATGGGCCGACCCGGTTCCTGCGTGCCGAGACGCCGCGCTCCGGCCAGCAGGCCGCGCTGGGCTCTGACCTTCTGGGGTTCATGGACGCGCTCAGCCTGCCATGCGCGACGCTTGCCGGCTACGACTGGGGCGGCCGGGCCGCCTGCATCGTCGCGGCCTTGTGGCCGGAGCGGGTCCGCGCCCTGGTCTCGATCACCGGCTACAACATCCAGGATATCGCCGGCGCGGCGCAACCCGCCGGCGCCGAGCAAGAGTTGCGGCTGTGGTACCAGTGGTATTTCCACACAGCGCGCGGCCACGCCGGACTGGTTGCGAAGCGCCACGACATCTGCCGCCTGCTGTGGCGCCTGTGGTCGCCCAACTGGCGCTTCGATGACGCGACCTATGCCCGCACCGCCCCGAGCTTCGACCATCCCGATTTCGTGGACGTGGTGATCCAGTCCTATCGTCACCGCTACGCCGCGGTGCCCGGCGATCCGGCGCTGGAAGCGATCGAGCAACGCCTGGCTCAGCAGCCGCGCATCCAAGTCCCCACCATCGTCCTGCACGGCGCAGCCGATGGCGTGACGCCGCCTGAGGGATCGGAGCGCCACGCGCGCCATTTCGGCGAGTCCTATGACCGCCGGGTCGTTCCCGTCGCGGGCCACTTCCTGCCCCGCGAGGCGCCGGACGCGGTGATCGACGCCTTGCGGGCAGTGCACGGAAGGTCTGGCCCATGATGAAGTTGATCAGCGCGACCCCGAGCCCGTATGCGCGAAAGGTCCGCATCGCGCTGGCCGAGAAGGCGGTCCCGTTCGAGCTTGTCGCCGAGGTTCCCTGGAACAGCGACACCACCCTGCCGCGGCATAATCCGCTGGAGAAGCTGCCGGTGCTGGTCCTGGAAGACGGCCGGCAAGTCGCGCGCGATATCGAGGCGCTGGTCGCCGAGGCCGCTGCGGGGCTGAACGGGGCGCGTGCGACCGTGGAATTCAAAGGGTTCATGGCGGACGGATGCACCTTCCCCGCCGAACAGCCGATCGCCCGGGCCGTCAGCGCGCTGCATGAGGAGATAACCGGCCGGGAATTGCGCCATTACGCCGCGACGGGACTGACGGATGCCCGGTTCTACGCGCTGTACCAGGGCACGCAGGCCACGTGCTACGGGCCGGATTCAGACAACATCCACGGCATCGACGAGAGCGTCGGCCTGGAGTCCGTGCACCAGGTCACGCGGGTGCTGGCGCTGACCATCGCCGGGTGGTGCGGGGTGGAGCGGGCTTCGGGCTGATCCCGCTACCCGGGCCCGCGCGGGAACGGCGCGGAAGCGGCGTCGAGCGAAAACCGTTGCCGCACGATGCCCAAAATCGTCTCGTGCACCGACACCGGATCGGCGTTCGCGTCCACCAGCACGCAGCGCGCGGGCTCCGCCTGCGCGATGGCGCGGAATCCGGCCGCGACCCGCGCATGGAATCCGCCGTCCAGGCGTTCGTAACGATCCGGCGCCGCGCCGCGCGCAGCCATGCGGGCGGCAGCCGTCTCCGGCGCGACGGTCAGGATGAGGGTCAGGTCGGGGACGAGGCCGATCATCGCGGTCAGTGCGGCGATCGTCGGCCGGTCGGCGCCGAGACCCCATCCCTGGTAGGCCATTGTGGAGTCCGCGAAGCGGTCGCACGCGACCCAGGTGCCCGCCTCCAGGGCGGGACGGATGGCACGGGCGACGTGTTCCGCGCGGGCGGCGAAGTGCAGCAAGGTCTCGGCGAGGGGCGCGAAGGCGATGTCCCCGGATAGAAGCAGCGTGCGCAGCGCCTCCGCGCCGGGCGCTCCGCCCGGTTCGCGCGTGCGCAGGACGGGAAGGCCACACGCGGCCAGCGCGTCGGCCAGCAGCCGTGCCTGGGTCGTCTTGCCGGCCCCTTCCCCCCCCTCCAGGGTGATGAAGCGGCCGGCCAGCTCTGTCAGCCCCCCAACTCTGTCAGCCTCCGTGGACGTAGTGGGTCAGCACGGCTATAGCGCGCCCCGGCAGGCCGAGCTTCGGCACATCGACGGCGGCGACCAGCGGGATCTCCATGTTCGGCACCCCCTTTCCTGCGATGGTGACGGTGCCGAGCCGCGTGCCTCGCGCCACCGGTGCCCGGATCGGCGTGTCGTAGTCGAGCTTGACCGAAGCGGTCTTGCGCCAGTTGCGCGGCATGGTGACCACCAGCCCGGCCGCGTCGCTCACCACCAGCGGTACGGTGGGCGTGGCGCCGAGCCAGACCGGCGCGTGGTCAACCGGCTCGTTGCCGGCGAACAGCGTCACGTCCTCGAAGTTGGAGAATGCCCAATCCATCAGACGCTCGCCCTCCTCCGCCCGCTGGTGCATGGACGTCATTCCGTTCAGCACAAGGATCACCCGCCGGTCGCTGCGCAGCGTGCTGGCGACCAGCCCGAAGCCGCCGGCCTCGGTGTGCCCCGTCTTCAGCCCGTCGGCAGTGCCCTTCTGCACGAGAGGGTTGCGGTTGCCTTGTTCTATATTGTCATACCGGAACGTCTTTTCACCGGCATAGCGGTAGTAGTCGGGGAACTGCCGGATGATCGCGGCGGCCAGCATGCCGATGTCGCGCGCGCTCATGTAGTGCTCGGGATCGGGCCAGCCGGTGCTGTTGCGGAAGTTGGAGTGGGTCAGGCCAATCTTCTTCGCCGTCTCGTTCATCAGTTCGGCAAACTGCTGCTCAGACCCGGCGATCGCCTCGGCCAGCACGATGCAGGCGTCATTGCCCGAGTCGACCTCGATGCCGCGGATCAGGTCCTCGACCCGGACCTGGGTCCCGACCTGCACGAACATCTTCGATCCGCCCATGCGCCATGCCTGTTCCGAGACGGGCAGCATGTCGTCGAGCTTCATCCGTCCGTCGCGCAGGCGGGAATAGACGATATAGAGCGTCATCAGCTTGGTCATGGACGAGGGCGGCATCTCCTCGTCCGCGGCTTTGTCGATCAGTTCTGCGCCGGTGTTGAAATCCATCCCGAATGCCCAGCGGGCGGCCGTGGCGACCGGGCCCAGCGGCGTGGTCGCGGGCGTGCCTCGGTTCTGTCCGTCCGCGCCGTCCAGCGCGGCGCCTTTCGCGCGGGATGGACGGGCGGCGGCGACAGCCGGAGCGCCGCCGGCCAACAATGCGGCTCCGAGCATCGCGGAGCGTCGGGTCAGCATGAAAGTGGGCCTCCTGTTCGACCACGATCTGGGCAATCGGTTACTCCCGCGCGGCGGCCCCGGTCCAGCACGACGGGCGCCTCCGGAGGGCGCCTCACGCGAGCACGTCATCCCCGATCAGGCCGACGACCAACGCATAGAAGTCGGAGGGATTGTAGCGCCGGATGGCGGCGAAGTTGGCGAACGCCAGAAAGCCCTCTCCGCCCGCGCCGTCCGGCAGGACCAGCGCCGCGTCCCGCTCGCCGGTCAGCGCACGGCCGTCGAGGGCGCGCAGCCCAAGCTCGCCCCAGACGGCAAGCGGTCGGCGGTCGTCGCGGCCGGCCAACGCGGGATCAAACCCAGGCGGCACCACCACTGGCATCCCCCAGCCCTCGCCCGGCACCCAGCCGTTGCGCGCCAGGTAGTTCGCGATCGAGGCGAGCACGTCGGGCGTGCTGGTCCAGATGTCGCGCCGGCCGTCCCCCTGGAAGTCCACCGCGTAGTGCAGGAACGAGGTCGGCATGAACTGCGGCTGGCCCATCGCCCCCGCATACGACCCCGTCATGCGCCCCGGCACGACATCGCCGTGATCGAGGATGCGGAGCGCGGCCAGGAGTTCGGAGCGGAAGAACGCGTGCCGCGTGCTGCCCCAGGCGAGGGTCGCCAGCGATTCCACCACGCCGTAGTCGCCGGTTTTCGTGCCGTAACTCGATTCCAGCCCCCAGATGCCCAGGATGACGCTGGCCGGCACGCCGTAGCGGTTCTCGACCGCGCGGAACAGGGCGGCGTTGCGATCGAGGGCCGCGCGCCCGTCGGCGATCCGCTGGTCGGTGACGAGCATTGCCCGGTACTGCGCCCAGGTCATGGTGAACTCGGGCGGATGACGGATCTTGTCGAGCACACGCTGATTGGGCTGCACATCGTCCAGCGCGCCGTCGAGCGTCGGCGCGGACACGCCTGCCCGACGAGCATCGGCGCGGAGTCCGGCCAGGAACGACTGGAAGTCGCCCGGGCTCGACGGGCCCGGCGCCGCAGCCGCCCGCGCGAGAAAAGGCGCTGCGAGGGCGAGGGGAATCGCGGGCAGCAGCAAGCGACGGGAGATCATGGCGCGGCTGTCTGCCACGCCGCGTCGCTTCGCCGCAACCAGATTACGATGCTAGGCTGGATGGAAGGATGAAAGGAAAAGAGATGGTCCATGCTGGGACCGCCAGCGGGGCGCCAGATGACGCGCTCGGGCGGCAGACGATGCGCAAGGTCAGCTGGCGGCTGCTGCCGTTCCTGATGCTCGCCTACCTGGTCTGCTATATTGACCGCACCAATGCCGGGTTCGCGGCCCTGCAGATGAACAAGGCCGTCGGCATCTCGGCCTCGGTGTTCGGGTTCGGCGGCGGCATCTTCTTCGTCTCCTACTGCCTGTTCGAGGTTCCCAGCAATCTGGCGCTGGAGCGGTTCGGCGCGCGGCGCTGGATCGCGCGCATCATGGTCTCCTGGGGCATCGTCTCGGGCTGCATGGCGCTGACAGCGGGGCCGGGCTCGTTCGTGCTGCTGCGTTTCCTGCTGGGCGCCGCCGAGGCGGGGTTCTTCCCCGGCGTGATCCTCTATTTGACATACTGGTTTCCCGCCGAGCAGCGCGCCCGGATCGTCGGCATCTTTATGGTGGCGATCCCGGTTTCGGGATTCGTCGGCTCCCCGGTCTCGGCCGCGCTGCTAGGCATGAGCGGGGTGCTGGGCATCGCCGGCTGGCAGTGGCTGTTCATCATGGAGGCCGCGCCCGCCGTGCTGCTTGGCCTGGTCGCGCTGGTCTGGCTAACGGATGCGCCGGCGCAGGCTTCCTGGCTCTCCGTCGGCGAGCGCGACTGGCTGTTCGGACGGCTGGAACAGGAGCGGCGGCAGGTCAAGCCCGTCGGGCACGCCCCAGCGCTGTCGGTGATCCGCAACCGCTACGTGCTCGCGATGGCGCTGGTCTATGCTGGGGGTGCAACCGCCAGCTCCGGGCTGGGACTGTGGCAGCCGCAGTTCATCAAGTCGTTTGGCGTCTCGACCACGACCGTCGGGTGGCTGAACGCCTTGCCCTATTTGCTCTCTGCTGGCGCGATGATCTGGTGGGGATTGCGGTCCGACGTGGCGGGCGAGCGCTTCTGGCACACGCTAGCCCCGCTCGCACTGAGCGGGGTCGCGCTGGTGCTGCTGATCCCGTTCCCGGCGCTGCTGCCGAGCATCATCCTGCTGTGCGTCACGGTCGTCGCGACCTCCGTCACGCGCGGTCCGTTCTGGGCGCTCGCCTCGGAATGGCTGTCCTCGCGCAGCTCCGCCGCGGGAATCGCGATGATCAACGGCATCGGCACCGGCTTCGGGTTCGTCTGCAACACCCTGATGGGCGTCACCAAGCAGGCGACGGGCAGCTATGCGCTGGCGATGCTGCCGATCGTCGGGTTCGTCGTAATCGGCTGCGTTGCCCTGCTGCTGATCGGACGTCCGCAACGCCGGCAGACGGAGATGGCAACCGCGTAGTCATCGCAGACGCGCGCGACGGTCGGCCGGGTCGGTCCCGGCCGGCATTCGAACCCGAACATGATCATCTGCAAGGCGTGTCTCACCGTCTGGTGCGGGCGGGGGGATTCGAACCCCCACGCCGTACGGCGCAAGATTTTAAGTCTCGTGCGTCTACCGATTCCGCCACGCCCGCTGGCAAAGGAGAGTAGCCACGGGTCGCCGGGTTCGACAAACCCTTGATGGGCGCCTGCGCGGCATTCAATGCATCGGACAAGCCGCACACCGCGCGCTGTTGCTGCTTCCGGGTCTGGCGGGGAAAACCCCGCCGGCTGGCTGCGTCGCGTACCAAAGCAGCGGCAGTGCCGCGCTGAACAGCCGGCCACTCGACACCTGCACGCCAGCCTCGATCAACAGCCGGATCAGGGCGACCGAGTGCCCGTTGACGCAGCCGCCTGTCGGAAGGGCGATCCGTTCATCGATCCGACCAACGCGTTCCAGCAGCCGACCCGCGCGCGACGGACCCGACCATCGTTCCTCGCCGACTTCGGCCAGTTCATGAATTCCGGCGGCGGTCACCTCCGCCAGCAAGCCCGACAGCACGCCAATGTACCTGATCAGCACACTCGCGGAGGCCGCGTTGACCTCCACGCCGATGGTGCTCGGGCATCGCTCCAGCCGATCCTTCACCTCAACGAAATACCGCCGGTTGCACCGCTTGGCGGGGATTCGCATCCGCACCCGGCCCGGAATGTGATGCACCACGTGCGCCTTGGCCGCGCTATGCCCCTCTGGCGGGCGCCACGCGATAGCCTCGACGACGAAGGAAACAAGATCGATCGGGCGAACGCCGGTGACGACACTGACGAATTGCAGGACGTTTTCCATGGCACCCATTCTGGTCGCGCCACGGATTTACCTCCCGAGTTTTGCAGCAATAATTCGTTTCTATTACATTACCGTGAAGATGCTCGCGATCCAGCTCCGCCGTCGGCTGGAGAGCATCGAAGGATTCTGCTATCCCGAGGACCTGCTCGTAGTCCTGCCCGTCCGCGTCCGGCCAGCCCAAAAACAGGGATGCGACATGTTTACGGGCGATGACAAGCCGGATTAACTGGCTCTTGAAACCGAAGGAGGAGCAGGAATGAATCCCACGAACTCCGTCAGCCGCGACGGCCTGGGCGCCGCAAGCGAGGCAGGCACTCTGCCGGCAGGTCTGGCGCTGCTCGCCGACAGCATCCGCAACAAGGAAACCGCCTTCACGGTGGGGGAGCGCGAGAAGCACGGTCTCATCGGTCTGCTGCCCGATTCGGTCGAGACACTCGACCGACAGGTGGAGCGGGTGATGCTGCACCTCGACAACAAGACCAGCGACCTGGAGCGGTATATCTACCTCGTCGGCCTCTGCGACCGGAACGAGACCCTGTTCTACAAGGTCCTGATGTCGGACCCGACGCGGTTCCTGCCGATCGTCTACGACCCGACGGTGGGAGAGGCGTGCCTGAAGTTCGGCCATCTGTACCGCCGCGCGCGGGGCATGTACATCTCCATTCGCCACCAAGGGAAGGTGAAGGAGGTGATGGCCAACTGGCCCGTGAAGGACGTGCGCTTCATCTGCGTCAGCACCGGCGGGCGTATCCTGGGCCTGGGCGACCTGGGCACCAATGGCATGGGAATCCCGATCGGGAAGCTGCAACTCTACACCGCCTGCGCGGCGATCCCGCCCGACGTGCTGCTGCCGATCCTTCTGGATATCGGGACGACGAACAAGAGCTTGATCGACGATCCCCTCTATCTCGGCACGCGCCAGGCGCCGCCCGAGCCCGAGATACTTGACCCGTTCGTGGACGAATTCGTGCAAGCGGTGCAGGAGCTGTTCCCGCATTGCTGCATCCATTTCGAGGATTGGAAAGGCACCGATGCGATCCGGCTGCTGGCGAAATACGCCGACAAGATCCTCTGCTACAACGACGACATCCAGGGCACGGCGGCAATCACCATCTCCGGGCTCTCGACCGCGCTGTCGATGAAGAACGAGGCGCTGAGGGATCAGCGCGTGCTGTTCCTGGGCGCCGGGTCGGCCGGAATCGGCATCGGCAACATGATCGTCTCGGCGATGATGCTCGAGGGCCTCTCCCAACAGGAGGCGCGGGCGCGCGTGTCGATGTTCGATGCCGACGGCCTGATCGAGCCGTCGCGCACCGATCTGTCTCCGTCCCAGAAAGTGTATGCGCACTCCCACGCGCCGACGAAGGATCTCGTGGCGGCGGTGGAGTCCCTGAAGCCCACGGCGCTGATCGGCGTCAGCACCGTTGGCGGCACGTTCACCGAGCCGGTGGTCAGGGCGATGGCGAAGCTGAACGAGCGGCCGATCATCTTCGCGCTGTCCAACCCCACCGAGAAGGCGGAGTGCACGGCCGAGCAGGCCTATTGCTGGACCGACGGCAAGGCGCTGTATGCCGCGGGCGTGCAGTTCGGCGACGTGACGCTCGGCGGCAAGACGTTCACGCCGGGACAGGCGAACAATTTCTACGTCTTTCCGGCCGTGGCGCTCGCCGTGTACGCCACGCGGGCGAAGCGCATTACCGATGCGGTGTTCATCGCCGCGGCCCAGGCCACGGCCGCGCAGGTCACGGACAGCCAGCGGGCGCGCGGCCTACTGTTTCCGCCGCAACGCGATGTGCTGCGGATCGAGATCGGCACCGCCGTGAAGGTCGCCCGCATGATCTTCGAGGCCGGCCTCGCCCAGGTGCCGCAGCCCGACGATCTGGTGGATTGGCTCGCCGGGCTGATCTACCGACCGGAGTGACAAGCAGCTGGATGGGGAGGCCTGAGCATGGCCAACGACAGCGCGCACACGATGCGGGATGTGCCGATCGGGATCGACGCGCACGGCGAGCGCATGGAGACGAACTCCATGGGCGGCATCGCCGTGCCCGCGGACCGGTACTGGGGTGCGCAGACGCAGCGCTCCCTGGTGCATTTCTCGATCGGCGACGATCGCATGCCGAAACCGGTCTATCATGCATACGGGACGGTGAAGAAGGCGGCGGCCCTGGTCAACGCCGAGGCCGGGCGGCTGGAGCGGTGGAAGGCGGATGCCATCGTGCGCGCCGCCGACGAGGTGATCGCGGGCAAGCTGGACCCGCACTTCCCTCTGTTCGTGTGGCAGACAGGGTCCGGCACGCAATCGAACATGAACGTCAACGAGGTGATCTCGAACCGGGCCATCCAGCTCCTGGGGGGTGAGCTGGCAACCAAGTCGCCGGTGCATCCGAACGACGACGTCAACATGGGGCAGTCCTCGAACGACACCTTCCCCACCGCGATGCACGTCGCCTCCGTGCTGGCGCTGGAGGAGCGGCTGCTGCCGCGGGTCGAGGCACTGGCCCACGCGATCGACGTCAAGGCGGAGGAGTGGAAGGACGTCGTCAAGATCGGCCGCACCCATCTGGAGGATGCCGTGCCGCTAACCGTCGGGCAGGAGTGGTCTGGCTACGCCGCCCAGCTCCGCGACGCCGCGACCGGCATCCGGCGCACGATGGAGGGCTTGCTGCAACTGGCAGCGGGGGGCACGGCGGTCGGCACGGGGCTGAACGCGCCACCGGGGTTCGCCGTGGACGTCGCGGCGCGGATCGCGACGCTCACGGGCCAGCCGTTCGTGACGGCGCCCAACAAGTTCGCCGCTCAGGGCTCGCTTGATGCGATGGTCGCAGCGATGGCCGGGCTGCGCGGGCTCGCCGTCGCGCTGATGAAGATCGCCAACGACATGCGATGGCTCGCCTCTGGTCCACGATGCGGGCTGGGGGAGCTGGTGCTGCCGGCGAACGAGCCCGGCTCTTCCATCATGCCGGGCAAGGTGAACCCGACCCAGTGCGAGGCGATGGTGATGATCTGCATCCAGGTCATCGGCGACGACAACGCGGTCGCGTTCGCGGGCAGCCAAGGCAATTTCGAGCTGAACGCCATGCGGCCCATCATCATCAACAACTTCCTTCACGCCGTCGCGATCCTCTCCGACGGATGCGAGAAGTTCCGCATCTTCTCCGTCGAGGGCACGACGCTCAACCGCAAGCGTATCGGGCGCTACGTGGAGGAGTCCGTGATGCTGGTGACAGCCCTGAGCCCGGTGATCGGGTATGACAAGGCATCCCAGATCGCGCACGCGGCGATGGACGAGGATTTGACATTGCGGGAGGCGGCGCTTAAGTCGGGATTCATCGACGCCGCCCGGTTCGACCAGGCGGTGGACGCGCGGCGGATGGTCGGCGACTGACGCCAAATCTGGAGATTGCCGATGAGCCCGGATGTCCTTGTGGTCGGTGCCGGCCCTGTCGGGCTCACGATGGCGGCCGAGCTGGCGCGTTACGGCGCCTCTGTGCGGATCGTGGACAAGGCCGTCCAGCGCACCGACAAATCCAAAGCCCTCGTGCTCTGGCCCCGCAGCCTGGAGCTGATTGACCGCATGGGCTGCGGCGCGTCGTTCGTGGCGGCCGGCCTGAAGGCGACCGCCGCCAACATCATCGCCGGCGGCCGCCAGATCGCCCATGTGCGCCTGGACACGGTCAAGACGCCGCACCCGTATGGGCTCATGCTCCCCCAGAGCGAGACCGAGCGGCTGATGGAGCAGCACCTGAACGCCTGCGGCGTGCAGGTGGAGCGGCGGATCGAGCTGGTGCGGTTCGCTCCCGACACGGACAAAGTGACTGCAATCTTGCGTCACGTGGACGGGCGCGAGGAGACGCTGGATGCCGCATGGCTGATCGGCTGCGACGGCGCCCACAGCACCGTGCGCAATGGCCTCGGGATGCAGTTCGAGGGGGACACGCTGCCGAGCGATTGGATACTTGCAGATGTTCACCTTCGCGGCGTTCGCTCGAAAGCGGACGAGCTGGACATGTTCTGGCACGCGGATGGCGCCCTGGCGCTGTTCCCGATCTCACCCGGACGCTATCGGGTAATTGCCGATGTAGGGGAGGCGCACGGCGATGCACACCGGGCGGACCCGACCTTGGAGGAGGTCCAGGCGCTACTCGACCGGCGGGGACCGGGCGGGATCGAGGCATCCTCGCCGATCTGGCTGTCGGCGTTCCGGATCAATGAGCGAAAGGTGGCCGATTATCGCGCCGCCCGCGTGTTCCTCGCCGGTGACGCCGCCCACATCCACAGCCCCGCGGGCGGGCAGGGCATGAACACGGGCATGCAGGATGCCTGCAACCTGGCCTGGAAGCTGGCGCTGGTCTGCCGCGGCCTGGCAGGACCGGAACCGCTCCTTGACAGCTACAGCATCGAACGCAGCGCCGTCGGCCGGCAGGTGCTGGCGAACGCCGGTCGCCTGACCACGCTCGCGGTGCTGCGGGGCGGCGTGTTGCAGGCGGTGCGCAATCACGTCGCCTCCCTGGTGTTCGGCCTGTCTCCCGTCCGCAGGACCTTGGCGAACACGCTGGCGGAGCTTGCGATCGACTACCCCGAAAGCCCGCTCACCCAGCGCGGCCGACACAGCCATGGCAGCCCCGCACCTGGAGAGCGCGCGCCGGTGCGGGACCCGGAGCATCCGGTCGGAGCCGGCACCTCGCCCCGCTTCGCGCTGTTCGCGCCGGCGGACGACGCATCGGCTGGGCTGATCGCCCAATTCCCCGACCTCCTGGAGCCCGAAACCCGAGCGTCGTTCGGTGACAGCGGCATCTGGCTGGTCCGACCGGACGGCTATGTAGCCATGGCAGCCGCGCGCGATGCCTGGACCGACATCGGCGCCTATCTCGGGCGCCTCACCGGCGTCGGCCGCGCGAACATCGGAGCCGTGGCCAGCGCCGCGCCCTGATCTCGCCCCAGCTCGGAACGATCTTCCGAACAGGTCGTCGCTGATGATCCCGTGCCGCCGCAGCACGAGGTGATGCGCCGCGCCGACGTGGTCGGCATCTTCCGCGACGTTTGCGGGTTGACGCTCTCTGCGGGCGCAGTATGGCGAGGGTTTCTGGTCCGACCGACGACGAGCCGTGGTCTCACCAATCCGGGGGACCGCGCGGACCTGCCCCAAGCCGCTCAGCAAGGCGCGCGTGATCGGCGAGACCAAGCAAATACGCGTGAATAGGGAGGAGTGAGACATGCCAGATCAAAGCCCCGGCGGACCCCCTCGTGAAGCGTCTTCCACCCCGACGCATGAGGCTCGACCCGACCCCGCGCGCGTGACTGAAAGCGCAAGGCCGGGGATTCCCTTGCCGGGTCCCGAGATGATGCTCGGCCTCTGGACATCCTGGGTCGAATCCGCGTCGAAGCTCGCGGGTAGTCTGGGTGCGCCCAGGGATGCGTCCAGCCAGGCATGGTGGCAGATGCCGCCCGACCAGTCTGGCGGCTTTCTCCAAGGCGGCGCGCGCCAGCTTGGTGAAATGCTGGCCAAGGACCCGATCCTGCATGCGACCGAGGAGGCGCTCAACGCGAACCCGCTGCACCAGGTCGTGCCGGTGGACTGGGCGGAGATCGCCCGCGCGCTTCGCACCGTCTGGCTGCGATCCCTGAGCCGGCCCGACAAGGCCATGACCGCCACTTTGGATTTCAACATGCGGCTATGGCAATCGGCGGTGGATACCTGGAACGAGGCGGGGCAGCGCTGGTGGGGATTGGCGCGACCGGATGCATCGCCACCTTCCGCCGGCGCCGGCGACAAGCGCTTCGCCGCCCCGGAGTGGCAGGGCAATCCGGCCTATCGCACGCTGAAGGATTTCTATCTGCTCGCCTCCGATTGGTTGCTGCAGCAGGCGAGCGATGCCGACGACATGAGCCCGGCGGAACGCCAGCGCATCCACTTCCATCTGCGCCAGTTCGTGGACGCGATGAGCCCCACCCTGCTGCTCGCCTCGAACCCGGTGGCGTTGCATCGGGCGATGGAGACGGGCGGCGCAAGCCTCGCGGATGGCGCGCGCAACCTGCTGCACGACATCCAGCAGGGCAAGCTGTACAATGGTGGACACCACGGCCTTCGCGCCGGGGCGCAATCTCGCCCTCACGCCGGGCAAGGTTGTGTATCGCAACAAGCTGATCGAGTTGATCCAGTATTCGCCCTCCACCGAGACGGTCCACCAGATTCCGCTGATGATCATCCCGCCCTGGATCAACAAATACTACATCATGGACATGCAGCCGAAGAACAGCATGGTGCGCTACATGGTCGCCCAAGGGTTCACCGTGTTCATGCTGTCCTGGCGCAACCCGGACGCCTCGATGGAGGGCACGACCATCGAGGACTACATCGACCTCGGCCCGCTCGCAGCGAGCGACGCCATCCGCGAGATCACCGGCAGCAAGACCGTGAACGTGATGGGCTACTGCATCGGCGGCACGCTGCTGGCCATGACCTTGGCCTGGCTCGCGGCGAAGGGAGACAGCCGCTTCGGATCGGCGACGTTCATGGTGTCCCTACAGGACTTCAGCAAGGTCGGCGACACGGCCGTGTTCCTGGGCGAGCCGACAGTCGATTTCATCGAGCAGCAGATGATGGAACGCGGCTATCTCGACAGCCGCGAGATGTCCAACATGTTCAACCTGCTGCGCAGCAACGACCTGATCTGGTCCAATGTGGTGAACAACTACCTGCTCGGCCAGAAGCCGGCTGCGTTCGATCTGCTCTACTGGAACAGCGACGGCACGCGCATGGCCCGAGCGGCGCACGCCTGGTATCTGCGCAACACCTACGTCGAGAACAACATGGTGCATCCCGGCAAGATCCATCTCAAGGGCGAGGCCCTGGATCTCGGTCGCATCCGCCAGGACCTCTATGCGGTCGGGGCGGAGAAGGACCATATCGTGCCCTGGGATGCAGCCTGGCGCATCACCCAACTCGCGAACGGCCGGGTGCGGTTCGTCCTCGCCTCCAGCGGCCACATCGCCGGCATGATCAACCCGCCGGGCGGCAAGGGCACCTACTGGACCAGCGAGGGCCACGCTGCCGAAACGCCCGAGCAATGGCGCAAGGCCGCCGAGCGCCATGAGGGAAGCTGGTGGACAGACTGGTCGTACTGGCTCGCCGCGCACGCCGGCGAGAAGGGCGCACCGCCTTCCCTGGGCAGCGCCGCGCACCCGCCGTTGCAGGACGCGCCCGGAAGCTACGTGCTAGAGACGTAAGTCCGCCGCCGGCGAAGCAATGCCGGGCTGAAGGAGCTGGATTTGATGCAACCGAGCGCGTGGGAACGAACGGTCGAGACACGCGCCTCCTGGGTCGTGGCGACGGCGGTATTGTGCATACTCGCCGTCTCCTACGGCGCGCCGCTCATCACGATGGTCGCGCTGAAGCCGATCGCGGCTGATCTGGGCACCGCGCGCGAAGCGCCGGCCTTGGCCGGTTCGCTGCTCTACATCGGCTCGGGCTTCGGCGGCATCATGATGGGGTGGGTCGCCGAAAAGGTCGGCGTGCGTGCCGTGGTCATGTTCGGCGCGGCGATGATCGCCATCGGACTGAGCGTCGCCTCCTCGGGCGGGCTGGCGCGCCTTTATGCGGCCCAGTTATTCCTGGTCGGGCTGTTCGGCGCGTCCTGCATGTTCTCGCCGCTCGTCACCTATGTCAGCCGCTGGTTCGACCACCGGCGCGGCTCGGCGATCGCCTTCATATCGTCCGGCCAATATGTCGCCGGCGCGGTGTGGCCGACCTTGTTCACGCTGGCGATCGAGCGCTACGGCTGGCGCTGGACGATGGCGGGGTTCGGCGGGCTGGTCGCGACGTGCATCCTGCCGCTCGCGGTGATCTTCCTGCGCCAGCCGCCGAAGCCGCCTGTCACGCACGCCCATGTCGGCCCGCGTGCCGGCGCGCCCGTGCTCGGCATGGCGCCCAACCTCGTGCTGGGGATGTTGGCGGCAGCGATCTTCTGCTGCTGCGTGACCATGTCGATGCCGATGGGCCATCTCGTCGCGCTGTGCAGCGACCTCGGCATCGGCGCCGAGCGCGGGGCGGCGATGCTGGCGCTGCTGCTGGGCACCGCGTTTTTCGCCCGCCAGTTCTGGGGCTGGCTGTCGGACCGGGTGGGTGGGCTGCGCACGATCATCCTGGCCTCGGCCGCGCAGGCAACCGCGATGAGCGGCTTTCTGCTGACGCAGAACGAGGCCGGGCTGTTTACCGTCTCCGCCCTGTTCGGCCTCGGCTTCGCCGGCCTCGCGCCAGCCTACGTGCTTGCCGTGCGCGACCTGTTCCCGGCCGCCGAAGCGGGCTGGCGCGTGCCGGTCGTGATGTTCGCCGGCCTGCTGGGCATGGCCACGGGCGGATGGCTGGCGGGCGCCATCTACGACCGGTTCGGCTTCTACGCGCCGGCTTTCGCGGTCGGCATCGGGTTCAATCTCGCGAACCTGCTGATCGTCGGAGCGCTGCTGGCACGCCGCCCGGCAGCGATGGTGTCCGCGACCGGCTGATCTCGCTAGAATTTGGACGGGGAGATCGGTCGTCCCTCGGACGCCACGCGCAGGAGAGTCGCGACAATTCTCGTCCCCGCCCTCACCGTGCCCCGCAGATTGCCCGCGACCTTCGAGCGGCCGGCCACGCGGCGTCGGTAAGGCAGCGGCACCTCGCAAATCCGCAGCCCGGCCCGCGCCGCGCGCATCTGCATCTCGAGGTTCCAGCCATAGGTCATCTCGCGCATGCCGAGCTGCTCCAGCCGATCAAGGCGGATCGCGCGAAAGGCGCACATGTCGCTGTAGCGCACACCGCTGAGCCAACCGATGGCGCGGCCGACCAGCAGGCCGGCCACAACCTGATGGAGGGCCATGCTGCCGGGCTCGCGGCGGCCCTGGGTGCGCGAGGCGAGGACGAAGTCGGCGCCGCCATCGAGCACCGGGCCGACGATCCGGCCGGCCTCCTCGCCCGCGTCCGCGCCGTCGCCATCGAGGAACAGGACCACCTCGGCGCCGCGCGCGCGGGCCTGCGCCGCCCCGGTTGCGCAGGCCTGGCCGTAGCCGCGCCGAAGCTCCACGACGACCTCCGCGCCGGTCGCCCGCGCCTCCTCGATCGTATCGTCGCGGCTGCCGCCATCGACGACGATGACGGTGCCGACCGTTTCGCGCGGCAGGCCGCGGACCGTGGGGCCGATCGCGCCGGCCTCGTTCAGCACCGGGATGACAGCAGCGACCCGGGCCGGCATCACAGGCTCCAGCGCAGGCCGCAATTCTGACACGGCCGGGGCGGCGCGTCGCTGAGCAGCGACTCCCGGAAGTCCTGATAGGCCGGGCTGTTCCAGATCTCGCGCAATGTCTGCTGCGTCGCATCGCCCAGGGTGTAGCTGTCGTAGCCGCGCGCCGAGAATGGGGCGATGCAGCAGGGCAGCGCGCGGCCGTGCGCGGTGAAGTACATCAGCGACCACGGCCGGCGGCAGGTGGACCAGGGCTGGTCGGTCTCCTGCTTCTTCAGGCTCAAGCCCGGCTCGGTGGCGCCCGAGGCGTCCAGCGTCACGCCGAGCGCAACGCCGATCGCCTGCGCCGCCTCGATGGCCGCCTGCTCCTCCGCTCGGGTCTGCTCGAACAGCGAGTGCTCGCCCCGCGCCATGCCGAACCCGGCCTCGTCGAACACCAGGCGTTGCAGGTGGACCTCGCGCACGCCCATCCGCGCGGACAGGCGAACGAAATCGGGCAGCTGCTGCACGGTCTCCTTGAGACCGGTGAGCCAGAGCGTGACGCGGGGAGTCGCCGCGCCGACGCGGGCCTGATACTCGATCAGCTTGCCCACGTTCCGCACGATGCGGTCGAAGAAATCCTTGCCGCGCACCTGCTGGTAGGTCTTGGCGTCCGCGGCGTCGAGCGAGACCCTCAGCTCGTCGAGCCCGGTGTCGATCAACTCCTGGAACCGGGCGGGGCGCAGCAGCGTCCCATTGGTGTTGAACAGCACGTAGCTGCCGCGGTCCTTCAGGTAGCGGATCATGCGCGGCAGGTCGCGTACCAGCATCGGCTCGCCGACGCCGTGCAGCACCACGCGGGCGATATCGGGCACCTGATCGACGATGCGGGTGAACAGCGCCCAGTCCATGTCCGCCGGCGGCTCGAGCGCCTCGAAGGTGCGCGGACAGGTCTCGCAGAGCAGGTTGCAGCGGTTGGTGACCTCCAGATAGAGGCAGACCGGCGGAGCGGTGGCGGCCGCAGTGCGAGCCGGGCCGACCGCTTCGAAGTAGCGGCGCGGATCACGCAAGGCGGCGGCGCTTTGTGTCGCTGACATCAGGAGCTTTCTCCGACGATGCGTGGGGCGGCGAAGGTCCGGCCGGTCGCGCGGCGACGCAGGTCCAGGAACGCGAGGATCAGGGCGGGCACATAGACCAGCGAGGGCCAGACGAATCTCTCGTGCAGGGGGTCGAGGTCGAGCAGCAGCGGCGCGACGCCGAGATAGATCACGCTGCGGATCGGGCAGAGGCAGGCCGGCATGGCCAGCCACGCGAAGTACCACGAATAGTGCGGGCTGATCGCCACGGTGAGGCCAGAAGCGAGAATGCCGGCGGCCCCGCAGGTGCGCACGGCGTCACGGGCCGGGTCGTGCGCGGGGCGGCTCCGCAGAGCGATGCGCAGCCCGAGAGCGAGCAGGAGGAAGGCGGCTAGCGCCAGATAGAGTGGACTGGCCCAGCGTGGCAGAACGAAGACCTCGCCCAGCCCGGCCAGCAGCCAGGCACCGTTGCCGCCCGGCCCGATTCCCTCCTCGCCCGCATAGCCGGGCAGGAAGCCGAGCACGCGCCAACCCGCGCCGGCGTACCACAGATAGCCACAGGCGATCACCGCGATGCATGCGGCGGGCGCGCGCCAGTCCCAGCGGCGCCACAGTGCCGGGGCGATCGCCAGGGGCAGGAACTTCACCGCGACGGCCGCGCCGAGCGCCGCACCCGCCCAGCCGTCCCGCCGCGCGACGCTGGCCAGCAAGGCCGCCGCCGCGAAGCCGATCGCCACCGCATCGACATGGCCATTGCCGGCGAAGCTCCAGACCGCGAGCGGGTTCCAGGCGTAGATCAGCAGCCGCGCCGGCGGCAGCCGCGCGATCGCCAGCAGGCGCAGGAGGCAGGCGGCGGCCAGCGCCTCGAACAGCACCATTGCCGCTTTGGCCGCAAACGCCGTCTGGCTCACCTTGGCGATCGCGGCGAAGACGAGTTGCGCCACCGGCGGATAGATGGTGAGGGCGTAACCGGCGCGGTTGACGCGCGGGTAGATCGCCGCGTCGCGCAACGCCGCCAGCGCCGGGTCGGCCGGGACGAAGCGGTACGGGTTGATGCCGGCGAGCTGCACCCGCCCGTCCCAGACGTAGCGATAGAGGTCGCTGGAGAGGAAGGGCGGGGCGGCCAGCGCCACCCCACGCAGGCCGATCGCAATGGCGAGCACCAGCCAGACCGCGCCAGGCTGCGCCGGCGCGCGCAGCACCAGCCGGATGGCGGCGAGATAGGCCAGCCCGGCGACGGCCATGATCGCCACGAAAACGTTGGTGCGCGCGACGGAGCCCACGCTGTCGGCGCCCGGCACGTGCAGCGCCAAGCCGGCCAGGGTCAGCGCGAGCAGCACGCCGCCCAACCCGGCCAAGCGAAGACTAGCGTGCGGCGTGCCGGATCGCGCCGTCACGCCGTCCCATCCACGAGCTGACGCAGCCCGAGCCGTTCGGCGCAGGCGGCGGTCGCGGGAGCGGGATACGGAGCATGACGGGGGGCGAGCGGGCCGGATACGCCGCTGTCGATCTCGGCCAGGAGGCGGCGCAGATCGGCGTGATCGTCCACGTCGTACCAAGCCTCAAGTTCCATCAGATCGAGGCCGATCGAGCGCGCCCTGGCGCGTGTCTGCTCGGCAACCGTCTTGGTGCTCCAGGCGATGTCCGCGAACATCGCGATGTGCGGCGCCTTGAGCCCGAGAAGGTAGTAGCCGCCGTCCTCGGCCGGGCCGAGCACGGCGCGGTCGCCCGGAGCAGACAGCAGCTGGGCCGCCTGGCGCAGCTGCGAGGTCGGCAGGGTCGGGCTGTCGGCATTGAGCACGCAGGCGGCCCCGTAGCCCTGGGTTAGCAGAGACTGGACAGCGTGCAGCAGGCAGCGGCCGAACCCCGCAACGCCGGCCGGCATGTCCGGGCTGCCATCGGCGAGCACCAGGCCGGTACCCGGCGCCAGGTGGCCCGCGAACAGCATTTCGAGCCCGGCGGGGGCATAGGCGATGCAGCCCTGGATCGGCGCTTCCCGTGCGGCGAGCGCGATGTTGTCGGTAATGTCGCGCAGGAAGGCGGCGCTCAGGGCGGCGCACCCCTCGGGCGTAAGCGGGGGGGAGAGCCGCGTCTTGCAGTGCCCCGGCTGGGGCGCCTTCGCCATGACGGCGACGGCACAGACCTCCCGGCGCGCACGCACCGTCAGATCCCGCTGAACCAGTTGTAGCCGCGATCGGTCCAGAACCCGCCAGGCTGGCGGTTCGCCACGTAGATCGCGGTCACCCATTTCGGGTTCTTGAATCCGAGTTTCGTGGGCATGCGCACCTTGAACGGATACCCGTACTTGGTGGGCAGTATCTCGTCTGACAATCGAAATGCCATGATCGTTTGCGGATGCAGGGCGGTCGGCATGTCAATGCCCTCGTAATAGCCGTCCGCGCAGACGAACCCGACATATTTCGCGCTCGTGTCGGCGCCGACGCGCGCGAGGAAGGTGCGCAGCGGCGTGCCGGTCCACTTGCCGATCATGCTCCAGCCCTCGACGCAGACATGCCGCGTGATCTGGCTCTCCTGCGGCAAGGCGTAGAGTTGATCGACCGTCCAGGGGCGCTTGTCGGCAATCAGGCCGGCGAGCCCCAGCCGATAGATCGCCGGGTCGAGGCGGGGCGCCTTGTCCGGCGGGTACCAGGCGTTGTAGCGGAAATCGCGCACCGCCAGACGCTCAGGGAAGGTGGGGGCGAGGCGGGCGGGCCCGAATAGCGCTGCCTGCACGCGGTCGTTCCAGCGCGACACGGCGGCCAGCGCCCGCTGCACGGACTCGTCGTCGCTGACGTCGCAGCCGGTCAGCAGGGTGAGCGCGCCGAGGCTCAGGCCGCCGCGCAGCAGGGGGCGTCGATGAGGGTTCATCTCTCGGCGACCTTCGGCATGAGGGCAGGCGCGTCGTGCGCCGGGACCGAGGCGCGGCCGATCACCATGGCGACCAGCGTCTTCGGCACGATCGCCACCAGCGCCACATGCACCAGCAGGAAGCCGGCGATCGCCGCCATGAACAGGAAGTGGACGAGGCGCGCGCCCTGGAACCCCCCGAGCAGTGCGGTGAGCGGGGCAAGCTGCACCGGCTTCCAGATCGCCAAGCCGGAGACCAGCATCATCGCCACGCAGAGCATCACGCCCCAGTAGAACGCCTTCTGCACCGCGTTGTACTCGCCCAATCGGTGATCGAGGCGCAGCCGGGCGGCAGCGGTGAAGTCGCGCAGGAAATCGCGCGGACGCAGCGGCAGGAAGTCGCGCCGGAAATGGCCGGAGAGCAGGCCGTGCGCGAGATAGAGGGCGAAGCTCGCCGCCAGCAGCCAGATCGCGGCGAGATGCCAGGCGATGGCGTTGGCGACGCCTGGATCGTTGTGCCAGACCAACGAGATGGCCGGCGCGCCGCCCAAGGTAATCGCCTCCGGGAAGCGGAAGGGCAGGATCGGAGAGGCGTTATAGATCCGCCAGCCGCTGCCGAGCAGCAGCAGGATCGCCGCCGCCATCAGCCAATGGGCGATCCGGCGCAGGGCGGGATGGCGCTGGACGTCGCGCGCCGCGTTCGGGTCGATCATGCGGGAGCCTCCAGCCCGGCGGCGCGCAGATGCGACGCGGCCTCCGGCGCGACGAGGAAGTCGAGGAAGTCACGGGCGCGCGGACTTTCTGCTCCGCGGCTTAGCGCGGCGGCGCAAGGAATGGGCGGCAGGCGGGCGGGATCGGCGGCCAGCGCCACGCTCAGGGCGGGATCGGCCCGCACCTCGGTCAGCGGCAGCAGGCCGAACCGCGCCGCCCCGGTCCTGATCAGGAACGCCACGTCGCCGGTGTTGGCGGCGCCGATCACCCGTCCGGCGAGCGGCGTCAGCAGCCCGAGCCGGTCGAGCGCTGCCAGGCCGTCGAACGTGGCGGCCGGGGTCGGGTCGGTGGCGGCCAGGCGCCCGTTGCCGAGCTGACGCAGCAGCGCGGCCGAGTCCGCTTGGACCTCGCCGGTACCGGCCAGCGCGGCGAAGACCAGCGGGTTGCGCCCGAGTTGCCGGCGCGTGGCCGGCTGCACCAGGCCCTTGCGGGATGCCGCATCCATTGCCTCGGACGGCAGGACCAGCAGGTCGGTGCGCGTTTGCCGCTCGACCTGGGCGAGGATCAGCATGGCGGGGGCTGTCAGGACAGCGACCCGGACGCCGGTGTGGGTGCGGAACTGCGCGGCGACGGCCCGCAGCAGCGGCGCAAGAGGCGGCTCGCAGGCCACGGCAATGTCGGGCGGGGCATCTGCGGCCGCGGCGCGGGCGGCCGGCGCGGCAAGGGCGAGCAGCAGCGAGGCGCCCAGCACGCCGCGTCGCGGGACGGCGGTCATGTGCCAGCCTCTTCCAGCGGCGCAACGTCCAGGATGCGCCCGTCGGGCGCTTGCAGCAGCGCCGCGACCTCCTCGCCCGCCGGCGCCTCGACCAGCAGGCGGAGCGCCGTGCCGGACCAGGTGCCGACCGGCCGTAGGGCGCGGACGATATTGGTTTCCAGCAGGGTGCGGCCGCTGTTCTCGCCGCGCCCGATCGCGGTCCGATGCTGCCGATCGAAGCCGACCAGCCAGATTGTGCCGGACCCCGCTCCGGCCCCGGCCTCCACCGCGAGGCCGGCCTGGCCCCGGCGCAGGTGCAGCGTGGCGAGCGCATCGCGTGACGCGGACTCCAGCGCAGCCGCGACGGCCGCGCGGTCGGAGCCGACCACGGCGCGCCGACCATTCACCACCAGTTCAGGCGTGTAGACCGTGTCCTCGCCCAGCGTCACAGCATAGGCACGCTGCCGCGCGGTGGCGGCTTCAAGTGAAAACGGGTCCCGCCAACCGAGCGCGTTCCAATAGGTGACGTGGAAGGCGAGCGGCAGCAGGTCGGGGCGGGCCGCCAGTTCGGTCAGCAGCGCATCGGCGGGCGGGCAGGACGAACAGCCCTCCGAGGTGAACAGCTCCAGCACCACCGGGTGTCGTGCTCCCTCGGCCGACGCCGCACCGGCGCTCAGCAGCAGCAACGCGGCGGCGAGACGTGTGATGCCCATATATCCGGCTCCCTCGTGCAGCGCCCGCCGCATGCGGCGGCGAGGGGTGCGATGTTGCCTTCTCTTTCGCTGGAAATTGCGGAAGGTTACGGCGCGGGGTGTCGTGAGAGGGAATTCAGGTGGCGGATCGGGCCGAGGGCGACCGAACCTGGTCCGTGCTGATGGCGGCATCGCAGGACGGCGACAGCACCGCATACGCGCGGCTGCTTCACGAGATCGTGGCGTTCCTGCGCGTGCTGGCACGCCGGCGCGTGCCGGGCGAGCAGATCGAGGACGTGGTGCAGGATGTGCTGCTGACCCTGCACCGCATCCGCCACACCTACGATCCAGCACGGCCGTTCCTGCCCTGGCTGGCGGCGATCGCCAACCGGCGGGCGATCGATGCGCGCAGGCGCGAGGTGCGGCTGCGCGCCTGGGAGACGCCGGCGACGGATCTATTGGAAGCGTTGGCCGACCCGACGGCGAACAGGCCTGAGGAGGTCGCCGCGTTGCGGGCCTGGCTGCGCCACGCCATCGACGAACTGCCGCCCAAGCAGCGCGAGGCGCTTCGGCTGGTAAAGCTGGACGAGTTGTCGGTGGCGGAGGCGGCGGCCCGCAGCGGGCAGTCCGCGATCGCCGTGAAGGTGAACGTCCATCGCGGCCTGCTCGCGCTGCGCCGTACTTTGCGGAAGGCCTGACGGATGGTGCAGGACACCGATCAACTGATCGACCGGCTCGCGACCGACCTGCGGCCCGTGCATCGCCTGCGGCCGCCGCTGGTGCGGGCCTCGTGCTGGCTCGGTTGGGTGGCAGGGCTGGGCGTAGTGGTGGCGCTGCGGGCGGACCTGTCTTCGGTCGCAAACCGGCTGGCGGCCTTTCCGGACATGTGGCTGGCAGTTGCGGGCTCGGGTACTCACCGCGGTCCTCGCGGCACTCGCCTGCTTCCAGCTCAGCCTGCCGGACCGGAGTTGGTCCTGGGCGTTGCTGCCCCTGCCCGGCCTCGGGTTGTGGTTGGGGGCGAGCGGGATGGGCTGCCTGCGCGCCGCCGTGGTGCCGGGAATGCATGCGGCGACCCTGGGCATGGCGATGGACGACTGCCTGCCCTTCATCATCGGCTTCTCGCTGCCGCTCTCGCTGGTGCTGCTGCTGATGGTGCGTCGGGCGCGGCCGCTGCGGCCGGGGCTGGTATCGGGGATGGGCGGGCTGGCGGCGGCGGCCTCGGCGGCGTCATTGCTGTGGCTGGTGCATCCGTATGATGCGAGCGCGGCGGATCTGGCAGTGCATACGCTGGCGGTGCTGCTGGTCATCGTGGGCGTGCGGGCGGCCGGGCCGCGGGCGCTGGGCCTCCCGTAGTCGGCGGGCCGGAGGCAGCGATCGGCACGGCACCCGCCCGCTGCGGAACCGATACTCCGACGGCCGAACTTCCGGCCGTTCGACGCGTGCCGTCCTTACTGAACTGCCGTCGGTGCGATCCAGCCCTGGACGACCGCGAACGCGCCGATCTGTTTGGCAAGCGCATCGGCCAGGCGCGTGGCGTTGGCATCACCGCCGCGGCGCATCTCGCTCCCGGCGTGCATCGCCCCGCTCATGGCAGCCGAGGTCTCCACGCGCCCTGCCACCGCGCCGGCGCCCATGGTTCCGGCGGCACCGGGCATGTGGCCGCTGTCGGAACTGCCATGGAACGCCTGAAGGAAGCGCGGTGCCGCAGGATCGATCACCTCGTACAGCTGCGCGTCGGCGCTGATGCTGCTCTTGCCGGCACCGAAGCCGACCACCACGCGACGGGCGCGATTGCCTTGATTGATCGCGTCGATCTGCCCTTGCACAAGGATGGTGTTGGGCGGAAGCGTCGTTCCGGCCGGCAGGCGTTCCACCGGCAGGCCAAAGGAAAGCAGCCTGCGACTGAGCTCGTCGGCCAGCGCGCCCTGCGTCCCCTGCGCCGCTTCCTGCTCCGCGACGCCGAGCGGCACGCCGCTGGCGGCGCGCTGCACGCGGGCGCCGACCGCCTGGTCAAGCTTCACCTGATCGGCCGACACGGTGAAGTCATACACGACCACATGCGCGGGCGGCGAAAGCGGCGGCCCGGCATAGGCCTGCACCGTCTGCATGCGTGGCGCGGAGCAGGACGCGACCAGCACCGCCAGAAGCGCTGCGCCGGTGCGGGCAGCGCCGGGGGCGCGAAGGTGTGTGTGCCTCATCGGCGGACTCCCGTGTTGCTGGCGGTGGCTATCTCGTGCCGTGAACCGGCGCTCGCGCCTTCCGGGCGTTCAGCCGTTCCTCCATCCGTTGCAGGACTACGAAGAACGACGGCACGAACAGCACGGCCAGGCACGTGGACGCGATCATGCCGCTGAACACGCTGAGTCCGAGCGAGGCGCGCGCCGACGCGCCGGCGCCGGTTGCGGTGACCAGCGGGACCATGCCGAGGATGAAGGCGAACGAGGTCATCAGGATCGGGCGGAAGCGCGTGCGCGCCGCGATCACCGCCGCGTCCAGGATCGGCACGCCATCGCGGATGCGCTGCTCGCGCGCGACCTCGACGATCAGGATCGCGTTCTTGGCGGCGAGCGCGATCAGCAGCACCAAGCCGATCTGCGTGTAGAGGTTGTTCGCCACCCCCAGCACGCCCAATGCCAGCGCCGGCCCGACCAGTGCCAGCGGCACCGCCAGGATCACCGCCAGCGGCGCGATCCAGCTCTCGTACTGCCCGGCCAAGCACAGATAGACCAGCAGCATCGCGAGCCCGAAGACGATGTAAATCTGCCCGCCCACAGCCTTTTCCTGATACGACAGGGCGGTCCACTGGAAGCCGGCGCCCGGCGGCAGCGTGCGGGCGGCGATCTGCTCCATCAGCGACAGTGCCTGGCCGGAGCTGAATCCGGTGGCCGGAGCCCCCAGGATGGTCGCCGTCGGATAAAGATTGTACAGGCTGACCAGCGCCGGTCCGACCATCGGGCTGACCTGCACCAGCGCGCCGAGCGGGACCATCTTGCCGTCCTGGGTGCGGACGCTGAGCTTCTCGATGTCGGTGGGGCGCAGGCGGAAGCGGCTGTCGGCCTGCACGTACACCTGGAACGTGCGGCCGAATTCGTTGAACTGGTTGACGTAGCTGGAGCCCACGTAGCCGGCCAGCGCGGCGAACACGTCGCCCACCGACACGTGCAGCGTCTCTGCCTTCATCCGATCCACCGCCACCCGAAGCTGCGGCACGTTGGCGCGAAACGAGGTATTGAGCCGTTGCAGACTGCTCTGGCTGGCGGCATCGGCGACGATGGCGCCGGTGATGCGTTGCAGCTTGTCGTAGTCGAAGCTGCCGTCGCGCAGCTCCACCTGCATGGTGAACCCGTTGGCGTTGCCGATGCCCTGGATCGGTGGCGGCACCAGCACGAAGCCGATCGCGTCGGGCAGCGTGTCGAGCCGCCCTTGCAAACCCGTGTAGAGCGAACGCAGGTCGCTACCCTTCGCCGCGCTCCGCTCGCTCCAGTCCTTCAGCACCACATAGGCTACGCCGGCGCTGGACAGCGAGGCGTTGCCGTCCAGCACCGAGAAGCCGGCAATCTCGATCACCTGGGCCACGCCCGGCGTGCCGCGCGCGATCGCGCCCGCCGCGTCCAGCGCCCGCTGCGTGCGCTCGACCGAGGCGCCGTCCGGCAACTGCACGCCGATCACGAGGTAACCCTGATCCTCGACCGGGATGAAGGCCGTCGGCAGACGGGCGACGCCCCAGATGCCGAGCCCGGCGATGGCCAGCGCAACGAGCACCATCAGCCCGCCTCGGCGCGTCATGCGCCCCACCAGCCGCGCATAGGCCCGCTCCGTCGGGTCATACAGGCGGTAGAAGCCGCGATGGAAGGCGTTCCGTCGGTCCGGAGGAACCGGCGGGCGCAGCCACAGCGCGCATTGCGTGGGCTTCAGCGTGGCGGCATTGACCGCGCTGATCAGCGCCGTCGCGGCGATCACCAGGGCAAACTGCGCATACATGCGCCCGGTCAGCCCGGGCAGGAAAGCGGCCGGAACGAACACCGCCATCAGCACCAGCGTGATGCCGATGATCGGGCCGAACAGGTCGCGCATGGCCTCGATCGCGGCGTCGCGCGCGGAGAGCCCGCGCTCCATATGGAGCGACGCGCCCTCCACGACGATGATCGCGTCGTCCACGACGATGCCGATAGCCAGTATGATGGCGAACAGGGTGAAGAGGTTCACGCTGAAGCCCAGCGCGGCCATAGCGGCGAAGGCGCCGATGATGGTCACCGGCACCGTGGTGGCGGGGACCAGCATGGCGCGCCAATCCTGGAGAAACACCAGGATGACGAGCAGGACCAGCACCGCCGCCTCGATCAGCGTCTTGTAGACTTCGTTGATCGATGCCCTCACGAAGCCGGTGGTGTCGAATGGGATGGCGAAGTCGAGCCCTTGCGGGAAGCTGCGCGCCAGGTCCGTCATCCTCGCCCGCACCCGTTGCGCCACGTTGAGCGCGTTGGCATCGGGCGATTGGAAGATCGCCATGCCTGCCGCCGGCTGGCCATTCAGACGGAACATCTGGGAGTAGGTCTGCGCGCCCAATTCGACCCGGGCGATGTCCTTCACCCGGATGGTCCGGCCGTTGGCCGATTTGACCACGATGTCGCCGAACTGCGCCGGATCGGTCAGCCGGCCGTGCACGTTCACCGTGTACTGGAAGTCCTGCCCGGCCGGCGCTGGTGGAGCGCCCACTTGCCCGGCGGTGACCTGCTGGCTCTGCTGCTGGACCACCCCCACCACGTCCTGCGGCGTCAGCCCGAGCGCGTTCAGCTTCTCCGGGTCGAGCCAGATGCGCATCGAGTACTGGCCGACGCCGAACACGTTGACGTTGCCGACGCCAGGAATGCGCGCCAGTTCGCTCAGCAGATTGATCGTCGCGTAGTTGCTCAGGAACAGGCTGTCGTAGCGGCCGTCCGGTGCGGTGAGCGTCACGATTTGCAGAATGGCCGTCGATTTCTGCTGCACCGTGACGCCTTGCGCCTGCACCGGCTGCGGCAGCGAGGCCAGCGCGCTGGAGACGCGGTTCTGCACCAGCACCTGCGCGTTGTTGAGATCGGTTCCGATGTCGAAGGTCACCGTCAGCACGTAGGTGCCGTCGTCGGCGCTGGTGGACTGCATGTAGAGCATGTGCTGCACGCCGTTCACCTGCTGCTCGATCGGCAGGGCGACGGTGTTCATCACCGTCTCGGCGCTGGCGCCCGGATAGCGCGTGGTGACCTGCACCGTGGGCGGCACCACGTTCGGGTATTGCGACACAGGCAGCGTGAACAGCGCCACGGCCCCCATCAGGACGATGACGATGGCGAGCACGTTGGACAGGACCGGGCGGTCGATGAAGAACTTCGAGATCATGGGCGACCTCGCCTTATCGCGATACCCATCAGGATTTCCGCGACGCGCCGGTGGTGGCGGGGATCGATGCCGTCTGCGGCGCCACCTTCGCGCCGGGAATGGCACGTTGGATGCCGCCGATCACGACCCGATCCTGGGGACCGAGGCCGCTTGTGACGACGCGCAGCGCGCCCTCGGCCGCGCCGACCTGCACGCTGCGCTGCTCCACCACGTCTTGTTCGTTAACCACCAGTAGGTACCGGCCCGCCTGATCGGTACCCAGCGCCGCGTCCGGCACCAGCAGCGCATTCTGCCGCTGCGCCGACAGCGGCACGCGCACCCGCACGAACAGGCCGGGCAGCAGCGCATAGTCGGCGTTCGCGAAGATGCCGCGCACCATCAGTGTGCCGGTGGACGGATCGACCGCAGGCTCGATGTAGTCGATCTTGCCGCGGTGCGGATAGCCCTGCTCATTCATCAGCCCGATCTCGACCGGAATCGCGCCGAGTTCGGCCACGGTCAAGCCGCGCTGGGCGAGAGCGGCGCGGATGCGCAGCACGTCCTGCTCGTTCACGCTGAACGTTACGTAGATCGGATTGAGCTGCACGATGCTGGCGAGCTTGGTCGGGCCGGTGACCCCCACCAGGTCGCCGACGGAGGCTTGGTGCGCGGTGACCAGCCCGTCGAACGGCGCGGTGACGTGGGTGTAGCCAAGGTTGATGCCGGCAAGCGTCACGCCGGCCTGCTGGTTCAGCAGGTTGGCGTGATCGGCGTCGCGGGCGGCGCGCGCCTGGTCCACGGCGGACTGCGAGGCGACGTTGGTGTGGCCGAGCGTGAGCTGGCGGTTGTACTCCGCGTCGGCCTGCGTGAACTGCGCCTGGGTCGCCGCGAGCGTTGCCTGCGCCTGCTGGAATTTGGCCTGGTAGGGCGCCGGCTCGATCACGAACAGCGTCTGGCCGCTTTTCGCGACGTCGCCGTCGCGATAGTCGATCTCCTGCAAAAATCCCTGCACGCGCGCAACCAGATCGATCTGGTTGTAGGCGACCGTGTTGCCGGTGGCATCCAGGGTCGGTGTGACCTCCTGCTGCACCGGCCGCGCCACGTCCACCCGCGACGGGGGCGGCGGGACGTAGGCGTTCTGCTTTTTGTCGCATCCCGCCAGCAGCGGCAGCGCGCCGGCCAGCAGGGCGGCAGCCGCCCACAATCTCGGCCGCGACAGGGCGCGGTTCATGGCGCAGCCATCCGTGCTCAGCCGCCCTCGCGAGCCGGCACCCTAACCGCCCCTGGCCGATGCCAGCACGCCCCGGCATTGTGAGGAGAGCGAGGGCGCATGCGACTCCAGGCAGCCGAGCGCGGCGCCGCCGCCCGGACGGATGCCGGTGCAGAATTGCCGGTAGTCGGTCCCGCAGGCTTGACGCATCATGGCGGCCTTCTGGCGCGGCGACATCGGGGGTTGCTGCATCGGGGGCGGGGCTGTTGCGGGCATCGGCGAACTCGAACCGCCGCTCACGGCGGCGACCGCCTGCTGGCATGACGCCGAGAGGCTGGAAGCGTTCTGTTGCAGGCAGGCCAGCGCCGTCTTGCCGCCCGTCGGCACGCTGGCGCAGTGCGCCCGGAAGTCGCTCGCGCAGTACTGGCGGATGGCGGCGGTCTGCGATGCGGTCGGCTGCTGTGCGGCGGCCGAGCCGAGGCCGAACAGTGTGAGCAGGATCGCCGCTTTCAATGCCCTCATGCTGTTACTCCCAGGTCTGTCGTATTCGCGACCGCATCCGCGGTGCTGGTCCTTGGCAAGCCGGCGGCAGTCCGGTCATCGCCGGAACCGCCCGCCTCCCGATCCGCCGAACCGACCACCGCCGAACCGACCACCGCCGCCGCCTTGGCCCCATTGCTGGGCGCCGGCGGTGCGCGCCTGCTGATCGCGTTGCAGCTGGTCGTAGCTGGCACTGCTCATCGGCGCCCCGGTCATCTGCGCCCCGGTCGCGCCCTGCGTGCTCGCGGTGCGGCCCGAGGACTGGCTCCGATACTGGGTCTGGGCGGCGTCGACGCTACTTGTCTGGTTGCGGCTCTGGCTGCCCTGCGTCCGGGTCGATGCGTTCGATGGCGTCTGCGCCGGCTGCCATCCCCCGTTGCTCCATTGCGACCAGCCGCTGGAGCTGTGCTGGTACACATTGCCGTCGCGGCCGGCGTAGACGTTGCCGTTCGCGCCCCTCACCACCCCGGCGTTGTTGCCGTTCACGCCGTGATAGCCCGCGCCGGCCGCCCCGGTGGTGGAGGTGAACCCGCCGGCCGAGCCGCGCGCGTTGCTGCCGCTCGCGGTGTTCACGGTCTGGTTGGGGCCGCTGATCACGCTCGATCCCCAGCGCTGATAGGCGTTGGCGTTCTGCGTGGTGGAGGCCGACACCCCAGTGCGCGGGTTGTAGCCGCTGGCGTAGGCGGTGCCGCTACTGCCGTTCCAGGTCGCGCTGCCATGGGCGTAGGCCCCGGTGCTCGGGTTGTAGGCCGACCAGGCGCTGGCGCCGCCATACGGGCCATAGACGGCGCCGCCGCGCGCATAGGCCCCGTTGGACGGATTGTAGTACGTTCCGCCTGTCGCCGCGCCGCCGTACGGCCCGTAGACCGTTCCGCCCCGCGCCCAGGCGCCGCTGGCGGAATTGTACCAGACATTCCCCGTATAAGTGTGCGGATACGGGAAATAGGCCGGCACCGTACCGGCCACGACCACCGGCGGATAATAGTACCCCGACCCGTAGACCAGCACGCCGGCGCTGACGAACCCCAGCGCGTAGCCGGCGGTGTAGCCATAGGTCACGGCCGTCGGCGTCGCCGCATAGACCTTCACGTACGTCACCGGATAGAGCGGGCTGCTCGGCGGGATCGTGTACACCTCCGGTGGCACGCTGGCGGCCAGCACCCAGGGGCCGGTGGGCGCGGCCGAGACGAACCACGCGCCCTGGTAGACGGCGTAGTATTCGCTGCCGACCCTCAGCACTTGGAAGCTCGTGTTCACCGCATAGGCGAGGGGCGTTCCGGGAATCGGGGCGAATTGCGGCGGGCCGGCGTAGTCCACATGCAACCGCGCCTTTGCCCTGCTCAGGGTCGCCTGCACGGGGATCTGCGCCGCCAACACCGCGGCCTGCGCCTGCGCCGTGCCCGGAACCGCCGTCAGAACCCGCCCGCGCTGGCTCTCCGGCGGGATCATGGCGAACTCCGGCGGCAGGTCGTCGGTGGCGAAGCGCCAGGGCCCGCTCAGGCCCGGCGCGGCGAACCACCGGCCCGAGACCAGATAGTAGACCTGCCCGTTCGCCGTATCGCGGAACAGGTCGGCTTCGGTGTTGACGGCGTACTGCACCGGGCTGCCGGCAATCGGGACGAAGCGCGGCGGCCCGACCGTAACGATGATCTCCGCCGGGCTGGTGCTGACGAAGATGGTCGGCACGTCGGCGGCGGATTTCGGCGGATGCGCCGGAACGTTCTTGCGCAATTCGCTGAAATTGGGATCGTTCGGGATGGCGCTGAAGGCGGCCGGCAGCTTGCTCACCGCCGTATAGGGGCCGGTCGCGGCTAGGGCCGACAACCAGAGCCCGTTATTGAGCATGAACCAGGTCTTGCCCGCGACGACCACCTCCCAATTCGCGTTGACCGCGACGGAAAGTCCGGTCTTGCCGATCGGCGCGAGGACCGGCTGCCCGTCGAACACCAGCAGGCTGGCCGGGCGTTGGCTGTGGAAGATCGTCGGCGGATCGTTCTTGACCGGCACGGACGGCTGGGCCGGGGCGTCCAGGCTTAGAAGCAACGAATCGAGCGGTACCGGCGCGGTCTGCATCCGGGCCAGCGCGTCGGGGATCTTCGCTTCGAACTGTGCCGCGCGCGCAGTATCGAGGGTCGGGAAGTGCGAGGCGACCAGCGACGGGGAGGACAGGAACACCGAGCGGGTCGCCATGTCGGTGCGGGTGGCCAGGGCGATCTCGACCGTCCCGAGGATCGGCGTCTTGGCCCCGGCCGGGGTGATCGCGACGGCCGCGCGGGCGGTGAGCGTGCCATGATCCGGCCAGGAAATCGCCTGCGGCTGGTAGACCACCACGGCGGCACCATCCACGCTCAGGCTGTGCGGCCACGACGCCGTTGCGGGCGCAACGGAACCAGGGGCATCGGGCGTGGGCGGATTGGCCGCCTGGGCCACGGCAGGCGCGGCAGGACCGATCGCGAGCAGGCCGGCCAGCATCCAGCCCAGCATCCAACGCCGCCAACTCGGCCGCACGCGCGCCTCTATGTCGGTCATGGACGCTATCCTGACCTCGTTACAAGGTTGTGACCAGAGCATTCTCGGTGACGCATCGCGACGCCGCCCGCGAAATTCTGTCCGTATCCGTAACTATACGTCCCGCTCATACCTGTGCTACAGGATACGCCGCGATCGGAGGCCGCATGACCGGAAGCACTGTCCCGACACAATCGGCCGGCCGGGTCGCGCCCCGCTCGATCGTCCTCGCGTCTCACCGGCGGGCACCCAGCGCCGCCGACCCGCAATGGGGAGCCCCCGACCCGCAGCAGCGCAAGCCGGTGTTTGCCAGCGTGAACGATCCGGGGCGGCGCAACGCGATCGGCGCGCATTCCGGCGCGTACTCGCTCTACCGCGCGCTGGCCATCGCCGCCGGCCAGCTCAAGGCCGAGCACAGGCCCGACCTCACCGGCACGCGGGCGGCCGAGAAGATCGGCCCGTTCCCGCAATGGAGCGATCCGGCGAAGATCGTCTCGCTCGATCCGTGGGGCCATATGACGACGGAGGTGTTCGGCGACCGGATCGCTGACGGAGAGGACATAAGGCCGTCCATCGCGGTCACGCGCGCGCACATCAACATGCCCGAACTGCTCCACGCGATGCAGGCCGGCAGACTGCGCGCCGACGGCACCGTGATCTCCGCGCGCGGCGACATGCGCGTCATCAAGATCGCGATCGAGCCGGTCTGGTGGCTCCCCGGCATTGCCGAGCGCTTCCGCATCGAGGAGACCGAACTGCGCCGCGTGCTGTTCGAGCAGACCGGCGGCATGTTCCCCGAACTGGTGACGCGCCCCGACCTGAAGCTGTTCCTGCCCCCGATCGGCGGGACGACGGTCTATCTCTTTGGCGATCCCGCGAAGCTGGGGAGGCCCGAAACGCGGATCGCCTGCCGCGTGCATGACGAGTGCAACGGCTCGGACGTGTTCGGCTCCGACATCTGCACCTGTCGGCCCTATCTCGCGCACGGTGTCGAGGTCTGCATCGCCGCCGCGCAGGAGGGCGGGTCGGCGTGGTGGTCTACAACCGCAAGGAGGGGCGCGCGCTCGGCGAGGTGACGAAATTCCTTGTCTACAACGCGCGCAAGCGCCAGGAGGGCGGCGACCGCGCGGAGGCATATTTCCGTCGCACCGAATGCATCGCCGGCGTGCAGGACATGCGCTTCCAGGAGCTGATGCCCGACGTCCTGCACTGGCTCGGCATCACGCGGATCGATCAACTGGTCTCCATGAGCAACATGAAGTTCCAGCCGATCGTGGACAGCGGCATCGCCGTCGTCGAGCGGGTGTCGCTGCCGGACGCGCTGATCCCCGACGACGCACAGGTCGAGATCGATGCCAAGAAGGCGGCCGGGTATTACACGCAGACCGTGCCGGGCATCGAGGAGCTGAAGCTGGCGAAAGGGCGCGGCCTCCAGGAATGAACGCCGCGCCGGCCCTCGATCCGCGACCCTATCGCGTGGCTGCGCACGCCCGAGGCGGTGCGCTCGCGCTGCGCGGCGCTGTTTGCGCTCGGTCTGGCCGGCGAACTCGAACATTTCGCCGTGGACCTCACGCGCATGGACGCCGCGGCGGCGTATGTCGCGGATACGATCCGGCGCAACTACCCCGACCTCGACATCCCCTATCACGCCCGCTGGCGGCACCTGACGGTCGGGGGCGTGGACCGCTGGGCCGCGATGGCCGAAACCTTGCGCCGCGAGTCGTCGGACGAGGTTGCGCGCATCCGCTTCGACCTGGCCGTCGTCAGCGTGCTGCTCGACGCCGGCGCCGGAGCCGCGTGGCGCTACGTCGAGCCCGCGACCGGGCAGGTGCTGGCGCGCTCGGAAGGCCTGGCGGTCGCGAGCCTGCACGCCTTCCGCGCCGGCCTGTTCTCCGGCGACCCGAACCGCGCGCTGCGCGCCGATGCCGAGGGGCTGGAGCGGGTGCAGGAGAAGGATTTGGGCGCGGCCTTCCAGGCCCGGCCCGGAAACCCCCTGGCCGGGCTGTCCGGCCGTGCGTCCCTCATGCGCAATCTCGGCGCGGCCCTGCGCCGCCGGCCGGACCTGTTTGGCATCGAGAACCCGCGCGTCGGCCACCTGTTCGATTACCTTCGCGGTCAGGCCGGTCCCGACGGGCTGCCGGCGTGCACGATCCTGCGTGCGGTCTTGTCCGGGCTCGCATCGATCTGGCCCGGGCGCATCATCCTGGCGGGCGAGAACCTTGGCGACGTGTGGCCTCACCCTGCCGCCGCCCGTGACGGACCGGCTGCCGGCTTGGTGCCGTTCCACAAGCTCTCGCAGTGGCTAAGCTATTCGCTCATCGAGGTGCTGGAGGATGCCGGTGTCGCGGTGTGGGGGCTGGATGCGCTCACCGGCTTGCCGGAGTACCGCAATGGCGGACTGTTCCTCGATCTGGGCGTGCTGCGCCTGCGCGACCCGACGATGGAGACGCGACCGCTGCCGGTCGGGCACGAGGCGGTGGTGGAGTGGCGCGCGCTGACTGTGGCGTTGCTCGACCGGATCGCCTCGCTTGTGCGTCGCCGGCTCGAGCGGACCGAGGCGCAGCTGCCGCTCGCGCGCGTGCTCGAAGGCGGAACCTGGGCCGCGGGCCGCCGGATCGCGGCCGAACGGCGGGCGGATGGTGGCCCGCCTCTGCGCGTCGCAAGCGACGGCACGGTATTCTGAAGGAGCACGCCGCATGCAGGCGCCGGCCAACGTCACGGTCCTGGATCATCCCCTGCTGCAACACAAGCTCGCGCTGCTGCGCCAGAAGGGGACGCCCACGGCGCTGTTCCGCCAACTGGCACGCGAGATCAGCTTGCTGCTGGGCTACGAGGTCACGCGCAGACTACCGCTCGAACTGGTCCGCATCGAGACACCGCTCGAGACGATGCAGGCCCCGATGCTGTCGGGCAAGAAGCTGTGCTTCGTCTCCATCCTGCGCGCCGGCAACGGCATCCTCGACGGCCTGCTCGACCTCGTGCCGTCGGCGCGCGTCGGGCATATCGGCCTCTATCGCGATCCCGAGACGCTGATCCCGATCGAATACTACCTGAAGCTGCCGGCCGACATCGCCGAGCGGCAGGTGATCGTCGTGGACCCGATGCTGGCGACCGGACACTCGGCCGCCGCCGCCGTGACCCGGCTGAAGGAGGCGGGCTGCACGCAGATCCAGTTCCTCTGCCTGCTCGCCGCGCCCGAGGGGCTCGACGTGTTCTGCCACACCCATCCGAGCGTGCCGGTGTTCACCGCCGCGATCGATCGCGAACTCGACGCGCACAGCTATATCCGTCCCGGCCTGGGCGATGCCGGCGACCGGCTCTACGGCACGAAGTGACGTCCGGGAGGACACGCGCGGGGCTTCCGGCGGAAGATCGGATCACGCCTGTTCCAGGGATCGCGCGATGTCGAGCGCACGGCGCAGCAACGTCTCACTCGATTCCGGCGTGCGGAAGGCGCTGTGTGCGGAGAGCGTCACGTTGTCCAGATGCGTCAGGGGATGGCCGGCGGGCAGCGGCTCCTCGGTGAACACGTCGAGCGCGGCGTGCCGCAGGTGATTGGCGCGCAGGGCCTCAATCAGCGCCAGCTCATCCACCAGGGCGCCGCGGGCGGTATTGACCAGGATCGCGCCCGCACGCAGAAGAGCGAGACGCTCGGCCGAGAGGATGCCGCGCGTCTCGTCGGTCAGCAGCAGGTGCAGGGAGACGACGTCGCTCTCGGCCAGCAGCGCGTCGAGTTCCACGAATTGCACGCCCGGCGCCGATCTCGGCGTGCGGTTCCACGCCAGGACCCGCATTCCCATGCCGCCGGCGAGACGCGCCACCTCCGCGCCGATGCCGCCATAGCCGATCAGGCCGATGGTCTTGCCGGTGAGCTGCGGGCCCTCGGTACGGACCCACGCGCCCGCGCGCATTCCCCGATCCATGCGCGCGATGTCGCGTGCGGCGGCCCACATCAGGGCGATCGTGTGCTCGGCGACGGCCGTGTCCCCATACCCCTTGATAATGTGGACTTCGATGCCGAGGGCGGCGAGCTCCTCGGGGTTCATGTAGCTGCGCGCGCCGGTGCCGAGGAAGATGACGTGGCGCAGGCCCGGGCAGGCGCGCATTGCCGCGGTGGGCATCTGGCTGTGGTCGTCCAGCACGAAATCGTAGCCGGCGAGCAGGCCGGGCAGTTCCTCGGGCGCGACGTCGGCCTGCTCGTTGACGTCCACCGGCGGGTCGTCGGGTCGGGCGACGCGACGGAACACCGCGCCAAGGTCATCCACCGCATCCAGGAACAGGCCCTTCATCCGACTGCCTCCGCCGCTTCGCCGCGCCATCCTGGGCAAGGCCGCCTTCGCGGGCAATCTCGGCCTTCCTGTGGATGGTCCTGATCGGTCAGATTGCGCCGATGCCGCGAGTCCCCCTGTCCAGCACCGGCCGAACCGCCCTCCCGGTGCCAGCGGCGGCCGGGCGGAGCGGAGTTGCGCACATGCGGCGGCGCTGGCCCCGGCTGCTGCGGTTGGCGCTGATCGGCGCGATCTGGGCCGCGTTGGCCGTGGCGGGGCTGCTGTTGTGGCTCGCGCGCGACTTGCCGCGCCCGGAGAGCGCGCTGGATGCAGCGCGCCGGCCGAGCCTGACGCTGGAGGACGACCGCGGACGGCTTCTCGCCGCGTTCGGGGACGTGGTGGGCGAGACGGTGCGGCTGCGCGGCCTGCCCCGGTTCGTGCCCGAAGCGGCGGTGGCGATCGAGGATCGGCGCTTCTGGCGGGAGCCGGGCATCGATCCCATCGGCATGGCGCGGGCCGCCTTCACCGATCTGGTGCAACGCCGGATCGTGCAGGGCGGGTCCACGATCACCCAGCAGGTCGCCAAGAACCTGTTCCTGACCAATGCCCGGACGTTCCGGCGCAAGGTGCAGGAGCTGATGCTGACCGTCTGGCTGGCGCGGCACTTCACGCGCCAGCAGGTGCTGGAAGTCTGGCTCAACCGCGTCTATTTCGGCTCGGGCGCGTTCGGCATTGACGCCGCGGCGCGGCTCTATTTCGGCATCCCGGCCCGCCGGCTTACCCTGTGGCAGGCGGCCATGCTGGTCGGGCTGCCGCGCGCGCCGTCCCGCTTCAACCCGCGCGTCGATCCGGGCGCCGCCGCGGCGCGGGCGCGCCAGGTCCTCGCGGCGATGGTCGCGAACGGAGACATCAGCCAGGCGCAAGCGGATGCGGCCGCGAGCGAGATCCGCTTCGCGGGCGGTCGAGTGAGCGGGGCCGGTTGGTTCGCCGACTGGGCGGCGGCGCAGGCCGAAGCGGTGCTGCCGCAGAACGAGGACGCCGCCCTGCGCACCACGCTCGATCCTCCGATTCAGGCCTGGGCCGAGCAGCGCCTGGCCGCGCTGCTGCATGGCCCCGGCGTGGGACACCACGTCACCCAGGGCGCGGTGGTCGTGCTCGATGCGGCAACGGGCGCGGTGCGCGCGATGGTCGGTGGGCGCGACTACCGGGAATCCCCATACAACCGCGCGACGCTAGCGCGTCGTCAGCCCGGCTCGGCCTTCAAGCCCTTCGTTTGGCTCGCCGCTCTGGAACGCGGGGTGCGCCCGGACGACACGGTGTTGGATGCGCCGATCCGTCTGGGCGCGTGGACACCCCAGGACTTCGAGCACCGCTTCCTGGGCGAGATCACTGTGGAGCAGGCGCTGGCGCAGTCGGTCAACACCGCGTCCGTGCGCCTGCTGCTGCGGGCGGGTGGACCGCGCGCGGTGGCCGGGGTCGCGGCGCGCCTAGGCATTGCCGACCGGCTGCCCGACAATGCCTCGCTCGCGCTCGGGACCGGCGAGGTCGGATTGCTGGAGTTGACGAGCGCCTACGCAGCGTTCTTCAACGGCGGCCGGCGGGTGACCCCCTTCGGACTGGCCGCCGTCACCGCCGGCGGGCGCACCGCGGCCGCGCGGATCACACCGCCGGCGCAGGTGATCGCCCCGGAGGTCGCGCAGATGATGGCGCGGATGCTGACCGCCGTGGTCACAAGCGGCACCGGCCGCCCGGCCGCCCTGCCCGGCCGCACGGTGGCGGGCAAGACGGGCACCACGCAGGATTCGCGCGACGCGTGGTTCATCGGCTGCGTGGACGGGCGCGTGATCGGCGTCTGGCTGGGCAACGACGAGGACGAGCCGATGAAGGACGTGCTGGGCGGCACCCTGCCGGCTCGCCTGTTTCACGACATTGCGGTCGGGTTGCGGTAGTGGATGAGATCGGACGGACTATAACCGCTGGGCCATAGACGCTCGCGACCTAATCTCGGACATTCGCACCTGACTTCTGCACCAGGTAAGGCCTTGATCCACTTCGCTCCGACCGGCGGTGCAGAATTCTTGCAGACCGTGTGAAAACTTGCGTGCCGCTGAAGCCCGGCGAATTGATCTGTGCGTGGGTCCGGGAAAGCCATGAGCAGCCTCAGCGTCGGATAGGCATAAAATACCCGGTCCGTGACGCAATGTAGTGGTGATGCCGGCGACCATGTCAAACACGCCCCGAAATGCACCCGTCAGGCCGCCAGTGCGGCCATCAGGCCAGTAATACCAACCCGCCTAGAGAGTGACACACGCCCACTCCCTTGCGCCGACGGAGCTGATGCGGTCAGGGTCGTTGACGAAGAAATGCCAGGCGGTCCGGCACGCCTCGACGATGGCGTCGTAGCCGTCCCACACCAGGGCGCACAGCCGGTTAGCGCGGAGGTATTGCCAGACGTTCTCCATCGGGTTCAGTTCCGGGGAGTACGGCGGCAGCGGCAGGAGTGTGATGTTGTCGGGCACGCCGAGACGGACGCCCCGCTGATGCCATCCGGCGCTGTCGCAGACCAGCACGGCGTGAGCGCCGGGTGCGACCTGGGTGCTAATTTCGGCCAGGTGCTCGGTCATGGCCTCGGCATTGACGCCCGGCATGATGATTGCGGCGCCGACGGCGCGGTTCGGGCAAATCGCGCCAAACAGGTAGGCGAAGTCGTGGCGGTTATCGCGGACCATCAACGGCCGCGAGCCGATCGGCGCCCAAATGTAAGCGTGGCCGCCCTTCTGGCCGACCCGTGCTTCGTCCTGAAACCAAATCTCGACTGGCTTGTCAGCCGCGGAAGCGGGCAGCGCCTCCTTCACCAGACTGGCAAAGTTTTTTTAAACGCCGCCTCGGCCGCGGCGTCCTTCTTCGGATGGAACGGCCGCGGCTGCAGCCGGGTCAGGTCGAGCCGGCGCAACCACTTGCCGATGGTGCTCTCATGCACCGTCACACTGAAGCGGCGCGCAACCTCTTCGCGCAAATCCAGGCACCGCCAGCGCACCACCTTGTGCTTTTCCAGATCCGGCCCCTTGACGACCAGCTCCCTCAGCTCCGCCATTTGCTCCTTGGTCAGGACCGGCGCGGGGCCTGGGCCGCGGCGCGACGTCAGCCCGTCCACCCCGTCCCGATTGTAGCGATGCACCCAGTCGCGAAGCGTTTGCCGGTCCATGCCGTTCCGCTCCGCCGCCTCGGCGCGCGGATAGCCCTGCAAAATCATCGCCATCGCCAGCAGCCGGCGGACCTGCGCGCCGTCGCGGCATTTGCCCGCGATCTCACGAAGGCCAGCCGCCGTGTGCTTGGTACGCGTCACCGTCACTGCCGCGCCCATCCGATGCCTCGCTCCAACTCGACCACGCGGCCATCAATCAGAACCGAGCCAGATTGGGAATCCCGGAGAACGTAGGGGCCAGGCGGCTTGGTATAAATCCGACGATATTCAGCACCCGCCGGAGATTGTAGGCGAGGGCGGTCAGACTGAACTCGGCGCGGACCTTCTCCAAGCCACGCATCAGAAACGCACCCTGGTACATCCATTGCTTGATCGTGCCAAACGGGTGTTCGACCGTCTCACGGCGCCGGTCGAGGACACCGGGACGCTTCGCCAGTCGCGCCTGCATCCGGTCCAAGACCGCTTCGTTCTCAAGCCGAGAGACCGTGCGAAACTTGCCGCCCGTGCATCGCGAACGGATTTTGCAATCGTCGCATGCCAGCTTGTTGACGTAGTTGATCTTCTTCAGCCCACGCAGCAGCGACGATGAATAGGGATGAAGCCGCTGACCCGCCGGGCAAACATAGCTGTCGTTGTCTGCGTCGTATTGGAACTCGTCCTTGCGGAACAGGCCCGCCTTGACCGAGGGACCGCGCTGCGGACGTGGCACGTAGGGCACCATCCCGGCCTTCTCGCAGGCCTCGATGTCCTCGATCTTGAAATAACCCTTGTCGGCGACGACCTCGATCGTCTCGACACCAAGCACCTCCTTCGCCGGCTCCGCGGTCTGCGTCAGCAGCCCCATGTCGACGACCTGGTTGGTGACCTGCTGCTCGACGATCAGCTTGTGCTTGGTATCGACCGCGACCTGAACGTTGTAGCCCACGGCAACATGCGTGTGCGCCGCCATCGCCCGGCTGTCGGGATCGGTGAGCGAGATCTGGTCCTCGCCGGTCCGGTCCAACTGCGCCAGCATGTCCTTGCAGCGCGTGCGCCGCTCGCGGATCGCGGCGATCTTCTCGGCCAGGTTCTTGACCCGCGAACCGCCGTCTTGGCTCTCGCTGGCATCGCTCTGGTCAAGCCGTTGCAGATAGTCGTCGAGCTTGGCGTCGGCCAGTTCGATGAACTTCGTCAAGGACGCACGGGTGAAGTTGCGGTCCTTGTTGTTGACCGCCTTGATCCGGGTGCCGTCGACGGCGAGCAGTTCGCGACCGAACAGATCCAACTGGCGGCACAGCAGAACGAACTGGCGGAAGATCGGGCGGAAGGCGTTGCGGTTGTCGCGCCGGAAATCGGCGATGGTCTTGAAGTCCGGCTTCAGATGCCGCAGCAGCCAGATCACCTCGATGTTGCGGTGGGTCTCGGCTTCGAGCCGGCGGCTTGAGCGAACCCGGTTGAGATAGCCGTAAACGTAAAGCTTCAGGAGGTCCTTGGGTGCATAGCCGGGCCGACCGTTCACCTTGGACGCTACCCGGATGAACCCTGCCGCGGTCAAATCCAGCCCGTCAACGAAGGCATCAATGAAACGAACGGGATTCTCTGAACCGACATACTCGTCCAGGGATTCTGGCAGGAGCAGGGTCTGGGAGCGGTCGTGGCCGGTGATGTGGGACATGCCGGATTCTAACAAGTATCAGCGCCGCGCCGGAATCCCCTTGGGCCGAGTTTTCACACGGTCTGCTTGATTTATGCAAGCGGGCAGGCAAGGAAAAGCCGCCCAAAGGCGGCTCGCTGGCGGAAATCGATTATCGGGCTGAAGACCTGTTCAGGGCCACAGCAGCACGTATGAGCGTCTTGAAGGCATCCCCATCTACTTCATCGCCCTCGTGGAGATCTATAGCGCGCCTGGTGTTGCCTTCAAGGCTAGAGTTGAACAGACCTAAAGGGTCCTTGAGCGAGGCGCCCTTGGCGAAAGTCAGCTTCACGACGCTCTTGTACGTTTCGCCGGTGCAGATCAGTCCATCGTGAGACCACACCGGAACGCCTCTCCACTTCCACTCCTCGACCACTTCGGGGTCCGCCTGCTTGATGAGAGCGCGGACATGGGAGAGCGTCTTGCCCCTCCAGTCGTCCAGTTCCTTGATCCTCGCGTCGATCAGCCGAGAAGGGGATTCGCCCTTGGTCGTTGCGCTCTTTTTCATATATTGTTTGCAGCTCCTTCGGCTGTTTTTCTAACTTGCGGCAGGTGGAACTTATAACGCTTCATAACACGCCGCCTTTCTCTACGGTGCTGAGATTGGCAAGCCGGTAGCCGGTCTCAATAACCGCGTTCAGGTGCGAAATCCCGCTTCCCCCACGCGCCGACCTACAACACGGTACCAGGCCTCAACTTTATCCACGAGAAACGCAGCTCAGCAGCCGTGCCCCACTAGGTCCGGCGCACCCGATAAAATTGCGGAATCCCCTCCGGCACGTCCGTCAGTCTCGTATGGTAGGCGGTCGGCTGGAAATACATACCGAGCGGCGCGTAGGACGGGTTCTGGAGGAAGTCCGCCTGCATGTCGGCGCAGATCTTCTGCTGCGCGGCCAGATCCGGGCGCGTTGAACCAGGCTGCGCGCAACTGCTCCATGCGCGGATCGGTTGGCCAGCCGAACCAGCCCTTGCCGTCGGGACGCGGATGCGATGTCCGAGGCGGGCGTGACGTTGCCGATGCCGCCGAGGAAGGTGAAGAAGATGTTCCACCCGCCCTGATCCACCGGGTTGCGGCTGGCCCGGCGCTGCACGACTGTGCCCCAATCGAGCGACTGGTAATCGACGTTGAAGCCGATCCGCTTCAGCATGTCGCCGCCGACTTGCGCGATGGCGTTGATGGTGGGGAAGTTCGATGCGGCCAGCACCACGACGTTCTCGCCCTTGTATCCCGCGTCCTTAGCGCCTGGTGCAGCTTCGCGGGATCGTCCTCGCCGCGGATCTTCTCGCTCCCGACCGTGCTCGCCATCGGGCTTGCCGGCACGAACAAGCCGACCTTGTCGCGGATCAGGCTGGGATCGGCGCCGGCCACCGTCTCCATGTAATCGCGCTGGTTGACCGCCGACAGCACGACGCGGCGGATCGCCGGATTGTCGAAGGGCGGGAACAGCTCATTGAAGCGCAGACAGCCGATCTCGCCCGGTGTGGTCCTTCACGGCCGTCGCGATGTCCTGGCTCTGCTTGAGCGACGGCATGAGGTCGATGGTCGGGTTCTCCCACCAGTCGAACTCGCCGGCGCTCAGCGCGGCGGCGTTCGTGGCGGGGTCCGGGGAGACGGTCCATTCCACCCGATCGAAATTCACCGGCTTCGGGCCGGCGGTGTACTCGGCCGGCCCGTCGGAGCGCGGCACGTAGCCGGCGAACCGCTCATAGACCATGCGCGAACCGGTCACGCGCTCGGCGGCGACGAAGCGGAATGGCCCGCTGCCCACCATCTCCGTGACCTGCTGGAACGGATCGGTCTTGGCCAGCCGCTCCGGCATGATGCACGCCATGTTCGTGACCGAGGCGAGCGCGGCCGGAACCAGCGGGAACGGTGATTTCAACCGGAAGCGGATCACCTTGTCGGATGGCGCCGACAGCTCGTCGGTCACGGCCATCAGCGCGCCGCCGAAGGAGTCGCGCTTGCCCCATCGCGTGAGCGAGGCGACGCAGTCGCGCGCCAGCACGGGCGTATTGTCCTGAAACTTCAGCCCCTCGCGCAGGGTGATGTCCCATTGGCGCCCATCCTCGCTGACGGTATGGCCGACGGCCATCTGCGGGTGCGGCTGATAGTTGTTGTCCATCCCGTACAGGGTATCGAACACCAGGAACCCGTGATTGCGGGTCACGTCGGCGGTCGTCCAGATCGGGTCCAGCGAGGCGAGGTCGGCCTGCGGAATGAATTTCAGGACGCGCTGCGCCTCGGCGCGCACGATGGCGGTGCAGCCAGACGGCGGCCGCACCGGCCAGGGCGTCGCGTTCATGGATTTTCATCGCGGCGTTGCATGCTGGCGGCTCCTTCGTGGCGATCCTATGACGCGGCCGGCGCGGCGCCGCGCCCAGGTCGAGCACCGCGTCCACCAGCGCCTCGACGTCCTCGCGCCGCGTGCGATGGTTCACGATCGCCGCGCGGATCACCAGCGCCCCGTCGAGGACCGTGTGTCGAGGGCGCGGCGATGCCGGATTCCTGGAGATCGGCCACAAGTTCGGCGTTCTGCCGATCGATGTCGCGCGCGAAGCGATAGCGGAAGCAGACGATGTTGAGCGCCACCGGGGCCACGCGCTCCAGCATCGGCGCGGCGTCACCAACGCGCTCAGGTGGCGTGCCATCTCGCAGGTGTGCAGGATGCTGGCGCCGACGCGGTCCGCGCCCCAGGTCTTGAGGGTGAACCAGACCTTGAGGGCGCGGAAGCCGCGCGAGAGGTCGGGGCCGAGATCGCAGGGCCAGGGTGCGCCCCCGGCCAGTCCGCGCGCTTCCTGGCGCAGATACGCGGCCGGCGCCGCGAAGGCTTGCTCGGCGTGGGCGCGGTCGCGCACCAGGATGCAGCCGGCGTCGTACGGGACCTGCCCCAATTTGTGGAAGTCGAAGGCGATGCTGTCGGCCTGCTCGATGCCCGCCAGCAGCGGCCGCAGCGCCGGCGACAGGGCGGCCAAGGCGCCGAACGCGCCGTCGATGTGGAACCAGAGATCGTTGTCGCCGGCACAGCGCGGCGATGGCCGGCAGATCGTCGATCGCGCCGATATTCACGCTGCCCGCCGTTCCGACGACGAAAAAGGGCCGGAGTCCGGCGTCGCGGTCGCGCCGCACGGCTTCGCCGAGAGGAGACGCCGACATGCGCCCCGCCGCATCGGTCGGAACCAGCCGCAGCGCGTCGGTGCCGAGACCGGCCATGTCCATCGCCCGGGCCACGCAGCCATGCGCGTCGGCGGAGGCATAGGCGACGAGCCCCGTCCTGCCGACGCCCCGCTTGCCGCACGCTCCGACCGACGGCCTGAGCGCGGGCGATCAGGACGGCGATGAGGTTGGCGACCGAGGTGCCCGTGACCAGCAGCCCGCCCGCCGTGTCCGGCATGCCGAACAGGTCGGCCATCCAGCGCACGACCTGCCGCTCCACCGCGATCGGCGCGTGATCGCGCCCGCCCAAGTTGGCGTTGAGGCCGGCCGCGAGCATCTCGCCGACGATCCCAGCCGGGTTGCCGCCCCCATGCACCCAGCCCATGAAGCGCGGATGCACATTGCCGGTCGCATAGGGCAGGATATGCGTGCGGAAGTCGGCGCAGGCGGCGGCCAGCCCCTCGCGGCGCACGCGGCAGAGGCGCTTGCAGCTCCCTGCGCACGGCGTCCGGCATCGGTCTGCCAGACCGGCCGAGCCCGGATATCGCGCGTGTAGTCCAGGGCATCGTCGAGCGCCCGGTGCGCCTGCCGCGCGGAAGGCCTCCCAGTCGTCCGGGTCGAGCGATGGGCTCTCGCCGGTCGAACGGTCCGGACGCCCGAACCAGGCCGGGATCAGCGCATTTTCGCCAAGCGCCCGCTTCGCCACCACGCCGACCAGGTGCGCGCGGTACTCGGCGCTGGCGTGGATGTCGCTGTTCAGATCGGCCGACGGCGTGCTGACCCCGGCGATCGTATCGGGCGACAGGTTCGACGCCAAAGCCTGCTCCATCGCCGTGTGGCGGAACACGCCGTTCTGCCCGGCGCCCGTCACGGCGACCCGCACGCCCTCGCTCGTCTTGGCCACGAAGACGCCGACGATCGCGTAGCGCGACGCGGGGTTGCGGAACTTCTCGTAGGCCGCCTTCTCGGGGACCGGAAACTCGACCGCCGTGATGATCTCGTCGGGCTCCAGGGCGGTCGTGAACATGCCCTGGAAATACTCCTCCGCCGGGATGGCGCGCCAGTTGGTGCGGATCGTCGCGCCGAGGGCCAGCGCCGCGGCCGGGTAGTCCGCCGCCGGGTCGTTGTTGGCGAGGCTGCCGCCGATCGTGCCGCGATGGCGCACCTGCTCGTCGCCGATCAGCCCGGCAAGCTCGGCCAGCACCGGGAATGCGGTTGCGCACGTCCGCCGAGTTGGCCACTGCCGCATGCGTCGTCATGGAACCGATCGTGACCGTGTTGGCGTCGGCCTTGATGCCGGCAAGCCCCGTCTTGGCGAGGTCCACGATCTTGGAGGGCCGGTTGAGCCGCTGCTTGAGGACCGGGATCAGGGTCTGCCCTCCGGCCAGCGGCTTCGCTTCGGGGTCCGCCCCGAGCAGCTTCACCGCCTCGTCCACGCTGCCGGGAAGCTGATAGCCGAAGTCGTACATCGCGCTGTTCCTTCGTCGGTGTCAGTGCGGGAATGCGAAGCCGGTCACGCCGCGGCCATGCGCGGGCGCCCGGCCTGGATGATGGACCACACCTTCTGCGGGGTGGCGGGCATGTCGATGTGGCGCACGCCGTAGTCGCGCAGCGCGTCCACCACCGCATTGATGATCGCCGGCGGACTGCCGATCGCGCCCACCTCCCCGCAGCCCTTGGCGCCAAGCGGGTTGTGGGTGCAGAGCGTCATCTCGGTCCCGACCGTGATGAAGGGCAGGTCGTCGGCGCGCGGCATAGCGTAGTCCATCATTGAGCCGGTCACGAGCTGGCCCGAGCGGTCATAGATCGCGCCTTCCAGCAGCGCCTGGCCGATGCCCTGGGCGACGCCGCCCTGAACCTGGCCCTCCACGATCATCGGGTTGATGATGCGGCCGAGATCGTCCACGGCGACGAAGCCCACCACCTCCGGAACGCCGGTCTCGGCATCGACCTCCACTTCCGCGATATGGCAGCCGCCCGGGAAGGTGAAGTTCTTCGGATCGTAGAAGGCGGTCTCCTCCAGTCCCGGCTCCAGCTCCTCGATCGGGTAGTTGTGCGGCACGTAGGCCGCCAGCGACACCTCGGCGAACACCTTGGAGCGATCGGTGCCGGCGACGGTGAACTTGCCGTCCTTGAACTCCACGTCCTCCACCGCCGCCTCGAGCATATGGGCGGCGATCTTGCGGCCCTTGGCGATGACCTTGTCCATCGCCTTCACCATCGCGCTGCCGCCGACGGCGAGGCTGCGGCTGCCGTAGGTGCCCATGCCGAACGGGATCTTGGCGGTGTCGCCGTGGACGATCTCGATCTGTTCGGTCGGCACGCCGAGCTGCTCGTGGACAAGCTGGGCGAACGTCGTCTCGTGCCCCTGGCCGTGGCTGTGCGAGCCGGTGAAGACCGTGACGCTGCCGGTGGGATGGACGCGGATATTGGCGCACTCGTAAAGGCCGGCGCGCGCGCCGAGCGATCCCACCACCGAAGACGGCGCGATGCCGCACGCCTCGACATAGGTGGAAAAGCCGATGCCGCGCAGCTTGCCGCGCGACGCCGCCGCCGTCCGCCTGGCCTCGAAGCCGGCGACGTCGGCCGCCTTGAGCGCCGCGTCCAGGGTCGCCCCGTAGTCCCCGCTGTCGTATTGCAGCGCGACGGGCGTCTGGTAGGGGAAGGCATCCGCGGGGATGAAGTTGCGCCGCCGGATCTCCACCCGGTCCATGCCCGTCTCCCGCGCGGCCACGTCCACCAGCCGTTCCAGCAGGAACGTCGCTTCCGGCCGGCCAGCGCCGCGATAGGCGTCCACCGCGACGGTGTTGGTGAACACCGCCTTCACCTCCGCGTAGATCGCCGGGGTCTTGTAAACGCCGGCGAGCAAGGTGGCGTAGAGATAGGTCGGCACCGAGGTCGCGAAGGTCGAGAGATAGGCACCCATGTTGGCAAGCGTCTGCACGCGCAGCGCCAGGAAGTTGCCTTGCGCATCCAGCGCCAGCTCGGCCGTGCTCTCGTGGTCGCGCCCATGCGCGTCCGACATGAAGCTTTCGGTGCGCTCGGCCGTCCATTTCACCGGGCGATGCACCTTGCCGGCAGCCCAGGTGACGATGGCTTCCTCGGCGTAGTGGAAGATCTTGGAGCCGAAGCCACCGCCCACGTCAGGCGCGACCACCCGCAGCCGGTTCTCCGGGATGTGCAGCACGAAAGCCCCCATCAGAAGCCGGATGACGTGCGGATTCTGGCTGGTGGTATAGAGCGTGAAATCGCCGCTGGAGGTGTCGAAATCGCCGATTGCCGCGCGCGGCTCCATCGCGTTCGGGATCAGCCGATTGTTGGTGAGGTCGAGCTTGACGGTCTTGGCGGCGTTCGCGAAGGCCTGGTCCACCAGGGCCTTGTCGCCCAAGTGCCAGTCGTAGCAGATGTTGCCGGCCACCTCGTCATGCACGAGCGCCGCGCCGGGGGTGACAGCGTCGCGCAGGTTGGCGACGGCGGGCAGATCCGCGTAGTCGAGGACGATCTGCTCGGCGCCATCCTTCGCCTGCTGGCGGGTCTCGGCGACCACCACCGCGACCGGGTCCCCGACATGACGCACCTTGCCGACGGCGAGGACCGGATGGGTCGGCTCGGCCATCGGCGAGCCGTCCTTGTTGTGGATTTGCCAGCCGCAGGGCACGCCGCCGATGTTGTCGGCCTGCATGTCGGCCCCGGTGAACACCGCGATCACGCCCGGTGCGGTCTTGGCGGGCTGGGTGTCGATGCCGGCGATGCGCGCGTGCGGCCGGTCGGAGCGGCGGATAAAGGCATAGAGCTGCCCGGGCCGGTTGATGTCGTCGGTGTACCGGCCCCGCCCGCTCAGGAACCGCAGATCCTCCCTGCGGCGGACGGAGGCGCCGATGCCCTCGTGGCCCATGTGTCCCCTCCCCTTCGATCGCCGTTCTTGCTTATTCCGCCGCCGCCGGCATCGACTTGCCGTGCATCAGCGGCCAGGCTGCGGCGATCGCCTTGACGATGTTGTGGTAGCCGGTGCAGCGGCAGAGATTGCCCTCCAGCCCTTCGCGGATCTCCTTCTCGCTCAGGCCCTCCGGATGGCTCTGCACGAGATCGACGGCGCTCATCACCATGCCCGGCGTGCAGAAGCCGCATTGCAGGGCATGATGCTCGCGGAACATCTCCTGCATCGGGTGCAGCGTGCCGTCCGGCTTGGCCAGGCCCTCGATCGTCGTGACCCGCGTCCCGTTGGCCTGCAGGGCGAGCATGGTGCAGGACTTCACGCTCTCGTCGTTCACGTGGACCACGCAGGCGCCGCATTGGCTGGTATCGCAGCCGACATGCGTGCCCGTCAGCCCCAGCTTCTCGCGCAGCAACTCCACCAGGAGGGTGCGCCCCTCGACCTCGACCGTGTGCTGCTTGCCGTTCACCGTCAGGGTTACCTGAGGCATTCGCGTCCCCCTCATTGTCAGCCATGCCGTCCTGAATACCGGGCGCCGTGGGCGCGGCAGCCCGTATGCCCATATTGTACGCGCAGAATGATCGCGCGCCAAGCAGGCGGTCAAGGTGGCCCAGCGGCCCGGTCGACTTGCGGGGGCGACCGTCCCGCGCGAGAGTCCCCCATTGATCGTCTTCGGAGGCACGCCGATGTCCGGCCCCGCCGCCTCGCTCCCGACCCGGCCCGCGTCCCACCGCCCCTGGCCGGACGGGCTCACGCGCGTCCCCTTCTGGGCCTACCAGGACCCCGCCGTGTCGGCCGAGGAGCAGGCGCGCCTGTTTCAGGGGCCGACCTGGAACTATCTCTGCCTGGAGCAGGACATCCCGCACACAGGCGACTGGCGGACGACCTTCGTGGGCACCATGCCGGTCGTCGTGGTCCGCACCGGCGACGGCGCCGTCGCCGCCTTCGAGAATCGCTGCGCCCATCGCGGCGCGCTGATCTGCTTCGATGATTCCGGCGCGGGCGCGGCCGACTTCACCTGCGTCTATCATGCCTGGCGCTACGACCTGAGCGGAACGCTGCAATCGGTCGCCTTCCAGCGCGGCGTGAACGGCAAGGGCGGCATGCCTGAGGGGTTTCGCCCCGCCGCGCACGGGCCGCGCAAGCTGCGCGTGACCACGCTGTGCGGGCTGGTCTTCGGCACGCTCTCGCCCGACACCCCCGACATTGCAACCTACGCCGGCCCGGACGTGCTGGCGCGCATCCGCCACGTCGCCGGGCGCAAGCTGGAGGTCATCGGGCGGTTTACCGAGGTGCTGCCGAACAACTGGAAGCTGTATGCGGAAAACGTCCGCGACACCTATCATGCCAGTCTGCTGCACGTGTTCTTCGCCACCTTCAAGATCAACCGCCTCAGCCAGGGCGGCGGCGTGTCGGTCAGCGCGAACGGGGGGAGCCATGTGTCCGAGACGCTGGCCCCGAGCGAGACGGTGGACACGGCCTATCAGGGCCTGCGCTCGGTCGACGACGCGTTCCGGCTCGCCGATCCCAGCCTGCTCGATTCCGTGGACGAGCACGGCGACAGCGTGCAGCAGCAGATCATCTCCATTTTTCCGAGCTTCGTCTTCCAGCGCACCCGCAATGCACTCGCCATCCGCCATTTCCTGCCGCGCGGCAGGGGCGAGACGGATCTGCACTGGATCTTCCTGGGCTACGCCGACGATACGCCGGACCTGCGGAGGCGCCGGCTACGGCAGATCAACCTGACCGGGCCGGCGGGCTACGTCTCGCTCGAGGACGGCTGCATCGGCGGCTTCGTGGAACGTGGCGCCGCGGCGGCGGCGGATCAGACGACGATCCTGGAGATGGGCGGCACCGGAACCGAGAGCCAGGAGAGCCGCGCCAGCGAGACGGCGGTGCGTGGCTTCTGGAAGCAGTGGTGCAGCCTGATGGACCTATGAGCATGACGACCGGGGCGATGCTGCTGCGGCTGGCCGAGCTGAATGGGGCCTACGCCGCCGCGATCGATGCCGACCGGCTGGAGGCGTGGCCGGACTTCTTCGTCGAGGATTGCCTCTACAAGGTGACGACGGCGGAAAATCTGCGCCGAGGCTATTCGGCCGGCGTGATCTATGCCGACAGCCGCGCGATGCTGCGGGATCGCGTGTCGGCCCTGCGCAAGGCCAACATCTACGAGCGCCACACCTACCGCCACATTATCGGGCTGCCGCGAATCCTGGACGCGGGCGATACGTCAGACGGCGCGACGGCAGAGACGCCGTTCCTGGTGGTGCGCACGATGCGCGAAGGCCGCATGGACCTGTTCGCGACCGGTCTCTATCTCGACCGCGTGCGTGGTGAGCGCGGGGCTCTGCGCTTCGCCGAGCGGATCGTCGCCTGCGACAGCCAGCGCTTCGACACGCTGCTGGCGATCCCGCTGTAGCGACTTGTATCCGTCAGTTCTGCAATTCGGGACTCGGCACCTCCACGTCGATCTCCAGCATGGAGAACGAGCCGCCCCGATCGAGCTTGATCTGCACCTTGTCGCGTTCGACCGCGACATGCTTGGCGATCACCGCCAGGATCTCCTCCTGCAAGCGGGCCACCAAATCGTTCTTGCCGACCACCGCCCGCTCGTGCTGGAGCAGGATCTGCAAGCGATCGCGCGCGACCGGCGCGGAGTCCGCCGGCGCAATGTCGCGCCGACGAAACAGGGTGAGAAGGCTCATGCCATCGCCCTCCGGCCGAACAGCTTGCCGAAGAAGCGCGACCGCTCCACCGGGATGCTCACCTCGATGGTTTCGCCGCGCAGGCGCTTGGCGGCTTCGCCGTAGGCGCGTGCGGCGACGCTGCCCGGGCTGTTGATGGTCACTGGGGCGCCGAGATTGGAGGCGCGCAGCACGTCCTGGCTCTCGGGGATGATGCCCAGCAGCGGGATCGACAGGATCTCCAGCACGTCGTCGGTCTTCAGCATCTCGCCGCGCTGCGCCCGCGCCGGGTCGTAGCGCGTCAGCAACAGGTGCTTGGAGATGCGCTGGCCCTTCTCGGCCCGCGCGGTCTTGGAATCCAGCAGGCCGATGATGCGGTCGGAGTCGCGCACCGACGAGACCTCGGGGTTGGTCACGACCACCGCGCTGTCGGCGTGGCGCATCGCCAAGGTGGCGCCACGCTCGATCCCGGCGGGACTGTCGCAGATGATCCAGTCGAACCGCTCGCGCATCTCGTCGATCACGCGGGCGACGCCGGCTTCCGTCAGCGCGTCCTTGTCGCGGGTCTGCGAGGCCGGCAGCAGCGATAGATTCTCCAGCCGCTTGTCGCGGATCAGCGCCTGGCTGAGCTTGGCATCGCCCTGCACGACATTGATCAGGTCGAAGACCACACGGCGCTCCGCCCCCATCACCAGGTCGAGGTTGCGCAGGCCGACATCGAAATCCACGACGACGACGTTCTCTCCGCCTTGTGCCAACGCGGCCCCGAGCGCCGCGGTGGACGTGGTCTTGCCCACGCCGCCCTTGCCGGATGTCACGACCACGACCTGCGCCATTCGCTTTCCTCTCCTCTCCGCTGCTGTCAATCCGCCGGCTTTCAGTCCAATGCCGCGATCATCATCTGCTCGCCATCGAGCCAGGCCTGCACTGCGCGGCCGTGCAGCGCCGTGTCCATGTCGTCGGCCGTCTTGTAGACGCCCTCGATCGCCAGCAGCTCGGCGTGCAGGCGCCGGCAGAAAATACGGGCCTGCCGCGAGCCGCCCAGGCCCGCGATGGCCCGGCCGCGCAGCGCGCCATAGATATGGACCGATCCGCCGGCGACGATCTCCGCGCCGGACGAGACCGAGCCCACGACGATGACGTCGCCGGCCTCATGCACGACCGACTGGCCGGAGCGTACGGTCTCGGACAATACGAGCGACGTGCCCTCGGCGGGCGCGTGGTGGGCGGCGGCGGTGGCCTCGGCGTTGGCGGCAGGATGCTCGTCCGGCACATCGACCGGCTTGCCCTTGCCGCCGGCCCCGATCGGGCCACCCCATTTGGCAACCCCCGCCCACGACGGGTGGGCGCCCTCGGTGCCGATGATGCGGATGCCGCGCTCGGCCATTGCCTGGATCAGCCCGGCCACGCCCGACTGATCGCTAGGAAGGCCGCCGAGATCGACGATCACCGGCCGCGCGTCGAAAAAGGATGGCGCGCGAGCGATCTGCGCGTCCAGGGCGGCGAGCCAGTCGGCCACCGGCGGCTCCGGCGCCAGCACCAGCGCCATGAGCGAGCGGCCCCGGACTCGGATGAAGGGACGGGATTCAGCTTCGGACACCGGCGTGGCCTAACGCGCACCGCACCCAATGGTCAACGCGATTCCTGCATGGCGGCAACTGGAAAATTCCTTCTGAAAATTGTACGAACGCCGTCTGATGGGGGATCGGACCCGGAGTTCTGAACGCACTGTGCCTTTGTGGGATGGTGACAGGCGCGGGGTGGTCGCGTTCAATGGGGCTATGGACATGGCCGTCCCCGACCTCCGCCCCGAAGCCCGCGACGACACCCCCCCACCGCTGACCGTGGCCAGGCCCCTGTGCCAGACCGTGCCCGTCGTCTTCGCCTCGCCCCATTCCGGCCGGTGCTACCCGGCGGCCTTCATCGCCGCCGCCCGGCTCGACGCGCTCAGCCTGCGGCGCAGCGAGGACGGTTTCGTGGACGAGCTGTTCGCCGACGCGCCCGCGCACGGCGCGCCGCTGCTGGCGGCGTCATTCCCGCGCGCCTATTGCGACGCCAACCGGGAGGCCTGGGAGCTGGACCCGGCCATGTTCGACGACGTGCTGCCGCCTTGGGTCAACACCACCAGCCCGCGTGTGTGTGCCGGCCTCGGGACCATCGCGCGGGTGGTAGCGACGGGCGAGACGATCTATCGCGGCCGGCTGCGCTTCGAGGAGGCCGCGGGGCGCGTGCGCAGTTGCTGGCAACCATTCCACGACACGCTGGCGGCATTGATCGGTGGCACGCGGGCGACTTTTGGTGGTTGCCTGCTGATCGACTGCCACTCCATGCCGGCGAACGGCGGCGCGCGCGGCGGGGCGGATGTCGTGCTCGGCGACGCCCACGGCACGGCCTGCTGCCCGGCGGTCACGCGCACGGCCGAGCAGGCGCTGACCGCCCTGGGCTACACGGTGCGACGCAACGACCCTTATGCGGGCGGCTTCATCACCCGCCACTACGGCCGCCCCTGCGAGGGGGTCCACGCACTGCAGATCGAGATCGCGCGCAGGCTCTACATGGACGAGGCCCGGATCGCGCCGCTGCCCCGCTTCGCAGCCGTGCAGCGCGACATGGCAGCGCTGATCGCCACTCTGGCCGTGGAAGCGGACAGGCTTCTCGGGCTGCACGCCTCGGCGGGGCTGTAACGGGCCGATCGGAACCCTTTGCTGCCGACCGAAGCGGTCCTGGCGGCCATATCGGCGAGCGCCACCCCAGCGCAGGTTTGGCCATGATGCCGTCGTTTGCCTTCTATTCGCCCGCTAGCCATCTTATACTCTGGCAATGGACAGGACGCCCGGCGCGAACCGACCCACGCCGCAAGACCTGCGGGACGAGCTCGATCGCAGTCGCGACGATCTGGCTGCGGGCCGTGTACGCCCGCTTGGATCGGTTCTGACCTTGATCCATGGACGGGCGTACCGCCGGACTGAGCGCCGCCAGCAGGCAAGGCAAGCCGAAGGGGAGAAGATCGCCGAACCCGGCTGATGGTCCTGATCACCGCAGCGGCCCAGGCACAGCTTGAGATGCTGGAAGATCACTACGCCAGGTTGGGTCGCGACCTCGCCACCGTCCGCATGACCGAGGCTGTGGCAATGGCAGCCGCCCGGATCGAGGAACAGGCAGGACCGTTCTGGCCTTCACCACGGCCCTATCCCGAACTTGCGGCTTATGGCTGGCAATGGCTGAAAGAGGGCCGGTACTGGATCGCGTTTGCGCCGACCCCGGGCGGCTATGCGGTCACCGGCATATTCTTCGAGACAGCGAACATCCCCGGCCGCCTTTAGCGTCATCGCGTGGTCGCCGGTCTGGGATCGGAACAGTCGTCCTCGACCCAACACGATCGTCGATTGCTTCGGGGCTTTGTGTCCGCAGTTCGATCCCAAATCGGGTAATGCGCGGCACGCTCTCTGCTACGGTCAGAACCGAGAGGACTTGACCAGCTCTATAATACCAACCCGCCTAGAGAGTGACACACGCCCACTCCCTTGCGCCGACGGAGCTGATGCGGTCAGGGTCGTTGACGAAGAAATGCCAGGCGGTCCGGCACGCCTCGACGATGGCGTCGTAGCCGTCCCACACCAGGGCGCACAGCCGGTTAGCGCGGAGGTATTGCCAGACGTTCTCCATCGGGTTCAGTTCCGGGGAGTACGGCGGCAGCGGCAGGAGTGTGATGTTGTCGGGCACGCCGAGACGGACGCCCCGCTGATGCCATCCGGCGCTGTCGCAGACCAGCACGGCGTGAGCGCCGGGTGCGACCTGGGTGCTAATTTCGGCCAGGTGCTCGGTCATGGCCTCGGCATTGACGCCCGGCATGATGATTGCGGCGCCGACGGCGCGGTTCGGGCAAATCGCGCCAAACAGGTAGGCGGAGTCGTGGCGGTTATCGCGGACCATCAACGGCCGCGAGCCGATCGGCGCCCAAATGTAAGCGTGGCCGCCCTTCTGGCCGACCCGTGCTTCGTCCTGAAACCAAATCTCGACTGGCTTGTCAGCCGCGGAAGCGGGCAGCGCCTCCTTCACCAGACTGGCAAAGTTTTTTTAAACGCCGCCTCGGCCGCGGCGTCCTTCTTCGGATGGAACGGCCGCGGCTGCAGCCGGGTCAGGTCGAGCCGGCGCAACCACTTGCCGATGGTGCTCTCATGCACCGTCACACTGAAGCGGCGCGCAACCTCTTCGCGCAAATCCAGGCACCGCCAGCGCACCACCTTGTGCTTTTCCAGATCCGGCCCCTTGACGACCAGCTCCCTCAGCTCCGCCATTTGCTCCTTGGTCAGGACCGGCGCGGGGCCTGGGCCGCGGCGCGACGTCAGCCCGTCCACCCCGTCCCGATTGTAGCGATGCACCCAGTCGCGAAGCGTTTGCCGGTCCATGCCGTTCCGCTCCGCCGCCTCGGCGCGCGGATAGCCCTCCAGAATCATCGCCATCGCCAGCAGCCGGCGGACCTGCGCGCCGTCGCGGCATTTGCCCGCGATCTCACGAAGGCCAGCCGCCGTGTGCTCCGTACGCGTCACCGTCACTGCCGCGCCCATCCGATGCCTCGCTCCGACTCGACCACGCGGCCATCGAATCAGAACCGAGCCAGATTGGGAATCCCAGAGAGTCAGGGGCCAGGCGGCTTGGTATAAGACGCCGAAATTCCGCATCGGAACTGTCGCTCTTCCAGCGGTTCACGAAGCGGCAGACGACCTGTAGGTTGCCTTGCTCGTAGTGGCCGTCGCTGTCGATCCGGTCGAGGGAGCAACGCAGCTCCGGGTCGTCGTCCTCACCGTCGAACTGGAGAGCGATTCCTGTAACAGCGCAGAGGCCATCCTGCTCATCAATCAAGGTAGAAACGTAAGCCTCTAACGCCGGCTTGTCGAAGCCACCACGCTTATCCTTGATTGTGCGCAGCACTTGTTGGCCATTCGCGCCAGCAACGGTGCTAAGTGCTGTCTCCACCATCCGCCAGACCGTCTTTCCGCGAGCATCATAGATGATGGCCGGATTCTTGCCCGTACGCTCGACCTTGGCGCGCCATTTCGGCTGATGATGCCAGAGGTCCAGGTCGTCGCCGGCAACCAGCTAAGGCATATTCGGCGTTTTCCGGCGAGAGCTCCTGTAGCGATGCTTCGGTGAAAAGAAAGTCCTTCGCCTTTGGATGCAGGCCGCCCCAAGATAGAGGCGCGCCTCTACGGCTATGGTCCGACCACGGTTCGCAGGGCTTGTGCAATTCATAGACGCGAGGCCCATCACGGGCGGGATTGAAGGAGGGCGCCAAGGCGATCTCGACTGAATCGGACCGTGATGTGGTCCACCAGAGCTGCCCTTTTTCCCGATGAACCCAGAGGTCCCCGCTCGTATTAGCGATCACGTTAGCCGAGCCGTACCAGCGGGACGCCACTGGGCGGGTAGGTATTTGCATCCGCGCGGTCTTCACGTGCGCCAGTGCGTACTCAATGTAGCCACGGCGATCCCGAGCTTCCCAGAAGGGGTGAATGCCCTCTTGGTCGATCGTGGCGACCGTGCCGCGCCTCAGACACTCGGGCCATAGGCAATTTTCCTGCCCGAAATTGGCGATGAACACTTTCAACGAGCCACAATCTCGGAGACCTGGGGGTGGCGATCCTTCAGGGCTTTCCTCTGTTCCGTCGGTCTCGCCGGGCTACTCGAGCCTACTCGACCTCCTGGCCCAACGCCATCTCGTATACCCGCAGCACCGAGCTTGAGTCGCCGCTGCCCATCCCCTTGGCGCGGGCCAGGCGCATCAGGTTCATCACCTGCGGCGCGATCATTCCCGGCAGCCCGACCTCGTCGGCCATCTCGAGTGCCAGCCGCAAATCCTTGTGGGCGAGGTCGAGCGCGAAGCCCGGGTTGAAATCGCGGGCGAATGCCTTCTTCCCCAGTCCCCGGAACGCGTCGGAGTTGCCCGACGCGTTGCAGATCACGTCATAGAGCTTGTGCACGTCGATGCCGGCGAGCCGGCCCAGCATCAGCGCCTCGGCGGCGGCGGCGGCATTGCAGAACGCCAGCATGTTGTTGCAGAGCTTGGCGACCGATCCCATGCCGACCTCGCCGACATGGATCACCTCCTTGCTGAACGATTTCAGCAGCGGCAACTGCGCCTCGAACACCGCCGGATCGCCGCCGACCATGATGACGATGGTGCCGTCGGTCGCGCGCGGCACGCCGCCGGAGACGGGCGCTTCCAGCATCGCCACGCCCTTCGCCTGCATCCCCGCCTGCACGCGCCGCGCGGTGGCCGGGGAGTTGGTGGACAGGTCGATCACGACGCTGCCCCGCCGCGCGCTTTCGGCGATGCCGCCGGTGCCGAGCGTGACTTCCTCGACATGGTGCGGCATGGGCAGCGAGGTGAACACCACGTCGGCAGCGGCGGCGACATCCGCGACCGAGGTGCCGGCGGCCGCGCCCAGCGCGGTGCAGGCGGCGATGGCGTCCGCGTTCAGGTCGAAGACCGCGACCTGATGGTTGGTGTTGCGGACAATATTGCGGCACATGGGACCGCCCATGTTGCCGACGCCGATGAATCCCACGCGCATGCTGGGTCGCTCCCTTGAAGGTTCCTCGCCGGTTGGACGAGGTTCAGAACGGCGTGTCGCCGCACACCGTGACGCGGTGCATGATCCGCGTTTCGGCGGGATAGTCGTTGACCGCGAAGTGCTGGGTGCAGCGATTGTCCCAGAAGGCGAGCGAGCCGGTCTCCCAGCGGAAGCGGCAGGTGAACTCCGGTCGGATCGAGTGGGCCATCAGGAATGCGATCAGCGGCTCGCTCTCGGCCTCGGTCATGCCGTCGAAGCACACGACATGGCCGCCGATATAGAGCGCCTTGCGCCCCGTCTCGGGATGGGTGCGCACCAGCGGATGCACGCTCGTGGTCTGCACGTCCCCCGGGTCCTTGCCGCGCATCGAGGCCATCTGCGTGGGATACAGGTCCTTGCGCGGCGGCCCGCCGCGCCGTGCCGAGCGGTCGCCGACGCACACCGTGCGCAGGCCGTCGAGCATGGCGCGCATGCCAGGCGACAGGCTTTCGTAGGCGAGGTACTGGTTGGTGAACATCGTGTCCCCGCCCGCCGACGGCACCTCCAGCGCGTACAGCATGGTGCCCATCGCGGGGCGCGGCGAGAACATCTGGTCGGTATGCCAGGCGCCGCCAAAATTCTTCTTGTCCGTCGGGCGCTTCACGATCTCCAGGATCTCCGGATGATCCGCCATCCCTTCCATGAACGGATGCAGGTGGATTTCGCCCCAGCGGCGCGCGAAGGCGAGAAGTTGGTCGTCGTTGATGCGCTGGTCTCGGAAAAAGATGACGAGGTGGTCCAGCAGGGCTGCGCGGATCTCGCCGAGCACGTCGTCGGGCAGGTCGCGCGCGAGGTCCACGCCCGCGATCTCGGCTCCCGCCGAGCCGGCGATGGGCGTCACCTCGAGATGGCGATAGACACTGTTGCGGATGCTGTTCATGGCACGCCCTCCCCTGGGCCAGGGATCAAAAACCCCGTCGGCGACAGCATGCCTCCGATGGGCGCGGCTGGGAAGGCGGCGCGGAACCGGGCGCCGGCGGCTTGACAATGTCGGCGCGCGGGATACCACCCCAGGGGACGCTTGCGGGCGACTGGCGGCACACGCCGCGACCGCGTGGGCACAGGAGAATCGCATGTACCCGGATGTAAACCTCTTCATTGACGGCGCCTGGACGCTGGCGAGCGGCGATCGCAGGCTGGAGGTGCTGAACCCCGCCACCGGCGAGACGGCCGGTCGGGTCGCGCACGCCGACCGCGGGGACCTGGACCGCGCGCTCGCGGCCGCGCAGAAGGGCTTCGCGACCTGGCGCAAGGTTTCGGCCTATGACCGCGCGAAGGTCATGCGCAAGGCGGCCGACATCCTGCGCGAGCGTGCCGATGCCATCGCGCGCCTGATGACGATGGAGCAGGGCAAGCCGCTGGCCGAGGCCAAGGGCGAGACGCTGGCCGGGGCCGACGTGATCGACTGGTTCGCCGAGGAAGCCCGTCGCGCCTATGGACGCGTGGTGCCTGCCCGCGCCGAGGGCGTATACCAGCTTGTGATCAAGGAGCCGGTCGGCCCGGTCGCCGCCTTCACGCCGTGGAACTTCCCGATCAATCAGGTAGTACGCAAGCTGTCAGCCGCGCTCGCGGCGGGCTGCTCCATCATCGTGAAGGCGCCCGAGGAGACGCCGGCTTCGCCGGCCGAGCTGATCCGTGCCTTCGCCGATGCCGGCGTGCCGGCCGGGGTCATCGGCCTGGTCTACGGCGTGCCGGCCGAGATCTCGGAATACCTCATCCCGCACCCGGTGATCCGCAAGATTCTCGTTCACCGGCTCGACCGCCGTCGGCAAGCAACTCGCCGCGCTGGCCGGCGCGCACATGAAGCGGGCGACGATGGAGCTGGGCGGGCACGCCCCGGCCATCGTGTTCGACGACGCCGACGTGGAGACCGCGAGCCGCTACCTCGCGGTGAGCAAGCTGCGCAACGCCGGGCAGGTGTGCATCTCGCCCACCCGCTTCCTGGTGCAGGAGCCGGTGTACGAGAAGTTCGTCGATACGTTCGTGGCCAACGTGAAGAAGGCCAAGGTGGGCGACGGCCTGGAAGCCGGCACCACCATGGGGCCGATGGCCAATGCGCGGCGCATCGCCGCGATGGAGGCGTTCATCGGCGATGCCGTGCGGCACGGGGCCGAGGTGCGGACCGGGGGCAACCGGATCGGCAACAAGGGCAACTTCTTCGAGCCGACGGTGCTGACCAATGTGCCGCAGGACGCGCGCATCATGAACGAGGAGCCGTTCGGCCCGGTCGCGGTGATCTCGCCGTTCCGCGGCTTCGACGACGTGGTGGCCGAGGCGAACCGGCTTCCCTTCGGCCTCGCGTCCTACGCCTTCACGCGCTCGACGAGGACGGCCACCGCGATCGCGGCGTCGGTCGAAGCGGGCATGATGACGATCAACCATATCGGCCTGGCGCTGCCCGAGGTGCCGTTCGGGGGCGTCAAGGACTCCGGCTACGGGTCCGAGGGCGGGTCGGAGGCGATCGAGGCTTACCTGATCACGAAGTTCGTCACCCAGGCCGGACTTTGATCCAACGCGGGCGGGGTCGCGGCCCCGCCCGCAGCCGGCGGACAGATCCGCCATCGAAACTGTACTACCTGCGATGTTTTTTACCGCACGGACTCAACAAAAACTGGCATTGACCGTTTCGACTTCGTAAAACTGCTGCTGTGGCGTGGCGAATTGGTGGACGCCACGAGCCTGTGCCGGCGGCACAGGAGGCCCGGCCCGTCGCAGGACAGGCCTTGCTTGGCTTGAAACGAGGAGACATCATGTCGAAGGCCTTTATTGCCCAGATCATCCAGTCCTCGGCCGATCTGACCGGCGCGGCGGCCAATCGGGCGGCCGGCCATTTGATGGACGCGATCGTCAAGGAGCTGAGGAAGTCCGGCAGGTTCACGCTGCCGAGCTTCGGCACCTTCACCGTGCGCAGGACCAAGGCGCGCAAGGGCCTGAACCCGCGCACCGGCGAGCCGATCAAGGTGAAGGCCGGCAAGACGGTCCGGTTCAAGGCCTCGCCCTCGCTCAAGAAGTCGGTCTGAGACGACCGGCGCCGGTCTCCCCGGCCGGGCGCGATCCCGCACCCGGCCGCGGCGCGCGAAAAGCTGCATCGATCCCTGGGCGCTCGCCGCCGTGCTGCTCGGTAGCGCGACGGTGCCGCTCGATTCGGCCGTCAACGTGGACTTCCCGCGCATCACGGCCCATTTCGGCCTGGCTCTGCCCGCGATCCAGGGGGTGGTCATCAGCTACACGCTGGCCAGCGCCAGCCTGGTCCTGGTGTTCGGCCGGGTCGGCGACATTGCCGGGCACCGCCGCATCTTCCTTCTCGGCACGGGCGGGAGCGCCGTCGCGTTCGTGCTGTGCGCGCTCGCGCCGAGCTTCGGCTGGCTGCTGGCCGGGCGGGTACTGCAAGGAATTGCCGCCGGCCTCGTCCTGAGCTGCGGTGCCGCGTTGGTGACGGGTCTCTACGCGGAGGCGCTACGTCCGCGCGCCGTCGCCGCCTACACCGTCGCGTTCGGCGTTGCCGGGGCGCTGGGGCCGGTGCTGGGCGGATTGCTGCTCACCCGGTTCGACTGGTCCTGCGTGTTCTGGGCCCGCGCCCCGCTCGCGCTTGTCGGTTGCGCGCTGGGACTGCGACTGCCGCTCGCTCCGCCCACGCGCGCGGGTGGGCCGCCAACCTTCGACTGGGCCGGCGCCGTCCTGCTCGTGCTCGCATTATGCGGCCTGCTGCTGGCGCTCGGCACGATGCGCCAGCCGGCCTGGGCGATGCTCGCGGCCGGTGCCGCCATGGTTGCCGGGACTCTGTTCGTGCGCCATGAGGGAAGGACGCCCTCGCCGATCATCCAACTCGGGCTGTTCCGGCGCGCCGATTTCGTGCTGCTGAATGCCGGCAGCCTGCTGGTGAACCTGGCCGGATTTGCCGTGCTGCTGTTGGCGCCGTTCGCTCTCGCGTCGTTGCCCGCACTCTCGGATATCAGTCGCGGCGCGGTGCTGGCCGCCTCCCCGGCGGCGGTGGCGCTGGTCGCGCCGCTCGCCGGCCGGGTGCTGGGCCGGGGCGCGGCGTGGCCCCTGGCCGGTGGCGCCCTGTTGGCGGCGGTGGGGCTGCTCGCCATCGCCGCGGGAGGTGCAGCACGGGGCGTATCGCTGGCGCTTCTCGTCACGGGGATGACCGTGCAGGGAATTGGGGTCGGGCTGTTCCAGGTCGCCTATCTTGACCGCGTGACCGCCGCCCTGCCGCAAGCCGATCGCGGGGTCGCCGGCAGCCTTGCGATGCTGACCCGCACGATGGGCCTGGTGTTCGGGGCGGCGACGCTGATGCTGCTGTTCCAGTCGATGCGCGACGCCAGCTTGGGGACCGGCGCGGCGCCGGCCGGCGCGTTCGACCTCGCATTCCGCGCTACGTTCCTTGCTGCTGGCATCCTGCCGCTGGCATTCGGCCTGGTCTGGATTCTCGCGCAATCGGGCCGCGCGCGTCGCGCCTGATGTCGCTCAGGTGCCGTAGACCACCGACGGCACCCATAGGGTCAGCGCGGGCACATAGGTGATAATGCCGAGCACGAGGAAGATCGGCATCCCCGCCGCGAGCAGCCCGAAGAACAGCGCCAGGAACGCGACCAGCGCCATCGCGCGCGTCTCAGTGCCCGATTGCGCGCCGAACACCTACCCCTTGGCCAGCACCGCGCGTAACCGCTCGCACGCCTTCTCGATATGCGGCCAGGGGATGCCGCCGAGAGGGAAATGGCCGCCGACGACCACCGAGAGGACGGCATTGACCGCGTCGAGATGCGCGCGGTCATGCGCGGCACCGCTGGCGCGCAGGCGGCCGATCAGTTCGTCGCGATAGGCCGACAGGCAACGCGTCGTTTTCGAGAAGTCGTGGCCGACCTTGTGCGGGCGCTCGGTCAGCAGCTTGTCGATTAGCGCCAGCGCGCGCGGCCCGGGCTGGTCACCGGTGTTTTCACTGGCCACGGCCGACCCCGCCGGGCCGCGCCAGCCGTCCCTTGCGCAGATTGCAGGTCAGCGCCTTCGTCGTATGGATGCTCGTGTTCGGGTCGCCGTAGATGCCCAGCAGCACGTTGGCGATGTCGCCGCGCGCGAAGCCGTTCCAGCCGTACACCCAGGGCATGCCGATCTGGTGCACAAGCCGCCCGTCGATCGAAAACGGCCGCAGCCGCTGCGTGACCATCGCCTTGACCTCGATCTCGCCGCGCGCCGTGGAGAGCACCACCCAATCGAGGTTCCCGACCCCATGCTCGACGGCCAGCTCGGTCGAGATTTCCACGAACGCCTCGGGTTGCAGCTCGGCGGTGTGCGGCATGACGCGGGTGGCGATGCCGCCGCAATGCAGCTCAGTCAGGCGGAACGTGGTGAACACGTAGGGAAAGCGCGGGTCGGCGGCCTCGTGGATCTCGTTGCCGGGGCGCGGCCATAGCTTCGCCGCCGGGTTCATCTGCTGGTCAGGATAAAACAGGTTGCGCACCGGGCTCTCGACCGGCTCGTAGTAGGTCGGCAACGGTCCGTCCTTCAGGCCCGACGGGGCGAACAATTGGCACTTGCCGTCCGCCTCCATGATGAACGGGTCGGCCCCCGACAGCGCCTTCATGCCCCTGGGATGCAGCCAGTAGTTCGGCCGCATCGTCGGCTTGGTGGTCTTCTCGAAGTCCGGCACGTCCTTGCCGGTCCACTCGCCCTTCTCCTCGTCCCACCAGATCATCTTCTTGCGCTCCGACCACGGCTTGCCGTCGGGGTCGGCGGAGGCGCGGTTGTACATGGTCCGCCGGTTGGCGGGCCACGCCCACGCCCAGCCGGCATGGCTGCCAGGGCCGGAGGGGCCGTCGGGCTTGCGCGAGCGCGCCTTGTTGTCGTGCTCGTCGTGGAAGATGCCGGTGTAGAGCCAGCCGCCGACGGCGGTAGAGCCATCGTCCTTGATCTCCTCGAAGCTCTGCAACAGCTTGCCGTCGGACAGGCGCCGTCCGTTGATTTCGCGCAGCACGGCGGCGGCATCCGGCTCGGCGATGGCGCCGCTGGTCGGATAGTCCCAGGTCAGCGCCTGGATCGGCCGGTCGCGGGGATCGCTGCTGGCGGCGTACATAGCCTTCAGCCGCCGGCCGAGATGGTATACGAACCAGGTCTCGGAGCGGCTGTCGCCGGGCGGCTCGCAGACCTTGTCGTGCCACTGCACGAGACGCGAGGTGTTGGTGACCGTGCCCTCCTTCTCGGCCGCCATCGCGCTCGGGAAGAAGAAGATTTCCGTGCCGATGTCCTCCGGTCGCAGCTCGCCGCGTTGCACGAGACGGCCCTTCTGCCAGAAATCCGCCGTTTCGGTCATCGCGAAGTCGCGCACGACGAGCCATTCCAGCTTGGAAAGCCCGCGCTCGATCAGGTCGGAGTTGGCGCCGCCCACGACCGGGTTCTGGCCGAGCACCAGCTGTCCCTTCACCACCCCGTCCACCATCGCCAATGTCATCGGCAACTGGGAGTGGTCGCCCGTCATCTTGGGCACGTAGTCGTAGCAGTAGTCGTTCGCCGTGGTGGCCGCTTCCCCGTACCAGGCCTTGAGCAGGCTGACCATGTATTTGGGGAAGTTGTGCCACCATCCTGTCAGCGGCGTCTCGGCGCTCAGGAACGCCTTCAGCGATTGATGCTGCTTCATCGCATCCGGCTGCGGCAGGTAGGTCGGCAGCATGTTGTAGAGCGTCGGGATGTCCGTGCTGCCCTGGATGCTGCAATGCCCGCGCAGCGCCATCACCCCGCCCCCCGGCCGGCCGGCATTGCCGAGCAGGCCCTGGATGATCGAGGCCGCGCGGATCATCTGCACGCCCGTCGAGTGATGCGTCCAGCCGACCGCGTAGCAGAAGGCACCGGTGCGCTCGCGCCCCGAGTTGCGGGCGATGGCGTCGGCGATCCGCAGGAACATCGCCTTCGGGCAGCCCGTCGCACGCTCCACCATCTCGGGCGTGTAGCGGGCGAAGTGGCGACGCATGATCTGATAGACGCAGTTCGGGTGCTGGAGCGTGGGATCGCCGGGCGGCGGGTGCCTCGTCATCTCCCGCTCGCCCGCCGCCGCGTCCTTCTCGGCCAACGGCGGCGTGTGCTCAGCCAGGGCCGAGGGCACCACCTCGCCCTTGTATTGCCAGGTATCGACCTTGTAGCCGGCGTCGTCGGGATTGAAGCCCGAGAACACGCCGCCCGTCTCCTCGGGGTCGCGGTAGCCGTCCTCGACGATGGCCGCGATGTTGGTGTACGCCATCACCCAGTCACGGAACCACAGGTCGTTCTCCAGGATGTGGTGGATGATGCCGCCCAGGAAAGCAATGTCGCTGCCCGAGCGGATCGGCGCGTGGATGTCGGCCAGCGCCGAGGTGCGGGTGAACCGCGGATCGACGTGGATGACGGTCGCGCCGCGCGACTTCGCCTCGGTGACGAAGCGGAACGCCACGGGATGGTTTTCCGCCATGTTCGAGCCCATGACGGTGATGACGTCGCTGTTGGCCAGGTCCCATAGGGCCATGGTCGCCGCGCCGCGTCCGAACGTGGTCCCCAAACTGGGGACCGAGGAGGAGTGTCAGATCCTGGCTTGGTTCTCGATGTTCGCCATGCCGAGGCCGCCGCCGAACAGCTTCTTCATCAGGTAGTTTTCTTCGTTGTCCAGCGTAGCCCCGCCGAGCGAGCCGATACCCAGCGTGTGGTTGACCTTGGTGCCGTCCTCCAGCGTGGTGACGAAGGTCTCGTCGCGGGTCTGCTTCATCCGCTCCGCCACCCGGTCCATCGCCCATTCAAGCGGGCGCGGCTCCCAGTGATCCGAATGCGGCGCGCGGTACAGGACCTGATTGATGCGGGCCGGGCTCAGCAGCATCCCGAGCGTGCCGGCGCCCTTGGGACAAAGCGTGCCTTGATTGACCGGACTGCGCGGGTCGCCCTCGATGTGGATGGGCTTGCCGTTCCTGGCATAGACGAGCTGCGCGCAGCCGACGGCGCAGAACGGGCAGATGGAGGTGCCGACCCGGTCCGCCTCCTCTAGCCGGGGACGCAGCGTCCGGGAACTCGTGCTCTTCGCCGCTTCCGCCATCACGTCCTGGCCCTGGAGCTGGCGCGGCAGCGACCAGTCCTCGATGAACCCGGAGACGCGGTCCGTCAGGCGGCGGCGCAGCTTTTTCATTGCAGCAAGACTCCGGGGCTAATCGTCGGCCGGCCTGCAACGCCGCTTGTCGGGACCGGTTGCACGCAAGGGAACCGGAACTCCCCCAACGGATTGTAGGCCCGGGTCGGGCGGAGTTCTGGATGAAGTCCATGGAGGGGATCGTCACGATCGTGCAGGAGAGCCGGTTCCAGCTTCGCGACCTGGACGGCGTGTCGCACCAGTTCGAGCTGTCGCACAAGGCGTCCCTGGAGCCCGAACAGCTTGCGCCGTTGCAGCGCGAGCAGGCGTTGGTGCGCGTTGGCTACGATCCCGGCGAGAACGTGATCGGCTTCGTCGCCCGCTCGATCGCGCGGCTGAACCGGTAGGAGCGGCGCATGGATATGCACCCACGGGCGCTGGAGTACCCGGAGTCCAGCCTCGACCGGATGATCACCGACGAGTTCGAGCTGACCGCGGGGGTGAAGATCGTGGCCGGCCGGTCCTACGGCTTCTTCACCGACACCACGCTCTGCATCGGCTGCAAGGCGTGCGAGGTGGCGTGCAAGGAGTGGAACAACCTGCCCGCCGACGAGCTCCACCTGACCGGCGACAGCTACGACAATACCGGCCGGCTGTCGGCGCACACCTGGCGGCATGTGAACTTCATCGAGCGATCGGTGCGCGACGACACACAGTCCGCCTTCCAGAGCGGCTGGCTGATGATGAGCGACGTGTGCAAGCACTGCCACAATGCGCCGTGCCTGGAGGCGTGCCCCACGGGCGCGCTGTTCTACACCGAGTTCCACACCGTGGTCGTGCAGCAGGACATCTGCAACGGCTGCGGCTACTGCCAGCCGGCGTGCCCGTTCGGCGTCATCGACCTCAGCATGTCGGACGGGAAGGCGCATAAATGCACGCTCTGCTACGACCGGCTGAAGGGCGGGTTGGAGCCGGCCTGCGCGAAGGCCTGTCCGACCGATTCCATCCAGTTCGGCGAGGTGGCGGAGCTGACCGCGCGCGCCGAGAAGCGGGTCGAGGCACTCCACGAGGTCGGCGTCGATACGGCTTATCTCTATGGAACGCCCGGTGCGCCCGGCGCGACGGGCGGGCTTGACCACCTGCACGCCTTCTTCCTGCTGACGGATCGGCCCGAGGTCTACAATCTGCCGCCCGCGCCGACGCGGGCCTCCAACCGCACGCTGCCGAGCCTCGCGGCCGGGCTGGCCGCTGCCGCGGGGCTGGCGGTCGCGGCGCTGTTTACCTTCACCCGCAACGCCTGAGGGACACGCCATGCCCGACGACGCCGGAGCGCCCGTCCAGCGGAACGAAGGCTGGGACGGGACGACCTACTACGGCCGCGAGCAGGTCAAGGCGGCGCCGTTCAACAACTGGATGGTGGGCGGCTACATCTTCATCGCCGGCCTGTCGGGCGGGGCGATGCTGCTCTCGACCTTGCTCGACCTGGCGCGTGGCCGAGCCGCCGCCCCGGCGGCGCGGCGGGGGCGGTACCTGTCGGTGCTCGCCCCGACATTGGGCACGGCGCTGCTGATCTCCGACCTGCACACGCCACGCCGGTTCTACAACATGCTGCGGCTGTTCAAGGCCACGTCGCCGATGTCGATCGGGAGCTGGATTCTGGTGGCCTTTGGCGTGTTCAGCACGGCGACCGCCGGGGCGCAGTTCGTCGCTTCGCGCGTGGCGGGTCTGGGATGGTTGCGCTGGATTGCCCGTGCGGCGCAGGTCCCGGCCGCAGTGACCGGCGCCGGGATCGCGACCTACACCGCGTCCTTGCTGTCGGCCACCAGCACCCCGCTCTGGGCCGCAGCGCCGCGCGCAACCGCCGTGCGCTTCGGCGCCTCGTCGGTGGCGGCGGGGGCGGCGGCGCTGTCGCTGGGCGAGGGGCGCCGCAGCCGGATCGGGCGCGACCTCGACAAGGTCGCGCTGGCGGCGCTGGCGCTGGAGCTGGCGGCCACGCTCGCGGCCGACGAGCAGTATCGCCGCAAGGGAGTCGACGGCGCGCTGAAGACGCTGCCGGGTTTGATCGAGGAGGTCGGCGCCGACGGGTTGGGGACGGTCGTGCCCCTCGGGCTGCACGCGGCCTCGCTGATGCTGTTGCCGCGACGGTCGCGGGCGCTGTCCGCCCTCGCCTCCCTGGCGATCCTGGCCGGCAGCGCGATCCTGCGGATCGCCTTCATGGCCGCCGGCGACGAATCGGCGCTGGACCCGGCGATCAGCCTCCGCTTCGCCCAGCCGGGGAATCTTCCACGAACGTCGTGATCGCCTCGATCATCGCCGCCGGCTCGTCCACCCGGATCGAATGGCTGCTGTGCTCGAACATTCGCAGTTGCGAGCCCGGGATCAGCCGGTGGATCTCCTCGGAGAATTCGGGCGGGCAGATCCAGTCGTGCCGGCCGGCGAGGATCAGCGTCGGCGCGATGATGCGCGACAGTTCCGGGCGCAGGTCGAAGCCGCGCAGGAACCCCTCGGGCCCGAAGGCGCGGTTCAGCGGCTCCGGCGAGTACGTCGGCGCGGGCGCGGCCGGCTGCCGCCGCGCTCTCGTCATGGCGGCGGGCGTAGAGCGGGCCCATCAGGCGATAGTACTCGCGCATCTCGGCATCCGTCTGGAACCCGCCTGTCCACAGCTTCTCGCACGCCTGCCGCTGTGCGTCGGTGCCGCGCTCGGCCAGGATCGCCTGGGCACGGGGAATGAACCCGCCATGCGCGGCGGTGACGATCAGGACAAGGTGCGAGACCGCCTCCGGATAGCGGGCGGCGTGCGCCATCGCGACCATGCCACCATAGGAGGTGCCGATGCTGACGACGGGACCGAGGCCGAGATGGCGGCGCAGCGCCTCCATGTCCTGCACGTTCTCGTCCAGCGTGTAGGTGGGCGGGTCGGCGCGATCGGAGCGGCCCTGACCGCGATGGTCGAAATAGACGAGCTGCATCCGTTGGGCGAGCGGGCTCATGCCGGGCTTGAAGCCCGAATGGTCGCCGCCGGGGCCGCCGTGGATCACCAGCGCGACCGGCCGCTCGCGCATCGTCGCGCCCTCGGGCACCAGGCCCGCGCCTTCGATGTCGAAGTACATCCGGGTTCCGCGCACGCGGCATACATCGGCGGCTCTCCCCTGCCCTGCCGGCGCAGCATCGCCCGGCACGGCCCGCTTTGACAGCCCTGGGCGGGGTTCGCAGACTGCCTGTGGCGAGGGGATGGAGGAGCCAAGAATGAGCGGGACGGCGCTGCGCCCGATCGCGCGCATCGGGTTCATTGGGCTCGGCGTGATGGGCGAGCCGATGTGCGGCCATCTCGCGCGCCGGGGCGGCTGGCCGGTGCTCGCGCACGATCTGCGCCAGGAGCCGCTGGAGCGGCTCGCGGGCGTCGGGGGTCACGGCCGCGGCCATGCAAGCCGAGATCGCGACGCTGCGACCTGATCCTGCTGTCGCTGCCCGACGGGCGCGCCGTGCAGGACGTGGTCGCGGCGATCGAGCCGCGCCTGGCGGCGGGGCAGTGCGTGGTGGACACCAGCACCTCGCCCGTCGCGCTGACCCGCGAGATCGGCGCGCGGCTGGCGGGCGCGGGCATCGGTTTCGCGGATGCGCCGGTGGCCCGCACGCGCGAGGCGGCGGCGCGCGGCGAGCTGTCCATCATGGTCGGCGCGAGCGAGGCGATGTTCGCCCATGTCCGCCCGGTGCTGGCGACGATGGGCACCGACATCACGCATTGCGGGAAGGTCGGCATGCGGCCAGGTGGTGAAAATCCTCAACAACATGCTGGTTTTCCAGAATACGCAGGCGCTGGCCGAGGCGATGGCGCTGGGCCGGCGCCAGGGCGTGCCGCGCCGAGGTGCTGCTGCCGGCCATCGCCAAGGGCTCGGGCGACAGTTTCGTGCTGCGCAGCCACGGCATGAAGGCGATGCTGCCCGGCGACTTCCCCGAGCGCGCCTTCTCGACGCGCTACGCCATGAAGGACCTCTCCTACGCACTGGAGATGGCGCGCGAGGCGGGGGTCGACGTTCCGGGGGCGGATCTGGCCATGGAGCGCCTGCGGGAGGCCGAGCGGCGGGGAATGGGCGATGCCTATCATCCGGTGGTGCTGCGGGTGATCGACCCGGCATGACCGGCTTCCCCGACAGTGCGGCTTGGCGACGCCGCCTGCGCCGACGATCCCGTGCTGGGCGCCTGGCAGCGGCACGTGGGCGGCGCGCTTCGCGATCGACACCGGAGCGGGCATTGCGGGATTCACCTTCGCCGAGGGTTCGGGTTCGGAGATCGGCGGCCCGCCCGACTTCACCTTCGCCGCGCCGGCCGAAGTCTGGGCGAAGTATCTGCAGGCCGTGCCGCCGCGCCACCATCACAGCCTGTTCGCCATGCTGGCGCGCGTGCCCGGCGCGCGGGTCGAGGGCGACGCGCTCGGCTTTCACCAGCACGCGCATGTGCTGCGCCGGGTGCTGGAGATCGGCAAATGGCTGGCGCTGGGCAACGCGGCCCCGGCGCCGGTCTCGCTGCGGCCATCGCTCGGCGCCACGCCGTTGCCGCCGGCGACCGGTCGCTATGTGCCGATCGTCGTGCGCGGGCGTGCCCTACGCGATCTATTCCAGGAGGCGGCGGGTCGCGGGCGGGACGTTCTGTGCCTGCACACGGCGGGCGCCGACGGGCGGCAGTTCCATCGGCTGATGGCGGATGAGCGGGTCACGCGGGCGCATCGCCTCGTCGCCTTCGATCTGCCCTGGCATGGCAAGTCGCCGCCGCCCGCGGGCGCCGCGCCGGGAGCGTGGCGGCTCGACACGGACCTGTATGTCGAGCTGATCATGGCGTTCATCGCCGCAGCCGGGCTGTCGCGCCCGATCGTGCTGGGCGCGTCGATGTCGGGCGAGATCTGCCTGGAGCTGGCGCTGCGCTTCCCCGACCGCTTCGCCGGCATCATCGCCTGCGAGGCGTGTGACCGGATGGAGCGGCGGCTGAACGCCTGGCCCATGCACCCGGCGGTCAATGCCGGCTTCTTCGTGCCGGAATGGATCGAGGGGCTGATGGCGCCGCAGAGCCCGACCGAGTGCGCGGCCGAGGTATCTGTGGCATTACGCGCAGAGCGGGCCGGGCGTGTTCTACGGCGACATCTGCTTTTATGCCGGCGATTGGGACGCGCGCGAGCGGGTGGCGGGGATCGACGCGCGCCGCGCCGGGCTGTTCATGCTGACCGGCGAATACGACTATTCCTGCACCACCGAGATGTCGGCGGCGACGGCGGCGAAGATCCCTGGCGCGCGCTTCCAGGCGATGCCGGGCATCGGGCACTTCCCGTTCGCCGAGAACCCGGCGGTGTTCGCCGAATACCTTTTGCCGATCCTGGACGAGATCAACGGGGCCGAGAATGGCCGAACTGACGCTGGAGCAGGCGCAGACGATCGTCACGGCCGCGCTGCGCCATGCGCGCGAATGCGGGCTTCGACCCGCTCGCGGTCCTGGTGCTCGACGCACGCGGCGTACCCAAGGCCTTCGCCGCCGAGGACGGCACCAGCTTGCGCCGGTTCGAGATCGCGCAAGGCAAGGCGCACGGCGCGCTCGCCTTCGGCCTCGGCTCGCGCGAACTGGCCCGGCGCGCGGCCGAGCGGCCGCAGTTCATGGCAGCGGTCACGCATGCGGTGGGCGGGTTCCTGGTGCCGGTGCCGGGCGGCGTGCTGATCCGCGATGCCGGCAAGCGCATCCTGGGCGTGGTCGGCGTGTCGGGCGACACGTCCGACAACGACGAGGCGGCGGCGCTGGCGGGGGTGGCGGCAGCGGGGCTGACGGGGGATGCGGGGTAGACCTATCCCCCTAGATCGGCAACTCGGTAGCTTTGGAAACTCCCGACGGGCTGAGAGCCTGTTTGAGTTGGTTCAGCTTGCAACGGCATGGATTGGCATTGGGTTGAGCAAGGTTTCGACGCCGGAGAGGATGGCGGCGAAGGCGAGGCGAGCGGCGGCGACATCCAGGCGGCCTGCGCGATCTCGGAGCAGCCCGCCCCAGTGCACCAGCCAGCCGAAGCTGCGCTCGATAACCCAGCGACCTGCGAGCGCGACAAAGCCCTTTTGCTCGGGATCGCGCGCGACGACGCGATGGCGCATGCCGTGCAGGTCGCACCATTCCCGGCAGCGCTCGGCGGTGAAGGCGCCATCGAAGATCGCCTCGCGTTCGGCCTCGGCTCGCGCGAACTGGCCCGGCGCGCGGCCGAGCGGCCGCAGTTCATGGCAGCGGTCACGCATGCGGTGGGCGGGTTCCTGGTGCCGGTGCCGGGCGGCGTGCTGATCCGCGATGCCGGCAAGCGCATCCTGGGCGTGGCCGGCGTGTCGGGCGACACGTCCGACAACGACGAGGCGGCGGCGCTGGCGGGGGTGGCGGCAGCGGGGCTGACGGGGGATGCGGGGTAGACCTATCCCCCTAGATCGGCAACTCGGTAGCTTTGGAAACTCCCGACGGGCTGAGAGCCTGTTTGAGTTGGTTCAGCTTGCAACGGCATGGATTGGCATTGGGTTGAGCAAGGTTTCGACGCCGGAGAGGATGGCGGCGAAGGCGAGGCGAGCGGCGGCGACATCCAGGCGGCCTGCGCGATCTCGGAGCAGCCCGCCCCAGTGCACCAGCCAGCCGAAGCTGCGCTCGATAACCCAGCGACCTGCGAGCGCGACAAAGCCCTTTTGCTCGGGATCGCGCGCGACGACGCGATGGCGCATACCGTGCAGGTCGCACCATTCCCGGCAGCGCTCGGCGGTGAAGGCGCCATCGAAGATCGCCTCGCGCAGGCTCGGCCACTCCGCCTTGCCGGCATCGAGGGCGGGGAGCGTGTCGCGGTCCTGCATCGAGGCCGACACGACGGCGATGGCGAGCCAGGTGCCATCGGCTGTAGAAGTTTCTATTTGATCTGACGGACTGTCGATCTGGCGTGGTGGGTGTCCGCCGGATCGAAGCTGTCGTGTGGTTCCGCTATGCCGCCTCCGCCACGTTCTGCTTTTCGCGCACCTGATCGGCGCTGTCGAGGAATGTCTGCATCGGGGTTTTGCCGAAGCACCATCGTCCCTGATGGGTGCGCTGCTCGTTGTAGACCGCCAGCCACTCGTCCAGATCGGCCTGCAGGGCGTCCGGCGTGTCGTAGACCTTCCTGCGGAACGCCACCCGGTAAAACTCGTCGAGCAGCGTCTTGTGAAACTGCTCGCAGATCCCGTTGGTCTGAGGGCGGAGTGGCCGCAGGTTCCGCCGGTCCGCAGGACCTGTAAGCGCCGGAGACAAAATCCCTCACTGAAGCGGCCGGGCGGTCCGGTTGCGCCGGAGTAAAATTCCGGCGGCGGGAAGCTCTTTGCGTTGAATGCAGAGGGCTGGGGGATGCGAGGCGTGGAGCTGTATGGGCGGGTCCGCTACGCGGTTCGGATTGAGGGGATCAGTCGGCGCGAGGCGGCGCGTCGTTTTGGCATCGACCCTCGGACGGTGGCGAAGATGCTGGCGTTCTCGGTGCCGCCGGGCTACCGGCGCAGTCGGCCGCCGGCGCGTCCGAAGCTGGACTGCGTTTGTCGGGATCATCGACCGGATCCTGGCGGAGGATAAGGACCGGCCGGCGAAGCAGCGGCACACGTCGAAGCGGATCTTTGAACGCCTGCGCGACGAGCACGGCTATGGCGGCGGCGTGACCATCGTCAAGGATTACGTGCTGGCGCAGCGTCAACGGCAGCGCGAGGTGTTCGTGCCGCTGCGGCACGATGCCGGACACGCGCAGGCCGATTTCGGCGAGGCGCTGGCGGTGATCGGCGGGGTGGAACGCAAGATCCACTTCTTTGCCATGGACCTGCCGCACAGCGACGCCGGGTTCGTGCAGGCGTATCCGGCGGAGACGACGGAGGCGTTCTGCGCCGGACATGTTGCGGCGTTCGCGTTCTTCGGCGGCGTGCCGCTGTCGATCCTGTATGACAACACCAAGCTGGCGGTGGCGCGTATCCTGGGCGACGGCACCCGGCAGCGGACGCGCGTGTTCAGCGAACTGCAATCGCATTACCTGTTCGCCGATCGGTTCGGGCGGCCCGGCAAGGGCAACGACAAAGGCAAGGTGGAAGGGCTGGTCGGGCTGATCCGGCGCAACTACCTGGTGCCGCTGCCGCATGCCGCCAGCTTCGCCGCGCTGAACGAGCAGCTGCTGGCGGATTGCCGCCGCCGCCTTGGCGACCGGCTGCGCGGCCACGACGCGACGATCGGCGCGCGGCTGGCGCGGGACCAGGCGTGCTTCCACGAGCTGCCTGTATCGCCCTATGACGCCTGCGAGAAGCGAGCCGGCCGGGTCAGCTCGCTGTCCTTGGTGCGCTATCGCGGCACCGACTACTCGGTGCCGACCGCCTACGGCCATCGCGAGGTGCTGATCCGCGGCTACGTCGACAGCGTGGTGATCTCCTGCGGCGCCGACATCATCGCCCGGCACGTCCGGTCCTACGAGCGGGAGGACTTCGTGTTCGACCCGCTGCATTACCTGGCGCTGCTCGAGCGCAAGATCGGCGCGCTCGACCAGGCGGCACCGTTGGCCGGCTGGGACCTGCCGGAGGCGTTCACGATCCTGCGCCGCCTGCTCGAGGCGCGCATGGGCAAGCACGGCAAGCGCGAGTTCGTGCAGGTGCTGCGGCTGATGGAAGTGTTCGCGGTCGAGGATGTCGCGGCCGGCGTGCGCGATGCCATCGATCGCGGCGCGATCGGCTTCGACGCGGTGAAGCATCTGGTGCTGTGCCGGATCGAGCGCCGGCCGGCCAGGCTCGACATGACGGTGTATCCTTACCTGCCGCGGGCCCACGTGGCGCTCACCTCGGCCCGGAGCTACCTGGATCTGCTCGGCGGAGCGGCGTCATGACCGACACGCCCGGCCCCAGCTCCTGCTCGCCCATCACCTGAAGGCGCTGAAGCTGCCGACCTTCCTGCGCGAGTATGACAAGCTGGCCCGGCAGTGCGCGACCGACGCCGTCGACCATGTCCGCTACCTGCTGCGGCTGGCCGAACTGGAGCTGATCGAACGGGAACGCCGGATGGTCGAGCGTCGCATCAAGGAGGCGAGGTTCCCGGCAGTCAAAAGCCTCGACAGCTTCGACTTCCTGGCGTTGCCGTCGCTGAACAAGACGCTGGTGCTGGAACTGGCCCGCTCGGAATATGTGCTGCGGCGGGAGAACGTGATCGCGGTCGGCAACAGCGGCACCGGCAAGACGCACATCGCGCTCGGCCTGGCGCTGGCCGCCTGCCAGAAGGGCCTGTCGGTCGGCTTCACCACGGCGGCTGGCCGTGGTCCACGAACTGATCGAGGCACGTGACGACAAGCGACTGCTGCGGCTGCAACGCCAGCTTGCCGGCTACAAGCTGCTGGTGATCGACGAACTCGGCTACGTGCCGCTGTCGCAGACCGGCGCCGAACTGCTGTTCGAGGTGTTCAGCCAGCGCTACGAGCGCGGTTCGACCATCGTCACCAGCAACCTGCCGTTCGACGAGTGGACCGGCGTGTTCGCCTCCGAACGGCTCACCGGCGCGCTGCTCGACCGGCTCACCCACCACGTCCACATCCTCGAAATGAACGGCGACAGCTACCGGCTCAAGCAGAGCAAGCGCCATCAGCGCACTGCCCGAGCCGCCAGCATACCGGACAGCCCACCCCAGCAATAACCGCGATGCTGCAAGGCGCCCTGCAGGGCGCCGTGCAGCCCTCATCCGTGATGTAGTTTTGCTCCGGCGCGCCGATGCATCTTTGCTCCGGCGTTGACAGCTCCGTCGGCGCAAGGGAGTGGGCGTGTGTCACTCTCTAGGCGGGTTGGTATAATGCCTGAGAATATAATGAACAAGTGGATTATGCCTTTCTGGACGCATAAGGTGTCGAAACGACCGGCTTGGTCGGCCCAGATGACTCCTTCGATATCCACGAGCGTCGAAGTCGGCAGATGGCTGAATGTCCCTATGAACGCCCGCCTGCAAATAGTGGGCAAAGGGGTCGCGACGAAGCCCAACTTCGGTCCGATGGACTTTTGCATACCACGCAGCATTGAAGAAGGGATTGGGGCTCGTCACTTGATCGCGGCGTCGCGCGAGATAATGCGCCAGAGCGGTTTCGGCAGGGGGGACACCGTATGTCACGCGATACCAGAGCGGGTCGAAATACACCACCGGCCGCCGCCCGACTGCCTCGCCTTCCAGGATATAGTGCGTCAGCGGGTTGATGCCGAGCCGGGCGACCTCGGGGTTGGTATCGAGATACCAGCTTGGGTCGAAGTAGATATTCGGCTTGCGGCGCTCGCGCCAGCCGAACATCTGGAAATGCGAGACCGGATCAACATCGACGTCCAATAAGTCACTGCCGTTGATGAGGTAATAGTTGGGATCAAACAAGCCCGAGTTCCGAATGACCTCTTGCTCTATCCAATTTCTGGAAATCCCCGCAGCCAAAGTGACAAAATCTGCGTATGGATCACCGCCTTTTGCCGAGATAGTTACGCAAGGTTCGACGTATCTTGCAGCGTAAAACGTGGGGGAGGGCAATACGTGCCCTCCATGTCGGCGGCCCAAGAAATGAGCAAGAGCCAATTGCTTGAACTCAACAGCGTACGCGGCGCGATACCATTGAGTATCAAAGATGGGAGTCGGTTGCCGGCCCTCATGATCTCCATGGCGGACATAATGCAGCAATGGGTTCATCGCGGCCGAGATGACGTCGGGATATTGCTGCATATACCAGTCGGCGTCAAAATATAGATTCGGACTTCGGCCCTCGTGGCTGCCGAAGTTGCAGAAATGGCTGAACGGATCCAGTCCCGCCTTGGCGACGTCCGGATTGACCGCTAAGTAGTAGTCTCCTTCGAACAAGCCGGATTCAGAGATTTCTTGGGACTCCCCTGAGGTAAATTCTTCAAACATTTAGTCCGCCGCCGGTCTCTCTGCCGACGCCACAGCCCCGCATTGGATGTCTGCGGCTAGTGCAACCGCCACATCGGCAATGAGCGTGTCCCATGCGCCGGGCACCTGCTGCCGGAAAAGGCGAACCGTTGGGTACCACGGGCTGTCCGCCCGATCGAGCAGCCATCGCCAGTCACAGGCTTTCGGCAGCATAATCCAGGTCGGCTTGCCAAGCGCACCGGACAGGTGGCCGATCGATGTATCGACCGTGATCACCAGGTCGAGGTTTGCAATCAGCGCAGCAGTATCGTCAAAATCGCGCAACTCCGTCGGCAAACTGATCAGACCCGGAAAGCGGTCAAGCCAGCCAGAGTCGACCGGGGATATCGGTTTTTGCAACGAGACAAATCGCGCCGGCCCGGCGGCAATGATAGGCACCAGTCGCTCGAGACGGATCGAGCGTCGCCGGTCATTGGGGTGGGTCGGGCGCCCACTCCAGGCCAAGCCGATCCGACGGGTGCTGGGCGGATGATTTGCCTGCAACCAGCTTGCCCAATGGGCGACCCTCACCGGCTCCGGGCTGAGATAGGGCACGGCATTGGGAATGGTGTCGAGTGTCGTGCGGAAGATCATTGCCAGGCTGGACAGCCGACAATAAGCAGCGTGGCCCGGGATTTCATTCCAGCGATGGAAGGTCCGCGATACGCCGGGTATGCGCGCCAGTAACGGCGTCATCTCGGCACTACATCCGAGCAACACCTCGTCAAATCGCTCCGCGACTGCCGGAATGTAGCGCGCAAACTGGATCGTGTCGCCGTAGCCTTGGTCGCCAATCAGGAAAATTTTGCCATCGCGAATGCGCATCCCGGTCCAGGGCGCAGAGGTAATCCGCGGCAATTGTCCGCGCCCTGCTTCGGTCTGATTCCGCCACTCGTATTCGATCCAACCGGGATCCATCTCCCCTCGCGCCAGCAGGTTCTGTGCAAGCGCCAGATGCGCGTCGGCATGATGGTCATTCAGACCCACTGCACGCAGAAGGCAAGCAATGGCGCGCTCACGATCATCAAGGTCGGTGAGCACAAGAGAGAGGCTAACGAGATTATCGGCGCTGTCCGGAGCCAGCCGCACTGCCTCGCATCCAGCCGCGTGCGCCGCTTCGATACGATTGGTGATGCGATAGAGACTGCACAGGTTTGCATGCCAGGCTGCCACCCCGGCTTGATAGTTGACGGCGCGCTCTAGCAGCGCAATCGCGCCATCGATGTCGCCCTCATGTGCGTGCACGATGCCGAGCAACGCGAGGGCATTCGGTTTCTCGGGTACGGCCGCCAATACATCCTTGCATATACCGCCCGCCTCTCCAAAGCGCTTTGCCTGAGCCGCAACTTGGGCGCGTCCAAGCGCCTGCTCCGGCAACTCCTGTCCCGGCTGAAGCCGCGCCGCATCACTCATGTCAGGTTCGACTTTCCGGGATCAGAAAGCTTCGGCGGCGGTGAGACGATCGACCTCGGCCATCTCCTCTGGAGTGAGCTTCCAGTCTCCGGCCTTGACGTTCTGGTCCAATTGTTCCGGCCGGGTAGCGCCCGCGATCACGCTCGCGACCGGGGGGCGTGATAGCAGCCAGCTGAATGCCAGGTCCAATATCGACCGCCCACAAGCGTCCGCGAAGGTGACGAGGCGCTCTGAGACACTCCAATTCCGTTCCGTAAGATAGCGATGCGCGAGTCGCGTCGTCGTCGCCAGCCGGGTACCATCTGGCAGCGTTGCATTGCGACGATATTTCCCGGTCAGCAGCCCGCTTGCCAATGGAAAGTAGGGTAACAGGCCCATGCCGTACTTCGTCGCAGCCGGAATCAGCTCGCGCTCGATGCCGCGCACCAGCAGCGAATACTCGTCCTGGCATGAGACGAACGCATTCAGGCCTGCCGCGCGTGACGTCCATTGCGATTCGATGACCTGCCATGCCGCGAAGTTGGAACATCCAACGTACCGGATCTTGCCTTGACGGATCAGATCGTCCAAGGCGCGCAAGGTCTCCTCGATGGGAGTCAGCGGGTCAGCACGATGGATTTGGTAGAGATCGATCCAGTCCGTGTGCAGGCGGCGTAAACTCTCCTCGACAGCCGCTATGATATACCGCCGGGAAGCGCCTGCCTTGAGGCCGGCATCATCCATCGCGATGCCCACCTTGGTGGCAAGCACGATCTGCTTGCGCCCATCACCCAAGGCCTGGCCCAGGTACGTTTCCGAACTGCCACGCTCGCCATAAACGTCTGCGGTGTCGAACAGCGTGATACCGAGGTCGAGAGCCTTGTGGACTACACGCCGAGTCGTATCGAGATCGATGCGTCCCCCGAAGTTGTTGCATCCAAGGCCAATCGATGAAACGCGCAGGCCCGATTGGCCCAGATTGCGGTGTTCCATGTTGTCTGCTCCCTTCGTCTGGCGGCCAATTCGTCTGGCGGCCAATGGTCAAAACGTCAGCAAGCGGGCGATGTCCTTGCCCCGTTCCGCCGGAATCTCGAAGTCGAGGGCTGGGCCGACAGGCACGATACCGGTTGGATTGATTCGCTTGTGGCTCAAGTAGTAATGTCGTTTGATGTGGAGCAAGTCGACCGTATGGGCTATTCCAGGCCATTGGAAGATATCGCGCGTGTATGGCCAAAGATGGCGATAATCAACAAGCCGCCGAACATTGCATTTGAAGTGGCCATGGTAGACAATATCAAAGCGCACCAGCGTCGTGAATAGGCGAATGTCCGCTTCGGTGAGCTGATCACCACATAAGAAGCGCGCTTGAGACAGTCGGTCCTCAAGCCAATCGAGGGTCTCGAACACCGGACCGACCGCCTCCTCGTATGCCTGTTGCGTGGTCGCGAAGCCAGCCTTGTAAACGCCATTGTTGAGGGTCCCGTAGATCCGCACGTTGAGTGAGTTCGATCTCGCTTCGCTGCGGTGACGGATAGAGGTCGTATCGCTTCGCGCCGACGCCGTCGAACGCGCTGTTGAACATCCGTATGATTTCGGCCAACTCGTTGTTTACGATCGTTTGGGTGTGGCGGTCCCACAGCACAGGCACTGTGGCCCGACCCGTGAAGCCGACATCGGCTCGCGCATAGATCTCGTGGAGAAAGCGACTGTTGAATAAAGGGTCAGGAATAACGCCCTCGCCCGGCGCGAAAGTCCAGCCCTGGTCTCCTAGCAGCCAATGCGTTACGGAAAGAGAGATGAATGGCTCTAGTCCCTTTAGAGCACGCGCAATCAGTGTCCGGTGCGCCCACGGGCATGCTAGTGACACATAAAGGTGATAGCGACCCCTCGCCGCTGCGAAACCGTCATGCCCGGTCGGGCCTGGGCGGCCGTCCGGGGTGACCCAGTTGCGAAATGCGGTGTCGGAGCGAATGAACCGCCCATCAGCCTCGCGTTCGGCCTCGTGCTCATGCCAGACACCATCGATCAGCAGGCCCATCGGAGCGCTCCTTGAACAGGGGGCGAATGCATCAGCCGATGATGGCCGGATGCGCGAAGCCCCTTTATGGGCCGAATGTTGAGAGCGGCCCAAGGCTCGCCGTCAAGCGGACCTACTGGCTAGCCCAGACGATCCGGTGCAGCCAAGCGACTTCGGTCAGGTCAAAGACGTAGTCCTGATGCGCCGGATTGAGGCTCCGCAGTTCGACCCGGCGAGCGGATCGGCGCGCGAGTTGCTTGGCCATCACCTCGCCGCGCATCGTGCGGATCACGACACGGTCGCCTCGGCGAATCGGGGCGACGGGCGAGACGATGACGAGATCCCCGTCGCGGAAAACAGGTTCCATTGAGTCGCCGCTGATTTCGAGCGCATAGGCATTCGGGTCGGGAATCTCGGGGAGGCTCACCTCATCCCAGCCGCCGCCGACCGGATAGCCGCCATCATCAAAGAAGCCTTCACCCCCCGCTTGGGCGAGGCCGATCAGCGGGATCCGTCGTGCAATGGGACGAGCGGTTCCTCCGGTCGCGAGCGCACGGGCGCCAGTTACCAGCGATGTGAAGTCTTCCAGACTCGCGCCGGTCGCCCCGAGCACCTTCGCGACGCTCTCCGTACTCGGCCAACGCGAACGACCGTCGGGCATCTTGCGTTTTGACGGGTTGAACGTCGTCGCGTCCAGCCCGGCGCGTCTCGCGAGGCCTGACGCAGAGAGACCGTTTTCGGCCGCAAGCGTGTCGAGCGCGCGCCAAATGTCCTCATGTTTCATGTCAGATCGATGTCCGATGCTCGCGTAAATCGCGACTTGCTGCGAGCATCGTCGGATTCGCCGGGAAATGGAAGGGGTTTAGGAAAAAAGGCTGAAACTCTGCTTGCAATCGCGTGTAGCAGGTGGTTCTATGGGCTTGTTTCGTTCCTCTAACGGCATCGACTGTGCCTTGTCCAGGATGGGAAAACCCGCCATGACCAACCCCGCCCGCAATAGCCGTCGTCAGTTCCAGGCCGCTGCGCCTCAGACCGGCATGCACGCCGAGCCGTTCCGAACCGCAGAAGACGCGTGGTTCTGGACGATAAGCGCGCTCATGGCGAGGCGAGATGGCGCGCGGTTCAGCGCCAATCTCGGAAAAGTAGCCCGTCCCTGCGAGCCAGACGATGTCGTGAAGTGCCTGGACAGCCTCTATCGCCGCCGCCGCGTCGATCTTGCCCATGCTCGCATCTTGCGGATCTGGGGCGAACGTCAGGCAACGCCCAATCCGGCTTTTCCGTTGGAGCGCTCGGACTGGCGCTTGTGGCAGGAGTCCATGAGGGCTCTGGAGTGGCCGCTTCGTGTCAAGGGAATCGTGACGGGACCTAGGTAAATATTCCCAATTACTCACTTGACAAAACAGGCCGCGCGCTGCATGGTCAACCTCATCGGGAGCAGCCACCATGAACGTCGACCTGACTGATCCGAAGTTCCACGATGAGGATAAGGCTCGCGAGTGGTTGGAAGCGACGCGCTGGCCGGATGGTCCGTCGTGCCCCCATTGCGGCTCGCTCAACGTCTCTCGCATGGGTGGCACGTCTGGTCGCCCTGGCCTGTTCCACTGCCCATCCTGCCGGGGCCAATTCACGGTCCGCACCGGGCAGGTAATGGAGCGCAGCCACATCCCGCTCGCCAAGTGGGTGCTTGCCTATCACCTGATGGCGTCCAGCAAGAAGGGCATCTCGGCCCACCAGCTGCATCGCACGCTCGGGATCGCCTACAATTCCGCATGGTTCATGGCACACCGCATTCGCGAGGCCATGAGCGATGTGAACCCGTCTCCGCTTGGCGGCGAGGGCAAGGTGATCGAGGCCGATGAGACCTATCACGGCAAGAAGGAAACCCCGACGCCCAGCAAGCACCGTCACGGCCGTCCCTACATTAAGAAGGGCAGGGCCGCTGAAAAGCGTCCGATCGTAGGTCTGGTCGAGCGCGGCGGCGAAGCTCGCGCCTTCCATGTGCCGGTTGTCACCGCGAAGAACATCCGCGAGAAGCTGGTCACGCACGCCAGCCGCAAGAGCCGGCTGCACACCGATGAGAGCAAGCTCTATCCGGCGGTCGGCAAGGAGTTTGCCAAGCATGAGACTGTCAACCACGGCGCCAAGGAATATGCGCGCGACGACGTGACCACGAACTCGGCCGAGGGCTTCTTCGGCATCTTCAAGCGCGGCATGACTGGCGTCTATCAGCACTGTGGCGAGCAGCACTTGCAGCGGTATCTTGATGAGTTCTCGTTCCGCTACTCTAAGCGGGTGAAGCTGGGCATCGAAGATACGGAGCGCGCAGCCTTGGCGATGCGCAGCGGCGACGGCAAGCGGTTGACTTGGCGGCGGACTGACGCGGCCTAAGACTCCGAGGCAGATCGCGCGCGCTTTCTTGGCTTGGAAGCGTCGGCAGGGTCCGCCTTAGTGGGCTGCTTCTGATTGGTGCGCGGCTGGGGAGGCGCGGACATCACTCGCCGCGCCAGCTCGCGAGCCCGGCGCTCAACCTCATCCTTCGGCATCTCGGGATCAACCATCTCGATTCCAGTTTCGTCCTTCGGTCCAATGACGAGAGGATATAGCAGACTTGGCCAATCTCTGGGACATCCCGCCAAAGCCCGCGCACGGCGATGCTTCTCCTGAGATCACCTCCGCCGCAGTGGGGCGCGCACTGAGCGCGTGGGAACCGCTAGAGTTGGATCTATGCGAACGCCACCAGCATACCCCATCATGTTGCGCCGCTCACAATTGGAAGGGATTGGACGGTTCTTTGTGATATGGAATCAAGTAGAAATGTTTATGCATTTAACCGTTTGTTTATGCCTAGAACTAGAATTAGAGACTTCAGAAGTAATCATGGGCACAACCCGAAGCGAGGCCAAAAGCGCCATATTCTCGACGGTATGTCGAGAGAAATTACGAGAGCGCCAAGAACTTATTACGCTCTCTGATGAGATTTGCGGAGACTTAAGCAGTCTGTCGCAATTTAGGAATGATCTCGCACACGGCAGATGGTCTGTTCCAGATCAACTCAACGAGGAGATATTTGGAATGAGAACGCTTAAACCAGATGCGAGAAGGTTTAATCTTCGAGATCTAGATACAAATCTTGAGATGCTCAGCCGCTTGTCGAACAAAGCGGCACATCTTATGTTCGAGGCCTGGAAGTTTAAGTTTCCAAAACTGACAATCTCCGGGCCGTTTCCATGGCGCGAAAGACCCGCTTCAGCACATCATCACGATCCAAACCCGAAACCGCAAAAAGGTCGTCCGAAACAACGCGACCGCCCGCCAAAAGCATAGCCGGCGTCACCTCTATTCCACAGCCTACGCGCTCCACCCCCAGAGCCGTGAACGGCCCCACGCCGCAAACTTCCTCCACGATAGGAGCGGCAGAGACCACCTGCTCACGGGTTATTTCATGCTCGCTTGCCGGCCTGTCACGCCCGGTCATTTCGGACCTATCAGAGTGTTTTGTCAACTGCGTAATTGGGAATATTTTCCTTGTCAGCCAGTTTGCCCTCGAGGATGCCGCCGGTAACGGCCGCTCACGAGCCGAACGGCCGGAGTTCACGCTACGCAGTGCCGAATTGACGATTCTTGACGAGGTACCTGACGGGACTGGGTCTTTCGGCCGCCAAGACCCATTCTGCACAATCATCTCCGCCACCGCGAGGACCGACCTCGCAAGAGGCGGGAGGACCGATGAGCCGGATCGATAGCAGCATTTTCCCCGACGGCACGGATCGCACAACCGTCAGCATGCGCGGTTCAGTCCGCGCGCCGACCGTAGTCGTGGTCGAGGACGCGCCGAGATGGTCACAATCCATGGAGGAGCTGTGCGCCTTCCTTGAAGTGCGGCTCGTTTGGCTCCCAAGTGAAGGCGATCTGGCTCCCATACTCCGCCATTGCCGGCCGATGGCAGTGCTCGCGAACATGGATGGGTCAGGCCAGGACGGGTGCCACGTGATGAAGCTGGTCGCCGCCCACGATCCCGACCTGCCGATCATGGTGATAACCGGCGGGGACGCCAAGATAGCTGGCGCGGCGGACGCGGTGGAAGAAATCTGGGGGCTCACGTCCGTGGTGCAGCGGGATGTCCCCCCTAATCCCGGCGACCTGGTGGAGTTTCTGTTCCGAGCCGGGCGGCGAGGCCGCTGCCTGGGCCTAATGCCGGTTTGAGATCACGGGGGCAACAGCACGCGGCGAGGCAACCTGCTCAGGGCAACAGCCAAAGCGGTTCCCTCAGACGGGCCAGGAATGCAGCGTGGGCGAGAAGTTCCGCCTCGGTCGGAACGACAGCGCGAGGCGTGCGCGCCTCGGAGAACGTGTAGGTGAGGGCATGAGCGGCCCGACGCTCGGCCCCCAGCAGGAGGCCGCGCTGGCGACCGCCGGTCAGCTCCAGATAGACCTCGGCCAGCAGCTTGCAGTCCAGCAGGGCGTTGTGGGCGGTCCTGGCAGAGAGATCGATGCCGAAACGCCGGCAGAGTGCGTCCAGACTGTTGGGCAGGCCAGGAAAGCGTGCCTTCGCGAGCACAAGCGTATCGACCATGCGCGCCGGGTCGAGGCGGCTTAAGCCGACCCGGGTGAATTCGGCATCGAGAAACGCATAGTCGAATGGCGCATTGTGAGCGATCAGCTTCCCCTCTCCCAGGAAAGCCGCCAAGCTTGGGGCAACGGCCCCAAAGCCCGGCTTGTCGCGGAGATGGGCCGCCGTCAGGCCGTGGACCCGCGTCGCCTCCTCGGGGATGTCCCTGCCCGGGTTGATCAGAGTGTGGAACCGCCGGCCCGTGGGCAGATCGTTGACCAGTTCGAGTGCGGCGACCTCGATCAGGCGATGACCCAGATGGGGTTCCAGCCCTGTGGTCTCGGTGTCGAACAGGACCGCACGGCTCATTGGCGCAGGCCTGCTGTGAGCCGAGACAACTCTCGCAGGGCGTGACGCCGAGAGAGCCCGGTGTGGATCACGACGTCGGCTCGGCGGCGCTTCTCGGCATCGGTCATCTGCCGACCGATGACGGCGGCAACGGCGGAGGGGCTCATCTTGCGCCGAGAGCGCACCCGATGCTCCTGCACAGCGCGAGGCGCGGAGACGACCACGACGAGATCGACCCGACGATCGCCACCCGTTTCGAACAGCAAGGGAATATCGAGTACGGCGAGCTGATGGCCGGCGCGGCGCGAGCGGGCGAGAAAGGCTCGCTCCTCGGTACGTACCATTGGATGCAGGATTGCCTCCAGTCGAGAAAGGGCCGGACGGTCGCCGAGCACCGCGTTGCGCAACAGAGCACGGTCCAGCACCCCGTTGCACACCGTCCCCGGAAAGGCTTGGCCGATCAGTGGCACGGCCCGGCCGCCGGGCGCCTGCAAGCGGTGAACGGCGGCATCGGCGTCGAACACCGGAATGCGTGCACGGCGGAAGGCGGCGGCGGCGGTGGACTTTCCCATGCCGATCCCGCCGGTGAGGCCGATAACCATCATGTCGGGCCGAGATCGGCGAGGATGAAGCGGCGCAGTTCCGCGTCCACCACGGGTTGCACCCCGAACCACATCGCGAATCCAGGGCGGGCCTGATGCAACAGCATCCCAAGCCCGTCCACGGTACGGAGCCCGCGGGCACGAGCGGCAGCGAGCAGGTCGGTCTCGAGCGGGGTGTATACGAGGTCGGCAACCACCAGTGATGACGGTGCCCGGCTGAGGTCCAGGATCAGCGGCTCTCGTCCCTCCATGCCTAGGCTGGTTGCGTTAACGACCAGCGCCTGATCGGCGACCGCCTGCTCTCGCACCTGCCAATCGAGGACAGTGAGCCCCGGGAGATCTGCCGCCAGCATGTCCGCTCGCGCACGGGTCCGATTGGTAATGGCGACTGGCGTCCGGCAGGCCAGCAAGACCGCGGCGACCGCACGGGCGGCACCGCCGGCACCCAGAATCAGGGCGGGGCCCGCGCCGGGGTCCACGCCATTTTCGCGCAGGTTGGCTGCGAAACCGAAGCTGTCGGTATTCGTGCCTTCAATGCGATCCTCACCGAAGGCAATGGTATTGACCGCCCCGGCCCGACGCGCGGCCTCGTCCACAATGTCACACAGGTCGAAGGCGGCGAGCTTGTGGGGAATAGTCACATTGACCCCTGCAAAGCCCGCTGCACGGAGGCCTCGCAGGGCGGAGACGAACTCCTCGGGGCGGATCGGGAGCGGCACATAGGCCCCATCAATCGCGTGACGCTCCAGCCAGAAGCCGTGGATGCGGGGCGAGCGGGAGTGCGTGACTGGCCAGCCGACGACTCCGGCCAGCCGCGCATTCCCTGAGAGAATCGGCATTGCCCGAAGATTCCGTGTTGTGCGGCAGAAAGCAACAGCGTCGCGCCTTGGCATTGATCGCCCGATCCCGCATCTGAGGGCATGCATGACCCGACGCGCGCGGCGGCATTCGATCTGATCACGGCGGTCCTGGACCGCCATCGGCCACTGGACGAGGCGCTGGACCAATTGCTGCCCATCGAGGCGCGCGACAAGGCGGCGGCGCACCGTTTGGCCGCTTCGGTGCTACGCCGCCTCGGCAGCCTGGACGCGGTGCTGGCACCGCTGCTGCGCAAGACGCCACCTCCTCCAGTGCGACACCTCCTGCGCCTTGGTGCCGCAGGCTTGCTGCTGTTGGAGACACCCGCGCACGCGGCAGTGGCGACCGCAGTGGCACTTACCCGTGCCCACGGGCTGGCCTCGTTCTCGGGCCTTGTCAACGCCGTCCTGAGGCGGGTGGCGGACAAGGGGTCGGCCGCGCTGTCGGCACTCGATGCGCCCCGAATAGACACGCCGGATTGGCTGTGGACTTCATGGGGCCTCGCTGCCCGTGCGATCGCGTCCACACATCAGAGGCCGGCAGCCATCGATCTGACGCTCAAGCCGGGCGCGGAGGCGCCACCTGGAGGCGAGCGTCTGCCGACCGGCTCGGTCCGCTTCCTAGCTGGAACGCGTGTGCCCGAGCTTCCTGGGTTCCAGGAAGGCGCATTTTGGGTTCAGGACGCAGCGGCGGCTCTCCCCGCGCGGCTACTGGGGGTGCAGCCGGGTGAACGGGTTGCCGATCTGTGCGCCGCGCCCGGCGGCAAGACCGCGCAGCTAGTGGCGGCGGGTGCGCAAGTCCTCGCCGTGGAGCGGGACGCGGACCGGATCGGGCGGCTGCGAGCGAACCTTACACGGCTAAGGATGGAGACGGAGGTCGTACAGGCGGACGCCGCCGCCTGGGTGGCCCCTGCCCCGCTTGACGCGGTGCTGCTGGATGCTCCGTGCACCGCGACGGGCACGATCCGCCGCCATCCCGACGTGCTTCGGCTGAAGAGCCCTCGCGACGTCGTCGTAATGGCGGCAGCGCAGGACCGGTTGCTGGCCGCGGCCGGCAGGTTGCTGCGACCGGGTGGGCGGCTGATCTACGCCGTCTGCTCCCTCCAGCCAGAAGAAGGCGCACAACGGATCGAGCAACTCCTGGCAGGAGAAGACTGGCAACTGGACCCATTCAGGCCGGATGAACTGGCCGACGTGCCGGAGGCGCGCAGTCCAGAAGGATATCTGCGAACGCATCCCGGCCTGTGGGGGGAGCGCGGCGGCATGGATGGGTTCTTCGCGGCGCGGTTGCGGAGGATCTGATCCCGTGCATGGCCAGCCTACGGCCGTTGCAAAAGAGGGAAGGGCGATGCGCTACGCCACCTTCTCCACATAAGCGGTCGAGCACGCGTTTGGCGCCCGACTTGTCGAAGGCGATGTCGAGGCGGTCATCGGCACTGGCCGTGACGGTTCCATAGCCGAACTTCTGGTGGAACACGCGGCTGCCCACCGGAATGGCGTCGGTTCGCGCGGGACGGCCCGGCTGCTCCCATGCCTCGATGAGCTTGCCGCACCGAGCGGCAAGCGGGAACTGGCCGGCAAACACGGTCGGGGCAGCGATCCGCGCGTCGCGGGCGAGCGCCGCAGAGCCAGTCCGCTCGATCTGCGAGTCGGGCAGCTCGTCGATGAAGCGGCTGGGAATACAGCTTTGCCAATTCGCGTAGAGGCGTCGATTGGCGGCATAGCTCACGATTGCGCGGCGACGCGCGCGGGTCAGGCCGACATAGGCCAGCCGGCGCTCCTCCTCCAGTCCCTTCGCGCCAGTCTCGTCGAGCGCGCGCTGGTTGGGAAACAGGCCCTCCTCCCAGCCGGGCAGGAACACGGTGTCGAACTCCAGCCCCTTGGCGCCGTGCAGGGTCATCAGGCTGACCCGGTCGCCCTCGGCGTTCTCCTCGTTTTCCATCACCAGAGAAACATGGTCGAGAAAGCCAGCGAGGGTCTCGAAATCGGAGAGGGCGCGGACCAGTTCCTTGAGGTTCTCCAGCCGGCCGGGTGCTTCGGGTGATTTGTCCTTCTGCCACATGTCTGTGTAGCCGCTCTCGTCGAGCATGGCGGCGGTGGTGACGACGTGGCCGTCGGTGCTCGAGCATGTCCCGCCAGCGCTGCGAAGCCGCGCAGCAGGTCGCCGAGCGACTCACGGACCTTTCCCTTCAGCCGCCTCTCAGCGACAAGCCGGTCGGCGGCTTCGGCGAGCGGAACTGCCGCGGGCACGCGCCGCCTCGTGCAATGCCCGCATCGCCGCTTCCCCGACCCCGCGCCGAGGAACATTGACGATTCGTTCGAAAGCGAGGTCGTCGGCTGGCTGCGCGAGCACGCGCATGTAGGCCATTGCGTCCCGGATCTCCTGGCGTTCATAGAAGCGCAGCCCGCCAACGACGCGATAAGGGATGCCGAGGGTGATCAGCCGCTCCTCGAAGGAGCGGGTCTGAAAGCCGGCGCGGACCAGCACCGCCATTTCCGCGAGCGGGTGGCCGTCGCGGCGCAGCGTCTCGATCCGCTCGCCGACCATGCGGGCCTCCTCGTCGGAATCCCACAGGCCGACGACCTGGACCTTCTCTCCGGTCGCGTCGTTGCGGCCGGGACGCAGCGTCTTGCCGAGCCGACCCTCGTTGTGCGCGATAAGCCCGGAGGCGGCGGCCAGAATGGGGGCGGTGGAGCGGTAATTGGCCTCCAGCCGGACCACGCGCGCGCCAGGGAAATCCTTCTCGAACCGCAAAATGTTCTCAACCTCGGCGCCGCGCCAGGAATAGATTGACTGGTCGTCATCGCCGACACAGCAGATGTTGCGGTGCGCCTGGGCGAGCAGGCGCAGCCAGAGATACTGGACGACGTTCGTGTCCTGATACTCGTCGACCAGAATATAGCGGAAGGCGCGGTGATACTGCGCGAGCACGTCGGGCTGGGCGCGCAGGATCTCCGTCATGTGCAGCAGCAGGTCGCCGAAATCGGCGGCGTTCAGCCTGCGCAGCCGCTCCTGGTAGGCGGCATAGAGCGCGCGTGCGCGCCCGCCGGCGAAATCGGTGTCCTCGGCCTCGGTGACGCGTGGCGGCGTCAGGCCGCGGTCTTTCCAGCGCTGGATGATGCTCATGAGCGCCTGAGGCGGCCAGCGGCGGATATCGGTGCCTGCCGCCTCCATCACCTGCTTGAGCAGGCGCAGCTGGTCGTCGGTGTCCAGGATGGTGAAGCCCGAGCCGAGGCCGACATATTCGGCGTGGCGGCGCAGCATCCGCGCGCAGAGGGCGTGGAAAGTGCCGAGCCACAGCCCTTCCGCCGGGCGCCCGAGGATGGCGCCGACCCGCTCACGCATCTCGCGCGCCGCCTTGTTGGTGAACGTGACCGCGAGCACCTGGCCGGGCGCGGCCCGGCCCGACACCAGGATATGGGCGAAGCGGGTGGTCAGCACGCGCGTCTTGCCGGTTCCGGCGCCGGCCAGCACGAGAAGCGGACCGTCCAGCGTCTCGACCGCGGCGCGCTGCTCGGCGTTCAGCCGGGCCAGGTAGTCGGTCATGCGCCTCTCATGCGGCGGGGGCGGTCGGCCCGGGAACGGCCAATCCCGGCTGGCAGCGGACGCCGAGGATATGGGCGATGGCGGAGGTCAGCTCCGGCCGGTTCAGCGTGTAGAAGTGGAACTCGTCGACGCCGTTCGCTTGCAGAAGGCGGACCTGCTCGGCGGTGACGACGGCGGCGATCATGCGCCGCAGTTCGGGGTCGTCGTCCGTGCCCTCGAACATGTGGGCAAGCCAGGGTGGCACGCTGGCGCCGCACATGGCGCTGATCCGGGCGGCCTGGGCGAAATTTGTGACCGGCAGGATGCCCGGCACGATCGGCGCGGTGATGCCAGCCGCGAGGCAGCGATCGAGGAAGCGCAGAAACACCGTCGCAGTCAAAGAAAAACTGGGTGATCGCGCGTGTCGCGCCCGCGTCGAGCTTGCGTTTGAGGTTATCGAGGTCGGCGTCGGGGCTGAAGGCCTGGGGATGCGTTTCGGGGTAGGCGGCGACTGAAATCTCGAAATCGGCCACACGGCGGAGCCCGGCGACGAGGTCGGCGGCGTAGGAGATACCCGTCGGGGTGCGGCTCATCGGGACCGGCCCTCGGGGCGTCGCCGCGCAGCGCGACGATATGGCGCACGCCGGAGTCCCAGTATTGTCGCGCGACCTCGTCCACCTCCGCCCGGCTCGCGCCGACGCAGGTCAGGTGCGCGGCGGGAAGGAGTGCCGTCTCTTGGACCAAGCGGATCACGGTGGCGTGGGTGCGTGCACGCGTGCTGCCGCCCGCCCCGTAGGTGACGGAGACGAATCGCGGGCGCAGCGGCTCCAGCCGGCGGATGCAGGACCAGAGCTGCTGCTCGAGTGCGTCGGTCCTTGGCGGGAAGAACTCGAACGACAGTTTTGGCGGCGGAGCCACCCGCAACCGGCGGGGGCAGGCCGTCCACGCGGGGGCGGTCAGCCATCGCTGGAGCGTGTGCTGGGAGTGCGGGCAAGAGGCCTGGTGCGTCGTCGTTCATGGAGCCCTATTTCCGGCTTGCAGCCGGGCGGCGCAAGCGGCCGAAACGTTAACTGGGTGCGCATTGCGGATTGTTCCTGCCGTGCTACATATCGCTCACGCAAGCTTAACCGATATCCTGTTCCATTCCGCCTCCAGTTGCCGGCATGAGCATGGCCGAGCAGGGCGAGCACGCGCCGCGCTCCCTTGGTTCGAGGCAGACATATGCGCGTTCCGAAACGCACCCGTTCCTGGCTGACGATCGCGGGCATGGTCGGCCTGCTGGCCGGTTGTGCCACGCCGCCGCCGGCAACCCAGCCGGACGCACTGGCCGAGTACAAGGCGGCGAACGATCCGTTGGAGCCATTCAATCGGGCGATGTACTCGGTCAACAACAAGCTGGACACCTACGCGCTGCGACCGGCGGCGGTCGCCTACAGCGACGTGGTGCCGGGGGGTGTCCGCAACGGCATCCACAACGTTCTGGCCAATCTGGCCCGCCGGTGACGCTCGGCAACGACATGCTCCAGGGCAAACCGCGGCGGGCCGGCGACACGCTCATGCGGTTTCGTGATCAACACCACGCTCGGCGGGCTGGGCTCTTTCGATGTCGCGACGACCTTGGCTATCCCGACCATGACACGGACTTCGGGGTGACGCTGGCGATGTGGGGCGTCGGCTCGGGTCCCTTATCTGTTCCTGCCAGTGCTGGGACCGGGCGAGTCCGCGCGATTCTCGGGCCGCATTGTCGATATCGCCGGCGACCCGCTGACCTATATCGGCCAGGGTGCCGGCGTGACGGCGGCACATTGGACCGGTTCGGCTCAACCTGGTCGATGAGCGCGCGCAGTTGCTCGGAACGTTCACGCAAATCCAGCGCACCGCCCTTGACCCCTATGCGACCTTCCGCAGCCTTTACCGCCAGCACCGGGATGCCCAAGTCGAGCAGACCCGCGCCGATAACCAGCGCACCATCCCCGCTTGGTTCCCCGCCGTCCTGCTCGTCCACGACCCCCGCCGGCCCGCCTACCCCCGCCCGTTGAGCGATACGAGGCCCCGATGTCCTTCGCCGCACGTTCCTGTCCTTGACCGCCGCCGCCTGGTCGCGGCACTGCCCCGGCCGCCCGGGCGCAAACTGCGGCGCAGGCCTCGGCTTTCATCGAGAGCGTGGGCAACCGCTTGTCGGCATCGTCAATGGCCCGGCACCGCCGAGCAGAAAAGCGCGGCGCTGGCGCGCATCATCGATGCGACGTGGACGTGGACGGGGTGGCGCGGTTCTGCCTCGGGCGCTTCTGGCACTTCGCCACGCCGCAGCAGCAGCGCGAGTACGGAGGCCTGTTCCATCGCGTCCTGATCCTCAGCATCACCTCCAAGACTTGGCGACTACGAAGGCGTCCGGTTCACGATCGGCCGCACGATCAGACCGACCAGAGGGGCAGGTTGTCGCCAGCACGATCGCCGGGCCGAAAAAGCCGCCCACGGAGAGTGGATTGGGTCGTGCAACGACGTGGACGGCAGCCCGAAGATCGTCGACGTCTTGGCCGAGGGCACGTCGCTGCGGGTCACCCAGCGTGACGATTATGGGTCCTTCATTGTGCAGCACCAGACAGCGTGCAGGCGTTGCTGGATGCGCTGCGCCGGCAGGCGAGCGCCAGTGGCTGAGCGCTGGATCAAGGAGGCCGGTCAGGTCCGGATGCTCTCGTAGAGAACCATCCGGTGTCCGCCCTGGATGAATGTTTCGCGTTTGACGAGGCCGATGCCGCCCAGAACGGTGCGGGAAGCGATGTTGCTCTCGCGCGCGACGGCGACGATACGGACTAACCCTGCATGGTCGTGGCCGTAACGGAGTGCTGCCCCGGCGGCTTCCCGTGCGAGGCCCTGGCCGCGCGCCTCGGGCCAGAGGGCGAAGCGCAGCGCTATGCCCGCGCCCATCGGGACGATCCATTAATCCGGCGATTCCGAGAAAGGCACGCGTGACGGTCCGCGCACGGATCGACCAGATACCGCAGCCCCGGGCGCCCCAGAACGAGATGTCCTGGGCCAGTTCCTCGGCCGTCTGGGCAGGAGTCCGTACGCCGCCGAGCATCAGCGCAAACACCCGTGGATCGGCCTTCAACGCAAGCAGGTCGGGGAGGTCAGCCCAGCCCACGGGAAGCATGTCAAGCCGAGCCGTCCTGACGACCCAGGCCGGGTTCGGCGCCAACTGCTCCGGGCTAGCGCGCGAGAGGCCGATACTTGATCCGGTGCGGCTCGGTCGCCTCCGCACCCAGACGGCGGCGTTTGTCTTCCTCGTAGGCTTGAAAGTTGCCCTCGAACCACTCGACGTGGCTGTCGCCCTCGAAAGCGAGAATATGCGTCGCGAGACGGTCGAGGAACCAGCGGTCGTGGCTGATGATGACGGCGCAGCCCGCGAACTCGGTCAACGCCTCTTCGAGCGCGCGCAGCGTGTCCACGTCGAGATCGTTGGTCGGCTCGTCCAGCAGAATTACGTTGTGTTCGGTCTTCAGCATCTTGGCCAAGTGCACGCGGTTGCGCTCACCGCCCGACAGGATGCCGACCTTCTTCTGCTGGTCCGGCGCCCTTGAAGTTGAATGCACCGACATAGGCCCGCGACTGCACGGCGCGCTTGCCCAGATGGATCAGGTCCTCGCCGCCGCTGATCTCCTGCCAGACTGTCTTATTGGGATCGAGGCTGTCGCGAGACTGGTCAACGTAGCCGAGCTTGACGGTATCGCCGACGCGCAGATCTGCCACCGTCCGGCATCTCCTGTCCGACGATCATGCGGAAAAGCGTGGTCTTGCCCGCACCGTTCGGGCCGATCACGCCGACGATGCCGCCGGGCGGCAGCTTGAAGTCGAGCTTGTCGATCAGAAAGTTCATCGCCGAAGCCTTTCGAAAGGTTCTCGGCCTCGATCACTACACCCCCGAGGCGCGGCCCAGGCGGGATCACGATCTCGGCGATCCCGGTCGCCTGCTCCTGCGAGGCCGCCAGCAAGTCCTCGTATCGTTGGATGCGGGCGCGGTTCTTGGCTTGGCGTGCCCGCGGCGAGGCACCGATCCACTCCTGCTCCGCGGCGAGGGCCCGCTGGCGTGCGCTTTCCTCCTTCTCCTCCTGGGCGAGGCGCTTGCGCTTTTGCGTGAGCCAAGCCGAGTAGTTCCCTTCGTATGGATAGCCGCGTCCGCGCTCGATCTCGAGAATCCAGCCGGTGACGTTGTCGAGGAAGTAGCGGTCGTGGGTCACCAACATGACAGTGCCCGGGTAGCCTTGCAGCGTTCGCTCTAGCCAAGCGACGCTTTCGGCATCCAGATGGTTCGTGGGCTCGTCGAGCAGCAGAAGGTCGGGCCGCTCCAGCAGCAACCGACAGAGGGCGACGCGCCGGCGCTCGCCGCCGGAAAGGGTCGTCACGTCGGCATCGGCGGGCGGACAGCGCAGCGCATCGAGGGCAATATCGACCCGACGATCGAGATCCCAGCCATCCTCGGCGTCGATCTTCGCTTGCAGGTCGGCCTGCTCCCCAAGCAGGCGGTTCATCTCGTCGTCGCTCATCGGCTCGGCGAAGCGCATCGAGATTTCGTTGAAGCGGTCGAGCGCACCCTTCAGGTCGGCAAACGCCTCCTCGACGTTGCCGCCGACCGTCTTGGCTGGGTCGAGCTGAGGCTCCTGGGATAAATAGCCGACGCGCACGCCCTCGGCGGCCCACGCCTCCCCGCCGAATTCCGTTTCGATTCCAGCAATGATCTTGAGAAGGGTAGACTTGCCGGCGCCGTTCACGCCGAGCACGCCGATCTTCACCCCTGGCAGGAACGAGAGGGTGATGCCCTTGAAAACCTCTCGACCGCCCGGATAGGACTTGGTCAGATCCTTCATGACATAGACATATTGGTAGCTGGGCATCCGGCGGCGGCTCCTGGAACTTCGGGAATGGGTTCTATGTGGCGACGGAGGCGTCGGCAACCAAAGTCGCGCGCGAGGCTGCGACCGGAACGCCGCCGCAGGGGGTCGCGATGCGCCCGGCAGGACTCGAACCCGCAACCAAGCCGTTATGAGCGGCCCGCTCTGACCATTGAGCTACGAGCGCGCATCGACGATGTGGCCCAAGGCCCACGCCTTGCGCAAGGGCTTGCCCAGGTCCGTTTCGCGAGCCGGCGCGATTTGCTTGCAGTTCAGCCATCTGGCATACGGCGTCACCCTTTCCAGCGCTGGTCACCGAATCGGCCCGCGCGTCCAAAGAGGAATCGCCTCGAATGCCTTTCGCCTTCGTTCTCATCATCATCTGCGGATTGCTGGCGCTGGTCTATGGCCTGATCACGAGCCGACAAGTTCTGGCGTCCGATGCCGGAACGGCTCGGATGCAGGAAATCGCCGCGGCGGTACAGGAGGGCGCGCGTGCCTACCTCAACCGTCAGTACACCACCATCGCCGTCGTCGGCCTGCTGGTCGCGATCTTCCTCGGCTTCACGCTGGGCTATCTTGTTGCGATCGGATTCATCATCGGTGCCGTGCTGTCGGCTTGTGCCGGCTACGTCGGGATGAACGTCTCGGTGCGCGCCAACGTGCGCACGGCGCAGGCCTCGCGGCGCGGGCTCGCCGCCGGGCTCGACATCGCTTTCAAATCCGGCGCGATCACCGGGCTGCTGGTCGTAGGCCTCGGGCTGCTGGGCGTATCCTGCTACTACCTCGTGCTACGCGGGGCGCTCCCGAGCGCCAACCTGCGCCCGGTGATGGAGGCGATGGTCGCGCTGTCCTTCGGCGCGAGCCTCATCTCGATCTTCGCACGCCTGGGCGGCGGCATTTTCACCAAGGGCGCGGATGTCGGCGCCGACCTCGTGGGCAAGGTCGAGGCGGGCATCCCCGAGGACGACCCTCGCAATCCGGCAGTGATCGCGGACAATGTGGGCGACAACGTGGGCGACTGCGCCGGCATGGCGGCGGACCTGTTCGAGACCTATGTGGTCACCATCGTCGCCACCATGCTGCTGAGCGCGATCTTCTTTGCCCCCGCGGTTCGCGACACCTTGCTGGTCGTGCCGCTCGGGATTGGCGCCATCTGCATCCTCACCTCCATCGTGGGGACCTACTTCGTGCGGCTTGGCGCGGATAACGGGATCATGTGGGCCTTGTACAAGGGCCTGCTCGTGACCGGCGGGCTGTCCGTACTGGGAATCGCGCTCATTCTCGCGTGGTTCACCGGCTTCACCACGCCATTGCCGCTGGTCAGCGGCGCCACCCTCACCGGGTTAGACCTGTTCATCTGCGCGCTGGTCGGACTTGCGGTCACGGGCGCAATCGTCGTCGTCACCGAGTTCTATACCTCGACCGAGTATCGCCCGGTGCGAAGCATCGCACAAAGCTCCACCACCGGCCACGGCACGAACGTGATCCAGGGACTGGCGGTGTCCATGGAGGCCACCGCAGCGCCCGTGGTGGCGATCTGCATCGGGATCATCGTCTCCTATCTTGCTGCGGGGCTCTACGGCATTGCCATCGCGGCAACCACGATGCTGGCCCTGGCCGGTATGATCGTCGCGCTCGACGCCTACGGGCCGGTGACCGACAACGCGGGCGGCATTGCCGAGATGGCGGATCTTCCGAGCGAGGTGCGGGTCACCACCGACGCGCTTGACGCAGTCGGCAACACGACCAAGGCGGTCACCAAGGGCTACGCGATCGGCTCGGCCGGCTTCGCCGCTTTGGTGCTTTTTGCGGCCTATACCCAGGACCTGAAATACTACTTCCCGAACCTGACGGTGCCGTTCCAGCTCGAGGACCCGTTTGTCGTGGTCGGGTTGTTCCTGGGCGGATTGCTGCCGTACCTGTTTGCCTCCATGGGCATGACGGCGGTGGGTCGGGCAGCTGGGGCCGTGGTGGTGGAAGTGCGCCGGCAATTTCGTGAGCTGCCCGGCATCATGGAGGGGCGCACGAAGCCGGAATACGGTCGGGCAGTGGACATGCTGACCCGCGCCGCGATCCGCGAGATGATCGTTCCGTCTCTCCTGCCCGTTCTGGCGCCTGTGGTGCTGTGGCTGGTGATCTGGGGAATTGGCGGCCGCGTCGCGGCCTTCTCCGCCCTCGGTGCCATGCTGCTGGGCACGATCGTGACAGGCCTGTTCGTGGCCATTTCGATGACATCGGGCGGTGGTGCCTGGGACAATGCCAAGAAATACATCGAAGAGGGGCACTATGGCGGCAAGGGCTCCGAGGCGCACAAGGCCGCGGTGACCGGTGACACCGTTGGCGACCCGTACAAGGATACCGCCGGTCCGGCGGTGAACCCGATGATCAAGATCACCAATATCGTGGCGCTGCTGTTGCTGGCGATCCTCGCCGGGTGGATGCACCCATAATGCGTCGCCGCCGCCGGTCGTCGTCTCGCGAAGGCGGCCGGCGGTAGTAGGCCGGGCAGGTCCGGGAGCGGGTGCAAACAAAGCCTCCGCCGGCCACGGGCACGTGCTAGGTCTGGCTACTCAGCGCCAGTCTCTGCCGCGGCTTTGTCCGATTACGATTTCAGCATCCGACGCAATAGCTCGACATCCTCCGCGAATCCCCCGTCACGCTCCATCAGTTCGCTCACGCGCGAAACCGCGTGCATGACAGTCGTGTGGTCGCGGTTGCCGAAGCGACGGCCGATCTCGGGCAGGCTACGGCTGGTAAGCTGCTTTGACAGGTACATAGCGACCTGACGCGGACGCGCGACAGCCCGCGCGCGGCGGGCGGACGACATGTCGGTGAGGCGGATATTGTAATGCTCGGCGACCTTGCGCTGGATCTCGTCGATGGTCACCCGCCGGTCGTGCGCCTTCAGAATGTCGTGAAGCACCTCCTGCGTTGCTTCCAGCGTCACGCTTCGGCCGAACAGGTTGGCATGCGCAATCAGGCGGTTGAGGGCACCCTCAAGCTCGCGGACGTTGCTAGTGATCTTGTGGGCCAGGAATTCCATGACCTTGTGCGGCACATCGACGCCGGCGTGCACGGCGGCCTTCGCTTCCAAAATGGAGATCCGGAGTTCGAAGGTCGTGGCATGAAGATCGGCGACCATGCCGCAGCCGAGGCGCGTGCGGAGTCGGTCCTCCAGCCCCGACAGGTCGGAGGGCGACTTGTCCGCTGAGACGACAATCTGCTTGCCGGCGTCCACCAGCGCATTGAAGGTGTGAAAAAATTCTTCCTGCGTATTGTCCTTGCCGATCAGGAATTGCAGGTCGTCGACCATCAGCACGTCCACGCTGCGAAGCTGCTCCTTGAACTCCATCGTCGATTGGCTGCGGATGGCGGCAATGAACCGGTACATGAATTTTTCGGCCGACATGTAGGCGACGCTGGCGGGCCGCGCGCGCTCCCCAAGGGCAGTCAGTTCCCAGGCGACGGCGTGCATCAGATGCGTCTTGCCGAGACCGACGCCGCCATACAGGAAGAGCGGATTGAAACCTGGGCTCGCCGGCTTCTCGGCGACTCGACGGGCACAGGCATAGGCGAACTCGTTGGGTTTGCCGACCACGAAGTTGCTGAAGGTGAACCGCGCGTCCAGAGGGGCCGCCACCTCACCCCGAGGCTCGGGCCGCTCCTCCAGACGCTGGCGCTCCTCACTGCGGGCCGCGCCCCGTGGTACGCAGCAATGCGGGCGAGACGATTGGACCGTCCACACCATCGAGGGGAACCGGTTGCTCGCCAAGCCCCACGCGCATGTCCACGCGCCGGACAAGCGGGTTCTCGGAATGCCATAGCGCGCTGATGCGAGCGCCGTAATGTTCGCGCACCCAATCGCGATGGAAGCGGTTCGGCAACTGGACGGTGATCTCGTCTCCGTCCAAGCCGGCGAGCGTCATGTGACGCAGCCAGGATCGATACTCGGCTTCCCCCACCTCAGACTGCAACCGGGTTCGGATGCGGTCCCACTGCGCGGAAAGCTCGGCGGGCTGATCGTCCTCGGGGTCCGTGCGCACTGGGCGCTCCATGAAACCGCTTTCTGACGCCACCGGGAAACGCCTCGTCGCCAGGACGGCTCGTCCGGCCGTCTTGAAAAGCCGTGTCAGCCCGTGCGACACGCCCAGGGAACACGACCAAGTTAGTTCAGCTTTCTGCTATAAGCCGATATGTATCGAGTAAGACAAAACCCTAAGCACAATCCACAAGTTTTCGGCTCTCGAAGCACAAAGCCCGACACTGTTGCTTGTTGCTGACAGTTAGCTCAGCGTTGGAACGTTACGTTCTGCGCACGGGGCATGTTTACGCTCCGCGCAGGAGGCCACCCACTCGATTAAGCTTGAGTATCACGCGCGTGACAGCGACCGTCAACAGTCGGTCACACAAGTGTCTCAGGCGGCCTGCATCGCCTTGATCCGCGCGGACAGCCGCGAGAGGCGGCGGGAGACCGTGTTGGCGTGGATGACGCCCTTCCCCGCAGCGCGCTGCATCTCCGGTTGCGCGGCTTGCAACGCCGCCGTTGCTGTCGCCTTGTCACCTCCCGTGATCGCCGCCTCCACCTTCTTGATGAAGGTGCGCATCCGTGACCTGCGAGCCTGATTGCGTTCCGTCCGGCGGCGGGTCTGGCGGATGCGCTTGCGCGCGGAGGCAGTATTGGCCATGCGTTCGTTCGTCCCGATCAACAAGCCGGCAATCCCGGCCGAGCAGCGAAGGGAGGGGGTTCTAGGCACCGGCCGGGCCGCCGTCAAGCCAATGCCTAGCCGGGAGTATCAGCTTTGACGAAAAGCGGGCTTGCGCTTCTCGACGAACGCCGCCATGCCCTCGCGTTGATCGGGTGTTCCGAACAGGGAGAGAAAAAGCGCCCGCTCGTACCGCACACCCTCAACGAGAGTGGTCTCGAAGGCGCGGTTGACCGCCCGCTTGGCGAAGGCGACGGCGACCGGCGACAGGGCGGCAATTTTCTCGGCCAGCTTGACGGCCTCCCCCACCAGCTGATCGGCGGGCACGATCCGGGAGACAAGATTGGCCCGCTCGGCCTCCGCAGCGTCCATGAAGCGGGCGGTCAACACCATCTCCATCGCCTTCGACTTGCCGACCGCGCGCGTCAGCCGCTGGGTCCCGCCAGCCCCAGGGATCACGCCAAGATTGATCTCCGGCTGGCCGAATCTCGCGGTGTCGGCGGCGAGAATGATGTCGCACATCATGGCCAGCTCGCACCCGCCTCCGAGAGCGAAGCCGGCGACTGCGGCGACGACCGGCTTGCTGACCTGCAGGACCGTTTCCCACCGCCGACCGATGAAATCCTCCAGCAGTGCGGCCGGGTGCGTGCGCTCGCGCATCTCCTTGATATCGGCGCCCGCAGCGAACGCCTTTTCGCTGCCGGTGAGCACGACCGCGCCGATCGCGGGGTCGGCATCGAAGGCGAGAAGCTGGGTGCCAAGCTCCGTCATGAGCTGGTCACAGAGCGCGTTCAGAGCCTGCGGGCGGTTGAGGCGGATCAGCCCGACCGGCCCGTGCGTCTCGACCAGGATCATCTCAAAGCTGTCGCCCATGTCGCCACTCCTCTTCGCCCGACGAAGCCCCGGCTTCTAGCTACCGCTGGGTGCGCGGGCAATAGAACGTGCCGCGGCCGGATTGGACGATCCGGCGCACCCCGGCGCAGGCCGGCGGCCCAGGACACCGCTCGCAGGGCGCCCCCGCGCGCCCATACACCCGCCACGCGTGCTGAAAATACCCCAGTGCACCGTCCGGCTGGACGTAGTCGCGCAGGCTCGATCCGCCCGCCGCGATCGCCTCGATCAACGTCGCCTTGATCGCCGGTACAAGCGCCGCGGCGCGTTTTCCGACGACGCTATGGGCGGAGCGGCGCGGACTGAGCCGGGCGCGGAACAGCGCCTCGTTTACGTAGATGTTGCCCAGGCCGGCGACGACTCCCTGGTCCAGCAGCGCGGCCTTGATCGGGGTACGCCGGCCGGCCAGGGCAGCGGACAAGAGCATGGGGGTAAACGCGTCCTCCAGCGGCTCGGGGCCGAGCCCGGCGAGCAGGCGATGCGCGTCCTCCGCGGAGGTCGGCATCAAATCGACCATGCCGAAGCGACGCGGGTCCACGAAGCCGACCTCCCAGCCCTCGTCGGTTTCCAACGCGAGGTGCTCGTGTAGGACCGCCGGCCCGGGCGGCGCAACGGGCGCCAGGACCATGCGTCCGGACATGCCGAGATGCAGCAGGACGCTGTCGCCGCCATCGAGCCGCATCAGGATGTACTTGCCGCGGCGCCGGAAGCCGGTGATGCGCGCGCCAGTCAGCCGTGCGGCGAGTCCGGCCGGCAGCGGCCAGCGCAGGTCGGGGCGGCGCGCTTCGGCACGCACGATGACGCGACCCTCCAATCGGGCGCGCAAGCCCCGCATCACCGTCTCGACTTCGGGGAGTTCCGGCATGGGCGCGAGGCACGCTATACGTGCCCGGCCATGAGCGACAACCCACCAAACGACGCGACCGCTGACTTCGGCTTCCGCCGCGTGCCCCCTGCCGCGAAAAAGCGGCTGGTGCGCGAGGTGTTCGACAGCGTGGCACCCCGCTACGACCTGATGAATGATCTGATGTCGCTCGGTATTCACCGTGCGTGGAAACGCATCCTGGTCGGCGCGCTCGAAGCGCGGGCAGGTCGCGTGCTGCTGGACCTAGCGGGCGGGACAGGGGACGTGAGCTTTGGCTGGCTCGGACAGGGAGGCGGCCCGGTGCTGCTCTCCGACATCAACGAGCAGATGCTGGGGGTGGCTCGCGACCGGGCCTTGGTGCGCGGGCTGGCGGCGGGGCTGACGTTCCTGGTCGCGGACGCCGAGCGGATCCCGCTGCCCGACCGCGCAGTGGACCGGGTCTCGATGGCCTTCGGGTTGCGCAACTGCACGGACAAGCCGGCCGTGCTGGCGGAGGCGCGGCGCGTGCTCAGACCGGGTGGACGATTCTTCTGCCTCGAGTTCAGCCGTCTGCAGGTGGCCGCGCTGGGACCGGCCTATGACGCATGGTCGTTCCGCGTGCTGCCACGGTTGGGACAGGCGGTCGCGGGTGATGCGGAGAGCTACCGCTACCTCGCCGAGAGCATCCGCACCTTCCCCGATCAGGAGGAACTGGCCGCAATGATGCGGACGGCGGGCCTTGCCCGCGTCGCCTGGCGCAACCTGTCGGGCGGCATCGCCGCAATCCATTCGGGGTGGCGGCTGTGAGCGGGCTCGACGCTCGCCGCGTGCTTCTTATCGTGGCCGGCGGGATCGCCGCGTACAAATCGCTGGAGCTGATCCGGCTGTTGCGCGGGCGGGGCTGCGGGGTGAGCTGCGTGCTGACCGAGGCCGGCGCGCGGTTCGTCACCCCGTTGTCCCTACAGGCGCTCAGCGAGAGCCGCGTCTACACGGAGCTGTTCTCGCTGACCGACGAAAGCGAAATGGGCCACATCCAGCTGTCGCGAAGCACCGATCTCGTCGTGGTGGCACCGGCTTCGGCCAACATCCTCGCCAAGATGGCCGCAGGGCTCGCGGACGACCTGGCCAGCACGTTGCTGCTGGCGACCGACAAGCCGGTGCTGGTGGCACCGGCGATGAACGTGCGCATGTGGCTGCACCCGGCGACTCAGGCGAACATGGCGACGCTCGCGGCGCGCGGGGTGGCGGTGGTCGGCCCCGACGAGGGCGCGATGGCCTGCCACGAATTCGGCCCTGGGCGCCTCGCGAAGCCGCCGGCGATCCTGGCGGCGATCGAGCGGGCTCTGCTTCCTGACCAGCCGTTGCAGAAACGGCACGCGCTGGTCACTAGCGGGCCGACCCAGGAGCCGATCGATCCGGTGCGCTACATCGCCAACCGCAGCAGCGGCCGGCAGGGTCATGCGATCGCGGCGGCGCTCGCCCGACTAGGCGCGCGTGTAACCCTGGTGAGCGGCCCGGTGAACGTGCCGACCCCGCCGGGGACAGAGTTGCGTCGCGTGGACACCGCCGAGCAGATGCTGGCTGCCTGCCTGGACGCACTGCCCGCCGATGTCGCGGTATGCGCGGCGGCGGTGGGGGATTGGCGAGTGGCGCGCCAGTCCTGGAGCAAGATCAAGAAGACGGCGGACGCGGCTCCGCCGGTGCTGGAGCTGATCGCCAATCCCGACATCCTGGCCACGCTGTCGGCCGCGGGCGCGAATCGCCCCCGGCTGGTGGTGGGCTTCGCCGCCGAGACCGAGGCATTGATGGCCAATGCAGCCGAGAAGCGTGTCCGCAAGGGCTGCGACTGGATCGTGGCGAACGACGTCTCGCCCGAAACGGGCATCATGGGGGGCGAGGAGAATGTGGTGCACCTGATCACCCCCGATGGAGTCGAGGACTGGCCGCGCATGGGCAAGACAGTGGTCGCTGACCGCCTGGCCCGGCGCATCGCCCAGGCGCTGCGATGAGGATTCCCGTCGCGGTGCGCCGGCTGCCGCACGGGGTGGGCCTTGCCCTGCCCGCTTATGCGACGGCAGGCGCGGCGGGGATGGACCTGCTCGCCGCCATCGACACGCCGCGTGTCATCGCCCCGGGTGGCCGGGCGTTGATCCCGACCGGCCTCGCGATCGCCTTGCCGGCGGGTTTCGAGCTGCAAGTGCGTCCGCGCTCCGGCCTCGCCTTGCGGCATGGCATCGTGCTGGCCAATAGCCCGGGCACGATCGATGAGGACTACCGGGGCGAGATCCAGGTCATCGTGCTGAACGCGGGCGAGGCGGCGTTTACCGTCGAGCGGGGGATGCGGATCGCCCAGGCGGTCCTGGCCCCGGTCATGCGGGCGGAGTGGCGGGAGGTCACGGACCTGGATGCGACCGCGCGGGCGGAGGGCGGATTTGGCAGCACCGGCCTGGCTGGCTCCCCGAGGGCGACTGACACCGGGTTGTCACGCGGGGCGGGCGTGACAGCCCGATCATAGGCCGCTAAGGGACCGGAACAGTCCCATTCCGGCCCAACTGATGTCGAGCACCGTCCATCCCTCGTTCCTTGCTGGGCGGCGGCTCCCGAATCAATGGGATCTGTTCGCGATCCTGTTTGTCCTTGGCGCCCTCGCTGCGATGGCGCGCGTTGCCGGCGGCACGTTTGCCCCTATCAGCGCGCCTCAGGCGCTGTCCATCAGCCTCGACCCCGTCCACCTGCCCGAATATGCTGCACGAACGACGTTGCGGATGTTCGCGGCGCTGGCTGCCTCGCTCGTCTTCACCTTCACTTACGGCACCGCGGCCGCAAAGAGCCGGCGCGCGGGCATCGTGCTGATTCCGCTGCTCGATATCCTGCAATCGGTTCCGATCCTCGGCTTCCTGACGTTCACGGTCGTCTTTTTCATGAGCCTGTTCCCCGGCCGCGTGCTGGGGCTGGAGCTGGCCGCGATCTTCGCGATCTTCACCAGCCAAGCATGGAACATGGCCTTCAGTATGTTCCAGTCGCTGCGCACCCTGCCACCCGACCTGGTCGAAGCCGCGCAGAGCTTCCAGCTCGGAGCCTGGCAGCGCTTCTGGCGGCTGGAGGTGCCGTTCGCCGTTCCTGGCCTCGTGTGGAACACGATGATGTCGATGTCCGGGGGCTGGTTCTTCGTCGTCGCCGCTGAGGCGGTCACCGTCGGGCAGACGACGTGGACATTGCCGGGCATCGGGTCGTATGTCGCGCTGGCGCTGCAACAGCGCGATATCACTGCGGTCGGCTACGCCATCGCCGCGATGCTGGTGGTCATCGTGCTGTATGACCAGCTCCTGTTCCGTCCCCTCGTCGCCTGGTCGGCCAAGTTCCGTTTCGAGACGACGGCGACGGCCGAGGCGCTAGATCCGTGGATGCTGCGGCTGGTTCGGCGCACGCGCCTGCTGCGCGCAGCCGGGGAGGGGATAGGAGACGCGCTTGCCTGGGCGGGTGGCCTGCGGCTTGGCCGCGTGAATCCGCGAGGTGCCCTTCAGCGACCGCCCTCGCGGCTGGTCGATGCGGTATGGATTGTCGTGCTCAGCCTCGTGCTGGTCTGGGCGATGACACGCCTCGTGGAATTCGTCGCCGGCCAGCTCACCTGGGGAGACGTCGGACGGGTGGTGGTGCTCGGTTGCTACACGCTGGCGCGGGTCGCGGTGCTGATGGTGATTGCCACCCTGATCTGGGTTCCCGTCGGCGTCTGGCTGGGGCTGCGCCCGGCCTGGGCACGGCGCGCGCAGCCGCTCGCGCAGTTCCTGGCGGCATTCCCCGCCAACCTGCTCTACCCGCCTTTCGTCCTTTTCATCGTGCGCTTTCGGCTGGACCCGGACATCTGGCTCACGCCGCTGATGGTGTTGGGCACTCAATGGTACATCCTGTTCAATGTCATTGCCGGAGCAGCGGCGTTTCCAGGAGATTTGCGGGAAGCCGCCGCGAGCTTCGGGCTCCGTGGACGGCTGTGGTGGCAGCGGGTGATGATACCGGGAATCATGGCCTACTATGTGACCGGCGCGATCACCGCCTCCGGCGGATCGTGGAACGCCTCGATCGTCGCGGAGGTCGCGACCTGGGGCGACACGCGGCTCGTCGCCCACGGGCTCGGCGCCTACATTGCCGAGGCGACCGACAAGGGCGCGATGGCGCGAGTGGTGCTGGGCGTGGCCGTGATGTCGGGCTTCGTGCTGATCGTCAACAAGCTTCTGTGGCGGCCGCTCTATGAGTATGCCAGCCGGCGCCTGACCCTGAGCTGATAGAGCGCGCGATGCCCGCCAAGATCGACGCCCCCGTGCTGATGGAAATGCGGCGTTGCCGGCAGGCATACCACAAGGAGCCGAACGCCGATCTGGTCGTGCTCGACGACGTGAACCTGACGCTGCGCGAAGCGGAGATGGTGGCCTTGCTCGGCCGCTCGGGCTCCGGGAAATCGACGCTGCTCCGCATTGTCGCCGGCCTGCTGCGCCCGACTGCCGGGCAGGTTCTGTGGCACGGGACCCCGATCGATCGGCCACCGACGGGTGTGGCGATGGTGTTTCAGAGCTTTGCCCTGTTCCCGTGGCTCACCGTGCAGGAGAACGTCGAGTTGGGCCTGGAGGCGCGCGGCGTCCCCCGGGCAGAGCGAGGGCGCCGCGCCGAGCAGGCGATCGACCTCATCGGCCTCGGTGGGTTCGAGAGCGCCTATCCCAAGGAACTGTCCGGCGGAATGCGCCAGCGCGTCGGGCTGGCGCGCGCCTTGGTGGTGCATCCCGACCTGCTGTTGATGGACGAGCCGTTCAGCGCGCTGGACGTGCTGACCGCCGAGACGCTGCGTACCGATCTGATCGATCTGTGGTCGGAGCGGCGGCTTCCGGTAAAATCGGTGTTGATGGTCACGCACAATATTGAGGAGGCGGTGCTGATGTGCGACCGCATCCTGGTGTTCTCCGTCAATCCGGGGCGGGTCGCGCACGAGTTGCCCGTACCCTTCCCGCACCCGCGCAATCGCCTCGACCCGGCGTTCCGCGAGCTGGTGGACGATATCTACGGGCTGATGACACGCCGCGCCCAGGTGGGACCGCGCCATGCCGGTCCCCCGGCGCCGGCGAATATCGCCCTGCCGCTGCCCCGCGTCGGCACCAATCTCATGGCCGGGCTCATAGAGGCGCTCGCGGCGCCCCCCTATGATGGTCGGGCCGACCTGCCGGCGCTGGCCGGCGCGCTTCAGCTGGAACTGGACGACCTGTTTCCGTTGGGCGAGTCGCTGCAATTGCTGCATTTCGCCTGGCTGGAGGAGGGCGACATCGTCCTGAGCGATGCTGGCCGAGCCTTCGCGGCCGCCGACGTCGACGAACGCAAGCGCCTGTTCGCCAACGCGCTTCTCGCCAACGTGCCGCTGGTTGCCATGATCCGGCGCGTCCTGGACGAGCGCTGGAACCATCGTGCCTCGTCAGTGCGCTTCCGCGACGAGCTGGAGGACCATATGTCGCCCGAGTACGCCGAGGGCACCTTGCGTGCGGCGGTGGCCTGGGGGCGGTACGCGGAGCTGTTCAGCTACGACGAAGAGGCCGAGCAGTTCAGCCTGGAGACCGAGTAGGTCAGCCCGCTCCAGCAGGGCTCCCGGTCGTTGTGTCCCGAAGCTGGCGACGGTCCCCCAGGCGCCGGGTGAACTGGACGGCGTCCAGGTGCTCCAGCAGCGGCACGCTGTATTTGCGGGAAATTCCAAGCGCCGCGCCGGCGTCGCCGACGAGCAGACCCGGGGCAGTCGCGAGCAGCGGGCGCAGGCGGCGGCGGGCCTCCTGGATGGCATCGCGGTGAAAAAGGATCTCGCGCTTTTGCACCCGGTCGAGTGCCCGTACCAGAACCCCTTCGCGCACCAGCCGATCCAAGGCGCGGCGGGTCGCGACGTCCGGCGGCTTGTCCGTCGGCGGCGAGAGACCGGCGCGGCGGAATCCCTGCGCGAGGCGGTCCGCCAAGCCGTCCTCCGCCACCCGGCGGGCTTGCTCATGCTCGGCGCGGATCAGGCGGATGCGACTTGCTCGCTCGACCCGCCCGGCAATCGCCAGACGCGCGATCGCCAAGCCGAGCACCTCCGCCCCGCAGCCAGGCAGCACCGAGCGGAGCTGCTCGGGGGCAAGACCCTGGGGCTGGGTCGGCCACAGACCTTCCAGCACCCGCACGATCCCCGCCTCGATGCGCGCCAGCGCAGGGGCCGTCACCGCCACCTTGTCGGCGATAAGCGCGGGTGCTTGGCGCAGCGCCTTCTGCATCCGGGCGGGCGACACGCCCGCGAGCCGCACGAGGGAGGCAATCGGTGCCCCGCGACTCCCGGCGCGGGCGAGGGCCGCGGCCACGACCGCATCTGGCGGCGCGTGGGCGAGGGTCTCCACCCAGGCGAGCGCGGCAGGGTCGTCGCGCCGCAGTCGCTGCGCCTGCGCGTCCAGCACGCGCGCGCCGGCGACGACGCGCGCGGGCGAAGCCAAGCGCAGGATCACGTGTTCGCCGACGGGCACCGCGACGCGCGGCGTGCAGCGGAGCTGGGCAAGACAGGCTTGTCCTGGCGCCAGCGCCGCCCGGTCGAGCAGGCGCAGGGACGCCTCCGCTTCGCTAGTGCCGAACAGTAGCCGAAGCCTTGCCGTCGCGGCGAGCAAGGGCGCGCTCGGTGCCGCACGCAGCGCCACCGTGAGCCAGGAGGATTCCCGCAGCAGTCCGGGTGTCGCCAGCGCCAGTCCATGGTGCACTTGGCCCGGCTCCACGGCACGCAGATTGACTGCCACGCGCTGGTCAGGTGCGGCGAGCGCCACGCCAGTCCCACGGATCTGCACGCCGCGGACCCGCAGCCGGTGCCCGCCGGGCGACAGTTCCACCTCGTCGCCGGCCGCAATCGAGCCCCAGCGCAGTGTACCGGTCACAACGGTACCGTGACCCGCGACACTGAAGGCGCGGTCGATCGGGAGATAGCAGGCGTCACGGGCGATGGCTGGTCGGGCCTGGGCCGCGAGCGTTCCGAGCGCGTGCTTCAGCGCCGCGATTCCCTGTCCGGCAGGGGCCGACACCTGCACCGGAGCTGGTCCCGCGAGGCCGAGGCTGGCGGCAAGAGACGCAGCGGCGGTGGCCGCGGCCTCCGCCTCCGCGGGCGCAACCAGGTCGCATTTGGTGATGGCGACAACAGCTTCACGCACCCCCAGCAGTGCGGCAACCTCAGCGTGCTCCAGCGTCTGCGGCTTGATCCCCTCATTGGCGGCCACGACCAGCAGCACCGCGCCGATGCCGGTCGCGCCCGAGATCATGGTACGCACGAACCGTTCGTGGCCCGGCATGTCGATGAGATCGATGATCGCCGCCGGCGTGGGGAGATGGGCGAAACCGAGCGCAATGGAAATGCCGCGCCGGCGCTCCTCGGGCAGGCGATCGGTCTCGATGCCAGTCAGCGCCCGCACGAGCGCGGTCTTGCCGTGATCGACATGGCCGATCACGCCCATGATGAGCGTCGGGGCGGAAGCCATCGCGATGCTGAGATCGCATGCGCCCGGCGGGGCGGCAAGGAAGCGGGCCGTCAACGACAGGTCATCATCCTTGCCGCAACCCGAACAATATGCCCTGATTTGTCGACTCGACGGTTCTGGGAGAGAGGCATGCGGAGTGGCGCGCGCGCTATGGCCCTGTTTGGGCTGGCGGCTCTGCTGGCAGGGCCGGCAGGGGCGCAAACGACCTCCAACCCGCCCGCGGACGCGCCAGCGTCTACGGAAGCACCCGCTTCCCCCGTCGGAGCCGGCCAGCCCGGGCCTGTGCCCGCGCCCGCGCCCGCGACGCAAGCACCTCAACCGGCGCCCCCGGACCAGTTCCGCTCAAAGAATGGCGACCTGCGCATCGCGACGCTGATCGGCGCCACCGTCGTCAACGATCAGAAGCAGACGATCGGGACCATCAGTGACGTGCTGCTGGACAAGGACGCGAAGGCGGCCAATGCGGTGCTATCGGTCGGCGGCTTCCTTGGCGTCGGCAGTCGGCTGGTGGCGATCCCATTTGCCGATCTGCACGTCGAGGCCACCCGAATCGTGCTGCCCGGTGCGACGAAGGTCTCGCTCGAGAACTTGTCTGCCTATCAAGCCGGAGGGTAACGATCCCGCGAGAGCGGGGCCCGGGCGCGTTTTATGCCTCGCACGCCGACGTGACGGGACGACATTCCCCGACCGGACCCACGGGGAAAGGCGGAGAAGAAGATGGAGGAGGTCCAAGCGCCCGAGGCGGAGGCTATCGGCCTCGGCCGCTACCAGGCCGTCCGTTCCCACACCGAGCGTCTTACCGCCGCGCTCACGCCTGAGGACCAGTGCGTGCAGTCCATGCCGGACGCGAGCCCTGTCAAATGGCACCGGGCGCACACAAGCTGGTTTTTCGAGGAGTTTGTGCTGCGACCCTTTCTCGCCGGCTACGAAACATTCGACTGTGAGTTCCGGTACCTGTTCAACTCGTACTACGAGGCTGTCGGACCACGTCACCCGCGCCCGTCGCGCGGGCTGCTGACCCGCCCTGCGACCGCGTGCATCGACGCCTACCGCGCGCATGTCGACGCCGCGATGGGCCAGTTGCTCCGCATGCCGCCCGAGCAGGCTGTGACGCTGACGGCGCTCGGACTTCCAGCACGAGCAGCAGCATCAGGAACTGATCCTGACCGACATGCTGCACGCCTTCGCTCAAAATCCCCTCCCGCCGGCCGTCCTGCCCGGATGGCGCGCGCCCGCCGGGGCGGCGGGGCCGACCCGGTTCGTTGCGATCGCAGGCGGCCTTACCCTGATCGGGCATGACGGCGCGGGCTTCTGCTTCGACAACGAGGCACCTCGCCACCGGGTCTTCCTGGAATCGTTCGAGATCGCCGACCGGCTGGTGCGCAACCGCGACTGGCTGGCCTTTATCATGGATGGCGGCTATCGCGCGGCCACCTTGTGGATGTCCGACGGCTGGGCCCAGGTCCAGGCGGAGGGCTGGACGGCGCCGCTCTATTGGGAGCAGCGCGACGGGGACTGGGCCGAAATGGGGCTGGGCGGCCTGCGCCCACTCGATCCCGACGCACCCGTTCGTCATGTCTGCTGGTACGAGGCCGACGCCTACGCGCGCTGGGCTGGTGCGCGCCTGCCGACCGAAGCGGAGTGGGAGGCGGCCAGCGGGTGTCCGGCGCTTCACGAGTTGACCAACCACGTCTGGCAGTGGACCGGCAGCGCCTACCGTCCCTACCCCGGCTTTCGCCCTGTGTCCGGAGCGGTGGGCGAATACAATGGCAAGTTCATGAGCGGGCAGATGGTCCTGCGTGGCGGCTCCATCGCCACGCCGCCCGGGCACGCGCGGTCGACCTACCGGAACTTCTTCCATCCGGACAAACGCTGGCAGTTCGCCGGCGTACGGCTCGCGCGCGACGTCTAGCATTTGGAGGACACATGCCGGACGACAGGGCGATGCTGGTCGAGCAGCGCGAGACGGGCATTGCGGGACTGGCGCTCCGCGGGCTGCTGGGGCGGCCCAAGACGCTGCCGGCGATGCTGTTCTACGACGACGAGGGGTGCCGGCTGTTCTACCAGATCACGGAATTGCCCGAGTATTACCTGACCCGCACCGAGTTGGCCCTGCTCCGGGAGGTCGCGCCTGAGGTGGCTAGGGTGGTCAGGGCTCCGGCCGCGCTGGTCGAGTACGGCGCGAGCGACGAAACGAAGGCGTCGATGCTGCTGGACCAGACCGACGCAGGTGGCGCGCCGGCCTTTACCGCCTACGTGCCGATCGATGTGGCCGAGGCCGCCCTGCGCGCGATGGCTACCCGCTTGGCGCACGGACGGCCCTGGCTGAAGGTATGGCCGGTGGTCGGCGACTTCCTGCGTCCGGTGACACTGCCCTCAGCCTTGGATGGATGCGACCGGCTCGGCTTCTTTCCCGGTTCCACAATCGGTAACCTGGACCCGGCGCAGGCGCGGCTGTTCCTGGCCCAAGCACGGGCGACCCTGGGTGCGGGGGCACGGATGCTGGTCGGCGTCGATCTCCGCAAGGATCCAGCGCTGCTGATCCCGGCCTATGACGATGCGGCCGGCGTGACCGCGGCGTTCAATCGGAATGTTCTCGCGCGCATCAACCGCGAGGCGGGCGCCGACTTCGATCTCGACGGGTTCGCCCATCGCGCGACGTGGAACGACGAGGAGGGCCGGATCGAGATGCACCTGGTCAGTCGTCGCGCGCAGGTGGCGCACCTCGACGGGCACACGATCCGCTTCGCGCCCGGCGAGACGATCCATACCGAGAACAGCTACAAGCACACCCCGGAAGGCTTCCAGGCCATTGCCGCCGCGGCGGGGTGGCGCGCAGAGCGGATGTGGACCGATAAGGCAAGGCTGTTCTCGATCCACCTGCTCGGCGGCTGAGACGCTCGACGCGGTGGCCCGCGCGGTATAAGGCGCACAGGGTCCATGCATCGCGGGCGAGGCCGAACAACATGCGCCGTCTTGCCTGGCCGGGGCTGCGCGCCCTGGCCCCGCTGCTTGCTCTCCTGGCGCTCACGGCTGTTGCCGGCGCCCAGGAGAAGGTTGTTAACGTCTACAACTGGACCGATTACATCGACCCCGACGCGATCGCCCGCTTCGAGAAGGCGACGGGGATCAAGGTCCGCTACGACGTGTACGACAGCCTGGAGACACTGGAGGGCAAGCTGCTGGCCGGGCACTCCGGATACGACGTGGTGGTACCCACCAGCGAGCCGACCTTCTCGCGGCTGATCAAGGTGGGAGCGCTGGCCCCGATCGACCGCACCCGCGTGCCGAACTGGGCCAACCTCGACCCCGTGCTGATGCGGCAGGTCGCGGCATCGGACCCGGACAACCGGCATGGCGCCATCTATCTCTGGGGCACGACCGGCCTGGGCGTGAACCCGGCCAAGGTGGCGTCATTGCTGCCGAACGTGTCGGCTGGATCGTGGGACCTGCTGTTCAATCCCGATTACGCGCGCAGGCTGGCGCCCTGTGGCATCGTGATGATGGACTCCGCGATCGACGTAATCCCGTCAGTGCTGCGGTACCTCGGCAAGAGCCCCGACAGCACCGCGCCGGCCGACCTCGACGCCGCGGAGCGCACCCTGATGGCCATTCGGCCGTTCATCCGCACCTTTGCCTCGGGTGGCGCGCTGGAGGCTCTGGCGACGGGGCAGGCGTGCCTGGCGCTGGACTACTCGGGCGATGTAGCGCAGGCGGCGGCGCGGGCGCGCGAGTCGGGGCGCGGCGTGACCGTGCGCTACATCGCGCCGGCCGAGGGAGTGCAGCTCTCCTTCGACATGCTGGCGATCCCGGCCGATGCGCCGCACAGGGATGCGGCGCTGGCCTTCATCGACTTCCTGCTGCGCCCCGACGTGATGGCGGGCATCACCAACGCGACCCGTTACCCGAACGCGGTACCGGCGAGCCGCGCGATGATCCGCCCGGAGTTGCTGGGCGATCCGGCCGTTTTCCCGCCGTCCGCCGAGGCGGCGCGGTTTTTTACGATTGGCCCGGTGCCGACCGCGGCAGAGCGGCAACGTACCCGGGTGTGGGCGCGGTTCAAGGCCGGGCCGTGACGCGGTGGGCGCACCGCCGCCACTGCTGCATATCCGGAATCTCACCGTGCGCTTCGGGGCGGTGAGAGCGCTGGAGACGCTGGACCTGGACGTGCAGGCGGGCGAGCTTTTCGTGCTTCTGGGCGGCTCGGGTTCGGGCAAGACGACGCTGCTGCGCACGGTGGCCGGGTTCGTGCGACCCATGGCGGGGCATATCATCCTGGACGGGTCCGATATTGGCGCACTGCCGCCGCATCATCGGCCGGTGAACACGATGTTCCAGTCCTACGCCCTGTTCCCGCACATGACGGTCGCCGGCAACATTGCCTTCGGCCTGCGCCAGCGTGGCGCCAGTCGGCGGGAGGCGGCGGCGCGCGTGGACGAGATGCTGGAACTGGTGCGCCTGTCCGGCTACGGCGCCCGCCGTCCGCACGAGCTGTCGGGCGGCCAGCAGCAACGCGTCGCGCTCGCGCGCAGCCTGGCACCTCGCCCACGCCTGCTGCTGCTGGACGAGCCGCTGTCGGCGCTCGATCGCAATCTGCGCGAGCAGACCCGCCAGGAGATCGTGTCATTGCAACGCACGCTGGGCATTACCTTCATCCTGGTCACCCACGATCAAAGGGAGGCGCTGTCGGCAGCGAGCCGGATCGGCGTGATGCAGGACGGCCGGCTGGCGCAGGTGGGGACACCCGAGGAGGTGTACGAACGTCCGGGCAGCCGTTTCGTAGCCGAGTTTGTGGGCGGTGCAAACCTGCTGCCCGCCACGGTCCGCGACACCACGGCGGGCAGGCTGCGGCTGGAGCTGGACGGAAACGGCGTGCAGGTCGTGGCAACATGCTCCACCCCGCTGCCAGCAGGGCGCCCCGTGCTGCTGGCCCTGCGTCCCGAGCGGCTGCGGCTTCACCCGGGGAACGGGACGAACCGGCTGGACGCCACGGTGGTCGAGGCCTCCTATGGCGGGGAGAGCCTGGCGTATCATGTGCGGCTGGCGGACGGGACCGTTCTGCGCGCGACCATGGCGCTTGATCGGGGGCTGGCCGCGGGATGCCTGCCTGCCGGGGCGGCCGTGACGCTGTCGTGGGAGCCGGAGGCCGCGATCGTGCTGGACCGGTGAGGAGCATTGGCCGGGCGGCACTGCTGGCGCCGATCTGGACTTGGCTCGCGGCGTTTCTGCTGGTCCCGCTGGCGATCGTGGTGATGATCGCGCTCTCTGCGTCCGCGGACACCGTCCCGCCTTACGCGCCGTTGCTGGCCTGGGCTGACGGCCTTCGGCTGCACGCGAGCCTTGACGCGTTCCGTCAGGTTCTGGCCGACCCGTTGTATCGGGATGCACTGGCACTCAGCGTGAAGGTAGCCGGCGTGTCGACCCTGGTCTGTTTGGTAACAGGGTATCCGATGGCGCTCGCCATCGCCCGGGCGTCGGCGACGCGCCAGGGATTGCTGCTGATCCTGGTGATGCTGCCGTTCTGGACCGGGTTCCTGATGCGGCTGAACGCGTGGATCGGGCTGTTGCAGGATGGCGGCTGGATCGCCACCGCGTTGGGATGGATAGGTGCCCGGCCGCCGCTCTACACCGAAGCCGCGATGTACCTGGGCATGGTTTATACCTATCTGCCCTTCATGGTTCTGCCGCTCTATGCCCGGCTCTCGAAGCTCGACCCGGCACTGCTGGAGGCGGCGGCGGACCTTGGCGCGCCACCGATGCGTGCGTTCGCCACCGTCACGCTGCCGTTGTCGCTGCCCGGAATTTGGGCGGGAACGCTGCTGGTGTTCGTGCCGGCGCTTGGCGAGTACGTGATACCGGAGCTTCTGGGCGGCCCCCAGGCGCAGATGCTGGGACGCGTCCTGTGGGAGGCGTTTTTCGCCGACCGGGACTGGCCGACCGCCTCGGCCGTGGCTGTCGTGATGCTGGGGGTAATGGCTGGAGCGGCGGCTCTGGTCGCCATGCTGCGCCGGGCGCGCCCGCGATGACCCGCCAGGTCCCGCTGACCGCGTGGCTTCTCGGCTGTTATGCCTTCCTGTATGCACCGATCGGCTTCCTGATAGCGCTGAGCTTCAACGACGCGCGGCTGGTCACTGTCTGGGCGGGATTTTCGACCCGCTGGTACAGCGCGCTGTGGCATGACCGCATGCTGATCGATGCGGCGCTCCTGTCGCTGCGCATCGCGGCGGCTTCGGCCACGCTGGCGCTGCTCGTCGGCACGATGGCGGGGTACGCGCTGGCGCGCTTTCCCCACTTTGCTGGCCGCGGTGTGTTCGGCGCCTGCATCACGGCGCCGCTGCTGGTCCCGGATGTCGTCACCGGTCTTTCGCTGCTGCTGCTGTTCGTGGCGCTGGAGCAGGCGATAGGATGGCCCGCCGGGCGTGGCGCGCTGACCGTGACGCTGGCGCATGCCTCGGTCTCGGTCGCCTATGTCGCGGTCGTGGTGCGTGCCCGGCTGGCCGACACGCCGCCCGATCTGGAACAGGCGGCGATGGACCTGTATGCCCCGCCGTGGCGGGCCTTCGCACTGGTCACGGCGCCGTTGCTGGCGCCAGCGCTCGTGTCGGGCTGGCTGCTCGCCTTTACCCTGTCGCTCGATGACGTCGTGGTGGCGAGCTTCACCTCCGGCCCCGGCGCCTCGACGCTGCCGATGGTTGTGTTCTCATCCATGCGGCTCGGGCCGACGCCGGAGATGTATGCGCTGGCGACGGTCATTGTGGCCGGGGTTGGCGCAGTTCTGCTGGGCGGCTGGTGCGTGCGGCGCAGCACTGTGCTTGCCGCGATTGCCGGCGCGCGCCCGCTTCGTTAGGGTCCCGCCGCTCCGTGACCGACGAGTGATCTGACATGCGCCTGACCGCCGACCGCCTGGACCGGATCAGCCCCAGCCTGACCATCGCCGTCGCGACCAAGGCGCGGCAATTGCAGGCGGCCGGGCGGGACGTGATCAGCCTGTCCGCCGGCGAGCCCGACTTCGATACCCCGCGCAACGTGAAGGACGCGGCGATCGCCGCGATCGAGGCCGGGGACACGAAGTACACGGACGTATCCGGCACGCCGGAACTGCGGCGAGCAGTGGCGGCGAAGTTCCGGCGCGACTCGGGCATCGACTACAAGCCCGAGGAGATCATCATCTCCACGGGCGGCAAGCAGGTGATCTTCAATGCCATGCTGGCCACCCTCAATGCAGGCGACGAGGTAATCATCCCGAGCCCTTGCTGGGTGAGCTATCCCGATATCGTCTCGGTGGCCGACGGCACGCCGGTGCTGGTCCCGTGCGGGCAGAACAACGGCTTCAAGCTGCGCGCCGAGGATCTGGAGGCGGCGATCACCCCCGCCACGCGCTGGCTCATGCTGAACAACCCATGCAACCCGACGGGGGCCGCGTACAACGCCGAGGAACTGCGGCCCCTCTGCGACGTCCTGATGCGCCACCCGAACGTCTGGGTGTTCACCGACGACATCTACGAGAAGCTCGCCTACGACGGTTTTCGGCCGGCCACGATCCTCGAGGTGGAGCCGCGCCTGCGCGAGCGCACGCTGACGATGAACGGCTGCTCCAAGGCCTACGCGATGACCGGCTGGCGCATCGGCTTCGCCGGCGCCCCGGTGGCGCTGATCAAGGCGATGGACAAGCTACAGAGCCAATCCACCGCCAACCCGTCCTCGATCAGTCAGGCGGCGGCGGTGGAAGCCCTGAACGGGCCGCAGGACTCCGTCGCCGCCATGGCGCAGGTCTATGCGCAGCGCCGCGACCTGGTGGTCGAGGCACTGAACCGGGCATCCGGCATCACCTGCCACCGGCCCGAGGGCGCGTTCTATGTCTTTCCGGCGATCCATGGCTGCATCGGCAAGACCTCGCGCGGCGGTATCCGGATCGCCGATGACGAGGTGTTCGTGACCGCGTTGCTGGAGGAAGAAGGGGTGGCCGTCGTGCACGGCGCGGCCTTCTGCTACCCGGGCCATTTCCGCCTCAGCTACGCGACGTCCAACGACCAGCTGGTGGAGGCCTGCCGGCGCATCCAGCGCTTCTGCGAGGGACTCTCATGATGCCCGCGCTGGCCGCGCGCCTCGGGCGCGTCCAGGTCGCGGCCAGCACGACCATGACGATCCGCGCCCGAGAGCTGAGGGCGCAAGGCGTGGACGTGGTCGCGCTGACCCTGGGCGAGCCTGCTTTCGCCACCCCCCGCGAGGCGATCGAGGCGGGCTACCAGGCCGCGCTGCGCGGCGAGACGAAATATCCTCCGCAGGACGGGGTGCCGGCGCTGAAGCAGGCGATCCGGCGCAAGTTCCAGCGCGATAACGGGGTTGACTTCGCGCTGGACGAAATCGCCGTGTCCAACGGCGGCAAGCAGGCCATCTTCAATGCGCTGGCGGCGACGGTCGATCCGGGCGACGAGGTGGTGATCCCGGTGCCGTCCTGGAACGCCTATCCCCTGATGACCCAGCTGCTCGATGGGCGGCCGGTGTTCGTGGCATGCCCGCAGAACAACGGGTTCAAGCCGCGTGCCGAGGACATCGCCGCGGCGATCACGCCGCGCACGAAGTGGCTGATCCTGAACAATCCGAACAATCCCTCGGGCGCCGCCTGCTCGGCCGGGGAACTCGCGGAGATCGGGGCCGTCATGGCGGCCCACCCGCATGTCTGGATCATGTCCGACGACATGTACGAGCATCTGGTGTTCGACGGCTTTCGCCACGCCACGATGGCGGCGGTGGCACCTGGGCTGCGCGAGCGTGTGCTGACCATCAGCGGCGTGTCCAAGACCTACGCGATGACCGGCTGGCGGATCGGCTTCGCCGGCGGGCCGCGGCCGCTGATCAAGGCGATGGTCAACATGCAGGGCCAGGTGACGGCCGGCGTATCCACCGTGGGACAGGCGGCCGCCGCTGCGGCACTGGACGGCCCGCAGGACGGCGTGGGGGAGATGGTCGCCGCCTACCAGCGCCGGCGCGACCTGGCGTTGGAGGTGCTGAACGCCTGCCCGGGTGTGAACTGCCACAAGCCCGAGGGCGCGTTTTACGTCTTTCCCAACGTCGCCGGCTGCCTGGACCGGACCACGCCGGCCGGCACGCGCATCGGCACCGATGTGGACTTCGCGATGGCATTGCTGGAAGAGGCGCATGTCGCGGTGGTGCCTGGCGCGTCTTATGGCATGAGCCCCTACGTGCGTGTCAGCACTGCCTCGGACGACGCCGTGCTGGCGGAAGGCTGCCGGAGAATCCGGGGCTTCTGCGAGGCGCTGGCGTGACTGTCCTGCCCGAGGCGCTGATCCGCCCCGGGACCGACGCCGAGGCCGATGCCATCATTGCGCTCATCGGCGCCTGCTGGGCCGAGTATCCCGGTTGCGTGCTGGACCTGGATGGCGAAGTGCCCGAACTGCGGGCACTCGCCAGCTACCTGCATGGCAAGGGCGGCGTGCTGTGGACCGCAGAGGCCGGCGGGCGCGTGACGGGCGTGATTGCGACCTACCCGGAGGACGCCGAAACCTGGGCGATCTCGCGCATGTACCTGGACCGGGCGTATCGCGGCACCGGCCTCGCCGACCGGCTCCTGGACCGCGCCGAGGCGCACGCCATCGCCGCCGGGGCGCGGCGGCTGACGCTATGGACCGACACCCGGTTCGAACGGGCGCACCGTTTCTATGAGCGGCGCAGCTATGTCCGCTCCGGCCCGATCCGCTCACTGGATGACCTGTCGAACACGATCGAGTTTCACTTTGCCAAGCCGGTGCGCGGCGTGGAGGTGCTTGGTCCGGCAGCCGCGGCGTCCGCCGAGACGCGGCTCGCTGACATCCTGTGTGCCTGCGTCGAGGCGGGCGCCTCGATCGCGTTCCTGCCCCCTCTGCGGCCGGCAATTGCGCGCGGCTTCTGGCGCCGCGCCGCGGCGGCCGTCGCCGCCGGAGAGCGGGTGCTCCTGGGAGCCTGGGCCGAGGGCGCGCTGGTCGGCACGGTGACGCTGGACTTGGCGATGCCGCAAAACCAACCGCATCGGGCCGAGGTGGCGAAGCTGCTGGTGCATCCGGCTGCGCGACGCACGGGTCTCGCGCGAGACATGATGGCGCGCCTTGAGGAGGAGGCGGAGCGGGCCGGACGGCGCCTGCTCACGCTCGACACAAGGGCCGGGGACTTCGCCGAGCCGCTCTATCGGAGCATGGGCTGGCAGGAGGCGGGGCGAATTCCAGGCTTTGCCCTCGACTCGGACGGGACTGCCTATGCGACGGTGCTGTTCTACAAGCAGATCGAGGGGTGAAGACCCTTCACCCCTCGCCCACGCGGCTCAGAGCTGGGCCACCTCGGACAGCTCGAAGGTGCCGCCGGCGGGGTTCTCACCGATCCGGACCGTCGTCTTGTTGACGAAGTTGTAGGGCGGCACCGGCAGGTTGTCGGGCGCTGGCACGTTCGAATAGACCCGGCCGGCGAGGTCGTATTTGGAGCCATGGCAGGGGCAGAGATAGCCGCCCGGCCAGTTCGGCACCGGGTCGGAGGCGCTCGGCTGGGGCAGATAGGCGGGCAGGCAGCCGAGATGGGTGCAGATGCCGACCATCACCGCGAATTCCGGGGTCGCGGAGCGATGCCAGTTCTGGGCGTAGGGCGGCTGCTGGGGCACCTTTGAATTGGGATCGGCGAGCAAGGACACGACTTTCGGGTCTTGCAGCGTCTTCAGCATCTCCGGGGTGCGGTTCACGATCAGGATCGGGTTGCCGCGCCAACGGACAACGATCTGCTGGCCGGGCTCGACCTTGCTCACGTCCATATCGAGCGGCGCGCCAGCGGCGATGACGTCGGCCGACGGGTTCATGGTGTCGATCAGCGACCACGCGACCGCGGCACCGCCGATGGCGGCGAAGGCGCCGGTGACGAGGCTGAGGAAGTCACGCCTCGTCCCCTCCGGCCCCGACGACCCGTTCGCGTGGGAGCCGAGCGCCGGGGAGCCGTGTCCGTGCAGGTCCGTGGAGGTGGTCGAAGACATGCCTTGCTCTCCCTCGCGCGGCCGTCCGGACACATCCGCCTGCCTGCCGCGCGCGTAAAATCTGTCATGTCCCGATGCGGATCAACCCCGGACCGGGTAGGGTCGGGCGGGGATCAAGGATCAGGAAGCTCGGGCCCCGCCTTCCCGATCGCCGGCTCTCTGCTCTCATCCTTCCCCGATGCCAGCGTGGTGCTCACCGATCATCGAGAGCAGCTCCCGCCGGGTGCTTGGGTCGTCACGGAACGCGCCCAGCATGCGGCTGGTTACCATGGCCACGCCCGATTTGTGGATGCCACGGGTGGTCATGCACTGGTGGACCGCTTCGATCACCACCGCCACGCCACGCGGCTGAAGCACCTCCTGGATGGTGTTGGCGATCTGCGCGGTCAGCTTCTCCTGGATCTGGAACCGCTTGGCATACGCCTCGACCACGCGGGCGAGCTTGCTGATGCCCACCACGCGCCGGTCCGGCAGGTAGGCGACGTGCGCCCGGCCGATGATCGGGGCCATGTGGTGCTCGCAGTGGCTCTCCACCCGGATGCCGCGCAGCAGCACGATCTCGTCATAGCCATCAGTCTCCTCGAAAGTACGCTCCAGCACGGCGAAAGGATCGACGTGATAGCCGCTGAAGAACTCCTGGTAGGCGCGCGCGACGCGCGCGGGCGTGTCGCGTAACCCCTCGCGGGCCGGATCCTCGCCGGCCCAGCGCAGCAGGGTGCGGACCGCTGCCTCCGCTTCCTCGCGGGATGGCCGGGGCCCACTGGCCTCCGTCGGGACGCGTGAAAACGGGGTTCCAATGCTCACTGAGCTTCTCCTCCCTGAGAACGTGTTCAGGGTTTAGACCCACAACCTTGATTTTGCTGCAAGTTCCCGAATACAACCTAAACGTTCAGACGATTAGTGGACCTGGCCGCCCTGATGCGGGCTGTCCAGGCTGAAGGCCGGGATTGCGACATCGAAGGTCTCGCCGGATGCCGGCACACTCATGTGATACGCACCGACCATGAAGCCCGAGGGTGTGTCGAGCGGCGTGCCGGAGGTGTATTCGAAGCTCTCGCCCGGCTCTAGCAACGGCTGCTCGCCCACAACCCCGGCGCCGTGGACATGCTGGGTGCGACCGCGCGCGTCGGTGATTTGCCAGGTGCGCTTCATCAGCTGAACCGGGGCGCGCCCGTTGTTCTCGATCTTCACCCGGTATGCCCAGACATAATGGTTCTCCTCCGGCCGCGACTGGTCCTCCAAGAAGAAGGCGCGAACGGAGACGCGGATGCCGCGAGTCGTCTTGCTGTAGTTGGCGGCCATCACCCGCTGCCCCTGCGCTGCCTTGCCCGACCGAATCAAGCCATCGGCACGTAGAAGTCCAGAGCCAGGTCAGCGCCGGCCCGCCAAGTCGAGTGCCTGCGCCAGGTCCTCCGCGAGATCCGCCACGTCCTCCAGCCCGACCGAAAGGCGGACGACGCCGTCGGTGATGCCGAGCCGCGCACGCTCCTCCGGGCCGATTCGCATATGTGTCGTCGTCGCCGGGTGGGTGGCGAGGGACTTCGAATCACCGAGGTTGTTCGAGACGCCGATCAGCTCCAGCGCGTTCAGCATCCGAAATGCCGCCGGCTTGCCGCCCGCCAGCTCGAACGTAACGACCGTTCCGCCGGCGCGCATCTGCGCGTGGGCGAGATCTGCCTGCGGGTGGTCGGGGCGGCCAGGATAGAGCACGCGCGCAAGCTCCGGCCGGCCGGCCAGCTGCTCGGCCAGCACGGCGGCGGTCCGGCAGCTTGCCTCCACCCGCAGCGCCAGCGTCTCCAATCCCTTCAACAGCAGCCAAGCGTTGAAGGGCGACAGCGACGGCCCGGTGTTGCGCACGAAGGGCTGGAGCGTCCCCTCGATCCAATCGCGCTGCCCGAGCACCGCCCCACCAAGCACCCTGCCCTGCCCATCGATATGCTTGGTGCAGGAATAGACCACCACATCAGCGCCGAGCGGGATCGTCTGCTGGAGCAGCGGGGTGGCAAACACGTTGTCCACCACGACCAGGGCGCCGGCCGCATGCGCCAGCCGGGAGACGGCCCGCAGGTCCACCAACTCCAGCATCGGGTTGGATGGGGTTTCGAGCAGCACGAGTTGCGTCGGGCTGTCGAGCGCGCGCCGCCACTGGTCGAGGTCGGCGCCGTCCACGAACATGCTCCCGATCCCGTAGCGGGGCAGCAGGGTGGAGACGATCCAGTGACAGGAACCGAACAGGGCGCGCGCCGCAACCACCCGGTCTCCGGCCTTGAGATGTGACAGCAGCGCCGCGCTGACTGCGGCCATCCCCGTGGCGGTGACGCGGCACGCCGCCGCGCTCTCAATGGCTGCAAGACGATGCTCCAGCATCGTCACAGTCGGATTGGCGAACCGGGAGTACTGGTAACGGCTGATCTCGCCCGTGAAGGTCGCCTCGGCCTCCTCGGCGCTCTCGTAGTTGTAGCCGGAGGTCAGGAACAGCGCCTCGGCCGTCTCCTGGTAGGCGGTGCGCTCGATTCCGGCATGAACCAGGCGGGTGGCGGGGCGGAGCGTGCTGGGATCGATGGTCATGGTGCGGCAGGCCTTCGCGTTGTGGCCCGGCCGTCGAGGCGCGGAGGCACTTGAACCGCCGCAGGCCACTTTAGCGCGCTTGTTTCACCTCGCCGCAAGCCGGCCGGACAAATCGCGAGGGGCGGTATCGCCTCCGGCACCCTAGGGCCGGGCCGATTGCGCAGTCAACCCGCCGGACCTATACTCGTGCTTCAGGCTGCGGGTGTAGTTCAGTGGTAGAACGGCAGCTTCCCAAGCTGCATACGAGGGTTCGATTCCCTTCACCCGCTCCATCATTCCCCGCTCCCCGCGCAAGGTCGCCGCGGCAGCCCTCCGCTAGAGCTTTCCTCCGGCCCAGACCACCCGTCCGATCACGCGCACGTCTCGCGCGCGATCGGGGGGGATGCGCTCCGGCTCGTAGATCGCGTTGTCGCTGATCAGCAGCAGGCTGCCATCCAGCTTGCGCTGCACCCGCTTGACCACCCGCTCGCCCGCAAACTCCAGCACGTAAACCCCGAACTCCCGGAACCGGCGGTCGGTGGTGTCGATCAGCAGGAGGGCGCCGTCCTGGATGGTCGGACGCATCAACTCGCCGACCGCTGATTCCAGCATCAGGTCCTCGGGCTCGATTGAAAAGCAGCGGCGTATCCAGTCATGGCCGAAGGCGACGTAGGCACTGGCCTGCGCCGTGGGCAGAGAAGGTGTCTCGGAGCCAGCGGCGGCGGCCTCCTCCGCCCGCTTGGGAAGCACCAGGAACTGGCCGTGATCGAACCCGATCTCCCCCGCTGCCCCGTCGTCCTGGGATCGAGGGAATCGCGGCGGCGGTCCCTCTCCTCTCGCGAGCCACGCGATCGCCACCCCGGCCGTTTCGGCCAGCGCGACCAGCCGCTCTCGGCTCGGCTCGGCTTCGCCCTTCAGCCACTTGCGGAACGCCGACGGCGAGACACCCATGGCGCGGGCAAGCCGATCGGCGCTGCGCCAGTGGTTGACGATAAGCTGGAGGCGCGCAACGAACGCCGCCCGTTCCGCCCCGCGAGGGCCGGATGGGCTGTTCGGATCGCTCGCCTTTTCCCTTTCCGGTGCCATTCTTCTCTCTGTACGTGACATCGACCAGCCAACCGTCCAAACTCCCAACGCTTTCCGGGTGAAATCACGCGCCTGGGCCAGATTCAGGGTAGAAGAAGGGTACTTTTCGAGAATTTTTCTCTAAAGAGAATTTCGGCCACGCGATGAAACAGCCGGCAGGCATGTCTCTCCCGGGCTCTGACTGGCATCCGGCGGATGTGCTCGCCGCCCTGAAGAAACGCGGCCGAACCCTGGCGGGGCTTTCGGTCGCGCACGGCTATCATCCCACCGCCGCCGGCAAAGCGTTGAAACAACCCTGGCCGGCCCTGGAAGCCTTGATTGCGCAGGAACTTGGCATCCCGCCGCACGCGATCTGGCCCAGCCGCTACGACCCGGATGGCGCACCCGCGGCACGCTCCCGCCGCTAATCCTGTCGGCTCAACCACCGCGAGGCCTCAAGGCCAGCGGTCCTCTGTGTCATGGGGCACTCCCGGGTTCCATTATGGCTCTGGCGCCCTCGGTCAGCTTCGGTGGCCAGCTTCAGCGCCTGTCCAGGAACTTCCGGCTTCTGCCCCGGTTTCATGCGGCCACGCACGATCGTCCGGAGCGCGATCGCTCAGGCCGGTGAGCCGAGAGGTTGCATCTTGAAGCGATCGGGCTCTACCGCCCCAACACGCCCTGCACCGTCTCCAGCAGCCCCGTCAGGGTAAACGGCTTCAGCACGAACGGCCGCAGGCCCGGCACCTGCTCGGCCATTCCCGGGTTCCCCGACATCAGCACGACCGGGATTCCCGCCCGATCCGCCGCGGGCAGCAGATCCTGGCCCAGTCCGCCGGGCAGCGTGCAGTCCAGCAGCACCAGATCGACCATGCCCATGCCCAGGCGCGCCAGCGCCGCGGCGGCGGTCTCTGCGTTGCTCGTGTCATACACGTCGCCCAAGGCCTCGATCACCACTTCGGAGACCAGGGGGTCATCTTCGACAACGAGAATGTGGGGTCGCGCGGGCATGAGGCGTATCGATACGGAGCGCCAGGCCGACGCGATAGGCTGACCCGCGCCGCTCACCGGTTATTGAGGAACCATCATGTCCGAGGGAAAGCTCGTCATCGGCAATCGTCGCTACTCGTCCTGGTCCCTGCGGGGCTGGCTCGCCGTCCGCCTCGCCGGCCTCGATGTCATCGAGATCGTGATCCCGTTTCAGCGTCCCGGCCCGACCCCGGTGTTGCGCGGGATCTCACCGACCGGCTTGGTTCCCTACCTCGAGCATCGCGGCGCGGTCGTCTGGGAGTCCCTGGCAATCTGCGAGTACTGCGCCGAGCAGGCTCCCGCACTCTGGCCGCAAGACCGTGCCGCCCGCGCCCATGCCCGCTCGGCGGCGGCCGAGATGCATGCGGGGTTTCGTGCCCTGCGCGAGACGATGTGGATGAATCTGGGCGGCCAGCTTGCCGGACTTGGCCGCACAGAGGGCGCGCTCGCCGATATCGCGCGGATCGAGACGCTGTGGGCCGAGACCCGCGCGCGCTTCGGCGCCAGCGGGCTTTTCCTGTTCGGGGGCGCGTTCACCGCCGCCGACGCGATGTTCGCCCCGATCGTCGCGCGCTTCCTTACCTGGCAGCCGGTGCTCGCGCCCGCAACCCTGGCCTACTGCCAGGCTGTCCGCGCCTATCCCCTGGTGGATGCCTGGTACGAGGCGGCGGCGGCGGAACCCGCATCCTGGCTGCTCGCCGACTACGAGACCCCTCCTTGAGCCGTTGCCGACGCGGCGGGCACGGCCCATCTGCACGCCATGCCCACCCGACCCGTTCCTGCCGAGCAGCCCGCGACAGCGCCGGCGGCCTCCGCCAACCCACTCCCTGCCGAGCCTGACCCCACTCAGGGAGTCCCCGCCGAGGCCCCGGTGCGCGAAATCGGCGGCCCCGCCGGGCCCGAGCCCACCCGATATGGCGACTGGGAGCGCAAGGGGCGCTGCATCGATTTCTAGCACCCCCGCGTTGTACAAATCGGTCCGCGGCGGCGACGTAACGTACGAAATTGGTTAGGGAATCGTTAACCACCCGCGCGTGGGCAGCCCCTTGCGTGCCGCTGCCGCCAGTAGCGTGTTCTCCAGCAGGCATGCGATGGTCATCGGTCCGACGCCGCCCGGCACCGGGGTGATCGCGCCGGCGACCCGTGCCGCCTCGGCGAACGCGACGTCGCCCGCCAGCCGCCCGTCGGCCAGCCGGTTGATCCCGACATCGATCACCGTCGCGCCCGGCGCGATCCAGCTGCCGCGGACCAGCTCCGCCCGTCCCACCGCGGCGATCAGGATCTCGGCGCGCCGGCACTCGCCTGCCAGATCGCGGGTGCGGCTATGCGCGATGGTCACCGTCGCATCGGCGGCCAGCAGCATCGCCGCCATCGGCCGCCCGACGATCGCGGATCGCCCGAGCACCACTGCCCGCGCCCCGCGCGTCGGCACCGCGGCGGCCGCGAGCAGGCGCATCACCCCGCGCGGCGTGCAGGGCGCGAGCAGGGCCTGCCCGTCAGCCAGTCGTCCGGAGTTCAGCGGATGGAACCCGTCCACGTCCTTCGCCGGATCGATGCGCTCGATCACCGCGCGCGGCGCGATATGCGCCGGCAGCGGCAGCTGCACGAGGATGGCGTCCACCGTGTCGTCCGCGTTCAGCCGGTCGATCTCAGCCAGCAGCGCAGCCTCGGTCGTCGTCGCGGGCAGCCGCAGCGTGCGCGCGGCGATCCCGGCCGCCGCGGCGGCACGGTCCTTGCTGCGCACATAGACCGCGCTCGCCGGATTATCGCCCACCAGCACCACCGCGAGGCCCGGCCGCAGGTCCAGCGCGGCGACGCGCTGGCCGACCGCGGACCGCAGCGCGGCGGCGATCGCCTTGCCGTCGATGATGCGCGCCGTCACGCGACGACCGCGATGGCCCGGGGATGACGGATCAGTAGATCAGCGACTGCCAATCGCCGAACTCGACAGCGGAATAGACCCTCGGCAGGACGACCGAACGGATGACGGAAATGAGGATCAGGAGAATCAAGGGGCTGATGTCGATACCGCCCAGGTTTGGCAGCACGTTGCGGATGGGACGGAGCGCGGGCTCGGTGAGCCGACCCAGGAAGTCGGCGATGGTCCACACGATCCGATTGCGCGAGTCCAGCACGCCGAAGCTCATCAGCGTGCTGACGACCGCCGACAGGAATATCGCCCACCAGTAGAGCAGCAGAAGCACGTTCACGAGTTGAAAGACTGCGGTGATCACGCGGGCCTCCCGTGGGCGGCGCGCAAGCTAGCCGCGCCCGCCGTGATCCGCAACCGGAGAGCCAGCTTGACTCCGACCCTGCCCCTCAGCATGTTCCGCGCCGCCGACGATGGGGCTGTAGCTCAGCTGGGAGAGCGCCTCGTTCGCAATGAGGAGGTCAGGGGTTCGATCCCCCTCAGCTCCACCATCTAGGCCCGTACCCCGCTGATACTGCTGTATGTTCTCTGACGCGCTTGCATGGCCCACGGCCTAGCCCACGTCTCTCGCGCGTCTCGGGCGCCGAGTTGTTCTTGTCCCGTTCCTCCCGTCTGCGTAGGCTCGCCCCATGCCAGACGACCCGCAGCTCCGTCCCGCGACGGCCGAGGAAATCGCCGAAACGCTGTCCTTCGCGCTCCGCTATGACGGCCGCCGCCGCGTTCGCACCGCGGACGATGCCATGGCGCGGATCACCGCCGAGCGCCTGGTCGAGCACCTGGAACGGTCGGGGTTCGTGCTCATGAAGCGGCCGCCGGCACGGCCGCCGGGGTATTAGGACAAAGCGTTCAAGGCGCAGCCGACTGCGGTGATTGCCGCGCGGGCGGTCCAACATCTGCAGGAGAGGTGACCGCTTGGGCAGCGGGTCGCTCTTTGATTAGCTCTCGAAACACAGTCCCAACGTCTCCCCCGGAACTCCAAATCGCGATTGCACCGATGATAAACACCGTTGCAGTCCAGAGGGCAGCCGCTACGAAGCCCTGTCCAACGCCAGACAACCACTGCCGCCACGTACGCTCGGCGTACTGGTCGAGAAGTCGTAATGCAGTCTCCCGCAGATCGCTCAACTCACCTTCGGTGAAGCTATCCGCAGCCGCCAAATCATCGCCGCCCGGCACGACGCCCGGCGGTATCCTGAGCTTGGCCCTGTCCCACTTAAGTGCCACCAACAATCCCAGAGCGACAGTTTCCTGAAACCGGAGTTTGCGGGTTGCGGTGGCTTTGGCGAGCGTTAGAAGATGTTCGACGCAGTCCCGCTCACTTGGCATCCTTGTCCGCTTTGTGGAGCAGTCTGCGGTAGTCCGACGATTTTAGGTTCCGATCGAAAAACTCGAACAGCAGGTTTTCCTTTCTACCGCCAGGAGACGGCACCTCCACACGACCACTTTTGTGCGGCGTGCCTTGATCCTTGGTCTTCTCGTGCGCTGACGGCTCGCGAGAACATGGACCGGATCCGAACTTCGTCGGCATGAGTGTACCCCCCTTAGCAGCCGTTCTCAGCAAACACCACGGAGCTACCGCTGAGCTGAGAATAGATGCCAAGTGCTGGATAATAGGGCGGGGGTCGCGGCGAAACGACGGCACGGCGCACCACGCGAGGTTCACCAAAGTGGATAACCAATCACGACCCCGAGATGCAACTTCCAAGCGGCACAACGCGAGGCTTATTTTCAATCCGCGGTTGCGGCATCAGCATCCGCAAACAACATTTGGCGCCTAGCACTTAAAAATTCACCAATTCGCATGAGGGGCGTCCGGGTCTCGTTCGTCCACACGTCGCGCGGGATCGCGCATCGTCCGATCGCCGCCGTGTTCATCACAGACGTTGTGCCGTGCTTCGTCACATAGGTGCGAGACGAAGCCGGATCACTTGCGTTTTGCACAAGTGAGGCCGGCCGCAGGCGCCCCACAAGCGTGTGGTCCACGCCGCACCGCCGGGCAATTTCGCTATTCGACCACAGCGCCCACTCCGCATCGTTCAGCAGCCGCAGCGCGGCCCGCCGCTTGTCTTCGTTGGTGCGCCGCTGGCCGTGGCTGCCCACAAGAACAGCCCGGCGCGGGACGAAGGCGCCGGGCTGCCTCGGAGTTATCCGCCTGGCACTGGGAGGAAGCGGGGCGGATGATGGTCGTTACCTCGCCAGCCGGCGGGCCGCCGTGATCCCAGCGTCAGGCCGGTGGCAAAGGGGCGCTGCCATCACGGCGGAACCCCATCGCTCAAATCCGAGCCATGGCGAAGCGCTCATTCCGCTGCCTCCGGGTCCGGCCTTGGCTTGCGCCGGATCGGCCGGAGGGGGATGACCGGGGCCTTTCCACCGCCATCCGCCTCGTCCATTTCGCTCGCCATCCGGAGCAGCATGGCGGCCTCCTTGATCAGCGCGTTCCGAACGGCCCGACGGTCCAGATGTCTGCCGCCGGTGCGGAACGGCAGCACGTTCGTTGCGTCGGGCGGGGCCTTCTTCTGGCGGGTCACGACGTGCCCTCCTCGAGTACGTCTCGGGCGAGGCTCCACGCCAGGCATTCATGCAGCGCGCCGTCTTCATCGATATTGGCGATGGTATGCCCGGGTCGGTCGCACACGTCCATTTCCAGCGCCATCCGCAGCGCGTCCGCCTTCGCCCAGCGGCCAGCGGCTGTCCGGGCGGGCGTGTCGATGATCCGATCGACAGCATCGTGGAAATCGTCACGGGCGCCGTCAAGCCTGGCCTCCTGGTCACAGCTCGCATCCGAGATGCCGGGCGGAAGGCGCTCGGCAGAGATGGCTCTCACCGCCGCCTCATGGCGGATCAGGGCGCGACGGAGGGCCAGCAGCTCGGCATCGTCGCCAGCGCCCGCGACGGCTGCCGCGGGCAGCGCCGCGACGGGGAGGGCGGCCGCAGCGCCGAGCAGCGTGCGGCGGGAGGGGGTGCTGTTGGCGCGCGTGCGCCCGGTGTCGCATGCATCGTGCATGGCGAGGCTCCTACGTCTGGATTGCCGGTCGCACGCGGTTTCCATGCCGCAGGCGATCCGGGGGTGGAAATGCCGGACGTAGGTTCGGCCGATGCGCCTTTGGGCTTGCGCCTTGGACATGCGCGCAACGCCCCCGGACCTGTCTGTGATTCGCCAGCGCGGCGGGTAGCTACGTCAGGAGTTTCCAACTCCGCAGCAACGCTGCGACGCCCGACGCCCGGCGTCAAGCCTCACCCTTTCGGCACCATCTCGTCATTTCGGAACCACAGCACCAGCGGCGGCGGCGCGGGACGCTGCGGCAGCGGGTTGACCAGCATGAAAGTTGAGAGCGCGGGCGCCGAGTTGACCAGGCGCCACTCCGCTCCCGGCAGCGTCGGAAAGCACCCGCACTCATCCATGATCGCCAGCTTCTCGCCCGTCTCGAGGGGCACATTGGACTGCGCCAATCGAGCGAAGGCGGACAAGTCTTTGCACCCCATCGCCCCGCCCGCGATGGCTTCGTAGAGCCCGCCGGGGGGCGACAGGTCCGGGACCGGGGGCGCCTGATACCGCGGCTGCTTGCGCTTCATGGGCCGGTTCCCGCCATGGATTGCTGCACGCGCGGCGGCCCGGAGAACAGGTCGCCATCCGTCGTGCTGGTGACTTTCGTTCCGGCCGGAGCGCCACTGAGCCGGATGTTAACGTTCGCCGAGCCCTTGACGGTCTGCGTGGTGGAAACAGCCGGCGGCGGAGCGCCGGTGCCCCCGCCGACGTTCGTCGCTGGCGCCATCGGCTGCGGGGCACCCTGTGCTGACGGTGCGAACAGCTGCTGGTCGGGCTGCTCGGGCCGCGGGCCGAGGACGAGATCAGTCGCGCCCCAAGCGTCAGCACTGGCCAGCGCCCGCCCGGTCTCGTGACGCGCCATAGCCTCGTTCATTGCCGCCATCATGGCGCGGTCGTGCAGGTTGATCGGTGCGTTCGGGTCCACCCCGATCTGCTTAGCAACGTCGTTGACATAGGCGCCGGTGTCGTTCTCGCTGCCAGGCGCCCACTTCGCGAGGATGCCGGACAGCGTGTTGATGTGGTCCCGGTCCTGGTATTTCAGCAGCTGCCGGTCGGCCGCCGCGACGCCCTCCTGCATCGACTTAAAGGTGCCGAACCGCCCGTCGCTGCCCGTCGCGCCCTGATCGGGGGAATAGCCGAGATTCAGTGGGTTGTTGTTACGAATGCCGCGCGGCGCACCGTGCAGCCAGTCCTGTGCGGCCTGTAGCGCGCGCTCGGCTCCCGTCGGGCCGGCATAGAGCGGCGAATTCGGGTTGTCGCGCAGCGTCGAGCCCGGCATATCTCGCCAGAATGGCGAATTGGATGGCCAACTGCTGGGGGCCAGCTGCGGCGGATTGCGGAAGTCGTTGTAAGCCTGCAAGGCCAGCGTGAGCGGCCCGAGCCAGGTTGGCGCCGCGAGTTTGCCGAGAGCCGCCAGCCCCTCGCCGGCCTTCAGGATCGCCGCGCCCAGCGTGACGAACGGGGTAATCATCGTAATGGCGAACCGGGCCGCCATCAGCGCGAACAGGCCTTCGATGACGTTCTGCCAGCCGCCTACGGCCTTCGCCGCGGCGTTGGCGCCTTGCCCGAATTCCGTGATGCCCTTCTCGACCGCGATCCAGTCGATCGACTTCACGAACCCGGCAAACTCGTTGACCTTCTCGCTCAGGCCGGTGGCGATCCAGTCCCGGTTGGCGTCGATCCAGCGCGACATGCTCTCCAGCATCGGCCGGAGCGTAGGCGCCAGCGTCGCGGCGATCGAGTTGCCCAACCCCTCCACGGATTCCCGCAGCGCCACCTGGGCCTTGTTCAGGTCCCGCGCGGCCTGAACCTGCCGCTCGGTCATGATGCCGTGCGCCTGGGCCTCGCGCGTCAGTTCCGCGATCCCGGCCGCGCCTTGACGCAGGAACGGCAGCAGCGCCTCGCCAGCGCCCCCGAACGCGTCGGTCGCCGCGCGCGCTTGCAAGGTCGGGTCCCGGATGGCGGCGATCTTGTTTGCCAGTTCCGGCAGCACCTCTGACACGTTGCGGGCCGAGCCGTCCGCATTCCGCCAGGCGACCTCCAACGTATTGAACATGGCCACGGCGCCCGGAGCACGGCCGGCAACCATGTTCACCAGGTTGTCTTTCAGCCCCCTCATTCCCGACGCCAGCGCATCGCCTGACACGCCCGCTAACCGTGCGGCATTCTCCAGCCGCTGCAACTCCGGTGTCGTCACGCCCGCCCGCTGCGCGGCGTTGGCAAGCTGCGTCGTCGCCTCGGCCCAGGACGACGTGAGCCGCATGATCCCGGCAATGCTCGCCGCGCCGGTGATCGCGCCCAGCGCCGGCACCATTCGGCCCATGTTCTCGAACGCCTGCAACGACGTCCGTGCAAGATTGGACATCCCGTGCGAGAGCGTCGTGATGCCGGACAGGTCCGCGAACTTCGCCAGCGAACGCTGCACGCGCTCCACCGGGGCACGCATCGCGGCGAGGCGCTTGTTGATCGCGTCGATTTGCCTGGAGGCGGAATCGGTCGCCGATATTACTATCGAGAAGCCAGAGCGACTACCGGACATTGTTCCATCCTTCGGCCCGGCGATCGTTCAGCACCGCGGCACCGCTGCTCACGTCCGCCACATCAAAATCAGGGATGCACCAGGTTCTTGTCGAGCCCGCGGTCAATTCCGCGATCGTCAAAGAGCCGCCCGTCACATCGGGCAGTCCGTGAAGCCGGAGCAACGCGAGCTGGCGTCGCGCGATCGCGACGACATGACGCGTCGCATCGAGGCGGCTGATATCGGCTTCCAGGCCGGCGTCGCACGGCACGCAAGCGCGCGAGACCAAAACGGCTTCAAGGAACGATCCGGCGTCAAAGCGCCAGCCAATCATCCGGCCGGCACTCGGCGAGTGCCCAACCGCGATGACGCCTTGGCCGGTGAACCATCCGAAGTCGCACCGGATGACAGCGGGTGCGATCCGCGCCGCACGGGCGCGCAGTTTGCTCGGCAATCGGTATTCTACGTCATCGATCGACGTTGCCGCGTAAACGACGGCCGCCGCCTCACGAAGCAATCCAAGATTGCCGGTTCCGACGCACGCGACGCCAAGCGCATTGAGCGCCAGCTTGCAAGCCTCGCCGTTCGGCTTGCCGGCGCGATACACTTCGCTATCGGCCCACAGCACCGCGCGATCGGGCTCGACGATGGCGCCTAATACCGTCATGCGGCGCGCAGGATGAAAATCATTGCGCCTGTTCCTACCAAATCAGGCCGCGCCGCTGGGCCTCACGCCATGCGCCAGCAGGTTACGGGTCGAGTTGGGCGTGGTCCAGACGAGGGCGCCGAATCACGCCACGCGCGATCAAGTCGTGGATTTCGGCATTCGACATTCCACGCGCCATCGCATCGGGAATGTCGCGCAGCGCCGTCGCGCGTGTGATCGAAACGCCCGACAGCTCGCCGTAAGCGCGGCGCGCCGCGTGGCTGTCGCGGCCTTTGTCGCGAGCAGCGGAAACATAGTCGATTGCTGCCAAGGTGACGCGGCCTTTGCTCGGCGTTCCGCTCGCGGCGGGCGCCCGCTTCGGCGCTGCCGCTGCGGCAGTGCGGGCCGGCGTAACGTAGCGCCGAAGCCCAAGGCGTTTCGCTTCGGCCTCGTCGGTCCATCGAGACGGGCCGGTTTGGATGAAATGAGCAGAGCGCTGATATATCATTGCTAGTTCCTAAGTATAAACTGCGCGCCCGCCGCGCACCCATTTTTCGGCGGTTTCGTACGGAAGCGTCATCGTGGGCCCTTCGGGATCGGGTGGCCATCGGCGCCGGTCGTGCCGACAAGCGTTGTTACCGAGACTTCCCCGTCAATCGCTCGCTCGACGTCAGCCTGCCATTCGCCAGGAATCCCGTCAGGCAGCTGACCGAACCGCTTGGCGTAGTCGATTGCATTTGAAAGTGTGTGGTAAACGGGCGGCGGCGGCGCGGCCAGCACGCGCACCTTCTCGCGGAAGGAGGCAAGGCGTTGCTCGTAATCTGCACTGCTTCCCGTGAGCTGCGGCATACGGGGCGCAATCTCATGCACATCCGGCCACCTCGCACACAGCTCGTTCCAAATGGGCACCCATTCGGCGCGCGCTGTCTCATACGCATCGATTGCCGCGGTGAACGTCGCGAAGGCGTCCGCCGCAGCGTCGCGATCCGCGATCCAGCGGCGGTTGCGATCGTGGAACCGGACTTCGCCAAGCTTGCGGCGTAAGTCGGGCTCGATGCGATCGAGCCGTTCTAACAACAAGTTTGCGCGATCAATGTCCTGCCCGAGCGAGAGGATTTCGTCATCCGAGCCAGGTTGCATCAGCAGCGTTTCGCGCCGATCAGCAGCGCCGCTCAGAAGCCGCTCGGCGGCCACACGCTCGTCCGCGAGCTGCGAGAGCGCGGCCAGCAATTCGGCCTCGGTCACAGGCCCAGGCGCGGCCGGTGTTCCAGCCTTGCGGTGCGGCTTCTCGGCATCGCCCGGAGGTGCGTCACCTGGAATCGCGACGGGACGGCCCAACAGTTGCAGCGCGCGTTCAAGCATCGTCGTCATGGGCGGAATCTGACGGCGGCGGCTGTGCATTACGAGTGCTGTTTATGCACGGAAGTTCAGGCGTCCGGCGGCCGTCGCGGACGATGCGGCGCAGTTGCTCAATGCTCAACGGCTGGCCTCGGTTCAACGAAAGGAACAGCCGCGCGTCTGCGTCGTCGCAGCTCGGACAGCTCGCCGCGCGGTGCAACCGGCGGATGAAAGCCGCCGCTGCCAACGTCAACGGGGCGCCCTCAGCCTCGCCGAGCACTCGCTGCACGATGCGGTCGCGGCAATCGAGCCGGCGCTGGCGCGACTGCCAGGCCGGTTCCAGGCGCGCGGACAGCCAAGCCGCGTCGGCCGGGGCGAGCTGGGCCAAGATGCGAGCGAGCACGTCGTGGTCGAGCGACATTCAGCGCGCGTCCGCGGCCGTGAAGGCTTCGAGGGGAATGCCCGCGAGCGCCTGGAAGCGCGATGACTGGTTTTTTGTGATGCCGATTTGGGCAATGGTAAAATGGTCCTCCTGGAGGACCATTTTATTTCTTGGACGCCCGCTATGAACATCGGCGACCGCCAGCTTCTCGCCCATGAATCGTTCGTTCCACAGACGGACCGCGGCGATCGTGTTCATCGCCTCACGCGACGACTGGTTCCCCGTGATGCCGATTTGGGCAAGGGAAGGTCGTTCCTCCTGGAGGAACGACCTATCTTTCGGACGCCTGCTATGAAGATTGGCGGCCACCAGCTTTTCGCCCATGAATCGTTCGTTCCACAGACGGACCGCGGCGATCGTGTTCATCGCCTCACGCGACGACTGGTTCCCCGTGATGCCGATTTGGGCAAGAAACAACCTGTCCTCCTGGAGGACAGGTTTATTTCTTGGACGCCCGCCCAAAAGATAGGCCCCCGCCTGCTTCTTGCCGATTTGGGCAAGAGAAAAACGGTCGTCGCCAACGACTGTTTTATTTCTTGGACGCCCGCCCAGATCGGCGGCCGCCGGCATGTCGGCCCGCGTCGTCACCCACGCCGCGCCCGTCGTTCGGCCGGTGTCAGGACGCCCAGCCGGGCCAGAATGCCCGCTTGCTCGGCAACTGGCGGCGGGGGCGGCATCGACGCGAACGTCTCGCCAGGCCGCGCGTCCGGCCCTTCCTGCCACCACCAGCCAGCCGGGCGCGTGCCGGGATGGGCCTGGACCCATGCCGCCATGATGGCATCTCGGTGCCGGTGCCACTGAGCTTCCAGCGTGGGCACCAAGAGGTTGATATGGCCCGCTTCAAAAAAGCGGCCCACGAAGTCATCCCATTGTGCGGAAGGATCCTCAGGGTCGGGGGACGCGTCGCCGGTAGTCAGTAGCTCAAGGGCCGCGTCCGAAAGCCCCTCAATGCGAGCTTTGGCGTGGCGGCGTTTCACTGGCATGTCATCTCCTGTTTGAGCGTATGGCTGGCGGCCGCGAGCTTTCCGACAATGCGCTGGTGTCGAGATCGAGTTCGCGCAGCAATCGGGCGAAGGCGATCCGAGAATCCCGCTCGACGGCGATTTCCGGCCGCGAGCGCGGACATCCGAATTGGTCCGTGTAAACCGGCCCATGTTTGGCGATCGCGGCGCGCGCCGCTTCCGCGCGATCCAGCGCCTCGCATGCCAACGTAAGAAGGTGGATGTGGTGCGGTTCGAGCTCGTAAGTGGAGATGACATCCTCGAACCATGTGCGCGCTTCGCGCGTCAGATGTTTGGGCGTTCGCGGCCGGGTTTCGCGCTTCATCTAAGCTCCTTCATTCGGAAATCGACATTGAACGGGGGCACGGCTCACAAAAAACCGGTTTGGCAACGGTCCACGAGACAAGTCGAATTTGAATTGCAGGGCCCTTACCCCCCCCGAAACGAACCATGCCCGTCCCAGCGCTGCGGCGAGGCCGGAAGCCCCTGTGCCCGGCGGGCAGTGCCCCGCGTGCGGCGCGACAGTGGGTGCCCTCAGCGTGCGGCGCATGGCGCGCTCGGGATGGTGCCCCGCCCGATGGTGGCGTTGTGCTCATGCCTCAGCCTCGTTGGGCAATGGCAACGTCATGACGCGCGCGCCGTCCACGAGCCCCAGCGCTGCGGTCGCAATGGCGCGCTCAAGCTCGATCGGCAGCGCCAGCGCGGGCGTCCATGTGCCACCAGGCGCGCGCGTCTGCGGCAGCGTCGCGTAAAGCCGGCCGCCTGGTTCGGCGCGGATGGCAACGGCATGGACCGTCAGAACGATGCCGTCGATATCGAGCGTGGCGGTTGTCGTGAACCGGATGGCGCCTCGGCCCGCGACGGGCGTCAGCGGCGCGATCTCGATGCGAATGCGGGCGGTTTCGTCACTCATGTGGATGTTCCCGAGCCAGGAAGTTCTTCGACGCCGCACGACTTCCGCACGGGTTCGCGCACGGGTCCCGCAAGGGAAAAACCCGCACTGCACGGGTTTTTTCCCTATAGGGACCCGGTAAACCCGTGCAGCACGGGTTGTGCACGGGTTTGCGCACGGGTTTGCTCATCCCTGCCATGGCACATTTGGCTCACCGCAAGGGTGCCGCAGCCCCATCGCCGGCGTGCGGTTGGGCTTCGTCCAGGCATTTTCTGTCACCCCGGCGGCAAGCAGCGCGTCCAGGGCCTTCTCCTGCCCCTGGCGGCTCACGAGGCCGAGCCGCTCCATCGGCCGACTAATAGACCGATCGTATTTGCCCAGCCGGCGCGACCATGGCTGCCCGTGGTCGCCGGCCTTGATGACGGCCAGCAAGTCATCGACTAGGGTATCAGTGACGGCCTCATGCGGCGGCTGCCAAGGCCACGCGGCGGCAACGACGTCCAGGTTGTCGAGTAGAAGAGGGATGCGCTCGAACCACTCGGTTCCGTTCCGCGCGTCATGGTTTGCCTTGGCGCCGTCCAATCGGAAGTAGAAGCCGGGCCGAGCGATCTTCCAGGATGCCGCCTCAGCGTCCGTCATCTGGTATAGCGTAAACGACTTCCGCACGACGCCGCTCACAGAGGATGCGCCGCGGCCAGCGTCGGGGTTGCCCGGATCGGGGATGCCCTTGCGGGTGTGATGGCCGATCAGAAGTCCGATGGCCTTTTCCTTCGCCACCACGCGCAGTTCGGCGGTTACATGGCGCAGCGCGCTATTGTCGTTCTCATCGGCATCATGCAATTCCCCCAACGGATTGAGCATCAGCAGGTCGGGCGAGAATGTCTCGACGGTGCTCAGCAGCTCTTGCATGAGGCCCGTCTGCCGCAGCCTCCGTGTCTCGGGATCGAGCGTCAGAAGCATCCCGGTGCGGGCGGGGTTCATCAGGAGCAATCGGCCGCCAAGATCAGCCGTGCTCCGTCCGAAGAGCCGCAGCACGGCTGCGACGCGTCGGCGCTGCTCGTCGAGATCGTCCTCAACGTCCAGTGTTGCGACACGCATCGGACAGGGCGGGGCGAAGCCCCCAAACGGGACACCGAGGGCGAGCGCGACGCCCCACGCGAGGAAGAGTTGCGACTTCCCGTGTCCGCCGGGTCCGACGATTTCAGTTAGGACCCCGCGCTGGATGAAGTTGGGGACGATGTAAATGCGCTGCGGTATCTCGGTTTCGGCATCGGCGGGGGTGCCCACGAGCAGGTGCGTATGTCGGCGCTGGTGGGCGTCGGCTGAATCCGGCCCGGGCGGCGGCTCAGGATCTGCGTCCGGTGGTGCCTCGGCCGACTGCCAGTATTCGGGCGGCGGCTCCGGGGGCGCCTCCGGCTGCGCGCGTTCAGGGCGTTTCCAGCCGGCGCGCGCCGCGTAGAGGAAAATGGTGCCGGCGCCGATCGTCCGTGGCGCCGATGCCCCCTCTATAGCGCGTGCGATACGCTGCCATGTCGTCTCGGTTTCGGCTGCGTCGAACTTCTCCGACTTGCGGGACCAGGATTTCCACAATTCGAAGCCTACATCGCTGCCGCCCGTAGCTCGATAGACCGCATATCCAAAACGGACCCAAGCATCATAATGAAGGTTTGGGTTCGGAATAGCCGCCATCGCCGATTGCAGAAGGTCGAAAGCAGCTTCTGGCGTTCCAGATCGTGGCGCCTCGGCGTGCTCAAGGCCACGCGCCTCAACGGCTGCCTGCAACTGCTCGAATGCCTCGCATAGATGGACTTCTGCTGCATCATTAGACGCAACGATGCGGGCGAGGCGCGGCGTGCCTTTGCGGTTCCAGCTTCCGGGCCAGCGCAGCGGATGAACGATCGGTGCGGCGGTCGGATCGGCCCCGGACAGCAGGGCCGCCAGTTCTCGGGCTTGCCGCAGCCGCGCATGATCATGCTCGTCGGACGTCGGCTCACTCAGGCGCCAGTGGAGGTGCAACTTCGGATGCACCTGCCCGGTATCGGGGTTCGTCCAGTCACCGCCGGACGCCACCGCCATCGTCGCGGGACCAAGAAGCGATTCCAGTCGGCGGCGCTCCATCTCGGTGTCACCGTCGTCCAGCTCGACGGAGATAGCGACACCGTTCGCCAGATCGACGCCGCGCGCGCGTGACGGCCCGGTGAACGTGCATACTGGCGGCGCGAAAACGGTGGGCCGGTGATGATCGGCGGCTCGCTGTGCTGCGGCAGTTGCGGCATCGACGACGTTGCTGAGAGTGCCGTTGATCCGCGTTGCTTCGATGGCGATGGGCGGCACGGTCCGGTCGAACTGGTCGAAGCTTCGCAGCGACGCGAATGTTCCACTTTCCGCATAAGGGAACAGCGCGTTGACGAACTGCTCGATCTGGGCGCGATCGACGGCTAGGGTCATGCGCCGTCTCCCAGAACGCGCCCGGCGATTTCGCGCAGAATTTTATGCTGCTTCGGGCTGATGGTTTGCTGTGCCATTATGTTGCGGACGAAACCGATTTCCCACGTCCTGAGGCAGCCGGGACGTGCAGCGACTGCTGCCGCGGTTTCACGCCAGTGAAGTCGCACGACGCGCGAGCGAAGGGGTGCTTCTGGCGGCCCTAAAACATCGCGCCACCCGAGACCGTGTTTGGCCAAGAATTGCGATGCGGCCATTGCGGCGGCAGCGCGCTCGCCGAGTTGGTCGGACCCAAGCAGACCGCATAGCTTCGCGAGGTGATCCCACCCGGCCGGAGACAGGGCGCTCATAGCCGCCCCCGCGTCAGGCGTGCTTGCCGGCCCGGCGTCAGGCGGGTATGTTTGCGCGGATCACTGAATGTCCCATCTACTACATCCGCCCGGCGGCCGGTGAGCGCCGGCCCCGGGCGTTCTTTCGTCGGGTCGGACGGCGTTTCACAACGGCGCCCAACCCAGCAGCTCAGGTCGGATGCCGACCGAACCGCCGCTCTTGCGGTGCGCATCTCATTCGCCCGGCTCGACCAGCGCCATGATCGACGTGAAGAGCACTAGGCGTCGGCGCCCAACTGCGACGGCTTTGAGCTTCCCCTCGCGGATCAGCTCGTAAATCGTGGATTTCCCCAGGCCGGTGATCCGGCACGCATCGGCAATGGTTGTGGAGACAGGCTGCGTCGGCTCGCGTCGAGACTTGCGCCTCGGCTCACCCGGCGCGACGGAAGTCATCGGTTGCATCGCTTTCAACTCCTTGGCGTCCGGACTTGTTCGCCTGCGGACGGGAGTGGATGAAATAGGAGGCGTCGCCACCGCCTGTCACGATGGCGAATTAATCAGCGTTTGCGCGGTGATCCGCCATCAAGGGCGTTGCGGATGCGTTCGCGGATCAGCTCAGGGCTGGCGGCGAGCCGCTTCAGGATGATCGCGGCGGGACCGGCGGCCGCGAGTTGGCCCGAGATGATCGCTATTGCCGCCGCGCAGAAGCGAGCTGACGCTCCTGCGCCGGTGCCCGACGGCACCGGGAAGTCTCGCCCAAACGTCGCTTTGAACACCGCGCGCAGCCCAACGAAGAGGCCGATTTCATCCCAGAACGGCTGGTGGGCGGCTTCGCCTTTAGCGGCGACGGCGAACGCGGCGGCCGCAGTTGCCGCGCGGCGGCCGATATCCCGCGCCGCGGATAGCAGATCGGCCAGGCGGCGCCCGAGGGCCGGGTCGATCTCGATCCCGTGGTCGGCGGCGCTTGCCAGGTCTTGCAGGATAAAGCGGGCATTCAGGATCGGATCGGCCCCGGCATCGTCCATCGCGAACATGTCGGCCAGCGCGCTTGCGCGAGTGCCGAGCTCCGCGCACCAAGCAGCGAACTCGGCCGATCGCCCCAACCGATCGCCGGTCACGGACACGACGAAATCTTCCGCCACACGCGCAAGCTTGTCGGCAAGAGCGGCGGGATCGGCCCCATCTACCAGGGCGAGTTGCGTTGCCATCGCCAGGGCAGCCAGATCCTTGGGCGAGATGGTCACCACGGCACCGCTTTCGCGAATGGCCGCGCTCTCGCGGAGAAGGATCGCGCGCGGCTGGCGCACCGGCTTTGGCCGGGTTCCGGCCGACCGTCGCACCGTGCTATGGGCAGTCTCAGCCTTGGTCATGGTGTCATCTCCACCTGGTCTCGGTCAGGCGCGTCGGGGTGTTGTCAGCACTCCGTCGCGCCGCTTAGCCGGGAGCCGCCCGGCGCGGTCCGGGGAGCTACGTGCTCTCCATCAGCACCTCCTGGTGCGTCTGGGTGCCCTCGCGGGCGCAGAACACGGCCCAGTCACTCATCAATCGCCGTCGCTTCTCGAATAGGTCGCCGCGGCGATACGCGGCTTCGACACGATCGGCGAGCGTATGGGCGAGCGCCTGTTCCGCCACCTCCCGTGGGTAGCTCGTGGCCTCAGCGCACCAGTCGCGGAAACTGCTGCGAAATCCATGCACGGTCAGATCCCTGCGGCCCATGCGCCGGAGCAGCATCACCATGCTCATGTTGCTGAGCGGCGCGCCGTCCCTGGCATTGGGGAACACGACGTCGCCGGCATGATAGGAGCGCAGTGGCAGCATCTGGCGCAGCACGGCTAGCGCCGGCTCTGACAGCGGCACCCGATGCTCGCGCCCGGCCTTCATGCGCTCGCCCGGAACCGTCCAGGTTGCCGTCGCGAAGTCGATTTCGGGCCATCGCGCCCCGATCACCTCGCCGGTGCGCGCCGCAGTCAGGATGGTGAACGCGAGGGCACTCGCCGCAACCCCCTCCTGGTCCCGCAGCTCGGCCACGAAAGCACCGATCTCAGGCCACGGGAGCGCGGCGTAATGCTGAACTCGGGCGATCTTGCGAGGGGCCGGCAGGAGCTGGGCGAGGTGCCCCCGCCAGCGTGCAGGGTTGTCGCCCGTTCGCCATCCGCGAGCCGTGGCGTAGTCCAGAACCGCCTCGATGCGGCCCCGCAGCCGGGAGGCGGTCTCGGCCTTCTGGAGCCACATCGGCTCCAGGAGGCCCATTACGTCGCCCGTGTCGATGGCGCCCACGGGTCGACTGCCGAACGCCTGGCAGGCTAGATCGAGGGTCGTGCGCCACTGGTAGCGGTGCTTTTCGTTCCGCCACGCTGCTTGGTGCGCGGCGAGGTAGCGGTCGGCCACGTCTCGGAAGGTGACGGCCTTCACGCCTTGTCGAGCGGCACCCAACGCTGCACGGCGTTGCTCGATCGGGTCCACGCCTTCCCGCAACAGCGCGCGACACTTCCGCGCGGCGTCTCGCGCCTCGGCCAGGGAAACGTCGCGGGCGGGTCCAAGGCCCATCTCTCGGGAGCGGCCGTCCAGGGCGTATCGGAACAGCCAGGACCGGCGCTCGGCATCGCGGACTTGGAGCCATAGCCCGTCGCCGTCGCCATGGCGTCCTGGCTTCAGCCCCTTGATCTTGAGAGCAGTCAGACGCACCACCGCACCCCCGGCCCATCCGCGGGGGCGTCTGCCTCACTGGCTGGCCCCCGCTTCAGCCCACACTAGAGACGCGGATTGTAATGGTCAACCATGAACGAGTGCGGAAACCAAGGGCGGGAAATTCGCCGTATTCTAGGGGCATTCCGGCCGATGGCGGACAACTGCGGACGTCAGTTCGGTGGACCTCAGCTCCACCATCGTCCAGCAGCATCGGCGCTTCGGTCACGCTCTGTTCCGATCACCCGACCGATTCGTGGGCCTGGCGAAGATCACGCTTGGCAAGGCCAGATCATATCGGCTCAATCGTATTGAGGCGAAGGGAGTCCCTGATGTTGAACCGAATTGCCGTGGCCGCCGTTCTCGCGGGGCTATTCGCTTGCGGGGCAACGTCCGGTGCGCGGGCGCAACAACCGACCAGCTCGGGGCAACAGGCGGCCAACCCATCAGGCTGGACCTTCAACGTCGCGCCCTATCTGTGGCTGCCGAACATCAACACGACGTTGAACTACAAGCTGCCGCCCGCGCTCGATGGCAGATTGCCCACCGATCTGTCGGTCGGACCTGGCGAGATAGTGACGCACCTAAACTTCGCGACGGCGTTTGCGGCGGACGCGCAACATGGCCCGTTCTCGCTCCTCACCGACTTCTTGTACCTGAACCTGAGCGACGTCGCAGCCCACTTCAAGTCGATCGACTTCGTCGGCCTGCCCTCTCAGCCGATGTCGCGCTCGGTGCAGTCTAGTACCGGCACGAGGCTGGGTTCCACGCTATGGACCCTTGCGGGCGGCTACACCGTGCTGCAGGGCGACTGGGGCAATTTCGATGTGATCGCCGGGTTCCGCTATTTCGGGGTGAACGCGACAACGAACTACAGCCTGGCGCTTACAGTGACAGGGCCGCGCGGCAACGGCGCGACGTTCGGGGGCGTCGGCGGCATTTCCGGCTCCAGCGCCATCTGGAACGGAATCGGCGGCTTTCGCGGCCGCATCCATCTTGGCCACACCGGGCTGTTCGTTCCCTATTATTTCGACGCCGGGACGGGCGGCTCGAACCTGACCTGGCAGATCGCCTCCGGCCTCGGCTATCAGACCGGCTGGGCCGGTGTATCGCTCGCCTACCGCTATCTGTCCTTCAAGCAGGGCAGCAGCGCCGTGGTGCAGCATCTGTCGATGGGCGGCCCGATGCTCATGGTGAATTTCAGCTTCTAAAGCGGGTCACGACATAGAACGGCCAGGATAGCACGCCTCGCGGCACGGATCGGGAACCTGACCTCTCGGCAGGAAAGCAGGCCTACTGCTGTGTCCCAACAGAAGTGCAGCCTGCCTGCTACGGCAGCGGCGAGGTCGGTAGCAGATCTTTCACTTTCGTACATGACATAAGGACCACCCGCCATGTCGGACGAACCAAAGGAGGAGCTCGATCGCCGCGCCTTCATGATGGCGACCATTGCCTCGGTCGGCGCATCGGCAGTCCTCGCGGCCAATACCAGCGCTGCGAACGCCCAAGGCACAACAGCGCCCGCCACCGATTCAGCGCAAGTCGCAGCACGAGGAACGGTCTACACCGGTGACGTGATCCAGGGGAAGAAGGTCATCAGTGCGCTCGACGTCAATGACCTGGAACCCGGTAAGCACCTCTTCTATTTCCAGGGTGTGCAGATGCCCACGGGTCAGCACTGGTATGTGTCCGTGATGGTCGCCAAGGGGGCGAAGCCAGGCAAGCGCATCGCCCTTATCGGCGGTGTGCACGGCGACGAGATCAGTCCCGTGCACACGATACAGACCGTCATGAGCCAGCTCGATCCGGCCGAGATGTCGGGCACGGTGATGGCGGTTCTAGACGTATCCCGGCCGGCCCTTGAAGGCATGGCGCGTCGATGGCCCAATTCAGGAAGGGGAATTGACCTCATAGACATCAATCGCGAGTGGCCCGGGAATGAGAATGGCGCCAGTGCGCCCAGCCGGCACGCCGGGCTCCTGTTCAACAGGCTCTTTAGGCCGAACGCCGACTACGCGATAGATTTCCATACCGGGGCGACCGGGATGGATATAACGGCGTTTCATCTTGCCCGGATGGATTGGCCCGAGGTCCGAGCGATGGCGGAGCTGTATCCGATCGACCAGATCTTCGACAACCCTGCCTATCCCACTCTCCTGGCGAACGCGTTCATCAACGTGGGCATCCCGGCTTTCACGCCCGAGATCGGTGCCCCGCGCATCCTGGACCACGCGATGATCCCACTGTTCGTGGAGGGCACGATGAATGTGCTCAAACACCACGGAATCATCGTCGGTCCGATGGGCCGCACCGGGCGGGAAACGGGCATCTTCGTCGCCAATAGCGGGCACACCATCCTTGCAACCCATGGCGGATTCGTTGAACTTTTGGTCAAGCTGAACGAAAAGGTCGACGTCGGACAGAGGGTTGCAATCCAGCGCAATACATTCGGCGAAGTCGTCGCGGAATACACCAGCGGTGTGGCCGGCGAGGTCTCCGGTTATCGCACAGACGCGACAGCCGAGCCCGGCACGCCGCTGGTGTTCATCTTCTACAACAATGCGACCCCGGAGGCCCCAGTGGATTACTCCGAGTGAGTTCAGCCGCGAGAGTGATCTGGCAAAAGTCGAGCAATGCTTCAGGTCCGCAAACCAGACCTGGTGGGGCAGGCCTATGCGGTGACTGACGCCGCCAGCGTAGTCCGGCCGAGTTCTCCATCTGTGCCGGGAGGCATGCTATCCTGCCCGTTCTATGACGTGACCCCTAGCATTACAGTTGCGGATCTCTGCGATCTCTGAATCGATGGGCGACCATGATTCGGGAGATCATGGATGTCGGGTGCCTCAATCGAGACGACGCTTGAGCTCTGGGCCTCATCGCTGCGGGATGTGAAGGCGCGGATCAGGCCGCTGTTCACGCAGGAGCGGGTCGCGGCATCGGCTGGATCGTTCCTCGACGGCCTGCTGGGCGACGAGCGGCGCAAGACCGGCTGGATGCGCGCGGCGGCGGCGGGCGACCCGGGCCGGTGGCGTCAGCAGGCCCTTCTCGGCCGCGGGCGATGGGATGCGGAAGCGCTGCGCGACGTGGTGCGGAACTACGGCGTCGAGCACCTGGCGGCCGATGACGCAGTTCTGGTCATCGACGAGACGGGCTTCCTCAAACAGGGCCGCGCATCGTGCGGCGTCGGCCGTCAATACACGGGCTCGGCGGGCAAGATCACCAATTGCCAGATCGGTGTGTTCGCCAGCTATGTCTCGCGGCACGGCCACGCCTTCATCGACCGGGCGCTGTATCTGCCGAAGGCCTGGACGGACGATCCGGCCCGGATGGCGGCGGCGCACGTGCCCGACGGCCCGGCATTCGCGACCAAGCCTGCGCTCGCCGTCGGGATGATCGAGCGAACGATCGCGGTAGGCGCGCCGGCCGCGGCTACGTGCTCGGCGTCAATTCCGATCACCAGTTCCGCTCCTGGCAGCGCAAGCCGCCGGTCGCCGGCACGGCGGAAGAGATCGCGGGCGCCATCGATCCGTCGCGATGGCGGCGCCTGTCGGCAGGTGCCGGCACGAAGGGCGCGCGGCTGCACGACTGGGTGTATTGCGAACTAGCCGACCTCGACGCCGCCGAATACGACGACGCGCGCGCTGGCCTATGGACGCGCGGCCTGCTGATCCGCCGCAACATCGCCGATGGAGACCTCGCCTTCTCGACTTGGTATCCGGCCGGAACAAGCATCGAGATGCTGGCCAAGATCGAGGGACATCGTTGGGCGATCGAAGACAGCTTCGAGACCGTAAAAAACGAATTGGGGCTCGATCACAACGAGACCCGCTCGTGGCATGGCTGGCATCGCCACGTCTCGCTGGTCATGCTGGCCTTCGCGATGAGGGCTGCCATCGGGCGCCGCGCGAACACCGCGGCGCCCCCAAAAAGAAGGCGCCGGGTGGCAAACACGTCTCGCCGCCGCTGATCCGCTGGTCCGTCCAAGACATCCGGCGCATCGCCGTCAGACTCGCGCAAAGACGCATCCAGCCCGCTCATGTGATCGCATGCTCGCTTTGGCGGCGCGCTCATCAAGCCTGTGCCCGAAAGGCTCACCTCCGTCATAAAGCGCAACTGTAATGCTAGGGCATGGCCGGAGCGAAAACCCGGCGCTTCAGCAGCAGGTTATCGGCACCATACCGTGCGGCCGTCGGATAGGGAGGCCTCTCTGGAACCCCGCACTCGACTGAATTGGAATTGCCGGGTTCCACGATCTGCTAATTCTTGGTGCGAGGCGACCTACGCCGGCGCGGTCGCCGGTCCTTCGCCGGCCTCGAGCTCCTGCCCTGGCTGGAAGGCTCTTCCGGAGCGGGATGCGTCACATCGACGATTTTGATGTTTCCCGCATCGATGAATTCGATGTCCCCAGGCTTAGCAACAAAGCGGGTGAGGCGCCTGGCCGCCGCCCTGCCTATTCTGGCTGGTGCTTGAGGTCGGGCGGGCATGGCCTCAAACGTCTCGGCGAGCGCCGCATGCACAGGATCGAAGTTCAGGAAGCGCTCCATCAACTTGTCTGCGATCACGTCGGCTCCGGCTTCTCCGAGCGCCGCCACGACGGCGTCCAGGCTTGTCGCCTGGAAACGTGTCTGCGCGGGATCGGCGGAAATCAACACCTTCTCGTACCGGCGGATTGCCGTCTGGGAGTCGTTGTTGAGGACCGGGCGATCACCAGCAACGCGCCTCCTCGTAGAGCCCGGTCTCGATCATCGCCGTAACGAGCAACTGCTCGCGCCAGAACTGCTCGACCTGGCCTGCCCGAAGCGCGGGGCTATCCGGATCCCGATAAACGCCGGCCGCGCGCGACAGCTCCAGGTAGCGCGGGCGGGCTGGCGCACTCCCGCCTGCCGGTGCCTCGGAATACTTCATCTCAATCGCGATGAAGGCGCTCCGGCCCTGCGGAGTCGTGCAGCGGACCAGCACGTCGAAGGCGGTGTGATCACCGGTCAGGCCGGGGTGACCGCGGCCCGGCGAATGCTCGAAGAGAATGTCACTGACTTCCCCGACCAGGTCTGGTGCGATGCGGCGGAAGACGGCCGTTGCCAGCCGGAAGTCCTGCTTCATCGGCCCAAACAGGCTGAAGGTGAGCGGATAGCTCGCCAGGAGGTTGCCCAGAGCCGGTCGGTGTCGATCACCGCGCCGATCTCGCGATAGGCGAGCTCGCGACGCACCAGCGGCACGAGGGCGGGGTCGATGATGTTGACGCCAGTCCGCGCGACGTCCTCCGTAAACCGGCTCCCGAGTTTCCGAGTTCGGCCTTGCGCATCGGTGTGCACGCCGCAGGGGTAGCCGTGCGCTTCCCGCCAGAGGCTCTGGCGCAGGCGGGCGGCGGCCCGAAACCGCGTGTCGGTCGGTTCGTCCACGTGAAACCTCTTCAGTAATTCCATGGAAATAAGTGGGAGGACTGGGGGCTGCTCGCCATTGCCTGCTCCATGCTAAGGCCGGCCGGGCCGGTGTCAGTGCTTCGCGGAGCCAAGTGCGAATTTAAGTGGAGGCGCGCTGCCAAGGCGAATCAAGGCAGTGTTTTCGACCATCGGACATCGGAGATGCTATCCGGCTTTTCGGAGATAGGAATGGCTTCGTTGTGCTCCTGCTAAGCCCAGGATCCCGTGCGAGAGAGGGCTGAGAGCCTAACATTACAGTTGCGCTTTCCTATGGTGAGCTGCGCGAGCGGCGGCTTGATGGGCCCGTCTCCAGAGTGACCAGGCGATGATGTGCGCGGGTTGGATGCGTCGTCTTGCAAGCCGCGTTGCTATGCGCCGGATTTCCTGGACCGACCAGCGGATGAGGTCCGGGTCCGCGGCATCCGCCTCGGCGGGGTTTTTTTCGGCGTGGCCGCCACTGCATTGGCCTTGTTGCGAATGATCGCCATCATGGCGAAGGCGAGCATCACGAGCGAGACGTGCCGATGCCATCCGTGCCAGGACCGGGTCTCATTGTGATCGAGGCCAAGCTCGTTCTTGGCGGTCTCGAAGCTGTCTTCGATGGACCAACGATGACCTTCGACGGCAACCAGCGTGGCGATTGGGGTTCCGGTCGGACACCAGGTCGAGAAGAATGCCATCTCGCCGTTGGCGATATGGCGACGGATCAGCAATCCGCGCGTCCATGCCTCGTCTTCCGCGCCGCCGAACTCACCGGCTTTGAGGTCGGCGAGTTCCACGTAGCACCACTCGTGCAGGCGCGGCCCCTTGGTCCCGGCCCCGGCCGACAGGCGCTGCCAGTCTGCCGTGGCCCGGGACGCGGCGATCGCCTCGGCGCTACCCGCGATCAGTTGTCTTTTGCCCCAGGAATGGAACCGATGCGCGCCGGTCACCCCGAGCACGTAGCCACGGTCGGCCCGGCGCAGCACCTGCTCGACCTCGCCGACGCCATAGACGGCGTCGGCGGCCACCCACGCGAACGGTACGTTCGCGGCCAACGCACGCTTGATCATCTGCACGGCGATGCGCGGCTTGGTCGCGAAGCTGATGTCACTTCGCACATGTGCGCTGGCCAACCGGGCCGGGTCGTCGGTCCAGGCTTTCGGCAGATACAGTGCTCGGTCGATGAAGGCGTGGCCGTGGCGCGAGGCATAGGCGGCGAACACGCCGATCTGGCAGTTGGTGATCTTGCCCGCCGATCCCGTGTATTGCCGCGCAACCCCGCACGACGCGCGGCCCTGCTTGAGGAATCCGGTCTCGTCGATGACCAGCACCGCGCCGCTGTCACTCAGCGCCTCAACAACATACTCCCGCACGACGTCGCGCAGAGCATCCGCGTCCCATTGGCCGCGTCCCAGCACCGACTGTTGCCGCCACGGGCCAGGATCACCTGCCGCTTCCGCTCGCATCCAGCCGGTCTTGCGCCGTTCCTCGCCGAGCAGACCATCCAGGAAAAGCCCGGCCGAGACCGCCATCCGCTCCTGCTTGAACAGCGAACGCATCCGCGCTTTGACGTCACGCAGCGACGAGGCCCAAAGCTCCAGCGTCGTCTCGATCGATGCTCCCGGCACCACGATCTCCGAATTGAGTCATGGTTCCGCATCCATTCAGAGTTCAGAGGTCAGCGCAACTGTAATGCTAGAGCGGGAATGACGTTGTCCAAACGGGCCGCCAAGGGTCACCGCGATCGACCTCGCAGACACCGGACGCGTGCTGCTCTCACAGGGCCGCCGGCAAGCCGGTGCAGGTCTCGGTCGCCAACCTGATCGTGGCGCGGCGACCGTTCGCCCAGTGACAGCCCCCCTGCCCATCGAAGGAACGGATGTGAACAGGATATCTGAAAACAGATCGACCAAGGTTCCCGAGGTCACTCTCGCCTTCTGGATCATCAAGATCGCCGCAACCACGCTGGGCGAGACCGGGGGTGACGCGGTGACGATGTCGATGAATTTGGGGTACCTGATCGGCACCGCCATCTTCGCCACGATCCTTGTGTTCGCCGTGAGCGCCCAGATCGCGGCGAAGCGGTTCCATCCGTTCCTGTACTGGGCCGTGATCGTCGCGACCACGACAGCAGGCACGACATTGGCCGATTTCCTGGATCGCTCCCTGGGCATCGGCTATGTCGGCGGGTCGTCGATCCTCTTCGTTCTCCTCATGGCGGTGCTCGGCCTCTGGTATTGGTCGCTCGGCTCCGTGTCGGTGGATACGATCACGACGCCAAGGGTCGAGATGTTCTACTGGGCGACGATCATGTTTTCCCAAACCCTGGGCACGGCGCTCGGCGACTGGATGGCGGACACCACCGGGCTCGGGTACGAGGGTGGAGCGCTCGTCTTCGCCGCCGGCCTGGCGGCTATCGCAGGCGCCTACTTGTACACGAGCGTGTCGCGCACCCTGCTGTTCTGGGCCGCGTTCATCCTGACGCGACCGCTCGGGGCCACGGTGGGCGATCTGCTCGACAAGCCGGTTGCCAATGGTGGACTCGCCCTGAGCCGCTTCGTCGCCTCGGCGGTTCTCACGGCCTTCATCGTCGTCTGCATCCTGCTCCTGCCTCAGAGGGCGGGAAGGCATCCCGGAGCGCGCGAGGCGGCTTGATAACGCCTATCCGCTCCGTTTCGTGAAATGGCCGGACAGCCTCGTATCTCTACGCTGCTGGCGCATGTGTGGACGCTTTGCCTCTACCCTTCCTCCGGAAGCCCTGGCGCGGATCTTCGGGACGGTGAACCCGCTGCCGAATACAGCGGCGACGTGGAATCTCGCACCCAGCCAGGACGCCATGGTGGTCCGCCGTCACCCGGAGCGCGGCGAGCGGCATCTGGACCTGCTCAAATGGGGGCTGCTGCCCTACTGGACCAAGGACCCCGCCAAGGCCCGGCGCCCCATCAATGCCCGCGCGGAGACGGTCGCGACCTCGGGCATGTTCAAGGGTGCATTCCGGGAGCGTCGCTGCATCGTTCCCGCCGCGGCATTCTATGAGTGGCGCAAGACGGGTGGCCCGAAGCAGCCCTTCGCGTTCGCGCGTCAGGACGGGCAGCCGATCGCCCTTGCCGGGCTATGGGAGGGGTTCCGCTGGCCCTCCGGCGAGGTCACGCGCTCGTTCACCATCATCACCACCGCGGCCAACGCCATGATGCGGCCGATCCATGATCGGATGCCGGCGGTGCTGGAGGCGGAAGACTGGCCCGTGTGGCTCGGCGAGCAGGACGGCGATCCGGCCGGGCTCCTGCGACCCGCCCCCGACGACGCGCTGAAGCTCTGGCCGGTAAGCCCGCGGGTCAACGCGCCACGGAACAACACGGCCGACCTGCTGGATCCGTTGGAACTGAACTCGGCCTAGTGTGATGACCCGCCCCTAAGGCAGGGCCCGCCCGACCACCCGTTCGATCTCCGCCCGCACGAGCCGTTCGACCAGGGGCGGCAGGTGCGCGTCCAGCCACTCCTTCAGGATCGGGCGCACTTCGGCGCGGACCAGGTCCTCGATGGTGGGACCGCCGCGATGGACCTGCGTCCCGCGTTCGCTGGCCAGGGCAGCGACCAGCCCCGCGACCGAGGCGGCAGCGGCGCGCGCCGTCTCCGGCGCGATCAGGTTGGAGCCGGCAGGCTCGACCGGTGCCATGGGCGCGACCTGGGGCGCCGCTTCGACGGGCGTGACGCGCTGTGGCGGCACGCTCGCCGGCGGGTCGGTGACGATCATGGAGGGTTCGAGCACCAGCACATCCTCGTCGGCGGGCGGCTCGACGCTGGGTGCGGGACTCGCCGCGGCGGGCGCCGTGGCCGGTTGTTCCTCCTCGCTCAGGATGCGGCGGATGGAGGCCAGGATATCCTCCATCGACGGATCGCCGCCGCCCTGCCCCGGGTCGGGCTTCTGGCTTGCGCTCATCGCCCGCTCTCGCCGCTCGGGGCGCGCCCGCCCCCCTGCGTGCCGGCGGGACCCAGCACGGGGGCCTGCGCCAGCGCCGGGGCGGCCAGCAGGGAACCGCCGATCAGCAGGGCAGAGCGAAGACGCATCCAAGGACCTCCGTGGCGGCGCGGGCCCGACCCGGCCACCCCCGATTTGCCATAGGCGAGGCCCTCAAGCCAAGCACCAAGCCTCAGACGTGGAAGCTTTCGCCGCAGCCGCAGCGGCCCTTCTCGTTCGGATTGGTGAAGGTGAACCCGGCGGTGAGCGCCTGGGTCTCGTAGTCCATCACCGTGCCGATCAGGAACAGGCTGGCCCTGCGGTCCACCAGCACGGTCATGCCCTTGTCGGATACGACCTCGTCGCCCGGACCGGGCGCATCGGTCCAGGTCATGTCATAGGACATGCCGGAGCACCCCTTGGTCTTCACGCCGATGCGCAGCAGGCGGCCCTGTTCGCCCGCGGCATAAAGTCGCTGGAGGCGCTCGGCGGCCGCATCGGTCAGGCGCATCAGCGGCGGCAGTTCGCGGACAGGCTTGCGGGTCGCGGTCGTGGTGCTCATGGCGTGCTCGATATCCACTCTGGTCAGTACATGTTCAACTGGAGCCGGGCCTCGTCGCTCATCCGGCTCGGGTCCCAGGGCGGCTCCCAGACCGTCTCCACCGTGCAGTCGGTGACGCCGGGGACCGCCATGACCGCGTCGCGCACCTGCTCGGGCAGTTCCTGCGCGCTCGGGCAGGCCGGTGCGGTCAGGGTCATCTCGACGCGCACCTTGCCCTCGTCGTGCACCTCGACCGCATATACCAACCCCAGCTCGTAGATGTTCACCGGGATCTCCGGATCGTACACGCTGGCGCAGGCGGCGATCACCGCATCTTCCGTCGGCTTGGGCGTGGTCTCGCCCTCGGGCGTCCAGGCCGTGTGCGGCGCCATGTCATTCACTGCTGGTCTCCTCGGCCCCATCCAGGGCCGCGATGAGGGCGTGCCACGGCAAGGTCGCACATTTCACGCGCGACGGGTACTCGTGCACGCCGGACAAGGGTTGCAGCCGTTCGAGCGGCGCGGCAAGCGCCGGATCGTCGCAGGCCGAGCAGGCCCCGGTGCGGGCCAGGTCACGGAAGGCGGCGAACAGCGCGCGCGCATCGGCCGGGGCGCGGCCAGCAACCGTCTCCGCCATCAGATCGGCCGAGGCGATGCTGATCGCGCAGCCGCGCGCCTCGAACCCGGTCTCGGCGATGGCGCCGTCCGTGCCGTATTTCACGAACACCTGGACGCGGTCGCCGCACATCGGGTTGTCGCCCTTCGCGCTCGCATCGAATGCCGCGAGCCGATGGCCATGACGCGGATGGCGGCCGTGGTCCAGGATCGTCTCCTGATAGAGGTCCCGCAGGTCGGCGAAATCGTCGCTCGGCATCACGCGAAGAACTCCCGTACGCGCGCCAGCGTGTCAGCCAGCGCATCGATCTCCTCGATGGTCGTATAGACGCCGAAGCTCGCGCGCGCGGTGCTGTCCACCCCGAAGCGGCGCATCAGCGGCTCGGCGCAGTGGTGCCCGGCGCGCACCGCGATGCCCTGGCGATCGAGCAAGGTGGCAACGTCGTGCGCATGCGCGCGATCCAGGGTGAACGAGATGACGCCGCCACGGTCCTGTGCGCGACCCAGGATATGCACCCCCTCGATCGGCGACAGACGGGCGAGGGCGTGATCGGTCAGCGCCTGCTCGTGCGCCGCGATGGCCGGATAGCCGATTGCCTGCACGTAGTCGATCGCGGCCTTCAGCCCGATGCCCTCCAGGATCGCCGGCGTGCCCGCCTCGAACTTGTGCGGCACCTCCGCCCAGGTGGAGCGGTCGTAGGTGACCGAGGAGATCATGTCGCCACCGCCGAGGAACGGCGGCATCCGCTCCAGCAGCGCGCGCCGGCCATAGAGGACGCCGATTCCCGTCGGGCCGTACAGCTTGTGGCCGGTCCAGACATAGAAGTCGCAGCCCAGCGCCTGCACGTCCACCTGGCGATGCACGATCGCCTGCGAGCCGTCGAGCAGGACCTTGGCCCCGGCCGCGTGCGCGAGGCTGACGATGCGCTCGGCCGGGGTATAGGTGCCGAGCACGTTGGACATGTGCGTGATGGCGACCAGCCCGACCTTGCCATCTTCCAGCAGCGCCTCGAACGCCGTCATGTCCAGCTCGCCGGAATCGGTGACCGGCGCGACGCGCAGCTCGATCCCATGGTCGTCGCGGAGCATCTGCCAGGGAACGAGGTTGGAGTGGTGCTCCATGCCCGAGATCAGCACCGCCTGACCGGGCCGCATCACACGGCGGCCGTAGCTGTGGGCGACGAGGTTGATCGCCTCGGTGCTGTTGTGGGTGAACACGATTTCGCTGCGCTCGCCCGCGTTCATCAGCGCCGCGACGGCATCGCGCGTCGCCTCGTACGCCTCGGTGGTGCGCTCGCTCATCCAGTGCAGGCCGCGATGCACGTTGGCGTACTGCGTCTCCATCGCCGTCCGCATCGCCTCGATCACCGCGCGCGGCTTCTGCGCGGACGCGGCGCTGTCGAGGAAGACCAGCTTCTTGCCGCGCACCGTCTGGCGCAGGATCGGGAAATCCTCGCGGATGGCCGCGACGTCGAGGTCCGCGCGCGGGGTGATCGCGTCCATCATGCTGCCTGCCTCTGCCACCACTGCTCGACCGCCGCCTCCATCGCCCGCCGGGTCGCGTCGTGCGTCACCGCTTCCAGCGCCTCGGCCAGGAAGGCGCGCACCAGCATCGCGCGAGCCTCCGCTTCCGGCACGCCGCGACTGCGCAGATAGAACATCTGCTCGGGGTCCAGTTCGCCGACCGTCGCGCCGTGGCTGCATTTCACGTCGTCGGCGAAGATCTCAAGCTCCGGCTTGGTGTCGATCTCCGCGTCGGGCGACAGCAGCAGCGCCTGGCTCATCTGGTAGCCGTCCGTCTTCTGCGCGGCGCGCGCCACCTCGATGCGGCCCTGGAACACGCCTCGTGAGCGGCCCGCGAGCACGTTCTTGACCGCCTGACGCGACGCGCAGCACGGCGCGTCGTGACGAACGACGGTGGTGACGTCGGCGTGCTGGACGCCGGCCAGAAGCTGCGCCGCGCCGAGATGGGCGACGGCGTGGGGACCGGCCAGGCGCGCGTGAAGCTCGGTGCGCGAAAGGCGGGCGCCGATGCCGAGCATGAAGCTGTCGAAATGCGCGCCCTCGGCGATCTCGGCGACGGTCGTGCTGAGATGGAAGGCGGTGGGCGATTCGTCCTGCAACCGGATGACCGACAGCGACGCATCCTGTGCCAGATCCAGCTCGAACACCGCGTTGTGCAGGTACGTGCCCTCGCCCTGCGCCGTCTCGATCAGCACGAGCCGGGCGCCGCGCCCCAGCCGGATCACGTGGCGCGGGTGAAATCCCGTCGCCCGCCCGGAAACCGGGGTGGCCACGCTGACGAGATGGACCGCGCCCGCATCCGTGCCCGCCGGGACGTCCAGCACGGCGCCGTCCTCGGCCAGCATGGCGTTCAGCGCCACCATCGGCTGGTCCTCGGCGCACGCCAATCCGCCGAAATCCGGGTGCTCGGCCAACCGGGCGAACCCGACCCCGCCCTCGGGCGGGTCGGACAGGTCGGGACGATAGCGGCCGTCGATGAACACCAGGCGCACGCCGGCAAGGCGCGGAACCGCCTCCAATGTCTGCCCGTCATCGATCGGCGACAGCGGCTCGTGGAACGCGGCCTCGGTCAGCGGACGAAGATTGGTGTATTTCCAGGCCTCGTCGCGGCGTCCGGGCAGGCCGAGGCGCCGGAACGCCTCGGCGGCGGCGGCGCGGCGCGCCGGATCGCCGGGCAGGCGGGCCTTCAGCCCCTCGTAGCGGGCCAGGAATCCAGCGGCGCCGATCGGCTCGACAACGGTCATTGCGCGGCGGCCTCCGCGGTTAGCCCGGCATAGCCGCGCGCCTCCAGCTCCCGCGCAAGCTCCGGCCCGCCGGAGCGCACGATCCGGCCGCCCGCCAGCACATGCACGCGGTTCGGCACGAGATGATCCAGCAGTCGCTGGTGATGGGTGATGACCAGCGCGGAGAAATCCGGGCCGCGCAGGGCGTTTACGCCGTCCGCCACGATGCGCAGCGCGTCGATGTCGAGCCCGCTGTCGGTCTCGTCCAGGATCGCCAGCCGGGGCCGCAGGATCGCCATCTGCAAGACCTCGTTGCGCTTCTTCTCGCCGCCCGAGAAGCCGACGTTCACGTTGCGCCTCAGCATGTCGTCGGGCATGTGCAGGCGCTTGGCCTCGGCGCGCGCGAGCTTCAGGAACTGGATCGCGTCCAGCTCCGGCTCGCCACGCGCGCGGCGCACGGCGTTCAGGGCGGTGCGCAGGAAATTGGCATTACCCACGCCGGGCAGCTCGATCGGCGCCTGGAAGGCCAGGAACACGCCGGCGGCGGCGCGCGCCTCCGGCTCCATCGCCAGCAGGTCCTCACCGTCGAACGTCACGCCGCCCTCGGTCACCGCGTAATCCTCGCGGCCGGCCAGGACATAGCCGAGCGTGGACTTGCCCGACCCGTTCGGTCCCATGATCGCGTGCACCTCGCCCGACGGTACGGCGAGGTCGATGCCGTACAGGATGGGCTTGCCGCCGATCGCGGCGGCGAGGTTGGTGATCTCCAGCATCTCAGCCCACCGAGCCTTCCAGGCTGACGGCCAGCAACTTCTGCGCCTCGACGGCGAACTCCATCGGCAGCTCCTTCAGCACCTCTTTGCAGAAGCCATTGACGATGAGGTTCACCGCGTCCTCTTCGGACAGGCCGCGCGAGCGGCAGTAGAAAAGCTGGTCGTCGGCGATCTTCGACGTCGTCGCCTCGTGCTCGACCTTCGCGCTCGGATTGCGGCTCTCGATGTAGGGAACCGTGTGCGCGCCGCATTCGTTGCCGATCAGCAGGCTGTCGCACTGGGTGTGGTTGCGCGCCCCCGAGGCACGCGGCACGATGCGGACCAGGCCGCGATAGGTGTTGTTCGAGCGGCCGGCGCTGATGCCCTTGGAGACGATGGTGCTGCGCGTGTTGCGTCCGACATGGATCATCTTGGTCCCGGTGTCGGCCTGCTGGCGGTTGTTGGTGACAGCGACCGAGTAGAACTCGCCGACGCTGCTCTCGCCTTCCAGCACGCAGGACGGGTATTTCCAGGTGATCGCCGAGCCGGTCTCCACCTGCGTCCACGAGATCTTCGACCGCGCGCCGCGGCAGGCGCCGCGCTTGGTGACGAAATTGTAGATGCCGCCCCGGCCCTCGGCGTCGCCCGGATACCAGTTCTGCACGGTGCTGTACTTGATCTGCGCGTCATCCAGCGCGACCAGCTCCACCACCGCCGCGTGCAACTGGTTCTCGTCGCGCATCGGGGCGGTGCAGCCTTCCAGATAGCTGACATAGCTGCCGGCGTCGGCGATGATCAGCGTGCGCTCGAACTGGCCGGTGTTGCGGGCGTTGATGCGGAAATAGGTGGACAGCTCCATCGGGCAGCGCACGCCCTTGGGGATGTAGGCGAAGCTGCCGTCGGTGAAGACCGCGCTGTTCAGCGCGGCGAAGAAATTGTCGGCCACCGGCACGACGCTGCCGAGATACTGGCGCACCAGGTCGGGGAACTCGCGCACCGCCTCGCTGATCGGGCAGAAGATCACGCCGGACTTGCGCAGGGTCTCGCGAAAGGTGGTCGCGACCGAGACGCTGTCGAACACCGCATCCACGGCGATGTTGCTGGGCTCCCCGGCGCCCTCGACGCCGGCGAGGATCGCGCGCTCCTTCAGCGGGATGCCGAGCTTCTCATAGGTCGCGAGCAGCTCGGGATCGACCTCGTCGAGCGACTTCGGTCCGACCTTCTTCCTCGGGGCGGCGTAATAGTGGATGTCCTGGTAGTCGATCGGCGCGTGCCACACCTTGGCCCAGTGCGGCTCCTGCATCTGGCGCCACGACTCCAGGGCCTTCAGCCGCCACGTCAGCAGCCATTCCGGCTCCTGCTTGCGGGCGGAGATCAGGCGGACAGTGTCGTCGGACAGGCCCTTGGGGGCCATGTCCATCTCGATGTCCGTCTCGAAGCCCCACTTGTAGCCGGACTGGGTGACGGATTGGACTGCATCGAGGGTTTCGGCGACGACGGGCATCTTGCGTCCTATTCGGCGACGGGGAGAGAGGAGCGGGACGACACACGGAACGGCGCGGCGCGGCGGCGCCTGCATGTCGGCCAGCGTGATAGCGGAGAGCGCCTGCTGGATCGCCTCGTTCACCGGGTCCCAGCGGCCGCGCACCGGGCAGATCCACTCGGCCTCGCAGCCGGCCCCGCCATCGACGCAGGCGGTCAGCGCGATCGGCCCGTCGATGGCGGCGATGACATCGGCGATCGGGATCGCGCCGAGCGGGCGCATCAGCCGGTAGCCGCCATGCGCACCACGCTGGGAGGCGACCAGGCCGCTGCCGGCCAGCGCCTTCAAAACCTTGGCGACGGTGGGCTCGGGGATACCGATGGCGGCGGCGATGCAGGGCGAGGTCTGCACCCCCTCGCTGCCCGACAGGCGGACGAGCACGACCACGGCATAATCGGTCAGCTTCGACAGCCTCAGCACGGGACGCTCCACCAGGGAAGGTTAACCGGACCATAGGGGTCCTGATTACTCCGAAGTGGCGCAGCCGAGCCCCCGCGTCAAGGGCGGCGCGGCGATTCTGACCCGCTAGCGCCCGCGATAGGGCCCCGCCAAATCCTCTTCCGGCACGATCGCCATGCCGATCGGCCACAGGGCGAGACCGGCGAGCTTGAGGTGCGCCCAGGCGAACGGGATGCCGATGATGGTGACGGCCAGCGCGACCGCGGCGATCAGATGGCCCAGCGCCAGCCACCAGCCGGCAAGCAACAGCCAGACCACGTTGCCGACCATGCCGAGCGGCCCGGTGCCGAAATCCTCATACCCGGTCAGGCGATCGCGCCGGACCGCGCGGTGGCCGAAGGGCAGCAGCGTGTACAAGGCGATGTTGACCGCCGCGCGCGCCCACGGGATGCCGACGATGGTGATGGCCATGATGAGAGCGGCGAGCAGCCAGGCGGCCGCCATCCAAATCCCGCCGAGGATCGATCCACAGGATGTTCAGCAGAAGCCGGAGCAGCGACATCGCGGGCGCCTCGTTCAGACCGTCAATCGTCGAGGTCACGGAAACCGCGCCGCAGGTCGAACTCGTCGGAGGTGACCAGGGTTTCCATGCGGCCGACGCGCCGATCGATCGCGCGGAACCGGGTCCGCAGCCGGTGGAGCACGTCGGCGGGCTCGGCGCGGACATCGCGCCAGAACGCCTCCTCCTGCGCCGAGGCGAACAGCGCCGCGGGCCGGGGCCGCAGCACGACGGCGCAGACCGCGTAGGCGATCAGCGCGGGGATGAAGAAGAAGACCAGGCAGAGCACCGCCGCGAGGCGCACCGGCAGGATCGGCGCGCCGAGATAATCGGCGATGCCCGGCGCACACGCCGGCGATCCAGCCGCGCTCGCGGTTGCGATAGACCCGGTTGGGCGCCCAGCCGCCTTCCGCCGCCGGCCCCGCCCGCCATGCCGAGCCTGGTGCCGAAGGCCGCCCTGGTTCCAGCTCCGCGGGTCCGCCCAGCGCATCACCCGACCTCCGTCCACGGATTGGTCGTGTTCCAGGTACGCGGTTGCGCACGGGGATCCCAGGTGCCCGGTTGCGCGTGGGGCGGATTACGGCCACGCCAGCCGGGCGCCTCGGCGTCGAGGATGCCTTCAAGGCTCTCCACCCGCTGCTCCATCTGCTGGGCCTGATCCCACAGCTCGCCCAGCACGCGCTCCTGCTCGATCGACATCATCCGCGCGCTGCGCCAGCGCGTCGCGTAGTGCGCGACGATCCAGATCGGCGCGACGACGACCAGGAACAGGACGAAGACCAGCCCGGCGGGAACGCTCATCTCATGCCCTCGCCGGCTGCGGCGCCGTGGCCACCGGGATGCGGTTGCCGAGCCGGGCCTTCAGCTTGTCCAGCTCCTCCTGCACGCCCGCCTCGGCCTCCATCTCCGCGAACTCCTGATCCAGCGGCTTGCTGCGCCCGATGTCGAACGCCTCCACCTTGCCCTCGGCCTCGTCCAGTGCGCGCTCGACCTGCTCGAAGCGGGCGAAGGCGTCGGTGATGCGCTCGTCGTACAGCTTCCCACGCAGCTTGAGACGGTTGGACGCGGTCTGCGATGGCGCGCGACGATCGCCCGCTGGCGGGTCTTGGCGTCGTTGAGCTTGGCCTGGAGCTTGCCGATGTCCTCGTTCTGGCGGTTCAGCGCCTCGATCATCTGGGCGAGCTGCGGCTCGGTGCCTGGCCAGCATTCTGCGCCGCGCGCGCCTTCGCGGCCAGCGCGCCTCGGGCGAGGTCGTCACGGCCCCTGGTGACGGCCAGCTCGGCCTTGCGCTCCCATTCCTCGACCTCGCGGCGCATGGCGGCGACGCGGCGCTCCATCTCCTTGCGCTCGGCGATGGCCCGCACGGCGGAGGAGCGCACCTCGACGAGCGTGTCCTCCATCTCCTGGATGATGAGGCGGATGATCTTCGCCGGGTCCTCGGCGCGGGCGAGGATGGAGTTGATGTTGGAATTCACGATGTCGGTGAGGCGCGAGAAGATGCCCATCGTCGGCGGTCCCTGGATACCGGTTGGGACACTGGAAGGCAAGGCGCGTGCCAGCGCGCTCTGCAGCGGACGCCGGCGCGTTTCCTCCAACGTCAATGGCGCCTTTCGCCAATATGCGGCACAGATCGCCAAATCATGGCGCGACCAGCCGATCCCGTTCCCGACCCCCCTGGGCGAGAGCCCGCCCTTCCAGGCCATGCTCGCCCATGTCTCGCGACTGGCCCCGCTCGACCGGCCGGTGCTGGTGGTCGGCGAGCGCGGCACCGGCAAGGAGCTGATCGCAAGCCGGCTCGACTACCTGTCGACCCGCTGGGACCGTCCCTTCGTCAAGCTCAACTGCGCCGCCCTCGCGAAAGCCTGCTCGACACCGAGCTGTTCGGCCATGAGGCCGGCGCCTTCACCGGCGCCGCACGCCGCCGGCCCGGCCGGTTCGAGCTTGCGGACGGCGGCACGCTGTTCCTGGACGAGATCGCCACCGCCTCGCTCGCGGTCCAGGAGAAGCTCCTGCGCGTCGATCGAATACGGCGCTTTCGAGCGCGTCGGCGGCAACGACACCCTCAGCGTCGATGTGCGGGTCGATCGCCGCGACCAACGCCGACCTGCCGGCACTTGGCGGCCACCGGGCGGTTTCGCGCCGACCTGCTGGACCGCCTCGCCTTCGACGTCGTCACGCTTGCCGCCGCTGCGGGAACGGCCCGACGACATCCCCCTGCTGGCCGAGCACTTCGCCACGCGCATGACGGCCGAGCTGGCGGCGCGCTATTTCGCGGGCTTCGCGCGGGCGGCGATGGAGCAATTGCGCACCCATGATTGGCCGGGCAACGTGCGCGAGCTGCGCAACGTGGTCGAGCGCAGCGTCTGCCGGAACGCGCGCCCGGACCGCCCGCTGGACGGAGATCGTCGTCGATCCGTTCAGCGCCACGCGGCGACGCCGCCCACGCCGGCCAGTTCGCCAGCCGATCCACCAGCCGCCGCCGGACTGGCGAGCGCCGGCCGGGAACTTCGCCGGCGCGGTTCGCCGCTTCGAGGCCCGACTGCTGCGTCGCGCACTGGCGGCAGGCCGCTTCAACCAGCGCCGCGCGGCGGATCGCCTCGGGCTCACCTACGACCAGATCGCCGGCATCTGAAGCGCACGCCGATTACTGCGGGAATGCCGTCCGGATCACGATCTCTCACCGATATGTGAGCCAAGGTGCGCCCGCTTCTCTTGTTCCCCCCAACTCGCAGCCGCGGCGGCAACGCCGCGGCTGTTTTTCATTCCCCCGTCAGACCACGTGCGCCGGGCGCAACCCGCACGCCTGGGCCGCTTGCCGGGTCTCCAACTGCACCGTCGCATGGCCGATCGCCGAACCGCTCGCGAACTCCTCCGGGATCCGCCGCAGAAGGCCGCGTCCTCGCCGGCGTCGTCGCGCACCAGATGAGCGGTCAGCGCCGTCTCGGTGGTCGACAGCGCCCAGACATGGAGGTCATGGACCTCGTTGACGCCGGGCAGCGCCCCCAGCCACGCCGTCGACCGCCTCGGGGTCGATGCCGGCCGGCACGGCGTCGAGCGACAGGCTGACGGATTGGCGCAGCAGCCCCCAGGTGCCGACGACGATGACGCCCGCGATCACCAGGCTGACCGCCGGGTCGAGGCGATTCCAGCCGGTGAGCGCGATCACCGCGCCGGCGACCGCCACGCCGGCCGCGAGCCCGACATCGGCGAGCCATGTGGGCGAAGGCGGCGCGCAGGTTGAGATCGTGCTCCCGACCCGCCGGCGAGCAGCCAGGCGGTGATGCCGTTGACGACGATCCCGGCCAGCGCCACCGCCATGATCACGAAACCCCGCGTCGGCTCGGGGTTGACGAGCGACCAGCCCGCCTCGGCGGCGATCGCACCGGTCACCAGCAGCAGGATCACCGCGTTGGCCAGCGCCGACAGGATCGAGGCGCGGCGCATGCCATAGGTGAACTGCGTCGTCGGCCGGCGCGCGCTGAGCCAGACCGCCACCCAGCCGCCCGCCAACCCGATCACGTCGCCAAGATTGTGGCCCGCATCGGCGAGCAGCGCCGAGGAATGGACCGCGAAGCCGAACGACGCCTCGGCCGCCACATAGGCGAGGTTGATTCCGGCCCCGAGCGCGAACGCGCCGCCGGCGCCCGAAGACGGCGCGTGGGGATGATGGTGCGCATGGTCGTGCGGCATGGCGGTCGGTCCCGGGCGCAGAGGCGCCCCGATCCTACCTCAAACGCCGGTCCCGAACAGCCGTCCAGGGGCCGGCGCAAAACCGGGGTCGTAACGCCCCGCTGCGATCAGAACCCTTCGCGCTCCAGCCGCTTGCGCTCCAGCTTGCGGGCGCGACGAACCGCCTCCGCCGCCTCGCGGGCACGGCGCTCGGACGGCTTCTCGTAATGCCGCCGCAGCTTCATCTCGCGGAAAACACCCTCCCGCTGCATCTTCTTCTTGAGCGCCTTAAGCGCCTGATCGACGTTGTTGTCGCGAACGAGAACCTGCACTTGGCCGCCTGCTCCTTCTGCTTGCGTCCGCGCTTTCGGGGCGCATTTCGGACTCGGGCTCGGACTTCCGAGCCGAGCCGGCGCCTATAGCATGCCCGAAACCCTCGCGGAACCCGCTTTCCGGCCCACATCGGAGGCTCCATGGCCATTCTCAAGATCGCCCGGATGGGCAACCCCGTGCTGCTGCGCCGCTGCGACCCGGTTCCCGATCCCGGTGCGCCGGAAATCCGGCGGCTCGTCGCCGACATGATGGAGACCATGGAGGACGCGCCCGGCGTCGGGCTGGCCGCGCCGCAGGTGCATGTGCCGCTGCGCCTGTTCGTCTTCCGCATCCCGGCCGAGCGCAAGGGCGACGACCCGGAGGATACCGGGCTCGACAACGCCGTGCTCATCAACCCCGAGGTCGAATTGCTGTCCGAGGACCGCGTCCTGCGCTGGGAGGGCTGCCTGTCGATCCCCGGCCTGCGTGCCGCGGTGCCCCGCGCGCCCCGCGTGCGCTATCGGGGCGTCGATTGCGACGGGCAGCCCGTCGAACGGACCGTCTCCGGCTTCCACGCCGGGGTGGTCCAGCACGAAAACGACCATCTGGACGGCATCCTCTACACCGATGCGCCTGACCGATTTCCGCCTGTTCGGCTTCAACGAGGACCTGGCGCGCGCCGCACTGGCCGAAAGCACGCTGGCCGAGAGCAAGGGGCAGACGTCATGAACACGCCCGAGCGAAGCCCGGAACGCGACGCGGCGATCGACGCGCTGCTGCCGAACGTGCCCTTCGACGGCTGGACCTCGCGCGCCCTGCGCCGGGCCCTGACCGCGACCGGCCAGGAACCCGACGATGCGCCGTTGCTGTTTCCCGGCGGCGCGGCCGACATGGTGGAGGCCTATTGCGACCTCGCCGACCGGCGCATGGAGGCGGGCGCGGCGGCGATCGACGCGACGCAGATGCGCCTGCCGGCGCGGGTGCGCGCGGTGATCGCGCTCCGCCTGAAGCAGAACCGTCCCGCACAAGGAGGCGGTGCGCCGCGCGCTCAGCGTGCTCGCGCTGTCCGGCGAACGCGCGCGTCGGTCTGGCTTGCACCGCGCGCACGGTGGACGCGATCTGGCACGCGGCGGGCGACCGCGCGGCCGACTTCTCTTGGTACACCAAGCGCGCCACGCTCGCCGGGGTCTATACCGCGACCCTGCTGTTCTGGCTGCGCGACACCAGCGAGGAGGATGCCGACACGCTCGCCTTCCTCGACCGCCGTCTGGCCGGCGTCGGGAAAATCGGCGCGGTGCGTCGCCGCCTGGAGCGGGCGGCGGAGCGCCTGCGTCCGCCGGCCTTGCGCAAGGCGTGATGACGCTGGCTCGGCGCCGCTACAGATCCACCCAGCCGCGCATCACCGGCACGCAGTCGCCGGCGACGGTGGCGCTGACCGGTCCCTCGCCGGTCTTGCGGGCCGTCGCGATCAGCCGGCTGGGCCGGCCCATCTCGATCCCCTGCTCGATCTCATAGGTCAGCGCGAGGTCCACGCCGGGCGCGAGCGAGGTCAGCAGGGCCGCCAGCGTGGCATTGGCGCTGCCGGTCGCCGGATCCTCCAGGACGCCGACCAGCGGCGCGAACATGCGCGTACGCAGGCGTGTCGCCGCGCCGTCCTGACGCGCATAGAGATGCAGCGACAGGCGGTCGGCCAGCGCCGGATGACGCGCCGCGGCGGCGCGGAAGGCGCGCGACGTCCGGGGCGGCGCGCGCCAGCGCCTCGGCATCGACCTCGGCGAGCACGAACGGCATGCCCACCGAGGCCACCAGCGGCGTGTGCGCGCCGGTCACGATATCGGCCGGATCGAGACCGGCGCAGGCCGCGACGATCTCCACCGGCACGTCGTCGCCGATCGTCAGCGACCGCGGCGCGGAGATGCGCGCGCCGCTGATCGCCTGATCGGCCCGCGCAGCACATGCACGCGCACCAGCCCGGCCCTTTCCTCGAACACCAGTGTTCCGGCGCGGTTTTCGCGCGGCGTGCCAGCACGTAGCCGGTGCCGACGTTCGGATGGCCCGCGAAGGGCAGTTCGGTGCGCGGCGTGAAGATGCGCACCCGCGCGTGGTGGCGCGGGTCGTCGGGCGGCAGGACGAAGGTCGTCTCCGACAGATTGAACTCGGCCGCGATCGCCTGCATCTCGCGCTTCCGTCAGCCCCCGCGCGTCGGGAAACACGGCCAGCGGGTTGCCCCCGAAGCGGCGGTCGGTGAACACGTCCACGGTGACGAACTCGAACGCCGGCATGCGCCCTCCTCGGTTGTCAGGCCCGATTTATACCAACGGTCCTTCGCACCGAGCCATGTCCGTTATCCTGCGAGGCGTGGTAGGCGGATTGCGGCATGTAGCAGCCGCCTCAACCTTGTCACAGGTTCGTGGCAGGTCCCGCTAACGGAGACGTGCCACGAGTATGCTGGCATCAATTGGTCGGGCACTCTTCGTCCGCGCAGTTACGCGTTCCGTAGGCCGGGAAGCGAAAGCCACAATCTCTGGACCTCCAGTCCCCCACCGGAACCACCCGTAAGCAAAATTCTGTTTGCCTCTCTCCCGAATGGTAAACATCTCTGTACTGAAGCTACGCCCCAAATAAGTATAATACGTCGGTTGCTCGCCTCAAACAAGAAATCCTCATCAATAAATGTAAAGGCGGGTCCATCCAGGGCTCCTCCACTTCCAATCATAGTGTTCTGCACTGTAGCACGGTTTTGATATTTTCCAAAAGGATCTCCATCCGAGGCCCTTTGAGTGATCCCCCAAGCTTTGATTACGAGTTCCTTTGTCTGTGTGTGCCCGCTGTTAGCCCATTCAATTATGAATTCCCATTTTCTAAGTGTCCATCCACGAACATCTTGAGTTTGCTGAATTCGCTTGTGATTCCATGGCTGCGGCCCCGATTTCGCAGGAGCGTGGGATGTGGACGACAGAGAATCGCGGACGCTATGACCGAAGCAAGCTGCGCTATCCGAGCGATCTGACGGACGCGGAATGGGCGCTGGTGGCCCCGCTGAATTCCGCCGGCCAAGCGTGGCGGTAATACCAACCCGCCTAGAGAGTGACACACGCCCACTCCCTTGCGCCGACGGAGCTGATGCGGTCAGGGTCGTTGACGAAGAAATGCCAGGCGGTCCGGCACGCCTCGACGATGGCGTCGTAGCCGTCCCACACCAGGGCGCACAGCCGGTTAGCGCGGAGGTATTGCCAGACGTTCTCCATCGGGTTCAGTTCCGGGGAGTACGGCGGCAGCGGCAGGAGTGTGATGTTGTCGGGCACGCCGAGACGGACGCCCCGCTGATGCCATCCGGCGCTGTCGCAGACCAGCACGGCGTGAGCGCCGGGTGCGACCTGGGTGCTAATTTCGGCCAGGTGCTCGGTCATGGCCTCGGCATTGACGCCCGGCATGATGATTGCGGCGCCGACGGCGCGGTTCGGGCAAATCGCGCCAAACAGGTAGGCGGAGTCGTGGCGGTTATCGCGGACCATCAACGGCCGCGAGCCGATCGGCGCCCAAATGTAAGCGTGGCCGCCCTTCTGGCCGACCCGTGCTTCGTCCTGAAACCAAATCTCGACTGGCTTGTCAGCCGCGGAAGCGGGCAGCGCCTCCTTCACCAGACTGGCAAAGTTTTTTTAAACGCCGCCTCGGCCGCGGCGTCCTTCTTCGGATGGAACGGCCGCGGCTGCAGCCGGGTCAGGTCGAGCCGGCGCAACCACTTGCCGATGGTGCTCTCATGCACCGTCACACTGAAGCGGCGCGCAACCTCTTCGCGCAAATCCAGGCACCGCCAGCGCACCACCTTGTGCTTTTCCAGATCCGGCCCCTTGACGACCAGCTCCCTCAGCTCCGCCATTTGCTCCTTGGTCAGGACCGGCGCGGGGCCTGGGCCGCGGCGCGACGTCAGCCCGTCCACCCCGTCCCGATTGTAGCGATGCACCCAGTCGCGAAGCGTTTGCCGGTCCATGCCGTTCCGCTCCGCCGCCTCGGCGCGCGGATAGCCCTCCAGAATCATCGCCATCGCCAGCAGCCGGCGGACCTGCGCGCCGTCGCGGCATTTGCCCGCGATCTCACGAAGGCCAGCCGCCGTGTGCTCCGTACGCGTCACCGTCACTGCCGCGCCCATCCGATGCCTCGCTCCGACTCGACCACGCGGCCATCGAATCAGAACCGAGCCAGATTGGGAATCCCGAGAGAGTCAGCGGCCAGGCGGCTTGGTATAACAAGCGCACGGTCGATGTGCGCGAGATCGTCAACGGAATCATGTACATTCTCGGCACCGGCTGCCAGTGGGCGGCGCTGCCGACCGACCTGCCGCCGCGCAGCACGGTGAACAGCTATTTCCTGCGCTGGCAGCACGATCGCACGCTCGACCGGCTGCACCATGCGCTCTACGTCCAATGCCGGGACAAGGCGGGACGCGAGGCCAGTCCGACGGCTGCGATCATCGACAGCCAGAGCGTCAAGAGCGCGGAAAAAGGGGGCTTTCGGACCGGCACGGCTTTGACGCGGGCAAGCAAATCAAGGGCAAGAAGCGCCATGTCCTGGTCGACACGCAGGGCCTGCTGATGCTTGCCGTGGTGCATGCCGCCGATATCCAGGACCGCGATGGCGGCGTGGTGCTGATGGCGACGATGTTCGGGCTGTTTCCGTTCCTGCTGAAGCTCTACGCCGACAATGGCTACCAAGGGCCGAGGTTCCAGCTCGGGTTGCGCCGGGTCTGCCGCACGGTCAACGTCGAGATCGTCAAGCGATCCGATGCCGGCAAGTTCGTCGTCCTGCCCAAGCGCTGGATCGTCGAGCGCACCATCGCCTGGCTGAACCGATGCCGTAGGCTGGCCAGGGACTGGGAGCGCCTGAACCAGAACGCGCTCGCATTCCTACGCTGGGCATCAGTCAGGCTGATGGTCCGAAAGCTCTGTCAGATCACGATATGATCGTGGATGGACTTTAACAAATCCGTTGTCGAACTGCGCAACTCGCCATCTGATCTTTCTTACGTAAATAAAGGCCCGGTTAGTGAGGACGCTATCCCGGCGCATTTTGCAATAAATCAGTGTTTGAACCACACCCACGAACACCAGGATGCAAACAAAAAGGGCTTGAGCAACTCCAGCCCATCCTTGGGCAATGGCAGCGTTCTGATCATTAATCAGGCCAGAAATTCCAAAAGCCATAGGCTCCTGCTAGTGCTCTGACCCGTTCGGGCGATTCACAACGGTGTGCGACCGTGCGATTCTGTCGACATGGCACAGACGGTATGCGTGATCCTGAGTTCGTCGGATAGAGAGACGCTTGAGGCGATCCTCGCCGACCGCAATCGGCCGCAAAAGCATGTCGAGCGCGCGCGGGTCGTGCTTGCGGCAGCGGAGCGCGGCCCGGTGCAGCCGGTGGCGACGCGCCTGGGGGTCAGTCGTCCGATGGTCTGGCGCTGGCAGCGACGCTTCGCCGAGGAGGGCGCGGACGGGCTGCTGCGAGACAAGACGCGCAAGCCCGGCAAGCCGCCGATCTTGGCTGAGACGGTGGCGCGCGTCGTTGCGCTGACCTGCGCCGATCCGCCGCATGAGGCCACGCACTGGACCGGCCGGGCGATGGCTCGGGCCGTCGGCATCTCCCTGACATCGGTGCCGCGCATCTGGGCCGCGCACAAGCTCCAGCCGCACCGCATCCGCACGTTCAAGCGGTCGCGCGATCCCGACTTCGCCGCCAAGCTGACCGACATCGTCGGCCTCTATCTGGACCCGCCGACGCAAGCCGTCGTGCTGTCCATCGACGAAAAGAGCCAGATCCAGGCGCTCGATCGCACGCAGCCGGGCTTGCCGATCAAGCCGGGCCGATGCGGCACGATGACCCACGACTACAAGCGCCACGGCACGACCACGCTGTTCGCCGCACTCAACGTGCTCGACGGCTCCGTCATTGGCCGCTGCATGCAGCAGCACCGGCACGAGGAGTTCATCCGCTTCCTCAACGACGTCGAGCGCGCTGTTCCGGCCGGCAAGCTGATCGAGGCGGTGGTCGACAACGACGCCACTCATAAGCATCCGAAGGTGAAGGCGTGGCTCGAACGGCATCCCCGCTGGACCTTCCACTTCACGCCCACGTCCGGATCGTGGTTGAACGCCGTTGAGAACTTCTTTTCCGTGCTGACGCGCAAGCGCATCCGTCGCGGCAGCTTCCATTCGATCGTCGATCTGCAAGCCGCCATCAAACGCTACCTCGCCGAGCACAACGCCGAGCCGAAGCCGTTCGTCTGGACCGCCTCGGCCGCCTCAATCCTGGCCAAGCTCGACAGACTGCCTGCACGGTCCGTATGAGTCAGAGCACTAGTTCTTTATCTTTTTAGTCACGCCAGTTCCGTTTTATGTCGGTGTACCAGAGCGCCCGAATACTTGAGGGCCGCGCGCGTTGATCCCCTTCTCGCCGGTCAGCACCAAGTAGATGACCTTGAACCACACCGCGGCGGGACATTCGTCTTCCTCGAAGATGGTCCCGACCAGGACCAAGAAAGGGTACTTCGTGTGACGCAGTTTTGGTGCTGCGAAACCGCCACTGTCCAGCCACGACGCGGTTCAGCCCGTCGCGCAGCGCACCAGCTTGCCCGGCAGCGCGTCCGTCGCGATGCCCTCCTGATATGTGACCTCGCCGGACACGAGGGTGGCCACGTACCCGTGCGCCTTCTGGAGCAGACGCCTGCCCCCGGCGGGCAGGTCGCGGACCACGTGGGGATTGTCGAAGCCGAGGCGGTCCCAGTCGATCAGGTTCACATCGGCCTTCATGCCGGCCGCCAGCACCCCGCGATCGCTCAGGCCCGCCGCGCCCGCCGGGTCCGAGGTCAGCCGACGGACCAGTTCCGGCGTCGTCCAGCGGTGTTGCGCCTTGCCCCAGTAGGACAGGAGCCACGTCGGGAAGCCGGCATCCAAGATGAAGCCGACATGCGCGCCGCCGTCGCCCAGGCCCATGATGGCGTTCGGGTCCTCCAGCATCGCCTCCGGCACCGACAAGTCGTAGCGCGCGTAGTTGGTGATCGGCGCGTAGATGAACTCCTGCCCGTCATGCTCCAGCAGGATGTCGTACGCGACCTCGGGGGCCGTGCGGCCCTCGCGCGCGGCGATGGCCTCGATCGAGTCCGCGGGCCGGGGCAGGTAGTTCGCCGGCCGGCCGAGGCGGAACATCTGCGCGTAGGACAGCCGGTGCATCAGCGGGAAGGTACTGCCCTTCACCGGGTCTTCGGACAGCACGCGCGCGCGGAAGCCGGGGTCGCGCATGACGCGCACCCGCTCGGGCAACGGCAGGCGCGCGATCTCCTTGTAGGACGGGGTGCCGGAGAACGGGTTCTGGCTGCCCTCCAGCCCGAACAGGATGCCGATGGCGCGCGGCGCCACCACCGGGCGGATCGGCACGCCCTCACGCGACGATTGCGCCGCCATCTCCAGCAGGTCGCGCCATATGTCGCCCTGGTTGTGGCGCTGCGAGAGCGAGAACACGACCGGCCGGCCGGATCGCTCGGCGAGACGGCGGATCATCCGGAACTCGGCCTTGTGGTCGTCCGTCCACTCGGCGACGACCTCCATGAAGCCGCCGCCGGCGTCGGCCAGGCCCTGGGCCAGGCCGGTCAGTTCCTGCTCCTGCGCGCGCAGTGTCGGCGTGTAGTCGCCCTTCAGGCTCTTGTGGCTGGTGGTGCGCGAGGTGGAGAAGCCGAACGCGCCGGCGCGCACCGCCTCGGCGGCGATCTGGCGCATCTGCGCGATGTCGGCCTGGTTGGCGTTCTCCAGCCGCACCGCGCGCTCGCCCATGACGAACACGCGCACGGCGGCGTGCGGCAGCAGCGCGCAGACATCGATGTCGCGCGCGCGCCGATCGAGCGCGGCCAGATACTCGGCGAAGCTCTCCCACTCCCAGCGCAGCCCCTCGTGCATGACCGGCCCGGGAATGTCCTCGACGCCCTCCATCAGCTCGACCAGCCTCTCGCGGTCGGCGGGCTTGCAGGGGGCGAAGCCGACGCCGCAATTGCCCATGACCGCCGTGGTGACGCCGTGCCAGGCCGAGGGGGCGAGATGGCTGTCCCAGACCGCCTGACCGTCGTAGTGGGTATGGATATCGACGAAGCCGGGCGTGACCAGCAGGCCGTCGGCGGCGATCTCGCGGCGCGACTGTCCGGCCTTGCCGCCGACCTCGATCAGGCGGCCGTCATCGATCGCGATGTCGCCCGTGAAGCCCTCCCGGCCGGTGCCGTCGAGGATCGTTCCACCACGGATGACAACGTCGTGCATCGTTTGCTCCTTCGCTTACGAAGCCGCGAGCTTCGGACGCGAGCGGGCGCGGCGCAAGGGCTCCGCTTTACAACCGCCGGCATCCGCCACTAGGTGCGGGGCGATTGGCGGGACCACACATGGACGAGGCAGGCGCCCAGCCGGCGCGGAGCGAGGGGGCACAGGCGATCGGGGATGCGCCGTCCGGGTCGTGGGTGCGCCTGCTGTGGGTCATGGTCGGCATCCAGTTCACCATGACGCTGTCCTTCACGATCCTCAGCCCGATCATGCCGCTGTTCCTGCCGGATCTCGGCGTGCGCAGTCCCGCCGCGATCGCCCTGTGGGCCGGCGTCCTGAACGGCGTGACCCCTTTCATCGCCGCCTTCGTCTCGCCGCTGTGGGGCCGGATGGCCGACCAGCGCGGGCGCAAGCAGGCGTTGCTGCGCTCGACCTTCGCCATCGGCGTTTGCACCGGCCTCATGGGCCTGTCCGGCACGGTCTGGGAGTTCTTCGGCGCCCGGGCGCTGATGGGCGCCTTCGCCGGGTTCTCCGCCGCCTCCATCGCCCTGGTGGCGACCCAGGTGCCGGAGCAGCGGCTGGGCTACGCGCTCGGCTGGCTCAGTACCGGCCAGTTGGTCGGCGGGCTGGTCGGTCCGATGCTGGGCGGCGGCATCGCCGACCTGACAGGCAGCTTCCGCGTGCCGTTCTATGCGACTGGCGGCCTCACCTTCGTCGCCTTCGGGCTCGTCCTGACCCTGGTTCAGGAGCAGCGCCTCCAGCCGCCGAGGGGCGGGCGAAAGATGCCGATGACCGCGACGTTCGCGCTGCTGCTGCGCGCGGGCGGGCTGCTGCCGCTGTTCTTTGTCCTGCTGCTCGCACAGTTCGCCGTGCGCACCGTGCAGCCCGTGGTGACTTTGTTCGTGCAGGAGCTGGCCGGCAACACCCCGGCGGTCGCGACCTTGGCGGGATTCGCCTTCTCCGTGACCGGTCTGGCGGACGTGATCGCCTCGCCCTTCCTCGGCAAGCGCAGCGACGTGATCGGGTATCGGCGCGTGCTGCTGATCGCGCTGGCGGGCGCCGCCTTCACCACCCTGCCGCAGGCCTTCGCCGGCTCCTACTGGGTGTTCGTGGCCCAGCGGTTCGGCGTCGGCTGCTTCATTGGCGGCATCCTGCCCACCGCCAACGCCCTGGTCGGACGCATGGTGCCGCGCGAACAGCGTGGGACGGTGTACGGGATGACCGCATCGGCGACGTTCCTCGGCAATTCGCTTGGTCCGCTGACCGGGGGCGGACTTGCGGCGGCGGTCAGCATCCGCTTCGTATTCGTTGTCACGGCGGTGATGCTGCTCGCGACCTGGGCCTGGGTCTTCTTCACGGTGCCCGAATACACCGACGCGGGCGGGCTCCAGCCGCCGCCACGCTGGCGCGCGCGACGCTGAGGCTGGCGGCCGCGTCGATCCGGACAGCAAAAGGAGGGCCTCCATGCCTGTCGATCCGCAGATCCAGTCCCTGCTCGATCAAGCCGCCGAGCTGGCGCCGCTGCACACCCTGTCGGTTGCCGAGGCGCGGGAGCGCATGGCGGCGCGACCCATCGAGGGATTGCGCACCCCCGAGGTCGCCGGCGTCGAGGACCGGGCGATCGACGGGCCTGACGGTCCCCTGCGCGTCCGGCTTTACACGCCGCGCGGCAGCCGTCCCGTCCCGCTCCTCGTCTTCTTCCACGGCAGCGGCTTCGTGGTGTGCAGCCTTGATACGCATGACGTGATGTGTCGCAACCTCTGCGCCGGCGCGGGCTGCGTGGTCGCCTCCGTGGATTATCGCCTGGCGCCCGAGCACAAATTTCCGGCAGCGCCCGACGACTGCCTGGCCGCCACGCGCTGGGCCGGGGCAAATGCCGCCGCGCTCGGCGCCGACCCGACGCGCATCGCGGTGGGCGGCGACAGCGCGGGCGGCAACCTCGCCGCCGTGACCGCCCTGCGCGTGCGCGACGAGGGCGGGCCGGCACTCTGCGCCCAGGTGCTCATCTACCCGGTCACCGATTACTGGACCCCTGGCACGCCGTCCTACGCAGAGAACGCTGAGGGATACGGGCTCACCCGCACCGGGATGGAATGGTTCTGGAACCACTATCTCGCCCGACCCGAGGACGCGCGGCATCCGCACGCGGCACCGCTGCGCGCGACCCATCAGCGCGACTTGCCCCCGGCCTTGGTCGTGACCGCCGAATACGATCCACTGCGCGACGAGGGCGAACTCTATGCCGCCCGCCTGCGCGACGCGGGCGTGCCGACCGAGCTGGTGCGCTACGCGGGCATGAACCACGGCTTCTTCTTCTGGCCGGGCGTCGTCGACGTGGCGAGCACGGCACTCGATGCGGCATGCGCCTGGCTCCGCCGCGTGTTTTCCGCCGGCGGCGCCCCGCTCGCCCACCGAACCGGGCCGCGCCCCCTGGGCTTGCTCGCGGGCGAGGTGCGCGTCGGGGCGGATTCCGACGACCCATTGCCCACGACAATCGGACAGGCGTTCGAGGGCAGGCTGCCCTAAAGGCTTTCGCTGGACACGCCCATTCTGCGCGATCCCGACCGTCTCACTCCCGCGCCAACGGATGCCGTTGCACCACCTCGCGCAACCGCTCGGCCTCGACATGCGTGTAGATCTCCGTCGTGGCGATGTCGGCGTGGCCCAGCAGCAGCTGCAAGCTGCGCAGGTCGGCGCCACGCGCCAGCATGTGCGAGGCGAAGGAATGGCGCAGCACGTGGGGCGAGACGCGGGCCGGATCGAGCCCGGCGTGCAGCGCCGCCTGCTTCAGCAGCAGCGCGAACCCTTGCCGGGTCATCGCGCGACGCGGATCGCGGCCGGGGAACAGCCAGGGCGACGCCGTCTTCCGGGCCGCCAGCATCGCCATTGCCGCCGCCTTGGCCGGCGCCGACAGCGGCACCATGCGCTCGCGTCCGCCCTTGCCGCGCACCAGGACGACCGCGTGCATCGCGCGGCGAGATCAGCGGTCCGCAGCGCCAGCACCTCGGTGACCCGCAGGCCCGTCGCATACAGCACCTCCAGCGCCGCGCGCGCCATCAGCCCGGCGCGCCCGGCAGCGCGGCGGCGCCGCCAGCAGCGCGTCGACCTCGGGCTCGGACAGGTATCGCGGCAGTGTCCGTCGCCAGCCTGGGCGAATCGAGCAGCGCGGTCGGGTCGTCGGCGCGCACGCCCTCGCGCAGCAGGAAGCGATAGAACTGCCGGGGCGCCGACAGCCGCCGCGCCGCCGTGCGGGCCGACAGACCGGCGCCGTGCAGCGCCGCGAGATAGGCTTGCAAGACAGTCCGCGCCGGCAGCCGCCAGGCGTGGCGCCGGCCGTGCGGCGCGAACCCGGCGAAATCCTCGAGGTCGGCGCGATAGGCCAGCAAGCGTGTTGCGCGCCGCCCCGCGCTCGGCGGCGAGCATCTCCAGGAACGCCTCGAGATGGCGGTCCATTTCGGTCATCCGGTGCCGATCGCCGCCTCAGCGCGCGTGGAAGCTCGTCGTTGGGCAAGAGTTTCTCGACTTGGTGCGGGCGCGGGCACGGGCGGGAAGGCGCCCAGATAGACGACGCCGCCGGCCAGCAAGCACCAGCCCGCCGGCAACGACGATCATGAAAACGCGGGCCATCGCCTCACCTTGACGCTTGCACGGAACACACGCACGATACGGCAGACTCGGGGCCGCTTGGCCCCCCACGCATCGCCTGTGCTACCGTCTTTGGTCCATGACACGCAACATCGTGATGAGGGAGCCGATCGCTTCGGCCGAGATCCGGTCCTGGCGCGCGACGCCATCGTCCTCGTGGGCCTGATGGGCGCCGGCAAGACCTCGGTCGGGCGCCGCCTGGCCGTCCGGCTTGGGATGCCATTCGCCGACGCCGACGCCGAGATCGAGGCGGCGGCCGGCTGCACCATCCCCGACCTGTTCACCCGCTATGGCGAGCGGCAGTTCCGCGACGGCGAGCGGCGGGTGATCCGCCGGCTGCTGGCCGGAACGCCGATGGTGCTCGCCTTCGGCGGCGGCGCCTTCATGGACCCGGAGACCCGGGCAGCGGTGCGCGAGATCGGCGATCTCGGTCTGGCTGCGCTGCCCGGTGCCGGTGCTGGTGCGCCGGGTGGCGGGCCGCGACACCGCCCGCTGCTCGCCGGCGCGGAGCCGGCGGCGGTCCTGGAGCGGCTGATCGCCGCAACGCGCGCCCGATCTATGCGGAGGCCGACGTGATCGTGGATTGCGGCGACGAAAGCGTCGAGGCCACCACGACACGGGTCATGGACGCCGTCCTGGGCTGGCGGGCACCGCGACGGCTCCCGGTGACGCTGGCCAGCACGCGCTACGACGTGGTGATCGGCGATGGGCTGCTGGCCCGCGCCGGCGCCCTGCTCGCCCCGGTGCTGCCGCAGCGCGCGCTGTCGTCGTCACCGACGCGCGGTGGCGCGGCTGCATCTGTCCGGCGCTGCTGGCCGGCCTGACGGAGACCGGGATCGCGGCCGCCCCGATCGTGGTGCCGGCGGGCGAGCGCACCAAGACGATCGAGACCTGGGCGCGCGTGGTCGACGAGCTGCTGGCGGCGCGGGTGGAGCGGCGGACGGCCGTGATCGCACTCGGCGGCGGGGTGGTCGGCGACCTCGCCGGCTTCGCCGCTGCCGCGACGTTGCGCGGGCTGCCCTTCGTGCAGGTGCCGACGACCTTGCTCGCGCAGGTCGATTCCTCGGTCGGCGGCAAGACGGGGGTGAACACGGCGCACGGCAAGAACCTCGCCGGCGCCTTCCACCAGCCGCGCGCCGTGCTGGCCGACACCGCGACGCTGGCCACCCTGCCCGCGCGGGAGTTGCGCGCGGGCTATGCCGAGATCGCCAAGGCCGGGCTGATCGGCGATCCCGGCGTTCTTCGCGTGGTGCGAGGAGCACGGCGGCGCCGTGGTGCGCGGCGACGCGCGAGGCGCAGGCCGAGGCGGTGCTGCGGGCCTGCGCCTTCAAGGCCGCTGTCGTGGGCGATGACGAGCGCGAGGAGAAGCCGAGCGACGGCCGGGCGCTGCTGAACCTGGGCCACACGTTCGGCCACGCGCTGGAGGCGGAATACGGCTACACCGGCGGCCTGTTGCACGGCGAGGCGGTGGCGGTGGGCATCGGCCTGGCGTTCCGGCTGTCGGCCCAGCTCGATCTCTGCGACGAGACCGATGCCGCGCGGGTCATCGCGCCACCTGGCCTCGGTCGGCTTGCCGGCGGAGCTGCGCACCCTGAACCGGCGCTTCTCCGCCGCCGCGCTGATCGGCCACATGCGCCGCGACAAGAAGGTGCGCGACGGCGCGCTGACCTTCGTGCTGGCCCGCGGCATCGGCGAGGCCTTCACCGCGCGCGACGTGCCGGTGACAGGAGGTCGAGGCGTTGCTGCGCGACGAGGGATGCGAGGCTTGAGGGTGGACCCGCTCACGGGCAGGAGGCCAGTCTGCGCGAGGCCGGACTCGAACCGGCAAGGAGTTGCCTCCGGGGGTTTTTGAGACCCCTGCGGTTACCATTTCGCCACTCGCGCGCGGCGGGTTAAACCTCAGCGAACGCTTCAGACGGGCGGACTTTATGGCGCGCCCGAGAAGATTTCGAACTCCTAACCCCCAGATCCGTAGTCTGGTGCTCTATCCAATTGAGCTACGGGCGCTCGCCAAGGCGGCCGATGTAGCCGAAGCCCCTACGTCCGGCAACCCCTGATCCCGACCACACCGGTCCGTGAGTTGCGATAACAATAGTGCGCGCAGGGCCAAGTGTGGGTTTGCGGCAACATTAAATCCGGTGCAGTTGTTTCGCCGGGAAACTCGGGGGCGCATGGGGTTGAAATGGACGGGGGGACATGGGGCGGGCAAGACGCTTCTGGGTCTGGCGGTTATTGCCATCCTGGCGGGGCCGGTCCTGATCGACCTGTCGTCGTGGCTCGGGACCGCGCTCGACCCCGCCGTGGGCGAGATCGCGCGCTTCACGCCGGCAGCCGTGGCGGACGGCATCGGGCGCGCCGTGGAGCCGGCCCAGCGGCAGGGCACCGCACCCGGATGCGTGCTGGATTTGGCCGCAATGGCGAATGGCGGCGGCAGCCTGATGGTGGCCGGACTTGATGCCGTCGCCCAGCGTTACACGGTCCAGTGGTCCGGCGAGCGCACGAGCAACGGCGCGGCTGATTGCGGCCGCTCGGCCGAACTAGTGCTCAGCCGGCGCAGCCTGGTCGCACTGCTGTCCGCAGCGGGTCCCACGCGGGCCGGCCCCGCGGCAAGCCCGGTCTTGCAACCCTAGGCCGATTCCACGCTGCCTGCCTCTGACGGCGCGCGTCCGGCGCTCACCAAATCTGTCTGAGGGTCATGAGGATGGCTTGCGCGTCCGGTTGGCCGGCGGGTTTGGCGACCACCCGGTCGTAATTGAGAATGACGTCGCCGCCAGGCCAGGTGGTGACGCCCATGCCCACGCCGAGCCGGACCGTGTCGGCGGCGTTGTGCTGGCCGACGCCATCGATGCTGGTCTCGCCACCGACGTTGTAATAGGCGTCCGCCGAAACCCACAGCAAGCGGTTGAGATTGCGGCTCGCGTGCCCCTCCATGATGAACAACGGCTTCTGGCTCAGGCTGGATGCGCCCCCCACACGGTAGTCGGCATTATTCGTGAACACCCTGCTGGACAGATAGAGTTCGAGCCACGTCCAGCCCCGGTCGGGGGTGTAGCTGTAGTTGACCGTGGGATTGACCATCCAGCGGTTCGCGCTGGGGTTCAGCGGGTTTGCCGGCTGATACGTCCCGAGCGGCGTGGTCACGGCGAGATGAAAGCTTGCGAAGGTCTTCGGAACGAACGACCGGAACTGTTCGCGTGTCAGCGCGGGGCCGCCGAATATGTTGACCTGCCAAAGAAAGCCGACATCCGAAACTCCTTGGTTGGAGGCGCGAAAAGCGTCGGAGCTTGCGTCCAGGTAGCGATAGGGAAGGATCACCGAGAAACCTCCGGTGCGACCCCAGTAGTCCATGGTGCGCGTGAGGACGACCGACTGAGAAAGGACGTTCGTGCGAACGCTCGACGTCAGGTCCATGCCGTCTTCGGGCGTCACGGACGTGAAATAGGCGAAGTTGTAGAAGCCCAGCCAGGTGTCGATCGGTGCATTGAGGTAGTCGCGCGCCGAGCCGGCTAGTCCCGACCGCGCGAACGACATCAACGCCGACAATCCGCAGAGCACGGCGGCGAAGGCGCGGCCCGCTCTGCCGGGACGTCGTGCCCGAGGGATTATGTTGGCGTCAGGTGGGCCGGGTGAACGCGATATCGTCGTCGATGACGGCATTCGGGCCAATCGGAATTTGTCCCGGATTTGGCAGGTTGAGCTTACGAAAGGCGATCTTGTCTCGGCTCACCTTGCGCAGGAAGTCCTCGAAAACGTTGATCGTCAACTGCTCACCGGGGCAGCGCCGATAACCGAAGCCGAAGGGCGCAAACCCAGCATAGTCGCAGACGGGCAGCGGCTTGCCGTCAACGACGCCAAAGACGGTGCCGAACGCGCTATTGGCCATCGCTGCCTGCCTGCCATCACTGACGTTGAACGTCGTGAGATCGAAGGGGCATCGGGCAAAGCCGATCTGCCGGCTCTTGGCCTCATCCACCTGGGCGCTGGTCGGGACGTTCAGAAAGCGGCCGGGATCGAATTGCTGCGGGTTGGTCCAGTGTAGCGGCTCGAAGCTGGTGGACGTATGCGGGCTGATGATGTAGCCGTGCCGCTCAAAGGGCATTCCGAACCTTACGTACGGCGACTTGCCATCGCCGTAATTATCGCCAGCCTCCGATTGCCTGGTATCCTGAAGTGCGGAGATGCTGCCGCCGTTCGGCGAAATCGTGCGAAACAGCTCCATGACGAACAATTCGAGCGGTGTGTACGGAGCACCGTTCGCGTTATCATAGTCGCCGCTCATGGTCTTGTCGAACGACGCGCGCACATCGGGATCGCCGCCATCCTGGCTGAGGCGCGACATGATGCCGAAGATCGTGTTGCCCCATTGGCTGAGGGCGACGAAATTGTGGAAGCACTCGAAGACCACGTCCTTCTTGCTGAAATGCTCGCCGTTGCCGGCATTCTTCAGCCAGTACCAGCCAATGGTCTTCTCGGGGTCGGCGATGCGCCTGCTGGCGATGTCGTCGAGGCGTTCGTCGATCCACGTCTTGAGGAAAGCGAGCAGCGCGCGCACCGTCATGTAGTTCTCGTACACGATCGGCTGGGTCGGATCCCGGAACGCGAGGACGGTGTTGAAGCTTTCGCCGATCGTTCGCACCTGCGGCGGAATTGCGTCGCCCTTCACGCCAAGGTGCAGATCCCAGTAAATGTCCCAATAATAATCGAGGTAGTGCCGCATGAACGGCTTGCCGGCGAATTTCGGGTCCAGCAACTGGTCGAAGAACGCGACGGCCTTGGCGCCGTACATCGGACGGTACAAGTCCGGCGTCATTGCCGACATGTAGATCCGCTTGCGGAGATTGTTGTCACCGCGCTTCTCCAGCCCCTGCAGGAATACGGTGACACCGTCTTCGGGCGTGGGCTTCCAGCCTTCGTAGATCAGCCCCCAGAGATCGGCGGGAAGCGCGTTCTCTTTGGTAAGGGCGACGTCGATCATCGGCAGCGCCGGTCGCTCCCCTTCGTAGATGCTGGTCAAAAAGAACGGAACAACCGCGTTCTCGACATAGGTTCGGTCGAAATTGCTTGGGATTGAGCGGCGGAACTGGGCGAGAGCGGCGCCGACATCGGCCGGCAATCCTTCGTCTGCGTTCGTCTGCCGGGGCAGCAATCCGGCTGATGCGGCCGCAGCGGCGCCGGTCAAAAGGACTCGTCGTTCCATATTGGCTGCTCCCATGATCATGTTAATATAGTCGCGTCTCCGACATCGTTCGCACGACCCGGGTGTGGCAGCGGACAAGGCACTCAAATGTCTCGTGCGCGAGACGAGGGCGCGGCCACGACTTTGTCGTTCGGCATGATGCTGTCCGCCTGGCCGTTTCGTCCGACCAGCCCGGTGGCTGCAACTCCCCTCCCGGCGACCGTGGCCCCCTGTGCCATTTATAGCACTTGGCTCGCCGGCTGATAGGGGGCGTCGGCCGGGGCTATCGCATTTGACTTTGGAGGCCTCGTTTGTGCTCTCGTCATGGTCGCGCTTGGCGCGACCATGCACGGCTTTGCGCGGACCCAAGGAGTCGTGCATGCTCGCGCCAGGCGCGAGCATGACGGTGCGGGCAAGTGAGACCGGCCATATGCGATTGCCCTGGGGCGTCGGCGGGGCGGTACGGCGCCGCGTCGCCGCTCTCCTCGCGCATCTCCATCGATGTCCGCGCTGCGGCCATCGCCTGCCCTGGCACATGCTGCCGTGAAAGTGGCAGAGTAGCCCTAACCTCCCGGCCTGCCGCCCACCCGCTCGAACCGATACGGGCTCGCGCTCTTGGTCAGCGGGTCCAGCGCTAGCCGGTGCTCGATCGGAGGGAAGGCGCGGCTGCGGCAGTCCGGGCGGTCGCACAACCGGCAGGACAGGCCGATTCCCACCTTCGCCGTCTTCAGGTCGAGCCCGTCCGCATAGACCACGTCACCCGCATGGGTCAGCGCGCAGCCCATCGCCACGACATGCGTCGGGCGCGGTTCGCCCCAGTGCGCGGCCGGACGATCGAGGGTGCGCGCGAAGCACAGGAAGGCGGCGCCGTCCGGCAGCTCGGCCACCTGCACCTGCACCGTTCCCGGACGGGCGAAGGCCGTGTGCACCACCCAGCGCGGGCATGACCCGCCATAGCGCGCGAACGGGAAGCCCGCCGCCGAGAAGCGCTTGGAGACGTTGCCGGCGGGATCGACGCGCAGAAAGAAGAACGGGATGCCGCGCGCGCCCTGGCGTTGCAGCGCCGTCAGGCGGTGACACACCTGCTCGAACGACACGCCGAAGCGCGCGGCCAGCGCGTCGATGTCGTGGCGCAACTCCCGTGCGGCGTCCAGCACCGTAGCGTAGGGCATCAGGACCGCGCCGGCGACGTAGTTCAGCAGCCCGACCCGCACCAGCATCGCCGCTTCCTGCGACGTCGGCTCCGCCGCCCGCACCACCGCCTCCACCGCGTCGCGCGCCTCCAGCAGCGCGAGTTGGAAGGCCATCTGGAAGCCCCGGCTCTCGCGCGGCAGCGCCTCGGCCAGCACAAGGCTGCGTCCGGCCGGATCATAGCGGCGCTCGGCGCCGGCGAGCGGCTGCACGGAGACGGTCAGTTGATGAACCCGGCGCAGGCGCTCGGCGATCGCGTGGTTCATCTCGTGCGGGGTGGCCCCCAACTCGGCGGCGATCGCCTCGGCTGCGGTCTCCAGTTCGGGGAAGTGGTTCGCACGATCGTTGAAGAAGTCGCGCGCCTCCTCCGTCGGCAGCAGCAGGCGCCGGCCGGACGGCAGCGCGATCCCGCCAGCATCCTCGCGCGCGACCCGCCAGGCGCGATACAGCGCCAGCACCGCGCGCACCGCGTTGGGCGCGGCGCCGGCGAGCGCGGTGATTTCCGCCTCGGGCACCTCATCGGCGCCGAGCAGCGGGTCGGCGAAGGCCTCGCGCAGCCCGACCTCCAACTGGCGCTCCTCGGAGCCCGACAGCGTGGCGAGATCGACCAGCAGCGTCTCCGCGAGCTTGATCAGCAGGCTCGCGGTGACGGCGCGCTGGTCGTGCTCGATCAGGTTCAAGTAGCTCGCCGAAATGCCGAGACGACCGGCGAGTGCCTGCTGGGACAGCCCCCGCTCGGTGCGCAGCCGGCGCACCGTGCGGCCGATCAGGGCGCGACTCATTTTTACATCCTTTACAAATTCACCGTTATCGTCGTGAAAACGCCCACACCATTCCCCGTCAATGTGGCATTAAGGGGATGAATCTTCGCACCCGCAATGTGAATTATTCACCCATCGACGGTGAACAGGAGACTACGCGATGCGCCCGAACCCCACTCCGACTTCCGCTCCCGACGGCGCCGGCACGGGGCTTGGCGGCCCCTCGGGCGATCCAGAACGGTTCGCCGGCATCCGGCGCGACTATACGCCAGAGGACGTCGCTCGGCTCACCGGTTCGTTCCGCATTCGACACACATTGGCGGAGATGGGCGCGGCGCGCCTGTGGCACCTGCTGAAGACCGAGCCCTATGTCCATACGCTGGGCGCCCTGACCGGCAACCAGGCCCTTCAGCAGGTCAAGGCGGGGCTGAAGGCGATCTACCTCTCCGGCTGGCAGGTCGCGGCGGACGCCAACACGGCCGGTCAGATGTATCCCGACCAGTCGCTCTATCCGGTGGACTCGGTGCCGAACGTCGCCCGGCGCATCAATGCCGCGCTGCGCCGGGCCGACCAGATCGCCGCCAGCGAGGGGAGCAGGACGGCACCTACTGGATGGCGCCGATCGTGGCGGACGCGGAGGCCGGGTTCGGCGGCGCGCTGAACGCCTACGAGCTGATGCGGGCCATGATCGAGGCGGGCGTCGCCGGCGTGCATTTCGAGGACCAGCTCGCCAGCGAGAAGAAGTGCGGGCATCTCGGCGGCAAGGTTCTGGTGCCGATCAGCCAGCACATCCGCACGCTGAACGCCGCCCGCCTCGCCGCCGACGTGGAGGGCGTGGCAGACCGTGCTGCTGTGCCGCACCGACGCCCACTCCGCCCAGCTCCTGACATCGGACGTGGACGAGCGCGATCGGCCCTTCATCTCCGGCGACCGCACGCCGGAGGGCTTCTGTCGCATCCGTCCCGGCAAGGGCGTCGAGTACGCGATCGCCCGCGGGCTGGCCTTCGCGCCCTATGCCGACCTGCTGTGGTGGGAGACGAGCGAGCCCAACCTGGAGGAGGCGGAACGCTTCGCCGACGCCATCCACCGGCAGTTCCCGGGAAAGTTGCTGGCCTACAACTGCTCGCCGAGCTTCAACTGGGCAAAGAAGCTGTCCCCGGAGAAGATCGCCAGCTTCCAGCGCGAGATCGCGCGCATGGGCTACAGGTTCCAGTTCGTCACGCTGGCCGGGTTCCACAGCCTGAACCTGTCGATGTTCAACCTCGCCCTGGACTACAAAACGCGGGGAATGGAGGCCTACTCCGAGCTACAGCAGGCCGAGTTCGCGGCCGAGCCGGACGGCTACACCGCGACGCGCCATCAGCGCGAGGTCGGGGTCGGCTACTTCGACGCGGTCGCCATGGCGATCTCGGGCGGCACTTCCTCGACCACGGCGCTGTCGGGCAGCACCGAGGCGGCGCAGTTCCACGATGACGAGCCCGCGCCGGAGCACGCCAGCACGGAGCCCTACGATGACGGGCTGGTGCACAGCCATGCCTGGGCGGCCAGCGGCGACTGAGCGGGCCACAGAAAGCCACAGACGGAAGGCACGAGGGCCGCTCCGCCCCTCGTGCCGTTCGCCCCCGTGCCTTCCGCGCCATGGTGGCGGCCGCCCGATAAATCGGCCGGCATCATCATCTCGCTCTCGCCATAAGCGCCCCGATCAGGCGATAGTCGTGCAGCCCGCATCCCAAAGGGAGACAGCTGCATGGCGTTTAAGGTCCAGGTCGGCCCGCCACAGATCGCCATCCACCAAGGCCAGTCGGTGCTGGTCACCGAACCAGACGGCCAGATCACCTACCCGACCGACCGGGGATTTATTTCTATGATACCCGCGTGCTCAACGTCTGGGGCATCCAGGCGAACGGCGAGGACTGGGACCTGCTCAACGGCGGGGCGCTGACCTACGACCGGGCGCGAAATCTTCCTCACCAACCGGCGCTTCATGACCGAGGACGGGCCGATCGCCGAGCGCAGCCTGTCGCTGATGATCAACCGCGTCATCTCGGGCGGGATGCACGAGGATTTCGACATCACCAATTTCGGGTTGCGGCCGGTCCGGTTCAATCTCGAGATCACCATCCGCGCCGATTTCGCTGACATCTTTGAGGTGAAGCAGAACACCTTCGTGCGTCGCGGCCGCATCACCACGGAATGGTCGGCCGGGGCCGGCTGGCGACGACCTACCGCAACCGCGACTTTGTGCGCGCGATCAACGTCTCCGCCCGGCGCAGCGGCTCCGAGCCGGTCTATGCCAATGGGCGGCTAAGTCTTCGAGGTGCAGATCGACCCGGGCAGACCTGGCATACCTGCCTGCTCTACGACCTCGACAACGGCGAGCGGCAGTTCCATGCCCCGCATGAATGCCCCGACGGCTCCGATCAGTCCCACCAGGCCAAGGAGCGGCGGGAGTGGCGGCAAGCGGGTACTGAAGCTCAGCACGCCCGAATGACGACTTCCATCAGTTCTATCATCAGGCGATCGATGATATGGCGGCGCTGCGCCTGCCGATCGAGGGCACCGATCACATGGTGTTCGTCCCCGCCGCCGGACTGCCGTGGTTCGTCGCCCCGTTCGGCCGCGACAGCCTGATCGTCTCGCTTGCAGAACATCATGGTCTATCCCGAGTTCGCGCGCGGCGCGCTGGATGTGCTGGGAAGGTGGCAGGCGAAGGAGCGCGACGACTATCGCGACGCCGAGCCGGGCAAGATCATGCACGAGCTGCGCTACGGCGAGCTGGCGCATTTCAAGCTGATTCCGCACACGCCCTATTACGGCACGGCCGACGCGACGCCGCTCTATCTGATCACCCTCCACGCCGCCTGGCGCGCCACCGGGGACCGCACGCTGCTGGAGCGGCATCTGGGCCATGCCGAGGCCTGCCTGGACTGGATCGACAACTGGGGCGACCGCGACGGAGACGGTTTCCAGGAATACCAGACCCGCTCTCCGGCGGGTTACGAAAACTCGGCCTGGAAGGACGCGGGCGATGCCGTGCGCTATACCGACGGCACCCCGGTCAAGGGACCGAAGGCGCTCTGCGAGTTGCAGGGCTACGTCTATGATGCCTGGCTGCGGATGGCGGAGATCTTCGACCACTCGGACAAGCCCGATCGGGCGGAGGCGCTGCGCGAGAAGGCGCGGCGACTGTTCCAGCAATTCAACGAGGCATTCTGGGACGAGGACACGCGGCTTTTACGCCTACCTGCTCGATGGCGAGAAGCGGCAAGTGCTGAGCGTGGCGTCCAATCCCGGGCACTGCCTGTTCTCGGGCATCGTCCCGCCCGACCGGGCAGAGCGCGTCGATCGCGCCGGCTGATGGAACCCGACATGAACAGCGGCTGGGGCATCCGCACGCTTTCGGCGCATCATCCGGCGTTCAACCCCTATTCCTACCAGAACGGCTCCGTCTGGCCGCACGACAACGGCATCATCGCGGAAGGCTTCAAGCGGTACGGCTTCCACGACGAGGCGGCCGAGATCGCGCGCGCACATCGCCAGCGCGGCGAGCCATTTCCAGATGAGCCAGGTGCCGGAGCTGTACGCCGGCGTGCAACGCGAACCCGGCGGCTTTCCGGTGCAGTATCTGGGGGCGAACGTGCCGCAGGCCTGGGCGGCGGGCTCGGCATTCATGCTGGTGCAGGCGATGCTCGGCATCCAGCCGGACGCCCCGCAACGGCCGCCTCTACGTCGATCCCTGGCTGCCCGACTGGCTGCCGGAACTCACCCTGACCGATCTGCGTGTCGGCAGCCATGTGCTCGACCTCCGCTTTTTCGGCAAGGAAGCGGATACACGCTTCGAGGTGACGCGGGGCGATGGGCGCATCATCGAGAGGCGCAGCCTGGTGCGATCGGCGGAGCTGATGCGCGCCGGGCCGACATCATAGCGGGGATCGCCCGATGAACCGCATGACCACCGGCGCGGCCACTATCGAGAGCCTGCTGCGGCACGGCATCGACACGCTCTATGCCCTGCCCGGGGTCCACAACGACCATCTGTTCGATGCCGCGCACCGCGCGCAGGATCGGCTGCGGGTGATCCATACCCGCCACGAGCAGACCGCCGCGTACATGGCGCTTGGCGCCGCGCTGGTGACGGGGCGGCCGCAGGCCTTCTCCGTGGTGCCCGGGCCGGGGCTGCTCAATGCCTCGGCGGCGCTGCTGACCGCGTTCGGCATGGGCGCGCCCGTGCTCGCCCTCGCCGGGCAGATCCCCTCCTTCGCCATCGACCAGGGACACGGGCATCTGCACGAGATTCCCGACCAGCTCGGCCTGCTGGCCCACCTGACCAAGCACGCGGCGCGCATTCACGCCCCGTTCGAGGCCGGAGCGCAGGTGGCCACGGCGTTGCGCGCCGCGATCTCCGGCCGGCCCGGGCCGGTGGCGCTGGAATGCGCGATCGATACCTGGGGCCTGTCGGGGCCGGCCGAAATACCCGCCCCGCTGCCCCGGATCGTGCCGCCGGTCGATCCCGACGCCGTGGCGCGGGCGGCCGATATCCTTGGCAAGGCGCAGCGTCCGCTGATCGTGGCGGGCGCCGGCGCCCTGGACGCGGGCGCCGCGCTGTTGCGGGTCGCCGAGGCGCTCGGGGCGCCGGTCTCGACCTTCCGGCGCGGGCGCGGGGTCATCCCGACCGGCGCATCCCGCTGGCGGTCTCGTTCACCGAGGGGCATCGGTTCTGGCGCGAGGCGGACGCCATCCTGGCGGTCGGAACACGGCTCTATTGGCAGCAGAGCGTATGGGGCGCCGACCAGAGCCTGAAGGTGGTGCGCATCGACATCGACCCGGACGGAGCCCGACCGCTTCCGCCGTCCCGCCTGCGCCATCGTCGCCGATGCGGCGGACGCGCTCCGCGTCGCTGGGCGACGCCCTGGCGGCGCGCGGCCGGCCGGCTGCGGACTGGGGCAACGAGCGGGCGGCGGCGCGAGCCGGGTTCGAGGAACGGCTCGCCCGGCTGGAGCCGCAGATGAGCTTCCTGCGCGCCATCCGCGCCGCGCTGCCCGACGATGGCATCTATGTGGAGGACGTGACGCAGGTCGGTTTCGCGAGCCGGCTTGCCTGGCCGGTATCGGGCCCGCGCCGGTATCTCTCGCCCGGCTATCAGGACAATCTCGGCTGGAGCTACGGGACGGCCCTGGGCGCCCAGGCGGCGCTTCCCGGACGCAAGGTGGTCGTCGTGGCGGGCGACGGCGGCTTCATGTACCAGGCGCAGGAACTGGCGACGGCCATGCGCCACAAGCTGCCGGTGGTCGCGGTGGTGTTCGACGATGGCGCCTTCGGCAACGTGCGCCGCATCCAGGAGAGCCAATACGGCAACCGGCTGATCGCCTGCGACCTCGCCAACCCCGACTTCGTGGCCTTCGCCCGCAGCTTCGGCGCTGCCGGCTACCGGGCGAGCAGCCCCGAGGAGCTGGAACGCTGTCTGCGCGACGCGTTCGCGCGCGAGACACCGGCGCTGGTGCATGTGCCGGTCGGGCCCATGCCGAGCCCGTGGGACATGATCCTCCTGCCGCGCGTGCGCGGGTTGGAGGATGCCTGGCGGCCGGCGCTGCCGTAAGGGCTACGCGCAAAGGCGGTCTTGCAGTTCGGCCGCCGACCAGATCGGGATTGGGGCCAGGTCGCGAAGCACGGTGAGATCGGCGTCGCCGCTCACCAGCGGCACCCCGGCGGCAAACGCCAGTCGGAGGAAAACGGCATCGTCGCGGTCGCGAATTTTCAAGCCAAGCTCCGCCCCGTTGCTGGGGGCCGATATGACCTCCGCGTAGGGCAGGAAGTCCTCAAGCAGGATGTGACACTCGACCGCGCTCAGGTGGAACTTGGGATAGCTCAGCACGCGCAGCAACTCGTTCGTGGTGTCCCGGCAGACAACCGGGACCGTGATTCCATTGGCCCACGCCCGCCGTAGCCAGCCCAGACGGCGGCCGAACACCAGGGCGGAAACGACGATGTTGGTGTCGAACACCGCCCGCAAGGCGGTCAACGACCCTCAGCGGTCCGTCCGCGCCCATGCGACTGCCTCGGCCACGTCGTCCGGCGTCAGCCCGAGGGCCTCAAGCTTCCGGCGCACCGCGCCGGCCGCTCCGGGCCGGGCCGGGGTCAGCACCAAACGGTCGCCGTCAATCTCAACCTCGAAATGGGACGGGTTGCCGGCCGCCTGAACGGCCTGCCGGGGTAAAGTCAGCTGGTTCTTGGCAGTGAGCTTCGCGAGCATCCGCCAAAAGTAAGGAAGTAAGGAGCAGGATGCAAGAAGGACCGCTCGAGCGAAAACGCGTTCTCTCAAGAGCTCAAGCCGCCGGCCGTTGCCGCTTCCCCTCCGTCCGCAACTGCCCGCAGGCGGCCAGGATGTCGCGCCCGCGCGGGGAGCGGACCGGGGCGGCGTAGCCCGCGTCCATCACGATCCGCGCGAAGCGGGCGATCGCGTTGCCGCTGCTGGTCTCGTACCGGCTGCCGGGCCAGGGGTTGAACGGGATCAGGTTCACCTTCGCCGGAATCCCGGCGATCAGCCGCACCAGCGCGCGCGCGTCCGCCAGGCTGTCGTTCACGCCCTTCAGCATGACGTATTCGAACGTGATCCGCCTTGCATTCGAGGCGCCCGGGTAGCGGCGGCAGGCGGCCATCAGCTCGGCGATTGGGTATCTCCGGTTCAGCGGCACCAGTTCGTCGCGCAGGTCATCGCGCACCGCGTGCAGGGACACCGCGAGGTTCACGCCAAGCTCGGCGCCCGCGCGGTCCATCATCGGCACCACGCCGGAGGTGGAGAGCGTGATGCGCCGGCGCGACAGGGCGATGCCCTCGTTGTCCATGACGATCCGCATCGCCTTGGCGACATTGGCGTAATTATACAATGGCTCGCCCATCCCCATCAGCACGATGGTGGAGAGCAGCCGGGGGACTCCCCGCGCGGGCTGGGCCATTCGCCGTAGGCGTCGCGGGCGGCCATGAACTGCCCGACGATCTCAGCCGCGCCCAGGTTGCGCACCAGAAGCTGCGTGCCGGTATGGCAGAACCGGCAGGAGAGGGTGCAGCCGACCTGCGAGGAGATGCACACCGCGCCCCGATCCTCCTGCCGGTCGGGGATATACACCGTCTCGGCCTCCTGTCCGTCGCGGAAGCGGAACAGAAATTTCCGGGTCTCGTCCTCCGAGGTCTGCACCAGCGCGGCGTCCGGCCGGCCGACCACGAACCGCTCCGCCAGACGGACCTGCAGCGGGCGCGCGATCGAAGACATGCGGGCGAAGTCGGTCTCGCCCCGGTTGTAGATCCAGTGCCAGAGTTGTCGCGCGCGGAACTCCGCCTCGCCGATCGCGAACATCTCGGCCGCCAGGTCCTCGCGCGACAGCCCGACCAGCTCCCGGCGCCCATCGGCCAGCCGGGGCGGTGGCGGATCGAACAGGGCGGATTTGGCCAGGATTCGCGCTCGCTCGGCTTCGGTCATGTCCGGCATCGTCTCGGACATCGCCATCTCAGCTTCCCGGACAGGACTTGGTGAGCAAGTCGTAGGCCGAGCCGAAGCCTTGCAGGGCGAATGTGTCGGTGACCTGCCCGCCCCGCGCGCCCGGACCGCGCATGATGGCTTGCCCGCCGCGCCGCAATGCCGCGACCGCGGCCTTTCCGTCGCGGGCAAAGGCGTCGTTGCCGGCCGTGTAGAAATCCAGCCCGCTCTGGTCGACCTGGACGGTGACGCTCGCTCCCTTCGGGAACGCCGCCGGCGTCGTGATCGCCACCTCGTCGCGGCTGGCGGGGCGCTCGGTCACCGTCAGCAACGGCGTGCTGCCCGCCTCTGCCGAGCGCGGAGATTTCGCGCGCGTGAACGCATAGCAGACGGACTGGCCGGCGCGTTGATAGCGCGCGACGGTCCAGTCGCCGAATGTGCCGAGTTCCGATGGCCCCGTTGCGGCCTGGGATTGTGTATGCGGCGCTGCGTGGCGCGGCGCGGCGGAAACGGGCGAGCACAGCCCGGCCGCGAAGGCGGCGCCGATCAGCAATCGAGACTGCATGGGACAACACATACGGCGCGGCTCACCAGGCAACAAGGCGGTTGACGGCGGGTCTATCTGGCCGGCTCTGCCGCCTGGGTCCGCGCCTGCCCGACCGCCGCGCGAAGCACCGGCAGCTCGACCGCCCCTGGAACCAGCTCGCCCCCGATCACCAGCGCCGGCGTGCCCTCCACGCCGAGCGCGCGGGCCTGCGACAGATTGACGGCGAGGCGCCGCGTGATCGTCGGATCGTTCATGTCCTGCTTCAGCCTTGGCCAGTCGAGGCTTACGCCGCGGGCCGCATCCTCCAGGCTGGCTTCGGTCGGGTTGAAACCAGGCGCCATGATTGCGGCCCGCAAGCGCGCATAGCCATCCTGACGCTGGGCGGCGAGCAAGGCGCGGGCTCCCAGCATGCTGGGCGGCCCCAGGATCGGCATGTCCTTGTACACAAGACGCACGCCGCGATCCTGCGCCAGCAACGCGGCCATCGATGGCTCCAGTCCCCGGCAATAAGGACAGCGCGTGTCGAAGAACTCCACGACGGTGACATCGCCTTTGGGATTGCCGGCCACCGGATCGGCGGGATCAACCAGGCCCGCGACCTGCCGCCGCAGATCGTCGGTCCGCACCGCGCGGAGCGCATCGCGCAGGATGGACGGGTCCTGCCGCAAGGCGTCGCGCACGACCTGCACGATCTCGGCGCGCTGGGCGGCGGTGAAGGGCTCCGCCGGGCGAGCGGAATACGGCAGGGCGCCGAGGAGCAGGCCGAGCAGGGCGGCACAGCGGGGAATGGCGGGCATGGGTCCACTTGTCCCGCACTCCCGGCCGGCAATGCAAGCGGGTCGGCGGTTTGGTTGCCGCCACCAGGGAAGCCGTCTATGGCAGCGAGGCAATCCTGAACGGCCCGCCCGGCCGTGGCACTGCAAGGGAGTGACGCGTGCGAGGCAGCACATCGGGGTTGGCCGACCGGATCGCGCGCCTTGCCGCCCTGCTTGGCTTGGGGCTGGGGCTCGCTAGCTGCTCCGCCGTGGACGTGGTGAGCGGGCCGCTGACCGGTAGCGGCGGGCCGCCCGAAGGCACGCCCGGCCATGTCGCCGGCTTCCTGGGGGCTGTCGTCGCGGATGAGCCCCAGGCCGCGCTGATCGGGCGGCAGGCGCTGTCGGCCGGCGGCACGGCGGCGGACGCGGCGGTAGCCGTGGCGACCACGTTGGCGGTGACGCTGCCCTCCCGGGCGGGACTGGGTGGAGGCGGGGCGTGCCTGGCCTATCAGCCGGGGCGGAGCAGCGTGAACAAGGGCGTGCCCGAGGCGGCGATTTTCGTTCCGCTGGCACCGCCGCGGCCCCCTGAGAGCGGGGCCGACCGGCCGGCCGCCGTGCCGATGCTCGCGCGCGGTCTCTATCTGCTGCACACGCGCTACGGCCACCTGCCGTTCGACCAGATGGTCCAGCCGGCGGAGATCGTCGCCCGCGGCGGTGCGGTGGCGTCCCGCGCGTTCGTGGACGATCTGCGCCTGGTCGCCGCGCCGCTGCTGGAAGACCCGCAAGCCCGGGCGACATTTACGCGCAATGGCGTCCCGCTAGCGGCCGGGGACCGGTTCGTGCAGCCGGCGCTCGCCACGACCTTGGCGCAGATCCAGGCTGCCGGGGTGGGCGACTTCTATCAGGGGGCGCTGGCGCGCCGCATCGTCGAGGCCTCGCGACTCGCCGGCGGGCCATTGTCGCTGACCGACCTGCGCGACGGCCTGCCGGGATGGGTGGCACCCGTGATGCTGGCTGCCGGTCGCGATCAGGTCGCCTTCCTGCCGCCGCCCGCCGATGGCGGGCTGGCCGCCGCCGCGGCGTTCCAACTCCTGCAGGCGAACCCGACGGCGCTGGCGGAGGCCGGCGCGCGCGCGCAGGAGGTCGCCGCCGCGTGGCGTCAGTCGGGCGGCAATCCCCGCGCGCTGCTGTCGGCCGAGGCGCCCGGCGCGGTGCTGCCGCCGCTGCCGGCCACGACCACGTTCCTGACCCTGGACAGGACGGGGGGTGCGGTCGCCTGCGCGCTGACGATGGACAACCTGTTCGGCACCGGCCGCATCGCGCCCGGCGTCGGTTTCCTGCTCGCCGCCTCCCCCCGCGGGGCGCCGCCGCCCTTGCTTGCCGCTGCCCTCGCCTTCGATCGCGGTCGCCAGAGCTTCCGGGCCGCGGTCGGGGGCTCGGGGCAGAACGCGGCCGCGCTCGCCGCCGCCGATGCGATGGCTAATGCGCTCGGTACCGGCACGCCCCTCTCCACGCCGGTCCCCGACCCGGGACGGGCGAACGCGATCGTCTGCCCGGGCGGCCTGCCCGGCGCCGAAAGAAGGTGTGCGTGGGCCACCGATCCGCGCAGCGCGGGACTCGCGGTCGATGGGGGCTGAGGCAATGCTGAAGATCGGGCGCGGCGCCTCGGCACCGCCCTTCATCGTCATGGACGTCATCGCCGCCGCCAACGCGCGCGCCGCCGCATTGGCGGCGGACGCGCCGGGGGTGATCCGCATGGAGGTGGGCCAGCCCGGCACCGGCGCGCCGGCCGGGGCACGCGAGGCCGCGATCGCCGCGCTGCGCTCCGCCGGCACGCTGGGCTACACCGAGGCGTTCGGCCGGCGCAGCCTGCGCGAGCGGATCGCCGCGCATTACCGGGACTGGTACCGGCTCGACATCGCCCCCGAGCGCGTGGCGGTCACGGTGGGCGCGTCGGGGGCGTTCCCCCTCGCCTTCCTGGCCGCCTTCGATCCCGGCGACCGGGTCGCGATGACCGCGCCGTTCTACCCGCCTTACGTCAATATCCTGACCGCACTCGGCTTCCAGCCGGTGATGCTGGAGGCGGGACCGGAGACACGGTTCCAGCCCACGGTGGCGATGCTGGACCGGCTGGACCCGCCGTTGAACGGGCTGATCGTTGCTAGCCCGTGCAATCCGGCCGGCACCATGCTGCACCCCGAGGAATTGGCGGCCATCGCCGCCTGGTGCGACCGGTCAGGCGTGCGGCTGATCAGCGACGAGATCTATCACGGGCTGAACTACGACACGCCGCTCGCCACCGCCGCCGCATCCAGCCGCAACGCCGTAGTGGTGAACAGCTTCTCCAAGTATTTCAGCATGACGGGCTGGCGGGTGGGATGGATGATCCTGCCCGAGGATCTGATCCGCCCGGTCGAGTGCCTCGCGCAGAACCTGTTCATCAGCGCGCCGCATATCTCCCAGGTCGCCGCCGAGGCGGCGTTCGACTGCCACCAGGAGCTACAGGGCAACGTCGCGCGCTATCGGCGCGCGCGCGACCACCTGATCGGCGCGCTGCCGGCTGCCGGCTTCCGCCTGCTCTGCCCCGCCGAGGGCGCGTTCTACCTGTTCACCGACGTGACCGAGCGATCCAACGACAGTGCTGCCCTGTGCACGCGGATGCTGGCCGAGGCGAGCGTGGCGGCGGCGCCGGGGATCGATTTCGACCGCACGCGCGGCAGCCGCTTCGTGCGCTTCAGCTATTGCGGGCCGGAGGCGGACATGATCGAGGCCGCCGCGCGGCTCGCGCAATGGCGATAGCGGGAGGACACGGGATATGGCGCGGTAGCGCGGTGGGGCGCCATCGGTGTGGACGCGCCTTGCCGGCGTCTCTAGCGTTGCCGGGAACGGGGGAGGGCCGATCGCCGTGGAGCTGTCCGAAGAGCACCGCATGTTGCAGGAGCTGGTCGCGAAGTTCGTGGACCGCGATCTCATGCCGCTGGAAAAGGCGGTGCTCGCGCGCGAAGCCCGCGGCGAGAAATACGGCCTCACCGCCGAGGAGGAAGCGCCGCTCCTGGCGACGTGCCGGGAGCTTGGCCTGTGGGCGCTGGACGTGCCGGAAGCGTGGGGCGGGGCGAACCTGCCCGCCATCGCGCTGATGCCGATGAACGAGGAGCTGGGGCGCACCGTCGTCCCGTTCACCTTCCCGCCCGACAGCCCGAATCTGCACATGCTGATGGCGGTGGCCGACGAGCGGCAGCGCGAGCTGTACTTGCAGCCCTATGCGGAGGGCCGGGCGCACTCGGCCATCGCCATCTCCGAGCCCGGCGCCGGCGGCGACCCGGCGGGGATGATGACGCGCGCGGTCAAGGACGGCGGCGAGTGGGTCATCAACGGCCGCAAGATCTGGGTCAGCCGGGTGCCGCAAGCCGATTTCGTCATCGTCATGGCGCGCACGGGGGAAGGCAAGCGCCACGAGGGCATCACCGCCTTCATCGTCGAACGCGACACGCCCGGCTTCATCATCGAGCGCGAGATCCCGATGATCGGCGGGCACCGGACCTATGAACTCGTATTCGACGATTGCCGCGTGCCGGAAGCCCAAGTGCTCGGCCGGCTCGGCCACGGCTTCGCGCCGATGCAGCTCCGCCTGACGGTGCGGCGGTTGCAGATGGGCGCGTGGTGCATCGGCATGGGCCGCCGCGCGCTGGAGATGATGTGCGAGCAGGCGCGCAACCGCAGCACGTTCGGCGTGCGCCTGGCCGACCGCCAAGCCATCCAGTGGTGGGTCGCCGACGCCGCCACCCGCATCCACGCCTGCCGCCTGATGGTGATGGACGCCGCCGCCAAGCTGGATGCGGGCCAGGACGTGCGCACCGAAGCCAGCATGCTCAAGGTGTTCGCCACCGAGATGGCGGGCGACGTGGTCGATCACGCCATGCAGACCTTCGGCGCGATGGGCATGACCAAGGAGCTGCCGCTGCAACTGCTCGCCCAGCAGGTGCGCCTGATGCGGATCTATGAAGGTCCCAGCGAGGTGCACCGCATGGCGATCGCGCGCCGGCTGCTCAACGACCGGCGCGCCTGAGAGCTCACAGCACCGCCTCGGCCACCACCCGCATCACCTCGGCGCTGGCGCCCTTCAGGATCATCGTGCCGACATGGCGCTGCGCCGCCACCTGCTTCCAGGTTTCGAGCCGGTCGCGAATCATCTCGGCCGGTCCAACGAGCGAGATCTCGTCCACCAGCCTGTCGGGCACGGCCGCCGCCGCCTCGGCCTTCTTGCCGTCCAGATACAGGTCCTGGATGGTCTTCGCCGCGCCCTCGTAGCCGAGCTTGATCGCCACGTCGTTGTAGAAGTTCTTCGTGCGCGCGCCCATGCCGCCGACATACAGCGCAAGCTCCGGGCGGATGGCGTCGCGGCACGCAGCCACATCCGGTCCCATCTTGGCGCGCACGAACGGGGCGACGTCGAAATCGTCCAGGCTCGGCGTGCGTCCCGCCTTGCGCATCCCCTCCAGGATCGGGTCGGTGACGATCCCCGGCCGCTCGGGCGAGTAGAAGATAGGCAGCACGCCATCGGCGACCTCGCCGGAATTGCGCAGGCCGGCCGGGGTGATGGAGGCGGTGTAGAATTGCAGCGCCGGGTTGCCGTGCGCGATGCTGCGCAGCGGCTTGCCGAGCCCCGTGGCGTCGGGACCGCGATAGGGAATGTCGTAGTGCTCGCCGTGGAATTCGAGCGGCGCCTTGCGCTCCAGCACCTGGCGCATGATCGCGATGTATTCCTTGGTGCGCAGCATCGGCTTGCCGTACGGCACGCCGTGCCAGCCTTCGACCACCTGCGGGCCGGACACGCCGACGCCGCACAGGAAGCGGTTGCCCGATAGATGCTGCAACGTGATCGCCGTCATCGCGGCCATCGTGGGCGTGCGCGCGTGCATCTGCATGATGCCGGTGCCGGCCTTGATGCGCGTGGTGCGCGCGAGAATCCACGCGACGGGCGTGACGGCGTCGGTGCCGTACGCCTCGCCGGTCCAGACCTGGGCGAAGCCGAGGCGCTCGGCCTCCAGCACGCGCTCCATGTCCAGGCGCGGCTGCGCGCCGGACAGGTCGATGGTGATGCCGAGCTGCATGGAACTCCTCCTTCGTTGCACGTCCCTCACCCGCCGTCGCTGCGCTCGGCACCCTCTCCCGCTAGCGGGAGAGGGAGGGACCCGCGCCGCGGGCGTGGGAGGGTGAGGGCGTCACCGCACCTTCGCGGCCACCTCGTCGCGGAAGCGGCGCATGTTGTCGATCGTCGCCGCGAGCGTCGGGCCGAACAGGCCGAAATCGAACGACTCCACGCCCAGCTCCGCCAACGCGCGAATATCGCCCGCGAAATCGGCGGCACCGCCGGTGAACAGCCTGCGCTCGCCATCGACGCTGCCCTTGGGCTGCGCCTCGGGATTGGACGACACGCGATAGGCCAGCGCGACGCGGGCGGGATCACGCCCGGCCTTCTCGACCAGCCCGCGCAGCTTCGCGACGCCCGCCTTGTAGCGGGTCAGCGTGTCCATCGGGAATTGCGGATTGGTGCCGATCGGATACCACGCGTCGGCATAGCGCGCGGTGCGGCGCAGCGCCGGCCCGCTCTCGCCGCCCACCCAGATCGGGATCGGCTTCTGCACCGGCTTCGGCTGGAACACCACGTTCGAGAACTTGGTGTATTTGCCCTCGAATGTCGGGTCGTCCTGCTCCCACAGCGCCTTGCAGGCCATCATGGTTTCGTCGGTGACGGCGCCGCGCTCCTCGAAGGGCGGCGTCCCCACCGCCTCGAACTCCTCGCGCATCCAGCCCGCGCCGATCCCCAGCGTGAGCCGACCCTTCGACAGCACGTCCAGCGTGGCGAGCAGCTTGGCGGTCAGCACCGCCGGGCGATGCGGCACGACCATCACGGATGTGACGATCCGCAGCCGTGAGGTCTTGGCGGCGATGAACATCGCCGTCATCAGTTGCTCGTGGCGATCGACGCGCGCCCCGGACGGGAACTCCCCGCTGTCGGTGTAGGGATAGCGCGAGCTGATATCGGTCGGAATGATGATATGGTCGCTGACCGTGACGTGGTCATAGCCCAGCATCTCGGCCTCGGTCGCGATCCGGGCGATCGTGTCGGGGTCGGTCAGACCGCCGGCTGTCGGCGCGCTGCATCCGATCTGCATGGTTGCTCCCCCGATTTGCCTTCGCCCGGACGATACCACAGGATGCGCGCCAGGCGAGCCCGCCAGGGCCGCCTTCCGGAGGAGCGATGAAGGTCGGCATCCATATCGGCACGCGCGGGTGCCTCACCACGCGCGCCAACCTGATCGCGTGCGCGCAACGTGCCGAGGCGCTGGGCTATGACGTGATTGGCATTCCCGACCGACTGATCCTGCCGCGCGACGTCGGCACGCGCTATCCCTATACGGAAGACGGCGTGTGGGTCGGCGCGCAGACCGGGGAGTGCCTGGACGTGCTCGCCACGCTCTGCTTCCTCGCTGCCTGCACCGAGCGCATCCGCCTGCTACCCTCGGTGCTGGTGGTGCCGTACCGGCCCGCGATCGTCGCCGCCAAGATGTTGGCAACCGCCGATATCCTCTCGGACGGGCGGCTGATCGCCGGCGTCGGGGTGGGCTGGATGCGCGAGGAGTTCGAGCCGCTGGGCGCGCCCCCGGTGCGCCAGCGCGGCGCCGTCACCGATGAATACCTCGCCGCGTTCCGTGCGCTGTGGACCGAGGAGGCGCCCACCTTCAACGGCCGGCATGTACGCTTCGACAACGTCTCGTTCCGTCCCAAGCCCCGATCGCGCATCCCAATCTGGGTGGGCGGCGAGAGCGAGCCGGCCCTGCGCCGCACGGCACGGCTGGGCGATGGCTGGTATCCGGCCTCGCACAATCACGAATTCCCATTCGACACCCAAGCGCGGCTGAAGGACGGCATCGCCCGGCTCGCCCGCGCGGCGGAGACCGAGAGGCGCGATCCGACCGGCCTAGACATCGCCTATCTCTGGTTCAAGTCGCCGGAATGGACCGTCCGGCGCACCCAGGACGGCGCGCGCCAGATGTTCACTGGCGGCGCCGACGACATGCGCGCGGACGCGGCGGCGCTGGCCGAGGCCGGCGTGACCCATCTGATCGTCCTGCCGCAAATGCCGAGCATCGCGGAGACGCTCGAGCGGCTCCAGCACTTCGCCGAGGACGTGATCCGCGCCTGATCCCCCTTCCCTTGCGGGAGGGGTTAGGGGAGGGATCGAAACAAGGAACTGTCGATGACCGACTCCGACCTGCTTTCCGCGTCCCTGCCCGACCTGATGACGCGCGCCGCCGCCCTGCGCGACGCGGCGCACGGGCGGCTGATCTCCTATTCGCGCAAGGTGTTCATCCCGCTCACCAAGCTCTGCCGCGATGTCTGCCACTATTGCACCTTCGCCGAGCGCCCGCGCCCCGGCCACCCAGCCTATCTCTCGCCCGAGGAGGTGCTGGCGATCGCGCGCGACGGCACGCGCGCGGGCTGCACGGAGGCGCTGTTCACCTTGGGCGACAAGCCGGAGTTGCGCTACCGCGCCGCGCGCGAGGCGCTGGCCGCGTCGGGCCATGAGAGCACGATCGCCTATCTGCGCGACATGTGCGCGCTGGTGCTGAAGGAGACGGGGCTCCTGCCGCACGTCAATCCCGGCGTGATGACGCGCGCGGAGATCGCGGCGCTGCGCGAGGTCTCGGCCAGCCAGGGCGTCATGCTCGAAAGCACCAGCGCGCGTCTGTGCGAGCCGGGTGGCGTGCATTTCGGCTCGCCCGACAAGCTGCCCGAGCGGCGGCTGGAGACCATCCGGCTCGCCGGCGAATTGGCGGTCCCGTTCACCACCGGAATCCTGATCGGCATCGGCGAGACGCGCGCCGAGCGGATCGACGCCCTATTCGCCATCCGCGACCTGCACGCCGCGCACGGCCACATCCAGGAAGTCATCGTGCAGAACTTCCGCGCCAAGCCCGACACCAAGCGCGCGGACGCGCCGGAGCCCGACCTCGACGACCTGCTGTGGAGCATCGCGGTGGCGCGCCTCGTGCTGCCGGCGGATGTGCATGTGCAGGCCCCGCCCAACCTCTCGCCGGGCGTCTATCAGCACCTGATCGACGCGGGGACCGACGACTGGGGCGGCATCTCGCCGGTGACGCCCGATCACGTGAACCCCGAGGCGCCGTGGCCGGAGATCGCGACCCTCGCCGAGCGTAGCGCGCGCATGGGCAAGGTGCTGGTGGCCCGACTGCCGGTCTATCCCGCCTTCGCCCACGCGCCCGAACGCTGGCTCGCCACCCCGATGGCCGCGCATGTGCTGCGCGCGATGGACGCCGATGGCTGGGCGCGCGACGATGCCTGGGCGCCGGGCCTGACGACCATGCCGCCCCGGCGCACGCCACGCCTGCGCGCGGTCGATCCAGCGATCGTCGATGCCGTGGCCAAGGCGTGCGGCGGCGCGCGCCTTGACGAGGCGGAGATCGTCCGGCTGTTCGGCGCGCGCGATGCCGATTACCAGCACGTCCTGTCGGCCGCCGATGCGCTGCGCCGGCGCGTGTCGGGCGACGTCGTGCGCTACGTCGTCAACCGCAACATCAACTACACCAACATCTGCTACTATCGCTGCAAGTTCTGCGCCTTCTCCAAGGGCAAGACGCACGAGGCGCTGCGCGGCACGCCGTACGACCTCGATCACGAGGAGATCGTGCGCCGCTCGGTGGAGGCGTGGGCGCGCGGGGCGACCGAGGTGTGCCTGCAAGGCGGCATCCATCCCGACTACACCGGCGAGACCTATGTCCGCATCTGCCGCGCCATCAAGGCGGCGGTGCCGGGAATGCACATCCACGCCTTCTCGCCGCTGGAGGTCACGCAGGGCGCGGCGACTCTCGGGCTGAACCTGCCCGACTTCCTGGCGCGGCTGAAGGAGTCCGGGCTCGGCACCCTGCCCGGCACGGCGGCCGAGATCCTCGACGATGCGGTGCGCGCGGTGATCGCGCCCGACAAGATCAATACCGCGCAGTGGCTCGCCGTGGCGCGCGCGGCGCACGCGCTCGGCCTGCGCACCACCTCGACGATCATGTACGGTCATGTCGAGCGCCCCATCTCATGGGCGCGTCACCTCCTCGCGCTGCGCGATCTTCAGCAGGAGACTGGCGGCTTCACCGAGTTCGTGCCGCTGCCCTTCGTGCACATGGAGGCGCCGATGTATCTGCGCGGCCTCGCCCGCAAGGGACCGACCTTCCGCGAGGCGGTGCTGATGCACGCGATCGGGCGCCTCGCGCTGCATCCGCTCATCACCAACATCCAGACATCATGGGTGAAGATGGGACCGGAGGGCGCGGCGCTCTGCCTGCAATCGGGCGCCAACGACATGGGCGGCACGTTGATGAACGAGAGCATCTCGCGCGCCGCCGGGACCGAGCACGGCCAGGAGTTCCCGCCCGAAGCGATGGAGGCGCTGATCCGTCGCATCGGCCGGCTGCCGCAGCAGCGCGACACGCTCTACCGCCCGGTCCCGCCGGAGCGCCGCGCCGCCTCCTTCGCCGCCCCCGAACTCGCGCCCGTGGTGCAAACCCCCCCGCGCAAGCTGGTCGCGGCTGAGTAGGGCCGCCTTCCCCTTCCGCCCCGCCCGGCTATGCTGGTGGGAACGACGGAGGACATGATGGCCAGCATCACCATCCAGGCCGGCAACGGCGGCGGCACCTTCTCGGCCTACCTCGCCGAGCCGAAGGACAAGCCCGCCGGCGTCGTCGTGCTGATCCAGGAGATCTTCGGCGTGAACCAGGCCATGCGCGACACCGCCGCATGGGTCGCCGATCTCGGCTTCATCGCCGTCGTCCCCGACCTGTTCTGGCGCCTGGAGCCGGGCGTGGACATCACCGACAAGACCGAGGCGGAGTGGAGGAAGGCGTTCGACCTGATGAACCGCTTCGACCAGCAGATGGGCATCGTCGACCTGAAGGCCACGGTCGCGCACGCGCGCAGGATGCCGGGTGGCAATGGCAAGGTCGCCACGATGGGCTACTGCCTGGGCGGGCGCCTGGCCTTCATGATGGCCGAACAGTCCGATGCGGACGCGAACATCTCCTATTACGGCGTCGGGCTCGACGGCCTGCTCGGCGATCTGGACAAGGTGACGAAGCCGCTTCTGGTGCACATCGCCGACCTGGACGAGTTTTTCCCCGCCGAGGGACGGACGAAGACCGCCGAGGGGGTCAAGGGTCACCCGCAGATCGCGTGCTATAACTACCCGGCGAACCACGCCTTCGCGCGCGTCGGCGGCGTGCACTGGCACGGGCTGTCGGCCGCCATCGCCAACGGTCGAAGCGCGGAGGCACTGGCCAAGGCATTGGGACAATGAGCCCCCTGGCGCTGGACGCGCTCACCGCGCTTGTGCCCGATCACGCTCTGATCGCCCTGCCGCCCGACAATTCGCTGACCCCGTCCGCGTTCGCCCGCGCCCTGGTCTGCGCCGGGCGGCGCGGATTGCGGCTGCTGGGCGTGCCGGTGTCGGGCTACGCGACCGACCTGCTGATCGGAGCGGGCTGCGTCGCCTCGGTGCAAAGCTCGGGCGTGTCGCTGGGCGAATTAGGCTTCGCGCCGCGCTTCAGGGCGGCGCTGAAGGCCGGGCGGATCAGCATGACCGATGCCACCTGCCCGGCGATCCATACCATGCTGCAAGCCGCCGAGAAGGGCGCCCCCTTCATGCCGCTGCGCGGCATCATCGGCAGCGACATTCTGGCCCACCGCCCGGATTGGCGTGTGATCGACAACCCGTTTGCCGTTTCGGGCGATCCGATCGTGCTGCTGCCCGCGCTGTCGCCCGACATCGCCGCCTTTCACGCGCTCATGGCCGACCGCGACGGCAACGTCTATGTCGGCCGTCGCCACGAGCTGGCGACGATGGCGCATGCCGCGCAGCGCAGCTTGGTGACGGTGGAGCGCATCACCGAGACCAACCTGCTGGAGGACGAACGCCTCGCGGCCGGCACGATCTCGGCCACCTACATCGAGGCCGTCGCGGTGGCCGAACGCGGCGCCTGGCCCGCCGCGCTGCTCGACGAATACCCGGCCGATCCGGCGCATTTCGCGGAGTACGCGCGGCTGGCGAAGACCGAGGAGGGATTTCAGGCGTATCTGGACCGCTTCGTCATCGCGCCGGCGACGCGGGAAGCGGCGGAGTGAAGCCCTACCCCTTCACGCCGCCCATCGTCAGCCCGGCCGCCATGTAGCGGCGGAACGCGCAGTAGATGGCGATTGGCGGCAGCGAGTACACGATAGCGATTGCCATCATGTAGTTCCACGGCGCCTCGTCGCTGTCGAAGAACTGTTCGAGTGCCGCCGCTACCGTCATGCTGCGCGACGAGGACAGCAAAAGGAGCTGGTAGAGATACTCATTCCAGGCAAGCAGCAGGGCGAACATGCCGACGGCGACCAGCGCGGGTGCCATCAGGGGCAGATAGATGCGCAGATACACCTGAAGCGGCGACGCGCCATCGATCTTCGCGGACTCGTCCAACTCCATCGGAATCAGCTTGCCATACTGGTGCAGGATCAGAATCGCGTAGGGCGTGGCGAACGTCACCTCCGCCGCGATCACCGCCCATAGGCTGTCCGACATGCCGTACTCGTGCATCACGTGAACGAACGGAATGGCCAAAAACGCGGTCGGCAGAACGTAGGTCAACAGCGCAACGTCGCTGAGTATCCATCCCTTGCGCAATCGCATCCGGCCCATCGCGAAGCTGGCGAGCGAGCCGAGCAGCACGGTCAGCACCATCGTCGCCGCGCCCATGTAGATGCTGTTGCCGAACTGGTGCCAGAAATGGTCCAGCAGCCAATAATCTTCGGTCCAGACCGAACGGAAGCTGTCCAGATTGGGATGCGGCGGCCAGATACTGCCGGTGAACTCATCGGCGTCTGCATCCAGCGCGATCAGCAGCATGTTATAAACGGGCAGCAGCGTCCAGATCAGCAGCCCGAGGCCGAGGATCACCGCCGCCGCTTTGGCCGGCCACCGCCGCCGGCGATGGTGCGACCGATATGGCGGCTGCCCCGACGAAAGGGCGATGCTCAAAGTTGCACCTCCTTCGTCTGGACCCGCCGCATCAGCAGGATCACCAAAGGGATCAGCACCGGCAGCGCCGACATCATCGCCGTCACGCCGAGCCTCGGGTAGCCGAAATCGAATGCCTCGCGGAAACCGTAGGTAGCCAGCACATCGGTCAGTCTCGCCGGCGCTCCGCTCGTGACGAAATATACGGTCGGGAAGTCGCCGAGTGTCCAGACCGTCGAGAGCAGAGTGGAGACGAGATAGACGTTCGCCAGCAAGGGAAACGTGACGTGGATCAGGCGTTTGGTGCCGGTGGCGCCGTCAATGTCGGCGGCTTCATAGATCTCCCGTGGGATCGCCATCCGGGCGGCGAGGAAGATCAGCGTCCAGAACGGCATCCACTTCCAGATGTACGAGACGATGTTCGCCCCCAGCGCGATCCAATGCGAGGTCAGAAACAGCGGTCCGTCGTGGCCGGTCACCGCGCGCCACAAGCTGTCGAGCAAGCCCCATTGCGTGACGAGCATCAGATGGATCGACGTGAAGACGACGAGCGCGGGCAACACCCAGGGTAGCAGGTAGATGGCCAGCAGCGACCTGACCCACCAGCTCCGGCTCATGAAGAAGCCCGACAGCAGAAACGCCAGGAACATCTTAATGTTGACGCCGATGCCGATGAACAGCAGCGTGTTGACCAATGTGGTCAGATACAGCGGATCGGAAAACAGCAGGCCATAGAGACCCGGCGTGCTTCCCATCCACAGCCCATAGGCGATGGGGTAGGCGGCGAAGGCTGCGAACACGGCCGCATAGGGAACGATGAACGCGATCGCCCAGGCGGTGTCCGAGCCTCGGAGGCGAACGCGCCAGGGAGGACGCCGCGACCGGCGGAGGCCCATGGGCCGCCCGACCGCGAGACCCTGCGCCGTACCGCTCATTGTCCTCCCCCACGCATCCGCGGCGATGGCGCTTACCCCTTGACGCCACCCATGGTTAGCCCGGCCGTCATATAGCGACGGAATCCATAGTACAATATCAGCGGCGGCAGTGCGTATATGACCGCGGTCGCCATCATGTAGTTCCACGGAGATTCGTCGCTGTTGAGGAACTGCGCGAGGGCGACCGCCACTGTCATGCTCCGCTGCGTGGACAAGAGCAGGAACTGATACAGGTACTCGTTCCAGGCCAGGAGCAGCGCATACGTTCCCACGGCAACCAATGCCGGCGCCATCAAGGGCAGGTAAATGCGGAGATAGATCTGCAGTGGGTTGGCGCCATCGATCCGAGCGGACTCATCGAGCTCCATAGGGATCGATTTCCCATACTGGGAGAAGATGAATATCGCATAGGGCGTGGCGAACGTCACCATCGCCGCGATGACCGACCAGAGATTGTTCCCGAGCCCGTAAATCTGCATGATTCGATAAAACGGGATGGCCAAGAAGGATGCCGGGATGACATAGGTCATCAGTGCGGCGTTGCTCAGCAGCCAGCCCTGACGAAAACGCATCCGTCCGACCGTGAAGCTCGCAAGCGAGCCGACGAGCAGGGTCAGGAACGTCGTCATCAGCGCGACGTAGAAGCTGTTGCCGAATTGGTGCCAGAAATGCTCCAGATACCAGAAGCCTTGGGTGAAGACGATGACGAAGCTGTGGAAGGTCGGATGCTCCGGCCAGACGGCACCGCTGAAAACGTCGTCATGGGTGGATAGGGAGATCGATATGATGTTGTAGATCGGCAGCAGCGACCACACGAGGAGCACAAAGCCAAGCGCCAAACACGCCGCCTCCGACACGTAGCGCCGCATGCGGTAACGGCGCGGGGATGCCAGCCTGCGGCCGGCTGCGGGGCTCATAGCTGCCCCTCCGACATGCGGAGTTTACGCATGAGAAGAAAGACGAGCGGGATCATCACCGGCAATGCCGTCATGACCTCCGCCACGCCGAGGCGTGGCAACGACAGAGTGAACGCATACCGAATGCCAAGCGTCGCGAGAACTTCGGTGGACATATTCGGCCCGCCGCCGGAGACGAAATACACCGCGTTGAAATCGCCGAGCGTGAATATGGTCGAAAGCAGCGTGCAGACGAGGTATAAATTCGCCATCAATGGGAAGGTCACATTCGCGAACCTGCGAAAGCCGGTGGCGCCATCCACTTCGGCGGCTTCGTAAAGCTCTCGTGGGATCGCCATCCGGCCGGCCAGGAAGATGATTGTCCAGAACGGCATGTTCTTCCAAACATAGGCCGCGATATTACACGACATTCCGAGCCAGCGGGAGTTGAGATAAACGGGCCCCTCGACTCCGAAAAGCCAGTACAGCAGGTTGTTGAGCAGCCCATATTGGCCGTCGAAGAACCAGTGAATCGAGATGAAGGCAGGCAGGGCCGGCGTTGCCCAAGGCAGTATATAAATGACCAGCAACGCCTTGATCCACCAGCGTTTGCGCATGAAGAAGCCCGAAAGCAGGAAGGCCCCGAGAATATGCAGGTTCACGCCGATGCCGACATACAGCAAAGTATTGACGAGGGCCGTGGCGTAGCGGGGATCGGAGAACAATTGGCTGTACAGCGCGGGGTCGCTGCCCATCCACAGCCCATAGACGATCGGGTAGACTACGAATGAAATGAAAATGGCGATGTAGGGTACAGCGAACGCAAGCGCCCACGCGTAGTCGGGACCTCGCAGACCTCCGTGCCAGGTCTGATGCCGCAGGCGGGTTGCCCCGATGGCCGGGGCGATCGGAACAATCCGCTGTGTTGTGCTCATGCTCGCCTCACCGGCCCTAGGCGTAAGTGAACCTCGTGAAGATCTGCTCCATGCGCTTGAACGCCTTGTCGACCGCCTGGGCCGGAGTCATGCCATTCTTCACGACATCGGCGACCGTTCCCTGCTGGAGCTGCTCGGCGGCGACCTGGCCCCAGGCGGGCGTGAAACCCTCAAACGGCGGCAGCGTCGGGTTCAACACGGCCTCCTCGACGTAGGGTCTGAGGTGCGGATCGGACGAGTGCAACCAGAAGGGGTCATCCTTCACCACTTGCGGTATGGCCGGCACCCACCGTCCCAAGCCAGCCTTCAGGTTGTCGTTCATGATCTTTGGTTGCATCCAGTATCTCATAAGGTCCTTGGCCACTTCGACGCTCTTGGCTCCCTTGGGAATGAAGCCGCCCCCGACGCCGACCTGGCATGGGATCGGCGTTCCATCGGCGAAGTTGGGCATGCCAAGCGTGACCGCGGCGAGGAAGTTCTCCTTGTTGTCTATCATCGCAAGCTCGGTCGAAAGCGTCCCGTCGAAGTCGGCGATGAAGAGTTTTTCGTGGTATCCGTTGTTGTCGTCCGCGTCGTTCCAGCTTAGCGCCTCCGGGGGGATGAAGCCGCCCTTATAGGTGTCCGCGAGGAAGGTGGTTGACTTGATCGCCGCGTCGCGGATCTGGGGATCATCGGTGTGCAGCTTGCCATCCGGCGTGACGATGCCCTTGCCGGCATTGGCGATCAGGAAATGCTGATACAAGTTGTTGCCGTCGTTCGGCCCGACCGTGGTTACCTGCAGGCCTACAGCGTAAACCCTCCGCATTCCCTTGCCGCGAAGCTCCTTCTGCATCGGCTTGAAGAAGTTCCAGCGCGCGTCCCAGGTGTCCGGTATGTCGGAAATCTTCGCGCCGGCTTTCTCGACGAGGTTGCCCCATATATGGAACGGCGTGCCCCCCTGCTTGATCGGACAGAGGTAATAGGTGCGTGTCTTCGCCACCCTGTTATTGAAGGTGGAACCTAGCTTCGCTGTGCTACTGAGCTGGTTTTCGTAAGGACTAACGACGTCCGTGACATCCAAGAACTTATCGTCCCAGGCGTTCTGGGCGATGATCGTCGCGGGCGCGTCCATGAAAATCAGATCAGGGACGTCGCCGCTGGTAAGGGCGGATATCGTCTTCTGGTTCTGCGCCATGAACGGCATGATGCTGTAGTCCAGCTTATTGCCGCTGGCTTTCATGTAATCATCCGCGAGCTTCTTGAATGCCGCGTCCTCGGCCGGTATAAAGCCTTGATTGACCCAGACGGTCGCGGTCTTCGCCGCCGCGTTGGCGATATACGGCCGCGCAAGCGTCGCGCCGGCCGCCAGACCCAGCGATACCCCAATAAGTTTCCGTCGGCTTAGGTCACCCATGGCCGCTACGTCTCCCTATACATGGGCTGCAATTTCGTAGCCCGAATTATTTTCAGCGGATGCTACCGCGCCGCCCGCGTGCGGCGCAAGGACTTGCTTCGAACGGAATCAAACGGCTTTCTCAGGCACCGCCCCAGGATCGGCGCGAGGCACGGCTTGGCGCGGCGCTTCCTGGCGGGTAAAGGCTGTGGCGACCCTTGCGGGCGGGAGAGCGGTGGTGGACGCCAGCATAAAGCTTGAGGAAAGGATGGCCGCCGCCCTCGCACAATTGATCCTTGATCCGGCCGCCCCGCCGGCGCGCCACATCGCGGTCGGCGCGGCGAGCCCGATCCCCGCCGCCGCGTGCTGGCTGGTCAAGCGGCTCGGATATCCCGTGCGCCTGTCGCTGCTGCACAAGCACACGGGCAATCCGTTCACCGCCGGCACGCGCGAGTTGTTCGACCTCGCCGGCCAGGGTCGCATCGACCTGTTCTTCCTGGGCGGCGGGCAGATCGACGGGCAGGCCAACATCAACCTGATCGGCACCGGCGCGTGGCCGGGGACCGGTGCGCGCTTCCCCGGCAGCTTCGGCTCGGCGTTCATGTACATGATGACGCCGCGCACCATCCTGTTCCGCGAGGAGCACTCGCCGCGCGTCCTCGTCCCGCGCGTCGATATCGTCTCCGCGCCAGGCGTGTCCGATCCCGGCGTCTATCGCCGGGGCACCGCGCAGGCGCTGCTGACCGGGCGCTGCGTGTTCCGCTTCGATCCCGCGCGCGCCCGCTTCACGCTCGTCTCCATCCACCCCGGCGAGACCGAAGCGACGGTGCGCGCGGCCACCGGCTTCGATTACGACGCCCCGGCCAACCCGCCGGTCACGCCCGACCCGACCGAGGCGGAGCTTGCGCTGATGCGCGGTCCGGTGTGCAACGCCATGTCGGAGACCTATCCCGCGTTCTGCCGCCGCGTCTGGGGACGCGACGCCAAGGAGCAAGCCGCCTGATGGATGACGCAACCGCACCCGTTCCGGCCGGCAAGGGCCTCGCCCGCTCGCCCGGCGCGCTCGCAGGGCTGAAGGTGATCGACCTCACCCGCGTGCTGGGCGGCCCGTACTGCACGATGATCCTGTCCGACCACGGCGCCGAGGTCGTCAAGATCGAGCCGCCGCAAGGCGACGAGGTGCGCGACTGGGGGCCGCCCTTCCTCGACGGCGATGCCAGCTACTTCATCGGTATCAATCGCAACAAGCAATCCCTCGCGCTCGATCTCGGCAAGCCGGAGGGCAAGGCGGTGCTGCTGCGCCTGCTAGAGGGCGCGGACGTGCTGGTCGAGAACTTCAAGCCGGGCTCGATGGAAAAATGGGGCCTGGGGTACGAGAAGGACCTCGCGCCGCGCTTCCCCGGCCTGATCCATTGCCGCATCTCGGGCTTCGGGGCCGACGGTCCGCTCGGCGGCCTGCCAGGCTACGACGCGATCCTGCAGGCGATGACCGGCCTGATGAGCGCGAACGGCGACGCCAGCACCGGGCCGATGCGACTCGGCACCGCGATGGTCGATATGGGCACCGGCCTCTATTCCGCCGTCGGTATCCTGATGGCGTTGCAGGAGCGTGCGCGTTCGGGGCGCGGTCAGTATCTCGACATGGCGCTCTACGATTGCGGTCTCGCGCTGCTGCACCCACAGGCGCCCAACTACTTCCTGAGCGGCAAGCGCCCCGTCGGTACCGGCAACCCGCACCCCAACCTGGTGCCGTACGACAAGTTCCCGACGCGCACTTGCGAGATCTTCATTGCCAGCGGCAACAACGGCCAGTTCCGCAAATTGTGCGACATCATTGGCCGCCCGCATCTCGCCGAGGACCCGCGCTTTTCCAGCAACGGCGAGCGCAATGTCAACCGCGACGCCCTGACGGCGGAGCTGAAGGCCGCTTTCGCCGACCAGGACGGGCACGAGATCGCGCTGCGGCTGATCCGTGGCGGGGTGCCCGCCGGGCCGGTGTTGTGGACCGACGAGGCGACGGACGCGCCGCATACGGCGCATCGCGAGATGGTCACCGAGCTGGGCGCGTACAAGGGGCTCGGCACCCCCATCAAGCTGTCCCGCACCCCCGGGGGCACCCGCGCCGCCCCGCCGAAATTCGGCGAGCACGGCGCCGATATCCTCGCCCGGCACGGCTACAGCGCCGACGAGATCGCGCGCTTGCGGGAAAGCGGCGTCGTGCTGACCCGGCGCCGGACATGAGGCAGCGGACATGAGCGAACACCTGCTGACCGAGGTGATGGACGGCATCGGCGTCGTCACGTTGAACCGGCCGGACAGCCTGAACGCGCTGACCGGCGCGATGATGCAGGACCTGGTCGCGCGCCTGTCCGCGCTGGCGATCGACCCCGATATCGGCTGCGTCGTGCTGACCGGCGCCGGGCGCGGCTTCTGCGCGGGTGGGGATGTGCGGGTGCAGGCGGCGGGCGAGACCGGCGCAAGCCAGTCTCCGGAGGAGCGGGCCGATGCGCTGCGCGGCTATATGGAATCCGCGCGCCTGCTGCACACGATGCCGAAGCCGACGATCGCGATGGTCAACGGCGTCGCGGCGGGCGCCGGAATGTGCCTCGCGCTCGCCTGCGACATGCGCATCGCCGGCACCTCGGCGCGCATGACCACCGCCTTCGCCAAGGTGGGTTTCTCCGGCGATTTCGGCGGCATCTGGTTCCTGACCCGCATGGTCGGCGCGGCGCGGGCGCGCGAGCTGTACTTCACCAGCGAGGTGCTGGACGCCGCCCGCATCGAGACGCTCGGGCTGGCGAACCGCATGGTCGCGGACGAGCGGCTGACGGCGGAGACGATGACCCTGGCGCGCAGCCTCGCCGCCGGCCCGCGCGTCGCCTGGCGCTACATGAAGCGCAACATGGCGATAGCCGAGGCGGGCAGCCTGTCGGAGCTGCTCGATTCCGAGGCGATCGGAATGCTCCGCTGCCGCGAGACCGAGGACCACAAGGAAGCGGCCCGCGCCTTCACCGAGAAGCGGACCCCGGTGTTCCGGGGGCGCTGAGGCCCACGCTACGGACGGTGTCGGCAACTATTGCCTGGTCGGATTCATGGCTCGCCGGGGCGCCTCTCGGGACGCGGCGCGGGATGCGCCGCCGCAGCGGGAGCCGGCGGCGCATGGACTGCTGGTGGCGGTGCGGGACGCGACGCGGGCGGCGGTGCCGGATGGACTGCCGGCGGCGGTGCCGGACGTTGTGCCGGGGGCGCCGCTTGCGGGTGGAAGACGGGGGCTGCCGGCGCCGATGGCGGATGAACGACGGGGGCGACCGGGGCAGGCGGCGCGTGGACGATCGGCGCGGCGGGCGGATGAAATGCCTGCCCCGTCGGCGTGGCCGGATGCAAAGCGGGTGTCGCCGGCGCCACGACATGCGGTAGGGGCGCTCCCGGCGCCGGCCGGGGCCCCGTCTCGGACGGCCGAATGGCGACGGGGGGCGCCGGCGGTGTCGGGTGCGGCGCGATCTGGGCCGTGGAAGCCGGATGCCGCGCAAGCTCCCCGGCCGGCACGGGAGCGGGCCGGCTGGCGACCGGCCCCGGCGGCCGGCCGGCCTGGGCCGCGTTCAACGGGGGTGGCGGGGTGGCCGGCTGGCCCGGATGGACGGGCGGCGTCGCGCCCGGCGGGCGGAGCGCCGGCATGGTCGCGCCCCGACCGGCGGGCGGTGGTGAACCGGGCGGTCCGGACGGGCGTGCCACGCCGGGCGCGACGCCGGCGCGCGGCAGCGGCGGCGTCGCCAACGGACGCGCCTCGCCGGCAACCGGGCCAGCGGGCGCCGGGCGAGCGGGTGTGGGGCCAATGGGGACTTGGCCAGCGGGGAGCGGCCCTGCCTGCGCCCGGATCACCGGCCCCGGAGCGGCCGGCCGCGCGGGCACGGCGTACCCGGAAGGTGGCGGGACGGCATGCAGGGCGCGCGCGACGGCCGGCGTGACGCCCGCCGTCGCGGTGGTGAGCGGAACCGGCGCGTGCCCGAAGACCGGCCGTGCCTCAGCCAGGACCTGCGCGCTTGCTGGGCGTGCCAGCCCCGCCAGCGGCCGCGACGTCGCCATCGCCGCGGCCGGCACCACCGTGGCGGCGGCCGCGTTGCGGAAGTGGTCCGCGCGCATGGCCTCGGCCGGCGGCGCGTTATAGACGTTGTTGATCTCGGTGATGTTCGTCACGTGCTGGATGTTGACGTCGCGCACGTATCGCCGATCGGCGTTGAACCACGGTCGATACACCTCGCCGGGGCCGAGCGGCACCCAGCCGACCGAGCGGTCGGCGAGCATCGCGCCCGTCACCGCCACGGCGCCGATGCCGAGGAACGTCACCAGCGCCGGAGCATACACCGGATAGGACGGCGCCTCGGCGACCCTCTCGCGGGCGCCCGGGGTCCATGCCCAGCGCCCGCCGATATCCACCCAGCGGCCGTAATGGAACGGCGCGAAGCCCCACGAATTGCTGTCCACCCAGGTCCAGCCCCAGGGTGCGACATAGGACCATTGACCCTCGCGATACGGCACCCATCCGGCGGCGACCTCGGGGTACCAGACGGCGCCATATTGCGGGGTCTGCGACCAGGTTCCGGCGTCGGCGAGCTCCGCCCCGCCCGGCATCTGCGCCACCAGCGGCGGCAACGGCACCGTTTGCGGCCGCGCCGGGCGTTCCTCGGCCAGGGCGTGATCGAGGAACGCGTCGCGGGTCGCCGGGCCGAGCTGGACCTGGAACGGCGCCTGCTCGCCGGCGATCATGGCGGCCTGCCCTGCGGGCACCGCGGCGCTCGCACCCTCGGCGAGGCTCGCACCGCCCTCAAGCACCGTGACCCGCGTCGGGTTCTCGGTGTCGCCGGCCGCGATCTCGTAGCGGCCCGGGGCGGCGATGCTCACCGCGCCGCGCGGGGTGAGCACCGTATAGGTCTCGCCGGGGACGAGGGCGCGCACGCGCAGATAGACCTCGCCCTGCGGCAGCGTGGCGACCAGCGCGCGGTCATCGAGGCTGGTGACCTCCAGCTCGGTTGCCCCGGCCATGACGAGGTCGCTGGCGGACACGTCGATCCGTGCCTCCGCGTCCGGCTGGGTCCAGAAGCCCTCGCCGGTGGTGACCGGTTGATTCACTGCCGCCGGGCTCCAGCTATCGGCGCCGGCCTGGTAGTACGAGACGGTGCCTCGCACCCGGGTCAGCGCGCCGACGCGGGAGGGCGGGCTGATTTCGGGCGAGCCCGCATCGGCCTGCGCCCAGGCAGGCGGCGGGACGACCGCGATGGACAGGCCGGCGATCGCGGCGACGGCGCTCAGGCGGAACAGGATGGTGTCGGGGCGCATGAAAGCCTCGTTGCGTAAGCGCCCCGGCATCGACTCGAAGCGTGGCGAAATCGCGTCATCGTGCGCCATCAGAACGCTGCGCGTCACGCTCAGTTATGGTGACGACATCTGAAGGAGCATCCGCCATGTCGCGCCCGGTCCGGCTTCGACTCCCCGCACCCATCCTCGCGCTCGCCGCCGCCGCCGCCCTGGGCGGCTGCGTGGCCTATCCCGCCCCATACCCGACGGCCGGTTATTATGGCGCACCATACGGCTATGGGTACGCCTACCAGCCAGCAACGCTGTTCGGCTTCAATTTCGGCGGGTGGGGCGACCACGGCTGGCACGACCGGGGCGGCTACTGGCGCTGATCCTTCTGGGCTTGAAGGGGTTTTGGTCGGCTTGAAGCTGGGAGTGATGGTTCCGGCCCGGGATTTCTCTTGCGCGACCGTAACATTTATGAGACACGCATGAGGGTATTGGCCGAGCCGGACCATGCGTATCCTCTACAGCCACCGTATCCAGAGCCGCGACGGACAGAGCGTCCATCTGGAGGCGCTCGTCAGCGCACTTCGTTCCGATGGGCACGAGGTCGTGGTGGTGGGACCTGGCATGTACGAGGGAGGAAGCCTGGGCAGCGAAAGCAAGCTGGTGCCGCTGATCCGCCGCGCCCTCCCCAGCGTTGTCGGAGAACTGGCGGAGATTGCCTATAATATTCCCGCCTATTGGCGTCTCTCCCGCGTCGTCAGGGATTTCAAGCCGGACATCATATACGAGCGTTACAATCTGTTTTACATCGCCGGCGCGCTGCTCGCCCGCCGACGGCGCATGCCGTTCTACGTGGAGGTGAACTCGCCTCTTGCCGAGGAGCGACGTCGCGAAGGCGGTCTTGGACTCCTGCGCGTGGCACGCGCGATGGAACGGTTCGTGTGGAAAGGCGCGGACCGCATTGCCGCCGTGACCGGCGTGCTCGGCGACATCATCGCCGCACACGGGGCGCCGCGTGAACGCATCGAGATCGTCCCGAACGGCACCGACATCGACCAATTCATGGCCGTGCAAGACCGCCCGCGCGACGATGGCACGGTTGTGCTCGGCTTTATCGGATTTATGCGACGCTGGTATGGTCTCGACGGATTGCTCCATGCCGTTGCCCGGCATGGCGACGGTCGCGTGCGCCTGCTGATCGTGGGTGACGGCCCGGCCTTGCCAGACCTGCAGCGCCTCGCCGGGAAACTTGGCCTGGCGTCGCGCGTCCGCTTCACCGGGCTCGCTGAACGGGCGGCGATCCCCGGGCTGCTGTCAGAGATGGACATTGTCATGCAGCCCAAGGTGGTTCAGTACGCTTCCCCCTTAAAGGTCTTCGAGTACATGGCTGCCGGCCGCGCCATCGTGGCGCCGGACCAGCCCAACATACGCGAGATCCTCGACCACGGGCAGACGGCGCTGCTGTTCGAACCGGCGGATCAGGACAGCATGTGGAAGGCGATTCTCAAACTGATCAGCGACGCCCCGCAGCGTCGCCGCCTGGCTCGATCGGCGCGGGCGGAGATCGTGCAACGCGATTACACGTGGCGCGCCAACGCCGCGCGATTGACCGCCTGGGCGTTTGCCGATCTGGCGCGGCGTGCTGCCGGGCAATCGCAAGCGGCGTGACCGCGTCGGATTGCCGAGCGACGCTTCCCCTAGGGGTTGAGGCGGAGCGGCGTGGCGCGCACAGTTCGCACCCTCATATCTAGGGGGTTCGCATGGACGCCGAGCCGCAGACCCGGATCGCCGCCGAGGACTACCTGGACGCACTCGCCGCCCAGGGGATCGAGTATCTGTTCGCCAACCCCGGCACCGACTTCGCCCCGATCATCGAGGCGTTCTCCCGTGCCGCGAGCGGCAACCGGCCCGTGCCGCGCCCGCTGGTGATCCCGCACGAGAACGCCGCGCTCTGCATGGCGCACGGCTATACCATGGTCACCGGCCGCCCGCAGGCGGTGATGACGCATGTGAACGTCGGCACCGCCAACACCATCAACGCGCTGATCGACGCCTCGCGCGACCGCATCCCGATGCTGCTGACCTCGGGACGCACGCCGATCACCGAGCACGGCCCGTCCGGCACGCGCAACGTGTACATCCACTGGGCGCAGGAGATGTTCGACCAGGCCGGGATGCTGCGCGAGTTCGTCAAGTGGGACTACGAGCTGCGTCGGCCCGACCAGATCGCCGACGTCGTCACCCGCGCGATGGAGATCGCCACCCTCTCGCCCGCCGGCCCGGTCTATCTCAGCCTGCCGCGCGAGGTGCTGGGCGCCTCGGTCGGCACCGGGGCGGAGGCGCCGCGACCGCCGCGCGCGCGCCCGGCCGCCCCGCTGCCCGCGCCGGCCGACGTCGAGCGTCTGGCCGACTGGATCGCGCAGGCACGGATGCCGCTCATCATCACCGGCACGCTCGGGCGCGACCCGCGCGAGGCCGCCGCGCTCGCCCGGCTCGCCGATCGCCACGCGCTGGCCATCGTGCCGTTCAACACGCGCTATTTCGCGGCGTCCAGCGCGCACAAGATGTTCCAGGGCTCCGCGCCCGGCAAGCTGCTGTCCGAGGCGGACCTCGTGCTGGTCTGGGAATCCGACGTGCCCTGGTATCCCAGCGAGCAGGGGCCGGCGCCGGGGGCGCGGGTCGTGCAGATCGGCGAGGACCCGCTCTACGCCCGCTACCCGATGCGCAGCTTCCCTTCCGACCTGACGATCCGGGGCGCGAGCCTGCCGCTGCTGGAGGCGCTGGAGCAGGCCCTCGAGCAGCGCCGACCCGACACCGCCGCGCGCCATGCCAGCCTGTCGCAGCGCTCGAACACGCTGCGCGCCGACTGCGCCGCGCAGGCCGAGCGCGACGGGCGCGGGGAGGTCTGCACACTGGCCTGGCTGAACCATTGCCTGCGGGCGGTGGTGGACGACGAGACGATGCTGGTGAACGAATACTCGTTCCGCCACGAATACTGCCCGCTGCCCGGTCCGGGCAGCCTGTTCGGCATCAGCGCGGCGGGCGGGCTCGGCTGGGGGTTCGGCGCGGCGCTCGGCGCCAAGCTCGCCGCCCCCGACCGCACCGTGATCGCGCTGCTCGGGGACGGCGCCTACATGTTCGCCAACCCGACTGCCTGCCACTTCGCCAGCCAGGCCCACAACCTGCCGGTGCTGGTCGTGATCTACAACAATACGCTGTACGGCGCCGTGCGGCGCGCCACCTTGGACATGTTCGCCGACGGCACGGCGGCGCAGACCGACGGGCGCTTCATGGCCGAGCTTGGTCCCGCGCCCGCGTTCGAGAAAATCGTGCAGGCCCATGACGGGCATGGCGAGCGGGTGAGCCGCCCGGCGGAGCTGCCCGGCGCACTCCAGCGTGCGCTGCAAGCCGTGCGCGGGGGGCGGCAGGCGCTGGTCAACGTGCTCTGCCCCGCCTGATGCAGCTGCGCGCGCAGGTGCTGGTGGCGGGCGCCGGCCCGGTCGGGCTGACGCTCGCGCTAGACCTCGCCTGGCGCGGCATCGACGTGCTGGTGCTGGAGGCGCGCGGACGCGGCGAGCCGCCCAGCGTGAAGTGCAACCATGTGGCGGCACGCACGATGGAGGTGTTCCGCCGCCTGGGGATCGCGCGCGCGGTGCGCGAGGCGCCCGGCTTGCCGGCGGAGCATCCGAACGACGTTGCGTTCCGAACGACCACCACGGGGATCGAGTTCGCGCGCATCCACATCCCCTGCCGACGCGACCGCTACACCGACCATTCGGGCCCCGACGGATGGTGGCCGACGCCGGAGCCGCCGCACCGGATCAACCAGATTCTACTTAGAGCCCGCGCTTTTCGACGCCGCCCGCGCGCGAGGCTTGCGCATCCTCAACCGGACCCGACTAACCGGCTTCGAGCAGGACGCGCACGGCGTGCGGGCTGCGGCGCGCGACCTGGACGCTGACGCGACGCTGGACATCGCCTGCGATTATATGATCGGCTGCGACGGCCCCAATTCGGAGGTGCGGCGGGCGATCGGCGCGCGCCTCGCCGGCGATGCGGTCGTCCAGCGCACGCAGTCCACCTACATTCGCGCCCCCTCCCTGCTCGCGCGGATGCAAGCACCGCCCGCCTGGTCCACGCAATCGCTCAACCCGCGCCGCAGCGCCAACATCTTCGCCATCGACGGGCGCGAGACCTGGCTGGTCCACAACTATCTGCGCCTCGACGAAGCGGATTTCGAGTCGGTCGATCGCGACGCCTGCCTGCGCGACATCCTCGGCGTCGGCGAGGACGTCGCCTACACGATCCTGAGCAAGGAGGACTGGTTCGGCCGCCGGCTGGTGGCCGACCGCTTCCGGCGCGGACGCGTGTTCATCTGCGGCGACGCCGCGCATATCTGGGTGCCTTTCGCCGGCTACGGCATGAACGCCGGGATCGCCGACGCCATGAACCTCTCTTGGCAGCTCGCCGCCGTGCTGGCCGGCTGGGCGCATCCCGACATCCTCGACGCCCACGAGGCGGAGCGCCAGCCGATTACCGAGCAGGTCTCGCGCTACGCCATGACCACGGCGCAATCGCTGGCCCGCGCGCGCGGCGCCGTCCCGGCCGCGATCGAGCAGTCCGGGTCCGAGGGCGCGGCGGCCCGTGCCGCGTTCGGCGAAACGCTGGTCGCACTGAACACGCCGCAATATTGCTGCGGCGGGCTGAACTTCGGGTATTTCTACGACCGCTCACCGATCATCGCGCCTGACGGCGAGGCGCCCCCGCCCTACACGATGGACGGGTTCACCCAGTCCGACGTGCCGGGCTGCCGCACGCCGCATGTCTGGCTGCCCGACGGGCGCTCGCTCTATGACGCGCTCGGCCCCGGCTTCACGCTGCTGCGCAGCGACCGCACGGCCGACGCCGGCCCGATCGCGAACGCCGCCGCGCGCCGGGGCGTGCCCTTGACGGTCCTCGACATTCCTCGCGACGAGGGCTCACCGTATCGCCACGCGCTGGTGCTCTCGCGTCCCGACCAGCACGTTGCCTGGCGCGGCGACGCCCCGCCCGACGAGGCCGATGCGCTGATCGCCACCGTCACCGGCGCCGGCCGGACATCAGGAGCCACGCAATGAGCTTTGAGCCCACCCGGTTCGATCCCGCCCTCACAGTGCGCGTCAACCTGTCCTCCGACACCCAGACCCTGCCCTCGCCGGGGATGAAGGCGGCGATGATGGAGGCCCCGCTCGGCGACGAGCAGGCCGGGTCGGACCCGACGGTCTGGGCGCTGTGCGACCGGGTGGCCGCGCTGCTGGGGAAGGGAGCGGCGATGTTCCTGCCGTCGGGCACCATGGCCAACCAGGTCGCCATCGCCACGCATTGCCGGCCGGGCGATGAGGTGCTGGCGCACGAGGAGGCGCACATCGTCACCAGCGAGGGTGGCGCCTGCCAGGCCATCGCCGGCGTGATGGTGCGCGGGCTGTCCGGCGCGCGCGGGCAGTTCGACGCCGCCACGCTGGAGGAGGCGATCCGGCCGGGCGGGCGCTACTCCCCGCCGCAAACGCTGGTGGAGGTGGAGCAGACCGCCAACCGGGGCGGCGGATCGTGCTGGCCGGTCGATCGGCTGCGCGCCGTCGCCGAGGTCGCGCACGCGCACGGCATGGCGACCCACATGGACGGGGCGCGGGTGCTGAACGCGGCCGTGGCGCTGGGCATCGCCGCCTCCGAGATCGCCGCCGGCTACGACACCGTCTGGCTCGACTTCACCAAGGGGCTCGGCGCGCCGCTCGGGGCGGTGCTGTGCGGGACCAAGACGTTCATTGGCCAGGCATGGCGGTGGAAGCAGCGTCTGGGCGGGTCGATGCGCCAGGGCGGCCTATGCGCCGCCGGCTGCCTGTATGCGCTCGACCACAACGTAGAGCGGCTGGCTGAGGACCACGCGAACGCCCGCGTGCTCGCGCGCGGCCTGGCCCAGATCCCCGGCCTGCGTGTCGTCCCGCCCGATACCAACCTCGTCTTCTTAGACACGAGGGAGACCGGCATGACCGCCGCGGCGCTCGCCGCGAAGCTGCGCGCCCAGGGCGTGCTGATATCGACCTCCGGGTCCCATCAGGGCCGCGCCTGCCTGCACCTCGATATCACGACGACGCAGGTCGAGGAGGCGCTGAGGATCGTGCGCCAGGTCCTCTCGTTGTAGTCGTGCCGTCGGCGGCGCGATCGGCCGTTGGCGGCCCATTTGCCGGGTGGTTTGCCGCGCCCGCCGTATTCGGTCAGAATGGAACCCTAATGGACGCTCTGTGCCGGCGGCAGCGCTTCTGAGGCACTAACAAGAGAGGAGAATTATCATGGGTCTTCTTGATTCGGTGATCGGCAGCCTGATGGGCGGCGCCGGAGGTGCCTCGTCGCCGGTGGCCGGCGTTCTTATGAACCTGCTTCGCGGCGGCGGTCAGGCCGGCGGCATGGACGTGGGCGGCCAAGGAGGAAGCGGCCAGGGGCAGGGCATGGCCGGTGGTCTCGGCGGCCTTCTTTCGAGCTTCCAGCAGGCCGGGTTGGGCCACATCGCCCAGTCCTGGGTCGGCAATGGCCCCAATCAGCCCGTATCGCCGCAACAGTTGCAGAGCGTGTTCGGTGAGGGTCAGGTTCAGAGCATGGCCGGCCAGGCTGGCATGGCGCCGCACGACTTCCTGTCCCAGCTCAGTCAGCACCTGCCGAACGTGGTCCACGGCATGACGCCGGACGGCCGGGTCCCGGACGAGGGCACGATGTCGGTCTGATCCGCTGCCGACCGGCAGGCGCTCTGCCGGACAGACACCGCTGCCCAATGTGAAGGCGGACACGATGACCACTCGCTTGCTGGCGCCGCTCGTTGCCGCATCCTTCCTCGTTTTGCAGTGCGTGCCTGGCCCGGCGCGGGCCGACAACCCGATGGGCTATCGGCTGCTGTCGCCGCAGGAGGCGGCCAGCCTGCCGCGCAGTGGTGGCGCGCTCGGCATGGACATCGAGAGGGCGCAGCAGATCACGGACAGCGGCATGACCTTCGACCTCATCCGGGTGAAGGAGGTGCGACGGGGTTCGCCGGGCGCGCAGGCTGGCTTCAACGCCGGTGACCAGATCATTGCCGTGAACGGGCGGGTGTTCCCGAGCATCGCCGTCTTCGCCGCCTATGTCGGCGCGACGCCGCCGGGGCGGCAAGTCATGATCGACTACATCCCCGCTGGCGGTGGGCCGCAGCAGGCGGAGCGCGTGGCCGTGACGGTCGGCGCCGCGGGACGAAGGATGGAGGCCACCGAGCAGCCCCGACAGGGGGACAGGGCCGCATCGACCGGGATGTCCACCGGGACCAAGGTCGCCATCGGCGTCGGCGCCGCGGCGTTGCTGGGCTGCTACGAGATGGGCTGCTTCTCGTCGCGCTCCACAACAGGCAATCCGTCCAACCCGCAACCGCAGCAGCCGGGGACGTACCAGCAGCATTAGTCTGGTGCCCTGCCGGCCCTGTCGACCTGTGGCGTTCCAGTCACGTGCCGAGCCCACCAGCAGCAACGCCTGCGACGCTACTCGTGATGATCGTGGCTGTCCTGTAAATTCGAAGACGATGCGGACAAGGGCCTGCTTGCCGACGGCCGACGCTGGATGACGTATCACTAGTCAGTAAGTGGTAGACGTATCTGCCTTTCACAAACGGACGAGGGAAATGCCATGTCGATCATCGCCTGGATTATTCTTGGCCTCATTGCCGGCTTCATCGCCAGCAAGATCGTCAACAAAAGTGGCGAGGGAATCATCCTCGATATCGTGCTCGGAATCGTCGGCGCCATCGTCGGAGGCTTCTTGTTCTCGTTCTTCGGAGCAGCTCCGGTCACCGGGTTCAATATCTACAGCGTGATCGTCGCCGTGATCGGCGCCATCGTGGTTCTGGTGATCTATCACGCCATCGTCGGCCGACGGGCAGTTTAGGCATGTAGCAGGAAGGCGCCCGTCAGTTCGGCGCTGCGAAGCGCCCGAACGAACGGGCCAGCACCGTGTAGATCGGGCGCTTGAACGCCACCGCCAGCGCCGGAAGCTCCGACAGCCTCGCCCAGCGCCAGGCGTCGAACTCCGGGTGCGGGTCGAGGTCCAGGCGGATGTCGGCGTCCGAGCCGGTGAAGCGCAGGGCGAACCACCGCTGGCGCTGCCCGCGCCAGCGACCGCCCAGGGCGACACCGACCAAGTGGTCGGGCAGGTCGTAGGTGAGCCAGTCCGGATGTTCGCCGATGATGGTGGCGCGGTCCGTCCCGATCTCCTCTTCCAGCTCGCGCAGGACCGCCGCGCCTGGGTCCTCGTCGGCGTCGATCCCGCCCTGCGGCAGTTGCCAGCCGCCCGGCGCGCCCTCGGCATTCGGCAGGTCGGCGCGGCGCGCCACGAACACCAGCCCGCCAGGATTGAACAGCACCGCCCCGACATTCGGGCGGTACGGCAACGCGGAGGGATCGGGCGTCACCGCGCGGCCTCGGGCTTGGGCGGTGGGCGGACCAGCGCGCTGACGGGCACCAGGGTCAGCCCCTGCGCCGCGAGCTGTGCGCTCCACGCGGCGATCCGCTCCACCGTCGCCGGGTCCACCGCACCGGCGAGGCCCAGCGCGCTGCCGCGGTCGCGGGCAATCCGCGACAGATCGGCGAGTTGCGCGTCGATGGCCTGCGCGCCTCCGGCATCGTCGACCACGACATCGGGCCGCCGCCCCCAGACCACGGGCAAGCGGCCGGCATCCGGCCGGGGATCGACGTAGAGCAGACCGCGCGCGGCGATGGCGCGCAGAACGGGAGCCATCAGGTCGGGCTGCCCGGCGAACTCCTCCCCGCGCATTCGCCCCAGCGCGCCGGTCACGCCGACATAGCCGGCGATCCGCGACAGCGCCCAGTCCAGGCGTCGCGCGTTCTCCTCCGGCGGGAGCGCCGTCATCAGTGCGTGGTCACCGGGATTGTTCAGCGCAACCGCGCGCGGCTCCATCGGGACCGAGAGCAGGTATTCGTGTCCGCCCGCGCGCGCCGTCGCCAGCAGCGGATCGAGGTCGCGCGCATACGGCGAGATCGCCAGGGTCACTCCGGCGGGCAGCGCGCGCAGGGCGGCCTCGCTCGCCGGATGGTCCAGTCCGATGCCGGCGAGGATCAATCCGACGCGCGGGCCATGGGCGCCGGGGGCAACGGCGGCGGCATAAACCGCCATGGGCGCGCGCCCGTCGGCCGCGATGCGCGGCAGGAACCGGCCCGGCTCGCCGGGGACCGGCTCCAGCAAGGCGGGATCGGGCGCCACGATCGCCGCCCCGCGCCGCTCCAGCGGCGGGCTGCTCGTGGTGGCCACCGGGTTCGTCGGTCCGGTCGCGACGGCGCGCGGCCCGGGAGGCGGACCGAGAAGCTGCAAGGTCAAGGCAAGCCCGCCGAGGCACGCGAGAGCACCGGCCCAGAACAGGCCGAGCGCGCGCCAGGTCGCTAGCCGCGCGCCAAGTCCCGGCGGAACCGCGCCGCGCAACGCGGCGGCCGCGGCGCGAATTCGGTCGGTCCGGAAGCGCTCAGCGGCGCGCGGTTCGGTGCGCGGGTCCACGCCGAGCGGTCGGAGCGGCACTCACGCGGAGCGCCGTTGCGATGATCCGCGCATCCCGTGCGCCTAGTTGTTCATCGCCGAGCGCTTCTGGTCGCCCATTGCGCCGACGACGGCGAGCGCCTGCTGGAGTTGGAAGTCGGTCTGATCCGGCTTGGCCGGATCGAACTTTGGGAAGCTGGCCGGAGGCTTGGCCGGGATCGTGCTGGAGATCGGCGGCAGGTCGGTGCGCGGCGGCGGCGCCTTGTCGGCGGTGCCGAACTCGTTGGCGATGGTGTTGTTCAGGTTCGCCTCGTGCTCCGGCCCGAAATGGTCCTCCGCCTCGCGCGTTTCCGCCACCCGGATGTCGGGGCTGATGCCGAGGCCCTGGATCGACCGGCCGGAGGGCGTGTAGTACCGCGCCGTGGTCAGCCGCATCGCGCCGCCGCCGGGCAGCGGAACCACCGTCTGGACCGAGCCCTTGCCGAAGCTGCGCGTGCCGAGCAGCACCGCGCGATGATGATCCTGCAATGCACCGGCGACGATCTCGCTCGACGAGGCCGATCCGTTGTTGATGAGCACCACCATCGGCACGCCGCCGGTGATGTCGTCGCCCTTGGCGTGCCAGCGCTGGTCCTCGTCGGGGTGCCGCGCCCTTGTGGAGACGATCTCGCCTTGCGCGATGAAGTCGCTGGCCACCGCCACAGCCTGATCGAGCAGGCCGCCGGGGTCATTGCGCAGATCCAGCACCACGCCGCGCAGCTTGCCGCCGGCCTGCTGTTGAACCTGCGCCAATGCCTTGCGTATGGCGGGATCGGCGTCCTCGGTGAACTGCGACAGCCTCAGATAGGCGATATTGTTCGGCTCCAACCGGGTCTTGACCACATGGATCTGGATGATCTCGCGGATCAGCGAGACCACCACCGGCTTGTCCACGCCCTCGCGCTTCAGGGTCAGCTCGATCTTCGTGTTCGGAGGGCCGCGCATCTTGTCGACCGTGTCGGCGAGCGACAGCCCCTCGACCGTCTTGCCGTCGATCTGGGTGATGAAGTCGCCCGCGCGAACGCCCGCGCGCGAGGCGGGGGTGTCGTCGATCGGGCTGATCACCTTCACGAGCCCGTCCTTGTCGGCCGTCACTTCCAGCCCGAGGCCGCCGAACTGGCCGCGCGTCTGCACCTCCATGTCGCGGAACTGCTGGGCGGTCATGTAGGAGGAGTGCGGGTCGAGCCCGGTCAGCATCCCGTTCAACGCATTCTCGACCAGGGCCTTGTCGCCGACCTTGTCCACGTAGTCGGCGCGCACCCGTTCGAACACGTCGCCGAACAGACGTGAGCCAGCGGTAGGTGTCGGACTGCTCCGTCCCCTGGGCGCGCGCGGTGTCGATGCCAAGGCCGAGATGGCGGCCCATCAGGCCGCTTGCCGGCACGGCCGCGACGCCAGCGAGGAACACCGAGCCGAGCAGCAAAGCCTTGCGTAAGCGCCGGCGAGAACGGTCCATGCAACGATCCTTCCGCACGTCGGGCCGATCCCGGCCGAACGCGGTGGGTGTGGTGGCAGCAGGTCAAGTATCCGTGATTCTTCCGGTGGCAGTCCAGCCCCGATTTCTTAACGCTTGCACAGCCAATTTCAGGCGCTGTCAAGAACTTCGGCCTCGAGCGTGGAGCCTCGGGGCCGGGCGCGGCCGCCCGCGGTTGTCGGGCCGGTGCCGTGGGAGTAGGATCGTGACAAATCGATAGCAACACCAACTGAGGAGCGGACATGTCCGAGGCAGTCACGCAGGCACGGCCGCGCGACGCGAGCGCCCTTTACGGGCGGCTTGAGGAACGCATCCTGGCGCGCGACCAGGTGGGAGCCAGCGAGGCCTACTACGCGCTGCTGCGCGCTGGGCGTCCGCTGGCGGAGATCATGGCGGAGGGCGTGCGCATCCACGCGCCGTACACGCATGTGCCCTACCACGAGCGGATCGACGACGGATATCCGAACTTCGTCAACAACGATCACTGCCTGTTATCGGCGCGCGCCAGCGTCAATCTTGCGCGCATGCTGCCCGCCGCGATGGCCGGGCTGCCAATGGCGCAGACCATCTGGTACATCCCGACCGGCCTCGACATCTGGAACCAGAAGGTCGGCAAGGCGCCGGGCCACTATACGCGCGGCTTCAAGGGCGCGATCGAGCACCCGCCCGCGCCGGCCGTCTATTGGCCGGACCAGGAACCGACGCGCCTCGAAGGACCGCTGCGCGAGCGGCTCGGCCACTGGCTGACCCTGGTGCATCGCGGTGAGGTGCTGGCCGCCTACCGCGTCTTCCTGGGGCTGATGCAGGAGACGCCGCATCGGCGCGAGGTGCTCGCCGAACTGGTGTTCGCCGGGCTGATCGATGTGCAGGACCGCGCGTTCCTCAACCGCTCCTACACGACCGGGCACAAGGCTTACCGCGCGCGCTCCACCGTCGAGATCGGCGAGGCGATCGGCTGGGAGAACGCGCACCATGTCCTCTATGCCGGCGCGCTCGACATCGCGGTCGGGCCGCGCTGGTATTCCACCTACGAGATGGCGTGCAATGCGGTGAAGGTGTTCCTCGACGGCGAGGACCTGCACGCGGTTCCCTATCACGGGGCAAGCGCGCGCGAGACGGCGCTGCTGGCCAACACCGAGGCGCTGACCCAGCAAGAGGCGGCGGAGCTGACCGACGCCATCATCCGTCAACCGGAACCCGCCTATGTGGAGGTGCTGTCGCGCCTGCTGCTGGCCGGCAAGGGACCACGCCGCATCCTCGACACCATCCAGACCGCCGCGGCGCAGGTCGTGATCGAGACGCAGATCGCCACCAACTTCTCCCTGCCCCAGCACTGCTATGAATATTGCAGCACGCTGGGCTGGTTCTTTGACAACTTCGCGCATCCACGGCGGCTGAAGCTGCTGTACGTGGCGGCCTCCTTCCTCAACCGTGCGGCGTTCCACCAGAAGCAGACGGGCGATCTGAATCCGGTCGTCGTGCAGGCGCCGGCCGGGGCGGACCGGATGACCCAGGCGCAGGTCCTGGACCGTGTGGATGATGCGGTGACGGGGCTGCACGGGCCGGACAGCCTGGCCTGGACGCAGGCCTATCTCGACAACTTCGCCGACCGCGCCCCGCTGATCCAGCGGATGGCGATCAACGCGACCCGGCTGGGCAACGATCCGCACAATCAGGAGATCGCCCAATGCATGTTGCAGGACTGGGGGCGCAACCGCAGCCAGGATCGCGACCGGCTGCTGCTCGCCGCCGCGCAGCACACGGCGGTTCATCGAAAGTACAGGTGACGCGCTGGAGGCGAGCCGGCGGTTCGGGCAGGCTATGGACATCGCCGGGCTGCACTGACCACCGTCCAGTCGGTGCCGGTCACGATCCGCTGGACTGTGGGCGATGTCAGCGCGCGCGGGTTCGCCGCGCTGCACCTGTCTATCCTGGGGGCGCGGCGCGCGTTCGGGCCGGGCGTGCGGCTTGCCGTCTGCGTCAACACGATCGACGTGGTCACGGCGCGCGCGCACACCGGCGCGGTGCCGGACGACGTGTCGTGGCACGCCTCCGACGGCCAGAATCCCGGACTTCCTGCGCGCGCATCTCGATCCCGGATTAGCCGAGGGTGTCGCCTGGAAGTTCGCGCCCATGCGGCTGACCCAAGACGACTGGGAGATCGCGCTCGACAACGATTGCATCCTTTGGGACATGCCGCAGGCGATGCGCGCCTGGCTGGCGGCAGAGGGGGCCGGGACGTGCCTGCTCGCGGAGGATGTCGCGCCCGCGTTCGGACAGTTTGCCGCCCTGTGCGGCCCGGCGCCGCGCAACAGCGGCATAAGGGGACTGCCGCCGGGCTTCGACCTCGCCGCCGCCTTGCGCGACATGCTGCGCGCCCATCCTGTCCGGCTCGCCTCCGAACTCGACGAGCAGGGGCTTCAGGTCGCCGCCCTTTCCCGCCGTGCCCCGTGCGCCGTCGTGCCCGTGACCGATGTCGCCATCTGCTCGCCTTTTCCGCCACACGCGCCTGACCTTGGGCGATGCGGCGCGCATTTCGTCGGCCTCAATGTCGCGCGACCTCGAGCGTATTGCGACGCGTCGATGCTGGCGCGCATCGGCGCGCACTGGGACCGGCTGCGCCCGGAGATCGAGCGACGATGCGGATGAAGACGGGGCGATCCGGACGCCGCCACAGGCGCTGATGCGCCGCGCGAGCGGACGCCCGAGCGTGTCCCCGCCGCGTTGCGACGAGGGAACTTCGGCTTGGGTCCCTCGTTGCTGTCGCACTCGTTCGCCGGAGCACGCCGTGTCACGCACTCGCACTTCCATGACTGACGACGCGCTGTCTCCGGACCGGCGCAAGCTTTTGCAATGGACGATGCTGGCCGGCGCGGCGGGCATGGGTGCGACAGCCGCGCACGCCCAGACCGGAAGCACCCAGACCGGAAACACCCAGCGCCCGGCGGGCAGTTCCGCCACTCAAGGCATCGGCGAGCTTCGCAAGGGCATGATCGGTTTCGATCTGGCGCACGAGCAGTTCCCGGTGCCCGAGCTTGTCCAGCTTGGCGCGCTGGCATCCCGATCCGGGTTCCACCTGATCTCGACAAGCGACCATCTACAGCCCTGGCAGGCGAATGAGGGTCATGCGGGACAAGCATGGGTGACACTGGCCGCCTTGAGCGCGCCCGTACAGCATAGCTGGACGGGCACCATGGTGACGTGCCCGACGATCCGCTACAATCCCGCTGTCGTCGCGGAGGCGTTCGCCTCGCTCAGTCTTCTATCGCCGGGCCGGATCTTCCTGGGCGTCGGGTCCGGCGAGGCGCTCAACGAGCAGGCCGCGACGGGAACCTGGCCGAAATGGCAGGAGCGCTGGGACCGCCTCATCGAGGCGATCACCGTCATCCGCCAACTCTGGACCGGACAGCAGGTCTCCCATAAGGGCACGTACTACACGGTCGATGCGAAGCTCTATAACCCGCCACCGCGTCCCATTCCTCTGCTGACCGCCGCCAATGGTCGCAAGTCGATGCGGCTGGCGGGTCAGTACGGCGATGGGCTGATCACCGACCCGCACAGCTGGCAGCAGTACAAATCCGAATGGGAGGACGGCGCGCGCGCCGCCGGGAAGAATCCGGCGAACATGCCGGTGATGGTCGAGCACTACGCGATTGTCGGCAGTCAAGCCGACGCCCGGCAGGCGGCCGAGTTGTGGCGGTTCGGCCCCAAGGCCTGGAAACCGTATTTCGACATTTCCGATCCTGCGCGCATCCAGCAATTGGCCGACCAGCAGGTCCCGCTGGAAGAAGTCACCAAGCAATGGGCCATCAGCACGGACCCCGCCGTGCATATCGCCAAGATCCGGGAATTGCAGGAGACCGGGGTGAGCATCGTCAATGTCCACTCCGGCCAGCCGGATCAGCGGCGGGTGATCAACTTCTACGGGTCCCACGTCCTGCCCAAGTTCAGCCAGGCCGCGTGACCTGATTCTGACCCAGGGACGCTTCGCACGGGCGCTCAGGCCATCGGCAGCAGCACCACGAAGCGCGCGCCGAGCACGCGCCCATCCGGGGCACGCCGATTATCGGCGGTGATGCGGCCGCGCAGCGCCTCGACGATCTGCTTGCTGATCGAAAGCCCCAGCCCGGAATGCTGGCCGAACCGTTCGTCCTTCGGGCGCTCGCTGTAGAAGCGGTCGAAAATCTGGTCCAGCTTGCCGTCGGGAATGCCCGGCCCCTCATCGTCGACGGTGATCTCCGTTATGCCGTTGCTCGCGCGCGCGCCGACCCCGATCCGCCCGCGCGGCGGGCTGAACGATTCGGCGTTGCTGATGAGGTTGCGGAACACCTGCACGAGCCGGTCCTCCACGCCACGCACGACCAAGCCGCTCTCCGGGACCGCGAGATCGATCCACGGATCGTCCTCGCCCCGCGTCGCCTCCTGCAACTCCTTCAGGGTGCGCAGGATCGGGGTCACGTCCACCCGCTCCGCCATGACCCGCGACAGCTCGGCGTCTACCCGCGAGGCATCCGCGACGTCGCTGATGAGGCGGTCGAGCCGGATGACATCGTCGGTGACGATGGCGAGGAGCTGCTTCTGGCGGTTCTGGTCCTGGATGCGGCGCAGCGTCTCGATGGCGCTGCGGATGGAGCTGAGCGGGTTCTTGATCTCGTGCGCGACATCGGCGGCGAAGCGCTCGATGGCGTCCATCCGGTGCCATAGCGCCGCCGCCGAATCGGCCAGCGCCACCGCCAGCGTGCCCACTTCGTCGCGCCGCTGTAGCAGCGCGCGCGGCACGCTGCCGGTCCGCCCCTCACCCTCGCGCATCTCCGCCGCCGCCAGGGCCAGTTGCAGGATCGGCCGGGCGATCGTGCGCGAGAGATACCACGACAGCAGGACAGTGAGCGCGATGGCGAGCCCGAACAGCGCCAGGATGGAGACACGGATTGCGAACAGGCTTGCGTCCACCTCCCGCGCCTCGCGCGTCAGCAGGACGATGCCGACGGTATGCCGGTCGCGTTCAACCGGAACCGCCACCGTCACCAGCAACTGGTTGTCGATGGTGCGCCGGATGTAGGGCGGCGTCTCCCGGCTCTGGTCGGAGCTGGACAGGCGCAGTTCCTCCTTCACATCGGGCTGCCACTCCGGACCGGCGCCGCCCGGCGTCAGGTCCACATGGGTTGGCATCTTCTGCGGCATCAGCGCGAGCACGTGATCGTACAGCCAGCCGATCCCGGCCAGGAACGCGCCTCGGTTGTCCGCCGGCGGCAGCGGCTCGCGTTGGGTGCCCTTCGGCCCCTCGCGCACCCGCGAATCGGCGATCAGCGCGCCGTCGGGGGCATAAAGCTTCGCCTCGGCGTCCGGGCTCGGCTCGGTCAGCCTATAAAGCAGTGGGCGGGCGATGTCGGCGACCAGCTTCGGGTCTTGCGGGTTGGCGACGCTGACCGCGCTCTCGGCCAGGGCGCCGGCGAAGATTCGCCCCTGCTCGCGCAAGGCGGAGACCTCGGCTTCCAGGAGCCCGTTCTGGTACTGGTCGAGGTAGAGCAGCGCGGCCACCAGCAGCACCAGGGGCAGCGCATTGACGAGCAGGATGCGGCGCAGCAGCGGCGAGACCCAGCGCAGGCGCGTGGCGTGCGGCGCGACGGCGGGCGCGAGCGGCGCCTGCGGTGATGCCGACCGCCCGGCCAGGCGCTGAGGCACATCAGCGCTCCTTGTAGCGATAGCCGATGCCGTACAGCGTCTCGATCTGGTTGAACGCGTCCTCGGCGGTGCGGAACTTCTTGCGGATGCGCTTGACGTGGCTGTCGATCGTGCGGTCGTCCACGTAGATGTTCTCGCCATAGGCGGCATCGATGAGCTGGTCGCGGCTCTTCACCATCCCCGGCCGCGCGGCGAGCGCTTTGACCAGCAGGAACTCGGTCACCGTGAGCTGGATGTCGGTGCCTTTCCAGATGCACTGGTGCTTGGTCTCGTCGAGGATGAGGTCGCCGCGCACCATTACCCCGCCCGGCGCGGCGCCCGAGCCCTCGGCGCGCGAGGCCTCGTTGCGGCGCAGCAGGGCGCGGATGCGCTCGAGCAGCAGGCGCTGGCTGAACGGCTTGGTGATGTAGTCGTCGGCGCCGAGCCGCAGGCCCATTAGCTCGTCCACCTCCTCGTCCTTGGAGGTGAGGAAGATCACCGGGATGGCACTGCGCTGACGGAGCCGCTGGAGCAGCTCCATCCCGTCCATCCGCGGCATCTTGATGTCGAGCACGGCGAGGTCCACCGGACGCGCGGTCAGGCCCTGCAAGGCGCTCTCGCCGTCGGTGTAGGTGCGGACCTGGAAGCCTTCCTGCTCCAGCGTCATGCTCACGCTGGTGAGGATGTTGCGATCGTCGTCCACCAGGGCGATGGTCTGCTTCATCGTTTTAATCCCTTTCGGCCAAGTCCCCCGGATCAGTGTGACGCATAGCGGACACGAGGTGAACGCAATATGGCGATAGTTCGGGGCAACGAACTGACCGGCTTTGCCGCGCGCTGCCTGGCGCGGGCTGCGCGGATGGGCACGCTGGCCACCTCGGCCGAGGGCCAGCCCTTCGCGTCCCTGGTGACACCGGCGACAGCGCCGGACGGGTCCGTTCTCCTGCTGCTGTCGGACCTGGCGGAGCATACGCGCCATCTGCGGGCCGACCCGCGCTGCGCGGTGCTGGTGAGCGGCCCGGCCGAGGAGGTCAACCCGCAGACCGCGCCGCGGCTGACCGTGACCGGACTGGCGGCGCCCGATGCAAGCCCGGCGCTGAAGGCGCGCTATCTCGCGGTGCATCCGTATGCTGCCTTGTACGCGGATTTCGGTGACTTCAAGCTTTGGCGCATGCAGCCGCTGAACGGGCTGCTGGTGGCCGGGTTCGCCCGGGCGTCGCGCCTGCGGGCCGCCGACCTCGCGCCCGATGCAGCGGGCGTCGCGGCGCTGGAGGCGGCCGAGCCGGCGATCCTCGCGCACTGCAACCATGATCACGCGGACGCGCTGTCGCGCATCGCCGGGGTGCCCGGTGCCTGGCGGATGGCGACGGCCGACGTGGACGGCTGCGATCTCGCGTGCGGCGAGCGGGTGATCCGCGTGGCATGGCCGGCTCCGGCCGCCAGCGCCGAGGACGTGCGGCGCGCGCTGGTCCGGCTGGCGCGTGCCCCCTGAAGGCGCGGAACCCCGCCCCGGCGCCAGCCGTTCTGACGGGGTCCCGACCCGGAGGCCATCATGTCCTACGAATTGCACCTCGACCGGCAGCTTGTGGCCACCTACGCGACATTGGACGAGGCGCTGACCCACGCCCGCGCAGCCGTGCGCGACAACCCCGACTGCGACCCGGAGATCCTGGATTCCGAGACCAAGCGGGCCGTCGAGCCCGGCGCGAGCCGGCGCTGGCGCGAGGAGCTGTCAAACAAAATCGGATACTGATCTAGGCGCAAGAACACGGACGCCGCGACGCAGGCCCGGTAGGCGGGGCGCGGTGCCCGCGGGGGGGCGCTTCGTCGCTTGCCCGCCTACGCCGCGCGACGGGAGGCCAGCGCGGCCGGAAGCTGGCGGATCGAGTGGTCGATCAGCTTGGCGTCGGCCTCCAAGGTCAACCCTTCGGCGATGACCTGCCGGGCGGCGATGGTGGCCAGGTCGGCGGCGGTATGCCGCACCTCGTCGACCGCGGCCTTCTCGGCTGCGGTGATGCGGTCGAGTGCCATCTGCTCGCGGCGTCGGGCCGATGCCTCGGCGTCCTGCGCGGCGGTCGCGGCGAGGCGCTGAGCTTCGGCCTGGGCGCCGGCGATGAGGTGCTGGGCTTCCTCCAGGGCGCGGTCGCGGCGCAGGGTTGCCTCGCGCAGCATGTCCTCCGCTTCCCGGCGCAGGCGCGCGGCCTCGTCCAGCTCGGCGCGCACGGCATTGGCGCGGCCGTCCAGGATGTCGGCCAGCGCCTTCCACAGCCGCCGGCCGAACAGCACGAAGAAGACCACGAATGCGATGGCGACCCAGGTCTTGGAGTCGCCCCAGAATGACGTTTCCATGCCCGTCCTCCTCAGCCCTGGCGACGCGCGGCCAGGGCAGCGCCGACCGCGCGCTCGACGCGAACCGGGTCAGGTTGGGTCGATGTCAGCCGCGCGATCAGCGCGCTCGCGGCCTCGGTCGCCACGCTCCGTACCGCGCCGACCGCGGCACCCCTAGCGGCGGCGATGCGCTGCTCGGACTCCTGAAGCCGCGCCTCGAGCTGGGCGTCGAGCGCCGCCGCGCGACCGGCGGTCTCCTGCTTGGCCTTGTCCACCGCGGCATTGATGGCGGCCTGCGACTCGGCGCGGGCACGCGCGGTGGTCTCGGTCATGTCCCGCACCGCCGTGTCGGCCTCGACCTTCACAGACTGCGCCGCACCCAGATCGGCGGCGATCGCGCCGGCGCGCTGGTCCAGCACCCGGCTCACCTGCGGCAGGCCCCACAGCCAGCACAGCAGGAAGAAGATCAGGAAGATCACGGCACCCCAGCCGACCTGGTCGAGGGTCAGCGGGTTGGCGAAGTCCAGCTGCGGCATCCCCGCGGCCAGTGCTGCCGCCGGCAGCGACGGCAGGGCGAGGACAGCAAGCGGAACGGCACGGCGAAGAATACGCGGCATGTGTCTGTTTCCCAGCATCAGGACAGGCGTTTTGCGCGGCCCGCCCCGCCCTGCGCGGCTCAGACGAAGAGGATGATGAACGCAATGACGAGGGCGTAGAGCGCCACCGCCTCGGTCAGCGCGAAGCCAAGGATCGCCAGGCCGAACACGCGGTCGCGGGCGGCCGGGTTGCGCGCCACGGAGGAGACCAGCGCGGCGAAGATGTTGCCGATGCCGACGCCGACGCCCGCCAGCGCGATGACCGCGAGACCAGCACCGATGTTCTTGGCGGAAGCGAGATCCATAGTCCGGTTCCTTCTTTGTGTGTCCGATTGGGCGTCCCGGAAGGCTGGCGTGGCGTGCCGTCGGGTGGGATGGATAGGTGGGGCGATGGCGTCGGTCAGTGCAGATGGACCGCGTCGTGCAGGTAGATGCAGCTCAGAATCGCGAACACGTACGCCTGCAACACGGCGACCAGGATCTCGAAGCCGATCAGGATGACGTTTATCCCGAAGGCGAAGACCGCCGGCACGATGCCGAGCAGGCCGGCCGCGCCCAGCATCACAACGAACGCGCCGAACACCTCCAGCATCACATGGCCGGCCATCATGTTCGCGAACAGCCGGACCGAGAGCGAGATGATGCGCGAGACGTAGGACAGCACCTCGATCGGCACAAGCAGCGGCAGCAGCGCCTTCGGCACGCCCTGCGGCACGAAATAGCTGAACCAGTGCAGCCCGTGGATGGCGATGCCGACCAGCGTGACCATCAGGATCACCACCAGGGTCAGCGCCAGGGTAACGGCGATGTGGCTGGTGAAGGTGAAGAAGTACGGGAAGACGCCGATCAGGTTGCCGATCAGGATGAACAGGAACAGCGCGAAGATGAACGGGAAGAAGCGCTTCCCTTCAGGCCCGATCGTCTCCACGCACATATTGTAGACGAATTCGTAGATCATCTCGGCGGCCGATTGCAGCCGGCCGGGCACCATCGCGCGCGGGCGCATCCCGATCGCCAGGAGCGCGAGCGTCAGCACCGCCGCGACGATCATCATGAGGTTGGATTGGCTGAAGTGGACGGCGGCACCGACCGCACCCAGCGCCGGGTGCAATTCGAACTGGCTCAGCGCGTCGATGCTTCCAGAAGCCAAGGCACACCCCCTTGCGGCGCACCGCGCGCGGGCGGTGGCCGGTTCACTCGCGTTTCTTGCCGGGCTCCGGCCTGGGCGCGAACACGCGCCAGACATTCAGCACTCCGGCCGCGCCTCCCAACGGAAGGAACAGGATGAGGAACAGCGGACGCGTCCCGGCGAGCCGGTCGATGCCCCAGCCGATGGCGCAGGCCACCAGCAAGGCGGAAAGAAGTTCCACCGCCACCCGGAGGCCGATGCCCAGGGCACTCGGGCTTCCGTCGCCGGATTGATCCCCCGGCTTCGGCGGCTTGACGTCCAGCCCCTGCCTTTCGCGCGCCGAACGCAGCCTCTCCTCGAAGGAGGGCTGGCCTTCGCCGCCGTTCTCCTCGCTCATGTTCGCTCCGGGCAGGTCGCCCCGCCGGAAGGCGGGCGCTTGCTACAAGGGGGTTGCGGGAGTGTCAAGAATGGGTGACCTCGTTCCTGACCCGATCGGCGACATCTGCCTGGTTGCAACTGCCATGATCAGCCAAGCAGCGCGTGCAGCTTCGCGCGGATCTCCGCCAATTCGGCGGGCATTGCCCGCCCCTTCCTGGTTGCCTTGCGGGCCCGCCAGTCGAGGCTCTTGACCTGGTCGGCTAGGACAACACTTGCAGGCTGCCCTGCCAGCCGCACCTCGAACGGATAACCCTTCACCCTTGTCGTGGTCGGACAGCAGACGATCAGCCCGGACTTCGTGTTGTAAGGGCTCGGGCTCAGGACCACCGCAGGCCGATGTCCCGCCTGCTCATGTCCCACCTGGGGATCGAGAACGATCCAGACGATATCCCCGGCCTCGGGAACATAGCGGGACGACACTACGAGACTTCCTCACCGACGGCGGTCCCGAAGTCGATCTCCTGATGACGGTTCTCGTCGGTGATTCCGGCGATCAGTCTTGCGATGTCATACGGGGGCGAACGAACTGGTTCGATAACGATTCGCCCTTGCTCCTCGCGTATGTCGACCGGCTGGTCGAGGCCAATCTTCGCGGCCTCCATGACGGCGGCGGGAATGCGTACGGAGGCGCTATTGCCCCACTTCTTGACCATGATCCTCACGCGCGCCTCTCCGTAGAGACATTGTAGATACGAGCGCCCTCGGCATATGTCAACGATGTCGATGCCGGAAGGCAGCCGGCTATCGACCGCGACGCGCTCAGGGTTTTTCGGGCAGCGAGCCGAGGAAATCGCGCAGCGCGGGCACCCATTTCCCCGCGTCGCGGCCGGACGCGAGATGGCCGTAGGGGCTGTCCAGCTCGACATACCGCGCGTCGACCCCGGCGGCGCGGAGCTTGTCCATCACCGGCTCGGCGAGGCTCGGCGGGAACAGTGCGTCGGTGGTCGAGAGCACGTAGAGCACGCGCGCGCGAATGCGCGGAAACGCAGGCTCGACGTCGTAGCCGCGCAATGCCTTTCGCAGGATGACGAGCGAGTTCGCGTCGAATTGCTCCGCCCAGGCGCGCGCGATGCGGTGAAGCTCCGCCTCGCGCGCCTCCGGGTCGGGGATGCGCTCGGCCAACTGGGCATCGATCCCGTAGCCGCGCAGCGTCTCCATGCGCACCCGCGTGGTGGTCGCCAGCATCCCGCCGCGATCGTAGTAGTCGCCGCCGTTCCAATTGGGATCTTGCGCTAGTTGTTCGAGCAGCGGCTCCAGCCGGCCGGGCGGCGATTTCGGTGCGGTCACGACGGCGACGATGCCATGCATGAGGTCGGGGAAGGTAACGGCCCATGCGAATGCCTGGAAGCCGCCGTAGGACGGCCCGATCACCGCGACGAGGTGGCGCACGCCGAGATGCTCGATCAGGTGGCGCTGCGCGGTGACGATGTCGGTGACGGTGAGGTCGGGGAAGCGCGACCCGTATGGCCGTCCGGTCGCCGGGTCGATGCTGGCCGCGTTGGTCGAGCCGAAGGACGAACCCAGCATGTTCGACGAGACCACGAAATAGCGGTCGGTATCGATCGGCCGTCCCGGCCCCACCAGGGCCGACCAGGAGCCCTCCGACGCACCCTCCCCGCCCAGCACGTATTCCGGGCCGGAGGTGTAGCCGTGGGTCATCAAGATGGCATTGCGCCCGTCCGGGGCGAGCCGGCCGAGAGTGAGATACGAAATCGTCGCCTCGGCAAGGACACCGCCGCTCTGCAAGCGGAAGTCGGGGATTGTGAAACGTTCAAGCTCCATGGACCGGCTCCGGTGATCGCCAGCGAGGTTAGCAGCGACAGAGGAGGATTCCAGCGGAAGAGCCCGTGCGCGGGCGGCAGGCGTTCGATCGGCACCAGCGGTACCCGGGGAGCCCCTACCCCGGATAAGCCATCCGGTTCTCCATCTCGGCGACGAATCCGCCCGACTGGCGCCGCCACAGGCGCGCGTAGGTGCCGCCGCGGGCCAGCAGCTCGGCGTGAGTGCCCATCTCGGCGATGCGGCCGGCCTCCAGCACGATCAGCCGATCCATGCGCGCGATCGTGGACAGGCGGTGCGCGATGGCGATGACCGTGCGCCCTTCCATCAGTGCATCCAGCCGCGATTGGATCGCCGCCTCGACCTCGGAATCCAGCGCCGACGTCGCCTCGTCCAGCACCAGGATCGGGGCATCCTTGAGGATCACGCGGGCGATCGCGATGCGCTGGCGCTGGCCACCCGAGAGCTTCACGCCGCGCTCGCCCACATGGGCGTCGTAGCCGCGCCGCCCGTGCCAGTCCTCCAGCCCCAGGATGAAGTCGTGCGCCTCCGCGCGGCGCGCCGCGTCCTCGATCATAGCCTGCGTCGCCTCGGGCCGGCCGTAGCAGATGTTCTCGCTGATCGAGCGGTGCAGCAGCGACGTGTCCTGCGTCACCATGGCGATTTGCGTGCGCAGGCTCTCCTGCGTCACGAACGCGATGTCCTGGCCGTCGATCAGGATGCGGCCCTGCGCCGGCGCATAGAAGCCCAGCAGCAGGTTCACCAGCGTCGACTTCCCGGCCCCCGACGGGCCGACCAGGCCGACACGCTCGCCCGGCGCGATGACGAGGTTGATCCCGTGCAGCACGCCCGGCTGCCCACGCGCGCCGCGATCGCGGCCATAGTCGAAATGCAGGTTCTGGAAGCGGATCTCGCCCGCTTCGACAATCAGCTCGGCCGCGCCCGGCGCATCCGGCATCTGCCGCGCCACCGCGATCGAGCGCATGCCGTCCTGGACGGTGCCCACATTCTCGAAGATCGCCGTCACGCTGCGCGCCACCCAGCCGGCGATGTTGGTGATCTGCCAGGCGAGCGGGAGCGCCATCGCGACCGAGCCGACGGCGATGCGCCCGCGGCTCCACAGCCAGATCGCCAGCCCTGCGGTGGTGACGACGAGCGTGGCGTTCATCACCGCCAGGACGAACACATAGGCGGTGATCATCCGGGTCTGGTCGCGAAAGCGCGCGGTGTGCTGATCGACCGAGTCGCGCACGAACGCATCCTCGTCGCGGGCACGGGCGAACAGTTTGACCGTGAGGATGTTGGTGTAGCTGTCCACCACGCGGCCGGTGAGGGTCGAACGCGCCTCGCTGACAGCGCGCGAGCGTTCGCGCAAGCGCGGCACGAAGTAGGACAGCATGGCGCCGTAGCAGGCGAACCAGAGCAGCATCGGCACCGCGAGCCGCCAATTGACGCCGGCCAGCAATCCGACGGCGCTGCTGCCATACACCACGATGTACCAGGCGGCGTCGAAGGCCATGACCATGCTTTCGCGCAGCGCCGGCCCGGTCTGGAGCACCCGGTTGGCGACGCGCCCGGCGAAGTCGTTCTGGAAGAACGTCCAGCTCTGCCGCACCACATGCCAATGGTTCTGCCAGCGGATCAAGTTCGACAAACCCGGATTGACGATCTGGTTAATCAGCACGATCTGGCTGAGATATACCGCCGGACGCAGCAGCAGCACCACGCCGGCCATGCCCGCGAGTTGGGGCCACGCATCATGGAAAAGGCTCTGCGGCGTGTGGGCGGACACCAGGGAGACCACGCGGCCGATGAAGGCCGGGATGCTGGCGTCAAGCACCGCGATCAGCCCGCCGGTGACGAACAGCGCCGCGATCAGCCAGCGCGCCTGACGGAGGAAATGCCAGTAGAACCGGGCCAGGCCGTCGATCGACGGCTCGTCGGGTACGCCGGCGGTGGGGATCAGCAGGCTTTCGAGTCGTCGCAGCATCCGGGAGGGGTGGACCCCGTCACGCCCGCCCGTCAATCGCTCTCCGCCCGTCTCGGGGCTGACATGCGCGGCAGGGCGGACAGCAGATAGACGCCGCCGCTGAACGCGGTGATCCAGAAACTGGTGGGCCAGTCCGAGTAGAAGGCCGCGACCAGCCCCGCCCAGGCCTCGATCAGCGCCAGCGCGACCGCCAGCGCGACGCCGAGGCCCAGCCGTGCCGTCAGGCGCTGGGCCGCCGCCGCCGGACCCACCATCAGCGCGAACACCAGCAGCACGCCCACGATCTGCACGCTTTCCGCCGTGGCGAGAGCGACCAGCGCCATAAACAGCACGGACAGCCGGCGCAGCCGGACGCCGCGCGCCTCGGCAAGCTCGGGCTGCACGCTCGCGAACAGCAGCGGGCGGGCGATCAGCGCCAGCCCGCCCAGGCAGATGATCGCCAGGCCGAGCAACGCCCAGACCGTGGCGCGGTCCACGCCGAGCACATTGCCGAACAGCAATGCGGTCGCCTGCGCCGCGCCGGCGGTGAAGAAGTGCAGGAACAGCAGCCCGCAGCCGAGGGAAACCGCGAGCACGATGCCGATCGCGACATCGCGCCCGGCCAGCCGCTCGCCGAGCAGCCCCATGCCGACCCCGCCCGCGACGGTGACGGCGAGCAGCCCCCAGAGCGGCGGCACCCCGAGCAGCACGGCGCCGGTCGCGCCGGTAAAGCCGATATGGCCGAGCGCATGGCCGGCGAAGGTCTGTCCACGCAGCACCAGGAAGTAGCCGACCGCGCCCGCCACCACCGCGACAATGCCGGAAGCGGCGAAGGCGTTCACCATGAAGCCGTAGGCGAACATGCCTTCAGTGATCGTGGCGATGGGCGTCATGTTCGACATCGTGCCCGCCGGACATGACGAACACCCGTCCGGCCGCGCGCACCACCTCGATCTCGGCCCCATACAGGCGCGACAGCACCGGGCCGGTGATGACCTCCGCCACTCGCCCCAGCGCGGCATGGCCCCCGCCGAGGTACAGCACCCGGTCGAGCGCGCCCAGCAGCGGGTTCAGCTCGTGGGCGCTGAACAGCACGGCGATGCCCAGTTCGCGCTGCACGCGGCGCACCAGGGCGACCACCTCCTGCTGATGGCGTGGGTCCAGGCTGATCAGCGGCTCGTCGAGCAGCAGAAGGCGCGGGCCGCCGAGCAGGGCCTGAGCGAGCAGCAGGCGCTGGCGCTCCCCGCCCGACAGCTCGGTGACGGGGCGTGCGGCCAGCGCCTGCGCGCCCACCAGGGCGAGGGCGCGCGCGGCGTCCGCCCGCTCGGCCCGCGAGGGGATTGGCAGTCCCCAGCGATGCCCGCCGGCGACGCCGGCCACCACGTCCCAGCCGCTGAGCCGTGGGGGCGCGGCGCGCACCTGCGGCATGTAGCCAATCGTCGCGTTCCCCCGCGTCGCCGGTCGGCCCAGCACCCGGACCGTGCCGTTGCGCGGCCGCACCAGGCCCAGGATGGCGCGCATCAGCGTCGTCTTGCCCGCCCCGTTCGGACCCAGGACGCCGACGAACTCGTCTGCCGCGATGTCGAACGATACGTCGCGCAGCACGTCGCGCCCGCCCATTGCGAGCGTCACGTCGCGCAACTCGACCGCGTTCGTCACCGTCCGCCGCCGCCCTGCGTCAGCGCCGCCGCCAATGCGTCCAGCCCGCCCTCCATCCATTGCTGGTAGGACTGCCCCGACGGCTCCGTCTCCGTCACGCCGATCGTCGGCACGCCCGCTTCGGCCGCGATCCGGCGCAGGCGCTCCGCCGAGGCGTCGGTCGCCTGGCTGTTGTAGATCAGCACGCGCGCCCGGTGGGTACGCAGGTCGCGCTCGAAGGCAGCGACATCGCTGGCGGCGGGCTCGGTATCGTTCATCACGGCGAGCTGGAACTGCTGGTTGAGCATGGTCAGGCCGAGCGCGGCGGCCATGTCGCCGAACACCGGCTCAGTCGCCGTCACTGGCGTACCGCTCCATCGCCGGCGCATGGCCGCGATCCGCGCGTGCAACGGGGCAAGCGAGTCGAGGAACTCGTGCAGGCGCGCGGCGTACCCGTCCGCCCCGGCGGGCTCGATACGGGAGAGTTCGTCGGCCAGTGCGCGCGCGAAGATGGGCATGGTCGCCGGATCGTACCAGAGATGGGGGTTGGCGCCGGGAGCGGCGTGGACTAGACCGCCGATGTCGAGGACGATCCGTCCGGGCGTTGGCTGCGCGTTGATCAGGCGCTGCATCCAAGGGTCGTACCCGGCCCCGTTCAGCACCACCACCCGCACCCGCGCGACCACACGCGCAACCGAGGCGGTCGGCTCGAACAGATGCGGGTCCTCGTCGGGCTTGCTCAGGATGGCGCTCACCGCCGCCCCCGGCCCGGCGATCTGGCGCGCCACATCGGCATACATGTTCTCGGCGGCGACAATGCCGACCGGCTGGGCGCGCCCCGGAGCGGCCCACACGCCCAGAATGGCGATTAGCAGAACTGCAAAACCCCTCATTCGTGATCTCCCCTATCGTCAGGATGCTGGCCTTCGCGTTGCGAAATCTTCGCAAGTAGGGATGTTATAATGTATCATTTTGAGAAGAGGGGCAGAGAAGATGCGATGGAGTCAAGCGGCTGTCTGGGCGTTGCTCGGCCTCATCGTCGCGGTGCCGGGTGCGGCGGGCCAGACGACGCCGAGCGCTCCGACGACGCGGGAAGCCCCCACGCCCGGCCAAGCTCAGCAGACGGCGCAAGGCTCCGGCCTGTGGGAGCGGAGCAACCTGCTCGGCGATATCGGGGGCGCGCGCTCGGCGCTGGCCTCGGTCGGCATTTCGTTGGGTGCGACGGAAACCAGCGAGGTGCTCGGCAATCCCTCCGGCGGGCGGGCGCGCGGCGTCATCTATGAGGGCGCGACCGAGCTTAGCCTGGGGATCGACCTCGATAAGGCCGTCAGTCTGCCGGGCGGCATGTTCAATGTCAGTGCCTGGCAGATCCACGGGCGCGGGCTGACCACCAACAACCTGGACAATCTGAACGTGGTCAGCGCGATCGAGGCCGACCGCGCCACTCGCTTGTTTGAGCTTTGGTACCAGCAGTCGCTCCTGGGCGGGAAGCTGGACATCCGTTTGGGCCAGCTCGCCGCCGACCAGGAGTTCATCATCAGCCAGTCCGGCGACCTGTTCCTCAATAGCAGCTTTGGCTGGCCGACCCTGGCCACCTTCGATCTGCCCGCCGGCGGCCCGGCCTATCCCCTGGCGACCCCCGGCGTGCGGCTGCGCGCGCGGCCGAATGCGGCGACAACACTGCTGCTCGGCGTGTTCAACGGCACGCCGGGTGGCTCGGGCACCGGTGACCCGCAGGCACGCAACCCGTCAGGGGCCAATCTGCGGTTCCAGGGCGCGTTCGTGATCGCCGAGGCGCAGGTCGCGTTGAACCAGGGCGAGGGCGCGACGGGTCTGCCCGCCACCTACAAGCTGGGCGGCTGGTATAACAGCAATGCGGTGGCAGACCCGTTCGCCAATGCCGGCGGCCAGCCGGCGGGGCTCCCGGCGCCGGCGGCCTCAGGCCCGCATAGCGATAATTGGAGCATGTACACGGTGCTGGATCAGCTCGTGTTCCGTCCGCCCGGGCTGAAGGACGGCGGCCTGGGCGTGTTCCTGCGGGCAATGGGGGCGCCGGCCAACCGCAACCAGATCGTGGCCTTCGTGGATGCCGGGGGAACGTACAAGGGGCCTTTCGGACGCGCCAACGACACGGTCGGGCTGGGGGTCGGGTGGGCACGGGTCAGCGGAGCCGCCACCGCCGCCGACCGCACCCTGGCCAGCCTGAGCGGCGGGCTCTATCCGGTGCGCGGGGCAGAGACGATGATCGAGCTGACCTATCAGGCGCAGCTGGCGCCCTGGTGGCAGGTGCAGCCCGATGTCCAGTACGTCGTCCGCCCCGGGGGTGGCATCGTGAACGCGGCGTCCGGCAAGATCGTGGGAGATGCCGCCGTGCTCGGACTCAGAACCGTGGTGACATTCTGATTTCGCTCAGCCCCAATGGCCGGGAACCCAGTAGCCGCCCTGCCAATGCGGCGGCACCCAGACCGGCCCACGCGCCGGCGCGTAGCCGACCGGGGGCGGAGGCGCGTACACGACCGGCGGCGCGTAGCCGACCGGAGGCGCGGCATAGACGGGCGGCCCCACTACCACGGGCGGCAGCACGATGCCGACCCCGACCCCGCCATGCCAGCCCCAGCCGCCGCTCCACCACGCCTTCGCCGAGCCCGGCAGGGCCGTCATGCCCACGCCGATGACGCCGAGCACGGCCATCACGGCCCCGATGCGCTGCTTCGTGAACATCGCGGATCACTCCTTTGTCCCATACGGCGGCGATGTAGCGTGCCGGTGTAACCGCCGTGTTACGAACGTATTGCGAAACGCTATTCCGCCGCCATCGGCGGCGCCTCGACCATCAGCTCGGCCGCGCGGAGATCGACCGAGAGCAGGCGGGAGATGCCGCGCTCCTGCATGGTGACGCCATAAAGCCGGTCCATGCGGGCCATGCTCAGCGGATGGTGGGTCACGACCAGGAAGCGCGTGCCGGTCTCGCGCACCATGTCCTCCAGCAACGCGCAGAAACGATCGACGTTCGCATCGTCGAGCGGCGCGTCCACCTCGTCGAGCACGCAGATCGGCGCCGGGTTGCAGCGGAACACGGCGAAGATCAGCGACAGCGCGGTCAGTGCCTGCTCGCCCCCCGACAACAGCGATAAAGTCGCCAGCTTCTTGCCGGGGGGTTGGGCGTAGATCTCCAGCCCCGCCTCCAGCGGGTCGTCGGAGCCGACCAGCGCGAGATGGGCGCGCCCGCCGTTGAACATGCGGGAAAACAGCGCCTGGAAATGACGATCGACCTCCTCGAAGACCTTGGCCAGCCGTTCGCGACCCTCGCGGTTCAGATGGCCGATGGAGCCGCGCAGCTTGGCGATGGCGGTGGCGATCTCGGCGCGCTCGGCCTCGATGGTGGCGATCTGGCGCTCGGCCTCGTCCACCTCGACCTCGGCGCGCAGATTGACCGGCCCCATCTCGTCGCGCTCCTTGACCAAGCGCTCCAGCTTGCGCCGGGCCTTCTCCTCGGCCTCGGCGTCGCAGGGCACCGGTGGGTCGGGCAGCGCCGGCGTGGCCCCAAGCCGCTCCAGGATGCGCTCGGCGACGGTGCCCCAGGCGTGGTCGGCCTGGCTCGCCTCCGCCTCGGCCCGCACCGCCGCCTCGCGCGCGGCGGCAGCCGCCGCCTCGGCGGCACGGGCCGCGCGCTCGTGCTCGCTCGCCTGCCGGGTGGCGCCGGCCATCGCCTCGGCGGCGCGACGATGCGCGGCTTCGGCCGCCGCCAGCGCCGCCTCGGCTTCCGACTTCGCCTCGGCCACCCGGCCGGGCGCGGCGGCGAGGCTGGCATGCGCCGCCTCGGCCTCGCGGGCGCGCGCCACCAGATCCGCGAGCCGCCCCCCGGCATCGGCCGCACGCTCGCGCCAATCGGCCCGCTCGCGCGCGATGACGGCGCGGCGGGAGGCCCGCGCGGCGCCCTCACGCGCCAGGCCGTCGCGCTCGTTGCGAGCGGCGGCCTCCGTGGCACGCAGCCGGCCCAGCTGCGCCCGCGCTTGCTCGACGGCCGACCGCAAGCCGGCGATGTCTGGCAAAGCGGTGTGCGCGGCGCGGGCCTCGGCAAGCGCGCGCGCCGCGTCCCCATGCTCGGGGGCCAGCGCCGCGACCTGCTGCTCGGCGGCGGCGAGCCGGGCGGCGACGCCGTCCGCCTGGGCCCGCAACTGCGACGCCGCATTGCGGGCGCGTTCGAGACGCTGTTCCGCCTCGCGCCGGGCTTGGCGCGTGCGCTGCTCGGCGGCGGCGGCGGCGTGGTCGGCGGCCTCCGCCACCGCGCGGGCCTGCGTCGCCTCGGCCGTCTGCGCCTCGACCGCCGAGAGATCGGCACGCAACGCCTTGAGCCGGTTGCGCTGGCGCAGCCGGACCGCTGCGGCGGTCGGCGTGCCGGCGCGGATCGTGTAGCCATCCCAGCGCCAGACCGCCCCGGCCGGGGAGACCAGCATCTGCCCCGGCGCGAGCAGGGTCTGCGCTCGATCCCCCGCCGCGTCGTCCGCTACCAGCCCGATCAGCGACAGGGCCCGCGTCAGCGCGGCCGGTCCCTGGGCGAGAGCGGCAAAGGATTGGGCGCCGGCGGGCAGCGCCGGGGCGTCGAGCGGCGCCAGTTCCCGCCAGTGGCGGGCGGCCTCGCGGTCGGCGGCGGAGGTCAACTCCTCGCCCAGCGCCGCCCCCAGCGCCGCCTCCAGCCCGGCGGGCACGCTCAGCGCATCGACCATCGGCGGCCAGCGCTCGCCGTCCTTCACCGCCAGCACCTCCGTCAGCGCGCGCGCCTCAGCAGCGAGCTTGGCGCGTGTGCTCTCAGCCCCGGACAGGCGGGTGCGCGCCTCGGCGAGCGTGGACTGGGCGGTGGCGCGGGTGTGCTCGGCCGCCTCCTGCGCGGCACGTGCGGACTCCAGCGCGGCTGCGGCTGCCGCCTGCTCCTCAATGGCCGCGGCGAGTTGGGCCGGATCGACCGCCTGGGCGCGGATGCGCTCGCGCTCCTGGTCTGCGCGGGCGAGCTGCTCGCCGGCGCGGCGTGCCCGCGCCTCGGCGCCGTGCAGGAGCTGCGCGGCGGCCTGCGCGCGGGCCGAGGCCTCGGCGGCCGATTCAGTGGCGCGGTTGGCCTCCAGCTCGGCCTCGCGCGCCGCCTCCACCGCCATGACGCAAGCCGCCTCGGCGGCGTCGAGGCGGGCCGGGTGAGATTTCTCGGCCGTGGCGAGGCGGGAGTCCTCCTCGGCCAGCCGGTCCTCCGCTGCCGCCGCATCACCCGTGGCCTGTTCGGCGTGTGCCACGTCCTTGGCGATCTGCGCACTCCGCCGCTCGGCTTCGGCCAGCGCGGCGCGGGCACGGCTTTCCTCGGCTGCGATCTGCTCCCCGGCGATGCGGCGGCGTTCGAGCACGGTGCGAGCCTCGGCCTCGGTCTCGCGCAGCCCCGGCAGCGCCGCCGCGCCCGCTTCGGCTTGCGCCCGCGCCGCCTGCGCCCCCTGCGCGGCCACCAGCACCGCCTCGCGCGCCGCCGCCATCGCCTCCTCGGCGGTGGCGCGCGCCTGCTCGACCCGCGCACGCTGGATCGCCAGCAGCTCCGCCTCACCCTGGCGGATCGCGCCGGAGATGTTGCGGTAGCGGTTGGCCTGGCGCGCCTGGCGCTTCAGCCCGTTGAGCTGGGTCTCGAGCTGGCCCTTCAGGTCCTCGGCGCGGGCAAGGTTCGCCTCCGCCTGGCGCAGCTTCAGCTCCGCCTCGTGGCGGCGCGCGTGCAGGCCGGTGATGCCGGCCGCCTCCTCCAGCACGCCGCGCCGCTCCTCGGGCCGCGCGCCGACCAGCGCGCCGACCCGGCCTTGGCTCACCATCGCCGAGGCGCGGGCACCCGAGGCGAGGTCGGCGAACAGGGTCTGCACGTCGCGCGCCCGCACCTCCTTGCCGTTCACCCGGTACTGGCTGCCCGCCCCGCGCTCGATGCGGCGCACGATCTCCAGCTCGCCCAATTCGGCGAAGGGCGGCGGGGCGAGTCCCTGGGCATCGTGCAGCACCAGCCCGACCTCGGCGATGTTGCGCGAGGGCCGGCCGGCGGTTCCGGCGAAGATCACGTCGTCCATCTCGCCGCCGCGCAGGTTGCGGGCACTCGACTCGCCCATCGCCCAGCGCAGCGCCTCGACGACGTTGGACTTGCCGCAGCCGTTCGGTCCCACGATCCCGGTCAGGCCCGGCAGGATCTCCACCATGGCCGGCTCGGCGAAGCTCTTGAACCCGGTGATGCGAAGCCGGGAGAAGCGGACCTGCACGCTGACCCCGTCAGGCGTTCGGAAGGAACTTGACGAATTCCTCGTAGCTCATGTCGCCCGACTGCTTGCGGCCGCCGATCAGGAAGGTCGGGGTCGCGTCGATCCCGTAGCGCTTCTGGTCGGCCGCCTGCTGGGCCAGTATCCAGTCGCGCAACGCGGCGTCGTCCCAGGCCGCCTGGAAGGTCGCGCGGTTCAACCCGGCCAGCGCCGCCATCTTCCAGAATCTCGTCGCGCGGATCGACGCCCTCGGCGAATGCCCAGCGGTCCTGGCTAGAGAGCAGCGCGAGCACGAACGGCATGTAGCGCTCCGGCGGCAGGGCGCGGGCCACCATCGCCGCCTGCAACGCCACCCGGTCCAACGGGAAATCGCGGAATACCCAGCGCACCTTGCCGGTAGCGATCAGGTCCTTGTCGATCCGCGGGAAGGTGGCCTGGGCAAACGCGGCGCAGTGCGTGCAGGTGAGCGAGAAGAACTCCTGCACCTCGGTCCCGGCATCGGCGCTGCCCGCCGTGCGCGGGCTCTCCCATGCGGCGATCTGTACGGCGGTGGCGGGCACGACCGGCGGTCCCGACGGAGCCTGAGCGCGCGCCAGGGTCGGCGCGGCGAGGGACGCGGCGAAGCTGAGCAGGGTGCGGCGACGAATCGGCATGAGGACCTCGATAGGGCTGGGAGTCTAACGGTCGGCTTGGTGCCGCGTCGAGCGTGGCGTGCGGCGCGGCGGCGCACTGTCCAGCACGGCCCGGCCGAGCGCGGCGAGGGCGTCGCGCAGGGGCCCGGTGGGAAGCGTGGCGACGGCCGTCTCCGCCGCATGGCTCGCGGCGGCGCTGGGCAGGTGGGCGGGCGCGGCGGGCGAGGCGGAGCGCACGATGGTCTGGACGAAGCGCAGTGCCTGCACCGGCGTGGCCCCGAGCTGGGTGTTGATGCGCGCCATCAGTTCGGGCGCCAGGTGCTGCAACTCCATCGCGACCGGGCCGGAGCAGGCGATGGTCAGCGTGCCGGCCGACAGGCGTACCGGCTGGGTGGCCGCGGCGAGCGCCGGGCCGACGATCGCCTCCCAGTCGGCCAGGATCTGCGCGCCGGCCGCGCCGTGCCGGCGGAATGCCGGGCGGACCAGCGCCGGCAACAGCGTCCCGACGGCGCGCGGGCCATAGACGTTGCGCGGCGCCGATGCCACACGGGAGGTCGTGCCAGCCTTGGTCGTGCCCGTCTTGTCCGCATCCTCCGTCATCGCCCCTGCCGCTGCCCTGCTCGCGTGGTACGACCGTCACCGTCGGGTGCTGCCCTGGCGCGCGGCGCCGGGCGAGATCCCAGACCCGTACCGGGTCTGGCTGAGCGAAGTGATGCTCCAGCAGACCACGGTGTCCGCCGCCATACCCTATTTCGAGCGGTTCGTCAGGCGCTTCCCCGATGTCGCCGCGCTGGCGGCCGCGCCACTGGACGAGGTCCTGGCCGCGTGGGCGGGGCTTGGCTACTACGCCCGCGCCCGCAACCTGCACGCCTGCGCGCGCGCCTTGGCGGCGCGGGGCGGCTTCCCGCGCGATCTGGCGGGTCTGCGCGCGCTGCCCGGCATCGGCCTTTACACCGCGACCGCCATCGCGGCGATCGCCTTCGGCGTGCCGGGCGTCCCGGTGGACGGCAACGTGGAACGGGTGGTCACGCGAATTTTCGCGATCGAGCAACAGCTGCCGGCCGCGAAGCCGGCGATCCACGCCGCCGCGACGGCCCTGGGTACGGACGGGGATGCCATCGCGCGACCGAGCGACTTCGCCCAGGCGCTGTTCGATCTGGGAGCGACAATCTGCACCGCGGCTGCCCCGGCTTGCGGGCTCTGCCCCTGGCGCGAGCCGTGCGGCGCGCGCCGGCAACGGCTCCAGGCGGAGCTGCCGCGCAAGGCGCGACGCGCCGAACGCCCGGTACGCCATGGCGTGCATTTCTGGCTGTCGGACGCGCAGAACCGCATCCTGCTCCGCCACCGCCCCCCCACGGGGCTGCTGGGCGGCATGACAGAGCTGCCGGGAACGCCCTGGCGATCCGAACCCTGGGGCGAGACGGAAGCGCTGGCACACGCGCCGATGCCCGCCGGGTGGCACGCGGCGGGCGAGGTGCGGCACGGCTTCACCCATTTCGAATTGCGCCTCAGCATCTATGCTGCGGCGGTGCCCGCCATCGACGCCGAGGGGTTCCTGTGTGCGCCCGCGGCGCTCGCGGAGGTGGGGTTGCCGTCGGTGATGCGCAAATGCGTGCGGCTGCTGGTGTGAGCCCCGTCACTTGCGCGGCGTGAGCGCCGGCGCTTAGCATCGTCTGAAACTTCATGGCGGACATCCGATGGCCGCGCACGGCTTCACCGACTACATCGCCCTGGTCAGACGCGCCGAGGGCCAGCTCGTCAGCCACGGCATGAGCGACATCGGAAAGCGCGTCCACGTGCTGACCGGCATCTACTACGGATCGACATGGAGCCTCGATTTCAAGGTCGAGAAGAGCACTGGACGGAATCTGCTGTTCGAGCAGTTCCTCGGGCGGCCCTTCGAGACATTGGACGATCCGCGCCCGGCTATCGGCCCGACGCTGTTCGCCTCGTTGCAGGCCAGCCAGGACGTGCACGGCGTCGACATGGGCCATATGCTGATCGGGCTCGATGCCCGCATGCGAGACGTCCCGCGCGAGCAGAACTTTCCGGGATTGCAAGCCTCCGGCCTCGAACTGGTCACCTGGGCGGGCGATCTCGGCGGCGGCGCCGCCCGGCTCTCGTTCGACGAGGGCGAGGGGCGCGGGTCGGTCGGGCGGTATTTCAGCGGGACTGATTTCGGCGCGTCCTCCAATCTCGAAGGGGACATCGCCGCCTACCTCGTCGGCTCCGACGGTGCCACGAATCTGAAGGCGCCAGTCTTCGCGGGCACCGTCGCCGACGCGCTCGCGGCGTATTTCCTGAAGCCTGCTGTATGGGATGAGCGGAAGGGACGCTTTCTGGACATCATCTCGGGAACGCCCACGCTCTCGCCTGCCATGTTCGGGCCAAAGATCAAGTCGTTCGCCCGGCTCTATTACGGAACCCGCGTCGCCAAGGACCACCTCACGCAGCCGGGACAGATCTACGCGGGCATCTCGCACCTCCACGACGCCTCCGAACAGGTCGCGCGGCGGTTCATGACCTGGCTCTCGGTCGGCACGTCTCACCATCCCGCTTCAAAGACGCGGCATCATCATTGACCGGGCCATCGCCGCGCGGTGGGGTGCCGCGCCGCACCGATCACACCTGCTTGCGTGCGAGGTAGAGCCACTCGGCACGCAGCAATCCGTAGCGCGGCTCAAGCTCCGGCGGGAGACGGAACGTCTCGACCGCGAATCCCGCCTCCACCAGCCGGTCGGCGAAGTCGAGCCCATAGTAGCGCCGATGGTCGGGAGCGGAGAAATGCACCTCGCGCTCCACCGGACCGACGATCGCCGGGTTCTCATAGGTCTCGTGGCGCGAGGCGTTGATCGGCACGCTGAGGATCGCGATTCCGCCAGGCGCGAGGATGCGGAACAGCTCCCGCATTGCCGCGCGATCGTCGGGAATGTGCTCTAGGACGTGGTGCGCCATCACCACGTCGTAGCTCGCGTCCGGAAGCGGGATGCGCGTGATGTCCAGGCGGTGCGTCACTCCCGTCTGATACAGATCGGCGGTCTCGTACAGCGGGTTGCCGCGCATCTGGCGCTGCACCGTCTTTTCCGGCGCGAAATGAAGGATGCGCTTGCCCGCGAGGCGATCCCCGCCGCCCTCGATGGCCCAGAGATGGGCGAGCCGATGGCGCTCGCGCGAGCCGCAGGCCGGACAGCGGGCGTCGCGTCGCGCCGGTCGGCCGACCGAGATGAACACGCCCTGGTGGCCGCAGATCGGGCAAAGACGGGGAAGGCGACGTTCGGCGAACTGGCCAGGGTCCCGCCAGGCGGCCGCCAGCAGCCGTCGCAGCACGGGCCAGCCGCCGGGCGGCCTGGAGGCAGACATGGACGCGCGCGGGAGGCGCGCGCCAGCGGTGATCGTGGGCATGACCATTCAGGTCAGGATTTACGCATCGCCGCCGGCTTCGACAATCCGACGGTCGCGTTCAGGCCCGCCCTGGCCGGCGCCGGCCACCCCCTGTATCACTGCCGCCATGCCGCCCGAGAAGCCCCGCGTCGCCCTGTTTGTCACCTGCCTGGTGGACCTCTGGCGCCCCACCGTGGGCTTCGCGGCGATCCGGTTGCTGGAACAGGCCGGATGCCAGGTGGAGGTGCCGCGCGCACAGACCTGCTGCGGGCAGCCGGCCTACAATACGGGCGACCGCGCGACGGCGCGGGAGCTGGCGCGCGGGATCATCGATGCCTTCATCGGCTACGACTACGTGGTCGTGCCGTCCGGGTCCTGCGCCGGCATGCTGCGGCTGCATCTGCCGCACCTGTTCGACGAAGACCCCAATCTGCGCGCCCGCGCCGACGCGCTCGGGGCGAGGACCTACGAGCTGGTCAGCTTCCTGGTCGACGTGCTGCGAGTGACGGCCCTGCCCGTCCCCGACATCGGGCCGGACGTCGGGACGGTCACCTACCACGACAGCTGCTCGGGCCTGCGTGAACTGGGGATCAAGCAGCAGCCGCGTGCGCTGCTGCGCGCCATCGGGGCGCCAGTCGTCGAGATGACCGAGCCCGAACTGTGCTGCGGCTTCGGCGGCACGTTCTGCGTGAAGTATCCCGAAATTTCGGTGCGCATGGTCTCGGACAAGACGCGCGACATCGCCGCGACCGGCGCGCGGACGGTCCTGGCGGGCGATCTCGGCTGCCTGCTCAACATCGCCGGACGCCTCAGCCGCGAGGGGCGGGGCGTGGCCGCGCGCCATGTGGCCGAGGTGCTGGCCGGCATGACCGCCGACGCACCGCCGATCGGCGAGCCTACGCGCCGGCGCTGAGCGATGACGCTCAGCCGGCGCCTGTCGCTGGTGCTGGGCCTGACGCAGCTCCTGGCCTGGGCGACCACCTACTACACCCCGGCCGTCGTGACCGGCGCGGCGGCGGCGGCGATGCACGCGAGCCCGACCGCGCTGCTAGGCGGCTTCTCCTGGGCGCTGCTGATCACCGGCTTCGCCTCGCCGCGCGTCGGCCGGCGCATCGACCGGGTCGGCGGGCGCGGCGTGCTGGCCCTAGGCACCGTGATCATGGCTGCCGGCATGGGAGGCATGGCCGTTTGGCCCACGCTGGCGGGCTGGTATGCCGGGTGGACCGTGTGCGGCGTCGGCATGGCGCTGGGGCTCTATGACGCCACCTTCGCCACGGTCGGGCGCCTGCTCGGCCCCGCCGCGCGGCCGGCCATCGTCGGGGTCACGCTGTTCGGCGGCTTCGCGTCCTCGCTGGGCTGGCCGATGGGCGTGGCGCTGGTGCATCGGCTGGGCTGGCGGGCGACCCTGGTGGCCTATGTCCTGATCCTGTTGTGCATCAACCTGCCGCTGATCCTGGCCTTCGTGCCGCGTGCAACGGCACAGCCGCCAGCCCCGGAATCCGCCGCCCGGACCGGGCCGGCGCCGTCGCGCGGGACCGCGGCCTTCGTGCTGCTCGCGATCTTCTTCTCGCTGCGCTCGGCGATCAGCGCCGTCGTGTCGGTGCATGCGCTGGTGCTGTTCCGGGGCATCGGGCTGAGCGCGGCGGCGGCGGTCAGCGTGGCGGCAGTGATCGGGCCGATGCAGGTCGGCGGACGCATCCTGGAGGTGATGTTCGGCCGCCGGCTCGACCCGCTGGTCACCTCCTGGCTGGGGGCTGCGCTGCTGCCGGCGGGGGTCGCGGCGCTGCTGACCGGCGCGCCCGCCGTGGTCTTCGCCGTCGCCTACGGCATGAGCAACGGTATCCTGACGATCAGCCGCGGCACGCTGCCGCTGCACCTGTTCGGCGCGCGAGGCTACGCCACGCGGATCGGGCGGCTGGCCCTGCCGGTGATGCTGGCGCAGGCGTTGGCACCGACCGCGGTGACCCCGCTGGTTCTCGCCTGGCCGGCGTTGCTTCTGTTTACGCTGATGGGTGGCACCGCGGCCGCCGCACTGCTGTGCCTGCTGCCGCTGAACCGGCTGACCACGGCCGAGCGGGCGCCCGCCGCGCGGCTTCAATAAGCCGCTACTCGCTCGCGACCTGGGCGGCGCGGAGCTGGCGGGCGCGATCGAGGATCTTGTTCTCGATGTCCCCGGTGGTGATGCCGCTGACAGGGGCATCGACCCAGCGCCCGTCCTGCATCGTCTGGCGGAAGATCGTCACCCGCAGCCCGTCGGAGCGCAGCTCCCGGCCAAGGATATACGCAGTGGCCTTGAACCGCTCGTCGCCGGCGCCCGGCGGCGAATACCAGTCGGTGATGATCGTGCCGCCGAACGGATCGGCCGAGGAGAGCGGCATGAAGGACAAGGTGTCCAGCGCGCCGCGCCAGAGATAGGCGTTCACCCCGAGCGCGCCGCCGGCCTGCTCCCGCCCGCGGTTCACGCCCTTGCCGACGCCGAAGGTCAGCCCCTCATCGCCGAACACCGATCCGCCCTGCGGCGCCGGGTCCGGTCCGAAATAGCCGGCCATCGCCTCCGGCGGCTTGGAGTTGGCGCCCGAGCAGGCCGCGAGAAGGGCGGCGGCGGCGAGCGGCAGAAAGGACGCGGGCAAGTGATTGGTCACGGCAGGAACCTTCACGCACAGCGGGCCGTCTCTAGCCGTTCCGCCCGCCCGCCTCAAGGCGCCGAAATGGAAGCGGCGGGGACATGCCCCGCCGCTGGATCAGAACCAGCCAGAGTCGCGGACGCAGTCTACCAGCGAACCATGCCGCCGAGGGCGATCGCCGTGAACTTCACGTTGTTGGCGTCCGCACCGAGGGCGCCGGTGCTGAAGTTGAACCCGCCCTGGTAGCGCTGGCCGTAGGTCGCCGAGACCCAGCCCAGCAGGCCGGGCGCGAGGACGTAGGTGCCGCCCACGTTGATGCCACCCTCACGCCGCTGCGATCCCAGCGGGGCGGTTCCGGCCGCGTTCGAGGCGCCGGCGCTCAAGACGTTCAGGTAGGACGCACCGACCGTCATCGGGCCCGAGCGTGTACTGGACGCCGCCGATATAGGCGAACATGTTCGCTGCGCCATCGAGCTTCAGCGCGACCTGGTCGTTCATCTGCACCTTCCAGCACCGAGCCGCCGATCCGGAGGCCACCGAAGTTCAGCGGCCACGCCACCGTTGACGACGCCCAGATTGTCGTAGCGGGCGGTCCGACGGGGCGCCGACGCCGGGGCTGACGTGGCCGGAACCCATGTAGCCGGCCCATCGCATAGACGCCAGCCGGGCCGACCGCACCCTGATAGCGAACGCCGCCCTCATAGGTGTTACGCCGCCGCGCGATCTCGCCCGCCAGTATCGCCGGTCGACAGTTGCGGGCTGAACGCGGAGGCCCCGGTGATGGCGTCGTTGAGCGGATCGTCATCCGGCTCGAAGCTCGCGGCGAAATCGAAGCCGGCGATCTGCGGCGACAGATAGACGACCTTGGAGGTGGTATACTCGTTGCCGATGCCCGACGGGAACGGCCAGACCGGCGTGTCGGGACTGCCGAGGCTGTTCAGGTCGTCGTTCCAGCCGCCATCGTTATAGGTCTGGAAGGTGGTCACGCCGGCGTCCAACAGGCTCAGCGGCCCGTCGTCGGGCCGAAATGGACGGCACCCCAGTTGCCGCCGATATAGACGAAGGCGCGGCGGACATAGAGGTAGTTGCCCGGCTGGTAGGTGGTGATCGCCGCCGAGTTGCCCGAGCCGATCGTCGCGCCCGACGAGCCGCCGCTGGTCGTGGAGGCGTTCGAGAAGGAGGCCTGCACCCGGATCTCGGTCGCGGCGCCGTAGCGCAGGCCGTCCGCCGTCATGCCGTCGACGCCCTGGTAGAAGCGGGCGTAGCCGAGGGTGCCGTAGGGCTGCGACTTGCGGCCGCCGACTGAGTCGAGGTCTGGCTGGCAGCAAAGCCGTAGAACACCACGCGGCCGTTGAAGCGGACGACGATGCTGCCCGGGGAAGGCGCTGGCAGCGGGCCCTTCGTGTAGAAGCCCTGAGCACTCAGGTTGGTGTTGGCCGACGCGATGCCGCTCGGCGCCGTCGGTTGCGGCGCCTCGGTCCAGGTCGGGGCAAGGCGGCGCTGCCGGGTGACGGTCTGCGCGAAAGCCTGGCCGCCCGCGAAACCGCCCATCACGGCCGCACTCGCCAGCAAAAGCTTACGCATCCAGATCCTCCTCGTTCGCGGGGCGTCGCGACGTTTTAGCCGACCGCGCGACCTTCGGCGACCATATTGCGGGCAACCGACCGCCGCCGCAACGGTTCGCCCCGTCTCGCATGGCAGTCGCGAAACACTGTGGCTGGGCTGCAACAGGTCAGTCATTACGGCAGCGCCGTGATCGCGCCCGCCGCGGCGCAGTGCCGCGGGGCAGCCGGCGCACGCTGCGTCCCGTCGATGCCGCCCAGCGCCGCGACGCCCCGCCGGCCCGCCGCGCCAGGCGCGCCCAGCGCAGCGGCCCCAGGGCGGGCGCGCCCGGGTGGCTCCTGGTCGGATAGACGGGCGAGAGGAAGACCAGGTCCGCGCCCGCTCGCCTGGCGCGCCGCAGCGAGGCCGCGTCGTGGGCCGAGCTGGTCAGCAGCGTGCCCGCGCCGACGCGGCGGGCGGGCGCGGGCCGGGCCGGCGCCCGTCCCTCAGATGGACACCGGCGCCGAGCATCGCCGCCAGCCTCGTGTCGCCCGCCACCACCAGGCACAGCCGGCGGACGCGGCATAGTCGCGCGAGCGCACGGCCCAGCGCCGGCCGGTCCGGATCGGCATCATGGCGCAGCACGACCCCGGCGGCCCCTTTCGGCAGTCGCGCAACGGCGGCGCACGGGTCGGGCAGGCGGGCCGCATCGGTGAACAGCCACAGGCTCGGCACCGGCCCGCGCCGCGCGGCCTTGACGGCGAGCCCCCAGTCGAGAAGCCTCCCGTCCATCGCGCGGCCCTATCGAGAGTTGGTCTCATGTCACAACCCGCGTTATCCGCCAATGAGGGCCTCGCCGAGCGCCTCGCCCGGGTCCGCGCCCGCATCGCCGAGGCCGCGTTGCGCGCCGGACGCAAGCCGGAGGCGGTCACGCTGATCGCCGTGTCCAAGACCAAGCCGGCCGAGGCGGTGCGCGCGGCGATCGAGGCCGGGCAACTGGCGTTCGGCGAGAACCGCGTGCAGGAGGCAGCCGGGAAGTTCCCCGCGCTGCGCGCCGGGGCGCCCAATCTGGAGCTGCACCTGATCGGCGGGCTGCAGACGAACAAGGCCCGCGACGCGGTGCGCGTTGCCGACGTGATCCATACCCTGGACCGCCCGCGCCTGGCCGACGCGATCGAGGCGGCGATCGGCCCGGAGGGGGTCGCCGCCGCGTCTGCTGGTAGAGGTGAACACCGGCGAGGAGCCGCAGAAATCCGGCGTGCCGCGCGCCGAGGCCGACGCCTTCATCGCCCAGTGCCGGGACCGCTTCGGGGCTCGCCTGGTCGGGCTCATGTGCATCCCGCCGCAGGAACAGGACCCGACGCCGCACTTCGCCTGGCTGGCCGATCGCGCCGCACGGCACGGGCTTGGCGTGCTGTCGATGGGCATGTCCGCCGACTTCGAGCAGGCCATCGCCTGCGGCGCGACCTGGGTGCGGGTGGGCAGCGCGATCTTCGGCGCGCGCTGATCCCAACGCTGGGCCGGGTCGGGCGGCGCTAAAAAGTCTCTGGGTGGCGATCAGTCTCCGCGCCGAGTGCGATGGTAGTCCCGGTTCGGCATCATGTCGGTTGCCGATGCCATGCGGTTCGACAGGTTGAAGAACGCCACCGTCTCCGCGAGGTCAAAGATGTCGGCCTCGCTCAGCCCCGCCACACGCAGCCCGTCACGGTCCGCGTCGTCGACCAGCCAGGGCGTAAGCGTCGTCTTCCATGCGAAGTCCAGCATCGCGCGTTGGCGCGGGTCGAGCCTCGCCACCCGATAGCTGAACGCCATCATCTCGCCCAGCTCCGGATCCCCCGAGAGCTGGCGGACGGCGGCGCCATGCGCGACCAGGCAGTAATAGCAACGGTTGGCCGAGGACACGACGACGGCGATCATCTCGCGCTCCAGCTTCGACAGGCCGGAGGGCGCGAGCATGATCTCGTTGTACATGCGCATGAAGTTGCGCAGCCGCTCGGGACGCAGGCTGTAGGCGCTGAACACGTTCGGCACGAAGCCGAGCTTGTCGACGCACTTGTCCCAGATGGCGCGCAGGTCCTCGTCGAGCGTCGCCGGATCGGGAACGCCCAACTTCGAGATATGATCGGGCTGGGGCATGGTGGCGTTACCGGATCAGCCCGGTCAGCGGGCTGGATGGGTCGGCGCCTATGCGGCGCGGCATCCGCCCGGCCAGGAACGAGAGCCGCCCCGCCTCCACCGCGTGCTTCATCGCCCGCGCCATCCGCACCGGGTCCCTAGCATGCGCGATGGCGGAGTTGAGCAGCACCGCGTCGCAGCCGAGTTCCAGCGCCACCGCCGCATCCGAGGCCGTGCCGACGCCGGCATCGACCAGGAACGGCACCTTTATCAGATCGCGCAGGATGCTGATCATCGCCGGGTTCTGGATGCCGAGCCCCGATCCGATCGGGGCGCCAAGCGGCATGACCGCGACGCAGCCCATCTCCTGGAGGCGGACCGCCGCCACGGGGTCGTCGGCGCAATAGACCATCACCTCGAACCCGTCCTTGATGAGCGCCTCCGCCGCCTCCAGCGTCGCGCCCATGTCGGGGTAGAGCGTCGGCGGCGGGCCCAGCACCTCCAGCTTCACGAGGTTCCAGCCGCCGGCCTCGCGCGCCAGGCGCAAGCGTGCGGACGGCATCCTGCGCGGTGTGGCAGCCGGCGGTGTTGGGAAGGTAGGTGTACCGCTTGGGGTCCACGTAGTCCTGCAACATCGGCGCTTTCGGGTCCGACAGGTTGACCCGACGGACCGCGACGGTGACGATCTCCGCCCCGCTCGCCTCGATGGCCGCGGCGGTCTCGATCAGATCCTTGTATTTCCCGGTGCCGACGATCAGGCGCGAGTGGAAACGACGGCCGGCGACGGTCCAGGTGTCGTCGTCCAGCACGGTTGTTCCATCCATGGTCAGCCTCCGCCGATGAAATGCACGATCTCGAGCGCGTCGCCGCTGGCGAGCCAGACCTCGGCATAGGTGGAGCGGGGCACGATCTCCAGGTTCCGCTCCACCGCGACCTTGCGGGTCTCGAGCCCGAGCTCGGTCAGCAGCCCCGCCACCGTGAGCGGTCCCTCGAAGTTGCGAGCCTCGCCGTTCAGTACCAGGGACACGCGATTGCGCATGAGCACGAGTATCGTGCTTCGCCCCGCCCGCGACAAGGAACCCGCCGGTTGGACCGAGGCCGCAGTGTGTGCTACCGCCCCCTCCCATGTCCGAGAGCGCGGCGCCTCCGCTGATCGCGGTCCTGAACGGGCCGAACATGAACATGCTCGGCCTGCGCCAGCCGCACCTCTATGGCGCCGCCACGCTGGACGACGTGGAGCAGCTCTGCGCGGAGAGCGGGGAGCGGCTGGGGCTCGCGATCGATTTCCGCCAGACCAACATCGAGGGCGAGCTGATCTCCTGGGTACAGGAATGCCGTGGGCGTGCGGCGGGGATCGTCATCAACCCGGCGGGCTACACCACAACCTCGATCGCGCTAATGGACGCGCTGCTCGCCGCCGAGCTGCCGGTGATCGAGGTGCACGTGACGAACATTCACCAGCGCGAGGAATTCCGCCAGCACTCCTATGTCTCCAAGGCCGCGGTCGGCGTGATCTGCGGGCTGGGCATCCGGGGCTACGGGCTGGCGCTGACCGCTTTGGCCGCGATGCTTGAGGAAGACGCATGACCCGAATCCCCATGGACCCCGACGCGATCCGGGCGCTTGCCGGCATCCTGACCGAGACCGGGCTGACCGAGATCGAGATCGCGGAGAAGGATAGTCGCATCCGTGTGGTGCGCGCCCCTGGCATGGTCGCCCCTGGCATGGTCCCGCTTGGCGCGGCGGGCGAGGCGGCCGGCCGGGCAGCCCAGGCTCCGGCCGCGCTCGCGCCGGCTCCGCACCCGGACGCCGATCTCGCGAACCATCCCGGCGCGGTGCTGAGCCCGATGGTCGGGGTCGTCTATCTAGCGCCCGAGCCGGGATCGGCCCCATTCGTCGCCGTCGGCCAGACGGTCACGGCGGGGCAGACGGTGCTGCTGATCGAGGCGATGAAGACGTTCAACCAGATCAAGGCGCCACGGGCGGGAACCGTCGCGCGCGTCCTCATCGCCAACGCCTCGCCGGTGGAGTACGGCGAGCCGCTGATGCTGATCGATCCCTGACCCTGATCGACCTGTTGGACCGCCCATTGTTCCAGAAAATCCTGATCGCCAATCGTGGCGAGATCGCGCTGCGCATCCAGCGCGCGTGCCGCGAGCTGAGGATTCCGACGGTCGCGGTCCACTCCACCGCCGACGCCGAGGCGATGCATGTGCGCCTGGCCGACGAGAGCGTGTGTATCGGGCCGCCGCCGGCGAAGGACAGCTATCTCAACATCCCGGCGATCCTGTCGGCGGCCAGCATCACCGGCGCCGACGCGATCCACCCAGGATACGGGTTCCTGTCCGAGAACGCGGGGTTTGCCGAGATGGTGGAGGCGCACGGGCTGACCTTCATCGGTCCGGCGCCCGAGCATATCCGCATGATGGGCGATAAGATCGCCGCCAAGCACGCGATGGCCCGCCTCGGCGTGCCGCTGGTGCCGGGCTCGGCGGGCGCCGTCGCCGATGTCGGCGCCGCGCGCGCGGTCGCTGGGCGCCTCGGCTATCCGGTGCTGGTGAAGGCGGCCGCCGGCGGCGGGGGGCGCGGCATGAAGGTCGCGCGATCGCCCGACGCGATCGAGGAGGCGTTCCGCCTGGCCCGCACCGAGGCGCGCACCGCGTTCGGCAACGACGCCGTCTATATCGAGAAGTATCTCGACCGGCCGCGCCACATCGAATTGCAGGTGATGGCGGACGCGCACGGCAATGTCGTGCATTTCGGCGAGCGCGATTGCAGCTTGCAGCGGCGCCACCAGAAGCTGCTGGAGGAGGCGGGCTCGCCCGCGCTGGATGCCGACCAGCGCGCCCAGCTCGGCGAGACGGTCACCGGCGCGCTCGTCCGGCTCGGCTACCGCAACGCCGGGACGTTGGAGTTCCTGTATCAGGACGGGCAGTTCGCCTTCATCGAGATGAACACCCGGCTACAGGTCGAGCATCCGGTCACCGAGATGGTCTGCGGTGTCGATCTGGTGCGCGAGCAGATCCGCATCGCCGCCGGCCACCGGCTCGGCTACGAACAGCGCGACGTCCGCTTCGCGGGCCACGCGATCGAGTGCCGCATCAACGCCGAGGACCCCGAGACCTTCCTGGCGAACCCCGGGCGGGTCGTCGCCTTCCACGCGCCGGGGGGCTTGGGCGTGCGCGTCGAATTCGGCGCTGTACGCGGGCTACATGGTGCCGCCCTACTACGACAGCTTGATCGCCAAGCTGATCGTCCACGCGCCGACCCGCCCCGAGGCGATCGCGCGCGCGCGCCGCGCCCTGGACGAATTCGCCGTGCTGGGCATCAAGACCACGATTCCGCTGCATCAGCGGGTCATGGAGGAGCCGTCGTTCCAGGCCGGGGAGTACACGATCCACTGGCTGGAGAGCCTCGTGGGCGGCGGAGCGGCGAACTGATACCAACCGCCCTTTGTCCTCACCCATGCCACCATGCCCGCGAAGGCGGGCACCCAGGCTCGCGCGCACTGAATTCCGTTCGGTCCCCCCTGGGTTCCCGCTTTCGCGGGAATGACGAGAACAGGTGAGGAATTAGGGCGGTTGGTATGACCGGCGGCCTGGGACCAACCGTCCTTTGTCCTTACCCATGCCCTCATGCCCGCGAAGGCGGGCACCCAGGCTCGCGCGCACCGCGTTCCGTTCCATCTCCCTGGGTTCCCGGTTTCGCGGGAATGACGATAACAGGTGAGGAATTAAGGCGGTTGGTATCAGGCGGTTGCCGCCGTGCCCACCAATCCGCGCGCGAAGTCGTCGGCGTCGAACGGGCGCAGGTCGGACGCCTTCTCGCCGACGCCGACGGCATGGACCGGCAGGCCGAACTGCTCGGCCAGCGCGACCACGATGCCGCCGCGCGCGCTGCCGTCGAGCTTGGTCACCACCAGGCCGGTGACCGCGACCATCTCCTTGAACACCTTGACCTGCTGCACCGCGTTCTGGCCGGTGGTCGCGTCCAGCACCAGCAGCACCGAGTGCGGCGCCGTCGGGTCCTGCTTGCGCATCACGCGGATGATCTTGGTCAGCTCGTCCATCAGCACCGATCGGTTGTGCAGCCGGCCGGCGGTGTCGATCAGCAGCACGTCGGCCGCCTCGGCCTGGGCGCGCTTCAGCGCGTCGAACGCGAGCCCGGCGGCATCGGCGTTGGGCGGCCCGGCGATCACCGGGCAGGATGTCCGTTCGCCCCAGATCTGAAGCTGCTCGACCGCCGCCGCGCGGAAGGTGTCGCCGGCGACCATGACCGCGCGCACGCCCTGCTCGCGATATTGCTGCGCCATCTTGCCAATGGTGGTGGTCTTGCCGGTGCCGTTCACCCCGACCACGAGCACGACGTGGGGTTTCAGCGCGGGATCGAGCACGAATGGCTGGGCGACCGGGCGCAGAATCGCCGCGACCTCCTCGGCCAGCGCGGTCTTGATCTCCTCGTCGGTCACCTCCTTGCCGAAGCGGGTGCGGCGGAACTCGGCGATGACGCGGCTTGCCACCTCGGTGCCCAGGTCGGCACTGATCAGCAGCTCCTCCAATTCCTCCAGCGCCTCTTCGTCCAGGCGGCGCTTGCGCACGATCGCGGTGATGCCGCCCGACAGCTTCTGGGTGCTGCGCGAGAGGCCTTCCTTGAGCCGCGAGAAGAAGCCGCCGAGCGCCATCTATGCCGCCTTTGCCACCAGGCCCTGGTCCGTCGCCGCCATCACGCGCGCTTCCATCAGCCGCCCCGGCGCGGCAGGCGCGACGAGCCGCACCGGGGCGAAATGCTCGGAATGGCCCGCCTGCGCCGCCTCCGTCAGCAGCGACACGACGCGCCCGACCTGGCCGGCGTAGAAACGCCGCTGCCGCCGCGCGCCCTGCTTCGCGCAGCCGCGCCGCGCGCTCGCGCCGCACCGGCTTGGCCACCGCGGGCATCCGCGCCGCCGGCGTGCCCGGCCGCTCGCTGTAGGGAAACACATGCAGGAAGGGCAGCTCGGCCTCGGTCACGAAATCCAGCGTCTGCGCGAACAGCGCCTCGGTCTCGGTGGGAAAGCCCGCGATCAGGTCGGCGCCGATGGCGATGCCCGGCCGCAGCGCGCGGGCCCGCGCGATTGACGGCGCGGGCGTCGGCCGTCAGGTGGCGCCGCTTCATGCGCTTGAGGATCAGGTCGCTGCCGGCCTGCAAGGACAGGTGCAGATGCGGCATCAACCTCGGCTGCTCCGCGATCAGCCGCCAGAGATCCGCATCGATCGCCGCCGGGTCGAGCGAGGAGAGGCGCAGTCGGGGCAGATCGGGAACCAGCGCCAGCAGCCGGCGCGCGAGCTGGCCGAGGCTGGGGCGCCCCGGCAGGTCGGCGCCGTAGCTCGCGATATCGACGCCGGTCAGCACCAGTTCCCGGATATCCCGCGTCCACCAGGGTCCGCGCCTGGGCCACGACGGCGCCGACCGGCACGCTGCGGTTGGGGCCACGGCCATAGGGTATGACGCAGAAGGTGCAGCGATGGTCGCACCCTTGCTGGACCTGCACGAAGGCGCGCGCGCGGCCGGCGAACTCGGTGACCAGATGCGCCGCCGTCTCGCGGGCCGCCATGATGTCGCCCACCGCGCCGGGCGCGTCCGCCGCCCAGCTCTCGGATTGGAGCTTCTCGGCGTTGCCCAGCACGCGCGCGACACCGGGCAGCGCCGCCCAGGTGCCGGGATCGATCTGCGCGGCGCAGCCGGTGACGACGATGCGTGCCTCGGGCCGCTCGCGCGCGGCCCGGCGGATCGCCTGGCGGGCCTGCCGCTCGGCCTCGGCGGTGACGGCGCAGGTGTTGACGATGATGGTGTCGTCTAGCCCGGCCGCGTGGCCGCGCATGACCTCGCTTTCGTAGGCATTGAGGCGACAGCCGAAGGTCAGGATATCGACGGTCATGACGGATAGGCGTCGAGATCGACGCTGCCGGTGAACGCGGTGGCGACCGGGCCGGTCATCAGGACGTGCCCGTCCGCGCGCCATTCGATCAGCAGCTCGCCGCCGTCGAGGATCAGCGTCGCGCGCCGTTGCGCCAGCCCGCGTCGATGCGCGTTCACCAGCGCGGCGCACGCACCCGAACCGCAGGCCAACGTCAGCCCGGCGCCCCGCTCCCAGACCCGCAGGCGGATGCGGTCGGGCGCGAGGATCTGGGCAATGCCGATATTGGCCCGTTCGGGGAATTGGGGGTGGTGTTCCAGCGCCGGGCCAAGCGTCTCGATCGGAACCGCCGCCACCTCATCGACGAAGAACGTCGCGTGCGGGTTGCCCATGCTGGCCGCCGCCGGGCCGGCAAGCGGGCCCGCCATGATGTCGAGATGCAGCGTGTCCTGCGATGCGGCGAGCGGGACGGTGCGCCAGTCAAGGCCAGGCTCGCCCATGTCCACGGCCACGCGGTCGGGCGCGAGCACGTCCGTCCAGAGGTCGCCGGCGGCGGTGCGGATCAGGTGGCGTCGTCTTCCGGTCTGCTCGGCCAACAGCGCGGCGACGCAGCGCGTGGCGTTGCCGCAGGCCCCGGCCTCCGTGCCGTCCGGGTTGCGGATGCGCATGACGGCGTCGGCCTCCGACTCCTCGGGCGCCGGCTCGAGGGTGATGAGCTGGTCGCACCCGATCCCACGTCGCCTGTCGGCCAGCCCGGCGGCGCGCGCCGGAGTCAGGGGCAGCGGCGAGGCGCGCCCGTCCAGCACGACGAAATCGTTTCCGCAGCCGTGCATTTTCCGGAACTGGACGGGCATGGGCCTCATATAGACCGTCTCGGGTGGTTGGCCACGCCGGGCTGGCCCCCCCCGCGCGCGCACCGGCTTGCCTGGGCGGGTCCGGCTCGTTATACCCCGCGCCTCGTTCGCGCGTCCGGGCCTGGTGGGCATGCCCGGCCGCGACGCTCGCCCGCGTTCATCGAACCTGGGCAGGGCCGAAGGCAAAAAGGAGAATCAAATGCCCAAGATGAAGACCAAGTCCTCCGTCAAGAAGCGATTCAAGATCACCGCGACCGGCAAGGTGAAGGCCGGTCCGGGCAGCAAGCGCCACATGCTAGCCTCGCGCCCGCAGAAATCCAAGCGCAGCAACCGGCGAATGCAGACGCTGACGCCGATGGACGCGCGCACGATCAAGCAGTGGGCGCCCTACGGGCTGGAATGAGGGGGGAATAGGCCATGGCTCGCGTCAAGCGCGGCGTCACCACGCATGCCCGGCACAAGAAGGTCCTGGCGCAGTCCAAGGGCTTCGTCGGCCGGTCATCGACCAATTATCGCATCGCGCTGGAGCGGCTGGAGAAGTCGCTGCAATACGCCTACCGCGACCGGCGCAACAAGAAGCGCGACTTCCGCGGCCTGTGGATCCAGCGCATCAACGCCGCGGTGCGCGAGCACGGGCTGACCTACAGCCGCTTCATCGACGGGCTGAACAGGGCCGGCATCGAGATCGACCGCAAGGTGCTCGCCGCGATCGCCTACGACGATGCGGCGAGCTTCGCCGAGATCGTGCGGAAGGCGCAGGCGGCGCTGGAGTAGCCCCGGCGCCCCAGTCGTCTCGTGCCCGCTCGAACGAACGCCTGTTGAACGTAAGGCTTTGCTGCCTTACCTCGCATCGCAGCCACCGAGTCGAGGACGCGATGCAGAGCACGCTCAAGGTGACCGCCAAGGGCCAGGTGACGCTTCGCAAGGAGGTGCTTGACCATCTTGGCGTCGCACCCGGCGACAAGATCGTCGTGGATTTCCTGCCCGCCGGCCGGGCCGAGGTGCGGGCCGCCCGTTTGCAGGGCTCCATCGCGGCGTTCGTGGGATGTCTAAGGCAGCTTGATACGCGTGGGCTGTCATTGGCGGAAATCGATGAGATCGCGAGGCAAGGCTGGACGCGCCAGTGAGGATCACGGCGGATACCAATGTCCTGTTGCGAGCGGCGGTAGGTGATCATCCCGATCAGGCGCGCCGTGCGGCCGCGGCACTTCAAGGCGCGGAAGTGATCGCGGTGACGATCCCCGCGGTTTGCGAGTTCGTATGGGTACTGCGACGCGGCTACAGGTTCGACACCGCCGCGATCATAGCCGCGCTGCGCAAGCTGCTCGATGCAGCGACCGTCAGGGCGGACCGGCCAGCGATCGAGGCCGGGATCGCGGCGCTTGCAGCCGGGGGCGACTTTGCTGACGGGTGCATCGCGTACGACGGCCGCCGTCTCGGCGGGCTCGTCTTTACGAGCTTCGACCAGCAGGCGGTCACGCTGGTCAAAGCAAGCGGCGGCGAAGCGTGCCTGCTCGAGAGCCGAGAGGAGGGGGCGACGTGATGATTGAGAAGCGACGCCCATGACCGACGATCTTCTCGCCCTCAAGACCGACACCGAAGCCGCGCTCACCGCCGCTGCCGATCTGCGCGCCTGGGACGCGGTGCGGGTTGCCGTGCTGGGGCGGAGCGGGCGGCTCACCGCCCTGCTCAAGGAACTCGGCAAGACCCCGCCCGAGCAGCGGCGGGCGCGCGGGGTGGCGCTGAACGATCTTAAAGACACGCTCACCGATGCCATCGAATCCCGACGTGTCGCGCTGGAACGGGCCGAGTTGAACGCCCGCCTCGCCGCCGAGCGCATCGACCCGACCCTGCCGCCCCGGCCGCGTCCCGCCGGCCTGATCCACCCGATCAGCCGCACCATGGAGGAGATGGCCGCGATCTTCGGCGCCATGGGCTTCGAGATCGCCGAGGGCCCGGACGTGGAGACCGATTGGCATAATTTCAGCGCGCTCAACATCCCGGCGCATCACCCGTCGCGCGACGACCAAGACACGTTCTACCTGCACGCCCGCAACGAGCAGGCACCCCCGGTGCTGCGCACCCACACCTCGCCGGTGCAGGTGCGCGCCATGCTGGAACGGCCCCTGCCCTTCCGCGTCATCGTGCCCGGGCGCACCTACCGCGCCGATCACGACGCCACGCACAGCCCGATGTTCCATCAGTGCGAGGGGCTGGTGCTCGACCGCGACATCACGCTCGGCCATCTCAAGGGCTGCCTGATCGACTTCCTGCGCGCCTTCTTCGGTATCGCCGACCTGCCCGTGCGCTTCCGCGCCAGCTACTTCCCGTTCACCGAGCCCAGCATGGAGGTGGATATCGGCTGGGACCGCCGCTCGGGAGAATTGGGCAAGGGAACGGACTGGCTGGAGATCCTTGGCAGCGGCATGGTGCATCCGCGCGTGCTGGCCAATGTCGGGATCGATCCGCGTGAATGGCAAGGCTTTGCCTTCGGCATGGGCGTGGAGCGCGTTACCATGCTGAAGCACGGCATCCCCGACCTGCGCCCGTTCTTCGAATCCGACATACGCTGGCTGCGCCATTACGGCTTCAACCCGCTCGCGCCCGCGATGCTGCACGAGGGAGGCTGAGCGGTGAAGTTCACCCTCTCCTGGCTGCGCACGCATCTCGAGACGGACGCAACCATCGAGCGGATCGGGGAGACGCTGACCCGCATCGGCCTGGAGCTGGAGGGCATCGCCGACCGTGGCGCCGCGCTCGCCCCGTTCCGCATCGCGCGCGTGACCGAGGCAGTGCAGCATCCCAACGCCGACCGCCTGCGCGCCTGCACGGTGGACACCGGCGCGGGCCTCGTCTCCGTGGTCTGCGGCGCGCCGAACGCCCACTCCGGCATGAAAGCGGTGTTCGCCCCGCCGGGCAGCGTCATCCCCGGCACCGGCATCACCCTGAAGGTGGGCGAGATCCGGGGCGTGACCAGCGCCGGGATGCTGCTGTCGGCGCGCGAGATGGGGCTGGGCGAGGACCATGCCGGTATCGTCGAACTGCCCGAGGACGCCCCCGTGGGCACGCCCTACGCGGCCTGGGCCGGGCTGGACGATCCGGTGATCGAGGTCAGCGTCACGCCGAACCGGGGCGACTGCTTCTCGGTGCGCGGCATCGCCCGCGACCTCGCCGCCACTGGCCTCGGCCAGCTCAAGCCATGGAACCCGGCGCCGGTCGCCCCCGGCTTCGACGGCGGTCCGCGCTGGCGTATCGACTGGCCCGAGGCGTGCCCCTGGATACTCGGCCGCACGATACGCGGCGTGCGCAACGGACCGAGCCCGGCTTGGCTCGCCGCGCGGCTGGCCGCGATCGGCCTGCGCCCGATCAACGCGCTGGTGGACGTGACCAACTTTTTCACCGTCGATCTCGGCCGGCCGCTGCATGTCTTCGACGCCGACAAGGTGGCGGGGGACACGCTGGTACTGCGACGCGGCGCCGGCGAGAGCTTTCGAGCGCTGAACGGCAAGGACTACACGCTCACCCTGGAGGACTGCGCCATCGCCGATGCGGCGGGCGTGCAGTCGATGGCCGGCGTGATCGGCGGCGAGGCCACCGGCTGCGACGAGGCGACGCGCGCGGTCTTCATCGAGTGCGCGCTGTTCGACCCGGTACGGGTCGCGCTGACCGGGCGCCGCCATCAGGTCGTCTCCGACGCGCGACAACGATTCGAGCGCGGCATCGACCCCGCGCTCATGCCCGACGCGATCGAGGTGGCGACGAAACTGGTCATCGATCTCTGCGGCGGCGAGCCGGGCATGGTCGTCGCCGCCGGGCAGCCGCCGGCTTGGCGGCGCAGCGCTCGCCTGCGTTTTGAACGCTTGGCCGAACTGGGCGGGGCCGATGTGCCTCCTGACGAGGCGGTGTCGGCGCTGGAACGGCTGGGCTTCGTGGTGCAGGAGCGCGACGCCCCCCGCGTGACCGTCGCGGTCCCATCCTGGCGCAACGACATCGCCTCGGGCGTCGCCCTGGAACAGGGGTGCGACCTCGATCCCGCCACCGCCGCGCGCGCCGCCGAGGGCTGCGCGCTGATCGAGCCGGAATCCGATTTGATCGAGGAGGTCCTGCGCCTGCGCGGCCTCGACGCCATCCCGCCCGTCTCGCTGCCCCGCCCCGCTCCCGTCCCGTTGCCGACGCTCAGCGCGCGCCAGGCCCGCGCGGCGCTGGCGCGGCGCACCCTGGCCGCGCAGGGCTTGGCCGAGTGCGTGACCTTCAGCTTCATGGCGCAGGGCCAGGCCGCGCTGTTCGGCGATACGCCCCAGGCGCTGCGGCTCAGTAACCCGATCGCCGCCGATCTCGACCAGCTCCGCCCCACCCCGGTCGCCACCTTGGCTCTGGCGGCGCAGCGCAACGCCGCGCGCGGTTGGCCGGACGTGGCCTTGTTCGAGGTCGGGCCGGGCTTCCACACCGACGGCCAGCGCCAGGTCGCGGCCGGGCTGCGCGCCGGATCGACGCCGCGAAGCTGGGCCGAGCCCGCGCGCGCCGTCGATGCCCTGGACGCCAAGGCCGATCTCTACGCGGCACTGGGCGCGCTCGGCGTGCCCATGGAGGCGCTGAGCGTCAGCGCGGACGCGCCCGGCTTCTATCACCCCGGCCGCTCCGGCGTGGTCCGCCAGGGACCGAGGACGGTACTCGGCACGTTCGGCGCGCTGCATCCGGGCGTGCTCGCCGCGATCGATCTCGGTCCGGCCTGTGCGTTCGAGCTGTTCCTGGATGCGATCCCCGATCCCAAGCGCCGCCGTCGCGCCGCGCCGGACCTGCCGGCTTTCCAGCCGGTCCGCCGCGACTTCGCGTTCCTGGTCGATGAAGCGGTCACCGCCGAGGCCGTGCTGCGCGCCGCGCGCGGCGCCGACCGGGCGCTGATTGCCGGTGTCGCGCTGTTCGACGCCTATCAGGGCGAGACGCTGCCGGCCGGCAAGAAGTCGCTCGCCGTCGAGGTCACGTTCCAGCCGCGCGAGCGGACGCTGACGGACTCGGAGATCGAGCAGGCTGCGGGGAAGGTGGTCGCGGCCGTGGCGAAGGCGACCGGCGCGACGCTGCGCTGATCAGGTCTCCCTTCGGACAACAGCCTCCACTGACGTGCCTCACACCGCTCGTTCAGCGGCGGGAGCGGCGGAAGGTCTTGCGTTTTCCCGGGCGTGGGGTCCTACCATGCTCGCCTTCATGACAGCGGAAGGGGACGAGGATGTCCGACACCATGACCCGCCCCGGAACGCAATGCGCAAGCGCGCCGGATTTCTACGCCGCCGGTGCCGAGGCCCTGCTCCCGATGCTGCGGGCGCACGAGGAGGACAACGAGGCAGAGCGGCGCGTGCATCCCGACGTGGTCGCCGCGATGAAGCAGGCCGGATTGTTTCGAATCCTGCAACCCCGAAGGCTGGGAGGCGCGGAGTGCGATCTGCGCACCATGCATCAGGTGGTTCGGACCCTTGCCCTGGCCTCCTCCTCGGCGTCATGGGTCCTCATGGTCCTGCTCGCGCATACTTGGATACTCGGGATGTTTGACGAGCGAGTGCAGGACGAGATCGCCGCGGACGACCCCGAGACGGTGATTGCGGGCTCGCTCGCGCCGACCGCGCGTGCCGTGCGGGTGAACGGCGGTTGGCGGCTGACCGGTCGCTGGCCGTTCGCCAGCGGGTGCGATCATGCGCGATGGAGCCTGCTTGGGGTCAAGGTCGCCGACCCGCATGGTTCGCTGCCTCCAGCCATCCACGCCATGGTTCCGGCCAGTGATTACGCGATCAACGACAATTGGTTCAGCATGGGGCTGAAGGGCACCGGCAGCAAGGAACTGGTGCTGGACGACGTGTTCGTGCCCGAATACCGCGTCGTGCCGACGCATATCCTGTATGGTAGCGCCAGCGACTGGGGCCGGCGGCACGCAACCTGGTTGCACATGATGCCGGTGCGCGCGGGCCTCGCCTATCATGTCAGCGCGCCGGTGCTGGGCCTGGCACAGCGCTTCCTGGCGGATTTCGTGGCGATGACGCGCGTTCGCGACGACAAATATAACGGCAGCCGCAAGGCCGACAGTCCGGGGCTTCAGTTTCGGATCGCCGAATCGGAACTCGATTTGCGCGCCGCTGAACTCATCCTCGGCAAGGTGGCCGACGGATTCGATGGGTTGAGCCGGGAGCGTCGCGTCGTGACCCCTGACGAGATGGTCGATCTGCGCTATTGCGTCAGCTACGCCGTGCAGCGCTGCCGGCAGGCGGTGGAGCGACTATTCGCCGGCGCGGGGGCGAACGCCGCCTACGACTCCTCGCCTTTGCAGTCCTCGTTCCGCGATCTGAGCGTCGCCGTCCATCACGGCACAGTCGACTACGACGTCAACGCCGAGCAGTTCGGTCGGATCCGATTGGGCCTTCCGGCGACCCGTCCGCTGATGTGACGCGCGATGCCCGTTCGCGCGCCGTGCAGCCCGCTGGGTCGGCGCGGTCGGAAGGATTGCTGCGCGCCTACCGTGTCGGGATCGAACGGGGCCTGAACTCGCGCCGTCTACGTCCGCGCCATGTTCTCCACCGGGCACGACGCGGCAAACCGTGCCGCATTCAAGGCCGAACCCGCCGACTCGCCGGACCTTGTTGGCCTCGCCCTGCGCGGTCCCAAAAAGGATGTTGACAAGGCCACCAAGGGGACCCCGCTTCATCGGTAGGACCGCGATCGGTTCAGAGTATTAATAAACCGGCGGTATCAAGCGTTCAATTCCATCTAGCAGCGACGGGACAGCCCCCGCCCGTTTCTGGTAGGACTTGCCACCGCCGGGACGCAATCTGCCCGGCGGCGGCTCATCGGGTCGGCTTGTCGGAGGCCGGCCCCGCGGCAATCTGCGGGAAAAAGCCTGCGTGGCTGACACCGCCCGCGTTTGCGCCTATCTCTGCGCCCGCTACGCGCCTGCGCCACTTGAGCGAGTTTCATGTCCGAGACACCGATCGACCATATCCGCAACTTCGCGATCATCGCGCATATCGACCACGGGAAATCCACCCTGGCCGACCGGCTGATCCAGGCCTGTGGCGGCCTGTCGGATCGCGAGATGACCAACCAGGTGCTCGACAACATGGACCTCGAGCGCGAGCGGGGCATCACCATCAAGGCGCAGACCGTCCGCCTGGCCTACAAGGCGCAGAATGGGCAGATCTACGAGCTGAACCTGATGGACACGCCGGGCCATGTCGATTTCGCCTACGAGGTGAGCCGCAGCCTCGCCGCCTGCGAGGGGTCCTTGCTGGTGGTGGATGCGAGCCAGGGGGTCGAGGCGCAGACGCTCGCCAACGTCTATCAGGCGATCGACGCGGGCCACGAGATCGTGCCCGTGCTCAACAAGATCGACCTGCCCGCCGCCGAGCCCGAGCGGGTGAAGCAGCAGATCGAGGACGTGATCGGGCTCGATGCCTCCGACGCGATCGAGATCAGCGCCAAGACGGGCCTGAACATCGAGGGCGTGCTGGAGGCGCTGGTCACACGCCTGCCGGCGCCGCGCGGGAATGGCGCTGCCCCGCTGAAGGCGCTGCTGGTCGATAGCTGGTACGATCCGTATCTCGGCGTGGTGATCCTGGTCCGTGTGCGCGACGGTCGGATGAAGCGCGGCCAGAAGATTCGCATGATGTCCACCGGCGCGGTCCACGTGGTCGAGCAGGCGGGCGTGTTCAGCCCCAAGATGATCCCCGTCGATGACCTGGGCCCAGGCGAGATCGGCTACATCACGGCCGCGATCAAGACGGTCGCGGATTGCCGTATCGGCGACACGATCACCGACGATCGCGCGCCGACGGCCGAGGCGCTGCCGGGCTTCAAGCCCTCGATCCCGGTCGTGTGGTGCGGGCTCTATCCGGTCGATGCCGACGATTTCGAGAAACTGCGCGACAGCCTGGCCAAGCTGCGGCTGAACGATGCCAGCTTCCACTACGAGCCGGAGACCTCGGCGGCGCTGGGCTTCGGCTTCCGGTGCGGGTTCCTGGGCCTGCTGCACCTGGAGATCATCCAGGAGCGGCTGACGCGCGAGTTCGACCTCGACCTGATCGCGACGGCGCCCTCCGTCGTCTATCGCCTGTTCCGCACCAACGGGCAGATGCAGGAGCTGCACAATCCGGCCGACATGCCGGACGGCAGCGTGATCGACCGCATTGAGGAGCCGTGGATTCGCGCCACCATCATGGTGCCGGACGACTATCTGGGCGCCATCCTGCACCTGTGCAACGACCGGCGCGGCGAGCAGGTGGACCTCACCTATGTCGGCAATCGGGCCATGGCGGTCTATCGCCTGCCGCTGAACGAGGTGGTGTTCGACTTCTACGATCGGCTGAAGTCGGTCAGCCGCGGCTATGCGAGCTTCGACTACCAGATGGACGGCTACGCCGTGGGCGAGCTGGTGCGCATCTCCATCCTCGTCAACAACGATCCGGTGGACGCGCTGAGCTTCATCGCCCATCGCAGCGTCGCCGAGGCGCGCGGACGCGCGATCTGCGCCAAGCTGAAGGAGCTGATCCCCCGCCAGTTGTTCAAGATCGCCATCCAGGCCGCGATCGGCGGCCGGGTGGTCGCGCGCGAGACGATCAGCGCGCTGTCGAAGGACGTGACCGCGAAATGCTACGGCGGCGACATCAGCCGCAAGCGCAAGCTGCTGGACAAGCAGAAGGAGGGCAAGAAGCGGATGCGCCAGTTCGGCAAGGTGGAGATCCCGCAATCGGCCTTCCTGGCGGCGCTGAAGATGGACGCCTGAGCGGGCTCGCTGGTATAGGGGCTCCGTCCGGAGGGATGGCCGAGCGGCTTAAGGCGCACGCTTGGAAAGCGTGTGTGCGTTAACAGCGTACCGTGGGTTCGAATCCCACTCCCTCCGCCAACGGACGATGCACCAATAAGGCATTAATCCTCCTATGGGAAATAGGTTACGACACCGGATCGATCCCACTGGTGCCCCCGCCGATCTACCCCCATGAAGTCGATCTGTGGACTATTCCGCTGTGACGGCCGTCACAGCGGATCCCGCGCCGGCGCGGTAATGCTCCTGTCGTCAGAACGGCCCAAGCGAATGCCACGGCCGCCTGATGCGGGAAACACCGCAATGGTCAAGACAGGAGACTTTCCATGAAGACAGCACTTCTCGCTCTCGCGGCGCTGCTTGGAATCGCGATCGGCACCGCTACCCTGACTCCAGCTTCCGCGACCATGATCAACTATTCCGAGAACAGCGGCGGTGGAGCCGGCTGATGCAGCCGGAGCCACCCTCGGGAGGCAGACATGGTCGGAACAGTGGTGACCGTTGTCGGCGCGCTGCTGGTTTCCCTGCTCAGCGGCGCTGATAAGCCCCGATCACCGAGGGGGTCCTTCGTTAGATTAGGGGCACGCGAAGCCGGCCTCGGGTAACCGCCCGGGGCCGGTGCCGCATTGCCGTCCCGTCGGAGGCTCCGGGCTGATGACTGACGGGGGTGGAATCGAACACTCGCTCCGCCTTTGCAGGTGAGTGGGCAGTCCCCAGTCAGAGAGGGCGCGAAGCCCTCGCCGCCTTGCTAGCCGCTGCCACCGCCACCGAAATTCGTCCAATGATTGACGTCGGTGATCGGCTGCATCGACAGCTGCATGTTGGCGCATCCTTGGCCTCTCACTTGCGCCTGGATAGCGCCGTTTGGCCTCCTGGTTCCATCAACCGTCCCGGACGGGCCATTGGCCATCGCGGGGGTCATTGTCAAGTGGAACTGCCCGGCGTCATTGACGGTCCCCTTGACCTCGCTCACGCCGCTCATATCCGAAAAGAACGTGATCCCCGTGACGTTCCCCCCGTTCCTGACCAGGCGCCACACCAGGTCGGGGCAACCCGCCACCGATGAGTGGCCGCTTCCCTGAAAGCCCCGCGTTCCGGGTGGCGCCGCCGTGCCGGACTGACTGACAGTCCCGACAGCAATCAAGCTCAGCGCCACGAGCGCGACAGACCCCTTAACCCGCATATCCAGCCCTCCCCGCATCGATGACGGCACGTGCTGACCGCCCGGAGCCACCGTAGGACCGGTAAAGAGACAGATCAATGCATATCCGGCGGGTTTCTCGCCGCTCTCGGGCAGATGTTGCAGAAAGGCCGAATCCTCGGGGAGCGCTGTAGGGACGCCTCAGGACCCGATACAGCTCGTGCTTGTACGGCCCGCTCGGCGGGACTCCGATATAATCGGCCTGCTGCGGCGTCAGCCGGGTCAGCTTAGCGCCCACCTTGCCCAGATGCAGCGCGGCGACCTTCTCGTCGAGCGCCTTGGGCAGCGTATAGACCTTGCGCTCGTAGGCGCCCGGGGCGGCGGTGAACAGCTCGATTTGCGCCAGCACCTGGTTGGTGAAGGACGCGCTCATCACGAAGCTCGGATGGCCGGTCGCGTTGCCGAGATTGACCAGCCGTCCCTCCGACAGCAGGATCAGGCGCTTGTTGTCGGGGAACACCACCTCGTCCACCTGCGGCTTCACGTTCTCCCAGCGGTAGTTGCGCAGGCTCTCGATCTGGATCTCGGAATCGAAATGGCCGATGTTGCAGACGATGGCGCGGTGCTTCATCCGGCGCATGTGATCCAGCGTGATGACGTCCACGTTGCCGGTCGCGGTGACGAAGATGTCGCCCACCGGCGCGGCGTCGTCCATGGTGACGACCTCGTAGCCCTCCATCGCCGCCTGCAAGGCGCAGATCGGGTCGATCTCGGTGACCATCACGCGGCAGCCGGCGTTGCGCAGGCTCGCCGCCGAGCCCTTGCCGACATCGCCGAAGCCGTTCACCACCGCGACCTTGCCGGACATCATCACGTCGGTGCCGCGGCGGATGCCATCGACCAGCGACTCCCGGACGCCATAGAGATTGTCGAACTTCGACTTGGTGACGCTGTCGTTCACGTTGATCGCGGGCACCAGCAAGGTGCCGTCGCGCTCCATGTCGCGCAGCCGGTGCACGCCGGTCGTCGTCTCCTCCGACAATCCGCGCATGTCGGCCAGCATCTCGGGATACTTGTCGTGCATCAGCTTGGTGAGGTCGCCGCCGTCGTCGAGGATCAGGTCGGGCGTCCAGTTGCCGGGGCCGCGCACGGTCTGCTCGATGCACCACCAGAACGCCTCGTCGTCCATGCCTTTCCAGGCGAAGACGGGAATGCCGGCGGCGGCGACGGCGGCGGCGGCATGGTCCTGCGTCGAGAACACATTGCACGAGGACCAGCGCACGCTGGCGCCGAGCGCCATCAGCGTTTCGATCAGCACCGCCGTCTGCACGGTCATGTGAAGGCAGCCCGCGATGCGCGCGCCCTTCAGCGGCTTGGATGCGCCGTACTCGGCCCGGACGGCCATCAGGCCGGGCATCTCGTCCTCGGCCATGGAGATTTCCTTGCGGCCCCATTCGGCGAGCGAGATGTCCTTCACCTTGTAGTCCGTCATCTTGTGATCGGGCGTCGCGGTCCGGTCGGCCATCCTGGGCTCCTGGCTGGGTTGCGGACGCTATAGAAAGGCAGGGAGCCGGGTGCAATGCCGAGCAAGGCCGGGAGCGGGTGCGGCGGCCCGCGCGGAATCGCGCGCTTCGACACCGCCGCCGGCATGGCGCGTGCCCTGGGGAGGTTCCTGCACAGCGAGGAATTCGACAGCCTGACCGGCTCGCCCGCGATGGACCCGGCTGCTGCCGCTGACGAACAGGCTGCCGCGTCGGCCACGCGAATGGTTCTACAGCTTTGCTGGCATGGTGGAGGCGGTCACGCGGCGGGAGATCGCGCCTGGATGTCGGGGCCATCGCGGCTTGGCTGGCGGGCCTCTATCCCGATCGGACCTATCCGGCCGCCTTCATCGGCTCCTCGAACGGCGCGCTGGTGCATCTGGCCGCCGCGCTCGGCGCGCCTTGGCTGCCGCAGACCTTTCTCTGTCCGGTGTGGAATTGGCGCCGACCCCGACGATGCAAGGCGCGGCATCGCGCGCGCCTCCCTGCTCGGCGATTCCTTCCCCTGCCAGATCATCGTCGCGCTCGCCGCGCGCCATCCGGACCGGGTGGATCGCTGCATCCTGCAAGGCCCCACGGCCCCGCCGGACAGCGGGGCTGGTTCTGGCAGTTCGTCCGCTGGCGCCAGAACAACCGCTACAACCCCCCGAGCTTGGGCCGATGAGCTATGCCGACTACCACAGGGCCGGATATGCCCGCACGCTGCGGACCTTCCAGTTGTCGCTGCGCGACCGCCCGGAGGACCGCCTCGCCGGGGTCTCGGCGCCGACGCTCGTCGTGCGCGGCCAGCACGACCCGATCTGCGACGAGGCCTGGGCCGAGCGCGTCACGCGCGGGCTGGCGAAGGGCAGCCTGGTGGTGATCCCGGAGGTCGCGCATGCACTCGTGTTCACCGCGCCCGCGCAGCTCGCGGCGGTGACGCGCGCGTTCCTGACGGCGCGATGGCGAGACGGGTCTCGCTTCGGTCGATCTGATTATGGTGGGCGGGGCGGGGCAGCGGGTCAGTCCGGGGTTTGGCCGCATTGGTTAAGGGGACGCGAACCCCTGGTGTACACATCGGCCGCGATCCGCCAGGGATGTACATCGGGCGAGTCTCCGGGAACCCGAGGTGTACACGCGCGCGACGCGCCGCTCTTGACAATGGCCCCAGACGATCGACGTCCGCTTGACCCGGTGCCGCTGCCCGATACTCTGCGGCCAGGAGGGCGCGATGCGCTTTGGGTTGTTCGGCGGTGCGCGCACCAAGCGAGGCACCAACCTCGGGACCGGGGACAGCCACTCCTATGGCGGCTTCATCGACTACGTGGTCGAGGCCGAGCGGCTGGGCTTCGACAGCGTCTTCCTGGTCGAGCACCATTTCACCGGCCAGGGCCAGGTGTCCGCCTCGCTGACCCTGCTCGCCTACCTCGCCGCGCGGACCAGCCGCATCCGCCTCGGCACCGCCGTCGTCGTGCTGCCCTGGCATAATCCGGTGCTGATCGCCGAGCAGGCGGCCACGCTCGATCTGCTCTCGGGCGGGCGGCTCGATCTCGGTGTGGGCAAGGGCTACCGTGCGGCGGAATTCGATGGGTTCTGCATCCCCCAGGACGAGGCCGGGGCGCGGTTCGACGAGGCCATTGCGGTGATCCGCAAGGCCTGGACCAGCGAGGGCCGGTTCTCGCACCAGGGCGCGCGCTGGCACTACCACGATATCGTGGTGGAGCCCGCGACGGTGCAGCGCCCGCACCCGCCGCTGTGGCTCGCCGCCGGCAGCCCGGACTCCGTCCGCCGCGCCGCGCGCGAGGGCTTCAACCTCCTGCTGGACCAGATCGGGTCGGTGCGGCTCACCCTCGATCGCGTCGCGATCTTCCGCAAGGAGTGTCAACGGCTTGGCCGGCCGTACGACCCCGGCATGGTCGCGGTGGCGCGCGCGCTCCAGATGGTCCGCACGGAGGCGGAGCGCGATGCCGCCTTCGAGACCCGCCGGCAGGTGCTGCGGGTGATCGGCGACCTCGCGCGCGGGGAACGCCCGCCCGAGGACGTGCGCCGCGACGACGCGGCCCTGCTCGGCACGCCGGCGGAGATCATCGCCCGGCTGCACCGCCTGCGCGAGGGCGGCATCGAGCGGATCCTGCTGGTCGATCCGAAGGCCTCGATCGCCGGCCTGCGCGACTTCGCCCAGGCGGTCATGCCGGCATTCCAGCCGCGCCGCGCTGCTGCCGAATAGGGGAATACGATGGAAGACCTGACCGTTTCGAGCGTGACGCAGGCGGTGACCGAGCAGATGGACACCACCCCGGACCCGCGCCTGCGGGAGGTGATGGCGAGCCTTGTTCGCCACATGCATGACTTCGCCCGCGAGGTGCGGCTCACCCCCGATGAATGGCTGAAGGCGATCGGCTTCCTGACCCGCGTCGGCCAGGCCTGCACGCCGACCCGCCAGGAGTTCATCCTGCTCTCCGACGTGCTCGGCCTGTCCGCGCTGGTCCATCTGATGCACGACAACGCCGCGCAGGAAACCGGCACGCAGAGCAGCCTGCTCGGCCCGTTCTACCGCGAGGACGCGCCGGAGGTGCCGATCGGCGGCAGCCTCGCCCGCTACGCCACCGGGCCGGAGATGCTGTTCTATGGTCAGGTCACCGACAATGCCGGCGCGCCGGTTCCGGGCGCCTTCGTGCAGATGTGGCAGACCGACGCCGAGGGCTGGTACGACCTCCAGGCCCGCGACGCCGCCATCGACATGCGCGGCAACGTGCGCTGCGACGCCGACGGGCGCTTCCATGTCCGCACCCTGGTCCCGCACGGCTACTCGATCCCGATGGACGGACCGGTGGGGGCGCTGGTGCGCGAGCAGGGGCGCCACGGCTGCCGTCCCGCGCACATCCATTTCCTGATCGGTGCCCCCGGCCACCGCGAACTGGTCACCGCGCTCTATTTCGGCGACGATCCGCATATCGACAGCGACACCGTCTTCGGGGTGTCGAAACCCCTGGTCATCACGCCGCGCGCTCACGATCCGGAGGCGCCGGTCCAGGGCATCCCGGCGGTGCGCTACGATTTCCGCCTCGCCCACGCGAGCGGCGAGGGCTCGGGCCGGGTCGGGGCTGACCCGAAGCAGGTGATGGCGGCCGAGTAGGCCCCGCTCAGCCGCCACTGATCGGGTGGAAGCCCTCGATCCGCAGCTCGCGCAAGGTAAGGTCCTGCGCGGTACCGACCGTGGCAAGCGTCGTCATGAACCGGGACGAACCACCCTCCGGGCGGCGGATCTCGACCGGTACGAGCAGCCCGGTGCCTAGCTTGCCCCGCAGCAGGCGGGCCACCCCCGCGTAGGCCAGCACCTCGTCCAGGGGCGGCCGGCGGGCCGGATCGGCGGGCGTCAGACGCGCCTCCCGCGTGGCGCGGCCGAGCACCTCGCGCGTCACCTCGGCCCAATTGACGACCATGCTCCGTGCGCCGCGCGGATGGCAGAGCAGGCGCAGCATATTGGGCCGGGGCGCGGGAAGCAGCGCCAGCGGGGTGACGGTGCCGCGACCCGCCGCCTCGTCCGCGCCGGCGGCCAGGCAGGCGTTCACGTACGCGGCGTAAGCCGTGTTCACCATCACGTAGTCGTAGCGCGCGTCGAAGGCGGCGGCGGGCAGCGGGTCGTGGCGGCCGAGCATCAGGCGCAGCGCGTCCAGAATTTCGGCCATCGCCGGCGCCTCCAGCGACGTCTCCCGGTGCGCCGGCGCGAAGCCGGCGGCGAGCAGGAAGGCGTCGGCCTCGCGCGGCGACACGCCGAGCGTCTCGCAGAGGCGGAGCACAAGCCCCCGGCTTGGCCGCGCCCGGCCGGTCTCGACGAAGCTCAGGTGCCTCGCCGAGACGCCCGCCTCGCCGGCAAGATCGAGCTGGCTGATGCGACGCGCCTTGCGCGTGCGTGCGAGCAGGCCACCGATCGCCGCCTGCCCGTCGATCACGGCGTGATCGCCGCCATGCAGGGATGGGTCCATGCCGCAAGTCCGTATCACGGCGGATGCGGCGGTGCGCGTACCTGCCGGGTAATCGCGCCGAGCCGCGCCTGACGGACATGCTCGCTCCATCGACACGATGGGAGGGCGAGATGCCGGACGGAACCATGCCCCAGACCCTACGGGTCGCACCGCCGCGCACGCGGCTCATGCTGAATGGGCGCGTGCTGAGGGGCCTGCTGCGGCTGGCCGCGCCCAATTTGGGCCTGCCTGGCACGCCGTCGCGCCCCTACCGTGTCGCGCGATCGAACGGGGCCGGCGGCAGCGGCGGCAGCAGTGCCGCCGCGTAGGCCGCCGGGTTGGCGATCAGCCGCTGGGCGACGTGCAGGTCGAATGCCGTGCCTTCAGCCGCCGGGCAGGCCGCGCGTATGGCGAGCACCTGGACTGGCGGCACCGGCGCGCGCGCATCGCGGGCACGGTCGAGCGCCAGGGCCATCGGCTGCACTCCCTCGGCCAGGGCCGTGATCTGCCGCTCGGCTGCCGCCTGGCCGAAACTGGTACAGACCTGCGGCAGCACGCCGAGTGCCTGGATTGGCCAGCCGCGTGGGGCGAGGACGCGGCTCCAGGTGAGGATCAGCTCGCCGCCATCGGGCAGGCGGGTGATCGTTTGCACCAGCCCCTTGCCGAAGGTGGAGCTGCCGACGACCACGGCGCGGCCGCGATCGGCCAGGGCGGCGGCCAGGATCTCGGCGGCGCTCGCCGTGTCGCCGTCCACCATGACGACGATCGGCCGGTTGGCGCCGAGCTCGCCGTCCGTGGAACGCCACACACGGTTCGCCGCTTGGTCACGGCCCTGCGTCCGGGCGACCAGCCCGGCCGGCAGCAGCTCGTCGGCCACCATCACCGCCTGACGCACCAGGCCGCCCACGGTTGCCGCGCAGATCGAGCACAACGCCTGTTGCGGGCCCGGCCCTCGCGAGCCCGGCCTCCAGGACGGTCGCAAGCCGCGTCGCCGTGCTCGCGGTGAAGCTGGCGAGGCGCACCACGAGTGCGGTCTGGACGCCGGTGCTGAACACCGTCTCCGCCGTCACCGGCGCTCGCGTGAGCGTCAGGCGCCGCCGGCCGCGCGCGCCCTGGACAACCAGCGTGACCTCGCTTCCCTCAGGGCCGTCCAGCCAGTCCTCCGCGTCTTCCGGGCTGGATCCGCGCGCGTTGTCGCCGTCAACGGACAGGATGCGGTCGCCCGCGCGGATGCCGGCCTGCGCGGCCGGCCCGCCGCTGATTGCCTGCGCCACCACCAAGGCCGTGCCGCGTGCGGCGAGTACCAGCCCCACACCGGCCTCCCCGTCCCGCCGTTCCTCGTCGGCCGACGCCGCCGGTGGCGCGACGTAGCGGGAGTAGGGGTCGAGATGACTGAACATCTCATCGAAGAACGCCTGCATCACGCCCTGGGTGCCGGCCTGTCGCAGCGCGAGCGACGCGGCCCAGCCGGCGCCGGCCAGCACTGCCGCGACATCTGCCCACTCCGCGGTTGCGACAGCCTCGGGCACCGTCGCCCCGGCTCGGGGACGCTTAGCAGCACCCGCCCCGCCTGCCGGAGCCGGATCGTCCGCCCCACGCGCTCGAGCCCGAGGTCGGGGTCGAGCGCGGTCAGCCCGCGCAGGCCCCAGAGCGTCAGCTCCGGGACCGACACCGGATCGAGCGCACGTGGCGCCACGAAGCCGAGGGCCGCGGCATAGACACGCGCCGCGAACGCGGTGTCGAAGGCCGGCGTGGCGACCGGGTCGGCACGGGCGGGAGCGGCGAGGAGAAGCAGAAGGAGCCCGAGGCGCCTCACGTCATACGGATCGCTTGCGGCCTTTGCCGCCAACTTTGCCGTCCCTGGACGGGCGGGACGGCACCCCCTGCATGACGTGGAACACGAGCCCGCCGGTGAGCGGGGCCGCCTCCGCGAGGCGCACGTCCACTTCCTGGGCGAGACGGAAAACCAAGCGGGTGCGGCGGCCGGTCAGCGTCTGCTCGCGCTCGTCATGCCACCACAGATCATCCGGCAGAGACGAGCGCGGAACAATACCGCTCGCGCCGTTGTCAACGATTGTGACGAAAAATCCGAAGCGGGTGATACCAGAAATACGGGCCGGAAACACCGCGCCGACCTTGTCGGCCATGAAGGCCGCCAGGTAGCGGTCGCTGGCGTCGCGCTCGGCCATCGCCGAACGCCGCTCGGTAGCGGTGATGTGCTGCGCCGCGTCCTCCAGTCCCGCCGCCTCGGTCGGACAGCCCGCCCGCCCCCAGTCGCAGCGCGCGGATCAGGCTGCGATGCACCAGCAGGTCGGCGTAGCGGCGGATCGGGCTTGTGAAATGCGCGTAGCGCGGCAGGGCCAGCCCGAAATGGCCGATGTTGTCCGCGCTGTAGGCTGCCTGAGACTGGCTGCGCAGCATCACCTCGTTGACCAGCGGCGCCTCGGCCGTGTCGGCCACCGCGCGCAGCACGCGGTCGAGGTCGCGCGGATGCACCTGACCGCCCGGCGGCAGCGACACGCCCATCCCGTGCAGGAAGCCGCGCAGGTTCTCCAGCTTCTCCTCCGACGGCGGCGCGTGGACGCGATAGACGCACGGGGCGTGCACCGCTCCAGCTCCTCGGCCGCGGCGACGTTGGCGAGGATCATGAACTCCTCGATCAGCCGGTGGCTGTCGAGGCGCCGGCGCGGCAGCACGGCGGTGACGCGGCCCGCCGTCGTCGAGCACGATCCGGCGCTCCGGCAGGTCGAGGTCCAGCGTCCCGCGCCGCTGCGCGGGCCGCGAGCAGCGCGCGGAACGCGGCGTAGAGGGGCGCGAGCGGCACGCCCGCAGCGCCTCGCCGGCGGCCGGAGTCGCGCTTGCTGGGCCTGCTCGTAGGTCAGCCGGGCGGCGCTGCGCATCAGGCCGCGGCCGAAGCGGTGGGCGCGCTTCTCGCCGGCCGCATCGATGCGGATCTCGGCGAACAGGCAGCCGCGATCCTCGTGCGGGCGCAGGCTGCACCAGCCGTTCGACAGCGCCTCGGGCAGCATCGGCACGACGCGGTCGGGGAAATACGTGCTGTTGCCGCGCTCGCGCGCGGCCTGGTCGAGCGCGGTGCCGGGCGGACGTAGTGGGCCACGTCGGCGATGGCGACGATCAGGCGCCAGCCGGTGCCCTCCGGCTCGGCGAACACCGCGTCGTCGAAGTCGCGGGCGTCCTCGCCGTCGATTGTCACCAGCGGAACCTCCCGCAGGTCCTCGCGCCCGGCAAGCGGGGCGGCGCGCGCCGCTGGCCGCCGCGTGCAGGGCGGCATCGGGGAAGACATGCGGGATCGCGTGCGTCGCGATGGAGATCATGCTGACGGCGCGGGCGTCGCCCATGCGGCCCAGCCGCTCGACGACCCGCGCCGGGCCAGGGCCGAGCGTGCGGTGGTGCCGGGGCAGGGGCTCGGCGAGCACGATCTCGCCCGCCTCGGCGCCGTTCTCCTCCCCCGGCGGAACCAACCAGGCGGACTTGGCGCGACGATCGGTGGGCTCGATGCGGTCTCCTGCCGACCGGTCTCGTGCCGACCGGGACGGAAGATGCCGAGGATGCGGCCGGGGCTTTCGGGCAGGCGTCTGATGGTGCGCCCCTCGTAGCGGCCGGGCCCGGCGGGGCGCAGGCGCGCCAGCACGCGCTGACCGGGTGCGAGCGCGGCGTGTCCGTGCGGCTCCGGGGCCATCAGGATCCGCGGCGGCGGGCCGGCCTCCTCCCACGTCGACGCGGCCGGGCCAGCGCGTCCCCGTCCGGGTCGGTGCCGGTGACCAGCACCACCGCGACCTCCGGCAACGGCGCGCGTCTTTCGCCCGTGCGCGGCCTGTCCTGGCGCGAGCGGTCCTGCCGGCGTGTTCCCCGCTGTGCCACGAGCCGCAATCCTTTTCAGAGGCCGGCCCTTGGCGGCGAGCCGGATGCGCCGAAATCAACCCAGTCACGGCCCTGGACGAGGCGCCTGGCCGGCGCCAAGGTCGGGCCCGTCGGCGCTTGTGCTTGCCGCGCGCCGCAACATGTAACAGGCATCATCGGGACCAGCACGCAATGGACGTCATCATCGGCCAGAACAAGTCCGGCCAGCCCGGCCAGGCCGGAGCGGCACAGGACATGATCGTCGAGGGCGATCAGAAGACCTTCATGCGCGACGTGATCGAGGCATCGCGCAAGGTCCCGGTCCTCGTCGATTTCTGGGCGACATGGTGCGGGCCCTGCAAGCAGCTCACCCCGACGCTGGAGAAGGTGGTGCGCGCCGGGGGCGGGCGCGTGAAGCTGGTGAAGATCGACATCGACAAGAACACCGCGCTGATCCAGCAGCTCACCCAGCTTGGCCTGCCGTTGCAATCGGTGCCCACCGTCGCCGCGTTCTGGCAGGGCCAGATCGCCGATCTGTTCCAGGGCGCCTTGCCGGAGTCCGAAATTCGCCGGTTCGTCGAGAGCCTGCTGAAGACCGCAGGCGGGGCCATGCCGAGCGCCGATCTGCTGGCCGAGGCGAAGGCCGCCTTGGAGCAGGGGGATGGCCAGGCCGCCGGGGAGCTGTTCAGCGCTCTTCTCCAGGAGGAGCCGGAGAACCCCGAGGCGTGGGGCGGGCTGATCCGCGCGCTGATGGCGTTGGGCCGCGAGGACGAGGCCGCCGGGGCGCTGGAGCAGGTGCCCCCCGCGATCGCCGAGCACCCCGAGATCGCAGGTGCCCGCAGCGCGCTGGCGCTGGCCGAAGAGGGTCGGGTGGCGACATCTCAACTCGCCAGCCTGCAGAAGCGCGTGGCTGCCGACTCGGCGGATTTCCAGGCGCGCTATGATCTTGCCACCGCGCTCAACGCGTCCGGGGCGCGGGCCGAGGCGGCGGAGCACCTGCTGGAGATCCTCCGCCGCGAGCGCGGCTGGAATGAGGACGCGGCGCGCTTGCAGCTTCTGAAGTTCTTTGAGGCCTGGGGCTTCGACGACCCCGCCACGATGGCAGCCCGTCGCCGGTTGTCGGCTCTGCTATTCTCGTGATGGCGCCGTTCCACCCGCGCCTTGACGACCTGCCGGCCGCGTTTCCGATCTTCCCGCTGCCGGGAGCGCTCCTGCTCCCGCGCGGGCGCCTGCCCCTGAACGTCTTCGAGCGGCGCTATCTGGCAATGACTGAGGATGCGCTGGGCGCGGGACGGATGCTCGCCATGATCCAGCCGGATGGCACGGGCAACACCGTGCCGACCGGACCGACGCTGTTTCGGGTGGGTTGTCTCGGGCGGCTGTCCTCGTTCAGCGAAACCGAGGACGGCCGTTTCCTGATCACCCTGTCCGGGTTGATCCGTTTCGATCTCGCCCGCGAGCTGGAGATGCATCGCGGCTACCGGCGCGTCCGCGGCGACTTCACGCGTTTCGCGGACGATCTCGCCTTGGACCCGCGTCCAATCGGGATCGAGCGGGACGAGCTGCTCGCCGCGCTGCGGGACTACTTCGTCCGGCTCGGGCTGGAGGCGAACTGGGACGCCATCCGCCGCATCCCCGACGACATGCTGGTGATCACGCTTGCCATGACCTGCCCGTTCGAGCCGGCGGAAAAACAGGCGCTTCTGGAAGCGCCCGCCGAGGCGGAGCGCGCCGCCGCCCTGCTTGTCCTGCTGCAAATGGGTGCTGCCGCGCCGGATGGCGATCTGGCCAATCATTCCGTGAGCTGAGGCCATGCCGAACGAAGACCCCGCTCCCGTACCGATCGATCCGAAGCTGCTCGAGATCCTGGTCTGCCCGATGACCAAGGGCCCGCTCGAATACGACCGCGCCCGTGGCGAGCTGATCAGCCGCAAGGCCGGGCTCGCCTACCCGATCCGCGACGGCATCCCGATCATGCTGCCCGAAGAGGCGCGGCCTCTGGAGACCTGATGCCGCTCGCCACCGAGATCCGCCTGGACCGCGCCGACGGTAGCCTAGAGGTCACCTTCGACGACGGCGGGCGGTTCCGCCTGCCGGCCGAATACCTGCGGGTGGAGAGCCCGAGCGCCGAGGTGCAGGGCCACGGACCGAGCCAGAAGACCATCGTCGGCGGCCGCCGGCACGTCCGGGTCATCGGCATCGAAGCGGTCGGCAACTATGCCGTGCGGCTGAACTTCGATGATCTGCACGACACGGGCATCTACTCGTGGGAGTACCTATACGAGTTGGGCCGCGAGCAGGAGCGGCGGTGGAACGCGTACCTTGACGCGCTCGCCGCCCGCGGTCTGAGCCGCGATCCGCCCCGGCGCGGGACTTGACGCTGCTCAGGTGGCAGGCGACCGACTCGCGTGGCTTGACCCCTCCCCCAACCCCCTCCCGCAAGGGGAGGGGGTTGGGGGAGGGGTCGACGAGTCCCGGACAAAATAGGTCAGTCGCGCAGCAGCGGGGCCTCGGTGCGCGCCTGCAGTTCGTCAAAGGTCAGGTCCGGGATCATGTTGCGGATCACGAAACCCCGTGGCGTCACGTCCAGCACGGCGAGGTTGGTGTAGACCCGCCGCACCGTGCCCTTGGCCGTCAGCGGATAGCCGCAGCGACGCTTCAGCCGCGCCGCCCCGGTCTTCGTGGTGTGCTCCATGATGACCCACAGCCGTCGCGCGCCCACCGCGAGGTCCATGGCGCCGCCGATCTGCTTCGTCGTCTCGTTCGCCGCATGCGCCCAGTTCGCCAGATCGCCCGTCTCGGACACCTCGAAGGCGCCGAGCACCGACAGATCGAGGTGCCCGCCACGGGCGATGGCGAAGCTGTCGGCGTGATGCACGTAGCTGCCGCCGGTCCGCATCGTGATCGGCTGCACGCCGGCGTTGATCAGGTAGGGATTCAGCTGGTCGGGCGCCGGCGCCGGGCCGGCACCGATGACCCCGTTCTCGGAATGGAAGATCACCTCGCGGTCGAGCGGCACGTAGTCCGCCACTTCGGTCGGGATGCCGATGCCGAGATTGACCACCCAGCCCTCAGGGATGTCCTGGGCGGCACGGGCGGCCATGCCGGCGCGGTCGAGCGGTTTCCAGGCTTGCTCTGCCATGTCCATGCCTCTCCTCAGCCCGCCTCGGGGACGTGAATCACGCGGTCCACGAACATGCCCGGCGTGTGCACGTGCTCCGGCCGGATCGCGCCCAGTTCGACCGTGTGTTTCGCCTGCGCGACGGCAAGGTCCGCCGCCATCGCCATAACCGGGTTGAAGTTGCGCTGGGTGTCCTTGAACGTCAGGTTGCCCCAGCGATCCGCCTCCCACGCGTCCAGCAGCGCCACGTCCCCGCGCAGCGGGTACTCCAGCAGACAGAGCCTGCCGCCGATCTCGCGCACCTCGCGTCCCTCGGCCAGCAAGGTGTCAGCGCCGGTGGGCGTGTAGAAGCCCTCGATCCCGGCCCCGGCGGCGCGGATGCGCTCGGCGAGGGTTCCCTGCGGAACGACCTCCACCTCCAGCTTGCCCTCCATGGCCAGTCGTCCCGCATCGCTCGCGGCCCGCACGAAGCTGCACACCAGCTTGCGCACGCGCCCCAACGTCATCAGCCGCGCGGTCGCGCTGCCTTCCCGCCCCCCGGCGTTGCACACCAGGGTCAGGTCGCGCGCGCCCTGCTCGATCAGCCCTTCCAGTCAGCGCCGTCGGCGTGCCGACGTCACCGAAGCCGGCCAGCAGCACGGTCGATCCATCGCGGATCCCTTGCAGCGCCTCGGCCATCGACTGCACGAACTTGTCGATCATGCTGTCCGTTTCACTCCCAATTTCCGAGGACCCTAGACCCCCGATGGCACCGCGCCAAGGAAGCCCGCATGAAGCATGCCCCGCCCGCCCTGGAGACCATCTCGGTCGAGGTGCCCGAGCACGCGCTGGACGCGTTCGAGGCCGCCCTGGGCGCCGCCTGTGCGACCGTCGGCTTCTTCCGGGACGAGCGGGCCGGCACTTGGCGTGTCGAGGGCGTGAAGGAGGTCGGCGCGAACGAGCCGGCGCTGGCGAGCGCGCTGGTGCTGGCGAGCGCGTTGAGCGGAATCGATGTGGCGGCGGCGCGCGCGCCGGTCGAGGCCGAGGGCTGGCTCGCGCGCACCTACGCGAGCTTCCCCGAGCAGCGCATCGGCCGACGCTTCGCCGTGCGGGGAACCCACGTCACCGCTCGGACGGCGCCCGGGCGGATCACCCTGACACTGGATGCCGGGCTTGCCTTCGGCTCCGGCGAGCATGGCTCGACGCGGGGGTGTCTGCGCGCCCTGGAGTTGGTGGCCCGGCACCGCCCGCGCCGCGTGCTCGATCTCGGCACAGGCTCGGGCATTCTCGCGATGGCGGCGGCGCGAGTGCTGGGCGTGCGGGTGCGGGCGACCGATATCGAGCCGTGGTCGGTGCGGCTCGCGCGCCGGAACGCGCGGGCGAACGGCGCCGCGGCGCTGGTGGACGCGCGGCTCGCGGACGGGTGGCGCAGTCGCTTCGTGCGGGCCGGGGCGCCCTACGACCTGGTGCTGGCGAACATCCTCGCCCGCCCGCTGTCGCTCATGGCCCACGACCTTGCCGCCCATCTCGCTCCTGGCGGGACCGCCATCCTGTCCGGCCTGCTTCAATCGCAGGCGCGCGGCGTCCTGGCCGCCCATCGCCGGGCAGGGCTGGTGTTGGAGCGGACGGTGCGGGAGGGGCCGTGGACGACGCTGGTCGTGCGGCGGCCCGGCGCCCGCGCGCCCGTGCCGCGACCCGGCCAAGTCCCTGGCAGTTTGGGACTCTGGCCAAGCCAAGGTCGCGGCGGGACGCCCTTCAGGTCAGCAGCGAGTGGTGGCTGACCAGGTCGTTAAGGCCGTAACTGACCCCGTTCAACGTGGCGATCGCCGTCCCCGTCCCGCTGCCCGTGGCGGCAATGGAGAGCGTCGTGTTACCGCCGCTGTCGCTCACCTTGAGGTAGTTGCCGAGCGTCGCCGCCTTGCCGTTCCAGCTCGTCCCAGCCAGCGCCGACCGCAGGTCGAGCACGTCGCTGTTCGTTTCGCTGAACCCGGTGATGGCATCGAAGCCCTGGCTGGCCTTGGGCAGCACGAAGATGTCGCTCCCGCTGCCGCCGGTGATGGTGTTGGTGCCGCCGCCCGCGTTCACCGTGCTGCCCGAGCCGCTGAGCGTGATGGTGTCGTTGCCCGCGCCGGTGGTGATGAACGCCATGCCCTGCGTGCCGCTGATGATGTCGGTGCCGGTGCCGAGCAGGATCACGTCATGCTGGCCGCCGACCTGCACAGTGTCGTTGCCGTTGCCGAGCGTGACCGCCGTGTAGCCGCCGGGCGCCCCCGTGACCGTGGTGTTGCCGGTGCCGCCCACCACCACGTTGGCGGCCCCGCCCAGGGTCACGGTGGCGTTGCCGTTGCCGAGCGTGACCGCCGCCGCGCCGCCGCCGGCGTTGACGATGTCGTTGCCGCCCTCGCCGAAGATGGCGTTGGCGGTGCCGTAGGCGACGATGGTGTCGGCCCCGGCGTGCCATAGATCACCCCGTGCCCGCCCGCCGGGCCGGTGATGGTCGGGGCCTGCACGGTGTCGAGCACGGTCGTGCTGGCGGTCGCGGTCTGGCCGGCCGAGTTGATGTCGGTGAGGGTGAACCCGGTGGTGATCTTCTGCCCCGGCGCCACCGTGCCCGTGTTGGGCGTGAAGGTGAGCGCGTCCAGGTCCGTCGTGACCGTGCTGGCGCTGCCCGAGACCGTGTAGACGCCGTTGCTGACCGTGCCGCCGGCCGTATCGGACAGCGTGCCGTTGCCGGTGTTGTTCGGCGTGACCGTCACCGTCTCGGTCGGGCTGCCGCTGTTGAGGTCGGCGATGCCGACGTGGGCGAAGGGCGAGATCGCCTTCTCGTCGGTTGTCGTCTGCCCGGCCTGCGTGCCGTTGATGGTGGAGGCGACGGCGGGGGTGCTGTCGATCACGCTGGTCGTGGTGTCGGTCGCGGTGGCGAAGGCGTTGCTGTCGGTGATCGTGAACCCGGTGGTGATTGTCTGCCCCGCCTGCACCGTGCCCGAGCTGGGCGTGAACACGAGGCCGCGCAGGTCGGCCTGCACTTGCGTGGCGCTACCGCTGACCGTGTAACTGCTGCCATTCGACTGGCTGAGGTCCGATGAGGCGTTCGGGTCGGTGAGCGTACCGTTCGCCCCGTTGAAGCTCACCAACACTTTCTCGCTCTGGTTCGCGGCGGCATCGCTGATCGTCACCTTCGAGAACGGATCGACCGTCGTCGTGCCGGTGGTGGTCTGGCTCGCCACGGTGCCGCCGATCATCGGGGTGAGGTTGGTGATCACCACCTCGCCATTGCCGGCCGCCGTCGCGATGCTGAACTGCTGGTTCGTGCCGCCGTCGAAGGAGGTGCCGCCGGCGCCTCCGCCCGACGCGGTGCCGCCATTGCCGCCGCTAAAGCCACCGCCACCGCCGCCGCTGCCAATGGTGCTGCCGCCCTCCCCGCCGCCGCCGAAGCCGCCGAAGCCGAAGTCGCCGGGAATGCCGCCACCAGCGGCGCCATTGGTGAAAGAGGTGCCACCAGAGCCGCCGAGATTAAGTGAATCCGCTCTTATCGGTGACTGAGGTGCCGGCGATGCCGTTGCCCTGCAACCCACCGCCGCCGCCGCCTCCGCCTCCGTATCCTCCGTATCCGGTGGCGGTGCCACCGCCGGAGCCGCCAGCACCGCCGCTGCTGGCGATACCGCCCCCGTTTGCGCCATTGCCTGTGTAGCCGCCGCCGCCGCCACCGGCGGCGATCACTAGCTGCGTGCCGGAGGAGTGGTCCACAACGAAGTTGGCACCGCCGCCCCCGCCGGGGAGGATGCTGCTCCCGCCACTGCCGCCCACCGCGATGCTCAGCGTCTCGCCCTGGGTGAGCATGACGTCCCCACTGACATCGGCGCCCAGACCGCCTGCTCCGGGGTGTCTGTAACCGCCGCTGCCGCCGCTGCCGCCGATGGCGGTGATGTCGTAGAGGCCGGTTGTCGGCACCACGTAGGTGACGATGCCGCCGGTGTAGCCGTAGGTGGTCATGGCATTCTCCCAAGGTTTTTTGCGCGGGATGAGGTGTCCGGATCGTCCGCGACAAGCGCGGCCGACGCCGCGGGTTAGGCTCGCCAGAACGGCTTGTTCGCCTCGTTCCATGCCTCCGAGGGATTGAACCTGATGTCGCGCAGCTCGGCGCGGTCAGTCGCGCGTTGCCGCCATGGGGCGACCCGGCCGGCCATCACGCGCATCAGGGCCGCGAGGCCAAAACCGGCTGGGCGCCCGACGAAGTTGTGCGATCGGACGGCCTCGCGCGCTGTCGGCGTGAACGCCAACCCATCGACCATGGCCGGGGCGGTGGTTGTGGCTGGAGGAGCGAGCATGGAGTTTTCTCCCGGAAGGCGGCGCATCAAGCGCCGGCGACCCGGGAAGAAAGCACCTCGCAGGCGTTCATGTCCTGGAAGATGGCTGATGGCGGCACGAAGGTTCACCGAAATCGCGCCGAAACCGGCTTTCGCTCGCCGGCGTGAAGCCCTGATCCTGGACGATTGGGGGCAAAGTGGGTTGAACCGGGTCGATGAGCACCCGCCGCAACAGGTCACGCCATGGACACTCGGCCAGCGCCGGCAGCCACCTGGACACCTCTAAAAACCCCTCCCGGCGCACCGCCGAACGCTGCTAAGTCTCTGATTTTACTGGGTGCAGGATCGCCGTCCGGACGTTTTTAGAGGTGTCCACCTACCGCTTCAGCGGCTTCACGCTCGACCTCGCTCGCGGCTCCCTGCACGCGCCGGACGGGGCGGAGGTCTCGCTGCGCCCGAAATCGTTCGCACGGCTCCGTTGCCTGATCGAGAACGCCGGGCGGCTATTGGATCGCGACGCGCTGATGCGGGCCGTCTGGCCGGGCGTATTCGTTACGGACGACAGCCTCATTCAGGGCGTCAAGAAAGTGCGCCGGGCAGGCAGGATTGCCGGAGGCATGAGACCGTCATTGCCGCCGAGGCTTGGCGGGCGGGGTGACAACCGGTAACGGATCGAAGCATGGAGACCACGATCCATTTCATCTCCGGCCTGCCGCGCGCCGGCTCCACCTTGCTCTCGGCGATCCTGCGGCAGAACCCGGCGTTTTCCGCCGCCATGACCAGCCCGGTCGGCTCGCTCTACATGGCGCTCGAAGGCGCCATGAGCCGGCGCAACGAGGCCTCGGTGTTCCTCGATGCCGGCCAGCGCCGGGCGCTGCTGCGCGGCGTGTTCGCCGGCTACTACCATGCCCTCGACCCGGCGACGGTGATCTTCGACACCAACCGCCTGTGGTGCGCACGGCTGCCCGCGCTGGTCGAATTGTTCCCCCGCTCGCGCGTGATCTGCTGCGTGCGCGACGTGCCCTGGATCATCGACAGCATCGAGCGCCAGGCGATCCGCAATCCGTTCGAGCTGTCGGGCCTGTTCGGCTACGAGGCCGCCGGCACGGTGTATAACCGCGTGACGCGCGTGGCGGCGCCGGACGGGATGGTCGGCTATGCGCTGAACGCGCTCCGGGAAGCCTGCTTCGGGACGCACTGGGATCGGCTGATCCTGCTCGACTACGAGGCGCTCGCGCGCGCGCCCGGAACGGTGGTGCCGCAGCTCTACAAGGCGCTGGGCGAGCCGCTGTTCGACCATGACTTCGAGCATGTCGCCTACGAGGCGAGGGCCTTCGACGACGCCCTCGGCACGCCGGGGTTGCACGAAGTCCAGGGCCGGGTGGAGTGGCGCCCGCGCCCCACCGTGTTGCCGCCCGACCTGTTCGAGCGCTTCGTCCCTGACTCGTTCTGGCGCAAGCCGCAGCCGCGCCTGGCCCAGATCCCGAGCATCATGTGGCGCATCGACGCGGAGCGCGCGACGGAGGGCCAGGGGCCGATGAGTCGGTAGGACCCGACGACCGCCTGGCGCGCCGTGTCAGCTCATGTCGTCAATGCGTGATCGTTGATCAGGGCGCTGAGCGTGACGTTTGGCCCCACCCCGACCAGCGTGGCGAGCGCACTGCCACCCGTGAAGGACGGGCTGCCGACATAGGAGAGCGTGGCGTTGTTGCCGCTGTCGGTGACCTGGAAGTCGCTGGCGCTGAAGCTCGTGTTCGACTCCTTCAGCACCTGCGTCAGGTCAAGCACATCATTATGCAGATTGAAGCCGCTGATATTGTCAGTACCGCCCTGCTGCGGCACCACCGTCTCTTGAGCGCCGTTCAGCGTGATCGTATTCGTCCCCGTGCCGCCCCAGATCGTACTCTGGGCGCCATCGGCGGTGATCGTGTCGTTGCCGTTGCCGCCGAACAGCAATTGACCCGATCCGTGGCCGGTGAGCGTGTCGTCGCCATTGCCGCCGATTAGCCGCTGGCCGGAACCGTTAGCAGTTAACGTATCATTGCCGCTGGTTCCAACCTGAGTGGGTACGTTCGGGCCGGTGACGGTCACGTTCACCGTGCCGGTGGCCCCGTCGCTGGCGGTGTAGGTAAAGCTGTCCTGCGGTTGCTTCGCACTGGGCTGGAACCGTCAGCCGTGTAGGTGAGCAGGCCGTCGGTCGTGTCCAGGTAGGCAAAACCCATCGTGTTCGACAGGCCGATACTGGTGATTGAAACCTGGACGCCCGGGTTGGTTGCCTCTACGTCGTTCACCAATGTCGAATAGAGGTTCGCCGTTGTCTGCCCCTCGGCAATGGTGATGGGCTGCGGGTTCGGGTTATTCACGACCGGCGGCGTGATCGTAACCGATCCGTTGCCGGCATTCTTGTCGGCAAGCTGGACGAGGTCTGCGTTCGTTAGCGAGCTGCCGTCGAAGGAACCTCCGCCTCCGCCGCCGCCCCCATCGCCGGAGTAAATGTCAAAGCCGCCGCCCCCGCCGCCGCTATAGCCGCCGCCCCCGCCGCCGCCGACGTCGGCACCCCCCCCGCCGCCGCCGGCGGAGCCGCCCAATCCGGTATTCCCTCCTCCGGCGCTGTTCAGACCGCCGCCGCCGCCGCCGCCGTCCTGACCGGCGCCGCTACCACCAGCCCCGCCGGTGCCCCCGGTCCCGGGGGTAGGACCGACGCCGTCGCCGCCGCTGCCGCTGCCGCTGCCCGAGGCGAAACCGCCGGTGCCGGAGAAGGCGTTGGCCAGCCCCTCCGCACCTCCACCTCCCCCGCCGCCGCCTGCGATGACGAGCGGCGTGCCGCTCGGCCCGAGCACAAGGCTAACGCCACCGCCACCGCCACCGGCAAGGCCATTCTCGCCCTGGCCGCCGACGGAGATGGACAGGATCTCGCTCTTAGTCAGCATGAAGTCGCCGCCAATTTGCGCACCGAGGCCGCCGCTGCCGGGGCTGGCAGAAGTTGTGGCACTGCCGGCGCCCCCCTGTGCGCCGTCGGCGACGATGTCGTAGAGGCCGGTCGCAGCCGCCGTGAAGGTCTGAATGATAGGGCCGTCGTAGTTGTAAATGGTGCCGCCGTTGCTGATCGAACCAGACATGACGTCCTCCCCGATTAGGTTTGGTTTCCAGTGTTAGCTGATTGATGCTGTTGCGGGAGCCGAAGATAACTCTAACCCGTCAGCAGCGAGTGGTGGCTGAGCAGGTCGGCAAGGCCGTAGGTGACGCCGTTCAACGTGGCGATCATCGTCCCCGCACCGCTGCCGGAGGCCGCGATCGAAAGCGTCGTGTTGCCGCCGCTATCCGTCACCTTCAGGTAGTTGCCGAGCGTCGCCGGCTTGTCGTTCCAGCTCGTGCCCGCCAGCGCCGAACGCAAATCAAGCACGTCGCCGTTGGTCTCGCTGAACCCGGTGATCGCATCGGATCCCTGGCTCGCCTTGGGCAGCACGAAGGTATCGTCGCCGCTGCCGCCGGTGATCGTGTTGGTGCCGCCGCCGGCGTCGATGTGGTTGCCCGAGCCGCCGACGGTGATGGTGTCGTTGCCGGCGCCGGTGGTGATGAACGCCATGCCTTGGGTGCCGCTGACCACGTCGGTACCGGTGCCGAGCACGATCACGTCGTGCGAGCCGCCGATCTGCACGATGTCGTTGCCGTCGCCCAGCTTCACCGCCGTGTAGCCGCCGGGCGCGCCGGTGACTGTGGTGTTGCCGGTACCCCCCGTGACCGCGTTCAGACTGCCGCCCAGGGTGACGGTGGCGTTGCCGTTGCCGAGCACCACCGCCGCCTGGCCGGCGCCCGCGTTGATGACGTCGTTCCCGCCTTCGCCGAAGATCGCGTTGTTCATCCCGTGCGCGGTGATCTGGTCGGCGCCCGGCGTGCCCTTGATCACCGCGTGGCCGTTTGGCGGGCCGTTGATGACGTTGAGCAGTTCGGTGATCACCACCGAGCCGTTGCCGCTGTTCTCGCCGGCGACCTGCACGAAATCAGAGTTGCCCTGGGTGCCGCTATCGAAAGAACCGCCGCCGCCGCCGACCCCACCGACGGCGTTCTCGCCGCCGCCGCCGCCGCCGCTGTAACCACCCCCGCCTCCGCCACCGCTGGCCCCGCCCCCGCCGCCGCCGCCGAAGCCGCTCGCGTAGGAGGCGCCGCCGCCGCCGCCGTAGGGGGCGCCGCCCTGTCCCCCGCTCCCGCCGTCCCGCCCGCGCCGGCGCCGCCCGCGTAGGTGCCCGCGCCGCCGGCGTTGCCGGTCAGGCCGCCTCCGCCGTTCCCGGCGCCGGGGCGAGCCCCGCCGCCGCCGCCTGCCACGACGAGGGGCTTGGGCGTGCTGCCTTGCAGGATGACGAAGCTGCCGCCGCCGCCGCCACCACCACCGGACGAGTTACCCGTGGTACCCCCCATGCCGCCCACGGCAATCGTCAGCTTTTGGGCCGCCGTAAGTATGACGTCGCCGCCGATCTCGGCGCCGAGGCCCCCCGTTCCCCTCGTGTCACTGTTGGCGCCACCGCCTTGAGCGCCGAACGCGGTGATGTCGTAGATGCCGGTGGCCGGGACCGTGTAGGTGACGATGCTGCCGGTGTTGCTGAAGGTAGTTGAGCCGGACATGAGATTTCTCCCCGAAGTTGCTGTTGTAAGGGCCGCGCCTTTCAGGGCGCGGCACAGAGGACTTGGTTTGCCCCGCACGCGAGGGGTGCCGCTACGCCGCGCTCAGCGAGCAGCCCCGCGCCCGCAACGGCGAGCAGAGCGATGACCGCGTAGGCCAGGATGGGACGGGGACGGAGGAGCCAGGCTCCGGGCCGCGTCGGGTAAGCCCGGAAGGCCGGCGCCATGGCAGGATAATCCTCGCACATTTCTCCAACCAATGAGGCGGTAGGGGATGTCGATACTTGCATCTGATTGCTCCCTCTGGTCAGGACGGCGCCTGAGCGCCATCGAGGCCGGTACCAGACAGCATGGCGGCCGTTCATGTCCTGGAAGCCGCCCGGAAAGTGGTGCGAAGCTTCGCCGAAATCGGGGCGAAGGCCGGCGTACCGTTCGGAAGTCTCGCTGATGCTTCTCGCGGGCCACGGGTTCCCTGTCCGGAAGCATGAGACGCGCGCTCGCGCGAGCGCAACGGCGGCGTGCAATCCGGTCGATTTTACGTCGCGATCTGTCCAGTTCTGTCGCGATCTGTCCTATAATGGCGGCTTCTGCCTTGGCCAGCGCAACCGGGGCCGCGGCAGGATCGGGGGAGGCTGGAGTTGACCATCCCGCCGTCGCCGCCACCGGGCGGCTTTGTCGTCATTGACGTCTCTAACGCGGCCGAGATGGACGAGCAGTCGCGCCTATCCCGGCGCCTGCCGGGGCGCCATCAGGTGCACACCTACACGCTGCGCGACCCGGCCCTCCGCCACTCCGTCAGAGGCCAACTGCTCGCCCGGCACTGGGGCCATCCTCTGCTGCTCGGTCACGTGGCCGAGCGGTTCGGGGTCGAGATCGGGTTCGTCGAGCCCGGCCTGTCCGCCTACTGCTTCGCCTTGATTCACGGGGGCCGGGTGATGCTGTCCACCCCGGACACGAGAGGAACGACGGAGGCGGGACCAGGACAGGGCGTCATTCAAGGTGGTCGGCCTGGCACGCGGCTGCTGACCGCGGACGGCAACGCACGGACGAACTTCTGGATCGCGACACCGCGCTTCGAATCCGCCCTTGAGGCGTGCCTCGGCGAGCGGCTTCGCGCTCCGCTGGTCTTCGCGCCCGGGCTCGATTGGGCGAGCGGTGCCGGCGCCGGGCTGCGCCGTCTCGTGCTCCATCTCGCCGAGGAGCTGCGCCAGCCCGGCGGGCTCGCCGCGAACGGCCCGGCACTCGCCGCCTTCACCGACCTGTTCGTGCATTCGGCGCTGCGCGGCATTGCGCACAACTACGCCGAGCGCCTCGCGCGGCAGCGCGACGGCGCGACGCCGGCTTGCGTGCGTCGCGCCGAGACCTGGTTCCGCGACCACGCTGAACAGGCCGTCCTCATGGAGGATGCCGCCGTCGCCGCGGGCTGCAGCGTGCGGGCGCTGCAGCGCGCCTTCCGCCGGTTCCGTGACACATCGCCCCACGCCGCGCTCGAGCGTGTGCGGCTGGAGTTGGCGCGGACGGCGCTGGCGCACGATGAGGACACGGTCGCGTCGGTCGCGCGGCGCTACGGTTTCACCCATGCCGGCCGCTTCGGCACCGCCTACGCACGCCGCTTCGGCGAGAGCCCCTCTGAGACGCGGCGCCGATCGGCGGCCACACGGCCCGTCTGAGGGGCCGACCGCCTCAGCACCGCCGTCACCGCGATCGAGTTGGGGGTGCGCAGCACAACCAACGCCCGCATGTCACCTGATGTCGAGGCTTGTCGGCAGGAGACGGGCGTTTCGTCTGCCCCTTGCCGCGTGTGCCTGTTCCCGGCCTGCTCAACCTGGCCCGGCCGGGGTGGCGCTTGCCGCGCCATCGTGCCAACCGGCGGGCGGGAGGCGGGCGCGCGGGGCGGGGCAACCAATGGAGAAACGCTCCACTTCATCTCGGCCCTGCCACGCTCCGGCTCGACGTTGCTGGCCGCGATCCTGCGGCAGAACCCCGCCTTCCACGCGGCCATGACCAGCCCCGTGGGCTCGCTCTACATGGCGCTGGAAGGCGCCATGAGCCGGCGCAACGAGGCCTCGGTGTTTCTCGATGCGGGGCAGCGACGCGCGCTGCTGCGCGGCGTGTTCGCCGGCTATTACCACGCAATCGCCGCGGCGACGGTTGTCTTCGACACCAATCGCCTGTGGTGCGCGCGGCTGCCGGCGTTGGTCGAATTGTTCCCCCGCTCGCGCGTGATCTGCTGCGTGCGCGACGTGCCCTGGATCATGGACAGCATCGAGCGCCAGGCGATCCGCAATCCGTTCGAGCCGTCGGGTCTGTTCGGCTACGAGACGGGAGGCACCGTGTACAGTCGGGTCGCGCGCGTGGCGGCGCCGGACGGCATGGTTGGCTACGCGCTGAACGCGCTGCGGGAAGCCTGCTTCGACCGCACGGGGACTGGCTGATCCGGCTCGACTACGAGGCGCTCGCGCGGGCGCCCGAAACGGTGGTGCCGCAGCTCTACAGGGCACTTGGCGAGTCCTTGTTCGACCACGATTTCGAGCATGTCACCTACAAGGTGGAGTCCTTCGACACGGCCCTCGGAACTCCGGGGCTGCACGACGTCCGTGGCCGGGTGGAGTGGCGCCCGCGCCCCACCGTGCTGCCGCCCGACCTGTTCGAGCGCTTCGTCCCTGACCCCTTCTGGCGCAAGCCGCATCCACGCTTGGCCGAGGTCCCTCTATTCTCTGGAGCGCCGGTTAGGAGTTCCCGGAATCGGGACCGAAGCGGACCCGATTCCGCCGTCCTGGCGGAGCCTAAACCCCGAGCCGCTCCGCGACCTCGGACAGCTTCGGCACGCGCCCGCCGGGACCCAGCACCGCGAGCGTCGGCGCGGCGCGGAAGTGGCGAGCGGCGGCGCGCTGGACGGCTTCGCGGTCCACCGCATTGATCTTCGCCACCGTCTCCGCGACCGGCACCACCCGCCCGAATACCTGAATTTGCCGGGCGAGCTGCTCGCAGCGGCTGCCGGTGCTCTCCAGCGACATCAACAGGCCGGCCTTCGCCTGCGCGCGGGCGCGGGCAAGCTCGGCATCCGTCACCTCGGCCTGCACCTTGCGGAGTTCTTCCAGCGTGACCGGGATCAGCTCCTCCGCCTCGCTCTCGCCGGTGCCGGCGTAGATGCCGAACAGGCCGGCATCATTGAACGGCGCGGTGAACGAGTAGATCGAATAGACCAGCCCGCGCTTCTCCCGCACCTCCTGGAACAGCCGCGAGGACATGCCGCCGCCGAGCAAGGTCGAGAGCAGCAGGGTGGCGTGGAAATCGGGGTCCTCGTACGGAACCGACGGGAAACCGAGGACGATGTGCACCTGGTCCAGGTCGCGGTCCTCGCGGAATTCCCCGCCCCGGTAGCGCCCGGACGGAGCGCCCGGCGCCGGATCGGCGGCGAGGTCGGCGAAATGGGCGCGCGCCAGGTCCACGATGCGGTCATGCTCGATTGCCCCGGCCGCCCCGATCACCACGTTGGAGGCCGGGTAGTGCCGGCGCATGTAGCCCATCAGCGCCGTCCGCGACATCGCCCGGACGGTCTCCTCGCTCCCCAGGACGGGGCGGCCGAGCGCCTGGCCGGGGAACGCCTGCTGCTGGAAATGGTCGAAGATGATGTCGTCGGGCGTGTCGTTGGCTTGGCCGATCTCCTGTAGGATGACGCCGCGCTCGCGCTCCAGCTCCTCGGGATCGAAGGTGGAATGGGTCAGGATATCGCCGATGATGTCCGCGGCGAGCGCCGTGTCCTCCTTCAGCACCTTGGCGTAGTAGGCGGTCTGCTCGCGCGCGGTGTAGGCGTTCAGGTGGCCGCCGACGGCGTCCATCTCCTCGGCGATCTCGGCGGCGGTGCGCCGTTCGGTTCCCTTGAAGGCCATGTGCTCCAGGAAGTGGGAGACGCCGTTCTCCGCCTCGGTCTCGTGGCGCGATCCGGTGGCGACGTAGGCCCCGAACGACACCGTCTCGACCCGCTCCATGCGCTCGGTCACGACGGTCAGGCCGGAGGGAAGCCGGGTGAGGCGGATGGCATCGGACAGATGGGTGTCGGGCACGAGGGCTCCTGCGATGGTTCTCATGTCGAGATATGGGACTGGCCCGAACGGACGCGAGATGGGCGCCCGCACGGCGGGACATGCTAAACTCGTATTCAGCCCGGCAAGGAACTATTTTACCCTTGCGACAAGGAGGTGCGGGTGCCGGAGGCTGTGGACCTGAACCTGCTGGGAAAGATGGTGACCCGGCTGCAATCGGCCGTCGAGGGAGTCCGGCAGCAATATGCGGGCTTGCGCGCCAGCTTCACCACGATGGATTCGCGTTTCGCCGAGTTCGGGCTGCGACTGAGCAGCCTGGAACTGGCGCAGATGAAGCTGGCCGCGAGCTTCGACGACGCCCATGCCAAGATTGATAGGATTGAGGCGGACGTAGCCAGGATTGAGGCGGACGTAGCCGAACTCAAGACGGACGTGGCCGAGTTGAAGACGAGCGTTGCCGGGTTGACGACGGATGTAGCCGGCCTCAAAGCGGGCGTGGCCGAGTTGAAGACGGGCGTTGCCGGGCTGAACGGTAAGCTCGATCTACTCCTTGCCCGGCTGCCGGAGCGCTAAGGGCCGGCGTTCTGCCGGGCGAAGGCGCGGACCAAGCCCTGGATCGCCCCGAGATCGTTCGGCGCCACGGTGAAGCGCTCCTCCCGCTGGTCGAGATCGGCGAAACGGGGCGGCAAGGCCGGGCGCAGACCAATGGCCCGCGCGATCGCGTCCGGGAACTTGGCCGGGTGCGCGGTCGCCATCGCCACGACCGGGACGCCGTCGCCCGCGGGGTGCGCGCATGCTGCGGCGACGCCGATCGCGGTGTGTGGGTCCATGACGTAGCCGCACGCGCGATGGACCCGCGCGATCTCCGCCTCAGTGGCGGAATCGCTGAGGCTCAGTCCCGTGAACAGCTCCCGCGCGTGCCGCCAAGCCCGCTCGGGGACGATCATCCGGCCGGTCTCGCGGAACTGGCGCATCGTCGCGGTGACGGCTGCCCCATCCCTGTCCAGCAGCTCGAATAGCAGGCGCTCGAAATTGGAGCTGACCTGGATGTCCATGCTGGGCGAGAGGCTCGCCTCGACGGCGCGCACCGACATGTCGTTGGCGGCGAGAAAGCGGGGCAGGATGTCGTTGCGGTTGGACCCGACCAGAAGGCGGGCGATGGGCAGGCCCATGCGCCCGGCCGCCCAGGCCGCGAGAACGTTGCCGAAATTGCCGGTGGGCACGCTGAACGCCACCGCGCGGTCGGGTCCGCCGAGAGCCAGCGCCGCTGCGGCGTAATACGGCACCTGTGCCGCCACCCGCGCCCAGTTGATCGAGTTCACCGCCGATAGCCGCAGTTCCGCGCGGAACGCGGGGTCGGCGAACATCGCCTTCACCAGGTCCTGGCAATCGTCGAACGTGCCCTCGACGGCGATGTTGGCGATGTTGGCGGCGCGCACCGTGGTCATCTGCCGCCGCTGCACCGCGCTGGTGCGCCCGCGCGGGTGCAGGATGACGACCTCGAAGCGCGCCCGCCCGGCGCAGGCCTCGATCGCGGCGGAGCCGGTGTCGCCGGAGGTCGCGCCGATGATCGTCACCCGCTCGTCGCGCTCGGCCAGCACGCGGTCGAACAGCCGGGCGACGACCTGCAAGGCGAGGTCCTTGAAGGCGAGCGTCGGACCGTGGAACAATTCCTGCACGAACAGCGCTGTATCGAGCTGGACCAGCGGCACCACGGCCGGGTGCCCGAAGCCGGCATAGGCCTCACGGCAGATCGCCCGCAGCGCCGGTTCGGGCACCGCGTCGCCAATGAAAAGCCCCAGCAGATGGGCGGCGAGGTCGGCATAGGGCCGTCCGCGCAGCGCGCGCCACTCCCCGGCGGACAGCGCGGGCCAGGTCTCGGGCACGAACAGCCCGCCGTCCTCGGCCAGTCCGGCCAGCAGCACGCCGGCAAAATCTCGGGCAGGCGCCTGCCCGCGGGTGGAGATGTAGCGCATGCCCTCTTCCTACCCGCGACCGGCCGCCGGCGCGAGGCGCCCTCTACGCGCCCGAGAAGCGGCGGCGCACGGTGAAATGCAGCGCGCAGGCGCCGTTGGTGAGGTCGCCCTGGATTTGGTCGCCGCCCAGCATCCGGCCGGACAGTGCGATCGCACCCTCCTGTCCGCTGACTGATCCGTCCGGCCCGATCGCGCCGGGCACGTCGACCAGCCCGTTCCAGCGATAGTTGAACTGCCGGTCCTGCACGTACAGCGTGACCAGGCCGGGATGGGGGCAGTCCCGCCGATCGGCCTGGTAGCGGGTACTGCTGCCGCGATACAGCCCGTCGATGCCGGACGGCGCCGCGTTCGTGGCGACCGGAGGCGGCGCGGGCGCCGGGTCCGGCAGGACCTTCGCCTCCTGCGCACGCGGAGCGGCGCAGCCGGCGAGCAGGGCGCCGAGCACCGGCGCCACCCTGAAGCGGAGAGACCTCATGAAATCCGGCAGTTCAGTCGGCGTGCTCGGCCGCGAGACGGATGACCGGCTCGGGCTTCGATCCCTCGGTCAGCATCTCCATCCGGCCGGAAATCTGACCGCCATCCTCCACTTGCAGGCGGCGGTACCGTGCCTGACCCAGCACGCGGCCACTCGCGCGAATCACCAGACTGCCGCGCGCGGTCAGGGTGCCGTCGAAGGTGCCGGCCACCTCGGCCTCCTCAACCTCTACCTCGCCCTTGAACATGCCGCCCGGGGAGATCGCAAGCTCGGTCGCATGGATCATGCTCGCCTCGACGGTACCCTCGACTACCAGGCGCTCGGCGTCCTGCACAGTGCCCTGCACGCTGATGCCGCGTCCGACCACCAGCGTCCGGCGCTCCGATGCCTCGGGAGAGGGGGCGCGAGGCGGCGCCTGCGAGGCCCCGACCGGGAAGGCTGGCATGGCCGGCGTTGGAGCAGTGGCGGGTGGCGTGGGCTGAGGGGTGGACCCTTGCGGGAAGGGCGTACGGGGCATGGCAGGGCCTTCCTTGGGCGGAGGGGAGAGGGGGGCGGGGCGGAACGGGGGAACCCCCAGGCCGGTATCGCTCGGTTCGGCCGAGGTGATGACCTCGGTCCGCGCCGGGGCGGCCTCGTCGGCCTCTGGGGCGGCAAGTCCGGCGGGAAGAGCGGCATCAGCGGCGATCGGGTCGTCGGGTTTGCGGCGCTTGAACACGGGTTTTCACCCCTGAATCGGAACTGGGCGGTCGCGGTGAGGTGATCGGCTAGCATAGGCAGGCGCGTCGCAACAGCCGGAAGCCTGCCTTCGCTCCGATGATTCCGCGAGCGCATCGCCTCCGCCCCCGCCCCCTGCCCTGGCCTCGGTCGCCGCCCCGGTCTAGTCAGCCCGGACAGAGCGGGAGCACGGGCATGGCGGGACGGTTCGACATCATTGGCATCGGCAACGCCATCGTGGACGTCGTCGCGCGCACCGACGAGGCCTTCCTGTCGCGCCACGACATGCGCAAGGGCGCCATGACGCTGATCGATGCCGAGACGGCCGAGCGGTTGTACGCGGCCATGCCGCCGGGCGAGGAGAGCAGTGGCGGCTCGGCCGCGAACACCTGCGCCGTAGCCGCCGCCCTCGGCGCACGCGTGGCCTATCTGGGCAAGGTGGCCGATGACGCGCTGGGAACGGTCTTCCGCCACGACATCGTCGCCGCGGGCGTGCATTTCCCGTCCGCGCCGTTGCGCCGCGCCGCGCCGACGGCGCGCTGCCTAATCCTGGTCACGCCGGATGGGCAGCGAACCATGAACACCTTCCTTGGTGCGTCCGTCGCGTTCGCCGACGCCGATGTGGACCCGGCGTTGGTGGCCGATGCGGCGGTGCTCTACCTGGAAGGCTATCTGTTCGATCCGCCGACGGCCCAGGCCGCCTTCCGCCGCGCCGCCGCGGCGGCCCGCGCGGCGGGGCGGCAGGTCGCGCTGTCGCTGTCGGATGCATTCTGCGTCGATCGCCATCGTGCGACCTTCCGCGCGCTGGTGCGTCGCGATGTCGACATCCTGTTCGCCAATGAGGGGGAGGTGACGAGCCTCTACGAGGTCAACAGCTGGGCCGAGGCGGTCGAGGCGGTGCGCGCCGAAGTCGGGCTGGCGGCGTTGACCCGGAGCGAGGCCGGAAGCGTCGTCGTACGCGGGGCCGAGACGGTGCGGGTGTCAGCCGAACCGGTGGGTGTGGTGGACACCACGGGCGCGGGAGACGCCTATGCGGCGGGTTTCCTGGCGGCCCTGACAACAGGACGACCCCTGGCCGAGTGCGGCCGCCTGGGCGCGATCGCCGCGGCCGAGGTCATCGGCCATTACGGCGCCCGGCCGGAGGCCGATCTGCGACGCCTGGTCGCCGCCGCCGGGCTTTGAGGAATTCGGACCGGCAGCCTGTACCACGCGGCCAGCCTACAGGCACTTGAACGCCTCGAACGGCTCCCGGCACTTTCGGCACCGATAGAGCGCCTTGCAAGGGGTGGAGCCGAACGGGCTCAGCCGCTCCGTCGCCGTGCTGTGGCAATGCGGACAGGCGAGCGGGGCGGGATCGAACAAGGCCCGCGCCCGGCCAGCCACGCCGGGCGGGACGATGCCCGCGCCTGCCAGCTTCGACCGCGCGCCCTCGGTCAGCCAGTCCGTCGTCCAGGCGGGGGTGAGCGTGGTGCGTACGCGGGCATTCGGGATCCCGGCCCGGTCGAGTGCCGCCGCGACATCGCCCGCGATGAGGGAGGTGGCGGGGCAGCCGGTGTAGGTCGGGGTGATCGTCACCTCGACGGCGCCGTCACGCACCGTGACCGCGCGCAGGATGCCCAACTCGGCGATGGTCAGGAACGGCAGTTCCGGGTCAGGCACGGCAGCGGCCACCGCCTCGGCCTGCTGGCGCAGAGCCTTGTCGGGGCTCACCAGACGGCTCCCGGATAGGTCCGTTGCAGGTATTGCAGCTCGGCCAGCAAGAAGCCGAGATGCTCGCTGTGGCGTCCGTCCCGGCCGCCGCGCTGGGGCCAGCCGGTGCCGGGGCGGTCGAGCGTCGCGCGGGCCAGCACGGCGTCCAGGGTGTGCGCCCAGATGGGGCGGATCTCCGCCGGGTCCGGGATCGCGTGGGCGGCGAGCAGCGCGGCGTCGGCGGCATCGGTTTCGAACAGTTCCTCGGTCAGTGGCCAGAGCGTCTCCAGGGCGGCCTGGGCACGCCGGCGGCTCTCGGCCGTGCCGTCGCCCAGACGCACCGTCCACTCCGCCGCATGGCGCAGGTGGTACGTGGCCTCCTTCTCCGCCTTGGCCGCGATCGCGGCGATGGCCGGATCGGTGGAGGCGCAGGCCGCGCGCCAATACGGGTCGAGCGCCGCGCTATAGAGCAGCTGGCGGACAATGGTGTGCGCGAAGTCGCCGTTGGGCTGCTCCACGAGCAGGCAGTTCACGTAGTCCCGCTCGGGGCGCAGATAGGCGAGCTGGTCCTCGGTGCGGCCCATCTCCATCCCCGCCTCCTGGTAGAGCGCGCGCGCCACGCCGATCTGGTCGAGCCCGATATTGGCGAGCGCCAGATCCTCCTCCGGCGTCGGCGCATGGCCGCACCATTCCGACAGGCGGTGGCCGAGCACCAGCGCGTCATCGGCGCGGCGCAGCAGCCACAGCACGCGCGGGCGCCCAGCCCATATGTCCCTTGGCAGTATGTCCATCAACGGTGTGTCCACCGGGACTGTCTCCATTGGCGGATCATAGCACGTCGGACTGGACAATCGATGCTGCCTCTCTCCTTCTGGCTGCAAGGGAGGCGCTTGTGCTGATCGTCGCGCTGAGCCTGGTTGTCCTGGCCGTGGCCTTGGGTGCCGGGCTGCTCTGGGCGCGCCTGCGCGGGGCGGAGCAGGAACTGCGGCGCCTGCGCGGCACCCTCGCCCGGCGCGCCGAGGAACTGGCCGTGTTGCGCCGGTCCGAGGGTGCCGTGCTGGAGCGCCTGCCCGACCCGCTGATCGTGCTGGATGCCGAGCGCGGCGTGCGGCGCACCAATGCAGCGGCGCGGGCCGCATTTGGGGCCGAGATCGGCGCGGTGCTGCGTCACCCGGGTCTGCGCGGGGCGATCGACCGGGCGCTGGAAACCGGTGCGGCGCAAGGGGCCGAGCTGTCGTTGCCGGTGCCGGTCGCACGCGAGGTCCATGCCACGCTGGTCAAGCTGGAGCCGCCGCTGGGCGATGGCGGATGCCTGCTGGCGGTGCTGTCGGACCGCACGCGCGAACGCGCGGTGGAGCGGATGCGCGCCGATTTCGTCGCCAACGCCAGCCACGAACTGCGCACTCCGCTCGCTTCGCTGATCGGCTTCATCGACACGCTGCGCGGTCCGGCGGCCGACGATCCGCCCGCGCAGCGCCGGTTCCTGCAGATCATGGCCGAGCAGGCCGCGCGCATGAACCGGCTGATCGACGACCTGCTGAGCCTGTCGCGCATCGAGCTGACCGAGCATCAGCTGCCGGCCGACCGCGTAGACCTCGGCACCCTGATCCCGCCGTTGGCGGCGGCCTTCGAGCCGCATCTGGCCGAGCGCACGGCGCGCCTCGACGTCGATCTTCCCGACGGCCTGCCCGCGGTGACGGCGGATGCCGACCAGGTCGCGCAGGTGCTGCAGAACTTACTCGACAACGCGCTGAAATATGGTCCGCAAGGCGGGACGGTGCGGATCGCGGTGGCGCTGGCCCCGCGTGACGGGCGCTGGCCGAACCGGGCGGGCGTGGTGGTGGCGGTTGCCGACCAAGGACCCGGCATCGCGCGTGCCCACCTGCCGCGGCTGACCGAGCGCTTCTACCGCGTGGACAAGGGACGCTCGCGGGCAGCGGGCGGCACCGGGCTCGGGCTGGCGATCGTCAAGCACATCGTCAACCGTCATCGCGGGCAGCTGCTGATCGAGAGCGTGGAGGAGGTCGGCACGACTGTCAGCGTGTGGCTGCCCTGCGCCCCGTAGTCAGGCTGGGACCAGGCGCTCAGTGGGCGGATACCGGCGCAGAAGCCGCAGCATCAGCAGCATGGCCGGCAGCGCCGCGAACATCGCGATGGCGTAGAACGCGGTCCAGCCGACCGCCTGCGCGAGGAAGCCGGAAAAGCCGCCCACCGTGCGCAGTCCCAGGGCGGCGAGCGAGGACAGCAGCGCATATTGCGTGGCGGTGAAGGCGGGCGCGCAGACGCCGGACAGAAAGGTGATGAAGGCCGCGTCGGCCATGCCCTCGGCAAAGGCCTCGGTGACCACGGTCCCCACCAACGCATGCGGATCGCCCGCTGAGGCCGCGAGCCAGAGATACATGCTCATCGCCAGCGTCTGCGTCCATCCGGTCAGCAGCAGTGCGCGCCCCACCCCGAGGCGGGCGACCAGCCAGGCGCCCGCCGCCGTGCCGGCGAAGGTGGCGGCCAGCGAGAACGGCCCGTTGGCGACCGCGATCGACGCTCGGTTGAAGCCGAGATGCGTGTAGAGGGGCGCTGTCATCACCCCGGCCATCGCCTCGCCCAGCTTGAACAGGGCGATGAAGCCGAGGATCGTGCCCGCTCCGGGCCGGTCCAGCATGTCGCGAATGGGCAGCACGATCGCCGCCGCAAGCCGCTGGCCGAGGCGCACGGGGACGGGAGGGGTCGTCACCAGGGGCTCGGGTGCCAGCAGCGTGACGAGCGGGCTAAGCGCCAGTAGCCCGGCCACGACCACCAGCGCGCCATGCCACCCGATCACGTCGGCCGCCTTGATCGCGCCGGCGCCGGAGATCAGCAGGGCAACCCGGTAGCCCCAGACATAGGCGGCCATCGCCGCGCCTTGCAGCCGCGCCGGGAAGGTCTCGATACGCCAGGCATCCACCACGATGTCCTGACTGGCCGAGGCGAACGCGACCAGCGCCGCCGCCGCCAGCGCACCCGCCGGAGCGACGGCGGGCCGCGACAGCGCCAGCAGTAGGGCGGCGCCGGCCAGGAGCGGCTGAATCGCGAGCAGCCATCCCCGCCGGCGACCCAATCGCCGGAGCGGACCCGGCGGGCGCACCTGATCGAGCAGGGGCGCCCAAAGGAACTTGAGCGAGTAGGCTAGTCCGATATTGGCGGTGAGCCCGATCAGGCCGAGCGACAAATGGCCCTCGGATAGCCACAGCCGGAACGTGAAGCCGGACAGCGGCAGCGGCAGGCCGGACGCCAGCCCATAGGCGGCCATGATCCAGATCCGCCGATCGGCGAACAGCCGTTCGGGTTCCTCACGGCTTGCCAGCGGTTTGGCGAGGCGAATTGGGCGCGTCATCGATGCCGTTGTGCGGCGGCCGGGGCCGGCGCGGCAACTGCCGGAGCGATGGCCCGGCTGAGACGCGACACGTCCGTCAGGCGGGCCGGGACTCCCGCCTGTGGCCCAGGCGCACGAAGCTGATGACCATCGCCGAGCCGGCGGCGATCATGCCGGCCAGCAGCGACAGCCTGACCCCGCCGGCGATGCCCGTGCCGGTGGCCGAACCGATGCCGAACATCAGCGCCACGATCGCGCTGCCGGTGGTCTGGCCCAGCAGGCGAGCGGTCGAAAGCATCCCCGATGCCGCCCCGCTGCGCTCCGGCGGGGCGGAGCCGACCAGCAGACGGTTGTTGGGGGATTGGAAAAAGCCGAACCCGAAGCCGGCGACGGCCATGCGCCAGCCGATGTTCCCCCAATCGGCGTGCGCCGGCATGGTCAGCAGCAGGCCCATGCCGACCGTCATCACTGCGAGCCCCATCGCGCCCAGCAGCGTGGGGGCGGAGCGATCGGACAGGCGGCCGGCGATCGGCGCGATGATGACCACGATGGCCGGCCAGGGCGTCATCAGCAGCCCGGTCGCGATCTGCGACTGCCGGCCGACGTCCTCGAACAGGAAGGGCAAGGCGGTGAAGGCCGTCGCCTGCGCGGTATAGGAGCAGATCGAGGTGCCCACCGACAGCGCGAAGATCGGCCGGCGGAACAGGTCCACCGGCAGGATTGGCGCGGTGCGCGATCGTTCCCGGATGACGAAGACCACGCCGAGCATTGCAGCGGCGGCCAGTTCGCTCGCTGCCCAGACCATGCTCTCGCCGCGGCCGAAATTGTCGACCGCGATGATCAACAGGCCCAGGGTGCCGGCGTTCAGCACCGCCCCGAGAAGGTCGAACCGGTGCCGGCTCAGGGGCGTGGCGGGCAGCACGCGGGCGGCGAGCCACAGGGCGAACACGCCGGGCAGGATGTTCACCGCGAACAGCCAGTGCCAGCTGCCAACCGCCAGGATCGCGGCGGCCACGGTCGGACCGGTGGCCGACGAGGTGGCGACGACGAAGGCGATGAAGCCGATCCCGCGCCCCAGCATCGCGCGGGGGAAGATGAAACGGACGAGCGCCGTGTTCACGCTCATGATGCCCGCCCCACCCAGGCCCTGAAGCACCCGCGAGGCCACCAGCAGCGGCAGGGTCTGCGACGCCGCGCAGGCCGCTGAAGCAAGGGTGAAGACCGCCAGGCCGCCCCAGTAGACCCGCCGGTAGCCGATGATGTCGCCCAGCGAGGCGAGCGGCAGGAGGGAGACGGTGACGGCCAACTGGTAGGCGTTCACCACCCAAATCGAGCTTGCCGGCGTGGTGTTAAGCTCCTGCGCGATGGTCGGCAGGGCGATATTGGCGATCGCGGAATCCAGCACCGACATCGCCACGGCGATGGCGAGGGTGATCATGGCCCGCACCCGCTCCGGCGGGGGCAGGCCGTCGTCGGGCAAGGCGACGTTGTGCTGCATGACCCAGCTAGGCACGCCGCCAGCCCGGCAACAACCACCGGGGCCGGGAGGCTTCCCCGCCTGCGTGCGGGTTGCCGGCGACCGCCGCGCAGCGGTATCCCGGCACGCTGGCAGAGCAAGGCGAGCGATATGGTGGACAGCGGGGAGAGCGGCCGGGCGATGGCCGGCGCCGAGTTCCTCGGCCAGGCCTACCTCCTGGTGCTGACGGGCGGGCTGCGCGCGACGCAGCGCCTGGCCGGCGTGCTGGCCGCCCATCGCGCGACGGTGGCCGAGGTCCTGGGGGGCTCCGATCCGCCGACCGCCGGTCCGCCGACCGCCGATCGCCGCCGGCAAATCGACCTGTTGCGCGGCTTGGCGCGCGAGTTGGGGGAGGCCGCCACTCAGGAAGCGCGACACCTCCAGGCCGAGCTGGACCGGCTGGCGCTGGCCCTGGCCGCGCACGCCGAAGCGGACGCGGCGGCAGCCGGCGGGCCCCACCGCTATGCGCGGGCAAAGCCCTGAGCAAGGAGCCGGACTACACGGCGGAACTGGAGGCGCTGGGCACTGCCCTGGCGGCCTGGTTCGATCGCTGCGATCCCGAGCTGCACGAGATGCTCGGCTTCCAGCTTCAGCCCGGAGCGAAACGGTTCCGGCCGTTGACCGTATTCGCCTGCCACCGCGCGACCGGAAGGCGCGCCGTTCCGCCGGCGGTGATCGAGGCGGCGGCCCTGCTCGAGCTGTTCCACAACGTCACGCTGATCATCGACGACATCGTCGATGGCTCCGACACGCGCCGGGGCCGCCCCACCCTGCACCGGCATTTCGGCCAGCTGCCGGCCCTGATGGCGGCGGGCTATGTCGTCGCCGACGGCTTCCAGCGCGCCGCCGGCGACCCGACGCTGACCGGCGTGCTGGCCGAGCTTCTGAAGCGGCTCGCAGCGGCCGAGTGCCGGCAATGGCGCCTGCGGCGCCTGCCGCTGGGGGTGGAGGATTGGCGGCTGATCGCGGCCGAGGACACCGGCGCGATGTTCGAGGCCGCCGCCTGCCTGGGCGATCGTTCGCAGGGACTGCGCCGCTTCGGCGGACTGCTCGGCCTGCTCTATCACGGATGCGACGACGTGGCCGACATGCGCGGGACGACCGCGCTGGGCGGCGGCGGCACCGACGACCTGCGCGACGGCATCCTGACCCTGCCCGCCGCCCTGGCGATCCGCGAGCCCGCGATCGCGCGCTTGTTCGCCGCCGACGACCCGGCGATGCTGCCCGCGCTGGCCGAGGCGTTCCGCGCCTGCCTACCGGCGGCCGAGGCCTATTTGGACGGGATCGCCGAGGCGGCACGCCAGGAGGCCCGGCTGTTCGCCGTCGATCCGCAGCCCCTGCTGGTCCTGGTGGACCGTACCCGGATGCTGTCAGGTTCCTAGAGCAGCGCAGGCCTGCCGCCATGCCTTCGCGCTCGCATCCGGGCCTGCTCCGCATTATGTGTGCGCCGCAATACTCGCGTCCGGGCCGTCCGACGCGTACGGAACGCCCGAGAGGCCGCATGGATATCCGCAACCTCGCCATCATCGCCCATGTCGACCATGGCAAGACCACGCTGGTCGATCAGCTCCTGCGCCAGTCCGGCGCCTATCGCGAGCACCAGCAGGTCACCGACCGCGCGCTGGACCGCAACGAGCTGGAGCGCGAGCGCGGCATCACCATCCTCGCCAAGTGCGCCTCCGTGGTCTGGAAGGGCACCCGCATCAACATCGTGGACACCCCTGGCCACGCCGATTTCGGCGGCGAGGTCGAGCGCATCCTGAACATGGTGGACGGCGCGCTGGTGCTGGTGGATGCCGCCGAGGGCGTGCTGCCGCAGACCAAGTTCGTCGTGGGCAAGGCCCTGGCACGCGGGCTCAAGCCGATCGTGGTGGTCAACAAGGTCGATCGCGGCGACGCCCGCCCCGACGAGGTGCATACCGAGGTGTTCGACCTGTTCGCCGCGCTCGGCGCGACCGACGAGCAGCTCGATTTTCCGATGCTGTTCGCCTCCGGCCGCCAGGGCTGGGCCGACCTGTCGCTCGCCGGGCCGCGCCACGACCTCTCGGCGCTGTTCGACCTCGTGCTGCGCCATGTCCCCGCCCCGGCGCTCGATGCGGAGGCGCCGTTCGCGATGGTCGCCTCGATCCTCGAATACGACAACTTCCTGGGTCGCGTGCTGACCGGGCGGCTGGAGCAGGGTCGGGCGCGGCTCAACAACCCCGTCAAGGTGCTGCACCCTGACGGGAGGGTGGTCGAGACCGGGCGGATGACCAAGCTGCTGTCCTTCCGCGGCCTCGACCGCGTGCCGGTGGAAGAGGCCGAGGCGGGCGACATCATCGCGATCGCCGGGCTGGCCGAGGCGACGATCCCCGACACGATCGGCGCGCCGGAGATCACGGTCCCGTTGCACGCGATCCCGGTCGATCCGCCAACCCTGGCGATGACTTTCCGCATCAACGACGGCCCGCTGGCCGGGCGGGAGGGCAAGAAGGTCACCTCGCGCCAGATCCGCGAGCGCCTGTTCCGCGAGGCGGAGGGTAATGTCGCGATCCGGGTGACGGACAGTAACGAGACCGAGGCGTTCGAGGTCGCCGGACGCGGGGAGTTGCAGCTCGGCGTGCTGATCGAGCAGATGCGCCGCGAGGGCTTCGAGCTGTGCATCGGCCGCCCCCGCGTGCTGACCCACCGCAACCCGGAGACGGGCGAGCGCGAGGAGCCGATGGAGGAGGCACTGGTCGATGTGGACGAGCCGTTTTCCGGCGTCGTCGTAGAGAAGATGGCCCGCCGCAAGGGCGAGCTTCGCGACATGCGCCCCTCGGGTGGCGGCAAGGTCCGGCTGACCTTTCTGATCCCGAGCCGCGGCCTCATCGGCTATCATGGCGAGTTCCTGACCGACACGCGCGGCACGGGCATCATGAACCGGCTGTTCGCGGGCTACGGTCCGTGGAAGGGGCCGATGGAAGGGCGGCGCACGGGCTCGCTGATCTCCAATGCCGACGGCGAGGCGGTCCACTACGCGCTGTTCTACCTCCAGGAGCGCGGCATGCTGTTCGTGAACCCGGGGGACAAGGTCTATGTCGGCATGATCCTGGGCGAGCACAGTCGCGGCTCGGACCTGGACGTGAACCCGATCAAGGAGAAGAAGCTCACCAACATCCGCGCCGCCGGCAAGGACGACGCGATGCTGCTGATCCCGCCCCGCCGGATGAGCCTGGAGCAGGCCATCGCCTACGTGGAGGACGACGAACTGGTGGAGGTCACGCCCGGGGCGGTACGCCTGCGCAAGCGCCATCTGGACCCGCACGCGCGCAAGCGCAGCGAGCGGCGCGCGGAGAGCGAGGCGGCGTAGGGAGCGGGCGCGGGCGCGCTCCGAAGGCGCCGGCCGGGTCCGTCTGCGGCGGGCTCAGTCGGGCTCGATCGGCATGGTCCCAAGACTGGTCCAGGCGATCGGGGCGCCGCATCGCTCGGCCGCCTCGGCGGGCGGCAGCGACGTATCCCAATGGACCGCGAGGAACCGGCGCGCCGTGATCGCCGCCGCCGCGTCCGACAGCAGCCAGAAAAGCGGCGGCACCATCACCTCGGGGCGGATGAGCCGGGTACGATCGGCGACCTCGTTATCCGGGATGATGCGGGTATCCGTCATGCCGCCGGGCACCAGCACATTCACGGTCACGCCGCTGCCGGCAAGGTCGGCGGCCATGACCGCTGCCGCCGCCTCGGCCGAAGCCTTGCTGGCGCCATACAGGGCGTAGCCGCCGCGAATTATCGTGCCCAGGCTGGTGGTGACGGTGACGATGCGTCCCTTGCCGGCGCGCATCATCGCGGGCGCCACGGCGCGCGCCATCATCAGCGGCGCGGTGGCGTTCACTGCGAGGAAGCGTTGCCACTGCTCGGGCGTGATCTCCCAGAAGCGGATCGGATTGCGCCGCTGGTCCGCCCGCACCGCGCCCTGGCCGATGCCGGCATTGTTCACCAGAGCCGTGACGGGACCCAACGCACGCGCCGCCGTCTCCACCGCCGCCTCGCATGCGCCCTCCTCGGCGAGATCCGCCCGAATGGGTGCAAACCGGCCCGGCAGATCGCGCGCGGCGCCGGCGAGGTCGTCCAGCCAGGTCGGCTCACGATCGATCCCTGCCACATCGAGGCCCTCGCGCAGCAAGCCCAGCGTGATTGCCCGCCCGATGCCGCTGGCTGCTCCGGTGACAATGACGGTATGACGCGACGGCATGGCCGGGTCCTCCCCTATGCTTTTTCTCAGGGAACAGCGTTCTGCCGAACCCATGCCGTGAATTCGTCGTCCGAAACTTCTCCTGCCGCAAGCTGAAGCATCACCACTGCGGCCTCCGCGTCCGAGACCGGAAAGCGAAGGCCGTTCAGTCGCAGGCACAATTCCAGGGCGACGTACGCCGTGCGCTTGTTGCCATCCACGAACGGATGATTGCGGGCCACCGCGATCGTGTACAACGCCGCGAGTTCCGCGAGTTCCGCAAGATCGGGATCGCCGTAGGAAGCGCGGTTGGCCGGGCGGGCCAGTGCGCTGTCCAACAGGCCGGGGTCACGGATGCCCGAGGCCCCGCCGTGCTGCGAGAGCTGCTCGTCGTGCACAGCAAGGATCAGCTCGCGTGAGAGCCAGATGGTCACTTGGACAGTTCACGAAGGACGGCCCACCGCTCCTTCATGATCCGTCGGGCGACCTCCAGCTGCGCCTCGAATTCGGGATCAGCGGTCGAAAGCCGCACTCCCTCGGGCGTCTCGATCGTGTATAGCGTGTCGCCTTTGCCGACCCCGAGCTTGCCCAATAGTTCCTTCGGCAGGATGACGCCGACCGAATTTCCAATCTGGGTCAATTTAAGAGCGGCCATGGCAGCATCTCCAACCGATGCGCCGGATGTAGCACATCGATTGGAGAGTTACAACACCTGTTAGAACTCGCCCATCACAGGATGAACCGGCTCAGGTCGCCCTTCTGCGCCAGCGGGGCGACCCGATCGTTCACGTAGGCCGCATCGACCCGGATCGTTTCGCCGGCACGATCCGTGGCGGTGAAGCTGATGTCCTCGAGCAGCCGCTCCAGCACCGTATGCAGGCGACGGGCGCCGATATTCTCGATCCGGTCGTTGATGTCGGCGGCAAGGTCGGCGAGCGCGTCCACCGCGCCATCGTCGAAGGACAGGGACACCTGCTCGGTGCCCATCAACGCCGCGTATTGCTTGACCAGCGAGTGCTCGGGTTCGGTCAGGATTCGCCGCAGGTCGGCGCGCGAGAGCGGCTGCAACTCGACACGGATCGGCAGACGGCCCTGCAATTCCGGCAGGAGATCGGCCGGCTTGGCCAGGTGAAAGGCGCCCGAAGCGATGAACAGCACATGGTCGGTCTTCACCGGCCCGTACTTCGTGCTGACCGTCGTCCCCTCGATCAGCGGCAGCAGATCGCGCTGCACGCCCTCGCGGGAAACGTCGCCCCCGCGAAAGCCGCCTTCGCTCGACCGCGCGCAGATCTTGTCGATCTCGTCGATGAACACGATGCCGTTGTTCTCGGCATGCGCCACGGCGTCCTTGGCCAGCCGGTCGTTGTCGAGCAGCCGATCGGCCTCCTCCTGCTCCAGCGCCTGGCGCGCGGCGCGCACCGTCATCCGACGCACCTGCTGGGGTCGGCCGAACATGCCCTTCATCATCTCGCCGAGATTGATCACCTGGCCGGGCGGCATGCCGGGCATGTCGAACTGGCCGATCGGCATGCCCGCTGGCGCCTCGGCGACCGAAATTTCGATCTCCTTCTCCTCGAACTCGCCGTTGCGCAGCATGCGGCGAAATTTCGAGCGGGTATCGGCAGCCGCGCCCTCGCCCACCAGGGCGGTGATCAGCCGCTCCTCCGCGGCCAGTTCCGCCTTGGCCTGCACCTCGCGGCGCGAGGCGTCGCGCAGCATGGTCAGGCTGGCGTCGACCAGATCGCGCATGATGCTGTCCACGTCCCGGCCGACATAGCCGACCTCGGTGAACTTGGTGGCCTCGATCTTCAGGAACGGTGCCTGGGCAAGCTTGGCCAGCCGGCGGGCGATCTCGGTCTTGCCGCAGCCCGTCGGGCCGATCATGAGGATGTTCTTGGGAACCACCTCCTCGCGCATTTCCTCAGGAAGCTGCTGCCGGCGCCAGCGGTTGCGCAATGCAACCGCGACTGCGCGCTTGGCGTCATGCTGGCCCACGATGAAGCGGTCCAGTTCGGAGACGATCTCGCGCGGCGAATAGGTTGGAACGTCCATTTCTACAGTGTCTCGACGATGATATTCTCGTTGGTATAGACGCAGATATCTGCCGCGATGCTCATGGCACGGCGGGCGATGGCCTCGGCTGGCATCCCTTCGACAGTCAGCAGGGCGCGGGCCGCCGCGAGCGCGTAGTTGCCTCCCGAGCCGATGGCGATCACGCCGTCCTCGGGCTCCAACACGTCGCCATTGCCGGTCAGGGTGAAGCTGCGGTCGTGGTCGGCAACCGCCATCATCGCCTCTAGCCGGCGCAGGTAGCGATCGGTGCGCCAGTCCTTCGCCAACTCCACGCAGGCGCGTTCGAGCTGGCTCGGGAAGCGCTCCAGCTTGGTCTCCAACCGCTCCAGCAGGGTGAACGCGTCGGCGGTGGCGCCGGCAAAACCCGCGAGAATGCCGCCGCCTGGGCCGATCCGGCGGACCTTGCGCGCATTCCCCTTGATGACCGTCTGGCCCAATGTGACCTGGCCGTCCCCGGCCATGGCCACGTGCCCGTCCCGGCGAACACACAGGATTGTCGTCCCGTGCCAGCCTACCGGGTCGGGCAACACGAAAGGTTGTGTCTGCATTGTGGTCCGTCAGATGGTCTGGCGGAACCGCCTCGGCAAGGGTGGGGTCGCGGGCTTGACGCAGCGCGCGGGCTGGGCATCAAGACTACGGCGCGCGTAACGAGCCCGGGAGGAGCGAAGCAGATGGCCAACACCCTGCCGGCGGAATACGCCGCGCGTATCGACCGGCTGCCCAGCAGCCGCACCGTCTGGCGGCTGATCACGCTGATCTCGCTCGGTGGTTGCTTCGAGTTCTACGACCTGTTCATGACTGCCTACGTGGTTCCGGGCATGACGAAGGACGGATTGTTCACAGATCAGTCGCTCGGCGTCTTTTCGGCGCTGAAGGCGATCGATTCCCCCGGCGCCGGCACCTTCGTCTTCGCCCTGTTCGCCGGGCTATTCGTCGGCACGATCGCCTTTGGCTGGGTCACCGACGCCTTCGGGCGGCGTGCGATTTTCACCTTCTCCCTGCTCTGGTACTCGGTCGCGACCTTGGTCATGGCCGGGATGCCGAACGGCTTCTGGATCAACATCTGGCGCTTCATCGCCGGCATCGGCATCGGCGTGGAGCTGGTGACGATCGACACCTACGTCGCCGAGCTGATCCCCCGCGTGGCGCGCGGGCGCGCCTTCGCCTGGAGCCAGTTCGTTACCTTCTGCGCCGTCCCCGTGGCCGCGCTGATCGCCTCGCCCTGGCTGCTCGGGCCAGAGAACTGGCGCTGGGTGATGGTGATCGGCGCGGTCGGCGCGGTGTTCGTCTGGTGGCTGCGGCGCGGCTTGCCGGAAAGCCCGCGCTGGCTCGCCCAGCAGGGACGGCTGGCAGAGGCGGAAACCGTCCTGAGCCGGATCGAGGCCCAGGTGGCCGCCGAGACCCACGCGCCGTTGCCGCCCGTCGGCGAGGCGATCGAGGAGGTCGGCAAGGCGGACTATGCAGAGATGTTCCAGCCGCCCTACGGCCGACGCACCCTCGTGTTGTCGATCTTCCAGTTCTTCCAGACCTACGGCTATTACGGTTTTGCCGCCTGGGTGCCGACCTTGCTGATCGCCCAGGGGATCACCATCACGCATAGCCTGGAATGGGCGTTCATCATCGCCGTCGCCAACCCGCTGTCGCCGCTGATCGGAATGCTGGTCGCCGACCGGATAGAGCGGAAATGGCAGATCGTGCTGGCCGCCCTCGGGATCGGCGTGTTCGGGTTGCTGTTCGCCTCCCAGACCGCCGCCCTGCCGCTGATCACCTTCGGCGTGCTGATCACGCTGTCCAACAACTGGATGTCGTTCGCGTTCCACAACTACCAGGCCGAACTGTATCCGACCCGCATCCGCGGCCGCGCGGTCGGTTTCGTCTATGCCTGGAGCCGGCTGTCGGCGGCCATCTCCGGCCTGGCGATCGCCTTCTTCCTTGGTCTGGGTGGTGGGAACAACACCGGGGCGGTGTTCACCTTCATCGCCTGCTGCATGGCGATCGTGATCATCGCCATCGCCGGCTTCGGGCCGCGCACCCGCGGCCTCGCGCTGGAGGCGATCTCGCACTAGAGGTGCGGAAGACAATTGCCGGGGGGAGCGCCATGGCGCTGAAAGTCGCGGTCCAGATGGACCCGATCGAGAGCATCAACATCGACGCGGACTCGACGTTCGCGCTGCTGCTGGAAGCGCAGGCGCGCGGGCACGTCCTGTGGCACTACGAGGTGCGCCATCTCTCGCTGCGCGAAGGCGTCACGCATCAGGGCGGAGGCCGTGTCGAGCGGCTGATGGCGCGCGCCCGCCCGGTCAGAGTGCAGCGCGTGCCGGGCGATCACTGGCGGTTCGGCGAGGCGGCCCGCATCGATCTCGGCACATTCGACGTGGTCCTGATGCGCCAAGACCCGCCCTTCGACATGGCCTACATCACCGCCACGCATATGCTGGAGCACATCCAGCCGCAGACCGTGGTGGTCAACGATCCGGCCGCCGTGCGCAACGCGCCGGAGAAGATTTTGGTGACGCGCTTCCCGGACCTGATGCCGCCCACCATGATCACCTGGGACCTCGACGCGATCCGCGCCTTCCGCACCGAGCACCGCGACATCATCGTCAAGCCGCTGTTCGGCAATGGGGGCGCTGGCGTGTTCCGCATCAAGCCGGATGACGAGAACCTGGCCGCGTTGCTGGAGATGCATTTCGCCCGTTCGCGCGAGCCGCTGATGTTCCAGCGCTACGAGCCCGCCGTCCGCCAGGGCGACAAGCGCATCATCCTGGTCGACGGCGAGCCGATGGGCGCGGTCAACCGCGTTCCGGCGGCCGGCGAGGCGCGATCGAACATGCATGTCGGCGGGCGCGCGGAGAAGACCACGCTCACCGTGCGCGAGCGCGAGATTTGCGCGGCGATCGGCCCCACCTTGCGCGAGCAAGGCATGATCTTCGTCGGCATCGACGTGATCGGCGAGTGGCTGACCGAGATCAACGTCACCTCGCCTACCGGCATCCAGGAGATCGCCCGCTTCGACAGCGTCCGCATCGAGAAGGCGATCTGGGACAGCATCGAGACGAAAGCGGCCGCGCGCGTCTGAGGAAACGCACGGCCTGGGATCGGCGCGGGGTCACGCCGCCGCTGATCGGGCCGCGTACCCCCGCGATCAATGGGCGGCGGCGACCTCGATCACCGCATCGGCCGCGAACGCACCCTCGCCTTGTGGCATGGCGAACACCGGGTTCAGGTCGATCGATTGCAAGGCCGGACCCGCTTGGTGGGCGAACACCGACAAGCGTGCCAGCATCGCGGCCAATGCCTTCACGTCCGCTGGCTTGCGACCCCGTGCGCCGAGCAGCAACGGCGCTCCCTTGATCGAACGGATCATACGCTCGGCGTCGTCGATGCCGAATGGGCAGCGGCGGAAAACCACGTCTTTCAGCACCTCGACGAAGATGCCGCCCAGGCCGAACATCGCCATCGGCCCGAATACCGGGTCGCGATGGATGCCGAGGATGCATTCGACGCCACCCTTGAGCTGCTTGGCGACCAGCACACCCTCGATGCGCGCCGCCGGCGCGGCGCCTTTCGCGCGCGCCATCAAGGCGGCGAAGCCGTCCCGCACCGCAGCGGGATCGGCAACATCCAGCAGGACGCCGCCGATCTCGGACTTATGCAGAATGTCGGGCGACAGGATTTTCAGTACCACCGGGAAACCGAACCGCTCGGCACCCGCGACCGCCTCCGCAGCCGTCGCGCAGGCCTGCTCGGGGGCCGAGGCGATCCCGGCTTCGGCCAGCAGGCGCTTGGCGTCGGCCTCGGTCGGCGTGGCATCGGGCAGGGTCACCGCTGGCACGGTGGGCGGCGGCGCGCCCGGCTTGGCGTCGAAGCCTTCCCCGAGCCGGCCCATCGCGGCAATCGCGTTGACCGCGCGCGTTGGGTCCTCGTGGCAGATCCAGCCATCGTCCTCCAGGGCTTGCAGGCGCTCGGGCGGGGCGATCACTGACAGCACATACAGCCGGTCAGGGTACTGCTTGCGGACCGCGTCCAGCCGCTCCTGCATCTCCGGCCAGCGAGCGGTAGAGGCGACCATGGTGAAGAAGCCGAGAATGGAGGCATAGCCGCCGTCTCTCACGAGGGCTTCCATGAACGGGGTGAGCAGGCTGACGTCGTTGCCCACCTGCGCGGTCGCATCCACCGGGTTGCGTGGCGCGCAGAACGAGACCAGCGACTTCAGCCGCGCCTGCGCATCGGCCGGCATCTCCGGCATCGGAACCCCGGCCTGTTCGGCCACGTCGCTGACCAACACGCCGGCGCCGCCGGACAGGGTGATCATGCCGAGCGTGTTGCGCGCCGGATAGATGCGCCGCGTCGCGGTCTGCGCGATATCCAGCATCTCCTCGGTGGTGCGTGCGCGGACCACGCCGAACTCGGCCATCACCGCCTCGGTCACCGCGTCGTCGCCGGCGATGGAGGCGGTGTGCGACTTCGCCGCCTGCGTTCCCAACGCGCTGCGGCCCACCTTCATCATCACGATCGGCTTGCGCGCGGTGCGCGCCGTTTCGAACGCGGCGATCAGGCCGGGCGCCTCGCGGATGCCCTCGGCGTAAACGGCGATGACATCGACCTCCGGATTCTCGGCCAGCCAGCCGATGCACTCGCCCACCGTCACGTCGGACTCGTTGCCGGTCATGATGCACAGCGAGGCGCCGATGCCGCGATTGCGGGCCAACGTGTAGAGATGGGTGCCGTATGCGCCGGACTGACTGGCGATGCCGATCCGCCCGGGCACCGGCCAGCCGCTGTCGAAGGAGGAGGAGAAGGTGGCGTAGTAACCGGTGCGCCCATCGAATACGCCAAGACAGTTCGGCCCCAGGATCCGCAGGCCATGAGAGCGCGCGGCAGCGACCATGCGCCCCTGCGCCGCCTCGCCCTCCGCGTCCACCTCGGCGAAGCCGGCGGTGAACACCAGCGCCGCCTTGGTGCCGCGCCGACCCAGATCGTCCACCGCCTGCACCGCGATCCCAGCCGGCACGGCGACGATGGCGACATCCGGCGTCTCCGGCAAATCGTCGACTGAGGCGTAGGCACGCAGCCCCTGCACCTCCGGGCGGTTGGGGTTCACCGGATAGATCGCGCCCTTGAAGCCGGCCGCCTTCATATACGCGATCGGCCGGCCGCCGATGCGGGTCGGATCGTTGGAGGCACCCAGCACCGCAATGGAGCGGGGAGCGAGCAGCGGGGAGAGGCCGGAGAAGCGCGTTTCGCTTTGCTGCGGCATGGTATTCCCCCGGCGTTCAACGACGCGGGCGATCGTGGCGGCGCATGGCAGCCGGCGCAAGCCGGCGCGCTGGCTCGACAAACGCCGCGCGGCAGGGCAATCCGCCGCCGCATGACGCTTGCCGCCGTGCTGCGCCACCTGGCCTTTGCCGCCGGGCTCGGCGTGCCTGTCCGCCCTGATCGTTTGGATGATGATGTTCGCCCGGGTGATGGATCAGCCGGACGCACGCAAATCCCACGACCGGCCGATCCCGAAGGGGGGCGGGGTCGGGATCGTTGCCGCTTTTGTCGTCGGCGTGGTGGCCCTCGATCGATACGCGGAGTTCGCGCGACTTGCCGATCCCTATTTCCTGGGGGTAATCGCCGCGTCCGTGGCGATCGCGGTCGTTGCCTTCCTTGACGATCTGGCGGACTGGCCGTTCGCCGTGAAACTTGCCGCCCAGCTTCTGGCGGCCCTAGCCGCGGTCGGCACTGGTGTTTATGTCCGGGACCTTCGCATGCCCTACCTGGGGCGCTTGTGCGTCGGCTGGCTCGGCGCCGCCGCCACACTGGCCTGGATCCTGTTCGCGACCAACGCGATGAACTTCATCGACGGACTGAACGGGCTGGCCGGCGGGGTCGCGCTGATCGCGGCATGCTTCCTGGCCGGCATCGCCGCCGCGCATGGCGCCTGGTTCGCCTATTTCGCCGCGCTGCTGCTCGCCGCCGGCCTGATCGGATTCCTGCCCTTCAATTATCCCACGCGCGCGCATCTTCATGGGCGACGTCGGCAGCCAGTTCTGCGGCTTCGTGCTCGCCATGCTGGGCGTGGTCGCGAGCCGCTTCGACGGTGTCGAGTTGTCGCTGCTGCTGATGCCCATGCTGCTGTCCGGCGTGCTATTCGACGTCGCCTTCACCCTCGCGCGTCGAGCCCTTGCACGGGAGCGACTGACCCAGGCGCATCGGGGACATCTGTACCAGGTCGCCCAACGCACTGGCGTGCCGGCGTCCGTCGTTGCGCTGATCCATTGGGGGTTCGCGATCTGCGGTGGCGGCTGCTGCCTGCTCTTCATCGCCGCACCCCCGCCATTCAAGCCCTTCATCCCGGCGTTGACCCTGCTGCCACAGGCAGCCTGGGTGGCTGTCGTCCACACCCGCTCACGCATCTCCGGGCTTACCCGGCTGGTAACCGCCAGCCGCGTGCGCGCGAGCAGAAGGCCGCCGGCCGCCAGCAAAAGCAGGATTGTCGCCATGCCCGCGCGCTGGCTGCCGGCGAAGGCGGTGGCGACGCCGAGCGCCAGCGGCCCGATAAAGCCCGTCACGCGGCCAGACAGGGCATAGAGCCCGAACCCTGCGTTGCGGGTGTCCGCCGGCGCGAGTCGGGCCATCAGGCTGCGGCTGGCCGACTGGGCGGGACCCGACGAACAGCCCGAGGCCGAGCGCGCAAGCCCAGAACGCGCCTGTCGAGCGGGCCAACAGCGCGCCCGATCCGCATGCGACGAGCCCCGCAAGCGCGGTCAGCACCGCCGCCTTTGCACCGATCCGATCCTCGATCAGCGCGAATCCCGCGGCCCCGAGACCCGCGGTGACGTTCAGCGCGATGCCGAGCAGCAGGACCTGACGCGCATCCATCCCGAAGCTGCCGGACGCATAGATGCCGCCGAACGCGAACAGTGCGGTTAACCCGTCGGTGTAGAGCATCCGGGCAAGGAGGAACCGCCGCAACGACCGGTTGCGCACCACGCGCCGAACCGCATCGCCCAGCATCGCTCTGCTGCGCACCGCGGCCGCCCGCCAGGGCAGTCGAGGCAATTCGCGCGGCCCGAAGACCAGGAGCGGCCAGGAAAACAGCGCGATCCAACCGCTGGCCAGCAATGCGGTGGCGCGCACCGGCTCGGCGGCTGCCCGGGAGAGGCCGAAGCACGGCGGGTCGGGGGCGATCAGCGCCCACAGGCACAGGCTGAGGCACACAAGCCCGCCCGCGTAGCCCGCCGCCCAGGCCAGCCCGGAGACCCGGCCCAGGCGGTCTGGGGTCGCGATGTCGGGCAGCATGGCGTTGTAGAAGACCGTCGCCATCTCGAAGGCGACCGTGGCGGCGGCGACAAGGATGAGGGCGAGAGTCGCGTCCTGCGCGCGCGGCCGAACAAACCACAGCGCGGCTGTCAACAGGGCCATTGCACCGGTGCAAGCACCGAGCAACGCGCGCCGGCGCCCGCCTGCGTCGGCGAGCGCGCCGAGCGGCGCCGCAACCACGGCGATCACCAGCCCCGCAACAGTCTGCGCACCGGCCCACGCAGCGGTTCCCGTTACGGGATCAGGCGCCACCGCGCGGACGAAATAGGTCGGGATCACGAAGGTGACCACGACCGTATTGAACGCGCTGTACGCCCAGTCATAGAGGCACCAGGCCGGCAATGCGCCGCGCGCCCGCGATCCGATGGCGCGCGTCCTGGGACGACGCGCGATCTCGGCTAGCCGGTTGTCGCGGCCGCCTTGCGCGTTGCGGGCTGTTGCGGCTCGGGCCCGACGCCTCTGCGCGCGGTCGATGCGGCTTCCCCCATGATCGAGCGCAGATCGCGCAGGAAGCCGGCGCCCTTCAGCGTGCGCTGGACCAGCACGCTGCGACGGTCGAGCGGGTCAACCTTGCGCCGGGCCAGATCGAGTTCACCAAGGCGGTCGAGCGCGCGGGTGATAGCGGGTTTCGAGACGTGCAGATCGGCCGCCAGGCCGCGCACGGTATGCGCCCCATCCTGCAAGATAGCAGGTGAGGAACACCCCGAGCTGCCGGGCCGACAGATCCGGACCGTCGCGGCGCACCAACGCCACGATCGTATCCCTGAGGATCGCGATCAGCTGGTCGGGAGCGGGAGCTTGTTGCCATATTCAGTCCTTTCATGCACACCGGCGTCTTGCTCGGGTGCGGCAGACGCGCCGCTCGCTAAGGTCGCGGCATTCTCAATTACTCGCTCACACGGCAGTTCGTTGCAGCCGCCTCACGATGATGTTACCCCGCTGTTCCGGTTCGCGAGCGAGCATCGACGACGCGTTCGAGGACGGCAGCAAACACGCCCGCATCGCCTGCGCCTCGCCTCCTTCCGGGCGTCCCGGCTGCGTCTGATCGTTCCACGCATATAGGTCGATATGCGCCCAGGGAACAGGTGCGCGTAACAAAACGTCTCAGAAACAAAGCCGCGATGATCGCGCCGGCAAACGGCTTCGATGACACATTGTTCATGTCGGCGATCGGGCTGCTCAGCCACGCATCGTAGCCAGCCCACAGCGGCAGGCGCCAGACCGGGTCGTGACGTCGCCATCGCCGGCCGCAGCGATCGCCTCGGCCCAGGCTTCATCGTTGCAAAACAGCGCCGGCAGTTCCGGTCCCAGCGCGACTCGCGCCGCGCCGGTCAGCGTCGCACAATCGACCAGCAGCGCCGGCGTCTCGTCCGACGCCTCGGCGAGCAGGTCGCACAGCACGAGCCGGCCCTCGGCATCGGTATTGCCGACCTCCACGGTCAGCCCGCGCGCGCGTGCGGATCACGTCGAGCGGGCGCATGGCGGTGCCCGGAGACGCGAGTTTTCGACGCAGCCGACGCGCACCGCGAGCCGGATCGGCAGGTCCGCCTCCATCACCAGCGCGCCAGGCCGAGAACCGTCGCGGCGCCGCCCATGTCCTTCTTCATCCGCAGCATCGCCGGCCGAAGGCTTCAGGTCGTAGCCGCCGGTATCGAAGCACACGCCCTTGCCGCAAAGCGACAGCAGCGGCGCGTCAGCGCTGCGCGCCGCTGCCCGCCCATCGGAAGCAGGCGACGCGCGCGGCGCGCGGCCGAGCCGCGCCCGACGGCGGCGATCGCCGGATACTCGCGTTCCAGCGCCTCGCCCTCGATCACGGTCGCGGCGGCGCCGATAGCGTTCGCGCCAGCGCGGCCGTGAACTCGGCCAGTTCGGCCGGGCCGAGCATGTTGGCCGGCGTATTGATGAGGTCGCGGACCATCCAGGTGGCGCGCGCCTCGCGACGAGCGCCGTTCGTGCCCGGCGGAACGACCGAGCCGCGCGGGCTGCGCTTGCCGGGCTTGAAGCCGGTGAAACGGTACGCGCCGAGGCAGAAGCCGAGCGTCGCCTGTCGCGGAGTCGTAGTCGCCCGGCTCGATGCGCCAGACGCTGTCTTTCGGGCAAGCCGGAACGCCAGATCGCCGAAGGCGTAGGGCGAGCGGTCCTCGCCCAAGCCCGAGCACCGCGCCCGCGACGCCGTCCGGCCCGGGAAGCAGCACGAGTTCCTGGCCGCCGGCGGCGAAGCCCGATGCGCGCAGGAACGCGCCTGCGGGTCCGGCAAGCCACTCCGAGGAAGGCCGGCGAGACCCGGCAGGCCGCACGGCCGGAGCGAGAGCGCCGGTGCCGTGCTGTCGGACCGAGCAGTGAGCGCACGTCGATGTCGAGCATGGCGTTCCTCGTGCGTCGGCCACTGGACCTCCCGGCGCGTGCAGCCCGGACATGCGTCAGTGCACACGGTGCGGACCTCTTCGACGTACGTGCGACGCTGCCAGCGTCACTCGATGCTGCGGGCCAGCAGCGCCGTCACGCGGCGGGCGAATGCGCCGGGTCGCGCGGCAGTTCGCCCTCCTGCACGCGCGCCAGATCGAGCAACGTGCGCGGCCGCCTCGGCGATCAGCTCCTTGTCGTTCGAGCCGAGGGCCCGAGCGCCTCGATCAGCGCGTGACGCGGATTGATCTCCAGCACCGGCGGCGGCGGCGGCCCGCGCCCGCCCGGACCGGCGCAGCAGGCGCTGCATCTGCAGATCGGGCCCGAGCTCGGCGGCCGACAGCACCACTGCGCTGTCGGTCAGCCGTGCGCGTCGCGCGCACTTCCGCGACCTGCGTCGCCGAGCGCCGCCTTCAGCGCCGTGGTCAGCGGCGAGATGTCCGGGCTGCTCGGCGCCCTTGTCGAGTGTCGCGCCGCCGCCTGCGTCACGCTGCGCAACGGCTTGCCCTCGAAGGTGTCCAGCCGGTCGGGCCAGAACGCGTCGATCGGGTCGGCCAGCAGCAGCACCTCGAAGCTCTCGCGCGCGAAATCCTTCGAGCTGCGGCGAGGCGCGCAAGCGCCTCGGCATCGTCGCCCGCCAGGAAGTAGATCGCCTCCTGCCCTGGCTGCATGCGGCCGACATAGTCGGCGAGCGAGGTCCAGCCCGTCCTCCTGGGCCGAGGAGCGGAAACGCAGCAGCGGCGCGAGTGTCGGTGCGGTGCTCGGCATCCTCCCAGACGCCTTCCTTCAGCACCGGGCCGAAATTCTCCCAGAACTTCGCGTAGTCGCCCGCCTCCTTGGCGCGGGTCTTCAGTTCCGACAGCACGCGGCCGACCACCGCCTTGCGGATCCGCGCCGAGCACCGGCGTCGTCTGCAGCATCTCGCGCGAGACGTTGAGCGGCAGATCCTCGGTATCGACCACGCCCTCGACGAAGCGCAGCCAGGGCGGCAGCAAGCTCGGCCCGTCGGTGATGAACATGCGGCGGACATGCAGCCGGACCGCGCGACTCGCGCTCGCGTTCGAGGAAGTCGAACGGCCGCGTGCCGGGGATGAACAGCAGCGCGAAGAATTCGAGCGTGCCCTCGGCGCGCCAATGCAGCGTCGCCCAGGGCGTGTCGAACATGTGGCCGAGGTGGCGGTAGAACTCGTTGTAGGACTGCTCCGTCACCTCGGCGCGCGGCTTGCGCCACAGCGCGGTGCCCTCGTTGGCCGGCAGGTCCTTGCCGTCGCGGGCGATGGTGATCGGCACGGTGATGTGGTCCGCCCATTTGCGCACGATCGCCTCCAGTCGGGCCGGGTCGAGGAACTCGTCGGCATCCGGCTTGCAGATGCAGCAGGACGTCGGTGCCCGGCCTTGGCGCGCTCGGCCGGCGCGATCGATGAATGCGCCGGCGCCGTCCGAGGTCCAGAGCGAACGCCTCCTCGGCGCCCGCCTTGCGCGAAATGACCTCCACCCGCTCGGCCACCATGAAGGCCGAGTAGAAGCCGACGCCGAACTGGCCGATCAGGTTGGGCCGGTCCTCGGGCTTGGCCGCGGCCAGCGCCTCGCCGAAGACGCGGGTGCCGGAGCGGGCGATGGTGCCCAGATTGTCGATCAGCTCCTGGCGGGTCATGCCGATGCCGTCATCGGCGATCAGCAGGGTGCGCGCCGGCTTGTCGGGCACGATGCGGATCTTCGCCTCCGCCGGCGGGCGCCAGGGCCGGGATCGGTCAGCGCCTCGAACCGGCGCCGGTCGATCGCATCGGCGGCGTTGGCGACCAGTTCGCGCAGGAAAATTTCGCGCTCGGAGTAGAGCGAATGAACGACGAGGTCGAGCAGCCGACCGACTTCTGCGCCGAAGCTCAGGGTTTCCGCGGGCTGGGTCTCGGTTTGGCTGGTCCATGGTCACTCCTCCGTGTGGCGGCGGATATGCGGGGCGAAGGGCCTCGTTTCAACACGGTTTCCATGGACGCGCTTGCATTCGACCGCGGGAGCCCCAAACATCGCCGGCATGTCCGGCTTCGATGCCCGCGTGAAGGCCGTTCTCGGGCCAACCAATACCGGCAAGACCCATCTCGCGATCGAACGGATGCTGGCGCACACGTCCGGGGATCATCGGCTTTCCCCTCCGCCTGCTCGCGCGCGAGAACTACGACCGGATGGTCGCTCGCAAGGGGACCCGCAACGTCGCGCTGATCACCGGCGAGGAAAAGATCGTTCCACCAGGCGCGCGCTGGTTCTCCTGCACCGTCGAGGCGATGCCGCTCGACCGTGCCACCGAGTTCGTGGCCGTTGACGAGATCCAGCTCTGTGCGGACCCCGACCGGGGGCACGTCTTCACCGAACGGCTGCTGCACGCGCGCGGGTTGGTGGAGACGATGTTCCTGGGCGCGGAGACGATCCGGCCCTTGCTGCGCCGGTTGGTGCCGCAGGCCAGCGTCGAGACCCGTCCCCGGCTGTCGCGCCTGACGTTCACCGGCGCGGCCAAGCTCACCAAGCTGCCGCCGCGTACCGCCGTCGTCGCATTCAGCGCCGCCGAGGTCTACGCGATCGCTGAACTGATCCGTCGGCGGCGGGGCGGGTGCGCGGTGGTAATGGGCCGGCTCAGCCCGCGCACCCGCAACGCGCAGGTGGCGCTCTACCAGGAAAAGGAGGTCGATTTCCTGGTGGCCACAGACGCGATCGGGATGGGCCTCAACATGGACGTCGATCATGTCGCCTTTGCAGGCGTCACCAAGCATGACGGGCACCGCATTCGCCGCCTGAGCGCCGCCGAGATCGCGCAAATTGCCGGTCGCGCCGGACGGGGGATGCGCGACGGCACGTTCGGGACCACCGCCGAGTGCCCGGATATGCCCGATGAGACCGTGGCCCAGGTGGAGGCGCACAGTTTCGAGGCTCTGGACTGCCTTTTCTGGCGCAACAGCGAACTCGATCTGGGGAACGTCGATGCGCTGCTCGATAGCCTGCTTGCTCCCCCGCCGGGGCCGGGGCTCGTCAAGGGCAATGACGCCTCCGACCTCGAGACCCTGGCCGCACTGGCGCGCGACCCGGACATACGGCGGATGGCGCAAGGTCGGGCGATGGTGCGCATCCTGTGGGAGGCCTGCCAGATTCCCGATTTCCGCAAGTTGGCGGACGAGACGCACAACCGGCTATGCGCGCGCATCTTCACCCACCTCGCCACCGAGGCACCCTGCCGACCGATTGGCTGGCTGGGCAGATCGACGACCTTGCACGGCCGGAGGGCGACATCGACACGCTGATGCAGCGTCTGGCTGGCATGCGAGTCTGGTCCTACATCGCCGCCCGCTCCGACTGGGTGCGTGACGCTGCGCATTGGCAGGCCGCGCGCGCGGGAGGTCGAGGATCTGCTCTCCGACGCGCTGCACGAGGGCCTGACCGCCCGCTTCGTCGATCGCCGCGCCGCGCACCTGATGCGCCGGCTGGACGAGACCGAAGGGTCGGAGTTGCTGTCTGCGGTGACCCGCCGGGGGGAGGTGGTCGTGGAAGGCCATTCGGTCGGCCATGTCGGCGGCTTTACCTTCTTCCCCGATCCGGCATCGGCCGGGGGAGGAGCGACGCGTCGTGCTGCGCGCCGCGCGCCGCGCCCTCCGCGAAGAGATACCCCGCCGCGTGGCGGAGGTGGAGGCAGCCGGGGACGCGGCGTTCAGCCTGACGCCGGATCACCGCGTTCTGTGGGACACGCAGCCGATTGCCCGCCTGCGCCCCGGCGCGAGCCCGTTGCGGCCACGCACGGAGATGCTGGACAGCGAGTTCCTGGACGGACCCCGGCGCGAGCGCCTGCGGGGTCGGCTGCAACGCTGGATCGATGACGCGGTACGCGCCGACCTCGCGTCCTTGTTCGCGGCCGCCGACCGCGCCGAGCGAGATCCTGTCCTGCGCGGCCCACTGCACCGCCTGCACGAGACGTTGGGATTGATCCCCGGTGCCGACGAGGGGGATGACGCCGCTCTGCGGCGCCAGCTCAAGGCGCTGGGGGTGAAGGCGGGTCGATTCGCCCTGTTCATGCCGGCGTTGCTGAAACCCCGGGCGGTGGCGACGCGCGCCTGGCTGTGGGCCCTGAACCAAGGAGTGCCGACGCCGGAGATGCCGGTGCCGGGCCTGGTCTCGGTGTCCGCCTCCCCCGTCCTGGCCAGCTGGCTTCGCCGAGGCGATGGGCTGGCTGGAGGCCGGGCCCGTTCTGATCCGCCTCGACGTGGCGGAGCGTGTGGCGGCGGAACTTGCCTGGGCCGCGCGGCGGAGCGCCATTGCGTTGCCCGCGGGTCTCGCCTCGCGCTTCTCCATACCGACCGCGCTCCTGCCGGTGGTGCTGCGCCGTCTCGGATTGCGCTTGGTGCCCGGAGGCAGCCTCGCCCCGGAAGTCTATGGCCCGCCCGCTCCGCCGATGCTGCTGGGTCCTCGCCGGAGCCGGCCGGCTCCTCACCGTCCTGCGCCCCTTCGATCGGGGGCGTCGGCGCAGGGTCCGTTCGCCGTCTTGGCCGCGTTACGCCGGTGATGGCGGGGCTAGAAAGCCGGGATTGGCAGCGGCTCGACATGTGGCTCTGGTGCGCGCGGTTCGCCCGCGCCCGCGTCGACTGCGCGCGCCTGGTGGCCGAGGGCGGGGTGCGGATCAATCGCCAGCCCACCGACAAGCCGCATGCGAAGCTGCGTGTGGACGACGTGTTGACTTTGGGGGTGCGGGGGGCCGTCCGGGTGGTGCGGGTGCTGGCGCTGGCCCATCGACGAGGGTCGCCGACCGAAGCCCGGCTGCTCTATGAGGAGATCGCCGAGGCCGAGCCGGCCTTGAACACGGACTGAAACACCGTCATATCGCCCCCGCCGAGACGGGCGTTCCGGGGGAGTTTACATGACCTACGTGGTCACCGAGAACTGTATTCGCTGCAAATACATGGATTGCGTGGAGGTATGTCCGGTCGATTGTTTCTATGTCGGCGCGAATATGCTGGTGATACACCCGGACGAATGCATCGACTGCGGCGTCTGCGAGCCCGAGTGCCCGGTCGAGGCGATCGTCCCTGACAGCGATGACCGGGCCACGTCCTGGGTCGAGCAGAATCGCACCTACGCCCAGAGCTGGCCCAACATCACCCGCAAAGGTGAGGCTCCGGGCGATGCCGACGAGTGGAAGGACAAGCCGGACAAGGCGAGCCTGTTCGACCCTGAGCCCGGAACCCCCTGACGCCGATCCGATCTGTCCGGCCGCCGCCCCCATGACGTTGGCGTGTAAGCGTGCTATATGATGCTCAAGGCGCGGGGGCGCTGAGTTGCGGCTCAAGCGGGTCTGCTTCCCAGCCGCGTTTCCACAGAGCTGGTCTTTCGGGGCAGCGCCATAGAGCGACTGCCTTGCCGAAGGCTTCGCAGGGACGAGAGGGCTTGACATGAAGGCATCCGCCGGGATCGCGGCGACAGCGCGCGGAGGTGCGCCAACGCCTGCGACCGCCAAATCCGCCGGGACGGCGACCGAGATCAACCATCTCGCACCGACCCCCGTCGCCAAGCCGCCGATCCGCGCCAAGGCGACCGTCGTCGCCTCGGCGCGCCGGACCGCCTCGGACGAGCCCGCAGATGTTGGGACGGGGAAACCAATGGCCGCGAAGGCCAGGATCATCGAGCCGCCCTCCGTGGACCCCGACGACGCGCCGAAATCGTCCGGGATCGACCCGAAGGCTGTTGCCTCCGACCCTCCCACATTATCCGGCGAAGCTCCGTTTGCCATTGAGGCCGAACAGTCGGCAACGCCCCTGCCGGGGGATGCTCCGCAGAGCGAGCCCGAGCCGGTGGAGGACGCGCCGGAGCACGCTCCTGCATCGGCGCACCGTGCGGGGCACGGGCATGGTCACTCCGGCCCGGTGCAGCGGATGCCGCGCCCGTTGGCAGCGGCTGAAACTTTTGTGGAAGGTGATCACGTCGTCTATCCCACCCACGGCGTGGGTAGGGTAGAGCGGATCGCCGTGGAGGAGATCGCCGGGCACAAGCTCGAGTTGATCCACATCACCTTCGAGGAGAACCGCATGACGCTGCGCGTACCCGTCGCCAAGGCACGCACGGCCGGCCTGCGCAAGCTGGCCACCCGCGATCTGTTCAACCAAGCGTTGGACGTCCTGCGCGGCCGGGCGCGCATCAAGCGGACGATGTGGTCGCGGCGCGCGCAAGAGTATGAGGCCAAGATCAACTCAGGCGATCCCCTGGCCATTGCCGAGGTGGTCCGGGATCTGCATCGCAACGCCGGCCAGCCCGATCAAAGCTTCAGCGAGCGGCAGATCTACGAGGCTGCCATGGACCGGCTCGCTGCCGAGCTTGCCGCCCTCGATGAAACAGATAAGACGACCGCAGCGATCAAGCTGGCAGATTTTCTGAAAACGGTCTGACCCAGCCAGGGCTCCCTCGCCCAGATGGGAGAGGGAGCGTGCTGGGTCAGGCCATAACCGCTTTGACCCCCTCAGGATCGAGCCGGTAGCCGCCGCCTTCCGTCACCAGAAGCCGGGCATTCGCCGGATCGGGCTCTATCTTCTGGCGGAGGCGATAGATGTGCGTCTCCAGCGTGTGGGTGGTGACGGCGGCGTTGTAGCCCCAGACCTCGTTCAGCAACACCTGTCGCGCCACCGCCCGGTCGCCCGCGCGGTACAGGAACTTCAGGATGGCTGCCTCTTTTTCGGTGAGGCGGATGCGGCGGTTCCTGTGCGGATCCTGCAGGAGCTTGGCCGATGGCCGGAATGTGTAGGGCCCGATCGTGAAGACCGCATCCTCGCTGTTCTCAAAGATGCGGAGCTGCGCGCGTACGCGCGCCAGCAACTCGCCCAGCCGGAACGGCTTGGCCATGTAGTCGTTTGCCCCGGCGTCGAGACCGCGGATCACGTCGGATTCGGCGTCCGAGCCGGTCAGCATGATCACGGGCATCTTGTGACCCTGCCGGCGCAGCTTGACGCAGAAGTCGCGCCCGTCGCCGTCAGGCAACCGCACATCGAGAATGACCGCATCGAACCGCGAGTCCCGGCCGTTCAGCCGCTCATCCGCCTCGGCGAGGTTGGCAGCCTCGACCGGAACGAATTCCCGGTCCACTCCGAACTGCTCGGCCAGGGTCAGACGCAGATCATCGTCGTCATCGACGATCAGGATGGGTCGCTCACTCGACATTCTTCTCGTTCCTTCGCCAAGTGGACGGCGTGAAGCCGCTCCGCCCTTTGTCAAGCCAGCCCGGGCCGACCGCACGAGTCAGAGAAACGCTGCGGGCTAAACTTATGGTGCGTTCACGCCTTGCTGCATCCCACGAACGTGTGCTCACGGGACGTTCACGCTCACATAGATGCGATAAGCGGGAAAACCAAACAACGTTGCGAGTTATACATGATCAATCGGCACTGTGCACGGGTCAGGTCGGGGCCATACAGGTAGCTTAGGGACGACTATCGATGCCAATTTTGACCAAAATACGCCACGCTGAGACCTTTCCCGACGTGAAAGCGCGATGACCCACTCCTCTGGCGGCGGCCCGAGGAACCGGTTGGCGTCCGCCCGCGGCTCCCCCATGCCAGCCCACAGCGTGCTGTCCATAGCCCAGATGCGTGCGGTGCATCGCGCTGCGGCCGACTTGCGACGGGGGGCGCCGGTCCTCCTGACCGGTCCCACGCCGTTGGTGTTGCTCGCCGCCGAAACCGCCGGGGAGCGAGGCTTGCGCGAATTGAGGACACTTGCGGCGGAGCCGCCGGTGATCCTGCTCGCCCCGACCCGTGCCGCCGCCATCCTGCATCGGCCGGTGCAGTCGGCGGATTCCGCGGTTGCGCTGCGCCTGTCTCCCTCTCTGCTCGCACCTGTCGCCTTGCAGGCGCTCGCCGACCCCACGCTCGACCAGCCACGGGCTGACAACCCGATGCCGGTGGCAACGCCCGAGGCCGCCGGTGCGGCGATGATCCTGGTGAAGCTGTCGCGGCTTCTGCCGGCCGTGCTCGCGGCGCCCCCCTTGCCCGGCGCCCCGGAAGCGGCGCTTGCCCTCGGGCTGCTCAGCGTGCCCGCAGCCGATGCAGCGGCTTACCCGGATGCGGGCGTGGCCGGCCTGACCCGGGTGACCGAGGCGCAGGTGCCGCTCGATGTCTCGGCGCAGACCACGATCGTCGCCTTCCGCACCGACGATAGCGGGGTTGAGCATCTGGCGATCGTCGTGGGCGACCCCACGGCGCGCGAGGCGCCGCTGGTGCGCCTGCACTCCGAATGCTTCACGGGCGACCTGTTGGGCAGTCTCCGGTGCGACTGCGGCCTGCAACTCCGCGGCGCGATCCGGCGCATGGCCCAGGAGCACGCGGGCGTGCTGCTATATTTGGCACAGGAGGGGCGCGGCATCGGCTTGGTGAACAAGCTGCGCGCCTACGCCTTGCAGGATCGCGGGCTGGACACGCTGGATGCCAACCGAGCCCTGGGATGGGGCGCCGACGAGCGCAATTTCATGGTCGCCGCGACGATGCTGGACGCGCTCGGCCTGCGCCGCGTGCGCCTGCTGACCAACAACCCCGACAAGCTTGCCGCGCTTTCGGCCTGTGGCGTCGACGTTGCCGGGCGCGTCCCGCACGCCTTCGCGCCGAATGGCGTCAACGACCGCTATCTGGCGACCAAGGCTCGCCGGTTCGGTCACCTGATGGAGTGACGATGCGCGCCACGGTGCATCCTGACGGACGGGTGGTGCTGGCGGGCCATGTCATGCGCGCCGCATTGGGCCGAGGCGGCGTGCGCGCGGACAAGCGGGAGGGTGACGGCGCGACCCCGAACGGGCTCCTGCCGCTGCGTCGTCTGTTCTATCGTGCCGACCGTCTGCGCCCGCCTGCCTCTGCGGTCGCGGTCGAGCCGATCGCGCCGGCCGATGCGTGGTGCGACGATCCTACCCATCCCGACTACAACCGGCAGGTGCGCCTGCCGCATCCGGCGCGGCATGAGGCGTTGTGGCGCGACGATGGGGTGTATGACGTCATCGGCGTGCTCGGCTGGAATGACGCTCCGGTGCAGCGAGGCCGCGGCTCGGCCATATTCCTGCATGTCGCACGGCCCGATTTCGCGCCCACCGACGGCTGCGTCGCGCTGGCGCTCGGCGATCTCCTTGCCATGCTGGCGGCCGGACTGAGCGAGGTCGCAATCCGCTCCGGTTAGGTGCCGGCAAGCATTCGCAGGGTTAGCCGGCCGCCTCGGCGGCCCAGTGCGTCAGCACCGCGCAGGCAGCGGCGAAGTCTTCCATCCGCATCGACTCGTGCGGGTTGTGGCTGCCGTTCTGGTTGCGCACAAACAGCATTCCCGCCGGCACGCCTGCCTGCGCGAAAGCCGCAGCATCGTGTCCGCCGCCAGACGGCATGCGGCGGCACGGTACCCCCAGCGCCACCGCGGCGCGGGCGAGCCCGTCCTGCACGCCCGCATCCATCGGGCTCGGGGCACTCCCGGTCTCCTCACCAAGGTCAACGCGCACGCCCCGGCGCGCCTCGATCAGCGGCACCAGGCGGTGCAGCTCGGCGAACGTCGCCTCGACGCTGGCCGGGTCGACGCTGCGCACGTCGAGCTGAAAACGCGCTTCGCCGGGAATCTTGGTGAAGCCCGCCTCCTCGGTGGTGGCCATGACGCAGAACGTGCAGACCAATGCATGCCCCCGCGCGTCCAGCACCGCCCAATGCTCGTCGAGCCGCGCGGCCAGCTCCGCGAGGGCGATGGCGGCATCGCGCCGATAGCGGCGCGGCGTGGCACCCGAGTGGTTGTATTCGCCGAGCACCCGGCCGGCTCGCAGCCGGCGTGAGCCGGGGATGCCGGTCACGATGCCCAACGCGACCTCCTCCGCGTCCAGCACCGGCCCTTGCTCGATATGCAGTTCCACATAGGCGGCGGTGTTCTCGGGGCCGAGCCAGCCCGTGCCCGCGCGGACCGCGTCGGGGTCGAAGCCTTCTCCGCGCATGTGCTCGGCCAGCGTCCGCCCGGTGTCCAGCCGCCGCACGTCCAGCGCCGATCCCGGCAGCCGCCCGAGCGCGGCGTTGCTGCCAGGATACGAAGTCGGGAACCAGGCGCCTGCCTCCTCGGCGCGGATGGCGAGCACGGTGATGTCACGGCTCGGCGCGAACCCTGCCGCTTGCATGCCGGCGACCACGGAAAGGCCGGCGAGCACACCCGCAGCGCCGTCGTAATTGCCCCCGCGCGGCACGGAATCGAGATGGCTGCCGAGCACGATCCGCCGCGCTGCGCGGTCCCGGCCAGGCAGCGTCATGGAGAGATTGCCAGCCGGATCGATGTCGGCTTCCAGCCGCAGGCCCTCGGCGGTCGCCCGCACCAGGTCGTGCGCGGCCTGCTCGCCGGGTCCGTAGGCGTCGCGGGTGACGCCGATCCCGTCGAAGCTGCGTTCGCGCAGTCCCTCGAAGAGTTGGGCGGCAAGCGCGACGTCGGGGGTCAGGTTGGGGCGCATGGCAGTGTCTCCGGGCGGGCGCCCTGTGCGGCGAGGAGCCAGTGTGGCGAAAAGCCAGCGTGGCGCGGAGCCTGGAATTTCGCAATGCGGCGCGGCTGGCGCATAACCGGCCGGTCCCGTGGAGCGCCATGCATGAAGCCGCGCCTGCTCGTCGCTGCCCTGCACACACGCGATGTCATCACCCGCGCCCGCGCCGAGTTCGACGCCCTGGTCCATGAGGGCGATGCGGACATGCTGCCCGACGAGGTGGTCGCGGCGGCGACCCGCCATCAGGCCCAGGGCATCCTGTTCGTGAACACGCTGGACTTCGGCGCCAGGACGATCGCGCGTCTGCCCGATAGTATGCGGGTGGGCGCCACCAGCAGCGTCGGCCACGACCACATCGACGTGACGGCGGCCAAGGCGCGCGGCATCGCGGTGACCAACACGCCCGGCGTGCTGACCGAATGCACCGCCGACTTCGCGTTCATGATGCTGCTCGCCGCCGCGCGTCGGGCCCACGAGTACGACGCCATCATGCGAACGGGCTGGCGGCGACGCATCGGCCAGGGCGAGCTGCTCGGGGTGCGCGTCTCGGGCAAGACGCTTGGCGTCCTGGGGCTGGGCCGCATCGGCCAAGCCGTCGCGCGTCGGGCGCGTGGGTTCGACATGCGCGTGGTCTATCACGCACGCCGCCGGCTGCCGCCGGAGCTGGAGCAGGGCGCCACCTACTGCCCCGACTTCCGGGCCATGCTCCCCGAATGCGCCTTCCTGTCGCTACACGCGCCGGCCACGCCGGAAACTGATCGCATTGTCGACGCCGAGACGCTGGCCTTGCTGCCGCGTGGCGCCGTGCTGGTGAACGTGGCGCGCGGCGGGCTGGTGGACGAGGGCGCGCTGCTCGCGGCGCTGACCTCCGGCCACCTGTTCGCCGCCGGACTCGACGTGTTCCGCGAGGAGCCCGACTACGACCTGCGCTTCGCCGCCCTGCCCAACGTGATCCTGAGCCCGCATGTGGGCAGCGCCTCGGTGGAGACGCGCAACGCCATGGGGTTCCGCGCGCTGGACAACATCGCCGGCGTGCTGTGCGGTCGCGGACCGATCGACCCGCTCTGGACCTGAAGGAAGCGTCCCATGACACTCCGCATCGCCCTCGGCGGCTTCCTGCACGAAACGCACTCCTTCGCGCCGCGCCCGACGACGTACGACGATTTCCGCGCCCCCGGCGGATTCTCGCCGATGCAGGACGGACCCGGACTGGTCGAGGCGCTGCGCACCACCTCGGTTCCCGCCGCCGGCGCCATCGCCGCCCTGAGCGCCGCGGACGCGACGCTTGTTCCGCTGAGCTGGTGCTTCGCCAGCCCCGCCGGCCCGATCGCGGACGCGGCGTTCGAGCGGATTGCCGCGATGCTGTGCGCGCGGCTGTCGGCCGCGCTGGACGAGGCGCCACTGGACGGTGTCTATCTCGACCTGCACGGTGCGGCGCTGACCGAGAGTTTCGGGGATGCCGAGGGCGAGCTGCTGCGGCGCGTGCGCGCCATCATCGGGGACGTGCCGCTGACCATCAGCCTCGACCCGCACGCCAACCTCACGCCGGCGATGGTCGCGCTTGCCGATGCGGTGGCGCCGTTCCGCACCTACCCGCACGTTGATATGAGGGAAGCCGGCGCCCGCGCGGCGGGGCTGCTGCTGGCGCGGATCGAGCGCGGACGTCCGTGGGCGCGCGCCTTCCGCCAGCTCGATTTCTGGATGCCGATCGGCAGCCAATGCACCCTGATGGAGCCGATGGGCGGACTGATGGAGCAGCGCGCGGTGATGGCGGGCGATGTCGCCGAACTCGCTTTCTGCTTCGGCTTCCCGTACGCTGATTTCCCCGATTGCGGCGCGGCGGTCGCGGCCTACGCGGACACGCATGCGGCGGCCAACGCGGCGGTGGACGGTTTCGCCGCGCGGGTCGCCGCGCGCGAGGCGGAGTTCGTGCAGGAGACGCTGGGATCGGCCGAGGCCGTGGCGGAGGCGTTGCGCGCGGCGGCCGGCGCGAACGGCCCGGTGGTGCTCGCCGACACCCAGGACAATCCGGGGGGCGGCGGGCATGGCGACACGACGGAGCTTTTGGCCGAGCTGGTCCGCCAAGGTGCGACGGGCGCCCTCGTCTGTCTGATCAATGACGCCGAGAGCGCCGCTGCCTGCCACGCCGCCGGCGAGGGCGCGTCGGTCCGCCTCGCGTTGGGCGGCAAATCGGACGGCATGCCGTTCCCCTGCGAGGCGCGCATCCTGCGCCTCACGGACGGGCGCTTCACCATGACCGGACCGATGAGCGCCGGGAACCCGGCCGATCTCGGTCCGACCGCGCTGATCGAGCTGGGCGGCGTGCGGGTGATCGTCGCCAGCCGGAAGATCCAGGCACTCGACCAGGCGATCATCCGCCATGTCGGGGTCGAGCCGGCGTCATGCCCCATCCTCGCGCTGAAATCGTCCGTGCATTTCCGCGCCGACTTCGCCCCGATCGCCAGCCGGATCATCGTCGCCATCGCGCCCGGCCCGGTGATCGCCGACCCGGCGACGCTCAATTTCCGTCATGTGCGCGCGCAGGTGCGGCGGCGACCCCGCTCTGTCGCAGGCGCCGGGCTTCCGCCACCTGCCAGGTGACCAGGGCGGGCGCGCCGATGACGATGTCGCGGGCGCGGCGCAGAAAGGAAAGTCCTATAGACAGGTGAGCCGGCATCCCGAACAACCGGCCAAGCAGCACGTAGGACGCCTCCTGCACGCCGAGGCCGCCGGGCACCAGGAAGGCGACGGCAAGCGCACCGGACAACAGCCCCTCGATCGCCATCGCCGAGACCACGTCGATGCGCCCGCCCAGCATCCGGTACGCCATCCAGACCGTCACCGCGCCACCGACCCAACCGGCAAGGTGGATCGCCGCCGCGGCGCCGATGCGGCGCGGCTGGCTGAACAGGTGCTCCACCTCGTGCTGGACGGCGACAGCCTGGCGCTCGGCCCGATGCGCCCAACGGGCAGCGATCCCGCGGCCCACGGCATCGAACAGCCGTGCGGAGTGCCGTTCGGCCCAGATCAGCGCGGCCGCGCCGGCCGCGATGAGCGCCAATCCGATTCCCACCGGCAGGACGAGCGAGGTGTCCGGACCCCGCGCCATCAACATGATAACGCCGAACAGGATAAACGGGATTTCGCCGATGAACTCCGCGGCGACGTCGGCGATGCTGGAGGCCACCGCGCGTTCCGGCGTCACCCCGGCCAGCATGATGGCGCGGGCACCGAACGCGAGGCCGCCCACTTCCGAGAATGGCAGTATATTGGGGCCGCCCTCGCGCACCAGCCGACCCCATACCAGGGTCCGCAGGCGTACGCCGGGGCAGACCCGGCGCCATGCTGAGGCGAGCAGCAGGAACATCCCAAGCTGCCAAACCACCAGCCCAGCGAACCCCCACCAACCGACCGCCGTCACCGCCCGCACGATCTTTCCGGCACCGACCCAGACGACAAGCACGACGGCCAGCGCGACCCCGCCAATGGCAAGGATGACAGAGGTCTTCTTCACGCGCGGGGATGCGGCATCGGAGCGGCTCGGATGATGATCAGGGGGCGCGGGCAGAACGCGGCGTAGCGGCAAGCGGTTGCGAACCCGTGCGCCGGGCGCGACGACGCTCGAATGTCCACCCTGCGCCTGTTTTCTATGCAGATCAGCAGCGCCGCTCCGTTTCACTGCCTTCCAGCCCCTCACGCCGAGTTTGGCATGGGTCTTGAACTGGCCGTGAGCGAGGGCCGCCCGATCGGGGGCGTGCCGACGCAACCAGGGCAGGCAGCGAGATGAAGCTCATCATGGCGATCATCAAGCCCTTCAAGCTCGACGACGTGCGCGAGGCGCTGACGCCGCTCGGCGTTCAGGGGCTCACCGTCTCCGAGGTGAAGGGGTTCGGGCGGCAGAAGGGACAGACGGAGATCTATCGCGGGGCGGAGTACCACGTGAACTTCCTCCCCAAGATCAAGATCGAGGTCGCCGTCCCGAGCGATATCGCCGACCAGGTTATCGAGGCGATCATGACCGCCGCCCAGACCGGCAAGATCGGCGATGGCAAGATCTTCGTCATGGACGTGCAGCGCGCGGTGCGGATCCGTACCGGCGAGCTTGACCGCGCCGCCCTCTGATTTTTTTGGGAACAGGAAAAGCACTAGATGAAACGATCCCCACTCGCCTGGGCCGCCCTGGCCCTCGCGCCGGCGCTGCTGAGCGCGCCCGCGATGGCGGCCGACCCCGCCCCGAAGATCGACAGCGGCGACACCGCATGGATGCTGTGCAGCACCGCACTGGTGCTGATGATGACCATTCCCGGTCTGGCGCTGTTCTACGCCGGGATGGTGCGCAAGAAGAACATGCTGGCGACCATGATGCAGTCCTTCACGGTCTGTTGCGTGGTGACCATCGCCTGGATGGTGATCGGCTACAGCCTCGCATTCACCAACGGCACTCCTTACGTGGGCGATCTGTCGCGATTCTTCCTGCAAGGCTTCGGGGCCAACTGGGATAAGCCGTTCCTGCTCGGAGCGGGGGTGGATTCCGCCACCCAGACGACGATCCCCGAGACCGTGTACATGATGTTCCAGATGACCTTCGCGATCATCACGCCCGCGCTGATCGCCGGCGCGTTCGCGGACCGCATGAAGTTCAGCGCGCTGCTGATCTTCATGACGCTGTGGTCGATCCTGGTCTATGCGCCGATCGCGCACTGGGTCTGGAGCGCGACGGGATGGCTCGGCGCGGGTGTATTCGGTCTTCCCGGCGCAGCCGACTTCGCGGGCGGAACGGTGGTCCACATCAACGCCGGCATCGCCGGTTTGGTCTGCGCCCTCGTGCTGGGCAAGCGCGTCGGCTATGGCCACGACAACATGGCGCCGTACAACGTGTCTTTCGCGTTGATCGGCGCCTCGCTTTTGTGGGTGGGCTGGTTCGGCTTCAATGCCGGCTCGGCGGTGGGCGCCAACGGGCGCGCCGGCATGGCGATGGCGGTGACGCAGATCGCCACCGCATCGGCGGCGCTGGCCTGGGCCTTCGCCGAGTGGGCCGCGAAGGGCAAGCCTTCGGTGCTCGGCATCGCCTCGGGTGCGGTGGCCGGCCTGGTCGCCATCACCCCGGCCTCAGGGTTCGTGCTGCCCGGCCCGGCCATCCTGATCGGTGTCGCCGCCGGCGTCGGCTGCTTCTGGGCCGCGACCAGCCTGAAGCACGCACTCGGCTATGACGACAGCCTGGACGCCTTCGGCGTGCATGGCGTGGGCGGCATTATCGGCGCATTGCTCACGGGCGTGTTCGCCTACGGTCCGCTGACCGCCACCACCGCGTCCCCGCAGGGCGTCAACATCGGCGGCATCGCCCAGTTCGAGAGCCAAGTGATCGCCGTGCTGACCACCCTCGTGTACAGCGGGGTGATGACGCTGATCATTCTGATGATCACCAAGGCACTGGTCGGACTCCGTGTGGAGGAGGATCAGGAGCGCGAAGGCCTCGACCTCGTTCTGCATGGCGAGCAGATCTTTCAATAGGTCCTCCTTTGGGGGTGCTGGCGACGGCGCCCCCTCCTTTTTCTGGCCGCGACAGAACGCCAAGAATCAGGGAGTTCCCGATGTCCCGTCGACTGCCTCTTCCGTCCGCCATCCTGGCGGCTGGCGTGACCGCCACCCTGCCTGCCCTGGCGCAAACGCCGACGCCGCCGTCAGCCACACCCGCGCCGCCACCCGCAGCCTCGCCGGCCACCCCGCCCGCTGCGGCAACGGTGACCCTGCCGGCCCCAGGGATGAGCGGACCGCTGGCGCTCAACCCCGCCCCGTTCAGCATCGACCTCGGCCCGGCCGGGAAGACTTATATCAGTGGCGTGGTCAGCGGCCTTGGTCTGGTACAAAACAATCCGGTGCCCGGCGATCAGAACGGCCACCTAGATGTTAGTAACGGCCAGCTCATTCTGCAAAAAACTGACGGGTTGGTACAATACTACGTCCAGGTCGGCGCTTACTCCCTGCCAGCGCTCGGCACCCAATACATCTCCGCCACCTCAGGTCACGCGATGAGCGACTTCTACGGCGCGGTGCCGGAGGCTTTCATCAAGATCGCGCCGACCAGCAACTTCTCCATCGAGGCCGGCAAGCTACCGTCGCTCATCGGCGCCGAATCCACCTTTACCTTCGAGAACATGAATATCGAGCGCGGGCTGTTGTGGAATCAGGAGCCGGCGATCAGCCGTGGTGTGCAGGCGAACTACACGGCGGGACCCGTCGTCTTTGCGCTGTCGCTCAACGACGGCTACTACTCCGACCGGTTCAACTGGGTTTCGGGCTCGGCGGTCTGGACCATCAACAGCGCCAACACGCTGACCTTGGCGGCGGGCGGCAACGCCGGTACGACCGGCTACTCGAATCTTGCAACTCCCCTCGCGCAGAACAACGGATCGATTTACAACATCATCTACACTCATACCGCCGGACCCTGGACGATCACCCCCTACTTCCAAGCTGCTCATATCGGCAAGGACCCATCAATCGGGATCACCAACGAAGCCGAGACATTCGGCGGTGCGGTGCTCGCCAACTATGCCTTCAGCCCCAATTGGAGCCTCGCCGGACGTGTGGAATACATCGCGTCCACGGGAAGCCTGTCGAACGGATCGCCGAACCTGCTTTACGGACCCGGCAGCAGGGCCATGTCCCTGACGATGACACCCACCTTCCAGTACAACCGCTTCTTCGCGCGCGGTGAGTTCTCGTTCGTGAAGGCGTTCGATACCACCGCCGGGTTCGCGCTGGGTTCGGGCCTCAACAGCACCAACCAGGTTCGCGGTCTGCTCGAGACAGGCGTCCTCTTTTGATTGCTGCCCGCGCCGCACGTCATCCACGCCGTCGGGATGCAACTCGCGCATGGAGCGGCCTCTCGCCTTGCCGGTTCACGCGTGCGGGACTAGATCCCCGCTATGCCACTGCCCCGCTCCCGCCGCCTGCGCACGTTCGCCACCCTCGGCGCGCTCCTGGGTGCGGTCGCGGTCATGCTGACCCTGGTCTCCTTTTCGGTGACGCTCTATCGGCTGTACCTGTTCCGTCACCGGCGCTCTCGGCACCACACAGCGGGTGGCCGCCGCGACCGAGACGGCCTCCACCCGGTTCGTGACCGTGCGCTTCCTTGCGAGCACCGCCCCCGGACTGCCGTGGCGCTTCGTCCCGGTGCAGGACACGGTGCGGGTGCGGCTGGGCCAGGATACGCTGGTGTTCTTCGAGGCGGAGAACCTGGCTGGCGAGCCGATTGTCGGCCACGCGACGTTCAACGTGAACCCTGAGAAGACCGGCAAATTCTTCAAGAAGATCGAATGCTTCTGCTTTACCGAGGAACGCCTGGAGCCGCATCAGAAAGTGGAGATGCCGGTCGATTTCTTCGTCGATCGCCGGCTGGCCGAGGATCGCAACACCGCCGACGTGAATGAGATCGACCTGTCGTACGAGTTCTTCCGCTCCCTGAATCCTGCCGGCGCGCCGGACCTTGCCCGCTTCGAGCAGGCGCCCCCCGACCCGGCAGCCGGGCAGAAAGTTTTCGCGACGGCCTGCGCCGAGTGTCACGGGCTGGACCAGGGGCGGGTCGGCCCGCCGCTGCGCGGTGTGTTCGGTCGTCAGGCGGGGACCGCGCCCGGGTATCCGTACTCCGCCGCGCTCGCCCATGCCGGTCTGACCTGGAACGCGGACACGCTCGACAAATGGCTGGCCGGCCCGCAAACATTCATCCAAGGCGCGCAAATGCCCATGGGATTGCCCGACCCTCTGCGCCGGCGTGACGTGATCGCCTACCTGCGATCGCTTTCTTCAGCGAGCAAGCTCACGCAGGCGGGCCTGTAGCGGGTCTCCCGGGGTTGCCGCCGCGCGGCGGCGCGCCTATAGGGAGCGTATGGTCGATGCCGGTCCCAGCACCGCCGATTGCCTCGTCCGCGCCGCTGCGCGCGACGGCGTGCTGCTGAACGGCGACCTGCTCCCGCTCTCCCTGCTCCTTCGACTTAGCCGCCCCTGAGCGGCGGGCCGGGGTGACGACACCGGCATCGCTCAGGGGGACCCCTGACGGCGCGGCGTGTTCACACCCAAGGACCAGGCAATGAGCATCGAGCATCCCAGCTTCGGAAAGCTGGACGACGACCGGATCATCATATTCGACACGACGTTGCGCGACGGCGAGCAATCGCCGGGCTTCTCGATGAACCTCAGTGAGAAGATCCGGATGGCCGAGGCGCTGACCGATCTCGGGATCGACGTGATGGAGGCGGGGTTTCCCATCGCCTCGCCGGGTGATTTCGATTCCGTTAAGGCGATCGCGGAGAGCATCGGCCAACGCGCCGATACGCCGGTGATCTGCGGTCTGGCTCGGACCGGACGCGAGGACATCCTGCGCGCCGCCGAGGCGGTGCGCCCCGCGAAGCGCAAGCGCATCCACATCTTCCTGAGCACCAGCCCGCTGCACATGAAGTACAAGCTGCGGATGGAACCCGACGAGGTGCTGCAACTCGCGACCGACAGTGTCGTCCTGGCGCGGCGGTTCGCCGAGGACGTCGAATGGTCCGCCGAGGACGGCACCCGCACCGACCCCGATTTCCTGTGCCGCTGCGTGGAGGCGGCGATCAAGGCGGGTGCGACCACCATCAACATTCCCGACACGGTCGGTTATGCGCTCCCCGAGGATATCGTGCGGATCTTCACGATGGTGCGCGAGCGGGTACCCGGCGCCGACCGGATCGTGCTTTCCACCCACAACCACAACGATCTGGGGCTAGCCGTGGCGAACACGCTTGCGGCGATCAGCGTGGGCGTCCGGCAGGTCGAATCCACCATCAACGGCATCGGCGAACGCGCGGGCAACGCCTCGTTGGAGGAAGCGGTGATGGCGATCCGCACCCGTCAGGATGCGGTCCCGTTTCGCAACAACATCAAGACCCGAAGCCTGCTCAAGGTTTCCAAGCTGCTGTCCACCATCACCGGATTCGACGTACAGCCGAACAAGGCGATTGTCGGGCGCAACGCCTTCGCCCACGAGGCGGGCATCCACCAGGATGGCGTGCTGAAGCACGCGGCGACCTATGAGATCATGACGCCGGAGAGCGTCGGCTGGACCAAGTCGAGCCTGGTGCTGGGCAAGCACTCGGGTCGGGCTGCGTTTCGCGACAAGCTGCGGTTGCTGGGATACGAGATCGGCGACAATCAACTGAATGTCGCATTCCGTCGCTTCAAGGACATCGCCGACCGCAAGAAGGTGGTGTACGACGAAGACATCGTCGCACTGGTCGATGACGAGGTGATGCGCGACCATGACCGCATCCGCTTCGTCTCGCTCGACGTGCATGCCGGGTCGAAGGCGCCGCAGCGCGCCGAGCTGGAGCTGGAGGTTGACGGCGCGATGAAGCACGCCGTCGCCACCGGGGACGGGCCGGTGGACGCCACGTTCCGGGCCATCCACGCGATCTTTCCGCACGAGGCGAACCTGGTCCTGTTCTCGGTCGGCGCGGTGACGGAGGGCACGGACGCGCAGGCCAAAACGACCGTGCGACTGGAGGAGAACGGCAAGCTTGTCGATGGCCAGGGCGCCGACCTCGACACCATCGTCGCCTCGGCGCGCGCCTATGTCCACGCGTTGAACAAGCTGCTGGTCAAGCGTGCGCGCACCGAGCCACAAGCCTGGTCGGCTCAGGATCGGCCGGACGCCGCAGAAGCTTAGCGATCAGTCGCCGAGCCGTCCGGCGAGGGCGGACTCGGCGGCCTGGCCAAGGCGGTCCACGATCTCCTCGATCTCCGGGGCGGTGACGATGTACGGAGGCGCCACGATGACGTGGTCGCCCAGGCGCCCGTCGATCGTGCCGCCCATCGGATAGATCGCCAATCCGTTGGCGAGTGCGGCCTGCTTCATACGGTCATGCAGCCGCAGCGCCGGGTCAAACGGCTGGCGACTGGCGCGGTCGGCCACGAACTCGATAGCCCAGAACAGGCCGCGGCCGCGGATATCGCCGACATGGGGATGGTTGCCCAATCGCTCGGTCAAAGCGTGCTCCAGCCGCATGCCCATCGCGCGCACATTGGCGAGCAGGTCGTGGTCGCGGATGATGCGTTGCACCTCCAGTGCGCCGGCGCACGCCACCGGGTGCGCCTGATACGTGTGCCCGTGCATAAAGGCGCCCGAGCCGGCACGGATCGCCTCGACGAGGCGGCCTGCGATCAGGATTCCGCCGATCGGCTGGTAGCCGCCACCGAGGCCCTTGGCGATGACCTGGATATCCGGCGTTACACCCTCCTGCTGCCAGGCATGGGTGGTGCCGGTGCGTCCCATCCCGCACATGACCTCGTCCAGGATCAGCAGCGCGCCATGGCGGTCGCAGATCGCGCGCACCCGCTCGAAATAGCCGGGCAGCGCGGTCACGCAACCGGCGGTCGCTCCCACCACCGGCTCGGCCATGAAGGCGATGACCGTCTCCGGTCCCAGACGCTCGAATTCGGCCTGCAACTCCGCGCCGAGGCGATCGACATATTGGGCGTCGGACTCCTCGGTGTCCTGGAAATGATAGGGGAAGCAGGGCGAGACATGACTGAACACCGGGCTCAGCATCGGCTTGTAGAGCGCCCGGCGCATCATGTTGCCCCCAGCGGCCAGGGCGCCCAGCGTGTTGCCATGATAGCTCTGCCGGCGCGCGATGAAGCAGGTGCGATGCGGCTGTCCGATCTCCACGAAATACTGTCGGGCGAGTTTCAGCGCCGCCTCCGTCCCCTCGGACCCGGAGGAGCAGAAATAGGCCTGCGTCATCGAACCGGGCGCGCCGTCCAGGAGGAAATCGGCGAGGTGCTCGGCGGGTTCGCTGCTGAACGTGCCAGTATGCGCGTAGGCCATGGCGCCGGCCTGGCGCGCGATGGCTTCGGCGACGCGGCGGTTGCCGTGGCCGAGACAGGCCACGGCCGCGCCGCCCGAGCCGTCGATGATCGAGCGCCCATCCGCCAGACGCAGGCGGATGCCATCGCCGCCGGCGGCAATGGGCGGGGTGCCGCCGGCACGGTGCAGGACGCGGCTCATCGCGCTTAGGCGGTCGCGAGTTCCGCGCGCTCAGGCACCAGATGCGCAACATGGGGCAGCACCTCCTCGGCCAGCATCCCGAGGGAGGTTCGCCACGCCTCGGGGTTGGCGGCGTAGTCGAAGCCGAACACCAGGACCTGCCCGAACCCGCCGACCTCGTCGTACACCCGCGCGAGCTTCCCGGCGACGGTGGTTGGCGAGCCGATCAGCCAGTTGTGCCGGGCGCAGTATTCCGGGGTGACGTCGGAATCCGGCACGTCCGGCGCGTGCTTCAGGTACTCGAGGAAGCCGAAATTGCCGAGCAGCGGCAGGAAGTATTCCCGCATCATGCGGCCCATCATGCCGCCCACCGACAGACGCCACGCTTCCTCGTCGGTCTCGGCGACGAAAATTTCGCGCACCAGTCGCCAGTCGGACCGGCGCGGCGTGAGCCCGCTGCGTCGGGCGCCTTCCTCCACCGCCTGCCAATGGCTGCCCACATAGGCGGGATTGAGGTTGAGGCTGAGTGGCAGGAACCCATGCTCGCCGGCAAGCTTCAGCGTGTCGGAGTTTTTCGAAAGCCCGGCCACCCCGATCGGGGGGTGCGGCCGTTGCAGCGGGCGCAGGTGGGGCCGGAGGACGCCGAACATTTCCGGTGGCTTCGAGACGTTCCAGTACTTGCCCTGGAAGTCGAACGCTTCGTCGCTGCGCCACAGCCGCAGGATGATGTCCAGTGCCTCGCGCGTCATGTCGCGGTTGACGCCGGACATGCCGTCCACGTGGAACATCGCCCAGTCGCTCGGCAGGCCGGAGGCAGCGACGCCGAAGTTCAGGCGCCCCTGTGAGAGATGGTCCAGCATGGCGATCCGGTTCGCAAGCTCGGCCGGATGGTGATAGGGCAGCAGGAAGCCGCCCGGCCCGATGCGCAGGCGGCTGGTCTGCAACAGAGCCTGCGCGATCAGCAGATCGGGTGCCGGATGCGGCTCCCACGGCGCGGTGTGGTGCTCGCCGATCCAAGCCTCGGTGTAGCCCAGCTCATCGAGCCAGCGCAGCGTCTGGAGATCCCAGTCGTGGCCGTCCTTCAGCCCTCGCTCGGGTGGATGGGACGGCATTGAGAAATAGCCGAATTGCATGACGATCCTCCGTCCGCGTTGCCGCGTTCCCGGTAGGACGTCACATTATATCGGGTGGATGTGGCGCGCGAGAGGCCCCGCGCGCCACGGATCGTCAGGCCGCCAGACTTGTGGCCTGCGCGGAGGCCGCCGCGAGGATGTAGGTACCGGCCGCGTGCAGGCGCACCTCCAGGATTCCCGCAACGCCGCCGACCGACGGCAGGTCGGCCTCGCCGTCGGTCCAGCGCCAGGTCTCGCCGTCAAATCGCTCCGGCGCGTGCCATCCGCGCACCAGGGCCGGGTCGTCGGCGGCGATCTCGGTCACATTCTCGCCTGCGTACAGGGCGATCGACGCGACGGCGACGCCCAATCGACGCCAGTCATCGGTGCATGGGCGCAGATCGGCGGGCACGAAGCTGCGAGAGGCGAGTCGGAGCGAGGTGGTGCCGGCGGGGAGCACGAACAGGAAGCGGCCGGCTGCCCGGAACTGGGGGCGCACGGTCTTGCCGTCGGCAAGCAGATGCAGGTCGGGATCTTGCGTCGTGGTTTGGGGCGCGTCGACGTACCCGAGGCTTCGTGCGCGCTCGGCCAGGGTGCGCCAGATCGGCTCCACCTCGGCCTCCGAGCGTGCGAAGGGGGCACAGGGAGCGACCACGCTGGCAACGGACGTGCTCAGGTCGGGGTGCAGCACCAGAGGCGCTTCGCTATTGGCGAAGAACCCGCGATTGCCCGTATCGAGATAGCTCTCGGTTGCCGCACCCTCGGCCAGCAGGATCGCGTGCTCATCGAGTTCGACGTGGAAGTAGGTGACGGCGGGCCGGTGCCGCTCCTGAACGACCGTCATGGCGTTGATGAGAAGCTTCGCCGGGACGAGTTTGCCGTCGATCAGCAACGCATGGTCGGGGGAGACCAGCAGGTCGCGTTTCGGCAAACCCTCGCCGAGCGCGCCCGCGTGGAAGCGGATCGGCGCGGCAAGCTCGGGGCGAGGATGTGCCGCGAGATCGACCCGGCGATGCCCGACCCAGCGAACGGGCCGTGACCGATACGTGCCATTCTCGGCGGTAACGACAAGATCGCCTGCGCACAGGCTCTCGACCGCGCGTTCCCCTTCCGGCGTCGCGATGCGCGTGCCGTCGGCGAAACACACGGACACGTCAACCATGGAGGTGCTCGCCGCACCGGTACCAGGATCGGTTACCACGCGCTCGGTCACCGCGTACGTGCTGGCGGCGCTGCCCGCGAAGTTCGAGAATTTGTAGACCAGCGTGCTGCCGTCCATGATCGCGAGAGTCCCGTACGCCCCGGTCTGGCCGGGAGTGTAGGTGGCGGTCAACGGGTGGCTTTCCGTCGTGCCCCAGGACTGCTCCTCGATGTAGATGTTGTCGCTGCCGGCGAAACCCGTGATCTGCTCAGCGTCGGTTCCGCCGAACTTCGCGGTGTTGATATAAAATCCTGCTCCGGCTGCACCGGCGCCGAACGTCACGTAGCCGCCCGGTGAACTGGTCAGCTCCAGTATGGAGCCCGCACCGTTGAGGGTGAAATAGGGCCCGCTTCCGCCGCCTGACTCGAACAGCTCCGCTCCGGCATCGATCTTGATCGTCCCGTTCAGCGCGATCTTGCCGACGGTCAGCTGGTCGTTGTTCCCGATCTCCAGCGCCGACGAGCCGCTCAGGGTCGCGACCGTGAGTGACGGGATGTCGTCGTACGTGATGTCCGACGATCCGGCCGGGGCCACGGGGATGGCGAGGTTCGCCGTGGTCCCGCTTGGGACGGCGCCGCTCGACCAGTTCGCGGACTGGCTCCAGCCGAAGCTCTTGCTCCCCGGAGCCGCCGAATGGGACACATACTGAAAGGATGACGTCGTTGCCATAGCTTTTCCCAATGCTCACGGAAGTGAGAGAACGCTAAGGGAAATTTTTCGATTGATCAACGAAATTCTCGGAGGCGGCCCGCCTCGAAATCGAGACGCATTCGCGGAAAAACAGATCACCCTTGCTGGCCATCAGGCACCCTCTTCATCATCGCGGTGCCCCTGCGCTCACGCAGGTGCGGCTCGCAAGCCCGTCCGCAAGCGATCCATCGCGCGTAGCAAGGTCGGCTCTGAGTGGGCAAAGCAGAGACGCAAATGGCCTTCGCCAGCCTCCCCGAACGCCGCACCAGGCGCGACCGCGACGCCGTGATCAACGACCAGCCGCTTGGCCAGGGACACGCTATCGCTCACGCCCTCCACGCCGATGAACGCGTAGAACGCGCCCTGCGGTGGTGTGAAGCGCACCCCGTTCAGTCCGGCGAGCGCCGCGGCGACCAGGGTCCGCCCGCGCGTGCAGTGTGCCCGGAACCGTTCGACGCCGTCCGGGTCGCGCAGCGCCGCGAGCCCGGCGCGCTGGATGAAAGGAGCCACGCCCGAGTGGGTCACCTCCACGATCTCCGACACCGCTTCCCGCGCGCCGATGGGCAGCACCATCCAGCCGAGACGCCAGCCGGTCATGATCCAGGTCTTGGAAAAACTGTTGCAGACAATCACGCGATCGTCCGGGTCGGCGACATCGAGCAGCGAGGGCGCCGCTGCCGAATCGCCATAGACCAGCCGCGAATACACCTCGTCGGAGATGAGCCAAACGCCGTGCTGCCGGCACAGGGCGAGGGTTGCCGTCAGTTCCTCGGATGTCGCGGTCCAGCCGGTCGGGTTGTTCGGCGTGTTCAGCACCAGCGCCCGCGCGCCGGGCAGTTTGGCGCCCAGCCGGTCGAGGTCGAGGCGGAACCCGTCTTCGACCGGCTCCAGCGCGATCTCATCGAGTGTCGCTCCGCGCAGTCGCGCCGCGTTGGGCAGGTTGGGCCAGAGCGGCATGGGCATGACGATGCGATCGCCAGGCCGCAGAACGGCACTAAGCGCGACCGTGACGGCCGTCATGCCGGACGCAGTCAGCTGCACCCGGTCCTCGGTCACCGGCCGGGCATGCAAGCCGGTCAGGTAGTCGGCCAGCGCGTGGCGGAGTTCCGGCAGGCCCCGGACATCGGAGTAACGCGTCTCCCCAGCAGCTAAGGAGGCGATCGCCGCGTCGTGCGCAACGGGCGGACTTGGCTGGTCGGATTCGCCGAAGCACAGGAAGTCGATGTCGGGCAACCCGAATGCGAGGCGGCTGACCTCGACGATTCGCGAGCCGGGGATGCGGATCAGATCGGACATGGTCCTATCTAATCCGCGAACGCGCCGGTTTCGAGACGAATTTCGTCAGGTCGCGCCGTACACCGCCTTGGCGTTCTCGATGAACAGCGCCCGCCGCTGCGCGTCCGTCAGCCGGACGGGCAACGCCTGGGCCGGATCGTCGAAGTCCCAATGCGGGTAGTCGGTGGCGAACAGAATCCGGTCCCAGCCGATCCACTCCATCGCCTCGGCGAGCTGCTGGCGCGGCTCCGGCTCTTCGACCGGCTGGGTGGTGTACCAGACGCTGCGGCGCATGTACTCGGACGGCGCCATCGTCAGGTCCGGGACCTCGTGACGGAGCTTCTTCCAATGCTTGTCCATGCGCCAGGCGAGCGCGGCGGCCCAGCTCGATCCGCCCTCGACCATCACCAGCTTCAGGGCGGGGATGCGGGCGAACACTCCCTCGGTGACGAAGCTGGTCACCACCGCCTCCGAGGCCTGGGCGTGGCCGACCATCTCCTCGATGTAATAGGAGCCCCAGCCGCCCGCCGTGATCGGCCAGCCGCCATAGCCGAAAGCGTGGACGGCGACCGGCAGGCCAGCGGCGGCGGCGGCCTCATAGATCGGCCAGTAGCGACGTTGGCCGAGCGGCTCGGCCGTGCGGCTGAGCAGCAGCACCTGGGCGAAGTGCTCGTTGCCCGCCCAGCGCTCGATCTCCTTGGCCGCCGCGACGCCATCCTCGTACGGGACGACGATGGAGGCCCGCAGGCGGGAGTCGCGCGACGTCCACTCCTCGATCTGCCAGTGATTGGTGGCGTGGCACAAAGCCGCCGACAGGTCCGCGTTTTGCGCGCCCTGACCGGTGCTGAGCGGGTTGAGGATGCCGAGGGCGACATTGTTGGGATCAAGATGCTGCTCGGCCATGAAGGCGAGATCGCTGCCCGGCGGGCGTCCATCCGGCACCCACGCGTCGCGCCGAGAGGCCTGCGGCTGCGCCTTAGGATAGGCCGGCCCCTGCTCCCAGGGTTGGCGATAGGTGATCCCGAAAGAAGAGACGTGCTCCTGCCAGCGACGCGAGAGCCACGGATTGAGCTGCTTCACCGAGGCGAGGCGCGGGTGGATATCGCAATCGGCGATGGCGAGGCGAGAGGCGCGCTGGGCCTGCGGCGCTGGACGGGCGGTAACGGCGACGTTCATGCCACGGTCTCCTTCAACCGAGTGTAGGTGCGAAGCGGGTTGTCGATCATGATCTTCCGCGCGAGGCCGGGATCGAGGCCGGGCGGCAGGGCGTCGGCGCCCTCGAACTGCCAGTGCGGGTAGTCGGTCGCGAACAGCACCATCTCGTCCGAGCCGAGATGGTCCATGAGGCGCGTCAGCAACGCGGGATCGTCCGGCGCGTCCATCGGCTGCACGGTGATCCGTACGCGTTCGCGCACGATCGTCGTGGGCGGATCGCTCACCCAGGGCACCTCGCTGCGCAAGCCCTTCCAGAACTTGGTCAGGCGCCATAGATGCGCAGGCACCCAGGACAGGCCGGATTCGATCAGCACTACGGTCAGGTCGGGAAACTTGGCGAACACGCCCTCGGCGACCAGACTGGTCAGCACCGAGGCGAAAGCGGACGCCTGGTTGACGTAGTCCTCAAGATAGGTGGAAGGCCAGCCGACGGGGGTGACCGGGTGGCGATACGTGCTGCCGGCGTGGATGCCGACCGGCAGGCCGTGGCGTTCGGCGGCGGCGAAGATCGGCCAGTTCTGGCGGCGGCCCAGCGGCAGCTCCCCCGAGACCAGCAGTAGCACCTGCACGAAGCGCGGGTCGGCGGCGCGGCGCTCGATCTCGTCCACCGCGTGCTCGGCGTTGAGCTGGGGGACGACGATCGCGGCCCGCAGGCGGGGGTCGCGGTCCAGCCACTCCGCGACGATCCAATTGTTGACGGCGCGAGAGAACGCGCCAGCCAGGTCGTCGCTGAACGGCAGCGGGGCGCCATACAGGCAATTGAGGATCGCGGCTCGTGTGCCGAACGGGTCCAGTGCCTGGCGACCCAGCTCCGCCGCGTCCGTGGCGCCTCGTCCGTCGGCATTCCGCCAGTCGGCGCGCACGGAGAGCGGGTTGACGGTCGGATAGGAGATCGGGACGAGCGGCTCGAACCCTCGGCGCACCGCACTCTCGCGCCATACATCGCCCAGGTAGGGCATCAAGGCGTCCATGTCGGGAACGGTCGGGTGGAGGTCGCAGTCAATCGGGCCTTGGGCCAGCATGTCTTCAGGCGCACCTAGGGTCGGATAATGAACAGGTGGCACGCGCACCGGTTTCAGGCAAGTCTTACGCGCTGCGCGCCCGCGCTGGCGCCGCGTGGACATACAGCTCGGCACGATCCCGCACCGCACGGGCCGGCGCCGGTTCCGGCAGTTCGTAGGCCACCGGACGGACATGGTCGGCCAGCAGGGCCTCGGCGTTGTAGATCTTCCTGAACGCGAACATGCTGCGAATGAAGTTGGTCTGTCCGCGCGCGAGCAGGCGCGCGAACACCGGCGCGGCCTCCCATAGCGTCCGCAGACCCAGATGCTTGCGATTGAGCACCTGCTGCGTCGTCACCAGTTCGCGGTAGAACTCGGCCAGCGGCAGCTTCGTCGGCAGCACGCAGTGCTGGATATCGAACAATCTGTAATCGCGCGAGGTCAGCCGGCGCGCCTCTGTCACCCAGGTCTCGGTCCCTGGGTAGGGCGTGTTGACGCTGATGTTCACGACATGCGGGATTTCCAGGCACCATTGGCGTACCGTTGCGAAACGAGCATGGTCCCAGTCGGGATCAGCAATGATGTTGATGGCGACGTTGATGCCGAGCGACCGCGCGTAGTCCAGCGCCTCGAAGTTCTGGCCGAGCATCGAGCGCTTGCGGAACTTCTTCAGGCCCTCCTCATCGATCGCCTCCAGGCCCAGGAACATCAACTTGAGGCCCAGGCGTTGCCAGCGGGCAAACACCTCCTTGTGGCGGAGCAGCACGTCGGCGCGGGTCTCCAGATAGTAAGTCTTGCGAATGCCGCGCCGCTCGATCGCATCGGCGATCGCCATGCCATGCTCCTCGCGCACGAAGGCGACATCATCGACGATGAACACGCCTGGCTCGCGGATCGCCGCCATGTCCTCCGCGATGCGCTCGGGGCTACGGAGCCGATAGCTGCGGCCATAGAAGGTCCAGGCGCTGCAAAATGCGCAATCCCACGGACAGCCGCGCGAGAATTCGATGGACGCGCAGGGGTCCAGCGTGCCGATGAAGTACTTGCGCCGGTGCCGCAGCAGGTGGCGTGCCGGCTGCAGCGCGTCGAGGTCGTCCACGAATACCGGCGGCGGGCCCTCGCCCGCGAGAGTGACCGCGCCCGGCACGCGGCCGATGTCACGGCCCTGGGACAAGGCGGACAGATACACGGGAAGCACCGCTTCGCCCTCGCCGCGCAGCACGCAATTGATGGCACCCCCGGCGTGCTCTAGCATCGTGCGGGCCGTGAAGGAGACGCTGTGGCCGCCAACCGTAACGTGGGAGTGTGGCAGGCGCCGCTTCGTCTGCGTTGCGAGGTCAACGATCTCCGGCACATTCGCGAGGTAATTGCAGGAGAACGCGACTACGTCGGGATGGAAGGCGGCAAGCTCGGCGAAGTAGTCGGCGTGGCTCTCCACCTGGAGATCAAGCAGGCGCACGTCATGCCCGTCGCGCAGCGCCGCCGCGGCGACAAGCTCAAGGCCTAGCGGCTCCAAGGTCAGGAACACGCGCGTGTACATCAGCGGCCCCGGATGCACGCAGAGCAGTTTCATGGCGTCACCCCTTGACGATGCACTGGCATGGATCGGTCAGGTGGCCGGCGCAACCGACCTGACGGCGAATCGTGGGCTTGTGATCCCCGCTAGCTGGCCCTTGTTTCGCTGGCGTTGCTCGCGAACCTCGGTCTAAACGAGCCATGATCCACGTCAGCGACGCCCTGGCGATCGACGAGCGGGCCGTCACTGAGAGTTTCGTCCGCGCGTCCGGCCCCGGCGGGCAGAACGTCAACAAGGTCGCGACTGCGGTACAGCTCCGCTTCGATCTCGGTGCGTCCGGGCTGCCGGAAGCCGTGCGCAAGCGCCTGCAGCGGCTCGCCGGCAAGCGCCTGACGCAAGACGGCGTGTTGCTGATCACCGCCCAGCGCCATCGCACGCAGGAGCGGAACCGCGCGGCGGCGCTGGAGATGCTCATCGCGCTGATCCGGCGCGCCGAGGCGCCCCCGCGCAAGCGCGTTCCGACCAAGCCGAGCGGCGCCTCCCGCCGGCGCCGGCGGGAGGGCAAGGCGCACCGCGCCCGGCTCAAGCGCGGTCGTGCGGCAACCGGCGACCAGGGCTGACCGGCCCGATTGCAGCCGGCCGGCCCTGCTGCGAGACTTCTGCGTCAGGGGAGGACACGACAATGGACCTGCGCTTCACGCCCGAGGATCTCGCGTTCCGTGAGGAGGTCCGCGCCTTCATCCGCGAGAGCCTGCCCGCCGACATCCGCGAGCGCATGCGGCTCGGTCACGCGGCACGCAAGCAGGAAACGGTAGCCTGGCAGCGCATCCTGAACCGCAAGGGATGGGCCGGCTATTCCTGGCCGAAGGAGTATGGCGGCCCTGGCTGGACGGCGATCCAGCGCATGATCTTCCTCGACGAGAACGCGCTCGCCCCGGCTCCCGACCTGTCGCCGTTCAACATCACCATGATCGGCCCGGTGCTGATCCAGTTCGGAACCGAGGAGCAGAAGGCGGGTTTCCTGCGTCGCGCGGCGAACCTGGACGATTGGTGGTGCCAGGGCTTTTCGGAGCCCGGGGCGGGATCGGACCTGGCCGCCTTGAAGACCGCTGCGCGGCGGGAGGGCGAGCACTACATCGTCAACGGCTCGAAGATCTGGACCTCGACCGCGCAGCACGCCGATTGGTGCTTCATGCTGGTGCGCACGAACTCCAACGCCGCCAAGAAGCAGGAGGGCATCTCCTTCCTGCTCGTCGATATGAGGACGCCCGGCATCACCGTCCGTCCGATCATCTCCATCGATGGCGAGCACCACCTGAACGAGGTGTTCTTCGATGACGTGAAGGTGCCCGTCGCCATGCGGGTCCACGAGGAGAACCGCGGGTGGGACGTGGCGAAGTTCCTGCTGGGCAACGAGCGCGTCGGCATCGCGCAGCTCGGCAAGAGCAAGGAGCGGGTGGCGGCCGCCAGGGAGCTGGCGCGGCACACGCGTGCAGCCGACGGGCATCTGATCGAGGATGCCGGTTTCCGCGTCCGCGCCGCCCAGCTTGAGGTGGACATGCAAGCGCTGGAGATCATGCAGTACCGCATGGTCTCGGCCGCCGCCCGCCAGCAGGATGGACGGCCCGACCCGCTGTCGTCGGTGCTGAAGGTGCGGGGGACGGAGCTGCTGCAAGCGACCACCGAGCTGGCCATGGACGCGGGCGGCCCGCTGGCCATGCCGCTCTGGGCGCGCGAACTGACCGCGCTGGCCAATACGGCTGACGAGCCGGCCGAAACAGCAGAGGCGGCGACGCGGGAGTACCTGTTCCTGCGCGCCTGCACGATCTACGGCGGCACCAACGAGATCCAGAAGGAGATCCTGACCAAGGCAGTGCTGCGGTTGTAGCTCGCGGGCTGGTTGCCCAGCCCGCGCCCGCCTGTCAAAATCGTGACAGATCAGATTGAGAGGGAGGAAACCGATGGACCTCAGGTTGACGCCGGAGGAAATCGCGTTCCGGGAAGAGGTGCGGAGCTTCATCCGCGATAATCTGCCGGCCGACATACGCGAGCGGATGCGGTTGGGCCACAGGCCACGCAAGCAGGACACGGTCGCCTGGATGCGCATCCTCAACAAGAAGGGCTGGGCGGCGCCGAACTGGCCGGTGGAGCATGGCGGCACCGGCTGGACGCCCGTGCAGCGCATGATCTTCACCGAGGAGAATCAGGCCGCCCCGGCGCCGGAACTCCTCTCCTTCAACATCACCATGATCGGCCCCGTGCTGATCCATTTCGGGACGGAGGAGCAGAAGCAGCGTTTCCTGCCGGGCGCCAAGAACCTCGACATCTGGTGGTGCCAGGGCTTCTCCGAGCCGGGCGCGGGCTCCGACCTCGCCGCGCTCAAGACCTCCGCGCGGCGCGAGGGCGATCAGTACATCGTCAATGGCTCCAAGATCTGGACCTCCACCGCGCATAACGCGGACTGGATTTTCCTGCTGGTGCGCACCAATCCGAACGCGGCCAAGCGCCAGGAGGGCATCTCGTTCCTGCTGCTGCCGGTCAACCAGCCGGGAATCACGATCCGGCCAATCATCTCGATCGACGGCGCGCATCACCTGAACGAGGTCTTCTTCGACGACGTGAAGGTGCCCGTCTCCATGCGGGTCTATGAAGAGAACCGCGGCTGGGATGTCGCCAAATACCTGCTCGGCAACGAGCGCACCGGCATTGCACGCCTCGGCAAGTCACGCGAGCGCATCGCCGCCGCCAAGGACATGGCGCGGCAGGTCAAGGCGAATGGCAGACCGCTGATCCAGGACGACGACTTCCGCCGGCGCGTCGCCCAGATGGAGGTGGACATGAAGGCGTTGCAGATCACCCAGTACCGCGTGGTCTCGGCTTATGCCAAGCAGCGGGACGGACGACCCGACCCGCTGTCCTCGGTGCTGAAGGTGAAGGGCACTGAGCTGTTGCAGGCGACGTCGGAGCTGGCGATGGATGTCGGCGGCCCGCTGTCGATGCCGGTATGGGCGGACGAACTGGCAGCGATGGCCAACGAGCCGGACGAGTTGGCCGAGGGACTTCAGGAATCCACCGGCGAGTATCTCATGCTGCGTGCCGCCTCGATCTATGGCGGCACCAACGAGATCCAGAAGAACATCCTCTCAAAAGCAGTGCTGAGGCTCTGATGGACTTCGAACTCACCGACGAGCAGCGGCTGCTCAAGGACAGCGTCGATCGGCTGATGGCCGACCGGTATTCGTTCGAGACCCGCAAGGGCTTCCTGAAGGAGCCGGCGGGCTGGAGCCAGGAGATCTGGTCACGCTACGCCGAACTCGGTCTGCTGGGGCTGCCGTTCTCAGAGGAGCACGGCGGCTTCGGTGGTGGACCCGTCGAGGTCATGCTGGTGATGGAGGCGCTGGGGCGATCCCTGGCGCTGGAGCCCTATATGGCGACCGTGGTCCTCAGCGGCACGGCGATCCGCCTCGCGGGGAACACCGACCAGCAGGGCGAGATCCTGCCCGCCATCGCCGAAGGCAGCCTCAAGCTCGCCTTTGCGCATACCGAGCGGCAGGCTCGTTACGAACTGGCCGACGTAATGACCACGGCCAAGCGGAACGGCAAGGGCTGGGTGCTCGACGGCGCCAAAAGCGTCGTGCTGCACGGCGACTCCGCCGATCGGCTGATCGTCAGCGCCCGCACCGCCGGCGGGCAGGACGATGCCGACGGGATCACCCTGTTCCTCGTCGACGGCAACGCCGAGGGGCTCGCGCGGCGCGGCTATACGCTGCGCGACGAGACCCGGGGGGCCGAGCTGTCGCTGACCAATGTCGCCGTGTCCGAGGCCGATGTGCTGGGCGAGGTCGGCCAGGGTTTCCCGACCGTGCGGCGCGTGGTCGAGGCCGGCATCGCCGCGATGGGGGCGGAGGCGGTCGGCGCCATGGAGACGATGCACGCCATGACGCTCGACTACTCCCGCACGCGCCAGCAGTTTGGCAAGCCGATCGGGCAGAACCAGGTCGTGCAGCACCGGCTGGCCGAGATGCTGATGTCGATGGAGCAGGGCCGCAGCATGGCCATGCTCGCCAATATCAGCGTGGACGAGCCGGATGCGGCCGAGCGGGCGCGCAGCATGTCGATGGCCAAGGTCGGCTATGGCCAGGCCGCCCGGTTCGTGTCGCAGCAATCGATCCAGCTGCACGGCGGCATCGGCATGACCGAGGAATACGCAGTCGGCCATTTCTTCCGTCGCTGTATGGTGATCGAGCACACATTCGGCGATACCGCCTATCATCTGGCGCGGCTCGCCGCGCAGGTGGAGTGACCCGGCGGCTCGGCGTCGCCGGAATTGAGCTGGAGATCGAGGAGCGGGGCGCTGGTCGCCCGCTCCTGTTCCTTGACGCCGGCGAGGGCGTGGCACCCAACCGCGACTGGCTCGACCTGCTCGCCCAACGATTCCGCGTGATCCTGCCAACGCATCCGGGCTGGGGGCGCGACCCGCTTCCCGAGTGGATGGGCGGCATCGACGACCTTGCGTACCTTTATCTCGATCTCGCCGAGGCTCTGCGGCTGGACGGGGCCATGCTGGCCGGTGCCGGCTTCGGCGGTTGGGTCGCGGCCGAGATGGCGGTGCGGAACACGCGCCGCTTCTCACGGCTGGTGCTGGCAGCGCCCCTCGGCATCAAGCTGGGCGGCGTGCTCGACCGCGACATCCTCGACATGCACGGGATCACCGGGGACGAGGTGGCGGCGCACGCGTGGGCCGATCCGCTTCGGGGCACGGTGGACTTCACGCAACAGAGCGACGAAGCCCTGACCGCCCATGTGCACGGCCGGGAATCGCTGTTGGTGTTCGGCTGGAAGCCCTACATGCACAATCCGCGTCTGCGCCGATGGCTGCACCGCATCGACATCCCGACCCTGCTCGTGTGGGGTGCGGCGGATCGTGTGGTGACGCCGGCCTATGGCGAGGGCTGGCGCGCCGCCCTGCCCGACGCGCGCCTGGACGTGATCGCCGACGCCGGTCATTACCCGCACTCGGAGCAGCCGGCTCGCTTCGTCGAGCGTGTCGCCGCCTTCGCCGACCATCCCTGACCTGCCGGAGACACGCGCCATGCGCACCTGGTACTTCTCCGAGATGGCCTACCACCCGGCGTGGAAGGAAGGCCTGTCGCGCGGCAGTCTGCGCGTCGTGCTGGCGAACGGCAATGTCGATCCCCAGGTGGCGCACGGTCTGCTCAATCGCTACCTCGATGAGTTCGCGCTGTGCGACGACGAGGGGCTCGACATCATGGTCAACGAGCACCATAGCACCGCGACCTGCATGACCGTCTCGGTGCCGATGGCGCTTGCTGTCATCGCACGCGAGACCAAGCGGGCAAGGCTGCTCTCACTCGGCAACCCCATCGCCAACCGCCCCGATCCGGTCCGCGTGGCCGAGGAGATGGCGTGGCTGGACGTGCTCTCCGGCGGGCGGACCGAGCTGGGGCTGGTGAAGGGCGCGCCTTACGAGATCGCGCCGGCGAACTCCAATCCCGCCCGCCTGATGCGCCGCTATTGGGAGGCGCACGACCTTATCCTCAAGGCGCTCTCGACCACCGACGGCCCGTTCTCCTGGGAGGGCGAGTTCTACCAGTACCGCAACGTGAACATCTGGCCGCGGCCGATCCAGCAACCCACGCCGCCGATCTGGATGACGGGGCTCAGCGTGGCCACCGGCCGGGCGGCGGCGGAGCGCGGGCATGTGGTGGGCACGCTCCTGTCGGGCGGCGTGGCCAAGCCGATGTTCGACGCGTACCGCAAGCGCGCACGTGAACTGGGCTGGGAGGCCGGTTCCGACCGCCTGGCCTACGCCGCCGTGGTCGGTGTGGGGCACACACGGGCGGAGGGGCTGCGCCGCGCCGACCTGATCGCGGGCTATGTGCGGACCGCGCCGATCGTCGCCGAGCCGTTCCAGAACCCGCCGGGCTATAACGCGCTCCCGGCGAACGTCGCGATGCTGAAGGCCGGCAAGCGCAAGAGCAGCATCATCACCGACCGCCACGGACGGCCGGTCGATGCCATGCAGGCTAGCGTCGAAGACCTGATGGCGAACGACACCGTGTTCGCCGGCACGCCCGACGACGTGTTCGAGCAGATCAGCGACTTCAACACCCGCATGGGCGGCTTCGGGCACCTGTTGTTCTTTGGCCAGGGCGGGGAACTCGACCACCGGGACACGGTGGAGAACATCCGCCTGTTTGCCCGCGAGGTGGCGCCGCGCATCGCCGAACTCGGTGCGCCCGAGCCGGGAGCGATCGCCGCGGCCGAGTAGGCGTCACATGACGGGCCAGAGCCTCCTTCCCTTGCGGGCGGGGGGTGGAGGACGAATGATCACTCCACGGCGCCGACGCCTGGGGCCGTCCGTCGCCGCTTCGGCGCTTGCCCACGCGCTGCTGCTGGCCATGGCCATCCTGCTCGCTCGCCGGCCTGTCGAGGCGCCGGAGTGGCTGCCCCCGCCGTCCTTCAGCATGGTGTTCGACGGTGGAGCGAGGGCCAAGCCCAGCGTCGCCGCCCCGCAACACCGGCGAGCAACGGAAATGTCCCCGGAGCCCGCGCCTGCCCCGTCGCCAGCTCCCCGGCCAACACCGCGACCGCAGCCCACGGCACCGGCACCCCCCTTGCCAGCGGCTCCTCCGCCCCAGGCGGTCCCCACGTCCAAGCCTGTCGTCCCTGCGACGCCGCCGATTGCGCCGACGCTCACGCCGCCCCGGCAAGCCACACGGTCGCTTCCGCCGGCGGCACTCGAACCGGCTCCGCCATCCAGTGTTCCGCCCACGCGACAAGCCGAACCGCTTCCGCCTCCTGCGCCCGCGTCCTCAGCGCCGGTGCGTCCGGCTCCGGCGCGTCCGGTATTGCGTCCGGCCTTTCCCATGCCGATGGCGTTCTCGCTGGGTTCCCCGGTCGCACCGCCCTCGCCGCGGCGATCCACCGGGCGCGGGATCGACCTGTCGCTCGGCCAAGGCGTCATCGGCGCGCAGGATACGAAGGTGTTCGGCCGCTCCGACAGCAAGGAGGTGGGGCCGGACTGGTACAACCGTTTTGCCGCTTGGTGGGACCGGCACAGCTACTATCCGCCGCAGGCCGGTCAGAGCGGGCAGCAGGGCGAGGTCGTGCTGGACCTTGTCGTGCTGCGGAGCGGCCAGGTGACGCACGTGGGTCTGACGTCCGGCTCGGGCTCGCAATGGCTCGATATGGCGGCGCTGGGTGTGTTCCGCGACGCGCGCCTGCCGGCCCTGCCCTCCGACGCCGCGCCCTCCGTCCCGATCACGTTAAGGATCCATTACCAGATCATACGGTGAACGCCGCCCGAAGCTGGCGCACGTCACGCCGCCCGGCGCTCAGAATATATCCGGTGTCTGACCCGCCGGTGAGATAGCGCATGCCGAGGCCGAGCAGCCATGTCTGGAACTCCAGGTCCTCGCGCACCCCGCCCACGCCGAAGCTCTTGCCATGCGCCTTCGCCGCGCCCGCGACCTGCTCGTAGGCCGCGCGCATCCGCGCGTGCCGGTAATCGCCGGGTATGCCCATCTCGGTGCTGAGGTCGGTCGAGCCGATGTGCAGCATATCGATCCCGTCCACGGCCGCGATCCCGGCAGCCTGCTCGACGGCCTCGGGGGTTTCGATCATGGCGATCAGCAGCGTGTCGGCATCGAGCCGGCGGTTGATCTCGGGCTGCGGCAACGCCGCATAGCCCAGCGCCGGAACGGTGCCCGCCGCCGAGCGGCGGCCATGCGGGGCGAAGCGGCACGCAGCGACCATCGCGCTGGCTTCCTCCGCGCCACCGACATGCGGCACCATGAGGCCCTGCGCGCCGCAATCGAGTACGCGCGCCGCCGCATGCGGCTCATGGGAGCCGACCCGCACGATCGGCGTGACGCCAAGCCCCAGCGCCGCGACGCACAGGGCCGCCGCGGTCTCCAGCCCTGTCGGGTTGTGCTCCATATCGATGTAGATCGCGTCGAACCCGCAGGCGGCGGCGATCATGGCGATGTTGGGCGTGCGCATCTGATTCACGCCCATGCACAACACAAGCTCGCCGGCCGCGAGCTTCCGCTTGGCCAGATTGGCGCCGAACTGGTCCGTCATCGCGGCCTCCGCCCATTCCTCGCCGGCAGTCTCGTGGACGGAAGCGATCCGTCAAGGCGGCCAGATGTGCTTCCGTGGCCACACACTCGTTCCTGCATTGCGAGCACGCGTTTGCGACTGGCGAATCCCGGTTCGCCTTCTTCACAGTTACGGTCACCTCACGATTGGGATGATGCCAAGTGACAACCAGAACTTGGACTGGCGCTGCTGGAAGCGCCTGGACGAGCGCGGCCAACTGGTCGGGCGGGCTCGTACCGGGGGCGGGCGATACAGCCGTGATTGGCCCGGCCGCGTCCCCGGCGGGTTGGCCGACACTGAATTCGGCCACGCTGTCGCATGAGACGGTGCTGCTGGCGCCGGGCGCCTCGTACGGAACCGGGATCGTGCTGGGCAATGTCGGGATAGGGGCTGGCGCGACGGTCGAAACCACGGGCGGGCTGCAATCGGCGCTCATGGAAGTGCGTGCCGGCTCGGCGCTCGGCGTGCAGGCCGGCGGGGCCATCGTGGCCCAGTACTCCGGCACCGCATCCCCGGGCCTCATCATGGATATCGGCGATGCCGCAGGGAACGCGATGATCGCCAATGACGGCACGATCGCATCAGAGGCGAACACGACGGTGGACCTGACCGTCTGGGGGCATGGCCTCGTCAACAACGGCCACATGATCGCCGAGGGTGGGCGGCTGGAAATTGGCGAGGGGCACGGCGTGCATAACGGCGTTGACCTGCCGCCCGTCACCTCGATCGCCGGCACCGGCACGATCGAGATCGCGCACGCAGGCGTCCTCAGCTTCAACGCAACTCTTTGGAGCGGCACGATCCGCTTCGATGACGGTACCGGGACACTGTGGCTGTGGCAGCAGGTTGCGGGTCAGCCGATTGAGGCGTTTCGGGGCGGCAAGCTCGCGGGCTTTCAGGCCGGCGATAAGATCGACCTGTTCGGCGTGACCGCCAATCGATTTTCCTATGCGAACAATACGTTGAGCGTGAGCGAGAATGGGGTCGCGGTGACGCGCATCGCACTCACCGGAAGCTACACTGCGGCGAACTTCGCTCTCTCGCCCGACGGTTTCGGCGGCACGGCGATACGCTATGTCGCCACTGCGCCGGCTGCCGCCGTGCAGAAAGCCCCCACCGCCTCGGCCCTGACGCCGGCTGATCTGCCCGGTGCCGCACTGCTCGCGACCAGCGCGGTCCAGAGCGCCGGGGCCGGAGTTGCGGGAGGGTTGCTGCCAGACGCCCCCCCGCAAACGAGCCTGCTGCTCCATATGTCGTGAGCCGATCGGTCGAGCAGGGCTTGCAACTTTCCGGTCCCGGGCGGCATTCAACGGTTCTCACCTTCCGCCGCCGACCGGAGGCCCTACCGCCATGCCCGCTCCGATCCTCAAGTCCCGCATCCGCGAGGGCTCGCCCTTTCCATTGGGAGCCACCTGGGACGGCCTCGGCGTGAACTTCGCGTTATTCTCGGCGCATGCCCGGAAGGTCGAGCTATGCCTGTTCGATGATGCGGGGCAGACCGAACTCGAGCGGATCGAATTGCCGGAATACACAAGCGAGATCTTCCATGGCTACCTGCCGGACGCGCGGCCCGGGACGATCTATGCCTATCGCGTTCACGGGCCGTATGAGCCGGAGGCGGGGCATCGCTTCAATCCCAACAAGCTGGCGCTGGACCCGTATGCAAAAACGCATGTGGGCGAGCTGCGCTGGGACCATGCCTGCTTCGGTTATACGATCGGCGCCGAGGGTAATGACCTGACGTTCGATACGCGTGACAGCGCGCCATTCGTGCCGAAATGCCGGGTGATCGACCCGGCTTTCACCTGGGGCCGCGAGCGGCGGCCCGCGGTACCATGGGAGCGGACGATCCTCTATGAGACCCACGTGCGCGGCTACACCAAGCTGCATCCTGCGGTGCCCGATTCGTTGCGTGGCACGTATTCCGGTCTTGGGCAGAAGGATGTCGTGGACTATGTACGCTCCCTCGGCGTCACCTCCGTCGAGCTTCTGCCGATTTACACTTTCATCAATGACAGCTATCTGCTGGATAAAGGGCTGACGAACTATTGGGGTTATAACTCCCTCGGCTTCTTTGCTCCCGACCAGCGCTATGCCGCCATTCCGACCTTCGTATTCTCCGAATTCAAGGAAATGGTGGCGCGCCTGCACGATGCCGGACTCGAAGTGATTCTCGACGTCGTGTACAATCACACTGCGGAAGGCAACGAGCGCGGACCGACGCTGTCCTTCCGCGGGATCGACAACGTGTCGTACTACCGGCTGCTGCACGACAATCCGCGCTATTACGTCAATGACACGGGCACTGGTAATACGCTCAACCTTGATCACCCACGCGCCTTGCAGATGGTCACGGATTCCCTGCGCTACTGGGTAACCGAAATGCACGTCGACGGCTTCCGCTTCGACCTCGGCACCATTCTCGGCCGCGCCGCGCACGGCTTTGACGAGAGCAATGGTTTCCTCGATTCCTGCTTGCAGGACCCGGTTCTTTCGCAGGTGAAGCTGATCGCCGAGCCGTGGGACATCGGCCCCGGCGGTTATCAGGTCGGCGGCTTCCCGCCTGGATGGGCGGAGTGGAACGACAAATTCCGCGACACCGTGCGCGGCTTCTGGAAGGGCGATTCCGGCAAGTTGCCGGACCTCGCTACTCGGCTCGCCGCGTCGTCGGACGCGTTCAATCGGCGTGGCCGCAAGCCCTGGGCCAGCGTGAACTTCATCACCGCACATGACGGCTTCACGCTGCACGACCTCGTCTCGTACAACGAGAAGCACAACGCGGCGAACGGCGAAGACAACCGTGACGGAACCGACAACAACCATTCCTGGAATCATGGGGCGGAAGGACCGACCGAGGACGGTGAGATCCTTGACCTGCGTGACCGTCAGAAGCGCAACATGCTCGCCACGCTACTGCTCGCGCAGGGCACGCCGATGCTGCTGGCGGGCGACGAGTTCGGGCGCACGCAGCAAGGCAACAACAATGCCTATTGCCAAGACAACGAGATCAGTTGGGTTAACTGGGAGATCGACGAGTACAATCGCCTGCTGATTGACTTCGTGCGCCGGCTGGTCGGCGTGCGCAATGCCTTCCCGATCCTGCGCCGCAATCGCTTCTTGAGCGGCGAGTACAACGCCGAGCTTGATGTCAGCGACGTGCGCTGGCTGACTCCCTCGGCGACCGACATGACGGAAGAACAGTGGCAGGACGGGAACGCCCGCTGCGTCGGGATGCTGCTGGACGGGCGCGCGCAGGCGAGCGGAATCAAACGCCCCTCCATGGACGCGACAGCGCTGCTCGTGCTGAACGCGCACCACGACGTGGTGCGGTTCCGGTTGCCCGATGTGGTGGGCGGATCGCGCTGGCGCCGGCTGATCGACACCAATGTGCCTGCCGCCGGCGGCAGGCTCGAGATCAACAGCGGCGAGGAATACGAGGTGACCGGCCGGTCGGTCTTGCTGGTCGCGCTGGAGCCGGACAATGCCGGCTCGGTCGCAATGCGACGTGCGCGCCAAGCCCTGCGCCAAGTCGCCGAGCGCCCGGCGCTGGTCCCCGAGCCTGAGGCACCCGCGCCCGCCGCGCCCGAGGCGCCCGCCCCAATGCCGGCGGAGGGATAACCGGCCCGCGTTCGACCGCCAGGAGTTCTCACGGGCGGGCTGGTCGCCGGGGACGCCGCCAAAGACAGGTGTCTGTGGCGGCTTCCGAATCGTGGTAATGATGGGTTCAGCGTTGCTGAAACTCCTGGACCAAGTTGGTGCGCTGTGCGCGCGACATGGCAGGATTCAGCAGTACAGGGCTTGCACACATGAGAGTCCGAAGCAGGAAGCGAGCAAGGCATGCGGTTCAGCGAAGCAGAGCGGCTTGCTGGGAGGCTGGCGGGCTTGGTGTTCAGCTTGTGGCTGGTGCCTGCATCGGCCGCCGGCTCGCAGGCTCTGGTGATCGGCAACGGGGGGTATTCGTTCCTTCCGGCTCTCGCCGCTTGCCCGGCCTCGGCCAAGGCAGTGGCGACTGCGCTACGCGCCGCCGCGTTCACGGTCACGGAAAAGGAGGATCTTCCCAGCGGCGCGATGCAGGCGGCGCTGAGCGCATTCAGTCAGGCCAACGCCGGGGCTCCGCAAGCGCCTGTTTTGGTCTACATTTGCGGGTATGTCAGCGAGTTCAATGACCGCGACTTCCTACTGCCCATCTCGGCGGCGGTGTCGCGCGCTTCCGACGTGCTTGCGCAGGGCGTGTTGGCCAAGTCGGCGTTGGATACACTCTGGCACGGGATCCAAGGGGCGGGAGTGATCGTGCTGGATGCCGTCCCGACCCCGATGTCTGGCGCGCAGCCGCTGGGGCTCAAGAACCTGTCGGCTTTGCCGCTGCCGGACGAGGTCGGGATGGTGGCCGCAACGGACGCTGCGGCGGACATCGGCCCGACGCCCCTAGCCAGTGCGCTCGTTGCCAGCCTCACAGGACCGACCCTTACGGTGGGCGACCTTCTGGGCCGGCTGCAAGCGGCGGTACGGCCCACCCCTGGCGCGCAATTGCTCGTTCTACGCCCCCCGGCGCGCCCGGCGCACCTGATCGGAGAACCGGAACCCCCGCCGGCTCCGGCCCGGGCGCCGGAACTCCCGCCCTTGCCGGCAGCGCCCCCGTCGGCACCGTCGGCCGTCGCGACGGCCGATCTCCCCGCCGCGCCCGATGAGGCTCATATGACGGAGTCCGACCGGCGGCATGTGCAGGTCGCCCTCGCGCAGCTGGGCTACTATGATGGTCGGATCGATGGCGTGTTTGGCTCGGACACGCGCGCCGCAATCCGGCGATATCAGCACGAGGTCAAGGCCGAGATGACGGGAATGCTGACGCAGGCAGAGACGGCCCGGCTGTTCGCCGCCTTGCGATGACGATGCGCACGCCGGCCATGTGCCGGAACCGAACCGGATCGGAACGTGTGGGTGGGCACCAATGGGACTGAAGGCCAAGTTTAATCTGGCGATGTTGATCGCCTTCGTGGCGGGTCTGGCCCTCGCCGGCGCGCTCGCCCATCGCGTGCTGGAGGACAACGCGCGGCGCGAGGTCATGCAGCAGGCGCGGGTGATGCTCGGCCAAGCCGCCGCGATCAGCAGCTACACCGACCAGGAGATCGCGCCGCTGCTGGCCGACCAGCTCAAGGCGCGGTTCCTGCCGCAGACGATCCCATTCTGGGCGGCGCAGACGAATTTCCGGACCCTCAATAAGTCGTTTCCCGAGTATACGTTCAAGGAGGCGGCGCTCAATCCGACCAATCCCGCCGACCGGGCGACCGACTGGGAGGCGGACATCATCAACGCTTTCCGCAATGATCAGCAGCGTCCCCAGCTGGTGGCCGAGCGGGACACGCCCACGGGGCGCATGCTCTCCATCGCCATCCCGATCCGGGTCACGGATCAGAGTTGCCTGACCTGCCACTCCACCCCGAGCGCGGCGCCGGCCACCATGGTTGACCTTTATGGCCCCAATAACGGCTTCGGCTGGAAAATGGGCGAGACGGTCGGGGCCGAGATCGTCAGTGTCCCCATGAGCGTGCCGTTGGAAACCGCGAACCGGACCTTCGCGATATTTCTCGGCGGACTCGCGGCGGTTTTCGTGGTGATGATCGTGCTGCTCAATATCCTGCTGCACTACATGATCGTCCGGCCAGTGCGTCGCATCTCGGCGATCGCCGGCGAAGTGAGCCTGGGCAACATGGAGGCGCCGGAGTTCACGGTCAGGGGACGCGACGAGATCGGCTCGCTGGCGGAATCCTTCAACCGGATGCGCCGCAGCCTGGTTAATGCGATGAAGTTGTTGGAGTAGCCCCATCACGGACACAACGCCCAGCTCTCGTCCTACTGGGCCCGCCCCGACAGGCCCCGACCGCATCGGGCGGTTCCGCGTCGAGCGCGTGCTCGGCCGCGGCGCCATGGGCGTGATCTACAAGGCCCACGACCCAGATATCGACCGGCCGGTCGCCATCAAGCTGGTGCGCGCCGATCTTCTGGAAGGCGCGGACCGGGCCGACTACATCGCGCGCTTCCGGCGCGAGGCGCAGGCCGCCGGACGGTGCGTCCACCCCAACATCGTGGCGGTCTATGACTTCGCGCTGTACGAGGGCAATCCGTTTCTCGCGATGGAATATGTCGAGGGCGCGACCCTTGCCCAGGCGCTGGGACGCGGAGCGGGATTTACGTCAGCGCAGTCCGTGGCGCTGATCGCGCAGGTCCTGGATGCGCTCACGTGCGCGCACGGGCTTGGCATCGTCCACCGCGACATCAAGCCGGCGAACGTGATGTTGCTGGCAGACGGGCGCGTGAAGGTCACCGATTTCGGCATCTCGCGGTTGGAAGGCTCCGACCTGACCGATGCGGGCTCAGTGATCGGCACGCCGAGCTATATGTCGCCCGAGCAGTGCCTCGGCCGGCCGGTGGACGAACGGAGCGATCTGTTTTCCACCGGTGCGGTGCTCTATGAATTGCTGGCCGGCGCGCGTCCGTTCCCAGGCCGCACGGTCGCCGAGATCACGAACAACCTGCTGAACGCGGAGCCGCCTGACCTGACCGCGCGTCTGGGCAGTACTCCGGCGGTGGCGCGCGTGGCCGATCGCGCGCTCGCCAAGCACCCGGCTCATCGTTTCGGCTCGGCGATGGAGATGCGGCAGGCGCTCGTGGCCGCCATCGGAGGCAAGGGCGAAGCGGCCGCCGTCCAGGATGGCACCGTGATCCTGCCTTCCCCTGTCGCTACCAAGGACACCCCATCCCACTTCGATCCGCGCTTGTTGACCGGCTTGGAGCGGGCGCTGGCGCGTCATGTCGGGCCGATTGCGCGCCATCTCGTGCAGAACGCCGCTATCAAGGCGGCGTCGGCCGAGGAACTCGGTGCCACGCTGGTCAGCAGCATCAGCAATTCCGGAGAGCGCACCCAGTTTCTCCAGGCGGTGCGCGCACTAGCGACGACCGGGTCGGCCACCGGAACGCGCAGCGGGTCCCACACGGCCGATCCACGCCGGCGCGTGTTGTCTCCCGTCGAGCCCAGCCCGGCCGACGTGATAACGGCCGCCGAAGCCGACCGGGCGGCACGCGCACTAGCGCATCACCTCGGGCCCATTGCGAAGGTGCTGGTGCGCCGAGCCATGACAGGCGCGCGCTCCCGCGAGGCACTCTGGGCAGAGCTGGCCGGGCACATCGATTCGCCAAAAGATCGACGGGCATTCCTGCGAGACCTGGCCGACTGAGAGCGTTCTCTGATTGGGGTTGGTCTGCTCAAGCTGTTCCTCGCCTGGCGAAGCGCTTTGCCGCCAGGGTGATTGGCTGCAATGCAACAGACCTCGATACCGGCTCACATCCGCCCAGGAGAGTGAACTGGCCGTTCCCTGCGATGGGCATGCGGGCAAGGTCACGGACGAAGCCTTGCGGGAGCCGAGCGCACCTACTTGCCGAACTCGCATCTTCCAGAGATCCCACGGACGCCTGATCTGCGTCTCGACGTTCTTGAGGGACGTAGCGGCCTCTTCGGGCGTGAGATATATGACGGGGCCGAGCCGCATCGCTTCGGCCTGCAAGCGAGCGTTGATCTCGGTGTAGACGGCGCGGTACACCGCGTGCTGTAGGCTCTCGCCGACAACGGTCGAGCCGTGCCCGCGCATCAGCACGATCAGGCCGGACCCGAGCGACTGCGCCAGGGCTGCCCCGAGTTCCCGGCTTCGGATTAGTAGGTCGGTTGCTGTGCCTGCGACGTCGCGGATCTCGAAGTTTGGCGCGCCCTCGCCGAGGAAGCCGCTCATGTGGCACACGGGCCGCAGCGTGACGCTCGGCACGATGCTGAAGGGAACCACGGTCGGCGAATGGCTGTGCACGACGGCCATGACATCCGGTCGTGCGCGGTAGATCTCGCCGTGGATGAAGCGCTCCAGGTACATGGCGCGGCCGGCGCCTGAGACCGGCGTGCTTTCGAGGTCGAACTCGATGATGTCATCGCGGGTCACCTGCGCCGGCGCCATGTTGCGCGCGAGCAGGTAACGGTCGGGGCGCTTGTCGTGGCGCACGCTTACGTGGCCGAACGCGTCGACCACGCCCTGATCGAACAGAATGCGGTTCGCGGCTACGAGATCATCGAGGAGGTTGCTGTCGGCCGCGGGAGCCGGTTCGTCCGGGTCGGCCATGACGGACGAGACGACGGCGGAACCGTCCGGGTCCTGACATGTGCACATGATGGGCTTTCCTCCTCGATTGCTGGGCGGGCCAGCTGTTGTCGCAGGTCAGGACCGGGCGCCACAGGTGGAGTTGGCCGCGGCGAGGGCCGATCCTTCCGGCGCGATCCCGGACCTTGCCGCGTACCACATGAGCAGCAGCAGGAACGCCGCGGCGATGACCGGCGCAAGGCCGATCGCGGCGAGGGAGCCCTCGGCGCCCCAGCCCCAGCCGAGCATGTTGCCGACGGCCAGCGGCAGCAGGCCTTGCCCGAGACGCCCCATGCCCATGGCCCATCCAACGCCTGTCGAGCGGATCACCACCGGATAGATCATCGCTGCCAGAGCGATGGCGCCCGCCGTGCCGGAGCCGAGGAATAGCCCCACTAACCCGATGAACGCGGCGGACCACGGCACCGACGCTGTGGAGTATCCGAGCGCCACGGTGCACGCGGCGCCGATCAGGAAGCCAGGGGTCATTAGGCGCGCCGCTCCGAAGCGGTCGATCAGCGCCCCGGCGGTCGCCTGGCCGATGCACGCACCAAGCCCGTTGAACGAGACGACGATGGCCGTGGCGGGCCCCGAATCCCGTGCGCGCGCAGCAGAGCTGGCGTCCACAGCGTCACCACGCTCAGCACGCCGAAGCCCATGAAGAACGGAACCCAGAGCAGCACGGTCGGGATGGCTCTCCCCTTCATGAACAGATGCTTGAGCGAGAGCCCCCCGAGTCTCTCCTCTCGGGAAACGAACCGGATTCCCTCGTCGATGGCCTCGCCTGTCAGCGCGCTGCCGATGCGCCGGATCTGCCTGGTCGCGCCGGGTCGGCGGGCCAGCAGGAAGCGAAAGGATTCGGGGAGCTTGACCGCAAGCAGCACGGCGACGCCGAGGGGCAGAACGGCGCCGATGTAGAACAGCGCGCGCCAGCCCAGCGCGTAGATCACGTACGAGTTGAGCAGGCCGCCGAGCAGGCCGCCCAGCGGAAACGCGGCCCATTGCGCCGTGACCACCAGGTTGCGAATGCGCAGCGGCGCGTACTCGGACGTCAGGGCGATAAAGCAGGGGGTCGCCCCGCCAAGGCCGATCCCTGTCAGGAACCGGCACGCGACCAGGGTCCCGAAGGAACTGGCCAGCGCGGTGAGAAAGGTGAAGATTGCGAACGTCACGGTGGCGAGAACGAGCATCGTCTTGCGACCGAACCGGTCCGCGAGCGGCCCGAAGGTCAGCGCGCCCAGCATCGCGCCGAATAGGGTCGCGGCGAAAATGGGGCCAAACCCGCTCATGCTCATTCGCATATGCTCGGCGATGTAGGGCGCCGCGACGCCGATCGATTGGGTGTCGATGCCGTCGAGCAGAGCCACGAGCGCGCACAGCACGAAGGTGGTGATTTGCAGCCCGCTCAGCCGGCTCTTGTTGATGAGCTCGACGACGTCGATGACTTCGGCTCGAACTCGCATCCGACATAGGCCGCCTCCCCGCACGTAGGTTGTTGCCCGTCAGCAAACGGCAGCGACTGCGGCCGACGGCGTCCGTGAGCGCCGGATCGCGCCCGAGATCCCGCAGCCGGTCGGCTTGCGCTTCAGGCGCCTGCTGTGGGCGCTCGTCGGCCAGAAACCGACACGGCCCACCGCCCGTCCTGCATTGGTTAATGGGGCGCCGACGACACCAGCAGAGCACACCGCGCCCACTGGCACCGGCGAACCCACCGGTCAGACCGTGATCCTCGGCTGTAGTACCTAACCGCCGGAGGCGAGCATCTCGATCTGCTTTTGCCCCCAGGCTACGGCATCGGCGACCGAGATGTGATCCACCAAAATCTTTTGCAACGTCTTGGTCAGCACGTTGGCGTCGACGACCTTTCCGGAAAGCGGATTGGGCGGTCCGGCGTAGCCTTCGAGGATGCCGGTGCGGGCCATGGTCCCAAATTCCTTTTTCGCCGGGTCGCTGGCGAACAGCGGGTCTTCGGCAAGCATCGCGGGATAGATCGGCAGCCAGCGCCCGCCGACCTTGTCCACCACCTCGCGGTAGTGGTGCGTCTCGAAGAAATAACGGAGCCACGCCTTGGCCTGATCCTGGTGCTTCGAATTCCCTGGAGATCGCCCACACCCACGAGCCGACGGCGTTACCAGTGATGCCTTTCGGACCCGGGCCTTTCGGCACGCTGATCATGACCGTGCCCTTCAGAATTGCCGGATCGTTTCCCTGAAGCCATTGATAGATGCTGGGCGGATTCAGGACGAATGCGGAGCGGCCGGTCTGATAGGCGACATTGTTGCCGGCGTCGTCCCAGGTCAGCGCGCTACGCGGAATGGTGCGGTCCTTGAGGAACATGTCCGCGACAAACTGGTACGCCGCACGGGTCTCCGGCGAGTTCGAAAACGACCGTCCTGCCGTCCTCGGCCATCACCTTGCCGCCGAATGACCACATGACGATCCGGATGTTGCCCTCCGCATCGGCGGAGTTGCTGACCGTCATGCCGAACGCGGTCATGTTCGGATGCTTGCCCTGGATCGCCTTGGCGTCGGCGCGCAGGTCGTCCCAGGTCGCGGGCAGCGGTTTGCCGATCTCGTCCAGCAGATCCTTGCGCGCGAACAGCGGCGTGACGTCCACCTCGAGCGGCACTGCCTGGACGCCCCCCGGAGCCGCGCCGGCGCCGGCGAGGTTCTCGTAAATGCCACCGGGCGCCTTGCGCATCTCGGCCAGGATGTCCTCGACCGGGACCAGCAATCCGCGCGAGATGTAGAACTGGATGGCGCCGCTGCCCTGCATGAACGCGTCGGGCGGGGTGTGCGCCTCGAAGGCAGCGGCAAGGCGCTGGTTGAGAACGTTTGCGGGCACTACGACGTATTCGGCGTCGATCCCCTGGGCCTTTCCGAACGCCTTGACCATCTGTCCGATATATTCGTCCGCATCGGTGTTGAAGGTCTGCAATCCCCACACGGAGAGGTCCGCGGCCTGGGCGATGCCGGCGCCGGCGAGCAGCGCGGCGCCGGCCAGCAGCACGGTGCGAAGGCGTTTCATGCGTCGGTTCCCCCCGGTTGTCACTTGATGCTGCCGCCAGTCAGGCCTTCGATCAGGTAGCGTTGGGCGAGCAGGTAGATCACCAGCACCGGCGCGATTGCGAGTGCCGAGGCGGCCATGAGCTGGCCCCAGATGAATGTATCCCCCATCGTCAATGATGCGAGTCCCGACGTGATGGTGCGCGCGCCGTCGCTGTAGACGAACACCAGCGCGTACAGGAACTCGTTCCAGGCCTGGGTAAAGGCGAACAGCGCGACGACGCTGATGCCGGGAAGCGCAAGCGGCACCAGGATGCGGCGCAAGACTTGCAACCGACTCGCCCCATCGATGCGCGCAGCCTCGTCCAGTTCGGCCGGGATGGTGCGCAGATGGCCGATCAGCATCCAGGTCGCGAAGGGGACGGTGAATGTCAAATAGGCGAGCACCAAGCCCGCGAGCGTATCGATCAGGTCCAGCCGCTGGAGAACGATGAACAACGGGATGAACAGGAGAGACGGCGGCAACAGGTAGGCCGCGACGATTAGCCGCGCCACCGTCGCCCGGCCCGCGAAGCGCATCCGGGTGATCGCGAACGCGCCGAGCACGCCAATCAGAACGGCAGCCGCAGTGGTCGCCAGGGCGACGATTGCGCTGTTGCGGATGAACAGCGGGAAGTGGGTGTGAAAGAGCGTCGTCGCATAGTTGGTCAGTGTCGGGGCAGCGGGGATGAAGGTGGGCGGATAGGCGTAGATTTCCCGCTCGGACTTCAGCGACGTGACGACGATCCAGTAGACGGGCGCAACCGACCAGGCGACGAGCAGCACGAGACCGATGGACAGGCCGATCGCGCGGAGCGTTCGATTGCGCCTGCCGGCGACCATCATCGCACGCCCTTCTCGCGCAGCATCCGCCGCGTCAACAGGACGATAACGCCGAGAAAGACCGGCAGGAACGAGGTGATGACAGCCGCCCCCAGGCCGAGCTGGTTGCGCGTCATGCCGTACTCGTAGGCGAGCGTCGGCAGGATCTGCGTGTGGTCGGCCGGGCCGCCGCCAGTGAGGATGTAGACCGTGTGGAACGAGTTGAACGTCCATATGCTCGACAGCATCACCGTCACTGCGATCACGTCCGCTATGGACGGCACGCTGACGTGGCGGAAACGCGCCCAGGCGCCGGCTCCGTCGATCGCGGCGGCCTCGTAGAGCTCGCCCGGCACGGTGGCGAGAGCGGCGATAAACATGAGCATGAAAAACGGCAGGCCCTGCCAGACGGTGGCAACGCCGATCGACCAGAGGCCGATATCCGGGTCCGACAGCCAATCGACGGGTCGGTCGAGAATGCCGGTCATCAGCACGACGGCATTCAGCACGCCGGCCTGCTCGTCGAACAGCCAGCGCCAACCGAGGGCAGCGACCAGGCCGGGTACCGCCCAGGGCAGGAAAGCCAGCGCCCGGATCAGGCCGCGCAACGGGAAGCGTTGCGTCAGCAATACGGCGCCGGCCAGGCCGAGCACGAGCTTGGTGCCGACGGCGCCGACCGTGAGCAACACAGAGTGTGTTACCGCCATTCGATAGAGCGGATCGCTGAACAGGGTCAGGAAGTTGGCGACACCGACGAAGGTTCCTGCCTTGGCGACCTCACGGTTGGTAAAGCTGGTACCGATGCCGTCGATAAGTGGGTATGCGGCCAGCCCGATCAGGACCGCCAAGACCGGCGCGAGAAACGCATAAGCCTCAAGCGTTGTGAGGAGCCGCCTCGAAACGCCCGGACCAATCGTCGTCCGGGGCCGCGGGGCCGTTTGGGCAAGGCTCATGGCGTCCCCCGCGATCATTCCCCGGCGCAGAGGCAATCACCTCGGGCACCGATCGTCAACAAGCCTTCCGTCCGCGTCCGACCCGAAGGCCGCTTCGTGCGGGCACAGTCAACTTAGCCGGCCATTCCCGAAACGATGCTCGTGGATCTGCGTCGTGAGGCGCTCGCCAGCTTTAAGCTCTCGTGATGCCTTCATCGTCAACCTGACAACGTCGATGGCATTACTGCCGGTCACCACCCATCGACGCAGGGCCGCTTCTTGCCGGTGCGTGGCGGGGACGGCGGCACCGAGCGCAGCCCGGCGACGATCCACTTCCGTGTCTCAGCGGGATCGATCACGTCGTCCACGCCGAATCCCGTTGCCTGGTTGATCGCCCGGCCGCGTTCGTACAAGTCGGCAACCATCCGCTCATAGGCCGCACGGCGCTCGGCAGGATCCTCGATCGCCTCAAGCTCCTTGCGGCGACCGAGCTTGACCTGCCCCTCAAGGCCCATGCCGCCGAACTCGCCGGTGGGCCAAGCGATCGAGAACACGCCGACGCGCATCCCGCCGCCGATCATGGCGAGCTTGCCAAGCCCGTAGGATTTCCTAATGCAGACCATGAACACGGGCACCGTCAGGTTGGCGCCGACCAGGTACGCCCGGCAGCAATGGCGCACGAGCGCGGTCTTCTCCGCTTCCGGCCCCACCATGTTGCCGGGATTGTCGTTGAGCGACAGCAGCGGGATATCGTGCGCGTCGCAGAGCTGCATGAAGCGGGCCGCCTTGTCCGCGGCATCGGCGTCGATCGCGCCGCCGAGATGGCGGGGGTTGTTGGCGATCACGCCGAGCGGGCGGCCCTCGACGCGGATCAGGGCGGTGATCATGCCCAGGCCGAAGCCGCTGCGGATCTCCATCACGGAGCCTTCATCCGCAAGGACCTCGATCAGGGCGCGCATGTCGTAGCCGCGCAGCCGGTCCTCCGGCACGATATGCCGCAGCCTGCGCTGGTCGGCGGCGGACCATTCCGGCAGCCGGCCCTGAAAATAAGTCATGTATTTTTTCGCGACCGCGACTGCCTCCGCCTCGTCGCGCACCAGGATGTCCACCACCCCGTTCGGCACCTGCACACTCATGGGACCGACTTCCTCGGGCTTGAACACGCCGAGGCCGCCGCCCTCGATCATCGCCGGACCCGCCATCCCGATCGTGCAGTCCTCGGTGGCGATGATCACGTCGCAGCAGCCGAGCAGTACGGCGTTCCCCGCGAAGCAGCGGCGCGACGCGATCCCGATCAGCGGCACGAGCCCGGACAGGACGGGAAACTTGTTGAACGTCTCCACCTCAGTCGCGGCGCCGGCATCGGTGTCGCTGCCGCGTCCACCACCCCCCTCGGCGAACAGCACGACCGGCAGACGGAGCTTCTCCGCCAATTCGAACATGCGGTCCTGCTTGACATGCCCTATGCGGCCCTGCGTGCCCGCATAGACGGTGTAGTCGTATGATACGACGACTGCGCGGCTCTTCTCCTCCGGAAAGCGGTCGCCGTTAATGGTGGCGAGGCCCATGATCAGACCGTCAGCCGGCAACTCCTCGATAAGCTGCTCCATGGTCCGGATCGACCGGCGTGCGGCGACGACCATCCTTCCGTACTCGACGAACGAGTCCGGATCGACGAGGTCGGCGATGTTTTCCCGCGCGGTGCGCTGGCCGGTTGCGCGGCGGCGTTCCACGGCTCTCGGGCGCGCTTCGTCGGTGGTACGCCGGGCGCGCTCAAGCACCATCGCCAGGTCTGGGCGGATATAATCCGGATCGATGTCTTCGGCGGAGCGTTCGCCGCCTCTGGCGACCTCGGCGGGCTCGATGAACAGCAGCGCCGTGCCCTCGAACACGGTGTCGCCGCGCGCGACGGGCAGGGCGCGTACGATGCCGCCGGTTTCCGCAGCGACGCCGTGCTGCATCTTCATCGCTTCCATCACGAGCACTTCTTGCCCCGGCCGCACTTCGTCGCCGATCGAGACAGCGAGGGACACGATGGTGCCCTGCATCGGTGCATGCAAAGCGACCGTGCCCTCCGGCCCAACGATATAGGGCGGCAGATCTTCCTCATCAGGGTCGTCCTGTGCGTCGGCTTTCTTGCCGTATCGCACCACCGCCAACGGATCGAGCGGGTCCACCCTCGCTCCGGCGAGCTTCGTCGTCGCGGCGCTGGCGCCCGCGGGCTCAAACCAGCGGCGCTCAGGCGCACCGTCGTCCGATAGGAGGCTGCCGGCATGCTCCTCGACGAATCGGGTGTGCACGGCCCCCGACAGGAAATCCTGGTCGCGCAGGATCGCCTGAAGGAATGGGATGTTCGTTGGCACGCCTGTGATGCGGAAATCCGCGAGCGCCCGGCGTGCCTTTGCCGAAGCGTCCTCCAGACGCCCCGATGCGGCGTGCACGATCACCTTGGCGAGCAGGGAGTCGAACCGCGGGTTCGTGCGGTAGCCCGCGTAACCATATCCGTCCACGCGCACGCCATAACCCGACGGCGGCTCATAGGCGGCCAGAACCCCGCCGGCCGGGCGCACGCTGCCGTCCGGCGCCATGCTCTCGAGGTTCACCCGTGCCTGCATCGCCATGCCGCGCGGGGCCGGGACGTCCGCCTGACATAGGCCGAGATCGGCGAGGCGGGCGCCCTGCGCGATCTCCAGCTGAAGCCGGACGAGGTCGAGGCCCGTGATTTCCTCCGTCACCGTATGCTCGACCTGCAGGCGCGCATTCGTCTCGATGAACGCGAGCGGCGCATCGGCGCCGTTGTGCGTGGCGTCGACCAGGAACTCGATCGTGCCGAGGCCCTGGTAGTCGGCGGCGGCCGCGAGCGTGGTTGCCGCGTGCAGGAGACGCTCCCGCACGTTCGGGTGCAGGTTCGGCGCGGGGGCGATCTCGATGATCTTCTGGCGCTCGCGCTGGACGCTGCACTCGCGCTCCCACAGATGCACGACCGCGCCGGTACCGTCGCCCGCGATCTGCACCTCGACATGGCGGGCGCGGGAGAAGAGCCGTTCAACGTAGAGGTCACCATTGCCGAACGCCTGGAGTGCCTCGGCGCGACAGCGCTCGAACGCGGTCGCAAGCTGCGCCGCCTCGGTGACGGGGCGCATCCCGCGACCGCCACCGCCGGCGAGCGCCTTCACCATCACTGCGCCGCCGGGGCCGAGCGCGTCCAGGAACGCGCGTGCCTGCTCCAGCGTGGTCGGACCGGAGGTGCCCTCGATCACCGGCACGTTGCATTTCTCGGCGAAGCGCCGTGCCGCGGCCTTGTCGCCGAACAGGTCGAGCGTCTCCGGGCGCGGCCCGACGAACACCAGCCCGGCCTTCTCGCAGAGACGCGCGAAGCCGGCGTTCTCGCTCAGGAATCCGTAGCCCGGATGCACCGCATCGCACCCCGCCTCGCGGGCGTGTGCGACGATCTGCGCGCCGTCGAGATAGGCGGCGGGACCGCTGCCTTGCAGCGCCACCGCCTCATCCGCCGCGCGCATATGCAGCGAGCGCCGGTCGTCCTCTGACCAGAGCGCGACGGTCGCGATGCCCATCTCGGCGGCGCTGCGCGCGATCCTTATGGCGATCTCGCCGCGGTTGGCGATCAGCAGCTTGGCAATGCGCATCTGGCTTCTTCCTGTCCTAGTTGGCGCGCAGGGCCGCGCGCGTGCCGATCACGCCCTGTCGTTCCAGTCGCGCCAACTTGGCAGGGCCGAGCCCGGCCTGCGCGGCCAAAACCTCCTGATTGTGCTCTCCCAAGGTCGGAGCCGGTCGCGTGAGCGGCGGCGGCACGCCGTCCAGTCGGTACGGCGCAAGCGGAACCACATGCGGACCGATGAACCGGCGGTCCAGCCGGTGCCAAAATGCCGCCGCGCGCAGTTGCGGATCATGCAGCAGGTCGTGCGGCGGCCGCACCGGCGCGGCGGGCACGCCCGCCGCCTGCAACCGGCACGCCGCCTCCTCGGCGGGCAGCGCCGCGCACCACGCGAGCGTCGCCCCTCCGGTCACGCGCCGCAGCGCCGCGTTCTGCTCCGGCGTTTCCGTCGAAACGGCTAGCCATTCGTCCGGCCCCGCGGCCGGCACGCAGGCGCGCAGGATCGACCCCGGATGCGTGCTCCCCTGGCGCGGCAACGGATCGGCACGCAGCGATTGCGCGATCACCGCGTCGGCGCACAGCTGGAACAGACACTCCACCTGTCCCAAATCGATCCACGTGCTCACCCGTCGCCGGCGGCCGGCATAGAGCGCCGTCAGGCAGGCGACCGCGCCGTAGAGGCCGCCGACCGGATCGCCATAGGCGACATGCTGCATGGTGGGCGGATCCTCCGCCCGCCCGTTCACGAACGGTAGTCCGGACGCCTGCTCCACGGTGGAGCCATAGGCGCGGAACCCGCACCAAGGACCGCGCGACCCGAATGCGCCCATCGAGATCGCAATGAGCCCGGGATTTGCCTCCGCCAGTCCCGCCGCGCCGACGCCCAGCTTGTCCAGCACGCCGGGCGCATGGTTCTCGATCAGCACGTCTGACTGCGCGGTCAGCTTCCGCAGCAGCGCGCGCCCGTCCTCGGTCTTGAAGTCCAGCGTGATGCCGCGCTTGTTGCGGTTTACCATCAGGAACGAGGGCCGCACCTCGTAGGGCGGCGGATCGGCCGACATGTCGCCGTCCCAACCCCGCCACCAGTCGAAATAGCCGCACGACTCCACCTTCACCACGTCGGCGCCGAGATCGGCGAACTGCCGCGCGGCGAGCGGACCGGCCCAGCCCATGGAAAGGTCAAGCACATTGATGCCCTGCAACGGCAAGGCGGGTCGGAAAGCAACGTGATCGCGCGGGGGCGCCCCCTCGCCATATCCATGGAAATGGAATGGCATCGTCGGCCCGGTCGCGTCCGGCGCTCCCGGCACGGGGCCGAAGCTGCCGCGCTCCTGCCAGTGCCGGGTCCGTGGAAGCTCGGCAAGGTCCGGCATCGGCGCCACGGGGATGCGCCGGCGTTGGCCTTCATCCACCCAGAACGCGGCGGGGCGGCGCGCGAACGCCGCCCGAAGCTGCGGCTCGAGTGCCGTGGCACTGGCGAAGCGGTTCGCCATCACCTGATAGCGGGCCTCGCGCCCCAATTCCGGCAACTCGGCCAGATCGCACAGCGCCGTCCACTGCGCCGGCGTCAGCGCGGTCACGCCGATCCAGCCATCGGCGGCCGGGTAGACGCCGCCGGGATAGGTGGTGAATTGGTTGATCCCGCGCCGGACGGCCTTGTCGCCGGTGATGGCGGCGCCCGACGTCTGCGCCTCCATGAAGCACATGTTCGCGGACAGGATGTCCGTCTCGATGCGCTGCCCGGTCCAGCCGTTTCCGCGCCCGATCAGCCCGGCCATCGCCGCGATGAACGCCGTCGCGCCGCCCACGATCTGCGGCGCGTGGCCGCGCGGCAGCAGCGGCGGTCCCTTCTCCGGTCCGACCGCGTAGGCGACGCCGGACAGCGCCTGGATCAGCGCGTCGGTGCCCTGCCAGTCCCGATACGGTCCGCGCGGATCGAACCAGGTGAGCGAAAGATGGAGGGCGCCGGGAAAACCGGCCGCCGCGCCGGCAGAGAGAACAAGGTCGATCCCGGTTGCCCCCGCATCCGGGACGGGCACCTTCCCGTGATCCAGCCAAACGGCGAAGGCTGCGCTCGCCGCCGCCCCATAGCCAATCGCGGCTGCGTCTGGCGCCTTCGCCTGCAACACACGCGCGCCCTGGGATGCGAACAGCCGGCCGCAATAGCGGATCGCGACACTGTCCGGGAACTCCAGCACGCTGAGGCCGCCGAGCGGCGCGTCGGTCATTGGGCACCCTTCGTCGTCAGCAGATAACAGCTTGCTTGATGGCGCGTGCCGGTCGCTGCCGGCACTTCGATGCTGCACACGGGCATCGCGTGCGGGCAGCGCGGATGGAATCGGCATCCCGACGGCGGATCGAGCGCACTCGCGGGCTCGCCCGCGAGTTCCGGATCCGAGAGCGGCCGGTCGGGATCGGGGACCGGCACGGCATCCAACAGCGCGCGTGTGTAGGGATGGCGCGGCGCGGCGAACACCTCTTCGGTTGGTCCCGTCTCTACGAGCCGGCCGAGATAGATCACCGCAACGCGCGTGCTGAAATGCTCCACAAGCGCGAGGTCGTGGGCGATGATCAGGTACGTCAGCCCGAACTCCGCCTGGATATCGGTGAGCAGGTTCAGCACCTGAGCCCGGATCGACACGTCGAGCGCGGAGACCGGCTCGTCCAGCACCATCATGCGCGGGCGCAATGCGAGAGCGCGGGCAATCGCGATCCGCTGCCGCTGCCCGCCTGAGAACTCGTACGGGTAGAGCCGCGCCGCCGAAGCGGGAAGCCCAACGACGTCCAGGGCACGTTCGATCGACTGTCGCAACTCGGCGCGGGAGGGCCGCTCCTGCGCGAGGATCGGCTCGGCAATGATCGTCCCAATGCGCAGGCGCGGGTTGAGCGATGCGTACGGGTCTTGGAACACTGCCTGAACGTTTCGTCGATAGGCGCGCAGTCCCCCCCGGTCGAGGTGGGTCACGTCCTGTCCCTCGAACAGCACCGTCCCGGATGTGGGCTGCTCCAGCAGCAGCACCATCTTGGCGATCGTGCTCTTGCCGCAGCCGGACTCGCCCACAAGCGCGACGGTTTCACCTG
>CAVWNS010000013.1:120000-122254 GCA_963756495.1 uncultured Pseudomonadota bacterium | reverse complement strand
TGGGTGCTCTCGAGCCTGTCGGGCGATTAGGACCGGTTAGCTGAGCGCGTTGCCGCGCGTGCACATCCGGCCTATCGACGTGATGGTCTATCACGGCCCTCGGGGAGACCTGGTTTTGAGGAGGGTTTCCCGCTTAGATGCTTTCAGCGGTTATCCCGTCCGCACATAGCTACCCGGCGGTGCCGCTGGCGCGACAACCGGTCCACCAGAGGTGCGTCCATCCCGGTCCTCTCGTACTAGGGACAGCGCCTCGCAAGTCTCCGTCACCCACGGCAGATAGGGACCGAACTGTCTCACGACGTTCTAAACCCAGCTCACGTACCACTTTAATCGGCGAACAGCCGAACCCTTGGGACCTGCTCCAGCCCCAGGATGTGATGAGCCGACATCGAGGTGCCAAACCTCCCCGTCGATGTGGACTCTTGGGGGAGATCAGCCTGTTATCCCTAGAGGTACCTTTTATCCGTTGAGCGATGGCCCTTCCACGCGGGACCACCGGATCACTATGGCCGACTTTCGTCTCTGCTCGAGCTGTCGCTCTCGCAGTCAGGCGGGCTTGTGCCATTGCACTCAGCAGCCGATGTCCGACCGGCCTGAGCCCACCATCGCGCGCCTCCGTTACCTTTTGGGAGGCGACCGCCCCAGTCAAACTGCCCACCATGCAGGGTCCCGGACCGGGCTGACCGGTCGCGGTTAGACATCAAAAGGGCTCAGGGTGGTATTTCAAGGGTGGCTCCACCGAAGCTAGCGCCCCGGCTTCACAGCCTCCCACCTATCCTACACAGAGCCCTTCTGATGCCACTGCAAAGCTGCAGTAAAGGTTCATAGGGTCTTTCCGTCTGACCGCGGGTACCCCGCATCTTCACGGGGAATTCAATTTCGCTGAGCCGATGCCGGAGACAGTGGGGAAGTCGTTACGCCATTCGTGCAGGTCGGAACTTACCCGACAAGGAATTTCGCTACCTTAGGACCGTTATAGTTACGGCCGCCGTTTACCGGGGCTTCAATTCGGTGCTTGCACACCTCCTCTTAACCTTCCGGCACCGGGCAGGCGTCAGACCCTATACGTCGTCTCTCGACTTCGCAGAGCCCTGTGTTTTTACTAAACAGTCGCCACCCCCTGCTCTGTGCCACCCGCCCCCGGTTGCCCGGGAACAGGTCTCGCTTATCCCGAAGTTACGCGAGCAATTTGCCTAGTTCCTTCGACATCGTTCTCTCAAGCGCCTCGGTATGCTCTACCAGTCCACCTGTGTCGGTTTCGGGTACGGTCTCTATGCTGGAGCTGTTTCCTGGAACGGGGCCGCAGCCCGGGCAATCCGATAAGCCCGAACACGCCTTCCCGTTCGTCACTTCCAGCAGGCCCAGGACTGTTGACCTGGTTCCCATCGACTACGGCTCTCGCCCTCGCCTTAGGGGCCGGCTCACCCTGCGCGGATTAACCTTGCGCAGGAACCCTTGGACTTCCGGCGACAGAGTTTCTCACTCTGTTTGTCGCTACTCATGTCAGCATTCGCACTTCCGATACCTCCAGGAGGGGTCACCCCGCTCCCTTCGCAGGCCTACGGAACGCTCCGCTACCGCGCGCTTGCGCGCGCCCGCAGCTTCGGCACGTGGCTTGAGCCCCGTTACATCTTCGGCGCAGGATTTCTACTAGACCAGTGAGCTATTACGCTTTCTTTAAAGGATGGCTGCTTCTAAGCCAACCTCCTGGTTGTTTTGGAATTCCCACATCCTTTCCCACTTAGCCACGATTTGGGGGCCTTAGCTGGCGGTCTGGGCTGTTTCCCTCTCGACGACGGACCTTAGCACCCGCCGTCTGTCTGCCACGCTATACTCCTCGGTATTCGGAGTTTGGTTAGGTTTGGTAAGCCTTTGGGGCCCCCTAGCCCATCCAGTGCTCTACCCCCGAGGGCAAACACATGACGATCTACCTCAATAGATTTCGCGGAGAACCAGCTATTTCCGAGTTTGATTGGCCTTTCACCCCTAGCCACAGCTCATCCCCGACTTTTTCAACAGGCGTGGGTTCGGCCCTCCAGTGGGTGTTACCCCACCTTCAGCCTGGCCATGGCTAGATCACTCGGTTTCGGGTCTTCCGCCCGCGACTGAACGGGAGCGCCCCATAAGGAACGACCCCCTGCGCCCTGTTCAAACTCGCTTTCGCTGCGCCTTCGCCTAACGGCTTAAGCTCGCCGCGAACGGAAACTCGCTGACCCATTATACAAAAGGTACGCCGTCACCACACGCGCTCGCG
>CAVWNS010000013.1:0-115000 GCA_963756495.1 uncultured Pseudomonadota bacterium | reverse complement strand
CGCGCGCCAGCTCCGGCTTCAGCAGGTTGGAGGCGTCCATCGCCCCGTCTGCGCGGCCGGCGCCGATCAGCGTGTGCATCTCGTCGATGAACAGGATGACCTTGCCCTCGGCGGACTCGATCTCCTTGAGCACGGCCTTCAGCCGCTCCTCGAACTCGCCGCGGTACTTGGCGCCGGCGACCAGCGCCCCGAGGTCGAGCGCGAGTAGCTGCTTGCCCTTCAGCGCTTCCGGCACGTCGCCGTTGACGATACGCAGCGCGAGGCCCTCGACGATGGCGGTCTTGCCGACGCCGGGCTCGCCGATCAGCACCGGGATTATTCTTGGTACGGCGGGCGAGCACCTGGATCGTGCGCCGGATCTCCTCGTCGCGGCCGATGACCGGATCGAGCTTGCCGTCGCGAGCCAGCGCGGTGATGTCGCGGGCGTATTTCTTCAGCGCGTCGAAGCCGGCCTCGGCGTTCTCGCTGGTCACCCGGCGCCCTTTGCGGATGTCGGCGACGGCCTTCTCCAGCGCCTGCGCGGTCGCGCCGGCGCTGCCGAGCGCCCGCGCCGCCGGGGTATCGGATGCCGCGAGCGCCACGAGCAGCCGGTCCTGGGCCACGAAATCGTCCCCGGCCCTGGTCGCGGTCTGCTGCGCGGCGTCAAGCACGCGCACGATCTCGGGCGTGAGCTGGGGCTGGCCGGCGCCGGCGCCCTGCACCTTGGGCTGCTTGGCAAGCGCGGCCTCGACGCCGGCGAGAGCTGCACGCGGGTCCCCGCCGGCGGCCCGGATCAGGCCGGCGGCGGCGCCTTCATCATCGTCCAGCAGTGCTTTCAGAAGGTGTTCCGGCGCGATCCGCTGATGGTACTCGCGGATCGCAATGGTGGACGCCGCCTGTAGGAAGCCGCGCGCGCGTTCGGTGAATTTCTCGATGTCCATGGCATGTCCCTATAAGGAGGCGACTGGCCCTCACCCGCCCCTCTCGGAGGCGACGGGATAGGTGGACCTTTGGCATTCGAGGTGGGAAAGGGCAGAGTGCGCCACAAGAGGGAGATGCCTGGATGCGCATCGAATATCTCTACCGTTTTCCCGTAAAAGGTCTCTCGGCCGAGGCGCTGGAAGCGGCGGAGGTGGAGGCGGGCGGCGCGATCCCGTGGGACCGCGCCTTCGCCTTGGCGCAGGGCGATTCCGGGTTTGACCCGGAGCGGCCGGCGTGGCTGCCCAAGCAGAACTTCATGTGCGGCGCGAAGAACGCGCGGATCGCCGCCCTGCGCGCGTTCTTCGAGCCTCGCACCGGAATGCTGACCGTGCGCGCGCCGGATGGCGACGGGGTGGCGGCGAACGCGCTGACCCCGGCGGGACGCGAGGCGATCGGGGCGTTTCCTGACCAACTTTCTGGGCGAGGAGGCACGCGGAGCGCCGCGCTTCCACTACATCCCCGGCCATGTCTTCGGCGACTCGCGCAACACCGTGGTGAGCCTGATCGGGTTGGCCAGCCTGCGTGACTTCGAGGCCCGCGTGGAGGCACGCCGCCACCGCCGGCGGTTCCGCGCGAATGTCTGGTTCAGCGGCGCGGCGCCCTGGGCCGAGCTGGGGTGGGTGGGCCGCGAGATCCAGCTTGGCGGCGCGACGCTGCGCGTGCTCAAGCGCATCCCCCGCTGCCCCGCGACTGAGGTGAACCCGATCACCGCCGAGCGCGACGCCCAACCAGTCGCGGAGTTGCGCGCCCTCTATGGCCACCCCGACCTCGGCGTCTATGCCGAGGTGGTCGAGGGCGGACGGTTCGCGGTGGGAGACGCGATCGAGTTGCTTCCCGAGTAGGCGGTCAGAAAGCCTGCACCCAGGGCTCGGGCAGCAACGCATAGCTGTCGCCGTGCCGAGCGACATGGGCGAATCCGGGGTAGTGGATGTGCATGCCAGCCACCAGCAGCCGATCGGCGGCGGCCATCTCGAAGGTGCGCCGGCGGGTCGCGGCGGCGGCGGCGGGATCGGTGTCGAACTCGATCGTCACCTCCGGGCGCGGCACCTGGATCTCCGGCACGTGGATGATGTCGCCCCAGATCAGCAGCAACTCGCCCCCCGACCTGATCATGTAGCCGCTGTGACCCGGCGTGTGGCCATTGAGGGGCATCGCGGTCACGCCAGGAAACACCTCGCGTCTGGCGTTGAACGGGCGCAGCCGGTCCCGGTATGGCGCGATCTGCTCGCGCGCGCATTGAAAATAGAGCTTCCGCGCCCGCTCGCTCGCGCCCGCCATCACGGCGTCGTCGTCCCAGTGGCGCGGCTCGTTCTCGTGCACGATCAGCTCCGCATTGGGGAACCGAGGGCGGCCGGTTGCGGGATCGGTCAGGCCGGCGGAGTGGTCGGGGTGCATGTGGGTCAGCAGCACGGCCTCGACCGCCGCCGGGTCGATGCCCGCCGCAGCCAGATTGGCCGGCAGCTTGCCGGCGGTCGAGGCCAGGTAGTTGCCACAGCCCGTCTCGATCAGCGCGAGCCGCCCGGCCGCCCGGATCGCGAAGCAGTTCACGGACGTGCGCCGGCCCGGCCGGAAGGCGTCGGCCAGCATCCGACGCGCCTCGTCGGGCGTGATGTTCTGCAACACCTCCACCGTGCCGTCGAGGAACCCGTCGCTCAGGGCGGTGACGACGATCTCGCCGACGCGGCGGTGGTAGACGCCCGGAATCTGCGCGCTGGGAACCTGGACCATGCTTCCTGCTCCGTGCTGGCGCGGGCAGTCTGCGCGGCGGAAACTGTGGCGTCGAGGGCGCAATCGGCGCCCCCCTCGGCCAGGCAGGAGCCCAGGCGGGCGCTCAGCAGGCGGGCTCCTTCGGGATTGAGATGGGAGAAATCATCGCCGAAGTAGCGGTCCGGCCAACCCAGCATCGTCGGCCCGACCACGCGGAAATTCGGGTACTTGTCCTGGTATCGACGCAGATAGGCGGCGAACGCCGAGCGCAGCGCGGGCCTGCTCGCCTCCCAGGTCTCGCGGTTGACCGGCATCGCCACGAACTCCGTCCGCACGCCGCGATCCCGCAGAAGCGCCAGCAGCCGGTCGAAGTAGAGATCCAGCACCGGCAGGGGACGGAACGCATCGAGATGGCCCTCGATCGCCACCTCGTCGCAGCCCGGAGCGGTTCCAAAGAAATACTGCCCGCGCGCGGTGAGCCCCGCAGCGAACGCCCGACGGTTCTCCCACATCCGCAGGAAGACGCCACCCTTCACCAGACTGCCGAAATAGAGCGAGGGGAAGCGCACGGCATACAGCGCCGCCCGGATCCGGCCGCTCAGGCCATCATCGTGGCCGCTCTCGTAGATCGACCAGTCGTTCGCCGCGCGGGACGCCTCGGCCAGTTCGGCGATCTCCGCGCGATCGAGGAAACCGAAGCGCACCGTGCGCTCCCAGAACAGGTCGGGGCGCACGAACTGGCCGGGGTTGAGGGAGATGACGACAAGCCGGGGCGGGTCGGGACAGGCGAGGGCGCGGCGGACGGCGCTCAGCGCCTCGATCGCCTCCCCGCCGCCGACCGCGAGGTTCGTGGTAGCGCGCGGCAGCAGCACCGGCATGATGTCGGCGGCTGCGCGTGAGTTGCCCACCACGATCACCTCGCCCAGGTCGCAGCGGGCCAGCATGACCTGCTTGGCGGCCCAGGCGGCGTATTCGGGATCGAGAAAGGCAATCGGCATCAGCGTGACCCAGGCCCACGCCAGCGCCAGCACGCATCCGGCGGAAAGGGCAGCGACCGCGAGGTAGGCGGCCGGCGAGAGCGGGCGGCGCGGCATCGGCTAGAACTGGAAATACAGGAACTCGCCGGCGCCGCCGATCGCCAGCAGGCCGAGCGCGCCGACGCAGCCGAACGCCACCGCCCAGCCCAGGTCCCGCCGCCAGATCCATCCGGCCGCGTCGGCCACCCTGCCCAGGACGGGCGCGCTGTCGCGCATGATCTGCTGGGTGTTGGGCGCGCCGAATGCCACCCCCGCCAGGGCGGCGATCAGCGCCCAGTCGCGCGCGAGCGTGACCGCCCGCTCCGGCATCGGGCCGTGCAGTCCCATGCCGTGCAGGCCGAGCATGCCGGACATCATCGCGCCGGCCGCCGTCAGCGAGTTTGCACGGAACAGGACGGCGCCGAGGACGACGCAAAGATAGGTCAGCAGGACGCGCCGGCAGGCGGCGGGACGGCTCCGCACCGGCTTCCAGCTGGCCGGGCGAAATACCCTCCAGGCGTGATTGATCACCAGAAGCACCGCATGGAAGAGGCCAAAGGCGAGGAAGGTGAGCCCGGCGCCATGCCAGATGCCGGCGAGAATCATCGTAACCAAGGTCGGAACCACCACCATCGCGGCAAACCCGCCAGCCGTGAGGTTGCGTCCCGTTGGTAGGCCGCTCGCTGCCCGGCGCCGCGCGATGCGAAGCGAGATCGGGTTGTACAGGTAAAGGCCGAGATAGCGGGTCAGCGTCATGTGCCAGCGCTGCCAGTAATCAATGACGCTCTGCGCCTTGTACGGCGAATTGAAGTTGGCGGGAAAGCGGATGTTGAACAGGCGCGCGATGCCGATCGCCATGTCCGAGTAGCCCGAGAAATCGAAATAGAGCTGAAGCGAGTAGGCGAGCGCCCCTTCCCAGGCGGCAAGCAGCGGCAACTGGCCGGGATGGGCGAATGCCGCGACCGCGATGCCCGAGAGCCCGTCGGCGAACACCGCCTTCTTGACCAGCCCCATCGAGAAGATCGTCAGGCCCACGGCTATGTTCTCGGCCGACATCCGGTAGGTGGACCTGGCGGCGAACTGCGGCATCACCTCGCGATGATGCAGCACCGGTCCCGCGATGAGATGCGGGAAGAAGGTGACGAACAGGAGGTAGTCCAGAAATCCCTTCTCCTCGGCCGCGCCCTGGCTGGTGTCGATCAGGAAGCCGATCTGGGTGAAGGTGAAGAAGCTGATGCCGAGCGGCAGGACCGGATCGACGAACGTGAATCCGCCAGAGCGTAACCGCCCAGACCGTGGGCATGCACGAAGCCCAGCAGCGAGGCGAGATACTTGAAATAGACCAGTGCCGCGACATCCGCGGTGATCGCCGACGCGAGCAGGGCGATCCGGGCCCGGGGTTCACGCACCCAGGCAATCAGTCGCGCCAACGCATAGTTGAAGGCGATGGACCCCATCAGGAGCGGCAGGAACGCGGGGTTCCACCAGCCGTAGAACACCAGCGATGCCGACGCCAGCCAGGATGCGGCGATAAGCCGTCCGGCAAGCCGACCCAGCACGAAAAACCCGGCCAGCGTCAGTGGCAGGAAACAGAAAACGAAGACGTAGGAGCTGAACAGCACGGCGCCTCAGCCCCCGCCATCCGGCGCGTGGCCGCGCGCCGGCGGCGCGCTGGCCGCCATTCTGGCCACCATTCAATCCTCGCGCGTTTCTCGCCCGAGGATCAAAGCCTGATAACGTTTAAGTTCGCTTAACCTAGTGAGGCTGCCCGCCGCGTACGCGCCACCGCGCTGCGCTCAAGCGTGCCGGGGATCACGCATGGCCGGCCGTCTCGGAGAGCAGCAACGGGTCGATGTGCAAGAGGCCAAGCGCCCGTCGCCACTTGGTGTCGTGATGGTCACTGAATACCAAGCCCTCGTCGGCCGGCACCGAAAGCCACGCGTTTTGCTGGATCTCCGCATCGAGCTGGCCCGGACCCCAGCCGGCGTACCCCAAGGCAAGGAAACCCTCGCGCGGTCCGCCACCCTCGGCGATGACCTTCAGGACGTCCAGACTGGCGGTCAGAGCCAGACGGTCGTGGACATGCAGGCTGCCCTCGCCGGTCCAGTCGGTCGTGTGCAGGACGAAGCCGCGGGCATTATCGACCGGGCCGCCGATGCCCAGGCGGATGCGGCGCGCGGGCGGCACCGGCTCGATCTCCAACTGCGCCAGCAACTCGTCGAAGCTGGGCTTGGCGAGCGGCCGGTTGATGACCAGACCCATCGCGCCGTCGGGGGTGTGCGCGCACACGTAGATCACGCTTTGCGCAAACCGGGGATCGCTGAGCGTGGGCATGGCCACCAGAAGCTGGCCGGTGAGGAACGAGGCGGGATCGGTCGATGGGCGTGCCATGGGAGTGACTTGGGACGCGTTCCGACGCCTGCAAGCCGGCGTGACAGGCACCGGGGAGCGGGCTAGGACTGACGCCTGACACGGCCCACAAGGAGCATGCACCCATGACCATCAAGGTCGGCGATACCATTCCTTCAATGAAACTGATGATGGCCTCTCCGGAGGGCCCGAAGGAGACGTCCACCGGCGACATTTTCAGGGGCAAGAAGGTGGTTCTGTTCGCGGTTCCCGGCGCGTTCACGCCCACGTGCAGCGTCAAGCACCTGCCTGGCTTCGTCCAGCAGGCCGATGCCATGAAAGCGAAGGGCGTGGACACGATCGCCTGCATCGCCGTCAACGACGCGTTCGTGATGGGCGCCTGGGGCAAGGAACAGGGCTGCACCGACAAGGTCGTCATGCTGGCCGACGGATCGGGCGCATTCACGAAATCGCTTGGCCTGGAGCTGGATTTGGTTTCCCGCGGAATGGGCGTGCGCAGCCAACGCTTCGCCCTAGTCGCCGAGAACGGCAAGGTCACCCATCTGGGCGTGGAGCAGCCCGGCGGCTTTGATGTGAGCCGCGCCGAGAACATCATGGCGATGCTTTGATTCGGTCCCACGCCTTGGAGGCACTCCCGGGGCGGCAATGCCCCGGGTGGCGGATCACCGCTTGGCTTCGCGCCTGACGTCGGGCTTTACGTCCAAACCGCCGGTTCCGTCGGCGGGCGCCGGCTCGGCATCCATGTGGTCCAAATCCATCGCCGCCATCGTTTCGGCGTCCATCTGCCCGGTCACGGCCATGCGGCGCGCGCGTTGGAACGCCTCGACGGCCGCCCGGGTGCCCGGTCCATAGACGCCGTCAACTAGACCCCGCCCATACAGGCCCTGAGATTGCAAACGCTGCTGGAGCTGTCGGACACTCGACGATGGCCCCTGCTTCGCCCCGGTGGTCGCGAGCGCCGGGCCGGCGGCAAGCAGGCTGAGCGCCACGATCAGGGCGACGTCGCGGCTCCTCATCTCCGGCCCGCGATCAAGCCGCGACCCTTGAGCCTCGCCGGGCTGAACGCCGGCAGCTGCTCCAGCCCATGGGGGGTTTCGCCCGGCAACACGGCCTTGCCGTGCAGTTCGCTGCCCGGCCGGCCGAAGTCGAGCTGGCTCCACGCCACCTCGACCAGCCGCTGATCGGTCGCCACGATGACCTGCGGTTCGGCTGACCGGCTCAGCAGGATGTCCCGCACCGTCCCGAGGCGCTCGCCGGAGCTGGCGAACACGCCGGCACCGATCAGGCGGGTCAGCCGCACATCGCCACCGGTGGTGAGGACGGTGCTCGTTTGGGCCAGGTCGGTCAGCCGCTGCCGACCGGGACTCTGATTGGCCGCAAGCGGCACCGCGATGCCGTCGCTGGTGGCGAATGCGGAGTCGACCGTCGGATAATTGATGGCTGCCCCATTCCCTTCGATCATCGTGCCGGCCGGGCCAGTGGCCTTCGTGCCCGGCTCCCCCTGCTGGAGCGCCGCACCGGCCGAACTGCCGCGTGCGGCCGGCTGGGCCGCGACAGTGCCGGCCAGGACCATCATCGCCAAGCCAAGGGCGAGCGCGCCGACAGCCGTGTGCGCGCTCAATGTCCCGAACCGTCCGATGCGCCCTGGCGAGGACCGACCGGGGGCGCGTTGGGATTGGCGCGGGTTTCGAAGGAGTTGGCCATCCGCTTGGCGTTGCGGGTCGCCGCGCCAGGATTGCCGGCGGCGTTGGTGGTCTGGCCGCCGCTGCCGAACCCGGTGACCTGGCGACCGCCCGGCTTCCCGAACGCGCTCGTGCTGGCCGGCGGGGTGCGCGCGAAAGCGCCGGTGTTCGCCCCCGGCGTGGTCGCGAAGGCGTTGCTGCCACTCGCGTTCTGCGCCAGCGCCGATGCCGCCAGGGCCAAGGACACAGGCAATGCCAGTGCCAATACGGCAAATCGCAGCGATGTCTTCACGGCTCGCCTCCCCTGCCGAGACCAAACAGATGCAGCCGCGCTCGGTTTCTCGGCCGGCTGCGCACCCGCATCCCTCACGCCATGCCCCCACGCGCCGCGACGGGCCACAGGCACTCCACCCGGCCGTCGCGCACGCCAACGTACCAGTCGTACCGGTCCACGGTCGGGTCGCAATGGCCCGGCACCAGACGCAGCTTCTCGCCGAGCTTGGGCGCGGGTGCCTCCGAGCCGACCTCCAGTTTGCCGTGCTCGTCCGAGGCGCTGACGTAGCGCAGTCCCGACCGTTGCCAGACCACTGGCAGCCCGCTGTCCACCGCCAGCGCCTTGAGCCCCGCATCGAGCACCGCGAGACCGGGTCGGGCCGTGCTCATCACCGTCGCGAGCACGAACAGCGCGTGGCGGAACGTGCTGACGGGCCGGCCCGCCGCGTCGAGGTTGCGGGCGTAGTCGGCGTCCATGAAGACGTAGCTGCCGGCCTGGATCTCGGTGAACACGCCCGAGCCGGATTCAAGCTCGAAGCTGCCGGTGCCGCCGCCGCCGACGATTGGACAGTCCAGCCCCTGCTGGCGCAGCTGCTCGACCGTGCGGCGCGTCGCCTCCACTGTGCCGGAAATCAGCGTGCGCCGCTCTTCATTTGTGCGCTTGTGCTGGGCGCTGCCGTGATAGGCCTGCAAGCCGCCGAAGATCAGGTGCGGCGAGGCGGCGATGCGCTGTGCCAGCGCCACCGCCTCCGGACCTGGCGACACGCCGCAGCGCGCCGCGCCGACATCGATCTCGACCAGCACGGTCAGGCGCCTTGCGGCACCGGCGGCGGCCGCCTCGATCGCCGCGACCTGGGCCGCATCGTCGGCGCAGACCGCGACCGTCGCGATGCGCTCGAGCGCGGCCAGGCGGGCGAGCTTGCCGGCCCCGACCACCTCGTTGCTGACCAGGATGTCGGGGATGCCGCCCCAGACCAGCGCCTCGGCCTCCGCGACCTTCTGCACGCATTGCCCGACGGCGCCGCGCGCCATCTGGAGGCGGGCGATCACCGGCGATTTGTGGGTCTTGGCGTGCGCCCGCAGCCGTGCCCCGGTCGGCGCCAGCAGTGCGGCCATGCGGTCGAGATTCGCCTCGAACGCATCCAGGTCGAGGAGCAGCGCCGGGGTGTCGATTTCGTCTTCGCGCATCCCGGGCTGGGCCGGCGGCGGCTGGAGCATGGCTGGTCCCCTGTCAGGCGGCGGTACGCTCCCGGCATTGACGCACCGACCCGGCGTGCCGACAAGCCGCCGGCATGAGCGCAGCCCGCCCCTGGATTCTGACCGAGGCCTATGCGGGCCTGCAAGCGCAGGCCCTCGGTCTGGCCGAGGCGGCCGGGCTTTCGGCGGAGCTGCGCGTGCTCGCGCCCCGCGCCCCCTGGCGCTGGGTCGCCGCCAAGGCGTGGCCGGCGCCGCTCGCGGCCGTTCCGGATGCGGTGCGCGGGCCGTTGCCGCCGCTGTCCATCGCCTGCGGCGGCGTGGGCGCGGTGGTCGGGGCGCGGTTGCGCCGGCACGGCGTGCCGGTCGTGCAAATCCAGGACCCGCGCATGAGCCTGCGCCGCTTCGACGTGATCGTGGCGGCGCGCCACGACGAATTGGCGGGGCCGAATGTCGTGGTGACCCGCACCGCGCTGCACCGGGTGACGCCGGAGCGCCTGCGCGCCGAGGCGGAGCGGTGGCGGACGCGGCTTGCCGGTCTGCCCCGCCCGCTGGTGGCGGTGCTGGTCGGCGGCAGCAACGGCCGTTTTCGGCTGGACGCCCCGGTCGCCACGCGGCTGGCCGATGAGCTGGCGGCGATGATGCGCCAGGACCGGGTCGGCCTCGCCCTCACCCCGTCACGCCGCACCGATCCGGCGGCGATCCGGGCGCTGTCGGACACGCTCGCGCCGCTGGGCGCCTTCGTATGGGACGGCAGCGGCGAGAACCCCTATTTCGGCATGCTCGCCCTGGCCGATGCGATCGTGGTCACGACCGACAGCGTCTCCATGATGTCGGAGGCGGTGGCCACGCTAGCCCCGGTCATGCTGGCCCCGCTGCCCGGCCGATCCCGGCGCAACCGCCTGTTTACCGCCGGGCTGCTGGCCGGCGGTCGGGTGCGCCCGTTCGCCGGCCGGCTGGAGACCTGGGCGGCCCAGCCCTTGAACGATACACCGGAAGCCGCCGCCGAGGTTCGCCGACGGCTCGGGCTGTAGGAATCGCCATGCTCCAGATCCAGACCTTCGACGCACGCGCAGGCGGCAACGTCCTCTACAAGGCGCTGGCTCATCCGCTCGCCGCCGAGGGCGTTGCCCGCCTCTATGCGACCTTGGCCGCGCTCGGCGGGCCGGTCGCGCTCTATGACCCGGACGGCATCGCCGAGGCGCTGCTGGCCCTGCATCCCGCGCCGCCCGGCGTGGACGCGCTCTACGTCCATGACGTGCAGGCGGTTGGCCAGACCCGGGCCGGCCTAGTCGCGCGCCCGCTGATCGACTTGCGGAATGCGGCGCCGCGCGCCGTCCTGATCGCCGCCTTCGATGCCGCCCGCGTAGCGGAACGCATTGCCTCGCTGGTGCCGCGCGGAGTACGGGTGCTGACCCTCGACGAGGCACGGCTGCCGGAGACGCTGCTGACCAACCCGGCGCGCTATCTCGACCGGCTCAACTTCGCCACCAATTTCGCCTTCCTCCGCGACCAGGATGGGCTCTCGACCCGGCTGGTCTCGGCCAACTACTGGGCCGGCTACGGCGCGCGGGCGGTGCGGCTGTGGCTGCGGCTCTTCGACGCCGCCGGCACCACGCTCGCGACGTGGGAGGAGCGGCTGCCCGAGGGGCAAGGCGGCTTCGCGATCGACAGCCAGGAACTGCGCGCCCGCTTCCGCCTGCCCGCCTTCACCGGGCAGCTATTCCTGCATGTCATCAGGGCGGCGGGGCACGACGTCGTCAAGTACGCGCTCGACACATACGACTCGGCCGGCGGGCCGTCGCTCTCCTGCACCCACGACGCCAACGCCTGGCCATCCGATCGCTACGCGGGCCTGCCCGCGCCGCGCGCCGACGAGCGGGTGATCCTGTGGCTGCAGAACAGCCATGCGGCCGCCATCCCGCCCGGCTCGGTGACGCTCGACCGCATGGGGGCGGAGCGCCCGTCGGTGCTCGATCGTGCCGTCGGGCCGTTCGCCACCGTGGCGCTCGACGTCGGCGCCATGCTGTCCTCCGTGCGGTGGCCCGCGCAGGTCGAGTTGCGCGCCGGGCGCCACGTCGTGCGGCCGCGTTACGAGGTGGTGCGCGACGGGCGGACCCGGATCGCGCACGTGAACGTCGAGCGCGCCGACCTGCGCGCCGACCCCGCGATCCCGTCGCTACCCGCCCCGCTCGGCCGCAACTACCTGCTGCCCTTCCCGGTGCTGGACCCGGCCAGGTTCCGCACCATCGTGCAGCCGACGCCGATGGCGACCACGCAGACGAGCCTGCCGGTACGCCTCGATGTGTTCGATGCCGGGGGTCGCAAGATCGCCGAGCGCTTCCTGGGCTGCCTGGACCGAGCGCACGACCTCGCGCTCGATCTCGACGCGGTGGCCGAGCTGGAGGCGGCCCATGCCGAGCTGGTCTATGACTTTCGGGCCGGCGGCGAGGCGGACGGCTGGCTGCACGCGCTGTTCCGCTACGAGCACCGCGAGACCGGCCACGTCGCGGAATTCGAGCTTCGGCGCCCATATCTTCAATACGATCATGACCTATCGCGACGAGCCGCAATCCTATAGCGGGCCGCCGCCGGGCCTTTCGACGCGGCTGTTCCTCAAGCTGGGAGACGCAAGCCGGCGGAGCTTCGCCGCGGTGATCTATCCGGCCTCCGCGCCGTGGCACGCCCACTCGTCCACCACGCTGGTGCTGCACGACGCCGACGGCAAGGTCATGGCCGAGGAGCGGATCGCCATTGCCTGCTCGGGTTCGGCGCTGATCTGGCCGCACGCGGTGTTCGGCGACGATCGGCTGGTTGCGGCCGGGCCGACCGGCTACGTGCTGGTGCGCGACGCGACCTGCCGGCTGTTCGGGTACCATGGGCTGATGGACGAGGCGGGCGGGTTCTCGCTCGACCATATGTTCGGGTTCTGAGACGGTCCCGAACCTCCGCGAATTGTACAAACCCGCGAAAATTCGCCGCTGAATTGTACAATCGCCGTTCATCTCCGCTTAACGAATTCCGGCGCGGGATGGACGGGAGCGGGTGGGGGGAATCGAACCCCCGTGAGCAGCTTGGAAGGCTGCCGTTCTACCATTGAACTACACCCGCTGAACGAGGTCCCTTGGCACGGCACGCATAGAGGCGCGCGGGCGAGGGGGCAAGGGTCAGATGCGCGCCAGCAACGCCCGCAGCCGGCGCAGTTCCGCCACCGAGGCGTCCGGGTCCGCGCGCTCGATATCGACGTCGAGCCCGGTGACGCCCGCCTGATCCAGCGCCCGCAGGTCGGCAAGGATGTCCGGGTCCGACCCGGAGAACAGCCGGCGCTCCCCGTCCCCGGCCCGTGCCGGCACACCCTCGCCCAGACGCTTCACGCGATAGACCACGCCGACCGCCGCCGGATCGCGCCCCGCATCGGCGGCGAGCGTGCGCAGCCGCGCGATCCCCGCTTGCAGCCGGGACAGCGAGTTCGAACGGATGCGCGCGGTTGGTGCCGATCGGGTACCATGCGTTGCCCAGCCGGGCGGCGCGGCGCAGCGCCGGCGGGCTCTCGCCGCCCACCCAGATCGGCGGGTGCGGCCTTTGCACGGGCTTCGGCTCCAGCACCACGTTCTCGAAGCCGGTGTACTTGCCCGCGAACCGGGGCCGGCGCTCAGTCCACAACGCGCGGAACGCCAGCAGATACTCGTCGGTGACCGCGCCGCGCTCGGCGAACGGCGTGGTCGCGACGGCGTCGAACTCGGCCTTCAGCCAGCCCGCGCCGATCCCGACGACCAGGCGCCCTCCCGAGAGCACGTCGATGCTCGCCAGCATCTTGGCCGCCAGCACCGCCGGGCGATGCGGCACGACCAGGACCGCCGTGACCAGCCGGATGCGCTCGGTCTTGGCCGCGACCCAGGCGATGGCCGCCAGCAGCTCGTGGCGGATGGCGGGCGTGCCGGACAGGAACTCCCCGGTCTCCGAGTAGGGATAGCCGGGCGCGTCGGTATCGGGCAGCACGACATGATCGGTCAGCGTCAGGTAGTCGTAGCCGAGCGCCTCGCCCTCGCGCGCGATACGGGCCATCACCGCCGGATCGGTGAAGGCGCCGCTGTTGGGCAGGTTGAAGCCGATCCGCATCATTGCCTCTTCGCGCTCACCCAATAATGCGCGCCCGCTCCAAGGCGCTCAAGGCGGCCCCCGCCAGTCCGACCCCGTCCGAAAAGCGGACATCCTCGTCTCCGCGCCGGACGCGGAGCATCGGCGGTCCGAATGAAAGCCATGCACTTACAATGAGCTAAATGCTGGCACGCGGCCTGCAACCATAGGGACACGGGCGCTCTGCCCGGACTAATTAGGAGGACACCATGGCTTTCAAGCTCAGATACGCACTGCTCGCCGTCGTCTTGGCGAGCGGCGCCGGGGCCGGTGCCTACGCGCAGCAGACCGCAAGCCAAAGCGCCCAGCAGCTTCCGACCATCAAGGGCAAGGTCGCGCAGTACAGCCTGACCCCGCGCGGCGACGTCGACGGGTTGATCCTGCAGGACGGCACCGAGGTGCACCTGCCACCGCACCTCTCCGCCGAGCTGGTCTATACGGTCCGGCCCGGCGATAGCGTCACTATCCACGGGCTGAAGGCCGCGGCGGTTCCGATGGTGCAGGCCATGTCGGTCACCAACGACGCCTCCGGGCAGACGGTGACGGACAACGGGCCGCCCGGAGGTGGACCCGGCAGGCGCGGTCCGGGCGGGATGGGCCAATCGCTTCAGGCCCAGGGCCGCGTCAAGGAGCAACTCCATGGACCGCGCGGCGATCTCAACGGCGTCCTGCTCGATGATGGCACGATCATCCGCCTGCCACCGCCGGAGGCTCAGCGGCTGGCGAGCCAACTGACCCCGGGCCAGCAGGTCTTCGCCTCCGGGAACGGCATGGCGAGTCCGCTCGGCAAGGTCATCGCCGCCCAATCCATCGGCCCCACGCAGGCGCAGGCCACGCAAGTCGCGCCGCCGCCGCCCCCGCACAGGCACGGCCTGCCGCCGCCTGATGGTCGCCGTGGTCCGCCGCCGCCCGACCAGGACGCGCCGCCCCCGCCAGCGAATGGAGCCGCGCCCGCGCTGCGTCCCTGAGCCTGGCGCCCCCGTTCGGTCGCGCGCGGACGCATCCGCGCCACCGAACGGGCGGCGGCTGTCTTCGTTGAAAATCAGGAACCTTCAACGCCACGATCGTGCACTCGCTCCGCTCCCGGCTTTTCGCGCTCTGGCTGCTGACGCTGGCGGCGTGCCTGGCGCTCGCTGTCATGCTCGTGCAGTTCTATGACCAGACGACCGCCGCCCAGACCCAACGGGCCGAAGCGGTGGTCGCCCGGTCCTGCGATATGATCCGAGATCGATACGATTTCTACGTGAGCGGCTGGACCGGCGCTCCCGACGCCACCCTGCTGCACGGCCTGTCGGCGGTCGTGACCGTGGCGCTCGCGCACCAGGACGGCATCGAGGGCGGCATCTGGGAGGCGGGCACGGGCTCCCTCGCCTATGCCTTCCCGACCTATGCCGGCACCGGCCCCAAGACCGACCTGCCGCAAGCCGAGATCAACCCGATCCGGTCGGCCAACGAGCGGGCGGCGCGGGACGACCAGCCGGTGTCCGTCCGCTCGGTATCGCGCGCCGAGACGCTGCTGCTCGATGCCTGCCCGCTGCGTGGCCCCATCCCGGACGCGACGGGCTGGGCCATGACCCGCGTGCGGGCCACACCCGGGATCGAGCGGTTGCGCGCGGGTCTCGGCGTGCTGCTCGTCCTCATGGCCGGCATGTCCGCTTGGCTGGCTTGGCTCGTCGTCTCCTGGTCACGCCATGTCGGCCGCATGGAGGCCGCGCTGGCCGGGCAGAGCGAGGGCTCCCTCCCGGAGCTTCCGCCCACCGGGGAAAGGGAACTCGACCGGATCATCAGCGCGCTGAACGAGGCCGGGCGCCGGCTGGCGGAGGCTCGCCATCGTGCTGACGCGCTGGCACGCCGGGTGGCGGCTTCGGAGCGCCTGGCCGCCTTGGGCCGCGTGGCCGCGGGCGTCGCCCACGAGATCCGCAATCCCATCGCCGCCATGCGGCTGCGGGCCGAGAATGCCCTGGCGGGCGATCCGGCCCGCATGCGGAGCGCCCTGGGGACCGTTCTCACGCAGACCGCCCGCCTGGACGGGCTGGTTTCGCAATTGCTGGCCTTGACCCAGCGGCGCGCGGCGGTGTGGGAGGCGGTGGATGTCGCCGCCTTCGTCGCGGGCGTTGCCGACGAGTTCCGGGACCTGGCGGCTGCCCGCGCGGTCTCGATCGCGGTCGCCGTGCCCCCCATGACGGGCCAGTTCGACCCGGGGCTCGCGCGGCGCGCGGTCGGCAATCTTGTCCTGAACGCCCTCCAGCACACGCCCGCCGGTGGACGCGTCACGATCAGCGCGACAGAGGGTGCGGCCGGGGCGTGCGCGCTCCTGCGCATCCTCGTCGCGGACACCGGCCCCGGCATCGCCCCGGAACTGCGGGACAGCCTGTTCGAGCCTTTCGTGACGGGTCGGCCCGACGGCACCGGGCTCGGTCTGGCGATCGCGCGCGAGTTTGCCGAGGCGCAGGGCGGGCGGGTGATCCTGCTTTCGGCCGGGGGCGACGGGCACGGCGCCACATTCGCGTTGGAGCTGGCGTGGCAACCATCCTGATCGTCGATGACGACGCGGCCCTGCGGGAGGGCATCGCCGAAACGCTGACCGATCTGGGCCATGTGCCCCTCGAGGCCCCGGATGGCGCGGCCGCCCTGTCGCGCCTGCGCCACCCTGGCGTGGACGCCGTCCTGCTCGATCTGCGGATGCCGGGGCTGGACGGGCTGGAGGTACTGCGGCGCATCCGCGCGCTGCCGACGCCCCCGCCTGTCGCCATCCTCACCGCCGTGCCCACCGCCGCCAACACCATCGAGGCGATGCGCATGGGCGCGGTCGATCACCTCGCCAAGCCGGTCGGGCGGGCCGACCTGGAGGCGCTGGTCGGGCGGATGCTGCCGCGCACCTCGCCCATGCCCCTGCCATTGGCCATGGCGACCGAGGCAGGCGACCTGGTCGGGTCCAGCCCCGCGATGCGCGAGGTGCAGAAGGCGATCGGCATGCTGGCCGACACGGACTCCACGGTCCTGATTACCGGCGAGACCGGCACCGGCAAGGAGGTGGTGGCGCGCGCGATCCATCGCCACGGCAAGCGCGCGCGCAAGCCGTTCGTCGCCGTGAACTGCGCCGCCATTCCACGCGACCTGCTGGAAAGCGAGCTGTTCGGGCATGTGCGCGGCGCCTTCACCGGGGCGGTGGCGGACCGGCTCGGTTCGTTCCGCGAAGCCGATGGCGGCACGCTCTTCCTCGACGAGATCGGCGACATGGACCTTGCTATGCAAGCCAAGCTGCTGCGGGTGTTGCAGGAGCGGATCGTGACCCCGCTCGGCGGACGTCCCGTCGGGGTCAACGTGCGGATCGTCGCGGCCACCCACCAGGACCTCGTCGCGCATGTCCGCCAGGGGCGCTTCCGCGAGGATCTGTTCTATCGGCTGGGCGTCGTGCCCGTGGAACTGCCGCCGCTGCGCGAGCGGCTGGCCGACATCGTCCCCCTTGCCGAGCACTTTCTTGTCGCCGCCGCTCAAGGCCCGCCGAAGCGCCTCGGCGCGGACGCCGCGAGCCGCCTGCTCGCGCATTCCTGGCCCGGCAACGTGCGCGAGTTGCGCAACGTCATGGAGCGGGTGGCGGCGATGGTCCGCCATCCCGTGGTCAACGGCGCCGACCTGGCCTTCCTCGTTCCAGCGCCGCGCGAGGCGACGGCGGACTGGCTGGAGGGAGACCTGCCCACGGCCGTCGCCCGCCTGGAGGCGGCAATGATCCGCCAGGCACTGGCGGCCTGCGCCGGCAACCGCACCGAGGCCGCACGACGCCTCAACATCCACCGCCAGCTCCTGCACGCGAAGATCCGCCGGTACGGGCTGGAGCAGTCCGGAAAGCGGACGGGCCCCGTCCTCGATCCGGACACGCGCGCGCCGGCGTCAGGGGAATAGTCCAACAGCCCTCACGACTTCCCGAGTGGCACGGCCCTTGCTGCCTGGGACTACGGGATTCTTGCCAGTCGGATGACGAAAGGAGCGTGCGATGCCCGGCCCCGTGCTGACCTGGGGCATCGCGGCCCTGGCCACCGCAGGCGTGATCATCCGCCCGTGGAAGGTGCCGGAGTGGGTCTGGGCCGTGGTGGGGGCCGTCCTGCTGGTGGTGCTCGGGCTGCTGCCGGTGGCCGACGCGCTGAACGGCGTGGCCAAGGGGATGGACGTCTATCTGTTCCTGATCGGCATGATGATCCTCGCCGAACTCGCCCGCCGCGAGGGGCTGTTCGATTGGCTGGCCGCGCGGGCCGCCCGGCTGGCCAAGGGCTCGGCGCGGCGTCTCTTCACGCTGGTGTACCTGGTCGGCACCCTCGTCACGATCTTCCTGTCGAACGACGCCACCGCCGTCGTGCTCACGCCCGCCGTCGCGGCCGTTGTCAAGACGGTCGAGGCGCGCGAACCGCTGCCCTACCTCTTCGTCTGCGCGTTCATCGCCAACGCCGCCAGCTTCGTGCTGCCGATCTCCAACCCGGCGAACCTGGTGATCTACGGCAGCCACATGCCGCCGCTGATGGAATGGCTGCCCCGCTATGCGCCGTCCGCCCTGCTGTCGATCGGCGCGACCTATCTCGCGCTGCGCCTGATGCAGCTTCGGGCGCTGCGCCAGGAGATCGCGGCGGAGGTGGACGTGCCGGAGCTGTCCAGCGGCGGACGGACCGCCGCCTACGGGATCGCCGCGACCGCCATCGTGCTCATGGGCGCCTCGGCCATCGACATCCAGCTCGGCCTGCCGACCTGCATCGCCGGCCTCGCGACGGCCACCGTCGTCCTGCTCCGCAAGCGCGAGGCGCCCTGGGGCGTGCTGCGGGGGGTGTCCTGGGGAGTGCCGCCGCTGGTGGCCGGGCTGTTCGTCCTCGTCGAATCCCTCGCCACGACCGGGGTGCTGAGCGCGCTTAGCACCATGCTGCACGCGGCGGCCCGGCACTCGGCCGCGCAGACCGCGTGGGGCGCCGGGGTCGTGCTGGCGATCGCCTGCAACGTGATGAACAACCTGCCCGTCGGGCTGATCGCCGGCCACGCCGTGCAGGCGGCCGGGGTGCCGCACGCGGTTTCCGGGGCCGTGCTGATCGGCGTCGATCTCGGTCCCAACCTGTCCGTCACCGGCTCGCTGGCGACCATCCTCTGGCTCACCGCGCTGCGTCGCGACGGCCAGAGCGTGGGCGCCTGGACGTTCCTGAAGCTCGGCATCGTGGTGATGCCGCCCGCGCTGCTGCTCGCACTCGGCGCGCTGCTGCTGATCCATCCCGCGTGAACCCACGGAGGCCGACCGGCATGACGAGCATGTTCCTTTACCCGGTGGCGATGATAGTTGGCGGCGTCGCGCTGGTCGCCCTGTTCTGAGACTGGGCGGAACCGCTCAGGTCGTGGCTGCTGACTGTCACCTCTCCCACGTCGTGAGAGAGGTGACGAATGCAGTCGGCATGAATCGCTCTAGCCGCCCTGCATCGAGGTCTGCACGGCTTGCGCCAGCGCGAGATGCTGCTGAAGGATCGGCAAGGTCTCGGCCGCGTATCGCCGGATGGCGCTGTCCTGCGTGCTGCGGATCTCGGCGTCGTAGCGCTGCACGTCGTTTGTATGGTCCTTGATCTGGTCCTGGATGAACGCGCGATCGAACTCGTGCCCGTGCAGAGGCTCAAGCTGTGAAATCGTCTTGTGCCCGTCCTGCCCGATGCCGTTGGGCAAGGCGGCGTTCGTCGCGCTCGCCGCCGCCGCGAGCTGGCTTTCGACCACGACGTGGTCATCCACCATGAGCCGCGCGAACGCCTTCACCGCCGGGGCCTGCGCCTGCTTCTCCGCGATCAGGCAGGTCTGGATCTCGGCCTGGTTGTCCTGTGCCGCATAGTCGAGGAACTGCTTGTCCTGCTGGCTAGTCGCCGCGCCGGCCGGGTTGGCGCCCGCGCCCTGTGCCAAGGCGGGCGTGGCCAACAGGCTCGCCAAGCAGAGCGCGGTCAAAAAGATGCGCATCGTCGGGCGCCTTGGTGATATGAACCCAATAAGCGCCGCCGGGACCACCGCCGTTCGCCGCCCATGGCTCAACTCACCGGGACAGCGCCGCAGGCGCCGTGAGGCGCCGGACCGTTTCAGGCGAACTTGGCTACCCCGCCCAAATAGTATTCGGAGGCGCTCACCCGCTTCCAGACCTGCGTGTAGAAGGACCAGGAATCGGTCTTTGCGTCGCGCACACCGAACGTGGTCCCGGACAGACCGGAGCCGAAGGGCGTATACGTTTCCGGTCCCATGATGCTGGGCTTGCTCGCGAACAGCGCGGCGGTCAGCATCGCTTGCTGATTCTCCGCCTGCTTGATCGCACCCTTTTCCGTGGCCTCCTCGCGCGATTCATTGACGTGACCGACCATGCGCGCCCCACCTTTCGCCTCGGAGCCGACGCCAAAGGAGCATCCGTTCATCGTCGGCGTGAACATTAGGTTCGCACCCTTGTCGACCACGAGCAAATGCACCTCGTCTGGCTCGTAGTAGCAGAAGTACATCTTGAACGTCTTCGCCTTCGGGTCGCTGGATTGTTCTATCTTGAGTATGTCGCATGGCTGCTTGTCGGCAAGCCGCGATCCTTGTTTCTTCAAGTCTGTCAGGGACATGGTGAACACGCCAGACTGCCCGGCGGATTTCTGCCACTTGGGGGCATCGTGAATGATCGGCGTGCAGCGCGGGGGCGGCAGCACGATGTTCCTTGTCATGAAGTTCGCTGTGTCGTTGAGGAACGCATCGAAATCCATTGCCGTTTCCTTCCTTTGACCCAGGCGGAGGCAGTCTTGCCCGCACCTGGTCGCGCCGCAAGGCTCGCAGCGGCCCCATCGCGGGTTTACAATCCGTCGCCCTCGCGGTGACTGTATGTCTTCCTCCCGTTGCGAGCTTTCCCTGGCAATGCCCGACACGCACCCGCAGACAACCGGCTGGCAGCCGGAGCTTGACGAGCTTGCCCATCGCAGGGCGCTCGCCCGCGAGATGGGCGGGACGGAGCGCGTCGCGCGGCAGCACGATGCGGGTCGGCTGACCGTCCGCGAGCGGATCGACCGGCTGCTCGATCCCGGCAGCTTCCTCGAACTCGGCTCCATCGCCGGCAAGGCGCGCTACGACGCATCCGGTCGCATCGCCGAATTCACGCCGGGCAACGGCCTGTTCGGCCGCGGCCTGATCGACAACCGTCCGGTTGTCGTCTTCGGCGACGATTTCACCGTGCGCGGCGGCTCGGCGGACGCCTCGATCCGCGAGAAGTACCAGATGCCGGAGCGCATGGCCGCCGAATACCGGCTGCCGCTGATCCGCCTGATCGAGGGCTCGGGCGGCGGCGGTTCGGTCAAGACGATCGAGATGCGCGGCCACGCCAACCTGCCGGGCGGGATCGGGGCCAGCTCCGGGCTCGCTCTGTGCGCAATCAACATGGGGCTGGTCCCGGTGGTGGCACTCGGCCTGGGCTCGGTGGCGGGGCTGGGGGCCGCGCGGCTGGCCGCCTCGCACTACGCGCTCATGGTCAAGGAGATCTCGGCGGTGTTCGTCGCCGGGCCGCCGGTGGTCGAACGGCTGGGCGAGATCCGCAGCAAGCAGGCGCTGGGCGGGCACGAGGTGCAGGTCGCCGCCGGCACGGTGGACGATGCGGTGGACACCGAGGCGGAGGCGCTGGCGCGCGCGCGGCGGTTCCTGTCCTACCTGCCAAGCTCGGTGTACGAGCTGCCGCCGCGCGCGCCCTGCGCCGACCCCATGGATCGGCGCGAGCAGTCCCTGATCTCGGCCGTGCCGCGCAGTCGGCGCAAGGCATACCAGATGCGGCGCATCATCGACGCCGTGGTCGATCGCGGCTCGTTCTTCGAGATGTCGCGCGCGTTCGGACGCGCCATCATCACCGGCCTCGCCCGGCTCGACGGCTGGCCGGTGGCGGTGCTGGCTGGTGATCCGCTGTTCGGCGGCGGCGCATGGAACGCGACGGCGTCGCGCAAGATCCGCCGCTTCGTCGATCTGGCACAGACCTTCCATCTGCCCATCGTGCATCTGGTCGATTGCTTCGGCTTCGCGGTCGGGCTGGAGGCGGAGGCCACCGGCACGATGCGCGAGGCGGTGACGGCGATCAGCGCCATCCAGCAATCCACCGTGCCGTGGTGCGCGGTGCTGGTGCGCAACGTGTTCGGCGTCGGCGGCGGCGCGCATGTGCCGCACACGCAGACCGCCATCCGCTACGCGTGGCCGTCGGGCAACTGGGGATCGTTGCCGCTGGAAGGCGGCGTGGAGGCGGCGTATCGCGCCGAGATCGCCGCCGCGCCCGATCCGGCCGCCCGGCTGGCGCAGATCGAGCAGCGGCTGGAGGCGCTGCGCTCGCCGTTCCGCTCGGCCGAGGCGTTCCTGGTCGAGGAGATCATCGATCCGCGCGACACGCGCCCGTTGCTGTGCGAATTCGCCAACATGGCCGCGCCGCTGCGCCAGCCCGGCCAGTCCCTGTTCACGATGCGCCCATGAGAAGAAATCATAATGAACGAGGAAACTGTCATGATGCCGCTCGCCGGCCTGCGCGTGCTGGAGGTCGGCAGCGCTGCAAGTCTTGAGTATTGCGGCAAGCTGTTCGCCGATTTCGGCGCCGAGGTCATCAAGATCGAGCCGCCGGGCGGCGACCCGCGTCGCGCGATCCCGCCGCTGCTCGACGCGGGTAAAGGCCGGATTGAAAGCGGCACCTTCGCCTGGCTGAACACCAACAAGCGAAGCGTCACCGCCGATCTTCCGGCCGACGAGGGATCGGTGCGCGCGTTGCTCGAAGCGGCCGACGTGCTGCTGGACGCGCGCCCGCCCGCCGAGATGCAATCCGGGGCGCTCGGTCACGCGGCCCTGCGCAACGCTTATCCCGCCCTCACCATCACGGCGCTGTCGTGGTTCGGCGAGAGCGGGCCGTATCGCGGTTTCGCGGCATCCGACGCGACGGTGCGCGCGCTCGCCGGGCTGGTGAGCCTCGTCGGCCCGGTGGACGGGCCGCCGATCCTGGCGAGCCCCGACGGGCAGGCGGGATACGTCGCCGGGCTGGCCGCCTTCATCGCGGCCGCCGCCGGCCTGTATCGGACGCGCGGCGGGCAGCCGGCGCTTCGAGGTGAGCACGCATGAGGCGCTCGCCGCCGTCTCGGAGTACGAGACTGCGGTGTCGCTGTCCGGGCTCGGGCGGCAAGCGCAACGGGGTCAACCGTTTCGGGCGGAACTACCCGGTCACCATCTATCCCACGAAGCAAGGGCTGCTCGGCGTCACCGCGGTCACGCCGCAGCAGTGGCGCGGATTCTGCGCGATGGTCGGCCGGCCCGCCCTGGCCCAGGAGCCGCGCTATGCGGTCAACGTCGATCGCATCATCCATGCCGACGAGCTGGATGCGATCTTCGCGCCGATCCTGGCCGAGCGGACCGCCGAGGACTGGTTCCTGCTCGGCCTGCGCCACAAGCTGCCGCTGTGCATCGTGCCGACCATGGCCGAGCTGCTGCGCCAGCCGATCCAGCGCGAGCGCGGCGTCTTCGCCCCCGTGCGGATCGGCGAGGCTTCGTTCGAGGCGCAGGTCCTGCCCCAGCACCTGTCAGCGCACGCCGCCCCGGCGCGGCGGCACGGCGCCGCTGGCCGGCACCCACACGGACGGCTGGTCGGACACCGCGGCCGCCCTGCCGCCCGCGCCGGGTCCGGCGCGCGGCGAGACGGGCCGCTGAAGGGCCTGCGCATCATCGACCTGACGATGGGCTGGGCCGGGCCGTCGGCGACGCGCCACATGGGCGACCTCGGCGCCGAGATCATCAAGGTGGAGGCGTGCCAGTATCCCGACTGGTGGCGCGGCACGGACAAGCGCGCCGCGTTCTTCGAGCAGAAGCTCTATGAAAAGAGCTACTGGTACCAGCGCGATGAACCGCAACAAGCTGGGCGTCACGCTCGACCTGACGACAGCCGAGGGCAAGGCACCTGCTGAAGCGCCTGGTGGCGGACGCCGACGCGGTGATCGAGAACTATTCGGTGGAGGTGCTGCCGAAGCTCGGGCTCGACTACGAGGCGCTACGCGACCGCGCGGCCGGACATCGTCATGGTCTCCATGCCCGCCTTCGGCACCGGCAATGCGTGGAGCACATGCCGCGCCTACGGCTCCACGCTGGAGCAGGCCTCCGGTCTGCCGACCCTGACCGGGTTCCCGCACGATCCGCCGACGATGAACCACACCGCGTATGGCGATCCGGTCGGCGGCTACAACGCGGCGGTCGCGCTGCTCATCGCGCTGATCCATCGCCGGCGCACGGGCGAGGGGCAGTTGGTCGATCTCTCGCAGGTGGAATGCATGATCCCGATGGTGGCGCCCGCGCTGATCGCGCAATCGGCGCTGGGCACCACCCCGCCCCGGCTCGGCAACCGCCATCCGGTCCACGCGCCGCAGGGCGCGTTCCGCTGCGCGGGCGAGGATGCCTGGATCGTCCTGACCGTCACCACGGACGACGCCTGGCGCGGGCTGTGCGGCGTGCTCGGGAGCCCGGAGCTGGCCGGGCTGGACGCCACGCAACGCGCTGCGCGCGCCGAGGAAATCGAGGCCGCGATCCGATGCCTGGGCGGAAACCCGCGCCGCCTGAGGCGGCGATGGCGGCGTTGCAAGCAGCCGGCGTGGCGGCGGGGGTCGCCCGGACGCCGCTCGACCTGGCGGAGACCCCCATCTGCGGGCGCGCGGATTCTGGCGGGAGGCCGACAATCCGTTCATGGGCCGCCACCTGCATGCCGCCGCGCCGTTCCGGGAAGGCGCAAGACCGTACCCGCTGGTGCGGCCCTCGCCCACCTTGGGGCAGCACAACACAGAGGTGCTCGGCGGGCTTTTGGGGCTCGGCCCGGCCGATCTCGCCCGGCTGTCGCGAGCAGGCGTCATCGGGACCGAAGCCGTGCCGAAGGCAAGCTGATCGCCAGAAAGGGAGCACGACGTTGATGCCCGCCGGCTTTCGCTCTACGATCCGTTGACATAGCGCGAGCCTGCCGCAGAAGAACACGGTCCCGCCAGGGAACAGGAGCGTTCACAGTTGCAGCCGACCGACATCAGGAATCCGGACTACTTCCATAAAGTCGTCGATTGCCAGTGGGCCTGTCCGGCGCACACGCCGGTGCCGGAATACATCCGGCTGATCGCCGCGGGGCGCTATGCCGACGCCTACATGATCAACTGGAAGTCCAACGTCTTCCCGGGCATCCTCGGCCGCACCTGCGACCGGCCGTGCGAGCCGGCCTGCCGGCGCGGCCGGGTCGAGGACGAGCCGGTGGCGATCTGCCGGCTGAAGCGCGTCGCCGCCGACAACAAGGGCGACATCACGGCGCGCCTGCCGCGCCCGCGCCGCGCCGCGAACGGCAAGCGCATCGCCCTGCGTCGGCGCCGGCCCGGCCTCGCTGACCGTGGCGCGCGACCTGGCGCCGCTCGGCTACGAGGTCGTGATCTTCGACGCCGACGCGCAGGCCGGCGGCATGATCCGCAGCCAGATCCCGCGCTTCCGCCTGCCCGAGAGCGTGATCGACGAGGAGGTCGGCTACATCACCGGCCTCGGCATCGAGCATGCGGCTGGGCGAGCGCGTCGACAGCCTGCAAGGCGCTGCTGGACCGAGGACTACGACGCCATCTTCGTCGGCTCCGGCGCGCCGCGCGGCCGCGACCTCGACATTCCCGGCCGCGCAGGAGGCGCGCGGCCAACATCCATATCGGCATCGACTGGCTGTCCTGCGTCTCCTTCGGCCACGTCGACCAGATCGGCAGGCGGGTGATCGTGCTGGGCGGCGGCAACACCGCGATGGACTGCTGCCGCACCTCGCGCCGGCTCGGCGGCGAGGACGTGAAGGTGATCGTCCGCTCCGGCTTCGAGGAGATGAAGGCGTCGCCCTGGGAGAAGGAGGACGCGATGCACGAGGACATCCCGATCCTCAACTTCCTGGTGCCCAAGGCCTTCACCCACGAGGACGGCCGGCTGACCGGCGTGCTCTTCGAGAAGGTCGACGGCCGAGTACGACGACAAGGGCCGGCGCCGGCTGGTCGCCGACCGGCGAGCCGGACGTGCACATCGCCTGCGACGACGTGCTGGTCGCGGTCGGCCAGGAGAACGCCTTTCCCTGGATCGAGCGCGACATCGGCATCGAGTTCGACGAGTGGGACATGCCGGTGGTCGATCGCGACGACCTTGCAGTCGACCAATCCGCAAGGTCTTCTTCGGCGGCGACGCGGCGTTCGGCCCCAAGAACATCATCTGGGCGGTGGCGCACGGCCACGAGGCGGCGATCTCGATCGACCAGTTCTGCCAGGGCGAGGACGTGCGCGACCGGCCGCCGCCGGGCGTCACCCTCGTCAGCCAGAAGATGGGCATCCACGAGTGGAGCTACGACAACGACATCTCGCAACGACCTGCGCTACCGCGTGCCGCTGCGCGACAAGGCGATGGCGCTGCAGGACATCAAGCTGGAGGTCGAGCTCGGCTTCGACGACCGGCTCGGCTTTCGCGGAGGCGCGAGCGCTGCCTCAACTGCGACGTCGAGACGGTGTTCGCCGACGCCGCTGTGCATCGAGTGCGACGCCTGCGTCGACATCTGCCCGATGGACTGCATCACCTTCACCGCCGAACGGCGACGAGGCCGAGCTGCGCGACGCGGCTGAAGCGCGCCGGCGCTGAACCTCGACGCAGGACCTCTATGTCTCCGGCGCGCTGAAGACCGGCCGGGTCATGGTCAAGGACGAGGACGTCTGCCTGCATTGCGGCCTCTGCGCCGAGCGCTGCCCGACCGGCGCCTGGGACATGCAGAAGTTCCTGCTCGACATGACACAGGCGGAGCACGCATGCTGCAATCGTGACGACGGCGCCGCAGGGCTGCAGCGCGGTCAACGACTTCGTCGTCAAGTTCGCCAACGTCAACGGCTCGGGCTCGGCGAGCGCCAACGCGCTGTTCGCCAAGTCGATCCTGCGCATGGGCGTGCCGGTGGCGCCGCGCAACATCTTCCCCTCCAACATCCAGGGCCTGCCGACCTGGTACGAGGTGCGGGTCTCGCGAGGCCGGGCTATCTCGGCCGCGCGCGGCGGCGTCGACCTGATGGTGGCGATGAACCCGCAGACCTGGGACCAGGACGTCGCCTCGATCGAGCCCGGCGGCTACCTGTTCTACGACTCCACCAAGCCGATGCCGCCGTCGAAGTTCCGCGACGACATCACCGTCCTCGGCATGCCGCTGACCGAGATCTGCAACGCGCGACTACACCGACCCGCGCCAGCGCCAGCTGTTCAAGAACATCATCTATGTCGGCGCGCTGTCGGCGCTGCTCGGCATCGAGCCGGCGGTGATCGAGACGCTGATCGGCCGAGCAGTTCAACGGCAAGGACAAGCTGATCGCAGCCGAACCTCGAGGCGCTGCACATGGGCCGCGACTACGCGCTGGCGCATCTGCGATGCCCGATCGGCCTGCAGGTGCGGCGCGCCGACGCGGTCGGCGACCGCATCTTCGTCGAGGGCAACAGCGCCGCCGGCGCTCGGCGCGGTCTATGGCGGCGCGACGGTCTGCGCCTGGTATCCGATCACGCCCTCGACCTCGCTGGCCGAGGCCTTCACGCGCTACTGCCAGCGCTTCCGCGTCGACACGGAGACCGGGCAAGGCACCGCTTCGCCATCGTCCAGGCGCGAGGACGAGATCGCCTCGATCGGCATGGTGATCGGCGCCGGCTGGAACGGCGCGCGCGCCTTCACCGCACCTCCGGGCCCGGCATCTCGCTGATGCAGGAGTTCGTCGGCCTCGCCTATTTCGCCGAGATCCCGGCGGTGATCTTCGACGTGCAGCGCGGCGGCCCCTCCACCGGCATGCCGACCCGCACCCAGCAGTCCGACATGCTCGCCTGCGCCTACGCCTCGCACGGCGACACCAAGCACGTGCTGCTGTTCCCCGAGGACCCGCACGAGTGCTTCGAGATCGGCGCGCTGGCCTTCGACCTCGCCGACCGGCTGCAGACGCCGGTCTTCGTCATGCTCGACCTCGACATCGGCATGAACGAGTGGCTGTGCCGGCCCTTCGCCTGGGACGACAGCGCGCCGCATCGACCGCGGCAAGGTGATGACCGCCGAGGAGCTGCGAGGCCGGCAAGGACTTCGGCCGCTACCTCGACGTGGACGGCGACGGCATCCCCTATCCGCACCTATCCCGGCACGCATCCGACGCGCGGCGCGCTTCTTCACCCGCGGCACCTCGCAGCGACCGCTACGCCCGCTACAGCGAGGAGGGCGCGGTCTACGTCGACAACATGCAGCGGCTGCTGCGCAAGTTCGAGACCGCCAAGACGCTGGTGCCCGCGCCGGTGCGCGCGAGGCCGCGCAGCGCCGACGCCGTATCGGCGTGATCTATTTCGGCTCGACCAGCCCGGCGATGGACGAGGCGCTGCGAGCGCCTCGACGGCGCAGGGCGTCGCGCATCGACGCTGCTGCGCGTGCGCGGCTTTCCGTTCCGCGACGAGGTGATGCGACTTCATCGCCGCGCACGAGCCAGGTGTTCGTGGTCGAGCAGAACCGCGACGCCCAGCTGCGCACGCTGCTGATCAACGAGGTGCGACATCGATCCGGCCAAGCTGGTCGCGCGTCCTGCACTACGACGGCACGCCGATCACCGCCCGCTTCATCGCCGACGCGATCGCCGAGCGGTCGGACGCGCTCAAGGTCGTCGCCGCTCCGGAAGGCCGTGCCATGACCTATCTGCCAAGCCCAAGCTGCATCACCCGGCTGCCGACCAACGCGCTCGGCTTCACCCGGCGCGACTACGAAGGCGCGGTCTCGACGCTGTGCGCCGGCTGCGGCCACGATTCGATCTGCGCGGCGATCATCCAGGCCTGCTTCGAGCTCGACCTGCCGCCGCACCGCATCGCCAAGCTGTCGGGCATCGGCTGCTCGTCGAAGACGCCGACCTATTTCCTCGGCGCCTCGCACGGCTTCAACTCCGTGCATGGGCGCATGCCGTCGGTGCTGACCGGCGCCAATCTCGCCAACCGCGACCTGATCTATCTCGGCGTCTCCGGCGACGGCGATTCGCGCCTCGATCGGCCTCGGCCAGTTCGCCCACGCGATGCGGCGCGGCGTCAACATGGTCTACATCGTCGAGAACAACGGCGTCTACGGCCTGACCAAGGGCCAGTTCTCGGCCACCTCCGACAAGGGCTCGAAGTCGCAAGCGCGGCGTCGTCAACACCGACGCGGCGATCGACCTGGTCGGCATGGCGCTGCAGCTCGGCGCGACCTTCGTCGCGCGCAGCTTCTCCGGCGACAAGGCGCAGCTCGTGCCGCTGATCAAGGCGGCGCATCCGCCACCAGGGCGCGGCCTTCATCGACTGCATCTCGCCCTTGCGTCGCCTTCAACAACCACGCCGGCTCGACCAAGAGCTTCGACTACGTGCGCGAGCACAACGAGGCGGTGAACCGCCTCGACGTCATCGACGGCCGCGAGGAGATCACCGTCGACTACGCGCCCGGCACGGTCGAGATCGTGCGCCAGCACGACGGCTCGCTGCTGCGGCTGCGCAAGCTCGCCGACCGACTACGACGTCCCACGACCGCATCGCGGCGATGACCTGTCTGCAGCAGCGCCAGGCGGCGGGCGAGATCGTCACCGGCCTGCTCTATGTCGATCCCGAGCCGGAGGACCTGCACGACCACCTGAACACGGTCGACACGCCGCTCAACGCGCTGGCCGAGGCCGAGCTGATCCCCGGCTCCGCCGCGCTGGAGAAGCTGAACGCCAGCTTACGCTGATCCGCCTGGGCTGACCCCCTGGAACTGATCCGGCGAATTCAGACGGCCGGGCTCAGCCTCCTGGGCGCTGCCCCGACGCCCCTTGCTGCGCGGCGGTTTCGTTCTTTTCCGCCGCGAGCCCGCGCTGATGAGCCGCCTCCCCGGCCTTCGATCCTGGGGTCGCGCCGGGCGGAGCCCCGGCCGAGCGGGTCCTGCCGCTCCACAGATTGCCGGCGCCGGTGAACATGCCATGACCGCCATTGTCCTGGCTCTGGGACGGGGGCGTGCCGGCCTGCGCCAGCGCGGGGAGCAGGAGGCTCCCCGCCAGCGCGGCGACGGCGATCAGGCGCGATTGCATCATTCTCGTTCCCCTACCTCGTTGTCCGCCCCGGCGGCCGCCGTCCCGTGATGGCGGCTCGCATACGTGCCGGTCAGGGTTGCCTCGCCGAGCATGTGCGGTTGGGCGGCTTCCCAGATGTCGGCGACCAACCGCTTCGGCGCGCGCGTCGGCACATCGAGGTCCAATGCGGCGAGGCGGAACACGTAGCGATGCGCCGGGTCGGCTTCGGGCGGCGCCGGGCCGTCATAACGGGGGTGCTCGAAGTCGTTGACGCCGTGGCCCATTGGCTCGGTCTTGACGCCGTGGCCGATCGCCTCCGGCAACGCCCTCCGGTCCCCCGCGATGTCGTACAAGCCCCAATGGCGGAACACCCCGTCCGGCGCGTCGGGGTCTTCCATGATCAGCACGAAGCTGCGGGTTCCCTCGGGCGGATCGGACCATGTCAGCGGGGGCGACACGTTGGCGCCCTCGTTGGTGTAGCGGGAGGGGATCTCCTCTCCCTCCTTGAACGCGGGACTGGCGAGCACGAAGGCCATCTCACGCCCCTCCGCGCTCGGCCGCGCGCGTCCCGCCGTTCCGGTCCAGCCGTCGGACAAGCCCCTGCCGTGCCGCCTCGCTGGCCATGCGATGCCCCCATGCTGTCGAGATCGCCGGGAAACGCGTCAGCCGCGACCAAGTTGCGCCCTCCCGAGGGCGCGCGCGTGCGGGCAACCCGCCCGCCGGCCTGTCGTTCACAAGGCGGACTTTCCCGCGAAGGAGGCGAGAATGGCTGACCAGAGGGACGACTGGCGCCGCGACCGCGACCGCTCGTACGGCTACGGCGAGGAGCGCGAACGCGCCCGTCGCGACGAGCACGAGCGCGGCCGCTATGGCCGCCCGGAATACGGCGGCGGCGAAGGCGGGCGCCGGGACCCGGAGAACGATTGGCGCCGGGACCGCGGTGACTCCGGGCGCGGCTATTCCGCCGGTGGCGGGTGGGACCGTGCCCAGCGGGAGGGCCAAGGGCGTGGCTACCAGCGTGCCGGCGGCCGGGGTGACTATGGCCAGCGTGACTATGGCCAGCGTGACTATGGCCAGCGTGACTATGGCCGCGAGGAGTGGGGCCGAGGCTATGGCTCGAACACCGGCCCCACCGAGGGTATCCGCCGCGCCACGGGCGGTGTGCCGGGCGGAAACTGGGGCTTCGACGAGGGCCGGGGCCGCGACCGGGGCGGAAACCAGGGATGGGAGTCCACCGGCTACGGGCGGCCCGGCTACAACCGCGACCGCCCTGGCGAGCGGGAGGACTATCCGGATCGCTCGCGCGATGACCGGGGCTGGTGGGACCGCGCCTCCGACGAGGTGTCGTCGTGGTTCGGCGACGCCCCGGCCGAACGCCGCCGCGAGAATGACGAGGGCGGTCGCGACCACCATCGCGGACGCGGGCCGCGCGGCTACACGCGCTCTGACGAACGCATCCGCGAGGACGTGAGCGATCGCCTCACCGACAACCCGATCCTGGACGCCACGGAGATCGAAGTCACGGTCTCATCGGGCGAGGTCACGTTGAGCGGCAACGTCGACAGCCGCTACTCCAAACGCCTGGCCGAGGACCTCACCGACGAGGTCTCGGGCGTTCGCCATGTGCAGAACAACCTGCGCGTGCGCCAGACCCAGCCATACCGGGAGTTCGATCTCCGGCACCTCCTCCGGCATCGCCGAGGGCGGCAGCACCTCCGATGTCGGACACATTGGCGGCCCAGGCGTCACCGTATCAGGCGCCGGCAACAACCCGGCCGGCAACAGATCCGGCAACGCCGATACTTCGGTCCCCGGCGGAACGACGACACGACGCTGAGCGGCGGCAGGGACCCTCCAGTCCCGCTCTGCCTCCCCCTCCCCTTGCGGGCTACGCAATTCACAGATCACAGACAGGAGGGAGACTCCCCCTCCCCTTGCGGGAGGGGGTCGGGGGAGGGGTTCCGACCGGTCAACGCTTACAATGTGGCCGCTAGCCTCAGGTCGCCACGCGCAGGCGAATGCGGCGTTCGCTGGCCAGCGCGCCATACAGATCCACATAATCCTCCGCCATGCGCCTGGCATTGAAGCGCTGCTCGAAGCGTCGCCGGATCGCCCCGCGCGGCAGGGCCGCCGCGAGCGGCACGGCGGAGACGGCGCCCGGCTCGTCTTGGACGACGAAGCCGGTCAGCCCGTCATCCACCACCTCGGGGACGGAGCCGCGACTGAACGCGATCACCGGCGTCCCGCATGCCATGGCCTCGATCATCACCAGGCCGAACGGTTCAGGCCAGTCGATGGGCGTGAGCAGCGCGACGGCGCCGCTCAGGAATTCCGCCTTGTCGGCATCGCCGATCTCCCCGATCAGTTCGACGTGACGACCGTCGATCAGGGGACGGATGCGCTCGCGATAATACACTTCGTCCACCCGATCGATCTTGGCGGCCATCTTCAGCGGAATACCGGCACGCCGGGCAATGCGAATGGCGCGGTCGGGCGACTTCTCCGGCGAGATGCGGCCCAGGAACGCGAGGTAGGATGGCTTGACCGGCTGCGGCACGAGCAGGTCCGGCGGCAGCCCATGATGGATGGTGCGGACGAAGTTCGCCGCCGGCATCGGCCGGCGCTGGGCATCGGAGATGGAGACGAGGGGCACGTGACGGAAGCGATCGAAGATCAGCCCCTGTTCCGGCAGGTCCAGTCGCCCATGCAGGGTTGTCACCATGGGCGTGCGCTGGCGACTGAACAGGGGGAACGGCCAGTAATCCATGTGAAAGTGCAGGATGTCGAAATCGTCCGCCTGGTCGGAGACGCTCTCCAGCATCAGCGTATGCGGGGCCTGGAAGTCCCGGAGGCTGGAATTGAAGCGAAGCGCGATCGGCCATCCAGGCTCCAGTCGCGCGGATGTGATAGAATTGCCGCTGGCGAACAGCGTCACGTCGTGGCCCAGCTGGACCAGCTCTTCAGTCAGGTAAGACACCACGCGTTCGGTGCCGCCGTAGAGCCGGGGAGGCACAGCCTCGGTCAGCGGGGCGATCTGGGCGATCCGCATTTTTTGCTCGTCCTCCGGGTCCATCAGCCGTGGCCGCATGGCCGCATTTGCAGCAAACTTCGTCGGTCAGGTTTTTTTGAGGCGATATCCGCCGTGGATTCGCCCAAATAAAAGATGGGGAGGACAACCCGTGGCGCGGCTCGTGGTGGTATCCAATCGCGTTCCGCTGCCCAGTGACAAGGGCCCGCGGGCGGGCGGCTTGGCGGTGGCCCTCGCGGACGCACTCACGCCCGGCTCGCTGTGGTTCGGCTGGAGCGGACGTCGGGCGACGCGCGCCGCTCCCGAGCCGACCCTCGTGACCTCCGACGGCATCACCTACGCCACGATCGACCTCAGCGAATCCGACTACCAGCGCTTCTACGCGGGCTATTCCAACAGCGCGCTGTGGCCGCTGCTGCATTTCCGCATGGGGCTGCTGCACTACCGAACCGAGGAGTATCAGGGCTATCGCGCGGTCAACCGGCGCTTCGCCGCGGCACTGGCCGCGCTGCTGCGGCCGAGCGATCTCGTCTGGGTGCATGACTACCACCTGATCCCGCTGGGCGCGGAACTGCGGGCGCTCGGCGTGCGCAACCGGATCGGCTTCTTCCTGCACACCCCCTTCGCCCCGCCGGCGATCATGCAGGCGCTGCCGCACGCCGACGCCCTGCTCGCGTCGATGTGCGCCTATGACGTCATCGGCTTCCACACCGAGACCTATCGCAAGGCCTTCATCGACTGCGTGCGCGAGATGCTGGGTGCCAAGCTCGACGGCACCGGGCGGCTCGGCTTCGGCACGTGCTCCTTCACGCCGGTGGTGGACCCGATCGGCATCGACGCGGAGGAGTTCGCGCATACGGCGGCCCAGGCCGAGCGAGGTTCGGAGTCGCAGCGGCTGCGCAACAGCCTGGGTCCGCGCCAGCTGGCGATCGGCGTGGATCGGCTGGACTACTCCAAGGGCCTGCTGAACCGGCTGGAGGCGTTCGGTCGGCTGCTCGCGCGCTATCCGGAGCATCGCCGCTGCGTCAGCCTGCTCCAGATCGCCGCCCGCTCCCGCGAGGACCTGAACGACTACCGGGAGCTGGGCGAGGAGCTGAACCGCATCGCCGGGGACACCAACGGTCGCTACTCCGAGTTCGACTGGGTCCCGTTGCGCTACATGACCCGCCCGGTGCGGCGGCGCACGCTCGCCGGGTTCTACCGGGTGGCGCGCATCGGGGTGGTGACGCCGCTGCGCGATGGCATGAACCTCGTCGCCAAGGAGTTCGTCGCCGCGCAGGACCCGGCCGATCCGGGCGTCCTGATCCTGTCGCGCTTTGCCGGCGCGGCGGACGAGATGACCGACGCACTGATCGTCAACCCGTACGATGCCGACGAGATCGCCGAGGCCATGCACCGCGCGCTCACCATGAGCCTGGGCGAACGCCAGGAGCGGCATCGGGCCTTGCGCCACAATGTCTGGCACTTCACCGCGCGCCGCTTCTGCGAGGTCTTCCTGGACCATCTCGGCCGGTCGGAAGATGACGAGCCGTTCGATCCCGACCACGCCGCCGGCACCCCGGCGATCAGCCTTGCGCCGATTGGCGGGATCGCGGGCCGGCTCCGATGAGCGTCCTGCCCGTGCCGACCCTCGACCACGTAGTGGTCAACGTCCGTACGCGCATCGACGAGGGCCTCGCGACCTACCGCCGGCTCGGGTTCACCCTGACCCCGCGCGGCCATCACACGCTCGGCTCGATGAACCACCTGGCGATCTTCGGGACCGAGTATCTGGAACTGATCGCCGCCCCCGCCTCCTTGCCGGCCGGCAACCCACGCCGGACGGAGATCCTGGACGCGCCGATCGGCCTCAACGGCTTGGTGTTCGGCACCGAGGACTTTGCCGGCGTCTTCGCGGCCCTGCGCGCGGTGGGTGTGCCGGTGGAGCCGCCGAACGAGTTCTCCCGTCCCGTGGAGCTGGCAAGCGGGGAAAAGCGGGACGCGGTGTTTCGGACGGTGCGCCTGCAATCCGGCGTCGTCGCGGCCGGCCGGCTTTATTTCTGCCACCATTTCAGCCGCGACCTCGTCTGGCGCGACGAATGGCGCCATCACGCCAACGGGGCTGTCGGCGTCATCCGCGCGGTCGTCGCGGCGCAGGACCCGGCGGAGCTGGGCGCCCTGTTCGTCCGCATGTTCGGGTCCGACGCGGTGCGGCGCGACGGTGCGGCCCGGACGCTGCTTGCCGGCCTGTCGCGGATCGAGGTTGTCACGCCGGCCGCCCTTCAGGCGGAATTCGGCGCCGCTTCGCCTGATCCGGCCGGCCGGACCTCCTTCATGGCGGCCCTGACCTTGCGGACCCGCTCCCTCGATCAAGCGGCAAGGGCGCTGGCCGGCGGCGAAATCGGCGCACTGCGCGCGGACCGGCGCATCCTCGTCCCCGCCGCCGCCGCGTTCGGCACCGCCCTGGAATTTCGCGCGTAAATGGGAGACGGATGGCCCTGCATATCGACTACTACGCCTCGCTAAACTCGCCCTGGACCCATCTCGGCGCCGCGCGGCTGGAGGGCTCGGCCGCCCGGCACGGGGCCAGCGTGCGCATCCATCCGGTCGATTTCGGCGAAATCTTCCCCGCGTCCGGCGGGCTACCGTTGCCGAAGCGCGCCCCGCAGCGCCAGGCCTATCGGCTGATGGAGCTGCGGCGGTGGCGGGACCATCTGGGCATCCCGATCCAGATCAAGCCCCGCTTCTTTCCCGCCAAGGAGAATTTGGCGGCGCAATGCGTGATCGCGGCCCGCGAGACGATGGGCGACGCCCCGGCCATCGCGCTCGCGCATCGGGCGCTGAAGGCGCTGTGGGAAGAGGAGAAGGACACCGGAGACCCCGACACCCTCGCGACCCTGATCCGCGAGGTCGGCCTCGACGCGCCGTCGCTGATGCGATCGGGCGCGGAGGAACGCTGGGCCGACCGCCGCGCGGAGGACACAAGGACGGCCCTCGCCCGCGGGGTCTTCGGGGCGCCCAGCTATGTCATCGGCGATGAGATCTTCTGGGGCCAGGACCGGCTGGACTTCGTGGAGCGCCGCCTGGCCGCGGGCTGACCCGGCGCTGCGCCCTCGCCCAGCCAGTCACGTCAGCGGCGGACGGAAGGACTCCATGGTTCGCACGAATTCGGCTTCCCGGGTCCTGAACAGCCGCGCCAGCTCGTCGTTCAGTTCGCTGCGCACCGGCTTGTAGGATGATTGCGGCGGCCCCGCCGCGTCGGCCCGCATGTCGCAAAGTTCGAGCACGCGGGCGATCGTGCCGGGCGGATCGGCGACGAGATCCTCGTAATAGAGCCGCAGCGGCCGGATGCCGCGGATCGCGAACTGGACCTCGGTCAGGCATTCGTAGTTCTGGAAATGGCCCCACCAGCGTCGAATGCCCGTGAATGTGGTGTCAGCCGAGACAAGCTGCTCGGCGATCCGGGTCGGCGCGGTCTCGCCATCCCCGGTCCGATTGTGGAACACGCCCGTCTCGGTCGCGAGCAGGAGCGAGATGGCCTGGGCGAGAATGTCCTTGCGCCGCAGATACGCGAATTGGGCCCCTCTGTAGTAGCCTAGGAGATCGATCTCACTCAGTTCGATGTGCCCCCAGATGACCTCCATGCTGAACACGCCGTTGCCCGATGCGGTCTCAGTTTCGAGGGCGTTCAGGAAATCAACCTCGGTGCGCGCGCCGAACCGCCGCACAATGTCGGCATTGATATCCTGGTTCAGGAACTCGTTTGGATTGCCCAGTACTCTGGTGCTGGTGAGCAGGTCCCCAAACCAGCTGCTGCCCGAGCGGGGGGTGAAAAGGATGATCAGCCTGTTGCGCTCGGGGCGGGGCCAATTACGGGCGGCCGACGTCTCGACCAGGCTCTCCAGATGCGCTTGGTTGCTCTTGCGGGACATGGATTTCCGTATAGAGAGCCAGCTTGCAAGGCGGAATCGATTTCTACAGTTGGCATTAGCGTCCCGCTTGACCCGGCGGCATGGCGCACGATACCGCTTCGCAGCATAACGCGCAGGTAAACCGATTCCCAAATGATTACGCTTACCAGTGATGCCCAGAAACTCCTGCGAGCAAGGGGCGTGGAGACATTTCATGCTCCCGGTCTATCGAATTTCCCTGACGAGGCGGTATTCGAGCCGCCGTGCAGCATCAAGTGGATGGGCCTGCTCGGGGAGTTCAAGATCGGCGCCTTCAGCTACGCCGTCACCGGACATTTCGCCCGGGTAAGCATCGGCCGCTACTGCTCGATCGGCGAACAGGTCCAGGTCGGTCGTTCCAATCACCCCCTGAAGGGCGGCAGCACGAGTCCGTTCTTCTACGCACGGGAAACGCTCTTCGCAATCGGACGGGACTTCGAGGCGGCCGCAGATTACCATGCCTACAAAGCGCCTCTACGCCGCTTCCCCTTCGAACATCCGGGGATGATAACGATAGGCAACGATGTGTGGATCGGACATGGCGCCTTCGTCCGGCCGGGGGTGACCATCGGCGATGGCGCAGTGATCGGCGCGATGTCGGTGGTAACGAAAGATGTGCCTCCGTACGCCATTGTCGCCGGCAATCCGGCGACTGTCCGCCGCATGCGTCTCTCGTCGTCCTTGGCCGCGCAGATGCTGGAACTCGCATGGTGGCGCTTTGCCCCGTGGCAACTGGCCGATGTCGATTTCACCTCGCCAGAAGCCACCATCGATGGGCTCCGCAGCATCAATAACACGTTGACGCCTTATGAACCGGAACTCGTGCGCATGAAGGATCTGGAGCGGTGAAACAGGAGATCGACCGGTTGCTCGGTCAGTTGGTTGCGCCCGCGTATGCGTGGGGGCCCGCTTCAACGTTTGTGCAGCTTAAGTCAATTGTCGAACTGCTCGCTCTCCAGCGCATTAGTCTGCACGGCAAGACGTGCATCGATTTCGGATGCGGCGCCGTCCGGCCGCTGTCAGTGGCAAGCCTGCTCTATCTGTTGGGCGCGGATAACGTGCTTGCCGTTGATATGGTCGAGCCGCCCGCCGAGGCACCGGTCGCCGTGGGCGTGTATGCCCTGATTCTCGCCGTGCTATCGGGCCGACTGGGTACCGACACGACGCGAGTGGCGGTCACGCCGCGCGCGCTGCGGGAACAATGCGCCGCCTTCAACCTCGGCGCCTTGCTCGATGGCGACCTGCGCGGGGTGCCCGGGACGATTCGGCTCCGCAACGGCGATTACCTCGCGCTGCCACCGCAGGAACGACGGTTCGACCTGCTGACGTCGTACTCCGTCCTGGAGCATGTTGCTGACCTTCCGTCCTATCTCGCCGGCTTCCGAACCTCGATCTCCGACGCCGGCCTGCTTTTCGCCGCGATCGATTATCGCGATCACCGGCGCTACACCGTGCAGGCGAGCCGCTGGCAGTATATGCTGGACGACGGCGATCATGCGCCAGGCTACATCAACAAGATACGTCACTCCGAGATGCGCCGGCTCATCGCAGCCGCGGGATTTGCGGTGGCGCAAAGCCGCGTCGTGCACGAGGAACCATCGGCCCAGGAGCTGGTCGGATTTCTGCCCCGCTACCGCGATATGGTTTCCGACGACGTCACCATCACCGAGGAGCATGTGCTGCTGACGCCCGTCTGACGGTCAGATCAGCTCCGGCCGCCAGGTCACGCCCTGGCGAAGCACCCGCGCCGGCGCGCCGGCCGCGATCACGTTCTCAGGTATCTCGCCCGTTACCACCGATCCGGCCCCGATCACGCTGCCGGCGCCGATCCGCGCACCCTTCAGGACCAGCGTGCGCTGCGCCAGCCAGACACGCTCGCCCAACACGATATCGCGTGCCGGATTCAGCCGCGCGCCGGTCGCGATGTCCACGATCGAATGCATGTCACTGACGGTCAGGTCCACGTACCCGGCGAGCAAGCAGTCGGCACCGAGGGTCAGCGACGCGGGTTCATGCGACATCAGCCGCACGAATCCGTTAATGGTGCAGCGGTCGCCCACGACGGTGCGGGCGCTGCGGATCGCGAAGATCAGCAACTGCCCGAGCGAGCCGTCGCGCCCGATCGAGACGTGACAGTCCGAGCCGAGGTCCACGCTCAAGCTCGTCCACCGACAGCCCTCGCCAATCTCCAGGATGTTGTCGTCGCCCCTGACAACGACAGCGCCGTGGAACTGCCGCACAGCCCCTGGCGGAATGCTGCATTCGATTGGCGCGGCCGTGATCGGTGATGCTCAGCGGCATAAGCCGCCTCGATCTCCCACCAGCCGCTCCCGCAGACTTGCCATCCGCCCGGCATCCAATCCCAGCACGGCGGACGCATACCGCTCAAATCCACCATACGCTCCCTTGATCGCCGCGAACGCCGCGTCCAGCAGTTCCCCATGTACCCGCAGCAACCCCTCCGCGATCGACGGCGGCAGCCCCGCCGCGATCCCCGCGTCTCCCCGCCACAGCCTGTTGGACGCCAGATAATCCTCCCGCACCGCCTCGTGCGGCACCCCCAGCGCCGTCAGGATTAGCGCCGCGCCGAAGCCCGTGCGGTCCTTGCCGGCCGAGCAGTGCAGCAGCAGCGGCAACGCGGATTCGTCGAGCAGCAGCGCGAACAGCGCGCGGTAGCGGTGCGACCAGTCCAGCGCGTAGGCCACGTAGGCTTGGCGCATCACCGTCAGCACGTCCTCGCCGGTGGCGTCGCGCGTGGCCAGGATGTCGCGCAGCGAGGCGCCGACCGAGGGCTCGATCGGCAGCGCATGCACCGTCACGCCCGCAGGCCACTGAGCGCCGACGGCGCCTCCGCCGCCTCCCGCCGGCCACGCAGGTCGACACCGTGCGCAGCTCCGGTCGCCGCCAGCGTCGCGGCGTCCCGCGCGGTCAGCCCGGTCAGCGCGGCGGAGCGGAACACCCGGCCGAAACGCACCCGGCCGCCGTCCGCCGTCGGCAGCCGCCGAGGTCGCGCACGTTGGACGCTCCCTCCAGCGACAGGACGCGCGGCAACGCCTCGGTCATCGGCCGCGCATCGCCTCCACGGCCGCGCGCAGGCGCTCGGGATCCACCGCGATCTCCACCCCGGCGCGCTCGACCTGCAGCAGCATCGCCGCGCGCGAATCGCGATCCCCCCAGCCGCGGTTCATCGCCTCCGTCATCTCCGCCTGCACCAGATTGGCGAGCCGCATCGGCACGCCCATCTCGCGCCCCAGCGCGCAGGCGAGCGAGACGTCCTTGTGCGCCAGCCGCAGCGCGAAGGCGGGCGGCTCGTAGCTGTTGGACAGGAACTGGTCGGGCAAGGCATCGAACGCGCCGCGCCGGCCGAGCGCGCCCTGGCGCACCGCCTCCCAGATCGCCAGCGGCTCGATCCCGGCCTTCACGCCCATGGTGAAGACCTCCGCGATGCCGGTGGTCATGATGTAGCCGAACATGTTGTGGACGAGCTTGGCGACCGATCCGGCGCCGATCGGCCCGATATGCTGGCCTGATCGCCCATCGCGTCGAGCACCGGCTTGCAGCGGTCGAACACCGCCTGCTCGCCGCCGACCCAGATCGCCATCTTGCCGCTCGCCGCCCCGCGCGGGCCGCCGCTGACCGGTGCGTCGAGCACGTGCGCGCCGCGCTCGGCGAACTCGGCGTGGACCCGGCGGACCAAGGTGGGCGCGTTGGTGCGTCAGGTCGAAATAGGCGCTCGTCCGGGCGCATTCCCGCCAGCAGCCCGTCGGGCCCAGCGCCACCGCCTCCATCTCCGGCGGACCGGGCAGCGAGGTGAACACCAGGTCCGACCTGCTCGGCGACCGCGCGCGGGGTATCGGCCCACACCGCGCCGGCGGCCACGAACCGCTCCGCCGCCGCGCGGCGGATGTCGTGGACCACCAGTGCGTGCCCCGCCTTCTGGAGGTTGGCGACCATGCCGGCGCCCATGGTGCCGACGCCGATGAATCCGACCTGCACGCTGCTGGTTCCCATGACGCTCACTCCTCCGCGAACACCTCGCGCGCGATATTGGCCGCCGTCATCGCCGCCGGCCAGCCGGCGTAGAAGGCGACGTGGGTGATCAGTTCCGACAGTTCCTCCTTGCTCAGCCCGTTGAACAGGGCGCGGCCGAGATGGCCCTTGAGCTGCTCCGGCCGATAGGTCGCGACCAGCACGGCGCAGGTGATCAGGCTGCGGTCGCGCTTGGACAGTTCCGGGCGTTCCCAGATGTCGCCGAACAGGACCTTTTCCGTGACGTCGATCAGCTTGGGGACGGTGTCGCGAACCCGGTCGCGGGCCGCCGACGAGGGTGGCTTGGCCATGGCGTCCTCCTCCCGCTCCTCGCGGCGGCATTGCACACCACGGCCGGTTTCGAGTCCAATCGCGCGCAAGGCGGAGGAACCGACATGGCGGACGGCAAGGTCGCGCTGATCACGGGCAGCGCGAACAATATCGGCCGGGGCATCGCGCTGGCGCTGGCGCGCGACGGCCACCGCATCCTGGTCACCGCGCGCAGCTCGCGCGAGGCTGCGAGGAGACGGCGCGGCTGGTCGCCGAGGCCGGATCGGAGGCGGCGGTGCATCTGGCCGACATCGCCGACCCCACCCAGGCGCGCGGCCTGGTCGACGCGGCGGTGCGCGATTCGGGCGGTTGGACGTCCTGGTCAACAACGCCTCGGTCCGCCGGCAGACGCCGTTGGCCGAGATCAGCGCCGAGGAGTGGCGCTGGATCGTGGGCAGCACTCTCGACGGCGCATTCTGGTGCGCGCAGGCCGCCGCGGCGCATATCGCGCGCGCCGGCGGGGGCAGCATCGTCAATCTGGGCGGCATCTCGGCCCACGCGGCGCCGACCGGGCGGGTGCACGTCGCGGTCGCCAAGGCGGGGATGGTCGGGCTCACCCGCGCGCTGGCGCGCGAACTCGCCAAGGACGGCATCACCGTGAACGCGGTGGCGCCCGGCGCTATCGACACCGTCCGCGGCCATGCAGCCGGCGGCAATGCCGGGCGCGCGCACCTGCCCGACAACCTCGCCGGCCGCCCCGGCACCATCGCCGAGATCGCCGAGATGGTCAGCTACCTGTGCGGCCCGGCTGGCGCGCTTCATCACCGGCCAGGTGATCCACGTGAATGGCGGCGCCTACATGGGCTGATTCGATCGCGGGTCCGCGAAGTCTTGATCGACTTCGGCGTTGTCTGGCGGATCATGGCGACCGACATGGGTTCCGAGCCCGTAAGGAGGACGCGTGCCGGCTCCGCTCAACCGCAAGCCTCCCGGCTTCCCAAACCGGACGCTTTCCGGCTCTGGTGGATGTGGCTCGTGCCATTCGCACTGATCTCGGCGGGATGTTTGCGGGCAGCAACGGCAGGACGGGTCGGGGCGCGTCCGACGTCATCCCCTACAGCGAGTTCCAGACGCTGTTGGATCAGGGTAAGGTCAAGCAAGTCGAGGTCTCGGGCAACCAGATCAGCGGTACCCTGACCCAGGCGCGGAAGGACGGACACACCGCGTTCACCACCCAGGCCGTCGCGCCGAGCCTCGCGGCCGAGTTGCAGAAGCACGACGTCGTCTATTCCGGCGCCGACGCGAATTCCGGCGCGGGCGTACTGCTGTCATGGATCATTCCGCCGCTGCTGTTCGTGGGCATCTGGTTCGCCGCAGCGCGCTTCATGGGTGGCGGGGCGGGCGGCGGCGGCCTGGGCGGGCTGATGGGGATTGGCCGCAGCCGCGCCAAGCTGGTGGTGGCCGAGACGGGGATCGAGACGCATTCACCGACGTCGCCGGGGTGGACGAGGCGAAGGAGGAATTGCGCGAGATCGTCGATTTCCTGAAGCGCCCCAAGGAGTTCGGCCGCCTCGGCGCGCATATCCCGCGCGGCATCCTGCTGGTTGGGCCGCCGGGCACCGGCAAGACCTTGCTTGCCCGCGCGGTGGCCGGCGAGGCTGGGGTTCCGTTCTTCTCCACCAACGGCTCCGAGTTCGTGGAGATGTTCGTGGGCGTCGGCGCGGCGCGCGTGCGCGACCTGTTCGAGAAGGCGCGCAAGACCGCGCCCTGCATCATCTTCATCGACGAGTTGGACGCGCTGGGCCGGGCGCGCAACGCCGGGCCGATCGCGGGCGGCGACGAGAAGGAGCAGACGCTCAATCAGCTCCTGGCCGAGATGGACGGGTTCGACGAGTCGCCGCCCCCGTCGTGGTGCTGGCCGCGACCAACCGGCCCGAGATCATGGACAAGGCCCTGCTGCGCGCCGGCCGGTTCGATCGTCAGGTGCTGGTCGATCGCCCCGACAAGAAGGGACGGGTGGAGGTCCTGCGCTTGCACCTGAAGGACAAGCAGGTCTCGCCCGATTTGCGGCTGGAGGATCTCGCCGCGCTGACGCCGGGGTTCACCGGTGCCGACCTCGCCAACCTGGCCAACGAGGCGACGATGCTGGCGACGCGCCGCGGCGCGTCCTCGGTCGCGATGGAGGACTTCACCGAGGCGGTCGAGCGGATCATCGCGGGCCTGGAGAAGAAGTCCCGCATCCTGATCCCGAGCGAGCGGCGCACCGTCGCCTATCACGAGATGGGCCATGCGCTGGTGGCGCTGGCGATCCCGGGCACCGATCCGGTGGAGAAGGTCTCGATCATCCCGCGCGGTGTCGGCGCACTGGGCTATACGTTGCAGCACCCGACCGAGGACCGCTTCCTGATGAGCCGGCGGGAGCTGCTGGACAAGATGACGGTGCTGCTCGGCGGGCGGGCGGCCGAGACGATCATCGGCCCCGACGTCTCGACCGGCGCGGCGGATGACCTGACGAAGGCAACCGGCATCGCGCGCGCCATCGTCATGCGCTACGGCATGGATGCGCGGCTCGGCCCGGTCGCCTGGGACACCGACCAGAGCAGCCCGTTCCTGAGCCAGCCGCAGGGTCCGCTATGGGGACGCGCGAGCTACAGCGAGGAAACGGCGCACGACATCGACGCGGCGGTGCGCGGCTATCTGGAGACGGCGCTGAAGCGCGCGCTGATGATCTTGCGCGATAATCGCCCGGCCCTGGAGGAAGGCGCGCAGGCGCTGCTCGCCCACGAGGTGCTGAGCGGCAAGGACATCCCGCGCCCCAAGCTGGTCGCGCTGGCGGCGGAATAGACTGCCTTCGGCTCTATCACGCCCTGTTGGATTGACCTGATGCCGCCCGCGCGCCCGCTTGCCCCGCAGAACAAAAGTTGGGGAAGGAAATGTCCATGCACACGTCCGGTCTTTCGCGCCGCGGATTGCTGGCAGGTGCCGCCGTCGCTGGCGCCGACACTGGCCTGGGGCCAGCAGGGGGGCCAGCAAGGTCCGCAGCTCGGCCACCCGCCCACGGTGATCAGCAACCCGCCCCGCCTGTGGGGGCGCTTCGCGCCGCCCACGATCTATCCCGACCCCGACGTGTTGGTGATCGATCCATCATTCAAACAGTACCTGGTCGGTTCGGCGGCCATCCACCGGCTCGGGACCGGCTTTCAATGGGCAGAAGGGCCGGCCTGGTCGGGCGAGGGTCAGTACCTCGTGTTCAGCGACGTGAAGGGCAACGTGCAACACCGGTATATCTGGGAAACCGGCCGGGTCACGCCGTTCCGCAGGCCGTCCTACAACAGCAACGGCAACGCATTCGACTTCCAGGGGCGGCAGATTTCCTGCCAGGATTTCTTCCGCCGGCTGGTGCGCTGGGAGCCGGATGGCTCGATGACGGTTCTCGCCGACAATTTCGAGGGCAAGCCGCTCAACTCGCCGAACGACATCGCGCCGCACCCGGACGGCAGCATCTGGTTTACCGACCCGACCTATGGCGACCAGCTTACCGAGGGCCATCCGGACGCCTCTGGCGGCTCGGCCAATCCGAACGGCGTCTATGACCCGTCCGTCGGCGTTGGCGGCACGGGCCTGATCGGCGGCACCAAGCGCGCGCTGCCGGCCAACGTCTATCGCTGGGACCCGAGCGGGCGGTTGGACGTGGTGGTGCCCGAGAGCCAGGTGCCCGATCCCAACGGCATCTGCTTCTCACCTGACTACAAGACGCTCTATCTCATCAGCACGGGTCCCGGCCCCTTCGAGACGACCGGCGGCAAGGGCAACATCTCCGTCTTCGACGTGCAGGACCAGAAGCTGGCCAACATGCGCCCGTTCACCGATTGCATGGTCGATGGCGTGCATTGCGGTCCGGACGGGATGCGCGCCGATCGCGCCGGCAATCTGTGGGTCGGCTCCAACGCGCCGCTCGGCTACGCGGGCGTGACGGTCTGGAACGCGCAAGGCAAGCTGATCGGGCGCATCCGGCTGCCCGAGGTCTGCGCCAACCTGACCTTCGGCGGCCCGAAGCGCGACTTCCTGTTCATGGCCGCGAGCCAGTCGCTCTATGGCGTGCTGGTCAATATCCAAGGCGCCGCGCCGGGCTGAGTGCCGCGCGCCGCCGCCTCACGGAGCTGACCGCCGGGCGGCAAGCTCGGCGGCCAGACGCAAAGCGGCAATCAGACTGTCGGGCTCCGCCACGCCGCGGCCGGCGATGTCGAAGGCGGTGCCGTGGTCGGGCGAGGTGCGAATGATCGGCAGGCCGAGGGTCACGTTCACACCTTGGCGCATGTCGAGCGTCTTGAGCGGGATCAGCGCCTGGTCGTGGTACATGCAGATGGCCGCGTCGTAGCGCGCCCGCGCCGCCTCGGTGAACATCGTGTCCGGCGGCCAGGGGCCGGAGACGTCGAGGCCCTCGCCGCGAAGCGCGGTGATGGCCGGCGCGATGATCGCGGCGTCCTCGTGGCCGAGGGCGCCCCCCTCTCCCGCGTGCGGGTTGAGACCCGCGATGGCGAGTCGCGGCCGGACCAGTCCGAAGTCGCGGCGCAGGGCGGCATGGGTGGTGCGGGCGGCGGCGGTGATGATGGTCGTGCTCAGCATCTCCAGCGCCCGGCGCAGCGAGACATGCACGGTGACGGGCACGACGCGCAGCAACGGGCTGGCGAGCATCATCACCTCGCGACCCGGAACGCCGGTCAGCGCCGCCAGGAACTCCGTGTGGCCGGGAAAGCCGAACCCGGCGCCGTACAGCGTCGCCTTGCTGATCGGGTTGGTGACGACCGCGCCGGCCTCGCCGGCCTGGGCGAGCCGTGTCGCGCGTTCGATGGCGGCGATGACGGCCGGCGCGTTCGCCGCATCGGCGCGCCCCGGCACGGCCGGCACCGCGAGCCGAACGGCGAGGACGGGCAGCGCGCGAGGAAAGACGGCTGGCGCGGCGGCGGCATCGGCGATTTCTGCGATCGGCACGTGGAGGCGCAAGGCGTGCCCGACCGCGCGAAGCCGGTCCGGGTCGTCCAGCACGAAGAAGCACGGACCGTCGCCGCGCGCCAGCCAGGCGCGGAGCGACAACTCGCCGCCGATGCCGGCGGGGTCGCCCATGGTGAGAGCGAGCGGCTTCATGGCGCTAAATGTGCAGCGCGCGGCCCTCGACCGCCAGCGCGGCTTCCTTCACGGCTTCGCTCAATGTCGGGTGCGCGTGGCAGATGCGGGCCACATCCTCGGCGGCGGCGCCGAACTCCATCGCGGTCGCCAGCTCGGCGATCAGCGTGCCGGCATCGGGTCCGAGGATGTGCGCGCCGAGGATGCGGTCAGTGGCCTTGTCGGCGAGGATCTTCACGAAGCCATCCGTGTCGCCCATCGCGCGGGCGCGGCCATTGGCGGTGAAGGGGAACTTGCCGATGCGGTACTCGACCCCTCCAGCCTTCAGCTCCTCCTCGGTCTGGCCGATGGCGGCCACCTCGGGCCACGTATAGACCACGCCGGGAATGACGCCGTAGTTGACATGGCCAGCTTGGCCGGCAAGCCGCTCGGCCAGGGCCACGCCCTCCTCCTCCGCCTTGTGGGCGAGCATCGGGCCGGCGATCACGTCCCCGATCGCGTGGATGCCGGGCACGTTGGTCGTCCAGTGGGCGTCGGTGCCGACCCGGTCGCGCTCGTCGAGCGCGACGCCGACGGCTTCCAGTCCAAGCCCGGCGGTGTTGGCCCGTCGTCCCACGGCGACCAGCACCACATCGGCCGTGACCTCCTCCGGCGCGCCGCCCCGGTCCGGCTCCAGGGTCAGCACGACGCCGGCATTGGTCACGCGCGCGCCGGCGACCTTGGTGCGCAAGCGGAATTTGAGCCCCTGCCGGGTCAGGATGCGCTCGAAGCTCTTCGCGACCTCGGCGTCCATGGCCGGCACGATGCGCTCCATGAACTCGATGACGGTCACCTCGGCACCGAGCCGGCGCCACACGCTGCCGAGTTCGAGCCCGATATAGCCGCCGCCGATGACCGCGAGGCGGTTGGGAACCGTGGGAAGCGCGAGCGCCCCGGTCGAGCTGACGATCTGCTGCTCGTCGATATCGAGGCCGGGCAGGTTCACGCTGTCGCTGCCGGTGGCGATGACGATGTGCCGGGTGCTGTAGGCGGTGCCGTCCACCTCCACCGTGCCGGGCGCGGTGATGCGGGCGGTGCCTTTGAGCCAGGTCACCTTGTTCTTGCGGAACAGGAACTCGACGCCCTTGACGTTGGCCGACACGACCTCGTCCTTGCGGGCCATCATGCGGGCGAGATCGAGCGTGACCGCGCCCACGCCGATCCCGTGCGCGGCGAAGTCGTGCGTAGCCGCCGTATAATTTTCCGACGATTGCAGCAGCGCCTTGGAGGGGATGCAGCCGATGTTGAGGCAGGTGCCGCCGAGGGTCGCGCGCTTCTCGACGCAGGCGACCTTCATGCCGAGCTGGGCGGCACGCAAGGCGCAGACATAGCCGCCGGGGCCGGCGCCGATGATGATGACATCGAAGGGATCGGTCATGGTGTGACGTGCAACAACCTGGACATGAGCGGCAAATAAAAGGCGCCTGTTGCCAAACCTGTCAGAGTCAAGGTGAACAGGGCGATGCCCATGGCCCACATGGCGCCGTAGCCAGGTTTCTGGGCCAGCGCGACGAGAACCTCGCCTCGGAACTCAATGATTCGCGTATCCAGTTCGGCCCGCATTCGCTCCATTTCCGCTTTGGTCGCGAGATGCGGCATCTGAGCATGGATGGAGACGACCATTGGCTCCAGGCGGCCGAGGACCGCCTTCACGTCGGTTATGTCGCGCTCGAGGCGCTCCACGCGTCCTTCCATGCCCGGATCATGCACCGGCTGGTCCATGCCTACAAATCCAGCAGCAGCCGGCGCGGGTCCTCGACGCCCTCCTTCACCCGCACCAGGAACGACACCGCCTCGCGGCCATCGACGATGCGGTGGTCGTAGCTGACGGCGAGGTACATCATCGGTCGCACCTCCACCTTACCGCCGATTGCCATCGGGCGGTCCTGGATCTTGTGCATCCCGAGGATCGCCGATTGCGGCGGGTTCAGGATCGGCGTGGACATCAGCGAGCCGTACACGCCGCCATTGGTGATGCTGAACGTGCCGCCGCCAAGCTCGTCGAGCTTCAGCGCGCCGTCGCGGGCACGGCGGCCGAAATCGGCGACGCTGCGCTCGATCTCGGCGAGCCCCATGCGGTCCGCGTCGCGGATCACCGGCACGACGAGCCCGTTCGCGCCACCGACCGCGATGCCCATGTGGACGAAATTCTTGTAGATGATGTCGTCGCCATCGATCTCGGCGTTGACCGCGGGGAATTCCTTCAGGGCCACGACGCAGGCACGCACGAAGAAGCCCATGAAGCCGAGGCGCACGCCGTCGTGCTTCTTCTCGAACGCGTCGCGGTACTCGCGGCGCAGGGCCATCACCGCCGTCATGTCCACCTCGTTGAAGGTGGTCAGCATGGCGGCGGTGTTCTGCGCCTCCTTGAGCCGCGCGGCGATCGTGCGGCGCAGACGGGTCATCCGCACCCGCTCCTCGCCCGGCTCGGTCTCGCGCACGGGTCTTGCCGCCGGCATGGGCTGCGGCTGGGCGGGGCGGTCGAGGAAGGCGAGCACGTCGCCCTTGGTGATGCGGCCCTCCTTGCCGGTGCCCGGAGAGAGATTGTCGGCGCCGAGATGGTGCTCTTCCATCAGCTTGGCGGCGGAGGGCATCGGTAGATGGGCGACGGCCGCATCGCCCGGCGGGGCGGCCGGCCGGGCGACCGGTCCGAGCGGGCGCGGCGGCGGATTGATGCCGGGCGGCGGGTTGGCGGCCGCGCGAAGCTGCGGTGATTGCGGCGCGGCGGCCGGGGCGGGTTTGGCCGCCGCCGGCTTGGCGGGCGCGGGAGCAACCGCCGGCCTGGCCGGTGCGGGAGCGGGTGCCGCCTGGGCCGGCGCGGGCCTGGCGGGCGCCGGATTCGTCGCCGCGCTCGCGCCCACGTCCAGCAGCGCGAGTGTCGCGCCCACGTCCACCTCGGTACCCTCGGCGGCGCTGATCGCGGCGAGCACGCCGGCTTCAGGCGCGTTCACCTCCACCGTCACCTTGTCGGTCTCAAGCTCGACCAGCGGTTCGTCAACCACGACGGACTTGCCGGCCTGCTTCAGCCAGCGCGCCACCGTCGCCGAGCTGACGCTCTCGCCCAGCGCAGGCACCTTGATCTCGGTTGGCATCCACCCGTTCCCTTCATCCGCCGAGCGCGTCGGCCACCAGCGCCGCCTGTTGGGCCGCGTGAACGCGCGCCAGCCCGGTGGCCGGGCTTGCCGCCTCGGGCCGCCCCGCGTAGCGCGGCCGCTTGGCCGATCCATCCAGCCCGGTCAGCACCCGCTCGATGCGGCGATCAACGAAGGTCCAGGCGCCCATGTTCTCGGGCTCCTCCTGGCACCAGATCACCTCCGCGTTGCGATAGGGCGCGAGCAGCCGACCCAGGGTTTTCTCGGGGAACGGGTGCAATTGCTCCAGCCGCAGAATCGCCACCTCATTGAGATTCCGCTCGCGCCTCGCGGCGAGCAGATCATAATAGACCTTGCCCGAGCACAGCACGACCCGGCGCACGCCCTCGGCCGGCGCGATCTGGTCGATCTCCGGGATCACGAACTGGAAGGCGCTGCCGGCCGCCATCTCGTGCAGCGGCGAGACCGCGAGCTTGTGGCGCAGCAGCGATTTCGGCGTGAACACCACCAGCGGCTTGCGGAAGTTGCGCTTGAGCTGCCGGCGCAGCGCGTGGAAGTAGTTGGCCGGCGTAGTGAGGTTGCAGACCGCCATGTTGCGCTCGGCGCAGAGTTGCAGATACCGCTCGATCCGTGCCGAGGAGTGCTCCGGCCCCTGACCCTCGTAGCCGTGCGGCAGCAGCAGGGTCAGTCCCGACATGCGCAGCCACTTGGTCTCGCCGCTGGCGAGGAACTGGTCGATGATGACCTGCGCGCCATTGGCGAAGTCGCCGAACTGCGCTTCCCACAGCACCAGCGTGCGCGGGTCGGCGAGCGAGTAGCCGTATTCGAAGCCGAGCACGCCCTGCTCCGAGAGGAGCGAGTTGTAGATCTCGATGCGTGCCTGGTCGGGGGCGATGTTGTTGAGCGGCACGTACTCGTCCTGGCTCTCCTGGTCGATCAGCACCGCGTGGCGTTGGCTGAACGTGCCGCGCTGGCTGTCCTCGCCGGACAACCGCACGCGATTCCCCTCCAGCAACAGCGTGCCGAAGGCCAGCGCCTCGCCGGTCGCCCAGTCGATCCCTTCGCCGCTCTCGATCATGTGCCGCTTGGCATCGAGCTGGCGGGCGATCTTCGGGTTGAGATGGAACGCCTCTGGCACATGGGCCAGCGTCAGGCCGACCCGGCGCAGCACGCCCGGATCGACGCCGGTCGCCTCCTCGGTGCGCTCGGGTTCCGCGTCGGCGCGCGACAGGCCGGCCCAGTGGCCCTCCAGCCAGTCGGCCTTGTTCGGCTTGTAGGACTGCGCGGCCTGGTTCGCCGCGTCGAGCCGCGCGGCGAACTCGTCCCACATCGCCTGGGATTCCTCAGCCGGGATGACGCCCTCGGCGGCCAGCCGTTCCGCATACAGCGCGCGAGTCGTCTTTTGCTGGCCGATGGCGCGGTACATCAGCGGCTGGGTGAACGCCGGCTCGTCGGTTTCGTTGTGGCCATGCCGACGATAGCAGACGATGTCGAGCACGATGTCGCCGCCGAAGCGCATGCGGAACTCGGCCGCCATTTGCGCGCAGAAGATCACCGCCTCGGGATCGTCGCCGTTGACGTGCAGGATCGGCGCCTGGATCGACTTGGCGACATCGGTGCAATAGAGGCCGGAATAGGCGTGCGCCGGCAGGGTGGTGAAGCCGATCTGGTTGTTCACCACGACGTGGATGGTGCCGCCAGTGCGATAGCCGATGAGCTGGCTCATCGCCAGCGTCTCGTACACCAGCCCCTGGCCGGCGAAGGCGGCATCGCCGTGCATCAGCAGCGCCATCGCCGACCGGCGGGCCCGGGTGTCCCCGGCCTGGTCCTGGCGGGCTCGCACCTTGCCGACCACCACGGGATCGACCGCCTCCAGATGCGACGGGTTCGGCTGCAACGACAGATGCACCGTGCGCCCGGCGATATCGACGTCGGTGGAGGTGCCGAGATGGTACTTCACGTCGCCCGAGCCCTGTACGTCCTCGGGCTTGAAGCTCTCGCCGCCAAACTCGCTGAACACCGCAGTGAACGGCTTGCGGACGATGTTGACCAGGGTGTTGAGCCGGCCGCGATGCGGCATCCCGATGGCGATCTCGTCGACGCCGTCGGCGGCGGTCACTTCGATGATGGCGTGCAGTGCGGGGATGGTGATCTCGCCGCCCTCCAGCCCGAACCGCTTGGTGGTGACATAGCGGCGCTGGCAGAACGCCTCGAAGCCGTCGGCCTCGGTCAATTGGCGCAGGATGGTGCGCTTGGCCTCGGCATCGAACGCGCCACGCCAGGGCGCGCCCTCGACCTTGCGCTGGATCCAGGCCTTCTGCTCGGGGTCCTGGATGTGCATGAACTCGACGCCGACATGCCCGCAATAGGTCTCGCGCAGGATGCCGACGATCTCGCGCAAGGTCGCGGTCTCGCGTCCCAGCACATTGTCGATGAAGATGGGCTGGTCGAGGTCGGATTCGGTGAAGCCGTAGGCGGCGGGGTCGAGTTCGGAGTGCGGCGGCGGCACCTGGAGCCCGAGCGGGTCGAGGCGGGCTTCCAGATGCCCACGTACGCGATAGCTGCGGATCAGCATGAGCGCGCGCAGCGACGCGATGATCGCCCCGCGCGGCGGGGTGGCTTGCGCCGGCACTTCGGCGGGGCCGGGAGCGGCATGGGGCGCCCAGGAGGCCCCCGTTGCCTCCTCCAGCACCGCCCGGGAATCCTCGTTCAGCGCGCCGAACAGGTCCGCAAAGCTCGGATCGACCGAGGCCGGATCGGTTGCCCAGCGGGCATACAGATTGCCCAGGAACGCGGCGTTGGCGCCGCTGAAAGCCGAGGTCAGGATATCGACGCCCGCCATGTGAACTGCCTTCCCATGTCTTCCGCCCACGCGCAAACGCGCTCCTGCCTCGGGACAGGGCGTGGGCCAGCCCTAGATGGTGCCGGAGTACCGGTTGCGAGAGTTCGACCGGCACCGCGCTGGGTTGCCGAGCGTGCATAATGAGGACATGGGTCGGAAGAGCAGGATAGCGAGGCTATCGACCAACGTCGGTTCAGCGGTCGAGGTGGTTCAGAGCGTGCTGGTGCGTTCGGAACCTGAGGGCAGCAGCCATGCAGTGAAGAACCCGAGCAGATGGCATCGCCGCCTCGATCATCACATCGGCAATCGCCACGGGTCGAGTAACGAAATGCCGCAGCCCTCGAAGTCCGGAGTATTCCGTGTCACGAGGCGTTCGACGCCGCGGGCCCGTGCGATAGCGGCGATTTGCAGGTCGGCGGTGTCCACCGGACGCCCAGCTCGCCGGCGCACGGCTGCTAGTGCGGCGTAGGCCTGAGCGGCGGCCCGGTCGAACGGCAGTACGCGCCCCCCCACGACCCGTTGGAACAAGCCGTCGATTGCAGCCTCCAGGTCAGCTTGGCGTCTGCCCCCTGGCATGATGGCGAGGCCAAAGCGCAACTCGGACTTGGTTATCGCCGTCGTGCAGAGTTGGCTGAGCGGAATCGTCGCTGCCCAACGAAGCACCGCTGCGTCGGGGTTCGGGCGTGCCAGTTCCGACAGCACATTCGTATCGAGCAGGATCATGCCGTCTGGCTGTCGGGCGGGCTCCACGCCGGATTTTGGAAATCAGGGAGTTGCCGATGGCCTGGCTCACGCACGGAGGGAAACTCAACACCGCCCAAGGGCGCGAACAGGGCTCGCATGGCGCTTTCCAGCGTCTCCCCAGCTTCAGCCGGTTCAGCGGCCAGTCCCTCTCGCAGCAGCAGGCGGACTTCTTCTTCCATTGAGCGACCTTGCGCCGCCGCGCGTGCCTTCAGGCGGACATGCAAAGCCTCTTCGACATTGCGGATCACCAGCGTGGCCATGCGACGGCTTTCGAACAGCGAATGCAAGCACGCTAGCAGACCGTCTCCCGCGGTGCAACGCTATCCCCGCAGCACCCCGACCATGGTGCTTCCGAGCGCGGCAGGGCTTTCCGCGACGTGAATCCCGGCGGCGCGCATCGCCTCCATCTTCGCCGCCGCGGTATCGCGGCCGCCGCTGATCACGGCGCCGGCGTGGCCCATGCGCCGGCCGGGCGGCGCGGTCGTGCCGGCGATGAAGCCGACCGTGGGCTTCTTGACGGGGTTGCGGGCCAGGAACTCCGCCGCCTCGATCTCGCTCTGGCCGCCGATCTCGCCGATCATCACGATCTGCCGCGTCTCGGGATCGGCCAGGAACATCTCCAGCACCTCGATGAAGTCGGTGCCCTTCACCGGATCGCCGCCGATGCCGACGCAGGTGCTCTGCCCGAGTCCCGCCGCCGTAGTCTGCGCCACCGCCTCATAGGTCAGGGTGCCCGACCGCGAGACGATGCCGACCGAGCCCCGCCGGTGGATATGCCCCGGCATGATGCCGATCTTGCAGGCGTCGGGCGTGATGACCCCCGGACAGTTCGGACCGATGAGGCGGGAGTTCGAACCGGTCAGCGCGCGCTTGACCCGCACCATGTCGAGCACCGGGATGCCCTCGGTGATGCAGACGATCAGCGGGATCCCGGCATCGGCCGCCTCCAGGATCGCGTCGGCGGCGAAGGGCGGGGGGACATAGATGCCGGTCGCCGTGGCGCCGGTCGCGGCGCATGCCTCGGCGACCGTGTCGAACACCGGCAGATCGAGATGGGTCGTGCCGCCCTTGCCCGGCGTCACCCCGCCCATGACCTTGGTGCCGTAGGCGATCGCCTGCTCGGTGTGGAAGGTGCCCTGGGCGCCGGTGAAGCCCTGGGTGATCACCCGCGTGTTTGCATCGACCAGAACCGCCATCAGGCTGCCTCCGCCACCGCCGTGACCACCTTTTCGGCGGCGTCGGCCAGGTTGTCGGCGGCGATGATCGGCAGGCCGGACTTGGCCAAAATCTCCTTGCCGAGATCGACGTTGGTGCCCTCCAGGCGCACCACCAGGGGCACCGACAGCTTCACCTCCCGCGCCGCGGCCACCACGCCCTCGGCGATCACGTCGCAGCGCATGATGCCGCCGAAGATGTTGACCAGGATGCCCTCCACGTTGGCGTCCGACAGGATGATCTTGAACGCCGCCGTAACCCGCTCCTTGGTGGCGCCGCCGCCGACATCGAGGAAGTTGGCCGGCGAGGCGCCATACAGCTTGATGATGTCCATGGTCGCCATCGCCAGCCCGGCGCCGTTGACCATGCAGCCGATGCTGCCGTCGAGCGCCACGTAATTCAGCCCGTAGCGGCTGGCCTCCAGCTCCTTCGGATTCTCCTCGCACTCGTCGCGCAGCTTCTCCAGCTCCGGATGGCGGAACAGCGCGCTGTCGTCGAAGCTCATCTTGGCATCGAGCGCCAGCACGTCCCCCGCGCTGGTCACCACCAGCGGGTTTACCTCGACGATTGCGCAATCGAGGTTGACGAAGGCGCGGTACAATCCATCGACGAACCGGCCGAAGGCGCCGATCTGCTTGCCTTGCAGGCCCAGCCCGAAGGCGAGCCGGCGGCCGTGGAAGCCTTGCAGGCCGGCGGCCGGATCGATGGTCGCGCGCAGGATCTTCTCGGGGCTGCTTGCAGCCACCTCCTCGATCTCCATGCCGCCCTCGGAGGAGGCCATGATCATGATCCGCCCGGAGACGCGATCGATCAGCAGCGAGAGATAAAGTTCGCGCGCGATGTCGCAGCCCGCCTCGACATACACGCGATGGACCTTCCGCCCCGCGGGGCCGGTCTGACGGGTGACGAGGACATGGCCGAGCATGGAAGCCGCCGCCGCCTTCGCCTCCTCGATCGAGCGGGTGATGCGGACGCCGCCCTTCCCGGTAGGGTCGTCGGCGAAGCGCCCGGCCCCGCGCCCGCCGGCATGGATCTGCGACTTCACGACGAAGACCGGACCGGACAGGCGCTTGGCCGCTTCGGCCGCCTCGTCCGGGGTCCAGGCGATGGTTCCCTCGGGGACGGCGACGCCGAAGCCCCGAAGCAGTTCCTTGGCCTGATATTCGTGAATGTTCATCTCAGCCGACCAGCTTGCGCGCGGCCTCGATCAGCTCTCTCACCGCCGCGCAGGATTTGTCGAACGCGGCCTTCTCCTCCGGGTCGAGCGCGATCTCGACGATCCGCTCCACCCCGTTGGCGCCGATCACCACCGGCACGCCGACATACAGGCCGCTGATGCCGTACTCGCCGTCCAGATAGGCGGCGCAGGGCAGCACCCGGCGCTTATCCTTGAGGTAGCTCTCCGCCATGGCGATGGCGGAGGCCGCCGGCGCATAGAAGGCGCTGCCGCGCTCCAGCAGCTTGACGATCTCGCCGCCGCCGTTGGCGGTGCGGGCCACGATCGCGTCGATCTTGTCCTGCGTGGTCCAGCCCATCTTCACCAGATCGGGGACTGGGATGCCGGCGACGGTGGAGTAGCGGGTCAACGGCACCATCGTGTCGCCGTGGCCGCCGAGCACGAACGCGGTGACATCTTCGACCGAGACGTTGAATTCATGGGCCAGGAACAGCCGGAAACGCGAACTGTCGAGCATGCCGGCCATGCCGACCACCCGGTTCGCCGGTAGGCCGGACTTCTCCTTCATCACCCACACCATCGCATCGAGCGGGTTGGTGATGACGATAACGAAGGCGTTCGGACAGTGCGTCTTGATGCCGTTGGCGACCTCGGCGATCACCCCAGCGTTCTTGCCGATCAGGTCGTCGCGCGACATCCCCGGCGTGCGGGGGAACCCGGCCGTCACGATCACCACATCGGCACCCGCGATAGCCGCATAATCCGAGCCGCCGGTCATCACCGCGTCGAAGCCCTCAACCGGCCCGGACTGCATGAGGTCCAGCGCCTTGCCGGCCGCGACGCCGCCGAACACATCGAACAGCACGACGTCGCCCAGCTCCTTGAGGCCGACCAGATGAGCGAGCGTGCCGCCGATGTTGCCGGCGCCGATCAGGGCGATCTTCTTGCGGGCCATGATGTCCTCGTCGGGCGGATGACAAGCGTGTAAGTGGCCGGGCGCAGCGGCCGGCAAGCGCAAGTTGCTAGACCAAGCGCGGGAGGCGGGCAAGGCGCGCCTCCCGCGCGCGACGCCGGCTCAGGAGGAGGTCCATCATGCGCATCATCGCCCTGGAAGAGCATTTCGTGCAGCCGGAACTGGTCGGCCGCATCGACCGCGCGGCCATCACGCGTCGCGGCTTTCCGCCACCCGAGATCCAATGGAGCCAAGCGATGCGGGCCGCGGAGCTGCAAGAGTTGGGGGCCGCGCGGATCGCCGACATGGATGCCGCCGGGATCACGACCCAGGTGCTCTCGGTCGCCGGGCCGGGCGCCGATCTCTTGGCGGGCGACGCAGGCGTGACACTGGCACGCGACTACAACGACGCATTGGCGCGCGCGGTCGCGGCCCATCCGGGCCGGCTGGCCGGATTTGCGCACTTGCCGATGCAGGCGCCGGAGGCGGCGGCCGACGAGCTGGAGCGGGCGGTGAGGCAACTCGGGTTCAAGGGCGCGCTGGTCAACGGGCTGACCGGCGACCGTTTCCTCGACGATGCCGCGTTCGACCCGATCCTGGGTCGGGCCGAGGCGCTGGACGTGCCGATCTACCTGCATCCCGGCATCCCGCCCGAAAGCGTGCGCCGCGCCTACTACGACGGGCTGCCAGGACAACTGGGCTTCATCCTGTCCATCGCCGGCTGGGGCTGGCACACGGAGACCGCCGTGCACGTGCTGCGCCTGGTGCTGTCCGGCGCGCTCGACCGGCATCCCAGGCTGCGGCTCATCATCGGCCACATGGGCGAGGCGCTGCCGTTCATGCTGGCGCGATGCGAGCAGACGCTCGGGGCGGAGGCGCCAAAATTCCTGAGCCGGACGGTGGCACAGACGATCCTGGAGCAGGTCTGGATCACTACCAGCGGCTTCTTCACGCAGCCGCCGTTCCTGGCGGCGCTGATGACGTTCGGGGCGGATCGCATCCTGTTCTCGGTCGATTACCCGTTCTCGCCGAACCGGGCGGGGCGAAAATTTCTCGACGAACTGCCGGTGTCGGACGCGGACCGGGAGAAGATCGCGCACGGCAACGCCGACCGGCTGCTGAAGCTACGGCCCTAGCAGTCGGTAATGGGTCAGGTTGAACCGTTCAAACTGACCCACTACCCGTGCTGACATCGATCCCGCGCACACTATCATCTGTATCATCTGTGCCATCTTCCGATCCCTTTCTTGCAGATCCGGTCTCGGCGACCCTGCAACCGTTCGGGTTGTGAAGATTGGGCAGGAGGCACCTCGCTCTCCCACGGGCTCACCCCCGCGGTCGGAACGGTCTCTCCTGCCCAGGGCCGTCGTGGCGGCCGCCGCGCCGGCCCTCACCCGCGTCGCTCCGCTCCGCGACCTCTCTCCCACATTGTGGAGAGGTGATGGGTTCCCTGACGAGCGCATGCGGGCGCCGCATATTCTCAGCCTGGACTTCCCCGATGGCATGCCTTCCGGACTGGCGGAGCGGCTCGCCGCGCAGAAGGTGTTCGCGGCACCGCGCCTGGGCGGCTGCGCATCAGCCCGCATGTGTACAACGACGAGGAGGACGTGACCGGTTCGCCGCGATCTTCCGACGCGAGATCGCCTGAGAGGCGATACACGGCCCGAGAGAGCGGATCGAGATAGACCAGCACCGACGCGCCACTCCGCAGCGCTACGCCGCTTTGTGTCCGAGAAGCACCGTCGTTCTGTCGTCCATGCGGCTGTCCCAGAAGCGCCCGAGTGCCTGTCGAAACGGGCTCTCGCCATCCCCGGCCGCGAGCGCGAACAGCGTCATTGAGGAGCGGAACTTCATGTCGTCGGGTGAGCCGAAAATGGCATTGGGCGACCTATTTTCGACTGCCAACACCGCCTCGGTGCAAAGGATCAACCTCGGCCCGAGCAGTGCGTGAGCGATGTAAGCGCGACCCTCCTCGAGCGAACTGATGCCGTAGAAGGTGGCCATTGACGAAGATCCGAGGCCACGAAGCTGCGGAAAGATGAACCACATCCAATGACTGCGTTTCCGGCCGGCTGGGGGTGGAGTGATCGGAAAGCCGTCGCCGTCCGACGCGCGGGCAGCGCGTGTGTCGACGATGCTGGAGGGCGCGCCTCGGCGATGGCGCCTACCGATCGCGGGGCAGCGCTGGCGGGCGACGCAATGCCCAGAACGCGATCGCGCCGCAGGCATAGACAGCGATCGAGAGGATGAACGCCACGCGATAGATGCCGGCGAGATCGAACAGCAATCCGGCGAGCCAGGAGCCGAATGCCGCGCCCAGCCCAGTACCGATCGTGATGACGCCAAGGATCGAGCCGGGGCCGGGGAATAGGTCGGCCGTCTTGGCGGTGATCGCCGGTCCGCGCGCGCCCCACGTCAGGCCGAAGAAGCAGACGTGCAGCCAAAGCAGACCATGCTGGTTGGGCCCGTGATAAGCAGCGCGCAGACAACGCCGAAGATGGATGTGCCGTAGGTCTAGACCGCGGAGCGGGTCGGCTTGCGAAAGAAATGCGTAGGACCGCCTCCTAATGGGTGAGTGGAAATCCGGTTGCAAATTTTCAGGCATGGCGAGACGGTGGTGCGCGCGAGGCGAGAACGCGCGCCATGGCGGCCTGCTGCGGGAGATGACATGACGACATCACTGACCGCCCTCACTCTTCCCGAGGACTTCGCCGACGCGGCGCTGCTTGGCCGCGTTTGGCGGCCGGACATGGCCGGGCCGTCCGTGGTCGCGGTGCGACCCGAGGGCGTCTTCGACATCACGGCGCACTATCCCACCGCTAGCCATCTGTCGGCGCAGGTCGATCCCGCCGGCGTGCTGCGGCAGGCCACCGGGGAGCGGATCGGCGATCTCGAGGACATCCTCGCCACCACCCCTTTCGACAGCCGCGACCCGAACAAGCCCTGGCTGCTGGCCCCGATCGATCTTCAGGTGATCAAGGCGGCCGGCGTCACCTTCGCGGTCTCGATGCTCGAGCGGGTCATCGAGGAGCGCGCCCGCGGCAATCCGGCCTCCGCTGCGGCGATCCGCGCCGAGGTGGAAAAGCTGGTCGGCGACGATCTGTCCCGCCTCGTGCCGGGATCTCCGGGGGCGATGCACCTCAAGCAGGTGCTCATCGCCCAGAACACCTGGAGCCAGTATCTCGAGGTCGGGATCGGGCCGGATGCCGAGATCTTCACCAAGGCGCCGGTCCTGGCTGCGGTCGGCACGCACATGGATGCCGGCCTGCACCCGAAGTCTCAGTGGAACAATCCGGAGCCGGAGGTGGTGCTGATCGTCGCGCCCGATGGACGCATCGTCGGCGCGACGCTCGGCAATGACGTCAACTTGCGGGATATCGAAGGGCGCTCGGCGCTGCTGCTGTCCAAGGCGAAGGACAACAACGCCTCCTGCGCGATCGGGCCATTCATCCGCTTGTTCGACACCAGCTTCACGCTCGATGATGTGCGGCAGATGGACGTCGCCCTCGAGGTCAGGGGCCCGGAGGGCTTCACACTGAACGGCGTCTCCTCGCTCGCGCGAATCAGCCGCGACCCGGCCGATCTTGTCGCCCAGACCATTAACGAGACGCACCAGTATCCCGACGGCTTTGCGCTGTTCCTCGGCACGATGTTCGCGCCGACCCAGGACCGGCAAGCTCCCGGCCAGGGCTTCACGCATGTCGATGGCGATTGGGTGAGCATCGCGACGCCGAGGCTCGGCCGGCTGACGAATCGCATGCGGCCGAGCCCCGCCTGCGAACGCTGGCAGTTCGGGATCGGAGCGCTGATGGCTAACCTCGCCGCGCGCGGCCTCCTGCGCACCGCAGCCACCTGAATGCGCGCTCGGGCTCAGGCGGTTTCGACGCCCAGCGTTCCAGCGCGGAATTGCGGCGGTTGCTTGGATGCCGTACGTCGGACACATCTGAAAGGGTGTTTGCCGCATGGATAGGGAAGAGCTGACTGCCTGGGCGCTGGCGAACGGGTGGCAGGTGATGGCGGGATGTCCGAGCCTTACAAAGCCGTCCTCGCCAAAGCAGGCCATCGTCAGAATGATCTTCAGGGCGACGGTCGTGAACCTGGAGGTCAAACAGCCGGCCGGGAAATGGGAGAAAATCTCCGGCGAGAGCTATGCCAAGGTCCGCCTGGACCCTGAGACGGGGCTGCCACAAGGGCTGGGTTTTGAGAAGATCCCGAGCTTTTCCTTGCTGATGCGGGACAACAAGGACCGAAAGGCCATAGCCGGATGGTGACGGCCCCGGTGCTCACCGTCGATGGCGGGCGAATGGATATATCGGGCACGGATAGCCGTCGCCAACGCTGAGACGGTGAGGCACGCCCGTGATCTTTCCGAGGCAGCCCAATCCGCCGCCGTCGCGGCGCATTACGTGATGCGTCACGGTACCTGGAACTATGCCAGGGCGAGCTCCTGATATCTCTTCGCAGTCACCTCATCGCACCGCGCGCGGTATGCCGGAGCACTGCCGCTGTAGCGCGCGATGATGCGGGTCTGCTTGCCCTCCACGTTGGTATTGATGCCGGTCATCCAGGAGTTGACCTCGTTGGACAACAGTCCCACTCCCAGCGACCTTACGTGATCGGTCCAGGACGCCACCCCCGCTTTCGTGGCCTCCACGCGCGTTAGTCCATGTTCGCGCGCGTAGTGCACCAGGCCCGTCACCCACTCGACATTATATTCGATGGTGCGCGGAATATTGCCGAGCGCCGTATGCGGCCCCATCACCATCATCATGTTGGGAAAATCTTTTACGAGAACGCCTAGAAATGTCTGCGGCCCACGCGCCCACTTGTCCTTCAGCCGTACCCCGTCCACGCCCGTAATGTCGATGCGATCGAAGCTGCCTGTGATGGCATCAAACCCAGTCGCATAGATGATGATGTCGAACCTGTGCTCGGCATCGCTGGTCTTGATCCCCGCGGCCGTGATTCGCTCGATCGGAGTTTCGTTGAGGTCCACCAGCAGGACGTTGGGCTGATTGTAGACCTCGTAGTACCGAGTCTCCAGCGGCACGCGGCGCGTGCCAAAACCGTGGTTCTTCGGGATCAGCTTCTCGGCGATCCTGGAGTCCTTCACTCGTTGGCGAATTTTCCTGGCCACGAAGTCCGAGATCGCTGCATTCGCGGCTCGGTCGATGAGGATGTCGCGAAAATTGCCCTGCCAGATGCCGAAGCCGCGCTCCTCGTACAGCCTCTCCCAAAACGCCTCCCGCTTCTCCGTTGTCACCTCGAACGTGCCGCGCGGGTCCGGCGTGTGCAGGAAGCACGCGAAGGTCTCCTGGCAGCGTATGAACATCTCCGGGTAGCCGGCCTTGATCTTCGCCATCTCCTCGGCGTCGATCCGGTTGTTGTGCAGCGGCGCGCACCAGTTCGGCGTGCGCTGGAACACGGTCAGGTGGCCGGCGGTCTTGGCCACCTCCTGGATCGTCTGCACGCCCGTGGCCCCGGTGCCGATCACTGCCACCCGCTTGCCTTCGAAACGTACGGGTTCATGCGGCCACCTCGCGGTGTGGCAGGACTGGCCCTGGAATGTTTTCACCCCTTCGATGCGCGGCATCGTCGGCGCCGACAGCGGGCCGACCGCGGTGATCAGGAAGCGCGTGCTGTGGTGGCTGCCGTCCTCCAGCATCACGTCCCAGGTCCGCGTCCCTGTCTGCCAGTTCGCGGCCGTGACGCGGCTGCGAAACTGGATATCACGGCGTAGGTCGAACTTGTCTGCTACATGATTGAGATAGCGCAGCGTCTCCGGCTGACCCGCGAAATGCTCGGACCAGTTCCATTCGTCCAACAGCTCTCGCGAAAACGAGTAGCCATAGGAATAGCTTTCGGAATCGAAGCGCGCTCCGGGATAGCGGTTCCAGTACCACGTGCCGCCGACGCCGGAGCCGGCCTCGAACACCCGCACCCGCAGGCCCAGCTCCCGCAAACGATGGAGCTGGTACATGCCCGAGATGCCCGCCCCGATGATGATGACATCGTATTCCGGAGCCGATCCCACGCCGGAGGGCCGAGTTTCGCGTGAGGCAGTCATCTCACATCACTCCTGCCATGTCGCCCAGAGACGATCGCGACCACGGCGCGGTTTCCTAGGGGCTCAGCGCGAAGCCGTCATAACCCTTTGCCGCGACCCCGGCGCAGATTTCGCGATAGCGGGCCATTCCGCCGGCATACGGCATGAACATGCGCGGTTTGCCCGGCACGTTCGCGCCCAGATACCAGGAATGCTTTGCCTGCGGCAGAAGGGTGGCATTGGCGGCGTCGTTCACATCCCGCCCCCAGCGCTCCGCCGCCTCTGGTGTCGCCTCGATGTGCGCGAAACCCTGCCGGCGCAGATGAGCGATGCACTCGGTGATCCACTCGACATGCTGCTCTATGGCGACCGGCATGTTGCAAAGCACGGAGGGGCTGCCAGGTCCGGTGATGGTGAACAGGTTGGGAAAACCGGCGATTTGCAAGCCGAGATAGGCGCGCGGCCCTGACCGCCATGCCTCCCGAAGCGACAGGCCGTCACGGCCGCTTATATCCATCCTGAGTAGCGGGCCGGTCATGGCGTCGAAGCCGGTCGCGAAAACAATGATGTCGAGGGGGTATTCCGTGCCGTCGCTGGTCTGGATACCGGCTGGGGTGATGCGTTCGATCGGAGTCGCGCGCACATCGACCAGGGCAACGTTGTCGCGGTTGAACGTCTCGAAGTAACCGGTGTCGATCGGCGGACGCTTGGTGGCGAAGGGATGATCGATATCGGCCAGCTTTCCCGCCGTGACCGGGTCCTTGACGACCTCCCGGATCTTGGCACGGAGAAACTCCGACGCGGTGTCGTTCGCCGCCTGGTCAACCAGAAGGTCGCGGAAGGCCGCGCGGAACTGCAATCCACCCTTGTCCCAGGCGGCTTGGTAGATGGCCTGCCGCGCGTCCGGCGGGACGTCATGGGCCGAACGATCGGCGATGACGAAAGGGTGCCCGTTGGGGGTGGACTGCATCACGCGCCGGAGCTCGGCCGCGTTCTCCTTCGACCAGCGCTTGAATTCATCGGTCAAGGGCGCATTCCGGGCCGGGATGCTGTAGTTGGCCGTGCGCTGAAAGACAGTGAGGTGGGACGCTGATTCCGCGATCACCGGCGCCGCCTGGATGCCGGTCGAGCCGGTGCCGATCATCCCGACCCGCTTGCCCGTGAAGTCGACCCCCGCATGAGGCCATTGGCCCGTGTGATACAATTGGCCCGCGAAATCACCGAGGCCTGGACTCTCCGGGATGTTGGCGGCGGAAAGGCAACCGACCGCGGTGATCAGGAATGTCGCGGTGTAGCGATCCCCGGCCTCGGTTTGCACGTGCCAACGGTTCGTGGCCGCATCGTATTGCGCAGCGGCCACGCGAGCGCCGAAACGGATGTCACGCCGGAGGTCGAACTTGTCGACGACATAGTTGAGGTAACGCATGATCTCGGCCTGCCCCGGATAGCGCTCGGACCAGGTCCATTCGCGCAGCAGCTCCTCAGAGAAATAATAGGAATAGGAATGGCTCTCGGAATCGCAGCGCGCCCCGGGATAGCGGTTCCAATACCAAGTGCCGCCCACGCCATCTCCCGCCTCCAGAAGACCCGCCGACAGCTCCAATCGGTCGCGCAAACAGAGGAGTTGGTAGATGCCGGAGAACCCAGCGCCAACAATCAGCGCGTCGAAGCTGACCTCCGACGCTGACCGGGTTGCGGGCACGGGGCTTCCAACACTCGATATCGCTCTCGCCATCGCATCCTCGTTGCGTCGCCCGTCAAGTTCATCAAACCGCCGAAGCAGCGTCGCGGCAACTCTGACTTCCGGGCGGTAGCGGGATCATACTGACTGGTAGCTTCGCGTCAACGGCAGCCGCCAAAGTGCAGGAGCGCACAGCGCGGCGCATCCCTGGTCGGGTAGGCCGCACAGGCGCTATTGTGGGCCCGGTATAGCGAGCAGGCCTCGATCGGGGGGCCGCCGAGATTGCGACGCGCGCCCGATCCGGCTCCGCTCGCTGTTCGTCGATCGTCAGAAATGCCGAGGTTTATCCATGCGCTATACCACGTTCGGCCGCACTGGCCTGCAAGTGACACGGCTCTGCCTCGGCACGATGACATTCGGGCTGCAGTGCGATACGGCGCAAAGTCATGCGATCCTTGACGCGGCCGCCGAGGGCGGGATCGACTTCCTCGACACGGCGGACGTCTACCCGCTTGGTGGCGGACGCTCCACCGCGGGCCGCACCGAGGAGATCGTGGGTGCCTGGCTCAAGGGAAAGCGCGATCAGTTCGTGCTTGCCACCAAGTGCGTGGGACAGATGGGGGCGAAGCCTTGGGACCGGGGCATGTCGCGCAAGCATGTGCTCGATGCGGTCGAAGCCTCGCTCCGGCGTCTCGGTACCGACTACATCGACCTTTACCAGCTACACAGCTACGATGCACACACTCCCCTCGACGAAGCGCTCGAGGCGCTCGACATGGTCGTGCGGCATGGCAAGGCCCGCTACGTGGGCGTCTCCAATTGGCCGGCCCACAAGGCTGCCCGCGCGCTGGGACGGAGCGAGCTCAAGAACCTCGTCCGCATCGCCTCCGTCCAGCCACGCTACAATCTGCTGTTCCGCGCCTTCGAGCGCGACCTGCTGCCGATGTGCGAGGAGGAGGGCATCGCCGTGATCCCTTACAATCCGCTGGCCGGCGGGCTGCTCACGGGCAAGCACAATCGCGGCGCTGCGCCGCCCGAGGGAACACGCTTCTCTCTGGGCAGCGCCGGCCCACGCTACCAGGAACGCTACTGGCACGAGCAGGAGTTCGCGACCGTCGAGAGCCTGCGCGCCGTGGCCGACGAGGTGGGCATGAGCATGGTCACGCTCGCGGTCTCCTGGGTGCTGTCGAATCCCGCCATCACCGCGCCGATCATCGGCGCGAGCCGCCCCGAGCAACTCGCCGAGAGCCTTGCGGCAGCGGAGAAAGGGGCGTTGCCGCCTGAGCTAAAGGCTAGGCTCGATGACCTCACGCAGGGCTGGCGCACCGTGGATGCCGCCTAAGACTTCAGTATCGGGACAACACCGGTCGGCTCCCGTGTGAGCCTTTGAGCAGGATCGGGCGCGGCCTCTCCAGAGAGTGTTTGCGCCCGGTTTCCTTTCCTGCTCCAAGTGTTACAGAATAAAAAGTGCCGAACCTGTGAGATATCCGGGCTAGCCCTTATGCACAGCTCACGCCGTAGCAGCGGCAGGGAGACTCCGTGTCATCCCCTTTCTCGACACCTTGCGCCAGACATTCGAAGGCGTGATGCGAAGACCAAGGTATCCTCTCGCAGGTCGATCGCTGGTTTCGTTCCGTCTATTGATACTCTGCGGGCGAGCGCGAGGGCACGATGCCGGCGTTCGGTTTCGTTGGCCGGGCAATGATACGCACGGCATCATTGCCTGACCTGTGCCCACGCGCGTCACGCGATCGTGGTAATAAGCCCAGACAATCTCGACCGGGTTGCCGCGCGCCGGGCAGACCGCGCCAAACAGATACGCCCAGTCATTACGCTGGTCGCGCGGCGCGAGCGGGCGCGAGCCGCGCTCACCCTCGTCTTGCCATTCCATCCGGCTGCGCCGGACGGAACCTTTGGCAAGCCTCGCCCAGACCCGAGTTCAGCGTGCCTTGCTGCCCGACCCTGGCCTCATCCTGCCACCAGAGCTCGAGCGGCTTGCCTCGAGCGGTCTCGGGAAAATCGGCGTCTACACGGGCCTGGAACTCCGCTTGAAAGATGCTTGCGCCGCGCTGCCATGCCCGGGATGCTGGGGCCGCACTATGAGCCGCCGGAACCCCAGCCGCCGCAGCACCGCACCGACGCTGCGTTCGGCCAGGACCACCCCGAAACGCGCCGCGATGACGCGCGCCAAGTCCGCTCGGCGCCAGCGCACCACACTGTGCTCGGCCACATTCGCCCTTGCCGCGCCAGCGACAGCCGTCGCTTCGGCCCGACTTTCCTCGCTTGTCCGACAGGCCCGCAATGCCTTGCTCGTTGTAGCAATGCACCCAATCGCGCAGCGTCTGCCGATCCATGCCGGCCGAGCGAGCGGCTTCCATCCGGCTGCTACCCTCCAGCACCGCTGCCAAAGCCAGCATCCGCCGTGCTGCCGCCGCGTCGCGGCTGCGGCCCGCCGCTCGCCGCAGCCCCGAGGCGTCCAGCTCCGTCCGCGTGATCGCAACCGCCGCCATGCCAGCCTCCGATTCAGCTCCGGAGGCAGCGGATCACACCCGCGGCGGCGGCGGAGTCCCACGCGAGTCAAGCATCAGTGCCGGGCGTATTAGTTGGTTTAGTTTCCGTCGGTGGAGATCACGACTCCCGGCGATCCCTGGTCGCAACCCGCCCGGCCGCGTGCGGCCACGTGTCACTCTCCGGGAGGGGCTTCGGCGTCCTCGGCGCTGAGCCGGACATCAAGCCCGCGAGCTGCGGCACCTAGTACGCCTCCGGTTCCGACGCTATGGCATTTACACAAGTCGTCCCAGTCTCCAGCCTCGTTGGATAGCTCGGAACTGGAGCAGGCCGTTCTATGTCACGATAGGTCCTGGTTTGCCGTAATAGCCTGTCCACCCGCCGCCCGGTTTGATCAGCGCCACAACCATAGACACAGGCCTGACGGTGCACCGTGAACTCGACACCAACGTCGACCCCCAAAGGTGCCATCGTCCCGGACGACAAGATGGAGGCCATCAACATCATGCGTGACGAGTTCCACGGCAGATGGAAGTATACGATCCGCCTAGTGAAACGACCGGGATAGAGCGGTTAATTCCCGACGATCCCTTACCCAGCTCAGTCGGGAGGAATTCAGGCACCGCCTTGCCCGGCGCGCTTGCCCATGGCGACTGCGGCGAGATCAGGAAGGCCAACTGACAGGCCGTCACTCCCAGAACGCCTCGACGATCGTGCCGTCGTCGCCGAGGATGAGGGTGAGGCGGTTGGGATCGAGCCTGGTGCCCCTGACGCCGTCCGACGGTCTGATGACGCGCAGTATCTTCGGAAAGTCCTCCTGCCGGATGCTGCCCTGCTGCCCCGGCTGCGTGGCCCCCTCCGAGACAAGCTTCTTGCCCACGCAGTCCCTGCAGTCGTTGACGCCGATGGCCGCCTGGCCGCTGCCGGGGATCTGCTTGACCATGATGGCATTCTCCGAGGCGCGGACGCGCACGCCGTTGAATGGCTGGCCTTCCTCAAACGGGAACACCGCGTCGATCGGCACGAAGCCTTCCGCGTTCTGCGACAGCCTGGGCGGCGTCGCGATGAATTGCAGATCGAGGACGCCGTCGGCCGGCTTTCCGGCGGAGGTCGGGACCAGCTGCGGCGCGCTCCAGCCCTGAGATGCCGCCAGCCCCGTCACGCGCACGATATCGAGCCTGGGCTCGGCCGAGGTGCGCAACACCTCGACACTGGTGACGTACAGCACCGGCAGGTCGGCCGCGGGCGACGCGTCCGGCGCGGCCAGCTCGCTCAATTGCTCCGGTACGGACTCGTCGTAGGCCGGCCCCGATCCGGCCGGAACCGACGTCGAGGCGCTGCCCTGGGCAAATGCGAGGCCGAAGAGGGCCACTTGCATCGCGGCGCCGATCGCGAATGCCGTCAACCCTCGGAACGCCATGCTCGTCCTCCCCTCCGGAATGACAGGTGTCACTCGTACACGCGGGCCTCCACACGGCGCCCTTGCGCCGGCAGGCTGGCCCAGTTCTCGCCACCGCCGGTCGCACCGCGCCTGCCCGGCTGCAGCCGCTCGATCGCATCGAGCACAACGTCGGTCCCCCGCATCTTGACCAACCGGCAATAGCGCGTTTCGGCGCTGGCAAACGTACCATTCTCGGCCAGCTTGTTGACCGGCTCGCCGCCGCCGCACACGCTGAAATACTCGCAGCGCTCCCGGCACATCGCGACACCCGCCCGGATGTCTCGCAGCATGCGAGCCAGACTGGGCCGATCCCGAAGATCCGCCAGTGCGTCGCGATTGATGTTTCCCAGCAGGAAGTCGTTGTAGTCGGCGTTCTTCAGCCCCAGCAGCTCAGGCGAGAACGTCGAGACATTCCCCGCCCAGTCCACGCTGGTGACGGCGAACGGTTCGACCAGCTGATTGACAAACGCCGCGTCCTTCGGGCGGACCACCTGCTGGATCGCGTGTTCGATCTCGCGGATGAAGGTGAGTTTGCCGGGTGCGGCCGCCGACAGGCGCCAGAACTCGCTCAGGAACCGATAATAGGCTGCCTCGATCCCCGCCTCGGCGAAGGAGCGGGAGACATGGCTGCCCTCGGATTCCTCGACGTTGAAGCAGACCTCCTCGATTCCTTCCGCGACATAGAAATCGAACAGCTCGCCGGCGGAGGCCATGCTGGAAGCGGATAAAACAGAAATGACATGGAACGGCACACCGCTCCGTCGCAACTGCCGGATGCCAGCGACCGTCTTTTCGAAGGTGCCACGGCCGGACCGCGTGATCCTGTTGCGGTCATGCACGTGCCGGGGACCATCGATGCTGACCCCGACATTGACGTGCTCCTCGGCGAAGAACGCGCACCACGCCTCGTCGATCAAGGTGCCGTTGGTCTGGAACGCATGCTCGACCGCCAGATGCGCCGGCTTCAGCCGATCGACGGTTCGGAACGCATCGCGGTAGAACGCGATGGGCAGCACCATCGGTTCACCGGCGTGCCACACGACGGAGAGGCCGTCGCGCACCCAGCCCGATGCAAAGACCTGCGAAAACAGGTTGACCAGGGTCTCGGTCGAGATGACCGCTTTCGAAGTCCGGTTTGGCAGGTAGCAGTATCTGCAATCGATGTTGCAGAACGGGGTCGGCTGGATGACCAACAGTTCGATCTTGGGGAAGGGGCGGCTCATCGTCTGCTGAGCCTCGGCTGTCCCATCACCAGTTGCGCCACGCGTTGCTCCAATTGTTCCAGCGAGGCCGGAAGTTGCGCCAATTGTTCCACGCCGGTCGGCCCCAGCCCCCGCCGCGGCGTCCGCCCCATCCCACGTTGGCCCACCGGTTGCCCCAGACCAGGTGGAAGTTTGGATCGCCCTGCATGGCCCCGCCCTCGGGTCCTGCCACGACGAAGACCGCTTCACGAATGGCGGCGAGCCGTTCGGAGACTCCCGGCATGGCGGCGGCCGGTGGTTGGATCTGCGCCGGATGATCAGGGGCGGCGCTGGCGATCGTAGAGCCGAGCAGCACCGAGGCACCAACCGCTCCCATCGGCACGATGCGTGATATGATGGCGAGATACTTCTTCCGCAACCGCATCAGAGCCTCTCGTCCTTGGGGATCGATTTACGACGCCCATTGCCTGGATCGGGCCGGCAAGCCTTCAGCCGACGCCACTAACCTGCATCCGAAAGCGTATCACAGTCGCGCACCTGCGCCGGTCAGTCAATTCCGCTTGTCGCCAACAGATTGCGGTCGTGAGGCAGACACCAGGCCACAGGCTCAGGCGGCAATACCGGCATTCACGTCGATCCGGAGCTTGACCCTGCGTCAGCGCGCCGAAATCACCACCGGCTCGTCGCAACGGATCGCCGCGCGGCACGCATTGGCGAGATGGTGGAGCAGGATCCTGCGGACCTCCTGGATGGTCGCCGGGGGGACAGGGTCGAGTGCCCGGAATTGACCACAAGCTCCGATTCCACGAGTTCAATATGCGCGCTCGAATAACCCACGACGCCATCGGTCCGATCAGCCAGGGGGCCGTTGCCGCGCGTTGGAATGATCGAGTTCACCGCAACGACGGGCACGCTTGCCAGGGCACGGATGAACGAGCTACCCGGCGTCATGCCGTAGATACTTCCGAGCCAACCGCGGCGCACATCGAAAGTCGGCTCGTCGGCATTGTTCGCCAGCAATTCGCGACGAACCAGCGCGATATCGACGGGCAGGGTCACCGATCGGCCGACAAGCTGGCTGACGGACAGCGCGGCGATGTGGCTGCCGCGATGAGGGGTCGCGATGAACACCGCGGGGCGCACCTCCGACAATGGACGGACGAACAGCGCGGCGCGGACCCGCGCCTTCGACGCGAGGCTCATCCGCAGATTGTCGAGCGGCCGGCCGCTGATTCCGTTCCACAGCCGCTCGCCCGGGTCGATCACGAGCATCTTCGCCAGCAGGCGGCCATGGCTGTGCCCGATCACCACTGTCTGGCCAAGCGCCGGATCGGCAGCGGCGGTGCCGAGTGTCGCGAAGCTCTCCTCAAGCGAACGCCGAAGCAGCAGGGCCGAGGATGGGCTCGGGGCTCCGGCGGTCAAGCCGCGTCCATACAGGGGAGCATCAAAAGATCTCTATATGGGCAGACAGCGGCCCGATGTCGGAAGCTGAGACCGCTGTCCGGAGGCGATCGATGTCTTGCACCATTGATCGGGCCAAGACACGGTGGCGGGTCGTCGAGCGCACACATTCCTGGCTCAACCCTTTGGGCAGCATCCGCTGGACGACGAAGCCCGCCAACGACCTCGCCCTCTCCCCTTCGCCTGCGGCAATATCTCCTGGCGTCACATCCTACCGGGAGAGGGTCTTACTGCTCACTGCCCTGCTGCTGCCCCCCGGATGTCCCGCCGGTCCCCGCACCGGTCGCACCAGTCTGGGAATTGGCGCCGGATTGGGCCGGCTTGGATTGCGGCGGCGCCTGTTCGGTTCCGGCGGTCGTGGCGACCAGCGGGGCCGCGTTATTGCCGTTGTACATCGAGCCGGTGGCCGGCGGCTGACTGCCGTCAGGCGGCGCGGCAGCGGCGAGCGCCAGCGCGGTCGTGATGGAGAGGGCGAGGACAGCGCGGTGCATTGGATTCTCCGGCGTGATGCCCCAAGCCTCAATCCGTCCTGTGCTCCGGCGTTGCCGCGCGCACGGGGATGTTGATCGCGGCGGACCGCCGTCCGGGCATGCGTTTACGCCAGCGCCGCACGCTTCTATTCTCCACGCAACAACGGAGGAAGCCGCCATGGCCGATGCACCGACGGATGTCCCCTTGGTCCGCTTGGACCGCGACGGCGAGATCGGCGTCATCACCGTCGATTATCCACCGGTGAATGCGCTCGGCCCGGGGGTGCCGGAGGGCATCATCGATGCCCTGAAGAAAGGCAATGCCGAGCCCGCCATTCGTGCCATGGTGCTGATCGGGGCGGGGCGCAGCTTCATCGCTGGCGCCGATATCCGCCAGTTCGGCAAGGCGCGCGCGCGCCTGCCGTTGGGTCAACGCGTCTATGACATCCTCGACGCCTCCGAAAAGCCGGTGGTCGCCGCCATCCACGGCTACGCGCTTGGCGGCGGGCTGGAGATCGCGATGGCCTGCCATTACCGGATCGCGGTCGCCTCGGCCAAGGTCGGGCTGCCGGAGGTGCTCATCGGCATCCTGCCAGGTGGTGGCGGAACCCAGCGCCTGCCGCGGCTGGCGGGGCCGAAGGTCGCGCTGGAGATGATCGTCTCCGGCCGCCACGTTCCCGCGCCCGAGGCGAAGGGCCTCGGCATCCTCGACGCGGTGCTGCCGGCCGATGCGCCGACCTGCGCGCCGAGGCCGTCGCATACGCACGCAAGATCGCCGACGCCCGTCCGCTGCCGCGCGTGCGCGAGCGTGAGGAAAGGCTGACAGAGGCCAAGGACGATCCCGGCATTTTCGATGCCATGCGCAAATCCATCGCCCGGCGCGCACGCAATCAGAAGGCGCCGTACAACTGCATCCTCGCCGTCGAGGCCGCCTGCACGCTGCCGTTCGACCAGGGCATCGCGCGCGAGCAGGAGTTATTTGCCGAGCTGGAGAATTCCGACGAGGCGCGCGCCCTGCGCTACGCCTTCTTCGCCGAGCGCGAGGCCGCCAAGCTGCCCGATATCCCCGAGACCACCGCGCCGCGTCCGTTCACCAGTGCCGCCGTCGTGGGTGCCGGCACGATGGGCGGCGGCATCGCGATGAGCTTTGCCGATTTCGGCTATCCGGTGCGGATCATGGACGCGACCAGGGAGGCGCTGGACCGCGGCATGGAGCGCATCCGCGCCAATTACGCGACCTCGGTCAAGCGCGGCAGCCTCGCCCAGGACGAGATGGAACGCCGCCTGGCGCGCATCCAGCCGGTCGCCGGCTATGATGACATCAAGGATGCGGACATCGTGGTAGAGGCGGTGTTCGAGGAAATGGACGTCAAGAAGCCGATCTTTCGCGCGCTGGACAAGGCGGTGAAGCTCGGCGCGCTGATCCTGTCCAACACCTCGGCGCTGGACATCGACGAGCTCGCCGCCGAGACCGCGCGCCCGCAGGATGTCGCCGGCGCACATTTCTTCAGCCCGGCCAACGTGATGAAGCTGCTGGAGGTGGTGCGCGGCGCGCGATCCTCGCCGGAGACGCTGGTCAGCACGATGGCGATGGGCCGCAAGATCGGCAAGCTCTCGGCGATGGCCGGCAACACCGACGGGTTCGTGGCCAATCGCTCGCGCGCGCCGTTCAACACCGAAATGGTGATCTTGCTGGAAGAGGGATGCCTGCCCGAGCAGGTGGACAAGGCGATGGTCGATTTCGGCTATCCGATGGGACCGTTCGCAGTGGGCGACCTCGCCGGGCTCGATATCGGGCTTGCCAGCCGCAAGCGCCGGGCGGCGCAGAACCCGAATTACCGCAAGCTGCCGATCGCCGATCGCGTCGCCGAGCTGGGCCGGTTCGGGCAGAAGACCGGCGCCGGCTGGTACCGCTACGAGAAGGGCGACCGCACGCCGCATCCCGACCCCGAGGTCGCACGCATCATCAAGGAGGTGGCCGCCGAGATGGGCGTGCCGCAGCGCAGTTTCACCGACCAGGAGATCCTGCGTCGCCTGCTGTTCTCCTCGGTCAACGAGGCCTGCCGCATCCTGGAGGAGGGCAAGGCGTACCGCGCGAGCGACATCGACGTGATGTGGCTGCACGGCTTCGGCTTCCCCCGCTACCGGGGCGGGCTGATGTTCTGGGCCGACCAGATCGGCGTGCGCGAGGTCTACAACCAGATCGCCGCGTGGCATCAGCAATACGGCGAACGCTGGGCGCCGTCGCGCCTGCTGCGCGAACTGGCCGAGAGTGGCACACCGCTGCGCGACGCAAAGCCGGCTCCGATGCATTAGACAGGGACAAGATGGGAAGCCTGTATCGAACCGATCTCGTGCTTTGGGCCGCGCAGCAGGCGGAAGCCCTGCGCTCGGCCGCGCGCGGGGGCAGTAACGCGGCGGTGGACTGGGAAAATGTCGCCGAGGAGATCGAGAGCTTGGGGGCATCGGAGCGCCGCACACTGGCGAGCCATATCCGCACGGTCATCGAGCATCTGATGAAGATGCAGGCATCCACCGCGGTCCCACCGCGCGCGGGCTGGGCCGGCACGATCGTGCGGACCCGCGGTGATATCGAGACCGTTCTCGAGGATAGCCCCAGCCTACGCCGTGCCGTTCCCGAGATCATTCGTCGCGAGATGCCGCGCGCTTTCCGGGCAGTAAGCGTCGAGTTCGCGGTGCGGGGTGAAAGCCCGCGTGTTGATCCCGCCACTCTCACCTTTACCGAGGAGCAGATTGTGGGCGATTGGCTGCCCGATTGACGCTGGCCGAAGCGCCAGCCTATCGTGCCGGCATAGACATGACGCAGGGCAAAGCCCGCGATGAAGGGAGCTTTCCGTCCTTGGCCGACGCCGCGCGCCTGCTTCAGCTCATCGTGAACGGGGCAGCCTCTGGCTGCATCTACGGGATCATCGCGCTCGGTTTCGTTCTGATCTATAAAGCAACCGAGCTGGTGAACTTCGCCCAGGGCGAGATCATGATGCTGGGCGGGTTCGCCGCGTTCAGCTTCGTGAGCTGGCTGGGGCTGAACTACTGGGTCGGCGCGGTCCTCGCGATCTTCACCACGGCCGTGTTCGGCTTCCTGCTGGATGTCATCGTCATCCGGCGGGTCATGGGCCAGCCGCAATTCGCGGTGGTGATGCTGACGCTCGGCCTCGGCTTCATCTTTCGTGCCGCCGCCGGGATCATCTGGGGATACGATTCGGTCGGCTACACCACGCCGTTCACCAACAAGACGGTCAAGCTCGGCGGGATGGTGCTGGGCGCGGACAGTCTCTCGGTGCTGGGCGGCACCGTGGTGCTGTGCGTCGTGCTCTATCTCTTCTTCAGCAAGACGCGGCTTGGCGTCGCCATGCAGGCGGCCTCGCAGAACCAGCTTGCGGCCTACTACATGGGCATCCCGGTCCGCACCGTGTTCTCGCTGATCTGGGCGATCGCCGCCGGCGTCTCGGCGGTCGCCGCGATCCTGCTCACGCCGATCTCGATGATCGACGTGAACATGGGGTTCCTCGGCATCAAGGCCTTCGCCGCCGCCGTGCTGGGCGGCTTCGGCAGTATCCCCGGGGCGCTGGTCGGCGGCATCATCATCGGCATCGCCGAGCAGCTCGCCGGGTTCTACCTCCCGGCCGGGTTCCAGGATGTCACCTCCAATGCCGTCCTGCTCGCGACCTTGATCCTGCTGCCGCAGGGTTTGTTCGCCGAGAAGATGGTCAAGCGGGTCTAGGCGATGCGATACCTGTTCAAGACCAGCTACCGCCAGGACCTGACCGTCTGGCGGCATGGCGGCGACCTGTTTTGGTACGGTCTGCTGATCGCGGTGGTCGCGGTGCTGCCCTTCGTGCTCGGCACGTTCTACATCGGCGAGCTGGGCGCCGTGTTCATCTTCGCCATCGGCGGCGTCGGGCTGATGCTGCTGACCGGCTACACCGGCCTGGTCAATCTCGGCCATGCCGCGTTCCTGGGCATCGGCGCCTACACCGAGGCGGTGCTGCTGACCGCCGGCCTGCCGTTCCTCGTCACGCTGCCTGCGGCCGGGCTGCTGGCGGCGATTGCCGGCATCGTCATCGGCATCCCGACGCTGCGCATGAGCGGGCTCTATCTCGCCATCGCCACCCTGGCGTTCGGGCAGATCGTGGGGACAGTGCTGGAGAAATGGGACTCCGTCACCCACGGCTTCGACGGGATGCCGGTGCCGGTCCCCAGCATTCTCGGCGTGCAGATCCAGGGCGCAACGGGCGTCTATTACATGGCGCTGGTGGTGCTGGTGTTCGTGCTGTGGATCAGCTGCAACATCCTGCGCACGCCGCTCGGCCGGGCGATGGTGGCGATCCGCGATTCCGAGATCTCGGCGCAGAGCATGGGCATCAACGTTGCTCTGTACAAGACGATCGCCTTCGCCATCTCCGCCGGCATCACCGGCCTGGCCGGTGCGCTGTTCGCCCATTACGTGAACTTCCTCGCCCCGGATTCCTTCGACATCCTGCTATCGGTGCAGTTCCTGACGATCGTGTTCGTGGGCGGCATCGGCTCCCTGCACGGCGTCATCTTCGGCGCGCTGTTCGTGCGCCTGCTGCCGCAGGCCATCGCCATCGCACGCGACTACCTGCCCGGCCAGATCGCCCATATGCCGGGGCTGGAGCCCTCCATCTTCGGGCTGATCCTGGTGCTGGTGATCCTGTTCGAGCCGGCCGGCATCTATGGCCGCTGGCTCAAGACCAAGGCGTTCTTCCAGACCTTCCCGCTGCACCGGCGGGCCGCGTTCCGTCGGCAGCGGACCTACACGCGCTCGGAGCGCGTGCGGTGAGCGTGTTCTTCCAGGCCGACGACCTCTCGGTGCAGTTCGGCGGCATCCGCGCGGTCGATTCCGTGAGCTTCGAGGTGCGGCCGGGCGAGGTCTTCTCGATCATCGGCCCGAACGGCGCCGGCAAGACGACGATCTTCAACCTGATCAGCCGCATCTATCAGCCGACATCCGGCCGGCTGGTCTTCCAGGACCGGGACATCACCGCCGTTCCGCCGCACCGCGTCGCCGGGCTCGGCATCGCGCGCACGTTCCAGAACATCGAGCTGTTCGCGAAGGCCGACGTGTTGCAGAACCTGCTGATCGGCTGCCAGTGCCACGTCAAGGCGGGCATCCTGGCGCAACTCGCATTCCTGCCGTCCGCCCGGCGCGACGAGCTGGTGCACCGGGAGCGGGCGGAGGACGTGATCGCCTTCCTCGGCCTGCAACACTACCGCCATACGCTGATCGGCAGTCTGCCGTACGGCGTGCGCAAGGTCGTCGAGCTTGGCCGCGCGCTCTGCACCGAGCCCAAGCTACTGCTGCTCGACGAACCGTCCTCTGGCCTCAATGTCGAGGAGACCGAGGGCATGGGCTACTGGATCGAGGACATCAAGAAGGATCTCGGCATCACCGTCATCATGGTCGAGCACGACATGAGCCTGGTGAGCGCCGTCTCCGACCGCGTACTGGCGCTGAACTACGGGAAGGTCATGGCGGTTGGCACCCCGCGCGAGGTGCAGTCCCATCCCGAGGTGGTGCGCGCCTATATCGGTGGCGAGGCATGAGCGCCGGACCGCTGCTGAGCGTCGGCGGCATCGAGACCTATTACGGGCCGATCCAGGCGATCCGCGGCATCAGCCTGCAGGTCGCCCCGGGCAGATCGTCACCGTGCTGGGCGCGAACGGCGCCGGCAAGACGACCGTGCTGCGCACCATCTCCGGCGTGCTGAACCCCGAGCGCGGCTATATCCGTTTCGAGGACCAGGACCTGCGCGGCCGTTCGCCCGACCAGGTGGTGCGGCTCGGCATCTGCCACGTTCCCGAAGGACGCGAGGTCTTCCCGCTGCTGACCGTGCGGGAGAACCTGATGATGGGCGCCTACACGCGCCACGACCGCGAGGTACCGCGCGACTTGGAGATGTGCTTCGACTACTTCCCGATGCTGAAGGAACGCGCCGCTCAGCGCGCCGGCCTGCTGTCGGGCGGGCAGCAGCAGATGCTGGCGATCAGCCGCGCGCTGATGGGCAAGCCCAAGCTGCTGCTGCTCGACGAACCCTCGCTCGGCCTGTCGCCGATCCTGGTGACGCAGATCTTCGGCATCATCCGGCGCATCAATCAGGAGCACGGCGTCGCCATCCTGCTCGTCGAGCAGAACGCGCATGTCGCGCTGAAGACCGCCGACTACGGTTACGTCATCGAGGTGGGCCGCATCGTCATGCAGGACGATTGCGCGAGCCTGATGGAGAAGGAGGACATCAAGGAATTCTACCTCGGCCAGAAAGAGGCCGGGGTGCGCGGCCAGCGCCGGTGGAAGAGAAAGAAGTTGTGGCGATGACCGGTCCTGCCCAGAGCATCCCGGCGATGGTCTGGGAGCGGGTCGGCGCCGATGCCGCGCGGCCGATCCTGCGGGAGAAGCAGCGCGGCGTCTGGCGTGCCGTGACCTGGGCCGAACTCGGCCGCCAGATGCGCGCGATCGGCCAGGGCCTTCGCGGCACGGGCTTCAAGCCGGGCGAGGTCGCGTGCATGCTGGCCGAGACGCGCCTCGAAGGGGTGTACGTCGATCTCGGCATCCAGGGCGCGGGCGGCATCGCGGCGGGGATCTATCCCGGCGCCGGGGCGGAGCTGGTCGCAGACATCCTGCGCGACTGCGCCGCGCGCGTGCTGTTCGTGCAGAACGAGGAGCAGCTCGACAAGGCGCTGCACGCACGCGCGACGTGCCCCGATCTGGAGCGCATTGTCATTCTCGACATGAAGGGGTTGCGCGATCTGGCCGACCCTATGTGCGAGAGCCTGGAGACGTTCCTCGCACGCGGCGAGGCGCACGACGCCGCGGACGGCCGCGCCTGGGAAGCGGGGCTGGCGGCGATCCGGGCGGATCATCTGGCCGTGCTGATCTACACCGCCGGAACCACGGGGCCGCCAAAGGGGGTCATGCTCAGCCACCGCGCCATTCTGGCGCAGGTCGAGCACGCGGGCCGGCTGTTCGGCCAGCACGTCGGGGACGAGCGGCTCGCCTTCATGCCGATGGGCCACGTCATGGAGCGCGTGCTCGGGCTGTATCTCGCGCTCCAGACCCGTTGCGTCGGCAACTACGTCGAGAGCACCGACACCGTGCTGGAGAACCTCCAGGAGGTGCGGCCCACCGTGCTCGTCGCCGCGCCGCATGTGTGGGAGCGGTTCCATGCACGCGTGACCCTGGCCGCCGGCGCCGCGACCGCCCTGCAACGCGGGCTCTATCGCTGGGCGATGGCGGCGGGCGGACGGGTGGCCGACCGGCGCCTGTCCGGGCGTGGCGTGGCGCCCTGGCTCGCGACGGAAGCGGCGTTGCTGCGCCGGCTCGTGCTCGCCAACGTGCGGCGCGAGCTGGGGCTCGGCCGGCTGCGCCTGGGACTGATCGGCGGCGCGCCGGTGTCGCCGGCGCTGATCCGCTGGTTCATGGCGTTGGGCATCGACCTGATCGAGATTTACGGCCAGACGGAGTGCGCCGGCCTCGCCGCCGCCATGCCCGCCGACGCGCCGCGCCGCGATGCGGTGGACGGCCGGTGCCGTACGGCGAGATCAGCATTGCCCCCGACGGGGAGATCCTGGTGCGCGGCCCGCACGTCTTCACCGGGTATTGGAACCGGCCGGAGGAGACCGCCCGCACGCTGCGCAATGGCTGGCTGCATACCGGCGATCTCGGGACGCTCGCGGACGGCTATCTGCGCGTCACCGGGCGGCGGCAGGACGTGATCACCACGAAGGCGGGCCACGCGGTCACGGTGGCCACGATCGAGAAGGAGCTGAAGGTCTCTCCCTACATTGCTGACGCGGTGCTGTTCGGCGAGGGGCGGGCGTTCATGACCTGCTTGGTGATGATCGAGCAAGACACGGTCGAGGCCTGGGCGCATGCGAGCAAGGTTCCCTTCACCAGCTTCTCCACCCTGGCGCGCGCCGAGAAGGTGCGCGCGCTGATCGGCAGGGAGATCGATCAAGCGGCTTCCCGGCTCGGCCAGCCGGGCATCGTCGGCGCGTTCCGGCTGATCGAGCGGAAGCTGGAGCCCGATGATCCCGAGCTGACCCCGATGATGAAGTTGCGGCGCGGCTTCGTCGGCGAGACATACGGCGAGCTGATCGAAGAGATGTACAGCGGCGCCTGATCGTGGCGCGGGTGGTTGGCCGTGACGGCACAAACGAGGAGGAACCCATGAAAGCACTTCTGGTCGGCGCATTGGCGCTTGCCACCGTGACACCGGCCGTGGCCGCGAACCAGGGAGTCAGCCCGACCGAGGTGAAGATCGGCACGTATACCGATCTGTCGGGCGTCACCGCCATGTGGGGAGTGAACAACTCCAATTCCTATCGCATGGTGTTCGATCAGGTGAACAAGGCGGGCGGGGTCAACGGCCGCAAGCTGACCTACATCCTGGAGGACAACCAGTACCAGGTGCCGCGCTCGGTGCAGGCCGAGAACAAGCTGCTGAACCAGGATCATGTCTTCCTCGAGGTGGCGAACGGCGGCACGCCGATGAACAACGCCACCATGCCGATGCAGATCAAGGCCGGCGTGCCGAACATGTTTCCGCTGACCTCGGCGCGGTCGATGTATGAGCCGTTCAACAAGTACAAGTTCGCGCTCGGCGCCTCCTACTACGATCAAGTGCGGTCGGGCGTGAAGTTCTTCGTTGAGCAGCGCCAGAAGAAGACCATCTGCGCGATGGCGCAGGACACCGATTTCGGTCGTGACGTGATGGACGGCGCGCGCGACCAGCTCAAAGCCGAGGGCCAGAAGATCGCGGCGGAGACGCTGCATAAGCCGACCGATACCGATTTCAGCGCCGCAGTGGCGAAGATGCGTGACGCCAACTGCGACCTGATCATTGTGGGCGGCATCGTGCGTGACACCAACCAGATCATCGCCGCGGTGCGCAAGACTGGCTGGAACGTCGACATGATGGGGCAGGCGGCGAGCTACGACGAGGCGGTCGCGAAGATGCCGGGCGGCACGGCCAACGGCTTCTATTCGGTGACCCCGATGCTGTTCGTCCATGCCGACAACCCGGATCCGAAAATCCATGCCTTCGTCGCTGCCTATCGCGGCCTCTATGGCAAGGATCCGAACTTCGCCGCGCAGGTCGGCTACACCGGGGCGAACCTGATCGTGCTCGCGTTGCAGCGCGCCGGTCAGGACCTGACGACCGATGGGTTCATCAAGGGAGTGGAGAGCATCAAGGACTACCACGACATCTTCGGCTCGCCGCCCTTCAGCTTTGGGCCGGACAAGCATCTGGGGTCGAACCAGTCGTTCCTCTGTGTCGTCAAGGACGGCGCGTGGGTGGCGGTCGACAAGGACGCGATCGCCTACTGAGGGGTGACGGCGTGCCCGGGGGCTGCCCGGGCATGCGATCACGCTTGGGCGGGTAGGTCGGTCAGGACTTCGGCGGCCCGAGATCCCGCGCCACCTCGGGTGCGTGCAGCAGCCGGTCGATCGCCATCGCATGGTCCAGAGCGTGATCCGGCTGGAACGACAGTCCGGGCGCGATCCGGAGCCGCAGGGCGTGGGCGATATGGCCGCGCAGGAAGGGAGCGGCGCGCTTTAGGGCCGGCAACAGCAGGTCCACATCCGACCGGCCGAGCCGGGTCACGAAGGCGGTGGCCTGCTTGAGATCCGGGCTGATCCGCACCTCGGTCACGGTGATCTCCGCCGCCGCGAGTTCCGGGTCGCGGAACTCGCGGCGGGTGAACAGGCCGGCCAGCACGTGGCGGATCTCCTCGGCGACGCGCAACTGGCGCTGCGTCGGGGCCGCGCTCGCCCGCTTCTTCAAGCCGGAATCATCTCCGTCTCATAGCACTCGACCACGTCGCCCTCCTGCAGGTCATGGAAGTTGGCGAAGCTCAGGCCGCACTCGTAGCCGCGCGCCACTTCGCGCACGTCGTCCTTGAACCGCTTGAGCTGGCTCAAGTCGCCGGTGTGGATCACCACGTTGTCGCGCAGCACCCGCACGCCCGCGCCACGCTTCACCAGACCGTCGGTGACCATGCAGCCGGCGACCTTGCCGGTCTTGGTGATGGTGAACACCTTGCGGACCTCGGCGTAGCCCAGGAACTTCTCGCGGGCCTTCGGCGCCGTCTTGCCGCGCACCAGCTCGGCCACGTCGTCGGCGACGTCGTAGATGATCGAGTAGTAGCGGATATCCACGGCGTCGCGCGTCGCCAGTTCGCGAGCCTGCGCGGTGGCGCGCACGTTGAAAGCCATGACGACGGCGTTCGACGCCTTGGCAAGCTGGATGTCGCTCTCGGTGATCTGGCCGACCGCCGCATGCAGCACGCGGACCTTCACCTCCTCGCTGGCCTGCTTCAGCACCGTGGCCTGGATCGCCTCCGCGCTGCCCTGCACGTCCGCCTTGATGACGACGGCCACTTCCTTCTGCTCGCCCGCTTGGATGCGCGCGAGCATCTGGTCCATGGTGCCGCGCGCGGCAACGTTGCCGGCGGCTGTCTTGTCGCGGGTCCTGCGGGCGCGGAATTCGGTGATCTCGCGCGCCCGGCTCTCGTTCTCGACCACGACGAACGGCTCGCCCGCCGTCGGCACGCCCGACAGGCCGAGGACCTCCACCGGTGTCGCCGGCCCCGCGTCCTTCACGGCGCGGCCCTTGTCATCGAGCATGGCGCGCACCCGGCCCCATTCGGAGCCGGCCACGATGATGTCGCCCTGGTCCAGCGTGCCACGCTGCACGAGGATCGTCGCCACCGGGCCACGGCCGCGGTCGAGCCGGCTTTCGATCACCGTGCCCTCGGCAGCGCGCTCGGGGTTGGAGCGCAGGTCGAGGATCTCGGCCTGGAGGAGGATGGCCTCGACCAGCTTGTCGAGGCCGGTGCGCTTCAGCGCCGATACCTCAACGTCCTGCGTCTCGCCGCCCAACTCCTCGACCACGATCTCGTAGCTGAGCAGCTCGTTGCGCACGCGGTCCGGATTGGCGTCCGCCTTGTCCATCTTGTTGATGGCGACAATGATCGGCGCGCCGGCCGCCTTGGCGTGGCGGATGGCCTCGATGGTCTGCGGCATCACGCCGTCATCGGCCGCCACCACCAGCACGACGACGTCCGTCACCCCCGCGCCGCGGGCGCGCATGGCGGTGAACGCCTCGTGGCCGGGCGTGTCGATGAAGGTGACGCGCTGGCCGCCCTCCAGCTCGACCTGATAGGCGCCGATGTGCTGAGTGATCCCGCCCGCCTCGCCGCCCGCCACGTCGGCGGCGCGCAGCGCATCGAGCAGCGAGGTCTTGCCGTGATCGACATGGCCCATGACGGTGACCACCGGCGGGCGCGGCAGCAGCTCCTCGTCCGTGTCGGCCGAGCCTTCCAGGCCCAGCTCCACGTCGTTCTCCGAGACGCGGCGGGCACGGTGGCCGAATTCCTGCACCACCAGCTCGGCAGTGTCGGCGTCCAGGCTCTGCGTGATGGTCGCCATCACGCCGAGCTTCATCAGCGCCTTGATGACCTCGGGCGCGCGGGCGGCCATGCGGTTGGCCAGCTCCTGAACCGTGATCTGCTCGGGCAAGACGACGTCGCGCACCACCTTCATCTGATCCGAGCGCAGCAGCTCCAGCTCCGCCTGGCGCCGCTCGCGCTCGCGCTGACGGCGGACCGAGGCGAGGCTGCGCACGCGCTCGTCCTCTCCCTCGATGGCCGCCTGCACATCGATGCGCCCGGGACGGCGGTGGTCGGTGCCCTTCTTGGGCAGGACGACCTGCGGCCTGCGCGGCGGCAGGGCCGCACCGGGGCGGCGCAGGGTCCGCGCCTCCTCTTCCTCCTCGGCACGGGTCTTGAGCCGCAGCGTTTCGGTGGCGGCGCCGGGCGCCGCGGCTGGTGTCGTGCCCGGTCGGCGGCGGGGATCGACGCCGGGGCGTGCCGGTCCAGCCGGCGCGGCACCGGGGGCACGGGCAACCGCCGGCTGCAGCGCGGCAGCCGCTGCCGATGCGGGAGCACCCCCGGCGACGGCCGTAGCGGCGGCCTGCGCGGCGGCCTCGGCTTCGGCCTCCGCCTGACGACGCGCAGCCTCCTCGGCCCGTTCCCGCTCGGCCTCGAGAATCGCTTCCTCCTCGGCGGCCTTGCGGGCGTCCTCCTCGCGCCGGCGCGCCTCCTCGGCGGCAGACAGGATGGAGATCTTCTCCTGCTCGCGCCGCTCGGCCTCACGGCGCGCGGCGTCGCGCTGCTGCTCCACCAACGCGCGCTGGCGCGCGGCCAGCTCGGTCGCGGTCAGCGCGCGCGCAGGACCCGCGCCGGGACGCCCGGACGAGGGCGCGCGCGCGTTGGCCGCGGGCGTGCCCGCCGGGGCCGGAGGAGCGCCAGGCGCGCGCTTCTTGCGCACCTCGACCTGCACCACCTTCGATCGCCCATGGCTGAAGCTCTGCCGGACGGAGCCGGCGTCCACGGTGCGGCCCACTTCCAGCCGCCCTGCGGGCCGCAAGGAAAGCCGGCCCTTGCTCGCGTCCTGATCGTTGCCTTCGCTCATTTACCCGCCTGTCGGGACCTGCCCGATCGTTCAACTATCGCCGCCGGGGCCGACAGCCCAGCAAGCCGTTCACACTCGTCGGTCAGGGCGGAGGCCAGATTTCCTGGCGCCACCGCCACATGAACCGCCCGTTCGCGTCCAAATACGATGCCCAACGCCGCCGCTGTCAGCGGCGTGCGGACGGGCACGCCGGCCGCGCCGGACAGGAAGCGATCACGCTCCTCCGCGCTGCCGTCCGATGCCTGCACGACCAAGGCCGCGCGACCGGAGCGCAACCATTCCCGCGCTTTCTCGAACCCGGCCACCGCTTGCCCGGCACGCCGGGCCAGTCCCAGCAGATCCGCGATCCGCCCAGCCAGTCCGGCGCGCAGCAGCGCCGGAAGGTCCGCCGGCACGTGGACCGTAGCGCGCGCGGCCCGCGCAAAGCTCCCGCGTGCCAGCGCAGTTTCTAGCACATCGGCCCGCGCACTCAACCACATTCCCCGCCCGGGCAGCCGGCCGGCGAGGTCGGGAACGAGCGTATGGTCCGGACCGGTGACGAACCGCACCATGCCCTGCTTCGGCCCACACGCGCGCGTCACGATGCAACGGCGCAGCGGGCCGGCCTCCGGTTCGGGTTCTTCCTGGACGATCGCGTTGATTGCGTCGAGTTCAGCCGTGGTTTGCCTCCTGCTCCGCCGCCGCGGCCTCCTCTTCATGCACGCCGGCGCCGGCCGGCGCCGGCGTGTCCTCGCCGAACCAGTGGGCGCGCGCCGCCATGATGATGGCGTTCGCCGTCTCCTCGTCCATGTTGGCGGCGCCGACGATATCGATCAGCTCGTCAGAGGCGAGGTCGGCCAGATCGTCCAGCGTCTTCACCCCCTTCTCGCCCAGGGCCACGAGCATGGCCGGGGTCAGCGGCTCCATCGCCGAGATCTCGTCGGAAACGCCCAGCGTCCGGCGGCGGTCGTCCAACTCGGTGTCGCGCTGGGTAACCCACGCTTCCGCGCGGCGGATCAGCTCGCCCGCGACGTTCTCGTCGAAGCCCTCGATATCGGCCACCTCCTCCAGCGGCGTGAAGGCCAGCTCCTCGACGGAGCCGAAGCCCTCGGTCACCAGCAGGCCGGCGATCACGTCGTCCACGTCCAGCGCCTCGACGAACTGGCCGCTGCGGCGGCGGAACTCCTCCTGGCGGCGCTCGCTTTCCTCGGCCTCCGTCAGGATGTCGATGTCCCAGCGGGTGAGCTGAGAACCAAGGCGGACATTCTGCCCGCGGCGCCCGATCGCGAGGCTCAACTGGTCGTCGGGCACCACCACTTCAACCCGCCCGGCTTCCTCGTCCATCACCACCTTGCTCACCTCCGCCGGGGCGAGCGCGTTGACGACAAAGGTGGCGGGGTTGGGCGACCAGGGAATGATGTCGATCTTCTCGCCTTGCAGCTCCGCGACCACGGCCTGCACGCGCGAGCCGCGCATGCCGACGCAGGCGCCCACCGGATCGATCGAGCTGTCGCGGCTGATCACCGCCATCTTGGCGCGCGAGCCCGGATCGCGGGCGACCGCCTTGATCTCGATGATGCCGTCATAGATCTCCGGCACTTCCTGGGCGAACAGCTTGGCCAGGAAGCCGGGATGCGTGCGCGACAGGAAGATTCTGCGGCCCGCGCTGCTCCTCGCGCACGTCGTAGATGTAGGCGCGCACGCGGTCGCCGTTGCGGAAGCTCTCGCGCGCGATCAGCTCGTCACGGCGCAGCAGCGCCTCGGCGCGGCCCAGCTCGACCATCAGGTTGCCGTACTCGGTGCGCTTGACGACGCCGTTGACGATCTCGCCGACGCGGTCCTTGAACTCGTCGAACTGCTTCTTGCGCTCGTATTCGCGCACCCGCTGCACGATCACCTGCTTGGCGGTCTGCGCGGCGATGCGGCCGAAGTCGATCGGCGGCAGCGGGTCCACCAGGAATTCGCCCACGTTCACGTCCGGCTTGAACTTGCGGGCGATGTGGACCGGGATTTGCGTATCCTCATTCTCCATCGCCTCGACCACCTCGGTCCAGCGCGACAGGCGCACGTCGCCGCTCTTGCGGTCGATGGTGGCGCGGATGTCCTTCTCGTGCCCGTACTTGGCGCGGCCAGCCTTCTGGATGGCCTGCTCCATCGCCTCGATCACCTCCTCGCGGTCGATGTTCTTCTCCCGCGCGACGGCGTCTGCGACCAGAAGCAGCTCGGGGCGGGCGATCGCGGTGTCCATGGTGGCGTCTTGCTCCGATCCGTCGTCAGTTCAAGCTCAGTTCGCTGGTGCGGTCCCCGGCGGTCGCTGCGATCAGCGCGTCGGTCAGCACCAGCTTGGCCCGGCGCAGACCCCGCAGCGGCAGGGCGATCTCGGTGCCGTCGTCCAGCCGAAGCCGCGCCGTCTCCGCGTCGGCGCCCAGCACCACGCCCGAAAACCGCTTCCGCCCGTCGATCGGGTCGAGCGTTTCGGCGCGGACCAGATGGCCGGCGTAGCGGTTCCAGTCCTTTGTCCGGGTCAGTGGCCGGTCGATCCCCGGCGAGCTGACCTCCAGGGTCCAGGCGCCCGGCAGCGGGTCCTCGACGTCCAGGACGGCGCCGAGCGCCCGGCTGATCGCCTCGCAATCCTCCACCCTGATCTGCGCGCCGTCGGCACGATCGGCCATCACCTGCACGGTCGGCCGCTCGCGTCCCGTGATGGCGACGCGCACCAGTTCATAGCCCATGTCCTCGAGCGTGGGGGCGATGGCGGCGCCAATCCGCGCCTCCAGCGTGGTCTCTGTCGCTCGGTGAGATGTCAAGAAACAAAAAAGGCGGCCCGTAGGCCACCCCCCCCGTTACACAGCAGAGATTGCGTTCCCACACCAGATAGCGAGGTCGGTGCCAGGGTGCAAGGCCATGGCGCGCGCCAGTGACGCGCTTCGGGTTCAGTCCAGCAGCAGCGGCAATTGCCGGGTCAGCGCGCCGGTCGCGCTCTGCAACTCCAGCACCACGGTGAAGTGGTCCGCGCCCGGCACCGCCAGCAGCGGCCCCGGCGCGTGCGCGGCGGCGCGACGGGCGTGCAGGTCGCGGCTGTCGGCGACCAGCGGCGGCAGCTCGGCCGAGCCGTAGGCGATGGCGAGCGGCTTCGGCACCACCGGCAGGCGCAGCGGCGAGGCCGCCGCGATCTCGTCGTCGCTCAGCCGCAACCGCTCGTTCAGGTAGGTGTCGCGGATCGGTCCCAGCTCGAACAGGCCGGAGATGGCGAGCCCCGCGCGCACCAGCGGATGTCCGAGCGCCATCGCGGTCAGGTGCCCGCCGGCCGACCAGCCCGACAGCACGACCGGGCCGGCGATGCCGTGCGCCGGGCCTTGCGCCGCCAGCCAGTCGAGCGCCGCGCTGATCTCGGCCACGATCTCCGTCAGGCTGGCGTCGGGGGCAAGCGTGTAGCCCGGTAGGGCGCAGGACCAGCCGAGCGCGTGTGGCCCCTCGATCAGGGAGGCGAACTCCTCGCGCGTGCGGCTCTGCCAATAGCCGCCGTGGATGAACACAAGGCACGGCGCGCCGGGATCGCGCGCGGGGAACAGGTCCCAGCGGTTCCGCTCGCGCGGCCCATAGGCCAGGTCCAGCCTGTCGGGGTGGGCGGCGCGGAAGGCGGCGGATCGCTGTTCGCGGTGCGCGTTCAGCGCCGGGCTGCCGGGGACGGCCGCCGAGTTGTTGTAGGCGGCGTCGCGCTCGGCGCGGCTCATCGTGCCCCAGTTCATCCGCGCTTGTGCTCCTCTGCCGCCGTCGCCATTGCGCGCAGCTCGTACCGCCTCACTTTGCCTGAACTCGGTCCGCGGCAGACTGTCGAGGAAGGCGATCGCGCGAGGATATTTGTAGGGCGCGATCTCGGCCTTGACGTGCTCCTGCAAGGCGCGTGCGGTCTCCTCGCTGGCGGCGTGCCCGGGACGCAGCACCACGTACGCCTTCACGATCGTCCCCCGCTCCTGATCGGGGACACCGACCACGGCGCACTCGGCCACCGCGGGATGGGCGACGAGCGCCGCTTCCACCTCCGGACCGGCGATGTTGTAGCCGGAGGCGATGATCATGTCGTCCGAGCGCGCCTGGAACCAGAAATACCCGTCCGCATCCTGCCGGTAGGAATCGCCCGTGATGTTCCAGCCGTCCTGCACGTAGCTTTGCTGGCGCGGGTCGGCGAGGTAGCGGCAGCCGGTCGGTCCGCGTACGGCGAGCCGGCCCGTCGCGCCCGGCGGCAGGTCGCGCCCGTCATCATCGATCAGCTTCGCCTGATAGCCCGGCACCGGCAGGCCGGTCGCCCCTGGCCTGATCTTTTCGGCCGGCGCGCCGATGAAGATGTGCAGCATCTCGGTCGAGCCGATGCCGTCCAGGATGCCGACACCGGTGGCGTCCCGCCAGGCATCCCAGGTCGCCTTGGGCAGCGCCTCGCCGGCCGAGACGCAGAGGCGGAGCCGCGCGGCGTCGCCGGGCTGCATCATCGTCAACATGGCGCGATAGGCGGGGGGCGCGGTGAAGCAGACGGTCGGGCGGCCGGTGCGGATCAGCGCCAGCAGGCGCTCGGGGCTCGCCTGCTCCAGCAGGATGGTGGAGGCGCCGATCCGCAACGGGAACAGGACCACCGCGCCGAGACCGAAGGTGAAGGCGATCGGCGGTGAGCCGGTGAACACGTCGTCGGGAGTCGCGCGGAGCACGTGCCGCCCGTAGGTGTCGCAGACCGCGAGCAGGTCGCGGTGGAAGTGCATGGTGCCCTTCGGCACCCCGGTGGTGCCGGACGTGAAGGCGATCAGGCAGACATCCTCGGCGCGGGTCGGGGAGGCCTCGAACTCGTCCGGCTCGCCCGCCATCAGCGTCTCCAGCGACTCTCCCGTGCCGCCGATGGGGATGATGCGCTCCATGCCCGCGCGGGCCAGCTCGTCGAGCAGCCGGTGATCGCAAAGCGCGAGCCGGACGCGCGCCTTGTCGATCACGAAGCGCAGCTCGCGCGTGCGCAGCAGCGGCATGGTCGGGACGGCGATCCCGCCCGCCTTGATGACGGCGAGCATCGTGGCGACCAGCATCGGCGTGTTCGGCGCCCGCAGCAGCACGCGGTTGCCCGGTGTCAGGCCGAGCCGGCGGGTCAGCACGTTGGCGATGCGGTTCACCCGCTCCGTGAGCCCGGCATAGCTCCAGGTTTCGTCCGGCGTGCCCATCGCCGGACGGGCACCGAGGCCGCGCGTGTTCCAGATGTCCAGCAGTTCGGTGACGCAGTTGAGCCGGTCGGGATAGTGCAGCCCCGCTTCGGTCACGAGCAGATCCGGCCATTGGGCGCGCGGCGGCAGATTGTCCTGCGCGAACGTGTCCAGCTCGGCGGTCGGCACCTGCGCCAGCCTCCACGGGTTGCCGGGCAATCGAGGCTGCTCCGACGGAGCCATTTATTTCAAGGCTAAAGTATTGCGAAGAGCGTGGCGCCGGCGCTTGGATAGGCCCATGGACATCACGATCGTTGGCGGCGGCATTGGCGGCTTGGCGGCGGCACTGTCGCTGCATGCGGCCGGCATCGGCTGCGAGGTGTTCGAGCAGGTGCGCGAGTTGCGCGAGCTGGGGGTGGGCATCAACACCCTGCCGCACGCCATCCGCGAGCTTGCCGCGCTCGGCCTGCTGCCGGAACTGGACCGCGTCGGCATCCGCACACGCGAGCTGGTGTACGCCAATCGCTTCGGCCAGGTGGTGTGGCGCGAGTTGCGCGGCACCGATGCCGGCTTCGACGCGCCGCAATTCTCCATCCATCGCGGCCGGCTGCATGGGGTGCTGCTGCGCGCGGTGACGGACCGGCTGGGGCCGGCCCGCGTGCATACGGGCTGCCGGCTGGCCGGCTTCGCCGAGCAGGGCGAGAGCATCGTCGCCCGCTTCGAGCGGCGCGCGACCGGCGAGACGTTCGAGGTCGCCGCCGACGCGCTGGTGGGCGCCGATGGCATCCATTCGAGCGTGCGTGCGACGTTCTACCCGGACGAGGGACCGCCGGTCTGGAACGGCACCATGCTCTGGCGCGGCGCCGCGCCGTGGCCGGTCCATGTTGACGGCCGGACCATGGTGATCTCCGGCGGCATGGGCGCGAAGTTCGTCTTCTACCCGATCCACGCCGATCCGGCGCGGCCGGACGTCCGGCTCACCAACTGGGCGGTGCAGGCGCGCATCCCGCACGCGGGAAGCCTGCCGCCACGACGGGAGGACTGGAACCGCGAGGGGCGGATCGAGGAGCTGGAGCCGCTGGTGCGCGACCGCTTCCGCCTCGGCTTCGTCGATCCGCTGGCGCTGATCCGGGCAAGCACGCCGTTCTACGAATACCCGATGTGCGACCGCGACCCGCTGCCGCGCTGGTCGTTCGGGCGCGCCACGCTGCTCGGCGATGCGGCGCATCCGATGTATCCGGTCGGCTCCAACGGGGCGAGCCAGGCGGTGCTGGACGCCCGCGCCCTGGCTCGTCACTTGGCGTCCGGCGCGCCCGTGGTGGCGGCGCTGGCCGCCTACGACGCGGAGCGCCGGATGATGACGGCCGAGATCGTGCTGACCAACCGAAGGGGCGGGCCGGAGCGGGTGATCGACGTGCTGGAGGAACGCGCGCCGGAGGGATTCGACGATGTCGAGGCGGTGGCGCCCTACGCCGAGCGCGAGGCGATCGTTCGCGGCTACGCCCAGATGGCCGGCTTCGCGCGCGAACAGGTGAATGCGCCGGTGCGGGATCGGTAGGTGCTGCGTCACGCTTCTCGTGACGGGGACCTTGCGTATACGCTGTCACCAATGGATATCGCTCGCGTCACGATCACGCTGCTGGATGTCGAGCCGCCGGTTCGTCGCATTGTCGACGTGCCGCTCGGCATCACGCTCGCCGATATGCATCTGATTATCCAGGCCGCGATGGGATGGGAGAACTGCCATCTGTATGAGTTCCGCGACGGCCGCACGCTGTACGGGACGCCAAGCCCCGGGTGGGGTGATCCGGACCCCTCGATCAGTCCGGCCGCGAAAACCCGACTTTCTGATCTGCTGACGGCCGCGAAAAAGCGGATCGACTATGTCTATGACATGGGTGACGACTGGCAGCACCGGCTTGACATCGCGCGGCTCGGGCCGGCGGAGGAGACGATCCGCTATCCGCGGCTGGTGGCAGCCCAGGGGCGGTGCCCGCCCGAGGATGTCGGGGGTGCGCCCGGGTTCGAGAACTTCCTTGCGGCGCTGAGTGATCCCGAGCATCCCGACCATGCCGAAGTGCGCGAATGGCACGGTGACACGTTCGATCCCGTCGAGGCCAACGAGGCCGCCATCACCAAGAATTCTCGCGAAACTCGCGGCGCAACTCGCACGGAAGAAGCCAGTCAGGATGGCCAAGCGCAACTGACGGAACTGGTCAGGGGTCCCAGTAGCAACGAAGCCGAAAGTTCGATTTCAGCCGTTTTCAACGACGCGGACAGAGTGGGTTATCAGCGGGTAGATTGATGCACCAGTTGTTGCAATTCGGTGTCGCGCCTCGGACCCCAGCCCCGGGGTGCATCAAACCCTTGTTTTCTGCACGCCTACCGCCGGGTTGGGTGGCAAGCGGTCTGTCCGCATTTAGGAGTTGAAGCCAGAAAGCGGCCCTCAAGCTTGATCGGCCTTTCACCAAGGGACGGTTCGGCCGAGATAATCGAGATATTCCAAGCCGGGCTTTTCTCGCTTCGAAATAAGAACGTTCACTAGGCTTGGAACGCTTTCCTCGATGCTAAGCCATGCATCCGGCCCGCCCAGGGCGGTGCGGACCCAGCCCGGAGCCATCACCACCATCGCGCGCGATTTCCTGGCGTTGCGGGCCGCAAAGCTTCGCATGAACATATTCAGGGCCGCTTTGCTGCCGCGATATACCTCTCGATCGCCGGTCTCGTTGTTGCTGATGCTACCTTGCCCGGATGACATCACCCCGATCGTACCAGTCGCGGAGACGTAGGGCTCCAGGCTCTCGATAACACGCATCGGGCTGAGCGAATTGGTGATCATGACGTGTACAAAATCGTCTGTCGACACCTCGCCGATCGTTTCCGTAGGACGTTGGTTGGTCGTCCCGGCGTTCACGAACAACATGTCGAACACTCTGCCTGACAGACGGTCGCGCAACGCCGCGACCTGATCCGGTTCGCAGATGTCCGCGATCTCACGAAGGCCAGCCGCCGTGTGCTCCGTACCCGTCACCGTCACTGCCGCGCCCATCGATCCTCGCTCCGCTCGACCACGCGGCCATCGATCAGAACCGGCGATTGGGAATCCCAAGCAGGGGCCAGGCGGCTTGGTATAAAATCTCGATCTCGACCCGACCTTCGAACTCGTCCGCCAGGTCGTGCAGCATCGTTCGGTTTCCCCCTCCTCGGACCGTGCCGACGACGTTCCATCCTTTCTTCAAGAACTCGGCGGCCATGGCGTGGCCGAGACCGCGTGATGCTCCGATGAGAAGGATTGTGCTGGGGGTATCGCTCGGAGCGGCTGGGGGCATGGCGCAATGTCTTTCGGTGGCGAGATTGACCCCGAATATGAGCACCCGGCACTACCGGCGCCAGATACCGTGATGTCAGTGTGTCGGACGGCGGATCCGAGACAATGAAGACGGACCGATGCCGAAAACTGGATTTTCCTTCCACCAGAGCACGTCAGTCATCGGACGACAGGATCGCCAGCGTCTTGTCTTCCGAGTGGCAGGTTTGCGGCATGGATCGATGACCGGTGAATGACTGACCTGGGTCGGGTGCGGCCTACGGGCGACGACCCGGAGGCCGCCTGGCTTCATACCTGTGTGCTCGGCGAGAGTGAGCGCGTCTTCGACGTCTACCCCGAGTTTGGCGACGGTCTGGTTTTGGGCAGGAGGCCCAAAAAGACGTAGGGTGAGGTGCCGTTCCGGCCGGAAGCGGACCGGCTTGTTGGTTACTACGCTTGCTGGTCCGCCACGCTCAGCCCGGGCGCGCGGCGCACGCCTTTACGGCCGCGATGCCGCCGAGGGCCTGCAGTGCGGAGTCGCCCTTCGCCTGTATCTCCGCACGCCACGCCGCGGCATCGAGCGTCGGCACGGTGTGAGCGCCGGTGAGCGCCACAAACACGATCCTGTCGGCGAGGCCGCGCTTGGCACGGCGGGTGCCGTCCGCCGTGACGACGATCGGGTCTGACCCGAGATCCTGGTGCAGCCGCACGGACCCTTCGCCGAGTGAGCAGCAATCGCCATAGACACCGTAGGCGACGGCGCCTGTCTTCGGGCGGTAAACGGCGACGAGGTCGCCTGGCCGGAGCCTGTGCTGGGCGGCGAAGGCGGAGGACAGCACGACGTAAGGGATTTCGCTGGCATTGACGTAGTGGCGCTGGGCGCGGTCCGGCGTGCCGGGGATGGTGAGCGAGGTGGTGGTCACGTAGGCCTCGCCCGGTAGCGAGTCGCCCTCGCCCTGCACCAGCGGCCGTCCACCGGCAGCAAGAAAGCCTACGATCTTTAGCTGGGAAAAGTTGCCGGTCCGCTGCGCCTCGTCCCAGTGCTGGGCGCAGAGCGCCTGCCAGTGCTGCGGATCGTTCTTCTGCGTATGCACGACACCGTTCACGACGGCGAACACGCCGTCGCAAGTGAAGGAAAGGCCCTTGCCGTCCACTCGGTAAGAGTCAGGTGCGCCATCGGCGTCCACTGCGAGTCCAGGGGTGCTCACGCAGTCGAGCGCTGCAGCGCCGGCGGGCGTCGCCGCGACAAGCAGCAGAGTCAGCACGGCGTGCTTCATGGCCGGATCCTCAACGCAGGGCCCGATAGCATCCAACGATGCTATCGTAGTCAAGTGCGGCGAGGGTCGTCTCGGCAGCGGCGTTTTCACATTGCCACCCATTTTGGTCACCTCACGCCAGAGGGCAGCGTCCGCTTTCGGGAAGTCGACGGCGTGACAGCGATAACCGACTTGGGTCGCAAGCCGCAAAAGTAGCCTGCTGGCAACCTGAATTGAACTTTCCGCTCCGTTGCTACCGGAACCCCGTCAGTGCCAACCGCCGTCGAGATCGGACGCCCGCCCCGAATGCCGTGGTGACGCGGGTTGCTTCGTGCCCCGCCCGACAACCGACAGGTTCCGGTCACGCGCGACGATGAAGCGGCTGATGTCGGCGACGACCGGTGCCTTGCCCGTGAACAGCGGCGCGAAGGCGAGTAGGATGCCGATATGGCCGAGATCGGGGTAGATGCGGGTCTCGACAGGGCCGCCATGCGCGGCGATCCGGGCGGCCAGGGCGCGCGTGTTGTAGGGCCGCACCGTCTGGTCGGCGTCGCCGGCCAGCAGCAGCACCGGCTTGTTGGTCCCGTAGGCATAGGTGATTGGCTGGGTCGCGGGCTCGTTCGCCGCGGCGAAGATCGCGGCGATGTCGGGGTAGTCGCGCGGATGGAAATCGTATGGCCCGGCGATCCCGACAGCGCCCGCGAGCTCGCTGCGCGGCAGGCCGGCAGCGTCCAGGTAAGCGGGGTTCAGGGCCAGCATGAGGGCGATGTAGGCGCCGGCGGAGTGGCCGACGACGAACGGATGCGAGTCCGCCCCGTAGAGCGCCGCATGCGCCGCGGCCCAGGCCACGGCGGCGGCGCTGTCCTGCACGAAGCCGGGAAATGCGGTTTGCGGATACAGCCGGTAGTCGGGGACCACGACCACCATGCCGCGCCGGGCCAGGGCGGTGGCGACGAAGCGGTAGTCTTCCTTTGCCCCGGTCTTCCACGAGCCGCCGTAGAAGAAGACGACAAGCGGGCGGTCCTGGCCTGGCGTCGGTGGCTGATAGACGTCGAGGGTGCGGCGAGGCCCCTCGCCGTAGTGCAGGTCCCGGGTGACACGCACGCCGCCGGATGGCACCGTCGCGTCGAGCAGCCGGAACGGACCGCACGCCGACAGCGCCCCCAACGCAACGGTCGCGGCGATATGCCGCAGTCGCCGCATCACCATCGATTGAAGAACATGACCCGGAGAATGCCGCTCCGCCTCACCCAGCCGGGTCCCACGGCGGCGCGAAGCCCGGGCTGACGCGACGGCGGTCCTTGGGAAGTGCCTCGATCGCCGCGCGGTCCGCATCGTCCAGGCGCAGGTCCAGCGCGCCCATGTTCTCCCGCAAACCGGCTTCGCGCGAGGATTTCGGGATGACCGCCACCTCCGGCTGGTCGAGCAGCCAGCGCAGCGCGACCTGCGCCGGCGTGGCCCGTGCTTCCTGGCGATCCGCCCGATCGTCTCGTCGTGCACGAGCTGGCCCTTGGCGAGCGGGGAGTAGGCGATGACCGGGATGCCGCGCCCGCGCAGATAGTCCAGCAGCGCCGGCTGGCGCAGCATTGCATGGAATTCGAATTGCTCGGCGGCGAGCGCCGCGCCGAATTCCTCGACCGAGCGGCGCATCAGGGCGAGGTTGAAGTTGGCGACGCCGATCCGTCGCGCCTTGCCCTCGCGTTGCAGACCGGCCAGCCCCTCCAGCGCCGATCCCAGGTCCATATCCGGCGAGGGCCAGTGGATCATGTAGAGATCGACGTACTCGGTCCGCAGCGCGCGCAGGCTCGCGTCCATCGCCTTGCGCATCCGCGCGGGCTCCAGGTGGTCGACCCACACCTTGGTCGTCACATGGACGTCTCCGCGCGCGGCACCCCGGCGGCCGCGAGGCCGGCGCCGACCGCGTCCTCGTTGGCGTACATCTGCGCTGTGTCGAGATGGCGGTAGCCCATCGCCAGCCCCGCCTCCACCGCCGCCTGGCAGACCCGCCCCTGCATCCCGTAGGTGCCCAGGCCCAGCCGCGGCATGCGTAGCCCGTTCGCCGTGATCGTCTCCATTCCTGTCCCCTGGTCCAATGCAGCCGTTATGGGCGTGACCGCAGATCGACGATCGCGGCCTGCCCAGCCTCCGTGCCGATCGCCAGGAACAGGCCGTCCGGGCTCCAGGCCAAGGTGGAGATCGCCGCGCCGGCAGGTGGCGCCACCGGCACGATGCGCGAGGAGCCGACATCGGCCACCACGACGAGCCCGTCGGCGAAGCCGCCCGCCACGATATCCTGCTGCGGGTGGAAGGCCGCCTGCGTGCAGGTGACGCCATCCCCGCCCGCAAGCTCCATCGGTGGCTTGCCCATCGGTCCGCCGCCGAAGAAGGGCCACAGCACGATCGCGTCCGACCCGCTGGTGGCCAGCCACTTGCCGCCCCGGCTGAACGACATCGCGTGCGTCTTGCCCGGATAGCCGCTCATGCGCATGTGCTTGCCCTCGGGCATGCGCCCAGCCGTGTAGCGCATTCTCCTGCATGGCGGTCACCACGGCCTCGCCCTCCGGGTGGAGCGCGATGCCGATATGGCTGCCCTTCCACTCCAGCCGGCGCGGGCTGTCGCTGGCGACGAACCACAGCGTCGCGCCGTTGTAGTGCGAGGCGCCGACCCGCTTGCCCTTGGCGTCGAACGCGAGCCCGGTCACCGTGGAGGGATGCGCCAGCTCGCGCAATTTCCTGCCGTCGGCGTCGAACAGATGGACCAACTTGCCGACGCCGCAGGCGATCAGGCCCTTGCCGCGCTCGGCGGAATGGCTCGCCACCTGCTCCACCCATTTCATGCCGAACGCGCCGAGGTCGCTGATGGTCCCGTCAGCGAGCACCCGGCGCGCACGGCCGTCGTCGCCGCCCGAGACGAAGCTTCCTGGCACCGCGTCGGGCGCCAGCGCGAGCGCCGCGCCGTCATGCACCGCGACCTCCCGCCAGGTCTCCGGCTCGGCGGGATCGACCAGCCGCAGCGTGCCGTCGCCGAGCGCGAAGGCGAGGCTGCGCCCGGCCCTGTCGAAGCGCGCGGCGACCACGAAGGCGCCGAGGTCGCGACGCGTCCCGCGCTCCTCGACCAGGAAGCGCGCGGTGCCCGTCTCGCCCATCCGGTCAGGCTACCTGGCAGGCTTCGAAGCCGCGGCGCAGGTGCGGGCGGTTCAGGTTGCGGCCGATGAAGACGATCTTGCTGTGGCGCGGCTCGCCCTGCTTCCAGGGACCGATGAAGTCGCCGTCGGCGATCATGTGGACGGCCTGGAAGGCGAAGCGCCGGTCCTCGCCCTTGTAGTGCAGGATGCCCTTGGTGCGCAGCAGGTCCGGCCCCTTGTCCTGGAGCAGCAGGCCCGATCCAGGCGTTGAACTTCTCCGGGTCGATCGGCCGCTCCACCTCGAAGCTGACCGAGGCCACGTCCTCGTTGTGCTCGTGCTCGTCCTCGCCGGAGAGGAAGTCGGGCGCCATCTCCAGCACGCGGCCGAGATCGAAGGCGCCGCGGTCCAGCACCTGCTCGATCGGCAGGGCGGCGCGCTGGGTGTGGTGGATCACCGCGAAGCGGTTGATCTGGCGAAGCCGGCGTTCGACCTCGGCAAGCTCGTCCGGCGTGACGAGGTCGGTCTTGTTCAGCACGATCACGTCGGCGAAGGCGATCTGGTCGGCCGCCTCGTGGCTGTCGTCGAGGCGTTGCAGGACGTGCTTGGCGTCCACCACGGTGACGATGGCATCCAGCCGGGCCTTCGTGCGCACGCCCTCGTCCACGAAGAAGGTCTGCGCGACGGGTGCGGGGTTGGCGAGGCCGGTGGTCTCGATGATGATGCCGTCGAAGCGGTCGCGCCGCTTCATCAGCCCGCCCACGATGCGGATCAGGTCGCCGCGCACGGTGCAGCAGACGCAGCCGTTGTTCATCTCGAACACCTCCTCGTCGCTGTCCACGACGAGGTCGTTGTCCACGCCCAGCTCGCCGAACTCGTTGATGATCACGGCGTATTTGCGGCCGTGGTTCTCGCTGAGGATGCGGTTCAGCAACGTGGTCTTGCCGGCACCGAGATAGCCGGTCAGCACCGTGACCGGGACCTGGGTCCGAGATCGGCGGTCCTGGGATCGGTGGTAGGGTCGCTGGTGGTCTGGGACATCTCGGTTCCTGCCCGGGCGGTTCTGCGCAAGTCGTCGCGACGCATATAGGGCGGGCGAGCGGCATCAGCCACCGGGGCCGGCGGCGGAGGGTCCGCCCAACAGCTCGCGGCGCAGATCGGCGAGCCGCGCGGCGGCCGGCTCCACCCCGAAGCGCCGCGCCCGCGCCCGCCCCGCCGCCGCCAAGCGGGCGCGCAGCTCCGGGGTGAGCGCCAGGCGCTCGATCACCTCGGCCAAGGCGGCCGGGTCATCGGGATCGACATAGAGCGCGGCGTCCCCGGCGACCTCCGGCAGACCCCCGCGCGGGGCGGCGATCAGCGCGGCGCCGCAGGCCATCGCCTCCAGCGCGGTCAGCCCGAACGGCTCCTGCCAGCGGCTGGGCACGACGACGATGGCGGCCCGGTCATGGTGTCGAGCACAGCTGGATGGTCGCGATAGCCCGCCATGCGGACGCCGCCCGCGACGGCGATCCGGCGGACGGCGCGGACGAAGGGAGTGTCCGGACTGTCGGCGCGGAAGCGGTCGGCGCCGATCAGCTCCGCCCGCCAGCCCGGCAGCCGGGGCAGCACGCGCGCGCAGGCGGCGGCAAAGGTGTCCGCGCCCTTGTCGGCGACCACCCGGCCGGCGAACAAGATCAGGGGCTCGCGCTCGACCGCCGGGGCGGGCAAGGCGGCCAGGTCGATCGCGTTGTGCAGGACCAGCGGCATCGCCGTTCCCGGCGGCACGTCCTGCATCAGCCGCTCGCGGACGAATTCCGAGACGGTGACGATCCGCGCCAGGCCCCGCAGCAGCGCCGCCCGCTCCCACGGCGCGCGTGCATGGCGCATCGCTTGCGGGTCGTTGTGCAGGAACAGGCTGACCGGCGTGGTGGGGAAGCGCCGGGCGAGTGCGCGCGCCACCTCCACCCGGTTATGGACCTCGATCAGCGCCGGACGCAGCGGGCGCAGCAGGCGGGCGACGGCGAAGGCGTAGCGCGCGTTGACATTACCCGGACGCCACAGCGGCGGCCGCGCCGCCTGGAAGGGCATCTCCTCGAACACCGGCCCCGCCTGGGGGCCGCCCACGACCAAGGCTGGCAGCACCCGGCCGAGCCGGCGCACGATCAGCGCGACGGCGCCGGCGCGTCCCGGCCCGAACCCCTCGCGCGGCGGGAGCACCACGGCCACCAGCGGCGCGTCGGGCACCGGCGAGACGCGCCCGTTCGCGGTCTGCTCCTCATCTCTCGCCAGGCGGCCCACCTGCTCTCCCCATGCGGATGGCCGACCTTAGTCAGGGGCGTCCGGCTTGACGAGACCCGCGCACCTGTGGCGGTGGCCATGGCCACACGCTGAGGCAGGGCTGCGCGGTCGCGCGCTTCCGCCCCTGGGTAAACCGCGTTAGACGTCTGTTCGACAGTCCCAGTCCAAGAAGGAGCAAGGGATGGACGACATCGTCATCGTTTCCGCCGCCCGCACACCGGTGGGCAGCTTCAGCGGCGCCCTCGGCGGGCTGCCCGCCTCTCAACTCGGCACCATCGCGCTGCAAGCGGCGATGCAGCGCGCCAAGGTCGATCCGGCCGAGGTGGACGAGGTGATCCTCGGCCAGGTGCTGGCCGCCGGGGAGGGCCAGAATCCGGCCCGTCAGGCCGCCCACGCCGCCGGTATCCCGGACGCCAAGACCGCCTTCGGCATCAACCAGGTCTGCGGGTCAGGCCTGCGCGCGGTGGCGCTCGCTGCCCAGCAGGTGCGCACCGGCGAAAGCACGGTCGTCGCCGCCGGCGGCATGGAGAGCATGAGCCAGTCGCGCCACGCCTCCTATCTGCGCAGCGGCACCAAAATGGGCGGGGTCGAGTTCATCGACACCATGCTCAAGGATGGGCTGTGGGACGCCTTCCACGGCTATCACATGGGCAACACGGCCGAGAACGTGGCGCGCGCCTACCAGATCACCCGCGAGGAGCAGGACCGATTCGCGCTCGGCTCGCAGAACAAGGCCTCCGCAGCGCAAAAGGGCGGGCGCTTTGCCGACGAGATCGCGCCGGTGACGGTGAAGGGCCGCAAGGGCGACACCGTGGTCGATCAGGACGAGTATATCCGCCACGACGCCAGCATCGAGGCGATGGCCAAGCTGCGGCCGGCCTTCAGCAAGGACGGCACGGTGACGGCGGCCAACGCATCGGGCATCAACGACGGCGCGGCCGCGGTGATGGTGATGACGGCGGCCGAGGCGCAGCGCCGCGGCCTGACGCCGCTCGCCCGCATCGCCGCCTTCGCCACCGCCGGCGTCGATCCGGCGGTGATGGGCACCGGCCCGATCCCGTCCACCCGCAAGGCGCTCGGCCGCGCCGGCTGGAAGGCCGACGACCTCGACCTGGTCGAGGCCAACGAGGCGTTCGCCGCCCAGGCGATCGCGGTCAACAAGGACCTTGGCTGGGATACCGCCAAGGTGAACGTGAACGGCGGCGCCATCGCCATTGGCCATCCGATCGGCGCCTCGGGCTGCCGCGTGCTGGTGACGCTGCTGCACGAGATGCAGAAGCGTGATGCGAAGAAGGGGCTGGCGACGCTGTGCATCGGCGGCGGCATGGGCGTGGCCATGTGCCTGGAGCGGTAACGCGCATCACCCTCCCTCCCGGCCCCCTCCAGCAAGCGGAGGGGGTGAGAGGCGGCTGGAATCCAAGGAAGAACGTCATGCTGCTCTACAATTCCGTCGGTCCCAACCCGCGCGTGGTCCGCATGTTCATGGCCGAGCGCGGGATCGAGATTCCCCGCCGGGAGGTCGATCTGCGCGGCGGGGAGAACCGGCGCGAGGAGTATCTCGCCAAAGTGCCGTTCGGCCAGTTGCCCGCGCTCGAGCTGGACGACGGAACGGTGCTGTCCGAGATCACCGCGATCTGCGAGTACCTGGACGAGAAATATCCCGGCCAGAGCCTGATCGGCGAGACGCCCGAGCAGCGCGGGGAGACGCGGATGTGGACGCGCCGGCTCGATCTGAACATCGTCGAGCCGCTGGCCAACGGGTTCCGCTTCGCGGAGGGCCTGAAGATGTTCCAGGAACGCATCCACACCATCCCGCAGGCGGCCGACGATCTGAAGAAGGTCGCCCAGAGCTGGCTGACGCGCCTGGACAAGATGATCGAGGGGCAGAGCTTCATCTGCGGCGACCGGCTGAGCCTGGCCGACATCTTCCTGTTCTGCTTCCTCGATTTCGCCAACGGCGTCGGCCAGAAGCTCAACCCGGAGAACCGCAATATCACCGCCTGGTACGAGCGGATGAAGGCCCGTCCGAGCGCGGCGGCCTGAGGGCGGTCGCGATGGCGCGCATCCCCTATCTGGAGCCCGACGACCTCGCGCCAGGGGATCGCGCGCTGTTGGGCCGGCCGATCGCGCTGTACAAGGCGCTGGTCAACTCGCCCGAGGGGCTGCGCGCCTTCTCCACCCTCGGCGGGTTCATCCGCCACAAGAGCCGGCTCGACCCGCGTCTGCGCGAGCTGGCGATCCTTCAGGTCGGCTGGCTCGCGCGCGCGCCCTATGAATGGTCGCACCACATCAAGCTCGGCCGCGAGTTCGGCGTCTCCGACGCCGACATCCGCGCGCTGATCGACGAGACGGACGGGCGTGCGACCGCCCTGGACGAGCCGGCGCGGCTGGTGCTGCGGGCGGCGCGGGAGATGACCGCCGACGGCGAGGCGCAGGAGGCGACGTTCGCGGCGCTGGCCCGGCATCTCGACAACGAGCGTCTGGTCGATCTCGTCATCACGATCGCGTTCTACAACGCCGTGGTCCGCGTGCTGGCGACACTGCGGATCGACGTCGAGGATGACTACCTGACGTATCTGCGGGAGTTCCCATTTCCGGAGTAACATCCCCCCAGGCGGCAGGAGCGCGGCGGTGCGGATCGGGATACCCAAGGAAGTCAAGGAGCATGAGTACCGCGTCGGGCTCACCCCGGCGGGCGTGCGGGAGCTGACGGCGCACGGGCACGAGGTGGTGGTCGAGCGTGGGGCGGCACTCGGCATCGGCATCGCCGACGAGGCGTACGCCGCCGCCGGGGCGCGGCTCGCCGACAGCGCGGACGCGGTGTTCGCGGACACCGACCTGATGGTGAAGGTGAAGGAGCCCCAGCCGGCCGAGATCGCGCGCCTGCGCCGGGATCAGGTGCTGTTCACCTACCTGCATCTTGCCGCCGATCGCGCGCAGACTGAGGGACTGCTGACGTCCGGCGCGACCTGCATCGCCTACGAGACGGTCACCGACCCGCGCGGGACGCTGCCGCTCCTCGCGCCGATGAGCGAGGTTGCCGGGCGGATGTCGGTGCAGGTGGGCGCGCACTGCCTGGAGAAGGAGCAGGGTGGCGCCGGCGTGCTGCTGGGCGGCGTGCCCGGCGTGCCGCCGGGCAAGGTGGTCATCCTGGGTGGCGGCGTCTCCGGCACCAACGCCGCCCGCATGGCGGTCGGGCTGGAGGCGAGCGTCGCGATCTTCGACAAGTCGCTGCCGCGCCTGAAGGAGCTGGATTTGCAGTTTGGTCCGCGCGCGACCACGCTGTTCGCCACCGTCGCGGAGATCGAGCAGGCCGTCATCGCCGCCGACCTGGTGATCGGGGCCGTACTGGTGCCGGGCGCCGCCGCGCCGAAGCTCGTCACGCGCGAGATGGTACGCGCCATGCGGCCGGGCTCGGTGCTGGTCGATATTGCCATCGACCAGGGCGGCTGCTTCGAGACCAGCCGCCCGACCACGCACTCCCAGCCTACCTATGTCGAGGAGGGCGTCGTGCATTACTGTGTCACCAACATGCCCGGCGCGGTGGCCCGCACCTCGACCTTCGCGCTGACCAACGCCACGCTGCCCTTCGTGATGGCGCTGGCGGAGAAGGGCTGGCGGCGCGCCATTGCCGAGGACTCGCATCTGCGGGCCGGGCTGAACATCCACGGCGGCGCCGTGACGCACGCGGCGGTCGCGCGTGACCTCGGCTTCGGTCACGTCGCCGCGGAAACGCTGCTCGCGGCCTGAGCGGGGCCGAGCGAAGGGGCCAAGCAAAGCGGAAGGAGCACGAGATGAGGGACCCGGAAGTCGTCGCGCTGCGCGAGAAGCTGGCCAAGCGCGAGAGGGCAACCGAGCTTGCCCAGCGCCGGCTCGACTTCGACCTGATCGCGCAGGCCTATCCGACCGCCGCCGACGTGCAACTGGAGCCGGTGACCGCGAACGGCGTGCCGGCGGAGTGGACCACGGCACCGGACGCGCAAGCCGATGCGGCGGTGCTCTACCTGCATGGCGGCGGCTACGTGATCGGCTCCTTGCAGAGCCACCGGCACATGGTGGCGGAGATCGGCCGCGCGGCCCGGGCGCGCACGTTGGCGCTGCACTATCGGCTGGCGCCCGAGCATCCGTTCCCCGCGCCGGTGGACGATGCCGTCGCCGGCTACCGCTTCATGCTGGATCAGGGGCTGCGGCCGGGTCGCATCGCGATCGCCGGCGACAGCGCGGGCGGCGGCCTTGTGGTTGCGGCGCTGGTCGCCATCCGCGACGCCGGGCTGCCGCAGCCGGCCTGTGGCTGGTGCATCTCGCCCTGGGTGGACATGGAGGGCGTGGGCGAGAGCATTACCAGCAACGCCGCCCGCGACCCGACCGTGCAGAAGGACACACTGCTGGAGATGGCGGGCCACTATCTGGGCAGCGCCGATCCGCGTGCCCCGCTCGCCGCGCCGCTCTATGCCGATCTTGCCGGCATCGCGCCGCTGCTGATCCAGGTGGGCTCAGTCGAGACGCTGCTTGATGACGCCATCCGGCTGGCGCGCGTCGCCGGGGCGGCGGATGTGCGGATCGACCTGCAAATCTGGCCCGAGATGCTGCATGTCTGGCACCTGTTCCATCCGGAGCTGAAGGCGGGCCGTCGCGCCATCGACGCGGGGGGTGCGTTCATCCGGACGCTGATGGCGGAAAGCGCGCGGGCCGGGTGACAGTCCACCCCTCCCCCAACCCCCTCCCGCAAGAGGAGGGCGCTCTCAGGCCCATCCCCATCTCCCCCCTCCCCTTGCGGGAGGGGGTTGGGGGGAGGGGACGGGGAACTCCGGCCGGAACAACCGGCATGAGTTTCCGCTCGATCTACCGCCACGGCTTCGCCCGCGTCGCTGCCTGCACGGTCCGTGCCGCGCTGGCCGACCCCCAGGCCAATGTCGAGGCCGTGCTGCACGCCGCGCGGCATTGCCACGACCGGGGCGCGGCGGTGGCGGTGTTCCCCGAGCTTGCCCTGTCGGCCTACGCGATCGACGATTTGCGGTTGCAGGACGCGCTGCTGGACGCGGTGGAGCAGGCGGCGGCGCGCTTGGTCGCGGAGTCGCGCGCACTCTCGCCGCTGCTGTTCGTCGGCGCGCCGCTGCGCCATCAAGGCCGGGTGTACAACGTCGCGCTGGCGATCCAGCGCGGCCGGCTGCTGGGGGTGGTGCCGAAATCCTACCTGCCGAATTACCGGGAGTTCTATGAGCCGCGCCAGTTTGCCGCCGGCGTGGGCTGGCGCGGCGGGATCTGCACCGTGGCCGGCGAGTCCGCTCCGTTCGGCCTGGACCTGCTGTTCGCGGCCGAGGACGTGCCGGGCCTGATCGTACACGCGGAAATCTGTGAGGATTTCTGGGTGCCGGTGCCCCCCAGCGGCCTCGCCGCGCTGGCCGGCGCGAGCGTCCTGGTCAACCTCTCGGGCAGCCCGATCACCATCGGCAAGGCCGACACGCGCCGGCTGCTGTGCCAGTCGCAATCGGTGCGCTGTCTCGCCGCTTATCTCTACGCGGCCGCTGGTGTGGGCGAGTCCACGACCGATGTCGCCTGGGACGGACAGGCGACGATCTTCGAGAACGGCCTCAAGCTGGCGGAGACCGACCGGTTCCCTGATGGGGAGCGGATCGCGCTGGCCGATATCGACCTCGACCTGCTGCGCCAGGAACGGATGCGCATGGGCACGTTCGATGACAATCGCCGGGCGCTGGTCCTTGGCCCATGGCGCAGCGTGCCGTTCCGTGTCGATCCGCCGGCGGGCGACATCGGCTTCGAGCGGACGCTCGAGCGGTTCCCCTTCGTGCCGGCCGATCCGGCGCGGCTCGCCCAGGACTGCTACGAGGCCTACAACATCCAGGTTTCCGGCCTCGCGCAGCGCTTGCAGGCGGCGGGCATAAGGCGGGCAGTGATCGGCGTCTCCGGGGGGCTCAATTCCACCCAGGCGCTGCTGGTGACGGCCCAGGCGTTCGACCGGCTGGGCCGGCCGCGCAGCGACATCCTGGCCTTCACCATGCCGGGCTTCGCCACCAGCGCTGAAACCAAGACCAACGCGCTGGCGCTGATGCGCGCGCTCGGGGTGACGCATCGCGAGCTGGACATTCGCCCGGCCGCCGAGCTGATGCTGCGCGACATCGACCATCCGTTCGCGCGCGGCGAGCCGGTCTATGACCTGACCTTCGAGAACGTGCAGGCGGGGCTGCGCACCGACTACCTGTTCCGGCTGGCCAACCAGCACGCGGGGATCGTCATCGGCACCGGCGACCTGTCAGAACTCGCGCTGGGCTGGTGCACCTACGGCGTGGGCGACCAGATGTCGCACTACAACGTGAATGCCGGAGTGCCCAAGACGCTGATCCAGCATCTCATTCGCTGGGTGATTGCCTCCGCGCAGTTCGAGGCGGACGTGCTGGCGACCCTGGATTCGATCTTGAACACCGAGATCTCGCCCGAGCTGGTTCCGGCCGAGGCGGGTGCCACGCCGCAGAGCACCGAGGCCAAGGTCGGGCCGTACGCGCTCCAGGACTTCAACCTGTTCTACACGCTGCGCTACGGGTTCCGCCCGTCCAAGATCGCCTTCCTGGCGATGCAGGCGTGGGAGGACGCGGGACGCGGCGACTGGCCGCCGGGCTTCCCGCAGGAGCGGCGGCAGGAATACGCGCTGGCCGAGATCCGCCTGTGGCTACATGCCTTCCTGCACCGCTTCTTCGCCACCAGCCAGTTCAAACGCTCCGCCCTGCCGAACGGCCCCAAGGTGACGGCCGGCGGCGCGCTGTCGCCGCGCGGCGATTGGCGCGCGCCCTCGGACGGGAACGCGCGCGCCTGGATCGCCGAGCTGGAGACCAACGTCCCCGAGGCATGAGGATCGGCGGCAGGGCGGGGACCGTCGATCCCGCCCCCATGGGGCTGCCCCTGTGGGGCTATCGCCCCGTCGGCATGGCGAACTCCGCCCCGCGCCGCGCGCCGCTAGGCCAGCGTTGCGTGACCGCCTTGTAGCGCGTGTAGAACCGCACGCCCTCCGGCCCGTAGATATGGTGGTCGCCGAACAGCGAGTTCTTCCAGCCGCCGAAACTGTGGAAGGCCATCGGGACGGGGATCGGGATGTTCACCCCCACCATGCCGATCTGCACGTTGGTGGCGAAATCGCGCGCCGCGCCGCCGTCGGCGGTGTAGATCGACACGCCGTTTCCGAACGGGTGGTCGTTGACCATGCGCAGCGCCGTGCCGAGGTCGGGCGCCCGCACCACGTCCAGCACCGGGCCGAAGATCTCCTCCTGGTAGATCCGCATCTCCGGGCGCACCCGGTCGAACAGGCTGCCGCCCAGGAAGAACCCGCCCTCGTAGCCTTGCAACTTGAGGCCGCGCCCATCGACCACGAGGTCCGCGCCCTCGCGCACGCCGGTCTCGACGTAGCCCGCCACCTTCTCGCGGTGCTCGCGCGTTACCAGCGGACCCATCTCCGCTTCCGGGTCGGTTCCCGGTCCGATCTTCAGGGCGCGCACGCGCGGCTCCAGCCGTTCCAGCAGCCGGTCGGCCGCGGCGCCCACCGTGACGGCGACGGACACCGCCATGCACCGCTCGCCGGCCGCGCCGTAGGCCGAGCCCATCAGCGCGTCGGCCGCGTCGTCGAGGTCGGCGTCGGGCATCACGACCAGGTGGTTCTTCGCCCCGCCAAGCGCCTGCACGCGCTTGCCCTGCGCGGTCCCGTTCTGATGGATGAGCTGCGCGATGGGGGTCGAGCCCACGAAGCTGATCGCGCTGATCCCCGGATGCGCGATGATCGCCTCCACCGCCTCGCGCGCGCCCTGGACGACGCTGAACACGCCCTCGGGCAGTCCCGCCTCGGCCAGCAGTTCGGCCAACAGCAGCGAGGCCGAGGGGTCCTTCTCGGACGGCTTGAGGATGAAGCAATTGCCCGCCGCGAGCGCGACGGGGATCATCCATAGCGGCACCATCAGCGGGAAGTTGAATGGGGTGACGCCGGCCACCACGCCGAGTGGCTGGCGCACCGACCAGGCGTCGATGCCGGTACCGACCTGCTCGGTGTACTCGCCCTTCAGCAGATGCGGGATGCCGCAGGCGAACTCCACCACCTCCAGCCCGCGCTGCACCTCGCCGTCAGCGTCAGACAGCACCTTGCCGTGCTCGGCGGTGATGGCCGCCGACAGCTTCTGGCGGTCGCGCTCCAGCAAATCCTTGAGGCGGAACAGCACCCGCGCGCGGCGTAGCGGCGATGTCGCGGCCCAGGCAGGAAAGGCCTGCACGGCGGCGGCGACGGCTTGGTCCACCTCGGCGGCGGAAGCGAGCGCGAGCTTGGCCGCAACCTCGCCCGAAGCGGGATTGAACACGTCGCCGAACTGCCCGCTCGTGCCGGCGACCATGCGGCCGGCGATGAAATGCCCGATCTCGCGCATCAGCGTTCTCCCGTCGTCTGAGCCGTCCTACTCCATCCGACGCCAAGGGTCATCCGGGCAAGCGGCGCCTCAATCATCCCCGGCCGGCTCGCCATGCGTTTCAGGACGCCTCTCCTGCTTGTGAGTGAGGCGAGGTGGAGCCTGTACTACATATCGTGCAATAAGCTTTCTCTATGAGCAGCGGCTCAGAGATCGTCGGGAGGGCACCAACGTGGCGTGGGTCATGCGTTTCCTGCTTCAGGAGTGTTTGGAGTTCCTGATCCGCCAAACCGCCTTCGTCCTGATCCGGCGAGCCACTGTTACGCTCTCGCGCCGGCTCTTGCCGACCCCGGCCGCGGGAGCCATCCTGAACTGAGGCATGGCTTGGGATTGAGCGGATGCCAGAGTGCTTGCGGCCAGCCACGCGCGCCTGGCCGAGCGCCGCGTCCCGGTGTTCATCGGCCACGGCGAGGCGGTGAACGTCGCGTTCGAGCGGCCGGTGACGGTGGGCGAGGCGCCGGGCAAGGGCGCGCGCTCAACGCGGTGCAGATCGCCGCGACGCTGATCGCGCAGGGGATGCTGGCAGAGCGGGCGGCCTGATCGGCACGCACCGGCCCGGATAAAGGGCGGCGCGATCCCGTCTGCGTGCCGGCGACCATGCGGCGGCGATGAAGGTCCCGATCTCGCGCATCAGCGTCTCTCCCCAATTTCGCCCGGGCTACCCTATCCCGGCCGAGGGGTCATCGGGCCCCTTGAAGCCGGGTCCCTGGGGGTTCCGCTGGCGATGATCTCTGCTACACGTAATGCGTGCAGTATGTCGCATCATCGTCCGGAATAGTTCCCATGAATGATCTAAGCATGTACCGAGCGTTGTCTTCGGCTCTGACTTGTCGCTATCGATATAAAGTCATGCTGGTGGCCTTTGTCGGCATACATGTTCCACTGTTGGCGTTGATCGGCTACTTCCTCTGGCTCACCATGCCAAGCCTCCAAGTCACGCTGCCGGTGCTGGGCGTGGCGCTGGTGGCCACCTTGCTCGGGACCGCGATCACGCTGTTCGTGCTCGACCAGTTGCTGCGCCCGATCTTGATGACCGCGCAGGGGTTGCGCGCCTACGCCACCAACCGGGCGATGCCCGCGCTGCCGACCGAGTTCACCGACGAGGCCGGCACGCTGATGGCGGACGCCATGCACACGCTCGTCACGCTCGACGCCGCACTGAACGAGCTGGCCAGCTTCGACGCCGCGACCGGCTTGCCGAACCGTGACACGCTGCTGCGCGATCTCCGGGCGGCGATGGCGCGGCCCGGCGCCCGGCTGGCGCTGTGCGTGCTCGGGGTGCGCAACGACAAGTCCGTGAAATCGGCCTTCGGTCAGGAGAAGGGCGAGGCGGTTATCCGCATGTTCGCGCGTGGGCTGCAACAGGCCCTGGGGGCCGGCGTGGCGATCGCGCGGATCCGGGCCAGCCAGTTCGCCGTGCGGCTCGACTCCGCCGATCCCGCGACGGTGGCGGCGCGGATGGGCGCGGTACTGGGGGCGCTGCGCCGGGAGATATCCCTGGAGGGGTTCCGCCTTGTGCCGGAACTGGCCTGCGGCATCGCCTTGTTTCCCGACGATGCGGCCGGTGCCACGGGCCTCCTCGACAACGCCATCTCCGCGGCTGCCATGGCGACGGCCAGGGCGGATAAGACGCCGGTCTTCTACTCGCCGGCGTCGCGCGAGGCGGTGCGCCGGCGCTTCGCGCTGGAGCAGGAGCTGCGTGGCGCGCTGGAGCGCGAGGAGTTTGTGCTGTACTATCAGCCGGTGGTGGACACGACGGCCGAGCGCATCGTGGCCGCTGAGGCGCTGATCCGCTGGCGGCCCCCGGGGCGCGGCCTGATCTTGCCGGGCCTGTTCATTCCGGCCGCCGAGAGCAGCGGGCTGATCGAGCCGATCGGGCAATGGGTGGTGCAGGCCGCCTCGCGCCAGTTGCGTGACTGGTCGGCGGCGGGGATCGATCCCGTCAAGGTGGCCGTTAATCTCTCGGCCGCTCAGTTCCGCAGTCAGGATACCATCCCGTTAATCGGCCGCACGCTGGCTGCCGACCAGGTTGATCCGCGCCTGCTGGAGGTCGAGATGACGGAGACGGTCGCCATGCAGGATGAGACCCGGACCCGCGCGGTGTTCGAGCAGTTGCGCACGTTGGGCGTCAGCATCGCGATCGACGATTTCGGCACCGGCTATTCCAGCATTGGCACCCTCCGCACCCTGCCGGTGGACAAGCTGAAGATCGACCGCGCGTTCGTGAGCGGCGTCGATGCCGCAGGCACCGGCCAGGCCATCTGCAAGGCCATGATCGAGCTGGCGCGCGGGCTCGGCATCGCCGTGGTGGCCGAAGGCACGGAGAGCCTGGCGGAGGTGCGGGCGATGCAAGCCCTCGGCTGCACCCTGTTCCAGGGCTACTACTATGCAAGACCGATGGCAGCCGCCGATTTCGCCGCCCTCCTGCGGACCGGGCTGCCGGCATTCAAACCGGGCCGGGTCGGAACGCTTGCCGCCGGTCCCGCGCGCCTGTAACTCCGGCAGGCACGCGGCATCACGCCGCGGCGCGGCAGGAGCAAGCGAGATGGGCTACAGGATCGCGGTCGTCGGCGCCACCGGGGCAGTCGGGCGCGAGATGCTGAAAACGCTGGCTGAGCGCCGCTTCCCCGCCGACGAGGTGGCAGCCGTCGCCTCGGGTCGGTCAGCGGGCAGCGAGGTCTCGTTCGGCGAGACGCAGGTCCTGAAGGTGAAATCGCTGGACAGCTTTGATTTCGCCGGCTGGGACATCGCCCTGTTCAGCCCCGGCGCTGCGGTCTCGGCGGTGCACGCCCCTCGCGCGGCGGCCTCGGGCTGCGTGGTGATCGACAACACCAGCCAGTTCCGCATGGAGATGGACGTGCCGCTGGTGGTGCCCGAGGTGAACCCGCACCACCTGGCCAAGTTCGCCCGGCGCAACATCATCGCCAACCCCAATTGCAGCACCATCCAGATGGTGGTGGCACTGAAGCCGCTGCACGACCGCTTCAGGGTCAAGCGGGTCGTGGTCGCCACCTACCAGTCCGTATCCGGGGCCGGGAAGGAGGGCATGGACGAGCTGTTCACCCATACCAAGGCGATGTTCGTCCACGAATCCGGCAAGCCCGAGCAGTTCACCAAGGAGATCGCCTTCAACTGCATCCCCCATATCGACAAGTTCATGGAGGACGGGTCGACCAAGGAGGAATGGAAGATGGCGGTCGAGACCCGGAAGATCCTCGACCCCGACATCCTGGTTCACGCCACCTGCGTGCGCGTCCCGGTGTTCATCGGCCATGGCGAGGCGGTGAACGTCGCGTTCGAGCGGCCGGTGACGGTGGGCGAGGCGCGCGCCGCGCTGCGTGAGGCGCCGGGCATCGAGGTGGTGGACCACCGCGAGGACGGCGGCTACGTCACGCCGCTGGAGGCCGCCGGCGAGGACGCGGTCTATGTCAGCCGCCTTCGCAAGGACCCGACGGTGGAGAACGGGCTGGCGTTCTGGTGCGTGTCCGATAATCTGCGCAAGGGCGCGGCGCTCAACGCGGTGCAGATCGCCGAGACGCTGATCGCCCAGGGGATGCTCGCCAAGCAGGCGGCCTGACGGCGGTGACGCCGGAGGCCGGCCTGGTCGAGGCTTGGCTGGCCTCGGCTCCGCCCTTGCAGGCCGACCCGTTCGCCGGCATGGGCCGGTTGCTGATGATCGGGCTCGGAACGGACGGCTATGTGGGGATCGCGCGTGCCGAGGCCGCGCTGGTCGCCCGCACCGGCCTGCTCGGGCTGGGCGGCGCCTTCGCGGGGCGGCAGATGGTGGCGCGGTTCTTCATCGCCGGCTTCGGCACGCCGACGCAGCGCGCCGCCTGGGCCGGGGCCACCGCCGCCATCGCCATCTCCGAGCCCGGCGTGGGCGCGCACCCCAAGCATCTGCAAACGCGGGCGGAGCCGGACGGCGAGGGCTGGCGCATCACCGGCGAGAAGGCGTGGGTCAGCAACGGGCCGGTGGCGGACGTGCTCATCCTGCTGGCGATTCTGTCCGAGGAGGCCGGACGCAAGCGCTACGGCGCCTTCCTGGTGCCACGCGCCGCGCCGGGGCTGACGATCACCGAGGCAAGTCGCGCGCTGGCTCCCTCGCGCCATTGCGGGTTGCTGCTCAATTCCTGCCCGGTGCCCGGCGCGGCGCTGCTCGGGCCGCCCGGCGGGGCGTACGAGGCGATGGCGCTGCCGTTCCGCGACGTGGAGGACGCGGTGGGCCTGTCGGGGCTTGCCGGCGCGTGCCGATTCCTGGTCGGGCGGCTGGGCGGGGACGCGCATGCGCTGGGTGGCCTGGTGGCGCTGACCGCCGTGCTGGAGGCGGGCGCGGCCAGGATCGCCGCCGCACTGGACGCCGGGCGTCTGGCGGACCACGCCGCCGAGGCGATCGGCCTGCGCCTGCTGGCCGCCGAAATCGCCGCCCGCGCGCGGCTTCATCGTGACGAGTTCGGGCCGGCGGAAGATGCGCCAATCGAGCGGGTGCTGACGGACCTCGACACCAGCCAGACGGTGGCGCGCGGGGCACGTGCGGCGCGGCAGGCTCGGTTGGGCACCGTCTCTCAGGCCCGGGTGAGGCCGCATGGCGGAACGCGGATTTATCCTGATTTGTAAACACAACCGCGGGGTGACATTATGCCGTCGCATCCTGCCCCCTAACGTCTCTTGAGCAGGGAGCGTCGGCTGACACGTGGACAACGATCGTGGGCGCCAGTTCCGAGGCGGAAAGCAGGGACAGCGATCGTTGGTTCGGTTTGAAGGGCCGGTCTGGCTTCGCCGAGTTTGAGCGATGGTGGCACCGCAAGGGCAAGGCCGTCCTCAACGATGGGTGAGACATCCGAACGGAAGAGCAAGCCGAAGGTTTTGGGACGAGTGGGATAGAATGGGTCGCCCGACGGTGAAGTGGGCAGGAGACAGATGATATCTGCGAAGGCCAATGCCGATCGTGCCCTTGATGTTCTCGAGACGGACGCTTTCAGTCCGGACCTGCTCGACGCGCTGACGGGCCTTTCATCCGCCGACAAGACGGATTTGTTGGAAAATGAGCTACTTAGGACGCTTGTCAGGACCGGCGATGCAAGAATAAGGAATGCAGTCGCGGTCGCCCTTGCCGATCTAAAATCGGAAATCGCACCCAGCGTCATTCGTGATCTGATCGTCTCCTCCTGCTCGGCAGGAAGTCGCGCGACCCTTCTTTATGCGCTCAGGGAACTCGGAGGAAGGCTCCGATTGCCGGCGATCGTGCACTTGCTCGCAGTCGAAGCGGGGGAAACCCAGGAGGAAATCCTGAATTTCATCGATCTTGGCTTGGTCGAGGACCCTCCAAATTCGACAAGAACGCGAGCGGTGGAGTGTCTTAAGGAGATATGCTAGGGCGAGTCCGAGCCCTCTCGTCGAGCTGTTCTGCAAAACTCGATAGCGTTACTTTCGGAAGGTAAACATGACCAGGGTTCCAGAACTCGGTAGTGTATCATCGAGGCGCAAGATGCAGCGGTGATAGGCGCCGCGGACGCGATCAGAGTACGCGGCGGGTTCCCCGCGTTGACAAGGCGCCCGGCCCCGCTATAACCCGCCGTCTCCCCGGCGGTCGGGCACGCGGCCGGCCGGCGGCATTCTTTGGGAAGCTCCTATGTTCGCAGTGATCCGCACCGGCGGGAAGCAGTATCGCGTGACCCCCAACGCGGTCCTCAAGGTGGAGAAGCTCGAAGCCGAGCCCGATGCCGTGGTGACGTTCACCGACGTGCTCGCGGTTGGCGACGGGGATGGGCTGACCCTGGGCGGCCCGGTCGTGGCGGGGGCGGCGGTGACCGCGACCGTGATCGCGCAGGACCGGCTGGACAAGGTCATCATCTTCAAGAAGCGCCGCCGGCAGAATAGCCGCCGTAAGGGCGGGCACCGCCAGCACGTGACCGTGCTGCGCGTGACCGGCATCGTCGGCGCCAACGGCGTGGCGCTGCGCGCGGCCGCCGCGGCAGAGCCGGCGCCGACCCCGGCGGCAGGCCCGGGCGGTCCCGGCGAGACGTTCGACGAGTCAGGCGCCGCGCCGAGCACGCCCTCCCCGCCCCCACCCCCGACGCCGCCTGAGACGACGCCGACCCCGCCGGTCGGCGGCGTCAGTCCTGGCGAGGGTTTCGACGAATCCGGCGCCGCGCCGACCGAAGGAGACGTCTGACATGGCCCATAAGAAGGCGGGCGGCTCGTCGCGCAACGGGCGCGATACGGCAGGCCGCCGGCTCGGCATCAAGAAATACGGCGGCGAGGCCGTGATCGCCGGCAACATCATCGTCCGCCAGCGCGGCACGAAGTGGAAGCCTGGCCAGAATGTCGGCCTGGGCCGTGATCACACGATCTTCGCGCTGATCGACGGCAAGGTGGCGTTCGAGCGCAAGGCCGAGGGCCGCGTGCACGTCTCCGTTCAGCCGCTGGCGCCCGCCGCCGAGTAGGCGCCCCTTTCCAGCGTCAGGTCTCGGCGGGGGTCGGCGCGAGCCGGCCCCCGTCGCCGTTCATGGCGGGCACGCGATGAAGTTCCTCGATCAGACCAAGATCTATCTCCGCTCCGGCGACGGCGGCGACGGCGTGACCGCATTCCGGCGCGAGAAGTTCCTGGAGTTCGGCGGCCCGGACGGCGGCAACGGCGGCAAGGGCGGCGACGTGGTGTTCGAGGCCGTGTCCAACCTCAACACGCTGATCGACTTCCGCTACGCCCAGCACTTCCGCGCCCGAAAGGGCGGCAACGGCGCGGGCTCGGACCGCACCGGGGCCGGCGCGCCCGATGTGGTCATCAAGGTCCCGCTCGGCACGCAGATCCTGGACGAGGACCGCGAGACGCTGCTGGCCGACCTCGCCACGCCGGGCCAGCGGGTCGTGCTGCTGGCGGGTGGCGACGGCGGGTTCGGCAACACGCACTACAAGACCTCCACCAACCGCGCCCCGCGCCGCGCCGACAAGGGCTGGCCGGGGCAGGAACGCTGGGTCTGGCTGCGGCTGAAGCTGATCGCCGATGCCGGGTTGGTCGGGCTGCCGAACGCCGGGAAATCGACCTTCCTCGCCGCCGCCTCCGCCGCCCGCCCGAAGGTCGCCGACTACCCGTTCACCACGCTGCATCCGCAGCTCGGCGTCGTGCGCCTGTCGCATTCGGAGGAATTTGTGCTGGCCGACATCCCCGGCCTGATCGCGGGTGCCCATGAGGGCGCGGGGCTCGGTGACCGGTTCCTCGGCCATGTCGAGCGCTATGCCGTGCTGCTGCACCTGATCGACGGCGCGGCCGGCGACGTGGCGCAGGCCTGGCGCACGGTGCGCGACGAATTGGCCGCCTACGGCGGCGGGCTGGTCTACAAGCCCGAGATCATCGCGTTGAACAAGGTCGACGCGATGACCGCGCGCGAGGCGGCGGCGCGGCGCGCGGCCCTGCGGCGGGCATCGGGGCGGCCAGTGATGCTGCTGTCCGGCGCCACCGGCCAGGGCGTGAAGGAGGTGCTGCGCGCGCTCCAATCGGCCATCGTCGCGGCGCGCCAGGAACGCGCGGCGTGACCAGCCTGCCGGCCCTGTCCGCCGCGCACCGGGTGGTGGTCAAGATCGGCAGCGAGTTGCTGGTCGACCCGATGCGGGGCGCGCCGCGTGCCGCCTGGCTCGCCGGCGTGGCCACCGACATTGCCGGGCTGCGCGCGCGCGGCGCCGACGTGATCGTGGTCTCCTCGGGCGCCATCGCGCTCGCGCGGCGCGCGCTCGGCCTGACCCAGAAGCGGCTGCGGCTGGAGGAGAAGCAGGCGGCTGCCGCGGTCGGGCAAATCCGGCTGGCGCAGGCCTGGACCGAGGCGCTGTCGGCCTGCCGCCTGACCGCCGCGCAGCTTCTGCTGACGCCCGAGGACACCGAAGACCGGCGCCGCTACCTGAACGCGCGCGCGACGCTGAACACGCTGCTCGGGCTGGGCTGCATCCCGGTCATCAACGAGAACGACACGGTGGCGACCGCCGAGATCCGGTTCGGCGACAATGACCGCCTGGCCGCGCGGGTGGCCGAGATGGTGCAGGCCGACCAGTTGATCCTGCTGTCCGATATCGACGGCCTCTATACCGTCGACCCGCGCCGCGATCCGGGCGCCCGGCACATCCCGGTGGTGGCGGCGCTGACCCCGGAGATCGAGGCGATGGGGGGCGATCCGCCGCCCGGCTACTCCTCGGGGGGGATGCGCACCAAGCTGGTGGCGGCGCGGATCGCGACCCAGGCCGGCTGCGCGATGGCCATCGCGCAC
>CAVWNS010000012.1:0-20882 GCA_963756495.1 uncultured Pseudomonadota bacterium | reverse complement strand
ACCGTCGGGCCGCGCGCGGCAGGTGTAGGTCAGGCCGGGACCATAGATGCCGCGCTTCAGCCCGTGCGCGCCCAGCACCATCTCGGGATGCGCCGCGAAATAGGCGTTGATCGCGAGCGTACGCGGTGCCTGAGCTTGGGCCTCGGCGTCGGCAGGACCTTCCGGAAGAAAGTCGGGCTCGAGGCCTTGCTCTGCGTTCTCGACGTCTTCCACGCCGAATTCTGGCGATACTCGTCCAGTGCGACTTCGGCCAGTTCGATCCAACTTTGGTCGCCGGGCTCCCCGCCTTCGGCGCGGCGCTGAAACACCAGCACGTCGATCACCACGTCGGTGCCGGCGGTCGCGCGCATGCTGCACTCGGGGAGACGCACGGCGCCGACCAGATCCGCCATGCTGGCGATGTGCGCGCGCGCGGCGGTGCTGGCCTTGTCCATGGTGCCGGTGCTGGTCACGAACAGCGCGAGTCGCCGGGCCGCAGCCGGGCGATCGAGCGGGCGATGAAGTAGTCGTGCAGCCGTAGGCCGAGCGCGGCCGTCGTCGGATCGGCGCGCACGATGCGGTCGGCGAAGGGCGGGTTGCCGATGGCGAGATCGAAGCCGCCAGCGAGCTGGCTGCGGCTGTAGTCCTCGCAGAGCACGCGGGCTTCGGGATGCACCAGCCGGGCGATGCGCGCCGTCACCGGATCGTATTCGATGCCGGTCAGCCGGCAGGCGCCGCGCAGCGCGGGCGGCAGCAGCGCGAAGAACAGGCCGGTGCCCATGCCGGGCTCCAGTACGCGGCCGCCGGTGAAGCCGAGATGCTGGGCCGCGCGCCACAACGCGCGGACGATCGGCTCGGGCGTGTAGTGCGCGTATTGGGTCGCGCGTTGCAGGGCGGCGTGTTCCGCCGGCGACACCGAATTCGCCAGCTCGCGGCCGGTTTCTTCCCAGCCCTCGCGGAACGTGGTGGCGCCGGGCAGCGGAAAGCAGTTCTGCGCTAGCTCGGTGGCGCCGAAGCCGACGAAGCGCAGCATCTGCTGTTGCTCCTCCGCCGTGGGTGTGCGGCGGGCCGCTTCGATCTCCTTGGACAGCCGGATCGCCGCGACGTTGTCGCGGCCGCGCGCGGCCCAGCCGGGCGCGAGCGCGCGGTCCGAATCCAAATAAAGATTGGCCCCGAGCGGCTGCGTGTCTGTGCCCTGGGGAGGCCGGTCGTCTTCGTCGTCGCAGTTCAGTTCCGCGGGCGGCGGCTCCGACTCGGCCTTCGGGGTGTGAATGGTCCAGCCGAGGGCCGTGATATCGAAGAGGTTGAGGGTGAACTGCGCAGCGTCGGGCATGGGAAAACTCCTGCTCCAAGCGGCCGCGCGCACCCGCGCATGGACTGCCGGGGGGGCGGCCGGGGCGAGTTGCGGTTTGAAGGCGAAGTGGGCGGAGCGCGTCGGTGCTCAGCCTGTCACCAGGGACCGTGCGCTACCTCGATGAGCGCGCGCTCGATCTTGTCGGCCCGCGTGAGGGCCTCGCGATGCAGCGTCGATGCCGCGCGGGCGCGCTGGACGACGTGCGCCCAGGCATCGTTGTCGCCGGCGAATATCCAGGACCCACCTGGCGGGTCGTCAACTTTCTGGATTTCGATATGCGGTGTGCCGTCGGGATGCTGGCCACACGCGACCAGGGCCCAGCCTTCACGGCGGGCTGCGTCGTGGTCGAACCCGTCCGTTGGATCGATGGCGATCGCGTCCTGGTGCTGGGTCAAGGAGATCTCCTTCTCCTGAAAACCCATTCCGCCGGCCGCTGCGCGCCGGCCGGGGCAAGGGCGCAGCCGGCGTAGCCGGGCCGCCGCTCGCGGCGGCCCCTTGCGGCGGCCGGCGCGACAGCGGCACGTCCCTTCTTTTCAGTTTTCCTCTCGGCCTATTGCCAGTGCGGCGGCAGTGCCGTCAGCGTTCGATCGTTGCCGCCGCGAGCGTGTCGCGGCGCAGACGGCAGCGCAGGCCGGGACGTTCGACCGGCTCGAAACTCGGCGTGCGCCTGTAGTGATTGAGGAGACGGAACAGATCCGTGCTGACGCCGGAAGCGCGGAACGACACCGCATGCGGCAACCGGATGATGTCGCCGGGCTTGAGCGCGGCGGCCTTGTGACGTGTCGCGGTGGGCTCCGTCTTGCGCGCGGCGACACGCGCGCGCCACTCGGCGGCGTAGCCGGGGCCGGGATTTTTGCGCGACCGGCGATAGCAGCCGCATGATGCGGTCCGGACAGTCGACCTCGCACGGGCCACAGCTTTCATCCATGTCTTTGTAGCCGAAGCCGGACCGCTCGGAATTCTTGAACAGAATGACGGCACAGAACACGTAAGCCCTGCCGGTCGTCTTGTTCTCGTTGCGGATCGCCGCGTAGATCGTTCCGCGCACCGCCGCGGCGGTGAGGACGGTCGCCCTCGTGGTTTCGCTCTCGTGTGAGAACTCGCGCGTGATGTACTGAACCGGCGTCTCGTGACGCAGCTTCTCGTTGTGGAACAGCCATCCCATTTCTGTCCTCCTGAGTGTTGGGGTGCCGCCGTGAATGGCGGCGCTGTTCGATGTGCGGCAGCGCGCGTGCGGCTTCGGGTGAGCCGGCTGCGTGGCGACGACTTATGGTTGGTCTGACGCCTGGTCTTCCGCTGCCCTCGGACGCGGCCGGGTGTACACGATGCGGCAGTGCGCTTCGCAGTATGGTTTGCCGATCAGCGTCATCTGGTCGCAGAACCGGAACGCCGCCGTGCCTGGGTCACCCAGGGGCCAGCAGCACGGCTTGCACCCGACCGGCGCGAACAGTCTTCGCTCCGGCGAAGGCCGTTTCGCGGGTGTGGGACAAGGTCGCGTCCACGCCGCCGGTCCGCTGGATGCCGGTGTGCAGGTCTTGAGCGGCATGATGTCGATGAGCTTCGGCACTGGCGATCGTCGCGGAGGCGAGGACGGTCCTCCCAAGCCGGTCGGTTCGATCGGGGATTGTCGGCCTGACAGGTCGAGGCGATGTGCCTTGCCGACGACGGCGTTCTTTGAGACGCCGAGGCGCCTGCCTATTTCGGCGGTCGAATGGCCTTCAGCCCAGAGCTGGCGCAGTCTGGCGACCGTGTTGTCGGTCCAGGGGGGTCCTTCGCCGCTGGTTCGCATGGGGGTCTCTCCTGCTGCTGTCGCTGTCTCCGACCCCTTCCCCGCGCCGGGCGGCGGCGCGCCGGCCAGACCCTTGGGCGGCGCGGTGACGGATGGCATCGCGGCTTCTGACGCTTCACTCGATCTTTGGAATGGTCTTTGGATCGTCCTCGCGCCGATCGGGATTGCCGAACAGCCAGAAGGGCGCGCCGGCGCGAATGACCTCGCGCGCCTCGTTGTCGGAAAGGCGGCAAAGCGTGTGGTATTCGGTTGGGCCGCAGCACTCGTGATAGCGGAGTTGCAGCGACCACGGTCGTCCAGGAGAAAGTGTTGACGGCCGGAGAATCAGATCGACCATTGGTTGGCTCCTTCAGGTTGGACTGGCGCTGTTTCCGAAAGCGCCGGCGGAGAGTTGCCTGTCGTGTGGCGCGACGCGGGCCGGCTCGGTCCAGCCATGACTTCAGGGCGCGCCGCGCCAGATGCGGCGGCTCCATGAGTGCGTGGTACGGTTGGCCCCGATCAGCGAGATCGCGGATGCCGCGATGCCGCTGGATGGTGCAGCCGAAGCGGTCTTCGTAGGCGGCGATGCATTCGAACCAAGCGGGCGCGATGGCGCAGGTTGGCCCACTGGTCCGGCCCCCCGAAGATGCAGGCGATGCACGAGAGCCGTGACCGGCCGAGCCGGGCGCGGGCGCGGGCGCGGGCGCGGGCAGGATCCCGTGGCGACGCATGATGGTCCACACCGCGGCCTCGTCGAGACCGTGGATCGGACGCCAGTGGTCAACTTGGCGCCGACGACGCGTGTCGGCGCGCGTGTCGGTGCGATGTGGCTCGAAGATCGCGCAGTCGGCGCGCGCCCGGCTCTCCTGCGCGCCCTCGCAATCAGTGTGCGAGCGTCGAGGAACCGCTCCTGCGCGGTTGATCCGCTTCGCGGCTCAACCAGCGCCGCCATGGCGTCCACCTTCAGATAGGCAGAAGCAAGCGCTGATTGAGGTTGGCCGAGACTTGCGGGAAGCGCAGGCGCGTCCCAGCCGGTCCGTTGCCTCCGACCGTGCCGACGGGTCCGTCCGGCGTCTCGAAGCGGATCGGCGCCGTTGCCGTGCCGTCGCGCAGCATCTCCCGCCAGCTCAGGTAGAACGGCACGTCGAGCGCACGCGCCACGGTGCCGCAATACGCGGTCGTGCTCGACCAGTTCATGAAAGGCGGTCCGGCGCCATCGACATCGTGGTGATGGATCTCGATGCACGACGGTGACACGCCGGCCTCAAGCAAGCTGAGTAGGCAGACGATGCTGTCCTTGCCGCCGGAGAATGCGATGACGATCCGATCGTAGCTGGCGAGGTCGGGGAGCGAGCCGCGATGTGCGGGCTGCGGCCGGCGTGAGCTTTCGACAAGGTCTGGACGGGACCGACACGGACGTGTCAGCCTCCCCCGTCCTCGATGTACCCGAGCCAGGCTTTCACATCAGTGACCGCGATCCAGTCCTTGCGGCTGCCGTCGGGTTCGGTGCCCGCGAACTTGTCGGCGGCAAGGTGGACGCGGAACGCTTGGATCGCTTCAGCTTTGGCGGCCAGCTCGGCTTGCGCGGCGGCGAGCTCGGCCTGCAGGCGCGCGATATAGTTCATCACGCGCCTGCCTTGCTGTCAGTCGCAGGCGCGAGCACGTTGCGGGCACAGGGCGGTTCCCAGCCCCCTCCGGTCAGTCTTCCATCGGCTATACCGACGGAACCTTGCTGACCTCCGCCCATGTTCTCCGCCCATGCCAGCAGCCGGCGCGGCGCGTCCGCCATGTCGGGCGCATGCTCGACCAGCCGGGCATTGGCCGCGGTTGTCGGGTAGACATGCCCGTGCGCGGACCAGCCGGCCACGCTGGTGATGTGACCTTCCGTGATTTCGACCTGGTAGGTGTAGTATTCGCCGTCATTGGTCGCGACGGCGCGCCACGGTCCTGGCGCGTGCATGGTTCACTTCCATTGTTCTGCCGTGGCGATGGCAACGCACGCGCCGACTCGTGCGCGCGAAAGCCGTAAACGATGCGGTGGTCGCCGATCAGGCGACTTTTGCGAGCGACGACTTCGCATTGGCTACACCGGTCGTTGCGTTGCCGTCGATGTCGCTGCCTGCTTCGGGGGCGGCGCGATTGCGCGCGGCGTAGTCGGGGTGGAATGCCAGCAGATAGTCGGCAATGCGCTGCGCGTCGGCGGCCGCGCGAAAGATCTCCTTGCGGTCGGAGCGAAGGCGTTCTAGCCAGGATGCAACGTAAGCCGCGTTGTTCGCAAAATCGCACTCGATCCCGATTTCCGAACAGATGATTGCTTGCCCAATCTCGGCTCTCAATTCTTCCCTCGCGTAATCGTGTGAACCGAATGCGCTGCGCAGGTCGCGATCGAGTCGTGACGGCGCTCCACTCCAATGACCAGCTTCATGCAGGATGACGCTCGCGAATGCAGACGCGGAGTGGAACGCGTGCCGCGGCGGCATCTGGATGTGGTCGGTATGCGGCGAGTAGAACGCGCGATCGCCGCCGTAGCGAACGACCGCGCCGCTGTTGGCGATGATGGTTTCGGCGGCATCCGATGCCCGCCACGGGGTTTCCTCGACCGTGGGCGGCGCGAAGGCGGCCACGCCCTTGATCTGGCTGGCGTGGAATAGCGTGAAGGCGCGCAGCAACGGGATGCGTCTGGTGGTGTCCTCGTCCTCGGCCGCCTTGTCGTGGCGCACCTCGATGCGCTTGAAGAAATACGCGGTCGTGCCACGTTCACCCTTCTTCACCTGCCAGCCGCGCGCGGCCGCTTGTTTATAGGTCGCCCAGCGCGGGTCGCCACTGCTGAAGGCAAACACCGACATGCCGAGGGTGATGACGTTGATACCCCTATAGCGCGCGCCGGTGACGGCATTGCACGGCATGCTTGGGCCGCCGGCCTTGTCGGGATCCCAGGGCCGTCGCCAAGGCGGCGTGCCGGCTTCCAACGCCGCGATCACCCGATCCGTCACCTCGGCGTAGTGGTCGCGTGGCGTGTATTCCGCCTTTCCGTCGGCGCGGAACTTGCTGCTCATGGGTGTGCCTTCCCTCTTGGGATTTCCGGATCACCCACCCAGCCCCGCGTCCTGGCCGGCCGGGGCAAGGGCGCGCGGGACGTCCGGCGCGCGGCCGCAGGCCGAACCCCTTGCGGCGGCCCGGCCCAGGCGCGGTAAGGCTTCTAGGTTTCTCCGATCTTCTTGCGCTGCTCACGGTCAGCGGGGGTCCAGCAGCGCAGCGACGGCGATCGCACTCTGGCTGACGCCGAACAGCGGATTCGGCGTGTCGTCGTGGCCGCGCGCGGGAACGCCGGCTGGCGCGGCGCGCCGCATCGGGTGCAGCGCCCTGCCTCACCTGACCTGGTCGATGAAGCCGTTGCGGTTGGAGCGGCCGCGCCGCGCGCTGTGCCAGCCTCGCCCGCGCACCACGGCTTCGTTGGTCCAGCCGGCAGCGCGTAGCGAGGTGGCGAGCAGGTCGAGCGCGCCATGGATCGCTTCCATCTCGAGCGCGAGATGCCGCGCGAGATCGGCGGCCGTGGTGGCGTTCGGCGTGATCGCGCGCAAGGCGGCGATCACTCGTGCCGCGCTCGCCGCGTGCTGGTCCAGCAGGAAGCCATCCAGCGCGCGCACGCCGGCACGGCTGGAGAGCGTGGGGATGTGGGCATGATGCACCTCGCGCAACGCGTCCAGATCGAGCAGGCTGCGTGCTTCGTCCGGCGTCACGTCGGCCGAGGCCACCAGCTCGGGGGTGGCGCCGACGTGCTGCGTCACCGTCGGCGCGATCCGCACCAGCGTCGGCAGCGGGCACAGCGCCGGGCCGAGGGCGTAGAACTCGCCGGGACGCAGCTCGCGCAGTGCCGCGGCGCGTTCCGATCCGATCCGAAGCCGAGCAGGTCGCCGGCGCGCGCCACGTCGCGATCGAAGATGTTCAGCCCAAGCAGCACGTTGTGGAGCTCGGACACCACGCTCGCCGCCAGCTTGGCGAGACGCTGCGTGGCGATCACCGGACTGATGCCACGCTTGCGCCCGCGCGCGCAGAGGTCGGTCAATGTGGCCACGCCGAGCCGGCGCATCTCCGCGTCGCGCGCCGATGCCGCCACGTGCGGCGCCAGCAAATGCGCTTCATCAATCGCCACCAGCACGGTGCGCGCCCAGTCCTCGCGCGGCGAGGCGAGCAGTCCGGCGAAAAACGCCGCCGCCTTCTGGATGCGGATGTCAGGTTCGAGGTCGCTCAGGTCGAGATGCAGGGGCAGCCGGTGATGCCGGGCGCAGCGCGGCGGCGGTCAGGCCATCGGTCGCGATCTCGCTGGCGTGGATGGAGGCAGCACCGATGTGCTCGGCCAAGTTCGAGAACTCGTTCTCTGGATCGATAATCATCATCGTCAGGTAGTCGTGCACCTCTTCGACCAGGTGGCGCAGGGTGGCGCTCTTGCCGGCGCCCGACGACCCTTGGATCAGGCAGCGCCCGGCCAGCAGACGGTTGAGGTCGAGATACAGTGTGCCGCGGTCCGTCTCGCCCAACGGCACGCAGGGGCCATCCGGAACTGCCAGCCGCGACGATGTCGTCGGCGCGGTTTTCGTGGGGCGGTCGGCGGACGGGATCGGTCGGCACGGTGAGGTGATCGAGGGTGGGGATCGACCGGGCGAGGGGCCCCTCCCCTTCGACGCGGCCGGCGTCGATCAGCCGTTGCTGCGCGGCCCGTGTGGTCGGGAAATCTAGGTCGGTGCGGCGGAACAGGCGGGCGTCGTCGAACATGGCGTGCGTGCTCCTGCCCGGCGCGCTCCGACGCGCCGGTGCCGATGAGGAATAACGGATAGCGGCTGGTAGGCTTGCAATCAGCCGCTGGCGGCGAAGTCCGGGTGGACGACCGGCAGATTCGGGTGCGGCGGGGCGTCGCAGTCGAACAGGAGATACTCGGCACCGTGCTTCCTGGCTTCCTTGAAGGCGCGCGCCAGGTCACCGCAACGGTGTTGATTGGGTCCTCCGGCGCGTAGACGAACCAGCCGTAGCGGGTGCGGCCGCCGGCCAGTTCGCCGACGACCAAATTAGCCGGATCGCGGAGTTCCTCGTCCGCGAACTGTGCATCGAGCCAAGCCCAGGTGTCGGCGGAAAGATGGCCGTTGTACAGGTCGAGGAAGCGGCGGATCATGACGCGCGCCCCTCGCCATCGCCGATCGGCTCTGCGTCGGTCACACCTTCCTGCTGATCGGCCATCTGTGCGGCGAGCCATTGTTCGCAGTCGATCCAGGCAGTCGATCGACGCTTGCCAAGGTCGATCAGCTGCGCGCCACCGCCGAACCCGTCCAGGCGCGGTTTGGAGCAGGTGAGTGCCCAGCGAAAACCCCAAAGGCCTTTGAGGTTGAACGCTTCCGCGCAGCGCAACACGAAGGCGATGACGTGCTCCGGCTCGCCATACTCGTCGCTGTGAATCCACAGCGCGCCGGGCCCCTCCTCGTGATCGGCTTCCATCTCGAAGCCGAGATAGCCACCCTCGTCGCGATACATTTCGGCGGCCAGCTCGCCACGAAGGTCGATGGCGCGGGCGATGTTTTCGGCCGAGACGACTTGGAAAATGCAGGAAAACTGCGTGTAGTAGTTGGCCATGGTCGTGCTCCAGATATGCAAAGGCCCGCGCGAGGCGGGCCGGGTCGACGAACTGTGTGGTGGATGCGGGAGAATGCTGGTGTCAGCTGCTCGTTCGGCGCCACCATTCGGCGTCAGGGCCAACGCTTCGAGGCTCAGCGCTTCTCGTTCCTCGAGATCGTATTCGCTCGCTTCGTCCGGGCCTTCGACCCATTCGTGATCGTCGGCGTTCCAGTAGAGATCGGGGCGCCCGTTCGTGCCTGGTTGCACCAGCACCCAGGTCGAGGCGAGGGTTGCTTTTGTGGGCGTGGGTGCGGCTGGTGGTGCGGTCTCATCCGACGCGTCGATGCGGCCGGCCCGCCCTCTGCCTGCTCTTTCAGCGGCTACGCCGCCGGAACCTTTGCAGGCTCCGCCCATCCAGGGCTCGGGCCGGATGCAGCGGATCCAATCGGCGAAGCTCGGGATGCGTCCGAGATCCTCGAGGATGTGCTGCTCGGCGATCAACCGCACCGGCACGACTCGTCCCGCGGAGTTGGCTATCGTGGTGCCGAAAATGGTCTGCGCCATCCAGTACCCCTCCGCGTGGTGGCGGAGTGCGCGATGCCGGAAGTCGGCAACGATGAGCTTCGACCCCTCTAGCCAGTCATGGATGGATTGATAATCTCCCGGCGTGCCGCCCCATTTCCGTGCGGAGGAGACAGCGTGGTGATAGCTGTGCGCCATGTCAGTCTCCTAGAATTCATGGCAGTGATAGTCAGACTCCATGTGGCGCTCGTTGTATTCGAGCGTGATCGATCGCTCCGCGACGTTGAACGTGAATTCGCCATAGGCGCCGTCGTCGTTCTCCCAGCCGTCATGCGTGGCTTCGAGAAAGGCGTAGGACATGATTTCCACAACTTCACGGAGACCGCGCGTCTCGGACGCGATGCTTGGACCGTCGAATACAACCTCACGCATGTCGACGGTCGCACCCGGCAGCTCGACCTCGGCGTTGTCTTGACCATAAGCTGCCACGCTTTCGATCTGCCCGGAACCACCATAGCCATCGAAGAGGACGACAACGCTGTGAATGCCCGCGGTGGCGAGCGCGCCGAATAGTGCCGCCTTGTTGAGCGGCAGGACTTCCGCCTCGAGTTTGGCGGCCTCGGCCTGCTTTCGTTCATAAGCCGCGAAGTCAGGACTCTCGGACATGGTCTTGGCTCCTTGTCGGGTGAGTGTCTCATCAGGGGATGGGTCGGCCCCTGTCAGGAGTGCTCGGCGGGCGGTGCATCGGAAAGGGCGTGCCAAGGAAATTCGTCTGCTGCGTGGTCGACGGCGATCATTGGACCGCTGACGGCAAGCTTCCACACGGCCTCGAACGGCACGTCGCGGCTGTCGATGACCGGCAGCCCGCGTGCGATGCAGAGTGCCTTCATTCGTTCGCAGTCGTAGCCGCTGAGCGTGCAGCCGCGATCGTAGTGCAAGGAGAACCCAGCCGGACCGATCGAGAGATGGCCTCCCTCGGTGCGTAACGCGCGGCCGACCAGGTCGTCGGTGCAGTCGCCGACATCTGCGCTCATCGATGCGTCTCCTGAATCGCGTGGACTGGAACCGTGCTGTCGCGGTCCGACACGAAGCCGGGAAGTGCCAGGATCGCGTACAGGGCGCCGGCGATGACCGCCGCGGCCAGCACGAGCTGCACGCCGCCGCTGATCCTTCGCATTCGCTGCTCTCCTCTCTGGGTCGTTTTTCCGAAGACCCCTCCCCGCGGCCGCTTCGCGACGGCGGGGCAAGGGCGCAGCCGGCGGAGCCGGGCCGCCGCGCGCGGCGGACCCTTGCGGCGCCGGAGGCGCAAGCGGCATGTCCTTGCTTGCCTCGTTCCTTTCCGCTGCCTCCTTCCCGCGGCAGGTTCCGACCTCCGGCGCGGTGCCTGTCATCGGTCGCGAGGACTGCGCTGGAAACGCCGAACTCGCCCTGCTAGACTCGCGTCATGAGGAAGCGTGACGCTGCGCGACAGATCGACCAGCCGGTGCAGCTGCCGCTGTTTCCGGCCCGCGCGTCACTGGCGCGCGTTCGTCCGGAGCTGCACGAGTGGCGGTTCTACCGGATGGAGGTTTGGCCGGATTTGTTCGGCCGCGCGCTGCTCATGCGGCAATGGGGACGGATCGGCACGGAGGGCCGCCGGCGCCTGGATGCGCACTCCGATCCTGGGGCGGCTCTGAACGCGCTGGCGAGGATCGCGCGCGCCAAGCGGCGTCGGGGCTATCGGGAGCGGTAGTCGCGGATCAGGGGATCAGGTCTGGCCGGCGATCAAAGCAGCTTCAGCTGGGCACTCTGCGGCGGAATTGCTGCTCCCTGGCTGAGCATGCAATCGACCCCGGCGCGGTGTGCGCTACAGGCCCAGACCGTCTGGGCGGTTCTGGTCAGCGGCGGTCCGAACCCGAACGCGGGGTAGCGGGCGCCGCAGATGCGGCAGCGTGGCGCTTCACATTCCCGTATCGCCTCGGTCGGCGGATTGTTCGCTTCCGGCGCATTCCAGCAGTCTTCGGTGTCGGCCCCCAACCGCGCGGTCAGCATTTCGACCAGCCGCAGTGAACGCAGCTGAGACAACCCGCCTCTCTGACCAGGCCCGGCTGACTGCATTTTGGGCAGAGCGAGCCGACAGGCGTTGTCACGGTCGTCGTGGCTGGCTGGGTGATGCTCTTCGTGACCAGCTTCTCCGCCGGCGTGAGGAACCCCGTCTCGACCATGTGCCGCTCGATGACATCGCCAATCGCCGCGACCAGCGACGGCACGTAGCGGCCGTTGCTCCACTGCCCGCCGCGCGGATCGAATACCTGCTTCAGCTCCTCGGCCACGAAGCCGACCTCGCCGCCGCGGCGGAACACCGCGCTGATCATGCGCGTCAGCGCCACGACCCACGAATAGTGCTCCAGATTCTTCGAGTTGACGAAGATTTCGAGTGGTCGCCTGATGCCATCCTGCTCGATATCGTTGATCGTGACGTAGATCGCGTGCTCGCTGTCCGGCCAGCGCAGCTTATAGGTCGCGCCGGTCAGCTTCTCGCCCCGGACCAGCAGTTCGCCTGACGCCGGGGCTGTCGGAGCAGCAGGCGAGTCCGAGGGCTTCACCGCGAGCACGGACCCGGTGATGCTGTTTGGCCGGTAGGTGGTGCATCCCTTGCAGCCGCTGCGATAGGCGTCCCGATAGACCGCCTGGAACGCCTCGAAGCTGATGCTCTCCGGGACGTTCACCGTCTTCGAGATGGCGCTGTCGACGTGGCACTGCACCGCGGCCTGCATGCGCACGTGCTCGGCCGGTGTCAGGTCCTGGGCGGTGACCAAGGCATTCGGCAGTGACGCCCCCTCCCCGAATCGTTCGCGGAACCGGCGCAGCGCGTAATCGGAGACCTCGTCCTCGGTCCGCGACCCGTCGGGCTGCAGCACTTTGCGGGTATAGGCCAGGGCATACACCGGCTCGATGCCGCTCGAGACGTTGTCGGCAAACAGCGAGATGGTGCCGGTCGGCGCGATCGAGGTGAGCAAGCCATTGCGGATGCCGTGCGCGGCGATCAGCGCACGGATGTCCTCGTCCAGGCCCAGCACCGTCTCGCCGGCGAGATAGGCATCCTGGTCGAACAGCGGGAACGCACCCTTCTCCTGCGCCAGCTTGGCCGAGGTGACGTAGGCAGCGCGTTCGATCCGGCCGGCCCAGTCACCGGCCCTGTCGGCCGCCTCCGGCGTGCCGTAGCGGAGCCCGCACATCACCAGGGCGTCGGCCAGGCCGGTCATGCCGAGGCCGATGCGGCGCTTGGCGAGCGCTTCCCGCCGCTGCTCGGGCAGCGGAAAGCCCGAGACGTCGATCGTGTTGTCCATCATGCGGATGGCCGTGTTCACCAGCAGCCCCAGCTCGCGCTCATCGAGATGGGCGTCCGGGGTGAACGGATTGCTGACCAGGCGGGCCACGTTGATCGAGCCCAGCAGGCAGGCGCCGTAAGGTGGAAGCGGCTGCTCGCCGCAGGGATTGGTCGAGCGGATTGTCTCGCAATAGGCCAGGTTGTTCCGCGCGTTGATGCGGTCGATGAAGATCACGCCCGGCTCGGCATAGTCGTAGGTCGCGCGCGTTATGCTGTCCCACAAATCCCGCGCTCGGACGGTGCGGGACACCCTGCTCTCGAACACCAGCCGCCACTCGGCGTCCTCTTCCACCGCCGCCATGAAGGGATCGGTCACCAGCACCGAGAGGTTGAAGTTGCGCAGCCGCCCGGGCTCGCGCTTGGCGGCGATGAAGGCCTCGATGTCCGGGTGGTCGCAGCGCAGGGTCGCCATCATGGCGCCGCGCCGCGCGCCGGCCGACATGATGGTGCGGCACATGCTGTCCCACACATCCATGAACGACAGCGGCCCCGACGCATCGGCGCCGACGCCATGGACGGGCGCGCCCTTCGGCCGGAGCGAGGAGAAGTCGTAGCCGATGCCACCACCCTGCTGCATGGTCAGCGCCGCCTCGCGCAGGTGCGCGAAGATGCTGCCCAGGTCGTCGGCGATGTCGCCCATGACGAAGCAGTTGAACAGCGTCACGCGGCGGTCGCTGCCGGCACCCGAGAGGATGCGGCCGGCCGGCAGGAAGCGGAAATCCTCGAGCGCCGCGTAGAAGCGTGGTTCCCAGGCCGCCGGGTCGGTCTCAACCGCTGCCAGGGCGCGCGCGACCCGGCGCCAGGTGTCTTCGATCGTGACGTCGATCGGCGTGCCGTCGGCGTTCTTCAGCCGATACTTCGCATCCCAGATCTGCCGCGAGATCGGCGCCAGCGTCTGCGTCGCGGCCATGCGAGTCGGCGAGATCGTGTCCATGGCTCTCTCCTACTCCGTCCTTGCGGCGGGTTCTCCACCGCCACCCTCCGCCGGCCGCCTCGGCGGCGGCGCGACAAGGGCACGGGCGAGTCCCGCGGGAACGCCGACCAGGCGCGACGCACTTTTGCCGCGTCGGCGCCGCATGCGGCACGCCTCCTCCTTTCTTCGGTGCCTTTGTCTTCATCCCTTCAGAGCCGGCGCAGCAATGCGGCGGCGTCCACCCGATCGATGTGCGGCAGCGGGTGCCGGCACGGGGTCGGGACCGGAGGCGTGCCGTGCAGCCACCCCGTGACCCTGTGCTGGTTCGGGATATCGGCCAGGAAGCGGGACGGGACGGCATAGCCGCGGCGGAACTCGCAATGCGAGATGGTCACCCGCCGCATGCCGCGGGTGATCGCGACATGGGCGAGCCTGCGCTCCTCTTCCGGATCGCCGTAGTCCGGCGGAAAGACGCCCGATTCCCAGGCCGGCAGGAAGACCTGCGGGAACTCCAGGCCCTTCCCCTTGTGCAGCGTCATCAGCCGCACCCGCTCGGCTACGTCCTCGTTCGGACCGCCAGTTGAGAGGGCGGCATGGTCGAGCAGCTTGCGCGCGGTGTGGAAGCCGCCGGCAAGCTGAATCAGCTCCTGTACGTTCTCCAACCGGCCCTCCGTCGTCTCGGCCCGGCTCTCGCGCAGCATGGCGCGATAGCCGGTCGCGTTGAGCAGCAGAGAGAGCTGGTCGGCAAGTGTCGCGCTGCGGTCGCGGCCGACGCCACGGATCGCGTCGGCGAAGGCCAGCCCCGCCGCGCGGGCTTTCGGTGGCAGGCCGGCGGTCTCCAGCGCCACCAACAACGGCACCGTCCGCCATGCCGCCTCGGCTTCGAGGACCTCCATCGCCTTGGCCCCGAAGCTACGCGCCGGGACGTTGATCACCCGCCGCAGCGCCTTGTCGGCCTGCGCGTCGTCCGGCGTCGCGGCGAGGCGCAGAAGGCCAGCGCGTCCTTGATCTCGGCGCGCTGGTAGAAGCCGACGTCGCCCACCAGCACGTAGGGGATGCGCGCGCGCATCAGCGCCTCCTCGAACCCGCGCGACAGCGCGTTGCTGCGATAGAGGATCGCCCTTTCGTCCCAACCGATGCCCTCGCCGTGCCAGCGTTGCATCTCGGCGACGATGCCCGTTGCCTCGACGTCGGCGTGGCGGAAGGTGACGATCTCGATCGGGTCGCCGGTGGGCTTCCGGGTGAACAGCGTCTTGCCGAGCCGGCCACTGTTCTGGGCGATGACGGCATTGGCGGCGTTGAGGATGTATCCCGTGGAGCGGAAATTCTCTTCCAGCCTGATCCGCGCCGCTCTGGGAAAGTCTCGCGTGAAGCGGCGGATATACTGGGGGTTGGCGCCACGCCAGCTGTACACCGCCTGGTCATCATCTCCGACTGCGAAGATTTCGCGATGTTCGGCACAGAGCAGCCTGATCCAGCTATACTGTGCCTGGTTGACGTCCTGATACTCATCGGCGAGCACGCAATCGAACCGGCCTGCCCAGCGGGCGCGGTAGGTCGGGTTCAGTTGCATGGCGCACGTCGGCCACAGCAGCAGGTCGCCGAAATCCGCGGCGTTGGCGTCGCGCAGCATCCGCTGACACGCGGCGTAGACCTGTGCGCTGGCGCGCAGCCCGTCCGGATCGATCGGGGGCGTCGGTGTGCCTTGCTCCGGCGATCATCGCCGCGATCCGTGCCGGCGCTTCCTCCGGCGCGATCAGGCTGTCCTTGAACTTGGACAGTCGGTTGCACATCAGCTTCAGCGGCTCGCGGCCGATCGCCACGCCCTCGCCGCCGCCGGCAAGGTTGAGCGCCTTGAGCACACGCTTGACCACACGGCGGCTGTCGTCCGCATCGAGGATGTCGAAGCCCGGGCGGAGGCCGGCGACCTCTGGCTCGATCCGTAGCTGCCGCGCGGCGAGGCCGTGGAACGTGCCGATCCAGCGCGGCGCGGCGCTGTCGCCAAGTGCCGCGCGGATGCGACCGGCCATTTCGCTTGCGGCCTTGTTGGTGAAGGTGACCGCCAGGATGCGGGACGCGGCGACTCCGCGCGCCGCGATCCGGTGCGCGACCGCGGCGGTGAGCGCCTTGGTCTTGCCGGTTCCCGCCCCGGCGAGCACCAGCACCGGGCCGGACTGGGCGGCGGCTTGCGCCTGCTGCGGCGTGAGGCCGGCCAGCACAGGATGAGGCGCCATTTCACGCCGCCCCGGCGCCGCGGCTTACGTCGCGCGCACGACAAACCGGGTTCTCGGTGTGATCTGCCTTGCCGGATCCCGTTGCCGAGAGGGCCTGCAGCTCGGCCAGGAAGCGCTGCGCCGCGATCCTTGGCGGCCACGGCTCCCAGGCGGGTCTGCGTGCGCGCCGCAGTGGGTCGGCCGCCGCGGGTGCCAGGGTGATGCCCAGGTCATCGCGCATGGCGCGCAGACTCCAGCCGACGACGTGATGGGCCTCGCTGGCGGCCGCGAGCCGGTCCGCGTGCTTGTGCCGCGCGCGGCTCTCGTTGCTCCATGGCGGCAGGGCGTAGCGCTCATCGATCGCCGCTGGTAGGCGGCCGACCAACCGCGCGAAGCCGTCACCCAGATGCTGTTTGAGGGGCGTGATCGGATCCCAGGCGCCCATCAGCGCTTCGACCGCATCGTGCAACAGCTCTCGAGCGCTTCGTCGGGGCGCAACGGTGGACCCGGCAACGTTCGGCACAGCGCCAGCACGGTGAGGCTGTGCTGCGCCACGGAGAGTGGCAGGTCCCAAGCCGAGTAGCCGCCCCAGCGATAGGTGCGCGACAGGCCGGTGGCCAGATCTTCGTCGGTCCATGCCGTCGGCTCGGGCGCGAGAAGGTCCAGCCGCCAGCCGGATGGCAGCAAGATCCATGCGCGATCATGGGTCATGATCCCCTTCCCTCCCGCAAGACGTCATTCCAGTCGGCCCCGATGGTCGGCCGCAGCCGCTCGAAGGCGACCCCCGCAGCAGCGGCGAGTTCGGCGTGGCGCGCCGCGTAGCGGTCGCCGACGGTGTTCGCGTCCGTCGCGCTGACCAGCAGGGCATCCGGGAAAGCGGCGATCGTGGCCAGCGTCCGCTCGATCGCCGCGATCGTGCCCGGTCCCATGCCGCCGCCAGTGGCGACGTAAACCGTGTCAGCACGAATGCCCTCGAGTGCAGCGAGGCTCAGCGCGTCGATCGGCGCCTCGCTGACGGCCAACCTTGTGCCGGGGTGAACGCCGCCGGGCAGGCGGAACAGCGTCTTGCTGCCGCCCCGGACCGAGCCTTTGAAGTCTGGCCCGCGGACTTCGATGTGGCTCACGCGGCCGGCGTCGTCGTGGTGCGCGAACCAGGCGCTGCGGTATGGGCCCTCCCGCACGATGTCGGCAGCGTTGGCTGCCACCAGCACGCTGGCCGGCAGGCGTCGCTCCTCGATCAGGTAGCGCCATGCCGCCGATCCTCGACGCAGGCGCGGTCGCGCGTTCCATCGTTCGGGCAGCGGCCGGTCGGGACCGGCGTGCTTTTTCTCGCGCAGGGCTTCTGGGAAGGTCGGGACCAGGCTGACGAACGGTCGCAGAACCTGACGCACCTGGCCGAAGTTCAGGCCGGGTTCGAGGAACTGCACCAGGTCGAAGACGTCGCCCTTGGCCGAGGTCTGTGGATCCCACCAGCCGCGGCCGTCGTGATTGACGATCAGGATCTCGCGCTCGCCGCGACGATATTTCAGCGCATGACGAGTGCTGCCCTTGCGGTCAAGACGCCACGGCGGCGGCAACCGTTCGAGCAGGGCCGCGCAGTTGACGCCATGCCTGAACAGATCGAGCTCGGCATCCTGGCCGGACATGACACGGTGCTCCTGATCGCGGTCGGCGCGGGAGCGGACGGGCAACGGCTTCGCCATCCTCTTCACCTCGCCTCGATGCGGCCCGGCGACCGCGAAGCGGACGCGGGGCAAGGGTGCCGAAGGCAGCCGCGCAGCGGCTTCCCTTGCGGCGCGTCCAGCGCAAGCGGTAGCTGCATCCCCTGCCCTCCCCTCCCGTCGCCGCCATTTTCCCAGCGCCTCTTGCGAACGGCGGCGGAGAAGTCTGCGAACGGACGATCAGGAGGCGCCGGCGGGCACCGGCCGGCGGAGGTTCAGATTCGGTAGCCACAGGTGCGCAGGTGCTCGCGGTAGGTTTCGTCGAGCACCCCGGCGCTGGCGGCGAGTTGAGCCAGGTTGAGGTCGCCGCCGAAATTCACCTCGAGCGGCACCGGTCCTGCATAGGTCAGGGCGATGTCCCAGGATTGGGTGCGAATGCCCGGCAGCAGCCGGGCCGCCTCCTTCACCAGCACCGTCAGGGGCTCCCAGTCAGGGATCGGCGTGCCGACGAGCGGTCGGCCGGTGTCGGGATGGCGACCGTTGACGGTCATCTCGGCCCCGGTGCCCCGGATCACGCGCGTCACTTGTCCGGTCGCGAGGTCGATCGCGCCGAGCATGTTGCCGGGACGCCAGAAATTATCGGCCGGATTCTGGCCGGTGGCGATTTTTGCGACCGCACGATGAATCGGCGGCCCCGCCGGCGCCATCAGCACCAGCAGCCGCACCGACCAGAGCCGCGGCCCGAACAGCCGCGCCAGGCCCGGATGTGGTGTCAGGCGGCGCTGGAGCACATATCCCGCCGCCCGTCCAACCAGTTCCTTGGTAAGCACTGCCGGCGAAATCGGCTCGCCCCCGAGCAGGAGAACTCGGTCCGCCGCCGCGTCGTAGCCGTCGGCGTTGATGACGGAGAGGCTGTACTTGCCGTCGATCGGCTTGGCGAACAGCGGATAATGGGCGTGATCGCGCAGGAACGCAGCGATGTCTTCCTCGCCGTTCAACACGCGGCCGCTGGGGGCCGCCGGGCCGGTTGCGCAATCGCCAGCAGCTCGGGCCGCTGCATGCCGGCGCCGGCCATCAGGGTGTGAAACAGCAGCTTGTCGGCCGCGGTCGCATACCAGCTGGTGTGGTTGCAGGCGATGTGCATCGGGTGCTGCGCCTGCTTGCCGACGAAGCGCCGCTTTTCCTCGCGGGTCAGCTCGGGCTGCCAGAGTCGGTAATAGAAATATTCGTTCGGAGTCAGCCTGCCCGCTCCGCGTCGGAGAGCGACCACCTCGCCGAGGATCGACGTCATTCGCCGACCGGCCGCCAGGGCTGCCTTCAGATTCCGCGGGAAGTCGATCTGCGGGATACCGTTGAGCGCGGCGAAGTGGCTGCCGTCGTTTGTCGGCAGCACAGTGACGGTCATGGGTGGGGTTCCTTGCGGCCCGGGTGGTGCGTAGGACGACGTCGGCGCTCACCTCGGCCGTGATGTCCTGCTGCTCGCGGGTGGCGCGGGGCGGCAGCATCGGCGCCGCCATCGCGGCCGGCGCTATCATTCGCCCGGGGCTGAACGGGATGGGTCAAGGTTCATCGCCCAGGCGGATCGATTGGAAGCGGTCGATCTGCATCCCGAGCGCAGCCGCGGCATCGGTCGCCTCGGTCCGCAGGCGCTTCAGGGCCGCCAGGGTCGCGTCCCGGTGCGCCTGCTGCGCGTGGTCGGCCGAGACCCGCCACCCCAGGCTTCCGATCGCCAGACCGAGCGATTGCAGGCGTCCGACCAGGTCCAGCAGCGCCGCGCTGTCCCCTCCTCTGATCTCCAGGGTCTGCTGCGCCGTCCAGTGGGCCGGCTTCGCATCGACGAACTGCACCGAGTAGTCGCGGAAGGCCGCCTTGATGCCATCCACCTTTTCGGCCGCCCTGCTCGCCTCCGCCATGAGGCCGTTCACCCGCCGCTGCGCCGCCACGGCGGTCGGCGCGTTCGCGAGCGCGGTCAGGTCGGCGACAAGCTCGTCGGGTGCCGCCTTCGTGGTGGCGTGGGCCGACAGGTGCAGCATTGGAGGACCGGGGGCGGCCGGTGCGGGTCCTGGTGGGCAAACAAGCTGCTGGGCGCAGGCGGCCCTCGCCAGCAGCAGGAGCGTTAAGGCGACAAGGCCAGTTCGCAGTCGCATGGGATCCTCCGCATCAGCAGAGGCAACGGTAGCAGGGGGGCTTGCGAACGGCGGCGGCCGAAGGGACGTGCTGCCTGCGGATTCTCCAACTGCCTCGCGGCGCGGTGGGGATCGGGCTTCTCGACGCCGCACCAGCTCACTCGGGCGGCCGGGATGTGCTCCCGACACGACAATGGCTTCGCGCCGGCACCGGCTCTAAGTTCGCGGCAACGCAGGACGAGATCCCATGACGGGCGAACATGCACGATTCGGGACTAACCGTGTCGGCGGCGACGAATTCGGCCTATTCTTGTCGAGGACGCCAGACGAAGCGCTCGCCGCCACCAACGGTGAGGCCGCCCTTAGCGTGCGTTTTCGCGCCGCTGGACCTTCTGACCGGCTGACCAGGCCAGCTTAGCACGTTCACGCCGCCGCGGTGCCGGCGCCCCCGCACTTCCACATGCTGCTCGATAAGAAAGGCGCCGCACCCTGTCAAACTCGTTTCGGAGTTGAGGAGGCTGTACCGAGGCGGCCAGCACGAGACCAGTCCGATCCCTATCGCTGGCCCCTCATCGGTTGATCCTTGCAGGCAAATGGTGGAAGCAGACAGCCGGATGCCCGATGGCCCGCAGGGCCAGCAGGGCCAGCAGTTTGCCCCGCGGCAGACCGATGACTTCAACGGCCCGAAGACAATACCAGGAACCGCGACCATCGCTGCCGATCTCTTCACCGATGCTGCCATACGCCCGGCCGCCGCCCCGCTCACGGTGTTCCGCTCCGAGCTGATTGCGCAGGAGCAGACCAGTTGGGAGGCGCTCTTCGAGGGCTTCACCGCCCTGAAGGGCATCACCTTCTCCAGCAGCATCGAATTCCTCATGCGGCTGGCCGATCGCCTGGAGGATATCGAGATCGTGTTCGGCGCCGAGGGCATCCTCTCGCGCGAGCATCTCGCACTGCTGCAGGCGAGCCAAAGCGTGCAGGCCTACGGCTTCGCGGACGCGTTGGCGGACCAGAAGGCGCTGGTTGAAGCTCTTGCCCGCCTGCTCGGCCGCAGTGGCCGCACTCTGATCGAGCGGGTTGCCGCGGGCACGCTCCGGTTCCGGCTGCTCCGCGGGCGCCCAGCCACGAGAAACTCTATCTCCTCTCCGGCGCCGCCGGGTACCGGGTCATCACCGGTTCGGCCAATCTGAGCCTGGCGGCCTTCGAGGGGCGCCAGCACGAGATCCACGTGGCCTTCGAAGGCAGGCCCGCCTGGGACTTGTTCGAGGGCTACTACCGGCGCGACTGGCGCGACAGCGTGCCGGTCGCATCGGATGCCCTGGTCAGTCCCGCGCCGACGGTCAGCTCGTGGCCCGCGAGGCGCCGCTGGCGC
>CAVWNS010000011.1:0-21117 GCA_963756495.1 uncultured Pseudomonadota bacterium | reverse complement strand
TTTCGCCGGCTTGGGGGGGAATGCCCGCTTCGTCCGCACCCGGCTCGATGGCTCCTATTACATCCCGCTCGACTTCCTGAGCGGCAACACCAATTGGGGCGTCGCGCTGTCGGCAGGCGTCGGGTAATTTTTCAACCTCGGAGTTCAGGAGTTGGTGATCGACCGGTTCTATCTGGGTGGCGATAATCTGCGCGGCTTCGAGATCGGCGGTGCCGGTCCGCATGTCGTCAATCCGGACGGCACGGTCGAACTCGGTGGGCGGCCGGTTCATCTACACGCAGTCGACTGAATTGCGCTTCCCATTGCCGGTGCCGCAGGATTTGGGCGTGTCCGGTCGGGCCTTCGTCGATGTTGGCTCGTTGAGCCAGGGAACGTTTGAATTGGCGAATTGCAGCGGGGCGCCCGGTGGGGTATGCCCAAAGGTGTTCGATACGGCCGCGCCACGGCTTGGCGCCGGTTTCGGCATTTCGTGGCGCACACCGTTCGGCCTCATCAATATCGACATCACGCCGTTCGTCGTGAAACAGAAATACGACCAGACCCAGATCTTCCGATTCGGCTTCGGCACGAGGTTCTAGTGACACCTACTCGTCTTCCACGCGCGCTTCTGATCGCGGGCGCAACTCTTCTCCTTGCGCTGCCGGCGCTCGCCCAAAGCAGCAACGGGCCGGGATGGTTCGTTCCGAAGCAGGGCGGCACTTCCGCGCCGCATTCGGCACGGACCCATACGCCCGCACGCGCCGCCGCGCCGGCACCGGCGGAAAGCGCCGGCCTGAATGCCGCCGCGCCAGCAACGGAGACGCCTCCGCCCCCTGCGGTCCAGGCGCCGCTGCCGCCGGCGCCCCCGGTGCCTGACGTGTCGCGTGGCTCCATGCCGCCGGCCGCGGTTATCGGAGTACTGTCGATTCCTGACGTGCTCCGCAACTCGACCGCCTATCAGGCGGCGGACAAGACGATGGCGGAGCGACGCCAGAAGCTTAACGAGGACGCCCAGAAGGAGCAGGTGGCGCTGCGCGACCTGGGTCAGGCGCTGGCGAACGAACGCAGCAAGCTGTCGGCCGACCAGATCCGCGCGAAGGAGCGAGAGCTGCAGGATCGCATCACCGAATCCCGCCGCAAGTTCAGCGAGCGCGGCCGGATCATCCAGGAGGCGAGCCAGTATGCGCTTGCTCAGATCGAGCGGACGCTGAGCGACGTGGTGCAGAAGGTCGCTGCCTCGCGGGGCATGAACCTCGTGCTGCAGCGGGCGGAGGTTGCGCTCAACCAGGGGGAGTTCGACATCACCCCGCAGGTCGCCGAACTCCTGAACAAGGCGCTGCCCAGCGTGCTGATTCCGCCCGAGGGGGTGGCGCCGACCGCGGCCCCGGCGATCGCCAGCGCCAAGCCCGACGGCACGAAGGCGGAGTCCACCGCAGCGGCGAGCAGCGCCACCCCAAGCAAGACGCCGGCGCACACGGGGCAGCATCGTTGAGTGCGGACACCGCGTGACGGCGCCAGACGAGCCAAATGCGGGCGATCCGCGGTTCTTCGCTTGCTCCGGACCGCACGACATCGCGGCGATCGCCCGAGCGGCAAGGGGCGAGGCGCTAGGTGATGACGGGCGGCGTCTCTCCGGCCTCGCCTCCCTGGAGGCGGCAGGCCCCGCCGATATAAGCTATCTGAGCAGCCGCCGGTATGCCGGCCTGCTCGCGTCGACGCGGGCGGGTGCCGTGCTGGTCAGCCCGCAGGACGTGAGCCTCGTGCCGGCGGGCAGCGTTGCCATATTGTGCCCGGACCCAGCCATTAGCTGGATCAGTGTCGCGGCCCTGTTCCATCCCGTCGCGCCACATTGTCCGGGGGCACACGCCTCCGCGGCCGTCGATCCGGGCGCCCGCGTCGACGCGAGTGCCGAGATTGGCCCGTTGGCAGTGATCGGCGCGCGTGCCGAGATCGGGCCGCGTTGTCGCATCGGTCCCGGTGCCGTGATCGGAGAAGGGGTCGTGATCGGGCCGGGTTGCCGGATCGGCGCATCGGTCAGCATTACCCATGCTCTGCTGGGTGCCCGCGTGCTGGTCCACCCAGGCGTGCGGATCGGCCAGGAGGGCTTCGGCATGGCGGTCACGGCAGAGGGGCCGCGTACCTTGCCGCAACTCGGTCGCGTTATCATCGAGAACGAGGTAGAGATCGGGGCGAACACGACGATCGACCGTGGCGCCCTGACCGACACGGTCATCGGAGAGGGCTCGCGCATCGACAACCTTGTGCAGATCGGCCACAACTGCCGGATCGGGCGCGGCTGCGTGATCACCGCGCTGGTCGGGCTCTCCGGGTCCACGATCCTGGAGGATTTCGTGACCATAGGCGGTCAGGCGGGATTTGCCGGGCACCTACGCGTTGGGCGCGGCGCACGTATTGGAGCGCAGGCAGGTGTCATCTCCGATGTCTCAGCCGGAGCGGAAGTGATCGGCTCTCCGGCGCAGCCGGCGCGGGCGTTCTTCCGTCAGGTTGCGCTGCTGCGGCGCCTGGATCGCGAGCACAGGGTCGAGCCGAAGCGGGCGGAGGATACGGACTGACAGCGATGGGCGTAACCGCGACCCCAGCCCATGCGAGCGCGCCGCGCGTCGCTGATATCGGCCGGATCATGGAGGCGATCCCGCATCGCTTCCCGTTTCTGATGATCGACCGCGTGGTCGATGTGGTGCCGGACCGTTCCGCCGTCGGGGTGAAAAACGTCTCGGCGAACGAGCCGTTCTTTCAAGGCCATTTCCCGAAGCATCCGGTCATGCCGGGGGTGCTGATCATCGAGAGCATGGCGCAGACCGCCGCCGTCCTGGTCGTCGAGACGCTGGGCTCGGAGGCGGCGGGGAAGGTGGTCTATTTCATGTCGGTGGAAGGGGCAAAGTTCCGCCGCCCCGTGATCCCGGGCGATCAGCTTCGCATCCACGTCACCAAGCTGCGCAACCGCGGGTCGGTGTGGAAGTTTCAGGCCGTTGCGCGGGTCGACAAGGTAGAAGTCGCGGAGGCTGTGTACGCCGCCATGATCATGGACCGGCCGGGCTGACCGCGTGCAGAAAGCCTAGTTGCTACAATCTGTTACATCACGCTCTGCGTAACACGCGGCAATAATGATTGAGTGGCCGGACCGCGGGCCCGCGCCTAGCGTTCCAGGCGCCATTGAATGAAAGCCGGCCCATGGATGTCCTAGCCGCCCGATTTGAGCCGCGCGTCGCGCGTACCGAGATCCATCCGACCGCTCTCGTGGCCCACGGCGCGCAGCTCGGTGTTGGCGTGAGCGTCGGGCCGTTCTGCACCGTGGGCGCGCGGGCGGTTATCGAGGATGGCGCGCGGCTGGTGTCGCATGTCGTTGTGGATGGGCACGCGCGGATCGGGCGCGAGGTGGTGCTGTTCCCATTCTGCACGGTCGGGCTGGAGCCGCAGGACGTCAAGTACCGCGGCGAGGCGACGCGCTGCGAGATCGGCGCGCGCACCCAGGTGCGCGAGCATTGCACCATCCATCGCGGCACCCCGAGCGGGCGGGGCGTGACCACGATTGGCACCGACTGCATGCTGATGGCGGTCGCGCATGTCGCGCATGACTGCGCGATCGGTGATCGCGTCATCATCGCCAACAACGTGGTGATGGGCGGGCATGTCTCGATCGACGACAACGCGGTGATCGGCGGGGCGGCGGCGCTGCACCAATTTGTCCGTATCGGGCGCGCCGCGATGGTGGGCGGCGTCTCCGGCGTGGAGGCGGACGTGCCACCCTTCGCGAGCGTGGTGGGCAACCGGGCCCGGCTCGCCGGGCTTAATGTCATCGGCCTGAAGCGCCGCGGGTTCGACAAGGCGCAGATCCAGAACCTGCGCGCCGCCTTCAGAATGCTGTTCGCGACCGAGGGCGTGTTCGCCGAGCGCCTGGCGGAGACGCGCGCGACATACGGCACCGATCCTCTCGTCGTTGAGCTGCTGGCCTTCATCGCCCAGCCGAGCCATCGCGGCATGATCCGAACCGATTCAAGGTCGTGAGCATCCAGGTCAGGGCCGTCGTCGCGGCGGACCATGACGCATGGTTGCCGCTGTGGCGGGGTTATCAGGCCTTCTACCGCGTCGATATTCCGGACGCGGTGTCGGCAGTGACCTGGGCCCGGTTCCTCGATCCCGCGCAGCCGATGTGGGCGGCGCTCGCCTTTGAGGGCGAGCGGGCGGTCGGCATGGTGCACTGGCTGACCCATCGCTCCTGCTGGACGGTCGAGGACAATTGCTACTTGCAGGACCTGTTCGCGGCGCCCGATACGCGAGGGCGGGGGATAGGACGGGCACTGGTCGAGCACGTCTACGCGGCGGCGCGGGCGATGAACTGCGCCCGGGTCTACTGGCTGACCCACGAGACCAATGCGAACGCGATGCTGCTCTACGACCGGATCGCCGAGAAGTCGGGTTTCCTGCAGTATCGCAAGATGCTGAGGTAGGCGGCGTCGTGCCCCCTCGCCCTATCCCCCCCCCCGCAAGGGGAGGGGTAGGGGGAGGGGTGTAGAGGCCGAGCACCAAACCATGCCTTCCGACACTCTCCCCGCCGAGTTCGCGCTCATCGCGCGGCACTTCCGTCCCTTGGCGGGGCCCGCCGGGCTGGGGCTGACCGATGATGTCGCCCTGCTGGCGCCGCCGCCGGGGCGGGAGCTCGTGCTCACGGTCGACGCGATGGTCGCAGGCGTGCATTTCCTTGCCGACGACCCGCCGGATCTGATCGGGCGCAAGCTGCTGCGAGTGAACCTCTCAGACCTCGCCGCGAAGGGCGCGGTTCCGCTCGGCTATCTGATGACTATCGCGGCGCCGCGCGACACGCCGGACGAGTTCTTCGCGGCGTTCGCGGCGGGGCTCGCGGTCGATCAGGCCGCATTCGGGATCGCGCTGCTGGGGGGTGATACCGTCTCCACGCCGGGCCCGCGGACCCTGTCGCTGACCGCGCTCGGCCATGTGGCGCCGGGCGCGATGCCGCGCCGGGCCGGGGCGCGCGCGGGCGATGAGGTATGGGTGACCGGCACGATCGGGGATGGCGCGCTGGGGCTGCGCGTCGCCCAGGGGAGGCTCGCCGACCCGAGTGGGTACCTGCTCGACCGCTATCAGCTGCCGCGGCCGCGCCTCGGGATCGCGCTCGGGGGCGTCGCGTCGGCCACGATGGATGTCTCCGACGGGCTCATCCAGGATCTCGGCCATATCTGCGGCGCAAGCGGTGTTGCCGCCGAGGTGGATGCCGCCGCCGTGCCGCTCTCCGAGCCGGCCCGCCAAGCCGGGCCGGCCTGGCTGCCGACCTGCCTTACGGGCGGTGACGATTACGAGCTGCTGATCGCGGCCTCTCCTGACCGTGAGGCTGCGCTGCGCGCGGCCTGCGCCGCCGCGTCCGTCCCGGTCACGCGGATCGGGCGCTTCCATTCGGGCCCGCCCGGCGTCATCGTGCGCGGGGCGGACGGTGAGGCACTTTCGCTCGGCCAGGGCGGATGGAGCCACTTCTGAGATGAACCGCAACGTGTGGCTGCTCTTCGCCTGCCAGGCGATGATGAACGCGGTCATGTCGGGGCAGGTCGTGATGGCCTCGCTGATCGGGCACGCGCTCAGCGCCGACAAGGCGTTGTCCACCCTGCCCGTCGGGGTGCAAATGACGGCGGTGATGCTCGGGTCGATCCCCGCCGGGATCGTGTTCTCCCGCGTCGGCCGGCATGCCGGGTTTCGGCTGGGGATCGTGCTGTCGCTGTTGGGCAGCCTGACCTTCGCGCTCGGGGTGTGGGAAGGCAGCTTCCCGCTCTATTGCCTGGGCGCCGTCCCGGCGGGCATGGGCTACGGTATCGCCCAGCATTTCCGCTTCGCCGCCGCCGAGGTTGCTGCGCACGAGGCTCGGCCGCGCGCCATCGCCCTGGTGATGACGGGCGGCGTGGTGGCCGCCGCGGTCGGGCCGGAAATCGTGATCCGAACCCACAGCCTGCTGCCTGCCCATGAGTTCCTGGCGACCTACCTGGTCCAGCTCGTGCTGCCCCTCTGCACCGCCATCCTGCTGTTCTTCATCGCCCTGCCCCGGGCGGAGCGGCGACCGCTGACCCCGGTGCCGCTGCGCACGATCCTGGCCCGCCCGACCTTCATCACCGCGGCGGTCGCGGCGATGGTGGGCTACGGTGCGATGAACTTCGTCATGACGTCGACGCCGCTCGAGATGGCGCTGTGCGGCTTCGGCGTGGATGCGGCCGCCCAGGTGATCCGCGCCCACTCGCTCGCGATGTATCTCCCGGGCTTTCTGACCGGACGGCTGATCCAGCGTCTCGGCGTGCACCGGGTGATCGGATTGGGGGGTGGCCTGATCACCCTGTGCGTCGCCGTCAATCTCGGCTTCGCGCCGTTCTTCTCGACCTTCGTCGTGGCGCTGGTCCTGCTGGGGATCGGCTGGAACTTCATGTTCGTCGGCGGCACCACGTTGCTGACCGCTGCCTACTCGCTGGAGGAGCGGGTCCGCGTGCAGGCGACAAACGACTTCCTGGTGTTCGGCACGACGGCGGTGACGGCTTTCGCCTCGGGCGCGGTCGAGACGATGGGCGGCTGGGGCGCGTTGAACCTCGCCGTCATGCCAGCGATCATCGTCGCGCTGGCCCTGGTGACGTGGCACTGGGCAAACCGCGACCGCCTGGTGGCGGCAGCGGAGTAGGATCAGACCTCCTCCTGCTCCTCCGCGCCGGCGAGTTCCAGCAACTGCTCGGCTTGCACTTCCTCCACGGCTTCCACGCCGCGTAGCTTGCGCGTGACTTGGCGGGTGCGCGTGCGTGCTTGCTCGATCGTGTTGGTCATCGTGCCGGCGTTGCGGGCGAGCTTCTCCAGGACCTGGTCCATCTTCAGCATCTCGGTGCGGGTCGCGCCCAGCAGCTCGCGCACCTGATCGGCCTTCTGCTCGAGCGCCAGCGTGATGAAGCCGAGATGGATCGTGCGGAGCAGCGCCGGGAACAGGCTCGGTCCGAGCACCAGGACGCGGCAGTCGCGGCCGATCTCGTCGATCAGGCCGGGAATCCGCGCCACCTCGGCGAACAGCGCGTCGGTCGGCAGGTACATCACAGCGAACTCGACCGTTACCGGCGGCAGCACATATTTGCCGGCGATCTTCCGAGCCTGCTCGCGAACCGCGCGCTCCAGGCGCTTTTGCGCGGCGCGCTCGCCATCGGTATCGCCCGCCTCTGACGCAGCAAGCAGGCGTTCGTAATCCTCGACCGGGAACTTGGCGTCGATCGGCAGCAGCGGCCGATCCGTCCCGCGCCCCGGCATCCGGACCGCGAACTCCACCGCCTCGTCGGAGTTCGCCCGCAGCTTGCAATTCCTCTCATAACTCCCGGGCGGCAGGATGTCGTCCAGCATGGCGCGCACCTGCGCTTCCCCCCAGCCGCCGCGTGTCTTCACGTTCGAGAAAAGCCGCTTGATATCGCCGATCTGGGCAGTGACGGCCTGCACGTCGCCCATCGCCTTCTGCACCGCCGCGAATTGGTCGATCACACGGGCGAAGCTGTCGTTCATCTGTTTCTCGACCGCTGCATGAAGCTGTTCGTTGACGCTCTTCTGGATCTCGGCGAGCTTGGCCTCGTTGCCCTCACGCAACTCCTTCAGCTTGGCGTCGAGAACGCCGCGGGTGGTCTCGAACTGTCGCCCGATACCCTCGGCGGTCCTTTGCTGACCGTCGGCGAGGGCTAGCCGCAGATCCCCCTGCTCGCGCGACAGCACCGTGCGCACCTGCTCGATCCCGGTGTCGAACGCGCCACGCAGCACGGCCATCCGGTCGGTTACCATCAGGCGCGTCGCCTCGCCCTCTCCGCGCGTCCCCGCCAGCGCCTGCTCGGCCAGGAGACGAAGCCGTTGCACGTCTTGTCCGACGCGGCGCTGTTGGATCAGACAGAGCAGGGCGGCAATGGACGCGACGGCGGCGAGAATGGCGGCGAGGGCGAACAGCATGTGCGGCGGCTCCGGTGGGCGGTCGCGGTATTCTCGGCGCAGCGCCCCTAACGGGCCGATAAGACCGAGAGCCGAACCTCAGGCAGACGCCATCCTGCACGCCCCGCGCCCGATTCGCACGGGCCGGAAGCCATTCCGGCGTAACGATGAGCCTGGAGAGTCCTCAATTCCGATCGGACACCGAATCGGACCGGCGTCGCAGCAGGAGCAGGAACCCAAGCCCGGCACCAAGCAAGGCTAGACCGGCCGGCTCGGGAATCGCGGTCAGCGAGACGTTGTCGAGCCCCACCTCGTTCTGGGTGAGGTCGGCGACCGCGTTGAAGAACGCGATCGTCGTGGTCGGCCCCGCTGCAGTGAAATCGAACGTGAACTGCTGCCAGTCGAGCAGGTTGGGTGGGGGCGCGTTGTTGTTGGAGAATGTGCCCACCTCTAGGCCGTCGATGTCGAGTGCTACCGTCGCCGGGCCGTTGTAGAAGGCCGGGTCCTGGGCGTGATGGCCGATCCAGAAGGTCAGCGAATAACGTGTTCCCGTGACCGTCGCGACCGCCTGCTGGACTCCGTTCAGCCCTTGGTTGCTCATACCGGTGAGATCGAGGCTCTGGTTGCCTTGCTCTGGCTGAAAGAAATAGCCGCCTTCGTTGTAGTTGTTGGTCAATATCACGATGGGGGTCTTGGTGGGATCGATCGGCCCCGGTCCGACCACGGTCCAGCCGCCAATCGAGTCGCCGACGTTGAACCCCTGGCAGTTGGCGATGCCGCCGCAATTCAGGCCGGAGGTTGCGACTGGAATTTCGAAGCTGCCGTTGGCGATCAGCGGAGCAGCGCTAGCTGGGCGGGGGCCGAAGAGTGACGGCAGCGTGGCGATGACGGCGATGAGGCAGACGCGCAACGGCAGATGCAGGTCTGGAAGGGGCACGGCTGCCTCCCTGGCTGGAAGCCAGACTTTAGCATACAATTCGATCCAATACCGTTAAATTTGACGAAAAAAGAACCACGCTGCCCGGGAATTTCCGCGCAGCGTGCGTTTCCCACGATTGTCGGCTGCGGCGGGGTCAGCCCCTCCGGCGGCGATACGCGATTCCCCCGAGCCCGAGGAGGCCGACGCCGAACAGGGCGATCGACACCGGCTCAGGCACCTGATTGAGCGACACGCCGTCGAGCACGGCCATCGGCGGTAGGCCCTTCGGCGTTCCGACCGATAGGAAAGTCAGCACCTCACTCGCGCCAGTTGCGGTAAAGGTGAATGTCTGATGAAACCACCCACTGAAGCTCTCACTCGGATTCGCGACGACCGACGTGCTGAACGTTTGGGCGCCCAGGCTGACCGCCAGCTGTGACGTGGTATTCCCGGTGCGACTCTGGACCTGGCCTGCGCCCCAATCGAACGCGAGCTGATACTGCTGGCCCGCCACGAGGCCGCCGATGGTCTGGCTGATGGCGCCCTGGACTCCGGCCGTCTGCTCGCCATCGAGGCCGACGAAGTTGCCGCCCGTGGGGCTGGTGTTGCCGCCAGCCGGGCCGTACAGCATCTCCTTGCCGGTCACATACTGGGCGATGGCGGATACCGTCGTATCTGTACCGGCGATGAAATAGAGATTGTAGCCGTCGTTGCCGGTCCAGTCGGTGACGCCCTGGGCGGGTGCCGGCACGGCGCCGCCACTGCCGAACTGGTGGTTTACGGCGTAGCTGCTGCTCGAGAAGTCGCCGTTCTGGACTAGATTGGCGTGCGCGGCCGAACCGACTGTACCGATCAGGACAGCCGCGGCTGCCGCGGTCTTCAGGCAAGCGAGAGAGTGCTGGTTCATGCAATTGTCTCCTTCACCCGCTTGCTGGCGGGTTAACGATCATTTAATTAGACGTTTGCAATATGTAAAGGGTCTTTTATCGATCTTCGGACAAAATCCTGGACGGCGTGAATGTCCCGCGCTCCGGAGAGCCCAAAGCCGTCTCGCGCCGCCTGCTCCACTAGGGACGAGAAACAGCGGTCATTGCATTGTCCACGCTTCTCCCGACGCGGCGGTTCCATTTCGAGGACGTCCATACCGGGCTGAATTCTGCGCTCCTCGCGTGCGATCACGATGAATGGCGATAGTATCGCGGATTTCGCCCGCCGGTTCGATCTCCATCCCGCGCATCTGTCCGAAGAGACGGCGCGCGATTCCATGTTCGGCACCTTTTGCGCGAGCGGCTGGCATACGGGCGCGACCACGATGCGCCTGATCAGCGAGACGATGCCGATCGCGCGGGGCGGCATGGGTGCGGGAGTCGAGGAGCTTCGCTGGCTGCGCCCGGTGCGGGCTGGGGACGCGCTGCGGATCGAGATCGAAATCCTGACGACCAGGGTATCGCGATCCCGCCCCGAGGCGGGGGTCGTGACCTATCGCTGTACGACGCGGAACCAGCGGGATGAGGCGGTGCAGCAATTCACGACCACGGTCCTGTTCCCGCGCCGCGACGCTCCAGCAACTCGCTGAGCGCCGGGTAGTCGCGCTCCGCCATGCAGACCAAAAACTCGCGGCTGTTGCGCGCTTGTATGGAGCCCTCGGGGACAACCATGCCACGCGACCCTAGCGGCAGCGCCGTTAGGCCAAGGTCGTTGTAGACCTTCAGAAATTGGCGGCTACTGCGCCAGAACGCTGGATCGCGGTCCTCCTGGCGGGCCAGGTCGCGGAAACGCCAGATCGCTGAGACCTTATCCGCCTCGGCGCCGACCGGGTCACCCAGGCCCACAAGCAGACCCCGCAATCGGCGGAACGGGATGGCGGCTCGCTCCGCCTCCCCGAAAACGATGCCGTCGGCCCGCTCTGGCGGCGTCGCGCCCAACATCAGCAGCCTCAAGCGTGCCTCTACATCGAACGGGCGCGCACGCACGCGACTTGGCCGGAGGAGCAGCCAGACCGCCACCAGGGCGAGCGCGACGACGAGCGCAAGGCTGGCGCGAAGGGTCCAGGAGGCGTGCGGCGACAGCACGACTTCCCAGAACGCGTTGCGTGGCATGGCGTGCACGCGGATGCGCAAGCCCGCGAGCGCCACGCCGCAAACAGCAAGCGCAAGCAGGGAGAGACCGCTCGTACCGATCGAACGGGCCGGTGAGCAGCCGGGTGTGCCGGTAGAACAGGCCGCGGAATGGCGCCAGGACCAGCGCGGCGAGCAACAGGACGCCGACCGGCCAGACACGCTCGCCCTCGCCCAGGATGAAGCCGCTGGCTCCGATCAGCAGGATCAGGCTCGCGCTCCAGGCGAGGTTCACCCGTCGGATCAGGGCGAGAGCCATGACCACGAGCCCCGCGCCGAAGAGGGATGGTACGAACTCACCGATCTGGCGCGCTGGCGGGACAAGCGCGGCCGGCGTCACGAGCAGGCCGAGGCCGAGCAGCAAGACTTCCGACAGCGCGACCGCGCTGCTGACCGCGGCGGCCGTGAAGTCGGGTTGGGTCCAGCGCGGAACCTGCGCTGCGGCTGGGCCGGCGCGGCGCACCAACACCTCGTTGCCGGCGAACAGCGCGCCCGCGAGGAACAGCGGGATGACGTAGTAGTAGAGTCGGAACACGGCGATCGCGGCGATGATGCGGGGCGCCGGCAGATAGGGGGCGAGGCCGAACAGGATGGCGGTGTCGAAGACGCCGATCCCACCCGGCAAGTTGGCGGCGAGCCCGGCGGTGTAGGCGATCAAGTAGACCCCCACGAAGAGGAGCCAACTCAACGGCGGCGCGGCCGGTAGCAGCACCCACAGGATCGAGGCGGTGATCGCCACATCCACCACCGCGAGGGCGACCTGCAGCAGCGCCATGGGCGGCGTCGGCAGACCCACGACGTGACCGCGCACGCGGATCGCGCGCCGCGTCGCCGTCACGGCGACATAGCCTGCGACAGTCGCCCAGAGCAGGGCGCCGAGCGCGAGCGGCACCCAGCGCGGCGCCCGGTCCCCGAGGTAGGGCAGGGCTTCCGGCATCGCGAACAGAATGGCCCCGCCCAGCACCATCCCGCCCAGTCCGAACGTCAGCGAGCAGAAGGCGATCGTCTTGCCGATTTGCAGCGGGGTCATCCCCCAGTGCGAATAGAGCCGATAGCGCACGGCAGCACCGGAGACGGCGGCGAACCCCAGATTGTGCGACAGAACGGTGGCGCAGAACGAGGCCAGGGCGGCCCGATGGTACGCCACCCGCCGCCCAGCATAGATCGTTCCTAGCCGGTCATAGAGCGTGAGCACGCCGAAGGCGAGGATGGTGCAGCCGAACGCGAGCACGAGCGGCACCCCGGAGATGCCCCGGATCGCCCGGCCGATTTCGGCAAGCTGGAGATGGCGAAACTCCCGCTGCACCGCATAGACCGCGCCGAACAGCAGCACGACACCCAGGACCGCTGGCAGGTGCCGAATGCTCCGCGCCAGCGCGGCCCGCGACCTCTCGGCGGAAGCAGGCTGACCGCTATGCAAAGCCAAGACGCAGCGTCAGGCCGGCCCAGCGGAACGGGTAAGCGCGGCCTCGATCAGCGCTACGGTCTCCGCCAGGCCGTAGAGAGCGACGAAGCCGCCGAAGCGGGGCCCCTCGGCCTGCCCCAGCAGCACCTGGTACAGGCAGCCAAACCAGGCCCGCAACTCCGGGAAGCCGTGCCGCTTGCCGATCTCGAACACTGCGTTCTGGATGGTCTCGGCCGAGGCGGCAGGCTCTATCCCGCGCAATGTCTCGGCAAGGTCGGCGAGGGCGGCGCGCTCGCGCACGTCCGGCAGGCGGTACTGCTTCGCCGGGGCGACGAAGTCGCGGTAGTAGGCAATCGCGTGGCCGGCCAGGGTGTCGAGGAACGGCATCGTCTCGGGCGAGGCCGCCGGGCTGTAGCGGCGGATGAATCCCCACAGGATCGCCTTGTTGTCGGCGTTCACCACGCTTGCGAGGTTCAGCAGCATGGCGAAGGAGATTGGGCTGCCGCCGTGATCGGGCGGATCGCCGGCATGGATGTGCCAGGCGGGATTGGCCCGCGCCTCTTCCGGCGACTGTGTTGCGAGCTTCGCGGCGTGGGCGAGATACTCGTCGGTCGCGCGCGGGATGACGTCGAAATAGAGCCGCTTGGCGCGCTGCGGCTGGTTGTACATGAAGTGCGCCAGTGCCTCTGGCGGGGCATAGCGCAGCCACTCTTCGATCGGCAGACCGTTGCCCTTCGACTTGCTGATCCGCTGGCCAAGCTCGTCGAGAAAGAGCTCATAGGTCAGCGTCTCCGGCGGCTCGGCGCCCAGGATGCGGCAAATCCGGCTGGAGAGGCGGACGCTGTCGATCAGGTCCTTGCCCGACATCTCGTAGTCGACGCCAAGGGCGAACCAGCGCATCGCCCAGTCCGCCTTCCATTGCAGCTTGCAGCCGCCGCCCTTGACCGAGGTCTCGAACGTCTCGCCACTCTCCGGATCGCGCCAGGTGACGGTGCCGGCGGCTGGATCGCGCCGCTCAATCGGCACCTGCATGACCTGCCCGGTTCGCGGATGCAACGGCATTACGGGCGAGTAGGTCGCTCGCCGCTCCGGCCCCAGCGTGGGCAGGATCACCGCCATCACCTCCTCGTAGCGCTCCAGCACCCGGATCAACGCCGCGTCGAAGCGCCCCGCCAGGTAGTATTCGGTCGAGGAGGCGAACTGGTACTCGAAGCCGAACCCGTCGAGGAAGGCGCGCAGTCGGGCGTTGTTGTGCGCCCCGAAGCTTTCATGGGTGCCGAACGGGTCGGGGACGCGCGTCAACGGCTGGCCCAGATAGCGGCCCAGCATCTCGGCATTCGGGACATTGCCCGGAACCCGGCGCAGTCCGTCCATGTCGTCGCTGAATGCGATCAGCCGGGACGGGTTGCCAGTGAGGTCGGTGAAGGCGTGGCGCACCCAGCTTGTGCGCGCGACCTCGCCGAACGTGCCGATATGCGGCAGGCCTGAGGGGCCGTAGCCGGTCTCGAACAGCGCCTCCGCCTTGCCGGTGCGCTCAAGCCGCGCGGCGAGCTTGGCCGCTTCCTCGAACGGCCAGGCCTTGGGGAGTGGCGCCGGGGCGCTCGACCGTGCATGCGACATCGGGGCGCAAGCTATGGAGGGGGGCGGGCAAGGTCAACGCGAGCGCCGGGGCGGGCTACTCCGCTTTGGACGGACGTGCCAAGTTCGTCTTCTACGCGTCTCGCGGGTGGCGCAGACACTTAGCCTTTGCGGCGGGTTCAACCCCGAGCGGACGGCTGCCCCGTGGCCCGCGCTGGACAACCGCGTCTTGCTGGTCGAGTTGCCATATAGACCGCTTCCGGCGCGGCGCGGGTTAATCGGCCATCGCGCGCGGCTCTCCGCTCACGCGCCGGCCTCCTTCGATCCAGGCGGCGAGACCAGGAGTAAACTTCTCGCGCACCTTCGCGTTATAGAGCGCGAGGTCATTGTCCGTCAGCACGCCGCGCCAGCGGCCGTTGGTTCCCTTGTTAAAGAAGCGCCGCGCTCCGTCTGGGAACATGGTCCTGGCGTACGGCATCAAAGTGTCGCCGGCCGCCTTCATCTCCTTGAAGCTGGCGGCGCTCACGAGGGCTGGCCACACGGTCGGGTCAACCTCGATCCCGAGAAACGCAGTGATCCGTCGCATCTCGGCGTCCAGGTCGTCACGCAGATCGCTGTAGTGCACCATCAAGAAGTTAGGCCGCCGACGCTCGGCCCAATAGCCGGCCTCGAGGTCGAAGAACGAGGGGCTAGGCGTCCCCTCCGTCTGGCCCGTGATGACCGGAGTGGAAATCCAGAGCCGAAAGTACTCAGCGGGGTCCGCCGGACATCTGGGATAGACCCTGGCGATCGCGGGGTCTTCGAGACCGGTCCGATCGAAGCTCTCCAGTTGTGCCGAGGAGAAATGGGTGAAGTGGTTGTGCATCGACATAAGCGCGTCGCGCCCGTCGCGCGCGACGTGGATGTAGCGAACCTCGTCGTATAACGGCAGACCATCCACGGGCAGATGCGACTTGGGGAAGCGGCGCTGGGTTTGCGCGGCCAGCAGCCGATGGGCATCCGCCATGGTCCCGCGAAAACGCGCGTCGATCCAGGGCGAAACAATTGGCAATGCGCGCGCCGCCGCGTCCTGGAACACCAGCGAGCTTACGATCTGCTGCATCCATGTGGTGCCGCATTTTGGCGCGGTCGCGATGATGATGTCATCCGAACGAGGCTCATACGGAGCCCAACGCCGGCTATCGACGGCCCAGGTGCGGTATTCGTGACTTGCTGGCCGGATCAGCAGGGCCGCTGCTCCCAAGGACGCTTTCGTTGGCGGAACTCGGCCGACACATCATGCCCCGAATTCGATCTCCACGCGTTGCACGCCGCAAGACGTGGCTACTCGCATTCGGGGCGTGACGGCCGATGGGCTAGTCCGTGACGGCCGATAGGCTAGTTCGTGTGCGCCGGCGCCGCGGTCGCGCTCGTGCCGCCCATCGACGATGACGATCCGCTGGTTGAGGGTGACGTCGAGTTGGCGTTTTGCGGCGCCGTCTCCGGCGTCGTGGTTTTGCGGTTCGCCAGATGGTGTCCGACCGCACAGCCGCCCATGGCGCCGATCACCCCGTGATGGACCGCGTGCCCGGCGATGCCGCCGACGATCGCGCCCTTGATGCATCCCTTGGCCTGCACCGGCCCCGCCGCTCCCGCGGCCATCGCGCCGGCCAGAATAGTCGTGACGAAGATGTTCCTCATCTGCCGTGTCCTTGCGTTGCTACTCAGCCGCCTGACGGAAGCGGCGCGCGTATTGGGTTAGCGCGTCGTCGGCGACGGGCTCGATCGGCGTGAAGTCGCGATGCGCGATCCAGTCCGGGCGGGTCGGCTTGCGGATGTAGTTGGAGACCGCGTTCAGGGTCAGGTACACGATCTTGCGCGGATAGGGCGTGATGTTCCCCGCCGAGCCGTGCACCAGGTTGCCGTGGAACATCAACACCCCGCCCGCCTTGCCGGTGGGCGTGACGATCCCGCCTTCGTCGACCAGCCGCTTCACCGTGTCGTCCTCGAGCGTCCACAGCGGATAGGATGTGGTCGACACGTCGTGCCCCGCCGCCAGCGTGCCGTGCCGGTGGCTGCGCGGCACCAGCATCAATGGCCCGTTGATCGGCATCACCTCGTCCAGGAACACCGCGATGTTCATCGCCCGCGCTTCCGGCATCCCGTCGTCGCGTTGCCAGGTGCCGTAGTCCTGGTGCCACTGCCAGACCTCGCCGTCGAAGGCGGATTTCGCATTGATCTTGAACTGGTGCATGTAGAGCTTCTCGCCGAAGAGCTGCTCCACCGGCTTGATCAGGCGCGGATGCGCGCCCAGGAGGCGGAACGCCTCGTTGTAGGTGTGCGCCGCGAAGGCCGTCCGGGGCGACCCGGACTTCTCCCGCCAGATCTCCTGGCGATCCTCGCGGAAGATGGCCTCGGCTTCGGTGCGCAGGACCGCGATTTCCTCCGTGGTGAACGCCTCGGGCAGGAACAGCCAGCCCTCGGTCTCGAACTGCTGCACCAGCTGCGCGCTGAGCTTCATATCTCCCTCCGTTCAATCGGCCGAATGGCCGGCTCCCTTTGTCCGTCCGTTCGCGATCGGCGCTCGTGCTCGCCGGAAGACGCCAACTTCCACGGCGTGGAACAAAGCATCACGTCGGTGGGAAAAGCCCGTCTTCAGGAGGACACGTTCCGACGCCGCGTGACCCTTCGAAACGACGCCGATGAGGCACGGCTCTGTCAACTCTATAGTCCACAAATCGACCAGAGCCCCGGCGATCTCTGTCGCGAGTCCCTGGCCCCAGGCGTCTCTGGCGAGGGTGTAGGCGATCTCCAGTTTCCGCGCACCTTCGAGTTCGATATAGCGTAGGCCAGCGCGGCCGGCGAACCTGCCATCGTGCGTCCGGAGCACCCACAGTCCGAACCCGTGATCGTTCCAATGCCGGAGATTGGTATCGACATAGGCGGCAGTGATGTCGGGCGATCTCGCGCCGCCGAGGTACCGCGACACCTCGGGATCGAGATGGAGTCGGACCAGGTCATCCAGATCCTTCGCCGCGAGCTTCTCCGCCTTCAGACGGGCAGTGGCAAAGCCGCCCATCTGTCTGGACCGAGTTTGGGTGCGGTCTGCTCCGTCTCGCTCCACCCTCACTCCGCCCTCACTCCGCCCTCACTCCGCCAGGTAGCCGCCGTCCACGACCAGCTCCGTGCCGGTAATGTAGGACGCCTCGTCGGAGGCGAGGAACAGAACCGCGTTCGCCACCTCGTCGACCTCGCCCGTGCGCCCCAGCGGGATGCGCTCGACCATCTTCGCCCGCACGACCGGCTCGGCGGTGGCACCCGACGTGCGCATCGGGGGCATCAACCCAGGGTGAACGCTGTTCACCCGGATCTTGTCGCGCCCGAACTGCACCGCGGCCGACTTGGTCATGATCCGCACGGCGCCCTTGGACGCGTTGTAGCTCAGATGGATGCGGCGCTGGCCGACGAAGCCCGAGATCGAGGAAAGGTTGATGATCGAGCCGCCTCCCCGCGCCTGCATCGCCGGAATGGCGTGGCGCAGCCCTAGGAACACCCCGGTCGCGTTCACCCCCATTACTTTGTGCCAAGCATCGGCGTCGAGCACGTCGGCATAGGCGCTGCCGCTGACCCCGGCATTGTTCACCAGGATATCGAGGCCGCCGAAGCGCTGCACCACGGCGGCAATGGTTGCCGCCCAGCCGGCATCGTCGGTCACGTCGAGGCGGCGGTAGAACCCCGCTTCGCCCAACTCGCCTGCGACCGCTTGGCCCTCGGAGTCGAGCACATCGGCGATCGCCACTTTGGCGCCTTCTCGCGCGAAGCGGCGCGCCGTCGCTGCCCCCATGCCCGATGCGCCTCCGGTAATCAGCGCCACCTTGCCTGCGAGCCGCATGCCGTCCCCTCCCGAACCGGCCGAAACGCTGCCACAACCCGCCTCGGTTGGCTATGATCGCATCCCAACAGGGAGGATCGTCATCATGCGGACCGCTTGTTGCCTCGGGCTAGCCCTCGGCGTAGTTGCCGCCCCCGGCGCGTGGGCGCAGGGCTTCACGGTCAGCAGTCCCGACGTCACAGAGGGCGGCACCATCAAGGCCGCGCAGGTCTTCGACCAGTTCGGCTGCACCGGCAAGAACATCTCGCCCGCGGTGAGCTGGAGCGGGGCGCCCGCCGGCACCAAAAGCTACGCGGTCACGCTCTTCGATCCGGACGCGCCCACCGGCAGCGGCTTCTGGCATTGGGTCATGTTCAACATCCCGGCGAGCGTCACGTCGCTGCAAGAAGGCGCCGGCGACCCGCACGCCGTCGCCCCGCAGGGCAGTATCCAGGTCCGCAACGACTATGGTGGGGCGGGCTATGGCGGCCCGTGCCCGCCCAAGGGCGACAAGCCGCATCGCTACATCCTAAGCGTTTTCGCGGTGGACCTCCCGACCTTGGCCCCGAACGCCGAAGCGACGCCTGCGGTGGTAGGCTTCAATCTGCACTTTCACACGCTGGCAAAGGCAACGGTTACAGGGCTCTACGGCCGGTAGATCTAGGCAGTCGGAGTTGTCAGGGCCAAGCAGGGCCGCGTTGATCATCAGCCTGGCGTCGCTGAAATGCTGGCCCGCGTGGCAGTCGCCGTCCGATCGCGGAGCCGTGCAGCGACGGTAGCTCCAGCAACGCGTCGAGGCTCTCCACGGGCCCATGTTGCACGGCAGCGAGGGAGCGCAAACCGTCCCGCGAGGTCGTGGAGCAGCCCATGCGCTCCCCCGGGCCTCCGGTTGGCGCACGCTCCGCATACGGGCAGGATGGGAACGCATCTCGAAGGATCGTACCACCCATGTCGCATCGCGGCCTGAAATTCGGCATCTTCCTCGCCCCCTTTCATCGCCTGGGCGAGAACCCCACCCTCGCGCTGACGCGCGACATGGAGCTGATCGAGTGGCTCGACTGGCTCGGCTACGATGAGGCCTGGATCGGCGAGCACCACTCCGCCGGCTGGGAACTGATCGCCTCGCCCGAGCTCGTCATCGCCGCAGCGGCCGAGCGAACCAAGCACATCAAGCTCGGCTCCGGCGTAACCAGCCTGCCGTATCACCACCCGCTGCTCGTCGCTCAGCGCTTCGTGCAGCTCGACCACATGACGCGCGGGCGGGCGATGCTCGGCTGCGGGCCGGGCGCGCTCACCTCGGATGCGCATATGCTGGGAATCGAGGCGACGACGCAGCGCCCGCGCATGATGGAGGCGCTCGACGCCATCATGCAACTCCTTGAATGCAAGGAGCCGGTCACCATGAAGACCGACTGGTTCGAGCTGCGCGACGCCCGCCTGCACCTCGCGCCCTATTCCGATCCGCTGTTCGAGATCGCGGTCGCCAGCACCATCACGCCCTTCGGCATGATCGCCGCTGGCACGCACGGCATCGGCGTGCTCTCGATTGGCGCCGGCCTGCCCGGCGGGCCGGAGGCGCTGGCAACGCAATGGAAGCTCGCCGAGGAAGCGGCGGCCAACTCGGGCAAAATCGCCGACCGCCGCAAATGGCGTCTGGTGGTGAACACGCATCTGGCGGAGGACGACGAGCAGGCGCTGCGCGAGGTGATGGCGGGCGAACGTGTCGAGACGCAGACCTATTTCGAGGATACGCTCGGCCGTCCGCCCGGACGCGCCGATAGCCCGTTACGTGATGGCGTCAGGATGGGCACAACCCTGGTCGGCTCCCCCGCGACCGTGACCAAAGGCATCGAGCGACTGGTCGAGCTGAGCCAGGGCGGCATCGGCGGCGTGCTGTTCCGCGCCCACGAATGGGCAAATCGCGAGCAGACGCTGCGCAGCTACGAGCTGTTCGCCCGCTACGTCATGCCGCACTTCCAGTTCTCGCTCGACATGCCACGCCGCTCCAACGAGTTCGTGCTGGAGAACCGGAAGACGGTCATGGGACCAGGGGTAGAGGCGGTGAAACGCGCCTACACCGATGTCGGCCACGCCGTGCCCGAGGGCTATCGTGAACGCACCACCGGTGCGCGCGACGTGTAGCCGCGCGCTGGGCGGTATCCCGAAGGCCGGTTCAGACGCGAGGGCCGGGACCGATCCCCGTGCCGACGCCCGTACCCACGCCGACATTGTCGACCGGGGCCACGATAGTGCGGCGCGGACGCAGGCCGAATAGGCCCAGCAACCCGATCAGCCCGATCCAACCCCAGGCCCCACCGCCACCATCATTGGTGACGACGTGGTCGTTAGCCGGTGGCGTGGCGGTCGGCGGATTGGCCGCCGTCGTGGCGGGAGGCGTCACCGCCGGCGGTGTCGTGGTCGTCGGTGGTGTGGTCGGCGGTGCCGTCGTGGTGCCGGGCGTCGTAGATGTCGCCTGTGCCAGGGCGAGACCAGGGCTCGCCGCCAGCAGGCTCGCCGCGATCGCGGTCATCGGCAGGAATGTTCGCTGCATCATTGCGTCCTATCAGGAGTGAACCGATCCATCTGAAACGCCGTCGGTGCGGGTTCGTTCTCGGTCAAGGACAACAGAGCGCGAGGCCGGAGCGGCTAATAGCCATATCCATAGTATGGGGACGGGTAGTAGCCGGGCGGCGGATAATACCCCGGCCCGTTGCTCGCGCCGGCGACGGCGCCTAGTGCGCCGCCGGCCAGCGCGCCGATCGCCGCACCTTGGCCGCCCCCCGCGATGCCGCCGATCGCCGCCCCCCCGGCGGCGCCCAGAAGCGCGCCGCCCGCCACGTTCGGATCATAGTCGTAACCGTAGTCGTAGCCGTATGGGTAGTACGGGGCGGGTGCATAGACGCAGCCGCAGAGCCCAATGCCGAGCAGAAGGGCGCAGGGCGCGAAAAGACGCATCGGGGCACCTGTCGCAACGAAATGACGTTAACGGCTCGCGGCGCTGAGGGTTGCCTGTTCGCCCTCCGTTAACCGCCGCCATGCCAGCTTGCGCGCATGCTCGACATCGCCGGAACCCTTCTCGACGCCGTCCGCCACCATCAGGCCGGGCGGCGCGCCGAGTCGGCCTCGCTCTGTCGCGCCGTCCTCGACACCGATCCGGAGCAGCCGCGGGCCCTCTATCTCTCCGGCCTGATGCTGCTGGAGGAAGGCAGGGCGCAAGCTGCCGCGGCGACTTTTGCCCGTGCGATCGCCCGCGATCCCGACCATCTCGGTGCTCGCGTCAACCTGCTACGCGCCCTGTTCGCATCCGGCGGCCCTC
>CAVWNS010000010.1:0-14930 GCA_963756495.1 uncultured Pseudomonadota bacterium | reverse complement strand
TCTGGCGCGCGCCGGCGATTGCGTTTCCTGTCATTCGGCGCCGGGGGGCAAGGCCTTCGCCGGCGGGCTGAAGATGGGCTCGCCCCTTGGCGCGATCTACGCCACCAACATCACGCCTGATCTCGATACCGGCATCGGCAACTATACGCTGCGGAATTCGCTCGCGCCGTGCGGCGGGGCATCGCCAAGGACGGGCACCATCTCTATCCGGCGATGCCCTACCCTTCCTACGCCAGGCTGAGCGATGCCGATGTCGGCGCGCTCTACGCCTTCTTCATGAACGAGGTGCCGCCGGTGCACCAGGCCAACCGGCGGAACGAAATTCCCGCGGTGCTCAGCTTCCGCTTCCCGCTCGTGGTGTGGAACGCGTTTTTTGCCGGTGCGCGGCCGCTACGTTCCCGATCCGGGCCACGACGCCGAGTGGAATTGCGGCGCCTATCTCGTGCAGGGGCTCGGGCATTGCGGCGCGTGCCATACCCCACGCGGACCGATGTGGCAGGAGGAGGCGCTCAGCGAGCGTGGCAGCGCATTCCTCGCCGGCGCCGAGCTCGATGGATGGTCGGCGACCGATCTCCGCGGCAATGTCCGCACCGGCCTCGGCACCTGGTCGGCGGCGGACATCGTGCAGTTCCTCAGGAGCGGCCACAACCAGCGCGGCTCGGCCTTCGGCTCGATGACCGACGTGCTGAACAACAGCACGCCCTATCTGTCGGACGCCGATTTGCATGCCGTCGCGATCTACCTCAAATCGCTGCCGCCCACCGTGGCCGAATCAGCACCGGCCTACGATCCCGCGACCACGGCGATCGTGCGCCGGCCGGATCCGGCACGCGCGGTGCCACGCTCTATGCGGCGAATTGCGCGACTTGCCACGGCGCCGATGGCAGGGGCTTCGACGCCGAGCATCCCGGGCGTCGCCGGGAATCCGGTGGTGCTCGACAAGGATCCGTCTTCGCTCATCAACCTGGTGCTGAACGGCGCCGCGCCGCTGGTCATCAGCGGCACGCCGCTGCCTACCGCATGCCCGAATTCCGCCTGCAGTTCAGCGACCAGCAGATCGCGGACGTGATCAGCTTCATCCGTGCGGGCTGGGGCAACGACGCCGCCCCGGTCACCGCCGCGGCGGTCGCCTCCCTGCGCCGGACGACCGATCCGAGCAGCGACCGCGTCGTGCTGCTGAAGATGCGTTGATCCGATGCGAGCCGCGCCCATGCGCCGAACCCGGTGACCGGCCCGAGGGCGGTTGACATCGGTACCCCGCGAGCGTTCCTGACGAAGGCCCCAGCCGCGACGGGAGCGAAGGATGGATTTCACGGGCAAGCGTGTCGTGGTCACCGGCGCGGCGGGGATTTTCGGCGGCTGGATCGCGACGGCGTTCGCCCGGGCGGGGGCGGTGCTGTGCCTGTCCGATATCCGGCGCGAGCGCCTGGACGCGCTGCCGGCGAAGCTCGGGGTCGATCCGGCGACCACCCTGCTGCACGCGACCGAGCTGCGCGAGGAAGCGTCGATCAACGCGCTGGCGGCGCTCGTCGGCGAGCGATGGGGTGCGCCTGACATCGTGGTCAACAATGCCGGCCTCTACCCGCGCACCGGCATCCTGCTCGATCTCGACGTCGGCGAGTGGGATCGCATGATGGAGGTGAACGTGCGCGCGCCGTTCCTCGTCACCCGCGCGATGGCGCGGCTGATGATCGCGCAAGGTGTGCAGGGCGCGATCGTCAACATCGGCTCCGGCGCATCGCGGCAGATGCGCATCGGCTCGGTGCCCTACTGCACCTCGAAGACGGCGCTCGAGCGGCTGACCAAGGGCCAGGCGCTGGAGCTCGCGCCGCATCGCATCCGCGTCAATGTCGTCGAGCCCGGCTTCGCGCCGGGCAGCGAGGTGAGCCAGCTGCCGGAGCGATATGTCGAGAAGATGAAGGCGCGCATTCCGCTCGGGCACACGAGCGGGCCCGAGCACACGCCGAACGCGGTGATGTTCCTCTGCTCGGAGAACGCGTCCTTCATCACCGGCGCGGTGCTCGCGGTCGATGGCGGCAACTCGATCGGCACCTACGAGCCGTTCCGCTGAGGCCGCGATGCGGATCGTCTTCCACGGCGAGGATACCGCGACCTTCGCCGATGGATTCGCCGCGCTGCTCGAGGCGCCGGCAGAGATCGCCGTGCTGCCGGCGGCGCTGACCGCCGAGCGCGAGCGCGCCGCCTACGCCGCGGCGGAGGTGCTGGTCACCAATCGCTTCGGCGCCGATCCCGCGCCGGAGCAGCTCCGGCTGCTGCACGCACCCGCCGCCGGCTATGACGGCATCCGGATGGAGGCGCTGCCGCGGTCCGCCACTGTCTGCAACTGCTTCGGCCACGAGCAGGCGATCGCGGAATACGTGATCGCGGCGCTACTCGCGCGCTGCGTTCCGCTGGCCGATGCGGACGCACGGCTGCGGCGCGGTGACTGGGCGTATCAGGCCGGCGACCCCGCCCGGGTGCACCGCGAGCTGTCGGACCTCACGCTCGGCCTGCTCGGCTTCGGCCATATCGGCAAGGCGGTCGCCGCCTGCGCGCGCGCCTTCGGCATGCGAGTCGTGGTCGCGAACCGCTCGCCGGTGCCGGCTTCGCCCCTCTTCGACCGCGCCTTCGGGCTGCACGACCGCGGGTTCTGGCCCGCAGCCGATGCGATCGTGGTGTCGCTGCCGCTCACCGAGGAAACGCGCGGGCTTGTCGGGCGCGACGCGCTGGCGACGATGCGGCAGGATGCGGTGATCCTCAATGTCAGCCGCGGCCCGGTGATCGACGAGGCGGCGCTCTACGACGCGTTGGCGGCGCGACGGATCGGCGGCGCGGTCATCGACACCTGGTACCGCTATCCGACCGCGGCGGAGCCGAATGCGATGCCGTCCGCGCTGCCGTTCCACGAGCTGCACGAATCTGGTGATGACCCCGCATATGTCGGGCTGGACCAGCGGCACCATCCGCCGCCGCCGCGAACTCATGGCGCGCAATGTCAACAGGCTCATCTCCGGCGCGCCGCTCGAGAACGTGGTCCGACCGGCTTTGGACTAGACCTGAATCGCCCTGACTGTGGTCAGGGCGATTCGGGTCCCTGTATCGTTGGGCTGCCGATTCACGCCCTGACTGATTCCAGTCAGGGCGATCGGAGGCTAGAGCATGACCGGTTCCCTTCCGGTCACCGGCCTGCTCTAGCGAATTGTTCGAGCGAGTGATTCACGTTCCAGGCCGACTCGGCCTGAAACGATCACGCGCTAGTCCTGCTCATAGCCATAGACTTCTGGCAGAATGAAGATCGCCGCGAGAAGGCCGACCAGTGGGAAGATGGTGACGAACAGCGTGGCGCTCGCCTGGCCGATTGCCGCGAAGAGGGACGGGAACAGGAAGATCGCCAGGAACGCCGGCAATTTCACGAACATGTAGGCAACGCCGGCGGCGGTGCCGCGATATTGCGGCCGCGCCACCACCGACGGGATCGTCATGCAGTTCGAGGCGTCCCAGTAATGGCCCCAGAGCATCGCCGCAGCGGCGAAGGGCAGCAGCCACTTTGTGTTCGTATAGAGGGCGCCCGCCGCGACGAGCAGCGAGACGAGCACGATCCCGAAGCCCCAGATGCTGATGCCGCGATGCCCGATGCGCGGCGTGATCAGCGGCCCGACCCAGCCGGAAATCGCGGCGATGATGTAGAGCGCCATCGTCACCAGCGTGGTGCCCAGGATCGAGGAGACCCCGACCATGACGAAGAGGGTCGGGATGTAGAACGCAAAGGTGGAGAACTCGCCGCTCTGCGCGACGCAGGCGATCCACCCGAACAGCGTTGCACGCCAGCGGAACGGATCACGCCGCGTCTCGGCAAAGAAATCCGCCGCGCGCGGGTGCGGGACGGTGATGTCGCGGTCCGGCAGCATGTCAAGCCGGTCGTCGAACATCTGCATCGATACCTGCTTCGCCTCCTGGAAACGGCCGCGCCGGATCAGCCAGACCGCGGTTTCCGGCAGATCGTGGCGCAGGAACAGGATGATCGCCGCCGGCACCGCGCCTAGCCCGAGTGTCACCCGCCAGACCAGCTCATGCGGCATCTGCGCGACGATGAAGATGGTGACGACGGCGAGCGTGAGCACCTGGCCGATCGCGAACATGAACTGCCAGCGATTGCCCATCACCTCGCGATCGCCCTTCGGCATCGAGTCCATGATGTAGGTGTAGCCGTTCGAGATGTCGCTCCCGAGCGGAATGCCGAGGATGAGGCGCACGATCGCGAGCCAGGCGACATCGGGCACGAAGGCCTGCCCGATGGCGAAGATGATGAACATGATCATCGTCGAGAGAAACATCACGCGCCGGCCGATCTTGTCGGTCAGCCAGCCGCCGAGGATCGCGCCCACGACTGCGCCGCCCTGCGTGCCGGCAGCGGCGAGGCCGAGCAGCAGCGGGGTGGGATGGAACTGCTCGCGGATGAAGACCAGCACGAAGGCGATCGAATAGAGATCCCACGCCTCGACGAGGATCGAGGCCATCATGATCCAGCCGATCCGCGCGCCCTTGGGATTGTATTTCGCGACGAGGTAGCGGACGGCGCTGTCCATCGCCGTCTGGTTGGCGGTCGTTGCGGACACTGCGCGTCCCTCCCAAGATGTGCCGTCGGCCGGCGCCGGCCTTTCCCCCCGCACGATGACGCCGGCCGGGCAGCGCAACAAGCGTTCTCAGCCTGGCTGCTGGAAGGCGCTCCCGATCGCCGAGAGGCCGTACGCCGCCCATGCCCCTCATCGTGGTCCGAAAAGCCGACTTTCCATCAAAAGCTGGTGCCGACGCTCGGATTTGAACCGAGGGCCTACTGATTACGAATCAGTTGCTCTACCCCTGAGCTACGTCGGCGTCCGGAGGGTCGGGGCGGTATAGCGCTCGGGTCGGCGGCCCGCAATCAACGGAGCGCCGGCTGCCCAGGGCGAAGGCGGCGTGCTAAGGCGGGCGGCGCCATGCGCCCCTGCGTCCCCTTCCGAGGTCCCAGCGATCTTGGCCCCTGACGATCTTCACGCGCCGGCGGCGCGGCTCCTCGAATGCCCGGATTGCGGGCTGCTGCAACGCCGCCCGATCATCGGGCCGGGTCATGCCGCAATCTGCACCCGGTGCGGCGCGGTGCTGTGGCGGCCGCGGCACGATGCGATGCGCTGGAGCCGCGCCCTCTCGGTCACCGGCCTCATCCTCTACGGCATCGCGATCAGCCTTCCCTTCATGGGCTTCGACATGCGCGGTCGTGGGACCGACACCACCCTGGTCGCGGCCGCCCAGTCATTCGAGGGCGGCGGCGCCTGGGAACTCTCCCTGGTGCTGCTCGCGACCGTGATCGTGCTGCCGATCGCCAAGCTCCTGGTGCTGGCGACAGTCTCCTTCGGCCTGCGGCTGCGCCGGCCGCCCCGCTGGCTCTACATCCCGCTCCGCTGGTATGAGGCGCTGAGCCCGTGGGCGATGATCGAGGTCTACCTGATCGGCGTCTTCGTCGCCTACACCCGGCTCTCGACCATGGCGCATGTCGATATCGGGCCCGCCGCCTATGCGCTTGCCGGGCTGATGCTGGTGATGGTGGCGGCCGATGCGACGCTCGATCCGGAAAGCGTCTGGGAAGAGCTGGAGCGGATCGGCGCGAGCGCGGGGGGGGGCGGTGGTGCGGCGGCGCCGGCCGGAGCGGCGGGCCGCCCCTCGATCCAGGTCGGCTGCCCCTGCTGCCGCCTGGTCAGCGCGGTCGCGCCGGGCGAGGAGGCGCGCTGCCGCCGCTGCGGCACCATCCTCACCCCGCGCAAGCCCGAGAGCGTCGCCCGCACCTGGGCCATGGTCGGCGCCGCCGCCATCCTCTACGTGCCGGCAAATCTCTACCCCATCATGACGGTCACCGAGCTCGGCAGCACGATCTCGCCGACGATCTTCGGCGGGGTGCAGGAGTTGATCGCGGTCGAGATGGTGCCGATCGCAATCCTCGTCTTCGTCGCGAGCCTCGCCGTCCCAACGCTGAAGCTCGCCGGCCTGGCCGTCATGCTGATCAGCACGCAGCGCCGCTGGCGCGGCCGGCTGCGCGGCCGCACCCGGCTTTACCGCATCGTCCACGTGATCGGACGATGGTCGATGATCGACGTCTTCATGCTCTCGGTGCTGGTCTCGCTGGTGCGGCTCGGCTTCCTCGCCAACGTGACGCCCCGCCTCGGCGCGGTCTGCTTCGCCGCCGTCGTGGTGCTGACGATGCTGGCGGCGGGCAGCTTCGATCCACGGCTGATGTGGGACGCCGCCGGAGCGGAGCCCGCTCCGCCCGAGGCCCGGGGCGCGCGCGCGTGAGCGGCGGCGATCCGCCTTCCCCGCCGGGACCGGCGGGCTCGGTGCCGGTGGCGCGGGTGCGGCGGCGGCGGCGGGTCTCGCTGATCTGGCTCATTCCCGTTCTCGCCGCGGCGGTCGCCGGATATCTGGGCTGGCGCACGCTGTCGCAGCAGGGGCCCACCATCACCATCACCTTCCTGTCCGGCGCCGGGATCACCGCCGGGCAGACGACGGTGCAGCACAAGGCGGTGGCGCTCGGCACGGTGGAGAGCGTGCGGCTCGAGCCCGACATGACGCATGTGAAGGTCACCGTGCGGATGAATTCCGAAGCGACGCCGCGCCTCACCGACCACGCGGCGTTCTGGGTGGTGCGGCCCCGGCTGAGCGCGGGCAGCATCTCCGGTCTCGAGACGATCGTCTCCGGCGCCTATATCGAGTTCGATCCGGGCGATCCCGGAGGCAAGAAGCAGCGCGATTTCATCGGACTCGAGCAGCCGCCAGGCGTGCGCTCCGACGAACCGGGCAGCACCTTCACCCTCACCGCGCAGCGGCTGGGCTCGCTGAGCGAGGGCGCACCGGTGTTCTACCGCGACCTGCCGGTCGGCGAGGTGCTGAGCCATGACCAGCCCGGCCTCAGCGGACCGATCGGCGTCCGCGTGTTCATCCGCAAACCGTTCGACAGTTTCGTCCGCCAGGACACGCATTTCTGGAACGTCTCCGGCCTCTCGGTCCAGCTCGGGCCGCAGGGCGTGCATGTGGAGATCGCCAGCCTGCAGGCGGTGCTCTCGGGCGGGGTCGCCTTCCTGACCCCGGGGGATGCCGCGGCCTCGCCGCCGGCCAAGCCGGGGACGGTGTTTCCGCTCTACGAGGATTATGCGACCGCGATGGCGGCGGGGCTCACGAAGCACATCCACTTCGTGGTCTATACGCAGGACGACGTGTCCGGGCTGTCGCCGGGCTCGCCGGTCAATTTCTTCGGCATCCAGGTCGGCGTGGTGGACAGTGTCGCCTTGCAACTCGATCCGGCCGGGCACGCGCAGGTGCGGATCGCGTTTGACGTGCAGCCGGAGCGGGTGTTCCCCTCCGACCAGATCCAGTTGCAGGATACGGAGGCGGTGACCCGCAACCTGGTGGCGCGGGGGCTCAGGGTGCAGGTCCAGACGGCGAACTATCTGACCGGCCAGCGCGAACTCTCGCTCGCCTTCTTCCCGGACGCCAAGCCGGCGACGATCGGCCGCGAGGGCGACACGATCGTGCTGCCGACGCAGCCGGGGGATTTCGCCTCGATCCTGACCTCGGCCGGCAATTTCATGGGCAAGCTCAACCAGCTCCCGCTCGACACCATCGCCGCGAACCTGAACGACACGCTGCGCGCGCTCGACCAGACGGTGGGCGGCGAGCAGCTCAAATCGGCGATCCAGAACCTGTCCGAGACGCTGACCACGGTGCGCGACGTGGTGCGGAAAGCGGATGCCGGGCTTACGCCGACGTTGCAGCGCCTGCCCGCGGTCGCGCAGCAGCTGCAGGAGGCGGCGGCGCGGGCGAACCGCGTGCTGGGCTCGGTCGATGCCGGCTACGGGGCGAATTCCGACTTCCGCCGCGGGCTCGACCAGCTGCTCTGGCAGGTGAACGACACCGCGCGCTCGATCCGGCTGCTCGCCGACTACCTTGATCGACACCCCGAGGCACTGATCCGCGGCCGCACCGGCCAGGCGACGGAGCGATGATGGAACTGCCACGCCGCACGCTGCTCGTCGCCATCGCCGGAACCGGGCTGGCCGGCTGCACCTCGCCACCGGCGAGCTTCTACACACTCGCGATGGTGCCGGGCACGGCGATCGGCGGTGGCCCGCCGAGCGTGCAGCTGCGCCGGATCGGCTTGGCCGGCTATCTCGACCGCAACACCATCGTGCGCGCGCAGACCGGGTATCAGCTGCACATCGACGAGAACCAGCGCTGGGGCGAGCCGCCCGGCGACATGATCGCGCGCGTGTTGGCGCAGGATCTGACGCAGCGCCTGCCCGGGACCGCGGTGTTCACCGAATCGGGCGCGATCACCGCCGATGCCGACACCATTGTCGAGGTGGATGTGCAGCGCTTCGACCTCGACACCTCCGGGGTGGTGGTACTGGCGGCGCAAGTGGCGATCGAGCGCAGCCGCCGCGGGCGCGCCCTGGCCGCGCGCCCGTTCCGCTTCACCGAACGCCCCGCCTCGGGCTCGACGGGTGATCTGGTCGCCGCCATGAGCGCGGCGCTCGGCCACCTCGCGGATGCGATGGCGGAGATGCTACGGACCGGCCGGAAGTGAGCGGAGCGCCCGAACGTGCAGTTCCGGCTGTGCTGTAGGTGGTTTCGCGACGGTCCGGTCTCCAGCTGCCCAACAAAATACCGGACATGCCGCTCCCGACTGAACCTGGCCGTGAATTGCCAGTCCGGTTTCGGCGAGGAGCGTGCGGAAGCGGACGCGGTCTGTTGAGCGAGCCACGTCGGCTGACGACCCGACCACGTTATAGGCTTGGCCCAATTGCGTCCCAGGAAGCGGACATACCGAAAGCACATTAGAGATTGGGCAATCACTGAAACCGCGCGCGCTGGCTGATCGTTGGCGGGGGGAATGGCCCCAAGCCGCTGGCTAGTCTGCGGTGTTAGCATTACAGTTGCGATTTGCGGTGATGTGTTGCTTGGGCGGCGGCTTGATGTGCTCGCCGCCAGAGCGACCAGGCGATGATGTGGGCGGGGTTTATCCGTCGTCGTGCAAGATGTGTCGCGATGCGCCGGATTTCCTGAAGGGACCAGCGGACAAGCGCCGTAGTGCCGATGTTTTTTTCGGCGTGCCGATGATCACGTTGGCCTTCTGTCGGATGCTCGCCATCATCGCAAAGGCCAGCATCACCAGCGAGACGTGGCGGTGCCATCCGTGCCAGGACCTGGTCTCGTTGTGATCCAGACCGAGTTCGTTCTTCGCGGTCTCGAAGCTATCCTCGATGGACCAGCGGTGACCTTCGATGGTGACCAGCGTCGATAGGGGCGTTCCGGCGGGACACCACGTCGAAAAGAACGCGAGGGCACCGTCGGCGATGTGGCGGCGGATCAGCAAGCCACGTGTCCAGACCTCGTGTTGCTTGCCGCCGTATTCGTCGGCTGAGAGGTCAGCGAGTTCCACGTAACACCACTCGTGAAAGCGTGGCCCCTTGGTTCCAGCACCGGCCGACAGGCGCTGCCAGTCCTGCGGTGGGCGGGATGCGGCGAACGCCTCTGCCGTGCCGCTGATGAGCTGTCCCTTGCCCCAGGAGCGGACCTGATGTGTGCCCGTCACCCCAAGAACGTAACCCTTGCCGGCCCGGCGCAGCACCTGCTCGACCTCACCCACGCCGTAGACGGTATCGGCGGCCAGCCAAGCGAAAGGCACTTGTGCAGCCAGCGCTCGCTTGATCATGCCGATCGCGATGCGTGGCTTGGTCGCGAAGGTCGCATCTTGCGGCACGTGCGCGGCTGCCAGGCGGGGCGGATCGTCAGTCCAGGCTTTTGGCAGATAGAGGGCGCGATCGATGAAGGCATGGCCGTGGCGCGAGACATAGGCCGCGAACACGCCGATCTGGCAGTTCGTGATCTTGCCGGCAGAGCCGGTGTATTGCCGCGCCACGCCGCACGACGCCTTGCCTTGTTTCAGAAATCCGGTTTCATCGATCACCAGCACCGCATTGGCATCGCCCAATGTCTCAATGACATATTCGCGCACGATGTCGCGCAGCGCGTCAGCGTCCCACTGTCCGCGCCCCAGTACCGATTGCTGCCGCCAGGGGCCCGGATCACCCGCCGCCTCGGCGCGCGCCCAGCCGGTCTTGCGACGCTCCTCGCCGAGCAGCCCATCCAGGAACAGCCCGGCGGAGACGGCCATGCGCTCCTGCTTGAACAGCGGCCGCATCCGCGCCTTGACCTCGCGCAGTGCAGACGCCCAAAGCTCCAACGTCCTCTCGATCGATGCACCCGACACCACGATCTCCGAATCGAGTCATGGTTCCGCATCGATTCAGAGAACGACCCTCAGCGCAACTGTAATGTTAGGCTCGTCGCCCCAAACCGCAGATCCGGCTGCGTTCGCTGCGGCAGATCCGGCACGGTTTGCGGCTGCGAAAGGCGAGCCAATGCTCGCGCTATCGGTCGAGCGATACACCAGTCTGTCGCCCACGATGGTGCCGACGTATCGGCCATCCCGCCCGAACACCTTCTCCCGTCTCATCTTGCCGACAGGGACTCCTGAGCGGCTGTAGATGATGTCGCCTGACGTTTGCAGCGGACGCCCGTTCTTGGTGTAGAGGCTCACAGCATACCTTCAGATGGGTAAGGGGTTTAGAGCGCCAATCAGTGGCAGGCGTGCCCCAGGGTAGACCGGCGGCGGAATTAGCGCCTCAAGGCGGAGGCCTCCAGTGCCGGCACGCCATTGCGCTTTCAGCGCCGCGCGTCGCGGGCCGGTGAACACGCCGACGCTTGTCGTCCGATCGTCGGGAGCCTGCGGATCACCTGCCAAGGCGATGCCACCATAAAGCCGGAATTGCCAGACGGTTACCTCTGGCCTGTCGAGTCCCTGGGAGCCACGATACTCGACCGTGCCGTTGCCCAGATTTTTGGAGATATACGCCCGGGCGTTGAGGCTCAGTAGACGGTTGATCACCCCCGCGCCCGCATCGGACAAGCACATCGGGGTGACGAAACTGTCTTCCGGCAGATACAGCGACAGGTGATGCCAAAGCAGCCCTCTGACAGCGTAGGCGAAGTAGGCCATCAGCTTCGCAGTGTCGAACGGCAGTGACATCGACCGGACAATCAGGCCGGCGTCGGTTCGCACCCAGAACTCTGACGATCGGGACGCGAGCTGCCGATGCAGTTTTGCGTTTTTGGCGAGCCGATCGGGCACCATATCCAACGTCTCTGTTGCATCGGCGTGCCGACCGCCAAAGGGCAGCACAGCCGTCAGATAATGCTCGAGTCCGACTTCGCGCCGTTGCACTTGCTGCAGGCCGGGGCCTTGGGCAGGCTCGCCCGGTTAGCAACTGTGAACAGCTTGCGGGCGAAGATATGCTCATCCGTATTTGCCGTGCGCACACAGCAATACGGGCACAACACTCCGCGGTATCTCTTCCCCATGACGGGCATCCTCGGTGAGCCATGTGGCGACTCGCTGCCAGCCAGCAGTTAGGATGCGCATTTAGCATAGGTGGCGGAGTCGGGTCGTGGGTGATGCCCCAGCCAAACTGGCGCTTGAGAGCGCCTATTTGCAGCCCTTCATTGTTGCGGTTGACCCCGAGGCGGCAGGGCGCGGAAGTAAGCGACTGGCGTTTAGCATTACAGTTGCGATTTGCGGTGATGTGTTGCTTGGGCGGCGGCTTGATGTGCTCGCCGCCAGAGCGACCAGGCGATGATGTGGGCGGGGTTTATCCGTCGTCGTGCAAGATGTGTCGCGATGCGCCGGATTTCCTGAAGGGACCAGCGGACAAGCGCCGTAGTGCCGATGTTTTTTTCGGCGTGCCGATGATCACGTTGGCCTTCTGTCGGATGCTCGCCATCATCGCAAAGGCCAGCATCACCAGCGAGACGTGGCGGTGCCATCCGTGCCAGGACCTGGTCTCGTTGTGATCCAGACCGAGTTCGTTCTTCGCGGTCTCGAAGCTATCCTCGATGGACCAGCGGTGACCTTCGATGGTGACCAGCGTCGATAGGGGCGTTCCGGCGGGACACCACGTCGAAAAGAACGCGAGGGCACCGTCGGCGATGTGGCGGCGGATCAGCAAGCCACGTGTCCAGACCTCGTGTTGCTTGCCGCCGTATTCGTCGGCTGAGAGGTCAGCGAGTTCCACGTAACACCACTCGTGAAAGCGTGGCCCCTTGGTTCCAGCACCGGCCGACAGGCGCTGCCAGTCCTGCGGTGGGCGGGATGCGGCGAACGCCTCTGCCGTGCCGCTGATGAGCTGTCCCTTGCCCCAGGAGCGGACCTGATGTGTGCCCGTCACCCCAAGAACGTAACCCTTGCCGGCCCGGCGCAGCACCTGCTCGACCTCACCCACGCCGTAGACGGTATCGGCGGCCAGCCAAGCGAAAGGCACTTGTGCAGCCAGCGCTCGCTTGATCATGCCGATCGCGATGCGTGGCTTGGTCGCGAAGGTCGCATCTTGCGGCACGTGCGCGGCTGCCAGGCGGGGCGGATCGTCAGTCCAGGCTTTTGGCAGATAGAGGGCGCGATCGATGAAGGCATGGCCGTGGCGCGAGACATAGGCCGCGAACACGCCGATCTGGCAGTTCGTGATCTTGCCGGCAGAGCCGGTGTATTGCCGCGCCACGCCGCACGACGCCTTGCCTTGTTTCAGAAATCCGGTTTCATCGATCACCAGCACCGCATTGGCATCGCCCAATGTCTCAATGACATATTCGCGCACGATGTCGCGCAGCGCGTCAGCGTCCCACTGTCCGCGCCCCAGGTACCGATTGCTGCCGCCAGGGGCCCGGATCACCCGCCGCCTCGGCGCGCGCCCAGCCGGTCTTGCGACGCTCCTCGCCGAGCAGCCCATCCAGGAACAGCCCGGCGGAGACGGCCATGCGCTCCTGCTTGAACAGCGGCCGCATCCGCGCCTTGACCTCGCGCAGTGCAGACGCCCAAAGCTCCAACGTCCTCTCGATCGATGCACCCGACACCACGATCTCCGAATCGAGTCATGGTTCCGCATCGATTCAGAGAACGACCCTCAGCGCAACTGTAATGTTAGAGCCCGTTTCAAAACCTTCCCTCGAGAGCTCGGAGGCAGATCAGGGAGCAACCGAGCGAGGTGAGGGCGTAGTGGATGTCGGCGCGGCGTTCGTAGCGGATTGTCAGGCGACGGAACTTGTTGAGCCAGGCGAAGCTGCGCTCGATGACCCAGCGGTAGCGGCCGAGCTTCTCGGCGCTTTCGATGCCGCGTCTGGCGATGCGTGGCGCGATGTTTCTGCGCCGGCAGGCATCGCGGCAGCGGCGGTGATCGTAGGCTTTGTCGGCGTGCAGCTTGTCGGGCCGTTGCCTGGGACGTCCCGGTTTGCCGCCGATGGCGGGAATTGCATCGATCAGCGCTTCGAACGGCACGCTGTCGTGGACGTTGGCGCCGGTCAGCAGAACGGCCAGCGGGATACCCTGCCGATCCGTCGCGAGATGGCGTTTCGTGCCGGGCCGCCCGCGATCCGTGGGGTTCGGACCCGTGGCGTCGCCCCCTTTTTTGCCGCGATGGATGATCCATCGACGCAGGCCCGGCTCCAGTCGATCCGATCCGCGTCCCGCAATCGGCGCAGCAATTCCCGGTGCAGCCGATCCCAGACGCCGGCGGCCTGCCAGTCACGCAATCGCCGCCAGCACGTGACGCCGGAACCGCAGCCAAGCTCCATGGGCAGCATGGCCCATGGAATGCCGGAGCGCAGCACAAAGAGAATGCCCGTCAGCGCCGCTCGGGCTGGGACCGGTGGACGTCCACCCTGTCGCCGCACCGGCGCCGGTGGAAACAGCGGTTCGATGATCGCCCACAGCGAATCCGATATCAGAGGAGAGGCCATCCCCTCTCATGAATCCCCTTACCCGCGTCGTACAAGAGTTTTGAAACGGGCTCTTAATCAAGCGGAATATCTGGCGGATTTCGTCTGCGGGCAATCGATCAACATCATCGATTATTATCAGGAGGCGCTGGTCCTGGGTGCGGAGATCCGCAGCGAGTTCCTCACGGAGTTCGGACAGGCTTTTGTCGCCCTTAGCCAGGCCCCCCAGGGCTCCCATTGCCGCTCCTGCCGGGTCTTTCAGGAGAGCTCCGCCAGGAACCAGTGCGAGGCCAGCCACCACGAGGTCCTTCGATGATGCGATACGATGAGCTATCTTGCGGAACCCATCCCCAATCTTTTCTGAGAGCTTTCTTTCGAGGCTGCCGGACACCTCGGCAAAGAACGCCTTCACCAGATTCTCCTGCTCAGAGAACCACCAGGGGTTGAACCGAATCGGCAGAATTTTCCCCTTGTTTTGGAGGCCCTGCTGAATGGTGTCGAGCACCTCAACGATCATGTTGACCGCGGTCGTTTTGCCGCTGCCCCACGGTCCATTCACAGCGAGTACAATTCCCTCCCTTGGCGCCAGTTCGGAAATGGCGCGCGCAAGGGACTGAGCAAATCGAGCATACCCAAGTCGATCATCAGCGAGATGCTCCCTGGGCCGATCTGCCGTCAGCAGTAGGCGATGATGGTCAGGGCAGTCTCCTGTGGGAGGTTCTATCGACATAGTTCTCTCGGCATCGAATCGGCACTCATCATAGCGAGGTCAGGCTAGTAATTCGACCGCGCTTACCCGTTAAGTAGCAGGAGCAACACCGCGATCTGCCGCGCCTCTACATGCTGACAGAGCCACCGCGCGTAGACATTTGTGCATTACGCTCGGTAGCGCCTCGGCACCGAGCGCCTCCTCCCGGCAGAGAAAGCCATCGGCCGTAATCTCCGGGACGATTGCGGCATAGACCGCGATGTGCAGCTCGAAATGCGTGAGGCCGTGGTGGACCTCGCCGCATCGCCGCCAGGGCGCGTCCATCGGGGCGGCGGCGAGGGCTTCGGCGCGGGGCCAGGCCTCGGGGCGC
>CAVWNS010000009.1:5000-806350 GCA_963756495.1 uncultured Pseudomonadota bacterium | reverse complement strand
CCGCCGCGTCGGCGCTGCTGCCCACGATGTCCATGCGTACCTCCCCGTCTGCGTTGGTGTTCTGCACGCGGACTTGGCGAGACGCAACGGCTGCGCTTTGCTGCGCCAGAGAGAGGGAAAGGCGCGATGCTGCTGCTGGAGCACGATGCGAAGACGCTGCTGCAACGGGCAGGGCTGCCGGTGCCGCCGGGATCGCTGGCGGGGTCGGCTGACGTGCTGCCCGAGGGGCCGTGGGTGGTGAAGGCGCAGGTCACGGTCGGCGGGCGCGGCAAGGCGGGCGGCATCCGGCTGGCGAAGTCGCCGGAGGACGTGCGCGCCGCGGTCACCGCGATGATCGGCATGAGCATCCACGGCCATCTTGTGCGCGCGTGCCGGATCGAGCAGCGGGTGAGTGGCCATGAAGCCTACCTCAGCCTGAGTGTCGCTCCCGCGAGTGCCGGCGTGCGCCTGCTGTTCTCGCCCAGCGGCGGCGTGGACATCGAGGCGCTGCACGCGGCGGGCGGCGTTGTGCGCGCGGCGCTGGCCGCTCCCGACCGCGACAGCGTGGTGGCGGCGTTCGCGCCGTTTGCCGATGCGATCCCCGTGGCGCATCGCGCGTCCTTGCGCGACGCCACGCGTCGGCTCGCCGATGCCTTCTTCCGCTACGAGGCGACCCTGCTGGAGATCAACCCGCTGTTCCTCACCGAAGCCGGCTGGGTGGCGGGCGATGCCAAGATGATCCTGGACGCCGACGCGGCGCCGCGCATCCCAGCCGTGCAGGCGCTGATCCGTGACCGTCGGGCCGCCTATCCGGAGGCCTGGCTGAAGCTGGAGGAGGGCTTCGACTTCATCGAAATGGACCCGGGCGGGCGGATCGGCATGGTCACCACCGGCGCCGGGCTCAGCATGATGCTGATCGACGAGCTGACCGCGCGCGGCCTGCACCCGTTCAACTTCTGCGATGTGCGCACCGGGCAAATGCGGGGCGACCCGCGCCGGCTGATCGACGTGCTACGCTGGATCGGACGCGGCGCGGAGATCCGCGTGGTGCTGATCAGCGTGTTCGCCGGCATCACCCATCTGGGCGAGTTCGCGCGCCTGCTGGTGGACGCGATGCGCCAGGTGCCGACGCTGCGCGTTCCCATCGTCGCGCGGATCATCGGCAACGGGTTCGACGAGGCGCAGCTTATAATCGCGGCATCGGGCCTGCCCATCCTCGTCGAGCCCGATCTCGACCGCGCGCTCGATGCCGCCGCGCATCATGCGGGGCACTGACAGGTGGATCTCGACATCGACGCCGCCACGCCGGTCCTGATCCAGGGGATCACGGGTCGCACCGGGCGGTCGCACACGCGGCTGATGCGCGCCTACGGCACCAACGTCGTCGCGGGAACCTCCACCTCGGCGGAGGCGGCGGCGGAATTCGATGGCGTCCCGGTCTTCGCGACCTGCGAGCGGGCCGTGGCCGCCACCGGCGCGCGGGCGAGCGTTGTCATGGTGCCGCCGTTCTCCGTGCTCGAGGCCATCGACGAGGCGATCGAGGCGGGCATCCGCCTGATCGTCACCATCACCGAGGGGATGCCCGTGCATGACGCCCTGCGTGCCCGCAGGCGCGCCCGCGCGGCCGGCGCGACCTGGATTGGCGCCTCCACGCCGGGGCTGTGTATCCCCGGACAGGTGAAGCTCGGCTTCCTGCCCGACGTGGCGCTGCGTCCGGGGCCGCTCGGCGTCATGTCCAAGAGCGGCACCCTGTCCTACGAGGTCTGCTATCAGTTGGCGCGGCGCGGCATCGGGCAGAGCGCCTGGATCGGCGTCGGCGGCGACCAGGTGAAGGGGACGCGCTTCGCCGAGCTTCTGCCGTTCTTCGCCGCGCGGCGGGACACGCAGGCCCTACTCGTGGTGGGCGAGATCGGCGGCACCGAGGAGGAGGAGCTGGCCCGCGCCATCGCCGAAACCGGGTACGCCCGGCCGGTGTTCGCGCTGATCGCCGGCGCCGTTGCCCGTGAGGGGGTGACGATGGGCCATGCCGGCGCGCTGGTCTACGGCGCCTCCGGCACTCTCGCCTCCAAGCGCGCCGCACTGGAAGCGGTTGGTGCCCAGGTGTTCGACAGCATTGCCGGGATTGTCGCGGCGATCGGCCGCGCCGTGCAGCCGAGCCGGCCATGAGCGTGCTGCACGCGGACACGCTCGCCGATGACCCGCTGGCCGTGCAGCTCGCCGGGTGGGCATCGGGCCTGCGTTGGGATTCGCTGCCGGAGGCCACGCGCGCGATGGCGCGCCGCGAGCTGCTGGACATCATCGGCGACATGGCCGCCGGCTATGGCCTGCTCGGGGAGCGACCGTGGCTGCAAGCGATGGCGGGGTGCGGCGGCGCGGGACGCGCGCGCCTGATCGGCGGCGGCACCGCCGCGCCGGGAGTGGCCGCGCTCGTCAACGGCTATTACGCGCACGCCCTGGAGATGGACGACACGCACGACGCGGCGGTGCTGCACGCCGGCGCCAGCGTCATTCCCGCCGCCTTCGCCGCCGCGCAGCATCGGGGCGGGATCACTGGCCTGCGCTTCCTGGAGGCGATCGTGGCGGGGATCGAGATCGTTTGCCGCCTCGGGGTCGGCACGCGGCTGAACCTCGTCGAGGGTGGTTGGATTTACAGCGCGCTGCTCGGCCATTTCGGCGCGGCGGCGGCGGCGGCGAAGTTGCTGAGCGACGATCCGGGCGTGCTGCGCTCGGCGCTCGGCGTGGCGTACACGCTGACCTCGGGCAATCACCAATCGACCCGCGAGGGGGCGGAGACCAAGCACCTGCAACCGGCGATCGCGGCGATGAACGGGTTCTCCGCCGCGCTCATGGCCACCGCCGGCCTGGCCGGCGTGCGCTGCCCGTTTCTGGGCGAGGACGGCCTGTCGCGCGTCTATCTGCGCGACCGCCTCGATGCGGCGCGGGTGCTGCACGGGCTGGGCGAGAGGTTCGAGATCGATCGGCTCTCGTTCAAGCCGTATCCCTCCTGCCGGCTGACGCATCCGGCGGTGACTGCTGCGCTGGAGCTTTACAACCGGCTGGGTCCGCGCGTGCTGGAGAGCGAGCGCATCGAGCTTGCGATCGGGGCGCAGGCCCATGACGTGGTCGGGCGCGAGCACGCCGCCCGCCGCCATCCCCAAACGCGGCTCGACGCGCAGTTCAGCATCTACTGGTGCGTCGCGCTGGCGCTGCGCGATGGCGCGCTGTCGCCGCGCCACCTGGTCTCGGACGTGCCTCCGGGGCTGGAGCTGTCCAACCTGATGGCGCGGATCACCTGTCGCGCCGGGCCTGCTGGTCCGTCGCGGGATGTCGGCGCGTGCTGGCTGAGCGCAAGCGGTCCGTTCGGCGCGATGACGGTCTCGGCGGAGCAGGCCAAGGGCCACCCCGACCTGCCGCTGAGCGAGGACGAGCTGATGGAGAAGTTCACACAAAACACCGAGCTTGCCGGACTGTCCCGCCAGCGCGCGCGGGCGTTGGGCGCGCGCATCCTGCGCACTGATCAGGAGCCGTCGATCGCGTTCCTGCTCAATTCCCTGATTGCTCAATGAGACTCGCTGAACAGCGCAGGAGGAAACGTCGGATGCATCAATGGAGCCGCCGCATGCGGACGCGTGCGCTGCTGGGCCTTGCCGGAATCGGCCTGTCCGCCGGGATGGCGCTGGCGCAGCCGGTGCCATCGGAGCTGAAGATCGGCCATCTCTATGCAAGCTCCGGCCCGTATGCCAGCACGTCGATGCCGGTCTATGACGGGCTCAGGCTCTGGGTCGATCAGACCAACAGCGCGGGTGGGGTCTTCGTCAAGCCGTTCGGCAAGCGCATCCCCATCCGCCTGATCGCCTATGACGACCAGAGCAGCACGGCCACGGCGACCACGCTGACCAACCAGCTCATCACCCAGGACAAGGTGGACATCCTGGTGGGCGATGCGAGTTCGGTGCTGACCTCCGCCGAGGTGCCGGTCGCGCGCGAGCACAAGATCCTGCTGTTCAACCCCAGCGGGACCGGCGCGACGCTGTTCAGCCCCGATAACCCATACCTGGTCCTGTGCGGCGTGCCCGCCTCGACCGTGTGGCCGCGCTACCTCGCCGAGTTCCTCGCCCGCGACGCGGCGCCGGCGGGCTTGCACCGCATCGCCATCCTGTATGCGACGAACGATTTCACCGGCCCGCACGCGGACAGTCTGCGCGGCTTCATCGAGGCAAGTGGTGCGCCGTTGCAGATCGTCTTCGACCAGGGCGTGCCGACCAGCACCACCGCCTACACCGTCGCCGTCAACGCCATCGCCGCCGCCAAGCCGGATGTCGTCATCGCGCTCGGTTTCCCCGGCAACGACATCGCCTTCCTGCGCAGTGTCCAGGATGCCGGGCAGCAATTCCGGATGCTGTTCGCTATCTATCCGGGGCTGGAAACCGACCTGCTGGAGAAGAACGTCGGCATGGACGGTCTGCGCGGGGTGTTCACCTACGTCACCGGCGCTGCCATCGACTACAAGCCCAATGTCGGCCTGGCGCTGGCGCAGTTCCGGCAGGCCTGGGACAAGGCGTACGCCAATTCCGGGGTGGAGTTCGGCTGGAACGCCGTGGTCGGGTACACGACCGCTCTGGTCGTGCAGCAGGCGCTGGCCACGACCGACGGCATGGCTCAGCTCGACCTGCGCAGGGCGGTGTTTGCGCAATCGGGCAAGCTGCGGACCCTGGACGGCCCGTTCACGCTGGACGCGACGGGCAAGCAGGTGGGCGAGATCACCCCGATCGGCCAACTGGTGCCGAACGGGAAGGGCGGCCTGCGGCTCGGGATCGTCTATCCGCCGGACGTGGCCGACGCGAAGCCGGAGTTCGGCAAAGGCTGAGCGGCGCACTGCCTTTCCTGGTCCATTTGCAGCACTATACCTTTACAGGTGGCACTACGCCGAGTGTATAGCGGGTCATCGTGAACGATACCGCTGCCCCAATGGCAGCGAGCAAACCAGCGAGCACGAAGGCCGAGGTGAAGCTTCCAGTTGATTGAACGATATATCCGGTTATGATCGGAGCCAGCAACCCGAACGTGTTTCCCCCGAGCACCAGGAAAGCAAACGCCCTCCCTGCGTCAGAGGCAGAACGCAGCAGATCACTGGTCAGGGCGGCATTGGCAGCGGTGGTCGTATTGCTGAAGGTGACCGGAAGGATCGTGAGGATCACCATCAGCCACAATGTCTGCACATAGGGGATGGCCATTCCTGTTGCCGTGAGCAAAAGGCACACGGCGACCACCATCCGTCGCTTGCCTTCAATTCTTGTCTTATCGGTAAAAATTCTGTCCCCAATCCAGTTGGCAAGGACCATCAAAAATGCTCCGACAAAAAATGGAACTGACGTAAAGACGCCCGATTGCAGCACTGACATATGCCGTGCGGTTTGCAGATATGTTGGCAGCCAACTCAGATACAGGTAGCTGGAATAAACGGCGCAGCCCTGGGCAATCGCCACCCCCCACATTGCAGGAGAGCGGAGCAATCCACGATAGCCGACACCAATGACAGGGCCGATCTGCGTTGTGAGCGGTTTGTGGGTCTGACGCCCGGACAGAATCTTCTGACGTTCGGCGTCAGGAAGCCACGTCGTTTTTTCCGGCGTGGACACAAACATCTGCCAGATAAAAACCCAGACAAGCCCTATCGCTCCTGTCGCGACGAAGGACCAGCGCCACGACGTGAGGGTGATCAGCCAGGCAACAAATGGCGCGCCAACTGCAGGGCCGAATAGCTGCCCCGATGCAATGAGGCCGATTGCAGCGCCATGTTCCTTTGTTGGCCCCCAGTCCTGAACACAGCGGTAACTCACCGGTGACCAAGGGGCCTCGCCGACACCGAGGCCCAACCGCGTCAACAGCATGGTGCCGAAGTTGGACATGGCGCCCGTAAGCATCTGGGAAATTGACCAGACCGTCGCACCGACGGCTGCCACGCGGTAGGCACCAACTCGGTCGATCAGACGGCCACCAGGCAACATCATCAACACGTAGGCCCAGATAAACGATGAAAACAGGTAGCCGAGAGCGATCGAGGACATATGGAGTTCATCGGCAATGGGTCTGGCTGCAACTGATATATTAACTCGATCAATGTTGCATATGTTACTAAATAGGAACAAAAGGAAATAGACCCAAAACCGCCGCCTTGTCATTGTTTCCTCCAAGGTAGGTTTTATCGCGGCTGAGCCTCGCGGGACTCCTGGCGTTTACGCTCGCTGCCATAAGCAGTCCCGTCCGACGAAACAGATGGCCTCTTCATCATATTCCGCGTCATCAGGAAATCCACACCAACCCTGTCCTCGGGCCGCACACTGGTCAGCTTCGGCGCATTGCGCGTAACCTCCCCGCAGGGAGGATCGCCAATGCCTGCACCGACACGGCGCATGGTCGCCGCCGGGCTGGGCGCGCTGGCAACCGCGCCGCTGCTGCCGCGCTGGTCCCGCGCCGACGAAACCGCGCTGGTCGCGGGCGCGCGCAAGGAGGGCAGCCTGACCTGGTACATCGCCCAGGTCGATGGCGAGACCGCCGAGGACATGGGCCGGGCCTTCACCAGGCAATATCCCGGCGTGACGGTCTCGGTGATCCGCACCACCGGCCAGGTCGCCTACGAGCGGCTGATGCAGGATCTGCGCAACAGCGCGCCGCAATGCGACGTGTTCAGCACCACTGATATCGCCCACATGCCGGCGCTGATGAAACGCAACGCGCTCGCCCGCTATGTGCCGGACAACGCGCAAGCGCTCGCGCCTGCCTTCAAGGGCCTGGGCGAGGACGGGTTCTACTATCCGTCCACCTCCACCTTGATGCTCATCATCTACAACACCCAGAAGGTGAAGCAGGAGGAAGCGCCGCGCGCCTGGACCGATCTGCTCGATCCCAAGTGGAAAGGCCGCGTCGCCTTCGGCCATCCCGGCTTCAGCGGCTATGTCGGAATCTGGGCGTTGGCGATGCGCGACCAATATAAGAAGGAGTATTTCGACAAGCTTGCGCGCAACAACCCGCGCATCGGCCGCTCCGGCAACGATCCGATCACCTTGCTGAACGCCGGGGAGTGCGTGGTCGGGCTCGGCCCGCTTTCCACCACCTTGCTCAGCGCGAGCAGGGGCAACCCGATCGCCATGCAGTATCCGTCGGACGGCTCGGTCCTGTGCATCGGCCCCTCCGGCGTGCTGGCGAGCGCGCCGCATCCCAACGCCGCGCGCCTGTTCGCCAATTGGCTGCTGAGCCCGGCCTTCGGCACCCTCGCCGCCGAGCATTTCGTCTATCCCGCGCGGGCGGACGCGCCGACGATCAAGGGCGCCAAGCCGCTGGACACCGTCAAGCTGATCCGGCTCACCACGGCCGAGATCGCCAAGGGCGTGCCGGAGGTCATCGAGCAGTGGCGCGACACGTTCGGCTGATCGTGCGCAGTCGTTTCCCGCCGGGGCGCGGGCGCGGTGGAGCCGCCGTGCTGCTGGTCGTGCTCGTCGGGCTGCTCGTGTTCCTGGTGGTGAACCCGCTCGCCGGACTGGTGGCGATCAGTTTGCAGGACCCGGATACGGGCGCGTTCACGCTCGGCAACTACCTCGCCGCGTACGGACGGGAGCGCTACGTGCAGGCGCTGTTGAACTCCCTCGCGCTCGGGGCGGTGGTGACGCTGCTGTGCCTGGTGTTCGCGCTGCCCGTGGCGTGGGGCGTGGCGCGCACCGACATGCCGGGCAAAGGGCTGGTGCGGTTGCTGATCTTGGGCGCCTTCGTCACACCGCCCTATCTCGGCGCGATCGGCTGGATCCTGCTCGCCGGGCCGAATGCCGGCTGGCTCAACCGGACGTGGGAAGCGCTGACGGGTGCGCGAACCGGCCTGTTCAACATCTACTCGTTCTCCGGGCTTGCGTTCATCATCGCGATCTACTCGTTCTCCTACCTGTTCATCTTCACCACCGCCGCGCTGGAGCTTGTCTCATCGGAGATGGAGGACGCGGCGAATATCCTGGGCGCGGGCCCGCTGCGCGCCATGCTGCGCATCACCTTGCCGCTGGTGCTGCCGGCGATCCTGGGCGGCGCGATCGTCACCTTCCTGGAGGCGATCGCCCTGTTCGGCTCCCCGGCGCTGATCGCGATCCCGGCGCGGTTCAACGTCATCACCACGCAGCTGCTGCAATTCTTCTCCATGCCGGTCCGCGTCGAGGTGGCGGCCGCCTACGCCATTCCGCTGCTGCTGATCACGCTCGCCCTGTTCGGCGTGCAGCGCCAGTTGCTCGGGCGCCGGGGCTTCGTCGCGCTGACCGGCAAGGGCGGCGAGCGCCGCGTGATCGCGCTCGGGCGGTGGCGCTGGGTGCTGTTCGGCTATGCCGCGCTGCTGCTCTGCCTGTCGGTCGTCCTGCCGTACGCCGCGCTCGGTCAGGCGGCGCTGTCGCGAGCGTGGGGCGGGGGCTCAGCCTGTCCAACCTGACGCTGCGACAATTTCCATTACCTGCTGTTCGTGCACGACACCGCCGCGCGGTCGGTGGTGAACAGCTTCGCCTTTGCCGCCGCCGCCGCCTGCATCGCACTCGCGCTCGCACTCGCCATCGCCTACATCGTCTCCCGCAGGCTGGTGCCGATAGCCGGCGTGCTCGGCTTCCTCGCCATGGCGCCGTTCGTCATTCCGGGGATCGTGCTGGCGATCGCCTTCTATGCCGCCTACGCGCCGCCGCCGTTGGCGCTGTACGGCACGCCGCTGATCCTGATCCTGGCCTTCGCCACGCGCTTCCTGCCGGTGGGCTACGCCAACACCTCCGCCGCGATCCGCGCCGTCAACCCGGAGATGGAGGAGGCGGTGCGCATCCTGGGCGGCGGGCGGCTGCTGGCGATCCGCCGCGTGCTCGCGCCGCTGATGCGCCGGGGCCTGGCCGGGGCCTGGCTGCTGGTGTTCATCCCCGCGACGCGCGAGCTATCCACCGCGATGTTCCTCTATGGCCCGAAGACGCGGACCATGTCGGTGATGCTGATGGACATGAGCGAGGAAGGGAATTTCGAGCAGTTGGCCGCGCTCGGCTTTATCCTGCTGATCGCGACGTTGGGCATCGTCGCCGTGGCGTGGCCGCTGATCGGGCGCGACTTCATGCGCCGACGCGACGGCGCGTGAGCAAGCTCGCGCTGCGCGGGCTGACGCGGCGCTTCGGCGCGGTGGCGGCGGTGGACGACGTGACCCTGACCCTGGAGGAGGGCGAGTTCGTCTCCCTGCTCGGTCCCTCGGGCTGCGGCAAGACGACGACCTTGCGGATGATCGCGGGCTTCATCCAGCCCTCGGCCGGCACCATCGAGATGGACGGGCGCGCGCTGTCCGCGCCCGGCTTCGCGCTCGCCCCGGAGCGGCGGGGCATGTCGATGATCTTCCAGAGCTACGCGATCTGGCCGAACATGACGGTCGGCGAGAACGTCGCCTTCGGGCTGAAGCTGCGCCGGCTGCCGGGGACCGAGATGCGCCGCCGCGTCGATGCCATCCTGGAGGTGGTGCATCTCGGCGCGCTGCGCGATCGCTATCCGGCGGAGCTGTCGGGCGGCCAGCAGCAGCGCGTGGCCCTGGCCCGCGCCATCGTGATCGAGCCGCAGGTGCTGCTGCTGGACGAGCCGCTGTCCAACCTGGATGCGGCGCTGCGCGAGGAGATGCGCGGCGAGATCCGCCGGCTGCACGATGCCTTCCGCATCACCACGGTATACGTCACCCACGATCAGGCCGAGGCGATGGTGACCTCGGACCGCATCGTGGTGATGAACCAGGGGCGTGTCGAGCAGGCGGACGATCCGGTATCGCTTTACACCCGTCCGCGCACCCGCTTCGTGGCGGGCTTCGTGGGCCGGACGAACTTCCTCGATGGCCGGATGGAGGGCGGGGCGATCGCCTTCCCCGGCTTCTCCGTTCCGGCCGCCGGCATCGTCGATACGCCGGGGCACGGCGACGCGGCGAGCTTCTCGGTGCGGCCGCAGCAGGTCGCACTGCACGACGCTCATCCGGCCGCGGCGGACGGGCATTGGTGGATCGAGGGGCGGATCGTGGAGCGCGCCTATCTCGGCGAGCATTGGGATTATGTCGTGGAGCCGGCGAACTCGCCGTTGCGGCTCCGCGTCAGCACGTCGCCGGTGGAGCGTCACGAGATCGGCCGCGCGGTCTGGATGGAGATCGATCCCGGCGCGATCGCCCGGGTGCCGCCGCCTGACGCGTGACCACTCGCGTCGGCGCCGGTATAGGGCGGCTTGCATGCAGGCTGGTCAGAACACGCGCTTCCCGCGCAGTCCGCGATTTCGCCCTGCTGGCGGTACCGCCCGGTGGTGGACATTGCTCGCGTCGGGCGTCGCGGTGCTGCTGGTGCCGTTCTGCCTCGTGTCGATTCCGCCGGTGGAGGACTACCCGAACCACCTGGCGCGCATGTACCTGCTTGCCTTCGGTGCGCACGACCCGGTGCTGTCGCGCATGTATGCCGCCGATTGGCACGTCATCCCGAACCTGGCGATGGATGTCATCGGCCCCCCGCTGTTGCTCGTGCTGCCGCTCGATGTCGGCGGGAAGATCGTGCTCGCGCTTGCCTTGCTGATGCCGCTCGCGGGGGTCGTCGCGCTGCATCGGGCGGTCTTTCGCTCCCGCTCCTATTGGCCGCTCGGGGCGTGCCTCATCGCCTATAACGGCCTGTTCCTGATGGGCTTCATCAACTTCCTGATCGGCCTCGGTGCGGCCTTGCTCGTCGCGGCGGCCTGGACGGCGCTGCGCCCACCGCGCGCCGGGCTGGGTTTCGCCGTGCTGGCGGTCGGGGCCGTGGTCGTGTTCTTTTGCCATATCGTGGCACTCGGCCTACTCGGCCTCGTGGTGGCCTGTACCATGGCCGAGGAGCTGTTCAGGGCCGGCCGGCGCTCCAGCCCGTTGCTGCCCGCGACGGCACGCCGGGTAGTGGAGCTGGTCGGCGCGTTCTTGGTTCCCGTATTGCTCGTCCTGGTCTCGCCCTTCGGTCGGGCCGGAGGCGTTGTCGCTTACGGTTCGGCCAAGCTGAAGCTCACCGAGCTGATCGACCCAGTGCTGAACTATCACCCGCTCCTGGACGGGGCGACCGCGCTGGCGATCCTGCTTACGACCGCGCTGGTCCTGCTGAGCGGCCGGGCGGTCAGGCCCGCGCCGCAACGCGCGCGCGATCCGGCCCCTCGGCGGAGCGTGCTGCCGATGCGCATGGGGCTCGCCATCGCCGTGCTGCTGATGGCGTTCGTTCTGGCGCCGTTTCAAGCGAAGGGCGCCGCCTGGTTCGACTCGCGCTTTCCCCTAATGGCCGCCTGCCTGGTTTTCGCCGGGCTGCGGCCGCCGCCTTTGACGCGGCGGGTCAGCGGGGCGATCGGCCTGGGACTGTCCGCGCTTTTCGCGATCCGCACTGCCACCCTGGCCGCGGTCTGGCATGAGCACGGCCAGGACCTGGCGGAGTTGCGCCGGACGATCGCATCGATTTCCCCTGGCGCGCGGGTGTTGGTCGCGCGGGTCGATCCGCTGAGCAATCCGGCCTGGTGGCACGGTCAGGTGCCGCTCAGCCGGCGCATCGTCGGCTTCGGCGAGGCAGATGAAAACCTGCCCGCGTTGCTGGTGCTCGATCGGCACGCCTTCTGGCCGCTGCTGTTCGCCGATCCGTCGCAACAGCCGATCAGGGTGCTGGCGCCGTACCGGGCGCTGTCGGTGCCGGTTGGCGTGGTGCCCAGCTACGATCTTCTGGCCGAGCCAGCGCTGACCCAGGCGCAGGCGGAGCGGTTCCCGTACCTGCGCGACTGGTGGCAGCACTTCGATGACGTGCTGATCCTGGACCCCGACGGCGCGCCGAATATGGGAGGATTCCTTCCGGGCCGGCTCCGGCTCTTGGAGCGGTCCAGCACGGCGGACCTGTTCAGGATCCGCCATGCCGGTCCCGAACCGGGCGGGAACCCGCCCGAGCGACGTTAGGCTTCCGAGCGACGCTGGCTCCAGGGTGGACCAATTCCATGCGCTGCGATATAGCTCAACGGACATAACGGCGCGGGTCGCATCGCGAAAGCGACGACCGGCGGCGCGATCCAGCGAACGGAGCTGTCATGCGGCCGAGGACGATGATGCTGGCGACGCTGCTTCTGGGCGGCCTGCTGATCGGACCGTCCCCCGCCCATGCCGAGGAGATGCTGCATCTGTTCGCGGCCGGCAGCCTCACCGGGGCGATGACCGCGCTGCTTGCGGAATCCGGCGTGCCGGCCGATCGCCTGGCGGCCCCCGTATTCGGTCCGTCGGGCGTGCTGCGCGCGCGCATCGAGCAGGGCGCGCCGGCCGACATCCTGGCCTCGGCCGACATGCAGCAGACGCGCCTTCTCGCGCGGCAGCACAGTGACCGACCCGTGGTGATGTTCGCCCGCAATCGGATGTGCGCCCTGGCGCGGCAGGCGCTCGGCGTCACGCCGGCCGACCTGCTCGACCGGATGCTCGATCCCAAGCTGCGGCTCGCCACGTCGACGCCGGGCGCCGATCCTGGCGGCGATTACGCCTGGGCGGTGTTTGCCCGCGCCGAGGCTCTGCGTTCCGGCGCCAAGGCGGCGCTTGAGGCCAAGGCGCTGAAACTCGTCGGTGGTCCGGCCAGCAAGCCGCTCGTTGCGGGGCACGGGCAGGTGCAGGGCGTGTTCCTCGCCGACAAGGCGGACATCATGCTCGGCTATTGCAGCGGCTCCCCCGCGGTGATGCGCGACGTGCCCGGCCTCGTCTCGGTCCCGCTGCCGCCGGCGCTCACGGTGCGTCCGGCCTATGGCATGGTCGTTCTCACCGAGAATGCGCTGGCCGATCGCTTCGCGGTTTTCGTGATGTCGGAGCGTGGGCAGGCGACCCTGGCGCGCTACGGCTTCGTGCCGGTCGCCTTACCAAGCGAGTAGGTCGTTTCGTGAACACCGGCGGCAAGGGCTTGACGTCGTCGGGCTGGCGTGTGCCCGGTGCGCGCTGGATCGAAAAGGAGACGTCACATGAAGCTCAGTGCCCGCAATCAGATCAAGGGCAAGGTGGTCGCGGTGCAGAAGGGGCAGACGACCGGCCATGTGCGGATCGACATCGGCCATGATGTCGTGGTCACGTCGTCCATCACCAACGAGGCCATCGACGATCTGGGGCTGAAGGTCGGCGACGAGGCGATCGCCGTGATCAAGGCGTCCGACGTGATGGTGGCGAAGTAGGCACCGCGCATGCGCGTCGGTCGGGTCATCGCACTGGTCGGTCCGACACTCCTTGCGTGTCTTGCGCCCCTTCTTGCGCCCCTGCCGTCCTTCGGCGCCGGTCCGACAGTCACCGGCTCGCGGCCCGCGCCGGACAGTGCGCAAACCGGGATCGTGGTCGTCAGGGGATCAGGACCGCCGACGGTCCTGACGGCGGGCGAACTCGCGCAGCTTCCCACCGGGCAGGTCACGGTGTCCTTCGGGACCGACCACGGCACGCGAAACGCCGTTTTCGAGGGCCCGCTGCTCTGGACGGTGCTTGACCATGCGGGCGCGATCGACCCAGGCAAGCCGCGCGATCAGGTGCACCAGGCCGTCCTGATCACCGGACGCGACGGCTACACGGCGGTCCTCGCGCTCGGTGAGATCGCGCCCGCGTTCGAGGGCAAGCAGGTGATCCTGGCCGAGCGGATGGATGGCCAGCCTCTCGACCCGGAGCATCTGCGCATCGTCGTGCCTGGGGACCGGCGCGGCGGGCGCAGCGTCCGCGACGTGGCCCGCATCACGGTCGCCGCTGCCCCGGAACCTGCCCCGGGCTGACCTTCGGCCCGCCATGAACTTGTTCCTCAAACGTATGATGTGTGTAGAGGTGATAGCATATTCTGTGCACTGGATGCGGGCCGTTGCCCGCATCAGCCACCGGAGGAGGTCACATGGGTCCATTTCCGCATGACGCGGCACCCCCCGAGATCACGCCGCAAAACCCCATGGGCACCGACGGGTTCGCGTTCGTCGAATACGCGCATCGGGACCCTTCGCGGCTGCATGCGCTGTTCCGCCTGATGGGCTTCACGCAAGTGGCGAAGCACCGGACGCAGGCGATCACGGTCTATCGCCAGGGCGACGTGGATTACCTGGTGAACGAGGAGCCTGGCAGCCACGCCGTGAACTTCGCCGCCGCCCACGGACCCTGCGCGGCATCGATGGGCTTTCGCGTGGTCGATGCCGGGCAGGCCTACCGCCGCGCCCTGGAGCTTGGCGCCGAGCCCGCCGATCCGGCCCACGGGTCGCCTGCGCTCGACGTGCCCGCGATCAAGGGTATTGGCGGCAGCCTGATCTATCTCGTGGACCGCTACGGCGCGAAGGGCTCCGCCTACGACGAGGCTTTCGCGTGGCTCGGGCCGCGCGACCCCAGGCCGGACGGTCAGGGCTTCTACTACATCGACCACCTGACCCATAACGTGGGCCGCGGCCGGATGACTGTCTGGGCCGGGTTCTACGAGCGCCTCTTCAACTTCCGCGAAATCCGCTACTTCCAGATCAAGGGCGAGTACACCGGCCTGTTCTCCCGCGCGCTGACCAGTCCGGACGGCAAGATCCGCATTCCGATCAATGAATCGGCCGATGAGAACAGCCAGATCGAGGAATACCTGCACGCCTACAAGGGCGAGGGTATCCAGCACATCGCCTGCGGCTGCCACGACATCCACGCCACGATCGAGGGCCTGCGCGCGGCCGGGCTCGCGTTCATGCCCGCGCCGCCCGCGACCTATTACGAGCGGGTCGGCGATCGCGTGCCGGGCCACCAGGAGGATTTGGGCCGGTTGCAGCGCAACGGCATCCTGATCGACGGCGAGGGCGCGATCGCGCTCGGCGCGAACGAGGGCCGGCTCACCAAGGTGCTGTTGCAAATCTTCTCAGCGACCGTTATCGGCCCGATCTTCTTCGAGTTCATCCAGCGCAAGGGTGACGAGGGATTCGGGGAGGGCAATTTCCGCGCGCTGTTCGTCTCGATCGAGGAGGACCAGGTGCGCCGCGGCGTGCTGTCGCGGTGATGATCGCGTAACGCTAACCAGCGACGTCACGCCCGGCGGCATCAAGAATGTCGACAAGCTGCATAACGTCGTCCGGCGTCGTCTCGCCACTCGTCACACAGGCCCGGATCACCTCGCGCCCCTCGAATGTCGTTGCCGACACCCAGGCGCGGCCGGACGCGAGGACCCGGCGCACGATCGAACGGACGGAGCCGAAGCCGGAGGGAGGTTCGGCGCACAACACGGCCAGCGACGACGCGTTGGCGATCCGCCACTCTCGCGCCCTCAGCGCGTCCTTGAGCAACGCGATGAGCGCGACCGAATGCTCCACGTGCGCCGCATAGCCTTCCCATCCGGCGGCCGCCAGAGACAGGAACAGGCGCAGCCCCAGGAAGCGTCGCGACCACTGGATCGAGGTCACGTACGGATCGAGGCGCGCATCGTTGGATGGCATGTAGCTGGTGGAGACCTGGAACGACGCTGACAATACCGGCGCATGCCGGGTGATGAACATGCCACAGCCCATCGTGGTCGCGAACCATTTGTGGGCATCGATCGTGGCCGAATCCGCCTGCTCGATGCCGGCGAGTGCGCCGCGCAACCGATCGGATGCGACGAGCGCGCCGCCCCAAGCCGCATCGACGTGATGCCAGAGGCGGAACGCCTGGGCAATCTCGGCACAGGGGAGAAGCGGATCGATCATGCCCGCATTGGTCGTCCCGGCAGTCGAGCCGATCATGACCGGGACCCGGCCCTCGCCAAGATCGGCATGGATCGCCTGCGTGAGTGCCCGCGGGTCCATGCGCCCGCAACCATCCGTTCCGACGAGGCGCACCGCGGCACGACCGATGCCCGCCTGATGAGCGATCTTGAGCCAGGCAAGGTGGCTGTCGCGTGAGACGTACATCACCGGAGCGCCGCCGAACGCCCGTACGCCTTCCTCTGCGAAGCGCGGGCTTGCCCGGGTCAAGGCGCAAACCAAAGCGGTGGCGTTCGCCTCGGCGCCGCCGTTCGTGAAATGGCCGGCGGCATCGGAGGGAAAGCCGGCGCGCCCGGCAACGGATCGGATGACGTGGTCTTCGATTTCCACCGCGACGGGGGACGTCGTTGCAGTCGCAAGCTGAGGGTTGAACACGGCCGCGATGCGATCCGCGCATTGCGACGGGAAAGTGGGCGTTGGATTGAACAACCCGAAATACCGAGGGTGCGCCACGTGCACCACGCCGCGTTCGATCTGGGCGATCGTCCAGGGCAGCACTTCATTGAGCGGACGCGGAGCGCGGAAATCAAAGCGACCCAGCTCCGCCCTGAAAGCCGCGAAGTCGAGAGTGGGCGTGACGGCGCCCTCGGTGACGCGCGCATCCGCCGACGCCAGCGCGCGCGTCAAGACATCGTTTTGGCGCACGCGGTCTTCGCGCGAGGGAAACAGGGCCGAGCTGCGGCTCGCTTGCTCATCGATACGGGAAGGCATGCCTAGTCTCGCGGCAGCAGGTGACGCAGAAGCTCATGACCGTCAGGCTCGGGACCGCCATGCTCGTTCACGTCCCCGCCACGATCCCACGACGCATGTTGGCCGAGAGGTGCGGCTCCGCTTTCAACGCGCGATGCAGACCTTTGCTCCGCCAGCAGGGACAACCAGTTCGCGTAGATGCGAATGGCGGGTTCGCGCCAGACAGGGGCCACATGGATAGTGGCCGCGAGAGTTTGGACGCGAGACAGCAGCGCGGTGCCGGCGCCCTGAAGCGCCAGTTCGTGGAGTTCGATGAACGCGGCGGTCGCCCGCGCATCGAGATAGTCACGTGGCATCTCCGGGTAGCGGCTCTGTTCCCCGGCAAGGAATCGTCTTATGTCCCGGCAGTACTCGCGTAGCAACGCCTCGGGTTGGTATTCCGGATGGCCTTGCAGAAAGACGAACAGGCTTTTTCGCCGCTTGACGAAGATGTCGATGTCTGAACCCGCCAAGCCCGACAGGATGAGATAGTTATTCGCAACGAGTGCCTGTTCGGACAAGCCATTGCATCGCGAATGCGGAACGCGCCAGCGTGACGGGAGATCAGCCAACAGGGCGTGATCCGCATGCTTTGCGCAATCGAACACGCCGGAGAGTTTCTGCGGAAGGAGATGCCGCTCGATGCCGTCCATGTGTAGGACGGCGGCATGCGCGGCGAGGCACGACCAGATAGTCGAGACGGTATGGTTCTCTGCCCAGTCGATCAGCCTGCTCAGAGTGGGCCAGTAGGGCTCCTCGGCGAGCGCGGGTGTCCGCGGCTCGCGTCCCGTCACGATCAGGCCGTCGAGATCGGCCTCCCATAAATCATTGATATCTTCGTAATGATCAGCGACATGGGCGCGGGCAGCATCCCCACGCGGCAACTCCGGCAGCGAGAAGAGACGCAGGCAAACCGCCCGGCCTTGCGCGGCGACTGACAGGAGGTCGCGGAATTGCTCCTCGGTTCCCCGCAGGGCGGAGTCCGCAGCATTGTTGACCAGGCCGACGACGATCGGGGCGTCATCTTGCAGGGGCTGCCGCGGGTGGGAGCTGAAAGATCGCAGCAGCATCATGGGCTCGCTTGCCGGCGCCGCTCACCCGCCAGCCGATCGCGATTGGTGCCTGCCGCATCCAACGCCTGGCTGAGATCGGCCAGGATATCGTCCACATGCTCGATCCCGACGCTCAGACGGATCATCGCGGGCGTGACGCCTGCCTTGCGCTGCTCCTCGGCCGACATTTGCCGATGTGTCGTGGAGGCCGGGTGGCACGCCAGTGACTTGGCATCGCCCAAATTGACCAATCTCTTGACCAGCTTCAACGCGTCATAGAAGGCGGCCCCCGCCTCGAAGCCGCCATGAACGGCGAATGTCATCAGGGAGCACGCCCGGTTACCCAGGTATTTCCGAGCCAGGGTGTTGTACGGGTTGTCCGGGAACCCGCTATAGTTGACCCAGTCCACTCTCGGGTCGTCGCGCAAGAATTGCGCCACGCGCATGGCATTCTCGACGTGACGATCGACCCGGAGGGCAACCGTCTCGATCCCCTGGAGGAGCAGGAACGCGCTGAGCGGCGACAGGACGGCTCCGGTGTTGCGCTGATAGACGCTGCGGCACCGAGCGATGTACGCCGCCCGGCCAAAGTGCTGCGTATACACGAGCCCGTGATAGGACGCGTCGGGCTCGCTGAACATCGGGAACCGTTTCGCGTGCCGCTCCCAGGGAAAAGCGCCGCTATCGACGATGATGCCGCCGAGCGTCGTCCCGTGGCCGCCCATGAACTTCGTCAGTGACTCGACAACGATGTCCGCCCCGTACTCGATGGGACGCAGCAGGATCGGTGTTGCGACGGTATTGTCCACGACCAGCGGCACGCCGTGACGGTGTGCGACGTTCGCCAACGCCTCGATATCACAGATGTTGCCTGCCGGATTTCCGACGCTTTCGCAAAACACCCCCCGCGTTTCGTCGTCCACCAGCCTCTCGATCGCCTCGGGATGATCGGATTCGGCGAACCGGACCTGAACGCCAAACTTTGGCAGGATATGCGCAAACAGCGTGTAGGTCGTCCCATAGAGCTGCGGAACAGAAACGATATTGCTGCCGATCTCCGTGAGGTTGAGGACCGCGTAGTTGGTTGCCGCTTGTCCGGAACTGACGCAGAGTGCCTCCAGCCCGCCCTCGAGGGCCGCGACGCGTCGTTCAAGCACCGCGTTCGTCGGGTTGCTGATCCGACTGTATCGGTATCCGTCGGCCTCGAGATTGAACAGGGCGGCCCCGTGCTCGGCGCTGTCGAACGCGTACGCGACGGTCTGGTAGATCGGAACGGCGACCGCTTTCGTCGCGGGGTCGACATCGTAGCCGCCATGGATAGCGATCGTCTCGTTGCGCATCTGTCTCACCACGTCGTCGCCGATTGTCTAACCGCCGCGAGCACCGAGGAGGGATCAACAAGCTGTTGATCCACTGGAACGACGGCGTGACGCCTTCCCGGCATCCTAGATGCTATCGTGGGCCATCGTCGTTGTCACCAGCGCAATATGAACCTAAATGAGAAATTATCCTTGCCAAAGCACAATTCAAGTAGTAAGAGACATCCCGCACGAGCAAGATTTTTGGCAGATACAGCTTCAGGTTGCGCAGGCCACGCGGTCGGGGACATCACCCCGATTGCGCGGGATTGATCGCCGCGTCAGAGTTAGCGACCATCCGGTTGCGGAATTCGAGGGTGCACCGGGTGCAACGTGTACGCGGCATCGGTGGTTAGGTGCTGGGACTTTAGGTGGGAGAGTGCCGGTATGAAGGACTTCGAGCCGCTTCGATACGTTGGGGTCATCAAGGAGATATGCGACCTGCGCTGGAACGACCTTGGTCAGCGCGAACTCACGAACGTGGCCTGGGCTTATTATCATTTCTCGATTTAATTTCGCGAAAATCTCGAAATTGCGTGCGCGCTGCACCCCGACGACCTCAAGCTCAGGCAGCTCAAACAGGAAGAGTGCGATACGGACAATTTGTCCCCCTGGCCCGGCGTCGCGCGCAGCGGCGAGCGCATGAATCACGACGAGTTCATGAGCAGAGTGCTACAGCTGGAAGACATCGACACCCAGAGACGTGACGACCTGCAACGCATTGGACAGTCGTATCTGGACAGAGTCCGTGATGTCGACGCGACCGCGAAGGCGCTCAGCATCTGTAGCTACGAAGATGGGGAACTCGAGGCCGTGTTTCGGGCATTCCTGCGATCCCAGCACTGGGGCAGCCCTCTGCTCCAGGCTTTCAGGCACTTCCTCACCGAGCACATCCGGTTCGACAGCGACGTGGAGAACGGCCATGGCGCTCTCAGCCGGCATTTCACGGTCGATGACCGCGTTCTTTTGCTGTGGACGGAGTTCAAGCATCTTCTTGTCGCCTCCGTCCCGCAACTGAGCGATCCCGCGCTCGTGCTGTCGTCAGGATCCTCCTTCGCCGGATAGCGGTTTAGACCCCTCCGATCGGGACCATCGCCTTCCTGGCCGCCCCCTCCAGCGCCAACCGTATCCGCATCAACTGCTCGCCCGAAAGACGCTGTTCCGCGGGTCGGGATGCGAGCGAGGCGACGTGACGACGGTGGAAGAACGTGCTCTCGTCGTACCAACTGAAGCCGATGTCGCGCACGTCCTGTCCTGACCTGTCCAGGGCATCCGTCAACTGCTTGACCCGTGCCTTGTGGAAGCGGCGTGCGATCATCCAGCTCTCAACAGGCCCGACCGTAGCGGAGATATGGCGGCCGATCAGCCAAGCCGCCCGCCATGGCCGGCGATCGATGACGTCATAGGGCACGGTCAAAGCCTGCGACCGGAGATGTTGGTACAGCACAATCCATGCACGCATGGACTCGATCCATTCCTCCTCGGTGAAGCCGAAGGTTTCCATCCAGGATGCGACGGCGTCCTCGATCCGGCGCACGCTGCAGATCGCCCGAGCCGCACCGGTCCGGATCAAGGACAGACCCAGGGAATCGAGGGTGTGTGCCTTGATGATGACGTGATCCGCCTGGCCCGCATGGCTGAGCGCCGCAGCGGGATCGGGAGTGGGCTCCTGATACACGCTTCCCCGGCGCTGCAAGACATCCCGCACGACGTTGAATGAAAAGGTCGATCCGCTTCGCGGCATTCCGGTCAGGAAAACGATCATGTCGGCTGCATCCATGGCAGGAGGCAGCGATAGCGTCTCCATGTTACTGGCGTGTTTCGCTGCCTCTCGACCATCGCCGGTTGCATAAGGCGGCAGCCGCATCCGGGCAACGATCGTTCATGGAGGCTTCCCGCCACCCGTTCGCCCGGTGCCCGATCCCGACGCGCCGGGATCGGCGACCCCAGGCAGCATCCGGAATTATTGGTCATCCGAACCCTTTTTTACGGTCGATTCCAGCCCGTCACTCGGCCGCGTGCCGGAAGCCGTGCGCGTAACGCAGCAGTGCATCGTCGGCGACCGGCTCGATCGGCGTGAAGTCCTGGTGCGCGATCCACTCCGGGCGGGTCGGCTTGCGGATATGGTTGGAGACGGCGTTCAAGGTCAGGTAGACGATCTTGCGCGGATAGGGCGTGATGTTGCCGGCCGAGCCGTGCACCAGGTTGCCGTGGAACATCAGCACCCCGCCGGGCTTGCCGGTCGGGGTGACGATGCCGCCCTCGTCCACCAGGCGCGTCACCGTGTCGTTGTCCAGTGTCCACAGCGGATAGGAGGTCGTGCTGGTGTCGTGGCCCGCCGCCAGCGTGCCGTGGCGGTGGCTGCGCGGCACCAGCATCAAGGGGCCGTTGATCGGCATCACCTCGTCGAGGAACACCGCGATGTTCATCGCCTTCGCCTCCGGCATGCCGTCGTCGCGCTGCCAGGTGCCGTAGTCCTGGTGCCACTGCCAGACCTCGCCGTCGAAGGCCGACTTCGCGTTGATCTTGAACTGGTGCATGTAGAGCCGGTCGGCGAACACCTGCTCCACCGGCTCGATCAGGCGCGGGTGCGCGCCCAGGATGCGGAACCCCTCGTTGTAGGTGTGCGCGGCGAAGGCGGTGCGCGGAGCGCCGGATTTCTCGCGCCAGATCTCCTGGCGGTCCTGGCGGTAGATCGCCTCGGCCTCCGCGCGCAGCACCGCGATCTCCTCGGTGGAGAATGTTTCCGGCAGGAACAGCCAGCCCTCGGCTTCGAACTGGCGCAGCTGCTGATCGGTGAGCTTCATGGTCGTGCTCCTTTCATTCCGCGAGGAAACCGCCATCCACCACAAGCTCGGTGCCGGTGATGTAGGACGCCTCGTCCGAGGCGAGGAACAGCACCGCGTTCGCCACCTCGTCCACTTCGCCGGTACGGCCGAGCGGAATCCGCTTCATCATCTCCGCCCGCATCGCCGGGTCGGCGGTGGCGCCGGAGGTGCGCATCGGCGGCATCCAGCCGGGGTGGACGCTGTTGACGCGGATCCTGTCGCGACCGAACTGCACGGCGGCGGCCTTGCTCATGATGCGCACCGCGCCCTTCGAGGCGTTGTAGCTCAGATGGATGCGGTGCTGGCCCACGAACCCGGAGATCGAGGACAGGTTCACGATCGATCCGCCGCCGCGCGCGCGCATCGCCGGGATTGCGCATTTCATGCCCAGGAAGACGCCGGTGGCGTTCACCCCCATGACCGTGTGCCAGGCCGGGGTCTCCAGCACGTCGGCGTAGGCGCTGCCGCTGATCCCGGCGTTGTTGATAAGGATATCGAGCCCGCCGAACCGCGATGTCGTCGCCTCGATCGCCGCCTGCCATGCCGCCTCGTCGGTGACGTCCAGAAGCTGGAAGGCAGAAGCCGCGCCGATCGCCTCGGCCGCCCGCCGCCCCTCTTCCTCCAGCACGTCGGCCACGATCACCTTCGCGCCTTCTTGCCCGAAGCGCCGTGCCGTCGCCGCCCCCATGCCGGCCGCCGCGCCCGTAATCAGCGCCACCTTGCCTGCCAGCCGCATGTCGTCTCCTCCGCACGCTCCTTGCGGGAAGCTGCCACGCCCGGCCCGTCTTGGCTACCGGCCGGTAACGGGGGCAGGATGGCGCAATCATCCGGAGCATCCCATGTCCCATCGCAGCCTGAAGTTCGGCGTCTTCCTTGCCCCGTTCCATCGCCTCGGGGAGAACCCGACGCTGGCGCTGTCGCGCGACATGGAACTGATCCAATGGCTGGACTGGCTCGGCTACGACGAGGCGTGGATCGGCGAGCATCACTCGGCCGGCTGGGAGCTGATCGCCTCGCCCGAACTGGTCATCGCGGCGGCGGCCGAGCGCACCAAGCACATCAAGCTGGGCTCCGGCGTGACCAGCCTGCCGTATCACCACCCGCTGCTGGTCGCGCAGCGCTTCGTGCAGCTCGATCACATGACGCGCGGGCGCGCCATGCTGGGCTGCGGGCCGGGCGCGCTGACGTCGGATGCGCACATGCTGGGGATCGACGCGGTCACGCAGCGCCCGCGCATGCTGGAAGCGCTGGACGCCATCATGCGGCTGCTGGCGTGCGAGGAGCCGGTCACGATGAAGACCGATTGGTTCGAGCTGCGCGAGGCCCGGCTGCATCTCGCGCCCTATTCCGATCCGCTGTTCGAGATCGCGGTGGCGAGCACCATCACCCCGTTCGGCATGATCGCCGCCGGCACGCACGGCATCGGCGTGCTGTCGATCGGCGCCGGCCTGCTGGGAGGGCCGGAGGCGCTGGCCGAGCAGTGGAAGCTCGCCGAGGAGGCGGCCGCGAAGGCGGGCAAGGTCGCCGACCGCCGCAAATGGCGCCTGGTGGTCAACGCACATCTCGCCGAGGACGACGAGCAGGCGCTGCGCGAGGTGCAGGCGGGCGAGCGCGTCGAGACCGTGACCTATTTCGAGGACACGCTCGGCCGCCCGCCCGGCCGGTCCGACCAACCGCTGCGCGACGGCGTGAAGATGGGCACCACCTTGGTCGGCTCGCCCGAGACGGTGACCAAGGGCATCCACCGGCTGATCGAACTCAGCCGGGGCGGCATCGGCGGCGTGCTGTTCCGTGCCCATGAGTGGGCCAATCGCGAGCAGACGCTGCGCAGCTACGAGCTGTTCGCGCGCTACGTCATTCCGCAATTCCAGGGCTCGCTCGACATGATCGCCGGCTCGAACCAGTTCGTGCGCGACAACCGCAAGCGCGTGGTGGGCGGGACGGTCGAGGCGGTGCGCCGCGCCTTCACCGATCAGGGCCGCGAGGTGCCGGAGGGGTATCGCGAGCGCACGATCGGGGCGCGTGACTTGTGATGTGTGAAGTTGGGCAGGCGTTCAAGGAGTAGCGGGAGACAAGTCACGCACGGAGGCTGTCACGATTTGCCTGGATGCTGATGTGGTCGCATGGTTCAAGAGCCATACGGGAGCTGGCCTAGAGTATCAGTCTGAGATCAACAGGGTTTTGCGGCAGCACATGGCAACTCAGGAGCGCGGCCCGAAGCAGGCATGACCATCGCTCGGGCGCGGGATTAGCAGGCGTGAGCACTCAGCCTCAGAACCCGTAGCCGTAATAGGAGGGCGGAGGGGCGTAGTAGCCGGGGCCGCCAGCTCCCGCCGCCGCGCCGAGGGCGCCGCCGGCCAGCGCGCCGATCGCCGCGCCCTGGCCGCCGCCGGCGAGGCCGCCGAGCGCCGCGCCCGCGCCGGCCCCGACCAGCGCGCCCGTCGCCGTGCGCTGGCCTGGATCATAGGGGTTGTAAGCGTACTGGATCATAGGGGTTGTAAGCGTAGGCGTACGGGTAGGCACCCGGCGCATACCCATAGGGCACGGGCGCCTGATAGACGCAGCCGCACAGGCCGGCGGCCAGCCCGAGCCAAGCGGCGCAGCGCATCAGGACGCGCATGAGGGTCTCCGAGGCGAAGGGTTCGCGAGGGGAACGTCCGCGCGGCATGGCGGTTGCCGGCGTGGACACGACGCGCCCGATTGGCTCCACTGGCGCCCAGGAGGAGGACGCGCCCATGAGCACAAGCAACACGCAAGCCACGGCCAGCCACTACCTGCCGGTGCGCGCCGACTGGCTGGCACGGCGGCAGGAGGCGGCGCTGGAGCCGGCGCTGCCGATCGTCGATCCGCACCATCACCTGTGGGACCGCGCCGACTGGCGCTACATGCTCCCCGACCTGCTGGCCGACCTCAATGCCGGGCACAACGTCACCGCGACCGTGTTCGTACAGTGCCGCGCCTTCCATCGTGCCGGCGGCCCCGAGGAGATGCGTCCCTTGGGCGAGACCGAGTTCGTCAACGGCGTGGCGGCGATGAGCGCGTCGGGCCAGTACGGCGCCGCGCGCGTCTGCGCCGGCATCGTCGGGCATGCCGACCTGCGCCTCGGCGCGCGCGTCGGGGCGGTGCTGGACGCGCACCTGCGCGCCGGTGGCGGGCGGTTCCGCGGCATCCGCCACATCACCGCCCACGACGACGATCCGGTGATGCTGAACCCCGGCTATCCGATGCCGGCCCGGCTGATGGAGGATGCGTCCTTCCGCGAGGGGTTCGCGACCCTCGGCCGCGCGGGGCTGACCTTCGATGCGTGGCTCTACCATCCGCAGATCGCCGAGCTGACCGCGCTCGCCCGCGCCTTTCCCGACGCGCGCATCGTGCTCGACCATGTCGGCGGGCCACTCGGCATCGGGCGCTACGCGGGGCAGCGCGAGGCGGTGTTCGCCGCGTGGCGCCCGGCGATCCGGGAGCTGGCCGGCTGCACGAACGTGCATGTCAAGCTCGGCGGCCTCGGGATGCGCATTAACGGCTTCGGCTTCGAGGAGGCGCAGGACCCGCCGTCGTCGGAGCAGCTCGCGACCGCGTGGCGCCCCTATGTCGAGACCTGCATCGAGGCATTCGGCGCCGAGCGGTGCATGTTCGAGAGCAACTTCCCGGTGGACAAGGGCTCGTACAGCTACGCGGTCTGCTGGAACACCTTCAAGCGCCTGGCCTCGGGCGCCTCGGCGGCGGAGAAGGCGGCGCTGTTCAGCGGCACCGCAACGCGCTTCTACCGGCTGGACGACTGACCCGCAGCGAGAGGAATCTCCCATGGCCTATCAGCCTTTCGACCTCACCGGCCGCGTCGCCCTGGTGACCGGCGGCAACGGCGGCATCGGCCTCGGCATGGCCCAGGCCATGGCCGAGGCGGGCGCGGATGTCGCGATCTGGGGCACCAACGAGGAGAAGAACGCCCGCGCGCGCGCCCAGCTGGAACGGACCGGGCGGCGCGTCCTGGCGCTGCGCTGCGACGTCGGCGACGAGCAGGCGGTGGACTTCGCCTTCAGCGAGACGCTGGCCGCGATGGGCCGCGTCGATGGGTGCTTCGCCAACGCGGGGGTGTCCGGGCGGGGGCAGCGGTCGTTCATGGACATGCCGGCCGAGGAATGGCGCCGCGTGCTGCGCGTCAACCTCGATGGCGCGTTCTTCACCTTCCGCGCGGCGGCTCGCCACATGGTGCAGCGCGGCGACGGCGGCGTGCTGGTGGGCACCGCCTCGCTCGCCGCGATCGAGGCGGCCCCGCGTAGCGAGCACTATGCCGCGACCAAGGGGGGCATGATCTCGATGGTGCGCGCGCTGGCGGTGGAGCTGGCGCGCCACCGGGTCCGCGCGCATTCCATCCTGCCCGGATGGATCGAGACCGACATGACCGCGAACGCGATCGGCAACCCGAAGTTTCATGGCAACGTCATGCCGCGCATCCCGATGCGCCGCTGGGGCACCGGGTCGGATTTCGGCGGCATCGCGGTCTATCTCATGAGCGCGGCGAGCGCGTATCATACCGGTGATACCTTCGTCATCGACGGCGGCTATTCCTTGTTCTGATCGTCGCCGTCGCGCCACCGTCGGTCTGTCGATAGCCATCTGATTGGAAAGAAGGGAGTCGTCCGCGCGCGTGGTGGAGCAACCTGCCCAGTCGCCCTGGTCCGACACAAGCGACCCGGCGTCGCGGGCGGGCGAGGCGCGCTATCGGGCGCTGGTCGAGGCGCTGGGCGAGATCGTCTGGCGCGCCGACCCGCACGGCCGACCGGAGGCACCGCAGCCAAGCTGGTCGGCCTTCACCGGCCAGTCGGACGCCGATCTGGCCGACAATGGCTGGCTGGACGCCGTCCACCCGGCCGACCGCGATCGCGTGAAGGCGGCCTGGGCGCGGGCGGCGGCGAACGGCACCCGCTACGATGCCGAATATCGACTGCGCCGGCGCGACGGCGCGTGGCGGCTCATGGAGGTGCGCGGCGTCCCGGTGCGCGACGAGGCCGGGGTGATCCGCGAGTGGGTGGGGCTGCACCAAGACATCACCGAGCGCCGCCGCCGGCGCGAGATACTGACCCAGGCGGTGCGGGAGCGCACCCAGGCGCTGGTGGCGACCGAGGCACGCGTCCAGGCCTATTACGAGCACGCGCAGGATTGCCTGTTCGACATCGAGGCGCTGGACGAGGGCGGTTTCATCGTGCGCGACTGCAATCCGCGCGCGGAGGCGTGCTTCGGCGCCGATCGGATCGCCGCGCTAGGACGCGGGCCTGAGGCGTTGTTCGGCGCGGAGGCGGGCGGGCGCATGCAGGAAGCCTTCCGCCGCTGCCTCACCAAGCGGGTTTGGCGCCACGACGAGACACTGCCCACCGTGACCGGCCCGCGCACCTACGACGTGATCCTGGTCGCCGTGGCCGGCCCAGCCGGCGAGCGGCGCATCCTGGGCACCGCGCGCGACATCACCGAGCGGCGCGACCTGGAGGCGCAGCTGGCGCAGGCGCAGAAGATGCAGGCCCTCGGTGAGCTGGCGGGCGGCATCGCGCACGACATCAACAACGTGTTGCAGGCGGTCTCCAGCGCGCTCGCGCTGATCGCGCGGCGGCCTGACCAGCCCGTTTCGGTGAGCCGCTTCGCCGCGCTCGGCTCCACCGCTGCCGAGCGCGGTGCGGCGATCACAAGGCGGCTGCTGTTATTCGCCCGACGCGCCGACCTGAGCGCGGAGCCAATCGACGTCGCCGGCCTACTGACCGAACTATCGGAGGTGCTGGCCCACACGCTGGGGTCGGCGGTCGCGGTGGTGGTGGAGGATGCGTGCGACGTGCCGCCGCTGCTGGCCGACAAGAGCCAGCTCGAGACCGTGCTGGTGAACCTTGCAACCAACGCGCGCGACGCCATGCCCGACGGCGGCCGGCTGACGCTGAGCGCCGGCGTCGAGCAGGTCGGCCCGGACGCGTCGCATCCGGCGAGCTTGTCGCCCGGCCGGTATGTCCGCCTGGCGGTGCGCGATACCGGTACGGGAATGGACCCTGCAACGCTCGCGCGGGTGACGGAGCCGTTCTTCACCACCAAGCCGGCCGGGAAGGGGACCGGCCTGGGACTGGCGATGGCCCGCGGCTTCGCCGAACAATCGGGCGGCGCGCTCGCCATCGACAGCGCGCCCGGTCGCGGCACGACGGTCGCGCTCTGGCTGCCGCAGGCCGAACCGGAGGCCGCCGATCCGGCGTCCGGTCCCGCATCCGCTTCGGCCGGCACCTGACTTCTGCCGGAGCGGGGGAGGGTGGCGCGGCCCGTGCGGCGCGTGGCAGGGTCCGGCCATGCGCATCCACGTCCAGAACCCACCCGACGACCCGCTCGGCCCGATCACGCCGGAGGTATGGGCCCGCGCGGCTGCGCGCGCCGGGGCGGACGGGGTCGGGCACGTCGTCAGCTTCGCCGCCGATCCGGCCGGCTACGCTGCGGCGATCGGCGAGGCCGAGGCGCTGCTCACCGACAAGGACGTGCTCGCCACCCTGCTGCCCCTGCGCGCGCCGCGCCTGCGCATGGTGTTCGTCGCCAATGCCGGGCTCGACAACCTGGCTCCGTTCGACTGGCTGCCCCAGGGCGTCGCCCTGCTCAACAACCGCGGCGCGCACGCGCTCAAGGGGGGCGAGTTCGCCATCATGGCGGTGCTAATGCTCGCCAACCGGGTGCCCGAGATGGTGACGCACCAGCGCGCGGGGCGATGGCACAAGCTGTGGGGCGGCGTGCTAGGCGGACGCCGCATGACGGTGGTCGGGCTCGGTGCCCTGGGAGGCGCGATCGCCGCCCAGGGCACGCATTTCGGGCTGCATGTCACCGGCGTACGCGCGCGCCCCGCGCCGCATCCGGACTGCGCCGCGGTGATCGGTCCGGACGCGCTGGATGCGGCGCTGCCGGGGACCGAGTTCCTGGTGCTCGCCTGCCCGCTGACCCCGGCGACGCGCAACCTGCTGGACCGCCGCCGCGTGGGCTTGCTGCCGGCGGGTGCGGGGGTGGTGAACATCGGGCGCGGGCCCCTGCTCGACCAGGACGCGCTGTGCGACGCGCTGGATGCCGGCCGGCTGTCCGGGGCGGTGCTCGATGTGTTCGACCCCGAGCCGGTCCCGCCGGGCCATCGCGTGTGGACGACCCCGAACCTGATCGTCAGCCCGCACACCTCCGCCGATGATCCCGGCAGCTACTATCCCCGCAGCCTCGACCGCTTCTTTGAGGATTTGCGCGCGCTGCGCGAAGGGCGCAGCCCGCCGACGCGCGTCGATCTCGCGCGCGGATATTGAAGGATATCCACCGCATCTTCTTCCGCGCTGCTCACCCGAGCGCGGGATAGGCACTCTGCATGGGGAACACGCCGAGGGGCTCCCCATGCAGGCCGCGCGTGGTTACGACTTCTTCGGCGGCTGGGCGGCAGGATTGGAGGGGGTGTTCTGAGCCCCTTCCATCATGCGATTGCAGTTTCCCATCATGCGGTTCATCTGGGCCATGCCCATATTGTTGCCCATTCGGCCCTGCATGCCTTGGCCATTCGTCATGCCCTGACCACCCATCATGCCCGGGGTCGAAGGCGCTTCATTGGGGCTGGGCGGAGTTGGGGCGGATGGTGCAGTGCCTTGAGCGAAGACGCTCGGAGCCGCCATGCTTCCGATGAGTGCGGTCGCGGCGATGATGGACGTGAGCTTTCCCATGATCTCTCTCCTTGGAAGGCGAGCCTTCCGCGTTTCCGGGTGCGCGGAATGCAACTGAAGGGCGAATTGATCGAGGCCACCGACGCGCGCCCCCGACGCGCCGTGGACGGGATAATACTCCAACGCGCCAACCGTGCCACCGATCCCCAGCTGCCGCCTACAGCGCTGCGATCACCACCACGATCAGCCCCAGCACGAGGTTGGCCAGGATCAGCTTGCGGATCGTCTCGCCGGCCTGAGCCGCGCGTGCCGTACTGGCGGCGGCGCGGAAGCGGCGGTAGGGGCCGAAGAAGATCGCCGCGAACACCGCCGCCATGATCCAGCCGATGGCCTGCATGAGGTTGACGTTCCACGGCAGGTTCGCGAACCCGCCATACACCACCGCGACCATCGCGTAGCCGCTGAGAATGATGATCGGCATGACGTGCCAGATCACCAGGAAAAAGCGGCGGAACACCTGGTTGTGGACCGCGATGCGCTGCGCCGGCTCCAGCGCCCGCAGGCTCGGTCGGACCACCAGCACGGCGAAGAACATGCCGCCCACCCAGATCACGGCGGCGAGGACATGTACCGCCAGCGCCCACTGCCACCCAGACGGCCATCCGCTCGTCAATCCGCCCATCGCCGCTGCGTTCATTGCGCGAGTTCCCCCAATTCCCTGACCAGCGCCATCATTTCCTTCGCCGCGGCCGAGCGCGGCGCGTACTCGGTCATCCCCAGCCCCTCGGCGAAGGCCAGCGCGAAGCCCGTCCGGTTGCCGAGCGTGGCGGTCATGCGGGGCAGGTGGCGCGACGCGATCTCCGCCTCGACGCCCCCGCGCAGGCGCGAGGCGCCGGGCACGCGGTTGAGCACGATGCGGCTGGGCCGTCGCTCCGCCGTAGCCAGCGCCAGCGTGCCCTCGGCCGCCCACAGGTCCGGCGGGCTCGGCTGCACCGGGATCAGCACCAGGTCGGCGGCCCGCATGGTCACCCGCGCATCGGTGTCGATCCGCGGGGGGCTGTCGATCACGATGATGTCGTGGCTGCGCCGCAGCCGGTCCAGCTCGGCGGTCAGCCGCCACATCGCGACCTCGGCGAAGCCGACGGGCGCGGCGGGCTCGGATCGGGCGACGCGCAGCGCGTGCCAGCGGGTCAGGCTGGCCTGCGGGTCGGCATCGATCAGGGCGACCCGCGCGCCGGCGGCGAGGGTCGCGGCGAGGTTGGCCGCGATCGTGGTCTTCCCCGTGCCGCCCTTCTGCTGCGCGACCGTGATCACCATCGCCATGCTCGCTGCGACTCCGTTGCGACGCCGGATGCAGGGAATCAGAAAGGGCGCCGCGACGCCACCCCGACCATGCCCGTGCTCGCGCCGTCGTGGCTTGCCCGGCCGGCCGCCACCTGTTCCTCGACGTGCATGGACCTGTCGCTGACCGGGCGCCTGCGCGGGCGGGCCGAATTGCTGACCCCCTCGGAGATGGCGCGCGCCGATGCGCTCGCGGCTGCAAGCGGCGTGAGCGGCGCCACGCTGATGGAGGCGGCGGGCCGGGCGGTCGCGCGCGCGATCCGTGCCCGCATCCGGCCGTGCCGCACGCTGGTCCTGTGCGGACCGGGCAACAATGGCGGGGACGGCTATGTGGCGGCGCGGAGGCTGGCGGCGGAGGGCTGGCCAGTCGGCGTCGCCGCGCTCGCACCCCCGCGCGCGGGCAGCGATGCCGCCGCCGGCCGCGCGTGCCTGGGGTGGGCCGTCGGTTCCGTTCACCGCCGATGCGGCGGCGCGCGCCGCGCTGGTGATCGACGCGGTGTTCGGTGCCGGACTCGCGCGCGACGTGGACGGGGCCGCCGCCGAGGCGCTGCGCGCCGCATCCCGTGTCGTCGCGATCGACGTGCCGAGCGGGCTCGACGGCGCGACCGGCGCGATGCGGGGGTTCGCGCCCCGTGCCGAACTGACCGTGACCTTCTTCCGCCGCAAGCCGGGGCACCTGCTGCTGCCCGGCCGCAGCCTCTGCGGCGAGATCGTGCTTGCCGATATCGGCTTGCCCGCCGGCGTGCTCGACGCGGTGCGCCCGCGCGCGACGGCGAACCTGCCCGAGGGCGTGGCGCCTGCCCCGACCGGTGCCCGAGGGGCACAAATACACGCGCGGCCACGTCACCGTGCTGGGCGGGCCGGCGATGACCGGTGCGGCGCGGCTGGCGGCCGAGGCGGCGCGGCGCATCGGCGCCGGGCTGGTGACGATCGCCGCGCCCTGGGGGGGCGCCGAGGTCTATCGCGGCGGTGCGCCCGGCACGATCGTCACGGCCGCAGCTCTGGCGGAGCTGCTCGACGATCCGCGCCGGCATGTCTGGGTCTGCGGCCCCGGCCTGGGTCCGGACACGGCGCGGGAGGCGTTGCCGGCATTGCTGGCCGCCGAGCGCGCGGTGGTAGCCGACGCCGACACCTTCACCGCGTTCGCGGGCCAGCCCGGCGCGCTCGCGGGGGCGGCCGTGCTGACGCCGCACGCGGGCGAGTTCGCACGCGTGTTCGGCACGCCCGGAACCGACCGGCTCGTCGCTGCCCGCGCCGCTGCCGCGCGCACCGGCGCGGTGGTGGTGCTGAAGGGCGCCGACACCATCATCGCCGCCCCCGACGGCCGTGCCGCGATCAACGCCAACGCGCCGCCCTGGCTCGCCACCGCCGGGGCGGGCGACGTGCTGGCGGGCGTGATCGCCGGGCTGCTCGCGCAAGGGATGCCAGCCCTGGGACGCCGCCTGCGCCGGCGTGTTGCGTGCATGGCCGCGCCGCGTGCCTGCGCCGGTCCAGGCCTGATCGCCGAGGACCTTCTCGCCGCCTTGCGGGACGCGGTGGCGAGCCTGCGACCGGACTGAGCCGCGCGATGCCGCACCGCACGCAGGCCGGGGTCACGCGCGACCCGCGTTGCGCTAGACTGCGCGCCGACCGAGGAACCCGCCCATGAGCGACATCGCCGCGCCCGGCCTTTTCGACCGCGCCCTTCGTCGGCTCACCGCCGTCTGGCGGGACATGGCCGCCGGCGTCGGCACCGAGGAGGACGACAGCATCGCCGCGCAGATGCGCGCCTGCCTCGACGGGCGCGGCGGCGAGGTCAGCGCACGCAACCGCGCCGCCAAGCTCGCCCAGACCTACCTCGCCGCCGACCCGGCCGGCCGTCTCGATTTCCTTCGCACGCTGGCCGGCTTCGATTCCGACCCCGACGCGGTCGCCGCCGCCTACGCGCAGGTGCAGGACGCGCAGGACCCGGCCGAGCGGGCCGCCGCGCAGGCCCATCTGCGCCGCGCGCTGGAGCCGCCGCGCCTGCGGCTGCTGACCCAGTTCACCACCATCCCGGACGGGCGCAAGTTCCTGGTCGATCTGCGGGCCTCCCTGCTCGAGCACCGCAAGACCGACCCGCATCTGGCCGCACTTGAAGGCCGACCTGCGCGGCCTGCTCGCCGCCTGGTTCGACATCGGGTTCCTGGAGCTGCAACGCATCGACTGGTCGAGCCCGGCCGCGCTGCTGGAGAAGCTGGTCGGCTACGAGGCGGTGCATGAGATCCGCTCCTGGCGCGACCTCAAGAACCGGCTGGATTCCGACCGCCGCTGCTACGCCTTCTTCCATCCGCGCATGCCCGGCGAGCCGCTGATCTTCGTCGAGGTCGCGCTGGTGCAGGGGCTGGCCGGCAGCGTGCAGCGCCTGCTGGACGAGAAGGCGCCGCTGCTCGATCCGCGCGAGGCCGACACCGCCATCTTCTACTCGATCAGCAACTGCCAGCGCGGCCTGGCGGGCATCAGCTTCGGCAACTTCCTGATCAAGCGCGTGGTGGAGGAGTTGTCGGCGGAGTTCCGCAACCTGCGCACCTTCGCCACGCTGTCTCGCCGATCCCCGGCTTCCGCCGCTGGCTCGATCCCCGGCTCGCCGCCGGCGAGGAGGCTGTTCACCGAGGACGAAGGCGGCCTGCTGCGCGCGGCCGTGCCGGGCGAGGAGCCGGCCGCGGCGCTGGCCGCCATCCTCGCCCGCCGCGGATGGCAGCGCGATCCGGCACTGGTGCGCGCGGCCGAGCCGGCGCTGCTGCGGCTGTGCGCGCGCTATCTGCTGAGGGAATCGAACGGACGACGCGCGCGCGATCCGGTGGCGCATTTCCACCTGTCGAACGGCGCGCGGATCGAGCGGCTCAACATGCTGGGCGACGTCTCCGAGAAGGGCGTCAAGGAGAGCGCGACGCTGATGGTCAACTATCTCTACGACCTCGGGAAGATCGAGGAATGGCACGAGGACTACGCCGGGGAGGGCAAGCGCAACGCCTCCGCCGCGGTACGCCGGCTCATCGCCGGCGGGCAATGGTCGGTGATCAACGGACAGAGGCGCCGCACATGAACCTGCCGCTCGCCATCCCGCCGTCCCGCACCGTTGCTCCGACCGCCGATCCCGCCCGGCGCGGGCATCTGCTGCACCAGCTCGAGCGCAAGCTGCTTTGGCTGTCGGCATGGATGATCCACAACGCCAACCATATCCGCCCCAACCGCGACGGGCTGAAGGTGGGCGGACATCAGGCATCCTGCGCCTCCGTCATCTCCATCATGGCGGCGCTCTATTTCGAGATCGCGCGTCCGCAGGACCGCATCGCGGTCAAGCCGCATGCCGGCCCGGTGTTCCACGCGATCAACTACCTGTTCGGCCGTCAGGACGTCGCGCCAGATGGAGGCGCTTGCGCGCGCTGGGCGGGGCGCAGTCCTATCCGTCGCGCGTGAAGGACGGGCCGGAGGTCGATTTCTCCACCGGCTCGGTCGGCCTCGGCGTCGCCATGACGACGTTCTCGGCGCTGATCCAGGATTACGTGCGCCTGCACGGCCTCGGCCGCACCGACCTGCCGGCGGGCCGGCACATCGCCATCGCCGGCGACGCGGAACTCGACGAGGGCAACATCTACGAGGCGTTGCTGGAGGGCTGGAAGCACGACGTCCGCGATGTCTGGTGGATCATCGACTACAACCGCCAGAGCCTCGATTCCGTGGTGCCCGACCGGCTGTTCGGCCGCATCGAGGGCCTGTTCCGCGACATGGGCTGGAACGTCGTCACCCTGAAATACGGCCGCAAGCTGCAAGCCGCCTTCGCGCGCGAGGGCGGCGAGGCGCTGCGCCGCTGGATCGACGATTGCCCCAACAGCCTCTACTCGGCGCTGACCTTCCAGGGTGGGGCGGCGTGGCGGCAGGCGGTGCTGGCCGATCTCGGGCGCGCGCAGGGCGTGCGCGCCATCGTCGATCCGCTGTCGGACGAGGAGTTGGGCGCGCTGATGACCAATCTCGGCGGCCACGACACCGAGAGCGATCATCGAGGCCCTGCGCGCCGCCGCCGCCGAGGGCGACCAGCCGACCTGCTTCATCGCCTACACGATCAAGGGCATGGGTCTGCCGTTCGCCGGACACAAGGACAACCATGCCGGGCTGATGACCAAGGAGCAGATGGAGCAGTTCCGCCAGGAGATGCGCATCCGCCCCGGCCATGAATGGGAGCCATTCGAGGGGCTGGATGCGTCCGAACGCCGAGTTGCGCGCCTTCCTGGACGCCTGCCCGTTCGCGACCAGCCTGACCCAGGAGGGACGCAGGCTGCCGGCGCCCGTCGTGACGGTGCCCCCGAGCCTGCCCATGCCGAAGCTCGCCGGGCGGCGGATGTCCACCCAGGCCGGCTTCGGCGACATCCTGGCCGAGATCGGGCGCGGGCAGGGCGAGTACGCCGACCTTGCGGCGCATCATCGTCACCACCAGCCCGGACGTGACGGTCTCGACCAATCTGGGGCCGTGGGTGAACCGGCGCGGCATCTTCGATCGGCACACCCGCAACGACGTGTTCCGCGATGCCAAGCTCGCCTCGGCCCAGCGCTGGGGCATGAGCCCGAAGGGCCAGCACATCGAGCTGGGGATCGCCGAGCAGAACCTGTTTCTGCTGCTGGGCGCGGCGGGGCTGACGCACGCGCTGACCGGGGCGCGGCTGCTGCCGGTCGGCACGGTGTATGACCCGTTCGTCAACCGCGGCCTCGATGCGCTGATCTATGCTTGCTATCAGGACGCGCGCTTCCTGCTGGTCTCGACCCCGTCGGGCCTGACCCTGGCGCCCGAGGGCGGGCAGCACCAATCGGTCAACACGCCGCTGATCGGCATGGCCGCCGACCGGCTGGCGAGCTTCGAGCCGGCGCATGTGGATGAGCTGGCGATCCTGCTGCGGCACGCCTTCGCGCACATGCAGGCGCCGGACGGCTCGGCGGTGTGGCTGCGCCTGTCCACCCGCCAGCTCAACCAGCCGGACCCGCGCGCTGGACCCGGCGGCGGTGATCGCTGGCGCGCACTGGGTCGTCGCCGCCGGCGCCCGGCGCGCGCATCGCGCTCGGCTACCAGGGCCCGGTCGCGCCGGAGGCCGAGGCGGCGTTCGCCGAGTTGCGCATCGAGGTGCCGGGGGCCGGTCTGCTTGCGATCACCAGCCCCGACCGGCTGCACGCGGGCTGGCTCGCCGCGCTGCGCGCGCGCCGGAGCGGGGAGCGGGGAGCGATGTCGCATATCGAGCGCCTGCTGGCTCCCCTGGCGCCGGGCGCGGCACTGGTGACGGTGCTGGACGGTCATCCGGCGACCCATGCTGGCTGGGCGCGGTGCGCGGGCAGCGCGTGGTGCCGCTCGGCCCCGATCACTTCGGGCAGAGCGGTGATATTCCCGACCTTTATCGGGAGTACGGGCTGGACGTCGATGCCCTGCTCGACGCGTGCGCGCAGGCGCTGATCTGACAGACCGGATCAGCCCAGCAGCAGGCCGTGGCCGTGACGGGCGCCGGCGATGGTGACCGGCGGCTTGTCCGTTCCGTTCGTCGCCTCCGCGACGCTGCTGCCGAGCGCGCGCGAGAGTTTCGCCACTTCTTCGAGAACCGGCGGGAGCAGCGAGCGCGGCCTCGGCGGGCGCATCCGCATGGATGGCGCGGTGACGCACAGCACGGCGACGACCTGCCCCGCCGCGTCCCGCACCGGAGCGGAGACCGACACGGCGCCGGGATGCACTTCATCGGAGGTGATGAGATAGCCGCGCGCGCGGATGCGGTGGAGATCGGCGGCGATCCAGGCCGGATCGGTGCGCGTGGCCGGGGTGAAGCGCGGCAGGCGCTGGGCGAGGAGCTGGGTCTGCACCGCCTCCGGCGCATAGGCCAGCAATAGCCGGGCGGCCCCCGCGTGCAGCAGCCGCCGCGAGCCGATTTCGGCATACACCCGCAGCAGGGGGTCGGCCTGGAACACCGCAACGGTCTCGGCCTGCATGCCATCCCGGGTCAGGAGATAGACATTCTCCCCGACCGCCTGGCCGAGTTCGGCCAGATAGGGCTGAGCGGCGGCTGCAAGCGCGCCCTGGTCCTGGGCCGCGCGGCCGAGCGCCGTCCAGCGGGCGCCCAGGCGCCAGATGCCGCGTGCCTCGTCCTGGATGGCGAAGCCGCGCGCCTGCAGCGTCCGCAGCAGGCGGAACGCAGCGGTGCGAGTGCAGCCGGCGGCCTCGGCGACGGTCGCCAGGGTGACCGGGCCGGTACGGGCCAGGGCCTCCAGCAGGTCGAGCGCGCGCTGCACGGCGGCGATGCTGTAATCTGGGGTGGTGTCCACCTTCTTGGAGGCTGCGGCGGTCGCCGCCGGCTTGGCAGTGGGGCGGGCACGCGCCTGACGGGGCGTACCCTTGCTGGAGGTCTTGCTAGGAGCGCGCATGATGGGTCCGGGACACGCCGGAAACAGCGTGCAAAAAGAGCAGATTGCGGGTCACGATCATGATGGAACGACGGTGTGCGGGGGCGGTTGCCTGCGAAACAGGGTGGCACTCCGCATTGGGGATGGTCAAACGCAAGATGAATGCACAACGCCTTGTTCGCTGGCGGACACGCGGTTGTGCGCAACCTGGTCCGCTCGCGCTAGCGCTCCAGGAGGCGGCGGGGGTCGCGGGGCGGTTGGGGCGCGCGCGCCTTGCCGCCGCAGGGGCGCTGCTGCTAAAGCGCGCGCCTCGCCGCCGCGCCGGCCTGCGGATCGGCATGCGGGCGTGGTGGAATTGGCAGACACGCCAGATTTAGGTTCTGGTGGCGCAAGCCGTGGGGGTTCAAGTCCCTCCGCCCGCACCAGACTGAACGTAAGGATCGCCGGCACATGCAGGTCACCGAGACGCTCTCCGACGGGCTGAAGCGCGCCTTCACCGTGGTCGTTCCGAGCACTGCGATCGACAGCCGGCGGGCCGAGCGGCTGGCCGAGCTTGGCCGAGACGCTGACCTTGCCCGGTTTCCGGCCGGGAAAGGTGCCCGCGATGGTTGTGCGCCAGCGCTACGGCTCGGCGGTCACCGCCGAGGTCGTGGAGCAGTCGGTCGAGTTGCGCCGTGCAGCAGGTGCTGACCGATCGGGGCCTGCGGCCGGCGCTGCAACCCAGCGTGGACCTGCTCAACAAGGACGCGATCGCCGCGACGGGCCTGACCACCGACCTCGAGTTCAGGGTCGAGGTAGAGGTGCTGCCCGAGATCGAAATGCCCGATTTCGCCGGCATCGAGCTTGCCCGCCTGAAGGCCGAGGTGAGCGACGAGGTGCTGGACAAGGCGCTGGAGAACCTCGCCGCGCGCAACCGCACGCTGGAGGACATCCCGGAGGAGGAGCTGGGCGGACGCGGCGCGGCGAAGGGCGAGACGGTCGTGCTGGACTACACCGGCCGCATCGGCGATCACGAGTTCCCGGGCGGCAGCGCCACCGACACCGCGGTGGAAGTGGGCGGCGGCGGCTTCATCCCCGGCTTCACCGAGCAGATCGAGGGCATCCGCCCCGGCGAGACGCGCACCATCGAGGTGACCTTCCCCGAGCGAGTACGGGGCTAAGGAGCTGGCCGGCAAGCAGGCGGTGTTCGAGATCGCGGCCAAGCGCATCCAGCGGTCCAACGTCCCGCAATCGGCGATCAGTTTGCCGAGACGCTCAGCTTCGAGAACCTGGAAGAGCTGAAAGATTTCGTCCGCGGCCAGATCCAGCGCGAATACGACCAGCTGTCGCGGATGCGCCTGAAGCGCGAGCTGCTCGATCGGCTGAACGGGCTGGTGAGCTTCGCTCTGCCGCCGAGCCTGGTGGACACCGAATTCAACCAGATCTGGGCGCGCCTGGAGGCGGATCGCAAGGCCGGCAGCCTCGACGACGAGGACAAGGCGAAGGACGAGGAGACGCTGCGCGCCGAGTACCGCGCCATCGCCGAGCGCCGGGTCCGCCTGGGGCTGCTGCTGGCCGAGGTCGGGCGGCAGCACAATGATCGGCGATCAGCAACGAGGAGCTGACCCGCGCCATGCGGGCCGAGGCCGGCAACTATCCGGGCCAGGAAACCCAGATCATGGACTTCTTCCGCAAGAACCCGAAGGCGGTGGACACGCTGCGCGGCCCGATCTTCGAGGAGAAGGCGGTGGACCTGTTGCTCGGTCAGGCCAAGGTCATTGAGCGGGCCGTCACCGCCGAGGAACTGGCCCGCGACCCCGACGAGATACCGGCCAGCGCGGCGCCGGGCGCCGAGGTCGGAGCGGGCGAGACAGCGCCGGACGAACCCGCGCCGGACGAACCCGCGCCAGGCGAGACATCGGCGGGCGAGATGCCGTCCGGCGAACCCGCGCCGGAGGTGGAGGGGATGCCGGGCTGAGCCCGCGCTGCTACATTGGGGGGCTCCGTCCGGCTTGCTCCCGGCACTCCCCCTGGAAGCGCCGCCGTTGCCGCCTAGATTAGGCCTGTTCTCGCGTTAAGGTGACAAGCAATGAAGGACCGTGACCCGGTCGAGGTTTACGCCAACACCCTGGTGCCGATGGTGGTCGAGCAGACCGCCCGGGGCGAGCGGGCTTTCGACATCTACTCGCGCCTGTTGAAGGAACGTATCATCTTCCTGACGGGCGCCGTGTTCGATCAGGTAAGTTCGCTGATCTGCGCCCAGCTTCTGTTCCTGGAATCGGAGAACCCGGCGAAGGACATCTCCTTTTATATCAACAGCCCGGGCGGCGTCGTCTCCTCGGGGCTCGCGATCTACGACACGATGCAGTACATCCGCAGCCCGGTCAGCACGGTCTGCGTCGGCCAGGCCGCCTCGATGGGCAGCCTGCTGCTGTGCGCGGGCGCCAAGGACAAGCGGTACGCGCTGCCCAACGCCCGCATCATGGTCCACCAGCCCTCGGGCGGCGCCCAGGGCCAGGCGACCGATATCGAGATCCAGGCGCGCGAGATCCTGTCGCTGCGCAAGCGGCTCAATGAGATCTATGTCCGCCACACCGGCCAGCCGATCGAGGCGATCGAGCGCAAGCTGGAGCGCGACAGCTACATGTCCGCCGAGGAGGCACGCGATTTCGGCTTGGTGGACCAGGTCGTTGAGAACCGCCCGGTGCCGGCCGAGGAGCCGGGCCGGGTCTGATCCGCACCGGACGCCGACTGTCTGTCCTCGCGGCCGGGCCCGGCCATTCCCGGCGCCCGGCCGCGACCGATCCGCCCCCCTCCAACGCGTTCTTGTCCCGCGCGAAGCGCGGGGGCTAAAGTCCGAGAACGTCTCCCAGGCCGTCGGGGACAGGAGTGCTCATGAGCAAGTCCGGCGATTCCAAGAACACCCTCTACTGCTCGTTCTGCGGCAAGTCGCAGCATGAGGTGCGCAAGCTCATCGCCGGGCCGACGGTGTTCATCTGCGACGAGTGCGTCGAACTCTGCATGGACATCATCCGCGAGGAGCACAAGACGCATCTGGTGAAGTCGCGCGACGGGGTACCGACCCCGCGCGAGATCTGCAAGGTGCTGGACGACTACGTGATCGGGCAGGACCACGCCAAGCGGGTGCTCTCGGTCGCCGTCCACAACCACTACAAGCGGCTGGCGCACGGGCAGAAGAACAACGACGTCGAGATCGCCAAGTCCAACATCCTGCTGGTCGGGCCGACCGGCTCGGGCAAGACCCTGCTGGCGCAGACCCTGGCGCGCATCCTCGACGTGCCGTTCACCATGGCCGACGCGACCACGCTGACCGAGGCCGGCTACGTGGGCGAGGATGTCGAGAACATCATCCTCAAGCTGCTGCAATCGGCCGACTACAACGTGGAGCGGGCGCAGCGCGGCATCGTCTACATCGACGAGGTCGATAAGATCAGCCGCAAGTCCGACAACCCCTCGATCACCCGCGACGTCTCCGGCGAGGGCGTGCAGCAGGCGCTGCTGAAGATCATGGAGGGGACGGTCGCCTCGGTGCCGCCGCAGGGCGGGCGCAAGCACCCCCAGCAGGAGTTCCTGCAGGTCGATACGACCAACATTTTGTTCATCTGCGGCGGTGCCTTCTCCGGCCTGGAGCGGATCATCGGCGCGCGTGGCAAGGGCTCGGGCATCGGCTACGGCTCGGAGGTGCGCGCGCCCGACGAGCGGCGCACCGGCGCGATCCTGCGCGAGGTGGAGCCCGAGGACCTGCTCAAGTTCGGCCTGATCCCCGAGTTCATCGGCCGCCTGCCGGTGGTCGCCACGCTCGAGGACCTGGACGTGGGCGCCCTGATCGAAATTCTGACCCGGCCGAAGAACGCGCTGATCAAGCAGTACGGCCGGCTGTTCGAGATGGAGGGCGTCAAGCTCTCGTTCACCGACGACGCGCTACGCTCCGTCGCCACGCGCGCCATCGCCCGCAAGACCGGCGCGCGCGGGCTGCGCTCGATCATGGAGGCGATTCTGCTCGGCACGATGTTCGAGTTGCCCGGCCTGGACGGGGTCGAGGAGGTGGTCATCAACCGCGAGGTCGCGGAGTCGCGCGCCAACCCGCTCTATCTCTATGGCAAGGAGCGGGTGGGGAGTCCGGCGGCTGACGCTTCCGGCCGTCCCGGCGCCGCCGCGCCGACGCCATTTCAAGATCTTGCGCCAGTCCGGCGACGTGCCGATATCGCGCCTTGTGACGCGGGCGTGAATGCCCGCGACGAGGCGTGGTCCGTGCCGCTGTCGGGCGGGGCGCGCAGCGACTGTCCAAAGGAGGTCCAATATGACGGAATCCGATCGGCCAGGCCCGGCTCAGCCGGCGCGCCCTGCCAAGGAAACCGGGTCAGGCGAAGGCGATCGGCCGGCGTCGCTCAAGGGGGCCGATCTGCTCCCGGTGCTGCCGCTGCGCGACATCGTCGTCTTCCCGCACATGATCGTGCCGCTGTTCGTCGGCCGCGAGAAGTCGGTCCGCGCGCTGGAGGCGGTGATGAAGGACGACAAGCAGATCCTGCTCGTCGCCCAGAAGAATGCCGCCCAGGACGATCCCGCCGCCGACGACATCTATCGCGTCGGCACCGTCTCCACGATCCTGCAGCTTCTCAAGCTGCCCGACGGCACGGTGAAGGTGCTGGTCGAGGGCGGCAAGCGCGCGCGCATTGTCGGCTTCAAGGAGACGCACGGCCTATTTCGAGGCGTTCGTCGAGCCGCTGCACGACCAGGCGGGCGATGCCGAAGGAGCTCGAGGCGCTAGGCCGCACCGTGGTCTCGCAGTTCGAGCAGTACATCAAGCTCAACAAGAAGATCGCGCCCGAGGTGCTGGTCTCGCTCAACCAGATCGAGGACCCGAGCAAGCTCGCCGACACGGTCGCCGCGCATCTCAACCTGAAGATCGCCGAGAAGCAGGAGGTGCTCGAGACCGCGAAGGTCGGCGAGCGGCTGGAGCGCGTCTTCGGGCACATGGAATCCGAGATCGGCGTGCTGCAGGTGGAGAAGCGCATCCGCAACCGCGTCAAGCGGCAGATGGAGAAGACGCAGCGCGAGTACTACCTGAACGAGCAGATCAAGGCGATCCAGAAGGAGCTGGGCGAGGGCGAGGACGGCAAGGACGAGTTCGCCGAGCTTGAAGCCAAGATCAAGAAGACCAAGCTCTCGAAGGAAGCGCGCGAGAAGGCCATGGCGGAGCTGAAGAAGCTCCGCACCATGAGCCCGATGAGCGCCGAGGCGACGGTGGTGCGCAACTATCTCGACTGGATGCTCTCCATCCCCTGGAAGAAGCGCAGCAAGATCCGCAACGACATCGATCGAGGCGGAGAAGGTGCTGAACGCCGACCATTACGGGCTGGAGAAGGTCAAGGAGCGCATCCTCGAGTACCTCGCCGTGCAGGCGCGCAGCCCGAAGGTGCGCGGGCCGATCCTGTGCCTGGTGGGACCGCCCGGCGTCGGCAAGACCTCGCTCGGCAAGTCGGTCGCCCGGGCGACGGGACGGCAATTCGTGCGGATGTCGCTCGGCGGCGTGCGCGACGAGGCCGAGATCCGCGGCCACCGCCGGACCTATATCGGCTCGATGCCCGGCAAGGTCATCCAGGGCATGAAGAAGGCCAAGACCTCCAACCCGCTGTTCCTGCTCGACGAGGTGGACAAGCTCGGCGCCGACTGGCGGGGCGATCCGTCGTCGGCGCTGCTGGAGGTGCTGGACCCCGAGCAGAACAGCACCTTCGCCGACCACTACCTGGAGGTGGATTACGACCTGTCGGACGTGATGTTCGTCACCACCGCCAACAGCCTGCGGATGCCGCAGCCGCTGCTCGACCGCATGGAGATCATCCGCATCCCCGGCTACACCGAGGATGAGAAGGTGGAGATCGCCAAGCGGCACCTGCTCGCCAAGCAGGGCGAGGCGCACGGGCTGAAGAAGGACGAGTGGTCCATCTCCGAGGACGCGATGCGCGACCTCATCCGCTACTTCACGCGCGAGGCCGGCGTGCGCAATCTCGAGCGCGAGATCGCCAACGTCGCCCGCAAGGCGGTGCGCGAACTCGTCACCAACAAGACCAAGAAGGTGGCGATCACCCGCAAGAACCTCGACAAATACGCCGGCGTGCGGAAGTTCCGCTTCGGCGAGACCGAGGCCGAGGACATGGTGGGTGTCGTCACCGGCCTGGCCTGGACCGAGGTGGGCGGGGAGATCCTGACCATCGAGAGCGTCATGCTGCCCGGCAAGGGCAACGTGAAGCACACCGGCAAGCTGGGCGACGTGATGCAGGAGAGCGTCTCGGCGGCGATGAGCTACGTCCGCTCCCGCGCCGATCCGCTTCGGCATCAAGCCGACTTTGTTCGAGAAGCGCGACATCCACGTCCACGTGCCGGAGGGTGCGACGCCGAAGGACGGGCCGTCCGCCGGTGTCGCGATGGCCACCACGATCGTCTCGGTGCTGACGGGCATCCCCGTCCGCCGCGACATCGCGATGACCGGGGAGATCACGCTGCGCGGGCGGGTGCTGCCGATCGGCGGCCTGAAGGAGAAGCTGCTGGCGGCGCTGCGCGCCGGGATCACGACGGTGTTCATCCCGAAGGACAACGAGAAGGACCTCGCCGAAATCCCGGACAACGTGAAGAAAAACCTGAAGCTGATCGCCGTGGCCGACGTGGACGAGGTGGTCGCCCAGGCGCTGGCCCGCCGGCCGGAGCCGATCGAGTGGGAGGAGCCGGAGGAGCCGGTCGCTCCGCCCAAGACCGCCGAGGCGACGGCGTCCCTGCCGCACTGACGGCGGAACGGTCCGCAAGCATGGAGGGGGAGGCGTCGGGGGCGCCTCCCTCTTTTTTATCGCCGTCGAGCAGGGTTGTCTGCACGCCTGACCGCAATGCCCATATCCTAACCGGCCGCCGATCGTCGGGATCGGCGGCGGAGGATGGCATGAGCGGCTTTGCGCCCTGGAGCGCCGAGACTGCGACCGAGATCCTCGGCAGGCACGCCGGACGGGAGGGCGCGTTGATGCCCGCGCTGCACGCCTTGCAGGCGGCGTTCGGCCATGTGCCGGCGGCCGCCGTGCCGCTGCTGGCTGCGGCGCTGAACCTGTCGCGCGCCGACGTGCATGGCGTGGTGTCGTTCTATCACGACTTCCGTCGCCAGCCGCCCGCCCGCCATGTCCTGCGGCTCTGCCGGGCCGAGGCGTGTCAAGCGATGGGGGCGGAGCGGGTTGCCGCCGCGCTGCGGACGCGCCTCGTACGGCCCTAGCCGACGCGCTCACCCTGGAGCCGGTGTTCTGCCTGGGGCTGTGCGCCGTGGCGCCGGCCGCGCTGCTCGACGGGCGCCCGCTCGGCCGCATCGATGCGGATATGGTGGTCGCCGCGCTGGAGGCGAGCCCCATGACCCGCGTCTTCGTCCCCGGCGACGCGGGCGCGCTGGCGCTCGGCGCCGATGCCGTGGCGGCCGGGCTCGCCGCTGGCGGGGCGGATGTGGTGCGGACCGGCTCGCGGGGCCTCTACTGGCTCGAACCGATGGTCGAGGTCGGGCTGCCGGCCGGGCGCATCGTCTACGGGCCGGTCCGGCCGGCCGACGTCGCGGGCCTGCTGGCATCGGGGATGCTGCGCGGTGCCGCGCACGCGCTGCGGCTCGGCAGGCCCGAGGCGATCCCGTTCCTCGCCCGCCAGACCCGGACGGTGTTCGCCCGCACCGGAATCGTCGATCCCGGCTCGCTCGACGACTACCGTGCGCAGGGCGGCTTGCGGGGGTTGTCGCGGGCGCTGGAGATCGGCCCCGCCGCGGTGATCGCCGAGGTGGCGCGAGCCGGCCTACGCGGACGCGGTGGCGCGGGCTTTCCGACCGGGCTCAAGTGGCGCGGTGCGGCCGAGGCGCCAGGGCCACGCCGGCATATCGTCGCCAACGCCGACGAGGGGGATTCCGGCACCTTCGCCGACCGGATGCTGATGGAGGGCGATCCCTTCGCGCTGATCGAGGGGATGCTGATCGCGGGCCTCGCCGTCGGCGCGACGCATGGCTGGGTCTATACGCGCTCGGAATACCCGCATGCCATCGCGGCCTTCGACCGCGCGCTGGTCGTGGCGCGCGACGCCGGACTGCTGGGACCCGACGTGGCCGGCGCCGGCTTCGCCTTCACCATCGAGCAGCGCGTCGGCGCCGGGGCCTATGTGTGCGGCGAGGAGACCGCGCTGCTGGAGAGCCTGGAGGGGCGGCGCGGGCAGGTCCGCGCCAAGCCGCCGCTGCCGGTCCACAAGGGCCTGTTCGGCGAGCCCACGGTCATCAACAACGTCATCACGCTCGCTAGCATCCCGCCGATCCTGGCCGATGGCGCCGATGCGTTCCAGGCGCTCGGCGTCGGCCGCTCGCGCGGGACCATGCCGATCCAGCTCGCCGGCAACATCCGCCATGCCGGGCTGTTCGAGGCGCCGTTCGGCCTCACCCTCGGCGAACTGGTCGAGGAGATCGGCGGCGGCACGGCCACCGGCCGGCCGGTGCGCGCGGTGCAGGCCGGCGGCCCGCTGGGCGCCTACTTCCCGCCCGCGCTGTTCGACACCCAATACGACTACGAGGCGTTCGCCGCCCGCGACGGGCTGATCGGGCATGGCGGGCTGGTGGTGTTCGACGACAGCGTGGACATGGCGCATCAGGCGCGCTTCGCGATGGAGTTCTGCGCCGCGGAATCATGCGGCAAATGCACCCCCTGCCGCATCGGCTCGGTGCGCGGGATGGAGGTGCTGGACCGCATCCTGGCCGGGCGGGACGTGGACGCCAATCTCGACCTGATCCGCGACCTCTGCGAGACGATGAAGTTCGGCTCGCTCTGCGCGCTGGGCGGCTTCATCCCTTATCCGGTGATCAGTGCGATCACCCACTTCCCCGAGGATTTCCGCAGGCCGCGACGCCCGGCGCTCGCCGAGCTCGCCGCCGTCGCGGCGGAGGGAGGCGGCCGGCGGGCCGCGCCGGGGCTGTGAAGCGCGTATGGAAAGGCGGATGCCGATGGCACTTCAGACGCACGAGACCGATTTCGGCACGCCCGCCGAGCACGGGTGCGCCGGTCACGCTCACCATCGACGGCCGGACGGTGACGGTGCCCGAAGGCACGTCCGTCATGCGCGCCGCCGCCGAGGCGGGCATCAAGGTGCCTCGGCTGTGCGCGACCGACATGCTCGATGCGTTCGGGTCGTGTCGGCTGTGCCTGGTCGAGATCGAGGGGCGGGCCGGCACGCCGGCCTCCTGCACCACGCCGGTCGCGCCGGGATGCAGGTGCGCACCCAGACCGAGCGTCTGGGCCGCTGCGGCGCGGGGTGATGGAGCTTTATCTCTCGGACCATCCGGACGACCTCACCGGCGAGCTGGGCGAGATGGCGCGCCGAGATCGGGGTGCGCGAGGTGCGCTACGGCCGTCAGGGCGCGAACCATCTCGCCGCGCCGGTCGACGCGTCCAACCCGTATTTCCAGTTCGATCCCGCCAAGTGCATCGTCTGCTCGCGCTGCGTGCGCGCCTGCGCCGAGGTGCAGGGCACCTTCGCGCTGACGGTGCAGGGACGCGGCTTCGGCTCCAAGATCGTGGCGAGCATGGACGAGCCGTTCCTGACCTCGGAATGCGTCTCCTGCGGCGCCTGCGTGCAGGCCTGCCCGACCGGCTCGCTGATCGAGAAGAGCGTGGTCGAGCTGGGCCAGCCCGAGCGCGCCATCGTCACCACCTGCGCCTATTGCGGCGTCGGCTGCAGCTTCCGCGCCGAGATGCGCGGCGACACCGTGGTGCGCATGGTGCCGCACAAGGACGGCAAGGCCAATCACGGCCATTCCTGCGTGAAGGGCCGCTTCGCCTGGGGCTATGCGACGCATCGCGAGCGCATCCTCACGCCGATGATCCGCGAACGCATCACCGATCCGTGGCGGGAGACGAGCTGGGAAGAGGCGATCGGGCGCGTCGCCGGCGAGTTCCGCCGCATCCAGGACCAGCACGGGAGCGGCGCGATCGGCGCCATCACCTCCTCGCGCTGCACCAACGAGGAGACCTATCTCATGCAGAAGCTGGTGCGCGCCGGCTTCGGCAACAACAACATCGATACCTGCGCGCGGGTCTGCCACTCGCCCACCGGCTACGGCCTCAAGACGACGTTCGGCACCTCGGCCGGCACCAACGACTTCGATTCGGTCGAGCAGGCCGATGTCGTGCTCGCTGATCGGCGCCAACCCGACCGACGCGCATCCGGTGTTCGCCTCGCAGATGAAGCGGCGGCTGCGCGACGGCGCGAAACTGATCGTGCTCGATCCGCGCCGCATCGACCTGGTGCGCACGCCGCATGTCGAGGCCGCGTACCACCTGCCGCTGCGCCCCGGCAGCAACGTCGCCGTGCTGGACGCGATGGCGCATGTCGATCGTCACCGAAGGGCTGGTCGACGAGGCCTATGTGCGCGAGCGCTGCGAATGGGATGCCTTCCAGGACTGGGCGGCGTTCGTCGCCGAGCCGCGCAACAGCCCCGAGGCGGTCGAGGCGCTCAGCGGCGTGCCGGCCGAGCTGATCCGCGCCGCCGCGCGGCTTTACGCCACCGCCGGCAATGGCGCGATCTACTACGGTCTTGGCGTCACCGAGCACAGCCAGGGCAGCACGGCGGTGATGGCGCTCGCCAATCTCGCGATGGCGACCGGCAATGTCGGCCGGCCGGGGACCGGGGTGAACCCGCTGCGTGGGCAGAACAACGTGCAGGGCTCGTGCGACATGGGCAGCTTCCCGCACGAGCTGCCCGACTATCGCCACGTCTCCGATGACGCGGCGCGCGGCATCTATGAGCGGCTCTGGGGCGTGACGATCGATCCCGAGCCCGGCCTGCGCATCCCGAACATGCTGGACGCCGCCGTCGATGGGGAGTTCCGCGCGCTCTATATCCAGGGCGAGGACATCGTGCAGTCCGATCCCGACACGCGCCACGTCGCCGCCGGCCTTGCCGCGATGGAGTGCGTCGTGATCCAGGACCTGTTCCTGAACGAGACGGCGAACTACGCGCACATCTTCCTGCCCGGCTCGACCTTCCTGGAGAAGGACGGCACGTTCATCAACGCCGAGCGCCGCGTCAATCGCGTGCGCCGGGTGATGGCGCCGCGCAATGGCTTATCAAGCATCGGATTGGGAGATCACCCAGGCTCATCGCGCGCGCGATGGGGCTCGACTGGAACTACACGCATCCCTCCGAGATCATGGACGAGATCGCGGCGACGACGCCGAGCTTCGCGGGTGTGTCGTACGCGAAGTTGGACGCGCTCGGTTCGGTGCAGTGGCCCTGCAACGACGCGGCGCCGGCCGGGACGCCGACCATGCACGCGCATCACTTCGTGCGCGGCAAGGGCCACTTCGTGGTCACCGAATACATCGAGACCGACGAGCGCACCGGCCCGCGCTTCCCGCTGCTGCTGACCACGGGGCGCATCCTGAGCCAGTACAATGTCGGCGCGCAGACACGGCGGACGGAGAACGTCGTCTGGCACCAGGAGGATCGGCTGGAGATCCATCCGCAGGACGCCGAGAACCGCGGCATCCGTGACGGCGGGTGGGTGCGCCTGGCTTCGCGCGCCGGCGAGACGACCTTGCGCGCGCGCATCACCGATCGGGTGGCGCCCGGCGTGGTGTACACCACGTTCCACCACCCGAACACGCAGGCGAACGTCGTCACCACCGATTTCAGCGACTGGGCGACGAACTGCCCCGAGTACAAGGTGACGGCGGTGCAGGTCTCGCCGAGCAACGGGCCGAGCGCCTGGCAGGAGGAATACGAGGCCTTCGCCGCCCGCAGCCGGCGGATCGCTCCGGTGCCCGCCGAATGACCGTCCCGCCGCCGGCGCGGGTTGTCGCGCGCGCCGCCTGGCGGAGCGGCGCTGCCAGCGTGGGCGAGCGCGAGATCGCGGAGGAGGCGCCGGTCGCGATCACCTACAACCGCGCCACGCTCGCCGTGATGCTGGCGACCCCGGCGGACCTCGACGATTTCGCGATCGGCTTCAGCCTGACCGAAGGCATCATCGAGCGCGCCGCCGACATCGAGGAGGTGGAGATCGTCTGTGCCCATGCCGGGATCGAGCTGCGCATGTGGCTGCCGCCCGCGCGGGCGGGGATCGTGGATGGCCGGCGCCGCCGGCTTGTCGGGCCGTCGGGGTGCGGGCTGTGCGGGATCGAGAGCCTGGCCGACGCCGCTCGCGCGCCGCGCCCGGTCGCCTCGGCGGCGCGCTTCGCGGCCGAGGCGGTCGCCACCGCGCTGGCGGCGCTGCCGGGGGCGCAGACGCTCAACCAGCGCACCCGCGCGGTCCACGCGGCGGGGTTCTGGCATCCGGCGCGCGGGCTGGTGGCGCTGCGCGAGGATGTCGGGCGGCACAACGCGCTGGACAAGCTGGCTGGCGCACTGGCGCGAATGGGGGTCGGAGCGGGCGAGGGGATCGTCGTGATGTCGAGCCGTCTGTCGGTCGAGCTGGTGCAGAAGGCGGCCGCGATCGGCGCCCCGGTGCTGGTCGGCGTCTCCGCGCCGACCGCGCTCGCCGTGCGGGTGGCCGAGGCCGCGGGGATCGCGCTGATCGGCGTGGCGCGCGATGACGGCTTCGAGCTGTTCACCCATCCCGACCGGATCGATCTGGAGTGTGCGCGGGATGTCGCCTGACAAGCTGATCCACATGGCCAACCAGATCGGCCGCGCCTTCGCCTACGAGGGACACGACAAGGCGGTGGCGGCGACCGCCGAGCATATCCGCAATTTCTGGGAGCCGCGGATGCGGGCCGCCATCCTGGGCCAGCTCGGTTCGCAAGAGGGCGACCGCCTGACCCCGATCGTGCGCGAAGCCGTGGCATCGCTGCGGCCCGACCGCACATGAGGGATGCGGCTTCGCCGGCGCCGAGAGCCAAGGTGGGGCTTTCAGGCGTTCGAAACGCTCACGGAGCAGTCGTCCGACCGGACGACGGAAAGAAAGGACGGGAGATGCCTCCCTGAGCTCAGCCGACGCGCTGCGCCCGGATGCTCGACCGCGATCGCACCGTCGCCGGGCCGGGCTTCAGCCGATGGCTGGTGCCGCCCGCGGCGCTGTGCGTGCATCTGTCGATCGGGCAGGCGTACGCGTTCAGCGTGTTCAACCTGCCGCTGACCAGGCTGATCGGCATCACGCGAGTCGGCGCCCGGCGGACTGGAAGCTGACCGAGCTTGGCTGGATCTTCAGCATCGCCATCGTGCTGCTCGGGCTCTCGGCCGCGGTCTTCGGCCCCTGGCTCGACCGCGTCGGACCGCGCAAGGCGATGTTCGCCGCCGCCTGCTGCTTCGGCGGCGGCTTCCTGGTCTCCGCGCTCGGCGTGCACCTGCACCAGCTCTGGCTGATCTATCTGGGCTACGGCGTGCTCGGCGGATGCGGGCTCGGCATCGGCTACATCTCGCCGGTGTCGACGCTGATCAACTGGTTCCCCGACCGGCCCGGCATGGCGACGGGTCTGGCGATCATGGGGTTCGGCGGCGGCGCGATGATCGCCTCGCCGCTGTCGGTGCGACTGATGGCCGCGTTCTCCACGCCCGACGCATGTCGGCGTGCGCCGAGACGTTCGTCGTGCTGGGCGTGTCTATTTCTGCTTCATGTGCTCGGCGCGGCATCGTGCGGGTGCCGGCGCGAGGGCTGGCGGCCCGCGGGCTATCGTCGCGCCCGCGCAGTCGAGCGGAATGATTACCACCGAGAACGTGCATCTGGACACCGCGATCGCGCACGCCGCAGTTCTGGCTGCTGTGGCTGGTGCTGTGCCTGAACGTCACGGCCGGCATCGGCGTGCTCGGCCAGGCGTCGCCGATGACGCAGGAGATGTTCCCCGGCCGCATCACGCGCCGTCGGCGGCGGCGGGCTTCGTCGGCCTGCTGAGCCTGTTCAACATGGTCGGCCGCTTCTTCTGGGCGTCCGCCTCCGACCACATCGGCCGGCGGGCCACCTATTCGTGTTCTTCGTCCTCGGCATGGCGCTGTACGCGCTGGTGCCGAGCGCGGCGCACATCGGCAGCATCGCGCTGTTCGTGATCTGCTGCGTGGTCATCATCAGCATGTATGGCGGCGGCTTCGCCACCGTCCCGGCCTATCTGAACGACATGTTCGGGGTGCACTATGTCGGCGCGATCCACGGCCGGCTGCTCACCGCGTGGTCGGCCGCCGGCGTATTCGGGCCCGTGCTGGTGAACTACATCCGCCAGTATCAGATCGATCATGGCGTCGCGCGGGCCGACGCCTACACGCAGACCCTGTACATCATGGCCGGGCTGCTGCTGATCGGCCTGATCTGCAACCTGCTGATGCGCCCGGTTAGCGTGCGTCACCACATCGCCACGCAAACGGCCTGAGCGGGAGATAGCGATGAGCACACATGCGGACGACCGTAAGGCGGAAACGGCCGTCGGTGTCAGGCTGGTCGTGTTCTGGCTGATCGTGGGCCTTCCCTTGCTCTGGGGCGTGGCGAACACGATTGGCGACGCGACCAAGCTGTTCCGATAGCCCGCCGTGGCGGCGCCGGGCCGGCCTTTGCAAGCAACGCGCGGGCGCGTAGCTTCGCGCTTTCAGCCGGTCGCGTGAACGGAGGCGCCGTGCCAGCCCAGGAGCAGTTCATCGATTGCGATGTCCACCCGGCGGTGCCCGGCATGGGCGCGCTGCTGCCGCATCTGGACGAGCATTGGCGCGAGCAGGTCGTCGTGCGCGGCATCGATGGGCTGGATCTCACGAGCTACCCGCCGACCACGCCGCTGGCATCGCGCCCGGAGTGGCGGCCGGCGAGGGGAAAGCCCGGAACCGATCTCGATCTGATGCGGGCGCACGCGCTCGATCCGTTCAACGTGCGGTTCGCCATCTGCAACACCGTCTGGGGCGGGCAGGCGGTGCTCAATGCCTACTTCGCCGCCGGCCTCTGCCGTGGCGTGAACCGCTGGATCGCCGCCGAGTGGCTCGACAAGGAGCCGCGTCTGCGCGCCTCCATCGTCGTGCCCTGGCAGGACGGGGAGCTGGCGGCCGAGGAGATCGCGCACTGGGCCGACGATGCCCGCTTCGTGCAGGTGCAACTGCTCGCGGCCGGCGACGCGCCGCTCGGCAAGCGGCAGTTCTGGCCGATCTACGCCGCGGCCGAGAAGCACGGATTGCCTGTCGCCATCCATGCCGGCAGCGCCTATCGCCACGCCAGCACCAGCATCGGCTGGCCGTCCTTCTACATCGAGGACTACGCCCACCAGGCGCAGGCGTTCCAGGGCCAGCTTCTCAGCCTGATCTTCGAGGGCGTGTTCACGCGCTTTCCGGGATTGAAGGTCGTGCTGGCGAATCCGGCTTCACCTGGCTGCCGCCCTTCATGTGGCGCGCGACCAAGACCTGGCGCGGCGTGCGGATGGAGGTGCCGTGGGTGGACCGCGCGCCGAGCGAGATCATCCGCGACCATGTGCGGTGCACGTTGCAGCCGGTGGACGCGCCATCCGACGAGCCGTCCAAGCTCGAAGCGGTGCTGGAACAGATCGGCTCGGATGCCATGCTGCTGTTCTCCACCGACTATCCGCACTGGCAGTTCGACGGCGCCGATCCGCTGCCCCCCGGTATCTCGCCCATGCTCGCGCGCCGCATCGGCGTGGACAACCCGCTGGAAACCTATCCCAGGCTGAAGGAGACCGTCCGATGAACGTGGACGTCCGCCAGACTTCTCACCCCATGGCGCCTCGCCCCGCGCAGGAGTCGCGCCTCGGCATCGTCGACTGCGACATCCACCCGTTGCCGCAGGCGATCAGCGACATCACGCAGCACCTGCCGCGCCGCTGGCGCGAGCACGCGGCGGAGTACGGCAACCATCTCCGCCAGCCGTTCTTCGCCACCACGCCGTACCCGCGCTCCCAGCCGGCGCTGTCGCGCCGCGATTCGTGGCCGCCGAACGGCGGGCCGCCCGGCTCGGACCTGGCGTTCATGCGCGCCCAGCACCTCGATCCGTTGGGGATCGAGGCCGGGCTGTTGCAGGTGCTGTTCCCGAATGGCGGCGACCAGCGCAACGTGGAATACGGCGCCGCGCTGTGCCACGCGATCAACCAGTGGCAGCGCGAGACGTGGTGCGGCCCGGAGCCGCGATTGAAGGGCTCGATCGTGGTGCCGCAGGAAGACGCGCCGGCGGCGATCAAGGAGATCGAGCACAGGGCAGGGGACCGCGCCTTCGCGCAGGTGTTCATCTCGCCGCGCACCGCCGAGCCGCTGGGACGGCGTCGCTACTGGCCCATCCTGGAGGCGGCGACGCGCAACGGGCTGCCGATCGGCCTGCACAGCAGCGGCTATGGCGGCCACGCCTCGTTCCCCGGCGGGCATCCATCCTTCTACGTGGAGGAGCATCATTCGAACGTGCAGAGCGCGCAGGCGCTGGTCACCAGCCTGGTGATGGAGGGCGTGTTCGAGGCCATCCCCGAGCTGAGGATCGTCGTCATCGAGGCCGGCTTCGCCTACATGCCGGCGCTGGGCTGGCGGCTGGACAAGCTGTGGGGCCGCCTGCGCAGCGAGGTGCCGCATGTCAAGCGGCCACCGTCGGAATACATCCGCGAGCATTTCTGGTTCACCACGCAGCCGATGGACGAGCCCGAGCGGCCCGAGGATCTGCGGCGCACGCTGGACTGGATCGGCTGGGACCGCATCCTGTTCGCGACCGACTATCCGCACTGGGACTTCGACGACCCCAGGACCGCGTTCCCGATCCGGCTGAGCGAGACCGAGCGGCGCAAGGTGTTCCGCGACAACGCCGCCGGGCTGTATCGACTGGAACCGACGGCGCAGGAGGCGGGCCGGCAGAGAGCGGACGTTCGGGCCTGAAGCCGGCCATCTCACCCGCCAGCGCGCCGCAACACCAGTTCCTGTCGGATCGCGGCGGCGGCGGCGTAGCCCGAACCCGCCACTTCGGTTCGAGATCAGAATTTCTATAGGAGAGACAGCGTGGCGCGATGCCGTAGATGGGCTTTCTACCCAGGAGGGCTGGCATCATCAGAATTGGTCATCTCCTCAGTCTCATTGATGAGGCAGTAGCCAATCCCGCTAAGTGGCCGACCGCCCTGGCCGAATTCGCAGATGCTGTGGGCGGCGCGGGGGTGCACCTTGTCGTGCTTGATAAGTGTGCCGACGCGAGGGGCGGGGCGCGACCACGCTTCAAGTCGCTCGGCGTACGAGCATGAATCCCGATTCCGCCATCCGGTATATGGAGGGCTGGAAGGAATTTGACCCACTTTTGCCAGCAGCCTTTCATACGAGCGGACCCCCCGGAACTATTTCACTCTGCCACGAATTCCTTTCCGAGGAATTCGTTTCAGGCAATCCTTATTTTCAGGAATTTCTAATTCCCTCGGGCGGCCGCTATCAGGCGGGCGTCATTCTCGAAAATGACGCAAATCATGTGACTGTGCTCGACGTGCATTCGCGCGAGGCACCGCTCGAAAGGAAGCAGCTTGCACGCTGGAGTCCGGTGATCGGGCATTTTCGCCGATCGGTTCGCCTGAGTGCGCTGCTGGCGGAGCAACTAGCGCAGGGCATGTTGCTACGGAAAGCCATCGATCACCACGGCACTGCGTGCGTGATGGTCGATGAGCATACGCGGATTCTCGATCAGTCATCGGCCGGGGAAAAGCTGCTGGCTCGGGGTGAAGTCCTGCGCACGAACATCGCCGGTCATCTCCAACTCGTTGACCAGACGCACACCGAACGCCTCGAGATCCTTGTTGCGTCTGCTTGTCGGGGTCAAGGTGGTGGCACGATCCCTCTTGGCTCGGCGGCGCTTGGTGCTGCGACAGTCCAGGTGGTTCCCGCAGGAGCTACGTGCGATAACCCCTTCAGCCCGCTGCACGCCAACTGTGCGCTCGTGTTTGTCGAACAGCCGCTGACCCACCGCGCCCCGGCAGCCACCCGTATCCGAGCGGCATTGGGCTGCACCCTCACGGAAGCGGACGTGGCCGTTGCGCTAGCGACCGGAACGTCTCCGCAGCAAATCGCTACCGAGCGTCAAACCAGCATCTACACAGTCCGCGCGAAGATCCGTGCTTTGCTCGGCGCAACAGCAAGCAACCGTATCGCGGAGCTGGTCGCTAAGATCATGTCGCTCTGATACGCCACCGTAAAACATAGCATTCTTCGTAGTCAATTTCGACGATGCCAAGCCCCGCCGGACGCGGTCTGATGCCGCTTGCGCGCCCCGCTGTCCAGTCCGACACGCCAGGGCGGCCACTGGCTTCCGCGTCGGAGATGAGGAGTTCCCGCGTCATGAAAACCTTCGTCGGCGCCATACTGACCCCGAACAAGGAGAACATGCTGACCGTCGTGAACGGGGGCGGCCTTGGAGGTCCGGACAGCGGCGTGACGCTCGTGGCCATCCACACGGACGCGACCGCTGCCGGGTCATGGGAGATCTTCAAGCTCATCTTGCAGGCAGGATCTCAGAATGTCGGGCCGGGCATGAATTTCGCGCTCCAGACCGCGTCTGGCAGGAACTACGTAACGGCTATTAACGGGGGTGATATCGGCGGCCCCAACGACGGCACGTGCCCGATCCATACTGACGCCGCGAACCAGGGACAGTGGGAGACCGTCACCCTTCAGGTGGATGACACCGTCAATCCGCCGACCGTGAGGATTTTGACCGCGAACGGCAATTACCTGACCGCCGTCAACGGCGGCGGTGTCGGAGGCCCCAACACCCAACCCATCCACACCGATGCGACCGTGGTCGGCGATTGGGAGAAATTCACCCTGACGCAGGCAGCAAATTCCGTCGCGCAAGCGCCAGCGCAACCGTACAGGTTTTCGCTTGATTCGTTCCAGATACTTAACACGAGATCGGGAAACTTGTTCAGTAGCTCGTCCGATACCGACTATGTGTCCTTCTCCCTGACGGTAAACAACGGGCAACCCCAGGTTAAGACCCAGTCGATGGGGAATCTCCGCAACGGCGTGTATCCGACCAATCTCGACTTCGACGCCGTCAGCATCGCCGACACAGACAACGTGGTGATAACGTATCATATCATCAACAGCTCCAAGGGCGAAGCGGACGCGACCACCTATCTACAGCAGGCGGCGGAGAAATTAGCTCTGGCGGCGGCCGGGGCGCTTGCGACCGCCGTCACGACGGTAATCGGCTCAGCCATTGGGGCTGCGTTGGGCATCGCGATCCCAGTACCGATCCTCGGCAGTGCTCTTGGCGCACTCGCTGGATGGGCAGTGGCCGAAGCCTGGACCGACTTCTTCCCCAATTGCGATGGGCCGGTCGCAGCGGCCGTCCACATCTACAGTGGCGCCTCATTTCGCGTCCTGACCGCAAACGGGCACAAATTCACATCGACCGAGAACAACCCGGGCGTAAATTCCCCGTCGGGATGCGGCTCGAATTCCAACTACAATGTTACCTGGAGTGTTCTGGTCGGGTGAAAGGCGACACCCGCGCGGCTCTGAAAAATGCGCTCACTACGGGCAGAATTGATATGGCAGCACCGACGCGCACGAATGCAGGCGGCAGGCCCGAGACCTGGACGCACCATTCGGCCCGCTGGCACGGAGACCGACGGGACCACCACGACCCGCCTCGCCCCCAATACCTGGAGCAATCCCGCCACCCGGAACAGCAAGATCGGGAAAAACAGGGTCGAGCGGGGAGGGTTAAAGGCAAAATCAAAGAGCTCATAGAAATATCGGTCAAATTCAGTACTCAAGATTACAGTTACATTATCGGTGACCATTGTTATCACGGGTATTTCGTTGAACAACAAAAACGTAAATAGCGCATGGAGGGAATTGCGCGGCTCTTACTACGTTCCGGCTCTCGTCGGGGGGTTCGTGGAGAAGGTCCACCGCTCTACGCGCGCACTCTTTTTCGTGGAGAAGGTCCACCGCTCTACGCGCGCACTCTTTGTTGTGGTGCCGCCCCAGCCTTATAAGTCGCCTATGCCGCACCCGCCGGAGAGCTGGTGCATACAATTAAAGAGTATTTGGGCATCAAATCCGCCATTTTTCCCGGCAGTGCCTGTCGAGTTGAAAGAGGCGAATTGCCAATACTGGGGCATCATAGCACCTTGAATAAGGAAGCCCACAATCCCCCGCCGAGGGCGCGGACGCCGGCCCGACCCTCGGTTACGACCGCGACAGGGATGCTCGTGATCGAGAGCGGCGCCATGCGCCTGGCGTCACCCTTGGCGGGCGCGCGCGCGTCCAGGCGATGAGCCGCAACACCGCTCCTGCGACGACGAGGATCGAAAACGGCAAATAGCCAAGCAAGCTCTTGGCAGTCGCTTGAATGGGGGGACCCACGAAATCCAGGAAGAAAGCCAGGGCGATATACTCGAGCCCGACCGTGCGCAGGACCTTCCATCGCGTTGGACCGAGCGCCTGGGACAGCGGTCGAATGGAAAACAGCGCAAGAAGATACATCAAAATCGTGGCGATGCCGAAGATGACAAGCGTCTTGTCCGATACGGGCGACCGGGCCGATATCCGATACAGCCACACCACCAGGCCAATGTGAACGCTCTGAGCCGAAGCGAAGGCGAGGCCGAACTCACGCCCCCGACGCGCCACGACCTGGAAGTTCGGGCCGAACACCTTGCGCAAGGCGCCCCCGGCATAGGCGAACCAGAAAGGGACGAATGAAAAGCGCGCCGTCATCTGTAGCGCGGCATCGATGCCCCTCGCATCGGTGCCAACCGCGGCGAGGATGGCAGCGGCCAAGCCGAGCGCCGTGCAAAACGCCCCGCCCATCCATAGGCCTGTGACGGAACGCTGCTTCATCCGGGGTCCACCATGCGTTGGGCCGCCATGGGTGCAGGCTACCGCACTTGCCGGCGCGATGCGATAGGGCCGGGGACCCTAACCAACGGTCCGCTCCGGTCTGCCGAGCCATCCCCGCCTCTGCTGGGCCGCCGCACGGCCGATGCGCCGCCTGGGCGGCGCATCGGCCGTCTGATCTGACCTCGTGATCGCTATCGCGCTTGCCCATCGCACCCTCGCCGACGATGGGCAGGTGCGAGAAACGAATGTTTTCGGCGATCTTCCAAATGGCCGAGGCAATGGTTCCGCGCGGTCTGTTCCAGAACATCCTCTTGGCCATCGCAACGCTCCGCCCATTGCCGCCGGTCCGATATTGAGCGCCCTCTCCACGCCTGTGGTGATTCGTCGTCGTCACGAGACGTGTGTCCCGATGGAGGCCGTTGGGTGGGCATGTGCACCCATGCGGCCGCCATCGACCGGGTCGCAGCGCTCTGGCGGGTTTTCCACCGACCCAACCATTGCCGAATGCCTGGAACGGCGGCTAAGCTGCCTACGAGATGGGTAGAAACGCCGCTCATCCGGAGAATATCGAATCAAGGGACACCTAACCGTTGGAGACCGCCTAGAGGGTTAGTTCGCCATGGAAATACCGCAGCAGCTAATCTCCCCCAATTCGCTGGCCACGTTCGGCGGCATCTCAATCGCGGTCGTTGCGATCACAAACTCGTTTAAGAATGCGCTTGGTTGGAGTCCGTCTTGGCTGGCCTGGGTTCTCGCCATCGCTATCTGCCTTTGCGGGGCGGTACTGAAGACGCCCAAGCCGGACGCGATAGGCTACGTCATCGCATTCGTGAACGGCTGCATTGTCTACTGCAGCGCCTCAGGGATGAACCTGGTCGGGACGGTCACGTCGAAAAAGCTTGGCACCCCCTCGCATGCGGCCCTTGGCCTCAGTGAAGCAGGTCGAGCAGCAAGCCGGCCGTTCTTCGAAAACTGGTTCAAGTAGGCCCGTTGGCGGAGGAAGGTGTAGTGGGACGTAAAAGGGCCGACGATCAGATGAAGCTGCCTGCTCGCTTCGGGTGGTTCGTTGTCGCTGGAGCGTTGGGCTTCGAAATCGTCACCATGGGCTTGGCCGCCCCGGGCGTCCTCATGGTTCTGAGAGCCTATCAGTCGCCTGTTTCAGCCGTTAACATGCAAGGTATACTCGTTCTGGCGCTTTCGGTGTCTCTAATCCTGAGCCTATTCCGGCGCGACAAGTGGAAGGGAATCGAGCTGCAGACGTGCCCTGCACTCGAGGACATACTTGCACATTGCTCGCAACGCGCGGATGTTCCCGTCCCTGAGCACATCTACTTGACGCCTGATGCCAGCATCGCCGCCGTGAGTTCCGGTCCAAGTCGTGCACAAGGATCCGGCACGAACCTGATAAGCATAGGGGCGTTGCTTCTGATCATCCTGAACAGAGAAGAGTTGGAGAGCGCAATTGCTCATGAGATTGCCCATATCCGAATGAGGCGCGCCATCTGGTTCGTTGGTCTGGAGCATTACATCCTCTCCGCAATCCCTCGGATGAATTTGATATCGAAGCACGTATATGAGAGGTTGAATCCGTCGCTTTTGGTTCTGACACTGTATTGGTATTCTTTCTCCCTTCTCATGGCTCCCCTGCGGCGAAAGGAAGAGTTGTTGGCTGACGATCTGGCCGCGCGGCTCTGCGGTGAGGCACCCTACGCAAAGAACCTGGCCCACATTGTGACGGTCCAGACGGCGCTCGAGACCAGGGGCAGTGACGGCAAGTCGGTCTCATTCCTGGACTACATCAACGGGCACTTTCATGCCTTGTTGCTGGACATGAGGGCTGATGCAGAAGTGACGGAGTTTCCAAACTGGTTCGAGTTTGGGCGATATGTTCTCAGCTCCGAGTTTGAAGAGCTTGCTTGCCGGACAAGAAAAGCCCTCACCCTTCTGCGAAATCAGGAGGCTAAAGTTACTCGATGAACACCCCACTCTTACAGTACGCCTCAAGCGGCGAGGCGCAGATTATCCTGATCCCGCTGAGGCCTTCGAAACGTCCGGTGAAGCAGTTGCGCTGGATGCTCAATGGGAGCTGAGCCTATCTGGCTGTTTCGCGGATCTGTATCGATCCGACTTTTACCGTGCGAAGCGGACCATGGGGCTTCCGCCTGCGTACGGCTTCTCCACACACTTTGTCGCCAGGTACAAATGCGCGCTCCCGAGCTGCAAGAATTTCGGTAAGCAGGAAGTGCGACTAAGCGTGGAGGAGTTCCAGTGGGTAGACGAAGCTTGCAGCCTCCAGACGTATAGATGGCGGGACCTCGATGGGGTTTTCATCGATAAGGGCGCTAGAAACCCTGTGGTGATCATGCTGGAATTGATGCTGGGCGTTGAGCGGCTTTTCAAAGTGAAACTACGGCAAAAAACTGTGGAGGGCGGGAAGAAATTTACCGAGATCCCCCTCTATCATTTGCGGGAGAATATGGAGGAAGGAGGGGAGTTGATGCTTGAGTTATGGAGGAAGGCGTCGGGCGGCGACCGCTGAGCGCTCGAGTTCGAAGGCATGTCGCGTGGGTGCGGCTGATTTGGTCTCAACCTTCCCCGAAAAAGCGGCTGCGTGCCGCGCCGTCATTCGGGGCATCGGGTCAAACCCGGCAAGACCGCCACCACGATCGCAAGATCACAGTCCACCAGTTCCTCCCACACCGGACGAAGACGGTTGTATAGAGACGGTGGAAACGAAACTCGACAGCAAGCGTCGGATTGCAACCGGCCTTCCTCGGCGTGCAATATCTCCCGACCCCTATTTCGCTCCTACGCCACCTCCGCCGCCCCCAGCACCACCGCCAATCCGGCGGTCATACCGCGCAGCGAGGGTTCGGGCTCCACGTCGATCCACTCCTCGGGCGAGTGCGCCCGGCCGCCGATGCCGCCCGAGCCGATCTTGATCGCCGGGATGCCCAAGCTCATCGCGATGTTGGCGTCGGTGGACGAGGCCTCGAAGCGCGGGGTGAAACCCTGCTGGGTGATGGCGGCGTGGGCGAGGCGGGGCAGCCAGTGCGCCTCGTCGGTGCCGCCGGCCGGGCGGTCGCCGATCTTGCTCACCTGGGCGGCCATGCGGGCGTCCTGGGTGGCTCGCGCGGCGTTCTCGGCCGCCACGGCTTCGTCCACGATCGCCAGGAACCGTTGGTCGAGACGGTCCAGCGCCGCAGCGTCCTCCGAGCGCAGGTCGAACTCGGCCCAGATCTCGTTCGGGATGGCGTTGATCGAGGTGCCGCCGCCGACGCGGCTGGCGCAGAAGGTGGTGCGCGGGGCCGACGGCAGCTCGATCGCGGCCAGCCGGGCGATGGTGCCGGCCATCGCGTGCATCGGGTTGACCAGACCGAAGGCCGCCCAGCTATGCCCGCCAGGGCCGCTGTAGGTCACGCGGTAGCGCCGCGAGCCGATGCCGCGCGTGGCGATGCCCTCCATGTTCGGGCTGTCGATGGTGATGAAGGCGCCGATGCGGCCGGCATACTCGCCCTGCTGGAACAGATGGCGCATGCCGCGCAGGTCGCCCGCGCCCTCCTCGCCCACATCGGCGACGAACAGGATGTCGCGGCGGGTGCGGATGTCCGCCGCATCCATCGCGCGGGCGAAGGCGAGCAGCACGGCGAGGCTGCGCGTGTCGTCCCCGACGCCGGGCGCCAGCAGGCGCGTGCCCTGGCGGCGGACCTGCACATCGGTGCCGGCGGGGAACACCGTGTCGAGATGCGCGGCGACGCAGAGCATCGCGCCGGTGCCTGCATCGGTGCCTGGCCGGATCGCGGTCACGTTGCCGACAGCATCCTGGCGCACCGCGGCCAATCCACATTCGGTCGCCATCGCCATCCAGAGCTTCGCCCGCGCTTCTTCCTGGAAGGGCGGCGCCGGCGTCTCGGTCAGCGCCACGATGTCCTCGACGGTGCGGGCGTGCTCGGCGGCGAGCGTCGCCACGGCGGCGCGGAACGCGGATGATCCGGCGAGGGTGCGGAGGGCGGTTTCGGGGTCCACGTGTGTGTCCTCGCTGCGGCGTTGCGGGTATTGCGTCGCACAGCGGCCACGGCAAGGGCACCACGAGGGCGGAGTCACTGGTTTGTGAACTGCGCAGTGCGCGCTGCGCATCCAGTGTAACGACTTGTCCTTGCGGCATTCCTGGCCGCGTCCGGCGACAAGGAGAATCTCATGGCTTCACGCTTCACCACGACGCTCGGTGCGCTCGCGCTGAGCTTCGCCGCTCTCGGCACGATCCCGGCACTCGCGCAAGGCGGCGGTGGCGCCGGCGGGGGCGGCGCGGGCGGCGGGGGCGGCAACGCTCCGGCGCAAGCGGGCACCACGGGCAACCCGGCGGCGGGCAACGCCGGCACCGGCGGCGCGGCAACCTCGGGCAGCGGCGGCACGACGCCCACCGCCACCACCAACGGGACCGCCAGCACCAGCGGGACCGAGAGCACAGGCGGAACCGGCGCCACCACGGGGATGGGCAGCACCAGCGGGACTGGTAGCACCGCCGGAACCGGCGGCACGGCGGGGACCGCCAGCACCACCGGCAGCGCCGCCACGTCGGGGACCGGCCAAGCGCCCGCCATGACCCATCGTCGCGGCGTGACGCGTCACGTCGCCGCGCGCAACCGACGCGCGACGCAGACCGCGAGCGACAGCGCGACCGGCGATGCGGCGATCGACCGTCTCAATGCCGAAAGCCTTCAGGCCGCGCAGCAGGGCCACAGCTTCACGCCCGGAGGCGGCGCGCCCGGAAGTGATATGTCCGGAAGCGGCGCGCCCGGCGGCGGGATGTCCGGAAGCGGCATGTCCGGAGGCGGCACGCCTGGAGGCGGTGGCCAGCATCCGTAGCCCGGCGGCAATCCCCGCCGGCAGTTGACGCCTTCCCGCCGGGCCGGCGCGCTGCCGGCCCCGGCGGCACAGGGAGACTGCGATGAGCGATCCCGCGCGCCTGGACCCCGAGATGCGCGCGTTCCTCGCCGAGCAGGACGCGGCGGCGGCTTCGTATCCGCCGATCCGGCTGGAGGTGCCGCTCGACCCGCACCGGGCGGTCAACGATGCGCTCGGCCTGCGCATCGCCCAGGGCGGGCCGACGATGGCCGAGACCGCGGATCGCTGGATCGCCGCGCGCGGCCGGCGCATCTTCTGCCGCCTGTATCGCCCGCGCGCCGACCGGGCGCTGCCAGCCCTGGTCTATTTCCATGGCGGCGGCTGGGTCTGGGCGTCGGTCGATACGCATGACCGGCTGGCGCGCGAGTATGCCGCCGGCGCCGGCCTCGCGGTGGTCAGCGTGGACTACGCGCTCGCGCCGGAGGCGAAGTTCCCCCAGGCACTGGAGGAATGCGCCGCCGTCGTGCGCCATCTGGCGGCGCACGCGCCCGAGTGGGGGATCGATCCGTCGCGCATCCTGCTCGGCGGCGATTCCGCGGGCGGCAATCTGGCGCTGGCGGCCGCCCTGCTGCTGCGCGACACCGGCGGGCCGGCGCTACGCGGCGTGCTCGCCACCTACCCGGTGTGCGACAGCGATCTCGACACGCCGAGCTATCGGGAGTTCGGCACCGGCTGGGGCCTCTCGCGCGAGCGCATGGCATTCTATTGGGACGTGTACGTGCCGCACGCGGCCGACCGCCTGCATCCGCTGGCCGCGCCCCTGCGGGCCAGCTTGGCCGGGCTGCCGCCGGTCCTGGTGCAGCTCGCCGAGCTGGACGTCCTGCGCTCGGAGGGCGAAGCGCTGGTCAGCCGGTTGCGCGCGGCCGGCGTGCCGGTCGAGACGGAGACCTTCATCGGCGTCGTCCACGGCTTCATCCGCGCCGGCGCCCAGGTGGCGAAGGCGCGCGAGGCGGTGGCGAAGGGCGCCGCATGGCTGCGCCTGCGGGCGGGTTAAGAAACCCTTGACGGAAACCGTACAATCGCCGCCGCCGCGCGAGGCGACTGTACAATTTGCTCAGCGCGGCGCCATGCGCAGCGCGCCATCCAGCCGGATCGTCTCGCCGTTGAGGAACCGGTTGGTGACGATGTGCAGCACCAGGGCGGCATACTCGCTCGGCTGGCCGAGGCGAGGCGGGAAGGGGACCGAGGCGGCCAGCCCCTGGCGCAGCTCCTCCGGCAGCCCGGCCAGCATGGGCGTCTCGATCAGGCCCGGCGCGATCGTGACCACGCGCACCCCCGCGCGGGCCAACTCGCGTGCCGCCGGCAGCGTCAGCCCGACCACCCCCGCCTTGGACGCGGCGTAGGCGGCCTGCCCCACTTGGCCCTCGTAAGCGGCGATCGAGGCGGTGTTGACGATCACGCCGCGCTCCGCGTCGGCCAGCGGCTCGAGCCCGACCATGCCGGCGGCCGCCAGGCGGAGCAGGTTGAACGTGCCGATCAGGTTCACCCGGACCACGAACGCGAAGGCGGCGAGATCGAGCGGTCCTTCGCGCCCGACGATGCGCCCGGCATTGCCCACCCCGGCGCAGTTGACCAGCAGCCGGGCCGGGCCGTGCGCCGCGCGGGCCCGCGCCACCGCCGCCTCAGCCGACCCGGCGTCGGCCACGTCGCAGGCGACGGCGAGGCCGCCGATGCGTCCCGCGACCGCCTGGGCGGCGGCCTCGTTGCGGTCGAGCACCGCCACCTTCGCGCCGGCCTCGGCGAGCGCCGCGCAGGTCGCCGCGCCCAGCCCCGATCCGCCGCCCGTCACCAGCGCCGCCTGTCCGCGAAGCTCCATGGGGTCCCCCCTCTTCCCGAAGCCCGTCCCGTACCGAACAATGCGGCCCGGAACAACCTGGGGATCGACCATGGCCGATTGGCGCGCGCGCACCACGCTCCGCTTCACGCCGGAGAAGCAGCCGGCGCACGGCGCGCGCGGCATGGCGGTGACCAACCACCCGCTCGCCTCGGCCGCCGCCGCCGAGATGCTGGCCGCCGGCGGCAACGCCGTCGATGCCGCCATCGCCGGGCTGTTCGCGCTGAGCGTGGTCGAGCCGATGATGGTCGGCATCCTCGGCGGCGGCATGTTCCACATCCGCCTGCCCGAGGGACGGCACGTGGTGATCGACAACCAGAGCCGCGCGCCGATGGCCACCGGTCCCACGACCTACACGCCCGACCCGGCGGCCGCACCCGGCACGATGGACGCGCTGGGGCGCGCCAACGCGCTGGGCCCCACCGCGGTCGCCGCGCCGGGCAACCTCAAAGGCTGGTGCGAGGTGCTGGAGCGGTTCGGCACCTTCCCTCTGGCCGACGTGATCGAGCCGGCGATCCGCCATGCCGCGCGCGGCTTTCGCGCGACCCCGTTCCTGTCCGACTGCGCCAGCGACTGCGCCGAGGACCTCGCGCGCGATGCCGAGATCGCGGCGCTGTTCCTGCCGGGCGGGCGCGCGGTGCAGCCGGGCGCGCGGGTGGTGATGGGCGACTACGCCGAGACGTTGCGGTTGGTGGCGCGCGACGGCCCGGCGGTGCTGTACGGCGGCGCGCTGGGCGCGCGTTATGTCGCGCACATGGCGCGCGCCGGCGGGCACCTGGCGATGGCGGATCTGACCGGATACCGCACCGTGGAACGCCCGGCGCTGCGCGGCACCTATCGCGGCCACGAGATCGTCGGTCCGCCGCCGCCCTCCTCGGGCCCGCTGCACATCGTGCAGATGCTCAATATCCTGGAGACGTTCGACATCGGCGCGCTTGGCTTCGGCTCGCCGGAGACGACGCACCTGATGGCCGAGGCGCTGAAGATCGCCTTCGCCGACCGCGCGGTGGCGACCGCGGACCCGGATTTCGTGGCCGTCCCGGTGGAGCAGCTTCTGTCCAAGGACTATGCCGCGCGGCGGCGGGCCGAGATCAACCCCGCCCATGCCCGCGACTTCGCCGCCGGTGTCGCCCCGGCCGAATCCGCGCACACCACGCATCTGACGGTGGCCGACGGCGCGGGGATGATCGTGGCCGCGACGCAGACCATCAACAGCCTGTTCGGCGCGCGTTTCGTGGTGCCCGGCACCGGCATGATCCCGAACAACTACATGAACCTGTTCACGCCGCATCCGGGAAGGGCCAACTCCGTCGCGCCCGGCAAGCGCGTCACCTCGTCCATGTCGCCGGTCATCGTGCTGCGCGACGGACGCCCGCTCTACGCGCTCGGGCTGCCCGGCGGCCTGCGCATCTTCCCCTCCGTCATGCAGGCGCTGGTGAACCTGATCGATCACGGCATGACCTTGTCCGAGGCGATCGAGGCGCCGCGGCTGTGGACGCAGGGGTTCGGCGTGGAGATGGAGCGCACGTTCGGCGAGGCGCCGATCCGGGCGATGGAGGCGCGCGGTCACACGGTCTCCGTCGTGCCGAACGTCGCCGGCGGGATGTGCGCCATCGGCTTCGCGACCGATGGCGGCCTGACCGGGGCTGCGTGCTGGCGTGCCGACGGCACCCCGATCGGGCTGGGCGGCGGGCTGGCGCGTCCCGGCGTGCGCTTCCGGCCGGAGGCGAACGTGGCGCGTGCGTAGGTTGGCGCGGCGCGGGCGTCCGGAGCGAGCAGCATGAGCCCGCTGCCGCTTCTGGCCGGGGCGGGGTTCATCGCCGGCGCCATGAATGCCATCGCCGGCGGCGGCTCGTTCGTCTCGTTTCCGGCCCTGGTGTTCGCCGGCGTGCCGCCGGTGGCGGCGAATGCGTCGAGCACCGTCGCGCTCTGGCCCGGCAGCCTGACGAGCGCGTGGGCCTATCGCGACCGATTATCGGGCCTGGGCGGCGTGTCGCTGCCGGTCCTGGTTGCCATCAGCCTCGCGGGCGGGCTGGTCGGCGCGGTGCTGCTCCTGGTCACGCCGGAGGCGGCCTTCAGCGCCATCGTGCCGTGGCTGCTGCTGGCCGCGACGCTGGCCTTCGCCTTCGGCGGCAGGATCGGCGCAGCGCTGCGCCGTCGGTTCACCGTGGGAAAGGTGTCGCTGCTCGGCGTGCAGTTCGTGCTCGCCGTCTATGGCGGCTATTTCGGCGGGGCGGTCGGGATCATGCTGCTGGCGCTCTGGAGCATGCTGAGCGCAGCCGATCTTCGGGTGCTGAACCCGACCAAGGTCCTGGTGGTCAGCGCGATGAACAGCATCGCGGCGCTCTGCTTCGTGCTATCGGGCCAGATCTGGTGGCGCGAGAGCCTCGCCATGTTGATCGCCGCGGCCGTCGGCGGCTATGCCGGCGCGCGGGTCGGGCGGCGGCTGAGCCCGGTGCAGATCCGCTTCGCCGTCATCGTCGTGTCGGCCGGCATGACGGTGGTGTTCTTCGTCCGGCGGCCGTAGTCAGGGGTTCGGTCCACATTGCCAACGGATACCGATTCGGTATCGGGCGTGGATGATGCGCATCGATTTGATGCTGATATCGTCAAGCCTTTCCGCAAGGCCATTGTCAGCGGCGACTCGCCGGCCACGGCGGCCTGGTGCTCGTCATCCCCAGAGTTATCCACAGGATTGGTGGGATCACGGGCGGGTCATTCCGTGACGAATTGGCAACACGGCGACCACTCCGCACCCGCAGATCGGCTCAGAACCGGCTGAGCCGGTTCCGCCGCCAGACCTCCGCGTTCAGCAGTCCGGCGAAGCCGAGCCAGCCGAGCAGGGGCGCCATCGCGCTCGCCGCCACGCGGTCAACCTGGCGTGCAGCCGCGATGGCCGTGCTCGCCGCACCCAGCATGAGGCCGATCACCGCGAGGCCGCCGGCGACGCGACGGGCACCGAAAAACACCGCCATCCAGCCGGGGATGCCAGACACGGCGACGGCCCAACCTGCCAATGCGCGCACCCGCGCCGGATCGGGCGGTGCGGCCAGCAAGCGGGTGCCGGCAACGGCGAGCAACGCCTCCAGGGTCATCCACGCCCCGCCGATCACCCAGCCCGGCGGCGTGAAGGGCGGCTTGCGAAGTGCGGCGTACCACGCGGTGGTGCGCGGATGCTGCGGCTCTGGCCCCCAGGTCCGGGCCAGCAGCGCGCCGCCGAGGACAAACCCGCACGCGCCCATGACGGCGGCGGGAAGAGGCAGGCGGGGCAGGGGATCGCGCATTGTCCGGCTGTAACCCGGGCGGCGTGGCCGCGTTCCCTCAGGCGGCAGGCTGCGGCAGACGCATCCAGTCGGGGACGCGCGGGACCAGCCGCGCCGTGCCGCAGGCGAGCGGATCGCCGGCCAAGACCTCCAGCCGCAGCAGCGCCATGCCCAAATCGTCGCGCCCGGAGCGCATGGTGCCAACCTCCCTGCCGGCGCGCAGGACCGGGGTGCCGGGATCGGGCAGCGCGCCATCCACGGTCACTGGGACCAAGCGACGCTTAATGAGGCCGCGGTACTTGGTGCGCGCCGTCAGTTCCTGGCCCATGTAGCAGCCCTTGCTCCAGGAGACGCCGTTCAGCTCGTCGAACCCGGCTTCCAGCAGCACGCTCTTCTCGGCTTCGAGGTCGCGCGACCCGTCGGGGAGACCGAGGGCCAGGCGGTGCAGGTCGTAGTCCGCCGCGCTGGCCGTCTCCGCCAGCGGGCCGGGCGCGAGCACCCGCCACCCGGCTTGGTCCAGCCGGGGGTCCGGCGCGGCAATGGCGTCGGGGACATCCGGCAGCCCGTCCCAGGCGGCATGAACCGCGAGCGCGACCGGCGCGACCGTGACCCTGGAGCGCAGCCGGTAGCGGGACAGGCGCTGCACGAGCATCCCCGCCTGCGCCGCCTCGACGTCCAGCAACAGGCGCGCGCCGTCGCCGAGGATGAAGAAATCGGCGAGCCACTTGCCCTGCGGGGTGAGCAGCGCCGCCCAGACAGCCCGGCCGGGCCCCGCGGCGGCGGCGTCGTTGGAGACCAGTCCCTGCAGGAACGCCACCCGGTCCTCGCCGGCGATCTCGATCACGCTGCGCGCGGGCAGCGCCGCCATTCGTGCCATGCCGCACAGGTGGGCCCTGGCGCGGCACCCGGCAAGAAGTGCTACAGGCCGGGCGATGAAAGTGGCGCAGGTGATGGCCGGCGCTCCAGCCGGCGGGGCGGAGCTGTTCTTCGAGCGGCTGAGCGCGGCGCTGGCGCGCGCGGGCGAGGCGGTGCTGCCGGTGATCCGCCGGGACGCCGCGCGAGCGCGCCGGCTGGCGGCCGACGGTCTCGCTCCGGTCGAGCTGGGCTTCGGCGGCCCGCTCGACCTGCTGACCGGACCGCGTCTGGCGCGCACGCTCATCCGCTTCGCGCCGCGCGTGGTGGTGGCCTGGATGAGCCGGGCCGCCCGCTTCGCCCCGCGCGGGGACTGGGCGCTGATCGGGCGGCTCGGCGGGTTCTATGATTTGCGGAACTTCCGGCGCTGCGACCATCTGGCGGGGAACACGCGGGGCATCGTCGCCTGGATCCGCGCGCAGGGCTGGCCCGCCTGGCGTGTGCATCACCTGCCCAATTTCGTGCCCGACTTTGCCGGGGCAGCGCCCGCGCCGCGTGCGGCGCTGGGGGTGCCAGACGGCGCGCCGCTGGTGCTGGCGCTCGGCCGGCTGCACCCAAACAAGGCGTTCGACGTGCTGATCCGGGCGTTGGCGCGGCTGCCGGATGTCCACGCGGTGATTGCCGGGGAGGGGCCGGAGCGGCGGGCGCTGGCGACGCTGGCGCACGCCGAGGGGGTCGCGCCGCGCGTCCACATGCCCGGCTGGCGCGCCGACACGGCGGCCCTGCTCGCCGCCTGCGACGTGCTCGTCTGCCCATCGCGCCACGAGCCGCTGGGCAACGTGGTGATCGAGGGTTGGTCGGCGCGCGTTCCCGTGGTGGCGGCCGCCGCGCAGGGTCCGGCCGAACTCATCGAACCCGGCCATGATGGGCTGCTGGTCGCGCCCGACGATGCCCCGGCCCTGGCCGACGCGCTCGGGGCGGTGCTGCGCGACGCACCGTCCGGCCGGGCGCTGGCCACGGCGGGGCGCGCGCGCTTCGAAGCCGACTTCGCCGAGGCCCCGGTGATCGCACACTGGCGCGCCTTCCTGGCCGCCGTGGAGAAGGTCTGATGTGCGGCATCGCCGGGCTCGCCCTCGCCTCCGGCGCGCCGCCACCCGATGCGGCGGTGCTCGCGCGCCTGATCGGGGCGATGGCGCATCGCGGGCCGGACGGCAGCGGCCATGCCGTCGTCGGCCGCGTCGCGTTGGCCCAGAACCGCCTCGCCATCATCGACCTCGCCACCGGCGACCAGCCGATATTCGTCGGGCCCGCCACCCTGGTCGCCAACGGCGAGATCTACAATTACCGGGAGTTGCGCGCCGAACTTCCGGACGCGGCGTGCCACACCGAGAGCGACTGCGAGCCGCCGCTGCATCTGTTCCGCCGCGACGGCGCCGACTACGCGCGCCACCTGCGCGGGATGTACGCGATCGCCATCCACGACCGCGGCGCCCGTACGGTGACGCTCTCGCGCGACCCGTTCGGGATCAAGCCGCTCTATGTCGCGCAGATTCCAGGCGGGATCGCCTTCGCCTCCGAGCCCCAGGCGCTGCATGCGGCGGGGCTGGTCGCGCGCGGGCTGCGGCCGGCGCTGCGCGAGGAGCTGCTCCAGCTGCAGTTCACCACCGGGGCGGAGACGATCTTCGACGGCATCGAGCGCGTGCTGCCCGGCGAGACCCTGACCTGCCTGGAAGGCCACATCGTCGAGCGTCGCCGCCTGCCCGCGCTGCCCGAGGGCGGCCCGGAGGAGATCAGCGAAACCGACGCGCTGGAGCGGTTGGACGGCGCACTGGAGAGCAGCGTGCTGCTGCACCAGCGCAGTGACGTGCCGTATGGGATGTTCCTCTCGGGCGGCGTGGACAGCGCGGCGCTGCTGGCTCTGATGGCGCGGCTGAACAGCGCCCCCGTCCTCGCCTTCACCGCCGGGTGGGACGTTCCCGGCGCGGCCGACGAAAGGGCGCACGCCGCCGCACTGGCGAAGGCGGTCGGCGCGCAGCACGAGGCGATGGAGATCACCGAGCAGATGGTCTGGCGCCACCTGCCCGAGATCGTCGCCTGCATGGACGATCCGGCGGCCGACTACGCCATCATCCCGAGCTGGTTCCTGGCCCGCCGGGCGCGCGCGGACGTCAAGGTGGTGCTCTGCGGCGAGGGGGGCGACGAGCTGTTTGCCGGCTATGGCCGCTATCGCAGCGCGGTGCGGCCGTGGTGGATGGGCGGACGGGTGATGCGCGGCCGCGGCGTGTTCGACCGGGTCGATGTGCTGCGGCGCCGGCCGACCGGATGGCGGGACGGCTTCGCCGCCAGCGAGAACCGCACGGCCGAGGGCGCGCGCACGCGGCTCGCGGCCGCCCAGGCCGCCGACATCGCCGACTGGCTGCCGCACGATCTGCTGCTGAAGCTCGATCGCTGCCTGATGGCGCATGGGGTGGAGGGCCGCACGCCCTTCCTCGACCCCGCCGTCGCCGCCGCCGCGTTCCGCCTGCCGGACGCACTGAAGGTGCGCAAGCGGATGGGCAAGTGGCTGCTGCGCCGCTGGCTGGACCGGCACCTGCCGGAAGCGGGCGCCTTCGCGCCGAAGCGCGGCTTCACCGTGCCTGTGGGCGAGTGGATCAAGGGGCAGGGCGCCCGGCTCGGCCCGCTGGTCGCCGCCCAGCCTGGGGTTGCGGAAATCGCCGAGCCGCACAGGGTGGAGGCGCTGTTCCGCGCCTCCGGCCGCGGCGGCGAGGCGATGGCGGCCTGGGTGTTGCTGTTCTATGCGCTCTGGCATCAATGCCATATACTGGGCTTGCCGCCCGAGGGGGATGTGTTCGAGGCGTTGGCGGCAAAGTAGCGCGCAGGATGGTAAAAATGGACGTCAATGGCTCCGCTGCGACGGCGCAAGAGATCGGAACGCTGCAGCAGATTATCGCCAGCCGGTTAGCGCTGGCAAAGGACTCAGGTCGCTTGCCGTCTCACGTGCAAATCGACGACAACGAGTTTGCCTTCGGCGAGGATACGGACGGCGGACCGGCGGTTTGGATTTCGCTTTGGTCAAAGAGCGATCAGAGACCCTCAGAGGAAGATGTGGCGTACCTTGCCGACCTGCTCGACGATATCGTTGCCGAAGTTCTCAGATCCGGCGTGCGTCACTGGCCGTACTTCCGCTTCCACGTTAACGAGCGGGTGCATGGCACTGCATGACGAACTTTTGCGACAGGCGTTCCAGCTGGCGACATGTGACAGTCCGAACCAAGCCGATCTCAGGCGTGCGGTTTCCGCTTCGTACTATGCGGTGTTCCACCTCTTGATCGCCGAGGCCAGCCAGGTCGTCGCTCCCGCTTCCCCGTTGGGCTTGGCTGCCAAGGTTGTCCGGAGCTTTGCGCATTCCACAATGAAGGACGTCTGCAAGGCTTTCGCAGTTGGACCGCTCAAAGCGCCGCTAAACGCTCTTGTGGATCTGCCGATCGAGCCTAGCCTCCAGTTTGTGGCACGGCATTTTATCGATTTGCAGGATCAGCGGATCGTTGCCGACTACGACACTGGCTTCATCGCCGACGAGTTGTGGGCGCGCAATGCAGTTCGGTTCGCCATGATGGCCTCCTTGGAGTGGCGAAAGGTCAAGGGATGCGCGAACGCGAACGTCTTTTTGACGGCCCTCGCCTTCCATCGACTTTGGGGAAAGGGCGCCTGAGTCAGAACGATACTGGAGGCGCAATCGCGATGCCCGCTCATTACGACCTGCTGATCCGCAACGGCACCTGCGTCCTGCCCTGGGGCGTGGAGCAGACCGATGTCGGCGTGCGCGACGGACGCATCGCGGCGCTCGGCGTCGCGGCGGGTGCGACCGCCGACCAGATGATCGACGCGCGCGGCCTCCATGTCCTGCCCGGACTGATCGACAGCCACGCGCATCTGCGCGATCCGGGCGATGCGACGGTCGAAACCATTCCCACCGGCACCAGGGCGGCCGTGCTAGGTGGGATCACGACGGTGTTCGACATGCCCAACACCGCGCCCGCCATCGTCGATGCCGACCGGCTCGCGTGGAAACAAGAGTACGTAGAGCGCGCCGCCTGGTGCGACATGGGGCTCTATGTCGGCGGTACCAAGACCAACATCGCCGACCTGGCGGCGCTGGAAACCGGACGCGGCGTCTGCGCGATCAAGATCTTCGCGGGCAGTTCCACCGGCGACCTGCTGGTGGAGGACGACGAGAGCCTGGAGCGGGTGATGCGCGCGGGACGCCGGCGCATCGCCTATCACAGCGAGGACGAGTACCGCGCTGCAGGCGCGCCGCGCCCTGTTCACGCGCGGCGCGCCGTATGCGACCCACATGGAATGGCGCGACGAGGAGACGGCGTTCCTCGGGACGCGCCGGCTGATGGCGCTGGCCCGCAAGACCGGGCGCCCGGCGCACATCCTGCATGTCTCGACGGAAGAGGAGTTGGCGTACCTGAAGGATTTCCGCGACCTCGCCTCGGTCGAGGTGCTGGTCAACCATCTAACCCAGGTGGCGCCGGACGTGTACGAGACACTGGGCGGCTTCGGGGTGATGAACCCGCCCATCCGCGGGCGACGGCATTTTGAGGCGGCCTGGGCGGCGATTGCCGACGGGACGGTCGATACCGTGGGCTCGGACCATGCGCCGCACGCGCGCGAAAAGAAGATGCTGCCCTGGCCCGATTGCGCGGCGGGACTGACGGGCGTGCAGACCATCGTGGCGATGATGCTGGACCATGTGAACGCCGGCCGGCTGAGCCTGCCGCGGCTGGTCGATCTGATGTGCGCGGGGCCGGCGCGGGTCTATGGCGTGCTCGGGAAGGGACGGCTTGCCGCCGGCTACGACGCCGACTTCACGGTGGTCGATATGAAGCGGCGCCGGCGGATCGAGGAATCGTGGATCGTATCGCCGTGTGGCTGGACACCGTTCGCCGGCATGGACGTGACTGGCTGGCCGGTGGCGACGATCGTGCGCGGGCAGGCGGTGATGCGCGACGACGCGGTGCTCGGCGCCCCTCTCGGCCGGCTGGTCGGGTTCCGCTGATGCCTGCCTCCCGACCCCCACGTCCGGCACCCACTGCCTCACGGCGCGATTTGGAGGGCATACCACTCCGGACCGGGCTGCACCTGCTTTTTCGGCAGCACGAGTACGAGCACGAAATCACGGCCGCTGCGGCGCGCCTCGTCCAGCCCCGCGTAGAAATCCGCGGGCGAGGCGATCTCGCGGTTCTGGACCCGCAGAATGGCGTCACCCGGCAAGATCCCGCGCTGGGCCGCATCGGAATCCGGCGCCACGGCGGTGACGAGGACACCGGGTTTCCCGGCATCGGTGGCCAGCGTGACCCGCTGCGTGTCGGATAGAACACCGACCTTGATGCCGAGATCAGGCGTGATGATGCGCGTCGGCTTCGCTTGCTGGATCGGGGCATCCATGTTTTCCCAGATCCGCCTCGGCCATTTGGTGATGGTGACCGGCACGGTCAGCTCCTCCGCTCCGCGGCGAATCTTCAACGCAACGATCGTGCCGGGGCGGGTCGACGCGATGTCGCGCAGCAACGCGCGTTCGTCCGTAGGCGTCTGCCCATTATAATCCAGGACGATGTCGCCCACCGCGATCCCGGCCATCGCCGCCGGGCCGTCCGGGGTGATGTTGGCGACGATCGAACCCCGCGGCGCCTGCATCCCGAGCGCCTCCGCCATCTCCGGCGTCAGCTGCTGCACCTTCAGGCCCATCCAGCCGGGATGGAGCCAGCCGTATCGCTGAAGCTGGCCGATGACGAAGCGCGCGTCGTCGGCGGGAATGGCGAACCCGACTCCCGCCGATCCCGCCGTCGGCGAGATGATCGCCGTGTTGATGCCGACGACCTTGCCGCGCATGTCGAACAGCGGGCCGCCCGAGTTGCCGTGGTTGATCGGCGCGTCGGTCTGGATGTAGTCGTCGTACGGCGTCTCCATGATGTTGCGATTGGTCGCGCTGACGATGCCGCCGGTGACGGACAGACCGACCCCGAGCGGATTGCCGATCGCGAGCACCGAATCGCCGACGCGCACCGTCGCGCTGTCGGCCCAATGGACCGTTGGCAACGGCTTGGGCGCGGCGACCTTGAGCAGCGCGATGTCCGACAGGCGATCGGCTTCCAGCACCTGAGCCTCCAACTGGTTGCCGTCGGAGAAGGTGGTGATGATCTTGTAAGCGCCCTCGATGACATGATAGTTGGTCACGATCACGCCTTGCGGATCGATCACGAAGCCGGAGCCGAGCTGGCGCTTCTGCGGCGAGGCGGCCACCCCCGGATCGCCCCCCGCGCTTGCCGTTTGCGGCGGCGGGATGGTGTTCGCGACCACCGCCGTGATGTTCACCACCATCGGCAGCAAGCTGCGGATCAGGGCGGATTGATCGAACTGCATCTCTTGGGCCCGCACCGGTGTCGCGAGGCCGAATGCGACCGCCGCGAGCAGAGCAAGCCTGACATGCATTTTACCGAACATCGGCGCTCCTCTCTCGTTCTACCGCCTAAGCGGCCTGTTTCCTGCGCCGTACACGGATCTGCCAGGCTAGGCTGGCGGCATCGTACGAGCTTGCTCGCGGGTTTGTGTGGCGGGACTTGTTTCTTTGCCGCAGTGCGATGCCAAATAGCGCGTGAGGCGGTGAGGAGGCCAGAGGGGCGATCAGTTTCGCCGGCTGGCTACAGTTCCCCGCGCAATCAGAAGAAGGCGGAAAGCGATGACCAACATCACGACAGCGCAGAGTGGCACGGCGCCCCGGCATGGACGCGCGCTCGGCACGCTGGCCCTCGGGCTGAGCCTCGCGTTCGCGGCGAGCCCCTTCGCGCTGGCGGCATCCGGTGCAACGGGCTGCAACGCGGCCCAGCGGACCGATCAGGAGCAGCTTGGTCAGACGACGGGGCGAGCGCAGAACGCCGACCAGGAGCAGCTTGGTCAGACGACCGGCCGGCCGCAGCGTGCCGATCAGGAGCAGCTTGGTCAGAATGTTGGCCGGCCGCAGCGTGCCGATCAGGAGCAGCTTGGTCAGAATGTTGGCCGGCCGCAGCGCGCCGATCAAGAGCAGCTTGGTCAGACGACCGGGCGGCCGCAGAACGCCGACCAGGAGCAGCTTGGTTCGAACGTCGGCCGTGCTCAGAAGGCCGATCAGGAGCAGCTCGCCATGAACGGCCCCGGGAAGTGCTGAGGGCCGAGTTCGTCTAACGCGTCCACCCCCGTTTCACCCGCCACGCGCCGTGGCACTCTCTTTCGCATGATGAAAGAGTGCGCGGCCGGGGCGGGTGAACGCTCTCTCACTCCGCCGCCCTCGACAACCCCTTCGGGTCCGAAGTTGCGCAGCCTTGCGCGCAGCAGCGACCCGGCTGGCGGTTGCGGGTGATCTTGCGGTCGGGGTCGGCCAGCACGCCGCGATCGAGCAGGCGCTCAACCAGGTCCACCTTGTCGCCCAGGTTGTAGGTGCGCCAGATCTCGCGCTTCATCGCCTCCGGGCTGCCGCCGCCGTGCAGCGAGATCATCGAGTACCAGCCGGCGGTGTTCGACGCGGTCAGATCCTCCATCAGCCGGGCGACCTCGATTCGCTTGTCGTAGGACACATCGGCGCGGCCTTGCAGCAGGCCGGCCAGGCTGGCGGCGGTCTCGGGGTTGTGGTCCTCGTCCGGCCCGGGCAGGGCGACCACCAGCCCGCCCGAGACGTAGTGCGCCAGCCGGTGCATTTCGTAGATCTGAGTCGCCAGCAGCAGCTTGCCCACATTGGCGAACACGGTGTCCGGCATGACCGCGCCCGAGGCGTCCGCCGCGCCATAGACGGAAGCGGCGACGCCGCAGGCATAGAACCCCTCGACGAGCTTGATCAGCTCCACCATGGCGTCGCGCAGGTGCGCGTGGACGTCGAAGTCGAGCCCGTTCGCCTCCGTCATCAGCGCGCCGGCGCCGATCAGCAGGTCGCCGAAGCCGGCGCGCGCGGCAATGCAGGAATGGCGGTGATGGGTGGCGTAGGTCTGCGCGAGGAAGCCCGCCTGCTCCCACTCGCCGGCGAGGAAGACACCGGCGTGGGGCACGAACACGCGGTCGAACACCACGACCCCGGTTGCCTGGCCGTAGCGGGCGCTGAACTTCGCCGCCGCCTCGCCGGGCCGCCCGGCCGGGCGGGTGATGATCGTCACCCCATCGGCATCGACGGGCACCGCGCAGCAGAGCGCGTAATCGGCATCCGCCCGCGTCATCGCCCGGCACGGCATCACCAGGAACGCGTGGACATAGGGCGCGCCGGTGACGATCGCCTTGACGCCGCTGATGACGATACCGTCGGAGCGCCGCTCTACAATGCGGGTGTAGGAATCCGGGTTGGCCTGCGCGTGCGGCCTGGCGGAGCGATCGCCCTTGCCGTCGGTCATCGCCACCCCGAGGGTCAGGTCCGCCGCTTGCGCGTCATGCAGGTATGCCAGGAAGAGCGCGTGATAGTCGGTGCCGTGCTCGGCGTCGGTGCGGTGCGTGGCCTGGAAGATGCCGTTGAAGGCGTCGTGTGTCAGGTAGCGCTGCGCGCACCCGCTCTCCTGGCAAACCAGGCGCACCGCCTCGAGCTTGCTCAGCAGGTCGGCCGTGTCGCGGTTGACGTGCAGCATCCGGTTGACGGCGGCGCCCGTGCCTGCCTCCGTCGCGGTCATCACGCGCGCAAGCTCCGGCCGGCGCGCGAACTCGTAGGTGACGCCGATCGCCGCGATCCCCGGCGCCAGGCGCGGGTCGTCGGCCACGCTCTCGACCCGCGTCCCGTTCAGGAACACGCGCGGGCGGAAGGCGCGCAGGGAGTCGCGGTACTCGGCGGCGGACATCAGCATGGCATCCTCCGGGGGCCGGATGGCGGTTCCGCCTAGCATGAATGCGGCAAGAGGTCGCTCTTGAGTAGGCGGCGAATGCGGTCAACACTCTCTCGAGCAAGGGGAGGGCCGTGCGCATGGCGAACGAAACGGGGCACATGCCACTGTCGGGGCTCAAGGTGCTGGACCTGACGCTCGCCCGGGCGGGACCGACCTGCGTGCGCCACCTCGCCGACTGGGGCGCCGACGTCATCCGCATCGAGCCGCCGCCGACCGGAGGCGAGGACATCGCCGGCGCGCGCCACGGGTTCGACTTCCAGAACCTGCACCGCAACAAGCGGGCGATGCATCTGAACCTGAAGGACGCGCAGGGCCACGAGGCGTTCATGCGGCTGGTGAAGACCGCCGACGTGATCGTGGAAAACATGCGCGCGCAGGTGAAGCACCGGCTGAAGGTGGCCTACGAGGACGTGCGCGCGGTCAATCCGCGCATCGTCTATGGCAGCATCTCCGGCTTCGGCCAGGACGGCCCGTACGGGCATCGCGCCGGGGTCGATCAGATCGCGCAGGGCATGGGCGGGCTGATGTCGATCACCGGCCTGCCCGGACAGGGCCCGGTGCGGGTCGGCATCCCGATCGCCGACCTGACCGCCGGCAACCTGCTGGCGCTCGGCGTCATGATGGCGCTGTTCGACCGCGAGCGCACCGGCGTCGGGCGCTGGGTCACCACCAGCCTGCTGGAAGCGCAGATCTTCATGCTGGACTTCCAGGCCTCGCGCTGGCTGATCGCGCGCGAGGTCGCCCCGCAGGCGGGCAACGACCACCCGACGGGCATCCCCACCGGGGTGTTCCCCACCAGCGACGGGCACATCAACATCGCCGCCAGCTCCGCCCGGCTGTGGGAGCGGTTCTGCGAGGCGATCGAGCGGCCCGACTGGAAGACCAAGCCCGAGTGGAAGACGCAGAAGGGGCGCAGCACCGATCGCAAGGCGATCAACGCGGCGATCGGCGAGATCACGCGCACCAAGCCCGCCGCGCACTGGATCGAGCTGTTCGAGGGCGCCGGCATCCCGTGCGGGCCGATCTACACCATCGACCAGGTGTTCGCCGACCCGCAGGTGAAGCACCTCGGCATGGCGCGTCCGATGAACAGCCCGGCGGTGGGCGCGACGGAGGTGGTGGCCTCGGCCATCAACATCTCCGGTTATTCGAGGGACATCCGCACGCCGACCCCGGAGGCGGGCGCCAGCACCGATGAGGTGCTGCGCTCGGTCGGCTACGACGACGACCAGATCGCGGCGATGCGCGCCAAGGGAATGATCTAGATGGACAGGATCGGGACCGAGGGGCGGGAATACGCGGGCGGCAAGATGCTCGCCGCCACCGAAGGCGGCGTCGGGCTGATCACGTTCAATCAGCCCGAGAAGCGCAATGCGATGTCGATCGAGATGTGGGAGGGGCTGGGCCGAATCCTCGACTCGTTCCGCGAGGATTCGGCCGTCCGCGTGGTGATCCTGACCGGGGCCGGGAACAAGGCGTTCGTCTCCGGCGCCGATATCAGCCAGTTCGAGAAGAACCGCTCCAACGCCGACGCGCAGCGCGAGTACGACCGGCTGACCAGCGGCGGACGCGCCAAGCTCGGCGCCTTCCCCAAGCCCACCATCGCGCGCATCCGCGGCTTCTGCCTCGGCGGGGGCCTCGCCATCGCCATGCAGACCGACCTGCGCATCGCCGCCGAGGACAGCCAGTTCGGCATCCCGGCCGCGCGGCTCGGCATCGCCTATGGCTTCGACGGGCTCACCAAGCTGGTGCAGCTTGTCGGCCCGGCGCACGCGCGCATGATCCTCTATACGGCGGACCGGATCGACGCGCGCGAGGCCGAGCGGATCGGGCTCATCAACAAGGTCGTGCCGGACCCCCAGCTGAATGACGCCGTGCTGGGGATCGCGACCCGAATCGCCGAGAACGCGCCGCTGTCGGTCCATGCCTCGAAGATCACCATCTCCGAGGTGATGAAGGACCCCGCCGATCGCGACCTGGACGCTGTGGCGCGGGCCGGCGTCGCCTGCTTCGACAGCGCGGATTACCGCGAGGGTCGCACGGCGTTCCTGGAGAAGCGGCGGCCGCGCTTCCAGGGTCGGTGAGAGCGGCCATGGGGGAGGGAGGACACGCGGTGTCTCGCGAAAGAGCCTTCCGCCGCGCGCCGGCGCTTGCCGCCCTCGCGATGGCAGGCGGCCTGTGGACCTGGTCCGCGCATGCGCAGGGATTGCTTGCCACGCACCGTCTACCGGCGGAACTCGCAAGCACAGCTGCAAGCGAGGCCGTGGCGACCTGCGCGAAGCAGGGATATGCCGAGACCGCCGTGGTTGTCGATGCCGACGGGGTGCGCCAGGCGGTGCTGCGCGGCGACCGCGCCGGCAGCCATACGCTCGACAGCGCCAACGACAAGGCCTACACGGCCGCCTCGTTCAAGTCCGACACCGCCGCGCTGGTCGAGCGGGCGAAGACCACGCCGGGGTTCTCGGGGCTGTTCACCCAGCTTCCGCATCTGATCCTGTTCGGCGGTGGCGTTGTCATCAAGCTGGGGGAGGAGGTGATCGGGGCGATCGGCGCCAGTGGTGCGCCCGGTGGGAACCTCGACGAGGCCTGCGCTCGTGCCGGCCTCGACAAGATCCGCGACCAGATCAAGTAGCCGACAGTCGGGCGAGTCTGCCACCGTCTCCGCATCGGAGATTCGATCCGATATCGGCATAATTAATTGGACAGAAGGTTAATTTACGTGCATCATTCTCATTACCGGCGCGGCTGATCGTTCCGGCATGTGAGGATCCCGTCATGAGATGCAACATCTTCTGCCCGGTCGGAGTGGGCATGGCGGTGCTGCTGGCTGCGGTGACCGCCCAGGCCGGTACCTACCAAGTTGATTACACGGGGCTCTCCGACTCCACGATCAGTGGCGATCTGATCGTCACCACGACGGACACGCCGGCCGGGGGGCCGTTTACGGTCACCGCCATCAGCGGCGAACGCAGTGGCGATGCGATCACCGGGCTGTCGTCCTATGCCGGCTCCGACCAGCTCCTGTACGCGACGAATCCTCTGTTCGATTTGGGCGGCCTGTCGTTCTCGACGGCCGCCGGCGATTTCAATCTCTATTCCTATAGTAGCGGCTCCTATGACGGCTATTGGGAGCTTTCGAGCACCGTTGACCCGGTCGGCTATGCCCAAAATGGGTCGCAGATCAGCCTAACCGTGAGCGCCGTCCCGGAACCCGCCTCGATCGGCCTATTCGGGGTCGCCGTTCTGGGCCTCGGTGCGTTGCTTCACTGGCGCCGCGCCCCCGGCGTGAACTGCGACTGAACCGAGCTTGGTGATTTGAGGACGACCCGGACTGCAAAACGGGACCCGGCCGGTCTCAATTTCGGCGATTGTTTCGCCTATGCCTTCGCTCAGGAACTCCACTGCAAGCTCCTGTTCGTGGCCAACGACTTCACCCGGACCGACGTCGCATCGGTGCTGCCGCGAGCCTGACCGAACCCTCGCCATCCGGGCGCGGCGAGCTTATATTGTGTGCGAGCTAAGCGCGGCGAGACGCCCCGCGCGCGCCTGGTCCCCCCTAAGTCGAGAGAAGAGTGAGCGACACGCCTGACCCCACGCGCCCCGGGCCGCCGGAGGACCTCTATCCGGTGATGCTCGAGGAGGAGATGCGCCGCTCCTACCTCGACTACGCCATGTCGGTGATCGTCGCCCGCGCGCTGCCGGATGCCCGCGACGGGCTGAAGCCGGTGCACCGGCGCATCCTGTTCGCCATGCAGGAGGCCGGCAACACGTCCGACCGGCCCTATCGCAAGTCGGCCCGCGTGGTGGGCGACGTGATGGGCAAATACCACCCGCACGGCGACTCGGCGATCTACGACGCGGCGGTGCGGATGGCGCAGCCCTTCTCCATGCGCGTCCCGCTGATCGATGGGCAGGGCAATTTCGGCTCGGTGGACGGCGATCCGCCGGCGGCGATGCGCTACACCGAGGTGCGGCTCGCCCGCGCCGCCGCGCTGCTGCTCGAGGACATCGACAAGGGCACGGTCGAGTTCCAGCCGAACTACGACGAGTCCGCCGAGGAGCCGCGCATCCTGCCGGCGAGCTTTCCGAACCTGCTGATCAACGGCGCCAACGGCATCGCCGTCGGCATGGCGACCAACATCCCGCCCCACAATCCGGGCGAGATCATCGACGCCACCCTGATGCTGGTGGCCGATCCGCACACGCCACTTGACGAGCTGATGCGGGTCGTGCCGGGGCCGGATTTTCCGACCGCCGGCATCATCCTGGGACGCGCCGGCATCCGCGCCGCCTTCGAGACGGGACGCGGATCGATCGTGCTGCGCGCGCGCGCCGAGTTCGAGGAGATCAGCCGCGGCCGTCAGGCGATCATCATCACCGAGCTGCCGTATCAGGTGAACAAGGCCACCTTGCTGGAGCGCATCGGCGAGCTGAACCGCGCCAAGCAGGTCGAGGGCATCAGCGAGCTGCGCGACGAGAGCGACCGCTCCGGCATGCGGGTGGTGATCGAGCTGAAGCGCGACGCCACCGCCGAGGTGGTGCTGAACCAGCTCTACCGCTTCACCAACATGCAGATCGGCTTCGGGGTCAACATGCTTGCCCTCGACAACGGACGGCCACGCCTGATGGGGCTGAAGGATGCGCTGATGTGCTTCCTCGCCTTCCGCGAGAACGTAATCCTGCGCCGCGCCCGCCACGACCTCGGCAAGGCGCGCGACCGGGCGCACCTGCTGGTCGGCTACAGCATCGCCGTTGCCAACATCGACGAGGTGATCCGGATCATTCGCGCCTCCGCCGACCCCCGCTCGGCGCGCGCGGCGCTAATGGGGCGGGACTGGCCGGCCTCCGACATCGGCGTGCTGCTCGCGCTGATCGACGAGCCGGGCAACGTGATCGCGCCCGACGACACGGTGCGCCTGACCGAAGCGCAGGCCGAGGGCATCCTGGAGTTGCGCCTCCAGCGCCTGACCGGGCTGGAGCGCGATAAGATCGAGACGGAGCTGGGCGAGGTCGCGGCGCGTATCCGCGACCTGCTCGACATCCTGGCCTCGCATCCGCGCCGCATGGAGGTGATGCGCGAAGAGCTGCTGCGCGCGCGCGCCGCGCTGGCCTCGCCCCGGCTGACCGCGATCGAGGAGGCCGAGGCCGACCAGGACGACGAGAGCCTGATCGAGCCCGGGCAGATGGTGGTCACGCTGACCCGCGACGGCTTCATCAAGCGCACGCCGCTGGAGGTGTTCCGGTCGCAGAACCGTGGCGGGCGCGGGCGGTCCGGGGCGGGCATGCGCGGCGACGATGTGGTCACGCGCAGCTTCAACGCGCATTCGCATCAATGGGTGCTGTTCTTCTCCTCCGGCGGCAAGGCGTTCCGCCAGAAGGTCTGGCGCCTGCCGGAAGTCTCGCCCACCGCGAAGGGGCGCGCGTTGGTCAATCTGCTGCCCGAGCTGGGTCAGGACGGGATCACCGCCGTCCTGCCGCTGCCGCTGGACGAGGGGTTGTGGGACAGCCTGCACCTCGTCTTCGCGACCGCGTCGGGCAACGTGCGGCGGAACCGGCTGTCGGACTTCCGCAATGTCCGCCCCGCCGGGCTGATCGCCATGCGCCTCGATGAGGGCGACCGGCTGATCGGCGTCGCTACCTGCCGCGAGGGCGACGACCTGCTGCTCGCCAACCGCCTCGGCCGCTGCATCCGCTTCCAGATCAGCGACGACACGCTGCGCGTCTTCGCCGGTCGCGACAGCTCCGGCGTGCGCGGCATCCGGCTGGCGCCCGGCGACGAGGTGATGAGCCTGTCGGTGCTACGCCATGTCGAGGCCGACACGGCGGAGCGCGCCGCCTATCTGCGGATCGCCAATGCGCGCCGGCGCGCCGCCGGCGTGGAGAGTGAGGACGAGGTCATGGAGCCGGCGGTGGGCGAGCCCGGCGAGACGGTGGACGAGGTGACCTTGCCGCCCGAGCGCGTCGCCGCGCTGGAGGCGGCGGAGGAGTTCCTGCTGACGGTGACCCGCGCCGGCTTCGGCAAGCGCAGCTCGGCCTACGAGTACCGCGTCACCGGCCGGGGCGGGCAGGGGATTGCCAATATCACTTTGGGCAAGCGCAACGGCGGCGCCGTGGTCGCGACCATGCCCGTGCGGCCCGGCGACCATCTGATGCTGGGGACCGACGCCGGGCGATTGATCCGCATCCCGGCCGACCAGGTGCGCCTGACCGGCCGGCAGGCGATGGGGGTGACGCTGTTCCGGGTGGATGCGGCCGAGCACGTGACCAGCGTGTTCCCGGTGATGGACGAGGGCGGCGACGAGAACGGCGCGACGGACGGCGAGCCGCCCGCGAACGGCACGCCCGACGGCGCAACCGAGGAGGGCGGCGATGTCTGAGCGGTCGCGGATCGGGCTCTATCCGGGCACGTTCGACCCGGTGACGAACGGCCACCTGGACGTGATCGCGCGCGCCGCGCGGCTGCTGGACAAGCTGGTGGTCGGCGTGGCGGTCAATACCGGCAAGAGCCCGCTGTTCACGCTGGAGGAGAGGGTGGAGTTGGTGCGCGCCGAGGTCGCCCACCTGGACGGGCACAACGGCATGGTGATCGAGGTGATGCCGTTCCAGGGACTGCTGGTCCAGTTCGCCCGCGACGTTGGTGCCGCGATGATCGTGCGCGGCCTGCGCGCGGTGTCGGATTTCGACTACGAGTTCCAGATGGCGGGCATGAACTACCGCATGGCGCCCGATGTGGAGACGGTGTTCCTGATGGCCAGCGAGCGCCACCAGTTCATCGCCTCGCGGCTGGTGAAGGAAGTGGCGACGCTGGGCGGCGACATCTCATCGTTCGTGCCCAAGCTGACCCTGGAGCGCACCCTGCAACGCCTGCGGGGCTGACACGTTCGACCTGGAGCTTTTTGATGCGCCGACGCACCCTGATCGCGGCCTCCGCGATCGCCACAATCACGATGGGACGCCGCATGACCGATACCGCCTCGGCCCAGCCGAGCACCGATCCCGCCAACACGCTGTACATGGACCTGACGTCCGGTCGCGTGGTGATCGAGATGTTCCCCGACATCGCGCCCAAGGCGGTCGAGCGGATCAAGACCTTGGCCGCTCGGGGCTTCTATGACGGCACGCCGTTCCATCGCGTGATCGAGGGCTTCATGGCCCAGGGCGGCGATCCCACCGGCACGGGGACGGGCGGATCGGACCTGCCGAACCTGCCCGCCGAGTTCACCACCAAGCGCCACTTCCTGCGCGGCACGTGCGGGATGGCGCGCACGCAGGACCCGAACAGCGCCAACAGCCAGTTTTTCATCATGTTCGCCCCGGCCCCGCATCTGGACGGCCAGTACACAATCTGGGGCCAAGTGGTGCAGGGGATGGACCACATCGACGCCCTCAAGCGCGGCGCGGGCGGCAGCGGGACGGTGCAGAACCCCGACCGCATCATGAAGATGCGCTTGGCCAGCGACGCCGCGAAGGCCTGATCGCGAGACGGCGGCCGGTTGACCCCGGCCGTCGCATGGCGTTCAAGGCCCCGGCGAGCCCGTAGCTCAGCCGGTAGAGCACGAGACTTTTAATCTTGGGGTCCTGGGTTCGAGTCCCAGCGGGCTCACTATCGAGCGTGCTGAGCTTTGGCGAATGCCCACAACAGACAGGGGCGCATCGTCCATGGATGCCGTCGAACTCAACCGCAGCAACCTCTCCCGCCTGCGCGCGCCCGTCCACGTTCCCGCCTACGACGTAGCACGGGTCGTACCCGGGAATCGTGCATCTCGGCCTGGGCGGTTTCCACCGCGCGCATATGGCCCGCTACACGCATGACGTGCTTGACCGCGACCCCGACAGCCGCCAATGGGCGATCATCGGCGCCGGGCTGCTGCCAGGCGACCGGAGGATGCACGACAGCCTGGCGCCGCAGGACGGGCTCTACACGCTGGCCGAGCGCAGCGGCCTCGACGCGACGGTGACGGTGATCGGATCGCTTGCGAAGGTGATGTTCGCCGGCAAGTCGAGCGAGATGCTGCTCGCCGAGATCGACGCGCCGGCCATCCGGGTCGTCAGCCTGACGGTGACCGAGAACGGATATTGCCTCAACCCGTCCACCAAGCGGCTGGACCCCGAGCATCCGCTGATCCGCCAGGATCTCGCCGAGCCCACCCGTCCGCGCAGCGCGATCGGCGTCATCGTCGAGGCGTATCGGCGGCGGCGGGCGGCGGGCGCGGGGGCGTTCACGGCGCTCAGTTGCGACAACATCCAGCACAACGGCCAGGTGCTGAGCGAGGCGGTGCTCGCGCTCGCCCGCATGCGCGAGCCTGAGCTTGCCGCCTGGATCGAACGCCATGCATCGTTCCCAAGCACGATGGTCGATCGCATCACGCCGGTCACGGCGCCGCAGGACATCAAGGCGCTGGAACGCGACTATGGGATCATCGACCGATGGCCGGTGTTCTCCGAGACGTTCACGCAATGGGTGATCGAGGACCGCTTCGTGCAGGCTCGCCCGGCCTGGGAGACGGTGGGCGCGCAATTCGTGGACGACGTCGCGCCCTACGAGTTCATGAAGCTTCGCCTGCTGAACGCCAGCCACCTGGCGGTTGCCGGGCTCGGGCGCCTCGCCGGCTACACGTATATCCACGAAGCGATGGCCGACCAGCGGATCAGCCGCTTCATGGCGGCGCTGATGGACCGCGAGACGGAGCCGACACTGAAGCCGGTGTCCGGTGTGGACCTTGCCAAGTACAAGGCGACCCTGATCGAGCGCTTCGCCAATCCGGCGATCAGGGACACGGTCGAGCGGGTGAACACGGACGCGCCGGTCAACGTGCTGATCGACCCGATACGCGACCGGATCGCCAGCGGCGGCGACATCTCCTTGCTGGCGCTGGCGCTGGCCGCGTGGCTGCGCCGGGTGCGCGGCGAGGACGAGCAGGGCGGCAGGATCGACGTGCGACACCCGCTTGCCGAGCAGCTTCGCGAGCGCGCGATCGAGGGGGGCGCCGACCCGCGCCCGCTGCTCGGCATTGCCTCGCTGTTCGGCGAACTCGGCACCAATCCGCGCGTCATCGGGCCAGTGGGAGGGTGGCTGCGGTCGCTCTATGAGGACGGTAGCCGCGCCACGATCGCGCAGGCCGCGCAGACGTTACTGTTTTAGCACGGGCCGCGTTGACGAGAAGGGAGCAAGCTGACACGCTCCGCGCCAACGCAAGACGAAGCTCAGTCACGTGAGCGCGATCATCGGGGGAAGCGTGGATGAAGCAGTCGCATTCGTATTTGGCGTTCGCCGCGATGGCTGGGCTCCTGTGCGGGGGAACCGCGCGCGCCGATACCACCCTCACTATCGCGACCGTCAATAACGGCGATATGGTGGTGATGCAGAGGCTGTCTTCCGAGTTCGAGAAGCAGCACCCCGACATCCACCTGCGCTGGGTGGTGCTGGAGGAGAATGTGCTGCGCCAGCGCGTCACGACCGACATCGCCACCCATGCGGGACAGTTCGATATCGTGACGGTCGGCAACTATGAGGTGCCGATCTGGGCGAAACAGAACTGGCTGGAGCCGATCGACAATCTGCCGTCGTCGTACGATGTGAATGACCTGCTGAAACCGGTGCGCGATGGGCTGACCTACCAGGGCAAGCTCTACGGCCTGCCGTTCTATGGCGAGAGCGCGATGACCTACTACCGGGCGGACCTGTTCCAGAAGGCCGGCCTGAAGATGCCGGACCAGCCGACCTACGCGCAGATTCGCGACTTCGCCGACAAGATCACCGACAAGGCGCACGAGGTCTACGGCATGTGCCTGCGCGGCAAGCCGGGCTGGGGCGAGAACATGGCGTACGTGACGACCCTGGTCGACACGTTCGGCGGCCAATGGTTCAACATGGCATGGAAGCCGACGATCGATACACCTGAATGGAAGAAGGCGGTCACCTACTACAGCGACATCCTGAGGAAGGATGGCCCGCCGGGTGCCACTTCGAACGGCTTCAACGAGAACCTCGCACTGTTCTCGAGCGGGCATTGCGGCATGTGGGTCGATGCGACCGTCGCGGCCGGGCTCCTTTTCGACAAGAAGCAGTCGCAGGTGGCCGACAAGGTGGGATTCGCGGCGATGCCGGTCGGCGACTTCACCGGCGGCCCGACCTGGCTGTGGAGTTGGAATCTCAGCATCCCGTCCTCGTCGAAGCAGAAGGATGCCGCCAAGACTTTTATTACCTGGGCAACCTCCAAGGACTATATCGCGCTTGTCGCAAAGGAGAACGGCTGGGTCGCGGTGCCGCCCGGCACGCGGCAATCCACCTATGACAACCCAGAATACAAGAACGTCGCCCCGTTCGCCGGGTTCGTCGTGAAGGCGATCGAGACCGCCAACCCCACCGGCAGCACCCGCGAGCCGCGCCCGTACCAGGGCGGGCAGTTCGTCGGCATCCCCGAGTTCCAGGGCATCGGCACGCAGGTCGGCCAGACCATCGCCGGCACGCTGACCGGGCGGACGACGGTCGATCAGGCGCTGCGCACAGCACAATCGGCGACCGCGCGTGTGATGCGGGAGGCCGGCTACGGCAGGTAGGTCTCATACCGAGGGGGAGGAGAACGCAGATGGCGTCAGTCTCCAGCAGCACCGAGTTCGCGGTGCGCACCACGACGGACACGCCTGCCGGCGGGCGAACACCCAGCATGCTGCCGCTGATGGCGCCCTCGGTCATCGTGCTGTTGCTGTGGATGATCGTGCCGCTGGTGATGACGCTGTGGTTCTCATTCCAGTATTATAACCTGCTCGACCCGAGCAAGGCGGGCTTCGCTGGGATCGACAACTACCGCTTTCTGATCACCGACCCCGACTTCTGGGCCTCGCTGATCAACACGCTGATACTGGTGGGTTCGGTGCTGATCATCACCGTGGTGTTTGGCACCCTGCTCGCGGTGCTCTATGATCAGCCGTTTCCCGGGCAGGGCGTCGCCCGGCTCCTGGCGGTGGCACCCTTCTTCGTCATGCCGACGGTCAGCGCGCTGATCTGGAAGAACCTGATGATGCATCCGATCTACGGCATCTTCGGCTTCCTCGCGCGCGCGGTCGGGCTCCAGCCGGTCGACTGGTTCGCCGACTACCCGATGCTCTCGGTCATCATGATCGTCTCGTGGGAGTGGGTGCCCTTCGCCCTGCTGATCCTGCTGACGGCGGTGCAGTCGCTCGACCACGAGCAGCGCGAGGCGGCGCGCATGGACGGCGCCGGCGCGATCGCGCAATTCTTCTTCATCACGCTGCCGCATCTGCGACGCGCGATCAGCGTGGTCGTCATGATCGAGACCATCTTTCTCTTGACGATATTCGCCGAGATTTTCGTGACGACAGCAGGGGGCCCAGGCAACGCCACCACCAATCTCGCCTTCCTGATCTACGCCCGTGCGCTGCTGCAATTCGACGTCGGCGGCGCCTCGGCGGGCGGCGTCGTCGCGATCGTGCTTGCGAACATCGTCGCGTTCTTCCTGGTGCGCAGCATCGCGCAGCGGCTGGAGGTCTGAGCCATGCGGCAGAGCCTCGCGCAGCGTGTGCTGATTTTCGTCGTCGGCTGGGTGGTGGCGCTCGGCCTGTTCTTTCCAATCTTCTGGATGGTGCTGACCAGCTTCAAGAGCGAGAGTGCCGCGATCGCGACGCCGCCGCGGCTGTTCTTCTCGCCGTCGCTCGTGAGCTACGCCGAGGTGCAAGAACGCGCGAACTATTTTCTGTTCGCGCTGAACAGCGTGGTGATCTCGATCGGTGGCACACTGCTCGCGCTCGCCTTTGCGGTGCCGGCCGCTTATGCGATGGCCTTTCATCCGACCCAGCGCACGCGCGGCACGCTGCTGTGGATGCTGTCCACCAAAATGCTGCCGCCGGTCGGCGTGCTGGTGCCGATCTACCTGATGTTTCGGACGCTCGGCCTGCTCGACACCCGCACCGGGCTGATCGCGATCTACGCGCTGATGAATTTGCCGATCGTCGTCTGGATGCTGTTCACCTTCTTCAAGGAGGTGCCGCACGACATCCTGGAGGCCGGCCGCATGGACGGCGCGCGCACCTGGGGCGAGGTGTATTTCCTGCTGCTGCCGCTGGCCTTGCCGGGCGTCGCGTCCACCGGCCTGCTGTCGCTCATCCTCTGCTGGAACGAGGCGTTCTGGAGCCTTAATCTCACTTCGTCTCGCGCCGCGCCCCTCGTGACCTTCATCGCCTCGTTCTCGAGCCCCGAGGGCTTGTTCTTCGCCAAACTGTCCGCCGCCTCGACGGTGGCGGTCGCGCCCATCCTCATCTTCGGCTGGCTTAGTCAGCGCCAACTGGTTCGCGGCCTGACCTTCGGCGCGGTCAAGTAGGAGCCTCTCATGTCCACCCTCACGCTGCGTGGCATACGCAAGGTCTACGGCGCCAATGAGGTGATCAAGGGCGTCGATCTCGACGTGGCCGACCGGGAGTTCGCGGTGTTCGTCGGGCCCTCCGGCTGCGGCAAGTCGACGTTGCTCCGCATGATTGCCGGACTTGAGGAGATCTCGGGCGGCGACCTGATGATCGACGGCAAGCGGGTGAACGACGTGGGTCCGGCCGATCGCGGGCTCGCGATGGTGTTCCAGAGCTACGCGCTCTACCCGCATATGACGGTCGCGCAGAACATGGGTTTCGCGCTTCGCCTCGCCCGGGTGCCGAAGCAGGAGCGCGAGCGCAAGGTGGGAGAGGCGGCGCGCATCCTGCAGCTCGACCCCTATCTTGCCCGGACGCCGAGGGAGCTGTCGGGCGGCCAGCGCCAGCGCGTGGCGATTGGCCGCGCCATCGTGCGCTCGCCCAAGGTGTTCCTGTTCGACGAGCCGCTGTCCAATCTCGACGCGGCGCTGCGCGGGCAGATGCGGATCGAGCTTGCCCGACTGCACCAGGAACTCAACGCGACGATGGTCTACGTCACGCACGACCAGATCGAGGCGATGACGATGGCCAGCAAGATCGTGGTGCTGCAGGCCGGCCGCATCGAGCAGGTGGGGTCGCCGCTCGAACTCTATCATCGGCCGGCGAACCTGTTCGTCGCCGGCTTCATCGGCTCGCCGCGCATGAACCTGCTGCCCGCGCGCCTCGCCCGTTCCGACGGTTCCGGCATGGTGGCGGCGCTTCCCTCAGGGGCGAGCGTCGCGGTCCCCGTGCAGGTCACCGGCGGAGCGCCCGGAGCACCGGTCACGCTCGGCTTGCGGCCCGAGACCCTGCGCCCGTCGCCGAACGGCGCGCTAGCCGGCGAGGTACGCATCGTCGAGCGCCTCGGCGGCCTCACCCTGCTGCACGTCGCGCTGCCCGATGCCCAGGGCACGGGCGAGCAGATGGTGATCGTGCAGATCGAGGGCAGCGATGCTACAAATCCGCGGGAAAAGATCCGGCTCGCCGTCGAGCCAGACGCCGGCCATCTGTTCGACGAAGCCGGCATAGCGTTCCCGCGCGCAACGCCACCCCCGCGCACCCACTAGACCAAGCCGATGTTCCTTGGCGTCGACCTCGGAACCTCCTCGGTCAAGGCGGTGCTGGTGGACGGCGAGCAGCGCGTGGTGGGCAGCGCGAGCCGCCCGCTCGGGATCAGCCGTCCAGCGCCGGGGTATAGCGAGCAGGACCCCGAGGATTGGTGGCGGGCGCTGCTCGACGTCGTGGACCGGCTGCGCGCCGAGCACGCCGAGGCCATCGCCGCCGTGCAAGCGATCGGCCTCTCCGGTCAGATGCATGGGGCGGTGCTGCTCGACGCCGAGAGCACGGTGCTGCGGCCCTGCATTCTTTGGAACGATGTGCGCGCGACCGAGGAGTGTCGGGATTTCGAGCGCGCCTTCCCCGAGTCGCGCGCCGTCACCGGCAATCTGGCGATGCCGGGCTTTACCGCGCCGAAGCTGCTCTGGGTGCGAAAGCACGAGCCCGCGCTATTCGCGCGCGTGGCCCGCGTGCTGCTGCCGAAGGGGTGGGTGCGGTTCCGCCTGACCGGCGAGCTGATCGAGGACATGTCGGACGCCTCGGGCTCGCTCTGGCTCGATGTCGGCGCGCGCGACTGGTCCGACGCGGCGCTCTCGGCAACCAATCTCACCCGCGCGATGATGCCCCGCCTGGTCGAGGGCAGCGCGCCAGCCGGCACCCTTTCGCCCGACCTTGCGGCGCGCTGGGGCATGTCGCGCCCGCCGCTGCTGGCAGGCGGGGCAGGGGACAATGCCGCGGGGGCGGTGGGCCTCGGCGCCATCCAGCCCGGCAGCGCATTCGTTTCGCTCGGCACTTCCGGCGTGCTGTGGGCCACCACCGAGCGCTTCGTGCCCTACCCGCAGGCGGCGGTGCACGCTTTCTGCCATGCCCTGCCGGGCACGTGGCACCAGATGGGCGTGACGCTTTCCGCCGCCGCCTCGCTCGCCTGGTGGGCGGGGGTCGCCGGGCGCACCGAGGCCGCGTTGCTGGCCGAGATGGCGGAGCCGCGCGCGCCGAGTCCCGCGCTGTTCCTGCCCTATCTCTCCGGCGAGCGTACGCCGTACAATGACGGCGTGATCCGCGGCGCCTTCGCCGGCCTCACGCACGACGTGGACCGCGCTGGCCTTACCCAAGCCGTGTTGGAGGGGGTGGCCTTCTCGTTTCGCGACTGCCTGGACGCGCTCGCCGCCTCCGGCACGCGCGTCGCGGACGCCAGTGTGATCGGCGGCGGCTCGCGGTCGCGCGCCTGGGTGGCGATCATCGCCTCGGCACTGGGCATCCCGTTGCACCGGGTCGCGGAAGGCGAGCATGGCGGGGCGTTCGGCGCGGCCCGCCTCGCCCGCCTCGCCGTGACCGGGGAGGAGCCGTCCGCCGTCTGCACGCCCCCTGAGCGAACCGAGACGGTGCTTCCCGACCCGGCGCTGTCCGATGCCTACGCACGGCGCCTGCCGCGCTACCGCGCGCTCTATGCCGCTCTTTCGGAGGCCCATCCATGATGCTCGAGGGGAAAGTCGCCCTGGTCACTGGGGCGGCGCGGGGCATCGGTCGCGCCATCGCGGCGCGGTACGCGCGGGAAGGCGCCCGTGTCGTCATCGCCGACCTGAACGAAGCGGGCGCGGTGCAGGCCGCCGCCGGGATCGGGGAGGCCGCGATCGGCCTGCGCCTCGACGTAACCCGGCAGGACTCGATCGACGCCGCCATTGCGGGCACCGTGGCCCGCTTCGGCGCGCTCGATGTCCTCGTGAACAACGCCGGCATCTTCGATCTGGCGCCCATCGTGGAGATCACGCGGCAGAGCTATCATCGGGTGTTCGCGGTGAACGTGGAGGGCCTGTTGTTCACATTGCAGGCGGGGGCGCGGCAGATGATCGCCCAGGGGCGCGGCGGCAAGATCATCAACTTTGCCTCCCAGGCCGGGCGCCGGGGCGAGGCACTGGTCGCCGTGTACTGCGCGTCCAAGGCGGCGGTGATCTCACTCACACAAAGCGCGGGCCTCGATCTCATCAAGCACGGCATCAACGTGAATGCCATCGCGCCCGGCGTGGTGGATGGGGAGCATTGGGATGACGTGGACGCCCGCTTCGCCACCCACGAACACCTGCCCTTGGGGGAGAAGAAGCGCCGGGTCGGCGCCGCTGTGCCGGTGGGCCGCATGGCCCGTCCGGATGAGATCGGCGGCCTGGCGGCGTTCCTGGCAAGCCGGGACGCGGACTACATCGTGGCGCAGACCTATAATATCGATGGCGGCAACTGGATGAGCTGAAACCATGCCCATCACGACCGATCGAACACGCCTGAGCCGCGAGCGCCCGGTCGTGCCCGGCCGCGCGGCGTTGCTGGTCGTGGACGTGCAGCACGGCACCTGCCATTCCCGGCAGGCGCGCGAGCAGCCCGAGTTCCACGCCGCGACCCAGGCCCGTGTGATCCCCAACCTGGTGCGCCTGATTGCCGCCTGCCGCGCGGCGCGGGTCGAGGTGATCTACACCGTCATCGAGAACCTGACCGTGGACGGGCGCGACCGCAGCCTGGACTACAAGCTCTCCGGCATCTTCATCGCCAAGGGCTCGCGTGAGGCGCGGGTGCTGGACGAGATCGCGCCGGCCGAGGACGAGCTGGTCCTGGCCAAGACGTCCTCCTCGGTCTTCAACTCCACCAACCTCGGCTACGTGTTGCGCAACATCGGCATCGAGGATGTGCTCGTCGCCGGCTTCCTGACCGATCAGTGCATCGATCACACGGTCAAGGATGGGGCCGACCGGGGCTTCTACGTGAGCTGCGTCCACGATTCCTGCATGGCCGAGACCGAGGCTCGCCACGCCCAGGCGCTCGCCTGCTTCCGGGGCTACTGCCGGATGCTGAGCACGGCGCAGGCGCTGGCCCTGATCGCCGCGGCAGAGGCTCAATAGACCTCCGCGTAGCGGGCGCAGAGCTCGGCCGGGCCGAGATCCTTCACCTGGTCCACCTCCGCCCGCTTGTGGCGCAAATAGGCTTCCAGGTGGGTGGGGCCGAGCCAGCCATGCGCCGCGTCGCTCGCGGCGAGCCCATCGAGCGCCTCGGACAGTGTGCGAGGGAGCCGGGGAGGAACGGCGCCTTGAGGGGGAAGAGGCAGCGCACGGCGGAGCCCGTCCACCCCGGCGTGCACGATCGCGCCGAGCGCCAGATAGGGGCTGGCCGCGCCGTCGGTCGGGCGGAACTCCACATTGAACTGGCGCGCCTGCTCGTCCGCGGTCGCGGCGGCGAAGGTTGGGCAGATGCGCAGGCTGGCGCCGCGGTCCTGCTGCGCCAGATCCACCGCCGTGGGCGCCCAGCGATTGGGCGTGAGGCGGAGATAGGAGACCGGCGACGGCGCGGTGATGGCGCAGATGGCCGGCAGGTGGTGCAGCACCCCGGCGAAGAAGTGCTGCGCCGGCTGGCTCAGGCCCAAGGGCGCCTCGGGCGCGTGCGTGGCGGGGCGGCCCGTTGCGTCGAGGAAACTCATGTGGACGTGCACGCCGTTGCCCACGCGCTCGGCATCGGGGATAGGCGAGAAGATCGCGCGGTGCCCCAGCCGGTGCGCGGTGGCGCGGGCCATCTCGCGCGTGATCACGGCATGATCCGCCGCCGCCAGGGCCGGGGCAGGCGCCACCGTCACCTCGAACTGGCGCGGACCGTACTCGGCCAGGAACGAGTCCGGGGTCACGCCGGCGGCGCGCAGGGCGGCGATGAATGCCTCGCCGAACGCGCCCGCGCGACGGAAGGCGCCGAGCGCATAGGCGTCGCCTGGGCGGTCGGAGACACCGGTGTAGACGAACTCCTGCTCGAACGCGGCGACCAGGTGTAGTCCCGCCGCGGCCTCGAGATCGGCGAGCCCCCGGCGCAGGAACTCGCGCGGGCAGCACTCCCAGGCGGCCCCGTCCGTGGTGCGGAGGTCGCCCAGGAAGAAGTGCTCGGGGGCGGAGCCGTCGGCGAAGTCCACCCGCACCTCGGCCGCTGGGTCGGGCACGATCATTAGGTCGCCCGCCGTGCCGAAGGGCGTGTCCCAGATCGGCCCGAAGGCGGACATCATCAGGTTGCTGTGCGTCCAGCCGACGCCTTTGCGCAGCCGACCCGCAAGCTCGCACGCCGGGAAGCCCTTGCCCCGGACATGACCCGAGATGTCGCAGGTCGCGACGAAGACCAGTTCCTCACGCATGCCGGTGTTTCCCTCCATGCCGTCTCTCCTGGCGGCCGGACCCGAACCGCTCGGGCCCGCGCTTGCGCCGTCATTGTGGAGACCTCGACGCGATTGGCTAGTCGCGATGCAGGCCCGCGACGTCGTTCACCATCGGGAAAGCTGGCCATGATCCACTCGCGCGAGCAGGCGGGAGGGTCATGGGCGTGCGCGGCGTGTTGGCAGGCATCCTGCTCGCGGGGCATCTGGCCGGGTCGACCCCGCCCTCCATCCCGCCTGGGGGGCCATCCGCCGCGTGCCTGCGCGCCGCCGCCACGGCGGAGCGGCGCTGGGCGCTGCCGGCGCATCTGCTGCGCGCGATCGGCGAGGTCGAGAGCGGCCGGCTGGACCCGGCTACGGGACAGAGGCTGCCCTGGCCCTGGAGCATCAACGTCGCCGGCACCGGCTACGCGTTTCGCGGCCGCCGCCGAGGCCAGCACGGTGGTCGGGCTGTTCCGCGCGCACGGCGTGGCCTCGATCGATGTCGGGTGCTTTCAGGTGAACCTGCATTACCACCCGGCGGCCTTCGCCAGCGTGGCGCAGGGCTTCGATCCGGACGCCAACGCCGATTACGCGGGCCGTTTCCTGCGCGCCCTGTTCGAACGCACGCGGCAGTTGGGAGACCGCGATCGGCGAATACCACTCCGCCGATCCCCCGCTGGGCGGCGACTATCGCGCGCGCGTGCTGCGGGCCTGGCGGGACTTGGATGCCGGGGGCGTCATGGCCGCGACGGCGGACCCGCACGTCATCCTGGCGGCGGCGTCCGGGGCGGCGATCCCGGTCTACACGCCGCGAACGCTGCCCGCCGTCATTGCGGGCCGCCTTGGGTCTGCCGGCGCTGAAGCATGCGGCGAGGTGACGTGTATCGTTTATGAGAAAATTTCGTTGCAAGATGGCGAATTGTTGCGCCAATCTAAGGTTGTGGATCGCTTCCTGCACACAACCGCAATCGGCATCGGGCCGATCGCACTGCCAGGAGTTCGTCGATGTTTGCTCTGCTCCTCCAGCTCGCTTCCCAGCTCCGCCGGGATCCGCAGGGGCGTGACCGCCATGGAATATGGCCTGATCGCCGCGCTGATCGCCGTGGTCATCATTGGCGCGCTGACCCAAATCGGCACCGTGCCTGCAAGCCAAATTCGCAACGATCGCGACCGCTCTGGGCGGCTGATCGGTCCGGCGGCGGTTCGGAGGGAGGGTGTGTCCTCCTTCCGACCCTTCTCTTGCCGTCGTCTTCCGACGTTCGAGCTGAGTGCCGCAGCGCTGCGCGGCTAGCGCGGAACTCATCGGTCCATGCAGTGGGTTGCTCAACTTTGCACCGTCATGGCCGTTGGCCGTGCTGACCTTGGCGGCCCTCCACGACCTCGCGGTGCGCACGGTCCCGAATGCGCCTGATCGCGGCGCTGGGCGGCTGCGCGCTCACGCTGGCGGCGCTCCAAGCATCGCCTGCCGGCCTCCCTCGCGGTCGCTTCCATGCTGCTTCTGATCGCGGCTTTGCTCTGGCTGCGCGGCTACATCGGCGGGGCGGACGCGAAGCTGCTCGCCGCGACGCGGGCTGCTTCTCCCTCCCGCCAGCGTCTTTCCGATGCTGCTGGCGACCGCGCTCGCCGGCGGCGTGCTCTGCCTGCCGTACCTGCCGGGCCGCCGCCTTTTCTCCCGGCCGCCACCCGAGCGCCCCGACCGCATCTGCTGGCGCGGCTGCTGCGCTGTGAGCGCTGGCGGCTGCGGCGGCGCGGCCCGCTGCCCTACGCCGTGGCGATCGCCGCGGGGACCCTGTCCGTCCTCCTGCACGGAGTCTGAGCACCATGCTGCGCACGCTTGTCATCGGCTTGGTCGGCCTGCTGCTCGCTCGGCCTTCGCGGCTCGTCGCCTATGTCGCCCTGCAGCCGGCGGCCAAGCCGCCGGCCCGGTCGCGCAGAAGACGGTCGCCGTCATCGCCACCGCCCACCCGGTGCGCGCCGGCAGCCTGCTCCAGCCGGGCGATCTCGGCCTGCGCGACGTCGCCGAGGACAAGGTCCCGCCGGGTGCGCCAGCCCGACTCCGCCGAGGCGCGCAACGCCCTGGTCGGGGCGATGGTGCGGCGGATGCTGGGCGAGCACGAGGTGATCGCCAGCGACGACGTGCTCCGCCCGGGCGACCGCGGCTTCCTCGCCGCCGTCCTGGCCCCCGGCTCGCGCGCCATCTCGGTGGAGGTCGATGCGGTCTCCGGCGAGGCCGGGCTGATCTGGCCGGGCGATCGGGTGGACCTGATCCTGACGCAGACGATCGAGGGCACCGACCACTCCCTCGCCCATCGTGTCTCCGGCGAGACCATGCTGGGCGATGTCCGGGTGATCGCCGTGGACCAGCAGCTGGTGCAGGGCGGGCAGGCGTCGGGCCTGTTGCAGAACCACGGGCCGACCTCGCGCACCATCACGCTGGAGGTGACGCCGCGCGATTCCGCGCGCATCGCCGTCGCGACACGGCTCGGCAAGCTGCTGGTGGTCCTGCGCGCCGCCCAGCCGCAAGCGCTCGCCGACGCGGAGCGCGCCCGCTCAGCCCGCAACCGCCGGCCGGCTTGCCGCCGTGCCATCGTCGCCGACGCCACCCGAGCCGCCGGGCCGGTCTGGGGCGGGGACGTGTCGCGGGCGCTCGGCACCGACAGCGCCGCGCCCGCAGCCGAGGTGCGGCTGTATCAGGGCACCAAGCAGGTCGAGGCTTACAAATTCTAAACCATTGCGTGATGCAATCGCTCGGTTCCGAAAATCGGACCCGAGAGGTGCCAAAAATGCCGTTGCTCCCCCGCCTGGCTCGACGAGGCGCACTGCTCCTTGCGCTGTGCGGCCCCGGCCATCGGACAAGCCGCCGCGCAGATGACGGCGCCGACCTCGCCGATGGCGGCCGAGGACGTCGCCGCGCAGTCGAACCTGGCCGATCCGGGCAGCACGCCGGCGCCACGGCCGGTCGGTGACCCACTTCCCCACCGGCGTCGCCGGCACCGGGCGGATGGCGCTCACGCTCAATGTCGGCGCCGGGCGCGTGGTGACCCTGGCGGAACCGGCGACCAGCCTGTTCGCCGCCGACCCGAAGATCGCCGAGGTGCGCCCGGCCAGCCCGACCAGCCTGTTCGTGTTCGGCATCGCCCCCGGCCGGACCACGATCGCCGCCCTGGGCGAAGGCGGCGCGCCGGTGGCGCAGATCGACCTCACCGTGCGGCCCTCGTCCTACGGCTCGGGCGAGGTCGCCGGCATCGTTCGCGGCGGGCTGCATTTCCCGGGCGTCGAGATCGCGGCCACGCCGGGCGGCTACACCGTCACCGGCCACGCCCAGACCCCGGCCGACGCCGAGCGGGTGCTCGCCGCGCTGCGGCCCTATCTCGGCCCGGACAGAGCATCGACAACCGCCTGGCGATCGAGACCCCGCTCACCGTCAACCTGCAGGTGCGCGTCGTCGAGGTGCAGCGCACGGTGACGCGCCAGCTCGGCATCAACTGGACCGCCGCGTTCCGCAACGTCCCCTCGGGCGTCACCGCCGCCGGTCTCGATCATCGACCGCCTGATCGACGCGACGAACATCCCGGACTCCGTTCAGCCTCGGCGTCATCGGCGCGAATGGCGGCATCAACGCCGTGGTGGACGCGCTGGCGCAGGACCAGCTCGCGGTGATCCTGGCCGAGCCGAACCTGACCGCGCAGAGCGGCGAGACCGCGAGCTTCCTCGCCGGCGGCGAGTACCCGATCCCGATCGCCCAGCAGAACAACACCATCAGCATCGAATACAAGCAGTACGGCGTGTCGCTGGCGTTCGTGCCGACGGTGATCTCGGCCGACCGGATCAGCCTCAAGGTGCGCCCGGAAGTGAGCCAGCTGACCACGCAGGGCGCGGTCGCCATCTCCAACGGCAACCTCACGCTGAACGTCCCCGCCCTGACGGTGCGCCGTGCCGAGACGACGGTGGAGCTGGGCAGCGGGCAGAGCTTCGCCATCGCCGGCCTGCTGTCGGACAACTCGACGCAGAACGCCCGCGGCATTCCGTTCCTGGGCGAGCTGCCGATCCTCGGGCCGCTGTTCCGCTCCACCGCCTATCAGCGCGGGCAGACCGAGCTGGTGATCATCGTCACCCCATACCTGGTGCGCCCGGTCAGCGATCCGACGACGCTGACGGTGCCGACGCGCGGGATGGTGCTGTCCAACGACCTCGACCGCATCCTCTACAACCGCCAGCTCGCCCGCGGCGTCGAGCAGCCGCCCATGGTGCATATCCCGCTCGACGCCGGCTTCATCGCTCCATGAGGACAATCACCATGCGCCTTCCGTCGCGGCGAGCCATCGTCTTCCCTTGGCCGCTGGCCCTTGGCCCTGCCCTTGGTCCTCGGCTCGCCCTGGCGGGCTGCGAGCGGACTGATCCGTACGTGCGCCCTGGCGACTGTGGCATCCGCTGGGCGCGAACGCCGCCAATCTGCGCGCCATGGTGGCCGACCCGCGCGACCTCTACCAGGGCAGGGGCGCAGCGTCGTCGGCGGGCGACATGGGGGCGGCGGCCGTCGCGCGGCTGCGCGCCGACGCCGTCAAGCGCCTGCCCGCCAGCTCCATCTCCGAGGTGCATGCGACCGACACCGGCGCCCAGGCCGGCCCCGGCAACGAGGCGACGCCCGGCCGCACCGGTCGCGGCGCCGGCATCGACGGGCGGCGCCCAGGGAAGCGCCCCATGAGCGAGGCCGCCTCGGCCGAGCTGGAACGCGGCTCCGAGGGCACGCCGCGCGGCGCGCGCCTCCGTGCTCGCCTTCGCCACCGACGCCGAAACCGAATCCGTGCTGCGCGACGCATTGATGGCCGACCAGGCCGAGGGCGCGGAGGTGCGTCGCGGCGGACTGGACGGATGCGGCGCGCGCACTGCGGCGTACCGTCTCGCCGCATGTGCTGGTGATCGACATCAGCGGCAACCCGCAGCCGCTGACCGCTCTCAGCGAGCTGTCGCAGCTGGTCGAGCCGGATGTGCGCGTGCTGGCCATCGGCGACCGCGAGGACGTGTCGCTGTATCGCGGCCTGACGCACGGGCTGGGCGTGCTGGAATACCTGTTCAAGCCGCTCACCAAGGAGTTGGTGCGCCAGCATTTCGGTCCGGTGATCGACCGGCAGACCCCGGGCGCCCGGTTGCTGCGCGGCGGGCGCGTGATCAGCGTCACCGGCGTGCATGGCGGTGTCGGCGCGACCACGATCGCCGCGAACCTCGCCTGGTATCTGGCCGAGCGCGCGCACCGGCACACGCTGCTGCTAGACGGCGACCTGTACGGCGCCGCCGCGGCCATGCTGCTGTCGGTCAAGCCGCAGCCCGGCCTGCGGGTCGCGCTGGAAAACCCCGCCCGCGTCGACGACCTGTTCATCGACCGCACCGCGCAAGTCGGTGGGCGAGCGGCTGCACGTCCTGTCCGGCGAGGGCCGGCTGGCCGACGCGCCGCCGATTGCCTCCGGCGCGCTGCCCGGCCTGCTGGAGATCCTGCGCCGGCGCTACAAGTTCCTGGTCTGCGACGCCGCCTGGCCGGCCAGCCGCATCGGCCGCGAGCTGTTCGACCTCGCGCACCAGCGCATCCTGGTCACCGAGCCGTCGGTGGCCGGCGCGCGCGACCTGCTGCGCTACCTGGCCATGTCCGCAGCCCTCCGCGCTGCCCGCCTCGCCCCAGCCAGGCGACGACCCTGGTGGTGCTGAACCAGGGCGGGATGAAGGGCGGCCTCAGCCTGGCGCAGTTCGAGCAGGCGACCGGGCGCAAGCCGGACCTGGTCATTCGCGCACATGAAGGGCGCGCTGCGCGACGCCGCCAACCTGGGCGAGCCGGCGGCCGCGCGCATCCGCCCGTTCCGCAAGGCGATGCAGGATCTGGCGTTCCGCGCCGGATCGGTCGGCGAGCTGCGGCCAGCGGCGGCGCTGGCCGTGGGGCCGCCGCTGATGAGCGAGCTTCCGGTGTTCGGCCGGCGGCAGGCGAGCGAGCCGCCGCCGCCGCCGAGCGATCCGGCCCCCGTGGTCCATCCGGTCGCGACAGTGCCGATCGCCCCGCCGCCGGAGTCCGGGACGGCGATCGGCTCGGAACTGCGGACCCTGTGCCTGGCGCGGCTCGATCCGAGCGTCGTGGCCAGCATGTCGCCCGAACGGCTGGCGATCGAGGTGGAGCGGCTGGTCGCCGAGATCGCCACCGAGCAGCGCATCCAGCTCAACGCGCGCGAGCAGCGCCGGCTGTCGCAGGACCTGGTGGACGACATGCTGGGCCTCGGCCCGCTGGAGCCGCTGCTCGAGGACGAGACGGTGACCGACATCATGGTCAACGGGGCCGATCGCGTGTTCGTCGAGCGCCGCGGCAAGGTGGTGCGGACCAACGTGCATTTCCGCGACCGCCAGCACCTGATCAACATCTCCCAGCGGGTCGCCGCCAAGATCGGCCGGCGGATCGACGAGAGCAGCCCGATGGTCGATGCGCGGCTCGACGACGGCAGCCGCGTCAACATCGTCTTCCCGCCGCTGGCGCTCGACGGCCCGTACATGTCGATCCGGAAATTCTCGCGCCGGAAGATCGACATCGCCAAGCTGGTCGAGTTCGGCTCGATGTCGCCGCAGCTGGGCCGCGCGCTCGAGATCATGGGCCGGGCGCGGCTGAACATCGTCATCTCCGGCGGCACCGGCTCGGGCAAGACGACGCTGCTGAACGCCATCTCGCGCATGATCGACCACGGCGAGCGGGTGGTCACCATCGAGGACGCCGCCGAGCTGCAGCTCCAGCAGCCGCATGTGGTGCGGCTGGAGACGCGCCCGCCCAACATCGAGGGCAAGGGCGAGATCACCCAGCGCGACCTGATCCGCAACGCGCTGCGCATGCGCCCCGACCGCATCATCGTGGGCGAGGTGCGCGGCAGCGAGGCGTTCGACATGCTCCAGGCGATGAACACCGGCCATGACGGCAGCATGTCCACCGTGCACGCCAACAACACCCGCGACGCGCTGACCCGCGTCGAGAACATGGTGCAGATGGGCAACATGGGCCTGCCGTCGCGCGCCATCAAGACGCAGATCCTGAGCGCGGTGGACGTGATCGTGCAGGTCGGCCGCCAGCGCGACGGCGGCCGCCGGGTGATCCAGCTGACCGAACTCGTCGGGCTCGAGGGCGAGGTGATGACCATGCACGACATCTTCGCCTTCGAGCACGAGGGCGAGGACATGGACGGGCGCCTGCTCGGCCGCTGGCGCGCCTCGCGCTCGGTGCCGAGCTTTCACTGAGCGGCTGCGCTATTTCGGGCTGGACCGCGCCTGGGACGCGGTGATGGAGGAGGCGGCGCCGCTGTGAGCCTCGCATCGTCCTCATGCCGGCGGGCGCGGGCATGATGGCGATCGGTGGGGATCGCCGTCGCCGTGCTGGCGCAGGACAAGCGCAAGCGCCGGCTGGCCCTGCGCATCGCCGAGCGGGTGACGACGCTCGCCCCGGCGGGCACGCCGGCGCGCCCGCTCTCCGAGCAGCTCGGCCTGGCCGCCCTGCTCGCCCGCTGGCAGGTGCGCCTGGGACGGCGTGTTCGGCTACAATCTGGATCGCCAGAACGCCTATCCGCTGCGCGTGCCGCTTCTGCTGCTGCTGGCGGCGGTGCCCGCCGTGGTGATCGACCGGCTGGCCGGCCGCGTGTTCGGCGTGCCGCTCGATCCGGCCCTGCCGCTGATCTGGATCGGCTGCAGCCAGGCGCTGTTCCGCACGCTGCACGCCCGGCATGCCGACAAGCTGTATCGCCAGCTTCCCGATGCGCTGTCGATGATCGTGCGCTCGGTGCGCGCCGGCATCCCGCTGCAGGAGGCGCTGCGCGGCGTCGCGCGCGAGAGCATGGAGCCCACGGCGAGGGTGTTCACGCGCGTGTCCGACCAGATGGCGATCGGCATCCGGCTGGACGACGCGCTGCGCGACGTCGTCGACGCGCACCGGCGTCGCCGAATACGCGTTCTTCACCGTCGCGCTGACCTTGCAGGCGCAGACCGGCGGCAGCCTGGCCGAGACGCTGGAGAACCTCGCCGAGGTGATCCGCAAGCGCGTCGCCCTGCGCGCAGCGCGCCATCGCGCTGGCCTCGGAGGCGCGCACCAGCGCCTATGTGCTGGCGGCGCTGCCGGTGGTGACCGGGCTCGCGCTGTCGGTGCTGAACTATGCCTACATCCGCCCGCTGTTCGACACCCCGAGCGGCAACCGCGTGCTGTTCCTGGCGATCGGAATGCTGGGCACGGCCGGCATCGTCATGCGCTTCATGATCAAGCGGAGCCTGCGATGATCGCCGACGCCTCCGCGGCGCTGCCGTCCGGGCGCGCTCCGTTCTGGGCGGCGCTGGCGCTGCTCGTGCTGCTCGGCCTGCTGGGCGTGATCGCCTGGGAGCCGGTCCGGCGCGAGAGCCGGCTGCGGCGCCAGCTGGAGGAGGTGCGCGACGTCTATGCGCCGATCGCCAGGGCGGGCACCAGCGCCGGCCCCGCCTCGCGTGGTGGCGCGGATCGTCGCCGGGGTGGGCCTGCTGCTGACCCGCAGCGGCATCCTCTCCGCCAAGGCGATCGGCCGATCTGGAGAGCACGCTCGCTTCGGCCAATCTGCGCGGCACGCACGCGCTGCCGATCTTCGTCGGCGCCAAGGCGATGCTGCTCGCCGGACTGCCGCTGCTGGCCTGGATCGCGCTGCGCGACACGGGCCTGTCGCCGATGTGGCTGCGCCTGCTGCTCGCCGTGGCCGCGGTGGCCGGGCTGATGGCGCCGGATTTGCTGCTCCGCAGCATCCGCACGCGCTACCTTGCCTCGGTCGAGCGGGCGATGCCCGACGCGCTGGACCTGCTGGTCATCTGCGCCGAGGCCGGGCTGGCGCTGGAGCAGGGGATGGAGCGGGTGGCAAGCGAGATCCGGGCCAGCAGCCCGGCCTGCGCGGTGGAGCTGTCCATCACCCACAACGAGCTGCGCATCCTGGCCGACCGGCGGGCCGCGCTGACCAACATGGGCAAGCGCACCGGGCTGGTCAGCCTGCAACGCCTCGCCGGCGACGCTGGCCCAGGCGCTGCGCTACGGCACGCCGCTGAGCCAGGCGCTGCGCGCGCTGGCCGCCGACATGCGCGCCGAGGCGCTGACGCGCTTCGAGGCGCGTGCCGCGCGGCTGCCGGTCCTGATGACCCTGCCGATGATCCTGTTCATCCTGCCTTGCGTGTTCCTGGTGGTGGCCGGCCCGGCGATGCTGGCCATCATCGCGAAGCTGTCCGACTGATGCTTTGCCCCTCCGTCAAGCCGAGGATTTCCGCCATGTCGACGTCGCGCCTGCGAACCGGGTGGACGATGCGCGCCACCGCTCTTGGCCTGCTGCTGGGGACCTCCGCGTGCGCGGGAATGGCCGCCTCCCGGCCCCCAGCAACAGGCGGTGCGCGACACGCCCGCGCTCGATCTTCGACTGGCCGACGCCACGCTTGTCGGCAGGCGCCGCCGACACCGCGCTGCACGTCGTGGACGGCCTGCTGCAGCGCGATCCGGACAACGTGCCCGCCCTGCTCCGGCGCGGCCGCGCGCTGATGATCCTGGGCCGGCCGGCCGATGCCGCCCGGAGCTTCGCCCGCGTCGCCGCGCTGCAACCGGGATCACTCGATGCCCTGACCGGGCTTGCCCGCGCCCGCGCCGCGAACGGCGAGGCGGCGGAGGCCGAGAAGGCGTGGCGGCAGGCATTGGCGCGGGCGCCCGGCGATGCGCGGCTGCGGACCGGGCTCGCCATCTCGCTCGACCTGCAGGAGCGGCACGCCGAGGCACAGGCGCTGTATCGGACCGTGCTCGCGGAGGCGCCGGACGATCAGGCGGTGCGCTCGGATCTGGGCTTGTCCCTGGCACTCTCGGGTCGCGCCGCCGAGGGCGTTCCGCTGCTGCGCCAGGCGGCGCAGGGCGGCTTCGTGACCGACAACGCCGCATCAGCGCGGGCGCGCCACAATCTCGCGGTGGGATTGATGATGGCGGGCGATCCATCCGAGGCGCGCGGCGTGCTGAGCCAGGACCTGCCGGCGGGCGAGGTGACGGCGGCCCTGGACGGCCTGCGACAGTTCGCCGCCGCGCGATAGGGACGCCGCTACTGCGTGAAGCGCGCCGGTGCGCTGAGCGCCGCTTGGACCATCGCCTGCAACGCCGCCCCGATCGAGACGGCGTCGCTCGCCTGGAAAGCGAAGCTCGCCGACGAGGCGCAGGCTTGCAGATTGGTCGGCAGGTTGCCCTGGAACGGTTCCACGTATTGCACGTAGAACGCGTTTCCGCTCGGTGCCTCATACGGCGCGATGAGAGGAAAATACGTCGTATAGAGCGTCATGATCGTCACGCCTTTGGCTTTCAACGCCGCGCACAGCGACGGATCAAGCGGTGCGATCACGCGGGGAGAGCTGTTCGTGGTTCCGACGGTATTGCCGCCCACGCAGCCGCCCCCGCTGGCAAACCCCTTGCTGCAATAGTCGGAGACGCCGTCGGTGACGATGAAGAGGAAGCGCCTCGGCGCGCTGGCCGTCGATCCGTCGCCGGAAGCTGGAATGAGTGTCGAGAGGGACTGCAACGCAAGCGGGATATTGGTATCCGCGTCCCCGCCATTCGTTGTAACCGGCACCGTCATCGCCTGCGCCGCCGCCTCCGCCGCCGTCAAGTTGTTGCTCGGCGAGAAGATCGTGTTCAAGGCTGTATTGAAGCTATACAGCCCGAAACTGAACTGCGCCGCCGCTGACGAGGAGGCGATCGTATTGATCACGTTCTGGACCGCCTGGATCAGCACGTCGATCCGCAGCGGCACGCCGTTCGCCCTGGCGAGCCCGTAGAAATCATTGGGCGTGTGGTTGTCGAAATGGCAGCCAAACGCGCAGTTCTGACTCTGGGCCCATGCGCCATACAGGGGGCTCGCGCGGACCAGTGTGCCGAGTTGCTCCATGCCAGTCTCGGTCGCCGCGATCGCCATGGACGAGGAAGCATCCATCAGGATGTCGATCGCGAAATAGGGGCTGTTGGTGCGGGCTACCGTGGCGGAGCCGGCGGCGGGCAGCGTCGGGAAGCCGAACAGGCCGGCGAACTGGGTCTTGTATGTCGCCGTGTAGCCGGCCACCGCCGTGATGGTGCCGCCGTTTCGGGTGACGCCGACGCTGAGCGAGGTGAGGCTCACGCCCGGCATATGCCCAGCCTGCGCGTTGAACCGCTGCACGCCTGCGTCCTGCGCCGGTTGCAGCGACGTATTCGGGTTGGCCGCGAAATCGTTGGCGCCCTTCGTCGCCGCGGTGAGCGCGGCGGCATCCGCCGCGAGGTCGAGCTGCGAGCGCGCCCAGACCGTCGAGCCGACATCGAAGGCGAGCGCCACGAACCCGAGGATCGGCGTGATCGTCAGCGCGAAGACCACGGCGGTCGCGGCCCGTCGCTCGCGCAGCCGCCGCGCCCAGGCGCGGGGTTCGTGTCGGGCCTGGCGCCGGCGGGGCGCGCTCATCCGGTGTAGCCCGGGCATTGCGCCTGTGCGGACTGTGGACCCGTGAGGCGGATCCAGTCGGCATCCTCTCCCGTGCGCGCGGCCATGTAGGCGGTCTCCATGAAGCGCAAGCCGACGCCGAACAGGTTGGTGAACAGCGGGGTGAAGTCGTAGGTCACGTCCACCACCAGCACCGGCGCGGCGGTGAACGCGTCCGCCGGCAGCGTGCCGCTCGAAGCGGGCTGGCCGTCGGGCACCGGACTGAGAGTACCGCAGGCCCGGGTCGGGGAGCTGCCCTGTAGCGTGGTGCTCCATGCGACATTGGCGACGTAGCTGCACGCGCTGACGCAGCCGTTCGTGGCGGGCGTCATCACCACGCTCGAGAGCGTCACGCCATAGGCCGACAGCGGCGCCGAGACGAGCGCCGGGATCACCGCGAACACGGCGGTGCTCGCCGTCGTTGCCTGCGTGGTCGTGAGGACGTTGGTGTTGGTGTCTGTCGCGGCGAAGTTGGTGGCGATGCGCGCGATCGCGCCGGCCGCGGCCGATAGCTGCCACCAGGCGATCACGGCATTGGTGACGTCGGTCAGCGACAGCGCGACGACGATCAGGACGGGTGCCAGGAGCGCAAATTCCAGCGCCGCGACCCCGCGCCGATCCGCAGCGATGCGCCGGGTACGCCGCATCGCCCTAGTATTCGTTCTGATACGGATAGGCGGACGTGACCGAGGCGCCGAACCCGCCCGAGGCACCGTCCGTCGGGCATCGGCCAGCTCGAGCGCCGGCAGGCTGTAGGTGGCCCGCAGCAGCATCAGGCTGCCGCCCTGTCCGGGATTGAAGGGCGCCGGCCCGGTCCCGCCGACCGACGAGGCGTTGCGGTAATCGGTGACGCTCGCCAGGGAAATCGTCACGTTGGCGCAGGCCAGGAACGCCGATAACTGAGGGCAGAACGTGACCGTCTGGAAATGGTTCTTGTTCGACGACAGGCTTTGCGTGCTGTTGACGGCGAGCAGGCGGGCGGCACGGCCGCTCGCGTAATCCAATGCCACCTGCACGTAGAGCCGGAACGCGAGACTGAAGACGAACAGGAGAAGGCCGAAGAAGGCCAAGCCGGTGATCGCGAACTCCAGTGCGGTCGTGCCGCGGCGGTCGCGGGCGATGCCATGCAGGCAAGGCCGCACCCGATGCGCTGCTGTGGCCAATTCGCTCCATCTCCCACGGGGTTGCCGCGCGCCGCCGCTGGACCCGCGCGTCCTGTGTAGCGCGCGGACGTGAACCGGAAGTTAAGCGTGGCGCGCAGGCTTGGGCGGCCTCGAGGCGGGACTGTGCGCCTTCAGTGCGCGCCCGCCGTCGGCGCCTTCGGTGCGACCACCTGGCGCATCAGCGGAACCAGCAGGGTCGCGACCACGAAGGCGAGCATGATGGCGCGGAAGGCGTCGGCGTAGGCCAGCGTCGATGCCTCGCGATACGCGAGTTGCCAGAGGTGCTTCAGGGCCGCTTCATGCCCCGCGCCCGGGCTGCCGAGAGCCGTGCCGTAGCGCTGCGCCATGCCGTGCAGCAGCCGCTCCATGGCGCCGTTGGCCGGTGTCAGGTTGGATGCGATGGCGAGGAAATGGACGTTCGTCCGGTTGTTGATGATCGCGGCGCTGACCGCGATGCCGACGGCGCCCCCCAGGTTGCGCATCATGTTGAACAGCCCGCTGGCATATTTCAGGCGATCGGGCGGCAGGCTGCCGAGGCCGAGGTTCACGCTGGGAGCGACGGCGAAGACCTGCGGGAAGCCGCGCAGGATCTGCGGCACGAAAAGCTGGGCGGCGCCCCAGTCGTGGGTGATGAAGCTGAAGCTCCACATCGACAGCCCGAAGCACGCGAGCCCGAACATCATCAGCCAGCGCAGGTCGAACTTGCGGGCAAGAACGATATAGACTGGCGTGCCCACCAGGGAGGCGACGCCGGTCGAGAAGATCGCCGTCCCGGTCTGCCAGGCGCTGAACCCGCGCACATAGCCGAGGAACAGCGGCGTCAGATAGATGGTCGTGAACATGCCGACGCCGGTGATGAACGACAGCACGCAGCCGAGTGCGAAGTTGCGGTTGCCGAGCGCGCGCAGGTCGACGACGGGGTTGCTGAAGCGCAGGCTGCGGATGACGAACAGGACCAGCGAAACGCCTGCGATCCAGGCACCGGCCCGGATGGTGGCGTCGCTGAACCAGTTCCAGCGCGTGCCTTCCTCCAGCACGTATTCCAAGGTGCCGAGGCCGATCGCCATCAGCACGATCCCGAGATAATCGGCGCCCCGCAGCAGCGCCAAATTCGGCTCGTCGATACGGACCAGGATCGGGACCAGGACCGTGATCGCGACGCCGGGCACGAGGTTGATGTAGAACAGCCAGTGCCAGTTCAGCGTGTCGGTGATCCATCCGCCGATCACCGGTCCGAGCGCCGGCGCGATCGAGGCGATGGTGCCGACCACGGCGGCGGAATAGACCCGGCGCGGCCCCTGGAAGAAATAGAACGACGAGGTGAACACCGTCGGGATCATCGAGGCGCCGAGCAGCCCCTGCATCGCGCGGAACACGATCATGCTCTGGATGTTCCAGGCGAGCCCGCACAGCATGCTCGCTAGCGTGAATCCGGCGGCCGACACGGTGAACAGCCAGCGCGTCGAGAACACCCGTGTCAGCCAGCCCGATAGCGGGATCATGATGATCTCGGCGATGAGGTAGGCGGTCTGCACCCAGCTGATCTGATCCTGCGCGGCCGACAGCCCGCCGCCGATGTCCTGCAGGGACGAGGCGACGATCTGGATATCGAGCAGCGCGATGAACATGCCCACGCACATCACCACGAACGGCAGGATACTGGGCGCCGAGGGCGGGGATGCGGCGTCGGTCATGGCACGCGCGCCCGGTCCGTGCGCGTGTTCACGCTCACCGTCACCGACAGGCCCGGGCGCAGCGTGCCGAGCGTCGCGTCACCGGCATCGAGCGCGATCCGTACCGGAACGCGCTGCACGATCTTGGTGAAGTTCCCGGTGGCGTTCTCCGGCGGGATGACGCTGAAGATCGCGCCGGTGCCGGGGGCGAGGCTGAGGACGTGGCCGCGCAACGCGTGCCCCGGCACGACGTCGGCGACCGCCATCGCCGGCTGGCCCGCGATGATGCGGGCTAGCTGGTCCTCCTTGAAATTCGCATCGACCCACAGCCCGCGTGCCGGGATGACGGAGAGCAGGGTGGCGCCCTCGGAGACGTAGGCCCCGACCTGTGCCGCGCGGTTGCCGACGAAACCGTCCACCGGCGCGCGGATCTCGGTGTAGCCGAGATTCAGTCCGGCCGTCTGAAGATCGGATTGAGCCTGGGCGATCGCCGCACGGGCTTCGATGATCTCCGTGTCGAGCACGTTCAGCTGCTGGCGGGCCGCCTCCAGTCCCGCCTGCGACGACACGACGGCGGAGCGGGCCTGCTGATCGGCCGCGCGTGTCCTCTGCGCGTTCTGTCGTGACCCCGCGCTCGTCTGTTCCAGGCTGGAATAGCGCTGCGCGTCCTCGCCGGTGAAGGCCGCCTGGGCGCCCTTCGCCGCGAGGTCGGCGACGGCCTGCTGGATCGCCGATTGCTGGAGCATGCGTCTCGCGTACAGGCTGGCGAGCGTCGCCGCCCGTTGCGCGACGATCGCCTGGGCGCGTTCGAATGCTGCCTGGAAATCACGTTGGTCGAGCTGGATCAGGATCTCGCCCGCGTGCACCTGCTCGTTGTCGGCGACCCGTATCCGGTCGATGAATCCGGCGACATGCGGCGAGATCGTGGTGACGTTGCCGCCGACATAGGCGTCGTCGGTGGTTTCGATGAAGCGCCCCGTCGTCCACCAGTCGTATCCGTACCAGCCGGCGCCTGTGGCAACGGCAAGCGCCGCACCGGCGATCGCCAACTGCCTGAGCCCGTATCGCGGCCTGTTCTTTGCGGGGGCGGTAACCGACTCCCGCTCGATGACGGTGCTGCTCATGATCGCCTCGGGGACTGACGGCCGGTCGCGCTGTTGGCGCGCTGTTGTCCAGCGCCAGGCTCGGCGTGGCGTCGGCGCGTGCGCTCGTCGGCCGCAGGCCCGGCCGCCGTCCTGAAAGACGGCGCGGTCAGCGGTCGCCCGCTGATCCGATCGACCATGACCGGGTCGGCCAGTGCGCCGGTCTCCTCATCGACGATGACGACGCTCGGCCCCTCCGGGGCGAAGTGCTTGTTTCCCCACGCCAGCATGGCCCACAGCACCGGTCGGAAATCCCGGCCGCGCTCGGTCAACACGTATTCGTCGCGCGGCGGCCGCTCGCTGTAGCGGCGCCGCTCCAGCAGCCCGGACTCCACCAGGGCGGTGAGCCGTCGCGTCAGCATGTTGGGCGCGATATCGAGGTTCTTCTGGAACTGCTCGAACCGCGTCGATCCCAGGAAGGCGTCGCGCAGGATTAGGATGCTCCACCACTCGCCCACCCGCTCCAGGCTGCGGGCGATGGGACATTGGAGGTTGCCGAAGCTGGTGCGTCGCATGGATGCCTCGCCAGGGAGGTGACTAGCATGGTGCAAGCATATGTGGCTTAACTATCATCATGCAAGTAACGCCGCTGCGATCGATACTCCCGGCACTGCCCTGGCGGCTACGAGACACTCTATCGGGCGAGGCGGGGATGATGCTCACGCCGACCCCAGCCGTGATCCGGTGTGCTACGCAGATGCGCCTTCCATTGAGGGCTGTGGTTCCAATCAGGCGAGCGAATGCCGCATGACGGCGATCCTGTGCACGCGGTCGAGCGCGTCCGGTTTCTTCCTCTCGCTCAATCTCGGCGAGGTCTGGTGACTTGCCTGGCTGGCGCCGATTCCGGTGCTCCGGCTGGCATTGGCGAGACGCGAGCCTGGACCGCGTACTTCGTGGCCTGGGGTTCCTATGCGCTCGGAGCCACCTCTTCCCATCGATGATGGGGGGAAGTGGGCGTCTCGGCGATCGGCATGCGCGGCGGCGCGGTGCGCCACATCAGCGCGACGTCCTCCGCCGGGAGGCCGTAGGCCTCGTTCACCAGATCGGACAGAAGCCGCTCCAGCCGTTCCGCCTCCGCCAATCTTCGCGCGAGGGGTGCTACCAGGCGCGCGTGCTCGGCCCGGATGTGCTGGATGGCGGCGGTGCCGAGCATTGCCTTGCCGCGCGCCTTGCGGATGGCGGCGATGAACCGGTCGGCATCGAGGCCGAACGGCTCGCGCAGCGCGGTCGGGATGGTGGGGATGTCGAGGTCGTGGCGATACCAGTCGGCGAGCGTTCGTGCGGTTTCGTGCGTAGCGGTGCGGATCGCGTGCAAAGCGTTGGCCGCCGCCTCCACCTCGCCGTGCTTACGCACCCCAGCGATCGGCACGACTTCCATCAGATAGCCGAGCGCGTTCAACGCCTCATCCTTCAAATGCACCAGATGCCGCCAGTTGAACCACCACAGAAGCGGTGAGTTCAGGGTTGTGAGAAGCCAAGCGTCGTCGCTGGGGAGAAAAAAGGTCTTGTCGTTTGAGAGAGACTCGGATCTATCGAGGCTGAATTGTGGATGATATTGAATAACTTGATAGAGGATTTTCGGGCGCTGAAAATGCCGGTAATATGCACACTCCCGCAGTTCCCAAAAGAACCGCCCCTGATCCTGTCTCGCCACGAGCTTCACGCGATGCGTCATCATGTGAGCGTGGATGGCCGGATACGTTTCGGCGAACACCGGCTCTGCCCGCGTGAGATCCGTTTCGCCGCTCCACGGCCAGCGGCGATTGGCGCTTGACGCGAGCACGATCATCCACTGTCCGGCCCACGCCGACGCCCAGCGGTCGATGTCCTGCCCGCGCAGATACGGCTTGATGATCTCTTCACTTCGCGCGTCCGCCGCGATTAGCCGCTCGCGGGTGGCGCCGTCGATCACGAACGCCTCATTCAGCCCGGTCTTGATGCCGTACATCGGACTGACGCCCGCGTACTCCTTCAGCGGCAGCCCCGCGCGCCTGATCTTGTCCATCAGGGCCGCTACCTCGGGCGATTCCAGCAGCCAGCCCGCCTTGTCCAATCGCGTGCGCGGCACCGAGAACGTTGCCGCCCGCACCTGCGCCTCCAGCCGCGTCATGTCCACCGCGTCGCGCGGGATCACCGCGATGGCGGTCTCCCGGGGCGCCTCCTCTGCGAAATTGGGACGGCGGGCAACGAACACGCAGGGCATCACGTCGGCATCGGGAAAGAAGCCCTTGGCGTGGCCGAAGTCGATCACCTGCTCCACCCAGGCCTCGCGCGCGAGCATTCCGCGCAGCTTCTCGGCATACCCCGCCTTCAGCCATTTGTTGGTGACGACAAAGGAAAGGTATCCGCCCTTGCGGAGCAGTCGCAGCCCCTGCTCGATAAAATACACATACAGGTCGGCGACACCGCCATAGGTCGCATACAGCCCTTCCAGCGCCGGCTTCACTGCCTTGATGTGCTCCTGGCGCACATAGGGCGGATTGCCAACCACCGCGTCGAACCCGCCGCGCGGGTCGAAGCCCTCCCACTCCGTCCACACGCCCGGAAACGCCGGCTGCCAGTGCAACAGCCGCCGCTCGGCCGCGAGCGCGGGGACGCGCGCGAACCACTTCTGGAAAGCCGCGAACGTCGCGGCGGCATCCACAGGCTGCTTGCCGATTCTGGCCACGCTCTCACCCGAATCGCGTGGCGCCTCGTCGCCGGCGATGATCCGCACCGGATCGCCATACTTGCCGTCAAGGAAGGCGCGCGCGCCGAACATCTCCAGCCCCGGCGCCGCCCATCGCCCGGCGTGGTAGAAGTCAAGGAAGCGGCGCAGTTCGGCGGTCATCGTCTCGGCCTCGGCGAAGGCCGAGACGCTCTCCTTCACCTCGCCGATGTCGGCGTCGGTCAGTTCCTCCACCCGCGCCATGAAGGAGGAGGCATTCAGCGCGCTTCGCACGCTGCTCGGCGCTGCAAGCAGTCCATGCTCGCGCAACACCTCGCCGACCCGCTCCCCCAGCAGGCTGTCGCCTGTCCGCAGATGATGATCGAGGAACGACAGCGGCGCACCCACCGTGAAGCAGTGCAGCCACAGCGCGAGCTTCGCCAGCTCCACTGCCAGCGGGTTGGAATCAACGCCATAAACGCACCGTTTCAGGATGATCCGCCGCAGCAGCGCGCGGTCATCCAGATGCTCCTCGCGCACCTCCCACCCGTGGCGTGCAAACTCCTGGCGGATATGCGCGCGAATGGCGCCGATGCGCTCGGCCAGAGGGGAACGATATTCGGCCCACGTCACCGCCCCACTCGCTTCCGCCATCGCCGCCAGCGTCTCCACCGCCAGATGATCCACCAGCGACACAAGAAAATGCCCCGATCCCATGGCCGGGTCGCAGATACGCAAGCCGACGAAGGCCATCGCCGGGTCATCGCGTCGCAGATCGGCCAGTTTCTCGGCAACCGGCCGCCGGTCCCGCTCCAGCGCCGCCAGCTTGGCGCGGAACCTGGTGCGCGCCTGCTCCAGCAGCGGGCCGACCGCGCGCCCCAGGATCAACTGCACGAGCTTGTCGGTGGTGAAGAACGAGCCGGCGCGATGGCGCGCGACGGCATTCGCCGCCACCCCAACCTTGGCGCCATCCGCCACCACGTCGCGCTCCAGCAGGCGCTCGTAGATCGCGCCCAATTGCTGCACCGTTAGGTCGCGGTAGTTGATGAACCGGCGCCGCCCCTCCACCTCGGCGCGCGACAGGTCATCGAGCATCCGGGCCAGCAGGGTATCGGGCAGGACGACCCGGCCCAGCAGCGGGTGCGTGGCGTCGTCGAATAGGCCGCCATTGTATTCGGGCAGACCCAACTCGGTGCTGCCATGCTTGATGGCGTCGAACAGGTCGCGGATACGCGCCCACCAGATGCCGCCGCCGGCGCGCACGGCCAGGCGTCCGTCCGCCACCTTCTCGGCATCCGCGCGCAGGTGCTGGAACGAGTGCTCCCGGTATCCGGCGTTGCCGACCGGCAGCAGCCCGCGATCCTCGGCGTAGAGGATGAACAGGAAGCGGAACAGCAGGATGAGCGCCGCCTCCTTTACCTCGGCGCGCCAGCTTGCGTCCGCTGGCGCGCGACGCGGATCGGACCTCGCCAGCGCCTCGACGAGTTCGGGGAACACCCGGTCGAACACCGCTTCCGAGAGGCTGTCGGTGATCCGCTCCTCGAAACGCCGGCCCTCGACCCGCGATTCGTCGAAGAACGTGCGCCCTTGCGGGTCGGCCGCATAGGAGTCGCGCCCGAACAGCAGCAGGAACACGCGTGCCCAATGCCAGTCATCCGCGCCCTCCGGCACTGGCGGGCGCAGGGGACCGAGCAACGCCGGCAGTTCAAGCTCGACGAAGTCCTCATCGCGCTGGCGCGCGCCGGTGAAGTAAAGGCGCCAGAAGCGGCCATTGGTCAGCAGGCCCCAGCGCACCGTGGTTCCGGGAATGCCGTCGGACCGTTTCAGATAGCGCAGGATCTGGTTCGACGGCGTCTCCGCCTGCCCCTTGGCGCGATCGAGCAGCGTGTCGCGCGCCTCGTTCTCCACCACGACGACGCCGTGCCGGAATCGCGCCGCGTTGTCGGCAAGCGCCCGCGCCGCCACCTTGGCCGCCGGGGTCAGGAACAGCAACTCGTCGCTCACGTCACGACGGCTCTTGCTCAGCATCGGCTGCGGCAGGCGCTCCCATTCCAGCCGGTCCAGGATGGGATAGATGAATTCGCTCTCGGTCTCGGCCTCGCTCGGCCTCGCCATCGCGGCGAGCGCGGTCCATCGGGCCGCGACCTCGGCCATGAACCCAGCGACCTGGCCGGAATTGACGGCGCGGGACCTGGTCGGTTTGCCGGATTCCGTCGTCCAGCCAGTAACGGGTGAACAGCCCGCCTCGTATCATGCCGCCCGCCCCCGCAGCCGTCCCAGCGCCGCCATCGCGAACGTCGTTCCGGCCGCGGGCAGGGCGGCGGCGAGGAAGATCGCGTTGCCGGTCGCGCCCAGGGCCAGCATCACGCCGCCCAAGGTCGGGCCGGCGATCATGCCGATGCGGCCCGCGCCGAGCGCCCAGCCGGCGCCCGTGGCGCGGATCGGCGGTGGATAGACGCGCCCTGACAGCGCGTTGATCCCGTGCTGGCAGCCGCCGGTGCCGATGCCGGCCAGCAGGATCAGCAGGGCGAGCAGCCAGGGGCCCGGCGCGAACAGCCCGATCGCCAGCACCGCGACGGCGCCCAGCGCCAGACCACGGGTCAGCACGCGCTCCGGGCCCAGCCGATCCACCAGCGGGGCGGTGGCCAGGGCGCCGACAATCCCACCCACCGCGTATAATGTCCCTCCGAGAATCGATCGCTCCGCCGAAATGCCGGCGTTGTGCAGGATGGCCGGCAGCCACAGCAGGATCAGGTAGTTTCCGAGCAGGTTGAGCAAATTCATGGTCCACAGCAGGGCCGTCGTCGGCGCCAGTCCGCCGCGGAAGAGGGCGCCCACCGGATTGGCCTGCCGGCGTACCGGCGGCAGCGCGCTCGCGCCCGGCAGGCGCACCGCCAGGACCGCGCACAGCAGCAGCGGCAGCAGGCCGCCCACGACGAAGATCCACGGCCAGCCGAAGCGCGTGACGAGCTGCGTCGCGAGCAGCCCGCCCACCGTGTTGCCGATCGACACGCCGGCGCTCATCAGGATCACCAGCCGCCCCTGGCTGCCGGGCGGCGCGCAGTCCGAGGCCAGCGCGATGGCCAGCGGAATGCCGCCGCCGAGCCCAAGCCCGGTCAGGAAGCGCAGCAAGGCCAACTGGTCGGGCGAGCCGGCGAGGGCGCAAAGCAGGGTGAACAGCCCGAACACCGCGGCCGCGCCGATCAGCACTGGCTTGCGGCCCAGCCGGTCGCCGAGCAGGCCGAAGCCGAGCGCGCCGCACAGCAGCCCGACGCTGCCGCCGGTCTGCGCCAGGGTGAACGCCGCCGGGCGCACGTGCCAGGCATCCACCAGCGAGGGGATGGCGAACGCGATCGCCGCGATGTCGTAGCCCTCCAGGAACAGCACCATCCCGCAGAGCACCGTGACGGTCACATGCAACCGGCTGGCGGTGACTGGCGCGGCTTCTGTCCCGCTGGACATGTCTGCGTCCTCCCGGTGCCGGTCAGACCGGCACGTGCCCCGCGTCGTACTCGTAGGTCCAGTCGTAGCGCTGGGACACCTTCTCGGGCTGCCACTCGCGCTCGACATAGGACGCCGCGCCCGCCGGGTCGGCGAGTGCGGGGTCGTGGAAGCGCCGCGCGTTCTCGAGCGAGGCCGACACCGCGCGCGACGTGCGCGCGCGCCGCGCCGCGTCGTAGGCGCGCAACGCCGCCGGCACTTCGTCGTGCGCCTCCAGGCAGCGGGCCAGCACCAGGGCGTCCTCGATCGCCATGTTGGCGCCCTGGGCCATGAACGGCAGCATCGGGTGCGCCGCGTCGCCGAGCAGCGCCACCCGGCCCTGATGCATGCGAGGCAGCGGCTCGCGCCCGAGCAGCGCCCATTTGTACGGCGTGTCGATATTGGCGATGATGCGCTGCACATCGGGGTGCCAGCCGGCGAGGTCGCGCGCGCACTCCTCGCGCGTGCCCTGCTCGGTCCAGGATTCCACCCGCCAGTCGTCGCGCTCCACCACGCCGACGAAGTTCAGGATCTCGCCCCGGCGCAGCGGATAGGTGACGACGTGCCCGCCCCGTCCGACCCAGTTGGCGCCGACCAGGCTGCGCTGGTGCGCCGGCAGCCGGTCCATCGCCACCAGCCCGCGCCAAGCCATGATGCCGGTGAACGCCGCTCGTCCGGGTCCGAAGATCGCCTGGCGGATGCGCGAATGCACCCCGTCCGCGCCGATCAGCGCGTCCCCGCGCACCGTCTCGCCCGAGGCGAGATGCAGCGTCACCTCGGCTTCGTCCTGCGTGAAGCCGATGCAGGCCGCCCCGAGCCGCGGCGCGAGGCCGGCGTCGCGCACGGCGTCCAGCAGCACCGTGTAAAGGTCGCCGCGATGGACCATCCAGTACGGCGCGCCGTAGCGCTCCACGGCGGTCTCGCCGAGGTCGAACAGGCGCCAGGACTGGCCGGTGCTCCACAGCCGGATCTCCTTGCCGGCGGCGGGGCAGACGACGCGCTCCAGTGCCGGGCCGAGCCCGAGGCCGATCAGCACGCGGGTGCCGTTGGGACCGAGCTGCACCCCGGCGCCCAGCTCGCGGAGCTGGGATGCCTGCTCGAATACCGCGACATCGAAGCCGCGTGCTGCCAGCGCCAGCGCGGCGGTGAGGCCGCCGAGGCCGGCGCCGGCGATCAGCACCCGGCGGGTCACGCGCGGCGCTCCAGGCCGACCACGGATTTGTAGCCCTCCGACAGCGCGCGCAGCTCGGCTTCGCCGATCACGTCCTCGATGCGGGCGAATGGCTGGTCGCCGGTGCGCTGATAGACCTCGCGCAGGATGGCATCGGGCGGGTTGGCCCGGTTGGTGAGGACGACGTTGGTGGTCGGCCCCAGCCGGAGCGCCTCGTAGCGGGCGAGCGCGGCCGGGAGGTCGGCCGCACCTGCGAGGCAGTCGGCGAGAGCCCGCGCGTCAAGGATCGCCTGGCCGGCGCCGTTCGACCCGCGCGGGACCATCGGGTGCGCGGCATCGCCCAGCAGGGTGACGCGCTCGAAGCTCCAGCGGGGCAGGGGGTCCTGATCGACCATCGGGAACTCCAGCACCGCATCGGCGGCGCGGATCATCGCCGGGATGTCCAGCCAGTCGAAGTGCCAGTCGGCGAAGGCGGGGAGGAAGTCCTCCAGCCGGCCGGGGCGGTTCCAGTCGCGGTCGTGATGGCGCGGCGTCTCGATCTCGGCCACCCAGTTGACGAGCTGGCGTCCCGCCGCGTCCACCGCGTCGCGGATCGGGTAGATCACCATCTTGCCGGTCGCGAGCCAGCCCGCGCGCACCATGCTCGCGCCTGACAGGAAACGCGGCCAGACGGTGACCCCGCGCCACATGTTGGTGCCCGAGTAGCGGGGCGGGCCTTCGTCGGGGTAGAGCTGGCGGCGGATGGCGGAGTGGATGCCGTCGCAGGCGATCAGGGCGGCGCCGCGCACCGGCGGGCGGTCGCGCAGGCGCAGGGTGACGCCCGTTTGATCCTGCTCGAAGCCGAGGCATTGCCAGCCGGTATGGATGCGTGTGGCGCCGATCCGTTCCCGCGCCGCGCGCAGCAGCACGGCGTGCAGGTCGCCGCGATGGATGGAGAATTGCGGGTGGGCGAAGCCGGCCGCGCGCCCGGCGGGTTCGCGCCAGATGAGCTGGCCGAAGCGGTTGAAGAAGATGCTTTCCCGCGTCGCGACGGCGACGGCGGCGAGCGCATCCTCCAGCCCCAGCCGGGCCAGCTCGGCCGCGCCGTGCGGCAGGACGTTGATGCCCACGCCCACCGCGCGCAATTCCGGCGCCGCCTCGCAGATGCGGCAGGGAATGCCGGCCTCGTGCAGCGTGAGCGCGAGGGTCAGGCCGCCGATGCCGGCGCCGGCGATCAGGATGTCGGCGTTGTCGGTCACGATGAACCCCTCCCCCAACCCCCTCCCACGAGGGGAGGGGGCTCGTTCTTCTCCCGCAAGGGGAGCAGCGAAGCCGTGTCAGATCGCGTCCCAGCTATAGACGTCGCGGGTGCGTTCCAGCGGCGTGAGGCTGTTGCGGATCGCGGGCAGCAGGTGCTCGCGCATCGTCTCCGGCGTCCAGCCGTCGCCGCGGTGCATGATGCGGATGGGGCGGGGCTGGCCGTAGAGGTAGATCTCGTTGCCGCGCGCGCCGAGGATCTGCCCGGAGACCTCGGCCGCCGCGTCGGAGGCGAGGAAGACGGCGAGCTGCGCCACCTGGTCGGGGCGCGTGCGGTTGGCGCGTTCCTTGAGCTGTTCCTCGCTCTGGCCCGGCACCGTTTCGATCATCCGGCTGAAGGCGTGCGGGCCGATGCAGTTGGAACGGATCTTGTACCGCTGCATGTCCATCGCGATGTTGCGCGAGAGCCCGGCGATGCCGAGCTTGGCGGCGCCGTAGTTGACCTGCCCCACGCTGCCGATCAGCCCGGAGGTGGATGTCATGTGCACGAACGCGCCGCTCTCCTGCTTGCGGAAATGCGTGACCGCAGCGCGACTGACGTAGAAGGCGCCGTACAGGTGCACCTTCATCACCGCGTCGAACTCCTCGGGCGACATGTAGTGGAACATGCGGTCGCGCAGGATGCCGGCGTTGTTCACCACGATGTCGATGCGCCCGTAGCGCTCGGTCGCGGCGGCGACGATGCGCTGCGCCGACTTCCCACTCGGCGACGGAATCGGTGCTGACAATGGCGGTGCCCTGGCCGCACGCGCCGTCGATCTCGCGCACCACCTCCTGGGCCGGCGTCTCGTCCTGGCCCTCGCCGGTCACCCCGGCGCCGACGTCGTTGACCACCACCTTGGCGCCGTTATGGGCCATCGCGATCGCGATCGCCCGCCCGATGCCCCGGCCGGCGCCGGTGACGACGGCGACCTTTCCCTCCAGCAGCTTCTCGGCCATTGCCGTTCCTCCTCGTTTTTCAACTGGCGATGCAGGATGCCCCGCTGCCGGAGGCGTGTCATCCTCCCGGCGCCGGCGCCCAGCCGGTCATCACCGCCAGGCGCAAGGTCGCCGGCACCCGCCCGGCCTCGCTCGGCAGGGCCGCGAGCGCGGCGGGGAACAGGGCGCGGGGCGGGATGCGCCGGTCGCGCTGGGCGAGCGCGTTGGCCTCGCCGGCAGCGCGCAGCTCGCGCAGCAGCGTCAGCGGATCGGCGTAGAGCAGGCGCAGGTCTTCCACATCGGCCACCGGCAGCGCGAAGCCGGCGCGTTGCAGCAGAGCGGCGCAGTCGCGCAGCTCGGGGAACGGCGAGACGCGCGGCGCCGTCCCGCCCGACAGCGCCGCCTCGGCCTCGGTCAGGGCGGCGCGCAGCTCGCCCAAGGTGCCGAGCACCGGCAGGCTGGCGAGGAAGAGCCCGTCCGGACGCAGCGCGCGGCGTATCTGGATCAGCGCGCCGGGCAGGTCGTTCACCCAGTGCAGCGATAGATGCGCCACCACGAGGTCGAAGCTGTCCGCGCCGAACGGCAGGAACTCCTCGTCGGCGGCGACGCCGGTGGGGCTGAGCGCGGCCATCGCGGGCGAGAGGTCTGCGCTGACGCTGGCGATGCCGCGCGCGCGCAGCAGCGGCGCGACCACGCCGCGCCCGCCGAGGTCGAGCGCATGGCTGAAGCGGCGCGTGGTGTCGTCCAGGCGATCGAGCAGGTGCTCGGCCGTCTGGCGCAGCAGGTCGGCGACTTGTCCGACCGTGGCGGCCGCGCGGTCGCGATGCCGACGCACGGCGGCGCGGTCGAACACCTCCATGCCGCCGGGGGGAGACGCTTGCGTCAAAGCCCGCGATCCCTGGCCCACTCATCGAGCGGCAGGAGCATAGCGGCGAGAGCGGGGTCCGGGTTCTGCGCCATCGCCTTCACGAAAGGACCGTCGGCCACGACAATGCTCCTGGCGCCCACGGCAAGCGCGAAAGCGACGTAGAGGGTGTCGTATGGTGAGTGGTTTGCGGTGAGGCCAATTTCCAGGGCTATGGCGTGCAGGCCCAAATCCGCCGTCGCTGTCGGCTCGACCTGAGCACACAGCAACGCGAGACCCTCCCTGGCTTCGTCCTGGGTGAACACCTTTCGACGCACCTGTACCCAGAGAACGTTGATCGCTTCGTTCAGCCAAAAGTCAGGGACAAGCAGGTCCTCCTCGCCGCGGGCCAGAGCGTCGGCGAGATGGCTGTCCGGCTCCTGCAACACCCATTTGAGCCCGACCGAGGCATCAACGACGAGCGTCAACGTCAGGTGCCCTCGTCGGCGCCCGTCAGCGCCTTCATCCTCCCGGAACGCGCCTCCTCCAGAAGCTCTCCCGACGACCGGGACCCGCGCTCGGCGGTGCGGCGCCGGAACTCGGCCAGGCGCTCGGCGGCTTGCGCGCGGGTCAACTGGTGCTCGCCGCCGATCAGGGCAGCCCGGAGGATTTCGCGATGCTCTGCTTCGGCCGAGCGTCCGTGCTCGGCTGCTCGGATGCGCAGGCGCTTCACGACGTCGCTGTCCACGTTCCGCACCGTGAGAGTGCCCATGTGAGGACCCATATGCTGTCAATGCCGCGTTTGACAGCATCTGGCACGCTGAAGGACGTCTTGAAAAGGCCGCTGCCGCCTCAAGCCGTCCACCCCTCGGTGGATCATCTGGCGCGCCCGGCCACGACGAGCGCATAATGGACTGATGCGACGCATCGACGCCCCTACCCTGCGCACCTGGCTGACCGACGGGCACGAGCTGGTCCTGCTCGATGCGCGCGAGGAGGGGGAGTTCGGCGCCTCCCACCTGTTCTGGGCGGTGCCCTGCCCGCTGTCGCAGCGCGAGGTGCGGGCGCGCGCGCTGCTGCCGCGCCGGGGCACGCGCATCGTCTGCATCGACGATGGACGCGGCCTCGCCGAGCGCTTGGCCGCGTGGCTGGAGGCCGATAGAGGCACCGACGTCCATGTGCTCGACGGCGGTACCGCCGCCTGGGAAGCTGCGGGGGGCGTGCTGTTCAGCGGCGTCAACGTGCCGTCCAAGGCGTTCGGCGAGTGGGTGGAGCACCATTACGGCACCGAGAGCGTCGATCCGCCGGTGCTGAAGTCCTGGCTCGACCAGGGGCGCAAGATGGTGGTCCTCGACAGCCGCACGCACGAGGAATTCGTGCGCATGTCGATCCCCGGCGCGATCAGCGTGCCGGGGGGCGAGCTGGCTTATCGGGTGGGCGACCTCGCGCCCGAGGCGGACACGCTGGTGGTGGTGAACTGCGCCGGGCGCACGCGCAGCATCCTGGGCGCCGAAAGCCTGCGCCGGGCCGGCATCCCCAACCAGGTGGTCGCGCTGCGCAACGGCACCATGGGGTGGGAGCTGGCGGGCCTGGCCTGCGAGCGGGGACGGACCGTGCGCTATCCGGCCGGTACGCCGCGCACCGCTGCCCTGGCGCTGGATCGCGCGCGCCGGTTCGCCGAGGAATCCGGGGTCGGCGTGATCGGCCCGCTCGACCTCGCTCGCTTCGAGGAGGACGCGGATCGCACCCTCTACCTGCTGGACGTGCGCGACCCCGCCGAGTTCCGGGCCGGGCACCGGCCGGGCAGCCGCAGCGCGCCGGGCGGACAGCTCGTGCAGGCGACCGATCAGTGGATCGGCGTGCGCAACGCGCGCATCGTGCTGCTCGATGATGACGGGGTGCGCGCGCGCATGGCCGGGGCCTGGCTGCGCCAGATGGGCCATCGCGACGTGTTCGTGGTGGAGGGCGGGCTGGAGGAGCTGCGCGGCTCGGGGCGCGCGCTGGCGCCGATCCCCGAACTGGCCGCCACGGTGGCGCTGATCGACGTGGCGGGACTGGCGGCGCGGCTGGCGGCGGGCGAGGCGCGGGTCATCGATCTCGCCCGCAGCACCGAGTTCCGCGAGGGCCATATTCCGGGCGCGATGTGGGGCGTGCGCTCGCGGCTGGATGCGTTGCGCACCCGGCTGGAGGGCGCGCGCCTGGTCGTCGCCACCTCCCCGGACGGGCTTGCGGCCCGGCTGGCGATCGCGGAGCTGTCCGGGATTGCCGGGGTCGAGGTGCGCGCGCTCGATGGCGGCACCGCCGCGTGGCGCGCGGCCGGGCGGGAACTGGCGAAAGACCGCACGGAGCCGCCGGACGAGGCGTGCGTGGACGCCTATCTCCGCCCCTATGACCGCAACAGCGGCGTGGAGGCGGCCATGCGCGCCTATCTCGACTGGGAGATCGACCTGGTCAACGAAATCGCACGGGACGGGACGGTACGGTTCGGCGTTGCGGGCTGACTTGCCCGCCATGCCGGGCTTGCGTCCCCTGCGCCGGGTGGCGTGGGCAGCGGGGCGGGCGATGCTCGACCTGCTGCTGCCGCCGAGCTGCATTGCCTGCGACCGACCGGTGGACGCGCCCGGACTGCTCTGCCCTTCGTGCTTTCGCAACACGGGCTTCATCACCGCCCCCTGCTGCGCGGTCTGCGGCGTGCCGTTCGACGCGCACGCGCTCGCCGGTGCTGATTGCGTGTGCGAGGCCTGCCGGGTCAGCCCGCCGGATTTCGACCGCGCGCGCGCCGCGCTGCGCTACGATGGCGGTGCGCGGCGGCTGATCCTGCCGTTCAAGCACGGCGACCGGGTGGAGGTGGCGGCGACGCTGGCACCCATGATGGCGCGGGCGGGCGCGGCGCTGCTGCGCGAGGCGGACGTGCTGGTCCCGGTGCCGCTGCACCGCTGGCGCCTGTTCCGGCGTCGCTACAACCAGGCGGCGCTGCTCGCCCGCATCCTGGCGCGGATGAGCGGCCGGCCCGCTCTGCAAGACGCCCTGGTCCGCACCCGCCCGACTGCGGCACTCGGGGCCAAGGGGGTGGCCGAGCGGCATGCGGAGGTGGCGGGCGCCTTCGCCGTCCGTCCCCGGCGCGCGGCGCGCGTCGCCGGCCTACGCGTGCTGCTGGTGGACGACGTGATGACCTCCGGCGCCACCGCGAGCGCCTGCGCGCGGGCATTGCGCGCGGCGGGCGCGGTCGGCGTGGACGTGCTGGCCGCCGCGCGCGTGCCCGATCCTCGGGGATAGAGCCGCCATCTTGCGCCGCCGGCCAGCCGCCCCGAGATGGTGCGCGACCCTGAGATTGGAGACGCCGATGACCGAGGTGGTGATCTACACGCAGCCGTTCTGCCCCTACTGCGCGCGCGCCAAGCGCATCCTGAGCGAGAAGGGGGTCGCGTTCCGGGAGATCGAGGCCCGCCACGGCACGCCCGAGCGCGCCGAAGCGACGCGGCGTTCCGGTGGGCGGACCTCGGTGCCGCAGATCTTCATCGACGGCCGGCACCTGGGCGGGTGCGACGACCTGGTGGCGCTCGATCGGTCGGGCAAGCTGGACCCGATGCTGCGCGCGGCCTGAGCGCCACACCTGTCGCGAATTCGCCACAACTCTATTGCGCGCGCGATGCGGCGATGGCACTTGCTCGTGGAGAGTGCCAGACTTGCCCGCATCATCGGGTGCGGGACCTGACGCGGATCGGACATGATTCATTACCAGTTGCGGTGTAGCCGGGACCACGAGTTCGACGGCTGGTTCAAGGACAGCGCGGCGTTCGACAGCCAGGCCGGACGCGGCCTGGTCGAGTGCCCGGCCTGCGGGGATGTGGCGGTCAGCCGGGCGATGATGGCCCCGGCGGTGGCCAAGCGTCCGGTGCCCCCCGCGCGGATGCCGGAACCCCCTGCACCGCCCCAGCCGGCGCCCCAGCAGATGCCGGTCCAAGCATCGGCCATCTCGGCGCCGAGCCGGGGGGCGCCGAGCCAGGGGGTATCAGCACCTGGGGCGCCGGGACAGGGGCCATTGCCCGACCAGATGCGCGCCATGCTCCAGCGCATGCGCGCCGAGGTGGAGCGCAATTGCGACTACGTGGGCGAGCGTTTCGCCGACGAGGCGCTGCGCATTCATCGCGGCGAGACCGAGGCGCGCGGCATCTACGGCGAGGCGACGCAGGACCAGGCCGAAAGCCTCGCCGAGGAGGGCGTCGGCTTCGCCCGCATCCCCTGGGTACCCCGCGCCGAGGGATAGCGAGCGGCGGGCATCGACATGGGCGAGGCGATCGAGCGTGCTGTGCAGAATTTGGTTGCTCACCCGCACATCGGTTGCGCCACCAGTTCGGCAGCTGTTCCGAGCCGCTCTGTCCTGATCAGTGCTGTCTTCATCCGGACTGCGTAGATCGCTGTTGTCGATCCGGGTCTGATACTTCCGTCCGCCTCTGCTTCCGCCTCCTTCGCAATGCCACTAGCGTTGCTCCTGGCTACGGCGGGAGGAGCGACATGCGCGCACAAACCGGCCAGCAGGCAGCAGTCGGCAGGTTTGAGATGGGGCTTGCCTTTCTGTTCGGATGCATGGCGCTGGCGGCCGTGCTGTGGCTTGCCTTCAGGGGTGGAAACGTTAGCGACCAGCAGTTCGAGATCCTGCGCATCGTCCTGGCGCTGGCCGGCGGCGGGGTGGCCGCGGTGATTCCCGGCTTTCTGGACCTGAACGTGAAGGCCGGCACCAAGCTGGGGCTGCGCGCCGGCGGAGCGCTGGCTGTGTTCGTGGTACTGTATTTCTGGTCCCCCGCGCACTGGACGCAGCCCGCGCCCGGGCCGGTGAGCCAGCATACGGGCGGGATCGGCTCACCGGCGCAGAACGGCACCGGAAACAGCGTCGTGATGAACGGCGCTCCGCCGCGATGAGGGGCGGGCTCCTCGGTCTGCTGGTCTTGCTTGCCGGGGCGGCTCCGGCCGCCGCCGCGCAGGTCGAGCAGACCACCGGCGGCTGGTGCAGCCCGGCGCTGAACGGCAGCAACAACCAGGTTATCTGCAACGGCGTGGACCCGCGTGCCATGAAGCGGCTCAACGATGATCTCGACCGCGAGGACGTCGCCCTCAAGCAGAGGATCACCGAGGCCAATGAGTGGGCACGAAAGTACAACGAGCTGAACGCGCAGTTCGAGGAAACCAAGACAAAGCTGGCGGCCACGGGTGAAGACCCGACCTTGGTGCAGGCGGCGCAGGACCTGCTGCACGAGGGCAAGCTGGAGGAGGCGCGCAGAATCTACGACCGGCTGATCGCCTCCGATGAGGGGAACGTGGATCGCGCGGCGCAGGACCGCTTCGACCGCGCGACCATCTTCGCCCTGCAGTTCCGCATGCCAGATGCGATGCCGGACTATGCCAGGGCCTACCAGTATCGGCCGGGCAATCCGCGCTACGCTGGCGATTACGCGACCGCGCTCTGGAGACAGAGGGACTACCCCAAGGCTGAAGCGGTGCTGCAGGGGCTCCTGCTACAACAACGCATCCTCGCAAAACAGAACCCCAACCGGCCCGATCTGGCGCAGACGCTCAACAACCTGGGCACTCTCTACGACGACACGCATCAGTTTGCCGAGGCGGAGGCGGCCGACAAGGAGGCCGCCGGCATCCAGCGCGAGCTGGCCGCGCAGAACCCCGCCGCCTACCGGCCCGATCTGGCGGAGACGCTCAACAACCTGGGCAATCTCTACGACGACACGCATCAGTTTGCCGAGGCGGAGGCGGCCTACAAGGAGGCCGCCGGCATCCGGCGCGAGCTGGCCGCGCAGAACCCCGCCGCCTACCGGCCCGATCTGGCGGGGACGCTCAACAACCTGGGCACTCTCTACGACGACACGCATCAGTTTGCCGAGGCGGAGGCGGCCTACAAGGAGGCCGCCGGCATCCAGCGCGATCTGGCCGCGCAGAACCCCGCCGCCTACCGGCCCGATCTGGCGGAGACGCTCAACAACCTGGGCGTTCTCTACGACGAGACGCATCAGTTTGCCGAGGCGGAGGCGGCCGACAAGGAGGCCGCCGGCATCCGACGCGAGCTGGCCGCGCAGAACCCCGCCGCCTACCGGCCCGATCTGGCGGGGACGCTCAACAACCTGGGCAATCTCTACGACGAGACGCATCAGTTTGCCAAGGCGGAGGCGGCCGACAAGGAGGCCGCCGGCATCCAGCGCGAGCTGGCCGCGCAGAACCCCGCCGCCTACCGGCCCGATCTGGCGGGGACGCTCAACAACCTGGGCATTCTCTACGACGACACGCATCAGTTTGCCGAGGCGGAGGCGGCCGACAAGGAGGCCGCCGGCATCCGGCGCGAGCTGGCCGCGCAGAACCCCGCCGCCTACCGGCCCGATCTGGCGGAGACGCTCAACAACCTGGGCGTTCTCTATAGCGAGACACACCGCTTCGCCGAGGCGGAGGCGGCCGACAAGGAGGCTATCGGCATCCGGCGCGATCTGGCCGCGCAGAACCCCGGCGCCTATCGCGAGGACTTGCAGGGAACCCTCTCCAATCTCGCTCTTCTCTACCGTGCCATGCACCGCGACAGTGACGCGAATGTTGTCGAGACTGAGGCGAGATAGAGGGCGTTCCTCCACGACCAGTATGCGGATAATCGGATCGAGCGGGCTGCAGCGCTGGGACTCGTGGCGAGGCCGACCGCGAATGCTACGGCGGAAGTTCCCTCGCTTGACCGGGTCAAGTGCGCGGCATTGCAAGCGTTCGACATGATAAAGTCGCTCGAAGCTTCGGCAGCGAGGAGGAGCATCACATGGCGTGGACCGGCCAGGTGGCGATCGTCACAGGAGCCTCGCGCGGCATTGGGCGGGCGATCGCGCGACGGCTCGCTGCGCGTGGCGCAGCAATTTGCGTGAATTACGCCACGCGCGAGGATGAGGCGGAGGCGGTCGTTGGCGAGATCACGACGGCCGGTGGGCGGGCCGTCGCGGTGCAGGCGGACGTGGCGGATGCCGGCGCGGTCGCGCGCATGGCGGCGCAAATGGAGGCCGCGCTCGGGCCGGTCAGCATCCTCGTGAACAACGCGGGCGTGGCAGCGCCGGCCACGCTGGAAACCTACAATTCGGCAGCGCTGGAGCGCATGCGGCGGGTCAACGTGGACGGGGTGATCCATACGGTCCGCGCCGTGGCGGCGGGGATGCGCCAGCGCGGCTACGGGCGGATCGTCAACATCGCCTCCAACGCGGCGATCGGCACGGCACTCCCCGGCACCACGTTCTATGCGGCGACCAAGGCGGAGGTGCTGATCCTGACGCGCCGATTTGCCATGGAACTCGGCCGGCAGGGGATCACGGTGAATGCGGTGGCGCCCGGGTGGATCGTCACCGACATGGCACGAGCCGGGTCCAGCGAGGAGGCGTTCGCGGCGCGGGTCCGCATGATCGGCGAGCGCGCCATGGTGGGACGACCGGGGGAGCCGGACGACATCGCGAATGCCGTGGCGTTCCTGGCCGCGCCGAAATCCGGGTTCGTGACGGCCCAGGTGCTCACCGTCGATGGCGGGCGGATGGACTATATCGGGCATGGATAGCGCCAGGCGTTCGCCCTCGCCGCCGGCTGCTTGACACCGATCGCGGGCGCTCTTTAGCTCCGGCGGCAACGAACCCGACATAAGCGGTGGGAAACGGCCATGACATCGCTCTCGACGGACGCGATACGCCAGTATCGCGAGCAAGGGTATTACGCGCCGGTACGCGCCCTCTCGACACGGGAGGCGGCCGAGGTGCGGCGGCATCTCGAGGAGTACGAGCAGGTCCATGGCGCGGTCGCCGGCCCGCTCCGTCACAAGACGCATCTGGTGTTCACCTGGCTCGATGACCTGATCCGCCATCCCGGCATCCTCGACGCGGTGGAAGACCTGATCGGGCCGAACATCCTTTGCTGGGGCACCAGCTTCTTCATCAAGGAGCCGCGCAACCCGAGCTTCGTCTCCTGGCACCAGGACAGCACGTACTGGGGGCTGGAGCCGCCCGACATCGTGACCGCCTGGGTCGCGATCTCGGAGAGCACGCTGGAGAACGGGGCCATGCGGGTGATCCCGGGCACGCACCGGGGCGAGCAGATGGCCCATCGCGACACCTTCGCCAGCAACAATCTGCTCAGTCGCGGGCAGGAGGTCGCGGTGACGGTGGACGATGCGAGCGCCGTCGATCTGGTGCTCCAGCCCGGCGAGATGTCGCTGCATCACGTGCGGCTGATCCATGGCAGCGAGCCCAATCCGTCCGCGCGACGGCGCATCGGCTTCGCCATCCGCTACCTGCCCACGCATGTCCGCCAGACCGTGGGCGAACGCGACTTCGCAAGCCTGGTGCGCGGGGTGGACGCCTACCACAACTTCGACGTCGAACGGCGTCCCGACGCGGACATGTCGGAGACGGCGCGGGCCTTCCATGCGCGCGTCACCGGCGCGCAGCAGCAGGTGCTGATGCGCGACACCGGGCGGACGATGTAGGCGGAGCATGAAGATGTTCGGGACGGTCCGCTGGCTAGTGGTGGCGCTGCTGTTCCTCGGCGGCATGATCAACTACCTCGACCGTGCCGCGCTGTCGGTCGCGGCGCCCTTCCTGACCAAGGAGCTGGACCTGTCGCCGTCGGAGCTGGGCTGGGTGTTCAGCGCGTTCTTCATGGGCTACGCCGCGTTCTGCTTCGTCGGCGGCTACGCCTCCGACCGCATCGGCGGGCGCAACGTCTTCGCCATCGCCGCCGTCGTCTGGTCGGTGTTCTGCGGCCTCACCGCCGCCGTGTTCAGCTATGCATCGCTGCTGATCGTGCGCGCCGTCTTCGGGATGGGAGAGGGGCCGTACGGCTCGGCCACCAACAAGCTGGTCAGCAACTGGTTTCCGCACCGCCAGCAGGCGAGCGCGGTCGGCTGGGCCAATGCCGGTACGCCGCTCGGCGGCGCGATCGCGGGTCCGATCGTCGGGTTCATCGCGCTCGCCTACGGCTGGCGCGTTTCGTTCATCATCATCGCCGTGATCGGGCTGTGCTGGGCGGTGGCGTGGATGGGGCTCGTCACCGACCGCCCGGAGCAGAACGCGCGGATCAGCGCCGCCGAACGCGCCGAGATCGCCGCCGGTCAGGAGGCGCCGCGCGCCGGGCCGCCGGTGAAGCTGGGTGGCCTGCTGCTGCGTCCGGGCGTCCTGGCCACCGCGTTCGCCTTCTTCGGCTACGCCTACATCCTGTATTTCTTCCTCTCGTGGTTCCCCAGCTATCTCACGATGCAGCAGCATCTGAGCGTGAAATCCATGAGCTTCGTCAGCGCCATCCCGTGGCTGCTCGGCTTCATCGGCCTGGCAGGCGGCGGCATGGTCTGCGATGGGCTCTATCGCCTGACCGGCAACGCGGTGCTGTCGCGCAAGCTGGTGCTGGTCGGCGGATTGCTGATCGCGGCGGTCTGCGTGGCCCTGGCCGGCGCGGTCACCAGCGTCGGCTCGGCAGTGACGCTGATGAGCGTCTCGGTGTTCTTCATGTATCTGACCGGGAACACCTACTGGGCGATCATCCTCGACACCGTCGAGAAGGCGCGCGTCGGCGGCGTCAGCGGCTTCGTCCATCTGATCGCCAACCTGGCCGGGATCGTGGCCCCGGCGGTGACCGGCTACATCGTGCAGGCCAGCGGATCGTTCACCAGCGCCTTCGTGCTCACCGGCGCCATTGCCGTGCTCGGCGCGCTGTCGGTCGCGGTATTCGTCCGACACCCGGGCGCGGTCTCCCCGGAACCGGCGTCGGCCGCCTCTCGGGCCTGAGTCCGCGTCGGGTCGCCCGACCCCTCCCCCAGCCCCTCCCGCAAGGGGAGGGGAGCGAGGAAGCCGCCGTCAGTCAGCGCCCCGTGGCGGCGTTGAAGCCGTTTGACATGTTGCCGTAGCCGAAGAAGCCGGGCGGGCTGGTGGCGACGGCACCCGATGTGCTGCCGGAACCGGGCGTGGCGCTGAAGGTGTCCAGTTGGCGATCGCTGGTGATGGCGGGGTTGCCACCCGTGTAGCCGCCATTGTACAGGCCGCCGGGCGTGGTGCTCGTCGCGTTCGCGCTGGCGGAGGACCGGCCGGGCATCGTCGAATAGCCGGGGGCGGTACCCGCGCCGCTCCGACCCTGGGTGCGGCCGGCGTTGTTGTTGGAGGCGGTCGCGGGGCCGGGGTTGTTCCCGCCAGCCTGGCCGAGCACGCCGAGGCGCTGGGCGGTGGCGAAGTTCATCGCCCCTGTCGCGCGCAGGCCGTGCTGGCTTTGGAACATCGCCAAGGCCCGGCTCGTCTCCGGGCCCCATTTGCCGTCGATCGCGCCGTGATACAGCCCCATGTTCGCCAGCTGCTGCTGCACCCCCTGGGTCGTGGCGCCGATCGGCGACGCGGCGGGGGCGCTCGGGCTGCCGGGGTTGTTCGCCGTCTGCGGGGCGTTGGCGCCGGTGCCGCCCGTGCTGGGAGTGCCCGTGCTGGGAGTGCCCGTGCTGGGAGTGCCAGCGTTATCAGCGGTGGCGGTTCTGGTGGTCGGGGCGTTGGGGCCGCCGCGACCTGTCGGACCCTGGTTGCCATAGGCCTGGTTGTTCCAGGTTGGCTGGAATCCGGTGTTCCAGTTTGCGCCTCCGCCGATGGCGAAGGCCGGCGTGGCAGCCAGCGCGCCGACCGCCAGCGCCGCGGCCAGGGTGCGTGACTTGATCATGGAGTGCTCCCGAGTTGAGGACGTGCTCGCCGCGTCATCCGCAGGTCGAACCCTATGAAACCACGCCCGTCGAGGCCGGTTCGAGCACCTCCGGGTGCGGTCCGATCACGTTTCGGGCACGGAGCATCAGCCGCGCGCCGCCATCAGGTAGTTGACCCCGACGCTCTGGCCGACCCGCCAGCGCCCGCTCAGCGGGTCGAGCACCAGGCCGGCGAGGTCGGAGACGCGCAGACCCGCGCGACGCAGCCCGCCGGCGAGTTCCGCCGGGGTCAGGAAGCGGCGCCAGTCATGCGTGCCGGGCGGCAGCCAGCGCAGCACATACTCGGCGGCGATCTTGGCCGCGACGAAGGAGGCCGCCGTTCGGTTGAGCGTTGACAGGACCAGCACGCCGCCGGGGGCGAGCAGGCGGGCCACCGTGCGCAGGAACAGGTCGGGGTCGGGAACGTGCTCGATCACCTCGAGCGCGGTGATGACGGGAAAGCGGCGATCCTCGGCGGCGAGGTCCTCCGGCGAGGCGACGCGGTAGGCGAGCGACAGGCCAAGGCCTGCCGCATGCGCCGCGCCAGCCGCAATGGCATCCGGCGCGGCGTCGATGCCGAGCACGTCGAAGCCCCGCCGGGCCAGCGCTTCGGCCGCCACGCCCGCCCCGCTTCCCACGTCCAGCAGCGCCAGGCCGGTCGCGCCGGGGAAGGCCTGCGCCACGCGCGCCGCGATCCAGTCCACCCGCGCCGGGTTCATCCGGTGCAACGCCCGCATCGGGCCGTGCGGGTCCCACCACCGCGCCGCGAGCGCGTCGAACCGCGCCACTTCCGCAGCCGAGACCGTGCCGCGTTGCATGTTGCCCCCTTGTCCGCCCGTCAGTATGTGTGCCCGCGCACCCGCCGCGCCAGCGCGTCCGCGGCGATCCATCCCGCGCATGCGCGCGTCATACCGCAGAGGCTGATCTCCCGCATGGCCCGCATCGTGATGAAGTTCGGCGGCACCTCGATCGCCGACCTGGAACGCATCCGCAACGTGGCCGCGCGGATCAAGCGCGCGGTCGAGGGCGGCGACGAGGTCGCGGTGGTCGTCTCGGCCATGGCCGGCATCACCAACCAGCTTGTCGGCTGGTGCCAGGCGCTGTCGCCGCTGCACGATGCGCGCGAATACGACGTCGTGGTCGCCACCGGCGAGCAGGTGACGACCGGCCTGCTCGCCATCGCCTTGCAGGAGATCGGGGTTGAGGCGCGCTCCTGGCAGGGCTGGCAAATCCCGATCCGCACCGACGGCGCGCATGGCGTGGCCCGGATCACCGCCATCGAGGGCAAGGAGCTGGTCCGGCGGATGCGGGCCGGGCAGGTGGCCGTGGTGTCGGGGTTCCAGGGCCTCGGCCCCGACCGGCGCGTCACCACGCTGGGACGCGGCGGCTCGGACCTGTCCGCCGTGGCGCTCGCCGCCGGGCTGAAGGCCGACCGCTGCGACATCTACACCGATGTGGACGGGATCTATACAACCGACCCGCGAATCGTGGCGAAGGCACGCAAGCTGGACAAGATCGCCTACGAGGAGATGCTGGAACTCGCCTCGGTGGGGGCAAGGGTGTTGCAGACGCGCAGCGTCGAGCTGGCGATGAACGAGGGGGTGCGCGTGCAGGTCCTGTCCAGCTTCGAGGACCGGCCCGGCACGCTCGTGGTGGATGAGGACGAGATCGTGGAGAAGCAGAACGTCGCCGGCATCGCCTACTCGCGCGACGAGGCGAAGATCACGGTGCGGGGCGTCCCCGATCGCCCCGGCATCGCCGCCGCCCTGTTCGGCACGCTGTCCGAGCAGAACGTGAACGTGGACATGATCGTGCAGAACGTCTCGGCCGACGGCACCACCGACCTGACCTTCACCGTGGGCAGGGCCGACCTGCCGCGGGTGCGCCAGGCGATGGAGGCGGCGCGCGCGGAGGTGGGCTATGCCGAGATCCTGGCCGATGCGGACGTGGCCAAGATCAGCGTCGTGGGTGTCGGGATGCGCAGCCACACCGGGGTCGCCAACACGATGTTCCGCGCCCTGGCCGACAAGGCCATCAATATCCAGGTCATCTCGACCAGCGAGATCAAGGTCAGCGTCCTGATCGCGGCGGAGTACACCGAGCTTGCGGTGCGCGCGCTGCACACCGCGTATGGTCTCGATGCCGATTGACCCGCAAGCAGCCGGCCTGGAGGACGCGATGGCTGCGCTGGACGGGCTGTGGGCGCGCGGGGCACGCTTCCTCGGCTGCCGTCATGCCATCCTGGGCGGGGCGATGAGCTGGGTGAGCGAGCGTCACCTGGTTTCGGCAATCTCCAATGCGGGCGGCTTCGGCGTGATCGCGTGCGGGTCGATGAACCCCGACCAGCTTGCCGCCGAGATCGCGGCCACCCAGGCGATGACCGGGGCGCCGTTCGGGGTGAACCTGATCACCATGCACCCGGCGCTCCAGGAGCTGATCGCGGTCTGCCGGCGCGCGGATGTGTCGCACATTGTCCTGGCGGGCGGCATTCCGCCGGGCGCGGCGGTGCGGGCGATCAAGGATGGCGGGGCGAAGCTGATCGCCTTCGCCCCGGCGCTGGTGCTGGCACGGCGGCTGGTGCGCGCGGGCGTGGACGCGCTGGTGATCGAGGGCTCGGAGGCCGGCGGGCATATCGGGCCGGTGTCGCTGACCGTGCTCGCCCAGGAGATCCTACCGCATATCCGCGAGGTGCCAGTGTTCGTGGCCGGCGGGCTGGGGCGCGGCGAGGCGATCCTGGCCTATCTGGAGATGGGGGCCGCCGGCGCGCAGCTCGGCACCCGCTTCGCCGCCGCCCGCGAATCGGTCGCCCATCCCCGCTTCAAGCAGGCCTTCATCCGCGCCAATGCGCGCGACGCGCTGCCATCGGTGCAGCTTGATGCGCGCTTCCCGGTGATCCCGGTGCGCGGACTGGCCAATGAGGGAACGCAGCGCTTCCTCGCGCACCAGGCCGAGACGGTCCGGCGCTTCCTGGCCGGAGAGGTGACGCGCGAGGCGGCGCAGCTCGACATCGAGCATTTCTGGGCGGGCGCGCTGCGGCGCGCGGTGATCGAGGGCGACGTGGAGTCCGGCTCGGTGATGGCGGGCCAGTCCGTCGGCATGGTCACCGCCGAGCAGCCGATCGCGGCGATCATCGCCGAGTTGGTGGACCAGGCCGTCGCCGCGTTGGCGGCGCGCCAGCCGGAGCGACCGGTCGCCGGTGTCGCGGCCTGAGGCGTTGCCCGGACCGCGCCGGCTGCTGGCCCGGTTGCGCGAGCTGATGGCGCGCGGCGCGCCGCCGCTCTCGGCATTGGTCGATCTGATGGCGGCGGAGCTGGTGGCCGAGGTGGGGTCGGTCTATGTGCGCCGCCCCGGCGACATCCTGGAGCTGGCCGCCACGCACGGGCTGAACCCGCAGGCGATCGGGCACACGCGGTTGCGCGTGGGCGAGGGCATCATCGGGCTGTGCGCCGCCAGCGCACGGGTGATGAACCTGCCCGACGCGCAGAACCATCCGGGTTTCGTCTACCGCTCGGAGACCGGGGAGGAGCCATTCGCCTCCATGCTCGCCGTCCCGGTGCGCCGGGCCGGGCGCACGCTCGGCGTGCTGGCCGTGCAGAACCGCGCGCCGCGCCACTACACCGAGGAGGAAGTGGAGGAGCTGGAGACGGTGGCGATGCTGCTGGCCGAGCTTCTCGTGGGGATGGGCGCGACGGATGCGCCGGAAGAGGGCCTGGCCGGCACTGTCCCGCGGGTGTTCCACGGTGTCTCGCTGGTCGGTGGTCTCGCGCTGGGCCCGGTCGTGCTTCATCGCGTCCAGCGGGTCGCGAGCCGGCTGCTCGCCGAGGACCCGGCGGCCGAGATCGCGCGGCTGCACGCGGCCTTCGATCGGATGCAGCGCGGGCTGGACGAGTTGCTCGCCGACCGGGTGCCGGAGTCGGCGGCCGATGGCGGTGCCACGCGCGAGGTGCTGGAGGCGTATCGGCTGGTCGCCGCCGACGCCGGCTGGCTGCGCCGGGCGGAGGAGAAGATCCGCGGCGGCCTGTCGGCCGAGGCGGCGGTGTCGCGCGTGGCCGATGAGCTGCACGACCGAATGCGGCGGATCGCCGACCTCTACCTGCGCGAGCGCCTGGCCGATCTCGAGGACCTTGCCGGGCGGCTGATGGCGGAGCTGGAGGGGACGGGCGCGCGCCAGCCGGTGCCGGGCGCCATCCTGCTCTCGCGCCGGCTCGGCCCGGCCGAGTTGCTGGACTGGCACGCGCGCGGGATCGCCGCGGTGGCGATCGAGGAGGGCTCGCCGGCCGGGCACGCCGCCATCGTGGCGCGCGCGCTCGGCCTGCCCGCGCTCGGCGGTGTGCGGGGGCTGGTGGCGGCGGCCGATGCGGGCGAGGAAGCGGTGCTCGACGGCGACGAGGGCACGCTGATCCTGCGCCCCGACGCCGAGGTGCGGCAGGAGTACGCCCGTGCCCTGGCGGCGCTCAGCCTGCGTCAGGCCGGCTGGGCGGGGCTGCGCGGACGGCCGGCCTGCACCGCCGACGGCAGCCGGGTCCGGGTGATGCTGAATGTCGGGCTGAGCCTGGAGCTGGCGGAGCTTGCTGCCACTGGGGCGGACGGGATCGGCCTGTTCCGCACCGAAATCGCCATGCTGGCGCGCGGCGCCATGCTCGACGTGACCGAGCAGGCCGCCCTGTATGCCCGCGTGCTGGACGAGGCGGGCGACCGGCCGGTGGTGTTCCGCACGCTCGACCTCGGGGCCGACAAGCTGATGCCGGGCGCCGAGATGCCGGAGGAGGAGAACCCGGCGATGGGGTGGCGCTCGCTGCGCGTGGGTCTCGACCGGCCGGCCGTGCTGCGCCGGCAGTTGCGCGCGCTGCTGCTGGCCGCGCGCGGGCGGCCCCTGTCGGTGATGTTCCCGATGGTGGCGACGGTGGCCGAGTTCCGGGCGGCGAACGCCCTGCTGCGGGCCGAGGCGCGCCGGGTGCGCCCGGAGCCCGAGCGGCTCGATGTCGGCACCATGCTGGAGGTGCCGGCGCTGCTCTGGCAGTTGCCGGAGCTGCTGAAGGAGGTGGACTTCATCTCCGTCGGATCGAACGACCTCTTGCAGTTCCTGTTCGCCGCCGATCGCGGGGCGCCGGCGCTGGCCGGGCGGTACGACCTGCTGTCGCCGCCGGTACTCGATCTGCTGGAGACGCTGCTCGCCGCGGCGGCCGGCGCACGGGACGGGCGCGGCGTCCCGGTCTCGCTCTGTGGCGAAGCGGCCGGCCGTCCACTTGAGGCGATGACGCTGGTCGGGCTGGGGCTCTCGACCCTGTCGATGCCCGCCGCCGGCGTGCTGCCGGTGAAGGCCATTTTGGCGGGCACCGACCTGCGCGCCTTCCGTCCGGTGCTGGCGGCCATCCGTCAGGGAGCCGCCGGCGCGGCCAGCCTGCGCGAGCCGATCGCCACCTGGGCCCGCGAGCAGGGGGTGCCGCTCTGAGCGGGGCACGTGTGACGGATTTGCGTCGGCGGCGGCGACGCGGTGGCGCGGTGGCGCGATCGTTCCCATACTAGCGACACAGCCCGCGTCCGTCCGACCAGCCGCCCCGAGGTGAGCACAATGAACTATCGGCCCTACCAGCAGATCACCCGTCGTGCCTCGCGCCGTGTCTATGTCGGAAGCGTGCCGGTGGGCGACGGCGCGCCGATCAGCGTGCAGACCATGACGAACACGCTGACCCACGACGTCGAGGGCACCATTGCCCAGATCCGCCGCGCCGAGCTGGCCGGTGTGGACATCGTGCGGGTCTCCTGTCCGGACCGGGAGAGCGCGCTGGCGCTGAAGGAGATCGTTCACGAGGTGAACGTCCCCATCGTGGCCGACATCCACTTCCATTACCGGCGTGCCATCGAGGCGGCCGAAAGCGGTGCCGCCTGCCTGCGCATCAATCCGGGCAATATCGGCAGCGACGAGCGCGTGAAGGAGGTGGTGAAGGCCGCGCGCGACCACGGCTGCTCCATGCGCATCGGCGTCAACGCCGGCAGCCTGGAGAGGCACCTGCTGGAGAAGTACGGCGAGCCCAACCCCGAGGCGCTGGTCGAGAGCGCGCTCTATCACGCCAACATCCTCCAGCAGCATGATTTCCACGACTTCAAGATCAGCGTGAAGGCCTCCGACGTGTTCCTGGCGGTGGCGGCCTATCAGCAGCTCGCCGAGGTGTGTGACCACCCGCTGCATATCGGCATTACCGAGGCGGGTGGGCGGCGCATGGGCACGGTGAAGTCGGCGATCGGCCTCGGCTCGCTGCTCTGGGGCGGCATCGGCGACACCTTGCGCGTCTCGCTGTCGGACGAGCCGGAGGAGGAGGTGCGGGTCGGCTGGGACCTGCTGAAGGCGCTCGGCATCCGCCATCGCGGGGTGAAGGTCATCTCCTGCCCGTCCTGCGCGCGCCAGGGCTTCAACGTGATCGAGACGGTGCGGACCTTGGAGGACCGGCTGGCCCATATCGAGACGCCGCTGACGCTCTCGATCATCGGCTGCGTGGTGAACGGCCCCGGCGAGGCGCTGATGACCGATATCGGTGTCACCGGCGGCGGCGCTGGCCGGCACATGGTCTATGCCGCCGGCAAGACCGACCATACGATGGAGGCCGGCGGCATGATCGAGCACATCGTGGAGCTGGTGGAGGCGAAGGCGCAAGCGCTGAAGGCCGAAAGCCACCCTGCCGCGGAAGAACGCGTGCCGGTATGATTTTGCACTCTGCCGTTCTGGTCGGGTAAAAGGTAGGTTATTGTAATGTTATTTTCAGCCACGTCATTCGCATTATGGAGTAGCTCGTGCCGACCGTCTTTAGAGCCAGCGGAGTTCGCTTCTCATTCTTCTCGGACGAAGGAGACCCGCGTGAACCTGTCCACATCCACGCTTTCGGGCATGGCGGACAGGCGAAGCTCTGGGTGTTCCCCAAAGTCGAGATCGCCTATAGCGCGGGGTTCACGGCGCGCGAGCAGAGCCAATTGTTGCAGGTCGTCGAGGCCAAACGTGAACTGATCATGAGGGCTTGGAATGAGCACTTCGGCTAACGCTCTCAGATTCGATGAGCATATGATGTGGGTGGATCTGATGGACGGCCGCATTCTTGGCATACCGCTCGCGTGGTATCCTCGCCTGCTGCACGCAACCCCCGCTCAGCGGGAGCGGTTCGAGATAAGTTTCTTGGGAAACGGATTGCACTGGGAAGAGCTCGACGAAGATATATCGGTTGAAGGATTGCTTGCAGGCCGGGGTGACATGACCAGGCTTAAGCCAGAGGCGGCCTGAACGACGTGGACCCCCTCCAGCCCGTCCGCGGCACCCGCGATCTGTTCGGTGAGGAGCAGCGCCGGCATCAGCACGTGATCGACACCGCGCGCCGGGTCGCCGCGCTCTATGGGTTCGACGAGTGGGTGACGCCTATCTTCGAGGACACGCGCGTCTTCGCGCGCACGCTCGGCGAGACCTCGGATGTCGTCACGAAGGAAATGTACACCTTCACCGACCGTGGCGGTGATTCGATCACTCTTCGCCCAGAAGCCACTGCCGGCGTCTGCCGCGCCCTGGTCAGCAACGGCCTCACCCAGAGCCTGCCGCAGAAGGTGTTCTATGCCGGCCCGATGTTCCGCTACGAGCGGCCGCAGAAAGGCCGCTACCGGCAGTTCCACCAGATCGACATCGAGCTGATCGGTCCCGGCGAACCGCTGGCCGATGCCGAGGTGATCGCCTGCGGGTGGGACATCCTGGGCGCGCTGGGCGTCGCCGCCAACACGGTGCTGGAGCTGAACACGCTGGGCGACCGGGAGAGCCGCGCGGCGTGGCGGGAGGCGCTGGTAGCCTACTTCGCGGCCCACAAGGACCGGCTCTCCGCCGACAGCCTCGCCCGGCTGGAGCGCAATCCGATGCGCATCCTCGACAGCAAGGACGAGCGCGACCGGCTCATTGTCGCCGACGCGCCGACGATCGGGGCGTTCCTGACCGCCGAGGCCGAGGCGTTCTATGCCGGGCTGAAGCGGCATCTCGATCGACTGCGTGTGCCGTACCGGGAGAACCCGCGCATCGTGCGCGGCCTGGACTATTACGGCCACACCGCTTTCGAGTTCGTCACCACGCGCCTGGGCGCGCAGGGGACGGTGATGGCGGGCGGGCGCTATGACGGGCTGGTGGCCGAGATGGGCGGCCCTGCCACGCCCGCCGTCGGCTGGGCGGCGGGGATCGAGCGGCTGTCGATGCTGCTGGCCGAGGCGCCTGCGGCGCCGGCACCCGTCGCCGTCGTGCCGGTGGGCGAGGCGGCGGAGGGCGCCGCGCTCGATCTCCTCCAGGCGCTGCGCCATGCCGGCATCCGCGCCGAGATGGCCTATCGCGGCAATCTGCGCCGGCGCATGGAGCGGGCCAACCGGATCGGCGCGCGCGCCGCGGTCCTGATCGGCGCCGACGACCTCGCCGCCGGGGTGGCGCAGGTGAAGGACCTGGCGACGGGCGCGCAGGAGGCGGTGGCGCTCGCGGAGGTGGCGCGGCGGCTGCGATGAACCTGGACTCCAAGCTGGACCGCATCGCCGCGCGCGCCGAGGAGCTGCGGGCGATGCTGGGCGAGGGCATCTCCGGGGATGCCTATGTGCGGGCCTCGCGCGAGCTGTCCGATATCGAGCCCGTGGTGGCGCGCATCGGCGAGCTACGCGGCGCCGAGCAGGCGCGCGACGAGGCCGAGGCGATGCTGACCGACGCGGAGATGCGCGACCTGGCCGAAGCCGAGCTGCGGGCGCTGAAGGAGCGCATCCCGGCGTTGCAGCACGAGATCCGCGTGGCCCTGCTGCCGCGCGACGAGGCCGACGAGCGCTCGGCGATCCTGGAGCTGCGTCCGGCCGCCGGCGGCGACGAGGCGGCGCTGTTCGCCGCCGCGCTGTTCGCCATGTACCAGCGCTATGCTGTGCTGCGCGGGTGGCGGGTCGAGGTCCTGGAATACGCCGACACCGAGCTGGGCGGCCTGAAGGAGGGCATCGCCGAGATCACCGGGCGCGGCGTGTTCGCGCGCCTGAAATACGAATTGGGCGTGCATCGCGTGCAGCGCGTGCCGGCGACCGAAAGCCAGGGGCGCATTCACACCTCCACCGTCACCGTGGCGGTGCTGCCCGAGGCCGAGGACGTCGATGTGCAGATCGACGAGGGGGACCTGCGGATCGACGTTTACCGCGCCTCCGGCGCCGGCGGCCAGCACGTCAACAAGACCGAGAGCGCGGTGCGCATCACCCACCTGCCGAGCGGGATCGTGGTGGCGATGCAGGAGGAGAAGAGCCAGCACAAGAACCGCGCCAAGGCGATGAAGATCCTGCGGGCGCGGCTCTATGAGCAGCAGCGCGCCACCTTGCACGCCACGCGCGCGGCCGACCGGCGCGCGCAGGTCGGCACCGGCGACCGCAGCGAGCGCATCCGCACCTACAATTTCCCGCAGGGTCGCGTATCCGACCACCGCATCAACATGACGCTGTACAAGATCGACCGCGTGATGCAGGGCGAGCTGGACGAGTTCATCGACGCGCTGACCGCCGAGGAGCAGGCGGCGCGGCTGGCGGCGGAGGAGTAGGATCGGGGTCTGGGGCCGCCGGCCCCAGCGGTCGGAGTCTGGGGGCCTGCGGCCCGGGGGGGTCGAGGGCAGAGCCCCATGAGCGCGAACTTAACGGAAGGGCTGGCCAGTGCGTGACCGGCATCACCCACCGGTTTCGACCCAAATGCGTCGCTCGATCACGGCGGGGCCAGAGCCGTAAGCGAACCTTGGGGGGATCGCGCGATGCGGGCGGATTTGCGCCGGGAGATGTTGGTTGCTTGCTTGTAGGCAGACGTCTGGCTTCCGAAGCGGGCAACAGCCGCCATCCTTCCGACCGTTAGTTCGGTCCCTTCCTCAGCACAAATGCGCGGGTCTCGGCCTTATCGACGAGGAGGAGTTCTAGAGGTGCATTCGCCACCTCAGCTCGAGTGGCGCCGATACCGGCACTTGAGCCTGCTCGTATAGGCCCTGGACATAGGACCGGTCGTCTAGCTTTGGATCAATCGCATGAACCGTGCGGGCGTAATTCGCCGCCATCATCACCAGCTGAACCGGATGGCCGGAGGTGGCGATCGGCGGCGGTATAGTCCAGGGCACCCGTGTCATTCGCTCGTCGAATATCTCCCAAAGGCGCTCGCGTTCCGCCGTCATCGCCATCGTCGGTGCGGTCTTCTCGAACACCGAATGGTCGAAGATGCCGACAACTGTGAAGGTATCGCGTGTTACTTGAGCGAACACCATGTCGTCTGATACCAAGCCGCCTGAGCCCCATTGACTCTCTAGGATTCCAATCTGGCTCGGTGCCTAGTTCTGGCCAAGGGACAGTCACAAGGTGATGTACCACTCCTTTCCGCCAGCGCCGACGAGGAACATGGACCTTGTAGATGTCTTTCGGGACGGTGATCGTACACCCCAAGAAGGTCCTGACAGGAGAAAGGGAGCTGAGGGAGGAAGGGGCCATTGATGAAATAGCTCTGGGGCGCCTGGTGCATGTTTTTTGAAGCTGTTAAGGACGGCGACGAGAGCGACCATCGCAGATTGGTATTGGTCGCCGCCTCGACCTACCCGTGCTGCAGCCAAGGCCCAAACCCGAAAAGGCGCTTTCCGGTCTCGCTCCGCTTCGGGACTCTGTCGAACAATGACGGACTGAGGTTATCGGAGAAAGCATGGTCGGCGAACCAGCCATAGCGGCCGCCGTTGACGATATCCCCTCCCTGCTTTAGTTCGCGATTTGCCCGAAGGGACGAGGGCGCCGCATAAGTCCTCATGGCCTTGGTCGTCAATTCAGGGGCCATGACCGCCTCGCCAGAAAATTCAAGAGAACCCAAACCGGCGCTCACGCCGTGCTGGTCTGCGACAGCGCCGGATGGCATCAGCGGGGCGTCCGTCTCGGCGTGCCCGACAACATCACACTCCTGCCGCTGCCGCCGTACTGCCCGGAACTGAACCCGATGGAGAACGTCTGGCAATACCTCCGCGCTAACCGGCTGTGCGCCCTGGTGTGGGACGGCTACGACGCCATCGTCGAGGCGTGCCGGACCGCCTGGCATTTCTTCGTCAACGACCCTGACCGCATCAGCTCCGTCGGCGCAAGGGAGTGGGCGTGTGTCACTCTCTAGGCGGGTTGGTATGACCGCATGCCCTGGGTCGGCACCCCATCCAGGTGAAGGTGGTGATAACCCATCACATTGAGCAGCATATCCTTGTCGGCCCAGCGATTTACGTTCGGCCCCTGAGCGGAGGCAGCCGGCGTAAACCCGCGCGTATGCGGCTGTAGAGAGAGGTGGGGTGTGAGATCACCTCCCATTTTCGACCTTGCGCAGTAGTTTTTGGACATCGGCGTTTAACGACGACCGCCTCCGATCGCTCGCTGCCGTGCTCTCGACGACGACCTGTCGCGGTCTCGGCGCAATGTAGCGGATCGCCCAGTTCGCATAGACGATCAGTAGAGCGCCAAGCGATTTGGCCTCCAACGCCTGAAGCGAAGCTTTGGTGTTCGGAAATTTTGGAATCTGCCTTGCCAGAGATGTCCGGAAATTTCTTACTCGACTTGTTTCACTCATCGCTGATCCACGATGTCATCCTCGGTGGGGCGTCCTCAAGGTCCAACTTGAGCCAGCTCCAGCCACGAACCGAGCGTCTGGTTAGCCGATGCCGGCGTGAAAGCGGACGGTCAGGAAACCACCCCCAGCTGCTACCCGGTCATGGCGCTGAGGCGTCCAGGTCCAGAACACCTGAAAGCCGTTCGAGCAAGGCTGGCCAGTGGAGGTCCAGAGATGATTCGGACGCGGCAGGCATCTGCACCGAGAATCACACCAACTCGCGTCGGGTCCAGCCTTAAGTTCGCGCGTATGGGCTTCGCCCTCGCCTTTATCCGCGCGGGCCGTAGGCGGCGAGGAACGTGTCGATGGCGGCGGCGACGGTGGCGTCGATCTCCGCCTCGCTCGGCGGCGGCGGCACGCCGAGGGTTGCGCGAAAATGGGGACCGGCGCGCAGCAGCGCCATGAGCTGATCGGCGGCCAGCCCCGGGTCCGGCATCGGGCGCAGGCGTCCGGCCTCGGCCTGCTCGGCGAGCCAGGCACCGCACAGCAGGCGCGCCTTGGCGGGGCCGCCGTCGAGGAAGGCGCGGCCGAGTTCGGGGAACCGCGCGCTCTCGGCCACCACCACGCGGTAGATCGCCAGCGCGCGGTCCTCCAGCAGGAACCCGAGGATGCGCCGGCCGAGCGCGGTCAGCGCCGCGCGCACGTCCTGCCCGCCGGCTTGCAGCAGGCCCGGCCAGTCGAGATTGGCGCGGCAGGCCTCGGTGATGATGGTGGCGAAGAGCTGGTCCTTGGAGTTGAAATGCGCGTAGAGCGTGGCCTTCGACACGCCGGCGCCGCGCGCGATGGCGTCCATGCTGACCGCCCCGTACCCCTGTGCGATGAACAGGCCGGCCGCCGCCTCCAGCACGAGCTGGCGCTTGGGGGAGTCCGTGTCGGGCCGGGCCAAGGGGGGGCGAGCCAACTGGACGCGAACCTGGGCGGTGGCGCTCATGGGAATTGAGGTAAACCGCTCGGTTCAGCGCTTCAAGCCTTACCCCATGCGCGTGGCGACCGCCGCCTTGGCACCGGCGATCAGCAGGCGGGCCAGCAGTCCGGCATAGTCGTCCGGCGACAAGATGCCGTCCTCGCGGAACCACAGGGTCGAATCCGCGACCGCCGCGAGCAGCAGGCGGGTGACCGGGGCGCGCAGCTCCCGCGCCGTGGCGAGCTGGGGCACGGCGGCTTCGAGCACGGTGTAGAGGCGAAAGCCGATCAGCTTGCAGGTGTATTCCAGATTTCTCGCGCGCCGCGGCGGGCACGGCGGGAAGCCCGGCATGGATCAGGTGCTGGGCGTGCCGGTTGGCCGCCAGCACGGTGAACAGGGCGAGGATGACGGCCTCCAGCCGGGCGGCGGGTGCGGCGTCGGCGTGCAGGTCGTCGGTCTGCCCGACCGTCTCCGTCACCGCGTCGAGATAGGCATGCAGGATGTCGTGGATGAGGTCGCCGCGACAGGGATAGAGCCCCGTCGCGGTGCCGGGCGCGACGTTGGCCGCGCGCGCGATGCGCGGGACGGCGGCCTTTTGGATTCCCTCCGTGGCGAGCATCCGCGCCCCGACCTCCCGCAGCAGGGCGCGGCGCCGCTCGCTCGCCGGGGTCGGCCGAGCCTGGAGCGGCAGGCCGCGTCCTTTCAGGGACAGGCGGGCGGCCGGGCGAGGCGAGGGCGGGCGCTGGTCAACGGGCAGGAAGTGCAGCACCGTGGCGGGGCTCCGGAATGTTCTGGAAACGTTCTAACATGACGCCGGGCGGTGGAGCAAGGACGGAGGGCGCCGGGGCGACGCGATGTTGAACCCGCGAGGCGAGACGAAACCGACGGCGGGCGGGATAGTGTGCTTCGACCGCGCCCGCCTTCTCGCTGCGGCGGGGTCGTCTGGAAACGTCGCAGGAGCCGTCCAATGAAAAAACTGTTCGCCCCCATCCTGGCGGGCGCGTGCGCCGCCATGCTGCTCGCCGGTCCCGCCCAGGCGCAGAAGAAGCAACTGGTGCTGGTCACCAACGCCGCGTCCGATTTCTGGACGTTCGCCCGGCGCGGGATCGAGAAGGCGCAGGCCGAGCATCCCGACTACAGCATGGAGATGATCGTCACCGGCCAGGCGACCGCCGCCGAGCAGCGACGCGAGCTTGACGATCTGGTGGCCCGGGGCGTGGCGGGCATCTCCGTCTCGGTGGACGACGCGGCGCACGCCACCGAGGAGCTGAACAAGGTCGCGGCCAAGGCGGTGCTGGTCACCACCGACAGCGACGCCCCGCAGAGCAACCGCGTCGCCTATATCGGCACCGACAACGTCGCGGCCGGCCGCGAGGCGGGCGGAGAGATCAAGAAGGCGCTGCCGCAGGGCGGCAAGATCATGCTGTTCGTCGGCACCATGGATGCCGACAACGCGCGCGAGCGCGTGCAGGGGCTCCGCGAGGCGCTGAACGGGAGCAACATCCAGGTCATCGACATCCGCACCGACCAGGTGGACTTCACCAAGGCCAAGAGCAACGTCGAGGACACCTTGGCGAAATACCCCGACATCTCGCTGCTGTCCGGGCTGTGGAGCTACAACACGCCCGAGATCTATGACGCGGTGAAGGCCGCCGGAAAGTGCGGCCAGGTGAAGATCGTCGGCTTCGACGAGGACCCGCGCACGCTGCGCGGCATCTCCGACGGGTGCGTCCAATCGACCGTCGTGCAGCAGCCGTTCGAGTTCGGCTATCTCTCGATGACCAACATCGTCAAGTACATCAACGGCGACAAATCCTGGATTCCGGCCGACAAGCGCCTGATCGTGCCGACCCGGGTCATCGACAAGACCAACGTCGCCGAGTTCACGACCTACGTGCGGAAGCTGCTCGGCAAGTAGATCGCCGCGTAAACTCTGCCGCGCTGCCCGGCGGCCACGGCGTCGCAGGGCAGCGCCCCGGAGGAGGACGCCACGTGGCCGAGACGCTGCTGGAACTGGCCGGCATCACGAAACTCTATCCGGGCGTGAAGGCGCTCGACGCGGTGAGCCTGCGCGTGCGGCGCGGGGAGGTGCTCGGTCTGATCGGCGAGAACGGCGCCGGCAAATCGACCTTGATGAAGGTGCTGGGCGGCGTCGTCGCGCCGACCGAGGGGGTCATCCGCATCGACGGGCACGCGCACGCGGCACTGAGCGTGAGCGCGGCGATGGGCGCCGGCATCGCCTTCGTCCACCAGGAACTGAACCTGTTCGAGAACCTCGACGTCGCGGCCAATGTCTTCATCGGCCGCGAGACGCCGCGAGGCGGGATGCTGCGGCTGGTGGACAATGCCGGGATGCGCGCCCGCGTGGCGCCGTTCCTGCAACGGTTGGGCGCCGACTTCGCGCCGGATGCGCTCGTCGAGGACCTCTCCATCGCGCAGCGCCAGATGGTGGAGATCGCCAAGGCGTTGTCGATGGACGCGCGCATCATCATCATGGACGAGCCGACCTCCAGCCTCACGATTTCCGAGACCGAGCGGCTGCTGGGGATCGTCGCCGACCTGAAGGCGAGCGCGGTGTCGGTGATCTTCATCACGCACCGGCTGGGCGAGGTCGCGGCCTGCGCCGACCGGGTCGTCGTGCTGCGCGACGGACGCACGGTGGGCGAGCTGGCGCGCGGGGAGATTGACCACGCCGCGATGATCCGCCTGATGATCGGTCGCGACCTCAAGTCTCTCTATATGCCGCCGCAGGCCGCGCCGCGCGAGGGCGGGTGCGACCTGGTCGGGGTCGTCACCACCGCCTTCCCGGATCGCAGCGTCGACCTTGCGGTCAGGCGCGGCGAGATCCTTGGCCTTGCCGGCCTGGTGGGCGCCGGCCGCACCGCGCTCGCGCGCACCGTGTTCGGCATCGACACGCTGCTCGGCGGCGAGATCCGGATCGGCGGCGCGAAAATGCGCCTTGCCAGCCCGCGCGCGGCGATCCGTCACGGGCTTTACCTGGTGCCGGAGGATCGCAAGCGATCCGGCCTGGTGCTGGAGATGCCGATCCGCGAGAACGTCACGCTCGCCAATCTTGCCGGGCACGCGCGCCTGCTGCTGATCGATCGGCGGTCGGAGGCGCGGACCGCGCGCGCACAGGTGACGCGCCTGTCGATCCGGACGCCGTCGATCGACACGCCGGCGATCTCGCTGTCGGGCGGCAATCAGCAGAAGGTGGTGCTGGCGAAGTGGCTGGCGATGCAGCCGCGCGTGGTGATCTTCGACGAGCCCACGCGCGGCGTCGACGTCGGCGCCAAGAACGAGATCTACGCGCTGATGCGCGGCCTGGCCGATAGCGGCGTCGCCATCCTGATGATCTCGTCGGACATGGAGGAGGTGATCGGCGTGTCCGACCGCATCGCGGTGATGCACGAGGGGCGCATCAGCGGCGTGCTCGACCGCGCGCGGTTCAGCGAGGACAACGTGTTGCGGCTGGCGATCGGCCAGGTTCTGGAGACTGCCTGAGATGCGCAAGGAATTGGGGCTGCTCATGCTGCTGGTCGTGGTCGCGGCGATTACCGCGGTCCTCAACCCGCTGTTCCTGTCGCGGGTGAACCTGCTGGACATGGCCAATCTGATCGGCCTGTTCGGCGTATTCTCGATCGGCGAGGGATTGGTGATCATCACCGGGGGGATCGACCTGTCGGTGGGATCGATGTTCGCGCTGCTCGGCGTCGTCTTCGTGGACCTGCTGACGGAATACGGCGTCGCCTGGCCGATCGCGCTGCTGGCGATCGTCGCGGGCGGGGTCGTGCTTGGCGCCGTGCAGGGGTTGCTGATCACGCGGCTGCGGATGCAGCCCTTCATCGTCACCTTGTGCGGGCTGCTGATCTATCGGGGCGCGGCGCGCTGGTACACGACCGACAGCACGCGGGGCTTCGGCTACGGCGACCAAGCCGACACGCTGCGCGAGCTCGCCGCCGGGCATGTGTACGGAATCCCCAACACATTCATATTCCTGGTGATCCTGGCGCTGGTCATGGGCGTGGTGCTGCACCGTTCGGTCTACGGCCGCTATCTCTACGCCGTCGGCAGGAACGAGGAGGCGGCGCGCTTCTCCGGCGTGCGCACGATGCTGGTGGTCGCCGGCGCCTACGTCCTGAGCGGCGCGCTGGCGGGCATCTCGACCGTGCTGCTGGTGTTCTACACCAACTCGGTCTCGCCCAGTTCGTTCGGCAACTTCTATGAGCTGTACGCGATCGCCGCCGCCGTGCTGGGGGGGTGCAGCCTGCGGGGCGGGGAGGGTTCGATCCTGGGCATCGTGCTGGGGACGGCGCTGTTGCAGGTGTTGCAGAATCTGGTGAACATCCTGGGGATCCCGAGTTCGCTCAATTTCGCCGTCATGGGGACGGTGATCCTGCTGGGGGTCCTGGCGGATCAGCAGTTGCAGGCGCGGCGCAGGCTGGTGGTCGCGGCACCCCGGAGGGGGCGTGCTGGGGTGGCGGTGCCGGGGGAGACTGGGGGCGGGTCGTGAGCGGTGTCAGAATGTTGGTGGCCCCTTGCTCGCGCCAGGTTTTCGCATCCTGGTAACGGCACGTCATGCAGTCAGAATGGAGAGTGCGCGATGGAGCCTCGTTCACGCCAATCCACCCCAATCGACTGGCCCGATCTTCCTCTGTCGGACTGGGCGGACACATGTGCAACGCTGCATCTTTGGACACAGGTGGTCGGAAAAATACGGCTTGCGCATGCGCCGATGATCAACCATTGGTGGCAGGTTCCGTTGTACGTGACCTGTCGTGGACTGACGACCTCGCCAATCCCGTGCGGCGCGCGGAGTTTCCAGATTGACTTCGATTTCATTGATCATCACCTGAAGCTCCAGACGAACACAGGGGAAATCGAAACAGTTCGCCTTGGTCCGCGAACCGTTGCCGACTTCCATGCCGAGGTGATGGGCCGGATGCGCGGACTTGGGCTGGAAACCCGGATCTGGACAATGCCGGTCGAGATCCCCAACGCAATCCCACTCGATCAGGACCGCGAGCACGGCGCCTACGACCCTGAATACGTCAACCGGTTCTGGCGCGTTCTGGTACAGGTGGATCGGGTTCTTACCGCGTTCCGATCACGATTCCTCGGCAAAGTGAGTCCGGTGCATTTTTTCTGGGGAAGCTTCGACATGGCTGTCACGCGCTTTTCCGGACGGCCCGCACCCCCGTTGGCGAGCGACTCACCGAACCTGGGCAGGTGGGTTATGCGGGAAGCCTACTCCCATGAGGTAAGCAGCTGCGGCTTTTGGCCGGGCAACGGGGGGTTCGGCCGAGCGGCGTTCTACAGCTACGCCTATCCCGAGCCGCAGGGCTTTGCGGCGGCGGATGTCAGTCCGAATGAGACATACTACCATCGGGATCTCGGGCAATTCATTCTGCCGTATGACGCAGTCCGCCAGGCGCAATCGCCGGACGACTACCTGATGCGCTATCTACGCAGTACGTATGAAGCCGCGGCCGACCTCGCGCATTGGGACCGTTCCGCGTTGGAACGAGCGGAAAACGGGTAAGCCGGTCAGGGTGCCTGAAGGGGCGGCGATGGCGGACGACCAGATCAAGGCAGCGCGGCGCTTCTTTGCCGAGGAGCTGCGCCACACCGCGCGGGTGCAGTCGCCCGCCGTGGTGGACGCCTTCGCGACCGTGCCGCGCGAGCGCTTCGCCGGACCCGGCCCCTGGCGTCTCCTCAGTCCGATGCGCATGGCGACGTATTGGACCACCGAGGACGACAACCCTGGGCACCTCTATCACGACGTGCTGGTCGCGATCGACGAGGCACGCCGGCTCAACAACGGGCAGCCCAGCCTGTGGGCCTGCTTGTACGACCAACTTGATTTGGCCCGCGGCGAACACGTCGTCCATGTCGGCGTTGGTACCGGCTACTACAGCGCCATCCTCGCCGAGACCGTCGGCACCGGCGGCCGGGTCACGGCGGTCGAGATCGATCCCGATCTCGCGGCACGGGCGCGCGACAATCTGGCCTTGGCCTGGCCCCAGGTGACCGTGGTCACCGCGGACGGCTTCGTGTTCCGTCCCGAGCGGGCCGCCGATGCGATCATCGTGAATGCCGGTGTGTCGCATCTGTCGCTCACCTGGCTCGATTCACTCGCGCCAGAAAACGGCCGCCTACTCGTGCCGTTGACGACGCCGGACCGGATCGGCGCCTTCTTGTTGATCACGCGACACGGCGGCGAGCTCCATCGCTACCCCGCCAAGTTCGTCAGCCGAACCGGCATCATCGCCTGTGTCGGCGGGCGCGATGCCGAGGCCGAAGCGCGACTGGCGGCGGCCGTACGGCGTGCGCCGTTCAGCGCCATCGATCGCTTCGCCGCGCGCCCGAGGAGCCTGACGACACCTGCTGGCTGGCGGGCGACGCATGGTGGCTCTCGACCGCGCCGGTGTCCGGCGACGATGGCGGACAAGAAGCTTCCTGAATCTCGTCGCGGTCGGTCGCAACGAGGAGGCGGCGCGCTTCTCCGGCGTGCGCACGATGCTGGTGCTCGCCGGCGCCTATGTCCTGAGCGGCGCGCTGGCGGGTGTTTCGACCGTGCTGCTGGTGTTCTACACCAACTCGGTCTCGCCCAGTTCGTTCGGCAATTTCCACGAGCTGTACGCGATCGCCGCCGCCGTGCTGGGGGGGGGCAGCCTGAGGGGCGGGGAGGGCTCGATCCTGGGCATCGTGCTGGGGACGGCGCTGTTGCAGGTGTTGCAGAATCTGGTGAACATCCTGGGCATCCCGAGTTCGCTCAATTTCGCCGTCATGGGGACGGTGATCCTGCTGGGGGTTCTCGCGGATCAGCAATTGCAGGCGCGGCGCAGGTTGGTGGTCGCGTCACCCCGGAGGGGACGTGCGGGGGTGGCGGTGCGGGACAGGCCGGCCCGGTAGCGGGCGGGGGGAGGCCCACGTATAAAACGGCTGAGTGGGATCAACTCGCGGCGGCATTGGCATAGGGTTGAGCAGCGTCTCGACGCCGGACGGGACAGCCGCGCGCGCAGGCGGACCGGCGCTGGTGCGCCCCACTTCCGGCCCTTTACGAGCTATACGCGATCGCCGCCGCCGTGCTGGGGTGCAGCTGCGCGGCGGGGAGGGCTCGATCCTGGACATCGTGCTGAGGACGGCGCCGTTGCAGGTGTTGCAGAACCTGGTGAACACCCTGGGTATCCCGAGTTCGCTCAATTTCGCTGTCATGGGGACGTTCGCTGTCAGGGGACGGTGATCCTGCTTGGGTTGTTGCGGATCAGCAGTTGCAGGCCCGGCGCAGACTGATTGTCGCGTGCTGGTAACGCGACTGATCGACCACCAAATCACAAAGTCTTGAAATTTGGGATGAGCGTTCCGGGCAATTCTCATGTTTGCTGGCGCCTGGGCGAACACCAGACTGAGGGGCACAGGGCACCACCATCATGCGCTTTCGAGCTGACGGAATTCTGCATCCCCGGTTGCTGGCTGTGTGCGTGGTTTGCGTTTCTGCAATGGCAGGCAACTCGCAACAGCAGAATGCGGGCTTAACAGACCAAGCCCTGCCTTTCTCTGGTTCCCCTGAGATCAGCAATCCGACCGTACGGCCGCCGGTGTCGGCCGGAGTTCAACCCGAAACCCCAGCGATTGCGCCTAAGTGTCCATCCACGAACATCTTGAGTTTGCTGAATTGCTTGTGATTCCATGGCTGCGGCCCCGATTTGCAGGAGCGTGGGATGTGGACGACAGAGAATCGCGGACGCTATGACCGAAGCAAGCTGCGCTATCCGAGCGATCTGACGGACGCGGAATGGGCGCTGGTGGCCCCGCTGATTCCGCCGGCCAAGCGTGGCGGTAACAAGCGCACGGTCGATGTGCGCGAGATCGTCAACGGAATCATGTACATTCTCGGCACCGGCTGCCAGTGGGCGGCGCTGCCGACCGACCTGCCGCCGCGCAGCACGGTGAACAGCTATTTCCTGCGCTGGCAGCACGATCGCACGCTCGACCGGCTGCACCATGCGCTCTACGTCCAATGCCGGGACAAGGCGGGACGCGAGGCCAGTCCGACGGCTGCGATCATCGACAGCCAGAGCGTCAAGAGCGCGGAAAAAGGGGGCTTTCGGACCGGCACGGCTTTGACGCGGGCAAGCAAATCAAGGGCAAGAAGCGCCATGTCCTGGTCGACACGCAGGGCCTGCTGATGCTTGCCGTGGTGCATGCCGCCGATATCCAGGACCGCGATGGCGGCGTGGTGCTGATGGCGACGATGTTCGGGCTGTTTCCGTTCCTGCTGAAGCTCTACGCCGACAATGGCTACCAAGGGCCGAGGTTCCAGCTCGGGTTGCGCCGGGTCTGCCGCACGGTCAACGTCGAGATCGTCAAGCGATCCGATGCCGGCAAGTTCGTCGTCCTGCCCAAGCGCTGGATCGTCGAGCGCACCATCGCCTGGCTGAACCGATGCCGTAGGCTGGCCAGGGACTGGGAGCGCCTGAACCAGAACGCGCTCGCATTCCTACGCTGGGCATCAGTCAGGCTGATGGTCCGAAAGCTCTGTCAGATCACGATATGATCGTGGATGGACTCTAACATTACAGTTGCGCTGACCTCTGAACTCTGAATGGATGCGGAACCATGACTCGATTCGGAGATCGTGGTGTCGGGAGCATCGATCGAGACGACGCTGGAGCTTTGGGCCTCGTCGCTGCGTGACGTCAAAGCGCGGATGCGTTCGCTGTTCAAGCAGGAGCGGATGGCGGTCTCGGCCGGGCTTTTCCTGGATGGTCTGCTCGGCGAGGAACGGCGCAAGACCGGCTGGATGCGAGCGGAAGCGGCAGGTGATCCTGGCCCGTGGCGGCAACAGTCGGTGCTGGGACGCGGCCAATGGGACGCGGATGCTCTGCGCGACGTCGTGCGGGAGTATGTTGTTGAGGCGCTGAGTGACAGCGGCGCGGTGCTGGTCATCGACGAGACCGGATTCCTCAAGCAGGGCCGCGCGTCGTGCGGGGTTGCGCGGCAATACACGGGATCGGCGGGCAAGATCACCAACTGCCAGATCGGCGTGTTCGCCGCCTATGCCTCGCGCCACGGCCACGCCTTCATCGACCGATCACTGTATCTGCCGAAAGCCTGGACCGACGACCCGGCCCGGTTGGCCAGCGCACATGTGCGAAGTGACATCAGCTTCGCGACCAAGCCGCGCATCGCCGTGCAGATGATCAAGCGTGCGTTGGCCGCGAACGTACCGTTCGCGTGGGTGGCCGCCGACGCCGTCTATGGCGTCGGCGAGGTCGAGCAGGTGCTGCGCCGGGCCGACCGTGGCTACGTGCTCGGGGTGACCGGCGCGCATCGGTTCCATTCCTGGGGCAAAAGACAACTGATCGCGGGTAGCGCCGAGGCGATCGCCGCGTCCCGGGCCACGGCAGACTGGCAGCGCCTGTCGGCCGGGGCCGGGACCAAGGGGCCGCGCCTGCACGAGTGGTGCTACGTGGAACTCGCCGACCTCAAAGCCGGTGAGTTCGGCGGCGCGGAAGACGAGGCATGGACGCGCGGATTGCTGATCCGTCGCCATATCGCCAACGGCGAGATGGCATTCTTCTCGACCTGGTGTCCGACCGGAACCCCAATCGCCACGCTGGTTGCCGTCGAAGGTCATCGTTGGTCCATCGAAGACAGCTTCGAGACCGCCAAGAACGAGCTTGGCCTCGATCACAATGAGACCCGGTCCTGGCACGGATGGCATCGGCACGTCTCGCTCGTGATGCTCGCCTTCGCCATGATGGCGATCATTCGCAACAAGGCCAATGCAGTGGCGGCCACGCCGAAAAAAACCCCGCCGAGGCGGATGCCGCGGACCCGGACCTCATCCGCTGGTCGGTCCAGGAAATCCGGCGCATAGCAACGCGGCTTGCAAGACGACGCATCCAACCCGCGCACATCATCGCCTGGTCACTCTGGAGACGGGCCCATCAAGCCGCCGCTCGCGCAGCTCACCATAGGAAAGCGCAACTGTAATGCTAAGACGTCTTTATGGAAGCCAGGCGAGCCGGTTCGGAACATGCCGGACCTGAAGAAGTCCGACCCTACCTCCCCAAATTGAAACAGCAGGAGGTCGTCCATGCGCATCCCGATACCGCGTATCGCAGGGATAACTCTTGGAATACAGAAAATTATACCAAGCCGCCTGGCCCCTGACTTCTCTCGGGATTCCCAATCTGGCTCGGTTCTGATTCGATGGCCGCGTGGTCGAGTTGGAGCGAGGCATCGGATGGGCGCGGCAGTGACGGTGACGCGTACGGAGCACACGGCGGCTGGCCTTCGTGAGATCGCGGGCAAATGCCGCGACGGCGCGCAGGTCCGCCGGCTGCTGGCGATGGCGATGATTCTGGAGGGCTATCCGCGCGCCGAGGCGGCGGAGCGGAACGGCATGGACCGGCAAACGCTTCGCGACTGGGTGCATCGCTACAATCGGGACGGGGTGGACGGGCTGACGTCGCGCCGCGGCCCAGGCCCCGCGCCGGTCCTGACCAAGGAGCAAATGGCGGAGCTGAGGGAGCTGGTCGTCAAGGGGCCGGATCTGGAAAAGCACAAGGTGGTGCGCTGGCGGTGCCTGGATTTGCGCGAAGAGGTTGCGCGCCGCTTCAGTGTGACGGTGCATGAGAGCACCATCGGCAAGTGGTTGCGCCGGCTCGACCTGACCCGGCTGCAGCCGCGGCCGTTCCATCCGAAGAAGGACGCCGCGGCCGAGGCGGCGTTTAAAAAAACTTTGCCAGTCTGGTGAAGGAGGCGCTGCCCGCTTCCGCGGCTGACAAGCCAGTCGAGATTTGGTTTCAGGACGAAGCACGGGTCGGCCAGAAGGGCGGCCACGCTTACATTTGGGCGCCGATCGGCTCGCGGCCGTTGATGGTCCGCGATAACCGCCACGACTCCGCCTACCTGTTTGGCGCGATTTGCCCGAACCGCGCCGTCGGCGCCGCAATCATCATGCCGGGCGTCAATGCCGAGGCCATGACCGAGCACCTGGCCGAAATTAGCACCCAGGTCGCACCCGGCGCTCACGCCGTGCTGGTCTGCGACAGCGCCGGATGGCATCAGCGGGGCGTCCGTCTCGGCGTGCCCGACAACATCACACTCCTGCCGCTGCCGCCGTACTCCCCGGAACTGAACCCGATGGAGAACGTCTGGCAATACCTCCGCGCTAACCGGCTGTGCGCCCTGGTGTGGGACGGCTACGACGCCATCGTCGAGGCGTGCCGGACCGCCTGGCATTTCTTCGTCAACGACCCTGACCGCATCAGCTCCGTCGGCGCAAGGGAGTGGGCGTGTGTCACTCTCTAGGCGGGTTGGTATTACTTTGTGGGCTGGCGGTTTTTGGCGCCCTGTGCGCATGGCCTTTGCAGCAGAGCTTTGGCCAGCAGATCAGCTCACCTCGCGTCAGCGAGGCGGTTGCACCGCTCAGTTCGAACTCCCTCGCGTTGCGAACACAGGCGTTAGAGGTGCTCAAGCCCTGGCACGAGGGCGACCCAGTTCACGAACGGGAGGACCTAGAAGAGAGCCAGAGGGCCGCGGGTCCACGGTTGCCGCCTCCCGCCGGGCCGGACCCGCTGGTGAAGCAGCAACCGGGAATGCTGGGCCCGAGCACGGTGCAGCCGACGATTTAGGCAAGCTTCGACGGCAATCCGGCGACAGGGTATGTACCGCCTGACACGGTCGGCGCGATTGGGCCGAACCACTACATCCAGATGGTCAACGCGGTCTTCGCGATCTATAGCCGCTCCGGGCAGCTTCTGATTGGTCCGTCGCAGATCAATTCGCTTTGGAAGGGGTTTGGCGGTCCGTGCGAGACACAGGATGCCGGCGATCCGATCGTCCGGTATGACCATCTTGCGAACCGGTGGCTGATCGCGCAGTTCGCCATTCAGAATCACTATCAGTGCGTCGCGGTATCGCGTGGTCCCAACCCGGTCCAGGATGGCTGGTTCCTGTATGCGTTTCCAACTGTTACTTCAAGCGGCACGCCCGTCTCACCAGATTATCCCAAAGTCACCGTTTGGCCGGATGGCTATTACATGGGTACCCAGCGAGGCTTCCCCAATGGGGGCCTCGATGTCTGGGTCTTTGAGCGGGACAAAATGTTGCAGGGCCAACCGGCCCGACAGGTGGAGTTCGGCGTCGCCGCGCCATCGCTGTTCCTGATCCCGAGCGACCTGGACGGTCCGCCGCCGCCAGCGGGGACCCCAAACTTCTTCGGCCGGCATGTAAACGGCGCGCTCTGGGGCGGCAATGACCGTTTCGAGCTTTACGCGTTTACGGTGAACTGGGCAAACCCCACCAACTCGACGTTCGCGCTGACGGCCTCTATGCCGGTCGCGGCGTTCAGCGCGCAGTTGTGCGGGGACGACTTCGACGCGAATTGCGTCGCCCAGCCCGCCAGCACCCAAAAGCTCGAGACGCTGCCGGCCTGGACGATGTGGCGGCTGAAATACAGGAACTTTGGCGACCACGAATCCCTTGTGACCAACCATACCGTGAACGCCGACGGTCACGACAAGGCCGGGGTTCGCTGGTACGAGTTCCGCAGGCCCCCTGCCGGAAGCTGGTCTCTTTTCCAGCAGGGCACCTATGCGCCCGACACCTCGAGCCGCTGGATGGCCAGCGTTGCGCAGGATACCGCTGGCAGCATAGCGGTCGGGCACAGTATCGGCAGTTCCACCGTGTCGCCCGGCATCCGAGTCGCGACACGTGCGCCGAATGATCCGCTGGGATTGCTGACCAGTGAGATTACCGTAGTGAACGGCAGTGGCTCGCAGACGACTAGCTATGATCGCTGGGGCGACTACAGCTCGATGGACCTCGATCCGATCACGCCTTGCACGTTCTGGTACACGTCGCAGTACTACGCAACTACCTCCAATGCTGGGTGGTCGACGCGCATTGCTGAGCTTCAGATACCTGGACACCTCTAAAAACCCCTCCCGGCGCACCGCCGAACGCTGCTAAGTCTCTGATTTTACTGGGTGCAGGATCGCCGTCCGGACGTTTTTAGAGGTGTCCACCTGGCTGCCGCGATGCCACTGTCAGGCTCAATCAACTGCACAATGACGGAAGCATCTGGCTCTACACGGGAACACCGTGCAGCGGGAATACCTGCTCAGGCTGGCAGATGCTCGACAACAATTCCCGAGGCGTGAAGGCGATCAATTCCGGCGGCAAGATTTACCAGCTGCACAATGACGGCACGATCTGGCGCTTTACGGGTGTTCCATGCACTGGAGCTTCCTGCCCGGGATGGCAGATGCTTGACAACAATTCCCGAGGAATTGCCATAACCGCTGGCGCCGACCAGCTTTATCAGTTGCACAACGACGGAGAGATCTGGCGGTTTACCGGTGCCTCATGCAGCGGGGCCTCATGCCCCGGCTGGCAACGGCTGGACGACAATCCCCGCACCACCGCGATCGTCAGCAGGGGGAACCAGCTATATCAGCTGCACAATGACGGTCAGATCTGGCACTATACTGGCACCCCTTGCTCAGGCAGCAGCTGTCCGGGTTGGGAACTCCTGGACAACAATCCAAGCACCCGAGCGATCGAGGCGATCGCCGATCAGCTCTTCCAATTGCACAACGACGGCAGCATCTTCAGATACACGGGTGTCCCTTGCAGCAATGTGAGCTGCCCGGGATGGCAGATGCTCGACAACAACCCGCGCGCCATCCAGATCACGTCCGCTGAGAGCGATCTCTTTCAGATGCACAACGACGGCACGATTTGGCGTTATACCGGGGCGCCTTGCAGCGGAAGCTCCTGCCCGGGGTGGCAGATGCTGGACAACAATCCGCGGGCCAAGCTGATCGCCGCCGCAGGGGCCCAGCTGTACCAGCTGCATAACGACGGCGATATCTGGCGCTATACCGGCGTGGCATGTTCCGGCTCATCGTGCCCGGGATGGGAACACCTGGATAACAACCCCAGAGCCCTTACGATTGCAGCTGGAGAGTGAAAAGGCGCAATTCTAATCGATCGCGGTCCGCCGCAAGGGCGTGCGATTTATTGCGCTTGGGCAACACCAACCAATCACGGTCTGCCCGGGGAGCACCTCCACGTGATAAGACACGCCAACCCCATTTAGGCTACCTGCCGCAGTCCCCGGTGACCCAGGCTTGGCGCTGTTCCATTGGGTCCAGACCGTGGCAGTTTCCGGCCTAGACTAGCATCCGCAACCCAGCCGCCGATCAGGACTGCGGTGGTCAACGCGACTTTCGTGCAGCCCCTAACTGAGATCATCGTCATTCCTCCTTTTATGTGCGCGACTCGGCCATGCGGCGAGGGCGGAAACTGCCGACTACCTCAGCAAAACGCGCATCTGCCTTGCCGATGCGAGCCGGATTGCAACTTTGCCGCTCCCGCATATCGCGGCGCGCGAGGCGTATATCGCGGTGTTTCATGCCGCTGAACCTTACATCTTCGAGCACACCGGCAAGGTGGCCAAGACGCATCGCGGCGTCCGCAGCGACTTTGCGCGGCTGGCCCGGAGCGAGCCCCGCATCGGACGCGATCTCCGAGGCGACGGCGTCCAAGCTCGATCAGCGCGTCGGCTCCTGCACCACGACACTTCCCGTCATTCCGAACAGGCTGTGCAGAAAGTGCGTGCATCGCACCTTGTAGGTTCCAGGCATATGCGGCACGAACACGATGTCCGCGCTCTGTTTCCCACCGAGCTCGATCCTGCCTCCGGCGGGCGGCGCGCCGTTCGGGAACGCGCTGGCCGCGAACAACGCAGGCGCGCTGAAATCGTGACCTTTGCCGCTGTCGTTGACGAGATGCAGTCTGACCGGCGTGCCCGCACGCAGCGACAGACGGTCCGGAGTGAAGGCAAAGCTGGAGAGGTGGACCGTGATCGCCTCGCGCGGCGGGGTCTGGGGTGCGGCGCCCAACGCCACGGACCAGCCGGCGCTGGCGATCAGGAAGACTGCGGCCTTGCGCATCATTAGCACCTGCTCCTTTCCAGGCTGTATATCGCGGGAGCCGCGGCGCGCCTCATCCCCGTGCTGACCGTCGCCCCACGAATACCGGGAATGTCGACAGACCGATGTGGCCGGCCAGCTTATCGGCGAGCATCAGGTCTTCCCCGCAGGGTATCAAGCCGGTGATGGCGTTCGACGTGCGCAAGTCCGTCGCGCCGGTCAGCATTGCCAGGCGCGAGCGTGATCGCCACGGGAATCGGTACACAGGCGGCCAACGAGAGGGAAGATCTCGTGCCACGCCTCGCCGCAACCCCTCCCGCGTGGCCGAAGAGGGCGCCCCCTACCGCCCGTGCGGCGGGCTGATGCGGAACAGTTCCCACGGGCCCTGCTGGGTGCTGCCGCGTTCGTGGAACATCGCCATGTCCTGGATGTGGGACGCGGTGACGTAGATCGCGCCGTCGGCGCCCTCGGCCATGCTGTCGGGCCAGCGCAGGCGCTTGTCCTGCGCGACGGTCGTCAGGGTGCCGGCGGGCGCGCGCATGCGCACCGCGTTGCGCGCGGGGTCGGTGATGAACAGGTAGCCCTGCTCGTCCATCCATAGCCCGTCGGCGACGTTGGTCGTCGCCACCGTCTCCACCGACGCACCCAGCTTCTCGGGCGAGATGCCGGGGTCGGTCAGCATCGCGGTCGGCACGCGATACAGCGTGCGGCCCACTAGCACCTGCCAATAGAGATACTGGCCCTGGGGATCGAGCGCGATGCCGTCGGCGGCGAAGCTCGGGATGCGGTGATCGGGTCGGCGCAGCGCGTGCCCGTCCACCTCCGGCACCACCCCGGGATCGACCTGCGTGCGCGGATCGCCGTCCAGCATGCGGCGCGCTTGGCCGCTGGCGAGGTCCACCACGATCAGTGCGCCGCGCTGCCCGGAATCCGTCATGAAGGCGTGCCGCCCGTCGGGGCTGACGCGCACGTCGTTCAGATAGCTCCCCTGCGGCGCCACGCTCAAGTCGAAAGAAAGGACCTGCGCGACCTTGTTGGTCCGGAGGTCGATCTTCACCAGCTTCGGCCCGCCGGGCTTGATGAACTCGTTGCCCGGCGCCGCCGGATCGAGCACCCACAGGAAGCCCCGCGGGTCCACGGTGACGCTCTGGACACAGACGAAATGATCAGCGGTGTCGAGCGGCTTCAAGTTGCTCCAGGCGTTCCAGGCGGCGTCGGGGAACGGGCGGAGCGTGCCGTCCTTCATCACCTCGGCGACCGACACCGGCACGTCCTTCTCCCAGCGCGGGAAGTTGACGAAGACGCGCCCGTCCTTCGCCACCGCCACCCCGGTCACCTGCTGGTTGAAGCCGGCGATCCGCGAGAACCCCGGCATCGCGGCACCCGGTGCGGGCGCGCGCGCCGCCGGCGCCTGGGCCTGGACGGGCAGGGGAATTGCCCACGGGATCGCCAGCGCAACGGCCCCGAGAGCCGGGGGGAGGTGGCGGGTAAGCGGCCGGGGCAGGTTCCACATGATCGCGCTCGCGGGTGATGGCCTCGTCTGAGCGAGCGGAGGGCGTGTCGGTTGCGCGGCTGGAGACATTGTCTTCCGTCGGCAGGCGTGGCAAGTCCGATGCTGGCATCAATCGCGCATGGTCGCGTTCGGCAGTGACTTCACTCACACCTTTTCCTGGCTTCGGCGATCAATTGGGCAACTGCGAGAAATCCCATGGCGCCGATGCCCGCGGGACCAAGCCGGCGAGGGGATTTCATCGCGGAACACGGGAGAGATGCAGATGTCTGGTTCAGTGCCCGAAGCGCCATACCCCAATTTCGAGGTCGTGGTCGGCATGGAAAATGGGGAAGGCCGCCGCTTCTATCGCAACAACGGATTTGTACCGCAGGGCCCATGGATAGAGGCGCCCAACGAGGGCTTCCCCCTCCTTCCTCAGAGCCACGTCTCGCTCATTCGGAGCAAGTTCGGCAATCTCGAAGTCGTCAGGTACCATCCCTGGAGGCCAGCTCCAGCATTGGTGGCTGGACCCAGCGGGCCAGTGGCATTTCGGTGCAACGATCGCCGTACGGCGGTTCCACACTCGGGCCGCCCAGCCTGATCCAAGGCAGCGACGGCAACTTCGAGCTTCTGGTGCCGATCGAGAGTGGTCTCATCGCTCACCTCACCCGCCACAATGATCAGCCGAATTATCCTTGGACGGGAGGTGGGCAGACCGAACAGTTCGGCAACGATGCGCAATACGTCGCCCTGATCCAAAGCGATTACGCCGCCCTGCCGCCGCCCGCGCCGGGCGAGCTGTTTCCGCCCTTCGTGCCAGGCAATCTGGAATGCGTCGTCGTCTCATCGGCCGGCAGCACGCTCTGGCACTTCTGGTACGACTGGAATATCCGCATCTGGAGCAATTCAACGTTCCCCAACCCGATAACGGCCGGTCCGCAGGGACAGTCGCTGGGCTTGGCGGATGGCGTATTGCGCAACCGGGGCGCATCCGGAAAGCCCGGAATGGTCGCAGGCCAGCAGGCCGGCGCGCGTTCCCATGCCAATTTCCACGTCGTGGTCCCCACACCCGGCAACACGCTGGCGCACTACATCCGCGATAATAGTGACGCCGGAAACGGAACGTGGCGTGCCATCACGGAGTTCGGTACGGGCGTATCGGTCAGCTTGGCAGCGAGTGAGCCCTACCCGCTTGTCGCCGTCGCCGGCGGCGACCCGACAGGGTTGACTTGCTACCAGTCGGATTCGTCCGGGGTAACCTGGACGCCCGGAGGGACGTCTGCCGCCGGCAACGCCGGCGGAGCAGCCGGCCTGGTCATCGAGCCCTATAGCCCGGTGATCCAGTAGTGACGCGCGGGACGCCGGTGCTCCGGGCGGCATGGTGGCCCGCCCGGCTCACCCGCCCGGCGCGGGGAGGCTAAGGGCGGCGGTCAGCGCCAGGCGCCTGAGGCTGGGCTTGGCGCCGAGCGAGCGGCGCAGGCGGGCGAGACCCTCGGACCGCCGGCCGTGGCTGACCAGGGCGCGGCCGATGACCCAGTGGTTCTCGGCCTCCGTGCGGGCGCGGATGGCGGCGAGGCGCGGGCCGAAGCGGGCGCGCAGGTCGGGGCTGGAGAAGATCGCCTCCATGCACGGCGCGAACGAGGCGGCCTCGGTTGCCAGACGGAGGCAGGCGCCGGCCGGGCGACGGCGGACCAACAGGATAGGACGCGCAGGCTGCGAGGCGACGCAAAACGTGCCCTGCAAGGCAATGCGAATGAAGTATTCCCAGTCCTCGCCGTAGGCCAGGGACGGTTTGAACCCGCCGGCGAGCCGCGCGGCGGCGGCGCGGACCAGGACCTGGCCGCCATTGGCGAAGCGGTTGCGCGCCAGCAGCCGCTCCAGGATATCGCCGCCGAGACCGCGCAGGAGGCGGGTGGGCGTGCCGCCGAAACCGGCCTCCGGGGCCACGAATCCGCAGGTTCCGCAGGCGGCGACGGCGTGGCGGTTTGTGTCCAGCGCGGCGGCCAGGCGGGCGAGCGCGTCGGGGGCGAGCCAGTCATCGGCGTCGAGGAACAGGACGGCGTCGGCGACCAGCCCGGCCAATCCGCGGTTCCGGGCGCTGGAAACGCCGGAATTTTGCTGCTGGAACAGTCGGATGCGGGAATTGACGAAGCGGCGCGCGATGGCGGCGGTGGCGTCGCTCGATCCGTCATCGACGACGCGCAGGACCCAGTCGCGATGGGTCTGGGCCAGCACCGAGCCGATCGCGTCGGCGATCCAGGGGTCGGCGTTATGGGCGGGAAGGACGATGCCGATGCGCACGGGCGCGTTGTGCGGCTCCGTCGGTAAAGATTTGGGTAACGCGCGGCCCGCGAGCGGCGGAGCGGTCCCTCTCCCGGCTGGCGGGAGAGGGACGGGTGGTCAGGCCGCCGCCTGGTGCGGAATGTCCTTATCTTTCAACAACGTCTCCAGCTCGCCGGTCTGATACATCTCGGTCACGATGTCGCAGCCGCCGACGAACTCGCCCTTGACGTAGAGCTGCGGGATGGTCGGCCATTGCGAGAACTGCTTAACGCCTTCCCGCAGGCTCGGGTCCTGCAGCACGTCGGCGGTCTTAAAGCCGACGCCCAGATGCGACAGGATCTGCACGACGCGGGCGGAGAACCCGCATTGCGGGAACATCGCCGTGCCCTTCATGTAGACCATCACCGGGTTCTCGGCGATGTCGGCCTTGATGCGGTCGTAGACGGGGGTGTCGGACATCTGGAGTCTCCTACTCGGGGGCCGAGGTCTGCAGCGCGAGGGCATGAAGCTCCCCGCCCATGCGGCCGCGTAGCGCGGCATAGACGATCTGGTGCTGGCGCACGCGGGACACGCCGCGGAACTGCTCGGAGACGACGCTCGCGGCGTAGTGGTCGCCGTCGCCGGCCAAATCCTCCACCCGCACGCGCGCATCCGGCAGCGCCGCGCGGATCAGCGCCTCGATCTCGTTGGCGGGCATTGGCATGGCCGTTCTCCTCAAAGGTCCATCCAGGCGGGGAAGAACCGCTCGTGCGCGGCGCGCAACGCCGGCACCGATATTGTGCCGCCGTCCGGGAGTGTCAAATCCTGCCCGCCCGACGTGCCGATGCGTACCGCCGGGATGCCGGCGCTCTCGGCCATGCGCACCAAGCTCACCGCATCGCCGACCGCCACCAGATAGCGGCCCTGGTCCTCGCCGAACCAGAAGGCATGACCGGGGATGTCGCGCGGCCCGGTGGACAGGCGTACGCCGGTCCGGCCGGCCATCGCCATCTCCGCCACCGCCACGAGCAGCCCGCCATCGGAGACGTCGTGGCAGGCGCGCACCGTCCCGGCCAGGATTTGCGCGCGCACGAAATCGCCCACCGCGCGCTCGGCGGCCAGATCCACCGGCGGCGGGGCGCCCTCTTCCCGCCCGGCGATCTCGCGCAGCCAGAGCGACTGGCCGAGCCAGCCACGGGTCTCGCCCACCAGCACGAGATCGAGCCAGGGGCGCAGCGCGATCCCGACCGCGCGGGCGGCGTCGTTGATCACCCCAAGGCCGCCGATGACGGGGGTGGGCAGGATCGCGCGGGTGGCGCCACCGGGCTCGCGGGTCTCGTTGTAAAGGCTGACATTGCCGCTCACGACCGGGAAGCCGAGCGCCTCGCAAGCGGCGGCCATGCCGCGGATCGCGGCGGCGAACTGACCCATCACCTCGGGCTTCTCGGGGTTGCCGAAATTCATGTTGTCGGTGATGGCGAGCGGGCGGGCGCCGACGGCGGTCAGGTTGCGCCACGCCTCGGCGACGGCCTGCCGGCCGCCGGCCTCGGCGTCGGCCGCGCAGTAGCGGGGGGTGCAGTCGGTGGTGAGTGCGAGCGCCATGGGCGTGCCCTCGACCTTCACCACGGCGGCGTCGGCCTGGCCCGGACGCTTGACCGTCTGGCCGCCGACCAGGGCGTCGTACTGGTCCCAGACCCAGGCCCGCGAGCAGAGGTCGGGACAGGCAATCAGCCGCTCCAGACCGCGCGCCAGGCCGAGCCGGTCCTCGACGCGCGCCGCCGACAGGGGCGACTGCTTCGGGGTCTCGGCGGTGGGGCGATGATACAGCGGGGCCTGGTCCGACAGCGGGGCGAGGGGGATGTCGGCCTCCACCCGGCCCTGGTGGCGCACCACGATGCGTCCGGTATCGGTCAGCCGGCCGATCACCGCGATCTCCAGCTCCCATTTCTCGAAGATGGCGCGCGCCTGGTCCTCGCGGTCGGGACGCAGGACCATCAGCATCCGCTCCTGGCTCTCCGACAGCATCATCTCGTAGGCCGTCATGCCGGCCTCGCGCTGCGGGACGCGGTCGAGGTCGAGGTCGATGCCGACGCCCCCCTTGCCCGCCATCTCGACGGAGGAGGAGGTGAGGCCGGCGGCGCCCATGTCCTGGATGGCGACGATGGCGTCGGTCTCCATCAGCTCCAGGCAGGCCTCGATCAGGAGCTTCTCGGTGAACGGGTCGCCGACCTGGACGGTCGGACGCTTCTCCCCGGCATCGGCGCCGAACTCGGCCGAGGCCATGGTGGCGCCGTGAATGCCGTCGCGCCCGGTGCGCGAGCCGACATAGACCACCGGGTTGCCGATCCCGGCCGCGGCGGAGAGGAAGATGCGGTCCGTGCGGGCGATGCCGACGGTCATGGCGTTGACCAGCGGGTTGCCGTCATAGGCGGGGTGGAAATTGACCTCGCCGCCGACGGTCGGGACGCCCACGCAGTTGCCGTAGCCGCCGATGCCGCGCACCACGCCATCGACGATGCGCCGGGTGAGCGGGTTGGCCGGGCTGCCGAAGCGCAGCGCGTTCAGGTTCGCGACCGGCCGCGCCCCCATCGTGAACACGTCCCGCAGGATGCCGCCCACGCCGGTCGCCGCGCCCTGGTAGGGCTCGATGAAGCTCGGGTGGTTGTGCGATTCCATCTTGAAGACCGCGGCGAGGCCGTGACCGATATCGACCACGCCGGCATTCTCTCCGGGTCCGTGGATGACCCAAGGCGCCTTCGTCGGAAGTTGCCGGAGCCAGACGCGCGATGACTTGTAGCTGCAATGTTCCGACCACATAACGCTGAACACGCCCAGCTCCGTCAGGCTTGGGGTGCGGCCGAGAATGTCGAGCACCCTGGCGTATTCGTCCGCGTTCAGCCCGAATTCGTGGGCGAGGGACTGGTTGACGTCGCGCTGCATTCAGTGATCGCCGCGCAGAATTCGGACCTCGTCCTGCAGACTGCGGATCTGACGGTGCATCCCGGATATTTCCGCGGCGAGACCCTGGATCTGTTCCCGGGTGGCCTTCTCCACCCGCTCGACACGGGCATAGGTGACGAACGCATCGTCGCGAAGACCCGACATGTCGTCCTGGAGCCGATCCATGCGCGCCATGAGATCGACTCGAAGCCGTTTCTGTTCCTCGCGGACCCCCGCCAGCTCCTCAAGAAACCGCTTCTGCTCCTCGCGAACCCCCGCCAGCTCCTCACGAAACCGCTTCTGCTCCTCGCGAGACCGCTTCTGTTCCTCGCGAACCCCCGCCAGCTCCTCGCGAGACCGCGTCTGCTCCTCGCGCACGCCGTCCAGCCCGCGCTGCACAAGCTGGATTGCCTCAAGAACGACCGTGAGACTGGGTTCACCCATGCCCTAATTCCTCATGCCGCCAGCGCCGCCGCAAGGCCGTCGAACAGGGGCTTGCCGTCGATGCCGCCCATGAGCGGGTCCACCAGGTCCTCGGGGTGGGGCATCAGGCCGAGCACGCGCAGGCTGGGGGCGTAGATGCCGGCGATGCTGCGCGCGCTGCCGTTGCGGTTGGCCGCTTCCGTGATCTCGCCCGTCGGGGTGGCGTAGCGGAAGGCGACCAGCCCCTCGCCCTCCAGCCGATCGAGCGTCGCGTCGTCGCCGACGTAGTTCCCATCGCCATGCGCCATCGGCGCGCGGAACACCTGGCCACGCTGGTACTGGCGCGTGAAGGCGGTGTCGGCGCGCTCCACGCGAAGATGGCAATCGGCGGCGATGAAGCGCAGGCCGGCGTTGCGCAGCAGCGCACCGGGCAGCAGCCCCGCCTCGGTCAGGATCTGAAACCCGTTGCACACGCCCAGCACGTAGCCGCCCTTGACGGCGAAATCGCGTACCGCGCGCACCACCGGCGACTGCGCCGCCATCGCGCCGCAGCGGAGGTAGTCGCCGTAGCTGAACCCGCCGGGCAGCACCACCAGGTCCAGCCCGGACAGATCCGTCTCGGTGTGCCACACCATGCGTGGCGCCCGGCCCGAGGACCGCTCCAGCGCGATCGCCATGTCGCGCTCGCGGTTGATCCCGGGGAACGTGACAATGCCGGCCTTCACAGTGGTCTCGGGACCAGTTCTGAAGCCACAAGCCGCCCATGTCGCGCCCAACTGAGGGCATGTTCCAGGCGATCATCACCCCAGAAAAGCTCGGGCCCCACGGCGAATGTTGGTGAGCCAAAGATTCCGAGCGCGCGTGCTTCAGCGGTCACTCCATCGTAAGCGCGACCAATCTCCTCGCCATCCACGAGCGGAAGCACCCGCTCCGGGTCTTGCCCCGCAGCCCGAATGGAAGCCGAAAGGGCCGGCTCCAGCCCCGGTTCCGCGCCTTGCTCGAACCAGTGCCGGAAGGCAGCCTGGACAAAAGCCACGCACCATCCCTCTCGCGTGCCGAGGACGGCGACCCGGTTTGGTCGATCGAATTCGGAAAGCGGGTGAGGCACAGGTACCTTAGCGACGATCCCGAGCATGTCGGCGCGGCGGCTGATGTCACGCCACATATACGAATACTTTTCCGGTTTCCCTTGCAGGAAGCGATTGTTCATCTCGCGCATGATCTCGCATACGCTGAAAGGACGCCATCGAACTGCGACTCCCGAATCAGCCTGCGCCTCGACCACTCGCATGATACTTAGGTATGTGTAGGTGCTTCCGATCGAAAACCAGAAGTCAATCGCGGGCTCGGCCACTAGCGCCCTCCACTTCCACTTGCCAGCTCTCGATCACCGGATTGGCGAGCAGGCGGCGCGCCATTTCCTCGGCCGCGGCCTTCGCCTTGGCGGGATCGATTTCGGCCAGATCAAGCTCGATCACCTTGCCGGCGCGGACCTCGGTCACCCCGGCGAAGCCCAGCCCCGCCAGCGCGTGGCCGATCGCGTTGCCTTGGGGGTCCAGCACGCCGGCCTTCAGCATCACGGTGACGGTGGCCCTCACTGCATCGTCTCCGGCCCCTTCATGTCGCGCATGCCGGCCTCAGGCAGGATGCCGAGGCGCTTGGCGACCTCCTGGTAGGCCTCCTCGACCTTGCCCAGGTCCCGGCGGAAGCGGTCCTTGTCCATCTTCTCGTTGGTCTTGCTATCCCAGAGGCGGCAATTGTCGGGGCTGATCTCGTCGGCCAGCACGATCCGCATCTCCTCGTTCTCCCAAAGCCGGCCGAACTCCAGCTTGAGGTCCACCAGCAGGATGCCAACGCCGAGGAACAGCCCTGTCAGGAAGTCGTTGATGCGCAGCGAGAGCGCCACCACGTCGTCCAGGTCCTGGGTGGAGGCCCAGCCAAAGCAGGTGATGTGCTCCTCCGAAACCAGCGGATCGCCCAAGGCATCGTTCTTGTAGTTGTATTCGATGATCGAGCGCGGCAGGCGGGTGCCTTCGGGAATGCCCAGGCGCTGGCTGAGGCTGCCGGCCGCGATGTTGCGGACCACGATCTCGAGCGGGATGATCTCCACTTCCCGGATGAGCTGCTCGCGCATGTTGAGTTGGCGGACGAAATGGGTCGGGATGCCGATCTCGGCCAGCCGAAGCATCAGGTATTCGCTGATGCGGTTGTTCAGCACCCCCTTGCCGGTGATCACCCCCTTTTTCTGGGCGTTGAACGCCGTGGCGTCGTCCTTGAAATACTGCACCAGGGTGCCGGGCTCCGGTCCCTCGAACAGGATCTTGGCTTTACCTTCATAGAGTTGGCGGCGGCGGGCCATGGCGATCCCCTGAGATCGTCCTCCGCCCCGGGTGGGGCGAGGGGACGCGCAACCCCGCCCGGCGTGGACGGCGGCGGTCGGGGATATAGCAGCGCCCGGGCCCCCCCGCCAAACTTCCGGCCGCGGTCCGGGGCTTGCAAGACAGGCCACACGGCCGCAAACCAGCGACCGGACGGGAAGGAGGTCGTGTGCGCGGACATCTCGGCGTGCGCGTCGCGCAGGTCATCCCCACGCTGCTGCTCGTCAGCGTGCTCGTGTTCTGCCTTCAGCAGCTCATGCCGGGGGACCCGGCGGTTGTCCTTGCGGGCGACAGCGCCGATCCCCAGACGGTGGCGCAGATCCGCGCCGAGCTGTGGCTGGATCGCCCACTTCCTGTGCAGTACGTGCATTGGCTGGGCAATGTGCTGCACGGCAATCTCGGCTATTCCTGGCGCAACCGCGAGAACGTCGGCACGCTGATCGGCGAGAAGCTGCCGGTCACCGCGCAGCTCGCCGTCATGGCGTTCATCATCGCGGTGGCCATCGGCGTGCCGACGGGGGTTGTCGCGGCGGTGCGACGGAACTCGGTCTGGGACTACCTCGCCAACGGCGTCGGACTGGCGGGGCTGTCGATCCCGACCTTCTGGCTCGGCATCATGATGATCCTGCTGTTTTCGGTGCGGCTCGGCTGGCTGCCGCCCTCGGGCTACGTGCCGCTGACCACGGATTGGGTGCGCTCGCTCGCCACCACCATCATGCCCGCCATCGTCTTGGGTGCCTCCATCGCCGCCATCCTGATGCGCCATACCCGCAGCGCCATGCTGGGGGCGATGGGGCAGGATTTCGTGCGGACCGCGCGCGCCAAGGGACTGCGAGAGCACGTGGTGGTCGTGCGCCACGCGCTGCGCAACGCACTGATCCCGGTGGTCACGCTGGGTGCGCTGGAGCTTGGCACGCTCCTTTCCGGGGCGGTGCTGACCGAGCAGGTGTTCAGCATTCCCGGATTCGGCAAGATGATCGTGGACGCGGTGTTCAACCGCGACTACCCGGTCGTGCAGGGCGTAGTGCTCGTCACCGCCACGCTGATCGTGGTGCTGAACCTGCTCGCCGACGTGCTCTACGTGCTCATCAACCCCAGGCTGCGCGCGGCATGAGCGCCACCGCCTCCGCGAGCCGGGTCGTCGGTGCCGCTGGCGTCGCCGTGCAGAGTCCCGGGCGGCTTGCGGTACGCCGCTTCCTGGGCCGGCCGGCCGCCGTTGCCGGGCTGGTGGTGGTCATCGGTTTCGTGCTGATCGCCGCCTTGGCGCCGCTGGCAGCCCCCTACGATCCGATCGCCACGAGCTGGACGGCGATCCGCAAGGCGCCGTCCTGGGCGCACTGGATGGGCACCGACCAGAACGGGCGCGACGTGCTCTCCCGCGTCATCTTCGGCGCCCGGTCGAGCCTGCTTGCCGGGGTGATCTCGGTGCTGATCGCCGCCGGCATCGGCGTGCCGGCGGGGCTCGCGGCCGGCTTTGCGGGCGGTTGGGTGGACGCGGTGCTGAGCCGCATCGTGGATGCCATGCTCGCCTGCCCGTTCCTGATCCTGGCGATCGCGCTGGCGGCGTTCCTGGGCCCGAGCCTCGGCAACGCGATGATCGCCATCGGCGTGACCTACTGCCCGCAGTTCATGCGGGTCTCGCGCGCGGCGACGCTGGATACGACCAGCAACGACTACGTGGAGGCTGCCCGCGCGCTGGGCAACCCGGCGTGGCGGGTGGCGCTGCGCCATGTGGCGCCGAACATCCTGCCGCCGGTGCTGGTGCAGGGGACGCTGGCGAGCGCGGTGGCGATCCTGGCGGAGGCGGCGCTGTCCTTCCTGGGCCAGGGCCAGCAACCGCCGGCGCCGTCGTGGGGGTCGATGCTGAACGAGGCCCAGCAATTCCTGACCCAGGCCCCGTGGCTGGCGATCTTCCCCGGCCTGGCGATCTTTCTGTGCGTGCTGTCGTTCAACCTCGTGGGCGACGGGCTGCGCGACGCGCTGGATCCGCGAGGAAACTGAGATCCAACTCGCCCGGTGATGCGAGAGGAGGCGACCGGCCCCTTAGATCGACCGTTGCCGGTCCATCCAGGCTCGCAGCGCCGATCCTTCAGCCGGGCTGAGGCGCAGCCCGAGCTTGCTGCGCCGCCACAGCACATCCTCGGCGGTTTGCGCCCACTCGGTCCGCCGCAGCCAGTCCACCTCGCGCTCGCGCAGTTCAGCGTTGAAGCGCAGGCCCAGGTCCGACGGATGCCGGGCGCTTCCGAGCATCTGCTCGGCGCGCGTCCCATAGGCGCGCACCAGCCGCCAGGCCGTCGCATCCGCCAGGAACCCGTAGCGCCCACGCAGTGCCGCGACCAGGGCGGGCGCGCCGTCCCAGGCGAAGTCGCCGCCCGGCAGGGAGGCATGCGCGGTCCAGGGACCCGGCAGGCCGGGAAAGGCGGGCGCCAGCCGGGCGAGCGCCGTTTCGGCCAGGCGGCGGAAGGTGGTGATCTTGCCGCCGAACACGGACAGCAGCGGCGGTTCGCCCACGGGCGCGTCGAGTTCCAGCACGTAGTCGCGGGTGGCGTCCTGTGCCTTCGCGCTGCCATCGTCGCGCAGCGGGCGCACGCCACTGAACCGCCAGACGATGTCGGCGCGCGTGGGCGGCGCGCGCAGATAGGCGCCGACCGCGTCCAGCAGGTACTCCTCCTCGGCGACGCTGACCGCTGCCTTGGCCGGGTCGCCCCGGTAGTCCGCGTCGGTGGTGCCGATCAGGGTGAAGTCGCGCTCGTAGGGGATGGCGAAGCAGACCCGCCCATCGGCGTTCTGGAAGATGTAGCAGCGATCGTGATCGAACAGCCTCGGCGTGACGATGTGGCTGCCCTTGACCAGTCGGACCGGGGCGGGCGCGTCGCGGTGCGCAACGCCGCCCAGCACCGTCCCCACCCAGGGACCGGCGGCGTTCACCAGCGCCCGCGCCCGAGCCTGCATCCCGTTTCCGAGCGTCAATTGCCAGGCCCCGCCGTCCCGATGCGCGGCCGTGCAGCGCGTGCGGGTGCGGATCGTCGCCCCCCGGTCGGCCGCATCGCGCGCCAGCAGCGCGACCAGGCGCGAATCATCCACCCAGCAATCGGAATACTCGAACCCGCGCGCGAACCCGTCCTTCAGCGGCGCCCCGGCGGGGTCGCGCCGCAGGTCGAGCGTGCGCGTGCCGGGCAGCAACCGACGCCCGCCGAGGCGATCGTAGAGGAACAACCCGGCGCGCAGCATCCACCAGGGCCGCAGCCCGGCATGATGGGGCAGCACGAAACGGAGCGGCCAGACGATGTGCGGCGCGGTGCGCAGCAGCACCTCCCGCTCGCCCAGTGCCTCGCGCACGAGGCGGAACGCGCGCTGCTCCAGATACCGCAGCCCGCCGTGGATCAGCTTGGTGGAGGCCGACGAGGTGTGTGCCGCAAGGTCGTCCTGTTCGACCAGCAGCACCGACAGGCCGCGCCCGGCGGCGTCGCGCGCGATGCCACAGCCGTTGACGCCGCCGCCGATCACGGCAAGATCGAAATTTCCCGACTCAGTCATGTCTCAGCCCGCCCCGCGCAATCGGTCCAGGCGCAGCCGGTGGCGGTCGTCGGTCAGCCGTCGGGCGGCGAGATAGACCACGGCCACCGCCGCCAGCCCGCTGCCGCCGGCCAGCAGGAACATCAGCAGGATCTGGTACTTCACCGCGTCCAGCGGGTCCATGCCCGCGAGAATCTGGCCGGTCATGATCCCCGGAAGCGTTACCAGCCCCGCTGCGGACATCTGGTTAACCAGGGGCAGCAGCGCCCGGCGCACGGAGGCGCGGATCAGCGGGCGCATAGCCAGACCGTAGGTCGCGCCCAGCGCCAGCCGCCCCTCGATCGCGGCGCGCTCGCGCACCACCCCGCCGAGCAGGGAGTTGAGCGCGAGGCTTGCACCGTTCAGCACGCTGCCGAGCACGATCCCGGTGAGTGGGATGGCGTAGCGCGGATCGTACCAGGGCTGCGGGCGGATGGCGGTGGTCAGCGCCAGCGCCGCTGTCAGGAACGTCGCGAAGGCGACGGCGGAGGCGCCGACCGCCAGATTGCCGAGCCGGGTCAGCCGCTGCTCCGGCCGCGCCGCCACCTCGCGCGAGGCCACGGCCACCATGACCAGGACCACTGCCAGGGTGATCCCGGGCGAGGCGAGGCGGAACACCATCCGCAGCACGAACCCGACGGCAACCAGTTGCGCCACCATCCGCGCCGCGGCGACCGCGAGCGGGCCGTGCAGCCGCAGTCCGAGCGCGACCGACAGCACGCCGTCCACCAGTAACAGCAGGGCGGCGATGCCGAGGTCGGGCCAGGACAGCAGGATTGGGCTCATGCCGGCGACAGCCGCCGATCGGCCATGCGCAGCCGGCGACGAGCGAGCCGAGCGGCCTGCTCCACGCTGTGCGTCACGATCAGCATCGCCATGCCCGTCGCCAGCGATGCGCCAAGCACGTCCTCGACGCAGCGCGTGGCGTCCTGGTCGAGTGCGCCAGTCGGCTCGTCGAGCAGCAGGACAGACGGTTGCAGCACCAGGGCCCGGATCAGGGCAAGGCGCTGGCGCTCCCCAGTGGAGAGTCGGGTCAGCGGCGCGTCGAGCATGGCGGGCGCGAGCGCGAACCGCGACAACAATGCGCAGGCAGGCGCGAGCATCGCCGGAGCGAAGTGCTCGGCAACCCGTTCCGCCCACCAGCCCGGCTCGGCGGCAGCGTAGACCACCTGCCGACGCCAGGCCGGCGCCGGCCAACTCCGCCGATCGCGCCCGTCCAGGCGCACCGCGCCCTCGTTCGGGTCGAGGTCGGCGATCATGCGCAGGAACAGGCTCTTGCCCGCCCCGGAGGGTCCGCTGACCGCGACGCATTCGCCGGGTTCGAGCGACAGATCGAATGGGCCAGCGAGCGGACTGCGCAGGCCTTCGATCAGCAGGCGTGCCATGCCCGAGGCGGGCCGGCGCGCGAGACTTCAGCCATCCGCGAGCTTGGCCAGCAGCCGCGCGTGGGAACGGATGCCGTGGTGGAAGCACGCCTGCTCGAACTTCTCGTTGGGGCTGTGCACCTGATCATCGTCCAGGCCGAATCCCATCAGCAGGGTGTCCACGTCCAGCAGGCGCTTCATGGACGACACCACCGGCACGGACCCGCCGCTGCCGATCAGCACCGCCGGCCGGCCGTACTCCTCGCTCAGCACGGCGCGCGCGGCGCGCACCCAGGGGCTGTCGGTCGGCACCTCGATCGCCGGACCGGAGGCGAACACGTTCCACGCCACCGAGGCATCCGGCGGCAACCGGTCCTCGACGAAACGGCGGAACCCGGCGATCACCTTCTCCGGGTCCTGGCCGGAGACCAGCCGGAACGAGACCTTGGCGGACGCCTCGGCGGCGATCACCGTCTTCGCCCCGGGCCCCGCGTACCCGCCCCAGATGCCGTTGATGTCGGCGGTCGGGCGCGCCCACAGACGTTGCAGCGGAGGGATGCCCCGCTCGCCGGCCGGCACGCGCAGGCCGATGCCGCCCAGGAACGCCGATTCCTCGAAGCCCAGCGCGTCCCACTCCGCCGCCTGCGCGTTCGTCACCGGCGCGACGCCGTCATAGAAGCCGGGGATCTGGATGCGCCCGTCCGCGTCCTTGAGGTCCCCCAGGATGCGGGTCAGCGCGTTGATCGGGTTCAGCGCCGAGCCGCCGAACAGCCCGGAGTGCAGGTCCCGGCGCGCGGCCTTCAGCGCGAGTTCCACATAGGCCATGCCGCGCAGTCGGGTCGTCACCGCCGGCGTGTCCACGTCCCACATGCCGGTGTCGCTGATGAGCGCGAGATCGGCGCGCAGCTCGTCCTTGTTCGCGGCGAGGAACGGCTCCAGGTTCACCGAGCCGATCTCCTCCTCGCCCTCGATCAGCACGGTGATGCGTGCCGGAATGGCGCCGGTCGCGTCCTTCCAGGCGCGCAGGGCCTCGACGAACATCATCATCTGGCCCTTGTCGTCCACCGCGCCGCGCGCGACGAACCGCTTGCCGCGGGGGCCATCGACCAGTTGCGGGTCGAAGGGCGGGCTCGACCACAGCTCCACCGGATCGACCGGCTGCACGTCGTAATGGCCATAGAACAGGATATGCGGCCCGGTGTAGCCGTCCGGTCCGCGATGATGCGCCAGCACAACGGGATGCCCGGGAGTCAGGCGCAGGCCGGCCTCGAAGCCGAGCGCGGTCAGCTCGTCGCGCACGAACGCGGCGGCGCGCCGGCAGTCCTCCGCATGGGCGGGCTGGGCGCTGATGCTGGGGATGCGCAGCAGCGCGAACAGCCGTTCGCGGGACTGCTCCAGCGCGGCGTCGGCCTGGTCCAGCACGGCGGCGAGGCGGGCGGATGCGGGAGCGGGCATCGATGCGTCTCCGGTCACGCGGCCTGGCGCGGCAGCTTGCGCTCGATCAGCCGGGCGAACAGGGCACTGCCGTACGGAATGGCCTCGTCGTTGAAATTGTAGGCGGGGTTGTGGACCGGCGGGCTCTGCTCGCCGTTGCCGAGGTTGATGTAGGCGCCAGGCACCTGCTCCAGCATGAAGCTGAAATCCTCCGAGGCCGCGGCGGGCGGCTTGTCACGATCGACATGCGTCTCGCCCACCAGCTCCGCGGCGGCGTCGGCGATCTCCTGGGCGGCTGCTGGATGGTTGACGAGCGGCGCGAAGATCAGCCGGAAATCGACGGAGGCGGCGGCGCCGAAGGCGGCGGCGACGTTGCTGGCGACCCGGGTCATGCCCTGCTCGATCACGTTCATCGTCTCGCGCTTCATGGTGCGCGCCGTGCCCGACATCCGGGCCGTCTCGGGGATCACGTTGTAGGCGTCGCCGCCCTGGATGCGGGTGATCGACAGCACCGCCGTCTCGCGCGGCGGCACGTTGCGGGAGACGATGGATTGCAGCGCCGTGCCGATGTGGCAGGCGACGAGCACCGGATCGATGCTGACGTCCGGGCGCGCGCCGTGCGCGCCCTTGCCGGTGATCTCGATGTCGAAGAACGCGCCGCCCGCCATCGCGGCGCCCGGCGTGATCCCGTAGCGGCCAAGCGCCATGCCGGGCGCGTTGTGCATCCCGAAGATCGTGTCGCAGGGGAACCGCTCGAACAGCCCGTCCTTCAGCATCGCCAGCGCGCCGCCGATGCCTTCTTCGGCCGGCTGGAAGATGAAGGTAACGGTGCCGCTGAAGTCGCGGGTCTCGGCCAGGTAGCGCGCGGCGCCCAGCAGCATCGTCGTGTGCCCGTCATGGCCGCAGGCGTGCATCACCCCGCGCGTCCGGCTGGCGTAGGCGAGATTCGTCGCCTCCTCGATCGGCAGCGCGTCCATGTCGGCGCGGAGCCCGATTCGCCCATGTCCGTTGCCGGCGCGCAGCACGCCCACGACGCCCGTGCCGCCGATCCCGCGATGCACCTCGATCCCCCACGCCTCCAGCCTGGCCGCCACGATCTCAGCGGTGCGCCGCTCCGTCAGCCCCAACTCGGGATTGGCGTGAATGTCGCGGCGGATGGCGGTCAGCTCGGGGTGGTGGCGACGGACGGCATCGAGGACGGACAAGGGGCGGCTCCTGCGGGAAGGGGACGGCGGCTGAGGCGAAAGACCGGCGAATGGTCGGGATGCGTGGTGACGACGGCGACAGGCAGCACCGGGCGGCCCGCGTCAAGCCTCACCACGAAGGTCTGGACCAGGGCCGCCAGCACCAAGATCGCCTCGGTCAGCGCGAACTGCGCGCCGACGCACACGCGCGGGCCGGCGCCGAACGGCAGGTAGGCGAAGCGGGGCGGGGCAGGGGCGCCGGGGACGAAGCGCTCGGGATCGAAGGCGTCCGGCTCGCGCCACAGCCGGCGATGGCGGTGCAGCACCCAGGGCGCGATCAGGATGACCGCCCCGCGCGGGATCGCGACGTCGCCGGCACGGTCGCCCGCCTTTGCCATGCGGGCGATGGTGAAGGCCGGCGGATAGAGGCGAAGCGTCTCGCTGACCACGGCGCGGGTGTAGGGCAGGTCGGGCACCTCCCCGCGCGCGACGGCGCCGGCGAGATCGACCCCATACAGCTCCGCCGCCATGCGGTCCTGCACGTCGGGCGCGCGGGCCAGCAAGGTCAGCGCCCAGAAGATCGTCACGCCGGTCGTCTCGTGCCCGGCCAAGATCATCGTCGCGATTTGGTCGCGCAACTGATCGCGGGTGAACCCGCGGCCGGTCTCCGGGTCGCGCGCGGCACGCAGAAGATCGAACAGGTCGCGCGCTTCCTCGGCCGGCGGCAGCGCCTCCCGCGCACTCATGATCTGCGTCATGAACCCCATCCAGCGGCGCTGGAAGGCGCGGCGCCTGATGTCGCCGAACGTCGGAACGGCGGGGGGCAGCACGAGATCCAGAAGCCGGGGACGGCCGTAGCGCATCCCGAATTCGCCGATCATGGCGCGCAGCCCGGGGCCGAACTCGCGCATCTCCAGCGAGAACATCGATCGTCCGGCAATCTCCAGGGCGGTGCGCTGGATCGTCCCGAACAGCTCGATCGGCGCGTCCACCTTCGGCGCCAGCGCGGCCACCGTCTCGTTCGCGACGGCCACGATGTGGCGGGCGAGCATCGGCAGCACGCGCGGGGCGAGGGCGGGGGCGATGGTGCGGCGTTGCAGGCGCCAGTCCTCGCCCTCGGAGAGCAGCAGCCCGTTGCCGGTGAGCGGGCGCAGGATGCGGATCGCCGCCGGGGAGCGCCGATAATTGCCCGGATTTTCCACCAGCACGCGATGAATGCCGGCCGGATCGTTCAGCAGCAGGCTGGTGCGCCCGAAGAAGCGGCCGATGCGCGCCGGCTCCTCGTATGCGGCCTCCGACCACATGGTGAGCGCATTGGTGCGCGTCGCCCGCAGGAAGTCGCGGAGCGGCAGGTCGCGCGCCGGGACCGGCGGCTTGGGCGGGACGAGGAGGGGAGCGGACACCGGGGCAGGCTAGCGCAGCGCGACGACGCGTGCCAGAAGCAGCGTGCTGGCCGGGCGGAGGCCGATACGCCATTCCGCCAGTTTGCAGCAATATTTGGGGGAGACAACGAATGAGCCTGAAAGGGGCGGCGTACATCGCCGGCGCCTTCGAGCACCCGACGCGCAAGGCGCCCGACAAGTCGGTCGCGCTCCTGCATGCCGAGTGCGCGCTTGGCGCGCTCAAGGACGCGGGTCTGACCAAGGACGACGTGGACGGGTATTTCTGTGCCGGCGACGCGCCCGGCATGGGCCCGATCAACATGATCGACTACATGAACCTGAACAAGGTCCGGCATTTGGACGCCACCGATATCGGCGGCTCGTCATACCTGATGCTGGTCGCGCACGCGGCCGAGGCGATCGCCGCCGGGCGCTGCAACGTGGGGCTGATCACGCTGGCCGGGCGTCCGCGCAGCGAAGGGCAGGCCACCGGCACCGCCGCGCGGGCGGGCAACCCGGCGCAGCCCGACATGCAGTTCGAGTATCCGTACGGGCCGACGGTGGCGAACATGTACGCCATGTGCGCGCAGCGGCACATGCACCAGTACGGCACCACCAGCGAGCAGCTCGCCTGGATCAAGGTCGCCGCCTCGCAGCACGCCCAGTACAACGAGCACGCCCTGCTGCGCGACGTGGTGACGGTCGAGGACGTGCTAAAGTCGCCGATCATCGCGAGCCCGCTGCACCGGCTCGATTGCTGCGTCATCACCGACGGCGGCGGCGCCCTGGTCGTGGCGAAGCCCGAGATCGCCCGCAGCCTCAATCGCCCCAAGATCAAGGTGCTCGGCATGGGCGAGGCGCCGAAGGGCCAGTTCGGCGGCGACGTCGACCTGACCTATTCGGGTGCGCGTTGGTCTGGTCCGGCGGCATTCGAGATGGCCGGGGTGAGGCCGGGTGATATCAAATACGCCTCGATCTACGACAGCTTCACCATCACCGTGCTGATGCAGATCGAGGACCTGGGCTTCTGCGAGAAGGGCCAGGGCGGCAAGTTCGTCGCCGACGGCAACCTGATCTCCGGCGTCGGCAAGCTGCCGTTCAACACCGACGGCGGCGGGTTGTGCAACAACCACCCGGCCAATCGCGGCGGCATCACCAAGGTGATCGAGGCGGTGCGCCAGCTGCGCGGCGAGGCGCATCCGAAGGTGCAGGTAAGCGATTGCGGGCTCGCGCTCGCGCACGGCACGGGCGGGTCGCTGGGCACCCGGCACGGCTCGGCGACGCTCATCATGGAGCGGGAGTGACGGACATGGCCTATCAGCAGCGCAAGATCCCGTTCGTCGGCGCGACCGACAGCAATCCCGAGACCAAGCCGTTCTGGGACGGCTGCGCGCAGGGCAAGCTGATGCTGACGAGATGCGTCGATACCGGCAAATTCATCTGGTATCCGCGCGCCATCTCGCCGTTCACCCTCGGCAAGGTCGAATGGGTCGAGGCGAGCGGCAAGGGCACGATCTATTCGCTCAGTGTGATGAAGCGCGCCGAGGTGCCGTATGCGATTGCCTACGTGACCCTAGAGGAGGGGCCGACGATGATGACCAACATCGTCGAGTGCGACCTCGACGCGATCAAGATCGGCCAGCCGGTCAAGCTGAAGTTCGTGCCGAGCGAGAACGGCCCGCCGATGCCGATGTTCACGCCGGCCTAGCCTGCTTCCCCCTCCCCCGACCTCCTCCCGCAAGGGAGGGCTCTGCTTTTCCTCTCCCCTTGCGGGAGGGGCTGGGGGAGGGGTCCACTTCTCAAGAGAAAGAGTCGCTTTCCATGATGATCTCACGACGCACCCTGCTGGGCGCCGCCGGGGTGACGGCCGTCACCCCGCTGGCCGGGCGTCTCGCTCGGGCGCAGACGCCGACCCTGAAGATCGGCGTGCTGAACGACCTGTCCGGGACCTATCGCGACGACGGGGGCATGACATCGGTCGCCTGCGCCAAGCAGGCGCCGATCGATTTCGGCGTGCCCGGCAAGGGCTTCAACGTCGAAATCATCTACGCCGACCACCAGAACAAGCCGGAGGTCGGCGCTTCCATCGCCCGGCAGTGGCTCGACCAGGGCGGGGTCGATGCGATTGCGGACGTGCCGACGTCCTCGGTCGCGCTCGCTGTCGCCAGCATCTGCCGCGAGAAGAACAAGGTGATGCTGAACTCGGGCGGCGGCACCTCGGACCTGACCGGCCCGCAGTGCAGCCCCAACACGATCCACTGGACCTACGACACCTACATGCTCGCCAAGTCCACTGGCGGGGCGACGGTGAAGCTGGGCGGCAACAAGTGGTTCTTCATCACCGCCGATTACGTGTTCGGCCAGACGCTGGAGCGCGACACCACGGCCACGGTCAAAGCCGCGGGCGGCAAGATCATGGGCAGCGTGCGCTACCCGTTCCCGGACACCACCGACTTCTCCTCGCAGCTGGTGCGCGGCCAAGCCTCGGGCGCCAACGTGCTCGGCCTGTGCAACGCCGGGGGTGACACCAACAACTGCATCAAGCAGGCGCGCGAGTTCGGGCTGATGGGGCCGCTCCGCATCGCGGCCCTGCTGATCCAGAGCACGGGCATTCATGCGCTCGGCCTGCAAACGGCGGCCGGGCTGCGCTACAGCGAATCCTACTACTGGGACCTGAACGACCGCACCCGCGGGTTCAACGACCGCATGAAGGGCAAGACCGCCAACGGCATCTGGCCCAACATGACGCAGGCCGGCAATTACGGCGCGGTGATGCACTACCTGAAGGCCGCGGCCGACATGGGGGTGCCGGCGGCCAAGGCCGACGGGCGGGCGGCGGTGGCGCGCATGAAGGCGATGCCGACCGACGACGACGCCTTCGGGCCGGGGCGCATCCGCGAGGATGGCCGCGCCCTGCACCCGGTCTACCTGTTCGAGGCCAAGAAGCCCTCCGAGAGCAAGCAGCCGTGGGACGTGGCCAAGGTCATCGCGGTCACCCCGATGGAGGAGGCCTGGCGCCCGATGAGCGAAGGCGGCTGTCCGCTGATCAAGAGCTGACGGCAAACCCGGGCGTCGCGCGCGTGTTCCTGCTCCGTCGATGGACGGAGGAGGACACCATGGCGGAGCGGGAACGCGAGCCGACCCCCAAGGAGAAGTTGGCCGCACAGGCCGAGGCCGCCGGAGCCACAACGGCCCGGCCGGGCGGGTCGAGCGGCGGCGGCGCCGGTGCGGGTGCCGGCGTGCAACCCGACGGCACCTCGGGGATGTCCGGCGCCCCAACCAACGACGCCCAGCCGCAACTGGATACCGACAAACCGAACGCGGAGGAGCATGATCCGCGGGTGCCAGGGTAGGGATAAGGGTAGATATCGCGATAACGCCGGCACGGCGGGAACGCCGGTTACCCGCGCCTGGGCCGAACCGGCATGCTCACCAGCCAGCGCGTTGGCCATACTGGTGCGCAGTCGCTGGAACTGCTTATCAAGATCGCAAGGGTGAGTGCGATGCAGGACGTTGTTGCGGAGTTCGCGCGGGCGGTCATCGTCGCGGCTGCGCCCGCCGAGCTGCCGCTGTTTCCCGCCATCAGCCGGGCCTATCTGGCCGACCCCGACCGGGCCGCGCAGCGGGCGCGCAGCGGTGACGACATCCTGGGCTTCGGCGCGGCCGAGGCGGCGAGCCTGCTCACCCCGGCGGCACTTGCCGCTGCGACGGCGGTCGCGGACCTTTTGACCTTCGACATCCTGCCCACGATCCTCAAGTCAGGCGCCGAGCATGTCGCGGCGCAAATCGCCAAGCTGTTCCGCCGCGAGCCGGACGCCCTCCGGCTCACCGACGCGCAGCTGGCGGAGGTGCGCAAGGTGGCGCTGGCGACGGCCAAGAACTTCCATCTGCCAGAGTTGCGGGCGACCACCCTGGCCGACGCGCTGGTCGGCCGGCTGGCGGTCGGCGGCTCTGGCTGAGCGGTGGACCGGACACCGGCGCGCCTAAACCCGTTCGCGTTTCCCTCGGACACGGGTTTCCGGTTCCTGCTCCTGCTGGTGTTCGTCCTTGCCGCCGACATCCGTCGCTGGCACGGCATCGCCGTGCTGACGCTGAACCTCGCACCCTTCACGGCCTGCCTCAAGGGCATACCCCTCCTGGGAGCGAGCCTTCTCGACACGGCACTCATCACCCAGGGCATGACATGCTATCGTCCGCTCGCGCGCGGCGAGCTGCCGCTGATCGGACTTGGCCTCATCCTGCTGGGCGCCGTCACCATGGCGGGTTGGCTGGCCTACCCCGCCTGGCAGATGCATCGGCTGCGGCTCGCGCCGCTTGATCCGCACGAGGCTCCGGAGCTGGAGGCCGCGCTGCGGGAGCTCTGCGCGACGGCGGCCCTGACGCGCAATCCGGCCTTCGTGTGGAACCCGCTCGACGCGCGGCGCACCGCCATCGCGTTCGGCCGGTGGGGCGACTATCGGGTCGGCTTCAGCGGCGGGGTCGCGCTGCTGCTGTTCACCGAGCCCGCCGCGTTCCGGGCGACCCTGCTGCACGAGCTGGCGCATATTCGCAATCGCGACATCGACCTGACCTTCCTGGCACTCGCCATCTGGTGGGGGTTCCTGGTCTCGGCGGTGCTGCCCTATGCGGTGGTCCTGACAACCCGCCAGTCCATCACCGCCGATGACCTGTTCCCGGTCGGCGAGCTGATCCTGGTCGCCGGGCTCGTCTATCTGACCCGGAACGCCGTGCTGCGCGCGCGCGAGCTGTACGCCGACGCCAGGAGTTCTGTCCTGGCACGGCCAGGACGCCGCATTGGCCGCATTGCTCGGCGCCCTTCGGCCGGCTCGCGGCCTGCTGTGGCGGCTGGCGTCGCCGCATCCCGACCCGCGTCGCCGGCTGCGGCTGCTCGCCGATACTCGGGAGATGTTCGGCTTTGGGTTCTGGGACGCGGCCGGGGCGGGAGCCGCGGCCAGTCTGACCGCGACCACCGTCGGCTACCTCGGGCTGCTCGCGATGATCCTCCTCGGTTCGTCACCGTTCACCATAATGCTGGCGCTTTGGGCGCCATCATTGCTCTGCGTACCGCTCTCCGCGGGGGTCGCCGCGTGCGCGGTATTCCGATCGGGCTTCGTGCACGCGATGCATCGGGGTCGCACCGTGGGCCTCGGGCGCAATGCCCTGGGACTGGCATTCGGGCTCGTCATCGGTGGTCCGCTCCTGGCGGTCATCGTCGCCGTCGCCGGCCTGACCGGCGCCACCGGCACCGAGCTTGCGCCGCGATCACCGGTCGGACCGGGCATGCTGGCGCTTGCGACGATCCCGGTTATGGCGCTGCTCATCGTGGTATTCGCAGCCGCGTTCCGGGTGTATTTGGCGTGGGTCGACGCGGTCGCGGCGTGCTGGCTGCCGATCATCGTCGGGCGCCCCCGACCGGCCCGGCTGATCTCCGTCTTGCTCGCTCTATGCTGTCTGGCGGCGCTGCCCTGGTTCTCGCTGCTGGTGCCGGCGGCGGTCGGCGGCGCGATCGACACCGCGCGGCAGACCACCGGCCTCGCGCCCCTGCCGCTGCTCTGGGATGTGTCGCTGGCCTGCGAGATCCCGCCGTTGAACCTGATCACCTGGGGCAGCCTCGTCGGGCTATGGGCGGTGCCGCTATCGGCGGCGGGCTGGCCGGGACGCGAGGTGCAAACGGCCGCCTGGGCCTACCTCGGACCGGTCGAGAGCGCGCCGATGCCGCGGCCCGTCCTGTTTGTCCGGCGGGCCGCGATCCTCGGGCTTCTCAGCGGCCTGGCGGCGCTGGGGCTATTCGCGCTGGGCGCCCTGCCGGCTCCCGCCGCGCTGTTCTGGGCCGCCGGCTTTCCAGTGACGCCGTCGGGGGCAGTATTGCTTTCGCTGGTGCTGGCTGGGGCTCTGGCAGAGCCCGTTGCCGCTGGCCTGATCGCCGTGACGGTCCCGCGCCATCGCGTGCTGCACGGCATGTTCGCCGCCTTCCTGGCAGGCGGCACGGTCCTCGCCGGCGGCCTGCCTCTCGGCCTCGGGGTCGTGCAACTGGCCGAATATCATCTCGTGGTCGGGGGTGCCGTGCTGGCGCTCGCCACCGCTGCCCTGGCGGCGTTGTCGGTCGCGCTCATCGGCCGGATCCGGGGCAGGGCCGTCGGGCAACTGCCGGGCGGCTGCCAGGCGGCCTGATCCGACGACAGCGGCGCTCTCATGCGCCACCGACCCGCCCGAGCGGCGGCGGCGACCGTTCCTGCGGGACCGATCCTCGCGCGCCGTGTTACAGGCGGGCCATTCGGAACCGACACGAGGCGAGATGTCGCTGTCACTGAGCAAGCTGCTGATCGGCCGCTCCATCGCCAACCGCGAGGCGGAAAGCCGCAAGATCGGGGTGTTCGAAGGCGTCCCGGCGATGGGCCTCGACGGGCTCGGGTCGGCGGCGTACGGGCCGGAGGCCGCGCTGACCATCCTGGTCGCGGCGGGCGCGGGCGGCCTCGGCGCCATGCAGCCGATCACCTGGGTGATCCTGCTGCTGTTGGCGATGCTCTACTTCTCCTACCGCCAGACGATCGCCGCCTACCCCAGCAACGGCGGCTCCTACATCGTCGCCAAGGAGAACCTGGGCACCAACGCCGGGCTGCTGGCCGCTGCCGCGCTGATGGTCGACTACATGCTGAACGTCGCGGTCGGCATCTCGGCCGGGATCGGCGCATTGACGTCCGCCATCCCGCTGCTGCACCCATACACGCTCGCGCTCTGCCTCGCGGTCCTCGCCGCCACCACCTTGATGAACCTGCGCGGCACCCGCGAGTCCGGCGTGGCGCTGGCGGTTCCGACCTACCTGTTCATCCTCAGCCTGGGCGGCATCCTCATCTGGGGTGTGGCAGGGACATGGATTGCCGGCGGCCACCCCCAACCCGTTATCGCGCCCCCCGCCATGGCCAAGGGCACCGAAGCGGTCGGAATCTGGCTCGTCCTCCGCGCCTTCGCCAGCGGCTGCACGGCGATGACCGGTGTGGAGGCGGTGAGCAACGGTGTCAGCGCCTTCCGCGAACCCACGGTGCGCAACGCCCATGGCACGCTGACCGTCATCGTCGTCGTGCTCGGGGCCCTGTTGCTGGGCATCGCCCAGATAACGCATGCCTACGCCATCATGGCGATGGACCAGACCCAGCCAGGCTACCAGAGCGTGCTCTCCCAGGTGATCGGGGCGGTGTACGGGCGGGGATGGCTCTACTACGTCACCATCGGCAGCATCCTGGCCGTGCTCTGCCTGTCGGCCAACACGAGCTTTGTCGGCTTCCCGCGCCTCTGCCACCTGGTTGCCGCGGACGGATTCCTGCCGCGTCCCTTCGCGGTACCGGGGCGTCGCCTGGTCTATTCCGTCGGGATCCTGTTCCTGGCGGTCGGCTCCGGGTGCCTGCTCGCGGCGTTCGGCGGCATCACCGATCGCCTCATCCCCCTGTTCGCCGTCGGTGCCTTCCTGTCGTTCACCATGTCCCAGGCGGGCATGGCCGTGCATTGGTGGCGTGCGCTCGGCAAGGACGAGGCGCCCCCGAGCCAGGGGAGCGGGCGCCAGAGGGCCGGCCGGCTGAGCGGCAGCCGCTCAGCGCACCGGGCCAGGCTGGTGATCAACGGCAGCGGCGCCATCGCCACCGGCGTGGCCCTCGCCATCATCCTGCTCGCCAAGTTCGTGGAAGGCGCGTGGCTGACCGTCATCGTGATCCCGTGCACGCTGGGAATGCTCAGGGTCGTGCACCGCTACTACGAGGGGATCGATCGCCAGGTGCTACGTGGCAGCCATCGGCGGATCGATGTCCGCGATCACGGGGCACCCGCCGCCATCGTCCCGATCGCGCGATGGGATCGGCTGTCGCGCAAGGCCGTCGAATATGCGGTCCGCCTCTCCCCGGACGTCACGGCCCTGCACGTCACCACCTTGGAGGGTCCGGAGGCCGACGACGAGGCGGAGCATCTGCGACGGGAATGGCGCCAATTCGTGCAGCAACCGGCAATCGCTGCCGGGCTGCCTTCCCCGACCCTGCTGCTGATGCCCTCCCAGTACCGCAGCGTCGTCGCCCCGCTCCTGCGGGCGATCCAGGATATCGGCCGAAACTTTCCCGAACGGCCGGTAATGATCGTGCTGCCCGAACTGGTCGAGGGTCGCTGGTGGGGATACGTGATGCACACCCATCGCGATCGACGATTGCGCGCACGGCTGCTGCGTTACGGCGGACCGGGTGTCACCGTGGTGTGCGTGCCTTGGCAATTGCAGGTATCGGGACCCGAGCAGGGCCTGGCTGAAGAGGAGGTCTAGAGCACGTTCCCCTCGGCACGACCCTCCTCGGGCGACACCTACTGATCCACCATCGACCCGTCCTGATGCGCCCGCATCCGGATCGGCCGGGGTCGCATCGGAAACCGTCGCTCGATATCGGCCACCAGCTCGATCCCGATCCCCGGCGCGTCCGGGATGGCGATGAAGCCGCCCCGCTGTTCCGCCAGTCCGGTCGCCAGCCCCGCGCCCAGCAGGTCGGAAGAGCCATCCAGGTCGGGGGTGCGCGAGGGATATTCTTGGATCGCGAAGTTGGGGATGCAGGCGGCGACCTGCAAACACGCGGCGGTGCTGATCGGCGACAGCGGGTTGTGCGGCACGATCTGCGCATCGTGCGCCTCGGCGATAGCGGCGATCTTCTTGGCCCCGGTGATGCCGCCGCACAGGCATACGTCGGGGCGCAAATATTCGACCGCGTGGCGCGTCAGCAGCGTCTGGAACTGATAAAGGCTGGTGAACCGCTCGCCGGTCGCGACGGGGATCGGGATGTGATCGGCGACCCACGCCATGGCGTCGAAGCTGTTGGGCCGCAGCGGGTCCTCGAAGAACATCGGCGTGAACTGCTCGATGCCGCGCCCGAGCGCGATCGCCTCGGGCGGCGTCAGGCGGCGATGGATTTCGATGCACAGATCGACCTCGGGCCCGACCGCCTCGCGCAATTGGCGGACGTTGTCGATCGCCGCGTGCATCTTGGCCGCGTGCGGGCGGTAGTAGGGCTCGTCCTCGTCCTCGTCGAGCAGCGGGTTGAGGTGGCCGAGCGCGGTGAATCCCTCGGTCTTGAGCCGCTTCGCCTCCGCCACCAGCGCCTCGATCGTGCGTCCCTTCACGTGGCCATAGAGCCGCGCCTTGTGGCGCATCCGCCCGCCGAGCAGCTCGTACACCGGCACGCCATGCAGCTTGCCCTTGATGTCCCACAGCGCGATGTCGATCGCCGACACCGCCCCGGTGATCGCCCCGCCCGTGAAGTGGTTGGCGCGCAGCATCACGTTCCAATGGTGCTCGATCGGACGCGGATCGCGGCCGACCAGGTATTCGGCGTATTTGCCGATCGCCGCCGCGCTGGCCTCCAACTGGCCCCAGGCGCCGCTCTCGCCGATGCCGATGATGCCCTGGTCGGTCTCGATGCGAACCAGGCAGAAGCGATCGACCATCAGCGGCTCGACCTTGGTGATCCTCATGGGCGCACTCCTGTTTTCCCTCAATCCGCCACGCGTTCCAGCTTGCCCACGACGAAGATGTAGGAGCAGGCACCCAGCAGGGCGATGCAGGCGATGTAAATCAGCGGCGCCGTGAAGCTGCCGCCCTGCAACAGGAAGCCGATGATGATCGGCCCCACGATGCCCGCGAATCCGCCCACGAAGTTGAACATCCCGCTGGTCAGGCCGATCAGCCGCTCGGGCGCGGTCGCCGACACCAGCGACCAGTGGATCGAGGCCAGTCCGTTGGCGAAGAACGCGAGCGCCAGGAACAGGATGATCAAAGCCGGGCTGCTGACGTAGTTCGCGCCGATGATCACCGACGACAGAGCCAAGCCGCCGATGATCATGGTCTTGCGCGCGACGCTCAGGCTTACGCCCCGGCGCACCATGAAGTCCGACACCGTCCCCGAGCACAGCACGCCCACGAACGCGCACAGGAACGGCAAGGAAGCGTAGATGCCCGCCTTGATGAAGTCGAGATGCCGATACCTCACCAGGTAGGTCGGGAACCAGGTCAGAAAGAACGTCGCCGTGTTGCCCCAGGCGAAGTGGCCGAAATAGATGCCCCAGAGCTTGCGCCGGCCGAGCACCACGCCGAGGTCGCGCCAGGCGAAGCCGGTCCGGCGCCGATGCGCCTCGATCCGCGCGCTGAGGTCGGGAATGCCGCCGGTGCTCTCGATCAGCGCGATCTCGGCCGCGTTGACGCCGGGGAACCGCGCCGGATCGCGATAGGTGCGATACCACACGATGGCCCAGCCCAGGCCGAGCACGCCGGTCGCGAAGAAGATCGCCGGCCAGCCGAACGTCACCGTCAGCCAGGCGAGGACGGGGGTGAGGAAGGCGAGGCCCACATATTCCGCCGACGTGTAAACGGCGATGCAGGTCGCGCGCTCGCCCTCGCCGAACCAGGTGGTGGCGATGCGGTTGTTGATCAGGAAGCTCGGCACCTCGCAGGCGCCCACCAGCATCCGTAGCACGATCAGGATAGTGAAGCCGCCGGCGACGCCCAATCCGAGCGTCGCCAGCGACCACAGCACGATAGCCGCGGCATAGAGCGTGCGAGGGTGGACGCGGTCGGCGAGCCAGCCGCCGGGGATCTGCAACGGCGTGTAGCTCCAGCCGAAGGCCGAGAAGATCACGCCCATCTGCACAGGCGAGAGGGTGAATTCGCGGGCGATGCCGGGTGCCGCGATCGAGAGATTGCTGCGGTCGAGATAGGTGATGACCACCGTGACGAACAGCAGCCCCATGATGACGAAGCGCCGGCTGGTGGGGGCGGCAGCATCGCCCATGGCACTCCTCCCTCCCGCCTGCAACGGGGTCTGGGGCCGCCGGCCCCAGCGGGTCCAGGGCAGAGCCCTGGCCGTCCTTGTTGCGCTACCCGCTAAGCGACGCGCTTGTCGTCGATGACCACGGTCTCCAGGATGGAGGACGGCTGGTACAGGATGCGTCCGATGGCGCCGGCGATCAACGCGCCGGCGATGGGTGCCAGCCAGAACATCCAGAGCTGGGCGACGTAGTCGCCGCCCGCGAACAGGGCCGGCGCGGTGGAGCGGGCCGGGTTGACGGACGTGTTGGTGACCGGGATCGAGATCAGGTGGATGAGGGTGAGCGCGAGACCGATCGGGATGCCGGCGAAGCCCGTGGCCGCGCCCTTCGACGTCGTGCCGATGATGACCATGAGGAAGAAGAAGGTCAGCAGAAGCTCGGTCAGGAAGCAGGCGCCCATCGAATAATGCCCTGGACTGAGCGCGCCGTAGCCGTTCGCGGCGAAGCCGGCGGGCGCCCAGTCGGGTTTTCCGGACGCGATGATCCAGAGGACCCCGGATGCGAGGATGGCGCCGACGAGCTGGACGACGATGTAGGGGATCACGTGCTTGTTGTCACAGCGTCCGGCGGCCCACAGGCCGACCGTGACGGCGGGGTTGAAGTGACCGCCCGAGATATGGCCGACCGCGTAGGCCATGGTCAGGACGGTGAGGCCGAACGCGAACGCCACGCCCGTAAAGCCGATGCCGAGTGCCGGGAAACCGGCGGCAAGGACGGCGGCGCCGCAGCCTCCGAAGACGAGCCAGAATGTGCCGAGGAACTCCGCGACGAGACGCCGCAGCATGTCATTCTGCATGAGCTGGAACCTTTCAGAGGGGACGCTGTAACGATCCCGGCCTCCAGGCGCCGTGTCAACCCGTGCCGATGTCATTGGCAATCATGGCGCTTTCCTCACCCCGCAACGAGCCCGCCCGCCACCCGCTTGCGCCCCGATTGGCGCAGCACCAGGAACCCGACCAGCGCCAGGTTCGCCACGTTGAACAGCACGCCCGCGCCGAACGCCGGGGCATAGTAGCCGAACCCGTCATACAGCCGCCCGGCGAACCAGCTGCCGAATGCCATGCCGCCCATCGAGGTGAACAGCACCAGCGGCACGCGCCACGACGCCTCGGCCGAGGGGAACAGGTCGCGGATCGCCACCACGTAGGACGGGATGATGCCCGAGAAGCCGAGGCCGTAGGCGGCGGCGATGACGAACAGCCCGGCCTCGTTCTGGGTCAGCAGGAAGGCCGCGATCGCGAGCGCCTGGCAGGCCGATCCGGCGAGCACCGTCAGCAGCCCGCCATAGCGGTCGGCGAAGGCGCCCCAGAACTGGCGGCTGACGAAGGCGCAGCCCAGCAGCACCGACAGCATCGTCGCCCCGGTCGCCGCGCCGAGGCCGATATCGCCGCAGAACGCCACCAGATGCGCCTGCGGGATCGCCATCGGCACGCAGCAGCAGAACCCGGCGGCGCAGATGATCGCCTGCACGGCGTTGGGGCGCAGCCCGAGCACGCGCGCTGCGCCGCGCCCGCGACCGCCGCCCGTGCCGGCGCCGGCGCCGATGGGCACATCGGGGGCGGGGCGCAGGAACAGCACGGCGAGCGGGATGCACCCCCAGCAGCACCACGCCGGCATAGCCCAGATAGGTGACGCGCCAGCCCGGCCCGGCGATCAGCCGCTCGAAGATGGCGGGCCAGACCACGCCGGCGATGTACTGGCCCGACGAGATCAGCGCGACCGCGGTGCCGCGCCGGCGATCGAACCAGCGGCTGACATAGGTCACCAGCGGCGGATAGATCGCGCCCATCCCGAGGAAGCCGATCAGCACGCCGTGGCCGAAATAGATCGCCCAGAGCCGCCCGGTCGCTGACAGGGCGAGCCCGGCGGCGATCATCACCGCGCCGATCAGCACGCTGGTCGCGCACCCCGATGCGGTCGGCGAGCCAGCCCATGGCGATGCCGCCCAGCCCGGTACCGATCCAGGCCAGCGCGCCGGCCAGCGCCAGCACCGAGCGCGGCACGCCGAGATCGGCCTCCATCGCCCGCAGCCCGACGACGATCAGCAAGGTGGAGCCATAGGCGACCGACAGGATCGCCAGCGTCACGCCGGCCGCGACCCAGGACGCGCGGCTCTCGATCGAGCGCGCGTGCAGGCTGCTCCCGGCCCTGGAAGGGCCGAGGTCGTCGGGCATGTTCTCTGCTCCGTCAGACTGGCCGGGCGATCATGGACGCGAACCGGCGATACCGCCACCCCGTCTCGCCGGGACGAGCCGAGGTGCTAGACGGGAGCCATGGATGCCGCCCTCTACGAAGCAGACGAGCACGCATGGATCGAGCAGCAGATCGCGGCCTTGCGGAGCGGCTGCCTCGATCAGCTTGATCGCGCGCACCTCATCGAGTTCCTGACCGAAATGACGATCCGCGATCGACGCGAGCTGCGAAGCCGGCTGACGGTCCTGCTCATCCATCTTCTCAAGATCCGCTTCCAGCCCGGGCGGCTGACCCGGAGTTGGGGGGACACGATCATCGAGCAGCAATCAGAGGTGAGGGGATTTCTCGCCGACATTCCCAGCCTCACACATCACGTTCCGGAGCTTTTCTCGGAGGCGTATGACGATGCGGTCCGGCGGGCGGCGCGCCAGACCAGCCTGCCGCCCGCGACATTTCCGGCGACCTGCCCCTGGACTCTGGACGAGGCATTGTCGTTCGATCCGCCGGAGCCGCCCGAGCGTCCATGAGTTCACCGGCCCCATGATCCGCTTCCTCCTTCGTTCGCTGTTGCTGGCCGCGCTCGTCTGCCTGACGGTGCTGATCATCAGCTTCGCCCTCTCGCGGCTGTCCGGGAATCTCGCCATCAACATCGCCGGCCCGGACGCCTCGCCCGAGGCGGTGGCGAGGATCGAGCACGAGTTGGGCCTCGACCGGCCGCTGCCGGTGCAGTTCCTCGACTGGGCCGGGCGCGCGGCGCGCGGCGATCTCGGCAGCTCCTACCTGTTCCACGAGAAGGTCTCCTCGCTGATCGCCTCGCATCTGCCGGTCACGCTGACCTTGGGGTTGATCGGCATCGCCATCGCCATCGTCATCGCCGTGCCGCTCGGCATCGTCGCGGCGCTGAACGAGGGCACGGCGATCGATGTCGGCGTCGGCTTTCTCGCGCTGGCGGGCCAGGCGGTCCCCAGCTTCTGGCTCGGCCTCATGCTGATCCTGTGGTTCGGCATCGACCTCCACTGGCTGCCGATCGCCGGGCTGGAGACGTGGCAGGGCTACGTCCTGCCCTCGTTCGTGCTGGCCTTCGTCGCCATCCCGGTGATGCTGCGCCTGACGCGCAGCGGCATGGTCGATGCCCTGCGCTCCGACTACGTGCGCACGGCGCGCGCCAAGGGCCTGTCGCGCGCGGCGATCGTGCTGAAGCACGCGTTCCGCAACGCGGCGATGCCGGTGGTCGCGGTCTCGGCGGTGCAGCTCGGCTTCATCCTCGGCGGCTCGGTGGTGGTGGAGGTCGTGTTCAACGTGCGCGGCGTCGGCTATCTCGCCTGGGAATCCATCGGCAAGGGCGACTTCCCGGTGGTGCAGGCCGTCGTGCTGCTGTTCGCGGTGATCTTCGTCGGGCTCACCCTGATCTCCGACCTGTTCGGCGCGGTCCTCGATCCGCGCTTGCGAGGACGCTGATGCGGGCGCGCCGCTTCCCGCTCTATCTCGGCGCGGTCATCGTCGGCTTCGCCGCGCTGGTCGCCGTGCTGGGGCCGCTTCTCGTGCCGCACGATCCGTTTATGCAGGATCTCGGCCACCGCTACGTCCCGCCGGCGTGGCTGCCGGGCGGCTCGGCGGCAGCACTGGCTGGGCACCGACGGCCTAGGGCGCGACTATCTCTCGCGCCTGATCCTCGGCGCGCGCATCTCCATGCTGATCGGCGTCACCACCATCGTGCTGTCGGGGCTGATCGGCACCACGCTCGGCGTGCTGGGCGGATATTTCGACGGCAAGGTGGACGCGGTGGTGATGTTCGTCGTCTCCTGCCGCCTCGCGATCCCGCTGATCCTGGTCGCGCTGACCGTGGTGTCCATGGTGGGCAGCTCGCTCACCGTCGTCGTGCTGACCATCGGGCTGCTGCTGTGGGAGCGCTTCGCCGTGGTGGCGCGCGCCGTCACCCGCCAGGTCGCCGGCCTCGACTACGTCGCGGCAGCCTGGGCGGCGGGCTGCTCGCGCACGCGCATCATCCTGCGCGAGGTGCTGCCCAACATCGTGCATCATCTGGTGGTGATCGCCACCATCGACATGGCCATCGCGATCCTGCTGGAGGCGGCGCTGTCGTTCCTCGGCCTCGGCGTGCCGCCGCCGCTGCCGTCCTGGGGCCTGATGATTGCCGAGGCCAAGGATTACATGTTTTTCAAGCCCTGGGTGATCGAGATTCCCGGCATCGCGCTGCTGATCCTGGTGCTCGGCATCAACCTGCTGGGCGACGGATTGCGCGACGCGCTCGGCGCGCGCACCGAACGATGAGCGCCGCGCGTCAGCCAGCCAACGCGCCGACGCTGGAGATTGAGGGCCTACGCGTCGGCTTCGGCAAGCTGGAGGCGGTGCGCGGCATCAGCCTCTCCGTCGCGCGCGGCGAGACGCACTGCCTGGTGGGCAAATCCGGCTGCGGCAAATCGATCTCCGCGCTCGCGGTGATGGGCCTGCTGCCGCGCGGCGCCCGGCGCGGCGCGCAGCGCATCGCCTTCGCCGGCGAGGACATCGGGCACTTTTCCGAACGCCGCCTCGCCGCCTTGCGCGGCGATCGCATGGGCATGATCTTCCAGGAGCCGATGACCAGCCTCAATCCGGCCTACACGATCGGCTCGCAGATGACCGAAGTGCTGCGCCGCCATCGCGGCCTCTCGCGCGGCCAGGCCGCCGAGCGCGCGGTCGCGATGCTGGCCCGCGTGGGCGTCACCGCGCCCGACATGCGGCTCGGCCAGTTCCCGCACCAGCTCTCGGGCGGGTTGCGCCAGCGGGTGATGATCGCGATGGCCTTGCTGTGCGAGCCCGAGCTGCTGATCGCCGACGAGCCGACGACGGCGCTCGACGTGACCGTGCAGGCGCAGATCCTGCGTCTGCTGGCCGAATTGCAGCGCGAGCTGGGTCTCGCCGTCCTGCTCATCACCCACGACCTCGGTGTCGTCGCCCGCGTCGCGAACCGCGTCTCCGTGATGTATGCCGGCGAGATCGTCGAGCACGCCAGCGCCGAGGCGCTGTTCGCCGCGCCCGGGCATCCCTACACGCGCGGCCTGCTGGCCGCGATCCCGGTGCCGGGCAAGGTGCGCCGCGGTGACCGCCTGGGCAGCATCCCCGGCATCGTGCCGCGCCTGCCCGCCGGCTTCACCGGCTGCCCGTTCCGCGACCGCTGCCCGCATGCCGAACCGATCTGCGCGGGGGGCGTGGCCAACCAGCACGAAGGCGCCGCGCACACCTACCGCTGCCGCATGGCGCCCGGCTGGTGGAAGGAGGCCGCGTGACCAAACGCCTCCCCCAACCCCCTCCCGCAAGGGGAGTGGGCGCCCCATGCGCCCCCATATGCTCCCCCTCCCCTTGCGGGAGGGGGTCGGGGGGAGGGGACAGGCACCCATGCCCGTGACCCCGCCCGCCATCGAGACCGTCGGCCTGTCGCGCGTGTTCGACCAGCGCCAGGGCCTGTTCGGCGTCCCGCGCCACGTGGTCGCGGTGGACGACATCAGCCTGTCCGTCGCGCCCGGCCGCGCCATCGGCATCGTGGGGGAATCCGGCTGCGGCAAGTCCACCTTCGCGCGCGTCCTCCTCGGCCTCCTGCCGCCGAGCGCCGGCACAGTGCGCGTCGCTGGCCGTGCGCTCGCCGAGATGGACCGGCGCGCCCGCGCGCGCCTGATCCAGCCGGTGTTCCAGGACCCGATGAGTTCGCTCAATCCGCGCCGACAGGTCGCCGACATCGTGGCGCTGCCGCTGCTGGTGCAGGGCGTCGGCGGGACGGAGCGCCGGCGCCGGGTCGGCGCGATGCTGGAGCGCGTCGGCCTCGGCCCCGACACCGCCGCGCGCTACCCCGCGCAGCTCTCCGGCGGGCAGCGCCAACGCGTCGCCATCGCGCGCGCGCTGATCAACGAGCCCCGCATCCTGCTCTGCGACGAGCCGACCTCGGCGCTCGACGTGTCGGTGCAGGCGCAGATCCTCAACCTGCTCGGCGATCTGCGCGCCGCCTTCGACCTGACGTTGGTGTTCATCAGCCACAACCTCGCGGTGGTGGAGCACATCGCCGACGAGGTCGCGGTGATGTATCTCGGCCGCATCGTCGAGCACCGCGAGACGGAGGCGGTGTTCGGCGACCCGCACCACCCCTACACGCGCGCCCTGCTGGCCGCCGTGCTGACGCCCGAGCCGGGCCTCGGCCTCCCGGACGTGCCGATGGGCGAGGGCTATCCCGATCCGTCCGCCATCCCGCATGGCTGCCGCTTCCACCCGCGCTGCCCCATCGCCATCGACATCTGCCGCGTCCGCCCGCCCGCGCGCACCACGGTCGAGTGTCACCTTGCGCCGGAAAATGCCGACACGTAGCGTTTGAGCCAAGGACAGGGGAGCACGGGCATGAGGCGACGCACGTTCATGGGGACGGCCGCGGCAGCGAGCCTGCCGGTGCTGGGGCGCGCCGCGCACGCGGAGAAATCCGACGACACGCTGCGCGTCGCCTGGCGCGACGCCATCCCCGACGTCGATCCCTATCGCAACACCCTGCGCACCGGCCTCATCGTCGCCCACGAGGCATGGGACATGCTGGTCTATCGCGACCCGCACAGCTTCAAGATCGTGCCGGCCCTGGCGACATCGTGGAACTGGGTCGATCCGATGACCTTCGACTTCACGCTCCGCGACGGCGTGAAGTTCCAGAACGGCGACCCGTTCGGCCCCGACGACGTTGTGTACACGTTCGAGTCCGTGCTGAACGATCCGAAGGTGGCGAACCCCACCAATTTCGCCTTCATCGCCGGGGTGCAGAAGACGGGCGAGCGGCAGGTGCGCTTCAAGCTGAAGAACATCTTCGCCGCCGCGCTCGAGTATTTCGCGATGGTGCTGCCGATCTATCCCAAGGCGTATCGCGAGAAGGTGGGGCCGGACGGCTACTCCCAGAAGCCGATCGGCACCGGGCCGTACAGGATCACACGGGTGAACGGCACCAGCTCCATCGATTTCGAGCGCTTCGACGGCCACTATCAGGACAGCCCCAAGGGCAAGCCCGCGATCAAGTATCTCAAGATCACCGAGGTCCTCGATGCCGCCGGCGAGCTGACAGCGTTCATCAGCGGCCAGGCCGACTGGATCTGGCAGTATAACCCCGACCAGTTCCAAAGCCTGCAAGGGTTTCCCGGCAAGACCGCGCTGCGCGCCGGCTCGATGCGTCTGGGCTACCTCCAGCTCGACGCAGCCGGGCGCAGCAAGCCGGACAACCCGCTCACCAACCAGAAGGTGCGCCAGGCGATCTTCCACGCGATCGACCGGAGCGCGATGGCGCACGACCTGGTGCAGGGCGACAGCCATCCCGTTCCCGCGCCCTGCTATCCGACCCAGTTCGGGTGCGACCAGAAGGCCGCCGTGGACTATCCCTACAATCCCGCGACGGCCAAGCAGCTCCTGTCGGAGGCCGGGTTCGCCAACGGGTTCTCCACCACCATGGTCACCTATCTGCTGCCGGCGTGGAACGCGGCGATGCAGAGCTACATGAAGGTGGTCGGCATCAACGTCGATATCCAGCAGCTCCAGGTCGGCGCGGTGGTGCAGAAGGTGATGGCGGGCCAGACGCCGCTGAACGCCGGAAGCTGGGGCAGCAACTCGATCAACGATGTCTCGGCGGTCCTGCCCTACTTCTTCGGCGGCGGCAGCAGCGACTACGCGCGCGACCCGCAGCTGCAGAAGCTGGTGCAAGCGGGTGGCTCCGTCACCGACCCGGCCGAGCGGCAGAAGAATTACTCCGCCGCGATCCATCGCGCGACCGACCAGGCCTACTGGCTGCCGCTGTTCACCTTCGTCACCTACTACGCGTTCGCGTCCAACCTGGACTTCCAGCCCTTCCCCGACGAACTGCCACGCTTCTATCTGAGCCGCTGGAAATAGCGGGAAATCCCCCGCCAGCGGGGATCGACGTCACTTCGGCTGCGGAGCCATGAACGACCCGTCCGGCTGCAAAATCGTGAGCACGCCCGACCGGATGGCAAACCACGCGCCGTGCAGCGCGAGACTGCCTGCGGCGACCCGCTCGGCGATCCAGGGGAAAGTCATCAGGTTGGCGAGCGAAACCTTGATGACCTCGTGCTCGCAGCATCGCTGTCGCGCCTCGGGCGTGGCGCAGCGCAGCGCGCGCCGGCGCGCCGGCTCGGCCATCGCCATCCAGGGCGCGACGAAATCGCGCGCGTTCTCCGGCGCGCCGTCGAGCAGCGCCTGCACGCCGCCGCACAGGCCGTGGCCGAGCACGATGAGGTGCGGCACCTCCAGCACGCGCACGCCGAATTCCAGGGCGGCGCTGGTGCCGTGATAGGCGGCATCCGGGGCGTAGGGCGGCACCAGGTTGGCGACGTTGCGCACCGTCAGCACCTCGCCCGGTGCGGCGTCGAAGATCATCGCGGGGTCGACCCGGCTATCGACGCAGGCGACCACCAGCGCCTTCGGATGCTGCCCGCCTTCGGCGAGCGTTTCGAATAGCTTCCGCCGCTCCGGCCAGCCGGTCGCGCGGAAGCGTCCATACCCAGCGATGAGGCTTTCCATCTCGAACTCGATACCTAATCGCGCTTGAAGCGATTGCCGGGCTTCCCCGCGAACTCCGCTCGTATCGCCGCCGCGTGCTCTCCGATCGCGGGCACCGGCCCGAGCGCACGCGCGCCATCGGAGGTCAGCACCGGCGGGGCGGCGATCGCGACCTCGCCGCTCGGCGTCGCGACGCGCGCCCGGCGCAGCGCCGGGTGGGCAGCGAAGGCGGCGACGTCATTGACGAATCCGAAGGCGGTATTGGCCGCGCGCAGCCGCGTGGCGGCCTCCTCGCGCGTCAGGCGCGCGAACACCGCCCCGATATGGCCGTCCACCATGGCGCGGTTGGCGACGCGGATCACGTTGGTCTCGAACCCCGGATGCTGCGGCAGGTCGGGCTCGCACAGGAAACCCGCGCAGAACGTCGCCCATTCGCGCTCGTTCTGGATCGCGATCAGCACGAGCGCGCCATCGGCGAGCGCGAAGGCGCCGTACGGGCAGATGGAGGGATGCGCCAGGCCGAGGCGCGCGGGGGCCTTCCCGGTGCCCTCGAAGAACAGCAGCGGCACGTTCATCCAGTCCGCCATGCCGTCGAACAGGCTGACCGCCAAGCCCTTGCCGCGCCCGGTGATGCCGCGCTCGATCAGCGCCTCCAAGATGCCCGCATGCGCGGCCATGCCGCAGGCGATGTCGCAGGCCGAGACCCCGACGCGCCCCGGCCCGGCCGGATGGCCGGTGATCATCGCCAGCCCGGACTCAGCCTGCACCAGCAGGTCGTACGCCTTCATCGTGGCGTACTCGCCGGTCTCGCCGTAGCCCGAGATATCGACGGTAATCAGGCGCGGATGGCGCTCGCGCAGCGCCGCCGAGCCGAACCCAGCGCGTGCCGCCGCCCCCGGCGCGAGATTCTGGATGAACACGTCCGCGCGGGCCAGGATGCGATGCAGCAGCGCGCTGTCGTCCGCGTCCTTGATGTCGGCGACCAGGCTCTGCTTGCCCCGGTTGAGCCAGACGAAATAGCTCGACTGCCCGCGCGCGGCCGCATCGTAGCCGCGCGCGAAGTCGCCCTCAGCGCGCTCCACCTTGATGACGCGCGCCCCCGCATCGGCCAGGCGCGAGCTGGCGTACGGCGCAGCGACCGCCTGTTCCAGCGAGAGGACAAGAAGCCCGGAAAGGGGCGTCTTCATCAATAGCTCCGCGGCAGCCCGAGGACGTGCTCGGCGATGTAGGACAGCACCAGGTTCGTGCTGATCGGCGCGACCTGATACAGCCGCGTCTCGCGGAACTTGCGCTCGACGTCGTATTCCTCGGCGAAGCCGAAGCCGCCATGGGTCTGGATGCAGGCCTCCCCGGCCGCCCAGGACGCCTCGGCGGCAAGCATCTTCGCCATGTTCGCCTCCTCCCCGCAGGGCAGCCCGACCTCGAACTTGCGGCAGCCCTCGTGGACCAGCAGCTCGGCGGCGCGCATCTGCGCGTAGGCCCGGGCGATCGGGAACTGCACGCCCTGGTTCTGGCCGATGGGGCGGTTGAACACGCGGCGGTCGCGCGCGTAGGCGACCGAGCGTGCCGTGAACCACTTGGCGTCGCCGATGCACTCGGCGGCGATCAGCAGGCGCTCGGCGTTCATGCCGTCCAGGATGTAGCGGAAGCCCTTGCCCTCCTCGCCGACAAGGTTCTTGGCAGGAACAATGACGTTGTCGAAGAATATTTCGGTCGAGTTGTGGTTCATCATCGTGCGGATCGGCCGGATGGTCATGCCGTTCCCGACCGCCTCGCGCATGTCGACGATGAAGGTGGAGAGACCCTCGGTGCGCGACCTTACCTGCTCGCGCGGGGTGGTGCGGGCCAGCAGCAGCATGAGGTCGGAGTGCTCGGCGCGGCTCGTCCAGACCTTCTGGCCGTTGACGACGTATTGATCACCCTCGCGGCGCGCGAAGGTGCGTAGGCTAGTGGTGTCGGTGCCGCTGGTCGGCTCGGTCACGCCGAACGCCTGCAAGCGCAGTTGGCCCGTCGCGATCTTCGGCAGGTAGGTCCGCTTCTGCTCCTCCGAGCCGTGCCGCAGGATAGTTCCCATGATGTACATCTGCGCGTGACAGGCCGCGCCGTTGCAGCCCGCTTCCTGCACCGTCTCCAGGATGGCCGCCGCCGCCGACAGCTTCAGGCCGGCCCCACCGTAGGCTTCCGGGATCAGCGCGGCGAGATACCCGGCCTCGGTCAGCGCGGCGACGAACGCGGTCGGGTAGGCGCGTTCGCGGTCCAGCTCGCGCCAATAGTCCCCGGAAAAGCGGGCGCAGAGCTTGCGGACCTCCTCGCGAATCTCGGCGTGCTCGGCTTCCGGCGCGTGCTGGTCCATGGCGGCGTCTCCCTTCCCCGGCTGGATAGGCCGGGCAGCACGCCGTAGCCAGGGTGCGAGGCGGGCGCGCGGGCGCCGCGGCTCGCCCAGGCTGGGCGGTGCAACACACGTAATCATGAGTATCGAACGACGCGAACTATGCGACGTTAGAGATGAGCCTGCACTGGCCACAGGAGCAAGACATGCCGTTTGATGGAAGGGAGTTCTCCGGCGCCACAGTCGTGTCACCCGCGCCGGCGATCTCCGCAGTCTCCCAGCGTGTGGGAGCGGGTACGGGTCGCCACCAAGTCATTTCTGCCGCGCCTCAAGACGTTGCCCTTGCGTTCGTTCTCCCCCGATCCGGCGCCACAAGGCGAGGTCGGGACCGTCCAGTTGCTGACCATCGCACGCGCGCTGATCGCCGACGAGGAGAACTGGGTGCAGGGCCGCTACGAGACCATCGACGGGCGCCGGTGCGCGGTCGGTGCGTTGCGCGTCGCCTCCCGGCTGATGGGTGTGCGCACGCCCCCGCGCGACGCCACCGGCCTGCTCCTGACGGTCGCCAACGGGCGCGGCTTCAACGACATCGAGAAGATGAACGATCGCTCCACCCATTCCCAGGTGCTGACGGCGTTCGACGAGGCGATCACCCGCGCACACACGCGGCAGATCACGCTGGGATAACCGGCCCGCGTGCCGCTTGTCCCTCGTCCCACCTGGCGAGACGAGGGTCGGCACGGCGCGCGGCGGCTGATACGACGATGCGGCACTCTCCAACGGAGTGTGTCGCGTCGTGAGGGAGTGGACGCGACCGTGCGCTGTGCTGCCGGTGCGCATCGTCTTCGATGCGTAAGTGTTACGGTGTGTCCGCACTGAAGCGGCAGTTGCCCGACACAGCCGCATGGCGACGGACGGGGTGTCCGCCGCCATGCGGCGTACGACGGCCCGTTCCCTTATCCGTTCGTTAGGCTGGCCGGCATTATACCGGCAGGCGTCCGCAGGCAATACTTTTCGTCGCCTTGATCATTTCTCAGGCGGGACACGATCAAGCCGCGCCGGGACGCTCCCCTCTCTTTGCGGGAAGGGGCCCGGGGGAGTTGAGAGGATGCGACGATTCCGATTGGAAGCGTGCCCGAAGCGGGCGTAGCTCACGCCCATCCGCGACGGACCGCCCGGGCTGTGAGACATCGAAGCGCATCTGGAAACCTGCCCGTGCCAGGATTTCCCGCATCCACCCCAGTAGGCCCAGGGAACCCGCCCCGGCGGCTGAAAATGGCACGCCGGCGGGTCATCCTCCGGGCATGATCCACCAGGGACCATGCACCGACCAGGACATCGGCGCCGCTCTTCCCCTGTTCGCCAATGCGCGCCCGGCCGCGACCGCGTTGGCCCGACCGGTTTGCAGCCTGGTGGTGGACGCCGAGGAGGATTTCGACTGGGACAACCCGACGCGCGGCGTCGCGTACTCGACCGACTGCATGCGCCGCATCCCCGACCTGCAGGCCCTCGTCGGTCCCTACGGCGTGCGTCCGACTTACCTGCTCACCTATCCCATCCTCGAAGACCCGGCGGTCATGTGCCTCCTGCAACGCCAGCTCGACCGCGGCGAATGCGACGTCGGCGTGCAGCTGCACCCCTGGGTGAACCCGCCTTTCGACGCCGAATCGAGCTCGCGGATGTCGTTCCTCGGCAACCTTCCCACGGGGATGGAGGAACGCAAGCTGGTTGCGCTCAAGGACAAGTTCCAGCAGCGGTTCGGCCGCCCGCCGCGCGTCTTCCGCGCTGGCCGTTACGGGCTGGGCAAGGAGACATCCAGGCTTCTGGAGGCGCATGGCTTCGCGATCGACACCAGCCTGGCCCCGCGCACCAGCTTCGCCGGCGAGGGCGGTCCGGACTTCTCCGGCTACGATTGCGGGCCATTCTGGTTCGGCACGGCGCGCGACATGCTGGAAGTGCCATTGTGCCGGAGCGTCGTGGGCTGGGGCAGCCGGTTCGCTCCGTCACTTTACCACATGCTATCCGCGCCCTTGCCGTCGCGCCTGCGCGCCTCGGCCGTGCTCAGCCGCTCGCGCTGCGCCGAGCGCATCACGCTCTCGCCCGAAGGCAACGACGAAGCGGCGATGCGCCGCTTCCTCTGCGCCCGGCTCGCCCATGGCCAGAGCGTCTATTCGCTCAGCTTCCACAGCTCCTCGCTCGCCATCGGGCGGAACTTCTACGTGCGCACCAGGGCGGACCTGCACGCCTTCTACGACCGACTGTCCGCGATCCTGGACACGATGGCCTCGGGCCTCGGCTTCTGTTTCGCGACCCTGGCCGAGATGCCCGTCCTGCTCGGCGGTGCCGCGCCGTGACCGTTGCCGGAACACGCGGGGTGGATGTCCTGCTGATCGCCAACAACTTTCCGCCCGTGCGCGGCGGCTCGGCGATCGTCTATGCGAGCCTCGCACGCCACGGCGCCGGCCGCGTCATGGTGCTGGCCCCGCGCATCAGCTACGTTGACGGCCTGCCGCTCATCGGCTGGCGGGAGCACGACCGGCACGCCCCGTACGGCGTGGTCCGGCTGCCGCTTCTGCGCACCCTCCTCTCCAGACCCCATCGCGGGGCCCGCAGGCTGCTGTCCGTCACGGAGGATCTCGCGATCCGGGTCCGGGTGGCCTATGCGCTACTGCGCGTTATCGCGCGGGAACGACCCCGCGCGGTCTGCGTCGGCGAGCTGATGGCGAGCAGCTGGATCATCCGCCTGCTCGGCTGGGTGCCGCGCCTGCGCACCCTGGTCTATGTCCATGGCGAGGAGATCACCACCGAGGACCCGGAGGATCGGCAGCACCGGCGCGGGCGGCGTGCGCTGCTGGCCGCCAATGGGGTCATCGTCGTCAGCAGCTTCACCCAGCACGCGGTGACCCGGCTGCTGGGCGAGTGGGTCGCGAGCAGGATCACCCTTATCGAGAACGGGGTGGATGCCGCCCGCTTCCGTCCCGCACCGAAGAACCCGCAATTGCTGGCGCTGTATGGGCTCGCGGACAGCTTCGTGTTCGTCTCAGTCTGCCGGCTGGTGGAGAAGAAGGGGATCGACAAGACGCTGCGCGCCTTCGCCCTGCTGCTGCCCCGCCATCCCGACACGCGCTACCTGATCGTCGGCACCGGTCCATACGAGACGGCGTTGCAAGCGCTGGCCCGGCAACTCGGCATCGCCGAGCAGGTCGTGTTCGCCGGCCCGGTGACCGAGGACGAGCTGGTCGAGCACTATCAGCTTGGCGAGGTATTCGTCATGCCCAACCGGGAATTGCCGGACGGCGACACCGAGGGGTTCGGTCTCGTGTTCCTGGAGGCCAATGGCTGCGGGCTGCCGGTCATCGCCGGCCGCGACGGCGGCAGCCGTGATGCCGTGCGGCACGGCGAGACCGGCCTCGTGGTGAACGGCCACGTGGTGCCGGAGATCCTCGCCGCCATGACCCTCCTGCGCGAGGACGGGTCGGAGCGGGAGCGGCTGCGTCAGGGCGGGCTGGCGATGGCGGCGCGGTCGGACTGGAAGGCCAAGGCGGACGCGTTCCTCCGCGCCTGCCTCGGCGAGTGATGTGCCTTGTGACCTGCCCCATATGACCTGCATGGAGGATTGACCGGGCAGACCGGGAACCCGCCAGCGTTGCCGACGGTCATGGGCGTGGGGATTGCCGCCCGCCCCGTTCTGGCCAGCCGGAGATGCCCATGCCCGTTCCCGCGATCACCCATCACACAGTCGAGGCAAACGCCATCAAGGTGCACTACCTGGAGGCCGGGGAGGGCGCGCCGGTCATCCTGCTGCACGGGTTCCCCGAGACCGCCTATGCCTGGCGCAAGCAACTCCCGGCCCTGGCCGCGCGCTACCGGGTGATCGTTCCCGACCTGCGCGGCTACGGCAGCACCGACAAGCCCGCCGCCGGCTACGACAAGCGCACCATGGCCGCCGACATCCGCGCGCTGATGACGAGGCTCGGCATCAGCCGCGCCGCGCTGATCGGGCATGACCGCGGGGCGCGGGTGGCGACGCGCTTCGCCAAGGACTACCCGGACGCCATCTGCCGCCTTGCCGTGCTCGACAACGTGCCGACGCGCCTGATCTTCGAGAAAATGGACGCCACGATCGCGCGCGGCCACTGGTTCTTCATCTTCAACCAGGTTCCCGACCTGCCGGAGGCCCTGATCGCCGGGCGCGAGGAGATCTGGCTGCGCTTCATCCTGCAAGGCTGGACCTACGACCCGGAGGCGCTGACGCCGGAGGATATCGCCGCCTACGCGCAGGCGTACCGATTTCCGGGGGCGGTGCGCGGTGCCCTGAACGACTACCGCGCCGGACGCGAGGACGTGGCGCAGGACCAGCAGGACGCGGCGGTGAAGATCGCCTGTCCGACCCTCGCGCTGTGGGGCGAGGATTTCGAGCTGGTCGGGCGCATGTTCGACCTCGTGGCGATCTGGCGGGAAATGGCGACCGACCTGCGCACCGTCGCCATCCCGCGCTGCGGCCACCTGCCGCACGAGGAGCGGCCCGAGGCGGTGAACCGCGCCCTGCTGGACTTCCTCCAGGGGTGGACGGGTTAGGGGAGGCACGGTGACGAGCGGGCAAACGGGTTCCGGCGATCCGACCTATCCGCCCCTCGACACGCCGAAACTGGTGGCCGAGGCCGTGTGGATCGTGGACAGCGGCCCGTTGCGCGCGCTTGGGATGCCGCTGCCGGTGCGCATGACCGTCATCCGGCTGGCCGATGGCACGCTGTTGCTGCACTCGCCGACCCGCTACACCGACGGCCTGCGCCACGAACTGGAGGGACTGGGCCGTATCCGCCATCTGGTGGCGCCCAACGCCGCGCACTGGACCTTCGTCAAGGCCTGGCAGGAGAACTGCCCGGACACCGTCACCTGGGCCGCGCCCGGCCTGCGCCGGCGCCGGCAGGTGCGCAAGTCGGGCGTGCGGCTCGACCGCGACCTGCCGGACACCGCCCCGCCGGAGTGGTCGGGCGAGATCGAGCAGGTGATCGTGCCGGGCGGCGCGGGCTTCCGGGAGGTCGCCTTCTTCCACAAGTTCACCCGGACGCTCGTGCTGACCGACCTCGTGCTGAACATCGAGCCGGCCAAGATGCCCCTCGCGACTCGCGCCTTCATTCGCCTGGTGGGCGCGGCGGCGCCGCAGGGCCGGGCGCCGATCTATCTCCGGCTGGTGGTCCTGCTCCACCGCCACGACGCCGCTCTCGCCGCCTCGCGGATGCTGGCCTGGCATCCGCAGCGGGTGATCTTCACCCACGGACGCTGGTTCGCCCACGAGGGCGGGGCGGCACTGCGCAAATCGCTCGCGTGGCTGGTGAAGTGACGTCGTAGGGGCGGGGATCTGGTCTGCCGGATTATACCAACCGCCCTAAACACTGAACCATCCATATCGCGCTCGACCCCTCCCCCCCAGCCCCTCCCGCAAGGGGAGGGGAGAGTCCTGGGTACGGCACGCTTCTCCCCCTCCCCTTGCGGGAGGGGGCCGGGGGGAGGCGCTAGCGCGACGGGTCAACGATTAGAGCTGCTGGTATTGAGACAACGCGTTTCCCAAATGCGCGATCGCCTTTCCAAGCTCATTCGGTCTCTCATCCAACGACCGTGTTCGGCGCACCGTGGCCGGCGTGTTCCATCACGTCAGCGCGCACCATGCGGACCTCTACTTCAACGAGATCGGCTTCCGCTGGTTGCAACGGGTTCTGACGGAACATACCATGCGACGGACCCGAAAGGGACGGGACGCCCTCAAACCGCTGTGGTCACGGATCGCGCCTGCCCTCCAACTCTCAGCCGTCTTCAAGTCAGCTGTCGGGCGTCAATTGCGTCGGACCCCGCAAGGCGGCATCCCAGATCCAGCGCGCCGTCGCTGTCGTTGGGTGATAAAGGCGGCGTTGTTCAACTAACAACCGACGCTACGCCCTCCTGTTGCGAGCCCGCACGATTCGTCCTAGGGTAGGCAATGGCTCGCACGTATTGATCGGGTCCTCCCGCCCGCGAGGAACCGAGCGGAATGCGGATTATCGTTGCGATCACCGGCGCCACGGGCGCCGCCTACGGCATCCGTCTCCTGGCCGCGCTGGGCGAACTCGGCGTCGAGCGTCACCTGATCCTGAGCCGATGGGCCGAGGTGACGATCCTCAAGGAGACCGGCCACACCGCACGGGAGATCGGCGCCATGGCGTCCGTCCTGCACTCGCGCGACAACCAGGGGGCGGCAATCGCGAGCGGCTCATTCCGCCACGACGGCATGGTCATCGCGCCATGCAGCATGAAGACGCTGTCGGCCATCCGCTTTGGCTTCGCCGACGGTCTCATCCCGCGCGCGGCCGACGTGACACTGAAGGAGCGGCGCCGCCTCGTGCTGCTGGCGCGCGAGACCCCGCTGAACGAGATCCATCTTGAGAACATGCTGGCGTTGAGCCGGATGGGCGCGGTCATCGCGCCGCCGGTGCCGGCGTTTTACTGCAACCCACAGACGATCGGTGACCTCATCGACCACACCACCGGGCGCGTGCTGGACCTGTTCGGGCTGGAGATGCCGCAGCTCCGACGCTGGACAGGGCTGCGCGCGGATGGTGAATTTCCCGCGCTTGCCGAGCGCCCGCGCGTCGCCACCAAGGGGAGCTGACCATGAGCGAGGCCGAGCACATCTATGCGCCGCCGGTCACAGCCGCGAACGCGGTGCCGACGGAAGTCGCACGGTATCTCGATGGCACGAACCTGCTGGCTAAGACGCAGGCACTCCGCCTGTCAACGATCGATGCCGCGGGCTGGCCCCATGCCGCGCTGCTCAGCGCCGGCGACATGGTCGCGCTGCCGTCCGGGCGCGTCCGCTTCGTGCTCTTCCCGCAATCCGCAACGACGGCCAACCTGGCGCGCGACGGGCGGGTTAGTCTCACGCTGGCGCTCGACGGCGGGATGTGCGAGCTGCGGATGCACGCGCGCCGGCTTGCGCAGTCGCCGCCCGACGTGCCGCTGGCCTTCTTCGAGGCCGAGGTGGAGACTGCGCGCACCCATGTGGCACCATATGCCGATGTCACCAGCGGGATCACCTTCGCGCTGCACGACCCGCAGGCGGTGCTTCCGCGGTGGCAGCGGCAGATCGCCGCGATGCGCGCGGCGGCCTGAAGCGGGGACAGATTGATGCGGGCTTATCAGGACCTCCGCGAGTTCCTCTCTGTGCTCGAGCAGGAGCGGCAACTTTTGCGTATTACCGAGCCCGTCAGCCTGGAACCCGACCTGGCGGCCGCAGCCTGCGCGGCGACACAACTCGGGGAGGCCAGCCCGGCGATTCACTTCAACAACGTCGCCGGCTACGCCAACGCCCAGGTCGTGATGAACGTGCACGGCTCATGGCCCAACCACGCGCTGGCGCTCGGGATGGACAAGGACGCGCCCCTGCGCGACCAGTTCTTCGAGTTTGTCCGCCGCTTCAAGCAGTATCCGGGGCAGCTGGAGCGCGCGGCTGACGCGCCGTGGCGGGAGGTGGTCGTCGACAAGGACGTGAACCTCTATCACCTGATGCCGCTGTTTCGCACCAACCGAGGCGACGCCGGCTGCTTCATCGACAAGCCGTGCGTGGTCAGCCGCGATCCCGACGACTGGGACGACGACGACCTCGAGAACGTCGGTGTCTATCGCCTGCAGGTGAAGGGCCGCAACCGGCTCGGCATGCAGGCCCAGCCGCAGCACGACATCGCCGTCCACCTGGCCCACGCCGAGGCGCGCGGCGAGGACCTACCGGTGGCGATCGCCCTGGGCACCGAACCTGTCATTACGCTGATGGCAGCGACGCCGATGCTGTACGACCAGCTCGAATACAAGATGGCGGCTGTCATGCAGGGCAAGCCGTATCGGGTGGTCCAGACGGCGAAGGGGTTGGACGTTCCCTGGGGAGCGGAATACGTGCTGGAGGGCCGGATACTCGCCGGACAGCGCGAACCGGAAGGCCCGTTCGGCGAGTTCCCCGGCTACTACTCGGGTTGCCACCGGTACCCAGTGATCGAAATCGATCGCGTGTCGCACCGTAAAGATCCCATCTACGACTCGGTGTACGTCGGCAGGCCCTGGACCGAGCTCGATTTCCTGCAAGCGATGACGACGTGCACCCCGATCTTCGTGCAGCTGAACGCGATGTTTCCGGAGGTCGTCGCGGTCAACGCGCTTTACACGCACGGGTTGGTGGTCATCGTTTCCACCAAGACCCGATACGGCGGATTCGCTAAGTCGGTCGGCCTGGGCGTCCTGACGACGCCGCACGGCCTCGGCTACGCCAAGATCGTCATCGTCGTCGACGCCGACGTCGACCCGTTCGACCTGAAGCAGGTGATGTGGGCCTTGTCGGTCAAGGTCAACCCGGCGGGCGACGTCATGATCTTGCCGAACCTTGCGGAGAACCTGTTGGACCCCGCGGGTCAGCCGAGCGGGATGTCACACAAGATGATCATCGACGCGACCACGCCGGTCGCGCCCGACCGTCGTGGCGATTACGGGCAGGAGCTGGACACCCCGCAACGGACCGAGGCCTGGGGGACGAAGCTCGCCGCGCTAGTAAAGGATCTGCGGAAATGAGCCAGCTGCTGGAGGGCGCCCTGCCGGCTGCCTGTCCCCGCTGCCGGTCCTCGACAGTCGCGGCGCAAAGCACGTCGCCCGTTGCCGGGGCGTGGACCGTGTTCGGCTGCGCCACCTGCCTTTACACTTGGCGCTCGACCGAGCCCGAGGAGAACACGGACCCGGACAAATACCCCTCAGCCTTCCAGCTGAAGGCGGAGGATCTGCCGAACCTGACCGTGTCCCCAATTATCCCACCGCGCCGACGGCCGTCCAGCGGCGGGTAGCAGCGCTCGCACCGGACGCCAAACATCTCCATCAAAGAGTAATACCAGCAGCCCTAATCGTTGACCCGTCGCGCTGGCCCCTCCCCCCCGGCCCCCTCCCGCAAGGGGAGGGGGAGAAGCGTGCCGTACCAGGAATCTCCCCTCCCCTTGCGGGAGGGGCTGGGGGAGGGGTCGAGCGCGATATGGATGGGTCAGTGTTTAGGGCGGTTGGTATTAGCGAGTCGATGCCTGCCGGCCCGCGAAGTCTAGGGAGGTAAAGAATGACCTCGGCGACGCCACTGCTGGCCCACGCGACCCGCGACCTCGCGGCCTTCGCGTCAGGCCTGACGTTCGCGAGCATACCGTCCGCGGTGGTGCGGCACGCGAAGCAGTGCCTGCTCGACGGCATCGGCGTCTGTCTCTACGGCGCCGCCCTGCCTTGGACGCGCATGGTGCAGGACCTCGCGATTGCCGAGGGAGGCACCGGCGCGGTTCCGGTGTGGGGATGCCGGCAGCGGACCTCGTGGTCGCAGGCGGTGCTGGCGAACAGCACCGCCGGCCACGCCTTCGAGATGGACGACATGCACAGGGATTCGGTGCTGCATCCGAACTCGATCACGGTGCCGATCGCGCTCGGCTATGCCGAGATGCGGGGCGGGCTTGCCGGGCGCGACGTCCTGGCCGCCATCATCGCCGGGTATGAGGTCGGCACGCGCGTGGGGAACGCGGCGACCACGCAGCTCTTCCTGAACGGCTTTCACCCGCAGGGCACCACGGGGGTCTTCGCCGCCGCCGCGACGGCCGGGAAGCTGCACGGCCTGGGGGCGGTCGAGATGCAGCACGCGCTGGGGATCGCGGGATCGCTGGGGAGCGGCCTCATGGCCGCGCAGGAGGGCGCCATGGTCAAGCGCCTCCATGCCGGCCGTGCGGCCCAGAGCGGTGTCTATGCGGCGCTGCTCGCGAGGGAGGGCTTCACCGGCATCACCGACGTGCTGGAAGCGGGGTATGGCGGCTTCCTCAGCACCCTGTCCCGGGAGCCTGATATCGGCAGGCTCACCAGCGGACTCGGCCGTGACTGGGAGACGCTGAATGTCGGGTTCAAGATGTATCCGAGCGTCACCAGCATCCATGCCGCGCTCGACGCGCTGAAGGAGATCATGGGCGCGAACGGGCTCACCGCGGAGGACATCGCCGCCATCGAGGTCGGCGTCGGCCACATGACGTTCGTCCACACGGCCTGGGAGTACAAGCCCGCGGGTATCACCGCCGCACAGATGAACATGTATTTCGGCCTCGCCACCATGGCGCGCGGCCTGGACGTCGCCCCCGCCGACTACGTCGCGGACCGCCTCGCCGACCCGGCGCTGCTCGACTTCATGCGCCGCATCACGGTGCACGAGGACCCGCAGATCGAGGCCATGGGGCGCCCGGCACGCCATGCCTGCCGCATGACCGTCATCACCCGGACCGGAACCCAGTTCCGAAGCGCGGTGTACGACCGGCGCGGGAGTCCCGAGAACCCGGTCGATCAGCACGCGCTACAGGCAAAGTTCCGCGCCAATGTCCGCGCCTGCCTGACGGACGGTGAGGCCGAACGCGTGATCGCGCTGGTGGCCGAGTTCGAGCGGCTCGAGAGCACTGGGGAATTGACCGGCATCCTGGCGCAGGCAGGTGGCCAATGAGCGGCAACACGAGGCATCCATCCTGACAGGCCGCGCTCGCTCTTGGCCCGCTGCCTTCAGTCGTGAGGCCAACCCGGAGGCCGCTTGCATCGTCCGGTAACCGCGGCCTGCCGGGCCGGGAGCCGCCCTTGCCCGTGCGATGCTGCGCATGCGACGCTGGCGTGTGGCGGATGATCCGGCAGTGCCTTGGCCTGACGACGTGCTGGCGGAACGGTCCGGCCTGCGGACACCCGGATTGCCGCCTTCCGGCCCGAGGCTCCGGTCCGCCCCCTGGGCCTGGGCGCTGGCTGCTCCGGCGTTGAGCCTGTTCGCGCTCGGCTTCGTGCTGCCGCTGCTGACGGTGGCGGTGCTCAGTCTGCTGTCGGGCAATCCGGTCAGCAACCCGCGCGTGGTCTGGACCACCCGCAACTACGCGCGCCTGGTTGCGGACGACTACTACGTGTCCGTCCTGCTGACGACGCTGCTGCTTGCGGTGGCGACCACCATCGCCGCGCTGCTGATCGGCTATCCGCTCGCCTATCGGCTCGCGCGCATGAAGCCGGGGCCCGGGCGCAGCCTGCTGCTGATGGCGGTGCTGGCGCCGATGCTGATCGGCATCGTCATCCGCACCTATGCCTGGATGACGCTGCTGTCCGAGCAAGGGCTGATCAACGCCGGGCTTCGCCGCCTGGGGCTGATCAGCGCGCCGCTGCCGCTGATGTACAACCGCTTCGGCATCGTCGTGGCGCTGGTGCACATCTACACGCCGTATATGGTACTGACCCTGGCCGGCGTGCTGGCGCGCATCGACCGGCGGCTGGAGGAGGCGGCCCAGGGGCTCGGCGCCTCGCCGCCGCGCAGCTTCTTCGAGGTGACCTTGCCGCTCAGCCTGCCGGGCATCCTGGCGGGCTCGCTGCTCGTGTTCGCGCTCGCCGTCTCGGCCTATGTGACGCCCACGCTGATCGGCGGCTTCCAGGTGACGACGCTGCCGATGCTGATCTACCAGCAGATCAACGGCAGCCTGAACCTCGGTTTCGCCGGCGCGCTGGGCGTCCTGTTGCTGGCGGTCTCGCTCGCCGTGGTGGCGTTCTACGGCTGGGCGGCGCGGCGCGTGGTCCGGGCATGATCGCGCTATGATCCTGCGCGTCTGCGTGTGGCTGATCGTGGCCTTCCTGCTGGCGCCGATCGCCGTGGTCGTGCTGTTCGCCTTCAACGCCGCCAACTACATCGGCATCCCCACAAGCTTCACCCTGCACTGGTTCGCGCGCCTATTCGCCAACGCCGACTTCATGCGCGCCCTGGCCTTTTCGCTGGAACTCGCACTCGCCGTCCTGGCGCTGTCGCTGGTGCTGGGCACCGCGGCGGCGCTGGCGCTGGCGCGGGGACGGCTGCCCGGAGCGCAGGCGATGACGGCGCTGTTCCTCTCGCCGCTGATCCTGCCCGCCATCCTGCTGGGCTTGGCGATGTTCCAGCTGCTGGTGCTGCTGGGCGTCGGCCGGCCCGTGTGGGGGCTGCTGGCCGGCCATGTCGTGGTGGCCGTTCCCTACGTCATCCGCACCACGCTCGCCGTGCTGGCCAATTTCGACGCCAGCCTGGAGGAGGCGGCCGCCAGCCTGGGCGCGGCCGGCTGGCGCGTGTTCGCCGAGGTCACCTTGCCGCTGATCCTGCCGGGCGTGCTGGCCGGTGGCCTGTTCGCCTTCATCATCAGCTTCGACCAGTTCCCGCTGTCGCTGTTCCTGGTCTCGCCGGGGCACGAGACCTTTCCCATCGTGCTGTTCAACTACCTGAAATACGATTTCGATCCGACCGTGGCCGCGGCCTCGACGGTCTCGATCGGGTTCTCGCTGGCGGCGCTGGCGCTGCTGGCGCGCACCACCGGACTGCAATCGGCCGCACGGCTTTAGAGGGAGCATGACGCTGATGGACCGTCGCGCATTCGCCAAGAGCCTGGGCGGGCTGGCGCTGGGTGCCACGCTGGCCCGCCCGGCAATCCTGCGCGCGCAGACCCCCACCCTGCGGATCACCACCTGGGGCGGCAAGTGGGGCGACCTGATGAAGTCCGACGTGCTGCCGGCGTTCGGGCGCGAGCACGGCTGCACGGTGCAGGTGGACCAGGCCTTCCCCTTCGTCCCCAAGCTGGCCGCCAGCCCCCGGCGGGACCCGATCTACGACGTGGTGCAGACCAACTCCAACGAACAGTGGGACCTGTTCACGCAGGGGCTGGTCGAGGGACGGCCCGACAAGGCGCAGGTGCCCAACCTGGCCGACGTCTACCCCTACGCGGTCAGCGACAAGATCGCCGGCGTCACCATCTTCACCAGCGCCATCGGCCTCGGCCTGCGCACCGACAAGGTGAACCCGCTGCCCACGTCGTGGAAGGAACTGTGGGACCCGCGCTTCGCCGGCGTGCGCGGCAGCTACGTCATTCCCGCCAACTCGCTCGGGCAATCGCTGCTGATGTTCTCGGGCGAGCTGTTCGGTCGCGGCACGCAGGACGTGGACGCCATGTTTAAGGCGCTGGCCGCCCTCAAGCCGGTCAAGCTGGTGGATTTCACCGGCACGATGGAAAAGCTGCTGCTGTCGGGCGAAGTGTCGATCGGCGTCATCCACGATTCCGGGGTGCTGCGCTACTACGACCAGAAGCAGCCGCTCGCCTTCGTCTCGCCGAAGGAGGGCGTGCTGGCGCTCGAGCAGGTGCTGACGGTGACCACCGGCAGCCCGCGCAAGGAGCTGGGCTACGCCTATATCGACTACATGCTGCGGCCGGACGTGCAGAAGCGCCTGGCCGAGGCGGTGTGGTACTCGCCCACCAACCGCAAGGTCACGCTCTCCAAGCTGTACCAGGACCACCTGCTCACCACGCCGGAGAAGGTGGCCACGCTGCGGCAGATGGACTGGCAGTGGTACAACGCCCGCAAGGACGAGTTCGACGACCGCTACAACCGCATCTTCAATGGCTGAGGCGCCGCCCTGCGTTCTGCTGGACGGCATCGAGAAGACCTACCCGAACGGCACCCAGGCGGTGCACGGCATCGACCTGCGCGTGGCCGACGGCGAGTTCTTCTCGCTGCTCGGGCCCTCCGGCTGCGGGAAGACGACCACCTTGCGCATGATCGCCGGCTTCGAGACGCCCAGCGCCGGGCGCATCGCCGTGCGCGGGCGCGACATGGCGGGGGTTGCGGTGCACCGACGCGGCATCGGCATGGTGTTCCAGAATTACGCCCTGTTCCCGCACCGCACGGTCGCGCAGAACGTGGCGTTCGGGTTGCGCATGCGCGGCGTGAGATCAGCCGAGATCGCCCGCCGGGTGCAGGCGGCGCTGGACATGGTGGAGCTGGGAGCCCTCGGCGCCCGTCTGCCTGCCCAGCTCTCCGGCGGCCAGCAGCAACGCGTGGCGCTGGCGCGTGCCATCGTCATCGAGCCGGCGCTGCTCCTGTGCGACGAGCCGCTGGGGGCGCTCGACAAGTCGCTGCGCGAGACCATGCAGTTCGAGCTGAAGCTGCTCCAGAAGCGGCTGGGCGTCACCCTGATCTACGTCACCCACGACCAGCAGGAGGCACTGACCATGTCCGACCGCGTGGCGGTGATGAACCGCGGCCGGGTCGAGCAGGTGGGCCGGCCCGACGCGCTGTACGACCGGCCACGGACCCGCTTCGTCGCCGAGTTCCTCGGCAGCGCCAACATCGTCGGCCGGGGCGCCGTGCGGCCGGAGAAGGTGCGGGTGCTGCGCCCGGGGGTGGACCGGCCGGTGCGCGTCTCCGGCACCGTCGAAAGCGCCAATTTCCAGGGCCAGTCGGTGCTGTATCGTGTGCTGGCCGACGGCACGAGGCTACTGGCGCTGGAGCCGAATGACGGACAGGCGGCCATGCTGGCGCCCGGCGCCCCCGTCACCCTCGGCTGGAACCCAAGCGACATCGTGGAGCTGCAAGGATGATCGGGGTTGTCGTCATCGGCCAATCACCGCGCCCCGAGATCGAGGCGGAGCTGCGGCGCGTCGTGGACACGCCGATCCGCCTCACCGGCGCGCTGGACGGGCTCTCGCGCGCCGAGATCGCGGCGCTGGCGCCGGAGACCGACGACGACGCCCTGTTCACCGTCCTGCCGGACGGGGCGAGCGTCGTCATCTCCAAGCGCGCGGTCGCCGCGCGCATGCCGGCGCGGATCGCCGCCATGGCGGGCGCGCCCACGCTGATCTGCTGCACCGGCCCGTTCCCGGACCTTGCCCGGTTCGCCAATGCGCTGCTGCCCTCGGCGGTGCTGGACGGCTTCGTGCGCGCTTCCTGCCCGTCCGGGCGGCTGGGCGTGCTGGCGCCGATCATCGAACAGCGCGCGATGATGCAGCGCAAATGGGCCGGGCGCGACATCGAAATGGTCGCGCTCTCGCCGCGCCCGCGCGAGGGCGAGCTGGAGCGCGCGGCCGCCGAGCTGAGCGATGCCGGGGTGGACGCCATCGTCATGGATTGCATGAGCTACACGTACGCCATGAAGCAGCAGATGCGGGCGCGATGCCGTCGCCCCGTCATCCTGGCGATCTCCGCGGTGGGGCACGTGCTGGCCGAGCTTGCCGGATGAGGCGGCTCGCCCTCGACGACATCGAGGCGCTGGCGGTCGGCGCGTGGATTCTCGGCACGGGCGGCGGCGGCAGCCCGTACCTGGCGCTGCTCAACATGCGCCTTCTGTATGCCGAGGGCGTCGCCATCGACCTGCTGGACCCGCTCGACCTCGCCGATGACGACCGCATCGCCGTGGTGTCCAACCAGGGCGCCCCGCTGGTCGGGCAGGAGCGGCTGACCGACAGCCGCGTGATCGCGCGCGCGGTCGCGCTGATGGCCGAGTACACGGGGCAGGGGTTCCGCGCGGTGATGGCGCTGGAGATCGGCGGCGGCAACGGCATCCAGCCGATGATGGCGGCCGCGCGCCTGAGGCTGCCGGTGGTGGACGCGGACTGCATGGGCCGCGCCTATCCCGAGGCGCAGATGACCAGCTTCGCCGTCGGTGACCTGCAACCCTGGCCGCTGACCAGCGTGGACGCCCGAGGCAACGAGGCGATCGTCTCGCGCGTCCCCACCTGGAAATGGATGGAGCGCGTGAGCCGGCGGATCTGCGTCGAGTACGGCTCGATTGCCTCCACCTGCAAGGCGCCGCGCACCGGGGCGGAGGTGAAGCGGTGGGGCATCCTGCACACCACCACCAAGGCCATCCGCATCGGCCACGCGGTGCGCCAGGCCCGGCGCGCCCACGCCGACCCCATCGCCGCCCTGCTGGCGACCGAGCCGGGGAAGCTGCTGTTCAAGGGCAAGGTCCTCGACGTGGAGCGGCGCACCACCGAGGGTTTCCTGCGCGGGCGCATCCGGCTGGAGGGCATCGACGATTTCCGCGACGCGGCGCTGGAGATCGCCTTCCAGAACGAGTGGACGGTGGCCTGGCTGGACGGGGTGGCGCTGGTCTCCACCGCCCGACCTGATCTGTGTCCTCGACAGCGAATTCGGGCGATGCGGTCGGCACGGAGACGGTGCGCTACGGCGCGCGGGTCACCGTGGTCGCGTTGCCCTCGCCGCCGCTGTTCCTGTCGGAGCGCGGCCTGGACTTCGTGGGTCCGCGCGCCTTCGGCTATGACTTGGCGTTCCGCTCCGTGTTCGCATGAGGCGCATCGGCATCGACGTCGGCGGCACCAACACCGATGCGGTGCTGGTCGAGTCCGGGCGGGTGCTGCGCGCGGTCAAGGCGCCGACCACCGAGGAAGTGACCGGCGGCATCCTGGACGCCTTGCGGCTGCTGCGCGCGGACGCGGCGATCCTGGCCGCGCCCGTCGATGCCGTCATGATCGGCACCACGCACTTCATCAACGCCGTGATCCAGCGCCGGGAGCTGAGCCGCGTGGGCGCGCTGCGCATCGGCCTGCCCGCCGGCGCCTCGCTGCCGCCGTTCTGCGACTGGCCCGCCGACCTCGCCGGCCAGGTGCGCGGCGGGGTATGGATGGTCGAGGGCGGCCACGACTATGACGGTCGCGCCTTCATGCCGCTCGACGAGGCCGCGATCCGCCGCGCGGGGCGGGAGATGCGCGAGCGCGGGCTGGACGCGATCGGCGTCACCGCCATGTTCTCGCCGCTCGACCCGTCGGGCGAGCGGCGCGCCGCCGCCATCCTGGGCCAGGAAATCTCCCGGCGCGGCGATCACCTGTTCGGCCGATCTCGGCCGCATCGGCCTGCTGGAGCGGGAGAACGCCGCGCTCCTGAACGCCGCCCTGACCGCGCTCGCCGCCCGTACCGATGGCCGCGTTCCAGACGGCTATCGCCGAAAGCGGGCTGGCCGCGCCGCTGTACATTACCCAGAACGACGGCACGGTCGCCGAGGCGGCCACCGCCGCGCGCTTTCCGGTGTTCAGCTTCGCCTCCGGCCCGACCAACTCCATGCGCGGCGCCGCCTGGCTGTCCGGGCTGCAGGACGCGATGGTGGCCGACGTCGGCGGCACCACCACCGATGTCGGCCAGCTGCGGCACGGCTTTCCGCGCGAGGCGAACGCGGTGGTCGAGGTCGGCGGCGTGCGCACGCTTGTTCCGCATGCCGGATGTGCTGTCGATCGGCCTGGGCGGCGGCAGCCACGTCTCGGCGGGCGGATGCCGCATCGGCCCGCTCTCGCGTCGGCTATCGGCTGACGCGCGAGGCCCTGGTGTTCGGCGGCGAGCGGCTGACGGCGTCCGACGCAGCGGTGCGCGCGGGCCGGCTCGCGTTGGGCGACGCGGCTTTGGTGGCGGATCTGGACGCCGGCTTGGCCACGCTGGCGCTGGCCGAGGCCGGCCGGATGGTGGCCGAGCGGTCGATCGCATGAAGACCGATGCGGCCCCGGCGCCGCTGCTGGCGGTCGGCGGCGGCGCGTTCCTGGTGCCCGACACGCTGGCGGGCGTCTCCGAGGTCATCCGCGTGCCGCACGGCGACTGCGCCAACGCGGTGGGCGCGGCCATCGCGCAGGTCAGCGGCGAGGTCGACCAGATCTTCCAGAACCTGCCGCGCGAGGACGCCATCGCCGCCGCCAGCACGATCGCCCGCGATCGCGCGGCCTTGGCCGGGGCCGATCCGGACACGCTGAGCGTGATCGAGACCGAGGACATGCCGCTCGCCTACCTGCCCGGCAACGCGCTGCGGGTGCGCGTGCGCGTGGTGGGGGATATCGCGGCGAGGCCGGTGCGGCGCTCGTTTGGTCAGGAGTGATCAACCGGAACGGCTGAAGCCGCCCACCTCTTCAGAAACCTTGGCCAACTGGTCACATATTAGCGATTTTGAGCGGCGGTGGACGTCGAACGGCTGATCGAGACCGGTTTGCATGGCCGCAGGACCAAGCGCCGATCACAGCGAACCAAGCCTAAGCACTTGTCCGACTCTCCTGGACCACCGCAGCTTCCGCTCGCACCCCGCGACCCGTGATTGCCAATGTGTCCGCATGCGCGCAGTATGATACCAACCCGCCTAGAGAGTGACACACGCCCACTCCCTTGCGCCGACGGAGCTGATGCGGTCAGGGTCGTTGACGAAGAAATGCCAGGCGGTCCGGCACGCCTCGACGATGGCGTCGTAGCCGTCCCACACCAGGGCGCACAGCCGGTTAGCGCGGAGGTATTGCCAGACGTTCTCCATCGGGTTCAGTTCCGGGGAGTACGGCGGCAGCGGCAGGAGTGTGATGTTGTCGGGCACGCCGAGACGGACGCCCCGCTGATGCCATCCGGCGCTGTCGCAGACCAGCACGGCGTGAGCGCCGGGTGCGACCTGGGTGCTAATTTCGGCCAGGTGCTCGGTCATGGCCTCGGCATTGACGCCCGGCATGATGATTGCGGCGCCGACGGCGCGGTTCGGGCAAATCGCGCCAAACAGGTAGGCGGAGTCGTGGCGGTTATCGCGGACCATCAACGGCCGCGAGCCGATCGGCGCCCAAATGTAAGCGTGGCCGCCCTTCTGGCCGACCCGTGCTTCGTCCTGAAACCAAATCTCGACTGGCTTGTCAGCCGCGGAAGCGGGCAGCGCCTCCTTCACCAGACTGGCAAAGTTTTTTTAAACGCCGCCTCGGCCGCGGCGTCCTTCTTCGGATGGAACGGCCGCGGCTGCAGCCGGGTCAGGTCGAGCCGGCGCAACCACTTGCCGATGGTGCTCTCATGCACCGTCACACTGAAGCGGCGCGCAACCTCTTCGCGCAAATCCAGGCACCGCCAGCGCACCACCTTGTGCTTTTCCAGATCCGGCCCCTTGACGACCAGCTCCCTCAGCTCCGCCATTTGCTCCTTGGTCAGGACCGGCGCGGGGCCTGGGCCGCGGCGCGACGTCAGCCCGTCCACCCCGTCCCGATTGTAGCGATGCACCCAGTCGCGAAGCGTTTGCCGGTCCATGCCGTTCCGCTCCGCCGCCTCGGCGCGCGGATAGCCCTCCAGAATCATCGCCATCGCCAGCAGCCGGCGGACCTGCGCGCCGTCGCGGCATTTGCCCGCGATCTCACGAAGGCCAGCCGCCGTGTGCTCCGTACGCGTCACCGTCACTGCCGCGCCCATCCGATGCCTCGCTCCGACTCGACCACGCGGCCATCGAATCAGAACCGAGCCAGATTGGGAATCCCAGAAAGTCAGGGGTCAGGCCGCTTGGTATGATATCAGACATATAAAAAGAATGCTGCGGCGGTGATCTTGCTGCGGGCGGAGGACCACCCCGGCAGGGGGCCCGAAAGCACCTCGTCTGCGCTATCCCACGTTGCGATCATCAGGCAGACCGTGTGAAAACTCGATTGGTTGCGGTAGCTACGACACTGCCCGTCGCTACCAGGCGCTCATGAGCATTGATGCTGCTCGATTGCGGCCTGTTGCGTCATAAAACTGCTGGTTGCCGTTACGGCATGGAGTTTTCACACAGTCTGCAGGATGTGCGCCCAGTAGACTGCTCGGCCGAACTTAAACGAAGGGGAGTATCACATGGCCATCACACCTGTCGGCTTTGACCCCCTGAAATACGGCGGCGTCACTGCCGGCCCTCCCGCGGTGAGCGATCTCTTCGTCTGCGACTACAACGATCAGCAACATTTCACCTACCGGGACGGCAGCGGCAACATCCAGGACGCCTGGTACCGGCACCGACGGGTGGCATCTGCAGAAGATCAACAACGACGGCATGACTGCGGGCCCTCCCGCGGTGGGCGATCTCTTCGTCTGCGTCTACAACGATCAGCAACATTTCACGTACCGTGACGATAGCGGCAACATCGTGGATGCCTGGTATGGCACGGACGGGTGGCACCTGCAGAAGATCAACAACGGCGGCGTCACTGCCGGCCCTCCCGCGGTGGGCGATCTCTTCGTCTGCGTCTACAACAACCAGCAACATTTCACCTATCGCGATCGCGGCGGCGACATCCAGGATGCCTGGTACGGCACCGACGGGTGGCACTTGCAGAAGATCAACAACGGCGGCTTGACGGCCGGTCCTCCCGCGGTGGGCGATCTCTTTGTCTGCGACTACAACAATCAGCAGCATTTCACCTACCGCGACGGCAGCGGCAACATCCAAGACGTCTGGTACGGCACCGACGGGTGGCACTTGCAGAAGATCAACAACGGCGGCTTGACGGCCGGTCCTCCCGTGGCGGGCGATCTCTTTGTCTGCGACTACAACAATCAGCAGCATTTCACCTACCGCGACGGCAGCGGCAACATCCAGGACGTTTGGTACGGCACCGACGGCTGGCACTTGCAGAAGATCAACAACGGCGGCTTGACGGCCGGTCCTCCCGCGGTGGGCGATCTCTTTGTCTGCGACTACAACAATCAGCAGCATTTCACCTATCGCGACGGCAGCGGCAACATCCAAGACGTTTGGTACGGCACCGACGGCTGGCACTTGCAGAAGATCAATAATGGCGGCGTCACTGCCGGCCCGCCCGCGGTGGGCGATCTCTTCGTCTGCGACTACAACGACCAGCAACATTTCACCTACCGCGACGGCAGCGGCAACATCCTGGACGCCTGGTACGGCACCGACGGGTGGCACCTGCAGAAGATCAACAACGGCACGACATGGAGGCGGCTCAACCAGTCTCCCGGGAATTACGCGAGCGCCATGTGGCTCATGCAGGATGGCAGCGTCCTGGCCAATCTTTACGGCAGTAAGCAACTCATGGCGCTCCGTCCGGATGGAGAGGGATCGTACGCCAACGGATCGTGGAGTTCCGCAGGCGACTTCCTACTCGAAAAATGGGCCTTCACCTCCGCCGTCCTGTCCGACGGCAGGCTGGTCGCATGTGGAGGCGAATACAGCGGGGCGGGGTTGCCGGAGACGGAAACGGGTTTTTGTGAGGTTTACGATCCTCGTTATCAGTCTTCGACACAGTTTGCGCCGCCGCCCGGCTGGACGAATATTGGTGATTCCCCGTCGGCCACCCTGAATGACGGGACACTCCTGATCGGCAACACCCAAGGCATGGGCAGCCAGGTCGCCCTGCTTGACCCTTCATCCCTGACGTGGACGTTCAGCGTTGGCGATGCGGATAACGAGCAGGGCTATACGCTGCTGCAGACCGGCGACGTCCTCACGACGGGCGTCTATGATCTGACGAGCAAACGATACGATCCCAGCGCGAAGGCGTTCGTGGCAGATGCGACGTTGCCGGTCATGCTTGGCGCGGGATCGGAGACAGGGCCTGGCATTACGCTGATGGACGGACGCGTCATTTGGTTCGGCGCCAGCGGCCATACGTGCATTTACATGCCGGGAGCCGAGGGACAGAACGGCACCTGGGTGCAGGGACCAGATTTGCCGACGATGCCCAACGGGGACCAGCTGGCCGCGGCTGACGTTCCCGCGATCCTGGAGCCCAACGGGATGGTCTTCTTGGTGGCGTCGGGACCGAAGACCTCAACATTGTTCCTCGAATATGATCCGATCCCTAATGGCTTCGCCATCGTGAACGGCGCGCCGGATGGCGCCAATCGGGAATACTGCAGGACGTTGCTTTTGCCTGACGGCCACGGACTGGTCGCCCTCTCGAACGGAGCCTGGTACGATGTCACGTTCAGGCTTGGCGGAGATGCCTCCTGGGCGCCCGCGATCACGTCCTTCCCGGCAACGATTGCGCGCAACAGCACGGTGCAGCTTGCCGGAACGCAGCTCTGTGGGCTTTCGGAATGCCAGAGCTACGGGGATGATAATCAGCAGGCGGAAAACTATCCGATGGTCCGGTTCGTGGATGCGAAGGGCGGAGTGACCTACCTTCGCGCTCACGATGTCAGCACCAGGAGCATCGCGCCGCGCAAGCCCGGCACCGTTCTTGTCGATATCCCAACCACTCTGGCACCGGCGGCGTACTCTGTGCAGGTCGTCGCCATGGGAATCCCGTCTGCTCCTGGCACCACCGTCAACGTCGTCCTCCAGAGCAGAGCCTTCCAAGCGATCGCCCTCGAAAATATCCTGGTACTCGGAAGTGACGGCAGCCTGTGGTACGAACAGGCGCCGTTCGGGAACGTCCCACCGGCCCGCCAACAGGTCGACGCGCACGTATCGACGTTCCAGGGGCTGGCCGGCGATTACGTGCTCGTGCTCGGAACGGATGCTAATCTCTGGCTTGAGCAGGCGCCGTTTGGGAAGGTTCCGCCCAGTCGCCAACAGGTCGACGCGAATGTCCGCGCGTTCCAAGCGCTCGATCTGCAGCATGTCTTTGTGCTCGGAGCCGACGGTAACCTGTGGTTCGAGCAGGCGCCGTTCGGGAAAGTTCCGCCCAGTCGTCAACAGATCGACAGGAACGCCCGCGCGTTCCAGGCGCTCGATCTGCAGCATGTTCTTGTCCTCGGAGCCGACGGTAACCTGTGGCTTGAACAGGCGCCGTTCGGCAACGTTCCGCCCATCCGCCAGCAAGTCGATGCGAACGTGTCGTCCTTCCAAGGGATTGACGCCCAGAACGTCGCTGTACCTCGGAGCGGACGGTAATCTGTGGCTTGAGCAGGCGCCATTCGGGAAGGTTCCGCCCGGTCGCCAACAGGTCGACGGGAACGTGTTGGCGTTCCAAGGGCTGGACCCCCTGCACGTCTTCGTGCTCGGGAGAGATGGTAATCTGTGGTTCGAGCAGGCGCCCTTCGGAACGGTTCCGCCCAGTCGCCAACAGGTCGACGGGAATGTCCGTGCGTTCCAAGCGCTCGATCTCCAGCATGTCCTCGCGCTCGGCGCCGACGGTGACCTGTGGCTTGAGCAAGCGCCGTTCGGGAAAGCTCCTCCGGCACGCCAGCTAGTTGACGGAAATGTCGCTTGAGCGGGACGTCACGCCTTCATGAAGGGCGACCTGAACTGATAAACCTCACGATGGGAGGCGGGACCTAACGCGCTGAGCGTGATCGAGACCGAGGACATGCCGCTCGCCTACCTGTTCGGCAACGCGCTGCGGGTGCGCGTGCGCGTGGTGGGGGATATCGCGGCAAGGCCGGTGCGGGATCATTTGGATCAGGCGTAGCCTGATGGTCCGAAATTCCGACGGCAGCTGCCGCAAGGCCTCAGGAATCAGACGTGCTGGCCGCCGTCGATGAACATCTCCGAGCCGGTGATGTAGCGGGCATTGTCCGAGCAAAGGAAGAACAGCAGCTCCGCGACCTCCCGAGGCTGGCCCATGCGCCGCATCGGGATCTGCCGCTCCACGATGTCGTCGGTGCCCGGCGACAGGATCGACGTCTCGATCTCGCCCGGCGAGACGGCGTTCACGCGCACGCCGCTCGCGCCCAGCTCGCTCGCCATCTCCCGCGTCAGCGCGCCGAGCGCGGCCTTGGAGCAAGCATAGGCGGCGGAGGCGAAGGGGTGGACGCGCGTGCTGACGATCGAGGTGATGTTCACGATGCTGCCGCGCGAGGCGATCAGGTGATCCTTCAGGCCCTGCGCCAGCGCGACGGCCGCGAACAGGTTGACGTTGAAGACGTGCAGCCAGTCTGCGTACGGCATCGCCAGGCCGGTCATCTTTGTCCCTTGCGGTGTCTTGGGCGAGATGGCGGCGTTGTTGATGAGCGCGTCGAGCCGCCCCTCCGCCACGTCGCGGATGTGGGGGATGGCGGCATGGACCGTCGCGATGTCGGACAGATCAAGCTGGACGTGGTTGCGCGCCCCGCCCTCCCACGGGCAGCGCGGGTCGAACGGATGGCGCGAGATCGTCAGCACGCGCCAGCCGCCGTCGCTGAACCGCTTCACCGCTTCATGGCCGATGCCCCGGCTGGCGCCCGTCAGCAGCAGTACCCTCTGTCCCTCGGCCATGTCGCCCTCCGTCCCGATCAGTGCTGGGCCTCCGTATAGGGGTAGCGGATTGTGCCTGTCTTGTAATCCGGCGGCCAGAGCACGGCTTCGGTCTTGGCATCGCGGAACTGGTCGAGCCCGTTGCCGCTGACGCCCTGGAACTGCACCTCCAGCACGCGCGGCTGCGCCCATTCCCCGTTCGGCCCGAAGCGGATCTCGCCCGCGACGGTGGGAAAGCTGTGCGTGCGCAGGTAGTCGGCGAGCTTCTCCTGGTCCAGGCCGTGTGTCCCCTCGATCGCTTGCGCGACCACCTGGAGGTCGGCATAGGCGAGCGGGCCGATGTAGTAGCCGAGCGGATCGACCCCCGCCGCGGCCGCCTGGGCCTGGTACTTCGCCAGGAACGCCATCGCCTCGGGCGTGCGATAGGCGCCGAGCGGTAGCCAGAAATCATAATCGACGATGCCGTTCAGCAGCGGGCCGAGCTGGGTCTTGATTGCGCTCGCCTGCGGTCCGACCATGCCGCCGCCAAACATGCGAGTCTTTAGCCCGACCTCGTGCGCGGCGCGCAGCATCCCGACCGTGTCGGGCGGGTAGGAGCCCACGAACACCAGGTCGGGGCGGGCCGCCTGGATCGTGCGCACGATGGGCGAATAGTCGGCGGTGGTGGGCGGATAGGTCTGGTCGTAGACGACCCGGAACCCGTATTTGCGTGCGGCCTTGCGTGCCCCTGTCAGCGCGTTCTTCGAGAACTCCGCGTCGGCGCCGACCAGCGCGACCGTCTCCGGTTTCGGCGACTGCGCCGCCGCCGTCGCGAAGAAGCCCTCGGCGAAGCTCTCGGCCGGGTCCGGCCCGCCCGCCGGGATCATCGAGAAATAGCGCGGGTAGTGGAACTTGCTGTTCACGTCGAGGCCGAACAGGCCGATCAGCGTTAGGTTGCGCTGCATGGCGACGGGCAGGGCAGGGGCCACCAAGTTGGTTCCGTTGCCGCCGATCAGCAGATCGACCTTATCGACGTCCAGCAGCTTGGTGATGATCTGCGGGACGAGCGCCGGGTTGCTCTGGTCGTCGTAAGTGACGAGCTTGACTGGCCGACCGAGCAGGCCGCCCTTGGCGTCGGTGTCCGCCTCCCAGATCTGCATGGCCAGCAGCGCCGCCTTGCCGTTCGGCGCTAGCCCGCCGGTCATCGACATGTCGAAGCCGATCCGCAGCGGCTCGGCCGCCGACGCGGTGGCGGCCAGCCAGAGCGCGCACCCCGCCAGCAGGGGCGGCGAGGCGAGGAAAGCTCATGCGGCTCTCCTGTCCGATGGCGCGGGTCAGTGCTGCGCGTCCTGGTACGGCGCCCGCACGGTGCCGGACTTGTACTCGGGCGGGGACAGGATCACCTCGGTCTTCGGGTCCCTGAACTGCGCGAGGTCGTGGCCCTGGACGCCCTGGAACTGCACCTCCAGGACCCGCGCCTCGGTCCACTCGCCGTCCAGGCCGAACGTGATCGGCCCGGCGATGGTCTGGAAGCTGTGGCTGCGCAGGTAGTCGGCGAGCTTGTCGTCATCCAGGCTTTTGGTGCCCTCCACCGCGTCGGCCAGCACCTGCATGTCGGAATAGGCGAACGGCGGCAGGTAGTAGCCCAGCGCGTCGACCCCGGCCCCGGCGGCCTTGGCCTGGTACTCCTTGAGGAAGTCCATCGCCTCGGGGGTCGCGTCGTGGCCGACCGGCAGCCAGAAATCGTAATCGACGATGCCGTTCAGCAGGTCGCCCATCTGGGTCTTGATCGCCGTCGCCTGCACCCCGACCATCCCGCCGCCGAACAGCTGGGCCTTCAGTCCCGTCTCGCGGGCGGCGCGGATCATGCCGACCGTGTCGGGCGGGTAGGAGGCGACGAAGACGGCGTCCGGGCGGGCGGCCTGGATGGCGCGCACGATCGGGCTGAAATCGGCGGTGCTGGGCGGGTAGCTGCGGTCGTACACGATGCTGAAGCCGCCCTGCTTGGCCAGCTCCCGCGCGCCGTCCAGCGCGTTCTTCGGAAACTCCGCGTCGGCGCCGACCAGCGCCAGGCGCACGGGCTTGGGCTGCATCGCCGCGGCCACCGCGAAGAAGGGCTGCGAGAAACTCTGCTTCGGGTGCGGCCCGCCGGTCGGCCCGATCGAGAAGTATTTCGGGTAGTGGAACTTGCTGTTCACGTCGAGCCCGAGCAGGCCGAGGAAGGTCCGCCCGTGCTGCATGATGACCGGCATCGCCGGGGCGATCATGTTGGTGGCGTAGCCGCTGATGACGAGATCGACTTTGTCCACGTCCAGCAGCTTCGTGTAGATGCCCGGGATCTGCGCCGGGTTGCTCTGGTCGTCGTAGTAGTCGAGCTTGACCGGCCGGCCGAGCAGGCCGCCCTTGGCGTTGGTGTCCTCGGCCCAGATCTGCATGGCCAGCAGCGCCGCCTTGCCGTTGGGCGCCAGACCGCCGGTCAGCGACATCGCGAAGCCGATGGTGATCGGGCGCTGCGTCTGCGCCGTGGCGGGCCCGAGCCCGAGCCCGAGCGCGAAGACGGCGGCGAGCAGGCTGCGCTTCATGGCTTGGCGTCCTCCCGAACATTGATTGCTTGGTCGCATCTTAGGCCGGGGATCGGCGGCGCTGGCAAGCATGCCTGCTTGAGGAACCGGCCGGCCCCGCCAGATCAGGGCCATGCCGAACCCCGCCGCCTGGCTGAAGGTGCTGCCGCAGGGCCTGTTCTGCGAGCCCGGCGGCTTCTTCATCGACCCGACCCGGCCGGTCGATCGCGCCGTCGTCACGCATGCCCATTCCGATCACGCCCGGCCCGGCCACGCCGCCGTGCTGGCAAGCGCCGACACCTTGGCGCTGATGGCGGCGCGGCTGGGCGAGGGAGCGGGGCGATCGACCCAGGCGCTCGGGTGGGGCGAGGCGATCGACGTGGGCGGCGTGCGGCTGCGCCTGGAGCCGGCCGGCCACGTGCTGGGCAGCGCCCAGGTGGTGATGGAACACGCCGGCTGCCGGGTCGTGGTCAGCGGCGACTACAAGCGCCGACCCGATCCCACCTGCGCCGGGTTCGTCCCCGTGCGGTGCGATGTGTTCGTGACGGAGGCGACCTTCGGGCTGCCGGTGTTCCGCCACCCGCCGCCGCAGGACGAGATCGGCCGCCTGCTGGCGAGCCTCGCGCTGTTTCCCGAGCGCACGCACGTCGTCGGCTGCTACGCGCTCGGCAAGTGCCAGCGGGTGATCGCGCTGCTGCGCGCGGCGGGCTGGGACCGCCCGATCTGGCTGCACGGCGCGTTGCTGCCGCTATGCGCCCTGTATGAGGCGCGCGGCGTGCGGCTGGGCGAGCTGCGGCCCGCCACCGCCGCCGCCAAGGCGGCGCTGGCCGGCGCTATCGTGCTCGCCCCGCCGGGCGCCATCGCCGACCGCTGGGCGCGGCGCCTGGCCGATCCGGTGGTCGCACTCGCCTCGGGCTGGATGCGCGTGCGCCAGCGGGCGCGGGCGCGCGGGGTGGAGCTGCCGCTGGTCATCTCCGATCACGCCGACTGGGACGAGCTGAACGCGACCATCGACGAGACCGGCGCGCCCGAGGTGTGGGTCACCCACGGGCGCGAGGAGGCGCTGATCCACGCCATGGGCGCGCGCGGCATCCAGGGCCGGGCGCTGCGCCTGCTGGGCTACGACGAGGAGGAGGAAGCCGCTGGCGACCCGGCGCCCGCGCACGCGTTATGAGGGCGACGAGAGGTGTGTCATGACCGAACCCGAAGCCTTCACCTTCGCCGCCGACGGCGATATCCCGAACTCCCGGCTGCCGATGCTGGTCTACCGCCAGGCGGTGCCGGCCGACCCGGACGCGATCGAGCGCCTGTTCGCCGCGCATGGCTGGCCGCCGGCCTGGCGCGACGGGGTGCATCCGTTCCACCACTTCCACAGCACCGCGCACGAGGCGCTCGGCGTCGCGCGGGGCCAGGCGCGGGTGCTGTTCGGCGGCCCGGACGGGCAAATTCTGGAGGTGGCGGCCGGGGACGTGGTGGTGCTGCCGGCCGGGGTCGGCCATTGCCGCCATGACGCCTCGCCCGACCTGCTGATCGTCGGCGCCTATCCCCAAGGCATGCAGGCCGGGCTGGATACCCGCCGTGGCCGCCCCGACGAGATGGCGGCGGTGCATCGCAACATCGAATCCGTCCCGATGGACGTGCCCGACCCGGTCAACGGCGGGGAGGGCGCGCTGGCGCGGCTGTGGGGGGTCAAGCCGCCGGCGGTCAGGATGGGCGCGGGCTGAGCCGGCGCGGGATCATCCACGCCACCGCCAGGGTGGCGAACGCGAAGGCGGTGGCCAGCAGGTAGGCGTTGTGCAGCCCGTGCGCGAGCAGGCCGACGACCTGCGCCAGCTCGTGGGGCGCCAGGCCGGCGCGTTGCGCGGGGTCCAGCACGCGGTCGGCGAGCCGCGCGGTCGCCGGATCGGCCGCGTGCAGGGTGGCGTTCAGCACCGCCCCGCACCCGGCCGCGCCCAGCGACTGGCCGACGAAGCGCAGGAACATGGTCGAGGACGTCGCCGCGCCGCGCTGCTTCCAGGTGACCGCCGCCTGGATGGAGACGATGAAGGTGGTGCTGCAGAACCCCATCCCGATGCCGATGACGAACGAGCCCGTCGCCGCCCAGAGCGGGCCGCGCGCCGGCGTCAGCGCCAGCAGCATCGCGCAGCCGGCGATCGTCGCGATGCCGCCGAGGACGGCCACGGCGCGGTAGGAGGTGCGCAGCATGATGCGCCCGCTCAGGACGGAGGCGAGCGCCCAGCTCACCGACATCGCGCCCAGCACCAGCCCGGCGGCACCGGGGCTGCGCCCCATCGCCCCCTGGACGTAGGTCGGCAGGAAGGCGGCCACGCCCATCATCACCGCCCCGCTGGCCCAGTTGCCCAGGCTCCCGGCGACGATCACCGGGTTGCGCCACAGCTCCAGCGGCAGCATCGGCTCGGCGACCGTGCCCTCATGGGCCAGCAGCCCCAGCAACGCGACGAGGCCGCCGCCGAGCGCCGCCCACCACGCGGCCGGCGGCAGCGCCGCGCCCTGCACCAGCGCCAGCATGAGCCCGCCGACGGCGGCGAGCAGCAGCAGTGAGCCGGCGACGTCCAGCCTGTGCCGGCGCGGCTCCACCTGCTCGTGCAGGAAGAGGCCGATCATGACCAGCGCGGCGGCGCCGATCGGCAGGTTGACCCAGAACACCAGCGGCCAGCTCAGATGCGTGATGATGAAGGCGCCGAGCGACGGCCCGACCACGGCGGAGACGCCGAACACGGAGGAGACCAGGCCCTGCACGCGGGCCCGCTCGGCCGGGGTGTAGAGGTCGCCCAGGATGGTGGCGGCGACCGGCATCACCCCGCCCGCGCCCACGCCCTGGATGGCGCGGAACAGGATCAGCGGCACCATGCCCCAGGCCAGGCCCGACAGCGCCGAGCCGGCCAGGAACAGCCCGCAGCCCACGAAGAACACCGGCTTGCGGCCATGGATGTCGGCCAGCCGCCCATAGAGCGGGATGGCGACCGCCTGGGTCAGCAGGTAGATGGTGAACACCCAGGAGAACAGCCCGAACCCCCCGAGATCGGCGACGATGGTGGGCATGGCGGTCGCGACGATGGTGCTCTCCACCGCCGGCATGAAGGTCGCGATCAGGCAGGCGATCAGGATGGGCGTACGGCCGGCGGCCGCGACGGCGAGGGGCGCTTCGGGCATGAGGGGAGCGATAGTCCGGGGTTGGACGTGGGTCCAGGCGTCGGGGCTTGTGTACACGTGGGGTTTTCCGCCCGCCCTGGCGTGTACACCTGCGCCTCGGATCGCGCCGCCGGGTGTACATCACGGCCTCTGCACGCACGCCGGGGTGTATACAAGACCCATTCCTTGGCCGCGCCATCCGTCCGCGAGTGGGTGACCAGCTTGCGAACCTCCCGATCAGCAGCTTTGGGCGTGGTATCTATTCCGGACTCCCGGTGTCCCGCTCGTCCGGCTATATCTGATACTTGGGACGTCCCCAGAGCTTCAGCCGCCGGCATGAGCAGCATCGAAGCACGGCAGGGTCAATTACCGCGGGCTTCAGACGCCGGCGGCGTCGCCGCGCGTCAAGGCTTTAAGTATCAGGACCACGTGGCGGCGCACTTCGTATTGCGGATGATCGCCGACCCGCAACTGCTGCGCGTCGAGTGTGAGACCGCCGATGACATCCTCCTGATTTGGACAAACGACATCGTCGAACGTCCCGAATACGTGCAGGTCAAGACGACAGAGGAGGATCGCAAGTGGTCGCAATCCGAAATCTGCAAGCGCGAGGGTGGCCGCGGCTCAATACGCCCGACGTCGTTGATCGAGAAATCGCTGCTTTGCGATTGCCACGGGCCGGACGCTCTCTTTCGCGTTGTCTCTCGCCGCGACGTCAATAGGGGGCTGTCGCCATTGAAGTTGCCGCTCGACCGCCGCGCCGGCAACGCCATGTTGAACGAACTTGCTGGAAAGCTCGCCAAAGCGTCGAAGGCGATGTCTCTGAACGGTAATGACCTAGCTTATTGGACGCGCAACGCAGTATGGCAGGCCACCGGCGATATGGACGGGCTCGCCGCCAGCAATCAGCAGTTTTTGTCATGCTTGGCGGATCAGTATGGCGCTAACCCAACGCACAGACATGTGCTCGCGATCTACGAGGATCTTCTCAAATCCGTCGGCTGCGCCGCTACTGCATCGCGCGTCACCGCTCCGGAGCAGAAGGCCATCAGCCGACCGGAGATTATGGCCTGGTGGTCTCAGCATCTCGCCGACACCGACGCGGCGACTCGCCGCACATCGAAGCCGTACCGCGTGGCCACGGAAGGGTTCTTTGCCGAGCTGCATCATGTTGCCGAGGAGGACATCCAGCGCGCACTGACCGGTTACGACGCCCGTTACGAACTCCGCCGCTGGCGGTCGGAGCAGCTCGCCGAGTACCTTGCCGACTGGCTGCCGGAGTTCGCGCTTAGGGCGAGTGAGCTTGTCGAGGTACAGCACCTCAACCTACGTCAAAAGCTTCGGGCGGCATTCCAGCGCATCGAGCATGACCGTGAGGTCAATCTCGATCGCCTCCTGGCCGAGATGCTGCTCCATGCGGTTCTGCGACATCGGTTTCAAAGCGAGCCTGTCGCATGCAAATTGTTCTACCAGAGTGCAGGAGCGACCAAGACCTTCGGCAACGCGCACATTGTTCACGGTGTCCGCGACGAATTGTGGCTCGGCCGCGCAACGCTGGCTACCGTAGCGACTTATGATGCCGTGCTTGCCTCGGTTATGACTGAACTAGAAGGCGTACTCGACCCGGATTTCCTGAAGCAGGAACGCGAGGTGATTCTTACACTGCGCGAGCCACAGCATCTGTTGCCGACTACGCTTGAGGAGGCACTGAAGCGCAACTCACCTATTGACGATCTACTGAAAGTGCTTTGCATCCCCATTCTCATTGCATACGAAAGCGCCGTGCTCAGCAGGGGTTTTGATAACAATTATCGCGATCGGCTAATCCAGGAGGTTACATCGCGCTACGAGGCAATTAAGCCTGCTCTTCCGCCGGTCATCGAAACCATTGCGGTCCATATTTTCTTCGTTCCAATCGAATGTGTGGCAACCTTGGCCCGGCAGTTCGCGGAGCGGATTAGGGGGCCTTGAAATGGACTATGCCGCTCTGAAAGTCGCGCTTGCCGATCCGGGCATTGTGAGCGCGACTCCGTTCGCTATCCTGCGTGAAATTGCTCGCCACGTTAATCGGCGGGCGACCCACAACGAGGGGCGTGATTTGGTCATCCGCGCCCTGGCGGTCATGGATAGCTTCGGAACTGCCGAGCGTGAAATCCTGATGTCCCTCGTCCGCAGCGTCGGTCTGTTCCCGTACATGACTGGTCAGCTTGCTGCCTCGGACTTCAATGATCACCTGGCCTATGAACTGCATCGCGCAGACGATATGAATGGCGAGATCATTTTTCATAGCCTGCAAGCAAAGATTTTCCACCAGCTCATGTCGGGCGCTAACGTAGTGCTGAGTGCATCAACGAGCGTCGGCAAAAGCCTCATCATCGACGCGCTTGTTGCATCGGCCAGTTACTGTAAAATTGTTGTGGTAGTGCCAACTATCGCCCTCATAGACGAGACGCGCCGACGCCTGCTGATCCGGTTTAGAGAGAGATGTGCAGTCGTTACGCATCCGACTCAGCAGGCGCAACCCGACCGCATTAATATCTACGTGCTCACACAGGAACGCGTCCTCAGGCGGAAGGACCTTGGAGATGTCCAGCTATTCATTATCGACGAGTTCTACAAAATAAATCTCAGCGCTGAGAAAGAGTTGGACCGAGCAGTCGATCTTAATCTAGCGTTCCATAAGCTCGCTCAAACGGGCGCGCAATTTTATCTCCTCGGCCCAAATATTCAGACTGTCAAAGGCTTGGAAGACTATGAATACCACTTCATTCCCTCGGAATTCTCGACGGTCGCTGTCGATGTCGTGAACCTCAACCTCCCTACGCGCGGCGAACAACGTAGTGATAAGCTCCTGGAGCTATGTCGCGCGATCGACGGGCCAACCATCGTCTACTGTCAGTCACCACGCAGCGCGACCGAGGTGGCGATGTTTCTGGTGGCGAATGGGAGCTTCCCGGTTTCAGACGCTACTGCGCCGGCCATTTCGTGGATCGGGGCGCACTATCATCCGGAGTGGGCAGTCTGCCAAGCCCTACGCCACGGAATTGGTGTGCACCATGGTGGTGTACCCAGAGCACTCCAGCAGTATTTCATCCGGCTGTTCAACGACCGTCAGATCCAATTCCTTGTTTGCACGTCAACTATCATCGAGGGCGTTAACACGGTCGCTAAGAATGTAATTGTGTATGATCGTCGCAAAGGTATGGACGTACTCGACCACTTCACTTATAAGAATATCGAAGGGCGTGCCGGCCGAATGCGAGAAATTTTTGTTGGTCGAGTATACGTCCTTGAGACGGCACCCACTGACGAGAGCTATTCGGTTGAATTCCCGATCGGACGCCAGGGTCCGAAAACGCCATTTAGCCTCCTGCTTGATCTCGATGATGACGACCTTGCGCCGACATCCCGAGAGCGGTTGAACAGTCTCTTCCGCGAGAGCACGCTATCGTCGGATACCTTGCGCCTGAACAGGAACACTCCCGTCGAGGTCCAGGAGCGGATCGCGGCGACAATTCGGGCCGACTTGATCCAGTATGAAGATACGTTGAGGTGGTCAGGTATCCCGCGCGCGCCGCAGCTTGAAACCGTGTGCAACCTCGTCTTTGATTTCCTTGAACGCAATTTGCTTCCCGGCTATGACGTTCACTCGGGGCGAGCCCTGGCTTGGCATATCAACAGCCTTCGCATCGAGCAGAATCTTTCGAGCTACGTGCAGCGCTGTATCCTGGGTCGGCGTGCCGAGCAGACGCCTAGTGATGCGGTAGAGAGTGGTCTTAGGTTCATCCGGAACATTGTTTGTCAGCGCTTCCCGCGTGACCTCATGGTCATCGAGGCCATCCAGCGCGACATCTTCACGCACCTCGGGTTGAACCCCGGCGACTATGCGGCGTTCGCGGAGCAAGCGGAAAACTTGTTCATGCCGTCCGCGCTATTCGCGCTGGATGAATATGGCGTTCCGGTCCAGACCGCCCAGCAGCTTGCATCGCATTTGTTGCCGGCGCGATCATTGGATACCGTGCTCGCTCGCCTTCTAACTCTGCCGCTTCGGGAGCTCGATCTTCCGGAGTTCGAGATCGATATCCTAGAGGAGGTCCGCCGGACAATTGTTCCGCAACGTGAGCCGTACGGCCCATTGCTGTTCTAGGCGCAATTTTCCCGATGCTGCGCCGGGTTTAGCGTGCGGCTCCCTCAAGATTCCTTATCCGTCCATCTAAGAGCGCACCATGAGCCTGATACTCGCAGGAAAGGCCACGACCTTTGCGTCGACGATCACCACCCGGCCCACGTCCACGCCTTCGGTGACGCCGAGCCAAGATCAATCTGCTCGATGCCGAGGGCACCCCTGAACTGGTCTGGGCCGAGGGCATGACGCGCGGCGAGGTCCGCCGCGCCGTGCGGATCGTTATGGAGCAGCAGGCGCTGCTGCTGGCCCGATGGGAGGACATCCATGGCCGAATTGACTGATGCCCAGATCGACGCCGCCACGGAACGCGGCAGGATCGCGCGCCTCGTTGAGCCGCGTGCCGCGACAGCGCGTTACGATCGCCAACTCGGCCGGGTCGTCATCGAGCTGACCAACGGATGCACCTTCATGTTCCCGCCGCGCCTGGCGCAGGGGCTGGAGAGCGCAACCGAGGAGCAGCTTGCCGAGGTCGAAATCCTCGGGACGGGCTACGGCCTGCACTGGGAAGCGCTGGACACCGATCTCTCGATTCCCGGCTTGCTCGCCGGCTTGTTCGGAACCAGGGCCTACATGGCCCGGCACGCGGGCCAAGCGACCTCCCCGGCCAAGGCTACGGCGGCACGGGCGAACGGCGCCAAGGGCGGACGCCCGCGCACATCAGCCCGTAGCTGACGCACGCCGCTCCCTAAAACGGAATCTCATCGTCCAAATCCCCACCCTTCGGCGCCTCCCACGACGGCGCCCCGCGCCCGCCACCGCCGGTCCCGCCCGCACGGGCCGCCGGCGCCCGCTCGCGGAACCCGCCGCCGCCGCCCTCGCCCACCCCCGCGTCCTCGCCGCCGTTGCTGTCGATCAGCACCAGCTCGCCCTTGAAGCGGCCGATCACCACCTCGGTGGTGTATTTCTCCTGCCCCGACTGGTCGGTCCATGTGCGGGTCTGCAAGCTGCCCTCGACATAGACCTTGCGGCCCTTGCGCAGGAACCGCTCGGCCACGCGATGGTCGATATCGGCATCAACGAAGCAAGCTTCTGGCGCGGCATCCCCGAGAGCGTTTGGGAATGTCGGATCGGCGGCTATCAGGTGCTCAAGAAGTGGCTCAGCTATCGCGACCACTCGATCATCGGCCGTGCGCTCTCGGCCGATGAGGTCGGGCACGTGCAACAGTCGGCACGACGGATCGCGGCGGTGCTTCTGCTTGGCCCGGAACTGGATGCCGCGTATCGGCACTGCGCGATCGCGAACGGCTGACGGTGCGCCCGTCGCCAAGCGCGTGGGAGTCTACCGCTCGCTCAGCAATCGCGTCACGTCGGCAAGCACGCGCTCCGCGCCGTCCATAGCCGACCGGGCATCGTCTGCGGACACGGTATCCGCCTTGGTGCCGTAGTCTGCTTTCGACTTCAGATCATAGGCCTGGGCCAAAAACTTCGCCCACTCCAAATCAATGTCATCCGATCCCGCTGCAAGTTTCGCGAGCATGGTTCGCAACCCTGAATGTGTTTTCGCCCGCCGGCCAGTACGCGCGACCAGGACGGCCTGAGCAGCGTGAAAAGCGGACTGATAACCCTCCCGCGCCGCGATATCGTGGATACCAATACCGGCGATCGCGCGCGCATGGTCCAGGTGCGAGCGTGCGCTTGCCAGATGGTCACGAACGGCGAGCCTAGAACTCTCGTCCATCCCGGCGCACGTCGTGCATGAAAGCGGACTGCTCGCGCCACGCCGTCGCCTGGAACGGCTTGGCGGATATGTCCGCGCCGGTCTCGACCAGAACCTCGAGCGCCGCGGCGGACATGCCCTCAAGCTCGTCCCAGAGCGACCGCCAATCTCTCAGAAACACCGCCACGTCGTAGTCGGAATCCTTCCGATGATCCCCCCGCGCCCGTGAGCCGAACAGCACCACGCGTTCGACCCGCTCGCCATAAATGGCGTCGATCGCCGTGCGAAAGCGCGCCAGAACCGGATCAGCGGCAGGGTCGACGCCTTCACCCCTAAAACGGAATCTCATCATCCAGATCCCCACCCTTCGGCGCCTCCCACGACGGCGCCCCGCGCCCGCCACCGGCGGCCCCGCCGGCACGGGCCGCCGGCGCCCGCTCGCGGAACCCACCGCCGCCGCCCTCGGCCACCCCCGTCTCCTCGCCACGGTTGCTGTCGATCAGCACCAGCTCGCCCTTGTAGCGGCCGATCACCACCTCGGTGGTGTATTTCTCCTGGCCCGACTGGTCGGTCCATTTGCGGGTCTGCAAGCTGCCCTCGACATAGACCTTGCGGCCCTTGCGCAGGAACCGCTCGGCCACGTCGGCGACGCGGTCGTTGAAGATCACCACCCGGTGCCACTCGGTGCGCTCCTTGCGCTCGCCCGAGGCGCGGTCGTTCCAGGTCTCGCTGGTCGCCAGGGTCAGGTTGACGATCTTGGTGCCGTCCTGGGTGGTGCGCACCTCCGGGTCCTTGCCCAGATTGCCTACCAGAACGACCTTGTTGACGCTGCCTGCCATGATCCTGTCCCCATCCGCCAAAGAGTTCCGAGGCATTCACCCCCGGAAGCGGTTAAGCTATCCCTACCGCGCGAGTCCCGCCGGCGGCAAAACCCTTCCCTGACCCGGCCACGTATCCTACAACGCGAACATCCCAAGAACAACCATAGTGGGCATCAGACGGCTCATGGCCGGCAACTCCATCCACGTCCGCGGCGCGCGCGAGCACAATCTCAAGAACGTGGATGTCGTCATCCCGCGCGACCGCCTGACCGTCATCACCGGCCTGTCCGGCTCGGGCAAGTCCTCGCTCGCCTTCGACACGATCTACGCGGAGGGCCAGCGCCGCTACGTCGAGAGCCTGTCGGCCTACGCCCGCCAGTTCCTGGAGCTTGCCGGCAAGCCCGACGTGGACAGCATCGACGGGCTCTCGCCCGCCATCTCCATCGACCAGAAGACCACCAGCCGCAACCCGCGCTCCACCGTCGGCACGGTCACCGAGATCCACGACTACATGCGCCTGCTCTGGGCGCGCGTCGGCGTGCCCTATTCGCCCGCCACCGGCCTGCCGATCGAGGCGCAGACCATCAGCCAGATGGTCGATCGGGTGATGGCGATGGCGGAGGGCACGCGCCTTTATCTGCTCGCCCCGGTCGTGCGCGACCGCAAGGGCGAGTACCGCAAGGAACTGGCCGAGCTTCAGCGCCGCGGCTTCACCCGGGTCAAGGTGGACGGCACCCTGCACGAGATCGCCGATGTCCCCGCGCTCAACCGCAAGACCAAGCACGAGATCGAGGCGGTGGTCGATCGCATCGTCGTCCGCCCCGGCCTGGAGCCGCGCCTGGCCGACAGCTTCGAGACCGCGCTCGCCCTGTCGGACGGCATCGCCTACGCCGATCGAGCCGATGCCAGCGGGGCCGACGGCGACGCGCGCACCGTGTTCTCCTCGCGCTTCGCCTGCCCGGTCAGCGGCTTTTCCATCGAGGAGATCGAGCCAAGGCTGTTCAGCTTCAACAGCCCGCACGGCGCCTGCCCGAAATGCGACGGGCTCGGCAGCCAAGGCTTCTTCGACCCCGCCCTGGTGGTGCCCAACGGACGCGCCGGGCTCGCCGAGGGCGCCGTCGCCCCCTGGGCCGGCGCGCAGACGCCCTATTACGACCAGACGCTGCAAAGCCTGGCGCGGCACTTCAAGGTCACCACCCGCACTCCCTGGGACGAGCTGGCGGAAAGAGTGCGTCAGGCGATCCTGTTCGGCACCAAGGACGAGCCGGTCGCCTTCACCTACAAGGACGGCGTGCGCGCCTACACGGTGACCAAGCCGTTCGAGGGCGTGATCCGCAACCTGGAGCGCCGGTTCGTGGAGACCGACAGCGTCTGGGTGCGCGAGGAACTGGCGCGCTACCGCGCCGAACGGCCCTGCGAGGTGTGCGCCGGCGCGCGCCTGAAGCCGGAGGCGCTGGCGGTGCGCATCGCCAACAGCAACATCGCCCAGGCCTCGGAGCTGTCGATCAGCGCCGCGCTGCCCTGGTTCGAGTCCGTGCTCGGCACGCTCACCCCGCAGCGCGCCGAGATCGCGCGGCGCATCCTGCGCGAGATCGTCGATCGCCTGCGCTTCCTCAACGATGTCGGCCTCAGCTACCTGACCCTGGCGCGCGGCTCGGCCACGCTGTCGGGCGGGGAAAGCCAGCGCATCCGGCTGGCCAGCCAGATCGGCTCGGGGCTCACCGGCGTCCTCTACGTGCTCGACGAGCCGTCCATCGGCCTGCACCAGCGCGACAACGAACGCCTGCTCGGCACGCTCCGGCGCCTGCGCGACCTCGGCAACACCGTCCTGGTGGTCGAACACGACGAGGACGCGATCCTCGCCGCCGACCACCTGATCGACATGGGACCCGCCGCCGGGGTGAACGGCGGCCGGGTGGTGGCCGAGGGCACGCCGGCCGAGGTCGCCGCCAACCCGAAATCGCTGACCGGGGATTATCTGTCCGGCCGGCGGCGGATCGAGATCCCGGCGCTGCGCCGGACGGTGCGCCCAAACCGGATGCTCCGCGTCATCGGCGCGCGCGGCAACAACCTCAAGGACCTGACCGCCGGCTTTCCGCTGGGCACCTTCACCTGCGTCACCGGCGTCTCCGGCGGCGGCAAGTCCACCCTGGTGGTCGATACGCTGTACCGCGCCGCCTCCCGCCGGCTGATGGGCTCGGGCGAGGTGCCGGCGCCGCACGATCGCATCGAGGGGCTGGAGCAGCTCGACAAGATCATCGACATCGACCAGTCCCCGATCGGGCGCACGCCGCGCTCCAACCCGGCGACCTACACCGACCTGTTCGCGCCGATCCGCGACTGGTACGCGGAACTGCCCGAAAGCCGGGCGCGCGGCTACAAGTCGGGTCGCTTCAGCTTCAACGTTAAGGGCGGGCGCTGCGAGGCCTGCCAGGGCGACGGCGTGCTGAAGATCGAGATGCACTTCCTGCCCGACGTCTTCGTGACCTGCGACGTCTGCAAGGGGCGGCGCTACAATCGCGAGACCCTGGAGATCAAGTACCGCGACAAGTCGATCGCCGACGTGCTGGCGATGACGGTGGACGAGGCGGTCGGCTTCTTCAGCGCGCAGACCCGCATCCACGACCGGCTGCGCCTGCTCCAGCAGGTCGGGCTCGGCTATGTCAGCCTCGGCCAGCAGGCGACCAAGCTGTCGGGCGGGGAGGCGCAGCGCATCAAGCTCGCCAAGGAACTGGCCCGCCGCGCCACCGGGCGCACGCTCTACATCCTCGACGAGCCGACCACCGGCCTGCACTTCGAGGACGTGCGCAAGCTGCTGGACGTGCTGCACGCGCTGGTCGAGCAGGGCAATACGGTGGTGGTGATCGAGCACAATCTGGAGGTCATCAAGACCGCCGACTGGATCCTCGACCTCGGCCCGGAAGGCGGGGAGGGCGGCGGACGCCTCGTCGCCGAGGGGACCCCGGAGGACATCGCCGCCGATCCCGAAAGCCACACCGGCCGCTTCCTCGCGCCGCTGGTCGAACCAACGGCGCGGAAGACGCGACGGCGGGCCTGACGCTCACTCCCCCGCAAGCGAGGAAGTGAGCAGTGCGGTCAGCCGCCGGGAGTCAGCCCGGCCTGCTGGCCGGCCGGCCCCACCTCCAGGAGCTTGCTGTTCGGCGTGCAGCTCCAGCTCGCGGCCTGGGTCGGGTCGCCGGAGCCATTGTAGGCGGCCTGCTCGGGGAATTTGCACAGCGGCATGGTGCGCGTCACCGGCTTCGTCGGGTCGTTGCTGGTATAGTGCGTCGCGACGATGCCGTCGGGCGCCTGGCCCTGGGTCACCCAGGAATCCAGCGCGTTCAGCGTGTCGAACACGTTCGGGCCGGGTCCACCCCCGCAATGCTGCATGCCCGGCACCATGAACATGCGGACGTTGTCCTGGAGCCCCGAATACGAGGACTGCGCCAAGGCGGCGAGCTGTTCATAGAGCAGGACGGAGCGGAAGGGCGGCAGCGCCGGGTCGCTGAAGCCGTGGTACCAGAGCAGCTTCCGGTTCTGGCCGATGAAGGTCTGGAAATCCTCGGGCGCGGCGGCGCTTCCCGCCGAGGTCCGGGCGTCGAACAGCGCCAGCCCCTCCGGCGTCACCACCCCGTCAATGCCGATCGGATAGGTGAAGATGTTGAAGGTCGGGTCGAGGGTGACCAGGTACTTGGTGATGTGATCGGTGAACTGGAAGCCGATCGGGGCCGGGGTGAACCCCATGTTGCCCCAGGGCTCGGCGGTGCCGGGCGCGGTCGGCGGCGTTGTGCCGACGGTCCAGGCATCCATCCCGCCATTGGACAGGTCGGTGATCGAGAAGCCGGGATAGATCAGCTCGCCGGCCTCGTTGCGCACCGGGCTGATATAGGTGGTGAGGAAGTTCGCCTGGTCCTGGGTCAGGCAGTTCGCGGTCTGACCCGCGGCGCAGACCAGGTCGGACGGCTTGAACGTGCACTTCGCCGGATTCTGGATCAGCCCGTCCTTGACCCCGTCGAGCGCATCGCAGGCGGCATAGACGGCGGCGTCGATTGCGGGCAGCAGGGTCGCCGGAAGATAGCTCGATGGGGTCGCGAACAACGCCTTCGCGTTCTTGATCCCACCGAGGATGGTGCGGATGTCCTGGAACGGCGCGCCGGCGATGATGCCGTCATAATCCTCCGGGTAGCGCGCCGCCTCGACCATCGCCTGCCGCCCGCCGTTCGAGCAGCCGTCGAAATAGGCGTTGCCGATCGGCGCGCCGTAATACGCCTCGACCAACTGCTTGCCGGCGACCGTCACCTGGTGGGTGGCGCGGAAGTAGTAGTCGGCGACCTTCGCCCGGTCCGGCTTGCCCGGTCTGAGCAGCGCCCAGGTCGCATCCGTCTCGCCCGCCAGATGGCCGGTATCGGTGATGGCGGTCGCGTAGCCCTTCGGCAGCGCCTCCGCGAGGTCCGTCAGGTTGGCGGAGAAGGCGGTGTAGGTACCGCCGGCCAGGCCGCCGACCCCGAAGAACAGGAACTTGCCGTTCCAGTTGTCCGGCAGGCGCAGCTCGAACCCGGCCGAGCCGGCCGGCGCACCCTCGCCGCTGGTGTTGAGCGTGCCGATCACGTCGCAATACGCCGGATTCGGCGCAGCCGCGGCCACGCTGGTCGCGGAGAGGATGCTCGCGCCAGGAACCAGCCCGGACAGGGCGGACATGGTGCAGACAGTGCCACCGGCGGGAGTCTGGGCGACCGCCGGCGAGGTCGCCCAGGCAAGACCGAGCAGGGCGCCGCCGCCCAAGGCCAGCCATTCCAGTCCCCGCCCTCGTCGGGCTGGTGCGTGTGTCATCGGCGTTCCCCCGTTTGGTATTCGCATCGCCCGCGCATCCCGGCGGGCCAGCAGAGGCTAGAACGCAAGGGAGACGCGCGAGTGGGCAGCCGACGTCACAACCACGTCACTTGATGTCCACTCTCGGGAAAGTTCAACCCAGCCCCTCCGGACCTGCTTCACGCGACCTGAAACACGCGCATCGCTTCGTCGCCATAATGGTTGATCACCTTCACCGCGATGCGCCCCGATTGCGGCGCCGGGAACGGGCGGCTTTCCGTGCCATGGAGGGTGGCCCAGGAATCCGCGTCGATGTCGGCCTTCAGGGCGGCCTTCAGCTTCTCGAACGGGTCCTTGCCACCGAGGAAATAGGCGTGGCGGACGAAGAAGCTGTCGCCGTCGTAGTCGGTGTGCACGAACCAGCAGGCGACATCCTCCTCGACCTTGCCCGACGAGCGGACCTCCCCGGTGTTGGGATCGAAGATGTCCACGCCGCGCAGGCGCACGACGCACTCGCCGGCGGCGTCGCGGTCGAGGGCGATGTCGGGTTCGCCGAACACCACGAACAGATTGCCGCCGCCGGCCTTGTACGCGTCGGCCGCGTGCAGCTCCTGGCTCATGCGCGCCTTCAGCACGATCAGGCGGCCGAGATTTATCGTGGTCTCGCCCACCTGGGGATCGAAGGCGAAGCCGCAGACCACCAGGGCGTCGGCCCAGTCGCGGCATTCGCGCGCCGCCTCGCGCACCAGCTCCTGACCGACCGTGCCGTATTCCGGGCCGATGACGATGGCGGCGCGCTTCCGCGTGCCTGCTTCCTCATAGGTCGCCTCGGCCGCGACGTAGCCCTTTCCGGGCCAGGGGCGGATGGTGGCGAAGCTCAGCCGCTCGTTCTTGCGCGTGTTCTGCACCCCCGCCTTGGCGAGATTGTCGAGCACCGCCGTCACGAAATCATCGCTCTCCCTCCCCTTGCGGGAGGGGGTCGAGGGGAGGGGACCCGGCTTGCCCCTGACCGGCACCTCCTCCCCCATCGCCTCCAGCAACGCCACGTCCGCATCCTCGCTGGTCGGCAGGACGCGATGCGGCGACAGGCTTTCGACCGTGAAGGGGCCGGTGACGCGGATGGTGCCCTTCTTCGGGTAGGGGCGGTCGTGCAGGAACTCCACCTCGGCGTTGCGGGCGATGGACGCATCCATCTCCGCCTGCCGCTCGCGCTTTGCATTCCAGAACGGGGCGTGGGCCTGCTGTGCAGCGGCCGGCGTGTCCTGCCGCAGCGCGCGCGGCATCTGCCATTCCTCATAGGCGGTGCCGAGGGCGGCGTTCAGCGCGGCGCGCGCGGCATCGAGCGTCGGCTGCCATTTGTCGTGGATGACGTCGATCTCGGCGTTGTTGGCGATGGATTTGAGCGTGACATGCGGCACGCGCTCCAGCACGAAGCCCTGGCGGATGTCGAACTGGAAGGTTTCATCAGCAATTGGCCGGCCAGTGATCTCGCTTTCCCTCGCCGCACCATCCTTGCTGTCACGCAGCAGATAGGCCGGATGGCGCGCGGCCATGAGGCGGGTGCGGGCCAGCGCCAACGCCACGCGCGACGTGTCGATCGTGATCCAGCGGCGGCCCCACTGCTCCGCAACGAAGGCGGTGGTGCCGGAACCGCAGGTGGGATCGAGCACGAGGTCTCCGGGGTCGGTGGTCATCATAAGGCATCGTTCCACTGTTCTGGACGATGTCTGAACGACGTAATGCTTCGCTTCGGAACGGCTAGAGAATCTGACATCCAGCCATATGTTGTTGATCTCATATACGGGGAAATCATCGACGAACCTGACGTAGCTTATACCAAGCCGCCTGACCTCTGACTCTCTGGGATTCCCAATCTGGCTCGGTTCTGATTCGATGGCCGCGTGGTCGAGTCGGAGCGAGGCATCGGATGGGCGCGGCAGTGACGGTGACGCGTACGGAGCACACGGCGGCTGGCCTTCGTGAGATCGCGGGCAAATGCCGCGACGGCGCGCAGGTCCGCCGGCTGCTGGCGATGGCGATGATTCTGGAGGGCTATCCGCGCGCCGAGGCGGCGGAGCGGAACGGCATGGACCGGCAAACGCTTCGCGACTGGGTGCATCGCTACAATCGGGACGGGGTGGACGGGCTGACGTCGCGCCGCGGCCCAGGCCCCGCGCCGGTCCTGACCAAGGAGCAAATGGCGGAGCTGAGGGAGCTGGTCGTCAAGGGGCCGGATCTGGAAAAGCACAAGGTGGTGCGCTGGCGGTGCCTGGATTTGCGCGAAGAGGTTGCGCGCCGCTTCAGTGTGACGGTGCATGAGAGCACCATCGGCAAGTGGTTGCGCCGGCTCGACCTGACCCGGCTGCAGCCGCGGCCGTTCCATCCGAAGAAGGACGCCGCGGCCGAGGCGGCGTTTAAAAAAACTTTGCCAGTCTGGTGAAGGAGGCGCTGCCCGCTTCCGCGGCTGACAAGCCAGTCGAGATTTGGTTTCAGGACGAAGCACGGGTCGGCCAGAAGGGCGGCCACGCTTACATTTGGGCGCCGATCGGCTCGCGGCCGTTGATGGTCCGCGATAACCGCCACGACTCCGCCTACCTGTTTGGCGCGATTTGCCCGAACCGCGCCGTCGGCGCCGCAATCATCATGCCGGGCGTCAATGCCGAGGCCATGACCGAGCACCTGGCCGAAATTAGCACCCAGGTCGCACCCGGCGCTCACGCCGTGCTGGTCTGCGACAGCGCCGGATGGCATCAGCGGGGCGTCCGTCTCGGCGTGCCCGACAACATCACACTCCTGCCGCTGCCGCCGTACTCCCCGGAACTGAACCCGATGGAGAACGTCTGGCAATACCTCCGCGCTAACCGGCTGTGCGCCCTGGTGTGGGACGGCTACGACGCCATCGTCGAGGCGTGCCGGACCGCCTGGCATTTCTTCGTCAACGACCCTGACCGCATCAGCTCCGTCGGCGCAAGGGAGTGGGCGTGTGTCACTCTCTAGGCGGGTTGGTATTAGGCTCGAACCTCGAGGTTCAAGTCGGGCGGCCTTCCGAAGTCTGGTCATCCCGAGTTCGTTTGTTTTCCACCAATTCTGCAAGCTCGGAATGAAAACACGTCCTTGTAGCTCAACGGGAAACCACGAGGCGGCTCCTTCTCCCTTCTCGCGCCCTTGACTCTGGCTCGTGAGATTGTCCTGTCGATACCGACGTGATGCAGCGGGCAAAGCCTCCACCCCGGCGAGCTCAGTCGACGTCATTATACGTCTTGTGAGGACGTCCAGTTCGAGCCGACTGTACTCGGAAAACGCAGCAGAAGTAGCCTTCTCAATAAACAGCGGTCTATATTTTAGGCTCTGCCGGTCTCGGGCATACCAGATCAGGTAATCCGCAACTGGCGGCAGGAAATCCTGCGTCTGGCTGCTTGTCTTTTCCACTGCAATCAATGCGACGAAATTTTTCGGGCCGAAGACTTCATCAGCTACCAATCGAACGACGTGAACATTCTCATCCCCGATCTGCACGAAGATGCTGCCGCTCTCCGTCAGCAACTCCCGCGCCACCATCAGCCGATCGCGCAGATACGACAGATACGTGTGAACCCCATCCCTCCACGTATCCCGAAACGCCTTGATCTGCTCCGGCTCCCGGCTCAGCCCTTCCGCCTTGCCCTCCTTCACGTCGCGCGAGCGCGTGCTCGGCTGCCAGTTGCTGGCGAACCGAATGCCGTAGGGTGGGTCCAGGTAGATCATCTGCACCTGGCCGCGCAGACCCTCCTTCTCCGCCAGGCTGTTCATCACCAGCAGCGAATCGCCCAGGATCATCCGGTTCGACCAGTTCTCCGCGTGCGCGTAGAACTCCAGCTTCGCCTCCGGGTCGGCGATCCGATCAAACCCGCCGAACAAATCGGCCTGCGGCGCCGAGCCCGTCCGGCCCTGGCGCTGCAAGTCGCGGATCAGCGCCTCGGGCAGCACCTTCTCCTGGATGTAGATCGGCACCGTCGGCACGCTCAGCGGCACGGAATCCTGCGCGTCCTTGCCGCGCCAGACGAGCTGCGGGTCGAGGTCGGGATTGCGCGGATAGAGCAGGGGCGGCGCCGCATTCTCCGCCTGCTCCATCAACGAGGACGTCTCCGCGGTCGGGATGTTGCGGCGGGTCACGTCGGCGGGGTGGCGCAATGTTTCCAGAGCGGTGGGCTGGGCCGGCGTGTCGCTTTTCTTCCTGGGCGGCATTTTCCCTCACCCGAAGGTTTGTGGCGGGGTGCGCGAGGCTGGGTCCCCGCTTTCGCGGGGATGAACGGAGGTGAGGCGGGATGGCGGAACTCCCCCCGTGCATTCCCGCGCAAGCGGGAATCTAGCCTTCACAGCCCGAAATCCTCCGCCAGATCGCGCCAATGCGGGTTCGCCTGCTCTATCAAATGAAGTTTCCATGCGCGATTCCATTTCTTCAGCCGCCGCTCGCGCGCGAACGCGGCCTCGCGCGTCTCGTGCTGCTCGAACCAGACGAGATGCGTGACCCCATATCGCTCGGTGAAGCCGGGCAACGCGCCGGTTCGATGCTGCCAGACACGGCGGATCAGGTCGTCGGTCTGACCGACATAGAGCGTGCCGTTGCGACGGCTCGCGAGGACATAGACGTAGAAGCTCATGTGCGGAACTGGGTCCCCGCTTGCGCGGGGATGAGCGGGACAGGCCCCTCCTTCCGTGCATTCCCGCGAAGGCGGGGATCCAGCAGGCTCGCGAGAGGAAGATGTTTAAAGCTCATACACCGGCCTGGGTCCCCGCCTTCGCGGGGATGAGCGGCAAGGCCCCCCTCCGTGCATTCCCGCGAAGGCGGGAAATCCAGCAGGCTCGCGAGAGTAAGGGGTTGAAGCTCACGCACGGACCTGGGTCCCCGCCTTCGCGGGGATGAGCTTGGGCGGGCCGCGGCCGGCGAGATGGGCGCGGATGGCCTGCGCCACGCCATACGGCCCGTCGAGGCGCAGGAAATCCCACCGCCCGTAGTGGCCGGTGCCGTTCACCGCCGGCACCCACAATGCGCGCATGGTGTCGTGCTTGGCGTCGTCCTGGGCGTCGCGCTCGCCCTTCACCTCCAGCACCAGATGCAGCGGATCGGCCGCGCCGTCGTCCAGCACGACGATGAAATCCGGGCGGTACTGATGCTCCTGCCCGCCATGCTCGTACGGCACCTCGAAGCCAAGCCGGTCGTTCTTCACGTACCGCAATACCTCCGACATCGCCTCAAGCCCCTGGGCGCACGCCGCCTCCCAATCGCCGTCGCAGACCACGAGGTTGATCTGGCAGCGGGCCGCATCGGGGGTCCAGAAATTCGCCTTCGTCGTGCTGAAGGCGACATGCCGGCTGCTTCCCTGCTCGTTGTACGGGTCCATGATCGGAAGCAGCGTGCCGCCGCCCGCCTCGCTTTCGATGCAGGCGCGATAGATGCGCTCGGCCGCCTTGTCGCCCACGTCGCGCCACAGCAGGTAGGCGGGGAACGTGCCGCCGACGCAGCGCAGGCACTCGTCCATCCAGCGCCGCGTGATCGCCAGCAGCGAGGGAAACAGCCAGGGCTTGCGGTGGCCCTCCCGGTCCCTGAACCAGCGATCCAGCGTGTAGCCAGCCAAATGAAAGGCGATCGCCGAATCGCGCTGCCGCGCCAGCTCCTCCAGCGACAGCGTGATGGTCTCGCCCACGAAGGGCGCGTTGACGGCGTCGGGCGGGGCCATGTCGGGCGTGATGGACAGCCGGCTCTCCGGCGTGAAGCGCGCATTCAGCCGGCCCGGCGGCAGCACCACCCGATAGCCGAGGACGCGGGGAAAGCGGATCTCCAGCGCCTCGCGCTCCGGCAGCACGGCCTGCACGCGGGTGGTGGGCTTCGGCGCCTTGTGGTCGATGGCCGAGTTGGCGGGGATGAACGAGAACGGGATGCCGAGCACGTCCGCGTATTCCGGCTCGAACATCGTCTTCTCCGGCTCGATCGGATCATAGGAAACCCGGCGCAGCGCCCGGCCGATCACCTGCTCGCACAGAAGCTGCGTGCCGAAGGCGCGCACGCCGAGCACATGCGTGACGGTGCGCGCATCCCATCCCTCGGTCAGCATGGAGACCGAGACGACGCAGCGTATCTGCTCGCCCAGCCGACCCTGCTGGCCCACCGTGTTCATGACCTCGCGCAGCAGGTCGGACTCCGTGATCTTCTCCGCCTCGACATGGCGACCGCGCGCGCGCAACTCGCGCTTGAACGCCTCGATTTCGGGCGCGGCCAGCTTGCGGAAGCTCTCCGACAGCGCCTCGCCGCTTTCCAGTTCCTTGCTGTCGATCAGGATGGAGGTCGGCCGCGGCGCCATGCGACGCTGCCCCGCTCCGCCGTCCTCGACGTTGGAGAACAACGGCAGCTTGCCGGGGATCAGTACGGTATGTTCCGTGCCATCCCCGACTTTCTCGTACCCGGCGATCCAGTCGAACACGAGCTTCGAGGTCGCGGTGTTGTTGCAGACCACGATGAACACCGGCGGCGTGGCGCCGCCGTTCGTCCGCCAGTTCGCAAAGACCTTCGCATAATGCCCGTACAGGGCCTGCAAGGCGCCGACGAGCTGGCTCGGCAGATCCTCCGGGTCCAGCGCCTTCGCCTGCTTGCTGCGTCCCGCCTTGGGCAGCCGGTCGCGGACATGCTTGTAGACATGCCGGTAGATCGGCTCGTCGGCGCCAGCCAGATCCTGCACCGGCACGCGCGGCACCTTCACGATCCCGCACTCGATCGCATCGATCAGTGAGAAGTCGGAGACCACCCAGGGAAACAGCGTGCCCTCGGGAAAGCCGGAGCCGCGCAGGAAGAACGGCGTGGCCGAGAGGTCATAGACCTGCACGCGGTGCTTCGCCACGCGCTGCAACGCCTCGATGCCGCTGATCCAGAGGCGCGCTTCGGCGTTGTTCTTCTTCGCTTCCGCGCGGGTCTCGACATCGAGCTTCTCGCCGTCGCCCACCTTCTCCCGGTAGCAGTGATGCGCCTCGTCGTTCAGCACCACGACGCGCTTGCGCCCGAGCAGCTCGCCGCAGACGCGCTGGACCATCTGGCCCTCGGTTTCCAGCGTCTCCACCGGGCCCTCGCGGCCGCCGAGGATCGCCTTGGCCAGCTTCGGCGCCTCCAAGGTCTCCCGCCTCTGAAAGGCGTGGAAATTGGTGAGCACGATGCGCGCGCGATGCAGGTCGTCGCGCATCTCGCGCGGCACGATGTCGTGCGGCACATACGTGCTGGTCGGATCGGACGGCAGCAGCACGCGCAGCCGGTCGCGCACGGTGATGCCCGGAGCGACGATCAGGAAGGCATCGGTGAAGCGCGTGGCGTTGCGCGCACGCGCGGCGTTCAAGGTCTGCCATGCGATCAGCATCGCCATCACGGTGGTCTTGCCGGCACCGGTGGCGAGCTTGAAGGCGATCCGGAACAGATCCGGGTTCGCCTCCGCGTTCAGCGCCCGCAGCCGGTCCAGCTCGATCTTTGGCGCCACCTCGGCCAGCCATATCGCCGTCTCCGCCGCCTCGATCTGGCAGAAGAACAGCCGCCGGCTGCGGTCCGGGTCGCGCCAGTGCCGCAGCAGCCGGGCGGTGACGGGGGTGACGGTGGCGCGCAGCCCGGCATCGCCCAGCGCGCGCCAATCCGCCACCTTGGCCCGGATTTCGTTGATGTAGTCATTGGGCGTGCGCTGCCCGTACTCGGCTTCAAGTCCGAGGTCTCCCTGCGCCTTCACTTGATGCTTCGCCGGCGCCACCGGCACGACGAACTCGCTCCGGCGGCGGCCGTCGGCCACCAGGCCGGTCGGGATACCGCTGTCGTCGAGCACCCAGTGACGGGCCGGCGTGGCGAAGGGGCTGTTGAGGATCGGGTTGTCGATGATGGTCGCGGGCACCTCGCCCCTATGCCACAACCTCGCACCGTAAACAGCGCCTCTGTGCTATCAGCCCAGATCCATCACCCCAGCCCGGCAGCACCCCCAGCCCCATCGCCTGGCGCATGAACGCCCGCTGCGGGCATGGCCGACAGCGGATAGCTCCAGCGCCGCCCCACCCGGCGCACCCGGCCGAGGCAGTCGGTTCCGTAGCCGATTGCCAGAACGCTCGTCGCACCCATTGTTTTAGCGCCCGCCCCGAGGCCACTGGCGTCTCGCCGTGGGCACTGGCCTGATCGGCTCAGGAGTTTAGAGAATGCTGGATCGCCGCCTACCTGCCGTCTGCGATGTCTCGGTCACCAACGTCTGCAACGCCAACTGCGACTTTTGCGGCTTCGCCCGAGACAAGACATTGGTCGGCCCCCGCCGATACATCGACGCCGAGGCGTTCGCCAGGGCTCTTCCAATCCTGCGCCGGCGCGGGATCAGGTACCTGACGTTTCAAGGCGGCGAGCCTCTGGTGCATCCAGCCATCGCGCGGCTCGTCTCGGATGCCTCCTCGGCGGGCATGCGATGTGCCGTCATCACCAATGGCTGGTTCCTGCCGCGGCATATCTGCGTATTCCGAGCCAAGGCGGACGGTGATTCCGACGCAAGGCGGACACTGATTCCGACGGAAGCCGGACAGTGATTCCGATCGATCCCGGACAGCCCTGAGGGGGGTCTGCGGGGCCGCCGTCGACGATTTCATGACCGGTAGCGTGGTTCTCCGACCAGGGGGGACGCGATGCCAGCCGAGAGATTGTCGATGCGGAAGGTGCGAGAGGTTTTGCGACTGAAGTATGCGTGCGGCGCGAGCGTGCGGACGATCGCGCGCGCGGTCGGCATCGGGCACACCACGGTCGGCGAATATCTCCGCCGGACGGCGGTGATCGGGATCACCTGGCCAGTGCCGGCCGAGATCGACGACGCGGAGCTGGAGCGGCGGCTGTTCACGCCTGCCGGGTTCTACGAGGCGCCCACCCGGGTGATGCCGGACTGGAATCACGTCCATGCCGAGCTGCGGCGCCGCGGTGTCACGCTGCTCCTGCTGTGGGAGGAATATCGAGCCGAGTATCCGGACGGCTACGGCTATAGCCGGTTCTGCGACCTCTATATCGATTGGCGGCGCGGCGTCAGCGCGACGATGCGCCAGACCCACGTCGCCGGCGAGAAGCTCTTCGTGGACTATGCCGGCGACACCGTGCCGGTGTTCGACGGGGTGACCGGAGAGCAGCGGCCGGCGCACATCTTCGTCGCCGTGCTCGGCGCCTCGAACTACACCTACGCCGAGGCCCGCTGGAGCGAGGGGCTGGCGGACTGGATCGGGGCGCACGTCAACGCGCTCGCCTTCCTCGGCGGCGCGCCGAAGCTGCTGGTCTGCGACAACCTGCGCGCCGGCGTGACGACAGCCTGCCGCTACGAGCCCGGGATCAATCGCACCTACCAGGAGATGGCGGCCCACTACGGCGCGGCGGTGCTGCCGACCCGGGTCCGCCGTCCGCGTGACAAGGCGAAGGTCGAGGTCGCGGTGCTGATCGTCGAGCGGTTCATCCTGGCGCGGCTGCGGAACCGCCGCTTCCTGTCGCTCGGCGAGCTGAACGAGGCGATCCGCGAGGTGCTGGGCGACCTGAACGCCCGGCTGATGCGCAAGCTCGGTGCCAGCCGCCGGGAGTTCTTCGACACGATCGACCGGCCGGCGCTGCTGCCGCTGCCGCCCGATCCCTACGCCTACGCCGAATGGCGGCGCTGCCGGGTCGCCTCCGACTACCACGTCGAGGTGCATGGCCACTTCTACTCCGTGCCGTCGCGGCTGATCCGCGAGGTGGTGGAAGCGCGCATCACCGACACGACGATCGAGGTCTTCCATGCCGGCCAGCGCGTCGCGGCCCATCCCCGGTCGGCATTGAAGCGGCGGCACACGACGACGCCGGAGCACATGCCGAGCGCCCATCGGCGCTACGCCAGCTGGACACCGGCGCGGATGCTGTCGTTTGCGGCGCAGGTCGGGCCGGGCACGGCGGCGCTGGTCGAGACCATCATGCGCACCAAGCCGCATCCCGAGCAGGGCTTCCGCGCCTGCCTCGGCATCCTGCAGCTGGCCAAGACCTATGGAGAGATCCGGCTGGAAGCGGCCTGCCAGCGCGGGCTGACCATCGGCGCGCGGACCTACGGCTCGATCGCTTCGATCCTCAAGACCGGCCTCGACCGGGCCTTCCATGACGAGACCGCGCCGGACACGGCCCCGCTGCTGCACGCCAACATCCGCGGCCGCGGCTACTACCACTGAGGAGGAGATCCGATGCTTCCCCATCCCACCCAGGAACGCCTGCTCGCCCTCGGCCTGACCGGCATGGCGAAGGCGCTCGACGACCAGCGACGACAGCCCGACATCGCGGCGCTGAGCTTCGAGGAGCGGCTGGCACTGCTGCTCGATCGCGAGACGATGGAGCGCGAGAACAAGCGGCTGGTGGCGCGTCTGCGGTTTGCCGCTCTGCGACAGGAAGCGGTCGTGGAGGACGTCGACCTACGCACACCCCGGGGTCTCGATCGCGCGCTGTTCCAGAAGCTGGCTGCCGGCGACTGGATCGACCGCAAGCAGAACCTGCTGGTCATCGGCCCGACCGGCGTCGGCAAGTCATGGATCGCCTGCGCGCTCGGCCACAAGGCGTGCCGCGACAACCGCTCCGTCGCCTATCACCGGGTTCCCCGGCTGCTCGAGGCGCTCGCCTTGGCCCGCGGCGACGGACGCTATGGGCGGCTGCTGAAGGCGATCGGACGGGTGCAGCTGCTGATCCTGGATGACTGGGGCCTGGCGCCGCTCACCGGCGAGCAGCGGCGCGACCTGCTGGAGATCATGGACGACCGGCATGAACGCGGCTCGACCATCGTCACCAGCCAGGTGCCGGTCGACCACTGGCACGAGGTGATCGGCGATCCGACGATCGCCGATGCCGTGCTGGACCGCCTCGTCCACAACGCCCATCGCCTGCTGCTGAAGGGAGAATCACTCCGCAAACGCGCCGCCAAGGCATTGCTGCTTGACGCCGAGGCGGTCGCCTGACTCCATAGCTACGTCGACGACGGCCCTGTCCGGGATCGCTCGGAATCGGTGTCCGCCTTGGATCGGAATCAGCGTCCGCCTTCAATCGGAATCGCTGTCCGGCATCATCGGAATCCGCAGCATATCGATGCCCTCGCGGCGGCGGAGCTCACGAGACTGCTCATCTCCATCGACAGCGCCAGTCTCGCCGAGCACGAGCATAATCGGGGCCTCGCGGGATTGGAGCAGCGCCTGGTCGAGGGAATCGCGCGGGCCCGCGGCTTCGGCCTGCCGGTTTACGCCTCGGTGACCGTGAGCCGCCTGGTCCGCTACGACGAGCTGCCGGACACGCTGCGGCGGCTTGGGTTCGATGCGGTGAATTTTTCCTATCCACGCCGCGAGCCGTTCGGCTCGACGTCCTTGGTTTTCGGCGGAAACTCGCCCCTCGTTGATCTCGATTGCGATGAAATCCTGGAAGCGCTGGGCGCGATCAAGCGGCTGAAGAGCCGGTTCCCGGTCCTCAATTTGACGGCGTCGCTCGCCGAGGTCGCGCGCTACGTCCGGGGTGAGCCGCAAGCGGTATCGTGCGTCGGCGGCTTCAAGTACTTCTACCTGGATTGGAACCTTGATATCTGGCGCTGCGAGGCTTGGAGCGAGCCGATGGGTTCTGTCTTCGACCTGGACGGCATCGCGGACCAGCGCGAACCCTGCAACGCCTGCATGATGGCCTGCTACCGGCACGCGAGCATGCTGATGCACGCCGGCATCGCCGCGACGGATGCGTGGCGCGCGCTGGCGAACGGCAAGCCCGGAGCCGCCGTATCGTCCCTTTTCCGGCGCAGCGTGGCCCACTCCCTTTGGGCCCTCGTGGAGGAGCTTCCGCAAATACGGGCAGTGCGCTGACGTCAGGCGTTCACCCCAGCCCCGGCAGCACCCCCAGCCCCATCGCCTGGCGCATGAACGCGCGCTTGAGCGGCGGCGTGCGGTGGACCGCCGCGATGCCGATGTCGCGGGCCAGCCGTAGCAGCCGGCTGTCGTTGCTGAACAGCCGATCGAGTGCGTCGGTCGCCGTCAGCATCATCAGGTTGTCGGGCCGGCGGCGGCGCTGGTAGCGGACGAGCAGGGCAGGGGCGCCCACATCGGCATTCGCCGCGTGCGCCTCGATCAGCAACTCCGACAACGCGATCGCGTCGCGGAAGCCGAGATTGAGGCCCTGCCCGGCGATCGGATGGATGCCGTGCGCGGCATCGCCCGCCAGCGCCAGCCTGGTGTCCGTGTAGCGATGCGCGAGCATGGCCGATAGCGGGTAAGTCCAGCGCCGTCCCACCGGGCGCACCCGGCCGAGATGATCGCCCAGGCGCCGCGCGATCTCGCGCGCGAAGCCCGCATCGTCCAGCGCCAGCATCCGCCGCGCGGCCTCGCTCCGCTCGGTCCAGACGATTGCCGACAGGTTGGGCGCCCCGCCCGCCTCGGCGTCGGGGCTCGCGGCCATCGGCAGTTGCGCGAACGGGCCGGCGGGCAGGAAGTGCTCCAGCGCGACGTTGTGGTGTACACGCTCATGCGCCACGGCCGAGACGATGCCGGTCTGCGTGTAGGGTAGGTGGGTCACCGGAACGCCCGAGGCCTCGCGCAGTGGCGAGTTTCGGCCTTCGGCGGCGACGACCAGCCGACAGGCGATCGTCGGGCCGCTCGCCAGGCGGACCGTCGCGCCGTCGGCCGAGCGCGCGACCTGCGCCTCGGCCGGGGCGAAGACCGACAACGCGGGCAGCGCGCGGAAATGCGCGTTCAGCGCCACCCGCAGCGCTCGCGCCTCCACCATGAAGCCGAACGGCCCGGCATCGGGCCCCGCCTCGCGATGGTCGAAGTGTAGGAACAGCTTGGAGGCCGGCCGGCCCAGCCTGCCGTCGCTCACGCGGATGTCGAGGATCGGGCAGGCGCCTTGCGCCAGCCGGGCCCACAGGCCCGCCTGCTCCAGCAGGCGGCGGGAGCCGGCGGCGATGGCGTAGGCGCGGCCGTCGAAGGCCGGATGCTCCATGGGCGGTAGCGGCGCGCGGTCGATGACCGCGGTCGGAATTCCGGCCGCCGCCAGCCGGCACGCCAGGGTGCCGCCGACCGGCCCCGCGCCGACCACGCACACCGCCACCTCGATCCGATCCGTCATCACACCCGCCTGTCGCGCTGGACCGAACCGGATATCGTCTTGCGCCGCAAGCGAATTTTCTGAACCCTCCGCGTCTCGCCCGGCTATGGTCCACCGCTCTCGCCGACAGCGTCCGAGGTTCCGAATCGCATGGCCGCGACCGCCCGCCCCGCCACCGCCCGCCCCAGGCGCAGCGACCGTCGCTTCGTCTCGCCCGCCATCCGGGCGCTGGCCCGGCGCCGCGCGGCGGAGCTGACCGGGCTCGCGCTCGGACTGGCGGGGCTGATGCTGCTGGTCGCGCTGGCGAGCTACGACGCGCGCGACCCCTCGCTCGACACCGCCTCGATGGCGCGGGCGCACAACCTGGCCGGACCGGTGGGCGCGACGGTGGCCGACCTGCTGCTGCAGGCGTTCGGTCTGGCCGGCGGGCTGCCCGGGATCGCCATGCTCTGCCTCGCCTGGCGGTTCGCCTCGCGCCGAGGGGTCGGCAGCCGTGGTGCGCGGGGCCGCCCTGCTGCTCGGCGTGCCGGTGCTCGCGGCCGCGCTGTCGCTGCTGCCGCTGCCCCGGACGGTGACCTGGCCCGCCTCGGCGGGCCTGGGCGGGGCAGTCGGCACGCTGCTGGCCCAGGCCGCGCTGACGGCTGGACGCGGCGTGCTCGGCTCGGTCGGGGCCGTGCTGGTCGGCGCGATCGGCTGGGCGCTGGCGCTGACCTTGGTGCTGCTCGCCTGTGGCCTGACCGGCGGGGAGTGGCGGGCCGCCATGCGGGGCGCCCGGCGCCGTGGTGCGGTTCTCGGTCTCCACCGGCTGGATCGCCGCGCTGCTGACCGCGCGGGTCACCAACGCCGCTAGGGCCGTGGCCCGGCCGGCGGCGCTGCGCATGCTCGGCTACGGCGCCGCCGGGGCGCGACGGGCCGGCGATGTGTTCGCCGAGCGGCCCTGGCGCGCGGTCCCGGCGGCCGAGGAGGACGGGCAGCAGCCGGACCCGTCCCCGACGCAGCCGCGCCCGATATGTCCGAGACCCGGCATCCCCGCGCGCCCGGTGCGGCGCACCATCCCGGCTCGCTCCCTGGCGCGCGGTAAGCCGCAGCAGGACAGCCTGCCGCTGGGCGAGGCGGGCTGGCGCTTCCCGCCGCTGTCGCTGCTGAAACCCGCCCCGGCGCGCGCCGGCACCGGCCCCAGCAAGGACGCGCTGGAGGCCAATGCCCGCCTGCTGGAGACGGTGCTGTCCGATTACGGCGTGCAGGGCGCGATCGTGGAGATCCGCCCCGGCCCGGTCGTCACCCTCTACGAGCTGGAGCCCGCGCCCGGCATCCGCAGCGCCCGCGTGATCGGCCTGGCCGACGACGTGGCGCGCAGCCTGTCGGTCACCGCGGTGCGCATCGCCACCGTGCCGGGCCGCAACGTCATCGGCATCGAGGTGCCAAACGCCAAGCGCGAGACGGTGTTCCTGTCCGAACTCCTGTCGGCCGAGGACGTGCAGCGCCATCCCGGACGCCTCGGCCTCGCGCTCGGCAAGGACATTGGCGGCGCGCCGGTCGTGGCCGACCTGCAGCGGATGCCGCACCTGATGATCGCGGGCACCACCGGGTCGGGCAAGTCGGTCGGCGTCAACGCGATGATCCTGAGCCTGCTCTATCGGCTCTCGCCCGACCAGTGTCGGCTGATCCTGATCGACCCGAAGATGCTGGAACTTTCGACCTACGAGGGCATCCCGCATTTGATGGCCCCGGTTGTCACCGAGCCCGCCAAGGCGGTGACCGCGCTGAAGTGGACGGTGCGCGAGATGGAGCGGCGCTATCGCGCGATGAGCCAGCTCGGCGTGCGCAACATCGGCGGCTACAACGACCGCGTGGCCGACGCCCGCACCAAGGGCGAGGTCGTCACGCGGCGCGTGCAGACCGGCTTCGACCCCGACACCGGCCGCCCGACCTTCGAGGAACAGCCGCTCACGCTGGAGGCGATGCCGCTGATCGTCGTGGTGGTGGACGAGATGGCGGATTTGATGATGGTCGCCGGCAAGGAGATCGAGGCGGCGGTGCAGCGCCTGGCGCAGATGGCGCGTGCCGCCGGCATCCACGTCATCATGGCGACCCAGCGCCCGTCGGTGGATGTCATCACCGGCACCATCAAGGCCAACTTCCCGACCCGCATCAGCTTCCAGGTCATCAGCAAGTTCGACAGCCGCACCATCCTGGGCGAGCAGGGCGCCGAGCAGCTGCTGGGCCAGGGCGACATGCTCTACATGGCCGGCGGCGGGCGGATCACCCGCGTCCACGGGCCCTTCGTCTCCGACCAGGAGGTGGAGGCGGTGGTCGCCTTCCTGCGCGAGCAGGGCGAGCCCGCCTATGTGGAGGCGGTGACCGAGGCCGAGGACGACGACCCCGGCGGCGCGCTGCCGGGGATCGGGATGGGCGACGGCGGCGAGCGCGGTCTCTACGACCAGGCGGTCGCGGTGGTCGCGCGCGAGGGCAAGGCCAGCACGTCCTTCATTCAGCGCCATCTCAACATCGGCTACAACCGCGCCGCCAAGCTGGTCGAGCAGATGGAGAAAGAAGGCGTGGTCGGCCCCGCCAACCATGTCGGCAAGCGCGAGGTGCTGGTCCGGCGCACGTCTGACGAATAGAAAATTCCTCCGACAGCACCTCCCGCCCCTTGCGGGAGGGGGCTGGGGGGAGGGGCGACGATCTCCCCTCCCCGTGCGTGCGCACGATGTCGCGGGCGGTGGTCAGGCCAAGGCCGGTGCCACCGCCCGCGCCGCTCTCGAACGGGCGGAAGACGCTCTCGCGGCGGTCGGCCGGGATGCCGGGCCCATCGTTATCGACGGTCACCTGTACGCTGCGCGGGCCGGATGGCGCAGCGCTCAGCATGACCGTGCGAGTTGGCACACCGCCTCCTCCCGAGATGTTGCGATTGTAAACATTTCGAGAAATCCGCCGACCTCAAATAGCTCTAGCGTTAGGCCGTGCAGTCCGCAGAGCACCAACTTCCCGGCCGTCTCTTGTGCCTGTTTCTCGATGCGCAACAAGCAGCGCAGCCCGGCACTCGTCATATGGTCCAGATGCGCACAAGTCGACGACTAATGCCCGGCAGCCCATTTCGATCAAAAGGCTTAAACGCACGCCGAGTTCAGAGGCGTTACTGCTGTTCACTCTGCCAACAACATGCACGACCGCCGCATCTTCAGTTCGGCTCTCCAAGATTTCCATCGGGTAACCTCCAAGTCAGGCCGTCACCGCCAGCCGCTTACAAAGGGTCAGGCAATTTCGCCCACCGTGGCGTACGAACCGCACCTCGTCCATCAACGCCCGCACAAACAGCAAGCCCACGCCACCTTCCCGGCGTTCGGCCACTCGCGTCGCCTTTGGCACCGCCACCATATCGTTCGGATTGAAGGCTGGCCCATCATCCGTTACTTCCAGCTCCACGATGTCCGCACGAATACGCGCGCCCAGCCCGACCTCACGCTGATCTCCCCGTGCATTTGCAAGGGTGTGGTTGACGATGTTGCTGAGTACTTCGTCCAGCGCGACCTGCAGCTTGGCTATCACGTCGTTCGACAGACCGGCGCGCGCGGCGAAATCATCCAACCATGCCGATGCACGCTTGATCTCGGGCCGCGCATTCACGATGGTCAGGGTCAATGCGCAACCGTCCGCGGGATCGTTCATGCCGGTGCGTTCCCGTAATTGATGCGGTTCAATGTACCGCTATCCGCGCGTCCGCGGCAAGACCATGATCAAGAGGTGGAACCGAATGCGCAAGCCCGACACGATCATCTATGGCACGGACGAGAGGCCGCCTCTGCTGGTTCTATTGGCGCTTGCGATCCAGCATGTGATGTTGCTGTCGATCCTCCTGCTCTACACCATCTCGCTCGCGCGTGCGGCGCATCTGACAATCAGGCAAGCCAGTGACTTCGTCTCGCTCAGCATGATTGCGGTTGCCCTGGCGACAGTGCTGCAGGTGCGACGCTGGGGCCCTGTCGGTTCGGGCCTGCTCGCCATTCCCACCTCCACCGGCAACTGGGCGTCAGGCTGCGTCATCGCGGCGCGTGAAGGTGGTTTGCCGATGGTGGCCGGGCTGCTACTGATCGGGGCCATCCTCGAGATAGTGCTGTCCCGCTTCTTGCGCATATTGCGCGGCGTGCTCCCGACCGAGCTGTCAGGGTTGGTCGTGCTGGTCACCGGCTTAGGCACCGCGCAGACGGGAATGGACAACATCGTCGCTAGTGTCACGGCGGAGAACGGCACGATCTGGCTGCGTGCGCTCCTGGTCTCGGTCGGAACCCTGGCGATCATGGTTGGGTTGACCGTCTGGGGCCGCGGTCCCGTCAGGACGCTCGGTGCCGCTGTCGGCCTGGTCTGCGGCTACGTCGCAAGCCTCGTGACCGGCCTGATGGACAGAGCGTCGCTGAATGAACTGGCGCACGTGCCGCTGATTCGGCTACCGCCGCTCATGCCGGTGACGCCGTCGTTCGCCATGCCGCTGCTGCTGCCCGCGCTGATCACCGGGCTTGTCATTACCATGAACAGCATCGGCGCGCTGACGGCGGCGCAGAAGCTGAACGACGCGGACTGGAACCGGCAGGATATGGGCGGACTGTCGCGCGGGCTGCTCGCCGACGGACTGGGGACAATCGTTTCAGCATTGATCGGCGGCGCCGGTGTGTCCGTCAGCGGCGCCAGCATCGGCCTGACGGCGACCGCCCGGACCACCAGTCGGATCGTCGGCTATGTCGCTGCGGCGGTGTTCCTCGCACTGTCGATCGTCCCGCGATTCTCGGTGGTCGTCCTCGCCCTGCCGCAGCCCGTGCTGGGCGCTGTGTTGGTGTTTCTGTCCTGCTCGCTGTTGATCAGCGGCATTTCGATCATGAGCTCTCGGCTGCTGGACACCCGCAAGACGTTCACGCTGGGCATCGCCTTTGCCTTCGCCGTGGCGACGTCTGCCCTGGTCCGGGCGAACCCCATCCTGCCATACTGGATGGCCCCGGTGGTTGCCTCCCCGCTGCTCGCGTCCGCCCTGATCGCGATCCTGCTCAACCCTGTCCTGCGCCTGGGAATCCGCCAGCAGGTCCAACTGGCGATACCACAGGGCGGGTTGCCGCACGACGAGATCGTCAGGTTCATTTCGCGCGCCGGCGCGGCCTGGAGCGCCCGACGCGACGTCATCGAGCGGGCGCAGGGACTGATCGCGGAATGCCTGGACGCACTGGTCGACGCCGAGCTTGCAGTCGGTGCCGGGCGCCTCACCCTCGGGTTCAACGAGTTGCAGCTGGATGCCCGAATCACCTGGCAAGGCACGCCGCTGCTTCTATCCAGTTCGCCACCCACGAAGCAGGAACTTCTGACCGACGACAACGCCGCCGCGCGCATGGCTGGCTTTTTGATCGGACGACTGGCCAATCGCGTGACAAGCGGCATTGTGAACGGGATGGCAGAGGTCCACCTGATATTCGACCACTGATCGCGTCGCCGTTCTGATGCAGGAACACGACGTTCTGCTCGGGCAGTAGGCCTACGGGGTGTTTCGCACCGAAATCATCGATCGGAGCTATTCAGTTCCGATCGTCAGCACGATGGCCGCTATGTCATCCGACTGTGGACTGCCAGCTTCAAACGCCCTTACATCCGTCAGCAGCCGATGCAACAGCGTTGTCTCGGGTAAACTGCGGTGACCCATCAGTTCCGCCACCCGGACATCACTAAAGAGACGCCGTGACGGGTCCATTGCTTCCGTAATGCCGTCGGTGACGATGAGTAGTTCGTCTCCCGGCCCTAGGTTCACCGCGGCAGACATGTAAACGGCCCTTTCATTTAAACCAAGGGGTGGCCCGCCTGCCGCGCCAAGCCGTTCGACAGTGCCGCCGGCCCGCCGCAAGAAGGGCGGCACATGACCCGCCCGCGTATAAGTCAGTTGATTTGTCACCCCGTCGAACGCGGCGATCAGCAGGGTGACAAACATGCAGCTCAAATTGCCCGCCACCAGCGTCGTATTGACGAGACGCACCGCCTTCTCCGGCGTCCGAAAAAGCCGTGCCGCATCCGGACGCGTCATAATTCCTCTGAATAGGGCATGGGTTCTTGCCATCATCAACGCAGCCCCGGCCCCTTTGTCGGAGACGTCTCCCAGCAGAAGGACCAGTAGATCGTTGTCGATTCGGAAAGTGGTCCACCAGATCCCCACCGACCTCTTTTGCAGGCTCGAGGACGACATCGACCGTCAGCGCGCACCCTCCAACGAAGCCTCGATAGGAGGGGGGCACAAGCGCGAGCTGCAGCGTGCGCGCCTCGGCAAGTTCAATTTGCTTTCGCTCCAGCTCCCGGCGCGCCACATCACGTGAGGCTTCCAATTCGCGCTGCGTCGCAAGCAGCGCCGAATTGGCCGCCTCCAGCTGCCGATTGAGCACCGCCTCCTTTTCCTGAAGCAGCGTCATTTCATAGGCCTTCTGCTGCACCCGACGCGTCGCGTCGCGCTCGGCTGTAACGTCGAGCAGCAATACCCAGATGGCGTCAGCGTCGAGGTGAAAGTGCAGATCGGTGGCACGGCAGCCGGCCAACTCGACTGACGGGACGAAATAGGGTGTCTCTATCAGCGGAAGAAGCCCTTCGAGGAAAAAAGCCTGCTCGACCGCCGGCTCGCCCAGGCGCATGGCCGCCAGCCCGTAATGCTCGAGCTGCCCGCCGGCGCCGACCAGGGTCAGCCCAGCGTCGATTTGCAGATAGGCCATCGCCCGCTCGCTATACATCAATGCGTGCAGTCGGTCGGCGACGCTCGCAGGCAGTCCTTCCATGGCTCAGCGGGCAACGCGGACGGCAAGGTCCATGAAAGCCTCCTCCACGCCTTCGCCGGTTCGCGCGCTGCTCGGCCGCACCCACCAACCGTTATTACGAAGGCCAGCGATGTCGCCGTCGCGGATCGCCCACTGCTCCGTGAGATCATTCTTGTTCAGCAGCAACACGAACGGCAGTGGACCATAGGCCGCCTCGACGCGCTCGCGCAGCGAAATTGCGACATCAAGGGTCGAGGGGCGCGTCCCGTCCGCTACCAGCACGTATCCCACGGCGCCGCGCAGATAGGTCATGCGGAGCGAGGAAATATCGTCCTCACCCGCGAGGTCCCAGAGAATGAGATTCACGGTTCGACCCGATAGATCGACGATTTTCTTGTCGATCTTGACGCCGACGGTGGTGAGATAGGTTTCGGAAAAGACGCTCGCGACGTAGCGCTTGACCAAGCTAGTCTTGCCCACCGAGAAGGCACCCAGCATGCAGATCTTCTTTTGGAGCGTTGCGGTCATGGCTGTTCTTCGATCCCGACGGTGAATGAGACCCGGCGGTTGACCGAACGCGCGGACTCGGAGGCCTCTGCCTCTACCGGCTCCAGGGCGCCGGCGCCGCGCACGGCGAGCAGGTCCGGATCGACCCCGCGCTTCTTCAGCAGCGCCAGGACAGCTTCGGCTCGCGCCAGGCTTAGCGACAGGTTGGACGTGCCCTGGCCGACGGCATCGGAATGCCCAGTCAGCATCACCCTGGTGGTCACGTGCAAAGTAGACGACAAGGATGCGAGATCGTTCAGCTCGCCCGCCAGCTGATCGAGAATGGCGTCCTGTCCCGGTGCCGGCAGCGGCTCGTTGTTATTGAAACGGATGGTACGTGACTGGATCGCCTCGCGCAATTTGTCGATCGCCCCGTCACTGATGTCTTGCACCCCGGAGAGGTCGAGACCAGGTGCCCCCGTCGGGAGCGTCCGGGCGACGACGCGCGCGCGCTTGAGCCAGAGGGATGGCGCCGATCCTTGCGCCACGATCCCGTCGCCCTCGACCGTGAACCTCACACTCGATGGCGGATCGAGCGATGCCTGCAACCGCTTCAGCACGATCTGCGGATCGAGCCCCTCGTAGGGCGCCCAGTGGGCGATGACTTGCGCGGGATCGATCCCTGCCTCGGTCAGCGCCCGCTGCGGGTCGACCGCAAGCGGATCGCGCAAGCCGGTGATCAGGAACTTGCCGTCGCGCCGCCTCGCCTCGGTGATCACAAGACCCGGCTGCGCCCGAAGCCGTGTCACGTAGTCCTGCCAGCGTCGATCGTCGTCCGCATCGAGATTCCGCACCCCGGAGAGGTCGAGACCAGGTGCCCCCGTCGGGAGCATCCGCGCGACGATGCGTGCGCGCTGGAGCCAGCCGGACGGCGCCGACCCTTGTGCTACGATCCGATCACCCTCGACCGCGAACCTCACACTCGATGGCGGATCGAGCGATGCCTGCAACCGCTTCAGCACGATCGGCGGATCGAGCCCCTCGTATGGCGCCCAGTGGGCGATGACTTGCGTGGGATTGATCCCCGCCTCGGTCAGCGCCCGCTGCGGGTCAACCGCAAGCGGATCGCGCAAGCCGGTGATCACGAACTTGCCGTCGCGCCGCCCCGCCTCGGTGATCACAAGACCCGGCTGCGCCCGAAGCCGTGCCACGTAGTCCTGCCAGCGTCGATCGTCTTGCCACCGGCGAACGCCCCAAGCTCCGGCGAGCATCAGCAGTGTGAGCGCGATCAAGGCGACCAGCCACGGGAACCCGGGCCGCGCGCGCAGTGGCGCTTGCTGCCTGAGCGTCACGCATTCAGTCAGCTGAGCCTCGACATCTGCGAGGCCCGAGCTGTCGCCGTCGAAGCTCTCCAGCGCCTGATGGCGCTCGGCGTGGATCCGCGACAGAATGTTGATCAGCGTTTCGTGCAGCCCTTCGGGCGGATTGCCCCGAATCACCGCGACCAGCGTCGCAAACGGTCCAGGCTCCGACCACAGCATGAGTTCACCCAGCCGCAGCGTGTCGAGCCCTTGATGTTCGGCGCCGCTAAACGAATCCCGGACGAAATCCTGGATTGCGATCAGCATCGACGACACCAGCTGCGGATCCTGGCTCACCGCATTCTCGGCCGCGACATGGGAGATCAACAGACCGGTGTGACGATGGATCAGGAAGACGTGCTCAACCTGATAGACAAGCGTGTGCTTGAGCACGACCTCGGCGAAGGAGAGGCCGGTCCGCCAAGCTTCCCAGCGCCAGCTGAGCCCGCGCCAAGTAAGGCTGTGCTTCAACGACTCATTGAGCGACTGAAAGGTCGTGTCGATCGTCTCGCCGATCGACTTGCGGATCGCCGGTACGATCAGCGGATACAGAAGGTTAACGAGCGTCCGCGGATCGTTATGGATGGAACTTTGCGCGGCCTTCTCCAGGACGGGCGCCAATACCTGCCCGAGCCGCGCATCGCTCGACGCCTGAACGAATGCGATTGGCAGGACTCGTCCGACCGCCGCGGCGAGCTGCTCGGGGTCCTCTACCATCCCGCTCAGCCGGGACAACAGTTCGATCTCTTGGCCGAGTAGCAACGTACGCAACTGTTGCAGTCGCAGATCGACAGCGGGCACGCCGGTCGGTTGCGCGGAGAGCTCGGGCTTCACGTTCCGCGCAATATCGAGCAGCAGCCCGGCAAGGGTTTTCCGATCGATCCCGGTATCGCGCGAGGGAGGGCGGAGCAGCCACTCGAGCGGGTCGGGCGACGTGCTCACCTCGGCAGGTGAATCAGCTGGCCGGCCAACCCCGCAATGGCGCGGTGGCGCTGTTGCCCGCGCTCTTCGGCCCCATGTCCTGGTTCAGACACTTGGCAACCTCGACGAACAGCCCAGCGAGAAGGTTCCGATCGGTTTTGACGTTGCTCAGCTCGGTAAACATCCTCTCGATCGTGTGCTGGATATCCTCACTCTTGCGTTTAATTTCCTCACGCAACAACAAAGCTTCCTGAGTTAAGCGGTCAGCCATGTCGCGCTCGAGTTGGCTTAGCTGGTCCGACATCGAGCGGAGACGCTTTTCCAGCCCCTGATTCTGTTCGCGCAACGTCCGCTCGATCTCCTTGTCAGCATCGGCGCGGAGGTCTTTTTCCTCGCGCAGCTGGCCCGCGAGCGATTCCACCTGCTTCTTCGCATTCGATTCAAAGGCGCTGAGATTGCGCGCTGTATCGGACTCGATTTCCTTGAAGCGCTGATGGAGCCGCTCCTCCAACTTGGAGAAGCGACGGTCGTAGTCTTGCATTTGATTTCCAAACAGCAGGTCGCGGATTTTGTCCACGCCCACCGCCTCGCTGCCAGGAAGTTGGCCGTTACCCATTTGGGTGGCCTCCGCAGGAGCGACCGATTGAGCGTTATCTTTCGATGTTGTGACGGCCACGACCCACCTCCTCGCTAAATGTGACCCAACCGCGTCGCGGGGAGCAAAGGCCCCCATTCACGGCTAGATGCTCGTCTGGGCGGTCCGCCTGTCATGACTGGCTTAAGCCGCTGGAGCACGCCCGAAGTAGCAATTTTACCGTGATTTTTAAAAGATCATGACATAGCGCCTCGCCAGCGTGCAAGCCTCCGGCGGGCGTTGTCAGGTTGGCGAGCCTGTCCGGACCGTGGCGGCGTGCCAGGCGTGGCGGTCGCGCTGTCGCCGCCGTTGCTCGCGCGCCGTGCTTGATACTACAGTCGAGTTTCGCTTGCGCGGGAACCCGAACGATCCCGACCCGCCCATCAATCCACGAAATCCGTCAGAGACCGCCGATACATGAACATTGACCAACGAGCGCGCCATCGGGTCGCGTCCCTCTCGAAGATTGCCGCTTACGGGACAATGGAGGGACCGAACCTTCCAACGATCCTGGCGCTCCTTGGGACTTTCGCGGCGATATGGGCGTTGTATTTCGCGATCGCCGAAGCGCCGTTCGCGATCAAACACGACATGGCGGAAGCGTACGCGTGGGGGCGGGAATTCCAACTCGGCTACAGTCAGCACCCGCCGTTCTGGGCCTGGATATGTGGTCTGTGGTTTTCCCTGTTTCCGCGCACCCAATGGGCCTTTGCGCTTCTGAGCAGCTTGAACGCGGGGATCGGCCTGTGGGGCGCGTGGATGCTGCTCGGCGACTTCGCCGAGGGTCGAAAGCGCATGGCGGCCTGGGCGCTGCTGCTGCTCACGCCCATGTACACGTTTTACGCGTACAAATACAATGCGAACACGATATTTCTGTCGATCTGGCCGTGGACCCTGCATTACTTCATAAAATCCATGCACCGCCGCAGGCTTGGAGACGCCGTCGCGTTCGGCGTATTCGTCGGCCTCGCCATGCTCTCAAAATATTATGCGCTGATCCTGGTCGCGACCTGCCTGCTCGCTGCTCTCCAGCATCCTTTGCGGTGGAAATACTTTGCATCGGCGTCGCCCTATGTCTCGGTAGTCATCGCGGCGACGGTCTTCGCGCCGCATGTCGGGTGGCTGCTGACCCACCGGGCGCCGCCGTTGCACTATCTCGCCAGCATTTCGGGCTGGCCCTGGAACTGGGTGGTCGTTCACGCGACGAAAACCTTACTTGGCGGGTTGGGAATGAATCTCGGGGTCGTTCTCGTCGTCGGGCTAGCGACCTGGACCTCGCGGTGCGACGGAAGCGCCGCATTCGGCCGCGACATGCGCGGCCCGATACTTCGCGTGCTCGCGACGCTGACCTTGGCGCCGCTCGTTCTGACGGTCGCGAGCGCCTTGGCGGTGCGCACGACGAGCACGGTGGAAATGACGATCGGAACGTTCCCGCTCTTGCCGCTCCTGATAATCGAAATTGCCGGTGTTCGGGATCTCGATCGGCTGTGGCGGATCAGCGCCCGGCTGGCCGGGGCGGTGACGCTGGGCGCCCTGGCGCTCTCGCCGGCGATCGCCCTGGAGCGCACCTATCTGTCATCCGGTGCCATGAAAGCCGCTCCCCTTCAGGAGGTGGCGATCGCGGCGACGAGGCTTTGGCATGATCAGACGTCGCTGCCGCTGGCCTACGTCGCGGGCTCCGATTGGTACGAGAACGCGATCGCGTTCTACAGCCCGGACCGGCCGCACGTCTTCGTGCATTTCGATTATTTCCGGAATCTCTGGGTTTCGCCGGACGCTCTTGCGAAACAGGGGCTGCTTTCGGTCTGCGTCAGCACCGACAAGGCCTGTCTGAGCGCCACCGCCGGCTTCGCGACGCCGCAAACGACACGGACGGAGCTATCCTTGGCCCATGCGTTTTGGGGTCATGTCGCCAAGCCGGTGCATTTCGTCGTGACGGTCATTCCGCCCCGAGTTCGCTGACCCGACCCGCCCGCTTGCAGGCGAGGGGAGGACTGCCCGCCCTACACCGGAAACCTGACCCGCGCCCGCAACCCGCCGAGCGGGCTCTGCTCGAGCACGATCTCCCCCCCATGCGCGCGCACGATGTCGCGGGCGATGGTCAGGCCAAGGCCGGTGCCCCCGCCCGCGCCGCTCTCGAACGGGCGGAAGACGCTCTCGCGGCGGTCGGCCGGGATGCCCGGCCCATCGTCATCGACGATCACCTGTACGCTGCGCGAGCCGGATGGCGCAGCGCTCAGCATGACCGTGTGAGCGGCATGGCGGCGGGCATTGTCCACCAAGTTGGTGATGGCGCGTCGCGCGGCGTTCTCGCGTAATTTCAGGGTCAGTCCCGCCGGCACATCCACGCTCACCGTCGCGCCCGCCCGCCGGGCCGCGGCCGCCACCTCCTCGAGCAGCCGGGACAGATCGGCCGGCTCGGCCTGCTCGACCCTCTCGCCGCGGGCGAAGGCGAGATAGCCCTCGATCATCCGGTCCATCTCCGCGACATCGGCCGTCATCTCGGCGATGTCTGCGGCCAGTTCAGGTCGCTTCGGGAGCATGGCAAGCGCGAGGCGCAGCCGGGTCAGCGGGGTGCGCAGATCATGCGACACGCCAGCCAGCATCTCGGTGCGCTGAACCAGGAAACGATGGATGCGCTCCTGCATGCGGTTGAACGCGGCAGCCGCCTTGCGCACCTCGGTCGCACCCTCGGGCTTGATTGCGCCGATGTCACGCCCCATGCCGAATGCCTCGGCCGCGCTGGCCAGCCGTCGGATGGCGCGCACCTGGTTGCGCATGAACAGCGCGGCGATGGCGAACAGCAGCAATGCGGTGCCGCCGAGCCAGGCGACGAACAGGAAGAACGTGCCGAGATCGACGCGCTTGCGCGGCATCAGCACGTCGAGAACGCCGTCCGGCAATTGCACGCGGACCAGCACCGATCCCGGGTCGTACGACCAGTCCATCAGAAACGGATCGTGCAGCCGCTCGTGGAGCGCGGCGAGGAGGTCGTCGTCCATCGGACCGGGAACATTCGGGAACCGCAGGCCGGTGGGCAGGACGGCCCCCGGCTCCAGGCGCATCTGCAATTCAAATTCGCGATGCGCCATTGCGACGATCCACGCGCGCTCCTCGGGGCTCGAATGGCGGCGCAGCAAGTCGAGCGTGAAGGCGATCTCGCTCGCGGCACCCCCGGACAAGCGCCGGTACACGAGGTTCAGATGGCTGCCATAATAGACCTGCAAGGCGACGGCTTGCAGCAGCACCAACGGCAGCAGGATCATCAGCAGGTTGCGCCCCAGCAGTGAGCGAGGCAGGAACCGCTTGATCCAGCGGCCTGGCGTGATGGAGCGGATCATGCCGGTCCCGGCCAAGGTTATGGCGAGAGACTAGCTGAACATTCCCGTCATGAGGATGGCGCGACTCCGACGAGCGCAGGGCAGCAGCGGGCAATCGCATTTGGCACGATGGAGGTCCTCTCCCCCTGCCTTGCGGGCGGGGCCGGGGGAGAGGGGTCGGAGCGAGGCACGGATCGGCCGATGATCGGGCAGGCTACGCCGCATCGCCGCGGCGGTGGACGAACTTGAAGAACCGGCTGGTATTGCCCCCAGCCGTCTCGTCCTGGTGCAGGAAACCGAGCTCACGGTCCTCGAACGTCTCGAAGAACGCCTCCCAGGAGATCGGCTCCAGCTTGTCGTCCGGTTCGGCGAAGTCGATCCGCAGGATGCCCTCACCGTCCTTGCCTTCCGTGCCGCGCACCTTGGTCGGCCGCCCGCCGCGCTCTTCGACCCACTTGCGGATGAAATCGTGGTCGGTGGAGACGTTCGCCGAACTCATCAGACGCCGGCCTTCAGGCCCGCCGCGGTGCGCTCGACATAGCGCAGCGTCGTCGGGCCGATATGGTCATGGATCCACTGCGCCATCTGCTCCTCCTCGCGCAGCGACTGATTGAGCGCGACCTTGGCCCGCTCATGCCCGGTCGCCTCGGCGAGCGTCAGCAGCGAAACGTAGCTGGCGATCTCGTAGTGCTCGAACGCGAAATTCGCCAAGGTGTTCTTGAGAACCTCGTCGGGTGCGATGGTGTGGCCGAGCGCGGCGAGGTTGCCCATCAAGGAGGTGACGGTGTCCTTCACCGCCGAATGGCTGGTGCCGAGGCCGGACAGAAGCTCCTCGATCCGCCGCGCCTGCTCCTGGCTTTCCACGACGTGTTGGCGCATCCGCTCGACCATCTCGGGATAGTTTTCCAGCCGGCCGATCTGGCGTTCCAGGAGTTCGACGGCCTGGTTCTCGATGGCGTGCTGGTTGCGCAGGCCGACGATGAAGATATCGCGGGCCTTCTCGACGTTGCCACTCATGGCGGCTCCTTTCGCGTAGGTCGGTGTCGGCGACTCAATCGTCTGCGCAAGCGCAGGTTGCTGGTTGCCCGACAAGCTCACTCCCTCGTGCCCTCGGTCCATCGTCCGCGCCCAGTTTCCCTCGCCGCTCACCTCGATCGGCGGCGGCGTGCGGTTCTCGTCGCCCTGCGGGTCGGGCGGCGGGGCGGGCAGGGTGCCGGCCGGCAGGGCGGCGCGCTGGTTGGGCAGGCCGTCGCTCTCGCGAAGCTGCTGCTCGACCGGGGTTTCGGGCCTCGTGCGGGTCATCGCTTGGCCTTGCGTTGCAATGACCGCTGGAACGAGGCGAACGGCGCCGGGTTGCCACCGCCGCCGCCGCGCGGCGTTAGCGCCGGGCAAACCGATGAGGGGATCACGCGATGGAACCGACAGCGCCCGGCGCCAAGGGCGACTTCCACGCCCGCATCCGGCAGGTCGAGACCGACCTCTACGAGGCGTCGTACACGGGCGAACTCAACCCGGAGGACCCGGACACGCGCCGCGCGTTGCCCGACACCCACCTGGCCACCAGCCTCCAGGAGGCAAAGGCCTTCGTGGAGAACCTGGCCCGCTCGCTGGACTATAACCGGGTGGTCTGGGAATTGCTGCCGGATTAGGCCAGGACGTTCCCGGCGCGAGCCGCCTCCATCCGATACACCCGCGCGGCGGTCCCGGCGTAGAGCGCCGCCTTCTCCTCGGCGGACGCGCCGGTGGTGATGCGCTTGAAGGCGTTCCACAGCTCGGTGTAGCCGCAGGACTGCTTGTCGGGCGGGAAGTTGCTCTCGAACATGCAGCGGTCCACCCCGAACGCCTCGATGCACGGCTCGATGTAGGGGCGCCAGGCCGCCGCCAGCTCGTCGGAGGACGGCGGGGCATCGCGCTCATGGAAGTCGAAGCCGAACGACGTCATCCCCAGGCCGCCCAGCTTGACGACCACGTTCGGGCAGGCCGCCAGCGCGCCGATGTCAGCGCGCCAGCCGGCCAGGATCTCCTGCTGGCGCCCGGCGTACGGACCCACGCCCAGCACGCCGCCGACATGGTCGAGGATGATCGTCGTCCCTGGAAAGGCGCGCGCGAGGTCGAGCAGCTCAGGCAGTTGCGGATGATACAGCCAGGAGTTCGAACGACAGCCCCGCCTTCTCCAGCTCCGCGAAGCCCTCGCGGAACACCGTGTCCATGAGCTGCTGCGGCGGCACGAAACGGGACACGTGCTGGCCGACCTCGCTGGCGTCCCACGGCACGGAGAAGCGAATGCCGCGCAGCCGTCCGCCGCCGACGGCGATCTCCGCGTCCAGGACGTCGCGCACGCGCGCGCCGATGGCCAAGTCGGCGTGGCCGACGATCGCGGCCGCGACCCGGCACGGGCCGTAGCCGCCGCTCGCACTCATCGCGGCGATGCCGTTGACGAACTCCATCTCGCCGACCGGGCGCATTTCCGGCGGGCCGTCCGCCCGGTACATGGCGCGGCATTCGACGAAGACGGTCGCGACGATGGTATGGCCGCGTCCAAGGTCGGCCAGCAGCTCGGGCAGCAGATATGTCCCGCGCGCCTCGGTCTGCCAGAGATGGTGGTGCGGATCAATGATCGGCAGGTCCGGCTCCAGCGCCGCCTCGGCGGGCCGCCTGGCGAGCCAAGCCTGGAGGTCGCGCGGGTTGCGCGGGCTGATCCCGCGATAGGCGCCCTTGGCGAACATGCTCGTCCCCCCTCAGTCCGCGGCGCCGAAGCGGTGCGAGAACGCGGTCTCGGCGCTGGTGATGAATTCGAGCAGGCAGGCGCGGCCCTCCTCGGTCTGCCGCCTTGCCCGCAGGATGGCGTTGCCGACATCCGCCGGATCGGTGACCCGCTCGCTCCAGCCGCCGAGGTCGCGGGCGAGGTTGGCGTAGCTGCCGCCGATGTCGCGCGTGCGGTGGCGCTCGTGCGACAGCTTCATGTGCGCGGTCTCGATCGCCATGGTCGAATTGTTGAGCACGATGGTCAGGATCGGTGCATCGCAGCGCACGGCGGTCTCGAAATCCAGGCCCGTCATCCCGAAGGCGGCGTCGCCCATGAAGTTGACGCAGAACTTGTCCGGCGCGGCGATCTTGGCCCCGATCGTCAGGCCGAGGCCGGTGCCGAGCTGGTGCGACTTGCCCCAGCCCAGGTAGCCGCGCGGGCGGGTCGCCCGGTAGAACGCCAGCAGCTGGTCGCGCGGGCTCCCTGAATCATGGGTGACGATCGCGCCGGCCGGGTCCACCACGCGCATGAACTCCGCCATCACCCGGTACGGGTTGATCGGGGTCTCCACCGATTCCAGCTTGCCCGCCCAGCGCGCGAGCCAGGCCGCCCGGTGCTCGGCGATCTCGGCAGCGAACGCGCGTTCCGGCATCCGCCGGCCGAGCCGCTCCGTCAGCGCCGCGATCAGCTGCGCGATGGTCAGGCTCGCATCGCCGAGCAGCGCCCTCTCGGTCGCGTAGCCCTTGTGCAGGTCGCGCGGGTCGTTGGTGGCGTGGATGACGCGCATGCCGGCCGGCAGCAGGGGCGTGGTCAGCTGGTGGCGGTTCAGCCCGCAGCCGATCGCCAGCACGAGGTCGGCCCGCTCGTGCAGGACATGCCGGCCCTGCCCGGTGAACACGTTGCCGCCCGAGCCCAACGCGAGCGCGTGGTCCTCCGGGAACGCGCTCTTGCCGTCCACCGTCGTCATCACCGGCGCGTGAAGCAGCTCGGCCAACCGCACCAGCGCGTCGCCGGCTTCGGCGTACAGCACGCCCTGCCCGGCGAGGATCAGCGGACAGCGAGCCTCCAGCAGCAGCCGCGACGCCGCGTCCACGTCATCGGGGTCGGCGGCCGATCGGGTCCGGCGGATCGGTTCGTAATCGAGCCCGCCCCCGATATCGAGACCGACGACATCGCGCGGCACCTCCACCATCACCGGGCCGGGTCGCCCGTTCTTCAGATGATTAAAGGCGCGGCGCATGACCCCCGGCACGTGCTCGGCCAGCACGACATCCTCGACCGACTTGGTGACCGAGGCATAGGTCCGGGTGGACTTGAACATCGGATAGACCTGCGCGCTCTCCCGCGCGTGGCCGAGCGGCAGGAACAGGACCGGCACGGAATCTGAGAACGCGGTCGCGATGCCGGGAAAAGCGTTCTCGGCGCCCGGCCCGTACTGCATGGCGAAGACGCCGACCGGCTTGCCGTTGGTCACGCGCGCGAAGCCGTCCGCCATATCGACGCCGACTCGTTCCTGACGGCAGAGCACCGGCCGCAGCCCGGCCGCTACGGCGGTCTCGATCAACGGCGTCGTCGGGTAGCAGAAAAGCGTGGACACGCCCTCGCGCCTGAGGATTTCCACGATCGCTTCGCCGGCCTGCATTGCTTCTTCCCCTATCCGCTTGCCCACAGCGTAGGGTCCGGCCAACCTCGCGGACAAGGCCGCCTCCTTCGAAGACCCGGAGATCCAGCATGAGCGATCCGCCGCGAACGCCCGCCCGCTTCGGCCGCATCACCCCACCCGACGAACCCTGGCTCGCCCGCGCGCCGGCCGAGCCGGTCATCGACCCCGATCTGCCGATCATCGACACGCACCATCACCTGTGGGACCGCCCCGACCACCGCTATCTGCTCGATGCGTTCCTCGATGACCTGCGCACCGGCCACAACACCGTCGCCACCGTTTTCCTGCAATGTCATTCGATGTATCGCGCGGCGGCGCCGGAGGCGATGCGCCCGGTCGGCGAGACCGAGTTCGTCGCCGGCATCGCCGCGATGAGCGACAGTGGCCAGTATGGCGCGACCCGCGTGGCAGCGGGGATCGTCGGCTTCGCCGACCTCACGCTCGGCGACCGCGTGGAGCCAGTGCTGGCCGCGCATATCCGCGCCGGCGGCGGCCGCTTCCGGGGCGTGCGGCACTCCGGCAACTGGGATGCGAGCCCCATCATCGGCAATGGCGCACCGGAACCGCATCTCTTTCGGCGTGAGGATTTCCGCCATGGCCTGCGCCGCCTCGCCGCGATGGGCCTGTCGTTCGACGCCTGGGTGTTTCATCCGCAACTGCCCGAGGTGGCCGAGCTTGCCCGCGCGGTGCCGGAGGCGCGCATCATCGTGGGTCATGTTGGCGGCCCGCTCGGCTACGGTCCCTACGCCGGCAAACGGGACGCGGTATTCGCCGCCTGGAAAGCCGGCGTCAGCGAACTCGCGCGATGCCCCAACGTCGTCATGAAGCTCGGCGGCATGATGATGCGCCTGGCCGCGTTCGACTACGGCGCGGCATCCGCCCCGATAGGCTCGGAGCAGCTCGCCGCGCTGTGGCGCCCGTGGATGGAGACCTGCATCGCGCTGTTCGGCCCCGAGCGCTGTCTTTTCGAAAGCAACTTCCCGGTCGAGAAGATGGGCGTCGGCTGGGTCGCGCTGTGGAACGCCTTCAAGCGCATTGCCGCCGGCGCCTCGCCCGATGAGAAGGCCGCGCTGTTCGCCGGGACGGCGCGACGGGTCTATCGTCTCGACTGACCGCCGCAGACAACGAGGGGAACACTATGTTCGATCTGCACTACTGGCCGACGCCGAACGGCAAGAAGGTCACGATCCTGCTCGAGGAGACGGGCCTTCCCTACAAGATCATCCCGGTCAACATCGGCCGGGGCGATCAGTTCAAGGAAGAATTCCTGGCGATCAACCCCAACCATCGGATGCCGGTGCTGGTGGACCACGAGCCGCAAGGCGGCGGGGCGCCGATCGGCATCTTCGAATCCGGCGCGATCATGATGTACCTCGCCGAGAAGGCCGGCCGCTTCTGGCCGCAGGACGTGCGCGCGCAAATACGCGGTCGCCCAGTGGGTGATCTGGCAGATGGCCAACCAGGGCCCGAAGCTCGGCGAGTGCGGGCATTTCCGCCGGCTCGGCGACAAGCAGGGCGACCAGTCCTACGCCGTCCGCCGCTTCACCGACGAGGCCAACCGCCTCTACGGCGTGCTCAACATGCAGCTCTGGAAGCACCGCTATCTCGCCGGCGACGAGTACACGATCGCCGACATGATCTCCTATCCCTGGACGGTGAACTGGCAGAACCAGGGCCAGGACATCGAGGAGTTCACCGCATTTCAAGCGCTGGTTCGAGGAACTCGGCGCCCGCCCCGCGGTGCAGCGCGGCCTCGCGGTGGGTGCCGATCTGTCCGAGGACGCATCCAAGCTCCCGCCAGAGGAGCAGGACCGGCGCGCCAAGATGCTCTACAACCAGCGCGCCCGTCCCGTGCCGGCCTGAACCCGTCGCGGCGCGCGGCGCGGGCCGATCGCCAGATCGATCGCCAGCGCCGCCGCCAGCGCGCCTGCGCCGAGGGCGAACAGCAGCCGGTAGCCGACGCCGCGCGCGAACAGAACGGAATCGAGGGCGGCGCCGCCGGCCTGGAACAGCGCGAAGGCCATCGTCGTCCAGCTCCAGACGATGCGCTGCGCGGCGACGTCGTCCGGGATCAGCTCGTGCACGCGCCCGAGCACCAGCGGCACGATGCCCGGCGTCGCCGCGCCCGCCGACCGCCGCGGACACGCCGAGCCAGACCGGCGCCGTGGTCAGCGTCGGCAACGCGACGGCCAGCGCCTCGGCCGCGAAGACCAGCCGCAGCGCGGCCCTGAAGCCGATGCGGTCGGCGAGGCTGCCCGCCAGCAACGGCCCGGCGATCGCGCCCAGGCCGAACACCACCCAGTAGCCGGCGCCCACCGCGAGCCCGCGCCCAGCCCGCGCGCGATGAAATCGACCAGGAACACCATGTGCGGGACCAGCCCGAAGGCGTTCAGCCCGTATTCGACCAGCAGCGCGCCAGTAGCGAGGCCCAGCAGCCCGCGCGCGCGCCGTCGCCGGCCTGCGGCGCCAGCGCGGCCGCGCGGCCACCCGCCCCAGGCGAGCGCGGTCAGTGCCAGCGAGAGCACGCCCAGCCCGCACCAGGTCGCCGCCAGTCCGCCGCGCAGCAGCAGCGGGACGAGCGTGCCGGAGGCGCCGATCCCCAGCCCGACGCCGGTGAAGATCAGTCCGCCGGCCAGCCCGCGCCGCGCCGGATCGACGCTCGGCAGCACCGTCGGCGCGGCCAGCACCATTATCACGCCGCCCGCGAGGCCGGCGGCGAAGCGCCACAGGAAGAACCACGAAGCGGCGACCGGCGCGGCGGAGGCGAAGAAGCTCGCGCTCGCCACCAGCATCATCGCCCGCAGCACGACGAAGGCCGGCAGCCGGTGCGGCCAGCCGCCGCGCGAGCGATCGCGCCGGCCAGGTAGCCGCGCCAGGTTCGCCGCGCCGAAATAGACCACGGTAGCCGGCGCGAACCAGTGCGCGCCGATCAGCGCCGGGATCAGCGGCGTATACGCAAAGCGCGCCAGCCCGATCCCCACCAGGCTCGCCGCCAGCCCGGCCATTGCCGCATGCCACCGCATCGCGTACGCTCCCTCGCTATCGGCTCGGGAGAGTGGGGAGGCGTGGCCGCGCCGCAAAACGCTTTGTTCTGATCGAAGCCATCGCTGCCGGCGATGGCCGATCGCACCTACTCGGCGGCGGCCTCGGCGATCGGCGCGGGCCGGGCCAGGCGCAGGAATGCCGTCCAGCGACGAGGGCGCGAACGCGTCGGCGCGACGAATGAAGACGGTGTCGGTCCGTCCTTCCCCCGCCGGCAAAGCGTGCAGGGACACGACGTCGTGCCAGGAAGGCGCGATCACCGCGCGAGGCAGCATCGTCACGCCGATCCCGGCGGCGACGCAGCCCAATATGCCGTCCAGCGTGCCGAACTCCAGCCGGCGCACGCCGACCACGCCGCGTTCGGCCAGCAGCGCCTCCAGCCGCTGGCGGTAGGAGCAGCCGGCGCGGAACACGATCAGCTTGAGGTCGCGCTCCTCCGGCAGCGCCGCCCAGCCCCGCACCCGGCGTGCCGTGACCAGCACCAGCTCCTCGCGAAACATCACTTCCTCGGCCAGTCCGGGGTGACGCACCGGGCCGGCGACGAAGGCGCCGTCCAGCTCGGTCGCCAGCACACGCTCGATCAGCTCGGCGGTGGTCCCGGTCACCAGCGTCAGATCGACGTCCGGGTATGCCCCGGCGAAGGCGGCGAGGATGCGCGGCAGACGCAGCGCCGAGGCGGTCTCCAGGCTGCCGAGCACCAGCGGCCCGCGCGCCGCGCCGTCATCGGCCACCGCGCGCCGCGCCTCGACCAGCAGGGTCGCGATCCTTCCCGCATAGGGCAGCAGCCGGCGCCCGGCCGGCGTGAGACTGACGCCGCGGCTGTGACGGACGAACAGGGTCGCCCCAAGCTCGTCTTCCAGCGCACGTACCCGCGCCGTCACGTTCGACTGCACGGTGTTCAGCGCAGCCGCCGCCCGACCCATCCCGCCGGCTCGCGCGACGGCCTCGAACACCCGAAGCTCGGAGGAGTCCATCGCTCAGCCCTCCCTGACGGGTCGGGCAGCCATGCCGGCTATGGCTCGCCGCGCAGCGCCCGAATCTCGTTCTGCAGGTTCCTGATCTGCTTGCCCATGCCGTTCACCACCTCCGACAGCGCCCGCACTTCCTCACGGGTGTGCACCGATCACCATCTCGGCTTGATCCGAGCGACCGAAGTTCACGGTGATGTCGTCGCGCATCGCGGTCACGGTATCCTGCACCCGGTCGATGCGCGCCATCAGGTCGAACTTGGCCTTGTCCAGGTCGGAACGCAGCGACGCGATCGCGCTCCCAACCTGACGCCCTTGCGCCTCGACCTTGGCATCCAGCGCCTCAACGCGCCCGCCCAGCGCCTCAATATGCCCGGCGAGCGCCTGCACGGCACCCAGCACGTCGCCCAGGGTCGGCTCCTGTTTCTCGCTCATGCCGTCTTCTCGCTCAGATCATTCGGCAGGGCAAACCACATTCCGGTGCCCTTTGCTGCAATAAGGTCGGGTGTGGCCGCTCCTTGCGCTCAGACCGCGAACAGGTCCATCGCGCCCGTCACCCCTCCTTGATCACGCCCTTCGCAACCAGCTCCGCGATCCGCGCCGCATCGCAGCCGATCGCGCTCAGCACCGCGCGCGTGTGCTGGCCGATGTCGGGCGCGGGCGTGCGCAGCCGGCCGGGGGTTTCCGACAGGCGGGGGATGATGTTGTGCATCAGCACCGAGCCCGCCTCGGCGTCCGGCGCCTCCACCACGATGCCGCGCGCCTGCACATGCGGGTCCTCGATGAACTGATCGATCTCGTACACCGGCGCCGCCGTCACCTCGGCCGCCGCGAACACGCGCAGATTCTCCTCCAGCGTGCGCGCGCCGATGAACGCGGCGACCGGCGCCTCGCAGGCCTCGGCGTTGCGCACGCGGTCGGTGTTGGTGCGGAAACGCGGGTCCTCGATCATGTCGGGCCGGCCGATAGCGCGGAACAGCCGCTCGGCCATCGTCTGCATCGAGGCGGAGATCGCGACGTAGCGTCCATCGCCGGTCGCCCAGACATTGCGCGGCGACGTGGTGGCGGACCGGCTGCCCATGCGCTGCGGGATCTCCCCGCTCACGCGGAAGGTCGCCGCGTCGGGGCCGAGGATGGAGGCGATCGGATCGAGCAGCGGCAGGTCGATCACCTGGCCCGGCCCGCCGCGCTCGGCCACGCGCAGCGCCACCATCGTCGCGTATGCGCCGTACAGTCCCGCCACCATGTCGGCCAGCGCCAGCGGCGGCAGCACCGGCGCGCGATCGGCGAAGCCGGTCTTGGCGGCAAAGCCCGACATCGCCTCGACCAAGCGTGCCGAAGCCCGGCCGCTCGCGATACGGCCCGTCCTGGCCGAAGCCCGAGACGCGCACGATCACCAGCTGCGGGTTGGCCGCGTGCAGCACGTCCGGGCCGAGACCCATGTCCTCCAGCGTGCCGGGACGGAAGTTCTCGATCAGCACATGGCTGTGCACGGCAAGCTCGCGCAGCAGCGCGCGGCCCTCGGCGGCGCGCAGGCTCAGCGCCAGGCTCTTCTTGTTGCGCGCGATAGACCTTCCAATGAAGGCTGAGCCCGTTCACCCGCCACGCGCGCAGCGGGTCGCCGCGCTCGGGGTCCTCGATCTTGATGACCTCGGCGCCCTGGTCGGCGAATTGCAGGCTCAGCATGTTGCCGGCCACCAGCCGCGACAGGTCGATCACGCGCACGCCGTCGAGCGGCGCCGGCGCGAAGCTAGTCGAATTCGACGCGCGGGATCATTGCTTTCCTGTCCTCCGCCGGTAGTGTCCGCGCAGATGCCGGTGGCCCGCAAGGGCTGAAACGGGAACGCGACGGACCGTCCGATGCAGGGTGGCCGGGCGCGGCTGCCCCCGCAACTGTCGCGGCGAGCTTCGCCCCATCATGCCATTGCCCAGCGTCGTCCCCGACGGGGCGAGAAGGCGGGGCACGGCGATGACCCGCGAGCCAGGAGACCGGCCGGCGTCGAGACTGCGCGCGCGCCACGGGCGGGGTGAACCGGGGCAGCGGGAGCGAGACCCGCAGGCGGCTGTCGTCCCGAAGCCGGAGCCGCGCGCCTCGTGCGGCTCCTCGCGCCCATGAAGGACCGCCATGCGCCTGCCTCTCGCGACCCTGTTGGTCGCCGCTGCTCTTCCCGCCTATGCCCAGGAAATTCCTATGGCGGGCGTCCCTCAGCCCGACGTCGTGGTCACCGCCACCCGCGTGCCCACGCCGCTCGCCGACATCCCCGCCAGCGTCAGCGTGATCACGCGCCAGCAGATCGAGGACCACGCCTATCTCACGCTGTCCCAGGCGCTGGAAGACATTCCCGGTCTGCGCGTCGCCCAGTCGGGCGGTCCCGGCGGCAACGCCAGCGTGTTCGTGCGCGGCACCAACTCCAACCAGGTGCTGGTGCTGCGCGACGGCATGCCGATCAACGACGCCTCCGACGCCGGGGGCGCATTCAATTTCGGCGTGGACACGCTGGCCGACGTGGAGCGGATCGAGATCGTTCGCGGCCCGATGGCCTCGCTGTACGGCTCCGGCGCCGTCGGCGGAGTCATCAACGTCATCACCCGGCGCGGCACGCAGGCGGGGCCGCATTTTGCCGCCGACGTGGCCTCCGGCTATCCCGCGCAGGTGCGCAACAGCGAGGTGCTCTCGGGCATCTCCGGCAAGCTCGACTACGCGGCCGTGCTGCAACTCGATAAGCTGCGCGGCTACGACACCACGCCGCAGCGCGAGAGCATCTACACCGGCGTGCCCGATCCCTTTGCCGACCAGGTCGGCACGCTCAATCTCGGCTACACGCCGGTGCCGGGAACCCGGTTGTCGCTGCTGGTGCGGGCACGCCGGGCGGTGTTCGGCTTCAACGCGCAAGGCTTTCCGACCTTCGACAACGCGAACTCCACCGGTTACGACACGTCCCTGCTCGGGCGCGTCGGTGTCAGCTCGTTGCTCGCTGGCGGCGTGCTGGAGACGCAGCTCTATCTTGGTCACCTGCAAGACGATCGCCGCTATTATCAGGCGCTGAACGCGGCCGACCCGAACCAGGCGACCAACGATTCGCGGTATCACAGCTACCGCACCGACCTGCAATGGAACAACACCGCGCATCTCGGCGACCTGATCGCCGCGCCGGCGGTGGACGCGCTCGACCTGACATTCGGCTACGAGCGGACCGCCGACACCGCGAAGGCGCGGATCAATTCCTCCTCCGCCGGCTCGCCCTATGCGCAATCCACTGACGGCTCGCAGACCGACGACGGGCTGCACATGGGGGTGCAGGCGACGCTGCTCTCGCGCCTGACGCTGACCGGGCAGGCGCGCCAGGACTGGGTGCTGAACAACCATCCGACCACCTGGCGCGTTGGTGCGGTGCTTAACGTCCCGGAGGTGCTGACCCGGTTCAAGGCGTCCTATGGAACCGCCTTTCTCGCGCCCTCGCTGTTCGATCGCTATCGGGGTGGATTCCACCGGCTATGTCGGCAATCCCGCGCTGCGGCCGGAGACGGCGCAGGGCTGGGAAGCCGGGTTCACCACCACGCTGCCGGCACTCGGCCGCACCGACGCGATGAGTTTCGGGGCCACCTACTTCAACGAGCAGATCAACGACCTGATCGAGGAGGTGTTCAGCCCGGTCAACACCTCCGTCAATATCGGCTCGGCGCATATCCAGGGCGTGGAGACCACCCTGACCCTGCGCCCGGCGCGCTGGCTCGTGCTGGAGGCGACCTATACCTACACCTACCCCGAGAACGCCGACACCGGTGCCCGGCTGTTGCGTCGGCCGCAGAACACGGCATCGGCCGATGCGCGCCTGACGCCGCTGCCCCGGCTGACGGTCGTGCCGCAGCTGGTGTTCACCGGCGCCTTCCAGGACTTCCTGACCGACAACGACGGCTTCGCCACGACGACGGGCACGTCGCGCCAGGGGCTGATCGCCAACCTGACCGCGACCTACCGGCTCACGCCGAAGGTCCAGCTGTACGCGAACGGCACCAACATCTTCGCCTCGCGGTTCGAGCCGGTGAACGGCTATCAGACCCCCGGGCCAAGCGTGATCGCCGGGGTGCGCGTCACCCTTTGAAGTGTCCGGCAAAATTGCTCGGGGAAGCCCGCCCATTGCACATGCTGAAACTCCACGGCATCAAACGGGGTACGCGGCAGGCTTCGGACGCTCACTGCGGACCAGGCGTAGGAGGGGTCGCTCCACCAGCCGTGCCATCGCCATCCCGCCTGCCAGGCCGGCACATACGAGCAGGGGATAGCTGGCCCAGGCCGGAGTCCGCCCGTCCAGCCCGGCCGCGAGCCACAGGTTCCACGCCACGCCGATGAAGACGAACTGGAAGAGATAGATGGAATAGGATGCACCGCCGAGCAGGCGCAGCCCGGCCGGTATGGTGAGCCGGCCGCATCGTTCGGCTTCGGCCACGCCGAGGATCAGCAGTGCGGAGGGGATACCGTAGGCCAGCCGCGCCGGCGCGGCGTAACCGTCGAGATAGCCGGCATCCTCGGCCGCGGCGGTCAGAATGAGGACCGCTAGACCCACCGCCAGGAACAGGCGCGGCTTCGGAACCGTCCGGCGACGCAACCAATACGCCCCGGCCATGCCCATAAAGAATTCGAGATTGTATGGATCGTACAGGGATGACGGAATTCCCGCGTTGCCGGAAATAGCTGCCACTGCGCCCCAGCCCAGCCATACGACAAGGATCCAGCCCAGCCACACCCCCGACAGCGCGAGGCCGGCGCGCCGGCTGATGATGAGTACAGAGAACGCGGCATAGAAAACGATCTCGTATTGCAGCGTCCAGGCGATACCCAGGATCGGTTCCTCCACCGAGGGCAGCAGTGTGACCGACCACAACAGCCTCGCCACCGGTGGGACCGCGTGCCCCGCTGCGAGGCTGATCAGAAGGGTCAGTCCAAGCGCGACCCAGTAGGTCGGCATCACCCGGCTGAAGCGCCGGGCGAGGTAGTGGCGCGAGCGCGAAGGCTCGCCCACATCGCGATGATGTACGAACAGGATGATGAAACCGCTGACGACGAAAAACAGGTCGACCCCCGCATGGCCGAACTGGACTGCCCGCATCAGTTGGGGCGTGCCCAACACCCAATTCAGATGTCGGGCGGCATGATAGAGCACAACGGCCGTGGCGGCGCAGCCACGGACAGCTTCAATGCCAGAAAGCCTCGTCTTCGCTGGCCTACTCATCCCGACCTTCCTCGTTCCGGCTCCGCGCGCCTGGGGGTGCCGTCTCGGGACGGGCAGCGGAACGTTCCGCACGAGGCTTATATCAAGACGGAACTAACTATGCATGGCTCCATGCTGGGTGCAGGTCCTAATTTCGGGCAGATCGACGGCTCAGGTCAGCCAACCTGACCTGATCTTGCTTCCGCCGGCGAGGCAACCGGCAGGGCCGCCACGCGTCACCGCCCCATGGCTTCCGACGAGCATCGGCTTGGCGTGCTGATCGCGGCGCTGCGCGATGCGGTCTCGTTCGACTGGTCGCAGTTCCAGCCGCTGGCCGCGCTCTATTGCCTGCCGGCCATCATCGGCCTGCTGGTTGTCGGCGAACGCAGCGGCCACGAGCCGGAAGGCCTGATCGCGGCTGCCGGGGCGCTCCCGGTGGGCTTCGGCGCGTTTCAGCATCTGACGCGCCTGCGGGAAGGGCCGATGCTGCTGGCCGCCGTGGGCATCGGCGTCTCCGCCGCCGTCGGCACGCTGGTCAGCGGCGTGCTCGGCCTGGAGGCCCTGACGGCTGGGCTGTGGGGGTTCGGGCTCGGTCTGTTCACCGCGCTTGGCACCGCAAATTGGTGGGTGCTGCTGCAATGCGCGGTGGCGCTGGTCATCGCGGTGACGTTTCCCGCCGATCTGGCCCACGCCGGAGAGCGGGCGGCGCTGGTGCTGGCGGGCGGCGCGGCGCAGATCGCCGTGATCGGCCTGCTGTGGCGGGTGGCGCCGCGCCCCTTCATCGGCATCGCGCCGCCGAACGAACAGCCGCCGCCGCACAGCCTGGCCGAGGCGCGCGACACCTTGCGGCGCGACATCCTCAGCTCGGCGCGATTGTGGTATTGTGCGGCTCTTGGCCTGTCCACCGCGGCGGGGGTCGTGGTATTCCGGCTGCTCGGCTTCCAGAACGGCTACTGGGTGCCGATGACGGTGCTGCTGGTGCTGCGCTGGGGCGGCCTGCGGGTCACGCTCGCCCGCGCCCTGGCCCGCTGCCTCGGCACTCTGCTGGCGGCCGCGGCGACGACCCTGTTCGCGGCATTGGCCCAGCCCGCGCCGGCCACGCTGATCGCGCTCGGAATCGTGTCGGCCTGGGCCTGCTACGCGCTGCAATGGGTCAACTACGCCGCTTTCAGCGTCTTCATCACCGCCTATGTGGTGTTCGGCTTCGCCGTGGACGGCCTGCCGGAGCCGGTCGTGGCGGGCCACCGCGCCCTGGCGACGCTGCTCGGCGGGGTGGTGGCAGTCAGCGGCCAGTTGGCGCTGCGGGCCTTCAACGGGTCGGGGACAGACGCGTGAGCGCACTGCCGCCCTGCTTGTTGCGCATATCCGCCCGATCGCACTTGCATGGAACCATCGTAAGCCTGCTGACTATATATCCTGCTTACTATCAGTCCCTGAAAGAGCCTCTCCGATGCCGGACGGAATGACCACTGCTGAGCGGGCCCGCCTCGAGCGGCGCTCCTCGCTGGAAGAGACCGCGCCCCCCCGCCCGACCGCGCGGGAGGAGCAGCGGGCCGAACGTCCGACCGCGCGGGAGGAGCGCCAGCCGGACCAGCGCACGACGACTGAGGCACCACGGGAGGACAAATCCCCGCCCGCCTCGCCGCGCTCCAAACCGCGGAAATTGCTGCGCTGGGTGCTGATCGCCGGCGCCGCGGTGGTGCTGATCGTGGGCGGCGGCTGGTACTGGCTGAGTGGCGGGCGCTACGTCAGCACCGATGATGCCTATGTGCAGGCCAATGTCCTGAACGTCGCGACCGACGTGTCGGGCATCGTCACCGATATCCCGGTGCAGGATGGGGAGCATGTGGCCGCCGGGCAGGTGCTGTTCCGGCTCGATCCGTTGAAGTTCCAACTGGCCGTGGACCAGGCGCAGGCGAACCTTCAGCAGGCAGGATTGAACCTCCGCTCGTTGCAGGCGGACTATACGCGCGCCCAACGCGTGCGGGCGGCGCAGGAAGCGATGGTGCAGAACGACCAGGCCACGGTTGATCGCTATGCTGTCCTGGTCAAGCAGCACGCGGTTCCCGCGCAGCAGTATGATGACGCACGCTACAAGCTCCAGGCGGACCAGGCCCAGCTCGGCTCCTCGCAGGCGCAGGTGACCTCGGCGCTCGCGCGGTTGGGCGGCAAGGCCGACATTCCGGTGACCGAGATGCCCGCGTACAAGGAGGCCGAGGCCCAGCTGGGCGAGGCTCAGCGGGAAATGCGCCATTCCGTGATGCGCGCGCCGTACGACGGCACGGTGACGCAGGTCACCAAGCTGCAGCTCGGCCAGTTCCTGCCCGCGGGCACCGCGGCGTTCGGGCTGGTCGGCACCAACGATTTCTGGGTCGCCGCCGAGCCGAAGGAGACCGGCCTGACCTGGGCGCGTCCGGGCCAGTCGGCGACGGTTACGGTGGACGCCTACCCCGGCCATAAATGGACCGGCGTGGTGCAGAGCATCGCCTCGGCGACCGACCAGGAGTTCTCGCTCCTGCCGGCCGAGAACTCCTCGGGCAACTGGGTCAAGGTGGTGCAGCGCGTGCCGATCCGGATCGTGCTCAAGCCGATGAAGGACGCGCCGCCGCTATCGGCCGGCATGAGCGTGGCGGTGAGCGTGGACACGCATCACCAGCGCCATCTGAGCGATCTGTTCTGAGCCGCCCGCCATGGCCGCGCGCAAGCTAAGCCCGGAGAACGTCCCGCATCGCTCGTTGCTGACCGCCTGCGCGATGGTGGCGACACTGATGCAGTCGCTGGATTCGACGATCGCCAATGTGGCGCTGCCCTACATGCAGGGCAGCCTGTCGGCCAGCTATGACCAGATCACCTGGGTGCTGACCTCCTACATCGTCGCGGCGGCGATCATGACCGCCCCGGTGGGGTGGCTCTCGGCGCGGTTCAGCGAAAAGAACATCTTTATCGTCTCGCTGGTCGGGTTCACCGCGACCTCCATGCTGTGCGGCATGGCGACCTCTCTCGACGAGATGGTGCTGTTCCGTTTCGCCCAGGGCATGTTCGGCGCGGCGCTGGTGCCGCTCTCGCAGTCGGTGATGCTGAACATCTATCCCGTCGAGCAGCGGGGATCGGCCATGGCGATCTGGGGAATGGGGGTCATGGTCGGCCCGATCCTGGGGCCGACGCTCGGCGGCTACCTGACCGAACTGTACAACTGGCGCTACGTCTTCTTCGTCAACCTGCCGTTCGGCATCATCGCCACGCTCGGCATCCTGTTCATCATGCCGAGTGAGGACCAGCAATCCAGCCTGAAGTTCGACTGGTTCGGCTTCACAGCCCTGGCGGTAGGCCTGGCCGGGCTGCAACTGATGCTGGATCGCGGCGAGACGCAGGACTGGTTCTCCTCCAGCGAGATCGTCGCCGAGGCGGTGCTGGCGGGCTTCGGGCTGTACGTCTTCGTCGTGCATTTGAGCACGGCTGAGAATCCCTTCGTCTCGCCCCGCATGTTCAAGGACCGCAATTTCTCGATGGCGCTGGTGGTGATGTTCCTGGTCGGCATGGTGCTGCTGGCGACCTCGGCGCTGCTCGCGCCTTGGTTGCAGGACCTCGGCAACTATCCGGTCGAGACGGCCGGGCTGCTGATGGCGCCGCGCGGCTTCGGCACCATGGCGGCAATGCTGCTCGCCGGGCGACTGACCAACCGAATGGACCCGCGCATCCTGATGGGGGCCGGCACGCTGGGGCTGATCTGGACTTTTGATCAGATGACCGGCTGGACCCCCGCCGTCTCGGAATGGGAGATCATCACCAACTCGGCCATCCAGGGCTTCTCGATCGGGTTCGTGTTCATCCCGCTGAACGTGGTGGCATTCGCCACGCTGCCGCAGGAGCTGCGGACCCAAGGGACGGCGCTGTGGAGCCTGATACGCAATGTCGGCAGCGCCATCGGCATCTCGATCTTCGAGGCGTTGATCACCAGCAACACGCAGATCGAGCACTCCGTGCTCGCCGGGTTCGCCAGCCCGCTCAACCGCGCCTTTGGCAACTCGGCGGCCGCGCGCGCGATGTCGGCGGCGTCGCCGCACGGGGCCGCGGCGCTGGATCATCTCGTCACCCAGCAATCGCAGATCATCGCCTACAACGACGATTTCTGGCTCATGATGGTGATCGCCCTGCCGATCCTGGTGCTACTGCCATTCTTGCGCCGCCCCCAAGCGGGCGGCGGCGGGGCCGGGCACGTGGCGATGGATTAGGCGGCGAACTGCTGTCATATCCTTGAACCATTGGCCGTCGTACGATGTGACCCACCGCATCGCGGCATCTCCCTCGTGAGGACGTAAGCCGATATTCTTTCGCAACGGATTTTGGCGACAGCCGCGGGTCCACACGGAAGAGGCGAACAAGCCCGCGGCAGGCGCTCCAGCCCCGCGCATCATTCAAAGGGGCGCTCAAGAGGGATTGCTGCGGGTCGGCCTGCGCTCTCCATGGACCAAGGATTTCTATCACAGGACCTTGCGACTGCCGTGGAGCGGCTTCTTCGCGCTCATGACCGGCGTCTATCTCATCGCCAATCTGGCGTTCGCGTTCCTTTACTGGCTGCAACCCGGCGCCATCGCCAACGCGCGCCCCGGCTTCTTCCGCGATGCGTTCTTCTTCAGCGTAGAGACGTTCGGCACGATCGGCTACGGCACGCTGGCGCCGGCGACCGATTATGCGAATGCCGTGATGACGGCCGAGACGCTGTGCGGCATCGTGCTGGTGGCGCTCACCACCGGCGTGATGTTCGCCCGCGTCTCCCGCCCGACCGCCCGCGTGTTGTTCAGCAAGGTGGCGGTCGTCTCGCCTTACAACGGCACGCCAACCTTGATGGTGCGAATGGCCAACGAGAGGCTGAACCAAATTCTCCAGGCCGAGGTCGGCATGACGCTGGTGCGCAACGAACGCACCAGCGAGGGAGTCTTCATACGCCGCTTCTATGATCTCGATCTTGCGCGCGACCGCACACCGATCTTCGCGATGTCGTTCCTCGCCATGCACCCCCTAAACGAGACCAGCCCTCTGCTTGGCGCCACAACGGAGACTCTCGCCGACATGGAGGCGGAGATCCTCGTCACCGTCACCGGGCTCGACGAGACGATGTCGCAGACCGTCCACGCGCGGGTGTCGTACCTGCCCGAGGAGATCCTGTTCAATCATCGCTACGCGAACATGTTCGGCCGGACCGATGACGGGCGCCGGGCCATCGATTACGGCCAGTTCCACCGCACGGAGACGCTGTCGCATGCGGGATGGACGCCCGTGCCGGACGGTCTCGACGCGCGGAACGCATCGCGCGGCGAATGAGGCATCCGGGCCGGACCAGGCTGCCGCGCCCCGCAGCGCTCAGGCCAGCCGGAACCGCGCCACGCTCATCGGGTCCGCGCCGAGCGCGGCCCGCACGGCACGCCGCCCGGCCTCGGAGCTTGTGACGGCCACCACCGCCTGAAACGGCGCGGTCTGCCCGCGCACGCGCGCCAGGAATAATCGCGCCAGCGCCTCCGCCGCCGGACAACGCGGGGCGCAGCACGCGCAACCGGCCCCGTGGCCTATTCCCGGCCGCGCCGCGAAGCGTGCGCAGGCGATGCCGGCCGGGGCGGGGGCGTCACCCTCGATCAGCAGGGCGACGTCCGGCGCCGCATCGGAGATCACGCCGAAGCGAACCGGCAGGCGGGGGTCGGAGGCGGTCATCAGCTAGACATAAGGATATCTTTATGTCATCCACAAGCCCATGGACCGCCTGCTTATCGCCCTGCGCGCCGCCGCCGAACCGACCCGGCTGCGCCTGCTCGCGCTGGCCGCGCGCGGGGCGTTCTGCGTCACCGAGTTCACCGAGATTCTCGCCCAGTCCCAGCCCCGCCTGTCGCGCCATCTCCGGCTTCTCTGCGACGCCGGCCTGCTGGAGCGCGTGCGCGAAGGCGCCAATGTCTGGTTCACGGTGCCGCCGGGCGAGGCCGGCGCGTTGGCGCGCGAGCTGATCGCGCGGCTGCCCGAGCAGGATGCGATCCTGGAGTCCGATCGCCGCGAGGCCGTGCGCGTGTTGGCCGAGCGCGCCCGCGTCGCCTCCGAGAGCTTCCGCCGTCAGGGCGCGGACTGGGACGAGATGCGCGCGCTCGACCTGCCCGCCGGAGCGGTGGAGGCGGCGCTGGCCGGGCTGGTGGACGGCGCGGCCGGACGCCTGCTCGACATCGGCACGGGAACCGGGCGGGTGCTGGAACTGCTCGGCCCGCGCGTGCGCGAAGGCGTGGGCGTCGATGCCAGCAAGGCCATGCTCGCACTGGCGCGCGCGCGCCTGGCCCGCGCCGGGCTGGCGCATTGCTCGGTCCGGCTCGCCGACATGTACCGCCTGCCGGTGCCGGACGGCGGCTTCGATGTCGCCGTGCTGCAAATGGTCCTGCACTACGCCGAGCAGCCCGGAGCCGTGCTGGCCGAGGCCGCGCGCGTGCTGCGTCCGGGCGGGCGGCTGATCGTCGTCGATCTGGCCCATCACGCGCGCCAGGATGTGCTCGATCGGCTAGCGCATCGCTGGCCCGGCTTCACCGACGATGCGATGGACGGGCTGCTGTCGGACTCCGGGCTGGCGGCGGGCGAAGCGCGCGCCATCGCCTCCGCGTCCCTGCCCATCCGCCTGTGGCCCGCCACGCGCACGGCCGCCGCCCCGGTCGCGCGGATCCCCGAACTCGCGGTCTTCTGAGGAGCGATCATGTCCCGTCCGCATCTGCTGGATGCCCTGCGCGAGAAGGTGCTGCTGTGCGACGGCGGGATGGGCAGCTGCGCGCAGGCGCTGACCCTCGACGTCGAACGCGACTACTGGAACCGCGAGAACTGCACCGACGTGCTGACGCTCTCACGCCCGGACCTGGTGCGCGAGATCCATCGCGGCTACTTCGAGGCCGGCGCCGACATGGTGGAGACCAACAGCTTCGGCGCCTCCCCGGTCACGCTCGGCGAATTCGACCTCGCCGAGCGCGCCTTCGAGATCAACCGCCGCGCCGGGGAGCTGGCGCGCGAGGCCGCCGAGCAGTTCGCCGACGGGCGGCATCGCTGGGTGCTGGGCAGCATCGGGCCGGGCACCAAGCTGCCGACGCTCGGCGCGATCGCCTATGACGCGCTGGAGGCGGCACTGGCCGAACAGTCGCGCGGCCTGATCGCCGGCGGCGTGGACGCCATCCTGATCGAGACCTGCCAGGACCCGTTGCAGATCAAGGCGGCGGTGAACGGCGCCAAGATCGCCCGCGTCGAGGCCGGCGCGGACACGCCGATCTTCGTGCAGGTCACGGTGGAGACCACCGGGACATTGCTGGTCGGCCCGGACATCGCCGCCGCCGCCACCATCGTCCACGCGCTCGACGTGCCGCTGATCGGGCTGAACTGCGCCACCGGCCCGCAGGAGATGGCCGAGCATCTGCGCTTCCTGGCGGCCACCTGGCCGGGCCTGCTGTCGGTGCAGCCCAACGCGGGCCTGCCGGAACTGGTGGACGGGCAGACACATTACCCGCTGAACGCGGCCGACCTGGCGAGCTGGCTCGAACGGTTCGTGGCCGAGGACGGCGTCAACCTGATCGGCGGCTGCTGCGGCACCGACACCGGCCACATCGCGGCACTCGACGCGATGCTGCGCCGCCGGGGCGAGGTCCGTCCCGCGCCGGTGCCGCGTCGCGCGGTCTGGGTTCCCGGCGTCGCCTCGCTCTACCAGTCGGTGCCGCTGCGCCAGGAGAACGCGTTCTTCGCCATCGGCGAGCGCTGCAACGCCAACGGCTCCAAGAAATGGCGCACGTTGCAGGAGAAGGGCGACTGGGACGGCTGCGTGGCGATGGGCCGCGAGCAGGCCGGGGAGGGCTCGCACGCGCTCGACATCTGCACCGCCTTCGTCGGCCGCGACGAGACCTACGAGATGGACGAGGTGATCCGCCGCTTCACCGCCTCGGTGAACACGCCATTGGTGATCGACAGCACCGAGACCCCGGTGATCGAGGCGGCGCTGAAGCTGCATGGCGGCAAGCCGATCATCAACTCGATCAATTTCGAGGACGGGGAGAAGGCCGCCACCGACCGGCTGCGCCTCGCGCGTCGCTTCGGCGCCGGCGTGATCGCGCTGACCATCGACGAGCAGGGTATGGCCAAGACCGCCGAACGCAAGCTCTCGGTCGCGACCCGGCTGGTCGATTTCGCCTGCGCTCGCTTTGGCCTGCCGCAATCGGACCTGCTGATCGACCCGCTGACCTTCACCATCGCAACCGGCAACGAGGATGACCGCAAGCTCGGCCAATGGACGCTGGAGGGCATCCGTGCCATCCGCGACGCCTTCCCCGATATCCAGATTATCCTCGGCCTGTCCAATATCAGCTTCGGGCTGAACCCGGCCGCGCGCGCCGTGCTGAACTCGGTCTTCCTCGACCACGCCGTGCGCGCCGGCATGACCGGCGCGATCGTGCATGTCTCCAAGATCCGCCCGCTCCACCTGATCGCGCCGGAGGAGGTGCAGGTGGCCGAGGACCTGATCTTCGACCGCCGCCGCGAGGGATACGATCCGCTCCAGCGTCTGCTGGAGATCTTCGCCGACCGCAAGGCGGCCGACGCGACCAAGCGCCGGGTCGCCGAGACGGCGGAGGAGCGGCTAAAGGACCGCATCGTGGACGGCGACCGCAAGGGGCTGACCGACGATTTGGACGCGGCGATGCGCACCCTGCCGCCGCTTTCCATCATCAACGACGTGCTGCTCGACGGCATGAAGGTGGTGGGCGAGCTGTTCGGCGCCGGCAAGATGCAGCTTCCCTTCGTGCTGCAAAGCGCGGAGACGATGAAGGCGGCGGTCGCCTACCTGGAGCCGTACATGGAGCGGGTGGAGGGCCAGGAGAGGGGCACCATCGTGCTCGCCACGGTGAAGGGCGACGTGCACGACATCGGCAAGAACCTGGTGGACATCATCCTGACCAACAACGGCTACCGGGTGGTCAATCTCGGCATCAAGGTGCCGCTCGCCGACATGCTGAGCGCCGCGCGGGAGAGCCGGGCGCATGCCATCGGCATGTCCGGCCTGCTGGTGAAATCGACCGTGGTGATGCGCGAGAACCTGGAGGAGATGTCGCGCCAGGGGCTGGAGCTTCCGGTGATGCTGGGCGGCGCGGCGCTGACCCGCAACTACGTCGAGGACGAGTGCGTCCGCGCCTACGCCTCCGGGCGCGTGGCGTATGCGCGTGACGCCTTCGACGGCCTGCACCTGATGGACAAGGTGATGGGCAACGGCTTCGACGACTATCTGGCGGCGGTGCAGGCCAAGCGTGTGGGCAAGGCGCGCAACACGGCCCGCACCTTGGGCCAGGCAGACGCGCGCGCCTTCCGCCCGGTCGATGTCGGCGCGGTGCAGGCGCGCCGGCGCCGGATCACGCGCGACGTTGCGGTGCCGACGCCGCCGTTCTGGGGCGCGCGCGTGATCGAGGCGGCGCCCAAGGCGATCGTGCCGTTCGTCAATGAGCGCAGCCTCTATCAGTTCCAGTGGGGCTTCCGGAAGCAGGGCCGCACGCTCGACGACTTTCTCGGCTGGGCCAAGCAGGAGCTGCGCCCGCTGATGAGGCGGATGCTCGCGTTGTGCGAATCCCAGGACATCCTGCGCCCGCGTGCCGCCTACGGGTACTGGAAGGCGGCCGGCCAAGGCAACGACCTGATACTGTTCGACCACGACGGCACAACTGAGCTGGCCCGCTTTGCCCTGCCGCGCCAGCCGAAGGAGGACGGCGAATCCATCGCCGACTTCTTCCGCGACATCGACGACGACGTGCGCGACGTGATCGGCGTGCAGGTGGTCACAGTCGGCCAAGCGGCATCCGAGGTCGCGCGCACCTGGTTCGAGGACAACCGCTACCAGGACTATCTCTACCTGCACGGCCTGTCGGTCGAGATGGCCGAGGCGATGGCCGAATACGTCCACAAGCGCATCCGCGCCGAGCTGGGCTTCGCCGCCGAGGACGACCGCGAGATGGAGAAGATGCTGGCCCAGGGCTACCGCGGCTCGCGCTACTCCTTCGGCTACCCCGCCTGTCCCCGGCTGGAGGACCAGGGCCGCATCCTCGCCCTGCTGGACGCCGAGCGGATCGGCATCTCGCTGTCCGACGAGTTCCAGTTGCATCCGGAACAATCGACCAGCGCGATCGTGGTGCTCAATCCGCGTGCAAAGTATTTCTCGGTGTGATGCCAGCGGACCATCGGAGGACCGCATCGGGAATGAGGGTCTAAAACTGCTGCGTCACCCCCGCCAAAATCGTGCGCCGAAGGCCATACTGCGGCGCCCCGACCCCAACCCCCGTGCCGTTGCGGATCTGATAGGCGGTGTCGCCTATATTCAGCACGTCCAGCCGCAGCTCGGTCCTTGTCGGCAGCCTCTGCACCACCGACAGGTTCACCACGCCGTATGTCGGTAGGGCGATGCCGTTTGGAATGGTCGGCGTGCTGGCCCGCAGGCCGCTCTGCAGCAGCGCGTCCGCGGAGAAGCGCGTTGGATGATCGGTTTTCCTGTTCAGAGTGTAGGCCACGCCTGCGGAGCCGTCCCAGGTCTGGTCGTGATCCAGGTGGATGAAGTTGTTGCCGATGAAGGCCAGCTCGTCCGGCCCGAAATTGAATTGTGCCGAGACGATGTCCTTGCCGAGCGCACGCGACCACGCCAGGTTGCCATAGATCGACCACGGACCGTGATCGTAACTGGCGGTGAGTTCGACGCCATCCTGCCGCCCATGAGCGTAGTTGAACGCCGTCAGGATAATCGGCGCGCCGAACTGGCCTTCGTCGATCAGGTTGTTCGATATCTTGTAATAGCTGTCGATGCCAACCGTCAGCCCCGGCACCACGATCTGGCTCACGCCGATATCGAAGTAATGTGAGCGTTCTGCCTTCACCGGGTCGTTCTGCGTTACCACGGGCGCTGCGGTCGTGCCGATGAATTGCGAGATCGTGCCCGGCGAGACCAGCTCGAACGGCGGCGGCACAAAGTAACGTGCATACCCGGCGTGCAGCGTCGTCGCGTCGGTCGGCTTCCAGACCACATTCACGCGTGGGCTCACCTGTGTCTCCTGCGTGAACTCGTCCACGCCGTCGAAGCGCAGGCCGCCGTTGATCGTCACTCCCGGGAGGATGCGCCACTCGTCCTGCACGTAGAACCCATACAGCCCACCGGTCTTGGCGAAGCTGTCGCCGATCCCCAGCGGCACGTCCGTCGTCGGCATGCCGGTGCTGTCCACCGGCAGCACCTGGGAAAATGTCTTCGAATTGGTCATCTCCTGCTGCACGAGGAATCCGGCACGCAGCGTGTGTTCGTCGTTGATGCGCCAGCTTCCGTCCGCCTGCACACCGTACGCGGTGCTGGAGCGCGTGGCCTGCTGTGCGATGCCATTGAACAGCAGATCGCCCAACGCGTCGGGCGAGAAACTCAGCCAGCTATAACGGGTATAGGCGGAAATCTGCACGTTGATGTCATTCACGTGCTTTTGCAGCGACAGGATGGCGAAGTCGTTGCGCTCGTGCTGGTTCTCGTTCAGTTGCGCGCTGTTGAAGCTGCTGACGCCATTCACCGCAAAGCCCAAGGTGGGCTGGCCAGGATTGTCAGGAATCTGGAACTGCCCGTCAAATGCTCCCAGGATCATGCTGATCCGCGTGTTCGGATCGATGATGGCGGACGCATAGGCCAGGCCGTGAAACTGGTTGGTGGTATCGTGGATCGCGTTAACGCTGGGAGTGGTATTCTCGATGCCACGATCGTTGTGCAGGAAATCGCCGGTAATGAACCAATCCACCGGCCCACTGCGTCCGCCATACTCGAAGCTCGGCTGTAGCCAGTTCGAGCCGCCCTCATACATCGATAGCGCCAGGCCCGGATTGGTGATGCCGGTCTTGGTCTGGATGTCCACAACGCCCGCGGTCTGAAACCCGTATTGCGCCGGCAGCGCGCCGGTGATCAGCGACAGGCTGTTGGCGAAGCGAGCCACGATCGCCTGGCCGAACACCGAAAGGCCTTCCGGCAGTTCTACGCCATTAAGCCGGTACTGCACGTTAGCATGCTCGCCGCGCAGATGGATCTGGCCGAAACTGTCCTGCGCCACGCTCGGCGCCTGCAGCAGCACCTGGTTAAGCGGCGCATTGTCGCCCTGCGGAATCGCCTGCAGCGCCTCGGGTGTGAACTGATAGACGCTAGCGCCTAGACTGGGCTGGATTTGTTGGCGGGCGATATCGAGCCGGCGGGAGATGACGTCGATATCCAATGATAGATCGCCGGTTTCGGCGCTGCTGGACGTGCCGTCGGCGGCGCACGCTGGGGCAGCGGCAACGGCGGCCTGAAGCCCGAACGCCAATAGGAGGGCGGAACGGTTCAGCATCAACGAGACCCCTTCCCAAACCCGGGCCCGCACTGAAGAATGCGGACTATGGTACGTTATAACATACCATTTTGGGGAGCTCGGCAACCCAGTTGCGACAGCTCGGTCGTTCCGTTGGTTGGTGCCGTTGGCAGCTCCTGGGGACCGCTCAGCCGGCAACGGAAGCATTGGCCGGCGGCGCTGGCCGGGACCGCGCTGGTCCATCTTCTGGGCGTGGTCCCGGCGCTTGTGCTGATCTCGAACGTGGTTCCACCAACCCCGCCGGCCGAACCGGCAGTCGAGATGGTGTTTGCCGAACCGGCGATGCCCCGCCCTGAGTTGGCGTCGGCCCCGCCAAAACAGCCCTCCCCGGCACCGCCGCAAGAGCCACCGACGATACAGCCGGTCGAAGCAGCGCCGCCCCCGCCTTCCGAAGCTTCGCCACCGCCAGTCCGGCCAACCCCGCAGGTGCCAGCGGTGTCCCCAAAGCCGCCGATCCCAGCCCCGGCGTCCGCACCATCCCCGCCAGAGCCGCAGATGGCATCCGCGCCGGCAGAAGAACTGGAGCCGCTACCGTTGCCCCCGCCGCCGGCGCCGCCTCCGCCACCACGTCAGCGCCCGGCGACCGCACGGAGGGTCGTCGCCTCTCCTCCGGTCAGAGCGCCCGCAGTGTCGGCTCCAGCATCCGCCTCGGCAGCCGCTGCGCCCGTACCCGAACCTTCGCCGCCGGCCCGCCCCGCCGTGTTCGTAAGCTCAGCCTGGAAACAGGCGCTTGCGGCCTGGCTCGCCGAGCATAAAGCCTATCCGGAGGAGGCGAGGCGGAGGGGCATCGAAGGCAGCGTCACCCTCCATTTCAGCGTTGACCGGTCAGGGCGTGTGACCGAGGTCGCTGTGACTGCGCGGGTCCGGCTCGCCGATATTGGATGCGGCCGCAGAGGCGATGCTGCGCAATGCAATGCTGCCGCCGCCGCCGCCAACGACGCAGGACCGAATCACGATCTCCGTCCAGGTTCATTATGCGCTAGCCAACTGAACGAACTCGTTCTCAGTCAGAAGGTCAGATTGAGAAAGTCCGTAGGTAGCGGGGGATCTTTGTGACCCGGGGATTTGCGCGCACGCGCCGCGCCGCTCACGCCGGCAGCCGTAGCGGCATCTGGCGCAGGCGCGTGCCCGTCGCGTCGGCGACCGCGTTGGCGATCGCCGCCGAGGTCGGGCCCTGGCCGCACTCGCCGGTACCGAGATAGGGCGCGCCGGGGCGATCGATCACATGCACCTCCACGCTGGCGGGCGCGGCGTCGAAGCGCAGGATCGGGTAGCTGCTCCAGTCGCGGCTGACGATCCGGTCGGGGTTGAGGCCAACTTGCTCGAACAGGCTCCAGCTCGTCGCCTGCACAATCGCGCCCTCGACTTGGTTCCTGATTCCGTCCGGGTTCACCGCCTGGCCGCTGTCCACCGCGGCGACGACCCGGCCGACCTGGATGCGCCCGGAATCCCGCGCCACCGAAACCTCCAGCGCCACCGCGCAGTAAGCGGCCAGGTTCTTGTAGCGAGCGAAGGCGAAGCCGCGGCCTGACCTTGGGCCTGCTCCCGCCGCTTGCTTGGCAGCCGACCAGCCGAACCGCTCGGCTGCCAGCCGCACCACGTCGCGCGCCCGCGCATCCTCCAGATGCGCCAGCCGGAACGCGACGGGTTCGGTGCCCGCGGCGGCGGCCAGCTCATCCATGAAGCTCTCGATCGAGAAGACGTTCAGGTGCGCGCCGAGCGCCCGGAGCGCCGAGACGCGCACCGGCATGGTCGGCACGAAATGGTACGTCGCCCGCGCAGTGGCGAACGCATAGAGCGGGATGATGTTGCGGTCCCCGCCGCCCTCCGGCATCGGGATCGGGCGCGGCGGCGGCAGCGCGAACGGGCGCTCCAGCGCCTGCGCGGCCAGCAGCACGCCCGCCGGCCCCGGACGTTGGGTGTGGACGTTGCTCCAGACCTGGTAGTCCCAGGCGGCGACCCGGCCGGCCGCGTCCAGCGTGGCGCGCACGCGCGAGACCATCGCCGGGCCGTACGGCTCCCATTGCTGCTCCTGCTCGCGCATCCATTGCAGCCGCACTGGCCGGCCGGGCACGGCGCGCGCCATCAGCGCGGCATCGGCCGCGACGTCATCGGCGCCGTTCTGCCCGTAGCAGCCGGCGCCCTCCGCGTGGATGCAGCGCACCCGCTCCGTCGGCATCCCCAGCATCCGCGCGATGGCTCGCCGCAGCGGGAAGACGCCCTGGCTGTGGGTCCAGATGGTCAGCTGCCCGGCATCGAACAGCGCCACCGCGCAGGACGGCCCAATCGCGCCATGCGCGATGTACGGGCGCGCGTAGTTCGCCTCCAGAACCCGCGCCCCAGTAGCCGGGTCGGGCGGTGTCGGCCCGGCGCGGTCGAGCACCACGATGTCCTCGGCCGGCAGGCGCTGGAGCATCGCGCCGACCTCGTCCTGCTTCGGCAGCGCGTGGCCGGTTTCCCAGCGTGCGCTGGCAGCCAGCGCGCGCATGGCCTGGATGGCCTGGAACTCCCGCTCGGCGAGCACGCCCAGGAAGCTGCCGTCGCGCACCACGCCCAGCACGCCGGGCAGGCGCTCGGCCGCCGGCGCGTCCACCGCGAGCAGTCGCCCGCCATAGGCCGCCGGCCGCACCACGCGGGCATGCACCATGCCGGGCAGGCGCAAATCCTGCACGTAGCTCGCCGCCCCGGTCAGCTTGCCGGGAATGTCCACGCCTGGCAGCGACTGGCCGACGATGGTGAAGCGCTGCGGCGGTTTCAGCGCGAACGGCGCGCGTGCCGCCTGGTGCAGATCGACGCCGCCGGCCAGCGCCCCGTAGTCCAGGCTGCGCCCGTCGGGGCCGAGCACGCGGCCGGCGCTTGTCGCCAGCTGTTCCTCCGGCACGCCCCAGCGTCGCGCCGCCGCCTGCACCAGCAAGCCGCGCACCGAAGCCGCCGCGTCGCGGATCGCGGTGCCGCTGTCCTGCATGGAATGGCTGCCGGCGGTGAATCCCTCGTCGGCGGTCCGCCCGGTATCGGCGGTGACGATCGCGATGCGGGCGGGATCGACGTCGAGTTCCTCCGCCGCCACCTGGATCAGCGCGGTTTTGATGCCCTGGCCCAGCTCGGCCTTGCCGGTCAGCACCGTTACCCGCCCGTCCGGGTCGAGCCTGATCCACGAATCAAGCTCCGGGGTCACCGACAGGTCGCCCGCGAACGCTCCGCCCGGTGCCGGTCCCGCGCCGGCCAGGGCGAAGCCGACAAGCAGGGCGCCCCCGCTCAGCAGAGCCCGACGCGGCAGCGCGGTCACTGTCCCGCCTCCGCCCGGCGTGTCGGCACCGGGCCGGCCTGCATGTCAACGGCGGCGCGGCGGATCGCGCGCAGGATGCGCAGATGCGTCCCGCACCGGCAGAGGTTGGGCTGCATGTGCGCGCGGATCTCCGCCTCGCCCGGCGACGGGGTGCGTTCCAGCAGCGCCTGCGCGCGCATGATCATGCCGGGGATGCAGTAGCCGCACTGCGCGGCCTGCTCGGCAATGAAGGCGCGCTGCAACGGTCCGGGCGCCTGCGCGGTACCCAGCCCCTCGATGGTGCGCACGCGCCGTCCCAGCACGGCCAGCAGCGGGGTGACGCAGGAGAACACCGGCCGGTCGTCCAGCAGCACGGTGCAGGCGCCGCACTGGCCGAGGCCGCAACCGAACTTGGCGCCGAGCAGGCCCAGGTCCTCGCGCAGCACATAGAGCAGCGGCGTGGCGGGGTCGGCGTCCACCTCCTGCGCCCGGTCGTTCACCGTCAGGGCGATCATCGGCGTGCCTCCTGGCTGGTCGCCCGCACATGCTTGTCCAGGTCCGGCCAGGCTGGCCGGCCGGCGTCGCGCCGCAGCCAGGCGAGCAGCTCGGCGACCTGCGCATCGGTCAGGATCGCGGCGTAGCCCGGCATCCAGGGTCCCCGCGCCTCGGGCGGCGGCTGGCGACCGTGCAGGATCAGGGTGATCGCCTCGGTCGGGTCGTCGCCGGTGATCGCATGCGTCTGCGCGAGCAGCTTCTGGCCCGAGAGCACCCGGGGGGAGCCCGCCGCGTGGCAGCCGGCGCAGGCGCCCGCGAACAGCGTTGCGCCCGTTGTCGCGCCGGCCTCGTCCGGCGCGGGGGCGGCTCGCCCTGTGCCACCTTCCGCCAGCAGCACGACGGTGATGGCGGCGGCCAGCGCGGATTTGTGAAGCGTTCGACGGTCGCGCATTCTCCGGCCTCCGCGTGCGCCCGATTTCGGACGTGGCGAACCAACGCGGCCCGCCTCGGCCGGTTCACGCCGCCGCCCCCGGCTGCTAGATGCGGCGCGTGACCCCGGCGGAGCGCATCGCGATCGGCAGTGTTGGCGTCGGCTGCCTGGTGCTGGCGCTGAAAGGCGCGGCATGGTGGCTCTCCGGGAGTGCCGCTTTGTACTCCGACGCGCTGGAGACGACGGTGAACGTCGCCGCCGGCGTGATCACCTTGGTCGCCATCCGGCTCGCCTCCAAGCCCGCCGACGCCGACCACCCGTACGGCCACGACAAGGCGGAGTTCTTCGCCGCCGTGATCGAAGGCGTGCTGATCGTCGTCGCCGCGCTGTCGATCTTCCGGGAAGCCTGGCGCCAAATATGGACGCCGAATGTGCTGACGCTGAGCCTGTGGGCGATCGGGCTCAACGGGGCAGCAACCGGGCTGAACGCCCTGTGGTCGGCGCGGCTGGCGCATGCCGGGCGGCGCCTGCGCTCGACCGCCTTGGCCGCCGATGCCATCCATCTGCGGACCGACGTCGTCACCTCGCTCTGCATTCTCGCCGGCGTGGCGATCGTGCGGCTGAGCGGGCAGGCGCTGCTCGACCCGGCAATCGCGGCGCTGGCGGGCGTGTACGTCCTGTGGTCGGGGGTGCGCACGGTGTCGGCCTCGGTCGGCGGGCTGATGGACGCCGCACCCGACCCGGCGGTGGTCGCGCGCATCCGCGCCGTGGTCTCCGATGCCGCCACCGGCGCGATCGAGGCGCATGACCTGCGCAGCCGCCATGCCGGGCGACTGGCGTTCCTGGAGTTTCACCTGGTCGTTCCCGGCTCCCTGACGGTGGCCGAGGCGCATGCCATCTGCGACCGTATCGAGGCGGCCCTAAAAGCGGAAATGGAGTACCTGGTCATCACCATCCATGTCGAGCCCGAAGCGAAGGCCAAGTCTCACGGCGTCCCCGTTCTCTAGTCCGATCGGCCGGGCGGCCGGGGCATCGGCGCTGCTGCACGCGCTGATCCTGGCTGGGCTCCTGCTGCGGCTCGAGCGGGCCCCGTCCGAGCCAGCGGCGGAGCCCTCGATCGAGCTGGTGCTGATCGAGGCGAAGGGCGCGGGGCCGGAAGGTCACCCGAGCGTGCCGGCCCGCGTGGAGCCGGTGCAGCCTCTCCAGCCTGCGCCGGTGCAACCCCCGCCGCAGCCCGAGCCGGCGCCGCCGCAGCCCGCGCCGGTGCCGCCGCCCCAGCCGGCACCTCCGCAGCCCGCGCTGGTGCAGCCGGCCCCGCCACAGCCGGCGCCGCCCCAGCCTGCGCCGGCGCCGCCTCCACCGCCCCAGGCCATGGCCGCCGAGCCCACGCCCGAGCTGCCGCCGCCGCCAGCCCCGGTGCCGCCGCGAGCCGAGGCGCCTCCACCGCCGCCGCCACCACCACCAACGCCGCCACGTCCCCAGGCGGCGCCCGCACCGCCCCCGCCGAGCACCGCAGCTTCTCCCGCGCGGTCGCCCGAGATGGACCTCGGAGGCGGCAACAGCGAGACCAACGCCCTGGTCAGCGGGGCCGCCGTGGTGCCGGCGCGGATCGACGCGCACTGGCACAACAAGGAGCCAGTCTATCCGGTTAGCGCGGCGCGGCGCGGCGAGCACGGCACGGTGACGCTGCTGGTCCATGTCGGCCCGGACGGCAGCGTAATCGGGATCGATGTCGCGGAAAGCTCGGGCTTCCTGCTGCTGGATCGCGCGGCGCGGTCTGCCGTGGAGACCTGGCGCTTCCTGCCGGCGGTCAGGAACGGCGAGCCGGTCGCCTCCGACATGCCGCTGCGCGTTGTCTTCCAGCTCAACTGAGGGAACCGATGGTCCGTATCGACAGGGTGGTGACGCGCGGCGGCGACGGGGGCGAGACTTCGCTCGGCGACGGCGCGCGGGTGGGCAAGGACGACGACCGGATCACGGCGCTCGGCGCGGTGGACGAGGCGAACGCGGCGGTCGGCGTGCTGCGCGCCGCCGGCGTGCCGGCCGAGGCCGACGCGATGCTGGCGCGGGCGCAGAATGACCTGTTCGACCTGGGCGCCGACCTTTGCGTGCCCGGCGAGGGCGGCGACCGGCTGCGCCTGACGGATGCGCCGGCCGCGCGGCTGGAGGCCGAGGTCGCGCAACTCAACGCCGGGCTGCCGCCGCTACGCAGCTTCGTGCTGCCTGGCGGAAGCATGGCGGCGGCGCAAGCCCATGTCGCCCGCACCATGGTGCGCCGGGCCGAGCGCGACGTGGTGCGCCTCGCCGCCGGCCAGGCAGTCAACCCGGCGCTGGTGCGCTACCTGAACCGCCTGTCCGACCACCTGTTCGTGCTCGCCCGCACCCTGAACGACGCCGGCGCGGACGACGTGCTATGGGTGCCCGGCGGCACCGGATGAGGCCTATAGGGAAACTCTGTGCTTCCAATGCGGTCCATTGCCAATTGGTACCCACAATGCGTCGCCGTCTGTCCGCCCGTCTGCTGATCCTGAACGATTCCGGGCAAGTCTTGCTCTTCCGATTCGTTCACAGGACAGGGGTACTTGCCGGCCAGGATTACTGGGCGACGCCCGGTGGGGGTGTTGAGGAGGGCGAAACATTTGAACAGGCCGCAATGCGAGAACTTGAGGAGGAAACGGGCATTCGGGCAACAAGCATTGGCTCTCACGTAGGGCAGCGCGAGTTTGTGCTTCAACTGCCCGATGGCGAGCGCGTGGTGGCAGATGAACGCTTCTTTCTTATCGAAGCGAACGGGGCATCGCTGTATCGCGATGGGTGGACCACTCAGGAGAGGGAAGTCATCGCCGACCACAAATGGTGGCCTCAGGACGAACTGGGTCAGACCTCGGAAACCATTTGGCCCGAGAACCTTCTAACGATGGTTCGGGCCGCATATCGGTAGATCCGCTCTCGTCCGAACTCGGCAGTCGCATCACCCCCCAAATCCCGCTCGGCCACGCTTGTCGAACATTAACACCCTTAAGTTCGCGCGTATGGGATGACGCCCCGAACCTCCTGCGAAGACCCGACGCTGCTCACCTCGTCGTGACTTGCCAGGGCACGTCTGGGCAGGCGGGGTAGGCGCATTGACCACAGCAAGGAGGCGGATAATGCGTGCCATCATCATGGCTGCTCTGTTTTCACTGGCAACGACCATCGCGTTCGCCGATGCGAGCGTTGCCGGACACTGGAAGACCGACGCGGGGGATGGTGTCACGATCGACATGCACGTCATGCCCAACGGCAAGTGGAACAGCGAGACACTGCAGGGCAACAAGATAGTCCGCCGGATGACGGGCTCCTACACGCAAAAGCAACCATCGGGTAATGCCGCCGGTGAGATGGTGTTCACGCCCACCAGCGCGGCCGCCGGCACCAGGAACGTCGTGACCGAGAGGGACAGCTATACGCTCGGCGAAAACGGTCAGGAGCTGCGGTTGACCTCGGAAGGCGACACGATGGTCTTTCACAAGCAGTCACCCTAGGCGGCGTCGCTTCGTGCCGGCCGGGATCGCCCGGCAGGCGCTCCGTCGGCTCGATGCGGAAATCTGACGCCGCGCTCTCATCTTCGACGACCACCGGAAAACCGGCCGGCGTCGGCGCCGTTTGCGACCAAGAGGAGAGCATGCATGTCCGCACACCCCCCGCCAGTCCCGCCCGACCAGCGCAGCGACAAGGGGCCCGGCCCCGTCACCGAGAGCCCGACATCGGAGCGCCAGCCGCCCGGCTACCGTCCGCAGGACCGCAACGTCGCGGAGCAGGGGCGGCAAGGCAACATCAAGCAGAACACCACCAACAAGGGCCATCAGCAGGACCGTTGAACATGGCAAGGGACAGCGACGAGACGGAGCGGTTCGGCGGTCCGGGCAGCAGCCATCAGGACCGCGAGCACCCCGGCAAGAACAACCAGCCGACCGGCCACAAGGGCGGCGGGGCGAAGGCGGGCACCGCGCCCCCTCCGGGCGCTCCGACCAATTCCGACACCAGCCGGGTCTCCGGCGGCGGCGGCGAGCGCGACACCCACCACACCCATACCGACAAGCGGTCCTGAAGAGCGGTCGGTCCCGCCACGATCGACGCTGACGTGATCGCGCCGAGGTGTCGCGGGGCTGCCCGGCTGTCCCCTGCCGGCTTCGCGGCTCATACCGGCCAAAGGCCTCGCCCAGAAAATCGCCAAGCTCGGCTCACCTGCCAAATCACCCCCACAACGCCTCCGGAGGTGATTTCTGTCTAGCCCTCGGTGGCGGCCCAGGGCAGGGCGGCGATGGCGGCGTGGTCGGTCAGCCAGCACCAATCGCAGCGCCGCACCACGCTCAGCGCGTCGAGGAAGGCGAGCGCCCCATAGGGCCGGCCAAACACATGGGCGTGCACGGTCATGTCCAGACAGGCGGCGGGAGAGCCGAGCCGAGGCCAGCCCTCGGCGATGCGCGCGAGCGTCCGGGTGAACGCCTCGGGCTCGTTGCCGTAACGGACATAGAGCGGCATGTCGTTCACCTCCATGGTGAACGGCATCCCGATCAGCGCCCCGGAAGCCGTTCCGATCGCGTAGGGAAGGTCGGCGTCGAACATATCGGCGTGCCAGCGGAACCCTGCCTCGGCGAGCAGGCGCGACGTGGCCGCGCTCGGGGTGCAGCGCGGGCTGAGCCATCCCGCCGGCCGGGCGCCCGCGACGTCCGACAGCACCGCGACGCAGCGCGCGATGTCCGCGCGCTCGGCATCCTCCGACAAAGTGGCGGGCAGGGTGCCCTGGCTCCAGCCATGCGCGGCGACGCGATGCCCGCGCGCCGCGACGGCGCTGAGCAGATCGGGATAGCGCTCGGCGATCACCCCACTTGTGTAGAACACGGCCCGCGCACCCGCCTGATCAAGCAGGTCGAGCAGGCGTCGCGCCCCGGTCTTTGGGCCGTACTCGGCCCAGGACAGGGCTTGGAGGTCCGCGATGCCCGGCTTCAGCGGGTTGCCCATGGGGCCGATTCCCGGGGCCTGCCCGTCCGCCCAGCCTTCCAGCATGACGCTGATCGATATGGCGAGCGGCTTGCGGTCGGGCCAGCCCGCCGGAAGCGTGGTCACGCGGGCAGCTGCCAGCCGAGCCACGCGCACACGCCCCGCCCCATCACCCATTCCTTGTCCTCGGTCGTCAGGAACGGCAGTTCCTCGGTGAACAGCGTGATCGCCTGTTCATAGGTGCAGGGCAGCCGGGTGAGGTCGGTCCCCCAGAACGTGCGCCGCGGCCCGAACTCGTCGAAGACCCGGCGGATGTATCCGTGGATGTTGCGGTACGGATAGGGCTGGGAGGAATAGCAGGGCAGGGCGGAGGCCTTCACGGCCACGTTCGGGTGCAGCGCCAGGGCCAGCAGGTCCGGCAGATCGGCGAACGCGGCCGCGTCCTTGTCGCGGCGCAGTTCCATGTGGTCCAGCACCAGCCGCAAGCCGCGATGGCGCTCGGCGAGGCGACCGATGCCGGCCAGGTGGCCGGGCGCAAAGATCATCACCGGCAGATCGTGACGCTCGCACGAAATCCACAACCATTCGGCGCTGTCGTCGTCGAGCCAGGTCATCTCCGGCCGATAGACGAAGCGCAGGCCCAGCATCCCCGGCTGCTCGCGCCAGCGCGCGAGCAGCGTCTCGTTCGCGGGATCGACGCTCAGGCGTCCCATCACGGCCAGCCGCTCGGGATGGGCGCGCGCGGCGGCCAAGGCGAGGTCGTTGCGGTCGCCCTCCCACGACGGCGGCACGATCACCGCGCGATCGACGCCCGCCCGGTCCATTTCGACCAGCAGATCGGCTGCGGAAAACGGCGTCTGGCGATGCGCGGCGACGGGCCCCCAGGCAGGCCACGGTCGCTCGGGCGTATTGGTCCCCCAGATATGGACCTGGGCATCGACGATCAGCATCTCAGAACCCCCCGCGAATCACGTCGCGCGCGAAATAGGACAGGATCAGGTCCGCGCCGGCGCGCTTGAAGGCGCCCAGGGTTTCGCGCACCACCCGGCCCTCGTCGATGGCGCCGGCGGCGGCGGCGAACTTGATCATCGCGTACTCGCCGCTGACCTGATAGGCGGCCAGGGGCAGCAGGGTGCGCTCGCGCAGCCGGGCGAGCACGTCGAGGTAGGGCAGGCCCGGCTTGACCATCAGGATGTCGGCGCCCTCGGCCTCGTCCAGCATGGATTCTCGCAGCGCCTCGCGCCCGTTCAGCGGGTCCATCTGATAGGTCTTGCGGTCGCCCTTCAGCTCGCAGCCCGCAGCCGCCCGGAACGGGCCGTAGAAGGCGGAGGCGAACTTGGAGGAGTAGGCCATGATCGGCGCCTGCTCGTGCCCGGCGGCGTCGAGGGCGCGGCGGATCGCCGCCACCTGTCCGTCCATCATCGCCGAGGGCGCGATGATGTCGGCGCCCGCATCGGCCGCGACCACCGCCTGGCGGGCAAGGTTCTCAATGGTGGCGTCGTTGACGACGTGCCCATGCTCGATCACGCCGCAATGGCCGTGATCGGTGTACTCGCAGAAGCAGAGATCGGGAATCACCACCAGATCCGGCGCGGCGTCCTTGGCCGCGCGCACCATCCGCGCCACCAGGCCGTCGGGCCGGCAGGCGTCGCTGCCGGTCGGGTCCTTGTGGTGCGACACGCCGAACAGCATCACCGCGCGTACCCCGTCGCGCGCCAGGGCCTCGATCTCGCGCGCCAGACGCCGCTCGGGGATGCGCGCCACGCCCGGCATGCTCTCGACCGGCAGCGCATGATCGATCGCCTCCTCGACGAAAATCGGCTGGATCAGGTCTTGCGCGGTGAGCGATACCTCCCGCACCAGGTCGCGCAACGCGGGCGAGCCGCGCAGCCGGCGCAGACGCATCGAGGGAAAGCGGCCGGCGGTCATGGTCGGGTCTCCTGGCGGACATCTTGTGCCATAGGCCCGGTCGGGCGCGCTGCCAAGGCGGCGCCTCTGACGAGCGAAGACCATGCGGCATCCGCACATAGTTGCGATGCGAAATCAAACGAACGCCGGCGAGGAAAGAAGCCGTGATTTGGCGAGGGATCGCACGGCTCACGAAACCGTGGGAGCGGATGCCCTATCATTTTTGTGCACCGCAGCATACATTCAGGGTGTGGTTGAAGCCAGCCACGGAAGTCCGCGCCACGACGGCGCGGCACGATATACCGAAGGTGATGCTTATGGCATATGATACGAGTTCGAACTTGGTTCGGACGCGACGAGAACGCCCGTTCCCCATCCATGTTGAGCAATCCCGTTTTCGACTGGATGATGACGATGCAGCGGCAGATGCTCTCGTTCCAGCAGCAGGCGCTGAGCATGTACGGCCTTTCCGCCTCGCGCGCTATCGGCGCAGCCAGGTCGGTGGGCGTGGCTGCGACGCAGCAGGTCACCGGAAACGAGGAGGTCATTCCCCTCGGCCGCGAGACGCTGAACGTCGGCACGCGCGTGATCAACCAGGGCACGACGCGCATCCGCCGCTTCGTGATCGAGACGCCGGTCGAGGAAAAGGTGGCGCTGCGCAACGAGCGCGTCATCGTCGAGCGTCGCCAGCCCATCGCGATCAGCAACAGCGGCGACACCCTGATCGAGAAGACGGTCGAGATGACCGACACGACCGAAGTGCCGGTGGTTTGGAAGAGCGTGGAGCTGGCCGAGGAGGTGGTTCTCCGCCGTGAGGTGAACGAGCGGGTGGAGGCGGTGCGGGGCACCGTGCGCCACGATGAGGTCGAGATCCAGGAGATCGAGAAGCCGCAGGCGCATGCCGTCGGCGCCCTCGCCCACCCCGCCATGGCCGCGAAGCCGGTTGGGGCCCGGTCCGACGTGCATCTGCCGGAGCTGAAGCCGCAGGCCGCCATGGTCGCCGCCGTCAAGGCCGCGACGGATGCCGCTCTTGACCACAAGGCCGGTGACCACAAGCCCGGTGACGCCAAGTTCGGCACGGAGACCAAGGCCGCGTCCGACGCCAAGCTCAATATCGGCGCGGGCCATGAGCCGGCGCGTTCCGGCAAGAACTGAGCGTCCGCTTCACGCGACGCCAGGAGAAGGGGGCCTCGGCCCCCTTTTTCGCGTCCGCTTGGGCCCACTGCCGCATTGGACCAGTGTCAAGGGCCGTGATCTTCTCCCGTGATGACACCCTTCCTCGCCCTGCTCGCCTTCCTGCAAGCCGCCCATGCGCCGGTCCAGCATGTGCGCATCCCCGAGCCCGACGGCACCATCCTGAACGCGGCGCTCGTCGCGGCGGCCGATCCCGCCCACGGTCCGGCCATCGTCGCCCTGCACGGCTGCGGTGGTCCGTTCCCCTCGCGCGACGGCACCTGGGCGATGGACCTCGCCCGCGCCGGCTACACTGTCCTGTTGCCCGACAGCTTCGGCTCGCGCGGGCTCGGCTCGCAGTGCCGGGAAACGCAGCGGACCGTGCGGGTCGTTCCGACGCGGCGCGACGACGCGATCGCCGCAGCCTCGTGGCTCGCGCGCCAGCCGGGCATGCCGGCGGGCGGCGTCGTCCTGATGGGCTGGTCGAACGGTGGCAGCACCACATTGTGGACGGCGGATGCGGCGCGTGATCCGCCGCCCGGTCTGTTCCGCCGCTTCGTCGCGTTCTATCCCGGCTGCATGTCGGAATCCCGTTCCGCCCGGTATCGGCCGGCGGCACCTGTGCTGATCCTGGTCGGCGCCAACGACGACTGGACCCCGGCCGAGCCGTGCCGGACACTCGCCGCGCGGTTCCCCGACCGCATCAGCCTGGTCGTCTATCCCGACGCCTGGCACGATTTCGACGCGCCGGACGCCCCGCTGCGCAGCCGCACCGGTCTCGCCACCCCGCCCAGTGGCACCGGCGTCGCCCACACCGGCACCAACCAGCCGGCGCGCGCCGATGCGCTGCGCCGTGTCCCGAGCTTCATCGAAGCGCCCTGAGCGGAGTTTGTCGGCCGTCCGGCGCGGTGCTAGAGGTGCCCGACACCACCGTTCCGGTCAGACCATGGACCAGCATGCGCCCGCTGCGAGCCTGCAGCGGTTCTTCTCGGCCCCGCTCGCCGACACCGATCCCGAGATCGCCGCCGCGATCCGCGACGAGTTGCGCCGTCAGCAGGACGGCGTCGAGTTGATTGCCAGCGAGAACATCGTCTCCGCCGCCGTGCTGGAAGCGCAGGGCAGCGTGCTGACCAACAAGTACGCCGAAGGCTATCCCGGCCGGCGCTACTACGGCGGCTGCGAGTTCGTCGATGCGGTCGAGCGTCTGGCGATCGATCGCGCCAAGGCGCTATTCGGCTGCGCCTTTGCCAACGTGCAGCCGCATTCGGGCGCACAGGCGAACCAGTCCGTATTCCTCGCCCTGCTCAAGCCGGGCGACATGTTCCTCGGCATGAGCCTTGATGCGGGGGGGCACCTGACGCATGGCGCGCCGGCCAACCTGTCGGGAAAATGGTTCCGCCCGCTGCATTACGGCGTCCGCGCCGAGGACGGGCTGCTCGACTACGAGTTGCTGGAGCGCGTGGCGTTGGCCGAGCGCCCGCGCCTCATTATCGCCGGCGGTTCGGCCTATTCGCGGATCATCGACTTCGCCCGTATCCGCCGCGTGGCCGACGCGGCGGGGGCACTTTTCATGGTGGACATGGCGCACTTCGCCGGGCTGGTCGCGGCCGGCCTCTATCCCAGCCCGCTGCCGCACGCCCATGTCGTCACCACGACCACGCACAAGACGCTGCGCGGCCCGCGCGGCGGCATGGTGCTGTCCAACGACGCCGAGATCGGCAAGAAGATCAACAGCGCGGTGTTCCCTGGCCTCCAGGGTGGCCCGCTGATGCATGTGATCGCCGGCAAGGCGGCGGCGCTGGGCGAGGCGCTGCGACCGGAATTCCGCGCCTACCAGCAGGCGGTCGTCGACAATGCCCGCACTCTGGCCGAGACGCTGCTCGAGGAAGGCTTCGCGATCGTGAGCGGCGGCACCGACAGCCACCTGATGCTGGTCGATCTGCGGCCCAAGCGCGTCACCGGCAAGGCGGCTGAGGCGAGCCTGGAGCGCGCGCGCATCACCGCCAACAAGAACGCCATTCCCCTGGACCCCGAGAAGCCGGCCATCACCTCCGGCATCCGGCTCGGCTCCCCGGCCGCCACCACCCGCGGCTTTGGAACAGGCGAGTTCCGCGAGGTCGGGGCCATGATCGTCGAGGTGGTCGATGGCCTGTCACGCGCCAATGACGGCGCGAACGAGGCAGCCGAGCGCGCCGTGGCGGCGCGCGTGCAGGCGCTGTGCGCGCGCTTTCCCATCTACCCGCACCGCTGATGCACTGTCCGTTCTGCGGCCATGACGATACCCAGGTAAAGGACAGCCGCCCGACCGACGACGGAGCGGCGATCCGGCGCCGGCGCTTCTGCGGCGGGTGCGGGCAGCGCTTCACCACCGTCGAACGGGTCCAGCTGCGCGAACTGACAGTGGTCAAGGCGGACGGACGGCGTGTGCCGTTCGACCGCGACAAGCTGGCGCGCTCCATTCGGATCGCGCTCCGCAAGCGCCCGATCCAGGAGGAGCGGGTGGAGCGTATCGTCAATGGCGTGGTCCGCCAACTCGAAGCCTCCGGCGAGGCCGACGTGACCACGCGCCAGATCGGCGAGCTGGTGATGGAGACGCTTAAGGAGGTGGACGCGGTCGCCTATGTCCGCTTCGCCAGCGTCTATCGCAATTTTCGCGAAGCCAAGGACTTCGAGGACTTCGTGGGTGCGCTGGACGAGGCCACATAGGCGGCATGGCCTCGGCCGGGAACGCAGGCGATACCGAGCACATGCGCGCCGCCCTCGCGCTGGCCCATCGCGGCCTGGGCGTGACCTGGCCCAACCCCTCGGTCGGCTGCGTGATCGTGCGCGACGGACGCGTGGTCGGGCGGGGCGCGACCGCGCCGGGCGGACGTCCGCACGCGGAGACGATGGCGCTGGCCCGCGCCGGGGCGCAGGCGCGCGGGGCGACGGCCTATGTGACGCTGGAGCCGTGCTGCCATTGGGGCCGCACGCCGCCCTGCACCGGTGCGCTGATCGCGGCCGGCGTGGCGCGCGTGGTGATCGGCGCGCGCGACCCCGACCGCCGGGTGAACGGGCAGGGCGTGGCCGCCCTCCAGGCGGCCGGCGTCGCGGTGAGCGAGGGCGTGCTGGCGGATGCGGCCTGCGCGGCGATCGGCGGGTTCGCCCTGCGTGTGCGCGAGGGTCGGCCGCGCGTCACGCTCAAGCTCGCCTCCACCCTCGACGGGCGGATCGCGACCCGTGCGGGCGAGAGCCGTTGGATCACCGGGTTGGCGGCCCGACGCACGAACCACGCGCTGCGCGGGTGCCACGATGCGGTGATGGTGGGCATCGGCACCGTGCTGGCCGACGATCCGGACCTGACCTGCCGGCTGGCCGGCTTTCGCGCAGTCCCGGTGGTCCGCGTGGTCGCCGATTCGGCGCTGCGCACGCCGGTCTCGTCGCGATTGCTGACGACCGCGCGCGAGACGCCGACATGGCTGCTCGCGCGGCCCGATGCCGACCCGGCCCGGCGCGCCCGGGCCGAGGCGCGGGGGGCGCGGGTGATTGAGGTGGCGCCCCACACTCCTTCTCCTCGCCACGAAACTCCCTCTCCCTCCGCGCTTGCGGGGGGAGAGGGCTGGGGTGAGTGGGGGCGCGCCCAGCATCATGTCGGCGACGGGGAACACCCTCACCCCAACCCTCTCCCGCAAGCGGGAGAGGGAGCGCAACTCGACCTCCGCGCCGCTTTCGCCGCCCTCGGTGCCGCCGGCCTCACCTCCGTCCTCGTCGAGGGCGGGGCGCGGCTCGCCGGCAGCCTATTGCAAGCGGGGCTGGTGGACCGGATCGTTTGGTTCCACGCGCCCGGCGTAATGGGCGGGGATGGGTTGGAGGCGGTGCGCGCGATGGGCCTCGATCGGCTGGGTGAGCTGCCCCGCTTCCGCCGCCGCTCGGCAATTCCGCTCGGCGATGACATGCTCACGCAATTCGAGAGGGCGTCCTGATGTTCACCGGCATCGTCACCGCGCTGGGCACCGTCCGCAGCGTCACCCCCCTCGGCGGGGGCCACGACATGCGGCTGGTCGTCGCCGCCGCGCCTGCCTTCATCACGGGGCCGGACACCGGCGCCGTCGCGCTCGGCGCCTCCATCGCCTGCTCGGGCTGCTGCCTGACCGCGGTGGAGCTGGGGCCGGACTGGTTCGCCGTCGACGCCTCGGCCGAGACGCTGGCGCACACCACCCTGGGCGGCTGGACACCTTGTACCCAAGTGAACCTGGAGCGTAGCCTGCGCGTCGGCGACGAACTGGGCGGTCACATCGTCTCGGGCCACGTGGACGGGGTGGGCGAGGCGGTCGCGACCGTGCCCGAGAACGGCTCGATCCGCTGGCGCTTCCGCGTGCCGGGCGCGCTGGCCCGCTACATTGCGGTCAAGGGCAGCGTTGCCGTCGATGGCGTTTCGTTGACTGTCAACGAGGTCGAGGGCGACACTTTCGGGGTGAACATCATCCCGCATACGGCCGCGGTGACGCGCTTTGGCACGCTGCGACCGGGCGAGGCGGTGAATATCGAGATCGACATGCTGGCGCGCTACGTCGCCCGGCTGGCGGAGTTCCGGTGATGGATGACATGAAGACGGTCGCCCTCTCGCAGTATCTCTCCTCTGCGGAAGATCTGATCGAGGAGGCGCGCAACGGGCGCATGTTCATCCTGGTCGATGACGAGGACCGGGAGAACGAGGGCGACCTTGTCATCCCGGCGCAGTTCGCCACGCCCGACGCGGTGAACTTCATGATCCGCTACGCGCGCGGCCTGGTATGCCTGGCATTGACCCGCCATCGGGTCGATCAGCTCGGCCTGGGGCTGATGACCGCCACCAACGGCACGCGCCACCAGACCGCGTTCACCGTCTCCATCGAGGCGCGCGAGGGGGTCACCACCGGCATCTCCGCGCATGATCGCGCGCGCACCGTCGCGGTCGCCATCAACCCCGAATGCGGGCGCGACGACATCGTGACGCCGGGCCACATCTTCCCGCTGATGGCGCGCGAGGGCGGCACACTGGTGCGCGCCGGCCATACCGAGGCCTCGGTCGATCTGGCGCGGCTCGCCGGGCTCAGCCCGGCCGCGGTGATCTGCGAGATCATGAACGACGACGGCACGATGGCCCGGCTGCCGGACCTCGTGAGCTTCGCGCAGAAGCACAATCTGAAGCTCGGCACCATCGCCGACCTGATCGCGCACCGCCGGCGCACCGAGCGACTGGTTCGCCGCGTGACCGAGGGCGCGTTCGATCATGTCGCCGGGGGCGAATGGAGGCTGATCGTATATGCCAACACGGTCGAGTACCAGGAGCATCTGGCGCTGGTGAAGGGCGATGTCTCGGGGCCCGATCCCGTCATGGTGCGGATGCACGCGGTCGATCTGCTGGACGACATGACCGGAGGGCCGGCCTGGATCTCGGTCCACAACGCGATGCACATGATCGGCAGCGAGGGACGGGGGGTCTTGGTGCTGATCCGCGAACACCGCCGCACGGCGCTGTCGGACCGGGTGCGCGCGATGGCGATGTCGCAGCGCCCACCGCGGGAGCTGCGCGACTACGGCATCGGCGCGCAGATCCTGCTCGATCTGGGCGTGCAGGACATGATCCTGCTGTCCAATCGGCGGCGCACCATCGTCGGTTTGGAAGGCTACGGGCTCAACATCGTCGAGCAGCGCCCGATCCCCGACGCGGTGCGCGAGGGTCTGAAGGCATGAGCACCGTCGATGCCGCGCTGCCCGCCGCGCCGCGCGTCGAGGGAGCCTCCCCGCATCTCCTGGTCGTGCGCGCCCCGTACTACCGTGCGGTGGTGGACGGGCTGACGCTCGGCGCGCAGCGAATCCTGCGTGAGGCGAGTGCCACGTTTGAAACGCTGGACGTGGCGGGCGCGTTCGAACTTCCGCAGGCCATCCGCATCGCGGTGCGCGGCGCCACGCGGTTCGACGGCTTCGTGGGGCTGGGCTGCATCGTGCGCGGCGAGACGGATCACTACGAGCACATCTGCCGCGAGACGATGGCGGGCATGATGGCGGTGGCGCTACAGTTCGGGCTGGCGCTGGGGACGGGGCTCCTGACGGTGGACACGATCGAGCAGGCCTTGGCGCGCTCGGGCCAGGACGGGCACAACAAGGGCGCCGAGGCGGCGACGGCGGCACTGTTGCAGGTGGCGGCGGCGCGCCGGCTCGCCGCGTCCTAGGAGAACTTCGATGGTGAAGGCGCCGAAACCGCGCACGCGCGCGCGCACCGCCTCGCGTGTCGCCGCGGTGCAGGCGCTGTTCCAGAGCGAGCAGGCGCAGGACAGTCCGGAGGCGGTGATCGATCAGTTCGTGCGTCACCGCCTGGGAGAACTGCCCGGAACGGGCGGCTTCGAGGATGGCCGGGTACCGCAGGCCGAGGTGTCGCTGTTCGCCCGCATCGTGCGCGCCGCCGTCGCCCAGCAGGACGTGATCGACCGGATGCTGGTGGAGGCGCTGCCGGCCGACTGGCCGCTCAACCGCATCGACCCGGTGCTGCGCGCCCTGATGCGCGCGGGCGGCGGGGAGCTTGCGTTGCCGGACGGGCCGCCGGCGAAGGTGGTCATCAATGAGTATCTGGACGTGGCGCACGGCTTCTTCTCGGGCGACGAGCCACGCATGGCCAATGGCGTGCTCGACCGGCTCGCGCGCCTGCTCAGGCCCGAAGAGTTCGAGGCGCCCGAAACCCGCAACCCCCTCCCGCAGGAGAACGGGGCGTAGGCTTACTCTGCCGGTGCCGCGACCAGCCGCCCCCACAATTCGGGTCGCAACTCCTCCGGCCGGTTCGGGAAGAACACCGCGCAGCCGAGCGTGACCAGCGCGAAGGCCGCCAGCACCAGCATCACTTGCGCCAGGCTGCCGGTGCGCTGCTGGAGCAGCCCCACCAGCGGCGGCGCGGCGGCGGCCCCGAGGAAGCCCACGAAGAACCGCACCGAGTACATCCGCGCCCGTGTCTCGGGCGAGATGTAGCGCGCGGTCATGGTCTCGTTCACCGTCACCTGGCCGAAGATCACGGCCGCGACCGCGCCGGCGACCGGCAGCACCGCCCAGCCGTGCAGCCAGGCGAGCGCTGCCAGCCCCGGCGCGAGCACGATGCCGAGCGGGAGGAAGACGCGCCGCAAGGTGGTGCGGTCGATGAGGCGCCCGACCGAGAATTGCGTCAGCGCGCCGCAAAGCGTCACGGCGAAGGCGGCGGCGCCCAAAAGCGGCAGCAGGCTCGGGCTGTCGGCCAACCGCTCCTCGATCAGCTTCGGCAGCAGCAGGGTGAAGGCGTTGAACACCAGCCCGGAGACGGCGGCGATCAGCAGCAGCACGATGACCGCGCGCCGCACCAGCGCGCGTGGGATCGCCGGGAATGCCGCCCGGCTCCGATGGCTGGCGTGCTCGATCGCGGGCACGCGCAGCCACAGCAGCCCCGCCGCCGCGCAGGCCGCGCCCGGAACCACGAAGGCCGCGCGCCAGCTTCCGGCATGCGCGAGCAGGCCGGTCAGCACCGGCGCCAAGGCCACGCCGAGATTGCCGAACACCCCATTCAGCCCGATGGCGCGTCCCGGCTTCGCGCCCGCCGCGTCCACCAGCATGGCCGTGCCGATCGGATGATAGATGGCGGCGAACAGCCCGGCGCCCGACAGCGCGAGTGCGAGCCCGAGCGGGGAGGCGACCAGCCCGGCGGCCGCGAGCGACACGCCGGTGCCTATGAAGAACGCCGTCAGCATCACCTTGCGGCCCAGCCGCGCCGCCAGCCAGCCCTGCGGGAGCGAGCCCGCGCCGTACAGCAGGAATCCGCCCGTCGCCAGGGCCAGGATGGCGCCGTATTCCGACCCGAACGCACCGCCTGGGCGGGCCATCACCAGGACCGCCGTCGGCAGGATCAGCAGGGAATAGTGCGTGAAGCCGTGCGCGGCGTTGATGAAGACGATCTGGCGGCAGGCAGGGTCGGGCATCGGCTGCGGGCTCCGGGTTCTTTGCGCTGTGTACCCCTGATGTAGGTGGTCTCCGCCACGAGGTCCGGCCACATTCGGGGCGGCGGTCCGGACGGCCTTCCTCATCACTCCCACCAGCCTGCGGAGCCTCGGAACGGCCCCACGATCATAGGGCGCAATCCGACTGGCATCAGCCCGCCTTCCGGTTCATGTTCGCGCTCGGCTGCGTTCCGCGTGGCCGGCACCAGGACAGGAGAGCACACAATGAAGGTCGAAATCGAATACTGCGGGATGTGAGGCTACGAACCGCGCGCCAGACGGGCGCGGGACATGATCGTGGCGAGGGCGCCCGGAACCGAGGTGAGCCTTCGCAAGAGCGGCGGCGGGGTCTTTGAGATCGCCGTCGACGGGAAGTTGCGATACTCCAAGAAAGCGAGCGGCCGCTTCCCGACGGACGACGAAATCCTTGCCACGATCGGTTAGGCCCGGCTTTCCGGCAATCCGGAATGAGCGCGCGATGCCCGCCGCGTGACGGTGGGCGTTACATCAAGGACCGAGGCCGGCGCAATCTGGCCTCGGTCGGCATGGCCGTCGCGGATGGTGGCCGAAAAACCGCCGGCCCTTGCTGACATTCGGCCTCCGCCCTTTGTGTGTCGCCCTACCGGGCCCTTACCGAGCAACCAACGCCCATGCGCAGGCTCCTCCTCAGCGTTCCGATCGTGCTCTCCGCATGGGGGACGGCGCGCCCAGCCGACACTACGGACAATCTGTCCGTCTGGTGGCGCACGCAGGGGGCCGAAGTCGTCGAGCATCGGGCTGAGACCGGCGAGAAGGCCTGTTCGCTCGTCCTGTATCACGACGACGACGTGCTGCTGTTGATGTGGCGCAAGGACGGAAATCCGTCGCTGTTTGTCCAGCACCCTGGCTGGCGCTTCGGCGAGCGCGAAGGAATCGCGAAGGTGGAGATCGCCGTCGGCCGGGCGAGCCCAGGTCCGGGCGGCGTCGCCACCCAGCTCCCCATGGTCGATTACCGGGACTGGATCAGGGTACGGCTTGATCGGCCGATCGCGGACATTCTCCCCGGCGAGCGCGAGATCACCGTCGACTTCCCCAATGGCCAGGCCAGCGCGGTATCGTTCCCGATCGACCGGAGCCGGATGCCGGCCGTCATGCGCGGCGTACGGAACTGCAAGGCCGCGCTAGGCAGGCGCGATTAGGGTCATTCTCCCATCACGTCTGCCGCAGGATCATCTCCGCCGCCTTCTCGCCGATCATGATGGTCGCCGCGTTGGTGTTGCCCGAGATGACCGTCGGCATGACCGAGGCGTCGGCCACCCGCAACCCCTCCATCCCATGCACGCGCAGCGACGGATCGACCACCGCCAAGCGGATGCGTCCCCATCGTGCAGGTGCTGGTCTGGTGATAGGTCGTGCCGCCGGTGCGGCGGACGTGCTCCAGCCATTGCTCGTCGGTCTGGACGCCCTTGCCGGGCATGTATTCCTCGACCAAAAGCTGCTTCATCGCTGCGGTCTGGAACACGCTCCGCAGGATGCGCATCCCGGCCAGCATCGTGTCGCGGTCTCCGCGCGTCGCCAGGTAGTTCGGTTGCAGGGCGGGCGGTTTTGCCGGGTCCGGCGAGGTGATGCGCAGCCAGCCCCGGCTCTCCGGCCGGCAGGGGATCGTCACGCCCATGCAGCCGGGCCAGGCGTGCATGGGCTCGCCCGCCTTCTCGAGGCTGCCGGCGAGGAACTGGTACTGCACGTCCGGGCTCTCCAGCTCCTTGCGGGTCTTGACGAACATCCCGATCGGCCCGGCCCCCGTCATCAACGGCCCGCCGCGCGCCATCAGGTATTGCACGCCGGCCTGGGCCTGGAGCCGCCAGTTGCGCCCGACCTCGTTGTAGGTGTTGGCCCGCGCGCAGCGATACATCACGCGGCCGCCGAGATGGTCCTGCAAGTTCTCCCCCACGCCGGGAAGATCGTGCACCACCGCGATGCCGAGCGATTGCAGCAGCTCGCCCGGACCGACGCCCGACAGTTGGAGCAGCTGCGGCGAATTGATCGAGCCGCCGGCCAGCACCACCTCGCGCCGGCAACGGATTTCGCGCATCTGGCCGTTCTGCGCGAAGGCGACGCCCACGGCGCGCTTGCCCTCGAACAGCACGCGATGGGCCAGCGCGTTGATTTCCACCTTCAGGTTGGGCCGACGCACCACCGGGCGCAGATAGCCGACAGACGCGCTGCACCGGCGCATTCCCTTCACCGTGATCTGCAACGGGCCGACGCCCTCCTGCTCGGCGCCGTTGAAGTCCGGGTTGTACGGATAGCCAAGCTCCTGCGCGCCCGCCATGAAGGCATCGTTCAACTCGTGCTTGGAGCGCAAATCCGAAACCCAGAGCGGCCCATCGCCGCCGTGGTACTCGTTTGAGCCGCGCTCCTGATGTTCGGCCTTACGGAAATAGGGCAGCACGTCGTCGTACGACCAGCCGGTGCAGCCCATCTGGCGCCACAGGTCGAAATCCTGCTTTTGGCCGCGAATGTAGATCAGCCCGTTGATCGAGGACGACCCTCCTAGCACCTTGCCGCGCGGCCAGGGCACGCGCCGCCCGTCGAGGCCCGGCACGGGCTCGGTCTCGAACTGCCAAGTGATGCGCGGGTGATAGATGTTGCGAAAGAAGCCGGCTGGGACGTGAATCCACAGATTCGTGTCCTTGCCGCCCGCCTCCAGCAGCAGCACGCGGTTGCGCGCGTCCGCCGACAGGCGGTTGGCGAGCACGCAACCGGCCGAGCCCGCGCCGACGATGATGAAATCGAACTCCGTGGACTGGCCTTCCATCGGCTTTCCTCCGTCATTGGAAGCGGCGTGGCGGCGCCTGGATGATCGGTGCCGCGGCGTCCAGGATGTCGCGGCGATTGCCGGAGCGCGGCGGATAGATGCGCTGGCGGTTGATGATCTCCTTGGTCTGCTTGGCGGCCGCGCCCTCCGAGGCGACGCGGCGGTCCCATCCCTCAGTATAGACCGCTCCCCACGGGCCGAGATCAAGGATCGTGGTGTACCAATCGATCCGCAGCGGCAGCATGGGCCGGCCCAGAAGGTCACATACCACGTTGTGGCCGGCGAAGCGGCCCATCGGGCGACCGTGCTGGCACGACATGACGGACAGATGGCTGCCGTCGATCCGGAGCCACGCGTCGTCGCCGGCGGCGAATTCGGCGGACATGCCGGCGATCTTGAGGCAGTGATCGACCGGCACGCGACCCAGCCGATCACGCTCGACGGGGATGCACGCGGTCAGCGGACTGGCCTGCATCCCGGCGCACCAGACCGCGGTGGCGGTGGCGATGCGTTCGCCGGTGGTGAGCGTGGCCCCTTGCTCGTCGATCGAGGCCACGGAAACGCCCACGCGCGTCTCGATGTCGAGCGCCCGAAGGGCTTGCGCGATGACCGGCCGCGCGCTCTCGCCCATGTCGGAGCCGATCCACGGCTGCCGGTCGGCGAGGATCACGCGCGGCGATGACGCCGGCTCGACGCAAGGCGCACCCGCGATCGCGGCGCGGAGCTTCCCACCCATCTCCGTCGCGGTCTCGATCCCCGTCAGGCCGCCACCGACGACGAGGACGGTGTATCGGCCGGCACCGGACGGGCGCGAGGGCAGCGCGGCGACGTGGCAATTAAGCCTTGTGGCGGCCGCGTAGGTGTCGACGTCGAATGCGTGCGCCGCCAGGCCGGGGATGGCCGGCCGGACGAGGCGGCTGCCAAGGGCGAAGACGAGCCGATCATAGGGAAAGGAGCGTGGGCCGCCCTCGGTCGAACAGGCGACCGTTCTCGCCGCGCAGTCGATTTCGGTGACCTCCGCCGCCACGTGCTTGACGCCGATCGGGTCCAGGACGTCACCCAGCCGGACCCGCGTCTGATCGAGATCGGCTTCGTAGTTGCGGACCCGGATGGAATGCCACGCGGTACGGTCGATGACCACCACCTCGACCCGGTCGGAGCCGATGCCGAGTTCGTCGAGCTTGCGGGCAGCCCCCACGGCACTCCAGAGGCCGGCGAAGCCGGCCCCAAGAACAAGAATGCGCTGCATCGTCCGTCCCCCCGAGCCAGTCCGGGAGTTTGACTTCGCCGGGCGCGCGTGGCTACGCTTTCGATTGAAGCGACACCCGCCGCCAAGGGCGGGACATAACGGAGGGAACATGACACGCCGGGGGCTTTCCGCCGCGCTGTGCGGCATTGTGCTTGGCTTGTTGGCCGTCATGCCCAGGGCTGGCGCCGCCGACGACACCATCAGGATCGGCTATGTCGATCCGTTCTCCGGGCCGTTCGCCATGAGCGGCGATCAGTTCCTTCAGGTGCTGCATTATATCGTCGATGACGTAAACGCGCGGATGCCGCCGCTCGGCAAGAAGTTCGAGATCGTCACCTTCGACGACAAGTTGCAGCCGGCCGAGGCGCTGATCGCGCTCAAGCGCATCACCGACCAGAACATCCCGTTCGTGATGCAATGCGTCGGCTCGAATGTCGGCTCCGCGCTCATTGACGGCGTGGCCAAGAACAACGAGCGCAATCCCGATCACCGGGTCATCTATCTCAACTGCGGCGCACTCGCCACGGAGCTTACCAACGCGCCGCTCTGCAATTTCTGGCACTTCCGCTTCACCGGGTCGGTGGAGCAGCGGGCCTATGCCCGCATCAAGTCGCTGCCGGCCGACATCAAGAAGGTGTACCTGATCAACCAGGACTACCTGTTCGGCCACTCGGTCGAGCATGACACCAAGAAATACCTCCAGCAGCTTCGCCCCGACATCCAGATCGTCGGCGACGAGTTCGTGCCGCTCGGTCAGGTGAAGGACTTCTCGCCCTACGTCACCAAGATCAAGAACTCGGGCGCCCAGTCGGTGGTGACGGGCAATTATGGGCCGGACCTCAACCTGCTGATGAAGGCCGCCGTCGATGCCGGGCTGCCGATGCGCTTCGACACCTACCTCGCGTATCTGACCGGCGCGGTGACGGCGATCGGGCAGACCGGCGCGGACCGGATGACGGTCATCATGGAATACAACGAGAACCTGCCGGTCGAGCTGAACGTGCCCTCGGCCGAGAAATTCGACCAGGGCTTCCGCAAGGACCACAAGTTCGACTTCGTGGCGCAGCCCTGGGTGGTGATGTTCGAGATGCTGTCGCGGGCGATCACTCAGGCCGACTCGGTGGACGTGCTCAAGATCGCCCAGAACCTGGAGGGGATGGAGCAGAAGGACCTACTGGGCAAGACCGAGACGATGCGCAAGGAGGATCACCAGCTGATCCTACCCTACTACGAGGGCCTGCTGACCAAGGACGTGAAATACGACACCGAGGGCACCGGCCTCGGCTTCAAGACCATCTTCACGGTTCCCGCGGAGCAGGAGACGATGCCGACCACCTGCAAGATGAAGCAGCCCACCTCCTAAGCCGGTCGTCGCAAGCGAGGCCGCACCCAGGCAGCTCCTTCGCGATACGCTGCTCAACGGCCTCGCCTACGGCAAGAATGCGCTGCATCGTCGGTTCCCTCGAGCCAGCCGGGGAGTTTGACTTCGTCGGAGACGCGTGCCAACGCTTTCAGTTGAAGGGACCCGCCGCCAAGCGCGGGCATGGAGGGGGAAATATGGCACGTCGGGGGCTTTCCGCCGCGCTGTGCGGCATTGTGCTTGGCTTGCTGGCCGCCCTTCCCAGGGCTCGCGCGGCGGACGACACGATCAAGATCGGCTTTGTCGATCCGTTCTCCGGGCCGTTCGCCATGGGCGGCGACCAGGGCCTTCAGGTGTTCCAGTACATTGTCAACGACGTGAACGCGCATGCCCCGCCGCTCGGCAAGAAGTTCGAGATCGTCACCTTCGACGACAAGTTGCAGCCGGCCGAGGCGCTGATCGCGCTCAAGCGCATCACCGACCAGAACATCCCGTTCGTGATGCAATGCACCGGCTCGAATGTCGCCGCCGCGCTCATTGACGGCGTGGCCAAGAACAACGAGCGCAATCCCGATCACCGGGTCATCTATCTCAACTGCGGCGCACTCGCCACGGAGCTTACCAACGCACCGCTCTGCAATTTCTGGCACTTCCGCTTCACCGGGTCGGTGGAGCAGCGGGCCTATGCCCGCATCAAGTCGCTGCCGGCCGACATCAAGAAGGTGTACCTGATCAACCAGGACTACCTGTTCGGCCACTCGGTCGAGCATGACACCAAGAAATACCTCCAGCAGCTTCGCCCCGACATCCAGATCGTCGGCGACGAGTTCGTGCCGCTCGGTCAGGTGAAGGACTTCTCGCCCTACGTCACCAAGATCAAGAACTCGGGCGCCCAGTCGGTGGTGACGGGCAATTATGGGCCGGACCTCAACCTGCTGATGAAGGCCGCCGTCGATGCCGGGCTGCCGGTGCGCTTCGACACCTACCTCGCGTACGTGACCGGGGCGGTGACGGCGATCGGGAAGACCGGCGCGGACCGGATGACGGTCATCATGGAATACAACGAGAACCTGCCGGTCGAGCTGAACGTGCCCTCGGCCGAGAAATTCGACCAGGGCTTCCGCAAGGACCACAAGTTCGACTTCGATGCGCAGCCCGCGGTGGTGATGTTCGAGATGCTGTCGCGGGCGATCACTCAGGCCGGCTCGGTGGACGTGCTCAAGATCGCCCAGAACCTGGAGGGGATGGAGCAGAAGGACCTGCTGGGCAAGACCGAGACGATGCGCAAGGAGGATCACCAGCTGATCCTACCCTACTACGAGGGCCTGCTGACCAAGGACGTGAAATACGACACCGAGGGCACCGGCCTCGGCTTCAAGACCATCTTCACGGTTCCCGCGGAGCAGGAGACGATGCCGACCACCTGCAAGATGAAGCGCCCCGCTTCCTCCTGACGACATAGGTGGCGCGCCATGCAGGTGCTTCTCGTCTCCGCGCTGAACGGCCTAGTTTACGGCATGCTGCTGTTCATGCTGGCGAGCGGGCTGACCCTGATCCTCAGCATGATGGGTGTGCTGAACTTCGCCCATGCCAGCATCTACATGCTGGGCGCCTATTTCGCCTTCGACGTCAGCAAATACGTGAGCTTCTGGGCCGGGCTGGTGCTGGCCCCGCTCGCCTGCGGGCTGATCGGCGCCGCGATCGAGGTGTGGGGCCTGCGGCGCTGTCACGCCAACGGCCATATCGCCGAGCTGCTGTTCACCTTCGGCCTGGTGTTCATCATCCAGCGCGCGGTGATGATGGTCTGGGGTACGCTCACCGTGCCCTACGAGGTGCCCGCCAGCCTGAACTTCCCGCTGTTTCACCTCTACGGCCAGAACTTCCCGGCCTATCGGGGCTTCATGCTGGTGGTCTCGGCGGGGATGCTGCTCAGCATCTGGCTGCTGCTCAAGAAGACGCGGATCGGGCTGATCATCCAGGCGGCGCTGACGCATCCGGCGATGGTGAGCGCGCTTGGGCACAACGTTCCGCGCGTGTTCACCATCGTCTTCGCTGGCGGCTGCGTGCTGGCCGGGCTCGCGGGCGTCATCGGCGGCAACTACTTCACCACCGATTCCGGCATGGCGGACGCCATGGGGCCGATCGTCTTCGTGGTGGTCGTGTTCGGCGGCCTCGGCTCGCTGGCCGGGTGCTTCGTCGCCTCGATCTTCATGGGCCTGGTGCAGACCTTCGCGGTGATGGTGAACGGCTCGATTTCCAGCCTGTTCACCCCGCTCGGCATATCCCTCGGCTGGGACAATCTGCTGGGCGAGGTCCTGACCACGCCGCTCGCGCGCATCGGGCCGCTGCTGCCCTACGTGCTGATGATCCTGATCCTGTTCTTCCGCCCGCGCGGCCTGATGGGGAGGCGCGAATCATGAGCTCCGCCGCGCCGCCGATCCGCGATCTCGCCGTCCGCACGCCGCCCCGCCGCCGGAAGCTGCGCGCGGCACGGCCGTGGATCGGGATGCTGATCATCGGCCTCGTGCTGCCCTGGCTGTTCCGCGACTACGCCCACGCGCGCGACAACGGTTTCATGATCTCCATGTTCAGCCAGATGGCCATGATGATCATCTTCGCCCTGTCGTACAACATGCTGATGGGCGAGGCCGGGCTGCTGTCGTTCTGCCACGCCGTGTTCTTCGGCTTCGGCGGCTATTGCGTGGCGCACTTCCTCAATGCCGCCGGCAATGGTGGACTTGCGCTGCCGATCGAGCTGATGCCGCTCGCCGCCGGGCTGTGTGGCCTGGGGCTGGCGGTGGTGTTCGGCGCGATGGCGACCAAGCAGCGCACCACCGCCTTTGCCATGATCACCTTCGGCATCGGCGAGCTGGTCGCCACGGCGGCGATCATGTTCCAGCATTTCTTCGGCGGCGAGAGCGGCATCACGACCGACCGGCAGAACACCTGGAGCCTGTTCGGCGTCAACTACGCGCACGGGCTGGAGGTCTATTACCTGATCGTCGGCTGGACGCTGCTCGCCGCGCTTGGCATGTACTACCTGCGGGGCACGCCGCTCGGGCGGATGGCCAACGCCTGCCGCGACAATTACGAGCGGGCGCAGTTCGTGGGCTACGACCCGCGGATGGTGCGGTTCCTGCAATTTGCGCTGTCGGGCCTGTTCGCCGGGATTGGCGGGGGATTGTACGCCATCACCTACGAGATCGTCACGTTCGACGCGGTCAACGCGCCGCTGTCGGGGAACGCGCTGCTGATGGCCTTCATCGGCGGCGTGGGCAGCTTCGCCGGACCGGTGATCGGGGCCATCCTGATCACCGCGCTGCAGAGCGGCCTGAGCCTGATGTCGAACTCCTGGCTGGTCTATGTGGGCCTGCTGTTCATCACCATGGTCACGTTCGCGCCCACCGGCATCACCGGCATCCTGCGCGCGCACGCGCCGATCACGCAGGCCGGGCGGCTCCGCGCGCTGACGGTTCCCTATCTGCGGCTGATCCTTCCGGGCCTGCTGGTGCTGGCGGGCTTCGTCGGGCTGGTGGAGATGCTGTCATTCGCAACCATTGGCGCCGCCGAGGGCAAGACCCTCAGCCTGTTCGGCCTGGCGCCGGACGTGTACACGGTGATGCCCTGGGCGGGCACGCTGGCCGCGACAGCGATCGGGATCGTGTGGCTCCGGCTGGAGGCGCGCCGGTTCCATGCGGTCTGGGACCGGCTGATGGCGGGGCTCGCGCCGGCTGCCATCCGATGAGGGCGCCGGGCATTCATCTGCGCGACGTGCGCAAGAGCTTCGGCGTGACCCAGATCATCCGTGGCGTCACGCTCGACATCGCGGCGGGCGAGCGGCACGCGCTGATCGGCCCGAACGGGGCGGGCAAGACCACGCTGTTCAACCTGATCAGCGGCCGGTTCGCACTCAGCGCCGGCGAGATCCGGCTCGACGAGACCCGGATCGACGGCCTGCCGCCGCACCGCATCAACCGGCTGGGCCTGTCGCGCAGCTTCCAGATCACCTCTATCTTCCACCGGCTGAGCGTGTTCGAGAACATCCGGTGCGGCCTGCTCTGGAGCCGCGGCTATCGGTACTCGTTCTGGCACAGCCTCGCGCGCCAGCGCGCGCTGAACGAGCAGGCCGAGCGGCTGCTGGAGCAGATCAACCTCGCCGGCCGTCGTGACGTGCAGGCCGGCCTGCTATCGTACGCCGAGCAGCGCGCGCTCGAGATCGGCATGACCGTCGCCGGGGGCGCCGAGGCGGTCCTGCTCGACGAGCCCACGGCCGGCATGAGCAACACCGAGACCGAACAGGCGATGGCCCTGATCCGCCGGCTGACCGCGCAGCGGACGCTGCTGATGGTCGAGCACGACATGCGGGTGGTGTTCGACCTCGCCGACACCATCACCGTGCTGGTCTATGGCCAGGTGATCGCGTCGGGTCCGCCGGCCGAGATCCGTGCCAGTCGCGCCGTGCAGGAAGCCTATCTCGGGGCGCTTCCGGCATGACGCTCGAAGTCGAGGACCTGCACGCCTATTACGGCAAGAGCCACATCCTGCATGGGGTGACGCTGCGCGTCGGCGAGGGCGAAATCGTCAGCCTGCTGGGGCGCAACGGGGTCGGGCGCTCGACCACCTGCAAGGCGATCATGGGGCTGGTCGCGCCGCAGGGCGCGATACGCTGGCGGGGCGAGACGATCGCCGGGCTCAGCGCGAATCTGATCGCGCGCAAGGGGCTCGGCTACGTGCCGGAGGACCGGCAGGTGTTTCCCGGGCTGACGGTGCGACAGAACCTCGCGCTCGGGCTGAAGCGCGCCGACACGTTCGGCCGCTGGAACTATGAGGACGTGTTCCGGCTGTTCCCGAACCTTGCCGCGCGGCAGGACAATCCGGCCGGCGTGCTCTCGGGCGGCGAGCAGCAGATGCTGACCATGTGCCGCACCCTGATGGGCGACCCGGACCTGATCCTGATCGACGAGCCGACCGAGGGATTGGCGCCGCGCCTGGTGGAGCAGGTCGGCATGCTGCTCGCCGAGATCGCCCGCCGGGGCGTCTCCATCCTGCTGGTCGAGCAGAAGCTGACCATCGCGCTGCGCATCTCGCATCGGCTTTACGTGATGGGGCATGGCCGCATCGTCTTCGATGGCACGCCCGCGGCGCTGGAGGAAGACGCCGCCACGCGGCGGGAATGGCTGGAGGTCTGACCCCCAAGCGCCCGCGGGACGCCCGACATCTTCGTGACCTCGGTACCCTGGCCCGGTGACGCCGCGTTGCACCTGCAAGTTGCGCGGAAAGTCGCGCGGCGTCACGGAAAAGGGATGAACGTCATGTGGAGAACGATCCGCGTCATGGGGGTCGCCTCGATGCTGCTGACCGGGGCGACCGCGCTCGCGTTCGCGCAGGCCGGCGGAGGGGGGGGTGGAACAGGCGGTGGCGGAACGGCCGGCGGGATGGGCGGTGGCGGCGCTGGCATGTCGAGCGGAACGACCACGGGCACTGGCATGGGGACCGGTGGCACGGGGGCCGGGGGCCTCGGTACGGGTACCTCCGCGACGGGCCTGTCGAGCACGACCGGCGCGACCGGCATGAGCAACGGCGGTGTTGGCGGGACTAGCGGCGGCGCCGGGACGACCGGCGGCATGGCCGGTGCGACCGGCGGCTCGGGTGCCGGCATGGGGACCGGTGGGGCCGGCACCAGCGGCGGCACGGGCGGGGCGGCGCGATAGCCGGCTCGATCCACCCGTCAGCACAGACGACGACCCCGCCGGGGCTTGCGCCCGGGCGGGGTCGTCTCCTTCAGGCTCCGGCGATGTTCAGGTCAGGCTTGCGCCGGCCTCAGTCCGAGAGCTTGTCGCGCGCAGCGTCCTTCGCCCCGCCGACGGCGTTCTGCACCTTGCCCTCGGCTTTGTCCGCCTTGCCCGAGGCCTCGGTGTTCGCGTCGCCCACAACCTTGCCGGCGGTCTCCTTGACCGCGCCCTTCACCTGCTTGCCGATACCTTCGACCCGATCCTTGTCCATGGTCTGTCCCTTTTACGGTGGCCTTGCACAGAACGCTGGGGCACCGGTGGGGTTCGGGGCGGGTGGTCCACACTTCCGGGAACGTCGTTTTGCTCGGCGATAGACCGCGACACGATGATCTGAGTGGACAGGACAGTTCGTTCCGAGATCGTGTGGCGCAACACCCTGTTTGATAAGGCTCTTCAGCATGCCGCGCCGCCACGCCGCCCTTGTCCTTGCCTTGGTGCTCGCCGCCGGTCCGTCGCTGGCCGCCCCGGGGCAGGAGCGGCTGTTGCCGCCGGTCAGCCCGGCCTGCGTCTCCTCACCGTTCGGGCCGCGCGTGCTGCCGGGCCGGCCGCAGGCGGGGACGTACCATTACGGGATCGACCTTCCCGCCCCACTCGGCGCCCCGATCCGCGCCGCCGCGTCCGGGACCGTGCTGCGAATCGAGCGGCGCGGGCCGGGCGGGTTGGAGATGCTGGTCCAGCATCCGGGGTTCGTGGGCGTCTACAGCCATTTCGGCAGCGTCTCCCCGGTCTTCGCCGAAGGCGGCCGGGCGGTCGTGGCGGGGGAGAAGCTGGGAGTGGTCGGGCTGACCGGGGTGACGTTCGGCCCGCACCTCTATTTCGGGATGTTCGTGGGTGACCGGCCGGTGGACCCGGCGCCCTATCTCGACGTGCCGTCGTGCCGGACCGGCGCGCACGTCACTGCGGCGGGTGGGTTCGTGCTGTCCGCGGACGGCAAGATCCTGCCCTCGGTCAGCTTTTCCGGGCCGATCCCGCCGACCCATGTGCTGGGTCCGCCGCTGCGGCGGCGACACGTCGCGCGCTCCTGAACGAGGATGACTACTCCGCCGGCCCCGGCACCATGATCGGCCGGCGCTTGCCGGCCAGGCGCTCCAGCCCGAGATAGACGGCCGGGGTGGTGTAGAGCGTCAGCACCTGGGAGACGAGGAGCCCCCCGGCGATGGCGATGCCGAGCGGACGGCGCATCTCCGCTCCCGTGCCGAACGCGAACGCGAGAGGCAGCGCGCCGAACAGCGCGGCGAGCGTCGTCATCACGATCGGGCGGAATCGCTCCAGGCACGCCGCATGGATGGCCTCGGCCGGCGACAGGCCGCGCTGGCGCTCGGCCTCCAGCGCGAAATCGACCAGCATGATGCCGTTCTTCTTCACGATGCCCATCAGCAGCACCACCGCGATCATGCCCATGACGTCGAGCGGCTCGCCGGAGATCAGCAGCGCGAGCAGCGCGCCGAGCCCTGCCGACGGCAGCGTCGACAGGATAGTCAGCGGATGCAGCAGACTCTCGTACAGCACGCCCAGCACGATGTAGATCGCGATCAGCGCGGCGAGGATCAGCGGCGGCTCGGAGGAGGTCGTCTGTTGCAGCCACTTCGCGTTGCCGGCGAACTCCGTGCGGATGTCGGACGGCATGCGCAGCGACGCGGCGGCATCGCTCACCGCGTTCTCGGCATCGCCGAGCGCCATGCCCTGACCCAGGTTGAAGCTGAGCGTGGCGGCGGGGAACTGGCCCTGGTGGCGCACCGCGAGCGGCGCGTCGCCGCGCTCGAACCGCGCCACCGCCGACAGCGGCACCTGCGTGCCGCCCGTCGCGCCGACATACACACGATCCAGCATGACCGGCGCGGTCTGCAACGCGGGGTCGGTCTCCACGATCACCGTGTACTGGTTGCGCTGCGCGTAGATGGTGGAGACTTGGCGCTGCGCGAAGGCGTTGTTCAGCGCGGCGTCGATCGCCGAGGCGCTGATCCCGAGGCGGGCGGCGGCATCGCGGTCGATCACCACGTTCTCCTGCGGGCCCGCGCGGTCCTGGTCGGAGGTGACGTCGGTGATGCCGGGGGTCGCCTTCAGCTTGTCCTCCATCGCCTGCGACCAATGGCGCAAATCGCCCAGCTCCGGGCTGATCAGCACGAACTGGAACTGCGAGCCCCCGGTGCGGCCCCCGCCACGCAGATCCTGCGCCGATTGCAGGAAGGTCTGGATGCCGCCGAGCCGGGTGAGCTTGGGCCGCAGCCGCGCGATCACCGCCTCCGACGAGATGTGGCGCTCCGCGAGCGGCTTGAGGCTCACCGAAAGCTGGCCGCGGTTGAGCGAGCTCCACCCGCTGGCGACGCCCACCTGGGAGCCGACCGCCTCCACCGCCGGGTCCGACAGCAGCACGTCCGCCACCGCGCGCTGGCGTGCCTCCATCGCGGGGAAGGATATGTCGGGCGAGGCGATGGTGGAGCCCATCAGGATGCCGGTGTCCTGGATCGGCAGGAAGCCCTTGGACACCGTGCCATACAGCCTGACCGTCAGCACGATACTCGCCAGCATCACCAGCAGCATGAAGCCCTGGTGACGCAGCGACCAGCCGAGCGTGCGCGCATAGAAGCGATGCACCGCCCCGAGCGCGCGCTCGATCTTGCCATCGACCCATGCCCACAGGCCCGTGCGCGACGCGGCGTGCGGGCGCATCCAGCGCCCGCAGATCATCGGCGTCAGGGTTAGCGAGACCGCCGCCGAGACGGCGATCGCCATGGTCAGGGTCACCGCGAACTCATGGAACAGCCGGCCCAGGATGCCGCCCATGAAGATCAGCGGAATGAACACGGCCACCAGTGACAGGCTGATCGAGACGACGGTGAAGCCGATCTGGCGGGAGCCCACGATCGCTGCGCGCATCGGCGACAGGCCGCGCTCCATGTGGGTGACGATGTTCTCGATCATCACGATCGCGTCGTCCACCACGAAGCCGACCGAGACGGTCAGCGCCATCAGCGAGAAATTGTCGAGCAGGTAGCCCATGAACCACATGCCGGCGAGCGTGCCGCAGATCGACAGCGGCACGGTGACGGCGGCGGCCAGGGTGGGGACCAGCCGGCGCATGAACAGCAGCACGACCAGCAGCACCAGCGCGATCGTCACGCCCATCGTGTACTGCACGTCGGTGACGCTGGCGCGGATGGTGGCGGTGCGGTCCTGGATCACCGTCAGCTTGATGCCGGCGGGCATCCAGGTCATCAGCTGCGGCAGCAGGGCGCGCACGCGATCGACGGTCTGGATGACGTTGGCGCCGGCTTCCTTGGAGATGGTGAGCAGGATCGCCGGCTGCTTGCCGTCCCACGCGGCCAGGCGCGTGTTGGCGACGCCATCGACGACGGTGGCGACATCCGACAGTTGCAGCACCGCGCCGTTGCCGGCCTTCAGCACCAGCTGGCGGTATTGCGCCGCGCGGGTGATCTGGCCGTTCACGCCGATGCTCTCGGCCTGGGCCGGCCCCTGCAAGCCGCCCGTCGGCTCGGTGACGTTGGCCGCCTTCACCGCGTTCGCCACATCCTGCCCGGACAGCCCGGTGGCGGCGAGCCGCGTGGGGTCGAGGTCGATCCGCACCGCCGGTTTCTCGGCGCCGCTGACCGTCACGTTGGACACGCCCGCGACCTGCGACAGCCGCTGACCCAGCACCGTGTCGGCGGCATCGAAGATATCGCGCACGGGCAGGCTGTCCGACGACAGCGCGATGGTCATGATCGGCGCGTCGGCCGGGTTGAACTTGCGGTAGTACGGGCGCGTCGGCAGGTCCGACGGCAGATCGGTGATCGCCGCGTTGATCGCCGCCTGCACGTCACGCGCGGCGCCGTTGATGTCGCGGTCGATGTCGAACTGCACCACGATCGAGGTGGCGCCAACCGAGTTGGTGGAGGTGATCTCGGACACGCCGGCGATCTCGCCCAGCCGGCGCTCCAGCGGGGCGGCGACCGAGTTCGCCATCGTCTCCGGGTCCGCGCCGGGGCGCGAGGCCATCACCACGATGGTCGGAATGTCCACGCTGGGCAGCGCGGCCACCGGCAGAAAGCGATAGGCGACCAGTCCCGAGAGCAGGATGCCGATGGCCAGCAGCGTGGTCGCGACCGGGCGGGCGATGAAGGGGGCGGAGAAGTTCATCGCGGCGCCCGGCACATCATTCCGCCGGCACCGCCGAGGTCGCGCCGCCGCCGAATCGCGCCCGCAGGCGTTCGAAGGCGAGATAGATCACGGGCGTCGTGTAGAGCGTCAGGAACTGCGACAGTAGCAGGCCGCCGACGATGGTGACGCCAAGCGGCCAGCGCAGCTCCGATCCCGCACCGCGCTCCAGGATCAGCGGCAGGGCGCCGAGCAGCGCGGCCATAGTGGTCATCATGATGGGGCGGAAGCGCAGCAGGCACGCCTCCTCGATGGCCATACGGGGCGAGGCGCCACGCGTGCGCTCGGCCTCGATCGCGAAATCGATCATCATGATCGCGTTCTTCTTCACGATTCCCATCAGCAGCACCACCCCCACCAGCGCGACCAGCGACAGGTCGGTGCCGCACAGCATCAGCGCGAGCAGCGCGCCGATGCCGGCCGAGGGCAGGGTGGAGAGGATCGTGACGGGGTGAATCCAGCTCTCGTACAGCACGCCCAGCACGATGTAGATCACCACCAGCGAGGCCAGGATCAGCCACGGCTCCGCTGCGAGCGAGCGCTGGAACTCCGCCGCGTCGCCGGCGAAGCTGCCGGAGATGGTCGCCGGCATCCCGATCGCCGTCTCGGCCTGGTGCACGGCGTCCACCGCGTCGCCGAGCGCGTAGCCGGGCGCGGTATCGAAGCTGATCGTCGCGGAGGGGAACTGCTCCTCATGGGTGATCACCAGCGGGGCGGTGGTGCGCCGAATGCTCGCGACCTGCGACAGCGGAACCTGCGCGTCGGCCGTGCCGGGGACGCGCAGCAGGCCGAGCGTCGCGGGATCGGCCTGCCAGGCAGGACCGGTCTCCAAAATCACACGATACTGGTTGGCCTGGCCGAAGATGGTGGAGATCTGGCGCTGGCCGAAGGCGTCGTAGAGCGTGTCCTCGACCGCCTGCATGCTCACGCCAAGCCGCATGGCGGCCTGCCGATCCACCGTGATCTCGGTCTTGAACCCGTCATCCTGCTGGTCCGAGGCGACGTTGACCAGCGCCGGGGAGCGGGCGAGCGCGTCCACCAGGCGCGGCGCCCAGGTGGCCAGTTCGCGCCGGTCGGTATCGATCAGCGTGTACTGGTAGGCGGTGCGGCTGACGCGCGAGGCCGAGGGTGACGTCCTGCACCGGCTGGAACCATGCGGTCAGCCCGGGAATGGCGTCGACGTCGGCGCGCAGCCGGGCGACGACGGCGGCCACGCCATCGCGCTGCCCCAGCGGGCGCAGCGCGATGGTCAGGCGGCCCGTGTTTGGCGTCGCGTTGATCGTTCCGGCGCCGACGAAGGCGATCACGTCCGTTACCGCCGGGTCTTGGCGGATGCGCTCGGCCGCCTGGTTCTGCAACGCCGCGAGGCGCGGAATGGAGATGCTCTGCCCGCCCTCGATGACCGCGACGATCGCGCCGGTGTCCTGCTGCGGAAGAAAGCCCTTGGGCACGATCACATACAGCCCGATCGTGCCGGCCAGCGTGGCCAGCGCGATCACCAGCACCAGCGGTTGGCGGGCGAGCGCCCAGGCGAGCGTGCGGCGATAGAGGCCGAGCATCGCCTCGAACCCCGCTTCCAGCCCGCGCGACACCCGGCCGGGCGGCGCCTGCTCGATCGGGCGCAGCAGCCGCCCGCACAGCATGGGCGTGAGCGTGAGCGAGATCACAGCCGAGACCACCACCGCGATCGACAGGGTGACGGCGAACTCGCTGAACAGCCGGCCGACGACGCCCGACATGAACAGCAGCGGGATGAAGACGGCGATCAGCGAGACAGTCAGCGAGACGATGGTGAAGCCGATCTGCCCGGCGCCACGGAAAGCGGCCTGCATCGGCGTCATGCCGGCTTCGACATAGCGGACCACGTTCTCGATCATGACGATCGCGTCGTCCACCACGAACCCGGTCGCCACGGTCAGCGCCATCAGCGAGAGGTTGTCGAGGCTGTAGCCCAGCAGGTCCATCACGCCGAACGTGCCGATCAGCGACAACGGCAGCGCGATCGCCGGGATGAAGGTCGCGCGGGCGGAGCGCAGGAACGCGAAGATCACCAGGACGACGAGGACGATCGCCATGACCAGCGTGATCTGCACGTCGCGCACCGAGGCGCGGATGCTCTGCGTGCGGTCGGTCACGACGCGCAGGCGGATGCCCGCCGGCATCGCGCGCTCCAGCATCGGCAGCGACGCCTTGATGCGGTCCACCGTCTGCACGATGTTGGCGCCCGGCTGGCGCTGGATATCCAGGACCGCCGCCGGCTCCTGCTGGCCGTCATGGAAGTACCACGCGCCGACGCGGTCGTTCTCCACCCCGCTGATGACCGAGCCCACCGCCGACAGCCGCACCGGCGCGCTGTTGCGCCAGGCGATGATCAGGTCGCGATACTGGTCGGCCGAGACGAGCTGGTCGTTGGCGCCGAGCGAGACCGCCTGGCGCGGGCCGTCGAACCCGCCCTTGGCGCCGTCGGTGTTGGCGGCGGCGACGGCGGTCCGCACGTCCTCCATCGCCAGGCCATAGGCGGCCAGCCGCGCGGGATCGACGCGCACCCGCACGGCCGGGCGCAACCCGCCCTCGACCGTGACCTTTCCGACCCCGTCGATCTGCGCGAGCTTCGGCTGCAACACCGTGTCGGCCGCGTCGCCCACCTGCGCGATGGGCAGCGCGTCGGAGGTCAGCGCCAAGGTCAGCACCGGCGCGTCCGCCGGGTTCACCTTGGAATAGACGGGCGGGTAGGGCAGCGTCGTCGGCAACGTCCCGGCGGCGGCGTTGATCGCCGCCTGCACGTCCTGCGCCGCCGCGTCCAGGCTGCGGTCGAGATCGAATTGCAGCGTGATCTGGCTGGTGCCCTCGGTGCTCTCCGAGGTCATGGTGGACAGACCCGGGGATCTGGCCGAACTGGCGCTCCAGCGACGCGGTGATCAGGGTGGAGACGGTGTCCGGACTGGCGCCCGGAAGCTGCGTCGTCACCTCGATGGTCGGGAAATCGACCTGCGGCAGCGCCGAGACGGGCAGGGCGCGGTAGCCGAGCGCGCCGGCGAGCAGGATCGCGACGGCGAGCAGCCAGGTCGCGATCGGGCGGGCGATGAAGGGCGCCGACAGGTTCACGACGCGCGCTTCCAGCCCTTTCCCGCGCCCGGCTTGTGCGGCCGGCGTCGGGCGGCGCCGGCGCGGGCTCGCCCGGGGCGGGCGCGATCGTCACCGTCTTGCCGTCCGACAGGCGCGAGGCCCCGTCCGTCACCACCTGCTGCCCCGGCTGGACGCCGCTGGCGAGGATGGCGACGTCCGCGTCCTCGTGTCCGACGCTCACCGTCTGGCGGACGACGCCGTGGTCGGATTTGACGACGTACACGTAATCGCCGTTCGGCCCGCGCTGCACGGCGGCCGGCGGAACCGTCACCGCGTCATGCGCCGTGGCGACCTGGAGGCGCACGCGCACGAACCCGCCCGGCCACAGCGTCTCGCCCGGGTTGGGGAAGGTGGCCTTCAGCTTGATCGTGCCGGTGGTCGGATCGACCTGGTTGTCGAGCACGCTGAGCGTGCCCCGGTCCAGCACGGCGCCGGCCGCCGGACCCGCCTCGTTCATCGCCAGCACCAGGGGCGGGCTCGACCCATGCAGGGCGGTTGCCACTTGCGCGAGATCCTGTTGCGGCAGGTTGAACACCACCGAGATCGGGTGGATCTGCGTCAGCACCACCAGGCCGGTGATGTCGGTCGCATGGACGATGTTGCCCGCATCGACCTGCCGGATGCCGGCGCGCCCGTTGATCGGCGAGACGATGGTGGTATAGCTCAGGAGCGTATGTGCGCTGTCGATCGCCGCCTGATCGGATTTGATCTGCGCGGTGAGCTGCGCCACCGTCGCCTTCTGCGTATCCGCCTGCTGGGCCGTCGTGTAGTTGTTCTGCACCAGCTTCTGGTAGCGGACGAGATCGACCTTGGCGTTGGCGAGCTGCGCCTCGTCCTGCGCCTTCTTCGCCGTCGCCTGGTCCAGCGCCGCCTGATAGGTGCGCGGATCGATGCGCGCCAGCACCTGGCCCTTGCTCACTTCCTGGCCTTCCGTGAAGTCCACGTCCAGCAGCGGCCCATCGACCATCGGCTTGACCGTGACGGTGCTGTACGCCTGCACGGTGCCCAGCGCGTCGAGCCAGATCGGCACGTCATGCTGCTGGGCGGTGGAGACCAGCACCGGAACCGGCGCGTTCGCCGCCCGGTCCGCCGCATTGGGCGCCGGCTTGCTCGCGGGCCAGAGCCAGATCGCCGCGCCGATGCCGACCACCAGCAGCAACGACACCATGCCCATGAGCAGGCGCGAGCGGCGCGTCGGCGGCCGGGTGATGACGGTGACCTTGTCGCGGGTGCCGATGTCCATGCTCAGGCGACCTCCATCCGGTTTCGCCGCGCGCTGGGATATCGGGACGCGCACGCAATTGGGCAATCAATCATTCTACATTCCCACCGATCGGGAGTGCCAGGCCGCCCTTCAGGATGCCCGGATCGAGGCCGGGGAACTGGCTGTTGATGGTCCCCCCAGGCAACACCCAGCCGCCGCCGAGGGCCTTGTAGAGATTGAGCAGGGCGAGGAAGCGCGACAGGCGGATCTGCACCAGCGCGTCCTCGTCGGAGAACAGCGTGGTCTCGGTGGTGAGGAGGGTGGTGACGTCGGCGGTGCCCGCCGCGATCTGCGCCTGCGCCGCCACCAGGGCGCGCCGCGCGGTGGCGACGGCATCGCGTTGCAGAACCTCCTGCTCGCTCGCGTAGCGCCAGGCGGCCAGCGCGTCCTCGACATCGGTGAACGCCTGCACGACGGCCTTGCGATAGTCCGCCAGCAATTCGGCGTAGCGGCCCTTGGCCTGTTCCAGCTGGCCGCGCAGCGCGCCGCCCTCGAACACGGGCTGCGTCAGGCTGGCCGCGAGCGTGACGATCAGGCCACCCGGCGTGAACAGGTTGGCCAGCGCGTTGTTTTCGTACCCGCGCTGGCCAGTCAGCGCGACCGAGGGAAAGAAGGCGGCCCGCGCTGCCTTGATGTCGTAATTCGCCGCGAGCAGCTGCGCTTCGGCCGAGGCGACGTCGGGTCGCCGTCGCAGCAGCTGCGACGGCAATCCGGGCGAGACCAGGGGCAGCGCCAGCGCCGTCAGCGTGCCGGGCCGCGCCGTCACCGCCTCCGGCGGGCGCCCGATCAGGATGCCGAGACCGATGAGCTGCTGGGCGAGCTGGTTCTGCAATCCCGGGATGGTGGCCCGCTGGGACGCGACCAGCGCCGCCTGCTGGTCGCGGTCCAGGGCCGTCGCCGTGCCCGCCGCCAGCCGGCCTTGGATGACCGCCAGCGATCGTTGGGCGTCGGCGAGGTTGCCGCGGGCCACGGCCAGCCGGTCGACCAGCTCCAGCGCGGTGAACCAGGTCTGCGCCACGTCGGTCAGCACCGTGAGCGCCACGGTCTGCTGGTCGTAGCGGCTGAACATGGCGTTCGCGACCGCCGCCTGTCGCCCGGCGCGATAGCGTCCCCAGAAATCCGTCTCGTAGGCGACATTCAGCCCGACATTGTAGTCGTGCAGCGTGACCGCCCCGGACCCGCCGCGGCCTGTGCTGGAGAAGCCGCGGGTGCCCAGGCCTTCCTGGGTGAAGTTTGTGCCCGCACTGGCGCTCAGCGAGGGCAGCAGGGTGGCCCCGGCGATGCGCACCGCCGCGTCGGCCTGGCTCACGCGGGCGATGGCGGCGGCGATATCGAAGTTGCTCACCTGGGCGTCGGCGATGAGCCGGTCGAGGTCGGCCGAGCCGAAACCGCGCCACCAGCCCTGGCCCGGCCAGACGGTGCGCGCGAGGACCGGGGTCGCGCGGAACCCCGACGGGGTATCCAGCGCGGGCCGGCGGTAGTCCGGCCCGAGATCGCAGCCGGTCAGACCGAGGCAGAGGCCGGCGGCGAGGCTAGCAGAGGCAAGGGTGGCACCCAGACCGGCAAGATGTCGTCGGCGTGGATGGCGCAGGGGGGGCATGGCGTGCATATCGGAAACCATTGTAACCCTCGTGTTGCGCATTGCTTGCCGCGCGTTGCCGTCTGATATGCTGTGACTGCCCTATCTCCGCGCACGCGATGCTCACCGATCTGCCCAACCTGCTCACCCTGTCGCGGATCGCCGCCATCCCTGTGCTGGTGGCCCTGGCCGCATTGCGCCTGCCGCTGGCCGATCTCGCCGCGTGCGTGGTGTTCAGCGCCGCCGCCATCACCGACTACCTCGATGGCAGGATCGCGCGCGCGCGCCGTCAGCAATCGAGCTTCGGACGGATGCTGGACCCGATCGCCGACAAGCTGCTGGTCGGCGCGGCGCTGATGATGCTGGCCGGGGAGGGTCGGTTTCCGTTCGGCACGCTCTACCCGGCGGTGCTCATCCTCCTACGGGAGATCCTGGTCAGCGGTCTGCGCGAGTATCTGGCCGGCATCCGGGTCGGGCTGCCGGTGACCCGGCTGGCAAAGTGGAAGACCGGCTTTCAGATGGGCGCGCTGGGGACGCTTCTCGCGGGCGACAGCGCGGCCGTGCGGCTGCACCTTGAGGCCCTGCCGGTTGGCGCGATCGGGGCCGCCATGCTGTGGGCCGCGGCGGGGCTCACGCTGCTCACCGGCTGGGACTACCTCACCGCCGGTCTGCGCCATGCGACCAGTCGAGCCGGTGCCATCCCCGGACCGGACGACCCGCGACACCCGGTCCCGCCCGGTCCGTGACCGTCCTGGGGCTCGTCGGCTGGTCGGGCAGCGGCAAGACCACCCTGCTGGTCGCGCTGCTGCCGCTGCTGCGCGCGCACGGGCTGCGCGTGTCCACCGTCAAGCACGCCCATCATCGGTTCGACATGGACCACCCCGGCAAGGACAGCTTTCGCCACCGCGCCGCCGGGGCGCATGAGGTGCTGGTCGCCTCCTCCGCCCGCTGGGCCCTGCTGCACGAGGTCGAGGGAAGCGAGCCATCGCTGACCGACCTGCTTGCCCGGCTCGCGCCCGTCGACCTGGTGCTGGTGGAGGGCTTCAAGGCCCATCCCTATCCGAAACTGGAGATCCACCGCCCCTCGCTCGGCAAGCCGGCGCTCTGGCCGGGCGATCCGGACATCGTGGCGGTCGCGACCGACGCGCCGGCGGCAACCTGCACGGTCCCGCAACTGCCGCTCGGCACGCCGGCGGCCGTGGCGGCGTGGGCACTCGGCCGCATCATCGGCGGAGGACTCGCCTGAATCCTTGAGCCGTGCGCGCGCAATGGGCAGAGTGCGGCCGCCATTCCCCGGACGGCGTCGCGCCGGCCCGATCCGCCTTCTTGGGAGCCCTTCGTCGATGCGGCGTTTCGCCCTGCTCGGTCTCTGTACCCTTGCGCTGTCCGGGTGTGCCTTCAAGGAATGGAACAGGATCCCGTTCATCGCGCACGCCGACCCGCATGCCCCCAGCGGCGAAGCGGAGAACATGCGCCGCGCGCGCGGGGACGTGGTTGCCGTCGAGCCGCTGAGCCCGGCCCCGGGCAACATATGGCCCGGGCCGCTGCCGCCGACGCCCTCGCTCAACGACCTGGTCAAGCAGGAGAGCCAGGGCCAGCTGCCGCAGCTTCAGCTATTACCGGGCCAGCCCTCGGGCCCATCGCTGCCGGCCCCGCAGGGCAGCCTGGCGCCGCCGCCGCCGGTGCAGCCGGTGCTGCCCGAGATCCCGCCAGTCCCCGAGGTGGCCCGCCCGCCTGGCGCCGAGCCGCAACCGGCCCCGCCGGCTGGCGGCGTGTTGCAGACGCCGCAAGGCCCCGCCGTCACCAGCGGTGGCACCAGCTCGTTCAAGTCGGTGACGATGCCCAATGGCGTGACCGGCATCGTCGTGCCGAACGGCAACGGCACCAGCACCATCATCATGTCGAACGGGCAGGTGCAGACCGTGCCGACGCCCAAATAGCCCGAGCGGCACCATATGGGTCTCATGTCCGACCCTGCTTCCCGCCCTGTCACGGTCCTCTACTTCGCCTGGCTGCGCGAACGCGCCGGCACCGGGGAGGAGCGGGTTGCATTGCCCGATGGCGTGCGCACCGTCGGCGCCCTCGTCGAGCACCTCGCGGCCCGTGACGCCGGCCACGCCGCCGCCTTCCAGAACCGTCAGACGGTGCGCTGCGCCGTCAACCAGGACTTCGCCGGCCCCGCCGACCCGGTGCGCCCCGGCGATGAGGTCGCGTTCTTCCCGCCGGTGACGGGGGGCTGAGCGCATGGACCGCACCCGCATTCGCGTGCAGGAGGCCGACTTCGACACGGGCGCGGAGATCGCGCGTCTCACTGCGGGGCGCACCGACGTCGGCGGCATCGGCTGCTTTGTCGGCACCGTGCGGGGCGAGGCGGCTGGCCGCCCGATCGCCGCGCTGACTCTGGAGCACTATCCGGCGATGACCGAGCCCGCGCTGGCCCGGATTGCCGCCGAGGCGGCCAGCCGCTGGGACCTGCTGGGCTGCACGCTCATCCACCGGGTCGGCCGCCTGTGTCCGGGCGAGAACATTGTCCTGGTCCTCGCCGCCTCCTCCCACCGCCAGGCGGCGCTGGACGCGACCGCGTTCCTGATCGACTGGCTCAAGACGAAGGCGCCGTTCTGGAAGAAGGAGACGCTCGCGGACGGGGCCGAGGCGTGGGTCGAGGCGCGCGAGAGCGACACGAAGGCCGCCGCCCGCTGGGGCTGACCCGGCTGGGGCTGACGCGGCGGACGGCTCCGGTTCGGCATCGGCGTGCCAAGCTCGCCGCTCCGTGCGATGCCCGATGCGCCCTACCCGTAATGGCCGGGCTTGGCCCGGCCGTTACGGTGACAGGAATGGGTTAAGGAGTTGAGTAGGGCGGTTTGTATGAGCTGCCCGCAGTTCCCAGCAAAGCGGATGCTCTGCCTGGCGTGGTATCCGCCCCACCGTCGTCAAGAATGGGCAAGTTGCGGAAGTTTGACCTCGGAACGAGGCATACAAAGGCAATCGCCAGGTCGCGGGCGAAGTTCTCAAGTACCGCGCGCTCCGCGCGGTCGTAGCATCGGTCGTAGGCGCGCGTGCCGCAATGCAGGGCGCCGACGACCCGGCCCAACACCACGAGCGGAAGCAGCAATCCTCCGCGCAGGACGGAGTTCATTGCATTGAGTTCGACCGGCGCCAGCGCTGTCCGCATCTGCCTGACCGCCGGATCGTGCGCCGGAATCGTTGCCACGGGAGCCGCCATGGCGGCGGCCGGCACCGACCGGCCACCGACCATGTGAAGCGATCCATCGCATTCGCCATAGACGACTGCGTGTTCTGTCCTCAGCAAGCGCCCGACGGCTTGAGAGATTCGATCCGATAAATCAACAAAGTCGCGTGCGCGGGTCATTTCGCCTTTGAGGTCGTTCAACGTTTGCGTGGTGTTGAGCAGGTCGTGATCGAGAAGGGCCTCCAGAACCACGGTGACCCGGCCCTGCACCCAGTTCAGCGAGAGGCCGAGCACCACGGGTACGCCGTAGTCCAGCATGATCCCCGCGATCCAGCCGCTTGCGACCTGTTCGATCAGGGTCTCCAGAAGGTTGGACACCTCTAAAAACCCCTCCCGGCGCACCGCCGAACGCTGCTAAGTCTCTGATTTTACTGGGTGCAGGATCGCCGTCCGGACGTTTTTAGAGGTGTCCAGTTTACTGCAATGACGATGATCCCGATCGAGATCGCATAAGCGACGCCACGGCTGATGATGAAATCGACGCCGGCAATTCGACGCGCAAAGATCGCCCACGGGTAACCGATGCCTACGAAGAGCAATGCCGAGTTGAAATACCAATACATCCACGATGGGGCTGCTTGTCCCGCGATCTGGAAATACACCTGGATGATGTATGAAGCGGCCGTGATAAAGGTCGCGACAAAGATGATCCTGATCGCGGATCGGTGGCTTCTTGGCGCCCGGACGGCGGCGGCGGTGAACACAGCGATTGAATAGATTGGACACCTCTAAAAACCCCTCCCGGCGCACCGCCGAACGCTGCTAAGTCTCTGATTTTACTGGGTGCAGGATCGCCGTCCGGACGTTTTTAGAGGTGTCCGATTTGCACGAGTATCTGGATGGCTGGCAAGATCGAAGTGCGAAACGGGATCGGTGCCGTCCCGATCAGCAGACCGCCGACATGGCTGACGTCAAGGACGAAAAGTATCAGCAGAAGCGTCCCGAACACGAACCACATCGCAAGCCCGATTCGTCGTGATGGCTGGCTCAGGAGCTGCATGACGAAGGCGAAGCGGGCGCTGTAGGCACCCAGCCGGCCGAGGGTGGCGAGCACCAAGCCGCTCGTCTGAACCCATGCCGGCAGGCCGGCGAACGTCATCGCCGGACTGTCCGCCATTGAAATCATTGTCAGATAGACACCGGCCGCGAGCGCGGCCAGGCCGTGGCCATACTGGATGATCAGCAGACCCGAGCAGAGGAGCAGCAAGCGGAGCGTGACGTCGGATATCCGGGAACGATCGATGTCCGCGTTCAGCGTGCCGGGGCTCTCGCGCGATACCAGAGACTGCTGTCCGCGCTGGTAAGTCACCTTCGACGCGTGCAGGAACGTGGGATACGCGAACGCCAGCCTCTCGCGCAGCGTCCACCGCGTCATGTCAACAAGGTCCCCCGGCTGCAGGCCAACCGCGGCGCCGGCGGGTGTCACCGATACGATCGCGTAGCGCGCGCTCGATGTCATCCGCGAGTCGAGAGGCTTCTGCCAGCTCGTGCCGACCTCCTCCACCACGCCCCAGGAGATAGGCACACTCGCATTCAGGTACCCGGCTGCGAGCGAGCAGATGACAAACAGGGCAAGGCTCCCGAGCAGCGCCACGGTCACCGTGCGGCCGTGTTTCCACTCGCTTGGGTCGGTAAAATGGTGCTGTTGCTCAGGTCTGGCGCGAAGCACAGCGTCTCCCTCCGATCCGGTCACGCCCCGTCTGCCGAGGGATAATCGAAGCGCCAACGGCCGCCGGTTTCGACCGTTGTCATTGTCGCTTCGACCCTTCCCCCGTCCCCTCGCGCTGGGGCAGAGGAGCTACGAAGCCGCCGCAATCTCTCCCCCTCCGCTCGCGGGTGGGGGCCGGGGGGAGCGCACTTCCAACCCGTGCGCAATAACGGCCGTCCGTACGAGTCTGCCTCCCGGCAGCCGGGACGTGTTCGCACTCGCCTGCGGCTGAGCGCCGGGCCAGGACAGCAGGCGCTCGGCCCGCAACACCGCCACGACGGCCAGGGTCCGGCCGGCGTGGCGGATCGGCGCCGGCGCCAGCGCCTCCATGTGCGCGAACCTCGGCCCGAGGCGGGCCATTGCGCGGTCCGCGTGCTCGGGCGCCAGCACCAGCAGGTCGCGGCCCACAAATGACGAGGCCGGCGCGACGAAACCGAACTGGCGGGCGTCGCTGTTCAGGACGGTTACGGTAATGGCGGGGCCGAGCGCGTAGGCGATCTTGCCCGCGTCGCGCCAGTCGGGCACGCCGACGACGGTTTCCCCTGTCAGCAGCCCGCGCGCCATCAGGTCCTTGCGCACCGAGACCCAGTCGATCGCCTCGATGTCCGGATCGCGCGCGCTGGCAGCGAGCGCAGGATGCAGCCAGTCGAGGCGCACCTGCGTGCAGACCACTCCCAGCGCAACCAGCACGATGGCGGCGGTGGCAAGCGCGCCGCGGGCAGCCAGGCGCGAGCGGTCGGCAAGCCACGCCCCGAGCAGCGGGAACAGCATCAGGTAGCCGGGCGCGGCCCAATGGTACAGCACGCGACCGCCCGACCAGAGCGCGATCAGCGCGAACACGACGATGGAGGGCACCGCCAGCCAGCAGAGCAGGCGCCCACGCCAGTCCGCCCCCCCGCGTCGCAAGGTTGCGAACGCGGCCAGCATCATCGCGAGCCAGATCCAGGGCAGCACGAACAGCGCCTCGCCGCCGAGCACGGCCAAGGGCTGCCACGGGCGGAGACGCAATCCTCTCGCGCGGTCGCCCTGGAACGCGAAGGAGGCCCAGTGGTGCGCGGCATTCCAGGCGATCACCGGCGAGAACACGGCCGCCGCGAGCACCACCGCCATATAGGGCTGTGGGCGCACCAGCCAGCGCCGGTGCTCCCGGCTCGCGAGCAGATATAGAAAGGCACCGACAAGCGTCAGCACCGCCGTGTATTTCGAGAACAGCGCCAGCCCGGCGCAGAGTCCGGCGCCCGCCCACCATGAAGTCGCGGTGCCGCCGCGCGCGGGCAGCGCATGGACCAGGCACAACGCCGCGCCCAGAAGCGCGCAGTCCAGCGGCCCGTCCGGCAACACCCAGCTCGCGGTGGTCACGCCGAACACCGGCGACAGCGTGAGCGCCACGGCAGCCCAAAGCCCGGCACGCGGCCCGGCCAGCGCGGCCCCGAGACGGAACATCAGCCATGTCGAGAGTGCGAACAGGGCGATGAACGGCGCCCGCACAGCCACCGGGGCTTCGGTCTCGAACAGCCGGGCCGCCGCAAACTGCATCCACCACGCGGCCGGCGGGTGGTCGAAATAGCCGAGGCTCAGGCTCCGCCCGGTGGCGACCATGTAGCTCTCGTCGGTCCCGAGACCGAGGGACCAGGCGAAGCCGAGGCGGATCAGCGTGGCAAGCAGAATGAGCGCGAGGAGGCGCCTGACCTCCGCCCCGCCCGAGGCGCCGTCAGCCCTCGACAACGCGCTGCGTCTGCACGCCCAGGCCGTCCACCGACAGGCGCATCGTCTGCCCCGCCCTCAGGAAAATCGGCTGCGGCTTCTTGCCGGCGCCGACGCCGGGCGGGGTGCCGGTGGAGATGATGTCGCCCGGCTGCAAGGTGATGAAGTGGCTGACATAGGTTACCAGCTTGCGGCAATCGAAGATCATGGTCTTCGTGGTGCCGTCCTGCATCATCTCGCCGTCCACCTCGCACCACAGGCGCAGGTTCTGCGGGTCCGCCACCTCGTCTTTCGTGACCATCCAGGGGCCGGTCGGGCCAAACGTGTCGCAGCCCTTGCCTTTGTCCCAGGTGCCGGCGCGCTCCATCTGGTACTCGCGCTCGCTCACGTCGTTGCAGACGCAATAGCCGGCGACGTGATCCATCGCCTCGTGCTCCGGCACGTAGCGCGCCAGCTTGCCGATCACTATGCCTAGCTCGACCTCCCAATCCAGCTTCTTCGAGCCGCGCGGCAGCTTCACGTCGTCGTTCGGGCCGCAATAGGCACTCAGCGCCTTCAGGAAGACGATCGGCTCCTTGGGGATCGGCGAGTTCGTCTCGGCGGCGTGGTCGGCGTAGTTGAGGCCGATGCAGACGAAGTTCAGCGGCCGCGCCACGCAGGGGCCGATGCGCACGCCCGCATCCACCTTGGGCAGGGTGGTCGGATCGGTGGCACGCAGCATGTTCAGCGCCCGGTCCGAGAGGGCGAATCCGTCGATGTCGCGCACCACCGACGACAGGCAGCGGATGTTGCCGTCGGCGTCGAGCATCGCGGGCTTCTCGGCGCCGGGCGGTCCGTAGCGGAGCAGTTTCATGCGGTATCCTTCCCTCGATCGTGACTGCGGTGGGGCGGCCTACAACGTCCAGCCGCCATCGATCACGACGGCCTGGCCGGTCATGAACTGCGATTCCTCGCTGGCGAGGTAGACCGCGAGTGCCGCGATCTCCTCCGGCGCGCCCAGCCGGCCCATTGCCTGGCGAGCGATGAATGCGGCGCGCGCGGCCTCCGTGCCGCCGGCGGCGGCGGCGTTGGCGGCGATGCGGTCGTCCAGGCTGGGCGTGGCGACGGTGCCGGGGCAGATGGCGTTGCATCGGATGCCCTGCGCCACGTAGTCGGCGGCGACCGACTTGCTCAGACCGATCACCGCAGCCTTCGTGGTGGCATAGACGAAGCGGCGCGGCGCGCCCTTCAGCGAGGAGGCGGCGGAGGCCATGTTGATGATCGATCCGCCGCCGCGCTCCAGCATCCCCGGCAGGAACGCCTTGATCGTGCGGAACATGGAGCGGACGTTCAGCTCGAAGGCCAGCGTCCATTCGTCCTCGGTCGCCTCGATGACCGTGCCCTGGTGCACGAACCCCGCGCAGTTGAACAGGACATCGACCGGCCCGTATTCGAGCGCCGCGCGGGCGATGTCCTCGCCCCGCAGCACGTTCAGTCGGGCCGTGCGGATCGTCTCGGAGCCGATCTCGTGGACCTTCGCCTCGTCGATGTCGGTGGCGATGACCCGCGCGCCTTCCGCCGCGAAGGCGAGCGCGGTGGCGCGCCCGATCCCCTGGCCGGCGGCGGTGACGAAGGCGGTCTTTCCGGCAAGTCGGTCTGACATGATGCGGCTCCTTCCGCGCGGCCGGAGGGTGATCGGGGGCACGGGCGCGTGTCAACCGCCCGCCGGACGCGGTAGCAGGTCAGTTTCTCGGAGCCGAGGACGGCAGTATGGACCCGTTCATGGGCGTTATCGCGCTGGGCGCTGCCGCGGGTGGGTTCGTGCAGGGCCTCTCGGGTTTCGCCTTCGGCCTCGTCGCCATGGCCGTCTGGGCATGGTCGTTGGACCCCGTCCTGGCAGGCCCGCTGGTGGTCTTCGGCTCGCTTGTCGGCCAGCTCCTCTCCATAAACTCCATCCGACGCGGCCTCGACCCGAGGCGCATCCTGCCCTTCGTCGCGGGCGGCATCGTCGGCGTGCCGCTGGGCGTCGCCCTGCTGCGACACATCGACCCGACGACCTTCAAACTCGCCGTGGGCATCTTGCTGGCGATCTGGTGCCCGGCCATGCTGCTCGCGCGCGATCTGCCGCGCATCGCCCGAGGCGGCCGTCTGGCGGACGCCGCAGTCGGGCTGATCGGCGGCGTCATGGGCGGGCTCGGCGGCCTGACCGGCCCCGCCGCGACGCTCTGGACCACCCTGCGAGGCTGGGACCGCGACGCCCAGCGGGCCGTGTTCCAGGTGTTCAATCTGTCGATGCAGGCCCTGACGATGGCGACCTACCTCGCCACGGGCGCCATCTCTGGCCAGGCCGGGCGGCTCTTCCTCGTGGTCGCCCCGGCCATGCTGGTGCCTACCCTCATCGGCGCCCGGTTGTACCGCCGGTTCAGCGATACGACGTTCCGCAAGGTCGTCCTCTGGCTGCTGGCCGCATCCGGAGCCGTTCTCATCGCCACGACCCTCCCGCAGCGCCTATGATGGGCGGATGGGTCAGGCCGATTCGTATCCTCCACGCCGCGTCGCGCTGGTGACCGGCGCGGCCAGCGGCATCGGCGCGGCGGTCTGCCGCGCCCTGGCCGGGCCGGGCGTGGCGATCGGGGTCCACACGCGGCGCAATCGCGACCGCGCCGAGACGGTCGCGGCCGAGGCCCGCGCGCGCGGCGCCGAGGCGCTGGTTTTGCTGGGCGATCTCGCGGAGCCGGCGACCGCCGAGGCGCTGATCAACGCCATGACCGCGCGCCACGATCGGTTGGACGTGCTGGTCAGCAACGCCGGCTTTGCCGATCGCACCCCTCTTGCCGTGCTGGACGACGAAGACGCGGCGCGCTCGATCGAGACGATCCAGACCGCGTTCCTGCGCCTCGCGCGGGCGGCCTATCGGTGGCTGGAGGCAGCCGGGGAGGGGGGCCGCGTAATCGCGGTCTCCAGCTTCGTGGCGCACGTCTTCCGTCCCGGCGTCCCGACCTTTCCCGCCTCGGCGGCTGCCAAGGCGGGGCTGGAGGCGCTGGTGCGCGCGCTGGCGATGGAGCTGGCCCCGCGCGGGGTCACGGTGAACGCAGTGGTGCCCGGCTTCATCCGCAAGGACCCCGGCGCGCACGTCGCGGTGCCGCCCGAACGGCTGGCGGCCCAGGCCGCCGCGATCCCGATGGGCCGGATCGGCCTGCCCGCGGAGGTGGCCGGCGCGGTGGCGTTCCTCGCCTCGCCGGCGGCGACCTACATTACGGGTCACATGCTCGCCGTCGATGGCGGGCTGGCGATGGGCCGATGAAGGCGGCGATCGTTGGCCTGTCCGGCCCGGCGCTCACCATCGAGGAGGCGGACCTCCTCCGCACGCACCCGCCCGCCGGGGTGATTCTGTTCGCGCGCAACGTCCAGGACCGCGCGCAACTCGCTGCCCTGGTCGGGGCCGTGCGGGATCTGCTGCCGTCCGAAGCCGTGCTGATGGTCGATCAGGAAGGCGGGCGGGTCGCGCGCCTCGGCCCGCCGCACTGGCGCGCGCACCCGCCGGCGGCCGCGATCGGGCGGCTGTACAACGCCGACCCGGTGCGCGGCCTGCGCGCGGCGTTCCTCACCGGGGCCTCGATCGGATCGGAATGCGTGGCGGCCGGCTTCGACGTCGTGGCCGCGCCGGTGCTGGACCGCGGCGTGCCCGGTGCGCATGACGTTATCGGCGACCGTGCGTTCGGCGCCGACCCGTCCACTGTCGCCCGGCTGGGACGCGCGCTCGCCGACGGTCTGCTGGCGGCGGGCGCGCAGCCGGTGGCCAAGCACGCGCCGGGGCACGGGCGGGCCGGCGCCGACAGCCATCTCGGCCTGCCGGTGGTCGCCGGCACCGCTGCCGAGGCCGAGGCCGATATCCGGGCATTTGCCTTGAACGCCGACCTGCCCTGGGCCATGACCGCCCATATTCTTTATCCGGACTGGGACGCGACGTATCCCGCGACGCTGTCGCGCGTGGTGATCGAGGGCGTGATCCGGGGCAGGATCGGATTCGGGGGCGTGTTGGTGAGCGACGATCTGGCAATGGGAGCGCTGACCGGGGCGCCGGTTGACCGTGCCTTGGCTGCGCTGGATGCCGGCTGCGACCTGGCGCTCTACTGCGCCGGCGACTTCGCGCCCACGGCGGCGCTGCTCGCCGCCTGTCCATCGGTCGGCTCCGCCACGGCGGGGCGGTTGCAGGCGGCGCGCCGGATGGCCGAGCGGGCGCGGCTGCCGCTCGATCGCGCCGCGATGGCCGACGAACGCGACGGGCTGCTCACATGATCGGCACCGCGCTGGAGATCGCGTTGGCGGCGATCGCCGCCGTGCTCGCCATCACGCTGCACGAAGCGGCGCACGGCTACGCGGCGCTGGCGATGGGCGACGACACCGCCCGCCAAGCCGGACGGCTCTCGCTCAACCCGCTGCGCCACGTCGATCGCGTCGGCACCATCATACTGCCCGGCTTCCTATTGTTAATGCAGCTTTTCACCATCGGCCGGGTGGCGTTCATGTTCGGCTGGGCCAAGCCCGTCCCGGTGGCGGCCTGGAAGTTCCGCGATCCGCGCCGGGGCATGATGGCGGTGGCGGCGGCCGGACCGGGGATGAATTTCGCCCTCGCCTGGGCCGGCGCCCTGCTGCTGCCGCGCGTCGCGGGGCCAGTGCCTGGGATTTTCGCCTATCTCGACTGGGTGGCCGAGCGATTCCCACTTATCGGCGGGTTTCTCGTGCCGTTCATCTCGTACAACCTGGTGCTTGGGCTGTTCAACCTGATCCCCATTCCGCCGCTCGATGGCGGGCGCATCGTCGTTGGCTTGCTGCCGGTGGAGGCGGCGCGCGCCTGGGCCCGGCTGGAGCGCGCCGGCATCGCGATCGTGCTCCTGCTGGTGTTCGTGCTTCCCGCGCTGCTCGGCGAGTTTGGCATCGTCTTCGATCCGTTCCGCCAATCGCTCGGCGTCGTGCTCCCCTGGGCGATGCGCGTGGCCCTGCGCCTGTCCGGCCATCAGTTCGGCCCGGCGGCCCATGAGCAACTCGTCCTCTGAGCCCATGCCCGACTCTGAGCCCATGCCCGAGGCCGCTCCGGGCGCGCTGGTGCTGCGCCTGGATGGCTTCGAGGGGCCGCTCGACCTGCTGCTCGAACTCGCGCGGGCGCAGAAGGTCGATCTCGCCCGCATCTCCATCCTGGCGCTGGTCGAGCAATATCTGCTGGTGATCGAGGGCGCGTGCCGCCTGCGGCTGGAGCTGGCAGCCGACTGGCTGGTGATGGCGGCCTGGCTGACCTGGCTCAAGTCCCGGCTGCTCGTGCCCGACACCGAGGAGGCCGAGGAAGAGGGTGAGATGGCGGCCGAGGCCCTGGCCGACAGGCTGCGCGCCTTGCAGGACGTGCGCGCCGCCGCCGCTTGGTTTGCCGGCCGGCCCCAGCTCGGGCTGGACGTTTTCGCGCGTGGGGCGCCGGAGGAGCATACCGAGATCGACCGGTCCCGCCTGCGCCTCGACCTGCCCTCGCTCATGCGTGCCTATATCACGGCGGCGCGCCGAGCGGCCGCGACGCGCGCCTACCGGCCGCGTCCGCTGTCCGTGTGGACGGTGCAGGACGCGCTCGCCCGGCTCGCGGCGCTGCTCGGCAGCGTGCCAGGCATGGCGGACTGGGCGGCGCTCGAGCGGTTCCTTCCCGAGGGCCTCGGCGGCCCAACCGAGCTGCGCGCGGCGCTGGCCAGCACGCTGATGGCCGGGTTGGAGCTGGCACGCGACGGCGCGGCGCTGCTGCGCCAGGAGCATCCCTTCGGACCGATCCTGGTCGGCCGGGGAGGGCGCGCGTGAGCGAGGAGACCCAGACGGTCCCGCTCGACGCCGCGCCCGACCCGCTGCTCGACGAGGAATGCCTGCGGCTCGCCGAAGCCCTGGTGTTCGCCTCCGCCCAGCCGGTCAGCCTGCGCCAGCTCGGTCAGACGCTGCCGGACGGCGTGGCGCCCGAGGCTGTCGTGGCGGCCCTGCGCGCGCGGTACGCCGGGCGCGGGGTGGAGCTGGTGGACGTGGCCGACGGCGTGATGTTCCGCACCGCCGCCGACCTCGCGCCGCGGCTGCGCACGGTGGTGGAGATGCCGCGCCGGCTGCCGCGCGCGGCGATGGAGACGTTGGCGATCGTCGCCTATCACCAGCCGGTCACGCGCGCTGAGATCGAGGCGGTTCGCGGTGCGAGTCTCGCCCAGGCGACGCTGGACGCGCTGCTGGAGACAGACCTGATCGCGCCGGCGGGGCGGAAGGAGGCGCCCGGTCGTCCGACCCTGTGGGTCACTACCACGGCCTTCCTGGCACGGTTCGGATTGCGCGACCTGCGCGACCTGCCGCGTCGGGAGGATCTGCTGGTGGAGCCGCCCGGCCCGTCCGCGCCAGCCGATAACGCCGGACATCAGGAGGAGCCGTAAGGGAGGGCGGGGCGATGAGGCAGACGTCACCGCCCCCGTGTTTCCGCCGGCGCGGTTTCCTGCTACCTAGCCGACCCGGAGAACCGCGCCCGAGATGTTCGACTTCGCCTGGTCCGAATTTGGAGTGATCGCCGTCGTCGCCCTGATCTTCATCGGGCCGAAGGACATGCCGGTCGCGATCAAGGCGGTGACGGGAATGATCAAGAAGGCCCGTCGCATGGCCTCGGAGTTTCAGACCCATGTGGACGACATGGTCCGCGATGCGGACCTGCACGAGGTGCGCGACCAGATCAGCGCCCTGCGCGGCCACAATCTGGGCCGCACATTGGAGCGGCTGGTCGACGAGGACGGCTCGCTTCGCCGCACCTTCACCGAAAACCCGCTCGCCCCCCTCACGCCGATCGTAACGCCGGCGCCCGAGGTCGAGGGGGAGGTCGCGGTGGCGGAGCGTCCGGCGGTTGGCACGGCCGTCGCGGACCCGGCTCCGACTGAGCAGCCCCGGCCGGAGTCCCACGCGCTGGAATCCGAAGCGCCGGAAACCGGATCAATCGAGCCGCTGGCGCGTCCGGATGCCCCCGCCTTCATACCGCCGGGGGCGGCGCTGCTCTCACGCGTTGAGCCGGCCAGCGCGGAGGCTCCGGCATTCATTCCGCCCGGCATCGCGCACCCGGGTATCGCGCACACCGCCCGGCCCGCGCACGCGGGCTGACGGGCGACGGAGCGACTGGACACACCTTTGGCCGACCAGATCATCGACGACCCGATCCACGACAAGCCGATGCCGCTGCTCGAACATTTGATCGAGCTGCGGCGGCGGCTGATGTATTCGATCGCTGGATTCCTGATCGCCTTCGGCGTGTGCTATCATTTCTCCGGCGCGATATTCTACTTCCTCGCCCGGCCCCTGGCGAAGCTGCTGATCGCCCAGGGCAACGCCGATCCGCACCTGATCTATACGCAGCTCTACGAGGCGTTCTTCACCTACCTGAAGGTGGCGATGTTCGGGGCCGCGTTCATCAGCTTCCCAATCGTGGCCTCGCAGATATGGCTGTTCGTGGCGCCTGGCCTGTATCGCAGCGAGAAGCGCGCCTTCCTGCCGTTCCTGGTGGCGACGCCGGTGCTGTTCGTGATGGGCGGCGCGCTCGCCTATTACGTCATCTTCCCGCTCGCCTGGAGCTTCTTCCTCAGCTTCCAGTCCCCGACCGGCGCGGGCGGCGTTCCGATCCAGCTCACCGCCAAGGTGGGCGAGTACCTTGATCTGGTGATGAAGCTGATCTTCGCGTTCGGGATCACCTTCCAGCTTCCGGTGCTGCTGACGCTGCTCGCCAAGGCCGGCATCGTCACGCCGAAGGGATTGGGCCGGTTCCGCCGCTATGCGTACGTCTGCATGTTCGTGGTCGCCGCCATCCTGGCGCCGCCGGACGTGCTGACCCAATGCGGATTGGCCCTGCCGCTGATCGCGCTCTACGAGGTGTCGATCCTCTGTGCCCGCATGGTCGCGCCGAAGCCGGTGGAGATCTGAGCCGATGCACGACCTGCGCGCTCTTCGCGCGGCGCCCGCCGCCTTCGACGCCGCCTTGGCCCGGCGCGGGCTGCCGCCGGCCAGCCCCGGCATTCTTGAATGCGACAACGAGCGCCGCGCCGCGGTGACGGCGTTGCAGGAGCACCAGGCGCGGCGCAACGCTCTGTCCAGGGCGGTCGGACAGGGCAAGCGCGCTGGCGAGGACACGGCGGCCTTGGAGGTCGAGGCAGGCGCGTTGCGTGCCGAGATGGAGGCGCTGGAGCGCCGCGCGGCGGCGCTGGACCAGGATATCCAGCGGCTGCTGGCGGGGCTGCCCAACGTGCTCGATGCCGACGTGCCGGACGGCGCGGACGAGAGTGCCAATATCGTCGTCGCCCGCCACGCGGAGCCCCGCGATCTCGGCTTCCAGCCCCGCCAGCATTTCGAGCTGGGCGAGGCGCTGGGGATGATGGACTTCGCCCTGGCGGCGAAGATGGCGGGCAGTCGCTTCGTCGTACTGCGTGGCGGGCTCGCGCGTCTGGAGCGTGCCCTGGGTCAGTTCATGATCGACCTGCATACGCGCGAGCACGGCTACGCCGAGATGGCGGTGCCCACGCTGGTCAACGACGCCGCGATGTACGGCACCGACAAGCTGCCGAAATTCGCCGAGGATCAATTCCGTACCACGGACGGGCGCTGGCTGATCCCGACGGCCGAGGTTCCGCTGACATTCTCGGTCGCCGGGGAGGTTCTCGCGGAAAGCCGGCTGCCCCTCCGTCTCACGGCACTCACCGACTGCTTCCGCGCGGAGGCCGGCGCGGCCGGGCGCGACACGCGCGGGATGCTCCGCCAGCATCAGTTCCGCAAGGTGGAGTTGGTCTCCATCACCCATCCCGACCACAGCGCCGCCGAGCACGAGCGCATGACACACTGCGCCGAGACCGTGTTGACCGCGCTGGGACTGACGTTCCGTCGCGTGCTGCTCTGCGCCGGCGACACCGGCTTCGGCGCCGCCAAGACGTTCGATCTGGAAGTCTGGCTCCCCGGCCAGCAGGCGTGGCGGGAGATCAGCTCGTGCTCCAACTGCCGCGACTTCCAGGCCCGTCGCATGAACGCGCGCGTGCGCGGTGCCGAGGGCAAGCGGCTGGCCTTCGTGCATACGCTCAACGGCTCGGGCGTGGCGGTCGGGCGGGCGCTGATCGCGGTGATGGAAACCCACCAGCAGGCTGACGGCTCGATCGTGATCCCGCAGGCGTTGCGCGGCTCCATGGGTGGTTCGGAGCGGATCGCGGCGGCGTGACATGCATTGCGCACGACCCACTTGCACTTGACGCACCACCGGTCGGCGGGTAACGCCAGCAGTTCATGAATTCAGATGTGGTCGCCGCGACCCGACCGTCGAACGCTGGATGCCTTCACCGGCCTTGCGGGACCCGGTGTATGGCGCAACCGCCTCGCCGAGATCCAACGCCAGGCCGCCGTTGGTCCGCGGGCCGGCAAGGCGATCCTCAGCCGCCATGCCGCCTTCTATGCCATCGAGCGTCTGAGGCGGGGTCTTGCCGCTCCGAGCGAGGGCGAGCTTTGCATGGGCGCGCTTGCCGGCGAGGCGGTCGCCACCAACCGAGGCCTGAGCGCCACCGGGCGGCGGCGATTTTCGGCTGCATTCCGGGCGGCGCTCACCGGTGACGGCACGCTGATCCCGCTGCTGCATCTCCTGCGCACCGCCGCGCTTCAGCGGGCGAGGGGATTTAGCGTCCGCTTCGCGGGTCTGGAGGACGCGGCGCCGTTCGATCTGCTGATCGCGCGTGACGGCACCGCGGCGGAGATCGCCTGCGCCGTCGTCTCCGCCGAGGAAGGCCGGCACGTGAATCGCGGCGCGTGGTTCGATCTGGCCGATCGGATCGACCCCGATCTGCAAGGGTGGCTCGCCGCGCATCCCGGGCGCTACGTCCTGCGGGTCAGCCTTCCGGATGGGCTACGGAGCGACGGGCTTGGCCGCTTGCATGGGCGTATCCGCGACCTCCTCTCGTCGAAGCGGCGGGCCGATCACGATCCCGCGGTGGTGCTCCGGCTCGACCCCCTTCTGCTGGCCGGCGCGCAGGCGGACGAGCTGGGTCTTCTGTCGTCCCTCAAGCGGGAGTTCGGGCCGGAGTCGCATCTCGCGGTGACGGCGGGCGGCGGCGGCCTGTTCGTCATGGCCGCGCGCGCCGGACGCGAGAACGAGATCGCCCGGGCCATTTGCAGCCGCATGTCCAGCATCGCCTCCACCCGCCTGACCGGCCAGAGGCCCGGCATTCTCGCCATGTTCGTGGAGGACACCGACCGCCAGGAGTGGCGCGGCCTGCGCGACCGGCTGGAGCTGGAAGGCGAGGCGCGGCACTTCCTGACCCGCCCGGAGGCTCGCCCGGTGGTCGCCGTCACCTTTGCCTCGCGGCTGGAGCTGTTCGGTTCCGACGATTGCGTACCCGATGGTGACTTGCGCTTTCGCAACCAGGCGCATCCGGCGGCGCGCGCCCCAGGGCTAACCCCGGCCATTCTCTCCTCGACCTAGCCTCATCGCCAGCGGCGCCAAACAGAGGCAGCCGGCGCAAGCCGGATTAACGATTCCGTATCAGGACCGAGATAGTCGGACACCTCTAAAAACGTCCGGACGGCGATCCTGCACCCAGTAAAATCAGAGACTTAGCAGCGTTCGGCGGTGCGCCGGGAGGGGTTTTTAGAGGTGTCCAGTCGTCCCGATGAGCGTGTGTCTCGCTTATACGTGGAGGACCGGCATGGACCGACCGAGCGACTTCTGGGCTCCTCGAACTTGCCTCCTCCCGGCCATCTCAGAGCTTCATCTCGCCGCCGATCTCCTCAGCGAAGCCGCCGATGCCTTGTTGGTGGCCAATTCTGATCTCGCGCGCGAGTGCCTGCACAAAGCCGATATGCCTGTGGTCTATGCTTTTGCTGACAGCCTTGGGCACCGTGAAGCCGGCGATCCATCGGTATCGTCGCCTCGAGCGGCCAAATGTCTCCAATTGGGCGAAGGAGCGAATGCCCAGCGCCTCGGTCGAAGCGGCAACCTACGCTCGGGATGGCTGGCGTTGCCGCTTCTGTAATGTTCGCGTGATGCTTCCAGCAGCGCGAAGGGCAATTTGGGCGATGCTGCCGGGCGCGATCGGTTGGGGCAGCTCCAACGTGAACCACCACGCGGCCTTCTTTGCGCTTACAGCAACGATCGACCACCTATTGCCTCATTCCGCTGGGGGAACCAGCGATCCGCATAATCTCGTCACGGCGTGTTGGCCCTGCAATTTCGGGCACGGGGATCGGCTGCTTGAAGAGGTCGGCCTAATCGACCCACGGACCCATTCGCCGACGAATGATGAGTGGAATGGATTGAGTCGGATGCTACGTCTCGCCAAGGCCGCACCTTGCACGGCTTTTGCGGCGCCGCGAGCGGAGCCTCCGCTGAAGCCAGCCGGGCACTTGTCCGACGATCAATGGGTTGCGGAACTCGACCGTATTGAGCCGAGTATCTCGAGGCGATTTCCGGAAGCTCGCCGAGACAATTGCGAGGGCGATACCGGACGCCATCGCTTACTAGACACCGAAGATGTGGGTTATACGCAAGCTCGGGAAGCAATCGGTGAGCATCCTGGAACTGCTGGAAGCGTCCACGTCCGTCCGTGCGGCCCTGGAAGATCTCACTGCGGCGCTCAGGAGCCCTGATTCCAGCGGCCTCGGACCGACGGCCCAGCCTGAGTACTACAGCCGGGGTTCACGCGCGTATCCCTGTGTTCGTCGGTGCCAGTGCGCGCGTCGTGCGCGTTGCTGGTGTCGTCGGCGCCATGTTGACCAGCGCAGGGCGGCGGCGGGCGGTGATGCTTCCTGAGCGACGAGCGCCCGCAGCAGGCGCCTGACCTCGGGCACCGTGAGCGGCAGCAGGTCGGCGGCGAGGTTTGCCGGGTCCGCACCCCCCGGCAGCCGCCTTGCGGAGAGTGGCAAGGTAGGCGAGCGCGAGCATCGACAACGTGACGTGGCGATGCCAGCCGACCCAGGAGCGCACCTCATATTGGTCCAGCCCGACCTCGCCCTTGGCCTGCTCGAAGCAGCTCTCGATGCTCCAGCGCGACCCCGCCACCCGCACCAGTTCAGCCAATGCGGTCCCCTCGGGCGCGTGGGTCAGGTAGAACGTGACCTCCGCCGGCTTGGCGATGGAGCGCCGCACCAGCAGTGCGCAGGTGAACCCTTCCGCCCCGCCGTTGTAGGGCACGCGCGCCCAATCATAGAGGCGTGGTCCCTTGGCGCCGTCCCCCGCGCTGAGCCGCTGCCAGGCGCCATCGGTCAGGTCCTCGATCCAGGTCGTGACCGGACGCATCCCGAGCCGCTGCCCGGAGGTGACGGCCAGCACGTAGCCGCGCCGGTGCCGCTCACCCTCCGCAGCCATTCCAGCCGCTGCGCGGCCGGAACCTTGGGCTGCTCCGCCCAGCGGCGGAGGGCGTGGTCGGCGCCATAGACGCTGTCGCCGGTGATCCAGGCAAACAAGGTGCCGGCCAGGCGTGCCCGCTCCAGCATGGCTAGCGCGAGCTTCGGCTTGGTGGCGAATGCAACCTCGTGCGGGATGCGCGCCTCGCGCCGGCGCGCGCCATCGCTGGCCCAGTCCTGCGGCACATAGAGCGCCCGGTCGATCAGCGCGCGGCCGTGGCGGCTGGCATAGCCCAGAAAGACCCCGATCTGGCAGTTCTCAATCCGCCCGGCCGTGCCGCTGTATTGCCGCTGCACGCCCGCGCTCTTCGTGCCCTTCTTCAGAAAGCCGGTCTCGTCCAGCACCAGCACCGCAGCGGAATTGCCCAACTGCTCGGCCACATAGGCTTGCAGGTCATCGCGCACCGCGTCCGCGTCCCAGTGCATCCGGCTCAGAAAGTCCTGCACCCCGTCCGGCGTCACGTCCCCAGCCGCCTCGGCCAGCTGCCAGCCGTTCTTGCGCTCCACCGGTGCGAGCAAGCCACGCAGGTAGGCCGAGGCACGACGGCGCGGCTCGGCGCGCGCGAACCTTGGCGCGATCCGCCCCACAACCTCATCCATGCCACGCGCCCAGCGCCCCGCGTCAGCCTGCGTCACCATGCCGAGCCTCCCCATGCGCCCGGCATAACACACCAACCCCGGCTGTAGGACCAGCGCGCCAGCGCGGCCGCCATGACGGCCAACTTGTCCGCCAGCCCGCGACGGACGGGAAGCGGTGGCGGGCGGCTGAGGTCGCGGCGGGCCAGGACCGAGAGTAGTCCTGCGGCACGCGCGTTGCGCGGCAGGCGTCGGGCCTCGCCCTCGGCAAGCCATCGCTGCGCCTCGCGCGCGAGTTCGGCCGTCGCGTCGAGCACGGGCGCGGCAAGCGGAGCGGCGATGGCAGCCTCGATGGACAGCCCGTGGCGGGCAAGCACGTCGGCCGGAAGCAGGCACCGCTGGCGTCGGGCGAGCGTCGGCACGCCGCGCAGCAAACTGGCGGCCCCGTACGCGGCGCCTGCATCGCGCAACCCCTCCGGCGACGGCGCCCCGAGCAACCGCCCGGCAGCCACTGCCAGAGCGCCCGCGCTGCCCATCAGGTAGTCCCGCCAGGCATCGAACGTGGGGATGGCCGGCTCCGCCTCGACCTCGCGCGCGTCGATCATCGTGGCGAGATCGTTGCGGTCCAGCGTGCCGGCGTCGAGGGCGGCACCAAGCGGTTCCGCGACCTCGTGACGGCGGCGCGCGCCCTCTACCACCTCGCGCCACCAGTGCAGGCGGATCAAGGCCAGCATCGGTTCAGAGACGACCGCGCGCGCGCGGGCCAGCTCGTGGTTGAACGCGTACAGCACGAACAGCGTCTCGCGCTGCTTCGCCGGCGCGAACAGCGCGGTCAGGAATCGGTCGGGATCGTTTCGCCGCACCAGCGTGGCGGCGAGGCTCAAGCTTGACGCCCCCCCGGGCGAGCCATAGCTACTCGGCGTCGAGACCATCGCTTCACCCCATCACCGGCGGAGAACGCCCATGGCTTTCGAACTTCCGAGCCTCCCCTATTCGCATAACGCGCTTGCCGCGCGGGGCATGTGCCAGGAGACGCTTGAGCTGCATCACGACAAGCACCACCAAGCCTATGTGACGGCGCTCAACGGGTTCGTCGAGAAAGACCAGAACCTGCAAGGCAAGTCGCTGGAAGAGATCATCAAGCTCTCCAACGGCAAGCCCGACATGGCCGGCGTGTTCAACAATGCCGGCCAGCACTGGAACCACAATCTGTTCTGGCCGGCCATGAGCCCGAACGGCGGCGGCATCCCCGGCAAGGTGGAGAAGAAGCTCACCGAGGATTTCGGCTCCGTCCAGGCATTCAAGGACGCGTTCAAGAATGCCGGCGTGACGCAGTTCGGTTCGGGCTGGGCGTGGCTCGTGCTCGGCACCGACGGCAAGCTCAAGATCACGAAGACCCCGAACGGCTCCAACCCGCTCGCCACCGGCGAGGGCAAGGCGCTGCTGGGCTGCGACGTGTGGGAGCACAGCTACTATCTGGATTTCCGCAATCGTCGGCCCGACTACCTGACGAACTGGCTCGACAAGATCGCGAACTACGAGTTCGCGGAAGCCCAGCTGGGCTAACCGCGCCGCCTATTGCCCTCGTTCCCTCTCCCGCGATGCAGGCCGATCGCATAGGGCGCAAGACACCCTCTCCCGCTTGCGGGAGAGGGCCGGGGTGAGGGTGCTGAACGCCGAGGCTGGAGGTCAGGACGCCTTCTTGGTCTTCGGCGGTGGGGTCGGCTTGAGGTCGTTGGCGACCGTCGGGCGGATCACCGTGCTGATCGTCTCGCGTATCACCGTGACCCGGATGTTGGGCGCGATCTCGACCTCGACTTCGGCGACCGGCTTGGCGCCCTCCGCTGTCGCCGGCACCCGGCTGACGATGCCGACGATGCCGCCGCCCGTCACCACCCGGTCGCCGCGTTTCAGTGTCGACAACATCTGCTTCTGATCCTTCTGGCGCTGCTGCTGCGGGCGGATCAGCAGGAAATAGAACACGACGAAGATCAGCACGAGCGGCAGAAACTGCCCCGCGCTGCCGAGCGCGCCGCCGAAGTCCTGGGCGTAGGCCGGTGTGATGAGCATGGAGCTGTCCTGATGGGGCCGGACGTGCCGGCCGGAACCCGGGTTGCGGCGATCGGGGCGGGACCATACTTTGCCGCCCCCTCGCGTCAAGTTGCCGGGAGTCAGACATGGATCAGCGCCTGATGGAGATCGCCACCCGCATCGCCGTCGCTCTGGAACGCCTGGCGCCGGTCGCGCCGCCGCCGCTCGATCTTGGCGCGGCCGACGCGTTCGTCTGGCATCCCGATCCGCCGGGTCTGGCTCCCGTGGAGAAAGTCTCGCTTGTCGCGATCGATCTGCTGAAAGGCGTGGAGCGACAAAAGCAGGTCCTGCTCGACAACACCCGCCGTTTCGCGCGCGGCCTGCCCGCCAACAACGCGATGCTGTGGGGCGCGCGCGGCATGGGAAAGTCCTCGCTGGTCAAAGCCGTCCACGCGGTCGCGAACACCGAGCATCCGGGTGGGCTGGCGCTGATCGAGATCCACCGCGAGGACATCGCCTCGCTGCCTGCCCTGCTGAACGCGGTGCGCGGACGGCGGCGCTGCCTCATCCTGTGCGACGACCTCTCGTTCGAGCGGGAGGATGCCGACTACAAGGCGCTGAAGTCAGTGCTCGAGGGCGGCATCGAGGGGCGACCGGACAACGTGCTGTTCTATGCGACGTCGAACCGGCGTCACCTGATGCCGCGCGACATGATCGAGAACGAGCGCTCCACCGCCATCAATCCGTCCGAGGCGATCGAGGAGAAGGTCTCCTTGTCCGACCGCTTCGGTTTGTGGGTCGGCTTCCACAACTGCGACCAGCCGACCTACTTTGCGATGGTCGAGGGCTATGCTGCCGCCATGTCCCTGCCGATCGACATGCAGGAACTGCGCGCGGAGGCCAATGAGTGGTCGGTCACCCGCGGCGCGCGCTCCGGGCGCGTCGCCTGGCAATTCATCCAGGATCTGGCCGGACGGCTGGGCATGGCCGCCTGATCTGCCGCCGATCCCATCACTCCGACAAGGTCGCCGTTTCCCCGCGCAGACGAACACTGGGCGCGGGGCGCGTCTCTGGAACAGGTGAGGGCTCCTCGCGCGAAAGCTCCCCGGTCGTGCCGCCGATACTGCGCAACAACGTCTCGTATCCGGCGAACTGCTCCGCCCGGGTCAGCCCGGCGCGCGCCGTTTCCGGCAAGGTCGGGATGCCATCGGCCGCAAGCTGGCCAATCCAGCTTTCGAGTTGCGCCGCGATTTCGGCAGGGTCGTTGCACACCAGGCCCGCGCGCCGGTCGCGGATGGCCCCGGCGAGCACGCCTGCCTCGTAGCCGAGCAGGAGGATCGGCCGCAGCGCGCCGATATACTCGAAGAACTTGGCGGGGATATTGCCCTCGTCGCTTGGGTGGTTGCGCTGCAACAGCAGGAGCACGTCGGCATCGGCCTGGCGCTGCAGCGACTCCCGGTGGCTCACGCCCGGCATCACGCTCACCTGCTCCAGCACGTCGTGGCGCGCGGCAAGCCCGTGGACCTGCGCCTTCTCCGGGCCATAGAAGACGACGCGGACCCGTCGGCGTGCCGCCTCCGGCAGCCGGGCGATCGCGGCGAACAGCGCCGTCGGGTCGCGATGTCCCGGATAGATCGTGCCGGTATAGACGATCGTCAGCGTGTCATGCGGGGCAGTCCGGCGCGAGGAGGGGAGGTCCTCGGGCGCGAACCCGTTCAGGACGGTGGCGACGGGCTGGCTGTAGCGCGAGCGCAACTCCCGCGTCACCACCGGTGAGACGGCGATGAGGGCCGCGGCGCTGTGGAGCGTCCGTCGTTCCATCCAGCGATCCACCCAGTTCCGCCAGGCCGGTCGCCCGTTGTAGACATTGTCCGCCCACGGATCGCGTAGCTCCGCCACCCAGGGGATGCCACTTTCCCCGCTCAGCCGCGCCGCGACGATCAGGCCGGAATACGGCGGGGCGCTCGCCACGATCAGGTCGGGCCGCCAGTTGCCGATCGTGGCGCGGCCAAGATCGGTTGCCGGGCCGAGCCAGTCCGCCTGCTTGTCCGGAAGCTGGCGAATCGCATAAAGGTGGCGACGCAAGGCGGCGGCCGCCGGCCGGAACACGGCGCCGGTCATGGCGAATTCCTCGCATGCCAGGACCCGAAACGCGGCCCGCCGCGGCCCCGGCTTCGTCTCGGATCCGATCCCGGCGCGGCTCACCCTGTCCTCGGGAATGGTCGAGCGTCAGGGTCGGCGGATCGTGTCGCGGACCGGCCAGCACGCGAATATCGTGCCCGCGTTCCAGCATGTACTGGGCGAACTTGCCGGCCCTGACAGCGCCGATGACGTTGGTGGGCGGGAACCAGTAGCTGACGAACAGGATGCGGATCGGCATCGGGCTGTCCGCGTGCGGATCACCGTGGAGAGGCTGGGAGGTCGCCGTCATGCCCCAGCCATCTCCTCCGTGCGCGACACCGCCGATCCCGCCAGTTCCGAGGTCAGGAAGCCTTCGAACACGAGCAGCAGCCAGAGCGCCATGCTGTGGTCGAAGCGGCCCGATCCGTGCTCGTCCAGCAATCTGGCGAGCGCGGCGGGATCAAACACTCCACTGTCGCGCATGACGTCCGACAGCACCCGCGCGCGCACTCGTGCCGCCTCGCGTCGGAACAGCCCCGCAAGCGAGGTGGCAAAGCCCTGCTTGCGGCGGTAAAGCACCTCGGGCGGCAGCAGCGGCTCGCAGCGCGCGCTTCAGCACATGCTTGCCCGACCCGCCGCGCAGCTTCAGCTCGCGTGGCAGCGACAGCCCCCATTCCACCAGCCGGTGATCCAGCAGCGGCGCGCGCACCTCCAGCGAGTTGGCCATGCTGGCGCGATCGACCTTCACCAGGATGCCGCCCGAGAGCCAGGTCTGGAGATCGGCGTACTGCGCCTGGGCCAAGGCGTCGTCGGTGCCGCTCTCCGCCATCAGCGCGGCCAGCCGCTCGGCCGGATCATGACCGTCGAGACCGGCGCGCAGGCGCGGCGACAGCAGCCCGCGCCGGCGCTCGTCCTGCACGCGCGCGACGCTTCGGAAATAGCCGAGCGCGCTGTCAAGGCTCAGCTCGGTCAGCACCGCCTTGGCCCGCAGCCAGCGCGGCGCGCGGTCGAACTTGGGATATAGCCGCGCGACATCCGCCAGCACGCGCCGTCGCACCGGAACGGGAAGCAGGGCGCGCACCGCCTCGGTGAGCGCGTGGAACCGGTAGCGACGATAGCCGGCGAACACCTCGTCCCCGCCGTCGCCCGAGATCGCCACCTTGGCGTGGCGCCGGGCCAGCGCGCTGACCGTGTGGGTCGGCACGGAGGACTGGTCGCCGAATGGCTCGCCATAGATGCGCCCCTGCGCGCGCGCGGCCTCGATCATGTCGATGGAAGCCGCGCGTTCGTTGTGCTGGCGCGTGCCGTAGCGGCGCGCCACCATCTCGGCGTACGGCGTCTCGTCCTCGGTGCCCTCGAAGCCGATCGTGAACGTGTCGAGCGGCGTGTCGCGGAGCGTGGCGGCCAGGGCGACGACCCCGCTGGAATCCACGCCCCCCGACAGGAAAGCGCCCAGCGGCACGTCGGATGCCAGGCGCGTCGCGGTGGCGGCCCGCAGCCGCCCGGCCAGCTCGGCGATGGCGTCCGCCTCGCCAATCGTGCGCGGGGCGGTTGCGGGGCGCCAGTAGCGACGCGGCAGAGACGGCGGCTCGCCGCGGCGCAGCAGCAGGCAGTGGGCGGCGGGCAGGCGTGCGACCCCTTCGTAGATCGTCGCCGGGTCGGGCACGTAGCTGTAGGCCAGGAAATCCTCGACCGAAGTTGCACTGAGCTTGCGCGGCAGCGCCGCCACTGCGCGCAGCGCCGCCATCTCCGAGCCGAAGACGAACCGTTGATCTGGCAGGATGGCGTAATAGAGCGGCTTCTTGCCCAGCCGGTCGCGCGCCAGGAACAGCGTCTGCCGCCGCCGGTCCCAGAGCGCGAAGGCGAACATCCCGTCCAGCCGCTCCAGGCAATCGGGTCCCCAGGTCTCCCAGGCGTGGATGATCGTCTCGGTGTCGCAGCGCGTGCGGAAGACGTGGCCCCGCGCCCGCAGCGCCTGCTCCAGGTCCTGGAAGTTGTAGATCATGCCGTTGAACACGATGACGACCGAGCCGTCCTCGTTGAACATCGGCTGCTGCCCGGCCCGGGGATCGATGATGGCGAGGCGACGGTGCCCGAGGCCGATGCCGGGTTCGATGTGCAGACCGTCGCCATCGGGGCCGCGATGCGCCAGTGCGCTGGTCATGCGCCGCAGCAGGCCCTCGTCCACGTCGCGCGGAGCGTCAAGGGTGAAGATGCCTGCCAGCCCGCACATCGCCTGCTCCTTTGTCTCGACCTCTTAACGGACCGGCTTGGGAACACGCAAGCGTGCGTTGGGCGCCAGGGCTAGGCGGCGGCGGGGGAGGGTGGACAACGGCCAGGCACGGCAGCGGCGCGGGTTGTTGCGCGCCCCAGGATAACGATGCATCCTGCTGTCGTGATTTGCATGGAGCGCGCTATGCCGCACGCTACCGCCGACGACCGGCTAAAGATCGTGCCCAGCGGTGCCGCACTTGCGGCCGAGGTGCAGGGTGCCGACCTGCGCGAGGTGGAAGATGCCGCGTTCGCGGCTATCCATCGCGCCTGGCTCGATCACCAGGTACTGCTGTTCCGCGACCAGGCCTTGTCGGACGAGCACCTGATCGCGTTCAGCCGCCGCTTCGGCGCGCTCGACTGGGCGCCGGTGCAGGAGAACGGTCGGCGCTTCGTCGATGGCAGGCCGGAGATCTACGTGGTTTCGAACGTCATCGAGAAGGGCGTGGCGATCGGCAGCCTGGGGGCCGGGGAAGCGGTGTGGCACACCGACATGTCCTATCTGTCGGACCCGCCCAAGGCGAGCATGCTGTATGCGCTCGAAGTACCGTCAGTAGGCGGCGCTACCGGCTTCTGTGACATGTACCGCGCCTACGCCGAACTGCCGGCCGAGCTGCGCCAGCGCATCGAGGGGCGCACGCTGAAGCATGACGGCACCTACAACAGCGGCGGCTACGTGCGCCAGGGCGTCACGCCCACCGACGACCCGACGACCTCGCCGGGTACCAGTCATCCCATCGTCTGCACCCATCCGGAGACCGGGCGAGAGACGCTCTATCTGGGCCGTCGGCGTAATGCATATATCGACGGGCTGAGCCTTGCCGAGTTGGAGGCGCTGCTGGACGTTCTCTGGCGCTACGCGACCCGCGATTCGCTCACTTGGTACAACGAATGGCGGGTCGGTGACCTCGTGCTGTGGGACAATCGCTGCACGATGCACCGGCGCGAGCCGTTCGACGCGGCATCGCGGCGGATCATGCACCGCACGCAGATCAAGGGCGAGGCGCGGCCGGTGTTCTGAACGGCGCGTCCCTTCGCGCCCTGCGGCGTTCATCGCCCGATCCGGCGCAGGAAGTCGAGTTGCCAGCGCATTTCCTCGATCGTCAGCGGATAGCCGCCGTCCGGGCCCGCGGCGAGCGTTGCGGAGGGGGGCAGGCTCCCCAGGGCGGCCTGCAAGGCCACGGCGGCGGTCATGCTGAACCCGGCGCTCCAGACGAGGCTCACCAGCGCCTTCGCGCTCCGCAACGAGGCGGAGCGGTCCACGACAGAGATCGGCACCACGGCGGCCACGGCCAGCATGGCCGTGGCGAGCCGGGGACGGCCGGCGCGGAGCGCATCGAGCAGCGCCGGCTCGTCGAGCCGGCTCTCGCGCGCCCGCCGATCCGCCTCGCGCAGGGCTTCCGTGGTGGAGAGGTCGTCGGAGATCGTCGCGCGCGCGCTTCCGGCGCTCAGCCGCGCCGCCAGCCGGTCGCGCAATGCCCCGACCGTCTCAGGATCGAGATCGGCCCGGCTGACCATGCATTCCAGCAGGTGGGTGGTGACGACCTCGGCCAAAGTGCGCGCCGATCGCGGCGGCAGCACAGGGCGGCGGACCAGCGGCTCGTGCCACTCCACGTTGTCCGCCGCGCGGGCGATCAGCGCATCAAGGGTCGATTCACGGATTTGCGCCGAGTCGTTGGCAAGCAGCTCGCGGATCGCCGCGGTGTCCTCTCCGGCGGCGATGGCCGCAGAGAGCGGCTCGGTCAGGTCCGGACGTCGCGCCACCGCGATCGACGTGGCGGCCGATGGCGGCGTCTCCAGCAGCGCGAGCAGGTCCTCATCGGTAAGGACCGGGAAAAGCGGATCACCGGCTCGCAGACCGAGGCCGCGCAGTCGCGCGCCAGCTGCAGCACCAATGCGCGCGGCGCGTCCGGCATCTCCTTGACGACATCGGCGATGGCCGCGCGCACCCGCACCGCTTCGTCGGTGACCAGCGTGGCAAGCGCTTCATAGGCCTGACGCTGAAGGCGCACTTGGTCCGGTTCCGAAAGACCGGGCGCGAGGGTGGCGAGCTTGCGGGCCAGCAGCACCCGCACGCGCTCGTCCGCGTCGCCGACCAGCTGCTCCATCGCGGATGCCGGTGTCATCGGGTTGAGCGCCAGTGCGGCGCGGACCATGACCGAGGCATCGGCTGCCAGCAAGGCCAACGTCTCCGGCGAGGTCGTCGCGCTCGCGCCCAAGCGCACACGAGAGGCCTCGTCGGCGAGATAGGCGCGTCTTGACCCGTCATGCAGGGCGGGCGCCGCCGTCATGCATCCTCCTCGTGCGAGACGCGCCAGTGCCCGCGCCCGGATCGCTTGACCTCGTACATCGCAATATCGGCGCGGCGCATCAGCGCCTCGATCTCCTCGCCCCCGAGCGGCCGGCGCGTCGCGATGCCGATGGAAAAACCGACGGAACCCACGCCGCCGGTCAGTTCCGCGAAGGTGCGCGGCGCTTGCACGCGCAGCGACTCGGCGCGCTCGGCGGCCGTCATGTGGTCGGCGCCGTTCAGCCACAGCGCGAACTCGTCGCCGCCGAGACGGGCGACAAGGTCGGTCGGCCGCACCGTGTTGCGCAGCAGCTCGGCCGCGCGGCGCAGGAGTTGGTCGCCGACTTCATGGCCCAGGCGATCGTTCACCGGCTTGAAGTGGTCGAGGTCGGCGAACATCAGCGTACCGGGGATGTCGTCGCGATCCAGCCGGTCGATATGGCGCGGCAGTTCCTCCAGGAACGCGCGTCGGTTGAGCAGGCCGGTCAGTGGATCGGTGCTCGCCTGGCTTGCCATCTCTCGCTGGATCGCCTCGTGCTCCAGGATGACCCGCACGATGCTGACCGCCGAGGCTGCGATATCCTGATCGTCCGGGTCCCAGGCGCGGGCCCCGGGACGGCGCCACAGCGCCACGCCGGCGCGGTCGCCGAACCGGGTCCGGCAGGCCGACATCAGAAGGGGCCGGCCATCGGCCGTGCCCGCCAGGGCCGCCCCGCGTGGGTCGGTGTTCTCCAGCAGCGCGCCGGCCGCCCCGAGGACGTCGGCCGCCCCGACGCCGATCTCGTGCAACAGGTGGGGCGTATCGGCGGCGACGCTGAGCACGGCCGCACCCTCGGCTCCCAGCGCGTTCACCATGGCTTCCAGCGCGGCGCGCATCATGCGGGGAGCCATCACCTCCTGGCGCATCCGCCACAGGATGTGGTCGATCACCTCGCCTCGGCGCAGCGCCGCCGCGACCTGCGCATCATGCCCGTCCTGCTCCGTCACGTCGGTGCCGATTCCCCGGGCGCCCACCATTCGCCCGTGCCGGTCCAGAAGCGGCGCCGCCGAGAGCAGCACGCAGGCAACCCCGCCATCGCCCCGGCGCAGCCAGACGCGCTGCCGCTGGACCGTGCCGGACGGCGTGAATGGGTTGCAGGCGCCCATGCCGGCCGGATCGGCGAGCAGCACGGTGGTCGGCCGGTTGAGTAGGCTGGCGACCGACCAGCCCAGCACCGGGTCAGGCATGACGAAGGTGAAACGCCCGCTCGCGTCCGTCTCGAATGCCACGTCCGCGGCCAACGACACCAGATCGCGCCAGCGCTGGCGGCTTTCCAGCAGCACGGTACGCAGCGAGCCAGGCAATCGGCCAACCGGGCCGGGGCGCGTCGGGCCTTCGGCTTGCAGGTCGTCCATCGTTTGCTGTTCCTTCGGGTCCGGAACGATTTCACCAGGAGCGGGCTAACGAATTGTTTCCGCCCCAGATACATCGCGTTGACAGACGCAGGAGGCCTGCGCATGGTCCGCGCCGATGAGGGGAGGATGCATGGCCGAGCACGCTTTGCAGCAGGCGATCGACGATCTATGGGAGCGTCGCGAGACGCTGTCGCCTCGCACGGGTCGGGAGGCGCGTCGGCCGGTGGAGACAGCACTGGATGCGCTCGATTCCGGCCTTGCGCGCGTGGCCGAGCCGGCGGCGGAGGGTTGGCACGTCCACCAGTGGCTGAAAAAGGCGGTGCTGTTATCCTTTCGTATCACCAATTCCGCTCCGATGACGGGGGCGGGCGGGGCGGACGTGTACGACAAGGTGCCGATGAAGTTCGCCGGCTGGGGTGCGAACCGCTTTCGCGAGGCCGGCTTCCGCGCGGTGCCTGGCGCGGTGGTCCGCCACTCCGCTTATGTCGCGCCCGGCGTCGTGCTGATGCCGTGCTTCGTCAACGCCGGCGCCTACGTCGGCCGCAATACCATGATCGACACCTGGTCCACCGTCGGCAGCTGCGCGCAGATCGGTGCGAACTGCCACATCTCGGGGGGCGTCGGCATTGGCGGCGTGCTGGAGCCGTTGCAGGCCAATCCGGTGGTGGTCGAGGATGACTGCTTCATCGGGGCGCGCTCCGAGGTCGCCGAGGGGGTGATCGTCGAACGCGGCGCCGTGCTCGCCATGGGCACCTTCATCGGCGCCTCCACCAAGGTGGTCGACCGCGCGACCGGGGAGGTCCACCTCGGCCGCGTGCCGGCCTACTCCGTCGTGGTGCCCGGTTCCCTGCCCGGCCGGGCGTTGCCGGACGGCACGCCGGGTCCGGGACTCTACTGTGCGGTGATCGTCAAGCGGGTCGATGCCCAGACCCGCGCCAAGACGTCCATCAACGAGCTGCTGCGCGATTGAGCGGAGCCCTCGGCAGTTCAGACGACCCGCTGGCGCTCGCCCAGGCGCTGATCCGCTGCCCATCGGTCACTCCCGCCGATGCCGGCGCGCAGGCGGTGCTGGCCGCCGCATTGGAGGCGCTCGGGTTCTCCGTCCATCGGCTCCGTTTCGGCGCGATCGAGAACCTGTTCGCCCGGCACGGCAAAAGCGGGCCTCATGTGTGCTTCGCCGGCCACACGGATGTCGTGCCGCCGGGTGACGCCGGATCGTGGACGGGCGATCCGTTTGGCGGCGACGTGCGCGCGGGCGTGCTGTACGGGCGTGGCGCCTGCGACATGAAGGGCGCGATCGCCGCCTTCGTCGCGGCCTGCGCGGCACGCAGGACCGACGGCACGCCGTCAGGGTCGGTCAGCCTGCTCATCACCGGCGACGAGGAGGGCCCGGCGCTGGACGGCACGGTGCGCGTGCTGGACTGGATGGCCGCGAACGGACAGGTGCCGGATTTCTGCCTGGTCGGCGAGCCGACATGCCGCGCGCGCCTGGGCGATGTCGTCAAGATCGGCCGGCGCGGGAGCCTGAACGCCCGTATCGCGGTGCACGGCGTGCAGGGTCACGTCGCCTATCCGCACCATGCCGACAATCCGGTGCATCGCCTGGTCGCTGCCCTGAGCGCGCTGACCGCCGCGCCGCTCGACGCCGGCACCGACTTCTTCGAGCCCTCGTCGTTGCAGATCACCAGCATCGACGTGGGCAATCCGGCGACCAACGTCATCCCCGCATCGGCACGCGCCGCGCTCAATATCCGCTTCAACGACCGCCATACGGGCGCCTCGCTGGAGGGCTGGCTGCGCGCGGTGCTGGCGCAGCATGCAAAGCGATGCGACCTCGACGTGTCGGTCAGTGGCGAGTCCTTTGTGACCCGGCCCGGCCCGCTCATGGACCGGCTGCGCGCGGCGATCAGCGCGGCAACCGGTGTCGAGCCGGCGCTGGACACCGGCGGCGGCACGTCGGATGCGCGCTTCATCGCGCGGCACTGCCCGGTTGCAGAGTTCGGGCTGGTCGGCTCCAGCATGCACCAGGTGGACGAGCGGGTTCCGGTGGCCGAGTTGCGCGGGTTGGCACGGGCGTACCGCGCCGTGCTGGGCGCGCTTCTGGCATGAAGCCGAGCATGCCGAGGCAACGCACCGCGGCGCCGAACATCCTGCTGGGGATCGTGCGTGTTGCTTGCGGACGGGCCGATGGCCTCGCTCGGTTCGGCGCGACGCGGGAAGCCTTTCTCGCCAGCTTGGCGCCGCTAGTTGCCTTTCCGATGGTCGGCGGCATCCTGATGCTCCTGCAAGGGGCCGGACGGGCCGGCGCGGCTCAGCTTCTCGCCACGCTCTGCGCCCTCCTCGGGCCGCCGGTCCTGTCCTTCGAGCTGGCGCGGCTGTGGAACCGGCGCGCGGCGTGGCTGCACTTCGCTGTGGCACTGAACTGGTGCCAGTGGGCCATCCCGATGGTCGCCGCCGTGGCAATCGCCGTGGCCTTCCCGCTGCTCAACGCCGTGCTGTCGGAACGCGCGGCGCTGGCTGGGAGCCTCAGCGTCGTCGGCTGCTATGCCTTGTGGCTTCACTGGTTCGTAGCGCGCCACGGGCTTGGCCTTTCCCGGCTACGGGCGACGGCCCTCGTGCTGTTGGTCAATATCGGGACTGCCGTGCTCGTGCTGGGGCCGACCCTGCTGGCGGCGGCATGGGGCTGACCGAGGCGGTGGCGAACGGGCTTTCGGGCGCCTTCCTGCTCGCCCGCGGGCGAGCAGACGGACTGGCGCGGGTGCAGCGCGACATGGCGGGCGCGGCGCGCAGCTTCTGGGCGGCGGCGATCGTGGTGCCGGCGCTGCTGTCGATGCGCCTGATCGACTGGACTGTGCAGGGCCTGCCCGCCGATCCCGCGCATGCGCTGGCACTCGACCTAATGGTGTTCGTGGTCGGCTGGACCGGCTATGCGGTCGCGTCCCGCACGCTCGCTGCCGCGCTAGGGCGCGGGCAGCGCTGGCCGGCCTTCATCGCCGCCTGGAACTGGTGCAACGTCGTCCAGTACGCCCTGCTGCTGCTGTCCTCGCTTCCGGTCCTGCTGCATGCGCCGGCGCTCATCGCCCAGGCGAGCGAGCTGGTCGCGCTCGGGTGGGCATTGTGGCTCGAATGGTTCGTCACCCGCCTCGCGCTCGACCTGCCGGGCCTGCCCGCCGCCGGGCTGGTCGCGCTCGATCTGTCGATCGGGCTGCTTCTATCGGCCGCCGCCGGACTGTGAGAGGATGATCGGCTAAAGCGGAACGCCGGTGAGCAGGCGGCTGGTGCTGATGGTCTGCAATGTCTGCACTCGGCTCACATCAGGAGAGCCGGTGAGGCGCTGCGTGAGCTGATTCTCGTGGGCAGTGTCGCGGGCCACCAGCTTCAGCAGGAAATCTCCGCCGCCGCGGATCATGTGGCACTCCCGCACCTCGGGCCAGGTCGCGACCAGCGATTCGAATGCGGCGAGGATGGAGTCCCGCTGGCTGTCCAGCCCAACGAGCGCAAAGAAGGTGATCTGCCAACCCAGACGCTGCGGGTCCGTATCGGCGTGATAGCCGCGAATGACGCCCGTCTCCTCCAGCCGGCGGACACGGCGAAGGCAGGGCGGGGCGGAGATGCCGGCGCGCCGTGCGAGTTCCACGTTGGTCATGCGGCCATCGGCCTGAAGCTCTACGAGAATGCGGCGATCGATGGAGTCCAGCGCCGACGTCCCGGTCTCGGCAGGCATTTTCATGCGGCGGGGCCCCGGGCGCACCGGCTTCCTAATTTGAGGAGAGGCGAGCGCGCAATATCCTTGCTTCCATCCCGACCTGCAACCCCGAATCCCGGCGGTTAACGCGCAGTCAAGCATCCCCGGTCAATGTGTCGACGATGGCAGGGCGCGGAGCGCATGGCGAAACAGGGCAGGGGGGGCGACAAGAAGCGGCCGACCATCATCCGCCGGGAGGAGCACGTCGCGGAGGGGCATCACGGTGGCGCCTGGAAGGTCGCGTACGCCGACTTCGTCACGGCGATGATGGCGTTCTTCCTGGTCATGTGGCTGCTGAACGCCACGACGGAGGATCAGCGTAAGGGCCTTGCCGACTACTTCAGCCCCAACAACCTGATGAGCCACGCGTCCTCGGGAACCGGGCAGCCTTTCGGCGGTCACACCGCCTTCGATCAGGGGGCCCTGGTGTCCGATCGCGGGTCGGTGCAGATCGTGGCGGGCAGCCGACCCGTGCCCCCCGATCCAGCCGATGATCTGGACGCGGTGTCGGACCCGGGAAGAGGCGGCGAGGCCGCTGGACCCGGGGAGACGGACAGAGATAAATCCCGCGCGGCGGCCAAGCAGTCCGATACGGGACGGGCGCCGTCTGGTCCGGCTGCGACCCTGACCCCCCGGGCGGTGCAGACCGCTTCGCTCCCCCCGAGCCGTCGATGCCGGCGCCGACCAGCACGAAGGACCTTGCAGCGTCCGCCGCTGCCGCTGCCCGTCGCGAGCAGGCAGCGGCCGAGCAGCACCGCTTCGAGCACGCCGCAGAGGAGATCAAGCAGGCGGTCGCCAGTGATCCGGCGCTTGCCGGCATGTCCGGGCAGATCGCCGTGGACGTGACGCCGGAGGGACTGCGCATCCAGCTCCTGGACCAGGAGCGGCAGAGCATGTTCGCGACCGGCTCCGCGGCGCCGAACGAACAAGCGCGGTTGTTGATCGCGAAAATCACCCCGGCCTTGCTGCGCCTGTCGGGCCAGGTGTCGATCCAAGGCCATACCGACGCCGCAGCCTATCCGGGTCCCGACCGGACCAATTGGGATCTGTCGGCCGAGCGGGCGAACGCTGCCCGGCGCATGCTGGCGGAAGCGGGGCTGCCGGATCAGCGCATCCGTGACGTCACCGGCCATGCCGATCACGACCTCCTGCTGCCAGTCCAGCCATTCGCGCCGGCGAACCGACGCATCGCCATCACCGTCCTGCGCGCGCTGCCCCCGCCGGCGGCGCCTGCACCGAGGTAACACGCGCAGATGCTGGCTCTCGGCGGCTTCGGCTTCCTGCTGGTCTGCGTCTTCGGCACCTACGTGGTCGAGGGCGGCAGCATCGGCGCGCTGCTCGAGTCGCTGCCGTTCGAGATGGCCACCATCGGCGGTGCCGCGATCGGCAGCTTCGTCATGGCCAACAGCATGCACGACGTGAAGCACACGCTCGGCGGCCTGGCCAAGGTGCTGAAGGGCTCCGCATACGGGAAAGACGAGTACGTGGAGCTGCTCAGTCTGCTCTACCTGCTCGTCCGGCTGGCCAGCACCAAGGGCGCGATGGCGGTCGAGCCACACATCGAGAATCCGGCCGAGAGCGCCACGTTCCGCCAATTTCCGAAGGTGGTGGACAACGCGTTCGCGCGCGACCTGATCTGCGACTATCTCCGCATGGTCGGGATGAACGCCGACGATCCGAACCAGATCGAAGACGTCATCGCGCGCGAGCTGCGCAAGACGTTGCACGAGGAACTGCACGGCGCGCACGCATTGCAGTCGATGGCCGACGCGCTGCCCGCGCTCGGCATCGTCGCGGCCGTGCTCGGCGTCATCAAGACGATGGCGCATATCGACCAACCCCCGGCGGTGCTGGGCGGCATGATCGCCGGCGCGCTCACCGGCACCTTCCTGGGCGTGTTGCTCGCGTACGGCCTTGCGGCCCCGTTCGCCTCGCGGCTGAAGTCCGTGGTCGAGGAAGAGGCCAAGTTCTTCGAGGTGATCCGGGCCGTGCTGGTCGCCCATCTGCACGGCAACGCGCCGCAGGTCAGCGTCGAGACCGGGCGCAAGATGGTCCCCAACGCGCTGATGCCGAGTTTCCGGGAACTGGAGGAAGCGGTGCATGCGGCGCAGGCTGCCGGAACCGCATAGGCCGGCTCAGTCGCCGCCGAAGTAGCGTCCGCCGCCGGTGCTCGGGACCAGGCTCGGCGTATAGGGCCCGGTGCCCGCGTCCACGCCGGGCAGACCGATGGTAGCATCGGAATCCGCCACCGGCGGCGTTCCCATCGGCGCCCCGGTCAACCCAAGGCTCGCCGGCGATGCGCCACATCCGCCAAGTCCCGGCACGAGCAGACCAAGCAGGATAACGCGGATCATGCGGAACGGTGCCCAGCAGCCGAAAGGGGCCGTCGGCCAGTGAACACCGTTCATTGCGCGAAGGCCAGCCCTTACCGAGCGGTCACAGCGCCCCCGAGAGCGCCGACACCGCCGCCGATCAGCGCGCCGGTTCCGGCGCGGCCGCCCGTCAACGCCGAGACCCCGGCGCCCGCGCCGGCGCCGAGCAGGCCGCCCGAAACCGCGCGCTGCCCGGGCGTGTCGCCGCAGGCGGAGAGCACCAGCAACAGGGCTCCGGCCAGCGCACTCAAGGCGAACTTGTATTTCATGGTTTTGTCTCCCTGATGGCCATCATTGCAGAAGCCCCCCGCGCGTGAAGGAATAATGTTGGCTTTACGGCGACGGCAAGGCGCGAGCTAACCCTGTTGTGATGCGTGGATTGCTGACGGATGGATAGTTTGCTGTCCCGCGAAGGCACCTGCCGGAGCGCGGGCCGCTCAGCCTTCCCGCTGCCGCCTGCTCCCACGTTCTCGGTCAACGCCCGGCCTGATTCTTCCGTGCATACCGCGATAATGATTGCCGCGACCGAGACGGGGGCGCTGCCGCCGGCCTTCGCCGCCTGGTTCGCCGGCCGCGGCTGGCGGCCCCGGCCGCACCAGCTTGCCATGCTGGAGGCGGCGGGCGCGGGCGAGAGCGTGCTGCTGATTGCGCCGACCGGCGGGGGCAAGACGCTGGCCGGATTCCTGCCCAGCCTGGTCGATCTCGCCACCCACCCGCGCCCCGGCCTGCACACGCTCTATGTCAGCCCACTCAAGGCGTTGGCGACCGACATCGCGCGCAACCTGACGCGCCCGGTGGACGAGATGCGGCTTGCGGTCGGCATCGAGACGCGCACCGGCGACACACCCGCCAACCGCCGCGCCCGCCAGCGCGCCGTGCCGCCCAACATCCTGCTGACCACGCCGGAGAGCCTGTCGCTGCTGCTGTCGCTGCCGGATGCGCCGGGGCTGTTCGGCGGGCTGACGACCCTGGTGATGGACGAGGTCCATGCCCTGGCCGGCAGCAAGCGGGGCGACCAGTTCGCGCTGTGCGCCGCGCGGCTCGCCGCGCTCGCGCCCGGGCTGCGTCGGGTGGGGCTGTCGGCGACGGTGGCCCACCCGGATGCGATCGCCGCCTATGTCGGCGCCGACCGGCGCATCGAGGAGACCGGCGGGGCGGTGCCCGACCTCACCGTGATGGTGCCGCCGGGGGGAGCTGTCCTGGGGCGGCCACATGGGGATCGAGGCGGCGCCGGAGGTCATGGCGCGCATCCGCCAGGCCGGCATGACCATCGTGTTCGTCAACACGCGCGCGCAGGCCGAGATGATGTTCCAGGCGCTGTGGCGCTTGAACGATCCCGTGCTGCCGGTCGCGCTGCATCACGGCAGCCTGGAGGTCGCGCAGCGTCGCAAGGTCGAGGCGGCGATGGCCGAGGGGCGGCTGCGTGCGGTCGTCGCGACCTCCTCGCTCGATCTCGGAATCGACTGGGGTGGTGTCGATCAGGTGATCCAGGTGGGCGCTCCCAAGGGCGTTTCCCGGCTGTTGCAGCGGGTGGGTCGGGCCAATCACCGTATGGACGAGCCCTCGCGCGCCTTGCTGGTGCCCGCCAACCGCTTCGAGGTGCTGGAGTGCGAGGCCGCGCTGGCGGGCGTCGCGGCCCGCGCCCTCGACGGCGACCCGCCCCGGGCCGGTGGGCTCGACGTGCTCGCCCAGCATCTGCTCGGCATGGCCTGCGCCGCGCCGTTCCACCCGGATGCGATGTATGAGGAGGTCCGTCGCGCGGCACCCTACGCCGGGCTCACGCGCCGGGATTTCGACGACACCCTGGCCTTCGTCGAGAACGGCGGCTATGCGCTCGGCGCCTATGAGCGCTATCGCAAGCTGTTCCGCGATGCCGAGGGGATGGTGCATGTCCGCTCGACCCGCGTCGTGCGTCAGTATCGCATGAACATCGGCACCATCGTGGAGGCGCCACTCATCAAGGTGCGCCTCGCCGGCAGGCGTGGCCCCGGTCCGGTGCTGGGGGAAGTCGAGGAGTATTTCGTCTCGCTGCTGCGTCCGGGCGATACCTTCATGTTCGCCGGCCGGCTGCTGCGTTTCCTGCGCCTGCGCGAGACCTGGGCGGAAGCCGCCGAGGGCGGGAAGGGAGAGCCGATGGTCCCCGCCTATGCCGGGGGGCGGCTGCCGCTGACGACCCATCTCGCCGACGGCGTGCGCGCGCTCTTGCAGGACCCGGCGCGCTGGGACGCGTTTCCCGACGCGGTGCGCGACTGGCTGCGGCTGCAACGCGCCCGCTCCCGTCTGCCGGGCCGCCGCGACCTGCTGATCGAGACCTTCCCGCGCGGCGGGCGATGGTACCTGGTCGCCTACTGCTTCGAGGGACGCAACGCCCATCAGACCCTGGGAATGCTGGTCACCAAGCGGATGGAGCGCGCCGGCTTCGCGCCGCTCGGATTTGTGGCGACCGACTACGTGCTCGGCGTCTGGTCGGCCAACCAGCCCACCGATGTGGCCGCGCTGTTCGACGAGGACATGCTGGGCGACGACCTGGAGGCGTGGATGGCCGAGAGCTCCATGCTGCGCCGCACCTTCCGCAACGTCGCGGTGATCGCCGGGCTGATCGAGCGCCACCATCCAGGGGCGGAGAAGAACCGCCGGCAGGTCACGGTGAACAGCGACCTCATCTACGACGTGCTGCGTCGCCACCAGCCGGACCACGTGCTGCTCCGCGCGACGCGCGCCGATGCCGCCGCCGGCATGATCGATCTCGGGCGCGTCGGCGCGATGCTGTCGCGCGTGCGGGGGCGGATCGTGCACATGGCGCTCTCGCGCGTCTCGCCGCTCGCCATTCCCGTGCTGCTCGAGATCGGGCGGGAGAGCGTGCGCTCGGCCGAGGACGAGGAAGCGCTGCTTGCCGAGGCCGAGACGCTGGTGGCCGAGGTGATGGGTTCGGCCCAGCCGTCGAGCGCACCCGTGCCGCCGCGCGTGCCGACCGTCCACCGCGCCAATGTCGCACGCGGGCGCAGGCCCGTGCGGCACGATCTGTTTGACCGTCGCGCATGACCGCCGCGCCGCTGCATCTGGCCGGCGAGCGGCTGATGCTCGATCCGGCCGGCGCGCTCTATTGGCCGGCGCAGGAGTTGCTCGCCGTCTCCGATTTGCATCTGGAGAAGGGCTCCTCGTTGGCGCGGCGCGGGATGTTGGTGCCGCCCTGGGACACGCGGGCGACGATCGACCGCCTGGTGGTCCTGCTGCGTCACTGGCGCCCGCGCGTTCTGGTGGCGCTGGGCGATTCCTTCCACGACATCGAAGCTGCATCCCGCCTGCCGGGCGGAGAGGCGGGACGGCTGCGCGCCATCGGCGCGACGCTGCGTCTGGTCTGGGTGCGCGGCAACCACGATCCCGTGCCGCCCGGCGGGCTTGGGCGGCGAGTCGGTCGAGGTGTTCGCGGCCGGGCCGCTGGTGTTCCGCCACCAGGCAGCACGCCGCTCCCCGGCCGGGGAGGTCAGCGGGCACTTCCATCCCAAGGCCACGATCCCCGCACGCGGCACCGCCGTTTGCCGTCCGTGCTTCGTGGCGGACCCACGACGGCTCGTCATGCCGGCCTTCGGCACCTACACCGGCGGGCTCAACGTGAGCGATCCGGCGATCACGCAACTGTTCCCGCGCGGCGGGCGGGTGTTCCTCCTCGGTCGTGAGCGGCTGTTCAGCTTCGCGCTCGCCCATGCGCTGGGCTGACGCCGGTGTGACAGCCGGAGAGCCCGTGATCTGCCGCAGCGCACGCCCAGTCTTGTAGATCTCCTTGTCGATGCCTAATTACCATCCAGGCGGATGGTAATGGGATGGAGTTGATGGTCGGCACCGGGCACGAACTGCGGCCGAAGCCCGCGGACAGCGAGAAGATCACCGTCAATCTTGGCTTCGTGGATCTCGGCCAGATCGACTTGTTGGTGCAGGACGGCTTCTACGCGAACCGGACGGACTTCATTCGCACCGCCATCCGCAACCAGCTGGACCGTCAAGGCGACGCCGTCCGCAAATCCGTGGCGCGAAAGACCCTTGACCTGGGGCTCTGCCACTATAGCCGCGAGGCTCTCGAGGCGGTGCGCGCGAACCGCGAGATGGTGCGAATCAACGTGCTTGGGCTTGCCACCATCGCCCGGGATGTCACCCCCGAGCTTGCCCGAGCGACGATCCAATCGGTCACGGTCCTGGGTGCGCTGCACGCGAGCGCCGACGTGCGGGCCGCCCTGGCCGACCGTATGCACTGACCGGCGACACGGCCTTCCTCCCGGACCGCACGGCACGCGCAGGAAACTCCTGCTCCCTTCCTCATGCACAGGATTACGGCAACATGAGCATTTTGCGACCCGAAAACTTGCTTTCGGCGATGCGCCAGCCCGGAGCAGGACGGCTGGCCAAGGTCACCGCCTTGCTACAGCACGTTCTCCCAGGCGCAGGGGCGGGACCCGGCGACGGGCCATCCGGGTCCGCAATCCCGGCCGCACTGCGCGGCTTCCTCGATCGGGTCATCGGTCATCCCGATGCGCCTGCATCCCCCGCCGAGACGACCGAGCGCGACGCCGCGGATGGGCGGTTCCTCACGAAGACGTTCACCAATGAGGCCGGCAGCCGGCCATACAGGCTCTATGTGCCAAGCCGCCTCGAAGGCGCGGTTCCCTTGATCGTCATGCTGCACGGCTGCAATCAGTCGCCGGACGACTTCGCCGCCGGCACGCGCATGAACGCGGCGGCCGACCAGCATGGGTTCCTGGTGGCCTATCCCGGACAGACCAAGGCCGCCAACAGCTCCAAATGCTGGAACTGGTTCAGCGCCGACGATCAACGGCGCGACCACGGCGAGCCGTCGCTGATCGCGGGCATCACGCGAGAGGTGATGCAGCATTACCCGATCGATCCGCGGCGCGTCTATGTCGCCGGGCTATCGGCCGGCGGGGCCGCCGCGGCGATCATGGGTGCGTCCTATCCCGACCTCTATGCCGCCATCTGCGTGCATTCCGGCCTCGCTTGCGGCGCCGCCCGCGACCTGCCCTCGGCGTTCGCCGCGATGCGGCAGGGCAGTGGCGGACAGGCCCACCACGGGCCGGGCGCCACCGGCGTGGGCAGGCGGCTCGTGCCGGCCATCGTGTTCCACGGCGACCGCGACAGCACCGTGCACCCGCGCAACGCCGATGAGGTGATCGCCCAATCGGCACGGGACACGAAAATGCAGACGATCGCTCAGGAGGGCCGCGTGCCGGGCGGGCACGCCTACACCTGCACGCTGTTCGAGAACAGGGAAGGCAAGACGGTGCTGGAGCAATGGGTCATCCACGGCGCGGGCCATGCCTGGGCCGGAGGCAGCCCCGCCGGCTCGTACACCGATCCGCAGGGTCCCGATGCAACGCAGGAGATGGTGCGCTTCTTCCTTGAGCACCCGCGAACCGCGTGAGCGGATGCGGGCGCCACTCGCAAGAAAGGGACCGTATGATGCGACGCCGCACATTCCTCGCCACGGGTGCTTCCGTGCTGGCCATACCGGCGATCTCGCGCGGGGCAAACAGTCAGGTGATCCGCTTCGTCCCGCAAGCCGATCTCGCCGTGCTCGACCCGATCTGGACGACCACATACCAGACCCGCGATCACGCCTTCCTGGTGTTCGACACCCTCTTCGGCGTGGACAGCGCCTACAACGCGCAGCCGCAGATGGTCGAGGGCTACAGCGTCGAGAACGACGGCAAGCTGGCGCGGCTTGTGCTCCGCCCCGGCCTGAGATTTCATGACGCCACACCGGTGCTGGCGCGTGACTGCGTTGCCAGCATCAAGCGCTGGGGGGCGCGCGATTCCTACGGCCAGGCGCTTCTGGCCGCGACCGACGAGCTGGACGCCCCCGACGACAGAACCATCGTCTTTCGCCTGAAATACCCGTTTCCCTTGCTCCCCGATGCGCTCGGCAAGACCCCGCCCAGCATCTGCGCGATCATGCCGGAGCGGCTGGCCGCGACGGACCCGTTCAAGGCGGTGACGGAGATGGTCGGCAGCGGACCGTATCGCTACAAAGCCGACGAGCGCGTATCGGGCTCGCTCGTCGCCTATGAGCGGTTCACCGGCTACGTGCCGCGCCCGAGCGGTACGCCGGATGGCACCGCCGGGCCGAAAGTCGCCCATTTCGACCGTGTGGAATGGCACATCCTCCCCGATCCGAGCACCGTCGCCTCGGCCCTGCGGCAGGGCGAGATGGATTGGTGGCTGACTCCGGATGCCGACCTTCTGGGCCTGTTGAAGGCGGACAAGAACCTGACGGTTCGCGCCAACGATCCCACCGGCTTCATCGCCACGATGCGGTTCAACCAGTTGCAGCCCCCGTTCAACAATGACGCGATCCGCCGCGCGATCGTCGGGGCGGTCCAGCAATCGGAGTACATGATCGGCATGGTCGGTACAGACCACGCCATGTGGAACGACCAGTGCGGCTATTTCTGCCCCGGCACCCCGATGGCGAGCGATGCCGGCATGCAAGCGCTGACCGGGCCGCGCGATCTGGCGAAGGTGAAGCGCGACCTGGAGGCCGCCGGCTACAAGGGAGAGAAAGTGGTGTTGCTCGCACCCACCGACATCGCCAGCGCGAAGGCGCTCGCCGACATCACCAGCGACATGATGACGAAGATCGGCGTCAACATCGCCTATCAGGCGATGGACTGGGCGACACTGGTGCAACGCCGCGCCAAGAAGGAGCCGGTCGATCAGGGCGGCTGGAGCATCTTTCACACGTCCTGGGCCGGCATCGACCAATCCAATCCGGTCGGCCACGTGTTCCTGCGCGGCAACGGCCAGGATGCCACCGTCGGTTGGCCGAGCAGCCCCAGACTGGAGGCGTTGCGCGCCGAGTGGCTGCGGGCCCCCGACCTCGGCGCGCAAAAAAAGCTCTGCGCGGCGATGCAGCGACAGGCGTTCCATGACGTGCCGTATATCCCGCTTGGTCAGGTACTCCGCCCCGACCGCGTACCGGGCGAACCTGACGGGCCTGCTGAGGGGCAATCCCGTGTTCTGGAACATTCGCCGCGCCTGACAGGCGGACGGAGAGCGCCGCGTTGGCACCGGGCGCACGCGCCGATCGCACAGGGTCCTACAGACCCGGTTTCTTTCGGGTCCGTTCTCCTCACGGACACGGGACTTACGTTCCGAAGCCTTCCATGCCAGACGCATGAACGTCGAGGGGCGACTTGTTTCCAATCGCATGGGTTCGAGGGGAAATCTTCGTCCGGCACGGAGTGTGTCGGCGCCTGCCGCGGAGAGGATCGTTGGCGCGAATCCTGCTGCTGGTTGCCTTTGTCTCGGCGGGCGCGTGGAGTCCGGGCGCCGTGTTCGCCCAATCCGCTCCGCAAGCGCAACAGGACATTCAGAGCCGGGTTCTTGCCTGCGCGCCCTGCCATGGCGCGCAAGGCCAGGGCACTAGCAACCCGTATTTCCCGCGCCTCGCCGGCAAGCCGGCCGGGTATCTCGACAACCAGCTCGTGGCGTTCCGCCAGGGGCGACGGCGCTATCCGCCCATGAACTACCTGCTGGAGTTCCAAACAGACGCTTATCTGAAGCAGATGGCCACCTTCTTCGCGGCGCAGCGCCCGCCGGCGCCGCCACGGCCGGTCTCGACGGTGAGCGACGCAGTGCTGGCGCAGGGGCAGGATCTCGTGGCGCATGGCGCGCCCGATCGCGGCGTCCCGCCCTGCTCCGGCTGCCACGGCCCGCACCTGACTGGGATGGAGCCGGCCATCCCTGGGCTGGTCGGGCTGAACGCCCAGTACATCACCGCGCAGCTCGGCGCCTGGCGCTACGGCACGCGCACCGCGGCCGCGCCCGACTGCATGCAGCTCGTCGCTGCGCATCTGACGGAGGGGGACGTGACCGCGGTGGCCGCCTGGCTCTCGGCGCAGCCCGTGCCGGCGGACCCGTCGCCGGTGCCGAAGGGCACGCTGTCCATGCCGCTCCGCTGCGGGAGCGAGCCGCAATGAGGCGGTCGGTGGCGCGCAAGGCCAGGGCGATCGCGCTGCTCCTGCTGCTGCCCGCCGGACGCGCGGCCGCTCAGGGCGGGGATGCGGCGACGATTGGTCACGGCGAATACCTCGCGCGGGCTGGCGACTGCATCGCCTGTCACACGGCCCCCGGCGGCCAGCCATTTGCGGGCGGGCGTGCCATGCCCACGCCGTTCGGCACGCTCTATTCCTCGAACATCTCGCCGGACCCGGAGTACGGAATTGGTCATTGGACTGCCGACCAGTTCTACGCGATGATGCACACTGGCCGTTCGCCGGATGGCGGGCTGATCTATCCGGCCATGCCGTTCCCCAACTACACGAAGGTGACGCGAGAGGATAGCGATGCGCTGTTCGCCTATCTGCGCTCGGTTCCTGCCGTTCATGCTCCGAACAGGCAAAACGAGCTGAATTTCCCGTACAACAACCGCGCGCTCATCCTCGGCTGGCGCACGCTGTTTTTTCAGGAGGGCACCTACAAACCGGACCCCTCGAAATCCGCGGCATGGAATCGCGGCGCGTATCTGGTTGCTGGGCTCGGGCATTGTTCCATGTGCCACTCGCCCATCAACGCGCTTGGCGGCACGTCGGAATCACACGCATTCCAGGGTGGGCTCATTCCCATGCAGGACTGGTACGCGCCGGCGCTCAACTCGAATGCGCAGGCGGGATTGGGCGAGTGGAGCCTCGAGGACATCGTGGACCTGCTGCGCAAGGGCGCGTCCGCCAAGGGCGCGGTGTACGGGCCCATGGCGGAAGTGGTCTACGACAGCCTGCAATATTTGTCCGATGACGACATACGCGCCATGGCGATCTACCTCAAAAGCCTCGGCCAGCAGGCGCCACCCTCGGGAAATGCCACGCCCTTGCCTCCTGGCGAGAGCACCCTGCTAATGGACCTCGGCAAGACCGTCTACAACGCGCAATGTGCGACCTGCCACGGCGCCGACGGGCACGGAGATCCGCCTGCCTATCCGCCGCTCTCCGGCAATCAATCGATCATGATGCAATCGGCGGTGAATCCGATTCGCATGGTGCTGAACGGCGGCTATCCGCCCGGCACGCAGGAAAACCCTGAACCCCATGGCATGCCGCCCTTCGCGCAGTCGCTGTCGGATGACGAGGTGGCCGCCGTCGTCACGTACATCCGACAGGCCTGGGGCAATCACGGCGAACCCGTGACCGCACGGCAGGCGAACGAGTTGCGGACCGCACCGCTCGATTGAGGCGCACATGATCACACCGGATGACCAGATCGAGGCTCCGTCGGACGAAGCGGTAGATGCGGCGTTGCGAGGCGGCGCGTGGGGCGCGGTGACACTTGCCGGCATCGCCACCGTCATCGTGGTTGCCATCTGGTTCGCATTCTACCTGTTGGTGTTCATGCCGCGGGCGAGCGCGCCATGAGCGGGGACGCGGACCATTCACTTGCACGACAGGCCGAACGGATCGAGCGGCGCTGGGGGACGTTTGCCGTTTGCGTTATCTGTGTGCTGGTCCTGGCGGCGACATTCGCCGGCGTGCATCAGGCGACGATGCCGCAAAGCCGGGTGGAGACGGCCGATCCGCGCACGCTGCATCTTTCGGGCGAGTTCATGGAGAGCAATCTCGGCAGCGCGCTGGAACCGGACGGATCGGTGACGGTGCGCGCGGTCGGGCAGCAATATTCGTTCACGCCGCCCTGCCTGCTGGTGCCGGCGGATACGCCGATCAGCATCCGCGCGACGAGCGGGGACGTGGTGCACGGATTCCTCATCACCGGCACCAACGTGAACCTCATGCTGATCCCTGGATTCGTGTCCACCATCAGCACGAAATTCTCCCGAACCGGCGAACGGCTGATGCCGTGCCACGAATTCTGTGGCGTGGGGCACGAAGGCATGTGGGCGCATGTGAAGGTGATCGACCACGACACGTTCCGCCAGATGGCGGCTACGGAGCGGAGGCTGAGCTGTGCCGGTCAATAGGCGCCTGATCCTGGCCCATCTCTGGCTCGGTTTCGCCGGTTTTCTCGTCGCGCTGGTCCTTGGCGAATGGCAGATGTTCATCCGCAGCCCGCTGCATGCGTGGCTCGGCGATCCGGAGTGGTACTATCGCTCCGTCACCGCGCACGGCACGGCGATGGCTTATGTGCTGCCGACGCTGATCGCCATGGGCGTGGGCTACTTCATCACGGAGACCGCGCTGAACAGGAGGCTGATCGGCGTGCGCTGGGCCTGGGCTGGCTTCGCCCTGGCGCTTGTCGGCACGATCACCGCGGTGCTGCCGATCGCGGCAGGGCGCGCCTCCGTCCTCTACACTTTCTATCCGCCGCTGATCGCCAGCCCGTTCTATTATATCGGCATCGTGCTTGTCGTCGTCGGCTCCTGGATCTGGGTCGCGCTCATGTCGGTCAATCTCTACCGATGGAAACGCGAGAATCCCGGCCGCGCCGTGCCGCTGCCGATGTTCATGAACGTGGCCGGTTCCTATCTCTGGGGCTGGACGGCGGTGGGCGCCGCGATCGAACTCCTGTTCCAGATCCTGCCCGTGGCGCTGGGCTGGCGGAACACCATCGATGCCGGCCTGGCGCGCGTGTTCTTTTCCTGGACGCTGCACGCCATCGTCTATTTCTGGCTCATGCCGACCTACATCGCCTATTACACGGTCGTGCCGCGCGCGATCGGCGGCCGGCTGTTCAGCGATCCCATGGGCCGCGTGGCGTTCGCGCTGTTCCTGGTGGTCGCCATGCCGATCGGCATCCATCATCTGTTTGCCGATCCGCAGGTGGGCCAAGGCTTCAAATACCTGCATTCGGTGTTCACCGCCGTCGTGGTCCTGCCCACGCTGATCACGGTGTTCACAATTTCCGCCTCGGTGGAGATCGCCGGAAGGTTGCGCGGCGGGCGTGGCCTGTTCGGCTGGATCGGCGCGCTGCCCTGGCGCAATCCGATAATGCTGGCGGTCACCTTCTCCTTCATCCTCCTGGGCTTCGGTGGCGCGGGCGGGGCGATCAACATGAGCTATCAGCTCAACACGTCCGTGCATAACACGCAGTGGATAACCGGCCATTTCCACCTGATCTTCGCGGGCGCGATCGTGATCATGTATTTCGCGCTCGCTTATGACATGTGGCCACACCTGACCGGGCGGGCGCTCACCTGCTACGGGCTGATGCGTGCGCAGCTCTGGACCTGGTTCGTCGGCATGATCGTGCTGACCTTCCCCTGGCACTGGGTCGGCATCCTCGGCATGCCGCGCCGGATGGCATTCTACGATTTCTCCGACCCCGCCATCGCGCCGCAAGCGATACCGGTGATGCTGTCGGTATTGGGCGGCGCGGTCGTGCTCGTCTCCGGTTTCCTGTTCCTGCTCGTGCTGATCCGCGGACACTGGGCGCCGCGCGTGGCGCCTGGGGAGTACCGCTTCAGCGTGGCGGTGCATCCGCCGCAGCGCATGCCGGCAGTGCTGAACGGGTTTGGCCTCTGGCTGGGGCTCATGGTGGGGCTCACTGTCGTGAACTATGGCTTTCCCATCGCGCATCTCATGGCCGTGCCGGGCACCGCGGTGCCCGCCGTGCGCGTGGGTGATCTGCGATGACCCTGCGGGATCGCTGGGTCGCCGCCAGCGTCGGCGCGACCGTGGGCGTCGCGGTCGCGGCCGTGCTCGCCGGCTTCGTCCTGCTGCCGATGATGCAAGCGAATGCGGGCTACACCGGGCTGTGGGACGCCATCTGCAGCGCCGCTGGGCTGCTGCGCCGGGCACCGGAGCGGGCGCAGATCATCGAGCCCGTGCGGCCGGTCTCGCAGGTGGTGCTGACACCCGACCATGATGCAGCCAGCGGATGCGGATTCCATCGGTCGCGGCGCCACGCTCGCCCTGCGATGCACGATGTGCCACGGCGCGCGCGGGCTGAGCCAGGCGAACTCGCCCAATCTCGCCGGACAATATCCGTCCTACATTTACAAGGAACTGAAGGACATCCAGACTGGCGCGCGAATGAGCGCGGTCATGGCGCCGCTGGTCGCCAACCTGTCCGACCAGGATCTGCGCGACCTCGCCGCGTACTACGCCTATCTGCCGCGCCTACCGGGCTATCATCCCGGTCCGCCCCGTCCCCGGATTGTGCTCACCGGCGCACCCATGCGCAGCATCGCCCCCTGCGGCGCGTGTCACGGCGCTCTGGATTACAAGCTCGGCAGTGCTTGGCTGGAAGGTCAGCCGGAGGTCTATCTGCGCACGCAGCTTCAGGCCTTCGCAGCTGGCGCGCGGCATAACGACATTGACGGGCAGATGCGGAATGTCGCGCAGCACCTGACGCCGGAAGAAATCGACAAGGCGGCCGGCTATTACGCGAGCACGCCGCCACCCTGAAGGGCGGCAAAAACGTGGCCACCGCTGTACGGCTGGTCGCGGGGCTTTCGGCCGGTTTGTAGCTCCCTTCCCCTTGCGGGAGGGGCTGGGGGAGGGGTCGAGCGCTGGTGATCGCTCACCTCGGCTCGGTGTCGAGCGCGTAGCCGGCCGCGCGCACGGTGCGGATCACGTCCATCTCGCCGGGTCCGTTGATCGCCTTGCGCAGGCGCCGGATATGGACGTCCACGGTGCGGGGCTCGACATGGATGTCGGGGCCCCATACGGCATCCAGCACCTCCTCGCGAGCGAAGACGCGGCGCGGGTGCTGCATCAGGAACTCCAGCAGGCGGAACTCGGTCGGGCCGAGGTGGATCGACCGGTCGTTGCGGCTGACGCGATGGGCGGAGAGATCGATCGCGATGTCGTGGAACACGAGTTGTCCCTTCGCGGGCACGGCTCCTGATCGGCGGAGCAGGGCGCGCATCCGCGCGAGCAGCGCATCCATGCTGAACGGCTTGGCGATGTAGTCGTCCGCACCGGTGTCCAAACCGCGCACCGCGTCCTGCTCCTCGCCGCGTGCGGTGACCATGATGACCGGCAGGTCGCGGGTGCCGGGGCGCCGGCGGATTTGCCGGCACACCTCTAGTCCCGACAGCACCGGCAGCATCCAGTCCAGCAACACCAGATCGGGCGGGATCTCGGCGATGCGGATCAGCGCCTCCTGCCCGTCGGCGGCCTCCTCGACCTCGAATCCCTGCCGTTCGAGGTTGTAGCGCAGCATGGTCGCCAGCGCGGCGTCATCCTCCACGATTAGAACCATCGGCTTGGCCAAACGCACGGTCCCGTCCGGCATGAAAGCTCCTTGCTAATCGCGCGGGCGCACCACGGTGTACGACGAGGTATCGCCTTTCGGGCGCGTTTCGGGCAGGACCTCGCCTTTGACCGCGTAGTAGATCGTCTCCGCGATGTTGGTGGCGTGGTCGCCGATCCGCTCCAGGTTCTTGGCGATGAACAGCAGGTGGGTGCAGGGCGTGATGTTGCGCGGGTCTTCCATCATGTAGGTGATCAGCTCGCGGAAGATCCCGGTATAGAGATCGTCGATCATCTGGTCAGACCGCCAGACTTCCATCGCCTTCTCGGGGTCGCGTTCGGCGACGGCGTCGATCACCGTCTTCAGCCCCTCCTGGACCAGCCGCGCCATGTTGGCCAGCCCAGCGAGCGAATACGGCAGTGAGAACTGCGCCAGGACGATGCTCCGCTTGGCGACATTGGCCGCATAGTCGCCGATACGCTCCAGGTCGCCGGTGATCTTCAGGGCGGCGACGATCGTCCGCAGATCCTCCGCCATCGGCTGGCGAAGCGCGAGCATGCGGATGACCCGCTCCTCCACGTCGCGCTCCAGCGCGTCAACGCGCGGGTCCTCCTCCACGGCGCGGGTCGCCGCGGCGGTGTCGCGGCTCATGATCGCCTCGGCCGCCAGGGCGACCTGGTTCTCGACGATGCCGCCCATTTCAATGATCAGTTCACGAAGGTGCTTCAGTTCCTGGTCGAAGCTCTTCACGACGTGCTGCGCCGGATCGGACATGGCACCCTCTGTCTCAGCCGAAACGGCCGGTGATGTAGTCCTGCGTGCGGCGCTCGCGGGGAGCGGTGAACATCCGCGCCGCCGGTGCCACCTCGACCAACTCGCCCAGGTAGAAGAACGCCACCTGGTCGGCGCAGCGGGCAGCCTGTTGCATGTTGTGGGTGACCAGCACGAGAGTGAAGTCCTTCTTCAACTCATCGACCAGCTCCTCGATCTTGAGGGTGCTGATCGGGTCCAGCGCACTGGTCGGTTCATCGAGGAGGATCACCTCCGGGCGGACCGCGATGGTGCGCGCGATGACCAGCCGCTGCTGCTGACCGCCCGACAGGCTCAGGGCGGAGCTTGCCAGACGGTCCTTCACCTCGTTCCAGAGCGCGGCGCGGGTCAGCGCCCACTCCACCCGCTCTTCCATCTGCGCCCGTGACACGCGCTCGTGCAGCCGCACGCCGAACGCGATATTCTCGCTGATCGACATCGGGAACGGCGTCGGCTTCTGGAACACCATGCCGATGCGCGAGCGAAGCTCGGTCACATCCACGTCCGGGCCGATGAGGTTCTGCCCGTCCATGATCACCTCGCCGGTCGCGCGCTGGCCCGGGTAGAGGTCGTACATCCGGTTCAGCACGCGAAGCAGGGTGGATTTGCCACAACCAGACGGCCCGATGAGGCCGGTAACGCGACGTTCGGGCAGGTCGAGGTCCACAGACTTCAGGGCGCGCGTATCACCGTAGAAGAAGTCGAGGTTGCGGATGCTGACGCGTGCGGCGCGGTCGGTCCTGGCGTCATCGCCGGCTCGTGCCGCTGACCCCGGCTGACGGCTTCCAGCGGGCTGCGTCGGCTGGCGGCTCTGGGTCTCACTGACCACGCTCATCAAATCCCCTGTCACGTTGGGTCCGTGCTGCCGCCCCGTTCCGCTTCTATCGTCGGGCGGCGTCGGCCGCATTGCAGTTCGATGAAGCTTCGATGACAGGTAGCGCGTCGCCCGTGCAAGGGGACCCGTTCAGGTCGAGCCCATCCGGCGCAACGCGGCGCTGCGGCTTTGCGCGGCGGCCATCATGAAGGCCTGATCGCCGCCGGCCAGGTTAAACCGGCAACCCATCCGGATGTAGCGTTCCATGATGTCCTCGGCATAGATGCCGCCCATCCCGGCGTGCTTGCCGTTCGCGCGGCAGGCGGCCACCATCCGCTCATAGGCGGCGACAACGCGGTCGTGCGTGTACTCGCCGGGGATGCCCATCTCGAAGCAGAGGTCGTTGGTGCCGATCAGCAACACGTCGATTCCGGGCACGGCGGCGATCGCCTCGGCATTCTCAATCGCGGTCGGGGTCTCCAGCATCACGACTGTCAGGTTCGCCGCGTTCATCGCCGTCGCCGCATCGCCGATCTTCATGCCCCGCAGCCCGTAGTGCGGACCGATGCCCCCGCTGGAGCGGTGGCCGAGGGGCGGGTATTTCAGCCGTCGCACGACCTCGCGCGCCTCGTCCGGCGTATCCACGTGCGGGATGACGGTCCCCAGGACGCCGTTGTCGAGCAGCCGGGTGGCGATCGCGTACTCGCCATTCGGCACGCGCGCGATCGGGGCGATGCCGGCGTCCAGCGCCGCGACCGCGATCTGCGCGGCGGCGTCGAGTCCCAAGGTGCCGTGCTCGCAATCGAGGAAAAGCCAGTCAAAGCCCGCCGCCTTCGCCGCGCCGGCTACCTCCACGCTGCGGACCAGCTTCACGGTGAATCCGAGTGCCATCCCGCCCGCTTCGAGCGTCTCACGCGCCGGGTTGCGCAGGGTTGCCATTGGCTTTCTCCTGGTTGCTGCATTCAGTCGGCGAGCGCCGCCGCGATCGTGTCGTTCAGGGCCGCGAGATCGACCGGATGATCGGCCTCGTTCGCCACCGCCGCCACCAGTTGGTGGCGCGGCAGGATGATGATGCGTTGCTCCGATGCGCCGGAGGCCCAGGCGGTGTCGTCCGGAAGGTCGGGGAACAGGCGATCGGTGTTGGCGCTGAAGCATGCCGCATAGCTCGCCCCGGTGTGCGTCGGCCTCAGGGCATAGGCGGCCCAACCCGCCGGCAGCAGACGCTCGCCGTCCCACATTCCGTCCCGCGCGTACAGCACGCCGAGCTTGGCGTAGTCGCGCAACGTGGCGAACCCGGCGCCGGAGGCGATCAGGTTGCCCGCGACATCGGCGGAGTGCTGGAAGCTGCGCATCCCGAGCCGGTCGGCGAGCAGGCCATAGACCGTGGGGTGATAGGGCGATCCCCGCCGCTCGATCTGCGCACGCAGAACGGCGCCCAACACGTTGATGCCGCTGTTGACGTAGCGGAACACCGCGCCCGGCTCCAACGCGACGACCTGGCGCTGTGCCGCCTCGAACGCGTCGGCGGCGTCGTGATAGACGGCGCTGTTTTCGTAGGCCAGCGTCAAGCGCCCATCCGCGTCTAGCATCGGCATCGCCAGGCCCGAGCGCATCCGGAGCAGATGATCGACGGTGATCCGGTGATGCGCGGCGCGCGGGTCGCGCCACAGCGGCGCGGCGGCCGGATCGTACACCGAGCGCAGCCATCCGTCGTGGATCAGCCGGCCAATGAGGGTGCAGGTGATCGCCTTCGTCATCGACCAGCTCGGGGTCGAACGGTCGGGCGCCCCGAACGCACTGTACTGCTCGAACAGCACGCGCTCGGGCGTGGCGATCAGGATACCGTAGAGGCCGGGCGAGCGGGCGAACAAGGCCTCGGCTTGCCTGGCGACTGCGGGCAGAGCCGGCGGCGTCTCCACGGCGTCTCCCACCGGCCAGGGGCGACCGGGCTCACCCAGCGCGCGCGGGATCGGTGCCGGGTCGAAGCCGGGTGCCTCCGAGGGCCCGAGCAGGATGCCGCCATAGCCCGCGCGGGCGATCGCGTGCGCGACGAGCGGCGGCCCGAAAGCTGGGTCGGTCCAGCGTACCGTCGCGCGCCGATCCTCGTCGGACGTCTCGACGCTGATTTGCCCCGCCCGCTGCGCCTTCAACAGGGCGAACGCCGCATCCGGGGCGGGTGTCGGCCGGGTGGTCAGGCCGCCAGGCCGCTCGACCGGGCGCCAGCGGAAGTGCCGCTCGGCGGTCGCGCGGTCGAGACCTGAGACGTACACCATGTCGGCGAACCGCTTGGCGGCGAAGTTCACCGTGCGCTGGCGCAGCGCCGCGGCCGAGCCGTCATACAGGAGCGGGTCCGGCGGCCCATCCAGCGCGGCACCGAGCGGGAAGGGAGCGGTGCGGTCGAACAGCGGATCGATGCGATCGGCCAGCTCGGCCTCTGCCGGGACGGGCACGCCTAGTCCGCCGCCCGTCGCGGGACCTCAGCTTCATCGAGATAGCGGCTGAGCATGAGACGTCTCCGGCGCCGTGTTGCGCGGCACGCTACCACCAGGTCGGGCTTGGGTGAAGCGAGGGCCCGGCCGCCGCGTCTGCTCAGCCCCGCGCGCGATCGCGAACCACGATGGGCGCCGCAAGTCTCGAGGAACGCCGCCGGTTCACCGCAGGCCGAAGAACGCCAATACCGCGAGTACCACAACCACCAGACCGACGAGATAGATGATGTTGTTCATGTTCCTGCTCCGACTGCCCCGCCAACGTTTCGTTGTCCGGCAGCAAAAGCAAGCTCTGCACGATGTCCTGGCCGATCACGATCGTGCCGATCGCGATATTTTCTCCTGATAGGAGCCAACGACATCGCTGGCGATCAGAAGCCCGCTTACCAAGCCGTGCGAAAACCTTCGAACCGACTCGGAACGCGCTGTATTTCCTGCAAAAGATCACGCGGCAGTTGTGCGTTGCCGGCCAGTGATATCGAGTTGACGAGCCCGCCGAACCGCTGCTCGATCGCGCGCGTGATGGTCGCATGCGTGCCGACGGCGGCGAACAGGTGAACGACGTCGTCGGGGATCTCGCGGCTCATCTCCGCCCATTTCCCTTCCTTCGACATGGCGTTCAGCCTGCGGCCAAGCTCGCCCAACCCGTGCAGCTCCAGCACCGGCCAATAGCCAGGGGTCGAGCCGTAGAAGGCGATGCGACCGCGTGTCACCTCTGTCATCCGCGCCACTTCGTCCGCGTCGCGGCCCGTGGCGATGAAGCCGCCGCCGGCGATCTCGAAGCTGTCCCGCTCGCGTCCGCTGCGCGCGAAGCCTTCGCTCAAGCGCGGCATGACCTCCTGCTCGAGATACAGGCGCGTGCAGAAGCCATGCAGGCGCACCCCGTCCCCGACCTCGCCCGCAAGACGCAGGGAATGCGGGCCGACGGCGGCGAGCGTCACCGCGACCATCGGCAGGTTCCGGGTCGGCGGCACGAAATAGGGCGGCATGAGCGTGAACGTGTAATGCTTGCCCTCGAACCGCAGCCGCTCGCCGGTCTGCCAGCTCCGCCAGATCGCACGCAGCGCCTGCACGTACTCGCGCAGGCGGGGCGCGGGCGGCGACCAGGGGACAGAGAACCGCCGCTCGTTATGGGGCCGGATCTGCGGGCCGAGCCCGAGCACGAAGCGGCCGCGCGAGGCAATCTGCAAATCCCAGCTTGCGTTCGCCACGACCATCGGGCTGCGCGGAAAGGCGATTGCGACGGACGTGGCAAGCTCCACGCGCTCGGTCGCCAGCGCGGCCAGCGCATGCGGCAGAAAGGGGTCGTGCTTGTTCTCCGCCGTCGTCAAGGCGTCGTAGCCGGCCAACTCGGCCGCCCGCGCCGTCTCCGGCACCTGCCGCAGATCGTCCTGCGGCAGGCTGGTCAGCACGCGCATCCGTCAGCGGCCCCGGAAGGTCGGCCGGCGCTTCTCGCCAAAGGCCGTCACCGCCTCGCGGTGATCCTCCGACAGACCCGTGCGCGCCTGATGCACCGCCTCCAGGTCGCAGACGGCCGCCAGCGTCTCGGTCTCGGCGGCGTTCAGGTTGCGCTTCATGTAGCCAAAGGCGAGGCGCGGCCCGGAGGCGAGGCGGCGTGCCAGCGTCATCGTCTCGGCAGCCAGTGCCGCGTCGTCCACGACCCGGTTCACCAGCCCGATCGCTGCCGCCTGCTCGGCGTCGATCGGATCGCCAAGCAGGTACATCTCCCGCGCTCGGGCTGATCCGACGAGCCGCGTGAGCAGCCACGACCCGCCGAAATCGCCGGAGTAGGCGATACCCGCGAAGCCGGTGCCGAAGCGCGCCGTCCGCGCGGCGATCCGCAGGTCACAGGCCATGGCCAGCCCTAGCCCGGCACCGACCGCGACGCCATTCACCATGCCCACAATGACCTTGGGATGCCGGCGCATCATCTGCGGCAGCTCGTGCATGCGCGACATGCGCGTAACGCGTTCCTCGTAGGTCTGATGGGTGCGGTTCGCCATGTCCTTGACGTCACCCCCGGCGCAGAAGGCGCGCCCGGCGCCGGTGATGACGATCGCGCCCACGGTGGGGGCATCGGCGAGTTGCGCGAGGCTCTCGCGCAGGCCGCTCAGCATCTCCTGGGACAGCGCGTTCAGCCGGTCGGGCCGGTTCAGGGTCAGGACGGCGACGCCATCCTCGATCGTCTCCACCAGGTCCGACATCGCACGCTCTCCTCCGGCATCCGTCCGCAAGCTTGGCGGCGGGCGGCGGCGCCGGCAAGCAGCCGGGCTGTGTTTCCGTGGGCCAGCCGGAAAACCTGATTGCCCAAAAGGTCAGAGGGTGAAGCGCTTGCCGACGGCGGTGGGAACGAGCTTGCTGCCGTAGGCGGCGGCGAGTGCGCCGAGGGCGCGCCAACCGGTGCAGTGGCCGGCGGACATCAGCTCAAGGTTGAACTGGGCGAGGGGAGGGGCCAGCGCGAACGGTCACGATTAGGGCCGTTGGTATTAGTTTCCGAAGATATGACAGGAACGGACATGTAAACTCCGGACGGGGCCGGGTATCAGTCATGTTCGACGGTAGGATTTAGGTGCGCCGGTATTACTGTAGCTTGCAGTTTTGAACAGATCGTGTGGTGGCCCCTCATACCGAGATGTCGAGCAGCGACCCGCGCGGCACGGTGCCGGAGGGCAGGGCGCCCGGACTCTGGAGACTGCGGTGCCGTCGAGGCAGGGGGGGCCGTCTGCGAACCATTGAACGGGCGTAGTGTTAGGCCAGGCTGGACGGTCCCGAAGCCAGCCTTGAGCACCGAGGCCGAGAAGGCCGAGAGGGAGGTCGACGAGATCATGCTGACGATCATCCGGCGCATGTCTTAACGATAAGTGAACGAAATCGAAAAACCAACATCGCCGCGTTCACAATCGCCAGAGGCGGAACATGGCTCCCCGCGCGCTACGCTTGCAGGGCCGCCACCCCGGGCAGGGTCTTGCCCTCCAGCCATTCCAGGAAGGCGCCGCCGGCGCTGGAGACATAGCTCAGCTGATCGATCACTCCGGCATGGCGCAGCGCCGAGACGGTGTCGCCGCCACCGGCCACGCTGCGCAACGCGCCACTCCGCGTGGCTTGCCCCACCGCCTCGGCAAAGGCGGTGGTGGCCGTGTCGAACGGCGGCGTCTCGAAGGCGCCGAGCGGGCCGTTCCAGACCAGCGTGCGCACCCGAGCGAGCCGTTTCGTGAGCGCGGCGACGCTCGCCGGCCCGACATCGAGGATCATGCAATCATCGGGCACGGCGCCGATCGGCACCGTCCGCGCTGCGATGCCGGGCTCCAGGGCCGTGGCCACCACCGCATCCACCGGCAACACGATGTCGCACCCGCCCCGCTGCGCACCTGCGAGGATGTCGCGCGCGGTCGCGTGCATCTCGGCCTCCTGCAACGACCGCCCGACCGCGGTGCCCCGTGCCGCGAGGAACGTGTTGGCCATGGCACCGCCGATCACCAGCACCTCGACCCTGCCGACCAGGTTGCCCAGCAATTCGAGCTTGGTGGACACCTTGGCGCCGCCGACGACCGCCATCACGGGCCTGGACGGATTTCCAAGCGCCGCATCCAACGCCTCCAGCTCCGCCTGCATCAGCCGCCCGGCATAGGCGGGCAACAAGTGTGCCACGCCCTCGGTGCTGGCGTGCGCGCGGTGCGCGACCGAGAAGGCGTCGTTCACGTAGAGGTCGGCGAGCTTCGCCAGTTCGGCGGCGAAGCCGGGGTCGTTCCGTTCCTCGCGCGCGTCGTAGCGGGTGTTCTCCAGCACCAGCACGTCACCGTCGGCCATGCGCTCGACCGCCTGTTGCGCGGGCAGCCCGATGCAGTCCTCGGCGAAGCGCACGCGCTTGCCCAGCACCTCCCCCAACGCCTGCGCCATCGGCCCGAGCGACATGGTCGGCTCGCGCTTGCCCTTGGGGCGGTCGAAATGGCTGCACACGATGACCTTGGCGCCCTTGCCCGCCAGCTCCCGGATGGTGGGGGACAGGCGCTCGATGCGCGTCAGGTCGGTGATCTTCCCGTCACGGATCGGCACATTGAGGTCGGCGCGCAGCAACACGCGCCGACCCGCGACGTCGAGCCCGTCGAGCGTCCGGAAACCCACGACGCTACAGGCTGCCGAACAGCGCCGCGGTGTCGGACATGCGGTTGGAGAAGCCCCATTCGTTGTCGTACCAGCCCATGACCCGCGCCAGCGCGCCGTCCACCACCGCCGTCTGCGTGGCATCGAACGAGCAGGAGGCGGCGACATGGTTGAAGTCGATGCTGACGAGCTTGGCGGTGTTGTAGTCGAGCACCCCACGCAGCTCGCCCTCGGCGGCGCGCTGCATGGCCGCGTTGATCGTCTGCACCGTCGCCGGCTTGGCGAGGTTCACGTCGAGCGAGACCAGCGAGACGTTCGGCGTCGGGATACGGATCGCCGTTCCGTCCAGCTTGCCCTTCAGCTCGGGCAGCACCAGGCCGACCGCGCGGGCGGCGCCGGTCGTGGTGGGGATGGCGGAGACGGCGGCGGCGCGGGCGCGGTGCAGGTCCTTGTGCAGCGTATCGACCGTGCGCTGGTCGCCCGTGTAGGCGTGGATCGTCACCATGTAGCCGCGCAGGATGCCGAATGCCTCGTGCAGCACCATGGCCATCGGTGCGAGGCAATTGGTCGTGCAGGAGGCGTTGGAGATCACCGTCATTTCGCGGGTGATCGCCTTGTGGTTCACGCCATAGACGATGGTCGCGTCCACGCCGTCCGCCGGCGCCGAGACCAGCACCTTGCGCGCACCGGCGTTCAGGAGCTGCGCGGCGCTTTCCTTGCTGGTGAACAGCCCAGTGCATTCCATCGCCACATCGACGCCCTGATAGGGCACCTTGGACGGGTCGCGTTCGGCCGAGACCCTGATCGGCCCCCAGGTCCGCCCGCCATAGCGGATGGTCAGACTGTCGCCCGACACCTCGACATCGCCGGGAAAGCGGCCGTGGACGCTGTCGTATTTGAAGAGGTGCGCGTTCGCCTCGGGGCTGCCGAGGTCGTTGATCGCCACCGGCACCAGGTCGTCGCGTCCGCTCTCGATCATGGCGCGCAGCACCAGACGCCCGATGCGGCCGAACCCGTTGATCGCGACCTTCACCGACATGACTTGCGTTCCTTCTCTCTTCTGCTTCTTGTCCGAACTCAGCCCAGCCGCTTGCGCACCGCCGCCACCGCGGCCTCCGTTGTGATGCCGAAGTGCCGATAGACCTCCTGCCAGGGCGCCGATGTTCCGAACGCGGTCATGCCGATGAACACCCCGTCCGGCCTGAGCCAGCGCTCCCAGCCAAAGGGCGAGGCGGCCTCGATGCCCACGCGCGGCGCACCGCCCAGGACCGCCTCACGATACGCCTCGTCCTGTTGGGAGAACAACTCCCAGCAGGGCAGCGAGACCACGGCGACCCCGATGCCCTCGCGGCCGAGCTGGTCGCGCGCCTCCATCGCGATCGAGACCTCGGTGCCGGTGGCGATGACCGTCGCCTTGCGTGGCCCCTCGGCCTCGGCGACGACGTAGCCGCCGCGCGCGCAGCGATTCTCGGCGGCATCCGAGCGCATGGCGGGCACTGCCTGGCGGCTGAGGACCAGCAGGCTTGGCCCGTCCGTGCGGCGGATCGCCAGTTCCCAGCATTCGGCGGTCTCCAGCGTGTCGGCGGGGCGCAGCACGTGCAGGTTCGGCATCGCGCGCAGGCTTGCCAGCTGCTCGATCGGCTGGTGCGTCGGCCCGTCCTCGCCCAGGCCGATCGAATCATGCGTCAGCACGTGGATCACCCGCTGGTGCATGATCGCGCCAATGCGGATCGCCGGGCGCATGTAGTCGCTGAAGATGAAGAAGGTGCCGGTGTAGGGGATGATGCCGCCATGCACGGCCATGCCATTGGCGGCGGCAGCCATCGCGTGCTCGCGGATGCCGTAATGGATGTATCGTCCGGCGTAGTTGCCCGGACTGATCTGGCCCATGGGCTTCACATAGGTCAGGTTCGAGCCCGTCAGGTCGGCCGAGCCACCCACCAGCTCCGGCGTCGCCGGCACCAGCGCCTCCAGCACCTTCTGGCTGGAGGCGCGGGTGGCGAGCTTGGGCTTCTCGTCGGCGATCTGCTGCTTCAGGGCTGCGACCGCTTCATGCCAGGTGTCCGGCAGCTTGCCGGCCATGGCGCGCTCGAACTCCGATTGCGCGGCGTGCCGGGCAAGGCGCTTGAGCCAGGCCCGTCGGGTGGAGGCGCCGCGACGGCCGGCCGCGCGCCACCGATCCAGCAGGTCGGCGGGAATGGTGAAGGCCGGCTCGTGCCAGCCCAGGAGTTCCTTCGCGCCCGCCGCTTCCTTCGCTCCGAGGGCCGCGCCGTGTACGGCGGCGGTCCCCGCCTTGGTCGGCGCGCCGAGGCCGATGATGGTGCGGCAGGCGATCAGCGTCGGCTTCTTCGATCGCACCGCAAACGAGAGCGCGGCGGCGATCTGCGCCGGATCATGCCCGTCCACCGCCTTGGTCGCCCAGCCTTCGGCGGCGAATTGCTTCAGCGTATCCTCGCTCCGCGCCAGCGCGGTGTCGCCGTCGATGGAGACGTGGTTGTCGTCATAGAGGAAGGTCAGCTTCTCCAGCCGCAGGTGGCCAGCCAGGCCGATCGCCTCATGGCTGATCCCCTCCATCAGATCGCCGTCCGAGCAGATGACCCAGGTCCGGTGATCGACCAGCGACTTGCCGAAGCGCGCGGCCAGGATCCGTTCGGCCAGAGCCATCCCGACCGCGGTGGCGAGCCCCTGGCCCAGCGGGCCGGTCGTGGTTTCGATCCCCGGATGCTCGCCGTACTCGGGGTGCCCGGCCGCCGGCGAGTTCAGGGAGCGGAACCGCTTGATCTCCTCGATCCCCATGCCGTCATCGCCCACCAGATAGAGGAGGGCATACAGCAGCATGGAGCCGTGACCGGCGGAGAGCACGAAGCGGTCGCGGTCGGGCCAGCGCGGGTCGGCGGCATCGAATTTCAGGAACCGGGTCCAGAGCGCCGTTGCCACGTCCGCCATTCCCATCGGCAGACCAGGATGACCGGAGCCGGCCTTCTCCACCGCATCGATGGCGAGCGTCCGGATGGCATCGGCCATGCGGCGGGCGGGCGTGATCGGTCGCGCGAGGACCTCCGCCTGGCGGCCAAGGGCGGGATTGTCCGCGTGGTGCTCGGCGTTCTCGGCCATGAGGACTCCTGACGGGAACGGGCGGTCATAGGCGCTGCGCGGGGATGGCGGCAACCCCCGGCGCGCGACGCGAGAAATGCACGCACTCAGGATGAACCGGGCGCGCGGTCCGGCGCGATCGCACGTGAAAATCGCGTTTTCCCGCGGGGTCGCGACAGTATCTTACGCGTGCCTCACAGGACGCGGTTGGCGCGCGTCAACACCGCCTCGAACAGCACCTGGCATCCCGCCTCCGCCTGCTCGGGCAGCATGTCTTCGGCCTCGTTGTGCGACAGCCCGTCCTTGCACGGCGTGAAGATCATCGCCGTCGGCACGTGCCGGGCCACATAGACGGCGTCATGGGCGGCCCCGGAGACGATCTCCCGCGCCGAGTAGCCGAGCCGCGCGGCGGCTTGGCGCACCAGATCGATGCAAGCCGGGTCGAACGGCTGGGCGGGGATGCGGAACAGGCGGGTCAGATCCAGCCTCACTCCGCAATCGCGCGCGAGGAAGCCCGCTTCGCGCGGGAACTGCGCGTCCAGTCGCTCCACCTCCGACTTCGTCGGGGTGGCGGAACTCGACGGAGAAGCGAACCTCGCCCGGGATGACATTGCGACTGTTTGGAAACACCTGGAGCTGGCCCACCGTTCCGCGCCCAGCTTCGCCGCGCGCGCGCATCATCCGGTCCACAAGGTCGATGACGCGGGCGGCGCAGACCAGCGCGTCCTTGCGCGCCTCCGGTGGCGTGGTGCCGGCATGGCTCTCCTGGCCGGTCGCCACCGCGTCGTACCAGACCTGGGCCTGCGCGCCGGTGACGATGCCGATGGCCTTGTCCGCGCGTTCAAGGATCGGACCCTGCTCGATGTGCAGCTCGAAATAGGCATCGGCCGGGAACGCCGCGGCGGCCTCCCGGCCGCGATAGCCGATCCGGTCCAGTGCCGTGCCGACCGTCACGCCCTCGGTGTCGGCCAACGCATAAGTCTTTTCGAGCGGAAACACCCCGGCCCAGACGCCAGAGCCCATCAGGCTGTGCCCGAATTGGCTGCCTTCCTCGTCGGTCCAGTTGACCAGCTCGATCGGGGCCTCCGTGACCACGCCGAGGTCGTTCAGCGTCCGCATGACCTCCAGGCCCGCGAGCACCCCCAGCGCCCCGTCGAACTTGCCGCCCGAGGGCTGGCTGTCCAGATGGCTGCCGAACAGCACCGGCTGGCGAGCCGGATCGCGACCGGCGCGACGGGCGAACATGTTGCCGATCGCGTCCACGCGCACGCTCAGCCCGGCCGCCTCGCACTCTGCGCGGAAACGGTCACGTCCGCGGCGGTCCACCTCGGTCAGGGTCAGCCGTCGCACGCCGCCCTTCGGGGTCGCCCCGATCTCGGCCATCTGCATCAGGCTGTTCCACAGCCGGCGACCGTCGATGCGCTGATTGGTCCGGCCCGTCATGGCCACCCCCGTGCAAGGCGGCCATCTTGCCCGGCACGCGCGGCCCTGCAAGGTTCCCCGCCGCCACGGAGCCAGCCATGCCCACCCTGCCCACCCTGCGCGCCGCCGCACTGGCTGCCCGGCTGGCCGCCGCCGGCCTGCTCGCGCTGGCGGGGTGCAAGCTCATCGACCAGCGCACCTTCGCCCCCGCGCCCGACGCATCGACGACCGCTCCTGACAAGCGGGAGCCGTTGATCACCGTCCAGCCCGGGACCGCCCTGCCAACCTATGCGAACGTGCTGGCCTCGGCCGTGCGACAGGCCGAGGCGCGCGATCCGGCCGTGCAGTTCGACGTGATCGCCCTCGTGCCGCGCCAGGGTGGACTGGCCGAGCAGGTGCGCGCGGCCGATTCCGGGCGGGCCGGATCTGTCGAGGTCGCCCGCGCGTTGATGGCTGCCGGCGTGGACGCCGGACGCATCCATCTCGGCGCGCGCCCCGATCCGGGCGCGCGTACCCCGCAGGTGCGCGTGTACCTGCGCTAGCATTACAGTTGCGCTGACCTCTGAACTCTGAATGGATGCGGAACCATGACTCGATTCGGAGATCGTGGTGTCGGGAGCATCGATCGAGACGACGCTGGAGCTTTGGGCCTCGTCGCTGCGTGACGTCAAAGCGCGGATGCGTTCGCTGTTCAAGCAGGAGCGGATGGCGGTCTCGGCCGGGCTTTTCCTGGATGGTCTGCTCGGCGAGGAACGGCGCAAGACCGGCTGGATGCGAGCGGAAGCGGCAGGTGATCCTGGCCCGTGGCGGCAACAGTCGGTGCTGGGACGCGGCCAATGGGACGCGGATGCTCTGCGCGACGTCGTGCGGGAGTATGTTGTTGAGGCGCTGAGTGACAGCGGCGCGGTGCTGGTCATCGACGAGACCGGATTCCTCAAGCAGGGCCGCGCGTCGTGCGGGGTTGCGCGGCAATACACGGGATCGGCGGGCAAGATCACCAACTGCCAGATCGGCGTGTTCGCCGCCTATGCCTCGCGCCACGGCCACGCCTTCATCGACCGAGCACTGTATCTGCCGAAAGCCTGGACCGACGACCCGGCCCGGTTGGCCAGCGCACATGTGCGAAGTGACATCAGCTTCGCGACCAAGCCGCGCATCGCCGTGCAGATGATCAAGCGTGCGTTGGCCGCGAACGTACCGTTCGCGTGGGTGGCCGCCGACGCCGTCTATGGCGTCGGCGAGGTCGAGCAGGTGCTGCGCCGGGCCGACCGTGGCTACGTGCTCGGGGTGACCGGCGCGCATCGGTTCCATTCCTGGGGCAAAAGACAACTGATCGCGGGTAGCGCCGAGGCGATCGCCGCGTCCCGGGCCACGGCAGACTGGCAGCGCCTGTCGGCCGGGGCCGGGACCAAGGGGCCGCGCCTGCACGAGTGGTGCTACGTGGAACTCGCCGACCTCAAAGCCGGTGAGTTCGGCGGCGCGGAAGACGAGGCATGGACGCGCGGATTGCTGATCCGTCGCCATATCGCCAACGGCGAGATGGCATTCTTCTCGACCTGGTGTCCGACCGGAACCCCAATCGCCACGCTGGTTGCCGTCGAAGGTCATCGTTGGTCCATCGAAGACAGCTTCGAGACCGCCAAGAACGAGCTTGGCCTCGATCACAATGAGACCCGGTCCTGGCACGGATGGCATCGGCACGTCTCGCTCGTGATGCTCGCCTTCGCCATGATGGCGATCATTCGCAACAAGGCCAATGCAGTGGCGGCCACGCCGAAAAAAACCCCGCCGAGGCGGATGCCGCGGACCCGGACCTCATCCGCTGGTCGGTCCAGGAAATCCGGCGCATAGCAACGCGGCTTGCAAGACGACGCATCCAACCCGCGCACATCATCGCCTGGTCACTCTGGAGACGGGCCCATCAAGCCGCCGCTCGCGCAGCTCACCATAGGAAAGCGCAACTGTAATGCTAGGAACTCGCGTTCTCCTGACACCACCGCGCCACCTGCGCGTGCGTGCCGAACCACGCTCCCTTCGCCTTCGCGTGGCCGATCAGCCGATCCAGCAGCGGCAGCCGCGAGCGATGGCCGATGACGTGGGGGTGCATGGTCAGCAGGAACAACCCGCCCTCCTCCCAGGCCCCGTCGAACTCCGCCGTGAAGATCTCCTCCACCGCCGAGGGCGCCGTGTAGGGACGAAGCGAGGCGTGGCGCGCCATGTTGAAGTAAACGAAATCGTCCCTGATCCATTCGGGCGGCAGCTCCACGATGCCTGTCGGCGTGCCGCCGTCGGTCAGCTCGTACGGGTCGTCGTCGGCCATCAGGCTGCTGTCGTAGAGCAGCCCCATCTCGCGGATGATGTCGAGGGTGTTGGGCGAGAAATCCCAGCTCGCCGTGCGCATCCCGACCGGCTCCTGGCCCGATACGCGCGCCAGCACCTCGCGTGCGCGCAGGGTCAGGTCGCGCTCCGCCTCGCGCGGCAAGGTCGTGTTCAGCTCATGGATCCAGGAGTGGATGCCGATCTCATGGCCCTCGTCGGCGATGGCGCGCACCTCGTCGGGGTAGAGCAGGGCGGATACCGCCGGATAAAAGAAGCTGGCGGCCACCGACCAGCGCGTCAGCAACCGACGGATGCGCGGGATCGCGGCACGATTTCCGTACCTGGCCCTGGCTGATGCGCATGGGGCTGATGTCGTTGTCGCGCAGCGGGATCGTCTCGTGGTCCGCGTCGAACGACAGCGCGACCGCGCAGCGCGCCCCGTCGGGCCATGCCCTGGGCCGCAGGCTGCGTCCGGCTCGCGCCCGCCCGACGATCCCCCGCCAGACGGGCTCGGGCCACTGCCAGGGCTCGCCTTCCGGGCGTGTACTTGGCTGCTCGGTCATGCGATTCCTCTGCTCCTCAATCGCCCGCGCTTTCCATGTGTGTTCGCAGGACTCGGTTGATTTCCGTCTGATACCGTCCATCCGCCGCGTGACGTTTGAACCAGTCCAGGACGTCGGCATCAACCCGGATGCTGATCGCCTGTTTCAACGGTCGGAAGAACTTGCCGCGCTCTGCCCTTGCCCAATTCTCCTCGGAGGCCTCGGGGATGTCGTCGGTATCAATCGGCCGATCGTTCAACCCGCGCAATTGGGCAATCTGCTCATCCGTCAGGGGATGAGTGTTCCCCTTCCTCATATTGTTTCCTCTCTTTCGGAGTGGCTTCTCGCAGACCGATGACGTGGATCCATTCCTCGTCCTGGGGATCCGGATAGGTATGCACGACAAGAAGCACCTTCGGTCCCGGACCGACAGCGCCAATAAGATGGAAGCGATGCTCGCCGTTCTCGAAACGGTCGTAGACGATAGCTGCCAACGGATCGGCACAGACTGCCTCCGCGAACGAAAAATCGAGGCCGTGTTTGGCGCGGTTCCGTTGTTCTTTGTTCCTGTCTTGGGTAATCCGCATTCCGGTCCCTTCCAAAGGTCAATATAAATCTCTGATTTGGAATCTGACATACATGCATATACAAGATCGTATACACTTCGCGGAGGCTTGTCAAAAGGCTTCTACGCGGTGACACCAGGGAGTGCGAGGCGCAATGATACAGACCGATGCGGACGAGGAACGCCGATGAACGCCGCCCTGCTCAGCGCAGAAGACATGCTCGCCCTCTACGCCCGCGAGATGCTGAGCCCGGTCGAGGTGCTGCAAGAGGTGACCGAGCGGATCGCCCGGCTCAATCCGCACATCAATGCTTTCGTTGTGATGAACCCGCGCGCGCTCGACGCGGCCAGGGAGAGCGAGGCGCGCTGGCGTGCTGGGCGTCCGCTCGGATTGCTGGACGGCGTGCCCTGCACGGTGAAGGACTTGGTCGATCTCGCCGGCTTTCCGACCCGTCGCGGCTCGCGCCTCACCGACCCGGCCCCGGTGATCGAGGACGCCCCGATGGTGCTCGGCCTGAAGCGGGAGGGGGCGGTGATCCTGGGCAAGACGACCACCACCGAGTTCGGCTGGAAGTCCCCGGGCGACTGCCCGCTGAACGGCATCACCCGCAATCCGTGGGACACGCGGCGCACGCCGGGCGGCTCCTCCTCGGGCGCCGGGGCGGCGGGGGCGGCGGGGTTTGGTCCGCTGCATATCGGCACCGACGCAGGCGGGTCCGTCCGCATTCCGGCCGCCTGGTGCGGGCTGGTCGGGCTGAAGCCCAGCTATGGGCGCATCCCGCAATGGCCGGCCGGCGCCTTCGCCTCGGTCTCCTGCGCGGGGCCGATGACCCGCACGGTGCGCGACACCGCGCTGATGCTCACGGCCATGGCGCGGGCCGATATCCGCGACCCGTTCTGCCTGCCAGACAATCCGCGTGATTGGCGCGACGGCATCGAGGCCGGTGTGGCGGGGTTGCGCGTCGGCATCCTGCGCCGCCCCGGCTTCGACGCGCCGGTCGACGCGGATGGCGTGGCGGGAGTGGAGCGCGCTGCGGCGCTGCTGGCCGAGGCGGGTGCCGAGCTGGAGGAGGCCGACGCGGACCTGCCCGACACCCGCACCGTGTTCGGCCGCGTTTGGGGCGCCGCACTGGCCCGCCTCGTCGGGCTCTACGCGGAGGAGCAGCGTGCGCTGCTCGACCCCGGGCTGTTGGAGGTCGCGCGGGCGCTCGGCGGGATGTCGGCCATCGAGTTCCTGGACGCCGAGGCGATGCGCGCCGCAGCCGCCAACGCCATGGCGCGTTTGCATCTGCGCTACGACCTCGTGCTGTGCCCGACGGTGCCGAACGGCCCGCCCGAAGCCGATGCGCCGACCGTCAACCCGGTCGAGAAGCTGTGGACCGAGTGGGCGCCCTGGACCTTCACCTTCAACCTGACACGCCAGCCGGCGATCACCGTCCCGCTGGGCTTGGGTGAATTGGGCCTGCCCCGCTCGGTCCAGATCGCGGCGGCGCAGCTGCGCGACGACCTGGTGCTGCGCGCCGCGCGGGTGCTGGAGATTGCCGAACCGGCGGCGGTGCCAAGTGCGTTCCTTTGAGTCGGCCGGATGGCGCCTGCCGGAGAGGTGAAGGGCTTCCGGGTGGCGTATCGAACTATGCGCGTCGCCGCAGCAGGAACAGCGCCTGCTCGCCGAACAGGTTGGCCAGGCGCGGGAAGCGGCGCCACGGCCCCCGCCCACCTGCCTCGTCGGCCGCCAGCCAGCGTTCCACGACATAGTCTTCTGTCGCACACAGGTCGAAGAAGTCGCGGATCGTGCAGGGGTGGATGTTCGGCGTCTCGAACCACATCCGGTCCCAGGTCGCCGTCATCGGCATCCGTCCCTTGGTCAGCAACTGCAGCCGCACCTGCCAGTGACCGAAGTTCGGGAAGCTGACGATCGCGCGCGTGCCGATACGCAGCATCTGGCGCAGCACCTCGCGTGGGCGCTCGACCGCCTGCAACGTGCGCGACAGCACGACGTAGTCGAACGCGCTGTCGGGATAGTGCGCCAGGTCGATGTCGGCGTCGCCGTGCATCACCGGCAACCCGTGCCCGACGGCGCGCGTGACCAGCGCCATGTCGATCTCGATGCCGCGCGCGTCGCACCCCTTGGTGGTGAATAAATGATCGATTAGCCCGCCATCGCCGCAGCCGATATCGAGCACGCGCGCACCGGGCTCGACCATCTCCGAGATAAGCCGAAGGTCGAGCCGCATGTTCTTCGCGACGAAGCGGACGGTGGTGTCGGCGCCGCTCGCGGCCGGACGTGCGCTGACGGGGGCTGTTACGCTCATCCGCTCACGGCTGTCCTCTGCTCGCAGGCCAGCGGCTGGAAGTCCACCCGCCGATCGAGCACGTCGGTGGCATCGTCGCGCCCGGTGCCGACGATCGGATCGCGTGACCCATAGCCCCGGGCCGAAAGCCGGCCGCGCAACGCGGGGTCGTTACCGATCAGGTCTGTCTCGATGCGCCGCGCGCGCGCCAGCGAGAGGCGGTCGTTCAGCACCGCCGAGCCGGTCGGACTGGCATGGCCGTTAATCCTCAGACAGGAACTGTCAGCCCCGGCGCGCTCGGCGATGACGTGCAGCCACATCGGGTAGGGGCCGCTGATGGCTGGGTCGGGCCAGAAGGCGGTGGAGGCAGGGAGGAACAGGAACTTCAGCCCCAGACGCTGATGCCGCAGCCCGTAATCCACCAGTCGGCCGAAATCATCGGTGGCCGCCTGCCGGTTGCCGAGCGAGAGGTTGGTCAGATAGAGGCCGTTGTAGATCTCTAGCTGGTGGCCGGCGTCGGGCAGCGCGGCGGCCTGGCGATAGAGTTCGAGCGCCGGCGCGTAATGCCCGTCGTCATAGGCGCTGGTGGCGTCGGCCAGCAGGGCCTCGGCCTGTAGCGTCCGCAGATAGACCGGATCGATCGGGTCACCGGAACGCGCCGCGGCGGTGTGCAAATAGGCGTTCATGCTCTCGTCGGGCATCCAGGCGGGACTGTCGCGGAAGAACGCCAGCGGCGTGGCGTCCACGTCCTCTGTGCGCGTCCAGACGCTTTCGGCCGAGACGACCCTGCCGGTGCTGAGGTCGGCCAGCACGCCGTAAATCCGGTAGGCACCGGGGTTGCCGGTGGCGGGACTATCGCTGCCGGGTCCGCTGACCGGGGCGATGGCGCCGAGCAGCACGATCGGCTTGCGTGCAAGCGAGGTGTCGTTGAAGGGCAGCAGATCGAGTTGCGGGAAATGTTGCGGCGCGAGGGTTTCAATCTCCGCCTGCATGAGGCGCGTCGTCGCGACCTGATAGCCGCTCGTGGCGTCAATCCACGGATCGATAGTGATCGGATAGCGCCCGGAGGCGGGCGCCGGCGGGAGCTGGGCGTGCGTCACCAGGGCCGTCGCGAGCGTCGCCACGGCTTGACGCAGCGGCAAAGGGTTGCTCGGCGGTTCCGCGGCGGATTGTTGGGGCGGCCGCGCCGCGCAGCTCGCGAGCAGCGCCGTGAGGCAGAGCACTCCGGCCAGAAGGCCGGCCCCTCGCTTAGCCACCCCGGCAGCCGTTGCGCAGGTAGTCGCGTTCGGCATTGGACGGTTCCTCCCCAAGCTGCACCTTCAGAGTGATCGCCCGGCAGCGCTCGCCAACGCTGCCGGCCACGCGCAGCGCCGTCGCAAGCGGCGCGTGAGTCGGGCGAACCAGCATCGAAATCGCCGGGATGGTGGAAGGCATCGGCCGTTCCGGTGCGGCACGCGCGACAACGCGGCCGGCAGCCAGTGAGCCCAGTCTCCTGGGTTCTTCCGTCCTGGTGATCGGGCGCTGTGCCGGCAAGGTGCTCGCAACCGGCACCGCCGGCGCGACATCAGAGGACGGGGGAAGGGTGGCCGGCATGGAGGGGGCGGACAAATCGGGCGTCTCGGCCACCCACGCGGGGTCCGCCACCGCCGGCCCTTCTGATTGGCGTGTTGGCTCTGACCGTATCGGCGGGATCGTCGCGCTGGCGACGGCCGACGGCACCTCCGGCGGGGTGCTCGACGGCACCCCGACAACGGTCTGGACGGGCGGCGTGAGTGCGGGGTCAGGCGGCTCCGAAGCCTGTGCCGGCGCTTCCGGCACCGGCCCCGGGACGACGAGAGTCGCGTCGGGGTCCGCCACCACCAGCCTTTGTGACTGCCGTGTTGGCGGTGACTGGATCGGCGGGGTCGTCGCGCTGGCGACGGCCGACGGCACCTCCGGCGGTGTGCCCGAGGGCACCCCGACAACGGTCTGGACGGGCGGCGCGACCTCGGCGGCAGGCGGCTCCGAAGCCTGTGCCGGCGCTTCCGGCACCGGCCCCGGGACGACGAGAGTCGCGTCGGGGTCCGCCACCGCCGGCCCTTCTAATTGGCGTGTTGGCTGTGACTGGATCGGCGGGGTCGTCGCGCTGGCGACGGCCGACGGCACCTCCGGCGGGGGGCTCGACGGCACCCCAACAACGGTCTGGTCGGGCGGCGCGAGCCCGGCGGCAGGCGGCTCCGAAGCCTGTGCCGGCGCTTCCGGCACCGGCCCCGGGACGACGAGAGTCGCGTCGGGGTCCGCCACCGCCGGCCCTTCTAATTGGCGTGTTGGCTGTGACTGGATCGGCGGGGTCGTCGCGCTGGCGACGGCCGACGGCACCTCTGGCACGATGCTTGACGGCACCCCAACAACGGTCTGGACGGGCGGCGCGAGCCCGACGGCAGGCGGCTCCGATGCCCCGGCCGGCGGTTCCGGCACCGGCCCCGGGACGACGAGAGTCGCGTCGGGGTCCGCCACCGCCGGCCCTTCTGATTGGCGTGTTGGCTGTGACTGGATCGGCGGGGTCGTCGCGCTGGCGACGATCGATGGCACCTCTGGCACGATGCTTGACGGCACCCCAACAACGGTCTGGACGGGCGGCGCGAGCCCGGCGGCAGGCGGCTCCGATGCCCCTGCCGGCGGTTCCGGCGTCGGTGCCGAGACAGTGAGGTTCGCGCCAGAATCGGCCACCGCCGCATCGCTTGGCGGCTGCACCTGCACGACGGGGTCGGACCGGTCGGCTTGCGCCAGCTTGGGTGCGGGTGGGGTGACGCTGAAAGGCAGCGCATCGCGCGTTGGCAGGAACGCGGGTTCGTTGGTCGGCGGAACGACAGATGCGGACACGACAGGCGCAGCGGGAACCACCGGACCGGTGCTCGCATCCGCCGCCAACGCGACCGCTGCCCCGCTCGAGAGACGGTCCGGAGCCTGGGATTCCACGGTTGCGGCCATGCGCGTCGGCGAGGCGAGCCGGGCGGTTTCGAGCGGCGGTCCGTCCACCGCGCCGCGCAGCCAGACCGCGCCCCCCGACGCCAGCAGCAGGATGCTAAGAGCGGGGATCAGCAGATAGCCCCAGAAAACCAGCCGTGTCTTGTGGGAGCCGTAAACCGGGCGGCGGAGGCGATCCGCGCGTTCGATTCGCCTCCGGCCCGATCCGCGGCGCTGTTCGGAGCCCGACGCCCCGGCTCCGGCAGCCGGCGCACCCGCCCCCGAGGGCGCCCCGCAGGTGAGCACCCGGAGGGTCGCCCCAACCCAGGCATTGCCCCCATGCAGCGAGAGCGGCGGCCCGGCAAAGGCCTTGGCGAGCAGTGAGTCGAGCTTGGGCAGCTCCCGCGGCGTCAGATGCTGGTACACGATGGGGGGCCAGCCGCCGAAGATCGCCCGGAACTGCATGGTGTCGAGCGCCCGCCGCAGGCGGCCGGCCGCGTCCGGCACCCGCGCATCCGGAGAAACGCTGAGCAGGGCAATCCCGAGATTCGGATGAACGAGCGCGCAGCGTATGGTAACCGGGGCCGCCGGCAAATGGCCTGCTGTCCTATCGCGAAAGCAACAATGCCGCACCACGATCCAGCCGGGCCGCATTGTCCCAAGGGTATGGCTGACACCCGCGTCAGTGTCGTGGTCAAATGCGGTCGGAACCTCCGTTTCCGCCGTCAGCCTCGTCAGCAGCCATGGGTTCGGCACGGGCCCAGCCCTTGCATGTGACAAACTCTACAGATGTCCAATACGTCTTAGGGAAGGAAGTCACGAAACGGAGAGCTGCCCCATTCCGGTCGATGTCGGACGCAGCCTCAGGAGCGCGGATCGATGCGCCCGATGTAACGGGCCGGCACCGCGCAAGCTCAGAGCCGCGCGTGGGCGGCGCAGCCAGTCAGGAAACCCGCGACGCTACGGTGGAAGTCCGGCTCGTCGAGCAGGAACGCGTCGTGGCCCTTGTCGGTTTCGATTTCCACGAAACTCACATTCGCCCCCGCGCGGTTGAGCGCGCGCGCGACCGACCGGCTCTCGGCGGTCGGAAATAGCCAGTCGGAGCTGAAGGAGACCAGCAGGAAGCGCGTGCGCGTGCCGCGGAACGCCCCCGCCAGGTCATCGCCGTGATCGGAGGCAAGATCGAAATAGTCCATCGCGCGGGTGATGGTGAGGTAGGAATTGGCATCGAAGCGCTGCACGAAAGTGCTGCCCTGGTGGCGCAGGTAGCTTTCCACCTCGAACATCTCGCCGAACAGTTGCAGGACCTCGCCGGGGTTCTTCGGCGCCGGCTGCACGCGCCGGCCGAATTTCCGCGTCAAGGCCTGCTCCGACAAGTAGGTGATGTGCGCGCACATGCGCGCCACCGCAAGCCCGCGCGCTGGGATCGCGCCGGTCTGCCAGTAGCGGCCGCCCTGCCAGTCGGGATCGGCAAAGATCGCCTGGCGCCCGACCTCGTGAAAGGCGATGTTCTGCGCGGAGTGATACGCGGCAGTGGCGATCGGCAGCGCCGCGAAGACCGCGTCGGGATAGTCAGCCGCCCATTGCAGCACTTGCATTCCGCCCATCGAGCCGCCGATCACCGCAAACAGCCGCGCGATCCCCAGATGCTCGATCAGCCGCTTCTGCGCCCGTACCATGTCTCGGATGGTGATGGGCGGGAACGCCGTGCCCCAAAAAGAAGGCTCCGAAAGAGAGGACCCCGACGGCGAATGGCCCGCGTCGGCATCATCGCGCACGCTGCGCGGCCCGGTGCTGCCCATGCATCCGCCCAGCACGTTGGCGCACACCACGAAGAAGCGCCCGATGTCCACCGGCCGGCCCGGGCCGACCAGCATGTCCCACCAGCCGTCCTTGCCGGTGATCGGGTGGCGCTCGGCCACGTATTGGTCGCCGGTCAGCGCATGGCAGACCAGAATGGCGTTCGACCGCGCCGCGTTCAGCCGCCCGTACGTGCGATAGGCGATGGTCAGACGCGGCAGGCGCACGCCGCAGTCCAGCATCATCCCGTCGTCGAAGCTGACGTGCTGGTGCGTGCTTTCGGCCAAAGGAGCGATCTGGTTCATCCTGGGTGTTGAATAGGACCGGCGGCAATCGCCGGCAACCCGGACCAGGGGAATCGCTTGAAGGTCACTGAGCTGTCCGGGTGATGAGGGCGCGGACGGTAGTGCTGGTTCCAGCCGGCGGTTTTGCGTCTGACTTTGAGGCTGTCCTTGCCTGGGGCGGCGCGGATAAGGTTCATCGCCATATGCTTGATGGTGGCCATATTTTTCGGCCCGTGCTGCGGTTCGCAGGCGCATCAGGTCGTCATGGAACACCACGTCGAGCACCCAATGCAGGCGGTTCTCGATCCCCCAGTGCGCGCGCACGGCGCGCGCCAGGAATTCGGGCGTCCAGCGCCAACGACGACAGGAAGAAGCGGCGGGCGGTGAGGTCGCGCCGTCGCGCTCCACCGTTGCCTCGACCATGGCGATGGCGCTTGCAGGCCGGGAAAGCGCGGCTCGCCGGGGAAGCGGCGCTCGGTGGTCAGCCAGTCCACGTCGTGACTGACCCAATGGCGGCGGGTCTCGATGCGGCCGTGATCGGCATCGACGGTCTCGAACGGCTCGCCGCACCGCTCGGTCGGCACCGCGAAGAATATCGCCACCTCGTCGGCCAGGCTGCGCTGGTTGTCCTTGAGCGCCAGAACATAGTCGGCGCCCCGGTCGATGATCGACCTGGGCGATCTTGGTCTGGCATCCCATGGCATCGATGGTGACCAGGCCCCGGTCAGGTGCAGGCGTTCGAGCAGCAGCGGTATGGCGACGATCTCGTTGGACTTCGTGCCGACCGCCTGCTGACCGAGCACGAGGCGCTGGCGCGCCGCCCAGGCGCTGACGACGTGCAGCGGATGCTCTTCGCCGCGGCGGGCGCGGCGCGAGGTCTTGCCGTCGAGGGCGACGATGTCCGGCGCATCCTCGCGCACGCCCTCGACCCAGGCCGTGAAGCAGGCGGAGAACAGCTCCGGGTCGAGCGCATTCATCACGTCATTGAGCGTGTCGTGCGACGGGATGCCGTGCTTGAACGGCAGCATGGTCCGCAGGAAAGCCACCTTCTTGCGCCCCCAGAACCGCATCTCGACGAAGTCCTCGGCTCCCGACAGCGTCGCGCACAGCACCAGCAGCATGATCTCGGGCAGCGGATACAGCACCTTGCCGGGCTGGCGCGGGTCGTCGAGCGCCGAGAAATGATCGAGCAGAGCCGGGCCAGCCATCGGGAAACCTCCTCAGCTCGACTTTGGCCATTTTCAGATCTTTCGCCGGTGTTGAATTGCTTGTGATCGAGCCTGGGGTTCGCGGCTGACCTGATACCGGCGAGTCTTTCCCGAGCGCTGATTCGGGGGACAGATGCCGAGCGGATTGTCGAGGGATACAGCGCCCAACGAAACTGGCTTCCTGGATGGAGCCGTTCAGCCGAGCCTTCACGGCCCCAACCTGGCAGCACGTACTGGTGCTGATCACCGGCGCCGTCCTCAGCCCTGGACGACGCACCGTGGCTGCGGCCTTGCGCGTCACCGGCCTGGAACAGGATCCGTGCTTCACGAACTACCATCGGGTTCTCAACCGCAACCGCTGGTCGAGCCGCCGGGTCGCGCGCTGCTTGTTACGCCTGCTGGTCAGCACCTTCGTGCCGGAAGGTCCCGTCATCATCGGTCTCGACGAGACGTTGGAGCGCCGGTGGGGGCCGAAGATCAAAACGCGGGGCATCTATCGCGATCCGGTCCGCTCCTCACAGGGCCACTTCGTCAAAGCCAGTGGCCTACGCTGGCTCTCGGTCATGCTGCTGCCCGACGTCTCTTGGGCTGGCCGAGTCTGGGCCCTGCCGTTCCTGACCGTGCTCGCCCCTTCCGAACGCCATGCCAGCGAGCGGCAGAGGCGGCACAAGAAGCTGACCGACTGGGGCCGGCAGGCTCTGCTGCAGGCTTCGCGATGGCTGCCCGGCCGCCGGATCATCGGAGTGGCCGATAGCAGCTACGCCGCCATTGACCTGCTGAACGTTGTGCGGCGGCGCATCTGCATGATCACCCGCCTGCGGCTGGATGCGCGCCTGTTCGATCCGCCACTTCGCCGCCAGCCCGGCACCGTCGGGCGACCGCGCGTCATCGGGAAAAGGCAGCCCAACCTGGCCGACCGTCTGGTCAATCCCAAGACGCGCTGGCGCCGCCTGCAGGTGACTGGCTGGTATGGCCGCGGCGAACGCCTGGTCGAGATCGTCTCCGGCACAGCCCTGTGGCACCATCCTGGCCGGCTCGTGCCGATCCGCTACGTGCTGGTCCGCGACGTCGCTGGCGAACTCCGGCCACAGGCATTCCTGTGCACCGATCTCGATGCAGACCCGGTCGACATCCTCCGCTGGTTCGTTCACCGCTGGTCAATCGAAGTGACCTTCGCTGAAGTGCGTCGCCACCTCGGCGTCGAAACTCAGCGCCAATGGTCAGACCCCGCGATCGCCAGAACGATGCCAGCACTGGTGGGGCTATTCTCCCTGATCGCTCTCTGGGCTCAGGATCTGCAAGCCAGAACCACGTCAACACCGCGTGCCGCGAGTTGGTATCCAAAACCTCTACCAACCTTCAGCGACGCGCTTGCCGTTGTCCGCCGCGAACTCTGGACACATCATGATTTCTGCACATCCCCGACCACGGCCGATCTCGTCCAAATTCCCAACGCGACAATCAATGCCCTGATCGGCGCCGCTTGCTACGCCGCGTAAAAGGCCAAAGTCGAGCTCAGGAGAGGTCTCCCACGATTCAGATTTCACGCCGCGCCGGAATCCCCCCTCGCCCGGTTCAAGCGATTGCCCTGGACCGGCCGCGCCGGTTTGCATGCCATCGGGGTTCGGCTATCTGTTCCGGCCTTGTCCCATCGACCGTGTCCGCATCGATTGTGGCACCGTCCCGAGCAACGCAGGCGCCATGCCCTCCTCCGCCCACAGCCTCGACGCCTCCGGGTCCGATCCCGGCGACCTCGCGGGACTGCGCGCCGAGATCGACCGCATCGACGAGGCGTTGCACGATCTGCTGATCCGCCGCGCGGACGTTGTTACCCGAGTCGGCGCCTCCGGCGACAAGAGCGGAAGCCGCGTCGCCCTTCGGCCGGGACGCGAAGCGGCGATCATCCGCCGCCTGCTCGCCCGCCATACGGGCGAGCTGCCGCCGCAGGCGCTGGTACGGCTGTGGCGGGAACTGCTGGCCGCCACCACCGCCATGCAGCGCCCCTTCGTCGTCGCCGTATGCGACCCCGATCCGTTGTGCTGCGTCACCCAGGCCGCGCGCGAGCAGTTCGGCGCGCTCACCCCGTTGCGGCGCCATCACAGCCCCGCCGAGGCGCTCGGCGATCTCGCGTGTGCCGCCTCGGTTGCCGTCCTGCCGTTCCCGATCCAGGACGAGCCCCCAGAGGCCGCTTGGTGGACCACGCTGCTGCGGGGGAACGAGCCGCGCACTCACGTCATCGCCCGCCTGCCGTTCTGGATGCCCCGCGCGGAAGGCGCCCCGTCCGTCCAGGCCCTGGTCGCTGCCGCCATCGCGCCCGATCCAAGCGGGCAGGACCGCGCGCTGATCGGCCTGGAGCTGGACCCCGACACCACCCGCGCGCGTGTGACCGAGACGCTGGCAAGGTCCGGGCTGGCGCCTGCCGCGCTGATCCTGCGTCGCGACCCCGGCCAACCGGTCGCCTGGGCGCTGGCCGAGGTGGCGGGCCACCTCGCCGACGCCGACCCACGCCTCGCCCGCCTCGGCGCGGCGCTCGGCCGTGCGGTCGTGCTCGGCGGCTACGCCATCCCGGTGAACGGAGCCGCCGCATGAGCAGCCCCAGCCCCCGCCCCGAAGTGCTCGAGGTCTCGCCCTATGTGGGCGGCGAATCCCGCGTGCCGGGGGTGAACCGCATCCACAAGCTCTCCTCCAACGAGGGCGCGTTCGGCCCGCCGCCCGGCGTGCGGGCAGCGATCGCCGGCGCGCTGGACGGGCTGCACCATTATCCCGACGGCGAGGCGCGGGCGCTGCGGGCGGCGATCGGCGCGCGCTTCGGCCTCGATCCGGCGAAGATCATTTGCGGCAACGGCTCCGACGACATTATCGCCCAGCTCTGCATCGCCTATGGCGGGCCGGGGCGCGAGATCCTGATGACCGAGCACGGGTTCTCGATCTACCAGATCGCGGGCACATACGCCGGCAGCCGGGTCATCAAGGTGCCCGAGCGCAACCTGACCGCCGACGTGGACGCGCTGCTCGCGCGGGTCGGCCCGGCGACCCGGCTCGTGTTCCTGGCCAACCCCAACAACCCGACCGGCAGCCTGTTGCAGCAGGCGGAGGTGGAGCGCCTGCGTGCGCGCCTGCCGCCCGAGGTGCTGCTGGTGCTGGATTCCGCCTACGCCGAATACGTGGACCGGCCGGGCTACGATCCGGGGGTGAAACTGGTGGATGCGGCCGCGAACACGGTGATGACCCGCACCTTCAGCAAGATTTTCGGGCTGGGCGGCATGCGTATCGGCTGGGCGTACGCGCCGCCGGCGGTGATCGACGTGCTGAACCGCATCCGCGCGCCGTTCAACGTCTCGGCCGCCGCGCAGGCCGCGGCCATCGCAGCACTTGCCGAGCCGGGCTGGGTGGAGACGGGGCGGGAGCACAACAAGGCGCAGCGTGCGCGCCTCGCCGCCGCGCTGGAGGGTCTCGGCATCCGTGCCTGGCCGAGCGAGGGCAATTTCGTGCTCGCCGATTTCGCCACCCCGGCGCGCGCCGACGCGGCCGACGAGCATCTACGCCGGAGCGGGCTGATCGTGCGCCGCGTCGCCGGCTACGGCCTGCCGCACTGCCTGCGCATCACGATTGGGACGGAGGAAGAAGTCGGCATGGTGATCGACAATCTCACCCGCTTCGTGGCCGACGCCCATGACTGAGCCGCTGTTTCGGCGCCTCACCCTGCTCGGCATCGGCCATATCGGCAGCTCGGTGGCCCGCATCGCCAAGGAGCGCGGCGAGCTGGCGGTCGAGATCGTCGCCAATGCGCGCACGGAGCGCACGCTGGATCGGGTCATGGAACTCGGCATTGCCGACCGGGTGGAGATCGACCCCGCTCGTGCCGTCGCCGGCGCCGACTGCGTGATGCTGTGCGCGCCCGTCGGCGCGTTCGCCGACATTGCCGCCGCGATCGCCCCGCATCTCGCGCCCGGCGCGATTCTCACCGATGTCGGGTCCACCAAGCAGTCGGTGATCCGCGATGTCGGGCCGTTCGTCCCAGCGGGCGTGCATTTCGTCCCCGCCCATCCGCTCGCGGGCACCGAACATTCGGGCCCCGATGCCGGCTTTTCCACTTTGTTCGACAACCGCTGGACCTTGCTCACGCCGCCGCCCGGCACCGATCCGGACGCAGTGGAGAGGATCGCCGAGCTGTGGCGCCGCTGCGGCAGCATGGTCGAGGTGATGGAGTCCGGCCATCATGACCGCGTGCTGGCCATCGTGAGCCACCTGCCGCACCTGCTCGCCTTCACCATCTGCGGGACGGCCGACGACCTCGCCGACGAGAGCCGCCAGGAGGTGCTGCGCTTCGCCGCCTCGGGCTTCCGCGACTTCACCCGCATCGCCGCGTCGAACCCGACGATGTGGCGCGACATCTTCCTTAACAACCGCGAGGCGCTGCTGGAGATGCTGGCCCGCTTCGTCGAGGACGCCCAGGCGATGGCGCGCGCGGTGCGCTGGGGCGATGCGGGCTACATCGAGGACAAGGTGGAACGCGGCCGCAGGATCCGCCGCGGACTGATTGAGCTGCAGCAGGCGTAGCCCCGCCGGAAACCATTTCTAAAGGATACCCCTGCCACCTTGCGTGACGGCGCAAGCCTTTCCGCAGGAACAGCATGGCGATCTCGGACCTCCCGGCCCCTCCCGTCACCGCTCCGCCGGTCACCGACCGGCACCGACCCAGCCGGATCGGCTATCGGATTCCGGCCTTCATCGCGCCGCTTCACCAGCTTGCCCGCACGCGCAACGACGCCATCAGGGAGAGCACTAACGACCCCACGCCCCGGCCAGCGCGCGGCATCCTGATCGGGCTGCTCCTAGTTACCCCGTTCTGGGGCGTTGTTGCCACGTGTGTCTGGCTCGCGGTGCGACACTGACGCCGCCGCGGGGGCCGTCCGTGTGCCGCAGCAAAAGGCGCGCCTGAATCAGGAGGACACCTCTAAAAACGTCCGGACGGCGATCCTGCACCCAGTAAAATCAGAGACTTAGCAGCGTTCGGCGGTGCGCCGGGAGGGGTTTTTAGAGGTGTCCGGCGGCTCAGTGAGCGCCGATATCAGCGTCGTCGTCCCGACATACAACCGTGCGGACCTGTTGCCGTTCACGCTCGACGCCATCCTCGCGCAGACGTTGCGGCCGAGGGAGGTGATCGTCGTCGATGATGGTTCGTGCAACGCGACGCAAGAGATGTTGGCCCGCTATGCGCCTCAGGTGCAGGCGGTCCGCATCGTCAACTCAGGCGATCTCGTCGCGCGCAATGTTGGGACCCGGGCAGCATCCGGCGCGCTGGTCGCGTTCTGTGACAGCGACGACCTGTGGCGGCCAGAGTATCTCGCATGCATGGCTTCCCTCTGGCGGCTGGAACCGACCCTGAATTTTGCATACGGCAACTTCGTTGTCGTTCGCGACGGGCGCTGGGAAGAGACGGCGAAGTTTGCGGCAGCACCCACAGGATTTTGGGACGGGTTGCGCCAGCTCGGTCCGGGGCTTGGCGTGTTCGACCGGCCGATCTTCGACCGGCTGCTCCGCTTCCAACCCTGTTTCCCCTCCTGTCTAGTAGCGCGGCGCGACTTCCTGATCGAGGTCGGCGGCTGGGACGAAGGAGTGAGTTCGCCCCGTCGGCTGCGACTTCGCGACTGCTCTGCGGCTGGTGGAGCACCCGCCCTTTGGCGTGCTGACCGAGCCCCTGGTGGGCATCCGCAAGCACGGCAGCAACTTCTCAGGCGATAGCATTGCCATGCATCTCGGCGATGCCCGCGTGCTGGACTATGTCGAAACGAGCCGACCCTGGGTGTACGCGGCGCACGGACCAGCACTTCGTGCGAGCAAGGCAGAGCGCCGCAGGGGAGCCATATGCGGAGCGTTCGCGCGTCGCGACTACGCACTGGTGAGGGCCATCTTGCCGCTGATCCCGCCTGAATTCTTGACCCCCGACCTGCGATTGCGTGGCATGGTGGCCGGGCTGCCGGCATGGCTCAGGGCGGCGGTCGGCGAAGCGCTTCTGCTGCTCGGAACTACGCGCGGACGTCTGATCGGTGGTGGGTTGCGCCCTATCCGACGAAGGCCTGGCACTGCCGTCTAGAATCCTTAGCTCATCCTCCCACCGTCTCCCCCGGCACGAACGCCCGCCACCGCCCCGGCCGCTCCGTCTGCGCGCCATACCCTTCCAGCGCGTCCGCCGCCCGCCCGATCAGCTCCTGGAACCGCAGCCCGCGCGCCTCCAGCAGCGAATCCAGCTCCCGCACGCTGCGCCCCAGCGCGCCGAACCCCTCATGCATCACCACCGACAGCATCTCGGTCGCCGCCGCGCCGGCCAGCGCCATCCGCGCCACATCCGCGCCGCCGCGCGCGCCGTTGGTGCCGAGCAGCGGCACTCGCCCCCCCGTCGCGCGCCGGCTCAGCGCCAGGAACCGGCACACGATCGGCAGCGCCCAGCCGCCGCCATACGCGCCGGAGGTGCCGAGCACCGGCGCCAGCGTGTCGAGGTCCGGCACCATCGCCATGAACCGCCCCATCACCACCACCGCGTCGGCCCCGCCCTCGGCCGCGGCGACGGCCAGCGCCGGCAGGTTCGCCGACAGCCCCGTCAGCTTCACCCAGAGCTGCATCCCCTGCGTCGCCGCCCGCACACGCGCGACCAGCGCGCGCAGCCCCGCCGGATCGGTCTCCTGCGCGATCGCCTCTGGCGCCGCCTCCGACGCATGCGGCGCGCCGACATTCAGCTCGAAGACGCGAAGCCCGGCGTCGCGGGCAAGACCCGCAAGCCGCTCCGCCCCCTCCGTGCCCCCCAGCACGATGCTCCCCGCCACGAACCGTCCTGACGAAGCCGCCTCGCGGTCGATCGCGGCGATCGCGGCGAACCATTCGCGCGCCTCGCGCTGCGCCAGGCCTGAACGGCAGAACAGCGAATCCCCGACCGCCGCCGGTGCGTTGCCCGCAAGGAAGGCGTAGTCCGCCCGGTCCAGCTGGCGCGCCGCCGCCGGCTGCTCGTTGATGGATTTGGCGATCACCCCGCCCGCCCCCGCCGCCAGCGCCGCGCGGATGCCAGCCTCCGTCATCACCGGCTCGCCCGAGCCGCAGATCACCGGATTGGCCAGGGGAAACCCGCCGACGGCGGTGGCGAGGCGTGATGACATGCTTCGCTCCTCGTGCCAGCCCTCGCGATCTTCCAAAGCCCCTGCGGGGCTGCGATGATCGGGCGGCGATAAGGGGGAAGCATATGCACCAGATCGCCCACGCGGCCGAGACCCCGCGACGTGGGGTTCTCCTCGGCCTCGGCCTCGCAACCGGCGCGGCAATCACGGGCGTCGCCGCGGCCGAGACGCTGGCCCCGCGTCCCTGGAGCCGCGAATACTGGGCGAAGAAGGGCGATGTCTCGCTCTACCTGTACCGCAAGCGCCTCACCGCGCCGGGGCCGGGCAATGCACCACTGCCCGTGCTGTTCCTCGTGCACGGATCGTCGCTTTCCGCGCGCCCCAGCTTCGACCTGACCGTCCCTGGCGCCGGCGAATACTCGCTGATGGATGTGTTCGCCCGCTATGGCTTCGATGTCTGGACGATGGATTTCGAGGGTTACGGCCGCTCCACCGTCACCGCGGGCAATTCCGACATTCGCTCAGGAGTGGAGGATCTGCGCGCCGGCACCGATGTGGTCGCGCGCGAAACCGGGCAGCGCAAGGCGCACTTCATGGGCGAGAGCAGCGGGGCGATCCGGGCCGGCGCCTTCGCGATGGCGGAGCCCGACCGGGTGGACCGGCTGGTGCTGGAGGCGTTCACCTACACCGGCAAGGGCTCGCCCACGCTCGGCAAGCGCGCCGAGCAGGTCGAATACTACCGCACGCATAATCGCCGCCCGCGCGGGATCGACATGATCCGCAGCATCTTCACCCGCGACAAGCCCGGCACGTCGGACCCGCGCGTGGCCGATGCGATCGCCGCCGCCGAGCTGCCGCTCGGCGATACCGTGCCGACCGGGACCTATCTCGACATGACGGCCCACCTGCCGCTGGTCGATCCCGCGCGGGTGCTGTCGCCCGTGCTGATGGTGCGCGGCCAGTACGACGGCATCTCGACCGACGCCGATCTGCTCGACTTTTTCGCGCGCCTGCCCAACCCGGACCGGCAATACGCGATCATGGCCGGGGCGGCGCACTCCGTCACGCTCAGCCTCAACCGCGCCGAGTTGTGGCACTGCATGAATGCGTTCCTCACGATGCCGAAGACCGTTTCCGTCTGAAAGGACCAGTTATGGGCTTCCTGAGCGACGAAGAGCTGAGCCGCCTGCTACCCGCCGAGGAGGCAGCGTTCCCCGCGCCGATCCCGACGCAGATCGTCTCCAGCGACGAGTATTTCCCGGAGCCGCAGAACGCCAAGCAGAAGGAGGTCGAGTCCCGCCTCAAGGACCTGGGCGACCGGCTCGCCGCGCGGCAGGGCATCAGCAGGCGCCGCTTCTTCCAGACCGCCTCCGGCATGGCCGCCGCGTTCCTGGCGATGAACAAGGTCTATGGCGACCTGTTCGCCGTCAGCGAAGCCGAGGCCGCGACCCCGGAGATGGCCGACGCGCGTGCCGTGTCGCTGCAAGGCCAGTACGTGTTCGACGCGCATACGCATTTCCTGCGCGACGACACGCGATTGCAGAACTTCGTCGCCATGCGGGCCGCCGTCGGCAAGCTGGGCTGGAACAAGGAGCTGTCCGGCAAGGAGCAGACGATCGACGACCTGAAGTTCGTCAACTACTTCAAGGAGGTCTTCCTCGACAGCGACACCAAGGTGGCGCTGCTGACCAATTCCCCCTCCGACGTCCCGGAGGACTGGTTCCTCACCAACGAGATGGTGTTCCAGGCCCGTGACAAGGTGAACCGGCAGGCCGGCGCGCGGCGGATGCTGGCGCACTACACCATCGTCCCCGGTCAGCCCGGCTGGCTCGACGGCATCGACCACGCGATCACCACGCTGCGGCCGGATGGCTGGAAGGGCTACACGATCGGCGACAACACGCACAAGAATACCAGCCACTATCCGTGGCGGCTCGACGACGAGACGCTGATGTATCCGGCCTACGAGCGGTTCGCCAAGTCGGGCGTCAAGAATGTCTGCATCCACAAGGGGCTGTTCCCGCCTTCCGTCGAGGCGGCGGTGCCCAACCTGCGACCCTACGTGGATGTGAGCGACGTCGGGAAAGCGGCGAAGGACTGGCCGCAGCTCAATTTCGTCATCTACCATTCCGGCTACCGCCATGTCGGCGGCTCGCCAGCGCAGGGCATGGCGGAATGGGACAGCACCGGGCGCAGCTCCTGGGTCAGCGACCTCGCCGACATCCCGGCCAAATACGGCGTCAGCAACGTCTATGGCGACCTCGGCCAGCTCTTCGCCTATAGCAGCGTGGCCGAACCGCGCCTCGCGGCGGCGCTGATGGGCACCTTGGTCAAGGGCCTGGGGTCGGATCACGTCATCTGGGGCACCGACGCGGTCTGGACGGGCTCCCCGCAATGGCAGATCGAGGGGCTGCGTCGGCTGGAAATCCCCGAGGCGATGCAAAAGCAGTTCGGCTTCGCGCCGCTCGGCCCGGCGGACGGCCCGGTGAAGCGGGCGATCTTCGCGGAGAACGGCTTTCGCATCTTCGGCTATGACCAGCACGCCGAACTCGCCACGCCCGACCGTTTCGCCGCGATCAAGGCGCAGTACGAGCACGCCGGCGCGGAGCGCAGCAATCTGCGGTACGGTTATGTCCGCAAGAGTGCCTGATCCCGACTTTCCGATCACTTCGCGTCGTGGAAGATTACCCCTAACGTCAGCCGCCGACCCGAACGCAGGCGGCTGACGCCGTGACGCATCGCCACGCGGTAGGTGCCCCGGCTTCCCCGCACCGGCCGCTGATTGACGGCGAAGATCACGCCCTCGCCCTGGGTCAGGGACACCACCTCGACGCGCGACTGCATTCGCGGGCGCTGCTCGGTCAGGGCGAATTCGCCGCCGGTGAAATCCTCGCCCGGCGCGCTGAGCAGGAAGGCCACCTGGAGCGGAAAGAACAGGTCACCGTAGAGATCCTGGTGCAGGCAGTTGTAGTCGCCCGCGTCGTAGCGCAGCAGCAGCGGCGTGGGCCGCGTCTGGCCGGCGGCGTGGCAGCGGTCGAGAAACGCCGCGTGCTCGGGCGGGTAGGCGGCGTCGCGACCGAGCGCCGCCTCCCAGCGGTTGGCGATCTGTGCGAGCCAAGGATAGAGCGCGGCGCGCAGTCCCGCGACCGGATCGGGCAGCGGATACGCGAAGTATTTGTATTCGCCGCTGCCGAAGCCGTGCCGGGCCATCACCACGCGGCTGCGGAACAGGCAATCCATGTCGTAGCTGGCGGCGAGGCGCGCGCACTCCGCCGTCGTCAGCAGAACCCCGGTTGTGGCGCAGCCCCGGTCGTCGAGGGCCCCCTGGAGCGTCGGCCAGTCCAGATGCGCGATGCGCTCCGCCAGGGGCCTCGGGTCATTCAGTGCATTCGCCATGGCCGTGACATAGGGGGCAGAGGCGAGCGACGCACTCCGGCGCTTGCTCCGGTTTCCCTCCCTTCCCGGGGGGATCCCTTAATTAGGGCCTACGGACGACGGCGGCCCCGTTCGGGCCGGCGCAGCCCGCTCGATAGGGTCCGGAGGCGCAGGTCGCGACCGGCGGGCGCGCCGGGTAGTAACGCTGGTTCGGGTAATAGGCGCCCCCCTTGCGGACCCCGACCGCCCCGTTGGGGCCGACGCATCCGGCACGATAAACCCCGTTGGCACAGGTAACGGCTCCGGCCGAGGGAGCCCAGGCCAGCAGGCCGAACGCGGACACGGCGGCCAGGATGACGCGTTTCATTTCAGCGACCTTTCCAGTCATTGCTCGACCAGCATGCTCCGGCCGGAGCGATTTAGCCAGGGCGTCCCACCGGTTGACGAGTTGGGTGTTCCCGTCCCCATACTCACGGCGAGCAAGCGAACGGAGGGGGCGCATCATGAAGCAGCTGTGGTTCCACCTGATGCCCTATACCGAGCTGCCGGACGACTTTCGCGACAAGCACCCCTCGGTGTGGGTCGATATCCACTCCAGCCTGTTCGACCCCAGGCGCGCCCACCACATGTACAACGACTTCATGGACGAGATGGAGTTCGCCGCCGATTGCGGCTTCGACGCGATCTGCTGCAACGAGCACCATTCCAACGGCTACGGCCTGATGCCCTCGCCCAACCTGATCGCCAGCGCGCTCGCCCGGCGCACCACCGACACCGCGATCTGCGTGATGGGCAACTCCCTCGCGCTCTACAATCCGCCCACGCGAGTGGCCGAGGAGTTCGCGATGATCGACGTGATCTCCGGCGGACGCCTGATCGCGGGTTTCCCGGTCGGCACCCCGATGGACACCTGCTACGTCTACGGCCAGAACCCGTCGGTGCTGCGCGAGCGCTACCTGGAAGCCCACGACTTGGTGATGCGCGCGTGGACCGAGCGGGACACCTTCGCCTTCAACGGCCGCTTCAACCAGCAGCGCTACGTCAACGTCTGGCCTCGCCCGGTGCAGCGCCCGCATCCGCCGGTGTGGATTCCCGGCGGCGGCTCGATCGAGACCTGGCAGTGGTGCGCCGCGATGGATTACGTCTACTGCTACCTGTCCTATTTCGGCTTCAAGGACGGCCGCGCGACGATGGACGGGTTCTGGAACGAGATGTCGCGGCTGGGGAAGGACCGCAACCCGTACCGCGCCGGCTTCCTGCAATTCGTGGGCGTCGCCGAGACCCGCGAGCAGGCGTTCGAGATGTACCGCGAACCCGCCGAGTATTTCTACGGCCGCTGCCTGCACACCGACCCGCGCTGGGCGACGCCGCCGGGCTACGTGACGGAAGCGACGATGCGCGCCGGCATCACCAGCCAGGTCGGCCGCGCCGCCTCCAACAGCGCCCGCGCCGCCGCGCGCGCCACGCAGATGCAGGAGATCGTGGACCGCGGCTACGTCATCATCGGCTCGCCCGACGAGGTGGTGGAGCAGCTGACCGAGGTCGGCACCGAACTGAATGTCGGCCATCTCATGCTGCTGCTCCAGTTCGGCAGCATGGGCAAGGAATTGGCCAAGTACAATACCAAGCTGTTCGCCGAGAAGGTGATGCCCCGACTGGCGCCGCTCTTCTCCGAGTGGGAGGATCGCTGGTGGCCGCAGCCGATACAATCGGCTGAACGCGCCGAGGTCGCGCCGTTCGTGCCGAGGCTGGCGGCGGAGTAACCGTCTCCCGCCTCCCTTGCGGGAGAGGGCCGGGCTGAAGTGTCAACGGAGAACAACATGCAGATCGGCGTTGTCGGATTGGGACGCATGGGCGCCAACATCTCGCGCCGCCTGATGCGCGCGGGCCATGAATGCGTCGTCTATGACGTCAATGCCGAGACGGTGAAGGGGCTCGGGGCCGAGGGCGCCGCCGGCGCCGGCTCCTTGCAGGAGGTCGTGGAGAAGCTCGGCGCCGCACCGCCGCGCGCTGTGTGGGTCATGCTGCCCTCCGGCCACGTCACCGAGGACGCCATCGGTGAACTCGGCCGTCACATGGGCGCGGGCGACATCGTCATCGACGGCGGCAATACGTACTACAAGGATGACGTCCGCCGTGGCCGCGCGCTCGCCGCCAAGGGCGTGCGCTATGTCGATTGCGGCACCTCCGGCGGCGTGTGGGGGCTGGAGCGCGGCTACTGCATGATGATCGGGGGCGAGGACGAGGCGGTGCGCCATCTCGACCCGATCTTCGCCGCGCTCGCGCCCGGCCTCGGCGACATCGCGCGCACCCAGGGCCGGGAAAGCCGCGACTCGCGCCCGGAGCGCGGCTACATCCACGCCGGCCCGGTAGGCGCCGGCCACTTCGTGAAGATGGTCCATAACGGCATCGAGTACGGGATGATGCAGGCGTATGCCGAGGGCTTCGACATCCTCAAGAACCGCGCCCGTGAGGACCTGCCCGACGGCGAGCAGTTCACCTTGAACATGGGCGACATCGCCGAGGTCTGGCGGCGCGGCAGCGTCGTCTCATCGTGGTTGCTCGACCTCACCGCGAGCGCGATGGCGACCGACGAGCCGCTGGAGCACTTCTCCGGTTTCGTGGAGGATTCCGGCGAGGGCCGGTGGACCATCGAGGCGGCGATCGAGGAGGCCGTGGCGGCCAACGTGCTTGCGGCCGCGCTGTTCACACGCTTCCGCTCCCGCCGCGACCACACCTTCGGCGAAAAGGTGCTGTCGGCGATGCGGTTCGGCTTCGGCGGGCATGTCGAGCACATGCTGCACCAGAAATAGGGGGCGGCGATGGCATCGCCTCTGGTTGTCGTGATGATGGGTGTCTCCGGCAGCGGCAAGACGACGATCGCACGCGGCGTCGCGCGGCGGCTGAACTGGGACGTGCTGGAGGGCGACACCTATCATCCGCCCACCAACATCGCGAAGATGACGCAGGGAATCGCACTTGATGATTCCGATCGCATTCCCTGGCTGCACGCCATCGCCGAGGCGATCGACGCGGAGCTGGCCGCCGCGCGCTCCTCGATCGTCGCCTGCTCCGCACTCAAGCGCAGTTACCGCGACATACTCATCGGCGCGCGCAGGAACGTCGTGCTGGTCTATCTCCAGGGCTCCCGCGAGCTGCTTGCCGACCGGGTGAAGAACCGTACGGGTCACTTCATGCCGCCCAGCCTGCTCGACAGCCAGCTCGCGACCCTCGAGGAGCCGGGGCCGGAGGAAAACCCGATCATCGTCTCCGTCGCCCCGCCGCCCGATCAGATCGTCGACGCGGTGCTCGCCGCGATGCAGGAGCGAAAGCTGATCCCATGACCCAAACCTTCGCGACCTACCCAAGCCTGCGCGATCGCGTGGTATTCGTCACCGGCGGCGGCAGCGGCATCGGCGCGGCGGAGGTGGCGCATTTCGCCGCCCAGGGTGCCCGCGTCGCCTTCGTCGACATCGCCGATGATCCCGCCCGCGCCTTGGCCGAGCGCCTCAAAGGCGCCGGCCATCCGGAGCCGTTCTTCCAGCACTGTGACATCACCGACACCGCCGCCCTACAGGCGGCCATTGCCGCGGCCGCTACCCGGCTCGGCCCGATTTCCGTCCTGGTCAACAACGCCGCCAACGACCAGCGCCATCGCTGGCAGGACATGACGCCGGAATACTGGGACGAGCGGCAGGCGGTGAACCTGAAGCACCAGTTCTTCGCCATCCAGGCGGTCGCGCCGATGATGCAGGCGGCCGGCGGCGGATCGATCATCAATTTCGGCTCGGTCAGCTGGCACACCAGCCAGGGCGGGATGCCCGCCTACACCACCGCCAAGGCGGCGGTCGAGGGCCTCACGCGCGGGATGGCCCGTGATCTCGGTCCCGACAACATCCGGGTCAACTGCGTCATTCCCGGCTGGATCATGACCGAGCGCCAGATCACCCTCTGGCTGACCCCGGAGGGCGAGGCCAACCTGATGAAGTCGCAGTGCCTGAAGGAAAAGGTCATGCCCGACGACGTCGCGCGCCTGGTCCTCTGGCTCGCCGCCGACGACAGCCGCATGTGCACGAGCCAGCTCTGGGTGGTGGACGGGGGAAGGCTTTAGTACCTGCTCCGTCATAAATGCGCGGCCGAGTAGGGCGTTGGCGCACGGAAATCGGGCGATGCCGCGGGCGCGTTGACATCGCGGGTCAGGGGACCTCGGATGGGGCTCATGCCCGACATCGCCGCCGTACTCGACGTTTTCCTCTCCGCTCCGGTCGCGGGGTCGCCCGGCTACGCCGCGGACGGGCGGCTCTATTTCCTCAACGACGTCGCCGGCTCGGCCCAGGTCTGGGAGCTTCCCCCCGAAGATGGCCCCGCCCGACCCCGCACCGCCCACCGCGACGCCGTCTCCTTCGTTGCCGGCAGCCCAGCCGACGGCGGCGCGGTGTTCGGCCGCGACCAGGCCGGCGACGAGCGCGTCCAGCTCTTTGCCTTGCCGCCCGACCCGGGGCGGGAGGACGCGGCGCGAGCCCTAACAGCAGACCCGCGGACGATGCATGGCTGGGGCGCCTTCGCCCCGGACGGAGCCCGCATTGCCTGCACGGCAAACAGCCGCAACGCGGCCCACGCCGATCCTTGCGTAATCGACCTCGCGACCGGCGAGATCCGTCGCATTGCCGAGGTGGAGGGGCCGCACGAGGTGCCGGCCTGGCATCCGGACGGCCGCTCGGTCGTGCTGGCCACCGCTCCACGCGCCTTCGAGAGCGACCTGTTCAATCTGGACCTCGACACGGGCCGCCGCGCGTCGCTGACGCCGCACGAAGGCGATTGGCGGCACCAGTCGCCGCGCTGGCGCCGGGACGGCGGCGGGTTCTGGCTGCTGATCGATCGCGGCCGCGAGTTCCTTTGCGTCGCGTTCGCCGAACCGGCCGGAACACCGCGCGTCCTCTACGCCCCCGAGGCCGACGTGGAGCGGCTGGAGGTCTCGCCCGACCAGGCCCGCCTGGCGGTGGTCGTGAACGAGGCCGGCGTCTCCCGCCTGCGCCTGCTCGACGCCGCGAGCGGCACCGTGCTCGAGGAGCCGGCACATCCGCCCGGCGTCATCACGAAGCTGACTTGGCGCCCGGACGGCGGAGCCGTCGCGTTCGACCTTGCCAGCCCGACCCGGCCGAGTGCCGTGTGGATCGCCGAACGGGGGTCCGCCTCGGCGCGCCTCCTCGTCGCCGCCGGGGCGTCACCGCCGGGCGCGCGCGACTATGCGACTGTGTCGTTCCCGACCTTCGACGGCCGCCACATCCCTGCCTTCCTCGCGCGCCCGGCCGGGACGCCACCGGCGGCGGGCTGGCCGGTGCTGGTTTGGGTGCATGGCGGGCCGGAGGCGCAGGCGCTGCCGAACTGGCGACCGGAGTTGCAAGCGGTCCTGGCCCTCGGCGTCGCCGTCCTCATCCCCAACGTTCGCGGCAGCACCGGCTATGGCCGCGCCTACGCCGCCCTGGACGACCGGGAAAAGCGGCCCGGCGCCGTGCGCGACCTGGCCGCCGCCCACGCGTGGCTGGCCGTCCAGGCGGAGTTCGACGCGGCGCGCATCGCCGTATGGGGCCAGAGCTACGGCGGCTGGATGGTGCTCTCCGCCGTCACGGAGTTCCCGCAGCTCTGGGCGTGCGGCGTCGATTTCTACGGGATCGCCCGCTGGAAGACCTTCTTCGAGCACACGGGACCGTGGCGCGTCGGGCACCGCGCCGCCGAGTACGGCGACCCCGTCAAGGACGCGGCGCTGCTTGAGAGCCTGTCGCCGCTGCACAAGGCGGACCGCATCCGCTGTCCGATGCTTGTCGCCCAAGGTGGCACCGATCCCCGCGTGCCGCCCGGCGAGAGCGAGCAGATCGCGGAGGCGCTGCGTCGCCGTGGCGTGCCCGTGACCTACCTCGCCTTCCCCGACGAGGGGCACGGCTTCCTCAAGCGCGACAACCGGCGAACCGCCTACGAGGCCGTTCTGGCGTTCCTGGAGCGAGCCTTGGTCGGATAGGCCGGCGAGCGCGGCGCGGCATCGGCCCGTCTCGCCCGCGTCCCCTGATCCGGCTAAGGTCGGGCAGCAAACGAAGAGGGGGCGTCATGTGGGAACCAAGCAGCCGATACCCAGACCCGGCTGTGCGCGTGCTGCACCCGGACTTCAACAAATACCGCCTGCCGCTCGCGTCGGTGGAGCGGCTCCATACCGGCTGCCGCTGGTCCGAGGGACCCGTCTATCTCGGCGATGCGCGCTGCGTGCTGTGGTCCGACATCCCCAATGACCGCATCCTGCGCTGGGACGAAGAGACGGGTGCGGTCGGCATCTATCGCAAGCCGTCGAACAACGCGAACGGCAATACCCGCGATCGCCAGGGCCGTCTCGTCACCTGCGAGCATCGCGGCCGGCGGATCGTGCGCACCGAATACGACGGCGCGCTGACCGTGCTGATGGACAGCCACGAGGGCAAGCGCCTGAACTCGCCCAACGATATCGTGGTGGCATCGGACGGCGCGGTCTGGTTCACCGATCCGGTGTTCGGCCTGCTCGGCTACTACGAGGGCGAGAAGGCGGAATCGGAGCTGCCCGCCGCGATCTGGCGCATCGACCCGCAGACTGGCCGGGCCAGCATGATCGCCGACGACATCGCCGGGCCGAACGGGCTCGCCTTCTCCCCCGACGAGCGCACCCTTTATGTCGTCGCCTCGCGCGAGACCCCGCGCAAGATCCTCGCCTTCGACGTCAGCGACGCCACCCGCATCGGCAACCGCCGCACCTTCATCGACGCCGGCTCCGGTTCGCCCGACGGCTTCCGCGTCGATGTGGACGGCAATCTCTGGTGCGGCTGGGGCATGGGCGATCCCGAGCTGGACGGCGTGCGAATCTTCAATCCGCGGGGCGAGCCGATCGGCCATATCGGGCTCCCCGAGCGGTGCGCAAATCTCTGCTTCGGCGGGCGCTGGCGCAACCGGCTGTTCATGGCGGCCAGCCACGGCCTCTACGCGATCTATACCAACACGCAGGGCGCGCCAGGCGGCTGATCGCCACCCGGATGTTCGACCTCCAGGCCCACCGGACCAGCATCCGCACCGAACTCGTCGCCGGGCTCACTACCTGGCTGACGATGGCCTACATCGTCGTGGTCAATCCCTCGATCCTGGCCCAGGCCGGGATCGACCACGGCGCCGCCTTCGTCGCCACCTGCATCGCCGCGGCGATCGGCTCGGCGCTGATGGGACTGATCGCCAATCTGCCGCTCGTGCTCGCCCCGGGCATGGGGCTCAACGCCTATTTCACCTTCTCGGTGGTGAAGGGCATGGGCGTGCCGTGGCAGGCGGCGCTCGGCGCGGTGTTCATCTCCGGCCTGCTGTTCCTGGCAATCAGCGTGTTCCGCGTGCGCGAGTGGCTGATCAACGCCATCCCGCTCTCGCTCAAGCTCGGCATCGGCGCCGGGATCGGGCTGTTTCTCGGGCTGATCGGCCTGCATGACATGGGGATCGTGTCGGGCGATCCGAACACGCTGGTCACGCTCGGCCATCTCCGCACCACCCCCACGCTGCTCTCCTGCCTCGGCTTCCTGCTCATGGCCGGGCTCGCCGCGCGCGGGTTCCCGGGCGCGATCCTGGTCGGCATCGTGGCGACCGCGGCTCTCGGCCTGCCGTTCGGCGTGACCCAATACCACGGCCTCCTCGCGCTGCCGCCCTCGCTCGCGCCGAGCGCCTTCCGGCTCGATATCGGGGCTGCCTTCCGGCTTGGCCTGCCGGCGGTGATCCTGACCTTCTTCCTCGTCGATGTGCTCGACAACGCCGGCACGCTGATCGCGACGACGCACCGCGCCGGGCTGCTGCGCCCGGACGGCACCGTGCCGCGCCTGCGCGAGGCGCTGCTGGCCGATTCCGGCGGCGCGATCATCGGCGCGCTGCTCGGCACCAGCACCACGACCAGCTACATCGAGAGCGCCGCCGGAATCGAGGCGGGCGGGCGCACCGGCCTCACCGCCGTGGTCGTCGCCGTCCTGTTTTTGCTGGCGCTGTTCTTCGCCCCGCTCGCGACCGCGATCCCGGGCTTCGCCACCGCCCCGGCGCTGGTGTTCGTCGCCTGCCTGATGGCGCGTGCGCTGGCCGACGTACCGTGGGCCGACGCCACCGAGGCGATCCCGGCGGTGGTGCTGGCCATCGCGATCCCTTTCACCTTCTCGATCGCCACCGGGATCGGCCTCGGCTTCGTCGTCTATGCCGTGATCAAGCTCGCCGCCGGTCGCCCGCGCCAGATCGCCGGCGCGGTCTGGCTGATCGCCGCCCTGTCGGTGGCGCGCTTCGCGTTCGCGTAAGCCCACGCGATCGGATGGCCAAGCGGGACCGGCCTGGCCATTCGCCAGCCGTCGCTGGATTGCGCGATTGGCGGAATCAACGACAGCTGAAACAGCTCAGCCCAGTTGGAATCGTATTTCTCCGCTCAGCGTCTCCCCCGGCGCGAGGATGCGCAGCCCGGTGTCCTCGCCGCTGTCCAGCCGATTGATCGCGTTCGTGATATGGCTCACCGGTTCGGAGGCGAAGTACGGCTTGCCCTCCGGCACATAGACCACCAGCCGCCGGAACAGCGGGCCGGCCGACAGCCGCACCACGATCGGCGAGGGCGCCAGCGTGATCTCCGCCTCGCCGTCCCAGCCGGTGAACAGATTGTCCAGCGTCGCCGTCCCGACGCGGCGCGCCGGCTCGTGGCGCCATTCGGGGGGCACCGCGACGTGCTCGGTCGGCATGTGGTCCGCGCCGTTCCGCCACACGCCATCGGCCTTGAAGCGCAACGTCGCGTCGGCCGTGCGCGGGAAGAATGGGTGCAGGCCGAGCCCCGCGGGCGCCGGCTGGTCGTGACGGTTGATCATCGACAAGATTACCGCCAATCCGTCCGGGTCCAGCGCGAACCGCAGCTCCGCATCGAACGGGAACGGCCAGCCGCGCGCCGCCTCGCCGCGCGCCTCGTACGCCAGGCTCAGCCGCGCCACCCGCGCCGAGACCTCCGCCACGTCCCACACGCTGGTCCAGCCCACCCCGTGGATGGCGTGCGGCTCGTCGCCGAAGTTCCGCGCGAGCTGATAGGTCTGGCCCGCGAACGTGAATCGTCCATTGTTGATCCGGTTGGAGAACGGTACCAGCGGATAGGCCGACATCCCGCGTGACACCCCCTGCACGAGCGCCTCGGGCAAAGCCGGACGCAGGACGTGGTGCGGTCCGACCGTCCAGCCCGCGATCGAGCCGCCCAGCTCCGGGGCGAGCACGACCGACGCCTCCCCTGCCTGCAATGTCAGCATCCCATCTATCCTTGCTTTCCGCCGCCGTCCTCGGAAGATCGCGCCGGGACGGGGAGAGGCAAGTGGAATCGGTTGATTGCATCGTGATCGGCGCCGGCGTCGTCGGCCTGACCGTCGCCCGCGCCCTGGCGCTCGCCGGGCGCGAGGTCATCGTGCTGGAGGCCGCCGAGGGGATCGGCACCGAGACCTCCTCGCGCAACAGCGAGGTGATCCATGCCGGGATCTACTATCCGGCGAACAGCTTCATGGCGCGCTTCTGCGTCGCCGGTCGCCGCGCGCTGTATGCATACTGCCGGGACCGCGGCGTGCCGTTCACCAATTGCGGCAAGCTGATCGCGGCCACGAGTGCCGAGGAGGACGGCAGGCTCGCCGGCATCAAGGCGCGCGCCGAGGCGAACGGCGTTGAGGGAATGCGCGTGCTGACCGCCCCCGAGGCCATCGCGCTGGAACCGAACCTGCGCTGCACCAGCGCCCTGCTGTCGCCGGTGACCGGCGTCGTCGACAGCCACGCCTTCATGCTCGCGTTGCAGGGCGACGCCGAGAACGAAGGCGCCGCGTTCGTGTTCTTCAGCCCCGTGATGGCCGCTCGCGCGCGCGCCGGCGCGATCGAGGTCGATGTCGGCGGGGCCGAGCCGATCACGCTCGGCTGCCGCCTGCTGGTCAACGCCGCCGGCCTGCACGCGCCGAGCGTCGCGCGCCGGATCGCGGGGATGCCGCAGGATCGCGTTCCCGGCGCCTGGTACGCAAAGGGCAACTACTTCACGCTCACCGGCCGCTCGCCGTTCTCGCGGCTGATCTATCCGGTTCCCGTGCCTGGCGGCCTCGGCGTGCATCTCACCATCGACCTGGGCGGGCAGGCGCGCTTCGGCCCCGACGTCGAGTGGATCGACACGATCGACTATCGGGTCGATCCCGCGCGCGCCGAGAAGTTCTACGCCGCCGTCCGCCGCTACTGGCCCAACCTGAAGGATGGCGCGTTGCAGCCCGGCTACGCCGGCATCCGTCCGAAGATCGTGCCGCCCTCCGTCGCGTCCCAGGATTTCGTGATCCAGGGTCCGCAAACGCATGGCGTGCCGGGGCTCATCAACCTGTTCGGCATCGAGAGCCCCGGCCTGACCGCCTCGCTCGCGCTGGCCGACTTCGTGGTCGAGGTCAGCCGCACCGGATAGAGGCGGGCAGGCTCAAGCCCCCGGCATGAAATCCGTCGGCCGCAGGATGCGGTTCTCCTGGGAGACCAGCGCGTCGATCTCCTTGCCGCGCGCCAGGAACGCCTGCCAGCCGGGGTCGGCGGCCATGGCGGTGCGGCGGCGCTCGCGATCGCCCTGGTCGTCGTAGGCCCACAGATGCACGACGCAGTTCAGCTCGCCCTCGACGGTCGTGTACCAGCCGAGGCACCGGCTGAGGTACTTCTGCTGCAACGGCCAGGCCATTTCCTTGTACAGCGCGACCCAGTCGTTCATCCTGTTGGGCTTGCACTTGTAGATGCGCAGATCGACGATCATGGCTGCTCCTGGATGGCAATGACGTTGCGCCGCATTCCACGCTGGGCTGGCGGCGGCGTCAACGCACGCGCGCCGATGTCGGCCGGCTCGCTCGGGATCGCCCTCGGCGCGCTGGCCTACGCGCTGTTCGGCGTGCACGACGCCGCCATCAAGTGGCTCGTCGCCGACATCCCGGTCTGGCAGGTCGTGTTCCTGCGCAGCCTCGCCGTGTTCGTCGCCTGCCTTGTCCTCGGGCGCCGCAGGCTGATGCAGGACGCATGTGCGACGCCGCTCAAGGGACCGCTGCTGTTTCGCGGCCTGATCACGCTCTGCGCCTGGATCTGCTACTTCACCGCCGCGCGCAGCCTGACGCTCGCCCAGCTCCTCTGCCTCTATTTCGCCGCGCCGCTGATGGTGACGATCCTGGCCGCTCCGCTGCTGGGGGAGCGCGTCACCGGGGGCCGCTGGGCCGCGGTGCTGGTGGGCTTCGTCGGGGTGCTGGTGGCGACCGATCCGTGGGGCGTGCCGTTCTCGCTGGCGACCGCGCTGGTGCTGCTCGCCGCCGCGCTGTGGGGCTACGGCATTATCCTGATGCGCCAGATCGCCCGGCGCGAACGCTCGCTTGTGCAGATCGCGTATCTCAACGCGGTGTTCCTCGTGGGCTCCGGCATCGGCTGCCTGTTCGACTGGCGCACGCCCGATGCCGGCCAGATCGCGCTGCTGCTGGGCGTGGCGCTGTTCGGCGGTCTTGGCCAGTTCAGTCTGTTCGAGGCGGCCCGCCGCGCGCCGGCCTCGGTGATGGGGACGGTCGAATACTCCTCGCTGCTGTGGGCCTTCGTCCTCGGCTACCTGATCTGGGGCGATATTCCCCGGCCGGCCGTGTTCGCGGGCGGAGCGGTCATCGCGTGCGCCGGGCTGCTGCTGGTCGCGGGGGAGCGGCGGTTGTCATCCGCCGCCCGGGCGCTCAGTCTCGGCGCTTCGGAGCACGGGGAGGGGCCGCCATGATCGTTGCCGTGATCGCACCGGGCGCAATGGGCAGCGCCGTCGCCGCGTGCCTGACCGAACGGGGCGTGGAGGTTCGCACCCTGCTCGCCGGTCGCAGCTCGGCGTCGGCCGCGCGCGCACGCGAGGCGGGGATGCGCGCGGCGGACGAACCCGACATCGTCGCGGCCGACATCATCCTGTCGATCATCCCGCCCGGTCAGGCCATCGCGCTTGCCGAGCGCCTCCGCCCCGCGCTGATCGGGGCCACGCGCAAGCCGGTCTATGTCGATTGCAATGCCATCAATCCCGCGACGGTCGCGCGCATCGCGGCGATTCTGGCGCCAGCCGGCTGCGCCTTCGTGGACGGCGGCATCATCGGCCCGCCGCCCAAGCCGGGAGGCAAGGGCACGCGCATCTATCTCTCGGGTCCCGACGCACCGCGCGTCGCCGCCCTCGCGGATTTCGGGCTGGAGATGCCGGGTCCTGCCCGGCCCGGTCGGCGCCGCCTCGGCGCTGAAGATGTCCTATGCCGGGATCACCAAGGGCTTCACCGCGCTCGGCGCGGCCATGATGCTCGCCGCCACGCGCGGCGGCACCGCGGCCGACCTGAAGCGCGAGCTGGCGGTCAGCCAGCCGCAGCTCCTCGCCTGGCTCACCCGCCAGACGCCGGGCATGTATGGCAAGGCGTATCGCTGGGTGGCCGAGATGGAGGAGATCGCCGGCTTCGTCGCCGACGACCCCGCCGCGCGCGCCCTGTTCGAGGCCGCCGCCCGCTTCTACGAGGCGATCGCCGCCGACCACGAGGGTCCCCGGCGCGAGACGGACCGGCTCACCGGGTTCTGCACCGATCACTGATCACGGGACACAGTCATGCAGCCCGGCGTCCATCGTTACCCGAACATGGACCGTGTCATCTACGGCACGCCGTTCGCCGAGGCGCTGGCGACGGAAGCGGAGCGGCTGGACGCGCGTGCCGTCTATGTCCTTGCCTCCGGCACGCTGGCGCGCCAGACCGACACGCTGGACGGCGTTCGAACCGCTCTCGGCAACCGGCTTGCCGGCGTCTGCACCCGCATCGGCGCGCATACGCCGCGCGACGACGTGGTCGCGGCGGCGAACGAGGCGCGCGCGGCGAAGGCCGACCTGCTGGTGACGGTCGGCGGCGGCTCGGTCACCGACGCAGCGAAGATGGTCGGGCTCTGCCTCGGCAACGGCGTGAGCGAGTCCGACCAGCTCGACCCCTTCGCCGCCCGCATCGAGCCCGACGGCAGCACGCATCGCCCGCCGACCGAGACACCGGGCGTGCGCAGCGTGGCGATCCCGACGACGCTCTCGGCGGGCGAGTATACCTGGTTCGCCGGCTGCACCGATACCGTCCGGCATGTGAAGCAGAGCTACGGCCATCCGCTGATGGTGCCGCGCAGCGTCATCCTCGACCCCGTGCTGAGCCGGCACACGCCGGAATGGCTGTTTTTGTCGACCGGCATCCGTGCCGTGGATCACGCCGTGGAGGACGTCTGCTCGATGAACGCGCAGCCCTTCTCCGACGGCGCCTCGCTGCACGCGCTGCGTCTGCTGGCGCACGGGCTGCGCGCGGTGAAGGCGGATGCGGATGATCGCGATGCGCGGCTGGAGTGTCAGCTTGGCGCCTGGATGTCGATCATGGGCACGCAGAACGGTGTGACCAAGGGCGCGAGCCACGGCATCGGCCATGTCCTCGGCGGCACCGCCGGCGTGCCGCATGGCTACACCTCCTGCGTCATGCTGCCGCATGTCCTGCGCTTCAACGCGGAGATCAACGCCGCCCGTCAGGCCTGGGCAAGCGAGGCCCTCGGTCAGCCGGGTCGTCCGGCGGGCGACGCCGTCGCCGACCTGATCGCGGCACTTGGCCTGCCCGGCCGCCTGCGCGACGTCGGCGTGCGCGCCGATCAGCTCGATCGCATCGCCGAGGAATCGATGCACGACCGCTGGGTCCACACCAATCCCCGCAAGATCGATGGGCCGCAAGCCGTGCGGCACTTGCTCGATCTCGCGTGGTGAGGGGCCGTTCGGTCGGGACGAGGCGGCCGCATTGGCCCGTCGGGCCAGCTTATCGACAAGATAAGCGTACCAGCCTGGCGACCGTGATACTGTGATCGCCGTCTTGTGCCCAAGCCTTGATCGGGCTGATCAGGCCGATTCTATCGGCCTCCTCCCGCGACGCTGACCGCCTCGCTTTGGATTTGCGCGGCGAGATCACAGCCGTCCGTGCAATTCGGATTGCCCGGGATGACAGGCACATGTTGGCGCGTGACCACGGTCTTGATGCTATGGCCGTCGGCGCCGACGACGATCGCCAGATCGATCTCCGAGGAGTCCGGGAACTTTATCACCTCCGTGCCCGTGCAGTCTGGGGCCACACTATACGTGCCGGTTTCCTCAGATCTGAAGCCGTTCTCAGTCAAAGGAGTGCTCGGCGTGGCGGCCAAGGTTCCGTTGCGGACAACATAGTCCACCTGCGTGAGGTTTCCGTTGCCGTCGAACTCGGTCATCGCCACGCCGTTCGTGAGCAGCGGCGCCGAGAAGGGCAGGACCGTCGAGCCCTGAAGGACGCCGAGCAATTCTCCCTGGAGGGAGAACGCGTAGCCGCCTTTTAGCGTTGCGTTCGAGCAGCCGTCGGCTTTCGCCGCGGAGATCCCGGTTGCAAGCATGACAATCAGTGCCAATGGCAGACGAACGTGCTTGATTTCGTTCCCTCCAGCGCTGGCGGCGCGGGCACCCTAAGCGCGTGATAACGCACGATCGTTCAACTTTAAGTGAAACGCAACCTAACGTCCGCGAACGCACATTTCGTATTTGGGCGACATTCGAGCGGCACGGATTGCGCATCACTGCCCGGCGCGTCGCCGCACGCTGTGGACAGGAAATGGCGAACTTCCGGACACACGCTTTGAATTATACCAACCCGCCTAGGCTTTGACACATGCCCAGTCTCGCTGCCCGATTGACCGGATGGGGTCTGGGTCTTGGATCAGGAAGTCCCAAGCGGCTTTGCAGGCGGCGACGATCGCGTCGTAGCTGTCCCAGACGAGGGCGCAAAGCTTGTTGGCGCGCAGGTATTCCCAGACGTTCTCCATCGGGTTCAACTCCGGCGAATAGGATGGGAGCGGCGAGCAGGGTCATGTTGTCGGGCACGTTCAGGTCTCCGCCCGTCTGGTGCCATCCCGCCCCGTCGCAAATCAGGACGGCATGGGCGCCTGTCGCGACTTGCGTGCTGATCTCCTTGAGGTGTTCGTTCATCGCTTCGGTGTTCACCGTCGGCATGATGATGGCCGCGCCGACGCCGCGATCGGGGCAGATCGCGCCGAACAGGTAAGCGGAGTCGTGGCGGACATCGCGCACCATCAGCGGCCGCGACCCAACCTCAGCCCAGATGTAGGCGTGACCTCCCTTCTGACCGACCCTGGCCTCGTCCTGAAACCAGATCTCTATCGTCGAGCAGGCAGAGGAGCCGAGCAGGGCATTGCGGACCAGGTCGGCGAAGTTTTTTTAAATGCCTCCTGCGCTTCGGCATCTTTCTTGGGATGAAACGGGCGCGGTTGCAGGCGCGTCAGGCCGAGCTGATGCAGCCATTTGCCGATCGTGCTCTCATGCACTGTCACGTTGAACCGGCGGGCACTTCCTGGCGAAGATCAAGGCACCGCCATCGCACCACTTTGTCGGTCGCCGGATCGGGACCCTTGAGGACCAGCGCCTTCAATTCCGCCATCTGCTGCTCATTCAGCGCCGGGGCGGGGCCAGCGCTGTGCCGTGACTGCAAGCCATCCACACCATGATCGTTGTAGCGATGCACCCAATCGCGCAACGTTTGCCGGTCCATCCCGTTCTGCTCCGCCGCTTGCGTGCGCGGACAGCCTTCCAGAACCAGCGCCAATGCCAAAAGGCGACGAACCTGCGCACCGTCGTGGCACTTGCCAGCGAGTGCCCGAAGCTCCGCCGCGGAATGCGCCGTCCGTGTGATCCTCAGCGCCGCCCCCATCCGATGCCCCCGTGCGAATCGCAACCCAGAACATCGAATCAGAACTCCGTCCTGTCGGGAATCCTTCGAAAGTCAACAGCCGCGCGGGTTGGTATTAGTTGCAATAAAATGCAACATGCACTCGCATAGCACCGCGGAACGGGCCCGCTCAGACGGCGACAGCGGTGATTATTCCCGTTCTATCGCTGGCTGCAAGAGGCAGGATCGATCTGGCTGGGGCTCAGTGCATCTCCGCCAGCCTCGCCAGCAGGAAATCGCGGAAGACCGCGACCCGCTTGGAGTTCCTCAGCTCCTCGGGATAGACAAAGAACACGTCCACCTTCGGCGCCTTCATCTCCGGCAAGACCTGCACGAGATCGGGATTTTCGGCCAGCACGTAGTCGGGCAGGGCGCCGATGCCAATTCCGGCGCGGATGCTGAGCAGCATGGCCTGCGTGCTGTTCACCTCCAGCAGGGCGCGGCGCGGATTGCCGGGACGTCGGCCTACCTCCGCCAGCCAATTGATGTCGGGCACTGGTGGGTGATAGTCGCCGAACAGGATCAGCCGGTGCGCGTCGAGTTCCTCGGGCCGTTGGGGCACGCCGTGCGCCTTCAGGTAGTCGGGCGCAGCGCAGACATACCAGCGAAGCGTCATCAAATGCCGCTGGATCAGGTCGGGCTGACGAGGCGGGTGCATTCGGATCGCCACATCCGCCTCGCGCATCGCAAGGTCGAGGTCCATGTCGTCCAGCAGGAGCGACATGGACACGTCGGGATACCTCTCCAGGAATTGTTGCAGGCGCGGCGCCAGCCAAAGGGCGCCGAACCCGACGGTCGTCGTGACCTTCAGCCTTCCGGCCGGCTTGTCCTTGCTCTCGGTGAGCAGCGCCTCGGTCATCGCCAGCTTGGCGAACACCTCGCGTACCGTGCGGTTGAGCTGCTCGCCTTGCTCCGTGAGGATCAGGCCGCGCGCGTGGCGATGAAACAGCGGAACCTGAAGCCCCTCCTCCAACGCGGAAATCTGGCGCGAGACGGCCGATTGGCTGAGGTTCAGCGTGTCACCCGCATGCGTGAAGCTGCCTGCCTCCGCGACCGCGTGAAAGACGCGCAGTTTGTCCCAGTCGATCACGACAGCACCCCCGTCCTATCCCCAGCCAGCGATTGAGCCCCCGACCCTGCGCCTGTGTCATGCGCGGCACGCATGGATAGTTAGCACGATTCTCGCGTTTTCGAGGTGGGACGGCGTCTTAATCCGCCAGGGCCGGTTCGATGGCAGGCAGGCCGGCCAGCCATCGCTCCGCCTCCAGAGCCGCCATGCAGCCGGTGCCGGCCGCGGTCACGGCCTGGCGGAACACCTTGTCCTGCACGTCGCCGGCGGCGAACACCCCGGGCGCGGAGGTGCGTGTGCTGCCCGGTTCGGTCAGGATGTAGCCCTCAGCATCGGTCGCGACCTCGCCCGCGAACATCCCGGTATTCGGGACATGGCCGATAGCGACGAACAGCCCGTCAGCCGCGAGGTCCGCCATCGCGCCGGTCTCTATGTTCTGCAAGCGCACGCCGACCACGCCCTCTGGGTCGCCGCCGCCCAGCACCTCCTCCACGACGCTGTTGCAGATCACCGACACTTTCGAGTTGGCGAACAGCCGTGTCTGGCAAGATTTTCTCGGCGCGCAACGTGTCGCGTCGATGAACCAGCGTGACCTGCTCGGCAAGGTGGGTAAGGTAGAGCGCCTCCTCCACGGCGGTATTGCCGCCCCCCACCACGATAATGCGCTTGCCGCGGAAGAAAAATCCGTCGCAGGTCGGCGCAGGCCGACACGCCCTTGCCCTGCAACCGTCGTTCGGATGGCAGCCCAAGCCAGCGCGCCTGCGCGCCGGTGGCAAGGATCACCGCATCGGCGGTGTAGAGGTCACCAGAATCGCCACGGCAGCGGAACGGGCGGGCACGGAAATCGGCCTCGACGATCAGGTCGTGCACGATGGTGGTGCCGACATGCTCGGCCTGGGCGGCCATCTGGTCCATCAGCCAGGGCCCCTGCACCGCCTCGGCGAACCCCGGGTAATTCTCCACATCGGTCGTGATCATCAGCTGGCCGCCCGGCTGCAGCCCGGCTATCAGGGTCGGCGCCAAGCTCGCCCGCGCGGCATAGATGCTGCGGTGTAGCCGGCCGGCCCGGCACCGATGATAAGCACGCGGCTGTGATGTGTTTCTGCCATGACGATCGGGTCCGAGTGGTCGATGCGCTGCTATATCAGGAGCGCCTGGGCCATGAGCAAGCGCGACCATGTGCGCAAACTCGCGGATACGTGAACATTGAGGTGGGCGTAGACGGCCCGGCCCTTGCGAGCCTTTCCGCGTCCTTCGGGACGGGACAAGGGAGGTGGCGTAGTATTTGGCTGATCCCGCCGCGGGGCGCGGGGGTGCCGCTCCTCCGAACATGCGGCTTGTGAAGGAGCGACGGGCGGCATGAAGCGGCTCTTTACGATTTGCGGGTGCCTTTACATCGCGATCTACGCCTTTGAAGGCGTCGTGCGGTGGGGATTGAACGCGGTCGGCGCCAACTCCGCGATCTTCGTGCGCGACGCGCTGTTCGCGCTGCCAGTCACGGCATTGCTCGTCGCTCAGGCGTTCCGGTTGCGCGTGCACCCGGCCTTCCTCGTGTTCTTCGCCGTGGTGGCCGTGCACGGCGCGATGATGTATTTGAACATGCATACGTCCGAGGCGGTCGTATACGGCGTCAAGATATTGATGCCGATCCTGTTCGGGTTCCTCGCCGCCAGCACCCTGGTCCAGCCTGAACGTCGCACCTTGCTGTTCTTCGTTCTGATCCTCATCGCCTCGCAGGTGGGCCTGTTTCTCGACAAGTTCCTGGTGACCTTCCCATGGATCGGCATGACGACCCATATCGGCGGGCTCACCGTCGACATCTCGCACGACTGGGAGACGGGTACCAGCGGCTTGACCAAGCGCGCCGCTGGATTTACCCGATGGTCCATCGCGGCGGCGGGGCTTATCCCAATCCTGACCCTGATGATCGCGCCGCGCATCCGCAACTGGTTCCTGCGCGTCGTGGTCCTCGCGGCGGCGCTGGCCGGGGTGTTCTTCACCACGCAGAAAGGCGCGTTGCTCTCGCTGATTCCGGTCTCGCTCATCCTGTGCGGGCCGCGCAACTGGCGTTATCCCTTGCTCGCGGTCGTGTGCACGGCCTTTTTCGTCCTCGGCGTGGCGCTGCCGATCACCACGGGCGGCATGCTGTTGACCGACAGCGGCGGGGTGTTCAGCACGGCCTCATTCGCCATGCGGATCATTGATACCTGGCCTGACGCCTGGCAGTGGATCGACATGCACCAGGTGTTTCCGCTCGGCGTCGGACTGGGTGGAATCGGCGGCGCACAGCGCGTCTATGCGCTCGACTACACCAACCCGGCCGACAACGTCTTTCTGCTGTACTATGCGTGGTTCGGCGTGCTTGGGCTGCTCTATCTGGCTTGGCCTATTGTCACCGCTTGGCGCGTTCCGCGCACCATGTGGCCGCGGGCAGAGGCGGCCTTGGCCATCCTGACGTTCCTGATCGGCTACGGTGCGGTCGTCACGGTGATCGAGGACCCGCTTTCGGCGTTATTCGTCGGCGCCTCGTCTGGCATGATGTGGGCACTTCGCCAACAGGCGTTCGGCCGCGCCTGGGTCGATCCCTTTGTCCGCGAGCAGCCGAGCGCGTCCCTCCAGCCGACGCCGGGCGCCATCATGGTCCCTCGTCGCAGCCTCTGATGCAGCCGATCCAGACGGTCGCGGTGGTTCCCGTTGGCGTTTTTTTGACTGCAAGGCGGCTCCGGGCCGTGGCCTGGGGTCTAGCCTCCGGCTATCGCGTCTCCTCATTCGCCACTTCTCGCAGTTCTGTAACTCCCCGATACGTTCACTCCGTTCCGCCCTGTTACGGACGGCGCTGACGGGGGTGGACAGGCGGGTCGACATGGACTAAGTGCCCGCGCTTCACATCGGAACGCGGGAGGCATCCCGGTCGCCCGTGGTCTCCGCGGCGCCCGGCGCCGGTTGTACCGCGGTCCTTGGCGGAAGGATGACCAGGGATGGCAAAGAAGATCGTCGGCTACATCAAGCTGCAAATCCCGGCCGGCAAGGCCACCCCGTCGCCGCCGGTCGGCCCCGCGCTGGGCCAGCGCGGCCTGAACATCATGCAATTCGTCAAGGATTTCAACGCCACGACGCAGAACATGGAGCCGGGGATGCCGGTGCCCGTGGTCATTACCGCCTTCGCCGACCGCACTTACACCTTCATTACCAAGACGCCGCCGAACACCTATTTCCTCAAGAAGGCCGCTGGTCTCGACAAGGGCGCAACCGCGCCCGGCAAGGGCGGCGCGATCGGGCGCGTCACGATGGATCAGCTGCGCGAGATCGCGGCGCAGAAGATGAAGGACATGAACGCCACCGACGTGGAGGCGGCGGTGCGGATGCTGGCCGGCTCCGCCCGCTCGATGGGCATGACCGTGGTGGAGGGCTGAGCGATGAAGCAGGGCAAGCGTCTGAAGGCCGTTGCCGCCACTGTTGACCGGGCCAAGGCCTACGCGCTCGACGAGGCGATCCGACTGGCCAAGGAGAACGCCCGGGCGAAGTTCGACGAGACCATCGAGATGTCGATGAATCTCGGCATCGATCCCCGTCACGCCGACCAGATGGTGCGCGGGCTGGTCAGCCTGCCGAACGGCACCGGCAAGATGGTGCGGGTCGGCGTGTTCGCGCGGGGCCCCAAGGCGGAGGAGGCGCAGGCCGCCGGCGCGGACCTGGTGGGCGCCGAAGACCTGGCGGAGAAGGTGCAGGCCGGCGAGATCGCCTTCGACCGCTGCATCGCCACGCCCGACATGATGGGCGTGGTCGGTCGGCTGGGTAAAATCCTCGGGCCTCGTGGCTTGATGCCCAACCCGCGCCTGGGCACGGTGACCATGGACGTGCGCGGCGCGGTGACCGCGGCCAAGGGCGGGCAGGTGGAGTTCCGCGCCGAAAAGGCCGGGATCATCCATGCCGGCATCGGCAAGGCGAGCTTCGAGGAGAGTAAGCTACTGGAGAACGCGCGCGCGCTGGCCGACGCCATCATCAAGGCGAAGCCGGCAGGTGCCAAGGGGACCTATCTCCAGAAGGCCGCGATCAGCTCCACGATGGGGCCGGGAGTCCGGGTGGACGTAAGCAGCTTGTCGTAACGAGATTCGCCCACTCCTCGACCGGGGGTGGGTGCGCAGGGGGTCACGGCCCATCAGGGCCCAGCGCCCGAACCTGTCCGAGATCGCACGTCGCCCGGTATGCCGGGCACCAAGGGCTCCGGCCCGCGCGCGTATGACGGGGTGCCCGGGGGGCCTGTCTTTGGTTCCCTTGGCGGTTCCGACTTCTCTGACAGGCGAACCGGCCGCCTCGTGGAGCGATCCCTTGGCGGCCTCTGGGCAACCGGCCGGCCGCGATCCATACGCAGCTGGCCTGAGACACGGAGATGGGATTGGACCGCGAACAGAAGCGGGACTTCGTCGCCGGGCTCGCTCAGGTGTTCGCCGAGACGTCCATGGTCGTGGTCACCCGCAATCAGGGATTGACCGTGGCCGAGGCAACGGATCTGCGTCGCCGGATGCGGGCTGCGGGCGCGACGTTCAAGGTCGCCAAGAACCGGCTTGCCACGCGCGCGCTGGAAGGCACGCCGTTCACCGGGATCGGACCCATGCTGCGCGGACCGACCGCGCTCGCCTGGGCCGCCGACCCGGTGGCGGTCGCGAAGGCCGCTGTCGAATACAGCCGAGGCAACGACAAGCTGGTCGTGGTCGGCGGATCGCTCGGCGCGCGCCTTCTCGACCCCGATGGGGTCCGGGCCCTGGCCGAGTTGCCGAGCCTCGACCAGCTCCGGGCGGGCCTGGTGGGATTGATCGCCACGCCGGCCACGCAGAGTCGCGGGCACCCTGCAGGCCTCGGCCGGCCAGCTTGCCCGGGTTTTCGGCGCTTTCGCCCGACGCGACACCGAGCAGGCGGCCGGATAGCCACCCCTGCCTCGGAAGTGAACCGAGCTGAATGCTATCCGGCTTGAACGGAACCAACCAAGGGTTAGATTAGGGGTCACAGAAAAATGGCTGATTTGCAGAAGCTCGTTGACGAGCTGTCAACCCTTACCGTGCTCGAAGCGGCAGAGCTATCGAAGCTGCTCGAGAACAAGTGGGGCGTTTCGGCGGCCGCGCCAGCCGCGGTCGCCGCCGCGCCGGCCGGCGGGGGTGCCGCAGCGGCGGCGCCTGTCGAGGAGCAGACGGAGTTCACCGTCATCCTCTCCAAGGTGGGCGACAAGAAGATCAACGTCATCAAGGAGGTGCGTGCGATCACCGGGCTTGGCCTGAAAGAGGCCAAGGACCTGGTCGAGGGCGCGCCGAAGACCGTCAAGGAGGCGGTGAGCAAGGACGAGGCCGCGAAGCTGCGCAAGCAACTGGAAGACCAGGGCGCGGGGGTCGAGGTCAAGTAAAGGGGTTTGCGACGCAAGCGAGAAGTCCTGCCGGCCCTTGAGGCCGGCCTTCTCACGTTCGGGACGGTCCCTAGCGGGGCCAGAGCGGGCGGAAGCCGACGCGCTTCCGCCCGCGAAGCCGTTTTGGACGCACCGGGTCCACTGAACCCGGATATGCCCTGGGCGGCCGGGGTGCGACGGATCAAGGGCCGCAGACAGACGAGAGAGTGCCTTCTGGGCAATTTTGGCGAGCAGGATAGTCGATGAACGCGATCTCAAGATCGGTAACGAGGCATAAGCGCATCCGCCGCAGCTTCGGGCGCATTCCCGAAGTCGCGCCGATGCCCAACCTGATCGATGTGCAGCGCGCAAGCTATGAGGCGTTCCTGCAAAAGGACGTCAACCATGACAGCCGTACGACCACCGGCCTTCAGGAGGTCTTCAAGGGCGTCTTCCCGATCGACGACTTTGCCGGGCGCGGCCGGCTCGAGTTCGTCTACTACGAACTCGAGGAGCCGAAATACGACGTCGAGGAGTGCATCCAGCGCGGCTTGACCTTCGCCGCGCCGCTCAAGGTCGTGCTGCGCCTGATCGTCTGGGATCTCGATGAGGACACCGGTGCCAAGTCGATCCGCGACATTAAGGAACAGCCCGTCTACATGGGCGACATGCCCCTGATGACGGACAACGGGACCTTCATCATCAACGGCACCGAGCGCGTCATCGTCAGCCAGATGCATCGCTCGCCGGGCGTGTTCTTCGACCATGACAAGGGCAAGACGCATTCGTCCGGCAAGTACCTGTTCGCCGCGCGCGTGATTCCCTATCGCGGCTCCTGGCTCGATTTCGAGTTCGACAGCAAGGATCTCGTTTACGTCCGCATCGATCGCAAGCGGAAGCTGCCGGTGACCACCCTGCTCTACGCACTGGACAGCGCGGCCACCGAGCAGTTGCGCGCTGCCCGGCAGGCTAAGGGCGAGACGGTGGAGCTGGGCGAGATCCAGGGAATGGATTCCCAGGAGATCCTGGCGCATTTCTACGGCCAAGTGGTTTTCGACCATACGCCGAAGGGCTGGGCGCGCCCATTTGATCCGGATGCGTTCCGTGGTCTGAAGCTTCTGGAGCCGCTGGTCGATGCCGCTACTGGGGAGGTTGTGGCCGAAGCTGAGGCGAAGCTCACCGCGCGCCAGGCCCGCAAGATTGCCGAGACGACCAAGGAGGTGCTGGTCGGCCGCGCCGACCTGCTCGGTCGCTTCGTGGCCGAGGACCTGGTGAACCAGGAGACGGGCGAGATCTATGCCGAGGCCGGGGAGGAACTGGTCGAGGCGCGTCTGGCCGCACTTGAGGAGGCGGGGATCAAGCGGTTACCGATGCTCGCGGTCGATCAGCAGAACGGTCCCTGGATTCGCAACACGCTAAGCATCGACAAGAACGCCAGCCGCGACGACGCGCTGATCGATATCTATCGCGTGATGCGCCCAGGCGAGCCGCCGACGCCGGAGACGGCAGAGACGCTTGTTCCGCAATCTGTTCTTCGATCCCGACCGCTACGACCTGTCCACCGTCGGGCGGGTGAAGATGAACATGCGGCTCGGCATCGGCCTCGACGAGGTGGCGGACTCGGTGCGGGTCTTGCGCAAGGATGATCTGCTCCGCACGGTGAAGCTCCTCTGCGACCTCAAGGACGGTCGCGGGCAGATCGACGACATCGACAATCTCGGCAACCGGCGCGTGCGCTCGGTGGGCGAGCTGATGGAGAATCAGTACCGCGTCGGCCTGCTGCGCATGGAGCGGGCGATTCGCGAGCGGATGGGCTCGGTCGATATCGACACCGTGATGCCGCACGACCTCATCAACGCCAAGCCGGCGGCGGCGGCGGTGCGGGAGTTCTTCGGTTCCTCCCAGCTCAGCCAGTTCATGGACCAGACCAATCCGCTCAGCGAGGTGACGCACAAGCGCCGTCTCTCGGCGCTCGGTCCGGGCGGCCTGACCCGCGAGCGCGCCGGCTTCGAGGTGCGGGACGTGCATCCGACGCATTACGGCCGCATCTGCCCGATTGAGACGCCCGAAGGGCCGAACATCGGCCTTATCAATTCGCTCGCCACCTTCGCCAAGGTGAACAAGTACGGCTTCATCGAGACGCCGTACATGCTGGTGAAGGACGGCATCGTGCAGCCGGGGCCGCGCTATCTCTCGGCGATGGAAGAAGAGCGGCTGGTGGTCGCGCAGGCCGACGCGCCGATGGATGGGGGCGGAAAGTTCCTCCAGGATCTGGTCTCGGTGCGCAAGCAGGGCGATTTCCGATTGGTGCCGCCCGATCAGGTCACCGCGATCGACGTCTCGCCCAAGCAGCTCGTCTCGGTGGCGGCGGCGCTGATCCCGTTCCTGGAGAACGACGACGCCAACCGCGCGCTGATGGGATCGAACATGCAGCGCCAGGCGGTGCCGCTGATCCAGGCGGACGCGCCGCTGGTCGGCACCGGCATGGAGGAGGCGGTGGCGCGCGATTCGGGCGCCACCATCGTCGCCCGCCGTGCCGGCGTGGTCGATCAGATCGATGGCGCGCGCATCGTCGTGCGCGCCACCAACGAGGATGGCACGACCAAGGGCGTGGACATTTATCGGCTGCGCAAGTTCATGCGCTCCAACCAGTCCACCTGCATCAACCAGCGCCCGCTGGTGAAGGTGGGCGACCGCGTGTCGGAGCGCGAGATCATCGCCGACGGTCCCTCGACGGAGCTGGGCGAGCTGGCGCTCGGGCGTAACGTGCTGTGCGCTTTCATGCCCTGGAACGGCTACAACTTCGAGGATTCGATCCTGATCTCGGAGCGGATCGCCCGTGACGACGTGTTCACCTCGATCCACATCGAGGAGTTCGAGGTGATGGCCCGTGACACCAAGCTGGGCCAGGAGGAGATCACCCGCGATATTCCCAACGTGGGCGAGGAGGCGCTCAAGAATCTCGACGAGGCGGGGATCGTCTATGTCGGCGCCGAGGTTAATCCGGGCGATATCCTGGTGGGCAAGGTAACGCCGAAAGGCGAGAGCCCGATGACCCCGGAAGAGAAGCTGCTGCGGGCGATCTTCGGCGAGAAGGCGTCCGACGTGCGCGACACCTCGCTCAAGCTGCCACCCGGGGTGACCGGCACCATCGTCGATGTGCGGGTCTTCTCGCGCCGTGGCGTGGACAAGGACGAGCGCGCGATGGCAATCGAGCGCGCCGAGATCGAGCGGTTGGCCAAGGACCGCGACGACGAGAAGGCGATCCAGGAGCGCAGCTTCCTCAACCGCCTACGCGAGAAGCTGCTGAACCGCAAGGCCGCTGGCGGTTTCAAAGGGATCAAGCTCGGCACCACCATCATTGAGGAGGTGCTGGCCGAGCATCCGCGCGGCGCATGGCGCCATATCGGCGTGCAGGACGACGCGGGGATGACCGAGATCGAGACCCTTAAGCGCGAGTACGACGCGGCGATCGGACGGTTGCAGGCGCGCTTCGACAGCAAGGTCGAGAAGCTGCAGCGCGGCGACGAGCTGCCGCCCGGCGTGATGAAGATGGTCAAGGTGTTCATCGCGGTGAAGCGCAAGCTCCAGCCCGGCGACAAGATGGCGGGGCGGCACGGCAACAAGGGCGTGGTCTCGCGGGTGACGCCGCTCGAGGACATGCCATTCCTCGACGACGGCACCCCCGTCGATGTCGTGCTGAACCCGCTCGGCGTGCCGAGCCGGATGAACGTGGGCCAAATCCTGGAGACCCATCTGGGCTGGGCCTGCGCCAATCTGGGGCGGCAGGTCGGCGAGCTGGTCGATGAATACCAGCGCACCGGCGCGCGCCGCCAGGAGCTGCTCGACAAGCTCGCCGACGTCTATGACGAGCGGGTGTTCCGCGAGGAGATCGCCAACCTCGACACCGACGAACTGGTGGAGCTTTGCAACAATCTGCGCAAGGGCCTGCCGATCGCGACGCCGGTGTTCGACGGCGCGCGCATGTCCGATATCGAGGCCATGCTCATCAAGGCGGGGCTCGATACCTCCGGACAGGTTGTCCTGGTGGACGGGCGCACGGGCGAGCCGTTCGAGCGCAAGGTGACGGTGGGCTACATCTACATGCTGAAGCTGCATCATCTTGTAGACGACAAGATCCACGCCCGCTCGATCGGGCCGTACAGCCTGGTCACCCAGCAGCCGCTGGGCGGCAAGGCGCAGTTTGGCGGCCAGCGCTTCGGCGAAATGGAGGTCTGGGCCTTGGAGGCGTACGGCGCCGCCTACACGTTGCAGGAGATGCTGACGGTGAAGTCCGACGACGTCTCCGGCCGCACGAAAGTCTATGAGGCGATCGTGCGCGAGCAGGACAATTTCGAGGCCGGCATCCCCGAGAGCTTCAACGTCCTGGTCAAGGAGCTGAAATCCCTCGGGCTCAACGTCGAACTGGACAGCCGCGCCGCGTGATCGGCCGTCCGACCAACCACAGAGGCAGGGCGCGTGCGGAGGGAAGCCTCTCTCCGTGCGCGCCGGGTTTGCATGGCGGCTTCTTTCCCCGTCAAAGGGTGACATACGCATGAACGAACTCATGAAGATCCTGGGTCAGACGGGTCAGACGATGACCTTCGACCAGATCAAGATTCAGATCGCCAGCCCCGAGCAGATCCGGAGCTGGTCCTACGGCGAGATCAAGAAGCCCGAGACGATCAACTACCGCACGTTCAAGCCCGAGCGCGACGGCCTGTTCTGCGCGCGCATCTTCGGCCCGATCAAGGACTACGAGTGCCTGTGCGGCAAGTATAAACGGATGAAGTTCCGCGGCATCATTTGCGAGAAGTGCGGCGTCGAGGTCACGCTCGCCAAGGTGCGGCGCGAGCGCATGGGCCATATCGAGCTGGCCTCACCGGTCGCGCATATCTGGTTCATGAAGTCGCTGCCCAGCCGGATCGGCCTGATGGTCGATCTGACGCTGAAGGAGCTTGAGAAGATCCTCTACTTCGAGAGCTACGTCGTGCTGGAGCCGGGCACGACCGACCTCAAGCTGCACAGCCTGCTGACCGAAGACCAGCTGATGGCCAAGCAGGATGAATTCGGCGATGAGGCGTTCGAGGTCGGGATCGGCGCCGAGGCGATCAAGAAGATCCTCAACACGATCGAGCTTGATGCCGAGAAGACCCGCCTGCGCACCGATCTCAAGGAGACCACCAGCGAGGCCAAGCGGAAGAAGCTGGTCAAGCGCCTCAAGCTCATCGAGGCGTTCGGGGAGTCCGGTGCGCGTCCCGACTGGATGATCCTCGACGTCGTGCCGGTCATTCCGCCCGAGCTGCGCCCGCTCGTGCCGCTCGATGGCGGCCGCTTCGCCACCTCGGACCTTAATGACCTGTACCGCCGTGTTATCAACCGCAACAATCGCCTGAAGCGGCTGATGGAGCTGCGCGCCCCTGACATCATCGTGCGCAACGAGAAGCGCATGTTGCAGGAGGCGGTGGACGCGCTGTTCGACAACGGCCGGCGCGGCCGTGCCATCACGGGCGCCAACAAGCGTCCGCTGAAGTCGCTTTCCGACATGCTGAAGGGCAAGCAGGGCCGGTTTCGCCAGAACCTGCTGGGCAAGCGCGTGGACTACTCGGGCCGCTCGGTCATCGTGGTCGGGCCGGAGCTGAAGCTGCATCAGTGCGGGCTGCCCAAGAAGATGGCGCTCGAGCTGTTCAAGCCATTCATCTATGCCAAGCTTGAGAAGTACGGCCACGCCACGACCATCAAGGCGGCCAAGCGGATGGTGGAGAAGGAGCGTCCCGAGGTGTGGGACATCCTGGAGGAGGTGATCCGCGAGCATCCCGTGATGCTGAATCGGGCGCCGACCTTGCACCGGCTCGGCATCCAGGCGTTCGAGCCCGTGCTGATTGAGGGCAAGGCGATCCAGCTTCACCCGCTCGTCTGCACGGCGTTCAACGCGGATTTCGACGGCGACCAGATGGCGGTGCACGTGCCGCTCAGCCTGGAGGCGCAGCTCGAGGCGCGTGTGCTGATGATGTCCACCAACAACATCCTCAGCCCGGCGAACGGCAAGCCGATCATCGTGCCGAGCCAGGACATCGTGCTCGGCCTCTATTACCTGTCGCTGGAGACGCCGGAGTTCCGCAACGCCGAAGACAAGGACGTGCCCGCTTTCGGCACGGTCGGCGAGATCGAGCACGCGCTGCACGCCCACGCGATCGGGCTGCACGACAAGATCAAGGCGCGCTGGGAGACGATCGACGCCAATGGCAATCTCGTCCGTGAGGTCGTCGTGACCACGCCCGGGCGCATGATGATCGCGCAGATGCTGCCCAAGCACCCGAACATCCCGTTCTCCCTGATCAACCGCCAGCTCACCAAGAAGAACGTCTCCGACGTGATCGACGCGGTGTACCGCCACTGCGGGCAGAAGGAGTGCGTGATCTTCGCCGACCGGCTGATGGGGCTCGGCTTCGGCCAGGCGGCCAAGGCGGGGATCTCCTTCGGCAAGGACGACCTCATCATCCCAGAGGAAAAGGGGCCGATGATCCGGCGCACCCAGGCCGAGGTGAAGGAGTTCGAGCAGCAGTACCAGGAAGGCCTGATCACCGCCGGGGAACGCTACAACAAGGTGGTCGATGCGTGGTCGCGCTGCACCGACGAGGTGGCGGGCGCGATGATGAAGGAGATCAGCCGCCAGGAGAGCGGCAAGGCCACCAATTCGGTGTGGATGATGAGCCACTCCGGCGCGCGCGGCAGCCCCGCGCAGATGCGCCAGCTGGCCGGCATGCGCGGTCTAATGGCCAAGCCGTCGGGCGAGATCATCGAGCAGCCGATCATCGCCAACTTCAAGGAAGGCCTTTCGGTCCTCGAATACTTCAACTCCACCCACGGCGCCCGCAAGGGGCTCGCGGATACGGCGCTGAAGACCGCGAACTCGGGCTACCTCACGCGCCGCCTGGTCGATGTTGCGCAGGACTGCATCATTGTCGAGGAGGATTGCGGCACGGAGCGCGGCCTCACGGTGCGTGCGGTGATGGACGGCGGCGAAGTCGTGGCGAGCCTCTCGGAGCGCATCCTGGGCCGCACGACGGCGCGCGATGTGCTCGACCCGGCTACCGGGGAGGTGATCCTTCCGGTTAACACGCTGATCGAGGAGGAGGCGGCCGACCAGATCGAGCAATCGGGCGTGGAGACGGTGCTGATCCGCTCCGTGCTGACGTGCGAGGCGCCGATCGGCGTCTGCGGCCACTGCTACGGCCGTGACCTCGCGCGCGGCACGCCGGTCAACATCGGCGAGGCGGTGGGGGTCATCGCCGCGCAGTCGATCGGCGAGCCGGGCACACAGCTCACGATGCGGACCTTCCATATCGGCGGCGCGGCTCAGCGCGGCGCCGAGCAGTCCTTCGTCGAGGCGAGCCATGACGGGCGCGTGGCGGTCAAGAACCGCAACGTCGTCATGAACAGCCTGGGCGTCCCGGTCGTCATGAGCCGCAACTGCGAGATCGTGCTGCAGGACGACAAGGGCCTCGAGCGCGCCCGCTTCCGCGTGCCCTACGGGGCGCGACTGCTGGTGGACGAGAATCCAGCAGGTCGGTCGTGCCCAGAAGCTGGCGGAGTGGGACCCCTATACCCTGCCGATCATCACCGAGCGCGCCGGCCGGGTCGAGTATATCGACCTCATCGAGGGCGTGACCCTGGTGGAGCGCATGGACGAGGTGACCGGGCTCACCTCCAAGGTCGTCGTGGATTACAAGCAGGCCGCAAAGGGGGTCGATCTGCGCCCGCGCCTGCAGCTCAAGGACGAGCAGGGCGACGTGCTGAAGCTGCCGAACGGCTCGGATGCGCGCTACTTCCTGGCGCCTGATTCGATCCTGTCGGTCGACAACAGCGCCCAGGTGGCCGCCGGCGACGTGCTCGCGCGCATTCCGCGCGAGGGCAGCAAGACGCGTGACATCACCGGTGGCCTGCCGCGCGTCGCGGAACTGTTCGAGGCGCGCCGGCCGAAGGACCACGCGATCATCGCCGAAACCGACGGGCGGGTGGAGTTTGGCAAGGACTACAAGGCCAAGCGCCGGGTCATCGTGAAGAATGACGAGACGGGCGAGGAGACCGACTACCTGATCCCGAAGGGCAAGCACGTCTCGGTCCAGGAGGGCGACTTCGTCCGCCGGGGCGATCCGCTGGTGGACGGGCCGCGCGTGCCGCACGACATTCTCAAGGTGCTCGGCGTGGAGGCGCTCTCGGACTACCTGGTCAACGAGATCCAGGACGTCTACCGGCTGCAGGGCGTGAAGATCAACGACAAGCACATCGAGGTGATCGTTCGCCAGATGCTACAGAAGGTCGAGATCCTCGACGCGGGCGACACGACGTTCCTGGCCGGTGAGCAGGTGGACCGCATGGAGTTCGACGCGGTGCTGGCCAAGCTCGGCCGCAATGACCGCCCGGCGGTGGCGATGCCGGTGCTGCAAGGCATCACCAAGGCCAGCTTGCAGACCAACAGCTTCATCAGCGCCGCCTCCTTCCAGGAGACGACGCGCGTGCTGACCGAGGCGGCCACGGCCGGCAAGGTCGATTCGCTGACAGGGCTGAAGGAGAACGTGATTGTCGGACGGCTGATCCCGGCCGGCACGGGGGCGGTGATGAACCGCCTGCGCGCCATCGCCGCCGGGCGGGACCAACGCCTGCTGCACATGGGCAACGCGGCGCAGATCACCGACGTGAAAGCCGCCGAATAGCGCTGGCGCGGACAGCATCGAAGGCCGGTCGTGCATTTCGCGCGGCCGGCCTTCATGCTGTTTGGTCGGCGGCGGGCAGGAGACACGCCGCATCCGGAAGATGCACGGCCGCCGCCGAACCGGGTTGAACTCGCCTCACGCACGCCACTAGTTTCCGCCCCCTCGGCCGACCCTGCTGACGTTTCCGGCGGCCGTCGTATTGCAGGCACCATTGCTTGCGGCGCCGCTCCCGCGACCAGTCGGAGCCCAGGCCGCATGCGTGACCTCAACCCGCAATCGTGGGGACCTCCCCCATGCGTGCGGGTTTCGCCCGTGGACGACGGTGATGCGCGGACAACAAGGCGGCTGGCCGGCCGACCGACCGTATAGAATCGAGACAGAGGGTCATGCCGACCATCAACCAGCTCATTGCCAAGGGACGGGAGCCGCAGAAGACCCGGAACACGGTTCCGGCTCTGCAGGGCTGCCCGCAGAAGCGCGGCGTCTGCACCCGCGTGTATACGACCACGCCGAAGAAACCGAACTCGGCGCTGCGCAAGGTGGCCAAGGTGCGGCTGACCAACGGCTACGAGGTGGTCAGCTACATCCCGGGCGAAGGCCATAATCTGCAGGAGCACTCGGTGGTGCTGATCCGCGGCGGGCGAGTGAAGGACCTGCCCGGCGTGCGCTACCACATCCTGCGTGGCGTACTCGACACCCAGGGCATCGCCAAGCGCCGCCAGCGCCGTTCGCTCTACGGCGCAAAGCGGCCGAAATAGGGAGGCCTCGCCGATGTCCCGCCGTCGCCGCGCCGTCAAGCGCGAGATTCTGCCGGATGCGAAGTTCGGCGACATCGTGATCACGCGTTTCATGAACGCGCTGATGTACGATGGCAAGAAATCGGCCGCCGAAGGCATCGTTTATTCGGCGCTCGATGTTCTGCGCAGGCGGGGCGGCGCGCAGGCCGACCCGGTGCGCATGTTCCACGAGGCGCTGGAGAACGTGAAGCCGGCCGTCGAGGTCCGCTCCCGCCGGGTCGGCGGCGCCACCTATCAGGTGCCGGTCGAGGTCCGGACGGAGCGGCGCCAGGCGCTTGCCATCCGCTGGCTCATCGATGCGGCGCGCAAGCGCGGCGAGCACGCGATGGAAGACCGTCTCTCGAACGAGCTGCTGGACGCGGTCAATAATCGCGGCTCGGCGGTAAAGAAGCGCGAAGACACCCACCGGATGGCGGAGGCCAACAAAGCCTTCAGCCACTACCGGTGGTAACACCCCGAAGCACGTGACACGGACCGCAGGTCCACGGAGAGACTAGCGATGGCCAAGGCGAAATTCCAGCGCAACAAGCCGCACTGCAACATCGGCACGATCGGCCATGTCGACCATGGCAAGACCTCGCTGACGGCGGCGATCACCAAGGTCCTGGCCAAGACCGGCGGCGCGACCTACACGGCGTACGACCAGATCGACAAGGCCCCCGAGGAGCGCGCGCGCGGCATCACCATCGCGACCGCGCATGTCGAGTATGAGACGGCGAACCGCCACTACGCGCATGTGGACTGCCCGGGCCACGCCGACTACGTGAAGAACATGATCACCGGCGCCGCGCAGATGGACGGCGCGATCCTGGTCGTGTCCGCCGCCGACGGCCCGATGCCGCAGACGCGCGAGCACATCCTGCTCGCCCGCCAAGTCGGTGTGCCGGCGCTGGTCGTGTACATGAACAAGGTCGATATGGTGGACGACCCCGAGCTTCTCGAGCTGGTCGAGCTGGAGGTGCGCGAGCTGCTGTCGTCCTATCAATTTCCCGGCGATGACATCCCCGTCATCAAGGGCTCGGCGCTGTGTGCGCTGGAGGACCGCGAGCCGGAGATCGGCGAGAAGACGGTCCTCGAGCTGATGGCGGCGGTTGACAGCTACATTCCGCAGCCGGTGCGCGCGACGGATCGCCCGTTCCTGATGCCGATCGAGGACGTGTTCTCGATCTCCGGTCGCGGCACCGTGGTCACCGGCCGCGTGGAGCGTGGGGTGGTCAACGTGGGCGACGAGGTCGAGATCGTCGGTATCAAGACGACGCAGAAGACGGTGGTCACCGGCGTGGAGATGTTCCGCAAGCTCCTCGATCGCGGGGAGGCTGGCGACAACATCGGCGCGCTGCTCCGCGGCACGAAGCGCGAGGAAGTCGAGCGGGGACAGGTGCTGGCCAAGCCGGGGTCGATCACCCCACACAAGAACTTCCAGGCCGAAGCCTACATCCTTACTAAGGAAGAGGGTGGGCGGCACACGCCGTTCTTCACCAACTATCGGCCGCAGTTTTACTTCCGCACCACCGACGTGACCGGGGTGGTGACGCTGCCCGAAGGCACCGAGATGGTGATGCCGGGCGATAACGTCTCGATGTCGGTTGAGCTGATTCAGCCGATCGCCATGGACGAAGGGCTGCGGTTCGCGATCCGCGAAGGTGGCCGGACTGTCGGCGCCGGCGTGGTGGCGAAGATCACGGCATAACGGACCAGCACGCGCCGCCGCCCCGTCCGGGGATTTTCTCCGGGCGGAACGGCGGCGGTGATTTCGCGCCGAACGGATAAGCAAACGATGGACAACCAGAATATCCGCATACGCCTCAAGGCGTACGATCATCGCGTGCTGGACAACAGCACGAAGGAGATCGTGAACACGGCCAAGCGTACGGGTGCCCGCGTTCGCGGACCGATCCCGCTGCCGACGCATATCGAGCGCTTCACCGTGAACCGCTCGCCGCACGTCGACAAGAAAAGCCGCGAGCAGTTCGAGATCCGAACCCATCGCCGCCTGCTCGACATCGTCGAGCCGACCCCGCAGACGGTGGATGCGCTCATGAAGCTCGACCTCGCCGCCGGCGTGGACGTCGACATCAAGATCTGAAGGCAGGGTCATGCGAACCGGACTGCTTGCCAAGAAGCTGGGCATGACGCGGATCTTCCGCGACGACGGCACCCATGTGCCGGTCACCGTGCTGCACCTGGATGCGGTGCAGGTCGTCGCCGCGCGCACGGAGGAGACGGACGGCTACACCGCGGTCCAGCTCGGTTGGGGACGGGCGAAGGTGAAGAACGTCAGCAAGCCCAATCGCGGCCATTTCGCCAGGAGCAAGGTGGAGCCGAAGGCTCGCCTGGCGGAGTTCCGCGTCGATGCCGACGCGCTGCTCGAACCCGGCGCCACGCTGTCGGCGGCGCATTTCCTCGTCGGCCAGCGCGTCGACGTAACGGGCACCAGCAAGGGCAAGGGTTTTGCCGGTGCCATGAAGCGCTGGAACTTCTCGGGCCTGGAGGCCAGCCACGGCGTCTCGATCAGCCACCGCAGCCACGGCTCGACCGGTAATCGCCAGGACCCGGGCAAGGTCTTCAAGAACAAGAAGATGGCCGGGCACCTAGGGCATGAGCGGGTGACCACGCTGAGCCTGGAGGTGGCGGCGGTCGATACCGGGAAGGGGCTCATCATGTTGAAGGGCGCCGTGCCCGGTGGGCGCGGCGCGTTCGTGCTCGTGCGCGACGCCGTCAAGCGGGCCCGTCCGGCGGATGTGCCCTACCCGGCCGCGCTGGCCGATGCGCCGGCAGCGGCCTGAGGGAGACGTTCGATGCAGGTCGCGATCCGCACCCTGGACAACACCGAAGCCGGCAGCACCGACCTGCCCGACGAGTTCTTCGCCGCCACGCCGCGGGTGGACATCATGGCGCGCGTGGTGCACTGGCAGCTCGCCAAGCGCCGCGCCGGCACGCACAAGGTCAAGGGCATGGGCGAGGTGCAGGGCACGACCAAGAAGCCCTATCGCCAGAAGGGCACCGGCAATGCCCGCCAGGGCAGCCTGCGCTCGCCGCAGTTCCGCACCGGCGGCGTGGTGCACGGGCCGGTCGTGCGCTCGCACGAATACAGCCTGAACAAGAAGGTTCGTCGCCTGGGCCTGATATCCGCGCTCTCGCAAAAGCATGCCGAGGGAAAGCTGGTCGTGCTCGACGCGGCAGCGGGAGACCTCGCCAAGACGAAGGACCTGGCGTGCAAGCTCAAGGTGCTGGGCTGGCGCTCGGCGCTGATCGTCGATCGCACGGTCGACCAGGGCTTCCTGCGGGTCAGCCGCAACCTGCACGGCATCGACGTGCTGCCGACCGTTGGGGCGAATGTTTACGACATCCTGCGGCACGACGTGCTGGCGATCACCGCCGCCGGCCTCGCGGGCCTGGCGGAGCGGCTGACGGGCGCCCCGGTTGCCGACGGCCGACAGCAGACGGAAGGGGAAGCGGCATGAGCGAGACGCAGCTTCCGGGAACGGAACAGGCGCGCGGGCTGCGGCTGTCGCGCGAGACGATGTATCAGCTGATTCGCAGCCCGGTGATCACCGAGAAGGCGACCCGCCTGTCCGAGCACGGGCAGTATGTGTTCCGCGTGCCGCTCGACGCGACGAAGCCGCAGATCAAGGCCGCGGTGGAAGCGCTGTTCAATGTACAGGTGCTGGCCGTGAACACGCTGGTGCAGAAGGGCAAGACCAAGCGATTCCGTGGCCGTCCTGGCCGCCGGACGGACGTCAAGAAGGCCTTCGTGCGCCTCGCGGTCGGTCAGCAGATCGACTTCACCACCGGGCTTGCGTGAGAACACAGACATGCCGTTGAGAAACTTCAACCCGGTCACGGCCAGCCTGCGCGGCACGGTGCTGATCCGGCGCAACGAGTTGTGGAAGGGCGCGCCCGTCAAGACGTTGACCGAAGGGAAGGTCGGGACGGGCGGGCGCAACAACCACGGCCGCATCACGAGCCGTTTCCGGGGTGGCGGCCACAAGCAGACCTATCGTCATGTTGATTTCAAGCGACGCAAGTTCGACATGCCGGCGATGGTGGAGCGGCTGGAATACGACCCGAACCGCACGGCGTTCATCGCGCTGGTGAAGTACGCCGACAACGAGCTGGCCTACATTCTTGCGCCGCAGCGTCTGCGCGTGGGCGATTCGGTGATTGCCGGCGCGCGCGTTGACATTAAGCCGGGCAACGCGATGCCGCTCGGCGCGATCCCGGTCGGCACGATCATCCACAACATCGAAATGAAGCCGGGCGCCGGCGGCAAGATCGCGCGCTCGGCCGGCACCTATGCGCAGCTCGTCGGCAAGGATGCCGGCTACGCGCAGATCAAGCTGATGTCGGGCGAGCTGCGCATCGTGCGGGCCGAGTGCATGGCCTCGATCGGGGCGGTGTCGAACCCCGACAACATGAACGAGAAGATCGGCAAGGCGGGCCGCTCGCGCTGGCTCGGCCGCCGCCCGCACAACCGCGGTGTGGTGATGAATCCGGTCGATCACCCACATGGCGGCGGCGAGGGCCGCAGCTCGGGTGGACGCCATCCGGTGACGCCGTGGGGCAAGCCGACCAAGGGCTACAAGACACGCGCCAACAAGCGCACGCAGCGGTTGATCATTCGCAGCCGCAGCAAGAGCAAATGAGCGGGGGCAGTTAAGGATGGCACGTTCCGTCTGGAAGGGCCCGTTCGTGGACGGGTACTTGTTGAAGAAGGCCGAAACCTCGCGGAATTCCGGCCGCAACGAGATCATCCGCATCTGGTCGCGCCGCTCGACCATTCTGCCGCAGTTCGTCGGCCTGACCTTCGGTGTCTATAACGGCCGCAAGTTCCTGCCCGTGCAGGTGAACGAGAACATGGTCGGCCACAAGTTCGGCGAGTTCTCGCCGACCCGAACGTTCAGCGGGCATTCCGGCGACAAGAAGGCGAGGCGGGGCTGACATGAGCAAGCCGGGCTATCCGCGCATGCTGGCGGACACCGAGGCGCAGGCCGTGGTGCGCAACCTGCGCGTCTCGCCGCGCAAGCTGAACCTGGTGGCCGCGATGATCCGTGACCTGCCCGCGCCGCAGGCGATCGCAACGCTCACCTTCAGCAAGCGTCGTATCGCCCAACCGGTGCGCAAGGCGCTGGAGAGCGCCATCGCCAATGCCGAGAACAATCACCAGCTCGACGTCGATCGACTTGTCGTTTCACGTGCGGAAGTGGGACGCTCGATCGTCATGCGCCGCTTCCATGCGCGCGGCCGAGGTCGCGCGTCGCGCGTGGAAAAGTGGTTCAGTCATCTAAGGATCGTCGTGGCCGAGCGCGCCGAGGAGGCTGAAGCAGGCTCGGCGCGGGCCGGACAGGGGGCCGCGTAATGGGTCACAAGGTCAATCCGATCGGGCTGCGGCTCGGCATCAACCGCACCTGGGACAGCCGCTGGTTCGCGGGTGCCGACTATTCGGTGCTGCTGCACGACGATTTGCGGCTGCGCAAGCGCTTGCGTGAGCGGCTGCGGGGCGCCGGCGTCTCGCGCGTGGTGATCGAGCGCCCGGCCAAGAAGCCGCGCGTGACGATCTATGCCGCGCGACCCGGCGTGGTCATCGGCAAGAAGGGTCAGGACATCGAGGTGCTGAGGAAGGACCTCAGCCGGATGGCCAAGACGGACGTGTCCTTGAACATCGTCGAGATCCGCAAGCCCGAGATCGACGCGACCCTGGTGGCCGAGAACATCGCTCAGCAGCTTGAGCGCCGCGTCGCGTTCCGTCGCGCGATGAAGCGCGCAGTGCAGTCGGCGATGCGGCTCGGCGCGCAGGGCATCCGCATCAACTGCGGCGGCCGGCTTGGCGGCGCTGAGATCGCGCGCGTGGAATGGTACCGCGAGGGTCGCGTGCCGCTGCACACGCTGCGCGCCGACGTCGATTACGGCCACGCCACGGCGAAAACCACGTACGGCACCTGCGGCGTGAAGGTGTGGGTCTTCAAGGGCGAGATCCTCGCGCACGATCCGTTGGCGCAGGACCGTCGCGCCGCCGAACAGGCGCCGCAGCGGTAGGACAGGGATCATGCTGCAACCCAAGCGCACCAAGTTCCGCAAGGCGCACAAGGGCCGCATCCACGGCCTTGCCAGCGGCGGCACCCAGCTCAACTTTGGAACCTTCGGCCTGAAGGCGCTGGAGCCCGAGCGCATCACCGCGCGCCAGATCGAGGCGGCGCGGCGCGCCATCACCAGGGCGATGAAGCGTGCCGGGCGCGTGTGGATCCGCATCTTTCCGGACGTGCCGGTGTCGATCAAGCCGGCCGAGGTCCGTATGGGCTCGGGCAAGGGCAGCCCGGAGTTCTGGGTCTGCCGCGTGCATCCCGGGCGGATCATGTTCGAGCTGGACGGCGTACCGCCCGAGGTCGCGCGTGATGCGCTCACGCTTGGCGCGGCCAAGCTGCCGATCCGCACCAAGATCGTGCAGCGGTCAGGAAATTCGTGATGGCCAAGGCTGCGGTAAACACGGCATCCGACCTGCGTGCCAAGACGCCGGACGAGATGGACGAACTGCTGGTGGCGCTGCGCAAGGAGCAGTTCAACCTGCGCTTTCAGCGCGCGATCGGCCAGGCCGAGGGGACGGCGCGCGTGCGTCAGGTGCGGCGCGAGATCGCGCGGCTGAAAACGATTATGGGCGAGCGCCAGCGCGCTCCCGCCCGGACTTAAGAGGGGTAGCGGAATGCCGAGGCGGGTTCTCACCGGCCGGGTGACGAGCGACAAGATGGACAAGACCGTCACGGTGCTTGTCGATCGTCGCGTGATGCACCCGCTCTACAAGAAGTTCATCCGGCGCTCGAAGAAGTACGCCGCCCACGACGAAGCCAATGTGTGCAAGGTGGGCGACGTGGTGCGCATCGAGGAGTGCCGGCCCATCAGCAAGCGCAAGACCTGGCTGGTGGTCACGCGCAACGGCGAGGCAATGGCCGACGAGACGTCGGCCAACGAGACGCTGGCCGACGAGACGCCTGGGGCGCCGATGCAGGCTGAGCCCGGGCCAGCCGAAGGAGCCATGGCGTGATCTCCGTCGAATCCAACCTGGACGTCGCCGACAACTCCGGCGCGCGCCGGGTGCAGTGCATCAAGGTGCTGGGCGGCTCCAAGCGCAAGACCGCGTCGGTGGGAGACGTGATCGTGGTCTCGGTGAAGGAGGCGATCCCCCGCGGCAAGGTGAAGAAGGGCGACGTCCACCAGGCGGTGATCGTGCGAACGGCCTTCCCGGTGCGTCGGGGCGACGGCAGCGCGGTCCGCTTCGACCGCAATGCGGCGGTGCTGATCAACAAGCAGCTGGAGCCGATCGGCACGCGCATCTTCGGACCCGTCGTGCGCGAGTTGCGAGCGCGGCGCTTCATGAAGATCATCTCCCTTGCTCCGGAGGTGATCTGATGGCCGCGCGCATCCGCAGGGGCGACACGGTGGAGGTCATCACCGGCGCCAGCAAGGGCATCCGCGGCGAGGTGCTGCGTGTGTTCCCGCGCGCCGAGCGCGCGCTGGTCGCCGGCGTGAACATCGCCACCAAGCACCGGAAGCCGCAGGGCATGGGGCAGCCGGGCGGCATCGTGCGCGAGGAGGCGGCGATTCACCTGTCCAACCTGATGCTGATCGATCCGAAGAGCGAGACGCGCACACGGGTCGGCTTTCGCGTCCTGGAGGACGGGCGGAAGGTGCGGGTGGCCAAGGCCACCGGCCAAGTGATCGAGGGCTGAGATGAGCGGGACGAAAGCGCCGCCAAGGGGCGGCAAGGGCCAGCAAGGCAGCCAGCCGAAGGGTGGCGCCCGCCAGCCGAAAGAGAGCGCCGCCGCGCGCGGCGGCAACGCGGAGATCGCGACAACTGCCGAGGCGGCTGCCTCGCCGGCCGAGATGCCGCGCCTGCAGCGACGCTACCGCGAGGAGGTGCGCGGCAAGCTGCAACAGGAGTTCGGCTACAAGAATCCGATGCAGGTGCCCCGGCTCGACAAGATCGTCATCAACATGGGCGTTGGCGAGGCGACGGCCGACCAGAAGACGCTGGATGCCGCCGTCGCCGAACTTGCCGCGATCAGCGGTCAGCGACCGGTCAAGACGGTCGCCAAGAGGGCGATCGCCGGCTTCAAGATCCGCAAGGGCCTGCCGATTGGCTGCAAGGTGACGCTGCGCAAGGCGCGGATGTACGAGTTCCTGGACCGGCTGGTGACTATCGCGCTGCCGCGTGTGCGCGATTTCCGCGGTATAGCGCAGGGCAAGGGATTCGACGGACGCGGCAATTTTGCGATGGGGATGCGCGAGCAGATCGTCTTCCCCGAGATCAATTACGACCGGGTGGACGCGGTGCGCGGAATGGACATCGTGTTCGTGACCACCGCCGAGACGGATACGGAGGCGAAGGCGCTGCTGAAGGCGTTTGACCTGCCGTTCGCGAGCTGAGTTGAACGCAAGCTGAGTTTGGAAAACCGTCGGGTGCATGCCCGGCAGGTTCCGGAGGGTGAGAGACAGAATGGCCAAGACCTCGCAGGTCAACCGCAACAAGATGCGCATGCGCTTGGCGGCGCGCGACAAGTCCAAGCGCGCTGAGCTGAAGTCGATCGTGATGGACCGCACGCTGCCGGTCGAGGATCGTTTCAACGCGACGCTGAAGCTGGCGGAGCTGCCGCGCAATGGCGCGCGCGTGCGCGTGCGGCTGCGCTGCGAGCTGACCGGTCGCTCGCGCGGGAATTACCGCAAGTTCAAGCTGTCGCGCATGATGCTGCGTGACCTCGCCTCCGCCGGGCAGATCCCCGGCATGGTCAAGGCGAGCTGGTAGGAGGGCCCGGAATGTCGATGTCGGACCCGCTGGGTGACATGCTCACCCGCATCCGCAACGCGCAGCGCGCGCGTCATACTTCCTGCATCGCGCCGGCCTCGCGGCTGCGCGCCAACGTGCTGGATGTGCTGCGGCGCGAAGGCTACATCCGCGGCTTCTCGGCCGAGGAGGTGCGGCCGGGGATCGCGCATCTGCGCATCGAGCTGAAGTACAACGAGGGCGAACCGGTCATCAAGGAGATCCACCGCGTCTCCAAGCCCGGCCGGCGCGTGTACTCCAAGATCAAGGAGCTCCCCCGCTTCTACGCCGGGCTCGGCGTGTCGATCCTCTCCACCCCGCGCGGCGTGATGAGCGATGCCGAGGCCCGCGCCGCCAATGTTGGCGGCGAGGTCCTGTGTCGCGTGTTCTGAGGAGGCGGGAATGTCCCGGATAGGCAAATACCCGGTCGAGATCCCGCAAGGCGTGCAGGTGGCCCTGGCGGGCAACCGGCTCACCGCGAAGGGGCGGATGGGCGAGTTGCGCCTCGATCTGACCGAGCATGTCGAGGCGAGCGTCGCCGACAACAAAGTCAGCATTGCGCCGCGCGGCACCGAGCGGCAAGCCCGCATGATGTGGGGCACCACCCGCGCGCAGGTCGCCAACATGTTGCAGGGCGTCTCGGCCGGCTTTACCCGCTCAATGGAGATCACCGGGACCGGCTACCGCGCTGCGGTGCAGGGCAAGAACCTTGTTCTGAATCTGGGCTTCTCGCACGACGTGGTCTATCCGATTCCCGACGGCATCACCATTACCTGCGAGCGTCCCACGGCGGTGCGCGTGCAGGGCGTTGACAAGCGCCTGGTCGGCCAGGTCGCCGCCGAAATCCGCGGCTGGCGCCCGCCGGAGCCCTACAAGGGCAAGGGCGTGCGCTATACCGACGAGATCATCCGGCGCAAGGAAGGCAAGAAGAAGTAATGAGCGGAGTTCAGGAGTTGCGGGAGCGTCGGCGCGAGCGCCTGCGCTTCCAGCTGCGTCAGAAGGCCGGTGGGCGACCGCGGCTGTCGGTGTTCCGCTCGTCCAAGCACATCTATGCCCAGGTGATCGACGACGCCGGCGGTCGCACCGTCGCCGCCGCGTCCTCGCTCGACAAGGGGCTGCGCGAAGGCATGCGCACCGGCGCCGACAAGGAGGCAGCTGCCGCTGTCGGCCGTCTGGTGGCCGAACGGGCGCTGGCCGCCGGGATCAAGGAAGTCGTGTTCGATCGCGGCGCCTATCTGTATCACGGCCGCGTTAAGGCGCTGGCCGAGGCCGCCCGCGAAGGCGGGCTGGCATTCTGAGGATGTGAGCGATGGCACGTGAACCACGAGACGGCCGCCGGCGCGACCGCGACGAGCCCGATGACGGCATCATCGACAAACTCGTCACCATCAATCGAGTCGCCAAGGTGGTGAAGGGCGGGCGCCGCTTCGCTTTCGCTGCGCTGGTGGTCGTGGGCGACAAGAAGGGCCGTGTCGGCTTCGGCGCCGGCAAGGCGCGCGAGGTGCCCGAAGCGATCCGCAAGGCGACCGAACACGCCAAGCGCACCATGATCCGCGTGCCGATGAAGGAAGGCCGCACCCTGCACCACGACGTCCAGGGCCGGTTCGGCGCCGGCGTGGTCGTGTTGCGCTCGGCCTCGGCCGGCACCGGCATCATCGCCGGCGGGCCACTCCGCGCCGTGTTCGAGAGCCTCGGGATCCATGACGTGGTGGCCAAGTCGCTCGGCAGCCGCAACCCGCATAACATGATCAAGGCCACCTTCGCCGGGCTGTCGCGTTGCGCCTCGCCGCGTGTGGTCGCCAATCGGCGGGGTAAGAAGGTCTCCGACATCCTCGGCCCCCGCCGGGAAGCCGCGCCGCAGACCGAGGCGGAGGCCGCCGCCAATGCCTGACGCCGGCAAGCGTATCCGGGTGACCCAGACCGGCTCGCCTATCGCACGCAAGCCGGGTCAGCGCGAGACGCTGATCGGCCTCGGCCTCAACAAGCTGCACCGCAGCCGCGAGCTTGAGGACACGCCATCGGTGCGCGGGATGGTGCGCAAGGTGGCCCACCTCCTCAAGGTGGAGGATATCGCGACATGAATCTCAACGAGCTGCGCGACAATCTGGGCGCACGCCGCCGGTCCAAGCGCCTCGGGCGCGGCATCGGGTCGGGCAAGGGCAAGACGTCCGGCAAGGGCGTGAAGGGCCAGCTGGCGCGCACCGGTGTCGCCATCAACGGCTTCGAAGGCGGCCAGCTGCCGATCTACCGCCGGCTGCCCAAGCGCGGCTTTTACAACCCGTTCCGCAAGGAATACGCGCCGGTGAACCTGGGCACCCTGGAGGCGGCGATCGCGTCGGGCCGGATCGACCCCGGCCAGCCGATCACCGAGGCCACGCTGCGTGCCGCCGGGCTGATGCGCGGCGGCAAGGTCGCCGGCGTGCGCCTGCTCGGCAAGGGCCAGATCACCCGAGCGGTGACGATCACCGTCAGTGGCGCTTCCGCGTCCGCCGCCCAGGCCGTGCGCAACGCGGGAGGGTCGATCACCACCACCGTTGCCGCCGCGGAGCCGCCCACCGAGTAGCACATCCAATGGTTGCGCGGACGTCACCGACACTGGCGATCTCCCTGCCGCCGGGTTGACCTTGCCTACCGCGTTTCGCGGCGCCTAAATGTGCCCGCGTGCGGCGGCATTCCGCGCACCGGCGGCGCCGTCCTGTGAGGAATACCGCTCATGGCTTCCGCTGCCGAACAGCTCGCAGCCAATCTCAGCCTCGGGGTGCTGTCGAAGGCCACCGAGCTCAAGAAGCGCATCTGGTTCACCCTCGGCGCCCTGATCGTCTACCGGGTCGGCTCCTACATCCCGGTGCCCGGCGTCGATGCCTCGGTGATGACCGAGATGCTCCAGCAGCACGGCGGCGGCATCCTCGGCATGTTCAACATGTTCACCGGCGGCGCGCTGGGCCGCATGACGGTGTTCGCGCTGAACATCATGCCGTATATCAGCGCCAGCATCATCATCCAGCTGCTGACCGCAGCCATTCCCTCGCTGGAAGCGCTGAAGAAGGAGGGCGAGCAGGGGCGGGTGCGCCTCAACCAGTACTCGCGTTACCTTACGGTCCTCATCGCCCTTTTCCAATCCTATGGCATCGCGGTCGGGCTGGAATCGATGCGGGGCAGCTTCGGACCGGCGGTGCCCGTCGCGGGACCGATGTTCCTGTTCACCTGCGTGGTCACCCTGGTCGGCGGGACGATGTTCCTGATGTGGCTCGGCGAGCAGATCACCGCGCGCGGCGTCGGCAATGGCACTAGCCTCATCATCATGGCCGGCATCGTCGCCAACCTGCCGAACGCGCTCGCCTCGTTGCTGCAACTCGGCGCCACCGGCGCGCTGTCACCCGCCTTCATCATCGGCTTCTTCGTGATCGCCTTCGTGACGATCGGCTGCATCGTGTTCATGGAGCGCGCTTACCGGCGGGTGGCGGTGCAATATCCCAAGCGGCAGGTCGGCAACCGCATGTTCGGCGGCGACTCGACCCATATGCCTTTGAAGATCAACACCTCGGGCGTGATTCCGCCGATCTTCGCCAGCTCGATCCTGCTGATCCCGGCGACCATTGCCGGGTTCTCGGGCGGCGGCACCGGCTGGCTGGGCTTCCTCGCCTCCCAGCTCGGGCACGGCACGCCCGGCTACATGGCGCTGTATGCCATCCTCATCATCTTCTTCTCGTATTTCTATACGGCGGTGGTGTTCAACCCGCAGGAGACCGCCGACAATCTGAAGAAATACGGCGGCTTCGTGCCCGGCATCCGTCCGGGCACGGCGACGGCCGACTATTTCGACTATGTGCTCACCCGGCTGACTACGGTGGGTGGCCTCTACCTCACCGCGGTCTGTCTGTTGCCGGAGCTGCTGATCAGCAATTACGGGCTACCGTTCTATTTCGGCGGCACCTCGATTCTGATCGTGGTCTCGGTCACGATGGACACCGTGACCCAGATCCAGTCACACCTGCTGGCGCACCAGTACCAGGGGCTGATCCGCAAGTCGCGTGTGAGGAACCGCCGATGATCCTGATCCTTCTGGGGCCGCCGGGGGCGGGGAAGGGGACCCAGGCGAAACGGCTGGAGGATCGCTACGGGATCGCGCAGATCAGCACCGGCGACATGCTGCGCGCCGAGGTGGCCGCCGGCAGCCCGGTCGGGCGCGAGGCGAAGGCGGTGATGGAATCAGGCCAGCTCGTCTCCGACGACATCATCATCCGGATGCTGGGCGGGCGGATCGACCGCCCCGACTGCGCGCGCGGTTTCATCCTCGACGGCTTCCCCCGCACCGTGCCACAGGCCGAGGCGCTGGACACCCTCCTGTCGGGCAAGCACCTGCACATGGATGCGGTGATCGAGCTGAACGTGGACGACGCCGCCCTGGTGGAGCGTATCGCCGGGCGCTTCACATGCGGCAAGTGCGGCGAGGGCTATCACGACCACTTCAAGCTCCCCCGCACGCCCGGCGTCTGCGACGTGTGCGGCGCCACCGAGTTCGTTCGGCGCGCCGACGACACCCGCGACACCGTCGGCGCCCGGCTGGAGGCCTATCACGGCCAGACCGCGCCCATCCTGCCGCACTACCAGGCCCAGGGCCGGTTCCATACCGTGGACGGGATGGCTGATATTGACGAGGTGACGCGGCAGATCGAGGCGACGCTCGACAAGCTGGTCGAGGGACATTGACCGCCTCACGTTCGAGCAGCGGCTTTCAGCTTCGAACCTGATTTCGAGCGGCTCAGCCGGATACAGCAGCTGACTGCGGTCCAGCGCCTGCAAGAGAGCCCACGCCTCTCGTTGGTAATCTGACCCGGTGTGACGTAGCTCACACTTCGCCAGAAGTTTGCTGGTACTTTCAACGCGCCCAAGGCCGTCGTGATCGTCGACGACCCGAACGGTTCAGGAGGTTGTCATGAGGACACTTGCCGCATGGTGGATGATGACTTCCATTATTGTGCTGGGCGCCGACAGACAACTTGCCCACGCTTACACTACCTGCCCGCCGAACTGCTATCAGCACCCTCAAGCGCCGAGGTTGCAGTCGCCCCCGGTTCGCCTCGCCCCCTCGAATGCCCCTCGACAGGCCTACGTGCCGACTCGGCCCTCCACGCCGCGGGCGGTCCCAGGACCCGGGGCCGGGACAGCACCACCTCGGTACTGAATACGCTCTACCCTCCGTCAATTGGCAAAACAATCAGACGCCCGGGGGGCAGTCCATTCCCAACTCGGTCCCACAGGGTGCCGATCAACAGAGCTACTCACCGCAGACTTACGCTGGTGCCCCGCCCCAGTCTCAATCTCCGCATACTGAATTCGTTGTACCCTCCGTCAATTGGCAAAATAATCAGACAACCGGGGGGCAGTCCATTCCCGACCCGGTCCTACAGGGTGCCAACCCACAGAGCTACTCACCCTCGACTTACGCCGGTGCCGCGCTCCAGTCTCAATCTCCGCCGCCGTTCGCTGCTCCGCTGGGGTTTTCTGCAGGGCAGCCCCTCCGGCAACCGGGGTATGGGGGGCCGCCCACCATGACCCAGCAGCCCGCCTCCACGGGGCGGGTGTCACAGGGCTTTCTGGACCAAGAGAACCCGCCAGCAAATGACCTGCAATCAACCGGGAGCGCTCAGAGCCTGCCGCAAGACGGGTCGGTTGTTTTCTACAAATGCCGGACAGATCGTGGCATGTGCCCGGTCGCCTTCTCCGGTACCGCACTGGCAGGCAGTCATTGCGCGTGCATCGATTCCAGCACCGGACGACGAGATGACGGCGCAATCCAATAGGCAAGTCTCAACAGATGTTCAAGCTATCGGCCAGAAATTTCGGACTGCAAAAACTGGACACCTCTAAAAACGTCCGGACGGCGATCCTGCACCCAGTAAAATCAGAGACTTAGCAGCGTTCGGCGGTGCGCCGGGAGGGGTTTTTAGAGGTGTCCGATTATCCGCAACGCCGGCTTCGCCGACCAGCGGTATGAGAACTTTGTTCTCCTTTGCATGGTGGTCGTGATTACGTTCTCGGGTGTCGTGCTTGCGGGCCTGCAACTGCTCGGCTCCTACCGCCTCGCAAAACTCGGACGTGCAGCGTTTGGCGACGGCGGGGAGGCGACGATCACGGCCAGTAGCGTCGCAGTCAAAAGCTCGGTCGTGGGCGTCGTGATTTTGGCGATCTCGTTCGCCTTCTTCCTAGTATTCGTGCTGGACGTGTACACCATTCGAGAGATCGGCGCCCCGAGTGTCGCGGGCATTAATGCTCCGCCGGGCCATCAAATTGCGAGCGGTCCGCTCCAGCCGCTGAAACAGCCGTCCATCAGCCCGCCATAACCGCTGTCCTACGAGCAGTATGCGGCAAGCTCGCGGCTCAGAGCAGGCGAAGAAGCTGCGCTTTCAGATAGGCGGTCTCCGGCAGATGCGGATGGACCGGATGATCGGGGCCGGCGCCGCTGGTCGCGAGAACGCTGCCCTCCCGCCGCGCCCGGAAAAGCCCGAGCGCCACTTGGCCCGTCCAGGCATCCAATGCCGCATGGTGGCTGCACGAAGCTATGAACAGGAACCCACCCGGCGCCACCACCGCGGCGGCAAGTCGGGCCAGCCGGCCATAGGCGCGCAGCCCGGATGCCGCGTCCTTTCGGGACTTGGCGAACGCGGGCGGATCGCAGACCACCACGTCGAACCGCTCGCGCGCCTCCGCCAGCGCGGCCAAGGCTTCGAACGCATCCTCCCGTCGCGTGGCGACGCGCTCGCCCAGGCCGTTGGCTGAGGCCGCCTCCATTGCGTGGTCGAGCGCGGGCGCACTGGAATCCACCAGCACGACCGAAGCGGCGCCGGAAGCGGCGCAGCGCAGCCCGAAGGCACCGGTATGGGCGAACACGTCCAACACCCGCGCGCCCTGCGCGAGCGCGGCGACGCGGTCGCGGTTGGGGCGCTGATCGAAGAACCAGCCTGTCTTCTGCCCGGCAAGCAGATCGACCGGGAACCACAGCCCGCCCTCGACAACGGCGGCCTGGGCGGAGTCGCCGCGCAGCAGCCCGACCTGCTCGGGCAAGCCCTCGTGTCGTCGTGCGCTCGAATCATTTCGTGCCACCACGGCCCGCACCGGCAGCAGCGCGGCAAGCGCCTCCACCAGAAGCGGCGTGAGCCGGTCCATGCCCGCGGCATTCGCCTGCAACGCCACAACGTCGTCGTACCGATCGATGATTAGGCCCGGCAGCCGGTCCGCCTCGGCATGCACCAGCCGATGGAACGGCCCGTCGCAGACCCGTGCCCGCAGCGCCATCGCCTCGGTCAGGCGCGCGCGCGCCCAGGCGGCATCGATTGGCGCGTCGGGGTCGCGATCCAGCACCCGCGCGGCGATCAGGCTGTGCGGGTTGAACATCGCCGTGCCGAACCGTGCCCCGTCGTCGCCTTCGAGCCGCACGAGGCCGCCCGGCTCCAGGCGGCGATACTCGGGCTTCATCGCGATCTCGTTGCTGAATGCCCAGGGCGCGCCGGCCCGCAGCCGCCGTCCTTGTCCGGGTGCCAGCCGGATCAGCGGCCGCGCCGCATGAGTTCAACTCAGGCCGCCGCCCGCCCCTGGGCGCAGATGTCGTCCAGTGCCCTACGGCACAGATCGTGGAACACATGCATGGACGCCGTTGTAGCCCTCCGGTGCGGTGGCCGCTACGTACCCTCCCGCGTCAGGACCGGACGGTCAGCCCCACCCCGGTCAGCGTCACGGCGAGCGCGACCGCCTGACGCGTGCCAAGCGGGTCGCCCAGCAGCGCGGCCGAAGCAAGCACGCCCACCAGCGGGGAGAGCAGCACGCTGGTCGCCGCGATCGAGGCGGGCAGCAGGCGCAGCGCGCGGAACCAGGTCAGGTAGGCGATGGTCATCGGCAGGATCGCGACATACACGAATCCACCCCAGGCGAGTGGCGTCACCCGTGCCCAGTCCGGTCGCTCGAAGGCCGCAAGGATCAGCACGGGGATCGTGCCGAACCCGAGCTGCCACGCGACGCCCGCCACCGGCGGCATCGCCAGGGGGCGGCGCTTGGCGATCACCGTGCCGAGGCCGAACACCATGGCGGCCAGGAAGCCGCTGCCGACACCGGGCAGCAGGGTCCAGTCGGCCCGCATCTGGTCGGCCCCGACCAGCAGCGCGACGCCCGCCAGCGCGAGCACCATGCCGCAGACCCGCCACGCCGTCGGTCGCTCCCCCAGCATGGGCCAGGCCAGCAGCGCCGCCCAGATCGGCAGCGTGTAGGTGATGACGACCGCCTCGCTGGCGCGGAGCCAGACCAGGGAGATCGTCGTGAAGACCGTGAAGGCACCGAAGTTAAGGGTCGCGAAGACGACCAGCGGCCAGATCTGGTCACGCTGCGGGATCAGCCGCTCCCGGCGCACGGCCGCGAGCATGACCGCGAACACGAGACCCATCGCGCACGCCACCGTTCGCATGGTGAAGGGCGGCAGCTCGGTCAGCACGAACTTCATCACCGGCCAGTTGAAGCCCCAGGAGCAGGCGGTGACGAGCAGCAGCGCGAACCCTTCGGCGCGCTCGCCGCGCAAGCCCCGCGCCGGTATGGCGTCAGGCAGGACGGCGGTGGTCGGTGCGGCATGCTCGGCGGTGGTCGGCATGGCGCCCCGTTTCTGTTGCTCCGCGCGGTATGCCACAGTCGAACCCTAAGGCGAAGCGGCGGGGGAGGGCGTCAGATATGCGGCTTTTCGATCTCAAGGGGCGGGTCGCGATCGTCACCGGCGGCAATGGAGGCATCGGGCTCGGCATGGCCGAGGGGCTGGCCGGGGCGGGCGCCGATCTGGTGCTGGCGGGACGCGACGCAGAGAAGGCACGCGCCGCCCAGGCGCGGATCGAGGATCTGGGCGTGCGCTGCCGCTTCGTCGCGGCCGACGTAACGAAGCGGCCGGAATGCCATGCGCTGATCGCCGAGACCGTGGGGGCGTTCGGCCGCCTCGACATCCTGGTGAACAACGCCGGCACGTCGATTCGTAAGATGCCGCAGGACTACACCGAGGCCGAGTGGCACCACGTCATGGACACCAACCTGACCAGCGCCTTCCTGTGCGCGCAGGCGGCCTACTCCGCCATGCAGCAGGCCGGCGCCGGGAAGATCATCAATATCGGCTCGATGATGTCGATCTTCGGTGCGCCCTACGCCACGCCCTACGCGGCAAGCAAGGGCGGCATCGTGCAGATGACCCGCGCCCTCGCCACCGCCTGGGCCGCCGACAATATCCAGGTGAACGCGGTGCTGCCGGGCTGGATCGACACCGACCTGACCCGCCGCGCGCGCGACCAGGTGGAAGGCCTCCATGCGCGCGTGGAGGGCCGCACGCCGGCCGGGCGATGGGGCGTCCCGGCCGACATGGCCGGGATCGCGGTGTTCCTGGCCAGCGCGGCTTCGGATTTTGTGACCGGCACGGCGATACCGGTGGATGGAGGATACTCGATCACGACCTGAGCCCGTCGTTCAGCCCATGCGCGGACACCCTGCGATGCCATGGTGCACCGGCATGTCGGGGTGGCGTGCGCCATCGATGCGCTGCAACCCCGCCAGCGCGAACAGGCTCGCCGCTCCGATCAGCACGGCAAATCCCACCGTCGCCGCGAACAGGCCCATCGCGCTGCTGGCTGCGCCGATCCCGAGCACCGGCAGCGACAGCCCAAGGTAGTTGAACACGTACAAGCTGCTGATCGTCTCGCCTCGCTCCTCGGGCGGGGAGGCCAGATTGACGGCGGCAAGCACGCCCATCAGCGCCAGCCCCTGGCCGGCTCCGGCCAGCAACGTGCCGACGATGAACAACGGCATCGAGGTCGCACGCTCCGCAATGATGACCGCCGCCAGTCCCGCGAGCATGAGGCCCAAGCCGGCGGAAGACGCGACCCGGGCGAGCAAATGCCGGAACAGGATCTCGGACAGGGCGGAGGCGGTGAAAAGAAGTGCAACGACCGCGCCGCCCCGCGCCGCGCCTGCCACATGCAGGATGCCGCTGAGGAGGACCGGAACGACCGAAAGAAACAGTCCCATGATGGCAGAGATGCTAAACCCGGCCGTCGCCGCCACCGTAAACAGCCGCCGCATGGACGCCGGCATATGCAACGGACGCGGTCGCCACCAGCCCGGCGGCGCGGGATGTCGGTCATTCGGCAGCCGCCAGATCAGCACGGATGCGGCGGCGAGAGCGGCCAGTTCCAGCAACCACACCAAGCGGAACGGCAGGGGTGCGTATTGGGCCAATCCCCCGGCCAGCAACGAGCCGGCGACCAGCCCCGCCATGTTGGCCACCGTGGCGAACAGCGCCGCGCGGCTGCGATTCCCGTTCGGCTCCAAATCCAGCAGCGTGGCCGCTCCTGCCGCGCCAAACACGCCCACCGCGACACCGTGGAGCAGGCGGCCGACGAGCAGACCGGTGATCCCGTTGGCGAACAGGAACGCGACCGATCCGGCGAGCGCGGCCGCGAGCCCCAGAAGCAGCACCGGGCGACGTCCGATCAGGTCCGACAGATTCCCCGCCAGGACCAGCACAGCCAAGGTACCGACCACATAGAGCGCGAAAATCGCGGTCAGCATCAGGCCGGAGAAGCCGAAGGGCGCCTGATAGAGGGGATAGAGCGGCGTCGGGATCGCGCTTGCCATGAACACGACGAACACGCCAAAGGCCACCGACCAGAAAGCCCGGGCGGAAGCCATTCTCTCCGGAAGAGCCAAGACCGCCTACTTGGCGGGCTGCAACGCCGGCTGAGCGACGGCATTCGCGAAATAGCGCTGCTTCAGGCCCCTCTGGTTCTCGTAGATGGAGCCCTGCGCATCGGCGGGCGGCAGCGGCAGGCGCACGGGCACCGGCTCCAGGCGCGGCTGGATCGTTCCGGTGCCGGAGACCAGCAGCTTGTCGTAAGCCTCCAGCGTGCCGGGAAGCCGAGCAGCGGCCAGGCATCGGCGGCGCGATACTGCAACAGGAACAGCCGCCGTTCCTTGGGCGATGTGTTGGGCGCGGAGCCGTGCACGGCGCGCACATGGTGGACGGTGATCGACCCGGCCCGGCCGGTCAGCGGCACGGCCTTGTCGAAGTCAACGTCGCCTTTCGACGGGTCCATGGCGCCGCAGAACCGTCCATCGGCATGATGGTCGAACACGGGGCCGCGGTGTGTGCCCGGAACGATCATCAGCGGCCCGTTCTCCAGCGCCATGTCGTCCATCATGATGCCGACCGCCGCTAGGTCATCGTTTGTATGCGGGTAGAACGCCCAATCCTGGTGCCATTCCACCGCCGCGCCGAAGCCCGCCGACTTCATGTTCAGCTTGGCCGTGTCGAAGCGGATATCCGGTCCCCATAGGTCGCGCAGCACCGCGACGATCCCCGGGTGGCTGACCAGGCGGCCGTAGGCGGGATGGTGCGCGTGCGGCGTCTTAATGCGCCGCACCCGCGGCTCGTGGGCCGAGTGGCTGTCTTCCAGATCGTAGATCGCGTCATGGGCGTTGAGCGTGCGTGAGTTCTGCACGAATTCGTCGGTCACGCGGCGCAGTTCCTGCACTTCGTCCGCGCTCAGCACATCCGGCACGACGATGGCGCCGATACGGTCATATTCGTCGATCTGGGCTTGGGTGAGCATCGCTTCCTCCGCGCTTGATCCGGGCGTCGGCTGACACTTACACGGAAATTCCATCCCATCCGAGGCCCCCGGATGGGACGGGATCGAAGCTCAGCCAAAGGACCGCGTCACCGCCCGGTGCCACGACCGGGCATACAACTCGCGTTGCGCCGCATCCATCCCCGGCGACCACGTTGCGCCGACGCCCCAGTTCGCGCGCACCTCATCGAGGCTGTGCCAGTATCCGACCGCCAGCCCCGCCGCGTAGGCCGCGCCGAGCGCCGTGGTCTCGATCACGCGCGGGCGGACCACCGGCACGTCCAGCATGTCGGCCTGGAACTGCATCAGAGGCGCGTTGACCGTCATGCCGCCATCCACCCGCAGCGCGGACAGCGCGATGCCGCAATCCTCGCTGCATCGCCGCGCACCACATCCATCACCTGGTACGCCGTCGCCTCCAGCGCCGCGCGGGCGATGTGGCCGGCGGTGGCGTAGCCGGTCAGGCCGGCGATGACGCCGCGCGCATCGGCCCGCCAATGCGGCGCATACAGGCCCGGAGAAGGCCGGCACGAAATAGACGTCGCCATTGTCGGCGACCGATGCCGCCAGCGCCTCGATCTCCGCGCTGGCGCGGATCATGCCGAGATTGTCGCGCAGCCACTGCACCAGCGCGCCGGCGACGGCGATCGAGCCCTCCAGCGCATAGACCGGCTCGGCTCGCCGCCGCATTTGTAAGCGACCGTCGTGATCAGCCCGTGGCTCGGACGCGACCGGCATCTGTGCCGGTGTTCATCAGCAGGAAGCAGCCCGTCCCGTATGTGTTCTTCGCCTCGCCGGGCGCGAAGCAGCGTCTGCCCGAACAGCGCCGCCTGCTGATCGCCCAGCACGCCCGCGACCGGCACGCCCGCCAGCACGCCGCGTGCCTCGCCCAGCACGCCGACGACGGCACGATCTCGGGCAGCACCGCGCGCGGGATGCCGAACGCCGCCAGCAGCGCATCGTCCCAGGTCAGCGTGCGCAGGTTCATCAACTGCGTGCGGCTCGCGTTGGTCACGTCGGTGACGTGCAGCCCGGCGAGGTTCCACAAGCAGCCAGGTGTCGATCGTGCCGAACATCAGCTCGCCGGCCTCGGCGCGGCTCGCGCGCTCCGCGCACGTTGTCGAGCAGCCAGCGCAGCTTGAGCGCGCTGAAATAGCTTGCCAGCGGCAGGCCCGTCGCCGCGCGGAAGCGATCCGTCCCGCCGTCGCGCGCCATCTCGGCGACCAGCGGATCGACGCGCGTATCCTGCCAGACCAGCGCGTTGTGGATCGGCCGGCCGGTGGCGCGCTCCCACAACAGGGTCGTCTCGCGCTGGTTGGTGATGCCGACCGCCGCGAGGTCGCGCGGGTCCAAGCCCGGCCGCGGCCAGCGCCTCCGCGACCACCGCCTGCGTCGCCGCCCAGATCTCCGCCGGATCGTGCTCCACCCATCCCGGACGCGGGTAGATCTGGCGGTGCTCGCGCTGCGCGCTGGCGATGATGGCGCCGGTGCGGTCGAAGACGATGAAGCGCGTGCTGGTCGTGCCCTGGTCGATCGCGCCGACGCAGCGCACCGCTACGTCAGGCCCCCAGCATCTGCCCGCCATCCACCGCGATGGTCTGCCCCGTCACCCAGGACGCGAGGGGAGAGGCGAGGAACAGCACCACGTTCGCCACCTCCTCCGGATGACCCAGTCGGCCGAACGGGCAACTTTTGAAGATGGCGTTGTAGAGGCCGGGATTGTCCGTCTTGCGCCTGTCCCAGACGCCGCCCGGGAACTCGATCGAGCCGGGCGCGACCGCGTTCACCCGAACCCCGTCGCGCGCGTACATCTGCGCCTGGGTCCCGGTGTAGTGGATCGCCGCCAGCTTGATCGCGCCATAGGGTGGCTGGCGCGCCGCCGGACGCAGCGCGGAGATCGAGGAGGTGTTGACGATCGCGCCCTTCGCCTCCTTCAGGTGCGGCAGCGCCGCCTGGCTGGCGTGCACGATCGCCATCATGTCCACCGCGAAGCTGACGCTCCAGCCCGCCGCGTCGTCGGCATTGCCGAAACCCGAGGCGTTGTTCACCAGCACGTCGATGCCGCCGAGCGCGGCCGCGGCCTCGCCGACATAGCGCCGGATCGCCGCCTCATCGCCGAGGTCGCAAACGTCCCGGCATGCGCGGTGTGGCCGAAGCGCGCGATCTCCGCGCGCGTCCGCTCCAGCGTCTCGGCACCGCGCGCGCAGATGGAGACGCCCGCCCCGGCCTCGGCGAAGCCGAGCGCGATGGCCCGCCCGATGCCCCGGCTGCCGCCGCAGACGATCACCCGCTTGCCCGTGAAGTCGAACGTCATGCCCGCCCCCGTTCCGACGGGCGCGAGAGTGCGGATCTTCGCGCGACGGCGCAATACGGCCGGCGCTTCGCGCGTTCAGCTCACGCGGAAGCGGCGCGGGTCGATCGCGGCGAGGACGGATGCGGGCACGCCCGGATCGCGCCCGGCGATCAGGTCGGCAACCAGCCGTCCCGCGGCGGGCGAGGTCTGGATGCCGTAGCCGCCCTGACCTACGCACCAGAAGAAGCCGGGCGCCGCGTCGTCCCAGCCGAAGGCGAGGCTGCCATCTTGCGTGAAGGTGCGCAGTCCCGCCCAGCTTCGCTCGACGCGCCGGACCTCGATCGCCAGGGCTTGCTGCATCCGATCGACGGCCAGCGCGATGTCGAGTTCGTCCGCCTGCACGTCGTGTGCGTGCATCGGCGTCCTGTCGGCGGGCGAGACCATCAGCCGCGTCCGCGCTTCCGGGCGCGCGTACCAGGTCTCGCCCACATCGATGACCATCGGCCATTGCGCCACGTCCCATGGCGCGGGGTCGATGATGAGGCCGGTTCGCCGGCACGGAGCCAAGCCTAGCGGGCGCACACCGGCGATCATCGCCACCTCGTCGCCCCAGGCGCCGGCGGCGTTGACGACGACGGGGGCCTGGAACACGTCGCCGGAGGCGGTCGTGACGTGCCAGGCTGCTCCGCGCCGCTCGATGCGCCCGGCGCGCTGGCGCAAGCCGATCGTGCCGCCGCGCAAACGGAACTGGCGCAGGAATCCCTGGTGGATCGCCGCCACGTCCAGGTCGAAGCAGTCGTCCTCGATCGCTGCCGCCACGGCGTAGTCCGGGCGCAATGCCGGCAGCAGGCGCCGCGCTTCGGCGATCGACGCCTCGCGCAGCCCAGCGCCCTCCGCCAATGCATGCGCCAGAGCCACGCGCTGCGCGTGCGGCGCCAACAGCAGGGTCGGGCGGGCGTGCATCAATGGCGTGTCAGTAAATCCGGCCGGCGGGCTCTCGAAGAAATCGCGCGACAGCCCGGTCAGCACACGCACGTCATGGGGACCGTAGTTCCGTTCCCAACGCGCGGCCGAACGGCCGGTCGTGTGATAGCCCGCGTTCTCCTCGGCCTCGATCAGCGCGGCGCGGCGATCCTTCGCTAGCGCGGCGGCGGTCGTCGCGCCGGCGATCCCGGCACCGATGACCAGCGTGTCGAAATGGGCGGTGTCCATCGCGCGGCCCTCGTCAGTGTGCGGTGGCGACATGGCGCAGGACGCTGCGTCCGGCATAGGCCACCGGGCCGCGCACCCGCATCCCCAACTTCGCCGCGACGCGCATTGATGCGATATTGGCCGGGTCGATGTCGGCCACGACCTCCGCCAGTCCGAGGGCAGCCAGCGCGTGCGCCAGCACGGGGCGCGCCGCCTCGGTCGCGATGCCGCGTCCCCACGCGCAGCGGCGAAGCCGCCAGCCGATCTCGATCTCCGGTCCGCGCAGGTTGAGCGGCGTCAGCAGCACCCAGCCCGCAAAGCCGTCCGCGGCGATGATCGACCAGTAGCCCATGCCCGGCGGATAGGCGCGGCGTATGCGATCCTCCACGAACGCATGGTGCGCGACGGGATCGGCCCATGGCCCGTCGATGAAGCGCGTCACCTCCGGCTCGCGGTCCATGTCCAGACATGCGGGCAGATCGGCCATCGTGCGCGACCGTAGCCTCAGGCGAGGCGTTGTGAACGCGGGAATCGCAGCGCGGATTGGCACGATGCATCCTGGCACCTCATCGCATCGGCGAGAAGGCGTAGCGCGGCGGGCGGGCCGCCTACCGGTTCGGGGTGAAGCCCATCTGGCCCATGAACTCCCGGGTCCGAGGGTCCACCGCGTGTCCGGGCGGCGGCGGGGGAGCCGGGCGCTGGACGGGCGCGCCCCTCGGCGGGCCGCTCCATGTGTGCTGGTCGGCGTGTTGGGCGTAGTGGCCTTGTTCGTGGAAGGATTGCTGCCCGTGGTCGCGGTCCCAGTCGTGCCCATGATCCTGGACGATATAGCCGCCCCCGAAACCGCTCCCGCCGTAGGCATAGGGTGGCGCGGCATAGGCGTAAGGCGGGGCGGCATAGCCATAGGTGGGGGCACCGTAGCCGTAGGTGGGGGCGGCGTAGCCGTAGCTTGGCTGCGGGTAGCCGCCCGGGCCGGCGAGATAACCTGGGCTGTCCAGGGGGGCGACGCAGCCGGAGAGCATGATGGCGCCGGCGATGAGTGCTGCTGACGAAAGGCGCATGTGACCCTCCAGGGACGGGCGGCAGCGCACCGATCACGTCGTCATGCGCCACGACGCATCAGCCGCCCGATGTTGGGCGTTATTGAGGCGGAGCGTGTCTCCCGAGATCAGTACGACACCGCCTGCTCCGATACCGGCACCCAGCGCCCGTCCTTCACGACCGCCAGGAACGACAAGGTGGAGCCATGGTGCTGGTCAGGCCCGAACGAGAGGCTTGAGCCGAAGATGTCCTTGTATTCGTGGATGCTTTCCATTCCCTTGATGAAGCTGTCGACAGTCAGGTCCCGGCCCGCCCGGTCCAACGCCAGGAGCACGATTTGCGCGGCGGTGTAGCCCGTCTCGCCGAGGAAATTAATGTTCATGCCGAACCGCGCCTTGAAAGCATCGGCCAGCGCCCGAACGGGGGGACGCGGGTCGTCGGGGTAGGCGTAGAGCGATGGCGTCATCGAGTAGAAGCCGTCGCTGATGCCGCCGGGCGCGGTCGCGACGGTCGTGTCGTACGACGCGCTCTGCCCCACCATGTCGATCTTCCAGCCGATCTTCCGCGCCCCGCCAAGGATCGCATTGGTGTCGCGCACGATCGTGCCCATCATGACCACGTCGCAGTTGGCATTCTGCAGCTTGGCCAGATCGGCGCCAAAATCGGTATCGGTCGGCTTGTGCGCGGTCGTCGCCACGATCCGCATGCCTAGCGCTTTTGTTTCATCCGTCACGCCAGCCAGCACGTCGCGTCCGAAATCCGAGTCCTGGTACATGACGCAGATTGCTTTCTTGCCCCTTTCCTGGACGAAGTATTTCACCGCCGAACGCATCTGGTCGTAATACGACGCGAACTGGGCGAATTTCAGCCTGTTGTAGGGCTCGTACATGGACCGCGCGGCGGTCAGCGGCAGGACGTTCGGCGTGTTCTTGGCGAACTGCATCGGCATGGTCGCGTTGTTCATCGGCGTGCCGCCGTCGACGAGGGTGATGAACACGTGGTCGTGGTTCAGCAGCTTGTTCATTCCCTGGACGGCGCGCGGCACCGTGTACTGGGTGTCTTCCACGATGTAGCGGATCTTGCGACCGTGAATCCCGCCCTTGGCGTTCGCCTCGTCAAAAACCAGCCTGATGGCGTCGGAGTTGTTCACGGCCTGGACCGCGGTCACGCCGGAGAGGTCGGTGATCGTCCCGATGACGATTTCCGTGTCGCTCACCCCTGGCGTCGGCCCCTGCGGTGTTGGTGCTTGCGGCGCTGTGCCCTGCGCCTGGGCGCCGGACGCCCAGGCCAGGACGGAGGCGATGATGCCGGAGAAGAGCAATCGGCGCGCGCGTTGTTCCTTGGTGATCATTCACGTTCCCTTCCGTTGCGACCAAGGGGCGGCATCTCGCCCATTGCTGTCGTTTCTTGTGATCGCAGTCACACTACCCGGCCCGCGAGAGGATTGACAGCCACCTGGCGTGAGGGGGTCGTCGGCCGCGCGTCCGGGGCGCTTTCTGGGCGGCGTCGTTATCGGAAATCCCGCGTCGGCACCTTGATCCCCGAGCCCAACCGCAGATCCGGGATGTAGATGTCGCGCGCCGGCGTGCCGATGCCGCGCAGCAGGGTGGAGAGATCCTCCAGCCGGTCGGTGACGACGTGGATCACCGCGCCCTCGCGCTGCACGCGGCCGTGGCAGGCGACCATGCCGGCGGCCAGGATCACCCGGCGCTGGCGTTCGAACACGCTGGGCCAGACGATCAGGTTGGCCACGCCCGTCTCGTCCTCGATGGTGATGAACATCACGCCCCTGGCCGAGCCGGGCTTCTGGCGCACCAGCACGAGCCCCGGCACCACGACCGGGCGGCCGTCGCGCACGCGGGCCAGCTCGGCGCAGGCGATCATGCCGCGGGCGCGTAAATCCGCGCGCAGGAACGCGACGGGGTGGCGGCGCAGGCTGAGCCCGACGCTGCGATAGTCCTCGACCACCGCGCGACCCTCGGTCATCGGCGCCAGCGCCATGGCGGGCTCCACCAGCTCCGGCCGCATCCCGTCCGCCTCGGCGGCGGCGAACAACGGGAGGGGAGCGTCGGCGAGGCCGCGAACGGCCCACAGGGCCTGGCGCCGGTCGAGGCCGAGGGAGCGGAACGCGTCCGCTCCGGCCAGACGCACCAGGGCGGCGGCGGGCACCCCGGCACGACGCCATAGCGCCTCGACCGAGGCATAGGGCGTGGCGCGATGCGCGACAATGGCCGCGCCATGCGCGTTGGACAGGCCCTTGGCCATGCGCAGGCCGAGCCGCACCGCGAGGTACGCGCCATCCCCCGGCTCCAGCGTGCAGTCCCAACGGCTGTAGTTGACGCAGACCGGGCGCACCTCCACCCCATGCTCGCGCGCGTCGCGCACCACCTGGGCCGGCGCGTAAAAGCCCATCGGCTGGGCGTTCAGGAGCGCGCAGCAGAATATGTCCGGGTAGTGGCACTTCATCCATGACGAGGCGTACGCGATCAGCGCGAAGCTGGCGGCGTGGCTTTCGGGGAAGCCGTAGCTGCCGAAGCCCTCGATCTGGCTGAAGGTGCGCTCGGCGAAGTCGCGCGCGTAGCCGCGCGCGACCATGCCCTCGATCAGCTTGTCCTTGAAGTGCGAGACGCCGCCGGTGAATTTGAAGGTCGCCATCGATCGGCGGAGCGCGTCTGCCTCCGACGCGGTGAAGCCGGCGCAGGCGATGGCGACCTGCATCGCCTGCTCCTGGAACAGCGGCACGCCCAGCGTCTTGCCCAGCACGCGTTGCAGCTCGGGCGTGGGACAGGAAACCGGCTCCTTGCCCTCGCGCCGGCGCAGGTAGGGATGCACCATGTCGCCCTGGATCGGGCCGGGCCGGACGATCGCGACCTCGATCACCAGGTCGTAGAAGGTACGCGGCGCCAGGCGCGGCAGCATCGCCATCTGCGCCCGGCTCTCGATCTGGAAGACGCCCAGCGTGTCGGCGCGGCGGATCATCTCGTAGGTGGCGGGATCTTCGGGCGGGATGGTGGCGAGGTCGAGTGCCGTGCCCCGGTGCTCTTCCAGCAGGTCGAAGCCGCGGCGCAGGCACCCCAGCATCCCCAGCCCCAGCACATCGACCTTCATGAAGCGCAGGACGTCGATGTCGTCCTTGTCCCACTCGATCACCTGGCGATCCCGCATGGCGGCGGGCTCGATCGGCACCAGCTCGTCGAGCCGCGCGCGGGTCAGCACGAAGCCGCCGGGATGCTGGGAAAGGTGGCGGGGAAAGCCGATCAGCGCGCGCGCCAGGGCGAGCGTCAGGCGCAGGCGGCGGTCGTCGAGGTTCAGGTTCAGCTCGACGGCGTGCTCCTCTTGCACGCCGTCCTCGGACCAACCCCAGACCTGGCTCGCCAGCGCCGCCGTGACGTCCTCAGTCAGGCCCATGACCTTGCCCACCTCGCGCACCGCGCCGCGCGCGCGATAGCGGGTGACGGTGGCGCACAGGGCGGCGCGGTCGCGCCCGTAGCGGTCATAGACCCACTGGATCACCTCCTCGCGCCGCTCATGCTCGAAATCGACGTCGATGTCGGGCGGCTCGCGGCGCTCGGCGGAGACGAACCGCTCGAACAGGAGGCCCGCGCGCACCGGGTCGATGGAGGTGATGGCGAGCACGTAGCAGACGGCCGAGTTCGCCGCGCTGCCGCGGCCCTGGCAGAGGATGCCCTTGGAGCGGGCGTAGCGGACGATGCTATGGACGGTCAGGAAATAGGGCGCATAGGCCAGATGCTCGATCAGGCGCAGCTCGTGGCGAAGCTGGGCGGCGACGTCGTCGGGCACGCCGTCGGGATAGCGGGCGGGGCGTTGTCCCACACCAGCCGCTCCAGCGTCTGCTGCGGGGCTCAGCGCCGGATCCTCGATCTCGTCGGGGTACTGGTAGCGCAGCTCGGACAGAGAGAAGGGGCAGCGCGCGACGATCTCCAAGGTGCGGGCGACGGCATCAGGATGGGCGGCGAAGCGGCGGGCCATCTCGGCGGGCGGTTGCAGGTGGCGGTCGGCGAAGCGTTCGCGCCGGAAGCCGGCCGCATCGATCGTGCAGCCCTCGCGGATGCAGGTGAGGACATCCTGCAGGATGCGCCGCTGCGGGACATGATAGAGCACGTCGCCGGTCCCCACGGTGGGGATGCGCGCGGCGCGGGCGAGGGCGGCGAGGCGACGCAGCCGCACCGCGTCCCCCGGGCGGCGATGCAGGGTCAGCGCCAGATAGGCGCGATCGCCGAAAATTTCGGTGAAGCGAGAGAGGGTGTGGCTATTCATCTCCCCCTCCCCCCAACCCCCTCCCGCAAGGGGAGGGGGAGTTACCTCGCACAGCACCCCAATCAGCCCCTCCGCATCCCGGGCGAGATCGTCCCAGGCAAGGTCGCAGGCGCCCTTGCCGGCGCGCGCCTTGCCGAGCGTGAGCAGCCGACAGAGCCGGGAGTAGGCGGGCCGGTCGGTGGGATAGACCAGGAGCGAGACGCCGTCCGACAGGTCGAGCCGGCAGCCGACGACGAGCCGCACCCCGACCTCCGCCGCGCGCTGGTGGGCACGCACGATGCCGGCGAGCGTATTGCGGTCGGTGAGGCCCAGCGCGGGCAGGCCGAGCGCCCTGGCCTGCAACAAAAGCTCCTCCACATGGCTCGCCCCGCGCAGGAAGGAGTAGTTGGAGGTGACCTGAAGCTCGGCGTAGGGCGCCGTCACGGCCCTCACCCTCCCGCGCTTGCGGCGTGGGTCCCTCCCTCTCCCGCGCAAGCGGGAGAGAGAGCCGGCCTCCGGACTTGGTCCGGAGGGGAGGCGGGTGAGGGTCGTCCCTCAAAACAGCCCATGCAGGTACCACGAGAGGTCGCCGGTAGCGGGATCGACACCGTCGCCGCTGCGATACAGCCAGAAGCGGCGGCCGTTCTCGTCCTCCACCGCCCAGTAGTCGCGCACCGCCGCCGTCTCGCGGTCGCGGCGCCACCATTCTCCGGTGATGCGCTCGGGCCCGTCGGCGCGGCGGACGCGGTGGCGGACGCGGCGCCAGACGAAGGCGGCGGGTGGATGGTCGGGCAGGATCGCCAGCGCCTGCACGCGCTGCGGGCGAGTGAGCAGGCGCACCGGGCGGGGCAGGGCGGCCGGCCACTCCGCGCATTCAGGGGACGCCAGGGCAGGAATGCGCCGCACCGCGCGTTCGGGCACATCGCTCTCTATCGGCTGCATGCGATAGACCCGTGCTGCGCCGAAGCGGTTCTGCAATCGGTCCACCAGGGCGGCGATGTCGGCCGTCGTCTCCCCGCCCAGCCCGGCGCGGGTCTGCACGGGGGTCAGCTTCTCGCTCATCGAGACGACCAGGCGCATCGCCTCCACTCCCAGGCCGGGATCGACCGTGTCCAGCCGCTCGGCCAGGAGACGGGCGAGGTGGCGGGGCGCACGCGCCGGCTGGGCGGTGCCGACGCGGATTGCCTGCGTCGTGGCGTCCACCCGCTCGAACAGCAGGTCGAGCCGCCTTGCGCCCTGGCCGGCCCGGTCGAGCCGCGCGCAGACCGTGGCGGTCAGCGTGTCGATGACGCTGGCGAAAGCCTCCGGGGTCAGCAGCGGTTCCATGAAGCTCAGGCGGTGCTGGATCGTCTCCGGTGGCAGGACGGGAGTGATGGGCTCCGGAATCCGGCCCAACGCCTGGTCGAGACGGGTCAGCAAGGCGGCGGCGCCGAAGCGACGAGCCAGCGGGCCACGCGGCGCGGTGGCGAGCTGGCCGATCCGCTCCAGCCCCAGCGTGCGCAGCGTGCTCGCCGTCTCGGGCGCGAGCCGGAGCGCAGCGACCGGCAGGGGGGCGAGGACCTGGGCGGTGCCGCCGGGAGGCACGACATGAACGCTCCGCCCACCATGGCGTGCAACGGCGTGCGCCGCGCCCGGCGTGTCGGCGATGGCGGCGCGCGCGCCGTACCCGGCTCGGATAAGGCGCGCGACCATGTCGTCGAGCATCGCCGCTTCGCCGCCGAACAGGTGGGCGCAGCCCGTGGCGTCGATCCACACGCCGTCCGGCGGATCGGCGGCGGTCAGCGGGGCATAGCGCAGGCACCAATCGGCAAGCCCGTCCAAGGCCGCCGCGTCGCCCGCCCGGTCGGCATCGGCGATACGGAGCCCCGGGACCAGCGCCTGGGCATGGGCGAGCGGCATCCCCGGATGGAGCCCGAGCCCGCCGGCCGCTGCATCGGCGGCGGCGACGACGAGGCGGCGTCCGTCATGCGCGCACATGACCACGGGCGGCTTCGTGCGTTCGGTATCGTCATCCCCCAACAGCGTGGCGTCGCGCCGTCGCAGCCGGTCGGTCGGCCAGGTCGGCAACCAGAGCGAGGCGACCCTTCGCATCGGGAGACTCCACGATCCAGGACGCGGGTTCGGCGCCGCGCGCGCGCACGAGGGTCAGCCGCCAGAGCGCGCGCGCCAGACCGGGGGTGTCGGGCGCCTCGGGAAGCGGCGGCGGCGAGGGGAGGGCGGCGATCCGCCAGCGGGTAACCGCCGCCGAGGGCTCGTCCAGCGCCGGGTCATCGAAGCGGTGCGAGCGGCGCAGCGCGAAGACGACGGTGCCCGACGCCTCGGCGGCGAGTTGCAGCCGGCGCGCGGCGGTCAGCCCGAGCTTGCCGACCTCGCCCACCACGCCGGCGAGCCCCGGCTGGCGCAGCGCCTCCTCCATCGCGAGCAGGACGGATTTGCCGGCTTCGACATAAACGACCCGACGCGGCGGTAGTCCCACGGCGGCGAGCGCCGGGGCGAACAGGTCGGCTTGCCCGAAAGCCCAGAGCACCGGCCCGCGCAGATGAGCAAGGATGCCGGCGACGAACAGGGCGGCGCACGCGCCATGCTCCACCTCCGGCCCTGCCCCGGCGACCTCGTGCAACGCCCCGAGGGCAAGGCCGCCGCCCGGCAGGGCGTGGTCGATCGCTGGCAGGTGCAGCGGCAGGGTGCGTCGCGATCCGGACGGCGTGGCGCGCTCGATCCGGGCGATGCGGAGACGAAGGTCCTGCAAGGCGGCGGCGGACGCCACGGCTTTCTCCTCGGGTGGAGAAGAGGAACATATGGGGAACAAATACGCAAAGGAAGAGGAATTCCGTCCCACCCCATCGGAGCCGGAAAATCAGTCCTGGCCGCCCAGCCTCCCGAGCGTCCATGGCGGGCCGCCCGGCCGGTTGCTATGCTGTGCAGTCACGGCCCGAGGAACTCCGAGATGAGCCAGTCCGCCGAGCTGCACGCGCAACAGATCGCCTTTTGGAATGGGCCGGGTGGTGCCCGGTGGGTGGCCGAGCAGGCGCGCATGGAGGTCATGCTGGCGCCCGTGGCCGATGCCGCCCTCGCGCGCGCGGCGGCGAGGCCAGGGGAAGTCGTGCTCGATGTCGGCTGCGGCTTTGGCACCACCACTGCCGCATTGGCTCGCGCCGTCGGCCCGGCCGGTCGGGTCATCGGGCTCGATGTCTCGACCCCCATGCTGGAACGCGCGCGCGCGCGGTTCGCCGATCTTCCAACCATCGACTGGGTCCTCGCGGATGCTGCCACACACGCGTTCGCGCCCGCCTCGGTGGACCTCGTGTTCTCCCGTTTCGGTGTCATGTTCTTCGGCGACCCGGCGGCGGCCTTCGCCAACCTGCGCCAGGCCCTGCGACCAGAGGGACGGGTCGCGTTCGCCTGCTGGCGCGCGCCCGACGAGAATCCCTGGGCGCAGGTCCCCCTGAAAGCGGCTTCGGCCCATCTGCCGGAGCTGCCTCGGCCGGGGCCGGATGATCCGGGCATGTTCTCCTTCGGCGATCCCGCCCGTGTCCGGCGCATTCTCGGTCAGGCCGGGTTCGCGCCGCCGCGCTTCACGCCTTTGGACCTGACCATCGACATCGGTGGCGGCGAGGGACTCGAGGGTGCCGTGACGCAGGCGATGTTGCTCGGACCGGTGGGTCGCGTGCTGCCGGAGCAGCCGGAAACGGTGCGCGTCGCCGTTGCCGCCGCGATGCGTGCCGCGCTCGCCCCGCTTGCGCGCGATAGCGTCGTAGCGCTGCCTGGCGCCGTCTGGCTGGTGGAGACGGTGTCGGCCTGACCCGAGGTCCTTTCCGAGACCCAGGCGCGCGGCGCGTCAGTCGCAGGCGCAGCCCGGGGTGGGGCCGCGCTGGCCGCGAATGAGGTGGTGGTCGATCCACTCGGCGACCAGCCGTCGCGCCTCGTCCACCGACGCTTCCGGGTGGTGGATGCGGTAGAGCGCCGTGCAGGCCTGGAAGGCGCCCAGGTCGTCGGTGCCGTGCTGGCGCAGCTCGCGATAGGCGGTGACGACCGCGCGTTCGCAGCGGCGGGCGATCAGGCTGACGGCGTCATGGCCCATGCGGGGCGCGCTCCTGTTGCGAACGTCTCGCAAGTCTCACGAAGCTTACCCGCGCGCGGTCACGGCGGCAAGCCGAACGATCAGCCCGCGACGGCCTGGGCCAGCGCGGTGCCCACCTCCGCCGTCCCCGCCTGGCCGCCCATGTCGCGTGTGCGCGGGCCGCCCTCGCGCAGCAGCGCCTCGATCGCGGTAACGATCGCCTGGCCCGCCGCCTTCTCGCCCAAATGCTCCAGCATCAGCGCGGCCGACCAGAATCTGGCCGATCGGGTTGCAGATGTGCCGCCCGGCGATGTCGGGGGCGGAGCCGTGCACCGGCTCGAACATCGAGGGATGCGCGCGCTCGGGGTTGATGTTGGCGGACGGCGCGATGCCGATCGAGCCGGCGACGGCCGGCCCGAGATCGCTCAGGATGTCGCCGAACAGGTTCGAGCCCACCACCACGTCGAACCAGTCCGGGTGCTGCACGAAGTGCGCGCACAGGATGTCGATGTGGAACTGGTCGGTGCGCACGTCCGGATACAGCTGCCCCATCGCCGCGAAGCGCTCGTCCCAGTACGGCATGGTGAAGGTGATGCCGTTCGACTTGGTGGCCGAGGTCAGGTGCTTCTTGGGGCGCGTGCGCGCGAGTTCGAAGGCGTAGCGCATCACCCGGTCGGTGCCGGCGCGGGTGAGCACGGATTGCTGGCTCACGAACTCCCGGTCCGTGCCCTCGAACATGCGTCCGCCCACGGAGGAGTATTCGCCCTCGGTGTTCTCGCGCACCACGTAGAAGTCGATGTCGGCTTCCGTGCGATCGGCCAGCGGCGTGCGCACGCCGGGCATCAGCCGGCAGGGGCGCAGGTTCACGTATTGGTCGAAGCCGCGCCGGATCGGGATGAGCAGGCCCCAGAGCGAGACGTGGTCGGGCACCCCGGGCCAGCCGACCGCGCCGAGCAGGATGGAATCCGTCTCGGCCAGCCGGTCCATCCCGTCCGGCGGCATCATCGCGCCGGTCTTGTTGTAGGTCTCGCAGGACCAGTCATAGTGGTGCAGATCGAAGTCGAAGCCGAAGCGGCGCGCGGCGGCGTCGAGCACCTTCAGCGCTTCCGGCACCGTCTCCTTGCCGATTCCGTCGCCGGGAATAACTGCAATTCGGTACCGCTGCGCCATGCTCAATGCTCCCGACTTTCAGGCGGGCGTACGATCGGAGTCCGGGCGGCACCCGTCAACCGGCGCTGCGCTATGGGCCCGGCGTGTGCACCACGATCCAGAGTGTCATATCCCAGGCGTTGCGAATTCCCAGCAGCAGGAGCGCCACGAGCGTGCCTGCCAGCATGTCGAGGCCGAGGTCCGGTCGCATGGGAAGCACGATCCCGGTCGCGGTCAGCGTCAGGTAGCTGACGGCGGGGATGAGGATATAACAGCACCAGTCGGCCAAATCGATCGTCCGGGTGATGCCGCGGCGACGCATCCTCAGCAAGACGTGACAGCAAAAACCGATCCCGACAGCACCGCCGACCGCGAACAGCGCACCGAAAGAAGCGCGTGTCAGCGACGGCGTTATGCTCATCAGGCAGCTCATTAGGACAACGGTGAAATGCACCACCGTCGGGGTCAGGAACGTCCGCAACGGGACCTCGCGCTCGGCATTGAAGTAGCTCGCACCCACCGAAGCCGCGACGAACATGAGCCCGATGAGCGTGGCGGCGGCCGTTCCGATCAGGATATAGAAATCGTGCCAGTCCCGGAGCTGGTTAGCCATGTTGACGCACCTAACCTGCCACGGACGAATTCCCATGGAATGCCGCCCGCGGGGCCGTGGACGCAAGCCCCGCTTCGGGCTAAGCCCGCGGGACCGCCAGGGACGTGCCAGGGACGTGAACGATGAGCAAGGCTGCGAAGACCACGCCGGTCCACGGGAACAGCGACTGGGATCGCGACGCGGCGCTGGCGACGGCGCGCATCCTGCTGGAGATCAAGGCGGTGAATTTCCGCCCCGAGGAACCCTACACCTTCACCTCCGGCTGGAAGTCACCCGTCTATATCGACTGCCGGCGGATCATCTATTTCCCCCGGGCACGGGCCAAGATTTGCGAGCTGGGCGTGGAGAAGATCAACCGCGAGGTGGGCTTCGAGACGATCGAGGCGGTGGCGGGTGGCGAGACCGCCGGCATCCCCTTCGCCGCCTGGATCGCCGAGCGGATGCTGGCGCCGATGGCCTACGTGCGCAAGAAGCCCAAGGGCTTCGGCCAGAACGCGCTGATCGAGGGCGACGTGCCGGAGGGCAAGCGCACCCTGCTGGTCGAGGACCTGACCACCGACGGCCAGTCGAAGGTGCGCTTCGTGCAGGCGTTGCGCGACGCGGGCGCGATCTGCGACCACACCTTCGTGGTGTTCTTCTACGGCGTCTTCCCTGGCGGCTTCGAAACGCTCGATCGCATGGGCATCACGCTGCACCATCTCTGCACGTGGTGGGATGTGCTGGATGCCTGCCGCGAGCGCCCGTATTTCTCGGACGCCGCCCTGAGCGAGGTGCGCCGCTTCCTGGAGAACCCGGTCTCCTGGTCCGCCGCCCATGGCGGCATCGGCAGCGCCGAGGAGGCGGCGGCCCGGCGTGCCGCGGCGGAGGCGTGAGCGACATGGTCCGGCGCAGAGATGGTGCCGACGCTCGGAATTGAACCGAGGACCTACTGATTACGAATTAGCGGGTTGGCTGATCCTGGGTCGTTTCCCGACATCCTGCGCTGGTTCACCAAAGCGATGTATTGCTTGCTTTTCTAGTGCCGACATCGCTAACTCCGTTCCGTGTCGTCCCGGATTGTCCGGAGATGTTGAAGCCCCGTTGAAGCCCCGTTTGCAAGAAATCGGAACGATATGTCGGTGCGACTGACGGAAACCGCGATTACGAAGGCGATTAAGGAACTGGCCGCGGCCGGCAAACGCACCGATCTCGCGGACGCGGCGCTGCCGGGGTTGCGGCTGCGCCTGACGCCTTCCGGCAGCCGATCCTGGGTGTTGGCTTGCCGCGACGGGCTGGGCGCCATGCGCCGCTTCCCGCTGGGCAAATACCCCATGATGGGCATCGCCGAGGCGCGGGAGGCCGCTCGCGCCATGCGTGCCGAGGTGCGAAAGGGAGCGGACCCAGTCGCCGAGGCGCGGCGCAAGCGCACGATCGGGCGGGACGCGCGGGAGGGCGTTGGGACCGTGACGGCGCTGCTGGACCTATATGCGAAGCAGAGGGGCGATGCGTTGAAGAGCTGGCCGGAATGCCGGCGGCGGATTGACTCGGTATTCGCCGCGCACCTGTCCCGGCCGCTGGCGACGCTGAAGGCGGCGGATTTTCAGATGACGGCCGATGCTCATGCATCGAAGCAGTCGGCCGCCGCCGCGATCCGCTACATCCGCCCGGTGCTGAAATGGGCCGGCTATCGCGGCTATCTGGTCGCCGAGACGGCGATCCTGCATCCGCCGGCAACCGTCCAACGCCGTAAGCGGGTGCTGTCGCGCGCCGAGCTTGCGGCCGTCCTGCCCGTGCTGCGGTCGTCCGATCGCCCCTACGCCGCCGCGCTGCGGTTCATGCTGCTGACCCTGAGCCGCCGGGAGGAAGTCTGTGCAGCGCGCTGGCGGGACATCGACCCGACAACCGGAACCTGGACGATCCCCGAGACCAAGAACGGTGAGGTGCATATCGTTTCCCTGTCGCGGCAGGCGCGAGCGCTGTTGGGCGCAATTCGTCCGGTGACGGCGAAACCGGGCGGTCTGTTGTTCGCCACCTCAACCGGCGCGCCGCTCGTCAACTGGGATCGTGAGACAAAGGCACTTCAGGACAAGAGCGGCACGGCGGGATGGCACCGGCACGACTTGCGCCGGACCGGCGCCACCATGTTGGGCGAGATGGGCGAACTGCCCGACATCATCGAGGCGGCGTTGAACCACGTCAGCATCCGCTCGGCCCTCGCCGCGACCTACAACCGCAGTCGCTATCGCCCGCAGGTGGCGGCGGCGCTGCAACGGCTCGCCGATGTCTTGGACGGGATCGAGGCGGGCGCGGCGGATGTGGTGCCGATGCAGGCGGCCGGCTGATGCCGGACTCTCCCGCTTCTTCGGCATCATCATCGCCACGTTGTACGATGATCACGCGCCGCCTCATTTCCATGTCCGCTACGGGAGCCAGCGGGCGATCATGGCGATCGAGACGCTAGCCGTGATCGAGGGCAGCTTGTCGCCACGGGTGCGCGGGCTGGTCACGGAATGGGCGGCGTTGCATCAGGCGGAGTTGCGGGAAAGGTGGCAGGCCGCGCGCCGGCACGAGCCGCTTGCGCCGGTTTCCCCGTTGGAGTGAGCCATGAACCAGGTTGTTGAAGTCCGGCATCTCGGGGGACACCGGCTGTTCCTTTGCTTCGCCGATGGCGCGGAAGGCGAGCTGGACCTTGCGCCGCCTCTTCGTTTCGACGGAGTGTTTGCGCCGCTGCGCGATCCGGCGGGCTTCGGTCAGGCGCGGGTTGATCCCGAGCTGGGCACGGTGGTCTGGCCCAGCGGCGCGGACCTTTGCCCGGACGTGCTGTGCGGGTGGCTGCGGGAGGCGCGCGCGGCGGCGGAATAACTGCGCGCGATTGATGGTGTTGGATCCGCCAACGCCCGAAGAAGAAACCCTGGCAGGCGGAGCCGGCGCGATCGGAGACCGCCAGTATTGGCGTGGCAGGGCTTGGATGCCGAACGCCTTCTAATCGATTTGCTATTGCAAGACGGGGGAGCGGCGGGGCGGCGTCACTCAGCCGATACTCGGGTGTTTGCAAATATACGCAGCCTATTATTAAGCATCATGCCAAGTTGGCTTATCCAACAGGCAAGTGTCTAGGGGACTGCGAACGCTAAGATGAAGTGAGCATTGCCGATTTGGGCAAGGCGATGTTGGCTGTGCCAACGTGGCTATTTGTCACGGGAGAATAGTCATCTGCCAGAAAACCTGGCATCCTTCGGACTGGTCGTCCGACGCGCCGTTATTCGTTTGCAACCCGCGCTTTGGACTGATTATCTTGTTCGGGTCGGGCGAATCGTTCGCCATGCCGGCGCCGATGCGAAAAGACCTCCCTCGACGGTGCAAACGTCGAGGGAGGCCCGAACAGATGGGTTTGAAGGATTCCCGTCTGATGCGCGCGTGCGCGCTTAGGGAAGCTTAGCATTGGCGGTGGCGCCGTCCACAGTTTGTTGACCTGCGCCAGACATTCCGCCCGCTCCCGATGCGCGCCCGCCCTGTTTGGAGAGGGCTGGGCTTGACCAGTTCGGAGACGAATAACCCGTCGTGGATCACGGCGGACGAGGCCGCGCGCCGCGCGGACGTGACGCCCGAGTGCATCGGGCAATGGGTTCGTCGATATGGGATCGGCCGCAAAGTCGCCGGGCGGCTGCGGATCGAGCAGGAGGCGCTTGATCGCCTCCTGGTGGGCGAGCCGGTGGCGAGGGCGAGCTGATGCATCCGGGCGCCTTCGAGAGACTGAAGGCCGAAAGCACCCTTGAGTTCGCGCGAATCCCTGAAGCTACAGGCATATTCGGTATCAGCCGGACCCGCCTCTATCGTGAGGCCGCGCTGGGCAACATCAAGCTGGTGAAACTGGGCAACGCAACGCTGGTGGACGTCGCCAGTCTGCGCGCCTTCATGTCCGGGCTTCCGGGAGCGGTTCTGCGCGCCCGAAGATCCCCGCCTGAAACACAACCGCCGGCCCGTGTGATGGACCGGCGGCGCGATCGGATGGGAATGTCAGCAGCAACGGCATCCTATTCGATCGCGGCGACGGACGCCAGCGCGGGATCGGCATGGAACGCATCATGCATATCCCTTCCACAATGAGAACATCCTTCGGTCCGCGCTCAACAGGCGTGCGCCCGATGATCCGCTTTCGCCTGACTGTCGCTGAGATACATATGCTCGCGCGCGCCATGGACCGCGCGGCCGACGAAGCCGAAGCGGAAGGCCGTTTCCACGCCGCTGAAGCGCTGCGTCAGCGAGCCGCCAGCCTGCGGCAGGGGGCCCGCGGTCTGGTCGTGCCGCCGAAGGTCCGATCGGTGGTGATCGCGGTGGACCACGATCACCCCAACACTAAGAGCCAGCGGCCCGGTCCCAAGGCGACGACGATGGCGGCCCATCGCTGGCCGGCTGAGGGTCGGCGGGTGCGCCTCGCCACCCCGGACCGTGAAGGCTCTGACCTTGCCGATCTGACCCGGGAGGCCCCGCGTGACTGATAGGGCCGGCTTCACCGCCTTCGGGGAATGGGACGATCGGGACTCTAAGCAGCCGTTTCGCGTCCTGAGCGCGCATGACTTGCTCACCCTTCAACTTCCGCCGCGCGACTTGGTGGTGGCGCCGTGGTTGCCGTCAAAGGGCTTGGCGATGCTCTACGGGCCGCGCGGAATCGGCAAGACGCACCTCGTTCTTGGCGTCGCCTATGCGGCCGCCACGGGTGGATCGTTCCTTCGCTGGTCGGCCTCACGGCCTCGCCGCGTCCTGATCCTGGACGGCGAAATGCCGGCCCGCATCTTGCAAGAGCGGCTGGCCGTAATTGCCGCCGCGGCCTCGGTCGAACCCCCGGCGCCCGACTATCTCCGCGTTCTCGCGCTCGACCTGCAAGAGCGCGGGCTCGACCTGGGCGATGCGGGCGACCAGCGGGCGCTTGATGCCGAGTTGGGCGAGGCTGAGGTGATCCTGGTGGACAATATCAGCACACTCGTGCGCGCCGGCCGAGAGAACGAGGCCGAGAGTTGGCTGCCGGTGCAAGAATGGGCGCTGGTGCAGCGCCGTGCCGGGCGCTGCGTCGTGTTCATCCATCATGCCGGCAAGAGCGGGCAGCAGCGCGGCACCAGCCGCCGCGAGGACGTGCTGGATGCCGTGATCTCGCTCCGGCTGCCCTCCGACTATCATCCCGACCAGGGCGCCCGGTTCGAGGTCCATTACGAGAAGTCGCGTGGCTTCTATGGCGAGGACGCCAAGCCATTCGAGGCGGCGCTCGGTCCGGGCGGATGGACGACGCGCGATCCCGCCGACCCCAATATGGCGCGTGTCGTGGTGCTGACCGAGCAAGGGCTCAGTGCTCGCAAAATCGCCGAGGAGACTGGGATCTCCAAGACCCAAGTCTCACGCTTGCAACAGTGGGCCCGCGAACTCGGAATGCTAGGGACCGGCCGTGCGTAGCCGGAACCCGACCGAGCACTGTCCCACTGTCCCAGGCCCTGGCTCTGGGACAGCGGGACACCCCGCCATCGAACCGAGCGGAAGCGGGACAGCAGTTGGGACAGCGGGCGGGACACTAAGCCTCAAAGCATTGGCCCAGGCGGTGTTGCGCCGGGACGGCGCGCGGGACACGAGCCGGGACAGCTCTTCCGCTCACCCTCCGGCCGGTGTCCCATTAGGTAATTGCAGTGGGACGGCTCCCGTTGCCCTTTGCCCCGACCGTCCGCCGGCCATTCTCGACGGCTATCAGCGCGCGGCGCTTGCGCGTCCGCCGGCATGGGCGGACCCGGTCGCGCTGCCCTCGCCTAGGTGCTTCTGCTCGTGCTGCAAGTCGGGCCGGTGGTGGTGCGAGCGGCTCGAGCCCAAGGGCTGGCGTTGCTGGACATGCCATCCGCCGGTGGCCGATGACGTGCGTGTGGTGCGAACGTGACCGGCCGCTCATGCTCGATATGCACCCGGCGCGACCTCGCCGGGATCGAGGCGGCGCTTGCGGCGGGCAAGCCGCTGCGCACGATTGCCGCCACCTTTGCCACGACGGCGGCCGCGCTGCATCGGCACCGCTCCGCGCACATGGGCCGTGCGCCCGCTGCGAGGCCCGCAGAAGCCGTTCCGCTTGCGGCCGCACCAATCCGCAGCCCCCGCGCCGACCCCGCCCCCACCGCCCGCCCTGCGGCTTCTGCCGAGCTGGGGCCGAGCGGACCCCGCCGCGCGGCTTGGCGATCGCTGCGGCTCGTGCCAGGGCAATCAATGGTGGGTGTTGCCAGACGGCAGCCGAGGCGCGTGTGCATGCTGTGCGCCACCTCCGACGCGGCGCGTTCGGCGTTTCGAAACATGAGGAAGCAATGGCCGAAAGGGGTGCGGAATCCCCGGACCGCTCGCACCCGCGGCTGTCGGATCGGGCTCTGCTGAGCCCTGCGCTCCGGTGTGCCGCGAGCCGGCACCGCGCATCGCTCGGCTCCCGGCTGATCGGACCCTGCCCTCGCTATACGGTCGCGGTCGGCACCATGAAGATCCTGGGGTTGGTGAACCGTTGCTGGGGGACGATCGTCTGCGGCGTCTGCGCGCCGTTGGTCAGTGCCTTCACCTTCTCACGCAGCCAGATTTCGAGGTCGCTGACATAGAGCCAGGGCGGCTCACGGCCGGCATCGGGGCTCTGCAGGGCCTCCAGCAAGGCGTGGGTGAACACGCCATAGGCGACGTCGTCCCATGATGTTGCGGCCTTGTCGGATTCGACTCAGCGCATCGCCATGTATGCCCTGCTGCGCTTCAACTACCCACACGGCCGAAGCTCAGTGCGAGGTTGCGCTGCCAGCCGGCGTTGTTGGGTCGGCTTCGGCCAGGCGCGCGGCAATTGCAAGTGAGGCCTGGTAGCTGGTCAGCGCCGCTGCCACGTGCTCGCGTCAGAGGCGCGTAGGAGGGCGGAAAGGTGCTCGACTGGACATATGAAGCTGATCTCTTAGTCCTGTATCCCGTGACCATCGTCCTGATTGCCGGAGCAGCAGAGGTTGGTGCATGGCTCGCTCGCCGCGATAACGCAAGCAAGGAGACCGATATCAGCACCCTGACGGGTGCTGCCCTGGGATTGCTCGCGCTGTTGCTTGGATTTCAGCTTCTCGCTTGCGCTGTCCCGGTTCGACGCGCGGCGAACCTTAGTTCTGGAAGAAGCCAATGCGATCGGCAGCACGGCGAACTTCGCACTCATGTTGCCGGAGACGGCTCAAAAGCCAATTCTCGGCATGCTCCGCGATTACACGGATGTGCGGATCGGCCTTGGTGTTCCCTATGACCCGGCAAAACTCGAACGGGACATTGCCCGATCTTTGGACCTGCAAGCCAAGCTCTGGCAGGAGGCAGTGGCCGTGACCGCGACGACACCACAATCGTTGCCCGCTTACCGCTTCGTCGCTTCTCTAAACGAGATGAACAACATCCATGAAAGCCGGCTGACCGCTCTACGCTACCATGTTCCCGGCGCAGTGATGTTCATGCTCATCGGTGTTGCGATGGTGGCGATGGGGTTCACTGGTTATCACGCCGGTGGAAGGGACAATCGGGGGCGTGTGGCCACGTTGATAATGTCCCTGATGGTGGCGGTGGTAGTCACGCTGATTGTCGATCTCGATCAGCCAGCTCGCGGGTTCATCGAAGTATCTGTTCGACCCCTTGCTGACGCAAAGCTGGGCATCCCGCCGGAGCGTTGTGATGGCGGTTGTCGATGACCCGTGGCGCCGAGGCTAACCGCCGCCCCTGCTTGCTCAGCCCGGGCCCTGCTCACCACCTGCGGCACCAACACCGCAGAACCTGACATCCGGTCGCCGCTCACCGCCGCACACACCGAAATTCCTCATACCCGAGGTTGTCGGCGCCGCGCCCGACGCAAACGGTGGGTCAGGCCCGCATCGGCATTGCCGAACCTTTGCCCAATTCCGCCGCATCAGCGCGATGTCGTCGTCATTGGCCGGATGCGGCAGACGATAGACGCTGGAGCGGGCCAGGCCGAGCATCGCGCACTGCCGCCGCACCGACAGCGACGGGTGATCGCGATCGAGCTTGGCTCTGCGGTCCGGCGCGCTCATCGTCCGAACCTCTTGGCGAAAAAATCATTCTCGATCATCAGCTGCCCGACCTTGGCATGCAGCCGTTCGATTTCGCGCTCGGTCTGCGCCTTTACCTCCTGGCCAACCTTCGGGTCGAAGGGCCCGCCCAGCATGCTCATGCAGCTGTTTCTTCCAGGCATAAACTGGGTTCGGATGCACCTGATAGCGCTGCGCCAGGTCCGCCACAGTCGCCTGCTCCTGCAATGCTCCCAGTTCTTCATCGTCGCTCCGTCTATCACGACAGAACGGCGTCAGCTTCCAACTAAGCCCCTGGTCCCATTTCCAGGGTCCACTTCACAGGCAGGCTCGTCACCCGCCCCGATACGCCGCCTTCACTCAGCCATCATCCAGTTTCGATCATAGCTCGTTCTGCAGAATCGGAAGGCACAGCGTGCCGAGCCCCCGATTGCTGCTCGGGGCCGATTTCCTACGGCGCCACATACTTCACATGGACCTGCTCGATGGTGCCGTTGAACTTGAAGGGCGCCTTGTCGTAATAATCGAGCGAGACTGGCGACCCCAGCGAGACGCCGACATCGAGGCAGTCGTTGGCGGTGAAGATGAGCGGCGCGCTGACGGGTATGGTGCCCTCGGCGAAGAGTTTGCCGTCCACCTTCATCGTCACCTTCAGCGGACCGCCGGGTCTGGGCGCAACATAGCTCGTCTCGATTTCGATCCTCACCTTGCCAGTCGGCAGCTTCTCGCTTGCCCGGATCTTCGTGCGCTGGATGATGAAGAGGTTGTATTCGTAGCATAGAATCCCGTCTTGCACGAAGCAGGTGAGACCGCCGGAGTTTGCCCCCAATTTGTAGAGCACCCCGTTGGCACTGGCGGGGATCACCGCGTCGATCGTAACGACGTTCGGTTTGTTGCCGAGCGCCGGGGCCCAGAACTCCGGTATGCGCACCATGTCACCGGAAAAGGCCCATTCGGTGTACGGGGGCGCAATGCGCAACTCGGGGTGAAGCACCGGGATCCAAAGGCCCCCGCCAATCGGAAGCGCCTTGTTCTTCGCCGCCTCGATCAGGAAGATTTCCTTCATCTGCGCCAGCTTTTCCGGCATTTTGGAGGCAAGGTCGTTGGCTTGGCTCCAATCCTCCTCCAGGTTGTAAAGCTCCCAGACGTCCTTGTCCGGCGTCCACTCCCGGATGCCGGGCGGTAGCCCTGGAACCCAGGGAAGTCGCGGCCCGATCGCGCAGGCCAGCCAGCCGTCGTGATAGATGGCCCGGCTGCCCATAATTTCGAAATACTGGGTGAGCAATCGGCCCTTGGCTTTCGAATTGCCGAAAGAGTAGGCGAAGCTCACGCCGTCAATGGGGTCCTGCTCGACGCCGTTCACCGTGCGCGGCGGGGTGATGTCGAGGATCTCATAGATGGTCGGGACGATGTCGTTGACGTGGTGAAACTGCGCCCGTGGGGTCGCATCGGGTTTGATCCTTGTCGGCCACCGGACGCCCATCGGGTTGCGCGTGCCGCCGAAATACGCGGCCAGAAGCTTCGTACCCTTGTAGGGGGTGCTGCCGGCCCAGCCCCATCCCGCATGGTACATGGGGTCAGTCTTGGGCGAGCCAAGCTCGTCAAGCCCGCCGAGTTCCTCAAGCGCCGAGATATGCTGCTGGACGTTGGTGGGGATACCGTTTTGCGCCAGCAACTCGCTGATGGTGCCACCCTGGCCTTCCGCCGACGAGCCGTTGTCGCCCCAGATGTAGAAGATCAGCGTGTTCTCGCCATACCCGAGCCGGTCGATCTCGTCGACGACCCGGCCGACCTGGACGTCCACGTGCTCGGTGAAGCCCGCCGCCACTTCCATCAGGCGGCGCTGGAAGGGCTTCTCGTCCTCGGGGATGCTGTCCCAGGACGGCATCGTCTCGTGCCGCGGGGTGAGTTCCGCGTCGGCGGGGATCCAGCCCTTCTTCTTGGCACGCTGGAACACGCGCTCCCGATAGGAGTCCCAGCCATCGTCGAACTTGCCCTTGTACTTGTCCGCCCACTCCTTCGTGATGTGGTGCGGGCCGTGGATGGCGCCGCTCGCCCAGTACATGAAGAACGGCTTGTCCGGCTGGAAGGCCTTGTGCCTGTGCAGCCAGCCGATCGCGTCGTCCGCCAGGTCTTCGCTGAGGTGGTAACCCTCCTCCACGGTTTTCGGCGGCGGGACATACGTCGTGTTGCGCACCAGGTTCGGCTCGTATTGCGAGGCCTCACCGGCGAGGAAGCCGTAAAAATATTCGAAGCCGAGATTTGTAGGCCAGTTCTCGAACGGGCCGGTCGGGGCCGTCTCCTCGGCCGGCGTGTTGTGCCACTTGCCCCAGGCGGCGGTGGCGTAGCCATAGTCCTTCAACACGTCCGCGACCAGCGCGCTGCTGCGGGGAATTTGGCCGGAATAGCCGTCCCAGTCATTCGCCATCTCCGCGATCTGCCCGCTTCCGACCCGGTGGTGATTGCGGCCGGTCAGCAGTGACGCCCGGGTCGGCGAGCACATGGCCGTGGTGTGGAACCGGTTGTACGCGATCCCTTCCTTGACGATGCGGTCGATCGTCGGGGTCTGCACCTCGCCCCCGAACGTAGCGGGCAGGGCGGGGCCTGCATCGTCGATCAGCACGATCAGAATGTTGGGGGCGTCGGCAGGCAGCCGGCGTGGCTTCACCCGTGGCCGGTAAACCGACTCCTGCATCGTGCGCCCGGCGACACTGGCCGAGGGCGTCGGTGGAAAGGGCAGAGAGTCCTGCTTTTCCTTCTTATCTTTCGGATCGGACATTCAACTTCTCCTGAGTTTCTACGGCACACGCAGCAGCACGGCGACGAAGGCGAAAACCCCGAGCAGGGTCAGCGCGATTGCGATCACGAGGGCCGGTGTTTGCATCGGGCCTGCGCGTAGTCCGGCGATCGGCCGGAACTGCTGGCTCCACAAGTAGTTGCTGATCCAGAGATATTGCGCGCATGAGATCACCAGCCCCAAAACGCCGGCACCGATCAGGAAGAGGCCCACATATCGGGGCATTTCTGGTTGCAGGGCCGGCGCTACGCCCTGCATGGCGGCGAGGCGGTTGAAGATCTCGACAATACTGAAGCCGAAGCCGATCAAGGCGATCGCCGTGCGCACCCACGCCATCAACGTGTTCTCAAGGGCCAGGCGTGTGCGCAACCAGGCAAAATTGGCCTCAGCGGTCGCTCTTACGGTGAAACGGTCTGCCCTGGTCTCGGCGCCTAGATCTGTCGTCATGCCTGGGGCTCCGCGGGTTTGTCGCGCTGCCATCGGCGCGCGAGCGGCGCCACCGGTCCCCTGAGGATCAGGTAGGGGATGAATGCCAGAAGGACGGCGACGATCAGCGCCTCGCCTGGGTGAAAGGCCTTCAACTCGAGGATTTGGTATACGACGTCCAGTGCAATCGCAATCAGGAAGACCTTGTCCTATTGCCGCGATTCCTTCTCGCAGGTGCGCCGAACCCTGGGCTGGGTCGGACTGCTGCTCGTTCCTTTCCTACAGCGCGCTCGAGAGCATCCTTCGACAACCAAATTTGCGTCACGTGCGTGAAACCATACTGGAGGACTACGAAAAGTTCTTTGATGCCTCCTAATCCAGCCTTACCGCCAAGCAGAGGAAACCCCCGACGCCGACAGAGTGTAGCCCGACGTTGTGCGATTTTGCATGGGTTCCGGCGCCGTAATCTCCGGCCAGCGCGCGATCGTCGGCCGTCCTCATGGCGGCCCCAAGCAGAATCAGGCTTTTCGAAACGAGACACCACGAATCGCGCCGTTGAGAATTCGAGACCACTACGCGCACACACGCGCGCGAGGATCGGCTACGTTGGGCGGCATGCCGGCCTCACCATGCGCCACCAAGCTGTCACCACTCCTCGGGCACAATGGCGGCCCGCCGCTCGACATTCTCGAGCCACGCCGGCCAGGGCGCCCGACCATCGCGACCCCGGAGCTGCGCGAAGCGATCTGCGATCGGCTGAGCAATGGGATTCCGTTGCGGGTGATCTGCCGAGCCGAGGGAATGCCGAGCCGGGCCACGGTCTATCGCTGGCGCGCTGCTGATCCTGCCTTCGACCGTATGTTCTGGTTCGCGCAGAAGGACGGCTATGACGAGCTGGCCTCGCGCGTGGTGGCGGAGGTGGATCGCGCCCTTGAGCGGGCGGGACCGACGGGGGCGCGTGCCGTGTTCAATATCCGGCGCCAGCAGCTTGCCCGCATGAACCCGCGGCACTTCGGGTGCGTGAATAGAACAGCCGGGAAGGCAACCGCCTTTGCCGGGGCTTTCGCTGCCCTGAGCGCCCTCGCACGCTAAGCTGAACCTCCGACCCAGCGCTGGCGCGAGGCAGATGGCTATTTGGGAGTGCGAATAGAAGGCATGGCTGGGCCTGCGTGCAAAATGCAAATTCCGGGTATCCTGAGCGCCTGCCGACTAGCCAGAGAACGTGAACTGGGGCACCCCACCGGCAAGGTTACCCGAAGGCGTGTGCATGCCCGAGTGCCTGGCTGTCGCGCCGATGGTGAAGCCCCATTGAAGCCCCTGCATGACCTCGCAGGTGGACGGTTGGCCTCAAAATGCCCCTAACTCGTTGATCCCCTTTGGTGCCGACGCTTGGAATTGAACCAAGGACCTACTGATTACGAATCAGTTGCTCTACCCCTGAGCTACGTCGGCAGTCCCGTTTCCGAGTGCGGGCGGTATAGCGACATGGCGACATCGCCGCAACCCGGACACTAGCCGCCCGCGATCTTCGGGATCAGATAGATCTCGCTCCCCTCCTCCAGCTTCGCCCCGTAGGCATCCTGGTAGATCACCCCGTCGATGGCGATCGCCATGCCCTCCTCGACCTGCGTCCCCAGGCCGGGGAAACGCTCGTCGAGTTCGCGCACCAGCGCACGGAAGGTGCGCGCCGCCACCTCAAGCTCGGTCCGCCCGCCGGTGAAGGCGCCAGAAGCCGAGCCCGGGAGGACGACGCGCGGCATTCCCCCGGCCGTCAGGACGCCTTGGCCGCGTCCAGTGCCGCGCGGACCTTGGGCGGGGACATCGGCAGGTCGTGCATCCGGATGCCGATGGCGGCGCGGATCGCGTTGCCGACGGTGGCCATTGGCGGCACGATCGGCACCTCGCCCACGCCGCGCGCGCCGAACGGGTGGCGCGGGTTGGGCACCTCGACCATCACCGCCTCGATGCGCGGCAGGTCGGAGGCGACCGGCACGCGGTAGTCGAGGAAGCCGGGGTTCTCCATCCGCCCCTGCGCGTCGTACACGTATTCCTCGTTCAGCGCCCAGCCGATGCCCTGCGCCGCGCCGCCCTGGATCTGCCCCTCCACATAGGACGGATGAATCGCCTTCCCCACATCCTGCACGGCCGTGTAGCGCAGGATCGTTGTACGCCCGGTCTCGGGATCGACCTCCACGTCGCAGATATGCACCCCGAATCCGGGGCCGGCGCCCTGCGCGTTCAGCGACACCTCCGAGCTGATCGGGCCGCCGGTGCGCCCGGCCTTCAACGCGATGTCCGCCAGGCTCAGCGGCTCGAAGCCGCCGGCGTTCGATCCGGCGGGGTATGCCGCACCGTCGCGCCATTCCACCGCTTCGACCGGAATCTCCCAGATCTGCGCGGCGCGGGCCTTGAGCTGATCAACCACGCGCTCACCGGCCTGGGTCACCGCCATGCCGGTGGCAAAGGTGACGCGTGATCCGCCGGTAACGTTGGTGAAGCCGATCGAGCTGGTGTCGCCGATGATCGGGCGCACCTTCTCGACCGGGATGCCCAGCACCTCGGCCGCCATGATCGCCATCGAGGCGCGCGAGCCGCCGATATCGGGGCTGCCCGACACCACACCAGCGGTGCCGTCCTCGTTCACATGCACCGCCGCGGAAGATTCGCCGCCGATGTTGAACCAGAACCCGCACCCGATCCCGCGACCCTGGTTGGGGCCGAGCGGGGCGCTGTAGTGCGGATGGTTCTTCGCCGCCGCCAGGGTCTCCCGGAAGCCGATGTCGCGGAAGCTCGGCCCGTAATGGGTCTTGCTGCCCTCGCCGACCGCATTCTTCTCGCGCAGCGCGATCGGGTCCATGTCCAGCTTGCGCGCCAGATCGTCAAGCGCGCTCTCCACCGCCCACGACGAGATCGGCGCGCCGGGCGCCCGGTAGGCCGCAACCTTGGGCCGGTTGGAGACGACGTCAAAGCCCTCCACATCGACATTCGGCACTTCGTACATCGCGAAGCCGCACATACAGCCCGGCCCGATGGGCGAGCCGGGGAAGGCGCCGGCCTGGTATTTCAGGATCTGCTTGGCGGCGACGATGGTGCCATCGCGCTTGGCGCCGATCTTCACGTCGATTACCGCGCCCGAGGTCGGGCCGGAGGCGCGGAACACGTCCTCGCGCGTCATCACCATCTTCACCGCCCGGCCGGTCTTCTTCGCCAGCGCCAGCGCCAGCGGCTCCAGGTAGACCAGCGTCTTGCCGCCGAACCCGCCGCCGATCTCCATCGGCACGGCGCGGATGTTGGCGACGTCCCAGCCCAGCAGCTTGGCGCAGTAGGCGCGCACCATGAACTGGCCCTGGCTGGAGCTGTAGATCAGTGCCTGGCCGTCGGCGGCGACGCTGACCACGCAGGCATGGGGCTCGATATAGGCCTGGTGCACCGGCTGGGTGCTGTAGCGGCCCTCGACCACAACATCGGCGGCGCGGAAGCCGGCCTCGATGTCGCCCTTCTTGAAGACGACGCGCTTGGCGATGTTGGACGGCTTGGCGGGCTGGGCGTCGAGCCCCTGGGTGAACAGGTCGTCGTGCAGCACCGGCGCGTCCGGCGCCATCGCCGCCTCGACCTCGATGACGTGCGGCAGCACCTCATAGTCGACCGCGATCAATTCCAGCGCGGCGTCGGCGACCGATTGCGAGATGGCGGCGACGGCGGCGACGGCATGGCCCTCATAGAGGGCCTTGTCGCGGGCGATGCAGTTGCGCGACAGGTCGCGGAAGTTCATCGGCCCCTCGCCGACGAACGCCTCCTCGCTGGCGATGTCGGGGAAGTCGGCGGCAGTCACCACGGCGCGCACGCCGGGCAGCGCCAGCGCCTTCGCGGCGTCGATCGAGCGGATGCGCGCGTGCGCGTGCGGGCTGCGCTTGACCTTCGCCCACAGCATTCCCGGCAACACCATGTCGGCGCCGAACTGCGCGCGCCCCGTCACCTTGTCCACGCCGTCGGGTCGCACCGGGCGAGTGCCGACGACCTTCAGTTCCGGCTTGCTGACGATGTAGTTCATGCTGTGGCCCTCTTCTCTTCGCGCATCTCGGCGGCAGCGTCCATGACGGCCGCGAGGATCTTGTCGTAACCCGTGCAGCGGCACAGGTTGCCCGCGAGCCAGTAGCGCGCCTCTTCCTCGGTCGGGTTCGGATTCTCGTCCAGCAGCGCCTTGGCGGCGACGATCAACCCGGGGGTGCAGAAGCCGCATTGCAGCGCGGCGTGTTCCAGGAACTGGCGCTGCACCGGGTGCAGCTCGTCGCCGCGCGCGACGCCCTCCACGGTGATGATGTCATGGCCGTCGGCCTCCACGCCCAGCATCAGGCAGGAGCAGACCAGCTTGCCGTCGCAGATGATGCTGCACGCGCCGCAGTCGCCCGAGGCGCACCCCTCCTTGCTGCCGGTCAGGTTCAGCGTGTTGCGCAGCACGTCGAGCATCGTCTCCTGCGTCTCGCAGAGGAACTCGACGGGTTCGTTGTTGATCATCGTGGTGACGTGATGCTTGCTCATGTGATTCCCTTACCCGCGCGCTCGGGCGCGCTCGAATGCAATGGCGGCGGTGCGGCGTGCGAGCACCCCCGCGATCTTGGTCCGGGTACTCGACGGTTCCGCGCTTGTCGGTGATCGGGCGACAAGCCGCCTGCGCCGCGGCGTCCAGCTTGGCCAGCGCGGCATCGTCAAGGCGCGTGCCGACCAACGCATCGGCTGCGGCGGGGACCAGCAGCACCGTCGGCGCGATGGCGCCCAGGCTGACGCGTGCGGCGGTGCAGACGCCGTCCCCGTCCAGCGCGACGCTGACCCCGCAGCCCACCACCGCGATGTCCATCTCAGTGCGTGGGATGAAGCGAAGATAGGCGTCCGATGCGCGTGCCGGACGGGGAGGCAGCCGGAACTCCAGGATGAACTCGCCCTTGGCGAGCGAGGTGCGGCCCGGTCCCGTCGGGACCTGCTCGACTGGAATCTCGCGCCGGCCGTTCGGGCCGAGAACCACCGCGACCGCGCCGGCGGCAAACATCGCCGGCACGCTGTCGGCAGCCGGCGAGGCGTTGCACAAATTCCCCGCCAGCGAGGCGCGGCCCTGGATCTGGGTCGAGCCGATCAGGTCCATCGCCTCCACCACGCCGGGATAGGCGCGCTTCAGTCCCTCGTGGGCTTCCAGCACCGCGCCCGGCGTGGCGGCGCCGATGACGAAGCCGCCCGCCTCCTCACGTATGCCCATGATGCCCGGCAGACGTTTGGTGTCCACGATCAGCTCGGGCTTCACACGGCCCGAACGAAGCTGGACCAGGAGGTCGGTGCCGCCTGACAAAACCTTCGCCAGGCCGGGCGCACCGGCCAGAAGGGCGACGGCCTCGTTGACCGTCGTGGGGGATGCATAGTTAAGGCTGGGCATGCTTACTCCTGATTGCGCGCCGGCGCGCGTCGTCTCGGTTTGCTGCGCACGGGTCGGTCTGCTGCGCACGGGGTCTAGTCACGGCCATTCTACCGCCCGGGTCCGGCCCAGGGTCAAGGTGAGGCGGCCGGAGCCCTGCGGTTGCTGCTTGAGGGAAGGCCAGGCGATCCGTAAGATCATGCTCCAATACTCGTGAACCGAGACTGACACCATGCGTGCTGCCGCGACCCTTCTGGCACTTCTCTACGTCGCGAGCTGCGCGTCCGTGCCGGTGCTCTCCACGACCGAGGACAGCGACCTCTCGCACAGCGAGCGTGTACAGCTTGACGTGCAGGCGATCGCGCAAGGCATGAACCTGGCCCGCGCGCAATCCGGGGCGGTGGCCAGGGCCCGCGCGCCCTGACCTAATGCCTTTAGCGGGTCACCGGCTCTGTCCTGTCGCGTGCCGGGTAGGCTGACGGCGCGGCCGATGCGCCGGCGTCCACAGGGAGCACGATTCCCGTCACCCAGCGCGCCGCCTCGCTGGCCAGATAGAGGACCGCGTTGCCGACATCCCAGCCGCTGCCCTCGGTCTTCAGCAGGGAGCGGTTGCGCCGCGCTATGCGCGCGTCCTCGCTCATGCCGCCGGCATAGACCATCGGCGTGTAGACCATGCCAGGAGCCACCGCGTTCACGCGAATGCCCTGGGCGGCGTGGTGCGCGGCCATCGCGCGCGTCATGTTCACCACCGCGCCCTTCGAGGTCGGATAGAGCAGGCTCGGATGCCCGCCAAACAGCCCGGCATAGGAGGCGATATTGATGACCGCCCCGCCGCCGTTGCGCGCCATTTCCGGGATCGCAAACTTCGCCATTAGCATCATCGAGGTCACGTTGACGCGCAGCGCGCGGTCCCAGGCCTCTAGATCGACATCGACCGCCGTCCCGGTCGGGCCAGAGATTCCGACATTGTTCACCAGCACGTCCACCCGACCCCATAGGCGCGCGGTCTCGCGCACGATGCGGGCGCAGTCCTCGGGGTTGGTGACGTCGGCCGCCACGATGTGGCTGATGCCACCCTCGGCCTCGATCATCGCCTGCGTGCGCGCCACCCACTCGGCATTCTCGTCCACCAGCGCCACCCGAGCCCCGTGTCGCGCGAGCAGCACGGAGGCAGCGCGCCCATTGCCGATCCCGTCGGCGCGTGACCCTGCGCCCGTCACGATCGCGACCTTGCCTTCCATCCGCTGGTCCTGCGCCAATTCCATTTGCCCCCTCCGTCGCGCTTGCGCCGGTTCTCCGGCCTGTGGCGAGGATTGCACCGATCTGGCGCCCGTGGGAGGGACCAAAAGGGAATCGTGCGTTGTCTCGGGCGCGCGAATGGCCCATATGGAATCTGTCCCGAACACTCCGGCGCGGGAGAGAGCGGATGACCCTCCGCCGCCGAAGGCGCAACCGGCCCCCGGAAACGCTCAGGCAGAAGGACCGCGTCGGAACCGGGGACCTCTGGAAAGCCGGCACGCCGCGATCCTGGCGGGCCGCACCGACGGAGTAAGGACGCGCCGCCCGATCGGGGCACGCGCCTGAATCTCTCAGGTTCCCGCGACAGAGGGGGGCTGTTCCGCAGGCATGTTGCCGGCGGAGAGCCTTTGTCGCGGAGCGTGTCCTTTGGTCGAGAATGCCCTGATCGACGACCCGACGCCGCCACCTGTGCGGACCACGCCACTTGATGCGTGGCATCGCGCGCTCGGGGCGCGCATGGTCGCGTTCGCCGGCTACGCCCTGCCCGTCCAGTACCGACCTGTCCGGCGCCATGGCCGCCCGTTGCCGTGGCGGCGTCATGGCCGAGCACCGGCACTGCCGCGAGAAGGCCGCGCTGTTCGACGTCTCGCACATGGGCCAGGTACTGCTCACCGGCGCCACTGCGGTTGCCGCGCTGGAGCGTCTGGTGCCCGGCGACATCGTCGGCCTGCGTCCCGGCCGGCAGCGCTACACGCTGCTGACCAACGAGGCCGGCGGCATCCTCGACGACATGATGGTGGCGCGGCTGGCCGAGGACCGGTTGTTCCTGGTCGTGAACGCCAGCCGCAGGGCGGAGGACCTTCCCGCATATTGCGGCTGGGCTGCCCGACGGGGTGCAGCTCACGGAGATCGAGGACCGCGCGCTGCTCGCGCTTCAAGGCCCGATGGCCGCGGCGGTGCTGGGCCGTCTTTCGCCCGCCGCGACCTCCTTGCCCTTTATGGGCGCCGCCGCGCTCGATGTGGCCGGCATTCCCTGTCTCGTCACCCGCTCCGGCTATACCGGGGAGGACGGGTTCGAGATCTCGATTCCCGCCGAGCGCGCCGAGGCGCTGGCCGGCGCGTTGCTGGCCGAGGATGAGGTCGCTCCGGCGGGCCTGGGCGCGCGCGACTCGCTGCGGCTCGAGGCGGGGCTCTGCCTCTATGGCAACGACATCGACGAGCTGACCACGCCGATCGAGGCCGGGCTTGGCTGGGTGATCGGCAAGCGCCGGCGTGCGGCGTGGGACTTTCCTGGCGCCGCCGCCATCCGCGATCAGGCGGAGCATCATCCCTCCCGCCTTCGCGTCGGTTTGCGCCCGGAGGGTCGGGCACCGGCCCGCGCCGGCACGGAAATCGTCGCCGATGACGGCACCGAGGCCGGCTTCGTCACCTCGGGCGGCTTCTCGCCCAGTCTGAACGTGCCCATCGCGATGGGCTATGTGCGTCGAGACCTCGCAGAGCCGGGCACCCGCCTGCATCTGATGGTGCGAGGCAAGCCGTTGCCCGCCGTGGTCGCGCCGCTGCCCTTCGTCGCGCATCGCTACGTCCGCTAAGCCGCCAGCCCGGAGACCGACATGCCCTTCACGGATCGGAGCCATCACGAGACCCGTTACACGAAGGAGCACGAATGGGTGCGCCTCGACGGCGCGATCGCCACCATCGGCATTACCGAGCACGCCCAGGAGGCGCTGGGCGACATCGTGTTTATCGAACTGCCCGATGTCGGCCGTGCGGTCGATCGCGAGGAAGCGTGCGCGGTGGTCGAGAGCGTGAAAGCTGCCTCGGACGTGTACGCCCCGCTCGCAGGCAAGGTGGTGGAGACCAACCCGCCGGTGGTTGAGGATCCGGCGCTGGCGAATACCGATCCCGAGGGCGAAGCGTGGCTTTTCCGTCTGGAACTGGATGACCCGGCCCAATTTGAGGAGCTGATGGACGAGGTCGCCTACAAGGATTTCGTGGAGAGCCTGTGATGGATCAGCTCGCCGAACTGGCCGCCCTGGAGGCGTCGGACGGCTTTGTCGGCCGTCACATCGGCCCGTCCGAAGCCGAGATCGCCGCGATGCTGCGGGAAGTCGGCGCCCCCAGTCTCGACGAGCTGGCAGATCGGGCGGTGCCACCCGCCATCCGCCTGGGCCGTCCGCTCGATCTGCCCGCACCAGTGGACGAAGCGGGGATCCTGACCGAGCTTCGGGCGCTGGCAGCGCGCAACGTTGCCGTGAAGTCGCTGATCGGGCTCGGCTATCACGGCACGCATACGCCGCCGGTGATCCAGCGCAACGTGCTGGAAAATCCTGGCTGGTACACCGCCTACACGCCCTATCAAGCGGAGATCGCGCAGGGCCGGCTGGAGGCGCTGCTGAACTACCAGACCATGGTCTGCGACCTGACCGGCCTGCCGATCGCCAATGCCTCGCTGCTGGACGAGGCCACGGCCGCGGCGGAGGCGGTCGCGATGGCGCACAGCATCGGCAAGGCCCGATCGGACGTGATCGCCGTCGCCGCGGACCTGCATCCGCAGACCCGCGGCGTTCTGGCCACGCGCGCCGCTCCTCTGGGGTGGCGGTTGGTGGATGTCGGGCCGGGCGATCTGGACGCGATCGGCGCGGCGAACCCGTTCGCGCTGGTGCTGCAATACCCCGGCAGCACCGGCGCGATCCGCGACCTCGCGCCCGAGATCGCGCAGGCGCACGAGGCCGGGGCGCTCGCGATCGTCGCGGCCGATATTCTGGCACTCGCGCTGCTGACGCCGCCGGGCGAGATGGGCGCCGACATCGTCGTGGGCTCGGCTCAGCGCTTCGGCGTGCCGATGGGCTTCGGCGGCCCGCACGCCGGTTTCCTCGCCACGCGCGACGCGTTCAAGCGTGCCATGCCGGGACGGCTCGTCGGCGTCAGCCTGGATGCGGCCGGAGCGCCGGCGATGCGACTCGCCCTGCAGACCCGCGAGCAGCATATCCGCCGCGAGAAGGCGACCTCCAACATCTGCACTGCGCAGGTGCTGCTGGCGGTGATCGCCGGCTTCTACGCCGCCTGGCACGGCCCTGAGGGAGTGCGGCGCATCGCCCGGCGGGTGAACCTGCAGGCGCGGCTGCTGGCCGACGTGGCGCGACGAGCCGGCCATGGTCTGCGCCATGACGCCTTCTTCGACACGCTCGCGCTGGAGGTTCGCGACGCCGACGCGTTGGTCGGCCGGGCCCTGGCGGCCGGCTTCAACCTGCGGCGGATCGACGCAACCGGGGTCGGCATCGCGCTGGACGAGACCGTGACCCGCGCGGACCTCGCCCGGCTCGCCAACGCGCTCGGCGCCGATCTGTCCGGCGTGCTCGCCTCGATCCCGCCGGAGCTTCTGCGCACGACCGGGTTCCTGGAGCAGCCGGTGTTCTCCGAGCACCATTCCGAGCACGCGATGTTGCGCTACCTCAAGCGGCTGGAGGACAAGGACCTCGCGCTCAATCGGGGCATGATCCCGCTCGGCTCCTGCACGATGAAGCTGAACGCGGCGGCCGAGATGATGGCGATCACCTGGCCGGGGTTTGCCGATATCCACCCGTTCGCGCCAGCCGCGCAGACGCGCGGCTATGCCGAGGTGATCGACCGCCTTGCCGCCTGCCTACGCGAAGCCACCGGCTTCGCGGCGGTGTCGCTGCAGCCCAATGCCGGCGCGCAGGGCGAGTATGCCGGGCTGTTGGCGATCCGCGCCTTCCATGCCGCGCGCGGACAGCGGCAGCGCAACGTCTGCCTGATCCCGGCCAGCGCGCACGGGACCAATCCCGCCAGTGCCGCGATGGCGGGGCTGCGCGTCGTGGTCGTGGCCTGCGACCGCGGCGGCAACATCGATCTGGCCGACCTGCGGACCAAGGCGGACAAGCACGCGGACCGGCTGGCGGCCCTGATGATCACCTATCCCAGCACGCATGGCGTGTTCGAGGGCGAGGTGCGGGAGATGTGCGCCGTCGTCCATGCCCATGGCGGCCAAGTGTACATGGATGGGGCCAACATGAACGCGCAGGTTGGCCTGACCAGCCCGGCCGCGATCGGTGCCGATGTCTGCCACCTGAACCTGCACAAGACGTTCTGCATCCCGCATGGGGGCGGCGGTCCCGGTGTCGGCCCGATCGGCGTCGCCGCGCATCTCGCGCCGCACCTGCCGAACCACCCGCTTTGCCCCGAGGCAGGGCCGGCGACCGGGATCGGGCCAGTCGCGGCGGCCCCGTTCGGCAGCGCGCTGATCCTGCCGATCTCCTACGCTTATATCCGGATGATGGGCGCGGCCGGGCTCAAGCGTGCGACCGAGGTCGCCGTGCTGGCCGCCAACTACGTCGCCGTCCGCCTCGCCCCGCACTATCCGGTACTGTTCACCGGCCCCGCCGGGCTCGTCGCGCACGAGTGCATCATCGACTGCCGCGACTTCCAGGCCGAGGCGGGCGTGAGCGTCGAGGACATTGCCAAGCGCCTGCAGGATTTCGGCTTTCACGCGCCGACCATGTCCTGGCCCGTCGCGGGAACGCTGATGATCGAGCCCACCGAGAGCGAATCGAAGGCCGAGATCGACCGCTTCTGCGAGGCCATGATCGCCATTCGCGCCGAGATCGCGGCGATCGCCGCGGGCCGGCTCGACCGCAAGGACAACCCGCTGAAGAACGCCCCGCACACGGCAAGCGAGCTGGCGGAAGAGGCGTGGCCACACAACTATTCCCGCGCCCAGGCCGCGTTTCCTTTGCCCTGGGTGAGCGAGGCCAAGTATTGGCCGCCCGTCAAGCGCGTGGACAACGCTTACGGCGACCGCAACCTGGTGTGCACCTGCGCACCGCTGGAGGCCTACGCGGAGGCGGCGGAATAATGCGGCTGACAGGCCGGTGCCGCTTCTCGTTATCAGACGGGTTCTGCGCGCCATAGACGCCGCCCTCGTCCGCACCTTTCAGTCCGGCAATTGCGGATGGCACCTCCAGCAGCGTCAGCCGGCCGCGTTGCCCACCAGCGTCGCTCGGCTGCATATTCGGCGCATCAACCGGCCACGCTAGACCAAGATGTTCGCCTGAGATACGAAGCAAGCAAACCGCTCGGGAGGCGTAGTCTTATGCCTATCGAAGCCTACCACGGGGTGACCGCCGCGGTTCACCAGAGCAACTTTAACAGATTGTTCCCGCAGGGCTACCGGATCATCTCACTGAGCGTCTACGGTGATCCCGGCGATCCGCGCTATGCGGCCGTTTGGGTGCAGCGCCAAGGCCCCCCCTGGGTCGCGGTGCATGGGGTGAACAGCGCGGACTACCAGGCTTTCTTTAACAAATGGACCGCGGACGGCTTCGTGCCAGTGCTGGTTTCTGCCACCGGCTTGATAAGCAATGCGATTTTCGCCGCGGTATTCGAACAGGGCATCGTCGGCACGTGGATGGCACGCCACGGAATGGCGTCGGGCGCCGTGTCGAGCCAAGCGACCTTCCAAGGCGAGAATGCCGTGGCCGCAGCGCAAGGCATGATCCTGCGGTCCTTCGCGATCTATGGCAGTATGAGCGACCGACGCTATGCTGCTATCTGGCATCCTAGTCCGGGCTTTGTGAAGTGGCACGTGCATCCATCCGACACGGTGGACGGCTATCAGCTGACGTTCAATACCGAGACACAGTTGCCGGGATATGCGCTGCACGGCTACCGGCCGGCCTATGTCGCGCTGTCGGGTGACCAGATATACTGCTCGGTGTTCAAGGACGATGTGGTCGGGCCTTGGGTAGCGCGGCATGGCATGACATCGGACGGCTATCAGGTTGCCTTCAATCAGCAACTAGCGGCCGGATTCTATCCGATCTGCGTGCAGGGTGGCGGCAGCGGCAGCAATACGCGCTACGCCGCCGTGTTCGCTACCCAAGACATACCGCTGACTCGGCGGTGGACGGTGACAGGGGCGGTCGTGCCGAAGCTGGCCGCATTTGACACGTTGATGCAGCAGTTCATGCAGACCAACACCGTGCGCGCTGCGCAGCTGACCATTGCCAACGACGGTAGGCTCAAGTTCGCGCGCGCCTATACTTGGGCGGAGCCCGGCTATCGGGTGACGCAGCCTAGCGACGTGTTCCTGCTGGCGAGTTTGAGCAAGATGTTCACGGCGGCGGCGATCCAGGCGCTGTACGATGGCAAGCAACTCACGCCGGCAACCACCGTCTATCCGCTGCTTGGATTCTCCCATCCCGCGGACGCGCGCAGTGACGCGATCACCATACAGGAGCTGATCGACCATACAGCGGGCTATGATGACAGCGCCACGGGATCGGGGTTCGATCCGACATATTCGATGCGCGAGATCGGACTGAGCCTAACTCCGCCGCATGTAGTTGCCAAACTTGATATTGCCCGATTTATGTATATGCGACCATTGGATTTTGCACCCGGAAGCAACTACAAGTACTCGAATTACGGGTATCTCCTGCTGAGCATTGTGGTGGAGCGCGTGACCGGAAAGGCATTCTTCGATTACGTGAATGAGACACTGTTGCAGCCCGAAGGGATCACAGAAGTACTGCTGTCTTCGACACTCGCCGCTCAACGGGCGGCGAACGAGGCAATCTGCGAGGATGAAGGGCTGGGCCTGAGCCCGCTCGATCTGTCGTCGCCGCTGCTGGTGCCGGCTGTTTATGGCGGTGACCAGGAGATCAAGGAGGTTGCGGCTGGCTGCGCTGGGCTTGCAGCCTCCGCAACGGCGCTGGTGCAGTTCATCCACCGTCATGCCGTTTGGGGCAATGGCGGGCGAGCGCCCGGGTACGACCGCTCGGGGAGCACGCCTGGCACTTCCACCTGGGCACGGTCGCGTACGGACGGCACCGACTACGCGATCGTGATCAACACGTGCGACTGGCCGCCGCAGTCGCCGGAGCCGACGCTCCACAGCCTGTATACGTTGCTGGTCGATCAATTGCTCGATACGACGCCGCTGCCTTGAGCCGCAGCCGGCGTCACGCGCGTCCTGTCCGCCCCGACCAACCGGAACTGGTCGTCGCTCAAGGCTTGGCCGAACCCATAGTCCCCGACCAGCGCGCGATCCTCGGGTGTCCACATGGCAGCCCATCAGGGGCGGGAAGACCCTCCTGAACGCTGCGAGCACGACCTCGGTCAGCCCATTCCCTCAGCTGAACTACCCTTCCAAAACGGGCACCAAGAGCTGTCGGCCTTTCGGAAGCTACGGACCACCACAGGCCGCTACCTCAGGCCATTGCGGTCCCTGACTAATTCTACCCGCTCCGCCAGCCCCCGCGCATCCCCTGGCGCGCGCACCTTGATGTCGTTGTCGAAGAATACGAACACGTCGCGTCCGGTGGGTGCAGGTTCCGGCGCCGGGCCGGCCGCGCGCTCGGCATCCGCCGGCTCCGTTCCCTGCGCCCGCGCAATGACGCGGCGTGCCCACGCATCCAGCGCGGTCGGGTCGTAGCCGCTGGCGTACCGCTCCTCCGCGCCGTGCAGGCGGCAGTAGACGAAATCAGCGGTTACATCCATCAGCCGCGGCCATTGGACCGTGTCGGCGCAGACAAGAGCGACATGATGCGCACGCAGAAGCGCGATAAATTGCGGGTCGCGGAAACTATCGTGGCGCACCTCGATCGCGTGGCGCAGCGGGCGGAGGGCATCCGTCTCCGTCCAGTCCCGGCCATCAAGACGAGCGTCGTGGGCCCGGGCGAGCGTGGCGGCGGCCTCCGTGTCATGCGGCAGCATTGCAACGAATGGCTCCAGGCGCTCGGGATCGAAGGCGAAGCGCGCCGGGAACTGCCACAGGATCGGGCCAAGCTTCCGGCCGAGCCGCAGCAGCCCGGATGCAAGAAAATTGGCCAGCGGCGTCTGCGCGCCGCGCAGCTTCAGCATATGCGTGATGTAGCGCGGCGCCTTTACCGCGAATGTGAAGTCCGCCGGCGTTCGAGCCGCCCAGTCGGCGAACGCCTCCGGCCGTTGCAGTCCGTAAAACGTCCCGTTCACCTCGATGGCGCGGAACCGCTGCGCCGCGAACTCCAGTTCCTTCGCCTGCGGCCATCGAGAGGGGTAGAACACGCCGCGCCAGGGCGGGTAGGTCCAGCCCGAGATGCCGATGCGGATGTCTCCTGTCGTTGGCGCTGTCATGGCCAAGCCTGAACGCCGGGCGGGGCTGCGCGTCCGCCGCCGGCCTGTCTAGACTGCGTTCAGCAGGAGGCTTGCATGCGCACCCAGGTTGGAATTGTCGGCGCCGGCCCCGCCGGGTTGCTGCTCGCGCACCTGCTGCACCTGTCCGGCATTGATTCCGTGGTGCTGGAGGCGCGCTCGCGCGAGCACGTCGAGAACCGTATCCGGGCCGGTGTGCTGGAACACATGACGGAGCAGCTTCTGACCGACGCGGGCGTCGGCGAGCGGATGCGGCGCGAGGGCATCCCGCATGAAGGTATCCGCCTACGCTTCGACGGGCGCGATCACCGCATCGACTTCGCCGCGCTGACCCGGCGCCACGTCATGGTCTACAGCCAGCACAAGGTCGTGCAGGACCTGATCGCCGCGCGCCTCGCTTCCGGCCGGCGCATCCTGTTCGAGGCCAAGGCCCTGACGCCGCTTGGCTTCGAGGCTGGCGCGCCGTGCATCGCCTTTCGGCACGCCGGCCACGATCAGGAGCTGGAATGCGACATGATCGCCGGCTGTGACGGGTTCCACGGTGTCTGCCGCCCCGCTATCCCCGCCGACCGCCTGCGCGTGTTCGAGCGGGAGTATCCGTTCGGCTGGCTCGGCATCCTCGCCGAAGGGCCGCCCTCCTGCGAGGAGCTGATCTACGCGCGCCACGAGCGCGGCTTCGCGCTGTTGTCGATGCGCTCGCCCACCATGACGCGCCTTTATCTGCAATGCGCGCCGGACGAGGATTTGTCCGCCTGGCCGGATGCACGCATCTGGGATGAGTTGGAGGCCCGCACGGCCCGCGCAGGATTCACCCTGATCCGCGAGCCGATCGTGCAGAAGGGCGTCACGCCGATGCGCAGCTTCGTCGTCGAGCCGATGCAGTGCGGGCGGATGTTCCTGCTGGGTGATGCGGCGCATATCGTGCCGCCGACCGGCGCCAAGGGCCTCAACCTCGCCGCAGCTGACGTCGCCGTGCTGGCGCGTGGGCTCGCCGCGTATTTCAACAACGGCCAAACCGACCTGCTGGACGCGTACTCCGCGACCTGCTTGGCCCGCGTCTGGAAAGTGCAGCGGTTCTCCTGGTTCATGACCTCGCTGCTGCACCGTTTCCCGACGCACTCGCCCTTCGAGCAGCGCGTGCAGGCGGCCGAGCTGGACTATGTGGCGGGGTCCGAGGCGGCCTCGCGCGCCTTGGCCGAGAACTACGTGGGATTGCCCCTGGCGCTGGCCTGAGGCTCAGCCGGCCACCGCTCGCCGGATCACCTCCACTGCCGTCTCGATCCCCGTCCGGTCCACGTCGAGATGCGTGCATGCGCGGGCGCGGGTGCGGCCCATCACGGAGATCATGACGCCGGCTTGCCGGGCACGCGCCTCCAGCGCCTCGGCCGTCAGCCCGGTCTCTCCCACATCGAAGAACACCAGGTTGGTCTCCGGCTCCTCCACCGTGATCCCCGGTATCTGCGCGAGGCCGCGTGCGAGGGCGCGCGCGTTGGCGTGGTCATCGGCCAGGCGATCGATGTTGTGATCCAGGGCATAGAGGCAGGCCGCCGCGCAGATGCCGCCCTGGCGCAGCGCGCCGCCGAGACGCTGCTTCCATCGCCAGGCGGCGTCAATGAATGAGGCCGAGCCGCACAGCACGGCACCCAGCGGTGCGCCGAGACCCTTGGTGAAATCGAGCCAGACGGAATCGCAGCCGGCGACCACCTCCTGCGCCGGCACGCCGGCGGCCACCACCGCGTTCATCAGCCGCGCCCCGTCCATGTGCGTCGCCATGCCTTCCGCATGCGCGAGGTCGAGCACCGCGTTCAGCCGTTCGAGCGGCCAGACCGATCCGCCGCCCCAGTTCGCCGTCTGCTCCACCTCGACCAGCGTCTGCGGCGGCGCGTTCCGGCGCCGCTCGCGGATGGCGCCGCGCAGCGCATCCGTGTCGAACTGGCCCCGCGCGCCCTTCACCCCCAGCACCGAGGCCCCCGCGAGCGCGCCCGGACCGCCGCCTTCCGCCATGATGATGTGCGCGCTCTCGTGGGCGATGATCTCGTCGCCCGGCCGGCAGTGAGTCAGGAGGGCGATCTGATTGCACATCGTGCCGGTGGGCAGGAACATCGCTGCCTGCTTGCCCAGCAGCGCCGCCATGCGGTCGCACAGGGCGTCGATGGTCGGATCGTCGCCGTGCTGCTCGTCACCCACCCCGGCCTCCATCATCGCAGCCTTCATGGCGGGAGAGGGCCGGGTCTGGGTGTCCGAGTAGAGGTTCACCCGCACCGGCGGCAGCGACGGATCGGGACGGGCAGGGGCGTTGGGCATCCGGGTCTCCTGCGGCGGGAGCCCGCAGGAAAGCAGGGGAGGGCGTCTGTGTCAGCCCTCGGCGGCGGCAGGGGGCGCGGCGCTGGTTACCGGGGCAGGAGGCGCGACCGGCTGCGGCGGGCCATAGACTTGGCGGGCGCGCTTGTGGAAGGCGTTCACCATGCGCCGCACCGCCTCGTTGAACACCACGCCGATCGCCGCTTGCAGCACGCGGCTGCGGAACTCGAAATCGACGAAGAACGCCACCTCGGTCCCGTTCTCGTGAGGGATGAACTCCCATTGATTATTGAGGTATCGGAATGGCCCGCGTTCATAGCGGACCCCGATCCGTCGCGGGCGGTCCAGGGTGACCCGGCTGGTGAAGCTCTCGCGAAATGGGCCGAAGCCGATCGTCAGGTCGGCGACGACCTCGGATTCCGTCCGGCTGCGGACGCGGGCGGCGACGCACCACGGCAGGAACTCGGGATAGTGCTCGACGGCCGCCACCAGATCAAAAAGCTGTTCCGGCGTGTAGGGAACGAGCTGGCGCTCGGCATGAGTGGGCATCCGATCAGACTGGCCCGGCGCCGAGTTGGGCCGCGCGCGCGTCCCGCAGCGCCGCGAAGTCCGCGTCCGCGTGATAGGAGCTGCGGGTCAGCGGACTGGCGGAAACCAGCAGGAAGCCTTTCGCGCGCGCCATGGCGGCGTAGTCGGCGAACTCCTCGGGCGTGACGAAGCGATTCACGGCGGCGTGCTTCACGCGTCGGCTGGAGATACTGCCCGAGCGTCAGGAAATCGACATCGGCCGACGCGCAGGTCGTCCATCACCTGCGCAATCTCGCCGCGTGCCTCCCCGAGCCCGACCATCAGGCCGGACTTGGTGAAGATCGTCGGATCCAGCAGCTTCACCCGATCGAGCAGCCGCAGCGACTGGAAGTAGCGCGCGCCGGGCCGGATCGTCGGATAAAGCCGCGGCACCGTTTCCAAATTGTGGTTGAACACGTCTGGACGCGCGGCGACCACCATCTCCGCCCCGCCCGGCTTGCGCAGGAAATCGGGGGTCAGGACCTCGATCGTGGTGGCGGGGGCGGCGGCGCGGATCGCGGCGATCACACGGGCGAAGTGCCCGGCCCCGCCATCCGATAAATCGTCACGATCGACCGAGGTCACGACGACGTGTCGCAAGTCAAGTTTGGCCACGGCATCCGCCACGCGGGCGGGCTCCCCGGCATCGAGCGCGGCGGGCTGGCCGGTGGCGACATTGCAGAAGGCGCAGGCGCGCGTGCAGACCTCGCCCATGATCATCATGGTGGCGTGGCGCTGGCTCCAGCACTCCCCGATATTGGGGCAGGCGGCCTCCTCGCAGACCGTGACCAGCCGGTTCTCGCGCATCAGACGCTGGGTTTCGTGATAGACCGGGTGCGTCGGCGCCCTTACCCTGATCCACGCGGGCTTGCGCTGGATCGGGTTATCCGGCCGGTGCGCTTTCTCGGGGTGACGCAGCACTGGCGCCCCGGCGCGATGATCGATCAGGACCCGCGTTGACATGCGCGGCAGAAGTGGCGGGGCGGTGCCGGGGCGTCAAGGCGCCGATCAGCGCCCCCGGAAATCCGGCTTGCGCTTCTCCTTGAAGGCGACGACGCCTTCGGCGTGATCGGCGCTCTGGTTGAGCTGGGGCTGCACCAGCGCCTCCAACTCCAGGTAGTCCTCCAGCCGGGGACCGATCGCGGCGTCGTAGAGCTTTTTGGTGAGCCCGAGCGCGAAGGTGGGACCGTCCGCGAAGTCGCGCGCCATCGCCTCTGCCCGCGCCTCCAACTCCGCCACGGGGACGACATGCTCGACCAGCCCCAGACGCAGCGCCTCCTCGGCCTGGACCTGGCGGGCGGAGAAGGCCAGCTCCTTGGCGCGCGCCACGCCGATGCGGCGGGCCAGGAACCAGGCCGCGCCGCCGTCCGGGGCCAGGCCGATCTTACGGAAAACCTGGGCGAAGCGCGCGTCCTCGGCCGCGATGATGATGTCGCAGGCCAGCGCCAGGCTCCAGCCGACCCCGACCGCGATGCCGCGCACGGCCGCGATCACCGGCTTCTCGGTCGCGTGCATGGCGCGGATCACCTGATGGCTGCCGTATTGCAGCCGCTGGCGCGCCGCCAGCCCGTCCGCGTGCCCGCCCATCCGCCCAACATCGGCGCCCGAGCAGAAATGCGCGCCGCTTCCGGTCACGATCACCGCGCGGATGGCGTCGTCGAAGCGGATGCGTGAGAAGTGCTCGCGCAGGCTCTCGCGCATTTCCACCGTCAGCGCGTTCATCCGCTCCGGTCGGTTCAGCACCACCTTCGCCACGGCCCCGTCCACGATCAGCTCGACCGACATGCGCGCCCCCGTTCCCCGCCTGCATCCAAGCGCGGTTGACGCTGCCGGGGCAAGGCGCGAGCCTGAAGCGGGGACAGGAGGCGCGCATGACGAGGCCGTTCGAGGGTATCCGCGTGATCGACATCACGCATGTGCTCGCGGGGCCGTTTGCCGCCTACCAGCTCGGCGTCCTCGGCGCCGACGTCATCAAGGTCGAGCACCCCGGCGATCCCGACCAGAGCCGTGGCAGCGGCACGGACGCCGAGCTGAACCGGCGGCAGATGGGCACCGGATTCCTCACGCAGGCATCGAACAAGCGATCCATCACTCTGGACCTGAAGACCGAGGACGGGCGCGAGGTCCTGCGGCGCCTGGTCGGCACGGCCGACGTGCTGGTGGAGAACTACCGGCCGGGCGCGTTCGAGGCGCTCGGCCTCGGCTATCCGGCGTTGTCGGCGATCAACCCACGGCTGATCTACGCGAGCTTCTCGGCGTTCGGGCAGGACGGGCCGCGTCGCACGCAAACCGCGTACGACCACGTCATCCAGGCGACGTCCGGGATCATGGCGATGACCGGCACCGAGGCGGTGCATCCGATCAAGTTCGGCTCGCCCGCGATCGACTACGCGACGGGAACGATGGGCGCCTTCGCGCTTGCCTCGGCACTGTTTCAACGCGAGCGGACCGGGCAGGGCCAGCGCATCGACATGGCGATGCTGGATGTGGCGATGATCCTGATGGCCTCGCACCTGACCGGGTACCTGCGCAACGGCAAGCATCCCAGGCCGCACGGCAACAAGCAGCCGCACGCCACCAACAGCGCGTATCAGACGCAGGACGGGCTGGTGATGCTTGGCGCGTCGAATCTGCGCCAGCAGCGCCGGCTGTGGACGGTGCTGGAGCGGCCCGAGATGATCAAGCGCACGAACGACGAGCGCGACGCCGACCGCGCGAACGAAGAGGCGGCGCTGAACGCGATCATGCTGACCCGCACCGCCGCCGAGTGGGAGGACTACCTCCAGTCCCGCCACGTCCCCGCCGCGCGTGTCCGCACGATGGGCGAGGCGGTTGCCGACCCGCAGCTCGCGAGTCGCGGCGTGCTGCACCGCCATGCCGAGGCACTAGGCGTGGAGGGCGGATTCGGCGTGCCGCTCGCGGCCTTCAAGTTCGCGCATGGCGGCCCGCGCATCGACGCGCCGCCGCCCGCATTGGGCCAGCACACCGACGCCGTGCTGGCCGAACTCGGTTACGCCGCCCCCGACATCGCGCGGCTGCGCGCGGCCAAGGTCATCTGAAAACGGGAGAGTAACATGCAACTCGGCCGCCTGGGCGTCTGGTATCCGATCGACCGGCTGGATGCCGGGCAGATCCGCAACTTCCTCGGCACACTCGAGCGGCTCGGCTACGACGCGCTGTGGTATCCGGAGTCGCGTGGCTACGAATCGCTGTCGCTCGCCGGATTCATGCTGGCCAACAGCACCAGGCTGAAGATCGGCAGCTCGATCGCCAGCATTTACGCGCGCGATGCGTTCACCTCGCAGCGCGGGTTGCTCACGCTGAACGGGCTCTATGGGCAGCGATTCATCCTGGGACTCGGCGTCAGTCATCCGCCGATGGTCGAAAAGCTGCGCGGGCATGAGTACCAGAAACCGCTACCGGCGATGCGCGCCTACCTGGACGGGCTGGTGCAGCACGAGACGGCGACGGAGGACTGGCCGGTCGCGATCGCCGCGCTCGGACCGCTCATGCTGAAACTCGCCGCCCAGCGCACGCGCGGCGCGCTGCCCTACAATGTCACACCGGCGCACACCGCCGAGGCGCGCAAGGCGATGGGCGAAAGCAAATGGGTGGTCGCCGAGCAGAAGGTCACGCTGGAGACCGATCCGGCCAGGGCGCGCGCGCTCGGGCGGACGGAGCTGGCGCGCTACATGCGCCTCGACAATTACCGCAACAACTGGCTGCGCCTCGGCTTTACCGAGCAGGACCTGGCGGATGGCGGCAGCGCTCGCTTCATCGATGCGATGGTGCTGTGGGGCGATGCCGAGCGCATCAAGCAAGGGCTGCGCGCGCATCTGGACGCGGGCGCGACGCAGGTCTGCATCCAGCCCGTGCACGCCGAGCGCGATTTCGCGGTGCGCGACCGGATGCTGGCGGCGCTGGCCGGGACGTAAACCTGGCCCGGCGGTTCCCGACTTGATCCCTGCCTATCACCGCAGCACATCCCGCAGGAGTTGAGGGGGACCGCGGATGGACACCACCATGGCCGAGGCGACCGAGGCACGGATGCTGGTCGGGGGCGAGTGGGTCGGCGCCGAGAGCGGCGCGACGCTTGGGGTGGAGAACCCTGCCAACCGCCAAGTCTTCGCGCGCGTTCCCCGCGCCGGCGCCGCCGATGTCGATCGCGCCGTTGCCGCCGCCGAAGCGGGCTTCCCGGCCTGGAGCCGCGTGCAGCCGCGCGAGCGCGGGCGGATGTTGGGGCGCATCGCCGAGGCGATCGAGGCCGAGGTCGAAACGCTGGCTCGCACCATCGCGCGCGAGACCGGCAACGCGCTGCGCACCCAGGCGCGGGGCGAGGCGCGCATGACCGCCGACATCTTCCGCTACTTCGGGGGCCTGGGCGGGGAGCTGAAGGGCGAAACCATCCCCCTCGGCGAGCACGTCCTGAGCTACACGCGCCGCGAGCCGCTGGGGGTGGTGGGCGCGATCATCCCTTGGAACGCGCCGGTGATGCTGGGCGCGCTGAAGATCGCGCCGGCCCTGCTGGCCGGCAACACGATGGTGCTCAAGGCGGCCGAGGACGCGCCGCTCGGCGTGCTGATGATGGCCCGGATCTGCCAGGAGCATCTGCCGGCGGGCGTGCTCAACGTGCTGACCGGGCTGGGCGAGGAGTGCGGCGGGCCGCTCGCGCGCCACCCGGCAATCCGCAAGATGTCGTTCACCGGCTCGACCGAGGTGGGCAAGAGCGTGATGCGCGCCGCCGCCGAGCGGATCGCGCCGGTCTCGCTCGAACTCGGCGGCAAGAGCCCGTCGATCGTCTATCCCGACGTGGGCACCGAGGAATGGGTGGTCGATGGCATCGTCAGCGCCATGCGCTTCACCCGCCAGAGCCAGAGCTGCACCGCCGGCTCGCGGCTGTTCCTCCACAGGCGCAGCTTCGATGCCTTCCTCGCCGCGCTGGAGGCGAAGACGAGCAAGCTGAAGCTCGGCGATCCGCTGGACGAGGCGACCGATATCGGCGCCATCATCAACGAGAAGCAGTTCCGCAAGGTGTGCGGCTATGTCGAGGATGGGCTGAAGCGCGCGGACGCGCGCGTGGTATTCGGGGGACTGCCGCCGAAGGACGGCCCACTCGCGCAAGGATATTTCGCGATCCCGACCGTGTTCGCGGACTCCTCGAACGACTGGCGGCTGGCGCGCGAGGAGATTTTCGGCCCCGTCCTGGTGGCGATCCCATGGGAGGACGAGGCGGAGGCGATCCGCATGGCCAATGATAGCCATTACGGCCTCGCCGCTTATGTGTGGACGCACGATATCAGCACCGGCCTGCGCGCCGCGCACGCGATCGAATCCGGCTGGGTGCAGGTGAACCAGGGACTGGGCCAGGTGCCCGGCCACTCGTATGGCGGCTACAAGCAGAGCGGAATCGGGCGGGAATTCTCCCTGGAGGGAATGCTGGACAGCTTCACCCAGCGCAAGAACGTCACCGTCAGCCTGACCGCGCCGGCGCGGGCGTAGCGACCAGCGCCGCCGCGATCGGGGCTACTTCTTGCCTTGCTTCGCCGGCGGTGCCGCCGGCCCGGGCTGCGGGCGAAGGAACGTCGCGGGGGCCGCGGTGGGCTTCTTCTCTGCCTTCGGCTTCTTGGCTTCCCGATTTCCTCGATTGCGATCTTTTGCCACAGCCGCTCTCCTGGGTTGACGCGGCCAGCTCCGTCGAGTCAGGCCGGCCGATCCTACATCGAGACGGGCCGGCCGACTTGCAACGTCCGGCCGCCAGATTGATGCAGTGGGGAAATGTCGGATGAAAGCGCGTCAGCCACAGCCCCGCGCAGCGCCGGCAAGACCTCCGCCGCGAACCATGAATTCCGCCGCTCCCATCCCGTCGTCCGCCAGGACGGATGGGGCAGGGGAAAGGCATGTGGAAGGTGCTCGCGGAACCGGCGCACTCGCTCGGAAACCGCGCCGGCTCCGAGCGAGTCGCGCTGGGCGTAACCGCCGACCAGCAGCGTGAGGCGGATCGCCGGCATCGCGGCAAGCAGGCGGGCGTGCCAGAGCGGCGCGCATTCCGGTCGCGGCGGAGCGTCGCCGCCATTCGGCAGGCGGCCGGGGTAGCAGAGGCCCGTCGGGAGGATCGCGATGGCACCCTCATCGTAGAACGCGTCACGGTCCATGCCGAGCCAGAGGCGCAGCCGATCGCCCGAGGCATCGTTCCACGGCACACCGCTCTCGTGCGCCTTCGTGCCCGGCGCCTGGCTGGCGATCAGCACGCGTGCCGTAGCCGACACGCGGAGTACTGGTCGCGGCCCCAGCGGCAGGTCCTGGCACGCGTGGCAGGCGCGGACGGAGGCGACGAGCGCCTCCAGCGCCTCAGATGACGATGCCGCGCTCTCGCAATGCATGAAAGACCTGCTCGGCCAGCATCTCGGGCGGACCTTCCAGCGTGCGCAGCCGGATCTCGGGGTCGAGCGGCTGCTCATAGGGTGCCGTCACGCCGGTAAAGTTGCGGATCACCCCGGCATCGGCCTTGGCGTAGAGGCCCTTCGGGTCGCGCCGGCGGCACTCGTCCACCGGCGTATCGACGAAGATCTCCAGGAACTCGTCCATCTCCACCGCCTCGCGCGCCAGCATCCGCTCGGCGCGGTAAGGGGAGATGAACGAGACGAGCACGATCAGCCCGGCTTCCACAAACAGCTTGGAGACCTCCGCCACGCGGCGGATGTTCTCCACCCGATCGGCCTCGCTGAAACCGAGATCGCGGTTGAGGCCGTGGCGGACGTTGTCGCCGTCCAGCGTCATAGTGTGGCGCCCCTGCGCGAGCAGGCGCTTCTCGACCAGGTTGGCGATGGTCGATTTGCCCGCGCCCGACAGGCCGGTGAACCACAGCACCGCCGGTCGCTGGGCCTTCAACGAGGCCCGCGCCGCTTTGTCCACGTCGAGGTGGTGCCAGTAGATCGGGCTGCGCGCCGAGGTGATCTCGGCCACCATGCCGGCGCCCACCGTGTTGCGGGTCAGCCGGTCCACCAGGATGAAGCCGCCCATCTCGCGGCTGAGGGCGTAAGGCTCGCACGCCACCGGCTGCGACAGGGCGATGCTGATCTGCCCGATCTCGTTCAATTTCAGCTCGCGCGCCGGCTCCTCCGCCAGCGTCTCGATGTCCACCCGGCTCGTGATCTCGGTGACCGTCGCGATCACCGCGCGCGCACCCAGCATGAGCAGGTAGGCGCGGCCGCGGAACAGCGGCGTGTCGTCCATCCACACGACGCGAGCGGTGATCTGCTCGGCCAGCTCCGGGGCCGGCGCCACGGCCAGCACGTCGCCGCGCGAAACGTCGATCTCGCGATCCAACACCAGCGTCACCGCCTGCCCGGGCGCGGCCTGTTCAAGATCGCCGTCCGCGGTGACGATGCGCGCCACCCGCGCCTCGGTGCGCGCGAGCGCGTTCACCATCGGCGTACCCGCCCGCAGCACGCCGCCGGCAAGCGTGCCGGCGTAGCCGCGGAAGCTGTGACTGGGGCGGTTCACCCATTGCACGGGCAGCCGCGCCGGGCCGGCCGCCATCCCGGCGATCTCCGCCCGCTCCAGTGCCGCGAGCAGCGTGGGGCCGCGATACCAATCCATGCGCGCACTCGCAGCGGCGATATTGTCGCCGTCGCGCGCGCAGACCGGGATGGCGCGCACATCGTGCGGGCCGAGACTTTCGCGCAATGCCGCGAACTCCGCCACGATCCGGTCGAACACGCCCTCGTCGAAGCCGACCAGGTCGAGCTTGTTCACCGCCAGTACGATCTGACGCACGCCGAGCAGCGTGGCGATCGCGGCGTGGCGGCGCGTCTGCGCCAGCAGCCCCTTGCGCGCGTCCACGAGCAGCACGGCGAGATCGGCAAGCGAAGCGCCGGTCGCCATGTTGCGCGTGTACTGCTGGTGCCCCGGCGCGTCGGCCAGGATGAAGCGCCGGCGCGGCGTCTCGAAGAAGCGGTAGGCCACGTCGATGGTGACGCCCTGTTCACGCTCGGCCGCCAACCCGTCCACGAGCAGGGCGTAGTCGGTGCCGCCCTCCACGGTGCCGAAACGACGGGAATCGCTTTCCAGCGCGGCCAGCACGTCATCGGGCACGGCGCCGCATTCGAACAGCAGGCGGCCGATCAGCGTAGACTTGCCGTCATCGACGCTGCCGCAGGTCAGGACGCGAAGGATCGAATCCGGCATCAGAAGTATCCCTCGCGCTTCTTCTTTTCCATCGAGGCGTCCTGGTCGAAGTCGATCAGGCGCCCGGCGCGCTCCGATAGACGCGTCGCGTGCATCTCCGCCACGATCTCCTCGACCGTCGCGGCGGCGGACTCCACGGCGGCGCTGAGCGGGTAGCAGCCGAGCGAGCGGAAGCGCACCAGGCGCGGCACCGACCTCTCGCCCGGGCGGAGGCGCATCCGGTCGTCATCGACGACGATCAGCGCGCCGTTGCGATCGATCGTCGGGCGTGGCTTGGCGAAATAGAGCGGCACGACGTCGATGCCTTCGTGCAGGATGTAGGACCACACATCCAGCTCGGTCCAGTTCGACAACGGGAACACACGCAGCGTCTCACCCGGCGCGAGTTGGCCATTGTAGATCCGCCACAGCTCCGGGCGCTGCAACTTCGGCTCCCATGTATGGCCGGGGCCGCGCACCGAGAACACGCGCTCCTTGGCGCGCGAGCGCTCTTCGTCGCGGCGGGCGCCCCCGATCGCGCAATCGTAGCGGCCGGCGTCGAGCGCCTGCTTCAGCGCGTCGGTCTTCATCACCCGGTTGTAGGTGATGCTGTCATGGTCGAACGGGTTGACGTCCTGGCGTCGCCCCTCGGGGTTGGTATGGATGCGAAGATCAAGTCCGAAGCGGGCGGCGGTCGCGTCGCGGAACGCGATCATGTCCCGGAACTTCCACATCGTGTCGATGTGCAGCAGCGGGAATGGCGCCCGGGCCGGAAAGAACGCCTTCAGCACAAGGTGCAGCAGAACCGAGCTGTCCTTGCCGATCGAGTAGAGCAACACCGGCCGTTCCGCCTGCGCAGCCGCCTCGCGCAGGATATGGATGCTCTCGGCCTCGAGCGCGTCGAGGTGCGCCGGGCGTGACGATCGGGGCATTTCGTGTTCCGCTCTTGTTAGCGGGGCCTTACTGGAACCACGAATCCGTTGCAACAGCGATTATGCGCGCCTCCAGCGGCCGCCCGGAACGCCGGGTTTGTGCTAGGGATCGCGGCCGCCGCAGGAGATCATCCCATGCATCACGACGCGAACGGGCTCGCACTGACCACCGACTCGGGGCCGGCCGCGGCCGCCTTCGACCAGTTGGTGGCGGGTTATGTCGCCAATCGCGCCGATCTCGCCCAACGGGTAACGGCGGTCCTGGCGGCGGACCCCGCATTCGGCCTGGCACACTGCGTCCGTGGATATTTCGCCGTACTCAGCTTCGCACGGGTCAATCTCGATATCGCGCGAAGCGCCGCCGAGGAGGCGCGCCGGCACACCCGCCTGGCGACCGCGCGCGAGCAGGCGCACGTGACCGCGCTCGATGCCTGGGTGGCCGGCCACCCCGACCGCGCGGTCGCCGTCTGGGATCAAATCCTGGCCGATCACCCTCGCGATCTCCTGGCGTTCCGGCTTGCGCACTTCGTGGATTTCTGGCGCGGCCGGCCCGACCGCATGCTCGCCTCGGTGTTCGCGGTCGAGCGTCACTGGGGCGAGGACTTGCCCGGCTGGGGCACGTTGCTGGCCTGCCGCTGCTTCGCGCTGGAGGAGTGCGGGCGCTATGCCGAGGCCGAGGCTGCCGGTCGGGCCGCCATCGATCGCGATCCGGGGGATCTCTGGGCCGCCCACGGCGTGGCGCATGTGCTGGAAATGCAGGGCAGGCGGGCCGAGGGAATCGCCTGGGTGAACCACCTAAGCGGGCATTGGGACGCGGCGGGCAATTTGCGTCACCATCTGTTCTGGCACGAGGCCCTCTTTCACCTCGAACTCGGCGATACCGCGCGGGTGCTGGATTTGTACGATGCGGCATTCCGCGATCTCGCCGCTCCGCTGACCCGGGCCGCGCCCGACATCTATATCGACGTGCAGAATGCCGCCTCCATGCTGTTTCGCCTCGAGCGTCAGGGCATCGACGTGGGCGATCGGTGGATCGAGTTGGCCGACAAGGCGGAGACGCGGATCGGCGACTGCCTCTCGGCCTTCACCTTGCCGCACTGGACGATGGCGCTGTGCGCGACCGGACGCTTCGGTGCAGCCGAACGTCTGTTGGCGGACATGCGCGAGCAGGCGCGCGGTGCTGGCGAAACCGCCCAGACCGTCGGCCGCTATGCACTGCCGGTCAGCGAGGCGACACTGGCGCACGCGCAGGGCGCCCATGCCAGGGCCGTCGCGCTGATGCGCCCGGCGCTCGGCGGCCTGCACCGGCTGGGCGGCAGCCACGCCCAGCGGGACATTCTGGACCAGCTCTACCTCGACGCCGCCGAGAAGGCCGGGCTCGACGCGGATGTCCGCCTGGTGCTGGAGCGGGCCGCCGGCCGAAGCCCCATCCCGCTGACCCGGCGAGTCGCCTATGCTGGGGCGGCCCGTCGTGTCGGCTGGACCGACTGACATCGGAGGAGACATGACCAGCGCATCCGCCAGGGCTCCCTCGCAGTCCTGCGATTGTCATTTCCACATCTTCGGGCCATTCGAGCGCTTCCCGCTCGATCCGGGCCGCGCCTACGAACTGCCCGAGGCGAGCATCGAGGCTTACGAGGCGATCGCCGCGAGGCTGGGCATCGAGCGCATGGTGGTCGTGCAGCCAAGCCCGTATGGCACCGATAACGGCGTGACGCTGGATGCGGTGCGGCGCTTCGGTCCCGCGCGGGCACGCGCGGTCGCGGTCATCGACGAGAGCTTCGACCATGCCGCCCTGCGACGGCTGCACGAGGGCGGGGTGCGCGGAGTCCGCTTCAATCTGGTGAGCGGGAACGGAACGCCGGAGGATCAGCTATTGGCCCTTGCCCGCCGGATCGCCCCGCTGGGGTGGCATGTCCAAGTCTACGCGGAGGGTGACAAGCTCCACGAGATGGCGCCGATGCTGGCGCAATTACCGGTCGATGTCGTCATCGATCACATCGGCGGCGTGCGGTCCGCGCTGGGCACCGGACATCCGCAGTTCCAGTCTCTGCTGAGACTGCTGGGGACGGGACGGGCCTGGGTGAAGCTGTGCGGATACCGCGCCTCCTCGGCCGGGTACCCGTGGGACGACGTGGCGGCGAACATCCAGGCGCTGGCCGGCGCGGCGCCCGAGCGTTGCGTCTGGGGCACGGATTGGCCGCATGTCCACATGCCGCCCGGCCCGCAGCCGGACCCGGGGCCGCTGCTCGCGCAGTTCCTGGGCTGGGTTCCCGACACGACGGTCCGCCGGCGTGTCCTGGTCGAGAATCCGGCCGCTCTTTACGATTTCTAGACGGGGCGGCATTTAGATGCGCCGATGACGTGGCAAGCCCTGTGGCTTCCGATAGTTGCGCTGTCCGGGGTTGCGACGGGCATGCTGTTGGTTGGCGGTGTCGCGGTGCGGCGAGGCGCGGTGTCGCCGGGACGCACCGATCGGCCCCGGCAGGACGCGCCGGCTTCCCTCGCGTTCGTCCTTGGGCCACGTGCTCTCGAGGACGACCAGCTTGATGTCGAGCTGGAAATCCGCGCCGCCGTCTACGAACAGGATGCGGCAGCCGCCGCTCGCCTCGTGCGGCTCGAGACGGCGATCCAGGCCGGACTGGCTCTCCGGACCGATCGGCGGGCGCTTCGGCAGGTGCTGGCGGACGTGCTCCGCAATGCGATCGGCCATACCAGCGGGGGGCGCGTGCTCGTGGGCGCGGGCCGGCGTGGCGGGCGCATACAGATCTCGGTGCTCGACGATGGACGGCAGGTGGATCCGGCGGTGCAGGCAGCCGACCTGCGCGCGACGGAGCGTCTGGTCGCCTTGCAGGGCGGCACCCTGGACATCACCGTGCGGTCCGGGGCGGGCACAACCGTGCTGATCCGCCTGCCGGAGCCGGCGCGCGTCGTTCCCGCCGCCGCCGGAACACCCGCCGTGCCGCCATCCTCCAGCGCCATCACGGCTGCCCCGTCCTTGGCAGAGGCGACCCGCAGCACCGCGATCGCACCGGCAGACTGACCGCACGCCGTTTCTGGCCTGCGAAGCTCTCGTGATGACGCTCGTCTGACCCCGCGTTCCGGGTCAGCGCCGGGTGCAACGACCCTTTTGTAATCGGAGAGGGTGAGTCAAGGGTGTCTCGCAGCCCGCCGACACTATCGACCCTCGGTGATCCTTGGGCGCTTCCGTTATCCGCCGCTCCGATCGTCTAAGGATAATAGAGGCGTCGCTCGCATATCCGCGCCGAGGAACGCCTGACCAACCATTTGGTAGTTGGCGGCCGTCAATATGATGTGCTGAGCCGCCGCGTGGATATCACGCACGCAACGCTCGAGCCCGCTGCCCGTGTAGGGTGAGGCCGAGCCACCGGCACTGAACATCAACTCGGCTGCCTCTTTGGCCGTGTTCGCCGCATGCGTGCCAGCCAGCCACAACGCGGCACGCTGCGCGAGGGCGAGAGTCTGACCCGCGTTGACCACCTCCCATGCCTCGTCAAGCGCCTCGTAAACATAGGCACGACCTGAGCGCACTAAGGCTTCCGCGCGCCCAAGGTTCGCCTGCAGGGTGGCGTCGTCCCGTATCGACTGCCGCGAACGGCTGGCGATCTTCGTTCCCGCCAGCGCCGTCAAAATCTCAATGGCGTGACGGGCGATACCAAGCGGCACCGCGGCCAATCCAGCGCTGAATAGCGCGATCGTGGGTAAGGCGTAGAGCGGACCCAACTCAACGGGCGGCTCCTGGAACGATAACGAATGAGTGGCGGGAACAAAAACATCGGCGACCGCGAAGTCGTGGCTGCCTGTGCCACGGAGCCCGATGCTGTGCCACGTGTCGATGATTTCGCACGCCGCGGCGGGGAAGAACAGGATACGCGTGACCGGCGTGCCATCGGGCCTCAGGCGCGGCTGACCACCATCCACGATCCGGCAGCCACCCACGATCCAGTTGGAATGCTGGCAACCGCTCGCGAGAGCCCACCGACCGGTGACGCGATAGCCACCATCCACCACTGTTGCGTCCCCTGTTGGTCGAAACACGCCCGCCGTTCTGACGTCCGGGTCTTTGCCATAAATTTGTCGCGCCGCCTCTGTGGGCAGATATCCGCCAAACACGTTATTCCCGCCGCAGATCGCCAAACACCAGCCCACGGCGCCGTCCGCTTTTGAGACCTCTTCGAGAACACGGACAAACGTCAACGGATCGGTTTCTTCGCCGCCGAGGGCACGCGGAATCCAAAGGCGAAACAATCCGGCCTGCGCCATTGCTTCCACCAAAGACGCAGGGAGCGTCGCGACTGCTCGATTTCATTGGCGGCCGCCAGGATTTGCGGGGCCAATCCTTTGGCGGCGTCGATGAACGACAATGAAGCTGTGCTACGCATGGAAGCCCCCGCAAATTCATTTCTGTATTCGGTTTAGTGCCGTTTCTCCGTCCCGGCCCGCAAGTTCACTGTGCGCCGCGCGGAGCAGCGGTCAAGACCGGAGCTTTTCAATGAGTGGACCGGGTTCGCTATCAACCTTGCCCTGCCAGACGAGCCGGCCGTCATGGTCGAGCACGCAGACAGCGGTTTTCTGCAGAGAGATGTCGAGCCAACAACCTTACGCATGGTTTGCTCCGTTCCATTGTGGTCGGTTGCAAGCCTAGCGGGGAAAACGGCCGGCGACCGATTACCCCATCTCACGCACCTTCCATCCGCACACCCGGATGGAAATGCGCATAGACCCGCCGGGCCGTCTCGCGGGAGATGCCCGGTGCCGATTCCAGATCCGGCAAACCCGCCTGCTTGACGCCGCGCGCGGAGCCGAAATGGTTCAGCAGCGCCCGCTTGCGCGCCGCGCCGATCCCGGAAATCTCGTCCAGCTCGCTCCGGATGAGTGCCTTGGACCGACCGGCACGATGGGTGGTGATGGCGAAGCGGTGCGCCTCGTCGCGCAGGCGCTGCAAGTAATACAGAACCGAGTCGCGGGGGGGCAGCTGGAACGGCGGGCTTGCGTCCATGTGAAACCACTCGCGTCCGGCATCGCGGTCCGGTCCCTTGGAGATGGCGACCAGCGGCACGTCACTGATGCCGAGGTCCTGCAACACGGTTCGTGCCGCCGAAAGCTGGCCGGCCCCGCCGTCGATCAGCACGAGGTCGGGCCAGTCGGCACGCACCCCGTCCTCGGCCTCCGCCTTCACCAGCCGGCCGAACCGGCGGTCCAGCACCTCCCGCATCATCGCGAAATCGTCGCCTGGGGCGATTGGTCCTCGAATGGCGAACTTGCGGTAGGCGGACTTGATGAACCCCTCGGGGCCGCTCGCCACCATCACCCCATAGGGGCTGGTTCCCATGATGTGGCTGTTGTCGTAGACCTCGATCCGCTCCGGCGGGCCGGGAAGCCGGAACGTCTGGGCGACGCCCTCCAGCAGCTTCGCCTGCCCCGCGGCCTCCGCCAGCTTCCGCTCCAGGGCTTCGCGAGCGTTGGTCTCGGCATGCGCCACCACGGCGCGCTTCTCGCCGCGTTGCGGAACGGCGATGTCCACCTTGCGCCCGGCCTTCAGGCTCAACGCCTCGGCCACCAGGGCCTGCTCGGGCAGGGGATGGTTCAGCAGCACCACGGGCGGCGGGGGCTTGTCGTCGTAGAACTGGGCGATGAAGGCGGCCAGCACGTCGCTGGTCTCCTCCGCGCGCGCATGGCTCGGGAAAAACGGCCGATTGCCGTTATTGCGTCCGCCACGGACGAAGAACACCTGAACGCATGTCTGTCCCCCGGCCTGCCAGGCGGCCACCACGTCCGCGTCCTCCAGGCTTGCCGGGTTGACGACGTCGCTGCCCTGAACATGGGTGAGGCCGCGGATGCGGTCGCGCACTGCCGCCGCCCGCTCGAACTCCAGCGCCGCCGAGGCCTGTTCCATCTCCGCCGCCAACTCGCGCTGCACCGCCGCGGATCGGCCGGCCAGGAACGCCTTGGCCTGAGCAACCAGCCGCAGGTAGTCGTCCTGCGTCGATCCGGCCCACGCAGGGCGCCGAGCAGCGGCGGATCTGGAACAGCAGGCAGGGGCGGGAGCGGTTGGCGAACACCGTGTCCTGGCACGATCGCAGCAGGAACACGCGCTGCATCGCCGTCACGGTCTGGTTGACTGCCCAGGCCGAGGCGAACGGACCCCAGTAGCTGCCCCGCCGCACCTGGGCGCCCCGGTGCTTGGCGATCTGCGGAAAGGGGTGATCCTCGGTCAGCATGAGCCACGGGTAAGACTTGTCGTCGCGGAGAACGATATTGAACCGCGGCTTGAGGCGCTTGATCAGGTTCGCCTCGAGCAGCAGCGCTTCGGCCTCGGTGTGGGTGGTGACGATCTCCATCGAGACCGTCTCCGAGACCATGCGTCGCAGCCGCTCCGGCAGGCGACCGAGCTGGGCGTAGGCGACGACGCGCCGCTTCAGGCTCCGGGCCTTGCCGACGTACAGCGCTTCGCCCCTGGCATCGAGCATCCGATAGACGCCCGGGCTCGCCGGCATGGTCGCCAATGCCGCCTCGATGGCGGCCACCCCGCGGAGCTGCCGCCGTTTCGCTCACGCCATCACCCACGGGGCATGAGTTCTCCACGGAAGCTGTGGACAAGTCTGTGGTCAACCGGCGACTGCAGTACCCGGAATTCGGCCCTGCGCTTGGCTTTCCCCAGATTGCGCGTTTTTTAGGCAACTCGTCAACCCATTGAACATGCTCAATTTTTCTGCGACAAATCCGTTACAGATTTAAAACGCGCTCCCATGTCCATGATGTCCTTCACTCTGTCTCTTCTCGCGTGGACAATTCGCGCGGGCGCCGCTCGATCTCCACGCCCGCCGACACTGCATCCGCGAAGACGTCAAGCTTCTCGACGCGCACGCGCGCAAGCTTCACCCGCGGATCGGCAAGGCACGTCGCGGCCACGCGTTCCGCCAGGGTCTCCACCAGTCGGACGTGACCGGCACCCACGACGGCACGGACCCGCGTGGCCACCGCCTCGTAGTCCACTACGCGCGACAATTCGTCTTGCCCAGCCTCGTCATCGTCCACGCCCAGATCAATGTTGATCCGCACCCGCTGCTTCGCGGTGTGCTCGTGTGGATAGACACCGACGCTTGCCTCCAGCACGAGGTCGCGTATGAAGACGTGAAGCTGCTTGGCGGCCACACTGGCTATGCGGGGCGCCTGCACGACGCGCTACTCCTCCGGCGGCGAGGCATTGCGGCCCGACGCCCATTGCAAGTGCTGCCCGCCATCCAGGGCGAGCATCTGCCCGGTCATCGCCGGCAGGCCGAGGATGGCGAGCACAGCCTGCGCCACCTCCTCCGGAGACGTGCCGTGCCCGAGCGGAACCGAGGCGCATTGCCGGGTGAACTGCTCCGGGCTCTGTCGCGAGCTTGGCAGCGCCGGACCCGGGCCGACGCCGTTCACCCGGATTCGCGGCGCCAACGCCAGCGCGAGTGCCTGGGTCAGTGCCCACAGCCCCGCCTTGGCCACCGTGTAGGAGATGAAATGCGGGGTGATCGACCAGACCCGCTGGTCGAGCATGTTGACCACCACGCCCTCGGACCGCTCCGGCAGCGCGCGCGCAAGATGCTGGATCAGCACGAAGGGAGCCCGCAGGTTCGGTTCGAGATGCCGGTCCCACGACTCGCGGCTGACCGTGTTCCACTCGTCGCGCTCGAAGGTGCTAGCATTGTTGATCAGGACACCGACAGGTCCGAGGGCGGCGCGGGCGGCGGGCAGCAGGCCCTCGGTGTCCGCCTCCAGGCCGAGATCCGCGCGCAGCACCGCGGCACATCGGCCGCGCGCGCGCACGGCCTCGGCGGTCTGCTCGGCCGCCTGCACGCTGGCGCGGCAGTGCACGCAGACGTCGAAGCCCGCGTCGGCGAGCGCCAGGGCTATGGCACGTCCCAACCGCTGTCCGGCGCCGGTAACCAGGGCGACGCGGGGGATCGTGGCCGGGATGATGCTGTGCTGCGACCCCATGCGCGGGCACTCAAGCGGTGCGCGAGGGCTTGGCGAGGCGGAGCGGTTCCATGGCGGCTCCTCTCGGGGCACGCTGCGGACGGCGATACCCCTCGTCCGCCGCCGTCCCGCCGTCATGACGGAAGGCGAAATCTCGCATGGGCGTGGGTCGCCGCGCAATGCCTCTTGCACCTCACGGCCGGCGCCGACGGGCGGGTCCGCCGCGGCGTTTGGCCGGGTCGTACCCGCCGCCTCCTGGCCCAAGGGGTTCGGGCGTGCGGTCCTTGCGGGGGCGTAGCGTGGCCGAAGCGGCGGGCGGCGGCTCCAGGCCGAGGTCGAGCGCTTCCAGCCGGCGTATTTCGTCGCGCAGACGGCCTGCCTGCTCGAATTCAAGATCGGCGGCGGCGGCGCGCATCCGCTTTTCAAGCTCGGCGATGCTGGCCTTGAGGTCCTTGCCCACCAGCTCCGCAGGGCCAGCATCGGCGATGGGCGCGACGGTGACGTAGTCGCGCTCGTAAACGGTCTCCAGCACCTTCGAGATCTGCTTGCGGATCGATTGCGGCGTGATTCCGTGCGCCTCGTTCCAGGCCTGCTGACGGGCACGGCGGCGGTCCGTCTCCTCAATGGCGCGCCGCAGGCTGTTGGTCATCGTGTCGGCGTATAGGATCACCCGCCCGTCGATGTTGCGCGCGGCGCGGCCGATGGTCTGGATCAGGCTGGTGGCGGAGCGGAGAAAGCCTTCCTTGTCGGCGTCCAGGATGGTGACCAGCATGCACTCGGGGATGTCGAGCCCCTCGCGCAGCAGGTTGATGCCCACCAGGACATCCACCACGCCCAGACGCAGATCCCGGATGATCTCGATGCGCTCCAAGGTGTCGATGTCGGAGTGCAGGTAGCGCACCTTGACCCCGTGCTCGGTCAGGTAGTCGGTCAGGTCCTCGGCCATGCGCTTGGTCAGCGTCGTGACCAGGACGCGCCCGCCGCGCCCCGCAATGGTACGGCACTCGGCGAGCAGGTCGTCCACCTGACGCTCCACAGGGCGCACCTCGACCATCGGGTCCACGAGGCCGGTCGGACGGATCACCTGCTCGGCGAAAGCGCCGCCGGTGCGGTCAAGCTCCCATGGGCCGGGCGTTGCCGAAACGAAAACGGTCGTCGGGCGGAATGTTTCCCATTCCTCGAACTTCAGCGGGCGGTTGTCGATGCACGAGGGCAGGCGGAAGCCGAAATCGGCGAGCACGGATTTCCGATTGAAGTCGCCACGATACATGCCGCCGATCTGCGGCACGGTGACATGGCTCTCGTCCACGATCAGCAGCGCGTCCTCAGGCAAATACTCGAACAGCGTCGGCGGGGGCTCGCCCGGTTTGCGACCGGTGAGGTAGCGCGAGTAGTTCTCGATTCCCTTGCAGGAGCCGGTCGTCTCCATCATCTCGATATCGAACGTGGTGCGCTGTCCCAGCCGCTCCACCTCCAGTAGCTTGCCCTCGGCGGTCAGCTCGTCCAGCCGGGTCTTCAGTTCGCGCTTGATCTCATGGATCGCCTGGGTCAGCGTCGGACGGGGCGTGATGTAGTGGCTATTGGCGTAAACGGTCACGCGATCCAGCTCGCCGGTCACCTCGCCGGTCAACGGATCGAACTCGCGGATCGCCTCCACCTCGTCGCCGAACAGGCTCACGCGCCAGGCACAGTCCTCCAGGTGACTCGGCCAGAGGTCGGCGACCTCGCCGCGCAGGCGGAACGTGCCGCGCTGGAAGCCGGCATCGTTGCGGCGGTATTGCAGCTCGACCAGCGACTTGGCGAGCACGTCGCGCTCGATCCGCCCGCCGCGCTCCAATTTGACGACCATGCGCTGATAGCTCTCGACCGAGCCGATGCCGTAGATGCAGGACACCGAGGCGACGATGATCACGTCGTTCCTCTCCAGCAACGCTTGCGTCGCGGCGTGACGCATCCGGTCGATCTGCTCGTTGATCTGCGCGTCCTTCTCGATATACGTGTCGGTGCGCGGGACATAGGCTTCCGGCTGATAATAGTCGTAGTAGCTGACGAAGTACTCGACCGCGTTGTCCGGGAAGAAGCTCTTCATCTCGCCATAGAGCTGGGCGGCGAGCGTCTTGTTGGGTGCCAGGATCAGGGTCGGCTTCTGTACCGCCTCGATAACCTTCGCCATGGTGAAGGTCTTGCCCGAACCGGTGACCCCGAGCAGCACCTGGTCGCGCTCCGACTGGCGGACCCCCTCGACGAGCGTCGTGATCGCACCCGGCTGATCGCCGGCGGGAGCGTAGTCGGAGACGACGATCAGCGAACGGCTGTGCGGTCGCGCGGGAAGCTTGGCGGGAACGAAAAGGACAGGCGGCGCAGGCCGAGCCAGTGTCTGGGACATGGCAGGAACATGGCCCGCGTGGCGGGAAAAATCGAGGTCTCGCCGAGGCCGATCCGACCCGCGCCCAACTCCTGCAACCGTGTCGGCCCGTGCGCTTCCAGGACGTCTATGCCGATCGCAGCTATGCCGGTGTCAGACGCCCCGGCGCCGCCGCGCGGCGGCCAAGCCAAGAAGCCCGACTCCCAGGACGCCCATGCTGGCCGGCTCGGGCGCCGGCACCGTGAAGATCGGCAGCGGCGTCGGGGTGGAGCCGAAATTGCCCAATTCGGTCGCCTTGAACCCCCGGTAATTGCAAAGTGCCGAATTGGCCGTCACGGTTGCGGGACAGGTCGGCGCGGCACCGGTCCCCCCGCTGCTTTTGTCGAAGGCGGTCAGGAATTTAGCGCCGATCCCTAGATATTGCTGCGTCTGCAGAGTGTAGCTCAGTGCCATGCTGTGGTCGGCCGTGCCGGCGAAGCTCAGGAAGTCGGAGGAAAAGGTAACGACCTCTTGCGAGTTGTCTGCGTCGAGATGCACGTTCGACGAGCCGGCAAACCCTGACATCTCGGCCGTCGCCGTCTGAGACGGCAGTGCCGTCATCGTTACGGTCAGCAGATTGGAAAGATGCTCGGTTGGATGGCCAACAGGGGTGAACGGGGTCGTGCGGGTGAAGCTCAGTGTGAATGTCTGGTCGATCGGCTGGGAGTCGAAGGTACCGACGGATGGGATCACAGAGGCGCTTGCTGCGGCGCTGCTGCTGACCGCGTAGCTAAGATGGGCGCTCTGGGTCGTCAGCAGCGCCGGAAGAAGATTGGGGAAGCCCTCGAACGAGAAGTCCACCAGCTCATTGGTGACCGTGGTGGTGGATGCCGTCGAATACGGATTGGCATGCGGCGGCAGCGGTTGATTGGCGAATGCGACAGAACCCGTGTTGCCGGCATCGCTGAACGAGGCGAAGGAGACCGCGTGCGCTGGCTGGCAAGCGGCGAGCATGCCCCCGAGCACCACGCCGGTGATGAGGAGGGGGCAGCACGGTCCCAGCGTTTTGCCGGGCAGTTGGGTGCGCATCGGATTTTCCAACCCCAAATCAGATGACCGGAACGTAATCGGTTGCGAAACCGAAGTCAACGGTGTTCAACGATAGCGTTTGCTGCCCGCGATGTGCTGCTGGCCCAGCTGCTGTACGCGGCAGGGGAATCGCTTGAAGGTCACTGAGCTGTTCTGGTGATGAGGGCGCGACGGTAGCTTTGGTCCCCGTCGATGGCGACGATATCCGGCGCGTCCTCGCGCAAGCCCTCGACCCAGGCGGTGAAGCATTCGCAGAACAGGCCGGGATCAAGCGCATTCATCACGTCGTTGAGCGTGTCGTGCGACGGGATGCCTCGCTTAAACGGCAGCAGGGTCCGTAGGAACGCGAGCTTCTTGCGGCCCCAGACCCACATCGCGACGAAGTCCTCGGCCCCGGCCAGCGTCGCGCACACAACGACCCGCATGACCTCGGGCAGCGGATAAACCACCTTGCCGGGCTGACGCGGATCGTCGAGCGCCGAAAAATGGTCGAGCAGAGCCGGGCCAGCCATCGGGAAACCTCCTCAGGAGAGGTCTCCCACAATTCAGATTTCACGCCGCGCCGGAATCCCCCCTCGCCCGGTTCAAGTGATTGCCCTGGGTGCGCGCGGGTGCTGGTTGACTCTGCGCGGGTCGCACCTATAGTCCTGCCTCCCCGGCGGTACCTCTTCTGGACCGTCGGCGCTTTTGCTTGAAAGAAGGCCTGCCCCGAATCGGGTAGGCGGTCACAGCCGTCGCAAGGCGCTGGACGAGAGGAGCTGCGGAGCGTGGCACGTATTGCGGGCGTGAACATCCCCACCAACAAGCGGGTCACCATCGGCCTTCGCTACATATTCGGAATCGGCCCCACCAAGGCGGCCGACATATGCTCGCGACTGTCCATTCCCGACGACCGCCGGGTGAACCAGCTTTCCGACGAGGAAGTTCTGCGTATCCGCGAGTTGGTCGACCGGGAGTATCGGGTAGAGGGCGACCTGCGACGCGAGGTCGCGATGAACATCAAGCGGCTGATGGACCTCGGCTGCTACCGTGGGTTGCGCCATCGGCGCGGTCTGCCGGTCCGTGGCCAGCGCACGCACACCAACGCGCGCACCCGAAAGGGCAAGGCCGTCGCGATCGCAGGCAAGAAGAAGGTCACGAAGTAGCCCGTCCTCGCGGATCGGCATCGTTGCCCCGCTGGGCGGACAAGCCCGCTGGGCGGACAGGATAGACGGGACAGGACGGAATAGACATGGCGAGACCCGCCACCACTGCGCGCCCCCGACGCAAGGAGCGCAAGAACATCATTGCCGGCGTGGCGCATGTCGCCGCGACGTTCAACAACACGGTCATTACGATCACCGACGCGCAGGGCAACGCGATTGCCTGGTCGTCATCCGGCAGCCAAGGCTTCAAGGGCAGCCGCAAATCCACCCCTTACGCCGCGCAGGTCGCCGCCGAGGATGCCGGGCGCAAGGCCCGCGAGCACGGGATGGAGACTTTGGAGATCGAGGTCAGCGGGCCCGGCTCGGGCCGCGAAAGCGCGTTGCGAGCCTTGCAGGCCGTCGGTTTCGCGATCACCGCGATCCGCGACATGACCCCGATCCCGCACAACGGGTGCCGGCCGCGCAAGCGTCGGCGCGTCTGAACGCGCCTGGCCGGCCCCGGGCCTTTAGAAGTGGGCAGGATTGATCCGGCGGGCGGTTGCCCGTCGGGACGAAAGGACGTGATGGAATGAGGCAGAGCGCCGTCATCCAGAAAAACTGGCAGAGCCTGATCAAGCCGGAGAAACTCGACGTCGAGCCTGGCGCCGATCCCGCGCGCGTCGCCACGGTCGTGGCCGAGCCGCTGGAGCGCGGCTTCGGCATGACGCTCGGCAACGCAATCCGGCGCATCCTGTTGTCCTCCCTGCAGGGCGCGGCGGTGACCGCGGTGCAGATCGACGGCGTGCTGCACGAGTTCAGCTCGATCCCCGGTGTGCGCGAGGACGTCACCGATATCGTGCTCAACATCAAGCAGCTCGCGTTGCGGATGCACGGCGAGGGGCCCAAGCGCATGACGCTGACGGCGACCGGGCCGGGCGAGGTGCGGGCCGGCCAGATCCAGGGTACGCACGACATCGATATCATGAACCCCGAGCTGGTGCTGTGCACGCTCGACGACGGCGTGAAGCTCGGCATGGAGTTCACGGTCAATCTGGGCAAGGGCTATGTCGCCGCTGCCGCCAATCGCCCGGAGGACGCGCCGATCGGCCTGATCCCGGTCGATTCCATCTACTCGCCGGTGCGACGCGTCTCCTATAAGGTCGAGCCGACCCGCGTCGGGCAGGTCACCGACTACGACAAGCTGCTGCTGACCGTGGAGACCAACGGGGCAGTGACGCCCGAAGACTCGGTCGCGCTCGCCGCCCGCATCCTCCAGGACCAATTGCAGCTTTTCATCAACTTCGAGGAGCCGCAGCAGATCCGGGCGGAGGAGCCGCAGGACGACCTGCCGTTCAACCGCAACCTGCTGCGCAAGGTGGACGAGCTGGAACTGTCGGTCCGCAGCGCGAACTGCCTGAAGAACGACAACATCGTCTATATCGGCGACCTGGTGCAGAAATCCGAACAGGAGATGCTGCGGACGCCGAATTTCGGGCGCAAGTCGCTGAACGAGATCAAGGAGGTGCTGACCTCCATGGGTCTCACGCTGGGCATGAGCGTTCCCAGCTGGCCGCCCGAGAACATCGAGGATCTGGCCAAGCGGCTCGAAGAACCGTTCTGAGCCGGAATTCGGGGAAGTTGAACCATGCGTCACGGGGTGGCTGGCCGGAAGCTCGGCGTCACGTCCTCTCATCGGCAGGCCATGTTCCGCAACATGGCCTGCGCGCTGCTCAAGCACGAGCAGATCACCACGACGCTGCCCAAGGCGAAGGAGCTGCGGCCGGTGGCCGAGAAGCTCATCACCTTGGGCAAGCGCGGCGATTTGCATGCGCGCCGGCTGCTCTTCGCGCAGCTCCGTGACGACCGCGTCGTGGACAAGCTGTTTGGTGCCCTGGCGGAGCGCTACCGCGGTCGCGCCGGCGGTTACACGCGCGTGCTGAAGGCCGGCGTGCGCTATGGCGACGCGGCGAGCATGGCGGTGATCGAGCTGGTCGATCGCGATCCGGCTGCGAAGGGCCAGGACAGCGGACCTCGGCCCGAGACGGCGGACGAGGTTGCCGGAGAGCAGGCCGCGTAGCAGCCGTCCTTCTAGGGCCGCGCGCGCATCTCACCGCGCGTCCGGCTGCGAGGACCTGCTATAGGCAGACGATGCCGCCCCGACGCAGCGCGATTGATCTGTTCGGTTCGGGACCGGAGGCGTCGTCCACCGGCCCGCGCCCGCTGGCTGATAGGCTGCGCCCCCAGGCGCTGGAAGACGTCGTGGGGCAGCCGCATCTGGTTGGCCCCGATGGGGCCCTGACCCGCATGCTGGCCCGGGGATCGCTGGCTTCGCTGATCCTCTGGGGACCCCCCGGCACTGGCAAGACGACGATTGCCCGCCTGCTCGCCGCCCGTGCAGGTCTCGCCTTCGTGCAGCTCTCGGCCGTCTTCTCGGGCGTGGCCGACCTTAAGCGCGCATTCGAGGAGGCCGTACGGCGGCGCGAAGCGGGGCAGGGGACGCTGCTGTTCGTGGACGAAATTCACCGCTTCAATCGCGCCCAGCAGGACGGCTTCCTGCCGGTCGTGGAGGATGGCACGATCATCCTGGTCGGCGCCACGACCGAGAACCCCTCCTTCACCTTGAACGGGGCGCTGCTGTCGCGCTGCCAGGTGGTGGTGCTGCGCCGGCTTGACGACGCCGCGCTGGAGGCGCTCCTCCTTCGCGCCGAGACGGCGCTGGGTCGCCCGTTCCGGTTGAGCGCGGAGGCAAGCGCCACGCTGCGTGCGATGGCGGACGGCGACGGCCGGTATCTGCTCAACCTCGCCGAGCAGCTCGCCGCCCTGCCGGTGGAGGACCTTCCGGCGCTCGACTCCCGCAGCCTTGCGGCGCTGCTCGGCCGGCGCGCCGTGCTGTACGACAAGGACCGTGAGGAGCACTACAACCTGATCTCCGCACTGCACAAGTCGCTGCGCGGCTCCGATCCCGACGCGGCGCTCTATTGGTTCGCGCGCATGCTGGAGGGCGGGGAGGACCCGCGCTATATCGCCCGCCGGCTGGTGCGGTTCGCGGCCGAGGACGTGGGCCTGGCCGATCCCGCAGCGCTCGGGCACGCGCTGACGGCGTGGGAGGTCTTCGAGCGGCTGGGCAGCCCGGAGGGCGAACTGGCCCTCGCGCAGGTGGTGCTCTACCTGGGCACCGCGCCCAAATCGAACGCTGCCTATGTCGCCCTCACCGAGGCCCGGGCGGCCGCCCGCGCAACAGGCAGCTTGACCCCACCCGCGCATATCCTGAATGCGCCAACCCAGCTGATGAAGGATTTGGGCTATGGGCGGGGCTACGCTTACGACCACGACGCCGCCGACGCCTTTTCCGGCCAGGACTACTTTCCGGAGGGCATGGCGCGACGCGGATTTTATCGCCCGCGCGACCGCGGCTACGAGCGCGAGCTTTCCCGCAGGCTGGACTACTGGGCGCGCCTGCGTGCGGAGCGCGGCGAGGGAGCGGCTTGATCCGGCCCCGCCCATGCGCTAATGCCTCCCGGCCCGGCGCGGCCGTGCCCAGGTAGCTCAGTTGGTAGAGCATGCGACTGAAAATCGCAGTGTCGGTGGTTCGATTCCGCCCCTGGGCACCATTTCGTACGCGAGGTGTCGGGTGGGGATCGGGACCTGCGCCCAAGCGCCGAATGTACTCCGCAAGTACCAGCTGTCGGAACTGTTCTTCTCGTAGATCTGGTTACGAAGGTAATGGCCATGATCGCAGGGTGATACATGAGACACGACCGGTTTCATCTCGGCTGGTTCCTCCAGGGCTCAAGCGTACAAGCGTGGAACGAGCCTTGGACGGGAACGATCGGAACCGACTGGATGGTGCCGGGCCTGTTCATCGACATGGCGCGGGCGCTGGAGCGGGCCTGCTTTGACTATCTGCTGCTAGAGGATTCCTCCTATATCGGCGAGAGCTACGGCGCCTCGCGCGAGGTGTACCTGAAGCATGGCATCGCCGTTCCGCGCCAGGACCCCTCGGTCATCGCGACGCTTCTTGCCAATGCGACGTCGCGGATCGGGATTGTCCCCACCTTCGCCACCTTCGCCTACCATCCATATCTTCTGGCGCGGCTCGTCGCGACCCTCGATCAGGTCTCCTCGGGGCGCATCGGCTGGAACATGGTGACCGGCAGCTCGGACTTCGCGGCGCAAAATCTTGGTCTCGATCGGCTGCCGGAACACGATCTCCGCTACGACATGGCCGACGAGTACATGGACGTGGTGAACCAGCTCTGGGATTCGTGGGAGCCGGGCGCCATCGTGGCGGACCGCGAGACCGGCACCCTGGTCGATCACACCAAGGTCCACACGGTGGGCTTCGAGGGGCGCTACTACAAATCACGCGGGCCGCTCAATTCGGGTCCGTGCCCGCAGGGACGGCCGGTCATCGCCCAGGCCGGCGGATCGCCGCGCGGACGCCAGTTCGCCTCCAGACATGCCGACACGATCGTTGCCAGCGTCAAGGGCGTCGAGGCGATGCGGGCCTATGTCGCGGATGTGCGCGCACGGCTTGTCGGGCATGGCCGCGACCCTCGATCCTGCAAGGTGCTGTTCCTGGTCGGACCGATCGTGGCCGAGATCCAGGAAGACGCGCAGCGCCAGAAGGAGCGTCGGGCCGCCAAGGCGGCGGCGCAGGTCGAGCAGCGGCTCGCCTTCATGAGCAAGATCACCAACATCGACTTCGCCGCCTTCGATCTGGACGCCCCCGTGGCGGAGCTGACCACCAACGGCCACCAGCAGACCCTCGACGACTTCCGCCGTAAGGCGGGAAACCGGACATTGCGCGAGGCGATGACCAACTACGCCAGCGACGGCGGCTCGGTCGATCTAATGGGCACGCCCGACAGCGTGGCCGAGCAGATGGGCGAGGTGATGGACGCGGTCGGCGGCGACGGCTTCCTGTTCTCGACGCCGAACGTCAGCCGGCGTTCGATCGCGGAGGTCGCGGACGGCCTGATCCCGGCGTTGCAGAAGCGCGGCCTCGTCCGCAGCGCATACACGCACCAGCATTTCCGCGACAACCTGCTGGAGTTCTGACCCGTCGGGTGCGGCTCAAAGACCAAGCGTGTCGCGAATGCGCCCATACGCGACGCGCGCCGCCACGGCACTGCGCCACAGGCCGTGGAACGGGATCGCCTTCAGGTCGGTGATCGGCATCGCGAGTTCGTCCTGCGTCGCCCCGAGGATGCGCGCGGCGATCTGGGTGCCCATAGCGGTCGCCATCGCGACACCACGGCCGTTATAGGCAAGCGAGACCAGCACGCCGGGCGCCGGCTCGTGGAAATGCGGGTAGTGGTCGGTGCTCATGGCGAGCTGACCGTTCCAGAAATGCGTCCAGCGCACATCCTTCAGCGCCGGCCAGAGCTTCAGCGCGTAGTCGATCAGGTACCGGAACTGCGCGCGGTCACTGAGCTCGCGCGAGGGGCTGCGACCGCCCACCAACAAGCGGTTCCACTGATCGAGCCGGTAATAGACCGTCATGCTCGCATGTTCGTACAGCACCGAGCGTTGCGGCATCACGGCCCGCGCGAGCGTCTCGGGAAGCGGCTCGGTCGCGGCGATCATGCTGTGCACCGGCACGATGCTGCGCTGGAGCCCCGGCCACACGGCGTCGGTATAGCCGTTCATGCACAGCACGAGATGCTCAACGGTGACGCCGCCCTCGGGCGTGCCGATGTGCCAGCCGCCTTCCTGCGGCGCGACGCGCAAGGCCGGGGTGCCGCCATGGATACGCGCCCCGGCCTGTTGCGCGGCGCGTGCGAGCCCACGGACATAGCCCAGCGGATTGACGTTGCCGCCGCGTCGGTCGAGCATTGCGCACACGTAGCGATCGGTGCCTGTCGCCGCCGCGACCTGTCCTCGGTCGAGCAGCGTCGCCGGATCGCCCCGGCGCGCGAACGCCTCGGCGGATCGCCGGATGTACCCCGCGTATCGCTCTGCCTTGGCAGCACGCAGCGTGCCGCCCTGCCGGGCTTCGCAGACGATCTGATGGCGCTCGATCAGCCCGAACACCACATTCGGAGCGTCGCCGGAGAAGCCGGCCATGCGACGGCCCAGATCGGGGCCGAAATCGCGCTCGATCTGGTCCGGGTTGTGCTTCAGCCCCGGATTGACCTGACCGCCGTTGCGTCCCGACGCCCCCCAGCCGGGCTCGTGGCTCTCCAGAACCACGACATCGACGCCTTTCTCGGCGAGGTGCAACGCCGTGGAGAGGCCGGTGAACCCGCCGCCCACCACCGCGACGGAGGCGCGCGCCTCGCCTTGCAGGGGCGGCGTGTCGATCCCCGGCAAGGCGGTTTCGGCATACAGGCTCGCGGGCAGCTCCCTTCGCGCGAAGACGTTCATCGCGCGCTCAGCCGAGCAGGAAATTGTTCCATTTAGCCAGGACGGCGTCCAGGTTGTCCGCCCACCATTGCGTATCGTAGATCAGCAGCTCCTTCTTGATGTCGGGGGCGGTGGGCAGGATCGCCAGCCGCTCGGCGGACAGCATGGTGGCGGTCTTGTTGTTGACGAAGCCATACGGGATCAGCAGCGACAACCGCGCCTGCGGCACCGCCATCGTGATGAAGGCCGACAGCTTCTGCGCGTTCTCGCGGTTCGCCGCGCCCTTCGGGATGGCCCAGACATCGGTGCGCAGAAGCTGGTCATGCCAGATCGGCTTCACCGGCGCCCCGGTCTGCTGGATGGCGTAGATCCGCCCGTTCCAGGCGGTCGCCATGACCACCTCGTTGTCATTGAGCAGCTGCGCCGGCATGGCCCCGGCGGTCCACCACTTGTCAACGTTCGGCTTAATCTTGGCGAGGCTGTCGAAGGCTTTATCGATATCGATGGGATAGACCTTTTCGCGCGGCACACCGGCCGCCATCAGCGCCACCTCAAGATCGGGATGCAGCCCGCCCGAGCCGCTCTGCAAGCTGCGGGCTCCGGGAAACGTCTTGGTGTTCCAGAGGTCCGCGTTGTCCTTCGGGGCGCGGCCGCCGAACGCATCGGTGCGATACGCATACATCTGCGAATAAGGCAGCATATCGATCGAGTATTTGTAGCGGAATGTCGGATCGATGTTGTCGGTATCGAACAGCGCGTAGTCGATCGGCTCCCAGTAGTCGCCCTTTCTTTGCAGGTTGATGACGGACGCACGGTCGAACTCGCCCACGTCGTACTCGACGTTTCCGGTGTCCACCATGGCCTTGACCTTGGCGAGATCGGGTCCCTCGCTCTCGATGACCCTGATGCCCGTCATCTCCTGGAACGGCTTGAAGTACGCGGTGCGCTGCGCATCCTGCAGCGCGCCGCCATACGAGCAGACACGCACCACGCCACTGCCCTTCAGCTTGTCCGGGATCGGCGGAACGGCCGGCAGGGTCACGGCGGGCGCGGCGACGGCGGGCATGGCGAGATGCGCGGTGAGGGAGGCCGCGGCGGCGGCCGTCAGCCCGTATCGGGCGGCACCCAGGATGAACCGCCGACGGCTGAGGTCGGCGACATGCGGCGGCTGACCCGCCATGATCAGGAGCTGTCTGCGAAGCTCGTCCTTCATCGTGGTGCTCTCCTCGGGGTCAGGTTGCGATGTCCGCGACCGGCATCGAAAGAGGCTGGCTGCGCAGGCGCTGCGTCCGCCTGCGCAGCAATTCGGCGCTCAGCATCAGGCCGGTTGTCGCGAGGATCAGGATCGTGGAGACCGCCGCGATCGTGGGATCGATGTCGAAGCGGATCTGGTCGAACATGCGGCGGGGCAGGGTGACGGCGGTGACGCCGGACAGGAACAAGGCGATCAGCAGCTCGTCGAACGAGGTGACGAAGGCGAACACCGCGCCGGCGAAGATGCCCGGCCCGATCAGCGGCAGCGTGATCTGGCGGAATGCCGCCCACGGTGCGGCACCGAGGCTGAGCGCCGCCTGTTCGAGCCGCCGGTCCACGCCTTGCAGGGCCGAGGTGACGTTGATCACGACGAACGGCACGGCAAGGCAGGTGTGCCCGACGATCAGAGCGACTGGATGGCCGACCAGTCCGTAGCGCGCATAGATGAAGTACATGCCGATCGCGACGATGATCCCCGGCGCGATCAGCGGCGAGAGGATCAGGGCGTTGGCCAGGCGGCGGCCGGGAAAGCGGCCTCGCAGCAGCCCGATGGCGGCCGGCGTGCCGAGCAGCACCGACAGCAGCGTCACCGAGACGGCGATCCAGATGCTCAACCAGGCCGCACCGGTCCACGCGCCGCTGGTGAAGAACGCGCGATACCATTGCAGGCTCAGCCCCGGAGGCGGAAAGCTCAGGTAGCGCGCCGAGGAGAGCGACAGCGGGATCACCACCACGATCGGCAGCACCAGGAAGAGCAGGACCAGGATCGCCGCCGTCCAGAGTGCCGCGGCCCGCACGCGCTGCATCAGCGCACGCCCGGAACGATTCGCTCCGCGCCGATCAGGCGGGCGATCAGAGTCGAGACCAGCAGCACGGCGGCGAGCAGCACCGTCGCCATCGCGCTTGCCGCCTGCCAGTTGAGCATCCCGACCTGATCGTTGATCAGGATCGAGATCATCACGTCGGACGGTCCGCCGACCAGGACCGGCGTGATGTAGAAGCCGATCGCCAAGGTGAAGACCAGGACGACGCCGGCCGCGATGCCGGGGCGGGAGAGCGGCAGGACGATCTGGCGGAAGCTCGCCCAGGGCGAGGCCCCCAGGCTCTCCGCCGCGCGCACGATCCGCCAGTCCAGGCCGCGCAACGTCGCGTAAAGCGGGAGCACCATGAATGGCAGCAGGACATGCACCATCGCCACGCAGACGGAAAAGCGTGTGTTGAGCAGCCGGAGCGGCTGCGCCACCACCCGGAACCAGAGCAGGAGGTTGTTGACGATGCCGTGCCGTTCCAGCAGCGCCATCCAGGCATAGGTGCGAATGAGGATGCTGGTCCAGAACGGGATTAGCACGAGGATCATGAGCAGATTGGCACGCGATTCCGGCTGCCGCGCCAGCCAGTAGGCGAGGGGATAGGCGAGCACGAGGCAGCTTGCCGTCACGATCAGGCTGATCTCGGCGGTGATCTGCATCACGCGCCAGAAAACGTGGCTACCGGCGAGGTCCGCGAAGCTCGCGATCGACCAGTGGCCCGGATGGATGGAGCGGAACAGCATCGCGCCCACCGGATAGGCGTAGAACACCAGGAGAAAGACGATCAGCGGCGCCGCGAGCAGGAGATGCCGCTCGTGCTCTGTTCGCAGGTCATGCGCTGGACGTACCGCCAGATCCATCGCGGATGCTTCTCCGCCGGTTTCGCTTGCGGCGCACCGGACGGGAGCGCCTTGGGGCAAAGTGAAGTTTGCGGATGCGTGCCGGTGATTGTCAAACTGCATTCGCAGTTGCAGCATGGACTAAGGCTTGACGCGGAGTTTTCAGCCGCGGGGCCGTCAGGAGGTCAGGTATGGATGCAGCCGTGGCCGGCATGGACCAGGCCACAAGGTCCTCCCTTCCGGGCGCACGCGTGCAACTGCTTGGGATAACCAAGCGCTACGGATCGCATCGCGCGGTCGACAACGTCGATCTGGACATCCCCGCAGGCGAGTTCGTGACCCTTCTTGGCCCCTCCGGATCGGGGAAGACCACCGCGCTCATGCTGATCGCCGGGTTCGAGCGGCCGAATGCGGGTGAAATCCTGATCGACGGCAAGCCGGTGGCGCGGCTGCCGCCCTATCGGCGCAATATCGGCATGGTTTTTCAGAACTATGCATTGTTTCCACATCTGACGGTTGCGGAGAACATCGGCTTTTCGCTCAAGCAGCGCGGGGTCGGCAAATCCGAACGTCGTGAGCGCGTCCTGCGGATGCTCGATCTGGTGCAGCTGCAAGGGTACGACTCGCGCTACCCGCAACAGCTCTCCGGCGGTCAGCAGCAGCGCGTGGCGATCGCCCGCGCCATCGTCTTCAATCCGCGCGTCCTGCTGATGGACGAGCCGCTGAGCGCGCTCGACAAGCAGCTGCGCGAGTTGCTCCAGCTGGAGATCAAGCGGCTGCACGAGCGGCTGGGCATCACCTTCGTCTATGTGACGCACGACCAGCGCGAGGCGCTGGTGATGTCGGATCGGGTCAGCGTGATGAACGACGGACAGATCGAGCAGATTGCCGCGCCGCGCGCGCTGTACGACGCGCCGGCGAACCGGTTCGTCGCCGCCTTCGTGGGTGAGGCTAACTTTTTCCAAACGGAGTCCGTTGCTCGGGGAGATGGGGGCGAGCTGCTGGTGACGATCGGTGGGGGAACCATGCTGCGGGCGCCTGGGCAGGATCATGCACTTGGATGCGCGTGCATGGTCAGGCCGGAGAAGATGCGGGTGGAACCGCTCGGAGGACCCGGCGCGCCGGGCCGCAATACCGTCTCGGCTACGGTGCGCGAGGTCGTGTTCATGGGAGAGATGACCCGTTACAGCCTGGAGACGGATGCCGGCCGGATGCTCACGGTGAAGCAGCCGAACCACGCGGGTCACATGCTGCTCGCTCCGGGGAGGCCCGCCTTAGTCACCTGGTCGGTGGAGGATACGCGGCTCGTATCATGATCGGAGCGGAGCCCGCGGTGATTGATTATGCAGTCGGCTCATTCGCCCTGACCGCCAGATAGGCCAGCAGCGCCTCCCGGAACGGGGCCAAGCTCTTGTAGCGCTGCATTTCCGGAGGGAGCGCCCGGATGGCGGCGTCGAGACGCGCCGCTTCCTCGGGCCGCGCGACCACCGCCGCGAGCGGGTTGACGTGGACGCGGATGCCGAACACGACGGTGCCGCTGTCGGGAAGCCGGCGAAAGGTCTGGCGCTCGACCCGCAGCACCAGTTTCTCGCCCGCGTTCTCGGCGGTGATCGCCGCGTTGCGGTCCGCTCGCCCATGCCCGGACGGCTGGAACAGCTCGGGCCGGTCCGTGACAGTCCAGTTGAGCCGCACGGCGAACCGCCCCGGCTTCAGCAGCGACAGGAACCGATTGACCGGTCGCGCCAGTCGGTCCTGATAAAACGGCACCGGCCCGTGTATTCCGGCGAGTGGCCGACCGAGCTTCTCGTGCAGCCGCCAGTGGCTCGGGAAGCAGACGACGCCCGCGATCAGTGTCGGCCCATCGTCGCCGTCACCCAGCAGGCACAAATCCTCCTGCACGAGGTGCCCGGCGATAACCAGCGCATGGTCCGCCAGCCCGTCCAGCGTCCATCGCGTGCCGTTCAAGCGATTGTCCAGCACCGCGCCCGCGCGATGGAACCATGCCGGGAACCGGGTGCAGAGATGCGCGGTCAGGCAGGACAGTGTCTCGCGACACACCGCCTCCGTGTCCGGCATGGCGCCGAGCACCTCGTCGCGATGCTCGGCGAGCAGCCGTGCCCGCAGCGCGGTCTGCTCGCGGTAGAGATCGTCGATCTCGATCCAATCGTCGGCGGCGATGGCGGTCAATCCCATCGCGATCCGGAAAGGACCGGCCTCGAACGGCAGGTGGAGGGAGGGAGGGCCAGGCCTGGCGACTGCGCTTGGTCCCGTAACAACGTTCATGCGAGGTGCGACCGCCCAATCATGATGGCTCGGGAACGCGGCTCCGCTCAGTCGCCGCCGGAGCTGAGCGGACGCTCAGGAAGCAGCAGCACGGTCGCGAATGCAACCGCCGCGATTGCGGCGCCCCCCAGGAAGATTGACGCCAAGGCGTGGCTGTAGGCTGACGCGATCAGCGCGTGCTCGGCTCCGGCCAGGGGCGACCCGTTGCCCGCACCGGAGAGCAGGGTCTTGGAATTCGGCCGCCACAGCCGTCGGCAGCAGCGCATTGAGGCGGAGTGTCAGGATACCCCCCGCCAGGGCCACCCCGAGCGCGCCGCCGAGCGAGCGGAAGAAGGCCGAGGCGGATGTTGCCGCCCCGAGATCGGCGCGCGTCACCGCGTTCTGGATCGCGGTCGTGAGGTTCGGATTGGCGAGCGCGATGCCGACGCCGAGCACGACCAGCGCGCACTCGATCACGGCTATTGCGGCCCCTGTGGCCGCCGCCCAGGCGAGCACGAGGAAGGCCAGGGTCGCCGCTGCCATGCCCAGCACGACGAGCAGCTTGTACCGCCCGGTGATGGAGACCAGGCGGCCCCCGACGAAGGACGATACGATCACGCCGCCCATCATCGGCGCGATCATCAGGCCGGCCATGGCGGGACTGGCACCGAGCACCAGCTGAAAGAACAGCGGCATGAAGACGAGCGCGCCGAACATGCCGATGGCGGCGAACGCGATGACCAGCACGGCCAGGACGAACACGCGGTTGGCGAACAGGCGCGGCGCGAGGATCGGCTCCGCGGCGAAACGCTCCACGATGGCCAGGAGGCCCCACACAGGACCGCCGCCGCGGCGAGACCCGCGATCTGCGGCGACCCCCAGCGGATAGGTGCTGCCGCCCCAGCTCAGGACCAGGAGCGTGCAGCAGGTCGCCGCGATCAGCACGCCCGCGCCGATGAAGTCCACCTTGTGATGAGCGGTCCGGGGAAGCGGCTTCAGCCCGATGATGATCAGCACGAGCGCGACCGCGCCGACGGGCAGGTTGACGTAGAAGATCCATCGCCAGGACAGCGCGTCGGTGATCAGTCCACCGAGCAGCGGGCCGGCGACGCTGCACCCGGCGAAGACGGCAGCGAAAGCCCCTGGTAGCGCCCGCGCTCACGCGGCGATACGACGTCGCCGATGGTTGTCTGTGCCAGCGTGATCAGGCCGCCGGCGCCAAGCCCCTGGAGCGCCCGGAACAGGATCAGCGTGAACATGCTGTCTGCCAGCCCGCACAGGACCGAGCCGATCAGGAAGACCAGGATGGAGACGACGAACGCAGGCTTGCGACCGTAGATGTCGCTGAGTTTCCCGTAGAGCGGGGTGGTGGTTGTCGAGGCCACCATGAACGCCGTCACGACCCAGGACAGATGCGACAATCCTCCAAGTTCGCCGACAATTCGCGGCAGCGCTGTGGCGACGATGTTCTGGTCCAGGGCCGCCAAGGTGAGGGCGAGCATCAAGCCGCCCAGAACGAGCCGAAGCTCGCGACGCGAAACTCTCCTTGTTTGCGTGTCCGCCGACATGTCCGGCGCGACTATTCCGTGCTCAGAGCTTCTCCGCAATGGTCCTGCCGACGAAATCCTTGATGAGACGCGGCTGCCGAGGGCAGTCGCGACGCTCAGAGCATCGGCCGCCCACCTGTCACTGGCACAGCGCGCCGGTGATGTAGCTCGCCTCCTCCGAGGCCAGCAGCACGTAGGCCGGCGCAAGCTCGGCCGGCTGGCCGGCGCGGCCGAGCGGCGTGTTCTTGCCGAAGCTCTTGACCGCTTCCTCGGGCATCGTGGAGGGGATCAGCGGTGTCCAGATCGGGCCCGGCGCGACGCAGTTCACGCGGATGCCCTTCTCGGCGACGAGTTGTGCCAGGCCCGCGGTGAAGTTCGCGATCGCGCCCTTTGTCGTCGCGTAGGCGAGCAGGGTACGGCGACGGGTTCTTGGCGTTGATCGACGTGGTGTTCACGATCGCCGAGCCTGGCCTCATGCGCGGGATCGCCGCCTTGCAGAGATAGAACTGCGAATAGATGTTTGTCCTGAAGGTTCGGTCCCACTCCTCGGAGCTGATCTCCTCGATGCTCTGATGGGTCCGCTGCATCGCGGCGTTGTTCACCAGGATGTCCAGATGACCGAATTCGCGGACGGCGCGCCCGACGAGCTTCTTGCAGTGCGGCTCCTCCGCGACGTCGCCCGGCACCGACGACCGCCTTGCGGCCGGCCTCTTCCACCCAGCGCGCCGTCTCCTGGCGTCCTCATGCTCGTCGAGGTACGAGATCAGGACGTCCGCTCCCTCACGGGCGAAGGCTATGGCGACGGCGCGCCCGATGCCGGAATCCGCACCGGTGATGATGGCGGCCTTGCCCGCCAGCCCTACCACTCCCCCTGTAGGTCTGCTCGCCGTGGTCGGGCTCAGGTGTCATTCCGCCCGTAGCGCCGGGGGGCGCCTGGTGCTGCTCCGGCTGGGGCGGCTGGGGGTGGGCGTCCGTGGGATGCTGCGGCATTCTTGTGACCCGGATTTTGGGTGTGCGTACCGTCGGCTTGGCATGCCTCGGGTTTGCGGAAGTGGCGTGAACAGGCAACGCGTCGCGGCGTTCCACCCACGCGCACACTTGAACCCGGCGGACTTTCGCGTGGTTGAGGGTAGAGCGACACTCGCCCGCATCGGCGCATGCAACCTGCGTCGGGCCGTCCCGTATGTCTACGCCGGACTGTCTACGCCGGCTCTATAAGGAGTTCCTTCTGTGGCGAACACCGATCCAGGCTCACCGACGGGTTCGAGGCCGTCCAAATTCGAGCGTCTGCGGAAGAAGATCGATTCCGGAAAAACTGGCGATAAGATCGGCGGAATCTGATCCGGCGATGGCCCCGCTCGGGACCGATGCCGAAGCGGCCGAGGCGCATGATGAAGAGGGTCTCAGAATAGCACGTGAGGCACCCCGACGCTCACCGCCTCGATCTTCGTAGACATACCGCGACCAGCGCTTGCGTGGAGTGCTGCCATCCGCGGTCTACACGCCCAATCGTTCCGACAGCAGGCGCGCATCCGCCCGCAGATCGCTCAGCAGCCCGCGCCATACCAGCGCACCGGTCTCCATCACCAGCGCATGCCGGGCCAGGCGGGTCGCGAAGCGCAGGTTCTGCTCGGCGAGCAGCAAAGTCAGCCCCTGGCCCGACAGCATGGCCAGCGATGCGGCCATCGCCTCCAGCACCGTGGGCGCCAGCCCCTCGCTGGGCTCGTCCAGCAACAGCAGTCGCGGATTGCCCATCAGCGTGCGCGCGATGGTCAGCATCTGCTGCTCGCCGCCGCTCATGCGTCCCGCCGGCCTGTGGCGCAGGTCGGACAGGGTGGGGAACAGCGCGAACAGGCGCTCCGGCGTCCAGGGCGTGTGTCCCGGCATGGCCGGACGGCGGCCAACTGCCAGGTTCTCCAGCGCCGTCAGCTCCGAGAAGACCCGACGCTCCTCCGGCACATAGCCGATGCCGAGCCGTGCGATGCGATACGGCGGCAGTCCCGCGATCTCCCGCCCGGAAAAGCGGATCGTTCCGGCGCTCGGGCGCACGAGCCCGATCAGGGATTTGAGCAATGTGCTCTTCCCGGCGCCGTTGCGCCCGAGCAGGACCCAGGTCTCGCCGCTGGCGATCTGGAAATCCACGCGGTCGAGCACCCGCGCGCGCGCATAGCGCGCTTCCAGCCCTGCGCACGGTCAGCATGCATCGGCCCCGAGATAGGCGTCGCGCACGCGCTGGTCCGCCCGGATTGCCGCAGGCAGGCCCTCTGCGATGACCGCGCCCTGGCTCAGCACCACGATGCGGTCGGCGGCGGCGAAGACGACATCCATGTCGTGTTCGGTGAACAGCACGGAGACGCCCTGCTCGCCGACGATGCGCCGGACCAGCGCCATGAGAGCGAGCCGCTCGGCCGTGGCCATTCCGGCGGTCGGCTCGTCCATCAGCAACACCCGGGGGCGACTGGCCAGCGCCACCGCGAGATCAAGCCGTTTCACGTCGCCATAGGCGAGCACGCCCGCCGCGCGCGAGGCCTGCCCGCCCAGGCCCACCTCCCGCAGCAGCGCGTCGGCCTCGACCGCGAAGTGTCGCCGTGCCGGAACCCACAGCCGCCAGACACGGCGGGCGGCGGCAAGCAGGGCCGTCTGGACGTTCTCGCGCGCCGTCATCGACGCGAAGGTTTCCGTGATCTGGAACGTCCGCCCGACGCCGTGACGCCAGATCGCGCCGGGGCTCGCCCCGGTCACGTCGCGGCCGAGCAGCGTGATGCGGCCGGCGTCGGGCCTGATCTGGCCTCCGAGCATGGCGAAGCAGGTCGATTTCCCGGCGCCGTTCGGGCCGATCATCGCCAGCATCTCGCCAGCCGCGAGGCTGAAGGAGACGGCGCGCACGGCGGCCACCCCGCCGAAGGACTTGCGCAGGTCGCGCACGCTCAGCACGGGAGCCGGCGCGGCCCCCTCGGTCATGCGCGCCCACGCGCGACGGTGCCGGCGAGACCCTCGGGGAACGCCAGCACGACCACCAGGATCACGGCGCCAAGCACCAGGCGCCAGAGGTCCGTCGCCTGCGAGAGCGTGTCGTAGAGGCCCGTATAGACCAGCGCGCCGACGATCGGTCCGGACATCGCGTGCAGCCCGCCCAGCAGCACCATCACCAGCGCATCGACCGAGCGCGGGATGCCGGCGTAGCCGGGGAACACGCTCCCCTTGGCGTACGCGAACACCGCTCCGGCCAGGCCCGCCCCACCGCCGGCGAGGCCGAACGCGGCCAGGCGCAACAGGCGGGGGCGCAAGCCGATCGCCTCTGCCCGCGCCAGGGAGTCGCGGGCGGCACGCAGCCCATAGCCGAGTGGGGCATAGGTGATGCGGCGCAGAAGCAGCGTCGCCGACAGGCACAGCGCCAGCGTCAGCCAGTAGAACCCGGCTGGGCCGGCGGCCCATGCGGCGGGCCAGACGCCGAGGATGCCGTCATCGCCGCCCGTGAGCCCGCTCCATTGGACGCAGACCGCCCAGACGATCTGCGCGAAAGCCAGGGTGAGCATGGCCAAGTAAACGCCGGAAAGCCGGACCAGCACGCAGCCGAGCAGCAGCGCGGCCAGCCCGCCGGCGAGCGGGGCCGCCGCCAGCGCCAGCAGCATCGCCATGTGCCGTTCCGCCAGCAGGCCGGCGGCATAGGCGCCGATGCCGAAGAAGGCGGCGTGGCCGAAGCTCGCCATCCCGCCCGGACCCATGATGAACTGCAAGCTCGCCGCGAACAGCACGGCGATGGCCGCCTCGGTCAGCACCGAGACGCCGTAGGGTCCGAGATAGAGAGGGGCCGTGACCGCCGCGAGGAGCACCACGGCCGCCAGCCAGCGCCCCGCCGGCGTGGACGGGCGCAGCAGCGGGGCGCTCGCCTCGCCGCGTGGTTCGGGCACCGGGCGTCCGAGCAGCCCGTTGGGCCGCACGGAAAGCACGACCGCCATCGCCACGAAAGCTAGTGCCAACGAGGACTGGGGCAGCAGAAGCAGCCCGAATGACTGCAACTCGCCGATCAGCGCCGCCGCGAGATAGGCACCGGGAAGGCTGCCAAGTCCGCCGAGCACCACGATCACGAAGGCGTCCGTGACAGTGCCGAGATCCATCTGGAGATTCGCGGATTGATCGGGCAACGCCAGCGCGCCACCAAGGCCGGCCAGCGCCGCCCCCAGCGCGAATACCGACGTGAACAGCCGGCGTTGGTCCACCCCCAGGGCGCCAAGCATCTCGCGGTCCTCGGTCGCGGCCCGCACCAGCGTGCCCCATTGCGTGTGCGTGAACAAAAGCCAGAGCCCGAGCAACACGGCGGGGCCGACCGCGATGAGCCACGCGTCGTAGCGGGGGAAGCGGTTGCCGGCCAGCAGGATGAACCCGCGCAGCCAGTCCGGGCGCGGCAACGTCAGGTCGTCGGGTCCCCAGACATGCAGCGTCACGTCCTGCACGATCAGCGCGACCGCGAAGGTCGCCAGCAGTTGCAGGATAGGCGCCGCCTGATAGATGCGCCGCAGCACCGCCATCTCGATCCCGAGACCCACCACCGCAAGCGCCAGCGCGGCGCCCATCGTACCCAGTGCGAACCCCAGCGGAGTCGGCGGCAGACGGCTGATGAGCGACCAGCCCACATAGGCGCCCAGCATGAACAGGCTGCCATGGGCGAAGTTGACGATGCGGGTGACGCCGAAGATGACCGTCAGGCCGGCCGCGACGAGGAACAGCGCGGAGGCCGAGGCGAGGCCCGTCAGCGCCTGGATCGCGAACAGGCCCACACGCGTCAGGCAGCGGCGGGACGGAGCTTCCGCACCTCGGCGTCCGACGGCATGACCGAGGCACCGTCGACGTAGTGCCAGTCCACCATCACGCCGTGCCCGTCACGCACCGCGAGCCGGCCGACGAACGCGCCCATCGTGCTCTGGTGATCGATCGCGCGGAACATGCCGTTCCCGAACGGGGTCGAAAAGCCGGCGCCCGCCAGGCCGGCGGCGAGCTGAGCGGTCGCCGTCCCGCCGGCGCGCGCGATGCCGGATGCGATGGCCTGGATCAGCGCGTATCCGACGACCGAGCCCATGCGTGGGGGCTCCTTGAACCGCGTTTGATAGGCCTCGACAAAGGCAACGTTGGCCGGTGCCCGGTCATCAGCCCACGGATAGCCGGTAACGATCCAGCCCTCCGGCGTGTCGGCCCCGAGCGTGTCGAGATACTCCGGTTCCCCGGTCAGCAGCGAGATCACCGGACGCTGGCCGAACAGCCCGCGCGTGTTGCCCTGGCGGACGAAATTCGTCAGGTCCGGCCCGAAGGTGGCGTTGAAGATCGCATCCGGCTTGGATTCCTCCAGCGCCACCGCCGTCGCGCCGGCGTCGATATGGCCCAGCGCCGGCCACTGCTCGCCGACGAACCGCACGTCCGGCCGCCGCGCCGCCAGAAGCTGACGGAACCATTTCACCGCCGACTGCCCGTACTCGTAGTTCGGCGCGACCGTCGCCCATCGCTTGGCCGGCAGCTTCGCCGCCTCGTCCAGCAGCATGGCGACCTGCATGTAGGTGTTGGGGCGCAGGCGGAAGCAGACGCGGTTGCCGTTCTGCCAGACCAGCGCGTCCGACAGCGGCTCGCCGGCGACGTAGATCCTGTCCACGTGCAACGCAAAGTCGGACAATGCGAGCCCGACATTCGAGAGATATCCGCCTGCAAGCAGATCGACCTTCTGCGCGTTCACAAGCTCGCCCGCGAGGCGTACGGCGTCGGCCGGCTTGCCCGCGTCATCGCGCGATATCACCTCCAGCTGCCGGCCAAGCACCCCACCTTTGGCGTTGGTCTCGTCTACCGCCATCTGCCAGCCCTTGCGGTAGGGCACGGTGAAGGCCGGGATGGTGGTGTAGCTGTTGATCTCGCCGATGCGGATGGGCGCGGTGCCTTGGGCACGGACGATGGCCGGCGCGGCGAGCACGGCAGCGGCCCCGCCCAGGGCGGCGCGGCGGGTGATCCCGTTCATGGGGCTGGCTTCCTACATCAGGGTCTGCATGTCGGCGTCCACGCTGATCGCCTGACCGCTGATGGTGGCGCCAAACGGGCTGGCGAGATAGAGGGCCATGTTGGCGATGTCCTGCTGCGTGACGAAGCAGCGCAGGCTGGTGGCGGCGACGGTGCGCTCGGTCATCTCGTTATCCGAGATGCCGGCCGCCTCGGCCTTGGCCGCAATAACGGCGCGAATGCGTGGCCCGTCCACCGGCCCGGGCAGGATGGCGTTGACGCGGATGCCGTCCGGGCCAAGCTCGATCGACAGCGACTTGGTGAAGCCGATCACGCCCCATTTGGCGGCGGCGTAGGGCGCGCGCAGCGGAAAGCCGAACCGGCCGGCGGCCGAGCTGAGATTGATGACCGCACCGCCGCCGGCCGAGCGCAGCGCGGGGATGGCGCGGCGGGCGCAGTGGAACATGCTGGCGAGGTCGATGCGCAAGGTGGCGTCCAGCGCCTCCGGCGTCACGTCCTCGACCCGCGCGGTCGGCCCGGCGATGCCAGCGTTGTTGACCAGCACGTCGAGGCCGCCGAGATGCCCGATCGCGGTATCCACGAACGCCTCGCAGTCGCCGACCGCGCCCGCATCGGCGCGCATCCCCGGATGGCCGCACGCGGCGAGAGCGCGCTCGTCAACGTCGGAGACGAACACGGCCGCCCCGCACGCGGCGAAACTGTCGGCCATTACCTTACCGATGCCATTGGCGCCGGCGCTGATGGCGACCCGAAGCCCGCTCAGATCGACCGTCAACGGGGTGTGTGCGCCGGAAATCATTGTCTGATTGTCCTTGGCAAGGACGGGCGTGCGGCAAGCTTGGCACTCGCTGTGATCTGCCTCACAGCAAGTCAAAGCCATATCATGCCAATATTCAATTGGCCACCAGCTGCGAGACCTGCATGTTCCTGCAACGGGTTTCAAGGGGTGTACCGACCGCAGACTTCGTAGCGTATCTGCGGTCATAGTCAGGAGACGATAGATGCGCGACCTACATATCTCCCCGGAGCTCGCAGCGCGGATCGGCGCGAGTGCCAACCAAGCGCTTGATCACTCGTTCAGCAAGTTCGTGGACCGGGGCCATGACAGGGTCAGACGCGCCGCGGCGCAGAACGAGGTCGCACAGGCTTTGCTGCGCGGCGCGGTGGATGAGGGGCGGTTGCCAAAATCGCTCTTCCCGGAGTCACCTGCTCCGCAGCAGGTGCTGGCCGCCCTGCGCGGCAGCGGACGATTGAGGAGGCCGACCCGCCATTCCCCCGCGGCTCGCGCCATGGCCTTCCGGCCCTTCGCCGGGGTCGAGAGCGGCGGGGTTCGCGTCGCCGAGGATTCCCAGATCCAGGTCCTGGCCCCACCCTATGCCGGTCAATGGACATCGAAGAACGGCAACGGGAACTACACAGCAACCGCGTCCGCCGATGCCGCGTCGGGGGCCTTCGGCTTTCTCGACGGTTCGGGTGGCGGAGCTTCAGCGGCGTGCGGCGCCGGCGTCTGGATGCAGTTCATCCCCGATAACCCGCTCCCGCGCTCCGTCCAGGTGCGGCCCTACGTGCCGTACAACTATCAGTGGCATGACAGCTCCCAGGCTGGCTACACGGCGCATAACGATGGCGGCTTCGGCGTTTACGTGCTGAGCTGGAACATGCAGGGCGCCGACCAGACGCTCGAGCAGGATTATCGCTACTCCATCTGGTCGGACGGAACCGGCTGGTGGGACGATCACCACAATCCCAGTTGGGGTGACCCCGACTACGGGTACGCCTACACCTACAATGAAGCCCCGTATTTCACGGCACAGCCGGGTCGCATCTACCAGGCGTGCGTCTGGTGCTTCGGGTCGTGCGATGCCGCCGGTGGGTTTTTCGGCAATGCCTTCTCGGACGCGGACATCAATGCCGATGCGGGCTTTGTCGTTATCGGCGAGCAATAGCCCGGCCGCGTAGCTCGTGAAAACCCGCCTCCAGAGCCAAATGCGATAGCCCTCCGCAAGCGGAGGGGAAGTCGGTCTCGCCGCCTTTCAATCGAGCAGCCAGGGCGCCGCGCTCGCCTGGGCGATCTGGCGTACCTGGGAGAGCAGGCCGGGACCGACGGGGATGCCGTCCTTCATGCGCTGCGCGGCGAGACGCCGCTGCGGGTCGCCCGCCACCATCACGGGTTGCGTCGGATCGACCGGCGTTGTGGCCCGCAGATCGCCAAGGAAGCGTGCGACGTCGGCCTGGAACTCCGCTGGATCACGGAACAGGCCGGGATCGATCGCCATGATGAAGTGCCCGATGTCCTGGCCCTGCGGCTTCTTGGTGTGCATCGGGTCGGTGATGAGGGTTGCGCCGGACAGGCACGACGACAGGATGTTCACCATCACGGCGAGCCCGTATCCCTTGTAGCTGCTGCTCTCCGGCGAGCCGCCGAGCGAGGTGAGGAACCCGCCTTTCTGGCTCGCCTCGAGCGGATCGGTGCTGGGCAGGCCCTCCTTCGTCAGCACCCAGCCGGGTGGCGTGGGCTGGTTCTCGTTGGCCTTGTTGCGGATGCGCCCGGCGGCGACGGTGGTCGTGGCCATGTCCAGCAGGAACGGGGTCCCGTCGGCGCTGGGCGCGGCGAAGGACCAGGGATCGGTGCCCAACCGGGCCTGCCGCCCGAAGGTCGGCGCCACCTGGATGCCGGAGGCGGAGGTACAGGCCATGCCGATCAGCCCCGCCTCGGCGGCCATCAACGTGTAGAAGCCGCAGGCACCGAAATGCGCCGAGTTGCGCACCGCCACCGCCGCCATGCCGGACCGCTTCGCCTTGTCGATGGCCACCTGCATGCCGAACCGGGCCGGTACGTGACCGAGCCCGCCGCCGCCATCCACCAGCGCCGAGACCGGGGTCTCGCGGAGGATCTCGGGGCGTGCATCCATGCGGGCGCGCCCGTTCCGGCGCAGCCGGTCGTAGCCCGGCAGCATCGACATGCCGTGACTGTCCACGCCGTGCAGGTCGGCCCAGGCCAGGATCTCGCTGGTCGGCTCGGCATTTTCCTCGGGCATTCCCCAGGCGCTCAGGATGGCCTTGATCTGTGCGCGGTGGGCGGCATACGGGGCCGGCATTCGTTTTCCCTCCCAAGACTTGCGTTCGATCGGGCAGCCTTGCGCCGTCGGCGCGTTCCGGCAAGGGTTGCCCTAGCCACGGAGGAACCCATGACCGGGAATGACGGCGCCAATGATGGCGCGGCGGCGATGCGGGCCCGGTTTGGATTGGACCTGCCGGCGCCCGATATGGCGGCGGCGGTGCGGGCGCTGATCGATCGGCGCGTGGCCCGGCGCTACCGTGAACAGGACGTCCCGGACCCGTTGCTGGACGCGCTGCTGGCCGCCGCGCAATCGGCGCCGAGCAAGTCCGATCTGCAACAATACGCGGTGGTGGTGATGCGCGACCGGGCGCGCATCAAGCGCATCGCCGACTGGATCGGCACGATGGACTGGATCGCGACCGCGCCGGTCTTCCTGGTCTGGTGCGGCGACATGCGGCGCGGCCAGCGCCTGTGCGACATGCACGCGATGCCGCACGCCAACAACAACCTCGACACCTTCCTAAACACGGCGGTCGATTGCGCGCTGGCGATGGGCGCCTTCATCGCGGCTGCTGACGCGGCGGGCCTCGGCACATGCCCGATCAGCTACGTTCGCAGCCATATCGAGCGGTTGGCGCCGCTGCTCGGCCTTCCCCCTGGCGTCTATCCGGTGGCGGGGCTGACCGTCGGCTGGCCGGCGTTCCGGCGTCCGGTCTCGATGCGCCTGCCGCCCGGCGTGGTGGTGCATCGGGAGCGGTACGACGACGCCGGTTTGGCGGATGAGGTTTCCGCCTATGATTCGCGCCGGCGCGCCAGCGAGCCGCTGGCGCCTGGAAGCCTCAAGAACCTCGATGTGTACGGGCCGAAGGAGGGCGCGGGATGGAGCGAGAACGTGGCCCGACAGCTCTCTGTCCCGGAGCGCTTCGGATTCGCCGCCTGGCTCCGCACGCGCGGGTTCGACCTTGCCTGACGCGCTGACGCCTCATATCGCCCGAGTCCGGGCGGTGCGCGCCCGGCACGCCGCCAGCCTGATCGTGCTCCGTCATGGCCCCGGCGAGCCGGAGATGCTGATGGGCGTGCGCGGCGCCGGCCACCGGTTCATGCCGAATCGCCTGGTCTTTCCAGGGGGGGCGGTGGATCGGGCGGATCTGACGGCGGCCTGCGCCGCCCCGCTGGCGGCGCATACGCGCGCTCGGCTGGAGCGATCGGCGACGCCGGCCCTCGCCCACGCGCTGGGGATTGCCGCGGCCCGCGAGCTGGAGGAGGAGACCGGCCTCGGCCTCGGGACGCCGCCCGCGTTGGACGGGCTGGATTACATCTGCCGGCTGGTCACGCCGACCGACAGCCCGGTGCGGTTCAACGCCCGGTTCCTGACCGTGGATGCGACCCGCGTGACGGGCAGCCTCGCCGGGTCGGGCGAACTGGAGGCGCTGCGGTTTCACGCCATGGAGGAGGCGCTCGCCTGCGACCTGGCCGCGCCGACGCGCAAGGTGATCGAGCAGCTCCGCGACTGGCTGGCGCTCGACAGGGGCGCGCGCGCCGCCGACGCGCCCGTGCCGGTGTTCCGCAAGAGCTGGCGTTGGGAGTGATCCCAAATCTCGCGCGCCGGCGGGATTCTTCAGGCGCTCCCTAAAAACTGGGCTCTCCGCGTGCGCTCGTGCAAGGATGCCGGCGCAACTCGCGAGGCACTTCAATTTGGAGAACACCGATGCCATCCAAGACCAAGACCCCGCAGACGAAGACACCGAAGGGCGACAAAGCGGGCAAGCCGAATGCCCTCCAGACGCCGTTGCAGCCGTCGGAGGAGCTGGCCGCGGTGGTTGGTCCCGGGCCCCTGCCCCGAGGCGAAGTGGTGAGCAAGGTCTGGGAGTACATCAAGACCAACAACCTGCAAAATCCGGAGAATCGCCGTGAGATCCTCGCCGATGACCAGCTCAGAAAAGTCTTCGGCAAGGACAAGGTAACCATGTTCGAGATGAACAAGCATCTCGCCCAGCACCTGAAATGAAAGGAGGTCGCGGGCTTTCGACGGCGCGCCTCGGCCGCTGCCCACCGCGTGGACCTGTTCCGTAGCTTATTGCGGCACCCGATCTGGAGCGCCACCGCCGAGCGCGTGGCGTCGATAATGGCCGCGGGCAGCCGGGCGGCGAGCAGTTCGCGCAAGCCCATGCCGAGCTGGCAACGGCCTCCAGGCGAATGCCCGGATCGCAGCCGCGATCTACTTAGGTGTGCTGTTCAGCAGAACTCCGCGCGCCGCCTTGCCCGGTGCGTTCCTGACGCGTGCCTTTGACATCATGGAGTCAACGTGGCGGTGTGGGACAGGCGAAAAGCAAAAGCTCGTCGGGGGAACAGACATGCGAAACGAAAATCCTGAAGACGTTCAGCCCGCATCCGAAAAGAAGCCGGCGGCAATGAGCAACGCGGGTGGCGTGCCGTCGGGACTTTCACGCCGGGTACTGCAACATCGTCAGACCCGGATCAATTATCGGCTCGCCCTGGCTCATCCACCAGCGCCGAAGCCGACGACACGTCAGAGCGAGTAGCCGCGTTGCGCACTGCCACAATCGCACCTGCACTCGTCCCGCTTCGAAAGGCAGGCAATCACAGGGTCCGGCAAAAGCCCGTCTATCACGCCGTGACGCCATACTGCCGTATCGCACTATGCAGGTCGGAGCCCGGGCCAGCCTCGACATGGGCCGAGCCCCCGGGCGAGCGCGTCACCTGCGCTGCATGCCTGCGCCTGATGGGGAAATGACCATTGGCGTGCGGCCCTCCGCCACCGGAAAGCTCCCCCTCCACGTACGGGAGCGGGTCCGGGGCAGGGGGGCGAGAGGACGAGTCGACCCGTGAGGCGGCTCGATCAGGTGTAGGCGCCGAGCTTGCACCCGAATGCGTCGGGCGCCTGCATCAGCCCCTCGCCTGGAACGATCTCGATCACCTCCCAGTAATCGTCGGGGGATTTCATCTCGGATGGCTTCTTGCCACGCTCGATGATGACCGGCCGGACGAGCTGGTGGTCCTCGGGACGGAACCAGACCTCGCCCACCAGCGAGTCGAAATGCTCGCCCTTCTCGTAGGTCTTGATGACCTCCACCGGATTGAACGTGCCAGCCTCGGAGACCATCCGCGCCCAGCAGGCGAGCTGCATATAGGCGGACTCGGCGGTCCATTCCGGCTTATAGTTGTACTTCTTCTGGAACTCGTCGACGAACATTTTGGCAAGCGGATACTTCTCGTCGATTGTCCACCACCAATCGGTGGCGGCGTACATGCCCTGCGTCAGCTCCGGGCCGACATCCCTTGCCAGGAAAGGAGCGGAAACGGGCACCACCATCGGCATCTTCTTGAGGATTCCGAACCCGTTCGCCTGCTTGGTCGATTGGACGGCGTCATTGCCCCAGGTGATGTTGATGAAGATGTCGGCGCCGCTGTGGGCGATGTTCAACAGATAGCTGCTGTAATCAGGCACACCGAGAGGGCAGACTTGGTTGGTTGCGACCGCCCATTCGCCTTTTGCTAGGTGTTCCTGCATCGAGGCGCGGACGGTGTGGCCATAGGTGTAGTCGGGCGTGAGGAAGGCGATCTTCTTGTTCTGCCCGAAATGCTTGAGCAGCACCGGAGAAAGCGCCGCCGAGGCGGTCTGGCCGTAGAAGCAAGTGCGGAAGGAATAGCGCACGCAGTCCTTGCCGGTGGTATCGTTCGAAGTGCTCACGCCCGGCAGGTAAATGACCTTCTCGCGCTGGGCGAACTTGTTGTCGGCCACCGCCTCGGCGCTGGAGCAGCAGCCGGTCAGCAGGATCGCCTTGTTGCCGGAAACGAACTTGGCCAGGTTCTGCACCGCCACGTTCGGCTTCGCTTCCAAATCGGCAACGCCGGAGATCACCTGCTTGCCGAGCAGCCCCTTCGTCACCTTGGGCGCCATCTTGCGGATCAGCTCGTCGCCGTCGTTGATATGCTCGATGGCAAGCTGGTAGCCCTTCAACTCGTCCTCTCCGGGGACAGCATAGGTCCCGGTGCGCGGCACGCTGATGCCGATGAAGGCGGTGGAGCCGGAGACGCCTTCTGGCCAGGTCCCGACCGCCTGCTCGGCCGCGGCGGCGTGCCGGATGGGTCCTATGCCAAGTGCCGCGGCGCCGGCGAGGCCTGCCCCGGTCCTGAGCAGCGTGCGCCGTCCGAGCGGCTGGCCTGTTCCGCATCTCATAACGTTTACTCCGTCGATGTTTTTTACGCATTATGAAGGCGTCCTGTCGATTGGCAAGGCAGCTTCGTGGCTTGAGGGCCTGCCCGCGTGCCCTACCCATCACGATAGTGCGCAACCGGAAGGTCGGAGATGCCCAGTGCGCCCTTGCTCTTGTCGCAGGCCTTCAACGGCCTGGCCCTCGGCACCTTGCTGGCGCTGGTCAGCAGCGGCCTGACGATCGTCCTCGGCACGCTCGGCGTGCTGAACTTCGCGCATGGCGCCCTGTTCATGGTGGGCGCCTACGTCATGTACGTCGTGGCCGCGCATACCGGCTCGTTCGTTGTCGGCCTGTTCGCCGGAGCGGCGTTCATGCTGCTCGGCGGCGCGCTGCTGGAGCGCGGGCTGATCCGCTGGTTCTACGCCCGCCCGCCGGAGGACCAGATCCTCGTCACCTTCGGCGCCGGCATCGTCATCGTCGAGGCGGTGCGGGCGATCTTCGGCCCGGAGAGCCAGCACGTGGACGTGCCGGCCTGGGGACAGGGCGCGACACAGCTCGGCTTCCTGATCTATCCCACGTATCGGCTGCAACTGATCGGCATCGTCACCGCGCTGCTGGTGGGCCTCTACCTCATCCTCTACCGCACCGCGATCGGCCTGGTGGTCCGGGCCGGCATCGAGGACGCCCGCATGGTCGGCATCCTCGGCATCAATGTGCGGCGTGCGTTCCTGCTGGTGTTCGCGATCGGCGTCGTGGCCGCCGGCGTCTCGGGGATGCTGTACGCCCCGATCGTCGCGGTCACACCGGACATGGGGGAGACCTTCCTGGTGGAATCCTTCGTGGTGATCGTGATCGGCGGCCTCGGGTCCTATCCGGGCGCGGTCGTGGGCGGCATCATCGCAGGCGAGATCATCAGCATCACCAGCGCGTTCAATTCGGCCTATTCGGAGGTGATGCTCTACGCGGTGATGGCGCTGCTGCTCGTGCTGCGCCCGCAAGGCCTGTTCGGGTCCGAGGGCCGGGTATGAGCCGCGCCCGGGCCACGCTGGCCCCGGTGGCGGCGCTGGCCGCCGTGCTGGCGGTCGCCCCCTTCGTGCTGCCGCATATCGGCGCCTCGCTCGACCTGATGCAGCGGGTGCTGATCATCGGCCTGCTCGGCCTCGGCTTCGACCTGCTGTTCGGGGCCGCGGGGCTGCTGTCGTTCGGCCAGGCGGCGTTCTTCGGCACCGGCGGGATGGTGAGCGCCTATCTGCTGGTCAACAACGTCATCGGCAGCGTCTGGCTGGCGCTGGTGGTCGGCACCGTCTGCGCCGGCGTATTCGGCCTCCTCGTCCCGCCGAGCGCGTCGCCACGCGTGCGCTGGTCCACGAGATCGGCCGGAGCCGCACGCTTCTGATCGTCGAGCAGAACGTGGTCGCCTCGACCCGAGAGGCGGCTCGATCAGGTGTAGGCGCCGAGCTTGCAGCCGAACGCGTCGGGCGCCTGCATCAGCCCCTCGCCGGGCACGACCTCGATGGTGTCCCAGTAGTCGTCGGGCGACTTCATCTCGGACGGCTTCTTGCCGCGCTGGATGATGACCGGCCGGACGAGCTGATGATCCTCGGCACGGAACCAGACCTCGCCCACCAGCGAGTCGAAATGCTCGCCCTTCTCGTAGGTCTTGATGACCTCGACGGGGTTGAACGTGCCGGCCTCGGAGACCATCCGCGCCCAGCAGGCGACCTGCATGTAGGCTGCCTGGGCACTCCAGTCGGGGATGTAGTTGAACTTCTTCTGGAACGCGTCGGTGAACATCTTCGATAGCGGATAGGTGTCGCCCAGCGTCCACCACCAGTCGGTCGCGGTGAACACGCCGGCGGTCAAATCCGGCCCCACCTCGCGCGCCAGGAACGGCACCGAGTAGGCGACCACCAGCGGCATCTTATTCAGGATGCCGAAGCCGTTCGCCTGCTTGATCGATTGGACCGCGTCGTTGCCCCAGTTGATGTTGATGAACACGTCGGCACCGCTGTTGGCGATGTTCAGCAGGTAGCTGCTGTAATCGGGAGCGCCCAGCGGGCAGACCTGGTTGGTCGCCACCGTCCAGCCGCCTTTGCCCAGGTATTCCTGCATCGAGGCACGGACCGTGTGGCCGTACGTGTAGTCGGGCGTCAGGAAGGCGATCTTCTTGTTGCCTCCGAAGTGCTTGAGCAGAATGGGACTGAGCGCCGCCGACGAGGTCTGACCGTAAAAGCAGGTGCGGAAGGAGTAGCGCACGCAGTCCTTGCCGGTGGTGTCGTTCGACCCGCTGACGCCCGGCAGATAGATGACCTTCTCGCGCTGGCCGAACTTGTTGTCGGCCACCGCCTCGGCGCTGGAGCACGATCCGGTGGTCATGATCGCCTTGTTGTCGGCCACGAACTTGGCGAGGTTCTGCACCGCGACGTTCGGCTTGGCCTCGGAATCGGCGACGCCATAGATCACCTGCTTGCCGAGCAGGCCCTTCGTCACCTTGGGCGCCATCTTGCGGATCAGCGCGTCGCCATCGTTGACGTGCTCGATCGCCAGCTGATAGCCCTTCAGCTCGTCCTCGCCCGGCACGGCATAGGTGCCCGTCCGCGGCACGCTGATGCCGATGAACGCGGTGGAACCGGCGACCCCGGCCGGCCAGGTTCCGACTGCCTGGTCCGCCGCCCAGCCCTGCCGGACGGGTGCCACCCCGAGCGCCGCGGTGCCAGCCAGCCCGGCGCCGGTCCTCAACAGGGTGCGGCGTCCAAGCGCGTGGCGCATGTCGGATTCTCATAACGTTCACTCCATCTATATTTTTACTCATTATGGCCGTTCCTCGTTGTTTCGCAAGCCAGCTTTGTCGCTTGAGCGCCCGCCGCTCGCGTGCTCTATCCCTCATAATACCAATTTAGTGCGCAACCGGAAGGTCGGAGATGCCCAGTGCGCCCTTGCTCTTGTCGCAGGCCTTCAACGGCCTGGCCCTCGGCACCTTGCTGGCGCTGGTCAGCAGCGGCCTGACGATCGTCCTCGGCACGCTCGGCGTGCTGAACTTCGCGCATGGCGCCCTGTTCATGGTGGGCGCCTACGTCATGTACGTCGTGGCCGCGCATACCGGCTCGTTCGTTGTCGGCCTGTTCGCCGGAGCGGCGTTCATGCTGCTCGGCGGCGCGCTGCTGGAGCGCGGGCTGATCCGCTGGTTCTACGCCCGCCCGCCGGAGGACCAGATCCTCGTCACCTTCGGCGCCGGCATCGTCATCGTCGAGGCGGTGCGGGCGATCTTCGGCCCGGAGAGCCAGCACGTGGACGTGCCGGCCTGGGGACAGGGCGCGACACAGCTCGGCTTCCTGATCTATCCCACGTATCGGCTGCAACTGATCGGCATCGTCACCGCGCTGCTGGTGGGCCTCTACCTCATCCTCTACCGCACCGCGATCGGCCTGGTGGTCCGGGCCGGCATCGAGGACGCCCGCATGGTCGGCATCCTCGGCATCAATGTGCGGCGTGCGTTCCTGCTGGTGTTCGCGATCGGCGTCGTGGCCGCCGGCGTCTCGGGGATGCTGTACGCCCCGATCGTCGCGGTCACACCGGACATGGGGGAGACCTTCCTGGTGGAATCCTTCGTGGTGATCGTGATCGGCGGCCTCGGGTCCTATCCGGGCGCGGTCGTGGGCGGCATCATCGCAGGCGAGATCATCAGCATCACCAGCGCGTTCAATTCGGCCTATTCGGAGGTGATGCTCTACGCGGTGATGGCGCTGCTGCTCGTGCTGCGCCCGCAAGGCCTGTTCGGGTCCGAGGGCCGGGTATGAGCCGCGCCCGGGCCACGCTGGCCCCGGTGGCGGCGCTGGCCGCCGTGCTGGCGGTCGCCCCCTTCGTGCTGCCGCATATCGGCGCCTCGCTCGACCTGATGCAGCGGGTGCTGATCATCGGCCTGCTCGGCCTCGGCTTCGACCTGCTGTTCGGGGCCGCGGGGCTGCTGTCGTTCGGCCAGGCGGCGTTCTTCGGCACCGGCGGGATGGTGAGCGCCTATCTGCTGGTCAACAACGTCATCGGCAGCGTCTGGCTGGCGCTGGTGGTCGGCACCGTCTCCGCCGGCGTATTCGGCCTCCTCGTCGGCTGGCTGGCGGTGCGCCGCATCGGCATCTACTTCGCCATGATCACGCTGGCCTTCGGGCAGATGGCATATTTCCTGTCGTTCTCTCCTCTCTCCGACTACAGCGGCGGCGAGAACGGGCTTCCCGGCGTGCCGTTCCCCCGCATCGGCGGGTACCGCATCGTCGCCGGACTGCCGATGTACTGCCTGCTGGCGGCGCTGTTCTTCCTGGGCTTCGTGCTCGCGCGGCGCATCCTGAACTCGCCCTTCGGCACCGTGCTGCGCGCCGTCAAGGAGAACACGGCCCGCGCCGCGATGGTCGGCCACTCGGTCCCCGCCTACAAGCTCGCGGTGTTCGTGATCGCGGCGCTGTATGCGGGCCTGGCGGGCGGGCTGCTCGGGGTGTTCCAGAGCTACATGCCGCCCGACGCCTTCTCGCTCGACACCTCGGGCGATCTGGTGGTGCAGACCGTCATCGGCGGCGTCGGCACGCTGGTCGGGCCGCTGGTGGGGGCCACCATCTGGCTGTATCTGCGCGACAACCTCCAGCTCATCCCCGGCGTCGGCCCGCTCTGGAAGCTGATCCTCGGCCTCGTCTTCGTGGTGCTGGTGGTCGCGCTCAAGCGCGGCATCGTGGGCGAGATCCGCTTCCTGTTCGCGCGCCGCCGACTGGCCGCGGTCGAGGCGGCGGTGCCGGAGGAAGGCGGCGCCGCGGCCGAAGCGCCCGAGCCGGCGCTCGAGCTGCCCATGATCGCGCCGCTGCGCGCCATGCAAGACGCGCCGGCGCTGCGGGCGATGGGCCTGTCCAAGCATTACGGCGGCCTGCGGGCGGTGGACGACGTCTCCTTCGCCGTGCGCACCGGCTCGATCCACGCCGTCATCGGGCCGAACGGCGCCGGCAAGAGCACGCTGTTCAAGATGCTGCTGGACGAGATTTCGCCGACCGCGGGTGAGGTGCGGCTGTTCGGCCGGCGGGTGACCGGGATGGGCGCGACGCGCGCCGCCCAACTCGGCATCGGCAAGAGCAACCAGCTCAACCAGCTCTTCCTCGACATGACGGTGCAGGACAATCTGCGCGTCGCCGCCCTGGCGCGGCGACGCGGTCCGTTCCGGGCTGACGTGCTGCGCGGGGCGGGTTCCATCGTCGTGGTCGAGCGCCAGGTCGCGGCGGCAATGCAGACCGTCGGGCTGGCGCATCGCGCCGACGTGCCGGTGAATGTCCTTCCCTATGGGGAGAAGCGGCGGCTGGAGATCGGCATCGCGCTCGCCACCGGCCCGAACGTGCTGCTGCTGGACGAGCCGCTGGCGGGCATGAGTCCCGCCGAGCGCGTCGCCACGCGTGCCCTGATCCACGAGATCGGCCGGAGCCGCACGCTTCTGATCGTCGAGCACGACATGGACGCGATCTTCGAACTCGCCGAGCGGATCACCGTGATCCAGGAAGGCCGGCTGCTGGCCGAGGGCACGCCAGAGGAGATCCAGGCCAACGACGCGGTGCAGACCGCCTATCTGGGAGGGGTGCACGCGCATGAGCCTGCTTGAGATCGAGCAGATCAACAGCTTCTACGGCGACAGCCATATCCTGTTCGACGTTTCGTTGGAGGTGGGCAAGAACGAGGTGGTGGCGCTGCTCGGGCGCAACGGCGCCGGCAAGACCACGACCTTGCGCACCATCATGGGCGTGCTCGCGCCCAAGCGCGGGCGCATCCGCCTGGGCGGGCGCGACATCCAGGGCCTGCCGCCGTACGCGATCGCGCGCATGGGGATGCAGCTCGTCCCGGAGGAGCGGGCGATCTTCGGCCAGCTCACGGTCGAGGAGAACCTCCGCCTTGCGGCGCTGACGGCGGAGAAGCCGTGGAGTTTCGATCGCGTCTATGAGTTCTTCCCCCGGCTGAAGGAGCGCCGGCGCTCCGGCGGCCGGCAGCTCTCGGGCGGGGAGCAGCAGATGCTGGCCATCGCCCGCGCGCTGATCCGCGATGCGCAGGTGATCCTTCTGGACGAGCCGTTCGAAGGCCTGGCGCCGCTGATCGTGCGCGACCTGGTGCGCATCGCGCGCGAGCTGGCCACGCAGGGCCGGACGATCCTGGTGGTCGAGCAGAACGTGGTCGCCGCGCTGAGCTTCTCGGATCGCGTGTACGTGCTGAACAACGGGCACGTCGCCTGGGCGGGCACGCCGGCCGGGCTGGAGGCCGATCCGTTGGTGATGAAGACGCATCTGGGCGTGTGAGGGCGCGCGCTATCGTTCCGCCTTGACGGGGAACACGCGCTGGACCAGGTCCTGGAGCGCGTTGAACACGCCTTCGACCCCGAATCCCGCCAGGAAAGCCAAGCCGGACGCCGATAAGGTCAGCGAGGAAAGGAGGTCGGACCCGGCGCCGGCCGTCGGCTGCTGGGCCTGGATCGGACCATAGGACGTAAAGAACAGGCCGATGACGGTGCCGACCACGAGGCCGAGAACGAGCCTGATCCAGCTTAGCCAGGAATCGCGCGGCTCCAACTGGCTGACTTGCACTTTGCTCCAAAACTCCAGTAGCACGTAAATCAATGAGCCCAACATTCCGAAGCACACCGGCAGCAAATAGTTGCCGATTGCCAGGATCTTGGGTGCCACCTGTAATTCGGTATTATCGGTTGATTGGGATTTATCGGTGGTCGACGGATTGGGCCCCCACAGCAACGCGCGCAGCTCCTCGGGAAAAACGAACACGCCCCCTACAATCTCGGGCCAGTTCGTCAGCCACAAGTTGATCTCTGTGCGGACAACAATGAAGTCGTGCTTCAGGACATTGTCCTTGCCACAGACGACGCGCTCGTCGGGCGACCCTGTCAGTTTCACATCGTCCTGGCTTCCACCATCGCCGACTAGCGAACTGCTATTAATGCCGTTTTTGTGCGCATAGCCGGCGTAAGCGCGCCATCTGTCGCAGATGCCCAACGCCGCGAGATTGACTGTCTGCGCTGCTTTATCGACTACGCTCACCAGGGGGATCGAGGTATCCGCCGACTTGTCGAGCTTGGTCTCAAGTAGCTTTTCATCGTCAGCGATACTCGCTTGCCGGACACGAAGTGCATCCATGCTTTGCAGCAGATGCTTCCCCACGGCAACCTCGGTTGACAGCCAGACCGCGGTGATCGTCAGAGACAGGGCCAGGAGAACGAGGACATTGCGGGACCAGCGATGGATGCGCGCGCGGCCCTTGAGATGCGGATAGGCATTCTTGGACAGATCGAACATGGCGTGCGCTGACCAGGAAGCTTCCGTCACCATCGACGTGTACGCCACCGTCAGTCCTGTCGCAGGCTTAACAAGTTCGCTCAGCTTGTCGCGCGTGAATTGCAGGACGACAAGGTCCTTCGCGTCGAGCCGGGTGCGCGGCTCCTTCGCCAGCTTGGCCTCGATCCCATCCAGGCTGACGATGATGTCGCCGGCGGTCATCGGGCTTTGCGGCAGGTTTTTGCCTTCGATCGTCAGATTCGCCAGCGACAGCTCCGGTCTGGCCGACACGTAGCGCAGCAGCACCCGAATCTGACAGAGGAGCTGCGTCGAATAGGCATCGTCCGACATGGAACGGCCTCCCCCGATTTCAGGCCATCATGCAACCACAGGCTGACCGGGCAAGCGGATTCCACCCGCTCGCGCCGCGTCCCGCAGACGTGATGGCAAAACCACCGGTTGCTGCGTTTCTGGCTGGCTCCCTCGCGATCCCGAGGAGCAGGACGCATTCAGGGTCGACCGGCTCGGCAAGTTCGCGTAGCCTGACGAACCACTGGGGTGCCGCGATAGGAGGGACGGGCATGAGTCCACGCAATGCAAGCGTCGCGGTGATTGGCGCGGGGGACTTCATCGGCGCGGCGATCGCGCGCCGGTTTGCCGCCGAGGGCTATCTCGTCGTCGCCGGCCGCCGCCAGGGCGAGAAGCTTGCCCCGCTCGCGGCGGAGATCGAGGCGGCGGGCGGGCGGTGCGTGTCTCGCAGCCTGGACGCACGCCAGGAGGATCAGATCGCGTCGTTCATCGCCGAGGCCGATGCCATCGCGCCCCTGGAAGCCTGCATCTTCAACGTCGGCGCCAACGTGAACTTCCCGATCCTGGAAACCACCGAGCGCGTCTTTCGGAAAGTCTGGGAGATGGCGTGCTACGCCGGATTCCTGACCGGGCGGGAGGCGGCGCGCGCGATGCTGGCGCGCGGGCAGGGCTCGATCTTCTTCACCGGCGCGACGGCAAGCATACGGGGCGGCGCGGGCTACGCCGCCTTCGCCGCCGCCAAGGCGGGGTTGCGCGCGGTGGCGCAATCCATGGCGCGCGAGCTTGGGCCGCAGGGCATCCATGTCGCGCATCTGGTGATCGATTCCGGGGTGGATACCGCCTGGGTGCGCGCGCGCATCGTCGCCCGCGAGGGCGCCGACGCCGGACGGCTGAACGATCCCGACCGGCTGATGCACCCGGAGTTCGATCGCCGAGGCTTACTGGCGCATGCACATGCAGACGCGCGACGCCTGGACCTTCGAGACCGATCTCCGTCCCTTCGCCGAGCAGTGGTGAGCGCCATGCCCAGGGTCGAGTTCCATTTCGATTTCGGCAGCCCGAACGCCTATCTGAGCCATGTCGTCATCCCGGCGATCGAGCAGCGGACCGGCGCGCAGTTCCAGTACGTGCCGGTGCTGCTCGGCGGGGTCTTCAAGCTCACCAACAACGAATCGCCAATGGTGAGCCTGCGGGGAATCCGCAACAAGCCGGAGTACCAGCAGCTCGAGAGGGAGCGCTTCCTCATCCGTCACGGCATCGACCGGTTCCGCCCCAACCCGCACTTTCCGGTCAATACCCTGCTCATCATGCGCGGTGCCGTCGCGGCCGATCTGGAAGGCGTGTTCATGCCCTATGTCGATGCGGTGTTCCGCGCGATGTGGGAGGACGGACGCAAGATGGACGATCCGGAGGTGGCGCGCGCGGCGCTGGACGCGGCCGGGCTCGACGGCGCGCGCCTGCTCGCGCGCACCCAGGAGAGGGACGTGAAGGACCGGCTGGTCGCCAACACGGAGCGGTCGGTGGTACGGGGCACGTTCGGCTCGCCGACCTTCTTCGTGGGCGAGGAGATCTTCTTCGGCAAGGACCGGCTGCGCGAGGTGGAGGAGGAGATCACGCAGGCGGGGTGAAGCGCGGCGCTATGTCAGAGGCGTGTGCGCGGCCGAGCAGAGAACATCCCCGATAGGAGAGCCACTCCTTCAGCACATGATAGCCGCCGATGGTGAAGGTCCAGACGGCGTCGGGGATATTGTGCCAGAAGACGTCGGCCGGCATGGCCATGCTGCAACGTAGCTGCGTGATCTTCATAAGCAAGCCCGCTGGCTGAACACCCTCATCGGCATATCATCTCAGACCGAACACCTTTGCCATCAGCGGCGCATCGACCACGACGTGTGGCGCGATGGCGTGATAGCCGATGGCGTGGACCCAGGCGTTGCCGGTGCGCAGGGTTATGAACGTCTTGATCATGCCTGGGCCAAAATAACCAAGAACGACAAATGTCAGGGATAGCACCGTATCCCGTGGGGTTGTGAACACCGACCAGCCTTCGACGATATGCATCGCCGCATAGGTAACTCCGCCCAGGAGAACGGTCGTAGCGAACGATCCGGTCAGCTTGAGATAACGCGGAACGAGGATGGCGTAGATCAGCACCATGGTCGGCAGAACGGTGCCGATCATGAACACGCCGAACGAAAGCGGCGCCGCGATCAGAAGCTGGCGGGCGCTCATGTGAAAGATCCCAGGGAACGCGCTGAGTTCGACCAGACTCTCGATCACCGCCACCACGACGATCACCACCAGATCGTTAGGAACGTCGGTGGAACGCAGGTTCAGTTGCGTGGCCGAATAGCGCGGGCGGAACCAGAGATAGGGCATGACGGCGAACACCACGAAGTTATAGATTGCCCAGGTCCAGACCTCTCCGACGCTGGGCGGGGCGCTACAGCCCACCAGGGTGCCGGCGATGTGGAAGCTGAACGGCCGGTAGCCAAGCGCCGGACCGACGAGCCAACCGCCGACTTGGCCTAGGCCCGCATAGCCAAGCAAGAGAGCTGTCTCCCGCGCCGCTTGCTGGCGCTCGGGTGCCCGCGCGGCGAGGTCAGGGATTACCCGCCGCGAGGTCAGGGCATAGACGACGGCCATGAGCACGAAGACCTCGATCAGTCCGAAACTCGGAAGCGCGACCTGCTGGGCGAACGGCATGCCCGCCAACGCCGGCCGGTCAAAAGGCAGAAAGCCATTTGCCAGGAGCAGCACAATCACATTGGCGGCCACCCAGAGGACCGCCGCGACCTGCACAGCCGGATGTCCCAGCGTGCTGGCAATCAGCCGGTGCCGGAAAGAAAATGCGGCTTCCATTCGCGCCGTTCCGTAGATGACACAGCATATACCAAGGCCGCGAGGAAGGATTCGCAAAAGTAGCGCACCGCGTCGGCTTCATCGAAGCGGCCGAAGAACGCCGAGCGACCCGCTTCAGACCAGCGCGGCAACAAGCACGAATGCAGCCATCGCCAGGAGCGCCCCGCCGAGGGGCGCCGACAGCCGCCGTCCCCAGGGATGATTTTTCTCCGCCGCCATGACCAGACCGAGAAACAGCATCCACCCCAGGCTGCCGGTGCCGACCACGAACATCATCAGCATCAGCGCCCAGCAACAGCCCACGCAATACACGCCATGCGCCAGACCCAGCCGGAACGCGTCGAGCCACGGCCGCCGGCCATGCCAATTGCTGCTAAGGAAACCGAGCGGCGAACGGCACTTGTCCAGGCAATGGTACTTCAGGGCCGAGAACTGGAACGCTCCCGCCAAGGCCAGGATAACCGCGCCGGGCACATACGGATGGCCGGCAATCCACACCCAGTGCGCAAGGGTCGCGTGCAACACCCGATCCAGCAGATGGGCCGCCACACCGAACCCAATCCATGCCAGCAGATAGCCGGCGATCAGCAAACCATGCAGCGTCGCCCGATCCGGGCGTTCCGCGATCATGCGGTCGAACAGCCGGATCAGCGGCGCGGTGGTCGGCAGCATCATCGCCGCCGACATCAGCAGCCAGCCTCCTCCATAAAGCAGGCCGGGTATCAGCCACCCGCCCGCAGGCACCGCCGTGCAGATCGACCCGCCGAAACCAACGGTTGTCCAGTCGCCGTGGTGCAAGTAACGGCCATACGGACTCGCCTCCCAGATCAGCAAGGTGATCCAGGAAAGCAGGACGAGCCCCGCCGCGAGCGGCGGAAAGGCGGCGGAGCGCGCCGGCTGGCGCGCCATGGACGTCAGCCGTCGAATACGAATGTGCTTTGCAAAGCGTTATGACCGGAGATGTCGAGGTCGTGTCCCAGCACGGGATTCTTGCTTTGGTAGCGCGTCGCCTTGCCGACGAACACCGGCGCGCCAGGCACAGTGGAAAAGATCGTATCCGCCAGCGTGGTGACGGCGCCGTTCGGTCCCCGGTATGGTTCCAGTTCCGCGAGGCCCACATCGGCGATCTTCAGCGTGCCGCTGCCCTCTTGCACGGTGAAAGTAATCGGCACGCGCTGGACGGAGACGACCTCGCCCACCAGCTTGGCAAGTTCGGCGACAGGGCCGCCGCGCTTGCCCGAATAGACGTCGAGCAGCGACTGTTGCTGTGCGTCGGTGGCGCCGTCATCGATGTAGAGGGCAACGCGGAAGCCGCCCTTCAGCACGTTTCCGGGGATGTGGCAGACCATCGCAACGGTGCGGCCGGCGACATCGGTGCTGTCGATGGTGCCTTTGTCGATGCGCCAGGCCTGCATGGAGTTGCAGGTGCCGTTGTCGGGGTCCTCACCGATCCAGCATGGGCAGAGCACCCGGCAGTCGCAGACCTCCAGAAGACGGCCTTCAAGATGGTACGGCATCGCTTGTTCCTCCATTGATTTGTATTGTTCTAAACGACGAACAACTGGCCGGAATGATCGCCGCCGCATGGGCGGAGACGAAGACTTGGATCGAAGGCCAGTATTGAAACTAAGGCTGATCCCCATTCCTGATTTTTGCAACAGGAACCGTCACGCGGGTTTCGGAAACTAGGGCGCCACGATCGACACCCTGCAAGTGCGGAAGGTCTTTCGGGTGTCGGCCACAGCTTCGACAGAGGTGGTTGGAGGGCGTGAGTGAAAACGCTGTCGAAACTGACCCGCTCGGTTTGACGGACCCATCCACCGGCCTGAGCCTCGCCGCTGGCGGAGTCTGGGCGGCGCTTCGCTCGGCCTCGGGTTACCGGCGCGCGACCAGGACGCCGAGGGCGCCGCCGCGACGCGATTACCTGACAGGCGATGTGCGCTGGTCAAGGAGCCGTTAACGCCAGGTGTACGCATCGAGAGGGCGCCGGGTCGGTTGTGTACATCAGTGGCGGCGCCGCAGGAGGCAGGTGTACGCTCCGAAACATGGCCAACCCGCCCATACGGGCGTCGATCCGGGTGGGAGAGGAACCGCCATGAAGCTCGCCAACCACGTCGCTCTCGTCACCGGCGGCTCGCGCGGGATCGGTCGTGCCACCGCGCTTGCCTTCGCCGCCGAGGGGGCGGACATCGCCTTCTGCCATCTGGACGACGACGGCGGCCGACGGCACGGCCGCCGAGATCGCCGCGCTGGGGCGTCGGGCCATGCACCGCTCGCTCGACGTCGCCGACCTCGCCGCCGCGCGCGCCTTCGCCCACGAGGCGGCGCGGACGCTTGGACCCATCGACATCCTGTTCAACAACGCCGGCATGAACATCCGCAAGCCGTTCGAGGACTACACGGAGGCCGAGTTCGACCGGATCGTGGCGGTCCACCTCAAGGGCATGTTCTTCATGGCGCAGGCCGTCTATCCGGCGATGGCGGCACGCGGAGGCGGGGTCATCATCAACGTCGCCTCGCAACTCGGGCTTAAGGGCGGGGCAGGCGCGGTGCCGTACTGCGCGGCCAAGGCCGGCATCATCGGCTTCACCCGCGCCCTGGCGTGGGAGGCCGCGCCACGCGGCGTGCGCGTCAACGCCATCGCGCCCGGGCCGATCGATACCGATCTCGTGCGCCAGAACAGCCAGGAATGGCAGGACGCCTTCAAGGCAAGGCTGCCCGCCGGGCGCTTCGGGCGACCCGAGGAAATCGCCGCCACGGCGCTGCTGCTGGCCGGACCCGAGGGCGGATTCTACGTCGGTGCCTGCCTCTCGCCCAACGGCGGCGATGTGATGCACTGATCGGCAGGGCCCGCGCTTGCGAAACTTTAATGCCCTCTGCCGGGTCCCGGCCATGACGGCCGCCCGCGCCCTGGATTAGGGAGGCGCATGGCGAGAACCGAGCGGGACGAAGGGCGCGCGGCGGCGCGCGCGTGGCTCCGGCGACAGACGCGTCTGGGCGGCAGGGCAGGGCGGCCGATCGTGCTGCTGGGCCTGCTGGGCGTGGCCGCGGCCGTCGGGCAGGCGTTCTGTGCCGCCCGGGTCCTGGCCATTGCATTCGCCTTCCATGGCCTGGCCGTCGCCCCGGTGGTGGCGTTCGGCGGCCTTGCGCTGCTGCGGGCCGCCCTGGGCTGGCTTTCCGAGCGCCGGGCGTTCGCCGCCGGCGCGGCCGCGCGGCGCCGGCTGCGCAGCGAGACGCTGTCGGGGCTGCTGCACGCCGGGCCGGCACTGCTGCGCGATCACCATTCGGGCGATCTCGCGGCGATCGTCGTGGACCGGATCGAGGCGCTGGACGGGCTCTTCGGCCGTTGGCTTCCCGCCTCGACGCTCGCCGTGGCGGCGCCCGTGCTGGTCGCGCTGGTGGTGGCCTGGGTCGATCCGCTGGCGGCCGGACTGCTCATCCTGTGCGGGCTGCTGGTGCCGGTGGCGATGGCGGTCGCCGGCATCGGGGCGGCAGCAGCCTCGCGGCGGCAGTTCCTCGCACTGGCGCGCTTGCAGGCCCGCTTCCTCGATCGGGTGCGCGGGATCGCGACCATCGTCCTGTATGGCCGGGCAGAGGACGAAGCGCGGGCGCTCGCCGTTGCCGCCGCCGATCTCAGCCGGCGGACGATGCGCGTGCTGCGGGTGGCGTTCCTGTCCTCCGCCGCGCTCGACCTCGCGGCGGCGGCGGCCCTGGTATTGCTCGCGTTGCGCTACGGCCTGGCGCTCGCGGCACACCGGCTGGCCGACCCGGCGGCGGCGCTGTTCGTGCTGCTGCTGGTCCCCGAGTTCTTCGCGCCGCTGCGGACCTTCTCCGCCGCCTATCAGGACCGGTTGCACGCCACCGGCGCGGCGGATGCCCTGATCGGACTGCCGGCGTCGGCTGCGCCGGGGGCGGTGCCGGTGCACGCCGTGCGCACGGTTGCCGCGCAGGGCGTGACGGTGGCGTTCGAGGATGTGCGTCTCACCTGGGACCCCGCACGCGGGCCGGCGCTCGACGGGCTCAGTTTCCGGGTCCCGGCGGGAGAGACGCTCGTGCTGGCCGGCCCGTCGGGGGCGGGCAAGTCCACCGTGATCGAGATCCTGTTGGGCTTCGTCCGCCCCGACAGCGGGCGGGTCACGGTCAACGGCGCCGACATCGCCGACCTCGTCCCGCAGGCCCTGTCGCGCCTGACAGCCTGGATCGGCCAGCGCCCGACCCTGTTCTCCGGCACCATCCGCGAGAACATTCGCTTCGCCCGCCCCGAGGCGACCGCCGAGGAAGTGGCCGAGGCGGCCCGCGCGGCCCGCGTCACACCGTTCGCGCAGTCCTTGCCCGACGGGCTCGATACGGTGGTGGGCGAGGGCGGCTTTGGCCTGTCGGGCGGGCAGGCGCAGCGGGTGGCGATCGCGCGCGCCTTCCTGAAGAACGCGCCGCTACTGCTGCTGGACGAGCCGACGGCGCATCTCGACCCGGCAACGGAGGCCGACGTGCTGGACAGCCTGCGCAAGCTCGCCCTCGGGCGTACCGTGATCCTGGCGAGCCATGCCTCGGCCGCTCATGCCTTCGCCGGCCGGCGGCTCGACATCCGCGATGGGCGCGCCGTGCCGGTGCGCAAGACGGCATGAGCGACCTTCTCCGCATCCTGTGGCTGTGGCGCGGCCGGACTGGCTGGCTGCTCCTCGGCCTGCTGCTCGCGCTTGGCTCGCTTGCCGCCGGCGTGGGCCTGATGGCGCTGGCTGGCGGCGTGGTCGGGGCGGCGCTGGCGACCGGGGTGCTGCTCGCGCCGGTCGCACTGCGCGGCTTCGGGGTGGCGCGCGTCGTCCTGCGCTACCTGGAGCGTCTGGCGACGCACGCCGCCACGTTCCGGGCCTTGGCCGATCTGCGCGTCTGGTTCTTCCGGGGCGTGGCGCGCGGCTCGGCCGGCGGGCTCGGCTTCCGCCAGGCCGGCGACGTGCTGGCCCGGCTGGTAGGCGATGTGGAGGCGCTGGACGGACTCTATCTGCGCATTCTCGTGCCGCTGGCCGGCGCGGTGCTGCTCGTGCCCGCACTGGCGGTGCTGATCGGCCTGCGCAGCCCGTTATTGGCCGCCGTGGTGGTCGCGCTGTTCGTCGTCGCCGCCATGGTCCTGCCGTGGGTGGCGGCGCGTGGGGCGGCGGAGGCCGGCTCCCGTCTGGCCGACACGGCCGGGGGGTTGCGCATCGCCGCGCTCGACGCGCTCACCGGACTGCGCGAGGTGCGCGCATTCGGTGCCGAGGGCCGGATGCTCGCCGCCGTGCAGGCGCGCGAGGCCGCGCTGCTGGGCGCGCAGGAGGAGGTCACCGGGCGCACCGCGCTGGCCAGCGCCTTGGCGCTGCTGTGCGGCCAGGCCGCGATCCTGGCAGTCCTGGCGTCCGCCGGTGCGGAGCCGGCCGGAGCCGTCGCGGCCGTGTTCCTGAGCGTGGCCGCGTTCGAGGCCGTGGGCGGCCTGCCGCGGGCCGGCGCGCTGGCCGGGCACGCCGTCGCGGCGGCGCGGCGCGTGCTGGAGGCCGCCGAGGCGCCCCCGTCGGTGCCGGACCCGGAGCGCCCGGCGGCGGCACCCGAAGGCTCTACGCTCCGCTTCGAGGGTGTACGCTTTCGCTGGCGCCCGGACCATCCGCTGGTGTTCGACGCACTCAATCTAGAGGTTCCGCCCGGGATGCGGGTCGCCCTGCTCGGCCCGTCGGGCGCCGGCAAGTCCACCCTGGCGGCCCTGGCGCTGAAGCTCGCCGCGCCGGAGGCCGGGCGCGTGCTGCTGGGCGGGGTGGACATCGCCACGCTGGCCGCCGCGGACGTGCGCGCGCGGATCGGCTGGCTGGGGCAGGCCACCCATCTGTTCGACGACACGATCCGCGCCAACCTCCTGCTCGCCCGCCCCGATGCCGACGAGGCGGCGTTGTGGGACGCGCTGGCGGCGGCGCGCATCGCCGAGACGGTCCGTGCGCTGCCGGACGGGTTGGACACCTGGGTCGGCGAGGGAGGCGCGCGCTTCTCGGGCGGGCAGGGGCGGCGTTTGGCGTTGGCGCGCGCGCTGCTGTCGCCCGCGCCGATTTCATTCTCGACGAGCCCTGTGCCGGCCTGGATGCCGAGACCGAACGCGCCTTCCTCGCGACATTGAACGAGGCGGTGCAGGGCCGCAGCGTGGTCCTGATCGCGCATCGCCTGACGGGGGTGGAACGGCTCGACCGGATCTACCGACTGTCTGGCGGCCATGCGGTGGCCGCGGCGGCCTGAGGGCTCAGCGGGCGAGCGGGCCGAGCGCGGCGGCGATCCCGTGCTCTCCGGGGAGCGAGCCCTTGGAGAACAGGCGGGTCACGTGGCCCATCTTGCGGCGCGGCCGGGCGGCGGTCTTGCCATAAAGGTGGGGGATCAGGCCCGGCGTGGCCACGATCTCCGGCCAGAGGGCGACGTCCTCCGGCCCAACCAGGTTGCGCATCACCGCGTCCGCGTGGCGCTCCGCCGGCGGCAATGGCAGGCCGGCAATGGCGCGGATGTGCATCTCGAACTGGCTCGCCGGGCAGGCCTCGATCGACCAGTGCCCGGAATTGTGCGGACGCGGCGCGATCTCGTTGGCGAGCACCCGGCCCCGCGCGTCCACGAACATCTCCACCGCGAGCAGCCCCACGACGTCGAGCGCGCCGGCAATGCGGCGGGCGATCGCCTGGGCCTGCCGGGCGACGTCCTCCGATACCCGGGCCGGGGCGAAGGTGAGGTCGAGGATGTGGTCGCGATGGCGGTTCTCCACGGTGTCGAACGCCGATACCGTGCCGTCCGCGCCGCGTGCCAGGACCACGCTGATCTCGGCGGCGAAGTCGATAAAACCTTCCAGGATAAGCGGCTTGGGTGACAGGCTTGCGAAGGCGTCCGCCAAATCCTCCGGCGCGACCAGGCGGGCTTGGCCTTTTCCATCATAGCCATAGCGGGTGGTCTTCAGCACCGCCGGCAGGCCGATGCGTGCCACCGCCGTGTGCAGTTCATCCAGACTGGAGACCGCCGCCCACGGCGCCGTGGGCACGCCGGCGCCGTTCAGGAACTGCTTCTCCACGACCCGGTCCTGGCTCACCCGCAGCACGGCGGGCGCCGGGCGCACCGGCTTGAGCGAGGCGAGCAGCTCGAGCCCCTCGGCGCTGACGTTCTCGAATTCGAAGCTGATGACATCGACGGCCGCCGCGAAGGCCTTCAGGCTCACCGGGTCCGCGTAGTCGCTGAGGGTCACGCCCTGGGAGACCTGGGCCGCGGGGCTGTCCGGCTCGCGCGTCAGGATATGGCAGCGATAGCCGAGCCGGGCGGCGGCGAGGGCGGACATCCGGCCGAGCTGGCCGCCGCCGACCAGGCCGATGACGGAGTTGGGTGGCAGAGGGAACGTCATGAGAGGGGACGTCATGTCGGATCCGGCACAGGGGCCTCTGCGACCGCTTCGGTCTGCGCGGCGCGCCAGGCATCCAGACGCGCGGCGAGGGCCGGATCGGTGGTCGCGAGGATCGCGGCGGCGAGCAATGCGGCGTTGATGGCGCCGGCCCGCCCGATCGCCAAGGTGCCGACGGGGACGCCGGCGGGCATCTGCGCGATCGAAAGCAGGCTGTCCAAACCCTTGAGAGTGTGGCTTTCGATCGGAACCCCCAACACCGGCAGCGGTGTCCAGGCGGCACACATCCCGGGCAGGTGCGCCGCGCCGCCGGCGCCGGCAACGATGACGCGCAGACCTCGCTCGCGCGCCACGATCGCGTAGTCGCGCAGTCGGTCGGGCGTGCGGTGGGCGGAGACAATCCGGCATTCATGCGACACCGCAAGCCGCGTCAAGGTCTCGGCCGCATGGCGCAAGGTCGCCCAGTCCGACTGGCTGCCCATGATGATGCCGACCAGCGGAGGCATGCTCAGGCGATGTCGTCGGGGATGAGGCGGTTCTCCAGCCAGGCGATCTCGTCCTTCAGCATCAGCTTCCGCTTCTTCAGCCGCTGCACCTGGATCTGGTCGAGCGAGCCCTGGTCCGCCAGGCGGGCGATGACGGTATCGAGGTCGCGATGCTCGCTGCGAAGCTCGTGCAGGCGGCGCAGCAGCGAATCATGATCGGTCAGCATGGACGCGGGTTATAGCGGTCGGCCGGGGCGGTCGCGAAACCACGCATTGTTGCCTGGCCGCGGGCACCCGGGTTGAGGTTTGGCGTTTCCCGCCACATGTCAGATTGGGTACAGTGACCCGTCGCGATGGCCGGCGCACCCGGCCGCGGCGCCACAGCCAAAGGAGCGGAAATGAGCTTGCAGGCCCGCCTCGACTCCCTGAAGGAGCGCCATGCCGCACTGGAATTGCGGATTACCGACGAGGACCACCGGCCGCGTCCCGATACCGACGCGCTCAACCGGCTCAAGATCGAGAAGTTGCGCGTAAAGGAGGAGATCGAGCGCATCCGCGCGCACGGGGAGTTGGTCTAGGCCGCCTCTTCGGCCTCGGGCGGCGGGGGCTGGGGAACCGCCTGGCCCTCACGCTGCAACCGCTCATTCGCCGCGCTGATCGCGGCGTTCAGGTCGGTCTGGCTGCACAGACCGAGGATGACCGGGTCGCCCGGCTTGATGTTCGCGCTGTTCCAGTGCGTGCGCTCACGCACCTTCTGGATGGTCTCCTTGGTGGTGCCCAGAAGCTTGCTGACCTGCGTTTCGCTCAGTTGAGGATAGGTCCGCAGGAGGAATGCGATGGCGTTCGGCCGATCGTTGCGCTTGGCCACGGGCGTGTAGCGGCCGCCACGCGAGCGTTTCGGCTGCGGCAGGTTGCTGGGCAGCATTTGCAGGCGCGCATTCGGGTCGGCCTCGCAGCGCTTGACCTCCTGCGCGGTCAGCTGGCCATTGGCCACCGGATCATAGCCCACGATCCCCTGCGCGACCTCGCCATCGGCGATGGCCTGCACCTCAAGCGGGTGCATCCCGCAAAATTCGGCGATTTGCGTGAATGTGAGCGCGGTCTTTTCGATCAGCCACACGGCGGTGGCTTTCGGCATGAGGGGCAGTGCCATGATATATCACCTTCAGGCTCGCGAGCCGGCAACCGTTCGATCCGGAGCGCCTTGCGCGAGGATGAGGTGAACGTGCCCCGGCCGCGGGCAGTCAGGGCATATGACGGCGAGCCGGCGACAGGTCAAGGGCGCGGCCATGAGGATGGACACGAGAAATGCACGAGGATGACGCAGCCGAGCCCCGCAGGCCGGCCCGACTGACGAAGCTGTTGCTGGACGCGCTCAGCGTTGACGAGTTGCGGGCCTATATCGGCGAGCTGCACGAGGAAATCGCCCGCGTAGAAGCCGACATCGGCCGCAAGCAGACCCATCGCAGCGCTGCGGACGCCTTCTTCCGCAAGCCTTGAGCGGGTCGCGTCAAGGGCTGGCTCCGGCCCCGCCTGAGGCCCGCAACTAGAGCTGGGGCCAGCTCCCCTCAGACAACCAGGGGCGCGTGCTCGATCGCCGCACGTGCCCAGGCCTCATCCGCGTCCTCGTCGAACAGCTCGGTAAGCTTCTTCATCATCGTGCCGCCGAGTTCCTCGGCATCCACGATGGTCACGGCCCGTCGATAGTAGCGGGTGACATCGTGGCCGATGCCGATGGCGATCAGCTCCACCTGATCGCGCGTCTCGATCTCGCGGATCACCTCGCGCAGGTGCTTCTCCAGGTAATTGCCGGGATTGACGGACAGGGTAAAGTCATCCACCGGGGCGCCGTCGCTGATCACCATGAGGATGCGCCGGTGCTCGGGGCGGACCACCAGGCGACGGTAGGCCCACAGCAGCGCCTCCCCATCGATGTTCTCCTTCAACAGGCCTTCGCGCAGCATCAGCCCCAGATTCTTGCGGGCCCGCCGCCAGGGCGAGTCCGCCGCCTTGTAGATGATGTGGCGCAGATCATTGAGCCGGCCGGGGTTGCGCGGCTTGCCGTCCTGCACCCACTTCTCGCGGCTCTGCCCGCCTTTCCAGGCGCGCGTCGTGAAGCCGAGCACCTCGACCTTCACGGCGCACCGCTCCAAGGTGCGCGCCAGGATGTCGCCACACATCGCCGCCACCGTGATCGGCCGGCCGCGCATCGAGCCCGAATTGTCGATCAGCAAGGTCACCACGGTGTCGCGAAATTCGGTCTCCCGCTCGTGCTTGAAGGACAGCGCGTGCATCGGGTTCGTGACCACCCGCGATAGCCGCCCGGCGTCGAGCAACCCCTCGTCGAGGTCGAACTCCCAGGATCGCTGCTGCTGTGCCATCAGCCGCCGTTGCAGGCGATTGGCGAGCTTGGAGATCACACCCTGGAGATGCTGGAGTTGCTGATCGAGCTGCTGGCGCAGCCGGGTTAGCTCGTCGGCATCGCAGAGATCCTCGGCGGACACCTCCTCGTCGTGCAAACGGGTATAGGCCCGGTAGGTCGCCTCGTGATCGGGGTGCGGACGCTCGCGCCTGGGCTGAGGACCGCCGGGCCGGTCGTCGCCCTCGGCGATGGCCGCATCCTCCTCGCTTTCGTCGCCCTCATCGTCGGCCGCCTCGCCCTGCATCTCCTCGGGCTGGGCGCCCATCATGCTTTCGCTGTCGGATTCCGACTGGCCCTCGCCCTCGGCCTGATTGTCCTGCTGGCTGGACTGTTCGCCGCCTTCCTCGCCCTCCTCGGTCTGGTCCTCGGGCTCGGCGTCGGCCTCCGCCTCGGCGAGTTTCAACGCCGCGAGCAGCTTGCGCGCCGCCCGGGTGAAGGCGCGCTGGTCCTTCTGCGCGCGATCCAGTTCCGCGAGCGCGTCCTCGGCCCCTTGACCCAGCGTGCCGCGCCAGAGGTCGAGCACGCGCCGCGCCGGCTCGGGGGTGGGTTCGCCGGACATCCGCTCGCGCGCCAGCAGCGCGAGCGCGGCGGCGACCGGAAGCTGGTCCTTCCGGGTCATCCTGTCGTAGCCCTCGGCCTCGCATTCCTCGGACAGCTTGATCCGCAGGTTGGCCGACACGCCGGCCATGTGGCGGGCGCCGACCACCTCCACGCGCGCCTGCTCCAGCGCATCATAGGCATCCCGCGCCTCGCGCCGCGACGGCATCCGCGCGGTGTGGACCGCGTCGTCGTGATGGCGCAGGCGCAGCGCGATGGCATCGGAGGCGCCGCGCAGCTTGGCCATCTCGGGCGCGGGCAGGGTGCGCGTCGGCAGCGGAAGGCGCGCGCGCTTGCCCGATATGCCGGAGGGGCCCGGCTGGAAATTGACCTGCACGTCGGGCTGCTCGGCGATCGCGCGTAGCACCCCGGCGGTGGCACGCTTGAATTCCTCGGCGCGGGTGTTGTCCTTGCTGGTACCGCTCATGCCGGCACTCCGGAGCCCTTACCGGGGATGAGGATCAACTCGCCTTCCGGATCAGCAGGCCGGTCGGGATCTCCTCGTTGAAGCAACGCTGATAGTACTCGGCGACAGTGGCGCGCTCGGCCTCGTCGCACTTGTTAAGGAACGTCATGCGGAACGCGAAGCCGACATCGCCGAAGATGCGCGCGTTCTCCGCCCAGGTAATGACGGTGCGCGGCGACATGACGGTGGAGATGTCGCCGTTGATGAAACCCGCGCGGGTGAGGTCGGCCAGCGCCACCATCGCCTCGACGCGCTTCTTCATGCCGAAATCGTTCCCCTCGACGCCCATCTTCGCCAGCACGATGCCGGTTTCCAGCGCGTGCGGGAGGTAGTTCAGCGTGGCGACGATGTTCCAGCGGTCCATCTGACCCTGATTGATCTGCTGGGTGCCGTGGTAGAGGCCCGTCGTGTCGCCCAGGCCGACCGTGTTGGAGGTCGAGAACAGGCGGAAGGACGGGTGCGGCCGGATAACCCGGTTCTGGTCGAGCAAGGTGAGCTTGCCCTCGACCTCCAGCACGCGCTGGATCACGAACATGACGTCCGGCCGGCCGGCGTCGTATTCGTCGAATACCAGGGCACAGGCGTGCTGGAGCGTCCAGGGTAGAATGCCTTCGCGGAACTCCGTCACCTGCTTGCCGTCGCGCAGGACGATCGCGTCTTTGCCGATCAGGTCGATGCGGCTGATGTGGCTGTCGAGGTTCACGCGGATGCACGGCCAGTTCAGCCGGGCGGCTACCTGTTCAATGTGCGTGGACTTGCCGGTGCCGTGATAACCCTGCACCATCACGCGGCGGTTGAAGGCAAAACCGGCCAGGATGGCGAGTGTGGTTTCCTTGTCGAATTTGTAGGCCGGATCGATGTCGGGCACGTGCTCGGTACGCACCGAGAAGGCCGGCGCCACCATATCCGTTTCGATGCCGAAGACCTCGCGCGCCACCACCTTGCTGTCGGGCAGATCGATCGCGGAGGTGGGGCGGATGTCGGCGAGTGCGGCGATCTTGTTCATCAGCCAGCTTGTCCTGCTTGTTCCCGATTAAATTCTAGACCGCGCGTCCGACCTGTCAAACGCGCGTACCCTCAGCCGGCCGCGGCAAGCCCCGGCTGTTGTGCCAGGCGCGAACGCAGGGCGGCGTAGGCGAGGTTGATTACCTTCAAACGTTCCTCGGCGGCCCGGTCGCCGCCGTTGGCATCCGGATGGTTAGCCTTGGCAAGCTCCTTGTAGCGGCTCTTCAGGGTATCCAGCGTGACCGGCCAGGACAGGCCGAGGGTCGCCAGCGGTTCGCGAAGTTCGGCGGGGGCCTGACGGGGATGCCCGCCCGGATCGCCGAGGTTTCGGCGCAGCCGCCCAGCGGCGAGGATATGCAGCGGATCGCGCAGCATCTCCTGCTCCCACACAGCCGACCCCAGCCGGCCGAGGGGCCAGCTGGGCCGCTGCCAAGCCGTGTCGCGCCTCAGCTCCGCCTCGATCTGCGCCGGGTTCATGCCCCGGTAATAGTCCCATGCCGCATTGTAGGCCCGTACGTGCTCCAGGCAGAACCACCAGTATTCGCGCAGGTGGCTCCGCGACTTGGGCGCCCGATAATCCCCCATGGCGTCGCAGCCCGGCATGTCGCAGGGCCGGCCCGGCGCCGCCGGGTCGGGTGCATAGGCCCGGGGTCGCGAAGGGCGGCGGGGCATGGAGCCGGTTATGTGCGTCGCCCGATCCGCTTGGCAATGCCCGCTTGGCGCCCTGTCACGGAGAGCCGATATGTCCGTGATGCAATCACCAGAGGCGAGCCGGGCAGCCCGGCTGGAGACACGCTTGCGGGAGGCCTTCGCGCCGGCGGCCCTGCGGATCGTTGATGACAGTGCGCGCCACGCCGGCCATGCCGGCGCGCAGCCGGGGGGGCAAACGCATTATTCAGTGCTGGTCGTCTCGGAGGCGTTCCGTCGGCTGAGCCGGGTGGCCCGTTCGCGCGCCGTGCATGACGTTCTGGCGCCCGAGTTCGCCGCCGGGATGCATGCACTCGCACTGACCTTGCGCACCCCGGAAGAGGAAGCCGTGATGGCTGCATCAGCACCGGGCAGGTGAGAAGGCACGGTCAGCGTGCTCCCCTCTGCCCGTGGCTCATCGAGGGGAGCGGCGGCGATCCGCGCATTGCTGCTCGCTCTCCCTGGGAAGCCCGTGGCGTCGACCCCCTTGGGGCCGCGCCTACCTCCTTTCGAGGGCTGGCCGTTCGGCTTACCGCCAGGCGATGGTCCGCACAGGAGGACCGACCCGTGTGGAGGCGTTCAGCTGCGACATGATTGCTCCTTGCTCTTCCAACCCTTGCCGAGGCGAGCCCAAGCTACTCTGTCGCCTATGTGCTAAGCGGTGGCATTGGCATCAGCGTAGCGACCCCACGGGGGACCAGCCTGAGCCGAGAGGTGACCGCAGCCACCGAGGGGTCGCGGTGCAAGGAACAGGCATCGGCTGCATACTGGAGTAGGATTTTCTCCGAACTTGCTCTATAGCGGTCGACGAGGGCAGAGGAACTCCTATGTCGGCCGATAAGGAGCTTGACCGTGTCGATCGGGAAATCCTTCGGCTCCTGAGCGAGGATGCCTCATTATCGCTGGCCGACATCGCCGGGCGGGTCGGCCTGACGCCGACGCCGTGCTGGAAGCGCATCCGGCGGATGGAGCAGGACGGCGTCATCCTCAAGCGGGTGGCGGTCATCGATCCAGGGAAGATCGGGCTTCCCGTATCGGTCTTCGTGGAGGTCGAGACGGCGGATCACTCGGGCGTGTGGCTTGCCCGGTTCGCCGAGGTCATCGCCGGGATGGACGAGGTCGTGGACGCCTGGCGCATGAGCGGTGACGTGGACTACCTGCTGCATGTGGCGGTGCCCGACATCGCCGCCTATGACGGCTTCTATCGCCGGCTGATCGCGGCCGTGCCGCTGCGCAACGTCTCCAGCCGCTTCGCGATGGAACGCATGAAGGCGGCGCCGCTGCCGATCTGAGGGCGGCGAAACCATTCCTTTATGCCGGTGTGGTTGCCTACTCCCGGAACAGTCCGAAGGAGTGGACATGCCCCGGAGTTGGCTTGTCAATCGCAACGTGGTCGTCGGTTCGGGGCGCACGAGCATGCGCCTAGAACCCGAGCTATGGGAGGCGCTGGGCGAGATCTGCCACCGCGAAGGCCATGATCTGCACGCGCTGATCCGGCGGGTGGACGCGCTGCGCTCGCGCGGTGGGCGCACCAGCGCCGTGCGCGTTTTCGTCGTGCAGTACTTCCGCGCCGCGGCAACCGAGGCCGGGCACGTCGGCGCGGGTCACGGCTCCGCGGCAGACTGCCGCGCTGCGGCGTGAATGGCGGAGCGCCGCCCGGCGGCGTGAATGCCGACCCGTCAGCGCCGCAAGCTGCCGATCCGCTCAACGGTGCGCCGCCAGTCGGTGATCTCCCGATCCTCCGGCTCCATCAGCAGGTGCTGCACGCCCGCGGCGCCATAGGCGTCCACACGGGCGCGCAGCTCGCCCATGTCCCGGCCATCCCAGCGGCAGCGCAGGGAGAGCGCGAAGCTAGGGTCGGGCCGCTCGGCGCGTAGCCGTCGGATGAGGGGTCCGGCCTGTTCGGGCGTGATCCGGCTGCCGTGCCAGCCGTCCAACCGGGCCGCACGCCGCAACGCGGGCTCGGAACTGCCGCCGATCCAGATCGGGATCGGCGCGACGGGTCGCGGCTGCATGCGCATGTCCTCGATCTCGGCGGCGATCCACCGGGTCTTGAACGTGACCGGGTCCTCCGACCAGACCGCGCGCATCATCGCGATCCCCTCGTCCATGCGCCGCCCGCGCTCAGCGAAGGGCACGCCGAGGGCGGCGAATTCCGCCGCCATCCAGCCGACGCCCGCACCCAGGATCAGCCGTCCTTCTGAAAGATTCTGGAACGTCGCCAGCTCCTTGGCCAGCGGCAGCGGATGGCGCATCGGCAGCACCAGGACGGACGTGCCGAGCCGCACGCGGCGGGTCGCGGCCGCCGCCCAGGTCAGGGTCAGCACCGGATCATAGAAGGACGGGGAGGGCGGGTAACTGGCACCACGTGGCACGATGATGTGCTCGCTGACCCAGACGTCGTCGAAGCCGAGCGCCTCGGACTGGATAGCCGCCTCGCGGATCGTCGCAGGGCTCGCCTTGCGCCCGATATGCGGTAGATGGATGCCATATTGCATGTGATGACCTCCGGGATATGACGTCCGCCAGGCGGATCGCCTCGGTGTCTGCCTTTCGTTCGCCCTGATTGCTCCGCTTACCTGGCTCGTCCTATCTGAGCGAAGGAATGCGGGGAAGGCGAGACATGTGGCCATTCCTTCTGCCCGGCGCGGCGGTCGTCGGGGTCATCGTGCTGCTGCTTGGCGGCTCGCTGGGATCGATGCCGGCATCAGGCGGCGTGGGAGCGGCCGGTAGCGCGGGCGTCGCCTCTGCTGGGGCGCTCACCCCGGCGATGTCAGGCGCGCCGTCGTCTCCCGCAACTCCGCCGGTGAGGCTCCCCGTCGCGGCGGCGCCAGACGCCCCGGTCGCGGCCACCTCCGCGACAGCGGCTTCCCTCCGCGGCGCTTCCATCGTGGCGAATGTCGCATCGCCGGCTCCCGCGCCGGTCCCGTCTGTGGTGGCGGCCGCAGCGGCGCCGGCGCTGCCTGCAAGCTCGCCCGCGCCGGCGAACCTCCCGCCCGCGCCGCCTTCCCCAGCGGACCTCCTGGATACCCGTGCCGCCGCGCCCGCGCCTGCACAGCCGCCATACGCGGTGGCGGCGCAGGCCGCATCCTCACCGGTCGTCGAAGTTGCGCCCGTCGCCGGCGCACTCACAAGCTGCGATGCCGTTCTCCGATGGGCTCTCGGCGGCGCGGGATGCCACCCCGGCTTTGCCTGCCGCCCCGCCGGTTCAAGCGCCGCCAGCGCCGGCCCTGGCGGCGCTGCAAGATGCTCCGTCATCCTCCGCTGCGAGCAGGCCGATCCCGGTCGCACCGGCGGCGATGGATGCGCCTGCCCCCGCTCAGGCCGGGACACAGGATGGGTTCGCCTCCGTCGAGACCCTTCTTCGGCGCTTGCGGGCCTCGCGACGTGCCAGGAGCGGAGGGCCAGAGGTCTCGGCGCAAGGCGCCCGGCGCTCCGTTGTACCAGGAGCGCCCGGATGAGGCTGCTTCTTACAGGATGGCGTGCTGGGTCAAGGTTGACAGGCTGACCAGGCCGGCGTTACTGAAACGGGCGACATCATAAGAGGTGCCCGAGGCTCCGCCGGGCCGGATGGACAGGATGGTGTTCACGCCACTGTCGAGCCGCGTGCTCATGTAGGTGCCCAGCGTCGCCGTGCTGCCGTTCCAGCCCGTGCCGGCGAGCACCGTGCGCAGGTCGATCAGGTCACCCGCCTGGAGCACGGTCCCGAGGATCGTGTCCATGCCGGTGCCGGCCGCCGGCAGCACGATTGTGTTCCCGCTCCCGGCGTCCGAGATCGTGTTGGTGCCACCCCCCGCATCGACCACGTTGCCCGTGCCGGCGATCTGGATGGTGTCGTTGCCGGCCCCGGTGGTGATCGTGTTGTGGCCCTGCAGTGCGGACACGGTTTCCGCGCCGCCAGTGGCCACCAGCCGGTCGTAGCTGCCGCCGATGAAGATCGTATGGTTGCCGGCGGTGGCGTTGAACAGTGTGTTGCTCGCCGTGCTGCTGAACGAGGACTGGCCCGCCGGGATCGCGACCGTCGTCGGTGTCACGGTGATCGGGATGGCCTTGGTGACGTCCGTGCCGGCCTGGTTCCACACATCGACGGTGAGCGTGTCGGTGCCGGCGGTCGCGCCCGCCTTGTAGGCCAGGGTGGCGAGATCGGCATTGATCTGGGCCTCGGTGCCGACGATCATGCCGCCGGCCACCTTGCCGCCGCCCGGCCCATAGGTATGGCCGGCGATGGTGATGGTGCCGGTCTTGTCATAGATGTTCAGCGCCATGGTGCCGGGCGCGGCGGCGGCCCAGGGATCGCTGATGGACACGCCGGCGATGGCCAGGGTCGCGCCGGCCGCGACGGTTTCGCTGGCCGGCACGCGACCGCGAGGTCCTGGTAGGGCGGGGGTGTCACGGTGATGGGGATGGTCTTGGTGACGTCCACGCCGGCCTGGTTCCACACATTGACGCTCAGCGTGTCGGTGCCGGCGGTGGCACCGGCGGTGTAGGTCAGGGTGGCGAGATCGGCGTTGAGCTGCGCCTCGGTGGCCGACGATCATGCCGACCGAACCGGGCGTTCCCCCGCCCGGCCCGAAGGTCTGTCCGGCGATGGTGATGGTGCCGGTCTTGTCATAGATGTTCAGCGCCATGGTGCCGGGCGCGGTCGGCGGCCCAGGGATCGGTGATGGACACGCCGGCGATGGCCAGGGTCGCGCCGGCCGCGACGGTTTCGCTGGCCGGCACCGCGACCGCGAGGTCCTGGTAGGGCGGGGGTGTCACGGTGATGGGGATGGTCTTGGTGACGTCCACGCCGGCCTGGTTCCACACATTGACGCTCAGCGTGTCGGTGCCGGCGGTGGCACCGGCGGTGTAGGTCAGGCCGGCGAGATCGGCGTTGATCTGGGCCTCGGTGGCGACGATCATGCCGACCGAACCGTGCGTTCCCCCGGGCCCGAAGGTCTGTCCGGCGATGGTGATGGTGCCGGTCTTGTCATAGATGTTCAGCGCCATGGTGCCGGGCGCGGCGGCGGCCCAGGGGTCGTTGATGGACACGCCGGCGATGGCCAGGGTCGCGCCGGCCGCGACGGTTTCGCTGGCCGGCACCGCGACCGCGAGATCCTGATAGGGCGCGGTGGGGGGTATCGCGGGACCCGACGGTCCCGTGGTTGTGGGGGGTATCGCGGGACTGGTCGGTCCCGTGGTCGCGGGCACGACCTCCACGAGCACCGGATGGTCCGGCACGGTGATCTGCGCGGCGGTGGCGTTGGTGAAGGTCTGGACGGCGGTCGTCCCGGTGAGCGGGTCGAAGACGGTGATCGCCGCCGCTGACGCCGAGATTCAGCGTCACGGTATGCGTCGCGCCCAGAGCCTGTTGCTCGTTCCAGATGGCGATCCAGTCGCTGCCGTCGGATTTCTGGAACAGACAGCGTGTTGTCGCCGGTGATGGTGCCCGGACAGCCCGTAGCTCAGCGTGCCGGGCGTGAAGCTTAGCGGTCGCGCCCGGGTCGGCGAGCAACGTCGTCAGGTCATGGATGGCGAGGCCGGCGGGCTTGGGGGTGCCGTCGGCGTTCATCAGCCCGAAGTCGCCAGAACCGTCATCGAACAGCGCATAGAGATAGGTCATCGACACGCCGTCGGCCCAGGAATTGAGCACCCCGTCGAGGGTGTATTTCGCCGCCGTCGTTGCATCAATCTGGCTGGTGTCGTAACCGAATTCGGTCTGGATCACCGGTCGGCCGGGCGCGGCGATGTTGGCGTCCTTCATCAGAAGCTGGATCGCGCTCTGCGGCGTGCCGCTCGGGTAGGTATGGGCGTTGGCGTAGTCGGCGACGGCGGACGAGGTTGCCGACCTTGTCGTAATCCCCCGCCCAGTTGTTGGCCGCCGTCCAGCCCTGGCCGAAGGACATGTTGATCGCGGGCAGCCCCAGGCTGTGCGCCGCGGCATAGACGCTGGACTGGAATGCGGCGGCGGCGGCCAGGGAATTGCCGTTCGAGGCGGCGTACGGGTCATCCTCCTCGTTGCCGCCCTCGATGAAGTTGACAATGCCCTGCTGGGCGAGTTGCACCGCGCGCGGCAGGTCGCTCTGCATCTGCGCGACCGAACCTTCGGCCATGAAGGCATCAAACTTCGCACCTGTGGCGGTGGCGACCTGCTGCCACCAGCCATTGGCGCCGACATCGGCCGGATTCTCGGGGTCGTCGCGCAGGTTGATCAGCCCGAGATATTTGATCGCCGCCTCGACGGCAGGCAGGTCCTGGTATCCGTAGGCCTGGAAGTCGATATGGGTGTTGACGCCCAGTGCGTCGACGAATTTTTCCGCGCCCGCCGCCTGAACGGCTGTAGGGGTAGCCGAGATCGTTGTCATGTTCGACCGTGCCTCCGGTTCGAAATTGTACCGTTGGCAGATCGATATCACGCGTTTGTGAAAAATAGCTTTCCGGATGGGAAAAATCGACAGCGGATCAGTTTCGTGTCCCGGGTAAATATCGATACGACTAAAAAATTATATCTTTCTCGCGCAGCATAGCCGCGCGATGCTCATTCTCCGACCAGGGATTCCGGCGCTGGACCGGGCGCGCCGATCCCGGGCTGGTTCGCGGCCTCGCACGGCTCACGATGAAGGGATGGCACCGACGCGACTACAAGTCGTATTGGCAAGGGCCGGTGTGCGATCCTGCCGCGGCCGCGAACGAGCGCATCCGATGTCAGCCGTGCCCTGCCTGGTCTCCGTCATCACACCGGTCTTCAACAGCGCCCGGACGCTGCGTCGCGCGGCCATGTCGGCGCTGGACCAGAGTCTGCGGGAGATCGAGCTGCTGATCGTGGACGACGGCTCCTCCGACGGCTCGCGTGCAGTGGCCGAGGAGCTGGCCCGGGACGATCCGCGTGTCCACGTGATCGCGTTGCCTTGCAATCGCGGAAAGCCGCACGCCATGAACACGGCGATGGGCAGGCGCGCGGGGCTTGGATCGCTGTTCTGGACGCCGATGACGAGTACCATCACGACCGCCTCGCGTGAACTGGTGACGGCGGGCGAGGCGACGGGCGTGGACCTGGTGGCCGACAATCAGTTGCTCTACGATGCTGGCGCCGGGCGGGTCGTCGGCCCGGCGCTGAGCGAAACCGAGGGCACGCGGCCGCTGACGCGCGAGCTGTTCGCACGGGGTTGCGATCCCTACGCCGGCTTCGACCTGGGCATGCTCAAGCCGGTCGTGCGGGCGGCGTTCGTGCGAGAGGCGGGGCTGCGCTATCGCGAGAACGCCAAATTATCTGAGGATTTCCTATTTCTCGCTGAATTTCTGGCTTCCGGCGGGCGGGCGCTGATCGTCAGCCGCCCGTTGTACGTCTGGACCCAGGCATTCGGCAGCCTGTCGCGGCGCTGGACCGAGACCGGCGGCGGCGCGTGGCGGTATGACTTTCGCCTCTGCCGTGCGGGCGCACATCGACGTTGGACGCGAATTCGTGGCCCGCGGAGAGGCCGCGCTGGCGCGATTGCTGGCGCGACGGGCGCGCGTGTTCCGCCGCCTGATGTGGCTCAGCGCGGCAAGTCGCCTGCGCGCGTCCGGGCAGGTGGGTGCCGGGATGGCAATTCTGGCGCGCCATCCAAGCGTGTGGCCGGAGCTGAGCCGTCGCGTGCTGCGCATGCTGCGCGCCCATGGAGGCAAGCTCGACCAGGACACGCACCATTTCAGCGCTGCGGAGACCGGAGAGCACGCCCTGGTGACGAATGGGGTGCCGGAGGCGCCCGGCTGAACATCGCGATACGTAAACTGCCGTGACGACGCCCGCATTTTATGACGGGCGATTGACGTTGGGCCGCTAAAATAGCGCGCAGCATCCCACCCGGCATCTGGCACATGGCTTGCTTCACTCAAGATTAGCGACGGGGCACTATTGGGCCCAGCTCCGTCCAGCGAGGGATTTCGAAGACGTGTATCCGATGAAGCGCCTCGATCCCGCCGACTACGCCTCGACTGGCGCCAGCATCCAGCGCCGCGCTCCCGCTGACGCCGGCTCGCCCGCGTCCGCCAGCGTGCCCGAATCTGTCCTGCGGTGCTGCTGGCGCCGATATACTCGCCTTTGTCGCGGCCGTATTCCTCGCCTACATGGCGAGCCTGCCTGCCCGCAAACCGCCTTTCGCCCGCGCGATCGATTATGCCTCGACGCTCGGCAGCGCATGGCACGGCTGGGGCACGCTGCTCGTGATGGTGGCCTTGCTGTGTTATATCAGCAGTCGCGGCCATTACACCTCGCGGGTGCCGTTCTGGACCCAGCTGGAAGACCTCGTGCTCGGGGCGGCGATCGCGCTGACTTGCGACACCTTCCTCATCGTGGCCCTGTACGGCCAAGCCGATCGGGGCAGAGGCGCTGCTGCGTTGGGTGATCTTCCCGCCCTGCCGCGCTCGCGTTGCGCGTCGGCGCGCGGGCCTTGCTGCGCGCTGCGCGGCTTGTGGGCGATCGAGACCCTGATCATCGCCAGCGCAGGGGTTGTCGATCAGGCGACGGCGGCGCTGCTGTCCGATCGCGGGCTTGGCTATCAGCTGGCCGGTTCGCTCGACCTCGACGATGCGGTCGGGTTGGGCGATGACGATCTGATCGCGGTGATCGACGCCCGGGGAGCCGAATTCGTCGTGGTCGCTGTCAGCGGACGACTGCCCGAGTGCCGAGCGCGCCGTGGTGTCGGCGTTGCGTCGGGCACGCCTGCCGATGGCAATCGTGCCCGCACTCGAGGGCTTGCCGGTCGTCGGCTTCCGCCAGCATTACTTCTTCGGCCACGATATCGTGATGCTGGTGAGTCGCAACAACCTTGCGAGGCCGTTCAGTCGGATGCTGAAAGCCGCGTTCGACCAGGTTGTTGCGGCCGTGCTGGTGGTGCTCCTGGCCCCCTTGTTGCTGGTGCTGGCGCTGATGGTGCGTGCCGATGGCGGCTCGGCCTTGTACCGCCACCGGCGCATCGGCGCGGGCGGGCGGACCTTTCGCATGCCTTAAGTTCCGGACGATGGAGATGAACGCCGACCAGATCCTGCACCGGCTGATTGCCAACGACCCGGCGGCGGCGGCGGAGTGGGCCGCCACGCAGAAGCTGCGCTGCGACCCGCGTATCACTCGGGTCGGACAGTTCCTGCGGCGGTCGAGCCTCGACGAACTGCCGCAGCTTTTCAATGTGCTGTCGCGGCGATATGAGCCTGGTCGGCCCGCGCCCCATCGTGCAGGCTGAGGTCGCGCGGTATGGTGCCGACATCGACTACTACTACGAGACCAAGCCCGGCCTGACCGGCCTCTGGCAGGTCAGCGGGCGGAGCGATACGTCCTACGAACGGCGCGTGCGTCTGGACGTCTGGTACGTCCGCAACTGGACCCTGTGGCACGACATCGCAATTCTCCTAAAGACCATTCCCGCCGTCTTCCTGCGACGTGGCGCGCATTGACGCGTCTGCCACACTGCGCAGCCCCTCCGGCTCGAACCGGACCTCACTGCAAAAGGATGGAAACGATGAACCCACGACGGACTGCTCTGGCCCTCATCGGTGCGTCGGCGGAAGAGACTGTCACACCTCCCGGCCCGGCACGCATGGTCAAGGCGGCCCGTCGGCTGGCCGCCTTGTCGGCGGTGGCGGCCCTGCCAGCCTGCTCCACCGTCGGCAGCATGCCGCCAGCCCCGGCCGTCCCGTCACCCGATGCCGGATATGTGAGCTTCCTCAGTCCGTACCGCGTCCAGATCGGGGACGTTCTTCAGGTTCGGTTGCTGCTGAACCCGGAACTCAACGAGGATGTGACGGTTCGCCCGGACGGACATATTTCAACCACAGTCGTCGGCCGATGAACTAGCCTATGGGCGGACCGTGCCGCAGCTCGCGGCGGCGTTGCGTCGGGATTACTCGGGCCAGCTGCAGAACCCGCACCTCACGGTCGTGGTTCGGTCGTTTGCGCCGACCCGGATCTATGTGGGCGGCGAGGTTGCCAACCCCGGCGAGTTCATCTCCGTGGGTCCGGCACCGACCCTGGCCCAGGCGCTCGCGCGGGCGGGCGGGCTGCGGCTGTCGGGCGACGACAACAGCGTGTTCATCATCCGGCGCGGGGCCGGCAACCAGCCGGAGTTCCTCTCGACCCGCTTCGGCGCGCTGGAGCACGGCCGCGATGCCACCGCCGATGTCGCGCTGGCGCCATTTGACGTGGTGTACGTGCCGCGCACCGGCATTGCCGAGGTTTACAGGTACTTCAACCAGTACGTGCAGCAGTTCGTGCCGATCAGCTGGGGCTTCTCGTACATCGTCGGCGGCGGCGGCGGCGGGGGAACCTCGGTCGTGCAAGCGCCGGGCGTCGCCGTCCGTTAGCCAAGGCCGCGCGTTTTCGGACCGGAGACGAAGACGAATGGTCATCCAGCCTTCCTTCCGCGACACCATCCTGATCTTCTTCAGGCGGAAGCTCGTGTTTTTCACGGCGTTCCTCGTGGTCTGCCGGACTGGGTACCGCCTACCTTGCGCTGGCGACGCCGGAATATGCCTCCAGCTCCGTCCCTCATTCTCCGGTTCGAGACGCGGGCCGTTCCGCGGATCGACCGCAATCTCGATTCCGAGGCAGCGAGCCAGCAAGGCGCGAACGAGCATCGCGAGGTCCTGCACTCGGACGCCGAGATCCTCCGCAGCCCGGACCTTGCCCGCAGCGCGATCCGCGCCATCGGACTGGAGGAAGCTCTACCCCAAGATCGCCGCCTCCAAGCTTCCGGACCAGCAGAAGCTCGATAACGCGCTCCGCTCCTTTGAGTCCGACCTGGTTGTGAACGTGGGACAGGAGAGCGATGTGATTACGGTCTCCTTCCTGGCGCGCACGCCGCAGCTGGCGCAGGCGGTGGTGCAGCACCTTCTGACGGAGTTCTACGGCCAGGAGGCGTCCATCTACGCCAACCCGCAGCTTCGCTTCGCCCAGCAGGAGGCGGCCAAGGCCAAGGAGAAGCTGAACGACGTGCAGGACCAGCTTGCTGACTTCAAGCGCACGCCATCAGATCGCCGACCTGCAGATCCAGGTCGCGCAACTGCTGCAGCAGCGGACCGACGTCACCAGCCGCCTCGCGATCTCCCAGGGCGCACTGATGCAGGCCCAGCAGCAGGAGACGGCGCTGAAGGACCTGCTCGGCTCGGTGCCGGCCGAGACGATGAGTTCGGCCACAGGCGAGCAGTTCCAGGCTGCCGATGCCGCCGAAGGCGAGCTGGACCGCTTGCGCGCCAGGCGCAGTCAGATGCTCAGCACCTACGTCCCCGGCAGCCCTGTGCTGCGCCAGCTCGACGCACAGATCGGTAGCTCTGGATCACGCCGTTCATGCCCGCAGCGGCGAGGGGCGCTCGCGCGTCAACCGCGCGCCGAACCGGGTCTTCGAGAGCATCAAGACCGATTACCTTCGTGCGCAGGCGCAGGCCCGCAGCGCCGGCCAGCCGGTGCAGGTGACGCAGGCGCAGCTCAACGACATCAACGCCCGCCTGAGCGGGCTGGAGCAGGACCAGAACCGCTATGCCGACCTGACCCGCGCGGTGCAGATCCAGTCCGATACCTACCGGGCGCTGGCGATCCGCGACCAGGAGGCGCAGATCGAGGCCAACCGCAATGCCGAAAAAATCTCGGCGGCGGTCGATGATCGCGGCACCCTCGCTGGCCGGACAAGCCGGCGCGGCCACGCAAGACACTGGTGGCGGGAGCGAGCGTGCTGCTGGGCTTGCTGTTCGGCGCCGGGCTCGTGCTGGCGTTGGAGGCGTTTGATGACCGGCTTGCGCACGCCGCGCGAGGTGGCCCATGTTTTGCGTTTGCCGATCCTCGCGACTTTCGGCAAGGACGCGTAGGATGGCGTCTCCTTTGCCAGGCGCACGCAGGATGAAAGCCGGAGCGCAGCACGGATGAGCAGCAGCACGACAGCCCGCAAGGCGACCGGGAAGCCGGGACTGCCGGTGCCGGTCCACAAGCTGCCCCCCCGGGTCGCCGCCGGCGCGCGGCCGCACGGCCTGGCCACGGGAGACCTCGTCCGGCTGCACCATTCGCTCGCCGAGGCGCTGGAGACCGACGCCGGCGCCGTGGTCCAGTTCATCTCGCCCGAGCGTGAGGCGGGCACCGAGCATGTGGTCTACGACCTGGCCTATATCAGCAGCGCCTGGCTGGGCAAGCGTGTGCTGTTCGTGAACGGCACCGGGATGCGGCTGGACCCCAAGGGGCCGATCGCGCCGCGTCGACGCGAGCCGGCGTTGTCGAACGGTTTCGATCTGGGCGACTTCGAGCGCTCTATCACCCGCGTGGTCGGGTTGGAACTCTATCAGATGACCCTGCCCAGCATGCGGGGCGCGCTGGACCTTGCGCCAGCCATGCGCGGAATTCCCGACTTCCTGGCGAAGCTGCGCCGCACCTTCGACCTCATCGTGATCGCCGCGCCGGCCGCCGCCGACGCGCCAATGGGGGTGCTGCTGTCGCGCTTCGTGGATGGCAACATCATCGTGCTTGAATTCGGGGCGCACGCGCGCACCCGAAGCGACCGAGCTGCGGGAATCGCTGAGTTCGTCCGGCGGCGTCGTGCTCGGCGCCGTGCTGACCAAGTATCGCTCCTTCGCGCCGCGTTGGTTGCGGCGCTGGCTATAAGTCGCGTCATTGCGGGGCGGTCGATGCACGTACTGCTGGTGAACAACATCTACCCGCCGATCATGGCGGGTGGAGCTGAGTTGATGGTGGCCTGGCTTGGCGAATCGCTCGTCGCCCGCGGGCACAGGGTCACCGCGGTCTCCACATGCGGCCCGGAGATGGAGCCGTACCCGGTCGAGATCCGCAACGGCGTGGAGGTGATCCGGTTTTTTCCCCGCAACGTGTATTGGAGCTTCTCGCGCGCCGGCCAGCCTGCCCACAAGCGTGCCCTTTGGCACCTGCGCGACGCCTGGAATCTCGATGCGGCGCGACGTTTCCGCGCCATTCTCCAGGACGCGGCGCCCGACATCGTGCACACCCACCTTATCGACGGCTTCTCGGCCGCTATCTGGGCCCGCGCACGCCAGGCAGCCACGCCGATCGTCCATACCGCGCACGATTACCATCTGCTCTGTCCGCGCGCCTTCATGCTCGATCGCAACTGGAACATCTGCACCAAGCCTTCGATCGGCTGCCGTGCCTATCGTGCCTGGCATCTCAGAACCGCGCGGGACGTGGACCTGTTCGTCAGTCCGTCGCGCTTCCTGCTCGACGAGCACGCGGCGGCGGGACTTCGCGCCGACGCGCTCGGCCGTGGTGCGCAACGGCATCCCCTGGCCGATCGAGGCCGCGCGTATCCGTTCCGCCCGTTCGTCCGCCCCCCCTCTGCGGCTGCTGCTGCTTTGCCGCCTCACGGTCGAGAAGGGCGTACGCGTGGTGCTCGAGGCAATGCATCGCATGCCACCAGACCTTGCGGTGACGCTCACCGTGGCTGGGCGCGGCCCGCTGGAAGACGAGGTGCATCAGGCGGCCGCCATCGATCCGCGCATCCACTTTGCCGGCTATGTCTCCGGCGAGGCGAAAGAGAAACTGCTTGCCGACGCGCACCACCTGCTGATCCCCTCGCTCTGGTACGAGAACGCCCCGGTCGCGGTGGTGGAAGCGGCGGCGTACGGGCTGGGCGTGATCGGCAGCCGCATGGGGGGCATTCCGGAGCTGGTGCGTGAAGGCAGCACCGGGTTCCTGTTCGAGCCGGGCGATGCGGCCGGGCTCGCGGACGCCATCGGCGAACTCGCGACTGGCGCGCGCGGGCTGCCCAGTCTGGCCGAGGACACGGCCGCGCTGGCGAGGGAACACACACTGGACCGCATGGCAGACGCCTACCTGGGCCACTATGAGACCTTGCGCGATGAACTGGCGCCCGCGAGCGGTCCGTCGCGCCTGCCACGCTTCGCCCCCGCGGGCGCGGCGCCGACAGAGGAAGGACCCGGCTAGTGCTCTGACCCGTTCTGGCGATTTACAACGGTGTGCGACCGTGCGATTTTGTCGGCATGGCACAGACGGTATGCGTGATCCTGAGTTCGTCGGATAGAGAGACGCTTGAGGCGATCCTCGCCGACCGCAATCGGCCGCAAAAGCATGTCGAGCGCGCGCGGGTCGTGCTTGCGGCAGCGGAGCGCGGCCCGGTGCAGCCGGTGGCGACGCGCCTGGGGGTCAGTCGTCCGATGGTCTGGCGCTGGCAGCGACGCTTCGCCGAGGAGGGCGCGGACGGGCTGCTGCGAGACAAGACGCGCAAGCCCGGCAAGCCGCCGATCTTGGCTGAGACGGTGGCGCGCGTCGTTGCGCTGACCTGCGCCGATCCGCCGCATGAGGCCACGCACTGGACCGGCCGGGCGATGGCTCGGGCCGTCGGCATCTCCCTGACATCGGTGCCGCGCATCTGGGCCGCGCACAAGCTCCAGCCGCACCGCATCCGCACGTTCAAGCGGTCGCGCGATCCCGACTTCGCCGCCAAGCTGACCGACATCGTCGGCCTCTATCTGGACCCGCCGACGCAAGCCGTCGTGCTGTCCATCGACGAAAAGAGCCAGATCCAGGCGCTCGATCGCACGCAGCCGGGCTTGCCGATCAAGCCGGGCCGATGCGGCACGATGACCCACGACTACAAGCGCCACGGCACGACCACGCTGTTCGCCGCACTCAACGTGCTCGACGGCTCCGTCATTGGCCGCTGCATGCAGCAGCACCGGCACGAGGAGTTCATCCGCTTCCTCAACGACGTCGAGCGCGCTGTTCCGGCCGGCAAGCTGATCGAGGCGGTGGTCGACAACGACGCCACTCATAAGCATCCGAAGGTGAAGGCGTGGCTCGAACGGCATCCCCGCTGGACCTTCCACTTCACGCCCACGTCCGGATCGTGGTTGAACGCCGTCGAGAACTTCTTTTCCGTGCTGACGCGCAAGCGCATCCGTTGCGGCAGCTTCCATTCGATCGTCGATCTGCAAGCCGCCATCAAACGCTACCTCGCCGAGCACAACGCCGAGCCGAAGCCGTTCGTCTGGACCGCCTCGGCCGCCTCAATCCTGGCCAAGCTCGACAGACTGCCTGCACGGTCCGTATGAGTTCAGAGCACTAGCATCCCGATTCCGAAGTTCCTATCCACATTGGGCCTGGACCTCGATGGTGCGAACCGCTGGATGCAGGCGAGCGCGCAATCTCGCATCGCCGCGTCCGCGCCTCCAGTTCACCTCGCTCGGCGTCGTTCAATGCGATCCGGATCGCCGCTCGCCACCCATGCCGCCGACTGTTCGCGATTGCTTACGCAAATCATCTCCGCGCACCCATGGCCAAATGTTTCAGAAATGGGACACCAGGCATTGGTTTCTCGCATTGGGCGGCCCGGCCTGATCTGAAACGTGGTGGTGGACGTCCGCACCAATACCACGCCAAAACCGAGACCCTTGCGATCCATGTCGGGTCGCCTGAAACGTTACAGTGACGGCACCTCTCCGCAGTGGCGCAATCGACATCGCCGTGCATCGCGGCTGACGGCCGCGGCGCTGTTTCAGCGCGCACGTCCACTTGGATGCCGGCAGGCAAACCCTATGGTTGGGGGGGGCTTGGTTCGCCTGGTCGCCCGGACCCGCGGGCTGGTAGGGGTTGGGTGTGTTGCCCGCCGCGCGTGGCGGTGCATCGACGCAGACGCCACCCTGATGGACCGCCTCGCGCGCGCACGCGTTGATGTCTTGGAACACGCACGACGAGGCGCCGGTGGATGTGACCAGGCAGTAGTCGCCGCCGCCGGGGGTCACCGATACTTCCTCGGGGTTGACGACGCAGACCCCGCGCTGGTGCGCGGCCTCCTGCCGACACGTGTTGGCGTCGAAGTAGAGGCATTGCGGCGGCACGGCCTGGGTTTGGAGACAGAACGGCGCGGCCAGTGCGGAGGGGGCAGGCAGGGCGGCGGCCAGCAAGAGTGCCGCCGCAAGCTCGGTTGTAATCAAACGTCTCCTCATGGAGCACCTCACGGAGTTTGAAGTCAGTTTAATTTCATGGATTTTTAGCAAGGATGGTGCCGAAGGACCTCCGGATGGAACAAGCCTTGCATTGGCATCCTCGTTCGGGGGCGCTAGGGTGGCGGGGAACCATGCACGACCGGATCGACGAAGAGTCAAACAACTTCACGGCGCTTCGACTGCTGCTCGCGCTCATGGTTGTGGTGGGCCACTTCAAGCTCTTGGCGGGCGTGATGCGTCCGGCCTTTCCGTTCGACCTGGCTGATGCCGCCGTGGACTGCTTCTTCGTGGTCAGCGGCTTCCTGATAGCTGGGAGCTTCGACCGCGCGAGCGGCGTCCTGCCATTCTATACGCGGCGCGTGTTCCGGCTGCTGCCGATGTATGTCTGTGTCGTGCTTGTACAGACCGTGATGATGCTGACGCTGCTCCCGCAGGGTCCGTTCAGCGCCCCGGGGCAGACGCTGCGTTACCTGTTCGTCAACCTGTGCTTTGCCAATTTCCTGCAATACGACATCGCCGGCGTGCTCGATCGCCTGGTGGTGCCCGGGATCAACCCGAGCCTGTGGACGCTGAAGATCGAGATGGCGTTCTACTTGGTCGTGCCGCTGATCTGCCTTGGCGTCCGCCGCTGGGGCTGGGGCGTCCTCGCGGTCATCTTTGCTGCCTCCGCGCTGTACAACGCCGAGATGATGCATCTCGGCGCATTCCGCTATGCCAAGCAGCTTCCGGGGCAGTTGCAGTTCTTCGCCGTCGGCATGGCGCTGCACTTCTATGGCCGCCGGCTACGGGTCCGGCTGGGCGCGTCGATCGGGGTCTGTATCGGCTTCCTGATCGTCTGGTCACTGTTCGACCCGCTGCCCGCCGGGCTGGCCCCGCTGGTCGTTGGCTCCTTCGTATTCTGCTTCGCCTTGCGCCTCCCGGTGCTGCGGATGCGCTCCGATCTGTCCTACAGCGTCTACCTGCTGCACGGACCGTTGATCCAGAGTGCCATTTTGCTTGGCCTGTACCGCGGCACCCAAACCGCCCTGCTGATCGTGGTCGCGACCGTGCTGGTGCTGGCCTTTGCGACCGAGCGCCTGGTCGAGCGGCCCGGCAACGCGCTTGGCAAGCGACTGGCACGGCGCATCAGCCCGTCTGGGCCGCGAGCGCCCGCGCCGCACGGAGCGCTCGCGCAACACTGAGGAGCTTGATGCAAGCCGCTGCCGTCGTTGTCTTGAATGATTTCTGTCACGTGCAGGGCGGTGCCAGCAAGGTCGCCCTGGACGAGGCCATCGCGCTCGCCGCTGCCGGTCTGGAGGTCATTTTCGTGGGTGCGGTCGGGCCGGTCGCGCCCGAGCTGGCAGGGTCGGGGGCGCGGGTGATCTGCCTCGACCAGCCGGAGCTGGCGGATTCTCGCCATGTGGCACAAGCGGCCGTGCAGGCCCTGTGGAACCGGCGGGCCCATGACGTCACTCGTGACCTGCTGGCCGGGCTCGATCCGGGGCGGACGGTGCTTCATCTGCACGGCTATACGAAGGCCCTGACAACCACCCCGATGCTGGCCGCGCGACGGAGCGGATTTGCACGGGTATGCACGCTGCACGATTTCTTCGCTGCGTGTCCGAATGGGGCACTGTTCGACTACCGGCGCCAGGAACCCTGTACTCTGACCCCGCTTGGCGCTCGCTGCATGCTCTGCAATTGCGACAAGCGTCATCCAGCGCACAAGGCCTATCGCGTCCTGCGCGGCATTGCCCAACGCGGGCTGGCGCGCTTTCCCGATACCGTCGAGGAATACGTGACGCTGTCGCGGCGCTCGGCCGATCTGCTGCGGCCATACCTGCCGGCGGCGGCCCGGCTTCATCCGCTGGAGAACATCATCGACGTGCCCCGTGCGGCGCCCGTCGAGGTCGCCGACAACACCGAACTCGCCGTACTCGGCCGACTGGACGAGGAAAAGGGCGTGCTGCTGGCAGCCGAGGCAGCCCGGCGCGCCGGTTTGCCGATCACCTTCATCGGCGACGGCCCGCTGCGGGGCGCGGTGGAAGGGCCGGGCGTGCGCGTGACCGGTTGGCTGCCGGCCGAGGCGGCGGTCACCGCGCTCGGGACGGCGCGCTGCCTGCTGTTCCCGAGTCTCTGGTACGAGACTTATGGTCTCGTGGTGGCGGAGGCGGCGGCGCGCGGAATTCCGGCGATCGTCAGCGACATCTCGGCCGCCTCCGAGCGGGTCGTAGACGGCGAGACCGGTTGGGTGTTCCGCAGCGGCGACCGGGAAAGCCTGGCGCGGGCGCTGGCTATCGTCCGCGACGACGCGACGGTGCGGATCGCTGGTCGCGCGGCCTACGACCGATTCTGGGCCTGCCCGTCGGATCGAGCACGACACACGCGCGCCCTGCTGAGCATCTATCAGGCGGTACTCGAGCGCCATAGCGTCAGGCTGAAGCGTGCATCCTCCTAGAACACGCCCAAGAGCCTGATTGCTTCGTCGTGAAGTGATCAGGCTCTGGCGCGCGCCACAACGGTCTGAGCGCGCGCGCCTGCCGGACGCCCCGTCCCGAACGCCAGCATGATGGCGGTGGTGTCCAGCGAATTGCAGGGCATGACGGGCACCCCCGCCGCACGCTCGCGCACGACGCGCAGCCCAGCTTCGGTGCCGAACCAGCAGACCGCACTGCTCGCCTGGATCAATGGCAGGTCGTCCAGGTGGTCCGTGAAGAACACGATGCGCCGCCCCGACCAGCCGCAGGCGGCGATGTAGTCCAGAACGCGGTCGCGCTTGCGGGCGCCGCTGTTGCAGCCCTCGCCGGCGGCACGCCGGCTGGAGGTCGCGAGGATGTGGCGGAATCCGAGGGCACGCCCCAGGGCGAGGGCGTAGTCCTCGGCTGCCGCGGTCGCCAGGACGGCATCGGCCTCTCCCCCGGCTACGCGGTCCAGCACCGGGCGAAGCGCCGGACGCACATGGCGGCTCAGGCGGCTGGCGAAGTGCGCTGCCGCTGCCTCGGACGCTCCGCCGCAGGCGCGCTGCCAAGCCGACTGCAACCCGACAAGGAGCGCGTCGTGGTCGCTGCGGCCCAGCTTGCGCGCAAGCAGCAGCCGCTGCGCGGCGAGCGAAAGACGGAGCCGGCGACGGGGAGAGAGGCCGGAGACGGTGCCGCCGACCATGCTCAGTGCCCAGCGCGGAAAGCTGTTGATGTCGAGGATCGTGCCGTCGAGGTCGAAGACGAGGACAGGGTCAGCGCGCGGCATCGAAGGACCAGGGAAAACGGCAGAGCACGCCGCGGTGAAGTGCGAAGTCGGGTTGGACCAATGGATTGTCCAAGGTGACGGTCACGGCGGCCGAGCGGATCTCGATGTCAGTCTGACAGAAGCCGCGCAGGACGCGCAGGACGGCATCCAAGGTCACGCCGCTGTCCACGGCGTCGTCCACCACGAGCAGGCGCTCACCCGCCGGAGCGGCGCGCAGGCGCACGGCGATTGCATCGGCCTCCGCCTGGTCCACCTCCTGGACGGGCACGCGGGATCGCCGGCGGCCGGCCGACAGGCGCAACTCGGCGACGCGCAACGTATCGGTGACCCGCCGCGGCAAAGCTGCCAAGGCCGGCGCCAGCATGGGCAGTCGCGCCTTGGCAACGGTCGCGGCGCGGCGGCAGGTCAGGGGAGCTACCGGAATCTGGGCGGTTGCCGCGCGTGCCATCGCCTCGGCCACGACCAACCCTCCGGTCCGCACGCCGATGAGCAGCGTCGGCGCATAGCTTTGTTCCACGACCGCCATCAGGGCGGTGCACGCAGTCTCGAAATCAGTGCGGTCGAGCGTGCGGACCGTGAGTGCATTCATCAATCTGATGTCCCGTTCCTGAACGGCCTCGCAACTATCCAATGCAACGTCGGAGCCGTCCCCGAGAAACTCACTATTAGTTGACATCGGGTCGCGCATCTGCGATTGGCGCGGTCATTATCCGGCCAGAGGACCCCTGTGCGGCACGCTGATTCCGCCTTATTCGCTTCAAGCCAGATCCGCCGTTTCCGCCAAGATGTCGCGCAGGTGATGCGGCCAGCGGCCGGCACGGGCGACCCGTTCGAGGACTGTGGGCCCCATGAGGTCGCCGACGATCGGGCCGAGGCGGTGCTCCGACGTCGCGCACGCCGCCAGGCATTGCTGATGATGATTGCGTCCGCCGCTGTGTCCGCAATGACCATGTCCATGCTGTGGCTTGGGCTGCGCGCCCTCCTGTAAGACCTGTTACGTTCAGCCGTGCCGTCCAACCCCCGTCACGTTCCATGACGTCACGTGCTGGATCCGGCGCCCCCGTCTCGTTCGCGGTTCTGATCATGCCGCGCCCGTCAAGCTGTGATCAGTCGCATAGGGGCCAGCAATCCGCCGACGGATCCATAGTCGTCCGAGAGCCCGGCTCCGCCTAGCGCCAGTGCAGAAACCCAGGCCAGCCAGCGAAGCACAACCCATCAAGAGGCGAATTGCCCCGCCCTAGGGGCCGCAACCTTATCGACGCGCGGCCATGAGGATCAGGACTGGCGCGGCGTTTGCAACTGGATTTGGCGGGCGGTCACCCCAGGCCGCCAAAAATTGGGAGTGCTGACGTGCCCGGTCAGCTCGGAAATCGGTCCTGAAGGCATGGAGCCTCTGCCATATCTCGGGCACACGCCCGCATTGTCATACCCGGCGTTGGCATTGACCGACGACGAGCGCGCGCTTCTGGCACATTGGGCCGAGCATGCGCGTGCCGCCGGGATCGAGGCGGTCGAGGATCTCGGGACCCGGCCTTGGCCGCTGCCGGCCGACGAATTGAATATCCTGGGGTGTTCCGGGAGGGCGAGCGTCTGGCTGCGTGGCTGGTCGTCGGGCGCGCCGGCAGTTGGGCGGTGGCGTCCTGCACCCGTGGGGACGTGCTCGGCTCGGCGTCAACACTGGGCGAAGCCTTGGCGCTGATCGTGCGGCCGGCCTTCCCCTAGCGGGGTCTTCTCTTGGCTGGACCGTCTCAGCCAAGGGCGGGGGCCGGCCGCAGCCCGCGGTTCAGGCTGATCGCGTGACGCCGCAGCATGCGATAGAGCGTCACCCGCGACACCCCAAGCTCCTGGGCGGTCAAAGTGACGTTTTCGCGATTCGAGGCGAGCGTCTGGAGCAGCGCCAGCCGTTCCTCCTCCGACCCTGGATTTGGTCGCATGCTGCCGGCTGGGATCACCGCGGCGGGGCCGTCCACCCTTGCTTCACCGGCTGGCTCGTCCAGTCCGACCAGTTCGCTCCGTCTGATAGTGGGACCGTCTCCGATCACGACAGCGCGGCGGATTGTCGACATCAACTCACGGATGTTGCCAGGCCAGGGATGCCGCCGCAGCGCCTCCAGCGCGGCCGGGTCGAATCCGGACACGTCGCGGCCAAACTGACGGGCGGCCTCCGTTAGGAAATGCCGGGCGAGCAGCTCCACGTCCCCGTTGCGGTCACGCAGCGGTGGCAACTGCAACGTGAGCACGTTAAGCCTGTAATAGAGGTCCTCGCGGAAGCGGCCTTCCACGATCGCATGACGGAGCCGGACATTGGTGGCGGCCACCACGCGCACATCGACGTTCAGGGGTTCGCGCCCGCCAACGCGGACAATCTGGCCTTCCTGGAGGAACCGCAACAGGTGACCCTGGAGGTCCACCGGCATATCGCCGATTTCGTCGAGGAACAGCGTGCCGCCGTGCGCGTGCTCGATCTGGCCCTTGGTGCGGGCGACGGCGCCGGTGAAAGCCCCGCGCTCATAGCCGAACAGCTCGGAGGCGACCAGATTCGCCGGGATAGCCGCGCAGTTGACCGCCACGAAGGGCCCGGCGCGCCGGCGCGAGCCCTGATGGATGGCGCGCGCGGCAAGCTCCTTGCCTGTGCCGCTCTCGCCGGTGACCAGGACCGGTTCATCGGTTCGGGCGAAGCGCGCGACCAGTTCGTTGACACGATTCATCGCCGGGCTGCCGCCGACGATGCGGGCGCCTTGCGGATCCGGCAGGCGAGCCGGCTGCGCGCTGATGGTGTCGTGCAGGCGCCCGAGCAAGCCAGGGCTCTCCGCCGCACATTCCAGAAGCAGCTGCGCAAGCCTCTCGGCGGGCAGTCGTGATAGGTCGGAAACCGTCACTCGCATCATGTTAATCGGGTCTTTGCGATCAATAGCCTTGGAGTGCGAGATCATCCCGCGTATGGCTTGATCTTCATCCGCAGCAAATCAGGCTCGAACATGGCAGGTCCAGTCACGAGTGTTCGCTCCCCTGCGGGGTCTGGCTTGTGTGGCACTGCCGGCACAGGACACGAACAGTTGTTATTAAGTCGTTGTCAGGCGCCCCTCTTTCTGGCGCTCCAATGGGCCGCATGGGGGCCTGCGGGGCGGGGCCGGTCCGCTGGCTATGTCGTGACCGACTAGCTGGCGGGATTGTGGTATACCGAAACAAACCTGCGATGGTCGCGGGCGGAAGGAGCTCACAGTGACGACGGCTGATCCGGACGGCGGAGCAGTTCATGTTCCGTGCGCGTGCTCGTACGCGCCGATCTTGCGCGCGCCTAGCCGCGCGCCGGCGCGCTGACCGCGCTTTGCGATCCGGACCTCGCGTGGCGCTGAACTCGCCCACCGGCGTCCTCTCCTCTGTCTGCTTGGTCGTTGCCGAGCGGGTCACTGCCCTGCGCGCCAGGGTTGCTCGTGCCGGCTTCGCGCGCAACCTTGGGGTCATGCTGGGGGGAACGATACTCGGCCAGGGTACCGAGCCTCTTGCTCGCCCCGGCGCTGACCCGCCTCTATGCACCCGAGCAGTTCGGCTATCTCAGCACCTATACCGCCGCACTCGGAATCCTGTGCGTGATCGCGAGTCTCGGGCTGGAGGTGGCTATCCCCATCGCCGAATCGGCCGGCGAAATCGCCAATCTGCTGGCGCTGTGCCTGCTCGGCCTGGTGGCGACCACCGCTGCGGTCGCCGTGCTTATCTGGACTATCCCCTTGCACACGCTCCGGTTGCTCTGGCTCGGGCCGATCGCCTCCTACCGATGGTTGATTCCGCTCGGGTTCGCCTGCTTCGGCGCCTATTACATCATGGTCGCGGTGGCCACGCGCCAGGGAGCGTTCGGCGACATCTCGCGCACCCGCATCGCCCAGGGCCTGACTGGCCCGGTGTCGCAGATCGTTTTCGGCCTTCTCGGCCTGGGTGCGCCGGGGCTGGTGATCGGGTTCGTCTGGGGTCAGTCGGCCGGCGTATTCTTGCTGCTGCGGCGGACCGTCCTGGCCAGCCCGGAATTGACCGGCGCAATCTCCTGGGCGCGGATGAAGCGGACGTGGCGACGCTACATCGACTTTCCGTTATGGGTGAGCTGGGCGCGACTGATCGACATTGCCGGCTACTCGGTGATCTACCTAATGATCTCCGCCCTCTATTCGCCTGTTATTGCAGGATTCATGTTCCTGTCAGATCGCGTGATCGCCCGGCCGCTGCTGATGGTCAGCTCGTCGTTCCTGCAAGTTTTCACGGGCGAAGCGGGGCGGGCCGTGCGTGCCAACCCGTCTGGGCTGCGCCGGCGGTTTCGTCAGGTCGTGCCTTGGCAGGTGCTGCTGGCGATCAGCTGGATCTTTGTGGCCAATCTCTCGGCGCGCTGGCTGTTTCCCATCGTCTTCGGAACGCGGTGGATCGCCGCCGTACCCTACTTGCAAGCGATGAGCCTCGCCTATCTGGCGCTGACCGCCGTCCACCCGGTCTCGACCACCTTGCAGATGCTGGAGCGCCAGGTCCTGAACGCCGCCTGGGAGATCTTGCGCCTGCTCGCGGTGGTACTCGCCGTGTTGGGCGCCTGGAAGGGGGGCTTGTCCGCGGTCCAGGCGCTCTGGGTCTACTCAGGGGTGCAGGCCGTGTGCTGCGTGGCGCTTCTGGGCCTCATCACGGTCTCGATCGAGCGATTGCAACCGGTCCGCGGGAATTAGGGAAGGCAGGATGCGCTATCTCGTGACGGGCGGCGCTGGATTTGTCGGCAGCCATGTCGCCCTCGCGCTTCTCGAACGCGGCGACGAGGTCGTGGTGTTCGACAATCTGCGCCAGGGCCATCGGGCGGCCCTACCGGCGGACGTGGAGCTGGTCGAACGCGATTTGGCCGATGCCGAGACCCTCGACACCATCCTCGGAGCCGGGCCGTGGGATGGGGTGCTGCACTTTGCCGCCCTCTCGCTGGTGGGCGAGAGCATGCAGCTGCCCTTCCGTTACCTGCTCGAGAACGGCGTCAACGGCATCCGCCTGATCGAGGCGTGCGTGCGCCATCGGGTTCCCCGGTTCGTGCTGTCCTCGACCGCCAATCTGTTCGGTGCCCCCGAGACGGTGCCTATAGCGGAACACGCGCGGCTCGATCCCGGATCGCCCTACGGGGAGAGCAAGTGGATGATTGAGCGCGCGCTTCTGTGGGCCGACCGCGTGCATGGGCTGCGCAGCGCCTGTCTGCGCTACTTCAACGCCGCCGGCGCGGACCCCGAGGGGCGGATCGGCGAGGACCATCGGCCCGAGACGCACCTGATCCCGCTGGCGATCGACGCCGCGCTCCGGCGCCGTCCGGCGCTGGAGGTCTTCGGGACGGACTACCCGACCCATGACGGCACCTGCATCCGCGACTACGTCCATGTCGCCGACCTCGCCGATGCCCATCTGCGCGCGCTGGAGCGGCTATCCGACGGCAGCGTCACCTATAACCTGGGCAATGGGGCGGGCTACTCCGTGCTGGAGGTGATCCAGGCCGTCGAGACGGTGTGCGGGCGCACGGTGCCGCACGTCTTCGGCCCGCGCCGGGCTGGCGATCCGGCCATCCTGGTCGCCTCCTCGGCGCGCATCCGGCGGGAGGCCGGCTGGCGGCCGCGGTTCGACCGGCTGGATGACATCGTGCGGACCGCTTATGCGTGGCGCGAGACGCATCCCCACGGATACGGCGATTAGTGCCTGCGTTTGCATGCGGGCACGCGGCGCCCCATGCTGGCGCCGCTTGCGAAAGGAAGTCTCATGGACGCCAGCGATCCGGCATGGGCTCACGAGCTGTATGATCTCCTGCGTCGCAACAACGTCACCCAGTTCGCTTACGTGCCGGACGCCGGGCACCGTGTCCTGATCGACCGCTCGCTGGCGGACGCGGACATCCATGCAGTGCCGCTCACCACCGAGGAGGAGGGGGTCGCGCTACTCGCCGGCGCCGATCTCGGGGGTGCGCGGGGCGTGCTGCTGATGCAGTCCTCGGGCGCGGGCAACTGCATCAATATGCTTTCTCTGATCGCCGGCGCGCGCTTCCCGTTCCTGACGCTGATCAGCATGCGCGGCGAGTTCGGCGAGGGGAACCCGTGGCAATTCCCGATGGGCCAGGCGGTCGTGCCGGTGATGTCGGCCATGGGCGTGGTCTGCTTGCGCGCCGAGGCACCCGAGCAGGTGATCCCCACCGTGACCGCCGCCTTGACCATGGCCTTCCAATCCGGTCAGGCCGTCGCCGTGCTGCTCACGCAGAAGCTGATCGGCGCCAAGAAATTCTGAGGGAACGAGCAATGGCCAAGCTGACACGGATGCAGATGTCCGCGCTTCCCGACCCGGTGCTGGACCGCCGTCAGACGGTGCCCGCGCTAATCGAGCGGCCGGGAGATTTCCTCGTCGTGGCGGGTTTGGCGGGCGCCGCGCAGGAGCTGTGCGCGATCACCGAGAACGCGCCCAGCGTCTTCGGCCTGGCCGGCGCGATGGGCGCGGCGCCGATGATGGGGTTGGGTCTCGCGCTCGCCCAGCCGCGCCGGCGCGTGCTGGTGGTGACCGGCGATGGCGAGTTGCTGATGAACCTCGGCGCGCTGGCGACCATTGCGCTCCTGAACCCGCCCAATCTGCAAATTATCTGCGTCGATAACGGGCACTACGGCGAGACCGGCAACCAGGACAGCCATACCGGGCTTGGCGTCGCGCTGGACAGGATCGCTGCAGGGGCCGGGTTCCCCGTGGTCCACACCATCAACACCGAGGCGGAACTGGCCGAGGGGCGCCGGCTGCTGAACGAGGGCGGCGGCCTGGCTTTCATCCTGTTGCGGGTGACGGAGGGGCCGCCGCTCAGGAAGCCGCGTAACCTGTTCCCCCATGTCGCACGCGACAGGTTCCGGGCGGCATTGCTAGGTTGATCCGCCGCCCGAGCACGATTACGCGGCCGCCAGCACCGGAGCGGCGGCGAGTTGAGTACGGACCAGCTCGGCGAAGACCCCGCCCTTCGCCAGCAACGCGTCGAAGCTGCCGCGCTCGACGATCCGGCCGGCGTCGAACACCAGGATCTCGTCGGCGTCGCGCACCGTGGACAGCCGGTGCGCGATGACGAACGTGGTGCGGCCGTGCATCAGATTGCGCAGCGCGCGGCTGACGCGGGCCTCGGTGGCGGCGTCCAGTGCGCTGGTCGCCTCGTCCAGAATCAGGATCGGCGGGTCCTTGAGCAGCGCGCGCGCGATCGCCAGGCGCTGGCGCTGCCCACCCGACAAGGTGGAGCCGCGCTCGCCAATCAAGGTATCGTATCCGCGCGGCTGGCGCAGGATGAACTCATGCGCGTCGGCCAGCCTGCACGCGTACTCTATTTCCTCCTGCGTCGCGTCGGGCCGGCCGACCAGCAGGTTGTCGCGGATCGAGCGGTTGAACAGCATGCTTTCCTGGAACACCACGCCGATAGCGGCGCGCAGGCTTTCCAAGGTGATGTCCCGGAGGTCCTGGCCATCGATCAGGATGCGCCCCTCGGTGGGGTCCCATAGACGCTGGAGCAGCGCCATGACGGTCGATTTGCCCGCTCCGGTGTGCCCGACCAGCGCCACGGCGGTACCCGGCCGGGCGGTGAAATCGACGTCGGTCAGCACGCTCTGTCCACCCGGATAGGCGAAGGACACGGAGCCGAACACCACCTCGCCGTGCGGGGCATCCAGCCGCCGTGCGCCCGCCGCCTCCGGCACCGAGCTTTGCGCATCCAGCACGGAGAAGAACTCCTCCAGCGCCGGCGCTCGGAAGAACATGTTCGCGGTGAAGTTCACCGCCGCCTCCAGGCGGCTGATCAGCAGCGTGGCGAAGCCCATGAAGCTGACCACGTCCGAAACCTCGGCCTGGCCCGCCAGGTGCAGGAGGGTGCCGACGACGACGATCGAGATGACGGCGAGCGTGCTGGCGCCACGGGTGAGCACGTTGACCACCGCCCACCAGTTCAGCACCGGAAAAGTATGCGCGATCACCTGCTGGGCGATGTCGCCGAACAGCCGCCGCTCGGCGGCCAGCCGGGTGAAGGACTGCACAATCATGATATTGCCGAGCGCGTCCGACACAGTCCCAGCCAGCCGTGAGTTGGCTCCTTCGGCCCTGCGCTGGCCGGCCTGCGTGCGGCTGACGACGAACGTGGTCACCGAGACGAAGACGATCACCAGCACGATCAGGCAGATCGAAAGCCGCCAGTTCATGATCAGGGTCAGCGGCAGGAGCACCACGACCGAGGCAATGGTCGCGAGCTGGTCACGGAAGAACACCAGCCATATCGCGAACAGCCCGTCGGTGCCGGAGATCATCACCTTCATCAGACGGCCCGAGTGGATGTCTCCGTGAAACGACAGCGGCAGGCCCAGCACGTGGCTGTAGTAGCGACCAATCGCCGCGATACGGTTGCGATGGGCCAGTCGCTCGGCCTGCAAGGCGGTCGCCATGTTCGAGGCAATACCCGCCACCCCGACGCCGGCCCAGATGCTGAGCAGGACTGTCGCCTGCTGCCAGAGAACGTCTTTGCGGAGCTGGTCGGAATCGGCCAGCAATCCGATCACGTGACCGAACAGGACGGGGTCAAGGAATTGCAGCCCGGCCACCATCACGCTGCCTACGCAGAGCAGGGCGGCGACCTTCAGGTCGGGCCCGAGTAGGCGCAGAGCCCGCATGTACACCCTCAGGAATTGCATCGGCTCTGCCCGCTGCCCCACTTTGAAAAACAGTCTCGCACCGTCGTGTGGCAGCAAGGAGGCGAAGAACCGCCCGGCTCAGCAGGAAGTCACGGAAAACCGCTCGCTCGGCGTGACGAATTCGTTCTGTCCCGCGACCACGAGAAGCTCGCGCGAGCCTGCCTCGGCCGTCCGACGCAGCACGCCGAAGAGGGACGAGGCCGCCCGCCCCAGCGCCTCGGCGGCGCTGCCCGTCCTGTGCCGGTGAAACAGGAACAGCGCCGCGAGCAGGTCGCCCGCGCCGTTGACGCTGACGGGCAGCTCGGGCGTGCGGAGCAGGTGGAACCGGCCGCCCTCGCTCGCCAGCATGTCGATGCACCCCGCCGGGGTCGCGTCCGTCCGCAGGCTGGTGACGAGCACGCTGCGCGGGCCCTGCGGACGCATGCGGCCGGCCAGGTTGATGGCGGCCCTCTGTGCGCCGTCGAGCGTGGCGCAAGGAGCGCCGGTCAGCCACTCCAGCTCGAAGCGGTTGGGCGTCGCGATGTCGGCTTCCCGCAGCGCGCGGTCGCGCAGCAGCTCGGGGATGCCGGGACGCACATAGACTCCGGGGCCGTCGTCGCCGATGACCGGGTCGCAGCAGTACAGCGCGCCCGGATTGGAGGCGCGCACGCGCGCGACGGCATCCAGAATTGCCGCGCCGATGTCCGGGCTGCCCATATAGCCCGACAGCACGGCGTCACAGCGGGGCAGGGCGCCGCGCGCCGCGATGCCATCGATCAGGGCGCTCACCGTCGCGCCGGTGAAGACCTCGCCCGTCCACACGCCGTAGCCGGGATGGTTGGAGAACTGGACGGTGTTGACGGCCCAGACCTCGGCACCCAGCCGTTGCAGCGGGAACACGGCGGCGGCGTTGCCGACATGCCCGTACGCGACCCAGGACTGGATCGAGAGGATGTTCACGGCGCGGGTTCAGGCGGTGCGGCCGCCGTCCACCGGCAGCAGCACGCCGGTGATGAAGCTTGACGCGTCCTCGGCCAGCCAGACGCACGCATTGGCGATGTCGGCGGGCGTGCTCATGCGCCCAAGCGGGATACTGGCGAGAAAGCGTTCGCGCAGCGCCGGCGTGTCCTCCCCGCCCATGAACTCCGCGACCAGGCCGGTGGCGCCGATCACCGGACAGATCGAGTTGACCCGGATGTTCTCCGGGGCGAGTTCGAGCGCCATCGCCTTAGTTATTGTGTTCACCGCGCCCTTGGTGCCGTTGTACCAGACGAGGCCCGGGCGCGGGCTGATGCCGGCAGTGCTGCCGATGTTGATGATCGACCCGCCGCGTCCTTGGCGACGCAGCACGGGCAGGGCGAACTGCGCCATCCAGTAAATCGACTTCACGTTGACCGCGTAGATCCGATCGAACGTTGCCTCGTCCACCTCCTGCATCGGCCGGTTACGGTGCGTGGTGCCGGCGTTGTTGACGACCACGTCCAGCCCGCCGAATGACTGCATCGCCGCCTCCACGATCGCCTGGACATCGGCACCCCGGCTGACGTCGCCTCCCACCGCGACCGCTCCGCCGCCGATCTCCTCGGCAAGGCGGCGCGCCCCGTCCAGGTTCACGTCCGCCGCCACGAGCGCGGCGCCCTCGGCGGCGACGCGTCGGGCGATGCCCTCGCCGAAGCCGCTCGCGGCACCCGTCACGATCGCGATCTTGCCTTGCAGGCGCATGGGTTCCCCTCCTGGTCAGCCAGACGCTAGAAGCGCGGTCTCGGCGCGGCAACCGGTCGCAGGGGATTTCAAACCAAGCCGGCCAGCCACACCCCACCCACAGTTCCGCGCCAGTCAGGCGTTCGCGGATCAGCAGAGGTAGACAGCGATGAGGCGTATCAGTTTTTCTTCCCGGGCCGTGCGGACGCTCGCCATTTCGGCCCTGATCGCCTGTGCGGGGACCTTGCCCGCCGTGGCCCAAACGGCCCCGGACCAGACCGCTCCGCAGGCGGGCAGGATGCCCGGCATGGGCATGGAGCAGATGGTCCGCCAACGGCTCGCGCGGTTGCATGAGCAGTTGCGGATCACCCCGGCTCAGCAAGGCGCCTGGGACCAGTTCGAGCAGAGCTCGATGCAGAATGCCGCTGCGCTCGATGGGGCATTCCGCCAGCGCGCCGCCCAGGTCCCCACAATGACGGCGGTGCAGAACCTGCAATCCTTTGCCGATCTCCAGATGCAGCAGGCGCAAGACATGCAGCGGCTGGTGCCCGCATTCCAGCAGCTCTATGGCGCGCTATCGCCCGAGCAACAGCAGACTGCCGACGAGTTGTTCCGCTCCATCTCCGAGCGGGGCCGCGGGGGCGCCGGGAGGCGGCCATAGGCAGGCGCGTCCGCCACTTTGCAAGGGCTGCCGGGGGCGCTAGAAACCGCGCCGCGCGGGGCCGGTCGGCATCGTCCCCGCCCTGCACAGGAGCAGCCCATGAAGTCCGGCATCCATCCCGAGTATCACGAGATCACGGTCGTAATGACCGACGGCGCGCAGTTCACCACCCGGACCTGCTGGGGCAAGCCCGGCGACACATTGCGCCTGGACATCGACCCAAAGTCGCACCCGGCCTGGACCGGCCAGCAGCGGATCATCGACACTGGCGGGCAGGTGGCGAAGTTCAACAAGAAGTTCGCCGGACTGGGACTGAAAACATAGGCTTTTCGCCCGCGCATCCCGCCCCTTGAACCGGGCGGCGCGGTGGCTACATCTTGATCGTTCAGGACGCCTTCGGGGTCCTGAAGCGTGAACGGGACCGGCCCGCCGGGCAGTTCCAGTTGAAAAAACCTTGCTATCGCAGGAGGTTTCCCTAATGACTACGTACGATTTTGGCCCATTGTTCCGCACCGCTATCGGCTTCGACCGGCTTGCTCGCCTGGTTGATACCGCTGCGTCGACAGAGGCGCCGAGCTATCCCCCCTACAATATCGAGCGGACCGGTGACGATACTTATCGCCTGACCATGGCGGTGGCCGGCTTCCGCCCCGAGGACCTCGATCTCGTCGTCAAGGAGAACACGCTGCTGATCTCCGGCCGCGTCGGGCAGGAGGGCCAGAAGTCCGAACTGCTGTACCGCGGCATCGCGGGCCGCGCCTTCGAGCGCCGGTTCGTGCTGGCCGACCATATCGTGGTCGAGGGCGCGGACCTGCAGAACGGGCTCCTGCATGTCGGGCTGAAGCGGGTCGTGCCGGAGGCGCTGAAGCCGCGCCGCATCGCGATCGGCAGCGCCGCGGAAGCGACCTCTCAGCAGGCGACGCAGATTGCCAACGACCAGCCGACCGAGGCGGTGAAGGCCGCCTGACACTCGGAAGGGGCGTCATGTGAAGGGGCCGGTCATCCGGCCCCTTTCTCGCGTACGGGGGTTTGTGCGATGCGCCTGCTGATCTTCGGACTTGGCTATGTCGGTCGCGCGGTCGCCACGGCGGCCGCACGGGGAGGCGGGCAGGTGACCGGGACCGCGCGGGCCCAGCTCGCTCTTGCGCCCGGGATCGCGTGCATCCGGCCTGAGTGCGCCGGCGACGCCCTTGCGGAGGCGACGCATCTGCTGGTCACGGCGCCGCCGGGCGAGAGCGGAGATCCCTTGCTCGCGTTGCTGGGTGCGCCCGTGCTGGCCCTGGCGCGGGCGTTGCGGTGGGTCGGCTATCTTTCCACCACGGGGGTCTATGGCGACCGGGCCGGCGGCTGGGTTGACGAATCCACGCCACCCGCGCCCGGCTCGGACCGGGCCCGCCGTCGAATCGCGGCCGAGGCGGCGTGGGCGCGCCTGTCCGATGGGGTGAGCGTGGACATCTTCCGGCTCGCTGGCATCTACGGCCCCGCCCGTTCCGTGTTGGACGATCTCCGGGCCGGTCGCGCCCGGTGCGTCGTGAAGCCGGGGCACGCCTTCGGCCGCATCCATCGTGACGACATCGTTGCCGCCGTCCAGGCCGCAATGCGCCAAGAGCGTGGGCCGGGGACGCGCATCCTGAACCTCTCAGACGATGAGCCGGCCGAGAGCGCGACCGTGATCGCCGAAGCCGCGCGCCTGCTTGACGTGCCGCCGCCCCCCGAGACGGCGTTCGAGGCGGCGTGGACGACGATGAGCCCGATGGCGCGCAGCTTTTGGGCGGAGAACCGCAAGGTGAGCAGCCGCGCGACCCAGGCCGCGCTCGGGATCGGATGGTGCTATCGCAGCTACCGCGAGGGGCTACGCGCCATCTTGGGCGAGGAGCGGGGTCAGGGTTCTTTTTAGCAGCGCCAGGTCCTGCGGGCGGGACAGCCGATGGTCGCCATCCTTCACGACAAGGACCTGCACGTCCTCGCTGCTCACGCGCTCGGCGATGCGCAGCGCCGTCTCCCAGGGCACGTCCGGATCGCGCTGGCCGTGCAGCAGGCGCACCGGGCAATCGAGCGCGATCGGCCGGTCCAGCATCAGATGCGCGCGCCCGTCCTCGATCAGCTGGTGGGTGATGGGGTAGGGGTCGCCATACTGGCTCGGCACCATCAGCACCCCGGTCCGCAGCAGGGTTTCGCGCTCGGGCGGGGCCATCGCCTGCCACATCAGGCGCTCGGTGAAATCAGGCGCGGCAGCGATTCCGACCAGCGCGGCGATGCGCGCCGTCCGCGCGATTGCCGCGAGCAACGCGATCCAGCCGCCCATGGACGAGCCGATCAGCACCAGCGGGCCCTCCGTGAGCCGGTCGATCAGGACGAGCGCGTCCTCCGTCCAGCGTCCGATGCCGCCATCCTCGAACCGCCCCAGGCTGGCTCCGTGTCCCGAATAGTCCAGGCGCAACATGGCGTGGCCGTGCGCGGCGCAGAACTGCGCGAGGTGGCGGGCCTTGTCGCCGGTCATGTCGCTGCGGAAGCCGGGCAGGAAGACGACGGTGGGCGGGGCTCCAGGCTGCTTGGCGTAGGCAAGCTCGATGCCGTCGCCGCGATCGATCCGCGTTTCAGACCCCATGGTTCAGCCCCGTCGCGACCGCATTGCACGCGCGATCCTGCCCTTGCGACGGGTCCGGCCGCAACCCGTGTCACGGCAGCGACCACCCCATGCGCCGCCCGGTGATCCTGCAAGTGCTGCCGTCCCTCGTCACCGGCGGCGTGGAACGGGGGACGGTGGAGATGAGCGAGGCGGTCGCGCGGGCGGGCTGGACCGCGCTGGTCGCGAGCGCCGGAGGCCGCATGATTGCGGAGGTGGAGCGGGCCGGCGGGCGCCATGTCGCGCTGCCGCTGACCGCCAGGAACCCGCTGGCGATCCTGCGCAATGCGGGCCGGCTGGCGCGGCTGATCAGGGCCGAAGGGGTGGACATCGTCCATGCCCGTTCGCGCGCACCGGCCTGGTCGGCCTGGCTTGCCGCCCGCCGCGCAGGGGCCCGATTCATCACGACCTATCACGGCGCCTATGGCGAGGACCTGCCACTTAAGCGCCAGTACAACGCGGTGATGGCGAAGGGCGAGGTGGTGATCGCGGCGAGCCGGTTCATCGCCGAGCTGGTGGCGGAGCGGCACGGGGTCGATCCCGCGCGCATCCGCGTCATCCCCCGCGGCATCGACCCGGCGGTGTTCGATCCCGACGCGGTCCGACCGGAGCGTGTCGCGCGCTTGCGGGCTGCCTGGGGCCTGGACGACGGACAGCCCGTCGTGATGCTGCCGGGCCGGCTGACCGACTGGAAGGGACATCGGGTCCTGATCGACGCGGCGGCCCGACTTGCCCGGCGCGAGGTGCGCGTCGTGCTGGTCGGTTCCGATCAGGGGCGCGCCGCTTATGGCGAGGCGCTTCGGCGACGCGCGGCGGCGCTCGGCCTAGCCGATCGGCTGCACCTGCCCGGCGCCTGCGGGGACATGCCCGCCGCGCTGCTGCTCGCCGACGTGGTGGTGCACGCCTCGACGGCACCCGAGGCGTTCGGGCGGGTGGTGATCGAGGCGCAGGCGATGGGTCGGCCGGTGATCGCCGCCGATCTCGGCGGACCGGTCGAGACGGTCGAGGACGGCGCGACCGGCTGGCGCGTGCCGCCCGGCGATCCCGGCGCGCTAGCGGCCGCCATCGACCGCGTTCTGGCCCTGCCGGAAACGTCGCGTCGCGCGGTGGGAGCGCGGGCGCGCGCTTCGGTGCTCGCCCGCTGCACCACGTCTGCCATGCAGAAAGCAACGCTCGACGTCTATCGCGAAGTGCTTGCGAGGCCGCCTGCCTGACGCCATAGACAGGGTTCAGCCAGGAGCCTGCTGCCCATGCCCGCGATCACATTGCCCGATGGTTCCGTGCGCCGCTTCGACGCGCCGGTGGCGGGCACGACGGTGGCCGAGGCGATCGGGCCGGGCCTGGCGCGCGCCGCCGTTGCCATGAAGCTGGATGGTCGCATGGTCGATCTGGCGACCGCGATCGACCACGATGCCTCGGTGACGTTCGTGACCCGTCGCGATCCGGAGGCGCTGGAGCTGCTCCGCCACGATTGCGCGCATGTGCTCGCCGAAGCGGTGCAGTCTCTCTATCCCGGCACGCAGGTCACCATCGGCCCGCCGATTCAGGACGGGTTCTACTACGACTTCGCGCGCAACGAGCCGTTCACCCCCGAGGACTTCGCAGCCATCGAGGCGGAAATGCGCGCGATCATCGCGCGCGGCGCCCCGTTCCGCCGGCAGGTGATCGACCGCGACGAGGCGATCCGCTTCTTCACGAACAAGGGCGAGAAATACAAGGCCGAGCTGATCCGCGACCTGCCGGAAAGCGAGACGATCAGTCTCTACTCCCAGGGCGACTGGGTCGATCTCTGCCGCGGGCCGCACATGCGCGCGACGTCCGATGTCGGTGGCGCGTTCAAGCTGATGAAGGTCGCCGGCGCCTACTGGCGGGGCGATCACCGCAACGCGATGCTGAGCCGCATCTACGGCACCGCCTGGCGCGACCAGAAGGAGTTGGATGCCTATCTGCACATGCTGGAGGAAGCCGAGCGGCGCGATCATCGGCGCATTGGCAAGGAGATGGACCTCTTCCACATCCAGGAGGAGGCGGTCGGCAGCATCTTCTGGCATCCGAACGGCTGGCGCCTCTACCGCATTGCCGAGGACTACATGCGCCGGCGCCTGGACGCGGCGGGTTACCGGGAGGTGCGGACTCCGCAACTTGTGGATCGCTCGTTGTGGGAGGCATCGGGGCATTGGGAGAAGTTTCGCGAGCACATGTTCATCGCAACCGTCGAGGACGAGGACAAGACGCTTGCCCTGAAGCCGATGAGCTGCCCGTGCCATGTCCTGATCTTCCGCCAGGGCGTCCGCAGCTACCGCGAGCTGCCGCTGCGGCTGGCCGAGTTCGGCTCGTGCCATCGCTACGAGCCGTCCGGCGCGCTGCACGGTATCATGCGCGTGCGCGCCTTCACCCAGGACGACGCGCATATCTTCTGCAACGAGGAGCAAATCGCGCCGGAGACGGTGCGGTTCGTCGAACTGCTCTCCTCAGTCTATCGCGACTTCGGCTTCTCCGAGTTCCGGGTGAAGTTCGCCGACCGCCCGGCGATGCGCGTCGGCGAGGATGCCGTCTGGGACCACGCCGAGGCCGTGCTGAAGGAGGCATGCGCCACCGCCGGGGTCGAATACGAACTGAACCCGGGGGAGGGCGCGTTCTACGGCCCGAAGCTGGAATTCGTGCTGCGCGACGCCATCGGGCGAGACTGGCAATGCGGGACGTTGCAGGTCGATTTCAACCTGCCGGAACGGCTGGACGCCGAATACGTGGGCGAGGACGGCGCGCGCCATCGCCCGGTGATGCTGCATCGGGTGATCCTGGGCAGCTTCGAGCGGTTCCTCGGCATCCTGATCGAGCAATACGCGGGCCGGTTCCCGCTCTGGCTCGCGCCGGTGCAGGTGGTGGTGGCGACGATCGTCTCCGACGCCGATGCGTTCGCACGCGAGGCGGCCGAGTCATTGCGCGCCGCTGGCTTGATGGTCGAACTCGATCTGACCAACCAGAAGATCAACGCCAAGGTGCGCGCCCACAGCCTGGCGCATGTCCCAGTGCTGGCGGTGATCGGGCGCCGGGAGGCGGAGACGCGCAGTCTCGCGCTGCGTCGTCTGGGGTCGGACGGTCAGCAAATCCTGGGGTTGGAGCAGGCGGTCTCCCATCTTGCGACGGAGGCCACGCCCCCCGATCTGAGACGTCTGGCCGACGCGCGCGCCGGCGGCCGTCAAGCCGCTTGATCCCGCGGCCACGGATAGTCAGGATGTATTGTGCCGGCCCAGCGCGTGCTGGCCGGTTGGCCCATTTTTCAACAGTGACAGGAGGGAGACCATAGCCCGAGGACCCATGACCGCCCCGCCGACGCGGGACGGACCCCGTGTGAACGAGGAGATTCGAGCGGCGCAGGTGCGGCTGATCGACCAGGACGGCGAGATGCAGGGGGTCATGACCGCGCGCGAGGCGCTCCAGAAGGCGTTCTCCGTCGGGCTCGATCTGCTGGAGATCAGCCCCAACGCCGACCCGCCAGTGGCGAAAATCCTCGACTACGGCAAGTTCAAGTACGAGCAGCAGAAGAAGAAGAACGAGGCGAAGAAACGCCAGAAGGTCATCGAGATCAAAGAGGTCAAGGTCCGCCCGAACATCGACGAGAACGACTATCAGGTGAAGATGCGGGCGATGAAGATGTTCATCGAGGAGGGCGACAAGGTCAAGGTGACCCTCCGCTTTCGCGGCCGCGAGATGGCGCATCAGGATATCGGGATGCGCGTCCTCGAGCGCATCCGCGAGGAGATGGACCCGCTGACCAAGGTCGAGCAGATGCCGCGGATGGAGAACCGGCAGATGATCATGGTGCTGACGCCGCGCTGAATCAGCCCGACTTTCCGAGGCTCGTCTGAAGGCTCGGCTTCGGCCGGGCCTTTTCGTTTGCCGCCAGCGCTTGGTGGATATGAGTGCCTCGCCGAGGTTCGAGGGGCATCCGCATCGGTGCCATGCGACCAAGCGATGTTTGACACCAGGCCGCTGGCCCAGCCATCGTCACGCAGGAAACTCGGACGACAAGCACCCGCGAAGCCGGGGTGCAGAGAAAGGCGGACCCCGATCAACGGGGCCGCTGGGTGGGGAGGAGAGCCGCATGGTGGACAAGGACCGCGGACGCTCGCTGTTCGACCGCTCCGCTTCCCGATTGGGGGTAGGCGGCGAAGCCCCACCCGAGGCGGTCGCCGGGGATGTCGCGGCACGCATCGATCGGCTGCCGCTCACGCGGGTGCAGTGGGAGCTGGCGATCCTAGTCCAGCTGACCTGGGGCTTCATCATCTTCGACACCGACGGCATCGGCGCGCGGCTCTATCCGTTCGTCTGGCGTCCCAAGCACCTCGTCACCATCTCCCAGTACTCCGTCATTGTGGCGTTGCAGGTCGGACTGGGCGTGCTGCTTGGCGCCTACATCATGAGCTGGGTCGCAGATCGCTACGGAAGACGCCCGGCGATCCTGCTGTCGGCGCTGCTGGGTGGGATCTGCATCTGGCCGTTCGCCTACGTGACCAGCTTCTGGGCCATGGTCGTGTGGTCGGTGCTCAGCACGCTGGGTGTCGGCGGCATCGTCGCCACCCACGCGGTCTATCTGTCGGAAATAACCTCGCCTGCTGTCCGCAACAAGGTCCTGCTTGCCTCGCAAGGCGTGACGGCGCTGGTGGCGGTCGGCGTCAACCTGCTCGCCTTCGCCTGGATTCCGAGCCGCTGGCAATTGTTCCTCTTGGTCAGCGGCGGCGTCGAAGTGGTCATCCTGTTGCCCCTGCTGCTGTGGAGGCTTCCGGAATCGCCTCGATGGCTCGAGGCGAGGGGGCGTCACGCGGACGCGGAGCGCGTCGTGACCGAGTACCGAGTGGCGGTGCCAGCGTGCCAGCGGCAAACCACTGCCGGCGCCTGACCGGACGCCGCGCCCGGTAGTGATTGCCGGTCGCGGCGCCTGGCGCGAGCTGTTCACCAATCCGCAATATCGCAGCCGGGTCGTGCTGTTGATCGTCTGCTGGATGCTCGGCTACTCCGGCCTGATCTATGGCGTCGGTGCGTTCGCCGCTGTGTACATGGTGGACCATGGCGGCTCGGCGCACTTCGTGTTCCTGACCATCGCCGCCGCGTACGCCGTTCTGTTTATTTGTTTTCAGATCAACGCGCGGCTCGGCGAAGCGGTCGAGCGGCGCGATGTCCTGTTCCTCATGGGTGTGATGTTCGGCTTGGCGTGGATCGTGGCCTGGCTGGTCCCCAGCCTTCCCGTCGTCGCGATCTGCTACATCGTCAGTCGGGTGGGGACCGGGCTGTGGCTGTTCAACCTCTATAACTATACAGCGGTCGCCTTCGCGACGCGCATGCGGTCCGTGGCCTTCGCCTGGACCGACGGGATAGGCCATCTCGGGGGCTGGGCTGGCGTCACGCTGCTCGGCCCCCTCTATGGGCTGGGACCGAATCACCTGGGCTGGGTGCTCTGGATCGTCCTGCCTGGCGCAATTGTCCCCGCGTTGCTGATCCGCGGCATGGGGATCAAGCAGTCCCGCGCGGTGCTGGAGCAGATATCAACCTAGTATTTTGTCAGTCATCAAGTGATGGGTAGAGGCTTCGGAGTTTGGTGCGGGCCTGGCCGGTGGTGAAGTGCCAGTTGACCTTGGCTTGCCCGGCGTTGCGCTGGTCCTCCCATTGCGCGACGTGGCGGCGGAGCGTCTCGTGCTGGGCGATGCGGCGAGCGAGGCATTGCCGCGCTAGCGCGCTGAACTCGATTTCGGCCATGTTGAGCCACGATCCATGCTTGGGCGTGTGGTGGAGTTCAATGCGCTCGGCCAGGCGCCTGGCCTCCTCGGGCGGGAACGCCTCGTAGAGGCTGGCGAGCGAGTGAGTGTTGAGCTGGTCCATGACCAGCACCACGCGCTCGGCGTCATGGTATGGCCCCTCGAGCAGGTCGCGCACGAAGCTGGCCCAGTCGCCGCGGCGGCGGTGCTCGGTCACGGCCACATGCCGCCAGCCGGCGAGCGGCTCAGTGGCGAGGAACAGGCTGGCCACGCCGTTGCGAACATAGACGTGGTCGAAGCGTTCAACCGCGCCAGGCCGTGTCGGCAGGGGTTCGCGCGTTTCGCCGACCAGTTGCTTGAAAGTCTCGTCGAGGCAGACCACCGGCCGCTTCGCGTCGTAGGGACGGCTGTAGACCTCCAGCACGTCTTCCATGTGGAAGACGAACTCCGCCGAGTGCTTCGGCGGGATGCACCACATCCGCCTCAGGTGCGGCTTGAGGGCGTTTTTTTGAGCGTCTGGCGCACCGTTTCGTGCGAGAGCGCGTCGGTGTGCTGCAACTCGACCATGCGCCGCGCCAGCAGGCGCAAGGTCCAGCGCCCGCACCCTTGCGGCGGCGCGGAGCAGGCCAGCGCAATGAGGTGCGCCTCCTGCGCGCCGTCGAGTGCGCGCGTATAGACCCGCTTACCCCCGCGATACGGGCTCAGCGCGGCTGCCAGGCCCTCCTCCACGAAGCGCCGCCGCACCCGCTCTATCGTGGCCACCCCGATCCCGACCGCCTCCGCGGTCCGCTCGTCCGTCCCCGCCGGGCCACCCTCCGCCGCGTCGGCCTTGAGCAGCATCTGAGCGTGCTTGAGCTTGCGAACATCCGCCTTGCCACGCGACAACAGCGCCGCGAGCTCCTCGCGCTCCATCACTGTCAGTGTCACCCGATACTTCTTCATCGCACGCCTCCGGCAATGGCTTCACCGCCAAAGCCAGAACGCACGGCCCCTCAAATCAGCTATGACGGAGCACTAGTGCTCTGACTTATACGGACCGTGCAGGCAGTCTGTCGAGCTTGGCCAGGATTGAGGCGGCCGAGGCGGTCCAGACGAACGGCTTCGGCTCGGCGTTGTGCTCGGCGAGGTAGCGTTTGATGGCGGCTTGCAGATCGACGATCGAATGGAAGCTGCCGCGACGGATGCGCTTGCGCGTCAGCACGGAAAGGAAGTTCTCGACGGCGTTCAACCACGATCCGGACGTGGGCGTGAAGTGGAAGGTCCAGCGGGGATGCCGTTCGAGCCACGCCTTCACCTTCGGATGCTTATGAGTGGCGTCGTTGTCGACCACCGCCTCGATCAGCTTGCCGGCCGGAACAGCGCGCTCGACGTCGTTGAGGAAGCGGATGAACTCCTCGTGCCGGTGCTGCTGCATGCAGCGGCCAATGACGGAGCCGTCGAGCACGTTGAGTGCGGCGAACAGCGTGGTCGTGCCGTGGCGCTTGTAGTCGTGGGTCATCGTGCCGCATCGGCCCGGCTTGATCGGCAAGCCCGGCTGCGTGCGATCGAGCGCCTGGATCTGGCTCTTTTCGTCGATGGACAGCACGACGGCTTGCGTCGGCGGGTCCAGATAGAGGCCGACGATGTCGGTCAGCTTGGCGGCGAAGTCGGGATCGCGCGACCGCTTGAACGTGCGGATGCGGTGCGGCTGGAGCTTGTGCGCGGCCCAGATGCGCGGCACCGATGTCAGGGAGATGCCGACGGCCCGAGCCATCGCCCGGCCGGTCCAGTGCGTGGCCTCATGCGGCGGATCGGCGCAGGTCAGCGCAACGACGCGCGCCACCGTCTCAGCCAAGATCGGCGGCTTGCCAGGCTTGCGCGTCTTGTCTCGCAGCAGCCCGTCCGCGCCCTCCTCGGCGAAGCGTCGCTGCCAGCGCCAGACCATCGGACGACTGACCCCCAGGCGCGTCGCCACCGGCTGCACCGGGCCGCGCTCCGCTGCCGCAAGCACGACCCGCGCGCGCTCGACATGCTTTTGCGGCCGATTGCGGTCGGCGAGGATCGCCTCAAGCGTCTCTCTATCCGACGAACTCAGGATCACGCATACCGTCTGTGCCATGCCGACAGAATCGCACGGTCGCACACCGTTGTGAATTGCCAGAACGGGTCAGAGCACTAGCGGCGGAGCGTTCTCCGGGTGAGACTTCGTTCCATGTTAATCGGATAGTGACTGTTTTTGGTTCATAACAGCGCGCGAGGGCCGCCCGGTGCGGCGGCCGCAGCCAGAAGGGCGCGCGCATGCGGGAGACGGGCGAGCAGGTAATGGAGCGGCCTGCCCTGGCGGGGTTGCTGCCAGGGGCGCTGCCGGAGGCATTGAGAGGCGCGCAGCGTTCGGCCGCCCGCGCAATTCGCCGTCCAATGCCGTCGCGCCCGACCGTCACAAGGCCGGCGCCGCCCAGACTGTGGCTCTCCGATCCGGCGTTGCGCGGCTGGAGGGCGGCGCTGAAGCGGGCGGAAGACGTCGCCGTGGCGATGGCCGCGCTGGTCGTGCTCGGGCCGATGATGCTGCTGATCGCCGCATGGGTCCAGCTCGACAGCCCAGGTCCCGTGCTGTTTCGCCAGCGCCGCGTCGGCCTCGGCGGGCGCGAGTTCCGGATGCTCAAGTTCCGCACCATGCGCCAGGAGGTGGCAGAGCAGGTCGGCTGCCGGCAGGCGACACGCCGGGACGAGCGGGTGACCCGGGTAGGCGCCTTCCTGCGGCGTGCCTCATTCGACGAGTTGCCGCAGCTCTTCAATGTGCTGCGCGGCGACATGTCCCTGGTCGGGCCGCGCCCGCACGCGCCCGGGACATGCGCTGGGGGCCGTCCGTTCGAGGTGATCGTCCCCTCGTATCCAGCGCGCCACCGCGTCCGTCCGGGCATGACCGGGCTGGCCCAGGTGCGTGGATGGCGGGGCGAGACCGACACCGAGGAGAAGATCGTCCGTCGTGTGGCCTGCGACCTCGAATATGTCGGGCGCTGGACGATCTGGCTCGACCTGTCCGTGCTGATCCGCACGCTGGGCGCGATGCTCAGCATGAAGAACGCCTACTGATCCGTGACCATGCTGATGCAGCCGGAGCGCGCGTCTGTCGCCTCGGACGCGGGCGCATCGCTGGCCGGACTCGGGGTTCGGCGGCACGCATACGGCAGCGCCGGGCCGCGTATCGCGGTGCTCATTCCCTGCCTGAACGAAGAAGCGGCGGTGGCGCGCGTCGTCATCGCGTTCCGCACCAGCCTGCCCGAGGCGACGATCTACGTGTACGACAACAATTCCCGCGACCGCACCGCCGAGGTGGCACGGACCGCCGGCGCGCAGGTCCGCACCGAGCGCCTGCGCGGCAAGGGGCACGTCGTGCGCCGCATGTTCGCCGACGTGGAAGCGGACGTGTTCCTGCTGGTTGATGGCGATGACACGTATGATGCTGCCGCCGCCCCGGCGATGGTGCGACTGCTGGTTGAAGGCCAGCTCGACATGGTCACCGCCACCCGCGAGGGGGCCGGGCTGGAACCCTTCCGTCGGGGCCACCGCGCCGGGAATGTGTTGCTGAGCGGCATGGTGCGGTGGGTGTTTGGCGACCGGGTGAGCGACGTCCTCTCCGGCTACCGGGTGTTCAGCCGGCGCTTCGTGAAATCCTTTCCCGCCCTGTCCGAAGGCTTCGAGACCGAGACGGAGTTTACCGTTCACGCGCTGGAACTCTGCATGCCCATTGGCGAACTGTGCACACGCTATCGCGGCCGGCCGGTCGGCTCGGCCTCCAAGCTGCGCACCTGGGTGGATGGGCTGCGCATCCTGCGCACCATCGTGAAGCTGGTGAAGCAGGAGCGGCCGCTGCAATTCTTCGCCTCGGCCGGGGCGCTGCTGCTCGCGGCGGGGGTCGGCGCGGCGCTTCCGGTGGTGTTGGAGTATGTCCGCACCGGCCTGGTTCCGCGCCTGCCGACAGCGGTGCTGGCGACCGGGCTGACCCTGGCGGCCATGCTCGCGCTCGCCTGCGGCCTGATCCTCGATTCCGTCGCGCGCGGCCGCAAGGAGATGAAGCGGCTCGCCTATCTCGCCGTTCCGCGATGAGTGGCTGGCGCCACGTCGCGGGTGCCGCTGGACCGCCCGAGGGCGCCTATGATGCCGACGTGGTGATCCTGGCCCTTGATCGCCCGGCCGAGACCGAGGCGGCGATTGCCTCCGCCCTGGCCCAGCGTGGGGTGCGCCGGCACGTGATCGTCGTGGACCAGGGCTCGCGAGGGGACGCGCTGGCCGGACTCGCCCGCGCCGTCACCGGGACGGACGCGACTTTGGTCTCGCTCGGGGCCAACGTGGGCGTCGCGGCCGGTCGCAACCGTGGGGCGGCGCTGGGCCACGGGCGGATCATCTTCGGGCTGGACAATGACGCCGTCTTCGACACCCCCGATACGCTCGCCGCCGCGCTCGCCGCGCTCGACACCGATCCGGCGCTTGCCGCCATCGGCCTGCGTATCCTGGTCGACGCGACCGGCGAGGACGATCTTTTGTCCTGGGGCTATCCGCGCGCGCTGCTGGCCCGCGCCGGCACAGTCTTCGATGCGGCCACCTTCGTGGGCGCCGGCCACGCGATCCGCCGCACCGCCTGGAAGGAGGCGGGGGGATACGACGAGGCGCTGTTCTTCTGTTGGGAGGAGCTGGATTTCTGTCTGCGCGCGATCGGGCGCGGCTGGTGCGTGCGCTATCACGGCGACATCGCGGTGCGCCACAAGGCCAGCCCCGAGCGGCGACTGGACTGGGCAGGCGGGCGCTGGTTCCACTTCGTCCGCAACCGCCTGTATATCGCGCGCAAGCACGGCGCATCCTGGCCTCGGCTGCTGCCGCGCGCCGGTTGCTATACGCTGAAGGGCGCGCGCAACGGTCTTGTTCTGGAAACGGCGCGCGCCATCGTGGCGGCGGCACGCATGAGCGCGGGACTGGACGGGCCGCCGGCATCGGCAACCGTGCGCGCCTATCTCGCGCAGCACGATCGGGCCTATCGCGGCCCCGGTCTGTTGCGCCTGTGGACGGAGGTGCTGGCCCGGCTGCCCGGAATGGCATGACACCTTTCCACGCCCGCCGCTGCCCTCCATGATGGATGCAAGTCCAACGCGGCGGGGAGGAGCAAGGACATGGCCGAGGGCGGCATCGACACACGCACGACGCGCATCTCGGCCGAGGAGGCGCTCGCACTTCATTCATCCGGGCGTCCCGGGAAGCTGGAGACCCGCATCTCCAAGCCGCTGACGACGGCACGCGATCTCTCGCTCGCCTACTCGCCGGGCGTTGCCGAGCCTTGCCTGCATATCGCACGCGATAAGGCGCTGGCCTACGAATACACCACCAAAGCCAACATGGTCGCCGTGATCTCCAACGGCACCGCGGTGCTCGGCCTCGGCAATCTCGGCGCCGTTGCGTCCAAGCCGGTGATGGAAGGCAAGGTCGCGCTATTCAAGCGGTTCGCCGATGTGGATGGCATCGACCTGGAGATCGAGACGGAGGACGTGGACGCCTTCGTCAACGCGGTGCGCTATCTGGGTCCCGGGTTCGGCGGCATCAACCTGGAGGACATCAAGGCGCCGGAGTGCTTCATCATCGAGCAGCGTCTGCGCGAGCTGATGGACATTCCGGTGTTCCACGACGACCAGCACGGCACCGCGATCGTCGCTGCGGCCGGACTGATCAACGCCTGCCATCTGACCGGGCGCGACCTGCGCGAGACCAAGCTGGTGGTCAACGGCGCCGGCTCGGCGGCCATCGCCTGCGTCGAGCTGCTGAAGGCCATGGGGATGCACCCCGAGCACATCCTGCTGTGCGACACCAAGGGGGTTCTCTACCAAGGTCGGCGCGAGGGCATGAACCAGTGGAAGTCGGCGCACGCGGTGGCGACGCGGGCGCGCACCCTGGCCGAGGCGCTGGAGGGCGCGGACGTCGTCTTCGGCCTGTCGGTGAGGGGAGCGCTGACGCAGGACATGGTGCGCGCGATGGCGCCCAAGCCCATCATCTTCGCGATGGCCAACCCCGATCCCGAGATCACGCCGGAGGAGGCGCGCGCCGCCAGCCCCGACGCGATCATCGCCACCGGGCGGAGCGACTATCCCAATCAGGTCAATAACGTGCTCGGCTTTCCTTACATCTTCCGGGGCGCGCTGGACGTGCGCGCCTCCACCATCAACGAAGCGATGAAGATCGCGGCGGCCGAGGCGCTGGCCAAGCTCGCGCGCGAGGACGTGCCGGACGAGGTGCATACCGCCTCGGCCGGACGGCGCCTGACGTTCGGGCCGGACTACATCATCCCCAACGCCTTCGACCCGCGGCTGATCTCGTGGGTGGCGCCCGCGGTCGCAAAGGCGGCGATCGATTCCGGGGTGGCACGCCGGCCGATCACCGATCTGCGCCGGTATGCGCGCGAGCTGTCCGGGCGGCTCGATCCCACCGCCGGGGCGCTGGACCGCATCGCCGAGGCAGTGCGCGCCGCGCCCAAGCGCGTCGTGTTCGCCGAGGGCGAGGAGGAGACGATCGTGCGTGCCGCCGTGGCGTTCCGCAACGCGGGCTACGGCAAGCCGGTGCTGATCGGGCGCGAGGAGCGTGTGATCGCGACCATGCAAAGCCTGGGCCTGGGCGTGATGGAAGGGATCGAGATCCACAACGCCCGCCTGTCCGGGGCGAACGTGAAATACACGGAGTTCCTCTACGGGCGGCTGCAACGGCGCGGCTTCCTGCACCGCGATTGCCAGCGCATGGTCAACCAGGATCGCAACGTTTTCGCCGCCTGCATGGTGGCGACCGGGGACGCCGATGCGATGGTGACCGGGCTGACGCGGGCCACCGAGGTCTGTCTCGAGGACATCACCCACGCGATCGATCCGGCGCCGCACGGCCTCGCCTTCGGGCTGACCCTGCTGCTCGGCATGCGTGGGCGTACGCTGTTCATCGCCGACACGCTGATCCATTTCCGCCCCGACGCCACGCAATTGGCCGACATCGCGGAGGGGAGCGCGCGGGCCGCGCGCGCGTTCGGCCAGGAACCGCGCATCGCATTGCTGTCGCACACCACCTTCGGGGCGGCGATGCACCCAGCCGCCGCGGTCATGCGCGACGCGATCGAGATCCTGGACGCGCGCAAGGTGGATTTCGAGTACGACGGAGAGATGAGCCCGGATGTCGCGCTGGAGCCGGAACTGCGGGCGCTGTATCCGTTCTGCCGCCTGACCGGCCCCGCCAACGTGCTCATTATGCCGGGGCTTCATTCGGCGCACATCACCTCGCGCCTGACGCCGAAGATGGTGGGCGGCACGACCATCGGCCCACTGCTCGTCGGACTGTCGCACCCGGTGCAGATCATGCAGATGGACGCCTCGGTGAGCCAGATCGTCGATGTCGCGTGCCTCGCGGCGCATCAGGCGGCGGTGCGGGAGCCGGACATCGCACCGTCACAGCATGTGCGGGGCTGAGGAAGTCGGCGGGGCGGCCTGGGCCGTGCCGGCGGGCGCGCGGCCCAGGAGCGGGGCGAGTGCCTGCGCCAGCGCCCGCGAATGGGCCATCTGCCATGGCTCGCTGAGATGGTCCGGGGTGTCGAAGAACGCCGTCCGGGGATAGAGGCTGCGGTTTGGCAGTTCCAGGAACGCCGCCCCGTTCGCCTCGTACAATGCGCGGATCGCCGTGCGCGTGCTGTCCGGCATGGGGGCGTCGGCGAACTCGGTCGGCAGCCCGCCGATGGCGCGCACGCCATGCGCGGCGGCCCAGCGCAGAAACGCAGCGATCATGCGCGCGCCGTCACCGTGCGCGATCTCGGCCGCGGAGACATGCACAGGTTGTTCGCGGGCGAGCAGCACCTGGCTCGCCGCGCCCAGCGCCGGGGTGTGGCCGACATGATCGCCCCAGGCATTCATCGTGCCCTCGGCCGCCGCTCGTGGGTCGTGGAAGCCGGACGCGACCAGGGCGCGCTCGATCGGCGCCATCACCGCGAAGCGCAGGTCGAACGCGAACAGCGCGCCCGCCCAACGCCGGGGAGCGAGGCGGGCCAGCGTGCGCCAGTCATGGCGGAACATGATCGCCGAGTCCGGACCGAGCGCGGTGGCGGTCCGTGAGCGGGCATACTGCGCCTCCTCCATGGGCAGATACACCGCGTCGCCCGGATGCAGCCCATGCCGCCAGCGGGCGAACAGGTAGTCGAGCCCGATGCCCACCGCGACGCCGCCGTTCACGCAGGCCATGCCGAGCGCCGGCTCGATCAGCGCGCAGCGGTGCGAATAGGGTGCATTGGAGCCGGCCAGGATGACCAGCTTCGGCCCTTCGACCGTGCGGGCGCGGGCGAGCTTGGCGTCGATCTGCGCTTGCAGGAACCCGTAGGCGAGCGGGCGATCCAGCACGCAGCCGAACAGCACGCCGTATAGAATGATCAAGGCGAGGCAGCACGCCAGCAAGCGCCGGACAGGACCCATCACGAGACAGGGGCCATCAGAACTGGAAGTAGAGGAAAGGGGTGACGCTCGGGGCGAAGAACACTGCCTGGACGGTGAACGCGAAGCCCGCGGTCAGCGCCAGCGCGCGTGCGCGCGCCGACAATGCGTGCAGTTGCGGCGCGAGCAGCACGATGCCCCAGCCGAGCGCCAGGCAGGCGGTCACTTCGGGGAAGCTGAGGGTGCGCGCGTCACCGAGCGAGGGCAGCGCGGCCACTGGCACGGCGACGGCGCCGAGCCAGGGCAGCCAGCTCAGGACCATCTGCGGCAATGCGATGCCGTTGAGCCCGAACAGGCCGCGCAGCATGGCCAGGCTCGCCGCCAATCCCTCCGAGCGGAACGGCACCCAGGCGAGCAGCACGCATCCCAGCGTCAGCGCCTGCGCGATCGGACCGGCAAGCCGCACGCCTTGCCGGCGCCAGGCCGCATGGAAGGCGAGAAAGCCGCCGTGCAGCGCCCCCCACAGGACGAAGCGCCATGCCGCGCCGTGCCAGAGCCCGCACAGCAGCATCGTCAGCATCAGGTTCAGCACCCGCCGCATCGGGCCGACGCGGCTGCCGCCGAGCGGGATATAGAGGTAGTCGCGCAGGAAGGCGCCGAGGGTGATGTGCCAGCGCCGCCAGAATGCGGCGATGTCGCGTGCTTGGTACGGCCGGTCGAAATTGAGCGGGAATCGCACGTTCATCGTCCGCGCGAGCCCGATCGCCATGTCGGAATAGCCCGAAAAATCGAAATAGATTTGCAGCGCGTAGGCGAGCAGCGCGTACCAGGCCTCGAGCAGCGTCAGCGGCGTGCCCCGCGCCGCCGCATTGAAGCCGACATCGGCGAAGCGCGCGAACGTGTCGGCGAGTACCGCCTTCTTGGCCAGGCCGAGCAGGAACAGCTCCAGCCCCTCCGCGATCGCCTCGGGGCGCGCGCGCGTGAAGGTGGGGGCTACGAGCTGGGGGATGATCTCGCGCGGACGCACGATCGGTCCGGCGATCAGGTGCGGGAAGAAGGCCACGAACGTCGCATAGGGAAGGAAGCCCGCGTCGGGCCGGTGGCCTCGCGCGCTGTCGGCCAGGAACATGATCTGCTGGAATGTGAAGAAGCTGATCGCCAGCGGCAGCGCGACCTGAAGCGTGGGAGCATGCAGGCCGGCCAGGGCGGCGCCCGCGCCGGCCAGGAACCCCGCGTATTTGAACCAGCCGAGCATCCCAAGATCGAGCACGACGCCCAGCACGAGCCAGTGCCGTGCGGCGCGGTCCCGCCCAGCGCGGGCGAGCGCCAGGATATGCTGGCCGATCCAGTAGTTCAGGGCGATTGAGCCGGCGAGCAGGACGACGAAATGCGGGTCCCACCAGCCGTAGAACACCAGGCTGGCGGCGATGATCCACGCAAGCGCCCAGGTCGTGCCGCCGAGCCGGCCGGTCGCGAAGAACCCGGCCAGCACGATCGGCAGGAAGCCGAGCAGGAAGGGTGCGGTGTTGAACAGCACCACGCGATTGTGCGTCCGTGACCGTCACCGGCGCGTAAACGCCCGAGGTTTCGTCCGCGTCCGTTAGCTGATAGGGCAGGGGTGATGTCCGACGACCTGCCATTCAATCCGGCGTTGCTGCCGGCCGGGCTGCGCGACCTGCTGCCACCCGAGGCGGAGACCGAGGCCGCCGCGGTCGAGGCGATGATGGAGGTGTTTGCCGCGCACGGCTACGAGCGCGTGAAGCCGCCGCTGCTGGAGTTCGAGGACAGCCTGCTTGCCGGCTCCGGGGCGGCGGTCGCCGAGCAGACGTTCCGGCTGATGGACCCCGACATTCGCAGCGCATGATGGGGGTCCGGGCGGACACCACGCCGCAGGTGGCGCGCATCGCGTCGGACGCGCCTGTCGCGTGCGCCGCGCCCGTTGCGCCTGTCCTATGCCGGGCAATGTCTGCGCGTGCGTGGCAGCCAGCTTGCCCCCGACCGGCAGATCGCCCAGGCCGGCATCGAGCTGATCGGCAGCGACCGAGCCGCCGCCGATGCCGAGATCGTGCTGGTCGGGGCCGAGGCGCTGCCCGCGGCCGGGCTTGCGTGCATGAGCTTCGACCTGACCCTGCCGACGCTGGTCCCCGCGCTGCTGGACGATGCCGGGATCGCTGGCCCGCGGCGCGCCGCGCTCGCCCGAGCGCTCGACCGCAAGGACGCGGCGGCGGTGGCCCGTCATGGCGGTGCGCTGGCGCCAACGTTGACCGACCTGCTGCTGGCCGCCGGCGCGGCCGAGCGGGCACTCGCCGCGCTGCACGCCGCGCGGCTGCCCGAGCCGGCGCGCGCCCTCGCCGATCCAGCTGACGGACACCGTCGCGGCCATCCGGACCTGCGCGCCGGCGCTGCGGCTGACCATCGACCCGGTGGAGTTCCGGGGGTTTCGCTATCACACGGGGATCGCCCTGACGATTTTCGCCCCCGGCCGGCATGAGGAGCTGGGGCGGGGCGGGCGCTACCTGTGCGGCGAGACGGAGCCTGCGACCGGGCTGACGCTTTACCCCGACGCCGTGCTGCGCGCGGCCCCGCGCCGTGCTCCGCGCCCGCGCGTGCTGCTGCCGGTGGGCACCGATCCCGCCCAGGGGGCTGCCTTGCGGGGCGAAGGCTTCGCCACCGTCGCCGACCTGTCCGGCAGGGACGATGCCATGGCCGAGGCGCGGCGGCTGGAGTGCACGCATATCCTTGCGGATGGCAGGGCGATGCCGCTTTCGCCCGAGCGCTGACGGAGCGACGAGGAAGCGATGGCCAATGTCGCCGTGATCGGCGCCCAATGGGGCGATGAGGGCAAGGGCAAGGTGGTGGACTGGCTGGCCAGCCGCGCCGAGATCGTCGTGCGCTTCCAGGGCGGCCACAACGCTGGGCACACGCTGGTGGTCGGCAACGAGACATACAAGCTGTCGCTGCTGCCATCCGGTCTGGTGCGCGGCAAGCTCGGGGTCATCGGCAACGGGGTGGTGATCGATCCCGAGGCGTTGCTGGCCGAGATCGAGCGGGTGCGCGCGCAAGGCCTGGACGTCTCGCCGGCAACGCTGCGCATCGCCGACAATGCGGTGCTGATCCTGGAGCTGCATCCGCGCCATCGACCGAGCGCGGGAGGCCGCGCGCGGAGAACGGCGGATCGGCACCACCGGACGCGGCATCGGTCCGGCCTACGAGGACAAGGTGGCGCGCCGGGCGATCCGGGTCGCCGATCTGGCCGAGCCCGAGACGGTGTCGGCCAAGCTCGACGAGTTGCTGCTGCACCACAACACCCTGCTCGCCGGCCTCGGCGCGCCGACTTCGAAAAGCAGGCGCTGTTGGACGGGCTGCTGGCATTGGCACCGCGCATCCTGCCCTTCGCCGAGCCGGTCTGGGAACGGCTGGACGAAGCCCGCCGGGCCGGCCGGCGCATGCTGTTCGAGGGCGCGCAGGCGGTCATGCTGGACGTCGATCACGGCACCTATCCGTACGTGACCAGCAGCAACACCGTCGCTGCGACGGCGGCGGCCGGTGCCGGGCTGGGCCCGGCCGCGGTGGGCTTCGTGCTGGGGATCGCCAAGGCGTATAGCACGCGGGTCGGCGCCGGCCCGTTCCCGACCGAACTGGCGGATGCCACCGGCCAGTTGCTCGGCAATCGCGGGCACGAATTCGGCACAGTGACCGGCCGGCGGCGGCGCTGTGGCTGGTTCGATGCGGTGCTGGTGCGCCAGGCGGTGAAGGTGGCCGGGATCAACGGCCTGGCGCTGACCAAGCTGGACGTGCTTGATGGACTGCCGGAGCTGCGCATCTGCACCGGCTATCGAGTCGATGGCGAGCGCCTGCGCCGCTTGCCCGCGGGCCCGGCGGCGCAGGCCCGCGCGGTGCCGGATTACGAGACGATGGCGGGATGGGAGGGGTCCACGCGCGGCGCCCGTTCCTGGGCGGAGCTGCCGGCGCAGGCCGTCAAGTACGTCCGGCGCATCGAGGAGCTGACCGAGGCGACGGTCACGTTGCTTTCGACGAGTCCCGAGCGCGACGACACGATCCTGGTGCGCGACCCGTTCGAGGCCTGAGCCGTTAGGGATTGCGCAACGCTTTCCGGGCAAGCTCGACGATGTCATGGAGGCTGCCCCCGACGAGGTCGACCGCCGCCTGATCGGCGGTAAATATCGCGTCGATTCCACTCGTCCGCTCGCCGGGGCGGGCGGTGGGCTGCCTGCCTTCGCCGTGGTCGATCGCCAGGTCGAGGGATCGGGGCTGATGGCGGTGCAGGTCGCGCCGGGCATGCCGCCCCGCGCGCAGCCGCTCCAGACCCTGGCGGGGCTGACCGAGGGCATGCTGGGGCCGCTGGCGCACGGGCCGGGCCCGGCCGGCGGCATTGCGGGCGACGAGGCCTACTACGTCATCTGCCCGGCCCCGACCGGCCCAGCGGTCGGCGTGACGTTGCGCATCTGGTCGGAGACCGAGCTGCTGGAGTGCCTGCTGCGCCCCGCCGCGCAGGCGCTGGTGCGGCTTGGTGGCTGCGGCGCCACCCATCGGGCGATCCGTCCCGACAACGTGTTCCAGCCGGCACCCGGTCAGCCGGTCATCCTCGGGCAAGCCTGGGCCGGCCCGCCGGCTTCTGCGCAGCCCGCCCTATTCGAGCCGCCCTATTCCGCCATGTGCCTGCCCGCCGGCCGCGGCGAGGGCACGGTCGCCGACGACGTGTACGCGCTCGGCGTGCTGATGGTGGTCCTGGCCCTCGGGCGGGTGCCCCTCGACAGACTGACGCCGATGGAGATCGTGCGGCGCAAGCTGGAGGATGGCAGTTTCGCCGCAATCGTGGGGGAGGCGCGCCTGCATCCGGCGATCGCAGACCTCGCGCGCGGGATGCTGGCCGAGGGCCCCGAGCACCGACCGACCCCGTCCCTGCTGCTCGATCCCGCAGCGGCCCGTGCCCGCCGGCTGGCCGCCCGTCCACCGAAGCGCGCCCCGTCACCGGCGCGGATCGGCCCGTGGACCGCGTGGGATGCCCGCGCCCTGGCGCACGCCATCGCGATGCATCCCGAGCCGGGTGTCGCGGCCCTGCGTGGCGGTGCGGTGGACGGTTGGCTCCGGCGCGGGCTGGGAAATGCGGCGCTCGCGGGGCGCCTTGATGAGATCGTCCGCGCGCCTCCGCCTGGCGACGCGGACTCACGCGCTGATGCGATGCTGGCGATGCGTGCGGTCGCACTGCTCGACCCGCTCGCCCCGCTCTGCTGGCGCGGGCTCGCCGTCTGGCCGGATGGCCTCGGCCCCGCACTGGCCGCCGCCACGCGCGAGCGTGGGGAGACCGGGAACGCGCTTGTCGAGATCGTCGCCACGGAGGCCGCCGGGTATTGGGCCGCAGCCCGAGCCGACCGTGGCGATGCAGCGCCGGTGCGCGCGCAGGCACGCCAGCGGCGGGCCTTGCTGAACGCGCGCGGGTCCATGGGCGGGACCCGCCGGCTCGCCTACGCCCTCAATCCGTTGCTGGCGTGCGAGAGCCCGTTGCTGGGCGGGCGCGTGGTGGCGCGTCTGACCGACCTGCTAGCGGCGCTCGAGACGCGCGCCGCGCGTGCGGAGCTGGGCGGATCGCGTCCCGTTGATGCCGAGATCGCCGCCTTCATCGCGGCACGCTCGGAGCGCCAGAACGAGGCGGAGATGGCGGCACTGGCGGCCGGAGTGGGCACGGGCGCCGAACTGGCCCAGATCGAGCTTCTTGCGGCGTTGCAGGAGCGCGGCCACGTGCCGGCTCCGGCGCTCGCCCGCTGGTTGGTTGGCCGCCCTGACCTGCTGGCCAACTGGCGCAGCATGGCACGGCGGGCCGAACTCGCCGAGCGGCTGACGGCGCTCGCCGAGGCGGGACAGCTCGGACCCATGCTGGCCCTGGTGCGGGACCCGGTCGGACGCGCAGCCGATCAGCGCGAGGCGCGGGAGGCGGCCCTCGCTCTGGCGCGCGTGGAAGCCGAACTCGCCGCAATCGAAGCTGGCGGCCCTGCGCGCATCGCGGCGGCTCGCAATCTTGGACAGGAGGTGGCAGCCGGGCTCGCCCTCGGCGCGCTTGCGCTGTCGACCGCGCTAGCGCTGCTCGGATGAGCACGCGCCCCGCCGCCTCGGGAACCGGGTCGCTGATCTGGGCGCAAGGCTTGGCGTGCGGTGGGCTGCTGGCGTTCGCGCCCGCGTTGGCACTGCTAGCCACGGCATTGTTGTGGCCGATCGGGCTGGCGCTGGTGATGGACAAGGCACCAGGGCGGCCGGTCGCGCGGGGGGTGGCGCTCTGCGCGGCAGCCGCCGCGATGGGACCGATCCGCTCGGCGTGGTCCGGCGGATTGGCCTTGGAGGCCAGCCTGGCCCTGGCCACGGATTTGCGCGTGCTCGCCGGCACCTGGTGCGCGGCCGCCGCCGGGTGGCTGCTGAGCGAATTGGCTCCGTTCGCCGCGCGCGCGGCACTGGACGGGGCGAGTGCGGCGCGCGCCGCCCGGCTAAGGGCCGAGCGGGAGCGGCTGCGTGCGCGCTTCGCGTGGGACGCCGAGGCGCCCGGGTCAGCCGGCCCCGATCTCTGAGGGCTGCCGGGCTGCTGTCCCGGTCGTGGAGTGCATCCGCCGTTCCGCGATCTGCGCCTTCATCGCCTTCTGCAACTTCTCGAAGGCGCGCACTTCGATCTGGCGGACCCGTTCGCGCGAGATGCCGTATTGCTGGGACAGCTCCTCCAGGGTGGTCGGGTTGTCCTTCAGCCGGCGCTCGATCAGGATATGGCGCTCGCGCTCGTTCAGAGTCTTTAGCGCCGAGGTCAGCAGGGCCTTGCGGCCCGTCAGCTCCTCCCGGTCGGCAATCGCGCTCTCCTGGCTTTCGGATTCATCGACCAGCCAGTCCTGCCATTCCCCCTCGCTGTCCGAACGGACAGGCGCGTTCAGGCTGTGGTCGGGCGCGGCCAGGCGTCGGTTCATGCTGACCACGTCTTGCTCGGGTACATCGAGGACGCGCGCGATCTTGGCCACCTGCTCGGGCTGGAGGTCGCCATCCTCGATTGCCTGCATCTGCCCCTTCAGACGGCGCAGGTTGAAGAACAGCTTCTTCTGCGATGCGGTCGTGCCCATCTTCACCAGCGACCAGGAGTGCAGGATGTATTCCTGGATGGCCGCGCGAATCCACCACATGGCGTAGGTGGCGAGGCGGAAGCCGCGATCCGGGTCGAACCGCTTCACCGCCTGCATCATCCCCACATTGCCTTCGCTGATCAGCTCGCCCACCGGCAGGCCGTAGCCGCGATAGCCCATCGCGATCTTCGCCACGAGCCGCAGATGTGATGTGACGAGCTTGTGGGCGGCCGCCATATCCTCGTTGTCACGCCAGCGCCGGGCGAGGTCGAGTTCCTCCTCCGGAGTCAGCATGGGAAATTTGCGAATCTCCTGAAGGTACCGCGACAGGTTGCCTTCGGGAGCGATATTAAGGACGGCAGAGGCCAAGACGGACTCCTTTCGTCGAACGGCGGACCATGGCCTACCCAATCGTTTGGCGTAGGCCGGAAACGCCGTGGACTGCAAGCTGGTCGTAGTCGCTGGCAGGGATGTGACGTCCCGGCGGACGGCCCCATGTTGGCGGACGGGCGCCGGACGGCGTGCGGCTGTGAACCTGCCCCTCCACAGCGAACGGACCTGTTTATATAGGACCGGATTAGTCCTGTCAAGACATCTGACGTATTCGCTCGGCCTGCTTCACTCCGGGTCCGGCTGCGCCAGTGCGTCGAGGAGTGCCCGCATGTCGGTGGGGGGGGAAGTCTCGAACACCATCGCCGCCCCGGTGCGCGGGTGGATGAATCCCAGGTGCGCAGCGTGCAGGGCCTGGCGCGGGAAGTCGAGCAGCCGGGTCCGGAGCGCGGCGGGGAGCGTTCGCGCGATGGCGGGCGCCCGGCGGAGATAGAGCGGGTCGCCAACGATCGGATGGGCGCGATGTGCTAGGTGGACCCGGATCTGGTGCGTGCGCCCAGTGGCCAACCGGCACTCCAGCAAGGCGGCGGCCGGATAGGCGCGCAGGGTCCGGTAGTGGGTGAGGGCCGGCTTGCCGCTACCGTCGGGGCGAATCGCCATGCGCTTGCGCTCATGTGGATCGCGGCCGATCGCCCCGGTGATCTCGCCCTGCGCGGGCGACGGCAGCCCCCAACAGAGCGCGAGGTAGGCGCGCTCCAGGTCGCGGGCGGCAAAGGCGGCGGAGAGCGCGGCCATCGCCAGATCGGTTTTGGCGACGACCATGACGCCTGACGTGTCCTTGTCGAGCCGGTGCACGATCCCCGGCCGGCGCTCCCCGCCGATGCCGGCCAGGCTCTCGCCGCAATGGGCCAGGACCGCGTTGACCAGCGTATGGTCCTCGTTGCCCGGCGCCGGGTGAACCACGAGGCCAGCGGGCTTGTCGAGCACCAGGATGTCCTCGTCCTCGTGAAGGATCGCGAACGCGATGGGCTGGGGTGCCGGCGTGGCCGGGACCGGGACGGGAAGGGTGAGCGTATAGGCAGAGCCGGGGCGTACCGGCTCGGATGGCGCGGTGAGCGCGGTGCCGTCGCGATCAACCTGACCCGCTTCGATCAGCGACTTGACCCGCGTGCGAGAGAGCGTGCCGATGCGGGCCGCGAGGAACCGGTCGGCGCGCTCGCCGGCGTCCTCGGGCCCGGCAAGGAGGCGGAAGGTCTCGCGAGCCTGGCCTAGCATGATGTCTCGGGGTAGCGCGGTTGGCGGGTCGACGGAAGGGAACCGGACATGCGCGCGCTGAGGGCGGCGACGGTGGTGATGGGTGTGCTGATCCTGGCCGGCACGGCGGTGCTGATCGCGACGATCGTCAAGCGCGCGACGGCGCCCGCGCCGCTGGCATCGGGTGCGTTCGTGCCGGCGGCCGCGCCTCTTGGGGCCGTGCTGCACGAGCCTGTCGGCACGCGGATCACCGGGCTGGCGGCGACCGGCGACCTCCTTGCGCTGAGCCTACAAGGTAGCGGGGGCGATCGCGTGGTGCTGATCGACCCGCGCACCGGCGAGGTCCGCGGGCGCGTGACCCTCGCGCCGTGACCGAGGCTTGCGAAGCGGGCGCGCAGCCCCTATTAGGCGGTCAGGCTACGTCCCGTTCGTCTAGAGGCCCAGGACGCCGCCCTCTCACGGCGGCAACGGGGGTTCGAATCCCCCACGGGACGCCAATCTTTTCAGTATGTTACCTGCCGCGCTGGGGCGCCTGTCCAATATATGTCCAATATACGGACGTAGACGCGGGTGGAGTGCCTCCGTATTTCGTGTCCCGCGTAGCCTCGGCGAACCATCCATCCCCCAGATTTGGGGGACGGGTGGTTCCGCCCATGGCCCAAATTTGGGCGCTGGACCATCCCTCAAATCTGAGGCGTGGACTGTCCCTGTTCGCGTAGGCTCGCCCCATGCCCGACGACCCGCAGCTCCGTCCCGCGACGGCCGAGGAAATCGCCGAACGCTGTCCTTCGCGCTCCGCTATGACGGCCGCCGGCGGGGGTCGCACCGCGGACGATGCCATGGCGCGGATCACCGCCGAGCGCCTGGTCGAGCACCTGGAACGGTCGGGGTTCGTGCTCATGAAGCGTCCGCCGGCAAGGGCGCCGGGGTAGCGCCTTCCCGCGCTCTGCGCATGGGCGTCGCGGGGGTGGCAAGCTCCTCGTAGCGGTGCGCGGTGGATTTGCTCAGGCCGGCGTCGGCGATGGCGTCGCGTTTCCGAGTTTTGTCCCGCTGCTGGGACACATCCTCCGGATCAGGACCAGGAGGCGCCTTGTCCAGTTCCCGCACCAGCCTCGCGAGCAGACGTAAATGCAGAGTCCTCTGGGCTCGCGCTTGATGGCATAATCTGGCTGGAAGCGGCCGGTCCGCTTCAGGCCAATGATCGAAGGCGGACACCAACGACCGATCGCCCCAGTCGCTTGCCGGCAGGCGCCTGAAGATTTGCGAATGCGAGCTCTTGCCGCCTACAGCCCGCCTAGGCAGAACGGAGCGCAGGCCGCAGGAAAAACAAGGGCTTGAAGTGAAGCGAGACAATAAGCTTAGCGAACGCAAGAAGCCGTCCGAGGCCTCAACAGAGGCGCTGTTGGAAACGGTCGTCAGTGACGTCATCCGGACAGCGACGATGCCGTTCAAGGACTGGTTGGCATTGAGCCAGTCTCCGTTCGTGCCACTCGCTATTCCCGTGGAGGCGCGAGGTCGGTACCATGTCACGCAGGCGGGCGTCGATGCCGCGCATAAGCTCTCGCAGCAGACCTGGGGGGTGCGCGAGGATTTGCGTCAGACGCTCACGCGCGACGAGTTCGACCGAGTGTCGTTCCTAGCCATTGGCGAGACCATCCGCAACAGCCGCGCTCATCTTCCCAGGGGCGCCAAGGCTCCAGACAAGACCTCAGTCGACGACGCCTTCTTCTCGGCGCTGGCTGACGACTATCGTGCCAACCTGGATCGGCTCGCCGATCGGACGCGGTCGGACGTCTACCGGCACATCCCCTGCCACCTTTTCCACGGCGATCAGGGCATCCCTGCCTTCTCGGTCGGGCCTGTCGAGTTCCGCCCCCGCGCCGATTGGATCGACCACTTTGTCACAGCTCCACTTGAACGCGCGCACATAATGAAAGTTGAGACGCGCGCGCTTACGCTGGATGATTTTCGCCAGCAAGCGCTCGCGCCAGGGAGCGCGCACCACATCCGCAATGCATGGGAGGTGCTTAAGAGTCTTGAGCGGATTCGATTGGATGGCGACCATCAAGATGGTCGGGCATGCGGTCGATCAGTCGCATCGCAAGGCGTCCATCGTCGTGGGTCTGGCGATCGATGCGATCGGGCTGCAATTCCAGGTTGAGGATGCTCGGCAATTCGTTAGAGCTGGGCGCGGTCATCTTTTCGCCGAGGATCGTCTGGCGACATCGGCGACCGGCGCATTCATCCGCGGCTCAAGCGTGCAGATACCTGGCCTGAGGTCCAAGCCTGAGGCCCTCGCCGTCAAAATCGCCGCAGAACGTCCTTTTCTCGACGCCGCTGGGCACGTGCTCGAGTTCTATGTGCGGGGCCGCCAAACTGGGCGTGCGCCTTCTCTCGTCGAGCGCTGGGCCAATGCTCTGTACTGGGTCGGCGAGGCGCGCCGTGAAGCAGCCGACTTCATGGCCGTCGTGAATTATGGCTGCGCCGCCGACGGCCTTTGTGGCGCCGGCGGCAAGGCGAACGCGATAATTGAGTTCTCGGAAGCGGCCCTCAATCACAAGGGCGATCCGACCCTGACGGTTAACATCGAGGACGCGGTGACGACCGTCTATCGCGAAGGCCGCAACAAGCTGGCGCATGGCGAAATGCCCGGCCTTTTCGAGGATCTCGCCGAGACCCGGGCGATTGGCGACGCCCTTCTTGTGCATTTATTCGACGTTGTCACTCCGGAGCTTGCCGAGGTGATCGCCAAAGGATCGCCGATCCTCAAGGTCGAGGAGGAGCACGCCTATCGTGGATTTCTAACTCGGTTGCGGCAGCGTTCGCCATGACCCCCTATATGCACTGGGAGCGCCTGCACCTCTGCCGAACAACTGAGCGTTGGCACTTAGCGCCGATGCGCACGCTGGCGCGCAGCTTGATCTCGCTCGTCCACACGTCGCGCGGGATCGCGCATCGTCCGATCGCAGCCGTGTTCTGCTGGTACGCGGTGCCGTTGCGGGAGACGGTGCGCGCGTCGGGTATCTGGCAACCGTTTCCAGATGCAGACGGCGCCCCATGGGCTGCCCACAACGAACAGCCCGGCGCGGGGGAAGGAATGCGCCGGGCTGCAACGTTGCGGACGTTTACCGCCGAGCATCGAGAAGAGGCGGGCGGATGGTGGTCGTTACCTCACCGGCCGGCGGGGCGCTGCGATCCCAGCGTCAGGCCGGTGGCAATAAGTGCGATGAGCTCGCGGACGTCACCACAAAAAACAGCCCGGCGGGTCCGATCGCCGGGCTGCCACGCGAGGTGCGCTATCGCCGGGAGACGAAGCTCGCGGCGGATGGCGCACTATGCCTCACCAGTCCGTTGTGCCGCGTGATGCAGGGGTGATGCGGGACGCAAAAGCGCGCTCATTCCGCTGCCTCCGGGTCTGGCTCGGCTTGCGCCGGATCGGCCGGAGGGGGATGAGCGGGGCCTTTCCACCGCCATCCGCCTCGTCCATGTCGCTCGCCTCCGGAGCAGCATGGCGGCCTCCTTGATCAGCGCGTTCTGAACGGCCCGACGGTGCCGATGTCCGCGGCGACGCGCATCCTGCATTTTAACAGCGCGTTGACGAAGTCGGCGGTCAGGTGAGCGGGTCTGCGCGGACGCTGACAAACAAACGGCGAACTGAGCGGCGGCAGCGACGATCAGGACGAAGAGACAAGCGCCATGTGGGGCCGGGATCGCGGCGAAGCAGACGGAAGCCCTGGCCAGGAACTCCCGCGGCGTTCCGGCACCGGTGAGCAGGCGCATGATCAGGCCGAGATGATCGCCGGCGACATGGACCAGATAGCGCTTGTGCAAGTTCTCACGGCCGCGCAGCCAGGCGACGCATGCCGCCTCGATCGAGGATGAGCGCGAAGCTGTGCTCGACCCACTCGGCGCGGAGCCGGAAGGCCTGGCGGGCGACTTCGGAGAGCAGGCGGGCGCGCTTGTTGTAGACGGCGCGGCGGGCGGCCTCGTCGCCATGCCAGCGCAGGAAGCCGTCCCGCCGGGGCTCGCTGATGCGGCTCTTCCAGGCTGCGTCCTCGAGGTCCTTCAGCCCGTCCCGGGAATGGTAGCCTTTGTCCGCCACCCGTTCGGCCGGGTCTTCCGGCGTCGGTTCCGCGTCGACCGCCGCCAGATGCCGGGCCGCGCTGGCCAGGGTGTCCGGGAGCGTGGCGGTGTCGCCCTGGTCGGCAGGATGCATCTCGGCGGCGACCACGGCGCCGGTGTCCAGATCCACGGCGTGCTCGGGCTTATAGGCCAGGTGGCCATCCTTCAGCTTGGCGATGCGGGCGTCCGGATCGGTCGGGCTTTCCCACTCCGTGTTCGATAGCTTCTTGCCTTTGCGGTTGCGGTCGAGCCGGATCAGGTGCTCGCTGCTCGGCGTCTCGATGCCGCTCTCGGCGGCCATCCGCCGCAGCATCTCGCGGTAGCTCTCGCCACTGCCGCGTCGCACGATCGTGCGCAGCGCCGCGTTGGCCTCCAGCGTCGAGGCGTCCACGCCGATCCGCTTGCCCCGGATCAGCCCGTGCTCATTCAGGAGCTGCAGCACCCAGGTGAAGACCTGGTCGTGCATCTCCAGCGGCAGCCGGGCCCGGGTGTAGCGCGTCGATCTGGATGGAGCTCGTATTGCCTCATTCGCCAATGTTCCCGAGCAGTTCGCGTTGCCTCAAGAGGCGCTCCCCTCGCCTCATCAGACGCCGAATACCATCGCGTGCGCTTTCTCTCGGCGCCAATCCTTCACCCGCCGCTGCAGCGTCCGGAGCTGTCCATCCGGAAAACCTCCCGGCTGAATTGCCGTAACCGCCCGGCGAGTTCCGGCGAGTGCCGCCTGCCCGGGTTGACTGTCAATCGGCTCGGAATGTTGACCCCCTATCGGCTTGCAAGCGTGACCCCGGCTTGTGCCGGTAGTCCATAGGGGGACCCGCGCGTCGCGGAGTGCCCATCGCGAGGCTGACGCCGCGACGCGCGGGGGGTTCCTGTGGACCCACCGGTGCAAGCCCCCTGGGCGGTTGGTCGCAAGCTCAGGCGCGGTTCTTGAAGCGCCAGCTCTCGTTGCCTGTCTCGACGATGTCGCAGTGGTGAGTGAGGCGGTCGAGCAGCGCCGTGGTCATTTTGGGGTCGCCAAACACGCTCGGCCATTCGCCGAACGCGAGATTGGTGGTGACAATTACCGAAGTGCGTTCGTAGAGGCGGCTGACGGTGTGGAACAGCAGCTGTCCGCCGGCTTGCGCGAAGGGTAGATACCCAAGCTCGTCGAGGATGACGAAGTCGAGACGGGTGAGGAAGTCGGCGAGCCGGCCCTGGTGCCCGGCGCGTCCTTCAGCCTCCAGGCGGTTGACCAGGTCGACGGTGGTGAAGAAGCGTCCGCGCGATCCGGCGCGGATGCAGCTTCGGGCGATGGCGATCGCCAGGTGCGTTTTGCCGGAGCCGGTTCCGCCGACCAGGACCACGTTGCGCTGTTGTGCGACGAAGGTGCCACCGGCGAGGTCGCGCACCAGGCTCTCGTTGATCGGCGTTCCCTTGAAGGCGAAGTCATCGATATCCTTGGCCAGCGGCAGCCTGGCGATGGTCATCTGGTATCGGATCGATCTCGCCTGCTTCTCGGAGATCTCGGCTTTGAGCAGATCGCCGACGAAGCGCTGTGGTTCGTGTTTGCGCTTGATCGCGGTGGCCAGCGCCTCGTCATAGGCACTCTTCATACCGAAGAGCTTCAGCGTGCCCATCATGTCGAGGACTTCCGTTCGCTCCATGCTCATCGGCTCCTGAGCTGATCGTATCTCGCACAGTCAGCGATCGGCACGTGCTGCAACGTCAAGGCATCCGGCGCGACGATGACGGCGGTTGCTCCCGGGTCGCGATGTCGGGCCAGAATGTTGATGATCACGTCGGACGAGTGGACACCCTCGGCCATCGCCTGCGCGCAGGCCGCTTCAACCGCTGGCAATCCGTCGGTCAGCACGGCGGCCAGGATGGCGACCATCTGCCGATCACCATCGTCAGAGCCGGCGAGCCGACGCCGCACGCGGTCCAGTGCCGCGGGCAGGACCCAGTCCCGGAACGGCGCGCCGTTGCGCAGCGCGCCCGGCTTGCGGGCCAGCACCGGCACGTAATGCCACGGGTCGTAGATCGTCTCGCCTCGGCTATAGCTGCGGCGATGCTCCCCGACGACGCGCCCGTCCTGGCGAATGACGATCCGGTCGGCATAGGCGTGGATCTCGACAGGCCGACCGACCGCACTGGCGTTCACCGAATATTTGTTGTTGTCGAAGCGAACCAGGCAGGTCTTCGACACCGAGGCCGCCAGCGCGTGGAAGCCGTCGAAACGGCCACGATACGCGACCAGCTGCGTATTCCGAGCCAAGGCGGACGGTGATTCCGACGCAAGGCGGACACTGATTCCGACGGAAGCCGGACAGTGATTCCGATCGATCCCGGACAGCCCTGAGGGGGGTCTGCGGGGCCGCCGTCGACGATTTCATGACCGGTAGCGTGGTTCTCCGACCAGGGGGGACGCGATGCCAGCCGAGAGATTGTCGATGCGGAAGGTGCGAGAGGTTTTGCGACTGAAGTATGCGTGCGGCGCGAGCGTGCGGACGATCGCGCGCGCGGTCGGCATCGGGCACACCACGGTCGGCGAATATCTCCGCCGGACGGCGGTGATCGGGATCACCTGGCCAGTGCCGGCCGAGATCGACGACGCGGAGCTGGAGCGGCGGCTGTTCACGCCTGCCGGGTTCTACGAGGCGCCCACCCGGGTGATGCCGGACTGGAATCACGTCCATGCCGAGCTGCGGCGCCGCGGTGTCACGCTGCTCCTGCTGTGGGAGGAATATCGAGCCGAGTATCCGGACGGCTACGGCTATAGCCGGTTCTGCGACCTCTATATCGATTGGCGGCGCGGCGTCAGCGCGACGATGCGCCAGACCCACGTCGCCGGCGAGAAGCTCTTCGTGGACTATGCCGGCGACACCGTGCCGGTGTTCGACGGGGTGACCGGAGAGCAGCGGCCGGCGCACATCTTCGTCGCCGTGCTCGGCGCCTCGAACTACACCTACGCCGAGGCCCGCTGGAGCGAGGGGCTGGCGGACTGGATCGGGGCGCACGTCAACGCGCTCGCCTTCCTCGGCGGCGCGCCGAAGCTGCTGGTCTGCGACAACCTGCGCGCCGGCGTGACGACAGCCTGCCGCTACGAGCCCGGGATCAATCGCACCTACCAGGAGATGGCGGCCCACTACGGCGCGGCGGTGCTGCCGACCCGGGTCCGCCGTCCGCGTGACAAGGCGAAGGTCGAGGTCGCGGTGCTGATCGTCGAGCGGTTCATCCTGGCGCGGCTGCGGAACCGCCGCTTCCTGTCGCTCGGCGAGCTGAACGAGGCGATCCGCGAGGTGCTGGGCGACCTGAACGCCCGGCTGATGCGCAAGCTCGGTGCCAGCCGCCGGGAGTTCTTCGACACGATCGACCGGCCGGCGCTGCTGCCGCTGCCGCCCGATCCCTACGCCTACGCCGAATGGCGGCGCTGCCGGGTCGCCTCCGACTACCACGTCGAGGTGCATGGCCACTTCTACTCCGTGCCGTCGCGGCTGATCCGCGAGGTGGTGGAAGCGCGCATCACCGACACGACGATCGAGGTCTTCCATGCCGGCCAGCGCGTCGCGGCCCATCCCCGGTCGGCATTGAAGCGGCGGCACACGACGACGCCGGAGCACATGCCGAGCGCCCATCGGCGCTACGCCAGCTGGACACCGGCGCGGATGCTGTCGTTTGCGGCGCAGGTCGGGCCGGGCACGGCGGCGCTGGTCGAGACCATCATGCGCACCAAGCCGCATCCCGAGCAGGGCTTCCGCGCCTGCCTCGGCATCCTGCAGCTGGCCAAGACCTATGGAGAGATCCGGCTGGAAGCGGCCTGCCAGCGCGGGCTGACCATCGGCGCGCGGACCTACGGCTCGATCGCTTCGATCCTCAAGACCGGCCTCGACCGGGCCTTCCATGACGAGACCGCGCCGGACACGGCCCCGCTGCTGCACGCCAACATCCGCGGCCGCGGCTACTACCACTGAGGAGGAGATCCGATGCTTCCCCATCCCACCCAGGAACGCCTGCTCGCCCTCGGCCTGACCGGCATGGCGAAGGCGCTCGACGACCAGCGACGACAGCCCGACATCGCGGCGCTGAGCTTCGAGGAGCGGCTGGCACTGCTGCTCGATCGCGAGACGATGGAGCGCGAGAACAAGCGGCTGGTGGCGCGTCTGCGGTTTGCCGCTCTGCGACAGGAAGCGGTCGTGGAGGACGTCGACCTACGCACACCCCGGGGTCTCGATCGCGCGCTGTTCCAGAAGCTGGCTGCCGGCGACTGGATCGACCGCAAGCAGAACCTGCTGGTCATCGGCCCGACCGGCGTCGGCAAGTCATGGATCGCCTGCGCGCTCGGCCACAAGGCGTGCCGCGACAACCGCTCCGTCGCCTATCACCGGGTTCCCCGGCTGCTCGAGGCGCTCGCCTTGGCCCGCGGCGACGGACGCTATGGGCGGCTGCTGAAGGCGATCGGACGGGTGCAGCTGCTGATCCTGGATGACTGGGGCCTGGCGCCGCTCACCGGCGAGCAGCGGCGCGACCTGCTGGAGATCATGGACGACCGGCATGAACGCGGCTCGACCATCGTCACCAGCCAGGTGCCGGTCGACCACTGGCACGAGGTGATCGGCGATCCGACGATCGCCGATGCCGTGCTGGACCGCCTCGTCCACAACGCCCATCGCCTGCTGCTGAAGGGAGAATCACTCCGCAAACGCGCCGCCAAGGCATTGCTGCTTGACGCCGAGGCGGTCGCCTGACTCCATAGCTACGTCGACGACGGCCCTGTCCGGGATCGCTCGGAATTGGTGTCCGCCTTGGATCGGAATCAGCGTCCGCCTTCAATCGGAATCGCTGTCCGGCATCATCGGAATCCGCAACCAGCCGTGGCCGCTCTTCCTCGAACACCTCCCAGACCGTCTGGTCCGGACGCTCCGGATGGGAGTGCGCCTTGGCGTGGGCAATGCACCTGTCCAGCAGCCAGGCGTTCAGCTCGTCGTAACCCCCCACCCGCAGCCGCGGCGTGAAGAAGCGCTCGCGCACCAAGCCAACCTGGTTCTCGACCTGACCCTTCTCCCACCCCGACGCCGGCGTGCAGGCGACCGGGTCCACCAGATGATGGGCGCACATCTGCAGAAAGCGGCGGTTGTATTGCCGGTCCTTGCCGACGAACACCGTCTCCACCGCGGTCTTCATGTTGTCGTAGATGCCGCGTGTGCAGGCGCCCTTGAAGAAGGCGAACGCTCGCTCATGGGCGTCGAACACCATCTCCTGCGTCTCGCGCGGATAGCCGCGAACGAACATCATGCGGCTGTGGCACAGGCGAATATGCGCGACCTTCACCGTCACCGTGACGCCGCTCATCAGAACGACTTCGTGGCTCCAGTCGAACTGGTAGGCCTCGCCAGGCGCGAACGACAGCGGCACATACGCCTCCGCCATCTGTCCCGCGTGCTGACGGCCCCAGACCCGGGCATAGCGGCGAACCGCGTCGTAGCCGCCGTCATAGCCCAGCGCCCGCAGCTCCTCAAACAGGCGGATCAGCGTCAGCCGTTCGCGCGCAGCGGCGCCGGCGTTCTTCGCGAGCAACCGATCCAGTTCCGCCTTCCAGCGTCCGATCTTGGGGCGCGGCTGAACTTCCCGTTCATACGAAAACGAGGTCTCCCCCGATCGCAGCACCTTCCGAACCGTGTTGCGCGACACCTTCAGGTCACGCGCGATCTCCTTGATCGACTTGCCCTTCACCCAATGCTCGCGTCTGATCCGGCCGATCGTCTCCACAACCAGCATCCCCCACCGCCCACCTCGCACCCAGGCAGGCAGCCCAGCAGGCCAAAATCCAGGGGGTCAATTTTGGGCGCCGATCCCCCGCTCAGGGGGTCAAACTTGCACGCCGAAATACAGGCCGCCGCACGATCGCGGCAGCGGCCGCGGTGCTGTCCGTGACGCCGCGGCACGTGCGCCGCTTGCTGCGGCAACTCCAGGCCGGCGGCGGTGCCGCGCTGGCGCACAAGGCGCGTGGCCGGCCGTCCAATAACCGGATCGCCGCGGGCGTGCGCGACTACGCGCTGGCTCTGGTGCGGGAGCGCTACGCCGACTTCGGCCCGACCCTGGCCGCGGAGGTGCTGGCGCAGCGGCACGGGCTGACGGTGTCGCGCGAGACGTTGCGCGCCTGGATGGTGGCAGCCGGCCTGTGGTTATCGCGCAAGCAGCGTCGGCGCTTCCACCAGCCCCGGCTGCGCCGTAAGTCGCTCGGCGAGTTGGTGCAGGTCGACGGCAGCGAGCACCGCTGGTTCGAGGACCGTGGCGGTCCTTGCTCGTTGCTGGTGTTCATCGACGACGCCACGGGGCGGCTGATGCAGCTGCGCTTCGTCGAGAGCGAGAGCACGGCCGCCTACTTCGCGGCGCTGCGCGGCTACCTCGAGGCCCACGGCCGTCCGGTCGCCCTCTATTCCGACAAGCACACCGTCTTCCGGGTGGCCAAGGCCGACGCCAAGGGCGGCCAAGGCATGACCCAGTTCGGCCGGGCGCTGGCGGAGCTGAACATCGACATCCTGTGCGCCGACACGCCCCAGGCGAAAGGCCGGGTCGAGCGCGTGAACCGCACCTTGCAGGACCGGCTGGTCAAGGAGCTGCGCCTGGCCGGCATCGCCACCGTGGACGCCGGCAACGCTTTCCTCCCGGGCTTCGTCGAGCGCTTCAACGCCCGCTTCGCCGTCGCCCCCGCTCGCCCGGGCGATCTGCACCGGCCGCTGGACCTCTCGCCCGGCCGGCTCGGCGACATCCTGTGCCACCGCGAGCTGCGCCATGTGGGCCAGCAACTCGCCCTGGCCTACGACCACACGCTGTTCATCCTCACGCGCAACGACGTCACCGAGGCGACCGCCGGAGAGTATGTCGAGATCTACCACTACGCCGACGGTCGGCTGGACATACGCTGGCGGGGTTGCTCTCTGCCCTACACCATCTTCGACAAGGAGCAGCGTGTCAGCCAGGCGGCCATCGTCGAGAACAAGCGGCTGGGCGCGGCCCTCGCCCTCGTCAAGGCGCAGCAGGATCTCGGACGACCGCCGCCGCGCGTGCGGACGAACAGCGAGGCCGGAGGCTACCAGGCCAGGCCGAACAGACGTGCCGGCCTGCTCAGCCCCGCTCCGCCTGCGGCTCCGCAGCGCTGAGCAGGCCGACGGGACATTTCAACTTTGCACGTCACAGGACATTTCTATCCGGTTGCAACACACGGCAGCAGCGAATATCGACGCCAGAATAACATTGCCAAAGCTCTTTTCGGTAAACGAGTTATTGCGAGTAGCCGCACCGAAAACTGCGATTTTCCGCAGGAATTCCTTATCACCCGATTGTGGAAAATGGTCGCGACATTCCTTCGAAAATCGCTCTGCGTCCAAAGCTAGCGCCCGGTTTGTGGGATATAGCTTGCGCTTTCTGTTAACCATGAAGCAGAAATGAAATCGCTCGTCCGATTTAACATTACAGTTGCGCTTTCCTATGGTGAGCTGCGCGAGCGGCGGCTTGATGGGCCCGTCTCCAGAGTGACCAGGCGATGATGTGCGCGGGTTGGATGCGTCGTCTTGCAAGCCGCGTTGCTATGCGCCGGATTTCCTGGACTGACCAGCGGATGAGGTCCGGGTCCGCGGCATCCGCCTCGGCGGGGTTTTTTTCGGCGTGGCCGCCACTGCATTGGCCTTGTTGCGAATGATCGCCATCATGGCGAAGGCGAGCATCACGAGCGAGACGTGCCGATGCCATCCGTGCCAGGACCGGGTCTCATTGTGATCGAGGCCAAGCTCGTTCTTGGCGGTCTCGAAGCTGTCTTCGATGGACCAACGATGACCTTCGACGGCAACCAGCGTGGCGATTGGGGTTCCGGTCGGACACCAGGTCGAGAAGAATGCCATCTCGCCGTTGGCGATATGGCGACGGATCAGCAATCCGCGCGTCCATGCCTCGTCTTCCGCGCCGCCGAACTCACCGGCTTTGAGGTCGGCGAGTTCCACGTAGCACCACTCGTGCAGGCGCGGCCCCTTGGTCCCGGCCCCGGCCGACAGGCGCTGCCAGTCTGCCGTGGCCCGGGACGCGGCGATCGCCTCGGCGCTACCCGCGATCAGTTGTCTTTTGCCCCAGGAATGGAACCGATGCGCGCCGGTCACCCCGAGCACGTAGCCACGGTCGGCCCGGCGCAGCACCTGCTCGACCTCGCCGACGCCATAGACGGCGTCGGCGGCCACCCACGCGAACGGTACGTTCGCGGCCAACGCACGCTTGATCATCTGCACGGCGATGCGCGGCTTGGTCGCGAAGCTGATGTCACTTCGCACATGTGCGCTGGCCAACCGGGCCGGGTCGTCGGTCCAGGCTTTCGGCAGATACAGTGCTCGGTCGATGAAGGCGTGGCCGTGGCGCGAGGCATAGGCGGCGAACACGCCGATCTGGCAGTTGGTGATCTTGCCCGCCGATCCCGTGTATTGCCGCGCAACCCCGCACGACGCGCGGCCCTGCTTGAGGAATCCGGTCTCGTCGATGACCAGCACCGCGCCGCTGTCACTCAGCGCCTCAACAACATACTCCCGCACGACGTCGCGCAGAGCATCCGCGTCCCATTGGCCGCGTCCCAGCACCGACTGTTGCCGCCACGGGCCAGGATCACCTGCCGCTTCCGCTCGCATCCAGCCGGTCTTGCGCCGTTCCTCGCCGAGCAGACCATCCAGGAAAAGCCCGGCCGAGACCGCCATCCGCTCCTGCTTGAACAGCGAACGCATCCGCGCTTTGACGTCACGCAGCGACGAGGCCCAAAGCTCCAGCGTCGTCTCGATCGATGCTCCCGACACCACGATCTCCGAATCGAGTCATGGTTCCGCATCCATTCAGAGTTCAGAGGTCAGCGCAACTGTAATGTTAAGGCATTCAACCGCAGACTCCGATATGGTTTTGATCTTTTTAAGATCATAAGGAATATCTGCTTTTATCTCGGACGTGAATTCCTCATATCCTTTGACATTAGGCAAAACTGTAAAACAAAATATGTCTGTGAATGCGTCCTTGTCTCTGGTGACGTAATCTGAGGCTATCGTCCATGCGCGTGCGGGTTGGGCGTCCGCAGACGCCCTAAATCTTAGGCTGTATCTCCGAAGCATCACGCTAACGAGATTAGCAGACAGGTCTGGACGAAACACGGCTGACTCTCGCTTGGCCAACGCTGCGCCCAGATCGGATCTTGGTGACCGAGCGTTCGCCCGTAGCCCCAACCAGCATGGTTCTTCGGAGCGTGAAGGAAAAGGGGCTGGTCCAGAGTGTTTCGGATGCGATTCGAAGCCGGGGACGACCCCGCGCCGTGGAGGGTTTTGTCGGTTCGGCCCCGTTATCCGCCCCGGTCGGCATCACGGTAGATGTCGGGTCCACGAGCATCAGATGAGGTGCGAGCGGGTGATCTTCTCACGGCAGCCGCAGTCCACCGCCGCCATCGCGGCGCACTACGACGAACTCGATGGTTTCTACCGCGAGATCTGGGGCGAGCATGTCCACCACGGCTACTGGGCCACCGGACGCGAGAGCGTCGCGGAAGCCGTCGAGTTGTTGGTCGAGCTTCTCGCTGAGCGGCTGCAACTCGCGCCGGGTCAGCGTGTCTGTGATATCGGCTGCGGCTACGGAGCGACCGCGCAGCACCTCGCCGAACGCCACGCCGTGGATGTGACCGGGGTGACGGTGTCGGCGGCGCAGGCGACGCGCGCCCGCGCGCGTGTGGGAGCGCCCGGAAGCCTCTGCATCATGCAGCAGGATTGGCTGGCCAACAGCTTCGCCGCGGGACGCTTCGACCGCGCCTATGCGATCGAGAGTTCCGAGCACATGCCGGACAAGCAGCGCTTCTTCGATGAAGCGTTCCGTACCTTGAAGCCGGGCGGCCGGTTTGCGGTCTGCGCCTGGCTCGCCCGCACCGATCCGCGCCCGTGGGAGATAAGGCATCTGCTCGAGCCGATCTGCCGCGAGGGACGTCTGCCGAGCATGGGCGACGAAGCCGACTATCGTCGCCTCGCCGAGCGGGCAGGGTTCCGCCTGCTCAGCGTCGAGGATTCTCAGCGACCGCGTGCGGCGGACCTGGTGGGTCTGCGTGCGGCGCGGGTTGGGCAAGCTCGCCACCCGACCTCGCTACCTTCGCTTCTTGCTGGATCGGACGGCAACGAACCGCATCTTCGCGGCCACCCTGATACGGATCATGATCGCCTACCGGACCCGCTCGATGCGCTACTGCCTTCTCGTCTTCCGCAGGCAAGCTGATCTTCCGCCCGGGTTGGGAGAGGTGGCAGTCAGGCTGGAGACACTCTAGCGTGCCTTGACCGGGCGGTTCGCGTGGCTCTCCTGCGGCACGCCGCGGTTGAGCGACATGTGGGAGTGGGTGCAGAGCCAGTCGCCGTCGATTTTGTTGAAAACCATCGTGGCCCGGCCGGGCCGGTCGAAGCGGGAGCCATCCGCGTGGTATCCGGTGCTGGTCCAGGGCGTTATGACCGTGGCCATATCCGCCTCGGCCGAGACGAGGACGCGCGCGGCGTCCAGGTCGAAGCGAAAGTCGGACGTCTTCGGCCAGACATTGTCCCACTGCATGCTGATCCAGGACTCGAGACCGGGAATCACGTCGCGATGCGTGCCGAAGGCGACGATGTCGGGGTGAAACAGCCTGCGGGCGGATGCGTAGTCCACCTCGCGCACATACCCGGCGAAGGTGTCGAACCATCGGAGGAACAGGGCGCGGGTCTCGGCGTCGGCCTCGGGCAGCGGCGACATGGCGGCTCTCCGGCGTGCTGCGCGGAGCTTCCGCGACGTGGCGTGCGCCCGCAAGTCGCGGTGTTGGCCCGCTACGCCGGGGATTGGCTGAAGGACCCGTGTCCCAGGCGCTCGGGATGGACCGTGACCGCGTGGTTCAGCGGTCCGTGGCCGCCGCCGAAGCCGGGCGCCGTCTCGATCGCGGCACGGACATAGAGGCGGGCGCGTTCCACCGCCGCGCGCAGCGCCATGCCCTGCGCCAGTCCCGCCGCCAGCGCGCTGGCCAGCGTGCAGCCGGTGCCGTGGGTGTTGCGCGAGGCGATGCGCGGCGCGGCGAACTCCGCTATCCCGTCCTCGGTCGCCAGCAGGTCGATGACCGTTTCGCCCGGCAGATGTCCGCCCTTCAGCAGGATCGTGGGAACGCCGAGCGTCAGGAGCGCCGCAGCCGCTCGACGCATCGCGGGCAGGTCGGGGATCGTCATGCCGGCCAGAGTCTCGGCTTCCGGCAGGTTCGGGGTGAGAACGCTCGCCATCGGCAGCAATCGGCGCTTAAGCACGGCGAGCGCCTCGGGCGCCAGCAGCGGGGCGCCACCCTTGGCGAACATCACCGGATCGACGACCAGCGGCACGTCGGGCGCGCGGGCGGCGAGGACGTCGCAGACACACTCGATCACGGCGGCATCGCCCAGCATTCCGGTCTTCAGGACATCGGCGCCGATATCGTCCAGCACGGCCTCGATCTGCCGGGCGACGAAGTCGGGCGGAATGGCCAGAACGCCATGCACGCCACGCGTATTCTGCGCGGTCAGCGCCGTGATGGCGGTCGCCGCGTAGGCGCCCATTGCCGTGATCGCCTTCACGTCCGCCTGGATGCCGGCGCCCCCGCCCGAGTTCGATCCGGCGATGACGAGCACCCGGCCGGAGAGGCGCGTCACGCCGCGTCGGCGCGGGGAACGGCTGCGGCGATCGCCTCGCAGAGCCCGCCGACCACCTCGGCCACCAGCGCCTCGTCCACGGCCTCCGCCATCACCCGCACCAGCGGCTCGGTGCCGCTCTCGCGAATGACCAGGCGGCCGACGCCCGCCAAACGTGCCTCGGCGGCCGCGACCGACGCCTGCACCGCCGGCGTGCGCAGGGGTGAGGGGCCGGCAAAGCGGACATTGCGCAGCAACTGCGGCAGGCGGTCGAACACACGGCAGACCTCGCTTGCCGGCCGGCGCTCCTCGACCAGCACGGCAAGTACTTGCAACGCGGCCACCAGCCCGTCGCCGGTCGTCGCGAAGTCCGACAGGATCAGGTGTCCGGACTGTTCGCCGCCGACGTTCAGCCCGCGCTCGCGCATCCGCTCGACTACGTAGCGGTCGCCGACCTGGGTGCGATCGAGCGCGAGCCCGAGCCCGCCCAGGAACCGCTCCAGCCCCAGGTTCGACATCACGGTGGCGGCGATCCCGTTCCCGCGCAGCCGCCCGGCGGCGTGCCAGGAACGGGCGATCAGCGCCAGGAGCTGGTCGCCGTCGATCAGCTGGCCCCGCTCATCGGAGATCAGCACCCGGTCGGCGTCGCCGTCGAGCGCGATGCCGAGATCGGCCTCGTGCGTCAGCACCTGCGCGCACAGGAATTTCGGGACGGTCGATCCGCATTCCCTGTTGATGTTGAAGCCGTCCGGCGTCACACCGACGGAGATCACCGTCGCGCCCAGTTCCCAAAGCACCGTGGGCGCCACGCGATAGGCGGCGCCATGCGCGCAATCGACGACGATCCGCAGGCCATCGAGCACGAACCCGCGCGGGAACGTCGCCTTCGCGGCCTCGATGTACCGGCCCGGCGCATCGTCGAGCCGGGCGGCGCGGCCAAGCTCGGCCGAGGCGGCGAGGCGGCGCGATAGATCGCCGGCCATCAGCGTCTCGATCCGCTGTTCGGTGTCGTCGGACAGCTTGAACCCGTCGGGTCCGAACAGCTTGATCCCGTTATCCTCGAATGGGTTGTGCGAGGCCGAGATCATCACGCCCAGATCGGCGCGCAGGCTGCGCGTCAGCATGGCGATGGCCGGGGTGGGCAGGGGACCCACCAGGGTGACGTCCATGCCGGCGCCGACAAACCCGGCGGTCAGCGCCGGCTCGATCATGTAGCCCGACAGGCGCGTGTCCTTGCCGATCACCACCCGGTGGCGGTGGGTGCCGCGGGTGAACAACAGCCCGGCCGCCTGGCCGAGGCGCAGCGCCGTCGCGGCAGTCATCGGATCGGTGTTCGCCGTCCCGCGAATGCCGTCAGTGCCAAAGAGCCGCCGGGCGCTGGTCATGGTCACTCCGAGGATGTTGCGGACGGAACCCGGAAGCTAACGCGCTCCGCTCGGGCAAGGGAAGCGAAAGATCAAGCACCCGTGAGAGCGTTCCAGACCCTGAGCGCGCGGCAGGTTCCCGCAACGTCATGGACCCGCAGGATCGCCGCGCCCCGGCTCAGCGCGAACAGGCCGGCCGCCAGCGAGGCGGCGTCGCGCTCGCGCGGCGTCGCCGTGGCGCTGAGATGTCCGATGAAACCCTTGCGCGACACGCCGACCAGGATGGGCAGGCCGAGCGCGGAGAGCGCCGGCAATCCGCACAGCAAAGCGAGCGAGTGCGCGGGCCGCTTGGCGAAGCCGAAGCCGGGATCGACGGCGATGCGCGCACGGGCGATGCCGGCGCGCTCGGCCGCCGCCACGCGGGCGCCGAGTTCGTCGGCGACCTCGGCAACGACGTCGGTATAGATGGCGTGGCTTCCCATCGTCGCGGGATCGCCGCGCATGTGCATCAGCACCACCGCGCAATCATGGCGGGCGAGCAGGGGGGCCGCGTCGGGGTCGTGCGCCAGGGCCGAAACGTCGTTGACGATCCGTGCGCCCGCGTCCAGGGCCGCTGCCATGGTCGCCGCGTTGCGGGTATCGACCGAGACCGCCACGCCGGCCGCCGCCAGTGCCCGGATCACCGGCAGGATGCGCGCCCGCTCCTGCTCCGGCGTTACCAGCGCGGCATTGGGCCGGGTGCTCTCGCCGCCCACGTCCACGATGTCGGCCCCGGCGTCGCGCAGGGCGAGGCCGGCGGTGATGGCGGCCTGCACGTCAGCATAGGCGCCGCCGTCGCTGAAGCTGTCGGGGGTCACGTTCAGGATGGCCATGACCCTAGGCCGATCCAGCGTAAAGCCGGCCCAAACGGACGAAGGTCGAGCGGACAAAAGCTTAGTCGCTAAAGCCGTGGCGGATGGCCCTGCCTTTCCGCCACGGCGTCCGTCAGCCAGGCTGCGGCGCCGGTCCCAGGCCGCCACCAGTCGGCGGGGCGGGGCTGGGCCGCGCCGTCGTGGGCACCGAGGCGCGGCGGTTCTCCGGCGCCGGCTCGTCCACCACCTTGCGGATCACCGGCTCGCCGCGCAGCACGGTCCGGATCTCGTCGCCCGACAAGGTCTCATGCTCCAGCAGCCCGCGCGCGAGCCGGTGCAGCTCCTCGATATTCTCGGTCAGCACGCGCCGTGCCTTGGCGTAGGCGTGGTCGATCATCTCCTTGATCTCGGCGTCGATCTCGCGCGCCGTCGCCTCCGACACGTTCTTGCTCTGGGTGACGGAGTGGCCGAGGAACACCTCCTGGCTGTTGTCGCCGTAGGCGATCATGCCGAGCCGGTCGCTCATGCCCCATTCCGTCACCATGCGGCGGGTCTGGTCGGTGGCCATCTTGATGTCGCCGGCGGCGCCGTTGGAGACCTTGTCGGGGCCGAAGATGATCTCCTCCGCCGCGCGTCCGCCCATCGCCATTACCAGCTCGCCCAGCAGCTTGGACTTGCTCTTGGAGTAGCGGTCGCCCTCCGGCAGGCTCATCACCAGACCCAGCGCGCGACCGCGCGGGATGATGGTGGCCTTGTGGACCGGATCGCATTCGGGCTCGTGCAGGGCGCAGAGCGCGTGGCCGGATTCGTGGTAGGCGGTCATGCGCTTCTCGGCCTCGCTCATGACCAGGCTGCGGCGCTCGGTGCCCATCAGCACCTTGTCCTTGGCGTTCTCGAACTCCGCCATGGCGACCACCCGCTTGCCCATCCGGGCGGCCAGCAGCGCGGCCTCGTTCACCAGGTTGGCGAGGTCGGCGCCGGAGAAGCCGGGCGTGCCGCGCGCGATCACCTTGGGATCGACGTCGGAGGCGAGCGGCACCTTGCGCATGTGCACCCGCAGGATCTTCTCGCGCCCGTTCACGTCCGGGTTCGGCACCACCACCTGGCGGTCGAACCGGCCGGGGCGCAGCAGCGCGGGGTCGAGCACGTCGGGGCGGTTGGTAGCCGCGATCAGGATGACGCCTTCGTTCGACTCGAAGCCGTCCATCTCGACCAGCATCTGGTTCAGCGTCTGCTCGCGCTCGTCGTTGCCGCCGCCGAGGCCGGCGCCGCGATGACGCCCGACCGCGTCGATCTCGTCGATGAAAATGATGCAGGGCGCGTTCTTCTTGCCCTGCTCGAACATGTCGCGCACGCGCGAGGCGCCGACGCCCACGAACATCTCGACGAAATCCGAGCCGGAGATGGTGAAGAAGGGCACGTTCGCCTCGCCGGCGATGGCGCGGGCGAGCAGGGTCTTGCCGGTGCCGGGAGGGCCGACCAGCAGCACACCCTTAGGGATCTTGCCGCCGAGACGCTGGAATTTCTGCGGGTCGCGCAGGAACTCCACGATCTCCTGCAACTCGCCCTTGGCCTCGTCGATGCCGGCCACATCATCGAAGGTGACCCGGCCCTGCTTCTCGGTCAGCAGCCGGGCGCGCGACTTGCCGAAGCCCATCGCCCGGCCGCCGCCCGATTGCATCTGGCGCATGAAGAACACCCAGACGCCGATCAGCAGCAGCATCGGGAACCAGGACAACAGATAGTGAAGCAACGGATTGACGTCGGCATCGCGCGGCTTGGCGATCACCCGCACGCCCTTGTCGGTCAGCCGGCTGACCAAGGTCGGGTCCTCCGGCGTGTAGGTCTCGAAGGTGCGGCCGTCGTTCAACTGGCCGGAGATCGTGCGGCCCTGGATGACAACGTCGCGGACCTGACCTCCGTTCACCTGCGTGATGAAGTCCGAATAGGCTTCCTGCGTGGCCGAGCTGCGCGTCGCGCCGGGCTGGAAGAGGTTGAACAGGACCACGAGCAACAGGGCAATGATCACCCACAGCGCGAGGTTCCGGCCGAAATTGCTCATGTGTCGTTCACGTCCCCAGGGCGCGGGGTTTTCCAACCAGCCCCGGTCGCCGTCCGTCACGGCAGAGAACATAGGGTGCGCTTAACTTTTGCGCACCCCCAATCGCACCGAGTTCAGGCGCCGAGTCCGCCGGAAACGATCGGGGCGGGGCCGGCGGGACGCGGAGGCGCGAACAGGACCGGCAAGCTGGCGCAGGTCGCCGCGTCCGGCCAGTCGAGATGCGGGACGGCGAGCAGCCGGTCGGCGTCCCAGAGCGCTGGCAGGGCGCGCAGAACCGCGCTCGGCAGTCCCCGCGCCCGGCGCAGTCCTGCAGCCGCCTCGCCCAACGCGCCCAGGACGCTGTCAGGCGGCGACATCGCGGCCGCGATTCGGAAGCGCCCGTCCCAGATCGCGCCCGGCCGGGCCGGCACCGGCGGCGCCATCGCCGCCGCCTCGCGCACCGCGATCAGGCCCGCCCCGAGTTCGGCCGGCCGGCATCAGCCGCACGCCGCCCAACGTCGCGGGTCGGGGCGCGGCGGCCAGCACGGCCAGGGCGCGCTGGCTGGGCCGGGCGCCGCCGATCATGGCAATCACGGCGCCCAGCACGTCCTCCGGCATGGGAGCAGTCGGGAGCAGGGCGAAGCCCTCGGGTCGGAGACTGACATGCGCGGCGAGGAAGGCGGCCGTCGCCGCCTCGGCGCGGGCGCGGCGCAGGCCCGCTTCGTGCGCGGCGGCCACCAGGGCGAGGGTTGCCGGGCCGGCGCCTGCCGCATCGGCGCGCAGTGCGCGCAGCCGGGGGCGCAGGGCGGCGCGATCGGCGTTCGACGGGTCCTCGGCCCACGCGACCCCCGCCGCGTGCAGCGTGGCGCGCAGGCGCGCGGGCGGGACCGCCAGCAGCGGGCGCAGCAGACGCAGCTGCGCCTCCTCGACCAGCGCCGCCATTCCCGCGAGCCCGCCCGGCAGGCTGCCCGACAGCGCGCGCATGATGACCGTCTCCGCTTGGTCGGCGGCATGATGGCCCAGCAGAAGATGGACGATGCCCGCCTCGGCACAGGCGCCGCGCAGCGCCGCGTAGCGCGCCGCGCGGGCGCGCGCCGGCAGCGCCGGACCGGCGCGCAGCCCGTCCACGCGCCGCACGGATGCCGTGATGCCGCGCCCCAGCAAGGTCCGCCGCGCCGCCTCCGCCTCCCCTGCCGAGGCGGCGCGCAGCCCGTGATCGACGATGATGCCCAGCGCCGACCCGCCGCGCGCCCGGGCCCACGCATCCACGAGCAGCGCCAGCGCCATGCTGTCCGCACCGCCCGATACCGCCACCGCCAGCCGGGGATGCGGCTCGAACGGCCCGAGCGGCGCCATCAACGCGGCGAAGGCCGCCGGCGCGAGCGGCGCCTGAGGTGCGGGCTCAACCAGGGCGCGCATGCCAGGGGCGCGGATACCGGGGGCGCGGATACCGGGCGCGCGCGTCGCTGTGCGGCATTGGGACCGTCATCAGCAGCCGGCGCGCCGGCCCGCCTGCGCCACGCGGTCGTGCAGGTCGGCGCGCAGCGCAGGAAACTCGGTGTGCAGCTTGCCCAAGGTGTCGCAGGCGGCCCGCTTCTCGTTGATCGCGGTCAGGGCATTGGCGAGCCCGAGCAGCGAGTCCGGTGCGTGACTGCCCCTCTTCTGGCGGTTATAGGCATCGTCGTAGGCGATCGCGGCCTGGGAATACTGCCGCTGGCCCATCAAGGCCCGCGCGAGCAGGAACTGGCCGTCATAGGCACGGGGCGAGGCGCGGTTGGCCAGCACCTCGCGCGCCTCCTGCTCGGCGACGGCGTAATCGTGACGGGCCAGCGCGGCATCGCCCTGCTGCAAGGCAAGCTCCGGCGTGCGGGGGCCGCCGCCCACCGGCGCTTGCGTCGTGTCCGCCGGGGCGGTGGCGCCCGCCGCAGCGGGTGGTGGACGCGAGACCGGTGGCGGCGGGGGTGGCGCCCGGCGTTCCCCGCTTGGCGCGCTTCCGGGGCCGGCCTGCGCATTTTGCACCTGGAACTGCAAGTCCTCGATCCGCTTGCCGAGCTGCGATGCCTGCTGCTGGAATTGATTGCTCAGCTCCTCCACCCGGCCGCGCAGGTCGCGCACGGCGGCTTCGAGCGAATCGACGCGGGTCAGTAATTGCGGGACGAGATCGTTGCCCGCCGTCGGCGGAGCCGCCTGGGCGTAGCCCCCTGGGGGGTAACCTCCTTGCGGCGGATAGCCGGGGGCGCCGTAGCCGCCGCCGCGCTGCTCCAGCAGCTGGATCTCGCGTTGCAGTTGCAGGATCTGGTTCTGCAACGCGATCCCCTCACGGGTCTGCGCCACCGCCGGGCGCATCGCCCCGCCCGTCAACCCCACCATCAGCCCAGCCAGCAGCCCGAGGCGAAGCGCCCCGCTCCAGATCGCGCGCACCCTCATGCAAGTCCTCCTGGCTCGGGCGCCGGTTCTACGCCAAGCGCCGAGCCACCGGAAACACGCGTGCCCCGGCCGACGGAGAACGGCGGCTCAGTGGACGGAGGTGATGGCGTTGCGGTTCTGCCGCCAGGCTTCCTCGTTGTCGCCGAGCGCGACAGGGCGGTCCTTGCCGAAGCTGATCGTGTTGATGCGTCCCGCATTGGCGCCGCGCGCGACCAGGTAATCGCGCGCGGCATTCGCGCGCCGCTGACCGAGTGCGAGGTTGTACTCCTCGGTGCCGCGGTCGTCGGTGTTGCCGGCGACCTGCACCTGTACCTGCGGATACTTCTGCAACCACGCGGCTTGACGGTCGAGCGTCGCCTGATCGTCGGGGGTGATATTGCTGCGGTCGAAGGCGAAGAACACGCGGTCGCCGACATTGGCCACCAGATCCTCCTGGCTGCCCGGAGCCGCGCCGGCGCCGACCCCGGCGCCCGCGCCATTCGCGGCGCCGGTCGTGTTGGCGGTCTGCGGCGTGCTGGAGCACGCGGCCAGAAGGGCGGCGAGGGCGAGTGTGCCGGCGATCTTCATCTTCATGATTGTCGATCCCTGAAGGCAATGGCGCGGCGAAGCACGAACCGAATCAGGAACGTTCCCCGCCCGTGAGCGCTTAACGCGCGCGTAACCGCCCGGTCAAGCGCCGTCCCTGTGCGGCCCGCCTTGACCGGTGCCGTTCGCTTCCGCTGTTACCGCCGCGCCACGCGCCACCGGATCAGGCGGGAACGCGGGCGTCCTCCTTCACCATGTCGGCGGCCTTCTCGGCGATCATGATAACGGCGGCATTGGTATTGCCCGACACCATCGTGGGCATGATCGCGGCATCGGCCACGCGCAGCCCGTCGATGCCGTGCACCCGCAGCCTGTCGTCCACCACCGCCATCTTGTCCTGGCCCATCTTGCAGGTCCCCACGACGTGATACGTGGTCTGGCCGTTGCCGCGCGCGAATTGCAGCCATTCCGCGTCGGTCTGGACCTTTTCGCCGGGGTTCATCTCGTGCGCGCGATACTTGTCCATCGCCGGATTGTCGATGATGCGGCGGCCGATCTTCATGCCGTCGATCAGCGTCCGGCGGTCGAGTTCCTCGGCCAGGAAGTTCGGCCGGATCGCCGGCGCGGCCATCGGGTCGGGCGAGCGCGCGTGGATCGAGCCCTTCGATTCCGGGCGGCATTGATAGACAGTCAGCGTCATGCCCGGCTCGCGCTCCAGCACGCGGGTCGCCGCGCTGGCGTAGCTCGCGTGCGCGAAATGGTACTGCACGTCCGGCACCTCCAGCTCGGGACGGGTCTTGATGAAGCCGTATGCGATGCCGGCGGTGTAGGTGAGGATTCCCCGCTGCGTGACGAAGTATTTGAGGATTTCCTGGGCGAACCGCAGGCCGCGGGTGTGCTCGTTCAGCGTCACCCGCAGCTTGACCCGCCAGTTCATGCGCGGCGCGTAGTGGTCGCGGTAGTTCTCACCCACGCCGGGCAGCGTGTGGCGCACCGCGATGCCGACCGATTGCAGCAATCCCGGCTCGCCGATGCCCGACAGTTCGAGGATGTGCGGCGACTTCACCGCCCCGGCGGCGAGGATCACCTCGGCGCCGCAGCGCGCTTCGTGCGGCTGGCCCCTCTGGGCATAGAACACCCCGACCACGCGCCGCCCGTCCAGGATCAGCTCGGTCACGTGCGCGTCGGTCTCGATGCGCAGGTTAGGCCGGGCGACCGTCTTGAGGTCGAGGAAGGCGCGCGCGGTGGACCAGCGCCGGCCGCCCTTCTGCGTCACCTGGAAGTAGCCGAAGCCCTCCTGGTCGCCGTTGTTGTAATCGTTGTTGCGCGTCCATCCCTCCGCCACGCCGGCGGCGATGAAGGCGTCGCAGACCTCGTTGTTCTCCCGCATATGCGCGACGTTCAGCGTGCCCTCGCGCCCGCGCGCCGGGTGAGCGTCGCCCTCGAAGTGCTCGGACTTGCGGAAATAAGGCAGCACGGAGTCGTAGGACCAGCCGCGATTGCCGAACTGCGCCCAGGTGTCGTAGTCGAGGTGGTTGCCGCGGACATACAGCATCCCGTTGATCGAGCTGGACCCGCCGAGGGTCCTGCCGCGCGGGATCGGGATGGAGCGGTTGTTGACGTTCTCCTCGGGTTCGGTGGCGAAGTTCCAATTGAGTTCCGGATGGTTCAGCAGCTTGGTGAAGCCGACCGGAACGTTGATCCAGAAATTCTTGTCGCGCGGTCCGGCTTCCAGCAGCAGCACGCGGGTGCGCGCACCCTTGGTCAGCCGGTTCGCCAGCACGCAACCGGCGGAGCCGGCGCCGACGATGATGTAGTCGTACTCGGACATGCGCTCGTTCCCTCCCGACGCGATCCTATCGCCGGGATCGCCCGGCGGGAAAGGTCAGGCCAGGAGTGCGCACGCCGTGTCCCAGAGGCGGCGCACCGTCTCGCCGGCCGGCTCGGCGGGGACGGCACGGCGGAATGCGCCCACCCACGCGGCGATGGCCTCCGGCTGCATCAGCAGCGCGCCGCACGCGCCCATGCCGCCGGCACTCGCCACCGCGATGGACAGCGCCGGCGGGCAGGCGCCCGCGATCGGCGCGAGCAGGATCGGGCATCGCAGGGCGAAACGATCACAGAAGCTCTGGGCACGCGCCATCGGGGACCTCGCCATTGCGATCCTCTTCCGGGGTTGTCGGGCAAGGCAGGCGGGAGAAGACTGCGCCAAAGCCAGCAAGGGGGAAACCGATGGACTTCACCGGCAAGGTCGCGCTCGTCACCGGCGGCGGCAACGGGATCGGGCGGGCGGCCTCGCTCGGCTTCGCGCGCGGCGGCGCGAAGCTCGTCGTGGTGGACCGTGACGCTGCGGCCGGCGAGGCCACGGCGGGCGCCATTCGCCAGCAGGGCGGCGCGGCGAGCTTCGTCGCCGCCGACGTCACGAAATCGGCTGAGGTCGCGGCGTATGTGGGCGCCGCCCTGTCGGCCTACGGCGCGATCGACTGCTTCTTCAACAACGCCGGCATCGAGGGCGCGGTCGCGCCGACCGCCGAGTACGACGAGGCGGTGTTCGACCAGGTGATGGCGGTCAACGTGAAGGGGGTGTTCCTCGGCTTGCGCCATGTACTGCCGGTGATGCTGCGCCAGCGGCGCGGCGCGGTGGTGAACACCGCCTCGGTCGCCGGCCTCGTCGCCTCGCCGGGGATGCCGGCCTATGTCGCCTCCAAGCACGCCGTGATCGGGCTGACCAAGACCGCCGCCGGTGAGACGGCGCGGGCCGGCGTGCGGGTGAACGCGGTCTGTCCCGGGCCGATCGACACGCGCATGATCCATGCGCTGGAATCCGTGCTGAACCCGTCCGACCCGGCCAGCGTCGGCACCCGCTATCAGGGCAGTATCCCGATCGGGCGCTATGGCACCGCCGACGAGGTGGCGAACCTGGTGCTGTTCCTGTGCTCGGATCTCGCGAGCAACATCACCGGCGCGCAATATGTCGTGGATGGCGGGCGCACGGCGACCGGCGGAGCGGTGACGAGCAACCTGGTGCGGTGACACCGGCCGTGGCGGCGAACCCACGCGGGGCGATGCCGGAGGCAACCGGCCCCTGGTACCGGGGGGTGTCGGCGTCCTGCTGGCGCGCGCTGATCCTGGCGGGCGCGGCGTGGACGTTCGACATCTTCGACACCTTCCTGCTGTCGCTGACCCTGCCGGCGCTGGTCACGGTGTTCGCGCTGAGCAGGGCCGAGGCCGGAGCGATCGGCAGCATCCTCGCCGCCGGGCTGGTGATCGGCGGCATCGCGTTCGGCTGGATCGCCGACCGGATCGGGCGGGTGCGCGCGCTGATGGCGTGCGTCGCGATCTATTCCTGCTTCTCCGGGCTGACCGCGTTCGCGCCTTCCGCGACCTGGGTGGCGGTTCTGCGGTTCTGCGCGGGGCTGGGCATGGGCGGCGCCTGGACCTCCGGCGCGGCGCTGGTGGCCGAGACGTGGGATGCGCGCCATCGCGGCAAAGGGGGCGCGCTGATGCAGATGGGCCTGCCCGATCGGCTCCTTGCTGGCGGTCGGCGTCGCCGCCTTGGTGAGCAGCGCCTTCGGGGGCATGACCGGGATCGGCTGGCGGGTAATGTACGGGCTGGGATTCCTGCCGGTGCTGATCCTGTACCCCATCGCGCGCGGCACCCCGGAATCTCCCGGTCTGGCAACGCCGCGCGCAGGCCCAGGCCGGAAATTCCGGGATGCCGCGTGCCGGATTGCGGGCATTGCTCGCGGGCGGCAACGCGCGCGGGCTGGTGCTGGCGTTCGGCTTCATCTTCTTCTGCCAATATATCTACTGGGGCGTGTTCACCTGGACGCCGACCTTCCTGATCAGCGTCAAGCACCTGAACTTCCTGCATAGCCTGAGCTTCGTGCTGTCCCAGCAGATCGGCTCGCTGTGCGGCTTCCTAGTGTTCGCCGCCCTGGTGGACCGGATCGGGCGACGGCCGAGCTTCCTGATCTACCTGCTGATCGGCGCGGTGTCGGTGGCGAGCTTCGTGGTGGCCTCGGCCCCGGCGACGCTCTACGTCGCGATCTTCTGGACCGGGTTCGGCATCACCGGCCTGTTCGCCGGCATGGGCCCGTTCACCGCCGAGCTGCTGCCGGACACCGGCGCGCGTGGGCTGGCCATGGGCCTGGCCTACAACGGCGGCCGGCTGGGCGGCATCCTGGCGCCCTATCTGATCGGCGCGCTGGCCACCTCCGCCGGCGGGTTCCAGGCGGGGATGGCCACCAACATCGCCGCGTTCGTGATCGCGGCCGGGGTGATCCTGGCCTCGCCCGAGACCCGGGGGACGCAGTTGGCGTGATGACGCGGGCGAGGAATGCGCGACAGTCCCGCCGTGGCGGCAAGTGGCGGGCAGATCAGCCCCAACGCGCCGCCGCGCCGATCAGCGCGAGACCGCGCGCGGCGGCCTCGCCGTTCAGCCGCTCCGCCATGCCGCCCGCCGTCTCGATCGCGCGTGCATAGAGCGCGGTCAGCTCGGGCGCGCCGATCACGTGCACCACCGCGCCGGGCGGCAGCGCGGCCAGTGCGGCCCGCACCTCGTGGCCGATCAGCACGCCCCACAGGAACGAGGCGCCGGCCGCATCCGAGAATCGGCCCGCCAGCGCCAGCGCGCGCACGCTGAACAGATGGTGCAGCAACCCGCCGGGCTCGCCCGAGCGCGCCACCCCGGCATCGAAGGCGGTGGGGTCGCCGGCGGGGCTGTCGCGAATGACGCGGCCCGGGATGGCGCTGCCGCGCAGCGCGGCGAACGCCTCTCCGGTCAGGTGGGTGGCGAAGCTGGCGATGCGACCGGCCTCGATCCGCGCCCAGATCGCCTGGTTGCCCGGCACGCAGGCGAGCCCGGCGCCGCCGATCTGCGCGAGGGTCCCCGCGATCAGCGCCGATTCGCCGCGCATCACCTCCGGCACGCCGGCGGGATCGATGCAGGACAGGCCGGGAACCACCTTCACCTCGCCCCAGTCGTAAGCGATGTCCACCAGGGCGGCGGCGATCTCGGCGGGACCTGCGGGGCAGGGGAGGTCGGGCGTCTCGACCCAACCCTGGCGTGTGCCGATCATCCCAGACAGCAGCACATGCCGCTCCCCGGCGGCGAGCCACGGGCCGATCTCCTCGCGCAGCGTGTCGCCGAAGCGCCCGTCCTGCACGGTGTTGATGCCGCGCGGCACGGCGCGGCGGTCGCGGATGGCGCCGTCGCGGGTCAGGCGGAAGGCGCGGAAGCTGGTGGTGCCCCACTCGATGCCGATCATGCGCGGGCTCCTTGATGGGCGGGCGGAGTACAGCCACGCACGGATGCGGCGCGCAAGTCCGATCGTGCTCGCCTTTGCGCATGGTGAATGAGGGATGATCCGCCGCCTTCGCATGGCCGCGCTGCCCGCCGACACGGTCGCGCTCGCACGCTTCCTGATCGGGCGGATCGTCGTGCGACGCTTGGCGGACGGGCTGGCCAGCGGCCGCATCGTCGAGACCGAGGCCTACCTGCCGGGCGATGCCGCCTGCCATGCCGCCGCCGGGCGCACGGCGCGCAACGGCGCGCTGTTCCTGCCGCACGGGCACGCGTACGTGTATCGCGCCTACGGCACGTCGTGGATGCTGAACGTCTCGAGCGAGGAAGCGGGGATCGGCGCGGGCGTGCTGCTGCGCGCGCTGGAGCCGCTGGAGGGGATCGCGCTCATGCAAGCCAACCGCCCCGGCGCGCGCCTGCGCGACCTCGCACGCGGACCCGGGCGGCTCGCGCAGGCGCTGGAGGTGGACCGTGGCCTGGACGGCATCAACCTCTGCACCGACGCACGGCTGTGGCTCGCCGAGGATGACGCGCCGACCGGCGAGGTCGCCAGCAGTGCGCGCATCGGGATCACCAAGGAGGCGGAGCGGGTCCTGCGCTTCTTCGTGCGCGGGAGCCCGTTCGTCAGCGGGCCGCGCTGGCTGAACGAGGGCGCGAGTTGGTAGTCAATGCGCGATCGGCCCGTCCGCCTTCTTCCAGGCGGCCATGCCGCCGTGGAGATGGCATGCGCGCGACAGCCCGGACTCCTGGGCCGCCTGGACGGCCATTGCCGAGCGCTCGCCGAAGGCGCAGTAGAACACCAGCCGCTTGCTGGTGGCGGTCGCAAGCTGGTGCAGCATCCCGCCGGGCTGGATGTGGTCCTGAAGGTCGGGATAGGGCGCGTGCAGTGCGCCGGGGATGACGCCGTGCTTGTCGCGCTCCGCGCGCTCGCGCAGGTCGATCAGCGCGACGTCGCACCGGCCGAGGAGCGGTTTCGCCTGCTCCGCCGTCATCGCCCAGCCGCGCCGCTCGATCTCCGCCTGCGCCAGACCCTGGCGCATGTTGGCCGGCACCGCCACGTCCATCATCTTCGGGTTGGACAGATTGAGACCGTTCATCAGCGCGACGTACTCCTCGGCCGACTTCACTTGCACGCGCGGGTTGAACGTCTTCTCCTCGCCGATGGTGCTGACCGTGTCGCCTTTGTAGTCGTGCGCCGGAAATACCAGCGTCTCGTCGGGCAGGCGGAGCAGGCGGTCGAAGATCGAGCAGGTACTGCGCCCGCGCATCGCCGTTCTGGAAGTCGGTCCGCCCGGTGCCGCGGATCAGCAGCGTGTCGCCGGTGAACACCCGATCGGCCATCTGGAAGCTGTAGGAATCGTCGGTGTGGCCGGGCGTGTGGATCACGCCGAGGTCCAGCCCCTCGATGCGGAGCCTGTCGCCGTCCCCGACCCGCATGGAGACGACATCGACGCTGCTCAGCTCGCCCATCACCGTGATGCAGCGCGTGCGGTCCCGCAGCGCGCCCAGGCCGGTGATGTGGTCCGCGTGCAGATGGGTATCGACCGCCTTGACCAGCTTCAGGTCCAGCTCGCGGATGAGCTGGAGGTAGCGATCGACCTTCTCCAGGACCGGATCGATGATCAGCGCCTCGCCGCCCCGGCGACTGGCGAGCAGGTAGGTGTAGGTGCCTGAATTTGCGTCGAACAGTTGGCGGAAGATCATGGCCTTCTCCGGCGCCGGCTCAGCGGAGGAGATGCTACCCTCAGGACACCCGTTCGCGCTATAAGTTTGCGCGGTCGCCGGCATTGTCACGGCTTGGATGTGACTGACTGCGCTGGCATCTGGTCGAGGCCGCGTCGCAGCATGGTCAGGTGATGATCGAGGCTGGCTTCGAGGCGTTCGGCCATGAAGGCGCGGTAGGGCTCGGGGTCCTTGCCGACTTGGAGCGCTTGCAGGCTTTCGATGTAGGCGGAACGCTGCTCGGGGCCGATCACCACGGGCGGGTATCCCCCCTTGAGCAGCACCAAGTTCATCAAGAGCCGTCCCGTGCGGCCGTGGCATTACCGAACGGGTGGATGCTGACAAGGCCCTCGTGGGCGGCAAAGGCGGTTTCCGGGCTGATGGTCTCGGGGCGGGACGTCGCCTGGCTGAGCCAGCGCCCGAAATCGCCCATTAGGGGCGGTATCTCGGCCGGGGAGGGCAGGATCAGGGGGGAACCGAGTATCTGGCGCTGATGCTCGCTGTAGCGGCCGGCCTCGGCCGGATCGGCGCGGCCGGTGATGAGGCGGTGGATCTCGCGCACGTCGCCTTCCCGCAGGGCTTCTTTGCGGCCTACCAGGACGCGGACGTAGTCGAGTGCATCCTTGTGGCCGATCGCTTCGAGGTGGTCCTTGAGCGGCTTGCCGCCAATCGTGATCCCCTTTTCGAGGACGATGGCGGTCTCGCTCCGGGTGAGAGTATTCCCCTCGATGGCATTGGACGTGTAAGTCAGCTCGACGTCATACCAGGTGTAGAAGTTTCTATTTGATCTGACGGACTGTCGATCTGGCGTGGTGGGTGTCCGCCGGATCGAAGCTGTCGTGTGGTTCCGCTATGCCGCCTCCGCCACGTTCTGCTTTTCGCGCGCGTGATCGGCGCTGTCGAGGAATGTCTGCATCGGGGTTTTGCCGAAGCACCATCGTCCCTGATGGGTGCGCTGCTCGTTGTAGACCGCCAGCCACTCGTCCAGATCGGCCTGCAGGGCGTCCGGCGTGTCGTAGACCTTCCTGCGGAACGCCACCCGGTAAAACTCGTCGAGCAGCGTCTTGTGGAACCGCTCGCAGATCCCGTTGGTCTGAGGGCGGAGTGGCCGCAGGTTCCGCCGGTCCGCAGGACCGGTGGAATGGCCACGGAGGGTTTTCACCTTGGTCCGAGTGTGGTCGATGTTCTCGACGGCGAGGTAGAGTTCATATTCGTGACGGTCATGGGCCCCGCAATACTCGGTGCCGCGATCAGTCAGGATCCTGTCGACCCGAATGCCGTGCTCGTCGAAGAACGGGATCACCCGGTCGTTCAGGATGTCGGCCGCCGTCAGCGGCGTCTTGCGGGTGTAGAGCTTGGCAAAGCCGACCTTGCTGTAGGTGTCGATCACCGTCTGCTGATAGACGCGCCCAACTCCCTTCAGCGTGCCGACATAGAAGGTGTCCTGCGCCAGGCAGTAGCCGGGATGCTCGCTGTCGAACTCGCCGTGGGCTTCCTTGTCCAGCTTGGCCTTCTCCAGCGCGACCAACTGGCTCTCGGTGAGCACGCCGCCGTCCTGGGCCACCTTGGCTTCCAGCGCCTTCAGCCGCTTCCTCCTGGTCTCCAGGTCGTGGCGCATCCAGATGCATCGGACGCCGAAGGGCGAGACCTCGGTGCCGCGCTTCTTCAGCTCGTTGGCGGCCCGCGCCTGCCCCCAGGCCGGCTGATCGATGGCCATCGCCACCACGGCTGCTTCCACCTCGGGCGCGGCGCGGTTCTTCAGGTTGGGCTTGGAGCGGGTGATCTCGGCCAGCGCCAGGTCGCCGCCCTTCTCGTACAGGTCGCGGAACCGGTAGAAGCTGTCGCGGCTGTAGCCCATCACCCGGCAAGCCTGGGTTACGCTGCCCAGCTGCTTGGCCAGCTCCAGCAAGCCGACCTTGGCCTTGATCACCTTGCGCTCGGTTGTCGTCATCACGGTCTCTCCTGTGGCTCCGGCCGGGGCGCTGCGCTTCGCCTATCGCTCCGCGCCCCGACCTCTTCGCCCACCGAGTCAAGCCGTCCGTCAGACCATGTCAAGACTTCTACATACCAGGACAAGAGCGCGGCTAAACTTTTGCGCGACAGCGGGCGCAGCCGGTCCAGTTCGGCCTTCTTCTCGGCGATGCTTTCCCTCATCCGTGACATTCTTTACCGATACGGCAGGCACCCGCCCGCTGCAACGGATCGAATATCCGGCGGAACCGGCCCGCAATGGAGCATCGGGGAGACTGAACATGAGCGAGGAAAAGCCGAAACTCAGCGGGCCTGATCTCACGCGGGGCGTCGAACTCTCGGCCATCCCTGATGGGACCATGCTGCTCGGGCACGCGCACGGCGAACCCGTGCTGCTGGCCCGGTGCGGCGACGAGGTGTTCGCGATCGGTGCCGTCTGCACGCACTACGGCGCATCGCTCGAACAGGGGCTTCTCGTGGGCGATACGGTCCGATGCCCTTGGCATCATGCCTGTTTCGCCTTGCGTACCGGCGAGGCCCTCCGCGCGCCGGCACTGGACCCGGTGGCGCGTTGGCGGGTCGAGACGGTACGCGATGCGGCGCGCCAATCCACGCCAGCCCAGACGCCGAATGGCACCGTGTACATCCGGGAAAAGCTGGAGAGGGTATCTCCACGACCGCAGCACATGCCAGCCGGCATACCGAGTTCCGTCATAATCATCGGCGGTGGTGGCGCGGGCAACGCCGCAGCCGAGATGCTGCGTCGAGAGGGGTACGCCGGCCGCATCATAATGCTCAGCGCCGATCGATCCGTCCCATGCGACCGGCCCAAGCTGTCGAAAGGCTTCCTCGCGGGTTCGACCCCCGAGGAGGACAATCCGCTCCGCTCAGCGGCGTTCTACCGCGAACACGATATCGACCTGAGGCTCGGTGCGCGGGTGGCGACGATCGACACGGCAAGCCGGCAGGTTCAGCTCGCGGATGGCGGCCGACATGGCTACGACGCGCTCCTGCTCGCGACCGGCGCCGAGCCGGTGCGGCTCGACATCCCTGGCGCCGACCTGCCGCACGTGCACACCCTACGGACCGAGGCCGACAGCCGCGCCCTGGTTGCCAAGGCCCTGACGTCGAAGCGCGCGGTGGTGATCGGGGCGAGCTTCATCGGACTGGAAGTCGCCGCGTCGCTGCGTACGCGCAACCTCGACGTGCATGTGGTTTCGCCGGAAGCCATTCCGATGGAGCGCATCCTGGGAGCGGAAGCCGGCACCTTCTTCCGCAAGCTCCATGAGGAGCATGGGGTGAGGTTCCACCTCGGCACGACGGCGGTGGCGATCGATGAGCGGAGCGTCACCTTGAAGGATGGAACACGCCTCAAAGCCGACCTCGTCATCATTGGCATCGGCGTCCGGCCGGCGATCGCGTTGGCCGAACAGGCAGGGCTCGCGGTCGATCGCGGTGTGAGCGTGAACGAGTATCTCGAAACCAGCGCTCCAGGCGTCTTCGCCGCCGGCGACATCGCGCGCTGGCCGGACCGGCTGAGCGGCGAGCGCATCCGCGTCGAACACTGGGTCGTCGCCGAGCGCCAGGGCCAGACGGCAGCGCGCAACATCCTCGGCCAGCGCGAGCGCTTCGATTGCGTGCCGTTCTTCTGGACCGTGCAGTACGATTTCGGCCTTGGCTATGTCGGTCATGCGGAGCATTTCGACCAAGCCGAGATCGCGGGGTCGCTCGCGGCCAGGGACTGCACCATCACCTACCGCCAAGGCGGCCGGACGCTCGCGATGGCCATCGTCCAGCGAAACCTCGATGGGCTTCGCGCGGAGGTCGAGTTCGAGCGGAGGATGGCGGCCGACGCGTGATCGCCCCACGGGAGCGAAACCGATGAATGCAAAACTCCCCGCGAGCAACGTCAGACTGAAGCGCGCGTACAAGTCTCCTGCCGTGGAGGACGGCACCCGCATCCTGATCGACCGATTATGGCCGCGCGGGGTGTCGAAGGCCCACGCCGCTCTAGTGCTCTGACTCATACGGACCGTGCAGGCAGTCTGTCGAGCTTGGCCAGGATTGAGGCGGCCGAGGCGGTCCAGACGAACGGCTTCGGCTCGGCGTTGTGCTCGGCGAGGTAGCGTTTGATGGCGGCTTGCAGATCGACGATCGAATGGAAGCTGCCGCAACGGATGCGCTTGCGCGTCAGCACGGAAAAGAAGTTCTCGACGGCGTTCAACCACGATCCGGACGTGGGCGTGAAGTGGAAGGTCCAGCGGGGATGCCGTTCGAGCCACGCCTTCACCTTCGGATGCTTATGAGTGGCGTAGTTGTCGACCACCGCCTCGATCAGCTTGCCGGCCGGAACAGCGCGCTCGACGTCGTTGAGGAAGCGGATGAACTCCTCGTGCCGGTGCTGCTGCATGCAGCGGCCAATGACGGAGCCGTCGAGCACGTTGAGTGCGGCGAACAGCGTGGTCGTGCCGTGGCGCTTGTAGTCGTGGGTCATCGTGCCGCATCGGCCCGGCTTGATCGGCAAGCCCGGCTGCGTGCGATCGAGCGCCTCGATCTGGCTCTTTTCGTCGATGGACAGCACGACAGCTTGCGTCGGCGGGTCCAGATAGAGGCCGACGATGTCGGTCAGCTTGGCGGCGAAGTCGGATCGCGCGACCGCTTGAACGTGCGGATGCGGTGCGGCTGGAGCTTGTGCGCCGGCCCAGATGCGCTGCACCGATGTCAGGGAGATGCCGACGGCCCGAGCCATCGCCCGGCCGGTCCAGTGCGTGGCCTCATGCGGCGGATCGGCGCAGGTCAGCGCAACGACGCGCGCCACCGTCTCAGCCAAGATCGGCGGCTTGCCGGGCTTGCGCGTCTTGTCTCGCAGCAGCCCGTCCGCGCCCTCCTCGGCGAAGCGTCGCTGCCAGCGCCAGACCATCGGACGACTGACCCCCAGGCGCGTCGCCACCGGCTGCACCGGGCCGCGCTCCGCCGCCGCAAGCACGACCCGCGCGCGCTCGACATGCTTTTGCGGCCGATTGCGGTCGGCGAGGATCGCCTCAAGCGTCTCTCTATCCGACGAACTCAGGATCACGCATACCGTCTGTGCCATGCCGACAAAATCGCACGGTCGCACACCGTTCTAATTGCCCGAACGGGTCAGAGCCTGATCACTGGATGAAGGACATAGCGCCCAGCACCGAGCTGCGGAAATGGTTCGGCCACGACCCGGTTCGCTGGGAAGAATTCCGTCGCCGCTATACCGAGGAGCTGCACCAGAACGCCGCGCTGCTGGGCCAACTGCGTTCCCTGGCGCGAGAGGGCCCGGTCACGCTGGTCTATTCGGCCCATGATGGGGTGCATAACGACGCGATCGTGCTGCGCGACCTGCTGTTGGAACGCTAGGCGGGGAATTTCGCCGTTTCACTTCTGCCCACGAGCAAGGCTCAGAGAAAGGCCAAGCCCATGGCGAAAGATGGTGAAGTGGATTGCCGCCATCGAGTTCGTGCGCGACTTCGCCGATCTCGGCGCGGGGCAGGGCGGCTATAACGAGGATCATGAGTTCTACGGCTACCGTATGCCGATCTGAACGGACCGCCGCGAAATCGCCGCTCAGCCGGGGTTCACGCGCGTATCCCTGTGTTCGTCGGTGCCAGTGCGCGCGTCGTGCGCGTTGCTGGTGTCGTCGGCGCCATATTGACCAGCGCAGAGCGGCGGCGGGCGGTGATGCTCTCTGACGGACGAGCGCCCGCAGCAGGCGCCTGACCTCGGGCACCGTGAGCGGCAGCAGGTCGGCGGCGAGGTTTGCCGGGTCCGCACCCCCCGGCAGCCGCCTTGCGGAGAGTGGCAAGGTAGGCGAGCGCGAGCATCGACAACGTGACGTGGCGATGCCAGCCGACCCAGGAGCGCACCTCATATTGGTCCAGCCCGACCTCGCCCTTGGCCTGCTCGAAGCAGCTCTCGATGCTCCAGCGCGACCCCGCCACCCGCACCAGTTCAGCCAATGCGGTCCCCTCGGGCGCGTGGGTCAGGTAGAAGGTGACCGCCGCCGGCTCGGCGATGGAGCGCCGCACCAGCAGTGCGCAGGTGAACCCTTCCGCCCCGCCGTTGTAGGGCACGCGCGTCCAATCATAGAGGCGTGGTCCCTTGGCGCCGTCCCCCGCGCTGAGCCGCTGCCAGGCGCCATCGGTCAGGTCCTCGATCCAGGTCGTGACCGGACGCATCCCGAGCCGCTGCCCGGAGGTGACGGCCAGCACGTAGCCGCGCCGGTGCCGCTCCGACCAGCGGCGGAGGGCGTGGTCGGCGCCATAGACGCTGTCGCCGGTGATCCAGGCAAACAAGGTGCCGGCCAGGCGTGCCCGCTCCAGCATGGCCAGCGCGAGCTTCGGCTTGGTGGCGAAGGCAACCTCGTCCGGGATGCGCGCCTCGCGCCGGCGCGCGCCATCGCTGGCCCAGTCCTGCGGCACATAGAGCGCCCGGTCGATCAGCGCCCGGCCGTGACGGCTGGCATAGCCCAGAAAGACACCGATCTGGCAGTTCTCAATCCGTCCGGCCGTGCCGCTGTATTGCCGCTGCACGCCCGCGCTCTTCGTGCCCTTCTTCAGAAAGCCGGTCTCGTCCAGCACCAGCACCGCAGCGGAATCGCCCAACTGCTCGGCCACGTAGGCTCCCAGGTCATCGCGCACCGCGTCCGCCTCCCAGTGCATCCGGCTCAGAAAGTCCTGCACCCCGTCCGGCGTCGCGTCCCCAGCCGCCTCGGCCAGCTGCCAGCCGTTCTTGCGCTCCACCGGTGCGAGCAAGCCACGCAGGTAGGCCGAGGCACGACGGCGCGGCTCGGCGCGCGCGAACCTTGGCGCGATCCGCCCCACAACCTCTTCCAAGCCACGCGCCCAGCGCCCCGCCTCAGCCTGCGTCACCATGCCGAGCCTCCCCATGTGCCCGGCATAACACACCAACCCCGGCTGTCTCTAAAGGTCGGGAAACTGGTTGTAGAACTCGATCTGCATCCGCATGGGTCCGAGCGGCTCGACGAGATGAGGCACGTCGGGCAGCACGCGGCCGGGGCGGCCAGGCTCAAGGATCATCTCGGAGGCCGGGTCGGATACCCGATAACGCACTTGGCCATCGAGCACCCGAATTACGCCCCACACACCGGGTCTGGTGCGATGTTCCCGGCGCAGTCCGGCCGGCAGCGTGTTCTCATCGAAGACCGGAGTGCGTTTATAGGGAACCGCCGCCGGTGAGGACGCCGAAGGTTCCACCCCCCGGGAATGGCCGGCTCGATCGACAAGATCGAGCATATGGGCCGCCGCGTGGGTCGTCAGGGGATGATGGGTGAAGCCCGGCCTTGGAGAGATGTAGGCCGCCATCTCGCGAGCAAGGTCGAGCTGCCGATCGGACGCTTCGGCGAGCAACGCAATCACCAGGTTCTCCAGGGCGATGACACGGATGCGAAGCTGCACCAACTCGGCATTCGTCAACTGAGGGATTTCGGATTGCACGTCGCCGGAAACGATGGCCTCTTGCGGACCCTGGGACCCGGCGCCGCCCTCGTTGTCCCACCTCGAAGTCGCCGTTTGGATCCGTTGTGAAGGGTCCAGGCGATCGGGCTTTTCATCAGGCATCAGGAGAGTTCCTGAAACAGCGGGGCGTGTGGGGTTGTTTCCTGTCGCCTGTCGGTCGATCCGCTCACGCCGGCGTCGCGCGGGTCTGTAAAGCGTTGGACCGCGCGTCCCGCCTTGGCCCGCCGGGATCAGGATCGGTCAGGCCCGGGCTGGGAGGCGACCTCGGTGACCAGCTTGCGCGTCATCGCCTCGCCGAAACTCTGGAAGTCGTGCACGACCAGCACGAAGCTGCCGGGGCCGCCGGTGACGTTGTGGCGGTAGTAGTTGTCGAGACCGCCGGGCGGCTGGACATGGGCGAAGGTCCAGGACACCGGATGGTCGTTGATGATGGCGAGCCCGTTGATCGTGACGCCGGCGGCCACGGCCTCGTCGCGCGCCTGGGTGATCTCGCGCCCGGCGTTGTTGGTGCCGTCGCCGCACACGTCGATCGTCCGGCGCGTCGCCTGGAGCGGCGCTTCGGCCAGCATCTGCATGGCGCGGTCGATGCCCGCGCTGATCGCGGTGCGTCCCCACGACGAGCGCGATGCCGCCAGCAGGCGGTCGGCGAAGCCGTGTGCCGATGCGGCGTCGCGGATCGTCGTCCAGTCGAGCACGGTGTTCACCTGCCCCTCGCCTGAGAACTCGATGTAGGCGACGGCGATCGCGCCGTTGTCGCCGTCGTGGATCGCCGCGATCACCCGCGGGTCGGTGAAGGCGGTGGCATAGCCATGCTTCTCTAGCGCGAACTCCGAATCATCGATGCTGCGCGAGACGTCGGTGACCAGCACCAACGCGAGATCAACGGCTTGCGGCGCATTCCGGGCCGGGGGCTGGGCGCCGCAGCCGACAACCGGGGCGGCAAAAGAGAGCAGGGCCACGATCAGACCGACGACGACGCGCATGTGACGCCCTCCGCTCAGGCCAGCCAATTCGGGACCGGCAGATTCTTGTCCCGCAGGAAGGCGGGGTTGAACAGCTTCGACTGGTAGCGCGCGCCGCCGTCGCACAGGATGGTCACGATCGTGTGCCCGGGCCCCAGCTCACGGGCGAGACGGATCGCCGCGCCGACGTTGATGCCGCTTGAGCCGCCCAGCACGAGACCTTCGTGCTGCACCAGATCGAAGATGACCGGCAGCGCCTCTTCATCGGGAATCCGGAATGCCGCGTCGATCGGCGCGCCTTCCAGGTTCTTGGTGATGCGGCTGTTGCCGATGCCCTCGGTGATCGAACTGCCCTCTGCGAGTAGCTCGCCCCTGGTGTAGTGATTGTAGAAGGCCGAGCCCATCGGGTCGGCGAGCACGATGCGGACGCCCGGATTGTGCGCCTTCAGCGCCAGGCCGACGCCGGCGATGGTGCCGCCGGTACCGGCGGAGCAGGTGAAGCCATCGACCCGTCCGCCGGTCTCGGCCCAGATTTCCTCGCCGGTGGTGCGCCGATGACCCTCGCGGTTGGCGACGTTGTCGAACTGGTTGGCCCAGATGGCGCCGTTGACCTCGGTTTCGGCCAGCTCGGCGGCGAGTCGCTCGGACATCCGGACGTAATTGCCGGCGTCGCGATAGGGCTTCGCCGGCGCCAGGCGCAGCTCAGCGCCGATCAGCCGAAGAAAATCCTTCTTCTCCTCGCTTTGCGTCTCGGGCATGACGATCACGGTGCGGTAGCCGCATGCATTGCCGACCAGCGCCAGCCCGATCCCGGTGTTGCCGGCCGTGCCCTCGACGATGGTGCCGCCGGGACGCAGCCGCCCGGCCGCCTCGGCGTCCGCGATGATCGCCAGGGCGGCACGATCCTTCACCGAGCCGCCCGGGTTCAGGAACTCGGCCTTGCCCAGGATCTCACAGCCCGTGGCCTCCGACGCGCGCCGGAGGCGGACCAGCGGGGTGTTGCCGATGCTGCCGAGGAAGCCGTCGCGAATGCTCATGGGGGCAGCCTAATCCGGATTTCGCGCAGGGAGTAGGTGCCTCGGTGGCGGGGTGCGCGGGAGCCTTTCGCGGGCGGTGCCGGCACCCTATTCGGTAGCGATCACGGCTGGCCGCCCGTCCCGCATCCCGATGATCTGCAGCGGGGTGTGTGCGTGGTTATGGTCATCGGGCGCGTATGTCCCGCCGAGCAAGGAGGGCATGGTGGTGGTCTTCAGCGCCTGCTCGATCGCCGCGGGCTGGTCGGACCCAGCCCGGCGAATGGCGTCTGCCACCAGATAGGTCGCCTCGTAAACGAAGAAGGAGCGCTGCGTGGGTACCAGCCCGTAATGGGCTTTGTAGGCATCGACAAAATCCTGCACGCCGGGCTTGCTCAGCAGGGACGTGAACACGGCGACGCCGGTCAGATCGGCAAGGCCGCCGGATTCCCGAAACTTCGGCGAGACGGCGGCGAGTGCAGCTGTGAAATCGACCCGGCCAGTCACCGGCACCTTCCAACCCGCAGCTTCATAGGCACGAAAGAACCCGGTGGTGGAGGGGCCGAGGACGGTCAACAGCCGGTCGGGCGCGCCGGCCTTCAGCTTGTCCAGCAGTGCCGCGAAATCGATTATCCCCTTCGGCAGGGTTTCCTGCGCGGTCACCTTTATGCCGGCGTTCTGCGCCGCCTTGGCCATTGCAGCGGCGCCGGTCTCTGTGAAGGGACCCGTATCGGCGATGATCGCGACGGACTTCACATTCTGCGACGCCAGAAAATGCACCAAGCCGCGCGCGATGTCGACCTCGGATGGGATGGTCTTGAAGGCGTAGTCGTTGCCACCGGCCCCGGAGGCATCCACGAAATCCTGTCCGGCCGAGGTCGCGATGACCAATGGCACCTTCGCCTGCTCGATCAGCGGCATGATGGCATGCGTGACGGGTGTGCAAAGCGCACCGATCAGCACGGGAACGTGCTCCTGCTCAATCAGCCGTCGTGTCGCGGGCACGCCGACGGCGGGTTTGCAGGCATTGTCGGCGTAGAACGCCTCGATCGGCCGCCCGAGTACGCCGCCCTCCTCATTGATGCGATTCAGCGCCAGTTGCGCGCCGTATTGCTCCGATTGGCCGCGGTCGGCGGTCGGGCCGCTGAGGATGGTGGTGATGCCGATCCGCACCGGTTCGGCAGCGTGTGCCGAGGTGAAACCGAGCAGGCCGGCAACGAGGAGGGCTATGCGCCTCATGGCGGTTCCGAGGCAACAAGCAGGACGGCCATGCCTTTGCAGCATGACCGTTCCACAGAGGCCGATCGCGCCTCTGAGTTCAGAGCGAGCAGTGGAGGGCGCGGTGAACCGACACCCTATTTCTGAGAACCTTGCTCGATGACAAAGGAAATCTTCACGTTCGCCCGATAGTTGCGGACCTGGTCGTTTTCGACGGTTGCCTGGAATTCACTGACATAGACGGAGCGAATTCCGCGCACGGTCTTGGAGGCCTCCGCCACTGCCTGGCAAGCCGCGTCTTCCCAGCTTTTTTCAGACTCCGCCAGGAGTTCGAGAATCTTCACGACTGCCATGGGTTCCTCCTGAAGCGGTCTCGGTAGGAGACGACCCGCCAACGGCGGCCTCGCGGAAGAGTTGCCGAGCAGGGCTCCAAGATTGATGACGTTGCCGCGACGCGGTTCCGGCCCGATCCGGCGTTCACCCCTCGTCGGCGGCGAGCAGCGCGGCATTGCCGCCGGAGGAGGCGGTGTTGATGGACACCACGCGTTCCTCGGCGAACCGATAGAGCGTGATCGGGCCGCCGGCCTTCGGCCCGGTGCCAGACAGGCCGCGCCCGCCGAAGGGCTGCACGCCGACTACCGCGCCCACCTGGTTGCGATTGACATAGGCGTTGCCCACCCGCAGCCGGGCAACGATGCGCCGCTGCATCGTCTCGATCCGCGAATGCACGCCCAAGGTCAGGCCGAATCCCGTCTCAGCGATCGCGTCGAGCATGTCGTCCAGGCGATCGGCGGCGAAGCGGACAACATGCAGTACCGGGCCGAACACCTCGGCGCGCAGCGCGCCGGCATCGGGCAGGGCGTAGGCCCGCGGGGCGAAGAACGTGCCGTGCGCGCAGGCGCGGGGCAGGTCGAGCGCGAACAGCGGCGGATCCATCCGGGCGCAATATTTCTCGAGCGCGTCGCGCGCCGGCGCGTCGATCACCGGGCCGATATCCGTCGCGGGGTCGAGCGGATCGCCGATCGACAGCGTCTCGGCCGCGCCACGCAGCATCCGCAGCACGCGATCGGCCACCTCCTCCTGCACGCACAGCAGCCGCAGCGCCGAGCAGCGCTGGCCGGCGGCGCCGAACGCACCGGCGATCGCATCGCCGACCACCTGCTCGGCGAGCGCGGAGCTGTCCACGATCATCGCGTTCACCCCGCCCGTCTCGGCGATGAAGGGGATGATCGGGCCGCGCCGGGCGGCGATGCGCCCGGCGATGGCCCGCGCCGTCTCCGTCCCGCCGGTGAAGGCGACGCCGGCGATCCGCCTGTCGTCGATCAGCGCCTGGCCGGCCGCGCCGTCGCCCGTCACCAGCGCCAGCGCGTCCGCCGGCACCCCCGCCGCATGCAGCAGCGCGACGGCGCACGCGGCGATCAGGGGCGTCTGCTCGGCGGGCTTGGCGGCGACCGCGTTGCCGGCGGCGAGCGCGGCGGCGACCTGCCCCACGAAGATCGCGAGCGGGAAGTTCCACGGCGCGATGGCGGCGAACACGCCGCGACCGCCGAGCTGCCAGACGTTCCGCTCCCCGGTGGGGCCGGGCAGGTCGCGGGGCACGAACTGCTCGCGCGCGCGGGCGGCGTACCAGCGGCAGTGATCGGCGGCCTCGCGCAACTCCGCAATGCCGTCGGGCAGCGTCTTGCCGCCCTCGCGGGCGAGCAGGAACAGCAACTCATCCCGCGCCCCCTCGATCAGCGCGGCGGCGCGTTCCAGCGCCAGGGCACGATGCGCGGCGCCTGCCTCGTCCCAGGCGTGCCAGCCGCGCGCGAGCCGGTTCAGCCCGGCGTCCATCTCGGCGGGCGCGGTGTCGGCGGCACGGCCGAGCATGATGCGCCGGTCGGCGGGGCTGTGAATTTCCCGCGCGGTCCCGCCGCCCGAAACCACGCGCGGCGTCTGCGTCTGCGCGGCGATGCCGCGCAACAGCGCGGGCAGCACGTCGCGATCGGCGAGGTCGATGCCGGCGGCGTTGACCCGGTCGGGGTAGAGGTCGTGCGGCAGCGGAATGCGCGGATTGCGGGTTGCGGCCTGCGTGCGCAGACGCGCGACGGGGTCGGCGACCACCGCGTCCTCCGGCACGGCGGGATCGACCAGACGGTGGACGAAGCTCGTATTGGCGCCGTTCTCCAACAGCCGGCGCACCAGATAGGCGAGCAGGTCCTCGTGCGAGCCGACCGGGGCATAGACCCGCACCGGGCAGGCCGGGCCGACCACGCCATCGTAGAGCGCCTCGCCCATCCCGTGCAGGCGCTGCATCTCGAACGGGGTTTCGGCCGTCTCCAGGATGGTCGCCAGGCTGTGCGCGTTGTGGGTGGCGAAGGCGGGCAGCAGCGCGTCGGGGTGGGCCAGCATCGCGTGCGCGCAGGCGAGCCAGCTCACGTCGGTCGCTGCCTTGCGGGTGAACACCGGGTAGTCCTGGTGTCCATTCACCTGGGCGTGCTTGATCTCGGTGTCCCAGTAGGCACCCTTGACCAGGCGCGCCGGCACCCGATGGCTGCTCGCGCGGGCCTGCTTCGCAACCCACTCGATCACCGCCGGCGCGCGCTTCTGGTACGCCTGGATTGCCAAACCGAGCCCGTCCCAACCGGCCAGCGCGGGATCGGCGAGCACCGCGGCGAACACGTCGAGCGACAGCTCCAGCCGCTCCGCCTCCTCGGCATCCACGGTCAGGCCGATCCCCGCCTCGCGCGCGGCGCGGGCGAGGGCGGCGAGGCTCTCGATCAGCGCGGGCACGCAGCGCGCGGCCTGCAACGGCTCGTAGCGCGGATGCAGGGCGGAGAGCTTGACCGAGATGCCCGGCGCTTCGATCGGCCCGCGCCCGGCGCCGGCGCGACCGATCGCGCCGATCGCCTCTCGATAGGCCATCATGTAGCGGGCGGCATCGGCGTGCGTGCGCGCCGCCTCGCCCAGCATGTCGAAGCTGTGGCGCCAGCGCCGTCCCTCGGCGGTGGCGGCGCGGGCCAATGCTTCCTCGATCGTGCGGCCCATGACGAACTGGCGGGCCAGCACGCGCATGCCCCGACGCAGCGCCGCGCGCACCACCGGCTCGCCCATGCGGCGGATGGCGCGCAGGATCATCGCCTGGGTGCCGCCCGCCTCCTCGCGCGTCAGCACGCGCCCGGTGAGCATGAAGCCCCAGGCGGAGGCGTTCACCGCCAGGCTGTCGGCGTGCCCGACATGGCGCTGCCAGTCGGCGCCGGCGATGCGATCCTCGATCAGCGCGTCGGCGGTCGCCGCGTCCGGGATGCGCAGCAGCGCCTCGGCCAGGCAGAGCAGGGCGACGCCCTCGGCGCTGCCGAGGCCGTATTCGCGCAGGAAGTCGGTCACGTCCGCGCCGGGCCGGTGGGCGGCGCGCGCGGCGCGGACCAGGGCGCGGGCGCGGGTCTCGATGCGCGCCGCCACGGCGGGCGGCGGCGCGGCGCGTTCGAGCAGCGGCGCCAGCGCCTCGGAGTCGGGCGCGCGATGGAGGCGACGGAGCGTGGAGCGGTCGTCTTGGGTCATCCTGAGGCGGCAGTATATCCCGGCGCGCGAAAAATCTTGCGGAAGTAAAGCCGATCATGCCCGGGCGGAAAGTCCTCCAGCACGCCGAACAGGGTGAAGCCGAGCTTTTGGTAGAACGGTGCCGCCTGGAAACTGAAGGTATCGACGAGGACACCATGGCACCCTCTGGCGCGCGCCTCGGTTTCCGCCGTGGCCATCAGGGCGGAACCAACGCCCTGACCGCGTAACCTTTCGGGAACGAACAGCATCTGCACGTGCAGCCATTGGAAGAGCGTGCAGCCCCACAGGCCGCCCGTCACCGCACCACCGCCTGTCGCTGAACGATCGTCATCCCGGATCGGGATCACCAGCAATCGCGGCTGGATCGGCCCGACCACCGGTTGGGAGCTTGCGTCGAGGGCGTGGAAGATCGCCTCGAAGAGGCCCGGCGCGGGAGAATCGGACGCAGCGAATCCTGAGGGATTTCCGCGCTCGACAGGCGGGATCAGGCGAGCAGATCGACGAGTGCCGATACGTTGGAGGTGGAGGAACCGTTCGAGGTGGCCGTGGGGGACTGCGCCGCACTCGCCGCCTGTGTCGAGGCGCCGCCATGGTGATGGTGGTGGTGGACATTGCCGGCCTGCTGGGTCGGATCGGCCTGCGCTGTCGTTCCCGTTTGGGTTGTCGTTCCCGTCTGGGCCGTCGTTCCCGTCTGGGCCGTCGTTCCCGTCTGGGCAGTCGCCTGGGCTGCCTGCGACGCCAGGGCCTGTTTCTGCAGTTGTTGGGCGAAAACCCCCGCCGAGCCTGAAATACTGGAGATGCTCATGATGGTGGTTCCTGCTGTGAAGGAAGCGGACCGAAACTACCGCCGGGGCGTAAAGCAGGCCTTAAGGGCGTGCAACGAATGTGACAGAGGGGATGCGTGTCAGCTGCCACGCAAGCAGGCGTAACCGCTGATAAAGCTCCTGGCAGGTAGAATTCGGCCGCGACATCAGTGCTTCGAGGCCTTGCGTGTCTCATGCCGACGCCGACTTCTACCGCTCGCTCCTCACCCGCGATCCGGACCTCGCGTCGGTTCGCGCCGAACTCGCGCAGACCTTGCTTGCGGAGGGCGATCTCGATGGCGCCATCGCGGAATCCTCCGCCGCACTCGATCGGGACCCTTTGCTGGTCCAGGCTTGGCTGGTGCGCGCCACCGCTCGCAAGACGCTGTGCCTTTACGAAGCGGCGGCGGCGGATTTCGAGCGCGCGGCGGCGCTATCGCCGGATCGGGCGACGATCCTCGTCAATCTCGCCAACAGCTACACCGAACAGGGCCGCCTCGACGCCGCCGCGCAGTGCCTGCGCCGCGCCGTGAGCTTGGCCCCGCGCTCCAAGGAAGCGCATGCCAGCCTGGGCTCGGTGCTGGTCAGACAAGGCAATCTGGCGGACGCCGAAGCGCCCTGCCGTGCCGCGCTGGCCCTCGATCCCGGACTGGTCGGGGCGCATCAGAACCTCTCCGTCATCCTCGCTGCCGACCCCGCGGCCGCGCGCGCCCACCGCGACGCCGCCTATCTCGGCCAACAGGTCTTCATCGAGCGGGCGCCGAGGCCGGAGCGGACCGTCCTGGTCCTGGCCGCGGCCGACGCCGCCAACGTGCCGTTGCAGCACCTGATGCCGCGCGCGCGGATCACGCTGATCCGCTGGTACATCGAATACGCCACCACTGATCAGGACCGTGCGCTGCCGCCGCACGATCTTATCTTCAACGCGATCGGCGATCCCGATCTGGCGCCCATCGTCAAGCCGCCCGTCGCGCGGCTGCTGCGCGAGCGGGCGCCGCACGTGTTGAACGACCCGGCCAGGATCGCATCGACGAAACGCTCCGACCTGCCGCATCTCCTGGCCGGCATTCCCGGCATCGTCGTTCCCTCCGTGATCCGCCATGACGGCGCGCATGAAAGCCCGGTGGGCGCCCGCGCCGGTGCCGCAATCCCATTCCCGGTGCTGTTCCGTCCGCTCGGCTCCCACGGTGGAGAGGGGGTGCGCAAGATCGACGATGCGGGAGCGATGGTGGAGTTGCGGGAGACAGCGGCTTACCTCACGGAGTTCGTCGATTTCGTCTCGGCCGACGGCTGGTATCGCAAGTATCGGGTCATCTTCGTCGATCGACGGCCCTATCCCTACCACCTCGCCATCGCGAGGGATTGGCTGGTGCATTACTGGACAGCCGGCATGGAACGCGATGCGGTAAGGCGCGAGGAGGAGCACCGCTTTCTCGTCGCCCCCTTCGAGGCCATCGGACCATGTGCGATGACGGCGCTCGGCCTGATCGGCGCACGCCTCGACCTCGATTATGCCGGCATCGACTTCGGGGTCTTGCCGGATGGCCGGCTCCTGGTGTTCGAGGCCAATGCCACGATGCTCGTCTATCCCGAGCACGACCCATGCTTTGCGTATCGCGACCCCGCCGTCCGTGCCATCCAGTCGGCGTTCGACGCCATGCTGGAGACAGCCGTCAACACGCGCGCGTGAGAAGGCGGGAGCCAGGTTCGTTGATGGTCTGCTGAATGAGCAGGGTGTACACTCGGTCAAGGTCGATGCTGCCGCCCCGGCAAGCCGCCAACCCGGAAAGAAGACCTGAACGTGGTGACCATGACAGAAACACGGACCATGACGGACGCACGCAAGGCCGAGCACTTCGATGTCGTGATCGTCGGGGCGGGGATTTCCGGGGTCGGTGGCGCGTACCACCTCACCAAGCAGTGCCCCGGGACGAGCTTCGTCGTCCTCGAAGCCCAGGACAGCTTCGGCGGCACGTGGATCACCCATCGCTATCCGGGCATCCGGTCCGACAGCGACCTCCATACCTTTGGTTATCGCTTCAAGCCGTGGACCGGCCCGCCGATTGCCAGTGCCGCCGAAATTCTCGCGTATATGGGCGACGTCATCGACGAAAACGGGCTCGGTCCGCACATCCGCTATCGACACAAGATCTCGTCGGCGCGCTGGTCGAGCGACGAGAATCTGTGGACACTTGAGGCGACCCGGACGGACACCGGAGAAGCCGTCCGCATCGCCGCGAACTTCCTGTGGATGTGCCAGGGCTACTACCGGCACGCCGAGGGCTACACGCCCGAGTGGGACGGGATGGCCGACTTCAAGGGCCAACTCATCCATCCTCAGACCTGGCCGGAGGACCTGGACTACAAGGGCAAGACTGTCGTGGTCATCGGCTCAGGCGCGACCGCGGCGACTCTCATCCCCGCCATGGCCGCCGATTGCGCCCACGTCACGATGCTCCAGCGCTCGCCAACGTATTTCCTGACCGGCCGCAATGCGAACGCGCTCGCCGACGAGCTGCGCGAGCTGGACATCGACGAGACGTGGATCCACGAGATCGTGCGCCGCAAGACGCTCCGCGAGCAGGCCGCGTTCACCCGCCGCACGTTCGACGAACCGGAGACCGTGAAGCAGGAACTGCTGGCCGCCGTCCGTGCTCATCTGGGCGAGAACTACGACATCGAGACGCACTTCACTCCGAGCTACCGCCCCTGGCGCCAGCGCGTCGCCTTCATTCCCGACGCCGACCTCTTCAAGGGAATCCGCTCAGGAAAAGCATCGGTCGTCACCGACGAGATCGAGCGGTTCACGGAGACCGGCCTGCTGCTGAAATCCGGCAAGACGCTTGATGCCGACATCATCATCACGGCGACCGGCTTCAATCTCAATGTGCTCGGGGACATCGAGTTCACCATCGACGGGAAGCCCCTCGTCTTTTCCGACACGGTCACCTTTCGCGGGATGATGTTCACCGGCGTGCCGAACATGGCGTGGGTGTTCGGGTATTTTCGCGCGAGCTGGACGTTGCGAGCCGATCTGGTCGCGGATTTCGTGTGCAGGCTGCTCAATCACATGAAGGCGAAAGGTGCCAGAAGGGTCACGCCATCCCTCAGGCCCGAGGACAAGGACATGCCCTTGTTGCCGTGGATCGATCCGGAGAACTTCAATCCCGGCTACATCATGCGGGGCATGCACCTGCTGCCGAAACGCGGCGATAAGCCCGAGTGGCAGCACACGCAGGACTACTGGGCGGAGAAGGACGCGCTGCCCGCCATCGAGCTTGACGACGGCGCGTTCGTCTATGCGTGAGTGCTGGTGGCGGGCATCCACGTGACACTAGTCCGTCCCATTCGGTCGCGACAATCTGTTGGGATGCCCGGTTGCCCAGCCATCCACGCCCAACGATGCAAGCGCTTCGAGACGCCCCCCTCGGGAACCTTGCCGTAGCGCCATGGAACTCAGTCAGATAAACTACTTCGTCGTCCTCGCCCGAATGCTGCACTTCACCAGGGCGGCCGAAGCCTGCAACGTGTCTCAGCCGGCGCTGACGACAGCGATACGAAGGCTCGAAGACGAGTTGGGCGGCCCGCTGTTCCATCGGAGCGGAGTCATACACAGCTGACGGACCTTGGCCGGACGATGCGGCCGCCATTGGAACGCGCGCTTGCGGCGGCCCACGATGCGAAGATGCAGGCAGAGGCGTTCCGGCGCCGCGAGAGTTCCCCGCTGCGGATCGGGTTGGAATACTCCGTACCGACCTCGGTGTTGACTCCAGTGCTCGCTGCGCTGAGACGCAATTCTCCCGATATCGACCTGCGGCTGCGGCAAGGTTCGCAGCCCGAGCTGTGCGAGCGGATGCTCGACAGCGAACTCGATATGGCGCTGATGGTGGAGGGGGCCGACACGCATGATCGTCTGCATCGCTGGATTCTGTTTGCCGAGCACTACGTGCTGATCTGCTCGCCGGACCATTGATTCAGGGATCACGAGCGCGTCTCGGTCGCGGATCTGTCCACGGCAAGTCTGTTGCTGAACGAGAATGCGGATTGCCCCGTGCGGCGTTTCATCAGCAAGTTATGCGAGGACAATCGCGTCAATCCACGGCAACGTTTTGCCAGCAGCCAGGAGCAGATCATCGAGATGGTCGCAGCGTCGCTTGGCGTCTCGCTCGCCGGCGAGCGCCTGCCGACGCCGCTGCTGCTTCGCCGCCCGTTCAAGGCCGATCCCGATTTTCGGAGTGTGATCCTGACCACCGTGGCGGGACGCCAGCTTGGTCCGACACCGGCGCTGTTCCTGAAGCTGATGCGGTCGCGATCCTGGGAGGCAACTGATCCGAACGCGACACAGCCCCATGCGGCGGCGGCCTGAGGTGCCTCAGACACCCCCCGTGGAACTCAAAGGCAAGCTCCAGGAGCTGCTCAGAGTTAGACCGGCGTGGTATACGGATCTTCTTGCTCGTATTGCCGACAGGTTGAATCGCGCCGCCCGCCACGGGGTGTTGCGAGCCGGGGATCGAATGCCTGATTTCGTTCTGCCAAACGCGGAAGGCGAACTCGTGTTCTCCGATGCGTTGCTGGCACAAGGGCCACTCGTCGTCTGCTTCTTTCGCGGTAGCTGGTGCCCGTTCTGCAAGGCAACGCTCGCGGCGATGCAGGAGATCCAGCCCGACATTCGTGCGGGAGGCGCGAAATCTGGTCGCCATCACGCCCGACACCGCTGGGCATGTCTATGCGACGAAGCAATCGCTTGGCCTGAAGTACGAACTGCTCAGCGACGTAGATAACGCCATAGGCCTGCGGTTCGGCGTGGTCTACCGGGCTTCCGACGAGTATTGGCGGGCTCTGTTGTCCTTCAATATCGATCTGGAGCAGCGCCACGGCGACGAGTCGCATTTACTGCCGATGCCCGCCGTTTTCGTCGCCGATGCCGGCGGACGTCTCCGTTACGTCCACGCCAGCGGGGACGTGACCGACAGGACCGAACCCGCGGCCATCGCCGCGCTGCTCTGCTCCCTGCGAAGCGGTGACGGGCAGGCGCCCGATGATGCCGACGGGCGCGCGGCCCTGGCAGGAACGTCTGGCGCTGGCGCCATCGGCGCCCCGTTCGCGGAGGGCTGACGCAGCCCGTCGCGGCATCCGCCGTGTGCACCGGCGTTGACCGCGCGGGCGAGTCCGGCGCTTTGGTCGGTCATGGATTATCGAAACCATAAACAGCCGATATTTCCACTGTGCCAGCGGCCGCGCCAATTTCGCGGGGCTCCGATGCAACCACGCTTCTGACTGCACAAGGAACCGGCGGCCAAACAGACGACCTTACGAGCAGCCAGGTGATTGGGGTCGCACAAGCAGAAATAGGAGGAACTCATGCCGACCTCACGGTTACTTCAAGCGCACAGTATGATGACCTTTTACGGTCCTGGAGACGTCACCGCATTAAATCAATCGATGGCATCCACCCAGATGACCTTTCTTCGTAATTGGCCGGCGTTCTACAGCCAACATCATAAAGAGCAGTGCGAAAGTTATCTAAACAGTGGTTCTCAAAGAATGGTATTACTAAATTATCAAGAATCCGAAGCTAGACCAGGTGGGGGCGCGCCGGTGTTAGCATTACAGTTGCGCTGACCTCTGAACTCTGAATGGATGCGGAACCATGACTCAATTCGGAGATCGTGGTGTCGGGAGCATCGATCGAGACGACGCTGGAGCTTTGGGCCTCGTCGCTGCGTGACGTCAAAGCGCGGATGCGTTCGCTGTTCAAGCAGGAGCGGATGGCGGTCTCGGCCGGGCTTTTCCTGGATGGTCTGCTCGGCGAGGAACGGCGCAAGACCGGCTGGATGCGAGCGGAAGCGGCAGGTGATCCTGGCCCGTGGCGGCAACAGTCGGTGCTGGGACGCGGCCAATGGGACGCGGATGCTCTGCGCGACGTCGTGCGGGAGTATGTTGTTGAGGCGCTGAGTGACAGCGGCGGGCAAGATCACCAACTGCCAGATCGGCGTGTTCGCCGCCTATGCCTCGCGCCACGGCCACGCCTTCATCGACCGAGCACTGTATCTGCCGAAAGCCTGGACCGACGACCCGGCCCGGTTGGCCAGCGCACATGTGCGAAGTGACATCAGCTTCGCGACCAAGCCGCGCATCGCCGTGCAGATGATCAAGCGTGCGTTGGCCGCGAACGTACCGTTCGCGTGGGTGGCCGCCGACGCCGTCTATGGCGTCGGCGAGGTCGAGCAGGTGCTGCGCCGGGCCGACCGTGGCTACGTGCTCGGGGTGACCGGCGCGCATCGGTTCCATTCCTGGGGCAAAAGACAACTGATCGCGGGTAGCGCCGAGGCGATCGCCGCGTCCCGGGCCACGGCAGACTGGCAGCGCCTGTCGGCCGGGGCCGGGACCAAGGGGCCGCGCCTGCACGAGTGGTGCTACGTGGAACTCGCCGACCTCAAAGCCGGTGAGTTCGGCGGCGCGGAAGACGAGGCATGGACGCGCGGATTGCTGATCCGTCGCCATATCGCCAACGGCGAGATGGCATTCTTCTCGACCTGGTGTCCGACCGGAACCCCAATCGCCACGCTGGTTGCCGTCGAAGGTCATCGTTGGTCCATCGAAGACAGCTTCGAGACCGCCAAGAACGAGCTTGGCCTCGATCACAATGAGACCCGGTCCTGGCACGGATGGCATCGGCACGTCTCGCTCGTGATGCTCGCCTTCGCCATGATGGCGATCATTCGCAACAAGGCCAATGCAGTGGCGGCCACGCCGAAAAAAACCCCGCCGAGGCGGATGCCGCGGACCCGGACCTCATCCGCTGGTCGGTCCAGGAAATCCGGCGCATAGCAACGCGGCTTGCAAGACGACGCATCCAACCCGCGCACATCATCGCCTGGTCACTCTGGAGACGGGCCCATCAAGCCGCCGCTCGTGCAGCTCACCATAGGAAAGCGCAACTGTAATGTTAGGTATCCACCAGTCTTTATGGTCGTTAGAAGCAGGTGGATCTGGCTGTGATGCTATTTTTTGCGACTACAGTGGCTTTGTGAACAATTCTCCGATCTTCAGGAATGGCGACATGTACAAGACACTCCGGTTGTTCGTCACCACGAACCGACCTCCTGTCGCTGTCGCCGCCGCTCCGCAACAGCCGGTCCCCGTGTCGGTCCCAGTGCCGGTCCCGGTGGCAGATCAACTGCCGGTTCTCGTCCACAACAATCCGCCCGCGCAGCGTGGCGGCCTGGGCAGCCTGTATGACGCTGATCCGTTCCGTATCGTAGACAATGTCAGGAATAAGTTAACCGCTTGAGTTCGTCCTCGACTGGCAATGCGTGCCACGCTGGCTGAACCGCGGCGACCTGGTCCGGTGTCGGGGGTCTCTCTGCTTCCGACGGGACGATACGCGCTGCATTCGAAATTAGATGCGGTAACGGGGCGGTCGCCTCGTCACTTCATCGCGCGGTTGACGGGCAGGGCGGGCGGGAGAAGCATCGCGCCACCCGAGCAGGAGCCGCGCCGATGCACTACACCCCGCCGCCGCATGTCACGCAGCATTGGCAGATCAGCAAACCGGCCGCATCCGGGCGGCATGGCATCGTCGTGAGCCAGGCCAAGGACGCGGCCGAGGCCGGGGTGGCGGTGCTGGACGCGGGCGGGAATGCGATCGACGCGGCGGTGGCGACCGCACTCGCCTTGGCGACGGTGGAGCCGTGGAACTCCGGGCTCGGCGGCATCGGCTTCGCGCTCGTCCATCGCGCCGGGCAGACGCGCGCCGAGGTCGTCGATTTCGGCCCGGTGGCGCCGCGCCGCCTGGACCCGTCCTGCTTCAAGCTGACCGGGCGGATGAAGCAGGATCTGTTCGCCTGGCCGGAGGTGGAGGGCGATTTCAACATCCACGGCCCGCTGTCCTTCGCCATCCCGTCCTCCACGGCCGGGTATGCGTTCATGCACGAGCGGTGGGGCGCGCTGCCGCTAGCCGAGGTGATCGCGCCGGCGATCGCCCTGGCCCGGCGCGGGCTACCGCAGGACTGGTTCACCACTTTGAAGGTCGCCGCCTCCGCCGCCGTCCTGCGGCTCTACCCGGAGAGCGCGCGCATCTACCTGCCGAACGGGCTGCCGCCGATCGCGCCCTATCAGGGCACGCCCGGCTTCTTCCGGCTCGGCAACCTGCCCGCCACGCTGGAGCAGCTGGCGCGCGCCGGGCTGCGCGACCTCTATGAAGGCGAGGTCGCGGCATCGATCGCTGCCGATGTCCAGGCGATGGGCGGCGTGCTGTCGGCCGAGGATCTGCGCGGCTGCCAGGCGCGGCTGCGTCCCGCCGCCGAGGTGACGTGGCGGGGTCGCACCCTGCAACTCACCGGCGGGCTGACCGCCGCGCCCACGCTGATGCGCGTGCTGGAGCGGATGGCCGAGGCGCCCTATGGCGAGCGGCCCTCGCCTTCCTGGTACGTCGCGCTCGCCCGCGCCATGAAGGCGGCCTATGCCGAGCGTCTCGCCGGCCTCGGCGACGCAGAGCCGAACGCGGCCGAGACCTGCACGACGCATCTGACAGTGTGCGACGCGGAGGGCACGATGGTCGCCATGACCTCGACCCTGCTCTCGAGCATGGGCAGCCGGGTGGTGCTGCCGACGTCCGGCATGCTGGTGAACAACGGCGTGATGTGGTTCGACCCGCGCCCCGACCAGCCCAACTCGATGGCGCCCGGCAAGCGGCCGCTGACCAACATGCTGCCGGTGATCCTGAAGGACGGCGCGCAGCCCTGGATCGCGGGCGGTGCCTCGGGCGGGCGGCGCATCCTGGCGGCGGTGTTCCAGACGCTGACCTACGCGGCGGATTTCGCCATGACCCTGGAGGAGGCGGCGCATTATCCGCGCATCGACGTCTCCGACGCCGAGCAGGTGAGCGTCGACCGACGGATGCCGGCCTCGGTGATCGAGGCGTTGCGGGCCGACGGCCCGGTGGAGGTGGTGGAGCTTAGCGCCATGCCGATCAACTTCGCCTGCCCCAACCTGATCGCCCAGCACGCGGACGGCAGGCGCAGCGGGATCAGCGACCTCGCCTCTCCCTGGTCGGCGGCGGTGGCCCAAGGGTGAGGGCGACGTCAGCGCGGCCGGGCGCGGGACGGAGTTATACTGCCGGCGTCGCCTCGGGGTAGAGCACCCGCAACACCACCATCCAGGGGTAGCGCGGGTCCAGCACCCGGCCGTCCGGCCCGGCGAGCCGCCCGTCCGGCGTGACCGGGACATGTTTCAGCGTCACCGCGTCATCGACATTGCCGCCGACCACCTGGATCTGGCCGGGAGCGGTGCCGACCACGATATCGCAATGGGCGGGGAAATGCCCGGCGGGCAGGTCGTCGTAGGTGAGATTGCGGCCGTCGGCGCGCCCGGTGCAGATCAGGTCGCCCGGAGCGGGCGCGTATTCGGACGGCCGCGCCGCCATCACCAGCCAGCCGGATGCCTTGCCGAGCCGCTGCTCCTTGGCGAGGTCGATATAGGTCGAATGCGCCTCGGAATACGGGAAGTGCGTGCCCGCGCCGGCGATGCGCATGACGTAGGAGATGAAGGCCGCCGACCAGGCGTAGTCGCCGTCCTCATTGGCGGGGAACACCGTGCCCTGCCCGTCGGTCTTGCCCGTCCAGCCCGCCTCGTTGGAGCCGGACTCCATGCCCAGCCACCAATATTCGCCGACGCGCTGCCACAACCCGGGCTCGCGCTCGGGCTTCAGCTCGGGTGGCGGCTTCGGGCGCGTGTCGGGCGGATCGTCGTCCACCGGCTGGCCGAACAGCCGCCACTCGCGCAGGGCGATCGCCACCACGGCCTGGCGCGAGATCGGCTCGAACGGGACGCGCGCGAAGGGCGGCACTTGGGGTCCTGGGGGGGGGCCGGGGGACCCCGACGCCATGTGCGGACCCGCCTGGTGGGCCGCACAGCCGGCGAGCAGGCCCAGCAGGGGCGCGGCCAGGTGCGCACGCCTCACCGCGCCCTCGCGATGGCGCGGTTCTCCAGCCGGCTCAGCAGCCGGACCACCGGCGACGGCACCAGGAGATAGAGGATGGCCGCCGCGACGACGCTGGCGATCGAGGTCAACTTCACCACCTCCAGCGTGTTGGAAACCAGATCGGGCAGCGCGTTCCGCACCGCGTGCGGCAGCACGACATGGCGCATCGCCTGGAGTTGTGTCAGCCCCGTACTGCGCGCCGCCTCGATCTGGCCGGCTGACCGCTCTCGATGCCGGCGAGCAGCGGCCCCTCATGGAGCCGGGGCCGCCGCGAGAATCACTCAATAATGGTCGTGGTGATCATCGTGGTGCTCGCCGTGATGGTCGCCGTGGTGACCCCAACCCCAGTCAGGATCAAAGACACAGCCCGATAGCAGGCCGCAGGTGATCAGCAGCGCGAAAACGGCCGCCAGCTTGGATCGCATGATTGTCTCTCTCCTCAATCGTGATGTTCACCCGGATGCTGCTGGCAACGATGTCCGCAGTTACCCGAGTCGATTTGCGGATCGCGGGCGACGCCGTGATGGCTCCCGAGCCCGTGGACACATGGCAAGGGCACCGACGAGGGTGAAACCGAGGCTGGCGTCGCGCGCATTGTTCGCTCCGGAAAACATGATGCGGAGACGGTGAGGCGAATGCTTGGCTCGGATGTGTCTGAAATTTGCCGGCTCGACTGCGGCCACGAAAAAGAACAAAATACGAACATGCCTGGATACCTGGAGATCAAGGACACGCTCGCGCTACTGGCCGACGGGGCGCAGTACGATGGCTCCTGCGTGTCCTCCGGTGGCGAGAAGCGGGATTCGCGCGCCGGGGGGATCGGCTCGTCCACTGGCAACGGCATCTGCCATTCCTACACGCCCGACGGACACTGCGTGTCGCTGCTGAAGATCCTGCTCACCAACGCCTGCATCCACGATTGCGCCTAATGCATCAACCGGCGCTCCTCGAACGTGCGGCGCGCGTGCTTCACCGAGCGGGAGGTCGTCGATCTCACCCTCGCCTTTACAAGCGCAACTACATCGAGGGGCTGTTCCTGTCGTCCGGCATCATCGGATCGTCCGAGTACACCATGGAGCGGCTCCTGCGCGTCGCGCGGATGCTGCGCGAGGCGCACGGGTTCAAGGGCTACATCCACCTGAAGACGATCCCCGAGGTGAGCGCCGAACTGATCGAGCAGGCGGCGCGCCCGTGAGAGCGCCAGGACCTGGGGCAAGAAGTCCGGCTCACTCTCGCAGGGCAGCGTCATTGCACTTGGTTTCCAGGCTTCAGTTTGCCGGAAGCTGAAGGCGCGTCGTGGCCTTGATAGGGTTGCCTCACTTCAGCGATGCTGCGGCGCCACTGTTCAGGGCGGGCGCATGGAACAAAAGGGCAAACCGGTGCTGCTTGACCGTCGGAGCTTGCTCCTTACGGCCATGGCGGCCCCGATGGTTCCCATGGGTGCCCGTTCGCAAGGCATCGTGCCGCTGATGGCGCCGCCGGCGAGCGGAAATCCCAAACTCTCGGGGGAGACCGGACCGTCGTCGGAGGCGTTGCGGACATTGTTGGTCGAGCGGGTCGATGTCGGCCGGGACAGCGTCGGCTACATCGCCGGGACGGTCGACGCGAGTGGCACCAAGCTCGTCACGGTCGGGCAGTCCGGCGCGGACGACGGGCGGAAGCTGGACGGCGATGCCGTCTTCGAGATCGGGTCCATCACCAAGGTGTTCACCGCATTGCTTTTGGCTGACGCGGCGCAGCGCGGCGAGGTGGCCCTGACGGATCCGGTGGCGAAATATCTCCCCGCCGAGGGCCGGCCCCTCGAATTCGATGGCCAGCCGATTACGCTGCTCGACCTGGTGACCGATACGTCCGGCCTGCCCAGCATGCCCGGCAATTTCCGCCCGAAGGACCCAGCCAACCCGTTCGCCGACTACACCGTGGCACAGCTCTACGCGGCCTTGTCCACGGTGCCGCCGCGCTACTTCCCCGGAGCGCAATTCGAGTATGCCAATCTTGGTTTCGGGCTGCTCGTGCTGGGCAATCGCTTGAACCGGGCGAGGGGGGATTCCGGCGCGGCGTGAAATCTGAATCGTGGGAGACCTCTCCTGAGGAGGTTTCCCGATGGCTGGCCCGGCTCTGCTCGACCATTTTTCGGCGCTCGACGATCCGCGTCAGCCCGGCAAGGTGGTTTATCCGCTGCCCGAGGTCATGCGGGTCGTTGTGTGCGCGACGCTGGCCGGGGCCGAGGACTTCGTCGCGATGTGGGTCTGGGGCCGCAAGAAGCTCGCGTTTCTACGGACCCTGCTGCCGTTTAAGCGAGGCATCCCGTCGCACGACACGCTCAACGACGTGATGAATGCGCTTGATCCCGGCCTGTTCTGCGAATGCTTCACCGCCTGGGTCGAGGGCTTGCGCGAGGACGCGCCGGATATCGTCGCCATCGACGGCAAGACCTCGCGGCGGGCCCGGCGCGGCGACGCGCATCCGTTGCACGTCGTCAGCGCCTGGGCGGCGCGCCAGCGGCTCGTGCTGGGCCAGCAGGCGGTCGGCACGAAGTCCAACGAGATCGTCGCCATCCCGCTGCTGCTGGACGCCTCCACCTGACTGGCGCCTTGGTCACCATCGATGCGATGGGATGCCAGACCAAGATCGCTCAGGCAGTCATCGACCGCGGCGCAGACTACCTGCTGGCGCTCAAGGACAATCAGCGCAGCCTGGCCGACGAGGTGGAAACGTTCTTCGAAACCCCCACCGAACGCCGTGGCGAGGCGTTCGAGACCATCGACGCCGACCACGGCCGCATCGAGACCCGCCGCCACGGGCTCAGCTATGACGTGGACTGGCTGACCACCGAGCGGCGCTTCCCGGGCGAGCCACGCTTCCCCGGCCTGCGCGCCATCGCCATGGTCGAGGCAACCGTCGAGCGGGACGGCACAACCACCACGGCACGCCGCTTCTTCCTGTCGTCGCTGGCCATGGACGCCCGAATGCTTGCGCGCGCCGTGCGGGCGCACTGGGGTATTGAGAACCGCTTGCATTGGGTGCTCGACGTGGTGTTCCACGACGATCTGATGCGCCTGCGGACCGCAGCATGGACCGAAAAACATGGCCACCATCAAGCACATGGCGATGAACCTCATCCGCGCCGCCCCAGGCAAGGACAGCCTCACGGTCAGACGCAAAACCGCAGCCTGGGACCAAAGCTACCGTCGCGCCCTCATCACCAGAACAGCTCAGTGACCTTCAAGCGATTCCCCTGCGCGCCAGTCAGCTCGGCGCGATAGCCTCGCCGGGCAGTGCGCCCCAGAAATCGCTGCGGCGGAGCCAGCCGCGGTAGTCACCGACCTGCACCCGGCACCATTCGGCGCCGGCCGCGCAGTCGCGGATGCGGCCGACAACGCCGGGCTTGAGGATGGCGACCGCGCGCGCGTTATCCGCCGCGCTCGCACGCAGTATCCGGTCGCCACCCGAAACGAGAAGATCCCGGCGCCCCACGAGCGTCGCCTCGTGTACCCAGCCCTTCGCGCCGTCGGGCACCGTGACGAGGCGCCAGACCTCGAATTCTCGTTCGATCTGCACCGGCAGTCCGCGCCGCTTGTAGAGCCACTCGATCGGGAAGCGCTGGCCAGGCCCTGCCCGCAGATTGACTTCGTCGGCGCGCAGCGCGGCAAAGCGCGGCAGCGGCAGCCCGGTCACGCTGCCCTTGGCCGTTTGATCCGGCGCGGGGAGTGGCTTGGCAACCGCGGTCTTGCTCTCCCCCGCGGTCTCGCCGGCCCCGGCGTGCTCGCCGCTGGGCGCCTTGGGCGGTAGCGGGAGGAAGACGGGGTGCGGCGCCCTGCCCGGCTTCGGCGCGGGCACGTGCGTCTTCGCTGGGCTTGGCCGGGCCGGGGCCTGGCGCACCGCCGCGCGGGGGGCGGCGAGGATATGGGGGCCGGTCTGGCCCGCCACCTGGGCCAGCGCGCCCGTCCCGGGATAGGCGATCAGGAGAGCAATGATCCAGCCAACGATCCACGCGCGGCGGCGACGCCAGAGGGCCATGCGCAACCAGTCGCAAGTCGCGCGGACTCGGGTCAAGCACAACCGGGACGATCCGGGCCCCTAGTGCTCCGTCATAGCTGATTTGAGGGGCCGTGCGTTCTGGCTTTGGCGGTGAAGCCATTGCCGGAGGCGTGCGATGAAGAAGTATCGGGTGACACTGACAGTGATGGAGCGCGAGGAGCTCGCGGCGCTGTTGTCGCGTGGCAAGGCGGATGTTCGCAAGCTCAAGCACGCTCAGATGCTGCTCAAGGCCGACGCGGCGGAGGGTGGCCCGGCGGGGACGGACGAGCGGACCGCGGAGGCGGTCGGGATCGGGGTGGCCACGATAGAGCGGGTGCGGCGGCGCTTCGTGGAGGAGGGCCTGGCAGCCGCGCTGAGCCCGTATCGCGGGGGTAAGCGGGTCTATACGCGCGCACTCGACGGCGCGCAGGAGGCGCACCTCATTGCGCTGGCCTGCTCCGCGCCGCCGCAAGGGTGCGGGCGCTGGACCTTGCGCCTGCTGGCGCGGCGCATGGTCGAGTTGCAGCACACCGACGCGCTCTCGCACGAAACGGTGCGCCAGACGCTCAAAAAAACGCCCTCAAGCCGCACCTGAGGCGGATGTGGTGCATCCCGCCGAAGCACTCGGCGGAGTTCGTCTTCCACATGGAAGACGTGCTGGAGGTCTACAGCCGTCCCTACGACGCGAAGCGGCCGGTGGTCTGCCTCGACGAGACTTTCAAGCAACTGGTCGGCGAAACGCGCGAACCCCTGCCGACACGGCCTGGCGCGGTTGAACGCTTCGACCACGTCTATGTTCGCAACGGCGTGGCCAGCCTGTTCCTCGCCACTGAGCCGCTCGCCGGCTGGCGGCATGTGGCCGTGACCGAGCACCGCCGCCGCGGCGACTGGGCCAGCTTCGTGCGCGACCTGCTCGAGGGGCCATACCATGACGCCGAGCGCGTGGTGCTGGTCATGGACCAGCTCAACACTCACTCGCTCGCCAGCCTCTACGAGGCGTTCCCGCCCGAGGAGGCCAGGCGCCTGGCCGAGCGCATTGAACTCCACCACACGCCCAAGCATGGATCGTGGCTCAACATGGCCGAAATCGAGTTCAGCGCGCTAGCGCGGCAATGCCTCGCTCGCCGCATCGCCCAGCACGAGACGCTCCGCCGCCACGTCGCGCAATGGGAGGACCAGCGCAACGCCGGGCAAGCCAAGGTCAACTGGCACTTCACCACCGGCCAGGCCCGCACCAAACTCCGAAGCCTCTACCCATCACTTGACGACTGACAAAATACTAGCCCGCATTTCTCACCGGCATCGACGGGCGGTTTGGTTTGGGGGCGGCTGAGGCGGTGCGGCTTGTTTCGGTGTGGCGCCTGATTAAAACGGCCGAGATCCGCACGCGATTGGGGGCGCCGTCCTTGGGGCAGCGTTGGCGGCCGGGGTTGGCGGCTTGCGGTGTCTGCTTCGTGGTGATCCGTCGGCTGCCTTATTGCAGCATGGCGTGGGCCAGGGCGAACTCGTGCTGCCAGGGGCAGGCGGAGGCCATGGCAATGCTGATCCGGCGGACGCTGATGCGGACGAGCGCGCCGATCTTCAGCAGCCGGAGCCGGATCGTGCCGCAGGTCGCGGTGGCGAACTGGGTGTGCGCCAGCCCGATCCGGCGCAGCGCGCAGAGCAGCACGTAGGCGGCGGAGGCGAGCCACAGGCGCAACTGGTTGGCGCGCATGGTGGCGGCCGACGTGCGGTCAGCGAACAGATCGAGCTGGCACTCCTTGATGCGGTTTTCCATCTCGCCGCGCGCGCAGTAGATCGCCTCATAGAGATGCCGCGCCTCGGCCGCCTTGGCCCTGAGGGAGGTCACGACGAGGCGCGGATTGGCCTCCCCGCCGGTCCATTCGGCCTTGCCGATCACGCGCCGCCGGCGGCTCCAGCTGTCCCGTGTCGACCATCGGAAGTCACGGAAGCGGCGGGCGGGCTTGCCGCTCGCCTCGGCCTCGGCACGGGCGGCCGCCATCTCCGCCTCGATCTCGCCCGCAAGACGGGCGTTGCGCGCCAGACCGAACAGATAATCGACCCGGTTGGCCTCGCACCACACCATCAGCGCCTCGCGGGCGAAACCGCTATCGGCGCGCAGCAAAATGCGCACACGTGGCCAGCGCGCGCGGATGCGGCGGACGATCCGCCCGATCTCGTCCACCGATCCGGCGGATGCATCGATGTTCGAGCGTCGCAGCTTGGCGGCCAACAGATGCCGCCCGCAGAACACATAGAGCGGCAGATAGCAGTAGCAGTCCCAGATGTAGCCATGGAAAAACCGGCCTTCCTGGTGGCCATGCAGCGGATCGTCGGTGGCGTCGAGATCGAGCGTAATCTGCGCCGGCGCCTTCTCGTGCGCATCGAGGAACAGGTCGACGAACAGCGTCTCGATCGCATCCGTGTCGGCGGCTAGCCGGGCGTAGCGCGACGGTTCGGGCCGGCTCAGCTCCAGCCGGTTCAGCGTGCTCTTGCCCGCCAGCGGCGCGCAATCGGATCGCCGTGCGGCGAGCTTGCCGGCCAGCACCGCCATCACCGGGTCATGGCGCAGCTCGTCGTGATCGATCAGGTCCTCGTAGCCGAGCGCGAAGCCGACGATCCGCTGCATTACCAGTGTCTCGACGTCGTGCTCAACCAAGGCTGGATTGCGGACATCAGTGAAGCAGGCGGCCAAGCGTCGGGTCAGCCCGACGACCCGGTCCGTGGCACCCAAGAGCAGCGCACCGGCGTCGGACGTGATCCGCCCGCCATCAAACGAGGCCGCCACGGCGCGGCCTTCCACTCGTGCAAAATCGAACAGCATCGGGCTACACTCTGTCGGCATCGGGGTTTCCTCTGCTCAGCGATAAGGCTTTGTCGCAGAAGAACTTTCGCCAATTCAGAGCCCCGATGCACCTACCCTCCGTGAGAAATGCGGGCTAGCGCCTCGGCATCGGGAACAGGACGATGTCGAGCCCCCGGATGATGTGGAGCCGCCGGAATGAGCCATGACCGCGGCCATCTTGCAGCTACCCGGCCAAGCTCCGCTCGACCATCTCCAACGTGTTCTTGGACAGCGCGGGCGATGCCTGAATGCGGCGCAGTTCCGCCTGCATCTGGGCGGCGCGCGGCGGATCGAGGCGGCGCCATTGGCCGAGCGGGGTGGAGATGCGTGCCGCCACCTGTGGGTTCGTCGGGTCGAGCTGGATGATGATGTCGGCGAGGAACCGGTAGCCCTCGCCGGTCGCGTCGTGGAAGCGCACCTGGTTGGCGGCGAAGCTGCCGGCCAGCGCGCGCACGCGGTTCGGGTTGCGCAGGTCGAAATCGGGATGCGCGGCCAGGGCGCGGACCGCGTGCGCCGTGCCGGGCAGGGGCGAGATGGCCTGGATCGCGAACCACTTGTCGAGCACCAACGCGTCCTGCCGCCACTTGGCATAGAACGTGGCCAGCGCGGTCTCGCGCTCTGCACGGTCGATCCCGGCCAGCGCGGCCAGGGCGGCCAGCACATCGGTCATGTTGGCGCCGGCGTCGAACTGCGCCTTGGCCAGACGTGCGCACTCTGCCCCGCCATCGGCCGCCAGATAGGCGAGACAGGCATTGCGCAGCGCGCGCCGGCCGATGGCGCCGCCGTCGATGCGATACGGCCCGGTATCGCCCATCTGGTCGTAGGTCGCGCGCAGCTTGTCACGGAGCGCGACGGCGATGGCGACGCGCGCGGCCTGCCGGGCGGCATGGATCGCATCGACGTCGGCCACCGCCATCTGGTCGAACAGGAACGCCTCCGAGGGCAGGATCAGCGCCTCGGCCGCAAAGGCGCTGTCCTCATCGCCACGGTCAAGCGTCGCGGAGACCGCCCCGATCAGGCCGGGCGCCACGTCCAGCGCCTGCCCCCGCCGCCACGCCCCGGCCATGTCGAGCAGCACGCCGGTCGCGTATTGCTGACCCGAGTCCCAGCGGACGAACGGGTCGGTGTCGTGGGTAGCGAGGAAGCGGAGCTGGTCGGGCGCGATGCCGCGCAGCCGCACCGGCGCCGAGAAGCCGCGCAGCAGTGACGGCACGGGCCGGCCCGGAATCTCGTCGAAGTGGAAATCCCGCGCGGCCTCGCTCAGCATCAGCACCCGCGTGGGCGCGATCTCCCGCCCATCCGCGCCCAGCAGTCCGGTCGCGACCGGGATCACCGCCGCCTGCTTGGTCGGCTGGTTCGGCGTGGGCGCGACGCTCTGGCGCAGATGCAGCGTGTAGCGGTGCGCGGCTTCGTCGTAGGAATCCGAGACGTCCAGCTCCGGCGTGCCGGCCTGATGGTACCACAGGCGGAACGGCGCGAGATCCGTGCCCGACGCGTCCTCCATGCAGCGCACGAAGTCCTCGATCGTTACCGCCTGGTTGTCGTGGCGCGCGAAATAGAGGTCCATGCCGCGCCGGAAGTTCTCCCGCCCGATGATGGTCGCCATCATGCGGATCACCTCGGCGCCCTTGTTGTAGACCGTCGCGGTGTAGAAATTGTCGATCGCGATGTAGCGGTCGGGCTGCACAGGATGGGCAAGCGGGCCGGCATCCTCGCGGAATTGCCCGGCGCGCAGCGCGCGCACGTCGCCGATGCGCTTCACCGCGCGGCTTCCCTGGTCCATCGAGAATTCCTGGTCGCGATAGACCGTCAGTCCCTCCTTCAGCGACAGCTGGAACCAGTCGCGGCAGGTGACGCGGTTGCCGGTCCAGTTGTGGAAATACTCGTGCGCGATCACGGACTCGATGCCCTGGTAGTCGCCGTCCGTCGCGGTCTCGGGTCGGGCCAGCACGTATTTCGTGTTGAAGACGTTGAGCCCCTTGTTCTCCATCGCGCCCATGTTGAAGTCCGACACGGCGGCAACGTTGAACACGTCGAGGTCGTATTCCAGGCCGAACGCCGCCTCGTCCCACGCCATCGCCGCCTTCAGCGAGCGCATGGCGTGCGCGCAGCTGTCCTCGTCGCCGCGCCGGACCCAAATGCCGAGCGCGACCGTGCGGCCGGACATCGTGGTGAAGCTGTCCGTCACCGACACCAGATCGCCGGCGACAAGCGCGAACAGGTAACAGGGCTTGGGATGCGGGTCGGTCCAGGTGACCCGGTGCCTTCCGTTTGCCAGCGCTTCCACCGTGCCCGGATTGCCGTTCGACAGCATCACCGGACAGCGCGCGGCATCTGCCGTGACGGCGACGTCGAAGCGGGCCATCACGTCCGGGCGGTCGGGGAAGTAGGTGATGCGCCGGAATCCCTCCGCCTCGCACTGGGTGAAGAAGGCGCCGTTGGAGAGGTAGAGCCCTGACAGTTCGGTGTTCTCGCGCGGATTGATCTGGGTCTCGATCTCCAGAGTGAAGGCGTCCGGCGGGTCGGGAATATTGAGGGAGTCGGGCGTTGTCTCGTATCGGTTCGCCCCGAGCGCCTCGCCGTCGATGGCAATACGCGCGATCGGCTGGCCGGCGCCGTCCAAGCGGAGCGGGCCGGGCGCGGACGCCGGATTGCGCCGCACGCTCAGGCGGGACCGCACCCGGGTCGCCGTCTCGTCCAGCTCGAACGCAAGCGCCACGCGGTCGATGAGGAACGCAGGCGGTTGGTAATCGGCGAGCCGGACCTCATGAGGCGGGGCGGGATGGGCGTGGTCGGGCATCGGCGGCCTCCGGCTGGCGTGGATGGCACCTATAGCCCCGGCGCGCTGCCCGCCGCTATTGTTCGGACGTGCGGCGGGGAGGCGGCGGATGCAATCGTGGCGTGTCGGCGACGTGACGATCACCAAGCTCGTGGAGCTGGAGGCGACGGGCGGCAGCAAGTTCCTGCTGCCCCAGGCCACGCCCGAGGCGATCCTGCCGATTACCTGGTTGCGGCCGCACTTCGCCGACGAGAACGGGCGGCTGCGCATGAGCATCCACGCCTTCCTCGTCGAGACGCCCGACAGGCGGATCGTGGTCGATACCTGCCTCGGCAACCACAAGCAGAACCGCCGCATCCCGCACTGGAACAATTTGCAGGGTCCGTTCCTGCGCGAGCTGGCCGAGGCGGGGTTTCCGCGCGAGTCGATCGACACCGTGCTGTGTACCCATCTGCACGTCGATCATGTCGGCTGGAACACGATGCTGGTGGACGATCGCTGGATTCCGACCTTCCCGCGGGCGCGGTACCTGATGGGCCGGGCCGAGTTCGCCCACTGGACGGGGGATCACGGGCGCGCCGACATGACCCACATCCTGGCCGATTCCGTGCTGCCCGTGTACGACGCCGGGCTGGTCGATCTGGTCGAGACCGACCATCGGCTGTGCCCGGAGATCAGCCTGCTGCCGACCTTCGGGCACACGCCGGGCCATGTCAGCGTGCGCATCGCCTCGCGCGGCGAAGAGGGGCTGATCACCGGCGACTTCCTGCACCACCCCTGTCAGATCGCGCATCCCGAATGGTCCTCCACCGCCGACTGGGACCCCGAGCAGGCGCATCATACGAGGCTGGGCATGTACCAGGAGCTGGAAGGCAAGCCGGTGCTGGTCCTGGGGACACATTTCGCCGGCGCCACGGCGGGACGGATCGTGCGCGATGGCGACGCGTTCAGACTGAATGTCTGAAAGCAACCCCTCCCCCGACCCCCTCCCGCAAGCGGAGGGGGCGATCCGCGAGATCGACAATGTCTGGATACCGCTCGGAGACGGCACGCGGCTGGCCGCGCGCATCTGGCTTCCGGCCGATCCCGGAGCCGGGGTGCCCGCGATCCTGGAGTACCTCCCCTACCGCAAGCGCGACGGCACCTACGAGCGCGACGCGCTGACCTATCCCTGGTTTGCCGCGCGCGGCTATGCCGGGGTCCGCGTCGATCTGCGCGGCAGCGGGGAGTCCGACGGCCTCATGGCCGACGAGTATGCCCAGCAGGAGCTGGACGATGCGCTGGAGGTGATCGCCTGGATCGCGCGCCAGCCCTGGTGCTCGGGCGCGGTCGGCATGATGGGCATCTCCTGGGGTGGCTTCAACGCGCTGCAAGTCGCCGCGCTGCGCCCGCCGGCGTTGCGCGCGATCGTCACGGTCTGCTCCACCGACGACCGCTACGCCGACGACGTGCATGTCATGGGCGGCGCGGTGCTGACCTCCACCTTTGGCTGGGGCTCAGTGCTGCAAGCGATCCAGGCGCATCCGCCGGACCCGGCGATCGTGGGCGAGCGGTGGCGCGCGATGTGGCGGCAGCGGCTGGAGGCGATGCCGCTGTTCGTCGCGCGGTGGCTGCATCATCAGCGGCGCGATGCCTATTGGCGGCACGGCTCGGTGTGCGAGGACTGGGGCGCCATCGCCTGCCCGGTGTTCGCCGTGGGTGGCTGGACCGACGCCTACACCAACGCCATCCCGCGCATGCTCGCCCATCTGCGCGTTCCGCGTCAGGCCCTGATCGGGCCGTGGGCGCACCGCTATCCCCACTTCGCCACGCCGGGCCCGGCGGCGGGCTTCCTGCAAGAGGCGCTCGCCTGGTGGCACCGCTGGCTGAAGGGCATGGAGGATGCGTCGGCGCCGCCGATGCTGCGCGCCTGGATGATGGAAAGCGTGCGCCCCGCCCCGCGTTACGCGGAGCGGCCGGGACGCTGGATCGCCGAGCCGGGCTGGCCGCCGCCCTCGGTCAGCCCGCGCCGCCTGTTCCTGTCCGATGGCCGGCTGTCCGACGTGCCGGGCGAGACGATGCCCGTCGCGGTCTGCACGCCCCAGCATGTGGGCGCCGTGAGCGGAAACTGGTGCCCGTTCGGTGTCACTCCGGACGACGCAGACGACCAGCGGGGCGACGACGCGCTGTCCGTGGTGTGGGACAGCGCGCCGCTCGATGAGCGGATGGAAATCCTGGGCGCGCCGGAGCTGGAGCTGGAGGTCGCCTGCGACGCCCCGCAGGCCAACTTGGTCGGCCGGCTCTGCGACGTGCACCCCGACGGGGCGAGCCTCCGGGTAAGCTACGGGGTGCTCAACCTGGCGCACCGCGACGGCCACGCCGAGCCGACACCGCTGGAGCCGGGACGGCGCTATACGGTGCGGCTGCGGCTGAACGACGTGGCGTTCGCCTTTCCGGCAGGGCACCGCATCCGGCTCGCGCTGTCCACCACGTACTGGCCGATCGTCTGGCCGGCGCCAACACCGGCGCGCGTCACCGTGCTGGCGGGGGACGCGGCCTTGGTGCTGCCGGTGCGCGGTCCTCAGGACGAGGTGCTGAGCGTTCCCCCTCCCGAGGCGGCGCCGCCCGCGCGCAGGACCGTGCTGCACGAGGGCCGCTCGATCCGCGAATCCGGGCGCGACATCGGCAGCCGCGAATGGTTCTGGCGCGCCGTCGAGACGCCGAGCCGGGCGCGGATCGAGGCGATCGGCACCGAGATCGAGATCGAATCCCGCACGGAATACCGCATCCAAGACGACGACCCGCTCAGCGCGCGCATCGAGACGGCCCGCAGCCAGACGGTGCTGCGCGGCGCGATCGAGACGCGCACGGAACTGCGTGCCTCGATGAGCGCGACGGCGACGCATTTCGAGGTCGAGGCGTCGTTGCAGGCATTCGAGGGGGAGGCGGTCGTGTGCCGGCGGGCGTGGCGGGAGGCGATCCCGCGCGATCTCGCCTGATGCCGGGGCGTCCAGGACCAGTTGAGACATGAGCAGAGCATCGCCGAGCGAGTGTCGTCGCTCGGCGATGATTTGCGAATGCTTTCAGATGATATCGACCCATCCCTTGTAGCCGACTGCCCGACCGGATGCCGCGTGGACGATGCCCGTGGCGGACGCGGTGCATTGCGCGAGCGGCACGCGCCAATGTCCGGCGGCCAATTGCAGCGCCAATGCCTGGGCTCGATCGCAGACGCGGCGGAGCGGGTTACCGGTCGGACTGGGGAGGCCGCCGTCGTAAAGCTCCGCCGGGGACATCCGCGCCGCGCCAAGCTCGCGCAACGGACGCAGCGCGGGGTCGAGCTGGGTCAGGCGGATCGAGGCGCCGCGGCCGAGGTCGAGCCGGATATGCGCGGCGATCATGCCGGCGAGGGGCGTTGTGTCCGTCGGTGCAGGCGCGGCTGCCGAGGCGCACCCTGGCCGCAAGCCGGCCAGGGCCAGTCCGCTCGTCACGGCGCCGGCCTGTAGCAGGTCCCGGCGACCAACGGAGGCGGGCATGTCAGCGTACCGGTCCGGTCTGCGACCGAGGCGGGGCACCCGGCGTGGGGGCTTGCCGCGGGGGAGCGCCGGGGGTCGGTGTCAAATTCATCTCGTTCGAGGTACTGCGCTTGGTTGCCGTGCTGCTGCTGCTCGTGCTGGACGGGATCGGCCACATACTGGAACGCCGGCTCGCTGTTCCATGGCCCGCGCAGATCGGCCCCGGGGCCGTTCGACATGTTGAAATAGAGGTTGACCGTTTGGTCGGGCTGAAGATCCCCGAACAGCGGCTGGTCCATTCCGCCGATCGAGCGCAGCGCCTCCATGAACATGTGGGTGTGCGAGACCTCGCGGGTGGCGAGATTGGTCAGGGCGGCGCGCGTCCCGTCGTCGGGGGCGTAGCGCAGCAGGGCCTCGTAGGTGTTCAGCGCGCCGGCCTCGGCGGCGATGTCGGCGCGCAGGTCGCGCACGACGTGCCCGCCCTCGTTGACATAGCGTCCGTCCCAGAACGTGCCCTTCGAATCGACCAGATGCGGGCCGGCCCCGCGCAGCGAGAACAGCGTGCTGCGATAGGCCGCCTCCTGTGCGTTCTGGGAGGCGCGCTGCGTGTGCTGCTCGATCAGCATGGCGATGATCTCGAGATGGCTGAACTCCTCCGTGCCGATGTCCTGCAGCATGTCACGGATGCCGCGATCGTCGGTATGGAAGGACTGCGTCCAGTAGGTCAGCGCCGCCGTCAGCTCCCCGGTCGCGCCGCCGTACTGCTCCAGCAGCTTTTCGGCGAAGACGGGGTCCGGGTTGGTGACATGGACGTCGGTGACGAGGATCGGATGATGGATGAACATGAGGTACGCCTTCTGCGCCAGGTCTGGCTATGCGGAAGCGGAGCAGGGCGCGGGGGGTTTCTGTCATGATGACGTGTGTCTGGCCCGGTCTCGCGCGTGAACGGCGCACTGTATTCGCGATCGAAATATCACCGCAGCTCCGATGAATGGGCAGCGTGTCATCGGAGTGTGGGGACGATCGCAGGCCGGTCCCGACCCCTCAAGCGTGTGACGTCGGCCTGAGTGCCGCAGCCGCCATTTCATGAGTCGCCCAGATCCGACGCTTCCGACGCTTCTCGCATCGCCCTTAGCGCTCGGGCCATATTCGCCCTTGACCGCGTTCTTCCGTGTATCGGCGCCTTGCGCCAATCTCGATAGCAAGCTGAGTCATCAGCTTCTGGTACTCGCGCCAGATATCCTGGTTAGCTACCACATCACCAGAAGCAACAAACTGGTCGTCCCACTCGCGTTTCCAGGCCCCTCCCCATTCGCCTTCAAGGCGGGCGCGGTTTGCACGGAGGCGAGCATCGTGGCCCAGACCTGTAAATGTTCTGAAGCACGTATGGATGAAAATCTGATACTGATTGAACACTGCGGGGGAAAATAGCGGACCATAAACATAGATTATCTGATCTAATTCACGCTTCCGCTGCACCATAAACGGCGGGGGCAGGTTCTTCCACGCACCCCTAATCAGAAAGAAACAGAGCAAGTCATTCACCTTAGGTGCGACGCTATCATAAATTGCTATCCTCTTTTTGATGAGCTCTTGGTTGGATGTTTTCGTCAAATCGAAGCCAATAGCGATATAGGCGACAGCGACGCCAAGCGCACCGGTAACCAGCGGAGCGGCAAATGCGCTCCACCACCAAGGGGGACCAACGGACGGCATAGCAGTCTCGGTGTGAGCGGTTGCCAGCGTGGAACAGATGGATAGGAAAACCAAACACCAGGTTCCGGTGCGAAGCCGATCCTTCACGGCGCGCCCCCGCACGACGGAGGATAGGGCAGGCCAGCAAACGACCGCCACTTCAGATCACCAGCCGATGCTCGTGTGCCCGTGACGGCGGCAGCAATCCCGAGGGAGACGCGCGCCGGACCACACGCTCACCTCCATCCCATCTGCAACCACTACATCTGCGAATACCCCGACCCCGGCGTCTCCACCCCACGCCCCTGCGCATTCTCGATCAGGCCATACTCGCCTAGGATCTGCTGGCTGTAGGTCACCCGGCCGTTGACCTTCTCGGCCGGCTCGCTCGCCAGCAGCAGGACGGCGCGGGCCATGTAGGACGGCGGCTCGCCCTTGGGATCGTCCATCCCGGAGACCAGCTTGTGGTGCACCGTTCCCGGCGTGGGCACGACGCGGGAGGGGGAGACGGCGGCGACGCTGATGCCGCCATACTGGGCGACCTCTTGCGCGAGGCCCTGGGTAAATCGCTCTAGCGCCGCCTTGGTCGCGCCGTACATGGTGCCGCCGCCGACCGCGTGGTTCTCGTAGGGACCGCGGCCGGGGCCGATGGCCGCACCGGAGCTGATGTTCACGATGGCGCCGCGCCGGCGCGCGATCATGTCCGGCAGCACTTCTTTGGCCAGCATGAGCGGCCCGTGCACGTTCACCGCGAAGCAGCGCACCCAGCGGTTGGTCGGGTATTCGGCGATCGGGACATAGTAGTTCAGCGCCGCGTTGTTCACCAGGACGTCGATCGGGCCGTAGGCGGCGCGCGCCGTCTCCACCAGATGCTGGCAGGATTGCTCGCTGGATACGTCGGTCGTCACCGCCATCGCATGGCCGCCCGCCGCGCGGATGTTTTCCACCGTCCGCGACAGCGAACCCTCCAGCATCCTGTGCTCGCCCTCGTTCAGCGTGCGCGCCGCGCAGACCACGCGCGCGCCTTCGCGGGCGAACAGCTGCGCGATCTCCTGGCCGATCCCCCGGCTGGCGCCGGTGACGATCGCGACCTTGCCGTCGAGCTTGCCCATGATGTCAGGCTCCCTTGAACTCGGGCAGGCGCCGCTCGGCCATCGCGCGCACGCCCTCCTTGAAATCTTCCGTCTGGCGCAGCCAGTTCTGCTCCTGGTACTCGCGCTCGGTCGCCGCCTGCACCGCCGCCGCCAAACCGCGCCGCAGCGTCTCGCGCGCCGAGATGATGGCGAGCGGCGCCGATTGCGCGATCTCCAGCGCCAGCGCGTGCGCGGCCTCGCGCAGCGACGCCTCGGGCACGAGCTGGTCGATGACGCCCATCGCCTTGGCCTGCTCGCCGGTGAAGCGGCGGCCGGTGTACAGCATCAGCGCGGCGTGCTGCGTGCCGATCAGGCGCGGCAGGGTCGCGGTCAGACCGAAGCCCGGATGAAAGCCCAGCCGGGTGAAGTTGGCCGAGAAGCGCGCCTCCGGGCAGGACACGCGGAAATCCGCCATGACGGCAAGGCCGAGCCCGGCGCCGACCGCGGCGCCCTGCACGGCGGCGATGATCGGCTTGCGGGTGCGCCAGAGCCGGATCGCCTCCTTGTAGAGGTGCCGCCCGCCCGCCTCGGTCGGGTCGCGCCCGTCCGCGCCGCGTCCCCCGAAATCGGCGCCCGCGCAGAAATGCTTGCCCGCCGCGCACAGCACCACGGTGCGGCAGCGCGCATCCTCATCCAGCCGCTCCAGCGCGGTCGAAAGCTCGGCGATCATCGGCACGCTGACATGGTTGTTCGGCGGCCGGCGGATCTCGACCTCGGCCACCAGGCCCTTCAGGCTGACATCGACGAACTCGAAGCCGTCGGACATGGCGCTTGCTCCCCTTCCGCTTGCGGGCGTTGTCGGGCAGCCTATCGGTGGGCACCGGCGGCGACAATGCCGGGGGCGGAAAGGGGCAGGGGCGATGGCGCGGCTGGAACGCGACGGGGTCGGCATCCACTACGAGGTTCACGGCAGCGGGCCGGCGGTGCTGCTGAGCCACGGCTACAGCGCGACCTGCCGCATGTGGGACGGGCAGGTGGCCGCGCTGAAGGACCGCTGGCGCGTCATCGTGTGGGACATGCGGGGCCACGGGCAGAGCGACTATCCGCAGGACCAGGGCCTGTATTCCGAGGCGCACAGCATCGCGGACATGGCCGCGATCCTGCGCGCCTGCGGCGAGGCGCGCGCGGTGATCGGCGGGCTGTCGTTGGGCGGCGTCGTGTCGATGGCATTCCACCTGCATCATCCGCAAATGACCCGCGCGCTGATGCTGTTCGACACCGGGCCGGGATTCCGCAACGCGGCGGCGCGCGCGGAGTGGAACCAGCGCGCGCTCCAGCGCGCCGACGATCTGGAGGCGCGCGGGCATCCCCGCCCTGGGCGCGCGGGCCGAGACGCGGGCGCGCGAGCATCGCGACGCCGTCCGGCCTCGCGCGCGCGGCGCGGGGGATGCTGACCTCGAACGGCGATCACCTGATCGCCTCGCTTGAAACCATCGCGGTACCGACCTTGGTGCTGGTGGGCAGCGAGGACACCAACTTCCTCGCAGCGACCGACTACATGGCGCGCAAGATCCCCGGCGCGACGAAGGTGGTGATCCCGGGCGCGGGTCATGCCGCGAATCTGGACCGGCCGGAGCCGTTCAACCGGGCCGTGGAGGATTTCCTGGCGGGGCTGCCCAAATGAGCGATACGCCTTCGTTTGATCGCACGATCCAGCTTTTTCTCACTGACGGTGCGCCGGGCGGGCTCGTGATCGCGTCGATCCACGGCTGGACCGGCAGTGGTACTGGTCAGTACCCAGGCAACTTTCGCCCGGCTTCTTGCGCGGCCTGAGGTTGATCGCACCGGCGTTTATGTCCTGCACGGCCCCGACCCGCAGGATGCGCTGAAAATGCGTGCCTATATCGGCGAGGCTGACTCGGTGCGGGAGCGAATAGCTCAAAGTGCCGGAGTCCGTGGCTTTTGGGAAACCGCTGTCGTTATAACAACGAGCGATGAAGCTCTGACCAAAGGGCATGTCCGCTACCTCGAAGCGCGTCTGCTGGAGATGACCCGAGAAGCCGGCCGCGTATCTCTCGATAATGGGCAGGAGCCATTGGCAGAGCGCCGTCGGCTGCCCGAGGCTGACCGAGCAAACATGCAGGCATTCCTCGCCAATCTAAGCCTGATCCTGCCCTTAATCGGGCTTGAGATTCTCAAACCCCGACCTCAAGCCAACGTTCTTCCGAATGAGGTGCGTTTTGAAGTCCGCCATAAGAGCGTGGTCATGGCGACTGCAGTTGAGGAAGGGGGAGAATTTGTCGTCCTCGCGGGCTCGCGCGGGCTGAAGGATGCCGGCTATCAGACCCAAAGTTACGGGGAGTTAAAACGGGAGCTGGTCGAGCAAAGGGTGCTTGGTAAGACCGCCGACGGTGCGGCATACGAGTTCAAGGTTCCTTACGCGTTCAAAAGCCCGTCCGCTGCCGCAGCCGTTGTGCTTGATCGAAATGCCAACGGGCGGACCGAGTGGAAGATTGTCGGGTCAAAGCGAACTTATCATGACTGGCAGGAGGACAAGGCAAGAAACGAGGAGACCGCCGCATGAACTTCGACTTTCCCGACGACCTCAAGCAGCTGCGCGACGAAGCGCGGCGCTTTCTTCAGGAGCGCTGCCCGCCGGCCGCCGCGCGCCGGGTGCTGGAATCCGACGCCCCGTACGACCGCGCGCTGTGGCAGGAGATGGCGCGCATGGGCTGGGTCGGCGCCGCTATTCCGGAGGAGTACGGCGGCGTCGGCCTCGGCCACCTCGCGGTCTGCGTGCTGGCCGAGGAGCTGGGCCGCGCCATCGCCCCGGTTCCCTTCTCGTCGTCGGTCTATCTCGCCACCGAGGCGATCCTCGCGTACGGCAGCGGCGCGCAGAAGCAGCGCTGGCTGCCGCGCCTGGCCGCCGGGGAGGCGATCGGCACCCTGGCGCACGCCGAGCGGCCGGGCATCGCCGACCCGCGGCGCCTGACGGCCCATGTCGAGGACGGACGGCTGAGCGGCAGCAAGATCGCCGTGCCGGACGGCGATGTCGCCGATCTGGCCGTGGTGACGGTGAATGGCGGGCGGAGGCCATGGCTCTATCTGGTCGATCTCGCCGCCCCTGGGGTGACGCGCGAGGCGGTCGAGACCTTCGATCCCAGCCGCTCGCACGCACGCATCACCTTCGCCGGCGCTTCGGCCGAGCCGCTGGATGGCGCCGATAGCGCCGAGCAGGTGCGCCGGCTGCTCGATCGCGCGGCGGTGCTGATGGCCTTCGAGCAACTCGGCGGCGCCGAGGCGGCGCTGGAGATGGCGCGCGACTACGCGCTGCAACGCTACGCGTTCGGGCGGCCGATCGGGTCCTTTCAGGCGATCAAGCACAAGCTGGCGGAGGTGTATATCGCCGTCGAGCTGGCGCGCTCGAACGCCTATTACGGCGCCTGGGCGCTGCACAGCGACGCCGCCGAGCTGCCGGTCGCCGCCGCCGTCGCGCGGATCGCGGCGTGCGATGCGGGCTGGATCGCCACCAAGGAGAACATCCAGACGCATGGCGGCATGGGGTTCACCTGGCAGTTCGACTGCCATCTGTACTACCGGCGGGCGCGCCTACTGGGCCTCGCGCTCGGCTCGGCGCGCGAATGGAAGCATCGACTGGTCGATACGCTGAGGACGCGCAACGTGGCCGAGCTGGCGAGCGAATAGCGAGGGCATGACGATGGATTTCGACGACACGCACGAAGAGGCCGCCTTCCGCGCCGAGGCGCGCGCCTTCCTCGACGCCAACGCACCGCGCCGCAAGCCGGGGCAGGTGGAGGGCTACCGGCGCGGCCAGGACAAGCCGGGCGCGCTGGACGCGGCCAAGGATTTCCAGCGGCGGAAGCAGGAAGCGGGCTTCGCCGGTATCGCCTGGCCGAAGGAATGGGGCGGGCGCGGCGGCACGCCGATCCAGGAGGTGATCTACGCCCAGGAGGAGTCCAAATACGACGTGCTGACCGGCTTCTTCGGCATCGGCCTCGGCATGGCGATCCCGACGATCTGCACCCATGGCACGCCGGAACAGCGCGACCGCTACGCGCCGCCCGCGCTGCGCGGCGAAGAGGTTTGGTGCCAACTGTTCTCCGAACCCGCCGGCGGGTCCGATCTGGCCGCGCTGCGCACGCGCGCGGTGCGCGACGGCAATTCGTGGGTGGTGAACGGGCAGAAGATCTGGACCTCGGGCGCGCATTACTGCCAGTTCGGCGTGCTGGTCGCGCGCACCGATTTCGACGTGCCGAAGCACAAGGGCCTGAGCTATTTCATCATGCCGATGGACTCCCCCGGCCTGGAGATCCGGCCGATCCGGCAGATGTCGGGCTCCTCGCACTTCAACGAGGTGTTCTTCAACGATGTGCGCATCCCCGACAGCGCGCGGGTCGGCAAGGTGGGCGAAGGCTGGCGCGTGGCGCTGACCACCTTGATGCGCGAGCGGTACGGGATGCGCGAATCCCCCGGCCCGGACTTCGCCGAGGTGCTGGAGCTGGCGCGCGGCCTGACCCTGGAGGACGGCCCGGCGCTCGACAACGCGGCGGTCAAGGAGAAGCTGGCGGAATGGTACACGCGCACCCAGGGGCTGCGCTTCACCCGCTATCGCACCATGACCGCCCTGTCGCGCGGCGAAACGCCCGGACCGGAATCCTCCATCACCAAGGTGACGGCGGCCAACAAGTTGCAGGAGATCGTCGCCTACGGGCTCGACCTGCTGGGCATGGCGGGCGCCGAGGCGGGTGCGGAGATGCCCGTCGAGGGATTGTTCGAGGAGGCGCTGCTCTATTCGCCCGCGCTGCGCATCGCCGGTGGCACCGACGAGATCCTGCGCAACATCATCGCCGAGCGCGTGCTGGGCCTGCCGGCCGACATCCGCGCCGACAAGGACGTGGCGTTCAAGGACATCCCGACCGGGCCGCGATAGGCGGAAGGAGCGACCGATGAACACACGCCCGCCTCCCATGACCGCCGGCGTCACCGAGACCGGCAGCAGCGTCGATGGTGTCGTCTGGAACATCCTGGGCCAGACCTACACGCCGCTGCATCGCACGGGGTCTAGCTTCTCCTGGCACGCGCGGTTTCCGCCCGGCACCTTCGTGCCGCCGCACGTGCATCCCAAGCAGGACGAGTTCATCTACGTCCTGTCGGGCCGCTTCGACCTGCTGCTGGACGGCAAGCCGGCGGGCGCTGGCAACGGCGACCTGATCCGCCTGCCGCGCGCCGTCCCGCACGGCATCTTCAACAAGAGCCAGACGGACGTGACTTGCCTGTTCTGGGTCTCGCCCACCGGATCGCTGTGGGAGCTGTTCGAAAAGATCAGCAACGTGCGCGACCCGGCGGAGGTGGTACGGCTGGCCGCGCAGCACGAGGTGAACTTCCTGCCGCCGGGGTGAGGCGAACAGGGGGAGGCCGGCATCGGCACCGGCGAGGGGGTCTCACGGCAGATCATACACCGCCACGACCGGCCTTCCCTCTCCATCGAATGCCACGTCCAGGGCCGTGTCCGGGTGTTCCCGCACCCGGTCGAGCGCCGCCTCAAATAACCTGAGCTGCACCTCACGGCGCACCGCTGGCAGCAGGAATACGACCCCGGGATGCAGCTCGATCTCCCGGTAGCGGCCGCGGAACTCGATGGCGTTGTTCGTCACCAGCACCCAGTCCTGCTCGGCCACGACCCGGAGCAGGTCCCAGTCGGTTTGAGTCCGAAGGCTGAGGTGGTTGACGTGCATCGCCTCGAAGCCGCGCACCCGTGCGGGATTGACCAGGAGCGGTGACAGGTTCTCGTCGATGAGGAAGCGCGGCGCCGGCGCCGTCACACGCCGCGCCGCGCCTCCTTGCTGGGGGGCGCCGAGTTGCTGGTGCTTCCGCCTCGCCATGCCGGCTTGCGGGGACGACCGCGGCGCGGATGCGCCCGTGCGTAGATCGGGGCGGCGGCGATCATCTCCGGGGTGAGCCGGGGGTAGTCCTCCCGCAGCTCGGCCTCGGTCGCGCCTTGCGCCAGCAAGGCGGCAATCTGGTGCACCAGGATGCGCGTGCCACGGAACGTCGCGGCCCCGTCCTGAATCGCGTGGTCCGCCCCGATCAGCGTCATGGCGCCCCGGTAGCGCGCCAGGTCCGCCTCTACCCGATCGGCGATTGCCCGCACGTCCACGACGTATGACAGGATGCCGCGCTCGCAGCGCGCGGGCTCGGCCGATTGCCGCTCCAGAATGCCGGCGTAGAGTTGCCGCCTCACCGAGAGCGGCACGTCGCGAGGCATCGCGCGGTCGATGGCGAAGCAGACCGCGCCCCAGCGCGTGAATAAGCGCTGCCGGCCGTGGCGCACCAGCATCTCGCGCGGCAGCCGCTCCTCGGCCACCTTGTACACCGCGCGCGCTGGCGCGCCAGTGACGGCGCCCACCTCCGTCGGGGAGAACGTCTCAGCCGCGTCCATAGCCGCTTCTATAACACTCTCACATTCAGGGACAGATTTAGGCCGGCTCTCGACGACAGACAAGCACGATGGTAGCCTACTGCTATCCGCGCGCCTTCCCCCGAGCTCCGGTCAGGCGGCGGCGGGAACCAATCGCTTCTCCATGCAGATCCGCGTGTGCCCCGGCGGGTCGCAGACGATGCGGCCCAGTTCGCGCCAGCCGTGGCGTGCGTAGAAGCCGGGAGCCTGGAAGTGGATGGTGAACAGGACCGCCGCCGTGCAGCCACGCCGCACCGCCTCCTGCTCGGCCATCGCCAGGATGCGGCCTCCCAGCCCGTGACCCCGGACCGAACCGGGGAGATGGATGAGTTCGATGAAGAACAGGCCCAACGTGGTCCGTCCGAGCAGGCCACCGACAACCTTGCCCGAGGCCGGATCGCGAGCCAGGACGGCGAGCGGCCGGGCATCAATCCATCCGGCCTTCTCCCGGTTGTACTCCGCCAGCCCGGCATCGATCGCCGCCTCGGCCTCCGCACCGGGCGCGTCGGTCAGGACCAGGTCCGGCGCGGTGCCCGACCCGCTCAGTAGCACCCCGCCTGGCGGGCGCGCTCGCGCACCAGGGCCAGGATCGCGCGGCACAGCGGCGTGTCGCGGCCCACCACCTCGCCCAGTTCGACCACGGCGCCGAGCAGCGCGTCGATTTCCATTGGCCGGCCGCGCTCCAGGTCCTGGAGCATGGAGGTCTTGTGCTCGCCCACCTCGGCGGCGCCGTCGATCCGGCGCTCGACGTCGATGGCGAAGCGCGTGCCCAGTGCCTCGGCCACCGCCTTCGCCTCCAGCATCATCGTCTTGCAGACCGCGCGCAGATCGGGCGCGCGGGTGAGGCGGTCGAGCGTGCTCATGGTCAGCGCCGAGAGCGGGTTGAAGGCGCAGTTGCCCCACAGCTTCACCCAGATCTCGTCGCGGATGCGCGGACGCACGGGCGCCTTCAGGCCGGCGGCGATCAGCAGCTTCGACAGCGCCTCGATGCGCGGCGAGCGGCTGCCGTCCGGCTCGCCGAGCGAGAAGCGGTCGCCGTAGGTGTGTTCGATCACGCCGGGTTCGACCACCTCGGCCGCCGGATAGACCACGCAGCCGATGGCCTGCGACGGCGGCACGATGTCCCACAACGTCCCGGCGGGATCGACGGCGGCAACGCGCCGGTCCCGGTACGGGCTGTCGAGGCCGTAGAAATACCAGTAGGGCACGCCGTTGATGCCAGTCACCAGCGCGCTGTCCGGCCCCATCATGCGCGCGATCTGCGGCGCCGCGCCGGGCAGAGAGTGCGCCTTCAGGGTGACGATCACGTAGTCCTGCACGCCCGCCTCGCCCGGATCGGCGAGGCAGCGCGGGCGCACCGTGACCGTCTCCCTGCCGCTGACCAGGCGCACGCCGTTGGCCTGCATCGCCGCGAGATGCGGGCCGCGCGCGATGAAGGTCACGTCGGCGCCGGCGGCGGCGAGCCTGGCACCCAGGAAGCCGCCGATCGCCCCGGCGCCGAAGACCGCGACCTTCACGCGGTGATCCCGAGCTTCTCGGCCAGTCCGATGCGCTGGAGCTTGCCGGTCGCGCCCTTCGGGATCTCGTCGAGGAAGACGAACTTGCGCGGCACCTTGAACTGCGCCAGGCGCTCGGCGGCGAAGGCGCGCAGCTCGTGGTCGGTCGCGCTCGCGCCCTCGGCGCAGCACGATCGCGGCGGCGACCTCCTCGCCCAGCATCGCGTGCGGCACGGCGAAGGTCAGGCACTGCGCAACAGCGGGGTGGTCCATCAGCACCACGTCCACCTCGAGCGGGCTGATCTTCTCGCCGCCCCGGTTGATCAGCTCCTTCAGCCGGCCGGTCAGGCGCAGGTAGCCCTCGTCATCGAGGACTCCCTGGTCGCCCGTGCGGAACCAGCCATTGGTGAACGCCTTGGCATTGGCGTCGGGGTTGTTCTCGTAGCCGGCGGTCACGTCCCGACCGCGGATCACCACCTCGCCCAACTCGCCCGCGGCCAGCAGCGTGCCGGCCTCGTCCATGATCGCGATCTCGGGTCCCGCCGCGCGGCCGACCGAGCCCGGATAGCGCTTGTCCGGCGGCAGCGGATTGGAGGCCATCTGGTGCGCCGCCTCCGTCATGCCGTAGGACTCGATCACCGGCACGCCGAAGGTCTGCTCCATCGCCTCCATCACCTGCGGCGGCAGCGAGGACGAGGAGGAGCGGATGAAGCGCAGGCGGCTCGCCTTGATCGCCTTCTCGTGGCGGCCGGCGAGACCGAGGATCGTCTGATGCATGGTCGGCACGGCGGTGTACCAGGTGGGCCGCGCCTCCTCGAACCAGGTGAAGAAGCGGAAGGCGTTGAAGCCGGACGTGCAGACCACCGACGCGCCGGCGGCGAGGCTCGACAGGGTCGCCGCGATCAGGCCGTGGATATGAAACAGCGGCATGATGTTGAGGCAGACATCGTCCGGCGTCAGGCGCAGCGTCGCGCCGACATGGTAGGCCGAGGCGGTGACGTTGATGTGGCGCAGCGGCACGATCTTCGGGCGCGAGGTGGTGCCCGAAGTGTGCAGCACCAGCGCCACGTCGGCGGCCTCGGCCGCTCCGGGCTGGGCGGGCGTGCCCGAGAGGCCGGCGGGAGCGGTGAGCCTGAACGCACCGGCCGGACCGGTCGCCTCGGGCACCAGATCCACGAGGGGAATGCCGCGCGCGGCGGCGACGGCGCGCGCGGGGCTCTCCATTCCCTCGGCGATGACCAGCGCCTTAGCGTTCAGGTCCGACAGGTAGAACGCGAACTCGTCGGTCTTGTAGCCGGGATTGAGCGGCGCGGTTGTGGCGCCGGCGCCGATCGCGACGAAGGAGGCCGCCATCTCCGGCCCGTTGGGCAGCACGATCGCCACGCGGTCGCCCCGTCCGATCCCCATGCGGTTGAGGTCGGCGATGGTGCGGGCAACGAGCGCGCGCAGCCCGCCATGCGTCAAGGCGGGCCGGCCCGGAGCGCCGATGGCGGGGGCCTCGTCGGCACCGCGCCGCAGCAGGTCGGTGATCGTATCGGCCGGGTATCGGTCATAACGCGCCTCCATCGGGATCGCTATCGGCCAAAGCACGGCCGGGGATCGAGGGCAAGCAGGCCACGTTCTCGAGCAGGCGCACCGTGCCGAGGCGCGCGGCTGCAATCAGCCGGGCGCCGGGCGAATCAGTCGCCAGCGATAGCCTCCGCGGCAGCGCGAGGCCACCATGCCGGCGCTTGTCGAGCAAGGGAGATGGGCCGATCGTTGCGAGAGCTCCTATTCGGGAGTAAGGCTTGCTGCTGTCGTCTTGTAACACCGCGCGGCCGGAGGGCCCTCGATGAACCGAAGACGCCTGCTCAAGCAAGCGGTTGCGATCCCCTTTCTTCCCGTCCTCTGGCCAGATCGCTCGGCAGCGATGCAGCCCGCGGGCGCGTCCGCCGAGGTTCCGCTTCGTCGGGTCCGCCCGTCCGACCCGGCATGGCCGAGCGCCGCGCGTTGGGAGAAGCTGAACCAGGATGTCGGGGGACAGCTCATCACGGTGCGGTCCCCGCTCGCCGCGTGCGAGGGCGCGCCCGGCAGCGCGGCCTGCACGCAAATTATCGCGGATCTGCGTAATCCCTACTACATCGGCGACCAACCGGGCGCGACGCAGACTTCCGGCTGGGTGGACGCGTGGATGTCCGCGCCGAGCGCCTATGCGGTCGCCGCCCGACACACCGCTGACGTGGTTGCCGCGGTCAACTTCGCCGCGCGAGAACAACCTGCGGCTGGTCGTCAAGGGCGGCGGCCATAGCTACCAGGGCACGTCCAACGCGGCGGATTCCCTGCTGATATGGACGCGCCGGATGGACGAGATCGCGCTTCACGACTCGTTCGTCGGCATCGGCTGCGAGGGACGACAAGCCCGCAGCCAGCTGTCACAATTGGCGCGGGCGCGATTTGGATGCACGCCTACAACGCGGTGACGACGGTGGCTGGCCGCTACGTGCAGGGCGGCGGCTGCGCGACCGTCGGGGTTGCGGGCCTGATCCAGAGCGGGGGGTTCGGCAGCTTCTCGAAAGCTTACGGCATGGCTGCGGCGGCGCTGCTGGAAGCGGAGATCGTCACCGGCGACGGCGCAGTGCGGATCGCCAATGCGTGCACGCAATCCCGATCTGTTCTGGGCGATCGAAGGGCGGTGGGGGTGGCAGCCTGGGCGTCGTCACCAGGGTCACGCTTAAGACGCGAGAGCTTCCGGCCTTCTTCGGCGGCGCCTTCGTGACCATCAAGGCCGCCTCCGATGCGGCCTTCCGCAGCTTGGTCGCAGCGGTTCATCAGTTTCTACGCCGAAAGTTTGTTCAACCCGCACTGGGGCGAGCGCGTCGCCGTTCGGCCCGACAACTCCCTGGCTGTCTACGATGGTTTCCCAGGGCCTCGACCAGCACCAGGCATCCGATATCTGGCGGCCATTCCTCGACTGGGTGGCCCGATCGCCGCAGGATTTCAGCATTCCCTCACCACCTTGGATACCGAGCATGCCGGCTCGCAACTGGTGGGATGCCGCCTACCTGGGAAGAACCTGCCCCAGACGATCTTCACCGACCATCGGCCGGGCGCGCCTGAAGACAACGGCTGGTGGGTGGGAAATCAGGGAAGGTCGGGCTGGTTTATCCACAGTTATCGAATCACCTGGCTGCCCGGCTTCGCTGATAAAGAGGACAGAGGGACGCGCCTTGCCGCGCCCTGTTCGCCAGCAGCAGGCACTGAGGAGTAAGCTTGCAGTTCAACAAGGGCCTCGCCGGCGCGCCCCCCGGTGCCGTGGCGGAAGCCAGGGACACCGCGACCAATCCGGCGGTTCTGGAGGCTTTCGCACTTGCGATTATTGCCGGTCACGGGCCGCCGGCCTACCCAGGCGTTGCCGGCCATGAGCCCGATCCGGCGGTGGCTCGCCAAGATGCCGCCCGGATCGACAAGGCCACGGCCGAATTACGCAGGGTGGTGCCAGGGGCCGGATCGTATGTGTCGGAGAGGAGACTTCTTCGATGCGGACTGGAAGGAAACCTTTTGGGGCGATCACTATCCGCGGTTGCGGGCCGTGAAAGCCAGTACGATCCTGCGAGGACTCTTCTTCGTCCATCACGGCGTCGGCAGCGAGGATTGGAGCGCCGATGGCTTCACACGGTTGACCTCCGGCTAATCAGCATCGCGCCGCGCCACCTCCGATAGCACGCGCACCGCCTCCTCGATCTCCGCGTACCGCGTGTAAAGCGGCGTCAGCCCGAAGCGCAGGATGTCGGGCGGCCGGAAATCACCGATGACGCCGCGGCGCGATCAGCGCGCGCATGATCGCCTCGGCGCGTGGATGGCGCAGGCAGACCTGGCTGCCGCGCATGGCCGGCTCGCGCGGCGAGCGCCACGCGAAGCCCAGGCCCGGCGCAGTCGCGCTCCACCGCCGCCATGAACAGCGTCGGCCATCCGCACCGATTTGGCCCGCACGGCGCCGTCATGTCGGCGCGCAGCGCGATGTCCACGCCCATCTCCAGCGCCGCGAGGCTGAGCATGGGCGGCGTGCCGACCAGGGCGCGGGCGATGCCCGCGGCTGGCCGGTAGCCGGCGGCGAAGGCGAACGGCTCGGCGTGACCCATCCAGCCGGTCAGCGGCATCGCCGCGCCCTGATGGCGCGGCGCGACGTACAGGAATGCCGGCGCGCCCGGACCGCCGTTGAGGAACTTGTAGCCGCAGCCGACGGCGAAATCCGCGCCGCAGCCGGCGAGATCGAGCGGCACCGCGCCGGCCGAGTGCGCCAGATCCCAGACCACCAGCGCGCCCGCCGCGTGCGCCGCGCGGGTCAGCCGCGCCATGTCGTGCATCCGCCCGCTGCGATAGTTCACGTGGGTCAGCATCAGCACCGCGACGGACGGCATCGATCGCCGCCTCGATCGCGCCGGCCTCGGCCTGCCGGATCTCGTGGCCGCGCTCCGAGCAGCGCGGCCAGTCCTTCGGCCATATAGAGGTCGGTCGGAAAGTTGCCCGCGCTCCGACAGGATGACCCGCCGCTCAGGCCGCAGCGCCAGCGCCGCCGCCAGCGCCTTGAACAGATTTACCGAAGTGCTGTCGCAGGCGACCGTGCTGGCCGGACTCCGCGCCGATCAGCCGACCGATCTTGGCGCCGACCCGACGGCGGCAGGGCCATCCACCCGTTCGCCTCCCAGGAGCCAATCAGGTCCTGGCCCCCACTCGCGCGCCGATCACGTCGGCAAGCCGGGCCCGGGTCGCTTTCGGGCAACGGCGCCGAGCGAGTTGCCGTCGAGATAGATGACGCCCTCGGGCAGGTCGAACAGAGCGCGGAAGCGGGCCAGGGGATCGACTGCATCCAACGCGGCGATCGCGGCCGCGTCGCTCACGAGGCGCGGTCCCGCACATGCGCCCGTCGCTCACGACCGGCGCAGTCTACGCGGCGACGCCTGCGTTGTCACGCGCGACGCGAGCGGGAGGGTCGAGAACGGCGAGAGCCGGGCAACCGGCCTGCATGGGACAGCGTTGCGCTACGGACATGATCATTGCTTGCCCTGATTGCGGGACGATCCAGGCATGCCGGTCCTGGGCGGGCGGAGCCGGCCTTGTGCTGCCGCTGCGACAAAGTGCTGGAACGGACCGCCGGGCGCAGCCTCGATGCCGCCCTGGCGTTGGCGGTCACCACGCTTCATTCTGTGGTTTCCCGCCAACTGGACGCTGCTGACGCTGCACGTCGCCGGCATCGAACGGATCGAGCCGGCTTGGCTCGGGCGTGGTGGCGATGTGGCACGAGGGATGGCTGCTGCTCGCCATCGTCGTCGGGCTTGCAGGTCGTCGTGCTGCCGTTCTTTCGCTTCGGCCTGCTCGCCGCCGCCCTGGCCTCGATCCGGCTCGGCGGTCAGGGACGCTGGACCGGGTTGGTCTTTCGCTGGGCCGAGCATCTCGACCTGTGGTCGATGCCCGACGTCTTCCTGTTCGGCGCCGCCGTCGGCTATAGCCGGGTCGCGGTGCAGCATCCCCGTGACCATCGGCCCCGGCGGCTGGTGCCTGATCGCGCGCCGCGTTCTTCACCATGATGACGCGCGCGAGCCTGGATCGCCGCGCGGTCTGGCGCGATGCATCGCCGCGAGCCGCACGCGGCCACGCACGGCCCGCGCATCGCCTGCACCGAATGCGACCTGGTGCTGCCGGCGCGCCTGGACGGGCATCGTTGCCCGCGCTGCCTCGCCCGGCTCTGCCGGCGCAAGCCCATCGGCCGTCAGCCGGCGCCGCCGCGCTCGTGATCGCCGGGTTCCCGCTCTACATCGTCGCCAACTGGTTTCCGATGAGCGTGCAGTATGCAACTCGGCACCGTCGCCGAACCAGACCATCTCCTGGGGCGTCCTGCAGCTTGTGGATGCGGGGTTCTTGCCGCTAGCGGTGATCATCTTCACCGCCAGCATCCTGATCCCGCTCGGCAAGCTGATCGGCATGAGCTGGCTGCTGTGGTCGGTGCATCACGGTTCCGACCGGCGGCTGGTCACGAAGACGCGGCTCTATTCCGCTTCATCGAGGAAATCGGTCGCTGGTCGAACATCGACGTGTTCACGATCGCGATCTTCCTGCCGCATCATGCAGATCAGCGGGTTTATCAGCGTGCAGGCCGGGCATGGGCGCGCCCGCCTTCCTCGCGGTGATCGTGCTGACCATGTTCGCGGCGCGCTGTTCGACCCCCGGCTGCTGTGGGATCAGCGCCGAGGAGACGCGCATGAGCCCGACGACGGCCATACCGCCCGAGCAGCGGCCGATCCCGCCGCCGACGCCGCGTCGCGCGTCGCCCCGGACCCGCCCTCGGCGAAGGAACGAGAAGAGCCGCTGGCCGGGCTGGATCTGGGCGGTTCCGATCGCTGCCGTCGCGATCGTCGCCTATCTCGCCTTCAAGCAGCTCGCCGCCACGCGGCCCGACGGTCACGGTCATTTTTCCCGGCGGCAGCGGGATCAGCGCCGGGCAGACCGAGGTCAATTACCAGGGCATGAAGGTCGGCGAGGTCGAAACGGTCCGGCTGGAGAAGGATCTGCAGCACGTCCGCGTCGAGCATCGCAATGGATGCGGACATGGACGGGCATCTCGGGCCAAGGCACCGAGTTCTGGATCGGCGGGCCCAGCTCTGAGCGATCTCTCCTGCATCACGCTCGATCATCTCCGGCCCGTCCATCGGCATTCGACCGCGTCCCGGGCAGCAAGCAGGACAGTATGCCGGGCTTGGCCGAGGCGCCCGTGGTGCAGGAGGACGCCCGGGCACGCATTACGTGCTTGCAGCGCCACCAACCTCGGCAGCGATCTCGCCGCGGGTCGCAGATCTATTTCCGCGATCTCGCGGTCGGCAAGGTCGAGGAGACGAAGCTGAAGCCCGACCGGACATTCACGATCCAAGCCTTCGTCAAGGCGCCCTTACGACAAGCTGGTGCATGACGGCACGCGGTTCTGGAACGCCGGCGCGGTGCAGGTCTCGATGCAGGGCCCCGGGCCGCGCCTGCAGCTCCAGTCGCTGCCTGCGCTGCTGCACAGGCGCGGTGGCGTTCGAGACCCCGGCCGGCGGCCGAGGAGGGGCCGGCCGCCGCCGCCGGCCACGCGTTCACGCTCTATCGACAGCCAGGAGCGAGGCGGAGTACGCGCCCGGTCCGCAGGCGGTGCTGTACCGGGTCGTGTTCGGCCCCGAGGCCGGCGCGCTGCGGCAGGGCGCCGCGGTGAAGCTCGCCGGCCAGCAGGTCGGCGCAGTCAGGACGCACGCGCTCGAATACGACCCCGCCACCGGCGCAGCTGGAGCAGCAGGTGACGCTCTCGATCGAGCCGTCCCGCATCGCCCTGCCGGTGAGGCGCACTGGCCCGCCGAGCGGGCGCGCGGAGATGGACGCGCTCATGCGCCGGCTGATCGCGCAGGGCCTGCGCGCGCAGCCCGGATCCTCGATCCCTCTGGTCGGACCGAAGGACGTCGAGCTGACCTTCGTGCATCAGACGGCGCCGCGGCGACGCTTCATCGCCGGCGATCCCCCCGAGATCCCGGCGCGCCTCGGGCGGGTCCGGGCTCGACGGCATCATGACCGCGGTCAACGGCATCGCGAGCAAGATCGACGGCCTGCCGCTCGACCAGATCGCCGACAACATCCGCACCGTGACCGACCGGCTCGCCGACCCTGAGCCAGTCGCCCAAGCTGACCCAGAGCCTCGATGAGTCTGCAACCGGTCGCTGGCCAACGTCGAGCAGGTCACCGCTTCGGCCAAGAACCGAGCTGCCGGCGCTGCTGAGCGCGCTGCGCAGGTCGCGAGCCGAGGCGCAGCGGCACGGTCGCCGACGCCCAGCAACTGATCAGCACCACCGCCGGCAACGGGCCGATGGGCATGAACACCGCGGGCCTGGGCCAGACGCTCTATGAGCTGAGCCGCGCGGCGCAGTCGCGTTCGCGAACTCGCCGACTATCTCGACCGGCATCCGTCGGCGCTGATCCGGGGCCGGGGATGAAGGGGAGGCGGAATGCGCAAGTCCGCGTCGTTGCTGCTTGTCGTGCTGCTGGCCGCCTGCGCCAGCGCCACGACCGACTATTACACGCTGACCGCCGTCCCGCCGGCGCAGCCGGGCCTTCCGGCCGCGCGTCTCCGCCCGCCGATCGAGGTGGGCGAGGTGTCGATCCCGGCGACCATCGACCGCGACGAGGTCGTGCTCGCCGCTCCCGGCGACCGGCTCGACGTGGCGAGCGACCAGCGTGTGGGGCGCGCCGCTGCGCCAGCTCATCCGCCGCGCGCTGTCCGACGACCTCGCCGCAGCGGCTGCCGCCGGGTTCGGTGCTGCCGCCGGGCGACCCCGGCCCGCGCGGCGGACTGCGCATCCTGACGGTCTCGATCGAGCAGTTCGGCGGCGACACCGCCGGGCGGGTGGTGCTGCGCGCCGCCTGGCTCCTGGCGCGCTCGGGCGAGGCCCCGACGGGCACGCCGCACCGCGAGCGGATCGAGGTGAACGCCGGCACGGGCGAGGCGCGGGCGGTGGTGCCAGCGATGAGCCGGGCGCTGGGGATGCTGGCGGACCGTATCGCGGCGGGAGTGCGTTAGGGCCCGTCTCATTGCCGGCGTGCTGGCCGGACCTTTCCGGTGGCCGTTCGGCGCCCTTGCCGTCGAGGGGCTTCGCGAAGTGCCAGACGGCGAGGCACTCGCCGGACGGGGTCACCACGATATCCGAACGGCGGACCGCCCATCCGTGCTTTTCGTAGAAGCGGCGCGCGCGCCAGTTCCCTTCGCGGCAGACCAGCACTGCCTCGGCGTGCCCGTCGGCTTGCAGGGCGGCCTCGGCGGCGGCGAGCAGGTCGGCGGCGGCGCCGCTTCCGTACCTGTCCTGGTCCACGAAAAGCTGGCCGATCTCCGCATCGTGCCATGCCGCGAAGCCGACGATGGCATCGGCGCGCGCGGCAACCATCGCGGAGCCGACGACCTTCACGGCGCGTTCGCCGAACCAGGCCGGGTCCGGGATGCACTGATCTCGGCGGGGCCGAGCGGCGCGTGCGAGGCGTGCCAGGACGCGTGCCACAGAGCGGCGATCCGCTCCGCGTCCTCGGCCCGCGCGCGCCGGAGCACGAGAGGAAGTGCGCGATCCATGGCAGCTTGCCTGCTTCCCGGTCGTCAGCCCGATCGGCTGTCCCTGGCCCGAAGGCATCGTGCGGGGACGGATCGCCCGTGTCAAAATGCCCCCGCAGCCAAGGACGGGAATGCATCATGCCGATAGAAACGAAACGCCACGTTCAGGTGCTCGGCCGCAAAATGGCCTATGTCGAGGCAGGAAACGGGCCTGCGGTCCTGTTCCTGCATGGCAACCCGACCTCGTCGTATCTCTGGCGCGACGTCATCGGGCCCCTCGCCACGCAGGCGCGCTGCATCGCGCCCGACCTGATCGGCATGGGCGACAGCGACAAGCTCGGCCCGGCCGGACCGGGAACCTACAGCTTCGACGTGCACAGCCAATTCGTGGATGGCTTCATCGCCGAGGCGCTCGGGCCCGATGCGCCGGTGATCCTGGTGGTGCATGACTGGGGCTCGGCGCTGGGCTTCGACTGGGCGCGCAGGCACCCCGCGCGTGTGCGTGGCATCGCCTACATGGAGGCGATCGTCCGGCCGCTGGCGGGCTGGGAGGAATGGAACCCGGAGGCGGCGCGCATCTTCCAGGGCTTCCGCTCGGACAAGGGCGAGGAGATGATCCTGGAGCGCAACCTGTTCGTCGAGCGCGTGCGGCCGGGCTCGGTGATCCGTGCCCTGAGCAAGGCGGAGATGGCCGAATACCGCCGCCCGTTTGCCGCGCGCGCGGATCGCTGGCCGACGCTGGCCTGGCCGCGCGCCATCCCGATCGGCGGCGAGCCGGCCGAAATCGTTTCCCGCGTGCAGGCCTACGCCACGTGGATGGCGGGCAACGACATCCCCAAGCTGTTCGTCAACGCCGAACCCGGCGCCATCCTGATCGGCGCCCAGCGCGCGTTCTGCCGTGCCTGGCCAAATCAGCGGGAAGTCACGGTGCCGGGCAAGCACTTCATTCAGGAGGATTCCGGCGCCGCGATCGGGGCGGCGATCGCGGCGTGGATGCGGGATTCGGCGTCCTGAGCTGGCAGCGGCAATTCGCATTCGTTTCCCCCTGTTGCCGCTGCCGGACTGCGCCGTCGACCGCTGCGCGACGAACAAGGTCCTGAGAGCGCCCGGAGCGGTCAGCGGCCGTCGACCTCGATCATGCTGCGGATGCGGGTCGGCGAGCACCTCCATGGCGAAGGGCTTGGTGATCATCGCCATGCCAGGCTCGAGAAAGCCGTTCGCGATGGCGGCGTTCTCCGCGTAGCCGGTCATGAACAGCACCTTCAGGTCCGGCCGCCGCTCGCGCGCGGCGTCGGCCATCTGCCGGCCGTTCAGGCCCGGCAGGCCGATGTCGGTGACCAGCAGGTCGATGCGCTGGCGCGAGCGCAGCACCTCCAGGCCGGACGGCCCGTCGGCCGCCTCCAGCGCGCGATAGCCGAGGTCGCGCAGCACCTCGACCACGAGGCCGCGCACGACCGGCTCGTCCTCGACCACGAGCACGGTCTCGCCCTCCTCGGCCTCGTGCGCTTCCGTCAGCGCCGGCACCGGCCCGTCCTCGGCGGCCTCGCCGCGGTGGCGGGGCAGGTAGAGCTTCACGGTCGTGCCCTGGCCCACCTCGCTGTAGATCTTGCAGTAGCCATCGGATTGCCGGGCGAAGCCGTAGATCATCGACAGGCCAAGCCCCGTGCCCTGGCCGATCGGCTTGGTGGTGAAGAACGGGTCGAAGGCGCGCTCGACCACCTCGGGCGTCATGCCGGTACCGGTGTCGGTGACGCAGATGCAGACGTACTGGCCGGGACTCACGCCGCGCGCGTGGGCAGCGTAGGCGCGGTCGAGGTGTGCGTTGCAGGTCTCGATGGTGAGCGTGCCACCGTCGGGCATGGCGTCGCGGGCATTGATGACCAGGTTGAGGACCGCGCTCTCGAGCTGGTTGGGGTCGCACAGCGTGAGCCATAGCCCGCCGGCGAGCACCAGCTCGAGCTGGATCGCCTCGCCCATGGTCCGCCGCAGCAGATCCTCCATGCGAGGCCACGAGGGGGTTGGCACGGACCGGCTTGGGGTCGAGCGGCTGGCGGCGGGAGAAGGCGAGCAGGCGGTGCGTCAGCGCCGCGGCCCGGTTGGCCGAGGTCATCGCGCCGACGATGCAGGCGGTCGAGATCGCCGATGCGCCCTTGGGCGATGCGCCGCTGCACCAGGTCGAGCGAGCCGGTGATGCCCTGAAGCAGGTTGTTGAAGTCGTGGGCGATGCCGCCGGTGAGCTGGCCCACCGCCTCCATCTTCTGCGCACTGGCGCAGTGCGTCCTCGACCCGCTCGCGCTCGGCGCTCTCCGCCACGAGCCGGGCGTTGGCTTCGGCCAGCTCCCGCAGATGGAGCTTCTGCTGGGTCAGGTCGGTCAGCACCCCGCAAAGCAGCGCGCGCCTCGCCCTCGCGTTGCAGCAGGCTGAGCGAGAGATAGACCGGAACGTGCGCGCCGTCGGCCGTGCGGACGGTCAGCTCGCTCCGCGCACCGATGTGCTGGGCGTCAGCGAGGAGGCGCAGGAAGGTCGGCTTGGTCCTCCGGCAGGACGTAGCGCTGCAACTGCTGCCCGATCACCCGCTCCTGCGGCATCCCGAGCATCTCGGCGAGGCGCCGGTTGCAGTAGAGCACCGTGCCGTCGTCGCCCAGGGTGACGGCCCCTTCCTGGATCTGCTCGATCAGCACGCGATAGGGCCGGTCCGCGTTCTCCAGCGTGTAGACCCGGCGCTGCTCCTCCTGACCGCCGACCACGACCGCGTCGACGTCGCCGCGGCGGATCGCCTCGAGCGTCTCCTCGCTCTCCTCCAGCCGCGCCTCCAGCTCCCGGATACGCTGCTGGTAGTCTTGGATCAGGAGCGTCGGCCTCGAGCGGGCCGGCACGACGGCCGGTCAGCGTCCATCGGGCCCGGGAGCGTGACGGCAGCAGTTCGAGGCCCCTGCAGGACCCGCTGCTCCTCGGACAGGTCGCCGATGATCCGGCGCAGCGGCAGCGGCAGCACCTTCACCAGCGTGGGCGCGGCAACGACCTGGTGCTGCCCGGCAAGGTCGGGCTGCTGATAGATGTCGATGATCTCCAGGTCCACCTGCCCCGCGAGATGGGTGTCGCAGATGCGGCGCAGGTTCTCGATGGCGCGCAGCGAGTTCGCGGTGGTCCCGGCCACGAACAGGCGCAGCGTGTAGCGGGCCGGCGCCGGCGTGGCAGGCGCGGCTTCGGTCAAGCGCCGGAGGCCTTCGAGCCGTATGTCGAGGCCCACCAGGACCTTCTCGGTATTGGACAGGTCGCCGATGATCCGCTTGAGCGGCGTCGGCAGCCGGCGGACGAGGGTGGGAATGGCCAGGATCTGGTCGCCCGCGGCGAGCTTCGGGTTCAGCAGGAGATCGATCACCTCGATCTCGTAGCGCCCGGCCAGGTGCTCCTCGCAGACCCGCTTGAGGTTGGCCACGGCGGCGAGCGACTTCGCCGTCTGCCCGGCGACGTAGAGGCGGAGGTGGTAGTGCCCGGGGTCGGCGTCGTCTTCGGAGCTGCGGCAGGAGCCCGCTCACTCCGCCGCACCTCGCCGGGCCGCAACCGCCGCCCGGTCGCGCTCCAGCGCGGCCTCGCGCGCCTCGTCCTCGCCGACGAGCGTGAGCACTTCCTGCTCCTCGGTTTCCAGGCCGGCCCGCAGCTCGGCGACCTGACGCTCGATCGCCTCGCGGCGGCGGGCGAGATCGCGCCGGCGGCGCTCGACGTCTTGCTGGCGCTGGGCCGCCGCGGCGCGCTCGCGCGCTTCCTGCGCCAGGCGGGCGGTGCCGGTCAGCACGCCATCCGGGCCGACATAGGCCGTCGATCAGCTCGATCCCGGTGTCGGTGATCCGGTACTCGCGCACCTGGTTGGAGTGGCTCATGCCGCGCGCCTTGATGACGTAGAGCGTGCGGTTGCGCTCGCCGTCCGCCTCGACGTCCATCAGCTTGATCCAGGTGTCCATCAGCGAGGACAGGCCCAGATCCGTCCCATCCACGAGCGAACCGTCGTTCCTGAGGCTGGTGAACAGGGCGGTGATGCCCCGGCTCTTCAGCAGGTCCACCATGCGCAGCAGGGTCGGCGTGCACCTCCGACCGGGGCCCGCGGAAGGCGGAGATGGGGTCGATCACCACCACGGCGGGATCGAACTGCTCCAGATCGCGGTGCATGCGCGCCAGGTGCATCTCCAGGCCGTACAAGCTGGGCCGCGCGGCCTCGAAGCGGAGCAGGCCGCTGTCGACGTGCTGCTGCAGGTCGAGGCCGACGGAGCGGGCGTTGCGGCAGATCTGCTCGGCGCTCTCCTCGAACACGAAGAACAGGCAGCGCTCGCCGCGGCGGCAGGCCGCATCGGCGAAGTGGCCGGCGATGGTGGTCTTGCCGGTGCCGGCGACGCCCGACAGCAGGACGCTCGACCCGCGGTAGAAGCCGCCCCCGCCGAGCATCGCGTCGAGCCCGGGCACGCCGCTCGAGACGACGTCGCTCGACACGCTCGTGGCTGAGCCCGGCCGAGGTGACCGGCAGCACGCTCATGCCCTGGTCGTCGATCAGGAACGGGTACTCGTTGGTCCCGTGCGCCGAGCCGCGATACTTCACCACCCGCAGCCGCCGCGTCGTGATCTGATCCTCCACGCGGTTATCGAGCAGCACGACGCAGTCCGAGACGTATTCCTCCAGCCCCTGCCGGGTGAGCTGGCCCTCGCCGCGCTCGCCGGTGATGACCGCGGTCAGGCCGCGCTCCTTGAGCCAGCCGAACAGGCGGCGCAGCTCCGAGCGCAGCACGGCGGTGTTGGAGAGGCCGCGCGAACAGCGTCTCGATCGTGTCGAGCACCACCCGCTTGGCGCCGATCCGGTCCACCGCATAGCCGAGGCGGACGAACAGCCCCTCGAGGTCGTACTCGCCGGTCTCCTCGATCTCGCTGCGCTCGACGTGGACGTGGTCGATGGCGAGCTTGCCCTCGGCGACCAGCCCGTCGAGGTCGTAGCCGAGCGAGGCGACGTTGGTCGCGAGGTCCTCCGCGCGCTCCTCGAAGCTCATGAACACGCCGGGTTCGTTGAACCGAGTGGCGCCGTTCACGAGGAAGGTCAAGGCGAGCAGCGTCTTGCCGCAGCCGGCGGCGCCGCAGACCAGCGTGGGGCGCCCGGTAGGCAGGCCGCCGAGCGTGATCTCGTCGAAGCCCGAGATGCCGGTCGGCGCCTTCGGCAGCATGATGGAGGTCGTCGCCTCAAGCGGCATTGCCGCGTGTCCGTGTGGGCGACTGAGGTGCTCGCATTGCCGTCTTTATACTGCTCGCGATACGTGCGCGGTCAATACAAAGCTGGAAGGGTCCCGGGCCCGTGTCCTGGCCGGTCGGCCTGCTCGGGCGCGGTGAATTCCGGATCGGGACTGACCGGTTTTGGCTCACGTCCCGGCGTGCACACCCCATATAATTGGCGTTGAATGAGGGGGACACCGCATGAAGCGCCTGTTCGGCGGCGCCGCGCACGACGCGCCGCCTGAAAATTTCCCGGTCTCGCACACTGACGAGGAATGGCGGCGGATGCTGGCGCCCGAGCAGTACCGCGTGCTGCGCGAGCACGCCACTGAGCGCGCGGGCATCAGTCCGCTGAACCAGGAGAAGCGCGCGGGTGCGTTCCTCTGTGCCGGCTGCGGGCAGAAGCTGTTTGCCTCCGACGCCAAGTTCGAGAGCGGCACCGGCTGGCCGAGCTTCACTGAGCCGCTGCCCGAGGGGGTTGGCACCACCGAGGATCGCAGCTTCTTCATGCGCCGGACCGAGGTGCATTGCAGCGCCTGCGGCGGCCATCTGGGCCATGTCTTCGAGGACGGCCCCAAGCCGACCGGCCTGCGCTACTGCATGAACGGCGCGGCGATGCGCTTCGAGCCGGGCTCGGGCGCCGCTTGAGGCCAGGGACGACCGTCGCCACGGCCACGTCGCCGTGACCGAGCCTGTCGAGCCCCGCGCGAACCCCCTGCTGGTCGGGCATGAGGCGGGCGAGGCGACCTTGCTTGGCGCACTGCGCGGCGGGCGGATGCACCATGCCTGGCTGATCTCCGGGCCGGAGGGTGTGGGCAAGGCGACGCTCGCCTTCCGCTTCGCGCGCCGGCTGCTGGCGGGGGTGCCGGGCGACGGGACGCTCGCGCTCGATCCCGGCCATCCGGTGTTTCGCCGTGTCGCGGCGGGCGGGCACGCCGACCTGTTCACTCTCCAGCGTGGCGTCGGCTCCGACGGCAAGAAATTGCGGAGCGAAATCGTGGTCGACGACGTGCGCGCGGTCGGCGCGTTCCTGCGCCTGACTCCGGCCGAGGGCGGCTGGCGCGTGGTGGTCGTGGACCGCGCCGACGAACTCAACCGCAACGCAGCCAACGCGCTGCTGAAGATCCTGGAGGAGCCGCCGGCGCGCGCGCTGCTGCTGCTGGTCTGCGCCTCGCCCGGACGGCTGCCGGTGACCATCCGCAGCCGCTGCCGACGCTTGGCGCTGCGCCCGCTGGGCGATGCCGACATGGCGGGGCTGCTCGCCACGCTACCTTCCCGACCTGTCGGAAGACGAGCGGGGTCAACTTGTCGCGCTGGCCGACGGCTCGCCGGGCCGGGCGCTGCTGCTGCGCGACGAGCAGGGCCTCGCGCTGGCCGGATTGGTGGACGCGGTGCTGGCCGCGCTCCCGGACCTGCCAGGGGCGGGGTGGGACGTGGCCGACAAGCTGGCGCGCGGCGGGGGCGCGTTCTCGACCTTCATGGACCTGCTGCGCGCAACCATCGCGGGCGCGGTGCGGGCGGCGGCACGCGGGCGGGCCGACCCCGATCAGGCGCGGCTCGCCGCGCTCCGTCCCCTTGATGCGTGGGGCGACGTGTGGCACGCGCTGGGCCAATTGCAGGAGGAGACCGAGCGGTTCGCGCTGGACAGGCGCCAGGCGATCCTGACCGGGCTGCGCCTGCTCAGCGGACCGGTGCAGGGCATCCCATGAAGCAGCGCTTCTTCGTCACCACGCCGATCTATTACGTGAACGGCACGCCGCATATCGGCCACGCCTACACCTCGATCGCCGCCGACGTGATGGCCCGGTTCAAGCGGCTCGACGGCTACGACGTGTTCTTCCTGACCGGCACCGACGAGCACGGGCAGAAGGTGGAGCAGGCGGCCGCAGAGGCGGGGCTCGACCCGCAGACCTATACCGACCAGATCTCCGCCGATTTCCGCGACATGGCGGACAAGATGGGCGTCTCGTACGACGACTACATCCGCACGACGGAGCCGAGGCACAAGGTTTCCTGCGCCGAGCTATGGCGCCGGATCGACGCGGCCGGGCAGATTTATATCGGCCATTACGAAGGCTGGTACGCGGTCCGCGACGAGGCCTTCTACGACGAGGGCGAGCTCACTATGCGCCCGGACGGCAGCAAGGTGGCGCCGTCCGGAGCGCCGGTGGCCTGGGTGCGCGAGCCGTCGTACTTCTTCCGCCTGTCCGCGTGGCAGGACCGGCTGCTCGGATTGTACGAGGAACAACCGGACTTCATTGCCCCACAGAGCAGCCGGAATGAGGTGATCAGCTTCGTCCGCAGCGGGCTGAACGACCTTTCGATCAGCCGCACCAGCGTCCGCTGGGGCATCCCGGTGCCCGGCGCGCCGGACCACGTCATGTATGTCTGGCTCGACGCGCTCATTAACTACGTGACGGCCTGTGGCTTCCCCGACGAAACGGCACCGCGCTGGGCGTTTTGGCCGGCAGACGTCCATATGGTCGGCAAGGAGATCACGCGCTTCCACGCGGTCATTTGGCCGGCCTTGCTGATGGCGGCGGGGCTGCCGGTGCCCAAGCGTGTTTCCGCCAACGGCTGGTGGACGGTCGAGGGCGAGAAGATGAGCAAGTCGCTGGGCAACGTGATCGAGGCACGCCAGTTGGCCGCGACATATGGGCTGGATCAGGTCCGCTACTTCCTTTTGCGCGAAAAGCCGTTTGGCGGCGACGGTACGCTGCGGTTCCAGTCAATCGTCACGCGCATCAATGTCGAACTCGCTAACGACCTCGGCAACCTGGCGCAGCGCACGCTTACGCTGGTGGCGCGCAGCTGCAACGGCAAGCTGCCGGGCAGAGGCGCCGTTACCGAGGACGATGCGGCACTGCTCGACATGGCGGCGGCACTGCCCGATCTGCTGCGCGAGCGCATCGACCGCCAGGGCTTCCACGAGGCGCTGGAGGAGGTCTGGAAGGTCATCCGCGCCGCCAACGGGTATATCGACCGCCAAGCCCCGTGGGCGCTGCGCAGGACCGACCCGGCCCGGATGGACGCCGTGCTGCGCGTGCTGGCCGACGCCTTGCGCGTGACCGCGACCGTGCTCCAGCCCTTCATGCCCGGCTCGATGGCGCGGATGCTCGACCAGCTCGGGGTTTCGGCGGAGGCGCGAAGTTTCGCGGCGCTCTCCGAACCGCTGCCCTCCAGAACGGCCTTGCCCGCGCCACAAGGCGTCTTCCCACGTTTTGTCGAGACCGCCGAGTAGATCGTTGATGCTGGTCGATTCTCATTGCCACCTGGACTATTTCACCCGAGAGGAACTGCCCGGCGTGCTGGCGCGCGCGGAGGCGGCTCGGGTGCATGAGATGGTTACCATCGGCACCACGATGGAGCAGGCCCCGCGCGCGATCGGGTTGGCCGAGGCGCACGGCAATGTCTGGTGTACGGTCGGCGTGCATCCGCACCACGCCGCCGAGGCGCCGATCCCGCATCCTGCGACGCTCGCCCGGCTGGCCGAGCATCCCAGGGTCATCGGCATCGGGGAATCCGGGCTGGATTACTTCTACGACCGTGCCCCGCGCGAGGTGCAGCGGGAGAACTTCCGCGTGCATATCCGCGCCGCGCGGCTGTCGGGCCTGCCGCTCGCCATCCATGCCCGCGATGCCGACGACGACATCGCCGCAATCCTGCAAGAAGAACGCGATAGCGGCGGCGATTTCGACTTCCTGCTGCACTGCTTCAGCTCCACCCGCCGGCTCGCCCAGGTCGCGGTGCAGATGGGCGGCTTTGTCAGCTTCTCGGGCATTTTGACCTTCCCGAAATCCGGCGAGCTGCGCGACATCGCGCGCGAGCTTCCGGCCGAGCGCCTGCTGGTGGAGACCGACGCGCCGTATCTCGCCCCCGCGCCGGTGCGCGGCAAACGGAACGAGCCCGGCAATGTCAGGCATACGGCCGAGGTTCTGGCCCGGGTGCGCGGACTGTCGTTTGACGGTGTGGCGGCGCTGACCACGGCCAATTTCCTGCGGCTGTTCCGGAAAGCGGACTGATGCGGGTCATCGTGCTGGGCTGTGGCGGCTCGGCCGGCGTGCCGATGATCGGGGGGGCGGACGGGGCAGGGGACTGGGGCGCATGCGACCCGGGCGAGCCGCGCAACGTCCGCTCGCGCTCCTCGATCGTGATCGAGAGCAACGGGGCGCGGCTGCTGGTCGACACGGCGCCGGAGCTGCGCGTCCAGTTGCTCGCCTGCCGGGTCCCTGGCGCGGATGCCATCCTCTACACGCACGCCCATGCCGATCACATCACCGGCCTCGACGATGTACGCATCCTGAACCGCATCGCCGGGCGCCCGCTGGAGGCGTTCGCCACGCGCCGCACCCTGGAGGAGCTGGGCCGCCGCTTCGGTTACGCCTTCCGCCCGTGGGAGCCGCCCAACTTCTTCCGCCCGGTCCTGGAGCCGCGCGAGGTGGCGCCCGGACAGACGGTCGGCATGGCGGGGATGACGGTGCGGCTCTTCGAGCAGGACCACGGCTTCGCGTCCACGCTCGGGATGCGGATCGGCGGGTTCGGCTACTCGACCGACGTGGTCAGCCTCGACGAGACGGCGCTGGCCACGCTGACCGGGGTGGATACCTGGGTGGTCGGCTGCTTCTGCCGCGCCCCCCACCCAACGCACGCGCATGTCGATCTCGTTCTGGAGTGGGCCGGGCGGATCGGCGCGCGCCGCACGGTGCTGACGCATATGGGCATCGACCTCGACTGGGACTGGCTGATCCGGCGTCTGCCCGCCGGCGTGGAGCCCGGCCATGACGGGCTGGTGCTGGACGTCCCGTAAGCGCGGCATCGACGCGGCCGCAAGCTACAGGAACGAGACCGGGTCCACATCGACCTCTACCCGCGCGCCGCGCGGCACGCTCACCTTGGCGATCCATTCGCGCAGCAGCGGCTGGACGGCAATGTCGCGGCGGGTCTTGAGCAGCAACCGGCGGCGGTGCCGGCCGCGCAGGATGGCCAGCGGGGCAGGGGCCGGGCCGAGCACCGCGAGTCCCGGCCCACTAGGCGCCGCGCGGCCCAGCTCGCGGGCGAGGCGGTCGGCTGTCTCGCCATCGTCGGCGCTCACGATCAGCGCCGCCAGCCGTCCGTAGGGAGGCCAATTCCCCGGCCGGCGCTCGGCCGCCTCGCGAGCGACGAAGCCTTCGAAATCGCCCGAGATCAGGGCCTGCATAACCGGGTGCTCCGGGCTGAATGTTTGCAGCAGCACGCGTCCCGGCGCCTCCGCCCGACCCGCGCGGCCCGCGACCTGGTGCAGTAGCTGCACGGTCCGCTCGGCGGCGCGCAGATCGCCCCCGCCCAGCCCGAGATCGGCATCGACCACCCCCACCAGCGTCAGGTGCGGGAAGTGCCAGCCCTTTGCGACAACCTGCGTGCCGATGATCAGGTCCACCTCCCGTGCCGCCACGGCGCGGGCCGCCTGCATCGCCGCGCGCGGTCCCGGCAGCGTGTCGCTGGCCATCACCAGCAGCCGCGCATCAGGGAAGATGGCGGTCGCCTCCTCGGTCACCCGCTCGACGCCCGGCCCGACCGGGGTGAGGCTGTGCGCGGCGCCGCAGGCGGGGCACAGGATCGGTATCGGGACCGCATGGCCGCAATGGTGGCACATGAGCTGGCGGCGGGCGCGATGCTCCACCAGCCAGGCCGTGCAGTTCGGGCACTGCATCCGGTGCCCGCAGACCCGGCAGAGCGTCAGCGGCGCGTAGCCGCGGCGGTTCAGGAACAGCATCGCCTGCTCACCGCGCGCGAGCGTGGCCCGCACCGCCTCGACCAGGGGCGGGGCGAGGAAGCGGCCCCGCTCGGGCGGGGTCTCGCGCAGGTCGATGGCCGTCACGGCGGGCAGCGTGGCCCCGCCGTGGCGGTGCGGCAGGGTCAGGCGGCGATAGCGTCCGGCCTCCACGTTGGCCAGCGTCTCCAGGCTGGGCGTCGCCGACACCAGCACCGCCGGGGCGTCCTCCAGCCGGGCGCGCACCACGGCCATGTCGCGGGCGTTATAGACGACGCCCTCCTCCTGCTTGAAGGCGGTCTCGTGCTCCTCATCGACGATGATCAGGCCGAGGTCGGGGAAGGGCAGGAACAGGGCCGAGCGCGCGCCGACCACGACCGGCGCCTCGCCGGCGGCCACCGCCCGCCAGGTCAGCCGTCGCACCCGCGAGGGCAGGTCCGAGTGCCAGACGGCGGGGGCGGCGCCGAAGCGGCGCGCGAAGCGGTCCAGCCACTGCGCCGACAGGGCGATCTCGGGCAACAGCACCAGTGCCTGCCGCCTCTCCCGCAACGCCTGCGCGATCGCCTCCAGATAGACCTCGGTCTTGCCGGACCCGGTCACGCCATCGAGAAGGCTGACGGAGAAGGCGCGGGCGCGCACCGACTCGATCAGCGCCTCGGCGGCTGTCTGCTGGCTGGCCGACAGGTCCGGTCCCGAATGGGCGGGATCGGGCGCGGCGAAGGCGGGCGGGGCGGGCAGGGGCGTGGGCACGATCAGGCCGCCGGCGGCCATGGCGCGGATCACGCCGGTTCCGACCTGCGCCGCCCGCGCAAGGTCCTGGGTGGCGCGCGGCTCGGCCTGGGACAAGGCCCCCAGCACGCGGCGACGCGCCTCGGTCAGCCCTGCGCCGGTCTGATCCGCGGCGCCGGCCGGGCGGCGCCATCCACGCATCGGCTCCGGGGCCGGGTCTAGGATGCGCAGCGCCATGGCCATCACCTCGCCGGGGGGAGCCAGGGTGTAGGCCGCCATCCAGTCCACCAGGCGCCGCAGTGCCGGGCGCATGGGCGGGGTGTCGAGCGTGGCGACGATCGGCTTCAGCTTCGAGTCCGCCGCCGGGGCAGGGCCAGGGGCGTCCCAGACGACACCGACGACCTCCCGGCCGTTGAGCGGGGCGAGCACCACGTCACCCGGAGCGGGGTCCAGCCCCTCCGGAACCGCATAGTCGAACGGCCCCGGAAAGGGGTAAGGAAGCAGCACCGGCACGCGCCGACGTCCGGTTCGCTTTCGATTGCCCATGTCCACGCCTATATGACCTAGAATCCGCGCGTAGGCGCCGGCGCGGCACACGAGAATTGGATCGTTCGCATGAAATTCTTCGTCGATACCGCCGATGTGGCGGAGATCAAGTCCCTCGCCGAGAGCGGGCTGCTTGACGGTGTGACCACCAACCCCTCGCTGGTCGCTAAGGCGAACCGGCCGATGCGCGACATCATCGGCGAAATCTGCCGGGTCGTCTCCGGCCCGGTCAGCGCCGAGGTCGCCGCCACCGACTTCGAGGGCATGATGGCCGAGGCGCATGTGCTGCGCGAGATCGCGCGCAACGTGACGATCAAGGTTCCCCTCACGCCGGCGGGTCTGCGCGCGTGCCGCAAGCTCGCCGACGACGGGACGATGGTCAACGTGACCCTGTGCTTCTCCGCCGCGCAGGCGATCCTGGCCGCCAAGGCGGGCGCGAGCTTCGTCAGCCCGTTCGTCGGCCGGGTGGACGATATCGGCGAGCACGGGATGGGGTTGATCCACGACATCGTGACGATCTTCAGGAACTATCCCGACTTCAAGACGCAGGTGCTGGTCGCCTCGGTACGCAGCCCGCTGCATGTGGTGGAGGCCGCGAAGATCGGCGCCCATGTCGCCACCCTGCCGCCGGCGGTGCTGCGGCAATTGTTCTCCCACCCGCTGACCGACAAGGGCATGGCCTCATTCGCGGCCGACTGGGCCAAGACCGGCCAGCACATCGTCTGAGCCTCTTCAGTCCCATGAGGTCGCCCGAGCGCGAGACAGAGCAGGCGGACGCCGACCAGGTGGCCGCCTTCCTTCGGGCGCGGCCGCGGTTCCTGGCTGAACGGCCGGAACTCTATCGCGCGCTGGTCCCGCCCGAGCGCATCCATGGCGAGGCGATGGCGGACCACATGCTGGCCATGCTGCGCGCCGAACGCCAGCACGCGGCGGCGATGGCCGAGCGCGCCGACGGTGTGCTGGCCGCCGGCCGCGCCGCCGCCGGCATCGCCGCGCGGGTGCAGGTCGCCGTCCTGGCGCTGATCGGCGCGCAGGACGTGGCGGAGTGCGTGGACCACGCCTTGCCTGGCCTGCTGGCGCTCGACGCCGCCGCGCTCTGCATGGAGGCGGACGGGTCCGGGGCGCGGCGGTTGCCCGTGGGCACCGTGTCCGGGCTGCTGGGCGGGCGCGACGTGGTGTTCCGCGCCGCGCCGGGCGATGCCGTGCTGGTGCATGCGGAGGCGGCGCGCCTTGCCAGGCGCGACGCGCTGGTGCGCGTGCCCTGGGCTGGCGCCCCGGCGCTCCTCGCCCTGGTCTCGCGCGACGAGGCGCCCCTCGACCCGGCGCAGGGCATCGGTGCGCTGGCTTTCCTGGGCCGCGCGGTGGGCGCCGCCCTGGGCCGTGCCGCCGGCCACGCGTGAGCGCCGAACAGGCGCGGCAGGCGTTCCTCGCCTGGCTCGGCGCCGAGCGACGGGCCTCGCCGCTGACATTGGAGGCATACGGCCGCGACATCGCCGACTTTCTCGGTTTCCTCACCCGCCATCTCGGCGCCGAGGCCGATCTGCCCGCCTTGGCGGCGCTTCGGCCCGCCGACGTCCGCGCCTTCCTCGCGGCGCGCCATGCCGACGGGCTCTCAGCCGCGACACGCGCCCGGAGGCTGGCGGCGGTGCGCAGCTTCTTCCGCTATCTGGCGCGCCGGCACGACTGCGACTGCCCTTCCGTGCGTCTGGTGGCAACGCCGCGCGCCCATCGTCCGGCCCCGCGCGCGTTGAGCGAGCCGGCCGCCCGCGCGGTGGCGCGCGACATCGGCGCGGACTCCGATCTTCCGGCCGTGCAGGCGCGCGATGCGGCGCTGTTCACGCTGCTGTATGGCTGCGGGCTGCGCATCAGCGAGGCACTCGGCCTGCGCGTGCGCGACGCCCCGTTGCCGGGCGGGACCGGGATGCTGACAGTGCGCGGCAAGGGCGCAAAGGAACGGGGCTTGCCGGTGCTACCCGCCGTCCGAGTCGCGGTGGAAGCCTGGCTGCGCCACCATCCCGACGGGCAGCCCGACAGCCCGTTATTCGTCGGCGTGCGGGGCGGCCGGCTGAACCCGGCGGTGGCGCAACGCACGCTGCGCGTCTTCCGCCGCCATGCCGGCATACCCGAGCACGCGACGCCGCACGCGCTACGACACTCGTTCGCGACGCATCTGCTCGCGGCGGGAGCGGATTTGCGCGCCATCCAGGACCTGCTGGGTCACGCCAGCCTCTCGACGACGCAGCGCTACACCAGCGTGGACGAGCAGGCGTTGCTGCGGGTCTGGCGGACGACGCATCCGCGATCGGCGTAGGCGGCTCGCCGGCGTGTCAGCCGCCCCGATTGTCACCCGCTGCCTGAAAGACCTTGCCCGCCTGGGAGACGCTGCCGATGCGACCGGGCGGAACGTTGGTGCGCCGCCTCGTGCTTTGCTTGGCGCGCATGCCGGATCTCGCCGTCCATCCGCCCGACGGGTGGTGCCGGGGCGCGGCCCGACGACGGGCGAGCGCGTCGTGCAGGCTGGCCGCCGCCTTGGCACGCTTGTCCGCGGCGTGAAGCTGATGCAGCCGCGCGTTGACCCGCTTCAGCGCGCGGGCGAACACCTGCTTCTTGACCGCAAGCCCCCGTTCGCTGGCTTCCTCCGTTGCGGTTCCCCGCTCGTCTGCCTTGCCCCGCCGCACCCGAAGCCGGTGCCTCATGATGTCGCGCGCCCGGTTGTGCCGACTCCGCAGCCAACCCGCCAGGTCCGCGAGCTCGGCCCGCGTCAGCGCGCCCACGGTGGGATAGTGGCTACGGACGATCGGCTCATACTCGTTCGCGTTCAGAAGGCGTCGCTCTGCTGCAAATTCGACGCCCATGCGCAAGCTCCTCGGCGTTTACTGGATCGACCAGATCGCAGGCTAACCGGATTTCTCACTGCTGGCGATCATGGCGAGTGTGGAATGGTAACCCGAGAGCGGGCGACCGACAATGACCAGAGGCCGCCTGGTCAACTTCCGCGTCTGACATCCCTCAGCCGTTTCAGGCCCCAGTGCCGGGCTGGTCGTCGGACCGTGGCCCATCGCCGGCGACCGTCACGGCCGCTTCGGAAATGCGGCGGAGAAGCTTGCGGCGCCAGCCGAAGATGACGAAACTCTCCTGCAGGATTCGGGAGACACGACCTTCATCCAAGCGCGCGATTTGCCAGGCGAGCAGGAGACAGAACGAGAGGACTACGAGTGCGATAAGGAGCGAGAGGCGACCTGTCTTGAACAGCTCCCGCATCTCCTTGGAGACAGCGTGAGTCCGGAGGCTGAAATAATCCCTAATTGCGGCTGCCAGGTCGGATGCAGAAGACTGCGAAATCTCGTCCGGTGGCAGATGAATGATGATCTCGATCGTAGCGGTCTCTGGCAATTCAAGCGCCCGATCGACGATGTACTCTGCAGCCTCCAGCGCGAGGTCGCTTTCCCGAAACGGCGAGGGGTCCAACGTATGGAACAACTGCGACACCTTGCGCAGCTTCAACTCGATTCGTCCTCCGGTTTCGGTCAGCCGCACATTCCTCACGTCCGGTCCTCATCGCAAGATCCGGCGACACGGCACCATCGGGCTGACCGAAGGCGGCCAGCGGTTACTGGGCCGGTATGTCGGCCGTGCCGCGCCCGAGGGCGCGCTGCATCGTGACCACGTCCAGCCAGCGGCCGAACTTGATCCCGACGGCTGCGCATCGTCCCGACCATGTGAAAGCCCAGGCTGGCATGGACGCCGATGGAGCCGACATTCGCGGAATCGCCGATCACCGCGATCATCTGCCGGAATCCCCGCGCGGTCGCGTCGTCGATCAGTTGGCGGACCAGCGCCTTGCCGACGCCCTGGCCGCGCACGTCGTCGCGGACATAGATGCTGTCCTCGACCGTGAAGCGGTAGGCGGATCGGTCGCGGAACTGCGTATAGTAGCCAAGCCCAGGACGCCGGAGGCGTCGGCGGCGACCCGCCAGGCCCAGCCGCTGCTCGACGACCTTGTGGAAGCGCTCGGCCATCTCCTCGACCGAGGGCGGGACCTCGTCGAAGGTGCCCGTCCCGTGAAGGACGTGATGGGCGTAGATCGACTGCATGTCCGCGACGTCGGCCGGCGTGGCGTCACGGATGCTGCGGCGGGCCGGCCGGTTCGGATGGGCTCATAGCGGCAAACCGAGCACAGCGGCGGCGTCGCAGGCAAACGCCAGAAGCGCTCGGTCGCGTCCAGGGCCCGCGATGAGCGACAGCCCGACCGGAGCCCCCTGCACCGTCGCCGCCGGCAGTGTCACTTCCGGCAGCCCGCACAGGCTCGCGAGGCCGCTCATGCCGATTGTCGCCTGCCAACACGGCATCCAGCTCGCCGGTGCCGGCGCGGGCGAGCGGCGCTGGGCAGGGGAGGTGGGCGCCACCAGCACCGCTCCGCCTGCGAGCAACGGGCGAAGCCGCCCCTGCAGCATGCGTCGGAACGCGCGCCCGGCGGCGGCGGTGATCGGATCGAGTTGCCTTGGCCGCGGCGATCAGCTCCGCCACGCCGGCGCTGAGGCGGGGTCGTGTCCGTTCGACCCAGGGGCCCAGCGCAGCCCAGACCTCCTCGGCTTCGAGGGCGCGCAAATGGTCCGACAACGCGTCCACCCCTTCGGGCAGCAGGCGGATGCCGATGCTGCGGCCCCAGCAGCTTCTCCAGGCGCTCCAGCGCCGGGCGCAGGGCGTCGGCGACGGCGATCTGGGCGGTGATCCACGCCTCCTCCAGCCGCAGCAGCGGGCCGGCGATCTCGGCGCGCTCGCTCGGGCAGCAGCACCTCGCCCACCTCTGACAGCAGGGCCGCGTCGCGGGTGAACCAGCCGACGGTGTCGAGGCTGGGGGCAAGCGGGCACACGCCGGCCAGTGCTGATCGCGCCGAAGCTCGGCCGGATGCCGAACAGGCCGCAATAGCTCGCGGGAATGCGGACCGAGCCGGCGGTGTCGGTGCCGAGGGCGAAATCGACGAGCCCGGCCGCAACTGCCGCCGCCGAGCCGGCGCTGGAGCCGCCCGGCAGCCGATCGGGCGCCCGCGGATTGACGCGGAGTCCCGTGCCAAGGGTTCTCCCCGGTCAGGCCGTAGGCGAGCTCCACCGTCTTGGTCTTGCCGACCAGGCGGGCGCCGGCCTGAAGCAAGGCCGTGACGACCGGGGCGGTCGCGGCGGCGGCCCCGTGGGTGCGCGCCCAGTCCGGGCTGCCGATACGTGGTGACCGCGCCGGCCACGTCGAACACGTCCTTGGCCGCGAAGCCGAGGCCGCTCAGCCGGCCGTTGCCGAGCGGGCTCGAGCGCGCGTCGGCGCGCCCGGGAACGAACGCGCCGGCGGGATCGGTGATGGCTGTCATGATCTGTCTCGCACGGCGGAATATACTCGCAGAAGTGTCGGAATATCTTTTCCGTGAGCAATGGTTTGTGCCATAGAGCCCCCCGCGCCGTCTGCTAACAGGTTCGCGGGCTCGAGCAGCCAGCGAACTTAGCCGGTTGCCGCGCCAGGCGTCAGGTCGCGGCGCCGGATGGGTGGTCACGGACATCGAACGCCGTGCAGCCCTCAGGAGCACCCAGGCCGCAAGGCCGCACGCCGCAGAGAGGAATCACGCGTGGATCAGTCCGACGACCAACTTTCAGGTCCAGCGGCCCACGAACGCAACCTTGCCGGGTCGCAGGCCCGGCGAGTCCGGGGCGCACGGGCGGAGCCCGGTGAACGCCCGGCTGCACGCCGTCGTCATGGCGGCCCGCTACTACGGAATGGAACTCGCCCCCGAGGATTTCCGCAGCGTCGAGCTGAGCGAGGTTCCCTCGCCGGCGTCGCTGGCGGTCTGGGTGCAGAACGCCGGGATGTGGGCCCGCGCGGTCCGGCTGCGCTGGCGCCACCTGATGCGCCTGCGCGAGACCGGGCCGGTGGTGCTGCTGTTCAATGACGGCGGCGCCGGGCTGCTGGTCGGCGCCAACGCCGAGCACAAGGTCGTCCTGATCCGCGATCCGCTCGCGCCGGAAGGCGAGCCGGCCGGTCGCGGTGGACGAGATGCGGCTGGCCGAGGTGTGGTCCGGCGAGGCGCTGCTGCTGCGGGCCAACCGCGGCCACGTGGAGGCGGACGCAGCCGTTCTCGCTGCGCTGGCTGGCCGGCCTGGTGTTGCAGGAGAAGAAGTCGCTGCGCGACATCGGCATCGCCTCGTTCACCCTGAGCTGCCTGACCATCTTCCCGCCCTTCCTGGTGATGACCGTCACCGACCGCGTGCTGACGCACCACAGCTATCTCGACGCTCACGCTGCTCTCGGTCGTGCTCGCGGTGTTCATCCTCTACGAGACGATCCTCGGCTTCGCGCGGCGGCTGATCATCGTGACCATCGGCGCGCGCATCGACACCCGGCTGAACCTGCATGTATTCAATCGCCTGGTGCGCCTCTCGCTCGACTACTTCGAGCGCCATCCGGCGGGCGAGACCATGCACAAGGTCACCCAAGTCCACAAGGTGCGGGAGTTCCTGACCGGCAAGCTGCTGACCACGCTGCTCGACATGATCACGCTGTGCGTCCTGCTGCCGTTCCTGTTCTATCTGAACGCGACCCTGGCCTGGATCGTGGTGGCCTGCGCCTGCATGATCATGCTCATCATCCTGGCGTATCTGCGCCCGTTGCGCCTCGTCTACAAGCGGGTGGTCGATGCCGAGACGAACAAGCACGCCGCGCTCGGCGAGACGATCTTCGGCGTCAAGACGGTCAAGGCGCTCGCGCTGGAGCCGGCGCGCAAGTCGCTGTGGGACGAGCGGGTGGCCGAGTCGGGGCGCTGGCGGCTGGCGTTTGGCAAGCTGTCCAACTGGCCGCAGACACTGGTGACGCCGTTCGAGCGGTTCATGTGGATCGGCACCATCATGCTCGGCGCCTATCTCGCGCTGCATGACACCACCGGCTACATGGTCGGCGCGCTGTTCGCGTTCATGATGCTGTCGCAGCGCGTGGCGCAGCCGCTGGTCGGTCTCGCCCGGCTGATCGAGGACTACGAGGAGGTGGGAGCGGCGATCGGCGAAGCGGCATCGGTGCTGAACCGGCCCCTGGAGGCGGACGCGGCCTCGGGCGGTATGCGTCCGAAATTCGCCGGCGCGCTCGCTTTCGATGACGTGACCTTCACCTATGGCGGGACCAAGACCCCGGCGCTCGACCGGCTCACCTTCGCGGTTCCGGCCGGCACCATGCTCGGGATTGTCGGCCGCTCGGGTTCCGGCAAGTCCACCATCACGCGGCTGCTCCAGGGCATCAACCGCGACTACACGGGCTACGTGAAGATCGACGGCAGCGACCTGCGCGAGATCAACCTGCGCCACCTGCGCCAGAGCTTCGGCGTGGTGCTGCAGGAGAACTTCCTGTTCCGCGGCTCGATCCGGGAGAACATCCTCGCCGGCCGGCCCGGCCTGACGCTAGAGGACGTGGTGCGCGCCGCCCGGCTCGCCGGCGCCGAGGAGTTCATCGAGCGGATGCCGAACGGCTACGAGACCTACATCGAGGAAGGCTCGCCCAACCTCTCGGGCGGCCAGCGCCAGCGCCTGGCCATCGCGCGCGCGCTGATCACCGACCCGCGCCTGCTGATTCTCGACGAGGCGACCAGCGCGCTCGACCCGGAAAGCGAGGCGCTGGTCAACGCCAACCTGCTGCGGATCGGGCGCGGGCGCACGATGGTCATCGTCTCGCACCGGCTGTCCTCGCTCACCGAGTGCGACCAGATCCTGGTGCTCGACAAGGGCAAGGTCATGGACATCGCGCCCCATCGCACGCTGCTCGAGCGATGCTCGGTCTATCGCCAGCTCTGGGCGCAGCAGAACCGCCACCTCGATACCGCAGGGCGCGCGCCATGCGGCGCTCGCACCGACACTGGCCCAGGGAGACTGACATGGCGTCCAAGCTGCCCGCGCTTCGCGACGATGACGCCGCCTTGCCGGTCCTCCTGGAGTTCCAGTCGCCCGTCCACCGCCGTCATTCGGACGCCGATCCCGGCGCTCGCGCGCAACACGATCTGGATCATCGGGTCGATGTTCGTCGTCGCTGGTGGCGGCCGCCGGGCTGATCCCGGTCGATCAGGTCGTGACGGCGCACGGCGAGGTCGTCTCGCGGCACGCCGACGCTGGTGGTGCAGCCGCTGGATACCTCGATCGTGCGCTCGATCGACGTCCATGTCGGGCGAGCAGGTGAAGGCGGGCAGGTGCTGGCGCGGCTCGACCCGACCTTCGCCGCCGCCGACCTGTCATCGCTCGCGGCCCAGGTCGCCGCCTTGCAGGCGCAGGTCTCGCGCCTGCAGGCCGAGGCGGACGGCAAGCGTCTTCGCCTACAACGGGCCTCGACCCCGACCTGTCGCTGCAAGCGGCGATTTTCGCCCAGAAGCAGGCGGAGTACGACTACCGGCTGCGCAACTACGCCGAGAAGATCAACAGCCTGATCGACCAGATCAAGCGCGCCAACAGCGACGCCGGGGGCTTCCGCGACCGGCTGGCGGTGGCGCGCAACGTCGAGCAGATGCGCCGCGATCTCGAACAGCAGAACGTCGGCAGCAAGCTCAACACCCTGGCGGCGATGGACAACACGGCGGAGATGGAGCGCAACGCCCAGGCTCCGATGCAGCAGGCCCAGCAGGGCGCGCGCGACCTCGCCGCGCAGATCGCCGAGCGCGACGGCTATGTGCAGTCCTGGCACGCCGACATCTCCCAGCAGCTCGCCGACGCGACCCAGAAGCTGTCGGACGCGCGCCAGAACCTCAACAAGGCCCAGCTCCGCCGCCAGCTCGTCGAGCTGCGCGCCGACCGCGACGCGACGGTGCTGACGGTGGCCAAGGTGTCGGTCGGCTCGGTGCTGCAGACCGGCGAGCAGCTGCTCACGCTGATGCCGGCCGACGCGCCGCTGGAGGTGGAGGCCAACATCGCCGGCAATGACGACGGCTACGTCAGCCTCGGCGATCCGGTCGCCGGTGAAGTTCGACACCTTCCCGTTCACGCGGTACGGCATGGCGCGCGGCACGCTGCGCATGATCAGCGCCAACAGCTTCACCCAGCAGGACGAACAGCGCGGCCCCACCGGCGCGGTGCCGCTGCCGCAGAGTTCGACCGAGCCGTTCTATCGCGCGCGGATCAGCCTCGACGAGGTGAACCTGCGCGGCGTCCCCGAGGGCTTCCGGCTGGCGCCCGGCATGCCGGTGGAGGCCGACATCAAGGTGGGCAAGCGCACGGTGCTGTCCTACATGCTGTCGCGCATCCTGCCGGTCGCGCATGACGCCATGCGCGAGCCCTGAGCCGCCGCGTGCGCCTGCTCGACCGATCGATCGGCCTGATGTCGCCCCGGATGGCGCTGCGGCGCGCCATCCGCCTCAGTGAGCACGGCCAGACCGGCCCTGCATTCCGGTTGCTGTCGCGTGCCGCGCGCGCGGGCCTTCCCGAGGCGGAGTACCGGGTCGGCCGCTGCTATCTGGAGGGCGGCGGCGTGCCGGTCAGCCGCGCCGACGCGGTACGCTGGCTGGAGAAGGCCGCCGGGCACGGCTATGTGGAGGCGCAATCCCTCCTGGCCACGCTGTATCTGCACGGGCTGGTCGGGTCGGCGCCCGGCGGGGCAGGGGCGACGAGCCTGTTCAGCAGCAATGTGGGCGCGCTCGATCCCGATCACGAGGCCGCCGCCAAGTGGGCCCGCAAGGCCGCCGAGGGCGGCTCGGCCGACGGGCAGGCGCTGCTCGGCTACATCCTGACCTCCGGCCCCGAATCGCTGCGCGATCCGGTCGAGGCGCGCGAATGGTACCGCAAGTCGGCCGAGGCCGACTGCCCGCAGGGCGCGCTCGGCTACGCACTCGCGCTCGGCCAAATCGAGGGCGGGGCGGAGCACAACCGGGCCATCGTCGATTGGCTGAAGAAGGCCGGCGAGGCCGATCTGCCGACGGCGTTGTTCCTGCTAGGCGAAATCACCGATCGCGGCTTCTGCGTCGAGCGCGACCGCGAAGCGGCCACCGACCTCTACCGTCGTGCCGCCGAGAAGGGGCATCGCTCGGGGCAGGCGCGCTATGGGCTCGCGCTGATGGAGGGCCTGGGCGTCGAGGCGAACCCGACCGAGGGCGAAACCTGGCTGCGCAAGGCGGCCCTGGGCGGCGATCCGGAGGCGGCGGCGCTGGTCGGCGACCTGTATGCCAAGGGCGGGCCGCTGCCGCCCAATTACGCCGAGGCGGCGATGTGGTTCCGTCGCGCCAGCGAATTTGGCCACAAGGGCGCGGCGCGCGCGTTGGGAATGCTGTACCTGACCGGCGCCGGGGTTCCGCGCGACGAGCGCGAGGCGGCGCACTGGTTCCGCATCTCGGCCGACGCCGGCGATTCGCGGGCGCGGATCGATTTCGCCAATCTCGTCCGCCAGGGCGCGGGCGACGAACAGGACGCGCTGCGTGCGCGGGAATGGTTCGAGCAGGCCGCGGCCTCCGGGCGACCTGGTGGCGGCCTTCAATTTCGGCGTCTGCCTCGCCGAGGGCGTCGGCATCGAGCGCGACGAGCGCAAGGCCGCCGAATGGCTGCGCCGCGCCGCCGACGGCGTGGTCAACGCGCAGTACTGGTATGGCCGGATGCTGCTGGAAGGGCGCGGGCTCGACGCCAATCCCGAGGAGGGGCGCGCCTGGATCGGCAAGGCGGCCGAGCGCGGCATGGTCGAGGCCGAGGTTGCGCTGGCCGAGCTGATGCTCAACGGGCGCGGCGGTCCGAAGGACCATCCCGGCGCGCTCGTGCTATTCAACAAGGCGGCGGGGCGCGGCCATGTCGGGGCCATGTTCGCCTGCGGCGCCATGTGGGGCGGCGGCCACGACGTGCCGACCGACCGCGTGGTCGCGCTTCGCTGGTTCCGCGCCGCGGCCGAACGCGGCCATGCCTATGCCCAGATGATGCTGGGCCGATATCTCGCCCGTGGGTTGGGAGGCGAACGCGATCCGGACCAGGCCCGGTCGTGGCTGGAGCGCGCTCTCGCCCAGGGGCTCGCGGAGGCGCGCTCCGATCTGGCCGTGCTGCCCCCGCCGGCTCCCCCGCCGGTCGATGCGGACGATGCCGGAGCGACGGAGGACGAGGCCGCGCCGCAGGCGGTCAGTCGCTAGGCTGTGCCGGACGGCCCGCGCCGGGACCCGCGCGGCATCCCGCTCGGCGCGGTCGCGCCTCTGGAGCGCCTCGCCACCGAGCGCGCGGGCCTCGCACGCGATGCCTTCGAAAAGGGCCGCGCCGCCACCGATCCCGCAGAGCGGCTGCGCTGGCTGGATCGCGCCCACCGGCTTCTGCCGGCCGACGCGACCCTGAGTCTCGCGCTCGCCGAGGCCTGCCTCGGGTGCGATGACCGGCGCGCCGCGCGGATCCTCGGCGAGATCGCGGCCCGGCACGACGCGCGCGAGGTCTGGTTTGCGCTGGCCGCCGCCCGATTGGGGCTGGGCGACGGCGCGGGCGCGGCGCGGGCGCTGGAATCGGCGCTATCGCGCCACGCCCTGCCGCCCGTCCTGGCGCCGTTCGCCACCGCTGTTGCGCGCGCCGCGCAAGCTCCTGGCTGGTGTGCCCTCGCGCCGGACGGCGCTTTGCTATGGGGACCGCCGGGCCTGCGCCCGCTTGTTCGCGCCGATGCCGGTCGGGAACAGCCCGCGCGCGCCGCGCCTGTCGCGGGCCGCTGCCCGCGCCGAGCGCCTCGTCGTCGCCGCGGAGACGGGCCCGCTGCTGGGAAGTCCGCTCGGCCCCGCGCGCCGTCCGCCGGGTCGAGGGCTTTGTCGAGGCCGCGCCCGAGGGCGGCATGCAGGGCTGGGCCTGGCTGCCGGCCAACCCCGATGCTGATCCGGTGCTGACCGGTGCGGCCCGCCAAGGGGCGCGGCTTTCAGCCTGATCGCCGCCGATTCCGATGGCGGGCAGGGCGGCCGGCTGCTCGCCCGACATCGCCGCTTCGTCGTGCCCGCGGCGACGCTCGCCGGCCTGGAGGGTCCCTTCCGCGTGCTCGGCACCGACCGGCGCGACCTGCTGGGCAGCCCGGTCCATGTGAGTGGCGATCACGCGCGGCACCGTTCCTTGCCCGCCCCGTTCGCGGGTCGTCCGACATTCAGCGGGCGGACGGAGATCGACGTCGTCGTTCCGGTGCACGGCGGCGGGGCCGTCACCCTCGCCTGCCTCGACACGGTGCTCGACAGCGCGGCCAGGCTCGCCCGGATCGTGGTGGTGGACGATGCCGAGCCCCGAGCCCGAACTGGCCCGCGCGTTGGACCGGCTGGCCACGCAGCGGGCGGATCGTGCTGGTCCGCCATTGCCGGGCACGCGGGTTTCCCTCCGCAGCCAACGCGGGACTACGGACCGCCGTGGCCGAGGGCCGGGATGCCGTGCTGCTGAACAGTGACACGCTGGTCCCCCCAGGCTGGCTGGAGGTGCTGCGCGACGCGGCGCACAGCGCGGCCGATATCGGCACGGTCACACCGCTGACCAACAGCGGCACCATCGTGAGCTATCCCGGACCGGACGGAACCAACCCGGTCCCCGACCTGCCCGGCACGCGCGCCCTGGCGGCATTCGCGCGGCGCGCGAATGCCGGATGCCTGGTCGATATTCCCGTGGGCGTCGGGTTCTGCCTGTATATCCGCAACGACTGCCTGCGCGCGACCGGCCTGCTGCGCGCCGACCTGTTCGCGCAGGGGTATGGCGAGGAGAACGATTTCTGCCTGCGCGCGCGCCGACGCGGCTGGCGCCATGTCGCCGCGCCGGGCGCGTTCGTGGCGCATCGGGGCGGACACTCCTTCGGGGGCGCCGGCAGCGCGCTGCGGACGCGCAACGCGACGATCCTGGACCGGCTGCACCCGGACTACGATGGGCTGGTCGCCGCCCATCTGGCCGCCGACCCGCTGGCCGGGGCACGCCGGCGGATCGATGCGCTGCGCTGGCGCGCCGCCCGCATGCCTGGCGCCAGCCGTGCCACGCTGATCGTCACCCACGACCAGGGTGGCGGCGTGGAGCGCGCCGTCGCCGCCCGCGTCGCCGGCCGACGCGCGATCGTGCTGCGCCCGGCTCGCCTGCCCGACGGCCGGATCGGCGTGCGCCTGGCCGCGGCGTCAGACGAGGGCGCCTTCCCCAACCTCGTCTTCGCCGTGCCCGACGAGCTGCCGGCGCTGGTCCGCCTGCTGCGAGCCGAGCCGGTGACGCATGTGGAGCTGCATCACCTGCTCGGGCATTCGCCCGCGGTACTCGACCTCGCGCGCCTGCTGGACGTGCCCTACGAGGTCCATGTGCATGACTATGCGTGGCTCTGCCCGCGCGTGGTGCTGCTCGGCGCGGGCGGGCGCTACTGCGGCGAGCCGGACCTCGCCGGCTGCGCGGCCTGCGTCGCCGCCGCTGGACGTCTGCTCGACGAGGAGATCGATGCGGCCGCCCTGCGCCGGCGCAGCGCGCGGGTCCTGGCCGGGGCGCGCCGGGTGGTCGTGCCCTCGGCCGATGCCGCCGCCCGCATCGCCCGGCATTTCCCCGGTGTGACCCTCGACGTGGTTCCGCACGAGAACGATTGGGTCCCCTCTGCCATGGAGTTGGCCGTTCGGCGTCCCGTGCCGGGCAGGGTCGCGGTGATCGGCGCGATCGGGGTCGCCAAGGGCTTCGACGTGCTGCTCGATTGCGCGCGCGACGCGGTGGCGCGTGCGTTGCCCCTCGGCTTCGTGGTGATCGGGCACACGATCGACGATGCACGCTTGATGGCGACGGGACGCGCCTTCGTCACCGGCCCCTACGAGCCCGGCGAGGCCGAGGCGTTGATCCGCGCCCAGGATGCCGCGATCGCGTTCGTTCCGTCCGTCGTGCCCGAGACCTGGTGCTTCACCTTGACCGAGGCTTGGCGCGCCGGTCTGCGCGTCGTCGCCTTCGATCTTGGCGCACAGGCCGAGCGGGTGCGCGGCACTGGGGGTGGCACATTGTTGCCGACGGATGCATCTCCGGCGCGCATCAATGACGCGCTGCTTGCGGCGTGCGGCATCTGCCGGCATGAAGACACGTATCGCGAGAATGTAAGAATAGGTTGCTGATGTCCGAAGCAGTCCAGGCCGCCGCCCCCGGCGATACCAGGCAGAGCCAGCAGGAGAGTCCGCCCGGGCGCGGGTGACGGAGCTGAAGGTGTCCGGCCATCTGATGATGCTGGATTCCGGGGTGTTCTGCGTGGTGCAGTCGGCGCCGGGCCCGCGCCGACAGGACGGGCTGCCCGGAGTGCGGCTGTCGCGCCCGCCGGGCACGCTCGGCCGCCCCGAGAAGATCAGTATCAGCGGCTTCAACGAGGATGGCTGGCTCGGCAATGGCGAGGGCGCGCTGATTCGCGTGGCCGACGGGCCAGCCCAGGTGCTGGTGACCATCTATCAAGCGACGGACGCCACGCCCGAACAGGCTCCCCGCTTGCAGGTGTTCCCGATCTCAGCGCCGAACATGCCGGTCCCAGCCGGACCGTCCCAGGCTCGCGGATCGCCTGCGCCGGTGGAGGCGGACGTCGTGGCCCATGTGCAGCGCATGGGCGATGTCGGCGCGAAGTTCGGGGCGTGGGTGGGCACGCGCGGCAGCCGTCTCTGGATCGAGGGCTTCGGCATCGCCCCGCGCGAGGGCATCGCGACATCGGACATCGAGTACCAGGCCGTGCTCGGCCGGGACTGGCTCTCGCCCTGGGTTGAAGGCGGCAAGCTCTGCGGCAGCCGTGGCATGGCCCTGCCGCTGCTCGGCCTCACTGTCCGCCTGAAGGGGGAGGGGGCGGCGACGCACGAGCTGTCCTACACGGCGATCTTTCGTGGACGGCACCACGATCGGCCCGTTGCCGGGCGGGGAGGCTTGCCAGGCGGAGAGCATGGCGGCGCTGGAGGCGTTCCAGATCGATCTGCGGGAGAAAGGCGCGCCGGCGGCCAAGCCGGGGGGTGCGCGGTCCACGCGGACCCGCGCCGCCCCACCAGCGGCAGGGGCGGCGACGGCGGAGCCGGGAGCGGGCGGCGGACGCGTGGCGCCGGCCAAGCGAGGCGCGCGGCGCGGCTGAAATCGGACGTCCGACGTGCGGCTGCTGTTCGTTCACCAGAATTTCCCCGGCCAGTACCTGCATATCGTCCGCCATCTGGCGGCGTCGGGCCGGCACGAGATCGTCTTCATCACCGAGCCGAACGACAATCACATCGAGGGCGTGCGCAAGCTGCCGTACCGCTTTCCCGCGCCGTCCGACCCGGCGGCGGTGCATGGAGCGGCGCGCGACTTCGACCTGGCGATGCGACGCGCGGAGGCGGTGGCGAACACGGCGCGAAGCCTGCGCCAGCTCGGCTTCACGCCCGACGTCGTCATCGGACATCACGGCTGGGGCGAGCTTCTGAACCTGCCGGATGTCTGGCCCGACGCGCCGCTATGCGGCTATCTCGAGTTCTTCTACAGCCTCACGGGCGCGGACGTGAACTTCGACCCGGAATTCCCGATGCGCCCGGAGGAGTTCGCCCGGGTGCGGGCGAAGAACGCGGTCAACCTGCTGGCGCTCGGCCTGGACAAGCAGGGGCAGACCCCGACCGAGTGGCAGCTTTCGACCTATCCCGCCTGGGCCCGGCCCAGCATCACGCTGCTGCCCGAGGGCGCCAATCTGGACCTCTGCCGCCCCGACCCGCAGGCGCGCCGCCTCGTGCTGGAGATCGGCGGAATGCGAATCGCGCCCGGCGACAAGCTCCTCACCTACGTCTCGCGCGACCTGGAACCGTATCGCGGCTTTCACGTCATCATGCGTGCCCTGCCGCGCATCCTAGGCGCGCGCAAGGACGTCAAGGTGGTGCTGGTGGGCCGTGACGGCGTCAGCTACGGCGTTCCGCCGCCGCGCGGCACGTGGCGGCGGGAGATGCTGGAGGAAGTCGGCGACGGCATCGACCTGGCGCGCGTCGCCCTGCCGGGGCGTATCGAGTACGACGTGTACCGCCGCCTGCTGCAACGCTCTGACGCCCACGTCTATCTGACCTATCCCTTCGTCGCCTCGTGGTCGTTGCGCGAGGCGCTGGCGACGGGCTGCGTCGTCATCGGCAGCGACACCGCCCCGGTGACGGAGTTCGTGATCGACGGGGAGACCGGCCTGCTCGTGCCGTTCCATGACCCCGTTGTGCTGGCCGCGACGGTGCTGCGCGCACTGGGAGACCGGGCGCTGGCCCGCCGTCTGCGCGAGGGCGCGCGCCGATTCGCCGCCGACCGGCTGGATTTGCGCGACACCACCGCGGGCTACGTCGCGCTGATCGCGCGCCTTGCGGGCGTCGCGGTCGCGGATGTCGGCTGAACCGCCCTATCGGCTCTTGCCGCCGAAGGCGGCGCAGGGCAGGGTCCCGGCGTCGTCGGTCCCGCGCGAGCGGGTGAAAAGGGAACACCGTGCGCCTTGGCTGGACCGTCCGGTCCGGAGGCTAGTCGGTGGCTGCCCCCGCAACTGTCAGCGGCGAGCCGCTGGCCCGTCCGCCCCTTGCCGGGGCGGGCCACTGGACCTGGGGTCCGGGAAGGCAGGGCCGGCGGTGTCGACCCGTGAGCCAGGAGACCTGCCGGCGTCGCGACCAACCACGTTCCGGGCGGGGTGTACCGGGGCAGGAGATCGAACATGCTCGCCATCCATCGCTCCCCCGTGACGCGCCCCATTGTCCTCCCTGTTCATCGCGACGGGAGGGCCGCATGACGCTTGCCAGCAATCTCGGGTTCCCTCGGATCGGCCGCCGGCGGGAACTGAAAGCGGCGCTCGAACGGCATTGGGCCGGCGCGTTGGACGCGGGCGGCCTGCTTGCCGAGGCGGCGCGGCTCCGGGCCGTCCATTGGCATCTGCAACAGGGTCTGCGGATCAGCCACATACCGAGCGGCGACTTCTCGCTCTACGACCACGTGCTCGACACCGCCTGCTTGCTGGGCGCGATTCCGCCCGGCTACGGCTGGGCGGACGGGCCGGTTTCGCCTGCCAGCCTCTTCGCGCTCGCCCGCGGCTCGCGCGGCACGCCGGCCGAGCGGCAGGCGGGGATCGAACCCGGCCTGCCCGCGCTCGAAATGACCAAATGGTTCGATACCAACTACCACTACCTCGTCCCGCGCCCGTCGGCCGAGCGCCGCTTCCAGCTCACCGCCAATCGCCCGCTCGCCATGTACCGGGAGGCGCTCGCCGCCGGGCAGCGGACTCGGCCGGTGCTGCTCGGCCCCGTCTCGTTCCTGCTGCTGTCGAAGACCGCCGACGGTTCCGATCCGCTCGACCTGCTCGACGGCCTGCTGCCGGTCTATGCGCAGGTCCTGGGCGAGCTGGCCGAGGCGGGCACCGCATGGGTGCAGATGGACGAGCCGGCGCTGGCGCTGGACCTGCCCGGCAAGGCGTACGCCGCGTTCGCCCGCGCATACGATGCTTTCGCGCGGGCGCCCGCCCCGCAGATCCTGCTGGCCAGCTACTTCGGCGGATTGGGGGACAATCTCGGCACCGCCATCGGATTGCCCGTGGCGGGGCTGCACCTCGACCTGGTGCGCGGTGCCGCCGATCTCGATGCGGCGCTGGAGGCGGTACGACCGGAACAATGGCTCTCGCTGGGGCTCGTCGATGGGCGGAACGTCTGGCGTGCCGACCTGCGTGCGGCCCTGGCGACGGCGCGGCGGGTGGCGGAGGCGCGGGGCGGCAGCGAGCGGATCATGCTCGCGCCGTCGTGCAGCCTTCTGCATGTGCCGGTGGACCTGGAGGGGGAGGACGGGCTCGATCCCGAGCTGAAGTCCTGCCTCGCCTTCGCCGTCGAGAAGCTGCGGGAAATCTCTCTCCTGGCCCGAGGCCTGGACGAGGGAGAGGCGACGATCAAGGCGGAGATGGAGGCGAGCGACGCGGCCGCACGCTCGCGCCTGACCAGTGCGCGGGTCCACGATCCCGCCGTCGCGGCGCGGCTCCGGGCGACGACACAAGCGATGGAGCGGCGTGCAAGCCCCTATCCCCAACGGCACGCCTGCCAGCGCGGGAAGCTGGACCTGTCGCCATTCCCGACCACGACGATCGGCTCCTTCCCGCAGACCCCGGAGGTGCGCCGGGCGCGCGCCGCGCTCGGCCGCGGGGAAATGGACAAGCAGGACTACGATCAGGCCATCGCGGGCTGGATCGGCGAGACGGTGCGCTGGCAGGAGGAGGTTGGCCTCGACGTGCTGGTGCATGGCGAGTTCGAGCGCAACGACATGGTCAAGTATTTCGGCGAACAGCTCCGGGGTTATGCCTTTACGCGGCACGGCTGGGTGCAGAGCTACGGCAGCCGGTGCGTGGCCCCGCCAATCATCTGGGGCGACGTGTCGCGGCCGGAGCCGATGACGGTGCGCTGGTCGGCGTACGCGCAATCGCTCACCGATCGGCCGATGAAGGGGATGCTGACCGGGCCCGTCACCATGCTGCAATGGTCCTTCGTGCGCGACGACCTGCCGCGCGAGCAGGTCTGCCGTCAGATCGCCCTGGCGCATGCGCGACGAGGTTGCCGACCTTGAGGCCGCCGGGATCGCGATCATCCAGGTGGACGAGCCAGCCTTCCGCGAGGGCCTGCCGCTGCGCCGGGCCGACTGGGACGAGTATCTGCGCTGGGCGGTGGCGTGCTTCCGCCTGGCGACCGCCGGCGTTCGCGACGAGACCGCCATCCACACCCACATGTGCTACGCGGAATTCAACGACATCATGCCGGCGATCGCGGCGATGGACGCGGACGCGATCTCGATCGAGACCACCCGCAGCCGGATGGAACTGCTCGACGCCTTCGCCTCGGGCACAGGCCATGCCTATCCCGCCGAAATCGGACCGGGCGTCTGGGACATCCACAGCCCGCGCGTCCCGGACACCGACGAGATGGCCACGCTGCTCGATCTCGCGCGCACGCGGCTCGCGGACTGGCAGATCTGGGTCAACCCGGATTGCGGCCTGAAGACCCGACGATGGGAGGAGGTCAGGCCGGCGCTGGAGAACATGGTCGGCGCGGCGCGGCGACTGCGCGAACGCGCAGTCTCGCGCAGCTGACGGGGCCAGAGGAGCGCCGGACGGGCGCTCCTTGCTGCCCCGGCATTCGGCTTAGGCGTTCGTCAGGCCACCATCGATGGTGATGGTCTGCCCGGTGACATAGGAACTCTCGCGTCCGCACAGGAAGCGGATGACCCCGGCGACCTCCTCGGGCCGGCCATATCGGCGTAGCGGGATCTGCTCCAGCATCGCCTCGCCGCGCGCGGCGATCACCTCGGCGGCCATGCGGGTCTCGATCACGCCGGGGGCGATGGCGTTCACCAGGATAGCGGGCGCGAAGCGGCGCGCCAGCGAGCGGGTCAGGCCCACGATGCCGCCCTTCGCGGCGGCATAGGCGGGTACTCCCCCGCTCCCCCGGCGATAGGCGATGGAGCTGGTCAGCACGATGCGCGCGGGCTCGCTCCGCTCCGCGCGCGGGGCGAAGGCGATCGCCATGTCGTAGGCGTTGGTCAGGTTGGCCGCGATCGCGCGGTCCCACACGCCGTGCACCTCCGGGTCCAACGGGTCCTTCTCGAACAGGCCCGCCACATGCACCAGCGCATCCAAGCTCCCGCCCGCCTGGTCCAACGCCTCGGCACAGGCGGCCGGGGTGGCGAGGTCCGAGCGCCAGGTGGCCAGTCGTGCCGAGCCAAGCTCCCGGCGCACCGCGTCCAGCCCGTCGGCGTCGATGTCGATCAGCAGGACGTGCGCGCCGCCGTCCAGGAAGGCGCGCGCCGTGGCGCGACCGATGCCACCGGCCCCGCCCGTGATGGCGACGCGCCGGCCGGCGAAGGCCGAACCGATCGGGGCGGCCATCTCAGGCCGCCAGCGCCGCGTAGTCGAGCGTCGCCATCACCTGCATGCGCCGCATCATGCGAGGTTCCTCGGCCAGATAGTCCGCCACGGCGTTGTGGACGGTGCCGATATTGTCCCACATGAGCACGTCCCCCTCGCTCCAGTGGTGCGCGTGCAGGTACTCGGCGCGCTCCTGGTGGCGGAACAGGAAGTCCAGGATCTCGCCGCTCTCGGGCTCGTCCATGCCGTCGATCCGCATCGTGTAGCCAGGGTTGGCGTACAGCACCCATCGGCCGGTGATCGGGTGGCGGCGGAAGATCGGCTGCGACACCGGCGGTTTCCTGGCACGCTGCTCGGCGGTCAGCGCCGGGCGGGTCGAGCCGGGCCGGGCGCGCATCATGTCCCAGAACTTGGTGAAGTCATGGGTGGCGGTGCGTCCCTCCAGCCGGTGCTTCAGGCTGTCGGGCAGATCGTCGTAGGCCGCGTGCATGTCGCGGAACTGCGTCTGCCCGAGCGCCTTGCCGTTGCGCCGGGGCACGCGTTGCGCGTGCAGGATGTTGGCAAGCGCGATGTCGCGCGAATAGGACATGTCGGTGTGCCAGCCCTGCCCGGCGTCGGACAGACCGAGCGGCCGGCCGCCGGCGTCGCGCATGTTGGACAGCAACATCACCTCCGGATGGTCCGGCGCGTGATGGGTGTTGGCGACGTTGATCTCCAGCGCGCCGAAGCGCCGGCCGAACGCGGCGAAGGCCGGCACGTCGCAGGTCTGGCCGGGGAAGCACAAGACGCCATGCCGGCCGAGCGCGCGCAGGATCGCGCGGAACGCGTCGTCGCCCAGCGGTCGTCCGAGGTCGATGTCCTCGATCCGTGCCCCGAGCGTCCCGGCGTTGGGGATGATCTGCATGGAAGCTCCTTCGCTCAGCCGCCGCGCGCTGCCTGGCGCAGCTCGAATTTCTGGATCTTGCCGGTGGAGGTCTTCGGCAACGGCCCGAAGGTCACATGGCGTGGGCACTTGTAATGCGCCAGCCCGTCGCGGCACCACTCGATGATGTCCGCCGCCGTCACCGCGCCCGCGTCTGGCTTCAGGGTCACGAAGGCATGCGGCGTCTCGCCCCATTTCGGGTCGGGATGGGCGACCACGGCCGCCTCCATCACCGCCGGGTGCTTGTAGAGAATCTCCTCGACCTCCAGCGAGCTGATGTTCTCGCCGCCGGAGATGATGACGTCCTTGGTGCGGTCCTTGATCTCCACGTAGTTGTCTGGGTGCATCACCGCGAGGTCGCCGGTGTGGAACCACCCGCCCGCGAACGCCTCCGCCGTCGCCGCCGGATTCTTGAGATACCCCATCATCACCGTGTTGCTGCGCAGCATCAGCTCGCCCATGCTCGCGCCGTCCGCCGGGACCGGCTGCATCGTGGCCGGGTCGATCACAGCCGCCGCCTCCAGCAGCGGATGGCCGACGCCCTGTCGGGCCATGAACGCGGCCTTGTCGGGCAAGGCCATCTCGTCCAGTCCCGGCTGCCACTGGCCGATCGCCGCCGGACCGTAGGTCTCGGTCAGCCCGTAGAGATGCGTGACGGCGAAGCCCATCCGCTCCATGCCCGCGATCACCACCGAGGGCGGCGCGGCACCGCCCGTCGCGACCTGCACGGTCTGCGGGAACGCGCGCCGCGCCTCGGCTGGCGCGTGGATCAGCATGCCCAGCACGACCGGCGCGCCGCACAGATGCGTCACGCCATGCGCGGCGATCGCGGCGAAGATCGGCGCCGCCTCCACCCGCCGCAGGCAGACATGCACGCCGCCCGCCAATGTCACCGCCCAGGTGTAAGTCCAGCCGTCGCAATGAAACATCGGCAGCGTCCAGAGATAGACGCTGCGCGGGGAGAGCTGGAAGGCGAGCGCGTTGGCGCAGGCGTTGAGGTAGGCGCCGCGATGGTGCAGCACGACGCCCTTGGGATTGCCGGTGGTGCCCGACGTGTAGCTCAGCGTGATCGCCTGCCATTCGTCGTCGGGCAGCCGGATCGGATGCGATGGATCGCCCGAGCCGATGAATGTTTCGTACTCCATGTCGCCGATCCGCTGACCGCCGAGGGCCAGCGCGTCATCGATGTCGATCACCAGCGGCGGAGCCTTGGTGTCCGCGAGCGCCTGCGCGACCACGGCGCCATATTCGCGATCCGCCAGCAGCACCTTCGCCTCGCCGTGGCGCAGGATGAAGGCGATGGCGGCGGCGTCCAGGCGCGTGTTGATGGGGCACAGCACGGCGCCCAGCATCGGCACGCCGTTATGCGCCTCCAGCATCTCCGGAATGTTCGGCGCCATGATGGCGACCGTGTCGCCCTTGCCCACCCCGGCGCGGGCGAGCGCCGAGGCGAGCCGGCGGGACCGTTCCAGGAACGCGGCGTAGGTGTACCGGCGCTCGCCGTGGACCACCGCCGTCCGGTTCGGATAGATCCGCGCCGCGCGCGCCAGGAACGACACCGGCGACAGCGCGATGTGGTTGGCGCTGCATTGGTCGAGGTCCGTCTCGAAGATCGACATCGGGCGTTCCTTGCGGGGCGGTGGGGCTTCCCCTAGCGTCGCTGCGAGAACCCAGAGGAGGCGCAGAAGAGAATGGATTTGCAGCTCCGAGACAAGACGGCGCTGGTCACCGGCGCCCCGATGCGTATCGGGCGGGCCATCGCGAAGGAGCTGGCGGCCGAGGGGGTGCGGGTCGCAGTGGCACGCCGGTCCGATCTGAGCAACAAGGGGCGCGAACGATGACTCGGCAGATAGTCCTGGTCGGCTTTCTGCAAGCGCAGAACTGCACCACCCTCGCCAGCTCCTGGCGGCACCCGGAGAGCCGCACTGACTTCACCACCGCCGCCTATTTCCAGCGTATCGGGCAGATCATGGAGGCGGGGAAGTTCCATCTCGCCTTCTTCGACGACCGGCTGGCGATGCCGGACATGCTCGGCGGCGATCACCGCCATACCGTCGAGAACGGCATCCGCTGCGTGAAGATGGACCCGCTCATCGTGCTGATGGCGATGGCGGCGAAGACCGAGCGGCTCGGCCTCGGCGCCACCTGCTCGACCACCTATTACGAGCCGTTCCATGTCGCCCGGCTGTTCCAGACCGTGGACGTGATGACCAACGGGCGCGCCGCCTGGAACGTCGTCACCTCGGTCAACGACGGCGAGGCGATGAACATGGGCGTGGCCGCGCATCTGGAGCACGATCTGCGCTACGATCGCGCCGACGAGTTCATGGAGGTGGTGCTCGGGCACTGGGATGCGTGGGAGGACGACGCGCTGGCCGTGGACAAGGCGCGCGGGCTGTTCGCGCATCCCGACAAGGTGCACCGGCTGGACCACCAGGGCCGCTTCTTCCGCTCGCGCGGACCCTTCACCGTGCCGCGCTCGCCGCAGGGCCACCCGGTGCTGATCCAGGCGGGCGCGAGCGGGCGCGGCAAGCGTTTCGCCGGGCGCTGGGCCGAGACGGTGTTCGTCGGCTATCCCAGCCTGGAGGAGGGCAAGCGGCAATACGCCGAGGCCAAGGCCGAGATCGCACGCCATGGCCGCGACCCCGATCACGTGAGCCTCAACACCATCGCCTATCCCGTGACGGGCGAGACCCGGTCCGAGGCCGAGGACAAGATGGCGCTGATCGACACGCTCTATCGCGAGGTGGACGGGCTGTCGCTGCTGTCGGAGGCGCTGAACTTCGACTTCACCCGCAAGGGGATGGACGAGGCCTTCACCGAGGACGAGCTGGCCGGCATGTCGGGGATGCAGGCGATGCGCGACCGCGTGGTGCAGGCGTCCGGCAAGCGCAACCCGACGGTGCGGGACTTCCTGGAAATCACCCGTCGCGGCCGGCCGCGCGAGGCGATCGTGGGCAGCGCCAAGGACGTGGCGGACCGGCTGGAGCAGTGGTTCGTGGAGCGGGCCTGCGACGGGTACGTGGTGGGCGGCACCCACATCCCTGGCACGTACGAGGACTTCGTGCGCCTCGTCGTGCCCGAGTTGCAACGCCGCAAGCTGTTCCACGAGGACTACACGGGTGCCACCCTCCGCGAGAACCTCGGTCTGCCGCGCCCCGCGCGCGGGGCTTGGAAGGCCAGCGCCTGATCCGGCGAAGGCTTTTTCGTTTCCTCTCCCGTGGACATGGTGTAATCAATCGGTATGGTTCGGGGGCACCGCTCGGGTGCCGGCCCATCCGGGAGAAAAACCCATGCGGGATATCCGCCAACTGCCTCGTGGCGTCGTTGTCGTTGCCGGCCTGCTCGCTGCAACACTGGCCGGGAGCGTCAAGGCCGAAGCCGGAGTGATCGACTTCACGCTCCAGAACGTCACCTTCAATGACGGCGGCACCGCGAGCGGCACGTTCGTCGCCAATTCCAGCAGCGGAAAGGTGCAGAGCGTGGACATCACCACGACGGCGGGAAGCGCCCTCGGCGGGACGACCTACACCAGCATCACCAACCAGCCGAGCCCGTTCGCGAACACGACCAACTCCTTCTTGTTGCTGAATGGCAACTACCTCACGGTTTCGTTCCAGCACGCGCTGAGCTTGGCTGGTGCGAACCCGATCGTGACCACGATCGGCCGGTTCGGCATCGGCGATTCCTACGAGTGCAACAATTGCGGCACGACTCGCGTGGTCACGGGCGGTGAGGCGGTCGGTGTCGGCATTGGCGTCCCGGAGCCCATCAGTCTGGCGGTGCTGGGCACGGGTCTTCTCGGGCTCGGCCTCGCGCGCCGCGCCCGCTGACGGCAGCGCCCGGCCCCTAGGGGATGCGCCGGACCTTGCGCCCCGGCCACAGGTTGCGCAGCATGGGCGGCCTGCGCTGAGGGGGACATGGTGATGGACGGTTCCGGATTTGATATCACGCGCCAGTTCGCCCCCGGCCTGCCGGAGCCCGCGGCCCGGTTTGCCGGCTTTCCGCCCTTCAACTTCGTCGGCGGCCACAACGATCCGACCCTGATCCCGATCGAGGGGCTGATCGAGGCAACCGCGTCCGTGCTGCGGCGCGAGGGCCAAAAACTCGCCATGTACAGCCTCGCGCAGGGACCCAGGGCTTTGTCGGCCTGCGCGAATTCGTCGCGCGCAAGGCCCACGAACGACGCGGCATCGCCGGCAGCGCCGACGACGTGCTGATCACCACCGGGTCCGGGCAGGGCATCGACATCGTCAACCGGCTACTGTTGGCCCCCGGTGACACGGTGCTCGTGGAGGAATTCTCCTATGCCGGGGCCATCACCAAGGCGAGGAAAGCGGGCGCGCGGGTCGTCGGAATGCCGCTCGACGAGGACGGCATCCGGCCCGATGCGCTGGGCAACATCCTGGCCGACCTCAAGGGCAAGGGCGTCACGCCCAAATACATCTACACCATCCCCACCATCCAGAACCCGACCGGCTCGATCCTGCCGCTTGAGCGCCGGCAGGCGCTGCTCACGCTCGCGCGCGACTACGGCGTGGCGGTGTTCGAGGACGAATGCTACGCCGACCTGCTGTGGCAGGAGGTCGAAGCGCCCCCCGCGCTGTATGCGCTCGATCCGGCGCAGGTGATCCACATCGGCTCGTTCTCCAAGTCGCTCGCCCCGGCGCTGCGCGTCGGCTACGCGATCGCGCAATGGACGGTGCTCAGCCGGATGATCGCCTGCAAGAGCGACAGCGGCACCGGCGCATTGGACCAGATGATCGTCGCCGAGTACTTCACGCACCATTTCGCCGCGCATGTCACCGAACTCAGTGCCGGGCTGAACGAGAAGCTCGCGACCATGCAGGATGCCCTGGAGCGCGAATTCGGCGCGGCCGTCGAGACCTGGCGCCCACGCGGCGGCATCTTTCTCTGGATGAAACTTCCCAATTCGGTGGATGTGCGCACGCTGGTGAAGCCCGCCGCCGACCGGGGAATCGCCTTCAACCCGGGCCCCGAATGGGCCTGCGACGCCGACGCTGCGGCCTCGCATCTGCGGCTCTGCTTCGCGCTGCCCAGCAAGCAGCAGATCCGCGAGGGCGTGGCCGCGCTGGCGCGCGTGTGCTGGGAGCAGACGGGCATCCCCGCGCAGAGCGCCAACGTGCGGCACGGCGGCTAGCGCCGGAGTGCTTCGATCAGAAGCGCTCCCACCCCGTCGAGGACGAGTCATGACGGCCGGGGCTCGCTCCCGTGTCGTCCTTTATCGAAGAACTCCGGCAGTCATGGTCGGTCGACACTGGGCGCCGTTGGCGTTCGGATAATCCAGCTTCTGGGCAGTGCAGCGTGACGGCGCTCGTCGTTCACGATGAACTTGGGGGCCAGATATTGAAGACGGATGTCGACGGCGCATGGCACTTCTACAATCTGATCGGCGGCGAGCGGGTCGACTTCACGCTGAGCCAGTTCGAGACGCCTATCAGCTACGAGGACCTGCCCAGCAACAGGGACGAGGCGCTCAATGATACCTCGCCCGAGCAGTATCAGTTGCTCCGTGAGCGCGTGAGCATGGCGTCGGCCAGCGTGGTGGAGATACGGGATGCGGTAGCCGAAGACGCACCGCTCGCCTGCCAGGTGATGCAGCGGTCGATAGCGGAACTGTGCGTCGCCGATCACCGGAATGACCCGGAAATCCTGGCACGATGGCTGAGCAACAAGACGCCTGAGATGTTCATGTCGTGGATCACGCAGCCGGGCAATTCGCTGCTCGTAGCTGTCGATGGCGGTGCCATCCTTGCGGTGGGTTGTGTCAACGATGCGGGAAGGATCAATCTCAACTACGTCTCGCCGGACGCGCGGTTTCGCGGGATCAGTCGCGCTTTGCTCGGCACGCTCGAAGCCCGAGCAGTGGAACGAGGCAGTACCCGGTGCACGCTCAACAGCACCGAGACGGCCCGTCGCTTCTACCGCGCCAACGGCTACGTTGAAGACGGACCGCCGGTCGATGAATTCGGCGCCGTCTCGGGCTACCCGATGTCAAAGCTCCTGGGGAACGCAACAATCTAGCTGAAGTGACGAAAGTCGCGCGCGACCAGTCAGGGAGGGCCAGGTTCTTTCGAGCCATCCGGCATGTCGGGCCGCTTTGCTGCCTCCGCAGCCATGACAGCAGCGACTTCGCCGTCCACGATCTCGGCGTCCCAGCTTCGAGCACTGTGGTCCGCGTGAGCTGGATCACAATAGGGTTCATCCAAGCGACGGAAGTGCGTGATCGCTTTCTTCGGCACGAGCGGCTTCCCGAAGCCATGTAGCCCTGGCAATTTACCGTTGATTTGGTCACTTGCCAAATGGAGGGTTCTGACATGTTCAGTCACGTGATGCTTGGCACGCACGACCTCGCCCGTGCTATCACCTTCTACGACGCGGCATTAACTCCACTCGGCATCGAACGGGTCCCAAGCAAGTGGGGAACTTGGGCGGCATGGCAGCGTCCGGGCGAGGCGACGAAGTTCTGGGTTGGCCGCCCGTACAACGGTTTGCCGGCAAGCTGGGGCAACGGCGCGATGGTAGCTTTTATCGCGCCGACCCAGGCCGCGGTGAACGCCGCGCATGGTGCAGCGCTCGCCGCCGGCGGTCTCGACGAAGGCCCGCCGGGCCTGCGCCCGAACTTCGGCCCGGACTACTATGGTGCCTATGTTCGAGACCCGGACGGCAACAAGCTGCATTTCGTTTGTCGTGGCGAAAACAGCTGACCGCCGCGCGGGTCGCGCCCTAGACGCCGGGCACGATCGCGACCCGGCCACGCGCCCCGTCGAGCACCGCGCGGTAGGCGTCGCGGACGCGTGCGAGCGGATAGCGCGCGGCACTGGCGATCGGGAACGGTCGCAGTTCTCCAGTGGCAAATCCGGGCAGCAGTTCGCGCAGCAATGCGGCCGAGGCGCGTGCGTCGAGGGCCAGGCTGTCCACGCCGAAATAGGCGTGCTCGCCCCGATAGAAGGCGAAGATGTTGAACGCCACCGCCCTGTCGACGGTCGAGATGAAGACCTGCCGTCCGCCATGCGCCATGGCGGCGTTGGCCGCCTCGAAATAGGGGCTGCCCACGGTGTTGAACACGATGTCGGCGCCGTGCCCGCCCGTCTCGTCGCGCACCAAGGCGGCGATGTCCGTCGCGCGCGCGTCAATCATGCACGGCGGCGCGACGGCGTGACCGGCATATTTCTCGCCCCGCCGCTCCACGCCGAACACGCGCGCGCCCGCGCGGCTCGCGATCTGCGTCGCGGCCTGTCCGACCTTCCCGTTGACGCCCATGATCAGCACGATGTCGCCGGACTTCGGCAGACCGGCACGAAGCAGCCCCCGATAGGCGGTGACGAACGGCACGCCCATCGCGCCCGCCTCGACCAGGGCAACCGTCTCGGGTAGCGGCACCGCCGCGTCGCGATGCACCAGGAGATGCGTCGCGTGCGAGCCGTCGCGGATGATCCCGAGGTCGCCGCCGGTGCCGAATACCGGCTTGCCGACTAGGTCCGCCGGCCCCTGTAACACCTCGCCCGCCCAATCCCGGCCCGGCGTGCGTGGCCACACCGCCTGGGGCATGGCCCCGAAGCAGGCCTTCACGTCGCTCGGGTTCACCCCCGCCGCGTGCAGCGCGACCAACACCTCCTCGCCTGTCGGGACGGGCAAGGGTGCATCCGTCACCCCAAGCGCGAGCGCATCCAGGGATTCGGCTTGGCGGGCGACGACGACGCGCTGCACGGCACGCCTCTACAGATGTCCCCCGCCGTCCACCTGGATCACCGATCCGGTTGAGAACCGCAGGGTCGTGGCGCAGGCCAGCACCGCGTCGGCGCAGTCCTCCGCCGTCGCGGCCCGGCGCAGCGGGGTCGCCGCGCCCTGCTTCTCGCGCATCGCCTTGTCGCGGCCCGGCACGAAGTCGGTGTCCACCACGCCGGGCGCGATGGTCAGCACGCGGATCGCGGGCGCCAGCGCGCGGGCGAGTGCCGCGCCCATCACGTCGATCCCGGCCTTGGAGGCGCAATAGGCCACGCACGAGCCCGCGCCCGTGGTCGCGGCGAGCGACGAGACATTGACCACCAGCCCGTCACCGCGCGCCCGCAGCATCGGCGCGAAGGCGCGGACGGCGGCGAAGGCGCCGCGCGTGTTGACCCGCAGGATCAGGTCGAACAGCTCGTCGTCCATCGCCTCCAGGTCCTTGTGCGGGACCATGCGGGTGACGGCGGCCGAGTTCACCAGGATGTCCGCCCCGCCCAGATCGACGGCCACGGTGCTGGCCAGGAACGCGAGCTGCTCGGACTGATCGATCGCGGCGGCATAGCCCACGTGGTTGAGGCCCGGCAGCGTGGCCGCGAGCGCCTCGGCCTTGGCTTCATCGCGGCTCGCCACCACGGCGACGCGCGCGCCGGCCTCGGCGAACAGGCGGGCCGTGGCGGCACCGACCGCGCCCGTGCCGCCGAGGATGACAGCCCGCTTGCCGGCGAGCGGCGTGGGGGAGATCGGCATGATCGTGGCCTCCGTTCAGCTATGGACCAGGGGGCAGTCGCTCTCGGGAAGCGGGCGGAAGACCGTGGCGCCCGGCACGGTGTCGATGATGTCGAACAGCTCCCATTCGCCGATGGATGCGGCGGGCGTCTTCACGCGGGCGATCAGCATGTCATGGACGAGCCGCCCGTCAATCCGCAGGTGCCCGTTGCGGCTGAAGATGTCCTCGATCGGCATGGCGCGCATCGCGCCCATGACCGCCGGCCCGTCTACGGTGCCGGCCGCGCGGATCGATTTGAGGTAGGTCAGTGTGGCCGAGTAGGTGCCTGCGTGGAACACGGTGGGCGGGGTCCCATGCCGTGCCTTGAACCGCTCCGACCACGCGCGGGTCGCGTCGTCCTTGCCCCAGTAGAACGAGGCCAGGAACGTCAGGCCCTGCGCCAGCGGCAGCCCCATCGCGTGCACGTCGATGATGGTGACGATGGTCGCGACGAGGGTCTGGGAAATCCGCATCTCCCGCGCCTGCTTCACCGAATTGATGAGATCGGTCGCGGCGTTGCCGAGCAGGATCGCCTCGGCGCCCGACGATTGGGCGGTGAGCAGATAGCTGCTGTAGTCGCTGGTCCCGAGCGGGTGATAGACGGTGCCCAGCACGCGGCCGCCGCGCGCCGCGATCGCGCGCGCCGCCTGGTCGAGCATCGAATGGCCGAAGGCGTAGTCGGCGCCGATCAGGAACCAGGTTCGCTTGTGCAACTGGTCGATCGCGTAGTGCACGAGACCCGCGCTCGCCGAGTAGGTGTCGTTCGCCCACACCGCGCCCGTCGGCGAGCATTGCTTGCCCATCAGCTCCAGCGTGCCGCCGGTCGAGGACAGCGTGACCTTCCCGCGCGTGCGGGCGAGGTCCTGGACCGCGAGCGCCACTGCCGAATTGGCGAGGTCCGTCACCATCTCCACGTCCTCGGTGTCGAACCATTGCCGGGCGATGCCGATGCCGATGTCGGGCTTGTTCTGGTGATCGGCGTGCAGGATCTCGGTCGGCCATCCGAGCACGGCGTGGCCGAAATCCTCGGCCGCCATGCGCGCCGCCAGCACCGAGCCGGGCCCGGCGATGCTCGACAGCACGCCGCTTTCGTCGGTCAGGACGCCGATGCGGACGGGCTTGGTCGCCGTGGTCTGGGCGCGGACAGGGGCGGACAGCGCCGCGCCCGTGGCAGCGAGCACGAAGCGCCGGGTGATCGCCACCGAGCGGGTTCCTTGCACCCGATCAGATCGCGACCTGGCGCTTCGCCAGCTCGGCCTCGTTCACGCGCAGGCCGAGCCCCGGTTCCTCGGGCAGATGGAACAGCCCCTCCACCGGACGCGGCGGATTGTCGAATACCGCATGAGTGCGCGGCGACGGATCGTTCCACTCGCATGGCTTCGTCGCGTGGAGCTGGGTCGCGCACAGATGCAAATTGGCCATGTGCCCGATCATCGGCTGCGTCTGATGCGGCACCAGCTCCACGCCATGCGCATGGGCGAGCGCGGCGCAGCGCATCATGCCCGTGATCCCGCCCATCTTGACGATGTCGGGCTGCACCATGCCCACGCCCGCCGCGATCAGATCGTTGAGGCCGGCCAGCGTGTAGGTCTGCTCGCCCGCCGAGACGGTGATGTCGAGCTTGCGCGCCACCTCGCCCATCGCGCGCGGATGGTAGTGCTGCACCGGCTCCTCGAACCACCAATATCCGAGGTCCTCCAGCGCGCGCCCGACCCGGATCGCGCCGCCGGTCGAGTAGCCATTGTTGGCGTCGAGGGCGAGCGGCAGGCCGTCGCCGACGAGCTGGCGCACCGCGCGCGCCTTGGCGATGTCGCCTTGGATGTCGGCGTCGAGCCGGGTGCGGTTGTTGTCGAAACGGATCTTGATCGCCGCCGGCCGATCCGCCATCCGCGCCTCGACGACGCGCAGCACCTCGTCGATCGAGCGGTCCCCGTTGCCGCCGATGGAGGCGTAGAAGGGCAGGGCAGTCCGCCACGCCCCGCCTAGGAGCTTGTAGAGCGGCTGGCCGAGATGCTTGCCCTTGAGGTCCCACAGCGCGATGTCGAGCGCCGCCAGCGCCCCGCTCAGCGCGCCCTCGGGGCCGAGCTTGACCAGCTCGTGCATGGCGGTGTCGAGCAGCACGGCATGGTCCAGCGGGTCGCGCCCGATCAGGCGCGGTGTCAGGTCGTGGGCGATGATGCCGAGCGAGGCGCGCCCGCCCTGCATGGGCGAGGCCTCGCCGAGGCCGGTCAGCCCGTCATCGGTGACGACGCGCACGAAGGCGCTGCGTTGGCCGGGCTTGTCGTCCAACGCCCATTGCACCTGGAATGGCTCGATCCGCGCGATCCGCATGATTGTCCTCCGGTTCAGGGCTGCCCGCGCGTGACCAGCCGGCCCGCCCGCGCCGGCGTTGCGCCGATGCTGCGCACGAAGGCGGACTGGCCGTTCACCCAGGTTTCGAAGATGCCCTCGGCGGGCTGCGTGGGGTCCTGGAAGCTGGCTGCGTCGCGGACCGTCTGCGGGTCGAACAGCACGAGATCGGCGTAGGCGCCCTGGCGGATCACGCCGCGATCGCGTAGCCCGAACACCGCCGCCGTGCGGCCCGTCATCTTGTGGACGGCGGCCTCCATGCTGAACAGGCCGAGGTCGCGCGCATAATGACCGAGCACGCGCGGAAAGGTGCCCCACAGCCGGGGGTGCGGGTAGGAATCGTGCGGCAACCCGTCGCTGCCGATCATGGCTTGCGGATGGGACAGGATGCGGCGCACGTCGTCCTCGTCCATCTGGAAGAAGATCGCGCCCGCCGGCAGCAGCCGCTCCGCCGCTTTGCGCGCCGGCACGCCCCATTCGGCCGCGATGTCGTCCAGCATCCGGCCCGCGACCTCCGGGTGCGGATTGGACCAGGTGACCTGCACCGGCACGTCGGGGCGCAGCCGAGCGGGGATCAGGACGGTGGAACCGGCGGCGTAGGGATAGACATCGAAAGCGACGTCCTGGCGTTTCGCCGCCGCGTCGATGCGCGGGAGCGTCTCCGCCGAGCGGCCGAAATTCTCCGGCATCGCGCATTTGTGGTGGCTGATGACGACCGGCACGCCGGCATCCGCGCCGATGCGCACCGTCTCGTCGATCGAGCGCATCACGTCGTTGGCCTCGTCGCGCATATGGCTGACGTAAATGCCGCCCGCCGCGCGCAGCGCCTCGGCCACTGCGATCACCTCGTCGGTCGGTGCCATCATGTTGGGCGGGTAGTAGAGCCCGGTGGAGAACCCGGTCGCGCCCTCGGCCAGCGATTCCGCCAGCCGGCGACGCATGTGCTCGGATTCCTGGTCGGTAGCGGCGCGCTGGGTGTCGCCGCCCATCGCCTCCACGCGCAGCGACATATGCCCGATCAGCGCGACGGTATTGACCGGGGACGGATCGCGGGCGAGACGGTCGGCGTAGTCGGCGAAGCTGTCGAATTCCCAATGGCTCTCGTCGCCCAGCAGATCGAGCGGCGGCGGCGGCCGGCGGGTCATGCGCACGGGCGAGAGGCTGATCCCGCAATTGCCGACGATCACGGTGGTGACGCCCTGCGACATCTTGCAGGTCATGCATGCCGGCCCGTGCAGCACGGCGCGATCGTCATGGGTATGCGCGTCGATGAAGCCGGGGGCGAGCGCCTTGCCGGTGGCGACGATCTCGCGATCGGCCGAGGCCGCGCCGAGATCGCCGACGCCGGCGATGCGGTCGCCGCTGACCCCGACATCGCCGGTGAACCGCGCTGCCCCGGTGCCGTCGAACACCGTCGCGTCGCGGAGGATGAGGTCGCAGCGGAGGGTCATGGCGGGGTGCCTTCCAGGCTCTTTGGTGATTCATGCGCTTCGCCAGCGCTTGTAGTCTGCAAAGCTATGCGGAGCGATCCAGCATTAGCGTGGCCCCGAAGCCTATGAAAGCGAGGCCGGCAGCACGGTCAATCCAGCGCCGCGCCCGGGTGAAGGCATCTGCCACACGCTGAATGGTCAGAACGCGTGCGACGAGGACATACCAAACGACGGAGAGCGCAAACATCAAACCGATCGCTGCTACGCCGAGCATCGCCTGGGGATGCGGCGGCAGCGTTGCCGCGAACAGGCTGGAAACAAAAAGCGGTGCCTTGGGATTGGCCAGATTGGTCAGCAGGCCCAAACGGAATGGGCGCCCGGCAGGAACAAGCCTCATCGCCTGATCCTCCGATACCGCGGGTCTCCAGCTATTCGCCAACAGGCGGAGGCCCAGCAGCATCAGATAGGCACCGCCCCCGATCTTGAAGGTGGCGTAGAGCCAGGGTGAGGCGACGAACATGGCGCGAATGCCGAAAAAACCGGCCACTCCCCAGGCGGCAATCCCGAGTGCTATGCCTAGCGCGGCCCTTATTGCCGCTTTTCTTCCCTGAATAACCGACACGCGAATGACGAGCAGGAAGTCGGGTCCCGGCGCAACCAAGGCAGCCAGCCATAAGGCGGCGATCGCGCCCAATACGACTGCATATTGATGAACGGAGATTAACATCCGTCTCTCCGCGACACACTGGAGACCATGATGCGAAGGTGAGGCATCTGAGTCTAGCTGATCTTCGGCGAGCCAAACCCTCCGCACCGATAACCCAGCACCCGTCAGGTGTTTTCGCCACGACAGACGAAATGCAGCTGGGCGCGAACCCGGCGGGCCTTCATCGAGACCGCCGGCGGCGAGCGCCGCACCATGAGCGGCGTTCACCGCGGCCTGGGTCGGCGCGGTAAAGGCTACCATCGCGGTGTTGCCGCAGCTTGCTAGCAAACCATTATACGGACGGCCGCCCTCCTTGCTCTTACGGCTTACGTGGAGCTTGGCGAGGTGCGTTTCGCTTGGCGGCCGCAGCTCATCGATCATGGCGATGAGATGGTGCTGGACGCAGCGATGAATGGCAGACGATCGTGGCAACTCAGCCCACGATACCAGCACGTCCGACTGACGTTGCCCCTGCCGTGCAAGCGCCAGTCGCCGCCAGCCCTCCGCATCCCAAAAGCATCGAACCAAACTCGGCCCGATTTCGTCAACGGCTGTTACCGTCCCACTGGAACTGCGAATCACACCCGGCCGAGCCGCGCCGACTTACATGCAACTCAACGATCCGGACCGCTGCTATAATGGCCCAGACCCGTCAAATGAATGACACTGCTTGCGTGAATGTTGGCCAGCACGGGGAGCCCCAGGTCGCGCTCAAGCTCAGACGCGGTAAGATAGTAAGATCGGAAGTAGTTCGAGAGCAGCGCTACAAGCGCGCCCACCAGCACGCTTAGAAAGATGCCGACAATGCCGATCAGCTTTCGCACTCCCGTGGAATGAAGCGGCGGTTCCGCCACTTCCAGCACACGCGTCGAGGTTTGCTTACGCGCATCCACCATGTCGATCAGCCGCCGCTGCTCCAGTTCCTGAACACCGGAGGAATACGAGGTGACAGCCACCTGACGCTGCTGTTCGAGTTGCGTGAGCTCAGCATCCAGCGAAGTCCTGCCCCGCAACACACTATCGACATTGTTAATGTAATCTAGCAGCCGCTGGTGATAGGCTTGTGCCGCCTTGTAGTCGTTGGTAGCCTGGAGCAGATCGAGATTGGCTTTGGCCCAGAGTGGGTTATCCGCGTACTGAACCGACGACGGAATGCCATTATTCTCAACCCGCTGGAACTCGCGCTCGCTGGCTTGCAATTGCGCGCGCAGCCGCTGCACCACTGGGCTGTTTGGCTGATAGGTCGATGCCAGTTTGTTCAGGGTCTCGCGTAGCACGGCGACTGACTTGTGCTCAGGATCGGCGTGGGTATCGGCAGTGATATCGCGGCGCGTCACGACGATAGCTGGCACGCGTTGGACTTCGTCGGTCAACGAGGCGATCCGGGCGTTGCTCTGCGCTTCCTGGCCGATGACCTCCGACAGCCTCTGCTCCGCCACGCCCCGGTTGGTCTCAAGTATCTGCTGACGGGCGCGGAAATCGCCAATATCGTGGGCGACTTTGTAGGCATTCAAGCGCGCATTGGCCGCGTCCAACTGCTCGCGCAACATGGCGACCCTTCCCGCGACGATCGATGCTTGCGGGCTGGTGTAAAGCTCACGGCGCCTCTCCAAGTAGGTGGCCATTGTCACGTTCAGCACGCGCGCCGCCATCGCGGGATCGGAACTGCTGAAATTGAGCGTTATGGCCGTGCTGTCCTTGGACGCCTCAGTGGTGAAGTTTGCATCGAACGGCACCAGCGCGGCTTCCACCGGATCGACTGGTGCCTTCTCGATCGTTAATGATCCCGTAATTCGACCTGCTATCATGGATGGCAGGCGCTTCACCCCGGCGACAACCCATGCCAGTCCATGGGGCTTCTCCAACAGGTGCGGGAAAACGATTGTCGGGCCAATTTTGCGCAGCACCGCACGGTGCAGCGCGTCATTGTCAAGAATATCGCGTTCGGTGCGGACGATCTGCTCCTGTTCCAGGGAGCCGTTACTCATTGTGCTCGACCCGGCGTCCGGACGCGCGCTGTAGTCGACGCTCATAGTCGCCAGAACTGCACTATGCGCCTTGAAGACATTTTGCACGCCTAGCAACGCGCCAAGGGCGAGCAATAGGGTTACCGCCGAGCTTACCAGGATGCGGCGCCGGTACTTGAATACCGCGACCAGCAGACCGACGACAGCCGATGCCGAGCCGTCGAAACCGGCGGGCTCATGGCGCGGCCCGGGATCCCACGCGTAGTCCGGTGGCGGAGCCGGCCACGGTCGCGAGGGGTTCCGCACGAAGGTACCAGTCATCGGACGATTCCCTTCATAGGAGGCGGGTCGGCAAGTGTGCCAGCAGCCCTGCCCGGCATCGGGCCAGGCTTTTGAAATGGCGTGCGGCCGCGGATGCCGCGTGGCCCGTAAGGACCGTCCGGGTACGGTGAGGGCGGAAGTGCTGGGCGACCGCGGACCACTCCGGCCCGCCGAGGAGGCGGCCGCCGGTATGTCTGACCCGAGAAGGCCGCAGCGTAGATCGCAGCCGTCAACACCACCAGCAGCGGGCCCTTGCGGCCGAACGAATTGTTGCTCGAGGCTACGACCAGGAACGATACAAGGATGACTCGACCCCAGAATGTGCTTTCGGCGGCAGGCCATTTCCGTGCCTGACCGGCCCGGTTCCAGAGATGCACCAGGAAGGGTATGAATCCGAACATGAAGATCGTGAAGCCGATCAGCCCGAGCGAGACGAGCAGAACGAGCCAGCAATTCTCAAGATCAGCGTAGGGGATGGGAATGCCAATCTGCTTGGCCAGCGATGTGGTCAGATCGACGGGCGTGCCCAACACGAAATTCGTGGCCGGCAAGACCGAGAAGATGTGCCACGCAAGGCCGCGTGTCTGCGCGCTGTCGTCGAGGTAAAAGCTGTTGTAGATGCGCTGGCCGAGCGGTGTGAAGGTGATGATCACCGTGACTATCATCGGCAGAACCACGGCTGCGATCAGTGACATCCCGATTGTCTCGGCGCGCATCCGACGCGCGGAGATCTCGCGTAGCATGTAGCCGATCCCGGTCAGGATGAGGACGATGGAGGTCACCACCACTTCGGTCCGGCCGCCGAAGCTGATGAGGCCCAACATCAGCACGCTAAATCGCCAGACCATGGCGCGAGGCGGGAGGCGAAGGCGAAGCAGCAGGAACAATCCCATCATTGTCACTATGGCGCCTTCCAGCGAAGCACTGGAAAACGCGCTCCCGCGAAATTCGCCAGGTCTGGAGATAGTCACGAGACCATCCGTCGGCGCTTCCGCGATCAGGGGCCGCTGCACCACGGTCTCACCGATTGCAACCGCAGCGTTGATGCAGAGCGTCCAGATCAGCACTTGTCCCATCGCCGCACGCTGCCGGACAGAGGCGGCGCTGAGCAGGCTCGCCAGGATGCCGGCGGAAATAAAGGTATCAGCGAAGACGGATAGATAGCCGCCGAGACGGTTAACTACTGCATAGATTATACAGACCGCCATCAGGCCGGTGAAGGCGAACAGTGCCCGCTGCTGATGGTAGTGGCGCACCAGTTTGCGCAGCGGCTCGCCGCCATCAGCCAGCCAGAGCCACATTGCGAATCCCATGAGGTAAGTGCCGGGATGTATCTTGGTCAGCGGATTGCCGCCCTCCTGCCCGTAATTTATGTGCAGCATGTAGAGCAGGCCGGTGCTCATGATGATCCGCGTCACCAGCGCGATGAGCAGGACGTAGAATGCGGCACTGGGCAGCTCTTGCGGGAGTGCGTGCGCCCGCGGACTGGAGTTCCGTTTCTGCCGGAACACACGTTGCACGGGTGATGTCGGCCGGGCATCGAACGCGCGCCACGTCAGCGCGTCCGGCTGCTGCGTGGCTTGCGCCCGGAACGCCGGCGGTTCGTTCAACGCCCTCACCGGTTCCCCCCCAACGGCCCGCAGCGGCGCGTCCGTCCAAACCAAAGTTGGGCCAGGCGCCACCCAAACGCGGCTCCCCCGGTCAGGTAGCGACGCCAGAGCCGGCCCGGCTCATGCACCAGGCGATAGCACCATTCGAGCCGCGCCTGCTGAATCCAGACCGGGGCGCGGGAGAAGCGCTCGCCTAAGAAATCGGCAATGGCACCCCCGTTGACAATGACCATAGGCTGTTCCGCCGCACCGGCGATCGCCCGAGCAACCTCTTCCTGTCGGGGCATTCCCATCCCCAAGATGACCAGTTCCGGGGCGGCCAGTGTGACGGCCTCGAGATATGCCGTCGGGTCTTGGAAGCCATCACGCACGCTCACCATCCGGCATCCAAGGCCGACAAACGCTTTGCTCGCACGCCCGGTCCAGGGCGCGGCGCTGCCGAACAGCGCAACTCGCCGCCCTGCGAACGCGCGAGCTAGCGGAGGAATAAAATCCGTGCCGCACATGTTGCGCCCCGGGCGGCGCCCGAGCGCCATGAGGCATGCTTCGATGCCGACGCCGTCGCGCAGCAGAACGTCGCTCTCGACAAGCGCACACGCGAAGTCCGGCCTGGTCCAGGCGAGATTGAGGCCATGTTGGTTCACGAACGAGACCACCATCGGTCGGGTTGGGTGGCATAAACGCTCGATAAGGCGGCTCTCGGCGTCCACATCGTCGATGATCTCGATCCGGCCCATTATCGACTGGGCAGCGGCCAGCCCGCGCGGCAGGTTCGCGTCGCTCTGATCAAGCATCTGGGGCGATGCGTCGTGCTTCATGATCCCGTCCAGCTCAGCTCCCGTGTCCCGCTCGAGCACATTCGCCAGGCCGCAGCAAACTTCGGAATAAATCGAGATAGGCATTTGCGCTGCCGGTGGCGGAGAACAAGGCGGCGCGCCCTTGCAGGCTTTCGCGCGACCACTGCGCGCGCAAATCTTCGTCGAACGCCGCCGCGAGTGCCGCCACGTCGCCCACCGGCACCAGCCGGCCATAGCGGCCACCGTCAAGAATCTCCGCCGGGCCGACGGGACACTCAGTGGCGATCACGGGCGTGCCGCATCCCAGCGCCTCTACGATAGCGATACCGAACCCCTCCAAGCGCGACGACAGCACAAAGGCGGCAGCCGCCCGGAAATAGGGAAGGGGATTCTCTATGAATCCGGCGAAGACCACGTCTTCGCCAATTCCGAGTTGCTTCACGAGCGCCTCAAGACTCCCCTGTTCGGGGCCGGAACCCATCAGAAACAGCCGCGCATTGCGTTCGCGCCGATGACGCGCGAAGGCATGAAGCAGCGTAACATGGTCCTTTTGCTTGAAGAGCCGCGCCGCCGACACAAAAACAGGAACTGAGGAGCGGAACCAGGGATGATCCGCCTTTTCCTCCATCTTCTGGGCGAAATCCTCGTCCAACACCGGATTGTATATGCGGGTGACCTGCGCGCGTGGCACCTTGCAAACTCGAGCGAAATCCTTCGCGGTCCCTTCCGAGACCGCAACGATCGCCGCCATCCATGGCTGCAAGGTCCGATAGACGGACGGCAGGATACGGTACTTCCATCCGGCTGAGGGAACCACCTCCTCCGATAGCACGCTGTGCAGGCAGATTACCACCCGCGTCCGCGTGTGTGCCACACCCCTGGCCAGCAGCCCGACCACGTTGTCATGGTGCAGGTTGGAAATCAGAATGTCAGGGCGTGCCCTGTATAGGAACCGCACCAAGGGCAAGAAGTCGGCAGCTGCGCGGTGGGTGCCGAGGACGACAATGCTCACGCCAAGGGGCACCAAATGGCGCAGCTCACCGGCATCGGCGTGCAGCACGAGAGTGACAGAGACGCCACGTTGGACGAACTGGCGCATCAGCGCCAGCGCGACTCTCTCGGAACCGCCGCCACCAAGGTCGTGCATGTAGAAGGCGACATGCAGACCTCGGCACGGCACGGGGCCGATCTGTTCGCTGGTTGGAAGGCGATGGTTTCTATGCTCATATCCTGGAGTGTTCGCAGACGACGGCTGTCCAACGCGCAGGAGCAGCGATCTGATTGCTCCGATCCTAGTCATGTCTGGGCACCTCGCGGCAAAACCCTTACCCAACGGGCGATGTGGAGCCGGATGCCGAGGGTGTTGAACGCGATGTACAAAACCGCATAGCTGGCGGCGCCGATCAGCACCCGTTCGATCAGCCCGTCCCACCCCTCCGCGGCCCGGAGCAGCAGCACGATCACCGCCATGCCCGCAGTGGCACAGAAAATCTTGCTCAAGTCAGCGATTTTTATGGCGAGCGGGAATACCCGCTTGATGGCGCGCCATTCAAGGATGAGCAGCAACGCCGCGCAGATCATCCCTGAGCCGAGCGTGCCATAGACCCCGTACAGCCAGGCTCCCACTGCAGAGAGCGCAACGTTCAGCAGGGCGACGGGAGCATAAATGGCCAGCATTAAATGCGGCCGGCGAGACAGGTAGAAGGCGTGATCGAAGCCGTGCGTCGCCAGCGTCCGGCAGAACATGACCATTGCGAGGAACGGGATGAGAGCCGCCGTCCCGGCCCGGAAAGTCTCGCCCACCATTACGCTGGCGATGGGATGGGCGAGCAGCGCGATCCCCACGCTGGCGGGCAGCGTGACACTGACCAGCGCCAGGAGGTTGCGCCCAAGTTGCACGCGCCCTTCAGCATCGCCTTGCTGGCCGAGCACCCGCAAGGCTAGCGGATAAAGCGCCGTCATGATCGTTGTGCACAGAGTGGTCAGTGGGCGCTCCACCAGCGCCGCCGCTACTGCGTAGAGGCCGAGTTGCTGCGCGGTGCTGAGGATCCCCAGCGTAAACCGATCAGTGTAGAGTAGCAGCCCGCCAGCCAGAAACGTCGCCGTCAGCGGGGTGGCCAGATGGACGATCTCGCGCGCGGTCGCCTTCTCGAATCGAATCCTGGCGAACACCAACCGGCTCATCCTGGTGTCGATGACGAGGCAGCACAGGGCGCTGAAGGTGAAGCCAAGCATCAAGTTGACCGCCGTCGGGCTCAATAGCAGGAACAGCGCGGTGGCCAGCAGGAAACCAAGCAGGCTCTGCATGCACTCCACGACGCTATACATCCACACCCGTCCGTCCAGCTGGTTGATGGACTGATTGTTGGCGACGATACCGCGCAGGCCGGCGAGCGGAAAGGCCAGCCAGAACGCCGTCGGTACCGCATGGCGGACCGGGCCGATCAGCGGGGCGGCGGCCCCGGTGGCCGCCAGCGCAAGCAGAATCATTCCCAACAGGCCGTACGCTGTCTTCAGCAACCCCGCGCGACCTCCTGCCTTATCGGCCTCCGGCACCATCCGTACTGTTACGGTGGCTATCGCGTAGAAGAGGGTGATGCTGAGAAGCAGCGCGGCGCTCAGCGCGAAGGTGTAGTCACCGAACTCGGCGGGGCTCATGCGGCGCGTGAAAACATAGACGGAGGCGAACGCCACTACGGTAGGCACCACATTGGCCGGGATATAGCGAAGGATTTGCAGGAACATGGCAGCGCGACCCTAATGCAATGTCGGTTCGAATAGCGACGCGATGCCATGCCATGCCTGTGAAACGACTTGCGAAATATGCGACGGACCATGTCCGTGGGGAGCGCGCATGTCTAAGAGCGCTTGCTCAGGAAACGCGGTAGGTGATTTTTTGAGTCGTTGAACACCGCACCGAGGATAAGGCCATGTTGGCTTTCGATGCGCTGGCGTGCCGCACTGATTTGCTCGTGGGAGGTCGATTCCGCCCGCACAACCAGGACGGTGCCGTCGCAGAGTCGCGACATCGCGGCCGACAGCGGCGATTCCAGCACCGGGGGACAGTCAAGGATGGTGAGCGCAAATTCCCGCCGCAGTAAGTTCAGAAAATCCACCATACGGGCCCCGTCGCCACCGAGCAGGCGGACACCATGACAGGCCAGCGGCGCGCACATCAGATTATTGTACCCCTTGAGCTTGTGCACCAAGCTGGCGACCCTGGTCTCACCGTTGCAGAAAACCTCGAACGCGCCGAGCATGTTGGTGCTGGGCGCCGCCGCTTCAGTCTCAGCGAGGATGCCGCAATCCAGCAGCAGCACCGGGTCGCGCCCTTCGATCGATGCGCGGGAGGCAAGGCCCGACGCAACGGTGGAAACGCCTTCTCCGGCCCGCGCGGATACGATTTGCAGGACTCCGCCGAGAGGGTCCGCAGAGAGCGGATCACTCGGGATGCGCATAGCTTCCACGGCGTACACCAATTGCTGGAAGTCGGAAGGCGGCAGCCGTCGGCCCGCATTTGGAGGGGCTTCGCGGAGCACCGGAATATTCGCGCTCCCGTGGCGCAATGGCGCGGCTCCGGGCTCGGCCACCCGTCCGCGCCTATTACTGTCGCGGAACTCCCGACTGACTTTGGGGTGCATGAAATCATCGGAGAACGGCATTGGTCAGCCTTCGTTGTACGCTTTTGCCGGGCCGGCGAGACCCCCAAGATCTAAATACTGAAGCCGCGCGGACGATGCGTTGCGTATCATGCTCTTCCGTGCACAATGGTCCAGGCGAACCGTTGACCCGCGCCACCGCGCCATGGCCAATAGCCGTCTCCTATCTTGGACCCGAACGCGTGCGGCCCGGCCCGACCAGCACCATATCCCCGCACAGCACGTTGAATAGCCGCGGTAGGTGGTCGAGACTGCAACACCGCAGAAAAACCTATCCTCGTTACGCATCCGTCGCAGGGTAAGGCCTGCACACGCCGATTTTGCCAGAAAAACCGGCTCTCGCGCTTTCGCTTCAATAAAGGGAGCCACGATCAGTGGCAGTATCGCAACCAGCAGCAACAAGCGATCCACAAATTTCTATTCTCTTAACTGATAGCTGCCGAGTGAACTACTCCACCCTAGGAGCGCAAATTCCTCTTGAATTTGTCTTAGAACCCTCACCTCCTTGCAAAATCTCGATCCAAACTATGGCGGTAACGAACTTGACATCTAAGTTTACAACAATGAAGCATCTTTTAGACCATCAATCGAGGCACTCTTGGATAACAAAGACGCGACCGTCTGATCTGGCCCTACAAGGTCGTGTTCGTCACGGCGCGTCGCAAGAGGGGGCTTCCGGTTGAGGTGGTCTGCCTTGCCAACCTAAAGCCGATCAGTTTCTTCTTTCCTTTCGGGTGACGTCGGTCAGCGCTGGTATTTCGTCTCTGAATAACAAGCCATTCATGCAGCGGACGTGATTCTCTGCGTAAGCAATCGCGAAGAGGCGGCGGCGTGGGGTGGCGAGCAGCGGTCCGGATCGAGTTGAACAACGCCGAGCGCAGTGAACTGGAGGCCGGACGCAGTGACGCAAGATTGCGCGTGCCGACGCAGCATCGAGAACTGCACCGGCGTCAGCGACACCACACATTCTTTCTCCTGCGGCCACACGAACCGTCCTCGGTCCAGCCGCTTGGCTCACAGCACTAAGCCCTGCCGGTCCCACAGAAGCGCCTTGACCAGCTCACTCGGTTTGCCGTGGAACACTAACAGCGCGCCGCTATACGGATCCCGCCGCAGCACGGTCTGCACCTCGGCGGCCAAACCATCGAAGCCCTTCCGCATGTCGGTGCTCGCGCACGCCAGATAGACCCGCAACCCGCCCGGTAGCAGCATCAGCCGCCATCAAACGCCGTCAGCCCGCCGCGCAGCAGCTTCAGGTCGGCGCCAAGGCCGGCGCTCCGTAAGATCACTCCTCAGACTGCTCGTCCATTGCCGGCCCCGCTTACAGCACCCGCAAACGCATGCACGATTGCGGGCAAGACGGAAGGTGGTCCGCAGACGACGGTTACTAGAGGTGAGCGTCGATCAGGATGGTGATGCGACGGCGCACCGGATCGGGATGCCGCCTCGTTCGGTCCGGCGCAGTTGCCGGCCGAGGGCCGACTTTAACACAGTCGGTAATTGGAGTGCGGGCGAACAACCTGTCCGACCATCAGTCGTTGCGACCAGCGGGGAGACCTCGTTGAGACACAGATCGGCGTGCCGTGGATCGATGTGATGGAAGACGCCGGCGACGGTGCGGCGGACCGGATCGTCGAAGCTCTTGACCACGTTCGCATGAACGGCTCCGCGCGCATAGTCACGGTCGGAGTGGCAAACCGTGTCATGCGCAGTGAGGCTTCACCGTTCGATACGAACGAGTTCCACGGGTCGCTCATCAGATGCGCTGTCACGTCAACGTTCGCGCTCAGCACCCCATGCGACTCGCGCTTGGACAGATCGGCGGCCACCTAGGCTCTCGCTCCGGCGGCCGCCGCACCCGCTTGCGCATCCGTCGGCCTTTGGACGACGGGCTGGCCTTCGTCCCCGCCCCGTACGGGGCCGACCGGCATCCTTGCGCGGACTGCCGTGGAGATAGAACTCGTCCATCTCCACGGTGCCGTCGAGCGGATGCTCACGGGTCAGCAACAGCCGCAGGGCATGGCTCATGCACCAAGCCGTCGGTTGACTGACCCCGATCGCCTCGGCCAAGCGCACCAAGGGGATTTAAGCTTCGATCGGAAGATTCAGGTGCTTACGCTGAAGTGCTGCGTGCTGTTGGTGAACAGGCTCGCGCCAGCATATTGGTTCTGCCCAAAGCTGATCGAGTTCACGTATAGGTTTCGGTCAGTCGTCGCACTGCCGCCGTAGGCATCGTTCGTGAAAGTCACGCCGATGTCGTGCTTACCGGCACTCAGGCCGGTAAAAGCGAACGCCTCGGAGGACCCGGACGAATGAAGCGTTGTCACCGACTGAGGCGAACTGATCGTTTTCCCGTCCACGCTGACCGTGAACTGTGCATCACCCTGGTAGGCATCCTCGGACAGATTGAGTGTCAGGACTGGCGAGGGTGCAGCGGTAGAGCCTGCACTGCCGCCGACGGTGAACGACCGGCTGCCGTTGCTGTAGAGAGCAGCGGAAGTATTGGCGTAGCTGGTCCCGTCGTAAGCGATTCCGCCCAGGTACAGATTACGGTCGGTTGAGCTGGTGCCGCCATAGGCGTCATTGATGAAGGCAATCTGCACCGTATGCGCCCCGGCGTTCCAGTTGCCGGTGAGTTGGACCTCCTCGTAGTCACCGCTGGAGTGCAGCGTGTGTGCGGTCTGCGTTCCGCCAACCTGTGTCCCATCCACACTGACCTGGAACTGCGCGTCGCCCTTGTAGGCATCCTCGGATATGAGCAGGGTCAGTGTGTGCGTAGGGGATGGCGGGGGCGGCGTGCTGCCGCTTCCGGGATAGCCAGGGGCCTCGCCTGTTCCGATGCCTAGGGATGGGTCAAAGGGCGGCGGTGGTGCGGGATATGTGCCGCCGCCGTTGACGTTTGACGCACGCTGGTTGGACATGACGCTTAGATAAGGCATGAGCTTTCGAACGTCCGCCTCCATCTGCTGCATCAGTTGATTGCTGGCGGTGCTGGGCTCACTGTAGATGGTGAACTGGTTTGTCCCGGCGCTATCGGCCCAAACTGCACCGTATTTCTGCAACGCCTGCGCGAGCATCAGGCCGCCTTGGGACAGACCCAGGCTGCTGAGGTTGACGCTGGCCGGAATGCCGAACGTAGAGCCGGCGGGGATGATTCCTGTGTATTCCCCGCGCGGGCCGTCGTAATCAGTGTGGGTCGTCGGGAACAACGTTCCCGTGTCCCATGTTGCTCCGGGCGGCATCGCTTCATCCTCTGGCGACAGGGCCACCCGCAGCATGTGGTCGATTGACCCCTGCGATAGATCATATGGGGTGATGACACCGCCAACGTAGTTAGAGCCGACTTGGTTGGGGTTGTACGAGGGGTTGGTAAATCCATCTCCCGCCGTGTCGAAGACACTGCCGGTCCCTGCGGTGAGACCGCCACTGGCGTTCGATCCGTTGTTGAATGTCACGTCCCAGAATGTCCAGACCCTCCCCGGTTGAGTTTCGTCGAAGAAGCTCATGTTCCTGTCCGATCCGCCGGACGGGACCGCGTTGGCTGGGATATGGATCTGCACCGGGCCCAGTTCGCCATCGGTGGTCGTAACAGTAACCAGCGGATCGGATCCCGTGCCGGTATAGATTGGCAAGCTCCAATCCGTCGTGTTTATGGCCCCGTTCAGCGAGTCCAGCTTTTGGACTATGGGATTGCTGCTACTCTCCCATTGAGCCCCAGAACCAATCCCGATGTTCCAGGGACTTGTGGCCGAGAAAGGCTGGTTCCATGGTGTGCGAGTAAGTGCGACCATAGGTTGCTCCCGTAATTTTATGCATATATACCGTAGGTCGTGATAATACTTGCGACGCAATGGAACGTCGTCTGGAGATGTTTCGGACGTTAATTAGGCGTTAGTGATAAGTGATGACTGGAAAGCGGTAACGAGCCGACAGGATGTCACCCACCCGCCTGCATCGGCTGCTGCGCATACTCGACTGACAGCCGCTCGTTCCCGCTACGCCGGCCATCAGCTCCCGGCCGAGATCGTTAGCCACGCTGTCCGGCTGTACTCCCGTTTCCGCTCAGCCTGCGTCGCGCGCGAGCGGGACCTCGATCCCGACGACGTGGAAGTCTGCTGACTTCACATGGAGAATCGCGGTGTGCTTTCAGCTCGAAAAACCGGCTTCGCAGCGGCTCGTGGTCTTTGGGTGCTCTATCTCGACAGCGATGACGAACTGGTCCCGGGAATTCTCGGCACCGTCTGCGCGCAATTGGCTGGGCTGGACGAGGACATCAATGCAGCGATGTTTGGGTGCCGCCTGGATGACGGTCAGGTCTCCCCGAGACCGCTGATCGATGTGACCCTTGATTATACCGGCTATCTAGAGTGGTTGGAGAAGCATTTCGAGGATGGCTCGCATGAAGCGCTGAACTGCTTGCGCCGAAGTACCATAATCGACGAGTTCGCTGCGGGAACCCGCGGGCTAGAAGACCTGTTTTTCCTGGAATTCCACCAATGATACAGGGCCCGCCACTTCCCCATTGTCGCCCGGCTCTACCATCAGGATGCCGATAACCAGCTAGTGCTCTGACCCGTTCGGGCGATTCACAACGGTGTGCGACCGTGCGATTCTGTCGGCATGGCACAGACGGTATGCGTGATCCTGAGTTCGTCGGATAGAGAGACGCTTGAGGCGATCCTCGCCGACCGCAATCGGCCGCAAAAGCATGTCGAGCGCGCGCGGGTCGTGCTTGCGGCAGCGGAGCGCGGCCCGGTGCAGCCGGTGGCGACGCGCCTGGGGGTCAGTCGTCCGATGGTCTGGCGCTGGCAGCGACGCTTCGCCGAGGAGGGCGCGGACGGGCTGCTGCGAGACAAGACGCGCAAGCCTGGCAAGCCGCCGATCTTGGCTGAGACGGTGGCGCGCGTCGTTGCGCTGACCTGCGCCGATCCGCCGCATGAGGCCACGCACTGGACCGGCCGGGCGATGGCTCGGGCCGTCGGCATCTCCCTGACATCGGTGCCGCGCATCTGGGCCGCGCACAAGCTCCAGCCGCACCGCATCCGCACGTTCAAGCGGTCGCGCGATCCCGACTTCGCCGCCAAGCTGACCGACATCGTCGGCCTCTATCTGGACCCGCCGACGCAAGCCGTCGTGCTGTCCATCGACGAAAAGAGCCAGATCCAGGCGCTCGATCGCACGCAGCCGGGCTTGCCGATCAAGCCGGGCCGATGCGGCACGATGACCCACGACTACAAGCGCCACGGCACGACCACGCTGTTCGCCGCACTCAACGTGCTCGACGGCTCCGTCATTGGCCGCTGCATGCAGCAGCACCGGCACGAGGAGTTCATCCGCTTCCTCAACGACGTCGAGCGCGCTGTTCCGGCCGGCAAGCTGATCGAGGCGGTGGTCGACAACGACGCCACTCATAAGCATCCGAAGGTGAAGGCGTGGCTCGAACGGCATCCCCGCTGGACCTTCCACTTCACGCCCACGTCCGGATCGTGGTTGAACGCCGTCGAGAACTTCCTTTCCGTGCTGACGCGCAAGCGCATCCGTCGCGGCAGCTTCCATTCGATCGTCGATCTGCAAGCCGCCATCAAACGCTACCTCGCCGAGCACAACGCCGAGCCGAAGCCGTTCGTCTGGACCGCCTCGGCCGCCTCAATCCTGGCCAAGCTCGACAGACTGCCTGCACGGTCCGTATGAGTCAGAGCACTAGTAAAGATGTTGGCTTCCAAGCCCTTCGCTGATCCCGCGTTCGTGGAGGCGCGCATTGACATGCTGTCAACTCTGTTACGTTGTCACGGTCCCATTATGCGCCGCATTGCCCCGCGAGTTTACTGGCAGCATTGCTCACGGTTGGCGGCGCTCCTGTTCGCATGTGGCCAGCGCCGGGAGGGGCTGCGCTACAGTTGGCACAGTATCCGGGTCAAGCCGACGAGCATGCGCTCTTGGGCGGTTCCGGTGTTCGGGCTGGCTGGACAGTCAACCTTGCGACAGGCGCGTGCACTGGCTCAGAAGGTACGAACGCGCAACAACTTTGTAAGCCGGCGAAGCCCCGGTACCTCAGGCGAGTAAGCCCCGAGAAATGGTCCAAAAGCGCGCTGCCAGACATCAGGAAACCTCCGCATACGAGGCCTCCTACAAATCCGCTTTCAGCCCGCGCCGGAATCCATCACCTCTTCAGAAGGATTGCCTTGCCCAGCCGCTTCCGTGTAAGCTAACCGTGCTTCAAAATCACCAGAATGGGATATGGCCAACCGGAGCGCGTGGACTGCAGTTCCCGGGGCGAGGATTGGCCCGGATCAACTTAACGGGAGCGGGAGATGACGCAGAAGGTTAAAGTGCCTGGACCGGCGCAGCGGCCCGCTTGCTTTCCGACAGCGCGCCGGCTCGACCCAAGGACGAGAGCGTGGAGAAGGGCCTGCTTTATACGCAAATTGTGGTTCTCGTGCCCTCGGACCGGGTGCGGACGTGGGTTCCGCGCCTCATCACCGCTCTACAATCGCAATTCGACTTGCCAACTGGCCTCTTTCGGCTCGCGGGCAACGTGCTTTCGCAATCGCCACTTCGCTCTGAGGCGCTCGAGCGCACCCTGCTTGGGAGGCACTCGAATGAGAACGCGGACTGGATCTCGACAATTCAAGCTCCGCTCGCAAATGATATCAGCTGGTCAGATTGCCTCGTCGTGAACGCGACGGAGCACGATCCGCACAACTTGCCCGCCGAGACGAGGGCAGCAACAATTCTCTCTCCGGTTTTCCAGGGCGCGTTTGCAATCGAGGGCCTGATCGTTCCCCTGCTGAGGTGGCAAACACCGCATCTCGGCGTCGTCGTGACGCGAGACAACCAGACGTATCTCCTGCATGGCGCCTATTTTGTCGCGATTGACCTCATCCCGCGCGCGCTCGACACTACTCTCGCCCGCATGATCATCCTGATTCGCGGTGCGGTGGACCACCTCATCACCGACAAACCGCTGCCCAAGCCGAGCCCTCTTCCCTCGCCAGGGGCCGCGCCGGCGGCATTGGACTTTTGGTCGAGCCGACTGCTGAACACCTATCTTCCGAGAGTTGGTCGAGAAATTCGCAAGCGATTTACCCGGCCGGAGGATTGGTGCATCGGCTATCGGCGGATCGGAACGGCGGGCGAACCTTCGGAAGATGATCTAGACCCAGCAACCTTCTCGTTGATCGAATTCGGATCGGGCACATTTCTATGCTGATCCTTTTGTCCTCCGCCATGATGGTATAACGGCGCTCTTCTTCGAGAACTATGATTACAGAACGGGGTTGGGCCGCATCAATCACGTGATCCTAAGAGATGACGGGACACATGAACCTGTCGCAGAGACCCTCGCGCGACCGTACCATCTTTCGTATCCCTTTGTGTTCAGCCACGAAGGTGCCGCACTGATGGTGCCCGAGACGAGAGCCAACCGGACGGTCGAACTATATGAAGCCGAGCGATTTCCGGACCGATGGCGGTTGCGTTGCGTTCTTCTCGAGAACATAGAGGCTGTTGACTCCACCCTGCATTTCGATTCGGAAACCGGGCTTTGGTGGATGTTTTCAGCCGTAAGCGAGTTCGGTAGCTCGTCCGACGAAACACTGTCGATCTTCTTTAGCGATAGAATCGAAGGACCCTGGCATCCCCATGCGGCAAACCCCGTCAAGTTCGATCCTCTGTCGTCGCGTCCCGCGGGACCAATCGTCCGCATGGGCGGGCATCTGCTCCGACCTGCCCAGGACTGCACGCGCGGATACGGCGGCGGGCTTGTCTGGTGCGACATCAAGGAGTTGACGCCGCGCTCATTCCGCGAGGAACTCGTCGCGCACATCCTGCCGAGCGCCGGATTTGCGGGTCTGCATACGTATTGCCGCTCCGCCGGCTTCGAGGTTGCCGATTTCAAGCGGATTGATCTCTACCGTTCCGGTCCAAGGAAAAGACTGGCGGGACCGATCATAGAGACCCAGGGCGGCGCGGTTCCGGCCCCCCTGGCGGGCGCGACGGATCGCATCTGCTCGGCGGATCGCCGGGTGCCAGCAGCTTCTCCCAGGCCAGACGATAGGCGGGGCGTGGGAACAACAGCGCGTCACGATAGACCAAATTGAGCAGCGCCATTGGCTTGCAGCGCAGGCTGTGGATGATGCGCCGATAGTTGACGATGTGCCCATTGTAGAGGGCGCTCCAAATCCAGGCCACTTCAACACCGCGGATCCAAGCTTCGAGCTTGCACGTCTCGACCAGGGACGCGACGGCGGCCCAGTTCTCGCCGCCCACGCTGATTGGTAAGCTCAGTATCTTGGAGACCCACGCGATGGCGGTTACACGCTGGCGCCCGCGCTCGCAGGCCGAATGCATCAGCGGCACCAGCATGGTGCGCGCCTACGTCGATCCCGGCTATCGCCGTACGACCTCGACCAGCGCCGCGTGTTCGTCTCCGGTCAGCGCCGCGCCATCACCCCGACGATCCGCCGCGAGCTGAAACGGCGCATCGCCATCGAGCCCGTGATCGGTCACATGAAGACCGACGGCCGGCTTGATCGCAACTGGACACCTCTAAAAACCCCTCCCGGCGCACCGCCGAACGCTGCTAAGTCTCTGATTTTACTGGGTGCAGGATCGCCGTCCGGACGTTTTTAGAGGTGTCCAACTTCCTCGCCGGCGTGCGCGGTGATGCAACCAACGCGCTGCTGTGCGAGGCCAGGTATAATCTGCAGCTGATCCTCAACTTCCTGCGGGAGTTGTTGCGTGCCTTGCTGCGCCGGCCCGCCTAGCCCGCATTTCTCACCGGTTACTGTTGATTGGGGCGCCTGGCAGTGCAGCGGTGAGCGGCGCGGTGGTGGCGACTGCTCGGTGCCTTTTGTCCGCGTCAGTGCGGTTTCTGGGTGCGGTTCGCTGGCGTCGCGATCGAGGCGACGTGGGTGCTGAGCATTGAGCTTGCGGTGTCTGGTTCGTGCGGCGCCGCAGCCGGTCATCGTAGTCGCGCGTGCGCCAGCGCAAAGACGTGCTGCACTGGGCAGGCGGAGGCCATGGCGACACGGCTGCGGCGGTGGCTGATGCGCACCAGCGCACCGATCTTCAGCAGCTTGAGCCGGATGGTGGCGCAGGTCGCGGTGGCGAACTCGGTGTGCGCCAGGCCAATGCGGCGCGGCGCGCACAGCAGCACGTAGGCGGCCGAGGCGAACCACAAGCGCAACTGGTTGGCGCGCATGGTGGCCGCCGAGGTGCGGTCGGCGAACAGGTCGAGTTGGCACTCCTTGATGCGGTTCTCCATCTCGCCCCGCGCGCAGTAGATCGCCTCATAGAGGTGCCGCGCCGCCGCCTCGGTCGGTGTGAGCGAGGTGACGACGAAACGCGGGGTGGCTTCGCCCTGCGTCCATTCGGCCTTGGCGATCACGCGGCGCGCGCGGCTCCAACTGTCCAGCGTCGACCAGGCGAAGTCGCGGAAGCGGCGCGCCGGCTGGCCGGTCGCCTCGGCCTCGGCGCGGGCAGCCATCATCTCCGCCTCGATCTTCTTCACCAGGCGGGCATTGCGCGCCAGGCCGAACAGGAAGTCGACCCGGTTCTGCTCGCACCATGGCATCAGCGCCTCACGGGCGAAGCCGCTGTCGGCGCGCAGCAGAATGCGCACCCGCGGCCAGCGCGCCCGGATCTGGCGCACGATGCGGGCGATCTCGTCCACCGCACCGGCGGCGGCATCGATGTTCGACCGCCGCAGCTTCGCCGCCAGCAAATGCCGGCCGCAGAACACGTAGAGCGGCAGGTAGCAGTAGCAGTCCCCCGGGTCCGGCTTCGCCGGCCCGAGGACAGGCTCCATAGCCGTGGAAGAATTGGCCTTCCTGGTGTCCGTGCAGCGGATCGTCGGTGGCGTCGAGGTCGAGCGTGATCTGCTTCGGCGCGCGGGCATGCGCGTCGAGGAACAGATCGACAAACAGCGCCGCAATCGCCGCTGTATCGGCGGCCAGCCGGGCATAACGCGTCGGTTCCGGGCGGCTCAGTTCCAGCCGGTTCAGCGTCGATTTACCGGCCAGCGGCGCGCCGCGAGCTTGCCGGCGAGGGTGGCCAGCACCGGGTCATGCCGCAGGTCGTCGTGGTCGATCAGGTCCTCGTAGCCGAGCGCGATGCCGACCCCCCGCTGCATCACCAGCGTCTCGACGCTGTGCTCGATCAGCGTCGGGGCGCGCGCGTCGCTGAAGCACGCGGCCAAGCGCCGGGTCAGGCCGATCACCCGGTTGCTGGCGCCGAGCAGCAACGCGCCGGCATCCGACGTCAGCCGCCCGCCGTCAAACGACGCCTCCACGGCGCGGCCTTCCACACGTGCAAAGTCGAATCGCATCGCGCTACACTCTGTCGGCACCGGGAATGTCCTCTGCTCAGCGGTAAGGCTTTGTCGCAGAAGAACTTTCGCCGATTCAGAGCCCCGGTGCACATACCCGCCGTGAGAAATGCGGGCTAGCTGTCTTGATTGCGGAGCATTGTTGGGATCCGGTCGGGTTGGCTATCATGGAGCACACTTACCGCTTCGCGCGCCTGACCGCCGTCGCACCTGGACAAGGGTGACCTATGCTGCACCTTCACCCGAACGCCCGCACCACGCCCATCACCCGTGCCGAGATCGCCCGCTCGGACGATCCCTCAGGCGTGCTGGCCCGGCGCTACGGCGTCAGCGCCGGGACCGTGCGCAAGTGGCGCAAGCGAGGCGCTACGGACTGCGTGGACCGCTCCGCCCGCCCGCACCGGCTGCCCTGGAAGGCGAGTGAGGAGGAGCGCGCCGTCGTCTGCGCCCTGCGGCGCGCGACCAACCTCGCCCTCGACGACCTCACCTTCGTCGTCAGGCACTTCCTGCCGCACGTCAACCGCGACAACGTCTGGCGCATCCTCAAGGCCGAGGACCTGGCCCGGAGACGTTTGCCTTTCTCGGAGCGCCCCGCCAAGGGCCAGGGCACGTTCCGCGACTACGACCTCGGCTTCGTGCACATCGACATAAGCACCTGCCCAAGCTGCAAACCTCCGACGGCGAGCGGCGCAAGCGCTACCTCTACGTCGCCATCGACCGCAGGTCCCGCTTCGTGCACCTCGCGGTCAAGGACGACGAGACCGAGGCCAGCGCCATCGCCTTCCTCCGGGAAGCCGCGGCGGCCTTCCCCTTTCGGCTCATCCACGTGCTGACCGACAATGGCAGCTGCTTCACGCCTGCCTTCGCCAAGGCCTGCATGGCCCTCGGCGCGCAGTATCGGCACACCCGCCCCCGCACGCCCCAGACGAATGGCATGGTCGAGCGCTTCAACGGTCGCATCGGCTCCGAAGTGCTCGGCATCACCATCCACTCGCATCGCGCGCTCGAGCAGCTGCTGCGCGGCTTCAACGCCGCCTACAACGGCCCGCCGCCAGCGCGTGCTGGATGGCCACACGCCCGACCAGGTCGTCGCCGAGCGCCTCAAAGCCGCACCCGATCTCGCCAACGCCAAGCCGCACGGGCGTGCGGGTCCCTGCGACGCCACCAAGGCACGCCTCATCGCTGATGCTGCCAACGAGGCCTCGCAACCAGACACCTTATACCAAGTCTCTCTGATCAGAACCCACAGAGCCGGTGTCCTCGACGAAAAAGGCGGGCTGTCGGGAGAGTGGCAAGCTTCCCATAGGTTCTGATCAGAGAGACTTGGTATAAGCCCGGCCGTTGCGGCACCATGATCCACGATACTACAATCGCCACGTATAACGATGCTGTTCACGGCACTCAACGTGCTCGATGGCACAGTCATTAGTCGGTGCATGCAGCAGCATCGGCATGAGGAGTTCGTCCGCTTTCTTAACGACGTCGAGCGCGTTATCCTGGCGATGGAGTCGAATCCGATGCTGAGCTGGCGCGGTGCCGTCAGGGGCACGAGCGGTGGCGATCTGGTCATCTTGCTCCTCCAGGACGACCTGGGAATCGTCCTGCGAGCTTGGGCGGAAACCGCTCATCCGGAGAACCGCGTCGCCGAGCTGCTGTCGTGGAACCCAATCGACATCCGCGCACGCCTCGATCAGCGCCTCGCTGCCCGACAAGTCTCAGCACCGCAACTCAACGACAATCTCTGCAGGTTCCGGCGGACGCATACTGTCCGGACGGCCCTTCAGCCCTTCAGTCGCGCGATCTCGTCACCCAGCAGCCGAGCCACACATTGGCTTCGAGTTCGGCGCGGGAGCAACTCGCGACATCGTCGGGCCGGGACAGACCCAGAGCGAATGGTCCTCGACCGCATTACCGACTGACAAGCGTAATACCGAGTCTCTCTGATCAGAACCCACAGAGCCGGTGTCCTCCACGAAAGAGGCGGGCTGTCCGGAGAGTGGCAAGCTTCCCATACGTTCTGATCAGAGAGACTTGGTATGAGCCCCTTCATCCCTCCGGTCAGACGCCATCAGCTCTTTGAAGGGCTCAACCGGCACCCGGTCCCGCTCGAGGAAGCCGCGTGCGCATTCCGACGCAAGCCAGCCGGTGATTCCGACGGAAGCCAGCTACCCATTCCGAGGCATCCCAGCCACCCCTGAGTAGGGGTTGGCGGCGCGGATCGCGAGCAGTCGTCCACCGACCGCCGGGTCGCTCCCAGCAACATGGGGAGCGCCATGCCAGGCCAGAGACTGCCGACGCGTCAGGTTCGAGAGGTCGTCCGCCTCAAACACGTCTGCGGCCACAGCGGCCATCAGATCGCGGCAATGATCGGCGGCAGCCGCTACACGATGGCGGAGTATCTGCGCCGGGCCGCGGTGGTGGACATCACCTGGCCGGTGCCACCGGAGCTGGACGATGCGGCCCTCGAACGAAAGCTGAAGTTAAAGCTGAAGCTACCCCGGTTTGGTGGAGCCGTTCAGGCTTTCAACGGAGGCTTCACCGATGCCCAAGACACGCCCGCCCTATTCGGCTGAGTTCCGTCGCCAGATGGCCGATCTGGTCCGCGCCGGTCGCGATGCGGTCGATTTGGCCCGCGAGTTCGAACCGTCATCGCAAGCGATCCGCAACTGGGTGGCCCAAGCCGACCGCGAGGAGGGCCGGCGGGAGGCGAAACCGCTTGCGTCCGAGGCGGCTCTGCCCGCTGCCGAGCGTGACGAGCTGGCCAGATCGCAGCGTGAGAACAAGCAGCTGCGGCTGGAGCGCGACATTCTCTCTTGAGCGGCGGCCTGGTTCGCACGCGAGACCGGCGCGATCCCGTCCGGGTCTTCGAGTTCATGAACGCGAACCAGGCCACCTTCCCGATCGCCCCGATGGCACGCGTGCTCGGCGTGCCGACGGCGGGCTACTACGCGTGGCTGAAGCGGCCGCCTTCGGATCGTGCCGTCGCCGACGCGGCGCTGCTACAGCGGATCAGGACGGTGCACGCCAGCTCCCGCAAGACCTACGGTGCACCGCGCATTCATGCCGCCCTGCGGGCGATCGGGCAGCGTCACGGCCGCAAGCGAGTGGCTCGGTTGATGCGTCGTGCCGGACTGGTCGGCGCCTGTCACCGTGGCAGCGGCCCGGTGACGACCCGTCGGGACAAGGAAGGCCGCCCGGCGCCAGCGACGGCCCTGCGATGTGATCCATCACAGCGACCAGGGCTCGCAATACACCGCCATCGCCTTCGGCAACCGCTGCCCATCGCCTTCGGCAACCGCTGCCATGAAGCCGGTGTGCGGCCGTCGATGGGATCGGTTGGCGACGCCTATGATAACGCAATGGCCGAAAGCTTCTTTTCCACGCTCGAGTGCGAACTGCTCGCCAGACGGCGTTTCGCCTCCCAGGCCGAGGCTCGCATGGCCTGCTTCAGCTTCATCGAAGGGTTCTACAACCCTTTCCGCCTCCACTCCGCCCTGGGCTACCAATCGCCCATCAACGAAGAGGAGGAACAGACCCAAGCGTTCAAAGCCGCCGCGTAATCACCCAAGCCCCGAAACCGTCCACGAAAGCGGGGCAAACCCAGCTTCAACTTTAACTTCAGCTTCAACGTCAGCTTTGTAGCAAGAATCATATCCCCTGACGTGGTGGAGAACCGGTGCTTCTTGGCGGTTAACCTTGGCCTGCTCAACGCTGCAGGTACCTGGGCCGGGCCAAGCCCGGCCTGACAGTGCGGATTGGCGCGTGGCTCGGGGCGCTTCTATAAGAACGCCCTCCAGGGACCCGAGCCCAGCATGGACAACGAGGCCTTCGACTACGCCGACGCGCGCAACCGAATGGTGGACAGCCAGCTTCGGCCCAACAGGGTGATCGACCCGCGGGTGCTGTCGGCAATGCGCGACCTGCCGCGCGAGCGATTCCTGCCGGGTCGGCTGCGGACGCTGGCTTATTTTGACGAGGACATACCGCTGGGCGGCGGGCGCGTGCTCATGGAGCCGATGGTGATTGCCCGTCTCGTCCAGCTCGCGGCACCCAGTCCGCCGGAGCGGGCGCTGGTGGTGGGCGCGGGGGTCGGCTACGGGGCTGCCGTGCTCGCGCGATGCGGCGTGCGGGTCACGGCGCTGGAGGAGGACCGCGGACTGGCCGCCTTCGCGGAACGCATCCTGGCCGAGATCGCCCCCGGCGTGAGCGTTGTGGTCGGCCCACTTGCGAAAGGCCTGCCTTCAGGAGCGCCCTACGACCTGATCCTGATCGAGGGCGCGGTGCACGAGATTCCCGCCGTGCTCGGGTTGCAGTTGCGCGCCGACACCGGGCGGCTCGTGACAGTGCGCGCGGCAGTCGGCGCGATGGGCTCTGCGGTGCTCGCCGAGCCCACGCCGGCAGGACTGCGTGCTCAACCGATGTTTGATTGTGCGACGCCACTCCTGCCGGCGCTGCTTCCAAAGCCCGTTTTCACATTCTGAGATCGCCGGCCGATGCTCCGTCCGGGTCACTGCCCGAGCAGGCGCGCAAGCAGACCCGGCGTGCGCGCCGCCGCCTGCCGGATCGCGGCCGCGGCGCCCGCCAGATCGGGGCTGGGTTCGTCGAGGCCGGTCAGGAGGCTCCGTGCGGCGCCGGCCGGATCGAACACGTAGACACCCGCCGCGTGCGTGACGGCATAGGCCTGCCCCGGCCCGGTTGGCTGGACGGAGTAAGCGACGCGGTAACGCCGGGCGACGACGGCCAGCATGTCGGGTGTGGGCCGCAGCCCGATGACAGCCCCTCCGAAGGGCGCGGTGAACTGGCGCAGGGCGGCCAGCGTATCGCGGTCCGGATCGACGGTCACGAACAGCACCCGCACGCGAGCCGCTTGATCGCCGAGCGCGTTCAGCACGGCGGCGATATTGGCAAGCGTCGTCGGGCAGATGTCGGGACAGAACGTGTAGCCGAAATAGAGCAGCACGACCGAGCCGCGGAAGGCCGCCTCGGTGACCATCGCGCCGTCTTCGGCGCGACGCATGCGAAAGGCGAGGGGAGGCAGGCTCCCCGCGACGTTCTCCGTCCCTGCTCGCGCCGGCCCTGTGCCGGCGAGCAGCCCCGCGCCAGTCAGAACGAGAGCGCGGCGCGGCATCGGACGCCCAAGACGGATCGGGTTCGGCATTGCAGCCAGCTTGGTCCGCAAGGCCAGCATTCGGAAGCCCGCGTCGCCTCGCGAGCAGATCACTTGCGACGGCGCGCCCGCTTGGCCACCCTTCCAGCATGCCAATAGCGGATACTGAAGCGCGCTGGACGGGTGTGGCGCTGGATGGCCCGGAGATCGGGGCGCTGGCGGTGTTCCTTGCCGGCGGGCTGCTGCTCTCCTGGCTCTGCCGGCAGCATCCGGCGGGGCTGCCCGTCATCGCTCCCTGGGAATTCTCCTGGTCGGAGTACCTCGCCGCGCTCGTGGGCCTGTGGTGGTATGCCCGCGGGCTTGCACAAACACCGCTCGCCTGCCGTCCGAGCCGGGCGCGGCAAGCTGCCTTTGTGGCCGGTGTCGGACTGACCTACGCCGTCCTGCAGACCCGCTTCTTGTACCTCGCCGAGCACATGTTCTTCCTGCACCGGGTGCAGCACTTAATTCTGCACCATCTCGGGCCGTTCCTCATCGCGCTCGCCTGGCCGGGCGAGGTGCTGGCGCGAGGCATGCCGCGCTGGGCCCTTCGCGTGACGCGGGCGCGCGCGGTTCGGCGTGTCTGCCGGGTCGTGCAGACGCCGGTCCTGGCCGCATTCCTGTTCGTCGGGCTCATTGCCCTCTGGCTCATCCCGCCGGTGCAGTTCCGGGCGATGGTGGATTCCCGGCTGGCCGCCGTGATGGACTGGAGCATGCTCGTGGACGGCATCTTCTTCTTCTGCCTGGTCCTCGATCCCGTGGTCTCGTCCGGGCTCTCGCTCGCGGGGCGCATCGTGCTGGCGCTGAGCGTGCAGTTGCCGCAGATCGCGCTGGGGGGGATTCTGGTGGTGGCGAGGGGTGACCTCTATCCGTGGTACGACCTGTGCGGGCGGGTGTTCCCGGGGATCGACGCGCAGGCCGACCAACAGCTCGGGGCGTTCGTGGTCCTGTTCCCAGGCGGGATGATGAGCGCGCTGACCGCGCTCATTCTCCTGGGCCGACTCTGGCGATCCGAGCAGGCCGCCACGGACCTGGGCGCCTCGGAGGCGGTGGCGCGCATCGTGCCGGGCGTGTAATTTCCTGACGGACAGCAGGAGGCGTTTCGGCATGGTGCGGACAAGGCCTGCCCGCGGAGAGCGGTCGTGAGCGGCGCGGTTCTCCTGAGCGGGGCGGCCGGCTTCATCGGCATGCACGTGGCCGAGGCCCTGCTCGACAGGGGCGAGCGGGTGATCGGCATCGACAATATGAACCGCTACTATGACCCCGGGCTGAAAGAAGCGCGCTGTGCGCGCCTCGAAAAGCGTCCGGGGTTCACGTTCCGTCGCCTCGACGTGGCGGATCGCGCGGGGCTGCACGCCCTTGTCGAGGAGGAGCGCGGGATCGACCGGATCGTTCACCTTGCCGCGCAGGCGGGCGTTCGCCACTCGATGGTGGACCCCTATGCGTATGTGCAGGCCAACGTCATGGGCCATCTGGTCGTGCAGGAGGCGGCGCGCCGGCTGCCGGGCTTGCGCCACCTGGTCTATGCCAGCTCGTCCTCGGTGTACGGTGCCAATCGGCAATTGCCGTTCAGCGAGACCGACCGGGTGGATGCACCGGTGTCGCTCTATGCGGCGACGAAGCGCGCCGACGAGCTGATGAGCTACGCCTACGCGCACCTGTTCGGGCTGCCGCAGACGGGGCTGCGGTTCTTCACCGTCTATGGACCCTGGGGCCGGCCGGACATGGCCTATTACAGCTTCGCCCGGGCGATCGCGGCCGGAGAGCCGATTACCGTCTACGAAGGCGGCCGGCTCAAGCGCGACTTCACCTACATCGACGACATCGTGGCGGGCGTGCTGGGCGCGCTGGACCGGCCGCCCGACGACCGAATTGCCCGTCCGCGTCCTCAACATCGGCAATCATCGGGCCGAGGAGGTCGGCACGCTGGTCCGACTGCTCGAGCAGGCGCTTGGCCGGCGGGCGGTGATCCGCGACGCG
>CAVWNS010000009.1:0-2500 GCA_963756495.1 uncultured Pseudomonadota bacterium | reverse complement strand
GGCATGGCGAACCCGACTACCGACGAGCCGGTCACAGGCTTCACCTGCGCCTACAGCATTCACACGCACGGCGCGTCCGGCATCATCCACGTTGAAATCCGTCAATCGTCGGGACTTGGAAAAATACCGCGCCGCCCGCGCAGTACAATCTACAGACGCTCTTCGACATCTGGGGACAGAATTTGAGCACCGTCGCGGGAGCGACCGGAATGCCGGCGATATACGTCGGCACGGTGAGCGGCAAAGACGGAGCGGGACGCGACTGGTCAACTCGTATACGCTGTACACCGGCACGCCGACGGCGCTGCTGCTCAGCCACCACGTCGCGATCTTCCTGGTCTACGGATCGCTTCCGACCTCTACCAACGGACAAGCATGTCCGGCTGGGTCATCCGGATGCCTGCCGCAAGTCTCCTTCGGTATCTCGAACTAATCTGAGCACCCCCGAAGCGCAAAAAGAGAGACCGGCTTGCCGGTCTCTCTTGCGGTGTTTGTTGGGTCAGGCCGATTCGACGGATTCGGCGGTGCTGCGTATCACCTTCGCCGGAACGCCGCCGACGAGCGCGTACGGCGGCACGTCCGCGGTTACGACTGCACCTGCCGCGATTGCCGCGTGATGACCGATGGTTATGCCCGGAACGATCACGGCGTGCGAATATCAGCACGTGATCGCCGATCACGACGGGTGAGCGAATGATTTCGAGTGGCGTAAACGGATCGACCGTGTCGGCAGAAATCTGCTCGCCTTCCATCGACGTGATGTGCACGTGCGTTCCGATGTGGACGTTGTTGCCGATCGTTATTCCGCCGCCGCCCCAAAGTATGCTGTACGGACCGATCTCCACGTTGTCGCCCAGGGTGATGAATCCAGCCTCCGTGTTGCAATTCAAGGACGAGCGGTGATCGAAGAAGACGCGCCGTCCCGCGGTGATGCGCTCGGAGCCGCGTACGATTACGCCGGACGCCATGTGCACGTGCCGCAAACGGCGCCGGTGAAATTCGTTCAGCGTGTGTTCCTGATACGCGCGCCACAGGTAGCCCGGCAGCGACGCGGCGCGATCGAAAGCATTCATACGGGACCACATCCTCCAACGTAGCAACAGCGCTCGACCGAGCGGCCGTTATCTCGTACCCGCATCGGGCGTTTATTCTCATCCCCCGCGCCCACTAGGCCTTTCGGTAGCACGGTACGGTTCGATTCGCCTGGAAGTGCGGTACGTCGGCAATCTGCCCCCGGCGAGCGTTGGGCGGTACAATGCCGCTGAGCGATGAGACTAGCCACTTCTGCCGATCTCCGCATTCGCGGGAATGCGCCCTGAACTACGCTTCGGCCTGATGACAGCCGATTTTGCGGTGCTCATCATTGCGGTGTACGTAGCAACGGGCGTGGGATACATTCACTCCGCCGGCGCGGGCCAACTCCTGCTGCTGGCGGCACTGCTTTTCGTCACGGGAGCCTACGTGCAGTGGCGCTACGAGAGCGCCCGCACGTTCGACTTTCACGACGTCCTTCGGTTGCTTTACGGCGCTGCAGGCGGAACGGTGCTCGCATTGGCGTGCGTTTGGCTGCTGCCGGGTCCGCTCGAGCACATGTCGGGCCGGCTCGTCGTCATCGCCGCGATGCTCGGTTTCATCCTGCGTATGTTCCTGCGCATTGCAATGGTGCTTCTGCGCACGTTCCTCTACACGCAGCGGCCGAACGCACAGAAGGTCCTCGTGGTCGGCGTGGGCATGCTGGCCGTGAACCTGATCCGCGCGATTCAAGAAGACCGCACGCTGCCGATGCGCGTCATCGGCTGCGTTGACGACGGCGTCGCGATAAAGCGCGTCGACGGCGTGCGCATCCTCGGCGGCATCGAGGATCTGCCGTCGATCCTCGTTCGTCATCCGGTCGATTCGGTTATCGTGGCCATTCCCGCCGCGCCGCTGCCGATCATCAATAAGATCAAAGATTTTTGTAGCCGCGCCGCCGCCGCTCCAATGGTCAAAGTGCTCCCCGACGCGACCGAGATTCTGAACGACAAGGTGACGATCTCGCGCATTCGCGACATCCGCTTGGAAGACGTCCGGGCGCGGGAGCCGGTGGTCGTCGACACCGCGGCGCTGCGGCCTCATCTGGAAGATCAAGTCGTGCTCGTTACCGGTGCGGGCGGTTTCGATCGGCAGCGAGCTCTGCCGGCAAATCGCGACGTTCGAACCCTCAGATTTCAAGAAGCAACATCCAGAGATATCGTGGGGGAGGATGAGTGGTATGCGAAATGTCATCGTCCATATCGATTTTGGAATTGATCCAGATATTGTTTGGGAGGTGGTTGAGCATGACCTTCCGATCTTTGAAGGCCAACATTGAGGCAATCCTAAACACTGGGGAAACCACATAATTTTAACCCACCTTGTAAAGTAGTGCCCCCTGAGTGTACAGTAGCTTTACACGCGAGTTGAGAAATAGAAAGGGGCGACATAGCTCCATGACAGACAATGCAGAGAAATTAGCCGCAGA
>CAVWNS010000008.1:0-22824 GCA_963756495.1 uncultured Pseudomonadota bacterium | reverse complement strand
AAGCCGGGGAACACCCGATCGAACACCGCCTCCGACAGGCTGTCGGTGATACGCTCCTCGAACCGGCGGCCTTCGACCAGGGACAGGTCGAGGAAGGTGTGGCCCTGCGGATCGGGGACGAAGGCGCTACAGCCGAACAGCAGCATGAAGACGCGCGGCCAGTGATGCTCGTCCGCGCCCTCCGGCACCGGCGGGCGAAGCGGGCCGAGCAGCGCCGCGAGTTCGATCTCGACGAAATCCTCGTCGCGGGCGCGCGCGCCGGCGAAATACAGCCGCCAGAAGCGGCCATTGGTCAGCAGGCCCCAGCGCACGGTGCTGCCCGGAATGCCGTCCGAGCGCTTCAGGTAGCGGAGGATCTGGTTCGACGGTGCCTCCGCCTTGCCCTTGGCGCGGTCCAATACCGTGTCGCGCGCCTCGTTCTCCACCACCACCGCGCCGTGACGAAAGCGCGCCGCCTTGTCGGCGAGGCGCTGGGCCGCGGATTTGGCGGAAGCGGTGAGGAACAGCAATTCATCGGCGATATCGCGCCGCCCTTGCCCGGCGTCTGCTGCGGCAGGCGGTACCAGCCGAGCCGGTCGAGGATCGGATGGACGAACTCGCTCTCGGTCTCGGCTTCACTCGGCGCCTTCATCCGATCGAGCGCCGCCCACAGGCGGCCGGCCTCCGTCGCGAAGGCCGCGACCTGCTCCGCGCTCAGCGCGCGGTACTGATCGGTCTGCCGGATGCCGTCATCGAGCCAGTAACGGGTGAACAGCCGGCCGCGGATCATGCGTGGCGTTATGGGACGCCGCCGCGGATTCGCCTATTTTCCTGTCCCTGAACTTCCGCTTGGCGCCCCCGCACCATCCCCAGCACCGCCATGAGGAACGTGGTGCCGAACGCGGGCACGGCGGCCGTCAGGAAGATCGCGTTCCCCGTCGCGCCCAGGCTCAGCAGGATGCCCCCCAGCGCCGGCCCGGCGATCATGCCGATTCGCCCGGCGCCCAGCGCCCAGCCGGCGCCGGTGGCGCGGATCGAAGGTGGATAGACCCGTCCGGATAGCGAGTTGATGCCGTGCTGGCACCCGCCGATACCAATGCCAGCCAGCAGGATCAGGACGGCGAGCACCCAGAAGCTCGGCGCGACCAGCCCGATCACCAGCACCGAGATCGCGCCAAGCGCCAGGCCGCGCGTCAGCACGCGCTCCGGCCCAAGCCGGTCCACGAACGGGGCGGTCACCGCCGCGCCCAGGATCGAGCCCAGCGCATACAGCGTCCCGCCCAGGATCGCCCGGCCCGGCGGCACGCCGGCGGCGTGCAGGATGGCCGGGAGCCACAGCAGGATCAGGTAATTGCCGAGCAGGTTGAGCAGGTTCATCGCCCAGAGCAGGGCCGTGATCGGCGCGAACCCGTCGCGGAACAGCGCGCCCACGGGATTGGCTTGGTGCCGCGTGACGGGCAGTGCCGCGCGGCCCGGCAGGCGCGCGCCGAGCACCGCGCACATCAGCAGCGGCAGCGCGCCGCCGACCACGAAAATCCACGGCCACCCGAAGCGCGTGACGAGTTGCGTCGCGAGCAACCCGCCCACCGTGTTGCCGATCGACACGCCCGCGCTCATCAGGATCACCAGCCGACCCTGGGTTCCGGGCGGCGCGCAATCCGAGGCGAGCGCGATCGCGACCGGAATCCCGCCGCCGAGCCCCAGCCCGGTGAGGAAGCGAAGCCCGGCAAGCTGGCCGGGCGAGCCGGCAAAGGCGCAGAGCAGGGTGAAGACCCCGAACACTCCCGCCGCACCGATCAGCACCGGCTTGCGGCCCAGCCGATCGGCGAGCAGACCAAAGCTGAGCGCCCCGCAGAGCAGCCCGATGCTGCCCCCCGTCTGCGCCAGGGTGAACGCGGCCGGACGCACGTGCCAGGCATCCACCAGCGAGGGAATGGCGAAGGCGATCGCCGCGATGTCGTAGCCTTCCAGGAACAGCACCATTCCGCAGAGCACGGCGATCGTGACGTGCAGCCGTTCGGCCGCGACGGGCCTCTCGACGACGATCACGGGCGACGATCCAGGCCGGCGATGGTCCTGTAGCGTTCCGACATCGCGCGCAACTCGTCCGCGTGGATCACGTCCTCGATCCGCGCGAAGGGCCTGTCTCCGGTGCGCTCGAACACCTCGCGCAGGATCGCGTCGGGCGGATTGCGGCGGTTCGCCAGCACCACATTGGCGGTCGGTTCGAGCCGGAGCGCCTGGTAATGCGCGAGCGCCGCCGCAACATCGTCGGTCGCGGCGACGCAGTCGGCCAGGGCGCTTGCATCGAGGATCGCCTGGCCAGCGCCGTTCGAACCGCGCGGCACCATCGGGTGCGCCGCGTCGCCCAGCAGCGTGACCCGCCCGAAGCTCCAGCCGGGCAGGGGGTCCTGATCGACCATCGGGAACTCCAGGACCGTGTCGGCCGCCTTGATCATCGCCGGCACGTCCAGCCAATCGAAGCGCCAACCCGCGAAGGCGGGGAGGAAATCCTCCAGACGGCCGCCGCGATTCCAGTCGCGGTCGAGATGGCGCGGCGTCTCGATCTCGGCCACCCAGTTGATGAGCTGCCGCCCCGCCGCGTCCACGGCGTCGCGGATCGGGTAGATCACCATCTTGCCGGTCGCGAGCCAGCCGGCGCGGACCATGCTCGCACCCGACAGGAAGCGGCGCCAGACGCTCACGCCGCGCCACATGTTCACGCCCGAGTATCGCGGCGGCCCTTCATCGGGGAAGAGCTGGCGCCGGATCGTGGAGTGGATGCCGTCGCAGGCGACCAGCGCCGCCCCGCGCACCGGCGGGCGATCGCGGAACCTGAGCGTCACGCCGTCCTGGTCCTGCTCGAAGCCGAGGCAGTGCCAGCCGGTCTGGATGCGCGCCACGCCGATCCGCGCCTCGGCGGCACGCAGCAGCACGGCGTGCAGGTCGCCGCGATGGACGGAGAACTGCGGATGCGCGAAGCCGGCGAGGCGCCCGGCCGGCTCGCGCCAGATGAGCTGGCCGAAGCGATTGAAGAACACGCTTTCCCGGGTGGCGACGGCGACGGCGGCGAGCGCGTTCTCCAACCCCAGCCGCGCCAACTCGCGCGCGCCGTGCGGCAGGATGTTGATGCCGACCCCGACCGCGCGCAGCTCGGCCACGGACTCGAACACGCGGCACGGGATGCCCGCCTCGTGCAGCGCGAGCGCGAGCGTCAGACCGCCCACGCCCGCGCCGACGATCAGGATGTCGGGCGCCTCGCTCACCGCGCGAAGCCGCTCAGATCGCGTCCCAGCTATAGACGTCGCGCGTGCGCTCCAGCGGCGTCAGGCCGGCGCGGATGGCGGGCAGCAGGTGGTCGCGCATCGTCTCCGGCGTCCAGCCGTCGCCGCGATGCATGATGCGGATCGGGCGGGGCTGGCCGTAGAGATAGATCTCGTTGCCGCGCGCCCCCAGGATCTGCCCGGAGACCTCGGCCGCGGCGTCCGAGGCGAGGAACACCGCGAGCTGCGCCACCTGGTCGGGCCGGGTGCGGTTGGCGCGCTCCTTGAGCTGCTCCTCGCTCTGGCCGGGAACCGTCTCGATCATCCGGCTGAAGGCGTGCGGTCCGATGCAGTTGGAGCGGATCTTGTACCGCTGCATGTCCATCGCGATGTTGCGCGAGAGGCCGGCGATGCCGAGCTTGGCGGCGCCGTAATTGACCTGCCCCACGCTGCCGATCAGCCCGGAGGTCGAGGTCATATGCACAAACGCTCCGCTCTCCTGCTTGCGGAAATGCGTCACCGCGGCGCGGCTGACATAGAAGGCGCCATAGAGATGCACCTTCATCACCGCGTCGAACTCCTCGGGCGACATGTAGTGGAACATCCGGTCGCGCAGGATGCCGGCGTTGTTCACCACGATGTCAATGCGCCCATACCGCTCGGTCGCGGCGGCGACGATGCGCTGCGCCGAGTCCCATTCGGCGACTGAATCGGTGTTGACGACCGCGGTGCCCTGACCGCACGCGCCGTCGATCTCGCGCACCACCTCCTGCGCGGGCGTCTGGTCCTGTCCTTCGCCGGTGACGCCCGCGCCGACATCGTTCACCACCACCTTGGCGCCGTTTCGCGCCATGGCGATCGCGATGGCCCGTCCGATTCCGCGCCCGGCACCGGTGACAACGGCGACCTTTCCCTCCAGCAGCTTCTCGGCCACTCGTTCCTCCCTTGATTTACCTCGTGCAGATTAGGCCGTGGTCAGGCGGGTGCCCAGCCCGTCATCACCGCCATGCGCAGCGTGGCCGGGATGCGACCGTCCTGGCTCGGCATCGCCGTCAGCGCGGCGGGGAACAGCGCGCGGGGAGGGATGCGCCGGTCGCGCTGGGTGAGGGCGTTCGTCTCGCCCGCAGCGCGGAGGTCGCGCAACAGCGCCAGGGGGTCGGCGTACATCAGGCGCACTTCCTCCACGTCGGCGACCGGCAAGGCGAAGCCCGCGCGTTGCAGCAGCGAGGCGCAGTCGCGCAGATCGGGGAACGGCGAGACCCGTGGCGCCGCGCCGCCCGAGAGCGCCGCCTCGGCCTCGGAGAGCGCGGCGCGCAGCTCGGCCAGCGTGCCCAGCGCGGGCAGGCTGGCGAGGAACAGCCCGTCCGGTCGCAAGGCGCGGCGGATCTGGATCAGCGCGCCGGGTAGGTCATTGACCCAATGCAGCGACAGGCTGGCGATCGCCAGATCGAAGCTCGCCGGGGCGAAGGGCAGGAATTCCTCGTCGGCCGCGACGACGGGCGGCGGATTGAGCGCCGCCATCGCGGGCGAGAGATCGGCGCTGACGGTGCTGATCCCGCGCGCGCGCAGCAGCGGCGCGACAATGCCTCGCCCGCCGAGGTCAAGTGCGTTCGAGAACCGGCGGGTGGTATCGTCCAGCCGATCGAGCAGCCGTTCCGCTGTATCGCGCAGAACGTCGGCGACTTGTCCGACCGTAGCGGCCGCGCGGTCGCGGTGCCGCCGGACAGCACGCCTATCGAACACCTCCATGCCGCCCGTCTCGCTTGGCAACCTTCGCTCCTCTTTCCGGTGCGGCAAGTGCTCTGTGGCGCGAACGGCGGACGGGCGTGCATACTGCCCCGATGCGACGCATCGACGCCCCCACCCTCCGCGCCTGGCTGACCGACGGGCGCGAGCTTGCTCTTCTCGACGCGCGGGAGGAAGGCGAGTTCGGCGCCTCCCACCTGTTCTGGGCGGTGCCATGCCCCTTCTCGCAGCGCGAGATGCGGGCCCGCGCGCTACTGCCGCGCCGGGGCGTTCGCATCGTCTGCGTCGATGACGGAAGGGGCCTGGCCGAGCGCCTGGCCGCCTGGCTGGAGGATGCCGGCTGCACTGATGTCCATGTCCTCGATGGCGGCACCAAGGCCTGGGAAGCGGCGGCCGGCGTGCTGTTCAGCGGCGTGAACGTCCCCTCGAAGGCGTTCGGGGAGTGGGTGGAACACCACTACGGCACCGAAAGCGTCGATGCCCCGGTGCTGAAATCCTGGCTTGACCAGGGCCGCAGGATGGTCGTCCTCGACAGCCGCACGCATGAGGAATTCGTGCGCATGTCGATCCCCGGCGCGCTCAGCGTGCCGGGCGGCGAGCTGGCCTACCGCATCGGCGACCTCGCGCCCGATCCGGAGACGCTGATCGTGGTGAACTGCGCCGGACGCACGCGCAGCATCATGGGAGCCGAAAGCCTGCGGCGGGCGGGCATCCCGAACCAGGTGGTGGCGCTGCGCAACGGCACCATGGGCTGGGAGCTGGCGGGCTTCGCCTGCGAGCGGGGCCGGACGGCGCGCTACCCGGGTGGCACACCACGCAGCGCGGACCTCGCGCTCGATCGCGCGCGGCGCTTCGCCGAGGAGTCCGGGGTCGGCGTGATCGGCCCGCTCGATCTCGCCCGCTTCGAGGAAGACCCGGATCGCACGCTCTATCTGCTCGACGTGCGCGACCCCTTGGAGTTCCGGGCCGGCCACTACCCCGGCAGCCGCAGCGCGCCGGGCGGCCAGCTCGTGCAGGCGACCGACCAGTGGGTCGGCGTGCGCAACGCCCGCATCGTGCTGCTGGACGACAGGGGCGTGCGCGCGCGCATGACCGGCGCCTGGTTGCGCCAGATGGGGCATCGCGACGTGTTCGTGGTCGAGGGCGGGCTCGAGGCGCTGGGCGGCGCGGGCCGGGCGCTCGCGCCGATCCCCGAACTGGCCGTGGCAACACCCCTGATCGACGTGGCGGAGGTGGGTGCCCGCCTGGATGCGGTACATGATGGGGCGGCGGACGTGCGGGTGGTCGACCTCGCCCGCAGCGTCGAGTTTCGGGAGGGCCACATCCAAGGCGCGCTCTGGGGCGTGCGCAGCCGGCTCGATGCCTTGCGCGACCGGCTTGAAGGCGCGCGTCTCATCGTCGTCACCTCGCCGGATGGCACGCTGGCACGCCTCGCGGTGTCGGAGCTGGCCGCGCTGACCGGGGGCGAGGTGAGGGCGCTGGATGGCGGCACCGCCGCTTGGCGCGCGGCCGGCCGGGCTATGGCAAAGGACCGCACGGACCCGCCCGACGAGGCCTGCGTGGATTTCTACCTTCGTCCCTATGACCGGAACACCGGCGTCGAGGAAGCGATGCGGGCCTATCTCGCCTGGGAGATCGACCTGGTCAACGAAATCGGCCGCGACGGCACCGTGCGGTTCGGCGTTGCGCACTGACGGCGCCGGTCCGCGCGCGCTCCGCTGGGCGGGACGCGCGACGCTCGATCTGCTGTTGCCGCCGGCTTGCATCGCCTGCGATCGCCCGGTGGATGCGCCGGGTCTGCTGTGCCCGGACTGCTTTCGCGGCACCGGCTTCATCACCGCGCCGTGCTGCGTGATCTGCGGTGTCCCGTTCGACGCCGAGTCGCATGGCGGGGCCGAGGGTGTAGATCGGCGTGGAAAAAGGACCCCGTTTGAGGGGTGATCGGCGTCCAAACGGGACCCCTCTGGCGGTGGGGTTCACGGTGGCTTCCGGGATGATCGGGGGCCGAGTTTGGGATGTTGGTCGTGGAGACGGTCGCGAAATCCGCCGGGCGTATTTGGTTCAGGGCAAGGCGATCAAGGCGATCTGCCGCGAGCTGCGGGTCTCGCGGAAGGTCGTGCGGAAGGTGCTGCGATCGGAGGCGACCGAATTGCGCTACCGGCGCGGCCACCAGCCGATGCGGCGGATTGGGCCGTGTCAGGACGCGCTTGATCGACTGCTTGCAGCAAACGCGGTGCGGCCGAGCCGCGAGCGGTTGACGCTGATCCGCATCTTCGAGGAGCTGCGCGGGCTCGGCTACGAGGGCGGCTACGACGCGGTGCGTCGCTATGCGCGAGGCTGGCAGCGTGACCGCGCGACGACATCGGCCGACGCTTTTGTTCCGCTGAGCTTTGCGCCCGGCGAGGCGTATCAGTTCGACTGGAGCCATGAGGTCGTGCTGATCGATGGCACGACCGTGACGGTGAAGGTGGCCCACGTCCGGCTGTGCCACAGCCGGATGCTGTTTGTGCGGGCCTATCCGCGCGAGACGCAGGAGATGGTGTTCGACGCGCACGACCGCGCGTTCGCCTTCTTCCGGGGTGCCTGCACGCGCGGCATCTACGACAACATGCGGACCGCGGTGGACGCGATCTTCGTCGGCCGCGAGCGTGCCTACAATCGCCGCTTCCTGCAGATGTGCAGCCACTACCTGGTCGATCCGGTTGCCTGCACGCCCGCCTCGGGCTGGGAGAAGGGACAGGTCGAGAACCAAGTCGGGCTGGTGCGTGAGCGGTTTTTCACGCCGCGGCTGCGCGTCAAGAGCTACGACGACCTGAATGCCTGGCTGCTTGACCAGTGCGTCGCGCATGCCCGTGCGCATCGCCATCCCGAGAACCGGGAGCGAACGATCTGGCAGATGTTCGAGGCCGAGCGGTCTTGCCTTGTTCCCTATGCCGGGCGGTTCGACGGGTTCCACGCGGTGCCTGCCTCGGTATCCAAGACCTGCCTGGTGCGGTTCGACAACAACAGATACTCGGTCGCCGCGGGCGCGGTCGGGCGGCCGGTAGAGATCTACGCGTACGCCGAGCGGATCGAGCTGCGCCAGGCCGGGCGCCTCGTCGGCGAGCACCGGCGCTGCTTCGGGCGGGACCAGACGGTGTTTGATCCCTGGCACTATGTGCCGGTTCTGGCCCGCAAGCCGGGCGCGCTGCGCAACGGTGCGCCGTTCAAGAACTGGGTGCTGCCGGCGGGACTGGAGCGGATTCCGCCGCACGCTCGCCGGGTCCGCCGACGGGGACCGGCAGATGGTCGCCATCCTCGCCGCGGTGCTGAGCGACGGGCTCCCAGCGGTGGAGGCGGCCTGTTTGGAGGCGCTGCGCGAAGGCGTCCACTCCGCCGATGTCATCCTCAACATCCTGGCCCGCCGCCGCGAGCCGGAGTTGGCACCGATCACGATCATCACCCCGAACGCGCTGAAGCTGCGGCACATGCCTGCTGCCGATTGCGCCCGCTATGACAGCCTCAGGAGTGCCTTTGATGGAACGTGCCGAGATCCTGGCGACGATGTCCGAACTGAAGCTCTACGGCATGAGGGTCGCGTTTGACGAGATCATCTCTACGGCGGTGAAGCGCCAGCACGAACCGCAGCGCATCGTCGGCGATCTGCTGACCGCGGAGGTCACCGAGAAGCAGGCCCGCTCGATCCGATACCAGATCACCATCGCCAAGCTGCCGCTGGCCAAGGACCTCGACGACTTCCGCTTCGGCAACACGCCCATCAACGAGACCCTTGTCCGCGACCTCGCCAGCGGCAACTTTCTCGCCCATCAGCGCAATGTCGTGCTGGTCGGCGGAACCGGCACCGGCAAAACCCATCTCGCCATCGCGATCGCCCGCGCCTGTATCCGCGACGGTGCGCGTGGCCGGTTCTTCAATGTCGTCGAGTTGGTCAACAAGCTCGAGGCCGAAGGGCGATCCGGACGCCAGGGCCGCCTGGCCGACTATCTTTGCCGCAAGGACTTCGTCGTGCTCGACGAACTCGGCTACCTGCCGTTCGCCCAATCCGGCGGCCAGCTGCTGTTTCACCTGATCAGACACCAGCCATCAAACTGAGCAGGTTCGTATTCGCCACGTCGAATGCGTGCGGGTCACGGCGGCGCACCACCCGTTGTTTGGCCAGCGGGTCACGGTAGTGCGGCGCAAGCGGCACGAGGGTGAGCCCTATCTCGTGATCGAAGGCCTCGACGGCGGTCGGCAGCTGCTGCCAGCTCGCCATGCGGAGCCGGCCGGTACGGTCGCGCTCGCAGCGGCTCCGCCGCTGACCTTTACTCCGGGCAGCCTACGCGCGCTGGCGGGTTTGGTCGCCACCTTGCGGAGCGCGCCATTCCCCGCTCCGGACACCCGCCATGCGCTCAGGCCCGACCCCGCAGCCCCAGCCTTTGCCGCTGTGGAGCACGTTCCGGCCCGAGACGCACCGGCATTTGGTCCTGCTCTGGACCGACCTGCTGCGGCGCCGGCTCCCGGCCGTGCGGGGGCGGGCGCACGCGCCAGGGGAGCCGTGCCATGAACGTCATCTCGCCCAAGATCGAGCCACGTCACCTGTGCCTGCGTGCCGTCGTCTACGTCCGCCAGTCGACGCCACGGCAGATACTGGCCAACCAGGAGAGCACCCGGCGGCAGTATCAGCTCGCCGAGCGAGCGCGGCAGATGGGCTGGGCGGCACCGCAGATCGAGGTCATCGATGAGGACCTCGGCCTCTCCGGCGCCAGCAGCCACGCCCGCACCGGCTTCCAGCGCCTGGTCGCCGCGATCGGGCTGGGCGAAATCGGCCTTGTGCTGGTCACCGAGATCTCGCGCCTGTCGCGTCGGAACAGCGACTGGCACCGCGTGATCGAGCTCTGCGCGGTGTTTCGCACGTTGATCGCGGACGAGGATGGCGTCTACAGCGCGCAGGATCCGAACGACCAGCTGCTGCTGGGCGTCAAAGGCACCCTGTTCGCCGCCGAGCTGCATATCCTGCACGCCAGGATGCGTGGCAACCTGCTCAACAAGGCCCGGCGCGGCGAACTCGCGTTGCGTCTGCCGGTCGGCTACCGGCGTTTGGGCGACGGCACGGTCGTGCTCGACCCCGATGAGGAAGTGCGCGAGGTGCTGGGGCGGATCTTCGAACGCTTTGCCGTCCTGCGGAACGGCCGCGCGGTGCAGCGCGACTTTGCCGCGCACGGCCTCAAGATGCCGCGCCTGCTTCAGCAAGGAGCGGAGGCGGGCCACATCGTCTGGTCCGCCCCACCTACCAGATGATCCAGCAGTCCTGACCAGTCCGGTCTACGCCGGCGTGTTCGTCTACGGCCGGCGCAAGCAGGGTCAGCCCGGCGACCCGCCCGTCATCGCCGAGCGGCGTCGGCCGATGGAGGAGTGGGACATCGTCGTGCCCGGCATCTACCCAGCCTACATCAACTACGACCAGTTTCTGGCGACCGCAGCACCTGCGGGACAACCTCTACAACTTCGCGGCCAAGCGCGCGGGCGCCGCGCGAGCCGGCGCTGCTGCAGGCCTCGTGGTCTGCGGCTGTTGCGGCGGCGGATGAGCGTCAGCCATGGCAGCCATTATCGTCGCTACTTGTCGTCGAGCGCAGATCGACTACGGCACCCCGCTGTGCCAGGCGTTCCCGGTCGCGCCTCTGGACCACGCTGCGGCGAGCTGTTCCTTGAGGCGGTCAGGCCGCGGCGATCGAGACGACCTTGGCGGCACTTGCCGTGCTCGAGCGCGAGCGCAGGCGCTTGACCGCCATTGGCAGCTGCGGCTCGAACGGGCCCGCTACGCGTGCAGCGCGCCCAGCGCCAGTATGACGCGATCGAGCCGGAGAACCGTCTGTCGCCCGCACCCTCGAGACCCGCTGTAACACCGCGCTGCAGGCTCTCGAGCAGCTTGAGCAGGAATACGCGTCGTGCGGCGGACCGAGCTGCTGCCGCTTGATGCCGCCGAGCAGCAGCCTAGACTTGGCGGCGGATCTGCCGCACTCTGTCGCGCTGCGACAACGACCGATGTGGATCTCAAGCGCCTGCTGCGTTGTGTGACCGAGTGTGCTGACCGTCGATGCCAAAGAACGACGCGCCGCGCCACCATTGTCTGTAGCGCGCGCCACCACCCAACACGTGTGCGCTGTCCGCCCCTGTTGGCACAGCCGCACCCAGCCGAGTGATCGCGCGCTTGCGCGAGCTGTCCCAGTACCCTGACCACCAGATCGCAGCACATCTCAACGCCGCGTCCTGCACACTCACCAAGACGTGAGTACTCACGTCTCCTCGATGCGCCAGCAGCACTGATCTCGACTGCCTGCCCGTTTCACACCCGCAGCGCCCAGCGCGCGGATGGCCTGATGCCGGTCGGCAGCGGCCCAGCGCTGCGTCGCCGTCCCTCGTCCATGTCTGGTCCAGCATGTAGTTCTCATGCACGATCAGCGCCGCGCAGCGTCGCGTCTGGTTCCGCTGAACGACGTGATCTCACCCGCCTCGACGCTCTAGCCCTATCTCTCGCACCTGCCTAGCTTTATGCGTGATGCTACCGAGCACCTGTCCCGGAACGCCTGTGAGCGTCCTCGCGGGTCGCTTTCGAGTGCCACATCGTCTGTGCGCCTGCAGCGCTCATCCATGCCCTGCGTTGAGGTGACGAACAGCGGACTACTCATCATGCATGACGATCTAGTCGCCTCTACGAGCAGACCTCTGTGATCGTACAACCAACTCGCGTTTGCGAATGCCAAGCGTGTTCGCATGACGCCAAGATGACCACCGCGCTGCTCGACCGACTGACCCACCACTGCGACATCGTCGAGACCCAACAAAGCTGCGTTCAAGAACAGAGCCTGATCCTCCCACACCCCGCCTTCACCTTCCAACACCCCCCCCGCTCGTCAGCCTCTCACCACTTCGCCCGCTCCCCCTGTACTACCCACAACCCTCCACCATCCCGTTTGAACGCCGATCAGGGTCCCTTTTGCAAGCCGATGACACCGAGGTCTGTGCCCGGCCTGCCAGATCGCCCGGCCGGACTACGACCGGGCCCGCGCCGCGCTGCGCTACGACGGGGGCGCGCGCCGACTGATCCTGCCGTTCAAGCACGGCGACCGGGTAGAGCTCGCCAAGGCACTCGCGCCGATGATGGTGCGGGCGGGCGCAGCGCTGCTGGGGAGCGCCGAGCTGCTCGTGCCGGTGCCGCTGCATCGCTGGCGGCTGTTCCGCCGCCGCTACAACCAGGCGGCGCTGCTTGCCCACGCCCTGGCGCGGATCACCGGCCGGCCGGTCCTGCCGGATGCCCTGGCGCGCAAGCGTGCCACCGCGGCGCTCGGCCGCAGGGGCGCCGGCGAGCGCCGGACGGAGGTGGCCGGCGCCTTCGCCGGTACGCCCAGGCGGGCCGGGCGGATCGCCGGACGGCGGATACTCCTCATCGACGACGTGATGACCTCAGGCGCCACGGCCAGCGCCTGCGCACTCGCGCTGAAGGCGGCGGGCGCGGCGGCGGTCGATGTCCTGGCGGCTGCCCGGGTACCCGATCCCCGCCTCTAGCGCCGCTCCTTGCGCCAGGCTCGCGCAACGCCGAGATAATGGCCGATCCCTGGACAGGAGACGGACGTGCCCATTGTGGAGATCTATACCCAGCCCTACTGCCCCTATTGCGCGCGGGCCAGGCGGATTCTCGATGAAAGGGGCGTCGCGTACCGCGAAATCGATGCGCCGCACGGCACGGCGGAGCGCGCAGAGGCGATCAAGCGTTCTGGCGGCCAGACCACCGTCCCGCAGATCTTCGTCGGCGGACGCCATCTCGGCGGCTGCGACGATCTGATGGAACTGGACGCCGCGGGCAAGCTGGATGCATGGCTCAAGGCGGCGTGAGCCGCCTTTGGGAAGCGCTGGCATTCGATACGCGGAAGTGCCAATATCAGGACAGAAGGCGGGCTGGCGCGATTCGACATGATCCATTATCAGTTGCAGTGCAATAAAGGCCATGAATTCGACGGCTGGTTCAAGGATAGCACCGCCTTCGATACTCAGGCCGGGCGGGGCCTGATCGAATGCCCGGCTTGCGGCGAGGTGAACGTGAGCCGAGCCATGATGGCTCCCGCCGTCGCAAAGCGAGCCCTGGAACCGCCCCGGCCCTCAGCGCCTGCACCGGAGCCGGCTGCCTCAGGCCCGCTGTCTCCGATGCGCTCGGAAGGCCTGGTCGGGCAGATGCCCGATCACGTGCGTGCCACTTTGCAGCGCATGCGGGCGGAAATCGAGAAAAGCTGCGATCACGTCGGCGAACGCTTCACGGAGGAGGCCTTGCGCATCCATCGCGGAGAGACAGAGGCTCGTGCCATTTACGGCGACGCGACCCAGGAGCAGGCGGAGCAGCTTGCCGAGGAAGGCGTGAGCTTCGCCCGCATTCCCTGGGTACCCCGTGCCGAAGGATAATGCCAGCAGCTCTCGTCCCCGGCCGGTCCTGAAAGACTGCCGGCCGACAGACAGCGCGAGCGGGCAGGTCAGGAGCGGCGCTGCGGCCGCGACCGCGCCAGCATCCGTGCCGGCCGTCTCGGCGCGCGTGCGATCCTTGAGTGCGGGCCCATTCGCCCTTCTGCTCTAGCCGCTTGCTTGCGCTGTCTGCTGTTGGGCCACTGACGTCGGGGCGGAGCCCTGGCCGGGCTGAACGAAGTGCCCAATGGTCAGGACCGCCGCGAAGGCCAGTGCGATGATCAGGGGTCGATTGATACGCCTGTCTGCGTCACGTAGGTCGCTGAAATCATGTAACTCGGGACAGCGCAGGGCCTCGGGGCCGAGAATTGGCCAAGACCGGTTCGGGTTGCTGATCGGCATTTCGTCCTCCCGCGATGTGCGACGGCACTTGCCCGTCGATGCACGCGAGCAAATCACGGGGATGCGCTTCATGTCCCGACAATGGGCTGAAATTCGGCTGAACGGAATTCTCCTGAAGTTTCCTGATAATCAAACAGCCCGCTGGTATCGTGCCGTGAGCTCCGAGGCGCCGCTGGCGATCTATCGGTATGATCGCTTTGTCCTGGATCTTGTCCGCGGCGCGCGGCCCCGGTGTCGGGCGTGGACGCCGCGGGCGGCATCGCTGCCCGAGGGCTGACCTGGTCAAGACGACCGGGTGATCGCGGTCAGGCGCTACGCTGCCGATCAGCGCCCGTTCGGGTTAACAGCGGCGTTGTAGCCGTTCGACAGATCGACGGTGGAGCCGAAAAACCCCCGGTCGGCATTGATCCCGGCCCCCGCGCCGGGAACGGCATTGTTCCCGAAGGTATCCTCGCCGTATCCCAACCCTGGCCCAGGAGCCGTGATGGTCGCTCGCGCAGTGGTGGAACTGCCAGGGCTCGTGGCAAAGCCCGGGCTGGTCGACGCACCAGGACGGCGCGGGGCCGGCGGACTTGTCTGGGCCGTATTGTTGCCGGTCGCGCCAGTATTGGGGGTGGGTTCCTGATTTGCGGTGTTGCTCTGGGCGGCTTGAGGGTTCTGGGTCATCTGGTTCAGGCGCGCGATAGTGGCGACGTCGAGCGTGCCGGTTGGCTGCAAATGGTGCGAGCGCTGGAACTCGACCACGGCACTACGGGTTTGCGGGCCCCATTTGCCGTCGATGTCGCCGCCGTACAGCCCCAGTTGCTGCAGCCGCTGCTGCACCTCCGCCGTCGGGTTCTGCAGCCCCGCCGGACGGGTGTTCGTTCCTGCGGTGCTGTTCGGATTGGCACTGCCGGCGGAAGGCGGGGTGTTGGAGCCGCCTTGAGTGGCTGCGCCCTGATCGCTTGTGCCCGGCTGGCTGACCGCGGGCGGAGGGCTGTTGTCCGAACCGCCGGCTCCCTGAGCCAGGGCCGGCGCCGCCAGCGCGCTCAGGACGAAGATCGCGGCGAGGGTGCGTGGCTTGGTCATCACATGCTCCGAACCTGGATGTTTCCTTGGCTGCGACCCTGCTCATATGTGGATCACGGAGCCGAAAGGAAATGGTTTCTACGCCCGCGCCGCCATCAGATAGTTAACGGCGAGGCTTCCGCCGGTCCGCCAGCGGCCGCCGAGCGGATCGAGCCCGAGCCCGCAGAGATCGCTGACACGCAGGCCGGCGCGTCGCAGCCCCGCGGCCAGTTCCGCCGGCGTCAGGAACCGGCGCCACTCATGCGTGCCGGGCGGCAGCCAGCGCAGCACGTATTCGGCGGCGACCTTGGCCGCCAGGAAGGATTGCGCCGTCCGGTTCAGCGTGGACAGCACCAGAAGCCCCTCAGGCTCCAACAGCCTCGCCAGGGTGCGCAAGAACAGGTCCGGGTCGGGCACGTGCTCGACCACCTCCAGCGCGGTGACGATCTGAAACCGCCTACCTTCGGCGACGAGCTCCTCGGGAGAGGCGACGCGGTACGCCAGGGCGAGGCCCCGGCTAGCGGCGTGCGCGATGGCGGCGGCGATGGCATCCGGCGCCGCGTCAATGCCCAGCACGTCATACCCGCGATGGGCCAGCGCCTCCGCGGCCAGGCCAGCGCCGCATCCCACGTCCAGCACGCGCAAGCCGTGCGCGCCGGGGAAGGCGCGCGCCGCGCGGGCCGCGATCCATTCCACCCGCGCCGGGTTCATGCGATGCAGCGCCCGCATCGGGCCTTGCGGGTCCCACCAGCGGGAAGCGAGCGCGTCGAACCGCGCCACCTCTGCAGCCGAGACCGTGCTATCCTGCATATTGCCCCCTGATCCGCCCGCCAGTATGTGTGCGCCGCGCGGCGCACGCCAGCACCGCCCGCGCGCATCGCGCGACCATCATCAGAGGCTGCTCTCCTTCATGGCCCGCATCGTGATGAAGTTCGGCGGCACCTCGGTCGCCGACCTCGATCGCATTCGCAACGTAGCCGCTCGGGTCAGGCGCGAGGTGGACGCCGGCAATGAGGTCGCGGTGGTCGTCTCGGCCATGGCCGGCGTCACCAACCAGCTCGTCGGCTGGTGTCAGGTGCTCTCGCCGCTGCACGATGCGCGCGAGTACGACGCCGTGGTGGCGACCGGCGAACAGGTCACCACCGGCCTGCTCGCGATCGCCTTGCAGGAATTGGGGGTGGAGGCGCGCTCCTGGCAGGGCTGGCAGGTTCCGATCCGCACCGACAAGGCGCATGGCAGTGCCCGCATCGAGTGCATCGAGGCGGCCGAGCTGGTCCGCCGGATGCAAACCGGGCAGGTCGCGGTGGTCACCGGGTTCCAGGGCATCGGTCCTGACCACCGCATCACCACCTTGGGGCGTGGCGGTTCCGATACGTCCGCAGTGGCGCTGGCCGCCGCGCTGCGGGCCGATCGCTGCGACATCTACACCGACGTTGACGGAGTCTATACAACAGACCCGCGAATCGTCGCCAAGGCGCGCAAGCTCGCCAGGATCACCTACGAGGAGATGCTCGAGCTCGCATCGGTGGGCGCCAAGGTGCTGCAAACGCGAAGCGTCGAGCTGGCGATGAACGAAGGGGTGCGCGTGCAGGTCCTGTCCAGTTTCGAGGATCTGCCCGGAACCCTGGTCGTGGATGAGGATGAGATCGTGGAGAAGCAGAACGTCGCCGGAATCGCCTATTCGCGCGACGAGGCGAAAATCACCGTCCGGCGCGTGCCGGATCGGCCGGGCATCGCCGCTGCCCTGTTCGGCACGCTCTCCGAGCAAAGCGTGAACGTTGACATGATTGTGCAGAACGTCTCCGCCGACGGCACGACCGACCTCACCTTCACCGTTGGCAAGGCCGACCTGCCGCGGGCCAGGGCGGCGCTGGACATCGTGCGCGCCCAGGTCGGGTATGCCGAAGTCCTGGCCGATCCGGACGTTGCCAAGATCAGCGTGGTCGGCGTTGGGATGCGCAGCCATGCGGGGGTGGCGAACACGATGTTTCGCGCGCTCGCCGACAAGGCCATCAATATTCAGGTCATCTCGACGAGCGAGATCAAGGTCAGCGTGCTGATCGCCGCCGAATATACCGAGCTCGCGGTGCGCGCGCTGCACACGGCCTACGGCCTCGATGCCGCCTGACGCCTCCACCTCGGACCCGGCGCGCCGCGCGGCCCAGGCCGCGCTGGAGGCGCTGTGGGCGCGCGGCGCCCGGTTTCTGGGATGCCGCTATGCCATCATGGGCGGGGCCATGAGCTGGGTGAGCGAACATCACCTGGTTTCCGCGATCTCCAACGCCGGAGGCTTCGGGGTGATTGCGTGCGGGTCCATGAACCCGGACCAGCTTGCCGTCGAGATCGCGGCGACCCAGGCGCTGACACAGGCTCCGTTCGGGGTCAACCTCATCACCATGCACCCGGCAATGGACGAGCTGATCGCCGTCTGCCTGCGCGCGGGCGTGTCGCATATCGTGCTGGCCGGCGGGATTCCGCCCGGTTCCGCGGTGCGCGCCATCAAGAACGGGGGTGCCAAGCTGATCGCCTTCACCCCTGCGCTGGTGTTGGCCAAGCGGCTCGTGCGCTCCGGGGTCGATGCCCTGATCATCGAGGGATCGGAGGCAGGCGGGCATATCGGTCCGGTGTCGCTGACCGTGCTCGCGCAGGAGATCCTGCCCCACATCCGCGAGGTGCCGGTCTTCGTCGCCGGCGGGCTCGGGCGCGGCGAGGCGATCCTGGCCTATCTGGAAATGGGCGCCGCCGGCGCGCAGCTGGGCACCAGGTTTGCCGCCGCCAACGAATTGATCGCGCATCCCCGCTTCAAGCAGGCCTTCATCCGCGCCAACGCCCGCGACGCCCTGCCGTCCGTGCAGCTCGACCCGCGGTTCCCGGTGATCCCGGTGCGCGGTTTGGTCAACGCGGGCACGGAGCGGTTCCTCGCCCATCAGGCCGATACCATCCGGCGCTTCCTCGACGGTGCGGTGGCGCGCGAGGCGGCGCAGCTCGAGATCGAGCATTTCTGGGCGGGCGCGCTGCGCCGCGCGGTCATTGACGGCGACGTGGAGAACGGGTCGGTGATGGCCGGCCAATCGGTCGGGATGGTCACGCAGGAACAGCCGACGGGGGCGATCATCGCCGAGCTGGTGGAGCAGGCGGTCAGGGCGCTGGCAGGGCGCGGCACGCCGGAGGCACAATCGATTGCCGGCGCCGCTGCGTAATTCAGCCCTCGGGCCGCTGCGCCTGCTCGCCCGGCTGCGCGAACTGATGGCCCGCAGCGCGGCGCCGCTCTCGAAGCTGGTCGATCTGGTGGCGGCCGAATTGGTGGCCGAAGTCTGCTCGGCCTATGTCCGCCGCCCCGGCGACATCCTGGAACTTGTCGCCACGCACGGCCTCAACCCGCAGGCCATCGGGCGCACGCGGCTGCGGGTTGGCGAGGGTATCGTCGGGCTTTGCGCCGCCAGCGGCCGAGTCATGAACCTGCCGGACGCGCAGAACCATCCTGCGTTCGCCTATCGCCCGGAGACCGGCGAGGAGCCGTTCGCCTCCATGCTCGCGGTCCCGGTCCGCCGCGCCGGGCGGACGCTCGGCGTGCTCACGGTACAGAACCGCTCGCCCCGCCACTACACCGACGAGGAGGTGGAGGAACTGGAGACGGTGGCGATGCTGGCGGTCGAGATGCTCGCCGCCCTGGGTGCGACGGACGCGCCGGAGGAGGGGCTGGCGGGAACGGTCCCGCGCGTCTTCCGGGCGGTGTCGCTGGTCGGCGGCTTGGCGCTTGGCCCGGTCGTGCTGCATCGGGTGCAGCGGGTCGCGCGCCGGCTTCTCGCCGACGACCCGGGCGCGGAGGCCGAGCGGCTGCACGCTGCCTTCGAGCGGATGCAGCGCGACCTGGACGAGCTGATCGCCGTGCGCGCGCCGGACGGGGCCGCCGATGGCGGAGCCTCGCGGGAAGTGCTGGAAGCCTACCGGCTGATCGCCGCCGACGCCGGCTGGCTGCGCCGCGCGGAGGAGAAGATTCGTGCCGGCCTGACCGCCGAGGCGGCGGTGGCGCGAGTGGCCAACGAACTGCACGACCGGATGCGGCGCATCTCCGACGCCTATCTGCGTGAGCGCCTATCGGACCTGGAGGACCTCGCGGGGCGGCTGCTGTCCGAGCTGGAAGGCGAGGGGCCGCGCGCGCCCACGCCGCCGGGCGCCATCCTGCTCGCCCGCCGGCTCGGCCCGGCCGAGTTGCTGGATTGGCACGCGCGGGGCATCGGCGCCCTGGCCATCGAGGAGGCCTCGCCGGCTGGCCATGCAGCGATCGTGGCGCGGGCGCTCGGGCTGCCGGCGCTTGGCGGCATTCGCGGTCTCGTGACCGCCGCCGAGCCGGGCGAGGAGGCCGTGCTCGACGGCGACGAGGCGACGCTGATCCTGCGCCCCGACGCCGAGGTGCGGCAGGCCTATGCGCGCGCCCTGGCGGCGCGGAGCCAGCGCCAGGCCGGCTGGGCCGGGTTGCGCACGCGCCGCGCCCGTACCGCCGACGGGACGCGGCTGCGGGTAATGCTCAACGTCGGTCTCGGCCTCGAGCTTGGACAGATCACGGCAACCGGCGCCGACGGAATTGGCCTGTTCCGCACCGAGATCGCCATGCTCGCGCGCGGCGCGATGCCGGACGTCGCCGAGCAGGCGGCGCTGTATTCACGGGTGATGGACGCGGCCGGGGATCGGCCGGTGGTGTTCCGCACCCTTGACCTGGGCGCCGACAAGATGATGCCGGGCGACGAAGCGCCGGAGGAGGAGAACCCGGCGATGGGCTGGCGCTCGCTGCGCGTCGGCCTTGATCGCCCGGCCGTGCTCCGCCGCCAACTTCGCGCCCTGCTGCTGGCCGCCGCTGGCAGGAAGCTGTCCGTGATGTTCCCCATGGTCGCCACCGTGGCGGAGTTCCGGGCCGCCAAGGCGTTGCTTGAGGCCGAAACCCGCCGTGTCCGGCCGGAACCCGAGCGGCTGGACGTGGGCACCATGCTCGAAGTGCCGGCGCTGCTGTGGCAATTGCCGGAGCTGCTGAAAGTGGTGGATTTCATCTCGGTCGGCTCCAACGACCTGATGCAGTTCCTGTTCGCCGCCGACCGCGGCGCCCCGGCGCTCGCCGGGCGCTACGACCTGCTCTCGCCTCCGGTGCTGGATTTGCTGGATCATGTCCTCGCCACCGCCGCCGCCGCGCGGGACGGACAGGGTGTCCCGGTGTCGCTCTGCGGTGAGGCGGCGGGTCGCCCACTCGACGCCATGGCGCTGGTTGGTCTCGGGCTCACGACGCTGTCGATGCCAGCCTCGGGCGTGCTGCCGGTGAAGGCTTTGCTGGAGGAGCTCGACCTGGGCGCCTTCCGTCCGGTCCTCGCCGCGATCCGGCGGTCCGCGGCTGGTGCGGCCAGCCTGCGCGAGCCGATCGCCGCCTGGGCGCGGGAGCACGGGCTTACAGTTTGATACCCGCCCGACGTGATGATTTCGTGGCACGCCTTGCTGTCGCGATTGCGGCGCGGTAGCGCAGCGCGGCAACCGTTCCCATAGTATCCCGTACCGTGGCACGAGGCGAACACCCATGAACTACCGGCCTTATCAGCAGATCAACCGCCGGGCTTCGCGCCGCGTGTATGTGGGGCGCGTGCCGGTGGGCGACGGCGCGCCGATCACTGTCCAGACCATGACCAATACGCTGACTACAGACGTGGAGGGCACCATCGCGCAGATCCGCCGGGCGGAGATCGCCGGGGTGGACATCGTCCGCGTCTCCTGTCCCGACCGGGAAAGCGCTCTGGCGCTGAAGGAGATCGTGCGCGAGGTGAACGTCCCCATCGTCGCCGACATCCACTTCCATTACCGCCGGGCGATCGAGGCGGCGGAGAGCGGCGCGGCCTGCTTGCGCATCAACCCAGGCAATATCGGCAGCGACGATCGGGTGAGGGAGGTCATCAAGGCCGCCCGCGACCACGGCTGCTCCATGCGGATCGGCGTGAACGCCGGTTCCCTGGAGAAGCACCTGCTGGAGAAGTACGGGGAGCCCAACCCGGAGGCGCTGGTCGAGAGCGCGCTCTATCACGCCAACATCCTCCAGCAGCACGACTTCCACGACTTCAAGATCAGCGTGAAGGCCTCCGACGTGTTCTTGGCCGTGGCGGCCTACCAGCAGCTTGCCGAGGTCTGCGACCATCCGCTGCACATCGGCATCACCGAGGCGGGCGGGCGCCGGATGGGCACGGTGAAGTCGGCGATCGGCCTCGGCTCGCTGCTCTGGGCCGGTATCGGCGATACGCTGCGGGTGTCGCTGTCGGATGAACCGGAGGAGGAGGTACGGGTCGGCTGGGACTTGCTGAAGGCGCTCGGCATCCGCCATCGCGGGGTGAAGGTGATCTCCTGCCCGTCCTGCGCGCGCCAAGGCTTCAACGTGATCGAGACGGTGCGGACCCTGGAGGACCGGCTCGCCCATATCGAGACCCCGCTCACCCTGTCGATCATCGGCTGCGTGGTGAACGGCCCTGGCGAGGCTCTGATGACCGACATCGGCGTCACGGGCGGGGGCGCCGGGCGACACATGGTCTATGCCGCCGGCAAGACCGACCATACGATCGAGGCGGGCCGGATGGTCGAGCATATCGTCGAGTTGGTGGAGGCTAAGGCGGCAGCGCTGAAGGCGGCGGGGGAAGCGGAGAAGGTCGCGGCGGAGTAGGGCGGGATCGGATACGCATCGGACAAGGCATAGATCGGAGGCGGAGCCACCGTGACTTCCCTTCCCCCAGTGGGGGGCAGAGGGTCGGGGTGAGGGGGGCCGAGCCGGCCGAGAGTAGCGGGAGGCGCCCTCATCCCGACCCTCTCCCGCAAGCGGGAGAGGGGGCGTGGCGCGTCGCAGTCCGAACGCCCATCGGTGCGAGCGCGGCGTCCGCGCGGTCGTGAGCGCCCTCCAGCCCGTCCGCGGCACCCGCGATCTGATCGGGGAGGAGCAGCGTCGGCATCAGCACGTGATCGACACCGCCCGCCAAGTCGCCGCGGCCTATGGCTTCGATGAATGGTCACGCCCATCTTCGAGGACACGCGCGTCTTCGCCCGCACGCTCGGCGAGACGTCCGACGTCGTGACCAAGGAGATGTACTCCTTTACCGACCGGGGCGGCGAGGCGGTCACGCTGCGTCCGGAGGGCACCGCCGGGGTCTGCCGGGCGCTGGTCAGCAACGGCCTGACCCAGACCCTGCCGCAGAAGGTGTTCTACGCCGGCCCGATGTTCCGCTACGAGCGGCCGCAGAAGGGGCGCTACCGGCAGTTCCACCAGATCGGGGTCGAGCTGATCGGCCCGGCCGAGCCGCTGGCCGATGCCGAGGTGATCGCTTGCGGCTGGGACATCCTCGGCGCACTCGGGGTCGCCGTGGACACCGTGCTGGAGCTGAACACGCTGGGCGACAAGGCGAGCCGCGCCGGCTGGCGGGAGGCGCTGGTGGCGCATTTCACCGGCCCATAAGGACCGTCTCTCGGCCGACAGCCTGGCCCGGCTGGAGCGCAACCCGATGCGCATCCTCGACAGCAAGGACGACCGCGACCGACCCCTGATTGCCGAGGCGCCCGTGATCGGCGCGTTCCTGACCGAAGAGGCGGCGGAGCTTCTACGCCGGCCTGAAGCGCCATCTCGACCGGCTCGGCGTTCCGTACCGGGAAAATCCGCGCATCGTTCGCGGGCTCGACTATTACGGCCACACCGCCTTCGAGTTCGTCACCACGCGCCTCGGCGCGCAGGGTACGGTGATGGCGGGCGGGCGCTATGACGGGCTGGTGGCGGAAATGGGCGGGCCGCAAACGCCGGCCGTCGGGTGGGCGGCGGGGATCGAGCGGCTTTCCATGCTGCTTGCCGCCCCGCCCGGCCCCGGCCGCTCCGGTTGCGGTGGTCCCGTTGGCGAGGCGGCGGAAGGCGCGGCGCTCAACCTTATCCAGGCGCTGCGCCGAGTCCGGCATC
>CAVWNS010000007.1:0-7563 GCA_963756495.1 uncultured Pseudomonadota bacterium | reverse complement strand
TAGGGCGGTTGGTATTATAGGTCGCCCCAGTCCAGCCGGCCGGCGATCGGAAAAGCCGTTTCCGTCTCGTATTGGTAGCGGCGCGTCCAGGGGCGGGGCGCGGGACCGTCTTGCACCGGCTTCGCGGCCAGCACCTGCGCAACACCCATCCAGCCGGCGTCGAAGGCGTAAGCCATCCCGGCCAGGAACATGCGCCAGATCCGGTAGTGTTCGGCGCCCGCCGCCGCGACGGCCTCCGCCTCCGCTTCCTGGAGGCGGTCCACCCAGCGAGCAGCGTGCGCGGGTAGTGCGGGCGGAGATCCTCGACGTCCAGCATTTCCAGACCCGCACCGGACAGCTCGAACAGCACGCGTGAGACATGGGCGAGCTCGCCGCCGGGAAAAACCAGATTATCGATGAACTCCCCGCCCGGCGGACCTTGCGCGTGCCCCTCCCGGTCGGCGGCGGTGATGCCGTGATTAAGCAGCAGCCCGCCGGGCTTCAGCAGGCGCGCGATTGTGGCGAAATAGGCGGGCAGATTGGCCGTCCCGACATGCTCGACCATGCCGACCGAGACGATCTTGTCGAAGCACGACGCGCCCTGGACGTCACGGTAGTCCTGCAACCGGATCTCGATCCGATCGCCTAGCCCGGCCTCGCCCACGCGGGCCCGCGCCAGCTCGGCCTGGGCCTGGCTCAGCGTGATCCCGACGCCGCGTATCCCATGGCGCTGCGCCGCCCAGATCAGCAGTCCGCCCCAGCCGCAGCCGATGTCGAGCAGACTCTCGCCCTCGGCCAGGCGCAGCTTGCGGCAGATATGCGCGAGCTTCTGCTCCTGGGCGGTGGCGATGTCTTCGTCCCCGGTCTGGAAATAGGCGCAGGAATAGATCATGCGCTGGTCGAGCCAGAGCGCGTAGAACGCGTTCGACACGTCGTAATGATGGCTGATCGCGCGCGCGTCTCGCGCGCGCGTGTGCCGCCAGCGCGGCCGGCGTGCCGCCACCGCGCCGATGCGGCGCAGGAGGCGGGAACGGCCGACGCGCTCGGCGATGCGTATGCCGAGCCGCAATACGTCCTGGAGCCGCCCGTCGACGTCGATCTCGCCGCGCGCATACGCTTCTCCTAGCCGTCCCATGTCGCCGGAGAGGAACAGACGCAGCACGCGCGCGGAGCGCAGGGTGATCGTGACCACCGGCGCCGGAGCGAAATCGAACGCCTCGCCGTCCCAGAACGCGATCCGCACCGGTAGCGCCCCGTCGCCAAGGCGCCGCCGCAGGAATTCCAGGAGCCGGCGCCTAAGCGGCACGCGACACGTCCGAGCGCGCGCTCAAAGCCCCGCTGCCGCGGCCAGCGCCCGCAGCTCCGCCTGAGGTCGCGCGCCGTAATGTCCGATGATTTCGGCGGCGGCAAGCGCGCCCAGGCGGCCACAATCGCGAATATCGCGCCCGGAGGTCAGGCCCGTCAGGAAACCGGCGGCATAGGCGTCGCCCGCGCCTGTCGTATCCACGACGCGGGTGGCCGCGGCTTCCACGCGCACCGTCTCGGCCCCGCGCACGACGAGGCTGCCGGCCTCACTTTGTGTCAGTGCCGCCAATTTCACCTCGGCGCGCGCGGCCTCGACGGCTTCGGCGAAGCTGTTCACCTGATAGAGGCTCGTCACCTCGGCCTCGTTGGCGCAGAGGATGTCCACCCCGTCGCGAACGAGGGCACGGAAGGCGTCGCGATGGCGCTCGACGCAGAACGGGTCCGACAGCGACAGCGCGACCTGCCGCCCGGCGACGCGGGCGGCAGCGGCGGCGGCGCGGAACGCCGCCTGCGCCGCCGGCGGATCGAACAGGTAGCCTTCCAGATAGAGCACCGCGGCGTCGGCGATCAGCGCCGCGTCCACGTCTGCCTCGGCGAAGGCGACCGAAGCGCCGAGGAAGGTATGCATGGTCCGCTGCCCGTCGGGCGTGACCAGGATCAGGCAGCGCGCGGTCGGGGCGCCCTCGCGAAGCGGCGCCGAGGGGAAATGCACCCCCGAAGCGGTGATGTCGCGGCGGAACACCCGGCCGAGCGGATCGTCGGCGACCTTGCCCAGGTAAGCCACGCGGGCGCCGAGCGCGGCGGCGACAGCGCAGGTATTGGCCGCCGACCCGCCGCTGCTCTCCTCTCCCGGCGGCATCGCGGCATACAGGCGCTCGGCATCCGCGGCGTCGATCAGCGTCATGCTGCCTTTGCGCATCGAGTGGCGTGACAGGAACGCCTCATCGGCGCGGCTCACGACGTCCACGATGGCGTTGCCGATGCCGATGATGTCGAAGCGTGTCGCCATGCCGGTGCTCCCTTGCCGTGCTGACCTAGCCCGGGACGGCGGTGCCGGCCAGGGTTCAAGGCATCATTCGTGATGCCGCCGGCTGCGATCGGGTTGTTGCGACGCGACTCGCCATGCTAGCCGAATCGTCGCACCGCAGCCTCGATCCAAGGGTGAAAGCCCGTGTTCAAACGCCGCAAGCCAGACGATCCGACCGCCGCCGATGCCGCCCTCCCCGCCGGACTGGCTGCCGAGGAGGCGGACGATGCCGCGCTGGGGCAGGCGGACCTCGTGACCATCGTGCCGGGCGACAATGGCCTCGGCGTACCCCCGTTCCGCCCTGCCGCGCCCAAGGAGCAGCCCGACATGTCCTCCCGTCCGCCGTTTTCCTCCGGCTCCAATCTTGCGTCCCCGCCTCTTGCCTCCTCGAGTTCTTGCTTCCTCGGGCGCGCCAGGTTCCGGCGGCTCCGGCCCGAACGGGTCTTCTTCGACCGGGGCGAGCGCACCCACGTCGAGCCTTGCCGCGCCACCTCGGCCGGCTGCCGCCCCGCCCCCCGCGCCCCGCCCCGCCCCGCCGGAGCGCCGCACGTTGGTGGTCGGGCGCGGCATCAGCGTGCAGGGCACCGTACAGGACGCGGAGCGCCTGGTCGTGGAAGGCACGGTCGAGGCGAGCATGATCCATGCCAACGAACTCGCCATCTCTGTCGGGGGCATGTTCAAGGGCGAGGTGGAGGTGGAGGACGCCGAGATCGCCGGCACCTTCGACGGCACGCTGACGGCCCGTGGCAATCTGATCATTCGCGCAAGCGGTCGGGTGCTGGGCCAGGCACGCTGCCGGCGGCTCCAGGTCGAGGATGGCGGTCACATCTCCGGCCAAATGGAGATGCTGGCCGATGGCGCCAAGGCCGACGCGCCGGTGCGCGCCATGACCGAGCACGCGGCCTGACCGGAGGCCCGCGCGATGACGTCGCTCCGGGCGGCACTGCCTTCGCTCGCCGCTGCGTTGCTCGCTGGCTGCGCGGCCCCACAAGCGGCGCGAATCACGCCTGATCCGATTGCTTCCACGTCGCCCGAGGCGGCTGCGGCGCCCGCCGTCGCGTCCGCGGCCATGCTCACCGCTAACGCGGCGCCATCCGGCATCGACGGCCTTTATCGGGGCAGCAGCACCCGTTATCAGGCTGACCGGAGGGACTGCCCGCATCCCGGCCTGATTGCCCTGCTGGTGCAGGGGGGGCAGTTCACCTATCGCTGGAGCAACCTGACCGACGTGTCGGGTTCGATCGGTCCCGATGGGTCGATCAGCGGCCGGACGGGAGCGATCGCCCTGTCCGGACGGCTGGAGGGCGATGAGCTACAGGGCGATCTGACCAACGGGGCCTGCGCGCTGCATTTCACCGCGCATCGACGCTTTTCCGCGACCTGATCCTTTCCGGCGCCCTCGCCTACCGGCGCCGGCGCCGGTAGGAAGGGCCTATGCGTTACGTCTCCACCCGCGGGCAGGCGCCCGTACGCGATTTTGCCGGCGTGCTGCTGGCGGGCCTGGCCGAGGATGGCGGGCTTTATGTGCCGGAAGCCTGGCCAGCGCTCTCCGGCGATGAATGGCGGGCGCTGCGCGGCCTGCCCTACGCTGCCCTGGCCGCCCGGCTGCTCGCGCCCTTCATCGGCGCCACGGTGCCCGCCTCGGCGCTGGAGGCGATCTGCCGGGAGGCTTACGCCAGCTTCGGTCATCCCGCCGTGGTGCCCCTGATCCAGCTCGACACCGCGCTGTTCGTGCAGGAGCTGTTCCACGGCCCGACGCTCGCCTTCAAGGACCTGGCCCTTCAGGTCGTCGGTCGGCTGTTCGACCGCGTGCTGGCCGAGCGCGATGAGCGCGTGACGATCATCGCCGCCACCTCCGGCGACACCGGCTCGGCCGCCATCGAGGCGTTCGCCGGTCGGGCGCGGGTCGATATCGCCGTTTTGCACCCGCTCGGCCGCACCAGCGCGATGCAGCGGCGGCAGATGACCACGGTGGACGCCGCCAATGTCGCCAATATCGCGGTCGAGGGTACGTTCGACGACTGCCAGGATCTGGTGAAGGCGATGTTCGCCGACGCCGATTTCCGCGCCGAGCTGCGCTTGTCGGCCGTGAACTCGATCAACTGGGCGCGCGTCGCCGCGCAGGTGCCCTATTATGCGGCGGCGGCGCTGGCGCTCGGCGCACCCGATCGGGCGGTGGCGTTCAGCGTGCCGACCGGCAATTTCGGCAACGTGCTGGCAGCCTGGACGGCGGGACGGATGGGGTTGCCGATCGCCCGCCTGCTGGTTGGCTCGAACCGCAACGACATCCTGACCCGCTTTCTCGATCATAACGACATGTCGATCCGCGCGGTCGAGCCGAGCCTTTCGCCCAGCATGGACATCCAGGTCAGCTCCAACTTCGAGCGCCTGCTGTTCGAGCTGCTGGATCGCGACCCGGCGGCGACGGCGGCGGCGGTGGGCGGCTTCCGGCGGACCGGTCGGATGGCGGTATCCGATATGATCTGGCGGCGCGCGCGTGCGACCTTCGCCGGGTTCTGCCTCGACGATGTTGGGATCGAGGCGGAAATCGGCCGGCTCTATCGCGCGTGCGGCTACGTCGCCGACCCGCATACCGCGATCGGCATCGCCGCCGCGCGTGCCCTGCCTGTCGGGACCGGCGTGCCGGTGGTGGCGATGGCGACCGCCCATCCGGCGAAGTTCGCCGAGGCGGTCGAGCGCGCCATCGGGGTTCCGCCGCCGCCGCATCCCCAGCTTGCCGAACTCGATCAGCTTGAGGAGCGGTTCACCGTAGCGCCCAACGACCTCCGCGCGGTGCAAGCGCTGGTGCGGGGCTTCGCCAGCCGGAACGCAGGGCGTTAGCGCCCCTTTAAGGCGAGTGCGTGCCTGATAAGATCGACGTCCGGTCCTATATTACTGTGCGAATCCCGAAAGGAATCTTCGTGTCCGATACGACCCATGGCGGTGCCATTCGCCTGACCCGGCTTCCCTCCGGCCTGACCGTCGTGACCGAGCGCATGGAGCGCGTCGAAACCGTTTCGTTTGGCGCCTATGTCGCGACCGGATCGCGCCACGAGACCGAGGCGGAAAACGGCGTTTCCCACTTCCTGGAGCACATGGCGTTCAAGGGCACGCAACGGCGCACGGCGGCTGAGATCGCCGAGGAGATGGACGCGGTCGGCGGCCACCTCAACGCCTACACTGCCCGCGAACAGACCGCCTACTACGCCAAGGTGCTGAAGGAGGATACCGCGCTGGCGGCCGACATCATCGGCGACATCCTGACCCATTCCACCTTCGATCCCGAGGAGCTGGAGCGCGAGCGCGGCGTGATCCTGCAGGAGATCGGCCAGGCCAACGACACGCCCGATGACATCATCTTCGACCGCTTCCAGGAGCAGGCCTTCCCCGGCCAGTCGGTTGGCCGGCCGGTGTTGGGGACCGAGGGCACGATCCAGGCCATGCCGCGCACCGCTCTGATGGGATACATGCGCCGGCACTACCCGGCATCGAACGTCGTCATCGCCGCGGCCGGCGCGCTGGAGCACGATGGGATCGTGGAACTGGCGCGGGCGCACTTCGCCGATCTGGCCGCCGACCCTGCCCCCGGCCCGCTTGAGGCGCGCTACCAGGGCGGGGAATTCCGCGAGGATCGCGATCTCGACCAGGTTCACATCGTCCTGGGCTTTCCTTCGGTCGCGTACCAGGACCCGGACTTCTACCCGACCCTGCTGCTGTCCACGCTCCTTGGCGGCGGGATGTCGTCGCGACTGTTCCAGGAGGTGCGGGAAAAGCGCGGGCTGGTCTATTCGATCTACTCGTTCACCGCACCCTTCAACGATGCGGGCCTGTTCGGCATCTACGCCGGCACCGGCGAGAGCGAGGCCGAGGACCTGATCCCGGTCACGCTGGAGGAGTTGCGCAAGGTCCAGGAGCAGGTATCCGACGCCGAGCTTGCCCGTGCCCGCGCGCAGGCCAAGGCCGGGCTGCTGATGTCCCTCGAGAGCACGGGCAGCCGCTGCGAACAGCTCGCGCGGCAAATCCAGGTGTTCGGACGCGTGGTGCCGGTCGCCGAGACGGTCGCCAAGATCAACGCCGTGGACAAGGCTGCCGTGCAGCGCGCCGCCTCCCGCCACTTCCGCGCCGCACCCACGCTGGCGGTGCTGGGTCCGGGCGCGCGCGTACCGACGCTGGCCGATTTGGCGGAGAAGCTTGCCGTTTCATACCCGGAATCATTGAACGGTGAAACGCGTCGCCGAGGCTGTCATCGCGAGCCGCCTCTTGGCGGCGTGGCGATCCAGGCGGGCGACCCAGATGGGCGATACGGTGCGGCGGGCCTGGATCGCCACGGCGCTGCGCGCCTCGCGACGACGGTTTCAGCGACTCATCGTTCACCGATAGGGAGTACTAGGGTCTGTTGACAATTACCTCGTTGCGATGATGGTGGCTGCGAGGCTGATGTTGGCATGGAAGCTTTCGTCGGTCTTGTCGTAGCGGGTGGCGATGGCTCGGAACTCCTTCAGCTTGGCGAAGAAGTTCTCGATCAGGTGGCGCCAGCGATACATGGCCTTGTCATAGGCGATGATCGTATTGCGGTTGGATTTGGGTGGGATGACGGCGACGGCGCCACGGTCATCGAGGTCCGCACGCAGCCAATCGGCGTCGAACGCCTTGTCACCGAGCAGGGCGTCGAAAGTGATGTCTGCGATGAGCGGCGCGACCCCTACGATGTCGTGGCGCTGTCCGGGCAAGAGCACGAAGCGGACCAGATTTCCAAGCGCGTCCACCAGCGCGACGATCTTGGTCGTCAGCCCGCCTCGCGAGCGTCCGATGGCCTGATTGTGAGTCCCCCCTTTGCGCCGCTCGCCTTCTGATGGGCGGTGACGATCGTGCCGTCGATCAGGGCGTATTCGAAATCCGGCTCGTCGGACAAGCGCTCGAAGAGGCGCTCGAAGACGCCCGCCCGCACCCAGCGGCGGAAGCGCTGGAACACGCTGTTCCAGTGCCCGAACTCAGGCGGCAGGTCGCGCCACGGCGATCCCGCGCGCACGCGCCACAGAACCGCTTCCAGGAACAGCCGGGTGTCCTTCGCCGTCACCCCGCGATCCGACGCCTTGCCCGGCAACAGCAGGGCCATCTTCTCCCAAGCCGTGTCGCTGATCACAAATCGTCCCCTGTCCACCAAACCCTTCGCTCCGCCACAACGAAGCTTGAATCACGGCTCAGGCCCGAGAGGAACCCACTTATTGTCAACAGGCCCTAATGCCACCCAC
>CAVWNS010000006.1:0-241030 GCA_963756495.1 uncultured Pseudomonadota bacterium | reverse complement strand
ATCCCAAAGAGACATCGTCCACCGCACGGACGATCCCCCGCCGTGTCTGGTAGTGCTTGGTGAGGGACTCGACGGCAAGCATCACTGGCGAACACGCAACCAGCACGCGGCGGTGTGGCCCTCTCCGATTGCGGCGTGCGGCGGATACTCGTTACAGATCGCCATGCGATGCGGGCAGCGCGGCGCGAAGCGGCAGCCGGACGGCAGGTCGGCGAGCGAGGGGGGCTGGCCGGGAATCGCGGCAAGCCGGTTACGCGCGGCACCCAGCCGGGGAATCGCGGACAGCAGAGCCTGCGTGTAGGGGTGCGCGGGGTTGTGATAGATTGCGCGCACCGGCCCCTGCTCTACGATCCGTCCGGCGTACATCACCGCGATCCGATGGCACAGGCTCGCCGCCACCCCGAGATCGTGGGTGATGAGGATGATGCCGGCCCCGGTTTCCGACTGGATACGCCGCAGCAGGGCGATGATCTGCGCCTGGATCGTGACATCCAGCGCCGTCGTCGGCTCATCCGCGATCAGCAGGCGCGGGCCGCAGGCGATCGCCATGGCGGTCACGATGCGCTGCCGTTGCCCGCCGGAGAACTGGTGCGGGAAGTCCGATAGCCGCCGCTCCGGCGATGGAATGCGCACGCGGCGCAGGAGGCCGACCGCTGCCTCCCGCAAATTTCCCCCGCGCGCGATTCGGTGGACGCGCATCGGCGTCTTCACCTGATCGCCGACGCTCCAGACCGGGTTGAGCGACGTCATCGGGTCCTGCGCGATCATCGCGATGCGCCGGCCGCGCACCGTGCGCGCCATCTGCTGCTCGGTCAGCGTGGTCAGTTCCTGACCGTCAAGACGAATGCTGCCTCCCGCGATTTGTCCCGAGCCTTTCGGCAGCAGGCGAAGCAGCGAAAGGCCCGTCATCGTCTTGCCCGAGCCGGACTCGCCGACAAGGCCGAGCGTCTCGCCCTCTTCGACATCCAGATCGACGCCGTCGACCGGGCGCAGCACGCCGCGGCGGAGATGCAGATGGGTTTGCAGATTGCGGACCTGCAGCACCATCAGAGCTGCCTCAGATGCGGGTCGAGCAGGTCGCGCAGCCAGTCCCCGACGATGTTGGACGACAGGCAGGTCACCATGATCGCGAGGCCCGGCATGGTGATCGTCCACCAGGCATTGGTGATGTACTGCCGCGCATCCGACAGCATCAGTCCCCAGGAGACGTCCGGCTGCTGCACGCCGAGCCCCAGGAACGACAGGGACGCTTCGAACAGGATGACCTGGCCGATCTGCAAAGTGGCGAGCACGAGCAGCGTGTTCAGGATGTTGGGCAGGAGGTGGCGGCGGAAGATCGTGGATGTGCCGACGCCCGCGACGCGCGCATAGGCCACGTAGTCGCGGGTCTTGAGCGACAGCACCTCGCCCCGGATCAGCCGCGCGTACCAGGCCCAGTAAGTCAGCGTGATCACGACGACGACGGTGGTGAGACCAGGCTGCAGGGCGGCGGCAAGGATCAAGGCGAGCGCGACAGATGGCACCGATTGCTGGATCTCGACCAGCCGCATGATCGCCGCATCGATCTTCCCGCCGAAATAGCCTGAGGCCATGCCGGCAAGCGCGCCGATGCTGCCCGAAAGAATGATCGCGTAGAACGTGATGATCACCGAGACGCGCGAGCCGACCATGATCCGGCTCAGCAGGTCGTGGCCCATATTGTCGGTGCCAAGCGGCGTGGAAAGGCTCCCGCCGACCTCGAAAAATGGCGGGCGGAAGGAGGCGCTGAGGTCCAGATCGTTGGGATCGTGCGGCGCGATCGCGGGGCCGCCGGCGGCGCAGATCAGCACGAGCACCAGCACGAGCAGCGACACCCAGGGCACGCCGCGAACCCCGAGGGCGGCGCGCAGCCGCGCCGGCAGCGTCGGCGTGGGGGCGGTGGCGCTGCTAACGCTCATGGCGAATCCTCGGGTCGACGAGCCCGTAGGAGAGATCAACGAGCAGATTGGCGAGCACGAACATCACCGACGCACTCAGCACCCCCGCCTGCACGACGGGGAAGTCGCGCGAGAACACCGCCTCCACCACGGTTCGGCCGACGCCGGGCCAGGCGAAGATCACCTCCACCACGAACGCGCCACCGAGCATCGCGGCGAAATAGACGCCGAGCATGGTGAGCAGCGGGACCGCCGCGTTGCGGAACGCATATTTCCAGACGATCAGCCGCTCCGGCGTGCCGAGCGCGCGGGCGAGCCGGATATGATCGGCTTCGAGCACGTCGAGCATCGCCGAACGCACGATGCGCGTCATCGCCGCCACGGGATACCAGCCGAGAGCGATCGCCGGCAGGATCAGGTGGTTGAGCCCGCCGTAGCCGAACGCCGGCAGCCAATCGAGCTGGATGGCGAACGCGAGGATCAACAGCAGCCCCACCCAGAACGCCGGCATCGCCTGGCCGAGCATCGCGAAGATGCGGCCCAGCCGGTCGATCCATCCGCCGCGATACACCGCCGAAAAGACGCCGACGGGCACCGCGACGATGAGGCTGAACACCAGGCCCGCGACGGCAAGCTCGAACAGTGGCCGGGAGCCGGTCGAGGATCAGCCGGATCGCCGGCATCTGCCAGCGATAGGACTGGCCGAAATCGCCGTGCAGCGCGCGGTCGAGGAAGATGCCGTATTGCACGATCAGCGGCCGGTCGAGCCCGAGCGCCTGGTGCATCGCCTTGAACGCGCTCGGCGGCGCCTCCGGCGGCAGCATCAGCGTCACCGGGTCGCCGGACAGGCGCGTGATGATGAACACGATCAGGCTCGCGCCCAGGATACTGATGACGCCTTCGCCGAGGCGGCGCAGGATGAAGCGGGTCATTGTTCCCCCACCTCACGCCAACCCTCTCCGCCCCCGGGGGCGGAGAGGGAGTATCACCGCGAACGCCCCCTCTCCGCCCCGATGGGGCGGAGAGGGTCGGGGTGAGGTGGGGAAGTCTCACGCCTTCAGCCCGATCTCCTGGAAGTTGCGCCAGAAACCTGGTGTCGGCCAGGGGGTCCAGCTCACTTTGTTGGTGCGCCAGGCGAAGGTGACCAGCGGGATATAGGTGGTGATGCCGCCCAGGACTTTGTCGTGCTTGAGCGCGGCAATCTGTTGCAGAAGGGCAGCGCGGTTTTCCGGATCGATGGTGCGACGCTGCTGCTCGACGAGCTTGTCCGCCTCGGGATCATCGGTGAATGAGTACGAGCCCCAGCCCGTGCCCGGGACGTAGCTGTGCAGATGCCCGCCCCACGCCATGCCGGGATCGCCTGGGATGCCATGGCCCCACATCCAGGAGATCGCGCCGTCCATCTGCGGCCCGGTGGGCGTCCGCCGTCCCTCGTTGATCCAGGCGCCGTATTCCAGTTCCTGAACGCGACAGCGAATGCCGACCTGGCTGAGATAGGCGAACATCGCCTCGCCGACCTCTTTGACGTTAGGCTCGCGCGGCGTGGTCAGATTGTAGCAGGGCACGTCGAAGCCGTTCGGATGGCCGGCCGCGCGCAGCAGTTCGCGCGCCTTCTTGGGATCGTAGGGATAGGGCTTCACCGCGGGATTGTATCCGGTCTCGCCCGGTGCGAGCTCGGCATAGCGCTGCCCTTGCCCGAACAGAACCTTGCTGATGATCGCGTCCATGTCGATCGCATAAGCGGCGGCTTGACGGACGCGCACGTCCTTGAACGGCGAGCCGGGCTGATCGGCGGCAAGATTGATGAATAGGTTATTGCCATCCGCAAGCGTCTTGGTGGAGACACCGGACATTTTCTGGAACTCGGCCGTCATCGAGGGTGGCACCGCGTCGATCCAGTCCACCGCGCCGGTCCTGAATGCCGCGACGCGCGTCAGATCCTCGGGGATCACCTTGATCACCAGGTTTTTGACGGTGGGCCGCTGTGTCTTGTTCCAGTACCCGTCGAACGCCTGCAGCCGCATTTCCTCATGCACGGTGCGGGAGACGAACTTCCACGGACCGGTGCCGACCGGCGCCTTGACGAAGCCGTCATGGCCGACCTGCTCGTAATACTTCTTCGGCACCGCCCAGAGGACGAGGTAGTTCACCAGGAAGAGCGCGTCCGGCTGTTTGAAGTGCAGGCGGAAGCGGCGATCGTCGGCAATCTCGAACGCATCGACGTCCTCCAGCATGAACGCGAACCGGGCGTGCTTCGGATCGCGCATCAGCTGATAGGCGAATTGGAAATCCGCCGATGTCACCGGCTGGTTGTTGTGGAACAGCAAGCCCTCGCGCAGCGTGACGTCGATGATCGGCTGCTCCGGCGTGCCACCGACCTCGTATTTCTCGGCAAGCCAGTTCACGGGCTTGCCCTGCGGATCGGCGCGCATGAGCTGCTCGAAAAGGTTGCCGATCATGTAGAAGTCGACGCCCGCCGAGGACTCGGTCGGGTCGAGCGTCGTGGCTTCGGCGCCCAGCGCGACGGTCAGGGTATCCCCGCCGCCGCCGGCCTGGCCGAACGCCGGGCGAAGGCCGAGAGCGGCCAAAGCAGGAATCCCGAAGGCAAAAGAGCGGCGTCGAAGCAATGGTTCCTCCCGAAGCCGTTCGGCTTGTCGGTTGATTGAGGCGAACACAATCACGCGCCCGGCTGCAGGTCAACAGTCAGTTGTTGACAATCTTACTCCGGCTGCGTCACATCCCCGGCGATGCCCCCTGAAGCGCCCGTGAACCGTCCGACGCCGACGATTGCGCCGAACGCGCAAGCCTCACGGCGCCCCTCCCACCGGCCGCGCACAATTCCGGAGCAGATCGCCGACCATCTCGGGATGGCGATCCTGCGCGGCGATTACCGCGACGGCGAGCGGATCGGCGAGCAGGAGATGGCCGAGCTTTACGGCGTCAGCCGTGGTCCGGTGCGCGAGGCGATCCGCGTCCTGCAGTCGCGTGGTATGGTCGCCTTCGAGCCGCGGCGGGGCGCGTTCGCCATCGGCATCTCGCTCGACCTGATCGCGGATCTTTTCAATACGCGCGCCGCTCTGCTGGGCATGGCCGGCCGCTGCTTTGCCCGGGTCGCGCCCTTAGGGCTGGATCAGTTTTCCGACAGGCTGGCCCGGCTGCGCGCGATTGCCCCGATGGACGAGTCCGACCCGATCGAGTTCGCCCAGGCGGTGGGCCGGGTCGGGGCCTCCATCTACTATCATTGCGGCAATGCCACGCTGACCCGGATGCTGCGCGAGCAGGGAAAGACCTCGCTTTGGGGCTTCATCTGGCGAGAGCGGCCGCTCGACTACTTTACCCGCGAGCGACGCATTGCCTGCATCGCCGACTACACGGCAACGGAAACCGCCGTTTGCAGCGGCAACGAAATGGCGGCCGAAGCGCACCTGCGCAAGATCATCTTTGATTCGCGGGACAGTGTGTTGAACACGTTGCTGGAGGCGCGTGGCGGCGTGGTCGATCCGACGAAAATCTTCCGCTAACTCTATGATCCAAGGGTTTGTTGGTGCGTTCTTGCCCTTTGGTTGGAATGATGCGTTATGGGCCAAGTTCTCCACGGGACGGCGGCATTGCTGCAACGAACCAGTGGACCTGAACGCACAGGTCTGAAGCAGCGTCAGCTTCGCAGCAAGAATCGCGACCGGATGCCCGGTCCGGTCGCGCGCGCGATCAGGCAGAACGGTGTCGACGCAGGGCGAGACCGAGCAACCCGCTGCCGAGCAGCGCCAAGGATGCCGGTTCCGGGACGCTCGCCGGGCCAATCGACAGCGTTCCATTCAGGTACCGTCGTCGGAATCGCCATTATGGCCGGTCACGGTGAACCCGTAGGTCTGCCCTGCCGTGAGGTCGAGAGTGACCGTGCCGGTGTAGTCGAACCCGTTGGACGGGGTGCTACAGCAATTCGCCGGCCCAGCGTTCACCAGGGTCTGCGTGCTGGTGCCGTCGAAGGCGCGCAGCGAATGCGTGACATCGAAAAAGGCGTAGAAGCCGCTGTCGTTGTACTTCAGGGTCACCGGACCCGAAGCAGCGGCGGTCGCCGAGAAGGTCCAGGTCTCGCCGCTGTAAACCTGTGGACCTTGGTCTGCGTAGGTGAAGGTGAAGGCCGGAGCCGGGCCGGATGGCGAAACCGAGACCGAGCCGGGGCCGCTGCCGGTGAACGGCCCGAGAAGAGGCGCCGCGGTTGACGGTCGGGGCAATGCGACAGCACACGCCCCGGCGATGACGGTGGCGATCAAGAGGCGCGAACGCATAGGGTCCTCTTTCGAATTGATTACTCCGGTATGAACAACCAGCCACAATTCTTCAAGCAGATTATGCAATGGTATTCACATGCCCCACCGGGCCCGGCGGGGGGCGACGCGGCATTCGCGATCACCCAAGCGTCGCCACTTGTCGCGCGGGCGCCGTCTCCAGCCCCTTCAATCGGGCGAACAGGATGTCGGCCGGGATCTCCGACCGGCCCGCTCGCAGGCAGTCGGCGAACTTGTCGAACACCTGCTGCTCGGTCAGGGGCCGACTCGGATGGCCAGTGGCACGGCGGACAGGATCGGCCTCGATCATCTGGCCCGTGGCGAGGGTGACCCGGACGGTGTCGGCCGGCGCGGCGCCCGGCAGGGTGGGGTCGTGCTCGTCCGTGGTCTCGGTCCGCACGCGCGCCATCAGCGCCTGGATGTCGGGGCGGCGGACGAAATCGTCCGTCAGTTCGGTCAGGCCGACGCGGTGCGCGACGATCGCGCTCGCCATCGCGAACTCGATGCTGAACTTGGCGGCGAGCCCGGTAACGGGCGCGTGGTTGCGCAGCACCGTCGCGAAGTAGTCGCTGATCCCGACCTTGATCTCGTTCACCTCCTCGGCGCTGACCGGATGGGCCGCCACCAGGTCCAGCACCGCGTCGATCGCGCGATGCGTGCAATAGCAGGTGGGGTATTTCTTGATGCCCAGGCCCTGCGTCAGGATCGCCCAATCCTCGCCCAGCCGCGCCGGGCTCTCCCGGTCCTCGGTGCCCTCCGGTGAGATCGCGTGCAGGAAGCCTTGCGGATGCTCCAGCGCGTCGCCGCTCGCGGTGAAGCCGGCCTCGGCCAGCCGTGCCGCCATGATCCCCGCATGCGCGGCGCGACCGGCATGGAACGGCTTCGTCATCGTGCCGAAATTCGCCATCAGCCCCGCGCTCTGCGAGGCGCCGAGTGCGATCGCCATGGCGGCGCGGGCCGGGTCGAGCCGGCGCAGCTTCGCGCAGGCGGCAGCGGCCCCGACCGCGCCATACAGGCCGGTGGGGTGCCAGCCCTTCCTGTGCAGCAGCCCGGTATCGCGGCGGAACAGCTCGGCCCAGGTCTCGTATCCGGCGAGATAGGCCACCAGCATGTCCATCCCCGAGGCGTCCAGCGCCTCGGCCTCCGCGAGGATCGCGGGGACCAGCACGGTGGACGGATGCCCGCGCAGCGCGACGTCGTCGTAATCGAGCGCGTGCGCGGCGGTCGCGTTGATCAACGCCGCCTCGGGCGCCGGGCCACGGGCAAGGCCGAAGGTGATCGAGGCGGGACCGTCCGGCGGAGCGAGCACGCCCCGCAGGATGCGCACGCAGTCCTCGTCGCGGCCGGCGATCATGGTCCCGATCGAATCGATGAAGCCGAGCCGCGCGGTCTCGATGGCCGCTTGCGGAATGCGGTTGGGCGAGAGGTCGGCGATGAACCGGCCGAGATGCTGGGTAAGGCTCACGACATCCCTCCGTTCAATGCAGCTTCGCGCGTAGCGGCCTTCAGGCTGCCGCCCACCTTGACCGAGCCGGGCAGCGGATGTCCCACGATGTCCTCGGCCAGTTGGGCGGACTCGATCAGCGCGTCGAGATCGATGCCGGTCGCGATGCCCATTTCGTCGAGCATGAACACCAGGTCCTCGGTGCAGACATTCCCGGCCGCTCCCTTATGCGCGGCGAAGGGGCAGCCGCCGAGGCCCGCGACGGTGGTGTCGAAGATCGCCACCCCCATCTCCAGCCCGGCATAGGCGTTGGCGACGCCGAGGCCGCGCGTGTCGTGCAGATGCAGCGACAGCGTGAGGTCGGGCCAGTGGTCGCGCACCTTGCCCACCAACGACCGGATCGATTGGGGCGTTGCCCAGGCCATCGTGTCGGCCAGCGAGAACACGCGGGGATGCACGTCGTGCTCGGTGCAGATGTCGAGCAGTTGCCGCATCATGTCCAGCACGCGGGCATGCGGGATATCGCCCTCGAAGTTGCAGCCGAATGCGGCCATGAGGCCGGCGCGTTCGAGCGGGATGCCGTGGCGCTTGTACATCGCGATCGTGTCGTGCGCGGCGCGGACGTTGTCCTCCATCGTGCGCTGCTGGTTGCGCGCCAGGAAGGCGGCCGAGGCCGTCAGCGAGAACGAGCCCTTGATGTCCAACCGCTGCGTTTCCATCGCCCGCTCCAGGCCCTTCAGGTTGAGCCACAGCGCCGTGTACTCGACGCCGGGCCGGCGGGCGAAACCCGCAACCACGTCCTCTGCATCCGCCCAGCCGGGGACCCGGTTGGGGTTGACGAAGGAGGCGACCTGGATGTGGTTCAGGCCGGTGGCGGAGAGGGCATCGATGAGCGCGATCTTGCGCGCGGTCGGGATGAAACCCTTCTCGAATTGGAAGCCCTCGCGCGGGCCTTCCTCGTTGATCTGCACGCGGGTCGGAACGTCGGACATGGCTTCCTCCTGCTCTCGCGCGGACGGCGAGGCCCTACCGTCCCTTGAACACCGGCTTGCGCTTCTCGTTGAACGCCAGCACGCCCTCGCGCCGGTCCTCGGTGTCGACAAGGCGGTTGTAAGCCTCGATCTCGTACGCCAGTCCCCGGCGGAGGTCCATCTGCAGGCCGTTGTGGATCGACTTCTTCGCCTGTCGAACCGATAGCGGCGCGTTGTCGGCGATGCGCTGCGCAGTCCGCATCACCTCCTCCATCAACTGCCCGGGTTCGCAGAGGCGGTTGACGACCCCCCACTCCAGCGCCTCCTCGGCGCTGAACGGCAGGCCGGTCAGGATGATCTCTTTCGCGCGCCGCTCGCCCACCACGCGCGCCAGGGTCTGGGTGCCGCCGCCGCCCGGCATGATGCCGATACTCACCTCGGTCAGCGCGAAGCGGGCGCCGCGCACGGCATAGGCGAAGTCGCAGACCAGCACCGTCTCCAGCCCGCCCGCGTAGGCGTGGCCGTTCACCGCCGCGATCACCGGCACGGGCATTTCCAGCAGCATGTCGCGGCCGCGCTCGAAGATTTCGTGCTGGTGCTGCCATTCTTCTCGCGACATGCCCTTGCGCTGCTTGAGGTCGCCGCCGGCGCAGAAGATGCGCTCCCCCGCACCGGTCAGCACGACGCAGCGGACCTCGCCCGGCGCGTCGATCAGCCGGGTCCACAAATCGAGCAGGTCGAGGCCCATCCTTGTGTTCTTGGCATTCCCCACCTCCGGCCGGTTCAGCGTGACCAGCAGCACGTCCGGACGTGGCGTCTCGGCCAGGATCGTCTCGTACGGCCCCATCAGCGCGGCTCCAGCGTCGGACGCGGCCCGTCGGCCAGCCTGTAGGTCGCCAGCAGATGCTCGCGGATCGCCCGGCGCATGATCTTGCCCTGCGGGTTGCGCGGCAGCTCCGGGATGGTCAGCAGCGCGCGCGGATGCTTGTGCCGGGCGATGGCGGCCAGCGCCGCGCGGGCGCGGTCCGGCCAGGCCGGATCGGCGGTCTCGGCTACCGCGACGATCACCTCGCCCCAATACTCCGAGGGCAGGGTCGCGACCGCCACGGCGCCGGTGCCGGCGGTGCCGGCGAGCACACGCTCGATCTCGTCGGGGTGGATCTTGTAGCCGCCGGACTTGATGACGTCGGCCATTCGCCCGACCAGGCAGAGTCGGCCGCGCGCGTCGATCCGGCCCAGGTCGCCGGTCGCGTGAAAGCCGTCCGGCGGTAGCGGATGGAAGCCCTCGGCATCGATATGCCCGCAGGACATGTGCCGCCCGCGCAGGAACACCTCGCCCTCGCGCAGCTGCACCTCGACGCCGGCGCCGGGCCAGCCGACGCACACGCCTTCGCCCGGATCGGGGTCGGCGAAGTACGCGTCCAGCGCGCGCGGCGGCAGCACGGTGATCGGGTTGTTGATCTCCGACTTGCCATAGGTGACCCGCACCACCGGGCCGAAGATCGCGCGCGCCTTGGCATACATCGCCGGCATCAGCGGCGCGGTGCCGCAGAAGATGGTGCGGATATGCGCGAATCGCCGCCCCTCGAACGCGGCGCACAGCTTCGCCAGCACGGTCGGGGGCGCGAAGATGTGGTCCACCTCCGCGATCACCCGCTCGACGACCGACAGGTCCACCCCGTCGAGCAGCACGATGCCCGCGCCGCGGTCGTGGAAGGCGTGGGTGATGAGGCCCGCGCCGTGGATGAACGGGGTCATCAGCAGAACACGCGCGCCCGGCCCCGGCATCGGGTCCAGATGCGCGCGTTGCAGGATATTGCCGATCCAACGCGCCTCGTGCGTGGTCACGATGGCCTTCGGCCGGCCGGTGGTGCCGGAGGTGAAGCCGATCCGCCCCCATGCCTCGCCCGGCACAGGCGGCAGCGCGGCGGGCTGGGCGGGGTCGGCGGGCACCTCCTCGATAGCGATCACGTCGCGACCCAGCGCACGGAAAACCGCCGCCTGGTTCCCCGTCGTCACGACCAGCCTCACGTCGGCCAGATCGAGGCTGTAGCGGCGCTCCGCCTCCGTGTAGCTCGGGCTCAGCCCGGTCTCTGCGGTACCGGCCAGGCGGAGCGCCTTTGCGGCCCACACCGCCTCGATGGAGTTCCGCAGGCAGGTGGCGACGGGTGTGCCCGGCGCGACGCCCCGGTCCCGCAGCATCACCGCCAGCCGCGCCGCCTTACCAGCGACCGCGGCCAGCGTGATGGAGCGGGTGCCGTCATGCACCGCCTCGGTGTCACCGAACTCGGCAACGGTGGCGGCGAGATCGGTGCCCCAGGGAACCTGCTCCAGCATCACTCCTCGGCGGCAACCGGGTTGCGCAGCAGGCCGACGCCCGAGATCTCCACCTCCACCGTGTCGCCCGGCTTCATCCACAGCGGCGGCGTGCGAAAGGCACCCACACCGCCAGTCGTGCCGGTCACGATGACGTCGCCCGGCACCAGCTCGGTGAAGGTCGAGCAGTATTCGATCAAGGTCGGGATGTCGAAGCAGAGGTCGTCGATCGTGGCGCGCTGCACCTCCTCGCCGTTCAGCCGGGTGAGCAGCGTCTGGCGCGTGACGTCGCCCACTTCCTCGGGCGTGACGATCCAGGGCCCGAAGGCGCCGGAGCGCCAGAAGTTCTTGCCCGGCGTGAACTGCGCCGTGTGGCGCTGGAATTCGCGCACCGAGCCCTCGTTGTAGCAGGAGAAGCCGGCGATCACGTCCATCGCGCGGTCCCGGGCCACGTGCCGGCAACGTCGGCCGATGACGACGGCAAGCTCGCCCTCGTAGTCGAAGGTCTCGCTGGCCTTGGGGCGGATCACCGGCTCGCCGTTGCCGACCTGGCTGCTGGGCGTCCGGGTGAAGATGATCGGCTTCTTCGGCGGCTCCCGCCCGCCCTCCTTGATGTGCGTGACGTAGTTGAGCCCGACGCAGAAGATCTTGTCCGGGTCCGGGATCGGCGGCAGGAACCGCACTTCCGATAGCCGGTAGTCGGGGTGGCGCGCCGCTTCCTCGGCCAGCGAGGTCATCGCCCAGAGCGCATGCTTGAGGCCCGGCGCCAGGTGGCCCAGGTCAATCACGCCCTCGTCCTTGGCGATGCCCCAGGACGGCATGCCGTCGGGACGGCGGAAACTCATGAGTTTCATGGCAGGTTCTCCTCAATCCCTAGAACTCGATACGTCCCGGCCGGCCGGGCGGCAAGCCGTCAGCCGAGCACCTTCGCAAGCTCGGTCATGCTCGGCGCGATGATGTCCGGCTGGTGCGGGGTGATGCCGAACGGTCGGCGGCGGCGGTCAATGAAGGCCGTCCGCATGCCGGCCGACTTGGCGCCGACGCAGTCGAAGGCGTGGTTGGCGACGAATAGCACCTGGTCCATCGGCACGCCGACGAGGGCGGCCGCCTTCGTGTAGGTGGCGACGTGCGGCTTGAAGGCATTGGCGACGACGACCGAGATCACGGCGTCAAAGGGGATTCCGTGGTGCGCCTTGGCCGCCTCCAGCATATCGGGATCGCCGTTCGACAGCACGACAAGCCTGTAGCGGGTGCGCAGCCGGTCCAGCGCGGCCGGCACCTCTGGAAACGGCTTCAGCCGCTCGATCGCCGCCACGAGCGCGTGCACCTCCGCCATGGTATGGGCGATGCCCGCGCGCTCCAGCACGTGGTCCAGCGCACGATGGCCGATCTCGCGATAGGGGGTGTGCTTGCGCCCGAGCAGGGCGTCGATCATCGAGTTTTCGTAGTGCGTGCGCCGCCACCAGGTGACGAAAGAATTCGCGTTGCCCTGCCACCCCTTGGCGCGCAAATACGGGGTGGCGACCTCGACCAGCCCGCCCTGCATGTCCACCACGGTCCCGTACTGGTCGAACATGCAGACGGTGATGCCGCGCTTGAGTTCCTGAGCGTCCATCTTGGCCTCCGTCCCGGTCGCGGTCTAGCTTGACCGGAAAGCAGGAGGAAACAATGCCCGCAACCGGCTCTAGCGACTTCATCTACGAACCCGTCGAAAACTGGGCCAAGCTCCCAGACGGATGGCGCTTCAAGGAGATCGGCGCCGTCGGCGCCGATCGCGCCGACAACGTCTATGTCTTCAATCGGGGCGAGCACCCGATGATCGTGTTCGACCGCAAGGGCAACTTCCTCCGCTCCTGGGGCGAGGGCGTGTTTCCGCGCGCGCACGGGCTGCACATGGCGCCCGACGATACGATCTGGCTGACCGACGACGGCGACCACACGGTCCGGCAATGCACGCTGGACGGCAAGGTGCTGCTGACACTCGGGGTGCCCGGCAAGCCCGCCCCCTACATGAGCGGCGAGCCGTTCCATCGCTGCACCCACACCGCCCTCGGCCCGGATGGGTCGCTGTTCGTCTCCGACGGCTACGGCAATGCGCGGGTCCACAAGTTCGACCCCAAGGGCCGTTTGCTGCTGTCCTGGGGCGATTCCGGCACCGATCCGGGCGAGTTCAACATCGTCCACAACATCACCTGCGACGCCGATGGCTGGGTGTACGTCGCCGACCGCGAGAACCATCGCGTCCAGGTGTTCGACGGCAACGGCAAGTACCAGGCGCAATGGAACAACCTGCACCGGCCATGCGGCCTGTTCATGCCGCCGGGCAAATGCCCGATCTGCTATATCGGCGAACTGGGCCCGACCATGCCGGTGAACCGCGACATGCCGAATCTCGGCCCCCGCGTGACGATCGTGGACAACACGGGCAAGCGCATCGCCCGCCTGGGCGGGCTCCACGCCGGCCTCGGCCCGACCGAGTTCATGGCCCCGCACGGGCTCACCGTGGATTCGCACGGCGATCTGTATGTGGGCGAGGTCTCCTGGACCAACTGGTCGCAGACCTACCCGGACAAGCCGCGTCCCGACGACCTGCGCAGCCTGCACAAGTTCCGCCGGGTGCGCTAAGCCCCTCACCCGCCGCGCTGCGCACGGCGAGCTCTCCCGCCGGGAGAGGTGAGACGATCGCCTGCTGCTTAAATCACCTCTCCCCTTGGGAGAGGTCGCCGCGCAGCGGCGGGTGAGGGCCGCGCACGATCGCCAGCACCGCGGCGCCGTAGCGCGCCAGCTTGGAGGCGCCGACGCCTTTCAGGGTACCGAGCGCCTCCGCCTGCGCGGGCCGAGCGGCGGCGATGGCGCGCAGCACCGTGTCATGGAAAATCACGTAGGGCGGCACCGACTGCGCCTTCGCCTCCCGCGCACGCCAGGCACGCAGCGCATCGAACAGCGCCTGCTCCGCCGGCGTAGCGGGGGTGTCAGCGACGGCGGGAGCGGCCGGGGAGGCGATGGACACACGACGCGCGACGGGCGCCTCGGCGCGGACGCGGAACTCCACCGCGCCGCGCAGCAGCGGACGGGCTTTGTCAGTCACCAGGAATAGCCCGCCATGTCCCTCGGTATCGACGTCGAGGGCGCCCAGCGCGATCAGCTGGCGCAGCACGCCGCGCCAGAACGAGGCCGGGCGATCCGCGCCCACCCCGAACACCCCGAGTCGGTCATGGCCGTGGCGCAGCACCGTGTCGGTCCGCTCGCCGCGCAGCACTGCGATGACATGCACCCCGCCGAAAATCTGGCCGGTGCGATGCACCGCCGACAGCGCCTTTTGCGCCTCCACGGTCGCGGCCAGCGTCGCGGGCGGGGCGTCGCACGTATCGCAGTGCCCGCACGGACCGTCCAGCGCCTCGTCGAAGCAGCCGAGCAGGGTGCGCGTGCGGCAATCGACCGTCTCGGCGAGCGCCACCATTTCTTCGATCTTGGTCCGCATGGTGCGCTTCTGCGTGTCGGGTGCGCTGGACTGCGCCAGGCGATGACGAGCTTGGGCGATCTCCTGGCCGCCGTACAGCAGTAGCGTCTCCGCCCGCTCCCCGTCCCGACCGGCGCGGCCGATCTGCTGGTAGAACGCCTCCGGGCTCTCCGGCATGTCCAGATGGGCGACGAAGCGTACGTCGGGCCGGTCGATGCCCATGCCGAAGGCGATGGTGGCGACGATGACGACCGGCTCGCCCGACCGGAAGCGGGCCAGGGCCGCGCGCTTGCGCTCCGGCTCCAGTCCGGCGTGGAAGGCGGTCGCGGGGACGCCCTTGGCGGCGAGCTGGGCGGCCACGCGCTCGGTCTTGGCGCGGGTGCCGCAATACACGATCCCGCAGTCGCCCTTGTGCCGGGCGAGAAAGGCCTGGAGCTGGGCGGTTTCGCTCGCCTTCGCCTGGGCGGCGATGTGCAGGTTGGGGCGATGGAAGCTGGCTGCGAAGGTGGCCGCATCCGCCATCCGCAGGCCGGCCAGGATGTCGGGGCGGGTGCGCCGGTCCGCGGTCGCGGTCAGCGCGATCCGCGGCACACCAGGAAACCGCTCCGCCAGGCCGGCGAGCGCGCGGTACTCCGGGCGGAACTCGTGGCCCCACTGAGAGACGCAGTGCGCCTCGTCGATGGCGAACAGCGCGAGCTGGATGCGCGAGAGCCGGTCGAGCGTGCCGTTGCCCAGCAGACGCTCGGGCGAGACGTACAGGAGGTCGAGAGCGCCCTCGATCAGGTCGCGCGTGAGGTCGCGGGCCTCGCCCGGATCAAGCTCCGAATGCAGCGCGCCGGCGGCCACGCCCACCTGGCGCAGCGCCGCCACCTGGTCGTCCATCAGAGCGATCAGCGGCGAGACGACGACCGCGGTGCCCGGCCGGCACAGCGCGGGCACCTGATAGCAGAGGCTCTTCCCGCCGCCGGTCGGCATCAGCACCAGCGCATCTCCCCCGGCGACGACATGGTGCACCACGTCCTCCTGCAGACCCCGGAAGGCGGGGAAGCCGAAGACGCGGCGAAGGACCTCCGCCGGATCGGCGCGGGCAACATGGTTCATGCGGTGTGGCGAGTCGCTGGGACGGCGTCCAGGTGCCAAGGATCACCCCGCGGCGTCAACGCACGCCGGCGCCGCGGGGCAGATTTATCAGTTCAGGCGCAGATCGACGATATGCCGCGGATCGGGTTGCAGCTCGCCCTTCTCGACCCGCTTGACGATGTCGGTCAGGGCGGTGTTGGCGGGCGTCGGGATGCCGATTTCGGCGCCCTTGTCGGCGACGAGCCCGTTCATGAACTCGATCTCGGTGCGGCGGCCCTTCACCATGTCCTGGCCCATCGACGGCCGATGCTCGCCGCCGCCGGGCTTGCGCGTCTCCGCCAGCCGATGCTCGTCATAGGCGCGCACCGCATCTGGATCGCCCTCGCCGGCGCGGGCGATCACCTCCGGGTCGAGGTGCAGGATCTCCTCCAGCGCGTAACCCAGCGCGTGACCGACGCGGATGGCCTCGCTGCCCAGCCGGGCGGAGAAGCGGCGGGTCGCCTCGTTGGCGACCACGTCGCGGCTGATCATGCCGGTGCAGGCCGACAGCCCGTTGCCCATGACGTTGGTGACCAGCTTCGACCACCGCTCGCCCCACAGATTGGGCGTTACCATCGCCCCATCGGCGGTGTCCACCAGCCGGCAGACCTCGCTTGCGCGCGGGGTGATCCGGCCATGCACCTCGCCCACCCGATAGACAGTGTGCCCCTTGCCCCGGCTTTTCCCTGCGGCGCGGCGCACATGGCCGGGCTCGCAGAGATCGACGGTGATCGAGCTGGCGATGCAGCCGAGCGTCCGGCCCCAGCCGACGACCGAGGCCACCGTCGCCTCGTTCATGCAGTTCTGCAGCGAGACCACGTAGCCGTCCGGACCCAAGTACTGCGCGATGAACCGGGTCGCCCAGGCGGTGTCGTAGGACTTCATGCAGACGAAGGCGATATCGACCGGCCGCTCCTTGCTGAGGCCCTGGACGTCGGTCAGGTGCAATGCGCGCACCGGGACTGTGAACTCCTCCCCGGTCAGGTGCGAAATGCGCAGCCCCTTGGCGCGCATCGTCTCAACGTGCTCGGGCCAGGGATCGATGAAGATGACCTCCTCGCCCGCTTGGACCATGTGCGCCCCGGTGTAACCGCCCACCGCGCCGGCGCCGACGATTGCAATTCGTGGCTTCATCCGCGTCCCCTTCCCTCAAGCCGCTCGAGTGAAGCGGCGCCGGCAGGCCGTGGTCAAGGCACCGGGGTCAGGCGCGGCGATCACTCCGTGGCCATGGCCTTCGGCGGCAGCGCCTGATGCTCGGCGGGGTAGAAGCGCAGGCTATCCTGCGCGGTCAGGCGCAGGCCGCGCATCGGGCCAGTCGGCCGGTCGGTGCGCCGCGCCTGCAACGGCTCGCCATCCTTGCGCGCCTGCTCGGCCGCCTGCTGGAGCTGCGCCGCCTGGCGCTCGGACCACGGCAGGGCGAACGCGGTCGGGGCGCGGGCGCCGGCCGGCAGCATCCAGAGATAGATCGCGCGCGGCTCGTCGAAGTGGAAGCCGACCACCGTGCCGGTCGGGGCCTCGAACACCGCCGGTCGCGGCCGCCCCAGGCTGGTCTGCCACAACGCGGCGGCCAGCACGACGGTCAGGCAGAACGAGCCGGCGCGGACCCAGGCCCCATGCACCGCGATGGCACAGGCACCGGCCGAAAGCGCGAGCAGCGCGAACACGATCGGGACCGGGCTGATCATAAGTGCTTCCAGAGCGGCATCTCGAGGTGGTTCACGCTGTCCGGCACGAGATCCTGCCCATGCAGCGCGAACCGGAACCCGGTCCGCTCCTCGCCCTCGCGGGTCAGGGCCACGGTGCGGCGCGCGATCTGCTGGATGCCGTTCTTGCCGGCCATCGTGGCGATCAGGAGCGCGGTCACCGGGAGCTTGCCGTCACGATCGGCATAGAGGGCGACGTTGGCGACCCATTCGCCGTCCGGCGTGCCGCGGCAGACCGTCAGTTCCATGTTGCGCAACTCCGGATCGGTTGGGCGGCCGGTGTCGTCGCGCAGCAGGTTGCAGTGCCGCCCGGCCGGGTGCGAGTACCCGACCGGCGCATCATCAGGCGCGCGCACCCACAGGTCGACGTCGGCGAGCTTCGCCGGGTCCCAGGTGAGCTGGAACAACACGTTGCCGGGCGTCACGCCCTCGGTGCTCGCCCTGCTTGCGGCGATCAGCGCGAGCGCCGCCATGGCCATGTAGACCACCATCAGCGAGGTGAGCAGATCACGATATGACCACTCGAAGCCCTTAAATTTCGGCACGGGCGCACCACCAGGCAAGCTCGCGCAGCCACGCCATCAAGGCGACGCCGACGATGTTGGGGATGATCGAGAAGGCGAGGTTGCGGAACACGACCGCCATCGCCTCCGGCGTCAGGCTGTGCAGGTCGGCGACCGCGAGCACGAGGCCGAGCCCGGTGAAGGTCAACGCCCACATGGGCAGGCTGTTGGCGATGTGGGCGCAGGTGCGCCAGTGGCCCAGGAAGGCCGCCGCCGCCCCGAACGCGGCGTAGATGCCGAGGAAGCCGACCATGATGCCCTCGACCGGGCCGAGCGCGGGGAAGCCGTCGAACAGTCCGAGCCGCCAGCCGGCGTAAAGCAGGGCCAGGATGATGACATTGGTGACAACGAACCGCGGACGCATGACGTCCTCCTGCGGGACCGAGGGCGGCGTATGTGCGCACTCAGCTACAACTCTCCCGTGTCCGCAACCTCAGCGGACGGCGCGCGCCGTCTGAAGCGAACTGCTTGCGGTATCATACTGACGACGAGTTGAACCGGATCGGGCACCCGGCTGTCTCGCGACGTGGTATTATTCCCATGAAGTTCCAAGGCGGGATTTTGGGGTTAGGAGAGCCAGCCTCCCCTGCTTCCGCCACCGCCCGGGAGTTTGTGGATGCTGCACGCGTTGCGCCTGAATAGCTATGCGTCCGCGATCGTCCATCATCTCCTGACCTTCAGTGTCGCCATCGTGCTGGCGACATGGATCTCGGCGCTGACCGGTGCGGCGCTCACCTTCGCGATCCGGACCGACCACGGTCTGGCCAAGACGCCGGGAAACTTCCTGCGCTTCTGCTTTCCCGCCGTGCTCCTGCGTCACAAATCCGTCCGCCTCGACCTGCTGTTCCTGGCAGTCAGCCGCGCCGTCCATCCCTTCACGGTGGGAGCAGTCATCGTCGGCAACGTGGTCATCGCGAAATTCAGTTATGATGCAGCGGGCGCCGTATTCGGGCCGCGCCCGCAAGTGTCGGAGAGCGCTTGGCTTTGGACCGTCATCCTGATCGCGACGGTGGTCATCGCGGATTTCTGCAATTTCCTGGTGCATTTCCTGGAACACAAGGTTCGTGTCCTGTGGGAGTTCCACAAAGTTCACCATTCGACACTGTTTTTAATCCCGATTTCCAACCGCCGCATCCATCCCGTGCAGGAGATCATCGACGCCGGCCTGATCATGTTGAGCATCGGGGCTTTTCTGGGCGTCACCTCCTATGCCTTTGGGCTGCCTATCCGCGACAACCTGCTGATGGGCGTGGACGCCTACTTCCTCGCCAACCTGCTCTCGTTCTACCACCTGCGGCATTCGCATATCCCGATGGCATACGGCTGGCTAGAGAACTACCTGCTCAGCCCGGCGCAGCATCAATTGCATCACAGCGTCGAGGTGAAGCACTGGGACCGCAACTTTGGGCTGCTGCTCTCCTGCTGGGACCGCATGGCTGGTACATTCCTGCGCTCGGAGCCAACCCGCGATTTTCGGCTTGGCCTGCCAGCCGCGGAGCAGGCGCAGTATACCAATGTCATCGCGCTCTACGTCGTCCCGCCGTTGAACATTCTGCGCATGGGACTGACCCGCCTGCGGGGCTCTGGCACGGGTGGCAGGCCGGTCAAGGCGGATGCAGGACGGACGGAACAGATGGAAGGCGCTGTCACCCCTCGCTAACGCACGTCGGCCGGAGGCGCCATGGTAGGACATTCATAAGCCGGCGCCAGGGTTGCCAGGCCGTTCGGGGTTGCGCCCCACCTTTCGAAGGTCATAGGTAGCCTCTCCGATCTCGCGGAACGGGTGCGTAGCTCAGCGGGAGAGCACCGCCTTCACACGGCGGGGGTCACAGGTTCAATCCCTGTCGCACCCACCACGACAAGGGTCGTAGGCCGTCACCCATCCGAGACGTGCCAAAGCCGTCAACCGGCCTAGCAAAACGACGGCTCGCGGGGCCACAGCTTGCCACCGCAGCGCCTTAAGCGGTTGCGCCAGACAGCGCGGCCACCCCTGTCCGGAGCTTCGAAGTCTCGGAGTCTATCCGCTTCATCTCCTCGTAGATCGCGGCGGTCTGCCGCTTGACGTCCAACATGTTCCATTCCTCATCGCCGAAACGTTGGCGAGCACAGTCAAGCGCCTCGGCAAAGACGGCGTCCATAAATCTTCTCCCCCATCCCAATCCTGAGATGACCTTATTTAACGTAAGTTAATGCCAATGTGGTCATGCCCGAATACTCGCGTGATTGCGAGCGAATACCGTATAGGTGATATGACATGTCTCGATTTTAATCTGCAATGGCATCGAGGCCGAGGCGGTCCGGTGCCCGCTGATAGCTGTCTTGCGGACCGAGGAGGCGCGGGAGTGCTCCGGGGTAGGAGGCGCTGAGAACCCGAAGCTCGCGGCGACTGTCAACGAGAGCGGGCTTGGCGCGGAAGCTTGCCTATTCGACCATTTGCCGAACGTCGGCCGACAAGGCAAATTCAGCCACGCAACCGATCCGCGAGCACCGCCAAGGCCCCGTGGGCGGACAGCACGGCACCCTCCTGCCAGCCATTGACCCAGGACATGTGCTCGCCGGCGAAAAGGAACGGGCCGTCGCCGGTCAGCAATATCGGATAGTGGCGCGCGCGATCCGTGCGGCTCCACTCCACCCAGGCTCCCTGGCTGAACGGCACCTTGGGCCAGGCAACCGTGACGCCGCGCCCGAGCCATTGGCGATACTCCGCATGCAGCCGCTCGCCATCGGCCAGCGCGTCCGCCAGCCGTCGCTCGGGAGGCTTGGCGGCGAAGCTATCCCCTTCGGCTTGCGACCAGATATACGCGCCCACCAGCACCCCCTTCGTCTGATGGATGCCGGCTGTGGGATACCAGATCTGCGTGATGTCGCGGCTGGTCCAGGAGACGCCGCCGTAGATGGCGTGGTCGAGTTCCCAGAACCGCCGCTCGGCCTGGAATGCCGCCTTGCCGGCCGGCACATAGGCGGGGGCGGCGATGGCATCGCGTACCGCCGGCGTGAAGTCGGCGGCGATGCCGCGCAGGACGCTCAGCGGCAGCGTCACGACGACAAGCGGTGCTTCGGCCGCCTGTTCGGCCCCCGTCGCATCCTTCCAGACCACCCGCGCGCCGGCCTCGGTGCGGCGCAGCGCCGAGACTTCGGCGCCGTAGGTGATGCGGCCCCAAAGCTTGCGGCCGAACGCCTCGCCGATACGGCCCATTCCGCCCACCGGTTGCAGCATGGTTGGCGCCATGTCCGCCAGCTCCCCCCACTGCATCGGCCCCTGCCAGAAGTCCGACGCAAGGATCGCGCGCAGGTCGAGCGGCGGGTTCGCCCGTCCCTCCTGCGCGCCGGCGCCTGGCGGCTCGGCCCAGCCGGCCCGGCTCGTCCCCCGGTACACGAGATCGCGGTCAAGCGCGCCAAACGCCCGGAGGAATCCGCGCAGCCGCGCCATGTCCTCCGTCGAGACGGGCTGGTCGAGCGCCGCCGGGTCGAGCGCCTTGGCCGCCAGTTCGGCGACGTAACCGCGCCCGTCGTTCACCACCCGTCGATTGAGCTGCGGGACGCCGGCGAAGGCGAGGTCGTCCTGCATGAACGCGCCGCGGTTGTCGTTGCACATCACCTCCAGCCGAACGTCGAGCGCCCGGCAGTAGGACAGAATCGCCTGGTGATGGTACGGGATGCGCGCCGGACCGGGATTGAAGTAGAGGTGCTCGCCGACGTTGAAGCGGACCCGCTGGACGCTGTCGGTCTCCACGATCGCGTCGCCGCCGCGCAGCGTCCAGTTGCGCCCGCCCGCCCGGCTGCGCGCCTCCAGGATCAGCGGGTCGAAGCCGGCGGCGATCAGCTCGTAGCCCAGCACCAGCCCGGCGATTCCGGCTCCGAGGACGATCACGCGCCGGCCCGCCCCTTGCGGCAGCGCCGGGGGCCCAGCGTAGGCGGCGGGCACCGTCAGCAGCCCCATCGCGGCCATCGTCCGATAAGCGGCGGCGAGCCCGCCGGCGCGGCCGACGCCGTGGATCAGCGCGCGACGCGAGAGCGTCACGACGTAGGCCGGCGCGCCCGCAGCGCCGCGGCCAGCGTGCCCTCGTCCAGCACATCCAGCGCTCCGCCGATCGGCACGCCCTGCCCCAGCCGCGTGACGCCGACCCGCAGCGGGCGCAGCCGGTCCGTCAGCCAGTGCGCCGTCGCCGCGCCATCCACCGTGGCGCCCAGCGCCAGGATCACCTCCGTCACCCCACCCGCCTCGATGCGCGCCAGCAGCGGGCGCAGATTGAGGTCATCCGGCCCCACGCCGCCCAGCGCCGAGAGCGTGCCGCCCAGCACGTGATAGAGCCCGCGATGCACCCCGGCGCGCTCCAACGCCCAGAGATCGCTGACGCCCTCGACGACACAGACGATGCTCCGGTCGCGGCGTGGATCGGTGCAGATGGCGCACGGATCGCGGCTGTCGAGATTGCCGCACAGCGAACAGGACTGCACCGCGCGGGCTGCATCGGCCAGTGCGGCCGCCAAGGGGAGCATTCGCGTCTCGGGCTGCTGGAGCAGACGCAGCGCGGCGCGGCGGGCGCTGCGCGGCCCCATGCCGGGCAGCCGCGCCAACAGCCCGATCAGCCGCTCGACCTCCGGCCCACCCATCCGTCTCTAGAACGGCAGCGTCATGCCGGGCGGCAGCGGGATGCCGGCGGTCACCTGCTGCATCTCCTCGGCCGCACGGGCCTCGACCTTGCGCTTGGCGTCGGCGTGCGCCGCAACGATCAGGTCCTGCAGCATCTCCGCCTCGGTCGGGTCGATCAGCTTGGGATCGATCCTCACCCGGCGCAGCTCGCCCTTGCCGTTGAGCGTGACGCTCACCAGCCCGGCGCCGGCAACGCCCTCGGTCTCGATCGCCTCCAGCTTGGCCTGCATCTCCTGCATCCGCGTCTGCATCTCTTGCGCCTGCTTCATCAGGCCAGCCAGGTTCTTCATCAGTCCTGCTCCATCTCATCGGCGGGTTCGTCGGCCGGCTCGGCGTCCGGGAGCGCGAAAGCGGGCATATCGGGGGCGGCGGGCAGACCGTATGCATCGACCGTTGTGTCATGCACCGTCTGTATGCGCGCGCCGGGAAAGGCGTCGAGAATGGTGCGCACCAGCGGATGATCGGCGGCAGCGGCCTGGCGGCCCGCGTCGGCGGCGCTGCCCTGCTCGGCCAGGCTCGGCTCTCCGGCGGCTGTGGACAGGGCGATCGTCCAGCGCGTGCCGGTCGCTTCCTGCAACAGCGCGGCCAAGCGCGGCGCGAAGTCCCGGGGCACGGCCGGCTCGGGGCGGATTTCGATCACCGGCGGAGCGAAGCGGACCAGGTGGACCGAATGCAGCAGATGTGCGTGCATCAGCGCCTCCCGCCGGTCGGCCAGCAGCATGGCGACGTCGCGGAATCCGGCCAGGCGTGGCGCGGGCAGGTCGGCCTCGGGCTGCGGGGCCAGGCAAACGCCGCCCGCAACCGCGCGCGTCCCGCCCCCGCTCGGCATACCCCCGCTCGGCATACCCCCGCTCGCCACGCCGCCAGGAACGGCGAGCTGCGGGGCGATCTGGCCGGCCGGTGCCTGGGTCAGCCGGCGTACCAGATCCCCCGGCGAGGGCAGGTCGGCGGCATAGCAGAGGCGGATCAGCACCATCTCGGCGGCGGCGCGGCGGTCGGGCGCGGCCTCGACCTCGCCCACGCCCTTCAGAAGCATCTGCCAGGCGCGGGCCAGCGCGGGGATCGACAACCGGTCGGCCAGGGCCGCGCCGCGCGTCCGCTCGGCTTCCGGCAGCTCGGGGCTGTCGCGCAGGCCGGGGACGGATTTGAGCCGGGTCAGGATGTGCAGCAGCTCCAGCAGATCGGCCAGCATCACGCCGAGGTCGGCCCCGCGCTCATGCGCGCGCTCGGTCACCTCCAGGGCGGCGGCGGGACGGCCGGCCATCACCGCCTCCAGCAGGTCGAACACCGATTCCCGGTCGGCCAACCCCAGCATGTCGGCGACCTGCGCCGCGCGCACCCCATCCTCGGCCCGCGCGATCGCCTGGTCGAGCAGCGAAAGTCCGTCGCGCACGGAGCCGTCCGCCGCCCGCGCGATCAGGTCGAGCGCCGCCGGCTCGGCCGCCACCCCCTCGGCGGCGGCGATGCGCCCGAAATGCGTCGACAGCTCTGCTATGCGGACCCGCCGCAGGTCAAACCGCTGGCAGCGCGACAGCACCGTGATGGGCACCTTGCGCAGATCGGTGGTCGCGAACACGAACTTCACGTGCGCGGGCGGCTCCTCCAGCGTCTTCAGCAGCGCGTTGAAGGCGTTGCGCGACAGCATGTGGACCTCGTCGATGACGAAGACCTTGATGCGCGCCTGCATGGGCCGGAAGCGCGTCGCCTCGATGATCTCGCGCACGTCATCGACCCCGGTGCGCGAGGCGGCATCCATCTCCATGACATCAGGGTGCCGGTCGGCGAGGATGGCGGTGCAGTTCGGGCACACGCCGCACGGGTCAGCGGTCGGTCCGCCGCCGCCGTCCGGGCCGACGCAATTCAGGGCGCGGGCGATGATCCGGGCGGTGGTGGTCTTGCCGACCCCACGCACGCCGGTGAGCATGAAGGCGTGCGCCACGCGCCCGATCGCGAAGGCGTTCCGCAGGGTGCGGACCATCGCCTCCTGCCCGATCAGGTCGTCGAAGCGCGTCGGGCGGTACTTGCGCGCCAGGACCCGGTAGGGCGCGGGCTCGCTGTGGGCGAACAGCCCGGGGCCGGGCGGCGGAGCTGCGTCCTGCGGCGGATCGTCCTGGAACAGGCCGGACATGCGGCGCTTTTTGTAGCCGCCGCAGCGGCCCCCTTCGATGGTTGGCGAGTGGGAGGCCGGTACGACAACCCGAGCTGAAACTCGCTGCGGCTGCTTCCTTCCGGACCTGACCGGGTTGGCAAGGCGCCCGTCCGCCGCCGACCTCCCGCGCCTGCATTACCGCTTCGCGGTGCGGGGGGCAACAGAGTTGGTGGTGGTGTCTCGATTGGAATGTCCGCGCCGGACGGCTGATGCTGGGCGGGCTGGAGGACGTGGAGCGCGACCTGATACGCACCCGCACGGCGGAGGGCCGTAGCCACGCCCAGGCGCGCGGACAGGACATGGGCCGGTCCGCCCGTCCTCACCCCGCAGCAGGAGGCGGAGGCTCGCCAGCGGCGTGAGAAAGGCGCGACCCTCAAGGAACTGGCCCGGAGCTACAATGTCAGCATGGCGACGATTTCTCGGCTCAGCGTGATACGATAAACGCGGAGCACTGTAGGGATGTCACCCAGGGATGGCGTAGGGACATGGTAGGTGCGTGACATGATACTGGCTAGCGAAGCTGTTCATGAAGCCGGCCACGCAGTGATGGCACGGTATCTGGGGTTGGGCTTGAAGCGGATTTGGATCAACCGCGCGGAAAAGTCAGGGAGGACCTGTGTGCTATGGCCCGCTGCAACAGATCAGCATAAGGAGCTGCTGATCCTTGCCGCGGCGCGGGGCTGCCTAAAAGCTTTCGAGATAGATATGCTTGACGACCAGGGGGGCTTCCGAGATGTGGCGCAAATCTCCACCATTTTTACTGAGATGTTCCCCGATGAAGATGAAGCAGCTCTATGTCACCGCATTGCCGGATTGGATGCTGAGGTCAAAGGGTTTTTCGACCAGCACAATGTCCATGCCGCAGCCCGAGCTTTGGCTGAAATCTTAACTCACACGAATGAGATGAGTGGGCCGCAGGCCGAAAACATTATTGATCGCCATCTGGTAGCTGGAAAAAAGAATGGATGAGCTCTCCAAATCAGGAGAAGGCGAACCCTCATTAGTCGAGGTATCGTGTCCGAATTTCGTGCGCACAACGGCTATTGGGTAATGGAGAGGGCAATATGCTCTGTCCCCTGTGGGGATCTTCCCAACGGCGTTTATTTTGGTCGCGATAAGGATCTATTCCAACTGTGCCTAGAGATTAGAGCTATTAGTTGGAAGATGACCCAACTCCAATTAAAGATAGGTCAATTATCGCAAACGTCAGCAGAACCGCGCCCCGTGGCCTCTATAGAACTGGATGATTGGAACATCCGCCGCAACGAATATTATGGGTTGTGTACCATGGTCACGTCACTCTACGAGAGTCGGCTCGGGCGTTTAAAAGACTTTGTGCCGCATACATTGCACGGTCTCGCAACCAAGGCGGCTGTGATCCAGACCGAATATCTGGGAAGTTCTGACGACGAAACGACGGCCACCAAGGTGGACACCTCCAACTACCCTCGTCGGCGGGTGACGATGGTGGTGTGATGAGTGTGTTTCGGCGCGTTGATCGCGTCGCGGCCCACTTGACTGGACACCTCTAAAAACGTCCGGACGGCGATCCTGCACCCAGTAAAATCAGAGACTTAGCAGCGTTCGGCGGTGCGCCGGGAGGGGTTTTTAGAGGTGTCCTGGCCGCTGTCGCTCCGGCTTGGGTGAGCGCGGCTGGCCGGGCGGCTACCCGGCGGCCGCCTCCCTGCTGAGCCAGAGCAGGCGCTTCATGTTGTAGGCGAGGTTCGCCATGCCGATCTTCAGTTGCGCGCGCGCCAGGCCGATGGTGCGGATGGACAGACCCATCGGCCCTTTCTCGCGGGCGAACACGTGCTCGACCGCGGACCGCACCGCCGATTTGCGTGCATTGGCCCTCGACGTGCGCGCCGGCATCGGCTTCCCCTGCGGCTTGCGGCGGTGAATGCGCGAGACGAGGCCGCGTCCCTTCAGCATCTGCTCGTTCTTCCCGGACCGATAGGCCGTGTCGGCCCACACGTCGCTCGCCGTGTTGTCGCGGTCGAGCAGGTCGCCGAGCCGCGCGCCGTCATGCGCCGCCGCGTCGGTCACCGTCCAGCGGCGGATCAGGCCGTGCCGCCGGTCGATCGACACGTGGTTCTTGTACCCGAAGGCCGGGATGGCGATGTCGACCGGCTTCGTGCCGTCCTCGCGCGGCTTCGCCTTGCTGAACTTGACGGTCCACCGCGCGTCACGGTCCTTCTGCCGGAGCTTGGCCGGCTTGCGCGTCCAGTCCGGCGGCACCTCGCCCTGCTTGATCGCCGCCTTTTCCGCCTCGGTGTTGCGCTGCTTCGGGGCCGCGATGATCGAGGCATCCACGATCTGCCCGCCCATAGCGAGAAATCCCGCCTCGCGCAGCGTCGTCTCGAAGCGGGCAAACAAGGCGTCGATGGCACCCGCCCGCTTCAGCGCCTCGCGGAAAGTCCAGATCGTGTTCGCGTCCGGCACCGGGTCGGCGAGGCCCAAACCGAGAAAGCGCATCAACGACAGCCGGTCCTTGATCAGATACTCGGTCCGCTCGTCCGATAGCGCGTGCATTGCCTGCAACAGCAGGCCCTTGAACATCAGCACCAGGTCGAAGGCGGGCCGCCCGCCCTTGCCGCGATCCGACCGCGGTACCGCGTGCTCCAGTGCCGGTCGGAACAACTGGACACCTCTAAAAACCCCTCCCGGCGCACCGCCGAACGCTGCTAAGTCTCTGATTTTACTGGGTGCAGGATCGCCGTCCGGACGTTTTTAGAGGTGTCCAACTCGAAGTCGACCACTCCAGCAAGACGCTCCAACTCGTCGCCTTTCGCCGAAAGCTCCCGAAGCCGATCGGACACATCGAAAAAACCAGGCTGCCGACCCATCGAATCCCCTCGCACCTACGACGCGAAGTGAATCAGCTCAGCGGCCAAACCGCCAGGGTTTTTGGAGGTGTCCAATCAGCTCAGCGGCCAAACCGCCAGGGTTTTTGGAGGTGTCCAGGTGGTGCGATCTATCTTCCGGGACATTGCCAATATCATGGGCGAGCATGGGTAGTTTACGCGAGTAACGCAACGCTTGGCGGGCGGAGCGGACGTCTGCGGACGTCTTATACCAAGCCGCCTGGCCCCTGACTCTCTGGGATTCCCAATCTGGCTCGGTTCTGATTCGATGGCCGCGTGGTCGAGTCGGAGCGAGGCATCGGATGGGCGCGGCAGTGACGGTGACGCGTACGGAGCACACGGCGGCTGGCCTTCGTGAGATCGCGGGCAAATGCCGCGACGGCGCGCAGGTCCGCCGGCTGCTGGCGATGGCGATGATTCTGGAGGGCTATCCGCGCGCCGAGGCGGCGGAGCGGAACGGCATGGACCGGCAAACGCTTCGCGACTGGGTGCATCGCTACAATCGGGACGGGGTGGACGGGCTGACGTCGCGCCGCGGCCCAGGCCCCGCGCCGGTCCTGACCAAGGAGCAAATGGCGGAGCTGAGGGAGCTGGTCGTCAAGGGGCCGGATCTGGAAAAGCACAAGGTGGTGCGCTGGCGGTGCCTGGATTTGCGCGAAGAGGTTGCGCGCCGCTTCAGTGTGACGGTGCATGAGAGCACCATCGGCAAGTGGTTGCGCCGGCTCGACCTGACCCGGCTGCAGCCGCGGCCGTTCCATCCGAAGAAGGACGCCGCGGCCGAGGCGGCGTTTAAAAAAACTTTGCCAGTCTGGTGAAGGAGGCGCTGCCCGCTTCCGCGGCTGACAAGCCAGTCGAGATTTGGTTTCAGGACGAAGCACGGGTCGGCCAGAAGGGCGGCCACGCTTACATTTGGGCGCCGATCGGCTCGCGGCCGTTGATGGTCCGCGATAACCGCCACAACTCCGCCTACCTGTTTGGCGCGATTTGCCCGAACCGCGCCGTCGGCGCCGCAATCATCATGCCGGGCGTCAATGCCGAGGCCATGACCGAGCACCTGGCCGAAATTAGCACCCAGGTCGCACCCGGCGCTCACGCCGTGCTGGTCTGCGACAGCGCCGGATGGCATCAGCGGGGCGTCCGTCTCGGCGTGCCCGACAACATCACACTCCTGCCGCTGCCGCCGGTACTCCCCGGAACTGAACCCGATGGAGAACGTCTGGCAATACCTCCGCGCTAACCGGCTGTGCGCCCTGGTGTGGGACGGCTACGACGCCATCGTCGAGGCGTGCCGGACCGCCTGGCATTTCTTCGTCAACGACCCTGACCGCATCAGCTCCGTCGGCGCAAGGGAGTGGGCGTGTGTCACTCTCTAGGCGGGTTGGTATTAGGTGGTAGGAGCCCTTCTGTCATTGGGCGGTAGGTGGTCAACGCGGGCTCATCCGGGTTGCGGATCGTGCTTCTGTTCGTGGTCTGCTGCGGCAGCCACATGAGACGGTCCGATGCGACGGAAGGGCCGATCTCGAAAGCGGCGTCACCCTGAGGTGCAGCCAGATGTCCGGCGGCCTGCTTCCACCGTCGTCCGCGCTCGGACGAGCCCTGAGGCGGGTGTGGTTTGCTAGGTGATTAGCCCTCCATGCCCGCCTCCAGGGTGCTGTAGCGGAAGTCCGTCTCGCTGACCCACATGCGATGCAGGACCGTTGCGAGCTTGCGGGCGACTGCGACCTTGGCGCGCTTGGCCCCGCGTCGCTGTGCCAGCCGCACGCACTCCTCAGCCGTCAATCCGTTCCCCGGACCCGTTCAAAACGGGCTGTGAAATGCTCCACAAACAGTCAGGGAAGTCAGCTTCGGTGCTGTTAGATGATCGAGCAAATCAGTTGAATACTGCATAGTGCCTCTTCCAGCCCGGCCGCGCTTTTGTTATTTCCATATGGGTGCGTTCTGACGCTCCTCCGCTAGGGTAGTAGCGGGCAGTCTCCCGGAAACCCCTCCACGGTCAAATTTTCGGCCTCTGCGCGTTCTGTTTGCGGCTGCTGGATTACCTCTTCGCGCTCATCTGTCCTGGGATCGGGGACTGAAGGGCGCGCTGCACGGCTGTCGCATCGCCGGCAATGGCTTTGAGGTAGGCGCGGGCAGTCTGGTCCGGCTCCGCCCTGCCTTGCTCCCAATCCCGCAGCGTGCCGAGCGGAATCTTGGAACCGCGCTGCGAATTCCTCCTGCGTCAGGCCGAGCGCGCGGCGAAGGGTCTTCGCCCGCGACACCCGGCGGGAGGTCCGACGTTCTTCCGGCGTCATGGGGCGCGCATCCGGATCGGCAGCGGCGGCGGCGGCAATCTGCGCCTCCGTCATCGGTCGCATAGGACGGCCCGGAAAAGGCCGTTAGCTCCCGTCCGGCAGCACTTCCACCACCGAACCATCAGGCCGAGTTTTCGCGAAAATAGTCGTCTTGCTCATGTTTTTCCGCCCGCCGGGCCGAGATTAGCCGAACGCGTTCGGCGCGTTCGGTGTAGGTCACGTGCAGCAGCACACCGCCACACATGCCGACAAGGTTGATCCGTTCCTCTCCGTAGTCCTCGCGCTCATCAATCAGCTGGACACCTCTAAAAACGTCCGGACGGCGATCCTGCACCCAGTAAAATCAGAGACTTAGCAGCGTTCGGCGGTGCGCCGGGAGGGGTTTTTAGAGGTGTCCAGCTCGACGGCAAAGGGATCGAGGCAGGCTTTGACCGCCTGGTCGAAGGCGACGCCGTGATTGCGCCAGTTGGCGGCGGCCTTGTCGGCATCCCATTCGAAAGCATCATCGGTTATAGGATACTGGATACCAGTAGTTTAGTCAAGTGTCCAGAGACTTGCCTGATCTCCGATGCAAGCAATTCCTTCAGGGCTGGGCTGTGGTGATGCCTTGATTTCCATAAAGCGGCCGATATGTCGAAGGACGGCTGCGGGTCCGGAGGCCGACATCCGAAACTGCGATAAGACCGACTGGGTGGCCCGCTACATTGCCCGGACAAGGCCGGCGTAGAGTTCCGAGAGGGGCATCTGTACGCCCAGTTCCGGCAAGGCGAGGGGGTCATCGGCCGCCAGCGTCTGGCCGAGCCACTCCGGGCCACGACGCGAGAATACGGTGGCCCCGACCCTCTCCTGCTCTAGCAGCACATAGCGGCCGACGGAGAAAGTATCGCGGTACTCCCGATTCTTGGCGCCGATATCCGTGTGGGCAGTGCCCTCGGACAGGATCTCGAAGACAACCACAGGGTCACGGAGGAGCGTCCCGCCCCTATCGACCGGGGTGCAAACGACCACGGCATCCGGATACCGAATTCGCCCGGCGACCTCCACCTTGATGTCGCTCCCGTAGATGCGGCACGGCGATCCCTTGAGCCGATTGCCGACTTCCCGAAGAAGATTGGACTGGATCAGGGCGTGCGCCTCGGAGACCCGACCATCGCGACCGGGCCGAAGCCGTCGAACTCGAACTTCGCCGCCTGCCGCTCTTCCCACGCAAGGAACTCGGCGAGGCTCATCGATTTATTCAAGGCCGTGCCCATGGCACGCATCCTAGCATGATTGCCGCCCTTATCCACGCATGGCACCGTCGCCGGACATCGCGCCCGGATCGCCTCGTGACCCTCATCCTCGCCAGCCGCCCCAACGTCTATTCCTCCAGCCCGCTCGATCGCGCCGCGACCCGGCGCGAGGACCCGGCATGGATCGAAGCCCGACTGGCCGACCGGGATTCGCTGTTCGTCCCGGTCTGGCGCAGCCGCAACCTAGTCGCCGGCATAGACGGGGGCGGGCCAGAGGCGGTGTACATATCCGGCGAGGCCGCGAGCGCCCTGCGCATGGCCGGCGGGCCGTGGGCCTTCCTCGGCATGCTCGCCGATCGGGCGATGTTCGCCGTCGACATCAGCGCCGCCGAGGACCCGCTGCCCCTGCTTCCGGGCGAACTCGGCAAATTCGTCGATCTGCGCTCCGTCGGCTGGGGCGAACCACGCCCCGAGGCCGCCGTGCTCGCCCATGCGCGCGGCCTGCTGCACTGGCGGCTGCGCCACCGGTTCTGCGCCGTCTGCGGCGCACCCTGCCAAGCCAGGAGCGCCGGCCACGTCATGCGATGCACGGCCTGCAACGCCGAACATTTCCCGCGCACGGATTCGGCCGTGATCATGCTCATCACCCGCGACGACCGCATCCTGCTCGGCCACTCCCAGCGCTTCCCGCGCGCCAACATGTACCTCGACCCTGGCGGGCTTCCTGGAGCCGGGCGAAAGCCTGGAGGAAGCGGTGCGGCGGGAGGTGCGCGAGGAATCCGGGGTCGAGGTCGGGCAGGTCTGGTACCATTCGAGCCAGCCCTGGCCGTTTCCCGGCAACATCATGCTGGGGTTCTACGGCGAGGGCCTGACCGAGGACATCACGGTGGACGAAACCGAGCTGCTCGACGTGCGCTGGTTCTCGCGCGAGCAGGTCCGCAATCCCGACCAGCACGGATTCCTGCTTCCCCGCGGCGATTCCATCGCCCGCCACCTGATCGACGACTGGATGGCGGCCGGCTGAGCCCATGCCAGCGGAGCGCGCCGACGCGTTGCTGACCATCGGCTACGAGGGCACGACGATCGAGACCGTGCTGGATGCCCTCGTTGCCGCCCGTGTCGGCCTATTGCTCGACGTCCGCGCCATCGCCGCGTCGCGCAAGCCCGGCTTCTCCAAGCGCCAGCTCGCCGCCGGGCTGAACTCGCGCGGCATCCGCTACCTCCACCTGCGCCCGCTCGGCACCCCCAAGCCGGGCCGCGACGCGGTGCGCGCCGGGCACCCGGAGCGGATGGAGGCGATCTTCCGCGACCACATGCAAGGCGACGAGCCCCGGGCCGCGCTGGCGGAAGCGACCGCGCGCGCGCCAGCCGGACCTGCCTGCTCTGCTTCGAGCGCGACCCGGCGCACTGCCACCGCCGGATCGTGGCGGAGATGATCACGGCGGAGACGGGCCAGCCCGTGGCGCACCTGCATCCGGGCTGAGCAACCGACCGACCCGGCGTCCGGGAAGGCCCGCGCTAGCCCGCATTTCTCACAGAGGGTAGGTGCATCGGGGCTCTAAATCGGCGAAAGTTCTTCTGCGACAAAGCCTTATCGCTGAGCAGAGGAAACCCCGATGCCGACAGAGTGTAGCCCGATGCTGTTCGATTTTGCACGAGTGGAAGGCCGCGCCGTGGCGGCCTCGTTTGATGGCGGGCGGATCACGTCCGACGCCGGTGCTCTGCTCTTGGGTGCCACGGACCGCGTCGTCGGGCTGACCCGACGCTTGGCCGCCTGCTTCACTGATGTCCGCAATCCAGCCTTGGTTGAGCACGACGTCGAGACACTGGTAATGCAGCGGATCGTCGGCTTCGCGCTCGGCTACGAGGACCTGATCGATCACGACGAGCTGCGCCATGACCCGGTGATGGCGGTGCTGGCCGGCAAGCTCGCCGCACGGCGATCCGATTGCGCGCCGCTGGCGGGCAAGAGCACGCTGAACCGGCTGGAGCTGAGCCGGCCCGAACCGTCGCGCTACGCCCGGCTAGCCGCCGACACGGATGCGATCGAGACGCTGTTCGTCGACCTGTTCCTCGATGCGCACGAGAAGGCGCCGGCGCAGATTACGCTCGATCTCGACGCCACCGACGATCCGCTGCATGGCCACCAGGAAGGCCGGTTTTTCCATGGCTACGGAGCCTGTCCTCGGGCCGGCGAAGCCGGACCCGTGGGACTGCTACTGCTATCTGCCGCTCTATGTGTTCTGCGGGCGGCATCTGTTGGCCGCCAAGCTGCGACGCTCGAACATCGATGCATCCGCCGGATCGGTGGACGAGATCGGGCGGATCGTCCGCCGCATCCGCGCGCGCTGGCCACGTGTGCGCATTTTGCTGCGCGCCGATAGTGGTTTCGCCCGCGAGGCGCTGATGGTGTGGTGCGAGGCCAACCGGGTCGATTATCTGTTCGGTCTGGCGCGCAACGCCCGTCTTGCGGGCGAGATCGAGGCGGAGATGGCGGCCGCCCGTGCCGAGGCCGAGGCGAGCGGCAAGCCCGCCCGCCGCTTCCGTGACTTCCGATGGTCGACACGGGACAGCTGGAGCCGCCGGCGGCGCGTGATCGGCAAGGCCGAATGGACCGGCGGGGAGGCCAATCCGCGCCTCGTCGTGACCTCCCTCAGGGCCAAGGCGGCCGAGGCGCGGCATCTCTATGAGGCGATCTACTGCGCGCGCGGCGAGATGGAAAACCGCATCAAGGAGTGCCAGCTCGATCTGTTCGCTGACCGCACGTCGGCCGCCACCATGCGCGCCAACCAGTTGCGCCTGTGGCTCGCCTCCGCCGCCTACGTGCTGCTCTGCGCGCTGCGCCGGATCGGGCTGGCGCACACCCAGTTCGCCACCGCGACCTGCGGCACGATCCGGCTCCGGCTGCTGAAGATCGGCGCGCTCGTCCGCATCAGCGTCCGCCGGATCAGCATTGCCATGGCCTCCGCCTGCCCCTGGCAGCACGAGTTCGCCCTGGCCCACGCCATGCTGCAATAAGGCAGCCGACGGATCACCACGAAGCAGACACCGCAAGCCGCCAACCCCGGCCGCCAACGCTGCCCCAAGGACGGCGCCCCCAATCGCGTGCGGATCTCGGCCGTTTTAATCAGGCGCCACACCGAAACAAGCCGCACCGCCTCAGCCGCCCCCAAACCAAACCGCCCGTCGATGCCGGTGAGAAATGCGGGCTAGGACCCCACCGCCTGCGTCGGCCGGAACGGCGCCGTCGGATAGACGCCGAGCACGCGGACCTCGGACGAGAAGAATGCCAACTCCTCCAGCGCCCGGCGCAGCGCCGGCTGCTCGGGGTGGCCGTCGCAGTCGCACAGGAACTGGGTGGCGACGAACTGGCCGCCCAGCATGTAGCTCTCCAGCTTCGTCATGTTGACGCCGTTGGTGGCGAATCCGCCAAGCGCCTTGTAAAGGGCGGCGGGCACGTTGCGGACCCGGAACACGAAGGTTGTCATCAGCGCGGGCGCGGACGGCTCGGGGGTCTGCGGGCGGCGGGCCATGACGTAGAAGCGGGTGGTGTTGTGCGCCGCGTCCTCCACGTTCGCGGCCAGCACCTCCAGCCCGTAGATCTCGGCCGCCAGCGCCGACGCGATCGCCGCGTCCTCGGTCCCGCCGCGCCCGGCGATCAGCTGCGCCGCGCCGGCGGTATCGGCCTCGACCACCGGCGCGAGGTTCAGCCGGCGCAGGAAATGGCGCACCTGGCCGAGGGCGACAGGATGGGAGTGGGCGCGCTTCAGTCCCTCCATGGCGGCACCCCGGGGCGCCAGCAGGCAGTGCTCCACCCGGTGGAAATGTTCGCCCACCACGAACAGGCCCGATTCCGGCAGCAGATGGTGGATGTCGGGAACGCGCCCGGCCAGCGTGTTCTCGCACGGCAGCATGGCCAGCGCGGCGCGGCCATCGCGCACCGCTTCGATCGCCGTCTCGAAGGATTCGCACGGCAGCGTGGCCATGCCGGGGAACGCGTTGCGGCAGGCAAGGTCGGAGTAGGCGCCCGGCATTCCCTGAAAGGCGATGATCTCGCTCATGCCGGGGCCTTCGGCATCAGTATCGCGCGCGCCCGCTCCAGGTCGGCTTGCGTGTCCACCCCGAACAGCCCGTGCGCCACCCGCGCACAGCCCACCCGCATCCCGGCTTCCAGCGCACGCAGCTGCTCCAGGCCCTCGCGCAGCTCAAGCGGGCTTGGCGGCAATCCCACGAACCGCGCCAGCGCCGCGCGGCGCCAGGCATAGATGCCGATATGGTGCCACAGCGGCCCGTCCCCCCAGGGCACCGGGGCGCGCGAGAAGTAGAGCGCCGGCGCCGCCTCCGCGTCATCGCTGAAGGCGCACACCGCCTTCACGAACGAGGCCGTGCGTGCCTCCTCCTCGGATTCGATCGGCGCGACCACGGTGCCGATATCGATCGCCGGGTCGGCCAGAGGGCGCAGCGCGGCGATGATCTGCGCGGCGGTGACGCTCGGCACGTCGCCTTGCAGGTTCACCACGACGTCGTGGTGCCCGTCCGGGTCGATCGTGGCGAGCGCGGCGTGGACGCGGTCGGAGCCGGAGGGCAGGGCCGGATCGGTGAGCACCGCACGCCCGCCGGCCGCGCACACCGCCTCGGCGATCGCCGGCTCGCCGCAGGCGACCGCCACCGGCCCGATGCCGGCGGCGCGGGCGCGGTCCAGCACGTGCACGATCATCGGCCGGCCATGGATGTCGGCCAAGGGCTTGCCCGGCAGGCGGGCCGAGCTCATGCGGGCGGGAATGAGAATGATCGGATTCAATGATCCCTGCGTCACAGCTAGGACAGCAAAAGCGGAGCGGATTGCAGCGTTTGCACGCCGTCCCTATGTTGCCGCGCACCTTATGGAGGCGTCCGCGCTCGCGCAACGGCACGCGGGCCGATGGTGTGTCGGGTCCTCAGGACGGCGGAGAAGTTACGGCGCATGGACAGTTTGGAGGTCAACAAGGCGGTCGCCGCAGTCCTGGTCGCGGGCATCGCCTTCTTCATCACGGGGATGCTCGGCGATAACCTTGTGAGCGAGGAGTTCCCGGCCAAGTCGCCCATCCCGATCCAGGCCGCGCCGGCCACGGCGGCCGGCGGGGCACCGGAGAAGCCCGCTGGACCGGCGCCGATCGCGCCGCTTCTGGCGTCCGCCGACGTGCAGAAGGGCGAGGCCTTCGTGAACCAGATCTGCACCGCGTGCCACACCTTCAATCAGGGTGGCAAGGCGCTGATCGGGCCGAACCTGTACGGCGTCGTCGGCGGCCCGCACGATCACATGGCGGGCTTCGACTACTCGGCCGCGTTGGAGAAGTACAAGGGCAAGCCGTGGACGTACGACGAGCTGAACAAGTGGCTGTACGACCCGCAGACCTACGCGCCCGGCACGCGCATGACCTACACGGGAATCAAGAGCAACGCGCAGCGGGCCGACGTGATCGACTATCTGCACACGCTCTCGCAGAACCCCGAGCCGCTGCCCGCGCCTGAGCAGCCGCCCAAGCCGACCGGGGCGCCGGCACCGGGCACCGCCGCCCCGGCCGGCAATCATAGCGCGACGGCCACCGCGTCGGCCCCGAACAGCGCGCCGGCGTCCTCGCCCAAGACGATAGGGCCTCCGGGCAAGTCGTACGACGCGAACGCACAGGCAGCCAACGTGGGCACCCAGGCCGGCGGCACCGGTACCGCCTCGGCCACTCCCTCGGCTCCGGCCGCCGGCACCAACCCCGCGCCAGCCAACACGCCAGCCCCGGCCAACACGGCAGGCAAGCCCTGATCATCCCATGAGCGCGTGCGCGGCCGGGCGGCCCGACATCCGCAGCCTGGTCGCGACCGCCGAGGCCGCGGCCGACGTCGCCGGCGCCGCCATCCGCCCGTTCTTCCGCGCCCGCCTGGCCGCCGACCTCAAATCCGACCGCAGCCCCGTCACCATCGCTGATCGCAGCGCCGAGCAGGCCATGCGCGCGGTGCTCGCCGAGCGCTTCCCCGCGCATGGCATCGAGGGCGAGGAATACGGGCTGGACCGCCCTGGCGCCGCCTTGCGCTGGGTGCTGGACCCGATCGACGGCACGCGCGCCTTCATCACCGGCCGGCCCGTCTTCGGCACCCTGATCGCGCTGCTTCAGGACGACCAGCCGATCCTGGGCGTGATCGACCAGCCGGTCACCGGCGAGCGATGGCTCGGCGTCGCCGGGCAGCCGACCGCGTTCCGCGGCCCGTTCGGCGGGACGGCGGGCTGCCGCCCCTGCGCTGCCCTGGCTTCGGCGGAGCTGTCCTGCACCGCTCCGGAGATGCTCGGCGCGCATCGCCCCGCGTGGCAGCGCCTGGCCGGCGCCGTCCGTCGCGTCTCCTGGGGCGGCGACTGCTATGCTTACGGGCTGCTGTCGCTGGGACAGATCGACGTGATCGCCGAGGCCGACCTCAAGGTCTGGGACTGGGCGGCGCTGCTGCCAGTGATCGAGGGTGCCGGCGGCCGGCTGACGGACTGGAGCGGTCAGGCACTGCGCCGCGACGGCGACGGACGCGCCCTGGCGGTGGGCGACCCCGGGTTGCTGGAGCCGGCGCTGGCGTTGCTCGCCGGGTGAGCGCACCGACCGCGAACAAGCTTGAGGCAATTTCAGTTTCGCTTGCCCTGTCGTCGGGGCATCAAGCAGGCGTGATTCCATCAGCCACCCCGAAGCCGGGATGGATCGTGGCGGCGGTGCGCCTCGCGCTGCTCGGCCTCGCCCTGCTCGGCTCCCCCGCTCGCGCCGACGCGCCCATGGCCGTCAGCCAGGCGGTCTCGATCCTCGGCACGCCGGCGCTGCCGGCCGGCTTCGCGCATTTCCCCTTTGTCAACCCCGATGCGCCGAAGGGCGGAGAAGTCAGACTCGCGGCGGTCGGCAGCTATGACAGCTTCAATCCGTTCATCCTGCGCGGTCGGGCGGTTACCGGGCTGGTCGGGGCCTGGGTGATCCTGCCCGGCGGATCGGGGTCCGGCGCGGCGATCGGGCATCTGTGGGAAAGCCTGCTCGCTTCCTCCTCCGACGAGGTCGCCACCGGCTATTGCCATCTCTGTTCGACCGTCGAGGCATCGGCCGACGGCGACACGATCGCCTTCACGCTGCGGCCCGAGGCGCGGTTCTCCGATGGCGTCCCGGTAACCGCCGAGGACGTGGTGTGGACCTTCCACACCTTGGTCGCGCAAGGCTCGCCGGCGTTCCGCCTCCAGCTTGCGTCGGTGGCGGGGGTGGAGGCGCAGGGGAAGCTGCGCGTCGTGTTCCACCTCAAGCCCGGCCGGGACCGCGCGCTGCCGCTGCTGCTGGGCGAGCTGCCCATCCTGCCGGAGCACTTCTTCGTCAACCGCGACTTCACCCAGCCGCTGACGGCCGCGCCGATCGGCTCCGGGCCGTATCGCGTCGCGGCGTTCGAGCTGGGGCGCAGCGTGACCTTCGAGCGCGACCCGAACTGGTGGGCGCGCGACCTGCCGACCGCGATCGGCACCAACAATTTCGACCGCGTGCGGGTGGACTACTACCGCGACGCCTCGGTCGCGCTGGAAGCGTTCAAGGCCGGGCAGGCCGATCTGCGGGCCGAGAACATCTCCAAAAACTGGGCAATGGCCTACGACTTCCCGGCCGTCCGCGACGGCCAGGTGATCAAGGCCGACATCCGCCACCACCTGCCGACCGGGATGCAGGGCTGGGCGATGAACACCCGTCGGCCGGTGTTCCACGATGCCCTGGTGCGCCAGGCGATGGCCGAGGCGTACGATTTCGAGTGGGCCAACCGCAACCTGTTCTTCAATTCGTACAAGCGCACGCTCAGCTACTTCGACAACAGCGACCTCGCCGCCACGGGACTGCCGGGCCCGGAGGAACGTGCGCTGCTGGACCCATTCCGGGCCGAGCTTCCGCCCGCGCTGTTCACCGAGCCGTTCACCCTGCCGGTCACCGACGGGTCCGGCCACAACCGTCCCGAGCTGATGAAGGCGCTGGCGCTGCTGGAGCAGGCGGGCTGGCGCGTTCAGGACATGCGGCTGGTGAACGCGCAGGGCGAGCAGATGCGCTTCACCATCCTGCTCGACGACCCGAGCTTCGAGCGGGTGGCCCTGCCCTATGTGCAGACCCTGAAGCATCTCGGCATTGCCGTGGACGTGCGCACCGTCGATCCCGCGCAGTTCCAGCGGCTGACCGAGGATTTCGATTTCGATATGACCATGATCGTGATCCCGCAGAACGAGATTCCGGGCAGCGAGCTGGCCGACGACTTCTCCTGCGCCGCCGCCAAGCAGGCGGGCAGCAACAACCTATCCGGAGTGTGCGACCCGGCGGTGGACGCGCTGGTCGCGAAGGTGATCGCCGCGACCGATCGCGACAGCCTGCGGGCGGCCGCGCGCGCGCTCGACCGCGTGCTGCTGTGGAACTGGTACCTGGTGCCCGCCTGGGGAAACCAGCTGTTCCATATCGCGTACTGGGATCGTTTCGGCCAGCCGGGAATCCCGTTGCGCGCGGGGGTGGACTTCGACACGTGGTGGGTGGACCCGGCGAAGGCGCGGGCGATCGAGACGGCGCGGGCGAAGGGCGGCTGAATGATCGCCTACCTGCTGCGCCGGCTGCTGCTGGTGGTCCCCACCCTGTTCGGGATCATCGCCATCAATTTCGCGGTCGTGCAGCTCGCTCCGGGCGGCCCCGTCGAGCAGATGCTGGCGACCCTGCGCGGCAAGGGCGAGGCGGCCCAGGTTTCGGGGCCCACCTCCGATCTTGGCGCGGCGGGCGCCTATCGCGGCGCGCGGGGGCTCGACCCGCAGGTGGTCGCCGACATCCGCAAGATGTTCGGCTTCGACAAGCCGCCGCTGGTCCGGTTCCGCGAGATGCTCACGGGGTATCTGCGCTTCGACTTCGGGCGCAGCTTCTTCCGTGGCCAGTCGGTGCTGGCCCTGATCGCGCAGAAGCTGCCGGTGTCGATCTCGCTTGGCCTGTGGTCCACCTTGCTGATCTACCTCGTCTCCATCCCGCTCGGCATCCGCAAGGCGGTGCATGACGGCAGCCGCTTCGATGTCGCGAGTAGCGCCGTCGTGCTGGCCGGATACGCACTGCCGAGCTTCCTGCTGGCGATCCTGCTGGTCGTGCTGTTCGCCGGCGGCAGCTACCTGCATTGGTTCCCGCTGCGCGGGCTGGCGAGCGACGGCGCCGCTGCCTGGCCGCTGCCGGCGCGCGCGGCCGACTACGCCTGGCACATGGTGCTCCCGACCGTGGCCGTCGTGGCCGGCGGGTTCGCCAGCCTGACGATCCTGACCAAGAACTGCTTCATGGAGGAGATCCGCAAGCAGTACGTCGTCACCGCCCGTGCCAAGGGCGCCTCGGAGGGCCGCGTGCTGTACGGCCACGTGTTCCGCAACGCCATGCTGCTGATCGTCGCCGGCTTCCCGCAGGCCTTCATCGGCGTGCTGTTCACCAGTCAGCTGCTGGTCGAGATCGTGTTCTCGCTGGACGGGCTGGGGCTCCTGGGCTTCCAAGCGGCGGTGCAGCGCGACTATCCGGTCATGTTCGGCACGCTCTATATTTTCACGCTGCTTGCCCTGGTTTTGCAGATCATCGGCGATCTCTTGTACACGGTGGTCGATCCGCGTATCGACTTCGCGGCACGGCGGTGAGCTTGTCGCCCGTCACACGAAGACGCCTGCGGATCTTCCGCCAGCACCGCCGCGGGTTCGTCTGTTTCTGGATCTTCCTCGTGGTGTTCGGGACCAGCCTGTGCGCCGGGCTGATCGCGAATGACCGCCCGCTGCTGATCCGCTACGATGGGCGCTGGTATGCTCCCGTGCTGCGCGACTACCCGGGGACGGCGTTCGGCCCCGACTTCCTGCCGATGCCGGCGGACTACACCGATCCCGACACGCGGCGGGCCATCCGCGCGCATGGGTGGGTCATTTGGCCCGCGATCCCCTACCGCTACGATACGATCGTCACCGGCCTGGGCCGCCCGTCGCCGGCGCCGCCCTCCTGGCACGACCTGCTGGGCACCGACGACCAGGCGCGCGACGTGCTGGCCCGGGTCATCTACGGGCTGCGGGTGTCGATCCTGTTCGGCTTCGCGCTGACCGCGTTCTCCTCGGCGCTCGGCATCGCCGCCGGGGCGGTGCAGGGTTATTACGGGGGCCTGACCGACCTGCTATTCCAGCGGTTCATCGAGATCTGGAACGGCATGCCGCAGCTCTACCTGCTCATCATCCTGGGCAGCGTCATCACCCCCGGCTTCTGGGTGCTGCTGGCCTTCCTGCTGCTGTTCTCGTGGATGAACCTGACCGGCGTGGTGCGCGCGGAGTTCCTGCGCGGGCGGGCGCTGGAATACGTGCGCGCCGCGCGGGCGCTGGGGGTGACCGACGGCCAGGTGATGCGCCGTCACATCCTGCCGAACGCCCTGGTCGCCACCCTGACCTACCTGCCCTTCATCCTGTCGGGCTCGGTCACCGTGCTCGCCAGCCTGGACTTCCTGGGCTTCGGCCTGCCGCCCGGCGCGCCCTCGCTGGGCGAGCTGGTCGCGCAGGGCAAGAACAACCTCCAGGCGCCCTGGCTGGGGCTGACGGCATTCTTCGTCCTGGGCGGCCTGCTCATCCTGCTAATCTTCATCGGCGAGGCGGTGCGCGACTCCTTCGACCCGCGCCGTCTGCCGCGATGACCACGCCGCGAACCCTGCCCCGATGAGCCTGGTGGAGGTCGACGGCTTGTCGGTCGCCTTTGGCAGCAAGCGCGTGGTGCGCGACGTCGGATTCCGGCTGGATCGCGGCGAGACGCTCGCCCTGGTGGGCGAGTCCGGGTCCGGGAAGTCGCTGACCGCGCTGTCGCTGCTGCAACTCCTGCCACATGGCGCGAGCAACCCGACCGGGCGCATCCTTCTCGATGGACAGAGCATGATCGGCGCCCGACCCGGGGTGCTGCTCCGCGCGCGCGGCGGGGTCGCCGGCATCGTTTTCCAGGAGCCGATGACCAGCCTGAACCCGCTGCACCGGATCGGCCGGCAGGTGGGCGAGGCGATCACGCTGCACCGGCGGGTGCCGCGCGGGAGGCTGCGCGAACAGGTGCTCGCCCTGCTGGACGAGGTGGGCTTTCCCGACGCCGCGCATCGGCTGGGGGCATTCCCGCACCAATTGTCGGGCGGCCAGCGCCAGCGGGTGATGATCGCCATGGCGCTCGCCAACGACCCGGCCCTGCTGATCGCCGACGAGCCGACCACGGCCCTGGACGTGACGATCCAGGCGCAAATCCTGGCGCTGCTCGACCGTGAGCAGTCCCGGCGCGGGCTCGCGATGCTGCTCATCACGCATGACCTGTCGATCGTGCGCCGCCACGCCGGCCGGGTCTGCGTCATGCAGGACGGCATGATCGTGGAGACCGGCCCGGTGGACGCGGTCTTCGCCGCGCCGCTGCATCCCTACACCTGCGCGCTGCTGGCCGCCGAGCCAGGCAGGTGCCCCGCGCCGCTGTCCCCGCCAGCGCGGCCCCTGCTGGAGGCGCGAGACCTGCGGGTCAGCTTCGACCTGCGGCGCGGGGTGTTGCGCCGGGTGGCGGGCTGCGTGCGCGCGGTGGACGGGGTCTCGATCGCGGTGCGCGTCGGGGAGACCGTGGGGCTGGTGGGCGAATCCGGATCGGGCAAGACGACGCTCGGCTTCGCCGCGCTCCGGCTGGTGCCGGCCGAGGGCCGCATCATCTTCGCGGGCACCGACCTGGCGACCCTCGACCCGAGAGCGCTGCGCCGGTTGCGCGCCCGCATGCAGGTGGTCTTTCAGGACCCCTACGGCAGCCTCTCGCCGCGGATGAGCGTGGGCGACGTCATCGCCGAGGGACTGCGCGTGCACGAGCCCGGCCTGTCGCGGGCCGAGCGGACGGCGCGTGTCGCGGAGGCCCTGGACGAGGTCGGGCTGGCGCCGGAGACGGCCGAGCGCTACCCGCACGAGTTCAGCGGCGGCCAGCGCCAGCGGGTCGCCATCGCCCGCGCCATGGTGCTGAAGCCGCGCCTGGTCGTCCTGGACGAGCCCACCAGCGCCCTGGACGTGTCGGTGCAGGCGCAGATCATCGCGCTGCTGCGCGCGCTCCAGATCCGGCACGGGCTGGGCTATCTGTTCATCAGCCACGATCTGCGCGTCGTGCGCGCGCTCGCGCACCGGATCGTGGTGCTGCGCAACGGGCGCGTGGTGGAAGAGGGCGAGGCGGCCGACATCTTCGCCCGTCCGCGCGAGCCGTACACCCGCGCGCTGCTGGCCGCCGCCTTCGACATGGCCCCGGCAGCGGCACCGGGCACGCTGGAACCGGTGCCGGAGGCCGATGGGTAAATCCCGCGCCCCCGCCTGTCGGCGCCGGGAACGGGGCGCACCGTCGTCAGGGCACGGGCAGGCCGAGGCCGACATCCTCCTGCGCGGCGCGAATGATGCCGTAGCACTCGCAGGCGCCGCGCTCCAGGGCGGCGCGGTCGCGCACGATGATCCGGCTGCGGGCGTTCTCGATCCGCCCGGCCTGCTCGAGAGCCTGCAACATCAGGGTGACCGTCGGGCGGCGGACGCCCAGCATCTCGGCCACGAATTCCTGGGTCAGCACCAGCTCGTCGCGACCGGCGCGGTCATGGGCCATGAGCAGCCAGCGGCAGCATCGTGCCTCCACGTCATGCAGCCGGTTGCAGGCGACCGATTGCATGAGCTGGGCGAGCAGCACGCGGAAATGACGCAGCAAGGGATCGCGCAATCCCGTTCCGGATTCGAACATCGCGCGCACCGGGGCGAGCGGGATGACCCTCGCCTCGCCGGGCACCTGGACCGTCGAATCCGACAGGGCGCCCGTTCCCCCAAGCAGGGCTTCAGCGCCGACGCACCCCTCGCGCCCGATCAGGCCGGTCTCGATGGTCTGACCCGCATCGGTGCGGGTCACCAGCGATATCATCGCGTCATGGGGGAACAGCAGATGGGTGACCGGATCGTGCCGGTGGCTCAGCATTTGGCGGTGTCGCAGGGCGACGACCCGGATATGCGGGACAAGCCGGCGGAGCATCGGGCCCGCCTGGGCCAGCAAAAGGTTGCCCCCACGATCGGAACGCGCGTCCATGTGAACAGCAGCGCGCCGGCACGGCCGTGGTTTCGGGGGTTCAGCGTGGCCGTCACCTTATTGCCTCGGGTTATTGCTTCGGGGCGCCCGCGGCGAGCCGGACCGGCAGCCCGAGATCGGTGAGCGCCAGCTCGCCCGCGCCGTCGCCGCCCCGGCCATAGGCCATGCGCGGATCGCTCTCGGAACACTTGGCCGTCGCGGGGCCGGCGCACCACGCGCCATCGGTCGCGTCCGAAAGCGGGCCGAACCGCTCCTCGGCGACCCCGCGGATCGCGGCGGCGTCGGCCGAGCTTCTGACCAGCTTGTAGGTGATGCTGTAGGCAGCCTCGCGCCCCTCGTTGAACCCGGCGGGAGAGTCCGTGAAGCGGACGGTGATCGGCCCATCGGCCAGGCGGGCGGTGATGGTGTCTGTGCAGGCGGCGGCGGCGTGCAGCGCGCAGGGATGGACGTGCTCGCTCACGGCGTCCTCGTGCACGCCCTGGGCATAGAGCGAGGTCAGCACCTCGGGGGCGCTCATGTAGAGGCGCACGCCCATCACCGCGAAATGCGCGGGCTCCGCCGCCACCGCCACGGCCGGCCGGGCCACCGGAGCCGCACCGGCCGCGAGTGCCACCGCAAAGATCAGAGCCTGAGCGTGTCGCATCGGAATGTCCTTGTTCTGTTCCTCTTTTGTGGCAGCGTTCCCTTAACAAGAGGTAAATGCGAATATCAAAAGAACGAAATGAGAGTCGCGTTCCGGAACGCCGCTCAGCCCGTGCGAACCTGGCCCCTCCCGGCGTCGGCCTTGGCCTTTGGGCCGGCCTCGCTATAAACGGGCGGGCACGCGATTGCGATGCGGACGGGACGGGCGGAGGGAGCGGAGCCAGCATGCTGACCAAGCGGTGGAACAAAGCGAAGCTGCCCTCCCGACACGTCACGGAGGGACCCGGGCGGGCGCCGCACCGAAGCTATTACTACGCGATGGGACTGACGCAGGACGAGATCGACCAGCCCTTCGTCGGCGTCGCCACCTGCTGGAACGAGGCCGCCCCCTGCAACATCGCGCTGTCGCGCCAGGCGCAGTCGGTCAAGAAGGGGGTATCCGAGGCCGGCGGCACGCCGCGCGAGTTCACCACCATCACCGTGACCGACGGCATCGCCATGGGGCACCAGGGGATGAAATCCTCCCTGGTCTCGCGCGACCTGATCGCCGATTCCGTGGAACTGACGGTGCGCGGGCACGCCTATGACGCCCTGGTGGGCCTGGCCGGCTGCGACAAGTCCCTGCCCGGCATGATGATGGCGATGCTGCGGCTGAACATCCCCAGCGTGTTCATGTACGGGGGCTCGATCCTGCCGGGACGCTTCAAGGGCCGCGACGTGACCGTGGCGGACCTGTTCGAGGCGGTCGGCCAGCACGCCGCGGGCAACATGTCCGATGCCGACCTCCACGAGCTGGAATGCGTCGCCTGCCCCTCGGCCGGCGCGTGCGGGGGGCAGTTCACCGCCAACACGATGGCCACGGTCAGCGAGGCGATCGGCCTCGCCCTGCCCGGCTCGGCGGGCTCGCCAGCGCCCTATGAGGAGCGCGACCGCTGGGCGGTGGAGTCCGGTCGCGCGGTCATGGCGCTGGTGGAAAGCGGCCTGCGCCCGCGCGACATCGTGACCCGCCGCGCGCTGGAGAACGCCGCCGTCGTGGTGGCCGCGACCGGCGGCTCGACCAACGCCGGGCTGCATTTGCCGGCGATGGCGCACGAGGCCGGCATCCGCTTCACCATGGACGACGTGGTGGCGATCATGCGGCGCACGCCCTACATCGCCGATCTCAAGCCGGGCGGAAAATACGTCGCCTTCGACGTCCACAAGGTCGGCGGCATCCCGGTGATCCTGAAGGCGCTGCTCGACGGCGGCCTGCTGCACGGCGACTGCCTGACCGTTGCCGGCAAGACCCTGGCCGAAACGCTGGCAAACGTGGTGTTCCCCGAGAACCAGGATGTCATCTATCCGGTCTCGCGCGCGCTGTCGCAGACCGGCGGCGTGGTCGGGCTGCGCGGCAACCTCGCGCCGGACGGGGCGATCGTGAAGGTCGCCGGGATGCACAAGCTGCGCTTCGAGGGCACCGCGCTCTGCTTCGACTCCGAGGAGGCCGCCTACGCCGCCGTGCAGGCGCGCGCATACAAGAAGGGTGACGTCATCATCATCCGCTACGAGGGGCCGAAGGGCGGGCCGGGGATGCGCGAGATGCTGGCGACCACCGGGGCGATCTACGGCCAGGGCATGGGCGAGGACGTGGCGCTGATCACCGATGGGCGCTTCTCCGGCGCGACCCGCGGGTTCTGCATCGGCCATGTCGGGCCGGAGGCGGCGGTCGGCGGCCCGATCGCGCTGCTGCGCGACGGCGACCCGATCGTCATCGACGCCGAGAAGGGTATTATCGACGTGCAGCTGCCGGCGGCCGAGCTGGACGCGCGCCGCGCCGCCTGGACGCCGCGCCGGACCGACTACAACAGCGGGGCGATCTGGAAATACGCCCAGCTCGTCGGTCCGGCGCATCTCGGCGCGGTGACGCATCCCGGCGCGGAGGCCGAGACCCACTGCTATGCCGACATCTGAGGGACGGAAAATGAAACGGTTGTTCGCCTCCGCGCTCGTCCTTGGGCTTCTCGCTGGCGCCACCGCTCAGGGGCAGCCGCCGCCCCCCTATCCGCCCATCCCGGCACCGCGCTACGAGCGCGTCCCGCCGCCGCCCGGCCGGGCCTATATGTGGGAGCCGGGGCACTGGCAGTGGACCGGTGTGCAATACGCCTGGATCGACGGCCGCTACGTGCCGCGTCACCCGAGCTACGGGCGCTATGTCCCGGGCCACTGGCAGTTCTCGCCACGCGCCGGTCACTACGTCTGGCGGCCGGCGCACTGGGGCTGACCTCCGGAGGCTGACCCCCCGGACCGCTACCCCAGCACCTCCTGGTTCACCACGTTGTCGCGGATCGGACTGCCGTCGAGCACGCTCAGGATGTTCTCGGCGGTCGCGACCGCCATCCCGGCGACGGACTCGGTCGTCACCCCGGCCACGTGCGGCGAGGCGATCACGGTGTCCAGCTTCAGCAGCGTATTCGCGACCGGCGCCGGCTCGGTCTCGAACACGTCCAGCCCGGCGCCCGTGAGATGCCCGCTGGTCAGGGCCTCGTAGAGCGCCGGCTCGTCGATGATGCCGCCGCGAGCGGTGTTGACGATGCAGGCGCCCCGCTTCATGCGGGCGAGCCGGGCGGCGTTGAACATCCCCACCGTCTCCGGGTTCTTCGGGCAGTGCACGCTCACGAAGTCCGCCCCCGGCAACACGGCGTCCAGATCGGGCGCGGGCTCGTAGCCGGCCGCCCGGATCGTCTCGGCCGGCACGTAGGGGTCATGCACCAGCACCGCCATCTCCAGCGCGGCGCAGCGCCGGGCCGAGCGTGTGCCGATGCGCCCGAAGCCCACGATCAGGACCGTCTTGCCGGCCAGCTCCATCGGCAGATTGGCCCGCGAATCCGCCCAGCGCCCCTCGCGCACCAACGCATCCATCGCCGCGCCGCGCTTGGCGAGGGTCATGATGAGATAGAGCGCGTGCTCGGCGACCGAGGTGGAGTTCGCGGTCCCGGCGATCATCAGCGGCACCCGCCGCGCGGTCAGCGCGGGCACGTCCACCGCGTCGTAGCCGACCCCGATGCGCGCCACCACCTGCATCGCCGGCGCGGCGTCCATCTCGGCCTCGCCGAACGGGGTGACCGAGAGCGCGATGCCCGCCACCTCCCCCAGCATCCCGAGCAGGTCCGCCTGCCGGATCGAGGTCGGGTAGGGGCGCACCTCGATGTCCTCGCGACGCGTGAGCACCGCGAGACCGGCCTTGCCCATCGTCTGCGGCACCATCACCGCCTTGCGGTTGCTCGGCATAGTGACTTCCCCTGTCTCAGAGCGCGCGCTGGAGGTTGGCGAGGTAGCCGCGGTTCCAGGTGGGCGCGATCATCACCTCGTTGATCACGACATGCGCCGGCAGGCAGGCGATGTAGCGGATCAGGTCGCCGCAATCCTCGGGCTGGACCATGCGCGCCCGCTCCTCCGCGCTGACCGGGGTGGGGCGCTTGTCGAGGATCGGCGTCGCCACCTCGCCGGGCAGCATGGCGGTGGAGCGGATGTTGTTCACGCACTCCTCCATGTTGATGGTGTGGCTCATGGCCACGACGCCGTGCTTGGCCGCGGTGTAGATCGGGCCGCTGAGGCCGCCGATGAAGCGGCCGGCCATGGAGGCGGTGTGGATGATCAGCCCGTCCTTCTGCGCCCGCATCATCGGCAGCGCGACGGTCACGCAGTAGAGCGAGGCCGAGAGATTGCCGCCCAGCAGCTCGTCGATGCCCTGGGGCGTCAGCTTGCTCCAGTGCCGGTCGGTGATGTTCAGCCCGGCATTGTTCACCAGGATGTCGAGCCGGCCGAGCGTATCCTTGATGAACCCCCCGACCTTCTGGACCTGATCGGAGCGCATCAGGTCGGCCGGCTGCACATGCGCGGTGCCGCCCGTCTCGCGGATGCGCCCGGCAACGTGCTCCAGGGGCTCGCGCCGCCGCCCAGTCAGCACCAGCGTCGCGCCCTCCCCGGCCAGCGCCAGCGCGGCGGCCTCGCCGATGCCGCTGCCCGCGCCGGTGACCCAAGCAACCTTGCCTGCCAGTTTCGGCATGACGTCCTCCTGTTCTCGCCCACTCACCCGCATTGAACGGGCTCGCGCCGCTGCCGGCAAGCGGCGGCGGCCGACGTCGGGATTATCCGCCGAGCGCTACCCGCCGCAGGGATAGGTGTCCTGCAGGAAGCGATAGAGGCCGCCGGCGGCCGGAAGCTGCGCGTGCGCGGGCTCGGCGCGTACCCACCGCACGAACTGGTTCAGCGTGTCGGTGCGCGTCGGCGCCGGGCGCGGGAAGCAGAACGGCTTCTTCTCGCCCGCGTCGTGCAGGATGACGTCCACCGCGCCCTGGGCGAAGCCGTGGCAGTAGTTGACACGCGCATCGCCCAGCTCCTCGCGGGGATTGGCGGCGCAAAGCTCGGCGAGCTGCCCGGCCGTGCCCGCGTGCAGAACAGTCCCACGCTGGGCATGGGCGGTGGGGACGAGCGCGAGCGCCAGGGCAGCGCAGGCTGACAGCATGAGCAACTTCATGCAGGAATCTCCTCTCGGAACGGCCTGTCCTTAGATCGGCGATCGTCGCCACGGGCAAGCCGGCCTCCGCCCTGCTTGAGACATGTGTAGGCCAGTGGTATATCATGCACATCCACGAGGTCGCCATGCGCACCAACATCGACATCGACGACGACCTGATCAAAGAGGCCATGACCCGGTCCGGGCTGCCGACCAAGAAGGCCACCGTGGAGGAGGCGCTGACTCGGCTGATCCAGTCCTACCGCCAGAGGGAGGCGCTGGAGGACATGTGGGGGCTTGGCTGGGAGGGCGACCTGGACGCCATGCGCGGCCGTCGGTGATCCTCGTCGATAGCTCGGTCTGGATCAACTTCCTGAGGGCCATCGAGACCGCATCGGTGCGGGCGCTGCGCGGCGCGATCGCCCCGGAAGGCGGGCAGGTGCTGGTCGGCGATATTGTGCTTCTCGAAATCCTTCAGGGTGCCCGCGATGACGCGCACGCCGCCCGGATCGAGCGCGACCTGCGCGGTTTCCTGATCGTGAACATGCTTGACGGGCAGATCGCAACCTTGGCGGCCCGCAACTTCCGCCTTCTGCGCGCGACCGGCATCACCGTGCGCAGCACGGTGGACCTGATCATCGGCACCTACTGCCTGCATTACGGCCACGCGCTGCTCACCGACGACCGCGACTTCGATCCGATGGTGCGCCATCTCGGCCTCCGCCGGGCCTGACTCTCGGCGCGATCACGCCCGGCGCTCGCGCCAGCGCGCCCAGCCGGCGGCGCGCAATTCGCAGGCCGGGCAGGTGCCGCAGCCATAGCCCCAGTCGTGGCGGTGGGTGCGGTCGCCCAGATAGCAACTATGGGTCTGCTCGCGGACCAGCGCGACCAGCGCCGCGCCGCCCAGCTCCTCGGCTAGGTCCCAGGTGGCCGCCTTGTCGCGCCACATCAGCGGGGTCTCCAGCACGAACCGGCGGGCCATCCCGAGATTGAGCGCGACCTGCATCGCCTTGACCGTGTCGTCGCGGCAGTCGGGATAGCCCGAGTAGTCCGTCTCGCACATGCCGCCGACGATCCGGCGCAGCCCGCGCCGGTAGGCGATGGTGGCGGCATAGGTGAAGAACAGCAGGTTGCGACCGGGCACGAAGGTGTTGGGCAGCCCCTCCGCCCCCATTGCGATCGCCGCCTCGCTGGTCAGCGCGGTCTCGCCCAGCGCCGCCATCGCGGCGGCAAGGTCCATCATATGGTCCGCCCCGAGCCGGTCGCCCCAGCCGGCCATCCCCGCCAGGCCCGCGCGCACGGGTGCGCGGCAGGCCAGCTCCACCGCATGGCGCTGGCCGTAGGCGAAGCCCACGGTCTCGACACGCTCGTAGCGGGCCAGCGCCCAGGCGAGGCAGGTCGTGGAATCCTGCCCACCGGAGAACAGGACCAGGGCATGGTCAGGCATCACCGCCCTCTACTACGCTGGTCCGGCGTTTGACAGGAGGGGGACCATGGCGACGCCGATGCAGGCCCTGACGGACGTATGGACGGCGGCGGGGATGCCCGCGGAAGCGCTGGAAAACGTGGCGCTGACCGGAGCCGACCCGGTCCTGCCCTCCTCCTTCGCCGTCGGCACGGCGGCCCAGGCCGCGATCGCCGCCGGCGGTCTGGCCGCCGCGACGCTCGGCCAGCTGCGTGGCCTGCCGCGCCAGACGGTCGCGGTGGACATGCGCCACGCCGCCACCGAGTTCCACTCCGAGGGCTGGATGCGGGTGAACGGCGCGCCCGCCCCCGAGGCATGGGACCGGATCGCCGGGACATATCCGTGCGGCGACGGGCGCTGCGTCCGGCTGCACACCAATTTCCCGCACCATCGCGACGGCGTGCTGCGCCTGCTCGACTGCGCGCATGACCGCGCGGCGGTCCGGGCGGCGCTGGCCGGATGGGAGGCGTTCGCCTTCGAGGACGCGGCCGCCGCCGCCGGGCTGTGCGTCACCGCCATGCGCGGCTTCGCCGAATGGGACGCCCATCCGCAGGGCCAGGCGGTGCAGGCCGAGCCGCTGATCGGCTTCGAACGCATCGGCGAGGCGCCGCCGCGCCCGCTATCCCCGGCCGACCGGCCGCTCGCCGGGGTGCGCGTGCTGGACCTCACCCGCGTCATCGCCGGGCCGGTCTGCGGCCGCATCCTCGCCGCGCACGGCGCCGACGTGCTGCTCATCACCGCCCCGCACCTCTACAACATCCCCGCCCTGGTCATCGACAGCGGGCGGGGGAAGCTGTCGGCGCAGCTCGACCTGCGCGAGGCGGGCGCACGCGAGACGCTGCGCGGGCTGGCCGGGCAGGCGGACATCCTGGTGCAGGGCTACCGCCCCGGCGCCATCGCCGGCCGCGGCTTCGGGCCGGCCGAAGCGGCCGCCACCCGGCCGGGCATCGTCTACGTCTCGCTCTGCGCGTACGGCTACGCCGGGCCGTGGCGGGACCGGCGCGGCTTCGACAGCCTGGTGCAGACCGCGAGCGGCTTCAACGCCGCCGAGGCCGAGGCCACCGGACAGACCAGCCCGAAGCCGCTTCCGGTGCAGGCGCTGGACCATGCGTCGGGCCACTTCCTCGCCCTCGGCGCCCTCGCCGGACTGTATCGCCGCGCCACCGAGGGCGGAAGCTGGCACGTGCGCGTCTCACTGGCCCGCACCGGCCACTGGATTCGCGGGCTGGGCCGGGTGCCCGGCGGGCTCGGCTGCGCGGCCCCCAGCCGTGACGACGTCGCCGCGTTCCTGGAGGAGAGCGAGTCCGGTTTCGGCCGCCTCTCCTGCGTGCGCCACGCCGCCCTGCTGTCGGCCACGCCGCCGCGCTGGGACTGGCCGAGCGTGTCGCCCGGCACCCACGCGCCAAGCTGGGCCTGATCAGCCCGCCTTGATCAGCGGCGCAGCAGCAGGAGGCCATGCCGCTGCAACCCGATCATCACCGGCATGGCGCGGTAGGCCGCCAGGCTCCGCCCCGGCGCCCCCGCCCCGGCGAACACCAAGCCGCCCTCGGCGGCGACCGGGATGAAGCGCGCCCCCATCGGGCGCCGGCCGGCGAAGGCGGCCAATCCGCCGGAAGTGCCGAACGGGCTGCCGAGGCTGGCCGACCAGGCCCGCGCCAGCGGGCTCTGCCCGGCGCGTCGCTGCTCGTCCGGCAAGGCGGCCATGACCTTGCGCGCATACTCCGTCCCCAGCGTCGGGGTGGCGGAATGGTACATCCCGGCCGCCTTCTGCCAGTCGCCGGTCTGCTCCTGCAGCTCGCGCAGGAAGCGGGCCGCGTAGGCGGCGTTGGTCGCGGGGTCGAACGCCGCCTCCAAGCTGGGAAACGCATCGGGGTGCTGCTGCAGGTTGACCTGCATGCAGCCGACATCGATGGACCGGATTCCCTCTGCCTGGAACCGGCGCACCGCGGCGACCGCCTCGGCCTTGCTCTCGTAGAAATAGCCCGTGCCCTCGACATCGGCGGTCCAGGGCCACGGCGCGATTTCGCCGCTGGCCGGGTCGCGCCGGCCGCTCTCGACCTGGGCGATGGCACCCAGCAGGCCCGGCGGCAACTGCGCGGCATGCTCGGCCGTCGCGATCGCCGACCGGCACCCTTGGGCGAGATCCATGCTCACCATGGCACCGGCCGGCCGGGCGAGCAGGCACAAAAGCGGCAGGAAAAGCAGGCGTAGGCATCGCATCGGCCCACGCTAGCGGGCCGACACTAAGGAACGGTTAGCTCCGGGGGCTCACGCATCCGGCAATGGTGCGATGCAAAAAAGGACTTGTGGCCCGCCGCCCCCGATCCTAAATTGTGCGTCGCAGCAATGCGGTTCGCCGCACTGTCTGTTTCTTGGACGTTTCCTCCCTAAACTTGGCGGTGCTGCAAGGCACCGCCATTTTTTTCGCCCCGTCCGGCGGTGTACACCTCGGCGTCCCGGAGCCGGCGCGGGTGTACGCCGGCGAGCCGGAGGTCGCGCTTGCGTACACAAGCCGTCAACTGCCCATTAACCACTCGCACCGTCGACCACCCTGCTTGCGAGCGTCCCGCGCCCGACGCAGATTGCGCCCGCCAGGTCCAGGACCCGCGTGCATGACCGCCATCGAGTCGATCCCCTATCCCGATTCCAAGCTCCGTCGCATCCTCGCCGAGGTGCGCGTGATCGCGCTGGTCGGCGCGTCATCCAACTGGAACCGGCCGAGCTACTTCGTCATGAAGTACCTGCAAGGCAAGGGCTACCGCGTCATCCCGGTCAATCCCAACCTCGCCGGCCAGGAGCTGCTGGGCGAGCGCGCCTACGCCTCGCTGCGCGACATCCCCGAGCCCATCGACATGGTGGACATCTTCCGCGCGTCCGACCAGGTGGACCCGATCGTGGACGACGCCATCGCGATTGGCGCGCGGATCGTGTGGATGCAGCTCGGCGTGCGCAACGACGCCGCCGGCGCGCGCGCCGAGCAGGCCGGGCTGGACGTCGTGATGAACCGCTGCCCGAAGATCGAGTTCGGCCGCCTGGGCGGGGAGCTGTCGTGGAGCGGCGTCAACTCCGGTATCATCCGCAACCGTGCGGCGCAGCCGCCGACCGGCGCACGCCGCCACCGCGCCGACGAACCGCCGGGAGAGAACCTCGTCCACGGCTTCGAGACCCGCGCCATCCACGCCGGCGCCGCGCCCGATCCCACCACCGGCGCGCGCACCACGCCGATCTACCAGACCGCATCGTATGTATTCGACGACGTCGAGCACGCCGCCTCACTCTTCAACCTGCACAATTTCGGCTACATCTACGGCCGCCTGAACAACCCCACCGTCTCGGTGCTGGAGGAGCGCGTCGCCAGCCTGGAGGGCGGACGCGCCGCCGTCGCCGCCGCGTCGGGCCACGCCGCGCAGTTCCTGGTGTTCGCGACGATGCTGGAGCCGGGCGACGAATTTATTGCGTCACGCAACCTCTATGGCGGCTCGCTCACGCAGTTCGGCCTGTCGTTCCGTAAGCTCGGCTGGACCTGCCACTTCGTCGATCCGCATGACGCCGGAGAATTTCCGCGCCGCGCTGACCCCGCGCTGCAAGGCGATCTTCATCGAGAGCCTCGCCAATCCCGGCGGCATTGTCGTCGATATCGAGGCGGTGGCGCGCGTCGCGCACGAGGCCGGCGTGCCGCTGATCGTCGACAACACGATGGCCACGCCCTATCTGTGCCGGCCGATCGAGTGGGGCGCCGACCTGGTGACGCACTCGACCACCAAGTTCCTCGACGGGCACGGCAACGCGCTCGGCGGCATGGTGGTGGAATCCGGGCGCTTCGACTGGTCGCAGGGCAACCGCTTCCCCGCGCTCACCGAGCCCGAGCCCGCCTATCACGGGCTGCGCTTCTTTGAGAATTTCGGCGACTTCGCGTTCACCACCAAGGCGCGCGCCGTGGCGCTGCGCGACTTCGGCCCGACCATGGCGCCGATGAACGCCTTCCTCACGCTGACCGGGATCGAGACGCTGCCGGTGCGCATGGACCGCCACGTCGCCAATGCCCAGCGCGTCGCGACGTTCCTCGCCGCGCATCCGCGCGTCGCCTGGGTATCCTACGCCGGGCTGGAATCGAGCCCGTATCGCGCGCTCGCCCGCAAATACCTGCCGCTTGGCGCGGGCGCGGTGTTCACCTTCGGCGTGCGCGGCGGATTCGCCGCCGGCGTGCGGCTGGTCGAAGGCGTGCGGCTGTTCTCGCATCTGGCCAATATCGGCGATACGCGCAGCCTGATCCTGCATCCCGCCTCGACCACGCACCGCCAGTTGACCGACGCGCAGCGCGCGGCCGCCGGCGCGGGCGGGGACGTGATACGCCTGTCGATCGGCCTGGAGAGCGCCGACGACCTGATCCGCGACCTCGACCAGGCGCTGGCGGGTGGTTGAGGCGATGCGATGCTTGATTGGTGACGACCCCTCCCCCCGGCCCCCTCCCGCAAGCGGAGGGGGCTTGCGCTCCGACTCCCCCTCCCCTTGCGGGAGGGGGTCGGGGGAGGGGACGGGCGCGACGTGACCGCCTACCCCGACTTGCCCAACACCGACCTGCTCGAACGCATCCCCCTCGATGCGCGGGTCGTGCTCGATGTCGGCTGCGGGGCCGGCGCGCTGCTGGCCGCCTATCGCCGGCTGAACCCGCGCGCGCGCCTGCTCGGCATCGAGCAGGACCGCGAGGCCGCGCAGCGCGCCGCCCAGCGCCTGACCGCCGTCGCCAACGCCGATGTCGAGCAGGCCGCCCTGCCGTTCAGCCTCGCCGGCGGCCTCGACTGCATCATCTACGGCGACGTGCTGGAACACCTGAAGGACCCGTTCGCACTGCTGCGCCGTCATGCCGAGGCGCTGAGCGAGACCGGCACCATGCTGATCTGCGTGCCGAACGTGGAGCATTGGAGCTTCGTCGCGCGCCTGCTGCGCGGCGACTGGGACTACGACGAGACCGGCCTGTTCGACCGCACGCATCTGCGCTGGTTCAGCCTGGAGAGCATGAAGCGCGGGCTGGAGGCGCTGAAGCTGGTCCCCTGCGACGTGCATCCGCGCGTGTTCGAGCCCGAGCGCGCGCAGAACTTCGCCGCCGCGATGACCCCCTCGCTGCGGGTGATGGGCATCGACCCGCAGGCATTCCTCAACCGCGCGGCGCCGCTGCAATATGTCTGGCGGGTGTGCCGCCGCGCGCCGGCCCGCATGACGGTGGCGGCGACCATGCTGGCGCCGATCGGCGGCGTGTCGCATACCCGAATCGTCTATCCGTTGCAGGCGCTGGCGACGGACCCGGCGGTGCAGCCGGTGGTCCTCGCCCCCTCCGACACGCTGCCGAGCGTCGCGCCCGAGACCCCGCGCATCCTGGTGCTGCACCGCCCCGTGCTGACCGGCGCGCAGGGGATCGAGCATCTCGCCCGGCTGTTCGCCGCCGGCTGGGTGGTGGTGACGGAGTTCGACGACCATCCGGATTTCTTCACCGCGATGCAGGGCGACGCCCAGCTTTCGTTTGCCGGCGTGCACGCCGTGCAGACCACCACGCCCGCGCTGGCCGCGGTGCTACGGGACCGCAACCCGGAACTGCGCGTCTTCCCCAACGCCGTCCCGGCGCTGCCCGAGCCGCGCAACTTCGCCGATCCGGGCAAGCTGACCCTGTTCTTCGGGGCGCTGAACCGCGAGCGCGATTGGCAGCCATTGATGGCCGATCTGAACGCCGTCGCCGCGAAAGCCGGGGAACGGCTGCGCTTCAGCATCGTGCACGACCGCGCCTTCTTCGACGCGCTGGACACGCCGCACAAGAGCTTCACCCCGACCTGCGATCACGACACCTATTTGCGCCTGCTGGGCGAGGCCGAGATCTCGTTCATGCCGCTGGGCGACACGGCGTTCAACCGCGCCAAGTCCGACCTCAAGTTCATCGAGGCCGGCGCCTGCCGCTGCGTCGCCCTGGCCAGCTACGTCGTCTACGGCGCGAGCATCGAGGACGGCCGCACCGGCCTGCTGTTCCGCGACGGCGCGGAGCTGCGCGCGCGCCTGCTGCGCCTCGTCGCGATGCCCGACCTCGCCCGCTCGCTCGGCGATGCCGCGCGCACCTATGTCGCGAACGAGCGCATGCTGGCCTACCAGGTCGCCGACCGCATCGCGTGGTATCGATCCTTGTGGGCACGCCGCGCCGAACTCTCCGCCGCGCTCCGCGCACGCGTGCGCCACCCGGCGCTGGATGCGGCGCTGCGGTGAGGGCCTTTGTTCGAGGAGGCGGACCGAGCGGGACGAAGAACGTCTATACGTCGGTTACTTGATAGGCTGATCCATTCAGCGTTGTTCGGCTGACAATCGACGCTATGCCCTCGTCCCGCCGGGGACGGCGCCGCGGCTACGGACGTACGCGGACTTTCCATCAAATCGAGGCGCTTCCGAGCGGGGTCAACGCGAGCCGGTTCGGCGAACGATCGAACAAAGGCGCACTGAGCGCCGCTTCCAGCCGTTGCACGCGTGGCACAGCCGTAACCGCGCTGATGCCGAACGCGCGCGCTGCCAGCTGCTCCAATCAGCTCGGTGCTGTTCAGAGCGGTGCCTCACGGCGGCCCACAAGACCTACCTGTTCCTTTCGTACGCTGATCGCAAAATCGTAGCGATCAACATCGAGCGCGATCTCAAGGTCGGCCGGATGCATGTGCGGGCGTGCTGGATCAGAAAAGTGCCCGATCTCGCCTCCGGCAAGGATCAGCTGGCGCACTGCTTCGATGTCGCCCACCCGACCTTCAAGCCGATTGCGAATGTGGATCGCGCAAATCTCATCCTCATCCGTGCGGACGACCGCGCGATTTCCCATCGCAACTAAGGTGATTTGCTCAGGCGCGCCCGCGAGCAGAGCGCGCACTGTCGCACTCGCCGTGACCAAGGAAGCGGCGTAGAGCCGCTCGGCGCCTGTGACTGCCACGACGCCCTGGGTCCCGGCCCCGGTCCGCTGGATCACCGACTTGCCTGAAAAATCGATGGTTGAGGCTTCAAACGGCGAGTTGCCGAGATCGAAACCGGGCGGGGCGCTGCCGCCAACCTCGCCCATGCAGATCGAACCTACGCCGGCCTCCCGAAGCGCCAGCGCTTCCTCTACCGTGCCAACCATAATGATGCGCGAGGCGCCCTGGGCAAAGGCCACCGCCGCCGTGGTGAAGGCGCGAAAGACGTCAATCACGGCGACCGCTCCGGAGGCGCGCTGGGCGCCTTCGATCAGGCTCTCAATGCGGATGTCCATGGCTCAATCTTAGTGTGTGTCCGAGAACTTACTTCGCCAGGACAGCATGTTTGAGGCAATGCAGATCGGGCAGACTGTCGGGAGCGTAACCGGTAGCCAGAGCGACCGGCTCAGCTTTTTAAGGCGGTCGTCCCCGCGCCGCAACCTATTCTGACGACCTAGAAAGTTCCCGGAGAGACACTTAGCTAGGCCTGGGAAAAACAGATGGAATCCTCCGAGTGGCACTCTCCACCTACTTGACGCCAGCATTTCGCTAATGTGTTTGCTACCTAGTCAAGGAACCAAAATGCCTTCTCACACAGGTGCTCCAGACGATCGGGACCGGCACCATGGGCGGAACCGGCCCGATGGGCATGGGTCTCATCAGCCACGCGGGCACCGCACGACAAACCATGTGCCCACAGCATTTTACGATCGCGACTTTTACTCCTGGGCCAACGAACAAGCCGCGCTGCTCCGCGCGGGCCGACTCTCCGAGGCGGACTTGCAGCACATCGCCGAGGAGATCGAGGACTTGGGCAAGGCCGAGAAGCACACCCTGGCGAGTCATGTTCGGACGATCATCGAGCACCTGATGAAGCTCCAGGCATCCCCGGCCATCGAGCCGCGCGCCGGGTGGCGTGAGAGCATGCGACGGGTGCGCGACGATATCGCGGACGTGCTGGAGGATAGCCCAAGTCTGCGCCGGGAGCTGCCCGGCCTCATTGCCCGCGAAACCGAACGCACGCGGCGACGCGTCGCGGAGGCCCTCGCTGATCGCGGGGAAGACGTCGCCGGCCTTCAAGACCTCGCCTATGAGGAAGGCCAGGTCCTCGGGCGCTGGATGCCTGACTGACCGAGTTATGCCGCTGGACGATACGGCGTTCAACCGCGCCAAGTCCGACCTCAAGTTCATCGAGGCCGGCGCCTGCCGCTGCGTCGCCCTGGCCAGCTACGTCGTCTACGGCGCGAGCATCGAGGACGGCCGCACCGGCCTGCTGTTCCGCGACGGCGCGGAGCTGCGCGCGCGCCTGCTGCGCCTCGTCGCCATGCCCGACCTCGCCCGCTCGCTGGGTGATGCCGCGCGCATCTATGTCGCGAACGAGCGCATGCTGGCCTACCAGGTCGCCGACCGCATCGCGTGGTACCGCTCGCTCTGGGCCCGCCGCGCCGAACTCTCCGCCGCCCTGCGCGAGCGCGTGCGCCACCCGATGCTGGAGGCAGCGCTGCGCTGAGCAGCTCTGGTAAGGATATGCGAGCCAGGATAGGGGTATGGGAGCGCCTGTTGGAGCTGATCAAAGAGCGCGCAGATGGCGCCGACCTCGGCATGGATTTCAGCGATGGGACCAACATCCGGGTGCACCCCAAGGCGGGCGCGCGGAAGGCCTCCCTGTTAGGCGGCTGCGAATTGTTTCGTTAGCACCCAGTCTGGTATCTGTTGCGCCGTGGCCAATGTTGCTCCTGCTGGAATTGCTGCCGGCTGACCGGCCGTTGCCAGCATCGAACAGGGACCCACGCCCTTTCCGGCGAGCGGCCGGCGAGGGCCCCCCGGCTTCCCGTTGTAGTGGACGATTCAGCCGAGGGATCCCTCCCTGCGAGCCGCTTACCCGATCTTATCGCCGGGAATGGCGGCTCATGACAGAGCTGTGGGAACGGCCCACTTGCTCAGGATTGCGCCAAATGGATCGACCAGGAGACGTCGTAATTGGAATTGCTGCCGCAGCCGTCGGGGGAGTCGGTCCCGGGGTGGTGGTCTCTCTCGCCGAGATGCCGACCTTGGCTGGTTCCGGCACGAAGCTGCGAGCCGGTAAAGGTATGCACCGCAGCAGCGACCGCACCGTCGCAATCAGCAAAGACCAGCTTGCCCGCGGAGGAGACCACCCAACCCGCCAGCGCGCCGAGCGCGGTGCCGATGAGCGGAACGACTGCCGTGCCGATCGACGCACCGATCGCTGCGCCGACGGCCCCGCCGGCTGCGCTCGCGGCGGCCTGCGCCCCCTTTTCGGCCAAGGTTGAGACCGCCTGCTCAAGCGTCTTCTCGGCGGTGTTCGGATCGGTATGACCGCTGTTGACGATGGCGTAGCTGAAAACTGCCGTCTCGTTGTCCGCGACCGGCACGCTCTTGAAATCCATCGCCGTGTGGAACGTGCCGTTGTTGAGGTTGCCGAGCTTCTGGCTCGCTTTCAATGGGGGCTTTCCGGCGATGGCAACGCTCGCTGAAATGTAGTCAGTGTCCTCGTGGCGGGATCGCGTGTTGTGGATCACAAACGAGTCGACCGCAAAACTATATTGCTGCACGTCCATCTGCTTTCTCCCTTTTACTCGGTCAACCGGGTCGGGTGGGTCTCGCTTCCCTGCATTCCCGAGATAGCTTCGGTTGCAACGGCAAAGTATCTCTCCAAGTCTGCAATGCGCAAGTGACCCAGCTCACGCTAGGCCTGAAAAAGGCAGAATCCTCACAACGGCACTCTCCGCCGACTTGACGCCCGGCATGTAGCTCCGTGTGCTTGCTTCCTGATCGAGGAACCAAAATGCCTTCCCATACGGGTGCTCCCGACGACCGAGACTGCCGTCATGCGCGGGACTGGCCCGATGGGCATGGGACTCGCCGCCCACCTGAGCACCGCACGACAAGCCAGGCACCCAGCGCATCTTACGATGTGGATTTCTATTCCTGGGCGAGTGAACACGCCGCGCTGATACGAGCAGGCCGACTATCCGAGGCGGACTTGCAACACATCGCCGAGGAGATCGAGGACTTGGGCAAGGCCGAGAAGCACACCCTGACGAGCCATGTTCGAACGATCGTCGAGCACCTGATGCAGCTCCAGGCATCCACGCCGGTCAGGATCGGTGTCTCGCAACCCCATCTGGACCGCCGATCCGATGACTACCCCAGCCCTACACCGGTGCGGGTGCCAAATTCCCACCACGCCCGCGGACACTACCTCCGCTGCGGAGCCGAGCGCGCCATCGGATCGGAGAGACCCGTTCGAGATCAGTGAGGCGTCAGTATCCCATGCGACTGGCCAGCTCGTCCCTCCACCGAATGGAGGAGGCGAGTTCGAAGGCGCGGCCGGTGCGGGTGTCGATGATTTCGAGTTCCTCATCGGTGGCGGCCGACCGGGTCAGCATGCGCGCTCGCTCGACTGCGGCGTCGGAATTTTCATAAAGAGCAATGGTTCGCCCATTGGCGCGGAGCTCGTAGCTCATGACGGTTCCCCCCTTGATTGCTGCCCGCCGCGGGACGAGAGGCACGTTGGGGTGTGGATCCGCATGCATCCGACGAGCCCGCGACGGACAGGAGAGCTTAGACCGGCTCGGTCGTTGGACACCAGATAATTGTTAATTGCAGGAGGTGAACAACTAGAAGCTGCATTGAATCCCAGCTACACCTGAGGCCGGTTCCTGGGCCAGCGAACAAGCCGCGCTGCGCCGCCCTGGCCGGCCACGTCGTCCATGGCGCGAGTATCGTCGGGTGGGCCCCATGTCGGGCCGCTTTCAGGGGTCAACGCGATCCGCCCGGCTTTCCCGCCTTGCCTGCGGTGAGACAGGGGTTGCCGCGGGCGAACCGCTGCACGCCGGGCGGGAGCAGGCCCACCCTGTCCGTCGCCGCAAGCATGGCCCGGCCCACTGCCGACCACCGCGCCGGGCGCACGCTCGGGTTGGCGAACGCGCCGCTGATGCGCACCGGGATGTCGAGCGCGAAGAAGCCGGTCGAGGCCGACTGGCTGGCGATCGTGAGATCGAACCGACGCCGGTAGAGGTCGAACTGCATGTTGCCGGCGATGGTGCCGTCCGCCGCCCTGATCCGCAGCGGCAGCACGGTCCCTACGCCCGCGCGCATGTCCAGCACCCCCAGCAGGCAGGACACCGGGCTCACGCCCTTGGACCTGCGGAACAGCAGGCGCACGTCGGTCGAAGCCATCTCGATCACCTCGCGCGCGATGCTGCCGCCGGTCATGGAGACCGCGGCCGAGACGCGGGCGGCGCGGGTGGCCGCATTCAGGGTGGCGCCGCTCGACGTGGCGACGACCTGCGCGTCGAGCTTGCCCGAGATTGGCACCGGCCCGAACCCCAGCGCCTGGCGCAGCCGCTGGATGTCGGCGTCCGAAACAGCCACGTCGGCTGACACGCGTCCGCCCTTGTCTGCCGCCTCGACCCGTCCCGCAGCCGTGACCCGCGCGCCCAGGTAGGTCAGCGCCAGCTCCTTCACCGCGACCTGGCCAGGGGTCAGCGTAGCGGCGAGCGTGGCGTCCTCGGCGCGGACGCCGCCGTAGATGAGCTGGCGCGCGGCCAGGCGGGCGTCGATCAGCGTGTCGGGCGCGCGGTCGATGTCGAGCGGGACGTCGGTGTCTGCTCGGCCGCTGGCGCCTCCCAACAGCCCATTCAGATCCAGCCGGTCGAAGGCGATATCGGCGGCGACGTCGTCGGGCGTGCCTCTGCCGCCCTCCGTCAAGCGCAGCGATCCCGCCGTGATCGCGTTGCCCTTCAGCGCGCCGGCGGCGTCGGTCAGGCGCCAGAGGTCGCCTGTCCGCTCGACGGTGCCGGCGAGATCCAGCGATGCCTGAAAGTCGCTCGCCACCCCCGCGATTGCCAGGATCGGCCCTGCCGTTGGCGCCTTGAGGGTGAGGGTGCCTCGCGCGCCGTCCACGTCGAACGGCTCGGTCATCGTGCCCTGGAAGTCGAGCGTGGTCTGGCCCGAGGCCATGTGGAGGGTCTCGCCGTAGGGCACCGCCGCGTTCCGCAGCACGGCGATCGGCTGCAACGCGCCGGTGAGGCTGACCTGTGTGCCGTTGTAGGCGCCGGCCATGACCAGCTGGACCGGCCGATCGGCGCCTGCCGCCAGGACCGCCACATTGTCCAGCCTCACGCGGAACTCGGCTCCGCGGGCGGTGCGGTAGGTGACCTCGCAGCCGCGCAGCCGGGCGTCGAGCAGGGTGGGGAACCAGCTCCGGTCGGCAGGTTCCGGCGCTTTCGGCTTCCGGGGGCCGAACGTCCAATTGGCGGTGCGCTCGGCTGTCCGCTCCAGCAGCACCGAGAGGCCCTCGACCGTCAGCCCGCGCACCACCGCGGGGCCGTGCAGGAGAGACACGGCCTCGACCTCGGCCGTGAGATGGCCCAGCTCGACCATCGCCGGGCGGCTGCCGCCGGCGACGTTGTCGAGCCGGAAACCTCCGACATCGACCTTGATCCACCACCCCGGCGTGACGTGGAGGCTTGCGATCGCCACCGGTCGGCCGAGCGCTGCGCTGGCGCGACGGGCCACCAAAGGGGCGAGGTCGAGCCGCCCCGCGAGGAGGTACGCCGCCATCCCGGCGGCGACGAGCACCGCGACGAGCCCGAGCGCGGCGTAAGCGGCCCAACGCCTCATGTCTCCGTCGTCATGCTCGTGTCCCGCACGGATGAAGCGGCCGAGCCTATGGTACCAGCTCGCAGGCGTCTCCGGTCGCGCCGCCGTGGTCCTGGACTTAACGCGATTATTCCGCCGGCGCGATGCGATGCCGCCCACATGGGGAGAGATCATGGACCAGCACCCGAACGCCCCGGTTCCGCCCTTTCGGGAGTGCGCGGATCAGCGCTTCTGGCGGATATCGGCCGTTGCGGCATTGGTCGCGGCCTGCTTCCTGATCGCCGAGCCGTTCCTGAGCACGGTGGCCTGGGCGGTCATCCTTGCCGTCTCGGCCTGGCCGAGCTTCGCCCGGCTGACCGTGGCGCTGGGCAACAGGCGGCGCCTGGGGAGCGCCATCTTCACCGTGGTCGGCGTCGTCATCCTCGTCCTGCCGCTCGTCCTGGCCGGGTTGTCGGCGTCCCGGCGAGCGCCGGCGGTGATGCAGGCCATCGATTACGTCGAGCAGAACGGGGTGCCGGGGCCGCCGGATGCGGTCGCGCGCTTGCCGCTCGCCGGCCCGCGGCTGTTCGATCTCTGGTCGGGGATTTCGCAGCAGGGCAGCGAGGTGCTCGCCCACTACAGGACGGAGATCAACGTCACCGTCCGCTGGCTGCTGCGCCGTGCCGGCTCGTTCGGGCTGACCGTGCTGCAATTCGCGCTTGCGATCGTCATCGCCGGGCTGCTCCTGATCAGGGCCGAGAGGGCATGTGCGCTGCTGCGAGCCTTCGCCGGGCGCATCGGCGGCCAGGAAGCACTCGACCTGCTACCGCTCGTCGAGCATACCATCCGCGCCGTGTCCCTCGGCGTGGTCGGCACGGCGCTGGTCGAAGGCGTGCTGTCGGGGATCGGCTTCGCCATCGCGGGAGAGCGGGGCGCGATCCTGCTTGGCTGCGCGACGTTCCTGATCTGCCTCCTGCAAGCCGGGCCCGGGCTCGTCTTCCTGCCGGCGGCGGTGTGGATCTGGTGGCGGGGAGACGTCGGTTGGGCGGTTTTCATCCTTGCCTGGCACATGGCACTGGTCCTGCCCATCGAGATGTTCGGCCGCCCCTTCTTCATCAGTCGCGGCACGGGACTGCCGATGCTGCTGATCTTCGTCGGCGTTCTGGGCGGCCTACTCGCCTTCGGGTTCATCGGCGTTTTCGTGGGCGCTACGGTCCTCGCCGTGTCCTACACGATGATGCTGCGCTGGCTTGCGCCGTAACCAGGCTCCTCCGCGCGCGAGGGTGATGACGGCGTGCGCGGGTCCATCACCCAGTGCGGACGCGGCGCCGCGCTGAGCTGGGCGACGAAGCCCTGCCAAGGACGTCGGGTGGGCCCATGTCGAGCCGCTTTCAGCGGTCAACGCGATCCGCCCGGCTTTCCCGGCCCACGTGCGGTGAGGCAGGGATTGCTGCGAGCGAACTGCTGCAGTCCGGGCGGCACTGGCCCACCCTGTCCGCCGCCGCGAGGGAGGGGAGGCTTTTGGCACGCCGCGCTTCTCCCCCTCCCTTTGCGGGAGGGGGTCGGGGGGAGGGGGCAACGCGATGAGTCAATCATTAGGGCGTCTGGTATTAAGTGGTGGGTTGCGAAGGCGCGCATCCTGTGATTTGTTGTCTCTAAGACGGGATTAGACTGGTTTCAGTCTATTACGATATCGCAAGCATGGACGCGCACCCTGGGCTCGTTCGGTAGCACCCGGCTGGGAGGTGATCCGCGTCCGACACGGCCCGAGGCCCGAGCAATGCCAAGCAGCGCAGTCGTCAGGTTCACCGACCCGTACGAATATCAAACCACCGTCCGTGCGGCGGACCTCGAGGTTTTTGTCCAAGCACCCGGTGAGTTTCGCGCCGAACTGACGCGCATAGATCTGCACCGCCTCTGGATGCAGCGCGGCAGGACATCGCTGCCCCATATCGTCCATGCTGTCATCAGAAGGGGTCGGAGCGTTGTCTACTTCCTTGCAGATGATTACCAGGCACCAGTGCGTCATAGCGGCAAGGACCTGCTGCCGGGTGCAATAATCGTGGATTCCTGGGCGCTGAACACTACCGTCGCATGCCGGCCGAAAATCATTGGGCATCGATGTCTTTTTCGCCCGAAGATCTGGCCGCAGCCGGGCGAGCCCTCGCCGGGCGTGACTTAGCCGCCCCGGCCGTGACGCAGGTGATCCAACCGCCCTCGCATCTGATGTCAAGATTGCTGCATTGGCACAGGGCCGCGGGTCATCTCGCCGCCACTGCCCCCGAAATTCTCGCGCATCCTGAAATCGCCAGGACCATGGAGGACGAGCTGGTGCGCGCGATGGTTGCGTGCCTAACGGACCGCGCGGCCGAAGGGACGGGTGGCGTGCGCCTTCAGCAGGTGCGAGTCATGCGGCGGTTCGAGCGGGTGCTGGAGGCGAACCAGGACAGGCCCATTTATCTGACCGAAGTTTGCGCCGCGATCGGCGTGTCGGGTCGGTACGCTCCGCACGCACTGCCAGGAGCATTTGGGAATGAGCCCGCACCGCTATCTTTGGTTGCGGCGGATGAATCTTGCGCGGCGTACCCTTGCTCTCGCCGATTCCGGCGCGAGCACTGTTTCTGTCATTGCCATGGACCACGGCTTTGGAGAACTGGGGCGCTTCGCGGTTTCATACCGAAAGCTGTTCGGCGAGACGCCATCGACGACGCTGCGTCGTGCACCTGATCATCGGGCAGGTGGCGCGAGACGTCGTGCCCCGAAGGACAAGCTTCCAATTCTGCATAGGCAGACAGATTGGCATCGTTAATATAGCTCGCACCAACGGTTGCGTGATTAGACCACCCTCGATATGACGCGGAGGCATAGCAAGGCGGCGGCGAATGCCAGCAAGCGGCTCCTGCATTTTCACCGATCCTGAAAGCTTTCAGGCAAGCCTTGATCAAACACTCACTCTGTTGGTCGTAGTCGCTAGCGACTTCCATGCCCGCCTTACCTGGGTAGAATTCCCCACACTCCGTCTGGTTCGTGCCGACGAGACCGCGCCCCGCGTGGCGTGCGTCTCGCTGCCGCCAAAGCTGGCGTTCGTCACGTTTCCCACACAGCGCGGTTCGCTGCTGGTCTGTGACGGGGTCGAGCTAGAGTTCGGCGACATCATGTTCCACAGTCCTGGAGAACGCCTGTATCAGCGGACGGCCGCCGCCTGCCGTTGGGGGGCCATTTCGCTGACGACCGCATCTTTGATGGCCCTTAGTAGGACGATAATCGGACGCGATCTTGTCCCACCACCCATCGGCCGGATCCTGCGCCCTCTTCCGCAGGATCGGCAGCACTTAATCCGCCAACACGCGCAGACGGGCCGCATTGCCGAGACAAATTTGGGCCTTATCGGCCACCCGGAGGTCGCCCGTGCCCTGGAACAGGACCTGATTTGGGCGCTCGCGACGTGCTTGACGAACGGGAAGACCCAAGATGATCCGGCGGCGCGGCGCCGTAGGTCCCGGATAATCACGCAATTTGAGGCGGTTTTGATGGCGCATCATTCCCGGTTCCTCACCACACGGGAAATCTGCACTGCGATCGGCGTATCGGAGCAGACCCTCACGACCTGCTGTAAGACGATGTTGGGGATGAGCCCCGGCCGCTACCAACACTTGTGGCGCCTCAAGCAAGCTCGCACGGACCTTCTGCGTGGCAGTGCCGCGATGAGCATCACCGAGGTCGCGAGCCGCCATGGATTTCCCGATCTCGACCGTTTCATCGCGGAATACCGGCGCGCCTATGGCGAAATGCCCCCGAGATCTCCGCGAGGAGCTGGCGGGTGACGGACTGATAGCGAGTTCGCCGTTTTCGCATAGCCACCGAATTATCTTGGGTGGAAGCTCCGGTCGAGGTGCCTCGGAGCGGCAGGAAGCCCGCGACGATCGGCGAAAGGGTGATCGGGATGGACGCAGGGCGGGGGCAATCCGAATTCCGCGGACAGGGAGGGTTTCTGAAGGAGGAGCCGCCAGGCGCTTCGGCCCGAGCTGGGCCTGCCTACCCCGGCATGAGACGGATTCCCGGTGGCACGTTCCGAATGGGTTCAGATCGGCACTACCCGGAAGAAGCGCCCGTCCATCACGTGGCAGTCGATCCGTTCTGGATCGATCGCACGCCGGTCACGAACCGTCAATTTCGCCAATTCGTGGCGGCGACCGGCTATGTCACCGTCGCCGAGATCGCGCCGGACCCGAAGGACTATCCGGGCGCCTTGCCGCACATGCTGAAGCCAGGCTCGCTGGTTTTCACGCCACCGCGGCACCCGGTCGATCTTCGCGACTGGTCGCAGTGGTGGAAATTCGAATTCGGCGCGAACTGGCGTCGCCCATACGGTCGGGGCCGCTCGAACCAGGGCCTCGACGACCATCCAGTGGTCCATGTCGCCTATAAGGACGTCGCGGCCTATGCGGCGTGGGCGGGCAAGGATCTGCCGACGGAAGCCGAGTGGGAGTATGCCGCGCGCGGCGGTCTCGATTTGGCCGAATTTGCTTGGGGTGACGAACTGACGCCGGGCGGCCGCCACATGGCGAACACCTGGCACGGTTTGTTCCCACACGAAAACCTCGCGACCGACGGCTATCGGCGGACCTCCCCGGTCGAAGCCTTTCCGCCAAATGGCTACGGCCTGTTCGACATGATCGGCAACGCCTGGGAGTGGACCAGCGACTGGTTCTCCGCCCGGCACACGGCCGAGGCGCCCAGGGTTTGCTGCATTCCTGAAAATCCTCGAGGCGGTCCGGAGGCCGATAGTTACGACCACCGCGAGCGGGCGACGCGAATCCCGCGCAAGGTCGTCAAGGGCGGCTCGCACCTCTGCGCGCCGAACTACTGCCGCCGGTACCGCCCAGCCGCGCGCCATGCGCAGCCGATTGATTCGGGCACGAGCCATGTCGGGTTCCGATGCGTCGTCAGAGCGTAACGAGGCAGAGCAGCAGGCCGCCGTCCGCACGCGCCACGTAACGTTTGGAACGTGTCACCATGGAATTGCTTGACACTTTGAGATCGTTCGTCTTGGCGCTACCGGATTTGGCTAAGTTCGCTGTCGTCATCGCGGTTATCGTCGGCGTTCCGATGGTTGCGCGCCGCATAAGACTCCCGGAAATGGTGGGATTGCTGCTGTTCGGGGTTGTCCTGGGGCCGCACGTCCTCGACTTCTTTGGTGAAAACAGACCCATTGCCGACTTCTTCGCAGAGCTGGGTAAGCTGCTGCTGATGTTCTCGGCCGGTCTTGAGATCGACGTTGCGCTCTTCCGCAAGGTTCAAACCCGGTCGATCGTGTTTGGCCTTACGACGACAGCCATTCCCTTGCTGTTCGGCACCTTGTTTGGCCTTGCCTTTGGGTATGCAACCATTCCCGCGATCGTCATCGGGTCATTGATCGCGTCCCATACGCTGCTCGGCCTGTCTATTGTCGGCCGGCTTGGTGCGCTCGGCCTCGAGCCGGTCATTATCACCGTTGGTGCCACCGTTATGTCGGACACGTTATCGTTGATCGTGTTCGCAATCTGTGTCTCGACCTACACCACCGGCTTCTCGCTGTCGGGGATGGCCATACAGATCATCGAGATCGTCATCTTCGTTCCGCTGATCCTGATCGGGCTCAGTCGCGCCGGCGCCTATGCGTTGGGCAAGGTGCAAGGCAACGAGGACGCCGAATTCGTGCTGATGCTTGGTATGATGGCTGTTGCCGGCATGCTGGCGCAATTCATCAACCTGCCGGGCATTGTCGGCGCGTTCCTGGCGGGGCTGGCGGTCAACGCCGCGGTCCATGACAAGCCGGCAAGGGCGAAGCTGGAATTTTTCGGGAGAGCTCTGTTTATCCCCAGCTTCTTCATCGTGACCGGCTTTCTCATCGATCCCGTCGTATTCGCCGCAAGCATCGTCCACAATCTGCCGTTGGTGGTGGGGCTCATCGGGGCCCTCGTGGTGGCGAAGTGGCTTGCCGCGGCGGTTATCGGCCACGCCTTTGGCTACACGCCGGCTGCGCGGTTGACGATGTGGGCCCTGACCCTGCCGCAGGTCGCCGCGACGCTTGCCGCTACGCTGGTCGCTTACGATACGCGCAATGCCGCCGGTCAGCGGATGCTGGATGGCACAATGCTTAACACCGTGCTCGTGATGATGCTGGCTACCGCGATTCTCGGGCCGGTGCTGACAGAACGCTTCGCACGACGCATGCTCGATGCGATTGCGCGCGCGGAAGTGGTTGCAGGCTGATCCGTTGCATAGTAGATCCGATGTGTCGTCAGAGCTTAACGAGGCAAACGCGCGATGACCAATGCCGATTCGCAAGAACTGGAACTCATGCCCAAGCTGGTCATCGGGCTCGTCATCGTCCTGATCGCAGCCGGCGGGCTTTGGCATGGCGTGACAGCGCAGGTTTTTGAGCGCTTCTGGCACGATCTGCTCGAACGGCCGGACGGGCCAATGAGGTTTCGCTTCATCCTGCAGCCGGCGGTGGCCGCGATCGCCGCGATCCGCGATGGCCTCAAGGACGCGCGGGCCGGCCGCTCGCCGTATTTCTGGACAGTCGCGCTCAATCGGCGAGAGCGCGTCGGACGTCTGCGCGAAGGTCTGACCGCGACTGCCAGGATCATCCTTCTCGGGCTCGCGATGGACACGATTTACCAGATTCTGGTATTCAAGACGTTCTATCCGGGTGAGGCGCTGGTCACCGCCCTCGTGCTTGCTTTTGTTCCTTACCTGCTGATCCGCGGCCCGGTCACGCGCATCGCACGCCGACGGCACGGTGGCGCGCCGGGCGCAATCCCGTGACGCCGCCCGAGACCGGACCCTCGCTCGCCGCTCCAATCCCAGGCAGGTTCGAAGTACGGGTAACAGCGGCCGATCATTTCGCTTGGGTGCGCACGCGGCTCAGCGTCGAACGCACGCTGATGTCGTGGGTACGCACGGGGGTCTCGCTGATCGGGTTCGGCTTCGCGATCGTCCAGTTTTTCGATCGCGTGCAACAAATGCCCGGGGTCAAACCGGCGCGTTTGCCGGAAGCCCCGCGATACCTGGGACTTGCGCTGATTTTCGCCGGCATCGCGGGGCTTGTGGTTTCGATTTGGGAATACCGGTGGACACTTCGTTACCTGTGGGGCGGAGACTTTGCCCCGATCGCCGGAATGACGACGGAGGCAAAGCAGACACCGATCATCGCGATTGCAGTCCTCCTCATCTTCATCGGCCTGTTCGCCTTCTTCGCCGTGCTGCTGCGCTTCGTTTAGCTGCCCGGCCGGAGACTTGCCAACCGCGAAGTCGTTCTGAAATCACCTAGTTAGTCAAAGGAGATCGACATGGCCAAGACGGATAAGCCGAACATCCTCATCCTCTGGGGCGACGATATCGGGATCTGGAACATCAGCCGCTTCAGCCTTGGCATGATGGGCTATCGCACGCCCAACATCGACCGCATCGCGAACGAAGGGGTCACCTTCACCGACTACTATTCCCAGCAGAGCTGCACCGCCGGGCGCGCGTGCTTCATCACCGGCCAGAACCCGATCCGCACGGGTCTGACCAAGGTCGGCATGCCCGGCGCTACCGTCGGCCTGCAGAAGGAAGACCCGACCATCGCCGAACTCCTCAAGCCGCTGGGCTACGCCACCGGCCAGTTCGGCAAGAACCATCTGGGCGACCGCGACGAATTCTTGCCGACCGTGCATGGGTTCGACGAATTCTTCGGCAATCTCTATCACCTGAACGCCGAGGAAGAGCCCGAACTGCCCGACTATCCCAAGGACCCGGCGTTCAGGAAGCAGTTCGGCCCGCGCGGCGTACTCCACTGCCTGTCCGACGGCAAGGGCGGTCAGACGATCGAGGACACCGGCCCGCTCACCAAGAAGCGCATGGAAACCATCGACGAGGAGATCACCGATCGCGCTCTCGCGTGGATGGAGACGCAGGCCGAGGCGGAGAAGCCGTTCTTCCTTTGGTACAACTCAACGGCCATGCACTTCCGGACCCACGTCGCCGAAAAGAATCTTGGCAAGAGCGGGCAGGACCCCTACAGCGACCGGATGGTCGTCCACGACGAGCAGATCGGCCAGATGCTCGCCAAGCTCGACGAGTTGGGCATCGCCGACAACACCATCGTCATGTACTCCACCGACAACGGCCCGGAGAACGACACCTGGCCGGACGGCGCCAACAGCCCCTTCCGCGGCCAGAAGAACTCCAACTGGGAAGGCGGCTGGCGCGTGCCCTGCTTCATGCGCTGGCCGGGCAAGATCAAGGCCGGCTCGGTCCTGAACGGCATCGTCTCGCACATCGACATGTTTCCGACGTTGCTGGCCGCCGCAGGCAACTCCGACGTCACCGAGCAGCTCGTCAACGGTTGCACGGTCGACGGCAAGCAATTCCACGTCCATCTCGACGGCTACAACCAGGTCCCATACCTCACCGGAGAGGTGGCGGAGAGCCCGAGACACGCCATCGTATACTTCAGCGACGACGGCGAACTTATCGCGGTGCGGATTGGCGACTGGAAGCTTAATCTGGCGGTACAACGCGCCGATACGATGCGACAGTGGGCCGAGCCGTTCGTGAAGCTTCGGTTGCCGTATATAATGAGCCTCCGTCGGGACCCGTTCGAACGGGCCGAATTCAACTCGAACACCTATCTGGACTGGATGGTCGATCACGTGCCCCAGCTGTACGCGATGCAGGCAGTGATCGCGTCGCAGATCGCGGACTTCGTGAAGTTCCCGCCGCGGCAGAAACCCGCCGCGTTCAACCTGGACGCGGTGCTGGCGCACGTGTCGCAGCCCCACGCCTAAACCACGGCGTCCTGCCGTCAGGAAGCGCTAAACGAGCTAAAGCCTCTTTATCCCTATCGAGTTGATTCAACTCGATAGGGATAGGCTCTCGCCAGTCATGAACGACGACGAACTTCCCGCGACGACCGGCGCCGCCATCGCTAGGCAGGTGAGCGAATTTTACGAACGTCATCCCTACCCGCCGCCCGTGGACGACCTGCAAGCCTACCGTCAGGCGTGGGACGACCGGCGCCGACGCGCCGAATCCCATCTCTTCTGGCCCGCCGAGCCCTACCGCGAAGATCGCACCATCCTGGTGGCCGGCTGCGGCACCACCCAGGCCGCCCACTATGCGCTGCGCTGGCCCCGCGCCCAGGTCGTCGGCATCGACGTCAGCGCCAACAGCATCGCGTTCAGCCAAGGGCTGAAGCGCAAGCACGCGCTCGCCAACCTCGAGCTGCGTCAGCTCGCGGTGGAGCGCGCCGCCGAACTCCGCCAAGGCTTCGAGCACGTGGTCTGCACCGGCGTGCTGCACCATCTGCCCGACCCCGATGCGGGGCTGCTTGCCCTGCACGACGTGCTCACGCCGACTGGCGCCCTCCATGTGATGGTTTACGCGCCCTACGGCCGCGTGGGGGTCTACATGCTTCAGGACTATTGTCGGCGCCTCGGCGTCGGCGCGACGGCGCCCGAGATCGGCGACCTCGCCGCGAGCCTCAGGGCGCTCCCGCCGGACCATCCCCTCGCGCCCCTGCTGCGCAACGCACCCGACTTCGCGGACCGGGCCGGGCTGGCCGATGCGCTGCTCCATCCTCAGGACCGATCGTACTCGGTCCCGCAGTTGCTGGACTTCCTCGACCGCGCCGGCCTGGCGTTCGGGCGCTGGGTGCGCCAGGCGCCCTACCTGCCCTGGTGTGGCGCGCTGGCGTCCACGCCTCACCACGCCAGGCTGGCTGGGCTGACGGCCGAAGCGCAATACGCCGCCATCGAACTGTTCCGCGGAACCATGGTACGCCACGGCGTCGTGGCGTACAGGAAGGACCGACCGGCGCAGGGTACGCCCGTCGATTTCGAGGGCGCGGCCTGGCTAGACTACACGCCGATTCGGTTGCCCGATACGCTCGCCGTGCGGGATCGCCTGCCGCCGGGAGCGGCGGCGGTGCTGATCAATCGCAATCACACGTATACCGACCTCTATCTGCCCATCGACGCGCGCCAGGACCGGCTCCTGGCCGCCATCGACGGGAAGCGCACCATCGCGGAGATCTGCCGCGAGCGGGGCGATCGGAGCCTCGCGCGTGCCTTCTTCCAGCAGCTCTGGCGGTGGGACCAGGTCGTGTTCGATACGTCGCGAAGCTAGGCCATGCCGCCTCTCAACCGAGGCAGCGGGCCGCAGCGCCGATAACGACCGAGTGACAGCCGTGACGGCTGCTCGACACTGGAATTCTGCCCTCTCGTTTCTCATTAAATCGGCAGCCAGGCAGTCTTTCGAACGCCTGTCCCGCATCAGGCCGCAGTGCGCAGCCGCAGGCGGATGGCGGTTCAGGGCTGCCGGCGGCAGTCAGACCGCAGCGCCCGATTTGCACCCAGACGGGTGCTGCCGCTAGGATGACAGGAGGAACACCATGGCACGCTATCCCATATCCCTGTTCACGCCCGCCAGCCTGATGGGCGCCGGGTCAGCCGATCCCTTCCTGATGCTGCATCGCGAGATGAACCGGCTGTTTGACGACGTCGCGCGCGGCGGCCTGACGTCGGCCGGTGGTCAGCAGAACCAGGGCGGCCTGATGATGGCGCCGAACATGGACGTCGGCGAGACCGACAAGGACGTGCGCATCCAGGCCGAGCTTCCCGGCGTCTCCGAGAAGGATATCGAGGTCAGCCTGAACGAGGACGTGCTGACCATCCGGGCCGAGAAGCGCCAGGAACGCAAGGAGGAGCGCCAGGGTGTGCATGTCAGCGAGCGCAGCTTCGGCACATTCCAGCGCTCGTTGCGGGTGCCGTTCTCGGTGGCGTCCGATCAGGTGCAGGCCCATTTCGAAAATGGCGTCCTCAGCGTGATCCTGCCCAAGACGCAGCCACAGGAGCGCACACGGCGCATCCCGGTGCAGGGCGGCCCGGCCAAGGGCGGCGGCCAGCAGGAGATCACGCAGAACGGGCAAGGGGCCGGACAGGCTAGCGGCTCCGGCGGCCCTTCGGCCGATGCGAGGGCATCAGGCTGAAGGCAAGCCGCTTCCGGTTGGCCCGGCGCAGGCGGCACCGGGACCGATCCCGGCGGCAAGGCGCTTGACACCGGGCCTGCCACGGCCTTTTTACCGCCGGGCACGAGCGGCGCCCGCGCCGCTCTGGCGGGCTGCCGGCCTGCCGTGCAGGGGTGTAGCTCAATTGGCTAGAGCGCCGGTCTCCAAAACCGGAGGTTGGGGGTTCGAGACCCTCCACCCCTGCCAGCGCCGGCGCGCGGATTCCTTCGATGGACGGGGTGGGTACAGGTGGCGGTGCATCCGGCGAGGTTCGTGCGGGAAGTCAGGACGGAGATGGCCCGGGTGACCTGGCCGAGCCGGCGCGAGACGCTGGTGACCACCGCGCTGGTGATCGGCATGGTGATCCTGGCGGCGGCGTTCTTTTTTGCGATCGACGAGGCGGTCAGTATCGCGGTGCGTGCCATGTTCGGCGCCGCGAGCTGACGGGAACAGGACGGAAATGGCCAAGCGCTGGTACGTGGTTCACGTCTATTCGGGCTTCGAGAAGAAGATCGCCCAGCAGATCAAGGAGCAGGCCGCGCAGAAGGGCCTCGGCGACCAGTTCGAGGAAGTCCTGGTGCCCTCCGAGCAGGTGGTCGAGGTGCGGCGCGGCCAGAAGATCAACGCCGAGCACAAGTTCTTCCCCGGCTACGTGCTGGTGAGAATGGACCTTACCGACGAGGCCTGGCACCTGGTCAAGAACACGCCCAAGGTGACCGGCTTCCTCGGCACCCGCAACCGCCCCTCGCCGATCAGCGAGGCCGAGGCCGAGCGGATCATGAAGCAGACCCAGGAGGGGGTGGAGCATCCGCGCCCGTCGGTGCTGTACGAGGTGGGCGAGCAGGTGCGCGTCTCCGACGGCCCGTTCACCAGCTTCAACGGCACCGTCGAGGAGGTGGACGAGGAGAAGGGCCGCGTGAAGGTCAGCGTCTCCATCTTCGGCCGCTCGACCCCCGTCGAGTTGGAATACAGCCAGGTGGAGAAGGTCTAGGATCGAGCAGGCGCAATCTCTCCCCTCCCTTGTTTCGCCCCTCCCCTTGCGAAAGGGGTTAAGGGGAGGGGTCGGCGGGAGGAAACCAAGCATGGACGCGTTCACCACCCTGACCGCCGTGGCGGCGCCGCTGCCGCTGGCCAATGTCGATACCGACAAGATCATCCCGGCCCGGTTCCTCAAGACCATCAAGCGCTCGGGCCTCGGCGTGCATCTGTTCGACACGCTGCGCTATGACCCCGCCGGCAACGAGCGCCCCGAGTTCGTGCTGAACCAGGATCCCTATCGCCATGCGCAAATCCTGGTCGCGCACGAGAATTTCGGCTGCGGGTCATCGCGCGAGCACGCGCCTTGGGCGCTGCTCGATTTCGGGATACGCTGCGTCATCGCGCCCGACTTCGCCGATATCTTCTACAACAACTGCTTCAAGAACGGCATCCTGCCGGTGCGCCTGCCGCGCGCGGCGTGCGACGCGCTGATCGAGGACAGCAAGCTCGGCGGCAATGCCCGGCTGACCGTCGATCTCGCCCGCCAGGTCGTGGTGCGCCCGAATGGCGAGGAGATCGGCTTCGATGTCGATCCGTTCCGCAAGCACTCGCTGCTGAACGGCCTCGACGACATCGGCCAGACATTGCAGCATGGCGCGGCGATCGACGGCTTCGAGGCGCGGCGCCGGGCCGAGCAAGCGTGGATGCCGGGCACCACCGCGTAAGCCGCCGCAGCCGCCCGCACCCACGCGCCCGCAACCGGAGCCACCGCGATGCCCGCCAACAAGACGCTGCTGATCCTGCCGGGCGACGGGATCGGCCCCGAGGTCATGCGCGAGGTGCGCCGGGTCATCGACTGGATGGACCGCCGCCACGCGGTGACGTTCGAATTGTCGGAGGACCTGGTCGGCGGCGCCGCGATCGATGCACGCGGCGTGCCGATCACCGACGCGACGATGGCGAAGGCGAAGGCGGCCGACGCCGTGCTGTTCGGCGCGGTTGGCGGGCCGAAATGGGAGAAACTCGGCTTCGACGTGCGCCCGGAGCTTGCCATCCTGCGGCTGCGCAAGGAGCTTGATCTGTTCGCCAATCTCCGGCCGGCAATTGTGCTCGACCCGCTGGTCAACGCCTCGACGCTCAAGCCCGAGGTGGTGCGCGGGCTCGACCTGATGATCGTGCGCGAGAGCACCGGTGGCATCTATTTCGGGGAGCCGCGCGGGATCGAGGACCTGCCGAACGGGCAGAAGCGCGGCTTCGATACCGAGAGCTACACGACCGACGAGATCGAGCGCGTCGCCCGCGTCGGCTTCGATCTGGCCCGCAAGCGCCAGAACCGATTGGTCAGCGTGGAGAAGGCCAACGTCATGCGCTCCGGCCTGTTCTGGCGCGAGACGGTGGCGGCGCTGGGCCAGCGCGAATACGCCGATGTCGCGCTGTCGCACATGTACGCCGACAACTGCGCCATGCAGCTTGTGCGCAACCCGCGCCAGTTCGATGTCATCGTGACCAGCAACATCTTCGGCGACCTGCTGTCCGACCTCGCCTCCATGCTGACCGGCAGCCTCGGCATGCTGCCCTCGGCGACGCTCGGCGCGGTGCAGCCATCCGGCAAGCGCCACGCGCTCTATGAGCCGATCCACGGCAGCGCCCCCGACATCGCCGGCAAGGGCATCGCCAACCCGCTCGCGCAGATCCTGAGCTTCGCGATGCTGCTGCGCCACTCGTTCGATATGGAAGAGGACGCGAAGCTGATCGAGACCGCCTGCACCAAGGTGCTCGCCGGCGGCATGCGCACCGCCGACATCATGGCCCCCGGCAGCGCCCGCGTCAGCACCAGCGTGATGGGCGAGGCCCTGGTGCGCGAACTGGACCGGCTGGCGCATTGAGGGCGATGACCTGATCCGCCACGACGGCCGGAGAGGCTGATGGAGGCCGCGTCCCGTTTGGGACACCAAGCATCGTCACGGGACTTCTCGGCTCATCTCCGGTGCTTTGACAGCGATACAGTGCATTGTATCGTGTCTTGTCGAAACGGAGTGCGCTTGCCGATGAAGCGAAGGAGGCAAGGCTGCAGTCCGGCGGGCAGCTCGCGCTGACCGTTCTCGCCTTTCTGGCCGGACCGGCAAAGGCATAGTCACTCGATGAAATGAAGCAGCAGATCGAGACGCTGCGCAAGGTTCAGGCAATCCAGCAGAAACAGATCGAACAGCTCGAGGCCGCCTTGCGCTACGCGGCCAAAGGGTCAGCCCAACAGACGCCGCGAGAAACCAAGCCGCCGGCCGTCGCGCGGGCGATACCCACGCCCGCCGCGCATGAAAGCGCGGAGCAGGCCGCGCAACAGGCCGCCGAGGTGGGCCCGAAAATTCGTTCGGCCGTCACCGCATTGCGCGACCGCCGCCAAGGAGTTGAAGGCGAGCCCCGTGCTATTTGCACCCGAGTTTCTGCCATGCCTCATCCGGGCCGATCACCTGGCCGACGAGGGCGAAGACGAATGGCTTGGAGACACTCATGATGGAGAACTCGATAGGGATGAGCCCAGAATCCCACCACGATCCGGCGCGTCCCAGCCGCCGCAATCCCGAGCGCGCCCTACATTGTCCGGGTCGTCTCTCAACGCCGGACAGACCCATCAGCAGACGCCGCTCGCGCTCGTGCAGGCCGCGGCCAATCGCTATGCTGACGCCGCGGCGTTTTTCCAGGCGCTTGGCGGGCTACCGGCCGGGCTCGGCAGGTCAGGGTAGCCCCATCAACCAAGCAGTGCCGAGATAGGAGGAAACCGTGACGCAGATCGGACACTACATCGCCCCCTCGCGGCGTCCCGACGCCCTGGGCGTCCACTCGCTCGACCATTTCGCTCTCGCGGTTCCGGACCTCGAGGACGCCAAGCGCTATTACGCGGCGTTCGGCCTCGACGTGCGCGAGCACGGCGGCGCCCTCCACCTTCATACCCACGCCCACCCGCACCGCTGGGGCGTATTGACCGAGGGGCCGCGCAAGGCGCTGCAGCACCTCTCGTTCGGCATCTTCGCCGACGACGTCGAGCGCTTCCACGCGCACTTGGAGCAGTGCGAGGTTGACCGCCTGGACCCGCCGCCCGGCGTGGAGAGCAACGGGTTCTGGTTCCGCGACCCCGACGGCAGCCTGATCGAGCTGAGGGTGGCGGAGAAGTCCTCGCCGAGTGCCAAGTCGCTCGCCGGGCTGGACAGCGTGCCCGCCAACCGGCGCGGCGCGCCGGTACGCGGCCATGCCGTTCCCGTGCAGCCGCGACGCATGGCGCACGTGCTGCTGTTCGCACGCGACGTGCCGCGTACGCTCGCCTTCTACACCCGCGTGCTGGGCCTGCGCCTGTCCGACGAGGCGGGCGGGGTCATCGCCTTCCTGCACGGCGTCCACGGCAGCGACCACCACATGGTCGCCTTCGCCAAATCCGACGGGCCGGGTTTCCACCATTGCAGTTGGGACGTCGGCTCGATCAACGACATCGGCGTGGGCGCGGCGCAGATGGCGGACAAGGGATTCAGCGCCGGCTGGGGCCTCGGCCGGCACGTGCTCGGCTCCAACTACTTCCACTACGTGCGCGACCCCTGGGGCAGCTACTGCGAGTATTCCTGCGACATCGATTACGTGTCGGCCGACATGGACTGGCGCGGCGAGTTGCACGGTGTCGAGAACAGCCTCTATCTCTGGGGACCCGAGCCGCCGCTCGATTTCACCTTCAACTACGAGGCCTCGTCGGAAGCGCAGCTCGTCGCGCGCCGGCGCTGACGAGGGGCGAACTCGCCCTTCCCTGACCCGCCGCTCAGACGGGCGACCACCGCGAGCACACCGAAGCAAGCAGAACCGGGAGGAAACCAATGAGCCAAGCTTTGAAACAGAGTGCCGACGCGCCAAGCCCCAAGGATGCCATGACTCCGCGCAAGGACGGGCCGACTGTCAGGCTGCTCACGCCGGTCGTTCAAACCGGCCGTGTCGACGTCAGCGACATTGCCCAGCTGTCCGGCTCCGCACTGCGCGAAGCCCTTGTCAGACGCGCGAGGGAACTCATTCCCCTCCTTGAGCGGAATGCTCCCGTCACCGACGCCAACCGCCGCGTGGTGGAGGAAAACATAGAGGCTATCCGTGCCGCGGGCCTCTTCAAGATCATGGTTCCGCGCCGATACGGCGGCCTCGAGACCGACATGCGGACGAAGCTCGAGGTTTCGCGCGAACTGGCGTTGGGAGACGGCGCCACTGCCTGGGTCACCACGCTGATGAACGTCTGCTCCTGGTTCGCCGGTCTCGCCCCGGCGCAGGCGCAAGACGACATCTGGGGCAGCAATCCCGAGGCGCGCCTCGCTGGAGTGTTCGCCGCGAGTGCGACTGCCCGCCCTGCCGATGGCGGCCAGTATGTCACCGGGCGCTGGCCCTGGGCCAGTGGCTGTCTGCATTCGGACTGGGCCGTCGTGGGAATGCCCGTCGTCGATGCGGACGGCACCGAGATCGACCAGGGTCTCGGCTTCATGCCGATGTCGGACCTCACGATCGAGGACACCTGGTTCACCGTCGGGATGAGGGGCACGGGCAGCAACACTCTCGTCGCGGAGGACGTCTTCGTTCCCGCGCACCGGGTTATGTCAATTCCCCAGGTATTCGCCAGCGATCCGCCGACGCCGTACAAGGACGAGGCGCTGTATCGGGCATCGTTCATTCCCGTCGCGGCCATCGTGCTCGCGGGCCCGCAACTCGGCCTCTGCGCGCGCGCGCTCGACTACGTCATCCAGATGGCGCCGAAGCGCAGCATCGCGTACACCTTCTACAAGACCCAGACGGCATCCCCAAGCTTCCAGCTGGCGATCGCGAAGGGGGCGACGCTGGTCGATACTGCCCACCTCTTCGCCTATCGGGCAGCCGCCGCGATCGACGACGCCGCGCGCGCAGGTAACAAGCTTTCCTATGTCGAGCGCGCGCGGGTGCGCATGGATACGGGTCACGTCATAAAGGCGGCGCGGGACGCCATCGACGTCCTGATGTCGGCGCACGGTGCGTCGTCCTTCGCCGAGTTCAACCCGATGCAGCGCATCTGGCGCGACTGCGAGACCGCAAGCCGTCACGCAGTGCTCTCGCCCGATATCAGCGCCGAAGTCTATGGGCGTGCCCTCCTCGGCATCACGGAAAAGATCACGCCGCTCGACTGATCGGCGAGCGAGTTCCTGGCGCGAGGATCACCGCGCTCGGATGATGGGGGCCCGCTTGGCCGATCCGAGCCGTCACTTAAGGGGAGGAGTACCGTGGAAACGATCAAGCCAGCCCTTCACCACGTCAACTTAAAGACCAGCCGCCTCCAAGAAATGGTCGACTGGTATCGCACCGTTGTCGGGGTCGAAGTGCAGTTCCAGGACGCCCACAACGCCTGGACGACGAACGATGAGGCGAACCACCGGATTGCCTTCTTGTCGGCACCCGGACTGGAAGATGACCGCGACAAGGTCAAGCACACCGGAATGCACCATAGCGCGTTTGAATATAAAAGCTTTTCAGACCTGATGTCGTCGTATGAGCGGCTGAGAGGCGAAAACATCGTCCCCGCATTCGCCTTGGATCATGGCCTGACAATGTCCTTGTACTACAAGGACCCGGAAGGAAATTTCGTCGAGCTGCAGAGCGACAATTTCGGCGATTGGAAGCTGTCGGGCGAGTTTATCCGGACCTCGCCCGACTTTGCGTCCAACCCCATCGGCACGTTCTTCGACCCGGAGAAGGTGCACCAGGCGCACAAGAGCGGGCGGCCATTCGAAGCGCTTCAGCCCGCCATCCGCGGAGGAGAATTTTTGCCGGATCCGATCCCAAGCATCGGCCTGCCGACTGACCGCGCGCCGTCCGGCGGGGCGGCCACCGCGGATGCGGCACTGTAAGGCTGTTCCGGGAAGCCCCCAGGAGATCACACGGACCTGCTCGTTACATCCTCCACACTGAAACAGAGAATATCACGATGGAAACGTATCTGGAAGACCGGCTGAGTATTGCCGACCTGATGACAGGCTGGATTCATCGCGATCTGGCCGAGTGGGATAAGTTGCGCGAGCTGTTCCATCCGGACGGCACGATCGAGGTGACTTGGTTCGAAGGCCGCGCCGCTGATTTCGTTGATGGTTCGATGCGCATGGGCAAGTCCGACATGCGCACCAAGCACTTTGTCGGCTCACCGCTGGTGACCTTCAACGGCATCAAGGCGATCGTCGAGACCAATGCGATGATTGTAGGTGAGAATGCCTCCCTCGATCTGGGCGCCATCGGGCACAACCGGTTCTACGACAGGGTCGAAAAGCGTGATGGCAGATGGAAGATCGTGAAGCGTCAGAGCATATACGACATGGCGTATTTCACCTTCCCGCGCGGCGTGGTTGAGCTGGATCGCAAACTCATCGAGCGGCACCCGCGCGAATACGCCGCTCTGGCTTATGTGCTGGAAAAGGGCGGCTTTCCGGTGACGCGAACATTCGCGACCCGAGGTAGCGATCTTGAAGCGACCATGAAGGCAACCGGCCAGGCCTGGCTAGCGGCTTGATGCTGCTCGGACTGTTCCGTCGCCGCGGTTTGAAGGAGATAATCTGATGGCTGGCCTGAGCAAAATTATTGACGTCCATTCGCATGCGATCTTGCCCTTCGGGCAAGGCGCACCGGTCGGGCCAGGTCGTAAACAGCCCGACTGGTCTGTGGAAAGCGCGCTCTCGTACATGGAGGAGCACGACATCTCCGCATGCGTCCTTTCGGTTCCAGACTCGGCCAACCACGCCACGGGGAAGGACGCACGCGACATCGCTCGACGCGTCAACGAAACGCTTGCGGAGATCGTGTCCAAGCATCCCAGCCGGTTTGGAGCCGTCGCGACAATCCCTGGCCTGGATGCGGACGGTGCTATCTCCGAGATCGCTTATGCGCTCGACACCTTGAAGATGGACGGGGTGGCCACTTCGACGAGTATGGACGATGTCTATCTCGGCGAGCCTCGGTTCGATCCATGGTTCGAGGAGCTGAACCGGCGCGGCGCGACCCTGTTCGTCCATCCGACGATCACGAAGGCAGCGCAGACGCTCCTGAATGGCCTGAACCCCTCCGTGATTGAGTTCATGTTTGATACGACGCGCATGATCACCAATATGGTCGCCACCGGAGCGAAGAAGCGCTTCTCAAATATCAAGCTCATCTCGACACACGCCGGCGGGACTGTGCCGTTTTTGGTCAACCGGATCCAAACTCTTGAGCACACCTTCGGCATCGGGCCTGGACGGCTCGAACTCTCCCCCGAGGAGGTGCGGGAAGGCATCGCCTCGTTCCACTACGACCTGACGGCGGCCAGCTCAGAGGCGCAGCTCGGTGCCATTCTCAAACTCGTGCCGGTCTCGCAGCTGATGGTGGGCCTTGATCTCCCGTTTATGCCGAAATCGACATTCGCGCCGACCATCGCCGACGTTGGACGTTACCCAGCATTCAGCGAAACGGATCTCCAAGACTTATCCTATGGAAACGCATTCCGTTTGTACCCGACGCTAAAGGCACGCATGGAACGGCAGCAATAAGCGCGACGGCGCGGGTGGCCTTGGAGTATGGGAAGCCAACTTCATCCGGGCGACCTCGACGACATGGCGGCGGCGTAAGCGCAGCATCGCCGGCCAATGCGAGAAAACGAGACGATACGAACCGAAGGAAGCGCCCGGGCACGACGATCCCCTCTACCAGGATGAGCCCCTCTACGACGTCATCCAGATTGGCTACGGACCGGTCAGCCAGGTCCTCGCGCTCATGCTGGGGCGCCAGGGGCACCGGGTCGCGGTGGTCGAGCGCTGGACCGAGCCCTTCCCCTTGCCGCGCGCGGTGTGCATCGACCACGAGGTCGCTCGCATCCTGAGCGCCATCGGCCTGGGCGAGGGGCTTGCGCGCGTGTCCCAGCCCGGACCGCGCTATCAGTGGTTCAACGCCGCCTGGGAAGAACTGCTCTCGATCGACTGGAGCACGGACTCCGTCTCGGGCGGGCCGGAGGTCAACTTCGTCCACCAGCCGAGCCTGGAGGCGGAGTTCCGGGCCGAGGTCCGCAAGCAGCCCGGCGTCGCCTTGCACCTCGGCTGGGAACTCGCCGGCTTCACCGACCGTGGCGATCACGTCGAGGTCGAACTGCGCGAGTTCGAGGGCAGCGGCCGGACGCGCACCCTGCGGACGCGCATTCTCGTCGGCGCGGACGGCGCCAACAGCCTCGTGCGCGAGACCCTGGGGATCGCGCGCGAGGATCGCGGCTTCCAAGCCGACTGGCTGGTCGTGGACATGAAGCTGAACCCCGGCGTCACCCTCGACATCCCGGCCTGCGGCCAGCACTGCAACCCTGAGCGCCCCACGACCATCGTGCCGGGCGGCATGCAGGACGGACGGGTCTGCCGCCGCTGGGAGTTCATGCGCCTGCCGAACGAGACGCGGGACGTCCTGGAGGGCGAGGCGAACGTCTGGAACCTGCTTGCGCCCTGGGTGAAGCCCAAGCAGGCCGAGCTTGTGCGCCACACCATCTACACCTTCCGCTCCCTCGTCGCCGAGACCTGGCGCCGGGGCCGCGTGCTGATCGCCGGCGACGCCGCCCACGTCATGCCGCCCTTCCTGGGGCAGGGCATGTGCGCCGGCATCCGCGACGCCTGGAACCTGAGCTGGAAGCTGGACGCGCTGCTCTGCAACCGGGCCGGGGACGCGCTGCTGGACAGCTACACGGCCGAGCGCAAGCCGCATGTGGGCGCGGTGATCGATGCCTCGATCTACCTCGGCCGGATCATCTGCATCGCCGACCCCGCCGAGGCGGCGGCGCGCGACCGGGCCTTCAAGAGCGGCACGGCCGAGAAGCTGCCGCCCTTCCCGCACCTCTCGGCGGGGCTGCTGGCGCCGTGTGTTGACCGCCGGCCGGCGCCGCTCGCGGGGCTGCTCGCACCGCATGGCACTGTGCGATGGCGGGGGCGCGACGGGCGCTGGGACGAGGTCGTCGGCCTCGGCTTCTGCGTCCTCGTCAGGGACATGGACCCGGTGGACGTGCTGCGCCCGGACCAGATCCGGGCCTTGGCGGGGATCGGCGCCCACGTGGTCGGCATCAGCACGGCACCCAGAGGGGACCTCGTCGTGGACGTCGAGGGCAAGTACGGCGCCTTCCTCGATGCCCACGGCGCGGCGGGTATGGTCACGCGGCCGGACTTTTACGTATTCGGCGGCGTCGCCGAAGCTCGCGATCTCGCGCAGCTGGTGGACGCACTCATGACGGTGCTCGCCGAAAACGGCCTCCAGGCATCGTCGGCGGCGGTCTCCGAGCGATCGCAAGCACCGATCGCGTCGCCGGTGTCGGCGAGCTGAGCCCGGCGCTTCCCAACCCCTCCTACCCCGGAGCCCTAGATGTCATGTCGCGATGCAATCAGCTCAGCCGGCGCGCCGCGATGAGCGGCCTGATCGGCACCGCCGCCCTCGCCGCTGCCGGCGCGCGGGCGCAAGTCGTGACCCAGCCGACGCTCCGGCCGCGCATCGACGTGCACGCGCACTACCTGCCCGCCTTCTACCGGCAGGCGGCCGCGGCTGCCGGCCACGAGCACCCGGACGGCATGCCGGGCCTGCCGCTCTGGGACACCGACAAGGCGCTGGCCATGATGGATGGGCTCAACATCCGCACCGCCATGCTCTCGATCTCGTCCCCGGGCGTGCACTTCGGCGATGACGCAGCCGCCCGCAAGCTGGCCCGCGAGGTGAACGAGGAGGGCGCCAAGGCCGCGTCCGACCATTCCGGCCGTTTCGGCCTGTTCGCCGCCCTGCCGCTGCCCGACATCGACGGTGCCCTGGCCGAGGTCACCTACGCCTTTGACACGCTGGGCGCCGATGGCGTCACCGTCGAGACGAACCACCACGGCATCTACATGGGTGACCGGCGGCTCGATCCGGTGTTCGCCGAGCTGAATCGGCGGCGCGCGGTGGTGTTCATGCACCCGACCTCGCCCACCTGCCCGTGCTGCCAGGCGCTGTCGCTCGGCTATCCGCGGCCGATGATCGAGTTCATGTTCGAGACGACGCGCGCGGTGACCAACCTGCTGCTCACCGGCACGCTGGACCGCTTCCCGGACATCAGGCTGATCGTGCCGCATGCCGGGGCGGCGGTGCCGGTGCTGGCCGATCGGGTCATCGGCCTGTCGCCCGCCCTGAACCTGCCCGAGCCGGTTGATCCCGACCGCTTCTTCGCGACGCTGCGGCGTCTGTATTACGACCTCGCCGGCTACCCGCTGCCGCGCCTGGCGCCCGCGCTGCTTCAGATCGCCGACCCCGGTCACATCTTCTACGGCAGCGACTGGCCGTTCACCCCCTTGCCCATCGTGACCCGGATGGCGGGCGCGATCGACGACACCGCGCTGTTCGACGAAGCCACCCGAACCCGCATCCTGCACGACAACGCCCTCGATCTGTTCCCGCGCCTGCGCGGATAGGCGCGGGAATTATCGTCACGTCATCGCCCTGCGCGTCGTGGCTTGGCGTTCCGTCAGCCGGCGCGCATGTCAGCGCGCGTGATGGGCGATCTGTTCCTTCGCGACCTCGGCGACTTTCTCCGGCGTGAAGCCGAACTTCGTCAGCAGGCCCTTCAGGGGCGCGGAGGCGCCGAACGTGTGCATGCCCACGACGGCGCCGCGCCGGCCCACGTAGCGCGCCCAGCCGATCACCGCCGCCTGCTCCACCGCGACCCGCGCGCCGATGGCGTTCGGCAGCACCTGCTCGTGATACGCCTCGTCCTGCTGCTCATACAGTTCCCAGGAGGGCATGCTGACGATGCGGGCTGGTATTCCCTCCGAGGCCAGCTGCTGCGCAGCTTCGACGCACAGCGACACCTCGCTGCCGGTGCCGATCAGGATCACCTTGGGGGGCGCGTCGCCGAGATCGGCCAGCACATAGGCCCCGCGCGCCACGCCCGAGGCGGCAGCGAAGCGGGTGCGATCGAGTGTCGGCAGCGGTTGCCGGCTCAGGATCAGGCAGGCCGGCTGATGGTTCATCTTCAGCAGGACCCGCCATGCCTCGGCGACCTCGTTCGCATCGCCCGGGCGCAAGGTGATCAGGCCGGGCACGGCGCGCAGGCCCGCGATCTGTTCCACCGGCTGATGCGTCGGCCCATCCTCGCCGACGCCGATCGAGTCGTGTGTGAAGATATACAGCGCCGGCAGCTCCATGATGGCGGAGAGCCGGATCGGGTTGCGCATATAATCGGAAAAGATCAGGAAGCCGGAGCCGAACGGCCGCAGCTTTGACAGCGCCATGCCGTTCACCGCCGCACCCATCGCGTGCTCGCGGATGCCGAAATGCAGGTTACGACCGAGATGGTTGTCAGGCTGGAAGTCGCCGGCGCCCTCGAACGTCATGCGGGTTTTCGTCGACGGTGCAAGGTCGGCGGCGCCGCCGATCAGCCAGGGCAGGTGCTGTGCGATCGCGTTCTCGACCTTGCCCGAGGAATTGCGGCTGGCGATACCCTTCGGGTCGGCAGGGAAGGTCGGGATGGCCTGGTCCCAGCCGTCGGGCAGCTCGCGCTTCTGCATCGCGTCGAACTGCGCGGCGAGATCCGGATGCGCGCTTCGATAGCGGTCGAAAACCGCCTGCCACTCGGCGCGCTTCTCGGCGCCGCGCCTGCCGATCCCCTCGGCGAAATGCTCGTAGACGCCGTCCGGCACCAGGAACTGCGCGTCCTCCGGCCAGCCGTAGAACTTCTTGGTGAGCTTGACCTCATCCTCGCCCAGCGGCTCGCCGTGCGCCTCCGCCGTATCCTGCTTGTGCGGCGCGCCATAGCCGATATGACTTTCGACGATGATCAGCGTCGGCCGGCTCTGCTCGCGCGCGGCGGCTTCGAAGGCGCCCAGCACCTCCGGTTCCTCGTTGGCGTCGCGCACGTGCAGCACATTCCAACCGTAACCCAGGAAGCGGGTCGCCACGTCCTCAGTGAAGGCGATCTCGGTATGGCCCTCGATCGTCACCCGGTTGGAATCGTAAATCCAGCACAGCTTGGACAGCTGCAGGTGACCCGCCAGCGAAGCCGCCTCGCCGGAGATGCCTTCCATCATGCAGCCATCGCCGCAGAGCGCGTAGGTGCGCCAGTCCACGACCGGGAAATCCGGACGGTTGAAATGCGCGCGGAGCCAGCGTTCCGCCATCGCCATACCGACGCTCATCGCGACGCCCTGGCCCAGCGGCCCGGTGGTGGCCTCTACGCCGGACGTGAGGTGGTACTCCGGATGGCCGGGACAGGCACTGTCGAGCTGGCGGAACGACTTGATGTCGTCGAGCGTGACCGACGGGCGGCCAATCGTCTGGTAGGTGGCGTTCACGGCCTGCGTCTTGGTCAGATGCAGCAGCGCGTAGAGCAGCATCGACGCGTGGCCGGCGGAGAGGACGAAGCGGTCGCGGTTGGGCCAGATCGGATCGGCGGGATCGAAGGCGAGCCGCTTCTGCCACAGCCCGTAGGCGACCGGCGCCATGCCCATCGGTGTGCCGGGATGGCCGGATTTCGCCTTCTGGATCGCATCGATGGCCAGCGTACGGATCGTGTTGATGCAGAGAAGGTCAAGATCGGTGCTGCTCATGGACGCTCCGGTTTCTGCTCGGCAAGACCCAGCTCTAGACCAAGCCGTAAAGCGCGCATGCGTTGTCGCGGAAAATTCCTGCACGCTCGGTGTCCGACAGCCGGATCTTGAACGCGGTCGTCGGATCGTCGTAGTCCCAGTGCGGATAATCGGTCGAGAACATGATCCGGTCCCAGCCGATCCAGCCCAGCGTGTCGCGCAGATGCGCATCCTGCTCGGGTTCCTCGATCGGCTGTGTCGTGAACCAGATGTTGGAACGGATGTATTCGGACGGCGGCCGCTTCACGTCAGGCATTTCGTCGCGCATGCGCGCCCATTGCTTGTCGAGCCGCCAGGCCAGCGCGGGCAGCCACGCGAAGCCGCCCTCGATCATCACCGTGCGCAACGTCGGGAATCGCTCGAACACGCCTTCCAGCACCAGGCTCGCAATCAGCGCCTGGAAGCTGTGCACGTTGATGTGGTGATCCTGAAGGTAGTACCGACGGCCAGCCGCCGCCGGTGGACGCATGGCCGCCGCCGTAGCTGGAGACATGGATGCCGACCGGAAGGTTGTTGCGCGCGGCGGCTTCGAAGATCGGCCAGTACCGCTTGCGTCCAAGCGGCTCGACCATCTTGGAGGGGAGCTGCACCTGCACAAAATTGGGGTCGCCGGCGCGGCGCTCGATCTCCGCGACCGCCGATTCCGGGTCTTCGTGCGCCACCGTGATTCCGGCGCGCAGCCGCGCATCGCGCCGCACCCAATGCTCCACCTGCCATTCGTTCAGCGCGGTGCAGAGCGCCGCGCCGAGATCGGTATTGCGGGCGGCGCCGCCGTTCAGCCGCAGCGGCGTGAGGATGCCATAGGCGACGTTGTTGGGATCGAGGTGCTGCGCCTGCATGAAGGCCAGGTCGGAGCCCGGCAGCGCGCCACCAGGCGGCCAAGCGTCGCGGCGGGCAGTGTCGGGCGCCGCCTTCGGATAGTTGGTGCCGCTGGTGAAAGGCAGCCGTGCCTGCGCGCCGAATGTTGCGAGATGGCGCTGCCAGCGCAGCGGCAGCCACGGGTTGAGGTCCGCGGCGGAGCGCATGGTCGGGTGGATGTCGCAATCGACGATGCCCTGCCGCGCCTGTGCGGGCCGCGTCCGCTCCAGCGTCGCCGCGCTCATGCTCATTGCATCGTCTCCTTCAGTCGCGGGTAGGTGGCCAGAGGGTTGTCCCGGCACATCTTGGCGACCGCTTCCGGGGCCATGCCGGGCGGGATCGCGTCGGTTCCGTCGAAGTGCCAATGCGGATAATCGGTCGCAAAGAGCAGGATATCATCGGAATCGAGATGCTCCATGATGCGCTCGACCTCGTGCACGCTGGGCGCATCGAAGGGCTGTGACGTGAGCCGGACGTGTTCGCGCACAAGCTCGGCGGGCGAGCGCCTCATCCACGGCGCCTCGGTGCGCAACGCGCGCCAGCTCTTGATGGCGCGCCAGAGAAAAGCCGGCAGCCAGGTCACGCCGGATTCGATCAGCACCACGCGGAGACCCGGATGGACATTGAACACGCCCTCCGCCATTAGGCTGAGCAGCTGTGCTTCGAAACCCGCGGTCTGGTTCACGCTGTCCTGCGTGATATGCGACGGCCAGCCGATCGAGGTTGGCGCATGCCGATAGGCGGAGCCCGCGTGAATGCCGATCGGCAGCCCATGCCGGGCGGCCGCTTCATAGATCGGCCAGTAGTAGCGCCGCCCGAGCAGCATCTCGCCCATGCCGAGCAGCAACACCTGCACGAAGCGGTGGTCGGGCGCGCGCCGCTCGATCTCCTCGGCCGCATAGTGCGGGTTCTGCGCCGGCACCACGATCGAGGCGCGCAGGCGCGGCTCGCGGTCGAGCCATTCGGCCGCGAGCCAGGCGTTCACCGCCCCGCAGAGCGCGGCGGCCAGGTCCTCGCTATGCACTGCCTGGGCACCGTACAGGCAATTGCAGATCGCAACCGACGCACCGAAGCCCTCCAGCACGGTGTCGCGCAGCAGGGTCAGCGCGGTGCCGGACTTGGCACCCTTCGGCCGCCAGTCGGGGCGGCAGCTCATCGGCGCGCCGGGCGGGTAGCTGGCGAGTTCCAGGCCGTCGATGCCACGCGCCACGATCAACTCCCGCCAGGAATCGTCGAGGTAGGGTAGAAGCGCCCGCATCCCCGGCACCGTCACGTGCACGTCGCAGTCGATCGCATTGCGGGGCACGTTCATCGCTCGGCATCCCTCCCCGCTGCCCGGCGACCAGCTCCGCTGAGGCGGCCGCCTTCGTCCTTCGTCAGCCCTGTCCGTACAGAGCGAGGGCGTTGTTCAGGAAGAAGCCGCGGCGCTTGTCGTCGGATATGCGCAGCGGCAGGGCGTGTGCCGGATCGTCATAGTCCCAGTGCGGATAGTCGGTGGCGAACAGCAGCCGGTCCCAACCGATCCAGTCGATCGTGTCGAGCACATGCGCGCGCGGCTCCGGTTCTTCCATCGGCTGGGTGGTCAGCCAGACATGGTCGTGGATGTACTCGCTTGGCAGACGCTTGAGGAACGGCGTCTCCTCGCGCAGGCGGTTCCACAACTTGTCGAGCCGCCAGCTCAGCGGTGGCAGCCAGGCGAAGCCGGACTCGATCAGCACCAGCCGCAGCTTCGGCACCCGCTCGAACACGCCTTCGACCACCATGCTGGTGAGGAAGGACTGGCTGGTCTGGGCATGGCCGGTCATGTCCTCGATGTAATAGGATGGCCAGCCGCTGCCGGTGACGGGATAGCCGCCGAAGCCGAAGGCGTGGACACCGACCGGCAGACCGGCTGCCGCCGCGGCCTCGTAGATCGGCCAGTACCCGCTTCTGGCCCGGCGGCTCGGCGGTGCGGCTCAGCATCAGGACTTGCACGAAGTTCGGATCGCCGGCGCGGCGCTCGATCTCGGCCACCGCCGCTTCGGCGTCCTCGTAGGCGACCACGACCGAGGCCTTCAGCCGCGGCTCCTTCAAGGTCCACTCCGCGACCTGCCAATCGTTCACGGCCCGGCAGATCGCCGCGCCGAACTCCCGGTTTTGGTAGCTCTGCCCGTTGTCGCCCGTGGCATTGAGGATGCCCAGCTCGACGTTGTTGGCATCCAGCAGCTGCGTCCGCAGGAAGGCCAGGTCACTTCCCGGCGGCCCGCCGCACGGCGGGTAGGCGTCGCGCCGGGCGGCGTTCGGCTGTCCCTTCGGATAGGCCGGACCCGCCTGGTAGGCTTGCCGGGGCCGGGCCCCGAAGGTTTCGTCATGAAGCTGCCAGCGCTTCTCCAGATACGGATAGAGGTCCTTCTTCGACTTCCGCCCGGGATGGATGTCGCAATCGGCGACGGCGAGCTGGGAAAGGGTGGAAGTCTGGAGTGTCGCGCGGTCGCGAACCTGGACGTTCATTGAACCGTCTCCATCAGGCGCGGGTAGGTCTCCCGCGGATTATCAACCATGATCTTGCGCACGAGATCGGCGGACAACCCTTCCGGCAGCGCATGGTCGCCGTCGAACTGCCAATGGGGGTAGTCGGTCGAGAACAGCAGCAGCGCATCGGAGCCCATATGGTCCAGCAATCGCTGGAACTGCGCGGGGTCGGGCGGTCCGTCCACCGGTTGGAGCGTCAGGCGCACGTTGCTCCGCACGATCTCGGTGGGCGAGCGATCCACCCAGGGGATTTCCATGCGCAGCCCTCGCCAGTACTTCGTCAGCCGCCACAAATGCGCCGGCAGCCAGGTGAAGCCGGATTCCATCAGCACCACCCGCAGATCCGGAAACTTGGTGAACACGCCTTCACAGATCAGGCTGGTGAGTGCGGATTGAAAGGCCGTGGCCTGCGCGGCGTAATCCTCGGTGTAGTAGCTCGGCCAGCCGACCGGCGTGACCGGATGGCGGTAGGCGCTGCCGGCATGGATGCCCACCGGCAGACGGTGCCGCTGGGCTGCCTCGTAGATCGGCCAGTAGTGCCGTCGCCCGAGCGGCATGTCGCCCATGACCAGCATCAACACCTGCACGAAGCGCTTGTCCGGGGCGCAGCGCTCGATTTCCTCGACCGCCATGGCCGGGTTCTGCACCGGCACGACGATGGAGGCCCGCAGGCGCGCCTCCCTGTCGAGCCACTCCGTCGCCATCCAGGCGTTCACCGCGCGGGCGAACCCGGCCGCCATGTCCTCGCTGAACAGGAGTTGCACGCCATACAGGCAGTTGCAGATGGCCAGGCTGGTCCCGAACGGAACGAGCGCATCGGCGCGCAGCCGATCCAGATCGGACCCCGGCTTGCCGCCGCCCGGGAGCTGCCAGTCCGGTCGGACGGTCAGGGGAGAGTTCGTTGGGTAGGCGATCGAGTCCAGCTCGTTCATGCCGCGCTGCACCACGATGTCGCGCCAGTGATCACTGAGATAGGGCAGCAGCGCCTTAAAGGTCGGCACCGCTGGGTGGATGTCGCAGTCGATCCCGCCCAGTTCGATGAAGCTCATCGTCAGTACCCAATCCATCGGGGTCGAAAGCCTATCAGACTATTGGCGGTGATGCACCCGCGCACCAGGGTTCACAGCGAGGGCGCAAGCCGCCTGACGCGGTGGACAGCGGGCCGGGGATGCGTCCGCCGATGTGCTTGCCCGCTGCTCAGCTTCCGGACCCCTCCGCCTCGTCCAGGCGCAGGATTTCGACCTCTGGGGGAGCCACAAGGATCTCGCTGAAGGCGTGCATCCAATTGCCGGTCTCTTCCCGCGAACCGGCGCCGGTCTGGCGGAACTGGTCCAGTTGACCGAGGCTGGTGAGCTCAACCTCGAACTGCAACGCGGCGCCCCCTTGGCCGCGCGTCACGGGAACGAGAAGGCGAGCCTTAAGGTTGTTCCGCCGTGCGGCGGCAACCTCACGCTTGATAAATTCGACCGCCTGTTTGCGGTTGGCAGGCAGCACGTCATACGAGAAGCGAGCGATGTACATGGCAGTCTCCTGGAAGTTGACGCGTGACGGAGCGCGCGAACAAGGGACTCCAGGCACCTGGCTGCTTGATCTGCGCCCGTAGTGCGGTGAAGCTGGCACGCCAGCCAACAGAAAACCAGAAGGGAGGAACCGATGCCCCGCCTCAGCCGGCGCACCCTGCTTGGAAGCGTGACCGCCACCGGCCTCTCGATGCCCTTCATCCGTTCCGCGCACGCGGCGGCGGCTGTCCAGATCATCAGCCACCGCTTCCCCGCGCTGGAATACCTCGCCGACAAGATGCGCACGGCCGTGCCGGGGACGGAGGTGAACGCCCAGCTCATGCCTTTCGACAAGGCGCTGGAACTGTCGACCATCGCCTTCTCGTCGAAGTCCAGAACGCCGGACATCGTCTATGCCAACGACAGCACGTTCCTGACCTTCGCCAAGAACGGCTGGATTCGTCCGATCAATGATCTGTGGGCCAAGTACAAGGACGAGTTCGACCTCGACGATTTCACCAGGACGGTGATCGAGGAGCGCAGCTTCCGGGGACAGCTCTGGAGCGTGCCGTCCACCAGCAACACGTTGCTGTTCTTCTATCGGAAGGACCTGTTCGCGAAGGCGGGCAAGCAGCCGCCCAAGACCTTCGTCGAATACCGGGATCTGGCGAAATCGTTCAACTCGCCGATGCGGGCAGGGACGATCAGTTGCCTCCGTCCGGTGGACGCGGCCTTGAACGAGAGTTCATGGTACATCAATGCGCTCGGCGACGGCTGGTTCGACGACAAGTGGCATCCGATCTTCAACGGAGCCAAGGGCGTCGCCGCGATCGAGATGCTGAAGGAGATCACCCGATACGCCGAACAAGGCTACACCAACGCGGCGAACGACGAGTGCATGATCGCATTGCAGCAGGATACCGCCGCCATGGGCCCCCAGTGGGCGACACGCGCCTTGGCGATGGACGATCCGAACAAGTCTCGGGTGGTGGACAAGATCGACTGGGCCGTGCCCCCGCAAGGCCATCAGAGCATCGGCGGCGATGGCTACTGCATTTCCGCCTTCACCAAACAGGACCCGGATCTGCTGTTCCGCATTCTGGCGACCGCGACAAGCAAGGCCAATCTGCGCGGCGCCGCCGGAATGATGGTGCCGACCCGGACCTCCATCCTGAAGGACCCCGAGTTGGCCAAAAAGTACCGGTTTTTCCCCGCCTCTCTCGCCTCCATGGAGGTCGGCACGCCTGCTCCGAAGCTGCCCGAGTTCTACGCGGTGGGCCAATTCATCACCCAGCGTATCAATCAGGCGATGACGGGCGAGATGAGCGTCAAGGCCGCGATGGACGCCGCTGCCGGCCAGACGACGGATTTCCTGAAGGGCCATGGCTACTATCAGTGACGGGCTGACCGCCCCGACGGCGGTCGCGCGCGCGCATCAGGCTCGCCGGCGCTCTCGGTACCGGGGCTCGGCGGCAAGCTCCTGGCTGTTCCTGCTGCCAAGTGCGGCGATGCTCGCCGCGGTGCTGCTCATCCCGCTTGCCTATGCGATCTGGATGAGCCTGTTCGACTACGACATCGGCGCCGGGATCGACCGGTTCATCGGCCTAGGAAACTACGCCACTTTGCTCGCCGATGCGCAGTTCTGGGCCTCGCTCAAGCGCACCGTGATCATCGTCGCCTCGGCCGTCGCGCTGGAGTTCTCCGTCGGCCTGCTGGTCGCCTACGGGCTGTATCGCCTCACATTCGGCGCACGGACATTGAACCTGTTGCTGTTCATGCCGAACGTCATCACGCCGGTGGTCGCGGCCCTGTTCCTGCGCTGGATCTTCATAGCCCGTTGGGGCCTGCTGCCCGGCATCCTGATCAGCTTGGGGATCTTTCCGCCCGACTTCCTTGGCGATCCCGTCTGGGCGCGCGCAACGGTCGTGCTGGCGGACTCCTGGCAGTTCACGCCGTTCATGATCCTGGTCCTGTACGCGGGGCTCAACACGGTGGACCAGAGCCAGATCGAGGCGGCGCAGATCGATGGCGCCGGCCCGTGGATGCTGCTGTTTCGCATCATGGTGCCAGCGATCCGGCCGCTGATCCTGTTCGTGCTGGCGATCAGGGTGATGGACGCGTTCCGCTTCTTCGACCAGATCTACGTGCTCACCGGCGGAGGCCCGGGCACCGCCACGCAGACCATCACGCTCTACACCTACACGCTCGCCTTCCGGCTTCTCCAGGTGGGCAAGGCCTCGGCGCTCGGCGTGCTGACCTTGCTGATCGTGGCCGGCGCGATCGCGATGATGATCGCGACGATGTATCGCAAAGAGCGGGGAGCGTTCTGAATGCGGCCACGCCTGCGCACACAGACAACGCTGTTCCTGCTGCTCTGCGGTTTTACGGCCATCAATCTGACGCCGGTGCTCTGGGCGATCCTGACCTCGTTCAAGCGCCCGGTGGATGCCTTCGCCGTGCCGCCCGAGCTGTTCTTCGCCCCGACATTCGAGTTCCACTACCAGGTCTGGGTGGAGAAGGCGTTCTGGCATTACCTGATCAACAGCGTCGTGATCTCCGTCAGCACGGTGCTGATCTCGGTCTCCATCGGCACCATGGCCGCCTATGGGCTGGCGCGGCTGCGCAGCGGCGCCTCTCGCGGCGTGCTCTTCGGCATTCTGTCGATGCGCATGTTCCCCCACATCCTGCTCGCCATCCCGTTCTTCGTGCTGGGCAAGGCGCTCGGGCTGATCAACACCTATCCGGCGATGATCCTGGCGCTGGTCGCCATCAACCAGCCCTTCACCATCTGGCTGATGCGCAGCTTCTTCGTCGATGTGCCCGGCGAGCTTTACGAAGCGGCGGAGATCGACGGCTGCAACGCCTGGCAGGTGTTCGCGCGCGTGGCGTTGCCGGTCGTGGGCCCCGGTCTGTGGGTGACGGCGCTGTTCAGCCTTCTGCTGGCCTACAACGAGTTCCTGCTCGGCCTCGTGCTGACCGGTCCCGCCACCAAGACCTTGCCCGTGGCACTGGCGGAATATGGGGCCGAGGACATCAACTACTGGACACTCTCCGCCGCCGCGGCGGTCGGCATCATGCTGCCGATCGTCGCGTTCATGATGCTTCTCCAGCGCCATCTGGTGCGCGGGCTGGCGTTTGGAGCAGTGAAGGGCTGAAGCCCGCGTCGCGGGCGGCCCTTCCGGAGTTGATCACCGAAAGGCGTAAACGTCCATCGCGTTGTCGCGGAAGATTTTCCGCTCCTGCTCCGGATCGAGCCGGATGCGCAGCGCGTGCTTGGGATCGTCGTAGTCCCAGTGCGGATAGTCGGTGGAGAACACGATGCGGTCCCAGCCGATCCATTCGAAGACCTGACGCAAATCCTCGGGGTTTTCGGGCTCCTCCACGGGCTGGGTGGCGAACCAGATATTGCTGCGCATGTACTCCGACGGCGAGCGCTTCAGGTGCGGCACCTCGTCGCGCATCTTCCGCCAGTGGTTATCGAGGCGCCAGGCCAAGGTCGGCCCCCAGGCGAAACCGCCCTCGATCAGCACGACCTTGAGGCGCGGGAAAGCCTCGAACACGCCTTCCAGGATCAGGCTCGCGGCCTGGTTCTGCATGGAGTGGACCAGCACGTGATGGTCCTCGATGTAGAATTGCGGCCAGCCGCCCGCTGACGGTGCGCTGTTCTGGGTGCCGCCTATATGCAGGCCGATCGACAGACTGTTGGCCTGCGCGGCGGCGAAGATCGGCCAGTACCGCTTGCGCCCGAGCGGCTCGGTGGTCTTGGAGCCGAGCTGGACCTGGGCGAATTCGGGATTGCCGGCGCGCTTCTCGATCTCGCGCACCGCCGCCTCGGGGTCGTCCTGGGGCACCAGGATGGAGGCGCGCAGGCGCGGCTCGGGCTTGACGAATGCCTCGACCTGCCAGTCGTTCATCGCCGTGCAGAACGCCGCCGCCGCCTCGTGATTGCGGGCGATGTTGGCGTTCAGCAACGGCTCCAGCACCCCGAAGGCGATATTGTTGGGGTCGAGATGCTGGGCGCGCATGAACGCCACGTCGGAACCCGGCAGCCCCCCGCCCGGCGGCCAGGCGTCGCGCCGGCAGGTGTTGGGCGCGAAGCGCGGATAGGTGCCGCGCGCGGCGAACGGGCCGCAAACGAATTTGTCGTACTCGGCGAGATAGGCGCGCCAGCGCGCCGACAGGAACGGGTCGAGATCGCGCGGCGTCTTCATGTAAGGATGAATGTCGGTGTCGATCACGCCGATCTTGCCCTCCGGCGCGGGCCGGCGCTCCAGGACGTCCGCGGTCATGCTCATTGCACGGTTTCCTTCAGACGGGGATAGGTGGCGAGCGGATTGTCGATGCGCATCTTGCGCACCAGCGCCGGGTTCAGCCCCGGCGGCAGGGCCGCATCGCCCTCGAACTGCCAGTGCGGGTAGTCGGTGGCGAACAACAGCATCTCGTCGGAACCGATCTGGTTCATGATGCGGTCGAGCGAGCGCGGGTCGGGCGGCGCGTCGATCGGCTGCGCGGTGAGGCGGACGCGGTCGCGGATGGTCTCCGCCGGCGAATCCTTCACCCACGGCACTTCGGCCCGCACGGCGCGCCAGGTCTTGACGGCGCGCCACAGGAAGGCCGGCAGCCACGTCACCCCGGATTCAATTAGCACCACCCGGAGATCGGGGAATTTCACGAACACGCCGTTGGTGACAAGGCTGAGGAGCTGGTCCTCGAAGGTCTGCGCGTGGGCGACGTAGTCGTGCAGGAAGTGCGATGGCCAGCCGGTCGAGGTCGGCGCGTAGCGGTACATGCTGCCCGCATGCAGCCCGAGCGGCAGGTTGTGGCGCACCGCCGCCTCGTAGATCGGCCAGTAGTAGCTGCGGCCGAGCATCATCTCGCAGGCCACCGGCATCAGGATCTGCACGAAGCGCCGGTCGGCGGCCTTGCGTTCGATCTCCTCCGCCGCCAGCGCCGGCGCCTGGGCCGGGATGACGATGGAGGCACGCAGGCGCGGCTCCTTGTCGAGCCAGTGCTCCGCGATCCAGTCGTTGACCGCCGAGCAGATCGCCGCGCCCATCGACTCGCTGACCGCGATCTGTCCGCCGTAGAGCGTGTTGCAGATCGCCAGCCCAAGATTGAACGGATCGAGCGCCTGGCTGCGCATGGCATCGAGGCTGGTGCCGGGCTTGCCGCGCTCGGGCCGCCAGTCAGATCGGCAGGTGATCGGCGCGCCGGGCGGATAGCTCTGCATCTCCAGCCCGTCGATGCCGCGAGCTACGAAGGACTCCTGCCAGAACTCGTCCATGTAGGGCAACAGGACCTTCAGGTCGGGAACCGAGGGATGGATGTCGCAGTCAATCATCCCGTGGGCGCGGTCATCCATGGGTCGCCTCCAGGCAAGGGAGCGTAGGATCGGAGCAGGGTGGGGTCAAACCGGTCAGTGCGCTATCCCGGCGCGGCGGAATGCCCGCTCCCAATCGCGCGCGACGCCATCAAGCGCGACCTTCGCCGTCCTCTGCCCGAGCAGCACCTCCGACAGCGCGACGCGCAGGCGCAGTTCCAGGGTGGGCCAGATCGGTTCGCGCGGGTCCTGCACGGCGGTCTTCAACGCCTCCGCCGCCACCGGCGCCCAGCCGAAGCGCGCGCGCACCGAGGGATCGTTCAGCACGGAGATGCGCGGCGGCGCGTTGCCCCGCTCGATCGAGCGGCGCATCCACGCCTTGCTGGTGGCGAACTGGATGAACTCCCACGCCCATTCGGTGTTCCGCCCGCCCTTCGGCACGCCGAAGGTCCAGCCGCCGACCGTGGTGCGGCTCTGGTCCTTGGTCGTGCCGCCTGGGACGGTGTCCCAGGCCCAGCGCCCGCCGGTCTTCGACAGCGTGGGATCGTTGATCAGCGTCCCGTACGGCGACAGCGTGACCGCCATCGCGTAGCGATCGTTCTGGCCGCCGGCGACGATCTCGTCGAACTCCCAGGTGACGCAATCGGGCACCACGGCGTGGTACTTCGTCATCAGGTCGCCCCAGAACTGGAGCGCCTCCACCGCCGGCTTCTGGTTGATCAGGACCTCATGGGTCTTCGGATCGAAATAGTCCCCGCCATTGGAGCGCATGAACGGGCTCCAGCTTCCCACCAGCGCCGGCCCCTGGCGCCCGAGATAGCCGAGCCCGTAGCGGTTGACCGAGGCGCCGGCCTTGGTGGTGGCGATCGCCGCCTGTTGCAGCTCGGCGAAGGTCTGCGGCGCGCGGCTGAAACCGACCGCCTCCAGCAGCGTCTTCTGATAGTGCAGGATGCCCATGGTGGTGCGATACGGGATGCCGCAGAGCTTGCCGTCATAGGTGGCCATCGCCCGGATCGACGGCAGGAAGTCGTCCCAGTCGAAATCGGGATGCTTGCTGGCGGTGGCGGCGAGCAGCTTGTCGTGGTCCGCCATGTAGGGCGACAGCCAGCCCGCCATGACGGCGGTCCACTGGATGATGTCGATGCCGTTCGAGCCGGAATTCAGCTCCGCCTTCAGCCGCGCGCTCAGCGCGTCGATCGGCAGCAGGGTGAAGTCGATCTTGATGCCGGTCTCCTTCTCGAAGGCCGGCGCGGTCTCCTGCACCAGGCACCAGTGCCACGGCCCGTTGTCGCCGACGAACACCAGCTTGTCGGGTTTGCTCTGCGCTCGCGCGGGCGCCACCGAGAGGCCGGCGCCCGCGGCGAGCGCCGCGTGCAGGACGGCGCGTCGCGTCGTCATGCTTGTAACTCCTTCGTTCACCGGCTCGCTCCTCGGCTAAGGTCGCGGGCTGGTTGCTGGGAGAGGGTCGCCGTAGCGCGCTCGAGGTGGTTTCCTCGTGGATGAGATTGGCGCCGTCGGCCGGCGTTCAGCGCTCGAACGGTATCCTGGGGCCACGCCCTGCCAGCTTGCGTCCTCGCTTGGACAAGCGTGAGCATGTTCGCCGGCTCCGAGGCTCCTGGCCGCTGACCACCCGAGGAGACAGCATGTTCGCCGGCATCGACCTCGCATCCGAACGCCACACCCTCGCCCGCCTCGACGCCACGGGCGCGCCGATCGGAAAGCCCGTGCCGATCACAAAAGACCGCGAGGGCTACGACGCCTGGCTCCAAGCGCTTGGCCTGCCACCCGACGATGAGGCTCGGCAGATAGTTCTTGGCATCTGCGACACTGTAGCTGCCCATCGGCGCGGTCTTCCCGGAGCGGTGTGTCTATGGTCATCAATATAGCCATATTTCCTCGCTTTCGAGTCCGGGCCGATTGGCCACCCGGCGGTTCCGCCGCTAACCTTCCACCCAGCAGACCCGAGGCCGTGATGCTCCATCCCCTTCCCGCCGTCAGCCTCGCTGCCGTACCGGGGCGCCGGCGCCAGACCGTCGAAATGGCGCGCGAGATCGAACGGCGCGGGTTCGAGGGTGTCTTTTGCCCCAGCCTGTTCGCGCACATGTCGCTGTGCGAGGCGCTGGCGTGGAACACCGAGCATGTGATCTTCGGGCCGATGATCGCGCCGATCTATGCGCGCACCGCGCTCGATTTCGCACAGACGGCTGCCTTCCTGCACGAGGTCTCGGGCGGGCGGTTCCGCTTCGGCATCGGGGTCGCGCACGCGCCGAGCCATGCGCGCATGGGGGTGACGCCGGGCAAGCCGCTGGCCGACACGCGCGCCTTCGTCGAGCGGCTACGCGCGCAGGAGGGAATGGGGGCGCTGCCGCCGGTGATCCTGGCGGCGCTGCGGCGCAAGATGGTGGCGCTCGCCGGCGAGATTAGCCAAGGCGTCGTGTTCGCCAACGCGGCGCGCTCGCACATGGGGGCCTCGCTGGCGGAGCTGCCGGCGGACAAGCGCACCGATCCTGGGTTCTTCATCGGCGTGATGATCCCGACCTGCATCGCCGACGACGTCGAGGTGGCGAAGGCGGTGAACCGCCGCACGCTGACCAGCTACGCCAACCTGCCGAACTACCGGAACTATTGGAAGGAGGCCGGCTACGTGGAGGAGATGGAGGCGGTAGAGCGCGCCCTCGCCGAGGGACGCCAGGCGGACGTGCCGCGCTACCTGACCGACCGCTGGCTCGACGACGTGACACTATACGGCTCGGCGGCGCGGGTGCGTGAGCGCCTGGAGGGGTGGCATGATGCGGGCGTGCGCACGCCGATCGTTGTGCCTTCCTCGGCGGCGGGCAACCAGATGCGGGCGATTGAGGAGATGTTCGCGGCGTTCGGGTAGGTGGCATGCAGCGCCGCGTCAGACAATGTTGCGCTCTAGCAGCGGCCGATTTTGCAAGATGCGCTCGATCGACAGATCGCGCAGATCGAGTGTCCGATACTCGCCGAAAGCGATCAGCTCGCTGACCCCACGGCCAACGGCGGGAGATTGCTGCAGGCCGTGCCCGCTGAAGCCGGTGGCGAAGATCAGATTGGCGACGTCCGGCTGTGCGCCGATAATGCCGTTCTGATCGAACGTGTTGTACTCGTAGTGCCCGGCCCAGGCGTTCACCACCTTCAGGGCCTCGAAAGCGGGCACGCGTTCGGCCAGAACCGGCCAGACCTCATCGGGGAAGATGTCGTGATCGACCTCAAGCCCGAATTCCTCGTGGTCGCGCTCTTCCGGCGGCGATACGCCACACAGGAAATAATCGCCCTCGGGTCTGAACCAGACGCCGCTCGGATCGATGACGAGCGGGCAGGCTGCTGGCTTCGATCGACAATCAACCACAAAGACACAACGTTTGCGCGCCTCCACCGGCAGAGGCAGGCCGGCCATCGAGGCGATGGCGCGCGAGCGCGGGCCGGCGGCATCCACGACCGTGCCGCAGGAAAAGCGGGTTCCGTCTGCAAGCCGCACCTCGGAGATGCGCTGTCCGGTCCGCGTCAGACCCATGACCTCGCCCTCAACGTAGCGGGCGCCGAGCGATCGGGCCTTGCGCCGAAAGGCCTGCACGAGGCTGTAACCGTCGATCCACCCTTCATCCAGCCCCACCGATCCCCCCGCCAGTCCCACCCCGCTCAGCCACGGAAAACGCCGCAGCAGGGCATCGACGGAAAGCAGTTGCACGGCGACGCCAAGCCGGCGCTGCACCGCATGGTTCGCCTCCAAATCCGCCAATCCCTCGGGGCTCGCCAGGAACAGGTATCCCTGCTCCCGTAGCCCGAGCGCCGGTTCGTCGCCGTCCACCGCGAGGGTGGTGGTGGCATTGCGCATGAACCCGATGCCGTATTGCCCGATGCGGATGTTGACCTCCGCCGAGTATTGCTGCCGGATGCCGCCGGCCGACAGCGCCGACGATGCGGTGCGGTAGGTCGGGTCCTTCTCCACCACGACGACGGAGCCGGCGAACCCAGGCTCCTGCATCAGGAAACAGGCGATGGCGCTGCCGACCGCACCGCCGCCGACGATCACCACGTCGTAAACCTCCGTCATCTCGGACCCTCCTTCAGCCGACCGGAGATTATCATGATCGTACGCTCCCTCGACGACATCCTCGGCTCCAGCCGCGATGTGAACGGACCGGGATGGCGGAGCCGCCGGCTCATCCTGCGGGAAGACGCGATGGGCTGCTCGGTCCACGACACGGTCGTCGAGGCAGGGGCGGAGTTGCACCTGCACTACAAGCACCATCTCGAGACGAACTACTGCATCGCCGGAGAGGGCGAGGTCGTGGAAGTCGCGACGGGCAAGACGCACCCGATCCGTCCCGGTACCGTCTATGCGCTCGACCGACACGACCAGCACATCGTGCGCGCCCTGAAGGGCGACCTGCGCCTCCTCTGCGTGTTCACCCCGGCCTTGACCGGCGCGGAGACACATCGCGACGACGGCAGCTATGAACTCACAGACTGAACAGCCGTCCGGCGCCTTCCACCTTGTCCGTGATCCCGGCCAACCGCAGGCAGTGCCACGCAAGCGCATGGTCGCTGGACGTGACCGGGATGCTCACTTCGGCCTCGATCGCTTCGACCGCCTCGGCCAGACGTAGGCTGGTGCAGGAGACGAACACCGCGTCCAACTGCGTGGCGCGGGACAGTGCCGCGACGCCGCGCGCGATCGCCGGCACCGCGATGCGCGCAGCCTTGCGATCATCGGGCTGGTCAAAGGTGGCGAAGGCCGCAACCTCCAGATCTCGCGCTGCGAGATACCCGATCACCGTTGCGTTCACGGCGGGCGAATAGGGCGTGAGCACGCCGATGCGCCGCGCCCGCAGCGCGCCGAGGGCGGCGAATGCGGCGGTGACCGGGGTGGTGCAGGCGATGCCGGGTCGGCTCTTGCGGATTTCGGCGAACACCGTCTCCTCGCCCAGCACCATGCTGGCGGAGGTGCAGCCGAAGGCGACCACGTCGAGCCGGGTTCCCGGCAGGATCAGCGCCGTCGCGGGCGCGATCAGCGGGCGCATCGCGCGCAGCGTATCGGGCGTAACCTCCGCGTCATTGTAGAGCCGCGCGTGATACACCGCGACACCGTCCACGCGCAGCAGCCGGCGGAACTCGTGCTCCATCGTCTGGTCGGTGGCCAGCACCACGAGCCCGATCGCGGCACGCCGGGCGACGCCCTCGTCCAGGACACAGTCGAGCACGCCGAGATCGGTCGTGGCCGGTGCGGTTTCCGTTCGCGTCATGGCGGGTCGGGTCCCTCGGGTCAGACGGACAGGCCGGTCGCGGGCAGCGCCGGCTTCCGCCCGGCGACCAGGTCAGCGGTCATCCGCGCGGTGCCGTGCGACATGGTCCAGCCGATATGGCCGTGACCGCAGTTGAACCAAAGGTTGCGATAGCGCGCGCGACCCAGCGCCGGCAGGTTGGTGGGCGTCATTGGCCGCAGCCCGGCCCACATCTCGGCGTGGTCGTGATCGGCCCCATCCGGATACAGCTCCCGCGCCACCCGACCCATGAAGGCGAAATCGGCGGGCTTATGGCTGGCGTCGTAGCCGGCGATCTCCGCCGTCGCCGTCACGCGCATCCGATCGCCGAAGCAGGTAATCGCGACCAAATTGTCTTCGTCCAACGCGCCGATCGTTGGTGGCGCGCGGTGGTTGCCGACGCGCATTGTCAAGGAGTAGCCCTTGACGGGATAGATCGGCAGATCGACGCCGATCCGCCGGGCGAGGATCGGGCTCTGGTTGCCCAGCGCCATAACATAGGCATCCGCCGTGACGCGCTCTGCACCGCAGCGCACGAAGCTGACGCGGTCACCCTCCACCTCGATGGCGCTGATCGCCGTGCTGGTGCGGATCTCGGCGCCGCGCTCGGCGCAGATGGCGGCGAGCGCGCGGGTGAAGCGGTTGCAGTCGCCGGTCTCGTCGGTCGGGCAATAGATGCCGCCGGCGATCTTCTCCCGCGCGGGCCCAAGCGACGGCTCGAGTGCGATGACCTGATCGCGGTCCAGCACGCGGATCTCCTGACCGTCATCGGCGAGGATTCGCATGTGCTCGATGCCGCGCTTGAACGAATCGGCGTTGCGATAGAAGTAAAGAATGCCACGATCGTTGCGTCCGTATTCGATCGTCTCGTCGGCCAGCGTCTGGTGCAGGATGCGCTGCGAGTAGGCGGCGATTCGGTGCTTGCGGATCGTGTTGGCGGTCGCCCGGCGATGGGTGCACTGCGCGAGAAAGCGGGCCGACCAGAGCCAGCCGCGCGGATCGACCGAGGGTCGGAATCGCAGCGCCTGGTCCGCCCGCACCAGCGACTTCAGCAGGATCGCGGGTGCCTTGGGCGAGGACCAGACGAAGGAATGTCCGGGCGCGATCATGCCCGCATTTCCCCAACTCGTCTCGGCCGCGACCTCCGCATTGCGCTCGATCAGCACGACCTCGTGGCCGTCCCGTTGAAGCTGGTAGGCGGTGGTGACGCCGACTATGCCGCCGCCCATGACGAGAACGCGCATTCGCGAACCTCCGGCATGCGGGTAGCAGGATGAAGCCTCCACGCGCCCTGTCAATCACCCCAAATACGCTGCCCGGACCCGTTCATCGTGCAGCAAATCCTGCGCAGAGCCACTTAGGATCACACGGCCAGTTTCGAGCACGTAGCCTGTATCGGCGACGGACAGCGCCATCAGCGCGTTCTGCTCGACCAGCAGCACCGTCACGCCCTGCGCGTTGATCGTCCGGATCGTGTCGAACACCTGCTCGACCACCATCGGGGCGAGGCCCATGCTCGGTTCGTCCATCAGCAGCACGCGCGGGCGTGCCATCAGCGCGCGCGCCGTCGCGACCATCTGCTGCTCGCCGCCCGACAGCGTGCCGGCCACTTGGCGCATGCGCTCGCGCAGGCGCGGAAACAACGTCATCATCCGCTCCCGATCCGCGGCGATGGCGGATCGGTCGCGGCGGGGAAAGGCGCCCATCGCGAGGTTCTCCTCGACCGTCAGCCGACCGAAGATCCGCCGTCCTTCCGGCACCTGAACCAGCCCCATCGTCGCGATGACGTGCGCCCCGAGGCCCGCAAGCGCCGTCCCGGCGTAGCGGATCTGGCCCGCGCGCGGATGCAGCAGGCCGCTGATCGCCCGCAGCGTGGTCGATTTGCCCGCGCCGTTGCCGCCGATGAGCGTGACGATCCGCCCCTCTTCCACCGCGAGCGAGATGCCCTTCAGAGCCTCGATCTTGTCGTAGAAGACATGGATGGCCTCGATCTCCAGCAGCGCCATTATTGCTGTCCCGGCGCCAAGGCCGTCACCGGGCCGCTCGCCGTGGCCTTCACGCCGAGATAGGCTTCGATCACCGCCGGGTCGCGCTGCACCGAAGAGGGTGGCCCCTCGGCGATCTTCGTGCCGTGGTCCAGCACGGTCACGCGATCCGACATCGACATGACCACCCGCATCTGGTGCTCGATCAGCAGGATGGTGATGGCGAAACGCGCGCGCACCTCCTCGATGAAGCGCATCATCTCGGTGGTCTCGTGCGGGTTCATGCCGGCCGTTGGTTCGTCCAACAGCAGCAGCTTCGGTCGCGTCGCCAGCGCGCGGCCGATCTCTAGGCGCCGCTGCTGCCCGTACGGCAGGTTGCGCGCCAGATCGTCGCCCCGGCCGCGAAGGCCCACGAAGCTCAGCAGCCGCATCGCCTCGGCGTGCGCGCCCGCCTCGTCAGCGCGTGTCGCCTTCGTGTTCAGCACGGCGCCCCACCAGGTCGAGCGGAGATGCAGGTGCATCCCGACCAGCAAGTTCTCGATCGCGCTGATGTTTCGGAACAGCCGGATGTTTTGATAGGTCCGGCTGATCCCAGCCTCGGCCGCGCGGTCCGGCGTCAACCCGTCGATGCGTCGGCCGCGGAACCAGACCTCTCCGCCGGTCGGGCGGATATTCTGGGTGATGCAGTTGAACACGGTCGTCTTGCCGGCGCCGTTCGGGCCGATGATGCTGTGGATGCTGTTGTTCGTCACCGAGAGGTCGAGCGCCGCGACAGCGGTGAGGCCCCCGAAGCGCATCGTGACGCCTCGGCAGGCGAGGATCGGCTCAGGGGAGGACACCGTCATCGCTGCCTCGCCGGCAACAATATCCGCACCTTCGTCCACCGTCTCCGCTTCGTCGGCATCATGCAGTTCGCGCCGGCGGACCTCCGAGGGCCACAGTCCCTCCGGGCGCCAGCGCATCATCACGATCAGCGCGGCACCGTAGAACAGGTAGCGGTACTCGCCGAACTCGCGCAGCAGCTCCGGCAGCCCGATCAGCGCCACGGAACCCAGCACCACGCCCGGAAGACTGCCCATGCCGCCGACGATGATCAACGCGAGCACGTTGATAGAGATCAGCAACTGGAAGCTCGATGGATAGACCGAGGTGAGCATCACCGCGAAGATCGACCCGGCAAGCCCGGCGAACGCAGCGCCGAGGCCGTATGCCATCAGCTTGGAGCGCACCAGGTTGATCCCGAGCGCCTGCGCCACATCCTCATCGTCGCGCAGCGCCGTCCATGCACGACCTAGGCGCGAGTTCTCCAGCCGCCAGGCGACGAAGGCAGCGACGGCGGAGGCGATCAGCGTGAGATAAAAAAGCTGCACCGGGCTGGCCAGCACCATGCCGCCGAGCCGTGGCTTGGGGATTTGCAGGATGCCCTGCGCGCCGCCGAGCAGCGGGGCGGCGAAATCCGACAGCACGATCACGCGGACGATCTCGCCCAGTCCCAACGTGGCGACGGCCAGGTAGTCGCCGCGCACGCCCAGCACCGGCAGGCCGAACACCACGCCGACCAGGACCGCGAGCACCACCGAAACGGGCATCGCCGCCCAGAACGACAGGTGCATCAACGCGTGCGGGCTGTCGGCGGTGAGCAGCGCCGTCGTGTAGGCACCGACCGCGAAGAACGCCACGAACCCGAGATCGAGCAGCCCGGCCAGCCCCACCTCCAGATTGAGGCCCATTCCCATCAGGATGTAGAGCCCGACCAGCATAAGCACCTGGCCGATGTAGGCGCCGGCCAATGCCGGCATGACCGCGAGCGCGATCAATGCCAACCCCGCGCGGAGCATGCGCTGGCGTTGCCGCTGCCTGTCATCGACCAGGGCGGGGCGTCGCCCCACCGTGCCCGACCAGGCCTGCTGGGCCAGCACGGAAGCGACGAACACCGTGACCGCGCCTCTCGGCGTCAACCCCTCCCAGGTGTAGAGGAAGTCGCGGATAGCGCCGACGAGTCCCTCGTATTGCAGCATGAGCTGGATCAGCTCCTGGAAGACCCCGGCGATCACCGTCGCCGCCGTCCCGGCGATCAGCGCGCGGCGAACCCACGGCGGACTGATCCGCAGCGCGGCCCCGAGCAGCCCGGCGATCAAGCCGGCCGCGAGCAGTAGCGCGGTTCCGCGCCGCAACCCAAGCCCTCCGGTCAACATGGCGAGCAGGTCCGGCGACAGCGCGATGAAGATCGAGCGGAGCGGCACCAGCCCGATCAGCGCGGCAAGCGCGGCGATGGCCAGCGCAGCGGCAAGCCCGGCCAGCGCGCCGGCGGCGAGCCGCCCGCGGTTGCCCGCCGCCGTCCCGCTCGGCACCGCGACAGCGCCGGCGCCAATTCCCAAAGCCCCCAGCGTCGCCTGTCCCAGGGTCAGCGTGTCGATCACGATCCAGCGGTTGTGCAGCATCAGCAGCACGCCCACGGCCGCGAGATGCACCCCGCCCGCCCCGAACAGCAGCCCACGCAAGAGTGCGGCTAGCGGCATGGACGCTCTCAGGCCCGCTTTTTCGCCATGCGCTCACCGAGCAGCCCTTGGGGCCGGAAGATCAGCACCATGATGAGCAGGGTGAAGGCGATCAGGTCGCGCAACTGGTAAGGCGCCGGAATGCCGAGCCCGTCCAGGAACAGCGCCGGTCCAACCGATTCCACCAACCCCAGGAAGAAACCGCCGAGCATCGCGCCGGGGATGCTGCCGATGCCGCCCAGCACCGCGGCGCCGAAGGCCTTGATGCCGGGCGCGAACCCCATGAAGAAGAACACCTGCTTGTAGAGGAAGGCGTAGAACACGCCCGCGATCCCGGCCATCGCGCCACCGAGGACGAAGGTGAAGACGACGACCTTGTTGACGTCGATCCCCATCAATGCCGCCGCCTCGGGGTCCTCGGAGACGGCGCGCATGGCCGTGCCCATGCGGGTGCGCTGGACGATGATGTAGAGCCCGGCCATGAACACCAGCGCCAGCCCGATCACCAGCACGTCGATGCGCGGCAGGGAAAGGCCGGCGAAATGGAAGGCGTCGCTCTGCCAGCGCGGGCTCGGATAGGCTTTCACCGCCGAGCCGAACAGGCCACGGAAGGTCTGCTCCAGGAAGAAGGATACGCCGATGGCGCAGATCAGCGGCGCCAAGCCCTGCACGCGGCGGAATGGGCGATAGGCGAGGCGCTCGGTCAGCAGCGCGATTCCGGTCGAAACCGCCATCGCAACGCCAAGAATCGCCGCCATCCCCAATACCGGATAGGTCTCGAGAAAGCCCGAGGCGGCGAGCGGGCGAGCGATGAAAAACCCGCCGAAGGCGCCGCACATCATGATGTCCCCGTGGGCGAAGTTGATCAGCCGCAGCACGCCGTAGACCATGGTGTAGCCGAGTGCGATCTGCGCGTAGATGCTGCCGATTGTTAGGCCGAACACCACGAAGTCGAACCACTGCGCGGCGCTGTATCGGTCCTTGATCAGCGAGCCGATGGTGCCGCCCACCACCGCGGCCAACACGCCGATGCGGAGCGCCCAGAGAACGAAATCAACCGCGTTGACGCGAGCAAGGGCGGCCAGCCAAGGCTCGCGGGCAACGGCCGCCCGGCTCAGGCCATCGCCCAACGGGCTACGGCCAGATCTTCTTCGGGTTCTTGCCGACGCCGAAGGTCTTCGGATCGGCCGAGGTGAACTCCAGGACGGACGGCTTGAACTGCGAGCACTCGCCGAACTGGTCGCACGCGATGGGGCCGCTGATGCCGTCGAACTTGGTGGCAAACACCGCGTCCCGCAGCGCCTTCTTTCCGATGTAGAGATTGCCGGCTGAATTGGTCTTGGCCACCTGCTCGATCGCCTTGAACGCCAGCATCGCGCCGTCATAGGCGTTCGCGTGGAAGCCCGAGATCGGGGCCTCTCCATAGGCCTTGGTGTACTCGGCGACGAATTGCGGGTATCCCTTACCCATCGACGCCGGGGAAATATCCGGGTAGCCGATGCGGAAGCCGACGACAGCGGGTCCGGCCGCCTCGATGAAATCGGGCGACAGCAGGGATGCACCGCCCATGAGGACGGTGTGCTCCAGGCCCGGGACCTCCTTCGACTGGCGCAGCATCTGCGCCGCAGCGGCGGTGAAGATCGGCATATAGATCACGTCCGGATGCTCGCTGGCGATGCGCGTCAGCACCGGGTGCATGTCCACATCGCTGGGCGCAACCGCCTCACGCGACAGCACCTTGCCGCCCATCTGCTCGAAATTGTCCGCCATCACGGTAGCGAGCTGCTGTGCATAGGGACTGCCGTCGTGGACCGTGACGGCGGTCTTCGCTCCCACCACCTTGCGCAGATAGTTGGCGTCCGACTTGCCCTGCTCGCTGTCGCTGAACACGGTCCGGGCGAAGCCGTCATACTCCGGCTTGCGGTCGGACGCGGTCAGCGCCGGCGCGGTGCAGGCAGTGCAGATATCGACGATGCCGGCCTGCCAAAGAATGGGGGCGCCGGGGGTCGCGGCCGAGGAACAGGCGGGGCCGAGCGCGATCGCCAGGTTCGGGGTGGCGGCGAGCTTGGTGGCGGCGGTCTGCCCGCCCTCCGCGCTGCATGTGTCGTCCTCGCTATCGAGCTTGATCGGGTGGTCGAGCAGCTTGCCGCCCACATCCTTGATCGCCAGCTCGACACCGCGCTGCTCGTCGAGGCCAAGCGCGGTGTCGGCTCCCGAGAGCACCCAGTAACCCCCGATCACAATGGGTGCCCCCTTGGGCACCCGGATCACGCCAATCGGATCGGATACCGGGCCGACGGTCGCGGCGTCTGCAGCTACGCAAAACGCCGACAAGCTGATCGCAAGCAGCGTCGCGAGCACGCCCCGCGCCAGGCTCAGCCCTGTCCTCATGTCCCGCCTCCTTTGTTGTGCGTCGCGACCCATGCGCGGGGGTCATGGCAACTATGAGACGAAGGCAACGGTTTCGTCAACGCGCGCCAAGGCGCAGTGTCGGCGGCGATCGATCTTCCCGGATGGGCAACGCATGATGATTCCGCATCTCGACGGCTCGACCGTGGTCCGCGGCGGCAAGGCCATCTACGGCGCGCCTCTTGGCATCCTGATGTTGCAGGCGCGGTTTCCGCGTATCCCCGGCGATATGGGCAATGCCACGACGTGGCCATTTCCGGTGCTTTACCGCGTCGTCGAAGGTGCGAGCCCCGAGCGCGTGGTGCTGGGCGGTGCGCGGGGATTGCTGCCTGCGTTCCTGGACGCGGCCGCGGACCTGGTCCGTCTGGGCGCGGAGGCGATCACCACCAACTGCGGGTTCCTGTCGTCGTTTCAACAGGAGATGGCGGCGCATGTGGGCGTGCCGGTCGCGACGTCCTCGTTGATGCAGGTGCCCTGGGTGCAAGCGACCCTTCCGCCGGGCAAGCGCGTCGGGCTGATCACGGTCTGCCGCGCGACGCTGACGGCGGCGCATCTCGCCGGGGTGGGTGTGCCGTCCGATACGCCCACGGCGGGAACCGAAGGTGGCCGCGAATTCTTTCGCGTGCTGATCAAGGCCGAGAAAGACGATCTGGACGTCGCGCTCGCCGAACAGGACATCGTTGATGCCGGACGCGACCTGCTGGCCCGACACAACGACATCGGCGCCGTCGTGCTGGAATGCACGAACATGCCGCCCTACGCCGCCGCGCTTCGCGAAGCATTGGGCGTTCCGATCTACGACATCTATTCGATGATAAGCTGGTTCCATGCGGGCCTACGGCCCCGAAGCTGGACGCAAGGTGCCGGTGCCTGAAGTCCGGGATCGTTCCTCATCGTCGGTCTCCAGGCTCAGGACGCGGGGAGCTTCGGGCAGCATCCCTTGCGGGCGCAGACGCAGCACCAGGATCAGTATCGTGCCGATGACAGCCTCGCGCAGGCTCGCCACCTGAACGGGCGAGAGCGTGGTCAGAATGGACCCCATGAAGCGCGTGCCCTCGGTCAGCGCCTCCAGCAGCAGCGCGCCCGCTACGGCGCCGGCCACGCGGCCGGTGCCGCCCAGCGTCAGCGCCAGCACCACGTTCAAGGTCAGCAGCACATCGAGCGAGTCCGGCGCGACGTAGCCATTGAAATGCGCATAGACGCTGCCCGCCAGGCCGGAAACGCCGGCTCCCAGCGCGAAGGCGCGGATCTTGAACCACAGCACGGGCTTGCCGGCCACGGCGGCCACCATCTCGTCCTCGCGAACCGCGCGCAGCACGCGCGCGAACGGACTGGAGGCGAGGCGCGTGAGCGCCGCCGCGCACACCGCGACCAAGGTCCAGCAGAGCGCCATGCACAGCAGATCGAACTGCACCGGCGACAGGAAACGGCGCCATGGACCGGGCACGCCGCTGATCCCGTCCGTGCCGTTGGTCAGCCATCGCTCGTTCGCCGCGACGAGCTGCATGACCTGCGCGAATCCCAGGGTTACCAGCGCGAGATAGTCGCCCTTCAGGCGCGCGGTGACCGCGGCCAGCAGCGTGCCCACCGCCGCCGCGATCGCCACCGCCGCCATGCCCGCGACCACCATCGGCCAGCCCAGCCGGACCGTCAGCAGCGCCGAGGCGTAAGCGCCCAGGGCAAAGAACCCGGCCAGACCCAGGTTGACCATGCCGCCCAGGCCCCAGACCACGTTGAGACCCAACGCCAGCAGCGCGTTGATCCCGGCGAACACCAGAAGCGAGGCGAGATAGGCGGTCACGACGCTCGTTCCCCCAGCAATCCCGCCGGGCGGAACGACAACGCCAGCAGGATCGCGAGAAAGCCTACCGCGCCGCGATAGGTGGCGGGCAGCACCAACAGCGACATCTCCTCGCCGATTCCGATCAGGAACGCGCCCGCGACGGCACCTGGGATGCTGCCCAATCCGCCGACCACGGCGGCGGCGAACACGGAGAGCAGCACGCGAAACCCGGTGAGCGGGTCCACCTGGGTGTCGAGCCCGATCAGCATGCCGCCGAATCCGACCAGCCCCAGCCCCACGAAGCTCGCGATCCGGGCGATCCGCACCGCGTCGATCCCCTTCAGGGAGGCGAGTGTCGGGTTGTCCGCCACCGCGCGCATGGTCTTGCCGGCGCGGGTGAAGGCGAGAAAACCGAACAGCGCGGCCATGGCGGCGAGCGCCAGCGCGGCATCCAGCACCTGCTGCGGCCCGACATGGAGGCCGAAGGCGCGCCAATCGCGATAGATCGGCACGTCATAGCCGCGCGGTTCATTGCCGAAGACGAAGCGGACGGCATTCTCCAGGACGATCGCCAGGGCCACGGAGGCGATCGCGGTGGTCAGCGCGCCGGAGCGTCGGAGCGGGCGCAGCGCGACCTCGTCAGTGGCCACCCCCACCCCGCCTGCGACGACGAAGGCCACGAGCAGCGAGGGCAGTATCGGCCAACCCAGCGCGGTATTCGCCATCCATCCCGCGAAGGCGCCAATGGTGGCGATGCCGGACACCGCGAAATTGGCAAAGCGCAAGACGGCGTAAACGGCGTTGAAGCCGATCGCGGGCACCGCCAAGACGGCGCCCTCCATTGCCCCGTTCAGCGCGAGTTGCAGCGCGTCGCTCAGGAGAGGGAGAGCAGCTTCGGATGGCCGCCCTGCACCATGTCGAAGCGGAACTTGCAGGTCACGATGTCGCCCTCCGGCGTGAAATCGCACGGACCGGAGGCGCCTGAGTAGTTCACTGCGCTGCCCGCCGCGAGCAGCCGCACGCCCTCGATCGCGTCATAAACCGCTTGCCCGCTCCCCTGGCTGACCTCCCGCACCGCGTCGTGGATTGCCTCTCCGCTCGACTGCCCGGATTTCGCGACCGACAGCGCGATCAGGTTCATGTGATCGTACACTTGGCACGAGTACGGGTCGGGGTCGTTCGTCGCCAGGATCTTCCGCACCACCGCGTAAGCCGGACTGCCGAGGTCAGGCGAGGGCGAGAACGACCAGAGCCCGCTCGTCACCGTGGCCGGCAGGCTGGAGAGCAGCGTCGGCGTCGCCGCATACCCATAGGTCAGCCGGTGTCCATTATAGCCGGCCTGGTACAGCTCCCGCAGCAGCACCGCGAGGTCGGGCGCGTAGGAGCCAAGGAACAGCGCGTCCGGCTTCGCCGCGATGGCGCGATCGATCTCCGAGCGGAAGCTGGTCTGGTGCGGGTCGTAGATGACCTGTCCGACCGCCTGCGCGCCGCCGGCCTTCAGCACCGCGGCCATGCGATTATAGGCATCGACCGCGAACGGCGTCTGTGCCGACAGGGCAAACACGCGCCGGGCCTGGTTCTCGACCAGGAACTGGCCGGCTCGCGTCATCTGCAGGAAGGTATTGGGCTGCGTTCGGATGATGTAGCCGTAATGGGGTAGTTTCGTGATCGAATCCGCGCCCGAGACCGTGAACAGCATCACCTTCGCCTCCCAGCACAGTGGCGCCGCTGCGGTGGTGTCGGCGCTGGACCAGGTGCCGACCACGGCAGCCACGCGGTTCACGTCGATCAGCTTGTGCGCGCCGGCAACGGTCGCATCCGGGTTGGTCTGCGTGTCGGCAATCGTCAGCGCAATCGTTCGACCGCCGATCCCGCCAGCGCCGTTCACCTGCTCGACGACGGACTGGATCACCTTCACCATGGACGGCCCATACTGCCCGCCCGCCCCGGTCAACGGGCAGAGCGCGCCGACGCGCAACGGTTCCGCAGCCGCGCGTGCCGGGCGACCGAATGGAACAGCGAGCCCGGCCGCCAGCGCGACCCGACGGGTCAAGTGCATGTCATGTCTCCGTGTCCCTGCCAGCCTACACGGCTTCAATCACCCAGAAACAGCCGCCGCACCTCCGGGTCCTCCGCCATCTCCCGTGCCGGGCCCTGGCGCACCGTCCGGCCGTCGACCAGCACCACGCCCCGGTCGGCGATCATGAGCGCCTCGCGGGCATTCTGCTCGACCATGACGACCGAAATCCCCGCGCGGTGGATGCCGACGATGGTGTCGAACAGCGCCTCCGCCGCTGAGGGCGACAGACCGGCGGAGGGTTCGTCCAGCAATAGCAGGCGCGGCGAGACCATCAGCGCCATCGCCATCGCCAGCACTTGGCGCTGTCCGCCCGAGAGCGTCCGTGCCGCCGCGCGCCGCTTGGCGGCCAACATCGGAAAGCGCGCGAAGAGCGCGTCCATGCGCGCCGGCGTGTCGGCGCGCTCGATCAGCCCGCCCATCTCCAGGTTCTCGCGCACCGTCATGGACGGAAACACGTTCGCCTCCTGCGGCACGAAGGCGAGGCCGCGCCGTGCCCGGTCTCCCGGCGACAGATGCTGTATGGGGGCACCGTCGAGCAGAATGGCCCCCGATTTCAGTCGCAACAGTCCAGCGATCGCCTTTAGAAGCGTGGATTTGCCGGCCCCGTTCGGGCCGATGACCGCCACCATCTCCCCCGGCGCGGCCGTCAACTCCGCACCTTTCAGGATCTCGTCGGCCGCGCCGTAGCCGCACACGATCGCTTCGGCCCGCATTAGCCCCATCGGCGGCGGCCCATATAGGCCTCCTGCACGGCCAGGTCCGCCGCCACCTGGGCGAACGTGCCTTGCGTCAGCACCTTCCCCGCTGCCATCACCACCACCGGGTCACAGAGCCGCGCGACCAGGTCCATGTGGTGCTCGATCACCAGGAAGGTCATGCCCTCGTCGCGCAGGGCCCGCAGATGGTGCGCGATCTCCTCCGCGAGCGTCGGGTTCACCCCGGCGACCGGCTCGTCGAGCAGGATCATGCGGGGGACGGCCATCAGGGCGCGCCCGATCTCCAGCAGCTTCTTCTGCCCTCCCGAGAGCGAGGCGGCCGGGGTGTTGCCGAGCCGGAGAAGACCAAGCCGGCGCGCGATCGACACGGCGTTCGCACGCGCCGCCTCCTCCGCGACCCGACCGCCGCCGAGCAACGCGGTCACGACACGCTCTCCCGGCTGTGCGGGGGCGTAGAGCATCAGATTTTCCAGCACAGATAGGCGTGGGATGCCGCGCGCGATCTGGAAGCTGCGGACCAGCCCGGCACGGGTGATCCTGTCCGGCCGCAACCCGGTGAGGTCCCGCCCGGCGAACCGCACGGTGCCAGCATCCGGAGACGCCACGCCGCTGATGCACTGGAAGGCGGTGGTCTTGCCCGCCCCGTTCGGGCCGATCAGGGCAGTGATCGTGCCCTCGACCACCGTCAGGTCCAGCCCGTCCAGCGCCACCACGCCGCCGAAGCGGCGTCGCAGCCCGCGCAACTCCAGCAGCGTCGGTTCAGGCAAGCTGGAAGCCGTGGCAAAACGGGTCGCGCCGATCGACGAAGATCGTGTTGTAGCCGTGCATCCGTGCCCATCCCGAGACACTCGGGCGGATCGCCTCGTATGGTCCGACGCGTGCCGCTGCCTCGACGCGTCCCTCGAACAGGCTGCCGATGATGCTTTCATGCACGAATGCGTCGCCGACGCGCAGACGCCCACGCCCCACCAGTTGCGCCATCCGTGCCGAGGTGCCTGTCCCGCACGGCGAGCGGTCGATGGCGCGTTCGCCGTAGAACACGGCGTTGCGGCCATGCGCACGATTCTGGCGCGGGCTACCGGTCCATTGGATGTGGCTGACGCTGCTGATGGTCGAATCCTCGGGATGGACGACGTCGATCGCCTCGTTCACCAGCCGGCGGACGATCGGGCTGAGCCGGATGATCTGGTCGGCCGGCATCGCTTCCAGGCCGGCGAAGTTCCGCTGCGGATCGATGATGGCGTAGAAATTGCCGCCATACGCCACGTCCACCACCAGCTCTCCAAGCTCGGGCAGATCGATCCGCACATCGGTCGCGGCAAGATAAGACGGGATATTGTGGATGCGCACACTGTCGATGAAGCCGCCGTCGCGCTCGTATTCGGCGACCACACGCCCAGCCGGTGCGTCGAGCGCCAGCGTACCGTCTTGAGCGGGCTGCACCAGCCCGTTCTCCAGCGCCATCGTGACCGTGCCGATCGTGCCATGGCCGCACATCGGCAGGCAGCCGGAAACCTCGATGAACAGGATCGCGACGTCGCAGTCCTCACGGAGCGGCGCGTACAGGATGCTGCCCGACATCACGTCGTGGCCACGCGGCTCGAACATCAGAGACCGGCGCACCCAGTCGTGATTGGCGATGAAATCCTGCCGGCGCTCGCTCATCGTCGCGCCCTTCAGGAACGGGCCGCCGCCGGCCACCAGGCGAACCGGGTTCCCGCAGGTGTGGCCGTCGATGCAGTGGAATGTGTGCCTGTGCATCATGGCGCTGTGCCCTCCCGGCCCAGTTGCGTGAAGCTGAACGGAAAGACCGGCGAGATCTGCGCGAGGTCGGCGGGATCGAAGTCGCGCAGGATGAGAACCAGGAAGGAGTGCCCATCACAGGCCACGTCGAACGGACGTGGGGCGCTGAACAGCGTCCCCACGCTCTGCACCAGGATGGGATGAGGCCGGCCGGCGACCCGCACGACCCCCTTCACACGCAGCAGGCGTTCGCCGCACAGCCCGGCGAGGTTGTCGAGCCATTCGGCCAGATCATCCCAAGGGATGGCGTCATCCAGGCCGGCCAGCATCACCCGCATCCGCGGATGCCGCATCCCGGCTGACGTGGCGGGCGGAAGCGAATGGGCCATCGGCGCCGGGGCGTGCAGCGAAAATGCCGCCAGCACCGCCGCGCGGCGATCGTCGGTGTCGATCAGCTCCGCCGTCGGGTTCACCCCTGCCGCCGCAATCCGCGCTTGCAGCAGTTGCGCCGCCGAGACCATGTCGCGCTTGGTCAGCACGAGCGTCTGCGCGCCCGCCCACTGCGCCGCCGCCTCCTCAAAGTCGTCCGCGACCGCGCCGCGCACGCAATCGAAGGTCGCGACCACGCCCACCCGCATGCGGAGCGGAGCCAAGCTGGCAAGGGATCGCAGGATCGGTCCCGGCTTCGACAGCCCGCTGGTCTCGAGCACGATCCGCCGCAGCGGCGGCAGGTCGGCCCGCCCGCGCGTCCGCAGCAGGCTGCCGACCGTCCTCTCCAGGTCGCTGCCGAGCGAGCAGCACACGCAGCCATTGCTCAGCAAGGCGATCGGCACCTCACCGGATTCGGCGAGAATCGCGCCGTCCAGCCCGATCTCGCCCACCTCGTTGACGATCACCGCCGTGCTCGCCGCCTCGGGCAAGGCCAGGAAGTCACCGAGCAGCGTCGTCTTGCCGCTGCCGAGGAACCCGGTCAGGACGATGAAATCGGGTCCGCTCGGCATCACGACAGGCGGGCGTCGGGCCGCCCGTCCGGCGCATCCGCGTAGCTCCGCGTCACCAGCGCGCGGACATCGGCGAGCAATTCGCGCACGTCGTAGATGACGCCGCCCTTGATGGTGTGGCGCAGCGCGCGATGCCATTCGACCTGCCGGGTCTCGTCATTCAGGCGCATTGCGCCCGTTCCATACAGCAGCTTGAAGTCCGCCAGCGGGTTGTGATCGTGCACCAGCAGATCGGCCCGCTTGCCGACCTCCACGCTGCCGATCTCGTCGGATAGCCCCACCAGGTCCGCCCCCTGCGACGTGGCGGCGCGGATCACCTCAAGCGGATGGAAGCCAGCCTCCTGCAACAGCTCCAGCTCGCGGATGTAGCCGAACCCGAAAAGCTGATAGATGAAGCCCGAATCGCTGCCTGTGCACACGCGCCCGCCGCGGTTCTTGTAATCGCCGATGAACCGCATCCAGAGCCGATAATTCTCCTTCCACTCGATCTCGTTCGTGGTGGACCAGCGGTACCAATACGAGCCATGCGCGCCGCGCTGCGGCTGGAAGTATTCCCACATGGACTTCCAGGCATAGTCGTGGTGCCAGTCCGCCTGGCGGGCACGCATCAGGTCGCGATTCGCGTCGTAGATCGTGAAGGTCGGCACGAAGGTGAAGTCGAGCGCCAGGAACGCATCGAGCACCTCGTTCCACTTCGCGCTGCCCGGCTGCGCCGCCTGGCGGAAGGTCTGGCCGGCGTAGGCGAACCGAAAATACTCGTCGCTGTAGTCATAATCGGCCGGATAGGACTGCACGAGACGATCATCGAACAGCGCCTCCGGCAACCCGTAGTAATGCTCGGCACTCGTCAGGCCCCAGCCCGCGCTCGTCAGGGCGTTCATGCGCGTGACCGCCATCTGCGCGTGATGACACCCGGAGCGCAGGCCCAGCGTGCGGCACTCGTCGAGCGCCGCGCGCATGATCGCTGGCGGCGCGCCGAAGAACTTCACCCCGTCGGCGCCGCGCTGCTTGATCCGGCGCAGCCAGGCGCGCCCTTGCTCGGGCGTGTGGATCGTCTTCAGCATGTCGTTGACGGCAGGAAAGTAGGCGTAGGCGAGCAGGCGGGGCGCGGCGATGTCGCCCGCCTCCGATAGGGCGCGCTGCTGGAGCATCCAGCCCAGCCCGTTGAACGAGCCCATCTCGCGAACCGTGGTGACGCCATGCGCCAGCCACAGCTTGTAGACATAGTCCACCGGCGGCACCCAGCCATTCGCCGCGTGATAGGCAACGCCCGCATGGGCATGGCAATCGATGAAGCCCGGCGTGACGAACCTGCCGTGGCAATCGATCTCATGCTCGCCGGGTGCCGGGCGACGGTCCGGGTTGATCGGAGCATTCGACGACCCCGACCTTGCGCATCTCCGCGATGCGGCCGTTCTCCACCACGATGTCGATCGGCCCGATTGGCGGCGCGCCGGTGCCGTCGATGACGGTTGCGCCGCGCAACACCAGCCGCCCGAACGGCCCGATGCCGCGATCCCGCCCGGTTGCGGCGGTCAAGGGCGGCTGACCCTGGCTTGTCCTTTGCAGCGTCAGTTCTTCGCCGGCATCGGGTTCCGCGGCGGTATCGGCATGCGCGCCTCCTATGATCCGGCGGGTCGGACGGGCAGGTCGAGGAACGATGCGTGACCCGCGCCGCGCTGCACGGTGAACAACGGCGGCCGGCCGTGCGGCACCTGGCCGTAATGATCGGTGTCGGCGCCGCCGATCGCCAGGCGGATGCGGCTGCCCTTGCCGAACACCCACGAGGTCGGCAGCAAGCGCGATCACGAGCGGCGAAGCCTGGCCGGGCACGAGCGGCGCGGCGTCGGCGCGATCATGCGAATGGTAGGGCCAGCGCGGCGCGGTACTCCGGCGGGGCGGTTGACAGCTTGCGGTGCAGCGCCCGCAGCACCCCTTCGGTGACGTAGCGCACGGTGCCGTCGGGTTCTTCCTCCGACAGATAGGCGTGCACCGCGGCATCCGGCTCGGACGCGGCGAGCCACAGCGTCAGGACCGCGTGGCCGGTCAGCTCCTCGGCCGCATCCAACGGCGCGGAGCGGTAGCAGAGCAGCGCCGCATCACGCCCCTGCCAGTCGGGGTAGTAGTCGCGCGTGTCGTGCGCGGCGAGCCGTTCGTAGCGCGTGTCCGCGCCGGTGCCGAAGCCGAAATCGACCTGGTGGCGATCCTCGCCCGGCACGCCGACCTCGGTTTGCAGCAGGCCGCCCTCGGCCAGATGCAGGCGCCGCGTCGTCGGCGATCGGCGGCCATTGCTCGGCCTCCCGCCAGCGCTCGTCGTGACAGCTGAAATAATGCACCGGCGATTCCCGCGCGAGCCCGGTCTCCCTCTCCATCAGGTATTCGTCGAAGAACCGCAGCAGCTCCCCGTTCAGCGCGAACGCGGGCGTCGGGGCGGTCCGCCACGGCGAGACATTGATGCGCGCGCCGTGATCCCACGGCCCCAGCAGCAGATGGCGCTTTGGGTTAGGCAAGCGTGAGGAAGCGCGCGATGGCGCCGTTCGTGATAGCCCGCCCCGTCCATCCATCCCGACACCGAGCACACCGCGACGTCGGCCGGAATGCCGGCGGCGTAGTGGCACGGGCTGAACGAGGCCGGGCTGAAAGCCGGATCGTAGGGCAGCGTGTCGTCGTGGAAGCGGAAACTCCGCGATGAAGTCCGGCATCCGGAAATTCGCGCGATGCTCGCGCACCGCCGCGTCGCGCAGGCATCCCATCCGGGTCGTCGTCCACCGGCTGCCGGCCCGGCGAGGTGCGGGTCCTTGAAATAGGCGAAGCCGGCGAGCAGGTCGCGCCGGTCGTGGTCGAGCGCCACCATCAGCGCGTCGTAGGATTGCGCCAGCCGGTTCAGCAGCAGCCCGCCGGGATAGATAATGATCGGCATACGTGTCCCACACCGCCGACAGCGGCGCGATGGCGCGCACGGCGGGGTGCCCGGTGCTCGCCAGGAAGTCGCAGGCGGCGCCGACATAGGAGATGCCGGTCGCGCCGATGCGCCCGTCCGACCAGGGCTGCGCCACGACCCAGTCGGCGATCTCGCGGTAGTCGTCGCGTTCGCGCGGCGAGCGGAAGCTGTCGCGCGTGCCGAAGCTCGCGCCGGTGCCGCGCACGTCCACCGCCACCAGCGCGTAGCCGCGCGGCACGAACAGGTCGCGCCAGCGGGCCACGCCGGGCGTCGCTTCGGTGCCCGCCGGGGCGCCGGGACGCAAGCGCGAAGCGGCGGTAATAGGGCGTCAGGATCAGGATCGCCGGGACGCGCGCCGAGCGCACCTTGGGGCACATAGACATCGACGCGCCAGCCGGCAGCCGTCGCGCATGGCGACGTAGTGCGAACGCGGCGCACGTTGCCGCCGATCGCGTGCCGGCCGGGTGTCGAGATAGGCCGATGGCGTGATCCGCCAGGCCGTGCTGTTGCGATCCCCGTCCGACACGATCGCCCCCGTCCGCCTTCAGCCGGGCCGGTAGCGGCGCGGCACCACGACATTGGCGAGCAGCGTCAGCGCCAGCGTCGTCGCCATCAGGATGAAGGCCAGCACGCCGGCGAACGGCCAGTTGTTGTTGTTCGAGAATTCCCAGTACAGCAGCGGCGCCATCATCTGAAAGCGCGGGCCGCCGAGCAGCAAGCGGCGTGGCGAACGCGTTCATGCCGAGGATGAAGCACAGCGCGCCGGCGATCAGCACGCCCGGCATCGCAAGCGGCAGGATCACGCGGCGGAAGCAGCGCGCCGGCGCGGCACCCATGCTGGCCGCCGCCTCCTCCAGCCGCGGATCGATCCCCTCGAACACGCTTTGCAAGGTCAGGATGGTGAAGGGCAGGTTGATCGAGATGATGCCGACGATCACCGCCGTCTCGGTGTACATCAGATCGAGGCCGTGCATGCCGAACAGCGCGCCCATGACGATGTCCAGCATGCCGCCGCGCGCGAACAGGATCATCCAGCCGGCCGTCCGCGTGACCGAGCCGATGAACAGCGGCAGGATGATCGCCATCACGTAGGCCGACTTCCACCGGCTTTGCGTCCGCGCCAGCCGCCATGCCATCGGAATGCCCAGCAGCAGGCAGGCCGCCGGTGACGATCACCGAGACCCGGATGGTGGTGGCGAGCACGCCAAGATAGAACGGGTCGGAGAAGAAGCGGACGTAGTTCTCCGGCGTCAGCGCCGCGATCATCAGCTGCGTCGGATCGAAGCGGTTCAGGCTGTAGCGCGCCAGCAGCGCGAGCGGCGCGAGCATCATCAGCACAGACCAGAACGGTCGCCGGCGCCAGCAGGAAGCCGGCCGAAACCGCCTCCCGCCGCTCCGCCGACTGCTCCAGCGCGACCGCCGACCGCATGGCGTGCCTAGTTCCGCTGGATGTTCTTCAGCCACCAATCGTTCATCTCCGGCTGCATGTTGGCGACCTGCGCATAGTCCGGCTGCACCAGCTTGGCGCCCTCCGGCAGCGCGAGCTGCTCGGCGACCTTGCCGGTCAGGTCGGCGTCGCCCACGGTCGGCAGATAGCCCATATGCGCGGCGAAGCCGCGCTGCGCCGCCGGCTCCAGCAGCGCATTCATGTATTTGTACGCGGCGTCCTTGTCCGGGCGCGTTCTTCGGCATCACCATGCCGGAGACGTAGATGATCGCGCCTTCCTGCGGGAACTGCCCCTGCACGGGAAAGTCGGCGTTCTGCCACATCACCGTGCGCGCCAGCCAGATGATGCCGACCTCGATCTCGCCCGACTTGAAGGCGGGCGCCATGTCGTCGGTTTCCGCATACAGACGCAGACCGTTGCCGTTCAGCTTCAGCAGATACTCCTTCGCCTTGTCGAAAGCGTCCGGGCTGCCGCCCTACGGCGAGCGCCGCGCCCATCATCACCCAGAATCCGGCGGTGCGATGCACGCCGACCTTGCCCTTCCAGCGCGGATCGAGCAGGTCGGTCCAGGTCTTCGGCGGATCCTTCACCGTCTGTCGGGTTGTACGCGAGCCCCTGCGCGCTGTAGATGTGCGGCACGAACTGGTCGGGCATGAAGCTGCCGCTGTGCAGCAGGGGAACCACGTTCTTGAGGTTCGGCACCTTCGAGGCGTCCAGCGTCTCCAGCAGTCCCGCCGCGGCGGCGCGATAGCCGTTCGGCGAGCCGACGCAGGCGATGTCGAGCGTGCCGCGCGGCAGTTGGCGCTGCGCGAACAGCTGCGCCAGGCGGGGCGCCTCGTCGGCGACCACCTGGACCACCTGCACGCCCTGGGGTTCCAGGATCGGTGCGTCGATGTTCTCGCGCAGCAGCCGCGCGTAGTCGCCGCCCCAGGTGCCCACGACGCAGCGCTCGGCCGCGTCGGCGCGACCAGCGGCCAGCGGGTGCGGCGCAAGGCGGCGGCGGCCGTGCGCAGCACGCGCCGGCGAGACAGCGGGAATGGGGCAGTCGTCAGCCGGTCCATTGCTCGTCTTCTCCTTCTGGCATCACCGTCTGTTCGCCCGTGGCCTCTGGTGCGGGCCGATCCTGCTCGTCGAACACGCGCTCCGCCGCCGCGCTCCAGGTCAGCGAGACACGCTCGCCCGGCGAGCGCCGCCGCGCGGCGTCCGGACCCAGCCCCGGCCCGCGCACGATCACGTCCAGCCCCGAGTCCAGCCGCACGACGTGCTCCAGCACCGCGCCCAGATAGCTGCACAGCATCACCGTGCCCTCGGTCCGCGCGCCCATCGCTTCGGGCGCGACCGAGGCGGATGCTCTCCGGCCGCACCGCGCAGGCACGCGGCTCCGCTGGCCCGGTATCGCCCGGCCAGGGAAACCCGCCCCCCGGCATCGGCCAACAGATCCGCTCCGCCCTCCAGCCGGCCGTGCAGGAGATTGCTTTGTCCGATGAAGCCGGCGACGAACGGCGTCGCCGGACGCTCGTACAAGTCCTCCTGCCGCCCGACCTGCTCCACCCTGCCGTCGCGCATCACCACCAGCCGATCGGCCATCGCCATGGCCTCGCCCTGGTCGTGGGTCACCACGATCGCGGTGATCCCGCCGTCGCGCTGCAGGATGCGGATCTCGCGCGCCATCTCCTGGCGCAGCGCCGCATCGAGGTTCGACAGCGGCTCGTCCAGCAGCAGCAGCCTGGGGCGGATCGCCAGCGCGCGCGCCAGCGCCACGCGCTGCTGCTGGCCGCCGGAGAGGTGACGCGGCAGACGGTCGGCGAAACTCTCAAGCTTTACCAGCCGCAGCATCTCCCGCGACCCGCTCGTTCGCGCTTGCGGCCGGAATGCGCCGCATCTCCAGCCCGAAGCGGACGTTGCGCGCCACGCTCAGATGCGGGAACAGCGCATAGCTCTGGAACACGATGCCGATGTCGCGCTGATGCGCCGGGACATCGAGGATGCTGCTGCCGTCAAGCAGCATATCGCCGGAGGAAGCCGGCAGGAATCCGGCGATGATGCGAAGCGTCGTCGTCTTGCCGCAACCGGACGGTCCGAGCAGCACCACCATCTCGCCCGGCGCGACATCGAGGTTGACCTCGCGGACGACGGGGTGCGACCCGAAGCGCTTGTTCAGCGCACACAGGCTGAGGGACGCCGCGCGCCGGCCGAGGGTCATCGCACCACCTGCCCCAGACGGACGAAGCGGTCGAGCACCAGCAGCAAGGCTCCGACCATCGCCATCTGCGCCACCGCCACGGCCGCGACCAGCGGATCGATATGGTATTCCAGGTATTCCAGGATCGCGACCGGCAGCGTCGTCACGCCCGGCGCCACCAGGAACAGCGCCATCTCCAGATTGCCGAACGAGAAGATGAAGGCGAACAGCCCCGCCGCGATGATGCCCTGGCGCATCGCCGGCAGCGTCACGCGCCAGATCACCGTCATGCGGCCGCGCGCCGAGGCTTGTCGCCGCCTCCTCGGCCGCTCGGTCATGGTTGACCAGGCCGGCGAGCGACAGGCGCACCACCCAGGGCGTGGTGATCAGAAGATGCGACAGGATCAGTCCGAACAGCGAGCCGGCCAGCGGCCAGCCGGTATGGATCTCGATCAGCACCAGGAACAGATAGATCGCCAGCCCGAGCGCTATTCCCGGCACGGTCAGCGGCGCGAGCAGCAGGGCGCTGATCACGCCCACGCCGCGGAACCGATGGCGCGACAGGGCGATCCCGGCCGGCACGCCCAGCAAAAGGCTGCCCACGACCGACCGCGAGGGCGAGTTCCAGGCTGATCGCGATCGCGCTCGCCGAAATTGGGGACGATGGCGCGATACCACGACAGCGTGTAGCCGCGCGGCGGAAACGAGATGAGCTTCTCGTCGAACACGCTGAGATAGAGGGTCAGCAGCAGCGGCACGAAGATAATCAGCAGGCCGCAGGCGATCAGGGCCCCCAGGAAAAAGCGACCAAGTGCCCCGGATAGCTCGGGCTGAGGCCGGTCCAGGGTCGCGCGACGGATCGCGGCCGTGCTCACGGGGCCGGGTCAGAGCGCATTCTTGACGAAGCGTCCGCCCACCATGATCGCGGGAATGCGCGTCCCCTCGCCCAGGAACACGGACAAGTCGCGATAGGGATCGCCGTCCACCACCAGCAGGTCCGCGTGCGCGCCCGCCACCAGTTCGCCGAGTTTGCCCTCCTGGCGCACGATCTCGCGCGTTCACCAGTGTCGCGGAGCGGATGATCTCCTGCGGGCTGAAGATCCCGGCTCGGATCAGGAACTCGTTGCACTGGTCGTTCTGAAGCGGGCCGAGAAGGTCGGTGCCGAAGCCGATTTCCACCCCGGCGGTGCGGCAGATGTCCAGCGACCGCAGCCCGGCTTCCAGGACGATTTCGTTTTTGGCCAGGCTGTACTGCGACATCCCGAAGTCCGAGCCGCGCTGACGCATCGAATCATAGGTGACAAGCGTCGGCACCATGAAGGCGCCGCGATCTGCCATCAGGCGCGCCGTGGGCTCGTCGATCAGGTTGCCGTGCTCGATCGTCCGCACCCCGCCCGCACGGAGCGCTCGATCGCCGCGGGGCTGTAGGCGTGCGCGCAGACATAGGTCCCCCAGCGCTGCGCCTCCTCCACCGCCGCCTCGATCTCGTCGGTGCGGAACTGCAGGCTTTCCAACGGGTCGAGCTGCGAGGCGACCCCGCCGGAAGCCATGATCTTGATTTGGTCGGCGCCCTTCCGCAGTTCGTCGCGGACCGCGCGGACGACCTCCGGCACGCCGTCGGCCACCCGCGAGACCCAGCTGATGCCCGAGCAGCAGGCGCAGGCGAAGCGGGTCTCGGTGCGCTTGCGAAAATCGCCGTGGCCGCCCGTCTGGCTGATCGGCTGGCCGGAGATGAACAGGCGCGGTCCTTCGAAAAGCCCCTGTTCCACCGCCGCCTTGAGACCCCAATCCGCGCCGCCGGTGTCGCGCAGCGTGGTGAAGCCGCGCATCAGCATGGCCCGCATCGCAGCGGACCCCTTCGCCGCCAGCAGCGTCAGCGGTACGTCCGACAGAAGCTGTAGGTTGACCTCGGTCAGCACCAGGTGGATGTGCGCGTCGATCAGGCCCGGCATCAGTGTCCGACCGCGCAGGTCGATGCGTGCCGCCTCCTGCGATCGGATCGCCCCCTCCGCGACCTCCTTGATCTGTCCGCCCTCTACAAGCACCTCCACGCCGTCGCGCAGCGCATCCTGCCGCGGGTCGAGGAATCGGCCGCCAGTGAAAATGTACGAAGACATGGGCCGCAGCTTTCCCTTGCCTCTAGTTCAGGAACCATAAGCCCGGGCTGGCCGGCGTCAATCCGGCCCTCCGAAGGATTGCCGGGTTCTGCGGCCATACGTAAAACGAGGGTGTCTTGCTACGGCAGGATGCTTACCGGCTCTGATCGGAGGAAACGCAAATGAAGATCGACGATATCACGCTGACGATCTTCACCTGGGACGGCATTCCGCCGACCCGCTATCACCAGGGCGCTCTCGCCGTGACGGCCTCCAACCTGGGCCTGCTCACGATCCGCGCCGATTCCGGCATCGAAGGCCACGCCTTTCTGGGCTCGGCGAGCAACCCGGCCTCGATGGACGGGGCGCAACTGGTCCGCAGCCTCAAGCCGCTCCTGATCGGGCGCGACCCGCTGGAGCGCGAGGCCATTCACCAATCCATGCGGCTCGTCTCGCGGACCGCGAGTTACCGCACGATCGGCGCGGTGGACACCGCGCTGTGGGATATCGCGGGCAAGGCCGCCGGCCTGCCGGTCCATGCGCTGATGGGCACCTGCCGGACGTCCATCACCGCCTATGCCAGTTCGCAGGTCCTGCCCGACCCGGCGGCCTACGTAGATCAGGCGCAGACGTTCAAGGCCAAGGGCTGGCGCGCCTACAAGATCCACCCGCCGCGCGAGGCCGACGCCGACATCGCCGTGTGCGTCGCCGTGCGCAAGGCGGTGGGCGACGGGTTCCGGCTGATGCTCGATTCGACATGGAGCTACGGCTACCCCGACGCGCTCCGGGTCGGGCGCGCGATCGAGGAGATGGGCTTCTATCGGTACGAGGACCCGCTCGCCGACGAGGACATCTACAACTATGTCAAGCTGCGCCAGAAGCTCGATATCCCGATCATGGCGACCGAGTTCCCGGCCGGCGGGCTGGACACCTATCCGATCTGGCTGACCGAGCGGGCGACCGACTATCTGCGCGGCGACATTCCCAACAAGGGCGGGCTCACCACCATGCTTAAGACGGCCCATCTCGCGGAGGCATTCGGGCTGCGCTACGAGGTGCATCACAGCGGCAATTCGCTGAACAACCTCGCCAACCTGCATCTGTGCATGGCGATCGCCAACACCACGATGTTCGAGGTCCTGCTGCCCGACGGCGCCCACAAATACGGCATGGCGACCGAGCTGGAGATCGATGCGGACGGCATGCTGCACGCCCCCACCGCGCCCGGCCTGGGCGGGAACATCGATGTCGCCTTGATCGAGCGCAAGACGGAGACCGTGCTGCGCTGAGCAGAGCGCGGCGCGGGCAGGGGCCTTCCGAGCGCTCAGGCGGGCCGCATATCCTCGAGCAGGGTCGGGATGAACTCCGCCACCGTCGGATGGATGTGCATCGCGCGTTGCAGCACAGGATAAGGTGCCTTCGCGTACATCGTGTCCAGCACGCAGTGGACCACCTCGTCCCCGCCGGTGCCAAGCAGCGCCGCACCGAGGATCTGCCGCGTATCCGCGTCCACCACGATCTTCATCAGGCCGAGCGTCTCGCTCTTCTCGTACGCGCGGGAGACATCCTCCATCGCGAGGCTGCCCACCAGCACGCGATGCCCGGCGGCTTGCGCCTCGACCTGGGTCATGCCGGCGCGGCCCAGCGGCGGGTCAGTATAGAGCGCATAGGCGGTGATGCGGTCCCGCACGCTGCGCCCGCCGCCATCGAGCAGGTTTCCCGCCACGATCTCGCCGTCGTTGTAGCTGGTGTGCGTGAAGGCGCCGCGACCGTTGCAGTCGCCGAGCGCCCAGATGCCCGGGACGGTGGTTTCCAGCATCTCGTTCGTCACGATGAAACCGCGTGCGTCCAGATCGACCCCCGCGCGCTCCAGCTCAAGGCCGTCGGTATTGGGCCGCCGGCCGGTGGCCGCCAACAGATGCGTGCCCTCGGCTTCGCCGCCGGCGAAGCGAAGCGCGAAACCGGTATCCCGGGATACAAGAGACAGGTCGGACGCACCGAGCACCACCCGGATCCGCTCCGCCTCCAGGATATCCTTGAGGCAGGCCGAGATGTCCGCATCCTCACGCGCGAGGAGGCGCGGGGCGGCTTCGACCACCGTGACCTCGGCGCCGAAGCGACGGAACATCTGCGCGAACTCCAGGCCGACATAGCTGCCGCCCACCACGACCAGCCGCGCCGGCACGGTATCAATGTCCATGACCGTGTTGCTGGTCAGCGGCGCAACCGTCTCGATGCCACGGATCGGCGGCACAGCCGGGTGCCCGCCGACATTGAGGAAAATGCGCGCGCCGCGCAGGACCTGCTCGCCCACGCGCACCGCGCAGTCGGAAACGAAGCGCGCACGCCCTTGGACGACGGTCACGTTCTCGGCCTCGCGCAAGGAGCGTTCCACGGCAGCGCGGCTGACGCCGACGATGTCGTTCTTGCGCGCCCTCACGCGTGCCCAGTCCACCGTGATCGGCCCGTCGATCTTCACGCCGAACTCGGCGCCACGCCGGGCGAGATGCGCGGCGTAGGCGCTGGCCAGCATGGCCTTGGTTGGGGTGCAACCCGTGTTGATGCAGGTGCCGCCGAAGCGCCCCTGCTCGATGATTGCCACGCGCCAGCCGCTGGCGCCGAAGCGCCGCGCGAGCGACGGTCCCGCCTGGCCCGTGCCGATGATGATCGCGTCGTAGTTGTCCATGATCGCTCCCCTCAAGACGAAGGACATTGGGGTAGCGGGCCGAGGTACTGGCCTGCATCGACCCCGGCCCGGAAAAACGCAAAGGAATTCCTCGTGACCGTCGTGAGCCGCCCGCTTCTTGTCATCGACGGCGACTCTTTCGCGCACCGCGCGTACCATGCACTCCCGAAGTCGATCCGGCGGACAGGCAATCGCGGTGGCGGCGCGATCGTCGGATTTGCCAATTTGCTGCTGCGGCTATTCGAAGCCGAGCAGCCGCGCGCCGTGCTGGTCGGCTGGGACACGCTCGGCGTGTCGACATACCGTCAGGATCTGTTTCCACCCTATCAGGGCGGCCGGCACTTCGACGACGAGCTGATCGAGCAGCTCGATCTTCTGCCGGAATTCGTCGCCGCGTGCGGATTCGCGAACGCGAAGGCGCCCGGGTACGAGGCGGACGACTTCCTCGCGGCGGCGGTTGCCGAGGAGGAGCGTCGTGGCGGATGCACGATCGTGGCCAGCGGCGACCGCGACGCATTCCAACTCGCCTCCGACCTCACCACCGTCCTGCATCCGGCCCGCGCCGGCGAGATGGCGCGCATCGGACCGGCCGAGGTCCGCCAGCGGTACGGGGTGGAGCCGAAGCAGGTCCCCGATTTCATTGCGTTGCGCGGAGACCCGTCGGACAAGCTGCCGGGCGCGCGCGGCGTCGGACCGAAGGGGGCCGCCGCCCTGCTGCGACACTATGCGTCGGTGGAGGACGCGCTGGCGGACGGGCGGCTTTCGGCGCAAGCCGACGCGCTGCGCCTCTATCGCCGCATCGCGACCATGAACGCCACTGCGCCGCTTCCCTCCCTGCCGGACCAGACACCCACCTGGGACGAGGCGGCGTCACTCGCGCGCGAATGGGATCTGAACCGCCTGGCCGAACGGCTGCACGGCCTCTCGACCAGCGGCTGAGGTCGGCTGCGCGAGGGTGAGCGCTAATTGCCGACGATCGGGCCCCGCGACGGCATCGAAGTTCGACAGCGTGACCCCAAGCAGACGCACGCCGCGGGTGGGCGGGAACAGTGGCCGCAAAAGATCGAAACCGATCTGCTCGATGGCGGTCGGGGATGTGATCGCCCCGGTGCAGGACCGGCTGCGCGTGATCGTCTGGAAATCGGCGTACTTGACCTTCACCGTCACCGTCCGCGCTCCCAGGCTTCCCCTGCTGTAAGCTGCCCACAGCTTGGCGAACACCGGTGCCAGTGCCGGGGGTATCTCCTCCCACCGCGACAGATCGCGCGCGAAGGTCGTCTCCGCGCCGAGCGATTTTCGCTCCCGGTCCGCCACGACAGGCCGGTGATCCTCCGCGCGGGCCGCCCCGTAATAGTACTCTCCCGACTTGCCGAACCGGGCCATCAGGAACGCCTTGGACTGAAGCCGCAGGTCGAGGCCGGTGTGGATGCCGAGCGCCTCCATCCTGGCCGCGGTCGCGGGACCGATGCCGTGGAACTTGTCCACCGGCAACGCCTCCACGAAGCCGGGGCCCATGCGCGGCGTGATGACGAACAGCCCGTCCGGCTTGCGGTGATCCGACGCCAACTTGGCCAAAAGCTTGTTGTAGGACACGCCGGCCGAGGCGGTCAGGCCCGTCTCCTTGCGAATCTGCGCCTTGATCTCCTGCGCGATCGCGGTGGCCGAGCCTCGGTCGAGCAGGGGCGCCGTGACATCGAGATACGCCTCGTCGAGCGACAGCGGCTGGATCAAGGTCGTGTAGCGGGCGAGGATGGCATGGACCTGCTGCGAGACCGCCTTGTACACGTCGAAGCGCGGCGGCACGAACACCAGCTCCGGGCACCGCCGCCGCGCCGTGACCGAGGCCATCGCCGAGTGGACGCCGAACCGGCGCGCTTCGTAGCTCGCAGCGACCACGACGCCGCGCTCGCGCGAGCCGCCGACTGCCAGCGGAATGCCGCGCAGTCTCGGATTGTCGCGCTGCTCGACGGACGCATAGAAGGCGTCCATGTCGATGTGGATGATGCGGCGCGGTGCTTGAAGCGTCACTCGGCCTTGGGCTCGCAGACCGGGGTGATCGGCTCGCCTGCCAGCACCTTGCGCACGAAGGGCAGCGAGTCCTTCAGCGAGGCATTGACCGTCGCGCTGTGATTGAGTCCGGCGTAGAGATGCGCCTCCACCACCGAGCCGGCGGCGCAGGCGTTCTTGACGAGCGCGAGCTGGCTCGCCGGCGGCACATCGCGGTCCTGCTCGCCGGTGCCGATGAACACCGGCTGGCGCAGCTTGAATGTCGTGTACTCCATCGCTGGCAGGACGGCCGCAAACGCCTCGGTAAACTCGGGCGTCAGCGCGTTCGGCCGGTTGAGCCCGGCGCTCAGGACGTCTCCGAACAGCGGCCCGACGCAACTGGTGCGCGCCAACTCGAAGACCGGCAAGGCCCGGGGCGTGACCAAATACCGCGCCTGCAACGCGTGATCGCCCTGCTGTGCCATGAGCCCCATGTAGAAATTGTAGGCAACCGTCGGATCGGGCCGCTCCGATGCGGCCAATCTCGCCGCGACCGGCGGCGGCCGCAGGATGTCCGGCGTCAGGTACGGTATGCCGGTTGCCACGCTGCCGCGAATGTCGAGGTCGGGCGCGTAGTCGGGCGCGAGGCCGGCGGTGGCGAACGCCGCGCCGCCGCCCTGCGACTGGCCGACAATGACGATCCGGTTCGCGACGTCGGGAAAGCCGTGCAGCACGGCACGCACGCTGTCGAGCACGCTGTAGGCCTCGGGGCGCACCGCCAGATACGGGTGCGGGCCAGGCGTGCCGAGCCCCTGGTAGTCGGTCGCCACGATCGCATAGCCCTGCCCGAGCCAGGTGTTGAGGTAGCGGACGTCGCGATAGGACCGCGCCTCCCACGATGGCGCGCAGATATCCGCGATCCCCGTGGTGCCGTGTGCCCAGGCGATCAGCGGCCAGCCCCCGGCGGGCCGGGTGCCCTTCGGCACGAAGAACGCGCCCGACACGACCACCGGCGCCTTGCCGTCCATCCCGTCGGTCGAGCTGTAGAGGATGCGGAACTGCTGGCCCGCCATCGCCAGCCCGAGCGTCGGGTCCAGCGTCTCGGTGCGCAGCATCCGTCCCGGCGCGTCGGGGATCTCGTCGGTCCAGGTGTAGAACGCCGAGACGCGCCCATCGCCCTGCGACGGGTCCGGCGCCGGCACACGCGCCGCCTGGGCCATGCCGGCGGACAGCAGGGCGGCGAGCAAGGCGACGAGGCATCCGCGCATGTCCGGCGCGCTCCTTGCGAACTCCGGGCAGAATCCTAGCCAACAGCCGCCACGCCGTCACCTCGCGAGCCGCGCGTCACACCGCCAGGGCGATCCCATCATGTCCCGGATCGGCGCCCCCATCGAGTTGCCCGTCCGCGCCGATGCGGATGCCGTGCACCGATGCGATCCCGAAGGTCTGCGGAGAACGGACGACCTCGTACCCGGATGCCTCCAGCGCGCGCTGGGTGCTGAAGGGAATGCGATTGACAACGTCGATCGCATCGCTGGTTGCGGAGAAGCGCGGCGCGCTGACCGCCTCGACCATGCTCATGCCAAAATCGAGCACGTTGAGGATCGCCTGCAACACGCCCATGGCGATCTGGGTGGCGCCGGGCGCGCCGATCACGAGACACGGCTCGTCGTCGCGGAACACGATGCTGGGGCAGACGGAACTGAACCGCGCCTTGCCCGGCGCGATCGAATGGACGCGCCCCGGCCGCGGATCGAACACGCCCATGCAGCCGTTGTACATGAACCCGAGGCCATCGGTGATGACGCCGGACGGCATGCCGAGCGAATGCGTCATGCTGACGCATGTGCCCTCGCGGTCCACCACGGAGATGTGGGTCGTGTCCTTGCTCGGGAACCCGGTGTTGAGCCGGGGCACCGTGGCCTTCACGCCGGCGCGGATGTCGCGCGCCAGTGCGGCCGCGTGCTCCTTGCCGGCAAGCTCCGCGACAGGGACCGCGACGAATTCGGGATCGCCCATGTGGCGGTCCTTGTCGACGGTCGCCCGCTTCATTGCCTCGGCCACGACACGGATGTAGTCCGGCGTATTGTGGCCCAGCACGGCCAGGTCGAACTGCTCCAGCATATTGAGCATCTCGACCAGCATCAGCCCGCCGCCCGGCGGATTGTTGGTGGCGATCCGCCAGTCCCGGTAGCTGCCCCACAAGGGCGGGAGATGGCGCGCCTGATAGCGCGCGAGGTCCTCGCGTGTGATCAAGCCATCGTTACGGCGCATGTCCTCGGCGATCGCGGCGGCGATCTCGCCCTCGTAGAAGCTCGCGGCGCCGTCCCTGGCGACCGTGCGCAGCACCTGGGCGTAATCGGGGTTGCGCACGCGCTCGCCGACCTGTTTCGGCGTCCCGTCCGGGCGGCAATACAGCGCCCGGCCGGTGCGGCTGAAGGCGATGCGCGCCGCGTTCGATCCCCGGCCCATCTCCCCCTCGTGCGACCAGAACCAGGCAACATGCGGCCGCACCACCCAACCGCCCTCGGCCCAGGCGATGGCGGGCTGCGCGATCTCCGCCCACGGCAGCGCGCCGAACCGGGCATGGGCCGCATGGAACGCACGCAGGCTCGCCGGAACGCAGATCGACTGGTAGCCGAGGTCGTTGACCTTGCCGCGCAGGATGAACCCGTAGCCGTCCCGCGCCTCGGCCTCGATGCGGTCGGCCCACATGTCGGCCCGCGCGGCCAGCGGCGCGGGCGCATGGAAATCGACGTAGCCGTGAAAGCCGCGCGCGGGGACATAAAGCCCCATGCTGCCGAACCCCGCCGGGCCGCACATCAACGGGTCCACGACGGACTGCACCAGCGCGCAGGCGATCGCCGCGTCCACGGCGTTGCCACCCGCGCGCAGGATGTCGGCCCCCGCATCCGCAGCCTCCGGTTGCGGCGCACAGATCATGGCGTTCGGCATCGTCATGTGGCGTCTCCCATGCCCGCGCGTATCGTAGACGATCGACAGGAGGGCGTCGCCGGTCAGAGGTGATCGGCTGGCGGCAAGGAGGGACAAACACACAATGGGCCCGATCAACGCAAAACGGGGTCGAAGCGGCGGCGTGCGGCTTGCCCTCGTCACTTGCCTTATCGGGGCAGCGACGCCGGCTTCTGCCCGGATCACCCGGATCGAGATAACGGGGCGTCAGTCGCCGACATTCGACGGGGCATCGTTCGGGAGCGTCGGCCCCTATGAGAAGCTGACCGGTCGCATCCATGGCGAGGTCGATCCGGCCGACCCGCTCGATGCGGGCATCACCGATGTCGCGCTCGCGCCGAGGAACGCGCGCGGGATGGTGGAGTACTCCGCCAATATCATGATCATCCGCCCGGTTGATCCCGCGAAGGGAAACCACCGGCTGCTGATGGAGATCAACAATCGCGGCGGCATCCTGAGCTTCGGCCTGCTGAACGACGCGAAGAAGAACACCAGCGATCCCGCCACCGCTGCCGATGCCGGCAACGGCTTCATGATGCGCCAAGGTTACACGCTGGCCTTCAGCGGACGGGACCCGGTTTCAAGTCTCAACCCCACTGCCCGCGGCGGCCCGTTCCTGCTCGACGCGCCGGTGGCCACGAACACCGACGGATCGGAGATCGTCGGTCCCAGCCTGGAGGAGTTCGTGATCGACACCCCCAACGTCGGCACGGGCACGTTGAGCTATCCCGCCGCCGACCTCGACACGACGAAAGCCCGGCTGACTGTGCGGGCGCAGGAGATGGACAAACCGATCCCGGCTCCGGCCGACAAGTGGCGCTACGAACCCGGCGGCAATGCGATCAGCCTTTTGCCCGAAGGCACAAAGTTCACCGTCGGCAGGCTCTATGAACTGATCTATCCAGCCAAGAGCCCGAAAGTGGCGGGGCTGGGCTACGCCTCGGTGCGCGATTTCACCGCGTTCCTCCGCTACCGCGCCGCCGACGATCAGGGCCACCCCAACCCGCTCGCGGGACAGTTGCAGGATGGTACTCGACCTGCGTGTCGCAGCCGTGCCGCTTCATGCGGGAGTTCATCGGCCTCGGCTTCAACCAGGACGACGACACGGCCGGGCAGGATGGGGATTCCCGCAAGGCATTCGACGGGGTTCTGAACTGGATCGGCGGCGGGAGCGGTCTCTATCGAACTATCGCTTCGCCGAGCCGTTCCGCACGCATCGCGAGCACATCGCGCGCTGGTATCCGGAGTTTGCGTTTCCGTTCGCCTATCAGACCACGACCGACACCGTGACCGGCCGCACCGACGGGCTGATGCGACGCTGCACGGCCACACGCACCTGCCCGAAGATCATCGAAGTGAATTCAGATAACGAGTACTGGTCCAAGGATGGGGCCGTCCTGCACACCGACACGCAAGGCAACGATCTGCCCGACATGCCGGGGCTGCGCTGAATACCTGCTCGCCAGCGTGCCGCACGGCGACGGCGTTCCCCCGTCCGGTCCCGGCATCTGCCAGCAGGACCGCAACCCGCTCGTCGCCAACGCGGTCATGCGGGCCTTGCTGGTGGACCTCGACAAATGGGTCACGTCGGATGCGGAGCCGCCGCCGAGCCGCCTGCCGCGGCATGAAGACGGAACGCTCACCAGCCCGGCGCGGCAGGATACCGGGTTCCCCCTTATCCCCGGCGTGAATTACAATGCCCGCATGCACACCGGCGACCTGTTCGACTTCGGCCCCGATGGGGCGCGCGGCATCACCACGCAGTGGCCGCCGATCCTGCTCGGTTCGCCATACCCCGTCGTGGTGCCGAAGGCCGATGCCGACGGCAACACCGTGGCCGGCATCCGCCTGCCGGACATCGACGCACCGATTGCGACCTACACCGGGTGGAGCCTGCGCCGGAACCCGCCGGAGGAGGGTTGCGATCATGCCGGCATGTATCTGCCGTTCGCAACCACCAAGGCCGAGCGTGCCGCGCGGGTGATCCACGCCTTTCGCTGGAGGAGCGCTATGCCGACCACGCGAGCCTATGTCCAGGCCGTGACCAATGCCGCGAATGCGCTGCGCGATCAGAATCTGCTGCTGGACGAAGATGCCCAGCGCTACAGCCAAGCGGCGCAGGCCAGCGGAGTGCGGCGGTAGTCGTCGCGACGGGATGCTGCTCCGGTCGGCTCACGCCGTTCCCACCCCGCTTCCTGGTGCATCGTAGCGCGCCAGGGAAAACGGGCGGAGATCAATCCGGCTCTGCCCGTCCACCAACTGCTCGGCCACCGCCTCTCCCAGCGCCGCGGAGTGCTTGAAGCCGTGGCCGGAGCAGGCGGAAACGACAAGCACGCGATCCTGCGCCGGCAGTGCATCCACGATGAAGCCGGAATCCGGCGTGACGGTGTAGAGGCACACCTCGGCCCGCAACGAACGCGAGGTGAGGCCACGGAGCCGGCCGGCGACATGGTGCCGATACAGGTCCTGGGTTTCCTGCGCCGCGACGTTGCGCTCCATCGTGTCGGGGTTGGTGTCCGCGGCGTAGCGTTCCGTCGCCACCTTCACGCCGGCGCTGCCGTCAAGGGCGGGAAACCGTAGAAGTAGTCCTCCTCGTCGCGCCATGTATCCAGATGAAGACGGGGAAGCAATCGGGCGCTAGGCTTGCGCGTTCTCCGGCGTGAACCAGTGCAGCACTTGCCGATAGGGCTTGGCGAGCGCACCGAAGCGGCCTCTCATCAACCCGGCCAACCACGGACCGGCGGTGACCACCACGCGGTTTGCCCGGATGCTGCCGCGATCCGTGACCACGGCCACGCTATCTCCTTCCTGGCGGATCGTTCCCACCCGCTCCCCCGTGCGGACGATCGCGCCCTGCTCGCGGGCCAGCCGGATTTGCGTCGCCACGCAGCGCTCGGCAAACAGCAGGCCGGCGCCCGGTTCGAAGAAGCCGACTGCATCGGCCCGCACATTGAATTGCGGGAAGCGGGCGGCGATCCCGTCGCTGTCCAGCACTTCATGCGGCACATCGAAGCGGCGCGCGACGCTGATCGTGCGGGCCATGAAGTCCGTCTTGCCGTGGTGGCGCGCCGCCCCGCCCTGTGGCGCCACGAGCAACCAACCGGTTTGCAGCAGCAGCTCGGCGCCGGCTTCGGCCTCGATCTCGCGCCAGAGGACATGCGATCGGCGGACCAGCGGCGCGTAGGCCTCGCCTTCGCCCACCGACAGGCGCGTGATCCGGCTCTCCCCGTGGGAGGAGCCGAGCGCATGCGGCGGATCGTACCGGTCGATGCCGATGGCCCGCACGCCACGTCGCGCAAGCTGGTAGAGCACCGCGCTGCCGAGGGCGCCCAGTCCGACCACGATGACGTCCGCCACACCCGTTCCGGTCATGCCTGCGCTCCGTGCCCACGCCAGTCTATCGCCGGGTGACGCGCGGTGCCATGATCTGCCGCTTCGGATGTATCCTGCGCATAGGAGATCGCAATGACCCCTCTCGTCCGGCTGACCCCTGGACAGGCGCGGTCGCGCGTGATCCGCCGCGAAGATCTGGTTCCCTGCAAGATGGCCTTCATCGACTGCAAGATGCCGGGATCGCAGCTGAAGGAAAACTACTCCCTCATCGGACCGGGCGTGACGCAATCGGCCGAGCAGGTCGTCGACCTGACCGAGCCGCATGGGTTCAGCCTCGGCGTGGCGGCGATGCCGCCCGGCACCGTCAACAACCTGCACATCCACTACACGGCCGAAGTCTTCATGATCTATCGCGGCCGCTGGGTGTTCCGCTGGGGCGCGCAGGGCAGGGACGGGGAGATCGAGGGCGGGCCGGGCGACGTGGTGAGCGTGCCCGACTCGATCTTCCGAGGCTTTACCTGCGTGGGCGAGGAGGCGGGCTGGATCTTCACCGCGCTCGGCGGCGACGACACCGGCGGCATCATCTGGCATCCGTCGATCCTGCGCGGCGCCGCCGATCACGGTCTCTATCTGCGGCGCGACAACATGCTGGTCGATACCGAGCAGGGCGATCCGGCCCCGTTGCCCGAAGAGCTGATCCAGCCGCTGGACGATGCGACGATCGCGACGCTGCCGCGCATTCCGCCCGAGGCGATGCGCCGGCGGATCGTCGCCGCGCGCGAGCGGCAGTGGTCCGCCCCGCGCTCCTGGATGCCTGCCTGCCGGGGCACGCCAGCGCATTGGCACCGGTGATCGGGTACGGGATGACCGAGGATCGCGACCAGGTCGCGCCGATCGCCAATCCGCACGGCTTGTCGATCGAATGGCTGCGCGTGCAGCCGGGCAACGCGATCGGGCCGTTCCGGCTGGCCGAGAAGCAGGCGCTGATCGTGTTTCGTGGCGAGGCCGCCGTGACCCTGAACCAGGAGCAGGACGTGACCCTTCCCCTGCGGTCGCAGGAAACGGTGTCGGTGCCCGGCAACGCCTGGCGCAGCATCGCCGCGGCGGGTGATGAGCCGGCGGAGATCGCGGTGATCACCGCAGGGGACGCGCGCAAGCGGATCACCTGGGCGCCGAACCTGGTCGCCGCCGCCGCAGAAGCCGATGTCGGCATCGACCCGAACGGCTACATCGCCCCGGCGCGCCTGCTGCCGCCGGCTGCCTGACGGGTCCAGGCCGCACGAGGCGAGTGTGTCGCATCCGTGCAAATAATCTGGCCCTGGGCTTCTCCTGGGTGCGACGGTTCCGCGCGATCCTGAGCGGATGCAGCACTACTCCGCGCTGTCGCTGCTCCGCCACGCCTTCGCCGGCCATGCCGGCTGGCGTCCGCAATGGCGTCATCCCGAACCCAAGCCCGCCTATGAAGCGGTGATCGTGGGCGGCGGCGGCCATGGCCTCGCCACTGCCTACTACCTCGCCAGCCAGCACGGGATGCGCGACATCGCGGTGCTGGAGCGCGGCTGGATCGGCGGCGGCAACACCGGACGCAACACCACCGTCATCCGCTCCAATTACCTGTTCGACGAAAGTGCCATGCTCTACGACCACGCGCTGAAGCTGTGGGAGGGGTTGAGCCAGGCGCTGAACTACAACGTCATGTTCAGCCCGCGCGGCGTGATGGTGCTGGCGCACACGCATCACGACGTGCTTGTCGCCAAGCGCCACATCCACGCCAACCGTGCCAATGCCGTGGACAACGAATGGCTGACGCCCGAGCAGGCCCAATCCTTCTGCCCGCCGCTGCACGTCGGCGCGGGAATGCGCTATCCGGTGCTGGGCGCGGCCTTGCAGCGGCGCGGCGGCACCGCGCGCCACGACGCGGTGGCCTGGGGCTATGCGCGCGCCGCCGACGCGCTCGGCGTGGACATCATCCAGAATTGCGAGGTCACCGGCATCGACCGCGATTTGTCCGGCGAGGTGACAGCGGTGCGGACGGCACGCGGCGCGATCCGCACCCCGAAGATCGGCGTCGCGGCGGCCGGCCATACCAGCGTGGTGATGGGCATGGCCGGCGTGCGCCTGCCGATCGAGAGCTATCCGTTGCAGGCGCTGGTCTCGGAGCCGGTAAAGCCGGTGTTTCCGTGCGTGGTGATGTCCAATACCATCCACGCCTATATCAGCCAGTCCGACAAGGGCGAGCTGGTGATCGGGGCGGGCACCGACGCCTATACGTCCTACAGCCAGCGCGGCGGGCTGCACATCAGCGCCCACACGCTGGAAGCGGTTTGCGAGTTGTTCCCCCGCTTCCGCCGGATGCGGATGCTGCGCAACTGGGGCGGCATCGTGGATTTGACTCCCGACCGCTCGCCGATCATGGGCAAGACCGGCGTGCCGGGCCTGTACGTCAATTGCGGCTGGGGTACCGGCGGCTTCAAGGCGACGCCCGGCTCCGGCCATGTGTTCGCCTGGACGATGGCGAAGGACGCACCGCACCCGATCAACGCGCCGTTCAGCCTCGACCGGTTCCGCGAGGGCCGCATGATCGACGAGGCCGCCGCCGCGGCGGTCGCGCATTAGGGATTGCGATGCTGCTCGTGCCCTGCCCCTATTGCGGCGAACGCCCGGAGGTCGAGTTCCAGTACGGCGGCGAAGCGCATATCGCGCGTCCGGCCGATCCCGCTTCGACCGACGATGCGACCTGGGGCGCGTTCCTGTACGCACGCACGAATGCGAAGGGCCCGCACGCCGAACGCTGGCGGCATGTCCATGGCTGCGGACGGTTCTTCAACGCGCTGCGCGATACTGTCTCCGACCGCTTCCTGGCCAGCTACCGCGTCGGGGAGCCGCGTCCCGGCATTGAGGCGCCTCCATGAGCGAGGCATTCCGCCAGCGCGCCGGCGGTCGCCTCGACCGGACGCGGCCGGTGCGGTTCACCTTCGATGGCCGCGCCTATGACGGCTTGGCCGGCGACACGCTCGCCTCGGCGCTGCTCGCCAACGGCGTCCATCTGCTCGGCCGCTCGTTCAGGTACCACCGCCCGCGCGGCGTCATGACGGCGGGCAGCGACGAGCCCAATGCGCTCGTCACCGTGCGGCGCGACGCGGCGCGGACCACGCCGAACCTGCGCGCGACGGAGGTCGAGCTGTACGAAGGGCTCGACGCCGAAAGCCAGAACCGCGTGCCCTCGTTGCGCTGGGATGCCGGGGCGGTGGCGGGCCTGGTCTCGCCGCTGCTGCCGGCGGGGTTCTACTACAAGACCTTCATGTGGCCGCCAGCAGCGTGGAGACGCCTCTACGAGCCGCGCATCCGCGCGATGGCCGGGCTGGGGCGCGCGCCGACGCTGCCGGACCCCGATCGCTATGCCAGCCGCTTCGCCCATTGCGACGTGCTGGTGGTGGGCGCCGGCCCGGCCGGCCTCGCCGCCACGCTCGCCGCGGCCGATGCCGGCGCGCGGGTCATCCTCTGCGACGAGCAGGCCGAACTGGGCGGCAGCCTGCTGGCCGAGGACGGCGCGCAGATCGAGGGCCAGGGTGCCGCCAACTGGCTGGCGCGCACGCTGCGCGAACTGGCCGCGCATCCTCGGGTCACGCTGCTGGCGCGCACCACCGGCTTCGGCTATTTCGCCCGCAACATGCTGGGCCTGGCGGAGCGCGTCACCGATCATCTGGCGCATCCCGATCCGGACCTGCCGCGCGAGCGGCTCTGGCAGGTGCGGGCGCGCGAGGTGGTGCTGGCGACCGGCGCGATCGAGCGGCCGTTGGTGTTTCGCGGCAATGACCGCCCTGGCGTGATGCTCGCCGATGCGGCGCGCGTCTATCTCACGCGCTACGCCGTGCGCGCGGGCACGCGGGTCGTGGTCGCGACCACCCACGATGCCGCCTACGGCGCGACGCTCGCCTTGCACCGCGCCGGCGTCCGCGTCGCCACCATCGCCGATGCGCGGACGGACCCGCGCGGCGCATTGCCGGAGGCGGCGCGCGCGGCGGGGCTGCCGGTGCGCGCCGGCACGGTGGTCGCCAGCGCGCACGGCAAGCTGCGGGTTGCCGGGGCGATGCTGGCCCCGGCGGGAGCGGATAGCGCGGCCCAGCGCGTCGCCTGCGACCTGCTGCTGATGTCGGACGGGTTCAATCCGAGCGTTCACCTGTTCTCCCAGTCGCGCGGCACGCTGCGCTTCGATGAGGCGCTCAGCTGCTTCCTGCCCGACACCCCGGCGGAGCGGCAGCACGCGGTGGGCGCCTGCCGGGGCGTGTTCGGCTTGGCCGACGCGCTGGAGGACGGGTTCGCGGCGGGTGCGCGGGCAGCGCGGGGCGGGGCGGGACCCGTCCGCCGCTTCCACGTCGCGGACACCGCTGCCTGGTCAGCCACGCGCGCGCCGGCACGGACGACGCCGCGCGGCAAGGCGTTCGTGGATTTCCAGAACGACGTGACCGCGAAGGACCTGACGCTCGCCGTGCGCGAGGGCTTCCACTCCATCGAGCATGTCAAGCGCTACACCACCACCGGCATGGCGACCGACCAGGGCAAGACGTCGAATCTCAACGCGCTCGGCATCGTCGCGCGCGAGCTGGGCCGGACGGTGCCGCAAGTCGGGCTGACCACGTTCCGGATGCCCACCACGCCGGTGACGTTCGGCACGCTGGCCGGCACCGGGCGCGGCGCGCTGTTCGAGCCCGTGCGCACCACGCCGATGCACGCCTGGGCGGAGCGGCACGGCGCGGTGTTCGAGGATGTCGGCGCCTGGAAGCGCGCGCGCACCTTCCCGCGCGGCCATGAGGACATGGATCAGGCGGTCGCACGCGAATGCCTCGCCGTCCGCCAGCAGGCGGGCGTCTTCGATGCCTCCACCCTCGGCAAGATCGAGGTGGTTGGGCGGGACGCCGCCATCTTCATAGATCGTGTCTATGTCAACGAATTCAGCCGCCTCGCTCCAGGCCGCTGTCGGTATGGTGTGATGCTGCGCGAGGACGGCTTCGTGCTGGACGATGGCGTGGTGGGGCGTCTGGCGTCCGATCGTTTCCACGTCACCACCACCACCGGCGGCGCCGCGCGCGTGCTGTCGGTGATGGAGGACTATTTGCAAACCGAGTGGCCGGTGCTTGACGTCTGGCTGACCTCGACGACCGAGCAATGGGCGGTGATCGCGGTGCAGGGGCCACGGGCGCGAGCGATCGTCGCGCCGCTGATCGAGGACCTGGACGTGAGCGCGCCCGCCTTCCCGCACATGTCGCTCGCCCCCGCCCGCATCTGCGGCGTGCCGGGCCGGGTGTTTCGGGTGAGCTTCACCGGGGAGCTTGGCTTCGAACTGAACGTGCCGGCGGGACATGGGCTGGAGGTGCTGGAAGCCGTGACGCGCGCGCGGGATGTCACGCCCTATGGAACCGAGGCGATGCACGTGCTGCGCGCCGAGAAGGGCTACATCGTCGTCGGCCAGGAGACGGATGGCACCGCGACGCCCGACGATGTCGGCCTGTCCTGGGCGATCGGCAAGCGCAAGACCGACTTCATCGGCAAGCGGTCCTTGACCCGCCCCGCCCTGGCCAATTCGGCGCGACCGCAACTCGTCGGATTGCTGGCCGACGGCGACCCGGACGCCGCGATCGAGGACGGCGCGCAGATCGCGGAGACCGACGGCGGGCAGCGGCGCCTGGGGCACGTGACCTCCGCCTATCGCAGCGCGACGCTCGGCCGGTGGATCGCCCTGGCCATGATTGCCGGCGGACGCGCGCGACAGGGCGAGACGCTCTCGCTGCTGCGGCCAAACGGCGATCTGACAGTTCGCGTGACCAGCCCGGTCTTTTACGACCCCAAGGGAGAGCGGCTGAATGGCTGACGCCGTCGCGCCCGCCTGCCGCTTCATCCTGCGCGGCCGTGCCCCAGCCGTCGTGGCGGCCGGCGGGACGTTCGGCGTCGCGCTGCCCGAGGCGCCGTGCCGCGCCGCCGTCGCGGGGGAGCGCGCCGCGCTCTGGCTGGGGCCGGACGAATGGCTGCTGCTTGCACCGGAAATCGAGGGTCCGGCGATCGAGGCGGGGCTGACCTCGGCGCTCGCCGGGTTGCCGCACGCACTGGTGGATGTTGGGCACCGCGAGATCGGGCTGCTTGTGTCCGGCCCGTCCGCCGAGACCATCCTCGCCGCCAGCTGTCCCATCGACCTCGAAGCCGCCGCTTTTCCGGTCGGTGCCTGCACGCGCACTGTGTTGGGCAAGGCCGAGATCGTGCTGTGGCGCATCGGGCTAGACGCATTCCGGCTGGAAGTCGCGCGATCCTTCGTCGCTTATGTCGCGGCGCTGCTGGAGCAGGCGTGGCGGGACTGGGCCGCTTGACCGCTTAACCGCACAAGGAGACGCCATGCCGCCGCGCACCGGTCAGTACAAGGACGTACCCGCGTTCATCTACGGCATCACGCGCGAGATCTGGGAGGATCGCGGCATCGGCCGCAAGCTGCAACGCTATTACGCCGAGAACTGCCTGGTGCGCGCGGCAACCGGGCTGACCACGGACAATCGGGCCGTCACCGCGCAGACCTTGCAGACGTTGCACCAGTTCCCCGACCGGCAACTGGTCGGGGAGGACGTGATCTGGACCGCCTATGACGACGGCTCGTTCCTGTCGTCGCACCGGTTGGTCTCGGTGATGCGCCACCAGGGCAACGGCAGCTACGGCAAGGCCACCAGCCGGCTGGTGAAGTCGCGCATCATCGCCGATTGCTGGGTGAAGGATGAAGTGGTCACCGAGGAGTGGCTGGTGCGCGACCAGGCCGCCTTCGCCCGCTGCCTCGGCCTGGAGCCGCGCGAGATGGCGCGGGAGATGGCGACGCAGGATGCGCGCGCCACCGGCAAGGTCGCCTTCTATCTGCCGGAACACGACGTGACGGGCAGCTACCGCCCGCACCTTCAGGCTGCCGAGGAGATCGATCTCACTACGCGCGGATACCGGCGCATTTGGGAGGAGAAGGACAGCGCCGCGATCCGCGACCTCTATTTTCACGGGGCGAACCTGTCGGCGCCCGGCGGAGAAATCTTCTATGGCCACGGCGACATCGACCGCTTCTACCTGGGCTATCTGGCGTCGATCCCGGACGCAGTGCTGACAATCGACAGCGCGCTGATCAATCGCGACCCCGGCCGCCCCATCCGCATTGCGCTGCGCTGGTCGCTGCGCGGCACCCATGCCGGGTTCGGCCATTTCGGCGAACCGACCGGCGCGCCCTTGTACGTGATGGGCCTGAGCCAGGCGCATGTGGTGGACAACCGCGTGGTCAGCGAATGGGTGCTGACCGACGAAGTTTCTATATGGAAACAGATATACGCCCATGCGGGCTGAGCCGAGGAAACTAGCCCATGCCCGATCATGCCCACGACGATCTGCCGCCGCTGCCGCCCGAGGCCTACGCGCCCTATCGCGATCCCAGGGACTATATCCTGACCTGGACCGACGTGATCTGGATCGACCGCGCGATCGGCAAGCTGGACGAGCACTACGCGGCCGATGTGAAGGTCCACACCGCCTATGGCGAGACCTACGATCATGCCGACGTGATCGCCAACTCGGTGCAGAAATTCGCCGCCTTCCCCGATGCCGGCGGCGGCACGGGCGAGGATGTCGTCTGGGAGCAGCGCGGTCCGAACGGCTTCATCAGTTCGCACCGCTCGATCAAGGCCGGCACGCATTCCGGGTACTGGACCTACGGGCCGCCGACCAGACGCAACTTCGTCTCGCGCACCATCGCGCATTGCCTCGTCCAGGACGGAAAGATTTGCGAGGAGTGGCTGGCGCGCGACGAGTGGGCGGTGCTGGAGGGGCTTGCCCTCGACCCATACCGGATCGCGGCGGAACTCGCGGAACAGAGCCCGGTCACGGGCACCGGGATCGCGCTCGGCGCCGAGACCGGCGCCTTCGCCGGCCGCATCGCCGATCCGGTCGCGTGCGGGATTTCCGGCCCGCGCCCAACCCGGCATAGGGCGCTGTGCGAGCGGATCGTCGCGATGTTCGAGCAGGTCTGGAACCGCCGCCGCTTCGATCTTATCACCGATTACGTGAGCGAGCGGATCGTCTGCCACACGGTGCGCAACCGCCGGGTGCAGAACGTGACGCCCTACCAGCTGGAAATCATCAATTTGCTAGCGAGCTTCCCGGACGCGCGGGTGGAGGTCCGCGACCTGGTGGTATGCGACGGCCCCGAACTCGGCACGCGCGTCGCCGCCGTCTGGGTTCTGCGAGGCGTCTATCGCGGCGTGCCCACCTACGGCCCGGTGACGCGCACCCCGGTGCAGATTTTCGGCATTTCGCATTTCGAGATGCAGGACGGCAAGGTGCTGCGCGAATGGCGGCTGTTCGACGAAGTAGCGGTGCTGGCGCAGGTCATTCGCGGACGGGCCGAGCCGGGATAGCAGGGAGACTCCAGGGGCTTTGCCCCTGGACTCCAGCAAAGGCGTCGCCTTTGCAATCCAGTACTTTGGTAACGGGGTCTGGGGCCCACGGCCCCAGCGGGTCCAGGGCGGAGCCCTGGCCTTTGCAGCAGCCTACTTGATCGAGCCCATGGTGATGCCACGCACGAAGTGGCGGCGCACCAGCATCGACAAGGCCAGCATTGGCACCATCACGATCAGTCCGCCCGCCGCCATCTGCCCCCAGGCAACGCCCTCAGGCCGCACCAGCGTCATCAGGCCCACCGGCAGCGTGACCGCGTTCTCGCGCGCCAGGAAGAACGGGAACAGGAAGTCGTTCCACGCCAGGATGAAGGCGAATACCGCGGCGATAAAGATGCCAGGCGCGGCGAGCGGCACCACGACCTGCCACAGCAGGCGCAACTGCCCACAGCCGTCCACCTGCGCGGCTTCCTCGGTCTCGAAGGGCAGGCCGTCGATAAAGCCCTTGATGAGCCACGTGGCGTAGGGGACCACCATCGACAGGTCCACGATGACGATGCCGAGGCGCGTATCGAGCAGGCCGATATTGGTGAACAGGCTGAGGAAGGGCAGCGCGACCGCAACGCCCGGCACGAACTGCGTGGCGATGATGCCGAGCAGCAGCCCGCTGCGCCCCCGGAAGCGATAGCGCGAGAAGCCGTACGCCGCGAACAGCGCGAGCGGCACGCCGATCAGCGTCGTCGCGGTCGAGATGACGATGCTGTTGACCAGGTTTGGCAGCAGGTCGTTGTTGCCGCCGATGATCTGGCCGAAGTTCTCCAGCGTCGGCGCGAACCAGACGCTCGGCGAGAACGCCAGCGGCGGCGGCTTGAAGGCGGTCACCAGCAGCCACAGGATCGGGAACAGATTGAAGACCAGCACCGCCAGGATGCCGATCGCCACCAGCGCGCTCGACGCGGGACCGCGCCTCATAGCCCTTGCTCGCGCGTCATCACCCTCAGGTACCACACCGCCAGCACGCCCAGCACCAGCACCAGCAGCCACGCCAGCGCGGACGCGTAGCCGAGGTTGAGGAACGAGAAGCCCTGCTCGTAGATGTAGAACATCACCGTCTGCGTGCTGCGCCCCGGGCCGCCATTCGTGGCCGTCACCACCTGGTCGAACAGCTTCACCGACGACATCACCTTCAGGAACACGATCACCAGCAGCAGCGGCCGCAGCATCGGCAAGGTGATCCGCAGGAAGCTCTGCAACGGGGTGGCGCCATCGATGCGCGCGGCCTCATGCACCTCCGGAGGCAGCGCGGCGAGGCCGCCCAGCAGCATCAACGCGATGAGCTGGGACCAGCCCCAGGCCTCAGTCATCGCCAGCATCAGCATCGCTCCCACCGGGTTGCCGATCCAGTCGATGTGGCCGAGGGGCGGGAAGATGTGGCGCAGGATGAAGGGATAGATGCCGTAGGCGGGATCGAGCATGAACCGCCACGAGAAGCCCTTCAGCGCCGGCGCCACCGCATAAGGCAGGATCAGCGTTGCCTTGGCAATCGCCGGTAGCACGCCGTCCCGGTTGAGCAGCAGCGCGATCGCAAACCCGGCGACGATGGACAGCGTGACCGATACGATGGTGTAGATCACCGTCACCACGACGGCATTGAGGAAGTCGGGGTCGTCCAGCGCCAGCGCGTAGTTGTGCAGCCCGACGAAGCGCCCCGGCACCGCCGAGACGTTCAGCTTCCATAGGTGGAAGCTGGTGAGCAGCGCCGAGATCAGCGGATAGGCGGTGGTGAGCGCGATCGCCGCCATCGCCGGGGCGAGAAGCCAGACCGGGCGGAATTGCTTGGCGAGGCGCAGCCGGCGCGCCGACGCGCGCCTGGGCGGTGCGATGGCGATTGCGGCGTGCGACATCACTCCCGCATCATCGCGCGGACCTTGCTCGCCGCGCCGTCGAGCGTGGCTTTGACGTCGGCGCCATGCGCCATCTGGTTGATCGCCACCGCCAGGATGTCCTGGATCTGCGGCCAGCTCGCCGTTAGCGGCTCCGTGCGGGCATCCTGCTCGGCCTTCCACTCCACCTCGGGAAGCCCGTCATTGGCCTTGTTCACCTCCGGGTCAATCATGTTCTGCCTGTGGACCGTGACGTACGTGGTCGTCGCCGGGCTGAATTTATCCATGACCACCTCGCGCTCGGTCCGCGCGTTGCTCAGCCACTTGATGTACTCCCAGGCGGCGCCCTTGTGCCTGGAGCCGGTGAGGATCCCGATCAGCCAGGTATAGCCGTAGGCGACTGGCTGCTTGCCGGGCCAGCCGGGCACGGGGGCGAAGCCGATATTCTCGCGCACCACGTCCTGCGCCACCCCCGGCTTGACCATGTTCTCGAAATTCCAGCCCCAGGTGAACGACGTGGCGGCGCGGTTCTGCTGCATCGCCTGCATGTTCTCGGTCTCCGACCAGCTCGCCGAATCCGGCGGCGCAAGACCCTTGCGGATGAGGGAGATGTAGAACTCCGTGGCCTGGAGCCCGGCGGCATCGTTGAAGCGGACCTGGCCGTCCTTAGTGAACAGGTCGCCGCCATTGCTCCAGAGCATCGCGAGCCAGGTGAACAGGTTCTGACCGGCCTTCACGTCGTACTGCCCGGCGAGCGGCGCCAGTTGCGTCTTCGCCTTGATCGCCTCCAGCTCCTGCACGTAGCCGGGCCATTCGCTCGGCGCGCCCTGGATGCCGAGCTGGCGGAAGATGTCGGTGCGGTAGAACAGCATGTACGGGTAGCCCCGGAACGGCATGCCGTAGGTGTGGTCCGGATCGCCCGCCATCGCGGCGGAGCGGAACACCGGCGCGAATTCGTCCATGCTGAGATGTGGCCTGCGCGATCAGCCCCTCCAAGGGCTGCACGCCACGGCGTATCGCCGGGCCGAACGCGTCGGGCCACGCAACCACGTCGTAAGTGCCGCCGCCCATCGTGGTTTCCGCCACGATTTTTTGCAGGAAGGAGACATACGGGATGTTGCCCCAGGTGACCTTGATTCCGGTCAGCTTGGTGAACTCGGTATCGGTGCGGTTGCGCAGCGCCTGGAACTGCGGCGTCGTGTTGCAGCAGATCAGGAATTGGAGGCTGGTGCCGTCATAGGGCTTGCCGGTCAGCAGCCCGATATCGTCGGTCGGGCCGGTCTTGATCCCCGCGGGCACCGCTTGGGCGCGCGCGGGCGCCGCATCGACCCCAAGGCCAAGCAGGGCGATGCCCGCCGCAAGCACGAATCGAGCCGAGCCATGTGCCTGCATCCGACAGTTCCCCCATAATCGCGAATGCCAAGCCCTCTGGCCAGCTTGCATTCGCATCCAAGCTCATTCAGACAATCCGGCGGGCGGGGTCGCTTGCTCCCGTGCGACATTCCGCTGGGATGGTTTCGCCACGCCGGAGGTGGCCCATGATGCGGCCGGAACCACAGACGGAATTGCGCGCCGGGGTGCTCGGCCGCCTTTCGGTCGGCTTCGTGCTGCTTCCCAACTTTACCTTGGGACCGTTCGCCGGCTTCATCGACGTGCTGCGGCTGGCCGCGGATGAGGGGGATCGGTCCCGCCCGCGCGCCTGCGCCTGGACGGTCATGACGCCAGACCTGCGCCCGGTGCGCGCGAGTTGCGGGGTCACCGTGCAACCCTGGGAAACGCTCGGCCGGCCCGAACGGTTCGACTATGTCGTACTGGCCGGCGGTCTGCTTCCGCCACCCGAGCGCAGGATGCTGGACGCCGCGACCCGCGCCTTCCTGCAACAGGCGCGGCATCGCCTCGTCTGCGTGATCGGGCTCTGCACCGGTGCGGTCGCGTTGGCCGAGGCAGGGCTGATGCGGCCAGGCAGCCGCTGCTGCATCTCGTGGTATCATTTCCAGGATGTGCAGGAACGCTGCCCTGACGTGCAGCCGGTCGCCGACCGGCTTTGGGTGCGCGACGGGCGCATGATCACCTGTGCCGGCGGCACGGCTGCGATCGACCTCGCCGCGTCGCTGGTCGCCACGCATATCGGGCCGGCGGCGGCGCAGAAGAGCCTGCACATCATGCTCTCCGACGGTCCGCGCGGCGCGAGCGCGGCACAGCCGCAGCCGCCCAACACCATCGCCGTTGCCGATGCGCGCGTGCGCCGCGCCATGCTGCTGATCGAGCAGAATCTGGCCACACCGCTCTCGGCGGAGGCCCTGGCGGCGCAGGTGCCGATCTCGAAGCGGCAACTGGAGCGGCTGTTTCGCCGCCGGCTGGGCGTGAGCCTGCAAGAGTTCGGCCGCGACCTGCGGCTGTGCTACGCGGTGTGGCTGATGGCGCGCGGCACCGCGTTGATCGGCGATGTCGCCGTCCAATGCGGCTTCGCCGACGCCGCGCATTTCACTCGAACATTTCGCCGCGCCTTCAACACAACCCCCTCCGACGCGCTGCAACGCGGACCGGAGGCACTCCAGAGATTGGTTGACGGATGGTGGCGGTATGGGGACGCTGCCCGGAGGACCGACGCGACGCTGCCGGCCGGCGGCGGCGTGCTCGCCGATCGGCGGCCATTCGTCTGATGCCGTGCGCGGTAAGCGGTAGGGCTGCTGTTACCCGGCGGACACTCGCAGGCGGACGTCGGTAGCGGGCAATGCGAGGTATTCCAGCATCAGGCCAAGGAATAGCGCTTGCGGCTCCCGAACAGGCGCGGCACCCTGTCGCGAGGAGTTGTCATGGGACAGCCTGCGGCCCGACTGACCGATCTGCACGTTTGCCCGATGGTTACCGGCGTCGTGCCCCATGTGGGTGGCCCAATTGTCGCCCCCGGCTGCCCGACCGTGCTGATCCAGGCGCTTCCGGCGGCGCGGGTCGGCGATATTGTGACCTGCGTGGGACCGCCCGACACGATCGTGCTCGGGTCCTTCACCGTTCTCATCGGCGGGCAGCCAGCCGCCCGTCTGGGCGACATGACGGCGCATGGGGGTGACATCGTGCTCGGCTGCTTCACTGTGCTTGTCGGCTGAGAATCGGGGCCGCATGGGCAGCGCGAGCAGCGCCGATGGACATGATGCTGAGCGGGTTACGCGGGAACGGGTTGAGGCAACGCGCCTTCGGGAGCACGGTGCAAGGCGCGTATAGCTTGGGTGGCGAGGCGGCGATAGATGCCGTCCGCGAACCGGTGCGTTCCCATGAAGTGGACGAACTTGGCTTCCGCTGGCAGCGGACGGGCCTCGTAGGTGCTGTAAATGGGAGGTGCCAGTATCGCCAGCCCCGGTGAATTGGCGGTCAGAACATTGACCGTCACCTGCTCCGTTCCCCACTCGGACCAGCGCTTGCCCATCAATTCGGCCATCCTGCGGGAGAAACCCTCGATAATTGCCTTCCGATCCATAGGCGGCAGGCCGGTGAAGCCGGAGCAGCCGCGGAAGTAATTGCTCGCCAGATCAGAACTGATGGTATCGAGCTGGCTCTCGGCCGCGTGTTGCAAATATTTCTGAGGTTTGCACCGCGCATGGGCGGCAGCGACAGTGGTCGATACGATGCGCGCATCGGGCTCGGAGGTGAGCGTGAAAGCGCGGCCGTGCTCGACGCTGTCGCGCACCTTGTCGATCGGGCCGAGTGTCACGGTATCCGCGTCAAGCTGAATGACGTACGCACGTTCACCGATCATCGCCATCTTCAACAGCCGCTCCCACGTGCCGCCCCGGGGCGTGACATCGGAACGCACCTCGGAAACGTGACTGATAGCAATTCCGGGCAGATGATGATGCAAAAGCGCGCGGTGCCCGTCTGTCAAGGAGCCGTCATCAAAAATCGCAAAACGGCTAAACCTCGTGTGATACGAAAATGATTTCGCCGCGAGCAGATACATCATGAAATCACGCGCACAGACCTGACTGAACACGATCGCGCCTTCATGGCCGGGCATGATCGGCGGCGTATCAGTATGTCCGCGACGGCGTAACGGTGAAGGCGCGCTTCGAACTCACGACGTAGGCGATTAAGCATGGGTGACTCCGAAGGCGAAGCTCACGCTGGCACGGAGAAGCGTCGTCGCATGGACAGGCGCTTGGATGCGGCGCGCGTGACGTTGACGATCGTCGTCTCGGCGCCTCCCGGCATTCCGGACGCGACCCAGAGCGAGAACTGCACAGCGAAATGCACGGCGGCCCCGAGCGAGCAGAGGCAAGCGAAGCGCAGCAGGCCGGCGGCTTCTTCCTGAGGCATCGCCCAGTGGGCAGCGCTGATCCAGACCACGCCGGCCATGACGCAGGTTCCCGCCACCGTGCGCCAGACCGCGCGGACCACCTGACGCACTCCCAGCTCAATCAATGGCGCAACCCGCCATAACCACAGCACCAGGTTGAGGACTGCCGTGACCATCATGGCGAATACCGCGCCCTCTACCCCGTAGAGATAAACGCCCAGGATCATCCCCGGCACGCGGAACGCCAGCACGACGGAGAAGATGTGCACGAAGCTTCTCTCTCGATGGAGCACGAAGAACAGCGGCGTGCAGAAATGCGCCACGCTGTCGAACAGCGCGTAGAAGGCACAGAGTGCGACCACATCGACGGCAATCATCCATTGTTGGCCGAGGAACAGATGGGTGATCGGCTCGGCAAGCAGCGCGACGCCGACGCAGGCGGGCGTGACCAGAAGAAAGATGAGCCCGAAACCATCGAGGAATTGCTGGCGCAGCAGCGCGGGGTCATGGGCGACCCGCGCATATCCCGCGTAGATCGGCTGCCGGGCCGGTGCCGCCACCTCACTGACCGGAAGGGCCGCGATCTGGTAAGCGACCTGATAGTAGCCGATCGCCGCAGCGCCGTTCATGCGTCCAATGGTAAATACGGTCGCATAGCTGTCGATCAGGTTTTGAATATTGACGATCAGCATCCATTTCGAGAAATTGAGCAGTTCGCGCCAGGCAGCGAGTGCGAAGCGAGGCCGATAGCGGGACGCGACGTAGCTGAGCGCCAGGGAGGCGACGCGTCCAATCACGATGCCGGCCATCAGCGCCCAATAGCTTCGCATCAGAACTGCAACCGCGATGCAGGCCGCCGTGCCCAGCACCTTGCTGATGACGCCGCACCAGAACAGGCGGTCGAAGCGGAGATCGCGCTGCAGGTCCACCATGCCGGGGTTCTCGCAGCTCTGGAGCATGGCAAGGGCGGCGATCACATAAGAAAGCGTTCGCACCCGCGGCTCGTGGATAAAGGACGCAAGTATCGGCGCCGATGCGGCGAACAGGAGGGCGCACAGACACCCTCGCAGGATGCCGAGGGTCCACGCCGTGTCGTAGTGCTCGCGCCGCGGGTTCTCCATGCGGATCAACGCCAGGCCAGACGACAGATCGCTGAGCTGGTCGAGGACCGAAAAGGCCAATGTGGCGAAGCCGACAATCCCGAAATCCGTGGGTGTCAGGAAGCGCACGAGGATCAGCGTGTTCACCAACCCGATGCCGCGGAAAGCAAAGCGCATCGCCACCATGAAGGCAGCCCCGACCGCCACGCGTCGCCCAAGCGAGCCCAAGGGAGCCGTGGCAGCCCGAGCCGGCCCGGGTGGGATAGCCATAGGCTTCTGCCTCACGCTCACATCACCCCGCCTGCATTTGAAAGGGATGACATTCGCGTCCCGGCGCGGCGTGTAGCAGAGGAGGCCAGCGAAATCCATCTAATCGGAAATCGGAATGAGTGAGAGAACAGCCGTTCAGCGCCTGCCCGTCAAGCTGGCATGGGCCAGTGCTGCCGTGCCGGGATGACGAGCCAAGCGGGACGCCGACCTTGTGCCATCTCGTCGCGTGGGTGTTGTGCAATGACCCGCCCCCTTGCAGGCCTGAAGCATGGCTTTGCTTGCTGAAACCGGGGTTAATCGCGTGAATAGAATCGTTCAGCTTACGGCGGCAACGGCTCCCCAGGCACTGGGGAACCGCCAAAGCTGAGCAGCAGGGCGCGGACATCGGTGATCGCATCGTCCAGGCGCACCGGGTCGGTGCCACGGGCGACGATCGCCACGCCGTTGCCCGAGGCGCGATAGAACGGGTAGCTGCCGATGTCCACCGCCGGATACCGCGCCTGGATCTGGGCCAGGCCCTCGGCGATCATGCCTTCGCCGATTTCGACGACATGCACGGCGCGGGCGTGGACGGGGCGCCCCCCCTTCAGGTGCGGCGCCAGCCTCTCAAACATGGCTTGCATGATGCGGGGCACACCGGCCATGACATGGACATTGCCGATGGAAAAGCCGGGCGCGGTGGAGATCGGGTTGTCGATCAACGCCGCGCCGCGCGGCATCGTCGCCATGCGCTGGCGGGCGGGGTTGAACTCGCCGGGCCGGTACGCCTTCTCCATGCGCCGCCACGCCTCCGCGTGCGGCTCCCAGGGCACGCCGAAGGCGGCGGCGACGCATTCGCTGGTGATGTCGTCATGGGTAGGGCCGATGCCGCCGGTCGTGAAGACGTAGTCATAGGCCGCGCGCACCTCGTTCACCGTGGCGATGATCGTTTCCGCCACATCGGGGATCACGCGGGCCTCGCGCACCGGGATGCCGAGTTCGGACAGCCGGCGGCCGAGGAATTGCAGGTTCACGTCCTGGGTGCGGCCGGACAGCACCTCGTTGCCGATCAACACCACGCAGGCCGCGGGATTGGCCTGAAGATCGCCCTGGGCATTACCCTGGGCACTGATCGAGGGATCAAGCATCCGGTTCGTCGGGGGCATCGGCGTCTCCGTCAGAGGAATCCGCGCAGCAGGGGGATCAGCGGCTTGTCCGCCGGCGGCATCGGGTAGTCGCCGAGCTTCTCCGGCCGCACCCAGGTCAAGGTCTGGCCCTCCCGCGGGCGCGGGATGCCCTTCCACCGCCGGCACAGATAGAGCGGCATCAGCAGGTGGAACCGTTCATAGGCATGCGAGGCGAAGGCGAAAGGGGCGAGGCAGGCGGCGGTGACGTCGATGCCCAGTTCCTCCTTCAGCTCCCGGCCAAGCGCCGCCTCGGGCGTCTCGCCGGGATCGAGCTTGCCGCCCGGGAACTCCCATAGCCCGGCCATGCGCTTGCCCTCCGGGCGGCGGGCGAGCAGCACGCGGCCATCGGCATCGATCAGCGCGCAGGCGGCCACAAGCACGAGCGGCGGGCCGGCATCGGGCGCGGCAGGCGCGGGGACGTCGGACTCCGGGTGGCCGAACAGGTCGTCGCGCGAGGCCTCGAACTGCCAGACCGGGTGCTCGCCGCCGCGCGCCAGGAAGTTCTCGGTGGCGATGCCGGTCTGGCGAAAGCCGATGCGGCGCAGCACGGCGGCCGAGGCCGGGTTGTCGGTGGCAACGTTGGCCGCCAGCCGGTCGAGGTCGAGATTGGCCAACGCCCAGCGGGCGAATCGCCCGGCCGCCTCGGTGGCCACGCCGTGGCCCCAGAAACCGCGTCCGACCCAGTAGCCGAGCCGGCCCACGCGCCCGGCGACGCGCAGCCCGACCACGCCGACCAGCGTCTCCTGCGCGCCCTCGTGGCCGGTGATCGCGAGATGGATGGCGCTGCCGTCGTCCAGCTGTCGCCGTGTCGCGGCGATCCACTCACCGGCGAGATCGCGCGCATAGGGAAACGGCACCGCCGAAAGCGTGCGCGAGACCTCCCAATCGTTGATCAGCCGGTGCAGCGCCTCGGCATCGGCCGGATCGAGCGGGCGCAGGGTCAGCCGGTCGGTGGTGAGGGCGGCGAATCCGGCCGGCGCTTGTGGCGCGGGGTTGGGCGCTTTTCGGGCGCGGCGACGCTGCTTGGGTCGCTGGTCCTGCGAGGCGGTCATGGCCGCATCATCGCCCTGCCGTCGCGGCGGGGGCGAAAGGCGGGACGGACGCTGCCCGCTCGACGGCTAGTTCGGCGGCCAGATCGGCGGCACGCCAGAGATACCACGCGGCGCAGGAGCGGTGCGGCGCCCAGGCCTCGCCGATGGCGGCCAGCGCGCGAGGCCGGGGCTGCTGATCCAGGCCATGCAGCACGCGATAGCCCTCGCGCACGCCGAAATCGTCGACCGGCAGGATGTCGGGCCGGCCCAGGGTGAAGATCAGCAGCATCTCCACTGTCCAGCGGCCGACGCCGCGGATGCGGGTCAGCCGCGCGATCAGCGCCGCATCGGACAGCCTCGCCGCGGCGGCGCGGCTGGGGACCGTGCCATCCAGCGCGCGGGCGCTGATCTCGCGCAGTGTGGCAACCTTGGCGGCGGAGAACCCGCAGCCGCGCAGCGTCGCCTCCTCCGTCGCAAGGACCTGGGCGGGGGCGGGGAAGGCGACCTCGGGATAGAGCGCGACGAAGCGCGCGGTGATGGCGCGCGCGGCGCGCCCGTGCAGCTGCTGGTGCGCGATCGCGCGCATCAGCGCCTCGAAGGGGCTCTGGGAGCGGGCGATCTCCAGGCGCGGCTTACCGACCCGCGTGATCAGCTTCATCCAGGCCGGATCGGCCGAGAGGTGACGCATGGCAGCCGCCGACATGCCGGCGTATTTAGACTGCCCCCCATGCACGCGCCAGCTTCCCGTGGCACTCTGCGTGCCGCCAACCCAAGTTCAGCTCATGCACGCCCGCAAGCCCCTGCCTCCGGACGACGACGACGACCGGCAGACCGCCAGCCTCAGCGGCCTCGTGGTCGCGTTGCTGCTGGTCGTGGCCGGGCTGCTGCTGGTGCGCGCGCTGCACCTGGAAGCGGCGTTGGAGGACTGCCTGCTGGCAGGGCGCCTGGTCTGCGAAGGAGGCCTCCCGCCGTGAGCCCGGGCAGGGCTCAGGCGGCCGTCAGGGAACGCGCCGGGAGGCTGGCGACCGACGGAACCGATTGACCATCCGCCGCTGGTTCGCGGATCATGTAGCCGCGGCCCCAGACGGTGCCGATCAGGTTCCCCGCCCCGGCCTGGGCGAGCTTCTTGCGCAGCTTGCAGACGAACACGTCGATGATCTTCATCTCCGGCTCATCCATGCCGCCATAGAGATGGTTCAGGAACGCCTCCTTGGTCAGCACCATGCCCTTGCGCAGGACCAGCAGCTCCAGGATCGCGTATTCCTTGCCCGTCAGGTGGACGGCGCGGGAACCGACCGTCACCTCCCGGCTGTCGAGGTTGAGTTCCAGCGTGCCGACGCGCAGCATCGGCTGGCTGAACCCCTTGCTGCGCCGCACGATGGCCTGCATCCGCGCTAGCAGCTCGGCTTTGTCGAAAGGCTTGGTCATCACGTCGTCGGCGCCGGAGCTGAGCGCCTTCACCCTTGCCTGGGGCTGCGACAGGCCCGTCAGTACCAGCACCGGGGTGTTGTTGCGCCCGGCCCGCATCCGGCGGACCACGTCATGGCCCTCCATGTCGGGCAATATGAGATCGACGATGGCGAGATCGTATTCGTAATGGCGCAGCAACTCGAGCGCTTCCTCGCCGGTTTCCGCCAGGTCGGTGATCGCTCCGGTCGCCTTCAGCGCGAGCGAGAGCCCGCGGCCGACGGTGATGTCGTCATCGACGAGCAGAACCCGCATAACACCACTGTCCTCGTTATCGCATCGAATTGATACCACTATTGCGTGTGTTCGGCGATAGTTTTTTCATCGATCCGATTTAAAAAAATCGGATCAGAACTCGGTTCCTGACCCGGATCAAACCCGGAACCTCAGCCTCCGAGCCGCAAAAATGACAAGGCGCTTCAATGAGACAGACATGTCTCTCGGAAAGAGCAGCCGCGGCGGCGGCGGCCGTAAGGCGTATCCCGCCGGCCCGGCTGGAGGGCAGCGTCAGCGCGCTGTCCGGTCTTTTGGTAGAGGTCGCGGGACTGGCCGGTCATCTCTCGGTGGGCGACCGGCTCGATCTCGCCGCACGGGATGGCGGATCGGTTCCGGCGGAGGTCGTCGGTTTCCAGGCCAGGACGGCGCGGGCGATGGCGTTCGGGCCGCTAGATGGACTCGGCCCCGGAAGCCCGGCCGTTGCGCCGTTCCGGCTGGCCGGCTCCCCATCCGGGCCGGGCCGCGGGGCCACGCTCGCGGTCTGCGACGGCTGGCTCGGCCGGGTCATCGATCCGCTGGGCCGCCCGCTCGATCAGCGGGGCCCCCTGGCTGCCGGCGTGCCGCGCCCGGTGCGGGCCGCCGCGCCGCCCGCCACCGCGCGCGGCCGGCTCGGTCCTCGCCTTGATCTCGGCGTCCGCTCGCTCGACTGCTTCACCGCCTGCCGCCAGGGCCAGCGCCTCGGTCTGTTCGCCGGCTCCGGCATCGGCAAGTCCACCCTGCTCGGCATGCTGGCCCGCCAAGCGGGCTGCGACGTGGCCGTCCTCGCCCTGGTCGGCGAGCGCGGGCGCGAGGTGCGGGAGTTCATCGAGGACGAGTTGGCCAGCGGTATCGGCCGCTCGGTCGTGGTCGTCGCCACCTCCGACGCGCCGCCGCTGATGCGTCGGGAGGCCGCCTACGCCGCCATGACCGTCGCCGAGTACTTCCGCGACCAGGGCGCCTCGGTTCTGCTGCTAATGGACAGCGTGACCCGCTTCTGCCTCGCGCTCCGCGAGATCGGGCTGTCGGCGGGAGAGCCGCCCGCGACGCGGGGTTATCCGCCAAGCGTGTTCGCTGAGCTGCCCCGATTGCTGGAGCGCGCCGGCCCGGCCTCGGAGCATGGCGTCGGAGGCGGAGGCGGCTCCATCACCGGCCTGTTCACCGTGCTGGTCGAGGGCGACGACCACAACGAGCCGGTCGCCGATGCGGTGCGCGGCATCCTCGACGGACACGTCATCCTGGATCGGCGCATCGCCGAGGCAGGGCGCTACCCGGCGGTGGACGTGCTGCGCTCGCTCTCGCGCGCCGCGAACGCCATCCTGTCGGGCGCGGAGACGGCGCTCGTTCGTCGGGCCCGGGCCATCCTGGCGCTGCACGCCGACATGGCCGACCTCGTCCGCCTCGGCGCCTATCGGCCGGGCGCCGATCCGGCGGTCGATGAAGCCGTCACCCTGGCGCCGCGGATCGAGGCGGTGCTGCGCCAGGGCCGGGAGGAGGCTTGCGCCGGGGCCGAGGCGTTCGCCCGACTGGCCGAAGCGCTTGGCACGCCCTTGGGCACAACCCTGCGCCCGACCCCGGCCACCCATGCCGCGTGATCCGCTCCACGCCGTGCTGCGCCTGCGCCGCCTCGCGATGGACGATGCGATGCGCGAGCTGGCCGCCGCTCTCGCCACGGAAGGCGTGGCCGCCGAGGTTTGCGCCCGGATCGAGGCGGCGATCGTCGCCGAGCAGCAGGCGGTCAGCCGGCTGGACGCCGACGATCTGGCGGTCGAGGCGTTCGGCCGCTGGCTGCGCCGGATCCGCCGCGAGCGGGATGCCGCGAGCGCCGCGCGCGAGCAGGCAGGGGCGGAGACGGTGCGTGTCCGCGCCGTGCTCGGCGCCGCTCGCGCCAGCCTCGCTGTCATCGAGAGCGAAATCCAGCGCCGGACCGAGGAGGCGCGCGCCGCCGCGCTGCTGCGCGAGCAGGCCGTGATCGACGAAAGCGCCCAGCAGCGGCGCGGTTAGGCTAGAAGGGACCGAAATAGACCGACCGGCTTCGCGGTGGCGCCGGACGGCGGTTCATGTTTAACACGCCGCCGCGAGCGAAGACGGAGTTCACGTTGCGCATTGCAATGATCGGCGGCGGCTATGTCGGCCTCGTGTCCGGCGCCTGCTTCGCCGAGTTCGGGTCAGAGGTGACGCTGGTCGAGACCGATGCCGGACGCCTCGCCGGCCTGCGGGCCGGCAGCGTGCCAATCTACGAGCCGGGGCTGGACCAGCTCGTCGGCACGAACGCGCGCGCCGGGCGGCTCGGCTTCACCGACGACCTCGCCGCCGCGCTGGACGGCGCCGAGGCGGTGTTCATCGCCGTCGGCACGCCGACCCGCCGGGGCGACGGGCACGCGGACCTGAGCTACGTCTACGCGGCCGCCGAGCAGGTCGCCCACGCGCTGACCGGCTACGCGGTGATCGTCACCAAGTCCACCGTCCCGGTCGGAACCGGTCGGCGCATCGCCGAGATCGTGCGCCACGCGCGCCCGGACCTTGAATTCGACGTCGCCTCCAACCCCGAGTTCCTGCGCGAGGGCTCGGCGATTGCCGACTTCATGCGCCCCGACCGGGTGGTGATCGGCGCCGAGTCCGAGCAGGCGCGCGAGGTGCTGCGCCGGCTGTACCGCCCGCTCTATCTGATCGAGGCGCCGATCGTGTTCACCGCAATCGAGACGGCCGAGCTGACCAAATACGCCGCCAACGCCTTCCTGGCGATGAAGGTCACCTTCATCAATGAGGTGGCCGATCTGTGCGAGAAGGTCGGCGCCGACGTCCACGACGTCGCGCGCGGCATCGGGCTGGACGGACGGATCGGGCGCAAGTTTCTGCATGCCGGCCCCGGCTTCGGCGGGTCGTGCTTTCCCAAGGACACGTTGGCGCTGATGCGCATCGCCCAGGATCACGGCGCCCCGACCCGGCTGGTGGAAGCCGTGGTCGCGGTGAACGACGCTCGCAAGGCTTCCATGGCCACCCGCGTCATCGCCGCCTGCGGCGGCTCGGTGCGCGGCAAGACGATCGCCGTGCTGGGCCTGACCTTCAAGCCCGAGACCGACGACATGCGCGACGCGCCCTCCGTGCCGATCCTCTGGCGCCTGACCGAGGACGGCGCCGAGATCCGCGCCTTCGATCCCGCGGGGATGGAGCAGGCACAGGCGGTGCTGCCGCCCTCGATCTCCTACTGCGGCGACGCGCTGGAAGCCGCCGGCGGCGCCGACGCGCTGGTGCTCGTTACCGAATGGAACGAGTTCCGCGCCATCGCGCCCGAGCGCTTGGCGGGCGCAATGCGCGGGCGGGTCGTGGTCGATCTGCGCAACGTTTACGATCCCGCCGCGATGCGCGCGGCAGGCTTCTCGTATCACTGCGTGGGCCGGCCGACGCGCTGACGAAACGCGATCTCACGATCGTGACGGGGCTTTAACGGTCGGCTAATCGAATTCCGACAGACTCCCGCGCATGGAGGACTTGCCGCGTCTGACCGTCTGCGTGTGCACGCATAACCGACCGGCCTACCTGAGCGCCTGCCTCGACAGGCTGCGCCGGCAGACGGTGTGCGCCGCACATTTCGAAGTGCTGGTGGTGGACAGCGCCTCCTCGCCGGCCGACGCGGCCAAGGTGGCGCGCCTCGCGCTCACGTCTCCCAATTTCCGCCACCTGCGCGTGGAGCGACCCGGGGTCAGCCTGGCGCGCAACGTCGGTGCTCGCTGCGCGCGCGCCGAATGGATCGCCTATATCGACGACGACGCCGTCCCCCAGCCCGGGTGGGTGCGCGCGATCCTGGAAGCGATCGAGGAGCCTGTGGCGCCCGCGGTCATCGGGGGGCGCATCCTGCCGCTGTGGGAGGCCCCGCTTCCCGCCTGGTGGCCCGCGCGGCTACGCGGCGTGCTGTCGATCATCGAGCACGCATGGCCCGGCGAGTACCCGTACTCCGGACCTGCCGCCCGACCTCGCGCCTTACGCCGCGAACATGGTGATCAAAGTTCCCGCGCTGCTGCAGGCGGGCGGCTTCCGCGACGCGGTCGGCCGCTATGGAGACGCCTTGCTCTCCGACGAGGAGGTGCAGCTTGCCTGGCGCTTGCAGGACACCGGCCTGTCCGCCCGCCACGACCCACGCATCGTCGTCCACCACCACATCCAGGCGGGGCGCCTCACCCCTGCCTGGCTGCTGCGGCGCCTGTACTGGCAGGGCGCCTCCGCCGTGGCCACGCACCGCCTGCTGGGCGAAGAGGCGGCGGTCTGGCACGCCCTGCCCCGCCGTCTCGCCGTAGCGGCGCTGTTCGCGCCCCTGGCGCTGGTCCCGCGGACGAGCCCGCGCCTGATCGGGCCGCGCTGGCGTCTCGCCTTCTCGGCCGGGTTCGTCCGCGCCGCGCTGGGCTGGCACGCGGCGAGGGCGGCCGAACGCATCGCCCGCGGGACGATGCGGGAAGCCGGTCGCGAGCCCGTCGGCGCTCAGGCGGCCATGTAGCCGCCATCCACGTTGTAGCAGGCGCCGCTGACATAGGAGGCGCGCGCCGAGCAGAGCCAGGCGACCATCTCGGCGATCTCCTCGGGCTCGCCCATGCGGCGCGCCGCCACCATGGCCATGATCTGCTCGCCGCGCCGGCGCATCGTGTCCTCGGTCATGGGCGTGCGGATATAGCCCGGGCATACCGCGTTCACCCGGATGCCGTCGGGGGCATATTCCAGCGCGGCGGTCTTGGTCAGCCCCACGACGCCGTGCTTTGCCGCGACATACGCCGAGGAGGTCGGCAGTCCCACCAATCCGGCGACCGATGCGGTGTTGACGATGACGCTTCCAGGAGTACCCTGGCGCTGCATCTGCACCAGCTCGTGCTTCATGCACAGCCACACGCCCTTCAGATTCACCGCGATCATGCGGTCGAACGAGGCGTCCGCCCACTCGGCGGTGCGCTTGCCGGCGGCATCCACCTGAAAGCCCGCGATGCCGGCGTTGTTGAACGCGCAGTCAAGCCGACCGAAGGCGGAGACGGTCGCGCCGACCATCGCCTCCACCTGCCGCGCATCGGTCACGTCGCACGCCACCGCAACCGCCTCGCCACCCTGAGCTTTGACCAGCCCTACCGTTTCCTGCGCTTTCTCGGTCGAGACGTCGGCCACCGCAACGCGCGCGCCCTCGCGCGCGAAGACCAGCGTCGTCGCTCGTCCGATGCCGCCGCCGCCGCCGGTGATCATCGCGGCCTTGCCGTCCAGCATTCCCGCCATTGTCGTTCCCCTCCCGCGCCATGCGCGCACCGATCCTTTCAAATCCGCGCCCCGAGGGCTAGGCCGGCGGGTGCGGCAGGCGATCAGGGCCGACAAGCGCGCTCAGGTCCTCCGGCGCAAACCCCAGGATGGCCGCGAACCGCTCGGCATAGCGCGGCCAGACCTCCGGGTTGATCAGGCGCGGAGGGCGCTTGCCGTCCAGGATCTCCAGCATCTGCTCGGCGGCGAAGCGGCCCATCTCGCGGCGGGATTCATGGGTCACGCCGGCGGTGTGCGGGCTGGCGAGCACGTTGTCGAAGCGCAGCAGAAGATGGTCGGGCTCGGGCGGTTCCTTGGCCCAGACGTCCAGGCCGGCGCCGGCCAGGCGCTTGGCCGCCAGCGCCTCGGCCAGCGCCGCCTCGTCGTGGATGCCGCCGCGCGCGGTGGTGATGAAATAGGCGGACGGCTTCATCAGCGCGTACTCGCGCGCGCCGATCATGTTCAGCGTCTCCTTGCTGCGCGGGCAGTTGACGGAGACGAAGTCCGCCTGGGCCAGCAGCGCGTCCAGCGCGACCTTCTCGCCGTCCCGCGCGGCGATCTGCTCGGCGGACAGGTACGGGTCGTACGCCAGTACCCGCATGCGGAACAGCCCGCAGCACAGCTCGGCGACCCGGCTGCCGACATTGCCGAGGCCGATGATGCCGACCGTCGTGCCCAGGATGTCGTGGCCCATGAAGGCGACGCGCGGGATTTCGGGGCGGGCGCGCATGAACCGATCGGTCTCGCCGATGCGCTTGGACAGCGCCAGGATCAGGGCGAGGACGTGCTCGGCCACGCCCTCCTTGTTGCCGCCGGTCTGGTTCACGACGGCAACGCCCGCCGCGGTGCAGGCCGCCACGTCCACCGTGTCGTAGCCCGCCCCGTTCGACGAGACGGCGAGCAGGTTGGGCGCGCGCGCCAGCAGCGCCGCCGTGCCGTGATAGGGCAGCGCCAATTCGTCGCGCGTCGCGCCGATCTGGTAGGCGTGCGCCTGCGCCAGCACCGGCTCGGCTTCGGCCTCGGGACTGTCGTTGCGCAGGCGGTCCACCTGCACGTCGGGCCGCCGCCCGAGGATTTCCAGGAAGACGGGATGGGCGACGGCGTTCACGTAGAACACGCGCCTGGTGTTCGGAGCCATGCGAAGGTTCCTGGACTGACGCCCCCGCTTAGCGGCGAACGCACGGCGGGGCAACGCGCGACGCGGATGGGCCTGCTCGGATAAGCGATATCAGGCGTGCGCTCGATCACAGCCAGGCCCATGATGCGCAGGTAGTCGTCGATCAGCACCAAGCCAGGGCAATCTGAATCGGCGCAGGAACAATTGCACTCCCCCTGCAACAATCGCACTCCCCGACAATTACACACCCCCTTGCGCGCGCCCGTTGAGTTTCGCCTTTCGCGGGCCGATAGTCGGGCGAGCGCTTATTCCGGGAGGAGACGATGCGCGCGAGCAAGATCCTGAGCCTCAGCGGGCTCCTGTTTCTCTGCCTCGCTGCGCCGGTGTTCGCTCAAGACTGCAGTCCCCTGCAGCCGGCAAAGCCGGTGGATTCGGAAGTCGCCAACAAGACCAAAGCCAACGCCAATGTCCTGCTGAAGTCGCTTGGGTCTGGGGATTTCGAGAACGAATACAGTAGCATCCAAAACGATGTATTAAGCCAATATCCACATGCCGATCGCGTGCACATCTGGGATAGCTTCGTCTACATGCTTTGCACTATGCTGCAATCAAGCAAGTCGCTGACTGACGAGCAGAAGCTCGACCGGTATCAGGGTACTCGTGGACAAATGGCAGAGTGAGCGACCCAGCGCTGAGGCGCAGCCGGGCCCCGGAACCCAGGCGGGAAGCATCAATAGCGGCAACATCAATCAGAGTTCGAATGGCACACTGAGCCCACCGATTGCCAACAACACCGGCCAGATCACAATTCAAGGCGGGTCGCCCCCGTCGCGCTAGGATCGCGGAGTCAGAGGGCCAGATGCGCGCGTTGTTCCTGATCGTGCTGACGGGAGGTGTGCTCATCGCTCCGACGGTGGCGTGGCCGGCGCCGGCCGGCTTGCCAGTCAACGTCCAGCAACACTCCGAAGGCGCCTGCAGTCCGCCGACCGTCAACAACTCCGGCCAGATCAACATCACCTGTGCGGGGGTGGATGAGCGTGCGCTGAGCGTTCTGGAAAGCCATCTTTCCAATCTTCTGGAGGTGAAGCTCTCGGAACATAGCGACACTCAGACGGTCGAGAACCTGAACGACCTGAATGAAAGGCTGCGACAGGAGGCGAATGACTGGGCGCAGCGATATCACGAACTCGCGGCACGCCTGCAGGCACAGGCAGGCGATAGCGCGCAAGCCAGGCAAGCGCAAGCGCCGGCGCAGGAAGGCAAGTTCGGCGAGGCCGAGGCGATCCTGCAGAAGCTGTCAAGCCAGCAGGAGGATAAGGCCAGCAAGGCAGCAACGCAGTATGACCTGGGTGACCTCGCCATGCTGCGGTTCGATTCGGTCGGTGCGCTGCCGCATTTCGCGGAGGCGTTCCGATATCAGCCGGACAATCCGCGCTATGCCGCCGCCTATGCCCGCGCCGCTTACGGCGAGCGGCAATACGCCGAAGCCGAGCGGGGGTGGAGCGCGGCCGTGCAGCTCTATCGTGCGCTGGCCTCTCGAGACCCAGGCGCTTACCGGCCGGATGTCGCGCTGACCCTGACCGATCTTGGGGACGCCTACAGAGACACCGGCCGGACAGGCGAAGCGGAGAAGGCCTACACCGAGGCCCTTGGCATCCGCCGCGAGCTGGCCGCCCGCAATCCCGGCGCCTACGGGCGCGACCTGGCCCAGACACTGAATAACGTCGGCATCCTGTACTTCAGGACCGGCCAGCTGGACAAAGCGGCCGCAGCTTACACCGAGGCCCTTGGCATCCGCCGCGATCTCGCCGCCCGATACCCCGGCGCCTATCGGTTTGATGTTGCGCAGACGCTGAACAACCTCGGACTTCTTTACTGGCGAACCGGCCGACTGGACGAAGCGGAGAAGTACCTCACGGAGTCGCTCGCCATCCGCCGCCAGCTGGCCACCCGCAATCCCGGCGCCTATCGGCCCGCTTTGGCCTTGATGCTGGACAACATGGGCAATCTTTATCGGAATACGGGCCGGCTGAGCGAAGCTCAGGAGGCCTTCACCGAGTCGCTCGCCATCCGCCGCGAGTTGGCTGCCCGCGATCCCGGCGCCTACGGGCCCGATTTGGCGGGAACGCTGAACAGCGTCGGCCTCGTCTATCAAAGCACTGGCCGGCTGCGCGAGGCGGAGGCGGCCTTCACCGAGTCGCTCGCCATCCGCCGCCAGCTGGCTGCCCGCGATCCCAGCATGTACACGTTCGACTTAGCACAGTCGCTGAACAACATCGGCCTCGTCTATCAAAGCACTGGCCGGCTGAGCGAGGCAGAGGCGGCCTTCACCGAGTCGCTCGCCATCCGCCGTGCCCTCGCCGCCCGCAATCCAAGCATCTACCGGCCGGCGTTGGCTCTGACGCTGAACAATATCGGGACTTTCTATCGCAACACTGGCCGGCTGAGCGAGGCGAGTGATGCCTATACCGAGGCACTCGGCCTTTACCGCGAGCTAGCCGCCAGCAATGCCGCCGCGTACGCGCCTCGTGTTGAGTTTCTGAGTAAGGAACTAGCCGCCGCATCAGCCACCGCGAAGCCTTGATGCGGCGTTGGATCATCCTGGATAAGCCGCTGGGCACTCGCAGCCGCCGCCCCGATCTGCTCCACTGATGGCGCATGCGGGCAGGGCCCGGCGCCCCGGCCGCGCCTCCGGGCAATCGGGATCAGCTCTGCCCGGTTGCCATGGTGATCTGGGTGAAGTCCTGGTACCAGCTCTGCGCCGGGTGGAACCTGTGCACCTTCTTCGACATCGCGCGCGGATTGAGGTCGTGCACGATGAACAGCCAGGGCGCCTCATCGACGATGATCGCGTGCGCCTGCGCTAGCAGCTTATTCTGCTCCTCGGGGTTGAAACTCGCCTGCGCCTTGCGCAGCAAGTCGGTGGCTTCCGGGTTCGACCAGTGGCCCCAGTTGTAGTTGATGGGCGAGAAGCTGTCGGTCGCGTAGTAGCGGAACATCGTTGACGGATCGGTGAAGCCTAGACTGATATTGACCCCATCCACGCCGTGCGACTGCGGCGCGGTGGGGGCGCTGCGGATGGCGACCAGCATGGTGCCCCACTCGACCACGTCGAAGTCGATGTCCATGCCGACGTCCTTGAAGTTCTCCTGCATGAACTCGTTCATCGGGATCGGCACCATCTGGCCGGAGCCGGAGGTGGAGATCATGATCTTCGCCTTCACCGGCTTGCCGGGACCGTAGCCCGCAGCCTTCAGCAGCGCCTTGGCGCGGTCGGGGTCGTGCGTGTAGTGGTTCTTCGGCGTGCCGAACAGCGGATCGTCGGGCGGATAGAGCCCCCGCGCCGGCTTGGCGGTGCCGTTCAGCATCTTGCACATGCCGTCGCGATCGATCGCATAGTTCATCGCCTGGCGCACGCGCACGTCGTGGAACGGCGAGGTGTCGAGGCAATTCAGCACGTAAGGGTAGGTGTGCGGGTAGGGCCACAGGCTGATCTGCAGGCCGGCCTGCTTCAGCGAGGGAATGGCATCCGGCGGCGGCACCTCGATCCAGTCCACCTCGCCCGACCGCAGCGCGGCGACGCGGGTGGTCGCCTCGGGCATCGGATAGACCACCATCTTGTCAAGCTTGGGGACGCGCGCCGTGTCCCAGTATCCGTCGTTGCGCAACATTTCGGCGTATTGCCCAGCCACCACCTTGGTGATCCTGAACGGCCCGGTGCCGGACGGCTTCTTGGCAAACGCGGTCCAGTTCTTCCCGACCGAGTCCCACTGGGTCGGACTGGCGATCAGGATGCGGCTCAGCAGGTAGGGCAGGAAGCTGAACGGGTACTGGGTGGTGATGGCGATGGTGCCGTCATCGGCCTTCTCGAAGTGGTCGATCATTGACACGCTGGCACGCACGATCGGCGCGGCCGGCGCGTCGTACTGGGGGGATTTGTCGTCGAAGATGCGGCGGAAGTTCCAGATCACCGCATCAGCGTTGAAATCCGATCCGTCGTGGAACTTGACGCCCTGGCGGACGGTGCAGAGCCAGCGCAGGGGGTGGGCCGGATCGATCCGCCAGCCGGTGAACAGGCCGGGCGTGATATCGGCGATCTTGTCGGTGTGGGTGAAGTCCCAGTTCCCGATGAAGTCGTAGGCCGGGTAGCCGAGGAAGCGGAACCCTTCGCCGCCGTTGTTGGGAATGCCGGTGGTGGTCGGCAGGTCGGCGGCGGTCATGCCGATGCGGAGCACCTGTGCCGCCGCCGCTCGGGCTTGCAACGCGGGAGCCACGCCGGGAATAGCCACGGCACTGGCCGCGGCACTGATGAAGCCTCGCCTTGAGAGCATCGAAGCCGCCCATTTTTTGGTTGTGGATTGGCAGGTGCGGGGCCGCGTCACGGGTCCCTGGAGACGGGTCCAGCAATCGGTGTGCCACGCTCGGGCCTGGCTCGGCATCCGAAGACAGGCTCGCTCTGCGCCCGGCATACCCGCCCGCTGACCTATCGCAGCCTCTCTTTTAGGTAGAATAGATCAGAAAATGGGCAATATTGTCGAACACCGCAAGGGTAAGACGATAATTCGGGCATTTATGGGCCGCGCCCGAAGCCGGTCGCCCGGATACTGCATATGCTCGCCTAGACATTCTGCAATAGGGGCGATGATCCATTGATTACGAGGATATATTAATCATGTGAATTCGATTTAGCCACCCCCCGGCTAGACAGCACCGTGAGTTGTGCTAATACAGACACCCATGCTGCACCGCAGCATTGCGCATGGAGGTTGGTTCGATGCTCGTCTTCGCCGTCCGTCGGCTGTTCCAGGCAATTCCCATCCTGCTCGGCGTCTCGCTGGTCGTGTTCGGCCTGGTGCACATCGTTCCGGGAAATCCGATCGACCTGCTCATGCCCCCCGAGGCCTCCCCGGCGGTCATCGCGCAGATGAAGGCGGCGTTCGGCTTCGACAAGCCGCTCTACATCCAATACCTGCTCTGGCTTGGACACGCCCTGACCGGCAATTTCGGGCTGTCGGTGTTCAATGCGGCCCCGGTCTGGGGCCAGCTCGTCACCGCGCTGGGCAACACGTTCATCCTCGCGGTGCTCGCCGCCGCCCTGGGCTTCACGCTCGGCATCGGCCTCGGACTCCTCGCCGCGCTGTACCACGGCCGCTGGCCGGACAAGGTGTTCTCCGCCATCGCCACCACCGGCGTGTCACTGCCGCATTACTGGTGCGCGATCGTGCTCGTCATGTTCTTCGCGGTGTTCCACAACTGGCTGCCTGCGCAGGGCATGGGCGATGATTCGTTGCCGATATACCAGCGGCTCGACTATCTCGTGCTGCCGGTGGTCACCTTGTCGCTGATCCCGATGGGGGTCATCGCGCGTCTGGTGCGCGCGACGGTGCTGGAGATCCTCGGTCAGGACTTCATCGGCGCCTTGTCGGCCAAGGGCCTCACGCGCTGGCCGGTTATCCGCCACATCTGCCGCAACTCGGCCCCACCCGTCATCGCGCTGATGGGCTTGCAGTTCGGCTACCTCCTCGGCGGCTCGATCCTTGTCGAGACGGTGTTCAACTGGCCCGGTTCGGGCAACCTGCTGAACCTCGCCATCTTCCGCCGCGACATCCCCGTGTTGCAGGCGACCATCCTGGTCCTGGCCGCCTTCTTCGTCGTGCTCAATCTGCTGGTCGATATCGCCCAGGCGGCGATCGATCCGCGCATCCGACGCTGAGGCCCTGTCATGTCGGACGCCTCGCTCGACTTCGCCCATCGCGCCCCGCTCGCCGCCGCGCAGCCGGTGGCGCCCTCGCCGGGCTACTGGAAGTCGGTCAGCCAGCGCCTGCTGCGCGACAAGGTGACGGTCGCCGTCACCCTGGTGCTGCTCGGCATCGTGTTCATCAGCGTCGCCGCCCCGCTGGTCGCCGGCGCCGATCCCTACGCCGGCAGCGTGCTCAGGCGATTGAAGCCGATCGGCACACCGGGCCACTGGCTCGGCACCGACGAGACCGGCCGCGACCTGTGGGCGCGCCTCTGCTACGGCGGGCGGCTATCACTGCTGGCGGGCGTCCTGCCCGTCGTGCTGTCGCTGGCGGTCGGCGGCTTCCTCGGCGTGCTCGCGGGCTATACCGGGGGCGTCGCCGGCACGCTGATCATGCGCACGATGGACGTGTTCTACGCGTTCCCCTCCATCCTGCTGGCCATCGCCATCTGCGGGCTGCTCGGCAACGGCCTGTCCAACTCGATCCTCGCTTTGTCGGTGGTGTTCATCCCGCCGATGGTGCGCGTCGCAGAGACGGTGACCACACAGGCCCGCCATCTGGACTTCGTGGAGGCCGCGCGCGCCACCGGCAGCACCACGTTGCAGGTGATCCGCTTCCACGTGCTGGCCAACGTGCTGGCGCCGATCCTGGTCTACGCGACCAGCCTGATCAGCGTCTCCATCATCCTGTCCGCCGGACTGAGCTTCCTCGGCCTCGGCGTCACGCCGCCGCAGGCGGAATGGGGGCTGATGCTGAACTCGCTGCGCCAGGCCATCTACGTGCAGCCCTACGTGGCGGCGCTGCCGGGCGTGATGATCTTTCTCACCTCCATGTGCTTCAACCTGATGAGCGACGGCTTCCGCAGCGCCATGGACGTGAGGCTCAACAAGTGACGGAGGCGCCGGTCATGTCGTCTGCGTCTGCCCTTACCCCCGCCCGCGACCCGCGTGACCGTGGCGGGCCCGCCCAGCCGCTGCTGACCGTGGAGCGCCTGCGCAAGCACTTCCCGGTGCGCGGCGGCCTGCTGAACCGGCGCATCGCCACCGTGCAGGCGGTGGATGACGTGTCGTTCTCCGTCCGCAAGGGCGAGACGCTCGGCATCGTCGGGGAATCCGGCTGCGGCAAGTCCACCACCGCGCGGCTGCTGATGCGGCTGGTGCAGCCCGATGCCGGCTCCGTCGTGTTCGACGGCGATCCCGTGGGCGCGCGCCCCGGCATCACCGTCAACGAGATGCGCCGACAAATGCAGATGGTGTTCCAGGACAGCTACTCCTCGCTCAATCCGCGCATGACCATGTCGGAGAGCATCGCCTATGCGCCGCGCATGCACGGGGTCGCGCGCAAGGCGGCGGTCGCGCGCGCGGACGCGCTGCTCGGTCAGGTCGGGCTCAACCCGCGCCAATACGCGCGGCGCTATCCGCACGAGCTGTCGGGCGGCCAGCGCCAGCGGGCGAACATCGCACGCGCCCTGGCGCTGGAGCCGCGGCTGGTGATCCTGGACGAGGCGGTCTCCGCGCTCGACAAGTCGGTCGAGGCGCAGGTGCTCAACCTGTTGCATGAGCTGAAGGCGCAGTTCAGCCTGACCTACATCTTCATCAGCCATGACCTGAACGTGGTCGAGTATGTCAGCGACCGCGTGCTGGTGATGTATCTGGGCCGGGTGATGGAGACCGGCCCAGTCGAGCAGATCTACGAACGGCCACATCATCCCTACACGCGCGCGCTGTTCGCCTCCAAGCCCACCCTGGACCCGGACCGCCGCACCACGGAGATGCCGCTGGTCGGCGATCCGCCGAACCCGATCGATCCACCCTCAGGCTGCCGCTTTCGCACCCGCTGCGCCTTCGCCCAGGCGGTCTGCGCGGAGCGCGTGCCGGCGCTCGCGGCGCCGTTCCAGGGAGACTCCGATCCGGCGGCGCCACATCTGGTGGCCTGCCACGTTCCTGCGGCCCAGGCGGCCATGGCGGCGCATCATGCCTGACTCGCACATAGTTCTGCCCGTGCAGGACACCCCGGTTCTCGAAATCGACGACCTGACTGTCCGGTTTCGTCGGCGTGGCACCGACGTGGCGGCGGTGAACGGGGTCTCCTTCGCGCTGCGCCCCGGCGAGACCCTGACGATCCTGGGAGAGTCCGGCTCCGGCAAGAGCGTCAGCCTCAAGGCGCTAATGGGATTGCTGCCCGCCTACGCCGATATCACGGGGACGGTTCGGCTGAGCGGGCGCGAGATCCTGTCCCTGCCGAGGGCGGAACTGGCCAAGCTGCGTGGCGGCGCGATCTCCATGATCTTCCAGGAGCCGATGGCCGCGCTCGATCCGGTCTATACGATCGGCGCGCAGATCGCCGAGACGGTCGTGCAGCACGAGGGTCTCGACCACCGCGCGGCGATGCAGCGCGCGCGGGAGCTTCTGGAGCACGTGAAGATCCCCTCGGCGGCGCGGCGGCTGAACAATTATCCGCACGAGATGTCGGGCGGCATGCGCCAGCGAGCGATGATCGCGCTCGCGCTCGCCTGCTCGCCATCGGTGCTTCTGGCCGACGAGCCGACCACCGCGCTGGACGTGACGGTGCAGATCCGAGATCCTCCTGCTGCTGCGCCAGTTGCAGGAGGAACTCGGCATGGCCGTCGTGTTCGTCACCCACGATGTCGGCGCGGCAGCCGAGATCTCGGACCGCATCGCGGTGATGTACGCCGGCCGCTTCGTGGAACGCGGCACCACCCGCGAGATCATCCGCCACCCGCGCCATCCCTACACGCAGGGCTTGCTCGCCTCCACCGTGTATGGTGGGCTGCGGGGCAAGGTGCTGGAGACGATCCCCGGCGCCCCGCCGAACATGACGCAGATCCCGCGCGGCTGCCCGTTCGCCCCGCGCTGCCGCCATGCGATCGAGGCCTGCACGCGCGACGTGCCGGCGATCACCACGGAGACCGGAGCGATGGTGCGCTGCGTGCGCGCCGCCGATCCGGTTCTCGCCTGAATTCAAAGGAGATATGGCGATGGAAGCCAGCATCAGTGAAGCCGCGTTCGATACGCTGGTCGCGCAGACCGGGTTGCCGTTGGACGAGGCACAGAAGCGCACGCTCCATGCCGCCTATCCGCTGCTGGAGGCGATGATCGCGCGCGTGACCGCGCCGATGCCGCGCGAGGCGGAGCCGGCGCTGCTATTCGTGCCGGAGATGCGCTGATGAACGCACAACTGACGATTGCCGAAGCCGCTCGGCGCATCGCAACCAAGGACCTGTCTCCGGTCGAGCTGACGCGGGACTGTCTCGACCGCGTCGGCAAGCTCGAGAGCACGCTGCACAGCTTCCTGCTGCTGACCGAGGAGCGCGCGCTCGCCGATGCGTGCGCCGCCGAGGCCCGCGTGATGGCGGGTGCGCCGCTCGGTCCGCTGGACGGTATCCCGATCGGGCATAAGGACATCTACAACACCGCCGGCATCCGCACGACCGCGCACTCGAAGCTGCTCGAGGACAACGTGCCCACCGCAGACGCGACCGTCGTGCGCAAATGGGCCGAGGCGGGGACCGTGCTGATGGGCAAGCTCGCCACGCACGAATTCGCCATGGGCGGCCCGTCCTTCGACCTGCCCTGGCCGCCGGCGCGCAATCCCTGGAACCCGGAGCACTTCACCGCCGGATCATCGTCGGGAACCGGCGCGGCGGTCGCCGCCGGGCTGGTCCTGGGCGGCACCGGCTCGGACACTGGCGGCTCGATCCGGGGTCCGGCGGCCTTGTGTGGCATCGCCGGCATCAAGCCGACCTATGGCCTCGTCAGCCGCGCCGGCGTGCTGCCGCTGTCGTTCACGATGGACCATGCCGGTCCGCTGGCCTGGACGGTGGAGGATTGCGCGCTGCTGCTGCAAGCGATGGCCGGCCATGATCCGGCGGACCCCGCCAGCGCCGACCGCCCCGTTCCCGACTACACCGCCGGCCTCACGAAGGATGCGAAGGGCCTGCGCATCGGGGTGGTGCGGCACTTCTTCGAAACCGACCTCCCGGTCAGCGAGGCGACGCGGCACTGCATCGACCACGCCCTGGACGTGCTCGAGCATCTCGGCGCGGAGATCCGCGAGGTGACGCTGTCGCCGATGATGGAGTACCACGCCTGCGGCTCCATCATCCTCACCGCCGAGGCGTACGCTGTGCACGAGCCGTGGCTGAAGACCCGGTTCAACGACTACGGTGAGCTGTTCCGTGACCGCATCGCGCTCGGCGGGTTCATCCGCGGCTCCGACTACGTCCAGGCGATCCGCCGTCGGCGGACGCTGTGCCTGGAGCTGAAGGAGGCGATGGCGGATCTCGACATTCTCGTTTCCGCCTCCCAGCCGGCCGAGGCGTCGCGGATCGCCGAGGTGCCGAAATGGGGATCGATGGAGAAGCCGTCGCTGACCATGCCCTTCAACGTGACCGGCTACCCGGCGATGAGCGTCTGCACCGGCTTCGGCATCGGCGGACTGCCGGTGTCCATGCAGCTGATCGCCAAGCCTTTTCAGGAGACGACGTTGTTTCGCGCGGGCCACGCCTACGAGAGCGCCATGAACTGGCGCAAGCGCCGACCCGAACTGGCCGTCGCCGCGGCGGAATGAGCAAGCGAATCAGCCGGCGGCCCCGCTCTCTGTCTCCAGCAGCCGGCGGGCCAGTGTCACCACCTGCGCAATCTTGAACGGCTTGCGCAGGAACGTGGCGTATCCCGAGCACCGTTCGGCCACCATTGCCTCGGGCATCGAACTCATGACGACGACCGGCGCGCGCACCAGCGACGGGTCCCGTCCCATCGCGCGCAGCATGGCGGCGCCGTCCATCACCGGCATCATGTAGTCGAGGAACACCAAATCGGGGTGCTCCGCTGCCAGAACCTCCAGCCCGTGCCTGCCGTTGATCGCGGTCAGCACGCGGTACCCCTCGTCAGTCAGGACGGCGTCGAGCAGCTCCGCGATGCCGAACTCGTCGTCCACCACGAGCACCGTCGCCATGGCTAGCGGCCGCGCTTCGTCGGCGGCGCCCGGTCCGAAGGCGGCATGCCATCGGGAAAGCGCGAGAAGCCCGCCATGATCTGCTCGGCGCTTGTGAAGCTGTCCTTGATCGCCAGGCCCTGGCCCGTGGTGCTGAACTCGTAGAGCGAGGGGTCGAAGTCGCTGTCCCTGACCTTGAGGATGGAGATCAGGCGGTAGAGGCGGGCCCGCAACTCGATGAAGCGCAGCAGGACCAGGTTCTCGGCCAAGCTGGACAGGTCGTCGATCGGCGCGCGGATACGCGGCCCGATAATGTCGGCCACTTCCAGCGTGTAAACGGTCGAGACGCGCTGCACCCGCAGCTCATTGGTCAGAGCATTGAGGAAATGTCCCATGCGCATGGGCTCGCTGGCGGCGCTCCGGAAGGCGCCGAGCCCGTCGATGAACAGCCGCCGCACCTTCCGGCGCTCGACCGCCTTCAGCAGCCGCTCACCGTAAGCATCGAGCATCCCATCGGTCGGCGGCTGCCACAATACCTCCACCGCGCCGCTGTCCAACAGGGGCTTGAGCGGACCACAGACGCCCTCCACCTTGGCCGCGATGCGCGCCGGCGTCTCGTAGAAGCCGAACAGCAGTCCCGGCTCGGCCTCGCCACAGCAGGACAGGAACTGCAACCCGAGCGTCGTCTTGCCAACCCCGGAGGGACCCATGATCAGGGTGGTCGATGCCGCGGGCAGGCCGCCGCCCAGCATGGTGTCGAGCCGGGCCACGCCGCTCGACACCTTCGCGACCCCGCCCGGGTCGGGGCGCGAGGGTCGAGCCAGCAACGCCTCGATCCGTGGATGGACGACAACGCCGTCATCGGTGATCCGGAACGCGTGCAGGCCGCGCAGGAAGGCGCTGCCGCGGAGCTTAATGACCTCCAGCGCGCTCTCGGCGGACCAGCCGAACAACTGCTCGCTCAGCTTCAGGATGCCATCCACGATGGTATACTCGGGGGTGTCCGCGACCTCCTGGGCGCTGCTGAGCAGGAACATCGTGCAGTCGGTCGCGATGGCGATGCCCTGCAGCTCGTGGACGAACTCGTTGAAGTCCCGCGCGCCATTGGCGGCCCGCTGGGCGGTCGCGAAGCCGTCGAGGATCAGGATGGATATCCCGCGCGCCGTGATCTCCCGCCGCAGCAGGGCGAGCAGGCCCGCGGTTCCGTCCTGGCGCAGGGTGCGGAACGCACTAATGTAGAGAAGCTGGTCCGGGATCTTGGTGATGTCGAAGAACGACATGCCGCTGAGATGCTGTATCATCCGGGCGTGATATTCGGCGAGCAGGGTCACATAGAGCGCCCGCCTGCCTTCCGCGATCTGATGAAAGCAGATCTGGTTGGCGAGCGTCGTCTTGCCGGTTCCGGGCTTGCCCTGGACGATGTAGAGGCCGCCTTTGAGAAAGCCGCCGTCCAGGATGGTGTCCAGGCCGGCGACGCCGCTCGTCACCCGTTCGATCCCGCCGCCGCTGGCCTCGCTCACGCGCGCGTTCCTCTCACATGCAGCGGCAGGATCACGGCAAACAGGGCTCCTCCTCCTGCGGCGTCCTCAATGAGGATCGTGCCTTCCATCGCGGCCACCAGCCGGCCGACGACCCACAAGCCAACGCCGAAGCCGCTGCGACGTTCGCCCCGTCCGACCGCGCGTTCGAAGCGCTGGAACACCCGCGCCCGATTGCTCGCCGAAATGCCCGGGCCGTGATCGCGGACCTGTATCCGCACTTGCTCCTTACATGCTTCGGCAGTCAGATCGACCGGACTGTGGGCGCCGTATTTCAGGGCATTAGAGATCAGGTTGTCCAAGATCTGCTCCATGGCGAGGCGGTCCCAGGTGCCGGGCAGGCTCGTGGGCACGGCAACCCGGATCGCGACACCCGCGTGCCGCGCCGTATCCGCATAGGCGCCGGCGAGGTCGCGCAGCAGCGCGGCGAGGTCGAACGCCTCCGGCTCCAGCTGGAGCTTGCCACTGGTCAGGCGCGACACGTCCAGCAGGATCGCCGCCCGCTTCAGGTAGCGGTGCACGGTGTGCTGGATGCGCTCCAGCCTCTGCTCGACCTGCTCGGGGCGGCACCGGCCGGCCCGGATCGCCGACAGCAGGAGATCGATCTGACCCAGGATCGGCGTCATCGGGTTGCGCAGCTCATGGGCGGCGACGGCGATGAAGGTGTCGCGCGCGGCAACCGCCTCGGTCAGCTCAGCGAGTTGACGATAGAGGTCCATCTCCTGGCCGTCGCCGGCCGCGTCGGCAGCAGACGAGGGCTGCGCCTCCGGAATATCCATGCATGACCCGCTTCCACGCCATCGGGAAGCGTGACAGGACGAAGCAGGCACGGCAAGAGTACCCGATGGTGAGCCGGCGCATCGTCAAGACGACGACTTCTCTATTTTGATCAGCCCGCCGGTTTCGCTGGCAATGACGCCAGCAACTTACGCTCAGTGCCACGGAAGTCGTTGACCACTTTCGATTGCACGTCGAACACCATCGTCGCCCGCTCCGGCACCGTGTACGGGGGCCATTGCGGCACTGTTGGGTTGTTCGGATTTCCGGTGCGCGCGAAGGCGAGCCAGCATGCGCTCATCTGATCGGCCAGACGCTGCGGCTGTGGGCCGGAGCCGACCATCGACTGCGACTTGGCGACGTTGTCGAACACGAAAGCAAGCTCAAGCGAGTGGGGAGACTTCCACTTGCCGCCCTCGACCGGCGTGCGCCAGTCCATCTCGTAGAGATAGACGGGGGCGCCGTGCTGCGCGGCCTTGCGCTCGGCCTGCCGCCACGCTCCCTGACGCATTGTCTCGTCGGTATCGACCGCGAAGAACAGGTCGCTCGGCGTGGCATCCGGCCATGTCGTACGGAACGTCGCGATCACCCGGTCGATGTCGCCGGGCGCGAACCAGGCTGACAGGCGTCGGCGCAGCGCCGCGTCGTCGAGGGTGAAGGCGGCCGGGTCGGCGGCGCCGGTCAGCAGCGTCATCTCCGTCGCGACGGTGCCGACCATCATCGGGACGGTGGCGGACAATGCCGGGGCATCCGGCCACCACGGACCCGCGGGCAGGTTCCGGCCATCGACCACCGACCGGAAGTTCGGCTTGTCCGGCGATTTCTGCGCTTTCGCGAGGCCCGCCACCAGTGTCTCCGCCGGCAAGGTCGCGAGCTTCGCCGCGTCGGCCGGCTGGATGTCGAGCGCGGCGAGCAGCGTCCGCGCCTCCCGCGTGCCCGCGTCGGCGTCCATCGCCTTGAGGTAGTACGATCCGCTCTGCACGATGGCGCGCTGGAACAGGCCGGATGCGGCCGGCATCGCCATCATGCAGCTGACCTTCGCGCCGCCGCCCGATTGGCCGAAGATGGTGACGTTGTCCGCATCGCCGCCGAACGCGGCGATGTTGTCGCGCACCCAGCGCAGCGCCGCGACCAGGTCGAGCATCCCGGCATTCCCGGAATCGGGAAATTGCGGCGCCAGCTGCGCCAGATACAGATAGCCGAACAGGTTGAGGCGGTGATTGAGGGTGACGACGACGACGTCGCCCTTCCGCGCCAGCGCGGTGCCGTCGAACACGTTGCGCGAACCGGACAGGTTGGAGAAGTCGCCGCCGTGGAACCACACCATGACCGGCCGCTTGCGCCCGTCGTTCAACGCGGGCGTCCAGACATTGAGCACGAGGCAGTCCTCGCTCATGTCCTTGTCGAAGGTCCAGGAGGCGAAGATCGACGGCAGCTTCCCGATGACTTGCGGGCACATCGGCGCGTAGGCGAGCGCGTCGCGGATGTCACTCCACGGCGCGGGCGGCTCCGGCGGACGGAAGCGCGTGGCGGCGGTCGAGGCGCCGTAGGGAATGCCCTTGAAGTTGTTGATGCCGTCTGAGATTGCACCGCGCACCTTGCCGTACTGGGTGACGGCGACGGGTGCATCGGCGGCGGCTGACGACGGCGCCGCGCGGGCGCCGACCGTGCTCAGACCGAGGCCCCCGGCGACGGCGGTCCCGAGCAGCATCCGACGTGCAAGCATGCTGGCGTTCCTTCCCACACGCGACCTTGCGCCGAAGCGGGTCGCTCGGGAGGAAGCGTATGGTCCCCGGCCGCCACGCGCAATCTAGCTGCGCGGGCGCTCACCCGAGGTCGATCGTGCCCTCGATCACGTGCGTCAGGTTCGCCTCGCCGATCTCCAGCGTCATCTTGGCCCGGATCGTCCGGCCACCTTGAAGACGGCCGGCCTGGATACCCTCGCGGACCGCTTTCTCGATCTCGCGTTGCGAGGTGACGCCGACCTCCTTGAGGAACCTGCGAATCGCCAGGTTGAATTTGTCGTCGTCCATGTGCGTCTCCTCCCCTCATCGCGCGACTGGATCGAGCAGGGACCAGAACCCGCTCTTGCGCGGATGCTCCTGCCGGAGCCGTGCCATGAACGCGTCGTGGCTCTCCAGCCCGGCGTCCTCGGCCAGCAGCGGCGCGAGGCTCGCGCAGGCGCGGACATCGCGCGCGGCATACTGGTATTGCCGCGAGGACGCCCGTCGCAGCACGTCCTCGGCCAGGGCGCGATGCAGCAGCGTGGCCGCCGCCGGATACTTGCCGGCCAGGGCCTCGGCGGCCGGACGCAGCCGGCCGTAGTCCCGCCCGTCGAGTTCGCCGTGATGCGCGCGCACCAGCCGGTTCGCCGCTTCCAGGTTCGGCCAGGCGACCAGGAAATCGAGCGCCAAATGCCGGTCCGGATGCGACAGCGCGTGCGCCATCGCCTGGTCCTCGGCCTGCACATCGTCAAAATCGGGCAGGCCGCGCAGATACGGACGCAGATGCGCCGCGCTCACCCAGCGGCCAAACGCCTCCCAGCGCAGCGCCTGCGCCTCCTGCGTGCGCCCGAGCCCGTCGAACGCCGCGATGCGCAGGTCGGTGTGCCGCATCGCCTCGCCCTCGTGGCGGCTCGGTGCGCGGTCCAGCCAGGCGAGTGCCTCCTCGGCGCGGCCATGGGCGATCAGCCGTTCGGCGATGTCGCCTGCCAGGTTCTCGATCCGGCCAGCCGCCGCGGCCGCCGCGATGAACGCATCGACGTCCTGTTCCAGATCGGCCAGCTCGCGGAGCAGCCGCGACGGCGCGAAGCGTCCGCGCCAATCCTCGAAATCGTCGCGACCGCGCGCGACCGGCAGGGCATCGAGGCGCGCCTGAAGCAGGCGGCGCAGCTCTGCCCGCCCCTCGGGACCGAGGGCGGAGCTGGCGGTCTCCAGCAGCCGGTCCGTCAGGCCGTAGCCGTCGGCATCGAGCAGGGCAAGCAGATCGGCCGCGAGTGCCACCGGATCACGCGCTGGCAGAAGCGCCCAGAGCCGGCCAAGCTCGGCGCCGGCCTGGCGGAACACGTCGCCCAGCACGCCGCTGCCATCGTCGCTCCGCTCGAGCACGCTCTCCCCTAGGCCGAGGAACAGCCGCATCTGCGCAACCGCCGCCTGCGGGTCTGCCGCGGCAAGCGGGCCGGCGATGGTCTCGCGCAACGCGTCGAGTTCGCGGGCGAACGGGCGCACCTTGTCCCAGTCGATGAACCCGCGCGAACGGCGGATGGTGCGCAGCCGCTTCTCCACTTCGGCGGCGAGCCGGCCGGCGCTATCGGTCCCGGCCAAGGCGAGGCGGAGCGAGCGGGCAAGCGCCGGGTCGCCGGTCGCCGCCTGCATCAGCAGCTCGGCAAGCCGACGCGCGCCCAGCTCCTCCAACGTGTCGATGCTGAGCGCACGCGCGCGGGATGCCCGAGCGGGCGGCACAGGTCAGACCCGCCCCGAAGCGGAGAGGGCGGGTCGGCGCTGCCCCGTTACCACAGCGGCCGCTCGTTCATCGTCGAGACATGCGCGGAGACCACCTTCCAGCCGGCGTCGGGGAAGCGCACCCAGGTCTGGCTCTGGCGCCCGATCAGGTCCTGGCCGCGCAGCTTGAACTCCAGGTTCACGCTCGCGACGTTCCGCCCCAAGGTCAGGATCTCCAGCCGCAGCCGGCGCTCCTTGATCCCCGGACCCGCCGGCCGCGCGACGCGATGGCGGTGGATCGCGTCGAACCCGTAGCCATTCTCGTGCATGGCGTAGCGGATCGTGTGCGGGCTGTCCCAGAACGTCTGGTCCAGCACGTCCATGTCCTTGTCGATCAGGGCCTGCTCGTAGCGTTCGAACAGCGCGCGCACCTCGGCGACGACATCCGCCAGGTTCGGGGTGAAATCGGTCGTTGGCTGGTCGATCACTGGGTGGCCTCCATGGCACGGGCGACGGCGATCAGGGTGGTGTCCATGCCTGCTCCGCCCACGACCGACAGGCCGACCGGCAGCCCATCGACCGTGGCCCCCGGCAGGCTGACCTGCGGCACCCCGGTCAGGCCGCCATGCGCGCACAGGCATGTGATGCGGTCGCGCAACGGATCGAGTACGGGCAGCGGCAATCCCTTCATCGGCGCCGGAAACGGGGTGGTCGGCAGACACAGTATGGTGCCCGGCCCCAGCAGATACGCCATCCGTGCCCGCGCCTCCTGGCGCATCAGTGACGCCCAGGCGCGGTCCGCGTCGGTGATCTGCGCGCCCGCGACGAGGTTGCGGGCGACACTGAAGGCGAAGCGCGGATTGTCGCGTTCGATCCACGGTTTGAAGGTCTGCCACGCCTCGCTGGGTTGCAGGCTGCGCTGGGCGCGTGCCCAGGCCGACAGTCCCGGAGGTGCCATCACCTCGTCGCGCTTCGTGCCGACGATCCGCGCCAACCGCTCCACCATCGGCGCCAACGCCGCGGCCACCGCGGTGTCGGCGAAGCCGAACGCATCGACGGCCACGATCAGCCGGCCCGGCACCGTGTCGGGGATCGCCTCGCGCAGAAGCACGCGCGAAACCTTGGCGAAGGTCGCCGCGTCGCGCGCGAACCATCCCGCCGTGTCGGAACTGGGCGCCTGCGCCAGCATGCCCGTCAAATCCAGCCGCCCATGGGTCGGACGGATGCCGTAAAGGCCGCAGAAGCTCGCGGGCACGCGGACGGAACCGCCGGTGTCGGTGCCGAGTGCCGTATCGCACAACCCCGCCGCCACGGCGGCGGCCGAGCCCGAGGAGGAGCCGCCCGGCACGCGGTCGGGCGCGATGCTGTTGCGCGGCGTGCCGTCGAAGGCGTTCTCGCCGAGGATGCCAAGCGAGACCTCGTCGGTGATCGTCTTGCCGATCAGGCCCGCCCCGGCCTCCAGCAGCGTCGCGACCGCCCAGGCGTGTCGGGCGGGAACGGGATGGGCGCGCGCCCAGTCGGGATTGCCGCCGCCGGTCCTGTATCCGGCAACATCGAACAGATCCTTGGCCGCGAATGTCATTCCTGCCAGCGGACCGCCCGGCGCGCCGGGAATTGTCAGCCGGGGGCCAGGGACGAAGGCGTTGACGGGTTCATCCATGCATCCGGCTCCTGCATCGGGCGGGCCCTGCCCGACACTGCTGGCGAGAGGGTGTGCGGTTCGTCAGCCCTGCACAACCGACATGGCGGCCCGGCCAGTAGCATGCTGCCGGAAAACGGCGCTAAGCTTGTCTCCTGAACCAGGAGGCGCAGGCACATGAAATTCGGCGGAGCAATGTTCTTCACCGACTATTCCATGAGCGCGATGGATCTCGCGACGGCGCTCGAGGAGCGGGGCTTCGAGTCCGTCTGGGCGCCCGAGCACTCGCACATCCCGCTCAGCCGCAAGACGCCCTTTCCCGGCGGCGGCGATCTGCCGAAGGAATACTACGATGCGATGGACCCGTTCGTGACGCTGACCGCGGCGGCGATGGTCACGAAGAAGCTGAAGGTCGGCACCGGCGTCCTGCTGGTGCAGCAGCGCGATACGATCCAGACCGCGAAGCTGGTCGCCTCGATCGACCAGGTCTCCCAGGGCCGGTTCCTGTTCGGCGTCGGCGGCGGATGGAACCAGGACGAGATGGAGGACCACGGCACCGTCTTCGCCAGCCGCTTCAAGCGGATGCGCGAGTCGGTCGAGGCGATGAAGGAGATCTGGACGAAGTCGAAGGCCGAGTATCATGGCGAGTTCGTCAATTTCGACCCGATGATGGCGTGGCCGAAGCCGGTGCAGAAGCCGCATCCGCCGATCATCGTCGGCGGTGCATGGCCGCACGCGGCGCGGCGCGTGATCCGCTATGGCGACGGCTGGATTCCGCTGGCCGGCCGGAACGATCTCGGCGCCATCCTGCCGGAATTTCGCAAGATGGCGCAGGAAGCTGGCCGCGATCCCGCCGCGATCGAGCTTACCGCCTGGGGCGCGCCGGAGGATGCCGATGGGATCAAGCGCTTCGCCGATCTGGGCATTTCGCGCGTGGTCACCACGTTCCGGCCGGAGGCGGCCGATAAGGTCATGCCGGCGATCGACCGCTGGGCCGCACTCATTCGCAGCGTGAATGGCTGAAGCCGATCCAGCTTACGGGAGTGGCCGAGGAGCCACGGCCACTCTCGACGCCGCCGGTCTGATCCGAGGGTCAGCAGCAGCGCTCGCGTCTGCGCGCAATGCGCGTGCTGCCGCTGGCTTCTAGCGCCTTGCTATGGCGGTATCCGGACAGCCGTTCGAGGTGAACTGGCCGTCCGCGCCACGCGGGCCGCGGTAGGAGCTGCGCAGCGGCAAGCCCGAGGCCACGCTCAGCGCCAGGTCGGCGTTGCAGAAGCGGAATCGCAATTCCCGCCGCAGGATCGGCACGAATTCGTCTCTCGTTTCCGCGCCAACGCTGCGCGGGACGAGCTGGTACATCTCGAACACCGCCGCGGTCGGGACGGACGGACCGGCGCCGCTCGGCCGACGCGCGGCCCTCAGAAGCAGGCTGGCCTCCGCGCCGTCGACCATGCCACGGGCGAAGCGGACGCTGCTGAGCACGTCGCCCCCATTATGCGGATCATCGGCGATCGGGCTTCCGTCAGGCAGGGCCACTATCTGCGTGCCTGAAATCTTGGCCGTCCGCGGCGGTCTGACCAGGGCCCGACGGCACCATCACGGTGAATACGTCATGACCGTGTCCGCCACCGTCGTCGTGCCACGCCAGCACGATGTCGGCGGGCCGCCCGTCGGGTGCGAACCCATCGATGCGATTGACGCCTGTTCCAAGCGGGACAGGAACCAGATGCGAGACAAGCGGCGTGTCAGGCGGCTCGGCCCTTGCGGGTCGGAGCCGAGAGGACGGCGCAGGCGTTAGGCACGCGGATCGCAGGGACGCGCGCTCCTGGTCCGGGCCGAGGGACGGCGAGGCATAGACCTGGCGAGCGATCTCGGCGGCGACGTCGCCATCCGATATCTCCGGCGGCACCGCGCCAAGCTTGATGCGTGCCAACGCGACAGCGGCGGACTCGGGCGTACCCTGGTTGCGGGTACACCGCCAGCTCGCCCGCGAACGCGCCGACGGTCGAGCAGAGATGATCCCACGAGACCGGATCGGCCCGAACCGGGCCGGCTAATCCAATCAGCGCGAGCCCGACCGCACCAATCCCCAGCCTGCGCGAACGGGCAAGGATACGGTCCTTGAATGAAGTCTGGTGCCGAGAGTGCCTGTTCGCCACGGCCTTCAACTCGAGTCACAGCGCGATCAACGCCCTGCACTCCCCGCAGTTCCCCGACGGAGGAGCCCGAAAATCCTTCAGAATCCTTTGAATGCGGCGAAGGCGCGGGCCGGAACCCGCTCGGTCACGAGACGGTTCTCGGGCGCGTCTGCGGCCCGGCCGAGCGCCATGCCGCAGACGACCGCCTCGTGCTCGTCGAGCGGCAGCACGCGGCGGATCGCCCGGTGATAATGCGTCCACGCGACCTGCGGGCAGGTATCGAGCCCGCGCCCGCGCGCGGCGACCATGACGTTTTGCAGGAACATGCCATAGTCGAGCCAGCTGCCGAGCGCGAGCCGGCGGTCGATGGTGAAGATCAGCCCGACCGGCGCATCGAAGAACAGGTAGTTGCGTCCGTGCTGCGCCTTCATCCGCGCCGCCTCTCCGCGCGCGATACCGAGCAGGCCGTAGAGATCCCAGCCCACCTTGCGGCGGCGCGACGTGTAGGGCTCGAAGAACTGGTCGGGATAGGTACGGGTACTCCTGCTGGTGGCCCGGCTCGTCGGCCATGAAGGCGTCGAGCACCGCGCGGCAGAGCGCATCCTTGGGCGGCCCAGCGAATGCGCGCGCCCGCCATGGTTGCATGTTTGTCCCGCTCGGTGCCCGCGCGGCGAGATCGAGGATCGCCTCCACCACGTCCTGCGAAACCGGGTCGGGCAGAAAGCGCCGCACCGACCTGCGGCTTGCGATCGCTTCGTCCGTGTTTAAGCGCATGGCCGGGTAGATACGCCGATTTGGTCAGCGCGCAACGTTGACGGCGTCGGGCAGAGGCCGAGCGCGAAACTCGCTGCCCGAGTTTTAGGCGATTTGTCGCCGCTTTGCCGAAAATCGCGCCTTCGCGAGGTTTGCAGGGCGTTATTGTCGCTGCTCCGGCTTGGCACAGCGCATGCTTCTCTCCTCCCAGCCGCTCGATCGAAGCGCGCGCCGGATCATGGTTGGGGAGAGCTGGAATGACGTCGGAACGGATCGCGCTCGGCCGCAGGGGCCTGGGAATGCTCGGGGTCGGGCTGGCAGCGGCGGCAGCGGGATTGCGCGCGGCGCCCGGAACAGTCCCGGCCTCGGTCGCGGCGCCGGCCCCGGACTCAGGCGCCCCCATCAAGGTCGGCATCCTGCACTCGCTCTCCGGCACCATGGCGATCAGCGAGACGACGCTGAAGGACGTCATGCTGATGCTGATCGCCGATCAGAACGCCAAGGGCGGGCTGCTCGGGCGCAAGCTGGAGCCGGTGGTGGTCGATCCCGCCTCCAACTGGCCATTGTTCGCCGAGAAGGCGCGTGCGCTGCTCAGCGTGGACAAGGTCGCCGCCGTGTTCGGCTGCTGGACGTCGGTCTCGCGCAAGTCGGTGCTGCCGGTGTTCGAGGAGCTGAACGGCATCCTGTTCTATCCGGTCCAATACGAAGGCCAGGAGTGCAGCCGCAACGTCTTCTACACCGGCGCGGCGCCGAACCAGCAGGCGATCCCGGCGGTGGACTACCTGATGGGCGAGGAGAAGGTGCAGCGCTGGGTGCTCGCCGGCACCGACTATGTCTATCCGCGCACCACGAACCAGATCCTGGAAGCCTACCTGAAGCTGAAGGGCGTCGCGTCCAACGACATCATGATCAACTACACGCCGTTCGGCTTCTCCGACTGGCAGAACATCGTCGCGCAGATCAAGGGGTTCGGCTCGTCGGGCAAGAAGACCGCCGTGGTGTCCACGATCAACGGCGACGCCAACGTGCCGTTCTACAAGGAGCTGGGCAACCAGGGCGTGAAGGCGACGGACATCCCCGTGGTGGCGTTCAGCGTCGGCGAGGAGGAGCTGGCCGGCATGGATACCAAGCCGCTGGTCGGGCACATGGCGGCGTGGAACTATTTCGAGAGCGTGGACACGCCGGAGAACAAGGCCTTCATCGACGGCTGGCACCAGTTCATCAAGAACCCCAAGCGCACCACCAACGATCCGATGGAGGCGCACTACATCGGCTTCAACATGTGGGTGAAGGCGGTGGAGAAGGCGGGAACGGTCGATCCCGACGCGGTCATCGACGCCATGATCGGGGTCTCGGTGCCGAATCTGACCGGCGGCTATGCGGCGATGATGCCGAACCATCACCTGACCAAGCCGGTGCTGATCGGCGAGATCCAGGATGACGGGCAGTTCAACGTCGTGTCGCAGACGCCGGGCCTGCTCGTCGCGCAGGAATGGTCGCCCTATCTCGCCGAGACGAAGGACCTGATCGGCGACTGGCGCAAGCCGCTGAGCTGCGGCGCCTTCAACGTCAAGACGGGCACCTGCGGCGCCGGCGGCGGCAAGCGGGCCTGAGGAGGCCCGTGCGGGACACGCTGAGGAGCCGGCTGCTCTGGGGCCTGCTCGTCGCGTTCCTCGCGCTCGGCGTTGCGAGCGCGTGCAGGGCGGAGGGCGCCGCGCCGCTCTCCGCCCTGGCCACATCGAACCTCGACGACCTTCGACGTGGCGTGCAGGCGCTAGGGCGGTCGGGTGACCCCCGCGCGCTGCCGGTGATCGCCGCCCTGCACGACGGCGCGCTGTATGTCCGTGGCGACCGCGCGCTGTTCATCCGCACGCCGTCCGGCTTCGTGGATGCGGCGACCGGCGCGCCTGCGCCGGGCGTCGCGGCGAGTGGGCTGAAGAAGATCCGGGTCAGCAACCCGGTGCGCGAGGCGATCGACGATGCGTTAGGTGCGCTAAGGCTGTTCTCGCCCGACCCCGTCGCGCGCGTGGTTGCCGCCGAGGCGGTGTTTCACGACCATGACCCACATGCACTCCCCGCGCTGGACCGCGCGCTGGCGACGGAAACCCACCCTGCGGCGCGGCGCGCGATGACGCAGGCGCGGGCTGCCGCGCTGCTGTTCACGACCGACGCCTCGACACAAGCCCGGCTCGACGCCGTCGTCGCGATCCGCGCGCGCGGCGGCATGGACGCGCGCGGGCTGCTCGACCAGCTCTCGAACCAGCCACCGGCGGTCGCCGCCGCCGCCGCCGCCGCCGTCACAGCAATCGATCGCAACCTGCAACTCTGGAGCGTGGCGCAGGGAGTCTATTACGGCATCTCGCTCGGCTCCGTGCTGCTGCTGGCCGCCGCCGGGCTGGCCGTCACCTTCGGCGTGATGGGCGTCATCAACATGGCGCATGGCGAGATGGTGATGCTGGGCGCGTACACGACCTTCATGGTGCAGCAGGCGGTGCTCGGATTCGCTCCGGGATTCTCGGGCGTCAGCGTGCTGATCGCCGTTCCCGCCGCTTTCGTCGTCTCGGGAGGACTCGGCATCATCATCGAGCGCACGCTGATCCGCTGGCTGTACGGCCGGCCGCTGGAGACGCTGCTCGCGACATGGGGGCTGAGCCTGATCCTCCAGCAGGCGGTCCGCACCGTGTTCGGCGCCAACAACCGCGCGGTCAGCACGCCGGGCTGGATGAGCGGGGACACGCATCTCGGCGGGCTGGCGCTGACCTATAACCGGCTGGCGATCATCGTCTTCGCGTTCCTCGTGCTGGCCGGACTGATGGCGGTCATGCGGTTCACCCCGCTCGGCCTGCGCATGCGCGCGGTGACGCAGAACCGGCTGATGGCGGCGTCGATGGGCATTCGCACCCCGCGCATTGACGCGCTGACCTTCGGGCTCGGCTCCGGGGTCGCCGGGATGGCCGGCGTCGCGCTCAGCCAGATCGACAATGTCAGCCCCAATCTGGGGCAGGGCTACATCATCGACAGCTTCATGGTGGTGGTGTTCGGCGGCGTCGGCAATCTCTGGGGCACGGTGGTCGGCGCGCTGACGCTGGGAGTGGCCAACAAGTTCCTGGAGCCGATCGCCGGGGCGGTGCTGGGCAAGATCGTCGTGCTCGCCCTGCTGATCCTGTTCATCCAGCGCAAGCCGCGCGGACTGTTCCCGCTGAAGGGACGCGCGGTGGAAGCATGATCCGCGCCCGCTCCACCCTTCTCGCGCCGGCGCTGGTGCTGCTGGCCGCGTTGGTCCTGGCGGGGCTGAACCAGGCCACGCCGGCGGATTCCGCACTGCACGTGTCGGCCTATGTCGTATCGCTGGCCGGCAAGTATCTCTGCTACGCGATCCTCGCGCTGGCGCTGGATCTGGTGTGGGGCTACGCCGGCATCCTCAGCCTGGGTCACGCGGCGTTCTTCGCGCTGGGGGGCTACGCGATGGGCATGTACCTGATGTGCGAGATCGGCGCGCGCGGGGTCTATGCCAATGCGCGGCTGCCGGACTTTATGGTGTTCCTGGGCTGGCACGACCTGCCCTGGTACTGGCACGGCTTCGAGCACTTCGCCGTCGCCGCCGTGATGGCGCTGCTGATACCGGGCGTGCTGGCGTTCGTGTTCGGCTGGTTCGCGTTCCGCTCCCGCGTCGGCGGAGTGTATCTGTCGATCATCACCCAGGCGCTGACCTATGCGCTGATGCTCGCGTTCTTCCGCAACGACATGGGCTTCGGCGGCAACAACGGCATGACCGACTTCAAGGACCTGCTGGGCCTGCCGCTGCAAGCGAACGCAACCCGCGCCGTGTTGCTCGTCGCAACCGCGATCGTGCTGGCCATTGCCTATGTGCTGGCGCGGCTCCTGGTCGGCTCGCGCTTTGGCAAGGTGCTGGTCGCGGTGCGTGACGCCGAGGCGCGGACACGGTTCCTGGGCTACCGGCCGGAGGCGTACAAGCTGGTCGTCTGGGTCGCCTCCGCGGTCATGGCCGGGATCGGCGGTGCACTCTATGTCCCGCAGGTCGGCATCATCAACCCGAGCGAGTTCGCGCCAGGCAACTCGGTCGAGGCGGTGATCTGGGTCGCCGTCGGCGGGCGGGGCACGCTATGGGGCGCGATCCTGGGTGCGGTACTGGTCAACCTCGCCAAGACCTGGTTCACCGCGGCGGTGCCGGAATTCTGGCTGTTCGGCCTGGGCGCCTTGTTCGTGCTGGTGACATTGCTGCTGCCGCGCGGGCTAGCCGGGCTGTCCGTGCGCCGCGAACGCCGTGCCGAGCTAGGTCCGATCGAACCGGGCCTTATTGAAGCTGGCTTGATCGAACCGGGCCCGATCGAGGCCGCCGCCGCGCGTGCCGCTTCCGAGGTGACCGGATGAACACGGCGGGGACGCTGCTCTACCTCGATGGCGTCAGCGTCTCGTTCGACGGCTTCCGCGCGCTGAACGCGCTGTCGCTGGTGCTGGCGCCCGGCGAGATGCGCGCGGTGATCGGACCGAACGGCGCGGGCAAGACCACGATGATGGACGTCATCACCGGCAAGACCCGCCCCGATACCGGGCGGGTCGTGTTCGGCGAGCACACCGATCTCACGCGCCTGGACGAACCGGCGATCGCCGCGCTCGGGATCGGGCGCAAGTTCCAGAAGCCGACGGTCTTCGACTCCCACACCGTATGGGACAATCTGTTGCTCGCCCTGGCCGGCGACCGTCGGGCACGCCGCACCTTGCGGGCCCGCGAGACAAGAGCCGAGCACGCGCGCATCGACGAGATCCTGCACACGGTGCGCTTGACCCAGGAGCGTCGTCGCCTCGCCGCCGCTTTGTCGCACGGCCAGAAGCAGTGGCTGGAGATCGGCATGCTGCTGGCGCAGGACCCGCGCCTGCTGTTGGTGGACGAGCCGGTGGCCGGCATGACGGATGCCGAGACCGAGCAGACTGCTGCGCTGCTGCGCGAGATCAACCGCACGCGTACCGTTGTGGTGGTCGAGCACGACATGGCATTCGTGCGCGCGCTGGATGTGAGGGTCACGGTGCTGCACGAAGGCGCGGTGCTCTCCGAGGGCTCAATCGATCATGTCAGCGACGACCCGCGCGTCGTCGAGGTCTATCTCGGCCGATGAGTGCGATCCTCGACGTAGTCTCCGTCACGCTTCACTACGGCGCCGCCATCGCGCTGCGCGGGGTGTCGCTCGATGCACGCCTTGGCGCCGTGACCTGCCTGCTCGGCCGCAACGGCGTCGGCAAGACCAGCCTCCTGCGCGCGATCATGGGCGCGCACCCGCTCAGTGCCGGCGCGATACGCTGGGAAGGCGCCGATATCAGCCGGCTGCCCACGCATGAGCGGGCGCGGCGCGGCATCGCCTGGGTGCCGCAAGGGCGCGACATCTTCCCGCTGCTGACCGTGCGCGAGAACCTGGAGACCGGCTTCGCCGTCCTGCCGCGCGGGCAGCGACGCGTGCCCGACGAGGTGTTCGAGCTGTTCCCCGTGCTGAAATCCATGCTGCGCCGTCGCGGCGGGGATCTGTCGGGCGGCCAACAGCAGCAGCTCGCCCTGGCCCGCGCGCTGGTGACCCGCCCGCGCCTGCTGCTGCTCGATGAGCCCACCGAAGGCATCCAGCCGAGCATCATCAAGGACATCGCCCGGGTGATCGCGCTGCTGCGGGCGCGCGGGGACATGGCGATCCTGCTGGTCGAGCAGTATCTGGACTTCGCGCGCGAGCTGGCGCAGACCATTGCGGTGATGGATCGGGGCAGCATCGTGCTGGCCAGCGCGCGCGGGGAGCTCGACGAGGCGGATGTTCGACGCCGGCTGTCGGTCTGAACCCGCGCTGCAACGCGCCGCTGGCGAGCTTGTTGTCGGGTTGCGCATGCGCGACGGGGCGACGGTGCTGGACACGCTGGGCCAGGCGGGCTGCCTGAAGGCGCGCTTTCCGCGCCCCGGCGCGGCTACGTGGACCGACATCGTCACGCTCAACACGTCCGGCGGGATCGCCGGGGGCGACCGGCTGGACAGCCGCTTCGTGCTGGCGCCCGGCGCGCGGGCCAGCATCGCGGGCCAGGCTGCCGAGCGGTTCTACCGCGCCCTGCCGGCGAGTCCGCCGGCGCGTGTGCGGACACGGATTGCGCTGGCGTCGGGCACGGCGGCGGAATGGCTGGCGCAGGAGACGATCTTGTTCGACGGCTGCGCGCTCGACCGACGCCTGGATGTCGAACTGGCCGCCACGTCCTGGTTCCTCGCGGTGGAGATGCTGGTATTCGGCCGCGCCGCGATGGGGGAGGTCGTGCGCCAGGCGACGCTGCGCGACGTGATCTCGCTGCGCCGCGACGGCACTCCCGTGCTGCACGAGACGGTGCGCCTCGCCGGCGACGCGGATGCCCTGCTGCGCCGCCCCGCCGTGGCGGCGGGTGCGCGGGCGGTGGCAACGCTGGTCCATGCCGCCCCGGATGCCGAAACGCGCCTTGAGGCGATGCGCGCCGCGCTGGGCGATGCGGAGGCGGGCGCCAGCGCCTGGGACGGGCTGCTGATCGCGCGCATCCTGGCCCCCGACGGCGCCGGGCTGCGCCGCATCGTCGCACGGGCGTTGGTCGCGCTGCGCGATCGTCCGCTGCCGCGCGTCTGGCTCTGCTGAGAGAATGCCGGCATGAACCTGACCCCGCGCGAGAAGGACAAGCTGCTGATCGCCATGGCCGCGATGGTCGCGCGCCGGCGGCTGGAGCGCGGGGTGAAGCTGAACCATCCCGAGGCGGTCGCGCTGATCACCGACTTCCTGGTGGAAGGCGCGCGCGACGGGCGCAGCGTGGCTGATCTCATGGAAACGGGCGCGCATGTCGTGAGCCGCGCGCAGGTCATGGAGGGGGTGGCGGAGATGATCCACGACGTGCAGGTCGAGGCGACGTTTCCCGACGGCACCAAGCTGGTCACCGTCCACGAGCCGATCCGATGATTCCCGGTGAACTCATTTCCGCCGAGGGGGAGATCGAGCTGAATGCCGGCCTCCCCCGCACCACGCTCACCGTCGCCAACACCGGCGACCGGCCGATCCAGGTGGGCAGCCACTACCATTTTGCCGAAGCCAACCCGGCGCTGTCGTTCGATCGGGCCGCCGCGCACGGATGCCGGCTCGACATTCCGGCCGGTACAGCCGTCCGCTTCGAGCCGGGGCAGACCCGCGAGGTCGCGCTGATCCCCTATCGGGGACGCCGGGTGGTGTTCGGCTTCCGCGCCGCCGTGATGGGTCCGCTCTGATGGCCCGCCTGTCGCGCGCCGCCTATGCCGACATGTTCGGCCCGACCACTGGGGATCGCGTGCGCCTGGCCGACACCGACCTGTTCATCGAGGTCGAGCGCGACCTGACGATCTATGGCGAGGAGGTGAAGTTCGGCGGCGGCAAGGTGATCCGCGACGGCATGGGCCAGTCGCAGGCCTCGCAAGCCGAGGGTGCGGTGGACACCGTGATCACCAACGCACTGATTTTGGATCACTGGGGCGTGGTGAAGGCCGATATCGGCATTGCCGCGGGGCGCATCGCCCGCATCGGCAAGGCGGGCAATCCCGACGTGCAGCCCGGCGTGAACATCGTCATCGGCCCGGGCACCGAGATCATCGCGGGCGAGGGCAAGATCCTTACGGCCGGCGGGATCGACGGCCACATCCACTTCATCTGCCCCCAGCAGGTGGAGGAGGCGCTGGCCTCGGGCATCACCACCATGATCGGCGGCGGGACGGGCCCGGCGACCGGCACCGCCGCCACCACCTGCACGCCCGGCCCCTGGCACATCGCGCGCATGTTGCAGGCGGCCGAGGCGCTGCCGGTCAATCTCGCCTTCGCCGGCAAGGGCAACGCCGCGCGTTCCGCCGCGCTGGAGGAGATGGTCCGCGCCGGGGCGTCCTGCCTGAAGCTGCACGAGGACTGGGGCAGCACGCCCGCCGCGATCGACTGCGCGCTGTCGGTCGCCGACCGCTTCGACGTGCAGGTGATGATCCACACCGACACGCTGAATGAATCCGGCTTCGTCGAGGACACCATCGCCGCCTTCCAGGGCCGGACGATCCACGCCTTCCACACCGAGGGCGCCGGCGGCGGGCACGCGCCCGACATCATCAAGGTGGCGGGCCTGGCCAACGTGCTGCCCAGCTCCACCAATCCGACCCGGCCCTATACGGCGAACACGCTCGACGAGCATCTCGACATGCTCATGGTGTGTCATCACCTCGACCCGGCGATCCCCGAGGACATCGCCTTCGCCGAGAGCCGCATCCGCAAGGAGACCATCGCCGCCGAGGACATCCTGCACGACCTCGGCGCGCTCTCGATGATGTCGTCGGACAGCCAGGCGATGGGGCGCGTGGGCGAGGTGATCCTGCGCACTTGGCAGACCGCGCACAAGATGAAGGCTCAGCGCGGGGCGCTGCCGGGGGACACGGACGTGCACGACAATGCGCGGGTGAAGCGGTATGTCGCCAAATACACGATCAACCCGGCGATCGCGCAGGGCATCGCCCATGAGGTCGGCTCGATCCAGGCCGGCAAGCTCGCCGATCTGGTTTTATGGTCGCCGGCATTTTTTGGGGTGAAGCCCGATCTCGTCATCAAGGGAGGCGCGATCGCGATGGCGGCGATGGGCGATCCGAACGCGTCGATCCCGACGCCGCAGCCGGTGCATTACCGGCCCATGTTCGGCGCGTTCGGCGGCGCGCTGGGCGCGACCTGCGTCACCTTCGTCTCCGCCGCCGCGCTGGATGCGGGGATCGGCGCACCGCTCGGCCTGCGCCGGCAACTGGTCGCGGTGGCCAACACGCGCGGCGGGATCGGCAAGCGGAGCATGGTCCACAACGACGCCACGCCGGTGATCGAGGTCGATCCCGAAACCTACGAGGTACGCGCCGACGGCGCCCTCCTGACCTGCGAACCGGCGACGGTGCTGCCGATGGCACAAAGGTATTTCCTATTTTGACCCAAATGCTGGCATCCGGACGCCCCCTCCCCCCAACCCCCTCCCGCAAGGGGAGGGGGCACGAGTCCGCTTCTCCCCCTCCCCTTGCGGGTTGGGGGGAGGGCTAGGTGCGCGCCATCGCCGTCCTGCCGGCCGGGACCTGGGATCAGGGGCGCGCATCCGACGCCGTGCTGCTCGACTTCGACATGCGCCATCGCCGGCGGATCGCGCTGCGCACCGAGGCGGGGGGCGATCTGCTGCTCGATCTGCCGCACGCGGCGCGGCTACGCGATGGTGACGGGCTGGTGCTCGATCAGGGCGGGGTGGTGCGGGTGCGCGCGCGACCGGAGGCGCTGCTGGAAATCCACGCGCACGGCCCCGGCGCGCTGGTCCGCATCGCCTGGCATCTCGGCAACCGGCACCTGCCGGTGCAGCTCCTCGGCGAGCATTTGCGCATCCGCGACGACCACGTGATCGCGGCGATGATCACCCAGCTCGGCGGACACGTGACGCCGATCGAGGCGCCATTCCACCCGGAGGCCGGGGCTTATGCCGGCGGGCATCATCACGGTCATGACGATGATCACGCCCACTGAGACCGAGGTCACGGCGCTCCTGCGCCTGCTGGCCTGGTTGTCGCCCGCCTTCCCGACCGGCGGCTTCGCCTATAGCCACGGACTTGAATGGGCCGTCGAGGCGGGGGATGTGCGCGACGAGGCCAACCTTTGCGACTGGCTGGGCGACGTCCTGGCGCACGGGTCGGGCCGATCCGACGCGATCCTGCTGCGCCATGCGCGCCGCGCCGAAGGCGCGGTCCTGTCGGGGCTCGGCGCGTTCGGCGCGGCGGCGTCCGGCGCGCGCGAGCGGCGGGCCGAGGCGCTGGGCCAGGGCGAGGCCTTCGCGCGCGCCGCGCTGGTCTGGGATAGCCCGCGCCTGGCCGCGCTGCGTGACCCGCTTCCGTACCCGGTCGCGGTCGGCGCCCTCGCCGCCGACCACGGGATCGAGGAAGAGACGGTGGTTGCCGCCTACCTCCAGGCGCTGACGAGCAATCTGATCTCGGCTGCCGTGCGGCTTGTGCCGCTCGGTCAGACGGCGGGACTGCGCGTGTTGGCCGCCCTTGAACAGACGATTTTGGCGGTCACGGCCGCGACGCGCGGGGCCGCGCTGGACGACATCGGCGGCGCCTGCTTCCGCTCCGACATCGCCGCCATGCGCCACGAGACCCAGCACACGAGGTTGTTTCGCACATGAACTCACCCAACGGCCCGCTGCGGGTCGGCATCGGCGGGCCGGTCGGCACCGGCAAGACCGCCCTGATGGACGCGCTGTGCCGCGCCTTCCGCGACCGCTGGCAGGTGGCGGCCATCACCAACGACATCTATACCAAGGAGGACGCGGAGTTCCTGACCCGCGCCGGGTCCTTGCCGCCCGAGCGGATCATGGGTATCGAGACCGGCGGCTGCCCGCACACGGCGATCCGCGAGGACGCGTCGATCAACCTTGCCGGGGTCGCCGAGATGTGCCGCCGCTTCCCCGCTCTCGACGTCCTGCTCATCGAGAGCGGCGGCGACAACCTCGCCGCGACCTTCAGCCCGGAGCTGGCCGACCTGACGATCTACGTGATCGACGTCTCCGCCGGCGACAAGATCCCCCGCAAGGGCGGACCCGGCATCACCCGGAGCGACCTGCTGGTCATCAACAAGACCGACCTGGCGCCGCTGGTGGGCGCGAACCTGGACGTGATGGACCGCGACGCGCGCCGGATGCGCGGCGAGCGTCCGTTCGTGTTCGCCAACATCCGCGCGGGCGCGGGCGTGCCGGCGATCGCCGGGTTCGTGGAGCGGGCGGGCGGACTGGCGCGCGCCCAGGCAGGTGCCGCGTCCTGAGCCGGAACGTCGGCCGGAGGGGCGCACCATTCAGCCAAGGGCGGCAAGACTGGCGGCGCCGAGGGCCCCGAGGGCGACGATCGCCAATGGCGGCGCGCGCCACACGGTCAGCAGCACGAAGCCGACAAGGGCGAGGACGAAATCGGCAGGGCTCAGGACGGCACTCGTCCAGACCGGGTTGTAGAGCGCCGCCCCGAGCAGGCCGACAACGGCGGCGTTGACGCCGCGCATCGTCGCCTGCGCGGCAGGCCGCGCGCGGAGAGCGCCCCAGAACGGCAGCACCCCGAGCACCAGCAGCAGGCCGGGCAGGAAAATCGCGAGCAGAGGCAGCACGGCTCCGATCGCGCCGCCCGGTCCCGGCCGCAGCACCGCGCCCAGATAGGCCGCGAAGGTGAACAGGGGACCCGGCACGGCCTGGGCGGCTCCATAGCCGGCGAGGAATGCGTTGTCCGACACCCAGCCGGGCGCGACGACGGCATCGCGCAGCAGCGGCAGCACCACATGCCCGCCGCCGAACACCAGCGCCCCCGAGCGATAGAAGGCGTCGAACACCACAACGCCATGGCCGACGTCGCGCAGCAGCGGCGGGAACGCCAGCAGCACCGCAAACAGCGCCAGGCAACCGATCCCCGCCCGCCGCGAGACGGGCAGCGCCAGCGGTTCCGGGACGGCCTGGGTCGCGCCATCGCGGCAGAATGCGAGGCCGGCAGCCGCACCAAGGCCGATCGCCACGATCTGCCCGACCGAGACGGGCGCGAACGTCACCAGCGCCGCGGCGGCAAGTGCGATAGCGGCACGCGGCCGATCCGGGCAGAGCGAACGCGCCATGCCCCACACGGCCTGTGCGACGATCGCCACCGCCACAAGCTTGAGGCCGTGCAGCAGCCCGGCCCCGATCGGCGAGGCGGACAGGCCGCCGGATCCGTAGGCGAACAGAACCAGGATCGCCGCGGAAGGCAGGGTGAAGCCGGCCCAGGCCGCAAGAGCACCCCGAATTCCGCCGCGCAGGAGGCCGATTGCGAAGCCGGTCTGGCTCGACGCCGGCCCGGGCAGGAACTGGCACAGCCCGACCAGATCCGCATAGGCACGCTCGTCCAGCCAGCGGCGGCGCTCGACGAACTCGGCCCGGAAATAGCCCAGATGGGCGACTGGGCCGCCGAAGGAGGTCAGGCCAAGCTTCAGGAACGCTCCCAGCACTTCGAGCGGTGTTCCGGGGCCGCCGGCGCCCTGTTCAGCCTGGGATGTGGAGTCGGGGCCGATCATGCGCGTCACCCCACGACGTGCCGCAAGCGCCGGCCGTGTCCGCTGACCCCTGCCGAAACGGCCGTCGGACAGGGCCGCCGCTCTTACGCCCCGACCACCTCGGCCGGCTCCGGCACGGGGTGGCCCAGGTAGCGCTCCAGCACGTCCGCAGGCGGGCCGTCGTCGCGGATGCGGCCCTGCTCCAGCCACAGCACGCGGGTGCACCAGGTCTGCGCCACGTCCGTCTGATGAGTGGACAGTACCAGGATCTCGGCCCCGCGGACCATATCCTCCAGCCGCGCGCGCGCCTTTTCCATGAACTCGGCGTCGCCGGCGAGGAACCACTCGTCCATCAGCAGGATCTGCGGGCGGATCGCCGTTGCCAAGCCAAAGCCGAGGCGCACCACCATGCCGGAGCTATAGATCCGCACCGGCAGGTCGATGAAGTCGCCCAGCTCGGCGAAGGCGCATACATCTTCCTCCAGCCGGGCGATATCGGGGCGGGTCAGGCCGTTGTACAGGCCCCGCAGCAGGATGTTCTCGCGCCCGCTCAGGTCCGAATTCATGCCGAGCTGCGGGTCGAGCAGCGCGTGCAGGCTGCCGGTCACCACCAGCCGGCCTATCACCGGCTCGTAAATGCCCGCGATGGTGCGCAACAGCGTGGTCTTGCCGGCGCCGTTGCCGCCGATCAGCCCCAGCCGGTCCCCGCTGCGCAGGCCGAACGAGACATCGCGCAAGGCTTGGACCACCACGCGCTGATTGCGGTCCTGCGCCAGCCGGCCGGAGGCGGCGGCGAACACCGTCTTTTTCAGGCTGCGGCTGTTGCCGTGATAGAGCGGGAAGAAGACCGACAGCCCCGCGACCTCGATGCGCGCGTTCCCGTGCATGGACTCAGACCCAGAACGCGACGCGGGCGCGGGCGCGGGTGAAAAACAGCCACGCCACGCCGCACAGCATTGCCGAGAAGACCGCCGCCGCGACCCAGACATGGGAGCCCGCGACGGAGCCCAGCAAGGGCGCGCGCACGACCTCCAGCAAGTCGAAGAACGGATTGCCGAGGAGCATCCAATTCTTCGACGGCCCGAGCTGCTTCGGCGTCCAGATAACCGGTGTGAGAAAGAAGGCGATCTGCATAAGGCTGCCAACGATCGGCGGAATGTCGCGGAAGCGTGCGCAAATCGCTCCGAGCATCATCGCGGCGGCGAGACCGTCGATCCCCCAGAGCACGAGCCCTGGCACGGCGGCCAGGGCGTGCCAACCCGGCCAGATCCGTAGCACCGCGTAGACGACCACGATCACCAGGACGTTGTGCGCCAGGACCAAGATATTGCGCACCAGCAGTCGGATGGCATGGACGAAGTACGGCATCCGCACCGATCGGATGACGGCATCGACCTGAGTGAAGCAGGTGCAGCCCTCATTGATGATGCTGGCCAGGAAGCCCCACAGCACCTGCGAGAGCGCGAGAAAGGGAAGGTAGTCGCGCACCGAGAGCTGCCACAGCGTGGCATACAGCAACCCGAGAGCCCCGACCATCGCCCCGGTGGACAGCGTGAGCCAGAACGGCCCCAGCAGCGACCCGCGATAGCGCAGCTTGATGTCGAGCCAGCCCAAGGTGAGCGCCAGCCGCCACAGCCGCATGCCGTCGGCGAGGTCCTGACCGAGCAGGCGCGCGCGCACTGCGCCGGAGTGCCCGGCCTGCAATTCGAGGCGCGGGGCGGCGTCGGCCGGAACCAGCCGGTTGGTGACGGAAGAGGAACTCATGCCAGGGCGGTCGCTACAGGACGGCCGCCCCGGTGGCAACCGTGGGCTCGGGCGATCAGTGCTCCACCTGCGCCGTCTTGATCACGCGCCGCCGGGGCTCCATCGCCGGGCGCCGCTGCGCGCAGGAGGCCAGCGTGATCGGCTGCGGCTGCATCCGGTGCGATGCGAAGCCCACCAGCTGCACCGCGCCGCGTAGGCGCAGCACGGTCGGGAACAGGGTTGCGTGCTCCTGGCAGAACAGGGTCCCGCGCCGCAGACCGACCTCGGATTCGGCATTCGCGAGACTGGTGATATAATCGTCATGCGCTTGGCGCGCCCGCTTGCCGTAGGCACGACCAAACCATGAATTCGAGCGCGCGCTCCTCCCGCGCAAGGTCGGGACGGAACTGCTCCACGAATTGGTTGTAATCCTCGCGGGTGTTGCAGGTCAGCGCGACCACCATCAGCTCGCTTTTCAGGGCCGCCGTATCGAAGGCGCCCTGATCGATCGGGTTCGCGCAGGGCGCCGCGCCGGCAACCTCGGCGGAGAACAGGCCGGCGGCGAGCAGGGCGAGCAGGGCAAGACGCATGTCACTCTCCTTGGGGACGTCGACTCTGAGACGGGGCTCGGCAGGGTGTTAGGTAAACCGTCTATGCCTCGTCGCTGCAAGCACGAATTGAGCAGGGCACCGCGCGCAGCCATGTAGGCCGATCGTTCCGATTGCGCTGGTTCGGGCGTCCAGTCGAGGCCTGCCCTCTGGGCGTCGTGACGACTTGACCTTGAGCGCTGCCAGCCCGCATACGATGCACTCCGGGTTCCGCAGCCCTTGGCCCCCGCTTCCGGGGGCTCCGCCGCTCCGCGAAGGCTCGCGCAGCGGCGCGCTGTGCTTTGGAGTGGTCCGACGTGTTCGAGGCGTTATCCGAGAAGCTGACCGGGGTCTTCGACGGCCTGCGCGGCCGTGGCGCGCTGAGCGAGGCCGACGTGGGCGAGGCGCTGCGCGAGGTGCGGCTCGCCCTGCTGGATTCCGACGTGGCCCTGCCCGTGGTGCGCGACTTCATCGCCAAGGTGCGCGAACGCGCGCTCGCTGCCGAGGTGCTGGATTCCGTCACCCCCGGCCAGCAGGTCGTGAAGATCGTCAACGACGTGATGATCGGCGAGCTGGGCGGCGAGGGCGCCGTGCCGCTGGAACTGAACGCCCCGGCGCCAATCCCATACCTGATGGTCGGCTTGCAAGGCTCGGGCAAGACCACCACGGCGGGCAAGCTCGGCCTGCGCCTAACCACGCGGATGCGCCGGCGCGTGCTGCTGGCGAGCCTGGATACCCAGCGCCCGGCCGCGCAGCTCCAGCTGGCCCAGCTCGGCGAGCGGGCCGGGGTGGCCAGCCTGCCCATCGTTGCCGGCCAAACACCGGTCGAGATCGCTCGGCGGGCGATGGACACCGGACGTCGCGAGGGCTTCGACATCGTCATCCTCGACACCGCGGGGCGACTGGCGATCGACCAGGCGCTAATGGACGAGGTTACGGCGATCCGCGCGGCGACCGACCCCGCCGAGACGCTGCTGGTGGTCGATGCCATGACCGGCCAGGACGCGGTGAACACCGCGCGGGCCTTCAACGAGGCGGTGGGTGTTACCGGCATCGTCATGACGCGGATGGATGGCGACGCGCGCGGGGGTGCCGCGCTGTCGATGCGCGCCGTCACCGGGGCGCCGATCAAGCTGATGGGCGTGGGCGAGAAGCTGGATGCGCTGGAGGATTTCCATCCCGAGCGAGTCGCGGGCCGCATTCTCGGCCAGGGCGATATCGTCGGGCTGGTCGAAAAGGCCGGCGAGACGATCGACGAGGAGGAGGCGGAGAAGCTCGCCGCCAAGATCGCCCGCGGCCGCTTCGACCTGGAGGACTACGCCGCCCAGCTGCGCCAGATCACCAAGATGGGCTCGCTCTCGGGCATCCTCGGGATGCTGCCGGGGGTGGGCAAGATCAAGGCGCAGCTCGAGGACGCGAACCTCGACACCTCGATCCTGACGCGTCAGGCGGCAATCATCGGCTCGATGACCCGCAAGGAGCGCAAGGCGCCCGACATCATCAAGGCGAGCCGCAAGCGCCGCATCGCCGCCGGGTCAGGCACCACCGTCCAGGAGGTCAATCGGCTGCTCAAGCAGTTCGACGACATGAGCACGATGATGAAGCGGATGAACAAGCTCGGGCAGAAGGGGCTGATGCGCCACGGCCTGTCCGCGGTGATGCCGAAGGGCATGATGCCCCCCGGCCGCCCCCATTGAGAGAATGGAGAAAACGATATCATGGGTCTGAAGATCCGCCTGGCACGCGCCGGCGCCAAGAAGCGCCCCTACTACCACATCGTCGTGGCCGACAGCCGCAGCCCGCGCGACGGGCGCTTCATCGAGAAGCTGGGCAGCTACAACCCGATGCTACCGGCCGAGCACGCCGACCGCGTGCGGCTGCAGGACGCGCGCATCCAGCACTGGATGGGCCAGGGCGCACTGCCGACCGATCGGGTGGCGAAGTTCCTCGGCCGGGCCGGACTGGCCCCGATGCCTGTCTTCCCCGACCAGCCGGTGAAGTCGGCGCCGAAGAAGAAGGCGCAGGCGCGCGCGGCGGCCGGCTGACGACGACGCACGCATGGCCCCTGCCCACATCCTGCTCGGCGTGATCGGCCGCCCGCATGGCGTGCGGGGCCTGGTGCGCGTGACCAGCTACGCCGATCCGCCGGAGGCGATCGCCGCCCACGGCCCGCTCGCCAATGAGGACGGGCGCCGGTTCGTGCTGCACTGGCGCGGCGAGGGCGTGGCCGAGCTGGCCGAGATGGTGGACGGGCAGACGGTCACGGTCGCGGACCGCACCCAGGCGGCGCGGCTGACCAACACGCGCCTGTTCATCGAACGCGACCGCCTGCCCACGCCGGAGGCGGACGAGTTCTACTTGGCCGACCTGGTCGGGCTGAGCGCGGTGGACGCGGCGGGCGCGGCGATCGGGATGGTGGTCGCCGTCCACGACTACGGCGCGGGCGCCAGCTTGGAGATCGCGCGCGAGGCGCCGCCGCTGGTGGTGCCGTTCACCCGCGCAGCGGTGCCGGAGGTGGACGTTGCCGGCGGGCGGGTGGTGGTAACGCCGCCGACCGAGATCGATGCCGTGATGCCGACGGATGCGGCGGCATGACCTGGCGCGCCTCCGTCCTCACCCTATTCCCGGACATGCTTCCCGGCCCGCTCGGCACCTCGCTCGCCGGGCGAGCGCTGGAGGCCCAACGGTGGTCGCTGGAGGTGGTGGATATCCGCGACTTCGCGGCCGACCGGCACCGCAGCGTGGACGACATGCCGTTCGGCGGCGGGGCCGGCATGGTGATGCGCCCCGACGTGGTGGACGCGGCCTTGGCGTCGGTCGCCGATGATCGCCCGATGGTGTTCCTGACCCCGCGCGGCCGGCCATTCGCGCAATCGGACGCACGCCGCCTCGCCGCCGGCCCCGGCGTGGTGCTGCTGTGCGGGCGCTACGAGGGCGTGGATCAGCGGGTGATCGAGGCGCGCGGCTTGGACGAGGTTTCGATCGGCGACTACGTGCTGTCGGGCGGAGAGCTTGCCGCCCTGGTGGTGCTGGACGCCGCCGTACGCCTGCTGCCCGGTGTGATGGGCGCGGCCGAGAGCGCGGTGGAGGAAAGTTTCGCGGGCGCGCTGCTGGAATATCCCCAGTATACGCGCCCGGCCGCATGGCAGGGGCGGCGCGTGCCCGACGTGCTGCTGTCGGGCCATCACGCCGCCGTTGCCGCCTGGCGCCACGCGGAGGCCGAGCGGATCACCCGCCAGCGGCGCCCCGACCTGTGGGCACGGCATGGCTGCGCCGAGCCGGCGCCGGTTGCCTGCAAGCCCGGCGCGCCGTAAGCGATGCAACGAGAGGACCGGTCATGAACATCATCCAGCAATACGAGGCCGAGCAGGTCGCCCGGCTGAGCGCGGCCCGCGCTGTCCCCGAGTTCGGGCCCGGCGATACCGTCCGCGTCATGGTCAAGGTCGTCGAGGGCGAGCGCAGCCGCGCCCAGGCGTTCGAGGGGGTGGTGATCGCCCGATCCAACAAGGGCCTGAACAGCAACTTCACCGTGCGCAAGATCAGCTACGGCGAGGGGGTGGAGCGGGTATTCCCGCTGTATTCGCCGACCATCGCCGAGATCGCCGTGGTCCGCCGGGGAGACGTGCGCCGGGCCAAGCTGTATTATCTGCGTGGCCGCTCCGGCAAGTCGGCGCGCATCGCCGAGAAGGCGCGCAGCACCACGACGGCCGCCGTCGAGCCGGCGCCGACGGCTGCGGTCGACCCGGCGCCCGCAGACACGGCAGCGGCCGAGTAACAAAGGAAGACCGCCATGTCCGAAAGCAAGCCGCGCACGCTGTTCGACAAGGTCTGGGACAGCCACGTAGTGGAGCGGCTGCCCGATGGTACCTGCATCCTCTACATCGACCGGCACCTTGTCCACGAGGTGACCAGCCCGCAAGCCTTCGAGGGCCTGCGCCTGGCGGGCCGCAAGGTGCGTCGGCCTGAGGCGACGCTCGCGGTGGCGGACCACAACATTCCCACCACCGACCGCCGATCGGGGATCAAGGAAGAGGATAGCCGCATTCAGGTGGAGACGCTGGAGCGCAACGTCGCCGCATTCGGGGTGCCCTATATCCCGATCCTCGACGTGCGCCAGGGGATCGTCCATATCATCGGGCCGGAGCTTGGCATCAGTTTGCCGGGAACCACCATCGTCTGCGGCGACAGCCACACCTCGACGCATGGCGCGCTGGGCGCGCTTGCGTTCGGCATCGGCACCTCCGAGGTGGAGCACGTCCTGGCCACCCAGACGCTGTTGCAGAACCCGGCGAAGAACATGCTGGTGCAGGTGGACGGCACGCTCGGCTTCGGGGCGTCGGCCAAGGACATCGTGCTGGCGATCATCGGCAAGATCGGCACCGCCGGCGGCAACGGGCACGTGATCGAGTACGCCGGGGAGGCGATCCGCGCACTCGACATGGCCGGGCGCATGACGGTCTCCAACATGTCGATCGAGGCGGGCGCGCGGGCCGGCATGATCGCGCCGGACGAGGCGACCTTCGCCTACATCAAGGGCCGCGAATTCGCGCCCAAGGGGGCGGATTTCGAGCGTGCCGTCGAATACTGGCGCACCCTGCCCTCCGACCCCGGCGCGCACTACGACACGACGGTGGTGATGGACGCCGCCACGATCGCGCCGATGGTGACCTGGGGAACCACGCCGGGTGCCGTCGTGCCGGTCACCGGCAGCGTGCCCGACCCGTCATCGGCGAAGGACGAGGCCGGGCGGGCGCAGATGCGGCGGATGCTGGAATACATGGCCCTGATCCCCGGCACGCGGATGCAGGACATTCCGGTGGACGTGGTGTTCATCGGCAGCTGCACCAACGGCCGCATCGAGGACATCCGCGCGGCCGCCGCCGTCGCGCGCGGCCGCAAGGTCGCGGAGGGCGTGCGCGCGCTGGTGGTCCCCGGCTCCGGCCTGGTCAAGCAGCAGGCCGAGCAGGAAGGGCTCGACCGCGTGCTGCGCGAGGCCGGCTTCGAGTGGCGCGAGGCGTGCTGCTCGATGTGCCTCGGGATGAACCCCGACAAGCTCACCCCCGGCCAGCGCTGCGCCAGCACATCCAACCGCAACTTCGAGGGCCGCCAGGGTCCGGGCGGGCGCACGCATCTGCTATCCCCGGCCATGGCGGCGGCAGCGGCGGTTACGGGGCGTTTGGCGGACGTGCGGGAGTTGGTTTAGGACCGAGCCGGTCTGCGTGGGCTGTGCGTGATCCCACGTGGGCTGTTGATCCAAGCGGCCATGTTGCGGCAGCGTTGCCGTATATGCGGCCACTTTCGTGAGCTTCGCTTTCAGAGTGGCCTTTCTTGCCGAAGAGATGATGCGCAGCGGTGGCCAGAAATTGAGTTTTCACACGACCTCGATTGGGGACGACATTCACACCGGAGTTCTGCACACCCTGATTCCTTAATTCCTTGGCATCTTTGGACCGACGTGGCGGTACAGAATTCTTGCAGGCTGTGTGAAAACTCGATTGTTGACGGCTGCTGCGTAACGTTCAGTCGAAACCGAACGCCATGCCGGCTGGAAAGATTTGCAGATATCGTTTCGGGACGCAACAAAATTTCTTGTCGTCGTTGCGGTCTGGTATTTTCACACAATGTGCTTGATCTATGCCTCGCTTACCATAAGCGATGCTCATACTTTGCGATTAGCTGCACGTCGATGCTTGTCTGGCCGTCCCGTGGGATCATCAGTTGCATCCGGCAGTCTCACTGATCTCCATTACGTTGCAAGGACCCTAGCGGCTGCTACCACCCTCATTGCCCATCCAAGTTAAAAGCTGCCCTCAGATCGGCTCCAGCTAGTGCTCTGACCCGTTCGGGCGATTCACAACGGTGTGCGACCGTGCGATTCTGTCGGCATGGCACAGACGGTATGCGTGATCCTGAGTTCGTCGGATAGAGAGACGCTTGAGGCGATCCTCGCCGACCGCAATCGGCCGCAAAAGCATGTCGAGCGCGCGCGGGTCGTGCTTGCGGCAGCGGAGCGCGGCCCGGTGCAGCCGGTGGCGACGCGCCTGGGGGTCAGTCGTCCGATGGTCTGGCGCTGGCAGCGACGCTTCGCCGAGGAGGGCGCGGACGGGCTGCTGCGAGACAAGACGCGCAAGCCTGGCAAGCCGCCGATCTTGGCTGAGACGGTGGCGCGCGTCGTTGCGCTGACCTGCGCCGATCCGCCGCATGAGGCCACGCACTGGACCGGCCGGGCGATGGCTCGGGCCGTCGGCATCTCCCTGACATCGGTGCCGCGCATCTGGGCCGCGCACAAGCTCCAGCCGCACCGCATCCGCACGTTCAAGCGGTCGCGCGATCCCGACTTCGCCGCCAAGCTGACCGACATCGTCGGCCTCTATCTGGACCCGCCGACGCAAGCCGTCGTGCTGTCCATCGACGAAAAGAGCCAGATCCAGGCGCTCGATCGCACGCAGCCGGGCTTGCCGATCAAGCCGGGCCGATGCGGCACGATGACCCACGACTACAAGCGCCACGGCACGACCACGCTGTTCGCCGCACTCAACGTGCTCGACGGCTCCGTCATTGGCCGCTGCATGCAGCAGCACCGGCACGAGGAGTTCATCCGCTTCCTCAACGACGTCGAGCGCGCTGTTCCGGCCGGCAAGCTGATCGAGGCGGTGGTCGACAACGACGCCACTCATAAGCATCCGAAGGTGAAGGCGTGGCTCGAACGGCATCCCCGCTGGACCTTCCACTTCACGCCCACGTCCGGATCGTGGTTGAACGCCGTCGAGAACTTCTTTTCCGTGCTGACGCGCAAGCGCATCCGTTGCGGCAGCTTCCATTCGATCGTCGATCTGCAAGCCGCCATCAAACGCTACCTCGCCGAGCACAACGCCGAGCCGAAGCCGTTCGTCTGGACCGCCTCGGCCGCCTCAATCCTGGCCAAGCTCGACAGACTGCCTGCACGGTCCGTATGAGTCAGAGCACTAGTAACTGGCAACCGCCCGCTGCTTCCTACCTCATTGTGCGTCGCTACACTCAGGAGCGCGACCGAATGCTGTCTCAGAAGCTCGAACAGACGCTACATCGCGCTTTATCGGAAGCCAGTGAACGCCGCCACGAATACGCATCGATCGAGCATCTCTTGCTCGGTCTGGCCGATGACAGAGATGCCGCAACCGTGCTGCGGGCCTGCGGCGTCGATCTGGACAGACTGCGCAACGACCTGGTGGGATTCCTCGACAAGGACCTCGCCGGCCTCGCCACGGACCGGCCCGGCGATCCGAAGCCGACCGCCGGCTTCCAGCGTGTGGTGCAGCGCGCGGCGATCCAAGTGCAGGCCGCCCACCGCGACGAAGTCACCGGCGCCGATGCACTGGTTGCCTTGTTTTCCGAGCGTGAGAGCCACGCGGTCTACTTCCTGCATCTGCAGGATATGACTTCAACTCGACGCGATCAATTTCATTGACCACAACATCGCGAAGGCGCCCAGCCGCTCGCCCCAGCACCCCGTGCAAAGCTCCTCGAACCCGCCGCCGAAACTTCCAACCCAAGGCATCGGTCCTCACGTCGAGATTAATCCTGAAGGCGTCATCGGCTTCCCCCCAGTAACATCATTGGATCTCGACGGCAACCACCTACCACGATTGCGCGCGATGCACCCCGATCTGCGGGAGTTGGCACGCGAACTTGTCGCCGCTTTGAGTAGAGGCAATGCTCCACATGCCGTATTGGGTGGGCGAGTAGCCGCCTACGCCGCCCTGATAGATCAGGACTTGCAGACGGTTGATTTCCGGCGGCTCTACGCCGCTGGTGTTCGCCTTGCAAACGCCGCTCACGAAACGGAACGAGCTATCTCAACCGATGGCCTACCCCCACTCGACTTGGCGGAGCGGGAGAAACTCGACTCTCTTCTCACTCTGCATGGTCCATTTATCCTATCGACGGCGGCCGGGGCCGAGGCGATGGTGGACGAAGAGCGCTACCGGCGTCGCCCGGCGGAGGAACGACGATACCGTGCCGATGCACTTGCCATGGCCACAGCGTTACAAGGCCACCCCGACCTCATCCACCCGGATGTTGCCGAACAAATGCTGGGCGCAGCGCGGGATGTCGGCCAGGGCGCCAATCCGGAACGCAGCACCGTGGTCGGGCGGGCAATGGTGCGGAACGTGACGATCAGCATTGTAAGTGGAGCGGTTGGCAGCGTCACATTGATCTACGGGAGCCCTCTTATATTTGGAGCAGGTGCGGTCACCGCCTTTGTTGGGACGCTTGCCATCAGCGAGACCATAAAGAAGACTCGTTGGTTTCAAGAACTTACCAGATCCATGGCTTCGACGGTAGACAGTGCAATTGACGCTCCATCCAAGAAGGCTGCGGAAAATTTCCGTTCTGCTCTTCGTCGGCACAGTGGGTTCGTAATGGCGAAGGAACCGACACTTCGCCGGCTGGCCGGCACGCGCAAGGACTTCGAATTCTTGCACCGCGCATTGGATTGGCTCAAGATGCATGCAGACAAGTCGCCGCGCGATGCGAAGAGTAGGCGGACCCGACTGAAGTCTTAATACTGAAACTGATACGTCATCCCCACACTCGCCCCGCTGCTCTCCCCCGTCGAGCCGATTGCCGACGTTGCCTCGCCGCTGCCGACCGTGGCGTTGAGCTTCAGGCCCCTCGTCAAGTCCACCTGCACGGTCGCCTGCGCGCCCGAGCCGCCGGTGGCCTGCTGGGCGCCGACATAGATCCGGCGCGTGAGATACCGTCCGGCCTGCAATGTCGCCTGACCGTTCGCACCCGTCCCCACCCCGAGCTGGTCCAGGCCGAGCGCATTCTGCAACCCTTGCAGCGGGCTGGTCAGTGACGAGCCCTGGCCGCTGATCTGCGCCAGTCCCGCCGCGATCGAGGCGAGCTGGAAGGGGCCGAGCGCCCCCGAATTGGTGTGGAACAGCAGCTGTGCCAAAATCTGGTCCTGCGGCAGTGGCGGCGTACTGGTCAGATCGATCTTGGGGTCCCGCGCGGTCCCGGAGATGATCAGGTTGGCGGTCATGTTCGACCCGATCGAGGTGGCGACGAGATGCAGCGCCGGGTCGGTGATGCTGGCGCCGTTGAAGTCGATGTCGCCCGAGCTGAAGGTCAGCGTGTTGCCGACCAGGTTGAAAGAGCCGCGGATCATCTTGAAGCCGCCCGATGTCCGCATCGCCTTCGTGGTGCCAGCGATGTGCAGCGTGCCGCCCAGCTCCACGTTCAGCCCGCGCCCGCGCACGTAGATCTGCCGCGGCGCCGCCACGGTAAGGTTCAACCCGATTTCGGCCAGCATCGTCCGTGGCGGCGCCGGCTTGGGCGGCGGCGCGCCCGCCACGCGGACGGCGATGGTCACCACCGATGCGGGCAGCTGGTTTGGCACCTGCACCAGAGCCCGCTGCAGGTTCACCTGGCCGCCCAGCATGACGGCGCCCTCCAGTTGGCCCCGCAGGGCGAGGTCGGCGCTCAAGGTCGCGGTCAGCAAGTCCCCAGAGATCGGGGTCGCGTTGGTGGCCCGCAGCGTGAGGTCGACCGGCATGGCGGGATCGAGCAGCCCGACCGTGCCTTGCGCCGCCATCGTGCCCTCGCCCGCGCGCGCGGCGAACGAGACCAGCCGGAGCGTCCCGCCCTCAGCCGCGAGGCGCGCGGTCATGTCGCTCAGGTGAACTCCCTGGGCGTAGTCGCGCAGGTCGCCCCCGGTCAGGGTGGCCCCGCCCGCCAGACGCGGCGCCGCCAACGTGCCGCCGATCCTCGCGTCGAGCGCCAGCATCCCGCGTACCGCTTCGCCGCTGGCGAGCAGGATCGGGTTGGCCACCGCGAGATCGACCGTTCCGCTGGTGCGCAGGTCGAGCGGGCCTGTTCGCGACAGCCCGGCCGTCCCGGCCACCACCAGATGCGAGGCGCCGGCGACCAGCCGCGTGTCGATCCGGGCCGTGGTGCCCTGCAGCCGCGCCAGGGCCGTCAGGTTCGCCGGCGGCAGACCTGCCGCCGGCCCGGTCAGCAGCCGCACTCCCGCCGCGTCGAGGCGCACCGTGCCGGCAGGCCGGCTCGCCGTCCCGGTCACGGCGGCGGCAAGCGTCAGCCGGCCCGACGCGCGCTGGTCCGCCCCGAGCAGGGGGCCGGCCTGCGCGAGATCGACGCCGCCGTCGGCGTGCAGATCGAGCGGCGCGGTCGTGCTCAGCCCGGCCCGGCCGGCGACCGTCACATGCGACGCTCCGGCCGTCGCGCGCAGGTCGATCCGCGCCGCCGCGCCGTCGAGGTCCGCCCGCGCCGTCAGATCCGCCGCCGGCAAGGCGCGGCCCTGCGGCGTATTCAGCCGCAGCCCCGTCGCCTGAGCCCGCACCGTGCCGGTGGGTGCGGCCGAGGTGCCGCCGAGCCGCGCCTGCGCGTTCAGGGTGCCACCCAGGTCGAGACCGGGGGAGACCAGTGCGGCGAGGCTCGCCGGCACGTCGCGGGCGCGCGCGGTCAGATCGATTGTCTGGCCGACGGAGCCGTTCACCTCAATCACCGTCTGCCGCAAGCCCAGCCGCAGATTGTCGATGTCCACCCCGTTGGCGAAGCCCAGCCGCACCGGGGCGAGCAGCCGCACATCCTGCCCCTTCCAGGCGGCGGTGAACGCCGACAGGCTGAGCTGACGCGCACGGATATCGGCCGTGCCCGTCCCGGCGATACGCGCCGGCGCGCCGTCGAGATTGGCGAGGTCGGCGCCCAGCGTGAGCGCGAGCGCATCCGCCGGCCCGGTCGCCGCAAGCCGGGCGGAGCCCGAGACGCGGCCCGCCTTGAGCCCGTCCACGACCAGTTGCCCGTCCACCAGCGGCGTACTGGCCGGATGATCGAGCGTCAGCCGCAGGCTCGCCTTGCCAATGGCGGCGGTGCCGGGCTCGCCCGCGTCGGCCGCCTGCGCATCCAGCCGCCATGCGGCCTCGGTCGCGTCCAGGGTGGCGCCGAAACTGCCGGTCAGCGGACGGCCGATCAGCGGGGCGAAGTCCCCCAGGCTGCCGATGTTCAGGCGCAGCTGACCCTGCGGCAAGGTCGCGCCCGCCGGGAGATTGACCGCGCCCGAGGCGGCGAGGCTTTTCCAGTCGGCCCGCTCGATTTGTGCCTGCATGGCGCCGTCCGTCGCCCGGCCGCCGGTCAGCGCCACGTCGATCGGGGCGCCGAGCAGCGCCCCCTGCGCGGTGAGCCGGCCGGTCGGGGCGCCCGGCAGTCCGTGCGCGTCCAGATGGGCGGTGAACGGGCCGGAGGCCTGGCCTTGGGCACTCACCGCGCCGGCCAGCGTCACCGCCACTGCCAGATTGCTTGTCGGACCCGAGGCATGGCCGTCGGCCCGCAAATTGCCGGCGAGCCGCGGCTCGACCGCATCGATGCGCGGCAGGCCGGCGGCGAAGGCGAGATCGACGCCGGACGCCGAGAGGGTGCCGCTGGCGGAGAGCGACAGATCCTGGCCGTTGAACGCCAAGCGCGAGAGCGCGACCGATCCGCCCTGCACCTGCGCGGCGACCTCGATGCGCGCACCGTCTCCCACAAGCGCCGGAATGGGCGCCCGGCCGTCGGTCACGCCCAGAGTTCCCGCCCAGGTCCAGCGCCAGCACGCCCTGGGTGCGCGCCGCCGTCAGTTGCAGCGTCGCGTGCCCCTGCAGCTGCTGTCCGGCGGCGCCGGCGAAGGGCGCGATGTCGGGCAGGGTGAGGGCGAGCTTGCCTTGCTCGGTGTCGAGCTGCGCCGTCCCGCTCGCCTCCAGCAGCGGGTGGTGCAGGGCGAACTGCACCGGCCGTCCAGGAGCGGCCAGGCTGGCCTGCGCGGACAGGCGCAGCGGGGCCGCCGCCAGGATCTCGGGCTGCGGTCCCGGCACGGTGACGCCGTCGAGCTGGCCGGTCACCCGCATCTCGCCCTTGTTCCCGGCGGCATCCAGGGTGACCGCCCGCGCCCCACCACCAGCCGCGTGGATGCTCTCGGCCTGCACGGCAGCGGTCACGTCGGGCGCGGTGAACGGCCCCTGCACGTCGGCCCGCACCGAGACCGCCTGCCACTCCAGGTCGGGGCGCGGCGCCATCGCCGGGGCGTTCGCGGCCACGTGCATGGCGACGGTGCGGGCCGGCATGTCCACCCGGCCGCGTGCCTCGGCTCGCAGGGGGCCCGCCGCGAGCGCCACCTGGGTGGCCAGGGCGGACTCCGGGCCGGCGACGGCGGCGGAGAGATCGATCGCGCCGACATCCGGCAGCCCGGCGACGGCTGCAATCAATCCGCCCGCCGCCTCCTTGGCTGTGACGTGGGCATCCACGCCGTCCGTCCCCATCCGCCCGGTCAGCGCGTAGGTGCCCATCCCGTCCAGGCGCTCCGCGCTGAGCTGCGCCTGCATGTCGCTGGGGCCATTGCGGGTGGCGGAGGCGCTGACCCGCAACGTGGCGGCGACGCCGGCGACCGGCTTTTCGATGGTGAGCCGCCCGACCTCCAGCGCCTTGACCGCGAGCTTGTTCGGCAGGGCGCCGCCGGAGGACCCGCCGGAACTCGCGGGCAGCCGCGCGATATCGCCCTCGGCGACGGTCAGCGAATTGACCAGCAGATTGCGATGCACCAGGGCGGTGGGCGACCAGACGATCTTCACGCCGTGCAGCGTGGCGTAGGTGCCCTGCGGGTCACGCAGCTCGATCGTGTCGGCCGTCAGCGTGCCGCCCCAATGGATCGACAGACCCTGGGTGCGGATCGCCCCCGACACCCAGGGCAGCACCCGGTCGAGCAGGTCGGCGCGGGCGGGCGTCACCGGCGTGGCCAGGGCGAGCAATCCCATCAAGGCGACCGCGATCGCGCGTGGCGCGCCCATCAGAACGCCTGTCCGAGGCCGACATAGATCTCGAACGTGCCGCTGTTCGGCACATGGACGACGGGGACCGCGCCTTCCAGCCGGATCGGACCGATCGGGGTATAGTAGAAAAGCCCGGCCCCGGCGCCGACCGCATATTTGCCCGACAACCCCTGCGAACCGGCGCCCGTCACCTCGGCCGCGTCGGTGAACACCGAGAATCCGAAGCTCTTGTAAACGCGCTGGCGGAACTCGACCGTCCCGGCGGTGATCCGCGTGCCGCCGACAGGCTTGCCGTCGGGGAATTGCGGGCCGACCGACTGGAAGCGGTAGCCGCGAACCGTACCGCTGCCGCCGGCATAGAACCGCTGGTCGGGGGGCAGGTCGAAGGTCTCCGCGCCGAGGGCGTCGCCCACCAGCCCGCGCAGGGCGACCACGCTGCGCCCGCCGCCGCTGAGATCGAAGTAGGTGGACCCGGAGAGCTGCGTCAGCACGAAGTTCGACTGGATGCCGGTCAACGATCGCTCGGGTGTGACGAGAAGGGCGGCGCGGATGCCGTGGGTCGGGTTCAGCAGGCTATCGGTGCTGTCATAGCGCAGACCTAGCGGCAAGCCGATAAGGTTGTAGCGCCGCGCGACACCTTCCTGCGTGATCAGCTCCTGCTCGCCAGAGACACCGACGCTGACACGCCAGTGCGCCGACAGCACGCGGTTGAGCGCGATGGATTCCAGCAGGGCCTTCTGATCGTACGCGATCAGCGACTGATCCACCGCACCCAGATTCGCCTCCAGCGACTGATCGCGCGCCAGGAAGTCCGGCTTGATGAACTGCGCATTCACCTTGTAGCCGGGCCGGATCTGCGCGTTGCCGCCGGCCTGGAAGGCCGCCGTGAGGTTGAGCTGCTCAGCGTTGCCGAACAGGTTGCGGTCGTGCCAGCCGCCCGTCAGCCCCAGCCCGAGGTCGGTCGAATAGGACACCCCGACCTCGACGGCGTGTCTGGGACGCTCGACGGTGTAGAACGTGATCGGCAGCTGCCCATCGGCGTCGAGCCGCGTCGCCGGCACGGCCTGGACCGAGGCGAAGATCGGCACCGTGACCAGGTCGGCGCGTGCCCGGTCCAGGGCGCTCGCGCTGAACAGCTCGCCCTGGTGGACCAGCAGCCGGTTGCGGACGAAGGATTCGTTGACCCCGCCCAGCCCCTGCAAGCGGATCGGGCCGAGATCGACGCGCGGGCCGCTTTGCACCCGGTAGGTGACGTCCATCGTGTTCCGCGCCGGGTAGAGCGTCGCCGGCAGCAGATCCACCATCGCGAGGGCGTAGCCGTGGTCGCGCAGCGCCGCGAGCAGCCGATCCCGGGCCGCGACCACCTGCGCTGCCACGGCCGGCGCGCCCTCCGCCAGTTGGGCCTGCTCGGGCAGGCCAGCGGGATAGGCGCCGACCAGGCTGACGCGGCCGATGCGGAACTGCGGGCCCGGCGTGACGGTGACCGCGACCTTGACGGGCGGGTTGGCGGGCGCGGCGTCCAAGACGTCCACCAGGCCGGGCGCATCGAGCGGACGGCCATCCACGGTGATTGTCACCGCGCCCTTGTAATAGCCAAGGCTGTGCAGGACGGTCACGAACCGGGCGTCGTCCTGGCGGGCACGGGCGAGCAGGGCGAATGCGCCGACCGGCGCCGCCTCGCGCAGCGATTGCAGCTGCGAGGAGCCAGTCAGCGCCGCGTTGAGGGCCGAATCCGGGGTCGCCGCGATCTGCACCGTATAGGGCTGGGGATTGGCGGCCCGCGTGCCTGGGGAGACGGCGGCCGCGGCGGCCGCGACCAGCGCGACGCAGCCGCGGGCCAGGCGGCTGGCGCGCTTCATGCGCGAAACCTAGCCTCCGGGGTGAGACCTGGACCACTGCCGGATGGTCACGGCTGCGCCATCATTCTGTCAAAGCCACCGGCTAGAGGGACATCCACCATGCATATAGCGTCGCGTCGCTCTCGCTTCGCCAGCCGGCCGGTCGGACCGGCCAGGTCCGGGTCTGTCGCCGCAAGCCGCGCCAGCTGGGACGCCTGGCCGGATTTCCGCCGACGCTCACCCCTGGGCACCCTGCGCGCCATCCTGCGCATGCTCGGCGTGCTGGCGCTCACTCTCGCCGCCATGCCGGTCCAGGCGTTGCTCATCGCGCTGCCGGGGCGCGCGAAGGTCGGCTTCGCACGATCCTACTGGTCCGGTGTCAGCCGCGTGCTGGGGATGCGGGTGCGGGTGATCGGCGTGCCCGCCGCCGCCGTCGCCGAGCCGGGCACTCTCGCGAGCCAGCCGGTGACCGTACGTGTCTAATCACAGCTCCTGGCTCGACATCCCGGTCCTCGGCGGTGTGCTGCCCGCCTGCTTCGTCTCCAAGGGCGAGATCGCGCGCTGGCCGGTGGTCGGCACCATCGCGCGGCTTGGGCGCACGATCTTCGTGTCCCGCCAGCGTGGCTCCATGACGCGCGAGATCGACGCGATGCGGGCGGTGATGCGGGCGGGCGACAACCTGATCCTGTTCCCCGAGGGCACCACCTCGGACGGCTCGCGCGTCATGGGCTTCCGCCCGGCGTTCCTGGCGCTGGCCGAAGGACCGGCGCCGCCGATCCTGCAGCCGGTCTCGATCGTTTACGACCGGCTCGCCGGACTGCCCACCGGGCGGGTGACCCGGGTCCTGTTCGCCTGGTACGGCGACATGGATTTCGCATCGCACTATTGGCGGCTGGCCCGTCATCGCGGGCTGCGCGCCAGCGTGCTGCTGCACCGTCCGATCGACCCGCGCGACTACCCGAACCGGAAAGCGCTCTCCCAGGCGGTGTGGACTATCGTCGCGGACGGGGCCGCGACGCTGCGCCAGAACCGCCCGGCCGTGCCGATCGCAACCGCGAGGCCGGCGCCGGACCCGGCGACGGCGGGGCCACAGGCGGCGCCGGCGTGAGAGGGTGGTTGACAAGGCATCGGGACCTGCTGGCAAACTCGCGTGCGTGACCAGGAGCCGCCGCGCCGATGTGCGCTTGACCGCTCGGACCTGCCTGACCATTCCTGCCGCTCCCCGCCCGGGGCTGATCCGGTGCGGACGAGCGGAGCTTGGCCGATGACCGGGACGGCGCCGACCGACCCTTTCCCTGACGCGCAAACACCGGCCGGGCGCAAGCGCCTGCACGTCATCACCTGGGGATGCCAGATGAACGTGTATGACAGCGCCCGTATGGCCGACGTCCTGGCGCCGGTCGGCTTCGCCCCGAGCCCAGTGCCGGACGGGGCGGACATGGTCATCCTCAACACCTGCCATATCCGCGACAAGGCCGCCGAGAAGGTGTTCTCCGAACTCGGTCGCCTGCGACGGCTGAAACAGGCCAAGGAGCACGCCGGCGGCCGAATGATCCTTGCCGTCGCCGGATGCGTGGCCCAGGCCGAGGGCGAGCAGATCCTCGCCCGTGCCCCGTTCGTGGACATCGTGCTCGGCCCGCAGACCTATCATCGCCTGCCGGAGATGGTGGCCCGCGCGGCCCGGGCCGGCGGGGCGGTGATCGATACGGACTTCCCGCCAGAGTTCGAAGTTCGACTTCCTGCCCGAGGCGGCGGCGCCCCAGGGCGCGACCGCGTTCCTGTCGATCCAGGAGGGCTGCGACAAGTTCTGCAGCTTCTGCGTGGTGCCCTACACGCGCGGCGCCGAACAGAGCCGCCCGGCGGCGGCGGTGCTGGCTGAGGCGGGGCGACTGGTCGCGCAGGGTGCCCGCGAGATCGTCCTGCTCGGGCAGAACGTGAACGCCTGGCACGGCCTGGGACCGGACGGCGCGACGTGGGGTCTGGCCCGGCTGCTCCGGGCCTTGGCGGGTGTGCCGGACATGGCTCGCCTGCGCTACACGACATCGCACCCGCGCGACATGGACGATGCGCTGATCGCGGCGCATGGCGATCTAACCAGCCTGATGCCGTTCCTCCACCTGCCGGTGCAGTCGGGGTCGGACCGGGTGCTGGCGGCGATGAACCGGCGGCACCCGGCGGCTGACTTCCGGCGCATCGTCGGGCGGCTGCGTGCGGTGCGCCCCGACATCGCCCTGTCGTCGGACTTCATCGTGGGCCATCCCGGCGAGACCGCGGCGGACTTCGCGGCGACCCTGGCGCTGGTGCGCGAGGTCGGCTTCGCCCAGGCATACAGCTTCAAATACTCCCGCCGGCCCGGCACGCCCGCTGCCGAGGCCCCCGGCCAAGTGCCCGAGGTCGAGAAGGACCGGCGCCTGCAAGAGCTTCAGGCGTTGCTGCGGGCCCAGCAGGCGCGGTTCAATCAGGCGTGCGTCGGCTTGGTCCTGCCGGTCGTGTTCACCGGTCCGGGGCGGCATCCGGGCCAGGTAGCGGGGCGCTCGTGCTACCTCCAGCCGGTTCATCTCGCAGGGCCGGCGCGGCTGATCGGCACCGAAGCACGGGTGCGGATCGCCGCCGCGCACCCCAATTCTCTCTCCGGAACCCTGGAAATGGAGCTTGCCTGCGCTTGAGCCACGTTGCCAACCTCGCGACCACACAGGCCTCCCGCGTTGACGGGAAGGCCGTGACGATGCACTTCGGCGACAACACGCTGCTGCCCCTGCTGCTCGGCGACCACGACCGCCATCTGGTCCGCATCGAGCAGGCGCTGGGGGTGCGCCTGTCGTGTCGCGGCAACCGCGTCGCGATCACCGGGGAGGCGTCACGCGTCGATGCCGCCCAGGCGGCGCTGGCGGGGCTGTGGGCCCGGCTTGAACGCGGCGAAAGCGTCGGACGCGCGGAGGTGGACGCGGCGATTCGGCTGACCGACGCGGAGACCGACCCGCGCCTGCCCTTATCGGACCTGCCCGCGATCCGCACGCGGCGCGGGGCCGTGGGGCCGCGCAGCGCCGGCCAGGCCGCCTACATGGAGGCGCTGGCCGCCCACGAGATGGTCTTCGCGGTCGGCCCGGCCGGAACCGGCAAGACCTACCTCGCCGTCGCGCAGGCCGTGGCGATGCTGCAAGCGGGCAAGGTCGATCGCATCGTGCTCTCCCGCCCCGCGGTGGAGGCCGGCGAGCGGCTTGGCTTCCTGCCCGGCGACATGAAGGAGAAGGTCGATCCCTACCTCCGTCCGCTGTATGACGCGCTCCACGACATGATGCCGGCCGAGCAGGTGATGCGCCGGCTGGGCAACGGGGAGATCGAGGTCGCGCCACTGGCGTTCATGCGCGGGCGCACCTTGGCCCACGCCTATGTCATCCTGGACGAGGCACAGAACACCACGGCGGTGCAGATGAAGATGTTCCTCACCCGCATGGGCGAGGGCACGCGCATGGTCATCACCGGCGACCTGAGCCAGACCGACCTGCCTTCCGGGGTCGGCTCCGGCCTGCGCGACGCGCTGGAGACGTTGGAGGGCGTGCCGGGCCTCGGCGTGGTCCGCTTCGACAAGCGCGACGTGGTGCGCCATCCGCTTGTCGCGCGCATTGTCGAGGCCTACGAGCAGCGGCAGACGGCGGTCGGGGACAAAAGGCGCGAGCAGCGCCGGTCGGGCGAGCCATCTTCTCCGCTGGAGGCGCCGTCAGGCACATAGCGATGGAGCCTGCGAGTAGCGCCCCCGCGCAGGCGGGGGCAGTCCGCAAACCGGAGATCATCGTCGCCGACACCGGCTGGCGACGATGGATGCCGGCCGCGGACAGGGTGGCGGCGCGGGCCGCGCGGGTCGGGGGATCGGCGGGACTCACGGTCCTGCTCGACAGCGACCGAGCCGTGCGGCGGCTGAATGCGCGCGACCGGGGCGCGACGAGGCCACCAACGTCCTGACCTACGACCCGCCTGGCCCCGGCCAGCCGGGCCAGATCGTGCTGGCACTGGGGGTCGTGCGGCGCGAGGCCGCTGCGGCGGGCCGGCGCCCGGCGCATCACCTGGCCCATCTCGTCCTGCATGGCGCGCTACACTTGGCCGGGCACGACCACCATCATCCGGGGGAGGCGCGGCGGATGGAGATGGCGGAGGCTCGGCTGCTGCGCCGCATCGGGGTACCCAATCCCTGGAGGCGCGGATGAGCGGCACCTTGGCCCGGCTCGGCCTGCTTGGGCGCGTGCGGGCCCGCCTCAACCGTCGGCAGATCGAGCACAGCGTGCGCGATTCGATTGCCGAGCTGGTCCAGGAAGCCGCCGAGGCGCCGCATACGCCGGGCGGCACGCCGGAGCTCGACCGTCACGAGCGTTCGCTGATCAACAACGTGCTGCGCCTGCGCGAGACCACGGCCGGCGACGTCATGGTGCCGCGCGCCGACATCGTGGCGATCGGGCTCGACACCGGATTCCAGGTGCTTGTGGAGAAGATCCGCGTTGACGGGCACTCCCGCCTCCCGGTCTATCGCGAGCAGCTCGACGACATTGTCGGGATGGTCCACATCAAGGACGTGTACGCCTTCGTCGGGCACCAGGAAGATTTCTCGCTGGCCAAGATCCTGCGTCGGCCGCTGATGGTCGCGCCGCAGATCCCGGTGCTCGACCTTCTCGTGCAGATGCGCCAGGCGCGGATGCATCTGGCCCTGGTGGTGGACGAGTACGGAGGCATCGACGGGCTGGTGACGATCGAGGATCTGGTGGAGACGATTGTCGGACCGATCGCCGACGAGCACGACGAGGTCGAGGGACCGATGATCGTCGAGCGCCCGGACGGCGCGCTGGACATCAACGCGCGCCTTCCGGTCGAGGAATTCGAGAAGCGGCTGGGCGCGGTGCTCACCCCGGAGGAGCGCGACTCCGACATCAACACCGTGGGCGGACTGGTGTTCACCCTCGCCGGCCACGTGCCCGCGCGCGGCGAGGTCATCAGCCATCCGGGCGGGATCGAGTTCCAGGTCCTGGAAGCCGACCCGCGCCGCATCCGCCGGCTGCGTGTGCGCCGTGCCCCAGCCGCGCGCCAGGAGGCAGCCTGAGGGTCATCCAGGGGCGGCGATGGACTGCTTCTTGCGCGCTCAGGCGATCGCGAGCAGACGCCGGATGATGGCTAATATCTCCGCCGCACCGTAAGGCTTTCGGACGAAAGCGTCACAGCGTCCGATCTTGTTCTTCAGACTGTCGGGGCGGCCGGTCGCGTAGATCACCGGCAGGCCTGGATGGCGCTGTTTGGCCATTTCCGCGACCGCGTTTCCGTCCGCCCGGCTGGGCATCTGGACGTCGGTCAGCAGGAGGTCAAGTCGGTCAAGCTGTGCCAAGGCCTGGAGTGCCTGGTCGCCGTCCTCCGCTTCCACGACCTCGAAGCCGGCGTCGGACAGGCTTTCCGCCATGAAGAGGCGGATCAGGAACTCATCCTCGACAAGGAGGACGCGCTTTCCTCCCACGGCACTCTCCAGCCTCTCCGCGCCGAACCGTCCCGGTGACGCTGGTCGCTGCAACCTTTAAGGGGCGGCGTTCGTTGGGGTTGCGTTGAAAGGCTGGAGTGGTGCGGATGGCGCGTCAACACTCCGGGATGTCCAAGCTGGAGAGAGTAGGCACGGATATGTCAGACGACAGAAGCCGCACACATGCCGTGCCTGAGAGACCCTCAGGAGCAGCTAGCGGCATGGCGCCCGCGCCCCTCGATCATGTCGGCTCCGACATCTTCTACGCCGCCGTCCAGATGAGCCGGATGTCCATCGTGCTGGCCGACCCGCATCAGTCGGATTACCCGCTTCTTTTCTGCAACCGGGCCTTCTGCGAACTCACCGGGTACCGCGAGAGCGAAGGACTCGGACGGAATTGTCGGTTCCTTCAAGGCAAACTCACCGATCCCGGGGCCGTGCGCGTGTTGCGGGACGCCGTTGCCACCCAGACGGATGCCCAAGTGGAGCTGTGGAATTACCGCAAGGACGGCACGCCGTTCTGGAATTCAATGTTCGTGGGCCCGGTATTCGATCCCGAGGGCAGGCTGCTTTACTTCCTTGGCAGCCAGATAGACGCAACGGTGCGTCGAGAGGCCGAGGAAGCCAAGGCGCGGGCGCAACGGATGGATACGCTCGGCGCGATGGCTGCCGGGATCGCACACGAGTTCAACAATCTGCTGACAGTAGTCCTCGGCAATATCGAGAGCGCCGCCACCGAGACGCTGAGCGCACGCCAGACCGAACGCCTGGATCGGGCCGACCGGGCAGCGCGCGCCGCCGGTCGGCTCACCCAGCAGATGCTGTCATTCGCCCGGCGTCAGAACCTGGAAGCCGACATCGTGGACCTCAACGCGGTGGTTGGCGAGTTCGACCGCGTCCTGACGCAGGTAGCGGGGCTGAGTATCCGGGTCGCATTCGATTTCGCGGCCGAGCGCCTTTTCGCGAAGGTGGACGTGGGCCAGTTGGAACTCGCGCTGATCAACCTCGTGCGGAACGCCTCGGACGCCTCTCCCCCGGGCGGCCGGATCATCGTGACGACGCGCGGCGTGGCGGGGCACGCTGCGAACCTGCCGGGTGATTCTGCCGGCGTGGAGATCGCCGTGGCGGACAACGGAAGCGGCATGCCGCCCGAGGTGGCCGAGCGAGTCACCGACCCGTTTTTCACCACCAAGGAGGCCGGCAAGGGCACTGGCCTTGGCTTGTCCATGGTGCAGGGCTTCGTTCAGCAGTCCGGTGGAAAGCTCGTCATCGAAACCGAGGAGGGACACGGAACGACGATGCGCCTTCTCTTTCCGCGATTGGCAAGGCCGGACTGAGTTCTCGAGGCGTGGAATTCGATCTGGCCTACAACGCCCCGCCGCGCCTGCCCGCCATCGCGCCCAGGCGTAGGCGCAGCGCGTTCAGCTTGATGAAGCCCTGGGCATCGACCTGGTCGTAGGCGCCCTCGTCGTCCTCGAAGGTGACGTGCTTCATCGAATAGAGGCTGTTGGGCGACTCGCGCCCGATCACCGTGACGTTGCCCTTGTAGAGCTTCAGCCGCACCTCGCCGGTGACGGAGTTCTGGCTTTCGTCGATCAGCGCCTGCAGCATGCGACGCTCCGGGCTGAACCAGAAGCCGTTGTAGATCAGCTCGGCGAAGCGCGGCATGAGCTGGTCCTTGAGGTGCGCCGCCTCGCGATCGAGCGTGATGCTCTCGATGCCGCGATGCGCCGCGAGCAGGATCGTGCCGCCGGGCGTCTCGTAGACGCCGCGCGACTTCATGCCGACGAAGCGGTTCTCGACCAGATCGAGCCGGCCGATCCCGTTGGCCCTGCCGAGTTCGTTCAGCCGGGCCAGCAACGCCGCCGGCGACAGGCGCGCGCCGTCGATCGCGACCGGATCGCCGCGCTCGAAATCGATGCGCGATCGACCGTTGCGCGGTCGGGCGCGTCCTCGGGGCGGATGGTGCGCTGATAGACGATCTCGTCGGCCTCGACCGCGGGGTCTTCCAGGATCTTCCCCTCCGAGGACGAGTGCAGCAGGTTCGCGTCCACGCTGAACGGCGCCTCGCCGCGCTTGTCCTTGGCGATCGGGATCTGGTTGCGCCTCCGCGAACTCCAGCAGCTTGGTGCGGCTGGTCAGCTCCCACTCGCGCCAGGGCGCGATGATCTTGATGTCGGGCTTGAGCGCGTAATAGCTCAGCTCGAAGCGGACCTGGTCGTTGCCCTTGCCGGTCGCGCCGTGCGCCACGGCGTCGGCGCCCACCTGCTCGGCGATCTCGATCTGGCGCTGCGCGATCAGCGGACGGGCGATGGAGGTGCCGAGCAGGTACTGGCCCTCATAGAGCGCGTTGGCGCGGAACATCGGGAACACGAAGTCGCGCACGAACTTCTCGCGCAGGTCGTCGATGAAGATCTCCTTCACCCCGAACATCTCGGCCTTGCGGCGGGCGGGTTCGAGCTCCTCGCCCTGGCCGAGGTCGGCGGTGAAAGTCACGACCTCGCAGCGATAGGTGGTCTGGAGCCAGCGCAGGATCACGCTGGTGTCGAGCCCGCCCGAATAGGCGAGCACGACCTTCTTCACGTCCTTCGACCGCCATTCCGCCCCTCCGCGCACCGGGCGTGCGTAGCCCCGGCGCTGGCGGGCGCGCAAGCCGGGGCGGCGCGAACCGCCGTGCGCCGGCCCGGACGCGACGCCGTCAGCACGGTCGTGCGGTCCTGGCGGCCAGCGATGACGGCTGCGTGCCCGTCATCGGGGGACCGGCGCCGCTGCGGGCGCGGCCGGTGCCGGTCTCCGGCATGGCGGCCCACAGGGCCACGCCCAGCATCCCGATCGCGGCCAGAGAGGCGAAGGCCAGCCCGCTCGCCGCCGGCATCGGCGATCCAGCCGGCCAGAGAGGTCGAGATCGTGGCGCCGAACCCGGTCGCCAGGCCGAAGATGCCGATGCAGAGATTGAACCGCCCGCGCCCACGGGTCAGGTCGGCGGCGATCAGCGGCATCATCACCCCGAACACCGCGGCGCTGACGCCGTCGAGCACCTGGGCCATGACGATCAGCGCTGGCGCGGGCAGGATGGCGAACAGAACGGCGCGGAGCGGCAGCGCCGACCAGCCCACGAGCAACACGGCGCGCCGGCCCCAGGTGATGGCGCCCCGCCCCACCAGCGGCGAGAACAGCGCCACCACCCCCTGCGGCACCATGATGCAGGCGGCGATGATGAGCTGGCATAGGTGCCCGCGCGGGCGGTGATGGCGCCGGCTGCGATCGGCAGCATCGCAGCGTTGGCCATGTGGAACATCACGATGCAGCCGCCGAAGGCGAGCAGCCGGCGGTCCGCCAGAAGCTGGCCCATCCCGCTCCAGTCGAGGCCGCGCCTCCGGGGCGCCAGGGCAGATTGTGCCGGGCGCGCGGGCGCCGCCCCGATGCGGTGCAGCGCGATCAGGGCCGGGACGGACAGCGCGGCGGTCAACAGGAACACCGAGCCGGTGGACACATAGGTGCCGAGCGCGCCCATTGCCGCCGCCGCCGTCCCATTGCCGATCGCGGCATAGCGGGCGTTGCGGCCTAGCCGCTCGGCGAAGCCCGCGTGGCCGACAAGACGAAGGCTCACGGCGGCCACGGCGGGGGTCAGCACGCAGCTCGCGAAGCCATGCAGCACCTCGGCCACCGCGACCGGTAGCTCGTGGGGCAACAGCGCCAGCAGCAGCGCGGAGAGGGTGATCGCGCCGATCCCGCCCGCCACCGCCGCGCCGCTTGCTGCGCATCGCATCGACCAGCGCGCCGGCCGGGATCTGGCTGACCATCGTTGCGACCGTGCCGATGCTGAGCACGGAGCCGATCTGCAGCGCGGTCCATTTGTGCGCGGTCAGGTAAACCGCCAGGAACGCGCCGAACCCGGTCTGCACGTCGGCGATGAAGAGATTCAGCAGGTCCAGCGCGCGCAGCCCGCGCACCCGGCCCGACAGTGCAGTGTGACGCATCGGATCAATGCGCCGGCGCGGGCTTGGCGGCGGCCGGCACCACCACCGGCGCGGGCTGGCTGGCCAGACCCTTGTATTCCGGCATCGCCTTGATCTGGTCCAGCGAGAGATCGAGCCGTGATCGGCGCCTTCGGCGTCCGACGGGGTGAAATGCAGCGTCTTCCAGTGCACCGCGATGCTGCGATTCCCACGCCCATGAACCCGCCGATGTCGAGCACGGCCGCCTGCGGCTGGCCGGTCCCGTCCACCAGCACGTCGGTCAGCCGGCCGATCTGCTTGCCCTCCGGCCCGGTCACCAGCCTGCCGAGGATCGCCACCGCCTGGTCCTTGTCCACCGGCTCCACGGTGGTCGGCCCGGGGGACGCCGGCGGCGGCTTGGCTTGTGCCGCATCTGGCGCAGGCGCGGTTTCGGCGCGCACGGCCTCGGCCAGGGCGACAAGCATGGCGAGAATGGCGGCCAACCGTCGGGACAGCACGACAATCCTCCAGGGCGCGTTCAAACCGGTCGCAGCGGGCTCACGCGCGGCCGAAGGACCCCGAGTTGCCGGCGCGCCGGCCCGGGCGAAGCAAACAGGGTGCCGCCGCCGATCAGGCCGAGTCCGACCGCATGATAGCGCTCGAACCGCTCGCCCAGGAACAGCACCGCGAGGGCGCTGCCGAACAGCGGCATCAGATGTATCGAATGCCCGGCCACGCCGGCGCCGATCAGCTCGATCCCGCGATTGAACAGAAGGTGCGCGATCAGCGAGGGGAACACCGCCACGTAGGCGATCGACGTCCAGGTCGCCCAGCCACTCTGGACGTGCGCGCCGGCCGCGTGCTCCCACAGGTAGAACGGCAGCATCATCACCGAGCGCAGGCCCATCGCGGCCGACAGGAAACTCAGCGGGTGCACCGGCGGGCGCCGCCGCAGCATCACGCAGTAGACGGCATAGAGCACCAGCGCGAGCATCACCCAGAGATCCCCCGGTTCACGCGCAGCGCGGCTAGTGCGGCCACCGACCCATGGCCCGCGATGGCTGCGACGCCGCAGAGCGACAGGGCGATCCCGCCCACCTGCCGCATCGAGGGACGCTCGCCGAAGATCAGGAGGCCGAGGGCCACGATCAGCAGCGGGGCCGCCGATTGCAGCAACAGCACGTTGAGCGCCGTGGTGCTGTGCAGCGCTATGTAGGAGATCGTGTTGTACGACGCGATGCCGGTGGCCGCGAGGAGCACCATGATGGGCCAGTGCCGGATCATCGTCGGCGCAATGCGTCGCAGCAGCGGCCACGCGAATGGCAGCGAGATCAGGAACACGCCAGTCCAGCGCCAATAGGCGAGCGTCACCGGCGGGACGAGACCCGCGATCCCGCGCGCGAGCACGATGTTGCCGCTCCAGAGCAGGTTGGTCACGGCCAGCAGGGTCCAGGCCGACCAGAGTTCGCGGCTGCCAGCGCAGGGGGGGAAAGTCATCACAAACCCATGAGAGCCATGCATTCTGCCCAGATTTCAACACATTTCGGTATGGCGCCTGAAAACTCTCGTTAAGTGCGACAATTTCTCGGTCATGCGCCACATCACGCTGCAGGGTGAGACGGATTTCGCGGGCTGGCGTGCTGCTGCCCGTGCATTGGCGATCGCCGGCGTGCGCCCGGAAGAAGTGCGCTGGCGCGTGGATGCGCACGCGCGCCCGGTGGATCATGCCCCGGCCGCCGGCGGGTTTTCGGTGCCGCGCGCGTTGGTCGCGCTTGCCGGACTGGCCATCCAGGCCCGCGATCCGGCGCGGTTCGATCTGCTTTATCGGCTGATCTGGCGCGCCCAGGCGGGCTCGCTCGTTCTCGACGAGTCCGACGACGAGGAGGTGCTCTCGGCCCACAGGCTTGCCTACGCCGTACGCTCCGAGGCACACCGGATGCGCGCGCAGCTTCGCTACCTGGCGATCGACGGCCGCCATGTCGGCTGGTACCGGCCGGCCCATCATGTCCTGGAGGCGGATGCGCAACTTCTGTTCCGGCGCTTCCCCCGGGCAGTGTCGATCCTGACGCCGGAGGGCAGCGCGCACTGGGACGACGATGGGCTACGCTTCGGGCCGGGGGCGGATGTGGCGGCGGTGCCGGACGACGAGGCCTTGGCCGCCTATTGGCGGGCCTATGCCGATCAGCTCCTGGCCGCCGCCCGTCCGGGGACGAGCGTGCCGGAGGCGGAGGAGCTGGCCGAGGACCCGTGGCCGCCCGATCGCGCGCCGGTCGGCCCGGTGGTGATGTCGGTCGGCGCCGATCCCGGGGTGGAGCAGGCCGCCCACGAGGCCTCGGATTGTCACCGCTGTCCGCTGTTCGCCCCGGCCACGCAGACCGTGTTCGGCGAGGGTCCCGCGGGCGCGCGCGTGATGTTCGTGGGGGAGCAGCCGGGCGATCAGGAGGACGTCATCGGCCGGCCCTTCGTCGGCCCCGCCGGGCAGTTGTTCGATCGCGCGATGCTGGAGGCGGGGCTGGACCGGCGCGCGATGTATGTCACCAATGCCGTCAAGCACTTCAAGTTCACTCAGCGCGGCAAGCGCCGGCTGCACCAGAGCCCGGAGGCGAGCGAGGTGAAGGCGTGCGGCTTCTGGCTGGACGTGGAGCGGGTGCGGCTTCAGCCGCGACTGATCGTGGCACTCGGCGCGACCGCCGCCCGCGCCCTGCTCGGCCGCGCGGTCACCATCAGCCGCGAGCGCGGGCGCCCGATCCGGCTGTCCGACACCGAGATCGGATTCGTCACCGTGCACCCCTCGTTCCTGCTGCGCGTTCCCGACGACGCGGCGAAGCGGCGGGAGTATCAGGCGTTCGTGGAGGATTTGCGCAAGATCGGGATGCTGGCGGCCTCGGGGTGAGCGTCCGAAGCGGTTTCACGCTGAGCCAGCCGGTCGGAAACATCTCGCCTGCCGACGCCGAGCGCGCTATGATGCGCAAGCAAACGAGCCCGCCATGGTGGCGTGACTCAAACCAAACAGCCTTCGGGACGACGGGCGCGGGATGCTAGACCTGCTCGAGGCCTACACCGTTGCCGCCCGGCCCGTAGGGCTTTGGCGTCATGTTGCTGCGGCATGGTGCGGAGCGCGTATCGCGTCCGAGCGGTTGCATGGCAAGCTCGTGAACGCGCTGCAGAGCGCGGCGTGAGGACGAGGGAGGCCGGCGGGCCGGCTCTCAAGGCGTGGGTGCGCGCGCTCGCGATGACGGCGCCGATAGCCGAGAACCCCGGCACGACCCTCCCGACCCTGATCGATGACCTTGCCGACAGGTTCGAAACGGCGCCCGCTCTCCTCTCTGCTCAGGAGTGCCTCACCTTCCGCGCACTTGCCGAGAGGGCGAACCAATACGCCCGTTGGGCGCTGGCGCAGAATTTCGCTCCCGGCGACACGGTCTGCCTCCTCGTGCCCAACTGCCCGGACTACATGGCGATCTGGCTGGGGCTGGCGCGTGCCGGCGTGGTCGCGGCTCTTGTCAATACCAACCTGGTCGGCGCCCCGCTCGCCCACTCCGTCGGCGTGGTGTCACCCCGGGGCATCATCGTCGGTGCCGGTCTCGCCGGCGCTGTTGCCGCCGTTCTCCCTCAATTTCCCAGGGTCCAGTGCTGGGTGTACGGCGGGGATGGCCACGGCTTCCCGCGCATCGACCGCGAGGTACAGGCTTTCGCGGGCGACAGGCTCTGCGGCTCTGAGCGGCCATCTCCCACCATCAATGACCGGGCGCTCTGTATTTACACGTCCGGCACGACCGGTCTGCCCAAGGCCGCCAACGTAAGCCATTTTCGACTGATGCAGTGGAGCCATTGGTTCGCCGGCATGCTGGATACGGGGCCGGGCGACAGGATGTATAATTGCCTGCCGATGTATCACAGCATCGGCGGAGTGGTGGCCACCGGAGCGACACTGGTGGGCGGCGGGTCCGTCGTGCTCCAGGAACGCTTCTCGGCAGCGGGATTCTGGAGCGACATCGCCGGTTGGGAGTGCACTCTATTCCAGTATGTCGGCGAGCTGTGCCGCTACCTCCTCAACAGCCCGCCACATCCGCTGGAAACCGCACACCGACTCAGGCTATGCTGTGGCAACGGTCTGCGACTTGAGGTTTGGGAGGGATTTCAGCGCCGCTTTCGCGTTCCGCAGATCCTCGAGTTCTACGCCGCGACCGAAGGCAGCTTTTCCTTATACAACGCCGAGGGCGAACCTGGAGCCATCGGCCGCATTCCCGCGTTTCTCGCCCACCGCTTCCCGGTGGCGCTGGTCAAGCTTGATATCGCACTCGGCGTGCCTGTCCGAGGGGAGGATGGGTTCTGCGTCCGTTGCTCGCCCGACGAGGTCGGTGAGGCCATTGGCGAGATCACCGACCGCTCAGGGCCGGGTGGCCGGTTCGAGGGCTACACCGACAAGGCAGCGTCCGAAACCAAAATCCTTCGCGAGCGTATTCGCGAAGGGAGACGCTTGGTTCCGCACGGGCGATCTCATGCGGCGGAACAGTCGGGGCTACTTCTACTTCGTCGATCGCCTCGGCGACACGTTCCGCTGGAAAGGGGAGAACGTATCGACCATGGAGGTCGCTGAGATGATCGCTGGATGCCCCGGCATCACGGAGGCGGTCGTCTATGGGGTGACCGTGCCCGGCACGGAAGGCCGTGCCGGAATGGCCGCTGTCGTGCCCGGACCAGGCTTCGACCTCGCCACACTCCGGAAATGGTCTGGCGGAGCGATTGCCCGGCTATGCCCAGCCGCTTTTCCTGCGCGTTTGCAGGCGAATCGAAGCGACGGCGACGTTCAAGCCGAAGAAGCAAGACCTTGCGCGCGAAGGCTATGATCCGGCGTGTTGTCAGTGACGCGCTCTACTTCAATGACCGCGTCACGTCAGGCCTTCGTTAACGCTCGATGCGCCGCTGTACGCACGCATCCAGGCCGGTAGCCTGCCTTTGTAGCCGCGGCCCGCCTACGCCGTGCCGCCGGCGTCGACGGTCAGCACGGTCCCGGTGATGTTGCGCGCCTTGTCGCCGAGCAGGAACTCGACTGCATCGGCGACATCATCCACCTCGGCGAGGCGGCTGCAACGCGCTGCGCCGCACCACTTGGTCGCGCTGCGCGTTCTGCCAGACCTCCGGTCATGTCGGTGTCGACGAAGCCCGGCGCGATGGCGTTGACGTTGATGCCCAACGGGCCGACCTCGCGGGCAAGCGAGCGGGTGAAGCCGATGATCGCCGCCTTGGTCGCGCCGTAGACCGAAAGGCCGCTGATACCCGGTAAAGCCGACGATCGAGGCGATGTTGACGATGCGCCCGCCGCCGTCCGGCCATCATCGTGCGCACGACATATTTCGTCAGGATGATCGGAGAGACAACGTTGAGGCGGACCAGCCGCTCGATCTGACGCATCGCGCATCGTGGCCAGGAGGCCGCTCGTCCCGAGTCGCCGCATTGTTGACCAGCCCGTAGATCGCGCCGAACTCCTTGCGCAGCTCCCTGACAAAGCCGGGAATTGCGTCGATCTCGGCAAGATCGAATGGCCGGAAGTGCACGCGATCCGCCGCCGGCTTCGCTCCGCCTCGCGCATGGCGGCGGCAAGCTGCTGGCTCTCGCTGCCGGGCGATGGCAATGACGCCATAGCCAGCCGCCGCGAGCTTGCGGGCGATTCCGAGCCCGAGCCCACGGCTGCCGCCGGTGACGATGACGTTAGGCATCGGGGCCGGGCGAGCTTGCCGGAGGCGGCGACGTCCAGGGACGGCACGAAACGGATCGACGGCCGGGACCTTGTGGGCGGCAAGGCGCGCCCGGCACGACGTCGATGATCTCGCCCTTGAGGCAGGCTGCCTCGTCGCCGTCGCGCGGATCGAGTCTCGCGACGACGTCGGCGACCACGACCGCACCGGTGATCGGGCTCTTGCGCGCCTTCACAAGCGACATCCGCACGCCGGGATGGCGGTTGATCACCGCTTCGACCTCCTCGGGATGGACCTTCAGCCCGCCAACGTTGATGATCCCGTCGCGACGGCCGACGAAGTAGTAGCGGTCGCCGCGCAGCTCGACCATGTCGCCGGTATCGACGAAGCCGTCCGCCTCGGCGATGGCCATGCCACGGCCGCTCCCCTGAGATAACGCGTCGCGGTGCGCGCCGACCGGATCCGCAGCGAGCCCTCCTCGACCTTCATCTCCACGCCGCGAGCTTCCCGTTCCGATCAGGCTGGCCGGAAAGCCCGCCAGGCCGTCGCCGACGTCGAACGCGACGCCGGCCTCGGTCGACGCGAACGCGTGGGCGACCCTGGCGCGCGGGAAGAACGCCCGAAGGTGATCCAGGATCGCCTGATCCGCGATCTTCGCCCGACAGGCGGACATACCGGGGCGCTATACTGTGAGCCGCCGGACTCATGAGCGCGCGGCGCCAATGCGACGGCGTCCCGGAGATGTGCGTCACGCCATGCGCGCCGGCGCGCGTGAGGAAATCGCGCGATCGGCTCGCGGGCGCTCGACAACACCAGCGATCCCCCGCCGAGCAGCGCGCGCAGCAAGATCTGCAGGCCGCCGTAGCGGCGGATATCGTAGAACGTGCTCCAGACGGTGGTATTTGTCTGCGCCCCATCGCGGCCGATCGCGCCCGCCAAGCTCGCCAGCGTGTGCGAGATCATCTTGGGCAGGCCGGTTGTCCCCGATGTGAGGAGAACCCATTCCGTGCGGCAGAACCCGCCCTGGCCAGGATCGGCCGGCACGATCTTGGGGCTGCACGCGACCTGACAACCGGGGCGAGGGGTATCGGCGTCCGATGTCGGGCGGTCGGATACGACGATGTCGACGCAACCGGCTTCCATGACGGACGCGATGTGGGTGAGCGGCAGGTCGGGCGGGCAGAGAATGAGTTTGTGTGCAATCCCGTCGAGCTCAATGAACGCGAGCATCGCCGTCAACTGATCGTCCGTGCGGACGAGCACCGAACGCCCGTGAAACACATCCAAACTGCTGGCCAGGCTCGTGCCCCGGATCAAATCGCCCAGCGCGACACTTGCGTCTGCGCTCCAGAGGACGCCGCTGGACAAGCGTCCGCCGGCACCCAGCGCGTCCCGGAGCGTGCTCTCCTCACCGTGCGGCATCTTCATAAAGCTTTATGAAGTCGCCGACAGTCGCGGGGAAATAGACATCCTCGGCAGTGCCGAATGGATCACGGCCGAGCGCATCTTCGAGGCGGGCCACGATGACGGCGAAGCAGAGGGAATGAAGACCAGAATCAAGGAGCGCCAAGTCATCAGATAGGGGGGCAAGCACTTTATTCTGCTCCCTTGCAACCTGCTCAATTTGCGATATTATGACAGATCTAACGTCCAACTTATCAACCCTTCTGACATGTACGGCAATCGGCTCTTCAGGAAGTCCCGCCCCTGCCCCGAAAGTCCAGAATTCTCCCGGCCGACGCCGACCGTGCCGTCGCGAGGACCTATGCCGCGAAATCAATACCGCTGATAGGGAAAAAGTTGTCAATCTGCTCACGCGCGGCTTCCACCCCGTCCGCTCGCGCGAGTTCTGGAGCCAAGCGTTCAACTGCTTGTCGGAGCATCGGTACGCCGCCAGGATATCCCAGATACGGCTACATCTTGGAAAGCGGGGGTGACATCGTCGGCGTGATCCTGCTGATCTTCACGCATGTCGGCTTTGGCGGCACGATTGGCATTCGCTGCAACGTATCCAGTTGGTACGTTGAGCCTGCATTCAGGATCTACGGATCGCTTCTGATCACGCGCGCGCTGAGGCATCGGGACGTGACCTACTTCAACATCACGCCTGGTCGGCATACACTGCCCACCCTGGCAGCACAAGGATATACGCGATATTGCTGCGGGCATTTCCTGGCTGTACCGGCGCTCAGCCTGGGGCCGCGCGGCGCTCACGCCGAGGCCGTTTCCTGCGACATCCAGCCCCGGGATGACCTGGAGCCGTTCGAGGTCGAGTTGCTCCTACGGCACGCGAGCTATGGTTGCGTGAGCATAGTATGCCGCTCTGGGGGACGACGATATCCCTTCGTTTTTGCGCCGCGCCCGAGACTTGGCTTGATGATGTCCGCGATTCTCGTCTATTGCCGCGACATTGAGAGTCTTGTCCGGCTCGCAGGGCCATTGGGACGTTTTTTGGCCCGACGCGGGATCCTCCTTGTCACCCTCGACGCGAACGGCCCGGTGCGCGGGCTTGTCGGCGTGTATCGTCATCCGAGGCCAAAATATTTCAGAGGGCCGTCCCAGCCGCCTCTTGGAGACATTGCTTATTCAGAACGGGCGATGTTCGGCGTGTGATAGTGGACACAGTTGAAGGCTGTTTCGGCCATGCCGGCCGATGCGACGAGGCCGAAGCCGGCGCGCCGGGCAAGCATCGTGGACGCGGCCGACCGGCGCCGCCGGGTCAGCGTCATCCCGAAAGGTGGGTTCGACCAACTGCGGCGCACTGGAATTGACGTGTTCCGTGCGGGCACTCGCGCGGCTGGGCCGGGATTTGGGCATGGCGACGACGGCGGAAGGCATCGAGACCCAGGACCGGCTGTTGACGCTGCGTGTCGAGGGCTGCACCGAAAGTTCAGGGCTATCTCTTCAGCCGTCCGCGGTCCGTGGTGGAAAGCCCTTTGATGCTGCGGGCGTTTTCCGGCCCAGGTTGCGCGGAAATTTACTCCGATGATGTACACCGAAGCGATGATGGATCCTCAGGGTACCAATCTGGCATGAAGGCCGAGTGCGGCCGCCAAGACCTTGACGTTGTTGCTGGCGGCGCCGAGGGCGCCGGTATTGAGGTTGACGCCCCCCTGGTAGCGCTGGCCGTAGAGGGTGCTGAGATAGCCTAGCATTACAGTTGCGCTGACCTCTGAACTCTGAATGGATGCGGAACCATGACTCGATTCGGAGATCGTGGTGTCGGGAGCATCGATCGAGACGACGCTGGAGCTTTGGGCCTCGTCGCTGCGTGACGTCAAAGCGCGGATGCGTTCGCTGTTCAAGCAGGAGCGGATGGCGGTCTCGGCCGGGCTTTTCCTGGATGGTCTGCTCGGCGAGGAACGGCGCAAGACCGGCTGGATGCGAGCGGAAGCGGCAGGTGATCCTGGCCCGTGGCGGCAACAGTCGGTGCTGGGACGCGGCCAATGGGACGCGGATGCTCTGCGCGACGTCGTGCGGGAGTATGTTGTTGAGGCGCTGAGTGACAGCGGCGCGGTGCTGGTCATCGACGAGACCGGATTCCTCAAGCAGGGCCGCGCGTCGTGCGGGGTTGCGCGGCAATACACGGGATCGGCGGGCAAGATCACCAACTGCCAGATCGGCGTGTTCGCCGCCTATGCCTCGCGCCACGGCCACGCCTTCATCGACCGAGCACTGTATCTGCCGAAAGCCTGGACCGACGACCCGGCCCGGTTGGCCAGCGCACATGTGCGAAGTGACATCAGCTTCGCGACCAAGCCGCGCATCGCCGTGCAGATGATCAAGCGTGCGTTGGCCGCGAACGTACCGTTCGCGTGGGTGGCCGCCGACGCCGTCTATGGCGTCGGCGAGGTCGAGCAGGTGCTGCGCCGGGCCGACCGTGGCTACGTGCTCGGGGTGACCGGCGCGCATCGGTTCCATTCCTGGGGCAAAAGACAACTGATCGCGGGTAGCGCCGAGGCGATCGCCGCGTCCCGGGCCACGGCAGACTGGCAGCGCCTGTCGGCCGGGGCCGGGACCAAGGGGCCGCGCCTGCACGAGTGGTGCTACGTGGAACTCGCCGACCTCAAAGCCGGTGAGTTCGGCGGCGCGGAAGACGAGGCATGGACGCGCGGATTGCTGATCCGTCGCCATATCGCCAACGGCGAGATGGCATTCTTCTCGACCTGGTGTCCGACCGGAACCCCAATCGCCACGCTGGTTGCCGTCGAAGGTCATCGTTGGTCCATCGAAGACAGCTTCGAGACCGCCAAGAACGAGCTTGGCCTCGATCACAATGAGACCCGGTCCTGGCACGGATGGCATCGGCACGTCTCGCTCGTGATGCTCGCCTTCGCCATGATGGCGATCATTCGCAACAAGGCCAATGCAGTGGCGGCCACGCCGAAAAAAACCCCGCCGAGGCGGATGCCGCGGACCCGGACTGCGGATTCCGATGATGCCGGACAGCGATTCCGATTGAAGGCGGACGCTGATTCCGATCCAAGGCGGACACCGATTCCGAGCGATCCCGGACAGGGCCGTCGTCGACGTAGCTATGGAGTCAGGCGACCGCCTCGGCGTCAAGCAGCAATGCCTTGGCGGCGCGTTTGCGGAGTGATTCTCCCTTCAGCAGCAGGCGATGGGCGTTGTGGACGAGGCGGTCCAGCACGGCATCGGCGATCGTCGGATCGCCGATCACCTCGTGCCAGTGGTCGACCGGCACCTGGCTGGTGACGATGGTCGAGCCGCGTTCATGCCGGTCGTCCATGATCTCCAGCAGGTCGCGCCGCTGCTCGCCGGTGAGCGGCGCCAGGCCCCAGTCATCCAGGATCAGCAGCTGCACCCGTCCGATCGCCTTCAGCAGCCGCCCATAGCGTCCGTCGCCGCGGGCCAAGGCGAGCGCCTCGAGCAGCCGGGGAACCCGGTGATAGGCGACGGAGCGGTTGTCGCGGCACGCCTTGTGGCCGAGCGCGCAGGCGATCCATGACTTGCCGACGCCGGTCGGGCCGATGACCAGCAGGTTCTGCTTGCGGTCGATCCAGTCGCCGGCAGCCAGCTTCTGGAACAGCGCGCGATCGAGACCCCGGGGTGTGCGTAGGTCGACGTCCTCCACGACCGCTTCCTGTCGCAGAGCGGCAAACCGCAGACGCGCCACCAGCCGCTTGTTCTCGCGCTCCATCGTCTCGCGATCGAGCAGCAGTGCCAGCCGCTCCTCGAAGCTCAGCGCCGCGATGTCGGGCTGTCGTCGCTGGTCGTCGAGCGCCTTCGCCATGCCGGTCAGGCCGAGGGCGAGCAGGCGTTCCTGGGTGGGATGGGGAAGCATCGGATCTCCTCCTCAGTGGTAGTAGCCGCGGCCGCGGATGTTGGCGTGCAGCAGCGGGGCCGTGTCCGGCGCGGTCTCGTCATGGAAGGCCCGGTCGAGGCCGGTCTTGAGGATCGAAGCGATCGAGCCGTAGGTCCGCGCGCCGATGGTCAGCCCGCGCTGGCAGGCCGCTTCCAGCCGGATCTCTCCATAGGTCTTGGCCAGCTGCAGGATGCCGAGGCAGGCGCGGAAGCCCTGCTCGGGATGCGGCTTGGTGCGCATGATGGTCTCGACCAGCGCCGCCGTGCCCGGCCCGACCTGCGCCGCAAACGACAGCATCCGCGCCGGTGTCCAGCTGGCGTAGCGCCGATGGGCGCTCGGCATGTGCTCCGGCGTCGTCGTGTGCCGCCGCTTCAATGCCGACCGGGGATGGGCCGCGACGCGCTGGCCGGCATGGAAGACCTCGATCGTCGTGTCGGTGATGCGCGCTTCCACCACCTCGCGGATCAGCCGCGACGGCACGGAGTAGAAGTGGCCATGCACCTCGACGTGGTAGTCGGAGGCGACCCGGCAGCGCCGCCATTCGGCGTAGGCGTAGGGATCGGGCGGCAGCGGCAGCAGCGCCGGCCGGTCGATCGTGTCGAAGAACTCCCGGCGGCTGGCACCGAGCTTGCGCATCAGCCGGGCGTTCAGGTCGCCCAGCACCTCGCGGATCGCCTCGTTCAGCTCGCCGAGCGACAGGAAGCGGCGGTTCCGCAGCCGCGCCAGGATGAACCGCTCGACGATCAGCACCGCGACCTCGACCTTCGCCTTGTCACGCGGACGGCGGACCCGGGTCGGCAGCACCGCCGCGCCGTAGTGGGCCGCCATCTCCTGGTAGGTGCGATTGATCCCGGGCTCGTAGCGGCAGGCTGTCGTCACGCCGGCGCGCAGGTTGTCGCAGACCAGCAGCTTCGGCGCGCCGCCGAGGAAGGCGAGCGCGTTGACGTGCGCCCCGATCCAGTCCGCCAGCCCCTCGCTCCAGCGGGCCTCGGCGTAGGTGTAGTTCGAGGCGCCGAGCACGGCGACGAAGATGTGCGCCGGCCGCTGCTCTCCGGTCACCCCGTCGAACACCGGCACGGTGTCGCCGGCATAGTCCACGAAGAGCTTCTCGCCGGCGACGTGGGTCTGGCGCATCGTCGCGCTGACGCCGCGCCGCCAATCGATATAGAGGTCGCAGAACCGGCTATAGCCGTAGCCGTCCGGATACTCGGCTCGATATTCCTCCCACAGCAGGAGCAGCGTGACACCGCGGCGCCGCAGCTCGGCATGGACGTGATTCCAGTCCGGCATCACCCGGGTGGGCGCCTCGTAGAACCCGGCAGGCGTGAACAGCCGCCGCTCCAGCTCCGCGTCGTCGATCTCGGCCGGCACTGGCCAGGTGATCCCGATCACCGCCGTCCGGCGGAGATATTCGCCGACCGTGGTGTGCCCGATGCCGACCGCGCGCGCGATCGTCCGCACGCTCGCGCCGCACGCATACTTCAGTCGCAAAACCTCTCGCACCTTCCGCATCGACAATCTCTCGGCTGGCATCGCGTCCCCCCTGGTCGGAGAACCACGCTACCGGTCATGAAATCGTCGACGGCGGCCCCGCAGACCCCCCTCAGGGCTGTCCGGGATCGATCGGAATCACTGTCCGGCTTCCGTCGGAATCAGTGTCCGCCTTGCGTCGGAATCACCGTCCGCCTTGGCTCGGAATACGCACCCGGACCTCATCCGCTGGTCGGTCCAGGAAATCCGGCGCATAGCAACGCGGCTTGCAAGACGACGCATCCAACCCGCGCACATCATCGCCTGGTCACTCTGGAGACGGGCCCATCAAGCCGCCGCTCGCGCAGCTCACCATAGGAAAGCGCAACTGTAATGCTAGGAGTCCTGGCGCGACCACGTATGTGCCGACGATATAGGCGATCATGTTCGTCCCGCCCGCGGGCTTCAGCGCCATCTGGTTGTTCATCGCGTCGCCGAGCACGTTGCCGCCGATCCTGAAGCCCCCGAGGTTCACGGCAAGGCCGCCTTCCCGCGCACCTAGTCCGTCATACGCGGCGAAGGTGCCGGCGCGGGCAGTGGCCCCTTGGCGTAGTAGCCCTGCGATGCCAGGTTGCTGTTCGCGCTCGCGAGGCCACTCGGCGCCGTTGGCTGCGGCATCTCGGTCCAGGTGGTCGCCAGCACGTCCGTCGCCGTCGGTGCCGCTGCCGATTGTGCCCTTGCCGACACCGACAGCGACCCGCTCGCAGCCAAGACAATCATGCCCGTACCGGAACAGCCGGCAGAATTGCGCTCTAGACACACAACCTCGCGGGTGGATCAGCAACAACGATGGAACGTTGCCCTTGCGGCGGAAGAATTGACAACCCCACTATCATCAAACCTTCCACATGTCGGGCTGGCCCTCACCTGCGCCGCTGCGCCGTCTGTGGGAGAAGGTGACGGAGGCAGGTGGCTGCGGCTCGTCAGACCAGCACGAGCGCGAGCGCCACGCAGGCGAACGGCGGCACGGCGGCGAGCGCCGGCGCCTGCGACGCGAGCGCGCCCATGCCGGCCGCGCTTGCCAGATACAGCAGAAACATGACGATCTGACGCCAGGTCTGCGGCTGGATGTGCCGGGGAATTCGGCCGAATGCGGCATTGGTCAGCGCGGTGACCGCCGCCGTCAGCGTGCTGGTGAAGACGACGGTGGTGATGCCGGGCGCGTTCGCCTGGCGCGCGACCGCTGCCTGCAGCCCCATCGCAGCGCCGGCCAACAGGATCAGCGCGCGTTGGATTGTTGGCAACCGGGCCGCGTCGAGATGCGCCGGCCACAGCGCGGTGAAGGCGGCCAGCAACACCATCTCGGCGATCAGCGTCCGGCGCAGCGCCCCGGAACCGCTCGGGGGCGCTGCCGAAAGGCCGAGGGGCGTGGCAGCCGCGACGCCGACGACATAGCCGGCGAACGCCAGCAGCGAGCCTGACGCCGCGACCAGCTTGCCCTGGCCGAGCGCCAGGCCGAACAGGATCGCGTTGCCGCTCATCGCCGAGGTGAACACGCCGAAGGCCAGGAAGCTCATCGCATCCATCCCGCCCGCCACGGCCGACAGAAGCCCGAGAACAATGTTCTGCTGCCTCATGACCCGACCGGCGTGATGAGCGAGGTCAAGCGCGTGGACTGGGACGGCTTGCGGGCGCGGCGTGGCTGCGACAGAACAGGCGCACGCGCGCCGGGCGGCGGCGAGGGGGGAGTTCCAACATGGATGCGGTCGAAGCGGGTGGCCTGAGCATCGCCAAGGTCCTGTACGACTTCGTCAATGAGGAAGCGATCCCAGGCACCGGTGTCGAGCCGGAACGCTTCTGGCAAGGTTTCGGCGCGCTGATCCGCGAGCTGGCGCCGCGCAACCGCGCGCTGCTCGACCGACGCGACGCGATGCAGGCCCGGATCGACGCCTGGCACGCCGAGAACCGCGCTCGGCCCATCGACCCGGCGGGCTACCAGGAATTCCTGCGCGGCATCGGCTACCTGACGGACGAGCCGGGCGCGGTCGCCGTCACGACCGGCAATGTCGATGCCGAGATCGCCCACATCGCCGGCCCGCAGCTCGTGGTGCCGGTGACCAACGCGCGCTACGCGCTGAACGCCGCCAACGCGCGCTGGGGGAGCCTCTACGACGCGCTCTACGGCACCGACGCCATCCCCGAGGACGGCGGCGCGGCCCGCGGGCCGGGATACAACCCGGTGCGCGGCAAGCGAGTCGTCGCGCGCGCCCGCGCCGTGCTGGACGAGGCGGCGCCGCTGGATCGCGGCAGCCATGAGGAGGCGACCGGCTACGAAATCGATGGCGCGCGGCTGGCGGTGTCGCTGCGCGACGGCACGCGCGCCGGACTGCGCGATCCGGCGCAGCTTATCGGCTTCCGCGGCGAACCGGGCGCACCCTCCGCCGTGCTGCTGCGCCACCACGGGCTGCACATGGAGCTGCTCGTCGATCGCACGCACCCGATCGGCAAGGACGATCCGGCGGGGGTCGCCGATATCGTGCTGGAGGCGGCGGTGACGACGATTCAGGACTGCGAGGACTCGATCGCCGCCGTCGATGCCGCGGACAAGGTGCTGGCGTATCGCAACTGGCTCGGCCTGATGTCCGGCACGCTGGAGGACACGTTCGAGAAGGGCGGCCGCATGATGACCCGCCGGCTGGCGCCGGATCGGACGTATCGAACGCCCGACGGCGGGACGCTGAGCCTGCCGGGACGCAGCCTGATGCTGGTGCGCAATGTCGGCCACCACATGTACACCGACGCGGTGCGGCAGGCGGGGGCGGACATCCCGGAGGGGATGCTGGATGCCGCGGTCACATCGCTGATCGCGATGCACGACCTGCGGGCGGGCGGGCCGATCCGCAACAGCCGCGCGGGCTCGATCTACATCGTCAAGCCGAAGATGCACGGGCCCGACGAGGTGGCGCATGCGGCGGCCACCCTCGCGCGGGTGGAAGACGTGCTGGGGCTGGCGCGCAACACGCTGAAGATGGGGATCATGGATGAGGAGCGGCGCACCTCCGCCAACCTGAAGGCCTGCATCCTGGCCGCCAAGGATCGGGTGGCGTTCATCAACACCGGGTTCCTGGACCGCACCGGCGACGAGATCCACACGTCGATGAAGGCCGGGCCGATGATCCGCAAGAACGACATGCGGGGCACGGCCTGGATCAAGGCATACGAGGACCGGAACGTGGATATCGGCCTGGCCTGCGGGCTGCGCGGCAAGGCGCAGATCGGCAAGGGGATGTGGGCCGCCCCCGACCGCATGGCCGAAATGCTGGCGGAGAAGATCGGTCATCCGCGCGCCGGCGCCAATACCGCGTGGGTCCCCTCGCCCACCGCCGCCACGCTCCACGCGCTGCACTATCATCAGGTGGACGTCGCCGCGCGGCAGTCCGAGATCGCCGGGCGGGAGCCCGCGCGGCTCGCGGACCTGCTGACGATCCCGCTGGCCGATCGGCCGAACTGGTCGCCCGAGGACGTCCAGCAGGAGCTGGACAACAATTGCCAGGGCATCCTGGGCTATGTCGTGCGCTGGATCGACCAGGGCGTCGGCTGCTCCAAGGTGCCGGACGTCCATGATGTGGGGCTGATGGAGGACCGGGCGACCTTGCGCATCTCCAGCCAGCACGTCGCGAACTGGCTGCGACACGGGATCACGAGCGAGCAGCAGGTAATGGCGACGCTGCGCCGCATGGCGGCGGTGGTCGACCGCCAGAACGCGGGCGACGCGGCGTATCGGCCGATGGCGCCGGCCTTCGGCGGCCCGGCCTTCCAGGCAGCGTGCGACCTGATCTTCAAGGGGCGGGCGCAGCCGAACGGCTACACGGAGTTCATCCTGCACGCGCGCCGGCGCGAGGCGAAGGCGGCCGGCTGAAACCGGCGAGGTCGCGCGCGAGTTCGGCCAGCGGCTCGCGCCACTCTCCCGGGCGTCGCTGGCGGTAGAGGCGCATGGAGGGGTACCAGGGGGGTCTGGGCCCGATTCCCCAGCGCCAGTCGGCTTCGGCCTTGAGCAGCAGCCATGTCGGCCGGCCGAGCGCGCCGGCCAGGTGTGCCAGCATGGTGTCCACGGTGATGACGAGATCGACGCCGCCGACCAGCGCCGCCGTCTCCGCGATGTCGGCGAGCGTGGCGTCCGGGTTGGCCCAATCGAGCGCGTCGGCGTCCTCTCGCTGGAGACGCACCGGACACGCGCCTTGCGGCAGCGCCGCCGCGAGCAGGGAGAGCGGCACCGACCGCTCCGGGTCCCAATTGCCGGCCCGAGCACAAAGGCCGATGTAGGGCCCGGGCCGGCTCGGCGGAGCCGCGGCGATGAGCGGGGCAGGGAGATACGGCACCGCAATTGCCTCGGGCGGCAGGCGCAGGGCGTGGGCCAGCTCCATCACCTCTATATCGCAGGCAGCCGGCGGGGCCGGGGCCGCGACGTCGAACGCGATCAGCCGGCGCACGCCGGGCAGACCGCGCAACAACGCGACAAGCTCCGGCTGCGCCTCCAGCGTGACCGAGGCGGCGCGCGCGGCGAGTGCGGGCAGGTAGCGCGCGAATTGCAACGTGTCGCCCAAGCCATGATAGCAGCGCACCAGCACATCCCGCGCGTCGAACGCTCGCCCGTCCCAGACATGTCGGAGGTGATAGGGCAGGTGCGGATCGTCAGGCGGAGCGGTCCGGCGCGCCAGGACGGCGTCGTTCACCGCCCAGGCCGCGGCGTAGTCTCCCTGCCGCATGGCCGCCGCCCAGAGCGTGGCAGGGTTCGAGGCGGCCCCTGCCACGCTTGGCACCTGCCTCATGCTCCCGCAAAGGGAGGGCAAGAGGTCGAGGCAGGAATCCAGGTTTACTGGTCCTCGAGCGTGAACCCGGCCTTCAGCGTGACCTGGTACTGCTTGATCGTGCCGTCCTCGATGCCGCCACGGATCTGCGTCACCTCAAACCAGCTGAGTTGCCGGATGGTGCTGGCGGCGCGCTCGATTGCGTTGTCGATCGCATCCGAGATGCTGTCCTGCGACGTCCCGACAAGCTCGAGCAGCTTGAAAACAGGTTCGGCCATGGCGTCCTCCCGTTGGGGTTGCGATGAATTTAGCGCCTCTCGCCGCACCGCGTCGCCTCGCCGCGCAAAGTTGACGCGGCGGAATAGCGGCGTTTTGCGCTCTGGCTGGACAGCCGCCCATGACCGCATCTCGAATAACCCAGCGATGAAGTGTTTCTGGCGTGACCGAGCCCGAATTGACGATGCCCGTTACTCCTGAACTCTGCGGTGTGCGTTGGCTCACCCTATGGCGACCAGCCCCAACCTGTAGGCACGCCGTCGGCCGGCGCCTTGGAGGAGCGCGGCACCGAGTGTTGCCGGATCATCTACACGGAGCCGGCCGACAAGCCGATTGAGATCATCTGGAATGCTCCGGATAACGCCGGAACGGGGCTCTCCGCAGCGATTTTCGCCCCGGATAGATCGATCCGCGCACCGGGGAGTTAGGTGCTGAGCCAAGTGGCGTAAGCCGCCGGGCGCTCCAGATCCGGCCGCTCGGCGTCGTGGTGGCCCCGCACAGCGGGGATGGATC
>CAVWNS010000005.1:0-754298 GCA_963756495.1 uncultured Pseudomonadota bacterium | reverse complement strand
ATACCAAGCCGCCTGGCCCCTGACTTTCTGGGATTCCCAATCTGGCTCGGTTCTGATTCGATGGCCGCGTGGTCGAGTTGGAGCGAGGCATCGGATGGGCGCGGCAGTGACGGTGACGCGTACGGAGCACACGGCGGCTGGCCTTCGTGAGATCGCGGGCAAATGCCGCGACGGCGCGCAGGTCCGCCGGCTGCTGGCGATGGCGATGATTTTGCAGGGCTATCCGCGCGCCGAGGCGGCGGAGCGGAACGGCATGGACCGGCAAACGCTTCGCGACTGGGTGCATCGCTACAATCGGGACGGGGTGGACGGGCTGACGTCGCGCCGCGGCCCAGGCCCCGCGCCGGTCCTGACCAAGGAGCAAATGGCGGAGCTGAGGGAGCTGGTCGTCAAGGGGCCGGATCTGGAAAAGCACAAGGTGGTGCGCTGGCGGTGCCTGGATTTGCGCGAAGAGGTTGCGCGCCGCTTCAGTGTGACGGTGCATGAGAGCACCATCGGCAAGTGGTTGCGCCGGCTCGACCTGACCCGGCTGCAGCCGCGGCCGTTCCATCCGAAGAAGGACGCCGCGGCCGAGGCGGCGTTTAAAAACGTATGGCCCGCCCCGTCTGCAAGCAATTTCGGCGGCATGATCCGACCAGTCTGCATCAACGTATCCGGCCTGTGGGCATGACCCCGGCCAAGATGGAGATCCGCGCGCCCCGGTTCTCATAAAACTTCCGGCGTTAGAACGCCATTTTTAAACCCAGGTTGCCGGAACGCCGGTTTGACTGTCAGGCCATCTCGCTTCCACCACCCGCAGACACCGTTGGCTGTTCGCGCGGGTCAGCGCGTTCCGCCGTCTCGATCAGGCGCTCATCGTGGCGTCTATGTTCCACCAGGCGCAACACCGCCCAGACGATCCGCGCCAGCTTGTTGGCCAGCGCCACGACAACCGTGTTCTTGTGCGCCCGCTCCAAGAGGCCTCGCAGCCAGTTCCCGAGCGGTGTCGCGCTCGCCGACAACGAGGGCAGCGCCGCCCGCGCGCCGTGCACCAGCAGCTTGCGCAGATATTTGTTGCCTCGCTTGGTAATCCCCAGCAGCCGCGGCTTGCCGCCGGTCGTCGCCTGGCGCGGCACCAGGCCGAGCCAGGCGGCGAGGTCGCGCCCACGCGCAAACGTGGCGGCGTTGCCGACCGCCGCCGCCAGCGCGGTCGCGTTGAGCACGCCGATGCCGGGGATGCTTGCCAGGCGGCGGGCCGCGTCGTCGGCCTTGGCCTGCGCGGCGAACTCGGCGTCGAACGCCTCGATGCGGCGGTCCAACGCCTCCCACTCCGCGCGCATGTCGGCGATCAGCGACCGCACGCGCGGGCTCAGCTGCTCGTCATCGCCGTCCAGCACCGCCGCGAGATGCCGCTCCAGCTTGCGTCGCCCCTGCGGGACGGCGACGCCCCGCTCCAGCAGCAGTCCCCGGAGCTGGTTCGTCAACGCTGTCCGCTCGCCGACCAGTCGGTCGCGCACGCGATGGAGGGACTGCGTGTCGAGCTGCTCGGCGCCCTTCAACTCGACAAACCGCATGGTCGGCCGCGTCGCCGCCTCGGCGATCGCCTCCGCATCCCGGTCGTCGTTCTTCTGCGCCTTGACGTAAGGCCGCACGTATTCGGGCGACATCAGCCGGACCTGGTGTCCATGCTCGCGCAGGGCACGACCGAGGTGGTGCGCACCGCAGCAGGCCTCCATAGCCGCCACGCAGGGGGCCAGGCCGGCGGCGAGCTTGAGCGCGCTCTCCCGTTGCATCCGCCGGCGCAGGACGACCTGTCCACTGCCGTCCAGGCCGACCACGCTGCAGCTGTTCTTCCCCAGGTCGATGCCGAGTACTGCAATCCGCATGGACTGCTCCTTCCCTCCGCTCGCTCCCGAGCAGCCTATGCCGCCGGGGAGAGGGGCGGGCCATCCCATAAAACTTTGCCAGTCTGGTGAAGGAGGCGCTGCCCGCTTCCGCGGCTGACAAGCCAGTCGAGATTTGGTTTCAGGACGAAGCACGGGTCGGCCAGAAGGGCGGCCACGCTTACATTTGGGCGCCGATCGGCTCGCGGCCGTTGATGGTCCGCGATAACCGCCACGACTCCGCCTACCTGTTTGGCGCGATTTGCCCGAACCGCGCCGTCGGCGCCGCAATCATCATGCCGGGCGTCAATGCCGAGGCCATGACCGAGCACCTGGCCGAAATTAGCACCCAGGTCGCACCCGGCGCTCACGCCGTGCTGGTCTGCGACAGCGCCGGATGGCATCAGCGGGGCGTCCGTCTCGGCGTGCCCGACAACATCACACTCCTGCCGCTGCCGCCGTACTCCCCGGAACTGAACCCGATGGAGAACGTCTGGCAATACCTCCGCGCTAACCGGCTGTGCGCCCTGGTGTGGGACGGCTACGACGCCATCGTCGAGGCGTGCCGGACCGCCTGGCATTTCTTCGTCAACGACCCTGACCGCATCAGCTCCGTCGGCGCAAGGGAGTGGGCGTGTGTCACTCTCTAGGCGGGTTGGTATAAGTTCGAAGCCGGCTCACTGACGTGTTGGTTCGCCCAGCCCGCCAATCCCGACATCAATTTGAACCGCTGTCGCCCTCAATGCCCCGCGTGGCTGCCCGAGAAGTCCGGCGCGGCCAGGCCCGATGCCGCGAGATGGCGGACCAGATCGGTTTTCAGTCGCTCCAGCCCGTCCGGCGACGTGGCCTCGGCGCGGGCGACCAGCACGGCCTGGGTGTTGGAGGCGCGTAGCAGCCACCAGCCGTCCTTCGTCAGCACGCGCACGCCGTCGATCTCGGACACCGCCGCACCTTCCTCGCGCAGCCGGGCGGCGACCTCCTCGATGACGCGGAACTTGCGGTCCTCCTCGCAGTCGAAGCGCAGTTCGGGCGTGTTGACGACCTGCGGGAGTTGCGAGCGGACCTGCGAGAGGCTGGAGTCCAGCCGCGCGACGATCCCCAGCAAGCGCACCGCCGCATAGAGCGCGTCGTCGAAACCGTACCAGCGATCGGCGAAGAAGATGTGCCCCGACATCTCCCCGGCCAGCGGCGCGCCGCACTCGGCCATCTTCGCCTTGATGAGGCTGTGACCGGTCTTGTACATCAGCGGCACGCCGCCGGCGCGGGTCACCTCGTCGAACAGCACCTGGCTCGCCTTCACGTCGGCGATGATGGTCGCGCCCGGATGGCGGGTCAGAACGTCGCGCGCCAGCACCACCAGCAGGTGGTCGCCGAACATCACCTCGCCCTTGTCGTCCACCAGCCCAATGCGATCGGCGTCGCCGTCGAAGGCGATGCCGAGATCGGCCTGGTGCGCGCGGACTTCGGCGACGAGCTGTTCGAGGTTCTTGGGCACGGTCGGGTCGGGATGGTGCGCCGGAAAGCGCCCATCGATGGTGCCGTTCAGGACCACGTGCTCGCCGGGCAGCGCGGCGACCAGCCGGGCCAGCACATCGCCGGCGGCGCCGTTGCCGTTGTCCCACACGACCTTCAGCTTGCGGTCCCCGCCATCCCAGTCCGACAGCAGCCGCGCCACGTAGTCGCCGACGACATCGACGGCCCGCTCGGTCCCGTCCGCCTCGCCCACCACGTCGCCGGCGGCTGCGAGCACGCCGAGGTCGCGGATCTGCTGGCCATAGAAGGGCTTGCGGCCCAGCATCATCTTGAAGCCGTTGTAGTCGGGCGGGTTGTGGCTGCCAGTGACCATCACCGCGCCGTCGGTGCCGAGCGTGGTCGCAGCGTAGTAGAGCATCGGCGTGGGGCCGCGCCCGACCCGCAGCACCTCGATCCCGCTCGCCCGCAGGCCGGCGACCAGCGCCGCTTCCATCTCCGGGCTCGACAGCCGGCCGTCATAGCCGACCGCCACCGTCCGCCCGCCGCGCGATCCGTCGGCCGGTGCGGCGCGGGCGACGATGCTGGCAAAGGTCCGTCCGATCGCGAACGCGTCTGCCGCGTGCAGCGTGCCGCCGACGATACCGCGAATGTCGTATTCGCGCAGCACGGTCGGGTCGAAGCGGTGGGAGAAGGACATCGGTCAGACCTCGGTGGCGTAGGTCTTGAGGAAGGCGCGCACGGCGGGGCCGAGGTCGGGGCGCTTGAGGGCGAAGGCAATCTGCGCTTCCAGATAGCCCGCCTTGTCGCCGCAGTCGAACCGCCGTCCCTCGTAGCGCAGCCCGTGGAAGGGTTGCCGGCCGATCATCCGCGCCATGCCGTCGGTCAGCTGCACCTCCCCGCCGGCGCCGCGCTCCATGCGCGACAGCTCGCCGATCACCTCCGGCATTAGGACGTAGCGGCCGATGATCGACAGGTTCGACGGCGCATCCTCGGGTCTCGGCTTCTCCACCAGCCCGCGCACCTCGACCAGCCGCCCGTCATCGTGGCCGATGCGCAGAATGCCGTAGCGATTGGTCTGCGCATGCGGCACTTCCGTCACCGCGACGACGTTGCCGCCGGTGTCGCGATAGACGTCGGCGAGCTGGCGCAGGCAGGGCGTCTCGGACAAAACGAGGTCGTCGGGCAGCAGGATGGCGAACGGGTCGTCGCCGATGAAGGCGCGGGCGCACCAGATCGCGTGGCCGAGCCCGAGCGGCACCTGCTGGCGCACGGTCACCAGCGAGCCCGGCTCGACCTGTGTCGGCTTGAGCAGGTCGAGCGCGTCCTGCTTGCCGCGCTCGCGCAGCGTGGCCTCCAGTTCGACGGCGATGTCGAAATGCTCGACCAGGGCGGTCTTGCCGCGACCGGTGACCATGCAGAATTGCTCGATGCCGGCCGCGCGCGCCTCCTCGATCGCATACTGGATCAGCGGCTTGTCCACGACGGGCAGCATTTCCTTCGCCATCGCCTTGGTCGCGGGCAGAAAACGGGTGCCGAGGCCCGCAACGGGCAGCACAGCCTTGCGCAGCGGCTTCATCGGATCGGCTCTCCTCGGTTATCCGCGCGCAAGCCAGCATGGCCGACGGGCGGAAATGTGGCGCGGGGTCCCGCGTCGCGCGATCGATCGCACGGGCCTGCCTCAGGCCCGCCCCAGCAACACGTCGCGCGCCTGATTGACGCGCGCGGCCACCCAGTCGGACCCGCCCCCATCGGGGTGTGCGGCGCGCATCAGGCGCTTGTGGGCAGCGCGGATGTCGGCCTCGGTGGCGCCGGATTGCAGGCCGAGAATGGCGTACGCCTCATCGCGCGACATCCCGGCGGCCGGGCGCGGCGGCGGGGTGCCGGCGTTCGCGCGCTGGCGTGCGCCGAACGCCGCGGCGGCGGCGGAATGGGCCCGGAGTTTCTGCCAGGCCAGCGGGCCGAGCAGCGTCGCGGCGGCCACCACACCACCCGCGCGGCCAGTCAGGACCATCATCAGCATCAGACTGAGCCCGGCCAGCGCGGCGATCCAGGCGACCAAGAGCTTCACGCTGCCGACCGAGGCTCGCTCGAACGCGCGCAATCCGCCCAGGAAGGCGAACAGGGTCAGGCCACCGAGGGCGAGCCAGAGCATGCGGAACACCGTGTGCAGGCGCGCGGGACAGGTTAGGCTTGTGACGGGCCAGCCTCAATCGCCTGCCACGCTCGCCTTCCAAATCGTCCGGTCGCTGGGGCATTCGGTCGCGATCACCAGCACGCGGCTGTCGCGGCCGAGCCCGAGCGCCGGGGCGTGCACCGGCAGCGCGTGCAGGAGGCCGGCGAGCCCGGCGGCGCCGGATTCGCCCACCTCCAGCGCGGGATCGCCCTCCTCCGGGCGCGCGAGCACGCGCGACGCCTGGCGGGCCGCGCTGTCCGGCACGGCCATGAAAGCGAAGGCGTGCGCGGCCAGCACGGGCCAGGCGAGCGGGGACGGCTCGCCGCATTCCAGCATCGCCATCACCGTGGTCCCCGGGGCGATCCGCACCGGGCGGCCCCGGCGGGCGCTTTCCAGGCAGCAGGCGGCGGCATGGGGTTCGACTACCACGAAGCGGGTCGCAGCCGCGCTCCGGCACGCGGACCAGTGGCCCATGAACGCGGCGGCCAGCCCGCCCACGCCGGCCTGCAGAAACACATGCGTCAGGGTGTCCGCGGCCGGCCCAAGCGCCTCCAGCACCTCGTGGGCGAGCACGGTGTAGCCCTGCATGACCAGCGCGCAGGCACGCGCGTCGCCATCGGCCGAGGTGTCGGAAACCAACATCCATCCATGCGCCGTCGCGTCGCGCGCCGCCTGCGCCACGGCGGCGTCATAGCCACCCTCGACACGCACGATGCGCGCGCCGAACTCGGTGATGCGCGCCGCGCGCTCGGTGCTGATGCCGGCAGGCAGGTAGATCACGCTGCGCCCGCCGAACAGGTGGGCGCCGGCCGCCACCGCGCGGCCGTGATTGCCGTCCGAGGCGCAGCACGCGGTGAGCCCGGACGTGACCGCCCGCACCGCCGGGCTCAGGGAGTTGGCCGGCGCGATCGAGCCCAGCACGCGCTCGGCGGTTTCGACGAATAGCCGCGCGACCGCGTAGGCCCCGCCCAGCGCCTTGAAGCTGCCCATGCGGAGTCGCGCCGTCTCGTCCTTCACGATCAGTTCGCCGATGCCGAGGCGGCGAGCCAGTCCCGGCAAGGCGCGCAGGGGCGTCGGCGCGTAGGCGGGGCAGGCCGCGAGAAGGCGAAGCGGCTCCTGCTCCGCCCCGGCGGCGAAGAACCAGCGCGGGCCCGAGGTCGTCGTCCTGGCCGGGTCGGCAAGGTGAAGCACGGGAGTCGCGACCGGTGCGTGGATGCCTGCTGGCAGATTCCGGCCCTTTCTAATCCACGGCCACGCCGTCCAGCGCCGCGCGCGCCGCAAATGCACTGAGATTGACGATCCCGCGGGCCGTCACGCTCGGGCCAAGCACATGGATCGGCTTGCTCATTCCCAGCAGCATCGGCCCGACCGAAAGACCATCGGCGGCGGCCTTCAGCAGCATATAAGCGATGTTCGCCGCGTCCAGGGTGGGCATCACCAAAAGGTTCGCAGCACCGCTCAATCGGCTGTCGGGGATCGAGCGGCTGCGGATCGTGGCGATGAGGGCGTTCTCGGCATTCATCTCGCCATCAACCTCAAGGTTGGGCGCGCAGTCGCGCAGCAGCGCCAGGGCGGCGCGCATTTTGCGGGCGCTGTCGGACGCGCTCGCGCCGAAATTGGAGTGCGACAGCAGCGCGATCTTCGGCGTGATGCCGAATTCCGTGACCGCCTCGGCGGCGAGCAAGGTCATCTCGACGATCTGCTCGGGCGTCGGATCGACCACCATTTGGGTGTCGCAGATGAACAAGGTGCCGGTTTGCAGGATCAGGCCCTCAAGCGCATAGACGCGGCTCGCGTCCGCCCGGCGCGGGATGATCGGCAGGACGTATTGCACCTGGCGCCACCAGTTGCCGACGCCACCGACGATCGCCGCGTCGGCGAGGCCGGCATGCAGCAGCATCGCCGCCGCGACCGACGTGCGTGAGGACAGCGCGCGCGCCGCGATGTCGGTCGGCACGCCGCGCCGGCCGGCCAGGCGCTGGTATTCGCCCAGCAGCGGCGCGAAGACGTCCTGGTCCTGCGCCGGGTCGATGACGCGCACGCCCGCGTCAAGCTGCATGCGCAGCCCCATTTCGCGCACCTTCCGCTCGATCACCGCGCGGGCGCCGAGCAGGATGGGCTCGGCGATGCCGTCATCGAGCAGGGTCTGCGCCGCGCGCAGCACGCGTTCGTCGGTGCCCTCGCCATAGACGATGCGCTGGCAGCGCGCGCGCGCAGCCTCGAAGACCGGACGCATGAGCTGGCCGGAGCGGAAGACGAAGCCCTCGAGTTCGCGCCGGTAGGCGTCGAAATCCTCGATCGAGCGCCGCGCCACGCCGGAGGCCATCGCGGCGCGCGCGACCGCCGGGGCGACCTCCAGGATCAGGCGCGGGTCGAACGGCTTGGGGATGATGTAGTCCGGGCCGAACACGGGCGCCGCGCCGCCATAGGCCGCCGCGACGACCTCGCTCGCCTCCACCCGGGCGAGCGCGGCGATCGCCTCCACCGCGGCGATCTTCATCTCCTCGTTGATCGTGGTCGCCGAGACGTCCAGTGCGCCGCGGAAGATGAACGGGAAGCAGAGAACGTTGTTGACCTGGTTCGGATAGTCGCTGCGCCCGGTGGCGATGATCGCGTCGGGCCGTGCCGCTTCCACAAGCGCGGGCTCGATCTCGGGGTCGGGGTTGGCGAGCGCCAGGATCAACGGCCGTGGCGCGAGCGTCCCCAGCCACTCGGGCCGCAGCACCCGCGGCGCCGACAGGCCGAGGAACACGTCGGCACCGGGCAGCGCCTCGGCCAGCGTGGCCGCCGCCGTGTCGCGGGCGTAGCGGGCCATATTCGCCAGCATCCCCGGCCGATCGGCGCGGACCACGCCCTGGATGTCGGTCAGGGTGACGTTCTCCGCCCGCAGCCCCATCAGGACGAGCAGATCGACGCAGGCCAGCGCCGCGGCGCCGGCCCCGGAGGTGACGAGGCGCACGTCCTCTAGGCGTTTATCCTGCAACAGCAATCCGTTGCGGATCGCGGCGGCGACGGTGATGGCGGTGCCGTGCTGATCGTCATGAAATACCGGGATTTTCATGCGGCCCCGCAGCGCCGCCTCGACCGCGAAGCACTCGGGGGCCTTGATGTCTTCGAGGTTGATCGCGCCGAAGGTGGGCTCCAGCGCTGCCACCACGTCGCAGAACAGCGCCGGGTCGGCCGCATCCACCTCGATGTCGAACACGTCGATGCCGGCGAATTTCTTGAACAGGACCGCCTTGCCCTCCATCACCGGCTTGCCCGCCAGCGCGCCGATGTTGCCCAGCCCCAGCACGGCGGTCCCGTTGGAGATCACCGCGACCAGGTTGCCACGCGCGGTGTAGTCGTATGCGGCGTGCGGGTCCGCCTTGATCGCCTCGCAGGCGGCCGCGACGCCCGGCGAGTAGGCGAGCGCGAGGTCGCGCTGCGTCGCCATCCGCTTGGTCGGCTGGATTGCGAGCTTTCCCGGCTTCGGCAGCCGGTGGTAATCAAGTGCGGCCCGCCGGAAATCGTCGTCCATGGCCTAACTCCCGTTCCTGGCAGACCCTCAGAACTGGCATAGGCTGTCACTACGCCTTACATGGGGAGCACGGCAATGGGCGGAGGTTCTCATGACGGCGCAGCGAGCCAAGATCGCGGAAGGCGGAAGGCTCGTCATTCCCGCGGAGTTTCGGCGCCAGCTCGGACTGCAAGCGGGCGATAGCGTCGTCATGGACATCGCCGACGGCGAGCTTCGGGTTCGCTCCCTGGCGGCAGTGATCGAACGGGCGCAGGCGCTGGTGCGACGATATGTGCCGGCGGGCGAGAGCCTGGTTGACGAGTTGATCCGCGACCGCAGGGCCGAACCCCTCCGTGAGTGATGAACCTGTCGTGCTCGACGCCTCCGCGCTACTCGCCCTGCTCCAGGGCGAAGCCGGCGCCGAGCGCGTCGCCCAGCTTTTGCCCCGTGCGTCGATCAGTGCGGTCAACCTGTCCGAAGTGGTCGCGAAGCTGCACGAGCGCGGCATGCCCGACGCTGGTATTCGGGCGGCCCTTGAAGATCTCGACCTAGATATCCGCCCGTTCGATGGTGATGCAGCCTATGCGGGCGGGGCGCTACGCGGGCCAACGCGGGCGCTTGGCCTGTCATTCGGCGATCGGGCATGTCTGGCTTTGGCGCTGCGCCTGCAGGCAACCGCAGTGACGGGGGATCGAGCGTGGGCGGCCTTCGGGGAGAGTGGCGTCAGGATCGAGCTGATCCGCTGATGGCGCCGGATGCCCTGATCTCCGCCAATGACCGACGCTGCCGGCCGTCCGCGCCGAAATTTTCCGGCCTCAGCCATTGCTCGAACGCGGTCCGCACCGTCGGCCACTCGGTGTCGATCACCGACAGCCAAGCGGTGTCGCGATTGCGGCCCTTGTAGATGACGGCCTGGCGGAACACGCCCTCGAAGCGGAAGCCGAAGCGTTCCGCGGCGGCACGGGAGGCGGCGTTCAGGCTGTCGCATTTCCATTCGTAGCGGCGATAGCCCAGCTCGTCGAAGGCGCGGCGCATCAGCAGGAACATCGCCTCGGTGCCGGCGCGCGTGCGCTTGAGCCGAGGCGAATAGGTGATATAGCCGACTTCGATGGTGCCGTTGGCCGGATCGGCCCGCATCAGCGCCGCCGTGCCGGCCGCCTGCCCGGTTGCAAGATCGACGATGGCGTGGTGCATCCGCTCGGAATCGGCGGCGGCCCGTGTCAGGTGCTCGCGATAGCTCGTGAAATCCGAGAACGGCCCGTCGGGCAGATAGGTCCAGTCCCGCCCGTCGGGGGCTTCGCCATAGGCGGCATACAGGTCAGCGGCATGATCCTGGACGCAGACCGGCTGCACACGGCAGTACCGCCCGGTCATGGCCGTGCGGGGCGGCAGTCTGCGAGGCGTCCAGTCGGGGACCGGGAAACCGATGGCTTGACCCAGCTCGTTAGGTACGCGAACTCATCGTCCGCCCCTTGCGTGATAATGCTTCCCGAGAACGGAGGATGTCTGGTGCGGTCGAGAAGATTCGAACTTCCACGAGGTTTCCCTCACCAGCACCTCAAGCTGGCGCGTCTACCATTCCGCCACGACCGCATCGGGCGCGGCGCGGGGTATAGCGGATGACGGAAGCGGCTTCAATCGGCCAGGAGTGGCGCATCGATGACGGCCTGACCCCCTACCCTGCCGCCCTGTCGGCCATGGAAGCGCGGACCGCCGCGATCCGCGCCGGCATCGCGGGCGAACTCGTCTGGCTGGTCGAACATCCGCCGCTGTATACCGCCGGCACCTCCGCCAGACCCGAGGACCTCGCCGACCCGGACCGCTTCCCGACCTTCGCCGCCGGGCGCGGGGGGCAGTGGACCTATCACGGACCTGGCCAGCGCACCGCCTATGTCCTGCTCGACCTCATGCGCCCGCATGGCGGCGTGCCGGCGCGCGACGTGCGCTGCTTCGTGCATGGCCTGGAGGCTTGGCTCATTCGCGCCCTGGCGCGCTTCGGTATCCACGGCGAGCGACGCGAAGGCCGGGTCGGCATCTGGGTCAGCGACCGCGCCGCCGGGACCGAGGCCAAGATCGCGGCGATCGGCGTGCGCGTCAGCCGCTGGGTGAGCTGGCACGGCGTCGCGCTCAACGTCGATCCCGACCTGTCGCATTTCGCGGGCATCGTGCCCTGCGGCATCCGCGCGCACGGCGTCACCAGCCTGCATGCGCAGGGCATCCCGGTCAGCATGGCCGAAGCCGACCTCGCGCTCCGCGCGGCGTGGGACGAGGTGTTCGGCGAGGCAGCGGCACCCGGCGCGTAGCGACCACCTATCCCCGGCGCGGCGCGTCCGCGGACAGATCGGCGACACGCACCTGTACCGTCCGGCTCTGTCCGTCGCGTTCCACCATCAGCGTCGCGACCCCGCCCACGCCCACCGCATCCAGCCGGCCGCTCAGCTCGGCAGCCGTCCGCACGGGCTCGCCGTTCACCGCCACGATGACGTCACCCAGCGTCCCGGCCTGCGTGTCCGCGCCCAGCAGCCCGGCGCGGGCGGCCGGCGTGCCGGGCACTACGCGCAGCACGATCACGCCGGGCAGCCCGAGCTGCGCCCCCAGCGCGGGGTTTGCCGAGATGATCCCGATCCCCGGTGTCGGCGCGCTGCCGGTGCGGATGAGGCGCGGCACGACCTGGTTGACCGTATCGACCGGAATGGCGAAGCCGATGCCGGCCGAGGCGCCGGATTCCGACAGAATGGCGGTGTTCAGGCCGATCATCCGACCGGCCGAATCAAGCAGTGGCCCGCCGGAGTTGCCGGGGTTGATGGGCGCGTCCGTCTGGATCACGTCAGCGATTTCGGTCTGCGTGTTCCCGGGCAAGCGCCGATGAAGCGCGCTGATGAGGCCGCCGGTGAGCGTCTGGTCCAGCCCGTAGGGGTTGCCGATCGCAAACACCGACTGACCGACCTGCAAGCCCATGGAGCTGCCGATCGGCAGTGGCCGCAGCGGCGCGCGATGCCGCTCCAGCCGCAGCACCGCGAGGTCATAGGCGGGCGCGACCCCCACCAGCCGCGCCGGAACCAGCTCGCCGCCGGTCAGCCGCACCCCGAACGCCGTCCCGCCGGCGACGACGTGGTGATTGGTGACGATATCACCGGCGGTATCCCAGACCACGCCCGACCCGGTCTGCAACGCGAACTCCCCATTGCGCGCCATCACTGGCGCACTGGCGCGGGCATAGACATGCACGACCGCGGGCGAGGCGAGGCGGAACACGTCGATCGCGGTCCGCTCCACGGCTTCGAGTCGCCCGCGCGGGGTCACGGCACGCGGCAGCGTCGCGGCCCACCAGATCTCGACGGCCGAGGGCGCGATCACCCAGATGGTCAGCAGCACCAGGGACCAGACGAGCACGATCCGCAGGAAGCGGGGGGTCATGCGCCTCTGTCCCAGGCGGCCCCGCGATGGTCAATCAGCTGGACCGGATGCGCGCCCTGTCAGTCGTCGCGGTGGACACGCTCCATGCGCTCGTGGCGCTCCTGCGCTTCGATCGACAGGGTGGCGATCGGGCGCGCCTCCAGGCGCTTGAGGCCGATCGGCTCGCCGGTCTCCTCGCAGAAGCCGTAGGTGCCGCTTTCGATGCGCTGGAGCGCCTGGTCGATCTTGGCGATCAGCTTGCGGGCGCGGTCGCGGGTGCGCAGCTCCAGCGCACGGGCCGTCTCGACGCTGGCCCGATCGGTGATGTCCGCCTCATGGATACCGCCTTGCGACAGGCTCTCCAGCGTGCCATCCGCCTCCCGCAGCAAGCCGGTGCGCCACCGCAGCAGCTTCTGGCGGAAATACTCGGCCTGGGCCGGGCTCATGAACTCCTCTTCCTCGCTGGGCCGATAATCCGGGGCAAGAGTGACCATCATGCCGGGCCGATCCTGTCTTCCGTTTTCGGACCTCTCCCGACGGGATTGATCCGAGGGAGTCGGAACGGCGCGGCTTATAGCTGCGGCGTCTGCACCCGCCAAGACGCATTCGGAATTTTTGATCAAGGGTTGAGGAACCTTTCTCGCATTTGTAACGCTTATTTATTCCCGGATTCCCATGCCGGCGCCGTATCGGCCCGCATCGGAATCATGCTGCCGACGCGCCACTTCCACCCGTCCGCGCAGGGCGATCGCGCTCAGCACCGCATCGAGCCGCGGGTCGAGCGCACGGGGCAGGTCCGCGGTCAGCGCCGCCAGCTGCTCCAGCGTGTCGGCCGGATCGGCGCCCGCCAGCAGCGCACGCTGAAGCGCTGACAGCACGGCCAGGATGTCCTGGCCCCGGCGGCGGGCCGCGCGGTCGCGCGGCGCCTCGACCCCGGTCTCCTGCAACGCGAGCAGGCCCGACAGCGACGCCGGCGCCGCTGCCCATGTCGGGCCGGCCGCCGCGGGCCGTGGCGTCTCGGCGGACACCGCAAAGCCCTGCCCGGGCAATGCCGCGCGCGGCCATTGCGCCGACCCGGCCCCGATCGCGCCGTCGAGCTTTCCCACGCCCGTCATCTGCCCGGCTCCTTCTGCCGCCCCGGCACGTTCTGCCGCCCGGCGCGCTCCGTACGCTCGCCTTCGCGGCGCCCTCGTGGCTGGCACGCGCCTTGCGCTGCGCTGCGCGGCCGCCGGCACAATGGCGGCAAAACGTTACGACGCTCCTACCGGGGAGGGCCCGTCTTGCGCGCACTGCGCCTCGTTCCGCTGCTTTTTGTCGCGCTGGCCCTGTCCTCGTTGCCCGCCGCCGCCCAGGTGCGCATCAAGGATATCGCCGACGTCGAGGGGGTGCGCCCGAACCAGTTGATCGGCTACGGGCTGGTGGTCGGGCTCAACAACACCGGCGACAAGCTCGACAATGCGGTTTTCACGCGCCAGTCGCTGATCGGGATGTTGGAGCGGCTGGGCGTCAACACCGCCGACCAGGCGGCCAAGCTGGAGACCAAGAACGTCGCCGCCGTGATGGTCACGGCCGATCTTCCCGCCTTCGCCCGCAACGGCAGCCGCATCGACATCGCAGTCTCCGCGCTCGGCGATGCCACCAACCTGTCGGGCGGCACCTTGCTGGTGACCCCGCTGCTGGCCGCCGACGGCGAGGTCTACGCGGTCGGGCAGGGCGCCGTCGCCACCGGCGCGATCGCGGCAAGCGGCGCCGCCACCTCCGTCACGCGCGGCGTGCCCACCTCGGGGCGCATCTCCAACGGCGCCACGGTGGAGAAGGAGACGCCGTTCCGGCTTGAGAAGAGCGCGGGTCTCTGGCTCGGCCTGCGCAACCCCGATCTCACCACCGCACGGCGGATCGCCGCGGCCATCAACGCCGCCGAGGGGCCGATCGCGCACGCGACCGACCCGCGCACCGTGCGCCTCGATCTGGCCGGTCGCGACCCGGTCGCCACCCTGGCCGACCTGGAGGATCTCCGTATCACGCCCGACAGTCCGGCCGTAGTGGTCATCGACGAGGCGAGCGGGACGGTGGTGATGGGCGCGAATGTGCGGGTCAGCATGGTCGCCATCGCACAGGGCAACCTGACGGTGCGGGTGACCGAGACGCCGGAGGTCAGTCAGCCGGGGCCGCTGTCGAACGGCCGGACGGTCACGGTGCCGCGCACCCAGGTGCAGGTGGACGACCAGCACAACAATCGCCTCGGCGTCGTGCCCGGCAGCGTCAGCCTGCGCGACCTGGTCCAGAGCCTGAATGCGCTCGGCATCGGCCCGCGCGACCTCATCACCATCTTGCAGGCGATCAAGGCGGCCGGTGCCCTGCAAGCCGATCTGGAGGTGCGCTGATGCACGGCCCCGCCCCGTTCGCCGCCCAGGCGATCCCCCGGGCCACCCAGACCGCGACCGTCACCGCGCAAGCCGGAGCCGCCGGACCCGACCGCACCGCAAAGCTGCGCCAAGCCGCCACGGCGTTCGAGGCGGGGGCGATCGGCGAGATGCTGGCGCCCATGTTCAACACCGTGGACAGCGCGCACGGCCTGTTGGGCGGCGGCGACGGCGAAGCCGCCTGGCGCCCCATGCTGGTGCAGGCGATCGGCAAGCAAATGGCCGAGCATGGCGGCCTCGGCTTGGCCGACAGCATCTATCGAGCCCTCATGCAGGCCCAGGAAACCGGATAGAAGGCCGCACGATGAGCAACCCGAGCCGGACGATGGCGGCGCTGATCGACGCGGCGGCACGGCTGGCGGCACTGCTGGAGCAGGAGAATGCCGCCCTGACCGCGCTCGACCTGCCGCGCGCGGCCGCGATGGTTGCGGACAAGCAGGATGTCGCGGCGGCGTTCGCCCTGGCGAGCGAGCAGGCAGGGACCGCCCCGACGGCGCAGTCCGCGCGGGATCTGGCCCCGCTGGCGCGCCGGCTGGAGGCTGCCGCGACCGAGAACCGGCGCCTGCTGGAGCGCGCGATCACCGTGCAGGGCCGCGTGCTCGCAACCGTCGCCCGCGCCGTGCCGCGTGCGCTGGCCCAGCACGCGCCGCGCTATGGGGCAGGCGGCGCGGTGCCCTCGCCGTCGCGGGCCCCGATGGCGCTGTCGTTGCGGGCCTGATCGGTCCGGGCGCTGTCACGCGCCCGTCATTTGCGGTTCGGCGCCGGTCGCTCTCGGATAGGCTTTATCTGCTCGGGCGCCCGCCCGGCGCCCGCGCACCGCGCAGGGAGGCGCTCGGATGTCCGGAGACCAGAACGGCAGAAGTCCTCGCTCGGTGGCCCTGGTGGGTCCATACGGCAGCGGCAAGTCCACCCTGTTCGACGCCCTGATGGACGCCGCGGGCAGCCCGGTGAAGCGCCCGGCCGACCCGCGCAACCGTCCCTCGACCACCGAGCTGCGCCTGGGTCACTGCACCTATCTCGGCGACCGCTGGTCGGTGCTCGACTGTCCCGGCTCCGTCGAGTTCGCCTTCGAGACGGACGCCGCCCTGACGATCGCCGACATCGCCGTGCTGGTGTGCGATCCGCAGCCCGCCCGCGCGATGGCCGCCGGCCCGCTGCTGAAGCGGCTAGGCGAGCAGGGTGTCCCGCACATCGTGTTCATCAACCGGATCGACACGCTGGAGGGCAGCCTGGCCGACACGCTGGCGGCGCTGCAAGCCTATGCCGCCTGCCCGCTCGTGCTGCGTCAGGTGCCGATCACCGAGGCCGACAAGGTCGCCGGCTATGTCGATGTAGTCAGCAACCGCGCCTACCGCTATCGCAAGGGCCAGGCCTCCGAGCTGATCCAGATCCCCTCCGACCTGCGCGACGCCGAGGCCGAGGCCCGCTCCAAGCTGGTCGAGGTGCTGGCCGACCATGACGACGTCCTGCTCGAGAAGGTGCTGGAGGACGTGCAGCCCAGCCCCGAGGAGATCTACAGCGACCTGCGCAAGGACCTGGCGGCGGGCAACGTGATCGAGGTGATGCTCGGGGCCGCCGAGAGCGCGGCGGGCGTGCGCCGGCTGTGGAAGGCGCTGCGCCACGACGCGCCCACGCCCGAGGCGACCGCCGAGCGGCGCGGCATCACGGCGGACGGCCCGCCGCTGGCGCAGGTGTACAAGACCGTCCATGCCGGTCACACCGGCAAGCTCTCCTACGCGCGGGTCTGGCGCGGCGCGATCCGGGACGGCGCCACGTTGGGCGGCACGCGACTCGGCGGCATCTACCATGTCGCCGCCGGGGAACTGGCCAAGGCGGCGGAGGCGCAGGCGGGCGAGCTGGTCGCGCTTGGCAGGCTGGACGGGGTGGCGACCGGTGCCGCGATCACGCCGGGCGGCAGCGCGGACCCCCTGCCCTTCATCGAGGCGCCATCGCCCGTCTATGCGCTGGCGATCGCCACCGCGGACCGCAAGGACGACGTGAAGCTGTCGGGGGCCCTGCAAAAGTTGCGGGAGGAAGACCCGACGCTGAGCGTGGAGCACGGCCAGGATACGCACGAGACGGTGCTGCACGGCCAGGGCGAGATCCACCTCAACACCGTGATCGAGCGGCTGGCACGCAATCACGCCTTGCAGCTGACGACAAGACGCCCGCAGGTGGCGTACAAGGAGACCATCCGACGCGCGGTGAATCAGCACGGTAGGCTGAAGCGCCAGACCGGCGGACACGGGCAGTTCGCCGACGTGAAGATCACCATCGCCCCGCGCGAGCGCGGCGCCGGCTTTGCCTTCATCGACAAGGTGGTGGGCGGCGCCGTGCCGCGCAACTTCATCCCCGCCGTCGGCGAGGGCGCGGAGGAAGCATCGCGCAAGGGGCCGTTCGGCTATCCCGTGGTCGATATCGCGGTCACGCTCGTCGATGGGCAGTTCCATTCGGTGGACAGCTCCGACATGGCGTTCAAGACCGCCACCTCGATCGCGATGCGCGAGGGCCTGGCCGAGGCCGATCCGGTGCTGCTGGAACCGGTGGACCACGTGACGATCAGCGTGCCGAACGAGTTCACCGCCCGCGCCCAGCGCCTGCTGACCGGCCGGCGCGGCCAGATCCTGGGCTATGCCGAGCGACCGGGCTGGCCCGGCTGGGACGAGGTGGAGGCGCTGGTGCCGGAGGCCGAGCTGCACGACCTCATCATCGAGCTGCGGTCGCAGACCTCCGGCCTGGGCACGTTTCGTCGCCGCTTCGACCACCTTGCGGAGACGCGGATGGAGGCGCGCCGCGGGGCGGCATAGTGCGCCCCGCGCTGGATTTCCCGCTGCGAAGGTTGCATGATTCGGCTGCCCATCGAGAGGCAGGAGCAGCGAGACGCGCAGGGAGCCACGATCGAAGGCCGGCGACTGCACGCCGTTAAGACGCTGAGGGAGGAAGACGAATGCCGCCAAGGATGCGGTTCCCGCGTGTTCGCGCGCGTCGATGGACATTGCTCGGGGCCTGGCTGATCGTGCTGGTGCCGGCCGAAAGTTCGGCGACGGGCTTTCAGCTCCGCACTGGAAGTCCCGACTGGTCAGCGAACGCGTTCGCCGGGATGGCGGCCAAGAGCTACGACGCCAGCACCGCCTGGACCAATCCCGCCGGCATGACCCTGCTCGACCACAGCGAGGTGGACGCCAGCGTGAACGGGATCTTCCCGAACGCAACCTTCAGCGGCACGAACCTGATCGGCCCGACCCCGACGCCGGGATCGTCGGGAGGCAATGCCGGCCAGTTCGGGCTCACGCCCGGCCTCGAGGGCGTCTGGAGCTATTCGCCCAGCCTCAAGTTCGGCCTTGCCGTCCAGTCGCCCTTCGGGGAGCGCACGACCTACCCCGGCGATTTCGTCGGTCGGTATCAGGCGCAGGTGTCCTCGGTATCGGACATCCAGATCGGCCTGTCGGCCGCCTACCGGCTGAACCAGCATATCTCGATCGGCGGCGGACCGCTGATTGATGTTTTCCAGACCCGCCTGACGAGCGCGATCAACATCGGGGCGGTCTCCGCGCTGACCGGCGATCCCGCGATCGACATCAACGGCAGCGACACGGCGCTCGGCTACCACCTGGGCGGGCTCTATGAATTCAACCCCCATGTCCGGGTGGGGATCGACTACCGGTCCCGCATCAACGAAAACGTCAGCGGCAACCAGAGCATCTTCATCCCGGCGCTGCTGCCGGTCGTCAGCCCGGCGGGCGCGGCGATGCTCGCCGCGGGCAACACCAGTGTCACCGCCAAAACGACGCTGCCGGACGTGCTGACCCTCAGCAGCTACGCCGACATCACCGACGAGTGGGCGTTCCTGGCCACCGCGGAGTGGACGCATTGGTCCCTCCTGCAACAGCTGACCGTCGTCGGCGCGAATGGCCAGAGCGAAGGGCTCGCGTTCGGCTTCCACAGCACCTGGTTCGGATCGGTCGGCGCCAATTATCGTCCGCGCTGGGCGCCCAAGCTGATGTTGCAGGCGGGCATCGGCTACGACGAGAGCCCGGTGGGCAATACCGCGCGCTCGCCCCGGCTGCCGACCCGCAGCGACATCCCGCTGGGCATCGGCATGACCTACGCGGTGCTGCCGAACGCCAGCCTCCAGTTCGCCTACCTGCACGAGTTCGGCGTCGGGAACAGCGGGGTCAACTTCTCCGCCACACCGAGTGCAGGGACCCTGATCGGCTCGTATTCGACCCATGCCGACGTCGTCAGCATCGGGGCCACGCTGAAATTCTAACCCTGGCGATGCCGGCTGGCGTGGTGCGTCTCAGCAGTGGCGCGGCTGCGGCGCGAACTCCGACATCGCGGCGTGCATGACGAAGTCGCCGAAATCCATCGTCATATCGTCGGCGACGCCGTTGTCCCAGTAGCGCATCCCCACCTGGTAGTCGGGCAGCATGTCGTGCGCGTCCCAGTCCCAGAAGGCGACATGCACATACGCGCTGGACAGCTTGGCGAGCGAGGGCCAGCGGCTCGGCCGCGGTTTGTCGCGGCTGGTGATGACGACCGCGCTGTCCTCGGCGCCGGTCTCGGAGGTGCCGTCGAACAGCGGCAGGTTCAGGAAGCGCCGTCCTGCGCGCGCGGCGTCCAGGATCGCCGCCGTATGAGCCATCGGAAACAGCGTTCCGCGCGGAAGCGCCACGGTCGCGTGCCGCGGCCGGCTGTAATGCGCCACCCCCGGCCCGCCGGGCTCGACACTGGCGTCGCCGTCGGTCTGACTGGTCACCGCCTCGTCGGTGGTCTGTTTCATGTGGAAGCGCATGCGCCGGCCGTCCTTGCCTTCCCAGGTGGCGTAGTCGGAGATCATCTCGATCGTCTGGCCCTCGCCGTTGGTGACCAGCATGTCGAGACGCTGGCGCACCGCCCAGCCGTCGCAGGCGTCGATCACCTCGTAGCCCATCGTGCCGCGTGCCGCGACGACGTCGCCGCGCGCCTGGTCGAGCGTCAGCGCATAGATTGCGCGGTGGGCGGCAAGCGGCACCCCCGACCCGGCGGCCAGCGCCGGCCCAGCGAGCAACAGGAGAGCGAGCGGCAGCGGGGTGAACCGCAGGGGAACGAGCAGGATGGGGGCGGCCAGCGCGGCAATACGGCGCATGCAGGCGTCTCCGATGGTGAATGGGTGAAGAAACCGGAGCCCGCAGGTCTCATCAGCTGATCGGCGCACGTCGCGCGCTCAGCCAGCCCGCTCGCCGCCGGGAGGTCCGTAGAACACGACCCAGACGCCCAAGTCGTCGCTGAAATCCTCGAAGCGGTGTTCGGCTCCGGCGGCGACGAACAGGGCATCGCCGGGGGCGAACGGGACGCGCGTCCCGGCCCGCACGAACCATCCCCGGCCGGCGGCGACGATGTAGAGTTCGTCGCGCTCATGCGGGGTCTGCGCGTCGCGCCCGCGCGGGGCGTACCACCGCAATTCCAGCGTGCCGTGCTCCAGCAGCAGCGCGGAGGCGCGGCCCGGCTGCATGGGCGCGCGCATCGCCGCATCGAGGCTGACACGGAGGGGCGCCGGGACGGTCTGCTCGGGCACGGGCATCTCAGGACGCCTTCGATCTGACCGGCAGGTCGATCCTGAGCGACAGCTCCTTCAGCCGCGCCGGCGCCACCGGGGCGGGAGCGCCCATCATCAGGTCCTGGCCCTGCTGGTTCAACGGGAACAGGATCACCTCGCGGATATTGGGCTCCTCGGCCAGCAGCATGACGATGCGATCGATCCCCGGCGCCGAGCCGCCGTGCGGGGGCGCGCCGTAGCGGAAGGCGTTCAGCATGCCGCCGAACCGCGCCTCCACCTCCTGCGCGGGATAGCCCGCGATCTCGAACGCCTTGATCATGATGTCGGGCCGGTGGTTGCGGATCGCGCCGGAGGACAGTTCCACCCCGTTGCACACGATGTCGTACTGGAACGCCTTGATGCGCAGCGGGTCCTGCGTCCGCAATGCCTCCATCCCGCCCTGCGGCATGGAGAACGGGTTGTGGCTGAAGTCGATCTGCCCGGTCTCCACGTTCAGCTCGTACATCGGAAAGTCAGTGATCCAGCAGAACCGGAACGCGCCGGTCTCGCAAATCCCAAGGTCCTGGCCGAGCCTGGCACGGACAAGCCCGGCGAACTTCCAGGCCTCCTCGCACTTGCCGGCGGCGAAGAACACGGCATCGCCCGGCTGAAGGCCACAGGCAACGCGGATCGCCTCGGCGCGCGCCGGCTCCAGATTGCGCGCGATCGGACCCTTCGGCCCGTCGGCGTCGAGGACGATGTAGCCGAGCCCGCCAGCGCCCTCGGCCTTGGCCCAGTCGTTCAGCTTGTCGAAGAAGCTGCGCGGGTTGCCCCCGGCGCCCGGGGCGGGGATCGCGCGGACCACGCCTCCGGCGGCGGCAATGCGCGCGAACAGGGCGAAGCTCGATCCGGCGAAATGCTCGGTCACGTCGCGGATGCGCAGCGGGTTGCGCAGGTCGGGCTTGTCGGTGCCGAACTCCAGCAGCGCCGTCTCGTAGGGGATGCGCACGAAGGGCGGCGGCGAGACGGCGCGGCCCTCGGCAAATTCCTCGAACACGCCGGCGATGACCGGCTCGATGGTGTTGAACACGTCCTCCTGGGTGACGAAGCTCATCTCGAAATCGAGCTGATAGAACTCGCCCGGGCTGCGGTCGGCGCGCGAGGCCTCGTCGCGGAAACAGGGCGCGATCTGGAAGTAGCGGTCGAAGCCGGCCACCATGATGAGCTGCTTGAACTGCTGCGGCGCCTGCGGCAGCGCGTAGAAGGTACCGGGATGCACGCGTGACGGCACCAGGAAGTCGCGCGCGCCCTCCGGGCTGGACGCGGTCAAGATCGGCGTCTGGAACTCGGTGAACCCCGCTTCGATCATGCGATGCCGGATCGAGGCGATCACCTGCGCACGCAGCAGCATGTTGCGATGCAGCTTGTCGCGGCGAAGGTCGAGGTAGCGGTATTTGAGCCGCAGCTCCTCCGGATAGCGCTCCTCGCCCGCAACTTGGATCGGCAGCACATCGGCCGCCGACTGCACGACCAGCTCGGCCGCGCGCAGCTCGACCTCGCCGGTGGGCAGGCGGGGGTTCACCGTCCCCGGCTCGCGGCAGACCACCGCACCGGTGACGGTGACGACGCTCTCCGGGCGGGCTGCGTCGGCGGCGGCGAAGGCAGGGCTGCCGGCAGGGAACACGCACTGCATCAGCCCGTCATGGTCGCGCAGGTCGATGAACAGCAGGCCGCCATGGTCGCGCTTGGCGTGCACCCAGCCCGAGAGCCGGGCGGTCTGCCCCGCGTCGGAAGCGCGGAGCGCGCCGCAGGTATGGGTGCGGTAGGCGTGCATGAGGCTGGTTCCGGCAGGGCTGGAGGGGGCCGCAGACAAGCCCCGGCGCCCGCGGCAAGTCAAGACCGTCCCACTCGATCCGAGTCCCCCCCAATAACGCTCTGCAACCACACGGTTACGCCGGCCAGGGCGAGCACCAGTGATCGGCGCAGGCGACCTCGGCCAACGGGCGTCGCGTCAACGGACCGAATTTGCCGACAGGATAGCCGATGGGCATCAGCGCGAAGGTCTGGACGTCCGAGGGCAAGCCCAGCAGGGACTTGACCTCGTCCTCGCAGCGCAGGTGGTTCGTCGTGATGACGGTGCCCAATCCCAACGCACGGCACGCGAGAATGATGTTCTGTACCGCCGGATAGATGCTGGCACCCCGGATTCGCTCGTTGTACTCAAGCTCGTTCTGGTAGATCGCCTGGATGTCGGGCGGAAGCGTGGCGATCGGGGGCATGTCGCGTTGCTTGAGGCACGGCACGAGCAGCACCGGCGCCTCGTCCATGTGGTCCCACAGATGCGCGCCTGCGGACATGAACCGACGCCACTCTTCGTCGGTCAGGTGAGCGGGACGCCCACGGGCCTGGTAGACGGCCGAGGCGATGTCGGACGCCTTGCGATAGATCGCCCCGAGGGCGCGTCGCTTGCCCGGCTCGCGGACGACGATAAAGGCCCAATTCTGCGCATTGCCGGCCGAGGGCGCGCAGATCGCCGCGTCGAGGATCGTGGTGATCAGCTCCTCCGGTACCGGGTCGGGCTTCAACCGACGCAAGGAACGGGCCGAGTGGATGGCCTCGAAGACGCCAATGTCCGTCATGCGCGGGCTCCCTTGGCCAGTGCTCAGGGCGATGTCCGGTCGTTTGCGCGATCCACCCTCACCGCAGCCCTCTCCCGCGAGCGGGAGAGGGAGTGCTGCGTCTCCATCCGGAGGTTAAGGCGCGGATCGCTCGGAGGCGAAAATCGCGTCAACCGTCGGGCCGAGGCTGTCGCGCCAGGGCGGCAGGCGCACGCCGAAGATCGCGGCCAGCTTGCCGCAGTCCAGCCGGGAATCGGGCGGGCGGCGGGCCGGGGTGGGCCAGTCGGCGGTGGTGATGGGCTCCACGGTGGGCGGGGCCAGGCCGTGCCGGGCCGCCTCCTCGAAGATGGCGACGCGCGAGGCCGTGCCACGTCGTCCAGCCGGTTCCGGCGGCATGGAACACGCCGCCGATCGGTCCTGCCACCTCCCGCGCGATGAGTTGCCGCGCGACCGCCAGAATCGCGGCGGCCAGATCGGCGGCGGTGGTCGGGCAGCCCTTCTGGTCGGCGACGACGCGCAGCCGGTGCGTGTCTGCCGCGCCGCGTCCAGCATGGTGCGGACGAAATTCTTCCCGGTCGCCGCATAGACCCAGGAGGTGCGCAGCACGATCGCGCGCGGGCACGCCTCCAGCACCGCCTGCTCGCCGGCGAGCTTGCTCGCGCCATACACGCCCTGCGGGGCGGTCGGGTCGGTCTCCACGTACGGCGCGCCCTTCATGCCGTCGAACACGTAGTCGGTGGAGACATGGATCAGCGGCACGTCCGCCTCGGCGCACAGCCGCGCCAGCCGGGCCGGGCCGTCGCGGTTGGCGCGGAACGCGGCCTCGGCGTCGGTTTCGGCGGCATCGACGCCGGTATAGGCGGCGGCGTTGACGACCAGCGCGGGGCACGCGGCGCGAAACGCCGCGTCGACGCTTTCCGGCCGGTCGAAGTCGAAGCCGGGCCGGCCGACGCGGCGCACCGGCTCGCGCCCGGCCGCGGCCAGCGCGGTCGCGAGCTGGCCGGTGCCGCCGGTCACCAGGATGCGTCATGCGGTGAACCAGGCCGGGCAATCGCGCAGGCGCGGCAGCACCGCGTCCTTGTCCGACAGCAGCGCCTCGCCCGGCCGGCACGGGCCAGGGCAGCGCGAGGTCGGGATCGTTCCAGATGACGCCGCGCTCGGCGGCGCGGTCGTAGTCGGCGGTGACCTTGTAGATCACCTCGGTGTCCGGCTCGAGCGTGCAGAAGCCGTGCAGGAAGCCGCCGGGAATCCAGAGCTGCGCCCAGTTCTCCGCGCTCAGCACCGCCGCCGACATGGCGGCCGTAGCTGGGCGAGCCATGGCGCACATCCACCGCCACGTCCCAGATCGCGCCGCGCACGCAGCGCACCAGCTTGCCCTGCACGCTCGGCGCGACCTGCAGATGCAGCCCGCGCATGGTCGCCGCGTCGGGCGGACAGGCTGTGGTTGTCCTGCACGAACGGGCCGGGAATGCCGAGCTCCGGCGTAGCGCCGCTGGCTCCAGGTCTCGGAGAAGAAGCCGCGCGGGTCGGCGAAGCGGGGCGGCGTCAGCAGCAGGACCTCGGGGATCGCCAGCGGCTCGACGTTCATCCGTGCTTCCCGTCCGCCACTTCGCGCAGCACCCGGCCCAGCTCGGTCTTGCCGAGCGCGGCGGCCTCGCGCGCGCAGCGCGGTCGGCGTCGATGAAGCCCATGCGGAACGCCACCTCCTCCGGGCAGCCGACCAGCAGCCCGGTGCGGGTCTGGATCGTCTGCACGTAGGTCGCCGCCTGCAACAGGCTGTCGGGCGTGCCGGCGTCCAGCCAGGCGCAGCCGCGCGACAGCCGCTCCACATGCAGCGTGCCGCATTCGAGATAGAGGCGGTTGAGGTCGGTGATCTCCAGCTCGCCGCGCGCCGACGGGCGGATCGAGGCGGCCAGTTCCGTCACGTCGCGTCGTCGTAGAAATAGAGGCCGGTCACCGCCCAGTCGCGAGCGCGGGCGCGCCGGCTTCTCGACGATCTCGACGGCGCGCCCGGCTGCGTCGAACCTGACCACGCCATAGCGCTCGGGGTCGCGCACCTGGTAGGCGAACACGGTGGCGCCCGGTCGCGCGCGCCGACGGCGGCGCGCAGCAGCGGCGACAGATGGTCGGCGTGGATCAGGTTGTCGCCGAGCGCCAGCGCGCAGGCCTCGCCGGCGATCCAGTCCCGCCCGATCAGGAACGCCTGCGCCAGGCCGTCGGGGCTTGGCTGCTCGGCATAGGCGAAGCGCACGCCGAGCCGCTCGCCGTCGCCCAGCAGCCGGCGGAACTGCGGCAGATCGTGCGGCGTGGAGATCACCAGGATGTCGCGGATGCCCGCCAGCATCAGCGTCGACAGCGGGTAGTAGACCATCGGCTTGTCATAGACCGGCAGCAGCTGCTTGGAGGCACGCGAGCGTCGCCGGATGCAGCCGCGTGCCGGAGCCGCCGGCGAGGATGATGCCCTTCATGCCGCTGCTCGCCGCTGTGCCTGCCGAGCCGCTGGCCGGCGTAGCGCGCGACGCGCACGCCCTGCCACCAGGCGCGATTGTCCAGATACCAGTCGATCGTGCGGGCCAGGCCGGTCTCGAAATCGTGCGGCGCGCGCCAGTCGAGCGCGGCCTCGGTGCGGGTCGGGTCGATCTCGTAGCGGAAATCATGGCCCGGCCGGTCGGTGACGAAGCGGATCAGCCGCGCGCGCGGGCCGGCCGGGTCGGGCACGCGGCGGTCCAGATGCGCGCAGATCGCGCGCACCACGTCGAGGTTGCCGCGCGGCTGGCGGGCGCCGATGGCGTAGGTGGCGCCGGGCTCGCCCTGCTCGAGCACGCGCACCAGCGCCGCGGCATGGTCATCGACGAACAGCCAGTCGCGCTGGTTCGACCCGTCGCCATAGACCGGCAGGTCCTTGCCCTCCAGCGCGTTCAGGGTGACCAGCGGGATCAGCTTTTCGGGAAACTGCCACGGGCCGTAGTTGTTGCATGGTGTTGCTGACGATCACCGGCAGGCCGTAGGTGTGGAACCAGGCGCGCACCAGATGGTCCGAGGCGGCCTTGGAGGCGGAATAGGGGCTGCGCGGGTCGTAGCGCGTGTCCTCGGTGAACGGCGGGTCGCCGGCACCGAGCGCGCCGAACACCTCGTCGGTGGAGACATGGTGGAAGCGGAACGCCGCGCGCGCCGCCGGCGGCAGGCCCGCCCAGTGGCGCCGCGCCTCCTCCAGCAGCACGAAGGTGCCGACGACGTTGGTCTGGATGAAGGCGCCCGGCCCGTCGATCGAGCGATCGACATGGCTTTCGGCGGCCAGGTGCATCACCGCGTCGGGCCGGTGGGTCGCGAACACCTCGCGCATCGCGGCGGCGTCGGCGATGTCGGCGCGCACCAGGACGTGGCGCGGATGGCCGCCGCCTCCTCCAGCGCGTCCTCCGAGGCGGCGTAGGTCATCTTGTCCACGTTGACGACGACATGGCCGGTGCGGCGCATCAGGTGCCGCACGACGGCCGAGCCGATGAAGCCGCAGCCGCCGGTCAGCAGAAGCTTCATCGGCGTTCAGTCCCGCAGTTCAGCGCGGGGTTAGACGCAACCGGCGCGGCCGGGTCAACGATCCCGTGAGTCGACCCGGATACAGCGGCGTTATCGCCGTGCCGCCCAACGCCGCCGCCGCGTAATGCCCGGCGGCCACCGCCGCCAGGCACAGCGCGACCGACAGCCCGATGTTGGCCAGCGCCGGCCCGGTGCGACCGATGGCGCAGCATCTCCAGCGTCTGGAGGCTGAACGACGAAAAGGTGGTGAAGCCGCCGCATACCCCGATCATTACGAAGGCGCGCGCCTGCGCCCCAGCCGCGAAACGCGCTCCGCCCCGCCCGTCAGCGTGCCGAAGAAGCCGATCACGAACGAGCCGAGGACGTTGATGAGGACCGTGCCCCAGGGGAACGTCGCCCCGGCCACCCGCGCGATCGCCAGCGTCAGCCACGCCCGGGCCATGCTCCCCAGCGCGCCGCCCAGCCCGATCAGCGATGTAGCTCAGCAGCATCGCGATCGCCATTCTCCGCAACTGTCCGCATCGCGCGTCGAGCAGGCGAGCTGGTCGGCAGGGTCCGTCCTGCGCTGGCCGCTAGCATAAAGCCTGGTCTTATCATAACGCGGCTTATGATATCCGACATCGAGAGGTCCTGCGACGTGACCGATTTCCAGCACGACCTGCTGTTCCTGCTGCACGACGTGGCCCGGCTGCTGCGCGTCGATGCCGACAAGCGGGCCCGCTGCCATGGCATGACCCGCGCGCAATGGGCGATCCTGATCCGGCTGGAGCGCCAGCCCGGCATCTCGCAGAAGGAACTGGCGGAGCTGCTGGAGGTCGAGCCGATCACCGTCGCCCGCCTGATCGACCGGCTGGAGGCACGCGGCATGGTCGAGCGCCGGCCCGATCCCGCGCGACCGGCGGATCTGGCGGCTGCATCTGCTGCCCGGCCGCCTTCCCGATGCTGCGCGAGATCGAGCAGCAGCGGCGCGGAGATCATCCGGATGCTCGCCGCAGGGCGTGGACGAGGCCACGCTCGAGACCGATGACCGAGGCGCTGGTGACCATGAAGGCCACTCTGCTCCGCTCCGCCCAGGCGCGCCGGGAGGCAGACGCGCGCGCCGCAGCGGCGGAGGTCGCCTGATGTCGCAAGCCGCGACCGCATTCCCGCGCGCCCGGCGTCGCGCGCCCCGGACGTCGGCACCGCGGCCGCGCGCGCGCGCGCATCAGCCGCCACGCGCTCGGGCCGATGCTGATGCTCGGCGGCATCGTCGCGGTCGCCGTCGGCGCCGGTGCCTTCTGGCTGCACGGCGGGCGCTACGTCTCGGTCGACGACGCCTATGTGCAGGCGGCCAAGGAGCCGCTCTCCACCGACGTCTCCGGCATCGTCGCCGAGGTGCCGGTCAAGGACGGGCAGCTGGTCCACAAGGGCGACGTGCTGCTGCGCCTCGACCCGCGCCGGTTCGAGATCGCGCTGGCCGGCGCCAGGGCCGATCTGGCCGCCACGGCGCTGCGGCTGGAGGCGATGCAGCGCGACTATCAGCGGATGCTGCACGACGTCGAGGCCAAGCAGTCCGCAGTGCAGTCCGACCAGGCCAGCTTCGACCGCGCCGCGGCGCTGGTGACAACGGCGGCGGCGTCACCCGCGCCGAATACGACACCGCGCGCTTCAGCCTCGCCGCCGACCAGCACGGCGCTGGCCTCGCTGCGCAGCCAGGCGGAGGTGCAGCTCGCCCGGCTCGGCGGCAAGCCGGACGCGGACGTGACGACGCCTGCCCGACTACCTCTCCGCCCAGGCGAAGGTGGACGAGGCGGCGCGCCAGCTCGCCGACACGCGTGGTCCGCGCGCCGTTCGACGGCGTGGTGACGCAGGTCGACACGATCCAGCCCGGCATGTATCTCGCCGCCGCCACCGCCGCGTTCGGCATCGTCTCGACCGACCACGTCTGGGTGGAGGCCGACCCGAAGGAGACCGAGCTGACCTGGGTGAAGCCGGGCGATCAGGTCAGCGTCGGCGTCGACACCTATCCCGGCCGCACCTGGACGCGGCGTGGTCGAGAGCATCGCGCCGAACAGCGGCGTCGGAGTTCTCCATCCTGCCGGCGCAGAACACCTCGGGAAACTGGGTGAAGGTGGTGCAGCGCATCCCGGTGCGCATCCGCGTCGACCGCAAGCCGGGCGACCCGCCGCTGCGCGCCGGCATGAGCGTGGAGGCCAGCATCGACACCGGCCACACGCGCACGCTCGTCGGACCTGTTCTGAGGCCGCCATGCCGCGCGACGATGCGCGCCGGCGCAGGCGGCAGGCCGTCGCGGGTCCGAGCCGCGCGTGCCCGTACCGCGGCATCATCACCGTCTGCACGATGCTGGCGACGCTGATGCAGGCGCTCGACCAGACCATCGCCAACGTCGCGCTGCCGTACATGCAGGGCAGCCTGGCGGCGAGCTTCGACGAGATCACCTGGGTCCTGACGTCCTACATCATCGCCGCCGCGATCATGACCGCGCCGGTCGGCTGGCTGGCGCAGCGGTTCGGGCGCAAGAAGCTGTTCCTGGCCTGCCTGATCGGCTTCACCATCACCTCGATGATGTGCGGCGCGGCGCAGTCGCTGCAGCCAGATGGTGGTGTTCCGGCTGCTGCAGGGCATGTGCGGCGCCGCGCTGGTGCCGCTGTCGCAGGCGACCATGCTCGACATCTACCCGGCCGCGCAGCGCGGTCAGGCGATGGCGATCTGGGGCGTCGGCGTGATGATCGGGCCGATCCTCGGCCCGACGCTCGGCGGCTACCTGACCGAGATGTACAACTGGCGCTGGGTCTTCTACGTCAACCTGCCGTTCGGCATCCTGGCCACGCTCGGCCTCGCGCTCTGCATGTCCGACAGCAAGGGCCAGCCGATGCGCTTCGACTGGATCGGCTTCGCCGTGCTCGCGCTGGGCCTCGGCGCGTTTCAGCTCGATGCTCGACCGCGGCCAGGACCAGGACTGGTTCAGCTCGCGCGAGATCATCATCGAGGCGACGCTGGGCGGCCTCGGGCTCTACCTGTTCGTGGTCCATCTGTGGTCGGCCCGGCACCCGTTCATCCGGCCCGAGCCTGTTCAAGGACCGCAATTTCTCCTCCGGCCTGCTGATGATGTTCGCGATGGGCACGATCCTGGTGTCCAGCTCGGCGCTGATGGCGCCCTGGCTGCAGAACTCTCGCGAACTATCCGGTCGCGACCGCCGGGCTGGTGATGGCGCCGCGCGGCATCGGCACGATGGCGTCGATGATGCTGGGCGGCCGGCTGTCGGGCCGGATCGATCCGCGGCTGCTGATGGGCGCCGGGATCGTGCTGCTGTGCGCCTCGCTGTGGGACATGACCGGCTGGACCCCGGACGTGAGCCAGGCGCGGCTGATCGTGACGTCATCATCGTGCAGGGCGCCGGCCTGGGGCTGGTGTTCACGCCGTTGCAGGTGCTGGCGTTCGCCACGCTGGCGCCGGCGCTGCGCACCGAGGCGGCGGCGCTGTTCAGCCTGGTGCGCAACATCGGCGCGGCGATCGGCGTGTCGGTCACCTCGGCCCTGCTCGCGCACAACACCCAGGCGCTGCACGCGATGATCGGCGCGCACGTCAACGCCGTTCAACCGCGCGCTGCAGTTCGGGCGCCGCGACGCACTTGCTCGACCCAGCCACCCCGCACGGCGCGGCGCTGCTCGACCGGATGATCAACCAGCAGGCGCAGATCATCGCCTATCTCGACGACTACAAGCTGATGATCTTCACCACCGCGCCGGCCCTGCTGCTGCTGCTGCTCATGCGCGGCCCGCGACGCGGCGCCCCCGCCCCGGCCCCGGACGAGGCGCATGCGGCGATGGACTGAACCGGCCGTCTATCTGACCTCGCGCCTATCGCTGGCTCTGCGGCGTGCTGTAGGCCGGCGCGGGCGTGCCTTGGGTGGTGCCCCCGGAGCCGGTGGCACCGGTGTTGCCGGCGTTCGGCTCCGCAGAGTTCGAGTGCTGCATGGAGGCTGTCCCGGCATTGGCGCCTGTCGAGTACGTCGGGGCTGTCTGGTTGGGCGAGAACAGCCCGCTGCCCTGGTTTTCCTGCGCGTGGTTCGGCTGCGGCCCGCCCTGGCCGGGCGTCGCCGTCTGCTGCGCCATCGCCGTGCCGGCCAGCGCCATCGCGGCCAGCCACCCCAGTCCGATCACCGCCTCGCGCATGGCATCGCCTCCTTGCCCAAGACGACGAACGCCGTGCGCCGGGCGGCGTTGCCGGTCATATCTCCAGCAGCGCATAGGGGCGCGCGTTCGGCTTCTCGATCTGGAACGCCACGTTGTACACCGGATGCCCACCCGGCGTGCGCCCCTCGTACCGACCGCGATGCGCGTGACCGTGGACGACGGCGGAGACCCGGAAGCGATCGATCGTCTCCGCCAGCCGCGAGCAACCGAGGAAGGGCAGGATCTCCGCCGGCTCCCCGGCAACCGTCTCGGCGATCGGCGCGTAGTGCAGCACCACCAGCACGCGCCCGGCCCGCACGCGGCGCATCGCGTTCTCCAGGCTGAGCGCCTCCTGCATGGTCTCGGCGACGAAATGCTTGATCGCCGGTTCGCCGAACGAACCGAGCATCCGGCGTCCCGAAGCCGCCGGCGAATCCCTTGACGCCGACGAAGCCGACGCCGGCGATCTCGCAGGACTGGCCTTGCAGCAGATGCACGCCGGCGCGGCGGACGACCGCGGCGACCTCCTCGACGTGGCCGCATTCGTAATCGTGGTTGCCGAGCACCGCGACCACCGGGATGGTGCACGCGCGCAGGCTGTCGGCCAGGATCTCGGCCTCGCGCGGCTTGCCCAGATCGGTGAGGTCGCCGCACAGCACCAGCACGTCGGCCGCCTCGGAAATCTCGGCGAACAGGTCGCGGTGCGGCGCGACCTCTTCTTCCTTGACGTGCAGATCGCCCATCGCCGCGACGCGCAGCTCGCGGGCCGCCCCGCTCATTCCCGCGGCTCCCCACGGCCGCCGATATCGGCAAGTCCCCAGTGCTGCACATCCGGCACGATAGTCGATATGCGACAGCATCCGGCCGCGGCACACCTTCATCTGCGGCGGTGGCAGCGTGCGCTGCAGGCGCAGCCGCTCCAGCAGTTCGTCCAGCAGCCAGCGCAGGCACGTGATCCCGCTCGGTCGGGTAGATCCAGCGGAAGGTGAGCAGATGCGCCAGCAGCACCTCCCAATGCGCTCCATGCCGTCGAGCAGGCGGCGCCAGTCGATGCGCGCGTGCTGGCGCAGGATCAGGTGCATGACGTCCGGGCCGTCGAAGCGGTGGCGGAGCTGGATGAAGCCTTGGCGCAGATCAGCTCGGTCGGGGGCACCACCGCGACGCGCGCCCCGAACAGGTCCAGGTCAGGCGCATCGACGAACCAGGAATCGCTCACCGGCATGGTACCGGCCGCGCAGGCGAAGATCACGTCGATGAAATGCTCGCCCCGGCGCAGCTTGCCGATCCAGCGCTCGTCCTCGATCTCGACGCATGCCGCCGAGTTCCTGGAAATGCCCGAGGATACGCGGGAAATCGCCGGGCTTGCAGAAGATGTCGAGATCCTTGGTCGGCCGTTCGATCCCGGTATAGGCCGACAGGGCGTAGGTGCCGGCCAGCAGGAACGGCACGCCGAGGCCGGCGAGCGTGCCCAGGGCGTCGGCGTAGAACGGCTCCGCACCGAGGGGCGCGGCAGGTGTCGCGGCCGTCTGGATGCCGCCCGGAGCGGGCCAGGGGTCGGGAGAGGAGCTGGTTGGCATCGGACCTCGACGGGCAACCGTCCGAGAACACAGGCCGGTGCCGCCGGTTCGCACGATACCGGCAATGGTCGGCAGTGTATCGGCCGGCGGATCGACATGGCTTGCGCCCAGCCTATGCATCGCCGGACCGACCGAGGGAAGCGCATGAGCCAGCCACTGGAGGGCATCGTCGTCCTGGAGTTCTCCCATACCGTGATGGGGCCGACCTGCGGGGTGGTGCTGGCCGATCTGGGCGCGGACGTGATCCGCGTGGAGCCGGCCCCGGACGGCGACCGCACGCGACGGCTGCGCGGCTTCGCCACCGGGTTCTTCGCCTATTTCAACCGCAACAAGCGGTGCATCTGCATCGACCTGAAGCGGCCCGAAGGCGTGGCCGTGGCGCGCGACCTGCTGGGGCGGGCCGACGTGCTGATCGAGAATTACGGGCCCGGCACGATGGAGCGCCTCGGCCTGGGCTGGGAGCAGGCGCGCGCCGTGAACCCGCGCCTGATCTATTGCGCGCTGAAGGGCTTCCTGCCCGGCCCTTACGAGCATCGCCCGGCGCTGGACGAGATCGCGCAGTTCATGACCGGGCTCGCCTACATGACCGGCCCGCCGGGCCGGCCGCTGCGCGCCGGGTCCTCGGTCATCGACATCATGGGCGGGGTGATGGGCGACGTCGCGATCCTGGCGGCGCTGCGCAGCCGCGACCGCGACGGGCAGGGCCGGAAGGTCACCAGCGCCCTGTTCGAGTCCTCGGCCTTCCTGGTTGCCCAGCACATGGCGGGCGAGGCCGCGAGCGGGCAGAAGGTGCCGCCGATGCCCGCGCGCGAGAGCGCCTGGGGCATCTACGAGACGTTCGATACGGCCGACGGCTCCAAGCTGTTCATCGGCATCACGTCGGACAATCACTGGCGCGCGTTCTGCGAGCGCTTCGCGCGGCCGGACCTGATGGCCGATCCCCGCTTCGCCACCAACGCCGAGCGCGTGCGCAACCGCCCGGCGCTGCGCGAACAGGTGGCCGCGGTGGCGCTGGCGCACGATCGCGCCACGCTCGCCGCGGCGATGGACGCGGCGAAATTCCGTTCTCGCCGGTGAACACGCCGTCCGACCTGTTCGAGGACCCGCAGATGCTGGCGCACGCGCTCGCCGTGCGGATGCCGAACGGGGTGCTGGCGAACCTGCCACCCCTGCCCGTCTCGATCGACGACGAGACGCCGGGGATGCGCATGCAGCCGCCGGAGGCCGGAGAGCACACAGATGCGGTGCTGCGCGAGGCGGGCTACGCGGGCGAGCGGATCGCCGCGCTGATGGAGGCGGGAATTATACGCTGACCCTTGGAGTGCTGCCGGACGGCTGCAACCGATGTTGAGCGGCTGGAGGGCTCGGCGAATGGCACTGGAGACGCGATCGTCGCCCCTGGACCACGTTGTATGCTGCGCGGGTTGCGGCCATAGCCCGACGACGTGCCGTTGAGCGCCGCGCTCGGTCGGTGTCAGCGTCGACTCCGAAGCTCATGGAGGCTGAGTGGTGTTCGATGTCATGAGGTATTGGCGGACGCGTCCACATTCGACGCCGGAGGGTATCGATCCCGAACATAACAAGACGCTGTTCGGCAGCACGATCGCAGAGGCATTTTCGATCGTAACCCTCGTGAAGCCAACCCTCGATATATTGAACTTATGGAAACCTTTCCTTCGGTTCAGAACGAACCACGGCGGTTCCGTCCATTACATGTTCGCGGCCTTGGTCGCTTTCTCCGCAGCCGAAGACTTGCAGAGCAGACATGAAGACGGTGAGATCTATTTCGCACATGTCTTTGAACGCCTACGCCCTCTCTTTCCGGGCATAGGTCACGGCGTCACCGGCGCGACGATGTCATCATGGCTGGCAATCCTGGCGATCTTTGTGATGTCGTTCACGATCAGTTGGACACCTCTAAAAACGTCCGGACGGCGATCCTGCACCCAGTAAAATCAGAGACTTAGCAGCGTTCGGCGGTGCGCCGGGAGGGGTTTTTAGAGGTGTCCAGTTGGGTGTTCTCGGTCTATGCATCAATCGATATCAAGCAAATTCACAAGCAACAGGCAGCCTCAGCGGCTTTTTACGCATTTGGATGTATGGTTGTTGTATTTTCGGTATTCGTGATTCTTACGCCACTTGATCAGTATATCTCTTCAGTGGAAGAAAAATCTGCACCAGCAATCAGAATGGCTTTGCATGTAACAGGGATGTTTACATTTATTACATTGATGCTACTGTTACTTCATTCCAATATATCGTTTGTATAGGTGGCTTTCGGACGTCTACAAGGCGGATTGCACTTTCTCCCAATTTGTCATTTGGGTCATGGTACCGTCTGCAACGGTCTCTCTTGTCCTGATGATACTTCCTTTCCTGGTGTTATATTGGGCGGCAGGGATGTAGTCGTTCACTCGGTCGGAGACGTTCGTTCCTATTCCCGGAGCCAGATGACGAGCGGCTTGTCCTTTTCAACAAGGTAGTTTGCGACGACCAGTGCTCCCTCCGGCCCAACCCGCACGCTGTGCGGCACATCAGGGGGAACCTGAAACCAGTCGCCCGGCTGGCACGGTTTGTCCGGAAATCCGTCCGCCATGACGATGCCCTCACCCTTCAAGAAATAGGTCGACTCAACCCCTGGGTGCGTGTGCCGCGCGACGTGTTCGCCGGCCGGGACATGAACGCGTGTGAGCACCGTTATATAGCCGGCGACAGGTCCATCGATCCGTCCCCGCACCTCGACCTTCGGCATGACATTCTCCCGTTGCCATCGACCCCGGATATTGCATCTCGGGGCGGGAGAGGTGGCAGTCAAGCTGGAACGACTCTAGCGACGTTGCGGGCGGAGGACGGGGCGCGATCAGGTCCGATCCCGGATCGCACGACGACACCTGGCCGACCTTGTCGAGGTGGTGCGCGAGCCAGCGATCCGCCGCCTTCGTCCCTTCTCGAACAGCGTGCTGATCAGCTCCCGCGACGTGCTGCTCTTGGACACGAAGCCCAGGGTCTGCATGAAGCGGTCGTTCTGGATCATGTGCAGCGGATCTGCCGGTAGCGCCCCCGGCCGCTTCGGCGGCGCTTTGGGCGCGCAGCACGCTTGTTGACCGCCTCGATCGCGTTCACCTCCAGCACCAGCGACGCATTGAAGGTGATCTGGTTCAGCCGGTCGAGGATCTGGCGCGCGTTGGTCGGCGGCGGCTTGTCGTAGGCGAGCGGATTGATCAGCACGAGCAGCAGGTCGTCGGCGATGTCGAGCAGCGGATTCGAGCGCCGGGTTGCCGAGATAGCCGCCGTCCCAATAGAACGCATCGCCGATCTGCACCGCGCGGAACTCCGAGGGCAGGCAGGCCGAGGCGCGCAGCGCGTCCACCGAGATCTCCGGCTGGGTGAACAGCTTCAGCGCGTTGGTGCCGACATTGGTGGCCGAGACGAACAGGCGCGGCGCCGCCGCGGCGTTCAGGGCGGCGAGGTCCGCCGGGCCGAACGCATCGCGCAGCAGCGGGGCGAGGACATCGACGTAGAACGGGTTGGTGTAGGGCGAGACGACCAGCCCCGCGGCTTCCAGCAGGATCGCCCCAGGGCTCCAGTCGATGTTGAGCCCGAACAGGCCCGGATCGGCGAAGCCGAACAGCGCGTTGCCCAGCGGCGGCACCGCGCCGCGACAGAGCCCTCCCAGAAGCCGCGCAGCTTGGCCCGCGCCGCGGCCGGAGCCCCGCCCGGGCGAGGCCGCTCGCGCACAGCGCGGCGTTGATCGCACCCGCGCTCGCGCCGCTGAAGCCGCCGATCCGCAGGCTGCCCGCGATCCACCGCGTCGAGCAGCCGGTCGAGCACGCCCCAGGTGAACGCGCCGTGCGATCCGCCGCCCTGCAGCGCCAGCGCGACCGGCGGGGGCGCCTCGGCTATCGCAGCACCCGCCCGGCGACGGCGTCGCAGCTTCGCGACCAGCGCCGGGTCGCGCATGTGCGTCGCGGTGATGACCGCGTTGTCGAGCGCGCGGTCGCAGCCGCAGGGGCACAGCCCGCGCGGCCGGCCAAGCTCGGGCACGACGGCGCCGACCAGCGCCGCGCGCCTTGTCGGCGTTCGCCAGCAGCACCTCGACCACCGCCTCCACGGTCACATGGTCATGCTCGGGATGCCAGCAGTCGAAATCGGTGACCATCGCGACGGTCGCGTAGCAAAGCTCCGCCTCGCGCGCGAGCTTGGCCTCGGGCATGTTGGTCATGCCGATGACGCTGCACCCCCAGCTTCGGTACAGCTCGCTTTCCGCCTTGGTGGAGAATTGCGGGCCTTCCATCACGAGATACGTGCCGCCGCGCGTGACCGGCAGGCCGAGCGCTGCGCGCGCCCGTCTCCAGCGCGTCGCCCAAGCCGGGCGCAGACCGGGTGCGCCATCGAGACATGCGCGACGACGCCCTCGCCGAAGAAGCTCTTCTCGCGGGCGAAGCTGCGGTCGATGAACTGATCGACGATGACGAAATGCCCGGGCGGCAGCTCCGCCTTCAGGCTGCCGACGGCCGACAGCGACAGCACGTCGGTGACGCCGGCGCGCTTCGAGCGCGTCGATGTTGGCGCGGTAGTTGAGATGCGTGGGCGAGAGCGGATGGCCGCGCCCGTGCCGGGGCAGGAACACGCAGCGCGACGCCGGCGAGCCGTCCGAACAGCAGCGCGTCGGACGGCTCGCCCCAGGGCGTCGTCATGTGCCGCCAGGTCTTGTCCTCCAGCCCCTCGATGTCATAGAGGCCGGAGCCGCCGATGATGCCGATCATCGGCGTGATGCGCGCGCCTTCCGTCACGGCGTCGATCCTGCGGTCAGTGGACGTCGGCCCAGACCTTGCGCTTGGCGGCGTAGGTCAGGCCGGTCATCAGCAGCAGGAACAGGACGACGCGCACGCCGATCTGCTTGCGCTGCACCAGTTCCGGGTTGGCCGCCCATGTCGAGGAAGGTCACGACGTCATGCGCCATCTGCGGCACCGTCGCCTTGGTGCCGTCGGCGTATTCCACCCCGTCGTCATGCAGCGGCGGCGGCATGGCGATCAGATTGCCGGGGAACTACTCGTTGTAGTATTTCCCGGCGGGCACGTCGAAGCCCTTCGGCGGGTCGGTGAACCCGGTGAGGATGCCGTAGACGTAGTTGGCGTGGCCCTCGCGCGCGTTGACGATCAGCGACAGGTCGGGCGGCAGCGCCCCGCCGAGCGCGGCACGCGCCGCCGCGTCGTTCGGGAACGGCGAGCGGAACTGGTCGGCGGGCTGGGCCGGGCCGGTGATCGGCTCGCCCTGGTCGTTGACTCCCTGCGGCACCTGCACCCCGGCGGCGATCGCCTTGATCTGCGCCTCGTTCAGCCCGATGCCGGCGAGGTCGCGATAGTGCATCTCCTTCATCGAATGGCAGGTCGAGCAGACCTTGTAATAGACCCAGAAGCCGCGCTGGGCGGCGGCGAGGTCGAAGCTGCCGAATATGCCGCCGAAGCTCCAGCTCTCGTTCGGCAGCGGCGGGTCTCCTGCGCCGAAGCCGGCGCGGTCAGGCCGAACAGGCCGAGCAGCACCGCGGCCGCGGTGGGGCGGAGGGTGCGCATCACGCCTTCTCCATCGGCTTGGCGGCGGCGCCCGCGGGCAGCGGCCCGCCGCCCGATCACCGCGACGCTGATGCTCTCGGGCAGCGGCAACGGCCGCTCCAGCTTGCCCAGCAGCGGCAGGATCACCAGGAAGTGGAGGAAGTAATAGAGCGTGCAGACGCGCCCGATCACCACCCAGATGCCCTGCGGGGGATGCGCGCCGACAATGCCGAGGCCGAAGCAGGCCACCACCCACACCCAGATGAGCTGGCGGAAGATCGGCCGGAACCGCGCGCTGCGCACCTTGCTGGTGTCGAGCCAGGGCAGGAAGAACAGCACCAGGATCGAGAAGAACATGACGCACACGCCGCCGAGCTTGTTCGGCACCGAGCGCAGCATGGCGTAGAACGGCAGGAAGTACCATTCCGGCACGATGTCGGGCGGCGTTTGCAGCGGATTGGCTGGGATGAAGTTGTTCGGGTCGCCCAGCAGGTTGGGCACGAAGAACACGAACGCCGCCCAGACCGCGAAGAAGGCGCACAGGCCGACGCTGTCCTTGGCCGTGTAGTACGGGTGGAACGGCAGGGTGTCCTGCGGGCCGTTGGGATCGATGCCGAGCGGGTTGTTCGACCCGGTGATGTGCAGCGCCACGACGTGCAGGAACACCACGCCGACGATGACGAAGGGCAGCAGGTAGTGCAGGGCGAAGAAGCGGTTGAGGTCGGGTTGTCGACGCTGAAGCCGCCCCACAGCAGGGTGACGATGCCGTGGCCGACGATGGGAAAGGCGGAGAACAGGTTGGTGATGACGGTGGCGCCCCAATACGACATCTGCCCCCAGGGCAGCACGTAGCCCATGAACGCGGTGGCCATCAGCAGCAGCAGGATCACCACGCCGATCATCCACAGCAGCTCGCGCGGCTTCTTGTACGAGCCGTAGTACATCCCGCGCAGGATGTGGATATACGTCACGATGAAGAACATCGACGCGCCGTTCTGGTGGATGTAGCGGATCAGCCAGCCGTAATTCACGTCGCGCATGATGTGCTGCACCGAATCGAAGGCGAGCCCGACATTCGGCTGGTAGTTCATGGCGAGGAACACGCCGGTGACGATCATCACCACCAGGGCGAGCATCGCCATCGCTCCGAAATTCCACAAATAGTTGAAGTTCCGCGGCGTCGGGAACGCGCCGTATTCCTTGTGCATCATCGTCAGGATCGGCAGGCGGGTGTCGATCCAGTTGAGCACCGGGTTCTTGAAGTCGCTCTTGTGTAGTCCGGCCATGGGGGGAGGTCCTCGTTGGGTCGGCGCGTCAGTCAGGCATTATCTTGCTGCGGGGCGCGAAAGCGAAAGGGGGAAAGCCCGAGCGTGCGGGGCGATGTCGGCAGCCGGTTCGGCCATGGTCCCCTCCTTTTACAGCGTGGCCAGGTGCGCGCGCAGCCCAGAGGTGCGGCGAGCAATCCGCCCCTTCTCCTTCACAAGCGCGGGCCGGCATGCATCCTAGCGCGGGCGCGGCGCATACTAGGGACGAGCCCCACCCCCTGCAACACGCCGCCCTGACGGGCTAACCTGTTGCCCTTTGGAACAAGCCCCATTGGAACAAGCCCCATTGGAACAAAACCCTTGACCGATCCGCACCCGGCGCCAAGCGCCGGACGCCGCGCGCGGCGTCGATCCGCTGAAGCCGCAGGCGCAGGCATGGTTCGAGACCTTGCGCGACCGGCTGTGCGCGGCGTTCGAGGCGATCGAGGACGAAGGCGGCGTGCTCGCCGACCAATTCGCGCCGGGTCGCTTCGCGCGCACCGCCTGGAACCGCCCGACCCAGGACGGTCAGCCCGGCGGCGGCGGGGTGATGAGCGTCATGCGCGGGCGGGTGTTCGAGAAGGTGGGGGTGAACGTGTCCACCGTCTCCGGTGCGTTCAGTCCCGAGTTCCGCGCCCAGATCCCCGGCGCCGCCGAGGACCCACGCTTCTGGGCGAGCGGCATCAGCGTGGTCGCCCACCTGCGCAGCCCGCATGTTCCGGCCGCGCACATGAACACGCGCATGCTGGTCACCGCGCGCGGCTGGTTCGGCGGCGGCGGCGACCTGACGCCGATGCGGCTGGAGACCCCCGAGAGCGAGGCGGACGCCGCCAGCTTCCATGCGGCGTTGCGCGCGGCCTGCGAGCGCCACGACCCGGAGTATTACCCGCGCTTCAAGGCGTGGTGCGACCGCTACTTCTTTCTGCCCCACCGGGGCGAGCCGCGCGGGGTGGGCGGCATCTTCTTCGACCATCTGGACAGCGGCGATCCGGCGGCGGATTTCGGGTTCGTGCGCGATGTCGGCCTGGCGTTCCTCGACGCCTATCCCGCGATCGTCCGCCGCCGCATGGACGAGCCCTGGACCGAGGCCGACCGCGCCCACCAGCTGATCCAGCGCGGGCGCTACGTGGAGTTCAACCTGCTGTACGACCGCGGCACCCTGTTCGGCCTGAAGACCGGCGGCAACATCGAGGCCATCCTGATGAGCCTGCCCCCCGAGGTCCGCTGGCCGTGACGCCGCGTTTCGTCCCGGGGGGTTTCAAACGGCGGCCGGGCTTGCTATCTGGCGGCGCACGCTTGGGAGCCCAAGCCCTGGGGCGCATAGCTCAGTTGGTAGAGCAGCTGACTCTTAATCAGCGGGTCCAAGGTTCGAGTCCTTGTGCGCCCACCAGCTTTCTTCAGCCGTTGCGGGCTCCCGCATTAGAACCAAGCGCGAACGTCAGAGTTTGTCAGAGTGGGTGTTTGCCGGGCGCCCCGCGAATTCGGCTCGCGTTCAACAGCAATATCGTAGCGGTCGCGGTCGTCAGCGCAATTGCGGAGCGAATGCCGGCGGACTAGCCGTTCAGCCGCTCCTTGACGTGGTCCGCGACCCGGAGCGCGTTGGCGATGATGGTCAGCGTCGGGTTCACCGCGCCGATGGAGGGGAAGAAGCTCGCGTCGGCGATGTAGAGGTTGTCGAGTTCGTGCGCGCGGCAGTTCAGGTCAAGCACGGAACTCGCCGGGTCCACGCCGAAGCGCGCGGTGCCGGCCTGGTGCGCCGTTCCGCCAATCGGGATATTTTTCCCGAGATAAAGGCTGCGCTCCAGCAGCACCGGATGGGCGCCGGCGGCGTTCATCAAAGCCTCCAGCTTCTTCCTCAATCGGCCTGCCGCCTCGAGATTGCCCTCATGGATGTCGAGCACGACGCGGTCGCCGTCGTACGTGATGCGGTTCTCCGGGCGCGGCAGGTCTTCGCTCTGCAACCAGAAATCCATCGAGTGCTCGGCCATTTTCTCGAACGGCATCTCCGGCAGCCAGTCGAGCCAGCTTGGCAGCGACTCGCCTCGGATCTGGTCGGCGTGGGAGGTGGCGCACATCTGGATCAGGCCAAGCGGGTACTCCCAATCGGGGGCGCCGAAGTAGTAGTCGCTGACCGCCAGCGTCTTCTGGAAGACCGTGGGGTTGGGCTCGCGGAGCAGCGCCATGAGCACGGACATGTTATGGCGCATGTAGTTGCGGCCCACTTGGCCGGAGCCGTTCGCGAGGCCCTTGGGGTGCTTGTCGTTCGCCGAGCGCAGCAGCAGCAGCGCCGAGCTGAGCGCCCCGCAGGCCACCACCACGATGTCGGCGGAGTATCGCTCCTCCCGTCCCTCCCGGGTCGCGTGGACCGTGCTGACGCGGCGTCCGGAGGGGTCGGTCTCCAGCTTGCTGACATAGGCATTGGTCAGCAACGTGAAATTCTCCGGGTGCGCCGCCAGCGTCGGGTCCACGCACATCACCTGTGCGTCCGCCTTGCCATTGAGCAGGCAAGGAAAGCCGTCGAAGGCATCACAGCGGATACAGATGCTGGTCGGCGTCGCCTTGCCATCCTTCTCGTCGAGCAGGATGCCGAGCGGGAGGTGGAAGGGGTGTACGCCTTCTTTCGCCCAGCTCTCGCTGAGCTGGTGGATACGCGGCTCGTGGCTGACGGCTGGGTAGGGGTAGGGGGCGCTCGACCACGGCTCGGTGGGGTCCTCCCCACGTTGTCCATGCACGTGGAAGAGATTCTCCGCCTCCGTGTAGTACGGCTCGAACACGTCATACTTGAGCGGCCAGGCGGGAGAGATGCCCCCCTTGTGCCGCAGCTCCTCGAAATCGCGCTCGCGCAGACGGAACAAGGCGGAGCCGTAAACCTTGGAGTTGCCGCCTACGAAATAGTGCAACCCCGGATGAAATTCCTCGCCATTCGCGCCATACCAGGTTTCTTTTGCTTGATAGGTGCCGTCCACGAACACCGTCTGGCTATCCCAGTTCGCGCGCGACCGCGGCAGATAATCGCCGCGCTCCAGCATCAGGATGCGCTTGCCCGTCGGCGCGAGTTTGTGCGCCAACGAGGCCCCGCCGGGGCCGCTGCCGATGACGATCAGGTCATAGTGGTCGGATGGCATCCCGGTATCCTCTCCTGCTGAATTGCATGTCCCGGAAGATGGGGAGCCTCAGATCTTCAGCCGCTTGGCGAGCTGGTGCAGACCCAGCACGGCTCCCACCCCGATCGTCGCCCACATGGCGTTGCGGTGGTAGCTGGTGAACACTTCCCAGCTCCAGCCTCGGGCGCGCGAGTCGAAGCGGCCGTGCGCGCCGTATGGACCGGGCACGGGCTGAAACAGGTTATTCGGCGTCTCCGCGGGTTCGGTCTCGTCGGTGAGCTGGCCTGTGTAGCCGGCGCTGGCGAGGTAGCGGTCGATCAGGCCCGGTGCGATGCGGTTGGCGAGAATCGCCGTCACGGTGGGGAATCCGACCCAAAGTTGGCGTCGAGGATGGAAGGCAGCGAAGTAGATGGCGCGCGCCGGGATTTCGGGCTGGAAGATCGGCGGCACCGGCTGTGCCCGTTTGCCCATCTTGTTCAGCGCCCAGTTGAACTGCGGCGTGTTGACCGCCGGCAGGTCCACCATGCTTATCTGGATGTCGAGCTTGTCGTGGATGATCTCCGAGCGGAGCGAATCGACGAAGCCGCGAATCGCGAACTTCGAGCCGCAATAGACCGATTGCAGCGGCACGGAGCGGTAGCCGAGTGCCGAACCCACGCATACGATCGAGCCGCGGTTGCGCGTGGTCATGCGCCTCAGCGCGGCCATGGTGCCATGCACTTGACCGAGATAGGTGACGGCCGTGCCGCGCTGGAACTCCGCGGCGGTCAGCTTGGCAACCGGCGCGAATACCGTGGCCATCGCGACGTTGACCCACACGTCGATGGGTCCAAGTTCCTCCTCGACTCGCGACGCGGCGGCTTCGACCGCGTCCGCATCGGCGACGTCCGTGGGGATCGCAAGCGCGCGGACGCCGAACGTGCGCGCTTCCGCGGCGGCGGCTTCCAACCGCTCCGGATCGCGCGACAGCAGCGCGACGTCGCAGCCGTTCCTGGCAAACTCATTGACGGTGGCCCGGCCGACGCCTGCGCCTGCGCCTGTGATGACAACGATACGCGCCATGGACACTCTCCGGACAACATCAGTGTTGCAAGCGTGTCGGCGGCCCGTCTCCATGAGGCTGTAATCCTGAGGGCAACGCGAGCCGCCTGTTTCACGTGCAAGGCGGCGGAACGCGCTAACGACACGTGCGTTCCTCACCAGGGTCGCAAAATCATCCTGTCGCTCGGGTATTGACGCGAGCGGCCCAGCAGATTCCGCCGTGAAAGGTCTCACGGTGTTCTTGTCGAAGCTTGCTGTCGTGCCGCTATTCGCCCGGATCGCTGCTCGGCCACGTCGTGCGAAACGTCCGGGACTGGGCATGAGCCGGACCGCCCAGCTCGCGTAGAACGCCAACGAGAACGGAGCCGCCGCTATGCCCATCTCCTTCCCTTTCGCACCGGAGAGTTCCGGTCAAGGCGGTTTCTCGGACAAGTCGGGGCCGCGCCCGACCATCCCTTACGCGCATCTCTGGACCGACGACCAGGGCGTCAGCCACCAGGCAAGCTGCGAGCTGACCGAATGGGAGCTGAAGGGCGTCGGCGGCGCGGCGCCGCAGTGGAACGACAAGCAGGCGCAGACCGAGGCGACCGTCGTGTTTACCGTTCAGCCGGTCGGCTGGGTCGGCGACTGGCACGAGAACCCGGCGCCGCAGTGGATCGTCGTGCTCTCCGGTCGCTGGTGGATCGAGTCCATGGACGGCACCCGCATCGAGCAGGGACCGGGCGAGTTCTCCTTCGGCGAGGACCAGGGCTGCAAGAAAGACGCCCAGGGCCGCAAGGGGCACCGCTCCGGCACGATCGGCGACACGCCGGCCGTGCTGATGACCGTGCAGCTCCATGTGGACCCGGTCCACGCACCCTGCCACATCGCAGTAGGGATCGCGCCTCGTGGACGGCTTCGAGATCGTCGACCCGCGCTTCAAGTCCTTCGTCCTGCCCAACGCGCCCTTGCAGAAGCTCGGGGACGGCTACCGCTGGCTCGAAGGCCCGGTGTGGTTCGCTGACCAGGATTGCCTCCTCGTCAGCGACATCCCCAACGACCGCATCCTGCGCTGGACGGAGTCCGGCGGCGTCTCCGTGTTCCGCCAACCCTCCGATTTCGCGAACGGCCACACGCGCGACATGCAGGGTCGCCTCGTCGGCTGCTCCCATCGGGGCCGGCGCATCCAGCGGACGGAGATCGACGGCACGATCACCGTGCTCGCCGACCGCTACAAGGGCAAGCGCCTCAACTCACCCAACGACATCGTCTGCAAGAGCGACGGCACGATCTGGTTCAGCGACCCGCACTACGGCATCAATACCGACTACGAAGGCGGCAAGCAGGAGCCGGAGCTGCCGCCCTACGTCTATCGCTTCGACCCGAGGGACGGCTCCCTCAGCGTGGTCGCGGACGACTTCCGGGGTCCGAACGGCCTCTGCTTCTCGCCCGACGAAAGCCTGCTCTACGTCGCCGAGAGCGGAGAGCAGTTCGCGCCCGACCCCACCCGGTTCATCCGCGTCTTCGACGTGGTGGATGATGGCAAGCGCCTCGCCAATTCGCGCGAGTTCCACAAGGTCGAGCCCGGATTCGCGGACGGCTTTCGCGCCGACGAGGAAGGCAACATCTGGAGCAGCGCCGCCGACGGCGTCCACTGCATCGATCCGGCGGGTAACCTGCTCGGCAAGGTGAAGGTTCCCTTCACCGTCTCCAATCTCACCTTCGGCGGCCGCAATCGGAGCCGGCTGTTCCTCTGCGCGTCGCACACGCTCTACGCGATCTTCGTCAACAAGCGCGGCGCGCAACGGCCATGAGGCGGCGGCCGTGAACGGACGTGCGCTCCGCCTCCTGCGGATCGGGATCACCGTCGCCAATCTGCCGCGCGTGCAGGCGTTCTACGAGGAGGCGCTCGGTTTCGCGCTCGTCGGCGAGGCCACCGAGGCCGACCCGGCCTGGGCGCGGCTGCTCGGGACGGACGGCTGCCCGCGCGCGGACCGCGCGGCTGCGGATCGGCGCCCAGGAGATCGAACTCGTCGCCTTCGACCCCCCGGGCCACCCCTATCCATCCGGCAGCACCGCCGCCGACCTCTGGTTCCAGCACATCGCCGTCGTGACGGACGACATGGCGGCGGCCTATGACCGGGTCAGGCGGCACTATGGCGTGCCCATCACCGAGGGCGGCCCGCAGCGCCTGCCGCTCGCCGCCGGCGGGGTCACGGCCTACAAGTTCCGCGACCCGGAAGGCCATCCGGTCGAGCTGATCCATTTTCCGCCGGGCAGCGGCGACCCCGCCTGGCAGCGGCCAATGCCAGGCGCGGTCACGCTCGGGTACGACCATTCCGCGATCAGTGTCGCCGACGCCGACCGGAGCGCGGCGTTCTATGCGGGCTGCTCGGCCTGGTGCAGGCGTCCCGACAGGTGAACCGCGGTCCGGAGCAGGAGCGCCTGGACGGCTTGCCCGGCGGCGACGTGGTTGACGTGGTCGCGATGCGGCCCCCGGCCGCGCCCACGCCGCATGTCGAGTTGCTCGCCTACCGCACGCCCCGCGGCCGCCCGGCGCCGCCCGACAGCCTGCGCTCGCAGGACGTCGCGGCCGAGCGGCTGATCATGCAGGTGGAGGACTTGCCCGGTCTGCTCGGAACGCTTGCGGCTGCGGGCGTCCCCGGCGCCTCGCCGGACCCCGTTCCGCTTGCCGACGGCTCCCGCGCCGCCCTGGTTGCGCGACCCGGACGAACACGCGCTGGTGCTGGTCGAAGAGGCGGCGCAAAGATGAGCATCGCGGGATGACGCTCGATGAACTCGTGCGTCGCTCGCGCCTCCATGTATCCTGCCTCGCCCTCGGAGCCGCCCTGTCGCTGCCCCTGGCGGCGCGGGCGGCCATCCCGACAAGAAGATCAAGATCGGCATCCTCGACAGCGTCGCCGGCCCCTACGCACAGGGCACCGATCGCACGGCCGCGCCGCGGCCGAGATGGCAGCGGAGGACTTCGCGACCGAGGGCAGGCTCGATGCCGAGGTTCACGATCACGGCGGCAAGGCCGACGAGGACCCCAAGGCGGTCGAGGACTGGCTGGACAAGGAGAACATCGCCGTCGTCATCGATGTGGCCGGCTCGGCCAGCGCCGCGGCCGTGAGCGACCTGCTCCACAAGCGCAACCGCGCCCTCGCCGTCATCGACTTGGCCGGCGCCGCGCTGGCCGGGCGCCTCTGCGCCCCGACCACGGTGCGGTGGCTGGAGGATCCCGCGGCCCTGGCCGGCAGCCTCGCCCGCGCCATTGTCGGGCACGGCGGGAAGCAGTGGTTCCTCATCGCCGAAGACACGCCGCTGCAGCAGGCGCTGGCGGCGGAGACCGCGAGCGCCGTCGCGGCGCTCGGCGGCACGGTTGTCGGGCACGGTGACGAAGCCGCTCGGCGTCGTCGACCTGCACGCCCCGTTGCTGCAGGCCAGCGCCTCCGGCGCGAACGTGGTGGCGCTCGGCGAGAGCGGCCCGGATCTGCGCGACGCGGTGATGCAGGCCGCCGAGCTCGGGGTGCCAACGGGACGCACGCTGGCCGCGCTCCACGCCGAGATCACCGAGGTGGATCAGATGGGCCTGCAAGCGGCCCAGGGACTGGTGGTCGCGACACCCTACTATTGGGACCGCGACGACGCGACCCGGCGCTTCGCCAACCGCTTCTCGTCGACGGATGACCAACGGCCGGATGCCGACCGCGGTCGAAGCCGGCATCTACTCGGCGACGCTTGCCCTCCTGCACGCCGCGCGGGACGCGAACAGCATCGACGGCGACGCGATCGTGGCCGCGCTCCGCCGCGCGCCGATCCCGGACACCTTGCTCGGGACCGTCACGGTCCGCCCGGACGGGGTCGCCGCCCACGCCATGCAGGTCTATCGGGTCAAGCGGCCCGACCAGTCGGTGCGGCAGTGGGACTGACTACAGCATCGATGGCGACGATCCCGGCGGACCAGGCCTTCGCCGGCGTGCCCGACCGCTGCCCGGCGCGGCCTCAGCGCGTCAGGTAGTCCACCAGCGTGATGCCGAACAGGATCGCCACCCAGCAGAAGCCCAGCCCGGCGAACACGCGCATCAACGGCGCTTCCTTCCAGCACCTCCATCGAGAACAGCAGCACCGTCAGGACCATGGCCGTGACGGCGCCGGCCTCGACGACCCACGACCAGCGGACCGGCAGGAACGCGCCCAGCAGCACGATCAGCCCCAGCAGCGCCAGCAGGGCAACGAAGCTGTAGGTGGGCGTGCGCATGTGATGCCAGAGCGCGCGCTTGTCCGCGTCGCTGATCTTCAGGCTTCTCGGCATCGGGATACGCATCGGCGGCGTCCTCAGCGGTTGAGCACGTAGAGAACGGGGAACACGATGATCCAGATCAGATCGATGAAGTGCCAGTAGAGGCCGTAGACCTCGATCCGGTTCTGGTGCCGGGTGAGATAGCCGGGCGCGCTCGCCTGCCACGCCAGCACGAGCATGATCGCCACCCCAGTCGTCAGGTGCAGCCCATGCAGGGCGGTGATGACGTAATAGACGTTGATGAACAGCTTGGACGGGGCATCGCCCACGAGCGCGTAGGGCCGGGAGAGGAACGGCGTCACGTGCTCCATGTAGTCGCGGTAGTATTCGTAGCCCTTCAGCAACAGGAAGATCGTGCCGAGGCTGGCGGTCAGGACCATGCAGCGGACCATCCCGCGCTGCCAGCCCAGGCGCGACATCGCGATCGCCCCGGACATCGTGAAGCTGGAGCAGATCAGCACCGCGGTGTTCGTGGCGCCGATCCAGAACTTGAGGTGCAGCGCCGCCGCCGTGGCCGAGGCCGGATGCAGGATGCGCACGACCAGCGCCACCAGGAACAGCCCGGCAAACAGCAGAAGCTCGGTCAGCAGCCAGGTCCACATGCCGAGCTTGGCAGCGTGACGCTGCTGTGTTCGCGTCGAGAACTGCTCCTCGACCGCGACCCCGACCGCGCTGGTGAGCGCCTCAGCCAACTTCGTTCGTCTTGATCGGGTAGTCGTATGGCTCGAAGTCCACCTGCGGCATCTGCTCGAAGTTGTGCGTCGGCGGCGGCGAACTCGTGGTCCACTCCAGCCCCTTCGCCTGCCAGGGGTTTGGCGGCGCCCGCTCGCCGAACCAGAGCGACCAGATCAGATAGACCATCGGGAACAGGTAGCCGGCGGCGAGGATGGTGGAACCGGCGGACGACATGATGTTCAGCAGCTGGAACTCCGGCGGATAGTCGTGATAGCGCCGCGGCATCCCGAGATAGCCGACGATGAATTGCGGGAAGAAGGTGACGTTGAATCCGATGAAGATGATGATGGCGCCGATCCGCCCCCATGCCTCCGGATACATCCGCCCGGTGAACTTCGGCCACCAGAAGTGCAGGCCGCCGAGGAAGGCGAGCACGGTTCCGCCCACCATGATGTAGTGGAAGTGCGCCACGACGAAGTAGGTGTCGTGGACTTGCTCATTGATCGCCAGCGTCGCCAGGAACAGCCCGGTCAGGCCGCCCACGACGAACAGGCCGATGTAACCCATCGCGTACAGCATGGGCGTGTCCAGCCGGATGCTGCCTTTGTGGATCGTGGCGGTCCAGTTGTACACCTTGACCGCCGAGGGCACCGCCACGGCGAAGCTCAGGACCGAGAAGACGAAGGCTGACGTCTCGCTCACGCCGTTGACGAACATGTGGTGGCCCCAGACGAAGAAGGTGATGCGTGGCCGAGACCGATGCTGGCATAGGCCACGAAGCGATAGCCGAACAGCTTCTTCTGCGCGAAGGCCGGCACCAGCTCGCTGATCACGCCCATGCCGGGCAACACCATGATGTAGACGGCCGGGTGCGAGTAGAACCAGAACATGTGCTCGAACAGCACCGGGTCGCCGCCGAGTCGCCGGGTCGAACACGCCGATGTCGAACGCGCGCTCCAGCACCAGCAGGATCAGCGTGATGGTGATGACCGGCGTCCCGAGCAGGAAGATCAGGCTGACCGCGTAGTGGGTCCAGACGAAGATCGGCAGCCGGAACCAGGTCATGCCCGGCGCGCGCATGGTGTGGATCGTCACCACGAAGTTCAGCCCGGTGAGGATGGAGGAGAAGCCCACGACGATGACGCCGAGCAGCGCCGGGATGACGTAGGTGTTGGAGAAGGTGGTGCTGTAGGGCGTGTAGAAGGTCCAGCCCGTGTCCACGCCGCCGATGACCATGTCGGCCAGCGCGAACAGCGCGCCGCTCATGAAGATGTACCAGCTCAGGCGGTTGATTCGCGGGAAGGCGAGATCCTTGGCCCCGATCATCAGCGGGATCAGGAAGTTGCCGAAGGTGGTCGGGATGGATGGGATCAGGAAGAACCAGACCATCACCACGCCGTGGATGGTGAACAGCTTGTTGTAGCCATCGTTGGTGAAGATCTGGCCGTTCGGCACGATCAGCGACAGCCGGATCAGCCCGGCAGCGATGGCGCCGATGATGAAGAAGAACGTGATGCCGGCGAGATACAGGATCGCGATGCGCTTGTGGTCGATGGTGAAGAACCAGGACCACAGCGTGTGCTGGTCGTGCAGGTAGTCCTTCGGTCGCCCAATCGTCGAGCGCGCGGTCTCGACGTCACGGAGTGCGATGTCGGAGGGGCTCATGGCGCTGTTCCTCCACGGCCCGCCCCTGCCGGCGGCGGACCCAAGGATTTCACGTAGGCGACCAGGCGGAGCAAGTCGTCCTCCGGGATGACGCCCTTGAAGCTCGGCATGACCTGCTTGTAGCCGGCGACCTTGTTCTCGTCGGGGTCGCAGGATCTTGTCGCGGATGTAGGTGTCGTCGGCCACGATGGTGCCGCCCGCCTGCCATCGGCACCGGCTTGCCGTAGACCCCGGCGAGCGAGGGCGCGTGAACGGTTGAACCCTGGTCGTGGCAGCCGCTGCACCCGTAGGACCCGAACAGCGCCTTGCCCGCCGAGGCCAGTGACTGGTCCGACCCGGACTGCTCCAGCCACTTCGCGTAGTCGCCGGGTGTCATGACCGTCAGGATCCCGTCCATGTTGGAGTGGTCCGTGCCGCAGAACTCCGAGCAGTAGAGCCGATAGGACGCCCGGGCCGGTTGGCGTTGAACCAGAGCTCGGTGTAGCGGCCGGGCAGCGTCTCCATCTGGATGCGGAGCGCGGGAAGGTAGAGCGAGTGGATCACGTCCTGGCTGATCATCTTGATCACGAATGGGCTGGCCCGCCGGCACGTGCAGATCGTTGATCTCCCACTGCCCTCCGGGGTGCTGGAACTTCCACATCCACTGCCGCCCGATCGCGCTGATCTCGCATGGCAGTTGGCCGGCGGATGCCTGTGCGTGTCGAAGATCCACGCGCCCCAGACGAAGAAGACCAGCGTGAGCGCGAACGGAATGAGCATCCAGCTCAGCTCGATCTTGACGTTGCGGGCCTCGCGATGCTCGCGGTTCACCGCCCGGCCTTCGCGGTAGTAGATCGCGAACCAGGTGATGCCGATGAAGATCGGCACCGTCAGCAGCAGCGTCAGCACGGTGAAAGCGAGGATCACGTAGTCGGTGTCGGTCGCGCTCGCCGAGGCCGCAGCCGGCCAGAGCGCCAGGGGATAGTCGCTCGGGTTCATTTCCGCGCCCCGGCTCTGTCTGCTGCTTGCGCCTCGGGTCCCGCGTCGAGCGACCGCCCGACGGCAAGCGCCATCGCGCGGTCCACCGGAATGCGCGCCCGCGCGTGGTCCGGCGCCGAGCCAGGCGTAGCCGTTCAGCAACCCCGCCTCGCGCGCCTGCTCGACGCGCAGGTCGGCCTGGGGATGGGCCTGCAGGTGCGGCGCCGGCGGCTCGATGCGCGCGCGCTGCTCCGGCGTGAACCGCGCCGCCGTCGGAGGCGCTGCCGGCGTGGAAGAGGCTGAGCATCAGGAACATCAGGCCGATTGCCGCGGCGGCGCCGAACCCGAGCGTGAGCAGCGCCAAGGACACGTCGCGCGCGTTCGCGTCGCGCGGCTCGAAGCCCAGGGATTTCGCCCAGGCGCTCGGCGGGGTGGAGGGCGTGCCTCTCCCGCTGGCCTCGCGGTAGGGACTTGGAGCGGGCTTCGGGAACGCCAACAGCGACGTGCCGAGCAGCGTCCCGGCGGCGACGAGCCAGGCCACGACGCGGGTGCCGCGTTCGTCGTCCGGATCACGCTCGGCCATGGCGCACCTCCCTTGCGCGCGGAATCGCCTGCGACAGCCGCCAACAGCAAGCCGCCCAGCCCGACCAGCGCCAGCACGTCGGCGAAGGTGATGGTGAAGGCGCCGCGGAAGTTCGGCGTCACCAGCCACAGCATCTCGACCAGGTGAACAAGGAGGATCAGCCCCGCCAGCGCGGCGACGATGCCAGGGATGCCGGGCGAGACTGCGCGGCATCAGCAGGAGCAACGCGAGCGCCGCCGCCGCGAAGCCGAGCCACTCCGCCGCCGCCCCGAGCCCGCTGTCGCGCCGCTGATACCAGACGATCTCCTTGGGCAGGTCGGCCGACCACACGACCAGGAACTGCGTGAAGTGGAGGAAGACCCAGACACCCAGCACCGCCAGGGTGAGCCAAGCGAACTGCGGCAGCAGGCTGGGTCGCGCCGGGCCGGGCTCAGCAGCAGCGCGACCGCGAGCGCGACGCTGCACTGCGCGGCGATCAGCAGCAGGCCGAAGCTGGAGGAGCCCAGCCCGAGGTCGAGCGACAGCGCCCAGTCCGTGGCCGCGAGCGTGCCGATGAAGAAGTGCAGGCCCAGGCCGAACGCCGCGAGGCCGCGCCGGCGGCCGTGCTCCGGCGGCCGCATGAACGCCAGCGCCAGCGCGGCCCACACGACCAGGTAGACAGATGGCGCGCGCGATGAAGAAGCCTGTCGTAAACCAGGTCGCCGACAGCCCGTGCTGCGCCGCCCCGCTCCACGGATAGAGCGGTCCGATCCGCACCAGGACCGGGATCACGAGCATCGCCGCGACCGGCAGCAGCAGCAGCAGCGGCCGCAGCGCCGCCGCGACCGGCGTGAGTCCGGCGCCCGCGAACTCCAGCCCCATCACCAGCGGCAGCGCGCCCACCGGGATCGCGAGCCAGAACAGCCAGGCCGCGAGGTAGGACGGCATGACCTGCGCCCCGAGCGCCGCCAGCACCAGCCAGCCGACGCAGCGCCACCACGCCGACCAGGCCCACAGGATGCGCGCCGCGCCGCTCACTGGCCGCCCTCCAGCCGCGTCTTGTCCTGCGCCGGCAGCGAGGCGACGTCCGCATCCTGGCTGATCTGCAGGGCGCGGATATAGGCGATGATGGCCCAGCGATCGGCCGGCGGCACGCGGTCCGCGTAGCTGTACATGGCGCCGTGGCCGTGGGTGATCGTGTCGTAGAACAGCTCCGCCTTGGCTTGGCGCAGCCGCGCGCTGTGGAACGACGGCGGCTGCGGGAAGCCGCGCTGCACGATCATGCCCTGCCCGTCGCCGGCGCGCCCGTGGCAGGGGGAGCAGAAGATGTCGAACCGCTCGTGCCCGCGGGCGAGCATGGCGGCGTCGATCGTGGCCGGCTGCGGCACCGGCAGGTTCAGCTCGTCCCGCGCCACGGTGCCCGGCACCGGCTTCTGCATGGATTGCTGCTTGGCGAAGAACTCGCTGCGGTCCCAGGTGTCGGATTTGCCCTGCGAATACATGTCCTCCCGCTTGCAGGCGGCGAGCGCCAGCAGTGTCACAGCGCGAGCGGCAGCGAGCCGTCGCCGCCTCATCGCGGCACCCGGCTGATCGCCACCGGCAGGGTGGGCAGGCCGCGAACGCCTGCTCCACCGCATCCGGGTCGAAGTGCTCGTGCTCGCGCCTCGACGACGACGAAGAACCTGTCCTGGGTAGAGCGGCCGAAATGCGGGATGTTGAACGCCGGGTGGTTCAGCCGCGGCAGCCGGTTGAGCACCAGCAGCGCGAGCAGCACCGCCAGCGCGCCGATCAGCATGGCGAAGGACACGGACGGGATGACGAAGGCCGGCCAGCTGAAGCGCGGCCGTCCGCCGATGTTGAACACGTAGTCGGCGACCGTCGCCCAGGTGCACAGGCCCATCATCAGCACCCCGCCCACCAGCACGCCGCCCAGCGCGAAGGGGTGGATCGGCTCGGTCGGCAGGCGCAGCGCCTCCGCCGCGCCCGGCACCGGCACCGGCGAGAAGGCATCCAGCCGGCCGAGGCCGCGGTCGCGCAGCGCGGCAATGGCCGCCACCATCGCCTCGGGCGACGCGAACTCCGCCGCGACGCCCCATAGCGGCGCCTCCGCTTCGGTGCCGATCTCGGCCGCGACGCGGCGCCGTCTCCTCTCCCGGCCAGCCTCGGCGACCCGCGCCAGCCGCCGCGTCTCCAGGATCGAGACGACGGCATGTAGCGCAGGAACAGCAGCAGCAGCACCAGGAACAGCCCGACGGTCCCGAGGAAGGTCGCCGCCCCCCAGATGCGGATCGTGTAGAGGTGGAACGACGACGGCAGAAAATCCTGCTGCAGTGTCTCGACGATGACCATGAAGTGGTCCGCCCACATGCCGGCGGCGACCAGCGCCCCGATGCCCAGCAGCATGATCGGCGACCGGCGCAGCGGCGGAATCCAGAAGAGCTGCACCGGCAGCAGCGCGCAGCCGACGATCGCCCACCAGGCCCAGGCGTGCGGGCCGCCGAAGCGCCGGGTCAGCACCGCGATGTCGTAGGAGTCGCCGGTGAGCCAGGCGATGAAGAACTCCTGCGCGTAACAATAGATGTTGAGCCAGGCGATCCAGAGCAGCAGCTTGCCCAGCACGTCCAGGTGGCGGCCGGTGATGAGCGCGCTGCAGCCCGAACACCGCCCGCATCAGCACCGCCAGCGCCGCGACCACGCCCACGCCCGCGAGCAGGGCTCCGCACAGGAACGCAGACCGGCTGCAGCGTGTCGTGCCAGCCCGGCTCCAGCGTGCCCGCGAACATCACGGCCGCCCCGCTCTGCAGCGCCACCACCACCAGCACGCCCAGCAGCGCGATGGTGCGGTAAGCCTGGGTCCAGCGCTGCCAATGCGACGCCGAGCCGCGCCAGCCGAGCGCGAGCACGCCGTAGGTCTGCGCGCGCAGCATCCCGCGCCCGTCCGCCGCCAGCGCGCGCTCGAACGCCCGGTCGCGCAGCGAGGCCAGATCCGGCAGCAGGCCGATGTACCAGAAGCTGAGCGCGATCCCGAGAAAGCTGATGATGTCCACCGCATCCCAGAACAGCGGGCTGCGGAACTGCGGCCACAGTCGCGAGGGTGTTGGGGTAGGGCAGGTTCCAGTAGAAAAACCAGGGTCGGCCCAGATGGATGATCGGATAGACCGCGCCCGCGCAGGCGGCGAGCAGGGATACCGTCTCGGTGATCCGGTTCAGCGCGCCGCGCCACTCGGTCTCGGAGCAACAGCAGCAGCGCCGAGGTGAGCAGCCCGCCGCAGGCGACGCCCATCCACCAATCGTAGCCGACGATGTCGAGCGCCCAGGTGACGGGGATGTTGTTCCCCCAGATGCCCACGCCCGTACCAGAACAGGAAGCCCAGGCAGACGACGAGCAGGCCGAGCAGCCCCATCGCGCCGGCGAACGCAAGCCACCAGCGCTTCCATCCCGGATGGTCGAAGGCGATCCCCGCGACCTCGCGCTCGATGGTCGCAGTAGGTGGCGGTCGGCGCGATGAAGGGGCTTGCGGGGGGAGCGAGGCCGCTCACGCTCAGCCCTCCGCCTTGCGCGGGGGCGAGGCGCGCGAGGTAGGTGGTCCGCGGCCGCGTGTTCAGCTCGCCCAGCAGCGCGTAGTTGCGCGGGTCATGCCGGGCCGCGGCCACCGCGCTCTGCCGCGTCGGCGAGGTCGCCGAAGGTGATGGCGCGCGTCGGGCAGGCGCCCTGGCAGGCGGTCTGCACCGCGCCATCCGGGATCACCCCGTCCCCCTTGTCCGCCTGGATGCGCGCCTCGGCGATGCGCTGCACGCAGTACGTGCATTTCTCCATCACGCCGCGGCCGCGCACGGAGACGTCCGGATTGCGCTGCTGCTGCGCGCTGAGCGGCGTGTTCGCGGTGTAGTCGAGGTAGTTGAAGCGGCGCACCTTGTAGGGGCAGTAGCCCGAGCAGGCGCGCGTGCCGACGCAACGGTTGTAGACCATGAGGTTGAGCCCCTCATGGTCGTGCAGCGTCGCCTCCACCGGGCAGCCGACCTCGCAGGGCGCCTGCTCGCAGTGCATGCACGGCACCGGCTGGAAGTGCGTGGCCGGGTCGTCGGCCGGGCCTTGGTAGTAGCGGTCGATGCGCAGCCAGTGCATGTCGCGGCCGATCGCCACCTCCTCGCGGCCGACCACGGGGATGTTGTTCTCCGCCTGGCAGGCGACGACGCAGGCGTTGCAGCCGATGCAGGAATTGAGGTCGATGACCATGCCCCAGGCGCGGCCGTCGCTCTGGATAGGGCGGCGTGTAGAGCGTCGGCTGCGTGAACGCCTTGTCGTCGCCGACCGGCGGGGCGCCGACGGGCTGGACACGGACGAAGTCGTGCCCCTGCATGGTGTTGTGCTCCTGCGTCGTCGCGAGCTGCACGGAGCGCCCGGTCTTGCGCAGCGTGGCGCCGGGGCGATGCCAGGGCGAGGCGCTCGACCGCAGCGTGTAGGCGTCGTAGCCGAGGCCCGTCGCTGAGCTGGTCCTGCGCCTGGCGCCCGTAGCCCAGCGTCATCGCCAGCGTGCCGTCGGCCTGCCCAGGAAGGACCCAGACCGGCCCCTCGACCCGCTTGCCGCCGCATTCCACCTCGACGACGTCGCCCTGCTTGACCTGCTCCCGCGCGGCCAGGCTCGGGCTGACGGAGATCACGTTCTCCCAGACCACCTTGGTCAGCGGCTTCGGCAACTCCTGCAACCAGGCGTTGTTGGCGACCGAGCCGTCCCACACGGTCGGGTCCGGGCGGAAGAGAAGCTCGAGCCCGCTCGGCGCCGGCGCGGCGGCTGGTCGGCGCGGTGGCCGCCAGTTGCACCGTTACCTCCGGCAGGGCGGTGTCGGGCAGGAACCCGTCCACCAGCGCCTGCTGCCAGCGCGGCGCGAAACTCGCCTCGTCGGCCTCACCTTGCCAGTGCGCCCGCAGCAGGTCGAGCCCGCTACGCGGCTCGGCATCGGTCAGCAACGACAGGATCTCCGGCGCCGACCGCCCGCCGTACAGCGGGCTGATGGTCGGCTGCATCAAACCCACCGTGCCGTCGGGCGAGCGCGCGTCGCCCCAGGACTCGAGCGGGTGCGCGAGCGGCAGGTGCCAGTCGGCGTAGGCGGCGGTCTCGTCCATGTAGCCGCCCGCGTGAATCTTGAGCGCGACCCTGCCCAGCCGCTCGGAGAATCGCAGGTCCCCCGGCGCGTCGTAGGCGGGGTTCGTGTCCAGCATGAGCAGAACCTGCACCTCGCCCCGGTCCATCGCCTCGGCGAGGGCGGCAAGCGACTCCGTCTCGGCGGCGACGGCCTCGGTGTGGAACACGGTCTGGCCAAGATTGCCGAGCGCCGCGTTCAGCCGCGCCACCGCGGCGTGGACAGTGGCGGGCTGGGACGCCCCGGCCAGCACGATCCCCGCCCCCTTGGCGCCCAGCAGCGCCGCCGCGGCGCGGGCGCGCCACTCGCCGTCCTGCCCGCCACTCGTTGGAAGCGCCTGCCCGGACGCGGCGACCAGCAACTCGTCGGCGAGCGCGGCAACTGCCGACGGGCCGGCCACGAGCGTGTGGTCCGCCTTCGCGCTCGTCAGGTTCGGCACCGTGACCGCCGCGTGCATCTCAGGCAGGGCGCCGTGCGCCGCCGCGGCGTGACGAGCCTCGATCCAGTCCCGCGACACGCCGACCTGCTGCGGCCCTGGATCGAGGAAGTCCCCATCCAGCGCGACCACGACGCGGGCGCGGTCGAACCGCCAGCGCGTCTCCAGCCGACGCCCGAAGGCGAGTTGCGTGCCTTGATACGCCGCGCCACCGGTGGCGGGGTCGGCGCTGTGCCAGTGCATCTCCGGGAACGCCTCCCGCGTCGCCGCGATCTGCGCCGCGAGCGAGGGCGACGTGACCGGCCCGGTCAGCAGCCGCAGCCCACGCCCGTTCAGCGCCCGCAGCGCCGCGAAACGCCCCGTCATCGCGCCCCGGAAACTCTCCCAGGAGCTGATCCGGCCCAGGTAGCGCACCGACTGCGAGCGTGCCGGGTCGTAGAGGCCGAGCACCGAGGCCTGCCCGAATACGTCGGTCCCGCCCCTGCTCCAGGGATGCTGCTGGTTGCCCTCGACCTTGATCGGCCGTCCGTTGACCGTGCTGACGACGACGCCATTGGCGAGGCCGTCGAGCATCGCGATCGAGGCGTAGCTGAGGGGCGCCCCCGGCTCCAGGTGCTCGGGGTTGCGGACGTAGGGGACTTCCTGGCTGCGTCCGTCACCGTCTCCGCAGCCGGACAACCCGGCAAGCGCGAAAGACGCGGCCATCAGCTTGAGGAAGCGGCGCCGGTCCGGTCCGGCCGCCAGCAGCGCGACCGAGGGGAACTCGGCCTCCACGAACTCGCGGAACGCCGGACTGTCCACCTCCGCATCCAGGCTGCGCCAGAGCGGAGCGCCGAGCATGTCGTTGACCCGCGCCATCAGCGGTGACAGATCGAGCAGTCGGTCAGAACCGCGCCGCTTCTGATATGGTATTGCGCGACCAGCCTGGGACCGAGCTTCCCCTGGTTGTCGGGCGGCGACCATTCCATGTTCCAGATCTGCTCCTGCGGCCGCACGCGGCGCTTCCGGGTTGCGGTGGCAGTCCAGGCAGAATTTCATCTCGAAGGCTTGATTGCGCGTAGGTGAGCTGCATCTGGTCCACCGGACCGTGGCAGCTCGAGCAGCCGATGCCCTTCGCGATGTGGATCGAGTGGTTGAAGTACACGTAATCCGGCAGCCGGTTCACCCGCGTCCAGTGCAGCGGGTCATCCTTCGCCAGAGCTGTCGCGGACCGGGGCGAGCATCGGCGAGCCGGTCCAGATCTGCGAGTGGCAGGTCATGCAGGTGTAGGTCGGCGGCAGCCCGGCGGTCGCGTAATGCTCCACCTGGGTGTGGCAATAGCGGCAATCGATGCCGAGTTCGCCCGCGTGGTGCTTGTGGCTGAACGGCACCGGCTGCGCGGGCGCAATGCCGACACTGCTGATGTAAGAGGAGCGCATCACGCCGGCGAGGATCAGCAGCGAGCCGGCGACCACGGCGACAGCCGTGAGCAGCCAGAGCCGCAGGATCGCGTCAGCGCCGGGCGCGAAAAGCTGCCGCACGAGTTAGGCGACCACGGAAGCGAAGCGGAGTGACATCTCGATACCCAACCTCGACATCTGTGGCAGGCGGCGGCTAGGGTCACTCAAGTGTCACTGTCCCCCGGTCGAGGAAATGGCCCGGCAGTCGCGGTACCATTCCATTGCCGGCTACGCTAGATCGTCCTGGGTCAGAAGGAGACTGGCAATCAGATAACATCCTGCTGAGCGTGACGCGGTCATGCGTCGGGCTCTGCTGGCATGTGCGGCCCTCTCAGCGCGCGGCAACGGCGGACGCGGCAGAACGTTCACCACGTCGCACCCGCTTCGTCCCCGTGCAAATGGCCCGTGCAAATGGAGCGCAGACATGGCTTCCTCTCCTGAAGACCCCGATGCGCGCGTAGGCGAGACTGCTGCGCGCGAGAGCCGCCGGACGGGACCTGATGTCGCCCGCACGTTTGGCAAGCGGGAACTGTCCGCGACGTGGCTTAGGGACGTGAACAGGTGCACGGTGCGGCCGGCCGACCTGATCGCGCATCGGGGATACACGGTGCTGGTGACCGACACGCGCGGTCGTATCGGGAATGGGATGGAGGGGTTCTACCTTCACCGGACCCGGTTTCTCTCGCGCTTGCGGATCAAGATTGACGGGGCCGATATGACGTTCGTCTCGGCAAACACCGTGGACCATCATTTCATCACTTCGTACCACCTCGCGCCGTCGCCTGCCGGGCGCGCGGCCGGTGCAACGCCCGAGGACGACAGCGGCAGCGGCAGCGGCGGGGAGATCGTCAAGAAAGGCATCGAGGTGCAGGTCAACGCCTTCTCCGGCGGCGGCCTGCGCCTCGACATCTACGTGACCAACCACGCGATGGTCGAGACGGCGGTCTCCCTCTCGCTCGACCTCGCGGCCGACTTCGCCGATCTCAGCGAGGCCCAGTCCGGCAAGCGCCAGCAAAAGGCGCTCGTCGAGCGGCGCTGGACCCCTGGGGAGAAGAGGGGGACCGGCGAGAGCGAAGGGGCGATGGAGCTTCGCTACAAGCATCCCGATCTTCAACTCGCGACCCGCATCAGCATCTCCGGCGGCGACGAGCTGACCGATCTGGGCGAAGCCGTCGCGTGTCGGCTCGGCCTTCGCCCGCACGACCCGCGCCGGGTATTGGTGGAGGTGGTTCCCGTCTTCCAAGGCGAGGCGGTCGAGCCGTTCTATGGCGAGGACGGGTCGTTTCCGCCCGACGCCCCCTCGACCGAGGCGCGCCGCGACTGGGCCGAGGGCTGCGCGCGTCTGTCGGCCGCGAGCCTCGCGGTGCAGGCAGCGTGGGAGCAGGCCGTCTCCGACCTTGCCTCGCTGCAAATCCTCGATGGACCAGGTACCGAGCGGTTCATGATCGTGGCGGGCATGCCGAATTATTCTGGGCTGTTCGGGCGCGATGCCTATGTCACCGCCTTGCAGACCGCCGCGCTCAACCCAGCAACGCTGCGCGGCGCGTTGCAGGTGGTCAGCCGCTGGAATGCGGAGAAGACCGACGACCGCTACGACGCGCAGCCGGGGAAGGTGCTGCACCAGCGCGAGCGGGGGCCGCTCGCCCAGCTCGGCAAGACGCCGTTCCTTCACTACTACGGCGATTATTCGACGCCTGGCCTGTTCCTGCTCGGCGCCGCGGCCGATCTCGCGCACACCGGCGACCTGGAGTTCTTCCGCTCGCTGCGGGACAAGCTGCTCGGCACGATCGAGTGGATGGAGAAGAACGCCGACGACGAGGGCTTCTACCCGTATCTGACGCGGTCCCCCCAGGGCCTGAAGAATCAGAGCTGGAAGGATTTCAGGCGACGCCATCCTCTACCCGGACGGGCGCATGGTGAACAATCCCATCGCCATGTCCGACATCCAGGGCCTCTACTACGCGGGCAAGCAGGCGATCGCGCTCGCCTTCGCGACCGCGGGCGAGCAGGGCCGCGCCGACCAGCTTCTTGCCGAGGCGCGCGCGCTAAAGCAGCGGTTCAACGCGCGCTTCTGGATGCCCGAGGAGCGCTATTTCGCCATCGCCCTCGACCCGGACAAGCGCCAGGTCAAGAGCGTGGCGTCCGACCCGGGCGCGTGCCTCGCCTACGGGATCGTGGACGGCGACAAAGCGAGTGCCGTGGCCGAGCGGCTGATGGCCCCCGACATGTTCAGCGGCTGGGGCATCCGCACGCTCTCCAGCCAGCATCCCGCCTTTAACCCGTTCGCGTATCACCTCGGGTCGGTCTGGCCGTCGCCGAACGCCATCACAGCCTACGGGCTGAAGCGCTACGGCTTTGACGCGGCGATGCACGCGCTCGCCGAGGGTTTGTTCGCGGCCACCCAGGTCTTCGACCTCGACCGCCTGCCGGAAGTCTTCGGCGGCCATCCGCGCGATGCGCGCCACCCGCACCCCGGGCTCTATCCTGGGGCGTGCTCTCCACAGGCGTGGTCGGCGGCCGCGGTGATCCTGCTCGTGAACACGATGCTGGGCCTGCTCCCGTTGGCTCCCCGAAAGACGCTGATCGTCGATCCGGTCCTCCCGGAATGGTTGCCGGAGGTCACGATGCACCACATCCAGGTGGGCCAGTCCCGGGCTGGGCTCAGGTTCCGGCGGGACGCTTCGGGTCACACGGAGGTCGAGGTGCTCGATGGTGGCGGCCTGCACATACGCCGGCTTCCGCCCCGCGTCGGCACGGTCGCGCAAGGTGAGGATCGGATCGCGGCAGCCATGCGCGCGGCCCTCAATCCCGACGGCGGGATCACGCTCGCGGGCGGCTCCGCATCGGGGTGATGCCGCGGATGGACTTTGCACCGATCCCGCGGCGTTCGTAGGGCACCTGCTGGAGCGCGATCAGCCTGGCCCGCGCTGTCTGCCGGTTCGTCCTCATTGTCCGCTCCCGGCGCCGTACAACTTGGAAGTGTCGGGGCCGCTGACACCGAACCACTTGTTCCTGACCGCCTCGAAATAGGCCGTATCGTTGTACGCATTCACCGGTAAGGCGAGGTCGCGCGCAGTCAGGCGGCCGATGGCGGACGCCACGGCATAGGACGCGGTGACGGTGCTGGCGAGATTTTGGACCAGCGCCAGCCGCGCGTTGAGCAATGTCTGCTGTGTGATCAGCACGTCAAGTGTCGTCGCCGTGCCGACCAGCGCCTGGCGTTCGATGCCCTCCAACGCGATCTGATTGGCCTGCACCGCCGCACGGCTGCTGTCAGTCGCCGCGCGCGCCGCCTGCAATGTCTCCCACGCCTGCACCGCGTTCTGCACCGCCGTCCGCCGTGCGTCGGCGACGATTTGATCGCTCTGGTCGACCGTCTCGCGCGCCTGACGCACGGCCGCATACTCGGCGCCCCCCTGATAGAGCGGCACCGACAGGTTCGCCAGGATCTGATAGCCCCTCTGGCTCGTGTTGGGCAGCAAGGAATTGGTGCTCTGGAATGTCTGGCCTTGCAGACTGAGCTGCGGCAGCAACGCCCCGAAGGCGACGTCCACCGCGTTGCGCGCACCAGCCAGGTTGAACAGCGCCGAGACGACCGAAGGGTTGTTGTCGCCCGCCATCGCGGCGGCCTGCTGCTCGGAGCGGAGCGGCAGGGTCAGCGGCTGCGGCGCGACGAGGTCGGGAGGCGGGGTGGAGCCGACCGCGCGAAGATAGGCCGCTTCGGCGGTCTGCACGCTCCCTTGGGCCGTCAGGCGAGTCGCCGTGGCGCTGGCGAGCGCCGCCTGGGCCTGGGCGACGTCTGTCTGGGTGATCTCGCCGACGCGGAAGCGGTCCTGCGTGGCCTGGAGCTGCTGGGTGAGCACCTGCTCGTTGTTGAGGTCGATTTCGTTGATCTGGCGAGCCTGGATGACGCCGACATAGGCATTGACGGTGTCGCTGAACGCCGTCTCCTCCTGCGAGATCAGCGCGGCGCGTTGAGAGAAGACCGCGTTTTCGGCGCGGTGGATCGAGGCGCCGACCCTGCCCCCGGTGTACAGCGGCTGGGTGAGGGTCGCCTGGGCGGTGCCGATGCCGCGATTGAGCCGCTGCTTCGTGTTGATTTCGCCGGCAGTCTCGCGGGCCAGCGCGTTGGCGCCGCCGGCGCTGCCGGCGACGATGACCGTCGGCCGCCAACCCGCTACCGCCTGCGGCACGCCCTCGTCGGTGGCGCGCAGTTGCGCGCGCGCGGCCAGGAGGGCGGGATTATAGGAATAGGTGACGACCAGCGCCTGGGCCAGGGTGCGGGGTGTGCCGGGCTCTAGGCGAATCCCGGCGGCGCCATGGCGACCCCCCGCCGCAGTCCCAGCGCCGCGTTGCACCCCCGGAGCTTGCGTCGCCGGACGTTTCGCTCCAGGGCCTTGCGCCTGGGGGCCTTGCGCCATGGCTGGCGTGGCGAGCAGCAGGGTGGTGCCGATCAGCAGGGCTGGGCGCATCGGGAAACCTTCGTGAGGCGTGGGGACGTTCCATACTGGCACGAATGTGCCACAGACGCGACCCTCAAGCCATCGGGCCAGATTCGTCAGTCAGGGCGATCAAGTGAACGGTCAGGCTGCCTGCTGGATGACGGCAGCGAGGAGTCGGCGTTCCATCCGGCCCGCTTGCCCGGTGCGTAGGCGTGCGAGGTCATCGCGGAACACCATGTCGAGCTCCAGTGCAGCCGGTTCTCGATCCCCCAATGGTTGCGCACCACGCGAGCGAACATCGAGCGTCGTAGCACCGCTGGGATTGGCAATCACCCGGCACGCCAGCCCATGTCCCAGAATGCCGTTTCCAGTCGCGTCGCCGCAACGAAGGTGGCGAGGAGCTGCGGATAGCGCGCTGCCGCCCCGTGCGCCTCGCCCAGCCGGTCGAGCATCGCCACAGAGTCGCGCACCGCGCCGCGATAGCCCTCGCTCGTATAGGCGGCGATCCACTCGTCGTACGGATTGCCGGCACGCCGCGTCGTCGCATCGGCCAGCAGCCGCTCGCCGCTCTCGCCGTAGCCGACGAGGCAGGGGGCGAGCGCCACCTGTAGGTCGAGCAGGTCGCCGGCGAGACCGCGCTCCAGCACGAACCGTGTATAGGCCATCGTCTCCATTGCCTCTGGCGCGGCGGCCATTTGTTCCTCGCTCAGCCCCCAGGCGGCGCAATACGAGACGTGCAGGGGCATCTCCACATCGACGATGGCGGAGACCGCCGCCGCGGCGGCGCGGATATCGGCAAGCTGCGTCGCCTTGAAGCCGGCGAGCGCGTGTGCGCGGGCGAAATGGATCAGGAACAGGTAATCCTGGATGAGGAAGTGCCGGAACGCGGCCTCCGGCAGCGTGCCCATTCCGAGCGCACGGACGAAATCGTGCGCGACATAGCCATCCCACACCGTCCCCGTATCGCGCCGGAGCCGGCCGAACAGGCCTTGGTCGAGGGGAAGCGGGCCATTCGTCATGTGCTCAATCTGTCCGCAGCGTCTGTCGCCTGCAAGCGGGGACCTTACGCATTGTAATCAATCCTCCTATCCCCGCACCAGCGAAGCCAGCAGCGCGAAGGCCAGCAGCGCCGCAATGGCCTGCCAGACGCGTACAGGCGCGCGCTCATAGAGGGTCGGTGGCCGGTGTGGCGGCGCTGGCGCGCGGGCCGGTCCCGCCTCCATGTCGCCGGCGAATTCCGCCATGTCGTGGAAACGTTCGGCGGGATCAACCGCGATCGCGCGGCCGAGCACCGCGTGCAGCCACGCCGGCAGATCCGGGCGAAGAAGGGACAAACCCCTCGCCCGGTCGAGCCGCGGGCGGCTCACGGCGTCCGCATTGCCGTAGGGAAACTCGCCGCTGAAGGCGCGGAACATCGTCACGCCCAGGGCGTAGATGTCGGTGCTGTCGTTGCCGGCCTCCCCCGCGAACATCTCCGGCGCCATATAGGCAGGTGTGCCGGGAGTGCTGTCCGGCAGACCGTCCTCCAGGCCGGACAGACGCACCACGCCGAGATCAAGCAGCTTGAGAGATCGGGCCGCCTCCAGGATCACGTTGTCCGGCTTGATGTCGCGATGAATGATGCCGGCACGATGCAGCGCCGCTGCTGCGCGCGCGAGCTTGATCGTGATGTTGCGGCCTTCCTCCAGGCCGATTTTCGGGCTTCGTGCAAGCCGCGTCTCGAGTAGTTCACCCTCATAGAGCGGCATGACGGTGTAGAGGCAGGTCTGCCGGCCTTGCGGCAGTTCGATGGCATGGGCGACCCAGGGGCTGGTCACTTGCCTTCCGACCCATGCCTCGCGGACGAAGGCCGCGTGGTAGCTCGCCACGGCGCCGATCTGAGGCTTGGGGAACTTCAGCACCACCTCGCCGCCATCCACGTCGTCCACCGCGCTGAACAGGCGGCTGTAAGGGCCATCGGAGACCAGCGCCTTGAGGACAAACCCGTCGATTGTTTCGCCGCCGCGCGGCACCGGGATCAGCGGCAATCGCATGATGGCACCGCCGACATCGGCCGGTCGCGCGGTCGGCAGTCCGACCACGTCCAGCACCAGCGCGGTGGCATTGTCCGTGCTGCCAGCGTCAAGCGCCGCCACGACGAGCGCCCGGCTGGTATCGCCCGGTGCCGAACGGACGCGCAGGATATCGGCGATGCTCTCGTCGGGCAGGACGGCATGCACGCCATCGCTGCACAGAACGAAGCGATCATGCAGCGCCATCGGCTGGCTCGCGTAATCCAGGCGAAGTTCCGCCTCGATGCCGAGCGCGCGGTAGAGCAGCCGCGACCCGCCGCTGCCTTCCCGAACGTGGTCGACGGTCAGACGCGTCAGTCGCTCGCCACTCAACCGATAGGCGCGCGTGTCGCCAACATGCAGCAGGTGGGCGGTGCGGCCGCGCAGCACCAGGGCGGTGAAGGTGCATCCCATCCCGGCCAAGTCCGGATCCTGCTGCCCCTGGGAGTGAAGCCAGCCATTGAGTGCATTCAGGATCCTCGCGCCGGCCCGGCGAACCTCCATGGTCTCGGGCACGTCCCAGAGCCCGTCCAGAAAGCCGCGCACCGCGGTCTCGGCCGCCACGCGCCCGCCCTTGGCGCCGCCGATCCCGTCGGCGATCACCGCCGCCACGTCGCGTCGTTCCCCTGGCGGAGAGGTGCCGAGAACGGCGCCGACGAAATCCTCGTTCCGTTCGCGCGGCCCGGTCTCGGAAGCGAAGCCGATGCTCGCTTTCGGCATCGTGGAATCATCGCTCATCGGCGGCGTCCCGCTTTCGTCGGTCCAGGACGGCCGGTGCGCCGCGCGACCTCGCGCGTCAATTGTGGAGCCGGCAATGATCGTGGAGAAAATAGCCGCCAGTGCTCGACGCGACGATCACGGTCAGATTCCCCGACGCGCGATCAAGCGTGTAGTGGCCGCCGTCCTTGGCGTCGTGCCACGAAATCTCGGCGTCGCTGATGCTGGCGGGGTTCGAATCAACGGTGGCGCGCTGATAGTCGATCGTGATCTGCCACGTCGCACCGCTGGCCGGGTTGGTGCAGGTGATCGTCGGCTCGCGTGGCGGCGCTTGCCCCTGGAGTGGCGCAGCCGCGACGCAGGCCGGAAGAGCGACGATCACCGCCGTCATGTGCCGGTTCAGAACCATGCTCGCATTTACGCGGCCAGAATGCGATTCCTAGCCAATTCTCTGGGGATTGCAAAGAAGGCTGCAGGGATTGGAGTGCCGGCCCGTTCGAGCAGAGAGCGGCGGAGATTGCTGGGCGTGCTTCGCGTCGCCTCATCGGCCTGCATAAATATTACGCAGAGTGGCATTTCTGGTTCCTCGTTTTCATCGCGCCGAGAGCCGAAGAAAGCGAAGGGAACCGCAACGTCGCAGCGACAAATCGCCCCTCCCACCATCCAGGCCGCACGTTAGCATGGCTCTTGCATAATCCTGGACTGGGGTCGCAGACGCTCCGGGCCCGATGCCTGCCCATCGGACACGTTGAGTGCACAACGCACTGGGGGCGTCAGCGACGGGACAACCGAGCGCGATGGAGGATTTCTATGCTCGTACCGTCACCAAAATGGCTAGACACGGGCGACAACGCCTGGCAGTTGGCTGCGGCAACATTTGTCGGACTGCAAAGCATTCCTGGCCTGGTCGTCCTGTATGGCGGGGTCGTCAAACATAAATGGGCGATCAATTCCGCCTTCATGGCAATGTATGCCTTTGCTTCCGTTCTGATCGTCTGGATTCTGTTCGACTATAATATGGCGTTCGGGCCGCAATGGTTTCCGTTCCTTGGTCGTCCGATGCCGGCCATGTCCGCCGCCTTTACCACCGGCCAGGCAACCATCCCCGCCGCTGCCGCGGGCATGCCCGGCCTGGCCTTTCCGATGGCGACGCTGGTGTTCTTCCAATTCGTGTTCGCCGCGATCACCGTCATCATCCTGGCGGGCTCGGTGCTCGGCCGCATGAGTTTCACGGCCTGGGCGATCTTCTGCCCGGTGTGGATGACGTTGGTCTATACCGTGGGAGCCTTTAGCCTGTGGGGCGGCGGGTGGCTCGCCGGCATGGGCGTGGCGGATTTCTCCGGCGGCTATGTCATCCATCTTGCCGCGGGCACCTCGGGCTTCGTCGCGGCGGCGATGGTCGGCCCGCGCCTGCAGACGGATCGCGACAATTTCCCGCCCAACAGCCTGCTGGTCACGCTGATCGGCGGCGGCATCCTGTGGCTCGGCTGGAACGGCTTCAACGGCGGCGACCCGTATTTCGCCAATGCCGATGCCGGCGCCGCGGTGCTCAACACCAACACCGCGACTGCGGTGGCACTCCTGGTCTGGATCCTGCTCGACAAGATCGCGTACGGAAAGCCGTCAATCATCGGCGCGGTCAACGGCATGATCGCGGGCCTGGTGGCGATCACGCCGGGCGCCGGCTACGTGACCGGATGGGGCGCGCTCGTCATCGGCGTCTGCGCCGGCATCATTCCGTGGCTCAGCATGAACAAGTTGCAGAAAACCGCGCTGATGATGCGGGTCGATGACACCCTCAGCGTCTTCTCCACGCATGGTATGGCCGGACTGATGGGCGGCCTGCTCACCGGCATCCTCGCCTCACCGGACATGCTCGAATACATCGGCACCGAGAAGGATGCGCCCGGCGTCAGCGTGACGGGCTTGCTTTACGGCAACGCCCATCAGCTTCTGCTGCAGATCTACGGTGCGGTGTTCATCATCGTCTACAACATCATCGCGACCTTCATCATCCTCAAGGTGATCTCGTTCTTCACGCCGCTGCGGATGGACGATGCGACCCTGCGGGTCGGCGATGACGCGGTCCACGGCGAGACCGCGTACGCGATCGGCACTGAACGCGAGTAGCCGGGTTCGGCTCCCGGATCGCGGTATTCCGCTCCCGGGACGGACGTCGCGTCCGTCCCGGCCGCCGCGAGCTTGACCGGAGGCGAACGCCGCCTCGGCCAGTTGGCTCTGGATCATGTGCAAGGTCTGGGCACACAACAGGCGTTACCGATCATCCGCATCCGCCGATCGCGCGCGGCAGGCAGGATTCGTTCATTGGCTGCGCCGATCGTGCCTTGCCGATCTTGTTCGCCAGGCGCGGCGCCTGCTGGCGGTTTGGCAGAGCCACGATCCGCCGGCATGGGTCGCGGCCCTGGTCGGCATGGCGCTTGGCTTCAGCCTCTTCTTGCTGATGGTCGCTGTCCTGGCCGCCGTCTTTCTGGCGGCGCATTTTCCGTGGTAAGGCCGGCGTGACGGAATACTGCTAACTGGCGACTCCGGCCGACAGGAGGGTGACGCGGTGAATGCTGCCGTTTCCGAGAAGGCCAAGATGCTGGGCGGAGAGCTGTACCGGGCATCGGATTCCGAGCTTGTCGCCGAGCGTCTGCGCGCGCAGGAGCGCCTGCGCGACTACAACGCCGTCCCCACGGCCGAAGCCGGTCGGCGGCTTGCCCTGTTGCGCGCGCTGTTCGGCGCGCTCGGCGAGGGCGCCGCGGTGGAATCCCCGTTCGCCTGCGACTACGGCTACAACATCCGCGCCGGGCGCAATTTGTTCATGAACTACGGCTGCGTCGTGCTGGACTGTGCCCCCGTGCTGATCGGCGACGACGTGCAGATCGGCCCGGCCGTGCAGATCTACACGGCCACGCATCCGCTGGACCCGGCGCTGCGCAAAGCGGGGCTGGAGGGCGCGCGTCCGGTGCGGATCGGCGATACGGCCTGGATCGGCGGCGGGGCCATCATCCTCGCGGGCGTCACCATCGGCGAAGCCGCCGTGATCGGGGCGGGCAGCGTGGTGACGCGCGACGTACCGCAAGGCGCGGTGGTCGCGGGCAACCCGGCACGGGTCATCCGGCCGATCGCGCAGGGTCAAGCGGAGACGCCGTAGGCGCCGGATCGGTCCGGCATGGACTCCCACCCGGAGTTGCCGCACGGTTGCTCGCCGATTTACCGTGTTTCCGAGGAGCCAGGCGATGCCTGAGACGACCATCACCATCCGCCATAACGGGCCCTACATCGTCACCGGCACCGTGGAGCTGAAGGACGCCGACGGGAATTCCTATCCCGTCAAGGATACGATGGCGCTGTGCCGCTGCGGGGCCTCGACCAAGAAGCCCTTCTGCGACGGCACCCACTCGAGGCAGGGCTTTGCGGCCGCGGAGCGCGCCGTTCCGGAATCGGCTGAGAAGTAGCGCACGCCGCCGATCGTCCGTCATCGGTCATCGGTCGTCCACTGGCAGGTTCGCTCGCACCGACGGGCGCGCATCGAACCCCGCCTGCCAGTCCGCCAGCCGCGCATGACCATCGCGCCAGGCCAGATCGGCGAAGCGGAAGTCGAGATAGCCGAGCGCCACGCCGATCGCGATGTGCCCGATGGTGAACGGACCGACCGACAGCGCCTCGGCCTCGTGGTCCAGCGCATCGACGCAGGCGCGCAGCTTCGCCTCCCACAGCGCGATGTGCTCGGCCGACTGGCGCTCGGCCGGGCGGAACCGCTCGCCGAGCCAGGACAGCGCGATGTCGAGCATCCCGTCGCCGAGGGCGAGCCGGCGCAGCGCGGTGAAGCGCGCCGGCCCGGCGGGAAACAGGCGCGGGCCGTCGTGCAGGGTGTCGAGGTACTCGCAGGCGACGGGGAAGTTGTACAGCACCGTGCCGTCGGCCAGCACCAGGGTCGGGATCTTGCCGAGCGGGTTCTGCGTCATCAGCGCGCGATGCGGCGTGGTGCCGCCGACCACCGTGCGGACGGTGTGCAGCCGCGCGGCGAGCCCCATCTCGTGCGCCGCGATCATCACCTTGCGCACGTAGGGCGATCGCGGCGACCAGTGCAGGGTCATCGTCTGGGTCATGCTCTCCTCCTCCGCCGACGATCGATGGTAGGCTTCCCGCGCCAGGGACGGGAGGGAGCATGGCGATCGACAAGCGCGTCGCGCGGGCGGCGGACGCGGTGGCGGACGTGGCGGACGGCGCGTCGGTGATGGTCTCGGGCTTCGGCGGCGCGGGGTTTCCCAACATGCTGATCCGCGCGCTGCGCGAGGCCGGGCCGCGGCACCTGGTGCTGATCGTGAACTCGGCGACGCATCGGTATTCGCTGACGCACGAGCTGATCGAGGCGGGCCAGGTGCGCAAGGTGGTCTGCACCGCCGCACGCGGGCGCGAGGCCACGCTCTCGCCGTTCGAGCAGCTGTGGAAGGAGGGCCGGATCGAGCTGGAATGCATGCCGCAGGGCACGTTCAGCGAGCGCATCCGCGCGGGCGGCGCCGGCATCCCCGCCTTCTACACGCCGGTCGGCGTCGGGACGACGCTCGGCGAAGGCAAGGAAGTGCGCAATTTCGACGGGCGCGATCATGTGCTGGAGCGCGCGCTCCGGGCCGATGTCGCACTGATCCGCGCCGACCGCGCCGACCGCTACGGCAATCTTGCATTCCGCTACGCGCAGGCGAATTTCAGCCCGGCGATGGCGACCGCCGCGCGCACGACGATCGCCGAGGTGCGCGCGACCGAGGACGCGCCGCTGGCGCATACGGAGATTCAGCTCTCGGGCGCCTTCGTGCGCCGGGTGGTGGCGGTGGGAGACGCGCGATGAGCAAGCTGACGCGCAACCAGATGGCCTGGCGCGCCGCGCAGGACATAAAGGATGGCTGGCTGGTCAATCTGGGGATCGGCATTCCCGTGATCGCCTCCGACTACGTGCCGCCCGAGCGCGACGTGTTCATCCAGTCGGAGAACGGCATCATCGGCTGCGGCCCGGTCGCGGCGGAGGGGCGTGCCGACCCGGACCTGGTCGATGCCGGCAGCCGGCGGATCACGCTGCGGCCGGGTGCGGCGATCGTGGACTCCGCCGCCTCCTTCGCGATGATACGGGGCGGGCATATCGACGTGACGATCCTCGGCTGCTTCGAGGTGGCGGCGAACGGCGACATGGCGAACTGGGATTTAGGGGTGCCGGACAAGGGTCCGCTGGTCGGCGGCGCCATGGATCTGGCCGCGTGCGCGCGCGCCGTCTGGGTCATCATGGAGCACACGACACGCAAGGGCGCGCCGCGCCTGCTGCAAGCCTGCCGGCTGAAGCTGACCGCGCCGCGCTGCGTGACGCGCGTGTTCACCGACCTCGCGGTGATCGACGTGACCGAAGCCGGGTTCGTGGTGCGCGAGATCGTGCCTGGGTTGTCGCGCGAGGAGCTTGCGGCGCGCACCGAGGCGTCACTGACGTTTGCGTCTGATTGCCGCGTGTTAGAGGCGCCCGCGCTGGAAGGAGCCGCCTGATGAACTGGATCGAGGTCAACGGCACGGCCTTGCGCTACGATGTTACCGGCGACGGGCCGAGCACGCTGGTGCTGGTGCATGAGATGGGCGGCACGTTGGAGAGCTGGGATCAGGTGCTGCCCGCGCTCGCCGCGACGCGCCGCGTGCTGTGCTATGACACGCGCGGGGCCGGGCAGTCGGAGAAGATTCGCGGCGCGGTGACGTTCGACATCATGGCCGAGGATCTGATCGCGCTGCTGGATGCGCTCGGCATCGGACGGGTGGCGCTCGCCGGCTGCGCGGTGGGTGGCGGCATCGTGCTGCACACGGCGGCGCGCTTCCCCGACCGCATCGCAGCCCTGGTCGCGATGGGTCCGGCGACCGGGGTTTCGCCCGACCGGCGCGCGGGCACGATCGCGCGGGCCGAGGCGATCGAGCGGGGCGGCCCGGCCGGGGTGATCGAGGAGAGCTTCGCCGCGTCCTACCCGCCCGAGGTCCGCCACGACCTCGAGCAGTACCGCCGCTTCCGCGCCCGCTGGCTCGCCAACGACCCGGAGAGCTACGGGGCCATTTACCGGATGCTGGTCGAGGCGACGGTCGAGGAGGAACTGGCCGGGATTGCGTGCCCTGCCCTGCTGCTGGCCGGCACCAAGGACCGGCTGCGCCCGCCGGCGCTGGTGGAGCCGCTGGCGCGGAAGATGTCGAATGCGCGGTTCCAGGCGTTGGAGACCGGGCACTTCATGGCGGTGCAAACGCCTTGGATCGTGGTGGAGGCGATCGGGGGGTTTTTGGGGTCGGTTGGGATGTGAGCGGAGTCCGACGGGGGGCGCTGCGGTCAGGCGGCTCGCTATCCACCGCTCAAGCCTTGTCGGCGTCTCTGACGGCCCGTCGCGCTGCGCGGGACAACACCATCCGGTCATGGACCACGCCGAGAACCTCGACGACGCTATCGGCCGCCACGCGATAGACGATGAGGTGTCGCGGGGCTCGGACGCGCCGCGCCGGGTCGATCCTCGTCCGGCTCAGTCGCGTCGGATAGGCACGGATTCCGGGAGTTGGGGGATTTCGCTGGAGCCGAGCAGCCGCGGATCGTCGCCGAGTGCCGCCATCGCCGCCAGGATCAGCAGGTTGTAGCGACCGGCGGCCTCGATCCCGTGCAGGCGCGCGCTTTCGAGCAGGATTGCGTCGATCTGGTCCTCTGCCGCCCGCTCGAGGCGGTAGGCCACCTATTTGTCGGCAGCCAGGCGCTCGCGTAGCCGCGCCATCATGCGCGCGTGCAGACGCTGGCCGTCCTCCGGCGTCCCCACGATCGTGTAGCGGCCCGCCTCCGCGTCGGCGATGCCGGCCTGGGCGGCCCGATGGGTCTCTTCTTCCTCAGCGTGGGCGTCCTCAACGAGGCGAAGCACGGCTTCCTCCAGGAACGCGGCCGCACTCGCGGCACGACCTTCCGCGACCTCTCCCTCGATCACGCGCTGGAGTTCGTCGGGAAGTTGGATCGCGCCCATTGGCCCTCCGTTGATCATCACTGTAGCACCAAATGCGGGCGATGTCGTCGGTGAACTGGACCGGCTGCGACCGCCAGCCCTGGTGGAGCCGCTGGCCCGTGGGAGGGCGAAGACGCGGTTCCGGGCTGGAGATCGGTGTGATTTTCGAAAATGCTGTGTTCGAAGCCGAGGACACCCGCGCGGAATATGGTGGATGCCGCTTCCGCGCCTTGGGGCAGGTCGACGAGCAATATTACGTGGTTGCCTACACGTGGCGGGGAGCAACGCGCCGCATTATCAGCGCATCGAAGGTGGACGATGACGGAAAAAGAAGATATTCGGCGATACTCTCTCGAGGAACTTAAACAGCTCCGCGCACAGGGGAAAACGCGGACCCGCGCCGATGCGCCAGTTTTCCCGCTCGACGACGGTTTCTGGGAATTGGCCCGCGTCATCATGCCGTCCAGCAAGACGTCGGTGCATCTGCGGCTCGATAGCGACGTGCTGGAGTGGTTCCGCGCCAGGGCAAAGGCCATCTGTCCCGCATGAACGCCGTGCTGCGATCCTACATGGAGGCGCGGAAGTGACGCCGTTCGATGTGCGATAGGCGGCGGCTTTGCAGGCTCCCACTCATTCGGCCCTAACCCTTAAGGTTGCATTCTTGACAATGCAACCCGTGTGCTCCGGCCGCCTAGCTCAACCCGCCAGTTTGGTCTTCCTTAACAAGGCCAAGTAGCGTAGGTTCTGATTATATTCTCAGGGGCGCGCATGGCCGAGACAACCGCTATCGAATGGACGGACGCGACCTGGAATCCGGTTACTGGCTGCACCAAGATCAGTGCAGGCTGCGACAACTGCTATGCCCAACGCTTCTCCGAACGTTTCAGGGGAGTGACAAGGCCACCCGTTCGAGAACGGCTTCGACCTGACGCTGCGGTCTGAGCGCCTCACCCAGCCCCTTAACTGGCGCCAGCCGAAGATGATATTCGTGAACTCCATGTCGGACCTGTTCCACAAGGGAGTGCCGGTCTCGTTCGTCGACAAGGTCTTCGACACAATGGACAAGGCAGACTGGCATACTTTCCAGATCCTGACCAAGCGCAGTTCGCGACTCCGCGACTACGTCAACCAGCGTTACAGGGACGGGCCGGCGCCATTCCACATCTGGCTGGGAAGCTCGATCGAGGATGGAACCAAGAAATCCCGCATCCGCCACATGCAGGCGACGAACGCCTCCCTGCGCTTTCTTTCAATCGAGCCGTTGATCGGGTCCGTGGGCAGGCTTGACCTTGCTGGGATTGACTGGGTCATCGTTGGCGGCGAGAGCGGCCCCAAGGCCCGCCCGATGGAGGCGCAGTGGGTGCGGGAGGTCCGTGACCAATGCGTTGCTGCAGGAGCTTCGTTCTTCTTCAAGCAATGGGGGGGGTATCGCCCCAAGGCAGGCGGTCGAACACTCGACGGACTCGAGTGGAACCAGCTACCTTCCCGCTATACTGACCAGACGGCTTTCTCTGTTCCAGCCTAATAGATTGCAGATTCCATGAATGAAGCATACGTCGGACGCGAGCAGACGGCAGCCAAGCACTTCGTCCTGAAGCGATATCTCCAGACGTTGGCGTTCAAAATCCTTCAGGGACGCCATTCCGCCCTGACTTACGTCGATGGCTTTTCGGGACCGTGGGAGTCAAAGACAAAGGACTTCTCTGATACCTCGTTTATGATCGGCATAGGGGTCCTGAAAGACGCGCACCAGCAGCTCAAAAAAGATGGGACGCAGCGCGAGACTCGTTGTTTCTTCGTCGAGGAAAACGCGAAGGCTTATCAGCAGCTCAAGGACGCCGTCATGGCCCACGACGATCCGGCGAATGGCTTCCGCGTCGCCACATTTCAGGGGCAGTTTGAAAGCGCCGTTCCAGCGATAATGAATTTCGTCGGAAACTCATTCGCACTGACCTTTATCGATCCGACGGGCTGGACTGATTATGGGTTCGAGAAGATAGCGCCGATCCTGACGCACCACCCTGGGGAGGTCTTGGTCAATTACATGTTCGACCATATCAATCGATTCGCGGGTTGGGATGATCCGAAGAATAGCGCTTCGTTTAACGATATCCTGGGTGGGCGCGATTGGAAGCAGCGTCTCGACACCAGTCTGCCTATTGGCGCCGCAGTAGAGAAGCTATTTTGTAACCAATTTCGAGTAGCTGGGGGGTTCAATTACGTCCTATCCACCCGTATCGCTAAGCTCGCGGATCGTCCTCACTTCTCCATTGCGTATGGCACTCGCAGTCCTGCGGGTCTTGAAGCTTTTCGGGAGATCGAATACGTCGCACTTCGTGACCATGACCGCAGGCGCTCCCAGGCGAAGATGGTCATTTTCGAGCAGAAGACGGGCCAACAGGACATGTTCGCCACCGGCGGCCTGACGTTCCCGGACCCGATCAACACCCTTGTCGCCGCGCAGCACCAACAAGCAAAGGCATGGCTTGTGGCGCATTTAAAAGAGAGTCCGAAGGCACCGCGGTTTTCCGAGGTCTGGCAGACGATCCTTCCAGCTTTCGTCTTGCGCGTGACGGACGTGAAGGACATCTGCGTCGAGCTGGCTAAGGATGGCATAATCAGGACCCCATGGCGCAACGAGATACCGAGGAAGCACAAGCCAAGCGATCACCACATGATTGAACTGGCGATCGATCCTCACGGCCACAACGCCGCCACTATCACGCAGCCTCCGCCCCCTCCCGCGCCTCCGCCAAAATCACATCGCTCGCCTTCTCGCTGATCATGTAGATCGGCGTCACGATGAAGAACCCCGGAATGCGGGGGAACACCGAGGCGTCCACCACGCGCAAACCTTGCGTGCCGAGGACGCGGAAGCGGCTGTCCACCACGGCCAGGGGTTCGCCCGGCTTGCCCATGCGGTTGGTGCAGGAGGCGTGGTGGCCCCAGGCTTCGTTTTGCACGTAGCGGGCCACCTCGTCGGGCGTGGCGACCGTTGCGCCGGGCACGGCTTCTTGCGCGGCGATCGGGTCCGCGCCGTACAGCCGCGCGTTCATCTCGCGCGCGAAGGCCACGCCGGCGACGACGGAGGCGAGGTCCTCGCCTTCGGTGTCATTGCCTTCACCAAAGTAATGGAAGTCGATCGCGGGCACGTCGCGCGGGTCGGCGGAGCGGAGCGTCACGGTGCCCGCATCGTTGCGCGTGTGCGCCTTCAGGATGGCCCAGGTGAAGTAGTTCTTCAGCTTGATCGAGTGGGAATAGCCGGGAAAGTATCCTCGGAAATAACCCGGAATGCCGAAGATGAACAGATCGGGCGCCGGACGCGCGGCGACCGAGCGGCGGATCACGCCGATCAGCGCGCCGTTGTTCGCATAGACGCCGCCGCCATGGTTCACCCAGTCGCTCCAGCACGGGTCCACCGGCCCGCCCGGCGCGGGCGTGCGGAATGCGCACGGCTCCAGCAGCGCGAAATCCGAGACCATCCTGGTGACGACGCCGACCTCGTAGCGATCCTGGAGATTGACGCCGACGCCGGGCAGCGCGACGCGAAGCTGAATGCCGTACCGGGCCAGCTCGTCGGGCGGCCCGATGCCGGAGAGCATCAGGAGCTGCGGGCTGTTGAAGGCGCCGGCGGCGAGGATGATCTCGCGCGTGGCGAGCAGGCGCTGGCGCACCGGCTCCGGCCCTGAGGTCGGCGCGCGCGCATCGGCGCGATAGAGGCGCGGGCCGTCGAGATACTCGATCCCGATCGCCCGCGCGCCGTCGAACAGGACTTGCGTGGCGAGCGCGTTGGTCTTGACGATCAGGTTGTTCGGCAGGGCTCGGGCGGTGTCCTGGATATACGCGCGGGTGCCGACGCGGTGCCCGTCGCGGATGGAGACCGGGACGTTGAACAGGCCTTTGCGGCCCGTCGCGGACGTGAGCACGCGCCAATCGTTCGGATCGAGGTCGCCGCGCAGCAGCGGATCGAGCACGCCCTGCACTCCGACGCCGTCCGCCGCCGCCAGCGCGATCCGCTGGAGCTTGGTGTCGCCCACCAACTGGAACGGATCGGCGACCCCGGTCGTGAGCCAGCCCTGGAAGCCGTGGCGGCTGGCGCGGTCGAACAGCGGCGAGCGGTAGCGGCATCGCTCCAGGCGTTCGAAATACGGACGCATCGCGACGCTGCCCCAGGACGCATCGCCGGTCAGCGTCGCGATGCCGTCCCAGTCGCTGTTGTCGGCGCACACGGTGATCATGGCGTGGTGCGCGGTGCATCCGCCGAGCGTCCCGGCGCGCGGATAGAAGATCCCGCCCTTGTCGGCGACGTATTTGCTGTCGCGGCGCTGCTGCGCGTCGTCGGCGTAGTGGCGCACGTAATAGGCCCACGACAGCGCCGGGTCCTCGGTGGCCAGAGGATGAAACGCGGGAACCTGATAGACCGGGCCGTCGCTGTCGTCGCCGGCTTCCAGCAGCACGACCTTGTGCCCGGCCCGCGCGAGATTGGCGGCGAGCGGGCCGCCGCCCGCGCCCGATCCGACGACGATATACTCGACCGGCGCCGACGGGCCGAGCGCGACGCCGGACAGCGGATTCGCCTGATCGCCGGCGCAGGCGCCGAGGCCGGCCGCGCTCGCCGCCATCGCGACGGCGGCGCCGCCGAACCGTCGCCGCGAGACGCGCGCCCCGTTGTCCATCTTCGCGCTCAGAACGTCTTGAGGAAGGCGATCAGCGCCGCCTTGTCCGCATCGCCCAGCGTCGTGCCGAAATAGTGCCCCCGGTTGACGACGTAGTCGGGGCATTTGCTGAGCGCGAACAGCGGCTCGGCAAGGTTTGCGAAAACCTTGCGCGCCTGAGCGTCGGTGGCGTTGGGCGGCAGCGATTTCAGGTCGCCCAGCAAGGAGACCAGCAGCTTGAGGACCTTCGCGTCGTGCGCCAGGCGCTGGCCCGGATCGTCGATCGGCGGTAGCGGGTCGAGATTGGCGAGCAGATCGACCGGGGTTCCGGCGGGGATCGGGCCGAGCTCGATGCCGCCCTGCCCATTGAACAGCGCCGGCGCGATGAGCCGGGAGACGGCCTCGGAGCGGCGCACGAAGTCCGGCAGATAACCCGCCGGGATGCGCAGGTAGCTCGTCGTGGTGGTGCGGTCGATGACGCCCGGCACCTTGGCGCCGAGCAGCGTGTCGTGCTGCCGCCGTTCCGGCCACAGCATCTGGGCGATGGAATCCTGGAACGATGCCATGCGCGCCGCGACCGACGGGCTCGGGTTGAAGGTGCCGACGCTGTTGTTGAGCAGGAAGGGCGCGGTGGACCACACGCTGATCAGCGAGGGAACCCGCGTGTAGCCGCGTCCACCGGCTGGCATCACGAACGGACGCTGTGCGCCGGTGAACGGGTCATAGACCGTGATCGTGCCGACCGAGGGCAGGTCCTTGTAGGTCTCCGAGGAGAAATCGTTCCAGATCTCGCCGCGCACCGAATTCGTCGCCAGCGGGCTGCACGCGTTGGTCTGGAGCAGCGTCAGCGGCACGCGCATGTCGTTGGACAGGTAGTTGTTGTCGAGGAAATCGTCGGCCAGCACGATCGCGCGCATCGGCCGCTTGAAGTCCTCGGTCTGCGTCCACGCCCAGTAGCGGTTCCAGCAATCGAGGTAGCCGGCGGCCGTGCAGTCGGCGGGATTCGTGCCCACCGGCGCCGGCGGGGCCTTGCTGGAGTGGCAGCGCGCGCAGTTCTCGGCGAAGACGATCCGGCCCCGGCGCAGCGTCGCGGCGCCCTCCGTCTGGTAGGCCGCCCCGCCCGGCGCATCGCGCAGCTTGTGCGGATAGGACCCCTTCAGGAGGAACAGCGCCATGTCGGGGGTCTGCGCCTCGGTCGCGTTCCAATAGGCGGAGTTGGCGTTCAGCGTGTCGATGGTGATCGGCGTCTGATTCTGGCCGCCGATGATCGGGTGGAAGTGGCGCACCCACTCCTCGCCGAACAGCCCGATATTGACGTAGACCCGGTTCAGCGCGCCGAGGATGCCGACGGAATCCGAGCCGTCCTTCAGCACGTGCGGGGTCCAGACGGTCGAGGGCGGCTGGAAGAAGCGGGTCAGCGGTCCGCTGCTGACGGTGTCGTTGAACTGGCGGTTGTTCAGCTCTCCGCCCGCCAGCGTCTCCTTGCCCCAGCGCAGCGCCGCGTCGAGGCGCGGGCCGACATTGTAGATCGCGTTCATCGTGCGCGGGTTGTTGATGTAGTCGGTCGCCACCAGCGAGGTGTCGAGCGAGCCGGGGCGTGACGTGTGCAGGATCTGGAACAGGTAGTTCGACTCGTCGGACTGCCAGTTGAAGATGCGGTCCACCCAGAAATACTGCGCACCGACCAGCGAACTCAGGTTCTCCCAGCGCGGGGTCTCGGGATCGGCGGGCGGGTTGTCGGGGTTCGGGCTGATATGGCAGAAGCCGCAGGACATCCCGACGCGGTACGGGCGCACCAGGTCCTTCGAGTTGTAGTAGCTCGGATCGGTGTAGTAGCGCACCGGGTCCCATCGGCGCGCGGCTTGCGCATCGAAATCGGGATTCGGGAACAGGCGCAGGCCGAGGATGCCGCTGGCATAGCCGTAATACGAGCCGACCGGCAGGCCGTTCGCGCCACGCGCGCCGATCGCCACGCCCGGATACTTCTGCGCGTTCTCGAACGGGTCGGCGGGACAGGCGGGGTCGCGCACGTCGAGCCACAGGCCGAAGCGCGCCTTGTCGGGGCCGGTGGGACGCCGAAAGCAGGGCTCGTTGACGAGGCCGAGGTAGTTCCAACGATTATTGTTGCTGTATTTCAGTCCCGGATAGGACGACACGATCTTCAGCAGATCGAACGAGCCGAACGTGTAGGCGGTCACGTCGTTCCAGAACTGGTCATTGCCGCCGGTCCAGACCAGCCAGGTGTTGCGCCCCTTGACCTCGTCCGGGGTCAGCGCGAGGCCGCCATCCATGCGGCCGAAATAGTCCTCGTCGGCGGCCGGAAACGATGGCGGGGAGCGTCCGGCGCGCATCGCCTCGTCGCGCACGCCGGCGGGCGGAGCGAGGGACACGCAGGAGGAGCCAAGGAGCGCTAGCGAGAGCAGGGAACCGAATCGCCGCAGGCGAGATGCAGGCATGTGGTCGCCTCCCCGATCATGGCCGTTGCGGCCTTGGGGTCGAGCTTAGCGACCCTTGAAATCAAATCCAAGCAAGCCCGTCCGCGTCGGCTGAAGCGCACGGGTGAACCGTTGGTTAACGGCAGGGGTACACGCCGAGTTGCGTCGTGCGTCGGATGTGCATCCGGCGACGGCGCCGGCGCGCCAGGTGTACGCGTCTAGGCGGCCTCGGACAGGTCCAGCGTCTCCGCCGTGTGGCGCGCGATCGTCGCCTCCTCGTCGGTCGGGATGACCCAGGCCGCGACCGGGCTGCCCTCGGCGCTGATCCGCCCCGCCCCGCGCGCATTGGCCACCGGGTCCAGGCGCAGGCCCAGCCAGGCGAGCCCCGCGCAGGCCAGGGCGCGCACCTCGGGGGCGTGCTCGCCGATGCCGGCGGTGAACACCAGGCCGTCCAGGCCGCTTAGGGCGCTGGCCAGCGCCCCCGCCTCGCGCACCAGGCGAGCCACGAACAGATCGACCGCCTCGCGCGCATGCGGGTCGGTGGAGGCGAGCAAGGCGCGCATGTCGCCCGAGATGCCGGACACGCCGAGCAGGCCGGAGCGGTGATAGAGCATGTCCTCGACCTCGGCCGCGCTCATGCCGCGCCCGTTCATCAGGTAGAGGACGGCGCCGGGATCGAGGGTGCCGGGGCGCGTGCCCATCACCAGCCCGTCCAGCGCCGTGAACCCCATCGTGGTCTCGACGCTGCGCCCGGCGCGCAGGGCGCACAGGCTAGCGCCGTTGCCGAGATGGGCGACGATGACGCGTCCCGCCGCCAGGTCGGGCGCGAGCGCGCGCAGCCGGCGGGCGATGAACTCGTAGGACAGGCCGTGAAAGCCGTAGCGGCGCACGCCCGCCTCGGAGATCGCGCGCGGCAGGGCCAGGCGCGTGGCGACCGGGGGCATGGTGGCGTGGAAGGCGGTGTCGAAGCAGGCGACCTGCGGCAAATCCGGCCGCGCCGCCGCCACCGCGCGGATCGGCGAGAGATTATGCGGCTGATGGAGCGGGGCGAGCGGGGTCAGCGCGTCCAGCTCGTCCAGCACCGCCGCATCGACCCGCACCGGGAAGGTGAAGCGCGCCCCGCCATGCACCACCCGGTGCCCCGCCGCGCACAGCCGGTCGGCGCCGAGATGGGAGTCCGCGAAGCCGAGCAGCGCGGTGAGAAGGGTCTCATGCGACGCGCCGCTGTCCCAGCATTGTTCGGCGATCATTGCGCCGGCGTGGTCGGTCGCCCGCAGATGCGGCGCCTCGCCGATGCTCTCGATCAGTCCCCGCACGGTGGCGAGCTGCCCGTCCGGGCCGCGCAGCTCGAACAGGGCGAACTTCAGGCTGGACGAGCCGGCGTTGATGGCGAGGACGGCGTCGGTCATTCACTCCATCGCCAGTTGGCGATCTCCGGCATGTCGTCCCCGTTGGCGGTGATATACGCTTTGTGCTCGGTCAGCACCGTCTCGAATGTGCGGATCACGTCCCCGGCCTCGGCGCGCACCCGCCCGGCCCGGTGCAGCACCTCGATGGCGATGTCGTAGCGGCTGATCCCGTTCACCACCAGCATGTCGAACGGCGTCGTGGTGGTGCCCTCCTCGGCGTAGCCCTTGACATGGAAGCGGCCGGGGTCGGGACGGCGGTAGATCAGCTCGTGGATCAGCAGCGGATAGCCGTGGAAGGCGAACACGACCGGGGCGGTGTCAGTGAACAGCGCGGCGAAGCTCGCCTCATCCATGCCGTGCGGATGATCGCCCTTCGATTCCAGGGTCAGCAGATCGACGACGTTGACCACGCGCAGCTTCAGCCCCGGCATCTCCCGCCGCAGCAGCCAGGCGGCGGCCACCGCCTCGCGCATCGGCACGTCGCCGGCTCCAGCCAGCACGACATCGGGATCGCCGGTGCAGGACGCCCATTCCCAGATTGAGGCGCCCCGCGCGCAGTGCGCCCGCGCCGCCTCCAGGTCCAGCCACTGCCATTGCGGCTTCTTCGAGGCCACGATCAGGTTGATCAGCCCCTGGCCGCGCAGGCAGTGCTCGCTGATCGCCAGCAGGCAGTTCGCGTCGGGCGGCAGATAGATGCGCACCTCGGCGGATTTCTTCATCATCAGCGTGTTGATGAAGGTCGGCCCCTGGTGGCTGTAGCCGTTGTGGTCCTGCTCCCAGACATGGCTGGTCAGCAGGTAGTTCAGCGAGGCGACCGGTTTGCGCCACGGCAGGTCGGCCGCCATCTTCTGCCATTTCGCGTACTGGCCCATCATGGTGTCGATGATGCCGATGAATGCCTCGTAGCAGGCGATGATGCCGTGCCGGCCGGACAGCAGGTAGCCTTCCAGCCAGCCCTCGCAGCAATGCTCCGACAGGATCTCCATCACCCGCCCGTCGCGCGCGAGCGCCACGTCGGTGGGCGCGAGCGGCAGGTTCCACGCGCGCGACGTCGCCTCGAACACCGCGCCCAAATGGTTGGAGTTGGTCTCGTCGGGGCAGAACAGGCGGAAATTGCGGGACGATTCGTTGCTGCGGAACACCTCCCGCAGCCAGCCGCCCAGCACGGAGGTGCTCTCCGCCTCGGCGCTCCCCGGCCCGGAGAGCCCGACGGCGTGGGGCGCCGTGTCGGGCAGGTTCAAGGGCACCCGGATCGCGCCGCCATTGGCCTGCGGGCTGCGGCCGAGCATCAGCTCGGGCGGCGGCAGGACGGCGGTGATGGCGGACACCGGACGTCCCTCGCCGTCGAACAGCTGGTCGGGGTCGTACGAGCGCAGCCAGGATTGCAGCTCCAGGAGGTGCTCGGGGTTGGTGCGGGGGTCCATGATCGGCACCTGATGGCTTCGGAACGTCCCCACGACCGGCAGCCCGTCCAGCATGCGCGGCCCGGTCATCCCCTTGGGCGTGCGCAGCACGATCATCGGCCAGCCGTTGTAGGCCGGCGCCGTGCCGCCCCGCGCGCGCGACTGGATGGCGCGGATCTCCGCCTGCGCCCATTCCAGCGCCTCGGCCAGCGGCGCGTGCACGGCTTCGGGCCGGTCGCCCGCGACCTCGCGCATCACGTAGCCGCAGGCGGTGAAGAACGCGGCCAGCTCCTCGCGCGACATGCGCGCGAACAGGGTCGGGCCGGACAGCTTCACCCCGTTCAGGTGCAGGATCGGCAGCACCGCGCCGTCGCGCGCCGGGTCAATGAACTTGGGCGAGTGCCACGATCCGGCAAGCGGCCCGGTCTCGGCCTCGCCGTCGCCCACCACGCAGACGACCATCAGGTCGGGGTTGTCGAGCGCGGCGCCGAAGGCGTGGACCAGCGAATAGCCCAGCTCGCCCCCTTCATGGATGGCGCCCGGGGTCAGCGCGGTCAGGTGGCTCGGGAAGCCGTTGGGCCAGGAGAAGGCGCGGATCATCCGTGCCATGCCCTGCCCGTCGCGGGCATAATCGGGGTAGACCTCCCCCAGCGTGCCCTCCAGCCAGAGGCAGCCCAGGATCGCCGGCGCGCCATGGCCGGGGCCGACCATCAGCAAGGCCCGCTGGCCAGTGTCGCGCGCCAGGCGCGAGACGTGGGCATAGACCAGGTTCAGCCCCGGCTGCGTGCCCCAGTGGCCGAGCAGCCGCGGCTTGATGTGCGCGGGCTCCAAGGGCTCGCGCAGGCGGGTGTTCTCGCGCAGGTAGATCTGCGCCGCACCCAGGTAATTCGCGGCGCGTACGAAATCGTCGAGCTGGCGGAGGCTCTCGGGGGACAAGGGCATAGGCGTCTCCGGGCTGCTGCGGCACCGGCCTAGCAGTCTTGCGGCGCGCGTCCCCATCAAGCACCGGCGAGGGCGCCGGGTTGCGTCGAGGCGGCTGGTGGATAGTCTGCCCGACGGAGGCCCGAATGCCCGACGCCAATCAAGCCGCCTCGCTCCTCGACCGACTGCGGGCCGTGCTGGGCGCCGTCGGGGTGTTGAGCGATCCCGCCGACACCGCGGCGTATGTGGAGGACTGGCGCCGGCTCTATCAAGGCCGCACCCTGGCCGTCGTGCGACCGGCCAACACCGGGGAGACCGCCGCCATCCTGCGCCTCTGTGCCGAGGCGGGCGTGCCGGTGGTTCCCCAAGGTGGCAACACCTCGATGGTGGGCGGCGCCACGCCGTCGGCGGACGGGCGCGCGATCGTGCTGAGCCTGTCGCGGCTGAACCGCGTGCGCGCGATCGACCCGGCCGACCTGACCATGACGGTCGAGGCGGGGGTCACGCTGAAGGCGGCGCAGCTCGCCGCGGCCGAGGTCGGATGCCTGCTGCCGCTGTCGATCTCGTCGGAAGGCAGCGCCCAGATCGGCGGCGTGCTGGCCACCAACGCGGGCGGCAACAACACGGTGCGCTACGGCAATGCCCGCGACCTGGTGCTGGGGCTGGAGGTCGTGCTCGCGGACGGGGCCGTGTGGAACGGGCTGCGGCGGCTGCGCAAGGACAACACCGGGTATTGCCTGCGCCAGCTCTTCGTCGGTTCCGAAGGGACGCTCGGGGTCATCACCGCAGCGGTCCTGAAGCTCGTGACGCGCCCGCGCGAGACGGCGGTCGCGCTCTGCGCGCTGCCCTCGCCCGAAGCGGCGCTCGATCTGTTCACCCGGTTGCAGGCGCACGACCCCGGAGCCGTGCAGGCCTTCGAATACATGTCCGGCAGCGGCATGGGCCTTGTCCTGAAGCATATTCCGGGCGTCCTCCTGCCGCTTGCCGGTTCGGCGGCGCATTACGCGTTGATCGAGCTGGCCACCCCGCGCGTCGAGGCGGGGTTGCGCGCGGCGCTGGAGCAGGTGCTGGAGCAGGCGCTGAGCGAGGAGGTGATCACCGACGCCGCCCTCGCCGAGAGCGAGGCCCAGCGCGCCGCCATCTGGCGTTTGCGCGAGGAGCACTCGGAGGCGCAGAAGCGCGAAGGCGCCTCGGTCAAGAACGACGTCTCGGTGCCCGTCTCCAAGGTCCCGGCCTTTATCCGCGCCGCGACCGAAGCCTGCGAGCGCCTGATGCCCGGCATCCGCGCGGTGCCGTTCGGCCATCTCGGCGATGGCAACATCCACTTCAACCTGGAGCAGCCCGAGGGCGCCGATCCGGCGTGGTTCATGGCCCAGGACCACGCGATCATGGACACGGTGAACGCGGTGGTGCGCGCGTTCGACGGCAGCTTCTCGGCCGAGCACGGGGTCGGTCAGCTCAAGCCCTACATGATGCCGGACTGGCGCGGCGGGGCGGAGCTGGACCTGATGCGGAAGATCAAGGCGGCGCTGGACCCGTGCGGGGTGCTGAACCCCGGCAAGGTGCTGCCCTGACGAATGCAGGATGACAACGACCGAAGCCGCCCCAGTTGGGGAAGGACAGCGCGCAGGTGCCAGGGGTGACAGAGGCGTGGATCAACCGGATCGGCACCGCGGTGCCACCACACGACGTCCACGCCGAGTTCGTGGCCTTCGGCCGCACCTTGCTGCCCGACGAGCGCAGCCGCATGCTGTTCGACCGCATGGCCGGCCTCTCCGAGATCGCGCATCGCTACGCCATCTTCGCGCCCGGCCCCATGCCGCGCACCGAGGCCCTCGATGCTGAGGGATTTTACCGGCGAGGCGCCTTTCCTTCCACGGCGCGGCGGATGGCCCGCTTCCAGGCCCCGGCGCTGGAGCTTGCCGTCGCCGCCGTGGACCGGCTCGACCTCGGAGCGGGCGAGCGGGCGCGCGTGACCCATCTGATCGCCGCGAGCTGCACCGGCTTCGCGGCACCGGGCCTCGACTTCCGCCTGATGCGCGCGGCGGGCCTGCCCGACAGCGTCGAGCGCACCATGATCGGCTTCATGGGCTGCTTTGCCGCCGTCAATGCGCTGCGGCTGGCCCGCCATATCGTGCGCTCCGAGCCGGCCGCCCGCGTGCTGGTGGTCAACCTGGAACTGTGCAGCCTGCACATGCAGGAGCAGTGGGAGCTGACGCGCATGCTGAGCTTCCTGCTGTTCGGCGACGGCGCCAGCGCGGCCCTGGTCACCGCGATCCCGGAGGGGCTTGCCCTCGGCGCGTTCCGTACGGACGTCATCCCGGAGACGGATGGCCTGATCACCTGGGACGTCGGCGACAGCGGATTCGAGATGCACCTGTCGGGCCAGGTGCCGCTCCAGATCCGGCGGGCGGTGCAGGAGAAGGGCGCCGGGCTGCTGCGCGCGCTGGGTATCCGCGACGTGGCGCACTGGGCCGTGCACGCGGGCGGGCGCACCGTGCTCGACGCGGTGCAGGAGGGGTTCGACCTCGGCCCGGACGCACTGCGTCACTCCCGCGCCGTGCTGCACGACTTCGGCAACATGTCCTCGGCCACGCTGATGTTCGTGCTGGGCCGCATCCTGGCCGGGGCGCGCGCGGCGGGCTCGGGGGTAGGCATGGCCTTCGGGCCGGGGCTGACGATGGAAAGCTTCGCCTTCCGTGCCGGATGACGCCGCCCCGTCCGGCTGGCTCGCGCGCCGGAGCACCGAGCCCGAGCGCATGGATGCCGCCTGCACGGACTACGAGGACTACCGCGCCTGCCTCGCCGACCTCGCCAGGGTCAATCGCGTCACCTTCACCCATCAGGCGACGCTCGCCTGGCTGCGCCGTCAGGTCGCCGGACGATCGGCGTTCTCGCTGCTCGACGTCGCCTGCGGCGAAGGCGACCTGCTGCGCGTGATCCGCCGCTGGGCGCGGCGGGCCGGCAAGCAGGCACGCCTGATCGGCGTGGACCGTCACCCCTGGAGCGCCCGCGCCGCTCGCGAGGCGACGGTGCCGGGCGAGGACATCGGCTTCGTCACCGCCGACGTGTTCGACTTCAAGCCGGACATCCGCTTCGACTTCATCGTCAGTTCGCAATTCCTGCATCATCTGACCGATGCGGGAGCGACCGCCTTCCTGGCCTGGCAGGAGGCGCAGGCGGCGCGCGGCTGGCTGGTCGCCGACATCCACCGCCATCCCGTTGCCTATCTCGGCTTCCCGCTCCTGGCGCGGGCGGCGCGCTGGCACGACTTGGTGCGCTGGGACGGCCGCATATCGATCGCCCGCGGCTTCCGCCCCGCCGAGTTGCGTGCGCTGGCCGCCGCCGCCGGATTGCGGCCGGGGGATGTGACCGTGCGCCGCCACCTGCCGTTCCGCCTGAGCCTGTCGCGCACGCGCCCGCCGGCATGAGCCCGGAGGTGGTCATCGTGGGCGGCGGCCCGGCCGGCGCCGCGGCTGCCATACGCCTTGCCCGCGCCGGCCGGCCGGTCACGCTGTTCGAGCGCATGGACGGCCCGCACGACAAGGTATGCGGCGACTTCCTCGGCGGCCCGGCGCTGGCCGGGCTTGCATCGCTCGGTCTGGACACCGCCGCGCTCGGGGCTGCCCCGATCGGGCGCGTGCGCCTGATCGCCGGCACCGCTGTCGCGGAGGCGCCGCTGCCCTTCCCCGCCCAGGGTCTGTCGCGACGCGTGCTCGACGAGGCGCTGCTGGCGCGGGCGGCCGCCGAGGGCGCGGGCGTGCTGCGTGGCCAGGCAGTGCGCGGCGTGCGCCGCGCTGGCGGCCGGATCGGCCTCGACCGCGACGGTGGCTGCCCGATCGAGGCCGCGACCGTCCTGCTCGCCACCGGCAAGCATGACCTGCGCGGCGCGCCCCGCCCGGCACGCGGCCAGGGCGCGGTCGGCCTGAAGACGTATGTCGCCCTCGCCCCCGACCAGGCGGCGGCGCTGGCGGGGGCGGTGGAACTCGTGCTGCTGCCCGGCGGCTATGCGGGGTTGCAGCCGGTCGAGACGGGGCGCGCGGTACTGTGCCTCATGCAGCGGCGCGAGCATGTGCGCGCCGGCCATCGCGACCGGCTGCTCGAGCGTCTGTCCGTCGCCGCCCCGCATCTGGCGCGCCGCCTCGCCGGCGCCACGGTTCTGGGCGAGCGCCCGCTGGCGGTGGCGGGGGTGCCGTATGGCCACCTGCACGCACCGAGCACCGCCGCTCATCCGGGGCTGTTCCGGCTGGGTGACCAAGCCGCCGTGATCCCCTCGCTGGCCGGCGACGGCGTCGCCATCGCGCTTGCCAGCGCCGCCCTGGCCAGCGCCTGCGTGCTCGCCGGCGCGGATCAGGCCGCCTATCATCGCCGGCTTCGAACCATGCTGCGCCGGCCCATGCGGACTGCCATGCTCGCCCATCACCTGGCCAGGACCGCGCCGGCCCAGCCGTGGATTTTGCGCGCCTGCCGCCTCTGGCCCGGATTGATCGGCTTCACCGCGACCCGGACCCGGTGCTAGGCAATACCGCGTGACCGGTCACCACGGCTCACGCGCCACTGCTCCGGAGCGCCTTCGTCGATGCCCACCGGCACGTTCGTCACCCGGCTAGACCGCTACCTGTTCCGCCAACTCCTGTTCGCGCTGCTTGCCGTCACCGGCGGGCTGACCGCGCTGATCTGGCTGACGCAATCGCTGCGCTTCGTGGAGCTGGTGGTGGATCACGGCCTCTCGCTCGGCGTATTCCTCGAGCTGACCGGCCTGCTGGTGCCAGGCTTCGTCGCCGTCATCCTGCCCATCACCACCTTCGTCGTCGTGCAGTTCGTCTATCAGCGCCTGGCCGGAGACCGGGAGCTGACGGTGATGCGCGCCGCCGGCCTGTCGCCGCTCGCCTTGGCCCGGCCAGCGCTCGCGCTCGCGCTGATCGTCGCGCTGGCGGGATACGCCCTGAACTTGTGGCTCGTGCCGGCGAGCATGGCCGCGTTCCGCGACTTCCAATGGGAGATCCGCAACCAGATCGCCGCCTTCCTGCTCCAGGAGGGCGTGTTCACCCCGGTCTCGCCGGGGCTGACCGTCTATGTCCGGTCGCGTGATCCCGAGGGTGCACTGCGCGGGGTACTGATCGACGACGCGCGCCACCTGCCCGAGCACGCGACGATCCTGGCCGAGCGCGGCCGGCTGTTGCAGACGCGCACCGGGCCGCAGGTGCTGCTCGATGATGGCAGCCGCCAGGAGATCGACGCCCGCACCGGGCGGCTCAATGTGCTGACGTTCCGGGAGAACGTGATCGATCTCGCCGACGAGACGCAGCCAGGCGCGCGCATACCCGACATGACCGAGGTTCCGCTGGCCACCCTGCTCGACCCGCATCCCCCCAACCCCAAGGACGCGTCGCGCTGGATCGCGGAGGCGCACAAGCGCCTGAGCGCGCCGCTGACCGCTGTCTCGTATGCGCTGATCGCGCTCTGCGCGGTACTGACCGGGGTGTTCCGCCGGCACGCCAGCGTCATCCGCCCGCTGGTCTCGGTCGGGACGGTGGTCGGGCTGGTGGCGCTCCAGCTCGTGTTGGGGGATTTGGCTGCGCGCAACAATGCGATGCTCGGGTTGCTTTGGGCGCAGGCGGTGCTTCCCGGTGTCGCGGCCGCCTGGGTGTTGTTCGGGCCGATGCTGCGCCCCGCGCCGCCCCCCCGCAGCCTCCCAGCGCGGCGCATCGCCCGTGGCGCCGCGCCGTGAACCCGGCGATCACCCTTTCGCTCTACATCAGCCGGCAGTTCCTTGCCGCCGTGACGGCGATGGTGCTGGCGCTGACCGGGCTCGTGTCGCTGTTCGACTTCATCGAGCTGCTGCGCCGATCGGTGGGCAAGGCGGACGCCACATTCAGCCTGGTGAGCGAGGTGGCCTCGCTGCGCATGCCGTATATCGCCATGGAGATCCTGCCCTTTGCCGTGCTTGTCGGCGGGATCACCTGCTTCTGGCGCCTCACCCGCTCGTCGGAGCTGATCGTGGCGCGTGCGGCCGGGGTCTCGGCGTGGCAGTTCCTCGCAGCCCCGGTCGGCGCCGCCCTGCTCCTGGGCGGGCTGGCGACCGCGGTGGTCAGTCCGCTGTCATCGGTCATGTTCGCCCGCGCCGAATCGCTGGAAGCCGCGCACCTGTCCACGGGGGGTGGCCCGCTCGACCTCGAGAACGGACAGCTCTGGCTACGCCAGTCCGACCGTGGCCTGGACCCGCGCGGCGTCGCCATCCTGCACGCCAACCTCGTCACCCTGAACGGCAGAACCCTCGATGCCAAGGGGGTGAGCGTGTTCCGCCTTGACGGCTCCGACCGGCTGCTGAGCCGGGTCGAGAGCGCCACGGCTGGTACTGGCGGGCCGGATGTGGACCTTGCCCCGTGCGGTGACCCTGCGCCCCGACGAGCTGCCGCAGGCCTCCGGCACCATGCATCTGCCGACCGACCTGACGGTGGCCCGCGTGCAGGAGAGCTTCGCCTCGCCCGATACGCTCTCGGTCTGGGAGCTGCCGGGGTTCATCGCGCTGCTCCGCCGTTCGGGCTTTTCCTCGGTGCGGCACCAGCTACACTTCCAAGCGCTGCTTGCTCTGCCGCTGCTGTCGGCCACGATGGCGCTCGTTTCCGCCGGGTTCTCCATGCGCCCGGCCCGGCGTGGCGGCGTGGCGCGGATGATCGGCAGCGGCGTGACCGCCGGGTTCGCGCTGTTCCTGATCTCCAAGCTCGCCGAGGAGTTCGGGCAGAGCGGGGCGCTGCCGGTGATGCTGGCCGCCTGGGCGCCCACCGCTGCCGGGCTGATGCTGGCGGTCGCGCTGCTGCTGCACATGGAAGACGGCTGAGCATGACCCGTCACATCGGCGCCTGCCTGCGGCTCGGCGCGCTGCTGGTCGCCGCCGTGCTCGCCGTGGGCGCGGGCGCCCCGGCACGCGCCCAGCTCGCGGCGGCGGCGGGCAGCCACCTGCCGCTGAGCAACCAGGCGCCGGTGACCTTCAGTGCCGACCAGGTCGAGTATGAGCGGGATCGCTCGCTGGTGCTGGCCAAGGGCCATGTCGAGGCTTGGCAGAACGGCGTCGTGCTGCGCGCCGACGAGGTCACGTTCAATCGCCAGACGGGCGAGGCGGTGGCGCGCGGGCATGTCACGCTGATCGAACCCGACGGCCAGGTCCTGTTCGCCGATTCCGCCCATCTCGACCGCGGGCTGCGCAACGGCACCTTCGACGACCCGCGCGCCTTGCTGCCCGGCAACGGACGGTTCGCGGCCAACGGCGGCCGACGCACCGAGGGGCTGATCAACGAATTGGCGAAGGCGGTCTATTCGACCTGCAATCTGTGCGCCAAGGACCCGACCGCACCACCGCTCTGGCAGCTCCGCGCCCGCACCGCCACCGACGACGAGGAGCATCAGCGCATCGAGTACACCGACGCCGAGTTGCAGATGTTCGGCCTCCCCGTGGCCTATTTTCCGTATTTCTGGCACGCCTCCCCGTCCGCCAAGCGCGAGAGCGGGCTGCTGGTGCCGTCCTTCGGAGTCAGCTCCCATATCGGCGGCTTTTTCGCCCAGCCATACTACTGGGTGATCGACGACCAGTCCGACGCGACGTTCACCCCGATGATCACCAGCCGGGCAGGGCCGGAGCTGTCGCTGGAGTATCGTCGCCGGTTCAACGCCGGCTTCCTCCAGGCGGAGGCCTCCGCAGCGTACACGCTCGGGGCGCCCGAGGGCACCGTCAACCTGCGCGGCCAGTTCGATATCGACCAGACCTGGCGCACCGGCTTCACGATCGAGCGGGCCAGCTCGGCCACCTACGTGTCCAATTTCCACCTGGGCAGCATCCTCGGCGGCGACCCCAGCGTCCTGCCCAGCACCGTCTATGTCGAGGGCTTCGGCGAGGGCGCCTTCGCCCGGTTGGACTCCCGCATCTACCAGTCGGTGAACACCGCGGTTGCCCAGAGCCAGCTGCCCTTCGTGCTGCCGCGCTTCCAGTACAGCTATTTCGGCCAGCCCGACGCCTGGGGCGGGCGGCTGTCGATCGACACCGGAGCCTACAACGTGCTTCGTCAGGTCGGGACGAGTGACCAGCGCGCAGCCCTGACGGTCAACTGGGACCGCCCGTTCACCGGCGCGCTGGGCGATCTGTGGACGCTGCGCCTGCATGGCGACGCCGCCACCTACAACGCCAGCAACTTCAACGAGCAGCCGAACTTCGGCACCCACGCGAGCGTCGATGATTCCCGCGTCTGGCCGGCCGCCGCGATGGATTTCCGCTGGCCGTTCATGCGCGATTCCGGCGTCTGGGGCACGCAGGTGATCGAGCCGATGGCGGAGGTCATCGTCTCCCCCGTGGTCGGCGACAGCCAGGTGAACCGCTACCCGAACGAGGATAGTCTCGACGTCTTCAACTTCACCGACGCCACCCTGTTCGGGTTCCACCGGTTCGGCGGGATTGATCGGATCCAGGGCGGCGACCGCGCCAACGTCGCCCTGCACGGGGCGTGGTATCTGGACGGCACCGCGCTGGATGGGCTGATCGGCCAGTCCTACAGCACCACCCGCAATACTTGGCTGCCGGACGTCTCCGGCCTGCGCGACCAGGTTTCGGACGTGGTGGCGCGCACCACCTTCACCCCGGCGAAGTGGCTCGACCTGACCTACCGCACGCGACTGGACCACAGCACGCTCCAGACGCGCTACCGCGAGGCGGTCGCCACCGCCGGGGTCCCTACGTTCAACGTCAGCGCCGGATACATCTACACCGACTACGACCCGTACTATTTCTACGACCAGCCGGCGCCGCCTCCGCCCGGCTCGCCCTTCTACACCCCGCGTAACGAGGTGACGCTCGGGGCTGCCTCGCGCTGGGGCCCCTACCGGGTGAACGGCTACATGCGGCGCGATCTGGCGCGCGGACAGATGGTTGCGGCCGGCGCCGACGCCATCTACGAAGACGAATGCTTCATCGCCGATCTGCGGTTCTTCCGGCGCTTCACCAGCTACAATGGCGACAACGGCTCCACGACGGTGCTGATCCAGTTCACCTTCAAGACCATCGGCGAGTTCGGCTTCCGCGCCCTTTGATAGAGATGCCTCTCATGATCCGTCGCTTCCGCCTCGCCGTCTCCGTCCTGGCCGCTTCCCCGCTGGCTGTTTCCCCCTTGGCTTGGCTCGCCGCACCGATGGCCGCTCACGCGGCCGCGCCGATGCGTGCCGCCCCCGCCCCTGCCGCCGCGCCGCAGGGCGCCGTGCGAATTGTCGCGGTGGTCAATGGCAGCGTCATCACCAACAAGGACGTGGACAATCGCGCCCGCCTGTTCGCCATCTCCTCCGGTCTGCCCTCGCAGGCCGAGGTGCTGGAGCGGCTGCGGCCGCAGATCGCCCGCCAACTCGTGGACGAGCGGCTGCGGATGCAGGAGGTCGAGCGTCAGCACATCGTGGTGCAGGACAAGCAGATCGCCGCGGCGATCCACGAGATCGAGGCCCGCAACGCGATGCCGGCGGGCGCGCTGCGGGCGCGACTGTCGGCCGACAGGGTGAGCTACACCACGCTGGTCGATCAGGTGCGCACCGAGATCGGCTGGACCATGGTCCTGCGTCAGCAGCTCGGCGACCACCTCCGGGTCAGCGATGCCGACGTTGCCGCGCGCACCCTGGCCTTATCGCAGGATGTCGGCCGGCCAGAATTCCATATCGCCGAGATCTTCCTGCCGGTGGAGAACCCCTCGCGCGAGGCCGAGGCGCGGCGCTTCGCCGATGTGGTAATCAGGCAGCTTCGTGCGGGGGCGCCGTTCCCCGTCGTGGCCGCGCAGTTCAGTCAGAGCCAGTCGGCCCTGCAAGGCGGCGATATGGGCTGGGTGCAGCCCAGCCAGCTCGACCCCGAGGTGGCGCAGCTCGTGCAGCAGATGCCGCCCGGCGCCGTGAGCGAGCCGACTCCCGTGCCCGGCGGCCTGTCCATCGTGCACATGCTGGCCAAGCGCCAGATCGGCCGGGACATCGCCACGGTGCTGTCGATGCGCCAAGTGTTCCTGCCCTTCACCGCGCCGCTCAATCCCGCTGTGCCGACTGCACAACAGGAGGCGTCCCTGAAAAAGGCCGAGGCGATCAGCGCGCGGGTGCGCGGCTGCCCCGAGATGGAACAGGCGGCGAAGGACGACAACTCGTCCCGGCCGGCCGATCCCGGCGAGGTCCGGCTCGATACGGTCAATCCGCCGGCCTTCCGTGCCCTTCTGGCCGGCCTGCCGATCGGCCGGGCGAGCAAGGCCCTGGTCGCGCCCGACGGGATCGCCGTCATGATGGTCTGTTCGCGCGAGGAGAAGAACACCGACCAGCTCACCCGCACCCAGGTCCAGGAGCAGATTCTGCAAACCAGGGTGGAGCTGCTGTCGCGCCAGATGCAGCAGGATCTTCGCCGGCAGGCCCGGATCGAGCTGCGTGGGGACCACAGCGGAGCGCCCGGCGCTTCCGAGGCATGACGGCCCTCCAGGCGTGGATTTGCCGCCGCTGCGCGAGGTCATCGCGCGGCACCGGCTCGATGCGCGCCGCGCACTCGGTCAGCACTTCCTGCTCGACGAGAACCTGACCGCGCGCATCGTCCGCGCCGCGGGCGACCTCGATGGCCGGCATGTCATCGAGGTCGGGCCAGGTCCCGGCGGCTTGACCCGCGCCCTGCTGGACTCCGCCGTGGCAACGGTGACCGCCGTCGAGGTCGATCCGCGCGCCGTGGCCGCCGCACGCGAACTGGCGAGCGTATTTCCGGACCGGCTGCGCGTCATCGAGGCCGACGCGCTCGCGCTCGATTTCGCCGCGCTGATCCCGGCCCCGCGCCGGATCGTCGCCAACCTGCCGTACAACGTGGCAACCCCGCTGCTGATCGGCTGGCTACGACAGGCGCGGGAATTCGAGGCGATGACCCTGATGTTCCAGCGCGAGGTGGCCGAGCGGATCTGCGCCCCGCCCGGCGGCGGGGCTTATGGCCGACTATCGGTGCTGACGCAGTGGACCTGCGCGGCGCGGATCGTGCTGCGCCTGCCGCCGACCGCCTTTGTCCCGGCCCCCAAGGTCTGGTCCGCCGTCGTGCAGCTCACGCCGCGCGCCAGCCAGCCCGAGCCGGCGGATCTCGCCCGCATGGAGCGCCTGACCGCGGCGGCCTTCGGCCAGCGGCGCAAGATGCTGCGTGGCGCCCTGCGCCCGCTTGGCGGCGAGACGCTCCTGACGCGCGCGCGCATCGCCCCGGACCGCAGGGCGGAAACGCTGACAGTCGATGAGTTCGAGAGGCTGGTGCACGCACTGGACGGGTAGAGGGAGGTTACGAGCGCCCCGACTTTCGTACTCTCTATCACGAGCTGGCGATCATTGGGACCTGGTGGTAGCCGTGACAGCTGGCAGGGCGAACCAGATCGGCACCTGGATTTTCCTGGCGCCGTGGGCTACGCGGCAGAGCGCGAAGCTCAACGTGTTCCTCGGGGCTCGCAACCTGAACGAAGAATTCGTGCTGGATCATCTTGCATTCTTCCGCAGCTACAGGGCTTGCAAGCCGATGAACCTGCTGTTTGCGCTTTCGGTGTCGGCCCTGACGATCTCCGCCGTGCTCATGACCCAGCGCGCGCCCGCTGCCGCCCGCCCCGTGCCCACTCGGACCGTTGGAGGAAACGGATGAACTACGAAACGTTCTTCGAAAAGCAGCTCGACGGGTTGCGGCGGGAGGGAAATTACCGCGTGTTCGCCGATCTCCAGCGCCGGGCGGGGAGCTATCCCCGCGCGATCCACCATCGCGAGCGCGGCCGAGTGGACGTGACGGTCTGGTGCTCCAACGACTATCTCGGCATGGGTCAGCATCCGATCGTGCTCGAGGCGATGCACGAGGCGCTTGACCGGTGCGGCGCCGGCGCCGGGGGCACGCGCAACATAGCGGGCACCAATCATTATCACGTGCTGCTCGAAGACGAGCTGGCCAATCTTCATGGCAAGGAGGCGGCTCTGCTGTTCACCTCTGGCTACGTGTCGAACTGGGCCACGCTCGGGACGCTCGGTGCGCGCCTGCCAGGCTGTGTCATCCTGTCGGACTCGGCCAATCATGCGTCCATGATCGAAGGCATCCGCGCCAGCCGCGCAGAAAAGCACATGTTCGCGCACAACGATCCGGGAGACCTTGACCGGTTGCTGTCGGGCATGGACCCAGATCGGCCGAAGCTGGTCGCCTTTGAGTTGGTCTACTCGATGGACGGCGACATCGCGCCAATTGCGGAGCTGTGCGATGTGGCCGACAGACACGGCGCCATGACCTATCTCGATGAGGTGCACGCGGTGGGGCTGTACGGCCCGCGCGGCGGCGGGGTCGCCGAGCGTGAAGGGCTGAGCCATCGCATCACGGTGATCGAGGGCACGCTGGCCAAGGCCTTCGGTGTGGTCGGAGGCTACATCGCGGCTTCGGCGGCGACGTGCGACTTCGTGCGCAGCTTCGCCTCCGGGTTCATCTTCACCACCGCGCTACCGCCGGCGGTCGCAGCCGGCGCAACCGCCAGCATCCGTTATCTGAAGACGAGCAAGGCCGAGCGGATGCGTCACCAGGACCGGGTCGCCCGTGTGCGGCAGCGACTGGACGACGTCGGCGTTCTCCATTACCGCAATCCGAGCCATATCGTGCCGGTGATGGTCGGCGATCCGGTGCTGTGCAAACGCATCACGGATATCCTGTTGGGCCAGCATGGAATTTACGTGCAGCCGATCAACTATCCGACGGTTCCCCGCGGCACCGAGCGGCTGCGCATCACGCCGTCGCCGATGCACGATGATGATGACATCGAGCACCTCGTGGCGTCCCTGTCGTCAGTCTGGTCCGATCTCAGCCTCCGCCGTGCAGCGTGAATGCGAGGGAGGGACAAGGAGGCTTAGAGTAGAGCGAGATCGCGCCCCAGCGCCCGCGCCACGCACACGCCCAGCTCGCGCGCCGCGAATGGCTTGGCCAGCACAGTCTCGGCTTCCAGCGCGTGGGCGCCGGCATGACCAGTGATGAACACCACCGGCAGGCTCGGGCGCTCGGCGCGCAGGCGCGCGGCCAAGGTCGGGCCATCAGCGCCCGGCATGATGACGTCGCTGACCAGCACGTCGATCGCCGGCGGGGCGTGCGCCAGCGCGAAGGCGCCTTCGGCGTTCGCCGCCTCGATCACCGTATAGCCCATGTCGCGCAGCAATGCGGCTGTCACCGGCCGCCCCTGCTCGTCGTCGTCCACCAGCAGCACCACCGCGTCCCCGGCCGGCTCGCCGGCCGAGGCGTCCAGCGCAGGCGCCGGCGTCCCGGCGACCTCGGCCCGAGCGCGCGGCAGCAGGATCGTCACCGACGTGCCGGCGCCGAGCCGGCTGTCGATGCGCAGCGTCCCGCCCGACTGCTCGGCGAAGCCGCGCGTGGTGGCGAGCCCAAGCCCGGTGCCCTTGCCGCGTCCCTTCGTGGTGAAGAACGGCTCGGCGGCGCGGGCCAGCACCTCGGGCGACATGCCGGTGCCAGTGTCGGACACCGTGATCGCCACCGACTCGCCGCGGTTCGGTCCGCCGGGCCAATCCGGGCTGTCAGGTATATTGTGCGCGCCGATTGTTAGCCGGCCCCCCTCCGGCATGGCGTCGCGTGCGTTCACCGCCAGATTGAGCAGCGCCATTTCCAGCCGCTGTGGGTCCGCCAGCACGGGCCAGATCCCATCCTCCACCTCGAGCACGCACGCGACCTGGGCGCCGACCGCGTGCCGTGCCAGGCTTTCGACCTGCGCGAGCAGGGAGGCGGGATCGATCAGCGCCGGCTTCAGTGTCTCGCGTCGCGCGAAGGCCAGCAACTGGCGCACGAGCGCCGCCGCTCGTTCCGCGCCCTGCTCGCCCAACCGCACGAGACGCAACAACGCCGCGTCGTCAGTGCGCCGGCGTATCAGCTCGTAGCTGCCGCTGACGGCGGCGAGCACGTTGTTGAGGTCGTGGGCCACCCCGCCGGTGAGCTGACCCAACGCTTCCAGCTTTTGGGCCTGGAGCAGCGCCTCCTGCGCATCCTCGCGTCGGCGCATCTCGGCGGCCAGCTCGCGCGCGGCGTCGGTCAGCGCGCGGGTGCGGTCGGCAACCCGCCGTTCCAACTCGGCGTTCGCCTCGGCCAGCACCCGCTCGGCTTCCTTAATGTCGTGCACATCGACGGCGGTCGCCACGGACAGCCCGCCCCCATCGGGCGCGTCGGCCTCGTCGAGCGCGACCGCGTGCAGCCGATGCCAGCGCCACGTGCCGTCGTGGCGCCGCAGGCGGGCCTCCGCGTCGAACTCGGTATTATTGGCGCGCGCGCTATGCGAGAGCGCCACGACGCGGAGCGCGTCGTCGGGATGGACAAGCGACATGCGATCGGCGAAGCTGGGACCAGGGTCGCCTCCGGCGTACTCGAGCAGGCGCCGGTTGTAGTAGAGGCCCGTGCCGTCGCTGCGGGTTAGCCATGCGATCTGCGGCAGGCCGTCGAGCGCATGACGCAGCCGCTGCTCGCCCTGCTTGCGTTCGGTTACGTCTTGCAGGGCGTCGATCGCGCGCAAGGCACGGCCTGTCGGGTCGGTTTCCAGCAGCGCGGTCGCCCGCGCAATCCAGTGCCACCCATCGCCCGGCACGCGGACGCGGTACTCGAGAACATGCTTGCCCGGCCGGCCCTCGGCCAGCGCGCGCCGGTCCGCCTCATGGGCCGCCATGTCGTCCGGATGCATCAGGGCTAGCCAAGCGGCGCGTTCCGGGCTCTCGGGAGATAGCCAAGTATTGGGCGGAAGCATGCCGCCGGACAGGGCGGAGATACGCTCGTCCACGCGGAACCGGCCGCGGGCGAAATCCCATTCGCCGATGCCGAGGCCGGCCGTGTCCAGCCCGAGTCGCAACCGGGCTTCCGCGTCCTTCCGGTCCGTGATGTCGTCCATCACACTGATGAAGTGCTCGGGCCGCCCAGTCGGGTCGCGCAAGAGCGAGGCGGTCAGCTTCACCCAGACCGTCGTTCCATCGGCTCGGCGATATCGCTTCTCCATGATGTAGGTGGACAGCTCGCCGTCCAGCAGCATCCGCATCCGAGCGAGATTGTCGGGGAGATCGTCGGAATGGGTGATCTCCTGGAACCGGCGCCCCAGCAGGTCCTCGCGCTTGTATCCCGTCATGGCGCACAGTCGCTGGTTGACGCGCAGAAACCGCCCGTCAAGGCCCACATGGGCCAAGCCCACCCCAGCATTTTCGAAGCTGGCGCGGTAACGGGCTTCGGACACGGCGAGCGCTTCGCGCTCGTACTGCTCAACGGCGGCCTTCAGGCGGAACACCGGACCACGGACGGACATTGCATCAAGCGAATGCATACCGTGCCGCCGGCATGCAAACAAGCGAGAAGCTTTGACTTTCAAACGCCTCGCCTGTTCCATGCCGGGCCGCAGCATGGACCGCCGCATGACCGACCGCCCCGACGACGCCTTCCCGAAGACCGATCGCAACCGCGTACGGCGCCGGCCGGACCGGGGCCGCTACGACCGCAAGACGATTTACGAGATCCTCGATGCCGCGCTGGTCTGTCACATCGCCTATGTCATCGACGGGCAGCCCTACTGCACGCCGACCGCATTCTGGCGGGAGGGCGATCATCTCTACTGGCACGGGTCCTCCGCCAGCCGGATGCTGCGCGCCGAGTTGCGCAACATCCCGGTCTGCTTGACGGTGACGCACATGGATGCGGTGGTGCTGGCGCGCTGCGGCTTCAACCACTCCATCAACTATCGGGCCGTGATGGCCTATGGCCACGCCCACCGGATCGAGGGCGAGGCGAAGCTGCGCGCGATGAATGCGTTCATCGACCGCTTCTTCCCCGGCCGCTCACGCGTGCTGCGCGCGCCCACCACGCAGGAGGCGAAGGCGACCACGGTGCTCGGCATGGAGATCGAGGAGGCGTCAGGCAAGATCCGCGCGATGGACGTCCACGACGAGGAGGAGGACTACGCCGTCCCGGCCTGGACCGCGCTGATTCCCGTCCGTACCGTGATCGACGCCGCCCAGGAATGCCCGCGCCAGCATCCCGATGCCAACAGGGAGGCGGGCGGCATGGGCGTATGGCGTCCGGGGCGCCGGCTTGACGAGGTGATGACCGAGACCTACCGGATCGCCTATCCCGACTGAGGACAGCGACGAGGATCACTCCATGAGGATCACGGCGGTTCGCCTTCTGCGCCTGACCGGCACGATGCGCACCGAGGGCCCATTCTGGGAGGAGCGGCTGGTCCGCCCCATCGACGTCTATCCCGAATACCGCACCCGCAACGATTTCGAGGGCGGCGAGCAGATCGCCCGCGACGCCTTCCGTTTCCAGCAGTTCTTCCTGCGGATCGAGACCGACGGGGGCCCGCACGGGCTGGCGGGTCCGGTGCCGGACATGGTGGCGACGCACATCGCCCGTCGCCTGCGCCCGATCCTGCTGGGTCAGGACCCGATTGCGCACGAGAAGCTGTGGGACCAGATGCACCGGCTGATGGTGCATGGAAGGCAGGGCGAACTCGATGCTGGCGATCAGCGCGGTCGATTGCGCGCTGTGGGACCTCAAGGGCCGCTGGCTGGGTCAGCCGGTGTACCGCCTGCTCGGCGGCCCGACCCGCGCGTCGGTTCCTGCGTACGCCTCGATGCTCGGCTTCGACGTACTCGACATGGGCCGCGTGGCCGCCCGCGCGCAGGAGTTCCAGGCACAGGGCTACACCGCGCAGAAATGGTTCTTCCGCCACGGCCCGCTGAGCGGGCCCGACGGGCTGCGGATGAACATCGCCCTGGTCCGCACGCTGCGCGAGGCGCTCGGCGAGGACTGCGAGATCATGCTGGATTGCTGGCAGTCCTTCGACCCGAATTACACGGTGGCATTGGCCGAGCGCATCGCGGAGTTCCGCCCGCGCTGGCTGGAGGAAGTGGTCATGCCCGACCGGGTCGAGAGCTACGCCCGCGTGCGCGAGCGCGTGCGCATCCCGCTGGCCGGCGCCGAGCACGAATACACGCGCTGGGGCTTCAAGCGCTTCATCGACGCCCGCGCGCTGGACGTGCTCCAGCCCGACATTTACTGGGCCGGCGGTCTGTCGGAGACGCTCAAGATCGCCGCCTACGCCACCGCGCACGACCTGATCGTGATCCCGCACGGACACTCATCGCCCGCCGGCATTCATTTCTCGTTGACCCAGTCGCCCATTCACACGCCCTACCAGGAGTACCTGGTGAAGTGGAACGCCATCAACCAGCACTTCCTGGCGCACCCGATCGTGCCGCGCGACGGCGCGGTGTCCGCCAACGATCAGCCGGGGATCGGGATGGACCTGGACGAGGCAAAGATCGAAGCGCGGGAGGAGGTCTTCGGCTAAAGCGCTTCCGGGTTTCTTAACCCCTGCGCGTTCAAAGAAGCCGAATGCGTGGCGGCTGGGTTTACATCACGACAAACCGTCCGCACGGAACGATTTATATCGGCGCGACGACGAATATTGCGCGTCGTGCCTGGGAACACCGCACCGGAGCCATTGACGGCTTCACGAAGCGCTACAGCCTGACGCGCCTTGTGCATGTCGAGTTCCACGACGACATCCGCGCGGCCATCGCCCGCGAGCGGAATGTGAAGCACTGGCCTCGCGCATGGAAGGTGCGCCTCATCCAGAAGGCAAACCCGGAATGGGCCGATCTCTACGACCTGATGAGCTGATATCCTCGCTCGTCCCTGGTCGGCCTCATTATTCAGCGTCATGCTCGCGCCAAGCGCGAGCATGACGGGGAGGTCCATCCTACCCCGCCACCCGCTCGATCTCGGCCCCGCACGCCGCCAGCTTTCGCTCGACCGCCTCGTAGCCGCGATCGAGGTGATAGACGCGGTTGATCATCGTCTCGCCCTTCGCCGCCAGTCCGGCCAGCACCAGCGAGACCGACGCGCGCAGATCCGTCGCCATCACCGGGGCCCCCGACAGCTCCGGCACGCCCCGCACGATGGCGGACGCGCCGTGCACGTTGATCCGCGCGCCCATGCGGTTCAGCTCCGGGACGTGCATGAAGCGGTTCTCGAAGATCGTCTCCGTCACCATCGCCGCGCCCTCGGCCACCGACATCAACGCCATGAACTGCGCCTGCATGTCGGTCGGAAAGCCCGGATACGGCTCGGTCATCGCATCGGTCCCGTGCAGCCCGTTCAGCCGGCGCACCACCAGCGCCTCCGGCTCCTCGGCGATGTCCACGCCCGCGTCGCGCATGGTCCGAACCACCGCGCCCAGATGCTCGAGCCTGCCGCCGAGCAGTCGGACGGCGCCGCCGGTGATCGCGGCGGCACAGGCGAACGTCCCGGTCTCGACGCGGTCCGAGACGATGCGGTGGCGCGCGGCGCGCAGGCGCGGCACGCCCTCGACCACCAGCCGGTCCGTCCCGATCCCCTCGATGCGCGCACCCATCGCCACGAGACATGCGGCCAGATCGGCGATCTCCGGCTCGCGCGCGGCATTGGCGAGCACGCTCTGCCCGTCCGCCAGCGCCGCCGCCATCAGCAGGTTCTCGGTCGCGCCCACGGAGACGAACGGGAACACGATGCTCGCCCCCCTGAGGCGCCCCCGCACCCGCGCATCGACATAGCCTCCGTCCAGGCTGATCTCGGCGCCCATCTGCTCGAGGCCCTTGAGGTGCAGGTCGATCGGTCGGGTGCCGATCGCGCAGCCGCCGGGCAGCGACACGCGCGCCTCGCCCACCCGCGCCAGCAGTGGCCCGAGGACCAGCACGGAGGCACGCATCTTCCGCACGATGTCGTACGGCGCCTCGGTGCTGGTGATCCGGCCGCCAAGCGAGAGCGTGCGCCCGTCATTGCCGATCGGATCGATCGCGATTCCGTGGCCGGCGAGCAGGTCCGTCATGGTGGCGATGTCGGCCAGCCGGGGCACGTTCTCCAGCACCAGCCGGTCCTCGGTCAGCAGCCCCGCCGCCATCAGCGGCAGGGCGGCGTTCTTCGCCCCTCCGATCGCGATCTCTCCGGCGAGCGGTCGGCCGCCGCGGATGCGGATGCGGTCCATGCGTTCAGTCCTCGGGCGTTGCGGGATCGCACTTAGACCACGCGCCGGTATCAGGGCAACGCGGACGTGCGGTCCTGAACCCGGAATCGTCGTCCGCCGCATATTATTGCGATATAATATCGAACCGCTTTCGTTCGTTAAGCTTGCGTGTCACAGGCAACATAGGAGCTGGGCACGGGTTCAGACGCTCGCATCAATTGTGAGGCGCAAGCAATGCTCCACCTCGCACCTTCCTCGCCCGCGGCGCTGGCCGCCCTGCTATTCTGTTTCCTCCTCGTCTGCATTTTCGAGTTCGCCAACGGCTTCCACGATACAGCGAATGCCGTGGCGACCGTGATCTATACCAACTCCCTCAAGCCGAGGCCGGCCGTCATCTGGTCTGGCTTCATGAACTTCCTGGGCGTGCTGATCGGCGGGATCGCGGTCGCTTACGCTCTGGTCGAGCTTTTGCCGGCTGACGTCCTCTCCCCGCCGAATGGCGATCCGGCCGTACCGATGCTGGTCTCGCTCTTCGCGACGGCACTGGCCTGGAACGTGTTCACCTGGTACTTCGGCATTCCCAACTCGAGTTCGCATTGCGTGATCGGATCGCTGATGGGCATCGCCATTGGCGATGCGCTGGTCAACGCGCGCAGCATCCGCGACAGCGTGGACTGGGAGCAGATCTGGACTGTCCTGCGCGCCCTTGCCGTCTCCCCGATACTCGGCTTTCTCGGCGCGGGGGCGCTTTACTTCGTCATCCGGCACCTCATCAAGGACCCTCATCTCTACGAGCCGCCGCACGGCGACCGGCCTCCGGCGAAATGGGTGCGCGGACTCCTCATCCTGACCTGCACCAGTGTCAGCTTCTCCCATGGCACCAATGACGGGCAGAAGAGCATCGGGCTCATCATGCTCACCATCATCGGGCTCATGCCGGCGACGTTCGCGCTGAACCCCGAGGCCGGTCCGCAGATACGCCAACTCGCCCAAGAGGCCCGCGCGGCCGTGCCGCTGATCCAGAAATACGGCGACGACCAGAAGCAGCTCGGTCTGCAAGCCGCCAACCGGCTTCAGCAGGCTGGCCCTGCCCTTGCCGCCGACGGTGCCAATGTCGGGGCCCCCGGCCAGCCCTCGATTCCGCCCGTGTCGGGAACGGGATCGTCGCAGCGACCGGAGCCGGGCGCCGAACCGCAGCAAGGCCCCAAGGCGAGCCGCTCGGCATTGCGCGACGAGGTGTACCGGTTGGTGGGGGAGCTGAAGGCAGTTGCGGCAAATCCCAAGGCGAGCAAGGCAGAGAAAGCCGAGGCGAACCGTATCCATAGCGCCGTGCGTCCCTCCGTCGAATATGCGCCGTGGTGGGTCCGGGTCCTCAGCGCCACATGCCTGGGGTTGGGAACGATGATTGGCTACAAGCGCATCGTGCACACGCTCGGCGAGCGGGTGGGCAACACCCATCTGACGCCGGCGCAGGGCGCCTCGGCGGAGCTGGTCGGCGCGGGGCTGATCGCGACAGCCGGCTTCACGGGCCTGCCGGTCAGCACGACCCACATCATCACGTCGGGCATCGCGGGGACCATGGTCGGCTCAGGGTCGGGCATCAACAGCAGCATGCTGATGCGGATCGCGCTTGCCTGGGTGTTCACGCTGCCCGTCACCATCGCGGTGGCAGCCGGGCTGTTCTACGTGCTGGCCGCATAGGGCGCGACCGGCGGGTGCTCAGCCCGACCCCGTGGTCACCCGCCCGTCGCAGGTAGATCTTCAGCACGATGCAGAACTCCGCCTGGCATTGGCCTTGGGACGCCCGTGGTGGAGGGCAGGCTGAGCGGCAGCCCGCGCAGGCTGCGCATGGCGAGGAAGCCGAACAGCTCCGCCTCCAGCGCGTCGCCGTCCCAGCCGACAGTCTCCACGGGCTCGACCGGTGCTCCCAGCGCACGCGCGAGGCCCGCCATCAGCGTCGCATTGTGCCGCCCGCCACCAGTGACGAGCCAACGGCGAGGTCGGGCGGGAAGATGGGCCAGCGCTTGGGCGACCGAGGCGACGGTGAACGCGGCGAGCGTGGCGGCACCGTCCGGCAGGGACAGATCCGCCACGGCGGACAGCGGAAAATCGTTTCGATCCAGTGATTTCGGGGGCACCGCGCGGAAGAACGGATGCGCGAGCAGCAGCCCCAGCCGTACCTGATCCACCTGGCCCGTGGCCGCGATGCGACCGCCGTCGTCGAACGCCAATCCCGTGTGCCGGCGCACCCAGTCGTCGAGCATCGCGCTCGCCGGGCCGGTGTCGAAGGCGATCACCGAATCGCCATCCAGGAACGTGACGTTGGCGACGCCGCCCAGGTTCAGCACGGCCAGCGGCTGCGCCAGGTCACGCGCGAGCGCGGCATGATAGAGCGGCGCCAACGGCGCCCCCTGTCCGCCCGACGCCACATCAACCAGCCGGAATGCGGCGACCACGTCGATCCCGAGCAGGCGCGCCAGCAAGGCGCCGTCGCCAAGTTGGCGCGTGAAGCCCCGCTCCGGCCGGTGCAGCACCGTCTGCCCGTGCAGCCCGACCACCGCGATCCCGCGCTCCCCGATCTCGCGCTCCGCCCCGATCTCGCGGTCCGCCCCGATCTCGCGGTCCGCCCCGATCTCGCGGTCCGTCAGTCTCGCGCGCGCCAGGGCCGCGCGTGCCGCCGTCGCGTTGGCGTGCGTGACCGCGCGCTCGACCGCCGGCAACGGATCGGCTTCCGCCCGCGCCGGATCGGCCGCGATCGCCAGCAACTTGGTCCGCAGCGCCGGCGGATAGGGCAGCGTCACCGCGCCGAGCCGCGCGCCCACGCGCTCGCCGTCGGTCTCGATCACCGCGGCGTCGATGCCGTCCATCGACGTGCCGCTGATCAGCCCCAGCGCCAGCCGCATCCGCCCACCCTCCTCCTTGCCTCGCCTTCCGACCCGGGCCCTTCTTGCCCTGGCGCCGTTGCCGCCGGTATCGGTAGCCGGCGCACGGGCGAAGGAGAAGCGCATGATTGGCAAGCTGACGGCGCGCGCACTCGTGGCCTCCATCGCGGTGGCGCTCGCGCCCTGTGCCGGAGCCCAGACCCTGCAGATCGCGGTCGATCAGTCGCCCGTCGGGCTCGACCCCCATGTGGCGACCGCTTTCTCCACCCAGCTCGTCAACAGCACGATCTACGAGGGACTGACCGCGATCGATGCCGATCTGCGCGTGGTCCCCGGCCTGGCCAGCGGGTGGACCGTCTCGCCGGACGGGCTCACCTACGTCTTCCGCCTGCGCGCCCATGCCCGGTTCCATGACGGCAGCCCGGTGACGCCCGCCGATGTCGTGGCATCGGTGGCGCGGGTGCGCGACCCCAAGACGGGATCGCCATTCGCCTCGCGCTTCGGCATGCTCCAGACCACGGAGCCGGACGGCGCGGACGGGGTGCGGTTCGTGCTCGCCTCGCCCTCCGCCCCGTTCCTGACGCAGCTCGCGACACTCGCGATCGTACCCGCCGCGGCGGCGAGCGGCGGCCTGGACCTCGCCCGGCATCCCGACGGCACCGGCCCGTTCGCCTTCCGCGAGTGGATCGCCAACACGCTGATCGCGCTCGACCGCAACGCCGCCTACTGGGACACGGAGCTGCCCAAGCTCGCCGGGCTGCGCTTCAACATCGTCCCCGAGGCGGCGACCCGCCAGCTCGGCCTGACAGGCGGCGCGTACCAGTTGCTGCCCGGGATCGACGCGGCGACCGCGCTGCAACTCAGGGCGCAGCCGGCGGTGCGGGTGCAGAGCACCCAGGACCTCGCGTACAGCGTCATCGGCCTGAACGCGTCGCGCCCGCCCTTCGACAAGCCGGAAGCGCGGGAGGCCCTGGACTACGCGATCGACCGCGCGCAGCTGGTGCAGGCCGCCTATTTGGGCCAGGGCACGCCGGCCGGCCCGCTGTCGCCGGCGCTGAAGGATTGGGCGCTCCCGACCTCCGCCTTTCCCTGCTATGCACCGGACCCGGACCGGGCGAAGGCGCTGCTGCGTCAGGCCGGCGTCGCGCTGCCGCTGAAGGTGACGATGAATGTGCTGGGCAGCCTGCCGCAGGTGGTCGATATGGCCCAGGTGGTGCAGGCGCAAGCCAAGCGCGCGGGCATCGAGTTCACCTTGAACGTGCAGGAGGCCGGACGCTTCATCCAGGACTGGCGTGGCGGCAACTTTGCGGCTTTCGCCTCGCTCAACAGCGGTGGTCCGGACCCGGACGACTATTTCGGCCGCTCCTTCCAGACCGGCGGGGCCACCAACGTCTACAAGTACAGCAACAAGCAGCTCGACAAGATCCTGGGCGAGGCACGCACGTCCACCGATCCCTCCCGGCGCAAGTCGCTCTATGACCAGGCACAGCGCATCCTCGCCTGCACCGGTCCCGCCATCCATGTCGCTTACGGCACGCTGTTCACCGCCGAGCGCACCGCATTGGGCGGCTTCACGATTAGCCCGACCCGCTCGCTGCGCGGCCTGCGCCAGGCGACGCTGGCGCCGTGAGGGGTGCCGCCCTGCGTCGGGGCGGCGAGCTGATCCTCACCGGCCTCGGCGTCTCCGTGCTCAGCTTCCTGTTGATCCGGCTGATCCCGGGCGACGCCGTGCAGCTCATGCTGGGCGCCAACGCCGAGGTGACCCCGGCCGGGATCGCCGCGCTGCGTCACCGGCTCGGGCTGGATGAGCCATTCCTGGTGCAGTACGCGCGGTGGCTCGCCCGCGCGCTGCACGGCGATCTGGGGGCGAGCCTCTCGACCGGGCAGCCCGTGCTGGCCGAGATCGCGGCGGCGGCGGGGGTGACGGCGGAGCTGACCCTGCTGGGTTTGCTGCTCGCGGTGCTGTCCGCGATCCCCCTCGGCTGCGCGATGGCGACGGTGCGCGCGCCGATCCCCGGGCTGGTCATCCGGCTCGTGAGCATCGCCGGCCTGACCGTGCCGCCGTTCTGGCTGGGGATCATGGCGCTCTATGCGGTCGCGGCGCTCGCGCCGGGTTGGGCGGCCGTCGGCTGGGTCCCGCTGGGGCGCGATCCGATCGGCAATCTGACCCATGCGGCGCTCCCGGTGGCGGCCATCGCGCTTCCCGCCACCGCCTCGCTCGCCCGCATCCTGCGCGCCTCGATGCAGGAGGCGCTGGGTCAGGATTATGTGCGCACCGCGCGGGCCAAGGGGCTGCCGGATCTCGTCGTGCTGCTGCGCCACGGTCTGCGCAACGCGCTGCTGCCCTTCACCACCGCCGCCGGCATCCTGGCCGGCTACCTGTTCGGCGGCTCGGTCGTGGTGGAGCAGGTGTTCGCGCTGCCCGGACTGGGCCGGCTGATGGTCGGCGGCATCGCCGAGCGTGACTATCCGCTGGTGCAGGCGGCCATCCTGCTCGCCACCCTCGCCTTCCTGGTCGTCAACGCGGTGGTGGATGGGCTCTACGCCGTGCTCGACCCGCGGCTGCGCGCGTGAGGTTGCGCGGGTGAACGCGCTGGTCCTGCGCTTGGGCGCGAGCCTGATCGTGGCGCTCGCGGCATTGGCCCTGCTCGCGCCCTGGATCGCGGTCCCGCCTGACGCGCAGGACATCCTGGCCCGGCTGGCCGCGCCATCGGTGGCGCATCCGCTCGGCACCGACAATCTGGGCCGCGACGTGCTGGCGCGGCTGCTGTTCGGGCTGCGCACGCTGTTCGCCGTCTCCGCCGCCTCGGTCGGCGGCGCGCTGTCGCTCGGCGGCACGCTCGGGCTGCTGGCGGCCTGGAACGGCGGCTGGCTGGACCGCATGCTAATGCGCGCGATGGACATCCTGTTCGCCTTTCCGGTGATCCTGCTCGCGATCGGTGTCGTCGCCCTGCTCGGCCCCGGCGCACTGGGCGCGGCGGTGGCGATCGGCGTCGTCTATGTGCCGATCTTCGCGCGCACGCTCCGCGCGCCGGCGCTGGTCCTGCGCGACGGCGAGATGGTGGCCGCCGCGCGCGCGATCGGCGCGACGCCCGCGCGCATCCTGGCGCGCCACGTGCTGCCGAACCTCGCGGCGGTGATCCTGGTGCAGGCGAGCCTCTCGCTGTCCACCGCGATCCTGGTGGAGGCCTCGCTCTCCTTCCTCGGCCTCGGCACCCAGCCGCCCACGCCCTCGCTCGGGCGGATGCTGGCCGAGAGCCGCGGCTTCCTGTTCCTCTCGCCCTGGCCCGCCGCGTTTTCCGGGGCAGGCATCCTGCTCGCCTCGCTCGGGTTTAACCTCCTCGGCGACGGTCTGCAGGACCGGTTGGACCCCCGCCTGAAAGGCCGCCCGTGACGCCGCGAACACCCCTGCCCGACACCGAGCGGACCGATGACCGCTTCGCCACCCTGGACTCCTGGGATGTTCCGGCGATACTCGCCGCGCTGTGGGAGGGCCAGCTCGCCGCGATCGCCGCCCTCGGGCCCGCCCTGCCCGCGCTCGGCCGCGCGGTGGACGCCGCCACGGAGCGTCTCGCTTCGGGCGGGCGTCTGGCCTACGCCGGCGCCGGCACGTCCGGGCGCATCGCCGTGCAGGACGGTGCCGAGCTGACGCCGACCTTCGATTGGCCGGAGGATCGCCTGCTCCTGATGATGGCCGGCGGCCCCGGCGCGCTGCTGCGGGCGGTGGAGAACGCCGAGGACCGCGACGACCTCGCGCGCGGCGAAGTCGCCGCGGGGGACTCGGCCCGGCCGATGTCCTGGTGGGCGTGGCCGCCAGTGGCGCGACCCCGTTCACGCTGGCCTGCGTGGCCGAGGCTCGGGCGCGAGGCGCGCTGACCATCGGCGTCGCCAACAGCCGTGGCGCCAGGCTGCTGGAGGCTGCCGCATTTCCGGTGCTGGTCGAGACCGGCGCCGAGGCGATCGCCGGGTCCACCCGCATGAAGGCCGGAACGGCGCAGAAGGCGGCCCTCAACCTGTTCTCCACCGCGCTCATGGTGCGCCTGGGGCGCGTGTATCGCGGCCAGATGGTCGATATACTCGCCCGCAACGACAAGCTGCGGCGCCGGGCCGAGCGGATGCTGGCCGGCCTTTGCGGCGGCGAACCGGAGGCGATACGGGCCGCCCTCGCGGCAGCCGACGGCAAGGTGAAGCTTGCCGCCCTGATCCTTCGCGGCCTGGACCGCGCGGCCGCCGAGACGGCGCTGGCGCGCCATCACGGCCATCTCCGCCCCGCCCTGGCGGAGTTGGGCGGATGAACGGCACGCAGCATGCCATCCACGCCGCCCGCCTGTTCACCGGCGAGGCGATGCTCTCCGACGCCGCCCTCGTCGTCGAGGGCGGGCGGGTGCGCGACGTACGCGCCGGCGCCGATCTGAGGGGAATGCCGGTCGAGCGCCTCGCCCCCGACCTGATCCTTGCGCCGGGCTTCATCGACGTGCAGGTGAACGGCGGCGGCGGCGTGCTGTTCAACGACGCCCCGTCCCGACCGACCTTGCGGGCCATCGCCGGCGCGCACCGGCGGTTCGGCACCACCGCGCTGCTGGCGACCCTCATCACCGACACGGACGCGACGATGCGCGCCGCCGCGACCGCCGTGCGCGCGGCGATGCGGGACGACGAGCCGGGCATCCTGGGCCTGCACCTCGAAGGCCCGTTCCTCAACCCGGCCCGCAAGGGCGCCCATCCCGGGGCGCTGATCCGCGCGATCGCCGAGGATGATCTCCGGTTCCTCTGCGACGAGACGCCGCGCCCGCTGCTGGTCACGCTCGCCCCCGAGCGGGTCGGCGCCGCCGCGCTCGCACGGCTGGTCCGCGCCGGCGTGATTGTTTCCATCGGCCACAGCGCCGCCTCGTGGGAGACGGCGCAACAGGCGCTCGCGGCGGGTGCGCGGGGCTGCACGCACCTGTTCAACGCGATGCCGCCGCTCGCCGGCCGCGACCCCGGCCCGGTCGGCGCGGCGCTGGGCTCGGACGCCCATGCCGGGATCATCGCCGACGGGCATCACGTGCATCCGGCGAATTTGCGGCTGGCGCTGCGGGCGAAGGGCGCGGGGCGGCTGATGCTGGTGACCGATGCCATGGCGTCGGTCGGATCGGACCTCACCGCCTTCCGCCTGCACGGCCGGACGGTGCGCGTCGTGGACGGCCGGCTGACCACCGAGGACGGCGTGCTCGCCGGCGCGCATCTCGACATGGCCACCGCCGTGCGCAACGCGATGGGGCTGATGGGCGCCTCGCTTGCCGAGGCGCTGCGGATGGCCGCCACCACGCCGGCCGATTTCCTTGGCCTGGTGGCCGAGCGTGGGCGCCTGCTGCCCGGTGCCGTGGCCGACGCCGTGGCGATCACCGAGGCTGTCAGCGTTGCGGCGGTGTGGGTGGCCGGTCAACGAGGCGGGCCGTAGTCTCGCCGCGACAGACGGAGGAACTCGATGGACGCGATGGACCTGCTGCTCAGCCGCCACTCGGCGACCCGCCTCGCCCCGCCCGGCCCGGACCAGGGGGCGCTGGACGCCATCCTGAGCGCCGGGCTGCGCGCACCCGACCACGGCCGCCTGCGCCCGTGGCGTTTTGTCGTCATCCCCGAAGCGCGGCGCGAGGCGTTCGGTGAGCTTCTGGCGCGGTCGCTGCGCGCGCGCGAGCCCGGCGCATCGGCGGAGGAATGCGCGCGTGAGCGCGGCAAGGCGTTGCGCGCGCCGCTGATCGTGGTCGCCGCCGCGCGCCTGCGGAGGGATCACAAGATCCCGGAACTCGAACAGCTCCTGGCCGCCGGCGCGGCGGCGGAGAACGTGATGCTGGCGGCCCAGGCACTCGGCTTCGGGGCGATGTGGAAGACCGGCGCGCCGGCTTACGATGCCGCGGTGAAGCAAGCGCTGGGGCTCGACGCGGACGATGCCATCGTGGGCTTCCTCTACATCGGCACGCCGGCCGGCGAACCCTCCCCGGCGCCACGGCCCGGGCTTGCCGCGCACGTCGCCCTCTGGGATTGAGGGCCCATCGCGGCGCGTGCACAGCCGCTGACCGAAGGAGACGGATCATGCCCATCGAATTGTGGACCTGGAATACGCCGAACGGCCGCAAGATCAGCGTGGCGCTGGAGGAGATGGGCCTGCCCTACGACGTGCGGACGGTGAACATTTCCCAGGACGAACAGTTCCGGCCGGAGTTCCTGAAGATCAGCCCGAACAACCGCATCCCCGCCATCGTGGACCCGGAGGGGCCGGGCGGCGCGCCGATCAGCGTGTTCGAGTTGGGCGCGATCCTGCTCTACCTGGGCGAGAAGACCGGCCAGTTCCTGCCCACCGATCTCCGCCGGCGGGTACCCGTGTACGAGTGGCTGAACTGGCAGATGGGCGGCTTCGGCCCGATGCCGGGCCAAGTGCATCACTTCCTGCAAGTCGAGAACGAGCAGGATCGACGCTACGGCTTGGCGCGCTATAGCAAGGAGACCCGTCGCCTGTACGGCGTCCTCGACAAGCGCCTGGGCACGGTGGAGTACGTGGGCGGCGACGTCTCGATCGCCGACTTCGCCATCCTCGGCTGGGCCTGGCGCCACGAGCGCCATCAGGTCGATCTGGCCGACTTCCCCAATATCGGGCGGTGGTACCGCCAGATGATGGCCCGCCCGGCCACCGTCCGGGGCTTCGAGGTGGCGCTGAGCTGACAGGGCAATCGCTTGAACCGGGCGAGGGGGGATTCCGGCGCGGCGTGAAATCTGAATTGTGGGAGACCTCTCCTGAGGAGGTTTCCCGATGGCTGGCCCGGCTCTGCTCGACCATTTTTCGGCGCTCGACGATCCGCGTCAGCCCGGCAAGGTGGTTTATCCGCTGCCCGAGGTCATGCGGGTCGTTGTGTGCGCGACGCTGGCCGGGGCCGAGGACTTCGTCGCGATGTGGGTCTGGGGCCGCAAGAAGCTCGCGTTTCTACGGACCCTGCTGCCGTTTAAGCGAGGCATCCCGTCGCACGACACGCTCAACGACGTGATGAATGCGCTTGATCCCGGCCTGTTCTGCGAATGCTTCACCGCCTGGGTCGAGGGCTTGCGCGAGGACGCGCCGGATATCGTCGCCATCGACGGCAAGACCTCGCGGCGGGCCCGGCGCGGCGACGCGCATCCGTTGCACGTCGTCAGCGCCTGGGCGGCGCGCCAGCGGCTCGTGCTGGGCCAGCAGGCGGTCGGCACGAAGTCCAACGAGATCGTCGCCATCCCGCTGCTGCTGGAACGCCTCCACCTGACTGGCGCCTTGGTCACCATCGATGCGATGGGATGCCAGACCAAGATCGCTCAGGCGGTCATCGACCGCGGCGCAGACTACCTGCTGGCGCTCAAGGACAATCAGCGCAGCCTGGCCGACGAGGTGGAAACGTTCTTCGAAACCCCCACCGAACGCCGTGGCGAGGCGTTCGAGACCATCGACGCCGACCACGGCCGCATCGAGACCCGCCGCCACGGGCTCAGCTATGACGTGGACTGGCTGACCACCGAGCGGCGCTTCCCGGGCGAGCCACGCTTCCCCGGCCTGCGCGCCATCGCCATGGTCGAGGCAACCGTCGAGCGGGACGGCACAACCACCACGGCACGCCGCTTCTTCCTGTCGTCGCTGGCCATGGACGCCCGAATGCTTGCGCGCGCCGTGCGGGCGCACTGGGGTATTGAGAACCGCTTGCATTGGGTGCTCGACGTGGTGTTCCACGACGATCTGATGCGCCTGCGGACCGCAGCATGGACCGAAAAACATGGCCACCATCAAGCACATGGCGATGAACCTCATCCGCGCCGCCCCAGGCAAGGACAGCCTCACGGTCAGACGCAAAACCGCAGCCTGGGACCAAAGCTACCGTCGCGCCCTCATCACCAGAACAGCTCAGTGACCTTCAAGCGATTCCCCTGACTGAGCTGACGGATCGTTTGACGGTCGGGAAGAACGAGCCTAGAAGCGCATTCGCAAACGCCGTGTCCCGGAGCACCCGGGTCGCGCTCCGGCGGAGGGGTGGCCGAGCGGCCGAAGGCGGCGGTTTGCTAAACCGTTATACGGGGTCAACCCGTATCGTGGGTTCGAATCCCATCCCCTCCGCCAGCGCAACGATACTCCCCTAAGACCCTGAATTTTCATGGGGTTCTACGATCGGAAAGCGGATCGCCCCCACTGGTGCCCCCACTAGTCTGCCCTCAGGGCGGCCAGGGGCCGCCGGCGCGGAGCGTTGGGCTGTGGGGCTTGGAGGGAACCCCGCCGACCTAGCTGAGGCCAAGAAGTCTTTCGGGGGCGACGGAGCGGTTCGGGTCAGTGAAATAGTGGCGTCGGATGGGAAGCGCGAACTCGCGCTATTGGCCGACGAGTTCTCCTGTCTCCCAACGGCGCTGGAGGTGCACGAGCGGGCGCCAGCGGCTATTGTTTTGCTGTCCGGAGCCCTTTCGGTCAGCCTCCACCGCCCGTGTAGTTTATGCACCACGGGGCGCATCTACGAGCGGAGCGCGTCGGGTAGCTGGGACCCTCCACATATCGTTTTGATGCCAGGAACTGGCAGCATTGTTCTCAGGGGATTTCGGCCGACTGTGCACTTGGGAGACGATGCGCCACCGTCAACCACGCCGGAAGCCGCATGGGTTGACCTCGGTAGCACCGACGAGGAGGTGGGCGACGTTCTACGTGCTCTCGCATCTGATCAAGGTTGGCCCGAATTATGGAAGGCGGAGGAGGTCATACTCCCGTCGAAGCACGTCTTCCCGGAGTGGCCCCATGACGAGGTCCAGCATTTCCGCGCAAGCGCCACAATCGACCGGCATTCCGCAACGACGAAAAACGGTCGTCGCGCGAGGAAGTATTTCGCAGACACCGGAAAGCCGCCCATGTCTCTCCACGACGCCCGCCATCTAATCGGACGAATTGCACGCCCCTGGCTCGATTGGAAGGTGTCCCGACGCTAACGCCGGCGCTCCGCCAGGAGTAACGCGCGCCCGGCGGCTCTCGGAGCGTCGAACTGACAGCCCCCGGGGTCATGCCCGGGCCGCCGGGACCCCTAACCGGTCCACTCCGAGGGCCACCTCCGCCCCTACTCCCGCGCCCTCCCGGGACCCTACCACCCCACCCACTCCTCGAAAGAGCCGGCGAACGTCAAACAACAACAACAACAGCGCTTCACCCGTCTTTTTGAAGCGACCTTCTAGCCACCCCTACCGAGGTCCGCTCGCGTCACGACGCGTCTCGTCTCGGAGGCGCACGGGAGGCAGCACTAGCCCTGGCGCGAAGCAGTGAGGCACGATGCGTGCCGGCGGGTCGCCTGACCAGCTAGTGACTACCTGATGGGCGGGATCATAGCATCCGCCCGGCGGTGAATAGAGCACCCGGACGCACAATAGCCCCTTCCCCAGTAACCGTTATTCAGGAGCGAGCGCGCGGCGCTTTCCCGTGCCACCTCTGCCACCACCACGGCCGCCCTGCGTCTCGGACAGGTATACTCCAGCGATACGGCACCGCGAGACGCTGAAGGCGTATCATTAGGGTTGCAGACTGACTTCTGGGACGCTACGTTGGTCTGGTGTAGAGGCTAACGAGACATGGGAGCGGGTGATGGCGACTTACGGATACGCGCGGGTGAGCACCACGGATCAGGAGTTAGGGATACAGGAGGCCGCGTTGCGGGCCGCCGGGTGCGAGGTTATCCGCGCTGAGAAGGCGTCTGGCACGCGGCTGGACGGTCGGACGGAGCTACAGACCCTCATGGACTTCCTGCGCCGTGGCGACGTGCTGACGGTCACGCGGATTGATCGCCTCGCCCGGTCCATGCGCGACCTGCAGAACATCGTCCATGAACTGAAGGCCAAGGGCGTTACGCTGCGCGCCACGGAACAGCCGATCGACACGTCAACCTCGGCCGGCAAGGCGTTCCTCGATATGCTGGGTGTCTTCGCGGAGTTCGAGACGAACCTGCGACGCGAGCGTCAGCTTGAGGGGATCGCCGCCGCCAAGGGTCGCGGCGTCTACACGGGCCGGAGGGCGTCCATAGACGTGGCCCAGGTGCGCCAGATGAAGGACCAGGGCATCGGTCCAGCGGAGATTGCGAAGCGGCTAGGCATCGGCCGGGCGAGCGTCTATCGGGTGCTGGAGCGCCCGTAGAAGCCCGACATGCCCGCTAGGGGGCTCCAGGAGCGCGCTGAGCGGGCTTGAGGTCGATCCGCTAGGGTAACAGCGGGGACGCGCTAGAGGGCGCCCACGGGCTCCCCTCGGGCTCCTCTTGGGGGCTTCCCTGGGGTGGGTTAAAACGCCCTTCTTGACGGGCGGCAGCCCCATGCGGGTCAGCACTCCCCGTTCGCCCTGTTTATTCGCACTGCGATCTTTCGACGGCCCCAGCGCCGCGCCGCCGTGCGCCCATTCACCATCACCAAAGGACACCCGACCATGCAAGACCAGCTGACCGTTCGCCTCACCCCGGCGGAGGTAGCGGCCCTGCGTCGCATCACGACAACGCTCCGGGATGCTGGACGCCAACCCTATGCGACCCGGAGCGACGCCGTGCGGTTCGCGCTGAGGGCGGCTGGACGGGACCCCGAAAGTTTCCTCGAGCAGTCCGCACAGAGGCGTCCGGGGCCGGCAGAATGAAAGCACTACGCCTCCCCCTCAGCGTGCGGCCGGGATGCCGACCCGAACCGTGCGCGGCTGCGAACCCCGAACCCACAGGAGAACACCGTGAACACGACAGACGACGCGCTCGCCCGCAAACCGCGACCCCCTAGGCGACGCCATCCGGCCCTTCGGGGGACGCCAGTGGGCACGTTCAATCCGGCCGCCGTTGGGGTGGTCCGGGGCTACCCGGCCAATGAGGAGGCATACCGTCGGCAACGCGAGCAGCTACGGCGGAACTCGGCCAAGGCGCGGGCCGCCGGGAAGATGACCCGCCGGGGGATACCCAATGGCTGGGCGGGACGGCGGGACGAGGTGGTGGCGATCCGCCGGAACGCCCAGACCGAAGCCGAGAAGCTGACCGAGGTGGTGGCGCCACAGCGCGAGAGCAAGGATGACGAACTCGGCGCCGAGGCCATGGCGGTTCTGTTCGCCATCGCGATGGCCCCGACCTACGCGATGCGGGACCGCCTGGCCGCCATTGGGCCGTGCTGCCCTATCTACTGCCCAAGCCCGTGGCGCGGACCGTCCAGGCCGGAATCACCGGCCGACTTCAGCGGAATGCGCAAGCTGGCTGCCCTGGTGCTGGGGCGGGACGGGGCGGATTGAGGCCAGCCGCTAGGCGAGGAAAGCATTCACCAGAGAGGTCGCGTGAAGAGACAAAACGGCACTTCGGACGGCCGATCGGTTCTCCTGTGCGAGCACCGAGGCGGACCTAGAGGGACCGCATAGGATGCGCATTCCGCTGAAGTCGGCCGGTGATTCCGGCCTGATGTCGGCCACCCATTCCGACTGAGGTCGGCCGGCCGTTCCGATCGATGTCGGCCGGGGTGGCGCTGCCCGTGGGCTGGGCGGATCTCTTCACGGCGGTATCGGCTGGGTCAAGCCATGATGGCCTCCTGAGCCTTTTTTCTGCGCAGGGACTCGCCGCGCAACTGGATGCGGTGGGCGTTGTGGACGATACGATCCAGAATGGCGTCCCCGATCGTTAGATCTCCGATCAGATCGTGCCAGCGGTCCACGGGGATTTGGCTGGTGAGCAGCGTGGCGCCGCGGCCGTAACGGTCCTCGACGATCTCCAGCAGGTCGTGGCGCTGCTCCGCGCCGAGCGGCTCCAGCCCCCAGTCGTCCAGGATCAGCAGCTTCACCCCGCCGAGGGCCCGCATCAGCCTGGCGTAGCGACCGTCGCCGCGCGCCAGCGCCAGATCGGCGAACAGGCGCGGGATGCGCTGGTAGAGGACGGAGTGGTTGTCGCGGCATGCCTTGTGGCCGAGCGCGCAGGCCAGCCACGACTTCCCCACCCCGGTCGGGCCCTCGATGATCAGGTTCTGCCTGGCCTCGATCCAGCCGCCCGTCGCCAGCTTCTGGAACAGCGCGCGATCCAGGCCGCGCGGGGTGCGGTAGTCGACATCCTCGACCGCCGCCTGATGGCGCAGCCGGGCGTAGCGCAGCCGCGCCTTGAGCCGACGGTCCTGGCGGTCGGCGAGCTCGCGGTCGAGCAGCAACCCGAGCCACTCCGCATGGTCGAGTTCGGCGCCGCGCGGGCTGGCGCTCAGCTCCTCAAAGGCGCGCGCCATCCCGGCGAGGCCGAGCTGGTGCAACTGGTCGAGCGTGGGGTGGGTCAGCAACGGGGCTCTCCTCAATGGTAGTAGCCGGAACCGCGGATGTTCGGGTGCAGCAGCGGCAGCTCGCCCTCACGGGCCGACGCTGTGGGCGGCTGACGGTCGAGGCCGTGCTGCAGGATCGACTGCACGCTGCCGTAGGAGCGCGCCCCGATCTCCAATCCCCGCGCGCAGGCCGCCTCCACGCGCTCGCGGCCGTAGCTGCGCACCAGGCGCAGAATGCCGAGACAAGCCCGGAAACCTTGTTCGGGATGCGGCCGGGTCTCCAGGATCAGCGCCGTCAGTCGCGCGGTCGCCGTGCCAATCGCAGCCGCCTCCTGGCCGATGCGCGCGATGGTCCACTCGGCATGCCGCCGGTGCGCCCGCGGCATGTGCTCGGGCAGGGTGGTGTGCCGCCCGCGCGCGCCGCCGCGCAGATGCACCGCGACGCGCTCGCCTCTGTGAAACAGCTCGATGGTGCGAGCGGTGATGCGCGCCTCGACCTGCTCGCGCAGCAGCCGGTGCGGCACCGAGTAGTAATGGCCGTCGACGTCGACGTGGTAGTCGAGCGCGACGCGCCGGATGCGCCACTCGGCGTAGACGAACGGTTCCGCCGGCAACGGCAACAGCGCCGGCTGGTCCAATTGCTCGAACAGCTGGCGGCGGCTGACGCCGAGTTTGCGCATCGGCCTGGCGTTGAGTTCGGTGACCAGCGCTGCGATCGACGCATTGAGCTCGGCCAGGGAGAAGAAGCGCTGGTTGCGCAATCGCGCCAGAATCCAGCGCTCAACGACCAGTACCCCGGCCTCGACCTTGGCCTTGTCGCGCGGCCGGCGCACCCGTGCCGGCAGGATCGCCGTGCCATAGTGCGCCGCCAGGTCGCGGTAGCTCGGGTTGATCCCGGGCTCATACCAGTTCGCCCGCAAAACCCCGGCGCGCAGGTTGTCCGGCACGATCTGGCGCGGCACGCCGCCCAGAAAACTCAGCGCGCAGACGTGCGAGCCGATCCAATCGGGCAGACTCTGGGTCCAGCTCGCCTCGGCATAGGTGTAGTTCGACGCCCCGAGCACCGCGACGAATACCTGTGCCGGGCGCAGCTCGCCGGTGCTGGCGTCCACCACCTCTACCGTTTGCCCGGCATAGTCGACGAACAGCCGCTCGCCGGCCGGGTGGGCCTGGCGCATGCTCGGCGACAGGCGAGCCTCCCAGCTCCGGTAGAGCTCGCACCAGCGACTGTAGCCGTAGCCGCTGGAATGGATGGCCCGGTACTCCTCCCAGAGCAGCAGCAGGGTCACCCCCGGGCGACGCAGCTCGCGGTGGACCGCTGCCCAGTCCGGCTCCGCCTTGTGCCGCGCGCCCGGTTTGCAGCCGGCCGGCGCGAACAGCAGTGCCTCCAGGCCCTGATCGGTCAGCGTCGCAGGCAATGGCCAGCTCAGCCCCGCCGCGGCGACCCGAGCCAGGCAGAGCTGCACCGTGCTGCGCGCCACCCCGACCGCAACCGCAATGGCGCGGTCGGAGATGCCGCATTCGTATTTCAATCGCAGGATCTCGCGCACCCGTCGCATCGACACTCTCTCGGCCGGCATCGGTCTCCCTCTCGCCCTGACGAGACGGCAGACCGCTCACCTGCCCAGCGGTCAGGCAACGCCACCCCTCTCAGGGGTAGCCGAGATCAGATCGGAATGGCCGACATCACCCCGGAATCAGTGGCCGACATGAAATCGGAATGCCTGGCCGACTTGCTCCGGAATACGCACATAGGACGGCCCCGAGCCGCCGCTGAACCCTGAATGACACCCACGCGGCGCCCCGGCGCTGCATCAAGCTGAACCCCAAGGGCCGCCTCGTGCGGCCTTTGCCATGTCTGGGACACACGATGACGAACGAGAGGCGCCCTGGCGCTGGACTACGCACGATCACGCTAGGCCAACTTCGGCAGCACCAGTTTCCCGCGAGAGAGGACGTGATCGCCCCCTGGCTCCGACAGGGCGAGAGCGCGATGCTCTGGGCTCCGGCCGGCCTCGGCAAGACGATGCTCTCCTTGACGCTGGCCCTTGCGGTTGCCGGGGGTGGGTCGGTGTTCGGCTGGACATCGCCGCGCCCGAGGCGGGTCATCTACCTGGACGGTGAGATGCACATTCAGGACCTCTGGGACCGCCTGAAGATGCTCGCGCCGACTATCGAAGGGCTGGACATCAAGGCGGCCGATGCGAACCTCACGGTCATCTCCAGACAGTTCCAGGGGGCGAACGTGAGGTTCCCTGATCTGGCGCAGGCCACCGACCAGGATACTGTCATTGAGCACGCCAGACGGGTGAACGCAGAGCTGGTCATCTGCGACAACTTCTCGACGCTGGCCGAGGTGCCCGACGAGAACGAGGCGTCAGCCATGTCCCCCGTTCTCACGTTCCTGATGCGCATGAAGCAGGCAGGACACGCGACGATCCTGGTCCATCACTCCGACAAGACCGGCTCCAACTACCGGGGCAGCAGCAAGCTGGCCACGACGTTCGAGGCGATCATCGGACTGCACCGGATCGACGGCCGCACCGTAGGGGACGGGACGGGCTTCGAGTTGCGCTTTGGGAAGCTCCGGGGGAAACCTTCGGCGGCCACCAGGGACATGGAGATCACGCTGGGGGAGCGTGAGGATGGCTTGGTGTGGCGGCATGGGCCGGCTGCCAGTGGCGAGATGCTGGCAGTGTTGGACGCCGCACGATCGGGCCGCTACCGGACCCAAAGGGAACTCGCGGCGGCGCTGGGGATGGACACGACCAAGGTCAGCCGGCTCAAGGCGCGTGCGCTTAAGAGCGGCGAGACCACCAACGCCGAATGGGGGGCCTGCATGGAGGGCGCTGCTGCGTCGGAGGAGAACCAGGACTTTTAGTTGCGGGATGCGGCACCCGATTGGTGGTGACACTCCAGGAGATATAGCTTCGCTATCCCTGGGTGCCCCTCGGCTGACCAATTGGTGGTGATAGTCGGGACGTTGCGCATCTCAGTGTCTATACGGGGCGCAACGCGCAACGCCCTAGAGCATGGCCGGTCTCCGGGCCGCCCTATTGACCCGCGTTGCAACGCGTGGCGGGGGCGTGGAGGTGTCGTTGCGGGTGCCCGATGGGAGCCGCACAGCCTCCACGCAGGCCCGCTTGAGGTCATCGGACGGGCCGGCTGAGTAGGTGTCATCGGTCAGGTTCCCGGCCTCATGTCCGACGACTGCGGCCACCACGGCGCGATCTATGCCGGCGTTCCGCGCCTCAGTGACGAACCCGCGGCGCCATGAGTGGAAGTCTGTCCGCGACTGGCGCCGCCCCTTGGCCCGGTCATCGACGCCAAGCCGCTTGCGGTAGTGCCCGAAACGCTTGGAAACGGCCATAGACCGCTCCCTACCTTCCCTAAGCGGCCCGGCCTCGTGAAACAGGAAGTCACGCTCCTGCTTGCCCCGTGTGCGGCGCTCGACCAACGCCACAAGCCCAGAGTGGGTCGGCACGCGGCGGACCCCGGCGCGGGTCTTGGAGCAACGGACGTGGAACCATCCGGCCGCACAGTCCGCGACCGTCAGTCGATACAGTTCCTCGACCCTCATCCCCGTCAGGGCCGCCATCCGCATCGCGTCGGCAAGCTCCGGGTCCGCGTCGCCGTTCAGCAGCGCAAGAGCCTCGGCCGTCGTGAAGGCTCGCTTGGGCTTCTCACCGTCCGTCGCAGGGGCGCCTTTGGCGAGCGACTGACCCGCCCATGGGTTCGTCTCGACACTGGTCCGTTTCACCAGCCAGCGCCAGTAGGCCGACGCTGCGCTGATCTTTCGGTTGGCGGTCTTCCGGTCCACGCCGTTGCCGAGCAGCCCCTCGGTCACGTAGCGGCCCGCGACGGCCTTGCTGAACGCCTCGATGGCGGGCGAAATGCCGGACTTGATGGCCCATGCCTCCAGGTCGCGGAGGTCGGAGCGATACTGACGCTGAGTGCGGGCCGCGACTGGTCCCCTGGTGCCTCCCTCGGCAAGCCAAGCATCAACGTAGTGCAGCAAGGGCGTAACCTTGCCCAGCGCCATGTCGTAGAAGTCCCGTGCGGTCTCCAGACCGTGCGTCTCCTCGATGCGCTCGGCTTCGTCCAGGATGTATTCCGCCACCGCGTCATCGTGGGGTTCGCGCGCCCGTATCTCCCTCCACTCCATCGCAGACGTCATGATGGGCGACGCGCGGCCCTGCGAGAGGGCGGCATCGAAGACGCGCTGGAACTCGGCGAGAGCCGCATGGCGCCGCGCGAGGGCAACGTGGATGTCGCGTGTGTCCAGAGACTTGAGGAGCCGCTTCTTGCCGAGGACGGCACGGAGGGGGCGGGGAACGTCCCGGACCGCATACCAGCAGCGGTCGCGTTGCGTGAGCCACCGCATATCGGACGCGGGACGCTTCCTGCCGGCAACTCGGGGCCGCTGGGTGGTAGCGTCGTCTTCCGCCTCTGCCGTCACTGGTGCCCCCACTGGTTTGCCCACACTGGCTAGCGCGGGAAACACAGGAAATGCAAGGGTTTCAGCGGCCTATCGTTGCTACTCCGGAAGTTCCCATCCCCTCCGCCAGTCATCAGCCTTCTTTATTTCGGGATCCCGGTTGTTCCGGCCGGCACTCCGGATCGAGACTCGGCAACTTTCGCAATCGCGTTGTCCGCGCAACCCGCCATCCCCCGCATGGTTCGGGACTGAGCAGGTAGCTGGATGGGAGGGGCGAGCAATGCGATGGCTCTTGGACTGCCCAGGGATTTGCACCACGATGGTTCGCGCGACGGCGTGTGCGGGGCTGGTGTGCGCCTTGCTGTCGATTGCAGGGCCGGCATCGGGGCAGTTGCCCGCCGACCTCAAGGCGAACCCGCCCGCTCCGGCACGGCCTCCCGCCACAGTCAACCAGGACCCGACAGCGCCACCCGAGCGGGTGGCGCGCCCAGATCCCCGGACCGGGACATCGGGCTCTCCGGACAGTCTCAAGCAACTCCCGAAGCCCGCGGTACCGCCCACTCAAGGCAGCCGGCAGATGGGAGACGCCGCGCCCGTCGTGACAACCGTGCCCTGTTCCTCTTGATGGAGAGAGACCATGCCGTCCGATCCGCCCGTACCGCCGGGTCAGCCGCCGAGCAATCCAGACCCGGACATTCCAGCACCGATCGAGGAGCCGCCACGCCCGGTTCCGGTTCCCCGCGACCCACCGCCCGAGCCGCTCCGGGCACAGGGGGCGGCGCCTTGACTCCCCCGGAACCCGTCGACGATTCCTTCAGCTTTACGAATGCAAGATCAGGTCACGTTGAAACGATCTGACCCGTGCATAAGAACTTGAAGGAGATCGCCGCGGAGCCGGACTGGAAAGGTCCGCCCTGCTGGCCTTGGAACTCGCGGCTGCGGATCACGTCGGTGAAGCCTAGCCGCATGCCGAGGCCATCACCGCGATGCCGGCCTGGAACTCGCCGATGAGGGGGATGCGCGAGACATGGGCGGTGCTGGCGAAGGGCTCGCCGTCGATCGTCTCGTCGAAGCCGACGGCCTGGGCATCCACGCCGGCGAAGACATACCAAGCCAGCGGACGGGTGGCATTGTAGGCGTCCCAGCCGTTCAGGCCGGGTGGAATGAGCGGGGTGCCGAAATCCGACGCGAGCCCCTGCCCTATCCGCACTGCGTGCCGGCAAGGCCATAGACCCGCCATGTGCCAAGACCGGCGGTGAGGGTCGGCAGCGTGTCGATCTCCAGCGGTCCGACGCTGGCGACCGGCAGGCGCCATATGCGGCTGGCGAGCAGCTCCAGCACAGGCTGGTTCGGGAGCTGGCTGTCCCACCCCTTGTTTGGCTCCTGGCTGATCAGGGAATGAAAGCCGTTCTGCACCTCCTCCCCGAGTGCGGCTGGGCCGATCACGCCGACGTTCAGGTCCAGCACGCTGCGAGCGCGGTCGGTATCGTGGATCAGGGCGGCGTTGCCGAGCAGCGGCCCGGCATAGGGCCGGTCGCGGGGATCGGGCGGCGAGATCTGGGTGTCGCGAGGCGTGAACAATAGCTGCGACAGGCTCTAACATTACAGTTGCGCTGACCTCTGAACTCTGAATGGATGCGGAACCATGAACTCGATTCGGAGATCGTGGTGTCGGGAGCATCGATCGAGACGACGCTGGAGCTTTGGGCCTCGTCGCTGCGTGACGTCAAAGCGCGGATGCGTTCGCTGTTCAAGCAGGAGCGGATGGCGGTCTCGGCCGGGCTTTTCCTGGATGGTCTGCTCGGCGAGGAACGGCGCAAGACCGGCTGGATGCGAGCGGAAGCGGCAGGTGATCCTGGCCCGTGGCGGCAACAGTCGGTGCTGGGACGCGGCCAATGGGACGCGGATGCTCTGCGCGACGTCGTGCGGGAGTATGTTGTTGAGGCGCTGAGTGACAGCGGCGCGGTGCTGGTCATCGACGAACCGATCCTCAAGCAGGGCCGCGCGTCGTGCGGGGTTGCGCGGCAATACCGGGATCGGCGGGCAAGATCACCAACTGCCAGATCGGCGTGTTCGCCGCCTATGCCTCGCGCCACGGCCACGCCTTCATCGACCGATCACTGTATCTGCCGAAAGCCTGGACCGACGACCCGGCCCGGTTGGCCAGCGCACATGTGCGAAGTGACATCAGCTTCGCGACCAAGCCGCGCATCGCCGTGCAGATGATCAAGCGTGCGTTGGCCGCGAACGTACCGTTCGCGTGGGTGGCCGCCGACGCCGTCTATGGCGTCGGCGAGGTCGAGCAGGTGCTGCGCCGGGCCGACCGTGGCTACGTGCTCGGGGTGACCGGCGCGCATCGGTTCCATTCCTGGGGCAAAAGACAACTGATCGCGGGTAGCGCCGAGGCGATCGCCGCGTCCCGGGCCACGGCAGACTGGCAGCGCCTGTCGGCCGGGGCCGGGACCAAGGGGCCGCGCCTGCACGAGTGGTGCTACGTGGAACTCGCCGACCTCAAAGCCGGTGAGTTCGGCGGCGCGGAAGACGAGGCATGGACGCGCGGATTGCTGATCCGTCGCCATATCGCCAACGGCGAGATGGCATTCTTCTCGACCTGGTGTCCGACCGGAACCCCAATCGCCACGCTGGTTGCCGTCGAAGGTCATCGTTGGTCCATCGAAGACAGCTTCGAGACCGCCAAGAACGAGCTTGGCCTCGATCACAATGAGACCCGGTCCTGGCACGGATGGCATCGGCACGTCTCGCTCGTGATGCTCGCCTTCGCCATGATGGCGATCATTCGCAACAAGGCCAATGCAGTGGCGGCCACGCCGAAAAAAACCCCGCCGAGGCGGATGCCGCGGACCCGGACCTCATCCGCTGGTCGGTCCAGGAAATCCGGCGCATAGCAACGCGGCTTGCAAGACGACGCATCCAACCCGCGCACATCATCGCCTGGTCACTCTGGAGACGGGCCCATCAAGCCGCCGCTCGCGCAGCTCACCATAGGAAAGCGCAACTGTAATGCTAGCCCGCATTTCTCACCGGCATCGACGGGCGGTTTGGTTTGGGGGCGGCTGAGGCGGTGCGGCTTGTTTCGGTGTGGCGCCTGATTAAAACGGCCGAGATCCGCACGCGATTGGGGGCGCCGTCCTTGGGGCAGCGTTGGCGGCCGGGGTTGGCGGCTTGCGGTGTCTGCTTCGTGGTGATCCGTCGGCTGCCTTATTGCAGCATGGCGTGGGCCAGGGCGAACTCGTGCTGCCAGGGGCAGGCGGAGGCCATGGCAATGCTGATCCGGCGGACGCTGATGCGGACGAGCGCGCCGATCTTCAGCAGCCGGAGCCGGATCGTGCCGCAGGTCGCGGTGGCGAACTGGGTGTGCGCCAGCCCGATCCGGCGCAGCGCGCAGAGCAGCACGTAGGCGGCGGAGGCGAGCCACAGGCGCAACTGGTTGGCGCGCATGGTGGCGGCCGACGTGCGGTCAGCGAACAGATCGAGCTGGCACTCCTTGATGCGGTTTTCCATCTCGCCGCGCGCGCAGTAGATCGCCTCATAGAGATGCCGCGCCTCGGCCGCCTTGGCCCTGAGGGAGGTCACGACGAGGCGCGGATTGGCCTCCCCGCCGGTCCATTCGGCCTTGCCGATCACGCGCCGCCGGCGGCTCCAGCTGTCCCGTGTCGACCATCGGAAGTCACGGAAGCGGCGGGCGGGCTTGCCGCTCGCCTCGGCCTCGGCACGGGCGGCCGCCATCTCCGCCTCGATCTCGCCCGCAAGACGGGCGTTGCGCGCCAGACCGAACAGATAATCGACCCGGTTGGCCTCGCACCACACCATCAGCGCCTCGCGGGCGAAACCACTATCGGCGCGCAGCAAAATGCGCACACGTGGCCAGCGCGCGCGGATGCGGCGGACGATCCGCCCGATCTCGTCCACCGATCCGGCGGATGCATCGATGTTCGAGCGTCGCAGCTTGGCGGCCAACAGATGCCGCCCGCAGAACACATAGAGCGGCAGATAGCAGTAGCAGTCCCACGGGTCCGGCTTCGCCGGCCCGAGGACAGGCTCCGTAGCCATGGAAAAACCGGCCTTCCTGGTGGCCATGCAGCGGATCGTCGGTGGCGTCGAGATCGAGCGTAATCTGCGCCGGCGCCTTCTCGTGCGCATCGAGGAACAGGTCGACGAACAGCGTCTCGATCGCATCCGTGTCGGCGGCTAGCCGGGCGTAGCGCGACGGTTCGGGCCGGCTCAGCTCCAGCCGGTTCAGCGTGCTCTTGCCCGCCAGCGGCGCGCAATCGGATCGCCGTGCGGCGAGCTTGCCGGCCAGCACCGCCATCACCGGGTCATGGCGCAGCTCGTCGTGATCGATCAGGTCCTCGTAGCCGAGCGCGAAGCCGACGATCCGCTGCATTACCAGTGTCTCGACGTCGTGCTCAACCAAGGCTGGATTGCGGACATCAGTGAAGCAGGCGGCCAAGCGTCGGGTCAGCCCGACGACGCGGTCCGTGGCACCCAAGAGCAGAGCACCGGCGTCGGACGTGATCCGCCCGCCATCAAACGAGGCCGCCACGGCGCGGCCTTCCACTCGTGCAAAATCGAACAGCATCGGGCTACACTCTGTCGGCATCGGGGTTTCCTCTGCTCAGCGATAAGGCTTTGTCGCAGAAGAACTTTCGCCAATTCAGAGCCCCGATGCACCTACCCTCCGTGAGAAATGCGGGCTAGCGCGAGCCGCTGCTGGCCCAGCCCGAACAGCGCCTGTCCCAATCGCGCCAGCGGTTCGGGAACCTCGCCGCTCGGAGTTGTATAGCCGAAACGCAGACCCGAGGTGTAATATCGGTCGGTGCCCGCCGTCGCGTCGTTCTCAACGTGGAGAGCAATGATGGGAGAAGGGTCGGGCGCGGGGTCGGCATGCCCCGGGTCCGGCATCGCGATCCCGATCACCACGCCCCCGATCGCCGCGCAACAGGCCGCACGGGGGATCAAGCCTGCTTCCGGATCAGATACATCAAGAATGGTCCATTTTGTCGCAGTGACAAGCAGATACGCGCCGCACCGGCTTTCCAAGGCTGTGGCGCCGCCTCAGAGGGATGCATAGGATAGGAACGTGGATGGGTGGCCGAGCGGTTTAAGGCAGCGGTCTTGAAAACCGCCAACCCGCAAGGGTTCGTGGGTTCGAATCCCACCCCATCCGCCAGCTTGCTCGGGCAAGCTACTGAAATTATTGGTGACTCCGGCCAACATTCTCGGCCGGCATACATCCTAGTGCTCTGACCCGTTCGGGCGATTCACAACGGTGTGCGACCGTGCGATTCTGTCGGCATGGCACAGACGGTATGCGTGATCCTGAGTTCGTCGGATAGAGAGACGCTTGAGGCGATCCTCGCCGACCGCAATCGGCCGCAAAAGCATGTCGAGCGCGCGCGGGTCGTGCTTGCGGCAGCGGAGCGCGGCCCGGTGCAGCCGGTGGCGACGCGCCTGGGGGTCAGTCGTCCGATGGTCTGGCGCTGGCAGCGACGCTTCGCCGAGGAGGGCGCGGACGGGCTGCTGCGAGACAAGACGCGCAAGCCCGGCAAGCCGCCGATCTTGGCTGAGACGGTGGCGCGCGTCGTTGCGCTGACCTGCGCCGATCCGCCGCATGAGGCCACGCACTGGACCGGCCGGGCGATGGCTCGGGCCGTCGGCATCTCCCTGACATCGGTGCCGCGCATCTGGGCCGCGCACAAGCTCCAGCCGCACCGCATCCGCACGTTCAAGCGGTCGCGCGATCCCGACTTCGCCGCCAAGCTGACCGACATCGTCGGCCTCTATCTGGACCCGCCGACGCAAGCCGTCGTGCTGTCCATCGACGAAAAGAGCCAGATCCAGGCGCTCGATCGCACGCAGCCGGGCTTGCCGATCAAGCCGGGCCGATGCGGCACGATGACCCACGACTACAAGCGCCACGGCACGACCACGCTGTTCGCCGCACTCAACGTGCTCGACGGCTCCGTCATTGGCCGCTGCATGCAGCAGCACCGGCACGAGGAGTTCATCCGCTTCCTCAACGACGTCGAGCGCGCTGTTCCGGCCGGCAAGCTGATCGAGGCGGTGGTCGACAACGACGCCACTCATAAGCATCCGAAGAAGGCGTGGCTCGAACGGCATCCCCGCTGGACCTTCCACTTCACGCCCACGTCCGGATCGTGGTTGAACGCCGTCGAGAACTTCTTTTCCGTGCTGACGCGCAAGCGCATCCGTTGCGGCAGCTTCCATTCGATCGTCGATCTGCAAGCCGCCATCAAACGCTACCTCGCCGAGCACAACGCCGAGCCGAAGCCGTTCGTCTGGACCGCCTCGGCCGCCTCAATCCTGGCCAAGCTCGACAGACTGCCTGCACGGTCCGTATGAGTCAGAGCACTAGCATACACTTCGTGGCGAGATAGGCCGGGACGGTTCGGGACATGTGCCAAGCGGGCAACGGCCGGACCCGTGAAGGAGCGGCCTCCGTCTCGGGTCGCACCGACCTTTTTAGGTCGGTAAGAACGCCAGTTGTGGACCTCCAGCACAAGCGGGGGCCTACCTGCGGGCCGGCAGAGATATAGCCTGACCTCACGCTGAGCGCCGCCCCGCTCACCACTGGCCGGCAGTCCCCCACACCGCCGACACCTGACCGTAATTCCAGCAGCGGCACGATGCCGTGGCCGGACGCAATGAGCGCATGAAGGTCCACGTCGCGACCGCGCTGACACAGCTCACAGGGCGCCGCGCGCGGCAGGCCCGCGGCGGGCGTGGTGCGAGCGGTCGGAAGGTCAGTAGCGGACATGACACATAGTCTCGCCATGACCGCCTGGTCTCTCTACACTGCTGGCGCATGTGCGGACGCTTTGCCTCGATCTTTCCCCCGGAAGCCCTGGCGCGGATTTTCGCGACGGGGAACCCGCTACCCAGGTCGCGGATGCCGCCGCGCTTGATAAGATACGAGACGAGAGAGAGCGGCGCCCTTACTTGGTCTGCTGCGCCAGCCGCCAGCGCGCGATGGCTCGCAGCATCTGCAACGGATGCTCGGGATGGCTGTCCCCCAGCCGCAGATGCACCGCCGCCGGATGCCGATAGGCCTGCCACGCCTTCGTTTCCAGGGTGCTCAGCCGCGTCGGCTGACCCGGAGGCGCCTTCGCCACCCACCACTGCACGATTTCGTCCGCCGTCGGCAACGCCGCCGGCCGGTCCCGTTCCTTGCTCATTTTCATCACTCCGCAGGCGCGCAAGGATCGTATCATTTTGGTCGCGCTGTCCACTCGCAACCGCTTGTGCATCATCGCCGGCAGCGCGGCTCACACTGCCCTCGAGCGCGTCATGCACCGAGCCGAGCAGGCCCGACAGACGCGCGTATGTCGGGGTTCGGCTGTTCGCCGAAAGCTCGGCCCGCATGGCGTCCCTGATGCGCCCGGCACCAGCGAGCGCAACCGCGTCGGGGATGGTCGTGGCTATCCGGGGTCCAGATTAGCCACGGCCGGCGCTCGGGCGATCCTGCGGCCGTCGGAACCCAGCCCCGCCGTGGCAAAGCAGTTTCGAACGAGGTTGATCTTTTCTGAATGCTGGCGACGCACGGTTCCGCGCTGGGCGGCTGATGCGCCGCTGTTCTCAGCAGATGTCGCGCGCGGCCTGGCCCAGAATGGCTCGGCGCTGCAGGGGTAGAGCGACGGACAGGCGGTCCCTGGCGTCCTACCAAGCGGCATCGACGGTGCGGATGACCGCAGCGCGCCAGCGGCAGCGACGTCACATCGGCGTAGCTAGCTCGCAGCCCCGTCTCGCTTCTTCTGACCTGTCAAGCGGCCGTTAATTACTCCGAGCGATCCTCTTGCGCCCCCGCAGATATCACTTTTGACCTAAGAGAAGGCGAGATGCAGAGTATCGGAAAGGTTTTGCTAGTGGTCGCTGTCGGCCTTCTAACCATTGAGCTGGCCGCGTGTGGTCCCGTCATGGAGGCTACCCGGCCAGATCCGGTGGACGTATCTACCTTCGTGCCCGGCCAAAAGCGTATGGACGTTTTAGCTGAGGTCGGTAATCCCGCCGCGTCAGCCAAAGACGGTGAAGACTCTTGCGACATCTACCGGCTCTATACGAGAGGGCCAGGAGGTGTTGGCAAGGGAGTTGCCGCTGCTGGCGAGGCGGTCGTCGATGTTATGACCCTCGGTCTCTCGGAGGTGCTTTTCACGCCGGTTGAGGCGGCGACCAGAAACAGTAAGCACACGGTGGTGTTCTGTTACGGTCCCCAGGAGCGGCTTGTTTCGGTCAAGGAATCCGACACACACGTGGATCACTGATCCTCACGTTTCGAAACGCCGCACCCGTCGGGTTGAAGCCGGTGCGCACCGGGCGCACCTGCCTCGACTGCCGTCCGGCAGCTCCCACTTCGCGGCGGGCATCTAGCTTGGCGGTAACCGCAGCCTGATCCTCAACACGCAGGTGCGTTGAGCCGCACAGCTCCAGCCCATGGCGCCTCGGCTCGAGGGACACGCCCCGCCCTCGCGCGCGCGTAGCGTTCAGCAACTCCGGCCTCACGTTTCGAAACGCCGCACCCGTCGCGTAGGAGGCGGCGCGCAGCGGGCGCACGCGCCCCGGCTCGCATCCGGCAGTTTCCACCACTGATTGCCCCGGCAGGAGCTACAGCGATCGCCAAGCTGCGCGGCGAAACCGCCACTGCCCCAGCCCTGCAACAGCCTTGGCGGGGGCGGTGGAGGGCTTGCCTTCGCCGGGGGTGGCATAGGCGTGACCGGGATCGAAACGGCTTCCACGGCCGCCACAGCGCCCGCATGAACCATGTGCCCGATGCGATGGCGATGCAACGCGGCCGGCGTGGTGGCGAAGGCGGTGGCGATCGCCCGCAGCGCAGTGCCGGAAGCCAGTGCCGCCTCGATCGCGGCGCGGTCGGGCCGTTGGCAGAGGGAGCATGGGCGCCCGGTCATGTCCGCACCTCCCGCACCGCGTCCATCGCCAGGCCATTGGGTGGATGGCAGGGCCAGCACCGCCAGCCCTTCGGGGCGGCGGCTTCGGTCCAGAAGCGGCGGCCCTTGCAGCAGGAGCACCAATCGCCGGGTTCGGGCAGCGTCCAGGGATAGGACCACGGACGGGGCTCGCGGACGGTAGGCGTCAACCTCGGATCGTCTGCCCGGGCGGGTGCGGGTGCCCGGCTTGCGCCATCATCCCCCGTGCCAGTAGCGCCATTAGCGCCAATAGCTCCGCCGCTGGCAGCTGGCATGGCGCTATCGGCGCTAATGGCATCGGGGTCCGCAATCAGAATGGCCCGCAGCCGGTCAGCCCAGCGCATCGGCAATCCTCGGGTTCACGGCCCAGTCGGCGCGTTGGCGACCGTGCCCGCCGCCTTCCCGTCCCAGGGGTTACGCATGAAATGTTGTTTCGCCTTCGGCCGGGAGGCATGGGACTAATACCAAGCCGCCTGACCCCTGACTTTCTGGGATTCCCAATCTGGCTCGGTTCTGATTCGATGGCCGCGTGGTCGAGTTGGAGCGAGGCATCGGATGGGCGCGGCAGTGACGGTGACGCGTACGGAGCACACGGCGGCTGGCCTTCGTGAGATCGCGGGCAAATGCCGCGACGGCGCGCAGGTCCGCCGGCTGCTGGCGATGGCGATGATTCTGGAGGGCTATCCGCGCGCCGAGGCGGCGGAGCGGAACGGCATGGACCGGCAAACGCTTCGCGACTGGGTGCATCGCTACAATCGGGACGGGGTGGACGGGCTGACGTCGCGCCGCGGCCCAGGCCCCGCGCCGGTCCTGACCAAGGAGCAAATGGCGGAGCTGAGGGAGCTGGTCGTCAAGGGGCCGGATCTGGAAAAGCACAAGGTGGTGCGCTGGCGGTGCCTGGATTTGCGCGAAGAGGTTGCGCGCCGCTTCAGTGTGACGGTGCATGAGAGCACCATCGGCAAGTGGTTGCGCCGGCTCGACCTGACCCGGCTGCAGCCGCGGCCGTTCCATCCGAAGAAGGACGCCGCGGCCGAGGCGGCGTTTAAAAAAACTTTGCCAGTCTGGTGAAGGAGGCGCTGCCCGCTTCCGCGGCTGACAAGCCAGTCGAGATTTGGTTTCAGGACGAAGCACGGGTCGGCCAGAAGGGCGGCCACGCTTACATTTGGGCGCCGATCGGCTCGCGGCCGTTGATGGTCCGCGATAACCGCCACGACTCCGCCTACCTGTTTGGCGCGATTTGCCCGAACCGCGCCGTCGGCGCCGCAATCATCATGCCGGGCGTCAATGCCGAGGCCATGACCGAGCACCTGGCCGAAATTAGCACCCAGGTCGCACCCGGCGCTCACGCCGTGCTGGTCTGCGACAGCGCCGGATGGCATCAGCGGGGCGTCCGTCTCGGCGTGCCCGACAACATCACACTCCTGCCGCTGCCGCCGTACTCCCCGGAACTGAACCCGATGGAGAACGTCTGGCAATACCTCCGCGCTAACCGGCTGTGCGCCCTGGTGTGGGACGGCTACGACGCCATCGTCGAGGCGTGCCGGACCGCCTGGCATTTCTTCGTCAACGACCCTGACCGCATCAGCTCCGTCGGCGCAAGGGAGTGGGCGTGTGTCACTCTCTAGGCGGGTTGGTATCACCTGCCAGGAGCCGGAGCATGTAGTCATCGTTCCAAGCGGCTCTTTTGCGCTTGGCGCGCATACTGGCCTTGGTTGACGGGTCACGGCCGACGAGGTTGATTGCGATCTTGCGCAGGACCGCCAGGTTGCGCGCGGCCGTGCGATCCCGCACACGGCTGTCGTCCTCGCGGAAGGTGACGTCGAGCACCCAGTGGAGTGCGTTCTCGATGGACCAGTGCGTCCGGATCGCCTGGCCGAGGATGGCCGGATCGTCGCGGCAGCTCGACAGGAAGTAGCGGATCTCGCTCTCGACTTTGGGGGCGCTGTTGACGCTGCGGATGGTCTCCACGGCCAACACGGTGTGCAGCCCAGGCCAGCCGCTCAGGGCTTCTAGGGTCGCGGCCTCGGTGCTGGCGAACACGCGGCGGCGGACCAGGCGACCATGGGTGTCGTCGAAGGCGTCGCAGTCCGCGCGGCTGGGAGCGCCACGGCAAAAGCAGTGCTCGTCGAAGTGCTTGACCACGGCCTCATGCGCCAGGGGGTGATTGGCCTTGAGCGTCAGCAGGTAGTCGCCCCCCGCGCGCCAGGATCCGTTCCGCGATCGCGGTCTGGCACCCCATAGCGTCCAGCGTCACGATGCTGTTCTCCAGAGCCAACTGGTCCAGCAGCTCCGGGACGGCCGTGATCTCGTTCGACTTGCCATCCACGCACTGCTGGCCCAGCACGAGGCCCTGCTCGCTGGCCCAGGCGCTGACCAGGTGCAGCGGCGACTGCTCCCGCCCGTGATCAAACGAACGCCGGATCGTCTTGCCGTCAATGGCGACCACCTCGCGCTCGAAGCGCGCCGCGAGTGAGCCGACCCAGGCCGTGAACCCGGCCTCGAAGGCGTCGGGATCGATCAACATGAAGACGCGCCGGAAGGTGTCGTGCGAGGGGATGCCGTTGGGCAGTTCCAGGAAGGTTCTGAGCCAGGCCAGCTTGCTGCGGCCATATAGCGCGATGTCGTCCCAACTGTCCGCGCAGGCGATCACCGCGCATACCGCGATCACCAGGATATCGAGCAGGCGGTGTTCGATCTTGCTGCAGCAGCGTGGGTCCTCAACTGCGCCGAAATGCTGCACCAGATTCTCGATCGACATGCCCCGTTCCTCCGCCATCGCGAGGGCACGTCATCACGCGTCAGCACCGGGCAGGCGAGCGAAATCTCATGCGTAGCCCCTGCTTCCCGTCCGCCCGCCGGCCGGAGCCAGTCCGCCTCGGCCAGCTCGCGCAGCCCCGCCGCCATCCGCCCGGCATCCCCGATCCCCGGCCCGTCCGCCATGCGGCGCATCTCGCGTGCATTGATCGTTGCCGGCAGGGGCGAACGGCCGATCAGCCATTGGGCCAATGTACGGGCATCTCGCTCCTGTTGCGGCAGCGCGGCTTGCCCGAACGTGCGCCGGGCCATCGGCACGGCATAGCCGTCAAGCAACGTCACGGCACGCACAATCGACTTTTCGCTGATGACGTCGGGAGGGTCGCCATCCGAAACGCACCAGGCGAGGTGTTGCAGGATCACCGCCAGCCGCACGGCGAAGCCGGGCAGCTTGCCAAGCCATGACAGGAACAGGCCGGACGCGCCCGCCTCCATCACCGCGACGTGCTCGCGCCATTGCTGCACTACCACCGCCGCTGCTTCCGTGAAGGGCAGCACCCGGCAGGCCGGTGCCTCGGACCAGGGCAGGCTCCGAAGCCGTGCCAGCGCCGCCTCGGCGGCGTCCGTATCAGGCGCGACCGTTGGGCGCCGCGGTGGCCTTGGCTCCGGCCAGATGTAGAGGAAGCGCGCGGTTAAGCCGTCATCGTCGCCGGCCAGGAGGAGGGATGCGGCGCGGTCGGGCTGGATACCTCCCAGCACGCTCCAAAGCAGGTGCGGCACCGCTATCTCGGCATCGCCGTCCTTGCAGCGATCAGGCGACCAATCCTGACCACCCCAGGCTTGCAGCCAAAAGGCGCGGTCGCTTCCAGCCGAGCCGTTGAATTGGTCCATGCCGGCAAGCCAGCCGGCCAGCTCGTCGCGATGCAGCAGCAGGCCGAATGGATTGCCCGCGCTCATGCGTTCGGCCTTGGCGACGGTCGGATCGGTCGAGTAGAGGCGGCGTTTCTGGATCGGGGCAGGCGCGAGCGCGCCATCCGGCATCGCGGGCGGCGGCCCGCTTTTGCTCACCGCCTCCTTCACTTCCGCCGCCCATTTCGCGTGGCGTTCCTTCGCCTCTTGTGCGGCGGCGGCGTGCGTCTTGGTGCGATCGCCATAATCGAGGTTCATCGCGGATTGCAGGCGCCCCAGCAGCGTCGTCACCGCATACATCGCGGGGGATTTGCCGGCGCTGGGCCGGCCGATCAGCGCGACCATGAGGGCGGGCGGCTCGCGCCAGCCCGGCCAAGGCGATCCCCAAGCCGCATTGCCCAGCAGCGCCCCGGCAGCGGCCAGTAGCGCGCCAGCGACGTAGTCGGAGCTACTGCCCCAGCCGCCTCGGCCGCCTCGGCCGCCCAGCGCGCCCAGAATGGCGGCAGCACGCCGGTGGGGAACATGGCGGCGGGAGCGGCTTCGGCACGCAGCACGCTCGTATCCGGGTCGGGCCACGGCTCGGCCGCCGGCTCATCCTTCATTGTGTAGCCGCTGGCGTCAGGCATGGGCCGTCTCCCGCGCGCGCAGCACGTCATTGAAGTCGCCTACCCCGTCCGGAGTGGCGAGCCGCACAAGGCGCCCTTGGGCCCTCCATCGATGCCAGGCTTCCCCCGCCGCCTTCTGCCCGGCGCTATCAGGATCAGCGGCGATCACCACGGATCGCACCTCAGGCGGCAGCACCAGACCATCGGCGAGATTGCCAGCCGAGAGGGCGGCCCATGCGGGCAACCCAAGCAGAACCGCGGCGCTGGCACTGGTTTCGATGCCCTCGCCGATCACCAGTTCGGGGGCAACAGGATCGAGCCGGATGGCGCCGCCCCACACCGGGCCGAGCGACGCCTTCGCCGGTTCCACAGCGGCCTTGCCCGTGCCGTCGTGGCGAAGGTAGGTGCGATGCACCGCGATCGGCGCGCCAGTCGCGTCCGTTACCAGCGCGATCATCGCGGGCAGGCGCCCGCCTTCTGGGTGGGGGGTCTCAAGGCGAAACCGCAGCGCGGTAGATGCGGCGAGGTCTGGCAACGCCCGTGCGATCCCGTATTCCTGCACCAGCGTTCCCACCGCCGGTTCCGAGCCATTCCACAGGGCCAGCGCCTTCGCCTGCTTGGCGGCGCGCCGCTCGGCAAAATCCGCCGCTTCGGCCCGCTTCGGCGGCTGCCACGACCCGCCCATGACGCGCTTGATCGCACCGTTCTCGGTCGCAGCCGTTAGCACAGTAGAGCAGCGCGCGGCCGAGGCGTCCCGTGCGGACACTGAAAGCCGTGTAGTCGCAAGCCGGGCAGCGGCCGCGCCAGGAATGGGCGGACCAACGCAGCCCGAAGCGAGAGGCGATGTCGTGGGCGTTCATGCCGCGCCTCCCGCCAGCCGACGCAACTCGGCCACACGGAACCGGATCACGGCGCCGGCGGCCACCAGCTTGGCGAGCCGGCGGTTGCGGGCGCTGATGATGGTCATGGTGTCGCTGCTCATTGGACCATCTCCCGCAACGGCGCGATCGGGTGCAGTCCATCGGTCGGCACGACCTTCAGCGTGGGCTTGCCAGCCACCGCGGCGGCCCACTCCTCCATATGCGTGAAATCGGTTTCGACCAGGAGCAGCCGCTTGTAGTGCACGGCCGCGATCACCGCGTCCCGATAGCACTCAGGCGTTGCCCCAGCGCCATGCACGATCGCGGCGCGGGTCCAGGAGAGGGCGCCGCGTGCCGCGCGCCAGCCGGGGGGGCCGGTGGAGCAGTAATCGTCATCCCCAATGAGCAGGATCGTCGGGTGCGCGCCGCTCGGCACGTCGGCTGCGTTCCAGGGCGTTTCCCGGCTGCTGATCACGCCGAGCCCGATGGCGCCTTGCATGACACCCCGGAACAACTCGACATGCGCGAGATGTCCGGCCTGCTGAAGCATGACGATGGCGCGGGCCACGTCCTCGCGCCGGCAGTTGTGAAGACGATCGCGGCGGCTCATAGCAATCCCGCCGTGCGCTGGACATGGCCCGAGCCGAGCCGGGCGTCGGCGCCACGATCGAGGGCAGCGGCGGGGCGAGCAAGCTGGCACTCGCCAGCAGGATAGCGCCGGCGCTGGGGCATGGAGCGCGGCGAGCCGCGGCGCTGCCCGAAAGGTGTTTGGATAATGGAATGAATATGCACGGCATGTCTCCATGCCGGCCGTGCTGGCGCGCACCGTGGCGATCGCGTAGGATGTGGTTGGCTCAACATCCCCGATTAGCGATGCCGCCGGTTCCCAGCAGGGGCCGGCGGTTGTGTTTCAGGCGGAGATCTTCGGGGCGCGCAGAACCGCCCCCGAAAGCCCGGACATGAAGGCGCGCAGGCTGGCGACGTCCACTAGCGTTGCGTTGCCCAGTTTCACCAGCTTGATGTTGCCCAGCGCGGCCTCACAATAGAGGCGGGTCCGGCTGATACCGAATCTGCCTGTAGCTTCAGGGATTCGCGCGAACTCAAGGGTGCTTTCGGGCCTTCATTTGTAGAAGTTTCTATTTGACCTGACGGACTGTCGATCTGGCGTGGTGGGTGTCCGCCGGATCGAAGCTGTCGTGTGGTTCCGCTATGCCGCCTCCGCCACGTTCTGCTTTTCGCGCGCCTGATCGGCGCTGTCGAGGAATGTCTGCATCGGGGTTTTGCCGAAGCAGCATCGTCCCTGATGGGTGCGCTGCTCGTTGTAGACCGCCAGCCACTCGTCCAGATCGGCCTGCAGGGCGTCCGGCGTGTCGTAGACCTTCCTGCGGAACGCCACCCGGTAAAACTCGTCGAGCAGCGTCTTGTGAAACCGCTCGCAGATCCCGTTGGTCTGAGGGCGGAGTGGCCGCAGGTTCCGCCGGTCCGAAGGACCGGTGGAATGGCCACGGAGGGTTTTCACCTTGGTCCGAGTGTGGTCGATGTTCTCGACGGCGAGGTAGAGTTCATATTCGTGACGGTCATGGGCCCCGCAATACTCGGTGCCGCGATCAGTCAGGATCCTGTCGACCCGAATGCCGTGCTCGTCGAAGAACGGGATCACCCGGTCGTTCAGGATGTCGGCCGCCGTCAGCGGCGTCTTGCGGGTGTAGAGCTTGGCAAAGCCGACCTTGCTGTAGGTGTCGATCACCGTCTGCTGATAGACGCGCCCGACTCCCTTCAGCGTGCCGACATAGAAGGTGTCCTGCGCCAGGCAGTAGCCGGGATGCTCGCTGTCGAACTCGCCGTGGGCTTCCTTGTCCAGCTTGGCCTTCTCCAGCGCGACCAACTGGCTCTCGGTGAGCACGCCGCCGTCCTGGGCCACCTTGGCTTCCAGCGCCTTCAGCCGCTTCCTCATGGTCTCCAGGTCGTGGCGCATCCAGATGCATCGGACGCCGAAGGGCGAGACTTCGGTGCCGCGCTTCTTCAGCTCGTTGGCGGCCCGCGCCTGGCCCCAGGCCGGCTGATCGATGGCCATCGCCACCACGGCTGCTTCCACCTCGGGCGCGGCGCGGTTCTTCATGTTGGGCTTGGAGCGGGTGATCTCGGCCAGCGCCAAATCGCCGCCCTTCTCGTACAGGTCGCGGAACCGGTAGAAGCTGTCGCGGCTGTAGCCCATCACCCGGCAAGCCTGGGTTACGCTGCCCAGCTGCTTGGCCAGCTCCAGCAAGCCGACCTTGGCCTTGATCACCTTGCGCTCGGTTGTCGTCATCACGGTCTCTCCCGTGGCTCCGGCCGGGGCGCTGCGCTTCGCCTATGGCTCCGCGCCCCGACCTCTTCGCCCACCAAGTCAAACCGTCCGTCAGATCATGTCAAGACTTCTACACTTCAGTCTCTCGAAGGCGCCAGGATGCATCAGCTCGCCCTCGCCACCGGCTCGCCCGCCAGGAGGCGATCAAGCGCCTCCTGCTCGATCCGCAGCCGCCCGGCGACGTTGCGGCCGATCCCATATCGACGAACCCATTGCCCGATGCACTCGGGCGTTACGTCCGCGCGGCACGCGGCCTCGTCCGCCGTGATCCACGACGAGTTATTCGTCTCCGAACTAGTCAAGCCCAGCCCTCTCCAAACAGGGCGGGCGCGCATCGGGAGCGGGCGGAATATCTGGTGCCGGTCAACAAGCTGTGGACGGCGCTACCGCCAATGCTAAGCTTCCCTAAGCGCGCACGCGCGCATCAGACGGGAATCCTTCAAACCCATCTGTTCGGGCCTCCCTCGACGTTTGCACCGTCGAGGGAGGTCTTTTCGCATCGGCGCCGGCATGGCGAACGATTCGCCCGACCCGAACAAGATAATCAGTCCAAAGCGCGGGTTGCAAACGAATAACGGCGCGTCGGACGACCAGTCCGAAGGATGCCAGGTTTTCTGGCAGATGACTATTCTCCCATTGCAAATAGCCACGTTGGCACAGCCAACATCGCCTTGCCCAAATCGGCAATGCTCACTTCATCTTAGCGTTCGCAGTCCCCTAGACACTTGCCTGTTGGATAAGCCAACTTGGCATGATGCTTAATAATAGGCTGCGTATATTTGCAAACACCCGAGTATCGGCTGAGTGACACCGCCCCGCCGCTCCCCCGCCTTGCAATAGCAAATCGATCAGAAGGCGTTCGGCGTCCAAGTCCTGCCGCGCCAATACTGGCGGTCTCCGATCGCGCCGGCTCCGCCTGCCAGGGTTTCTTCTTCGGGCGTTGGCGGATCCAACACCATCAATCGCGCGCAGTTATTCCGCCGCCGCGCGCGCCTCCCGCAGCCACCCGCGCAGCACGTCCGGGCAAAGGTCCGCGCCGCTGGGCCAGACCACCGTGCCCAGCTCGGGATCAACCCGCGCCTGACCGAAGCCCGCCGGATCGCGCAGCGGCGCAAACACTCCGTCGAAACGAAGAGGCGGCGCAAGGTCCAGCTCGCCTTCCGCGCCATCGGCGAAGCAAAGGAACAGCCGGTGTCCCCCGAGATGCCGCACTTCAACAACCTGGTTCATGGCTCACTCCAACGGGGAAACCGGCGCAAGCGGCTCGTGCCGGCGCGCGGCCTGCCACCTTTCCCGCAACTCCGCCTGATGCAACGCCGCCCATTCCGTGACCAGCCCGCGCACCCGTGGCGACAAGCTGCCCTCGATCACGGCTAGCGTCTCGATCGCCATGATCGCCCGCTGGCTCCCGTAGCGGACATGGAAGTGAGGCGGCGCGTGACCATCGTAGAACATGGCGATGATGATGCCGAAGAAGCGGGAGAGTTCCGGCATCAGCGGCGCGCCCGCAGCGGGATCACTTCTCCGGCAAGCGCCGGCTTGGCACAGAACACGGCCCAGTCCGCCATCAACCGACGCCGCTTCTCCATGAGATCGCCGCGCTGATAGGCAGCCTCCACCTTGTCGCGCAGCGTGTGTGCCAGTGCGGCCTCGGCCACCTCGCGCGCATAGCCGGTCGCCTCGGCGCACCAGTCGCGGAAGCTGCTGTGAAAGCCATGCACGGTCAGGTCGCCGCGCCCCATGCGACGCAGGAGCACCGCCATCGCCATTTTGGACAGCGGCTTGCCACCTTGCCGCCAGGAAACACGAACCCGTCTCGCCTCGCCACACTGCCAACAGGGTCATATGGCATGGAAAGCGCGGCAGCTTCGCGCAACGCCGCCAAGGCCGCATCGGATAGCGGAACGCAGTGCTCGCGACCCGCTTTCACCCGCCCGGCCGGGACCGCCCACACGGCGTTGCTCATATCCAACTCAGCCCAGCGGGCGCCGATCACCTCGCCCGTTCGCGCCACCGTCAAAATGCCGAAGCGCAATGCCAGCGCTGCCGCACCCTATTGCTGCATCAGCCTTGCCATGAGGGCGCTGATTTCGCGCCAGGGCAGCGCGGCATGGTGTTCCACGCGAGCAAGCTTGCCCCGCGCCGGCAGGAGGTTTTGCAGATGGCCCCGCCATCGAGCCGGATTGTCGCCCGTCCGCCAGCCACGCGAGGTGGCGTAATCCAGCACAGCCTCGATCCGACCCCGTAGCCGCGATGCCGTCTCCGGCTTGTCGCGCCAAATGGGTTCCAGAACCCGCGTCACCTCGGTCGTGCCGATCGCGACAACGCAGTGAGGCGTCAGTATCCCATGCGACTGGCCAGTTCGTCCCTCCAGCGAATGGAGGAGGCGAGTTCGAAGGCGGGGCCGGTGCGGGTGTCGATGATTTCGAGTTCTTCATCGATGGCGGTCCACCGGGTCAGCATGCGCGCTCGCTCGATTGCGGCGTTGGGATCTTTATAGAGGGCAATGGTGCGCCCATTGGCGCGGAGCTCGTAGCTCATGACGGTTCCCCCGGTTGATTGCTGCCCGCCGCGGGACGAGAGGCATGCTGGGGGTGTTGATCCGCTTGCGTCCGACGAGCCCGCGACGGACAGGGGAGATTAGACCCGCTCGGTCGTGGGACATCATATAATTGTTGATTGCACCGAGTGAACAACCGGCAGCTGCATGAAGCCCAGCTACCACCGAACCCGGTTCTGGTGGTCAGGCCCTTCGTCGCGAGGCCGCCCATCTGACTGGCGAAGCCCACAATGGGGTCGAGGCCTGGCGCTCCCGCCAGTGCTGCCGCGCGCGGTTTGCCCTCCAGCCGTTGACTTGCGCCTCCGGAAGGTTGCACCAGACGAACCCGCGGCCACATGCCGCAATGGCTTGTGGCAGGGGCAGGCATGGACAGCACGGCGGTCGCTGCGGCCGACCACGCGGCACGGAACTGGCGGTTCGGCGGTGGCGCGCCGATGCGCGTTGGAAGTGACGACTACAAGGCGATGTTCAGCCGGATGCTGCTGGACACGTTCAATCCCTACAAGCCAGCCGTCCTTGACTGGCCAGTGCTCGCCCCGGATGCGCGGCAGCGGCTGATCTCGCTGCCAATCTGGGATATCGCCGTGCAGACCGAGGGGCGCGCGAGGCTACGCATCCTGTCCTATGCGCGCCTAATCGGAGACAAACTCCTGCGCGAAGCCTTCGAGCTGATGGCCTTCGAGGAGGGGCGCCACAAGGAGGTGCTCTCCAACCTCGTCCGCGCCTACGGCATCGAGCTGGAGGCCGAACCCGAATATCTCGAACCGAGCGATCCCGAATGGGGGTTCATGGTCACCGGCTACTCCGAGTGCATCGACAGCTTCTTCGCCTTCGGCCTCTTCGAGCTGGCCCGCCGATCGGGCTTCTTCCCGGCCGAGCTGGTCGAGACGTTCGAGCCTGTCATCCAGGAGGAAGGCCGGCACATCCTATTCTTCGTGAACTGGATCGCCTGGCACAAACGGACCATGCCCCTGTGGCGGCGGCCGTGGTTCCTCGTGAAGACGCTCGGGGTCTGGGCGTTCCTGATCCGCGAACGCATCGGCCTTGCGCGCGACGTGAGCGCGGGCGGCAAGGAGGACGCGAACTTCACCGTCCAAGGCGCAAGCGCGGTGGGCGGCGAGGTGAACACAGCCGACTTGATGCGCATCTGCCTCGCCGAGAACGACCGTCGCCTGGGCGGCTATGATGTCCGCCTGTTGCGCCCGACCACGGTGCCCCGGCTGGTGCGGTTCGCCCTGCTGTTCATGCCCCGCCGCCGGCCGGCTCAGCCCAGGCCCTTGCCGTCCTAGCCGCACCGGCGGACACTCGCGGGCGCGCTGACCCGGAATCCGCGATGGCCGCCCCTGAGACCGACACGCCGCGCCTGCCGCTGTCCGGCATCACCGTGCTCGACTTCGGGCAGATATTTCAGGGCCCGTACTGCACTCTACTGATGGCGAAGGCCGGCGCCGAGGTCATCAAGATCGAACCGCTACAGGGCGAGCCGTTGCGGCGGCGGGCCGAGCCGGGCAGGTCGGCGATTTTCTCCTTTGCGATGCTGAACGCCAACAAGCGGGCGGTGACGCTGAACCTGAAGGCGGCGCGCGGGCGCGAATTGCTGTTAGCGATGACGCGCCGCGCGGACGTGCTGCTGGAGAATTTCTCTCCGGGTACGATGGACGGACTCGGAGTCGGCTACGCGGTCTTGTCGGCAGCCAATCCGCGGCTGGTCTACGCGACCGGCTCGGGTTTCGGCATCACCGGCCCTGACCGCGGCAACTTGGCGATGGACTTCACGATCCAGGCTGCCTCGGGGATCATGAGCGTGACCGGCGCCCCGGACGGGCCGCCGATGAAGGCGGGGCCGACGCTGGTCGACATGATGGGCGGCATCCATCTGTATGCCGGCATCATGACCGCTTTGTTTGAGCGCACCGTCACCGGGTGCGGCCGGCTGGTCGAGGTGGCGATGCAGGAGGCGGTGTACCCGACGCTCGCGTCCCCCATGGAGTACTACGTCCGCACCGGGAAGGTGCCGCCGCGCGCGGGCAACCGACAGGCTGCGCTGAACAGCGCCCCCTACAACGCTTATCCCACGCGCGACGGGTGGGTCGCGATCCACGTGGTGATCGAGCAGCATTTCCAAAATCTGCTCAAGGCGATGGGGCGGGAGGACCTGAAGGACGACCCCGCCTGCGCCACCAACGCGGGCCGTGTCGCGCACATGGAGGCGACGGACGCGCTGGTGACAGCCTGGACGCAGACCCTGGGCAAGGACGAGGTGTTCGCGATCTGCAAGCGCCACCGCATTCCCGCCGCCCCGGTCCGCGACGTCGCCGAGGTGATGGAAGATGCGCACATGCACGGCCGCGGCTTCCTGGAGAGGGTGCGGCACCCGGAGTTCGGCGACGTTGTGCTGCCGACCACCCCGCTGCGCCTGCACGGGACGACGCTGCCGCCCACAACTCCGAGCCCCACGGTCGGACAGCATAACGATGCAGTCTATGGCGGCTGGCTCGGCTTATCCGCCGGGGAGATCGCCGGCCTGCATCGGGAAGGGGTGATCTGATGGGCCCACTCGCCGGAACCAAGCTGGTCGAGGTCGCCGGGATCGGCCCGTGCCCGATGGCCGCGATGATGCTGGGCGACCTTGGCGCCGACGTGATCCGGGTAGACCGTGTGCGCCCGTCCGGGCCGGAGCAGCAGAGCGATCCGCGTTTCCAGGTGCACCAGCGCAGCCGCCGCTCGATCGCGGTCGATCTTCAGAAGCCCGGCGGAGCCGAGGTGGTTCTGCGACTGGCGGCGCGCGCCGACGGGCTGATGGAGCCGTTCCGCCCCGGGGTTGCCGAGCGGCTGGGCATCGGTCCTGACGCGTGCCTCGCGCGCAATCCGAAGCTCGTCTATGGACGCATGACGGGCTGGGGGCAGGACGGACCGCTGGCGAAGGCCGCCGGACACGACATCAACTACATCGCCCTGACCGGCGCGCTGCACGCGATCGGAACACCCGAGACCCCGGTGCCGCCGCTCAACCTCGTCGGCGACTATGGCGGCGGCGGGATGCTGCTCGCCCTCGGCATGGTCTGCGGCCTGCTGGAGGCCTCGCGGTCGGGACGCGGTCAGGTGATCGACGCGGCGATGATAGACGGGGCGGCGCTGCTGATGGGCGCGGCCTTCGGCATGCACGCCGCCGGCCTATGGTCGGATAAGCGTGGCGAGAACATGCTGGACGGCGGCGCACCCTATTACGGCGTGTTCGAGACGAGCGACGGCAAGCATGTCGCGATCGGCTCGATTGAACCGCAGTTCTATGCCATGTTGCTGGAGAAGGTCGGACTGACCGAGGAAGCGCTGCCTGCCCAGAACGACCGCTCCGCCTGGCCCGCGATGCGCGAGCGCCTGGCCACAATCTTCCGCACCCGCACGCGCGACGCATGGTGCGCCGCGATGGAGGGCACCGACGTCTGCTTCGCCCCCGTGCTGTCGATGACCGAGGCGCCCCAGCATCCGCACGCGACGGCCCGGGAGGCCTTCGTCAAGATCGGCGGCGCCGCCCAACCCGCCCCGGCGCCGCGCTTCTCCCGCACCCCGCCCGAGGCACGCATCGCGCCAGCTCGGGGCGCGGACACGGACCCCGTGCTGCGCGAGGCCGGGTTCAGCGAGGCGGAGACGCGTGCGCTACGGGGCGCCGGGGTTATCGCGTAAGACTTGGGCGATCTAAACGATCGCGCGGGCGATGTGCTCGCGGTATACCTGTCGTTGCAGCAACCGATCGTACCAAGCGCGCAGGTTCGGCACATCCGGCCGGGCGAAGTCCATGTTGAACCAGCGGTGCACATGCACGCCCCAGCAGATGTCCGCCAAGGTCAGCGTGTCTCCGCAGATATACGAATGGCTGCCCAGCTCGGCCGCGATCAGGCCCCAGGCGCGGGCCGCCTCCACGATCGCGGAGTCGATCGCGGCCTTGTCGCGCTTCTCCGGCGGTGTGCGGATCAGGTTGACGAAGATGACGCCCTGCGGACGGTTCATCGTTGTCTGTTGCGCGTCCATCCAGCGGTCGATGTCGGCTCTCGCCTGCGGCTGGCGCGGGAACATCGGCGTGTCCGCGTGCTCGGTGCAGAGATAGCGCAGGATCGCGTTGCTCTCCCACAGCGTGAACGCGTCCTCTTGCAGGGTCGGCACCAGACCGGTCGGGTTGATGCGCCGATACTCCGGGGTGTCCGTCTTGCCGAATGGACCGCCGACATCCATCCGCTCGTATGGAAGCTTCAGCTCCTCCAGCAGCCAGATCACCTTCATCACGTTGCTGGACGTCGAGCGACCCCATAGGATTCGGTGCATTCTCGTTTCCTCCGTCGTGTCTCTTGGGCCCAGCGTAGGCGGGTTGCCGGCCTGACGGAAGCGGCGCATGGGAGCGCCGCATGAGGCTGCCCAATACGCACACCGCCGGGCTGATGGTCGCCGTTGCCGCCGCTTCCGCCCTCGTTGTGGCGCTTGCCGCCCAGCACAGGGGCGGGCTGGTGCCGTGCGCGCTCTGCCTGCTTGAACGCTGGCCGTGGCGGGTCGCCGTCGTACTCGGCTTGCTCGGCGCCGCGCTTCCCCGCCGCGCTGCCCGCTGGAGTCTCGGGCTTTGCATCGTGGCGCTGCTGGCCGGCGCGGCACTGGGTGCGACCCATGTCGGCGTGGAGCAAGGCGCCTGGCCAAGCCCGCTGCCCGAATGCGCCGCGCCGGAGGTGCGCGGCGCCACATCCGCCCAACTTCTCGCTTCCATGCCTGACCGGCCTTCCAAGCCCTGCGACTTGCCGACTTATCTGGTTCCCGGCCTGCCGGTCTCGATGGCGGCAATGAACCTCGGCTATTCCCTGGCCCTCGCCGGATTGCTCGCTATCTATCTGGCGCGCAGCGGAGGGAGCACGCGATGAGCCAGGAGGCACGGCTGCCCGGAGATGGGCAGCCGGACGCGGAGGTGGCGCGGACGATTCGCGTCGATCACGCGGGCGAGTATGGTGCGGCCAGAATCTACGCGGGGCAACTCACCGTGCTCGGCAACCGCCCGAGTGGGGCGGTGCTGCGCCATCTGCAAGCGCAGGAGGAACGCCATCTGCGCGCTTTCGAGGACCTGATCGCCCGGCGCCGCGTCCGCCCGACAGCGCTGCTTCCCCTCTGGCATTTGGCGGGGTTCGCCCTCGGCGCGGCGACCGCCACCCTGGGCGAACGCGCGGCGATGGCCTGTACGGTGGCGGTGGAGGAGGCGATCGACGCGCATTATGCCCGCCAGTCGGCCAGCCTGACGGAGCGCGAGCCCGAGTTGCGCGCCACGATCGACGCGTTCCGCGCCGAGGAACTGGAGCATCGCGACATCGGCTTAGCGCACGGCGCCGAGCAGACGCCCGGCTACCGCCTGCTCGTCGCCGCGATCAAGGCGGGCTGCCGCGCGGCGATCGCGGTGAGCGAGATCGTTTGAAACCGGATTTTCAGCGTGGGCTCATGCGGGCCGAGGCGGGATGGCCGGGAACCTTGAAGCGCTTGCCAGTGTCGGTCACGTCGCCGCCGTTCACCCGCAGAATCGAGAAGTCCTGGTCGAGATAGTTCCCGATGTAGAGATAGGCACCATCGGGCGTGAACGCGATCGCCTCGGGGACAGCGCCGACCTCGATCACCTTGCCCGGCGAGACCTTGCCGCCGTCGATCCGCAGCACGGTGATCACCCCGTTCTTGTGATAGAACCAGCTGCCCTGCTTGTTGGACCCGTAGACGCTGGCAACAACCGCCACGTCTCCCTTCGGGCTGGCCGCGAGGCCCTCCGGCGCGTCCGCGACGGCAATGCGATCGACGACCCGCGGCGGCTGCGCGGCGAGATCGATCACGCTGACCACGTCCACGCTGCCGTCGGAGACGCCGTTGTCGGCGGTAAGCGCGAGCTGCCCGTTCGGCGTCACCGCGATGTTGTACGGCGCCACGTAGGTCGGAAACGTCGCGACTTGACTAAGCTTGTCGCCGTCCACCGCGAGCAGCGCCACCTGGTTCGCGGGCGTCTTCGCCACCAGCGCATGCCGACCGTCGGGGGTGAACTCCACCGCCGAAACGCTGCCGCCCATCGGCACCTGGCCTACCTCGGTCGCCTGATCACCCTGGAGCTTCACCACGCTCAGGGAATTGCCGGCGCGATTGGCGATGAGCGCCAAGTCCCCGGCGGCATTGATCGCCAATCCCGACGGCTGCTTGCCGACGGTCACGGTCTGCGCCAGCTTCGGCGGGTTAGCCGTCAGGTCGATGACGAACAGCTTGTCGGTCGGCACCTGCTTCAGCTTGCCATCATCGGTCACCACGGTCACCGAATCCGCTACCAGCGCCGACCCATTGCCCGGAGCGATGGCCAGGTTGGTGGGCGGCCCGACGATCGAGTTCTCGAGCGGCAAGTTGGCGACGATCTTCGGATTTTCCGGCTCGGCGAGATCAATGATGAGGACGTTGTCCTTGCCGGTCGGCCTGAGCACCGTGCCGCCGTGATCGTCCCAGAGCACCTTCTCGTCATCGCCCACGATCATGAACGGTGCCGCACGGGCGGCGACCGGTGCGGCGGCAAGCAAGGCGGATACCGCGATCGCGGCACGCTGATTGAGCGACAGCATCGTCTCCCCCACCCTTGTTTTTGGTCGTTCCGGCATTGAGCATGGAGCCTTGCCGGACCGCATGCAACCAATGAGCGGGCAAATCCGGCTATCCCGCTTGCCTTAAAGGATTGTTGCCTCGAACGGGGGCCGCAGGTCGGGAGCCTCGAATTCCAGCACCCACAAATCGGGGTCGCGGTTGACCTGGCGCGCAACGTAGGCATCGGCTGTCGCCTGATCGACCGGAGCCATGCCAGTCGCGCGCAACCAGGCGGGGAGCGCGTCGGCGGCGCGGACCTGGGACAGCACGCACAAGCCCTCGCGCCCATGCAGCACGATCAGGATGCCACCCGAATCCGCGTCGCCCTTCCGCAGTACCATGCCCGGTCTGCCATCGCGGTCGCCCATGCGGATTGCCATGCTCACCCACAGCCCGGCCTTGATCCTGGGCTCGGTCAAGGCGCGGCCAGGCTCCCGCCGTCCACCGGCAGGGCGTGGCCGGTGATGCTGCCGGCCGCCGGGCTGAGCAGGAACGCGACCGTCTCGGCCACCTCCTCCGGGCTCGCGATGCGACCGATCGGCACCCCAGCGGCTGCCTCGGCGCGGGTGATGCCGAGCTCGGAGAAGCGCGACATCGCCATCCCGGTGTCGGTCCATCCGGGACACACCGCGTTCACCGTGACGCCGCGCGACGCGAGCGCCAGGGCCAGTGCCCGCGTGTAGCCGATGACGGCGTGCTTGGCCGCGCAGTAGGCGGTCTGGTCGGCTACCCCGCGCAGCCCAAGGGTCGATGCGATGTTGACGATCCGTCCCCCTTCCGGCAGGCGAAGCGCAGCGGCGCTGCAGCAATGATAGGTCGCATGCAGGTTGGCGCCAAGGATGGCATGCCACAGGGCATCATCCGAGGCATCGACCGGGTTGGCGCCCGCGATCCCGGCGGCGTTCACGACCGCGTCCAGCCGCCCCATGCCCGCAATCAGTTCCCGGGCCGCCACCGCGTCAGCCATGTCGCAGGCACGAAACGCCACGCCGGGCGGCAGACGCTGCGGTGCCCGGCGAGCCACGGCGAGCACCTGCCAGCCCTGCCCAGCGAGCCGGGCCGCCACCGCCGCCCCGATGCCGCGCGACCCGCCGGTGACCAGCGCGACCTTGCCGCTCATTGCGCCGTTCCTCCTCCATCCACCGGCAGGATCACGCCGGTGATGAACGAGGCGGCGTCGGAGGCAAGGAAAGCGACGACGGCGGCGATTTCCTCGGGTCGCGCGAAGCGCCCCAGCGGCACGCCGGCACGATAGACATCGGCCGAGGAGGCGGGAAAGCGGTCAGGATACCGCTCGGCCAGCTCGTTGATGACATGGGCGAGCATGGGCGTCTCGGTACTGCCGGGCGCGATGCAGTTCACCCGAATCCCGTGGCGGGCCCAATCGAGAGCGGCGCTTCGCGATAACTGGGCGATCGCCGCCTTGCTCGCGCCGTAGGCCGCGCTCACCTGCTTGCCAACCAGCGCCTGGTCGGAGGCGATATTGACGATCGCGCCTCGCCCGCGCGCCACCATGCCGGGCAGCACCGCGCGCATCAGCGCATACGCGGCAAGGAAGTTCACCCGGAACACCCGCTCCACCTCCGCAAGCGAGGTATCGAGCACGCTGCCCAGCACGGTGATCCCGGCATTGTTCACCAGCACGTCGGCCGGCCCGCGCGCCTCGATCAGCGTGGCCGCGCGGGCCTCCAGGGTTGCGGTGTCGGCGAGGTCGAAGTCGGGCAGGTCCAGCCCGATCACCTCGGCACCATCGTTTTCGAGCGTGGCCGCGATCGCTTCGCCGATGCCGCCGCGATGCCCGGTGACGATCGCCCGTCGCCCCGCAAGCCCGAAGCTTGTTGCTTGTCCGTCCTGCATCTCTATCTCCGCCCGTCGCTCTGGTGCAGGATACGGCGAACCACAACCGGAGGGTGCCTGGAATGCGCGCCACCGTGCTGACATTAGTCCTTTCACTGTTGTCATGTTTCGCCCGCCCTTTGCCCGCTGCCGCCGCTGACCATGTCACCTTCGGCTTGGACTGGAAGGCGGAGGCCGAATACGGGGGCTTCTATCAAGCACAGGCAACCGGCCTCTATGCCCAGCGCGGGTTGGATGTCACGATCGAGCAGGGCGGCCCGCAGGTGAACCACACCCAGCTGCTCGTGGCCGGGCGGCTGGATTTCAACGTCACATCGAATTCGCTGATCGCCTTGAACTTCGTGAAGCAGGCGATCCCGTTTCGCACCGTGGCCGCGATATTCCAGAAGGACCCGTCGGTGCTGATCGCGCATGCCGGCCAGGGAAACGACAGCTTCGTCGCGCTCAAGGGCAAGCCCATCATGGTCAGCGCCGACACGCGCGCGGGGTGGTGGAACTTCCTGAAGGCGCGCTTCGGCTATACCGACGCGCAGATCCGACCCTACACGTTCAATCTACAGCCGTTCGTCGCGAGCAAGGCCGCGATCCAGCAGGGTTTTCTCGGCTCCGAGCCATTCTCGATCCAGCAGGCAACCGGGGAGAAGCCGGTGGTGCTGCTGGTCGCCGATGCCGGGTATCAGGGCTATGCCAGCCTGATCGGCACCTCCGACAGGCTGATCGCCGAGAAACCCGATCTTGTGCAGCGATTCGTCGATGCGTCGATCGAGGGCTGGTACTCCTATCTCTACGGCGATCCGGCGCCCGCCAACATGGCAATCAAGAAGGCCAACCCGGAGATGACGGACGCGCTGATAAACTATGGGCGGACATCATTGAAGGAGCACGCCATCGTCGATTCCGGCGACGCGCTGAAGAACGGCATCGGGGCAATGACGGCGGCGCGGTGGCAGGCGATCTATCAAGAGATGGCAGCCGTCGGGCTCTATCCGCCGGGGATGGATTACACCAAGGCCTACACGCTGCAATTCGTGAACAAGCGCGTGGGCATGAACCTGAAGAAGTAGAGTGGCTCCATGGCGACTAATCGGCCGCCCCGCGATCGCAAGGCGTTGCCACACCCCTGGCTCCTGGGCTAGCGCGTGCTGCGCCTTTCGGGTGTCGGCCGCCGGTTCCCTGGCGGCACGGAGGCGCTGCGCGATGTGGATCTCGACATCACGGCCGGCGACTTCCTGGCTTTGCTCGGCCCCTCCGGGTGCGGCAAATCGACGTTGCTGCGTCTGATCGCCGGCCTTGATCGCCCGGACACCGGGCGGCTGAACTGGAATGCCGGACGCCCTCCTGCACCGGGCGACATTGGCTACGTCTTCCAGGACGCCACCCTGCTACCCTGGGCGAGCGCCGAGGAGAACGTGTTCCTGCCGCTGCGCCTGCGCGGGTTCACCCGGGGTCGTGGCATGACGGACGTGCGCGCCGCGCTGTCTCGCGTCGGCTTGGCGGGTTTTGAGCACGCCCACCCCCGCCAGCTTTCGGGAGGAATGCGGATGCGTGTGTCCATCGCCCGCGCGCTGGTCACGCGCCCGCGCCTGCTCCTGATGGACGAGCCGTTCGGCGCCCTGGACGAATTCACCCGGCATCGGCTGCAAGCCGACCTGCTGGCGTTGTGGAGCGACCTGGGCTGCACCGTGGTTTTCGTCACCCACTCGATCTACGAGGCGGCATTTCTTGCTCGTCGCATCGTGCTGATGTCGTCGCGGCCGGGGAGAATCGTGGCCGAAATCGCGTCACCCCTCACGCCGTCGCCCCAGACACGGCTCGATCCGGCCTATGCGGCGCTTGTCGCCGAGGTCTCGCGCGGCATGGAGGCCACGCTGGACGAATGAGCCGAACGCTTCTTCGCATGGCGCCTGTCTTGTTCGGGCTGCTCGTTCTTGGCGCCTGGGAGGGAGGGGTCCGTGCCCTGCACATCCCGCCCTACCTCTTTCCCGGCCCCGTCGCGATCCTGGGTGCATTCATCGCCGATCCGGCCGGGCTACTTGGCTCGCTGCTGTCCACGCTGGTGGTGACCTTCGTCGCTCTGACGGTCGCGGCGGCGCTGGGTTTGGCAATGGCGGTGGCGGTCGAGGTCAGCCCGCTTGCCCGCGCCGCGCTCCAACCCTGGGCGGTCGTGATGCAGGTCACGCCGATCGTGGCGATTGCGCCGCTGATCATCGTGCTGGTGGGCGACCCGTTCGCCTCGCTGGTGGTCTGCGCCACCATCGTCGCGTTCTTCCCGGTGTTCGCCAACACGGCCGCGGGTCTCACCTCGGCACCCCCTGAGCTGGGCGATCTGTTCCGGCTGTATGGCGGCGGGCGTTGGCAGACGCTGCGCCTGCTGCGCGTACCGGCGGCTGTGCCGTACTTCCTTTCGGGGCTGCGCATCTCGGGCGGGCTCGCGCTGGTGGGCGCGGTGGTGGCGGAGTTCGTGGCGGGCTCCGGCGGTTTTGCCTCCGGCCTCGCGTACCGCATCCTGGAGGCCGGCTACCGGCTGGAAATTCCGCGGATGTTCGCGGCGTTGGTGCTGCTCGCGCTGGCGGGTATCGCCATCAATCTCGGGCTGGGCGGGCTGGAGAGATCGGCGATGCGCTGGCGCGGCGAGGGCTGAACCCGGACCAACGGACAGGCGAGGATGGCATCGGCGTCCAGGTTTGAGTGTACACGCTCGCAGGGTGCGCTGCGAGCCAGGCCGTAGGCGGTCAGGGCGCGATCGGCTTCCCCGGGCTGGTCGGCGGGCGCTTCCAGGCCCCAGAGCGGTCCAATATGGCCCGCCACCGCCGCTGCCGCCGCCCGCGCCAGCACCGTACCGTCGCCCGGCCGTACCAGGTTGGAGTTGAGTCCGACAAACCGGACCTGGGGCGGGACCGAAGGCAGCGATATAGGCCATCGGGGCGGGATCGAGCAAAAGGACCAGAGTATTGGCGGAGAAGGCGGGCGGGCGCACGTCCGCCACGAGCGGGCCGGAAGCACGGCTCCAATCGGGGTAGAGGGTGACCGACGCCGCAAGCGCGGTACACCCCGCCAGCCCGATACGGCCGCGGCGCCCGAGCGGCGTCAGGGCCAGCGCCAGGGGGATGCCGGCCAACACTTCCAGCGTCGCGGCATAACGCAGGATCGAGAAGCGCGCTTCCCAGGCGACGAAGGCAACGATCCAGAACGCCAGCAGCCCACGCACAGGCGCGGCGGGGGCCTCCCGACGCCAAGCCGCGCGCCCCAATACGACCAGACAGCCGACCCAGCCGAGCAACAAGCGCGGGTCGCGGACCGGCAGTTCGGCTACGAGCCGGCTTGGCCGGACCGCCCAGAACAGCGGGAACAGCAACGCGTGCAGGGCGTCGGCGGGGAGGAATTGTATGTCGGTCGCCGGTGTCGCCGGCGCCCAGGGGGAGCGGAAAAAGTCGTTGAAATACGGCAGGAGCGGATTGCCGGTATGCTGCCACATCATCCACCACCATGGCCCGGCCAGCGCGCCGGCGCTGGCCAGCGCGCCACCGGCGAAGGCCGGCAGGCTTCGCCAGCCGGACGTGGCAAGCAGCGCCGCCGCGAGGCCGACGGCATAGGGGGCGGCGGTCAACTTCAGCCCGATTGCCGCCCCGGCACACGCACCGGTCATGATCGCGCTCCAGCACCCGGTCTGTTCCCATTCACCGCAGACGACGAGCAGGCTGAGAAGGAGCAGGACCCCGGGTATCATCTCGCTCATGGCGGTACCCAGGGTGGGCAGTCCGGCGGCGCCGGTGGCCCCGAGCAGGATGACCACCAGGGCCGCATCGCTCCCCAACCCCGCCCGCCTCGCCAGCCGGAAGGCGAGCCACGCCGCGAGCGCGTGCGGCAAGGCGAGCAGAACTGCCAGAATTGTCGGGTGGGCGTTCAGTGCCCGGCGCAGCACGAACCACACGACATCCAGGGTCGGTGCGTAGAAGCTCTGCAGCTGCGCCGGCGCGATGTCGCGCCAGAGCGTCCCGCTCAGGAACGCATGGGCGTCGTAAATATGGTAATTGCGCAAGTCCCAACTGGCATCCGGCCCGAACCAGACCGCAAGCGCGGCGAAACCCGCCATGAGCAGCGCGAGAACGCCGAGCGAATGCCTTCGGAATGCGGCGGGCGCTTTCGATGATTGGTGGGCAAGCACCAGCCTATGCTGCGCCGGCGGAATTAGAATGCCGTTAATCGGCGCTCAGCTCATCGCCTCCGGAGCTTTTCCATCCGAACCGATCACGCGAACCAGTCCATCGCCGCTTCCACCCCGCCGCGCCCGTGCGGAATGCCGGCGACACGCAGGCTCATCTCCACAGCGGTCAGCGCGCCCAGTATCATCGGCTCGTTCAGGTCGCCCAGATGTCCGATGCGGAACACGCGGCCGCCCAGCTTGCCCAGCCCGCCGCCGAGCGAGACGTTATAGCGCTGACGGGCCGCCCGCCGCACCGCCTCCGCGTCGTGGCCGTCCGGCATCCAGATCGCGGTGACGGAATCCGAGTAGCGGGACGGGTTCGTGCAAAAGAGCTGTGGCCCGTCATTGGCCGCCCAGACCTGCGCCGCCCGGCGCACGCCCTCGGCCAGGTAGCCGTGTCGGGCAACGAGGGCATCGATGCCCTCCTCCTCGATCAGCCGAAGCGCCTCGCGCAGTCCGTAGAACGAATTCACCGGCACCGTGCCGACGAAGCTCATATGCGGCTTGCGGCCCAGCATGATCGTCCAATCGAAGTAGAAGCGTCCAAGCTTCGCCTCGCGGTGCGCAGCCATGGCCTTGTCCGACGCGGCGGTGAAGCTGACACCGGTCGGACACATCAGTCCTTTCTGGCTGCCCCCCACCACGCCATCAATGCCCCAATCATCCATCCGGAATTCGAGGCTGCCGAGCGAGGAGATCGTGTCGACCAGCAGCAGCGCCGGATGCTTCGCCTCGTCCATCGCACGACGCACCTCCGGCACCGGCGTGAACAGGCCGGTTGCCGTCTCGTTGTGGACGACGCAGACAGCCTTGATCACCTGGGCGCGGTCTTCCGTCAGGGCCGCCTTGACCTGCGCGATGTCCACCCCGCGCCGCCAGTCGGCGGTGACGGTACGCACCTCCACCGCGTGCGCGGCCGCCATGCGCGCCCACTCCTCGGAGAAGTAGCCGGACTCAAGCACCAGGATCGTGTCGCCGGGCGAGAGCAGGTTGGTGAGGGTGGCCTCCCAGGCTGCGTGTCCCGAACCGGTGTACATGAATAGGTGATGGCTGGTGCCCAGCACCCGCTTGAGGCCGGAGACGACCTCCTCGTAAACCGCGACGAAGTCGGGATCATGGAAATCGATCGTCGGCCGGTCGATGGCGCGCAGCACCGAATTGGGGATGTTGGTCGGGCCGGGATTGGCGAAGAACTGGCGGCCGCGGAGGACTCGAGGCTTGGTGGCGCTCACGTGACGGCTCCTATCATTCCCACTCGATTGTCCGAACGCAACCTAAGCTGCTGTTTCGGAACGGCTTTCTTTGCAGTTGACGTCTCCACTTCCGTCTTCCAGCACGTCAGAAAGTCTGGCTCAGCAAAATCAATGACTTAGCTGCCGAAAAATATTTTCCAACCTTCACCTCCTTTCGGCTGCTTTCGGCGACGAAGCTGCGGTTTCCGCGTGTCGCCTACTCCGCCTCCACCATCAGAAAATACCGCAAGCCTACTACGCTACCGTACGAAAGCCCTCACCGGGAACAGCCCCTTCTCCCTCCAAAGCACGCTCGGCTGCAAGCTAGATCCATGAGGCGCATCGCTGTACAAGCAGCCGAGCAGCAAGGCCGCTTACTCAACGCTCGTCCGATTTTCAGCCTCGTTTGAGGTTGAGATCGCGCACCGCGACGAAGGCGCGATTGGTCTCCGCCGCGCGTCGATCTTTCGCGCGTAGCACGTCGATCAGCGCCACGCCTCCGGCCAATACTTCGTAGAGATCAAGTCCGTCGGCGCAGATAAGGTCGGTCTGGCGTCCCCGCGCGAACGCCTCAAGGCCATCCACTGTGAACCCGGAGTTGCTGACGAACAGTCCTCGCGACCAAGACGCTTTCCCCCCGACCTTGCCTGAGAAGGTCATCAGGTCGGCGAACCCGATCTGCGGCCCGTGCCATTTGGCTTCCACCAGATACGTCTGACCGTCCAAACGAAAGCTGCCGTCGATCTGTTCGCCCACGATACGGAAGGCGTTGCGCGGCGCGAGATCATGCGCGGCGAACAGCTCATTGAGGAAACCTTCGAACCGAAGCCCGCGCTCCTGTGGGGCCAGTTTGCTGATCTCGATGAGCAGCGCGGCCAGCGCTTGGGCGCGTTCGGGGCTGAGGCCGCCTGCCGGCGGCGGCTTCGCGGCCGCAGCCAGCGCGCTCAGGAAGGTGGGGTCGAGCAGCTCTGGGATTTTAAACGACACGTTCGGCAGAAGCGCGTTGAGCCAGTCGATCTCGTCACGCCGGAGCGGATTTCCCTTGCCGCGCCGGTACGTCATCGCTTGTCGGACGACCGCCACGACCAGCTTCGTGAACAGGTGCCTGCGGTGTTCGAGGGTCGCGGTGAGCAGCTGCACGATCGACGGCCGTTTGCTGCCAGGGGTCCAGAGATCGCCCACGCCAGCCTGGGTCGCCGCGATCGGAAACGCGGTACGATTGTTCCCGCTCCCCGGGAGGAAGTCGTAGAACAGATCGGCCAGATCCTCGATCGCCTGCGCTTCGCGAAACGGAAGCATCAAAGATACTCCAACATCAGTGCAGACCCACTTTCAGGTCGCGCAAGACCTGCGCGAAGCCCAGCTCCCTCAGCAGCGGACCGTGGGAGGTGACGCGTAGCTTACGAATAGCGCGGTCGTACACTGCGAGGTTAATCTCACTGTTCAAGCGCGATGGATAGATGATCCCATCTGGCTGAACGGGATGCTCGTGAATGGCGACCGACCACCGTCGCGCCAGAGTTCTGCCTTGCGCCGCGCACGACATCGCTAGGAATCCCCATGCGCAGAGGGCCGTCGCCTCGCAGATCGATGAGCGAGAGCGGCACTACGACCTCGACCGCGGCATAGCTGCGGACAGCGAGGTCGCGCTCGTCGAGGAGAAGCTCGCCGGCGCGACCGTCGCCCTGATCGCGGAGCACCGCCTCGACGAAACAGACCTTCAGCGTGCCGCCGAGATAAAGGACGCCGAAGCGACGGGCGGCCACGCGCCGCCGTGGGTCGCTGAACCGGCTCGGCCCCTTGCCGAACCCCAGCGGGTCGGTGAAGCGGGTGAACGAGATGCGTCCGAATCGCGCGCCGACGTCGATCGTCGCGAGATCAAGCGCGACGGTGGCGAAAGCAGGAGTTGGCGGCGGCCCGGCCACTCAGGCGAAGGTGCCTTGCGCAATCCCGTCCGCGACGGCGAGCGCCTGCTCCGACTTGCCGCGGCTCAGCGCTTCGCGGCCCGTCAACCCGTCCAGCTCGGGATGGGCTTGAACGAGGAAGCGGTACACCGACCAGGCGCCCCCGCCGAGCCGTTCGAACAGCCGCGGCAGGGCGGCGAAGGGCTTGCCGTCATCGCCGACCTGCCAAGCTGGGAAGCGGAAGCCGCGCTTCGCGCCGTCTAGGCCGAGCACCTGGTGGTTCTGGCGTTTCGTGTTCACCGTCATGCGGCTCGTTCCGAGGAGGGCCGCAAACTGGTCGGCGCTCAGCATGTCTTCCGCAGCGAGGATTTGCGCCGCGCGCATCCGACCCCGCGCGCGCGCCTCTTCCAGCGCCGCCTGCAGTCCGTCAGCGTCATCCGCATCGGGGGCGGGGACCGCGGCCGCGGTCTTCTCGATCGGCGTCACAGTAGCGCCACCCGAAGGATCGACCTCGACACGGAAGCTCACGGTGTGACCCTCTTTCCGGCTCTTTGCGATCGCCTCGCCATAGCCCCGGAGCAACGCCTTCGCCTTGGCCGGCTTTGCCGAGAGAAGCTCGATCGCGTTGCGCGGCGCTTGGAAGCTGACCGCCGCCGCACCTTTCGGCAGGATCGAACCGGCGTCCGTCGTGAAGGCGGTGGTCAGGGTCATTCTCGCTGCGCCGGACGGCTTGCGCGCCGCGCCGCGTCCACTAGCCTTGCTCTTGACGTTCGCCATGCCGCACCTCCAGCGACTAACATGGCGCAGCGCCACCATCTCGTCAAGTTCGTAAAGCTGTCGTCAGGCTGCAGCGTCGGCGGCCGCGAGCCGCTCCTCCAGCTCCTCGACGAAAGGTGAGCGTCCCAGCCGCTGGGCTCCGTATCGCCCGGGGATCCAACCCGAATACAGCATGTGCACCGCATCGCGGGCGCGGGTCAGGCCGACGTAAAACAAGCGGCGGCTCTCGATCAGCTCCGCCGGACGTTCGTTGCGCCAGGGCATCGCGCCCATGTCCATTCCAACCATGATCACGACGTCATACTCACAGCCCTTCGCCGAGTGCAGCGTCAGTATGTTCACATGGGTCGGCGAACCATCGCGGCCGCCCAAACTCTTCAAGTCGAGCGCCTCGAGCTTCCCACCCGCGGCAAAGGCCTCGCCCATGCGCCGCACTTGCTCACGCTGATCCGCGAGGCCCGGCTCGCGAGCCGTAAGCGGATCGACCAATGCAGCGCGGATCGCCGCGACGAACGGCGCTGCCAGGCCGTCATCGCTTCGGTGGGCGAACAGAAAGGCCGTCACGGCCCGCGCCGCTTCGTGCGCCTCCCGCTCGCTGGGCCGGCCGGACCGGAACCCGGACCAGCGCGTGAGCAATCCTCCAAGCTGCGGTCGAGCGTGCCACCAGCCTCCGGCACACCACGCCGCGCAGTCCTCGATCCAGCTGGTGAGCGCCGTCTTCTTGTAGGGTGCGGCGTTGTCGATGCGAACGTAATCATAGCCTGCGCCTTCGAGCGCGTCCGCGAAGACGTCGCCGATGTTGGCGGCGCGGTTGAGGATCGCGATGTCGCCCACCGTCCGGCCGGGCTTCTCGGCCAAGGCTTGCGGAATCAGCGTCTCAACGATGTGAGCTGCCTGATCCTCAAGCGCGCCGGCCCGTTCGGTGAAGACGACCAATGCTTGCCGGTCGGGATCGCGCGGCCGATAGCCCGCTCCTCGCCAAGCGCCAATTCGGAGGCGTGGATGATCCGGCCCGCCGAGCGGTAGTTCAGCTCAAGGCGCACGGTCTCGACATTGGGGCGCTGGCCCAACTCAAGCAGCAACGCCCCATCGGCGCCGGCGAAGCCGTACACAGACTGGTCGGCGTCGCCGACCGCGAACAGCCGAACACCGCCTACGAAGGGGAGTTGCTGGACGATCTGATGCAGCGGCAGGCCCAGATCCTGATACTCGTCGACCGCAAGCACCGGCCAACGCGCTTGGATTGCCGGCAGTACCCAGTCGTGATCGGCCCCTAACCGATTGCCGAAGATCACCAGGTCGTCGAAGTCGACCAGGCCCGCCTGGCGCAGCGCCCTCTCATAGCCTTCGGTTATCCGAGCGAGGTCAGGGTCTTCGTTCCAGTCGGGCGCGGCCCGATCCAGATGGACGCGGCGATAGCGGCCCATGTCGTGCGACTTGTAGGGCTGGCCGATCCCGAGCAGGCCCTCCGCGACCTGCTTGAATGCGCGATCCGTCTGACGTGTCGTCGCCAGGGTCAGAGGATGAGGCACGTCCAACCCCGCCAGCCGCGCATAGGGCATCAGGAGGTGGCGCAGGCAGAAGCCGTGAACCGTGCCGACGAACAGGTTGGACGTGTCGCGCAGGCCGAGCCGCTCCAGCCGCCGGCTCAGTTCGCGCGCGCACTCCTGACTATAGGTGATGCAAGCAACGCCACGTGGCGCCCGCACATCCTCGGCGAGGATCCGCGCGAGTTTCAGCACCAGCGTTTTGGTCTTGCCGCTGCCGGGGCCTGCCAGAACGACGCAATGCCCGCGCAAGTCGTAGGCCGCTTGCTGGCCGGCGTTGCCAACCAGCTCGGCGGCGGCCCGCAGATAGGCCGCGCTGATGTCACGCAACGGCATTGCGCATGAACTCCAAACCGGCGCGGATGTAGGCGGAACAGGTCGCCGCCGTCGCGCGACCGGCGAGCCGTTGCGCGAAGCGGCCCTTGCCGACCCGCTCGATCAAGTCGAGGAGCCGCTCCGTGTCGACGGTGGCCGGGTCGGCTACCCAGCCATCAATCCGGTCGCGCGTAGCCTGGGCGAGCGACAATTCGCTGCGCAGGATGCGTCCCATGCGCCCGGCGAGCCCTGCCGCGAACAGCTCGGTCTCGAGCGTGTTCGTGTTGACGAACATGCCGCGCCGCTCGCCGCGCCGGAAGATCTCGGCGTCCTCCATCGCCGCATAGTCGCGACCAGGCCGGACGAGGCCGAGCAGCGTCTCGATCCGGCGACGGGCGAGCGGACGGCCCCCCTCCATCGGATCGAGGTCGGTCAGGATGACGTGCGGGATCGCCACGCCGGAGGGGCCGAGCAGCTTGACGAAGGGCGCGAAGTTGATGCCGCCGATCGCGCAGACCGAGATGCCGAGCCGATCGAGGGGCATGTCGAGGGCTCGGCGAAGGCCGGCACCAGGAAGCGCTCGGCGTCGCCCTCGACCAGAACGATCCCCCGCGCGAAGAACAGCTCGCCCCGCGTGACATCGATATAGCGCTGAAGATCGGCCTAATCCGCCGCCGTGAGCGGCGTTTCGGCCGTGGAGACGCCCAGCGTTCGATCGCCGTCCTCACCGCCTCGGCGGAGCAGCACGATCGAGCGCAGCGGCGCGATGCTCGCAATGTGAGGTGAGTGCGTCGTCAGGATCGTGGTCGTTCGCGAGGCCCCCCGCGCCTCGGCCGCCGCTCCATCCTCCTCATCATCGTCGTCGTCAGGCTCCTCCGGTTCGGCCAGGAAATGCCGATAGACGAGCCGCTGCACCTGCGGATTCAAATGGGCCTCGGGTTCCTCGACGGCGAGGAAGGTGTGATCGCGTTCGCCTTCGAGGACGAGACGATCAAGCTCAAGGCTCTTCAGCGCCAGGGAAATAAGGTTGGCCGTGCCGAGGCTCGCGTCCGCCACGCCCCGAGCTCCATCGTCGATCAGCAGGCGTAGCGCCCGGATCAGCGCGTCGATGCGGGTTGGCGCCAGCCCGAGCGACATGGTCGTCGCATGCGCCGGCCCGACCATCGCGGCCAGCCGGTCGCTGATCGTTTGGGCGACGGCCTGCACCTCGTCGCGGCCCGCCGGCTCCTCCTGTGCCGTATTGACCGCCGCCTGGATCGTCTCCCGATCCTCTTCGTCGAGCTCGCCGATCAGGCTCTCGATAAGGGGGCGCAGCGGCGACCGCCGCCACGTTGCGAGGTCCTTCTCGGCATCGCGTAACGCCGGCAGCACGTCGAGCGGCAGCATGCGACGCAGCGAGGAGCGGACCGACGTGTCGGGGTCGGTCCCGCCGAAGATGACATACTCATAGTCCGCCGTGCTCCGCGGCGCGTCCTCAAGGTCGACCTTCGGTTGGAATCGGTAGGTGAGTCGCGCCACCATGGGCGGCCCCGGGTCGATCATGGCGTCCGCCAACTGGGCAAGGAGGCGGGGGTCGTCGTCGAAGTCGGTAAGTTCGACGGCGATCTCGATCGTCGTGCCAAGCTTCTCGTCACCCAAACCGTCCCAGAAATGCTCCAGGCCGAGCTGCCGGTCGCGCTCGGCCAGGCCCGGATCGAGGATGAGCTGAAGCCCGAAGATCAGGTTGCTCTTGCCGACCTTGTTCTCGCCGACGACGACGAGGTTTTCGCCCGTGTCGATCTCGAAGTCAGCGAAGTTGGCGAAGTTATGAATCTTGATCTTGGAAATGCGCACGACCTGTTCCCCAACGCCTGCAAGAGTCGCCTGCGTGGTGCGTGCAAACTCGTCGGCCTAGATACCCCGTGCCGCGGCACCCGCTGGCGGCTCAAGGCTGTTTAGGGGGGCGGCGTGCTGACTGAGAACCTTGAGTTTCGTCCCACGGCCAGGCCCACCTTAATTCCTGCCGCGGATCGCCTTCAGCACGCGCTTGGTCTCGACGAGGAGCAGCAGCTCATCGTCTTGGGTGACGATCCGAGCGTGCATTGTGGCGATCCGCACCGGGAACAGCCGCTGAAACAACTCCCGTATATCATCGGCGCGGCCGAACACCGGCTTGAACACGTTGGCCCAGTTGCCCTTTCGCTCGATAATCGGGCGATAGTCCGCGAAATCGGCATAATCTGTAGAAGTCTTGACATGATCTGACGGACGGTTTAACTCGGTGGGCGAAGAGGTCGGGGCGCGGAGCCATAGGCGAAGCGCAGCGCCCCGGCCGGAGCCACGGGAGAGACCGTGATGACGACAACCGAGCGCAAGGTGATCAAGGCCAAGGTCGGCTTGCTGGAGCTGGCCAAGCAGCTGGGCAGCGTAACCCAGGCTTGCCGGGTGATGGGCTACAGCCGCGACAGCTTCTACCGGTTCCGCGACCTGTACGAGAAGGGCGGCGATTTGGCGCTGGCCGAGATCACCCGCTCCAAGCCCAACATGAAGAACCGCGCCGCGCCCGAGGTGGAAGCAGCCGTGGTGGCGATGGCCATCGATCAGCCGGCCTGGGGCCAGGCGCGGGCCGCCAACGAGCTGAAGAAGCGCGGCACCGAAGTCTCGCCCTTCGGCGTCCGATGCATCTGGATGCGCCACGACCTGGAGACCATGAGGAAGCGGCTGAAGGCGCTGGAAGCCAAGGTGGCCCAGGACGGCGGCGTGCTCACCGAGAGCCAGTTGGTCGCGCTGGAGAAGGCCAAGCTGGACAAGGAAGCCCACGGCGAGTTCGACAGCGAGCATCCCGGCTACTGCCTGGCGCAGGACACCTTCTATGTCGGCACGCTGAAGGGAGTCGGGCGCGTCTATCAGCAGACGGTGATCGACACCTACAGCAAGGTCGGCTTTGCCAAGCTCTACACCCGCAAGACGCCGCTGACGGCGGCCGACATCCTGAACGACCGGGTGATCCCGTTCTTCGACGAGCACGGCATTCGGGTCGACAGGATCCTGACTGATCGCGGCACCGAGTATTGCGGGGCCCATGACCGTCACGAATATGAACTCTACCTCGCCGTCGAGAACATCGACCACACTCGGACCAAGGTGAAAACCCTCCGTGGCCATTCCACCGGTCCTTCGGACCGGCGGAACCTGCGGCCACTCCGCCCTCAGACCAACGGGATCTGCGAGCAGTTTCACAAGACGCTGCTCGACGAGTTTTACCGGGTGGCGTTCCGCAGGAAGGTCTACGACACGCCGGACGCCCTGCAGGCCGATCTGGACGAGTGGCTGGCGGTCTACAACGAGCAGCGCACCCATCAGGGACGATGCTGCTTCGGCAAAACCCCGATGCAGACATTCCTCGACAGCGCCGATCAGGCGCGCGAAAAGCAGAACGTGGCGGAGGCGGCATAGCGGAACCACACGACAGCTTCGATCCGGCGGACACCCACCACGCCAGATCGACAGTCCGTCAGATCAAATAGAAACTTCTACAGCTGTGTCGACCAGTCGAGTGGCCGCGTGCCGGTCATCGCCGGCGCTGGCTCAAACGATACGAGCGTCGCCGCGCGTAATCTGCGCGCGGCCAAGGACGCCGGGGCCGACGCGGCTTTGGTGGTCGCGCCCTATTACAACCGTCCGAGCCAGGAGGGACTGTATCAGCACTTCGCCGCGTTGGCCCGCGAAGCCCCATTGCCGATGGTCCTATACAACGTCCCCGCGCGCACAGCGACGGATCTTCAGCCCGCGATCCTCGCCCGGATCGTGAGAGAGTTCCCGGAGATCTTCGTGGGGCTCAAGGACTCCAGCGACGTGCTCGCCCGCGTGTCGGAGCACCGCGCGAGCCTGGGTCCGAACTTCGCCCAGCTGACCGGCAACGACGAGACCGCGCTCGCCTTCAACGCCATGGGCGGGGTCGGCTGCATCTCCGAAACCGCCAACGTCGCGCCCCGACTCTGCGCTGCCCTGCAGGCGGCGTGCCGCGCCGGCGATTATGCCGAGGCGATCCGCTACCAGGACCTTCTTTTTCCGCTACATGTCGCGCTGTTCACCGATGCCTCGCCCGGTCCCGTCAAATACGCGCTCAGCCGTGTCCGGCCCGGCTTTTCCGAAGGACTACGCCTGCCGATGACCCGGGCGAGCGACCCAAGCCGGGCGGCGGTAGACGTGGCGCTGGCTCATGCGGGGCTGATCTAATGGCGATCCATATCTGCAAGGAATGCGGTACATCCTACGCCGATGCGCCTAAACCGCCGGCACGATGCCCGATCTGCGAGGACGAGCGCCAGTACGTTCCGCGCACCGGACAGGCCTGGACAAACCCGGAGGAGTTGAGCGCGTCTCATGTGAACACATGGCGGCGGCTCGAGCCCAACCTGTTCGAAATCCACACGCAGCCGGATTTCGCAATCGGGCAACGTGCGCTACTGATCCGAACGAGAGCCGGCAACTTCCTTTGGGACTGCATTGCCCTCATCGACGATGCGACGGTAGACCTGATCAAGGGGCTGGGCGAACTCGCGGGCATCGCTATCTCGCATCCCCATTACTACACGACTTGCCAGGACTGGGCGGCCGCCTTTGATTGTCCGGTCCATCTCCATGCCGCAGATCGGGAATGGGTGATGCGCTCGGACCCAGCCATCGAGTTCTGGACCGGTGACGCTCTCTCACCCTGTACCGGCATCACACTACTCAGGCTCGGCGGCCATTTTCCAGGCTCGACGGTGTTGCATTGGAGACCGGTCGGCGGCGAGGAAGGCGTGCTGCTCACCGGGGATACGCTTCAGATCGTAGCCAACCCACGTCGGGTGAGCTTCATGTATAGCTATCCGAACCTGCTCCCTTTATCTGCTTGCACGGTAAAGCGGATCGCCGCCGATCTACATCGATGGCGCATTGACCGCATATATGGATTCAATGTTGGCCGTCAAATCTCACGAGATGGTGGCAAAGCGATTGAGCAGTCGGCGCAACGCTACATGGCGGTTTTGTCTGAAGACCGCTAATTTCTGTTTCCGTCTCCAAGACATGGCGCTGACACAAATAGCGCACTATCCGAGCGAAGAATGCAGTTCCTACCAAGGGTTCACGGCCGACGCAGCTACCGATAGGGCTGTTCCGCTCCTCAAGCTAACTCGCTGAGGAGGCGCGATCGGGCAGGACCAGGAGCTTGCCGTGCGCGTGTCCGCTGTGGCTCAGCTGAAGCGCCTCTCGCCAGTCCTCCATCCCGCACGTGCGCGCCACGGGCACGGTGAAGCGCCCTTCGGCGGCAAGCTGTGCGTATTCCGAGCCAAGGCGGACGGTGATTCCGACGCAAGGCGGACACTGATTCCGACGGAAGCCGGACAGTGATTCCGATCGATCCCGGACAGCCCTGAGGGGGGTCTGCGGGGCCGCCGTCGACGATTTCATGACCGGTAGCGTGGTTCTCCGACCAGGGGGGACGCGATGCCAGCCGAGAGATTGTCGATGCGGAAGGTGCGAGAGGTTTTGCGACTGAAGTATGCGTGCGGCGCGAGCGTGCGGACGATCGCGCGCGCGGTCGGCATCGGGCACACCACGGTCGGCGAATATCTCCGCCGGACGGCGGTGATCGGGATCACCTGGCCAGTGCCGGCCGAGATCGACGACGCGGAGCTGGAGCGGCGGCTGTTCACGCCTGCCGGGTTCTACGAGGCGCCCACCCGGGTGATGCCGGACTGGAATCACGTCCATGCCGAGCTGCGGCGCCGCGGTGTCACGCTGCTCCTGCTGTGGGAGGAATATCGAGCCGAGTATCCGGACGGCTACGGCTATAGCCGGTTCTGCGACCTCTATATCGATTGGCGGCGCGGCGTCAGCGCGACGATGCGCCAGACCCACGTCGCCGGCGAGAAGCTCTTCGTGGACTATGCCGGCGACACCGTGCCGGTGTTCGACGGGGTGACCGGAGAGCAGCGGCCGGCGCACATCTTCGTCGCCGTGCTCGGCGCCTCGAACTACACCTACGCCGAGGCCCGCTGGAGCGAGGGGCTGGCGGACTGGATCGGGGCGCACGTCAACGCGCTCGCCTTCCTCGGCGGCGCGCCGAAGCTGCTGGTCTGCGACAACCTGCGCGCCGGCGTGACGACAGCCTGCCGCTACGAGCCCGGGATCAATCGCACCTACCAGGAGATGGCGGCCCACTACGGCGCGGCGGTGCTGCCGACCCGGGTCCGCCGTCCGCGTGACAAGGCGAAGGTCGAGGTCGCGGTGCTGATCGTCGAGCGGTTCATCCTGGCGCGGCTGCGGAACCGCCGCTTCCTGTCGCTCGGCGAGCTGAACGAGGCGATCCGCGAGGTGCTGGGCGACCTGAACGCCCGGCTGATGCGCAAGCTCGGTGCCAGCCGCCGGGAGTTCTTCGACACGATCGACCGGCCGGCGCTGCTGCCGCTGCCGCCCGATCCCTACGCCTACGCCGAATGGCGGCGCTGCCGGGTCGCCTCCGACTACCACGTCGAGGTGCATGGCCACTTCTACTCCGTGCCGTCGCGGCTGATCCGCGAGGTGGTGGAAGCGCGCATCACCGACACGACGATCGAGGTCTTCCATGCCGGCCAGCGCGTCGCGGCCCATCCCCGGTCGGCATTGAAGCGGCGGCACACGACGACGCCGGAGCACATGCCGAGCGCCCATCGGCGCTACGCCAGCTGGACACCGGCGCGGATGCTGTCGTTTGCGGCGCAGGTCGGGCCGGGCACGGCGGCGCTGGTCGAGACCATCATGCGCACCAAGCCGCATCCCGAGCAGGGCTTCCGCGCCTGCCTCGGCATCCTGCAGCTGGCCAAGACCTATGGAGAGATCCGGCTGGAAGCGGCCTGCCAGCGCGGGCTGACCATCGGCGCGCGGACCTACGGCTCGATCGCTTCGATCCTCAAGACCGGCCTCGACCGGGCCTTCCATGACGAGACCGCGCCGGACACGGCCCCGCTGCTGCACGCCAACATCCGCGGCCGCGGCTACTACCACTGAGGAGGAGATCCGATGCTTCCCCATCCCACCCAGGAACGCCTGCTCGCCCTCGGCCTGACCGGCATGGCGAAGGCGCTCGACGACCAGCGACGACAGCCCGACATCGCGGCGCTGAGCTTCGAGGAGCGGCTGGCACTGCTGCTCGATCGCGAGACGATGGAGCGCGAGAACAAGCGGCTGGTGGCGCGTCTGCGGTTTGCCGCTCTGCGACAGGAAGCGGTCGTGGAGGACGTCGACCTACGCACACCCCGGGGTCTCGATCGCGCGCTGTTCCAGAAGCTGGCTGCCGGCGACTGGATCGACCGCAAGCAGAACCTGCTGGTCATCGGCCCGACCGGCGTCGGCAAGTCATGGATCGCCTGCGCGCTCGGCCACAAGGCGTGCCGCGACAACCGCTCCGTCGCCTATCACCGGGTTCCCCGGCTGCTCGAGGCGCTCGCCTTGGCCCGCGGCGACGGACGCTATGGGCGGCTGCTGAAGGCGATCGGACGGGTGCAGCTGCTGATCCTGGATGACTGGGGCCTGGCGCCGCTCACCGGCGAGCAGCGGCGCGACCTGCTGGAGATCATGGACGACCGGCATGAACGCGGCTCGACCATCGTCACCAGCCAGGTGCCGGTCGACCACTGGCACGAGGTGATCGGCGATCCGACGATCGCCGATGCCGTGCTGGACCGCCTCGTCCACAACGCCCATCGCCTGCTGCTGAAGGGAGAATCACTCCGCAAACGCGCCGCCAAGGCATTGCTGCTTGACGCCGAGGCGGTCGCCTGACTCCATAGCTACGTCGACGACGGCCCTGTCCGGGATCGCTCGGAATCGGTGTCCGCCTTGGATCGGAATCAGCGTCCGCCTTCAATCGGAATCGCTGTCCGGCATCATCGGAATCCGCAGGCAAGCTGCGCATAATGGGCGAGGGCGTCGTAGCGAGGAACGAGATTCGGCTCGCGGCCCGTGGTGCGAACACCGAGCCCTTCCTGATCGAAATCGGTGATGCTCATGACCCGATCGGCGTGGCCGTCGACGATTTTGATCAGGTCGGGCAGCACACCCGGCGCGAGCGCGCTGTGCAGCACCAGATCAGGCGCGCCTCCCGCAATATCGCGCACCCGCTCGACCATCCCGTCGCCGTAGGATGTCACCTCCGCCCCCAGGTCGCGCAAGCGGCTCGTGAAGGTGTCGCCGGCGGTTGCGATCACCCGCGCTCCTCGCATCAACGCGATCTGAACGGCAGCAAAGCCGACCATCGTTCCACCGCCGTTGATCAGGATAGTCTGACCGCGCGACAGGCCGAGGGGGTCGAGACTACGAACCGCCGTCTCCACCGCCATCGGCAAGGCCGCCGCTTCCGGGAGGCCCAATCCATCCGGAACCGGCGACCAAAAGGCCATGACAGCAAAGTCCGACGCGCCGGCAGTCGGGTAGCCCATATAGTCGGGAACCCCGAAGACGAGGTCGCCGACGTGGACGCCCGTGACGCCGTCGCCAACGGCATCGACGGTCCCAGAAACATCAAGGCCGATTCCGCCCGGCAAGGGCCCGGGCATCTGCCCAAGGCAGAGCACCCAGTCCATGGGGTTCAGCGCGCACGCATGGACCCGCACGCAGAGTTTGGTCCGCGCGTGGATTGGGAACAGGCGCCTCTTCCAGATGCAAGACGTCGGCCCAATCGCCATGACGATGGAAGCGCAACGATCGCATGGTGGGCGGAACGGCATTGCTCATGGCGGTTCTCCAATGATCTGCAGCACGATCCCGCACGTTTCCGGGTTCGGCTCTTGAACGATGAGGATCACAGCTCTATCGTCAGCGGCTGACTATAAGCGTATCGTCAGCCACTGACAAGAGGCGAATGGGTGCCGCGAGACGGAACAAAGGTGAGGCGTCACCTTCAAGAGGCAGCCTTGGAGCTATACCAGGAGCGCGGATACGATGAGACGACGACGGCCGAGATCGCGGCCAAAGCCGGAGTGACGGAGCGAACCTTTTTCCGCCACTTCACTGACAAGCGGGAGGTGTTGTTCGACGGCGAAGGTGCGTTACGCACCATCCTGATCGACGCCGTGCATGATGCACCGGCGTCACTCCGTCCTTTGGCGACGCTGTTCCACGCCTTCCGGAAGGCAGAGGACCTGCTTGTCGACAACCGCCAGTTCGCCGAACCCCGTCGTCGAATCATCGCGAGCAGTCCGCCGCTGCAAGAGCGGGAACTTATCAAGGCTAGGTCGTTAATTTCGGCACTGGCGACCGCACTGCAGGAACGCGGTATTCCTGATCGACGGGCATGGCTGGCAGCTCAGGTGGGAATGGCTGCATTCACCCAGGCCTTCTCGTCATGGCTAGACGGGGGGCAAGGCAACCCGAACGAATACCTCGCACACGCCTTTCGCGAAGTGCAAGATCTGTCTACCGAAGACTGCGGGTAAGAACTCGACGCAGGCTACAGCCGCACTAATATCGGGAGTGGCTCATGTAGATGCGTACACCAGCCTTTCACGGGCGCGTTGTTCGAGATAACGTCGGCGTTTTCAGACGCCGCTGCAAGAAACATCTCGGTTAAAGGCTAGCATTACAGGTCACCTGATCTTCGAGGTTAACTCGCTCGCAGATCCCTAAGCATGTATAAACCGCACAGTAAGTGTGCGATCGCTCCGACACTCGCCCCGCCGAGCATCTTCCAGTCTTTCTTCGATCCGGCAATAGCTATGTCGATCATCTGTATCGCCGAGGCGAGTAATACTATCGCAGCCGCTTGGACCGACCAAGGGGTTGCAATCGGCACGAAGCCGACGAGAAGTCCAAATGGGATGGATCGCGCAGCATACATTCGCACGTAGAAAATCTCACCATCTCGCACCTGTTGGCTGCCGGACAAAATCGACGGTCGAACCAGGGCGGTGGACGCCCGCACTGCCGAAGCAAGTGCGGCGAGAAAATTTGCAGTGAGTGACGAGCATGTGCATCGAAGGCGCCCCGTGATGGTCGCGTACCGTTGATCAACCAGTCATGAGCACCCTCCCGGCCCGCATTACAAACAAGATCAACCTTCAGGACCGGTCCGGTTCTGGTCATCCCAGCGGACTGGTTGAGGCTCCGATCTTGTCGGTCGTCTGAAGCTGAAGTTGACCCGGTTTGGTGGAGCCCTTCAGGCTCACCAACGGAGGCTTCACGATGCCCAAGACACGCGCACCTTATTCGTCTGAGTTCCGCCGACAGATGGTCGATCTTGTTCGCGCCGGCCGCGATCCCGCTGACTTGGCCCGCGAGTTCGAGCCGACGGCGCAGTCGATCTGCCACTGGGTCACGCAGGCGGACCGGCAAGAGGGCCGCCGGGAGGAGACGGGCGACGGTCTGGCCGCGGCCGAGCGTGACGAGCTGGCCCGGCTGCGGCGTGAGAACAAGCAGCTGCGGCTGGAGCGCGACATTCTCTCTCGAGCGGCGGCCTGGTTCGCACGCGAGATCGGCGCGATTCCGTCCGGGTTTTCGAATTCATGAGCGCGCACCAGGCCAGCTTCCCGATCGCAACCATGGCACGCGTGCTCGGCGTGTCCGAGGCCGGGTACGACGCGTGGCGGCAACGGCCGCCGTCGGCGCACGCGGTTGCTGACGCCGCGCTGCTGAAGCGGGTGCGGACCATACACGCGAGTTCGCGCGAGACGTATGGGGCGCCGCGTGTGCACGCCGAGCTGCGGGCAGGAGGGAGAGCGACTGTCTTGTTCGTCAAGCGTGATCCGATGAGTTTAGGGTTTCGCGAGCGGTGTGGGCGGATCAAGGCTGGCACTGTCCGGCCAGCGCCGTCGGCGGCTGCGGCCTTGACCCGCCGACCTCGTCGCGAGGCGGGCTCACCCTCGGTTCGACGGTCAGACATGCTTGGCCTCGTCCCATTTGGTGGCTGTGCGCAGGACGGCGTTGAGCACCACCAGCAGCTTGCGCGCGACGGCGATGAGGGCGGCGAGCTTGGCTTTGCCCCGGCCGATGCAGCCGCTGGTAGAAGGCCGCAAATGCCGGGCTGCGCTTGGACGCGACCAAGGCGGCCATGAACAACGCGGAGCGGACGCTGCTGCGGCCGCCGCCGATGAAGCTTTTGCCGCGCCACTGGCCCGACTGCCGGGTCCAAGGTGCCAGCCCACACAAAGCGGCAATGCGCCGCCGGTCCAAGGCGCCGAGTTCCCGCAGTTCGGCCAGCAACGTGCGCGCCACCACTGGCCCGACGCCTGGCACACTGCGCAGCAATTCCTGTTTTTCCAGCCAGACCGGCGAGCCACGCACGGCGTCGTCGATCTCGCCGTTGACATCGGCCAGTTCGCGTTCGAGCGCCGCGATCAGACGCGCACAGCTCTTGGCGGTTCGGCTGCTGGCTTGCCGCTGACGGTTCCGCTCGGCCGTCAGCATCTGCACGATTTGCCGGCGGCGCGCGACAAGGTCGGCCAGCTGCTGGGTTTGTTCATTGGCCAAGGCGCGTGGCTCTGGTTTGGCCGCCTCGGCGAAACGCGCGATGACCAGGGCATCGATCAGGTCCGTCTTGGCCCGCTTGCCCAGGGCGCTTCTCTTTGTGCGCCAGGGCGCGACCCGCCTGTCGCCGAGCTTTCCACAGGCAGCGCCTTTCGGCACCGTTCGATGACGATTGGAGTGCATCGAATGGACAAGAAAACACTCGAGTAGCCTGCCGAGGACACTAAGACGACATGAGCTCAGGTCCATCGTTCCGCTTGCAGACAGCACCATCTACGAATTGGAGCAGCGCGGCGAGTTTCCGCGCCGCTTCGCCTTATCTCCGCGGTGCGTCGTATGGGACCTTGCGGAAGTCGAAGCATGGCTGGCGTCTCGCAGGTCGAAGCCGATCGAGCGCGCGCAGCACCCCGATGTCCAGCAACGCCGCACGCGCCCGGTCAAAGCGCCGGGTTGGGCTCAAAAATCGGCATTGATGGCGAAATGAGGGTGGGCACGAACTTTTTCCCCACCACCCATGCGTCGACGAGCGTCCGACCATTCCTGCATCATGTGTCGGCGCTGCATTTCGTACTCGGCTTTGTTGTAGACGCCGCGAGAAGAGCGTCCATCCTCGTGCGCCAAGCACTTTTCGATCCAGTCGCTATTAAATCCGAGCTCGTTTAGGAGTGTCGATCCCGTACGGCGCAAGTCGTGCACCGTGAAAGGCTCAAGCGGAAGCCCCTCCCGCTTTGCGCGCTCGACCACAGCATAGGTAATACGGTTGAACGTCGCGCGGGACATCGGAGCGTCGGCGTCATAGCGCGATGGTAAGAGAAACCGCGAATTGCCCGCACAGGTCTTCAAAGCGACCATAATGTCGAGGACCTGCCGCGACAAATATACGTTGTGAGCCTTTGTTCGTTTCATCCTCTCCTTCGGGATTGTCCAGACCGCATTCTCGAAGTCCACCTCATTCCAAACGGCATCCTGCAGCTCGCTTTTGCGCACCATCGTGAGGAGGTAAAGCCGCATGCCGAGCCGAATGGTCGGCAATGTCGCGACGTGTTCGAGCTGCTTCAGCATAACCCTGATTTCGGAGGGCGAGAGCGAGCGATCCTTGGGAGCAAACGTCGCGATCGAGGCGGGACCTACCGCCTCGGCCGGATTGGCGACCTTCTCCCCATGCAAGATCGCGAAGCCGTAAATCTGCTTGAGGATGTCGCGAACGTGTATGGCGGTAGCGGGCGCGCCGCGAGCGACAATTGCCGCGCAATGTGCTCGCAAATCATCTGGGGTGATCTCAGTGAGAAGGCGGCCTCGCCAGACCGGAAGCAGTTCACGCTCAAAGATGGACCGGCGCATCGCACGGGTGCTATCGGCCATCGGCGCGGCGGTCAGCCACTTCTCCCAAATTCGCCAAAGCTCTTCGCCTCCTTCATGCGCCGCTTCTCACGTTGCTTTTCGATCGCCGGCGATATGCCATCCGCGATCGCCCTGCGGGCATCAATGCATTTCTCCCGCGCTCGGGCGAGTGACAAACCAGCTGGACCATACTTGCCGGGATACACCGTCTCCCGACGCCCGTTCAGCCGATAATCCAACCGGAACGACACCGCACCTTTGGGTGTCACATGGACGTACATTCCATCTCGATCGGTGACCTTGTAGACTTTCTGCTTGGGTTTCAGCGCCTTCAAGGCGACATCCGTCAGCATCCCACGCCTCCTTTCCGAAACTACCGTCAAGCGAATTTCACAAGCCAAAGCCCAAAAATTCCCTTTACCTCCAGCACCATAAACGGAAGAAACTACCGTCATAGGCTCACGATGCCCTGACGGTAGTTTTGAAATTCGAGATGAGCAAGAGGGCCGACTTCCGTCAGGCAGCCCGTCAGAGCGGATCGCTGACCCTCAATAGTCACCGATAGCTATCGGTGTTTTTCCGCATTTATATAGGGTACTTATGGCGTATTCTGGCGTATTCTCGGATACTCCCGGATGGGTGAAAATCATTCCCACTCGATCGTGCCGGGCGGCTTGCTGGTGACATCATAGGTCACGCGGTTAATGCCGCGCACCTCGTTGACGATGCGGTTCGCGGTGCGACCGAGAAAGCCGATGTCGAACGGATAGACGTCGGCGGTCATTCCGTCGGTGCTGGTCACCGCGCGCAGTGCGCAGGCGTGGTCGTAGGTGCGCCGGTCACCCATCACCCCTACGGTCCGGACCGGCAACAGGACCGCGAAGGCCTGCCAGATCGCGTCGTACAGCCCGGCCGCGCGGATCTCCTCCAGGAAGATCGCGTCCGCACGGCGCAGGAGGTCCAGCTTCTCGCGCGTGATCGCGCCCGGGATGCGGATGGCGAGCCCGGGGCCGGGGAACGGGTGGCGCCCCACGATCGCCTCCGGGATGCCGAGCGTGCGGCCCAGTTCGCGCACCTCGTCCTTGAACAGCTCGCGCAAGCGGCTCGACCAGCTTGAGGCGCATCCGCTCCGGCAGCCCGCCGACGTTATGGTGCGACTTGATGGTCACTGACGGGCCACCGGCGACGCTGACGGATTCGATCACGTCCGGATAGAGCGTGCCTTGCGCCAGGAAATCCGCGCCTCCCAGCTTCGCCGCCTCCTCCTCGAACACTTCGATGAACAGCCGCCCGATCGTCTTGCGCTTAGCCTCGGGTTCGGTAACGCCCTCGAGCGCGGCGAGGAACAGGTCGGAGGCGTCGACGATGCACCAGCCGGATATTGAACCGGTCCCGGAAGGTTGTGACCACCTCCTCGGCCTCGTTCGCGCGCAGCAATCCGTGATCGACGAAGATGCAGGTCAGCTGATCGCCGATCGCCTCATGGACCAGCACGGCCGCGACGGATGAATCGACCCCGCCCGACAGGCCGCAGATCACCCGACCGGCGCCGATCTGCGCGCGCAATCGGGCGATCTCGGCCGTCGCGGAAGCCCTGCATCGTCCATGTTCCCGACAGGCCGGCGACCGCGATGGGTGAAGTTGCGCAGCAGCGCCGCGCCATGCGGGGTGTGGATGACCTCCAGATGGAACTGCACGCCATAGATGTGTCGCGCATCGTCGGCGATGGCCGCGAACGGCGCGCCATCGCTGACCGCCACGGCCCGAAATCCCGGCGGCAGGCGCGTCACCCGGTCGCCGTGGCTCATCCATACCTGCTCGCGCGCGCCGGTCGGCCAAACGCCGTCGAAACAGGGCGCAGTCGTCCGGTCACATCGACGAACGCGCGGCCGAACTCCCGGAAGCTCCGAGGGCGCGACCTCGCCGCCTAGATCGGCGCAGATGAGCTGCTCGCCGTAGCAGATGCCGAGCACGGGAACCCCCAACTCGAACACGCCGGCCGGCGTACGCGGGGCGCCCGCCTCGTGGACCGACGCCGGGCCGCCCGAGAGGATCACCCCGCGCGGAGCAAAGGCGCGGATGCGCGCGGGGTCGGCGGTGCAGGGCCAGATCTCGCAATAGACGCCGGATTCGCGCACGCGGCGGGCGATGAGCTGGGTGAGCTGGCTGCCGAAATCCAGGATCAGGACGCGCTCGGCGGCGAGGTCCTCCGGGGCGAGCGGGCGTGCGACGGCGACATCCGACATGCATCGGGCTTGCAGCACGCGCAACGGCCGAACGCAAGCCAGACGCGAGCCGGGCAGCTAATCCCAAATTGGGTCGCTAGCGCGCCCGCTGGATGGTGTAGTCGGCGACATCGCGCAGCGTGCGGCGCAGGCGCGTGTCGGGAAACACCTCCAGCGCCCGCTTGGCGGTATGGGCGAAGCCGGCCGCGCGATCGAGGGTCAGCCGAGATCGCGCCGTGGCGCGCCATCAGTGCAGAGCGCCTGCTCGAGATCCGCCTCGGTCTGCTCGCACGCCTCGATGGTCCGCTGCCAGAACGCGCGCTCGCGCGCGTCACCGGCGGCGTAGGCGACCAGGACGGGCAGCGTGATCTTGCCCTCGCGAAAATCGTCGCCGACCGTCTTGCCCAGGCGGGCCTGGTCGGCGGCGTAGTCGAGCGCGTCGTCCACGAGCTGGAAGGCGATGCCGAGGCCCAGGCCGTACTCCGCCAGCGCCGTCTCCTCGCGCTCGGGCCGGTTGGCGACCACGGCGCCCACCTCGACAAGCGGCGGCGAACAGCGCGGCGGTCTTGCCGCGCACCACCTCCAGATAGCGCGCCTCGGAGGTGGAAAGGTCGTTCTGTGTCGCGAGTTGCAGCACCTCGCCCTCGGCGATGGTCGCCGCCGCGCGCGACAGGATGTCGAGCACCTGGAGCGAGCCGTCCGCCACCATCAGCTGAAAGGCGCGCGCGAACAGGAAGTCGCCGACCAGCACCGAAGCCTGGTTGCCGAACACTGCGTTGGCCGAGGCGAGGCCGCGGCGGAGCAGGCTCTCGTCCACCACGTCGTCGTGCAGCAACGTCGCCGTGTGGATGAACTCCACGCATGCGGCGAGCGCGACGTGGCGGGCACCGCCGTCCGGGCCCGGATAGCCGCAGAGCCGCGCCGCGGCCAGGGTCAGCAACGGGCGCAGACGCTTGCCGCCGGCGGCGACCAGATGGGCGGCAAGCTGCGGGATCAGCGCCACCGGACTGTCCATCCGCTCGACGATCACCCGGTTGGTCGCGGCCATGTCGGCGCCGACCAGCTCGATCAGTGCCGAGAGCGCGTCCTCGTGATCACGGGCTCAGGGACGCGCTGGCCTGCTCCTTGATGGCGGCGACGGCCAACGATGTCTCCCGGCTTGCAAGTATGTGCGGTCACAGGCACCATATCGGCGCCGCGGAAAAGGGGTCAAGGCAAGGGGGCGGCCGGGTCCATGCGCGTCATCGCCATCTCCAACGATCCCGTGCGGCTGTCCTTCCTCTCCGCCCTGCTGGCCGATGCGGGCATCGCCTCGCTGCTGCTCGACCAGCACGCCTCGGTGATGGAGGGCAGCATCGGCGCCATCCAGCGCCGCCTGGCGGTGGCCGATGCGGACGCCGCGCAAGCCCGGCGCGTGCTGGCGGATGCCGGCGAGGCCTGAGTGCAGACGACCGCCGGCACGCTGCTAGGCGGCCGGGTCCGCTATGCCCAGCCGGCACGCGGCTTCCGCAGCGGGATCGAACCGGTGCTGCTGGCCGCCAGCGTGCCCGCTCGTCCGGGAGAGATCGTGCTTGAGGGCGGCAGCGGCGCCGGCGCGGCGCTGCTGTGCCTGGCCATGCGCGTCCCCGGACTGCGCGGCGTCGGGATTGAGCGCGATCCGGCACTGGCCGCGCTCGCGCAGGCCAACGCCGGCGCGAATGCCGTGCCGGGGGTCGAGGTCGTTGCCGGCGACGTGCTGGCCCTGCCCGTGCGCGGGCCGTTCGATCACGCCTTCGCCAACCCGCCCGTATCACGCGGCCGCAAGCACCGCTTCGCCGGACGCAGCGCGGGTCGGAGCGAAACAAGCGCGCCCTGGGCCTGGTCGCCGACTGGGCTGCGGCGCTCGGGGCCGTTCTCCGTCCCGGCGGCACGCTGAGCCTGATCTTGCCCCCGGCGCGACTTGCCGAGGCGCTGGCCGGCTGCGCGCGCGCTGGCTGTGGCGGCGATCAGGCTGCTTGCCGCTGTGGCCGCGCTCCGGGCAGCCGGCGAAGCTGCTGCTCCTGCGCGCGGTGCGCGGCGCCCGGACCCCGCTGGTGCTGCTGCCGGGGATGGTGCTGCACGAGCAGACCGGAGCCTTCACGGCGGAGGCGGAGGCCTGCCTGCGCGGGGGCGCCGCGCTCAATTGGTAGTCGCGCCCGCGGCATCGCAGGCTCCGCCAGCGCGGCCAAGCGTCTCGAAGCGTAGGTCCCAGCGCACGCCGGCGGGTGGCGGTGCGGTGGCGCCCGAGCCAGGCTGTGCCGGCGCGGCGGTCGATCCAGGCGGAGGCGAGGCCGGCGGCGTTGGCCGGGGCGTGGTCGTGGAACAGGCTCTGCGCGACATGCAGGATGCGCCTCGCGCGCGATACCGCGCTCGGCCAGCCGGGCGATCAGGAAGTGCGAAATTGCGGGGGTCGGGCTTGTAGGACCCGATCGTCCTCGGCGGTGAACACCGCGTCGAACGCGACACCCAGCCGCGGCAGGGTGCGCGCGAAGCTCGCCTCGATCGACGTTGGACAGGATCACCAGCCGATAACGACGCTTCAGCCGGCGCAAGGCCTCGACGCGTGTCGGGGAAGGCGGGCCAGTCGCCGACGCCGCCGCCGAAGCGGCGCGCTTCTCTCGGCGTCGGCGGCGCTGCTTCCACGTCGCGGCGAGACGCCGATGGACCTCCTCCAGCACCGCCGCGTAGGGCAGGTCGGTGTCCTCGGCCTGCACGCGCGCCTCCGTCGCGGCGAAATGCGCGCAGTGCCGCCTCGCGCGTCGAGGGGCGTCGGCGCGCGCGCCAGCAGCGGCTGCAAGGCCGCCCACAGGCCGCTCTCCCAGTCGATCAGCGTGCCGTAGCAGTCGAACGAGAGCGCGGCGAAGTCGGCGAGCGATCTCACCAGCCGCCCCGCGCCGCCACCTCCGCGAGCCATGCGCGCACCCCGGCGGGGTCGGCGAACACGTCGGCGACCAGCAACCCAGCCCCGCCCATCGCGTCGGGCCATGCGGATGCCGTCGTGGTCGGTCACGTCGTCGCCGATGAACACCGGCAGCCGGCCGGCGAACGGCGGGCGTGCCATCAACGCGGCGACCGCCCCGCCCTTGTCGGCGCCGCGCGGGCGAACCTCCCAGGCCATGTTGCCGTCGAGCACCTCGAAGCCGGGCGAGCCCGCCAGCAAGCTCGCGCAGGAGCGCGCCGAATCCGGGCCCGGCGTCCGGCGCGTCGCGATAGTGCAGCACGAAGCCCCGCGCCTTGCGCTCCACCCGCGCGCCTGGATGCAGCGCCGCCGCCTGTTCCGCCGCCGCGGCCCATGCCTCCGGGGGCGCGGGCAGTCGCGGCGCGCTCCATCGGGTGCGTCCGGGCGCGTGGCGGATGGCGCCGCCATGCTCGCCGGCGACGGCGTGCGGCGCATCGCCGAGCAGCCGGTCGACCTGCGCGATCACGCGCCCGCTGATGACGCCGAGCGCGCCGCCGAGTGCCGGCCGGAGCCGGCGCAGCGCGGCGAGCAGCCCCGGCGGCACGACCACGCGCTCCGGGCGTCGGGGCGAAGTCGATCAGCGTGCCGTCGATGTCCAGCAGCAGCGCGGCCCGCGCGAACGGCGGCAACCCGGCACGTCACGGCCGGCATCGGATGACCCGGACGTCGTAGACCGGACTTTGCAGCATCGCCGAGCCAGGGCTCGTTGGCGAGCATCCAGCCGTTGAAACCCGGCTCGTCGGGACGGCTATCGGTGATGGCGAGCAACGCCGCGGCGTCCGCCGGCTGATCCGGCGGGCGGACCGCGCAGGCACTGCACCGTGATGGTCAGCGACCCGACCTGGACCGACTGACCGACCCGCACTGTATAGTTGCGGCTGATCGCGTCGATCTTGTCCAGCACCTCCAGTTCCGCCGCCGTCCCGCGGCGACCCAGGCCGGCGGCGGCGCCTGGGCGGCCGCACGATCCGCGTCCGGCGGGCGAGCGGCGGCGCGGCTGGGCCCGGGCGAGGCCGCGAGCAGGCCGAGGAGCCATCGATCGCCACGGCCCGCCTCACCGCGCCCCGCTTCGGGCTTTCCAGCCCGGCGACCATGTCGGACAGGATGCGGCGCATCGCCTGCTCGTCCACACCCATGAGCACCGCGTCCTCGAACGCGTCCTGCATGGCCTGCGCCAGCTCGGCGTGGTTCTCCGCCAGCATCTTGAGCTTCTCGCGGCACGACACCGGCGCGCCGTCCGGCTGCGGCCAGATCGCGGGAGGTTCCGGGATCACCGCGAGGCTCCGCCGGAGCCGCGGCGGGTGCCGGAGCGGCCGCGTGGCGGCGGGCCGGCTCTGCCGGCACCTGGCTGCCGCGGCTCCCGGCCATCGCGCTCACCATGTTGGTCGCGCTGAAGATGAACTTGCCGAGCAGATCCTGCAGGCTGACCGCTCCCTGGGTCGCCGTGAAGGCGTCCCCCGGCTTCAGCATCTGCTCGTCTCCGCCCGGCGAGATGGCGAGGTAGATGCCGCCCAGCAGGCTTTCGCTCGCAACCGAGGCGCCGCTGTCCTTGGGCAGTTGAACGCCGTCGCGAATGTCGAGCGTCACGCGCGCCAGATAGGTCTTCGGGTCGATCGCCTCGGCCTGCACGCTGCCGACCTTGACCCCGGCAAGACGCACGTCGGCGCCGACGTTCAGCCCGGCGATGTTGTCGAAGCTCGCATAGAGCGGTAGCCCCCGCCGGACGGCGCGTGCCGGAATGGGCGACCGCGTATCCGAGGAAGCCGACGGCGACGATCAGCACCAGGATGCCGGTCAGCACCTCGATGGCGTTGTGGCGGCGCATCGGACGTTCAGCCTTCCGGCGTCCAGGCTTCGTAGTCGCCTGTCGCACGCGCCCGCTCGCCGCCCCGGTAGTCGTGGCCGGGCGGTCGATAGCTCTCCGCCGTGCCGGTCGCGTTCGGGATGTGCGGCTTCTGCCAAGGCTGCCGGGTCGACGGCGCCAGCGGCGCGTCGGTCGTGTAGTGCAGCCAGGCATGCCATTCCGGCGGCACCTTCGAGGCCTCGGGCAGCCCGGCATAGAGCGACCCAGCGCCGCAGCCGCAGGCCACGACGGGCGCGTCGCTCCTCGAAATAGATGTTTCCGTCCGCGTCCCGGCCGACGTGACGGCCCTTCAGCTTGGTGAACAGCCAGGTGCCGATGTTCATGCCGCAGGATATACGAAGCGCGCGCCCAGCGGTCCAGCCACGTGGTCCAGTCCTAGGCGCAAACGCACCTGTCCACAGGATTTGTGCTCGATGGCCCAATGCAGCCCAACATTTTCTTCTCTCCGGGCCGGTGCGCTGGTACTTTCGCAGCATGCGAACGAACCCGACCTGGCAAGGCGTGCGGATGCAGCTGGCTGACAGCGGGGGCCGACCCTGACTCTGCCGCACCGAGCGATCAGTCTTCCTGCCGGCATGGGAGGCCACCGCCGCCGCCGCGCTCGGCGCGCTCGCACCCGACGATGGACCCGTTGACTTACCGACCGCGGCCGAGGCTTGGATAGGCTCGGCGGCCCGGAACGCGGCGGGTGCCGGGCTTGGGTCGGCGCTGGCCGGGACCGTTGCACGGCATGCTGCTGCACCGCCAAGGCGCCCCGGTCGGCGCTGTCTGGCAAGGCCGTGCTTCGGAGGACCCGCGCTTCGTCCTGAACCTGCCGGCCTTCCTCGACCCGGGTCTCGGCTTCGATCACGATGCATTCGCCATCGCCGTGGAGGCCGCCGTCGTGGCGCTCGCGATGGCCGCGCCCGAAGCGGACCGCGTCATGGTCGGGATCGCCGATCTCGCCGGGCTGCTGGCCGGCCTCGGCCTCGATTACGGAACCGAGGCGGCGCGCGACGCCGCCGGCGCGCTCGCCACGCTGCTGCGCGACCGCCTCGCAGCCTCCTCTGCCGGAAACGGTCTGCGCCAGACGGTCGTCCCCGCCGTCTTCGCGCCCGCCGAGGCCGAGGCGCTGCTCGGCGTCGAGACGGGGGGAATCGCGCCGGCGTTTTCCCCGCTCGCCCCGGACGGCAGCCTTGCGCGCTGGGCGCGTGCGTGGCTCGCGGTACGCGCGATGACGGCGGAGGCGGCGCTGGCGGCCGGGTTCGGCGGCCAAAGCGTGTTTCCCACGCACGATACCGTCGCCCATCGCGCGATGCACGACGCGCTGGCCCCCTTCTTTGCAGTCCTTCCAGCCAGGCCCGAGACCCCGCCGGCGATTGCGGACCTGGGTTCCGGCGGCAGGCGAGAGCTGCCGGCGCGGCGGGCCGGGTACACCCAGAAGGCCGTCGTCGGCGGGCACCGCGTCTATCTGCGCACCGGCGAGTATGCGGACGGCACGCTTGGCGAGATCTCGATCGACGCTTCCAAAAGACAGCGCCAACCTTCGCGGTGTCATCGATGGCTTCGCCGCAGCTGTCAGCCTGGGCTTGCAGCACGGCGTGCCCCTCGCCGAGTTCGTGGACGCGTTCACGATGACGCGCTTCGGCCCGTCCGGCGCCGTGGAAGGCGATCCGGCGGTGGGACGCGCCTCCTCCGTGCTGGACTACGTGTTTCGCCACCTCGCGGCGAACTATCTCGGCCGCCATGATATTCCCATCGGCGTCGACGAACCGGAGGCGCCGCCCGCCCCGCTCCTCCCGCTCGACTTGCCGGCAGACCCTCGGGCGCGCCGACGCGGCTTCCGGGTCATCGCGAGCTAGACCCGGCCGTATTGGCCTCCATATCGGACCGTGACGGCGCGCAGGACGGCTGGCATCATGGCGGCGCCGGCGCAGGGTCGCGGGACGGACGTAGGAGAGGTCAGACGATGGCGGGGCGAATCGAGGCGAAGCTGGCCGAGCTTGGGATCACGCTGCCGCATCCGGTCCCGCCGATCGCGACCTACGTGCCCTTCGTCGTCACCGGAAGTCTCGTCGTCATTTCCGGCCAGTTGCCGGCGACCGGCGGTCAGGTCGCGGTCGCGGGCAAGCTCGGCCGGTGGCTCTCGGTCGATCAGGGGACCCGCGCGGCCCGGATCTGCTTCACCAATGTTCTCGCGCAGCTCAAGGCGGCCTGCGGCGATCTGGACCGGGTGCGCCGCGTGGTGCGCCTGGGAGGGTTCATCGCTTGTGACCCCGACTTCACCGAACACGCCACGGTCATGAACGGCGCGTCCGACCTCGCGGTGGCGGTGTTCGGTGAGGCCGGGCGACACGCGCGCACGACCATCGGTGTACCCTCCCTGCCGTTGGATGCGGCCGTGGAGGTCGAGGGCATGTTCGAGTATTGACTGAGCGTCGGCATCTGCCTCATGCCCGACGGTGCCCGCCACGCTTTCGCTATCGCTGCATGCCGCGATCAAGGAGATTGACGCGGCTGACTGGGATGCCTGCGCCGGCAGAACAATCCCTTCGTGAGCCACGCCTTTCTGAGCGCGCTGGAGGACAGCGGCTCGGCTGGCGCGCGCACCGGATGGCTGCCCCAACATGCGGTCCTGCGCGACGACGCCGGCGTGGTCCTGGCCGTGGCGCCGATGTACGCGAAGTCGCACAGCTACGGCGAATACGTGTTCGACCATGGCTGGGCGCACGCACTGGAGCGGGCAGGCGGCGACTATTACCCGAAGCTTCAGGTCGCGGTCCCGTTCAGCCCGGTTCCTGGGCCGCGCCTGCTGCGCCGGCCCAACGCTTCGGTGCCGCTCCGCGCACTGGCGGGCGCCTTGGCGCAGGCATGCGGGGAATTGGGCCTGTCCTCGGTCCATGTCACGTTCTGCACCGAGGCGGAGTGGGACATTCTGGGCGAGAGCAAGTGGCTGCGGCGGATCGGCATGCAGTTTCATTGGGAGAACGCCGGTTACGCGGATTTCGACGAGTTCCTCGGTGCCCTGGCATCACGCAAGCGCAAGGTCCTGCGGCGCGAACGGCGCGACGCCAACGCGGCAGGGCTGACCTTTCGCGCCTTGGCGGGCGACGAGATCACCGAACGGTACTGGGATGCGTTCTATCGTTTCTATCGCGGCACGGTGGACCGCAAATGGGGCAGCGCCTACCTGACGCGCCGCTTCTTCTCGCTGCTGTCCGAGCGGCTGGGCCGCAAGGTCGTGCTGATGGTCGCGGAGAACCAGGGCACCCCGGTCGCGGGTGCGCTCAACCTCGCCGGAGCCGATGCGCTGTATGGCCGTAACTGGGGGTGCCGCGGCGAGTGGCCGTTCCTGCATTTCGAGTTGTGCTACTATCGCGCGATCGAATGGGCCATCGAACATGGGCTGTCGCGCGTGGAGGCCGGGGCGCAAGGCCGGCACAAGATCCAGCGCGGCTATCTTCCCCGGCTCACGTATTCCGCGCACTGGATCGCCAATCCGGCCCTGCGCCGGGCCGTCGCCGACTTCCTCAAGCACGAAACGCCGATGATCAGGGCCGAGATCGAGGCCCTCGCGGAACAGAGCCCGTTTCGCAACAACGGTGAGGACTGACTTCCGGCGGCGGGCTCCGACTCGCTCAGGGCGATGCCGCCGATGAGAGATGCATCGGCTGGGCCGCGCAGTTTGGCGCGAGCGCGGTGGTGGCGAAGCCTCGGCCGCTGATGTGCCAACACGTGCCCCCGAAAGCCGCGCGCATGACACGCAAAGCCGCCACGCTCGCCGCATCCTCGCCAAGCAGTGCCAGTACCACGGGTCCGTGCGGCACCCGCCCGCGCACTGACTCCGGATCGTCCTCGGGCCGAACAAGCAGGACAGGGGTCACATCGGGCAACTCGGCCAGGAACGGGCCGACCACGCCAACCCCGTCATTGCCGCGCGGCAGGATCACGACGCCATCAGACCCGGCCAGCGCGGCGGCGGAGCGCGCCGCCGCCCGGGCTGGCTGCATCGTCTCCGCGCGCAGCGCGAGCCCAAGGAGCGAGAGCGCCTGGAGGATCAGCACACCGGATCGCAGGCGCCTGCCCCATGGCGCGGCGGCGAGGGCAGCGGCCAGCAGCATTCCGGCGAAAGGCGTGGCGAAGCACAGGTAACGCAATTCGATCGGCGTGCTGTCGAACAGTGCGCCAAGCACGAGCAGCCCGAGAGGGGGCGCCACCATGCAGCCCGCCAGCAGGATGCGTGTTCGTGGGGTGGCCAAGGCACGCCAGCGCCAAGCGATCAGCGCCATCAACCCGGCGACAGTTACACCGAGGACGGCCGCCACCAGGGTGCGTGCGGGTCCACCGACATACAGAGGCAGGCCACCGAACAGGTTGGCGGTTGCATACCCGGCGAGGCGGACCAGGCTTGGTCCCAGTCTGAACGGGGGGAACTGGCCTACCCGGGCGTTCCGCTGAGCCAGGAAGAACATCAGGTTGGCCAGCAGGAACAGGCTGAAGCCGATCCCGGCAGCCAGCCACAGGCGCGGCCGCCGCCAGCAGCCGAGCAACAGCCAGAGCAATGCCGCGACGGCCACGAAGACACTCAGGTAATTGGTCAGCGTCGCGGCACCGAGCAGCAGACCTCCGCCGAGAGCCATTCCGCTGGCCGACCGGGCGTGGCGGGGACTGGGCGGCGAGCCGTCTCCATAAGCGTCTGGTTCGGCGGGGGGCGCGACACGCGCGGCGCGAACCAGCAGCAGCACGCCGCATAGCGTCAGCGCCTGGGCCAGCGCGAATCCCCGGGCGACGACCCCGGTATAGGCAAAGCCGTAGCATCCAAGCGTGAGCAGCATGGCGGAGGCGACCGGAATACCGGCCTCGCGGGCTAGGCTCCCGACCGCGCCGAGCGCCACGAGTGCGCACGTCACTGACAACAGCCGCATGGCGAACAGCCCATCGCCCGCGACCTGCCGCCAGGCGGCGAGCAGCCAGAAATAGAGCGGCGGATGCACGTCCGTCTCGCGCAAGGCGCGTGCGATGGCGATTGGACCGGCATGGGAGGCGAACGCCGCGCGCGCGTCGCCCGCCCGGAACACTGTCGCCGGCCAGGCCGGGCGCGGCGTGGGAGAGGTGACGAAGACGCTATAGGCCTCGTCGTACTCGAAGCTTCGGGTCGCGGCGGCGCCCCCGAGTATGGCGACGGCGAGCAGCAGGATCGCGGGCCGTTTACCGAACCTCAAAGTCTTCGGCGCCTCATGCGGGTCAACGGCGCCGATGATGCCGCGCAAAGATTGACAACCCGCTTCGAGGCCCGCCATGCTGGACGTCTCCGCCGCGCCCTGGGCCGGAGCCCGCCCGACCTTTTCGGTGGTGGTGCCCGCCTACAATGAACAGGCGGGGCTGGCTGCGTTCCATGACCGCCTCTCGGAGGTAATGGACGGGCTCGGGTCGTGGGAAGCCGTGTACGTCAATGACGGGAGCGCCGATGGCACGCTGGCCGTGCTGGACGTCCTGCGCCGGGCCGATCCGCGGGTCGCACTGGTCAACCTGACGCGCAATTTTGGCAAGGAGATCGCGACCACCGCCGGGCTCGACCACGCGCGCGGCGATGCGGTGATCGTCATCGATGCCGACCTGCAGGACCCGCCCGAACTGATCCCTGCCCTCGTCGCCGGCTGGCGGGAGGGGTTCGACACGGTGTACGCCCAACGCCGCGCCCGCGCCGGAGATGGTCTCCTGAAACGGCTGAGCGCGCGGCTGTTCTACCGGGTGATGGGCCGGCTCGCCGACATCGAGATTCCGCGCGACGTGGGCGACTTCCGGCTGATGAGCCGGCGGGTGGTGGAGGCGGTCCTGCAGTTGCGCGAGCATCATCGCTGCATGAAGGGCCTGTTCGCGTGGGTTGGCTTTCCCGCAAAGGCAGTGCCTTACGACCGGGCGCCGCGCCATGCCGGACGCAGTGCCTGGAGCTATGTGGCGCTGTGGGGGCTGGCGCTCGAGGGGATAACCGGGTTCACCGTCGCGCCGCTGAAGGTTGCCACCTATCTCGGCCTTGCGGTGGCGCTGTTCGCCTGCGTCTTCGGCGCCCAGCTCGTCGGCCGCACGCTGTTGTTCGGCAACCCCGTGGCCGGCTACCCGAGCCTGATGACAGTGATCCTGTTCCTCGGCGGGGTCCAGCTTCTCACGCTCGGCGTCATCGGCGAGTACCTTGGCCGCGTTTTCAATGAGGCCAAGAACCGCCCGCTCTACCTGGTCGAGCGCTTCGCGCCGAGCGAGGTGCCCGTGCTCGCCTCCGTCTCGTGAACCGCAAGGCCGCGCTCGCACTGACGCTGCTGACTTTATTGTTCCAAGGATCGCTTCCCGCGGTCGCCAGTGCGATACTGCCTGGGCAGCGGATCGCGACACTGCGACGCGGCGTGAACATCACCAATTGGCTGCGCTTTCCGGCTCGCACCGACCCCGCCGCGATCGGGGCCTACCTGAGCGATGCCGCAATTGCCGACCTCCGCCGCGTGGGCTTCACCTTCGTCCGGCTGCCATTCGATCCGGCCTTCGCGCGGGACGCCTCAGGGCGCGCCCTTCTGGTTGCGCAGGCGCGCCGGATCGAGGATGCCGGCTTGGCGGTGGTTCTGGTGCCGGCCTCAGCCGCTTGGCACCTGGAGGACCGGGCGGAGGACCGCGCCGCGCTTGTGGAGACTTGGCGGAATATCGCGCCCGCCCTTCGCCAACTCAACGCGGACCGAACATTCCCCGAAGTGGTGAACGAGCCGGTGTTTGCCGGTGCAGCGGCGAACTGGAGTTTCCTGCAACTCCAGGCACTCAGGGCAATCCGCCAGGCACTTCCCGCCAGCACGGTCATCCTCACCGGTGCGGACTGGAGCAGCATCAACGGATTGGAGGGGACAACGCCCGTGCTCGACCGGGACGTGGCCTACACCTTCCACTTCTACGATCCCGCGGAGCTGACCTCGCTCGCCGCCTATCGCCCCGACCTGGACCATGCGGCGCTGGCACGCCTGCCCTTCCCCGCTACGGACCCCACCGCCTGCGCGCGGGCCGTGTCCAGCTCGGACGCCGCCACGCAAAATCTGGCCGCCTTCGTCTGCGGCCAACACTGGGATCTCCAGGCGATCGCTGCCCGGATCGCACGCGTCGAGGCCTGGGCGGCGCGGCATGGGACATTCGTGCTGGCCGGCGAATTCGGCGCCTCCGCCCGGCTCAATACGCCCGCCCGGCTCGCCTGGCTCGCGGCCGTGCGCGAAGCCTGCGAGCGGGATGGGATCGGATGGGCGCTGTGGGGTTATGAAGACGTGATGGGCTTTGATCTCCCTCGCCCGCCAGGAAAGCGTCCCCGACTTGATCCGGGACTGCTCGGAGCACTGGGCCTGAAAGAGATTCGAAACGTCGCCGCCCCAGCTTATTGAGCCGAGAAAAAACGCACGTCTGATTGGATAGCGCGTCACCCCGCGCCGATGAAAAGCCCCCGGGAATCAACCCGGGGGCAAGTAAAGGGAGGCTTCACGTCTGGGAGACGTAGGGATCGATGACCCCTTTCCGGTCCTCGAACCGGAAACCGGTGAAAGCACTGCTGAAACCGGCGAATGCACGTTACTTGGCCCGCCGATCAGCGGGGAACGCGCTCCTTCGGACCCGGCCATGTCCCACGCGCATGCCGGTTCAGGCAGTGAGCCGGCCAACGATGTAGCCGATGCCCAACGCGATGATCGCCGCGGTCAGCGGCTGATCGCGGATCACCTCGGCAAGGCGGGCAGCCTGCTCCTGGGCCTGGCCAGACGCCTGGTTATACATCCCTTGCGCCTGAACTTTCGCGTCGCCCACTGTGCCCCCGAACGCCTGCTGCGCCCGTCCGGCCACGTCGCGGGCCATACCCTGCACCTTGTCGCTCATCCGTGCTCTCCTTGATTCCAAGATCAATACGTTACGATGAACGACGCAAGTAAGTCCTGGTTGCGCGTTCAACAATCCGTGCTGGCGTCTGTCGGCTCAGCTTCCGGCGCTCCGGGCAGTCTTCGCAGCTTCTCCAGCACCGCCCGGTCATGCTCTTCCAGCGGCACGGGTTCCAGGGGCGCTACCCCCGGCGGTACCGCATCCCCTGGATCGCGCGCCGGGGTCGGCCGTTCGTATTTGCTCATCGTGACCTCCTACTCGCCGATCCGCAGGACGATCTTGCCGCGTGGATGGGTCTGCTCCAGCGCTCGATGGGCCTCCTGCACCTGATCGAGCCCGAACACGGCCGAGACGGTCGGGCGGATCTTTCCTTCATCGATCAGCCGGCCGATCTCGGCCAGTTGCGCGGCGTTGGGCTCCACCAGGAACCGGGTGCCACGGGCCTGGCGTTCGCGCGCCGTCTCCCGGTCGGGGTCCTGCACGGTGGAGACGATGACCCCGCCCGGCTTGAGCACCGACCAGCTCCGCTCCTGCGTCTCGCCGCCGATCAGGTCGAGCACGATGTCGATGTCGCGCACCGCCTGCTCGAAGCGCTGGTGACGGTAGTCGACGACCTCGTCGGCCCCCAGATCACGCACGAAGCCGATATCGCGACCGGCTGCGGTCGCGGCCACCCAGGCACCGCGCGCCTTGGCGATCTGCACGCCGAAATGCCCGACGCCGCCCGCACCGCCATGGATCAGGACCCGCTGCCCTTGCTCGAGCCCGCCATGATCGATCAGGCCCTGCCATGCGGTCAGCGCAGCCAGCGGCACCGAGGCCGCGAGGACATCGTCCAGTCGTGCGGGTCTCGCCGCCATCTCCGTCGCCTTGACCAGCACAAGCTCGGCATAGGTGCCGCGGTCCCATCCCACCGAGCAGAACACCGGATCGCCGACCCGCAGCGTATGTGCCGCCGTCCCGCACGTCTCGACCACGCCGGCGGCGTCGCGGCCCATCCCGACCGGCAGTTGCTCGGCGCGGACCATGGGCACCTTGCCCGCGCGGATCTTGAGGTCCACGGGATTGATGCTGGCGGCGTGCACCCGGATGACCACCTCGTCGTCGCGCGGGATGGGACGCTCTACCTCCTCGATGCGCAGTTCCTCCGGCCCGCCGAAGCGGTGCAGGCGGACAGCTCGGCATTTCGCCATGACCGCCTCCTCACGCCAGCTTCAGAAGATAGAGGCCTTTCGCAAGATGCGGGGCGAGATCCGGGTCCTCGGCCATCGCACGAGACTCGGCCTCGGTCTGGCGTGATTCGGCGGCGCTCAGTGCATCGTCCCATTCCCGCGCGGCAAACTCGCCGGCGCCGATCATGGCGATCGCCTGCACCTCCCGCAGTGCCTCCGCACTCATCTCCTCCAGCCTGAATTGCAGGCGCTGCATCGGTGCGGCCATCGTCGAGGCACCAAGCGAGGCCAAGTCGTTCAGCTCAGCCTCATCCCGCTGGGCGGGATGCACTGGATGCTGCTTGTCACCAGCGGGCAGCAGGTCGGCCTTGACCATGCGGTCCACCAGACGATCGCCACGCTCCGCCGCCGCCTCGCTCTGGGCGATGATCGTGCGCACGTCATCCGCGCTGATATAGGTGAGCATCCGTGCCTCCGTCCTTTTGGCGCAAACGGCGCAGGCCGGCCCGCGTTGCTTGTGGGCGAGACAGCCAATGGAGGCGGATCATGCAACAACCCCGCACCGAGCAGGACGTGAAGCACACCGACGACCAGCAAGATACCGGAAACCATAAGAAGCCCGGCACCCCGGAGACGGGCGGTGCCGACCGCTTCGGGGGGACGCGAAAAGGGGCCGAGAACGTGGAGGACACCGCGTCGAAGAAGTAGCGCTTCGCCTGCCCTACTCCGCCGGATGCTGGCGCGGCCGGCGCCGGCGGAACAGGCGCGCGCTGCGCTCGCTCAGGACTTCGAAGCCGGCGAACAGCGACGGCACGAACAGCACCCCGATGAAGCTCGCCAGCACCATGCCGCCAAACACCGTCGTGCCGATCGATCGTCGTCCACCCGCGCCGGCGCCCGTCGCAATGACGAGAGGCACGACGCCGAAAATGAAGGCAAGGGCGGTCATCATCACCGGCCGGTACCGGGTCCGCGCACCCTCCTCGGCGGCCCCCCGCGCGTCGATGCCGCCGCGCTCCAGCCGGTCCTTGGAGAACTCCACGATCAGGATCGCGTTCTTGGCGGCCAGGCCGATGAGCAGGACGAGGCCGATCTGGCCGTACACGTCGAGCGCCATGCCACGCACGAGCAGCGCGATCAGCCCGCCCAGCAACGCGAACGACACCGGCAGCATGACCGACAGCGGCAGTGTCCAGCTCTGGTACAGGGCCACCATGAACAGGTAGGCGAACACCACCGCGAATAGGAACGCCGAGGATTCCTGCCCCGCCGATTGCAGTTCCTGATAGGACATCGCCGTCCAGTCAAAGCCGTATCCCTGCGGCATGTGCTGCGCGGCGACTTGTTCCATGGCCGCGATCGCCTGACCGGAACTCCTTCCTGGCGCCGCGGCACCGTTGATGAGCACGGCCGGATAAAGATTATAAAGGTTGATCGCGTCCGCCCCCTGGATCGTCGAAATCGTGACCAGCGCCGTCAGCGGCACCATCGCCCCGGCGGAGCTGCGCACGTAAAGCTGATCGATGTCGCTGATCTGTCGCCGGAACTGCTCCTCGGCTTGCACCACGACCTGGAAAACGAAATTCTGGTAATTGAAATCATTGACGAACTGTCCGCCGAGATTGGCTTGGAGCGTCTGGTAGATATCAGCGGGGGTCACGCCGAGCAGAGCCGCCTTCGTGGTGTCCACGCTGACCTTGAGCTGCGGCACGTCGGCCGAGAAGCTGGTGAAGACGGTGCTCAGGGCTGGGTTCTGGTTGGCGGCGAAGATCAGCCCACGCGCGACCGCGGCCAGTTCCTGGTACGATTGCCCGTTGCGTGCCTCCAGAACGAAATTGATGCCGCCGGTCGTACTGATTCCTGGGATCGAGGGCGGGTTGAAGCTGATTATGTTGGCGGCGGGGACAGCATTGAACTCCGGTTGCAGCTTGGCGATCACGCGGCTGATAGACTGGCTCGCTCCGCGCTTGTCCCACGGTTCCATGATCGCGATGATCGATCCAGCATTGGGCTCCGCCGCCCCGGAGACCAGGCTGAAGCCCGCCAGCTCGATCGCATGCGCCACGCCCGGTGTCTTGCGCAGGGTCTGGCCCACCTGCTGCACCACGTTCTGGGTGCGCGTGAGCGATGCGCCGTTTGGCATCTGGACGTTGACGAAGAAGTAGCCCTGATCCTCCTCCGGCAGGAAGCCCGATGGCGTGCGCCCGAAAGCCAGATAGGCGAGGCCGAAGCAGATCGCCACGCCGAGAGCCCCCAGAAGCAGCCGGCGCGTCAGGACCCGGACGACTCGCAGGTAGCCGTTGCGGGCGACGTCGAACCCACGGTTGAACCAGCGGAAACCGAAGAAGCGTGCCCTTGTCGGCGGCCGCAGGAGCGCCCCGCACAAAGCCGGGCTCAATGTCAGCGCGTTGATGCCCGAGATGACGACCGCGACCGAGATCGTGACGGCGAACTGTCGATACAGCGCGCCGGTGACACCGGACACGAAGCCGACCGGCGCGAACACGGCGACCAGCACCAGCGTGGTCGCGACCACCGGCCCCGTGATCTCTCCCATCGCCTGCTCGGTCGCCTGGGCCACCGGCATGTCCGGGGTCTCCTCCAGGGTGCGCGTCACGTTCTCGACCACCACGATCGCGTCGTCCACAACCAGGGTGATCGCCAGCACGATGGCGAACAGATCCACCGTATTGGCCGAGTAACCCAGGACATAGAGGACGGCGAACACGCCGATCAGCGACACGGGGATCGCGATGGTGGGGATCAGGGTCGCCCGCCAATCCTGCAGGAACAGGAACACCACCGCCACGACCAGGGCGAGCGTGATGACCAGCGTGCGCAGGATCTCGGTGATGTTGGCGCGGACGAAGTTCGTCGCATTATAGACGATCGCGTATTGCAGGCCCGGCGGGAACTGCTTCGACAGCGCCTGCATCTGCTGCTCGATCGAGCGCGCGACCGCCAATGCGTTGGCGTTCGGGGCCTGGTAGATCGCAAGGGTGGCTGACGGATTGCCGTCGAGAGCCGAGGACGTGGTGTATTGCTGGGCCGCCAGCTCGACGCGGGCGATGTCGCTGATCCGCAGCACGCCGCCGCTCGGGTTGGTGCGGATCACGATCGCTCCGAACTGTTGCGGATCACTCAGCCGGCCGGGGGCCAGGACCGTGATCTGCTGCTGCTGGCTGTTCGCGATGGGTGGCTGGCCGATCTGCCCCGCTGCCGCCTGGATGTTCTGCGCCTGAATCGCCGTGATCACGTCGGTTGCAGTGACCCCCAACGCCGTCATCCGCACCGGGTCGAGCCAGATCCGCATCGCGTACTGGCGCTGGCCGAAGATCTGCGTATTGCCAACCCCGGGGGTGCGCGCGATCTGCTGCTGCAGGTGCATGTACGCGTAGTTCGAGATGAACACCTGGTCGTACTTGTTGTCCGGCGAATAGAGATTGACGGCGAGCACGAAGTTGCTGGATGCCGCCCGCACCGTCAGGCCCTCTTGCGCCACTTCGGTTGGCAGCTGCGCCTGCGCGAGCTGCACGCGGTTCTGCACGTTCACCTGGTCGATGTTCGGGTCGCTGCCGATCGCGAACGTCACCTGCAGGCTGTACGTGCCCGAGCTTGATGTCGTGCTCTGCATGTAGAGCATGTCCGGCACGCCATTGACCTGCTCCTCGATCGGCTGGGCGACGGTGTTGGCGATCGTCTCGGCGCTCGCGCCCGGATAGCTGACGGAGACGGTCACCTGCGGCGGCGTGATATTGGGGTATTGCGAGACCGGGATGGCCGACAGCGCGAGCAGGCCCGCCAACGTGATCACCACCGAGATGACGATGGCGAATTTCGGCCGGTTGATGAAGAAGGTGGAGAGCACCTTCTAGCCGCCCGGCCCGCCGGACGCGGTCGCGATCGGCGCGCCCGGCTTCGGCTGCGCCGGTGCCTCCTGGGCGTTCACTTTCTCACCCGGACGCACTTTCTGCACGCCTTCCACGATGACCCGCTCGCCTCCCGACAGACCCTTCGTGACGATGAAGTCCTGCGCGATCTGGCGTCCCAATACGACCGGTTGCTGGTGAACCGTTGCGTCGGCTCCGACCGTCAGGACATAGCTGCCGCCCTGGTCCGTTTGCAGCGCCGCCACCGGTACCAGCGGCCGCAACTCCGGCTGTGCCCGACGGACATTCGTGGTGACATACGATCCCGGCAGCAGCAGGCGGTCCGGATTGGGAAAATCGGAGTACACGCTGACAGTTCCGGTCTGCGGATCGACCTGATTGTTGAGGAAGCTGATCTTGCCAGCCTGACTGTACTTCGTGCCGTCGGCCAGGATGAGGTCGATGGCCAAGCTGGCCGCGATCTTGTCCGTGCTGTCCCCCGTCTTCTGCTTCACGTCCACGAGCACTCGGTCACTGACGGAGAATACCACCCGTATCGGGTCGAGCTGGTTGACCGTGGCAAGCGGGGGGGTGCTCGGCGTGACGAGATTGCCCGTGGTCAGGGTGACCGCCCCGACCCGCCCCTCGATCGGCGAGACGATGGTGGTGTAGCTCAGGTTCAGCGCCGCCTGCGCCAAATTCGCCTGAGCAGACAGCACAGTGGCCCGATCCTGGTCGCGCGTCGCGGTCGCCTGATCCAGGTTCGCCTGCGCCTCGAAGCCCTGCTTAGCGAGCTGCGCTGCCCGCATGTACGCGAGTTCGGCCTGATGCAGCCCCGCATTGGCGGAGTCGAGCTGCGCCTGCGCACCCTGCACGGCGGCCTGGTACTGCGCCTTCTGGAGTTCGAACAGCACCTGTCCGGCTTTCACGTCGCTGCCCTGCGAAACGGGCTCCGCCTCGATGAACGCGGTCACGCGCGGAACGACCTGCACGGATTGGATCGCGGTGACGTGGCCGATGAAGCTGTACACCGGCGCGACATCCTGGACCGGCACCGCCGTCACCGTGACCGCCGGCGGCGGGGCGCCAGAAGGTGCCCCGGGCGCGGCGGCGACGGCCACCGGAGCCCAGCCGGCACAAAGCGCGATCATCAGCCCGGCGCGTGCACGCCACCTCATTCCTGTGCCCTCGTGCGCCATATGGACCCTGCTGACGTGCCTGTTTGTCGCCGCACTGCGAGGGGGGTCACGGAATGTTGCGGCCCCGTCGCAGGTCAATCCGCCACGTTCGGGATGTCGCGCGGCCGGATCACGCGGACCAGGCACCCAGCGTGCTGGTCGAGCTGCCACCATGGACCGGGGACGGAGAATTCGGCCAGCGTGGCGGTCGGAAAGCCCTTGGACAAGCGCCTGGCCGCTTCGGCATTGTCCCCTGCACCGCCGGCTAGGGCGGTGGCCAGTTCCGCCAGGCCGGGGTTGTGGCCGACCAACAGCACGCTGCGCACCGTCTCGGCCACCCCGTTGAGCGCCGCCAGAAGCTGCGCCTGGGTCGCGAGATAGAGCTGGTCCAGCGGTTCGATCAGCGGGGTGTCATCCCAGGGCTCCAGCGCCTCCAGCGTCTCCATCGTGCGTCGGGCGGTGGAGACGAGCACGAGGTCCGGAATCAAACCAAGCTCGGCCACTGCGCGCCGCAGGGCCGCTGCCGCTCGCCAACCCACGGGGCTGAGCGGCCGGTCGCGATCCGCGTGCCCAGCCTCAGCGGCGGATGCCTTGGCATGACGCAGGAGCAGAAGCTGGCGCATCGGAGCAATCCTGACACGCCGCGCCGGGATTGTCGTCGCCCAAGACGCACCCATCTGCCACCGCGAAGCAGTTCGAAATCACAACGGCGTAGATGCACTTCCCCGCGCAGGTGGTCGGCTCCGCCGGGCCTGACGGCGTGATATAGAAAGAAGGCAGCATGGGCGACGCCGAAGCCTCGCGGGAGAATAATTCGAATGCGGGGCCAGCGGACGTAGCGCAACGGCTCGCGGAGGCTTCGGCAACGGAGCGGACGGATTTCGTCCTGAGCTTGATCGACACGGACCCCGACCACGCTCTCCGGCTGCTCGAGTTCGCCACCTCCAAACTATCGCTCGACGGCATACAGCTGGGTGCCGGCAGCCTGAAATCGCGCGCCGGGCTGTCAGTTCCGGCGCCTTCTTGGTGGGATTCCGATGAAGGCGCGGGTCGACTGCAAGCGAGCCAGTGGCACGGGGCCAGTCTGTGCGACGCCGATTTCTCCGGGGCCGACCTGCGGGGGGCCGACTTCACCAAGACGGCACTCCGCTCCGCCCGCATGCGCGGCTGCCGGATCGAGGAGGCAATCTTTCGCGACGCCGACCTCATCGGCATCGATCTTTCGGAGACGGCAGGCGGGGAAGCGGCCTTCGAAGGGGCCTTGCTCGAGGATGCCAACTTCGCGCGCGCCGCGCTGCGCTTCGCCAATTTTCGCGCCGCGCTATTGGAGAGTGCCGATTTCGAGGGCGCCGACCTCTGGGGCGCGCGGCTCGACGGGGCGGAGGCGTCCTATGCCGTCTTCCGGAATGCGCACCTGCAAGAGGCCGGCCTCGCGGGGACCGACCTGACCGGCGCGGATCTGCAACGCGCAGCGCTGCGCAAGGCCAGCTTCAAGGGAAGCCGGCTCAAGGGTGCCAACCTGCAAGGTGCCGACCTGTCCTTCACCGACTTCGAAGGAGCGGATTTCACCAGCGCGGACCTGGCACGCGCGAACCTCTCCACTTGCAATATCCGGCATGCGCGGATGGCCGGGGCGTTACTCGAGAAGACATGGTTCAGCGTGGAACAGATCGGCGCGCTGGGTGAAGAGATCGCCGGTGAGTACGAGGAAGCACGACAAGGCTACCTCAACCTGGAGCAGAACTTTCGCTCGACCGGCAACCCCGATGCGGCGAGCTGGGCGTACCGGCGCGCGCGCCGGATGGGCAAACAGCACGCGCGCAACCTCGTCTGGACGGACATGCGAACCCTCGACTGGCGGCGCGCGGCGGTGCATTCCGTATGGTATCTGAGCGACGTCTTCGTCGAGTGGCTCTGCGACTACGGAGAGAACTTGATGCGGGTGATGCGGGCTTACGTCGTTACCCTCGTCCTGTTCGCGGCCTTCTACGGCGTGAGTGGCAGCCTCATGCGACTCACCGAAGCTTCGCCCGGCCCCCTGCGGGGGCTGATGTGGCGCGTGGGCGACCTGCTCACCTACAGCTTCTTGACCATGACCACGTCCAGCCTTCCAGAGATCGGGTTCAAGCCGAGTGGCCGCATGGCCCTGTTCATGGGCAGCCTTCAGTACACAATCGGGGTCGTCCTGATCGGCTTGTTCGGGTACGTCCTCGGGAACCGGATCAGGCGATAACGTCGCAAGCCATCAGCGTCGTTGGTCAGAGGACGGCGCTTTCTCCAGCACCATGCGCAGATTGCCGAATCCGTCGACCGTCGCCCTCGCCCCGGCCGGCACCAGGCACGTCGCATCGTACTCCTGCACGATCAGCGGCCCGCTCCGCGCCTGGTCTGCAATATGCGCGCGGTCCATCACCGGCGTCTTCACCCATCCGGAGCCGGCGAACCACGCGCGCCGCGTCGTCGGCCCCTCGCAGCGCGCGGGTGGCACCGTATCGGGCAGGCGTGGACGCTCGGGCAGGCCGCGGGCAACCACCGAGAGCGCGACGAGTTCGACCGGCTCCTTGTCCGGCGCGCGAAAGCCATATGTGCGTTCGTGCTCGGCGGCGAACAGACCCGGCAAGTCGCGCAGGATATCGGCTGCGCTGCCGGACGGCAGCGCGACCGCGATCTCGCTGGACTGGCCGACATAGCGCGCCATCGCCGCGCGACGGAAGACGTGCCGGGTGGGTGGAAAGCCGCCTTCCGCGAGCCTTGTCGCGCCCTCGGCCGTGAGCGCGTCAAGCACAGTCTGTACCGCGCTGGAATCAGCCGTGTGCAGCAGCATGCGGAGGCTCCGGGTCGCATGGTGCTCGGCATCGGCCACCAGCAGCCCGAAGGCGCTGAAGGCGCCGGGCATCGGCGGCACGATCACCCGGCCTATGCCCAGATCCGCGGCGATCCAGGCCGCGAATAGCGGGCCGTTGCCCCCGAAGGCAAGCAACGCGGCCTGGCGCGGATCGCGCCCGCGCTCCACGGAGACCGCGCGGATGGCACGCATCATGTTCGCCGAGGCGATGCGCAGCATCCCCCAGGCTGCCTGCTCGACCTCGCAGCCCATCGGCCCGGCGAGGTCGCGCGCGATCGCGGCGCGCGCCGCCGGTGCATTGAGGCGCAGCGTCCCGCCGGCGAGCCCGGACGGGTCGAGATAGCCGAGGGCGAGATTGCAGTCGGTGATCGTCACCGCCGTCCCGCCCTTTCCGTAGCAGATCGGGCCGGGATCGGCCCCGGCGCTCTCCGGTCCGACCTTCGGCGCGCCGGCCGCGTCCAACCGGCAAAGCGAACCGCCGCCCGCGCCCACCTCGGCCAGATCGATCGCCGGCAGCTTCAGCATGTAGCCGGCACCGACCAGCAGGCGTGATCCCGCCATGACGCCCGCCCCGACCTCCATCGCCTCGGTGCGCGACGCCTCGCCATTCTCGACCAGGCCCGCCTTCGCGGTGGTCCCGCCCATGTCGAAGGTGATGACCCGCGCCTCGTCCAGCCGCGCCGCCAGTGCCGCGCCCCCGACGACGCCGGCGGCAGGGCCGCTCTCGATGATGCGCGCCGGCTGCGCGGCCGCGAACGCGGCAGCCGCGAGGCCTCCGTTCGATTGCATCAGGCGCAGCTTGGCGGCGATGCCGAGCGCCTCAAGCTGCGCCTGGAGCGCGGTCAGATAGGCGCGTACGACCGGCTGCACATAGGCGTTGATGACCGTCGTGCTGGTGCGCGGATACTCCTTGATTTCGGGCAGGATCGCGTGGCTGACCGACAGCGCGACATCGGGCAGCGCTGCCTGGACCGCCCGCGCGACCGCCTGCTCGTGGTCCGGGTTGGCGTAGCTGTGCAGCAGGCACACGGCCACCGCCGCCACCTTTTCCGCACGCAGCGTGGCGATCGCGGCGGCGACGCTGGCGTCGTCGAGTGGCACCGCGATGCTGCCGTCCGGACGCGTCTTCTCGACCACCTCCAGCCGCAGGCGCCGCTCGACCAGCGGCGGCGGCTTCTGCCAGCCGATGTCGTACAGGCGCGGCATGCGAAGGTCGCGGATCTCGAGCGTATCGCGAAATCCGCGCGTCGTGATGAGGCCGGTGCGCGCGCCCTTGGCCTCCAATATGGTGTTCGATCCGATCGTGGTGGCATGCAGCACTTCGGCCACCGCATCGTCGAGCAGGGCGCGCAGGCCCTCGACGATGCCCTCGGCGTAATCGTGCGGCGTGGAGGCGGTCTTGTGGACGCGTACAACCCCGTTTTGGGCGATGGCGACCAGGTCGGTGAAGGTGCCGCCGATGTCGATGCCGATGCGCAGGCTCATGCCGCCGGGTTCCAGGCCACGGCTGGCAGGGCCGCGCGGGTGGCGCGCAGCCGAGCACGCAGGGCCTCCGTCGCCGCCACATCGATGTCCGGCGGATCGCCGCGCGCCACCACGCCATAATCGCGCGCCGCGCCGGCAATCGTCACCAGCCCGTCCCGCAGATCCTTCCCCACGCGCGCAAGGTCGCGGCTCAGCGCCGCCCCCCACCCGCCGCCGCCCGGCAGGTCGTGGCGGAACACCTCGCCACGGCGGAACGGCATGGTGATCTTGGCGTGCAACGTCTGCTCCGAGGCCGTGCCGGGGTCGAGCAGGCTGCGTCCTGAGGCGCCCGGACCGCCGCCTTGCAGGCCATACGGGCGGTGCGTCTGGCGGTCGGCGCGGACCTGTAGAATCCCCTCGGTGGCGCGCATCCGCCAGGTCCGGCGCAGCGCCGCGCCACCACGAAAACGCCCTGGGCCGCCGGTGTCGGGAACGAACTCGCTGTCGAGCACCTCCAGCGGATTCTCGGCCTCGATCACCTCGACGCTGAAGCTCGCCATGTTGGCGAACATCGTCGTGTTGCCCTCCAGCCCGTCGGCCCAGGGCCGCGCGCCCCACGCGGCGGAGAGAAAATCGACGTAGATGAATGGCCGTCGCGCCTCGTCGTAGCCGCCGACCGTGATGCCGGTGTTGCCGCCGTCCGAGGCGGCGAAGACGCGGTCGGGGTAGAGCATCGCCAGCGCGCCGAACGCCGCGTCGGCGCAGCGGAATCCGGTGAGGCCGCGCGCCGCGCAGGCGGCGGGTGGCAGGGCATTGGTGATGGTGCCCGGCGGCGCGGTCACGCTGATCGCGCGGAACACGCCGTCATTGTTGGGCATGTTCGCCGACAGCACCGACTTCGCGGCGGTGAAGCTGGCCGCGGCGGTGTAGCTCCAGGTGTTGTTGATCGCGCCCTTCACCTGATCGGCGCTGCCCGTCCAGTCGAAGGACATGCGCTCGCCCTGCTTGCGGACCGTGCAGACGAGCCTGATCGGCTTGCCGGCATCGATCTGATCGTCGTCGATCCAATCGGTAAAGCTCGCCTCGCCGTCCGGCAGTTCGGCGAGGCACTGCCGGGTCAGGCGCTCGCTGTAGTCCAGCGCTTCGTCCATCAGCCGCCGCACCTCCGGCGCGCCGTGGCGGCCAACCAGGTCCGCGATCCCGCGAGCGGCGATCTCGCACGCGGCGAGCTGGCTGCGCAGGTCGCCGAAGACGCGATCGGGCAGGCGCACGTTGCGCTCGATCAGGCGGAACAGCGTCTGGTTCGGCCGGCCGCGCTCATACAGCTTCAGCGGTGGGATGCGCAGGCCCTCGGCGAAGATCTCGGTGCTGTCCGAGGCGTTGGAGCCGGGCACCCGGCCGCCAACGTCGGTGTGGTGGCAGATCGTCGCGGCGTACGCGAGCACCTCCCCGTCCGCCAGGATCGGCTTGAAGACGAAGATGTCGGGCAGGTGCATGCCCCCCTCGTAGGGGTCGTTCAACACCAGCACGTCGCCCTCTGCGACATCACCGGCGAAGCGGCGGAGCGCCGCCTTCAGCGCGACCGGGATGCTGCACAGATGGCCCGGCAGGCTCAGCCCCTGCGCCACCAGCCGCCCCTCGGCATCGCAGACCGCGGCGCTGTAATCCATGATGTTTTTCAGCACGCCGGAATAGGCGGTGCGATAGATGGTCAGCACCATCTCGTCGCCGATGGCGGCCAGCGCATTGCGGAACAGCTCGGCTTCGATCGGGTCCATCACGGGATCGGACCATCAATACCCGGGGCTGACAACCGAGGCGGGACGGGATCGGCCCCGTCTTCCGAAGATTGCGGCCCGTGAGCGGCTGGCCCAAGATAAGCTGAGTGGGCGACCTGCCTAGCGCATGCCAAGGAGAAACAAGCCATGTCCGTGGCGCTACATCTGACTGAAACCGACATGACAGCCGCCGAGTGGCAGACACGCTGCGATCTCGCCGCGCTGTATCGCGTGGTGGACTATCTCGGCTGGACCGACCTGATCAACACGCACATGTCGGCGCGCATCACCGGCGAGCCGAACGCCTTCCTGATCAACCGCTACGGCGAGATGTTTGACGAGGTGACCGCCTCCAGCCTGATCAAGATGGACATGGAGGGCAACGTGCGTGGTCCCGCCGGGCCGTTCAACAACGCGGGCTTCACCATCCACAGCAGCGTCTACAAGGCCCGCCCGGACGCCAACTACGTGATGCACACGCACACGCGCGCTGGCGCGGGGTTGTCGCTGCTACAGGACGGGCTGCGCCCGATCAGCCAGGACGCGCTACAGGTCCTCGACGACGTGGCCTATCATGAATACGGGGTGCCCGCCTCGCAGGAGGAGTGCGAGTCCCTCGGCCGCACCTGCGCCCTCGGTAGCTGCGTCGTGCTGCTCAACCACGGCCTGCTCACGCTGGGTCCGACCGTGCATGGCACATTCATGCGGATGTACATGATGGAGCGCGCGTGCGAGGTCGAGCTGATTGCCCGCACTCTCGATGCGCCGCCGGTGCGTATCACCGAGGATGTCGTGCGCAAGTCGGCGGAGCGGATGAAGAAGCGCCGCGACTCGACCGAGTATGGGTTGAGGGAGTGGCAGGGCCTGGTCCGCACCGTCGACCGGCGCGACCGCGACTACCGGCGCTGAGGCGGCGACCGCCGGGCATCAGACGGACGGGAACCCGACGGGCGGGGGGATGTTGTGACGGCGAGACAGACAAGGAGTCGCGCCATGCCTCGCCCGATCGCCCGCGCCGGCGTGCCGGCGGTTGCGCTGTTGCTGGGGGTGGCCTCTCCCGCCCTGGCGTCCAACATGCCGAACGCCACCACGCAGCAGGATGCCAGCCAGATCGTCGTCAAGAACATGAGCGGCGCCAATATCGCGGAGGCACGCGTGCAGACCACGGACGGGAAGGTCTGGAGCCTCGGCAGCGGTGGGCTGGCGAGCAATCAGGCCGCGCAGATCGCCGTGCCCGCGCGTGATTGCATCACCAGCGTCGCCGTCGAACTGAAGGACGGGCGCAAGCTGAACGCTGACGGGCTGCATGCCTGCAACGAGACGCAGATCGTCGTGCAGAAGGACCACATCGACCTGCCGCAGCAGGCCATCCCTGGCGGCCAGCAACGTGGCACCCCGCGCTAAGGAGACTGGCGCATGAGCGATAAGCTGCCACAGCAGATGACCCATATCGCTGCCATCGAGCCGGGCGGACCCGACGTGCTGCGGCCTGCCACCGGCCCGGTTCCGTCGCCGCACCCCGACGAGGTGCTGATCCGGGTGGAGGCCGCCGGCGTGAACCGCCCGGACGTGCAGCAGCGCAAGGGCGCGTATCCGCCGCCGCCCGGCGCAAGCCCGCTCCTGGGGCTGGAGGTTGCGGGCGAGGTGGTCGCCTTGGGGCCGGAAGTCCGGGCGTTCCGCCTCGGGGACAAGGTGTGCGGGCTCGCCAACGGCGGCGGGTATGCCGCGTATTGCGCGGTTCCGGCGACGCAATGCCTGCCCTGGCCGGCGGGCTACGACGCGGTGCGCGCCGCCGCGTTGCCGGAGACTTACTTCACCATCTGGGCCAATTTGTTCCAGCACGGTCGCTTGGCGGCCGGCGAGCGCGCGTTGATCCATGGCGGCACCTCCGGAATCGGCGTCACCGCCATCCAGCTCGCGCGCGCCTTCGGGGCCGAGCCCTATGCCACGGCCGGATCAGACGAGAAATGCGCGGCCTGCCTGAAGCTCGGGGCGGCAGCGGCGATCAATTACCGCACGCAGGATTTCGTCGAGGAGATCAAGCGCCTGACCGACAAGCGCGGCGTCGATGTCGTGCTCGACATGGTGGGCGGACCCTATTTCCCGCGCAACCTGCGATGCCTGGCGATGGACGGGCGGCTGGTGCTGATCGCCTTCCTGGGTGGGTCGAAGGTGGAGAACTTTGATCTCACCCCCATCATGACCCGCCGCCTGACCGTCACCGGCTCGACCATGCGCCCGCGCACCGCAGCGCAGAAGGCGGCGATCGCGGCGGAGCTGCGCGACAAGGTCTGGCCCTTGCTGGAGAAGGGCCAATGCGCCCCGGTCATCCATGCGACGTTCCCGCTGGCGCAGGCGGCCGAGGCGCATCGACTGATGGAGAGCAGCGCGCATGTCGGGAAGATCATGCTGACGCTGGGATAGTCGATCCGCTCTCCTCGCCTCGGTTCTCGACCATCGCCATCAGGTGCTCCAGCCGGTCCGCCTCGCCGGCCGGCTTGTCGGTGCGCAGGCGCGCGATGCGGGGAAAGCGCATGGCGACACCGGATTTGTGGCGTGCCGAGAGCTGGGCGGCGTCGAATGCGACCTCCAGCACCAGCGTCTTCTCCACCTCGCGCACCGGCCCGAAGCGGCTGATGGTGTGATTGCGCACCCAGCGGTCGAGCCAACCGAGTTCGGCGTCGGTGAACCCGGAATAGGCCTTGCCGACGGGCACAAGTTCGTCGTCGCGCCACAGCCCGAACGTGTAGTCAGAGTAGTAGCTGCTGCGCTTGCCATGGCCGCGCTGGGCGTACATCAGCACCGCGTCCACCGTGTGCGGATCGCGCTTCCACTTCCACCACAGGCCCTTGGGGCGCCCGGGGACATACGGGCTGTCCGCCCGCTTTAGCATGATCCCCTCCATCGAGGCTGCCCGCGCGCCCTCGCGCAAGGCGGCCAGCTCCTCGAGGGATGCGAAGTCGATCAACGCGGACAAATCCATGCGCGCCGGACGTGTGCGCGCGAACCACGCCTCCAGGTGGGTGTGGCGGGCCGCGAAGGACAGGCCGCGCAGGTCCTCGCTGGAGTCGAATAGGATGTCATAGAGACGCACGCCCACCGGGAAGTCCCGTAGCATCCGGGCGCTGACCTGCTTGCGGTTGAGCCGCTGCTGGAGGTCGGCGAAGGGCGCGACCTGACGGCCCTGCGGCGTTTCGCGAATGACCAGCAGCTCGCCATCCAAGGTCGCGTGGAAGTCCATGGCCTCGATGATCTCGGGGAAGGCCGCCGAGATGTCATCCGCGCCGCGCGAATACAGCCGGCGCCCGAGCGCCGTCGCGACAAGCTGGACGCGGATGCCATCCCACTTCCACTCGGCCTGGAACAGGCGGCAATCCAGCGTGGCGAGGTCGGCGGGTTCCAAGGGATGGGCCAGCATCGGCGGGCGGAACACCGGGGCGTCCTCCGGGTCCGGTCGCGGTGCCCGCTTCTCCAGCCAGGCAAACAGCGGCAGGTATGGCGGCGCGAGTCCGTGCCAGACCTCCTCCACGGCATCGGGCTCGACCGCGCCCATCGCGGCCAGTGCCACCTTGGCGAGCCGCGCCGAGGCACCCACGCGCAGGCTGCCAGTGATGAGCTTCAGAAGCGCGAACCGCACGGAGGGCTCGCACGCATCCAGCCAGCCGGCGACGATGCCCGGCAGCTCCGACTTAGGGGCCGTCTCCAGCGTCTCCACAACGTCCGACAGGGTGGGCGCGGGTGCGTTCGTGCGGCGGGCGGGCCACATCAGCGATACGGTCTCGGCGAGGTCGCCCACGAAGTCGTAGGACCAGCCGAACAGCACCGGGTCGGTGCGGCTGGCGGCGAGGTCGCGGATCAGCCCGGGCTTGGCGGCGGTGAATGCCAGCTCGCCGGCGATGGCGGCGAGGGCGATCCCACGGTCGGGGTCACGCTCGGTTGTGAAATAATGGCGCAGGAGCGCGATCTTGGCGTTGCGGGCATGGGTGAACACCAGCCGTTCCAGCAGTTCGGCGAAGGCGATCATGGCCGCCTAACTGGCGCGGCGCCATGCCGGCGCAAGCCCAGGCGCGTCACGCGACCTGGTTGCGCAACGCCAACTCGCCGCGCCACAGCCGGCCAACATTGTCGAGCAACAGGTCGATCACGTTATCCTCGTAGGCCCGCGTCTCTCCCGCTGTGTGGGGCGTGATGAGCACGTTCGGCATCGACCAGAGCGGGGACGCCTCTGCCAGCGGCTCCTCCGTGGCGCAGTCGAGACCGGCGCCGGTCAGTCGGCCACCGCGCAGGGCGGCGATCAGCGCCGGCTCGTCCACGCATCGCCCGCGCGCGACGTTGACCAGCGCCGCGCCGGGCTTCATGCGGGCGAGCGTCTCCGCGTTGATCAGTCGCTCGGTCTCCGGCGTCAGCGGGCAGGTCAGCGCCACGTAATCCGCTTCGGCCAGCAACGCACGCAGGCCGTCCATCCCACGCACCGCGTCCGCCGCGCCCGATCCGCCGGCGGGGTCGCGGCGGGTCGCCAGCACGCGCATGTCGAACGCCTTCGCCAGCCGCGCGAGCCGCCCGCCGATGCGGCCGAGGCCGACGATCAGCAATGTCTTGCCGCCCAGTTCGTCCTCGCGCTGGCCAAGATCGGAGATCATGCCACGCCATACGCGGCGCGCCTGGTTGTCGCGTGCCTCGGGCAGCCGCCGGGCTAGCGCCAGGATCAGCGCTATCGCGTGCTCGGCAACCGCGTTCGCGTTCACCCCGGCCGCGCTGGCGAGCCGAATGCCGGCGCCCTGCAACGCGGCGCGGTCGTACTGGTCGATACCGGCGCTGATCGACTGGATGAAGCGCAGCCGCGGTGCCCGCGCGATCAGCTCGTTGCTCCACATCATGGAGACCGACAGCACGTCGGCCTCGCCGATGCGCGCTGCCAACTCCTCGCGCGAGCGGACCTGAAAGCAGTGTATGCCGGTGCCGCGCGCCTCGAATCGCGCCTGCATCTGGTAGGCGACATGGGCGAAGCAGACGGTCAAGCGATCCTTCGGCGGCAGCATGGGAAGCTCCGATGAGCGGGACAGGGATCAGGCGCTGCGATTGGGCCATAGGCACCGACGCGATGCGAGCCTACCACGACCAGGAATGGGGCGTGCCCCTGCACGGCGACGTCGCGCTATTCGAGTTCCTGGTGCTGGAGGGTGCGCAGGCCGGCCTGTCATGGCGCACCGTGCTGGACCGGCGCGACGCCTACCGAACGGCATTCCACGGCTATGACATCACACGGATCGCCGCCATGAGCGACGAGGAGTTGGCGGCAGTACTCGCGGGCGGAGGGATCATCCGCAATCGCCTGAAGGTATGGTCAGTGCGCACCAACGCCCGAGCCGCCCTGGCCGCAATCGCGGAGCACGGCAGCCTGGACGCCTATCTCTGGTCGTTCGTGGACCACGTCCCGGTCGTGAATGCCTGGAGAAGTGCGGCCGAGGTGCCGGCGCATACGGCGCTCTCCGATGCGATGAGCCGGGCCTTGCGCAAGCGCGGCTTCGGGTTCGTCGGCTCGACCATCTGCTATGCCTTCATGCAGGCGACGGGCATGGTCGATGATCACCTGAGCGGCTGCTTCCGCCGCACCGGAGCGGGCTGAACCCGCTCCCGCGAAGTTGTCCCGCATGGCCGTTTGCCGGGGGGTCATTGCGTGGTCGGGTGCGCCGGCGCGGAGGCGAACATGGCGTACTACACGAAGGTGCTGCAACCGGACGAGACGGTGCGGGCCATCGGTCGGCTGCACTGGCTGATATTCTGGCCGTCGGCCTTCTGGCTGCTGGTCGCGGCCGTGGTGGCCTGTGTCGGCCAATTCGTGGCGGTCGAAGACCCGCAGCGGCAGTACCGCTTCTACGCGGCAACGGCGATCGCGTTCGTCGGCCTGGTCATGCTGCTGGCCCAGTGGGTGCGCCGGCGCAGCACCGAGATCGTGGTCACCGACCTCCGCGTGATCATCAAGCGGGGGGTGCTGTCGCACTTCACGGCCGAGATGAACGTGAGCAAGATCGAGACGGTCGATGTGATGCAGTCGCTTTGGGGCCGGATGCTCGACTACGGCACGGTGGTGATTTGCGGAACCGGCGCGGGCATCGAGCCGCTGCGAAACATCAGCACCCCGATCGCGCTGCGGAATGCCATCGTGCTGGGGTAGGGCGCAAAGCCGACCTGGCTCGTGTCCCGACGCTTGGCCGCGATCCCCGATGAGGGTCAATTCCTTTCCAGTCCCCCGCTGACATTGAGGCGCGCGGCGGTGATGTAGTCGGGGGCGTCCAGGGCAAGCCACAGCACCGTGGCCGCCACCGTCTCGCAATCGATGCGCCGGCCCAGCGGAATGCGAGCCGTGCGCTCGGCGAGGAAGGCGTCGAGATCGTCGCGTCCTTCCAGCGCGGCAAGCTGGCGCTCGGTCACCCGCTGCATGGGCGTATCCATCATTCCCGGCGCGACACTGTTCACCGTGACCCCGTACGGCGCCAGCGCGAGCGCCGCGGCACGCGTCACGGCATCGACCCCCGCCTTGCTCGCCGCGTAGGCGAGATAATTGGGGAGTGCCATGCGCGACGCAGGCGAGGTAACATTGACGATGCGCCCGCTGCGCTGCGTCCGCATGTGCCGGCCAGCGGCCGCGCAGACCAATGCGAGGGCCTTCAAATTCAGGTCCAGCGTGCGGTCCCAGGTCTCGGCACGCATCTGGAAGAATTCCTCGCCCGCGCCATAGCCAGCGTTGTTCACCACGATGTCCAGCCCACCGAGCGCGGCGAGGGTTCCGCTCACGGCCGCCTCGGGTCCATCCGGCACGGCTAGGTCCTGGACGACCACCTCGGCCGTGCCGCCCGCCTCCCGGCAGGCAAGGGCCGCCGTGGCAGCCGCCTCCTGGTCGATGTCCACCAGCACCAGCCGGGCGCCGCGAGCACCCAGCGCCACCGCGACGGCGCGGCCCAGTCCGCTCGCGGCCCCCGTCACCATTGCGCGTGCCGGCATCGCATCCCTCCCAGGGTTCGCCCCAGCATGGCCGGCGCGTGTTGCCGTCTCAAGGGAGGGCATGTTACCGGCCGGTTCCGCCCCGCCAACGAAAGCCCCCGATGCCGGTCACCGCGGATGCGAGCGATTCTGTCACTCCCGAAGCGCGGCGGGCACTCTGGGGCTCCGCCGTCGGCTATGCGATGGACGGGTTCGACCTGCTGATCCTGGGTTTCCTGCTGAAGCCGATCGCCGCTTCGCTGTCGCTTGGCCCGGCACAGGCCGCCTCGATCGTCACCGTGACGCTGGCGGGCGCCGTGGTTGGCGGCATTGGGTTCGGGCTGCTGGCCGACCGATTGGGGCGCGTGCGCGTCCTGACGTGGACGATTGTGCTGTTCGCGGTGTTCACCGGGCTCTGCGGCCTAGCGCGGACCTATGCGCAGCTTCTCGTGTTCCGCGCGGTGGCCGGCCTTGGCCTGGGCGGGGAGTTCGGGATCGGCATGGCCCTGGTAGCCGAGGCGTGGCCGGCGGCGATGCGGGCGCGTGCGTCGTCCTATGTCGGGCTTGGCTGGCAGGCGGGCGTGCTGATTGCCGCCCTGCTCGCGCCTGTGCTGCTCCCGGCGCTCGGCTGGCGTGGGACCTTCGCCGTCGGCGCGCTGCCGGCGCTGCTGGCCTTTGTCGTGCGCCGTGCCCTGCGCGAGCCGGCGCTGTTCACCGCCTCCGTCCTCGCCCGTCCCCGCGGCGTCGCCGCGCCGTTGCGTCTGCTTGTCGCCGATGCGGCGAGCGTCCGGGCAAGTCTGGGAATGGTTGTTCTCTGCTCGGTGCAGAATTTCGGATACTATGGGGTGATGATCTGGCTGCCGAGCTATCTCTCGGCGCGGTTCCACTATGGTCTGACGCAGTCGGCGCTGTGGACGTCAGTCACCATCGCCGGGATGGCGGTCGGCATCTGGGTATTCGGGCAGGCCGCCGACCGGCTGGGTCGGCGTGCATCGTTTGCCGCATGGATGGTGGGCGCGGCCGTCATGGTGGTGGCGTACGCGCAGCTTGTCTCGCCGGTCGCCCTGCTGGTCGGCGGAGCGGTGATGGGCTTTTTCGTCAATGGCATGCTGGGCGGGTATGGCGCCCTGATAAGCGAGCTTTACCCGACAGCGGCCCGGGCGACCGCACAGAACATTTTGTTCAATCTGGGCCGTGCCGTCGGCGGGTTCGGCCCCGTTGCGGTTGCCGCGATCGCCGCCGGACATGGCTTCGCCACCGCGATCGCCCTGCTGGCGGTGCTGTATGGCTTGGACCTGCTCGCATTGCTGGTGCTGATCCCGGAGCGACGGGGACTGGCGCTTCCGTGACAGCCGCCGCCACGGATCAATTGGCGCCAGCGCCGCGGCGGCGCATTGGGTCCCACGGCTCCTTGTCGTGCTCCGCCAACTCCACCGCCGGTTCCAGGCCCATGGCCTGCGCCAGTCGGTCCAGCCGGCGCAGCACGCTCTCACCGCCGAACACCCCCGCCTGCTCGTGCAGCCGCAGCACGAGCCGCCTGCCCTGGACGGCGATCGCCGTCGCGGCGAGAAGGTCAGGCGTGCCGGCGCTGAGCGTGTAGGCCAGCCGAAGCGCGGTGCCGAGGACCTCAGCCCGTCGGGTGTGCGCCATATCCAGTAGCAGGCGGGCCGAGCGGAGAAACTCGGCGTCCTCGTCCACCTCGTAGCGGACGGCGATAGCGAGTGCGAGGAAGCCGCGCGCCGGGTGATCGAGCCCCAGACCGGGCTGGCGCAGGATGCGCCAGAAAGCCTGCTCCGGGCGGAATTCCGGGTGGTCGTGGCTGCCGAGGTCCGACATCCAGCACAGCGCATGCCGCAGCCGGCGCGCACCGGGGTCCTCCTGTGGGAACAGCGACCGGGTCCAGGCGATCAGCGCGGGCGGCAACGTCGCGTCGCGGCCGAGCCGGCTCGCGTAATCCTGGCCGGCAGCGATCAGCGGGTCCTGTGCCCGAATCTCCGCCGGCATCCGCCGCATGAACCAGCCCTCGCGCAGCCCGCTGGCGCTGAACACGACCCGCCGCGCGCCGGTGGCGCGCAGCACGCGGCGCAGGACGACGGCAGCGAAGGGCAAGTCGTCGATGCGCTTGCGCGGCACGCCGGGAAGGCGTTCCAGCGCCCGGCGGCCGGCGGTGGCGATCATCGACGCCAACTCACGCGCCTCTTCTCGCCCGATCGCGTATTGGTGGACCATGTGCAGCGGATAGGCGGTCTGCGCCATGTGCAGTCGCGCGAAAGCGCGCCACGCACCCCCGACCAGATACAGGTCCTTGCCGTCGCCTTCATTCAGCCAGCCCAGGGCAGCAAGATCAGCCTCGGCGATCGCGCGCGCGCGCGCGATATCCCCACCGGCGCGTTCGGCGAGCCGGATCACGCCGAGCGGCAATGTCTGGGTGTGCGTCGCCTCACCGGTTTCGCCGTCCACCAGCCGCACCAACTCCAGTGATCCCCCACCGATATCGGCCAGGATACCATCCGCCTCCGGAATGCCGCACCGGACGCCGAGTGCCGAGTACTCGGCCTCCTCGGCGCCCGAAAGAATGCGAATGGGGACGCCGGGCAGGCGGCTCTGGAGCGTGCCGATGAAGGCCGGCCCGTTGCTGGCGTCGCGCACCGCCGCGGTGGCCAGCACCTCCAGCGGCACGGCGCCCATGGCGCGGGCGACCGCGTGATAGCGACGCAGCACGGTGAGCGCCTGGGTCACGCCCTCCTCGTTCAGCCGGCCGGTCGCCTGCAATCCCTTGCCCAGGCGCAGCACCGCCTTCTCGTTGAAGATCGCAGCGGGATTGCGGCACTGGCCCTCGTACACCACGAGTCGGACGGAGTTCGACCCGAGATCGACCACCGCGCATCGCTGCGCGTTGTCAGGCGGCACAAAGGGCATTCGCTAATCCTGATAAACCCGGTCCGGGCGGCGCGAGGCCACCTGAGTGAGGGGCGAAACCATCACTGGCCCGTGCAACGCCGAGCCCCGGCCAGAGAGCGACGGGTTCGTCATGAAGTAATCGTGAGCCGAAACGGGGCGCCTGCCGTGCGGAACGCGCCGCCAGGAGCCGTCCGGGCGGAGTTCCCACGACTGCATCGTGTCCTTCAGGTTGACCACCATGATCTGGTCCAGCACCTGCGCATGCACTGTCGGATTGTGGATCGGCACCAGCGTCTCCACCCGCCAGTCCATGTTGCGGATCATCCAGTCGGCCGAGCTGATATAGATCCGCGCGTGCCGGCTGGGCAGCGCATGGCCGTTCCCGAACACGCAGATGCGGCTGTGCTCCAGGAAGCGGCCAACGATCGACTTGATGCGGATATTCTCCGACAAGCCGGGAATGCCGGGCCTCAGACAGCAAATGCCGCGGATCACGCCCATGACCCGCACGCCTGCGCGCGAGGCGCGATAGAGCGCATCGATCAGCTGCTCGTCCACCAGACTGTTCATCTTCAGCCAGATGACCGCTGGCTTTCCGGCCTGGGCGAAGCCGATCTCGCGCTCAATCAATTCGATCAGCACCGGACGCAGCGTGAGGGGCGAGAAGGCGAGCGCGTCCATCCGCTCGGGCTGCGCGTAGCCGGTCATGTAATTGAACAGCCGCGCCGCATCGCGCGTCAGGTCGCGGTCGGTGGTGAAGAAGCTCAGGTCGGTGTAGATGCGCGCGGTGATCGGGTGATAGTTGCCAGTGCCGAAATGGGCGTAGGAGCGCACCATGCCCCCTTCCCGACGCACCACCAGGGACAGCTTCGCGTGCGTCTTCAGCCCGGCGAAGCCGAACACCACCTGCACGCCTGCCGCCTCCAGCGTGCGCGCGAGCCGTATATTAGCCTCTTCATCGAAGCGGGCACGCAATTCGATCACCGCAGTGACGGCCTTGCCGGCCTCGGCCGCCTCGATCAGGGCCTTCACGATCGGACTGTCGCGGCTGGTGCGATAGAGCGTCTGCTTCACCGCAATGACCGTCAGGTCCTGCGCGGCCTCGCGGAGGAACTGCACGACCACGTCGAAGCTCTCGAACGGATGGTGGACGATGATGTCCTTGGCGCGGATGGCCGCGAAGCAGTCGCCGCCGAAATCGCGGATGCGCTCGGGGAAGCGCGGGGTATAGGGCGGGAAGAGCAGGTCCGGACGATCATCGACGATCAACTGACGCAGGTCGGCGACGCCCAGGATGCCGCTCTGGACATGGATCTCGTTCGGCTGCGCATCCAGCTCGTCGGCCACCAGCTCGCGCAGCTCCGTCGGCATGTCCGCGCTGAGGCTGAGATGGATCGCGATTCCGCGCCGGCGCCGCTTCAGCGCGGTCTCGTACGATCGGACGAGATCCTCCGCCTCTTCCTCGAACTCGACGTCGGTGTCGCGGATCAGACGGAACAATCCCTGGCCGATGATGCGGAAGCCGGGGAACAGACGGGCAAGGAAAAGGCCGACCACTGCCTCCAGCATCACGAAGCGGATCGGCGAGTGTCTGGACCCGTCGGCGGCGGGCAGGCGCACGAAGCGCTCGACTTGCGCCGGCAACGGGATCAGCGCGCGCATGCCCGTCCCGTCCTGCTCGCGCCGCAAGCGCAACGCCATCACCAAGCCCCTGTTGGGAATGAAGGGGAACGGATGCGCCGGGTCGATCGCGAGCGGCGTCAGGACGGGAAAGACCCGGTCCATGAACCAGGCTTCCAGCCAAGCCAAGTCGTCCCTCGCCAACCCGGCGGGCTCGCAGACCTCGATCCCGGCGGCATGCAGCAAGCCAGTCAGTTCCCGCCACACCCGCTGCTGATCGGCCAACAATGCCCCCGCACGCACCTTGATCTCGGCCAGTTGCTGCGCCGGCGTGCGCCCGTCGGGGGAGCGCGTGGCGAGCCCGGCCTTGGCCTGCCCCTCAAGTCCGGCGACGCGGACGGAGTAGAACTCGTCCAGGTTGGACGCGCTGATCGAGATGAAGCGCACCCGCTCCAGCAAGGGATGCCGGGCGTTTTCCGCCTCCTCGACGACGCGGCGATTGAAGTCGAGCCAGGACAGCTCGCGATTGATGAACCGATCCGGATTGCTCGGGCTGATCGGATGCACGCGCGTCCCGTGCAACGGCTCGGCGGCGGGGGCGGCCCGGGCGAGGGCGTCAGGGGCGAGAGCCTCGGGGGTGGACAGGGTGCTCATAGCGACAAGGTTAGACGACAGAGCCCGTGGACGGCGAGGGTGCGTGCGGTCCAAATCGGCGATCAGGGGCGGCCCGTGTGCGGCATTCCCCCCATGTCGCCCATCTCGCCCATACCGCCAGTCGCGGCGACGCTGACCGCCGTCGTCACTGTCCCCGCCTTGGCGAAGCGCAGCACGAGCGGGAAGCTCTGCCCGGCCACCAGCGGCTGCTTCAGGTCGAACAGCATGAAATGGTAGCCGCCGGGCGCCAGCACCGCCGGCCTGCCGGGCGCGACCGGCAGCGCGGCGGCGTCCCGCATCTTCGCCACTCCCTGCTCGACGATGGATTGATGTAGCTCTACCCGCGTCGCGACTGGTGAGCTGGCGCCGACCAGCTGATCGGGCCCGCGATCGTCGGTGACCGTGAGATAAGCCACACCCACGCGCCCGACCATGGCGGGACGCGACCAGGCGTGCTCGATCCTGATGCCTCCCTGCTGCGCAAGAGCCGGCGATGCCGTGGCCAGAAGCCCGGCGATAAGCAACGATCGGTGCATGGCGGCCCCTTGTTCACAAGGTCAAGCGAGCAAGCGTCTTGGCGAGTTCCGGAGCGGGCAATCCAGCCTCGATCGGCGCAATGAACCGCCCGCTCGGGCCCATCAGGTACAGAAACGAACTGTGATCCATCGTATAGTCGTTCGAACCGGGGCCGGTTACGTGCTTGGCCGCATAGACGTGATACTCCCGTTCCACCTTGGCGATCTCCTCCGGTGTCCCGGTGAGACCCATCAATTGCGGCGTGAAGGCGGCGGCGTATTGCTTGACCACGGCGGGCGTGTCGCGCTGCGGATCGACGGTGATGAAGAGAGGCTGAATGCGCGCCGCCTTCGGGCCCAGTTGGTCGAGCGCGGCGGCGACCTCGTTCAGCGTGGTGGGGCAGACATCGGGACAATAGGTGTAGCCGAAATAGACCAGCATGTATTTGCCGGCGAAGTTGCCAGGCGTGATGGTCCGTCCGCTTCCATCCTGTAACGCAAACGGTCCGCCGATTGCAGCCCCGGCACTGCCGCGCAGCCATATGAACAGGCCGGCGCCGAAGAGCAACAGCGCCAGCACGAGGCCGGCCATCGCGAACGGCAGCATGAGTTTGGCCCGGCGGCGGTCATCGGCATTGCGCACGAGTGGATAGCGGGAGTTGGACATGGCAGCGGTCTAGCACGTGCTTTGTCCGCCTTACACGTCCACCTCTTCGACCGTGCGCGCCCGCTCCTGGATGAATTGGAACCGCAATTCCGGCCGGCGGCCCATCAGGCTCTCGACCAGTTCACTGGTGCGCGCCCGCTCTTCCGGGGGAGCCAGTACCTTCAGCAGGGTCCGCCGGGCCGGGTCCATCGTGGTTTCCTTGAGCTGGGTGGGCGGCATCTCGCCGAGGCCCTTGAAGCGGCTGACCTCCACTTTAGCGGCCCCCTTGAAGGCCGCCTTGATCTTCCGTTCCCTGTCGGCGTCGTCCATCGCGTAAACCGACTTGGCTCCCTGGGTCAGCCGATAGAGTGGCGGCTGCGCCAGATAGATATGACCGTGGCGCACCAGCTCGGGCAGCTCGCGGTAGAAGAACGTCATCAGCAGCGAGGCGATGTGCGCGCCATCCACATCGGCGTCGGTCATGATGATGACCCGGCCGTAGCGCAGGCGGGCGCGGTCGAAGCGGTCGCCGACTCCGCAGCCCAGCGCCTCGATCAGATCCTTCAGTTCCTGGTTCTGCCGCAGCTTGTCGGCCGAAGCCGAGGCGACGTTCAGGATCTTCCCGCGCAGCGGCAGAACGGCCTGGGTCTCGCGGTTGCGCGCCTGCTTGGCCGAACCGCCGGCGCTGTCGCCCTCGACCAGGAATATCTCCGTCTCGGCCGCGTTCTCGCGCGTGCAATCGGTGAGTTTGCCGGGCAGGCGGAGCCGCCGCGTGGGCGATTTGCGCGCGGTGTCGCGGTTCTCCTTGCGACGCAACCGCTCCTCGGCGCGCTCGACGACGAAGGCGAGCAGGTTGTCGGCCTGCGCGGGGTCGCCAGCCAGCCAGTGATCGAACCGGTCGCGCAGCGCGGACTCGGTCAGGCGCGCCGCCTCGGGGCTGGTCAGCTTCTCCTTGGTCTGGCCCTGAAACTGCGGGTCGCGGACGAAAACCGAGAGCTTGGCCGCCATCGGCGTCAGCAGGTCCTCAGCGACCACGGTCGCCGCGCGCTTGTTGCCCCGATGCTCGCCCCAAGCTCGCAAGCCCTTGACCAGCGCTGCCCGGAAACCTGCCTCGTGCGTGCCGCCCAACGGCGTGGGGACGGTGTTGCAATAGGAGTGCAGGAAGCCCTCCGCGGTCTCCAGCCAGGAGACCGCCCATTCCGCGCGCCCGCCGCTCTGTCCGTCAGCGGCGGCTGGCAGCTCGGCTTCGCCGGCCCAGGGAACCGGCAGGACGCGCACGGCCTCGCCGATGTCCTCGTCCAGACTGTCGCGCAGGCCGCCCGGAAAGTGCAGGACCGCCTCGGTTGGCGTCTCGTCCTTGCCTGCCCGCAGCAGCGATGCGTCGCACGCCCAGCGAATTTGCACGCCCCGGAACAAATAGGCTTTCGAGCGGCACAGTCGATACAGCCGCGCCGGGCTGAACGCGAGCGCACCGAAGATCTCCGGATCGGGCTTGAATCGGATGGTCGTGCCCCGGCGGTTGTGGACGCCGCCAGCGTTGGTCAGCTTGGTCACCGGCTTGCCGCGGGCATAGCGCTGCCGCCACGCGGTGCGGTCGCGAGCGACCTCGACCTCCATGGCCTCGGACAATGCGTTCACGACCGAGCTGCCGACCCCGTGCAGCCCGCCCGACGTCGCGTAGGCCTTACCGCCGAACTTCCCGCCCGAATGCAGGGTGGTAAGGATCACTTCGAGCGCACTCAGCTTCTTGAACTTCGGGTGCGGGTCTATCGGGATGCCGCGGCCGTTGTCGCGCACGGTCAGCCAGTTCCCCGGCTCCAGCGCGACCTCGATGAAGCTGGCGTGGCCTGCCACCGCCTCGTCCATGGCATTGTCGAGGATCTCGGCCGGCAAGTGGTGCAGCGCGGCTTCGTCGGTGCCGCCGACATACATCCCCGGACGGCGACGGACGGGCTCCAGTCCCTCCAGAACCTCGATATCGGCGGCGGTGTAGCCGTCCGCATCCCGCGCCGCACTCTTCCCGCGCGCGGGGCCAAACAGGTCGTTCATGGTGTGTTCCTGAGCTTGGACGGCAGGTGGGACCGGATCGCCTCGGCTGCAAGCCGAGGCGTCAATCGCAGCGACAGGCTGGCCGCGCGCCTGAGGCGTTCACGCATCGACAGCCCGCGAAGGCGGCATAACGCGCAGTGCTGGGCAGGAAGTCGGCGTACGCGGCGCGGCGCGTGTTCGCGAACAGGGCGGAGCCGGCCGATCGGACACTGTCTCCAGGATGCCAGATCGCCAACACGCGCGCACGGTAGGCGGCACCGAGCAGCGGAGTCTCCGAGTGATAGGCGGCGATCGCGCTCTGCCAGCTCCCGTATCGCCCGTGCAGCGCGTCCAGGAAGCGGGCGGCGTAGCGCGCGTTCGTTGTCGGATCGAATGCCTGCTCCAAACTGGCGAAGGCGGCGGGATGGTGCAGCAGGTTGACCTGCAGGCAGCCGACGTCGATGGAGCGGATCTGGGCTGCCTGCAACGCGCGCACGGCGGCCACCGCCTGCGCCTTGGTGGCGAAGAATTGGCCCTGACCCTCCACATCGATCGTCCAAGGCCAGGGGCGGACGGTTCCGGCCGCATCCGGCCGCCCGCTTTCGACCTGGGCGAGGGCAGGCAGAAGTCCGATCGGCAGCCGACGCCCGGACTCGGCGTCGGTCGCGGCGCCCTCGCACAGCGTGAAGGGAGAACCGCGCGAACCCGCACGGGTAGTGAGGGGTAGGCAGAGCAATGCGAGCAGGACGACGAGCACGAGGCGCATGAGCCTGTTCTGCACGAATCAGCGAGCGAGACCAGAGGAATCCTTCCGGGTCCTCTTACGCAAATGGAACCTTTTATGCCGGCGGGCGTTGGTGATACTGCTCTCATATGTGCCTCGACGCGAACGACCTCAGAACGGTACGGCAGAGGCAGAGAAGGAGTTCCAGATGAAGTCAGTGCTTCTCGCGACCGCGACAGCCCTCGTGTTGTGCGGCGGCGTGGCCTTAGCCCAAGGGCCTGGAAACCAGACCACGACATCGATGGGCGCCCCGCAGGGATCGCCCGGCTATGCCGCGCCGCGCTCTGCGGTGGTTCCCGGCTTACCGGCGCAGGCGCGCGCCGCCCAACAGGAGAATGCCGCCAGGGGCCAGACGACGGACCAGGGCGTCACGACGCCGGTCCAGGGGCCCAAGGCGCTGAACGGCAAGACTCAGACGAACCCAGGAGGCTAGAACGCGGTCGCGGGCGATGCCGGGACCGCCTCGGATGCAAGCCGAGGCGTCAATCGCAGCGACAGGCTGGCCGCGCGCCTGAGGCGCTCACGCATCGACAGCCCGCGAAGACGGCCTAACGCGCAGTGCTGGGCGCCTGTTCTGCACCAACCAGCGAGCGCGACCAGAGGAATCCTTCCGGGCCCCTTACGTATATGGAACCTTCAAGGCGGGGGGGCGTTGGCAATGCAGCCCTTACGGTGCCCAGCCCGGGCAGCCGTCTGAACGGCACGGCAGGTACATTGAGGAGGAGTTCACATGAAGTCAGTTCTTCTCGCAGCTGCGGCAGTCCTAACACTGTCCGGTGGCGTCGCTTTCGCCCAGAGCGGCGGTGGCAATGGCCCGGCGATCGGAAACCAGACCACGACATCGGTGGGCTCGCCGGCGGGATCGCCCGGCTACGCCGCGCCGCGCTCCTCGGTGGTTCCCGGCTTGCCGGCGCAGTCGCGCGCCGCCCAACAGGAGAATGCCGCCAGTGGCCAGACGACGGACCAGGGCGTCGCGACGCCGGTCCAGGGGCCCAAGGCGCTGAACGGCAAGACTCAGACGAACCCAGGAGGCTAGAACGCGGTCGCGGGCGGCGCTTGGGACCCGAACGGTCCTAGCCACCGCCCGCGCCTTCGGGTGATGCTTGGTGACCTGCCGCCGGTTCGGGGCGCGGCGATAGCGCGCCGGGAGGCTGGCTGCATGCCGGAGCGTGCGGAAGGGGCGGAATCGCTCCTATGTAAGCCTCGTATGACTCAGCCCGATCCCGACGCTCCAGCCCGGCGCGCACTCGCCCGGCACAAGGCGTTCGCGACTGGCCTGCTGGTGCTGATGGCCTGCCTGATCCTCGCAAGCTTCGCGTTGCCGCCAGGCGCCGGGACGGAGTGGCTGCAAGCCTCGGCCAAGGCCGGGTTCATCGGTGGCATCGCCGACTGGTTCGCGGTTACAGCGCTGTTCCGGCACCCTCTCGGCATTCCCATCCCGCACACCGCCATCATCCCGCACGAGAAAGAGCGGCTGGGCCGAGCGCTCGGCCGCTTTGTCGCCAATCACGTCTTTACCGGGACCGAGGTCTCGAACGTGCTGCACCGGCTGGACCTGCCGGGCATCCTGCACCGCTTCCTCGCCGATCCTGCCTCCGCCCGTCCGGCGGCTCAGGCGCTGGCCGCCTTGCTGCCACGGGTGCTCGCATCGGTCGAGGACGGGCGGGCGCGCCGGTTGCTCGGCCGCCTGCTTCCCCGCCTGATCGGCGGACCGGCAGCCGGCCAGATCGTCGCCCGGGCGCTGCGCGGTATCGTGGAGGGGGGCGACACCAGGAGGTGTTCGGCTTCTTCCTGGCCCAGGTCCGTGAATTGATGACCAGCAAGGAGGAGCAACTGCGCGCCGCCATCGAGGATCGCGTGCGCGAGCAGGGCGGCCGGCTGGTGGGCTGGGCAATCGGGGCCTCGGTCGCGCGGCGGGTGCTAACGCTGTTTCAGGCCGAACTCGACAAGATGAGCCCGGACGGATCGGAGCTGCGCGCCGCCTTCGACGAGTGGGTCCGGCGCGAGATCGCCCGCATGGAAGAGGACCCTAGTCGCGCCGCCGAGATCGGGGCGGCTGTGCGGGGCATGGTGGCGCATGAGACCGTCTTGACCTGGATGTGGGAGCTATGGGCGCGCCTTCGTCACACGCTGGAGGCCGATGCGGCCCGACCTGACGGACGGACGGTGGCGGCCATAGAGGGCGCGCTCGCCAATCTGGGGGCGCTGATCGAGACCGATGCCGCCACGCGTCGGCGGGTGCAGAATACCGCCGAGGGCATCGTGCGCACCCTGCTGCCCGCCGCGCAGACGCGCGTGGCCGATTTCATCGCCCAGGTGGTGGGCAACTGGGACACTGCGACGATCACCGAGAAGCTGGAGCTGCGGGTCGGCAAGGATCTCCAGTTCGTGCGGGTGAACGGCACGCTGGTCGGTTTCCTCGTGGGCGGCGCGCTCTACGCGGTGCTGAAGGCGGTGTTCGGGGTCGCGGCGTTCTGACCCGCGGGCTTGCATCCCCGCCCAGCCTCGCCTTCTCTGATCAAAGCAGGAGAACGGCCGCATGATCCGGCTTTCGGTGCTCGACCAGTCCACCATCGTTACCGGCCGGGCGCCGGCCCAGTCGGTGCGCGAGAGCCTCGCCCTCGCGCGGCACTGCGAGCGGCTGGGCTATGCACGCTACTGGGTGGCCGAGCATCACAACACGCACAGCATCGCCGGCAGCGCCCCGGAAGTGCTGATGGCCGCGATCGCGGCGACCACCGCGCGCATCCGGGTCGGCAGCGCCGGCATCATGTTGCCGCACTACTCCAGCCTGAAGGTTGCCGAGCAATTCCGTCTATTGGAGGCGATCGCGCCCGGGCGCATCGATCTCGGGCTCGGCCGGGCGCCGGGATCGGACCAGCGCACCGCCTTCGCACTGAACCCGCTTGCCGACACGGCAGCCGAGAACTTCCCTGCCCAGGTGCGCGACCTGCTGTGCTGGGTGCGCGGGGAGGAACTGGTCGAAGGCCATCCGTTCCGGGCCGTGATCGCCCAGCCTGCTGGTCCCACGACGCCGGAGGTCTGGGTGCTTGGCAGCTCCGACTACGGTGCGCAGGTGGCCGCCTATTTCGGCCTGCCTTATTGCTTCGCGCACTTCATAACGGACGGGCGCGGCGCCGACCAGGCGCTGGGCATCTATCGCGCGCAGTACCGGCCAAGTATCCGCCACCCCGCGCCGCACGCCGCGCTGTGCGTATGGGCGGTCGCGGCCGAGACCGAACACGATGCCGCGCGCCTGTTCACCTCGCGCGAGCTGCAACGCCTGCGCCGCGACCGGGGCGAGTTCACGCCGCTGCCTTCGCCCGAGGAGGCGATGGCACAGGAGTACACGGAGGGCGAGAAGCTGCGCCTCGAACGGATGCGCGCCCGCTCGTTCTCGGGCACCCCCGACATGGTCGGCGCCAAGCTGCGCGCGCTAGGGACGGAGATGGGGGTCGAGGAGATCGCGGTTCTCACCACGCTCCATGATCCGGAGGCGCGGCGGCGGTCCTACAGCTTGCTGGCCGAGGAGTTTGGGCTACCGGCGGAAGAGATCCCGCGAGCCGCCGAATGACCGGCGGGCCTTCCAGGCCTGAAAACGGTACGTTGCCCAGGCCACGGCTCCGGCCAGCAGGGCCATCGGGACCAGGACCAACACCGCCCACAACACCAGCCATGCCAACAGCGCCAGCAACGCAAGGGCGCCTGCCAGCACGGCGACGGCCAGGGCGATCCCGGCAATCTTCTGCGGCATGGAGGGCCGACGCGAGGTCGGGAAGCTGCCGTCGAGGCGCATGTCGATCGTCTGCGTGTTACGTCGGTTCATGTGCCGGATTTGGCGAGTCCGGGCAGCTGCTGCAAGCCCCATCGGATGCAGGCCGATGACGGTCTTCCCCAGCGTTTACGTGCTGGCCGCGACGGCGACGCTGGGCCTCGTGCTGGTCGCCCTGCACGGGTTGCGGCGCATCGCGCCGGTGCGGTTCGCTGGGCCCGCTGCATGGGATCAGCGGGGCAACGGGCCTCTTGCTGCTGCTGGCCGCCTTGGGTGGACCGGCGCGCGGCGTGGCGTACGGCGTGGGTGGGTTCGGAACCGTGGCCGCGGTCCTGCTGGGGCTCACGCTGGCATCGGGACTGGCGGTGATGTCTTTGCGGCGGCGGCGGCACGATCCGATGCTGGCGATCGGCGTGCATGCCACGCTCGCGATCTTCGGGTTCGTCCTGCTGGCCGCATACGCCTCGGTGCCCGCATGAGCGGAGGGAGTTGGAGATGAGGGTCGGACTGTTCCTCAGCACGCAGTTCCAGGACGGCGTGGACGTTGCCGCCCATATCCCCGATCTCGTTGCTCAGGTGCGCACCGCGCGCGACAGCGGCTTCGCCTCGCTCTGGCTTCCCCACCACTATCTCACGGCGCCGTTGCAGATGCTGCAACTCACGCCGCTGCTGGCCTACCTGCTGCCGGAGGCCAAGGGCATGACGGTTGGGCCGGGCATCCTGATCCTGCCGCTGCTCAATCCCGTGCATGTCGCCGAGGAGGCCGCGACGCTGGATGTGCTGAGCGGCGGCAAGTACGTGCTGGGCGTCGGGCTCGGCTACCGCGAGGGCGAGTTTGCCGCCTTCGGAATGTCCCTCGCCGACCGCGCGGGCCGCATGAGCGAGGCGCTCGGGCTGATGCGCCGGCTCTGGGCCGAGAAGCAGGTGACGCATGAGGGCCGCTTCTATCGGGTGCGCGAGCACGGCCTGAGCTTGCGGCCGGCGGACGGCACGCTGCCGATCTGGGTCGCGGCGCAAGCGGACCCGGCAATTCGCCGCGCGGCGCGCGCGGGCGACGCCTGGCTAATCGTTCCCTCGGCAACGTTGCCGGAGATCGCCGCGCAGATGCGCACGTATCGAGGGGCGCTGGCCGAGCACGGGCGCCACCCGGACTGCTATCCGATGGAGCGCGAGTGCTATGTCGGCGCGACCCACGCATCCGCGCTGGAGGAGTGCCGAGGGCCGCTGGATACAAATACGCGGCCTATGCCGCCTGGGGATTGCGTGGCTCCACGCAGATGCCATTCGAGGAATTCGTGCGCGACCGCTTCATCATCGGCGACAAGACGTACGTGCAGGAGGAGGTCGCGCGCTATCGCGAGGCGCTGGGCGTCGATCATTTCATCATGCGCGTGCAATGGCCCGGCTTGCCGCAGGACAAGGCGCTCGGCTCCATCCGCCGGCTCGGCAGGTTGTTCGGACGGTAGGTTTCGGGGAGGGAACACCATGCAGCTCGGCACGCTCATTCCGCAGAATGACGTGGGCGGCTCGCCCGCCGCGATGCGGGAATTCGCCCTCGCCGCCGAGGCGTTCGGCTACGACTATCTCGAGGCAGCCGATCACGTGCTGGGCGTCAACGTCGCCAATCGGCCCGACTGGGGCGATCTCAACACCTCCGCCGACTGCTTCCACGATCCGTTCGTGCTGTTCGGCTTCCTTGCTCCGATCACCATGCTCGGGTTCTCGACCGGCGTGCTGATTCTGGCGCAGCGCCAGACGGTGCTGGTCGCCAAGCAGGCCGCGTGCCTCGACGTGCTGTGCGAAGGGAGGTTCCGCCTGGGCGTCGGCGTCGGCTGGAACGAGGTGGAGTTCGTCGGTCTGAACGAAAATTTCCGCAACCGCGGCCGCCGCTCGGAGGAGCAGGTCGAGGTCATGCGCGCGCTGTGGGCGGACCAGCACGTCGTCTTCGACGGCCAGTGGCACAAGATCGACGACGGCGGCATCAACCCCCGCCCGGCGAGCGGGCATGTGCCGCTGTGGTTCGGCGGCCATCACGACAACACGCTGCACCGGATCGCCAAATGGGGCGATGGCTGGATGATGCTGGCCCATCCGCCGGGTGCGGCGGCGACAACCGCGTTCGATACGCTGCGTCGGTACGCCGAGCAGGAGAAACGCGATCCGGCGAGCATCGGGATCGAGATCTGGACCTCCACCGCGCACGGCGGACCGCGCGACTGGCGCGAGGAGTTCCAGTTCTGGAAGACGGCGGGCGTGACGCATGTCACGGTGGCGAGCACGCATGGTCGCGGCATCCACAAGCGCATCCCCGGGCGCACGATGGGAGACCACCTGGAGGCGATCCGGCACTATCGCGAGGTGATCGCGGACCTTCTGTAAGCGGACCGGGAAGGCGGCGACGGATGGACCGCCCGTCCCACGCTACGCGATCCGCCGCAACGCCGCGTCCAATCGCGTGATCTCCGCCTCTACGGCCGCCAGTCGCTCGCGATTCTCCTCGACGATTTCGGCCGGAGCGCGGCGCACGAAGTCTTGGTTGCCCAGCTTCTTGCGCAGCTTGTCCGCGTCCTGCGAGACTTTCGCGCGTTCCTTGCCGAGCCGCGCGCGCTCTGCGTCCACATCGATGAGATCCAGCAGCGGGATCACCAGCGTCGCCTCGTCCATCACGATCTGCGCCGAACCCCTGGGCATCTCGCCGGACAGAGCCGATACCTCTGATGCGCGGGCCAGACGGCGGATCGCCTCGATCCAGCGCCCGGAACGCGCGATGCTCTCGGGCGCGGCGTCGCGCAGCAGGACAGGTGCCATCGTGGCCGGCGGCACGTTCATTTCCGAACGCACCGCGCGGACTTCGCTGATCAGCCGCACCACCCAGTCCAGTTCGACCCGCGCCGTCGCCGCCCCCGTCACCACGACCGGCTCGGGCCAGGGCGCGCGGATGAGGCTACACGGCGCGCCGTAGCCGAAGCGGTCCCACAGCTCCTCGGTGACGAACGGCATCGCCGGATGCAGCAGTCGCAGCAGGGTGCCGAGCACGTGGGCTGCCGTCGCGCGGACCTCGCGAGCGGCGGCGGTGTCGCCCTCGGCGAACACCGGCTTGGCGAACTCCAGGAACCAGTCGCAGAATGTATTCCAGGTGAAGCGATAGAGGGCGGCCGCGTACTCGTCGACGCGGTACGCTTCCAGCGCATCCGTCGCCTCCGCAACGGCGCGGTTCGCAGCGTCGAGTATCCAGCGCGACAGCGGCAGACGTGCCGATCCGGGGTCGAAGTCCGGAGTGGGGCGGATCGCGTTCATCTCGCAGAAGCGCGCGGCATTCCACAGCTTGGTGGCGAAGCTGCGATGGCTTTCGACCTGCGTTGGGCCGAGCTTCACGTCCCGTCCGGGCCCGGTCAGCATGCAGATGGTGAAGCGCAGCGCATCGGCCCCGTACCGGTCGATCAGCTCCAACGGATCGATGATGTTGCCCTTGGACTTCGACATCTTCTGGCCGCGTTCGTCGCGCACCAGACCGTGGATGTAGACCGTACGGAACGGCACCTCGCCCAGGAAATGCAACCCCAGCATCATCATCCGCGCGACCCAGAAGAAGATGATGTCGAAGGCCGTCACCAGCACGTCGCCCGGATAGTAGCGGACCACCTCCGGGGTGGGCGCGGGCCAGCCGAGCGTGGAGAATGGCCACAGGCCGGAGCTGAACCACGTGTCCAGCACGTCCTCGTCCTGGCTGAGGGCGACCTCCGCCCCGTACTGGGCGCGTGCCGCTTCCCGCGCCTCTGCGTCGGTCTTGGCGACGAACACCGCTCCGTCCGGACCGTACCAGGCCGGGATGCGGTGCCCCCACCAGAGCTGGCGGCTGATGCACCAGGGCTGGATGTCGCGCATCCAGGCGAAGAACGTGTTCTCCCACGCCTTGGGCACGAAGCACGTGCGGCCCTGCTCCACTGCCTCGATCGCTGGCTTGGCGAGCACTGCGGCGTTGCAAAACCATTGGGTGGTCAGCAGCGGCTCGATCGGCACGCCGGAGCGATCCCCGTGCGGCACCTGATACGTGTGCGGCTCGGCCCTCTCCAGCAGCCCGAGGCGCTCCAATTCCGCCACGATCGCGGCCCGCGCGCTGGCCCTGCCCTGCCCTTCCAGTGAGCGCAGGAACGCAGGGTCGGCGATCCCCTCCACCGCAGCGCACGCGTCGGCGATCTCCGCCAGCATCACCCGCGCCTGGCGGTCCAGGATGGAGGGCATCGGCAGGGCATGGCGCTGCCCCACGAGGAAATCGTTGAAGTCGTGCGCTGGGGTGATCTTCACCGCCCCAGACCCCTTCTCGGGGTCGGAGTGCGCGTCGGCCACGATCGGGATGCGCCGTCCGACCAACGGCAGAATGACGTGCTGCCCGATCAGGTCGCGCCAGCGCGGGTCATCGGGATGCACCGCGATCGCGGTGTCGCCCAGCATCGTCTCGGGCCGCGTCGTCGCAACGGTGATGAACCGCCCGGCCGCGCCGGCGACCGGATAGCGGATGTGCCATAGATGCCCGCGCACCTCCTGGTTTTCCACCTCCAGATCGGAGATGGCGGACTGGAACTTGGGGTCCCAGTTCACCAGCCGCCGGTCGCGGTAGATCAGACCCTCCCGATACAGGGTGACGAACACCTCGCGGACCGCCGCCGACAAGCCCTCGTCCATCGTGAACCGCTCGCGCGGCCAATCGAGCGAAGCGCCAAGGCGGCGCAGCTGGCGGGTGATGGTGTCCCCGGACTCCGCCTTCCACTGCCAGACGCGGTCCAGGAACGCCTCCCGTCCCACGGCTTGCCGGCTGGTCTGCTCCTCCGCCAGCAGCCGTTCCACCACCATCTGCGTCGCGATGCCGGCGTGGTCGCTGCCCGGCTGCCACAGCGCGTCGCGCCCCTGCATTCGCCGCCAGCGGATCAGCACGTCCTGCACCGTGAAGGTCAGGGCGTGGCCCATGTGGAGGCTGCCCGTGACGTTGGGGGGCGGGATCATGATGGTGAAGGGCTGTGCCGCGGAGGTCGGGTCGCAGGCAAAGGCGCCCGCGCGCTCCCAACCCTCATAGAGGCGCGGCTCGATCTCCTTGGGAGAGTAGGTCTTGTCCAGCATACCGGGGTTGAACGCCGCCGCCGCCGCCCCGGTCAAGTCCCGCGTGTCGCGCGCCGGGCTGGGCGCCACCTAGCCGGGGCTCGCGGTGTCCATCAGCACGTCGCGCACGATCGGGACGGCGTCGTTCCTGGCCGACAGCAGAAGCTGAAACACCATGTTGGATCCGTTGAGGAAGCCGACCTCCACGGCGGCGAGGTAGTATTCCCACATGCGACAGAAGCGCTCGTCGGCGATGGCCGCCACACGCGCGCGGTTTGCGGCGAAACGGGCCCGCCAGTGCCGGAGCGTGTGGTAGTAGTGCAACCGCAATACCTCCATGTCCGCGACCCAAAGAGCCATGCGCTCCGTTGCCGCGAATACCTCGGACAGCGAGGGGACGTAGGCGCCGGGGAAGATGTACTTGCGGATGAACGGACCCGTGGTGCCGGGAGGCAGCATGCGCCCGATGCAGTGGACGAAGGCGTAGCCGTCCTCGGCAAGGAGTTCCCTGACCTTGCCGAAATACGCGTCGAAATGCCCGATCCCGACATGCTCCATCATCCCGACCGATACCACGCGATCGAAACGTCCGCTGAGAGCCCGGTAGTCCATCTCGCGAAACTCCACGAGATCACCGACACCGGCCTGCACGGCACGCTGGCGGGACATGCGGATCTGTTCGGGGGACACGTTGATCGCGACGACACGCGCGCCGGTCGTCTGGGCGATGTGGATTGCGAAGGAGCCCCAGCCGGACCCGATCTCGGCCACCGTCATGCCGGGGCGCAGGCGCAGCTTGGCCGTGGCACGACGAAGCTTGGCGAGCTGCGCCTCCTCCAGCGTGTCGTGTTCGGGGTCCACGAAGAAGGCGCAGGAGTAGTTCAGCCCCTCGTCGAGAAAGAGCCGATATATGTCGCTGGAGATGTCATAGTGGTGCCGGGCGTTGGCCGCCGCGACGTGCATTGGGTTGGCCTGCTGCCAGCGCTTCACGGCGCGCCAGCCGCGACGCAGCATCCGCTGCGAGGCATGCGAGGCCAAGCCGGCGCGGTTGAGCGAGAACAGGTACATGAGATCGCCCACGCCTGATCCGGCCTCGAAGGTGAGCGTCCCGGCCATGTAGGCCTCCCCGGCATGCAGCTCTGGGTTCAGGGCCAGCTTGGTGTACAGCCTGCGGTCGTGCAGGCGAGCCGTCACGCTGGGCCCGGGATTTCCGCGACCAAAGACGTGCTCACCGCCGTCCGCGTCGATGAGACGCAGCGTGCCGTTCCGGATAAACCGGGCGAGCAGGTTCGCAAGCAGCCGCATCAGCGCAGTCCTCGGGCTCGACGCCAAGGTCGCACTAGGCCAGCCGGCCGTGGCAGTGCTTGTATTTCCTCCCGGAGCCACAAGGACAGAGCGCATTGCGCGGCGTGCCGCGCCAGGTGGTGGGGTCCGCTTGATCGATCGGATCAGGCGCCGCGGCGAGCGCCAGGGCGGCAACCGGGGCGGATGCCTCCAGCACCGCCCCCGCGGTGCCCCCGAAGCCGGAGGTCGGCTCGGGGTGCAGTTCCAGGAAGCCGCGCGGCAACGGCTCGGGCTCGGGCAAGCGTTCGGGAGCCAGCTCGACCCGGGTCAGCATCGCCGTCACCCGCTCCTTCAGGTCATCGAGCATCGCGTTGAACAGCGCGAAGGCTTCGCTTTTGTACTCGTTCAGGGGGTCCTTCTGCCCGTAGGCGCGCAGACCGATGCCCTGGCGCAGATGATCCAGCGCATAGAGATGCTCCTTCCAGACGGCGTCCAACGTCTGGATCAGCAGCGACTTCTCGATGAAGCGCATCAGTTCTGGTGTCATCGCGGCGGTCTTGGCCGCCATGAACTCCTCGGCCGACTGGGTGATCCGCTCGCGCAACTGCGTCTCGTCGATGCCTTCCTCGCCACCCCAGTCCTGCACCGGAACATCGAGGTTCAGGACCCGCTGCACGTCCTCCGCCAGCTCCTTCAGCTCCCATTGCTCGGCGAACGCCTTCTCGGGGATGCGGCGATCGACCATCGCCTCGATCACCTCGGCGCGCATCGCCCCGACGGTCTCGAAGACGTCGGAGGCCTTCATGAACTCCTTGCGCTGCGCGTAGACTTCCTTGCGTTGGTCGTTCATGACGTCATCGTACTTCAGGACGTTCTTGCGCGTATCGAAATTGCGCGCCTCGACCTTCTTCTGCGCCTTCTCCAGCGCCTTGTTGATCCAGGGATGGGTGATCGCCTCGCCGTCCTTCAAGCCGAGCTTTTGCAGCATCCCGCCCATCCGGTCTGAGCCGAAGATGCGCATCAGGTCGTCTTCGAGCGACAAGAAGAAGCGCGACCGACCGGGATCGCCCTGCCGGCCCGATCGGCCGCGCAGCTGATTGTCGATGCGCCGGCTCTCGTGGCGCTCCGTGCCGATCACGAACAGGCCGCCGGCCCGCTTCACCATCTCATGCGCGGCGGCGATCTCGTCGCGGATTTCGGCCTCGCGGGTCGCGCACAGCCCCGGCTCTTCGATGCCAGCGAGTTCGCTGCGCAACCGCGTCTCCAGGTTGCCGCCCAGCTTGATGTCGGTGCCGCGGCCCGCCATGTTCGTTGCAATCGTCACCACGCCCGGCGCGCCGGCCTGCTGCACGATCTCCGCCTCCTGTTCGTGGAAGCGCGCATTCAGCACCGCGTGTGGAACGCCTCGGCGTTTCAGGATGTCGCTCAGATGCTCGCTCTTCTCGATTGAGACGGTGCCGACCAGCATCGGCTGGCCAGTCTTGCGGGTCTCCTCGATCAGGGATGCGACGGCGTTCCACTTCTCTTCGGCACTCCGATAGACCTCGTCGTCCTCATCCCTTCGTGCCACCGCCACGTTGGTCGGAATCTCGACCACGCTGAGCTTGTAGATCTCATCGAATTCATCGGCCTCGGTCGCAGCCGTGCCGGTCATGCCGCCGAGCTTGGGGTAAAGCCGGAAGTAGTTCTGGAAGGTGATGGAAGCGAGGGTCTGGTTCTCCGCCTGGACCTCGACCCCCTCTTTCGCTTCCAGTGCCTGATGCAGGCCATCCGAGTAGCGCCTTCCTTCCATCATGCGGCCGGTGAACTCGTCGATGATGACGACCTTGCCCTGACGGACGATGTAGTCCACATCGCGCGCGAACAGCGTATGCGCCCGGAGCGATTGTTGAACGTGATGCACGACCGAGACGTTGAAGATGTCGTAGAGGTTGCCCTCAGCGAGTACGCCGGCCGTGCGGAGCATGTCCTCGACCCGCTCCGACCCCGCCTCGGTCAGCGACACGGTGCGGAATTTCTCGTCCTTGTCGTAGGTCTCCGGGTCCTTCACCAGCTCCTTCACGACAGCGTCGGCACGGCGGTATAGGTCCGAGCTGTCCTCGGCCGGGCCGGAGATGATGAGCGGCGTGCGCGCCTCGTCGATGAGGATGCTGTCCACCTCGTCCACGATGGCGAAGTTGAAGTCGCGCTGGACCATGTCCTCCAGCCGGTACTTCATGTTGTCGCGCAGGTAGTCGAAGCCGAACTCGTTGTTGGTGCCGTAGGTGATGTCGGCGGCGTAGGCCGCCCGCCGTTCGGCATCATCCAGGCCATGAACGATCACGCCGACCGTCATGCCCAGAAAGCGGTAGATCTGGCCCATCCATTCGGCATCGCGACGGGCAAGATAATCGTTCACCGTCACGACATGCACGCCCTTGCCGACGAGGGCGTTGAGATAGACCGGCAGCGTGGCGACCAGGGTCTTGCCCTCGCCGGTCTTCATCTCGGCGATCTTGCCGTCGTGCAGAACCATGCCGCCGACAAGCTGCACGTCGAAATGACGCTGGCCGAGGGTGCGCTTGCCGGCTTCCCGCACCACCGCGAACGCCTCCGCGAGCAGGTCGTCCAGCGTGGCGCTCCCGGCCAGCTTCTCACGGAGTTCCCCGGTCTTGGCGCGCAGCGCCTCATCGGACAGTCCCGCAAGAGCCGGCTCCAGCGCATTGATTCGCGGGACGCTGCGTTGGTAGGCCTTGAGCGAGCGATCGTTGGCGGTGCCGAACACGGCGCGGGCGATGGAGCCGAGCATTGAGACCTTCTGGCCGAATCCGGATGGAAAACGCAGCCTTGGAGATAGGACCCGCCTCGGGCCGGGTCAACGCGAACCCGCTTTCAGGGCTCTCGCTTGTGAGAGCGGGGCGGTTCGGTCATAAACCCTGCCGATTTGGAGCCTCAGGAGATGTGATGAGCTTTCGTCTTGGCGATATGGCCCGTGTGTCCGTTGTCTGCCTTGCCGCCATCATCCCAGCCGGCGGAGCATTGGCTCAGGCCCCGCAGGGTTCTACACCACAAACTTCAGTTCCCCAGGCTTCCGCACCCCAGCCGTCGGCACCCCAGGCCTCGGCAGTGCCAACGGGCGACCCGGTGGTGGCGACGGTGAATGGGCGACCCATTCACCTTAGCGAACTGCGCAGCGCCGCAGCCACCCTGCCGCCAAATTTGCGGACCATGCCCGAGCCGGTGCTGTACCCAATGCTGCTGGACCGGCTGATCGACCAGCAGGCACTGGCCGACGAGGCGCGCCGTATCGGGCTCGACAAAGACCCGGCGGTGCAGCAGCAGGTCCACATGGCCGAGGATGCAGCGCTCCAGCGTGCCCTGCTGCTGAAGGACGTGCAGCCGCTGATCACCGACCAGGCGGTGCATGCCCGCTACGAGAAGGATATTGCCGGCAAGTCAGGTGCCGAGGAGGTGCACGCCAAGCACATCCTGGTCGATAGCGAGACCCAGGCGAAGGACATCATTGCCCAGCTAGACGCGGGCGCCGATTTCGACACGCTCGCCAAGAAGTACAGCAAGGACCCCGGCGCCACCCAGGGCGGCGATCTCGGATTCTTCAAGAAAGAGGACATGGTGCCGGAGTTCGCGGCCGCCGCATTCGCTCTGCAGCCCGGGCAGGTCACGCAGACGCCGGTTCACACCCAGTTCGGCTGGCACGTGATTAAAGTAATCGAGCGCCGGCAGGCCAAGCCGCCCAGCTTCGAGGAAGCGAAGGACGAGTTGCGCCAGCGCATGGCCCAAGAAGCCGCCGAGAAGGTCGTGGCCGACGCGCGTTCTCACGTCACGGTGGAGAAATTCAACCTGGACGGCTCCCCGGTACGCGCCACGGACGCGACCACAATGCCGCCGCCCGCCAAGTAGCGCTGGCCGCTTCCGGCACGGTCGAGGGAGGACACATCATGGACCTGGCTGTCTCGCCGCTGGCGGTGCAGATGCCCGAGCTGCCGCCCTTGGCCGGGGCACGGCTGGGGGCGGTTGCTGCCGGCATCCGCTACCGCGAGCGCACCGATCTGGTGATGATGGAGCTGGCACCCGGGACCACCGCGGCGGGCGTGTTCACCCGAAGCCGCTGCCCCGGCGCCCCGGTGGATTGGTGCCGCGCCGCGCTCAAGAGCGGCAAGGCGCGTGCGGTGGTGGTGAATGCCGGCAACGCCAACGTCTTCACCGGCCGCGCGGGCCGCGAGGCCTGCGCTGCGACGGCTGCCAGTACGGCAGAACTGGTGGGCTGCACGCCCAAGCAGGTTTTCCTCGCCTCCACCGGCGTGATTGGCGAGGTGCTGCCCCATGAGAAGCTGGTCGCCGCCCTGCCCAGTCTGCACGCGGGGCTGCACGAGGCCGCCTGGGGCGAAGCAGCGCGCGGGATCATGACGACCGACACGTTCCCGAAGGCGGCGACGCGCGTCGCGCGGATCGGCGAGATGGAGGTGCGCATCAACGGCATCGCAAAGGGCAGCGGCATGATCGCGCCCGACATGGCGACCATGCTCTGCTTTGTCGCGACGGATGCCAAGATCCGGCCAGCCGCGCTGGATGCGGTGCTGCGCCGCGGCGTGGACGAGAGCTTCAATCGCACCACGGTCGATTCCGATACCTCCACCTCCGACACCGTCCTGCTGTTCGCCACCGGACAAGCCCAGCACCCCCGCGTGCCCGCCGATTGCGGCCGCATGCTCGGCGACTTCGCCGCCAAGCTGAACGACCTGCTGCTGGACCTTGCGCTCCAGGTGGTCCGCGACGGCGAGGGCGCGCAGAAGCTGGTGCGCATCGATGTGAGCGGTGCGACCAACGCGCGCTCGGCCCGCAAGATCGCCATGGCGGTGGCCAACTCGCCCCTGGTGAAGACCGCGATCGCCGGCGAGGACGCGAACTGGGGCCGGATCGTGATGGCCGTCGGCAAGGCCGGAGAGCCGGCGGACCGCGACACGTTGTCGGTCGCTGTCGGCGGCACCTGGATGGCCCGCGAAGGCGCCGTGGTCGCCGGCTACGACGAGGCACCCGTGATCGCGCACATGAAGGGGCGCGAGGTGCACATCGAGATCGACCTCGGGCTCGGGCGCGGCAAGGCGACGGCATGGACCTGTGATCTGACCCACGGCTACATCGACATCAACGGGTCATATCGCTCGTAGCTTTGTGGTAGCCTGATACCGGCGGCTGCGAACCCTTGACCCTCTGCGGCTTTGCGGCCATAGACCCCGCCCTGTTTCGAGGGATCGCGCATGAAGACCACCCTCTCGCTGAAGCCGGCGGAGGTGACGAAGGACTGGGTGCTGATCGACGCCGAGGACGTCGTGCTCGGCCGCCTGGCCTCCGTCATCGCCATGCGGCTGCGGGGCAAGCACAAGCCGCAATTCACGCCGCACGTCGATTGCGGCGACAACGTTATCGTCGTCAACGCGGCCAAGATACGGGTCACGGGCAACAAGGCCGAGCAGTCGGTTTTCTACTGGCATACCGGCTATGCGGGCGGCATCAAGGGCCGGTCGATCCGCGAACGGCTGGAGAGCCGGTACCCGGAACGGGTGGTCCAGAAGGCCGTGGAGCGCATGATCACACGCGGGCCGCTGCAACGCCGCCAGATGAAGCACCTGTATGTCTACCCTGGCGCGGAGCATCCCCATGACGGCCAGCAACCGCGTCCGCTCGACGTTGCCGCGATGAACCCGAAGAACAAGAGGGCCTGAGCATGTCTGGAACCCAGCAGGGCCATTCGCTCGCCGATCTCAAGGACATGCTGGCCGCGACGCCGGCCGCTCCGGGCACAGCCGCGACGGGGGACCAGCCCGGCCGAGAGCCGAAGCGGGACGCGTTCGGCCGCTCCTACGCGACGGGGCGGCGGAAGAATGCCGTCGCGCGTGTCTGGATCCGCCCCGGCAAGGGCACGATCCTGGTCAATGGTCGGCCGGCGCCACAGTATTTCGCGCGCCCGGTTCTACGGATGCTGATCACCCAGCCCTTCCTGGTGGCCGATCGCTACAATCAGTTCGACGTGAACTGCTCGGTGACCGGGGGCGGCCTGTCGGGCCAGGCTGGCGCGGTGCGGCACGGGATCAGCCGCGCCCTGACCAACTACGAGCCGGATCTGCGCAGCATCCTGAAGGTCGCCGGCTTCCTGACCCGCGACTTCGCGCGTTGTGGAGCGGAAGAAATACGGCAAGGCCAAGGCCCGGCGCAGCTTCCAGTTCAGCAAGCGCTGACGCGTCCGGATTTGTCAGGGTCGGGGCCGGGAGCCTAGGCTCCGGCTCCCCGCCACTCATCACGAGGAAGCGTGCATGGCGACCAAGCCGCTGGTGTTCATCGATGGCGAGGCCGGCACGACCGGGCTCGGCATCCGCGACCGGCTGCGGCAATTGCCGGCGGTGGAGCTGCGCAGCGTGCCCGACGACCGACGCAAGGACCCCGGAGCGCGACGCGAGATCATGGCGGAGGTCGATCTCGTGATCCTCTGCCTGCCCGACGCCGCCGCGCGGGAGTCCACGACGCTCGCGGACAGTCTCGGCAATCACGCGCCCCGGCTGCTGGACGCCAGCACCGCGCACCGTGTGGACCCCGCCTGGACCTATGGATTCCCCGAACTCGCACCCGGCCAGGACGAGCGGATCGCCCACGCGCGCAAGGTCGCCAATCCGGGCTGCTACCCGACCGGCGCGATCGCCCTGATCCGTCCGCTGGTGGATGCCGGATTGCTGCCGCCCGACTACCCGGTGTGCATCAACGCGGTCAGCGGCTACTCCGGGGGCGGCCGCCCGATAATCGAGGCGCATGAGCGCGACGGCGGACCCGCGTTCGAGCTGTATGCGCTGGGGCTGGAACACAAGCATGTGCCGGAGACCGAGGCCTATGGCGGGCTGACCCGCCGGCCGATTTTCGTCCCCTCCGTCGGGCATTTCCGGCAGGGGATGCTTGTTTCCATCCCGCTGCACCTAGACATGTTGCCCGGCAAGCCGTCCAGGGCCGATGTGCTGGCGGCGCTGGAAGCGCGCTATGCCGGGTCCGACGCCGTGCGCGTCGCGAGGGCCGATGTGGCGGGCAAGCTGGACCCCCAAGCGTTGAACGGCACGAACCGGCTGGAGCTGTTCGTTTGCGGCAACGAGACCCACCGCCAGGCGGTGCTGGTGGCGCGGCTCGACAATCTTGGCAAGGGCGCGTCGGGTGCGGCCGTGCAGAACCTTTGCCTGATGCTGGGTCTCACGGAGCTGAACGATGCCTGACCTGCAAACGGGACGCGCGGAGCCGGTCGGCGGTCACGGGCCGCTCTATATCCTGGACGAGTCGCCCCGCGGGTGCATCCGAGCGCGTTCATCGCGCCGAACGCGGCGGTGATCGGAGACGTGGAGATCGGCCCAGACTCCGGCGTGTGGTTCGGCTGCGTGATCCGTGGCGATACCAACATCATCCGCATCGGTGCGCGAACGAACATCCAGGACAACACGGTCATCCACGTGGACGACCACTCCGCCACCATGATCGGCGATGATGTCACGGTGGGCCACGCCGCGATCATCCACGGCTGCACGCTAAAGGATCGTGCATTCGTCGGGATGGGCTCGACCGTGCTCGATCTGTCCGTGATCGAGGAGGAGGGGATGCTTGGCGCGGGCGGCCTGCTCACGCCTGGCAAGGTGATCGGCCCGCGCGAACTGTGGACCGGCAGCCCGGCCAAGCTGCGCCGCGTCATGGAGGAAGCCGAGCGGCGCGGCTTCGATCGCAACGCGGTGGTCTATCGCGGCTTGGCGGCGCGCTACCGGGCGGGGCTGAGCGCGTAGCGCCTCACCGCCAGCCGAGCAACGCACGCTCGATCCGCCCGATCAGCCACGACACGGCCAAGCCCAAGGCCGACAGCACGACGATGCCGGCCAGCAGGCCGTCCATGTCGTAGAGGTTCCCCTCTGCCAGCACGAAGGCGCCGATACCGCGCTGGGCGCCGATCATCTCGGCGGCGACCAGCAGCACGATCGCGATCGAGGTGGTAATCCGCATGTTGCTCAGGATCACCGGCAGCGCGCCGGGCAGCACGATCTTGGTGACAATCGCCGTGCGCGAGAGTCCGAAGCTCTGAGCCATGCGGATCAGGCTGCGCGAAACGTTATCGACCCCGCCGGCTGTTCCGATCACGGTCGGAAAGAACACACCGAAGGCGAGCGTGGCGATCTTCGAGCCCTCGCCGATGCCAAACCAGATGATGAACAGCGGAACGAGCGCGATCTTCGGGATGGGGAACAGCGCCGATACCACCGCCATGCCGGGCGAGCGAAGGACGGTGAACAGACCCACGCCGAGGCCAAGCGCGATCCCGCAGATCGTGCCCAGCGTCCACCCGATCGCCAACCGGGCAAGAGACGCCGCCAGATTCCGCCACAGCTCGCCGCTGACCGTGAGGGCGACCAGCGCGCGCGCGATCCCCGCAGGCGAGGGGAGAAACAGGCTCGGGATCAGCCCGAGCGCACTGCCCGCCTGCCAGGCGGCGATCAGCACGAACAGGGTCGCTGCCGCCGCTGCGGGCCGCTCACGCGGCGTGAAGCCGCCGCCGCGAAATCCCACCGCACCGTCATGACGTCGCATCGTCCACCTCCCGCTCGGCCGCGGCGGCATCGTCGCGGATCAATTGCCACAGCGCGTGTTCAATGCGTCCCAACGACGGATCGCCCAGGGCACGTCCGGCAATCGGGCGATCAATGCGGATGACCTCGCGAACCCGCCCCGGCCGACGCGACAGGACGGCAATCTGGTGGCCAAGGCGCACCGCTTCGGCGAGGTTGTGGGTGACATACACCGTCGTTGTCGCAGCACGTTCGATCAGGCCGCTGAACTCCTCCAGCAGCAGGTCGCGGGTCTGCGCGTCCAGGGCGGAGAGCGGCTCGTCCATCAGCAGGCACGCCGGGCGCACGGCGAGCGCACGGGCGATACCGACACGCTGGCGCATCCCGCCCGACAGCTGGCGCGGCCAAGCACGCGCGAACTCCGACAGGCCGGTCAAGCGCAGCGCTTCGGCCACGCGCTCATTGCGGGCGGCGCGAGGCAGCCTGCCCTCCAGCGGCAGCGCGATGTTGCCGGCGACGCTACGCCACGGAAGCAGGGCGAAATCCTGGAACACGTAGGTCAGCGGGTTCAGGCAGTCGGGCGCGACCGCGCCCTCGGTCCGCACCGCACCGCGGGAGGGCTGGATCAGGCCGCCCATGATCCCCAGCAGCGTCGATTTGCCGCAGCCGGAGGGGCCGACGATCACCAGCACCTGACCCGGCTCGGCGTGCAGCGTCACGTCTTCCAGGACCGGCAGCGTCCGGTATGCGTGCGAGGCGCCCTCCACCGACAGGCGCAGGCCGGGGATCACAGCGCCGGCAGGAAGCGCGTATCGATCAGCGCATCGGGATTCGCGTCGCCCTTCACCAGCCCCTGTCGGCGAAACCAGGCGAGCTGGGCGCGAACGTCCTGGACGTCCAGCGCGCCGCCTGGCGTATAGCTGCCGACGCCGGCCAGAATCTTTGCTCTTGCGTCGGGGTCGCCGGTGAAGACGTACTTCGTGATCAGGGGAATGTCCGCATTCGTGGCGGCATCCACGACGGGCGCGCCGGTCGGACCGCGACGGAAGAAGGCGGCGCGGTAGTCGGCAACGCCCTGGCGATAGGCGGCGGCAAAGCGGTGCAGCGCGTCCGGACGCGTGCTGATCATGCGTTCGGTCGTGAAGAGCGCGGTGATCTGGTACGGCACGATATCGCCAACCCAGGCGATGATGCGCGCCCGACCGGCCGCCGTCGCGGGCTTGGCCATCGAGGCGACGGCGAAGCTGGCATCGACCTGCCCCGTGCTGACAGCCGCCAGCATGTTCTGCACGGTCTGGACCGGGCGCAGCGCCACCGCCTTCACATCGAAGCCGCAGGCTTCCGCGATGCGGCCGATCATGTAGTGAAACGATGAACCGTATTGGGTGATCGCCACGCTATGGCCGGCGAGCTTGTCCGGCGCGGTCAGTCCGGCGGCGTACGCCTTCTCGGACACGAGCAGGGCCGTGCCCTCCTCGCCCTTCTCCTCGTGCAGGCCGCCGCCGATGACGCGCAGGGCGCCCATTTCGGCGAGGTTGAAGAAGCCACCGGTGAGCGCGGTCACGCCCACATCGACGTCGCCCGACACGACCGCCGCCGCAATCGGCTGCGCGGCATCGAAAAAGACGAAGCTGACGTCCAGTCCTTGATCGCGGAAATATCCTCGGCCCTGGGCGATGTAGAAGGGCGCGGGCGAAAGCGTGTGGAGCAGGCCGAGCTTCACCGGCTGCGCGTCGGCCGCCCGTGCATGGGCGGCGACGAAGGCCGCTGTGGCGGCGGTCAGGAAAGAGCGACGGTCCAGGGTCATGCGCGGCGTGTGCCTTCGGGTGGAGTGCCGAGCCTGTGATGCCGATACGGCGGACGATTGCAAGCCCCACCTCGCGGCCGCGGTCCGTGAAAGCCTGGCAACCGGGTCGCCGCTTCAGTTGGTGGCGTTCACCGGGTAGGGTCTCCGTCCCTCGGCGGTACCAGAGGCAGGGAGCGAGGCATGGCGACCTATGTTCTGATTCATGGTGCTTATCAGGGCGGCTGGATCTGGCGCGACGTGGCGGCCCGGCTGCGGCGCGAGGGCGAGCAGGTTTTTGCCCCCTCGCTTGATGGTTGTGCCGAACGCCATCACGCGATCCGGCCAGGCATCAACACCGAGACCCATGCTGCCGAAATGGCGGGGTTGCTGTTCTATGAGGATCTGCACGAGGTGGTCCTGGTCGGCACGAGCACCGGCGGCATGGTCGCCTGTCGCACCGCCGAGCTTGCGCGTGATCGCATCGCCCGCATCGTGTTCGCGGATGCGCTAGCGCTCCAGGACGGGGAGAGCGTGAGCGACATCGTCACGCGCCGGAACGTGGTCACCACTGATCTGGTCACAGGTCCATCGGCGGAGGATGCGGAGAGCCGGCTTTTCGCCGATCTCGCGCCGGCAATGCGCGCCTGGGCTCTTGCGCGCTACACGCCGCACCCGGTGGCCTGCCTTACGGCTCCGGTGAAGCTCGATCGCTTCTGGCAGCAATCATGGTCGGCGACCGTGATCCGCTGCCGCCGGGCCGCCAACCCGCCCGCAGCGCATCATCGCCGGACCGCCGAGCTTCTGGGCGCCGCCTACGCCGAACTCGACACCGGTCATTACCCGATGCTGAGCACGCCGGATGAGCTGGCCAGTCTGATGAGGCGGAGCTGACGCGCGGCACGGTGTGCCTCCTGGGGCAACGCCAGTGGGCATCTGGCGTGATATGCCGTCCGCCATGCCGCCGCCCTTTCTGCTGCTTCAGGACATCAGCCTCACCTTCGGGACCACGCCGTTGCTGGCCGGTGCGGGGCTGGCCGTCGCCCCCGGCGACCGGATCTGCCTGGTCGGACGAAACGGCTCCGGCAAGTCCACGTTACTGCGCATCGCCGCCGGCCTCGTGCAGCCGGATGCGGGTCGCCGCTTCGCACAGCCGGGAGCGACCATTCGCTATTTGCCTCAGGAACCGGACATGTCCGGGTTCGCCAACTCCCTGGCTTATGTCGAGGCCGGGCTTGGAACCGAGGCGGCGGGTGATCGCCACCGCGCGCGCTACCTGCTCCAGCGGCTCGGGCTAACCGGCGAGGAAGACCTTGCAACCCTATCCGGCGGGGAGGCACGCCGCGCCGCGCTCGCTCGCGTCCTGGCCCCCGCGCCCGACGTCCTGCTGCTCGACGAGCCGACGAACCATCTCGACCTGCCCGGCATCGAGTGGTTGGAGCGCGAGCTGGGCGGCATGCGCGCGGGGATCGTGGTGATCAGCCATGACCGAAGGCTGCTGGAACGCCTGTCGCGGGCGACCGTGTGGCTGGACCGCGGCATTACTCGGACCCTGGATTGTGGCTTCGCTGCGTTCGAACCCTGGCGCGACGCGGTGCTGGAGCAGGAAGCGAGCGAACGTCACAAGCTCGGCCGCAAGATCGCCATGGAGGAGGACTGGCTGCGCTACGGCGTCACCGCACGACGCAAGCGCAACCAGAAGCGACTCGCCGAGCTGCACGGGCTGCGCAAGAAGCGGAAGGAGCAGCGTGCCGCGCAGGGCGCCGTCCGGCTGGACGCCGCACAAGCGGATCTATCCGGCCGACTGGCCATAGTTGCGGAGGACGTGAGCAAGTCCTACGGGAATCGCGCGGTCGTGCGGGACTTCTCCACGCGCATCCTGCGCGGCGATCGGGTCGGCATCGTCGGCGCCAACGGCGCCGGCAAGACAACCCTGCTCAATCTGCTGACCGCTACTCTGGTGCCCGACTCAGGGGAGGTGCGGCTCGGCACCAATCTCGCCCAGGTGACCCTGGACCAGAGGCGCGAGACCCTGGACCCGGCGCAGACCTTGAGTCAGGCGCTGACGGGCGGCGCCGGCGACGTGGTCGTGATCGGCAGCCAAAGCCGCCACGTGATCGGCTACATGAAGGATTTCCTGTTCAGCCCCGAGCAGGCAAGCACCCCGGTCGGCGTCCTGTCCGGCGGCGAGCGCGGTCGGTTGACCCTGGCCCGCGCGTTCGCGCGTCCATCCAATCTACTGGTACTGGACGAGCCGACCAATGATCTGGATCTCGAGACCCTGGACCTGTTGCAGGAGCAGCTGGCCGAGTATCCGGGGACGGTGCTGCTGGTCAGTCACGACCGCGACTTCCTGGACCGCGTGGTGACGTCGGTCATCGCCGCGGACGGCGAAGGGCGCTGGACCGAGTACGCCGGCGGCTACACCGACATGCTGGCCCAGCGCGGACCGGCGATCACCTTGGCCTCCGGAAAAAGGCCGGTGACTGTGGCAGCGGTCAAGCCGCCACCCGCGTCCCGCTCACGCCGAATGACCTACAGGGATCGGCATGCGCTGGAAACTTTGCCCGCGCGGATCGACGCATTGCAGGCCGAGATTGCCCGGCTGAACGCCATCCTGGCCGACCCGGACCTGTACGCACGCAATCCGATCCGGTTCGGGGCCACGACGAAGGCGCTCGCGGCAGTGCAACGCGCGCTGGCGGTGGCGGAAAATCATTGGCTCGCGTTGGAGACGCTGCGCGAGGAGCTTGAGACGTGAATGCGGCTTCTGTCTCCGAACGGCAGCCTTCAGCTACGAGGATGCGCCGCGAGTTGCTGGACGAGAACTTTTCGCTTGTCGGATCGGTCAGCAAAGCCTTCGACTGCCACGGGCGTGCGTCGCTGGAGCAGCGCTGGCGGCAGCCCACGCCTCTCCAGTTCCGCTCGCGCAGGCAGGAACGCACAGGTCTCGCCCCCGCTGTCACGGATGACCAGAGTTGTGCGGTCTGGTCGGAATACAACTTCATCGATACGACCTTCGAACGCAACACCGCTTACGGCGCTGTAGGCGCTCGTCGGCCCGCGATGGTCGCAAGCGGAGATCCGGTGCACGAAGTGATGGTGGGCACGGCGGTGATGCTCCCTGGCACTAATGCGTTGTGCCTTGACGTGGATGACCGTGATCGGCGGAGGCACCTCGGCGCGGGTGCCCTGTCTTGACACGAGGAGGAGCACGCAGGCCAGAGACACGCGCAGGTACAACACGGATGCCGTCTCGTTCTGCCGTTGCGGATGAGAGGCTAGGATCAGGCTTTTGTGAATGCGACAAAATCCGGAGCCCCTCTCATCTGATTGAAGACGCCGGCGCACGCAGCCGGCCACGCTCCGGCGCCCGGCTCTGGCCATTCAAGCCATTGCCTCTGATCCTGCCGCCCTCACTCCCCTGGTCTCACCAGCGCTTCTATGCTTCGTTACACGTTCCCCACGGGGCGATTCTGGAGGGTAACGACCATGCTTCGCCGTCGCCGGCTGCTTCAGGCATCTGCTGCTGCTTTGGCCGCACCCACCCTCGTCGCGCGGGCCAATGCCCAGTCGAAGTTCGATTGGAAGCAGTTCAAGGGCCAGCATATCGAGGTGAATTATCAGCTCTCGCCGCGTGGCGATGTCGCGCGTGCTCACATGAAGGACTTCGAGGCGCTGACCGGAATCACGGTTGGATTCGAGCAGATCCCCGAGCAGCAGCAGCGCCCGAAAGTCGCACTGGAGATGGCGACCGGTCATCCGAGCTTCGATGTCGTCAATGTTGGCATGCATGTCCAGAAGCGCCTGATCGAACGAGGCGGATGGATGCAGGATCTGCGGGTCTTCATCGCCGATCCCTCCCTTACGGCACCCGACTTCGACCAGGCACGACTTCAGCAAGCCGTCCATGGAGGTCGCCACGGGCGATGACGGCAAGATCAATGTCCTGCCGCTCAACCAGGACCTGTTCATCTGCTTCTACAACAAGGAGCTTCTGTACCAGAAAGGGTTCAACGGTCCGCCGCAGCACGCTCGACGAGATGATGCAGCATGGCGCACGCCCTCACCGACCCGTCGAAGGGAGTGTACGGCTTCGTCGGGCGGGGGCTGAAGAACGCCAATGTGGTGCTGTACGACAGTATCCTGCTGGGCTGGGATCAGGAGACGGTCACGCCGGACGGCAAGAAGCTGCTGACCGACACGCCCGCGGCGATCGAGGCGGGCCAATGGTACCAGAAGATCATGAGCGAATACGGCCCGCCGGGCAATGTCGGTTTCAACTGGAACGAGTGCCAGACGACGTTCAGCCAGGCGCGTGCGGCCATGTGGTGGGACGGCATCGGCTTCTCCGCGCCGTTGCTCGATCCGACCAAGTCGCAAGGTGTAGGGCAGGTCGGATTCGCGCCGGCTCCCGCCGGACCGAAGGCGCATAACTGCGCCACCTTCATCGACGGGATCGGCATTCCCGCCGGTGCAAAGAACAAGAAGGCCGCCTGGCTGTTCGTCCAGTGGGCCACCGGCAAACAGATGCTGACCAACGTGCTCGCCACCGGCTCCGGAACGCCCCCGCGGCTGTCCTGCTATGCCCAGACCGACGTGATCAAGAGCAGCAAATTCCCGCAGCAATGGTTCGACACCACGCAGACCAGCCTGAAGATGGCCCGCTCCGGCCTGCCGGTGATCGTGCCGGTGACCGAGTTCCGCGACACGATCGGCGCCGCGCTGACCAATATCGTCACCGGCAACGACGTGAAGATCGAACTCAGCAACGCGACCAATGCGTTCCAGCCGATGCTGGACAAGTCCAACGCGGCGTGAAGTGTCAGCCATTACCACCGCCAAGGCCGGCGGGGCCCGCGCCCCGCCAGGCGCGGGCGAACTACATTCGTCGCTATTGGCCGCTTCGTGCTCCCCGCGGCAGCGGTGGTGCTGGCCGTGATCATCTTCCCCTGGCTGTTCACGCTGTTCATCTCGGTCCACCAGTGGGATCCGACGGGCGGCGTGACCTGGGCCGGGCTTGGGCAACTACCTGCACCTGCTAACCGATGCTCGCTTTGGCTGGGCGCTGATCCGCACGCTGTATTTCTCGGCCTTTCGGTCGCGCTGCCGCTGGTCCTCGGTGTCGCCGCCGCCATGTGCTTTCACCAGAAATTCGTCCTCCGCGGCGTGGCGCGCACCATCTTCGTGTTGCCGATGATGGCCACGCCGGTCGCGGTGGCGCTGGTCTGGACCATGATGTTCCATCCGCAGCTCGGCGTGCTGAATTACCTCCTCACCTCGGTCGGACTGCCGCCATCCTCCTGGAGTTACGTCAGAAGACGGTCATCCCCACACTGGCGATGGTGGAGACCTGGCAATGGACGCCCCTGGTCATGCTGATCGTGCTGGGCGGCATCGCCAGCCTGCCGACGGACCCCTATGAAGCAGCGCGGCTGGACGGCGCCAGTCGCCTGGCAGAGCTTCCGCCACATAACCCTGCCGCTGTCTGATGCCGTTCATCGTCGTCGCCGGCGTAATCCGCACCATCGACGCGCTGAAATCCTTCGACGTGATTTACGTGATCACCCAGGGCGGGCCGGGCACCGCAGCCGAGACGCTGAACATCATGCTCTATCAGGAGGCGTTCGCTTACTACAATCTCGGCTACGCCGGCGCGATCACCGTGGTGTTCTTCGCGCTGGTGGTCGCCGTCAGCCTGGTGCTGCTGGTGGTGCGCGAACAGGCGCGCTGGCAATGAACCGCCATCGGTTGAAGCGCGCCGCCGGGCGCCTGGGCCTTTACCTGTCGGTTCTGGTGCTGATCTCTCCCGCGGCGTTCGTGTTCCTGTGGATGCTCTCGCTGTCGCTGAAGACCGAGGTGGACAACATGGCATTCCCGCCAGTGTTCATCCCGCATCCGCCGACGCTGGCGAACTTCGTCCAGGTCTTCGCCGAGAACGACTTCCTGAGCTACACTATCAACTCGGTGATCGTGTCGTTCAGCGCCACGGCGCTGGCGGTGGCGATCGGCGTGCCGGCGGGCTACGGCATTGCGCGCATGCGCGCGATCCGAGCCGCCAGCCTGATCCTCATCGCGCGTCTCACACCCGGCCTGTCCTATCTGATCCCGCTGTTCCTGCTGTTTCAGTGGATGGGGCTGATCGGCACGCTGACGCCGCTGGTTATCACCCACCTGGTGATCACCGTCCCCATCGTCGTCTGGGTGATGATTGCGTTCTTCGAGGGCCTGCCCGTGGAGCTCGAGGAAGCGGCCCTGGTCGACGGCGCCGGCAATTGGCAGGCATTCCGCCACGTCGCGCTGCCGCTGGCGCGGCCCGGCATCACGGTTGCCACCATCCTGTCCTTCATCTTCAGTTGGAACAACTTCCTGTTCGGCGTGGTGCTGGCGAACCGGAGACCCGCACCTTGCCTGTCGCGGTCTATAATGTGCTGACGTTCGAGCAGGTGAGCTGGGGGCCGCTGGCGGCGGCGGCGCTGGTGGTGACGGCACCGGTGCTGCTGCTGACCCTGCTGATGCAGAAGGAGATCGTCGCCGGGTTGACAGCCGGAGGCGTTAAAGGGGGCTGATCTCCTCGCCGCGGACCACCCGGTTCGCAGCCTACGCCTGCGAGCCCTGGTAGGGTTGGCCCCATCGGTCCTGGAACGTGACATCGGACAGCGCCGTGCGGCCGACGGGCCCGAACCGCCCCATCGGATAGCCGATCGGCAGGATGGCATAGGAATGGACGCCGGCGGGCAGACCCAATGCGGCCTCGGTCTCCTTCTCGTAGAGCAGGTGCCGCGTGGTCAGGGTCGAGCCGAGCCCCAGCGCGCGCGCGGCCAGCAGCATGTTCTGCACCGCGGGATAGATCGACGCGCCGGCCCAACGGGAGGGAGCCGACGACCCGTCCTCGAGACAGGCGGCGATCCACACCGGCGCCTCATGGAAATGCAGCGTCAGGTATTCCACCGCCGCGTGCTGGCGCAGATACCGCTCGCGGGTCATTCCGGGCGGCGGAGCGCTGGTTTGGTAGCGCGGTCCTATGACCTCGTCGAAGGCGCGCTTGTAGTAGGTCTGAACGGCTTGCTTGATTGCGGGGTCCTTGATCACCAGGAAGCGCCAACGCTGCGTGTTGCCGCCGTTGGCGGCACAGACGCCGGCCTGAAGAATCTTCTCGATGAGCGCATCGGGCACGGGATCTGTCCGAAGGCGCCGCATGGTGCGGGTCGTGTGCATGATGTCGAACACGTCGGTGGTCTCTGACATTTTGGCCTCCCCCTGCGATACGTCAGTCGCAGGCCCGCACGCGCACTCGGTGCCAGGCGCTGTTCACGTAGCCCTTCGGGTTCCAGACATTCTCGGCTCGCTCCGGCTGGGTCTGCGCGGCGCCGTCCCAGGCGCGGGCGATGATCTCGTGCTCACCGGGGGGCAGGTGAACCTGCGCGCTCCACGGCGTCCACGACCAGGGATCGCCACCGTGCGCCTCAACCTCGGCCGTGGTCCAGGTCTTGCCGCCGTCGGTGCTGGTCTCTACCCGCTCGACCATTCGCGCCGCTGCGATCGCGTAGCCGCGCACGGCGACCGGCCCGGGCGGCAGGACGGCGTCCTGCGCGGGTTCGCAGATTGCGGCATTCAGGGGGAACTCATAGAGCGTCGCCCCGGAATCAGGGTCCAAATGATCGGCCGGCATTCCTGCCGGATAGAGCTTGTACTCGACCTGCTGGAAGTGGTTGTCCGACGGGTGGTCCTGCACCCGGATGCCAACAAGCCACTTCGCGCTGCGCGCGCCGATATAGCCCGGCACCACCACCCGCAGCGGAAATCCATGCTCAGGGGCGAGGGGTGCGCCATTCATCTCGTCCACCAGCAGCACCTCGGCGCTGAGCGCCTTGGGAAGCGGGATCGAGGCGCCGTAGGTGAAGCGGCGGCCTTCCTTCTCCACCGGATCGACGCATTCAAACGCGACGTGCAGCGCGCGCGCGTCCTCGAGCCCGACGCCGGCGGCACGGAGCACGTCGGCGAGCGCCACCCCCGCCCACGCGGCATTGCCGATCGCGCCGGCATTCCATGGCGTGCCACCGAGGGGCGACACGCTCGCAAGCTCGGCGCGACGGTTGCCGGCGCATTGCAGCGTCGCCGTGACCACCCGGCGCGGAAAGCGGGCGCGCAACTCCTGCATGGAGAGATCGAGCGGCTCGCTCACCAGCCCGTCGACCCGCAGCCGGTGCGTCGCCGCGTCCAAGCGCGGAATGGCGCCATGCGTGCGGATGTAGAAACGCTCGACCGGGGTGATGAACCCAGCGCAAAGCCGATCCAGCGGCGGCTCGGCATTCAGCGGGTCGGGCTTATGGACGATGAGGTCGGGGCTTGCCTGCATGGATTGGCAACGCGGCGGCTCGGCAGCGGTTCGGGAGCCGGCCTGCCCCCGTGGCCTGCCCCAATGAGCGAGGCTACGTTTCGCCCAGGATCGCCGCGCGCAGCCGATCCCGGGCCGCCTGCCCCGCCTCCAGGCTGCGCGCGTTCACGATCGCCACGCGGAAGCCGCCGGGCGGCATGGCGTGATGGGCCGGGTCGCGACCCTCGTGGAACGTGATCTGCACGCTGGAGACGTCCGGCATCGCGCGCACCGCGTCCACCAGCGCGGCCGGCGGGTGCCGGTAGCGGCGGCCATGCGGGGCGAACAGCACGACGCTGAAACCCTCCGCGCGGTCCGGGTCGGCGAAACCCATTCCCGATGCGCGTAAAGCCGGACCAGCGCCTCCACCCAGCCCGCGCCGTAGAGATCAGGCCATTGGTCGGCGAAGCGCAGATGCGCCTCGATGATCTTGCCGCCGATGGTCTCGAAATTCGCCATGCCGGTGTAGCCGGCCAGGTGCGTGCGCGGCCCAGGCGCCGCACCAGTCCTCGACCTCGGCCATCGGCGCGGCGTGGATGTGCCAGTGATCGAACGTGCCGCCTTGCGTGACCGCGCCTTCGGCGTGGCGCCACCAGCGCGGCTCCCATCCACCAGGGCGACATCGCTGCTGACGTGCCGGCCGGTCAGCAGCGTGGACCAGAAATGGCCCGGCGCCAGCGCGGCCTTGTAGTCCTCGGCGGAGTCGATGACGCGGCTGCCGGTCCCCATGCCGCGCAAATTGATCATCGGCTTGGAGAACACCGGGAAGCCGGCCGGCATCACCCCGTGCGGGGCGGCGTCCAGCCCCTGCGACAGCGCGACGGCGAGCTTGTCGTAGATCCAGCGATGCGCCGGGTACCACACCCAGGAATCCGCATCCTCGGTGGAGATGCGGACGTCCTCGGGGCAGGCGACGCCCTCGAAATACTGCATCCGCCAGGGATCGGCCTCGCAGATCGGCATGGGCTCAGCACGCTCGGCAGGGTTTCGGGGCGCAGCCGCGCCGGCAGGGTCGCCAGGGCGTCGGTCGTGTCGAAATCGCGCAGCACCGCGTCCTCCCCCATCTCCACCTCGGCGACCTGCTCGATATGCTGTCCGAGCAGGGAACGGGCGCCGGAATCACCGGTGAGCGCCAGGATCTCGGGGAAGAAGCGCCGGTCCCACAGCATTGGGTTGCCCTGCTTGCCGTGAAAGGTGGGCAGCACGATCAGCCGGCCCTCGTCGGCGTCGTAGGACTCCAGCAGGCGGTCGATCATCCGGCCGGTGACCAGCGGCATGTCGCCTAGGCAGACGAGCGCGGCGGCGGCTTCGGGCGGGACCGCCGCGATCCCGGCCTTGAGGCTGGCCGACAGGCCCTCGGCGTAGTCGGCGGCATGGACGTAGTGGACCGGGCGCCCGCCGAGCGCCTGCTCGATCTCGCTCGCCCATGTGGCCGGTCACCACCAGGATCGGGCGCGCCTTCGACGACAGCACGTTGTCGATCACCCGCGCGATCATCGGCTTGCCGGTGCGATCGGCGCACCAGCAGCTTGTTGTGCGGCGCCATGCGACGCGACCGCCCCGCCGCGAGCACGAGGGCAGCGATGATCGGCGCGTTGCGCGGCGCCGGGCCGGAGCGGACCACCGACGGGGCCTTCTCGCGCGGCAGCGGGCGGGCGTCGGTCTCCTTCAGCAGCCCGCCCACGCCCAGCCCCATCACCTCGGCGGGCCGGACGGGCAGGCCCGCGAACAGGCGCGGCAGCACGATAGTCGATGCCGTTCAGCTTGGGGCTCTTGGCGCAGCCGGGCAGCACCAGCGCCGGCCGGTTCCCGATCCGCCCGAGGCAGATCAGATTCCCCGGATCGACCGGCATCCCGAAATGCAGGATCGCGCCCCCGGCGCGCACGATGGCGGCCGGGCCGACGTCGCGCCTGTCCACCACTGCCGAGGCGCCCGCGATCAGCAACATGTCGGCCCCCTGTGCCATCAGGCGCTCCAGCGCGGCGACCACCGGCGCCTCCTCGTGCGGCGTGCGCAGCGCGGGCAGCAGCGTGCCGGTCAGCCGGGTCACCCGCTCGGCGGTGACGGCGATGGCCTTCTCGGTGGCGCTGTCCTTCAGTGCCGGGCAGTTCGGTCACCACCAAACCCACCTTCAGCGGGCGGAACGGGTGCAAGGTCAGCGCCGGCCCGCCCTGGCGCGCGATCGCCTCCGCGACCTCCAGCAGCGCGCCGGGCACGGCGAACGGGACGATCTTGATTGTGGCGACCAGGTCCTTGGCCGCCACCACCGCGAAGTCGGGCAGGGTACCGAGCGTCAGCGACTCGTCCACCGCATTGATGCGGTTCACCTTGGCGGCATCGACGCGCAGCAATCCGGGCGTCTCGGCGGCCAGGTTGACCCGGCCCGTGGCGGCCCGCGAGCGGGCGAGCAAGCGGCCCACCAGCGGGTCGGCCAGGCGGTCGGCGGCGATGTCCTCCGGCACGTCGCCCGGATCCAGCCGGGCGGCGATCACCTCGGTCCGCCCCGCCTCCCGCAGCGCAACGATCGCCGCCTCATCGAGCACGGAGCCCTTGCGGACCATCCGCTCGCCGAGCCTCTGGGAATGGGCGTTGATGGCACCCTTCGCCTCGGCCAGCGGGACGGGGCCGAACTTCATGCCGCCTGTTGCGCCGGCCGCCGCCCAGCCAATAGGCGAGCCGCGGCGAACCGCAACGAGTTCCGCCACGATCGATAGCGCGATCTCCGGCGCCGTCACCGCCTCCAGATCCAGACCGACCGGTCCACGGATGCGCGCCATCGCGGCGTCATCGTGGCCCAGTTCGCGCAGGCGCGTCAGCCGCGCGGCATGGGTGCGCCGGGAGCCGAGCGAGCCGATGTAGAACGCCGGGGACCGCAACGCGCGGTCCAGCGCCGGATCGTCGAGCTTCGGGTCGTGGGTCAGCGTGACGACGGCGGTGCGCGCATCGGGCCGCAGCGCGTCCAGCGCCTCGTCGGGCCAGTCGGTGCGGATGGTCACGTTCGGGAACCGCTCGTCGGAGGCAAACGACCGGCGCGGATCGACCACGGTGACGGCGAAGCCGACGCCGGTCGCGAACGGAACCACCGCCTGCGCGATATGGACCGCGCCCACCACGATCAGCCGCAGCGGCGGGTTATGCGCCTGAAGGAACCAGGCGGCGCCCCCGGCCTGGATCGGTCCGGCTCTCGTCGTCGCGCAGGGCCACCGTCGCCGCCTCGTTCAGCGCGGCATCCTGCGCCGGGTCGGGCAGCAGATGCTGCGCCCCGTCCGACAGGCGGGTGGCCAGAACCACGGCGCGCTTCTCCTCGCGCGCCCGGCCTAGCGCGGCGAGGATCTCGGGCGTCACGTCAGCTTCTCCACGAACACCTTCACCTTGCCGCCGCAGGCAAGTCCGACCTCCCAGGCGCGCTCGTTGGTCACGCCGAAATCCAGGAGCTGCGGGCGTGCCACTGGCGATCGTGCGCATCGCCGCGTCGGCGACCGCGCCCTCGATGCAGCCGCCCGACACCGAGCCGGCCATCTTGCCCGACGTCGTGACCGCCATCTGACTGCCCGCCGGACGGGGCGAGCTGCCCCAGGTCTCGGTGACGGTCGCGAGGGCCACATCCTCTCCGGCCGCCCGCCATGCGGCGGCCTGGCCCAGCACGTCCTCGGTCTCGCCCAATGAACCCAGATTGCTCATGATGCAGTCCTTTCGATCGCTGGCCGCGGCGCCGCGGGGCGGGAGAGCAGGTCAACCAGCGCGCGCAGGCTGGCGAGGTTATGCACCGGCCGGAATTCGTCCACGTGCGGCAACATGGCGCGGATACCCTGTGATCTTGGCTCGAAGCCCTCCCAGCGCAACAGCGGGTTCAGCCAGATCAGGCGCCGGCAGGAGCGGTGCAGCCGATCCATGCTCTCCGCCAGCCCGCGCCCGCCATCCTGCTCGCGCGGCCGATCCAGCCCGTCGGTGATCAGCAGCACGATCGCACCCTGGCCCAGAACGCGGCGCGCCCATAGCCGGTTGAACGCGTCCACCGCCTCGCTGATGCGCGTGCCGCCCGACCAGTCGGGGACGATATGCGCGACCATCTGGAACGCAACCTCGGCGTCGCGATGACGGAGCTGGCGGGTGATGTTGCTCAGCCTCGTGCCGAACAGGAAGGCATGCACGCGGTCGCGCTCGTTCGTCACCGCGTGCAGGAAATGCAGCAGGATCTGCGCATAACGCGCCATCGAGCCGGATATGTCGCACAGCACGACCAGCGGCGGCGGGCGGGTCACGCGGCGGGTGCGGGCGATGTCGAAAATCTCGCCGCCCTGGCGCAGGCTGGCGCGGATCGTGCGCCGCAGGTCGAGCACGTTGCCGAGCGGATCGGGACGCAGCCGGCGGGTCGGCTGGTGCTCCAGCGGCAGGACCAACCGGCGGATCTCGCGCTTGGCCGCGGCGATCTCGGCCGCGCTCATCGCCTCGAAATCCATCGTCTGCAGCTGCTCGCGCTCGCTCGCGGTCAGCGCGACGTCGACGTGTGGCGGCTTCTCGTCGGGGCGCAGCGGACGTTCGCGCGGCGGCGGAATGCTTCGGCCACGCGACGGCTGGCAGGCGGCGGCTTGTCGCGTGAGATTTCCTTGCGCGCGTCGAGCAGCGCGGCGGCGGCGGCCTGCTCGGCGGCGGCGGGATCGCGCCAGAACAGTTCGAACGCGGCATCGAACACCTCGCGATGCTCATGGCGATGCGTCATGGCGGCACGCAGCGCCGTGCGGGCTTCGGTGCGGCTGCCGATGTCGATGAGGGTCAGCGCCTTGAGCGCCGCGATCGCCTCGGAGGGGCCGACCGGCAGGCCGGCGCGACGCAGCAGCCGGGCGAAGTGCATGACATTGGCGGCAAGGAGAGCGGGTTGGGCCATCTAGGGGCTCATGTCCCCGAGCCACCGGGCCAGCGCCGCCAAGCCGGGGTCTTGCGCAATGCGCCGGAGCAGCTTGCGGTCGTCGGTAACGAACGGGATGCCCCGCTCCTCGGCAAGCGAGAGATAGAGCGAGTTGTAGATCGTGGCTTCAAGGGCGATGGCGTGCTTCAGCGCCCTGTCGAACAGACCCGGCAACGGCACAGACTCCACGGGCGCGCGCATCAAGGCGCGGGCCCGCTCACTGGCGATGCCGGGATGCCACTCCCCGCGGTGAACTTTGCCCCATAGCGCATTCACCGCCTCCGCCTGCCAGTGCGCCGGCGCGCACATCGTAGTCTCTCCCAGGAGCAGGCTCGCCCGGTCGCTTAACGCCTCGGGAGCGACCCACTTGGTCGCCACGGAGGCGTCAATGACCGCGGCCTTCACGTCTCGTCCGTTTGGTAATTTCGATCCCGGTCGGCCCGGATCAGACTTGTGCTGTCGGTCGTGGGCCACGGGGCCGCAGCCCGCAACCGGCCCGCCAGTTCAGCGAAGGTCTCGGCGTCCGGTTCCAGCGCGGATTCGAGGATCGCGCGATGCTCGGCTTCCACGGAGCGGCCATTGCGCTGAGCCCGTTGCTTGAGCGAGCGGATCAGGTGATCTCCCAAGCCTCGTACTAACAATTGACCCATGGGGGACCCCGGCGGTGCTATCAGCATATGATATCATGCGCCTTCCTGTCCAGGGCCGTGCTCGACGCGTTGGCTTTGGGTCGGACGGCGAAATGGGACACCGGGAGAGCCGCGAACTCGGCGTCCCTAATGGCGACAACGCGTCTTAGCTTGGGCGAGGTGAACCCGTCGGCGCGTCGGCGGCTCGATGGAAAACCCGCTCACGCCACACCCGCTTGCTCACGCACCTCATCGATCAGCCGAGCCGCCTCCGCGCCGCGCAGCTTGGCGATGTCGTCCTGGTATTTCAGCAGCACGCCCAGGGTCTGATCGACCACTTGGGGCTGCAACTCGGTCTGGTTCAGGTATTGCAGGGCGGCAGCCCAGTCGATGGTCTCGGCAACGCCGGGCAGCTTGAACAGCTCCTCGCCGCGCAGGCGCTGCACGAAGGCGACCACCTGCGCCGAGAGCCTGGCCGGCACGCCGGGTGCCTTGGCGGCCAGTATCGCCCGCTCGCGCGCGGCGTCGGGATAATCCACCCAGTGATATAGGCAGCGCCGCCGGATGGCGTCGTGCACCTCGCGCGTGCGGTTCGAGGTCATCACCACCACCGGTACGATGCGCGCCCGCACGGTGCCCAGCTCCGGCACGCTGATCTGGAAGTCGGCCAGCAATTCCAGCAGGAACGCCTCGAACGGCTCGTCGGCGCGGTCGAGCTCGTCGATCAGCAGCACCGCCGGCGGCTGGTCGGGATCGATCGCCGACAGCAACGGGCGGGACTGGAGGAACTCGCGCGTGTAAATGTCGTGGGCGAGCCGTGCACGGTCGGTCTCGCCGGCCGCCTCGGCCATCCGGATCGCCATGAGCTGGCGGGCGTGGTCCCACTCGTAGGCGGCGGCGGCCAGATCCATGCCGTCGTAGCATTGCAGCCGCACCAGTCGCCGGCCCAGCCCGGCCGCGAGCACCTTGGCGATCTCGGTCTTGCCCGTCCCCGGCTCGCCTTCCAGGAACAGCGGCCGGCGCATCGACAGCGCCAGATGCACCGTGGTCGCCAGCTCGCGGTCGGCGATATAGCCATGCGCTGCCAGCAGCTTCGCGGTGTCGGCGATGGTGGCGGGAAGCGCGTCCACTACAGCAGCGGCCAGACGATCAGGAGGAAGATGAGGAACCAGAGCGCGCCGCCGATCCACGCCACGATCGGATAGCCCATCGGCTCGGCCGGGATCATCGACCACATGCCGACCGCCGCCGAGGGGGGAATTGCCGCCGGGCTGATCGGGATGGCGGCCTCGGATGGCGCGGAGGGGAAGGCGCGCTCGGGGCTCGGACCCATGCGCACCGTCAGCTCCTTGGTGAAATTGTTGAAGAAGGCATCGGCCATGGATTTCGAGGTGGAGTTGATCAGCCGCGCCCCGAGCTGGGCCATCTTGCCGCCGACCTGCGCCTGCACTTCGTAGGTCAGCACCGTCGCCGCAAGCCCGTCATCCGCCAGCCGCACCTTGGCCCCGCCCTTGGCGAAGCCGGCGACTCCACCCTGGCCCTCTCCGGTGATCGTATAGCCATTCGGCGGGTCGATGTCGGACAGGTGGACCTTGCCGTTGAAGCGCGTGGCGATGGGTCCGATCCGCACGGCGGCGGTGGCCTCCATGTCCTGCTCGGACGTCGCTTCCAGCCGCTCGCAACCCGGGATGCAGGTCTTCAGGATCGCGGGATCGTTGAGCGCATCCCATACCATTGAGCGCGGCGCTGGGATGCGCCGCTCACCGGTCATGTCCATAAATCACCCGTTCCCGTTCCGCGCGCCGGACGTATTACTGGCAGGGTCATGACCATGCAACCGACCGCCGTGCCCGGCACGGGACCGGATTTCCCAAGCCTGCCATGGGCGGTCCCATTCCTGGGGGTGCTGGTCTCGATCGCGTTGCTGCCGATGCTGGCGCCGCGTTTCTGGCACCGGCGCATGGCCTGGATCACCGGGTTCTGGGTGGCGGCGCTGCTCGCGCCGTGGGCCGAGGTGTCGGGCCTGCCGGACGCGGGACGCCTGGCCTGGCACGCGATCCTGGACGAATACCTTCCGTTCGTGACCCTCCTCCTCGCCTTGTATGCCGCAGGCGGCGGCATCCTGGTGCGCGGCGGCCCGGCCGGCACCCCGGCGGGCAACACCCTTGTGCTGGCCGTCGGGATGGCGCTTGGCGTCGTGATGGGGCAGGCCGGCGCCGCGATGGTGATGATCAACCCACTGCTGCACGCCAACGCGCATCGGCAGCGGAAGGTTCACCTGCCGCTGTTCCTGATCGTGCTGATCGCCAACGCGTCCGGTGCGCTGACCCCGCTCGGCAATCCGCCGCTCTATATCGGCTTTCTTCAAGGCGTGCCGTTCCTGTGGCCGGCGCGGCACCTGATCGGGCCACTGGTCGTGCTGGCGACGATGCTGCTCGGCGCCTTCTATTTGATCGACCGCCGGTTGGCCGCGACCGAGCCGCCGCCGCCCGCGCCGTCCCGGCTGCATGTGCGCGGCTGGCCCAACGCGGTGCTGATCCTGCTGACCGGGGCGGTGGTGCTGGCGCAGAACGCGGTTCATGCGGGCGACGCGGTGCTGCTGGGCGAGGCCGTTCCGGCGATGCGCCTCGTCGCCATCGGTGCCTTCGTGCTGGTGATGGTGGTCTCGGCGGCGATCACGCCCAAAGCCATCCGGCAAGGCAACGATTTCACCTGGGCGCCGATGACCGAGGTCGCCCTGCTGTTCCTGGCAATCTTCATCACCATCGAGCCTGTGCTGCGGATGCTGGAGGCCGGGTTGTCCGGCCCGCTCGCCCCGGTGCTGCGCCTGACCCTCACCCCCGCCGGAGTGCCCCGGCCTATTGCGTTCTTCTGGCTCGCCGGCACGCTCTCGGCCTTCCTCGACAACGCGCCGACCTACCTCGTTTTCTTCAGGATCGCCCATATCGACCCGGCGGCGATGAGCGGACAGCAGGAGGCCGCGCTGGCGGCGCTGTCGGCCGGGGCCGTGTTCTTCGGCGGCCTCACCTATATCGGCAACGCGCCCAACATGATGGTGCGCGGCGTGGCGGCGCATCGCGGGGTGCGGATGCCGGGATTCCTCGGCTTCCTCGGGCTCGCGGCGGCGCTGCTGCTGCCGGTATTCGCGGTGCTGACGGTGCTGTTCTTCGCCTGATCGGATGAACCGGTGTCGGCCTTGTCGGCGCGGCGGAGGAAACTTACTAAGCACGGTTTCCGCCCGCTGACGCGGATCGACACCGCGACCGGAGCACCGCCATGACCTACCTCGTCGCCGCCGACCTGCCGAGCGAGCCCGCCGGAATCCGGCTTCGCGCCCTGCTGGCCCGCCCCGGCATCTTGCAGATGCCCGGCGCGCATAACGGGCAGGCGGCGCTGCAGGCCAAGGCCGCCGGCTTCGAGGCGCTCTATCTCTCCGGCGCCGCGATGACGGCGCAGATGGGGTTGCCCGATCTCGGCGTGATCACCGTGGACGAGGTGTGCTTCTTCACCCGCCAGGTGGCGCGCGCCTCCGGCCTGCCGGTGCTGGTTGACGGCGACACCGGGTATGGCGAGGCGCTGAACGTCATGCACATGGTCCGCAGCTTCGAAGATGCGGGCGCCGCCGGGGTGCACATCGAGGACCAGCTATTGCCCAAGAAGTGCGGCCACCTGAACGACAAGCGTCTGGCCGACCCGCATGACATGGCCGCCAAGATCGCCGCGGCCCACCGCGCCAGCCGCCACCTCGTCATCATCGCCCGCACCGATGCCGCCGCCAGCGAGGGCATGGACGGCGCGGTGGCCCGCGCCAAGCTTTACCTGGATGCCGGCGCCGACGCGATCTTCCCCGAGGCGCTGACCACCGCCGAGATGTTCCGCGAATTCGCCCGCCGCGTGGACGCGCCGCTGCTCGCCAACATGACCGAGTTCGGCCGCACCCCGTTCTTCACCGCCGCCGAGTTCGAGGCGATGGGCTATCGCATGGTGATCTGGCCGGTCAGTGCCCTGCGCGCGGCGAACAAGGCGCAGGAGGAAGTGTACGCCGCGATCCGGCGCGACGGCGGCACGCAGAACGTGGTGGACCGGATGCAGACCCGCGCCGAGCTGTACGCCACGATCGGCTATCATGACTATGAGGCGCTGGACGCCTCCATCGTGACCACCGTGGTCCCGCGCGGGATGCCGCAGCGCACACCCTGAGCCACGTCGTGGCAGCGCGCCCGCTCTATATCGGCAGCGAGGTCTACCGCAACTCCAGCTACGGGCCGAAGCACCCGCTGGCAGTGCCGCGCGTCTCCACCTGCACGGACCTCTGCCGCGCGCTGGGATGGCTGCCCGACGCGGTGTATCGCGATGCACCCATGCCCGACGAGGGTGCGCTGACGCGCTTCCACGATCCGGCCTATGTCGCAGCGCTGCGGCGCGCGGAGGCGACGCAGTCCGTCAGCGAGGCGGATCGCGCGCGCTTCCGCATCGGTGCCGAGGGCAACCCCGTCTATCGCGAGGTGTATCGCCGCCCGGCGATCTCGGCGGGCGGCGTGATGCTGGCCGCCCGGCTCACCGCGTCCGGCGGCGTCGTGCATTGCCCGGGCGGCGGCACGCATCACGGCCGGCGAGACCGCGCATCGGGATTTTGCTTTCTGAACGACTGCGTGCTGGGGCTGCTGACCTGGCTCGACGTGGGTCTCGACAACATCGTCTATCTCGACATCGACGCCCATCACGGCGACGGCGTGCAGGACGCCTTCACCGAGGATGAGCGTGTGCTCACGATCAGCCTGCACGAGGCCGGGCGCTGGCCCTACACCGGCTCGGCGGAAGACCGGGCCGGCGGGGCCGCGCGCAATCTGCCGGTGCCGGCGGGCTGCAACGACACCGAGTTCCTCTACCTGCTGGAGAACGCCGTCGTGCCGCTGATCCGTGCCCGCCGGCCGCAGGCGATCATGTTGCAGGCGGGCGCGGACGCGCTGGAGGAGGACCCGCTGGCCCGGCTGTCGCTGTCCAACAACGCCCATCTTGCCACTGCCGCCGCGCTGTTGGGACTGGCGCCACGCCTCGTCGTGCTGGGCGGTGGCGGCTACAACCCCTGGACCGTGGGTCGGTGCTGGGCCGGGATCTGGGCCACGCTGAACGGCCTGCCGATCCCCGACCGCCTGCCGCCGGCGGCCGAGGCGGTGCTGCGCGCGCTCAGCTTCAACCGCGCCGCCGGTCGCAACCCGCCGGCCCACTGGTTCAATACCTTGCGCGACACGCCACGCCCCGGCCCGGTGCGGGAGGCGGTGCGCCAGGTCGCCGCGCTGACCCTGCTGGAGAGACTGCCCGCATGAACCGCCGCACGCTGCTCCTCCTGCTCACCCTCGCCCCGCCGTTGATATTGGCCGTGCGCGCGCAGGAGCCGACCGCCGCGCAGCCGGCGTTGCCCAAGGAGCGCATCACCATTGTCGCCAAGGATGGCCAGCATCATGCGTTCGACGTCGAGCTGGCCACCACGCCGACCCAGCAAATGGTGGGCGAGATGTTTCGGCCCCGCGTGCCGGCGGATGGCGGGATGCTGTTCGTGTGGCCCGCAGTGCAGGACAGCCCGATGTGGATGAAGAACACGCTGGTGCCGCTGGACATGGTGTTCATCGACGCCGACGGCGCGGTCCGCCGCATCGCCGAGGATACCGTGCCACAGAGCCTGCGGATCATCGACAGCGGCGGCCCGGTCGCCGCGACGCTGGAGCTGGCCGGCGGCACCGCGGCGCGGCTCGGGATCACTGTCGGGGACAAGGTCCTCGGGCCGCAGTTCCACGCCGCGCGGTAGGCTTGCGGATCGGCCCCGCCCCCCATAGGTTCCCGGCCGTCGGACAAGGATGGCGGGGCGTGGCGCAGCCTGGTTAGCGCGCGTGTTTTGGGTACACGAGGCCGCCGGTTCGAATCCGGCCGCCCCGACCAGACCGGAAGCGACACGAAAAGGATCCCGGCATGCGCGCCCGCATCTATCAGCCGCCCAAGACCGCGATGCAGTCCGGCCGCGCCGGTACCGACGTGTGGATGCTGGAGTTCGAGCCGAATGCCCCGCGCCGGCCCGACCCGCTGATGGGCTGGATCGGCAGCACCGACACGCTGGCCCAGGTCCGCCTGCAGTTCGCGACTCGCGAGGAAGCGGTAGCCTACGCCGAGACGCACGGCATCGCCTACACGGTGGAACTGCCGCACGCACGGCGGGTGCGGCCGAAGGCCTACGCCGAGAACTTCGCCTTCGGCAGACGGGAGATGTGGACGCACTGAACGCTCCCGCTACGCGCCCTTAGCTCAGTTGGATAGAGCAACAGCCTTCTAAGCTGTGGGTCGCTGGTTCGAATCCAGCAGGGCGCGCCAGCATTTCGCGGGTACAGCCCGGAGACATGGGTGACACTCTGTTCCTAAGACATGGGTGACCACCTCGTGCCGAACGGGTTGTTGATGGGTTGCAGGGTTTTTTGCTCCAGGTCGATGTAGCCCAGATCGTAGTGCATGAAGCTGACGAGCCAAATGCCGTCATCGACCTCCTTCAATCCGAGTTTCTGGCCGGCCAGGACGGTGGAGACGTTGATCTTCTTGCGGTGCATGCAGATGCGGCCGCAGGCGGTGACGAGGTATTCCCGGTCGTGCAGCGGATATTCGATCTCGGGCAGGCCGAAGTAAGGCTTGGTTGACAAGAGATAGAGATCGGCCGGCCGCTTCATGTCGAGCGCCTCGTGTGGCCGTTCGGTGTTGAATTCTTCCACGAACGCGTTCGAACCGGGCCTGTTGCTGCAGGCTGTTCATCCCGGGCGGCCGGGTGGTTTCGCGCTTCAGCGTCAGATGCATGCGCTCGTGGCGGCCGTTCTGCTGCGGATTGCCCGGCTTGATCCGCTCGATGGCAATGCCGAGGCGCAGCCACCAGAGCGACAGCTTGGACAGGTTGAACAGCGCGTTGGGACTGGCGAACGGCACCCCGTTGTCGGAGCGGATGGCGTCCGGCAAGCCGCGCTCGGCGAACAAGCGGGCGAAGGCGGCGATGGCGCCTTCCTCGCGCACGGAGTTCGAGGGCTTCGCAGAGCAGCAGGAAGCGGGAGGCGTGGTCGGTGACGGTGAGCGGATAGCAGTATCGCGTGTTGCCGAGCCTGAACTCGCCTTTGAAGTCGGCGCACCAGAGGTCGTTGGGGTTGGCGCCGGTGGACAGCGGCGTGCCTTGGGCGCGGCGGCGGGGGCGGCCCATGCGGGCCACCAGGCCATGGCGATCGAGGACGGCGTGAATGGTGCTCTGCGCGGGCACGCGCAGGTCGCCGGGCAGCCGGCGGTGAAGCAGCTCGCGGATCTTGCGCGCCCCCCAGTGCGGCTTGCCCCGCTTGAGGCTGACGATGAGCCCTTCGATCTGCGGCGCCAGCTGGTTGGCATAGCGGACCGGCCGGCGGGACCGATCGGTGAGGGTTGCGCTACCCTCATCCTTGTAGCGGGCGAGGATCTTGTAGCCGGTCTTACGGGAGATGCCGAACTCGCGGCAGACGTCGGTCATCGCCTCTCCTTCGAGGAGGCGAGCGACGAAGCGGAGGCGTTCTTCCATGGCCGAACACGCTTTCCACGGCATCCACACCTCCCCCGCAAAGGGGAAAAGTGTTACCCATGTGTCCGGAACGAGATGTCACCTATGTCTCGGGTCGTACACTCTGGAGCAAGCTGAAAGAGTGTCGCGCGGTGGCCACAAGCCACGAGAGAGCGGCGTCAGCGAGGCATTCGTCAAAACCTTGAAGCGGGACTACGCGCGGATCCAGCCCCGGCCCGATGCCTTGACCGTGCTTCAACAGCTCCCAGCCTGGATGGAAGACTACAACGAGAACCACCCACATCGCAGCTTGCGAATGCGCTCACCCCGTGAGTTCATTCGTGGCAAATCGCAACCAGTCCCATGTCTAGTCTAACGGGGCAACTCCAGGACGCAACGGAAGTGTCTACGCAGTTTCGTGATGGCGTGCAGATTATATGCGCGCCGAGTCGCATACTTTCGTCACTCAGAGCACATTCGGCATGTCAAGCGAAAACCGAGACACCCACTCCGGGGAGGGCGCGCGTCTTAGCGTCCCTCACCACGTGCGTCAAGGGGATAACCCCTCAATGAAATTTACTGACTACCTGGTGACGATTAGCGTTCCAATTCTGACGTCAGTAGTGATCTGGCTACATCCCACCGAATCCTGGTTCCGGCTCGGTGGATGGGTGCTACAAGCCTTGGGAACCGCTACGGCTGCTGGGGGAATTTGGCAGGCCTTAAAGCCAGTCGGGCGCCGGCTGCGTCGGTTGCTGCTTCCCGCCTCACCGCCTGTTACAGGGCGGCTCGCGATCTTGCAGGAAGGCCAGATCCTGGCAGGAAGTGGCAATATTTCCGATCGAGCTGAGCAGGGCGCTTCCGACGAAAGACGCATCAGCATTTTGGAAACGAATTACCGTGCTTTAAAAAGTGTTACGGACCAATTAGACAAAAAACCAAACATGGGCTCGCGGCCTTATCAAAAAATATCGAAATCGAATCCAGCATTCGCGCGGCAGGAGATCACGAAATTTTGGCAACGCTACGCGTCGCGCAACTCAACGGCTTGCGTGTGGCGGCGGTGGGTGCGGTCTGGATTTTTATTGGACTGGCGCTTAGCTCTTGGTCACTCGAGTTAGAGCAGTTATTCCAAAGGTCAACGCCGCCTTCGGTCATAAGAGTGCACTTAAATGACTGGATGGCTCTTGATAGCCGTGATGGGAAGAACTGAAATTTCCCGCCGTTCTGCGCGTAGCCAGCGTCCAGGAGATTAGTTCTGGATCGGCCCCGCGTACACCGTAACGAAGCGAGGGTTAGCCCCGTTCGTGTCGATTATCCAGACAGTCGTAACGCACGGATTTCGTCCATTCGGGCTTTGTATGTTGCATTCCACCACGTACTTTGTGCCATGCTGGCTGGTCGCGGTTTTAACTATGGCATTCACGACCGGGTGGCTGCGTAGCGCCTCCTGGAGGACGCCGAATTGGCTCCGCGTGAAACCGCACAACTCAAAGAACTTGCATTTGCCGCCATTTTGCGGATGGCCCGCATTCAAGAGGTAGTCCCTCACCTTCGCGGTATCGACCGTGGCAAGGGTTGCGCTCGGGATCGTTGTCACGCGGCGAGCAGGTCGGTGCCTTCGACGGTCAGGACCGCGTGGAAGGGCTGGTTGAATTCCACCTCGTACCCAACGCCGTCCTGGTAAACGCCCACCACCGTACCCTTCGAGCCGGCGGGCATGATCCTCTGTTCCGCGGGAATCGCGCGTCGCAGCGCCACCACGGAAAGCTCGGAAAAGCGCGGCCCCCCTTTCGTGGTCGGGGGCTCGGAGGAGCCGCGCCCGCCCAGCTCGTTCCAACGCACCATGACTATCTCCCAATCATCCGTAGCCGCCGAATCTACTCCGCCACGATCGCCACCGCCCGGGTCCAGCCGGCCGAGCCGCGGTGGACCTTGACGGGGAAGCATACGACCTCGAACCCATCCGCCGGGAGCTGTTCGAGGTTGTGCAGCTTCTCCAGGTGCGAGTAGCCGATCTCGCGCCCCGCCCGGTGGCCTTCCCAGATCAGCCCGGCGTCGCCCGTTTCGGCTACCTTGCGCCGCGTGTGGGAGAACGGCGCGTCCCAGCTCCAGGCGTCGGTGCCGACCAGGCGCACCCCGCGCTCCAGCAGCCATAACGTCGCCGCCTTGCCCATGCCGCAGCCGCGATCGACGTAGTCGGCCTCGCCGTAACGGGCGCCGGCGGCGGTGTTCACCACCACGATCTCCAGCGGGCGCAGCGTGTGGCCGATGCGCGCCAGCTCCGCCTCCACGTCGCCGGGCGTGGCGACATAACCGTCGTCGAGGTGGCGGAAATCGAGCTTCAACGCCGGCTGGAAGCACCATTCGAGCGGCACCTCGTCGATCCGCCACGACGGCTCCCCGCCCGGCTTCAGCGCATGATTCATGCTGGAAAAGTAGTGATAGGGCGCGTCCAGATGGGTGCCGTTGTGGGTGCTGATCTGCACCCGCTCCACCGCCGCGTACTCGCCCTGCGGCAGCTGATCGACCCGCACCCCCATGTATTCGGCCATCGCCGGGGCGGTCTGGTGGTGATCGAGATACTCGATCTGCGGCAGCATGTGCGGCGGGTCGCTGGCGATGCCGGCCTTCAGCGGCACGGAGATGTCGATCAGCCGGCGCGGCATGGCGTTCCTCCTCAGGATCGGCGCGGGCTCAGCTTCAGGGGAGTTGCGCGGCCGCGCAATCCCGCGCGCAGCCCGCGCCGCAGCACCGCCAGCGCGAGGATGGCGGCGCCCGAGATGCCGACCCATTGGGCGGGGCGGATGCCGAAGCGCAGCGCGGCCTCGGCGGAGACCACGCGCACCGGGTTGATGCCGGTGGCGAGGCGATACCAGGCGAACTCGATCCCCGCCGCCAGCAGCGCCGCCGCCACGGCGAGGGCGGGCAGCACCCACAGCCGCCCGGCCCAGCGCGCCGGCAGCAGGCGCCACAGCATCAGCCACAGGAACAGCCCGGCGAAGACGATCGGCTCGCCCACGTTCGCCTTCGACTGGATGAAGTAGTGAAACAGTCCGAGCACGGCGATGACGTAGGCGGCCCGGTGCAGGCGCTTCCAGTTCTTGCCCAGGCGCCGTGTCGCCGCGTCCGTCGAGGTGGCGGCGAGCGCGACTCAGCCCGAGCAGGGCGACGAAGCCGACCGTCAGGTAGAAGCGGTGGATGATCTCGGAGGCAACGGTCAGCAGGTGTCCGTTCTGATCAACGACATAGAGCGACAGGTGGATGAGCGCATAGGCGCAGGCGGTGACGCCCACCATGCGGCGGATCAGCGGCGCGCGCGGCCAGTCGAACACGGCGCGCATCGGCGACAGGGCGAGCGAGATCAGCAGGAACCGGATCGTCCACAGGCCGGTCTCGTGCAGCGCCTCGGTCAGCGGCCGCGCGCCGGCCTGCTTGGTGGCCAGCCAGTAGGCCAGCATCACCCCCGGCGCGATACAGCCGAGGAGCGTCGCCGATTTCAGCCACGAGATCCGGCCCTGCCGATCCCGCCACGGTGCCACCTTCCGGCGCCGCGTCGCCGCCCTGGTGGTCGCGATTGCCATGCCCCTCGGACCCTTCGCCACTGATTGCGCGCGATCATATTGGAGCCGTGTGATCCTGGCCACGCTTGTGCGCCGCCCGGCGCGCCGTGACACTCGCCCCATGCGCCGCCCCCTTGCCGTCCTCGCCGCCGCTCTCCTGCTCTCGTCCCGTGCCGGTGCGGCGCCGCTGCTTCCCGGCACCGACCTGAGCTTCGAGGCCTATGTCGCCGGCCTGCACGTGCTGGACCTCGACGCGTTCGTCGGCGTCGGCGGCGACCGCTACCAGATGGACCTGCATTTCCGTACGGTCGGCGTGGCCGGGCTGCTGCACCCGGGCCAGCAAGTCTCCACCGCGCGAGGCGGGCTGGCGCGGGGACTGCCGATGCCCGACCGCTATCTGAGCCGGGGAATTTGGGGCGGCGTGCCGAGACAGACGCTCATCACATACGACCAGGGCCAGCCGGCACTGCGCGTGCTGGAGCCGCCCAACCGGCCCGATCGCACGCCGGTGTCGCCGGAACTCCAGGTGGGCAGCGTCGATCTGCTGAGCGCGTTCGCCGCCCTGATGGACCAGGTCCGGCGCGCCGGGTCCTGCGCGCTGAGCCTGCGCGTGTTCGACGGCCGCACCTTGCGCGTCATCACCGCCCGGTCGGGCGGCGAAGAAGCCCTGCCCGCTTCCGACCCGTCGCGCTTCGCCGGCCCCGCGCTCCGCTGTGACTTTGAGGGGGTCACGCTCGCCGGACGGCGGCGCGGCGCGGCGGAGCAGGAGACGGGAACGCGCGGCTCGGTCTGGTTCGCCGTGCTGGCGGGCAACGCGGCGCTTCCGGTGCGCCTCAGTGTCGGAACCAGCATGTTCGGAACCCTGACCGCCTACCTGACCGGCACGCGCGCCGTGGCCGGCGAGCCGCCGCCATTCCCCCCGCCCTCGTAAGAGTGGCGCGCAGCGTGCTAGCCTCACTCCAATAACGACAGGGGGAGCGCCGTGATCGACTTCTACGCAATGGGCAGCCCGAACGTGGTGAAGGTCTACATCGCGCTCGAGGAGCTGGAGCTGGCGTATCGCGTGCATCCGGTGGACGTATTCGCCGGCGGGCAGTTCTCGCCCGAGTTCCTGGCGCTGAACCCGCTGGCCAAGGTGCCGGTCATCGTCGATCCCGATGGGCCGGGCGGCCCGTACACGGTCTTCGAGTCCGGGGCGATCCTGCTCTATCTGGCCGAGAAGACCGGCCGGCTGCTGCCGTCCGACCGGGCGGCGAAATTCGACGCAATCCAGTGGCTGATGATCCAGCTCACCGGCGTCGGGCCGATGTTCGGCCAGTATGTTCACTTCATGCGCTTCGCGCCCAAGGGCAACGACTACGCGCTGAGCCGCTACCGCACCCAGGCCCGCACCTTGTGCGAGACGCTGGAGGCGCGGCTGGGCAAGGCGGCGTATCTGGGCGGGGCGGAGTACAGCATTGCCGACGTGGCCACGTTCCCCTGGGCGCGCAACATCGGCGCGCTGCTGGGCGGGACCAAGGCCGACTACCCGCGCCTGTTCGCCTGGGTCGAGACGATCGCCGCGCGTCCCGCGGTCGGCCGCGCGCTGGCGGCGGCGGATGCGGTGCGCGAGCAGACCACGCAATTCGACAAGGCGGCGCCCGCAAACCTGGACCGCATGTTCGGCCGCGGTCAGTTCGCCAAGGGCTGAATCACGCAGCCTCGGAAGGGACGATCATGCGGGTGTCGATGGGCTTGCCGGTCGAGGACTGGCGTGCGTGCGCCGCGTTCGCGCGTCAGGCCGAGGAGGACGGCGCGGACGCGATCACCAGCAGCGAGCTGCGCCACGACCCGTTCACGCCGCTGGCCTTCGCGGCGCTGGCCACGACGCACGCCCAGCTCGCGACCTCGGTCGCCATCGCTTTCCCGCGCAGCCCGATGATCGTCGCCAACCAGGCCTGGGACCTGCACCGCCACTCCGCCGGCCGCTTCGTGATCGGCCTCGGCAGCCAGGTCCGCGCGCACAACGAGCGCCGGTTCAGCGTGCCCTGGGTCGCGCCGGCCGCGCGCATGGGCGAGTATATCGAGGCGGTGCGCGCGATCTTCCGCTGCTGGGAGTTCGGCGAGAAGCTCGATTATCGGGGCAAGCACTACAGCTTCACCCTGATGACGCCCGAGTTCACCCCGCCGCGCGTTGGCCTGCCTCTGCCGCCGGTGGCGCTGGCGGCGGTCGGGCCGTTGATGACGCGCACCGCCGCGCGCCTGGCCGACAGCGTCCGGCTGCACAGCTTCGCCACCCGCGCCTATCTGGAGCAGGTGGTGATGCCGCAACTCGAGGCCGAGCTGGCTGCTGCCGGCAAGCCGCGCGAGGCATTCGAGATCACCGGCGGCGGCTTCGTCGCCACCGGTCCCGACGAGGCGGCGGTGCGCGAGGCGGCGGAGACGATCCGCTATCGCATCGCCTTCTACGGCTCCACCCCGGCCTATCGCGGCGTGTTCGACATCCACGGCCTGGCTGATCTCGGCGTGCGGCTCAACCAGATGTCGCGCGAGGGAAAATGGGGCGAGATGGCCGCGCAAATCTCCGACGAGGTCCTCGACCTGTTCACCGCGCGGGCGCCCTATGACGGAATCGCCGAGGCGATCGCGGCGCGGTTCGGCGGCCTGGTCGATACCGTGTCGCTGGACTTCCTGCCCGACGACCCGCCGGCGACGCGGCTTTGGGTGATCGAGGCGGTGCGGCGCATCCCGCACCGGTTCCAGGGCTTCCGCACGGCCGCCCGCGCCTGACCCGGCTTGAGGCGGCGCGCGCCCGCGCCTAATCAGGCGGCAGGGGCAAGAGGTGGGGCATGGCGACACGCAGCGTGGCGACGGTCTTCGGCGGCTCGGGGTTCATCGGGCGCTACGTGGTGCAGCGGCTCGCCCAGAAAGGCTACGTGGTGCGCGTGGCGGTGCGCGATCCGGCCCACGCGGGGTTCCTGCGCGTGACCGGCGCGGTCGGGCAGATCGTGCCGCTGCATGCCTCCGTGACCAACGAGGCGGCCGTGCACCGGGCGGTGGAGCAGGCGGACCTGGTGGTGAACCTGGTCGGCATCCTGGCCGAGCGCCATGCCGGGGAGTTCCAGGCGATCCATGCCGAGGGAGCCGGGCGGGTGGCGCGGCTGGCCGCGGCCGCGGGGGTGTTCCGGCTGGTCCACCTGTCCGCCATCGGCGCCGACCCGGCGAGCCCCGGCCGGTATGGCGCATCCAAGGCCGCCGGGGAGCAGGCGGTCCGCCAGCACTTCCCGGACGCGACCATTTTGCGTCCCTCGGTGGTCTTCGGGCCGGAGGACCAGTTCTTCAACCGCTTCGCGCGCATGGCCCTGTTTGCGCCGGTGATGCCGGTGTTCTCCGGTTCCACCCGCTTCCAGCCGGTCTATGTCGGCGACGTGGCCGACGCCGTGATGGCGACCCTGGCGCGGGCTGGGGCGGGCGGCACAATTTTTGAGCTGGGCGGGCCGCGTGTCTGGTCATTCCGTGAGCTACTTGCCTACGTGCTGGAGCAGACCGGGCGACACCGCCCGCTGATCGGCGTGCCGAACGGCGTGGCGGGGCTGATGGCGACGCTCATGGAAAAGGCACCCGGCCAACCGCTGACGCGCGACCAGCTGAAGATGCTCGCCCGCGACAACGTGGTGGCCGCCGGGATGCCGGGGCTGGTCGAACTTGGCATCGTGCCGACCCCGGTGGAGATGGTGGTGCCGACCTATCTGCGGCGGTACCGGTCCGGCGGTGGTCGGGTCGTCTATCCGCACGAGCCAAAAGGCAACACTTCGGACCTATTTTCACAGAGCGACCGGAACGTATGACATCGCTCCTGGCACGCTCCCCTAATAATAGGTCAGCAACCTAGGCCTAATTAACCTGCCTCCTCTCGCCAACCCGATGCGGATGCGCTAAGGTGCATTCGAAAGGTGCGATGCACGCAACTGCATCATGTGCACGCAACCGGCGTGCCGAAAATGGGTTGGGCGACGGGGGACGAAGCATGACGGAGCGGATGCTGCGGTTCGTGAATGTGCCGCAACAGATGCCGTCCAAGCGGGCGGTGGAGGAGCGGCGCGCCGATTTCGGCGAGATCTACCGCGAGTTCGCCGAGGCCGAGGCCGCCCGGCAGGCCAGCCGGTGCAGCCAGTGCGGGGTGCCGTTCTGTTCGGTCCACTGCCCGTTGCAGCAGAACATCCCCGACTGGCTCAAGCTGACTGCCGAGGGTCGCCTGGAGGAGGCGTACGAAGTCAACGCCGCGACCAACAGCTTCCCCGAGGTCTGTGGCCGCATCTGCCCGCAGGACCGGCTGTGCGAGGGCAACTGCGTCATCGAGAAGGGATACGAGAGCGTCACCATCGGCGCCGTCGAGCGCTACATCACCGACACGGCGTTCGAACGGGGCTGGGTGCGACCGATCCGGCCGCGTCGCGAATTGGACCGCTCCGTCGGCATCATCGGTGCCGGCCCCGCCGGCCTGTCGGCGGCGGGCATGCTGCGGGGGCGCGGCTACGACGTGACCGTCTATGACCGCCACGACCGGGTCGGCGGGCTGATGATCTACGGCATCCCGAACTTCAAGCTGGAGAAGCCGGTCGTGCTGCGCCGGCACGCCCTGCTGGCGGAATCCGGTATCCGCTTCGAGCGTGACTGCGCGGTGGGCACGGACGTGGCGTTCGCCGAACTGCGTGCGCGCCACGACGCGGTGCTGATCGCCACCGGCGTCTACAAGGCGCGCGAACTGGGCGGCCCCGGCGTCGGCCTTCAGGGGATCGTCGCCGCGCTTGATTACCTGATTGCGTCCAACCGGGAGAATCTGGGCGACGTGGTGCCCGACTTCGCCTCCGGCCTGCTCGATGCGCGCGGCAAGGACGTGGTGGTGATCGGCGGCGGCGACACCGCGATGGATTGCGTGCGCACCGCCGTCCGCCAGGGCGCCAGGAGCGTGAAGTGCCTGTATCGGCGCGACCGCGCCAACATGCCGGGCTCCATGCGCGAGGTGAGGAACGCCGAGGAGGAGGGCATCGAGTTCGTGTGGCTCTCCGCGCCCGAGGCGTTCCTGGGCGACGGGCAGGTGAGCGGGGTGCGGGCCGTGCGGATGCACCTCGGCCTGCCGGACGCGACGGGCCGGCAGTCGGTGGAGCCGATCGCGGGCAGCCACTTCACGGTGCGCGCCGACCTCGTCATCAAGGCGCTGGGCTTCGACCCGGAGGACCTGCCGGTGATGTTCGGCGATCCCGCGCTGGGCGTGACGCGGTGGGGCACCCTGAAGATCAGCCACCGCACGTTCATGACCAGCCTGCCGGGCGTGTTCGCCGCCGGCGACATCGTGCGCGGCGCCAGCCTGGTGGTGTGGGCGATCCGCGACGGTCGCGACGCGGCGGACCAGATGCACAAATATGTCGAACAGCGGCAGGCGCTGGCGGTGGCCGCTGAATGAACCGTGCGGCTCGGCCGCCGAATAGCGCGAGAGAGAGTGGCATTATGACCGATCGCTCCGAATCCGCTGCCCAGTTCCTCGCCTCCTGGGATGCGAACCGCGCCGCGCTGGCGCACACATACGACCCGTCGCAGGAGCACGATTCCTGCGGCGTCGGGTTCGTTGCCGCGTTGGACGGCAAGCCACGCCGCGAGGTGGTGCAGGCCGGCATCGATGCGCTGAAGGCGGTGTGGCACCGCGGCGCCGTCGATGCGGACGGCAAGACCGGCGACGGCGCCGGAATCCATCTGGAGATCCCGCAGGATTTCTTCGCCGCCGCCGTGCAGCGCGGCGGCGCCAAGCTCATGCCCGGACCCATCGCGGTCGGCCAGGTATTCCTGCCCAAGACCGATCTCGGCGCGCAGGAGCGCTGCCGGCAGATCGTCGAGACCGAGATCCTGAACTTCGGCTACATGATCTACGGCTGGCGCCAGGTGCCGATCCAGGTCGGGTGCATCGGCGAGAAGGCCAATGCCACCTGCCCCGAGATCGAGCAGATCATGCTCTGGAATCCCAAGGGCACCAGCCCGGCGGAATTCGAGCGCGACCTGTACGTGATCCGCCGGCGCATCGAGAAGCAGGCGATCGCCGCGCAAATCCCGGAACTCTATTTCTGCTCGCTGTCGTCGCGCACGATCATTTACAAGGGCATGTTCCTCGCCGAGCACCTGACCGAATTCTACCCGGACCTGACCGACCCGCGCTTCGTGTCGCGCTTCGCGATCTACCACCAGCGGTACTCGACCAACACCTTCCCCACTTGGCGGCTGGCCCAGCCATTCCGCACCATCGCCCACAACGGCGAGATCAACACCGTCGCCGGCAACATCAACTGGATGAAGAGCCACGAGACGCGGCTCGCCGCCGAGGAACTCGGGCCGTACCTCGAGGACGTGAAGCCGGTGGTGCAGGCGGGCGGGTCGGACACCGCGACGCTCGACAACGTCTTCGAGCTGATGGTGCGCGCCGGGCGCGACGCGCCGATGGCGAAGGCGCTGATGATCCCGGCCTCGATCGGCCAGGACGCGACCATGCCGCAGGCCCATCGGGACATGTTCCTTTACTGCAACGTGGTCATGGAGCCGTGGGACGGCCCGGCCGCCATCGCCGCGACCGACGGGCAGTGGGTGATCGCCGGGCTCGACCGCAACGGGCTGCGCCCGCTGCGCTACACCATCACCGCGGACGCGCTGCTGATCGTCGGCTCCGAGACTGGCATGGTGAAGCTCGACGCCGATCGGGTGGTCGAGAAGGGCCGCGTCGGCCCCGGCCAGACCATCGGAATCGATCTGGATGCCGCCCGCTTCTACCGCGACGACGAGATGAAGGACATGCTGGCCGCGCGCCAGCCGTTCGGCGAGTGGGCGAAGCGGATCACCGAGATCGATCGCATCGTCAAGACCGATGCCGCCGAGCCGGTGCTGTTCCAGGGCGAGGAGCTGCGTCGGCGCCAGGTGACCGCCGGGTTCACCATGGAGGAGATGGAGACGATCCTGCACCCGATGGTGGAGGACGCGCAGGAGCCGGTCGGCAGCATGGGCGACGACACGCCGATCGCCGTGCTGTCGGACCGCTATCGGGGCCTGCATCACTACTTCCGCCAGACCTTCAGCCAGGTGACCAACCCGCCGATCGACAGCCTGCGCGAAACGCGGGTGATGACCCTGAAGACGCGCCTTGGCAACCTCGGCAACGTGCTCGACGAGGACAAGACGCAGTGCGACCTGTTGCAGCTTGAGAGCCCCGTGCTGTCCACCGCCGAATTCCAGGCGATGCGCGACTTCATGGGCGCCTCCGCCTGCGCGGTGGACTGCACCTTTCCGGTTGCCGATGCCGAGGCCGGCCTGCGCGCCGGGCTGGAGCGCATCCGCCGCGAAGCCGAGGAGCACGTGCGCGCCGGCTGCACGCATGTGATCCTGACCGACGAGGCGCAGGGGCCGGAGCGGGCGCCGATCCCGATGATTCTCGCCACCGCCGGCGTGCACACCCACCTCGTGCGCCAGAGCCTGCGCACCTTCACAAGCCTGAACGTCCGCTGCGCCGAGTGCGTCGACGTCCACACCGTCGCGGTGCTGATCGGCGTCGGCGCCACGACCCTGAACGCGTATCTTGCACAGGAAAGCATCGCCGACCGCCACCGTCGCGGGTTGTTCGGCGCGATGACCCTGAAGGAGGCGGTCAACCGCTACAAGAAGGCGGTGGACAAGGGCCTGCTCAAGGTGATGTCCAAGATGGGCATCAGCGTCGTCTCGTCCTACCGCGGCGGCTACAATTTCGAGGCGATCGGCCTGTCGCGCGCGCTCGTCGCGGAGTTCTTCCCCGGCATGGCGTCGCGCATCTCCGGCATCGGCCTGCCGGGCATCGCGCGCAAGGTGCTCGACCAGCACGCGCTGGCCTGGGACGCCGAGGTGATCACCTTGCCCGTGGGCGGCGCCTACAAGCTGCGCCGGCATGGCGGCGAGACGCACGCCTTCGATCCCAGCCTGATCCATCTGCTGCAATCGGCGGTGGCCTCGGACAGCTATGCCACATATCGCCGCTATGCGGAGGCGATCCGCCGGCTGCCCCCGGTGGCCCTGCGCGACCTGCTCGATTTCCGCACCGACCTCTGCAAGCCGATCCCGGTGGACGAGGTCGAGAGCATCACCGAAATCCGCAAGCGCCTCGTCTCGCCCGGCATCTCGCTGGGCGCATTGTCGCCCGAGGCGCACGAGACGCTGTCGATCGCGATGAACCGGATCGGCGCGCGCTCCGACAGCGGCGAGGGCGGCGAGGACTCCGCGCGCTACAAGCCCCGCGCCAACGGCGACAATGCCAGCTCGGCGATCAAGCAGATCGCGTCGGGCCGATTCGGCGTGACGGCCGAGTACCTGAACAACTGCCGCGAGATCGAGATCAAGATCGCCCAAGGCGCCAAGCCCGGCGAGGGCGGGCAGTTGCCGGGGCTGAAGGTCTCGGCGCTGATTGGCCGGCTACGCCATTCCACCCCCGGCGTCATGCTCATCAGTCCGCCGCCGCACCACGACATCTATTCGATCGAGGATCTGGCGCAGCTCATCTACGACCTCAAGCAGATCAACCCGGAGGCGGCGGTCTGCGTGAAGCTGGTGGCGCGCTCGGGGATCGGCACCATCGCGGCGGGCGTGGCGAAGGCGAAGGCGGACGCGATCCTGGTGTCCGGCCATTCGGGCGGCACGGGCGCCAGCCCGCAAAGCTCGATCAAGTACGCCGGCCTGCCGTGGGAGATGGGGCTGTCGGAGACGCACCAGGTCCTGATGCTGAACCGGCTGCGTCACCGCATCCGCCTGCGCACCGATGGCGGCATCAAGACCGGGCGGGACGTGGTCATCGCGGCGATGCTGGGCGCCGAGGAGTTCGGCATCGGCACCGCGTCGCTAATCGCGATGGGGTGCATCATGGTGCGCCAGTGCCACTCCAACACCTGCCCGGTCGGGGTCTGCACGCAGGACGAGACGCTGCGGGCGAGGTTCGAGGGCTCGCCCGAGAAGGTCATCAACCTGTTCTCGTTCGTCGCCGAGGACGTGCGCGAGATCCTGGCGCAGCTTGGCGTGCGCAACCTGACCGACGTGATCGGGCGGACCGACCTGCTCCAGCAGGTCAGCCGGGGCGCCGACATCCTCGACGACCTCGATCTCAACCCGCTGCTGGCGCGGGCCGATCCGGGGCCGCATGCGCGCTACTGCACCATGCAGGGCCGCAACGAGGTGCCGGAAACGCTGGACGCGCGCATGATCGCCGACGCCGCCGCGCTGTTCGAGCACGGCGAGAAGATGCAGCTCCAGGTACTCGATCCGGAACACCCACCGGGCGATCGGCACCAAGATCTCGTCGAAGATCACCCGCCGGTTCGGCATGCACGGGTTGCAGCCGGGGCACCTGACGGTGCGACTGCGCGGCTCGGCCGGCCAGTCGCTCGGCGCCTTCGCGGTTCAGGGGCTGAAGCTGGAGGTGTTCGGCGACGCCAACGACTACGTGGGCAAGGGTCTGTCGGGCGCGACCATCGTGGTCCGCCCCGGCCCGTCGTCGAACCTGCGCAGCAACGAGAACACCATCATCGGCAACACGGTGCTGTATGGCGCCACCTCCGGCGCTTTGTTCGCCGCCGGCCAGGCCGGGGAGCGGTTCGCCGTGCGCAACTCCGGCGCGCGCGCCGTGGTCGAGGGGTGCGGGTCCAACGGCTGCGAGTACATGACCGGCGGCACCGTCGCCATCCTGGGGCCGATCGGCGACAATTTCGGTGCCGGGTTCACCGGCGGCATGGCGTTCGTTTATGACCCCGACGGCGTGTTCGAGAAACGGATCAATCCCGACACGCTGACCTGGCAGCGCATCGCCCACCCGCACTGGGCGGAGGCGGCACGCGAGCTTCTCGCCCAGCACGCGGCGGAGACCAGCTCGCGCTACGCGGCCCGGCTGCTGCACGACTGGGATCGCACCCTGCCGGAGCTTTGGCAGGTGGTGCCGAAGGAATACGTGAAATACCTGCCGGTGCCGCTGACCGAGGCGGTGGAGGAGGACGCTCGGCGGGCGTGATGAAGAACTCAGACTAAATATCCTGTCCGTAGAAACTGTCAGCATCAGGCAGAGCCTGCTTCAGTAATTGCTGCATCGCAGAGGGTGGCGGGATCTCGCCGCCCTCCCATATCGATCCGGTTCCTTGCTGAGCGAACCCATGCCCCTCGACGAGCAGCGGCAGGCCGAGCCGAACGACGCCGATAGCGACAAGCGGTCGGCGCATGACGACGAGAACCCCGATCACGCGCGCCAGCGCAAGCGGGCGCGACCGTTCGTCTGGATCGGGCTCGCCGTCTTCGCCGTCATCCTGATCGCCGGTGGCGTGTGGTATTACTGGTCCACCCGCAACGAAGTCACCACGGACGACGCCTATACGGACGGCTACGCCGCGCAGATGGCCCCGCAAATCAGCGGCTACGTCGTCAGCGTCGACATCACTGACAACCAGTTCGTGCACAAGGGGCAGGCACTGATCCACATTGATCCGCGCGATTACATTCACGCACGCGATCAGGCGCAAGGCGCGCTCACGATCGCTCAAGGGTCAGCTCGCCGGCAACCGCTTCGGCGCGGAGATCGCGCAAAAGAATTTCCCGGCCCGGCTGGCCGCAGGCGCAGGCACAGCTCATCAGCGCCGAGGCCATGCAGATACGCGCTCAAGCGGACTACAACCGCCAGCACGGCCTGCCAAAATCCGCCACCACCCAGCAGGCAGTGGATGATGCCACCGCCAACCTGCGCAGCGCGGACGCGCAGGTCGGCCTTGCCCAGGCGCAGGTGCAGCAGGCGGAGCCGGTGCCGCAAAGCATCGGCCAGGTGCAGTCGCAGGTCGGCCAGCTCGAAGGCACGGTCAAGCAGGCCGAGGCGCAGCTGGCCCAGGCCGAACTCAACCTCTCCCGCACGGTCGTCACCGCGCCCTATGACGGTTGGGTGACGAAGCGCGCCGTCGATGTCGGCACCTATGTCCAACAGGGCCAGCGGATCATGTCGCTGGTCTCGCCCGTGATCTGGATCACCGCCAACTTCAAGGAGACGCAGCTCAACCGGATGCGCCCCGGCCAGCCGGTGCAAATCGCCGTCGATGCCTATCCCTCGCTCAAGCTGCACGGGCATGTGGACAGCATCCAGAAGGGCTCGGGTGCCGAGTTCAGCGCCTTCCCGGCGGAGAACGCCACCGGCAACTTCGTCAAGATCGTCCGCCGCGTGCCGGTGAAGATCGACCTCGACGACGACGGTCATGACCCGCCTCCGCCGCTGCCGCTCGGCATCTCGGTCGAGCCCATCGTCAACGTGAAAGGCGCGACATGAGCGGCGCCGAGGCGAACGGCGGAGACAGGCAATGGAAGCCGCGCGCCAATCCCTGGCTGATCGCCGTCACCGTCACCCTGGCGGCGTTCATGGAGGTGCTCGACACGACCATCGTCAACGTCTCGCTGCCGCACATCGCGGGCAGCCTGGCGTCCAGCTACGACGACGCCACCTGGGCGCTGACCTCCTATCTGGTCGCCAATGGCATCGTGCTCACCATTTCAGGCTGGCTCTCCACCGTGCTCGGCCGCAAGCGATACTTCACCATCTGTATCGTCGCCTTCACCGCCTGCTCCTTCCTGTGCGGGATCGCAAGCAGCCTGGACGAGCTGATCCTGTTTCGCCTCCTGCAAGGCTTTTTCGGCGGCGGCCTGCAACCGAGCCAGCAGGCGATCGTCGTCGATACCTTCCCGCCGGAGAAGCGCAGCCAGGCGTTCGCGCTGACGACGATCGCCACCGTCGTCGCACCCGTGCTCGGCCCCACGCTCGGCGGCTACATCACCGATCAGTTCTCCTGGCGATGGATCTTCTTCATCAACATTCCGGTCGGGCTGGGCACCGCGCTGGCCGTGATCGCCCTGATCGAAGACCCGCCCTGGGCACGCAAGCGGCGGCAAAGTGTCGATTACATCGGATTGTCGCTCATCACCCTCGGCCTTGGCTGTCTCCAGATCATGATGGACCGCGGCGAGGATGAGGACTGGCTCGGTTCGCCCTTCATCAGGATCATGGCGGTCGGGGCGCTGATCGGGATCGTCGGCGCGATCGCCTGGCTGCTGGTCGCCCGCAAGCCCGTGGTCGACGTCTACGTGTTCGCCGACCGCAACTTCGCCGTGGGCACGCTGATGATCGGCGCGGTCGGCTTCCTGCTCTATTCAAGCGCGGTGCTGATCCCGCAATTCGCCCAGCAGGTGCTCGGCTACACGGCGTGGCTGGCCGGCCTGATCCTGTCGCCAGGCGGCATCGCGGTGATCGTGCTGATCCCGCTGGTCGTCCTTATGATGAAATACATCGCCACCCGCTACATCATCATGGCCGGGTTCGCCATCATGGGTGCGTCGTTCGTCTATTGCAGCAGGATAGTGCCGAACATCGACTTCAGGACGCTTATGTTCATGCGCGCCGCGCAGACCGCCGGGCTCGCGTTCCTGTTCGCACCGATCAGCACCATCGCCTTCGCCAGCTTGCGGCGCGAGCAGAGTGGCGATGCGGCGGCCCTCAATACCATGTTCCGGAATGTGTTCGGCTCGGTCGGCATCTCCACCGGCACGGCCCTCGTGCAGCAATCGACCCAGGCGCGCAGCTCCCACCTCTCCGCCTGGATGACGCCGCTGTATCCGCCGTTCCAGGCGCTGCAAGAACAGTACGAGCGCACGCTGATCGGCCTCGGCCGCGCCGCCAAAATGGCGCAGCAGGAAGCGACCGCCCAGATCTATCAGGTGTTCCGGGAGCAATCACAGGTACTTGCTTATAACGACGTCTATCTGCTGTTCGCCGTGCTCGCCTTCTGCATGGTTCCGTTCGGCCTGTTGCTCCGATCGCAAGTTGGCGGGGGCCAAGGGGCGCCCCAGCACTGACAAGCCCTACTGGCCATTCCGGCTCACGGGGCGGAGACGCGCAGGCGTGATGGTGGAACCGGCGGCGGCGAACGCCACGAGGAGGTCGCGGATCGGCACTCGGCAAGCTTAACGCTGTTGGTGCGCGGCGTCGCCGGATGCGATAAACGGCCGCGATGCGCACCCTCTATCACCTGCCGCTCTCGCCCTTCTCGCGCAAGGTCCGCCTGGTGCTGGCCGAGAAACGGCTGCCGTTCGAGGCGGAGGTCGAGAAGGTCTGGGAGCGGCGGCCCGAGTATCTCGATCTGAACCCGGCCGGCACGGTCCCGACCCTGATCGAGGACAACGCCATGGTGATCCCCGATTCCGGGGTCATCTGCGAATACCTGGAGGAAGCCTACCCCGACACGCCGCTGCTGGGCGCCACCCTGGCCGAGCGGGTCGAGGTGCGTCGGCTGGTCGCCTGGTTCGACGGCAAGTTCGCCACCGAGGTCACGCGGAACTTGGTGGGCGAGAAGCACATGAAGCGCCTGCTCGGACGCGGCAACCCCGACGCGGGGGCCTTGCGTACCGGCTACACCGCCATCCGGCACCATCTGGAGTATGTCGGCTGGCTGAGCGAGACGCGGCGGTGGCTGGCGGGGGCGAGCATGTCGCTCGCCGATTTCGCCGCCGCGGCGCATCTGTCCACGCTCGACTATATCGGCGACGTGGACTGGACGGTCTCGCCGGCCGCGAAGGACTGGTACGCGCGGATGAAGTCGCGCCCCAGCTTTCGCGGCCTGCTGGCCGACCGCGTGCTGGGCGTCACCCCACCCGAGCATTACACCGACCTGGATTTCTGACCCGCCTGGGAAGCGGGTCCCGTCAGTGACGGCTTGCCGAGCGTACCACCGTGCAGAGATGCGACAGGTTCACGGGCTTGGACAGGACCACCACTGGCGCGTGGGCGCGCGTGGTCAGCGCCGAGAGCTGCTCGGCCGGCACATAGCCGCTGACCACCACGACCGGCAGCTCCGGGTGATCGACCCGCAGCCGGCGGGTCAGCGTCAGTCCATCCATGCGCGGCATCCGCATGTCGGTGACCACGATATCATAGGGATGGCCGGTCACCTCCGCCTCGGCAAACAGGCTCAGCGCCTCCTGCCCGTCGCGGGCGACGGCGACATCGTAGCCCTCGGCCAGCAGCGTCTCGGCGAACAACTCGGCAACGAGCATCTCGTCCTCGACCAGCAGGACGCGCAGGCCCTCGACGGCACAATCCGACAGCATCCAGGCACCTCTTCACTCCGGAGGCAGCGACCCGCAGGGCGCAAGATATGGGGACATACAGGAGGCGGGTATGACCTGGGCCTCACATTCCCTCGGGCGGCCGAAAGAGTTGACGACCGTGTCATCGAAGCACGCCTGCGCGGCATTCGCCGGTCCTTAATGCATCCGCGCCATCCTGGCCGCGGAGGTGGATGTGGCGCGACGGCTGGAGTGCCTCGATGGCTTGCGGGGCCTGCTGGCGGTGTACGTGCTGGTTTCGCACATGGCGCCGTTCTGCACCCTGCCGACCTGGATGACGCACCCGTTCTCGCATGGCGAGGCGGCGGTGGACCTGTTCTTCGTGCTGAGCGGCATGGTGATCGTCCGCTCGCTGGAAAGCTTCGGCCACGACCGCGCCCGCTTCCTGCTGGCGCGCGCGGCTCGCACCCTGCCGGCGTTCCTGGCGGTGTTCGCGCTGGCGGTGGCCGTGCAGCCGCTGCCGACGGCGCTGCCCTGGATGCCCTGGGTGGCACCGGGCGATCCGGGCCGCGCCATCTGGTCCACCGGCTGGCCGTCGCGCTGGGCGGCGGAGATCGGCGCGCATCTGACCATGATCCACGGCCTGCTGCCCAACGTGGCGTTGCCGGGCGCCTGGGTCAGTTTCCTCGGCGCCGCCTGGAGCCTGAGTACCGAGTGGCAGTTCTATGCCCTGATCGCGCTGCTGACCCCGGTCCTGCGGCGCAGCGGACGGGCCGGGCTGGCGCGGCTGTTCCTGGCGCTGGCGGCGGGCGCGCTGGCCTGGGCGTGGGCCGCGCCCGAGACCTGGCAGTTCAGCCGCGCCTTCCTGCCGAACAAGGCGCACTACTTCGCCTTGGGCGTTGCCAGCGCCGGCTGGGCCAGCGCGGGCTCGCCCCGCGCCGCGGCGCGGTTCGGGCTAGTGCTGTGTGCCACGTCCGTGCTGTGCGTCGCGCAGGGCGGGCTGGGCAAGCTCGCCGCGCCGCTGGTCTGGACGCTCTGCCTGGCCGCGCAGCGCGAGGTGGACACCAGGCAGGGGATGTGGCTGCTGCGCCGACTGGCCTTGATGCTGCGCGCGCCGCCCCTGCTGGCGCTGGGGGCCGCCTCGTACTGCATCTACCCGGTATTAGGTATCAACCGCCACCACGGCGGGCTCACGCGAAGCGTGCATTTAGCCACTTATGGTTGAGTGCTGCTGGGATTGTGAGGAGGCGGGCAGCTAGGCACAATTCACGTTGTGGATTTCAGCCTCGCCCGAATTATCGAAGTGTTTGAAGAGCGGTTCGGCCGGAAGGCCAGCACGGCGCTTATTGTCCTGGTCGCGCTGGCAATTGCTAGCTGGGCGCTGAAAGCCATTGTGGCGAATTTCATCGTTCCATCATGGAATTTGGCGATGAAGCTGGCAGAGTTTGGGGCGCTGTCTGAAATTGAGGGTTGGGTCGTAAGTATCACAAAACGACAGATCGCGGCAACCATAGGCTGGGCGCTGACCGTCTCTTTGGGGTCGGCGCTTTATGTCAAGTTGTTGAAATGGCGAGCTTACAAGTCTATAAGGAATGAAGTTACGAGAAACCCGGATAAGTATCTCGGTGCCCTCTCCGAAAAAATGGGCGAAATAGCCAAACAGAAAGTCTATGAGGCCCGCGATCAGGCCATTTCTGATCTGAAAGCTAAAGTGGAAGCCGGGCAACTCACGATCAGGAAGGACTAGACCGCTTCTCTTGGGTTCAAAGGTCCTCCAGCCGCACCCCCTCCATTTCCAATGCTGCGAGCGTCGCCAGCAGGAACGTCGCCGCGATCGTCCCACGGCTAAGTTTATTGGCGATCGATGCTTCGGTCTCCTTCAGCCCATGCGCCTCCAGGCGCTTCGCCAACTCGGCATAGGTCACGCTGGTCCGCTTCAGCTCCGCCTTAAGGAACCGGGCCGTCCTGTCCGCCAGTTCCTTTTCTGTTGCCGCAAGGCCCATTCTCGCTCTCCCGTGATAGGTAGGCATCTATCATATCCGATATTCTCCTGTTGACAATGAGAACCCGCCGGAATACCGTATCTGAGAACTTCATCCCGTATACGGTAAGTGGCCCAACACTTCCTCCTCTCAGCCAAGGCCCGGACGCTCTCTCTGGCGTCGGTCCTGCGCATGACGGACGAGGAAGCCGAGCTGGCGTTCGTGCGCATCCGCTGGGCCGCCACGGAAGGCAAGCCGGTCTGCCCGCGTTGCGCGTGCCCGACCGTCTATGACTGCCGCCGGCCGAACGGGGCGCCACGCTGGCGCTGCAAGGCGTGCCGCAAGGATTTCTCGGTCACGTCCGGCACCCTGTTCGCCTTCCACAAGATGCCGCTGCGGACCTACCTCGCGGCCATCGCCATTTTCTGCAATGAGGTGAAGGGCAAGAGCGCGCTCGCCCTCTCCCGCGATCTGGACGTGCAATACAAGACGGCGTTCGTGCTGGCGCACAAGTTGCGCGAGGCGATGGCGTCCGAAATGAAGGGCAGGCAGATCGGCGGTGTCGGCACCGTGGCCGAGGTCGATGGCGGCTACTTCGGTGGCTACATCAAGCCGGCGAACCACAAGGAGTTCCGCCGGGATCGGCGGCTCGCCAAGAATCAGAACGGCAAGCGCCAGGTCGTCGTCGTGATCCGCGAGCGCCACGGGCGCACGCTACCGGCGGTGTTCAAGTCGGAATCCGCCGCACTGGGCTTCATTGCCGCGCGCGTGGCGAAGGGCACGGAGATCATGGCCGACGAAGCCACGTCATGGAACGATCTGCAAGCCCGCTTCGCGATGCAGCGGATCGACCATCAGGCGCTCTACAGCGACGGGCGCGGAGTGTACACGAACGGGGCCGAGGAGTTCTTCTCGCGGATGCGCCGCGCGGAGATCGGGCACCACCACCACGTCGCCGGGACGTATCTGGTCCGCTACGCGCAGGAGAGCGCGTGGCGCGAAGATCACCGGCGGATGGATAACCGGGGGCAGGTGCAGGCTGTCATGGGGTTGGCGATGGCGTGCCGCCCGAGCGTGGATTGGTGCGGGTACTGGCAGCGGGCGGCGTCAAGATAATGGGTCAGGGCGACGGGGTTGCGGCGAACAAGCGCTTGTCCCAATATATGCGCGTATGGATCGTGGGGCTTAAAAGACGGAATTCACCATGATTGGGATTTATCAGCCAGTTGTATTCCAGTCTTGCTACTACCGATGGAACTCTGAGCAGTAGCGACCGGCGACTTTGCTGCCAACCTTCGCCTAACTGGCGGCTTATTGTAGGCGGTTCTCTATCCCATCCCGGATTGCCATGAAAATCGAAATCTTCATACGAAACACCGGTCGGCAGAGTAATTTGAATAAAGTGCTGATTAGGGGGAAGATTGCCATTCCCATGGACCAGCTTTTCCAATAAGGCAGTCGAGTAATGCTCGGAGCTATAGATTATTGGGCTGTTCGGAGTATTCCAGCGGCCAGGGGCGCATATGGATCCTCCAGCGTCAAAGATTTGGAACGCTCCGTTTGGATCACCGATTCGATAAGCGGTGACGACCTGCGGGAGGATTTGCGCCGTCACGCGGCAGAGCCAAACCGCAAACGTCCAAGAATGCTATGCACCCTCAGCGCCCCTTCTTCGCTCTCTAACGTGAGATCAATAGGACGGTGTCCATCAAGCATAGGATGCTTGCGAAACAGGAACTCTAAGGTGTCTTCTGTATCTTGCCACAGGTCTTTTGCGTCGTTCCAAACATTCATAACCCGTTCCCGAATATCGGGACGCCCCTGCAAGTCCGTAATTCGTCCGAGAAGCGACTCGTCAAGTTGAGCAATCGCCTCCGGCTCGACAATATCGAGTAGAGCCAGCCTCTCCCGAGGGTTATTCATAGGAGCAGGCTCGCCAAATTCGCGAGATGGAAATCCGCGACGACATGCAAATCTGACATCTCGTTCACCTTTGCTAACCGCCGTCCGTTTCTAAGCGAAACCAAGGCATACCAACATGGGCCGAACTTGGCGCATTGAAAACCCAGGCCTCCGTCCCGATCTACGCCAATTGCCCGTGAGGAAGGTAACTGCGAAGCAGCACCGCAGGCAAAGGGTTTATCATCACACATCATCAACGGTGATGAATTAAAATCCCAATCACTTCCAGAGGTTGTTGGTAAATTCACACGCCGCATCTTCACATTTAACACGCATTGGTGATCAGGACGATCTAGAGACGCCAACCGGGTTCCTACCCATTCCCGGCTCCGATCTCACCGCGTCGCGCCCCAGAAGCCGGTTCAGCGTTCACAGTAACCGCCGGTAGCTGACGCTTACGTCAGCCCCCGCCGCGTCTCGTTCCCCTCACCCACGCTGCGCGCCACCCCGCGCTTCTCCAACGCGAGAAACACCGCCCGCAGCCGCGCCTTTGTCATGCGCCGGATGCGAGGGGCCGGTAGGTCAATGCCCTTCATGGCGAGCGCACGGACGGCTATGACGGATATCGACAGCGGTTGGTCCGCCTCCCGCAAGATGGTCAGCGCGAGCCGGGTCAACTCCCCGCGCGCGAACACCGGATTGGGCTTCCGCGTGGGTGGCGGCAGCCGTAGCTCCGGCTCGATGTCACTGATCGCCGCCTCGATCCCGGCCAGCCGCTCGCGCTGATTGGCCAGCGCGCCCGCCAGCCGGGCGATGTTCTCATTCGTGCGGACGCGCGCGAGCCGCAGCCTAGCAAGGTATCGATTGCCCATGCCAGATATGGTAGGGAATCAGCGGCCGGCCGGTGCGCATCCTGTGGTGGCGGTTGCTACCGAATACCGCATCTACCTGATCAACGAGCCGGCGCAGAAGCTGCTGGCCTTGGCGCTCGCGCCGCTCGCGCGCGGGCATGGCGGCCTGTTCACCGCGATCTGGGTTCCGAGCGCGATCCTGGTGCCGCTGGCGCTGGCCTGGGTGCTGCACCGTCAGGTCGAGCAGCCGGCCGTGCGCGCCGGGCGGGCGCTGATCGAGCAGCCGGTCATGGCCCCGGTCTGATCCCATCGGCGCGGAGGAAGCGCCAATAGAGCGGGGAGCGGCCGGCGCGCAGGGCCTTGGCCTCGTAGCGGGTCGGGGGCCAGCCGGCCGGGCGGACGGGCTGCGGCCAGCTCGCCGTGAACCAGGGCTGCGCGCCCATCACCGCGCCGATCCAGGCCTGATAGGTCGGGTCGTCGGTCGCCACCCGCCACTCGGCACCCGGCTTCAGCACCCGCGCCAGCACCGCCAGCAGGTCGGGGTGGACGAAGCGGCGCTTGGCATGGCGCGCCTTCGGCCAGGGATCGGGGAACAGCAGGAACAACTGGTCGAGGCAGGCATCCGGCAGCAGGCGCAGCAGCGCCCGCCCATCATCGGGCCAGATCCGCAAATTGGGCGGCAGTGTCGCGCTCGCCTCCGCGCCGTCCTCGGCGACGAGGCGGGCGAGCAGCGAGCAGAGGCCGTTTTCGTAGACCTCGCAGGCGATCAGCCCGGACCCGGGATGCGCGACGGCCTGCTCCAGCGCGTGCTCGCCGCCGCCCGAGCCCACCTCCAGCGACAGGGCGCGCACGCCTGCACCGAAGGCGGAGAGCGGGTCGGCGGCCTGGTCGGGCTGGAAGGCGAGGCGCGGCAGGGCAGTGTCGAGCAGGTGCCGCTGGCGTGGGCGCAGCGCGTGGCCGCGGGCGCGCCCGTAGAGCCGTTCTGGCGCCGGCTTGACGTCTGGCCTGCCCTCTAGCGGCCGAGCGCCGCCCTCAGCCCCGGGACCAGGTCCGTCTTCTCCCACGTGAACGTGCCCTTTTCCGGGTTTGGGTCGCGGCCGAAATGGCCATAGGCCGAGGTGGGCGCGTAGATGGGGCGGTTGAGGTGCAGGTGCTCGCGGATGCCGCGCGGCGTGAGGTCCATCAGCTCGCGCAATGCGTGCTCCAGCCGCACCTCCTCGACATCGGCGCCGGTGCCGTGCAGGTCCACATAGACCGACAGCGGATGCGACACGCCGATCGCGTAGCTGATCTGGATGGTGCACCGCTCCGCCAAGCCGGCGGCGACCACGTTCTTGGCGAGATAGCGGCAGGCATAGGCGGCCGAGCGATCGACCTTGGTCGGGTCCTTGCCGCTGAACGCGCCCGCCGCCATGCGGGGCCGCGCCGCCGTACGTGTCCACGATGATCTTGCGTCCCGTGAGCCCGCAATCGCCGTCCGGGCCGCCGATCACGAACTTGCCCGTCGGGTTGACATAGAACTCCCGATCCTTCGGGCATCCAGCCGCGCGGCAGCGCCGTCTCCACGATCGGCCAGAGCAGGGCCTTCACCTGCTCCTGGTTCAGCGTCCTCCTCGTGCTGGGTGGAAACGACGACGCTGGTCGCGCCGACCGGCTTGCCGTCGATGTAGCGCAGCGTGACCTGGCTTTTCGCGTCCGGCAGCAAGCCCGCCACCGCGCGGTCGCGTCGCGGCGCAGCTCGCTGATCCGGCGCAGGATCAGATGCGCGTAATAGAGCGGCGCCGGCATCAGCGCCGCGGTCTCGCGGCAGGCATAGCCGAACATGATGCCCTGGTCGCCCGCGCCCTCGTCCTTGTTGCCCAGCGCATCCACGCCTTGCGCGATGTCGGCCGACTGGCGTGTGCAGCAGCACGTCGATCCGCGCGTTCCGCCAGGAGAAGCCGGCCTGGTCGTAGCCGATATCCTGGATGGCGAGCCGGGCGAGATGGGAGAGGTATTCGTGGGTGACCGACTCCGGCCCGCGGGTCTCGCCGGCCAACACCACCTGGTTGGTGGTGACCAGGGTCTCGCAGGCGACGCGCGCATAGGGGTCGGCGGCGAGATAGGCGTCGAGCACCGTGTCGCTCAGCCGGTCGGCCACCTTGTCGGGATGCCCCTCCGAGACCGATTCGGAGGTGAACAGGTACTCCCCAGTTGCGCGCATGGTCTCTCCTTTTGCAGCGGCGGGTACGCGGGAAAGGCCGGCCGCAACCTCGGGCGGGCGCCGGGCGCGGCGTGTGTGGCGGAAAGCAAACGGAGGGTCAAGGCGACAGACGGGCAGGCGACAGACGGGCCGGTCAGGTCAGACCGAGCACGTCGGCCATGCCATACAGACCGGGCGGCCGGCCGGCCGCCCACAGGGCCGCGCGCACGGCGCCGGCGGCGAAGGCGCGCCGGTCGAAGGCGCGATGCGTCAGCGCGATCTGCTCGTCGGCGGCGGCGAAGATCAGCGTGTGCTCGCCGACGACCTGGCCGCCGCGCAGGGCGGCGAACCCGATGGCGCCCGGGCCGGCGCGCGCCCGGTGTGGCCGTGCCGGCCGCTCTCCATGACGTCGTCCAGCGCGATCCCGCGTCCCCGCGCCACCGCGCGGCCGATGCCGATGGCGGTGCCGGAGGGCGCATCGACCTTCTGGCGGTGGTGCATCTCCACGATCTCGGCGTCGTAGGCTCGCGGCCGGCAGGGCGGCGGCCATGCGCTCGGCCAGCGCCAGCACCAGCGTCACGCCGGCGGAGAAATTCGCCGCATAGACGACCGGGATCGCGCCGTGCCGCCTCGGCGACCGCCGCCTCGTCGGCGGCCGACAGGCCCGAGGTGCCCAGGACCCAGCCCGTCCCGGCGGCGGCGAGGGCGGCGGCGTGCGCCTGCGCGCACGCGGCGTGGGTGAAATCGATCACCAGGTCGCAGGCCCGCGCCAGGGCGGCGATGTCGGAAAACCGGGGCACGCCGGCCGGACGGCGGCCGGATCAGCGTGTCCCCGCCCGCGCGACACCGCCGACGAGCGTGACGCCTTCGGGTCGCGACTGCGCGGCGCGCACCTCCTCGACCAAAAGGCGCCCCATGCGGCCGGTCACGCCGGCGATGCCGATGCGCAGGCTCATCCGCGTCACTCGGACCGGGATGTCTCAGATCGGGCGGGCAGCCCCGCCGCCGGTGGGGGCAGAGACGCCGGTCTGGGCGTCGATCACGTCGAGCAGCTGGGTGATGGAGAACGGCTTGAGGATATAGGGCCGTGGGCCACCCTTGATCTCCCGCATCTGGCCGGGGTCGCCGGTCATCAGGACGACCGGCACGCCGAGGCGGTCGGCATCCAGCATCACCTGCCACATCGTCCCGCCGGGGAGCACGCAATCGAGCAGGACGAGGTCGATCGAGTTGGTGAGCAGGTGCTCCACCGCCTCCGGCACCGTCGGGGCACAGATCGCCTCGTAGGTGTCGCTCAGCGCGTCGGCGATCAGCCCGGCGATCAATGCCTGATCCTCGACGACCAGAATGCGCAACATGCGTGGCATGGCCTCTGTCGCTGCCTTTCCCATCGGGCGCAGCACGGCGGCGAGATGTCTCGAGCCTGCGGCGGAATTGCGTTGGGGGCATTTATATCGTGCGACCCGATTCCGCGCGGTGCCGATCGCGTGACGCGGGGTCACGAAATCACCAGCCATGGAACCGGATTTCGCGCGCGTATTGACCGGAGCCGCACGCCGTCGAACTTACGTCGATGGCACTGGACGGTTCAGCAGCACCTCTCAGGAACGCGCCCGAGGAGGTCGAGGTCAAGCTGCGCCTGCCCGAAGCGGCGCGGGCGACAATCGAGCAGCATCCCGCGCCTCGGTCTCGCGCGCGGGCCGGAACGCCGCGCCGGCGAGGAGACCACCACCTATTTCGATACCGCCGACCGGGTCCTGGGCCGGGCGGGCGCCAGCCTGCGGGTGCGCCGCGGCGCCGACGGCGCGCTGACGCAGACCTTGAAGCTCGCCCCGGTGGCCCTCGGCGCGGCGGCGCGGCGCGGCGAGTGGGAGTGGCCGGTCGCCACCGAGGCGCCCGACTGCGCCCTTCTGGCCGATGTCGCGTGGGCCGGCACGCCCTTGGCCAATCGGCGCGCTCGACGGCGCGCTGGCGCCGCTCTGCACGACGGAGATCAGCCGCACGCCTGGCAGGTGACGGCGGAGGACGCCACGGTGATCGAGGCCGCCATCGACCAGGGCCGCATCCGGGCTGGAAGGCGCTTCGTGCCGGTGAGCGAGCTGGAGCTGGAGCTGAAATCCGGCGCGCCCGGCGCGCTCTATCACCTGGCGCTGGAATTGGCCGAGGCCGCCCCGCTCGCCATCGAGCCGGCGAGCAAGGGCGAGCGGGGTGCCCGGCTCGCGCGGGCATCCCGGCCGGAGCGCGGTCAAGCCCGACGACATCGTCGCTGGACCCCGGCATGACCACCGGCGCGGCGTTCCGCGCCATCCTGGGCGCCGCGGTCGGCCATATGCGGGTCAACATGGCCCCCGCCGGGCGCGGCGACGTGGAGGGGATACATCAGGTTCGGGTCGCGGCACGCCGGCTGCGCGCCGCTATCGGGCTGTTCGCGCCGCTGCTGTCCCCGCTCGCCGCCGAGCGCTTCGATCTGGAGCTGCGCGCACCGGCCAGGTATTCGGAGCTCGCCCGGGACTGGGACGTGTTCGTCGACCGAGACGCTGCCCGCCTGCGCGGGCGAGAGCGCGCGGGGCCGACTGGCTGCAGCTGCTGGCCGACGCGGCCGCGCCGGCGCGCACGGCGGCGCACGCCGATGCGGCGCGCGAACTCGCGGCACCGCGCTTCACGCTGCTGCTGCTGGGCCTGTCCGCCTGGGCCGAGGACGCCGGCCGCGACCCGGCCGGCTTCGGGAAACCGGCGCTGGCCCGTCCGACCAAGCAGACGGTCCCGGCGCTGCTCGACCGCCTGGCCCGGCGCGCCGCCAAGCGGGCCAGGCGCATCCGGCACGCGCCGACGCCGGCCCTGCACGCGCTGCGCAAGCGGATGAAGGTGCTGCGCTATGGGGTCGAGTTCACCGAGGCGCTCTATCGCCCCAAGCGGGTCAAGGCGGTGCTGCGGCCGTGCAGGGACTTGCAGGAATTGCTGGGTACGGTGAACGACGCCGCCGCGACGCCGGCACTGGCCGGCCAGTTGGCTTCGGCCGGGCGCCCCGATCTGGTCCCGGCGGTCGCGGCGCTGGCCGCGTGGGCCGAGCAGCGCGGGTCGGCGGCGCGCCCGCGCGTCGCCAAGGCCTGGCGTGCGCTGCGCGACGCCGACCCGTTCTGGGAGTAGGGCCTGCACCGCTAAGTGCTACGGGCACTCACACAGTCTTCGCCCTAATCCCGGCATCATCACGCGGCTCGCCCCCTCTCCACCCTGGGGCGGCTACGGCGTTCACACATCCCGCGCGATTTCATGCACCCTGACAATGATGGGACGATACGACGAGACCGACCTCCCCCTCCCGCACGGGCTACGAGATTCAGAGGTCGCACCCGCACCGCTCAACTCCCTCGCACCGCTCAACTCCCTCTCTGCCCCTAGGGGCGGAGAGGGCCAGGGAGAGGTGGGGGAGACTCGAGGGCGCAGAGCACGCGCAGCAATACCCCGTCCAGGTTCTCGACCACCTCGTTCCAGAACCGGATGACGCGGTACCCGTGCGCGGCCAGCTCGGCCGACCGCGCCGCGTCTTCCGCCCCACCCTCGGCGTGCTGACCGCCGTCCAGCTCGATGGCCAGCTTGCGCGCGGGGCAGGCGAAGTCGGCTATGCGCCGCCCGATCGGGTGCTGCCGGCGGAATGTCCAGAGCAGCGCACTCTCGCGCAACGCGCGCCACAGGCGCCGCTCCACGTCGGTGGCCTCGCGGCGCAGCTTGCGTGCGACGACGGTTCGCGTCCACAGGGCCATCGCGGCGTGTCCCCCACCTCTCCCCGACCCTCTCCGCCCCAGGGCGGAGAGGGGGCGAGCCGCGTGATGATGCCGGGAGGACGGCAAGCAATGTGTGAATGCCGTAGCCTGGGGCGGAGAGGGAGTTGAGCGGTCCGGGTGCGATCAGTGAATTGTGTGGCCGCAAGGGAAGGGAGGTTTTCCTCCCGTCATCGGCGAATGGCGTAGCGCCCGCTTCGGAAGGCCGGTTCCTCAGTCGCGCGGGCCGCTGGCGTCCGACTGGACGGGAGCCTGGTTGTAGCCCCCGTGCTGGTTGTACCCACCCTGCTGGTCGTAGCCGCTTTGCGCCTGCGCCTTCTCGCGGGCCACGGTCGTAGCGTGATGATGCCCGATGGCGCACCCGGCTATGCCGCCCAGGACCGCGTGATGCCCGGCCAGATGTCCGGCTCCGGCGCCGAGGGCCGCGCCGGTCAGGCAACCGGCGGCCGAGGCCGGCTGGGCGGCGAAGGTCAGTCCGGCGAGAGCGAACGCCGCCGCCGCGATGACGGATTTCATGAGAGCCTCGTTTCGTCGTGCGCACGCCCGAACGCGGATGCCGGGCAATGGTTCCGCCATGCGGCGTTCAGGTTGCGCAATGGTCGGCTTCGCGACGTCAGCCGGCGCCTTCCCGCACCACCGGGTTGCGCAAGGTGCCGATGCCGCTGATCTCTACCTCGCAGACGTCGCCGTGCTTCATGTCGGCGGTCTCGCCCTCTGTGCCCATCCACACCATGTCGCCCGGATAAAGCGTCAGGTAGCGGGTCATGGCGACCAGGTAGTCCACCACGCCGAAGACCATGTCGTTGGTGCGGAATTCGATGAGCTGCTTGCCGTTGAGCCGGATCTTGGTAATCAGGTCCTCCAGCCGCAGCTCGGTCTCGATCCACGGACCCATCGGCTTGAAGGTGTCGGTGTTCTTGGCGCGCCATAGGGTGCGATCGGATCTCTGCCAGCTCCGCTCGCTGACATCGTTGCCGATCGTATAGCCCAGCACGGCCGACAGCGCGGTCTCGCGGGTCAGGTGCTTGCAGGTGCGGCCGATCACCACGACCAGCTCGCCCTCGTACTGCACCTTGTCGGTGGCGTCGCGCGGGATGACGATGGGCGCGCCGGGCCCGATCAGCGCGTTATTGGCGCGATAGCCGATGTCGGGCTGGGTTGGGATGTTCGGCGCCTGGCCGATCTTCTCCGCCACCGCCTTGACGTGCCCGCCATAGTTCATCCCGCAGGCGTAGAAGGTGGGCGGGATCACCGGCGGCAGAAGCGTCGCGTCCGCCAGCTTCACGCGCGCGGACGTGCGCTCCCAGGTCGCGAAAGGCGAGCCGCGGACGGGAATCAGCTCCTCGCCCTCCACCACCGCGTAGGTCGGCGTGCCGTCCTGGTCGAAGCGGGCCCAGCGCATGTCGTCTTCCTCCCGATCCTGCTTTGATCCGTCTTGCCGCCTCAACTACTCAAGGTCCGCAACTCGCCGCGCGTCAAGCCGATCAGGGTGCGTCCGAACAGGCCTGCAATGGTCAGGGTCGCAAAGGTCAGCAGCGCCAGTGCGATCGCGTCCGTGATCCATCCCGGTTCGGCCGCCGCGAATTGAAGCGCCGCGATCGCCGAGGCCGCGAGCGGAAAGCTGACGGCCCACCACGAGACCCTGAACGGGCAACAGCGCGGGAGATGGCGCAAGCGGCCCAGCAGCACCGCGAGCATGAAGAGCGTCAGTACGTAGAGCGACTGCGCGAACAGGTCGACGTGTTCGGTCGTCGCCATGTAGGAGGAAAAGCCGACCGCGAACGGCGCCACTAAAATCAGCAGCGATGGCTGCAACGCATCCGGCATCGGCGGCTCGAACACCAGTCGCGAGAAGATCAGCGTAAACAGCGGTATGGCGAAAAATAGCCCGATGGCCAGGCCCAGCACCATCACGCCGTGCATCGGCGGCAAACCGAGCGACGGAAGGGCGAGCGGCACGTCGAGCAAGCCGACGACCGGAATGATCCAGGCCGGCGTCGCGTGCGCAACCTGCTGGCGGTCACTCATCCAGCGGCTGACGATCATCCAGGCGAAGAGCAGCATGCCGGCTGCACCGATGCTCCACATCACCTGTGCAACCCGTATGCTGACCGGCGCAAGAACGATCGGCAGCAACAGCAAGCTGATCAGAAGCGTCCCAAACAGATTCCCGGCAATCGGGTGGCGGAACTCGGCTCGAACCGCGTCGGGCACGGTGGCCAGCTTTATGGCGTAGCCGAGCGCCACCGCCACAAAGGTAATCACCGCGACGGCACCAATGGCGACGGCTGGCCACGTGGGTGTGCCGTATCGTGCATGCGCCAGCCGCCATGCGATGGAAAGGCCGGTCAGGCCCATGACGGAGCCAAACAGGGCGACCGGAAGGTAGTCGAGCTGTCGCCAGGCTGCCGTGGTCGCCGACGTGATCGACCCGTCGCTCATGGTTGGATAGCCTCGATCAACAGGCGTTGCGCCGGCTCCAGTCTGTTCGCGAGGGTGTCCGGGACACCGGCCGCCAGCATCATTGGCGCGATCGGGTGGAACGACACCAGGGTGGGTCCATCGGCCGCTTCACGCACGAGCACCCGCAGAGGCAGGTCAAGCGCGGCCTGGGGTGCCGCAAGCATCAGTGGGGTGCCGCTCTTCGGATGCCCATAGAGCAGCACGATGTTCGGCGGCATCGCGAGGCCGGCTTGCCGCGCGCCGGCCGCGTGGTCGATCCGCGCGAAGATGGTCAGCCCTGCCGTCTCAATCGCCGCCGCCAAGCGGTCGAGCGTCGCCGCGAAGCCCAACGAACTGATATGTTCGAGGATGCCAGAGTCCATGGCCCGGTACGCTAGCACGGGTCCGGGCCGCTTCAAGCTCAGGCGGTCGGCGGCTGCATCGGTCCTGGCGAGGGAATTTCGGCCGGCGGTGGCGAGGGGTCCAGGCCGGGGCTGTGCGACGGCGCTTCGGGCGGCGGCGCGGATGGCTGCTCGGGCGGCGATTGCTGCGGGGTCTCCGGCGGGGAGGTGATCGGATTCGGGTCCGGGTCCTGCATGGCGAACTCCTGTTGTCTTGGGTCGAGCCAGAAGGGCGGCAACGCCCATGCGTGGCCGCGATACCCCGTTCGTGATCGCGCTCAGGCGGTCGCGGCTTCTTCCACGCCGAGCGCGTCGGCGGTCTGCGCGCGCATGATGAATTTCTGCACCTTGCCCGTCACCGTCATCGGGAACTCGTCCACGAAGCGGATGTGGCGCGGCACCTTGTAATGCGCGATCTGGCCCTGGCAGAAGGCGCGCACATCCTCGGCGGTGAGGGTCTCGCCACCGCGCACCTTGACCCAGGCGGCGACCTCCTCGCCGTAGCGCGCATCGGGGATGCCGAACACCTGCACGTCTTGGATCTTCGGGTGGCGATACAGGAACTCCTCGACCTCGCGCGGATAGACGTTCTCGCCGCCGCGGATGATCATGTCCTTGATGCGTCCGACGATCTTCACGTAGCCGTCGTCGTCCATCACCGCGAGATCGCCGGTGTGCATCCAGCGCGCGCGATCGATCGCCTCGGCGGTGCGTGCATCGTCCTCCCAGTAGCCCAGCATGACGGAGTAGCCGCGCGTGCAAAGCTCGCCCGAGGTTCCGCGCACGACGATGCGCCCGTCGGCGTCGATGATCTTCACCTCCACATGCGGCGACACCCGGCCGACGGTGCTGACCCGGCGCTCCAGCGGGTCGTCCACCGTGGTCTGCGTGCTGACCGGGCTGGTCTCCGTCATGCCGTAGGCGATGGTGATCTCCGATAGGTGCATCTTCACCACCACCCGGCGCATCACCTCGATCGGGCAGGGTGCGCCGGCCATGATCCCGGTACGCAGGCGCGACAGGTCGAAGGTCGCGAATTCCGGATGATCGAGCTGGGCGATGAACATGGTCGGCACGCCGTGGAGGGCGGTGCACTGCTCCTCGGCCACGGTTTGCAAGGTGGCGAGCGGCTCGAAGCCCTCGCCGGGGAACACCATCGCCGCGCCGTGGGTGGTGCAGGCGAGCACGGCGAGCACCATGCCGAAGCAATGATACATCGGCACCGGAATGCACAGCCGGTCCTGCTCGGTGAAGCGCATCGCCTCGCCGATGAAGAAGCCGTTGTTGAGGATGTTGTGGTGGGTGAGCGTCGCCCCCTTCGGCGCGCCGGTGGTGCCGGAGGTGAACTGGATGTTGATCGGGTCGTCGAATTGCAGTGAGTTGGCCAGTGCGGCCAGGCTCGCACGCTCCGCTCCGAAGCCCCTCCCGAGCACCGCGCTAAAGGCGAGCGCACCGGGCGCGGGTGTTTCGCCGATTTGGATCACCGCCTCCAGCTTCGGCAACCGCGCCGCGTTCAGCCGGCCCGGCTCGGAGGTCCGCAATTCCGGCGCCAGCGTGTTGATCATGCCAATGTAGTCGCTGGTCTTGAACGCGGTGGCGCTGACCAGCGCGCGGCAGCCCGACGCATTGAGCGCGTACTCGATCTCGGACAGCCGGTAGGCGGGATTGAGGTTGACCAGGATCACCCCGGCCTTGGCGGTGGCGAACTGGGTGATGACCCACTCGGCGTTGTTGGGCGACCAGATGCCGACCCGGTCACCGCGCGTAAGCCCCAGCGCCAGCAACCCGGCGGCGAAGGCGTCCACCCGCTCGGCCAGCTCCCGATACGACCAGCGTATGCCCTGCTGGCGCACGATCAGCCCCGGCCGGTCGCCCCAGCGCGCCACGGTGGCATCGAAGCTCGCGCCGATCGTCTCGCCCAGCAGCGCGACATCGGCGGCGCCATGCGCGTAGCTGAGCGCCCCAGTGGCCATTGACCTTGTCTCCCGCGATCACCTGTGCCCGAACCTTACACCGGAAACAGGCGCGAAGTGCAGCGCAGGTCCATCTCCCAGGTCTCGCCGACGAGCGGCGGGCCGAAATCGCGATGCGGCTGGCTGTGCGTCAGGCGGAAGCCGACCCGCTGATAGATGCGGCGGGCGGCGGTCAGCACGTCGTTGGTCCAGAGCGTGATACGCCGGTACCCGGCGGAGCGGGCGAAGGCCAGGCACTCCTCGACCAAGCGGCGGCCGACGCCTTGCCCGCGTGCCGTGGGCTCGACGATCAGCAGGCGCAGCTTGGCGAGTTCGTCGGATGCACGGACCAGGAAGACCGAGCCCAGGTTGACCCCGTCGCGCTCGGCGATCCAGCAGCGCTCGCGCGCGGGATCGTGCCCGGCCAGGAATTCGCCGGCGACCTTGGCGACCAAGGCCTCGAACCGGGCGTCGAAGCCGTATTCGGCGGCATAGAGGGCGCCGTGGCGGGCGACCACCCAGCCGATGTCGCCGGCGCGGGGTGGGCGGAGGACGTAGGGGCGGGCGGGTGCGGCGGCGAGCAGAGCCTCGATCCGGGTCATCGCACTGACCAGATCGGCCTGTGCCGGAGCTGGCAACCCGCCGATCAGGGTCGCGATCTCCGCGCGTGCGCGCCCATCCAGCGGGGCGAACGCAGCGGCGCCGTGTGCCGTGAGCGAGAGGATCGAGCGGCGCCGGTCGGCCGGGGACGGGGCGCGCTCGATCAGGCCCTCGCGTTCGAATCGCTGAAGGATGCGGCTCACATAGCCGAGATCGAGGCCGAGGTCGCGGGCGAGGTCGGTCGCGGTAGCATCCGTCCGATGGGCCAACTCATAGAGCACGCGCGTCTCGGTGAGACTGAAGCGGCTGTCCAGCAGGCCTTCCTGCAGGACACCGATCTGGCGCGTGTAGAAGCGGTTGAAGCGCCGGACGGCGCCGATGCGATCAGGGTCAGTGGCGTGCATGGCGAGACTGGCCATAGTGCTTGGTTCCGTCATTCGTATGCTTGCTTGAGCCAAGCATACGGGCTGGCCCCAGTAAAGGCCGTCGGTCAAGCCCCTTAATTCGCCGGCAGTGGGTCAGTTTGAATAGAATTCTGTCCGCCATTCCGCACGCGGATGGTGTGTATGATCGTATAGGAGTGCATAATCAGTGCATGGCAACCAAGCGCTTCCCCCCGCGCCCGTGAGCCGATCGCGCTCGCGAAGCTCATCGGCGACATCGCCAACGGGCAGATTGAGGATCAGATAGACGATGGGACGGATGCGGCTGCGGCTGAGACGGGCAAGAAAGGCGCTGCCGCGCGAGCGGCGTCGCTCACGCCCAAGAGACGCACAGAGATCGCGAAGAGGCGAGCAGGAATATTATCATCAAACTGCTTGAGGACGGGCGCGAAGCCTTCTCCGACTATCAGCACCGCACTCTGCGGAATTTGCCGTGCAAGCGGGGACAGGTCGATGAAGTGTTGGTCCTTCGTCTGTGCCAAGCAGAAGAACGTGGCGACCGCCAAGGCGCTCCGGAGGGCGCTGGCGATATCTGGACGTGGACGGCTGTTGATGCGGACGCAAAGCTGATTTCGTCCTGGTACGTAGGCGCCCGTGATAGTGCGGCGGCGCAGCACTTCATCGGCGACCTGGCATTACGGCTCGCAAACCGCGTGCAGCTCACGAGCGACGGCCACAAACCCTAACCTGAAGCCGTGGAACAGTCCTTTGGCGCCGATATCGAATATGCTAAATTGTTGAAGATCTGCCGCGAGTTTATGGACGCCCTTGGGCGTTACAGCCCCGGCGAGTACATCGGTGCCGAACAGCGCCGGGTGGAGGGGCGGCCCAATCCGGCGCATATCTCAATCTTCTATCCCGAGCGGCAGAACCTCTCAATGCGTGTGGGGACGTGCCGCTTCACTCGGTTGACGAGCGGGTTCAGCAAGAAGGCCAAGAATCACGCGCACGCAGTCGCCATCTACTTCATGCATTACAACGTCGTTCGCATTCACCCGACGCTCCGCTGCACGCCCGCGATGGCGGTTGGGGTGATAAGTAAGTTTGGGAACTTGCCGATATGGCTCAGGTCCTAGAAGAGTGGGAAACGCGCGTAGAGGAGCGAATCGGCCAATGATCACGAATGCCACTCCTGGCCCTGGGGCGGACCTCCTAGCGGCCACCAAGGGGGACAGATTTAAATGCATTCTGGCTGATCCGCCCTGGCAGTTCGTCAATCGCACGGGAAAGATGGCACCGGAGCACAAGCGTCTGAGCCGCTACGGAACGATGGACGTAGCTGCGATCTCCGCGCTGCCCGTTGCGAAGATCAGCGCACCAGTATCCCACCTTTATCTTTGGGTGCCCAATGCCTTGTTGCCGGAGGGTTTGCAGGTCATGAGGGCATGGGGATTTAGTTACAAATCGAACCTCATTTGGCACAAGCTCCGTAAGGATGGTGGAAGTGACGGTCGAGGAGTTGGCTTCTACTTCCGCAACGTGACGGAGTTGGTACTATTTGGCGTGTATGGGAAAAACGCGCGAACCCTACAGCCCGGCCGAACGCAGGTGAACTATCTCGGGACGCGGAAGCGCGAGCACTCGCGCAAGCCAGATGAACTGTACGGCATCATCGAAGCGTGTAGTCCTGGGCCACGGCTTGAGTTGTTCGCGCGTGGTGCGCGCTCCGGCTGGACCGTGTGGGGAAACCAAGCCGCTGAAGATTACGGACCGACGTGGAAAACCTATAGGCATAATAGCACCGCTCAACGCGAGAAAGCTTCGATACCTATCCTTCCCAACGAGTAAGCGTTATACCTCTTCATCATCTTCGTCGTCATCGGGAACAGATATCCCGCGACGCTTAGCAAGCTTCCTTGCTTCTTTCTCTGCGGCCATACGGGCCCGCAGCGCCGCAAGCGCCTCTGGACCGTCGTCCTCAAAGAGAACCGGTTTGATAGCAAAGGTCAGCACCGGACAGCCGCCGCCCCCACCGCCTTCGATCTTGGGCCACAGCTTCTCATGATGGGTAGTGGCCTTTCCGTAGGAAGTGCCTTTACCGAGCTGCTTGAATACCGCCTGCAACTCCCACGAGCGCGTGATTATGATGCCGACCTGAATAGCCCTCAAATCGAACAGCAGGCGAAAATTGTTCAGGTCGCGGTCAAAAAACGGGTCCTTGTTGTTCCACTCCATCTCGACTGCGACGCCGTCTTTGAGGCAATCAACCGCGTGAGTGGGGCTAGCGAACATGGTTTCGTCAACAGTTATGGACGTGGCGAAGCCCTTCTCCTGCCACCCCCTTGCGTAGAAGGCGCCGTCAATTCGACGGCTGATAAGCGAGCGGTTTCCGCCGCCCACCACCACCTCTGACCTCAGCAAACGGAATTCGCGCAACACATCCAGCAGGTCCCGCCACTCAGCCGGACAGGCGGTCGCAAGCACCCCGGCGGCATTGCGCCACTCCTTAACGTGATAGCGTTCACGGAGATCCTTTGGCACAAGGTGAATCGTGGACATCGGTCCACAGAATAGCTGGAGTGCCCTGGTCCGCCAGGCAGGATAGAATTCCTAACCCCTCACCACTTGCGGGGTAAACTGACCCACTATCGGTTCGCCAGTGGAATTGCGCGATGGTTTTCGTCTCAGCGTTCGCTGTCGGAGGATTGCTCAGCGATGGCGTCGATCCCGAACAGGCTGCCGGGGCTTGATTTCAATCTCGGCGAGACGGCCGACATGCTGCGCGCCCAGGTGGAGGCGTTCGCCGCCGACGAGATCGCGCCACGCGCCGCCGACATCGACCGGGCAAACAACTTCCCGATGGACCTCTGGCGCAAGTTCGGCGAGTTGGGCGTGCTGGGGATCACCGTCGAGGAGGAGTACGGCGGCGCCGGCATGGGCTATTTGGAGCACGTCGTGGCGATGGAGGAGATCTCCCGCGCCTCGGCCTCGGTCGGCCTGTCGTACGGCGCACATTCCCAGTTGTGCGTGAACCAGGTCCGCCGCAACGGCACCGAGGCGCAGAAGCGCCGCTATCTGCCGAAACTGGTTTCCGGCGAGCATGTCGGCGCGCTGGCGATGAGCGAGCCGGGCGCGGGGTCGGACGTGGTGGGGATGCGCACGCGCGCCGAGAAGCGTGGCGAGCGCTACGTGCTGAACGGCAACAAGATGTGGATCACCAACGGGCCGGATGCCGACGTGCTGGTGATCTACGCCAAGACCGCGCCCGAGGCGGGCCCGCGCGGCATCACCGCGTTCCTGGTCGAGAAGGGGTTCGCGGGGTTTTCCACCGGCCAGAAGCTCGACAAGCTCGGGATGCGCGGGTCGAACACGTGCGAGCTGGTGTTCCAGGACTGCGAGGTGCCGGCGGAGAACGTCCTGGGGCGGGAGAACGAAGGCGTGCGCGTGCTGATGAGCGGGCTCGACTACGAGCGCGCGGTGCTGGCGGCCGGGCCGCTGGGCATCATGCAGGCGTGCATGGACGCGGTGGTGCCGTACATGCACGAGCGCCGCCAGTTCGGCCAGGCGATCGGGGAGTTCCAGCTCATGCAGGGCAAGCTCGCCGACATGTACACGACGATGAACGCCTGCAAGGCGTACGTGTACGCGGTGGCCGGGGCGTGCGACCGCGGCCGGACGACGCGCAAGGACGCCGCCGGCGCGATCCTGTATGCGGCCGAGAAGGCGACGTGGATGGCGTTGGAGGCGATCCAGGCGCTGGGCGGAAACGGTTACATCAACGACTACCCGACGGGGCGGCTGCTGCGGGACGCCAAGCTGTACGAGATCGGCGCCGGCACCAGCGAGATACGGCGGATGCTGATCGGTCGCGAGCTGTTCGTGGAGACGGCGTGATCTTCCCCCTCCCCCCGGCCCCCTCCCCGCAAGGGGAGGGGGAGAGGGAAGCCCCCCTCCCCTTGCGGGAGGGGTTAGGGGAGGGGTCGCGTGACCGTCCTGCGCTCCGCGATCAGCCCGCGCTCCCCCGAGTTCACCGCCAATGCCGGCGTCATGCACGCGCTGGTGGAGGATCTGCGCGCGCGCGTCGCCGAGGTCAGGCAGGGCGGCGGCGAGGCGGCCCGCAAGCGCCACCTCGCGCGCGGCAAGCTGCTGCCGCGCGAGCGCGTCGCGGCGCTGATCGACCCCGGTTCGCCGTTCCTTGAACTGACCCAGCTCGCCGCGCTCGGCATGTACGGCGGCGAGGTTCCCAGCGCCGGCATCATCACCGGCATCGGCCGCGTGGCGGGGCGGGAATGCGTGATCGTTGCCAACGACGCCACCGTGAAGGGCGGCACGTATTTCCCGATGACGGTGAAGAAGCATTTGCGCGCGCAGGAGGTGGCGCGGGCGAACCGGCTGCCCTGCGTCTATCTGGTGGACTCCGGCGGTGCCTTCCTGCCGATGCAGGACGAGATCTTCCCCGACCGCGAGCATTTCGGCCGCATCTTCTTCAACCAGGCGAACTTGTCGGCGCAGCGCATCCCGCAGATCGCCGCCGTGCTGGGCTCCTGCACCGCCGGGGGCGCCTACGTGCCGGCGATGAGCGACGAGAGCGTCATCGTCCGCCGCCAGGGCACGATCTTCCTGGCCGGCCCGCCGTTGGTGAAGGCGGCGACCGGCGAGGAGGTCTCGGCCGAGGATCTCGGCGGGGCGGAGGTGCACGCGCGCACCTCCGGCGTGGTCGATCACTACGCGCAGGACGATGGCCACGCGCTGCGGATCTGCCGGCGCATCGTCGCCGGGCTGAACCGCGTCAAGCGCCCCGAGGTGGCGCTGCGCGCGCCGGTGCCGCCGCGCTACGACCCGGCCGAGCTGCACGGCGTGGTGCCCGCCGACATCCGCGCGCCGTATGATGCGCGGGAGTTGATCGCGCGCATCGTCGATGACAGCGAACTGGATGAATTCAAGCGATTGTATGGCACGACGCTGATTTGCGGCTTCGCCCATGTCTGGGGCTACCCGGTGGGCATCCTCGCCAACAACGGCATTCTGTTTTCCGAATCGGCGCTTAAGGGCGCGCATTTCATCGAATTGTGCTGCCAGCGCGGCATCCCATTGTTATTCTTGCAAAACATCACCGGGTTCATGGTGGGACGCAGCTACGAGGCCGGCGGCATCGCGAAAGACGGCGCCAAGCTGGTGACCGCTGTCGCCACCGCCGGAGTGCCCAAGATCACCGTCATCGTCGGCGGCAGCTATGGCGCCGGCAATTACGGCATGTGCGGGCGCGCCTACGACCCGCGCTTCGTGTGGATGTGGCCGAACGCCCGCATCTCGGTGATGGGCGGCGAGCAGGCGGCGAGCGTGCTCGCCACCGTGCGCGGGGGCTTCGCGGACGCGGCGGCGGAGGACGCGTTCAAGGCGCCGATCCGCGCCGAGTACGACGCCAAGGGCCGCCCCTACTACGCCACCGCCCGGCTGTGGGACGACGGCATCATCGACCCGGCCGAGACCCGGCTGGTGCTCGCCCTGTCGCTGTCGGCCGCGCTCAACGCGCCGATCGAGGAGACACGCTTCGGCGTGTTCCGGATGTGAGGGGCGCGATCCGCACGCTGCTGATCGCCAACCGCGGCGAGATCGCCGGCCGGGTCGCGCGCACCGCCCGGCGCATGGGGATCGGCACCGTCGCCGTGTTCTCCGAGGCCGACGCGCAGGCCATGCATGTGCAGGACGCCGACCGCGCGGTGCTGATCGGCCCGGCCCCGGCGCGGGAGAGCTACCTCTCCATCGGGCGCATCCTCGATGCCGCGCGGCGCACCGGGGCCGATGCGGTGCATCCGGGCTACGGGTTCCTGTCGGAAAACCCCGACTTCGCCGAGGCCTGCGCGGCGGCCGGGCTGACCTTCGTCGGGCCACCGCCGGCGGCGATGCGCGCCATGGGCTCGAAATCGGCGGCCAAGGCGCTGATGCGCCAGGCTGGCGTGCCGGTGCTGGCGGGTTACGAGGGCGAGGGCCAGGAGCCCGCCCTGCTCGCCGAGCAGGCCGCGCGCATCGGCTTTCCCGTCGTCATCAAGGCCGTCTCCGGCGGCGGTGGGCGGGGGATGCGCGTGGTCGGGCAGGCAGGGGATTTCGGCCCGGCGCTCGATGCCGCACGGCAGGAGGCCGCCTCGGCCTTCGGCGACGACCGCGTGCTGATCGAGCGCTACCTGCCGCGTCCGCGCCACATCGAGGTGCAGGTCTTCGCCGACACGCACGGCACCGCCCTGCACCTGTTCGAGCGCGACTGCTCGGCGCAGCGCCGCCACCAGAAGGTGCTGGAGGAGGCGCCGGCCCCCGGCCTTGATCCCGGTCGGCGCGCGGCGATGGGGGCGGCCGCGGTCGCCTGCGCGCGCGCCGTCGGCTATGTCGGCGCCGGCACGGTGGAGTTCGTCGCCGACCGGGACGGGTTCTACTTCCTGGAGATGAACACCCGCTTGCAGGTCGAGCACCCGGTGACCGAGATGGTCACCGGCTTCGACCTGGTCGAATGGCAGCTCCGCGTCGCCGCCGGCGAGCCCCTGCCGGCGGCGCAGGAGGCCATCCGCCTGCACGGCCACGCCATCGAGGCGCGGCTCTACGCCGAGGACCCGACGCGCGACTTCGCGCCCTCGGTGGGCCGGATCGTCCGGCTGCGCCTGCCCGAGGGCGACGGGGTGCGCGTCGATGCCGGCGTGCGCGCGGGCGATGCGATCAGCGTCCACTACGACGCCATGATCGCCAAGGTGATCTGCCACGGCGGCACGCGCGCCGAGGCGCTCGCCCGGCTGCGGCGCGCGCTGGCCGAGACCGAGGTCGCGGGGGTGGCGAGCAACCTCGACCTGCTGGGGCGGATCGCCGCCCACCCCGACTTCATCGCCGGCGGCATCGACACCGGGTTCATCGCACGGGAGGCGGCAATCCTGCTCGCCCCGCAGCGCCCGCCCCCACCCGAGGCGCTGGCCGCCGCCGCGCTGGGCGTGCTCGCCGCCGAGGCCGCCGCTTCGCGCGAGCAGGCGCGTGCCGGGGCCGATCCGCATTCCCCGTGGAGCAGCCGGACCGGGTGGTGGCTGAACACGATCCGCGCCCGCACGCTCGCCTTCACCGCCGGCGAGGTGGCCTGTCCGGTGACCGTGCATCCGGCGCCGGGCGGAGCGTGGCGCCTCGACGCTTCCGGTATCGAGATGATCGGCAGTGCCTCCCTCGAGGTTGAGGGCACGCTGACAGCCGAGATCGACGGCCTGCGTGCCCGCGCGGGCTTTGCCCGTTCCCAGGACGCGGTCCTGCTGCGCTGGGGCGGCGAGAGCTGGCGTCTCGGCCTGCCCGACCCTGAGGCTGCCGCCGAGGCCGAGGACGAATCCGGCGGCCGGCTGCTGGCGCCGATCCCCGGCCAGGTCACTGCCGTCGCCGCCATCCCCGGCCAGGCGGTCAGCCGCGGCGACGTTCTCGTGGTGCTGGAAGCCATGAAGACCGTCTTCCGCCTGCCTGCGCCCGCCGACGGGGTAGTCGCCGACGTGGCGTGCCGCCCCGGCGACACGGTCGAGGAAGGTCAAATCCTGGTCAGCTTCGTCGAGGATTGATCCGGGGCGGCTCGCGAGCGTTCATTGCGCAACGCGGGGGGAGCGCGACAATGGCACTGTTGGGCGTGTTGGAAGACCCGAATGCCGAGCCGATCGAACGCGAGACCATGCGCCGGGTCACCCGGCGCCTGATCCCGCTGCTGATGATCTGCTACTTCGTGGGCTATCTGGATCGGGTGAACGTCAGCTTCGCCTCGCTCTCGATGGACCGGGACCTGCATCTCAGCGCTTCCGCCTTCGGCCTGGGCAGCGGCCTGTTCTTCGTGGGCTACTTCCTGTTCGAGATCCCGTCGAACCTGCTGCTGGCGCGCGTCGGCGCCCGGCGCTGGATCGCGCGCATCCTGATCACCTGGGGCATCATCTCGGCGCTGACCGCCACGATCGTGGGCGAGAAGTCATTTTTCGCGATCCGCTTCTTGCTGGGCCTGGCCGAGGCCGGGTTCTACCCGGGCATCATCCTCTACCTGACCTGGTGGTTCCCCTCCTACTACCGGTCGCGGATGATCGGCCTGTTCATGACTGCGATCCCGATTTCGGTCGTGCTGGGCTCCATCGTCTCCGGCTGGATTCTCAGCTTCGAGGGCGGCTTGGGGACTGGCGGGCTGGCAGTGGCTGTTCATCCTGGAGGGCGGCCCCGCCGTGATCCTGGGCTTTGTCGTCCTGTTCGCCCTGACCGACACGCCCGAGCTGGCGGGATGGCTCGCCGCCGAACAGCGCACCTGGCTCAGCAAGCGGCTGGCGACCGAGCGGACGCAGCGCGAGACGGTGCGGCATTACGGACTGGGCGAGACCTTTCGGAACGGCCGGGTCTGGGCGCTCACGCTGGTCTATTTCGGCCAGAACGTGTCCGGCTACGGGTTTGTGATCTTCCTGCCGCAGATCATCAAGCGGTTCGGGGTCAGCGATGTGCAGACCGGCTTTATCAATGCGATCCCGTTCGCCTTCGCGGCGGTGGCCATGGTGCTGTGGGGGCTGCACTCCGACCGCACCGGGGAACGCAACAAGCACTGCGCGGCGGCCTGCATGCTCAATTTCATCACGCTTGCGGCGTGCACCCTGGTCGCCAATCCTTACCTGCTGATGCTGCTCATCATCCTGTCGCAGATGGGGCAGAGCGCGATCGCCCCCACCTTCTGGGCGCTGCCGACGGCCATGCTGTCGGGCGCCGCGGCGGCGGGCGGCATCGCGATGATCAATGCAGTGGGCAACCTCGGCGGTTTCCTCGGACCCTATGCGATGGGATATATCCGGGACGCGACGGGCAACTTCAACCTGGGGCTGCTCTTCATCTCCTGCGGCGCGTTGGTCGCGGGGATCGTCGTGCTGGCCCTCGGCCACGACCGCCGGCTGGAGCGCATCGAGGGGCCGGCCGCAACGCCCGCAGAGTAGCGGCCAATACGGTAGCACAGTCACGTGCATACCCGGTACGCTGGGCATTTCGCGCCGCGATCGCGGGTGCCCGCGCGCACGCCGGAGGGAGCGTTTCCAAAGGGAGGGGACCACCTCGATCGAACGAGGGTGTTATGCTTTAACGATTGCATAACGCGACCGAGCCGCAACCTGACATTGCCGCAGATAAGGAAAGGACGCCGATGCCGGCGAGTGGCGATGAGGTACGTGGCCCCCTCCGGCAAGAGCTGCTGGCCGAACTCGTGCCGCGGCAGCCGCTCCTTGCGGCCATCAACGTGGCCACGGCCTTCCTGTTCGCCTCGGGCATCGCTGACGCCGCGCCAGCCCCAGTTCTCGCCGCCTGGCTCGGCTACATGGTGCTCTCGCAGGCGGCCCGCGTGCTCTGCTGGCGCCTCTACGCCGCGCGCCGGCCGCCGCATAACGCGGCCATCTGGCTCGTCGCGACCTCGGGGTCGGCCGGGATCGGCTGGGGCCTGATCGGTCCCCTTTTCGGCAGCGTCGGCTCACCGACGCAGCAGATGCTGGTGCCCTTCTTCCTCGCCGGCATGGCGGCAGGGGCGGTCGCCAACCTCGCCGGTCACCTCCCGGTCCTTTACGCCTTCATCATCCCCGCCCTCCTGCCCTCCACGGCGCGCATGGCGCTGGCCCGAGCGCCGGCCGCGCACACGATGGCACTCACGATGCTGGCCTACGCGGTCGGGCTCTCGGCCGTGGCCTACCACATCCACCGCTCGCTCCGGCGCTCGGTCATGCTGCATGTCGAGAACGCGCGCCTCGTCGCGGACCTGGAGCAGGCGCGGTGTGGCCTCGAGCAGCTAGTTGAGCGGCGCGGCGCCGAGCTGGACGCAGTGATGGAGACCGTACCGGTGGCCGTCTGGCTCGCGCATGACCCCGACGCGCAGCACATCACGGGCAGTCGCCGTGCCGCCGAGATGCTGCGCCTTGAGCCGGGGGCCAACGAGTCGCTCACCGCCCCAGAGGGGGAGCGGCCGCGGCACTTCCGCGTGCTCAAGGAGGGCGAGGAGGTGCCGGCCGAGGACCTGCCCCTGCAGCGGGCTGCGCGCGGCGAGCCGGTGCATGGTGAGGAACTCCGCGTGGTGTTCGATGACAGCACCTCATTCGACATGCTGATCAGCGCCGCGACGGTGCGGGACGCGGTGGGCAAGCCCACCGGTGCGGTCGGCGCCGCCGTGGATATTACCGAGCGCAAGCTGGTCGAGGGACGGATCAGGCACTTGGCCCACCACGACCAGCTGACTGGCCTGCCGAACCGGGCCCTGCTCCAGGACCGGTTGCGGCAGGCGCTTGCCCTTGCCCGTCGCGACGGCTCGCGCATCGGCCTGCTGCTGCTCGACCTCGATCACTTCAAGGATTTCAACGACACGCTCGGCCACCCGGCAGGCGACTGGCTGCTGCGTGCGGTCACCGAGCGCCTCGGGGCGGCGGTCCGCCCGAGCGACACGCTGGCCCGTCTCGGCGGGGACGAGTTCGCCGTCGTCCAGCCCGGCCTGGAAGGACCCGAAGGTGCGGCCGCACTGGCGCAAAGACTGGTCGATACGCTCGCAGCACCGTTCGTGTTCGAGACGCAGGAGGTGCACGCCTCGGTCAGCGTCGGCGTCGCGGTCGCTCCGGACGACAGCGAGGATGCGGACGAGCTGGTCCGGAAGGCCGACCTGGCGCTCTACCAGGCCAAGCAGGACGGCCGCGGCCGGTCCCGCTTCTTCGCGCCGGCGATGGACGCCGAGGTGCAGGCCCGGCAGCGGCTCGAGCGGGAGCTGCGCCGCGCGCTCGACCGCAGCGAGTTCGTGCTCCACTACCAGCCGCAGGTCGACCTCAGGACCGACCGCGTGGACAGTGTGGAGGCACTCGTGCGCTGGCAGCACCCGGAGCGCGGGTTGGTGCTGCCGGACGAGTTCATCCCCGCCGCCGAGGCGAGCGGGCTGATCCGTCCGCTCGGCGCATGGGTGCTGGGCGAGGCCTGCCGGCAGGTCAAGGCGTGGCGGGACGCAGGCATGGAGCTGGGGATGGCAGTGAATCTGTCGCTGGCGCAGCTTCGCCCCGACGGCTTGCTGGTCGAAATCGACAGCGCGCTGCGCGCGAGCGGCCTCGACCCAGGTTGGCTCGAGCTGGAAATCACCGAGAGCCTATTGCTTGAGCGCGCCGAAGGCGGGACCGACCGTATCCTGGACGGCCTCGCCGCGCGCGGCATCCGACTGGCGCTGGATGATTTCGGGACCGGCTATAGCTCGCTGGCCGCCCTCAAGCGCCTCCCCGTCGCAAAGATCAAGATCGACCGCTCGTTCGTGCGCGCTATCGGCCACGATCCGGAGGCCGAGGCGGTGGTGCGGGCGATCGTGAGCCTCGGCCACGCACTTGGTAAGCGGGTGGTGGGGGAAGGGGTGGAGAACGAGGGGCAGCTCGCGTTTCTGCGCCGGCTGGGCTGCGACACGGCGCAGGGCTTCCTGCTCGCCCGGCCGCAGATGGCAGCGGAGATCGGGGCGGCCGAGCGTGCGGTCCGTGCTGGTCAGGAGCGAGGAGCAGCAGGCGGGCGGCCTGTTCCACGCCCGGACTCTCCGGGTGCACTACTTTAAAGATACCCGGCCCCCATCTCCGGCGCGAACCGGCCCGGGTCGCCCTCCCAGACGATGCGGGCGTGCTCCAGCACGTAGACCCGATCGGCGTGCGGCAGGGCGAAGGTGACGTTCTGCTCGCCGAGCAGCACGGTGATCGGCGTGGTGTCGCGCAGCCGGGTCATCGCCTTCGACAGCTGCTCCAGGATCACCGGCGCGAGCCCCATCGTCGGCTCGTCCAGGATCAGCAGCTTGGGCGCATCATCAGCGCCCGCGCGATCGCCAGCATCTGCTGCTCGCCACCCGACAACGTGCGGGCGGCCTGGCGCTGGCGCTCGCGCAGGATGGGGAACAGGTCGAGCAGCCAGTCGAGCTGCGTGCGCCGCGCTTTCGCCGGCAGATGCTGGCCGCCGAGGTCGAGGTTCTCCCGCACGCTCAGATCGCCGAACAGCTCGCGCGTCTCGGGACACTGCACGATGCCGCCGCGCGCGATCGCCGCCGCGCTGCGCCCCTTCAGCGACGCGCCGCGCCCAGTCGATCTCGCCGGCATATCGGCACGAGGCCGGAGATGGCGTTGAACAGCGTCGTCTTGCCGGCGCCGTTCAGGCCGACGACGGAGACGAACTCCCCCTCGTGGACATGGATCGAGACCTGCTGCAGCGCCTGCGCCTTGCCGTACAGCACGTCGATGCCGCGCACGTCGAGCAGCGGCTGCCGCCGCGCGCCTCGATCTCCGGGCGCGCATGGGTCTCGATCCGGCCGCCGAGATAGACGCGGCGCACCGTCTCGTTCCGCCATCACCTCCTCGGCGGTGCCCTCGGCGATGCGCTCGCCGAGATACATCGCGAGCACCCGGTCCACCAGCGCCGCGACGCTCTTGACGTTGTGATCGACCAGCAGCACCGCGCGCCCGTCCTGGCGGAAGCCGTCGATCAGGGCGGAGAAATCCGCGACTTCGGCGCCGGTCAGTCCGGCGAACGGCTCGTCCACCAGCACCACCTTGGGGTCGCGCGCCAGCGCCTTGGCCATCTCCATCCGGCGCAGGTCGGCGAAGGGCAGGGTGCCGGGCCGGCGGTCGAGCACGGCGCCGAGGCCGACCCGCTGCGGCGATCTCGCGCGCGCGGGCATCGACATGCGGGTCGGCGGCCAGCCGGAACAGCGAGTCCGGCAGTAGCGCCAGCTTGATGTTCTCCAGCACCGTCTGCCGATGCAGCGGGCGGGAGTGCTGGAAGACGATGCCGATGCCCTGGCGCGCGATGCGGTGCGTCGGCCAGCCGGCCACGTCCACGCCGTCCAGCGTCGACGCGCCCGGCGTTCGGCCGCTCGATCCCCATGACCAGCTTCATCACGGTGGATTTGCCCGACCCGTTCGGGCCGATCAGGCCGAGGATCTCGCCGGGCCGGATCTCGAAGCCGATGTCCTTGACCGCGACCAGGCCGCCGAACCGCTTGGTCAGGCCCTGCGACGTCGAGGATCGGCGCCGCGTCGCGGGTCACTGCCCGGCCCTCGGCCGGAACGCCAAGCCCAGCACGCCGTCGGGGAAGAACAGGATCACGAACAGCGCGATCGCCGAGACGACGAAGGTGTTGAGCTGGCCCAGCGGGCGCAGCAGTTCGTCGAACAGGATCAGGAAGATCGCGCCGAGGATGCCGCCCACGATGGTCCGCCGGCCGCCGAACACCACGGCGATGATGATCTGCACGGCGATCGACAGATCGACGACGGTATCGACCGAGGCGGTGCCCTGATAGAAGGTCAGCATCCCGCCGGCGAGGCCGGAGAACAGCGCGCTGATGCAGAACGCGGCGATCCGGTGCTTGGTGACGTTGAAGCCGAGCGCCGCCGCCTCCACCGCGTCCTGGCCGGTCGCTTGCAGGATCAGCCCCAGCGAGGAGCGGGAGATGCCGAACAGGATGCAGGCCGAGACGACCATGAAGCCGAACGCGTACCAGTAGTTCATCTGGGCGCTGATCGAGAGCACGTCGGGCACCATCATGCCGATCTCGCCGCCGGTGATGCCGGCGAAGATGACGATCGCATCGAGCAGCAGCAGCACCGCGACCAGCGTGATCAGCCCGAAATACGGCCCGCGCAGCCGCAGGGCCGGCAGCGCAAGCAGCAGGCCGCCGACGATCGCGATCGCGGTGCCGCCGATCAGCGCGAGCGGGATCGGCACGCCCTGATTGTTGAGGATGCCCGCGCCGTAGGCGCCGAGGCCGATCAGGAAGGTCGGCCCGAAATTCACCATACCGGCGAAGCCGAACAGCAGGTCCCAGGCCATCGCGAACACGGCGAAATAGAAGCCGGTGGTGAACACGCCGAGGAAATAAGGTCCCAGCCAGGCCGGCGCGGCGGCGCCGATCATGACCAGCAGCGCCGCGACCCAGGTGCCGCGACGGCGCATCAGGCCGGGGCGGGCGGGCACGCGCGCCACTCCGGCGCTGACCCGTGGGGTCGGACTGGGCTCCCGGCTCATCGCCGCCCCAGCAGGCCCTGGGGGCGCACGTACAGCACCACGACCAGGATGATCAGCGCCGGGATCGGCCGCAGCGTGGGGGCGACCAGGTAGGCGGTCAGCGTCTCGGCGTATCCCACCACGTAGGCGGCGAGCAGCGAGCCGGGCACGCTGCCCAGGCCGCCGAGGATGACGATGGTGAAGGCGCTCGCGGTGAGGTTGCCCGCGCTCGCCGAGCTGACGCCGAAGAACGAGGCCAGCAGCACGCCCGCGAGTCCGGCCAGCAGACCGTAGATCGTCCAGACGACGAGGTAGATGCGCGACAGCTCGAAGCCGAGCAGCGTCAGCCCGCGCGGGTTGATCGAGGCGGCGAGAAGCTGCTTGCCGAGCCGCGTATGATTGACCAGCAGCCAGAGCAGCCCGATCGAGACCCAGCAGACGGCCGCGATCAGCATCTCGTTGCGCGGCGTGCGCACCCCGCCGATGCTCATGACGCCGGGCACCATCGGCGGCAGGGTCACCGGGTTGTCGGTGAACAGGTAGTTCATGCCGACCTGGATCATGATGCCCCAGAGCAGCGTGCCGGTGAGGATGAAGATCTCCTCCTCCTCGGGCGGGATCGCGCGCGAGCGCTGGATCGGCCGCACCACGAGGAAGTAGGTGATGTAGGACGCGAGCAGCCCGCACAGCAGCCCGAACGCCGCCCCGCCATAGGGTCCCGCCGCCGTAGTTGGCCGCCAGCCACCACCCGAGCAGGGCGGCGATCAGCATGATCCCGCCATGCGCGAGATTGAGCACGCCGCTGACGCCGAACATCAGCGTGAACCCCACGGCACCCAGGCCATAGAGCGAGCTGATCGCGAACCCGTCGATCAGGATCTGCAGGGCGAGCATGTCATTCTCGTTCCCGCCCTCTCCCGCCGTCGGGAGAGGGCGGCTAGCCTCCTACTTCGCGGCCGCCTGCTGCGGCAGCTTCACGAACGAGGGGAACGCCACCTTGTTGGGGCATTTGTCGGCCGGCCAGATGCAGACCTGCTTGCCGTTCTGCCACTGCACGAAGATGCCGGTCACCCAGTCGGGGCCGTATTTCAGCGCGTGGGGGAATTCGTCGCTGCGCCCGTAGAAGCCGACATGGCCAGTCGCGCCGTCCATGCTGGTCTTCTCCATCTCGGCCACGATCTTGTCGGGGTCGGTGGACCCGGCCCGCCGGATCGCCTCGATGAACGCCATGGTGCCGTCATAGGAGCTGAAGCCGGTGAAGGCCGGGAAGTTGTGGAACTTGTCCGCGTAGGCCTTCTGCACGGCGAGCGTGACCGGGCTGAGCGCCACGCCGGGTGCTGACCCGGTCTGGGTGATGACGCCCTCGGTCGCGCCGCTGGTGCTCTTCCAGAACGTGTCGTTGCTCGCCTGGGCGCTGATCCCGGCCATCGGGATCGGCACCTGCTGGGAGTGCCACTGCACGGTCGGCTGCACGCCGACATGGGCGATCCCCATGATCATCACGTCGGGATGCTTCGCCTCGACCTGGTTGAAGATCGGGGTGAAGTCCGTGGTGTCGGGATTGAAGCTGACCTGGTCCACGACCCTGAGGCCGGCCGGGGGCAGGCAGAGCTGGTAGGTGACGTCGAGCGGCTTGGTCCAGTCGGCGTCCTCGCTGACGACCGCCGCAGTCTTCATGTGCAACTGGTCCACCAGGATGTCGCGCGAGGAATCGCAGACCGAGCGCGCCAGGATCGGCGAGGGGAACCACCCCTGGAACATGTACTTGTATTGGTCGTACTTGTCGTGGATCTGCTTGCTGATCAGGTCGCTGGCGGCGGCTGGCGTGAGCGTCGGCATGTGCAGGCGCGCCGCCCAGGGCTCGATCGCCAACGCCACCTCGCTGATGAAGGTGGTGACGACGGCGGCCACATGGTCCTGCTGCGCGAGGCGCTTGAAGGCGAGCACGCCGTCGGCGGCCGAGGCGTGATCGTCATAAGCGATGATCTCGACCTTGCGCCCGTTGACGCCGCCATGCGCGTTGACCTCGTCGGCCGCGAGCTGCGCGCCACGGGCGATCGGCTCGCCCACCACGGCCGAGAACTCGCTCACCACCCCGATCCGGATCGGCCCGCCGGTGTCGGCGGCGCGGGCGGGCAAGGCGGTGAGCGTCATCGAAGCGGCGGCGGTGGCAAGCAGCGCGCCCCGGCGCGCGGCGGTGTGCGTCATGGCAGTCTCCCAGACATTCCTGTTGGGCGCAGCCCACGCGGCGATCTCCGCCGCCGCCCGAGCGCGCCGCCCGGACGCGATAACAAGTCATTGCGGGCATCTCGTCAAATGAGAGATTCGGGGGCACAGGCTGGCGGTTGTGTCGGCCGCCGCGACGCGGGAATGTCCGCCAAGTCGGACGGAGGCGGTCATGGGCACACGGGATGGAGCGGTCGCGCGGGCGCGGGCGCAGTTCGATGGTGGCGGGTTCCGCGCGCGCCTGGGCGATCTGGTGGCGATCCCCAGCACCTCGCAGGAGAAGGCGCATGCCCCCGACGTCGCCCGCTACCTGGAGGAAGCGATCCGTCCCTGGCTGGACCGCCTCGGCTTCGCGGTCGCGATCCACCCGAACCCGGAGAGTGGCGCCGGGCCGATCCTGACCGCCGAGCGGATCGAGGACCCCGCGCGTCCCACCGTCATCACCTACGGCCACGGCGACACGGTGCGCGGGCTGGAGGCGCAATGGAGCGAGGGGATCGCGCCCTGGCAACTCACCGAGCGCGGCGACCGCTGGTACGGCCGCGGCACGGCCGACAACAAGGGCCAGCACGCGCTCAATCTCGCCGCGCTGGAGGCGGTGCTGGCCGAGCGCGAGGGCCGGCTCGGGTTCAACCTGAAGCTGGTGCTGGAGACCAGCGAGGAGCGCGGCTCGACCGGGCTGCGCGCCTTCGTGGGCGCGCATCGCGACCGGCTGGCGGCCGACGTGCTGATCGGCAGCGACGGCCCGCGCGTCGCACCGGAGACGCCGACCATCGCCACCGGCACGCGCGGCACCTTCCACTTCGACCTGGTGGTCGCCCTGCGGCCCGGCGGGGTGCATTCGGGCCATTGGGGCGGGCTGATCACCGATCCGGCGGTGGTGCTCGCGCATGCGATCGCCGCGATCATCGACCGGCATGGCCGCATCCTGGTGCGCGACTGGCTGCCGGCGGGCGGCGTGCCCGCGCCGGTACGGACGGCGCTCGCCGGCTGTCCGGTTGCCGGCGGGGAAGACGCGCCGGCGATCGACCCGGCCTGGGGCGAGCCGGGGCTGAGCGCGGCCGAGAAGATCTACGGCTGGAACAGCTTCATCGTGCTCGCGATGATCTCGGGCCGTCCGGACAACCCGGTCAACGCCGTCGCGCCTGACGCGCGCGCGCATTGCCAGATCCGCTACACCGCGGACTCCGATCCCGCCGGCTTCGGCCCCGCGCTGCGTCGGCATCTCGACGGCGCGGGCTTTCCCGAGGTGCGGATCGAGACGGCCGGGCTGCGGATGCCGGCCAGCCGAACCGATCCCGCCCATCCGTGGGTGCGCTGGGCCGCCGACAGCATGGCGCGGAGCCTGGAACGGCCGGTCCAGGTCATCCCGAACTCCTCGGGCGGGCTGCCCGGCGACGTGTTCGCCGATTATCTTGGCGTGCCCCTCGATCTGGGTCCCGCACAGCTACAACGGCTGCCGCCAGCACGGGCCGGACGAGCACCTGCTGATCGCCCCGGCGCGCGAGGGCATCGAAGCGATGGCGGGGCTGTGGTGGGATTTGGGAGAAGCGGAAGTGCCGGCGCTTGCGTGGCTGCACCTGTAGCACATATAAGGGCTACATTGGAGGCCGGTGATGACGAAGACGATCGGCTTGCGGGAAGCCAACCAGCAATTTGCACGGTGTGTCCGCGAGGTCGAGGCGGGACAGGACTATGTCATCACGCGCGATGGCAAGCCGGTGGCCCGCCTGATGCCCGTTTCGGGGACCCGCGTGCTGACGCCGAAACAGCAGGCGGCGCTGGCGCGTACCCGCGCGCGCTCGTGGCATCTCGACGCCGGTCCGCTCGGCCCGGAAGAGCGTGCGGCGCTGCATGAGCGGTGAACGATTTACGCTTGACACGAATATCTTGGTGTACAGCGTGGACGACGATGCCGTGTTGCGCCGCGAGATCGCGCTAACAGTGATTGCCCAAGCGGCGGTTCAGGACTGCCACCTGACCCTGCAGGCGCTCTCGGAATTCTTCGCCGTCGTGACGCGCAAGAACCTTGCCTCTCCGGCCGAGGCGGCGGCGCAGGTGGCGGATTGGCTGGAGCTGTTTCCGACATCGGCAGCGTCCGAGAGCGCACTCCGCGCGGCGCTGGCCACATCGGTCGCGGGGCAATTGTCCTATTGGGACGGGCTGTTGCTGGCGACCGCCGCCGAGGCGGGCTGTGCGGCGATTTTGACCGAGGACATGGCCGAGGGGTCGCTGATGCACGGGGTTCGGATCGTCACGCCTTTCGGGCCGGCCGGCCTGACGGCGGAGGCCGAGCGCCTGCTCGGCCAATCGGGCTGACATGCGGCCGACGACCGGGCCGGGTCAGGAACGCGGGGCCGGTGTGCCGGTGGACCGGGGAGGCGGTCGCTCCGCCGCCTCCTGCACCCGAAGCTCGGCGGGTGGGGTCTGGAAGAAGCGTGCGAACTGATAGACCGTGTCGTCGTGCTGGTTCCAGCACACGTAGCCCCGACAATCCTTCGGCCGGGCCTCGTAGACGGTACACAGCCGGTCCTCGCCCAGGAACTGGCAGACGGTGTAGCCCGATTTGATGCGCTTGGCCCCCTTGCGTGTGCGCTCGACGATGTGGCGATCCTCGAACGCGCGCACGGTCAAGCCGAGAAACCGGGCCAGCCGGCGGATATCCTCCCGGCTGACCTCCACATAGCCCGCCATCCGGCAGCACAGGCTGGGGCATTTCAGGCAGTCGAGACTCGGACCCGGCATGAGGGGAGCATCGGCGCAAATCCCGGGCCGGACAATAGTTGCGTTTTTACTGCTCGGCCACTGCTCCTGAGCAACGGGCGCGCCTGAGCGGCATGGCTGGGGCCCTGCTGGACGAGAGAGCCTGAAGCGGCGATAGGAGAGGCGAAAACCGTCAGGAAGCTGTCTCCTTCCCATGGCAAAGCAGATCCGCCTCAACGCGTTCGACATGAACTGCGTCGTCCACCAGTCGCCGGGCCTGTGGACCCATCCGCGCGACCGGGCCGACAGCTACAACACGCTGGGATACTGGATCGACCTCGCGCGCCTGCTGGAGCGGGGGCGGTTCGACGCGCTGTTCCTGGCCGACGTGCTCGGCATCTACGATGTCTTTCGCGGCTCGCCCGACGCGGCGCTGTCGGGCGCCGTGCAGGTGCCGGTGAACGACGCGCTGCTGCTGGTTCCGGCGATGGCGGCGGTGACGGAGAACCTGGGTTTCGGCGTCACCTGCACGCTCTCCTACGAGCATCCCTATCCGTTCGCGCGCCGCATGAGCACGCTCGATCACCTGACCAACGGGCGGATCGGCTGGAATATCGTCACCGGTTATCTGAACAGCGCGGCGAAGGGCGTGGGCATGGCCCGGCAGGAGGGCCACGACACGCGCTACGAGATCGCCGAGGACTACATGCAGGTGGTCTACAAGCTGTGGGAGGGAAGCTGGGAGGACGGTGCCGTGCTGCGCGACCGGGCCAGCGGGCGCTTCGCCGATCCCGCGCGCATCCACCGGGTCGAGCATGACGGGCCGTATTTCCGGCTCTCCGCCATCCATCTTGCCGAGCCATCCTTGCAGCGCACGCCGGTCCTCTACCAGGCCGGCGCGTCCAAGCGCGGCCGGCAGTTCGCCGCCGAGCACGCCGAGTGCGTGTTCATCAACGGCCCGTCCAAGCAGGTGATCGCGCCGATCGTGGCCGACATCCGCCGGCGGGCTGCCGAAGCTGGGCGCGATCCGACGGAGATCCTGATCTTCAACATGATGACGGTGATCACCGACACCACGCCCGCCCGCGCCCGCGCCAAGCACGAGGAGTATCTGGGATATATCAGCACGGACGGCGCGCTCACGCTGATGTCGGGCTGGACCGGCGTGGACTTCTCCCGCATGGGCCTGGACGATGTCGTGCGCTTCAACGAGCGCGATGCGATGACCTCGGCCCTGGAGGCGTTCACCATCGCCGACCCGACGCGGCACTGGACGGTGCGGGAGATCGCGCACCACGCCGCCATCGGCGGGCGCGGCCCGGTAGTGGTGGGCGACGCGCGCGAGGTCGCCGACGAGCTGCAATCCTGGGTGGCCGAGACGGACGTGGACGGCTTCAACCTCGCTTATGCCGTAACGCCGGAGACCTTCGCCGATTTCGTCGAACTCGTCGTCCCCGAGTTGCAGCGGCGGGACGCCTACAAATCCGAGTACGCGCCGGGCACGCTGCGCGAGAAGCTGTACGGCCCCGGCCGCGCACGCCTGCCGGCGAGCCATCCGGCGGCGCGGGTTCGGGTGTGACAGCGGCGCCTCTCACGCCCCCTCCCCTTGCGGGACGGGGTTGGGGAGGGGTCGATACGAAATTGTGCGCGTCTTAGGAACACGGACATGGATGCAGCCTCCCTTCGCGCGCTTCAGGCGGCGATCAAGCAGCAGTATCGCGACCACCCAGCCGATGCGCGCATCCCCGCCCGCGCCGAGTGCCGGCTGGACCGTGACGACATCGCCTGCGTCATCCCCACGCCGCACGGCGATATCACAGCCGGGCTGCACAAGGCAGCCGGGGGCACGGGCGCGCTTGCCTGCTCGGCGGACATGCTGCTGGAGGCGCTGGTCGCCTGCGCCGGAACCACGGCGCGCGCCGTCGCGACCGCGATGGGGATCGCGCTGCGCGGCGGCCGGATCGTGGCCGAGGGCGTGTGGGACGTGCGCGGCACGCTCGGGATCGACCGCGCGACCCCGATCGGGCTGACCGAGATCACGCTCCGCTTCGAGCTGGACACCGACGCCGAGCCCGACAAGCTGGATCGCCTGATCGCGACCACCGAACGCTACTGCGTCATCCTGCAAACACTCAAAAGCCCGCCCCGGGTGACGGTGGCGCGCGCGGCGTGAGGCTGGCGCCGGCGCCCCTCGTGGCCGGCGCCCGGCCGCCCTTCGCGGTGGTGGTCGCCGTCACCGCCTGCGCGACGCTGGGGATGCACCTCATCATCCCGGCGCTGCCGGCGACGGCGACGGCACTGGGGGTGTCGGAGGCGGCGGTCCAGCTCACGATCACGCTCTATCTGATCGGGCTGGCGGTTGGCCAGTTGCTGTATGGGCCGATCTCCGACCGCTTCGGGCGGCGGCCCGTGCTGATCGCGGGGCTCGCCGTGTTCACCGCCGCCGGCACCATGAGCGCGCTCGCTCCCAATGCGGGCGCGCTGATCGCGGCGCGGGTGGCGCAGGCGCTGGGCGGCTGCGCGGGGCTGGTGCTGGGGCGCGCCATCGTGCGCGATGCCACCACGCCGGAGCGCGCGGCGGCGCAATTGGCGCTGCTGACCCTGGTGATGTCGATGGCGCCGGCCATCGCACCGGCGATCGGCGGCTACGCCACGGCGCTGGCGGGCTGGCGGGCGGGGTTCGCCTTGCTGGCCATGATCGGTGCGGCGACGACACTCGCCGCCGTGCTGTTCCTGCCCGAGACGAACGAGGGCACCGGGGTGCCGCGCTCCATGCTGGTGCCCTCGCTGCGGTTGCTGCGCTCGCCCACATTCTGCGGCTTCGCGATCGGCGGTGCATGCACCACGACCTCGTTCTACGCCTTCATGGCGGCCTCGCCGTTCATCTTCATCGACCGGCTGCACCAGACCGAGCAGCGCGTCGGTCTCTACTACATGGTGCTGATGCTGGGGGTCGCGACCGGCGGGCTGCTCGGCAACCGCCTGGCCGGGCGCATCCGGCCGGCGCGCGTGCTGCGCCTGGCGAACGGCTTGGCGCTGGCGGGCGCGGGCGCGTTCATGCTGGCCTACGCGACCGGCCGGCTGAGCGTGCCGACGGTGGTGGGCAGCATCACGCTGTTCATGGTGGGCGCTGGGCTGGCGAGCCCGTTCGCCATCACCGGCGCCGTCTCGGTGAACCCGAAGGCGGTCGGCGCCGCCTCGGGGCTCTATGGGTTCGTGCAGATGACATACGGCGCGCTGTGCACGGTCGCGGTGGAGACGTGGAATCCCGGGTCCGTACTGACCGTCGCCGTCGTGCTGCTGGGCTCCGCGCTCGTCGGCCAAGCGGCGATGTCCCTGGCGATCCGCGAGAGGCCCTGAAGAGGATGGAAGTCAGGCGCTTTCAGGCGATCGTTTCGGCGAGCTTCGCCGCCTCCGAGCGATGCCCGCTCTGGTGGAAGTAGTTGGCCTTGTAGAAAGCCAGGATCAGGTCGCGGTACACCGCCGGCGGATAGTGCGGCGGGTTGTCGGCGCTCACGCAGGACGGCAACGGCTCCAGCACCGAAGCCGGGTTCGGACTGTGGAAGTAGGCGATGGAGTAGCGGTCGGTGCCGGATTTATTCAGCACCCCGTGCGGGGTGGAGAGGAACAGGTCATTCGACCAGCGCCGCATGATGTTGCCAAGGTTGATCAGGAACGTCCCCGGGATGACCGGCGGCGGGAACCATTCGCCCGAGGGCAGCCGCACCGCCAGCCCAGGCACGTCGGTGCGCGCCAGGGCGGTCATGAAGCTGTTGTCGGTGTGCGGGGCCTGGCCGAACAGGTTGTCCTCGTCGGGGTCCTGCGGCGGGTAGTGTAGGAAGCGCAAGGTGGCGTGCACCTCGTTGGCGAAGTAGCCGGAGAAGAAGTCGGCCGGCATGTCGAGCGCCACCGCGAAGGCCGGCAGCATGCGCTGGCACATCGCGTACAGCGCGTGGAAATACACCATCATGTCGGCGCGCAGCTCGGGCTGGGCGTCGGGCCACTGGTTGCGCCCGCGCAGGGGCGTGCCGGCGCGCACGTCCGGGTGGTCCGCGCCGCGATCGTGGCTGACGAAGAAGCTCTCGTTCAGGTTGGGCCGCGTCGCGGTATGCACGGTGGAGGCGCCCTGCACCGAGGCGTTGGTCGGCAAATAGCCAATATTGTTCTCGTTCAGCCGGAGCCGGAGCTTCGCTTCCAGCGGCAGGGCATGGAACCGGCGCGAGGCGTCAAAGCCCCGGTCGATGGTCTCCTGCGGCACGCCGTGGTTCAGGGCGTAGAAGAAGCCGACATTCTCGCAGGCATGCCGGACGTCGGCGGCGGCGCGCTCCAGCGCGCCGGGCTCGCCCGCAAAGCACGGGCCGTAGTCGATGACGGGGATCTTGCCGGCCACATCGGCGGCGTCGCTGACCGCGTGCTGCTTGAAGAGATGCATGGCGCGCCCTCCGCCCGGATGCCGGGGCCAGCATAGGCGCGCCGGTCACGCCCACGCCAGACCACCGCGTTGCGCGGGTGTCCGGCGTATGGGAACGTCGCGCCATCGCGTACGGAGACACGCCATGTCCGACCCGGTGCCCTTCCGCCCGCCCGCATCCGGCACGCAGCCGCCGCTCGATGTGCCGGCCTATCTCGGCACCCGCAGGCGTCGGCCGAACCTGAAGCCGCATCCGGTCCCGCACACCGTGACGGAGACGACCGGTCCGGTGTTCACGGCGGAGCGGTTTCCCGCGATGGCGGACCTGACGCGGCATGGTGACGGCGCGGCGCTGGGCGAGCGCATCGTGGTCGCCGGGCGCGTGAGCGACGAGGACGGACGGGCGGTGCCGCACACGATGGTGGAGGTGTGGCAAGCCAACGCCGCCGGACGGTACGATCATCCGGTCGATCAGCACGACGCGCCGCTCGATCCGCACTTCCGCGGCGGCGGCCGGGTGTTCACCGATGCGGACGGCCGGTACAGCTTCGTCAGCATCCGGCCCGGTGCCTACCCGTGGCCGAATGGGCCGAACTCCTGGCGGGCGACGCACATCCATTTCTCGCTGTTCGGCCCCGCCTTCGCGACCCGGCTGGTGACGCAGATGTTCTTCCCCGGCGATCCGCTGCTGGCGCTCGACCCGATCTTCCTCGGCGTGCCGGACGCCCGCGCGCGCAACCGGCTGGTCGCCGCTTTCGCGCCGGACGTCGCGGTGGCGGACTGGGCGCTGGGCTATTGCTTCGACATCGTGCTGCGCGGGCGCGGCGCGACGCCGGTGGAGGACTGACGTGCCCGCCGCCACCGCCAGCCAGACGATCGGGCCATATTGGCACTTGGTGGAGGACCGCTCGTGGTCCGACCTGACGCGCTTCGGCGCCACCGGCGAGCGCATCGTGCTGACGGGCGTCATCACCGATGGCGACGGGCTGCCCTTCCCCGATGCCTGCATCGAGATCTGGCAGGCGAGTCCCGCCGCCTCCGATCGTTTTCCGGGCTTCGGGCGCGCGGGAACCGACAAGGACGGGCGGTTCCGCTTCGTAACGCTCAAGCCCGGTCCGGTCCCGGGCCTCGGCAACACGCAGCAGGCGCCGCACCTCGCCCTCTGGGTGCTGGCGCGCGGATTGATGCGCGGGCTCGCCACGCGCGCCTATTTCGCCGGGGAGGTGCTGAACGAGACCGACCCGCTGCTCGGCTCCATCGAGGACCCGGACCGCCGCGCGACGCTGATCGCGCGGGCCGAGGCGCCCGGGACGTGGCGCCTGCACATCCGGCTCCAGGGCGAGGGCGAGACCGTGTTCCTCGACGTCTGAACCGATGCCGGTCAATCCCGCCGATGGCGCCATCCTGGGCACGCTCTACGGCAGCGACGCGATGCGCGCGGTGTTCGACGAGCGCGCCTACTTCCAGCGCATGCTGGACACCGAGGCGGCGCTGGCGCGCGCGCAGGCGCGGCTCGGCGTCATCCCCGCCGAGGCCGCCGAGGCGATCGGCCGGGCCGCGCGGTTCGAGACTCTTCGACAGCGCGGTGCTCGCCGCCAGTGCGCGCACTGTCGGCTATCCGGTGGTCGGGCTGGTCCAGGAACTGTCGCGCGCCGCCGGCGAGGCGGGGCGCTGGACCCATTGGGGCGCCACGACCCAGGACATCATGGACACGGCGACGGTGCTGCAAGCGCGCGACGGGACGCGCTTGGTGCGGGCCGAGCTGGCCGCGGTCCTGGCGGCCCTCGTCGATCAGGCGGCGCGGCACCGCGACACGGTGATGGCCGGGCGGACGCATCTGCAACAGGCGCTACCCATCACCTTCGGCCTGAAATGCGCCGTCTGGGCACAGCCGCTCATCGCCCACCTGACCCGCATCGACGAGCTGCGGCCGCGGCTGGAGCAGGTGAGCTTCGGCGGCGCGACGGGCACGCTCGCCTCCCTCGGCGGGCAGGGGATCGCGGTGATGGAGGCGCTGGCGGCCGAGCTGGGGCTGGCGGCGCCGCTCTCGCCCTGGCACGTCGCACGCGACGGGCTGGCCGAGGCGGTCGGCCTGCTCGGGCTGATCTGCGGCAGCCTCGCCAAGATCGCCACCGACGTGATCCTGCTGGCACAGACCGAGGTGGCCGAGGTCGCCGAACCCTACGTCACCGGCCGTGGCGCGTCGTCCACCATGCCCCAGAAGCGCAACCCGATCGCCTCGGAATACGTGCTCGCCGCCGCGCGCGGGGTGCAGGCGCTGGTGCCGCTGATGCAGGGCGCCATGGCGCAGGACCACGAGCGCGGCACCGGCCCGTGGCAGGCCGAGATGCTGGCCCTGCCGCAAGCCTTCGTGCTGGCGCACGGCGCGCTGGTCCATGCCCGCGTCATCGCCGAGGGGCTGGTGGTGGATGCCGGGCGGATGCGCCGCAACCTCGATCTCACGGGCGGGCTGATCGTCGCGGAGGCGGTGATGATGGGGCTTGCCCCGCAGATTGGGCGCGGGGCGGCGCATCACGTGGTCGCCGAAGCCTGCGCCGCGTCGCTGGCCGAGGGCATCCCGCTTGCCGCCGCCCTGGAACGTCATGCGAGTGTGACAGAGCGGCTGGACCGGGCCGCGCTCGAACGCCTGACCGATCCGGCCGCCTATCTCGGGAGCGCGGGCGCCTTCGTGGACCGGGTGGTGGCGCGGGCACAGGGAGCGGCTGAGCCGTCCTCGTTGCGTCTGGAGTCAAATAAGCGTTAGGCTTTTGCTGCAACAAGGTACTGGTCCAACGAGGCCGGATACGCGAGGACGGTCAAGGGGACCATCCTGAGCTGGGAGATGTGCTCGTCCAATGAACCACTCGTTCACACGCCGCCAGGCGCTCAAGGCGGGAGCGGCCGCCGCTGCCCTGCCGCTCGTCCACATCCGCACCGGCCACGCCGCCGGCAAGGTCTCGGTGGCGTTCTGGGACCACTGGGTTCCCGCCGGCAACGACGTGATGAAGAAGCAGTGTATCGCCTGGGGGCAGAAGAACAACGTCGAGGTGCAGGCCGACTTCGTCACCTCGATGGGTATGAAGAACCTCCTGACCATCAACGCCGAGGCGCAGGCAAAGGCGGGCCACGATGTCGAACAGTTCCCCGAGTGGGAGACACAAAATCACGCCGACCTGCTGGAGCCGGTCGATGACATAATGAAGCGGCTGACTGACAAATACGGCCAACCGAACAGCGCCAGCGAGTATTTGTTCAAATCGAAGGGCCACTGGGTCGCGATTCCGACCAGCTCGGGCACGCAGAACAAGGGGCCGTGCGGGCGCATCTCGGTGCTGAAGCAGGCCGCCGGCATCGACGTTGTGAAGATGTACCCGGTCGAGGACGTGGCGACGCCGGAGGCCGACAACTGGACCTGGGACACGATGCTGAAGGCCGCCGAGGCCTGCGCCAAGGTGAACATGCCGTTCGGCATCGGGATCGGCACCACCGCGGATTTGGTCGACACCGCCGGGGCGTTGTTCGCCGCCCACGGCGCCGAGCTGGTGAATGCCAACGGTGACGTCACGCTCGATACCGACGCCATGCGCCAGGTGCTGGAATACGGCCAGCAGCTCGTGAAGTATCTGCCGAAGGAGGCGGTCAGCTATGACGACGCGTCCAATAACCGGGCGCTGATTTCGGGTCAGAGCGCGCTGATTTGGAACCCGCCCTCGGCTTGGGCCGTGGCCAAGCGCGACGCGCCGAAGGTGGCGGAGGATTGCTGGACATTTCCCGCACCCAAGGGGCCGAAGGGGCGGTTCCTGCCGCTCGGCGCGTTTGCCTTCGGCATCTGGAAGTTCAGCCCGAACAAGACCGCCGCCAAGGAACTGATCGAGTACTTGTCCGAGCGCGAGCAGGTGGAGGCCCGCTGCACCGTGGTGGAGGGGTACGATGTGCCGCCGTTCATCAGCATGACCGATTTTCCGATCTGGAAGGAAGTCGGGCCGCCGACGGGCACGGTCTATAACTACCCGATCCGCAAACACTCCGGCCAGATCTCGAATATCGCGGCGGCACCGGCGCGGCCGGACATCGCGGTGCAGATCTATAACCGCGGCACGATGCCGACGATGCTGGCAAAGCTGCGGAGTGGGCAGTCGATCAAGCAGGTGATCGACTGGGCGAAGGACGAGGTCCAGGGCTTCCTGACCTGACAATCTCGGTCTGACGAATTGACCGGGGCGGGGCGCGGCGGCGGATTGGCTCGCCGCGCACCTCCTTACCCGGCCGAACAGGCCGACGCGCCGATCTGCCCGGCTTTTACCTGACGCACACCGCCATTGCGGCGGCCATTGCAAGCCGCTAGCCTTGCCTTGGTGCGAAGCCGGTCCGCAAATGGGCGGACCTTTCAAGGCGGACATACAACCGCCGGAGAAGAAGCGCGTGCAAGAGATTTGTGCGCCGGCTCAGCCGGCGCTTGGGAGGTGTGTTCACCATGCACGTCCACGCCACGGTTCCGTGGCGTGGCGACACAGGGTGTGCGCCGTTCAATCGTCAGGAGAGCATCATGGCTGACGGCACAAGCGTCGCGGCCGACCTTGGCAGGCGCGCCGTCCCCGCCCGTCGATCGCGCAACGGCCTGCAACGCTTCGCCCAGCGGCGCAGCAGCATCGCCCTGGCGATGGCGTTGCCGCTGATTCTCCTAGTCGCCGGCCTGGTGGTCTATCCCGCCATCTACGCGATCTACCTCAGCCTGCTGAACCGGAAGATGACGGCGTTCATTGGGCTGGCCCAGTACTTCTTCCTGGTCCACCGGCTGACCTTCCAGCTGGTCATCTTCCAGAGCTGCCTGTTCGCCATCACCTCGGTGATCTTCAAGGCGCTGATCGGCTTCATGCTGGCGCACCTGATGCACAACATTGGCGGCAAGTACCAGCGCCTCTGGCGCGGCATGCTGCTGGTGCCCTGGGTGATCCCGCTGGCGCTCGGCACGCTCACCTGGTGGTGGATGTTCGACCCCAGCTATTCGGCCTTCAACTGGATCCTGGAGCAGCTGGGATTCCAGCCCGTGCCCTGGCTCGGCGTCGGCTGGATCGCGCGGTTCTGCACCATCCTGGTCAATGTCTGGTACGGCACGCCGTTCTTCATGATCATGTATCTCGCGGCGCTGAAATCGGTTCCCGACCAGCTTTACGAGGCGGCCAGCATCGACGGGGCGAGCGCGGTGCAGAAGCTGTTCTTCGTCACCTTGCCGATGATGCGCAACATCATTTCCATCACCGTTCTGTTCAGCCTGATCGTGACCTTCGCGGATTTCGACATCGTGCGGATCCTCACGGCCGGCGGACCTGAGGACAAGACCCACGTGTTCGCCACCTACGCGTTCCAGGTCGGCATCCAGTCGGGCAACATCCCGATGGGCGCCGCGGTCAGCCTGTTCATGCTGCCGATCCTTGCCATCGCCGCCTTCTTCATCCTGCGGGGCGTGAACAGGCGCAGCCAGGAGGTGGGGGCGTGAGCGCCACAACCGCCGGCACGCTGCCCGCCCGTCCGCGCCGGCGGGGGCTGGAGAACCAGCGCCGCTGGGCACTGTATGGCAGCTACGCGGCGCTGACCCTGTTCGCCATCTTCTTCCTGGTGCCGCCTTTCTACACGGTGATGACGAGCCTGAAGTCGTCGGCGGAGATATCCTCGCAGGTGGGCAGTCCGTGGTACGCGCACCACCCGACGTTGGCGAATTTCTGGTATCTGATCACCTATAGAACTTCCAGATCTACTACCTGAACACGGCGATCGTGACCGTGCTGGTGGTGGCGATCACCATGGTGATCTCGGTGCTGTCGGCGTTCAGCCTGGCCCGTATGGGGTTCTGGGGCAGCAAGACGCTGGCGACCGGCGTGTTCCTGACCTACCTGGTGCCCGCCTCGCTGCTGTTCATCCCGCTGTTCCAGATTGTCGGCTGGCTCAAGCTGATCAACAGCTACTGGTGCCTGGTGCTGGTCTATCCCACGCTCAGCGTGCCGTTCTGCACCTGGATCATGATCGGCTATTTCAGCTCGATCCCCAAGGAGCTGGACGAGGCGGCGCTGATCGACGGCGCGGGCTATCTGCAGATGCTGTGGCGTATCTTCATCCCCGTCGCCATGCCCGGCATCATTGCCGCAACGATCTTCGCCTTTACTGTAAGCTGGGGCAATTTCATCTACCCGCTCGCCTACCTCTACACGTCGAACCAGATGGTCCTGACCGTCGGCATCGTCAGCGACCTGATCCGCGGCGACGTGTTCGAATGGGGCAAGATCATGGCGGCCAACCTGCTGGCCTCGCTGCCGCCCATCCTGATCTACGCCTTCCTGATGGACTACTACATCGCCGGCCTGACCGCCGGTGCCACGAAGGGCTGAGGAAACGCCATGTCTGAAGTGTCGGTCCGCAAGGTCGTGAAGATGTACGAGGGCGGCGTACAGGCGGTGAAGGGCATCGATCTCGAGATCAACGACCAGGAATTCGTCGTGCTGGTCGGCCCCTCCGGGTGCGGCAAGTCCACGACCCTGCGCATGATCGCAGGGCTGGAGGACATCACCGACGGCGAGATCTGGATCGGCGGCGACGTCGTCAACGACGTGCCCCCGCGCGACCGCGACATCGCGATGGTGTTCCAGAACTACGCGCTGTATCCGCACATGAGCGTCTTCGACAACATGGCCTTCGGGCTCAAGCTGCGGAAGTTCCCGAAGGCCGAGATCGAGCGTCGGGTGGACGAGGCGGCACGCATCCTCGACATCACCCCGCTGCTGGAGCGCAAGCCGAAGGCGCTCTCGGGCGGGCAGCGGCAGCGCGTGGCGATGGGCCGCGCCATCGTCCGCAATCCCAAGGTCTTCCTGTTCGACGAGCCGCTGTCCAATTTGGACGCCAAGCTGCGCGTGCAGATGCGCACCGAGATCAAGAAGGTGCACCAGACCGTCCGCACCACCACCGTGTACGTGACGCATGACCAGGTGGAGGCCATGACGCTGGCCGACCGGGTGGTGGTGATGAACCACGGTATCATCGAGCAGGTCGGATCGCCGCAGGAGCTGTATCATAAGCCGGCCACCCGCTTCGTCGCCGGCTTCATCGGCAGCCCGGCGATGAACTTCCTGCCCTGCCGCGTGGAAGGCGGCAACGGCGGCGGCCTCGCGCTGCGGGTCAACGACCAGATCGTGCTGCCCGTTCCCCCCGCCCGCCTCGACCGCTACGCGCAGCACAAGGGCAAGGAGATGGTGCTCGGGGTCCGGCCGGAGCACATGTTCGATCTGCATGGCGCCGACCGCCCCGGCTGGGCGCGGATGGACGCGTTGGTCGATGTGGTCGAGCCGATGGGCATGGAGACCCTGGTCCACTTCTTCGTGGACGGCGTCCCGCTATGCGCCCGATGCGAGCCGACGACCCAGGCCACTCCCGACGAGATCCTGCCGCTGACCGTCGATCTCAACCAGATGCACCTGATCGAGGCGGGGTCGGGCCAGGTGGTCTGACGCGAACCGGCGAGGCCGCCTTGTCAGATCGGTCCCGTCACCGATGTGACGGGAATGAGACGGCATGCCGAAGCGCCCGCCCTCGTTTGGTTCCGCAATGACCTCCGCCTGTCCGACCACGCCGCGCTGGCCGCGGCGGCCGAGGGCGGGAGGCCGGTGGTTCCCGTTTTCGTGCTGGACGAGGATGAAGCCGGTCCCTGGAAGCCTGGTGGCGCCGCGCGGTGGTGGCTCCACCATAGCCTGGCCTCGCTCCGGGCCAGCCTTCACGACCTGCATGCGCCGCTGATCCTGCGTCGCGGCGCGGCGATCGAGCATCTGCCCGCCATCGCCTGCGAGACCGGCGCGACGGCGCTGCACGCGGGCGACACCGCCGAGCCCTGGGCACGGGCTCAGGCAGACGCGGTCGCGGCGGCGCTGGAGGCCGACCGGGTAATGTTCCACCTTCACCGCACGACGATGCTGTTCGACCAGGACAGGCTCCGCACCAAGTCCGGCGGACCGTTCCACGTCTACTCGCCGTTCGCGCGCGCCTGCATGGCGACCGGCGGCCCGCCGCCGCCGCCGCCGGCGCCGGCGCAGCTATCGGCCCCGTCCTACCTGCCGTCCTCGGACCGCCTGGAAGAGTGGGGCCTTTTGCCGCGCTATCCCGATTGGGCGTGCGGCATCCGTGCAAGCTGGACCGTCGGAGAAGCAGCGGCGCAGGACCGGCTGCGGCGCTTCCTGGCCGGCTCGGTCGCGCAATACGCCGCCGGCCGCGACCGGCCGCAGGCGGATGGCACGTCCCGGCTCTCGCCGCATCTGCGTTGGGGCGAGATCTCCCCGACCCAGGTCTGGCACGCGGCAATGGCGGCCGAAGGCCGGGGCAGCGGCAAGTTTCTTGGCGAGGTGCTGTGGCGCGAGTTCAGCATCCATCTGCTGTGGCATCAGCCGCATCTGCCGGAGGCGCCGCTGCGCCCGGCCTTCACCCGGATGCCTTGGCGCCACGACTCCGCTGGGCTGCGTGCCTGGCAGCGGGGCCAGACTGGAATCCCGATCGTGGATGCCGGCTTGCGCCAGCTCTGGCACATTGGCTGGATGCACAACCGCGTCCGCCTGATCGCCGCCTCGTTCCTGGTCAAGCATCTGCTGATCGACTGGCGGGCCGGAGCAGCGTGGTTCTGGGACACGCTGGTGGATGCCGACCTCGCCAACAACAGCGCGAGCTGGCAATGGATCGCCGGCTCGGGCAGCGATTCCGCGCCATTCGTGCGCATCTTCAACCCGGTGTTGCAGGCCCGCAAGTTCGACCCCGACGGCGATTACGTGCGCCGTTATGTCCCGGAACTCGCGCGCCTGCCCGCTTCCCATATCCACGCGCCGTGGGATGCACCCGACGAGGTGCTGGCCGAGGCGGGCGTGACGCTCGGTCAAACCTACCCGCGCCCGCTCATCGCCCTGGATGCCGGACGTGCCCGCGCGCTGGAGGCCTATGCTCGCATCGGCATCGGGGTCGAGCCCGGCCAGGCCGCATGATCCCGCACCTATGATCCCGCCGGGCATGCCGGTGCGCGTGGTAGGCGACGTGCATGGCGATGCCGTCGCCTTTGCCTGGGCGGCCGCGGCCGACCGGTTCGTGGTGCAACTCGGCGATCTGACCGACCAGGGCCCGCGCAGCGACGAGGTGCTGCGGATCATGTTCCGCCTGATCGACGAGGGGCGGGGACTGTTCCTACTCGGCAACCATGACCACAAGCTCGCCCGCGCGCTGGCCGGCCAGCCCGTGCGGCCCGATCCGGGACTGCACGCCACGCTGGCGCAACTCGACGAGCCTTTGCGTCGCCGTGCCCTGGACGAGATTGCTCGGGCCCCCGCATGGCTCCGGCACGGCGCATCCCTGTTCGTGCATGGCGGCTTCCATACCGCGATGCTGGACGGGCCGCCACCGCCGGTGGGCATCGCTCGCGCGTATGGCCCGGTCGCACGCGCCCTGTTCGGCGAGCCGACCGGGCGCACCCAGTCGGACGGCTTCCCCGAACGCAGCCTCCGCTGGGTGGACCGCATCCCCGCTGGATTGACCGTTTATTGCGGCCACGATCGGCGCAGCACCGACGGGCGTCCCTACATCCGGCGCGGTACCCAGGGCGGCATCGCGGTGTTCCTCGACACCGGTGCCGGCAAGGGCGGGCATCTGTCCTGGATCGACCTGCCGGTCGGCTAAGCCGCGCGGCTCACGCCTTCGGGTCCGTCAGATAGGCGATCAGCGCCGCCCGCCTGGTCGCGTCCTGCAGCCCGAGATACGGCATCCGCGTGCCCGGCAGGACGGCGCGCGGGTCGGCGATGTAGCGGTCCAGGATCGTCGGGGTCCAGCGCAGCCCGGCCTGTTCCATCGCCGGCGAGTAGGCGAAGCCGGGGACGATTCCGGCCTCGCGGCCGACGATGCCGGCAAGGCTCGGCCCGACCATGTTCCGGCCGACCCGCAGGCTGTGACACATCGCACACTGCGTCTCGAACACCCGGGCACCCTCGGTGACATCCTGCGCGCCCGCCGTACGGGCGAGCGCCAGCACGCAGCCCAGCAGCAGCACGAGCACGCTGGGCAGGCCCGATGACAGGACCCCGCTGCCCGGCCTACCGTCAGGCGCATGATCTTCGCGCTCGCCGGTCACGTCGATCATGGCAAGACCTCGCTGATCCGCGCGCTGACCGGGATCGACCCCGACCGGCTGCCCGACGAGCGCCGGCGCGGCATGACGATCGACCTCGGCTTCGCGTATGCAAAGCTGCCGGAGGGCGAGGCGATCGGCTTCGTGGATGTGCCGGGCCATGAGCGGTTCATCGGCAACATGCTCGCCGGCGTGCTTGGGATCGAGCACGCGCTGCTGGTCGTCGCCGCCGATGACGGCCCGATGCCGCAGACGCGCGAGCACCTGGACATCCTGCGCCTGACCGGGGTGCCGCATCTGGTCGCGGCGATCACCAAAGTTGATCGGGTTGACGCGGCCCGGCTGAGCGCGACGACGGAAGCGGTGCGGGCGCTGCTCGACCATGACGGATATCACGCGGCGCCGATCGTGGTCGTGTCCAGTCACACAGGCGCGGGCTTGTCGGCGCTGGGGGAGGTGCTGGCCCAGGCGGCACAAACAGCGCCGGTACCCGTCGCGCAGGGTGGCTTCCGGTTGGCCGTCGACCGCGCGTTCGTGCTGGCCGGCATCGGTTTGGTGGTGACCGGAACGGTCGCGGCCGGCTCGGTCATGGCGGGGGACTTGCTTCTGCTGACCCCGGCGCGGCTGGGCGCGCGCGTACGCACCCTCCATGTGAGCAACGCGCCGGCGCAGCGTGCCGTGGCCGGCGATCGCTGCGCGCTGGCTGTTGTCGGACCGCGGCTGGAGCGCGCCCGCATCCGCCGGGGCGACTGGCTGGTCGATCCGCGCCTGCATGCCCCGACCGACCGGATCGACACCCTCCTGCGTGCCGCCGACCGGGGCGGCCTGCGCCACGGCGGTCGGGCACACCTCCATCTTGGCACGGGCGACCTGCCCGCGCGGGTGCTGACGCCGTATGCGACCGATCTGGAGCCGGGCGCGGAGGGTTTCGTCCACCTCGTTCTGGACCGCGCGGTTGCCGCGCTGCACGGCGACCGGCTCGTGTTGCGCGACGCCGCGACGGGCCGCGTGGCAGCAGGAGGCCGCGTGATTGACCCGTTCCCGCCAGGGCGCCGTCTTCCGGCACCGGCTCGGCTGGCCCGGCTCGCCGCCCAGGCGGAGACCGCGGCGCCCCCGGCGCTCGCACGGCTGCTGGCGGCGGAAGGCGCGGTGGACCTGCGTCGATTCGCCCTCGCCCGCAACCTCGACGCTCTGCCGACACCCGGACCGGGCGTTGTCACAGTCGGAGCCGTGGCGCTGTCCGCCGGCGCGCGGGAGGCGCTCCGGGCGCATCTGCTGGACGTGCTCGCCTTGTGGCATCGTGCCCATCCGGACATGACGGGACCGAACAAACCGGTTCTGCTGGCGCGGGCCGGTCAGGCTCATCCCTCCGTGGCCGGGGCGGTCCTGGAGGAGCTGATCGCCCAGGATATGGTGCTGCGCGAGGGTGCCGCGCTACGATTGCCGGGTCACCGCCCGGTGCTCGACGCCGACGACGAGGCGCTGTGGCCACACCTGCGAGCCCTGCTTGACGCACCGACGTTGCGGCCGCCGCGGATCAGGGAGCTGGCGGCTTCGCTCGGGATGGAGTTGGAGGCGGTGGAGGCGACGCTGGCGCGACTGGAGCGGTTCGGACGCGTCCAGCGCGTGGCAGCCAACAGGGTTTTCCTGCCCGCGACGGTGGACCAGCTCGCCGTGGCCGCGCGGGCGCTGGCCGCGACGCCCCCGGAGTACGCCTTCACGGCCGCCGCATACACCGCGAGGACGGGTATCGGCCGCAACTTGGCGATCCAGGTTCTGGAATATCTTGACCGGCAGGGCGTGACCCGGCGCGTGGGCGACCTGCGCTGCGCGGCCGAGGCGGCGTAAACCGCCCGACCGCGCGCAAAGCCTCAGGGGCAAAGCCTCAAGGGCGGGGCTGTACCCCATCGGTCGTGTTGGTCGCCTGCGACGCGACGTCGCGCGCGGCGTCACGTGTCTTATCGCCCAGCTCACCCACATGGCGTTGCGCCTGGCCGGCGACGTCGCGCGCCGTATCTGCCGCCGCGCCGCCAAGCTCGCTGGCGTGCCGGGTGACTTCCTGTACGGTTTGTCGTCCGGCGTCGTACGCCGCGTGCGCCACCTCCGACCCGCGATCGGTGGCATCGCGCACGACACCCTCGATCATGTCGCGCGCGTCGTGCGCCGCCTCGCCCAGGTACTCCCGCTCAATCTCCGTGGGCGGTAGCAACGCGCCCAGCAGCGCCCCGGCCGCCAAGCCGATCGCGCCCAGCAGCACCGGATTATCGCCGATGGCGCTCATCAAGCCGCTGGCGCTGCCGGCCGAGCTGCGTGCCTGGCGCATGCCGCTCGACGCCATGTCGCTGATCCGGCTGCCCACGGCGGACGCCTGATCACGCAGATCGTGCGCGCTGCCGGTCAGCCGGTCGCCGAGGGCGGACGCCTGATCGCGCACGCCCTGCGCGGTGTCGCCCAGTCGATCTCCTACACCCTGCATGGTATCCCCAATCTTTCCGCTCACAATTCCGATGCGATCCGATGCGCCCGCCACGGCGTCGCTGACGCGGTCGCGCGCGGCGAACAATGCGTCCTGCACCCGGTCGGCGTAAGATTTGGCCGTCTCCTGAAGGGAGCGCACGATCCCGAGCACCTTGCCGCGCGCGTCGGTCACCCGGCCTCGGTAATCGACATCGGTCTCGCCGGTCTGGCGAACCACGTCACGCCCGGCATTCCAGGCCCGCGTGACGACGTCATCGCTCGGCACCTGTCGCACGCGGGTCTGGCCCAAACGCCGATCCGGGCTTGATGGATGGCCGTGATCGCGCGGACCAGCTATCAGCCAAGCAAGCCCGACTCCGACCAGCGCCACTGGGATCGGTCGTTCCCGCACCGCCACGGACAAATTGCGGGTAAAATCGACGCCTTCGCGGGTGCGCAGGAAATCCAGCCCCTCGTCCATGATCTGGCCCGGAGACAGCCGACGGGCCAGTTCCGATAACCGGGTGTCGAGCCGGGAGCGCGTGGCTTGCAGGTCGCGCTCGATCGCATCGGGATCGTTCACGTGCTGCGACATCAGATGTGCTCCTTCACCAGACGCGCGTCCTGGCGGACGTTGCGCGTGACGCGCTCCGGCGTCAGATTCGACAGCGACAGCATCCGCAGGCCCGCAAATGCGAGGCCGCCAGCGATGGCGATGATCACGAGCCCCACGATGATCGAGGCCGCCCATACGGGCATCACGTGAGCCAGGGCATCCACGAGTGCCGTCAGGAGCACGATCAGGCCGGCGAAGCCGACGAACATGCCCCCGACTACCCAGATCAGCGCGACGACGATCTGCCGCAGCTTGCGGTCCAGCTCGACGCGGGCGAGCGCCAGCTCGCCGCGCACGATGCGCTGGGCGTCCTGCGCGACATCAGCCACGATCTCGCGCAGGGTCCGCATGCCGCCCAGGTCATCCATTGTAGGTCGTTCCGGGATAGCTCGCGGCGGGCGGCGTGGTGCTTGGGTCGCGTCCCGGGGTGGGCGCCGATACCGGGGCGGTGCTGCTGCTCACCGGGGTACTGCTCGCCGAGGTGGTGCCACCCGGTCTCTGGAAGGTGTCGGCGGCGGCCGACGACGCGGGGTGTGCCCTGCGCGACCAGTCGGAGGCGCGGCCGCTGGACGGCTGCTCCATTGCGACCCGCGCCATGCGGGCCAGCGCGAAGCCCGCCGCGACCGAGGCACCGGCGAACAGTGCGGGCTGACGGCGGGCGACCCCGCGAATGCGCTGCAACAGACCGTTCAGGTCGTTGCTGCGGATCATCTCGGCGAAGGCACCCAGCTCGTCGGCACCCGCCCCGACGACGTCGGATAGCCACCGTTGGTCGGCGTCGCGCAGCGAGTTAGCGGCCTTGTGGGCCGTCTCGGCGGCGGTATCCATCGCCCCGGCCGCCTGCTCCTTGCGCGGCCCGAGCGTCTCGCTCACGCGGTCCTGGACCGAGGACGCCAGATCAGCGGCGGTGTCGCGGGCCTGCTGGATGACGTCACCAGCGCGGCTCTGCGCCGTTTCGGCAACTTTCCCCGCCCGCTCCTGCGCGTCATGGGCCAGGTCGGTCGTGCGGTCGGCCGCCGAGCGTGCCACGTCGCTTGCCCGGCCTTGCGCCTGCCGCGCCAAATCGGCGCCGCGCTCCTGCGCCGCGCCTGCGGCCTTGCCGGCCTGGGACTCGGCCGGCGATGTCGTCCCCGGAGGAGTCGCGGTCGTGGGAGTTGCTGTCGCGGGAGTGCTGGCCGGTGGCGTAACAGCCGGGGGAGGCACAGCCTGGGACGTGTTGTTCCCGGCGGGCGTCGCCTGCCGTTTGGGTTCGTCCATTGTCTCGGCTCCTGATCGTGCAGCGTCTCTCCACACAACAACTGACCAGGGCGCGCGCGGTTTCGCTCACGTCACAGCGCGGAACCCATTCGGCCCCTTCCCGTTCCGGAATGCACAGATTTTCATGCGGGGACGCCGTGCCGGATGAGCAGCCTTCAGGCGATCCAGAAGAGAGCCGTGGCCGGGAGGCCGACAAGCCGGGGCAGGTGCCGGCGGTGGGTTGGAAGGACATCGTATGGCGCGCCTACCAGGGCGTGAACGAAAAGAACCTGTTCCTGGTGGCCGGCGGCGTCACGTATTACGTCCTGCTGGCCCTGTTCCCCGGCCTGCTCGCGCTGGTGTCCATCTATGGCCTCGCATTCGACCGGACCCAGGTGGAGAAGCAGGTGAACGCGATGTCGGGTGTGCTGCCTGAATTCAGCTCGCCAGCTCATCGCCAACGAATTGCACCAGATCGTCGGCGCCTCGGGGGGCGCCCTCAGCTTCGGCGCGGTGCTCGGGCTGCTGTTTGCCCTGTGGAGCGCCTCGCGCGGGATGAGCGGGATGATGTCCGCGCTCGACATCGCCTATGGCGAGACGGAGAAGCGCAGCTTCCTGCGCTTCAACTTGGTCGCGCTGGTGATGACCTTGGCGGTGATCCTTGGCGGGCTGGTGATGATCGCGCTGGTCGCCGTGCTGCCGGCCGTCGTCACCAGCCTCGGCGACATCGGCGGAGTCCTGAAATGGCTGGCGCTGATCGCCGAGTGGCCGCTGCTGATGGTCCTGCTCCTGGTCGGACTGGCGCTTCTCTACCGCTATGCGCCGGACCGTCGGGCGCCCAGTTGGCGTTGGACCACCCCCGGCTCGCTTGTTGGGACGATACTGTGGATTATCGGCTCCATCCTTTTCAGCGTGTATGTGGCCAATTTCAGCAACTATAACGCGACCTACGGGTCCTTGGGCGCTGTGGTCGTGCTGTTGACTTGGCTTTACCTGACCTCGTTCGTCGTTCTGTTAGGGGCGCAGATCAACGCCGAAGCCGAGCGACAGACCAAGCGGGACACCACCGACGACGGCGGCAAGCCAATGGGCGAGCGCGGCGCCTTCGCCGCGGATACCGTTGGTAAGAGCTATGGGAAGAGCTGACCTATCGGCGTAGGAGCGGCGGCAGGGACTGGCACGAAGGGGCCGAACGCTGCCGCCAGCGGCCTAGCCGATCATGCCAACTGGCACGCTTCTAGCGCGCGTCATCGGTCGCGCCGTTCGTATCCCCAAACCGCACTTGCTGATCGTTCTGGCGAGCGAGCTGCTTCTGGTCCTTGCGGTACTCGTGGCGCCGCACCATTCCCGTCACGCAGCCGCCCATCGCTCCGAGCACGCCATGATGCACCAGGTGCCCGCCGACCGCGCCGGCCGCACCGTATTTGAGGCAGCCGCCCGGCTCGGCGCGGCTCGAGCCGATCCCGAGGCCGGTCGCCAGCAACGTGGCGGCACTTAGGGCAATGATTTTCCTCATCAGCACGGTTCTCCCGACTTCTATGGGCGTCGAACAACGCAGAGGTCGAACCGTTCAGGACTGCTCATTCAGAATTTCGCGCGCAGCGCTCGCTGTACGACCCGAGACATAGGTGACATCTCGTTCCGGACACATGGGTAACACTTTTCCCCTTTGCGGGGGAGGTGTGGATGCCGTGGAAAGCGTGTTCGGCCATGGAAGAACGCCTCCGCTTCGTCGCTCGCCTCCTCGAAGGAGAGGCGATGACCGACGTCTGCCGCGAGTTCGGCATCTCCCGTAAGACCGGCTACAAGATCCTCGCCCGCTACAAGGATGAGGGTAGCGCAACCCTCACCGATCGGTCCCGCCGGCCGGTCCGCTATGCCAACCAGCTGGCGCCGCAGATCGAAGGGCTCATCGTCAGCCTCAAGCGGGGCAAGCCGCACTGGGGGGCACGCAAGATTCCGCGAGCTGCTTCACCGCCGGCTGCCCGGCGACCTGCGCGTGCCCGCGCAGAGCACCATTCACGCCGTCCTCGATCGCCATGGCCTGGTGGCCCGCATGGGCCGCCCCCGCCGCCGCGCCCAAGGCACGCCGCTGTCCACCGGCGCCAACCCCAACGACCTCTGGTGCGCCGACTTCAAAGGCGAGTTCAGGCTCGGCAACACGCGATACTGCTATCCGCTCACCGTCACCGACCACGCCTCCCGCTTCCTGCTGCTCTGCGAAGCCCTCGACTCCGTGCGCGAGGAAGGCGCCATCGCCGCCTTCGCCCGCTTGTTCGCCGAGCGCGGCTTGCCGGACGCCATCCGCTCCGACAACGGGGTGCCGTTCGCCAGTCCCAACGCGCTGTTCAACCTGTCCAAGCTGTCGCTCTGGTGGCTGCGCCTCGGCATTGCCATCGAGCGGATCAAGCCGGGCAATCCGCAGCAGAACGGCCGCCACGAGCGCATGCATCTGACGCTGAAGCGCGAAACCACCCGGCCGCCCGGGATGAACAGCCTGCAGCAACAGGCCCGGTTCGACGCGTTCGTGGAAGAATTCAACACCGAACGGCCACACGAGGCGCTCGACATGAAGCGGCCGGCCGATCTCTATCTCTTGTCAACCAAGCCTTACTTCGGCCTGCCCGAGATCGAATATCCGCTGCACGACCGGGAATACCTCGTCACCGCCTGCGGCCGCATCTGCATGCACCGCAAGAAGATCAACGTCTCCACCGTCCTGGCCGGCCAGAAACTCGGATTGAAGGAGGTCGATGACGGCATTTGGCTCGTCAGCTTCATGCACTACGATCTGGGCTACATCGACCTGGAGCAAAAAACCCTGCAACCCATCAACAACCCGTTCGGCACGAGGTGGTCACCCATGTCTTAGGAACAGAGTGTCACCCATGTCTCCGGGCTGTACCGAGAAGCCGCTGGCTCCCGGAGCAGGACTTCGAACCTGCGACCCAGCGGTTAACAGCCGCTTGCTCTACCGACTGAGCTACCCGGGATCAGCGGTTCGCGCATATAGCCACGTCAGCCGCCCGACGCAAACCGCCTCTCGCCGAGGTGGCGCAACTCTCCGGCTGTTCATCCAGTCGGGCCCGTGTCTATCCTTCGGTGAGGGCGTCATGCAGGCGCCGTGCGGGAGAGGCATCACCGTGACCCACGATGACGAGGATCGACGCCGCGGATATGCTGGCACGCGGCTGCCGCCTGGGCTGACCCGACGCGACGCCCTGGCCGCCGCCGCGCTCTCGGCCGCCCTGCCGGCCACGCTCGCCCGTCGTGCTTTCGCCGCCACGCCCACCGGGGCGCCCATCGTGATCGGCTGGGTCGGGCCGCTGTCTCCGCCGGGCGGCTACGCCGAGGGCATCCTGATGAAGAACGCCGCCCAGATGGCGGCCGATGAGATCAATGCCCAGGGCGGGCTGCTCGGACGGCCCGTGCAGATCGTCTATGCCGACACGCGCGGCCAGCCCGCCGAGGGCCGCGCCGCCGCCGAGCGGCTGGTCCAGGAAAATAAGATCGTCGCCGCCTTCGGCGAGTTCCACAGCCCGGTCGCGCTGGCCGAGATGGAGGTGTTCCACCGCTACGGCATTCCCTTCATGGCCTGCGACGTCTGGTCCGACGCGATCACGGCCAAGGGCTATCCGGAGGTGTTCCGCAACTCCACCACCGTCTCGCTGATCGACACGGCAATCGGCGCATGGATGGCCGCTGCCGGGTTCAAGCATGTCGCCCTGCTGGCCGAGAAGAACGACGTCGGTTTAGCGGCGCGCACCGCGATGGGCGCGCAGCTCACCGCCAAGTCCATCCCGTTCTCCTCCGTCGATGCAGACCCGAACCTGACCGACTTCACGGCGCAGATTCTGCGCTACAAGAGCGTGTCGCCCGCCTTTGATTTCTTCTGCACCGAGTTTTCGGAGGCCGGCGCCTACGACCTGATCCGCCAGGCCCACGACCTGAGCTTCGCCCCCACCGCCAGATGCGGGATGTACAACTCGGGCGGCTCGGCGGTGGACCCGACATTCTGGCAGAATGTCGGCGCCTCCGGCGTAGGGCTCTGCACCGAGAACGTGGGCCTGCCCCGCGCCGCATGGAACGACAAGACCCGCGCCTTCACCACCGCCTTCAAGCAGAAATACAACGCCGACGCGACCGGCGCGGTGATGGAGAGCTACGACGGCGCCTGGCTGCTGTTCGATGCCATCCGCGCTGCCGGCGGCACCGACCCGCAGGCGATCATCCACGCCCTGGAAACGACGAAATGGATCGGCACGCGCGGGCAGTACCTCGTTCGCGACCGACAAGGAGCCGGCCTGGCACTACCACCAGTTCATGGCGGCGCCGCTGACCCTGATCCAATACACCGAGCAGAAGCAGGCGGTGGACGCGGCGCCGATCCTCTGGCCGCGCTCGCTCGCAACCGTTGACTACCTCTACAAGCCGCCCGCCTGAGCCGGCCGCGCGGGCACCGACGCCATGCTCGATTACCTGCTCGTCCAGGCGCTGAACGGGCTGGTTATCGGCGTGATCTACGCGCTGATCGCCGCCGGGCTGACGGTGATCTTCTCGATCCTGAAGATCGTGAACTTCGCCCACGGCGAGATTTACATGATGGGCGGGTATTTCGGGTATTTCGTCATCACCCTGCTCGCGATCCCGCCGCTGCCCGCGATCCTCGTCGCCATGCTGCTCGCCTTCGCGCTGTCGGTCGCGCTGGAGCGCACGCTGCTGTCGCCGCTCTACAGCCCCAGGACCGAGCGCAAGGGCGACTACGGCATCCTCGTCACCTTTGGCATCTCCATCCTGCTGCGCAACCTCGCGATCATCGTGTTCGGTCCGTTCCCGCTGCGCCCGCCCTCGTTCTGGCCGGGCGCGCTGGTCGTGGGCGATCTGGTGATGACGTGGGACCGCGTGTTCGCCACCGGCGCGGGCCTCGCGATCCTGGTCGCGCTGCTGCTGTTCCTCGCCCGCTCGGCCTGGGGACAGGCGCTGAACGCGGTCAGCCAGTCGCGCGAATCCGCGGCCATCGTCGGCATCAACGACCGGCTGGCGTACACGCTCGCCTTCGCCGTCGGCGGCGCGCTCGCCGGCGGCGCGGGCGCGCTGGTCGGGCCGATCTACGCGCTGTCGCCGTCCATGGGGCTGGTGCCCGACACGCAGGCCTTCGCCATCGTCGTCCTGGGCGGCATGGGCTCGGTCGGCGGCAGCATCATCGCCGCCCTCCTGCTCGGCGTGTCGGAGAGCCTGTTCGTCGCGCTGTTCCCCGACCCGACCCGTGGCCTCAGCTACGCCCAGGCGTTCAGCCTGCTGGTGCTGATGGTGGTGCTGCTGGTCCGCCCCACCGGGTTGTTCGGCCGCACGCACGTCGCGATGGAGTAGGCGAGATGGGACGCTCCGGCCTGCTCCGCCCGCTCGCCGCCGGCGCCGTCGCGGTCATCCTCGCGCTGGCCTTTCCCTGGCTGGTCGATCCCTATTGGCTGACCGTCGGCATCCTCGCGATCTTCTACGCCATCGTCGCCGCGAGCTGGACGCTGCTGGTGGGCTACGCCGGCCAGTTCTCGTTCGGCCACATGGGCTTCGTCGCCTTGGGCGCGTACGCCTCGGCGCTGCTCGTCCAGGATGCCGGCCTGCCGATCCCGCTCGCCGCGATCGGCGCCGTCGCGCTGTGCATGGTGGTGGGCGCGGGCATCGGCGGGGTCTGCCTGCGCATGCGCGGCCCCTATCTCGCGATCTTCACCATGGCCTTCGCCGAGGTGCTGCGGATCGTGCTGGCGACCGAGAACGAGATCACCGGCGGCATGGGTGGACTGCAAGCCGCGACGCTGTTCCATGGCCGCTCCGACATCCCGTACTACTTCACCGCGCTCGCGCTGCTCGCGCTGACGCTCGGCGGCATGGGACTGATGGTCGCCTCCCGCTGGGGCCTGTTCTTCCGCGCCATCCGCGAGAACGAGCAGGCGGCCGCGGCGGCCGGCGTGCGCGTGGTGCGGTTCCGCATCCTGGCCTTCGCCGTATCGAGCAGCGTCGCCGGGCTCGCCGGGGCATTCTATGCCCACTACATCGGCATGCTGACGCCCGACATCGGCTCGCTCGATCAGATGGGCCTCGTCGTCGCGATGGCGGTGATCGGCGGGTCCGAGAGCCTGGTGGCCGCCGTGCTGGGCGCGTTCGTGGTGGAAGCCCTGGTGGAGGCGCTGCGCGCCTACGGCCAGTGGCGTCTGGTCTTGTTCGGCGCCCTGCTGCTGCTGACCATGCGATTCGCCCGCAACGGGCTGCTGACGCTGGGCTGGGATCAGGTGCGACGCATGCTGCCCGCGCACCGCCCCCGCGACGTCGAACCGGCACGATGACGCCGCTGATCGAGGCCGTCGGGCTGACCCGGCGCTTCGGCGGGATCGTCGCCGTCCGCGCATTGGACTTCGCGGTGCAGGAGGGCGAGCTGGTCGGCCTAATCGGCCCGAACGGATCTGGCAAGACCACCACCATCAACCTCATGACCGGGCATCTCGCCCCGAGCGCCGGGTCGGTCCGCGTGCGCGGGCAACGCGCCGACGGATCGCCCGCCGACCGCTTCGCCGCGCGCGGGGTCGGGCGCACGTTCCAGGTGACACAGCTCTTCAGCCGTATGAGCGTGCTGGAGAACATGCTGGTGCCGGGACTGGCGCGCCCCGGCTCCACCCGTGCGGGCGCCATGCGTGCGGCCCTGCGATATCTCGAGTTCCTGAACCTCGCCGGCCTTGCCGCGCACCTCGCGAAGAGCCTCTCGGGGGGCCAGCAGAAGCTGCTCGAACTCGGCCGCGCGCTGATGCTGGACCCGGCGATCCTGTTCCTCGACGAGCCCTTTGCCGGGGTGAACCCGTTCCTGCGCGACGAAATCATCACCCTGGTGCAGACCCTGCACGCCGACGGCCGGACCTTCGTGATCGTCGATCACGACCTGGAGGCGATCCAGCGCCTGGTGCAGCGCCTGGTGGTCATGTCGCGCGGCGAGAAGATCGCCGACGGCTCGGTCGCGGCGGTGCGCGAAAATCCCGACGTGGTGAGCGCCTACACGGGGGATGCGTGACCCCCGCCCTCACCGCGTGCGGGCTGGTGGCCGGATATCTGCCCGGCGTCCATATCCTGCACGGCGTGTCCGTCGATGTCGTGCCCGGAGAGGTGCGCTGCGTGCTCGGCCCCAACGGCACCGGCAAATCGACGCTGCTGAAGGTGCTGTTCGGCTTCCTGCCCCCCGAGCAGGGCGAGGTGCGGGCGGCCGGACGGACGCTCCTCGGCGTCGCGCCGCATCGGATGGGCGGGCGCGGCATCGTCTATCTGCCGCAGCGGCCGAGCGTGTTTCCCTATCTCAGCGTCGAGGTGAACCTGCGCCTGGGCACCTGGCTGTTCCGCCGTGACCGCGCGCGGGCGCGGGCCGCCATCGAGGCCGCCCTCACGCGCTTTCCCATCCTGGCGGAGAGGCGCCGCCAGCTCGCCGGCACCCTCTCGGGCGGCCAGCAGCGCCAACTCGAGATCGCGCGCGCCTTGCTGAACGACCCGGCGGTGTTCCTGATCGACGAGCCGACCGCCAGCATCGAGCCGCGCATCGCGGCGCGCATCTACGCGCTGATCCGCGACCTGGCGCGCGCCGGCAAGGCCGTCCTGCTGGTCGATCAGAACATCAAGGGCGCGCTGGACGTGGCCGACCATGTCTATGTCCTGCGCACGGGCACCGTGTTTGCCCAGGGCCCGCGCGGTGATTTCACGGACAGCGTTGAAACGCTCGTGAAGACGTGGCTCTACACGCGGGAGGGGCCGTAGCGACAAACTTGTCGCGGCGGCGCTAGACTCGGCGTCATGACCGAGTTCCGTTTCCTGCACGCTGCCGATCTGCACCTCGACAGTCCGTTGCGTGGACTGGCCTCGGACCGCGACGCCCCCGCCGAGCGCATCCGCACGGCGACGCGCGCCGCCCTGACGAACCTCGTCGATCTCGCCATCGACGAGCAGGCCGCGTTCGTCCTGGTGGCGGGCGACCTGATCGACGGCGAGTGGCAGGACTGGCGAACCGGGCAGTTCCTGCTGACGGAAATCGGGCGGCTCGCGAACGCGGGCATCAAGTTCTTCGCCATTCGCGGCAACCACGACGCCGCCAACCCGGTGCTCGCGCGGCTGCGTCTGCCCATGGGCGCCGGCACGATCTTCGATTCCGCGCAGCCGAGGACCGTGCGCCTGCCCGATCTGGGCGTTGCCATCCACGGCCAGAGCTTCGCGGCGCGCGATGTGCGGGCGAACCTCGCCCTCGACTACCCGAAGCCCGAGCCGGGAAACATCAACATCGGCCTGCTGCACACGGCGGCCACCGGGCGCGACGGTCACGAGAGCTACGCACCCTGCACGGTCGAGCAGCTCGGTGCGCACGGCTACGACTACTGGGCGCTCGGCCACGTCCACGCGCGCGAGGTGCTGGCGACCGATCCCTGGATCGTCTTTCCCGGCAACGTCCAGGGCCGCCACATCCGCGAGACGGGTCCCAAGGGTGCCACCCTCGTCAGCGTGCGCGCGGGCCGCATTGCTTCGGTTGAGCACCGATCCCTGGATGTCGTGCGCTGGGCGCTGATCGACATCGACATCGCCGGGGTGGCCGACGACGACGCGGTGCTCGCCGTGGTGCGGGCGCGTCTGGACGCCGCGCTCGGTGAGGCCGGCGACCGCCTGCTGGCCACGCGCGTGGTGCTGGGCGGGGCCTGCGCCGCCCACCCGGCACTGGTTCGCGACCTCGGCGGCCTGCGCGACCGGCTGCATGCGGAGGCGATGGCGCTCGCAGGCCCGGAGGCGATCTGGCTGGAAGAAGTGCGGGTGCGGACCCGCACCGCGCTCGACCTCGGCGCGATGCGCGCCCGCTCGGACGTGGTGGGGCTGCTGCTGCGCGAGATCGAGCAGATGCAGCCAAGCGCCCTGGCGCCCCGCCTGCACGCCTATTGCGCCGCCATGCTCAACCGCGCGCACGGTCTGCGCGACGCCTTGGGCGAGGACCACCCGGCGGTGGCCGGCGCGCGCGGCGACGTGCCGGCCGAGCTGCTGGAGCGCGCGCGCCACCTGCTGCTCGCGCGCATCGCGGAGGGCTGAGCGATGCGGCTCACCGCGCTCACGCTGACCAACTACGGCATCTTCGAATCCGAACGGATCGCGTTCGCCGCCGAACCCGGCCGCATCAACCTGCTGATCGCGCCCAACGGCGCCGGCAAGTCGATCCTGCGCACCGCGTTCTGCGACCTGCTGTTCGGCATCGGCGGGCAGACCCCGATGGGCTTCCGCTACGGCTATCCGAACATGCGGCTGATGGCGCAGGCCGTGGCCGGGGATCGCGCGTTCGCCTTCGGCCGGCGCAAGGGCACGGGCAACACCCTCATCGACGCCGACGGGGAGCGGATGGAGCCGGCCGCGCTCACCGCCCTGCTCGGCGCTACCGATCGCACCTTACTGGAGCGGCTGTTCGCGCTGGACACCGAGAAGCTGCGCGAGGGCGGCCAGGCGCTGCTCGCCTCGGGCGGCCAGCTCGCCGACGCGCTGCTGTCGGCTGCCGGCGGGCTCCGCCAGGCCCGCGACGCCCGCGTGCAGCTTGAGGCCGCGCGCGACCGGCTGGCGCCCGAGCGCAAGTCGCAGGGCCGCCCCTTCTACCAGGCCCTCGAACGCCTGCTCGACGCCCGCAAGCGGCTCGCCGCGACCACGCTGAAGCCGGAGGTGCGCGAGAAGCAGGAGGCGGACCACAGGCGCTTGCACAACGAGCGGCACGAGCACGCGGGGCGCCAGCGGAGCGCGTCGGCCGAAATGAGCCGGCTTGAGCGGGTCCGCCGCGTGCGCGGCGCGCTCGCCGCCTACGACTCCGCCACCGCGTGGCTCGCCGCGCATGACCACGCCCCGATGCTGCCCGAGGATGCCGGGCCGCGGTTGGAGGAGGCGTGCAATCGCGTGGGCGAGGCCGAGCGGCTGGAGGCGCACGAAGTCGCCGGCCGCGACCGCATTGCCGCCGAGCGGGCCCAGGAGGCGGGCGAGACCGCGCTGGTCGAATGCGCCGAGGAGATCGAGGCGCTGGTCGAGCGCACCGGCGCGATGCGCAAGGCGGCGGCCGACATCCCCGGCCGGCAAGGCGAACACGATGCAATCGCCATGCACATCGCTTCCCTTCTGCGCGCGCTGGGCTCGCCGGTGGCCGCCGCGCGCGCGGCCGAGGCGATCCCGCCGCTGGCCGCCGTCGCCCGCGCGCGCCAGCTTCTGTCCGACCACGACCGCCTGAGGGCCGAACTGGACCGGCTGCCGCGCGAAGCGGCCGGCAAGGACGCCGAGATCGCGCGGGCCGAGGCCGAGCAGGCCGCCTTGCCGCCGTCGGCCGACTTGCGCGCCCTGAAGCGGCTTGCCCGCGAGGTTGGTTCCGATCCGGCCGCACGGGCGAACGAGGTCGCACGGAACGTCGCCCGCCGGTCTGCGGCCCTGAAGGACGCTGCCCGCCGCGTTCCGGGCTGGACTCGTAGCGCCGAAGCATTGGCGGACCTGCGGCCGCTGCCGCTCGCTGCCTATGAGCGGCTGAGCCAGACGCTTCAGACAGCCGAACAGGCGTGCAGCCAGGACGAGGCGGCGCTGTCGGGACTGCGCGCCGAAGCCGACGAGGCCCGCCGCCGGCTCGCCGAGGTGGCCGGTGACGGCCCGATCCCCGACGAAGCCGCCGTGGCCACCGCGCGGCGCACCCGCGACCGGGGCTGGCATCTCATCTATTGCCGCGCCTTCGAACCCGGCGCCGCCGATGCCGCCGCCGAGCGCGCCTGGGCTGGCGAGCTGCCGCTCGCGCTGGCCTACGAACGCGCGGTGGCCGCCGCCGACGACCTCGCCGACCGTCGCGGCGGCGAGGCGGCGCGGATCGCGCGCGCGGCCGAACTGCGCCGTCAGATCGCGGCGGCCGAGCAGCGCAGCGAGGCCGCCGCGACGTGCCTGGCCCTCAACGAGCAGCAGCGCGACCTGGCTCGCCTCGCCTGGCAGGACGCGTGCGCGCCGCTCGGGCTCGCGTCGGGCGCCGGCTTGCCGGCCATGCGCGATCTCCTGGCCGGCCGCGACCGGGTGATCGACGCGGTGCGCGAACTGTCGGTTGCCGAGGAGGCGCGCGACGCGCTCGCCACCGAACAGGCGCATCTGGCCAATCGGCTCGCGGCGGCGCTCGGCATCCCGGAGGGCGAGGCCGCCAGCCTCGGGTCGCTGCTCGCGCGCGCCGAGGAGGCGATCGACGCCGAGACCCGGGCCGACAAGGCGCGGACCCGCGTGCAGGACCGGTTGTCCGCCGCGCGGGAGGAGCGCGAGCGGCTTGGGCAAGCCCTCGCGCAGACCGCCGCCCAGCAGGCGCGATGGCAGACGGCGTGGACCGATTCACTCGCCGCGCTCGGCCGCCCGCCGGGCGAGGAGGCGGAGGTGACCCGGGCGCTGCTCGACACCCTGACGCAGCTTGAGAAGGAGCAGCATCAGGCGGCCCAGCTCGCAACCCGGATCAGCCAGATGCAGGACGAGATCGCCGCCTTCCGGGTCCATGCGACCGCCGCCGCGCGGCGCCTCGCCCCGGACCTGGCCGACCAGGACGAATTCGACGTGGTCCGCGTGCTCCGCGCCCGGCTGACCGAGCAGCGCAGCACCCTGGAGCGCTGCGCCGCGCTGCAACGCCAGCTGGACGACACCGACAGGAAGCTTGCCGATCTGCGCGACAAGTTGGCCCGCCAGCGCCTCGCGCTGCGCGCCGCGCAGGCGGTGATCGGCGCCGAGACGGTGGAGGCCGCGCGGGAGCGGGTCACACTAGCCGCCGAGCGGGCGCGTGCCGAGGCGATGCAGCGGGACGCCGAGAGCGAGTTGCGCGAGAAGGGCGACGGCTTTGCCCTGGAGATCTTGCGCTGCGAGGTCGCAGCGGTGCCAGCCGACGCTTTGCAATCCGCGTGCGAAGCCGCGACCCGCGATCGCGACGCGGCGGAACACGCATTGCAGGACCTCGCCGCGCGCATCGCGACCGGGGCCGCCGAGTTGGACCGCCAGGCGCGCGAGACCGGCGCCGAGGCAGCCGCGGCGGAGCAGGAAGCCGCGATGGCGAGCCTCGGGCGGGTGCTGGACGAGGCGAGCCTGCTGCATCTCGCGGCGGCGATGCTGGATACGGCGCTGGACGTGATCGGTGGCGCGAGCGTCTCGCCGGTCCTGGACCGCATCGGCGCACTGTTCTGCACCGTCACCGGTGGCGCCTACGAGGGCGTTACCGCCGATATGACCGACGACGGCGCCGCGCGCCTGGTCGCCATCGAGCGTGCTTTCTCGCACGAGCCCAAGCAGGTCGCGCATCTCTCCGAGGGCACCCGTGACCAGTTGTTCCTCGCGCTCCGGATCGCCGCTATCGAGGATCATGCGAAGGCCGGCGCCGCACTGCCCTTCGTCGGCGACGACATCCTACAGACATTCGACGACGAGCGTGCGCTCGCCGCCATGCAGGCGCTGTTGGAACTGAGCCGCACCACGCAGGTCATCCTGCTGAGCCACCATCGCCATCTGCGCGAGGTCGCCGCGCGACTTCCCGACGGCTGCACGCACATCTGCGCGCCGGCCCGGGTCGCGCCCTGAAGACCAACCCTGCGCTTTGATTCGGTGCGTCGATACGCTAATAAAGTGGTGCTGATTGCTGACCGATCGATGCGCCCTCCCCCAATCCCTCCCGCAAGGGGAGGGGGAGAAATTTCGGGCGTTTCGTAGCTCCCCTCCCTTGCGGGAGGGGTCGGGGAGGGTCGAGCGTAAAATCTCGGGGGTATCCTCTCGCCATGCTCGTTGTCGACCGCCCGCGCCAGCGCGGCCGCGCTATCGCTCGTCGCGCCCTGATCGGCACCGCCGTGCTGGGGGGCGTCGGCGTCGCGGCCGTCGCCCTCGACCTGGGTGCCGCTGCCGCCGTCTACGGGCCGGAATACGCCTGGCGGGTCATGACCTGGCGCAGGTACCGTCCCGATGACGGAGATCGCTTTCCCGCCCGCGCAATCGCCGCCTCGCCCCAACCGCTCGTCTTTCCGTCCGACCGGGGCGCCGAGCCCGCCGTGCGCGCCGCATTCGCCACGGCGTCCGGCGCCGACAACCTGGAGGATTTCGCGACGCGCACGCAGACGACCAGCCTGCTGGTGCTGCGCGACGGGCAGCTGGCGTTCGAGGGCTACTACAACGGCAGCCGGCGCGAGACGCCGCAAGGCTCGTTCTCGATGGCGAAGTCGGTGACGTCGCTGCTGGTCGGTGCCGCCGAGGCGGACGGCATCATGCCGGGGATCGACACCCCGGCCGAGCGCCTGCTGCCCGACGCACCCGGCCTGCGCGGCTCGGGCGTGCGCATCCGCGACCTGCTGGCGATGACGTCGGGCTTCGCGTTCACCACCGGCTCGCTTCCCCGCCCGCTCGGCTCGCCATGGAACGATTGGAAGCTGATGTATTTCGCCCCCGACCTGCGCCAGGTCGCGCGGGCGGTGCGGCCCGTGCACCCCCCCGGCACGGTGTTCGAGTACGACGACCGCAACGCGATGCTGCTTGGGATGATGCTGGAGCGCGCGAGCGGCGAGCCTGTCTCGACCTATCTGCAACACCGCCTGTGGCAGCCGATGGGCGCCGCCTTCGATGCATCCTGGAGTCTCGACAGCCGCGCCAGCGGCTTCGAGAAGATGGAGACCGGGGTCAACGCGCGGCCGCTGGATTTCGCCAGGCTCGGGCACCTCGTGCTGCGCGACGGGCTGAGCGAGCGGGGCGAGCGCCTGCTGCCCACGTCCTGGATCGACGCATCCACCGCCCCGGGGAAGCTGCTTGCCGGATGGACCAAGCCGCCTGGGCTGGCCTACGGGCTGATGTGGTGGCTGTATCCTCGGGCGGGCGGCCCAGCCGACGCCGTCGCAAACGGCATCTTCGATCAGGTGCTGTATGTCTCGCGCGCGTTCGGCACGGTGATCCTACGCACCGGGACCGGTGGCGGGGGTCTCGACTGGCTCGCGCTCATTCACCGATGGACGGACGCGCTGGGACCGCGCTGACCGGCAGGCTCGCCAGATGCGCGGCCACCCTGGCGCTGAACAGCCGGGAGCCCTGCGCGCTCAGATGGGCCCAGTCGCCGAACAGGTGGTTCGGATAGCTCACCACCGCCGGCCCAATCAGGCGGAAATTGGCGAACCGAGCCTGCAACGCATCCACATAGACGCCGATCTGGTGGATCACCGCCGGGTCCATCCGCGTCATCGTCGCCTCGTTTAGCGGGGCCGGAATATACAGAACCTGCGTCCCACGCGCGGCCAGGGCGGCGATGAGGCGCCGCATATAGGCGTCCACCAGCGGCGAGGGCACGAAGCGCGTCATGAACGCCTCCTCGGCCGGAGCATCGGAGCCCCAGTCCATGCCGTACAGGTGCTGGCCGCGCGTGCGCAGCACGTCGGCGTGGAATTGCCGGTTCTGCGCCAGCCGTCCCAGGCCGTGTGCGTTGATGACGCTGGATACGGCGTAGGACGGGAAGCGGTGGGCATAGAGCCAATTGGTCAGCCGCGCATCCAGGTCCCCGACATTGGGCGGCCCGTAAAGGCTGGTGTCGTTCACGGCATGGGCGGTGCGCCGCACGTCATTCAGCTCGGCGTCGTCGAGGAAGCCGAACAGGGCCGTGCGCGGCCAGTAATAGGTATCGGCGACCAACTGCGGCGGCGAGAAGGACAGGATCACCCGGCGCGGAGCCGTCGGGCAGCGCAGCACGCGCTCGGTCATGAAATACATCTCGATGGGCGAGGCGCCGCCCAACGCGAGGTTGGTGCTGTCGCCCAGCTCCGCCGGCACGAACCCGGCGACCGCGCGCGAATCGCCCATGACCAACGTCGCGCCGAGGTCGCATGTCGCCACCATGTGCTCCTTGGCGGTCCACATGCCGAACTCGGGGTCGAGGAAGCCGTCCTGGAACCGCGCGGTGAACGCCCAGGCGCCGGATAGCATGAGCAGGACGGTGATGCCGAATGCGGTAAGGAACCGGCGCGCGCCGCGTGTCCGGGTCGCGATCGCCGGCGTCGTGGCGCCGGCAGCGGCTTCAGAACTGGAAATAGAGGAACTCACTCTTCGCTCCGATTCCAAGGATGGCCGCCACCGCGACGACACCCACGACGACGCCCCAGGCGCCGGTCATGCGCGCCGGGGCCAGGGGCGCCGGCCGCACCGGGCCGCGCCGGATCGCCGGTGCCATGCCGACGATCGTCTGCGAGTTGGGCGCCAGCAGCACCAGCGCGAAACCCGCCGCGATCCAGGCGATCTCGCGGATCGCGTTGCCGCCCTGATCGTAAAAGGCGGCGGCCACGATCCAGCCATGCGTTGTCAGAAAACGCCCCAACGGGCCGAGCAGGTGCGGCAGCCAATAGGGCACCGACAGGGCAGCTTGGGCGCCATTCAGGCCGATCATGGCGCCCAGGATGGTCGTGGCGTCGCCGGCCGAGGCAGCGCGGAAGAACACCTGCGCCAACAGCACCCCGAGATAGGTCAGCAGCCACGCCGTCGCGACACGCAGCACGCGCGGCACGGCGGCAAACGGCGCCGTGCCGCCCTTCTTGGGCCGAAACACGCGCCACGCGTGATTGATCGTGAGATAGGCACCGTGCAGCAGGCCGAAGATCAGGAACTGGAATCCGGCGCCATGCCAGATGCCGGCGAGTGCCATCGTGTAGAACATCGGCACCGCGATCATCATCGAAAAGGTCGGCAGGGAGGCGACGGCTTGACGCGAGACCGGCTGTCCGCGCGCCACACGCCGGCGGGTCACCCAGAGCGCGACCGGGTTGTAGAGATAGAGCGTTAGATAGCGGGTCAGCGTCATGTGCCAGCGCTGCCAGAAATCGATGATGTTCAGCGCGCGGTAAGGCGAGTTGAAGTTCATCGGGAACTGCACGTTGCACATCTTGGCGATGCCGATCGCCATGTCGGAGTAGCCTGAGAAATCGAAAGTACAGCTGCAAGGAGTAGGCAAGCGCCGCGCCCCAGGCCGGAAAGGCGGACAGGCCGGCGGGTGCGGCAAATCCGGGGGCGGCGAAGACCGCGATCGAGTCCGCGATCAGCACCTTCTTGCACAGCCCGATCACGAACAGCGCCAGACCTTGCGCCAGGTTGTCCCAATCCAGGCGGTACGTGTCAGCGCGCTCGAACTGCGGCATCACCTCGCGGTGGTGCAGGATCGGCCCGGCGATCAGGTGCGGGAAGAAGGTCGCGAACAGCCAGTAGTTGACGAAGCTCTTGTCGCGGACTGCGCCCCCCTTGCAGTCGATCAGGAAGCCGATCTGGGTAAAGGTGAAGAAGCTGATCCCGAGCGGGAGCAGCACCGGGTTCATCATGGGGTGGGCGACCAGCCCGGCGTGCCAGACCAGCGTGCCGAGCCAGAACGCATACTTGTAATAGCCGAGCGCCAGCAGGTTGCAGGCGATCGCGCCGGCCAGCGCCCGACCCTGCCAGGGCCGGTCCTGCAAGGCGAGGATCGCGGTGCCGGCCGCGTAGTTGAAGCAGACCGAGCAGACAAGAACGATGACGAAGGGCGGGTACCACCATAGGTAGAACGCAAGCGAGGCGAGCCCGAGCCACGCGCGCGCCGGCGTCCGGCCAAGTGCGGCAGCGGCGTAAAAGCCGATCAGCGCAACTGGCAGGAATCCGAAGATGAAGGGGAAGGAGTTGAACAGCATGACACGCGACCGCCCCGTTCGTCAGCCCCGCGCCATCCGTCCGGACCCCTGCTTACGTTCGATCAGCGTGGCCATGTCGTCCACGTTCTTCAGCGCCTCAACCTCGACCGTGCTGAATTTGATTCCGAAGCGCGATTCGACCGCGACGATAATATTGATATGGTTGAATGAATCCCATTCCGGGATGTCGGCCGCCGTGGTCTCCGGACCGAGGCTGATCGCCTCGTCGCCGAAAATGTCGCGGAAAATCTCGTTCAGGCCATCATAGATCGCGGCGGTACTCACGTCATTGTCTCCAGGGCTGGTGCGGCGGACCGCAAACCTGGCATTTCGGACCGTGTTTGTCACGAAACATCCCTGCGAGCCGGCGCATACCGCCGCCCCTCACGGGGCATGGCGTCGCCGCTACTTGCGTCCCAGGATCAGCCGCGAGGCGATGCTGATCAGCAGCACGAAGGTCGTCACCAGAAACGCGGCGGCATAGGCCAGCGCGTTGGCGGCGGCGAACGGCTCGTTGATGAAGGTCCAGATCGCGTAAGTCAGGTATCCGATCGGCGATCGGACGATGTGGCCGTTCCACAGATAATTCGACCATCCGGCCGTGTACAGCAGCGGCGCCGTCTCGCCCACCGAGATCGCCAGCGCCAGCAGGATGCCGGTCAGCACGCCGGGCGCCGCCATCGGCAGGCAGATCCCAAGGATCACCTTGCGGTCGCCGGCGCCCATCGCATAAGCCGCCTCGCGCATCTCGATCGGCACCTCGGCGAGCGCCAGTTCGCTCGACCGGCAGACATAGGGCAGACAAATGACCGCCAGCGTCACGCAGGCGGCGGCGACCGAGAAGCTCCAGCCGAGCGCCTGCACCATCATGACATAGCCCGCATAGCCGAGCACGATGGAGGGGACGCCGACCAGGGTGTCGGAGAAGAAGCGCACCACCCGCGCCCACCACGTGGCGCGGAACTCGGCCACGTAGATGCCACCCGCCACCCCGAGCGGTACCGCGAGCAGCAGGGTGCCCACGGCCAGCACGGCGGTGCCCTCGATGGCGTTCAGCAACCCGCCGCCGGTGCCCTGAGTGACTTGGGTGAACACCTTGGGCGACAGCGCGCCGATGCCGCGCAGGAACACCATCGCCAGAATCCATACCATGGCGATGCACAGCAGTCCGAACGAGGCGCCGCACAGCGCCCAGCCAATCGCCGAGACCATCCGCCGGCGCCGTTGCAGGAAGGCGCTGCGGCCGGCGCGTGCCGGCATGGCCGGCGAGGCAAGCCTCGCGGCGTCGCTCATCGCCGCCCCTGCCCGCGATTGGCATAGGCCAGCAGGGCGCGCGCGGCGGTGTTCACCGCGACCGACATCAGCGCCAGCACCAGCGCGATCTCCGCCAGCGAGCGGACCGCTAACCCGGTCGGGTCCTGCAAGGCGCTGTCGAGCTGCGAGACGATGAACGCCGCCATGGTGGAAATAGGGCCATAGATGTTGGACGGCACGTAGCCGAGCGCGTTGCCGCTGACCATCAGCACCGCCATCGTCTCACCCAGTGCGCGCCCGATCGCCAGGATGCAGGCGCCGGTCAGCACCGTCCGCAGGCCGGGCAGGATCACCTTCCAGATCGTCTCGAACTTGGTCGCGCCCAGCGCCGCCGCCGCCTCGCGCGTGGTCGCCGGCTGGCGGACGATCGAATCGCGCAAGGTCGCGGTGATCAGCGGCACGATCATCAGCGACAGCACGAGACCCGCGGTCAGCAACCCGTAGCCGCTGCCCACCGGCCCGGCGAAATAGGGGATGAAGCCCAGCACCGCCTCCATTGCCGGGAAAATGTAGTGACCCAGGAACGGGATCAGCACCGCGTAGCCCCAGAGCCCGAACACCACCGAGGGGATGGCGGCCAGCATCTCCACAAACAGCGAGATCCACAGCCGCAGCTTCCCAGGCACCGCCTCGGCCAGAAAGATTGCCGCGCCGACGCCGACCGGCACCGCCACCACCATCGCGATCAAGGACGTGAGGAAGGTGCCGCCGATCAGGAACAGGATGCTGTAGTGCGCCCCGGGCAGCACATCCACGCCACCCTGGCTGACCGGATCGGCGTAGGTGTTGCCCAGGTCCCAGGTGCTGGCGCCGAAGAAGCCCAGCCCGTTGAAGCGGATCGCCGGCCAGGCGTACAGAAACAGGAACAGCACAACTGCGCAGCCGCTGCCCGGGATGACGCCGCCCAGCACCGCGACCAGGCTACGGAACCCGCTCAGGCGCGTCGGCAGGAACGCCCTCCGGGATCGCCGGACTGCCTTTCCGTCCGCCGTCGTGGTCGCGGACGCCACGGGCTACTTTGCCCCGATCCTGGCGATTTGCGCGGTGCTCAGCTTCGACACGCTCTCCGGCAGCGCCACGAATTCCACTTGGTCCAGGTAGTGCGGCTGGTTGCCGCCGGTCGGGCTGATAGCCCAAGACAGAAAATCCCTCAACTCGTTCGCGGTGGCCGCGTCCGCCTGCTGTGCGTTCACGATCGCATATTCGTAGTTGATGATCGGATAGGAGTCCGGACCCGGCGCGAAGATCAGGCTGATCCGCTCATCGGCCGGCGTATTGGAGACGAAGTTCGCGGCGGCGGCGTTGACCGTCTGCGGGGCCGCCAGGACGAACTTGCCGTCCTTGTTCTCCAGCGCGGCCTCGCCGAGCTTGGCCTGCTCGATCGCGTTCCTGAAGCTGATGCCGATATAGGCGATCGAATACGGGTTATTCTTCAGCGCGTTGACCATCCCCGGATTGCCCTCCGCGCCCAGCCCGCCCTGCGTCGGCGGCCAGCTGATCGTGGTGCCGTAACTCAGGGTCTTCTGCCAGTCCGGCGTGCTCGCCGCGAGATACTGGGTGAAGATGAACGTGTCGCCCGACCCGTCCGTGCGGTGCACGGCAACGATCGGGTTGTGCGGCAGCTTCATCTCGGGGTTGAGCTTGGCGAGCACCGGATCATCCCAGGACGTGACCTTGCCCTGATAGATCGCCGCCAGCGCCGGGCCGCTCAGTTTCAGATGCTGATCGTTCATGCCCGGAAGATTGTAGTTCACCATCTGGCTGGAGATCGCGAGCGGGATGTTCAGCATGCCCGGATGCTGCTTGGCCAGGGCGTTGCTCAGATAGGCGTCGGATGCGCCGATCTGCGCCGTGCCGTCGATCGCCTGGGAGATGCCGGTACCGCTGCCCGTGCTCTGCGGCGTGATCTGCACCCCAGGACGCGTCTTTGTGTAAGTAGGGATCCACAGGTTGAACAGCGGATAGAGCAGGCTCGACCCGGTCTCGATGATGTGGGCGGCGGCGCGGGCCGGGGTGATGCCGAGCCCGCCGGCCGCGAGGCAGGCGGCGCCGAGCGCGCCGGCGATGACGACACGGCGGCTCATGCGCGCGGCCCGACCGCGTCCGCTGCTGCTGATCGACAAGGCTGACCTCCACTCGATGAATGACGGAAGCATGGGAATGACGGACCATGGAAACGACGGCATCGTGGCCGGATGGCGTCAACTGCGGGGAACAGGGCAAGCCGGCCGGGCGGGGCCGCCCGAGCGCGGCCACACCGTATGGGTCGAGGCGGGCAAGGCCAGTGACAATTCGATGAAACGGCGCACACTCTGCCGCCCCGGATAAAGGGAGACGACATGCCCGCCGCGCTGCCCGAATACGAGCTGTTCGCGATTTGCTACGCCACCCGCGATGCGCGTCGGGGAGATCACTTCATCGGCGGCGATCCGCACGATGCGCCGATGCCGATGGACTATTTCGTATGGCTCGCCCGCGGCGCCGGGCGCGCCGTGGTGATCGATGTCGGCTTCACCGAAGAGACCGCACGCAAACGTCAGCGCCGTTTCCTGCGATGTCCCGTGGACGCGCTTGGGCTGCTCGGGATCGATGCCGAGGCGATCGACGATGTGGTGCTCACGCATCTGCACTACGACCATGTCGGCAACTTCCATCGCTTCCCGCGTGCGCGCTTCCACCTTCAAGAGCCCGAGCTGCACTACGCCGTCGGCCGCTACATGCGCTACCGGCAGCTTGCGCACTCCTTCGAGGTCGAGGACGTGGTCGGCATCGTGCGGCTGAACTATGCGCGCCGCGTGTGGCTGCATGACGGCCGCCACGACCTGGCGCCCGGTATTGAACTGCACCCCGCGCCGGGCCACTCCGCCGGGCTGCAATTCGTGCGCGTGCACACGCCGCGCGGCTGGGTGGTGGTCGCCTCGGACGTCAGTCACTATTATGAGAACATGGATACGGAGCGGCCCTTCACCACGGCGTTCCATATCGGCCAGATGCTGGAAGGCTTCGACCGACTGCGCGCGGCCGCTCCGAGTGCCGGGCATATCATCCCCGGTCACGATCCGCTCGTCATGCAGCGCTATCCGTGCCCCCGGCCGGACCTGGAGGGCGTGATCGTGCGACTTGACGTGCCGCCGGACGACGTGAGGATGCTCAACGGCCGGCCGGCCGGCGCCGACGTGATTGTGACACCCCCGCCGAGGGGGCTACGCTAAGGCGAGCCATGCAAGCACTTCCGTTAAACTTCGCGGGCTTCGCGCGGCTCGCTCGCTGGCGTGGTCCGCTCCACACTGTCCCGCGCCAGCTCCTCCAGTCCGGGCTCGGCAGGGCAGGCGCGCGCCTGGTACGGACGTCCCGGCACAAGACGCTGATGGATTTCGTCGCCTCTCGCGACATCGACCTTGTGCTCGACATCGGCGCCAATGAAGGCCAGTTCGGGATGGCGCTCCGTCACGCGGGCTATCAGGGGCGCATCATCTCCTTCGAGCCGCTGTCGCAAGCCTACCAAAAGCTGCAGAAGGCGGCGGAAGAGTTCCCACCCTGGGAGACAAAGCCCATGGGGATCGGCGAGCGCGACGCGGACGCCGCGATCCACGTGTCCTCCAACACCGTGTTCAGTTCCCTCAAGCGCCTCTCGCGCGAAGCGGAGCCCATCGCCGAGACACGCACGGTTCGCGAGGAGACGGTCAAGCTGCGCCGGCTGGACGGCGTGCTCCAGGATATCGATCTCGGACGGTGCCTGCTGAAAAGCGACACGCAGGGCTACGAGCGCAATGTCCTGCTCGGCGGCGAACAGGTCCTGGCACGCTGTTGCGGCGTGGTAATTGAGTTGCCGATCCGGCATCTCTACGACGATGTCTGGACCATCGAGGAAGCGCTTGGCTTCATGCGCGCGCGCGGGTTCATCGTCAGCAACTTCATCCCTGTCGAGTTCCTCGGCGTCGATCTCTTCGAGGTGGACTGCGTGCTCTGTCGCGCCGAAAGCCTTTAGCTGCCTGCGGCTTTCGGCGCGCTTGTGGAGCCCTCAGGTACATGTGCTGCCCGCCGTTGATCGACATGGTGCTGCCGGTGATGAAGTCTGCATTGTCCGCGGTCAGGAAGACGATGCCGCGGGCAATGTCCTCCGCCCGGCCGAGCCGGCCCATGGGGATGCGGGCGACGATCTTTTGCAACACATCGGCCGGAACGGCGCGCACCATTTCGGTATCCACGTAGCCGGGTGCGATGGCGTTCACGGTGATGCCGAAGCGCGCCCCTTCCTGCGCCAGGGCCTTGGTGAACCCATGGATGCCGGATTTCGCGGCGGCATAGTTCACCTGCCCGTACTGGCCGGCCTGGCCGTTGATGCTGCCGATATTGACGATGCGGCCAAACTTCTTCTCCCGCATGCCGTCCCAGGTCAGCTTGCACAGGTTGAAGCAGGAGCCGAGATTGGTGTCGACCACCGCGTCCCACATCTCGCGCGACATGCGGGCGAGCGTGCCATCGCGCGTTATTCCGGCGTTGTTCACCAGGATTTCGACTGGTCCCAGCTCGGCGGTGATGCGCTGCACCGCCTCCTGACACTGGGCGAAGTCGCCGGCATCGAAGCGCATCACCTTCAAGCCGGTCTCGCCGGCGAAGGCCCTCGCGGCCTCGTCGTTGCCGGCGTAGGTGGCCACGACGGTGCGATCCTGCGCGCTCAGTGCCTTACTGATTGCCGCACCGATTCCGCGGGTCCCGCCCGTCACAAGCGCCACTCGTGCCATGTTCGATCCCTCCCCGGTTGACCATTGAACCCAGGCTAGCACCCTGCGCGGCAGGGCGGGAGACGGCTTGTGACCGCCTCTCTCCGATGGCAACTTGCCACCGCGCAGGAGGGTTCCCATGGCGGTGAACAAGATTTACCCGGACGCGCGCGCGGCGATGGCCGGCGTGCTGCGGGACGGCATGACCATCATGTCCGGGGGCTTCGGCCTGTGCGGCATCCCGGCCGCGCTGATCGAGGCGCTCCGCGACACCGGCACCACCGGCCTGACGGTCGTCTCCAACAACGCCGGCATCGATGATGCGGGTCTGGGACTGCTCCTGCAGACCCGGCAAATCCGCAAGATGATCAGCTCCTATGTCGGCGAGAACGCCACCTTCGCCCGGCAGTACCTGGCCGGCGAGCTGGAGATCGAGTTCAATCCGCAAGGCACGCTGGCCGAGCGCATCCGCGCCGGCGGGGCGGGCATCCCCGGCTTCTACACCGCGACCGGCGCCGGGACGCAGATCGCCGAGGGCAAGGAGACCAAGGAATTCGACGGCCGCACCTACGTGCTAGAGCGCGGGCTGCGCGCCGACCTTGCTGTGATCCACGCCTGGAAGGCGGACCCGGAGGGCAACCTCGTGTATCGGAAGACCGCCCGGAACTTCAATCCGATCATGGCGACCGCCGCCGAGGTGACCGTGGTCGAGGTGGAGGAACTCGTCGAACCCGGCGCGCTCGATCCCGACCACATCGTCACGCCCGGGATATTCGTTGACAGGATCGTCAAGTTGGGTTCGCTGGACAAGCGGATCGAACAGCGCACCGTGCGGGCGCGGACCGGCTGAGGAGGGCGGAACACATGGCCTGGACACGCGATCAGATGGCCGCCCGCGCGGCCCGCGAACTGAAGGACGGGTTTTACGTCAATCTCGGCATCGGCATCCCGACCCTGGTCGCGAACCACCTCCCGGCGGGCATATCGATCCAGCTGCATTCCGAAAACGGAATGCTCGGCATGGGCCCGTTCCCGTTCGAGGGCGAGGAGGACGCCGACCTCATCAACGCCGGCAAGCAGACCGTGACGGCGCTGCCGACCACCAGCTTCTTCGACAGCGCCGCGAGTTTCGCCATGGTGCGCGGCGGCCACATCGATATCTCCATCCTGGGTGCCCTCCAGGTCGCGGAGAACGGAGACCTCGCCAACTGGATGATCCCCGGCAAGATGGTGAAGGGAATGGGCGGGGCGATGGACCTCGTCGCCGGGGTCCCGCGCGTGGTCGTGCTGATGGAACACACCGCCGGCGGCAAGCCGAAGCTGCTGCACCGCTGCACCCTGCCGCTGACCGGCACGGGTATCGTCGATCTGGTCATCAGCGATCTCGGCGTGTTCGAGGTGGACAAGGCCCAGGGTGCACTAACGCTGATCGACCTCGCGCCCGCGGTCACCGTGGACGAGGTGCGCGCGAAGACCGAGGCGGACTTCAAGCTGGCGACAGGACTGCGGGCGGCGGCCTGAAGAAGCTCAGCGGTGCCAGCGCGCGTGCCGGCACCGGATCGAGCGCGCTGCCCCACAGCCGATCCCCGGCGCGGGCCAGCAGCAACAGATCGGCCTTCAGCCAGGTGTAGATGCGCGCGCGCGCCGCCGGCGCGAGACTTCCGCCCAGGGCAATGACGCAGCGCAGGCGGGACAGGTCCGGACGGGGACCGGCACGCTGGAAGGCGGCGTCGGGCAGCGCCATCGCATCCGCGACGAGGACCGTCGCCTGCTCCTCGGAGGCCATCGCCAGCAGCTTCGCGGCGGGCGGAGGCGCGGCTAGGACCAGCCCGGTGCCCTGCCGCAGCGCGACCAGCCAGGGCCAGGGCGGGCCGGCGGCGACCAGCACGCGATCGTCCGGACGCAGGTCGGCGTGCAACAGCACCTCGGCCACCGGCCGGATCAGGCTGGCGCGCGGCCAGGCGCGGCGCAGCGGCGCGGCCGCGTGCGGGACCTGGGCGGCGCCGATCCGCGTCCCGTCCGCGCGGCACAGCGTCAGTCGCGGCGTTATGTCGTCCGCGAGCAGCGGCGCAGGCACGCTGGGCAAACAGGCGAAGGCGGCGACGGCGTCGCTGAAGCCGTCCGGGTCGGACGCCGACCAGGCGATCAGCGCCCGCCACCCCGCGATATCGCCGCGCCCGGTCGCGCCCAGCCAGTGCAGGAAGGCCCATGGATTGCTGGTGGCCACCTGCTCGGGGTCGGGAACATGCAGCACACCGCCGCTCACCCGTCCGACGCCGTCGGTCCGGCGCGGGGCGCCACGCGTTCCCCAAGCAGCCCGCCCAGGCTGCCCACCATGTCGGTCGGGATCAGCACCGTCGCGCCACGATCCTTGTTCATCTCATAGAGCAGGTTCATCTGCCGCAGCTTCAGCGCGATCGGATCGGAGCCGTACAGCCTCGCGGCCTCCAGAACCTGCTCGGCGATCGCCCGCTCGGCCGAGGCGAGTGTAACGCGGGCGACCTTCTCCCGTTCGGCCTGTGCCTGGCGGCTCATCGCATCCTGCAGATCGCGCGGGATGGCGACGTCGCGGATCTCCACGCTGCGCACCGCCATCCCCCAGTCCGTCGTCTTCTCGGCGATGACGACGCGCAGCTGCTCATCGGCGGAGCGGCGATCCGACAGCAGCCGGGCGAGATCGGAGGCGCCGATCATCTCGCGCAGGCTGGTCTGCGCCACCCGCTCGATCGCCTCGCGGTAGTTGGCGATGCGGACGGCGGCGGCGGAGGCATCCGCCACCTGCCAGAAGACGATCGCATCGACGCCCACGGCCACCGTGTCGCGAGTCAGCGCCTGCTCGGCGCTGATCGTGCTGGTCTGGATGCGCAGGTCGATCACTTGCGCCGCGCGATCGATCAGCGGCAGCAGCAGATAGAGCCCCGGCCCCTTCACTTTGTGCAGCCGACCCAGCCGCAGCACGACCGCGCGCTGCCATTCCGTGGCGATGCGCACCGAGAGCATCAGGATGATGCCGATGATCACGAGAATGACGGCGAGCGCGATCATGCCGCGGGCTCGCGCCGGGCGGGCGGACGCAGAGCGGCCGCAAGCTCGGCCAGGTCGGCGGCGGCTGCCCGCGCAGCGGCCTCCTCTAGCCGGCGGTAGGCGGCGAGCACCCGCTCTCCTAGGGGGGTCAGGGCGGCGCCGCCGCCGCCCGGCCCTCCCTTGGCGGCCTCCACCAGCGGGGCGGCGAACATGGCGTTCATCTCCTCGGCGAGGGACCAGGCGCGCTTGTAGCTCATGCCCATGTGTCGACCGGCGGCGGCGATCGAGCCGGTCTCGTCGATGCGCTGCAACAGCTCGGCCTTGCCGGGGCCGATCGCGACGGTGTCGCCCAGCACCACACGCAGATGCAGGCCGAGCCGGTCGGGATGGCGCACGCGCCGCATCGGGCGAGCAAAGCACGCGCCGGGGCGAGCCGCCAGGGAAACCCGGCCTTAGCCGCTCCGTGAGACATCAGCGGCGGAGGGGGTGACCATGACCGTCGTCTTCGATAAGCTCGCCTTCGTCCGCCGCCTGCAAACCGAAGCCACGTTCTCGCGTGACCAGGCAGAGGCACTGAGCGAGGCGTTGCACCAGGCCGTGAGCGAAACCGTCGCGACCAAGGCAGATCTGGCGGAAATCCGGCACGACATCGCCGCGACGCGGCTGGAGCTGGGCCACGAGGTCCGCGAGCTGCGAGCCGTGTTGAAGCTCTGGACGGGCAGTCTCGCGGCGGGGCTGTTCGCCGCGCTCAGCGGACTGGCGGTCGCGATGCGGTTTCTGGGCCACTGACCGGGGCGACTGTCCCGTCAGGCCTTGACCAGCACCACGGCCTCGATCTCGACCGCGATGTCGCCGGGCAGGCTGGCCATCCCTACCGCCGAGCGCGCCGGCCGGCCTGCCTCGCCGAACACCTGCACGAACAGGTCGGTGCAGCCGTCGATGACCCTGGGATGCTGGGTGAAGCCGGGCGCGGCATTCACCATGCCGAGCACCTTCACGACGGCCTCCACGCGATCGAGCGTGCCGGCGGCGGCGCGCATGTTGGCGAGCAGGTTGAGCGCGCAGAGCCGCGCCGCCTCGATCGCCTGCTCGATCCCGACCTCGGCACCGACCTTGCCGGTGATCATGGTCTCGTCGCTCCGGCGCGGGCCGACCCCGGACAGGAACAGGAGCGTGCCGGCAAGCCGGAACGGGACATAGGTGCCGATCGGCTGCGGAGCGGGCGGCAGCGTGATGCCAAGCTCGCCCAGTCGTTGCTCGATGCTCATGTGGGCGCCTCCGCAGGCACGGTGACGCCGATCATGTCACCCTCGCGCACGATCGAGGCCAGCCGCGCCTCGTCCCAACCCTCGGTGCCGGCGGGACGGCGCGGCAGGACCATCCAACGGTAATCGGCCGTGGAGTTGACGACGCGCACGCGCACGCCCTCGCCGAGAACGGTCCCCCATTCGGCCAGCAGTCCACGCGGGTCGCGCACGGCGCGGGCGCGATAGGCGGCGGATTTGTACCAGAAGGGCGGATAGCCCAGCACGGCACGCGGGTAGCAGCTGCACAGCGTGCAGACGACCAAGTTGTGAGTGTCGGCCGTGTTCTCCAGCACGCCGAGTGGCGGAGCGCCGAGCATCGGAATGCCCAACGTCTCGGCGGCCTTGGTGCCGTCCTCCAGCATCAGCGCGCGGTACGCGGGATCGACCCACGCCCTGGCGACCATGCGAGCACCCTGGCCGGGCTCGGCGGCATCGGTCGCGGCGCGAGCCTCGGCAATCTCGGAATTGTTTACCAGATTCTTCCCGGCCAGCAGCACGCGCAGGGCTGCCAGCAGACGGTCGCCGTCGGTCTGAAGGATGCTCATGCCGGCTCTAGCCAATGCTCGAAGATTTCCACCAGCAACTCGTCCCCTGCCCGCCCCTCCTGCCATACCGCCGGCTGCTCGAAGGCGACATGGTAGAGGGCGCGCGGGGGCGCGGGGCGAGCGAAGGCCAGGTCCTCGGGGTTGGGGAACACGCCAAGGCGCCGCAGGACGCGCCCGCGCATCCCGCGCACATAGTGCGGCGTGCGGATATGCACCGGCCCGCGCGTCTCCGGCCAGTCGTCGCGCACGCGTACCGCCGTGCCTGGAGTGAAGCCGGTCATCGTGTCCGTTCCAGAGCCGCCTGCAGCTCGGCCTCGGTGATGACGCCCTTGCGGATCAGGTTGTCGGCGATGGAGCGGACCCAGCGCCGGTAATAGCTCAGTCGGTGGTACTCGGCTTCCGGGATGGCCTCGATGCCGCGCCGCAGTTCGTCGACCGTCATGACGCGCTTGCGCCCAAGAACCTGGCGCAGCGCGTCCACGTCGCGGTCGAACGTGGTCAGACCGTGCGGCTCGGTGTCTACCGTCTCGCACATGAACTTGCCGACGCCCCCCAGATCGTGGTGGGCGCGGGGGACGCTTTTCTCCATGCGCGAAGGATAGCGCGCGGGCTGCGTCCAGGCGAGTTGCGGCTATGACTTAGGGTAAACTCCTGGCACCGACCGAAACGTACTGTGCTGCGTATCGCTGTGCCTTTGCCGCCAGGGGATTGCCGGACTGCCTGGTGGATGATTGCGAGCCGCGACACGTACCGGTGGTGGGGTATCAACTCCTTAGCGATTCCTTTATGGAGTGCTTCAGAAGATCCTCGAAATTCCTCTTCGCAAGGATCCCGATTATTTCTCGTGCCGCCTTCCCGGCGTCGTTTTGTCGTTGAGCGAGGGTGAGGAGTATCTCCGCTGCGTCACCGCGGGCCGCCCCCTTTATGCCTTTAGCGGACTTGTATATCGCCCGTCCAGTACGATAGGCGGCTGTCCCGATTCTTCCAATTTGCAGGGTCGCGGCTTGGCCGATCGCGATGTCGCGATGACGTTGCTTTTTCGTCAGTGCTAGGTCCAGCACCGTCAAGAGGCTCGTCCGTTCGTCATCGGTCATGTCCGTGTTATGCGCGTTAATCAAATTTTTGCGCCCTTCTTTGAGAAGCGCAACGGTCTTCTGCGTGTCATGTGCATCCACCCCATCCAGTATCGTGCCGGCAATCATGCCGAGACCGGTACCCGCTACGACACCCCAGGGTCCCATCGCGGAGGTCGCTGCACTTGCGGCGGGCAGTGCTACGGCTGCGGCCGTTTGAATGGAACTCAGCCAGGGCGCGGGGCCTTGGCTCCAGCTTTCCATGTGGATGCCGGTTGGTAATCCTGTAACGCCGCGTGCCCCCAATCCTGCACCGCTCTCTATCCGAGTGATGTCTTGCGGCAGCAGTGCCATGATGTGTTCCTCCTCGTTGGTTACCCTAGCTCGACTTTGGCCGTTTTACGGTGGGAAGTTCAGGACTTTACCCGTCCGAGTGCGGGCCGTATTGAGATGCCGAGAGTTGTGGCGAAGCTTGTTCTGACGGCTCGACTGCACCCCAGCCCACGATTTAATCCTCCACCGGCTGATAGCGTGCCCGCACGCCGCGCTCAATCGCCGCGGCGACCAGGTGGTCGAGGTTGAGCTCCGCCTGCACGAAGGCCAGCATCTCCAGCGATTGCTGACCGGCGACGTCATCGGCGGCGACCACCTCGCAGGCGAGCGCATAGGCGGTCTCGCGCAGGCGGGGGCTCAGAGCCGTACGGATCAGCCGGGCGGCGTGGCGAAGCCCGTCCTCCTCGTTCAGCAACTCCACCGCCGCCTCGGTCGCAATGTCGAGTTGCTCGGAGGAGAAGTCGCGGAAAGCCGGCAACGTCTGCACCTGGCCGGCCATGACGTCGATTTCGCGGTCGGTCATCCCACCATCGGCGGCGGCGACCAGCACCATCGTGCAGACCAGCGCCTCCGGCGGGTCGAGTTGCGTGAGCTGGGCCATCCTGCGTGCTCCATAGTGCGACATGGACCGTACCGGAGCGCGGGGCCGGATCAAACCGGCAATGCCTGCCCTTGCAGGAAATTGCGCACCTCGGCCACGGCCTGTGCCAACCCGACCCGTCGCACGGCCACACCTTGCGGCAGCGCGGATAGCAGACGGGACGGAGTTTGCCGGTCGAGCAGCACGAAAACGCCCCGGTCGCCGGCACGCCGGATCAGGCGCCCGAATGCCTGGCGCAGGCGCAAACGAGCGATCCGGTCGTCATAGGCCTTCGGATCGCCCCCCGAGAGATGGACCCGGCGCTCGCGGTGCAGGATGTCGGGGCGGGGCCAGGGCACCTTCTCGAACACCACGAGCCGCAGCGCCCGCCCTGGCACATCGACGCCGTCGCGCATCGCATCGGTGCCCAGCAGGCAGCTTTCCTCCTCGGCACGGAAGACATCGACCAGGGTCGCGTTGTCCATCGCATCGACATGCTGGGCATAGAGGGGAATGCCGTGCGCCTCCAGCTCCGGGGCGATGCGCGCATGAACCGCGATCAGCCGGCGGATCGCGGTGAACAGGCCGAGCGCACCGCCGCCGGAGGCCAGGAACAACGCGCGATACGCGGCTGCCAGCGCCCCGATATCGCCGAACGGCAGGTCGGTGACGATGAAGGCACGGGTCTGCGCCGCATAGTCGAACGGGCTCGCCACCGTGGCCCGAATGGCCGGCGAGGGCAGATGCGGCGCGCCGACCCGCGCCTCGGCGGTTGCCCAGGATGCTTCCGTGTCGGGCTCGGCGCCGTCGCGCAGCGTGGCGGAGGTGATGAGGAGCCCCTGGGCCGGGGCGGCCAGGCTCAGGGCGAAGGGCACCGTCGGATCGAGCCAGTGTCGATGCAGCCCGGCGTCGCGGTCCCCCGCCTCACGCCGGTCCACACGCAGGAACAGGATGTGGTCGGGACGCTCGCCCGGTTCCGGCGGCGGCATCGCGACGGCGCGCAGCATCGCCTGCCACGCGCCCAGCGGCCCCAGGGCGCGGCGCTCGACCGAACGGCAGACCGCCTCGATGCGGGCACGGGTCGCCGGGTCCAGCTCCTCCGCCTCCTCGTCCAGGCGGGCCGCGAGGCGCCCGGTCAAGGTCCGCAGGGGCTCGAAGAGGCGCGCCAGCGCGCGCTCCAGGCGTTCGGCCGCCGGCGGCAGGTCGGAGGCGACCGGATAGAGGTCGCAGTCCAGCGGGCCGCGCACCGGCAGCTCGCCCGCGCCAGGGCTGCGCGCCAGGACCTGGCGGCGGACCGCGCGCAGGAACGCCTCGGCCGGGTTGGGCTGGCCGGCGTCGAGCCCGGCGATCTCCGGTCCGTCCTCGGCCAGGCGCGGCGCCCAGCCGGGCGCCGGCAGCGCGCGCGCGGCTTGCAGGGCGGCCTCCAGGATCGGCTCCAGGTTCGGCCGGCCGGCGACCAGCTCCTCGATCCGACGCCGCAGCCCCCGTGCGCGCGACCGCCCGCCCTCCGCGCCCAGCAGCCACCGGCGCAGTTCGGCCGTCTCGGCGCCCGACAGAACGGCGGCGAAGGCGCCGTCGGCGGCATCGAAGACGTGGTGGCCCTCGTCGAACACGTAGCGGGTCGGCACGGTCGCGTCATCCAACCCGCCCCCGTACTGGAAGCCGTAAGCCGCCTGCGTCATGACCAGGGCATGGTTCGCGACCACCAGGTCGGCATCACGGGCGCGGCGGATCGTGTGCTCGACGAAGCACCGGCGCCAGTGCGGGCACGCGGCATGGATGCACTCGCCGCGCCGGTCCGCGAGCGGCAGGATCGTCGCCACGCCGAACAGCTCCATCATCCAGCCCGGCAGGTCTCCGCCCTGGACGTCGCCGTCGCCGGTCGCCATCGCCCAGCGCGCGACCAGTCCGAGCGGCACCGTCTCAGCCGGCGCGCCGCGCGCCACGGCGTCCTCGAAATTCAACAGGCAGAGGTAGTTCTCCCGCCCCTTACGCACGACCACCCGCCGGCGGCGCTCGGCGGGGTCGGGGAACAGGCGGGCGAGTTCGGCGTCGATCTGCCGCTGGAGGTGGCGGGTGAAGGTGCTGACCCAGACCGCGCCCCGGTTGCGCTCGGCCCACAGGCTCGCGGGCGCGATGTAGGCCAGGGTCTTGCCGGTGCCCGTCCCCGCCTCGGCCAACACGATCTGCGGGTCGCCGCGCCGTTCGCGCGGGGCGAATGCCGCCGCGGCGGCACCCGCATAATCGGACTGTCCGGGCCGCTGCTCCGCCTCGGTCCCCAGGATCGCCGCCAGCCGCCCGCGCGCCTCGGCCTCCGTGACCGGATGCGCGGCTGGCGGCGGCCGCGGCGCGGTCTCCTCCCACTCCGGCAGGCGTCGCCAGACCTTCAGCGCGTCCGTGCTCGGAGCCGCACGCGGATTGCCCAAGGCGGCGATGACGAACGGTGCCCAGCCCCAGCCCGCCCGGCCCATGCGTGAAGCAAGGCCGGCCGCGTCGCGGTTGAGCGGAAGGCTCCGTGCATCCGCCAGCCGCCGCAGGAGCATCAGGGCAAGGTCGGGCAGCAGCACCGCTTCCGCCTCCGGCCCGCCGGTGGGCCGATCGAGGTCGAGCGCCAGCGCCAGCCCACGCGGCGTCGGGGCTGCCCCGCGCCCAGGCAGGCCGAAGGCGAACAGCTCCAGCAGGTCGTAGCAGGCGATGGAACGCAGCCCCAGCCGGCCCAGCGTCAATGGCGCGTGGACCAGCAGCGGCGGCGGCAGGGTGCGCAGCCGGGCGGCGGCCTGCTCGGGCGGCAGCAACAGGACCTCGCCGTCCGGAGTGAGCAGGGCGGCGCGTCCGTGACCGGCGACCAGGGCCGTCGTTTCGGGAAGCAGGACGGGCACGCGCCTGACTAGACACAATCAAGCGCGCGCGCCATATCGCCGGCGATTCCACAGCCGTAAGGGAGTGGCCATGCGCCTGCTCGCCCGATTGCTCGCCAGCGTCACCGCCGCCGCGCTCTCGCTTGGCACGGCACGGGCGCAGGGCGCTAACGACGGGCCGGTCAAGATCGGCGTTCTCACCGACATGTCGGGGCTCTATGCCGATATCGGCGGCCCCGGCTCGGTGCAGGCCGCGAAGATGGCGATCGAGGATTTCGGCGGCAAGCTGCTCGGCAAGCCGATCGAGCTGATCAGCGCCGATCACCAGAACAAGCCCAATGTCGGGGCCTCCATCGCGCGCCAGTGGTATCAGCGCGACGGCGTGGACGCGATCGTCGATGTCCCCACCTCATCGGTGGCGCTGGCGGTGCAAGACGTCTCGAGGGAGCAGAAGAAGCTGTTCTTCGCCACCGGCGGCGGCGCCTCCGACATCACCGGGAAGAACTGCTCCCCCTACACCGCGCACTGGGTGTACGACACCTACGCCTTGGCCCACGGCACCGGCTCGGCGATCGTCAAGCAGGGCGGCAAGTCGTGGTTCTTCCTCACCGCCGATTATGCCTTCGGCCACGACCTGGAGCGCGACACGGCGGCGGTGGTGACGGCGAGCGGCGGCAAGGTTCTCGGACAGGCGCAGGTGCCGCTGAGCACGTCGGACTTCTCGAACTACCTGTTGCAGGCGCAGAGTTCCGGCGCGCAGGTGGTCGGGCTGGCCAATGCCGGCCAGGACACGGTCAACGCCATCAAGCAAGCAGCCGAATTTGGGCTGACCAAGAGTGGCGCCAAGCTCGCCGGGCTCCTGGTGTTCATCACCGACGTGAACAGCCTCGGTCTGCCAGCCGCGCAGGGGCTGGAGCTGACGTCCGCGTTCTACTGGGACCAGGACGATGCGACCCGCGCCTTCTCCAAGCGCTTCTTCGATGCCGTGCACCACATGCCCACTATGAACCAGGCCGGCATCTGGAGCGCGCTGCACCACTATTTCCAGGCGGTGCAGGCGGTCGGCGGCAAGGACCCCGATAAGGTGATGGCGAAGATGCGCGAGACGCCGATCAACGACTTCATGACCCATGACGGCAAGCTGCGCATCGACGGGCGCGTGCTTCGGGACCTGTATCTGTTCCAGGTGAAAACCCCCGCCGAGTCGAAGGCGCTGTGGGACTACTACAAGCAGCTTCGTGTGATTTCGCCCGACGAGGCGTTCCGCCCGCTCGACCAGGGCGGCTGCCCGCTGGTGAAGTAGGCAGCCCAGGCGCTTGGCTCTATAAGCGCTGACCATCCACCGCGAAGTGCGGCAATCAGATCGAGGGGAACGCCCATGCGCAGCGCCGTCATCGTCTCCACCGCCCGCACCCCGATCGGCCGGGCCTATCGGGGCGCCTTTAACGACACCCAGGCGCAGGCGCTCGGCGGGCACGTCATCGCCGAGGCGGTGAAGCGCGCCGGCATCGAGCCGGGGGAGGTCGATGACGTGGTGATGGGGGCCGCGCTCCAGCAGGGCAGCACCGGCTTCAACGTCGCCCGGCAGAGCGCACTGCGCGCCGGCCTGCCCGACAGCGTCGCGGGGATGTCGGTCGATCGGCAATGCGCCTCCGGCCTGATGGGGATCGCCACCGCCGCCAAGCAGATCATCGACGACGGCATGACCATCGCCGTGGGCGGCGGACTGGAATCCATCTCGCTGGTGCAGAACGAGCACCGCAACGGCTATCGCACGGCCGACCCCGAGTTGGTGGCGCATGTGCCGGGGCTCTACATGGCCATGATCGAGACGGCCGAGATCGTCGCCGACCGTTACGGCGTGTCGCGCGATGCCCAGGACGAGTACGCCCTGCGCAGCCAGCAGCGCACCGCCGCCGCCCAGCAGGCCGGCCGCTTCGACGACGAGATCGTGCCGCTGCCCACCGAGATGCTGGTCACCGACAGGGCCACCGGCGAGACGTCGCGCAAGAAGATCGCCCTCGGCCGCGACGAGGGCAACCGGCCGGAGACGACGCTGGAGGGCCTCGCCGCGCTGAAGCCGGTGTTCGCCAACGGCCAGACGGTCAAGCAGGGACAGTACATCACCGCCGGCAACGCCTCCCAGCTTTCCGACGGCGCCTCTGCCGCGGTGCTGATGGAGGAGACGGAGGTGGAAAAGCGCGGGCTGCACCCGCTCGGCATCTATCGCGGCATCGCCGTCGCCGGCTGCAATCCCGCCGAGATGGGCATCGGCCCGGTGTTCGCCGTCCCGAAGCTGCTGGAGCGGCACGGGCTGAAGGTGGACGACATTGGCCTCTGGGAGCTGAACGAGGCGTTCGCCAGCCAGGTGATCTATTGCCGCGACCGGCTCGGCATCCCGCAGGAGAACCTGAACGTCAACGGCGGCGCCATCTCGATCGGCCATCCCTACGGAATGTCGGGCGCGCGCATGGCCGGCCACGCCCTGATCGAGGGCAAGCGGCGCGGCGCCAAGTATGTGGTGGTGACGATGTGCGTCGGCGGCGGCATGGGCGCGGCTGGCTTGTTCGAGGTAGCGTAAGTCGAACTCGTTTCAGGGTACGCTCCGGGAATGTATTCTACACACCCTTCGGGAGATTCCACCATTGGAACCGCCGGATGAGTTTCGGGCTAAAATTCCGGTGCGACATGTTCGGATTCAGAATTTCCTAAGCCTTAAGGACGTTCAGGCGCAGCTCAGCCCATTAAATGTGCTTGTCGGTCCGAATGGAGGAGGCAAGTCTAATTTCCTTTCGGTATTCCGGTTTCTCGGCGAAGTAGCACGCACTGACTTGGTCCCAGCTCTTAGCACGCTGTTCGGCGGCTACGAGTTGGCGCGCTACCGGGGACAATCTGCAAACCGGGCTACGTTGATTGAAGTTGGAGGCGAAGTTACCGAGCATTCGTCTCCCAACGCCCTTGATGAATATACACTTAGAATTCTCCAGACACCGGTCGGCAGGTGATGCCGTTACTTTGCGCCGCGAGGAGATTTTGCTCCTTAAGCGCACTCAAGGTCGCGGCCGAAGAATCACCCTCTCCGGAGGCCGATACGAGTACGAGAACGTGTCGTCTCCTAGTCATCGCAAGCCAGTAGAAGGAAAGGGAATTGAAGGATTGAGAAACGAATCGGGAGAAATTCAATCAGAAGCTTCCGCATTGTCGGTGCTACGACGTATAGGTAGTGCATCTGACACAAAGCAGGTTAATCAATTGGCCGAGGTCTTCGAGGATTTACGATTATTCGACCCAGATGTAAATCGGGCTCGGCAGCCTGCGTTTTACAGAGAATCCAAGAATTTTCATTTGGAGTCTGACGCTGGTAATCTTGCTCAGATCCTCAACTCCTTCCGGCAACATGCGCCAGATATGCTCGCAGCTATAGAGAACGACATTCGCTCTATTTTGCCTGGTTTCCAACGTTTTGAATTTAGGATAATTGGTGGATCAGAGGAAACGGTTCAAGTTGAGCTTATCGAAGCAGGATTACGTGGAGCTTCGCCGATGGCTCGTGCGTCGTTTGGGACGGTGAGGGCCATTGCTCTTTTTACCATGTTGCGTGATCCAAACCCGCCGCGACTTACATGTCTCGAGGAGATCGATCACGGGCTCCATCCACACGCGTTGGAAGTTCTTGTTGAGCGACTGCGGGAAGCTGCTTCGCGGAGTCAAATTATTGTCGCGACGCATTCTCCTGCATTAGTGAATTGGCTCGACCCTTCTGAACTTCTGATTTTTGAGCGTGATTCAATCAACTCCAGTACACGGATAATTCAGCTTGATCCCGCAGAGATTTCAAAGATGGAAGATGCCTCAGGTTATCACCTAGGAGAACTATGGTTTTCCGGCACGCTGGGCGGATACCAGCGTGAAGCGGCGCGGGCCAAGTCGACGCCAGATTATCGTAGCGTTCGGCGAGAGCAAAAACGACACTGGCGCGTTACGGGAGTTGGTCGCGGCACTGCGGCCTGATCTTCCGAAAGTCGAGGCACGAAAAGAACCCCCGATCTTGAGTCCGATTGCTGAGCGTGGGAAGCGACTGCAGCAATCTGAGCGAATAGCTCGCCTAATAAGGGCAGAGATCATAAGAGCCGATGTGAAGGCGGTTTTGCTTCACCGCGACCTGGATGACGTCGAGCCTCGCACCGACGCCCAGGAGACGCATGCATTTGAGGAAGAGCTTAGAGAGCGCTTGCCCAGAGCGGAATTTAAGTTCGCGGTCGTCGCTGTCGTGCCTGCATGGGCAACGGACGCATGGTGGTTCATGTGGCCGGAGCAGGTTGCGAAGCAGTGCGCCGGGTGGCGGAAGCTGCGGGACAGGAGCGGCGCGCGAGTCGACCAAATCGCTGACCCCAAAAAGCAATTGCAGCGAGAGCTCCGCCCTAGGGGCCGCTTAAACGTGCCCGACTACTCGCCCAACGACAGCCCTTCGATTGCCGCATTGATAAGGGGGGACGGCTTTGCACGTACGCCAAAAGGCCGAAGCATTGCCTACGAACGTTTTGTACAACAGATTGACCAGTTGTAGCCTGCATGAGCGCCGAATCGTGATGTCCCCGATCAAAGCGTGGCCGTTCGAGGAGGCGGCGAAGGTCGCGGCGCGGCTTGTGCGGCTGGGCAAGACCAAGGCGCTGTTCGAGACGGGATACGGCCCCTCGGGCCTGCCGCATATCGGCACCTTCGGCGAGGTCGCGCGCACCTCCTGGGTGCGCCACGCCTTCACCGAGCTGACGCGATCGCCCTCGCGCCTGGTCGCCTTCAGCGACGACATGGACGGGCTGCGCAAGGTGCCCGACAACGTGCCCAACCGCACCATGCTGGCAGGCTACCTGGGCAAACCGCTGACCCAGATCCCCGACCCGTTCGGCAGCCACGAGAGTTTCGGGGCGCACAACAACGCCCGCCTGCGCGCCTTCCTGGACTCGTTCGGCTTTGAGTATGAGTTCGCCTCCTCCACCGAGTACTACCGCTCGGGACGCTTCGATGCCGCGCTGATCCGCGTGCTGGAGTGCTACGACGCGGTGATGGCGGTGATCCTGCCCACGCTGGGGCCGGAGCGCCGGGCCACCTACGCCCCCGTGCTGCCGATCCACCCGCGCACCGGCGCGGTCATGCAGGTGCCGATCGAGCGGCGCGACCCGGATGCCGCAACCGTGGCCTGGCGCGATCCCGCCAGCGGCGAGGCGTTCGAGACCTCGGTGAAGGGCGGGGCCTGCAAGCTCCAGTGGAAGGCCGACTGGGCGATGCGCTGGGTGGCGCTCGGCGTCGATTACGAGATGTCGGGCAAGGACCTCATCGATTCCGTCCGCCTCTCGGGCCGCATCTGCCGCATCCTGGGCGGAGCGCCGCCCGAGGGCTTCACCTACGAGCTGTTCCTCGACGAGCACGCGCAGAAGATCAGCAAGTCCAAGGGCAACGGGCTCTCGGTCGAGGAGTGGCTGCGCTACGCCCCCCCCGAGGCGCTGAGCCAGTTCATGTACAACCAGCCGCAGCGGGCCAAGCGGCTGTATTTCGACGTGATCCCGCGCGCGACCGACGAGTACCTCGCCAACGCGGCGCGGCTCGGCGCGCAGACGGAAGATCAGGCGCGCGCGAATCCCGCCTGGCACATCCACGCCGGAGCCCCGCCCAACCGCGGCGGCAGCCCGGTCTCGTTCGCGATGCTGCTGAATCTGGCGAGCGTGGTCAACGCGGAGACCCCGGCGATCCTGTGGGGGTTCATCCGCCGGTACAGTCCCGGAGCCACCCCCGAAGCGATGCCGTTCCTCGACAACCTCGTGGGGCACGCCATCGCCTATTACCGCGATTTCGTCCGTCCCGCCAAACGCTACCGCGCGCCCACCGAGGACGAGCGCGCCGCCTTGGCCGACCTCGCCGAGACCTTGCGCGGGATGGAGCTGGGCACCGACGCCGAGACGATCCAGAACGCGGTGTTCGAGGTGGGCAAGCGCCATTCCTTCCCCGAGTTGCGCGCCTGGTTCGGCTGCCTCTATCAGGTGCTGCTGGGTCAGCAGGAAGGCCCGCGCTTCGGCGGCTTCGTCGCGCTGTATGGCCAAGCCGAGACGGTCGCGCTGATCGAGGCCGCGCTCGCGCGTTCCGCCGACGCGGCCTGATGCTCGGCGCCAGGCTCGCCCGCGCGGCACGGCACCTGCCGGCCATGCTGGGCGTGGTGCTGCTGTTCGCCGCCGTCTATGCCGTCCAGAAGGAGTTCCGCCACCTCCAGCTCGCCGAGATCGGCAGTGCGATCCGCGCTATCCGGCCGGGGCCGCTGGCGATGGCCTTCGCCTGCACCGTGCTCGCCTATGGCGTGCTCACGCTCTATGACCGGCTTGGCACGCTCTACGCCGGCCATCGGCTGAGCTATCGGAAGGTCGCGCTCGCCTCCTTCTGTGCCTGCGCGCTGTCGCACAATCTGGGCTTCGCTGCGGTCTCGGGCGCGGCCGTGCGGTACCGGCTGTATGCGCACTGGGGGCTGACCCCGGTCGAGATCGGCAAGACCATCGCGTTTTGCAGCCTGACCTTCGGCCTGGGCGGGCTGGCCTTGGGCGGCGCCATCCTGTTCGCCATGCCCGAGGCCCTGCCCTATGTGGGCGCGCATGCGCCGAGGTGGGTGCTGCATCTCCTGGGCGGCGTGTTGTGGGCGGCCGTCGCGCTCTATCTCGGGCTGTCCGCCCTGCTCGGCACGTTCCGGGTCCGCGGGCACAGCGTGACGCTTCCCGCCCCACAAATGGCGCTGTTGCAGGTCGCCCTGGCGGCGGCGGATGTCGCCGCGGCGGCGACGATCCTGTGGACGTTGCTGCCGGCCGCGCCGGGGCTTGGATGGCTGCTTTTCGTCGGCGTCTATCTCGCCGCCTTCACCGCGGGCCTTGCCGCCAATCTGCCGGGCGGTCTCGGCGTGTTCGACACCGCCATCCTGTTCGGCTTGGCGCCGTTCCTGCCAGCGGCACCCATCATTGCCGCGATCGCGGTGTTCCGGCTCTACTACTACGTTATCCCGCTGTTCCTGGCGGGTGCCCTGTTCGCCGGCAACGAGATGCTGATGCGCGGCGTCCGGCCGCTGGCGCGCGCACCGTCGGCCGCCGGGCCGCGCTGGACCGAGCCGGACTTCGCCGCCGCCGCCGCGAGCGGGGCGGTGGGCCTGTCGGGCATGCTCCTGCTCGGCCTCGGCCTGCTGGCCCCGCACATGTCAGCCCCGCCACAGCCGAGGGCGATCACCGACATCGCCCGTCAGGCGGGCCACTTCGTGCCGTCGCTGATCGGAGCCGGGCTGATCGTCATGGCGATCGGGCTGATCCGGCGCGTCAATCTGGCCTGGAGCGGGGCGCTGGTCCTGCTCGTGGCCGGGTCCGGCTTCATCCTGGGCCAGGGCGAACGGGTCTGGCCGATCGGCGTCCTGCTGCTGGCGGCATTGGTGCTGGCCCCGTTCCGGACCTTTTTCTACCGCCATGCAAGGCTGCTGAGCGGGCCGCTCGATCGCGAGAGCGCGCTCTCGCTGCTCGCGCTCGCCGCCTGCGCCCTGGCGCTGGTGGGTTTTCGCCGTCGCGTCCACGGGATGGCGAACAACGCGTTCTGGGAAATCGTCCTGTCGTCCTCGATGTCCGCGGGACTGCGTGCCAGCCTGGCCCTAGTCGTGATCCTGGCATTGATCACGGTGTGGCTCCTGCTGCGCCCCGGCCGGGTCCGATGGCGACCGTGGGACGTGGAGGCGCGGCTGCGGCTGCTGATGCTGGGCGCGCGTCCGCCGGAACGGGCCGACGGGCTGGTGTTCGGCGAGGCCGAGCGCGCGGCGGTCCCGTTCCGCCGCCTTGGTGGCCTGCTCGTCGCTCTCGGCGATCCGGCCGGCGCGCAGAGCGACCGCATCTCGGCGGTATGGCGGCTGCGCGACCTCGCGCGCCAGGAGGGGCGCCATCCAGCCATCTGGCGGGCCGGTCCAGCACTGCTGAAGATCTACAACGATCTCGGCCTCACCGCGCTGCCGCTGGGTCCAGACGGCCGGCCGGTGCCCGAGGGATCGGCCGCCGCGCGCGCCAGCCGTGCGTATCTGGTCTGTGTCGCCGAGCGCGACTACCCGATGCTGCGCGATCTGCTGCCGGACCTGGATGCCGTCGGCGCGCTCACGCCATCGGCGCGTCCGGCACCGCTGCGGCACGGCGGGGAAACAGCACTGTCGTCGTGAATTGCTGCACCGGCTCATGGTGCTGGTTCAAGGTGGTGCAGCGATAGGTCACCACCCCCGCGTCGGGGCGCGACCGCGATGGCCGGGCGGCGAGGATCTCGATCTCGACGCGCAAGGCGTCGCCGCCACGGACCGGGCGCAGCCAGCGCAGGTCTTCAACCCCCGCGCCCATTCCGCCGCGCGCGATCGGCATCGTCTCGCTGATCAGCCGCATGGTGACCGCGCCGGTGTGCCAGCCGCTCGCGCAGAAGACGCCGAACATGCTGGTCGCCGCCGTCTCCGGCGACAGATGGGCGGGATGCAGGTCGAACTGGCGCGCGAAGCCGGTGATGCTGGCGTCGTCCATGACGATGGCCCGCGCCGAGCGGAGCACGAGGCCGGGTTGAACGTCCTCGAAGTGGAAACTCCTGTCTGGCCGCACGTCCATCTCTTCTCCTTTCCGGAACGACAAGTTTAACGGATACTCCCCCGCCGCGCGTCACAGGAGCGAAGATGCCGACCGACCTCGCCGCCCCGTTCGCCGCCCTCGCCGCCGCCGCCGCGCTGATCGCGCTGCTGCTTCTGCTGCGTGCCGGGCGGGAGATCCAGCGGCTGCGCATCCTGGCCGAACAGGGCCTGGCCGGCGTGCGCGGCGAATCCGAGACGACGCGCATGACCATGATGGGTGTCGGCAGCGAGGCGGCCGAGCGGCTTTCGGCCCTGCGCGGCACGTTGGACGCGGGTATGGAAAAACTGCGCACGGTGCTCTCGCGCGAGCAGGGCGAGCTGCGGCTGGCGCTGTCGGAGGGCCAGCGGCGCGGCGCCGAGGACACGCAGCGCCAGGCCGAGGGCACGCGCACCCTGCTGGACGCCAAGCTGCGCGAGTTGCGCGAGGCCAACGAAGCCAAGCTCGCGGAAATCCAGCGCACGGTGAACGAGCAGCTCCACGCCGCGGTGGAAAAGCAGATGAACGACAGCTTCGCCCGCGTGATCGACCAGTTCGCGGCGGTGCAGAAAGCGATGGGCGACGTGCAGGCGGTCACCGCGCAGATCGGCGACATCAAGCGGCTGTTCTCCAACGTGAAGACCCGTGGCGGCTGGGGCGAGACGCAGGTTCGCGCGCTGCTCGACGACATCCTGCCGCCCGGCAGCTTCGAGACGAATTGCCGACTGCGCCCCGAGAGCGACGAGGCGGTGGAATTCGCTGTGCGGATGCCCATGCGCGGGGCCGACCGGCTGCTGCTGTCCATCGATTCCAAGTTCCCGGTCGCGGACTACGAACGCCTGCTGAGCGCTGCCGAAATGGGCGATGCTGACGCGGAGCGCACCGCCCGCAAGGGGTTGGAGCGCACGGTTCGCGAACAGGCGCGCAAGATCGCCGACAAGTACATCGTCCCGCCCGCCACCGTGGAGTTCGCGGTGATGTATCTGCCGACCGACTCGCTATTCGCCGAGGTCGCGCGCATCCCCGGCCTGATCGATGCGATCGGCCGGGACTGCCGCGTGCTGGTGCTGGGGCCGAGCCTGTTCCCCGCCCTGCTGCGCACCATCCACCTCGGGATGGTCGGCCTCGCACTGGAACAGAAGGCCGACCAGGTGCGCGAGCTTCTGGGCGCGACACGGACCGAGATGCTGAAGATGGACGATGTGCTGGGCAGGCTTCTCAAAAACGCGGGCGCCATGACCAACACCATCGAGGCGGCCCGTCGCCGCACCCGCGCCATGCAGCGCGTCCTAAGGGGCGTGGAGACTGTCGGCTCCATGCGCGCCGCGCAGGTGCTGGAGATCGCGACGGAGGAGGCAGAGGAGATGTAGGCCGTGTCACGCCGGATCGATGGGCCGGCGGGACGCGAGGCGAAACGGCTCTGGCGACTCAGACCGAGTAGTACATCTCGAACTCCACCGGATGCGGCGTGTGCTCGAAGCGGTACACCTCGCTCCACTTCAACTCGATATAGCTTTCGATCTGGTCCGTGCTGAATACGTCCCCGGCCAGCAGGAACTCGTGGTCGCCCTCCAGCGAGGTCAGGGCGTCGCGCAGGCTGCCGCAGACCGTCGGGATGCCCTTCAGTTCCTCCGGTGGCAGGTCGTAGAGGTCCTTGTCCATCGGGTCGCCGGGATGGATCTTGTTGCGGATGCCGTCCAGTCCGGCCATCAGCATCGCCGCGAACGCGAGATAGGGGTTCGCGCCCGGATCGGGAAAGCGCACCTCGACCCGCTTGGCCTTCGGGCTCGTGGCATAGGGGATACGGCAGGATGCCGAGCGGTTGCGCGCCGAGTAGGCGAGCAGGACCGGCGCTTCGAAGCCCGGGATCAGGCGCTTGTAGCTGTTGGTCAGCGGGTTGGTGAACGCGTTCAGCGCCTTGGCGTGCTTGATGATGCCGCCGATGTAGTAAAGGGCGGATTCCGACAGATCGGCGTAGCCGTTGCCGGCGAACAGCGGCTTGCCGCCCTTCCAGATCGATTGATGGACATGCATCCCGGACCCGTTGTCGCCGTACACCGGCTTCGGCATGAACGTCGCCGTCTTGCCGTAGCTGTGGGCCACGTTGTGGATGCAGTATCTTGTAGATCTGGAGGTGGTCGGCCATGCGCACCAGCGGGCCGAACTTCATGCCAAGCTCGTGCTGGCTCTGCGCCACCTCGTGGTGGTGCTTCTCGACCGCCACGCCCATCTCGCCCATGGTCGAGAGCATCTCGGCACGCAGATCGCTTTCGGAATCGACCGGCGGGACCGGGAAATAGCCGCCCTTGACGACCGGCCGATGGCCCATGTTGCCTTCGGGGTAGTCCTTGAGCGACGCCTGCGGCCCCTCCTGGCTGTCGATCTGGTAGATCCCATAGTTGCCGCCAACGCCGAACTTCACGCTGTCGAAGATGAAGAACTCGGCCTCGGGCCCGACGAAGGCGGTGTCGCCGATGCCACTCGCCTGCAAGAATTGCTCGGCCTTCTTCGCGGTCGAGCGGGGGTCGCGGTTGTAGGGCTGGCCAGTGGACGGCTCGATGATGTCGCAGACCAGGATCAGGCTCGGCTTGGCGGCAAACGGGTCCATCACCGCGGTCTCGGGGTCCGGCAGCAGGATCATGTCCGACTCGTTGATCGCTTTCCAGCCGGCGATCGAGGAGCCGTCGAACATGATGCCGTCGCGAAACACCTCCTCGTCGATGGTGGAGACGTGCTGCGCCGTGTGCTGCCATTTCCCGCGCGGGTCGGTGAACCGCAGATCGACATATTCGACGGAGTGCTCCTGCAGCATCTCCATCACCTTGCCGACGCCGTCGCCGTTCCCGTTGCCTGGCCTCTTCGCCATCCCTCGTGCCCCCAATCTTGTCGTGCCCGCCACCCGGTTTGTGCTCGGAGACGTGCGGATGCATGGATCAGTCTGGACCGCTCCGCCTAGCTTGGCAGGCCGCCCGTGTAGTCGTTTACGCGGCCGGCCGGAAGCGGCTTTCCAGCCTGTTTCCAGCCGGTCTTACGCCGATCCGGGTCTCAGATCGCGTCCTCGCCACGCTCGCCCGTGCGGATCCGGACCACCTCCTCGACCGAGGTGACGAAGATCTTGCCATCGCCGATCCGCCCCGTGCGGGCGGCATTGACGATCGCCTCGACCGCGCGCTCGGCCACGGCGTCCTCGCAGACCACCTCGATCTTCACCTTGGGCAGGAAATCGACGACGTATTCCGCGCCCCGGTACAGCTCGGTGTGCCCCTTTTGGCGGCCGAAGCCCTTGGCCTCGACGACCGTGATGCCCTGCAGCCCAACTTCGTGGAGCGCCTCTTTCACTTCGTCCAACTTGAACGGCTTGATGACCGCCTCGATCTTCTTCATCGCTGTCCGTACCCGGGATCGCCGGGCTCCCGTCGGGTATTCGTTGCACGAGCCATGCCAGCGGCGACCGGGGCCTCCTGGCACCGGCGCCACGGAATGCTTAGCCCAGCACATGGGCGACTGACCACTGGCTTGCCTGGGAAACGGGCACTTCCGTTGACCGCAAGCGGTCCGGACCCATACTGGCCGCGCATCCAACCGGGGAGCCCGCATCAAGTGAAGCCCGCCAATCATCTGCTGTCCGGCCTCGGCACGACGATCTTCGCCGTGATGTCGGCGCTGGCGGTCGAGCACGGGTCCATCAATCTCGGCCAGGGCTTCCCCGATACCGACGGGCCGTCCGACATCCTGAACGCAGCCGCCGCCGCGCTGCATGACGGGCGCAACCAGTACCCACCGATGCCCGGCGTCCCCGAACTGCGCCGCGCCGTGGCCGCCGCCAACGCACGGTTTTATGGGATCGAGGTCGATCCGATGCGCGAGGTGGTCGTCACCTCCGGGGCAACGGAGGGGATCACCGCCTGCCTCATGGCGCTGCTCAACCCGGGCGACGACGTGGTGCTGATCGAGCCGGTGTTCGACACCTATCTGCCGATCGTCCGCCTGATGGGAGCAAACCCCCGCCTGGTGCGCCTGTCCCCGCCGGACTGGAGCCTGCCACGGGATGCCCTGGCCGCCGCCTTCGGGCCGCGCACTAAGGCGATCGTGCTCAACACCCCGATGAACCCGACCGGCAAGGTGTTCACCCAAGGCGAGCTTGGCGTGATCGCCGACCTGCTGGCGCGCCATGACGCCTATGCGGTGTGCGACGAGGTCTATGAGCACCTGACCTTCGATGGCGCGCGGCACATTCCGCTGATGACCTTCCCGGGAATGCGCGAGCGGGTGATCCGCGTGGGCAGCGCGGGCAAGACCTTCTCGCTGACCGGCTGGAAGGTGGGCTACATCACTGCCACTGCAGCGCTGACCGAGGTGGTGGCGAAGGCGCACCAGAACCTCACCTTCACCACGCCGCCCAACCTGCAACGGGCGGTGGCGGTCGGGCTCGCCAAGGACGACGCCTATTTCGCCGGGCTCGCATCCGCGCTGGAAGCCAAGCGCGACCGGCTGGCCGCGGGCCTCACCGCGCTGGGGATGTCGGTGCTGCCGTCGCGCGGGACCTATTTCGTCATCGCCGACTTCACCCCGCTCGGCTTTCCACCCGACGACGAGGCGTTCTGCCGGCATATCACCGAGCAGGCGAAGGTCACGGCGGTTCCGGTAACGGCGTTCTACGACGCTCCCGACCCGCCTCGAACCTATGCGCGCTTCGCCTTCTGCAAGCGCGACGAGGTGCTGGACGAGGCGGTCGCGCGGCTGCGGCGGTACTTCCGCGAGCGCAATGCGGGTGCATTGACGCCGGCACGCTGATCGGCGAGAACCCGCGCCGGTCTTTGTGGCGGGCGTAGCTCAGGTGGTAGAGCGCCAGGTTGTGGTCCTGGATGCCGTGGGTTCGAGTCCCGATCGCTCGCCCCACTCTCATGACAGATACGGCGGCAGTACGCCTCGTTCCCGGCCTCTGTGCGCTGGCCCTGGCCGGCGGCGGGGCTCGTCGTATGGGCGGGGGCGACAAGCCGCTGCTGGAGTTGGGCGGCCGACCCATGCTGGCCCACATTCTCGACCGCCTTACCGCTGAGGCCGCAAGCGTGGCGATCAGTGCCAACGGCGACCCGGCGCGTTTCGCCGCCTACGGCGCGCCCGTGCTCGACGACGGCATCTTCGCCAGACAGGGTCCTCTGGCCGGGGTCCTGGCCGGGCTCGACTGGGCCGCCGCGCGGGGTGCCAACGATCTCCTCACGGTGCCGGGCGATACTCCCTTCGTGCCGCCGCACTTGGCGACATCCCTCGCCCCCTCGCCTGCCTGGGCCGCGAGCGCGGGGCGTGTTCACCACTTGATTGCACTCTGGCCGGTTGGCGTGCGCGACGCGCTGCGCCGCTACCTGCGCGAGCCAGGGCCGCACGCGGCCGGCGCGTTCGGGGCCGCGATCGGGATGCGGGCCGTCGCGTTTCCCCCGTCTCCCCACGATCCGTTTCTCAATGTCAACACCCCGCAGGACCTGGCTGGGGCGCGCGCTATCATGGGGCAGGAGCAATGATCAGGACCGTGGCGATCGGCGGGTTGGGTGCGGTCGGCCTGCCGCTCGCGCGGGCCCTGGATGCCGGGGTGGAGGGGCTGCGGCTGATCGCGGTGGCCGCCCGTGACCCCGCCCACGCACAGGACCGGGTCGCCCAGTTCCGCTCTCCGCCGCGCGTTGTCGTGCTGGCGGACCTCGCCGAAGCCGACATCGTCGTGGAGGCGGCGCCTGCCGCGGTGCTGGAGCAGATCGCTGTGCCGGCGATCGAGGCCGGCCGCGTCCTCGTCGTGGTGTCCGCAGGCGCGCTGCTGCCGCGCATGGACCTGGTGGGCCGCGCGCGCGAGACCGGGGCGCGGGTGGTGGTATCCACCGGAGCCCTGCTCGGGCTCGACGCCGTGCGCGCGGCGGCCGAAGGTCCCGTGGAGAGTGTCACGATCGAGACTCGAAAGCCGCCCGCCGGCTTGGCCGGGGCGCCATACCTGGTCGAAAATGGCATTCAGGTGGCCGGAATCGCCGCGCCGCTACGCGTGTTCCAGGGCAGCGCCTTCGAAGCGGCGCGGGGTTTTCCGGCGAACGTCAACGTCGCCGCCGCCCTGGCTCTGGCCGGGATCGGACCGGAGCGCACCCGGGCGGAGATCTGGGCCGATCCTACCCTGACGCGGAACACCCACACTATCCGCGTGGAAGCGGCGACCGTCCGCTGCACGATGACGATCGAGAATGTCCCGGACGAGGACAATCCGCGTACCGGTCGTGTGGTTCCGCTCTCCGTGCTGGCCTGCCTGCGTGGGCTGGTCTCGACACTGAAGATCGGCACCTGACTGGCCCGCTTGACATTGCCGCCCGCCAGGGCGCGCGATGTGTCCTACTCGTACCGGCAACGGAGGCCCGCCATGCCCGACACGATCGCCGCCCCACGCAAACGATTGCTGAGCGACGCGCCCTCGCCGCCGTCCTGCTACCTGGACGTGGTCAACATGCCCTGGGAGCGTTCCAAGTTCCCCGGCATCGAGCACAAGGTCCTGTTCACAGACGCAACAACGGGCGTCGCGACGCTGCTTCTCCGCTTGGCACCCGGCGCGGTGGTGCCGCTGCACGAGCACACGGGCGTCGAGATGACCTACGTTCTGGAGGGCAGCCTGGAAGACCACGAAGGCGCCTGCACGGCCGGCAACTTCGTCTGGCGCCCGGCCGGGAGCACGCATGTCGCCCACGCACCCAATGGAGCGGTGGTCCTGGGCGTGTTCATGCGGCCGAACCACTTCGCCGAGGGACAGAAATTCTTCACGGAGGCCCAGCCCGGCTGAACGCCTCAGCGCGCTAACGCGTCATCCGCCCACGCTTCCAGCCGCCGGGCCTCGGTGTTCAGGGCATCCGTATCATTCTTTGCCGCCGCGAGTTGCGCGTGGTAATCGCCCAGCGATTGGCCCAGCGTGTCCACCCCGTCGCGCAGCTGATCGAGCTGACCGCGCCATGCCGTGATCGCGACCGCCTGCTCGGCCAGCACCGCCCGCAGCCGGTCCAGCGACCGCTCCAGCCGCGCGCGCCCGACCTGCTCCATCCGCTCGGCGGGAAACGGGATGATCTCTGCCGTGGACTGGACCATGGAGCGAACTCGCTTGGTGGAAGGGGCGGTTAAAGAAGCATGAAGATGGCTCAAAATCCAGACGAATCTTAGAATACGATAATATGGGCCGCACGGTTCCCTCCTCATGGCCCTAGGCCTTGAGGTCCTGGTCGTCCTGATCCTCATCGGGATCAACGGGTTGTTCTCCATGAGCGAGCTTGCCCTCGTGTCGGCACGGCGCGCGCGGCTGGCAGTCATGGAGCGCAAGGGCCTGCCGGGGGCGGCTGCCGCGCGGCATTTGATCGACGATCCGCAGCGTTTCCTGCCCACCGTGCAGGTCGGGGTCACGCTGGTCAGCGTGTTCACCGGCGTCTTCGGGGGCGCCCGCATCGCCGGTCGCCTGGCAAGCAAGCTGGCCCATATTCCGCTGCTCGCCCCTGTCGCTGATACGCTCGCGATCGTGACCGTCGTGGTGGTCACGACATACCTGACGCTGGTGCTGGGCGAACTGGTGCCCAAGCAGCTCGCCCTGCGCCGGCCGGAGCTGGTCGCCGCGCGGGTGGCGCGGCCCATCGGCTGGACGGCGGCCGCCTCCACCCCTGTCGTCTGGCTGCTCGGCCACTCCACCGCGCTGGTGCTGCGCCTGCTCGGCCTGTCGCGCGCCGCGCGGGAGACGGTGACCGAGGAGGAGCTGAAGGCGCTCCTGGCGGAAGGCGCGCAGGCGGGCGTGCTGGAGACCGGGGAGCGCGACATGATCGAGCGCGTCCTGCGCCTTGCCGACAAGCCGGTGCGGGCGATCATGACTCCGCGCACCGATCTGGCCTGGATCGATCGGACCGACCCGCCCCCCGATATCGCCGCGACGTTGCGGGAGGCGCCGCATTCGCGTTTCGTCGTCTGTGACGGCGCGGTGGACAACGTGGTGGGGGTCGTGCAGGCCAAGGACATCCTTGACCGCATCCTGGCCGGGGGCGAATTGTCGGTCGGCGCGGCCCTGCGCCAGCCGGTGGTGCTGCCGGACACCGTCACCGCGCTCGATGCGCTGGAGCGGCTTCGCATCGATCCGCTGGGCATGGCGCTGATCATGGACGAATACGGCAGCTTCGAAGGCGTCGTCACCGCGGCGGATGTGTTGCAGGCGATCGTGGGCGAGCCGTCCGACGCTGCGGCACAGCGCGGCGGCCCCACAATGGGGGATGGTGCCGCGCTGCTCGTGCTCGACGGGATGATGCCGATGGACGAGGCCAAGGTGCGGCTCGGTCTGCCCGACGATCTTCCCGCCGAAGGCAGCTATCACACGCTCGCTGGCCTGCTTCTCGCACTGCTGCGACGCGTGCCTCGGGCCGGCGATCGCATCGTCTTCGACGGTTGGCGGTTCGAGGTGCTGGACATGGAAGGCCGCCGCGTCGCACGCATCCGCGCCACCCGCGATGCCGTTCCGGCGACCGTCGTTCCACCCGAGCCGGACTGACCCCCTTGTGAACCAACTCCGGACGTCGTGAGCAAGTCATCGCAGATCGCCGCGCGTTTTGTTCTGCTAAAATTCGTCAATGAAAGCATCCCGAGCGCATGAAGGTTCTATTCGCCACCAGCGAGTTTGCCGATTTCTCGAAGTCGGGCGGCCTGGGTGAAGTTGCTGCGGGGCTGCCGCGGGCGCTTCGCAAGCTCGGCGCCGACGTGCGCGTGGTGATGCCGGGCTATCCCGGCGTGCTGGCCAAGGCGCCCGAGATCCGTCTTGTCGGGCACCTGCCCGGCCGGTCGGGCATCGCGGCGTGCCGGCTGGGGCAGATCCGCACCGCCGACGGGCTGATCGTGTACGTGCTGCTCGCACCGGCGCTCTACCAGCGGCGCGGCGGTCCCTATTCGCGCCCCGATGGCACCGACTGGCCGGACAATGATCTGCGCATGGGCCGGCTGTCGCTTGCCGCCGCCGAGCTTGCGCGCGGACGCGGCGACCTCGGCTGGCAGCCCGACCTGCTGCACGTCAACGACTGGCCGGGCGGACTGGCACCGGCCTATCTGCGCTGGGAGGGCGCCAGCGTCCCCACCCTGCTGTCGGCCCACAATCTCGGGCATCAGGGCATCTTCAGCGCCGACCACCGCCATGGCCTCGGCATCCCTGAACACGCCTTCGGCATCAACGGCGTGGAGTTCCACGGCAACGTCTCATTCCTGAAGGCCGGGCTTTTCTACGCCGATCATGTCTGCGCCGTCAGCCCGACCTATGCCCGCGAGATCACCACGGAGGCGCTGGGCGGCGGCTTGCACGGGCTGATCCAGGGCCTGGCGGAGCGCGGGCAGCTCAGCGGCATCGTCAACGGCATCGACGAGAGCTGGGACCCGGCGTCCGACCCCTATCTGCCGTTCCATTTCAGTGCCGCCGACCTGCATGCCAAGCGCGCGACCGCCGATCTGGTCCGCACCGGACTTTGCCTTGCCCCGTCCGAGGGTCCGCTGTTCGGCGTGGTCTCCCGGCTGGTCCGCCAGAAGGGACTGGACGTGGTCGCGGCGGCGGCGGGCGACATCGTTCGCGAAGGCGGGCAGATCGCCATCCTCGGACTGGGCGAGCCCGAGACGGAGCTGATGCTGAACCGTCTGTCGCGCTGCCACCGTGACCACATCGCCGTCCTTGTCGGCTTCAACGAGCCGATGGCGCACCGCATCCTCGCCGCGAGTGACTTCCTGCTGATGCCGTCCCGCTTCGAGCCGTGCGGCCTGACGCAGATGCAGGCGCAGCGACTGGGCACGCTGCCCGTGGCCCATGCCACCGGCGGGCTGGCCGACACCATCGAGGATGACGTCACTGGCTTCCTGTTCGACGATCTCTCGCCGGAGGGGCTGCTCGCCGCCTGCCGCCGCGCTGTCGCGGTGTTCCACAGCCCGGAGCGGCTCGCCACTATGCGTCGGGCGGCCATGGCGCGCCGGTTCGGCTGGGCGCAGGCAGCCTCCAGATACATGGAACTCTACGCGCGCATCTCGGGACGTCCGATCCCTGACCCGCTGGCGGAGCCCTCGGCCGAGCCTGTCGCCGTGCCGACTGCGGACAAGGCGATTCTGGACCTGGCCCTCCGGGCGGCGTAAGCGCCGCGCCGGCGGGTCCTCGATTCAGGGCCGGATGATGGTGCCGATGCCGCCTTCGGTGAATAGTTCCAACAGGCAGGCATGCGGTGTGCGTCCATCCAGGATGACCGCGCCCCTAGCACCCTGGCGCACTGCGGACACGCAGTTCTCCACCTTCGGGATCATGCCGTCGGTGATCACGCCGCTCGCGATGCCATGTTGGACATCGGCCACCGTCATTTCGGGAATCAGGCGCCTGTCGCGGTCGAGCACCCCGGCAACGTCGGTCAGCATCAAGAGCCGCGTCGCATGCAGCGCCCCGGCGACGGCGCCGGCCACGGCATCGGCGTTGATGTTGTAGGTCTGGCCCTCGGAGTCCACGCCCACGGGTGCGATCACCGGAATCAGCCCGGCGCCGGTCAACGCGTGGATCACGCGCGGATCGACGGATTCCGGCTCGCCCACGAAGCCGAGGTCCAGCACCTGGTCCTCGGGACTGCCCGGCTCGTGGCGGGTCCGCAGCAGCTTGCGGGCGCGGATCAGTCCGCCGTCCTTGCCGCAGATGCCCACCGCCATCGCGCCGGCCTGGCTGATGAGGCCCGCGACCTGTTTGTTGACGGTGCCGGCCAGCACCATCTCGACCACTTCCACCATTCTATCGTCGGTGACGCGCAACCCGTCGACGAAGGTCGACTCGATCGCGAGCCGCTTCAGCATCGCGTTGATCTGCGGGCCGCCTCCGTGGACGACGACCGGGTTGATGCCGACCTGCTTCAGCAGCGCGATGTCCTCGCCGAACTGCCGCGCCAGGTCCTCCTCTCCCATGGCGTGTCCGCCGTATTTCACGACGATCGTCGCGCCGGCGTAGCGGCGGAGATAGGGCAGCGCGCGCGCGAGCGTGCGGGCCTGCTCCGTGGCGGCGACGTAATCGGTGGTCGAGGCGGTCATGCTGCATCCCTGACGGAGCGCCGGTGCTACGGCGCGGCTGCCGGTCGGTCAAGCGAGGTGCCGATCAGGCCGCCAGCCCCGCGACCTCCGCCCGCAGCGCGGCAATCCCCTCCCCCGTCTCGCTCGATGTCGCGATGACCGTATGGACCGCTGCCGGATGCGCCCTGGCGAGCCGTGCCGCCTCGGCGTGCTTCTGGGCGAGCGCGGTCGGGTTCAGGTCGTCGGCCTTGGTCAGCACGAGCTGGAAAGTCACCGCCGCACGGTCCAGAAGCGCCATCACCGCTTCGTCGGCGGGCTTGAGTTCGATGCGCGCATCCAGCATCAGCAGCACGCGCCGCAGGCTCGGGCGACCGCGCAGATAGTCGAACATCAGGCCCTGCCAATCGGCCTTCACATCCTTCGGTGCCTGCGCGTAGCCATAGCCGGGCATGTCCACCAGGGTCAGCCGCCCCCCGAGATCGAAGAAATTGAGCTGCCGGGTGCGGCCGGGCTGGTGCGACACCCGTGCCAGCGCCCGCTGGCCGGTCAGGGCGTTCAGCAACGAGGACTTCCCGACATTGGAACGCCCGGCCACCGCCACTTCCGGCCGGTCGATCGCCGGAAGCTGGTCCAGCCGCTGCGAGGCGTAGCACGAACCGGCAGGGGCGCGCGAAAAGCAGCCGTCCCGCCTCCAACGCCGCTTCCTCTTCGGCGCAGGCGGAGGGCCGTCGTCCCGCTCACGTCCGGGCCAGGCCCGGACGCGCCAGGTGCGTGCGCCGCATGATCAGCCATTGCTGCGCGATCGAGAGCAGGTTGTTCCAGCTCCAATAGATCACCAAGCCCTGCCGGGAAGCGGGCCAGCATGAAGGTGAAGATCACCGGCATGAACTGGAACAGCTTGGCCTGCATCGGGTCGGGCGGCGGCGGGTTCAGCTTCTGCTGGAAGAACATCGTCGCCCCCATGATCAGCGGCCAGACGCCGATGTGCAGGAGCGGCGAGATCATGGTCGGGTCCCACGGGATCAGGCCGAACAGGGTGAAGATGTTCGTCGGGTCCACCTGCGACAGGTCGTGAATCCACCCGAAGAACGGCGCCTGGCGCATCTCGATGGTGACGAAGATGACCTTGTAGAGGGAGAAGAACACCGGAATCTGCACCACCATCGGCAGGCAGCCGCTGGCGGGGTTCACCTTCTCCGCCCGATACAGCGCCATCATCTCGGACTGCATCTTCTGCGGGTCGTCCTTGAGCCGCTCGCGCAGTGCCGTCACCTTCGGGCTGAGCAGCCGCATCTTGCTCATCGACCGGTACGAGTAGTTCGCCAACGGGAAGAACAGCGCCTTGACGGATATGGTGAACACCATGATCGCCAAGCCGAAATTCCCCAGCAGCCCGTTCAGGAAATCCAGCGCGTAGAAGATCGGCTTGGTCAGAAAATAGAACCAGCCGAAGTCAACCGCCTTGTCGAAATGCGGGATGCCCAGCGCTGATTCGTAATGGTCCAGCAGCGTGACCACCTTGGCGCCCGCGAACAGATGGGTCGGCAACACCGACGCCTCGCCCGGCGCGATGGTCTGTGGCGCCTGCGTCACGTGATCGACCTGGTAGTGCCCGTCCCCGCCTGGGATGTAGCGGAACCGCACCGTCGTCGCCACCGTCTGGTCGGGGATGATGGCGGTCAGCCAGTATTTGTCGGTGATCCCTGCCCAGCCGCCGGTGGATGTGTCCTCATACCCGATATCGCCGCCCTTCTTCTTCGCGTCGTCACGGACCTGCGGGTACTTGTATTCCTGAAGCCGGTCATGGGTGACGCCCAGCAGGCCCTCGAACAGGATGTAATAGCCCGCCGTCTCGGGCGTGTAGTCGCGCCGGATGCGCGCCCAGGGGAACAGGCTGACCGGCTCGCCCGTGTTGTTGCTCACCTCCTGTCGGACCGACAACATGTAGTGATCGTCGATCGCCAGCACGATCCGGAAGTCGAGCCCCTGCCCGTTGCTCCAGGACAGCGTGACGGGTTGGCCGGCGCCGAGTTCGGGCGCCGAGGCCGTCCAGAGCGTATCATCGCCGGGTACGCTTGCGTATTTTCGCCGGCCGGCGCCGACCAGCCGTACTGGACGAAATACGGGTGCTTGGTCGAGGCGGGTTGCAGCAGACGCACGTCGGGGGAGTTCGGCGCATCGGTCTCGCGATAGTCGTTCAGCACGATGTCGTCGATGCGGGCACCGAGCAGGCTGACCGAGCCACGAACCGCGGGAGCCGCGATCTTCAGGCGCGGGAGCGTTGACCTGGGGCGGCGCGCTCGGCGCCGCAGGTGCCCCGGCGGCCGGGCCGCCCTCGACCGGGGTCGCGGTCTTGTTCAGGGCCGCCTGCTCCGAGTGCGGCGCGGGTTGGGGCGGCTGGGGCATGTAGCGCCGAGCCAGAAGCTGGTAGCCGAGCAGGATCGCGATTGAGATCAGGATCGCGGTGAACAGTCGCTTCTGGTCCATCAATGCCCCGTCTTGCCAGGCGCGCCGCAGCGACAGTCGCGGGCGGGCACCGGATCATACCCGCCCTGGTTCCAAGGGTTGCAGCGCAGCACGCGCCAGACCGCCAGCGCCGTGCCGCGCCCCGCGCCGTGCGCGCGCAGCGCATCGATGGCGTACTCGCTGCAACTCGGGACGAAGCGGCAATTGGCGCCGATCATGGGCCGCAGCGTCCACTGATAGGCGCGCACCGTACCGACACCGAGCCAGGCTGCCGGGCTCACGCCACCCCCGCCTTGGCGAGCGCGTGGCGCAGATCCGCCTGAAGTGCTGCGAATCGGCGCGTCCGCGTTCCCTCGCGCCCGACCAGGACCAGATCCACGCCGCTCGGTGGAGCTTCCTGCAACAGCAGGCGCACCGCCTCCTTCAGGCGTCGGCGTGTGCGGTTGCGCACGACCGCGTTCCCGACCTTCTTGGTCACGGTGAAGCCGATCCGCGCCGGCCCGGCGTCCATCCGCGCCAGCGCCTGCAGCACGAGGCCGGGCGCCGCCACCTTGCGGCCCTTCGCCGCCACGCGCAGGAACTCCGCGCGCCGCTTCAGGCGCCGAGGCGGCGATGCCACTGTAGGCGCGACGCGCATCGTGTCGTCTGGGATCAGGCGGACAGGCGCTTGCGGCCCTTCGCACGGCGGTTGGCCAGCACCTTGCGGCCGCCGACCGTCGCCATCCGGGCGCGAAATCCGTGGCGGCGCTTGCGGACCAGCTTCGAGGGTTGGTAGGTGCGCTTCACGATAGCTCTCCGTTGGAACCGATAGCCCGCAGCACGGGTCGGGGCCACGCCCGCAATGCGGGGGCCCGCCGATGGCGGCGGCTTATACGGGCGCAGCGGAGCGGGGTCAATCATGGCTGGCCCGGCAGCGTGCGAGCACGCGGGCCGCTGCCTTATCGAAGTCAAGGGTTGCAGCGAAGCGTCCGGCGCCTCACAACAGCTCCTCCCCGTCCCGGTCGCCAACGCCGTTCTCCTGGTGCGATATCTCAGGCCGCTCTTGATCATGCTCGCTGTCGCGGGGCTCGGGTTCGCTGCGTGGCGCAGTGGCGTGGGGGAGATTTTGACCTGGTCAATGCTTGCCCGACAGCAGGGCAACCTTTTGGCCCTGGTCGATGCGCACCCGGTCTTGGCGGCGCTCGGCTACATGGTGCTTTACACGGCCTGGGTCGCCCTCTCGATCCCGGAGGCCTCCCTGGTCACGGTGGCGGGGGGATTGCTGTTCGGCACGGTCCTGGGCGGCACAATGGCGGTGCTCAGTGCGACGGCGGGAGCGGTGATCGTGTTCCTGATCGCCCGCTCAGCCTTTGCCGCCGCGGTAACCCGCCGGGCGGGCACGTCGCTGAACCGCTTCCGCGCACGGCTGCACCAGGACGGGTTCAGCTACCTGCTCGCGCTCCGACTGGTGCCGACGCCGTTCTGGCTGGTCAACCTGGCCGCCGCGCTGTGCGGCATGCGCCTGCTGCCCTACGCCGGCGCCACGCTGATCGGCGTCATTCCCATCACGTTCGTGCTGACCTGGGTTGGCGCCGGGATGGGTGCGGTGCTGGCGTCCGGGCGATCGCCGGACGTCGGTGTCGTGTTCTCCGCCCGCGTGCTCACGCCCCTGCTGCTGCTCGCCGTGCTTGCGCTGCTGCCGGTCGCCTGGCGGACGATGCGGCGGTGATGAGAGGGTTCGATGTCGATTTGGCGGTGATCGGCGCCGGGTCGGCCGGCCTGTCGATCACCGCGGTCGCCGCCCAGCTCGGCGTGCGGGTGGCGCTCGTCGAGCGTGCGGACATGGGCGGTGACTGCCTGAACGCGGGTTGCGTGCCGAGCAAGGCGCTGCTCGCCGCCGCCCACGCCGCCGAGGCCGCGCGCCGGGCAGCAGCGCTCGGCATCATCCTGCCCGAGCCGCTCGTTGATTGGGATGCTGTGCGCGCGCATGTGCGCGGTGCGATCGCGGCCATCGCCCCGAATGACAGCGAGGCCCGGTTCCGCGCCCTGGGTGCGACCGTGCTGCGCGGCGAGGCACGCTTCGTGGCCCCCGACGCCGTGATGGTGGGTGGAACGCGTCTGACCGCTCGGCGCATCGTGGTGGCGGCGGGCAGCCGTCCCGTCATTCCGCCGATTCCCGGTCTCGATCGCGTTTCCTACCTGACGAACGAGACCCTGTTCGACCTCGCTGAGCGGCCGGACCATCTGCTGATCTTGGGCGGCGGGCCAATCGGGCTGGAGATGGCGGACGCCCATGCCGGCCTAGGTTGCCGGGTGACCGTTGTCGAAGCCCGGACGATGGCCGGCAAGGAGGACCCCGAGCTGGTCGCCGGCCTGCTGGCGGCGCTTCGCCGCAAGGGCATCACGCTCATCGAGAGCGCCGAGATCGCCACGGCCGCTCCGGACCCCGCCCTGATCCTGCGCGACGGCCGCCGCATCGCCGGCAGCCACCTCCTGGTCGCCGCCGGGCGGCGGCCCAACCTGGAGACGCTGGATCTGGAGACGGGCGGCGTGCGGGCCAGCGACGCCGGGATCGCGACCGATGCCGGGTTGCGCAGCCTGACCAACCGGCGCGTGTTCGCCGCCGGCGACATCGCCGATCCCCAGGGCATCGGCCCGCGCGCGTTCACCCATGTCGGTGCCTACCACGCGGGAATCGTGATCCGCCGCGCCCTATTCCGCCTGCCCGCGCGGGTGGACTACCGCGCTCTGCCGCGGGTCACCTACACCGACCCCGAGCTTGCCCAGGTCGGGCCAACCGAGGCCGAGGCGCGGGCAGCGGGACGGGCCGTGTCCGTCCTGCGCTGGCCGATGGCGGAGAACGATCGCGCCCAGACCGAGGCCGACCCGGACGGGCTCGTCAAGGTGGTCGTCGAGCGCGGGCGCGTCATCGGCGCCGGCATCCTGGCCCGCCACGCGGGGGAGATGATCGGCCAATGGACGCTGGCCATCGAGCGGCGGCTGCCGGTGCGCGCCCTGGCCGGCCTGATCGTGCCCTACCCGACCCGGGCCGAGGCGGGAAAGCGGGCCGCCGGCAGCTATTTCCTTGACCGCCTCTTCTCCGCGCGGACCAGGACGCTGGTTGACGCGCTCGCGCGACTGCCATGACGGTCCAGTTGAGCCGGAACATGCTCCGGTTTGTGTTCGTTGCCCGGCACCGGGGCGAGAGAGGACGCATTGCCGCACCGGCCGGCCGTGCCTATAGCTGCGCCCCGGTGCTGCCGCTTCGACACGGAGGCCTAACGATGGACGTGCGGGACATGATGCCTATCGTGGTGGCGATCCTGGTGGCGATCGGGTCGCTGTTCATGATTGACGCGGGCGGGGGCGTGTACGGTCTCGGGATGGCGCTCTTCGCCGTGGCCGTCATCGGCGGGTTCTGGTCGATCAAGCGCTATTTCGACCGCCGCGACATTCGCCGGCACTGACATGGCGTCGGCCACCGCGTGGGACCCCGAGCAGTATCTTCGCTTCTCCGATGAGCGGCTGCGCCCGGCGATGGACCTGCTCGCGCGCGTGGACCTGAGTGGACCGGCGCGGATCACCGATCTTGGATGCGGCGCGGGCAACGTCACCGCGCTGCTCGCGCGGCGCTTTCCGTCCGCCGAGGTGACCGGGGTCGATGCCTCGCAACCGATGCTCGCGAAGGCGCGCGCTGCCGCGCCTGGATGTCGGTTCGTCGCCGCCGACATCGGCGCCTGGACACCGGACCTGCCGCCCGACCTGATCTACTCCAATGCCGCGCTGCATTGGCTGGGCGCGCAGGAGGCGGTGTTTCCCCGGCTAATGTCGCTGCTGGCGCCGGGCGGCGTGCTGGCGGTGCAGATGCCGGCCATGCACGGCGCCCCGCTCCGCCGCCTTCAGCTGGAAGTGGCGGCGACCGGTCCGTGGGCCGAACATCTGCGCGCGACCGGTTTCGCGCGCGACATCCTGGCGCCCGAGGAGTACTGGGACCTGTTGCGCCCGCATGCCGCCACCCTGGATTTGTGGCAGACCATCTACATGCACGCGCTGCACGGCGAGGATGCCGTCGTGGAGTGGGCGGCCGGCAGCAGCCTGCGGCCGTTCCTGGACAAACTCCCCGACGGACTCCGCGCTCCCTTCCGGGCCGCCTATGCCGCAGCGCTACGCCCGCACTACCCGCGCAGACCGGACGGCACCACGCTGCTGCCGTTCCGGCGGCTGTTCATCGTGGCATGGCGCCCCGACCAAGCCTGATGCGCGCCTGAGACAGCCCTAACGCGTTTGCGGCCTGCCCCGCCCGGGCATCCGGTGGCGGAATGCGAGTGCCTCGGCGACGTGCATCCGCGCCACCGTCTCCACCCCGGCCAGATCGGCGATCGTGCGCGCGACCCGCAGCACCCGGGTATAGCCGCGCGGCGACAGATGCAGCCGCTCCATGGCCTGTTCGGCCAGATCCTGGGCATCGGCGGCCAGACGCACATCCTTCGGGTCGGCCTCGGCGTTGCTGGCCGCGCCGTCCTCCCCGTAGCGCGCGCGCTGGGCCGCGCGGGCCTGCGCAACCCGCGCAGCGACGGTCTTGGATGGCTCGCCGGCGGGCGCACGGGCAAGCTCGGCGGCGGTGGCCGGCGCGACCTCCACCGTGAGGTCGATGCGATCGATCACCGGGCCGCTGATCCGGCCTTGATAATCCTCGCCGCAGCGCGGGGCACGCCCGCATTCCTGCGCGGCGTCGCCCAGATGACCGCACCGGCACGGGTTCATCGCGGCGATGAGCTGGAAGCGCGCGGGATAGGTCACGTGCGCCGCGGCGCGCGCCACGGTCGTGCGCCCGGTCTCCATCGGCTGACGCAGCGCCTCCAGCGCCTGTTTGGGAAACTCCGGCAACTCGTCGAGAAACAGCACGCCGCGATGCGCGAGGCTGACCTCGCCGGGCCGCGCGCGCTGGCCGCCGCCGGTCAGCGCCGCCTGCGAGGCGGAGTGGTGCGGTTCGCGGAAGGGCGGCCGCGTGACCAGCCGACCGCCGTCCAACAACCCGGCGACGCTGTGGATCATGCTGACCTCCAGCGCCTCGCGCGGGGCCAGGTCGGGCAGCAGTCCAGGCAGCCGAGCAGCCAGCATGGACTTGCCCGCGCCGGGAGGCCCGATCAGCAGCAGATTGTGCCCGCCCGCCGCCGCGATCTCCGTCGCGCGCTTGGCGACCTCCATGCCCTTCACGTCCGACAGGTCCGGCCCATGACCGATCTCCGCCAGGCCGGCCGGATCGGGTGGGGTCAGCACTTGATCGCCCCGGAAATGGTTGATGAGCGACAGCAGGTCGGGCGCGGCCAGCACCTCGATCCGACCCGCCCACGCCGCCTCTCCGCCCTGAGAGGCGGTGCAAATGAGCCCGAGATCGCGGGCCGAGGCTCCGATCGCCGCCGGCAGCACCCCGGCGACCGGATGCAGCGTGCCGTCCAGATGCAGCTCCCCGAGCGCGGCATAGCCCTCCACCTCGTCGCGCGGCAGCACCTCCATCGCCGCCAGCACGCCGAGCGCGATCGGCAGATCGTAGTGGCTGCCCTCCTTCAGCAGGTCGGCGGGCGCGAGATTGATCAGCAGCCGGCGCGGCGGCAGCGCAAGGCCCATGGCCGCCAGCGCCGCGCGCACCCGTTCCCGCGCTTCCCCGACCGCCTTATCGGGCAGGCCGACGACGAGGAAGGCCGGCAACCCGGAGGAGATCTGCACCTGCACCTCGACCGGTACCGCCTCGATCCCCGAGAAGGCGAAGGTCCGGACGCGGGTGATCGCGGCGGCTTTTGTGTAAGCGTTCAGGACGACCTGCGCGTTCGGGTGCGGCTGCCTGCATAGGCCCCAGAGATTGATAAGCCCGTAACGCTTGCTTGCTTCTGCGCAATCTCGCGCGATGACCTTGCCGGAACGCGATCAGGCCCGGATGATGGTTGCGTGACAGCCGCTCCGAGTGCGCCGTGAACATCCTTGCTCCACCCAAGGCCCGATTCCGCGTGGAGGTGGTGCATGACCTGGTGTGCCCGTGGTGCTTCCTGGGCACGCGCCGGCTGATGCGCACGCTGCGACGCCGGCCGGACTTGCTGGTCGATCTGGCCTGGCGGCCGTTCCTGCTGAACCCCGACATGCCGCGCGCCGGGATGCCGCGCCCGGAATATGTCGTGCGCAAGTTCGGCGGCGAGGACCGGGCGCGCCGGCTCTATGCCTCGATCAGCGAGATCGGCCGCGCCGAGGGCGTGCTGTTCCGCTTCGACCGCATCCGTCGCACCCCGGCCAGCCTGGACGCCCATCGGCTGGTGCGTTTCGCCGCGAGCTTCGGGCGTGCCGACCTGATGGTCGAGGCGCTGTTCTCCGCCCATTTCACCGACGGGCTCGATATCGGCGAGGCGGACTCGCTGACGCTGATCGCCGCGGCCTGCGGGCTGGACCCGATCGCCGCCCGCGCCTTCCTGGCTAGCGACGAGGAGGCCGAGGCCATCCACGCCGACAATCTCCGGTCCCACCGCCTCGGCATCAACGGCGTGCCCTGCTTCGTCGTCGCCGGCCGCCACGCCATCGCGGGCGCCCAGGAGCCCGAGGTGATTGAGCGTCTGCTGGACGTGGCGGCGGTCGAGGGCGGGGAGGTCTGATCCCGCGCGCAGGCTTGCGAATGGCGCCGCGCCCAGGCTAAAAGCCCGGCGTCCGGAGTGGGCGTGTAGCTCAGCGGAAGAGCACTACCTTGACACGGTAGGGGTCACAGGTTCGATCCCTGTCGCGCCCACCACTCCGGCTGATTACCCGGCGTCCTCGATTTTCACGTACTCGAACTCGCCGGGCTTGTTGTCGATGCCGAACTTGGGCGGTGCGATCCAGGACGCGAACGCGCCCGGCTCGCGCACCGGCCGCATCAGGCTTGTGATGTAGCCATTGTCCTCGGCCGAGGGCACGAACGTGTCCGCCCTCGCCGTCCACTGCGCGTCGGTCAGCATCCTGCCGTCCAGGTCCGTCCGGATGCCGGCGAACTCGCCGATGTGACGGTTGAAGGCGACATGCGGCAGGGCAAGTCGGAAACCGACCCCGGCCCGTTCGATGATCCTGTTCCAGCGTCCGACGCCCGCTTCGGTATCGACCACGTAATCGTCGCGCAGCCGCATGTTCAGTGCCGACAGCGCCGGCACGTCCTCCTTCGCGATCGCCCCATCCCTCAGTCGCAGCACGGGATAGGTGCTGTCGAGCAGCCGGTGGTCGTCGGTCAGCTTGTCTTCCCGGTAGCGCCCCTTCAGCCCGGCATTGAACGCGTTCGCGGCGTTCGTGCTGATCTCGTTGCCGAACAGGTCGAGCGTCAGCGAGAAATGCAGGTTCGCCTTCTTCTGGATGGTCGGCAGGTCGATCACGCCGAGCCTACGCACCGCTTCGATGTCGTACGGGTCCTCGATGCCGGCCGCCTTCATCGCTTGGCACGTGCGCTCGACGATGCGCCCCACCCCGGTCTCGCCCACGAACATGTGGTGGGCCTCCTCGGTCAGCATGAAGCGGCAGGTGCGCGACAGCGGATCGAAGCCCGACTGCGCCAGCGCCGCGAGCTGCATCTTGCCGTCCCGGTCGGTGAAGGTGGTAAACATGAAGAAGCTCAACCAGTCGGGCGTCGCCTCGTTGAACGCGCCCAGCATGCGCGGGGTATCGACGTTCCCGGATCGCCGGCGCAGCAGGTCTTCCGCCTCCTCCCGCCCTTCCCTGCCGAAATACTTCTGGAGCAGATACACCATCGCCCAGAGGTGCCGGCCTTCCTCCACGTTCACCTGAAACAGGTTGCGCAGATCATAGAGCGACGGCGCGGTGGCCCCGAGATGGCGCTGCTGCTCGACCGAGGCCGGCTCGGTGTCGCCCTGGATCACCAACAGGCGGCGCAGCATCGCGCGATACTCGCCCGGAACGTCCTGCCAGGCGGCCTCGCCCTTGTGGGCGCCAAAGCCGATCGTGCGACCCTCGACCGCGGGCGCCAGCAGGATGCCCCATTTGTACTCAGGCATGCGGACGTAGTCGAACTTGGCCCAGCCCTTCGGGTCCACACCGACCGCGGTGCGCAGATAGACCAGCGCCTCCTGGAATCCCTCCGGGCCCATGTCCTTCCACCAATCGATGTAGCCCGGATGCCAGGTCTCCAGCGCCTTCCGCACGCGCGCGTCCTGGTTCAGACCGACATTGTTGGGGATCAAGCCATCGTAATCGACCTGCACCGCACCGTCTGGCATCACCGTCTCCTGTTCCTGCAAGCCGCTCCGCTCAGATGCGAGTCCGGTCGGTACTCGGGCTTCACGCCGCTGCCGTAGCGCCGCAGCGACCCGTTCTCGCCGGTGGCGTTCGGACGCTGGAAAATCCAGTTCTGCCACGCCGTGAGCCGGCCGAATATGCGCGTCTCCATCGTCTCCGGCCCAGGGAAGCGCAGATTCGCCTCCATCCCGGTCAGCGCGTCCGGCGAAAAGGAGGCGCGCTCCTCCAGCATCAGCCGCACCTCGTCGTCCCATTCCACCTCGTCATAGGCGAAAGTGACCAGGCCCAGCGCCTCCGCCGCTTCGGCCTCCAGCGTCTCGCCCCGTCGCGCCTGCGCGCGCTCCACGCTGGCGGGCTCCCCCAAAAAGCGGGTCTGCAATCGGGTCAGCCCGTTGCCCATCGGATACGCGCCGAAATTGAGGCCCGACAGGCACAGCGTCGGGGCCGGACGGTTGTCGCCGGCACGGCTGCCCACGAAAATGATCGAGCGGTCCGCGGCGAAGGTCAGTTCAGCCAGCGTGCCGGCAAAGCAGCTGCCTGGCTCGATCAGGGCGATCAGGCTGCGCGAGGTCATGTCCACGCGCTTGAGAACGCGCTTCCAGTAATGGCGGATTTCGCGCGCCAGCCAGTTCCCTTCATGCGCTTCCAGCAGTGCGTCGCAGGCCAGCACCGCCTCTGGGTCGCCCTCGCTGCGCAGCACGATCAGGCCAAGCTCCGGCTCGTTGAAACGCAGGTGCAGGATGGCATCGTCCATCTCGCGCGCCAGGAGCAGCGGATAGAACTGATCGCCCGCGGCCTGGATGTGGGCACCATCGCGCGGCGGCGGCCCGAGCGGGCCGAGGACCGTGATCGCCGCCTTGCGGCCGGGGCGGTCCAGTTCGACCCGCACGCGGGAATAGGTGATGGTCGTGTCCGTGAAGCTGCGGACGATCGGGGTCAGCGTGATCCCGGCGGCATCGGCGGGCCGGTCGGACCTCGCGGCCAGCGCCAGGGCGCGCTCGCGCACCCGCGCCTCCCATTGCGAGGGTGGGACCAGCTCGTCCACTAGGCGCCATTCCACCGCCCGCTGACCGCGCACTCCCTCCTCCACCGAGCAGAACACGTCGGCGCGGTCCCGGCGGACCTTGCGCTTGTCGGTCACCCGGGTCAGCCCGCCGGTGCCGGGAAGCACCGCGAGCAGCGCGGTCTCGGGCAGCGATACGCCGGAGCGGCGGTCATTGGCCAGCATGATGTGCTCGGTCGTCAGCGCCAGCTCGTAGCCGCCGCCGGCGGCGCTGCCGTTTACGGCGCAGAGATAGACCTGCCCGCTGTTCTGGCTCGCATCCTCGATCGCGAGCCGTGTCTCATTGGTGAACTTGCAGAAATTCACCTTGTGGGCGTGGCTGGACAGGCCGAGCATGCGGATGTTCGCGCCGGCGCAGAACACGTTCTCCTTGCCGGAGCGCAAGATGACGGCCCGCACCTCGGGGTGCTCGAAGCGCAGGCGCTGCACCGCACCGTTGAGTTCGATATCGACGCCGAGATCATAGGAGTTGAGCTTCAGCTCGTAGCCCTCGAACAGGCCGGCCGAGGCATCGACGTCCATGGTCAGCGTCGCCACGGGTCCGTCGAAGGACAGCCGCCAATGCCGGTAGCGGCTCGGATCGGTCTGGAAATCGATGCGCGTCACGGCGGGCCGCCTCCCTGCTCCATCTCACGCCTCGGCTCCGGGGCGATGGACCGCAGCAATTCACCGCTGAAGGCCACGATCGCGGCCAGGACCGGCTGCATCGCCTCGATATGGGGCGCGTGACGGGTTCCGGGGAGCATCACCGTCTCGACCCGGCACGGCACCGCGCGTTCCGCCGCCAGCGGCTGCGCGATGCTCCCGTACGGATCGTCCTCTCCCTGGATCTGCAAGAGCGGCACCCGGATGCGGGCCAGGTGTTCCGCGAGGTCGAATTGGGTGCGAAAGCGCGGGTCGAGCCAGGCCCGGTTCCAGCCTTGGAACGCGTTATCCACGTCCGCGTGATGGCGGGCGAGGCGCCGCCGCAAATCGCCTTCCTCGTAAGCCGTCCTGGCCTGCGCGATGCTGGCCAGGCACATGTCTTCCACGAAGTAGTGCGGCGCGATCAGGATCAGGCCACGCACCCGAGGGTCCGGGTCCTGGCCCGCATGGGCCGCCGCGATGGATGCGCCGTCGGAGTGGCCGAGCAGGACGCAGCGCCGCACGCCCGCCGCGTCCAGCACACCCGGCATGATGCGTGCCTCCTGCTGCATGTAGTCCAGCGGCCGAGGGAGCGGGACTGAATCCGACGCGCCGTAGCCGAGGCGCGAGTAGGCGAACACGCCGCATCCCGTCGCCGCGGCGAGACGGGCGGGAAAGTCGCGCCAGAGGCCAACGCAACCCAACCCCTCATGAAGCAGCACGAACGTTGCGGCCGCCTCCGGCGCCGGTCCCCACCAAGCGGTTTCCAGCTGCCGCGCACCGAGCCGTATCACCCCAGCACGCGCGCCAGCTCGTCCTTGCGCACCTTGCCCGTCGCCGTCATCGGTAGGGCGTCCACGATGCGGATCTCGGGCACCTTGTACACCGCCATGTTGCGCCGGCACCATTCCTCCAGCTCCGCCGCGCTCGTTGCGCCGGCACTTGCATCGTCGAGCATGACGAACGCCACCGCGGCCTGGCCACGGCGCGCGTCGGCGCGCCCGAGGACGGCCGAGCCGATCACCGCCGGGTGCTGACCCAGAAGGGCCTCGATCTCGGCGGGAAACACGCTCATGCCGTTGACCTTCAGCATCTCCTTGCGCCGGCCCAGGAAGTGCAGAAACCCGTTGTCATCCAGCATGCCGAGGTCGCCGCTATGGAACCAACCGCCGCGCAAGGCCTGTTCCGTCGCCTCGGGCTTGTTCCAGTAAGATTTCAGTAGCGACGGAGAGCGGACGGCGATCTCGCCCTCCGTTCCCAGCGGCAGCAGCGCGCCGGTGTCGAAGTCGCAGATCTTGAAGTCCGTGCCGGGCACCGGCAGCCCGACGAAGATCGGCTGGCTCAGGTCGCGGTCGGCCTGCTGCAAGCCAGACGTGAAGGTGTCGCAGGTGTGGGTCTCGGTCATCCCCCAGGCCGCCTCGACCAGGACCGTGCCGGTCAGCTCCCGCCAGCGCCGGCGATAGGCCGGGTTGAGCTTCTTCACGAAGGATGACACGAGCACATGGCGCAGCGAGCGCAGGTCGCGCTGCCCCGCGTCCGGATGCTCCATCACCGCCACCGCGTTATCGACCAGCAGTGCGGAGGTGGACACGTTGTAGCGTTCCACCGCCGCCATCCAGCCTAGCGGGTCCCAGCGCGCGAGCAGCACCACGGTCGCGCCCGTGAACACCGGGAACACGATTCCCAAATCCTCGCCCGCGATCCAGAACACCGGGTGGAAGTTGAGCGTGACGTCGCCGGGTCGCAACGGCAGCGCGACCGGACAGAACGTCGCGGCGGTGTAGATCATGTCGCGCTGGGTATGCACGCAGCCCTTCGGCAGGCCGGTGGTGTCGCCGGTGTAGTTCAGCGCCGCCACGTCATCGAGCGCGGCTCGCGGCAACGGCGGCGGCGGCCCCACGGCAACGAGGGCCGGCAGCAGATCGATCGCGTCCGGGCAGGCAAGCCGCGGCGCCGCCACGCTGGGCGGCACTGGAATCGTCGGGGTGCGCGGGCAGCATCTCCGACAATGCTGGTGGCGAACACGCGGCGGAGCGAGGTGTTCGGGGCGACGGCGCGCACCAGGTCCATCAGGCTGTCCTGCGCCAGGATGGCGACCGCGCCGGTATCGTTCAGTTCGTATTCCAGCTCCATCGCGCGGAACATCGGGTTCACCGGCACCAGCATGGCGCCGCGCTTGAGGATGCCGAGGAACGCGATCAGGAATTGCGGGCAGGTGGGCAGGAATACCGCGACGCGGTCGCCGCGCGCGACGCCGTGCTGGACGAGCAGCGCGGCGAACGCGTCGCTGAGGCGGTCGAGCTGCGCCCAGGTGATCTCCGTGCCGTAGAAGATGATCGCCGGGCGATCCGGCTGGATGGCCGCCCAGTGCCGCGGGTAGTCGGTCAGCGGCACCTCTCCCAGCGGATAGACGGGCGCGCGCGGCGCCTCCGCCGGCCAGTTCTTTTCCCACAGCGCGTGCAGTTGGTCGAGATAGGCGGCTTCGTCCATTACTATTCCTGTGCGTAGCGCCAAGGTGAGGCGGGCTGCGCCGCCGCTTCGTCGAGCGTCCATTGCGGCAGCGACAGGCCTTCGGTGATGTCGGTAAACACCATGCGCACGCGCGTGCCGATCCCGAGTTGGCGCACTTGATCGGGGGGAGCCAGTCGGCCGTCGGGCGTGCAGAGATTGCCGACGACGCGCAGCGCCTCGTGTTCGGTCGGCTTGCCCTTCTGCGTGTCCAGATCGACCAGCAGAACCATGTACGGCGTGAACGCCTTGAACTGCGGCTGGATGGCGTGATGCACCTCGGTATAGGAATGCACCGCGCCCTTGCCCTCGACGTGCGTCCAGCGTGCCTTCGGGCTGGCGCACCACGGACACGCCGTGGTGGGCGGATAGCGCAGCAGCCGGCATTCCTCGCATTGCTGCAAATGGAAGTCGTGGCCGGCGCAATGGCCGAAATACTCCAGGTTCTCGACCTCGAGATCGCTCAGCCGCAGCGTCATCCCGAGATATTCGGCGGTGATTGCCATGTGCGTCCTCCCCGCTCAGCCGCGCCGCATGACCATGGCCGAGCCGGTGGCCGGCATCGCCCAGCCCAGATTGGCCGTGACTTCGACGTCCTTGACCTGCCGGCAGCCGCCCGCACGGTGGTCGTGGGTGTGCTGGCGCCGTCCGTCCGGGCCGATCGGGCAGGAATCATCGACGTCATGGCGCAACTGGCGCACGTTCTCGATGACCATGTTCATGCCGTGCGTATAACCCTCGCAGAGATGCCCGCCGGAGGTGTTGTTCGGCCGCCGCCCGCCGAGCCGGATAGTGCCGGAGGAGACGTAGTCCCCGCCCTCGCCCTTCCTGCAGAACCCGTAGTCCTCCAGCTGCAGCATGCTGGTGAAGGTGAATGCGTCGTAGGCGCCTGTCGCGTCCACGTCCTCCGGCCCGAGGCCCGCGTTCGGCCAGAGGATGTCCTTGGCGTAGTGGCCGGCGACGGTGGAGATCGGGCCGTGCTGGTAGTGCATGTCCAGGCGCGGCTTGTTGCACCGCCCGACCACGGCGCGGATCAATGCCGGCGTGTGGCGCAGGTCGCGCGCGCGCTCCGCGGTGGTGACGACGATGCAGGTGGCATTATCGGTCTCCACGCAGCAATCCAGCAGATGCAGCGGCTTGCAGATGAACGCGGCTGGACAGCACGTCGTCCACCGTGACCCGCTTCGGATACAGCGCCTTCGGATTTATCGAGGCGTGCTCGGCGTGGATCACCTTCACCATCGCCACCTGCTCGGGCCGGTACCGTAATCGTACATGTGGCGCAGGAAGGTGGGCGCGAACATCTGGCCCGCGCTCTGCCAGCCATAGGCGCGGCTGTGCAGCATGTCGCCGGCGACCGGCGGGGCGGAGCGCGCCCCCGTGCCGCCGATCCGCACCTCCGAGTACCCGTTCATCGCGCGGAAGATCGCCACGCACTTGCATAGGCCGGCCTCGATGACGCCGATGGCGATGCCGATCAGTGCCTCGGTCGAGCTGCCGCCGCCGAACACATCCATGTAGAAGTTGAGCCGGACGCCGAGATCACCCGCGATCATCGGGGCGAATGTCGAATTCCACGCCCTGGTAGGACAGCATCCCGTCGATGTCGGTGTTCCGCAGCCCGGCGTCCTGCATGGCGTTGCGCACCGCCCAGGTGCCCAACGCCCGCGTGGTCATCCCCGATCCCCGCGTGTAGGTCGTCTCTCCCACGCCGACGATCGCATACTTGTCGCGCAGATATTTGGGCGTCGTCGCGTCGGTGTCGGCCGGAAGCGGCATGGTCTCCTCCCGATTTCCTTTGCCTCAGCCTAGACCTCGCCCGGCCCCGACGGGAAGCGCGATTGACGCCCCGGGCGGGAGGGATACTCTCGGGGAAGGAAGCGACGACGGGAGAGCGGCATGAAGTTCGGCATTTTCTACGAGCTGCAATTACCCAAGCCGTGGGCGCCGGACGACGAGCGCGCGCTGTATCAGAACGCGCTGAGCCAGGTCGAACTGGCCGACAGGCTTGGCTACGACTACGCGTGGGAGGTGGAGCATCACTTCCTGGAGGAATATTCGCATTCGCCCGCCCCGGAGGTGTTCCTCGCGGCCGCCAGCCAGCGGACCAAGAACATCCGTCTCGGCCACGGCATCATCCAGCTCACCACCAACCACCCCGCGCGCGTCGCCGAACGCGTCTCCTGCCTCGATCTGGTCAGCAACGGCCGGGTGGAGTTCGGCATCGGTGAATCCGCTTCGGTGACCGAACTGGGCGGCTTCGGCCGGACCATGGAGGAGAAGCGCGCGATCTGGGAGGACGGCGTGCGCTGCGTGATGCCGATGTTCACCCATGAGGGCTGGGAGGTACGAGGGCCCCTACTTCAAGTTTCCCTTGCGCAACGTGCTGCCCAAGCCGGTGCAGAAGCCGATCCCGCCGATCTGGGTCGCCTGCTCGCAACTGGAGACGATCGAGATGGCGGGCCGTCGCGGCATGGGCGCGCTCGGCTTCCAATTCCTCAGCGCCGATGCCGCGCACGCGTGGGTGCACGCCTACTACAACGCCTTCACCAAGCGGCAGGAGAAGCTGGCGGACTATCCGTCGAACCCCAACATCGCCGTGGTGACGTACTTCATGTGCGCGGAGACCGACGAGGAGGCGCGGCGTCGGGCGGACGGGATCACCTTCTTCCAGTTCGCCCTGCGCTTCTACAACAGCGCCTCGGGGCGTGAGCGGGCCAAACCTGGCACGATCAGCCTATGGGACGAGTACAACAAGTGGAAGAAGGAGAATCCGGAAGCCCAGGCACGCGCGGTCTCCGGCGGCCTGGTCGGCTCACCTGAATCGATCCGCCGCAAGCTGCGGAAGTTCGAGACCTCGAACATCGACTCCGTGATCCTGCTCAACCAGGCAGGCCGCAACACGCATGAGCACATCTGCGAAAGCCTGGACCTGTTCGCGCGCGAGGTGATGCCCGAGTTCCACGCCAACATCCCCCAGCACGAGGCGTGGAAGAAGAAGGTGCTCGCACGCGAGATCGAGCTGGAGGAGATCGACACCCAGCCGTTCCGCGACCGCTTCGGGCCGAACGCCGTGCAGGTCGCCCAAACCCATCACGCCGACACAATGGAGGTTGCAGTGTAGGCTCCTCCCCGACCCCTCCCGCAGGGGCGGGGGAGTCTCCGAGGCGGCACCAAAATCTGCTCTCCCCTTGCGGGAGGGGGCCGGGGGAGGGTCGAACGCGCTACGCCGCGATCCGCACCGGCAGCGATGCAATCCCGCGGATGAAGTTGGAGTAGATTCGCTTCGGGCTATCCATCACCTCGATCTGCAGGCCGCGCCTCGAGGATCTCCTCCCACAAAATGGTGAGCTGCACCTCGGCCAGCCGGGCACCCACGCAGCGGTGGATGCCATAGCCGAACGCGAGATGCGCGCGCGGTTTCGCGCGGTCGATGATGAACTCGTTCGGCCGCTCCACCGCTTCCTCGTCGCGGTTGCCCGAAATGTACCACATCGCGACCTTGTCGCCCTTGCGGATGCGCTTGCCCCCTACCTCGGTGTCGGCGGTGGCGGTGCGCCGCATATGGATGATGGGCGACTGCCAGCGGATCGCCTCCTGCGCGAGGCCCGGGATCAGGGCCGGGTTATCGCGCAGCTTGCGGAACTGCCCCGGGTTCTGGCTGAGTGCCCACAGCCCGCCGGAAATCGAGTTACGGGTGGTGTCGTTCCCGCCGACGATCAGCAGGACAATGTTGCCCAGCAGCTCCATCGGCCGGTCGAGCAGGTCGTGCGTTCCAGGGCCGTGCGCCATCATCGAGATCAGGTCGGGCCGCGGCTCCTGCTTTACGCGCTCGTGCCAGAGACCAGTCATCGTCTCCAGGCAGTCGGTCAGGATCTCCAGCCGCTTCTCCTCGGAATTGACGATCCCGCCGGCTTGGATGTCCATGGTGGACACGTCGGACCAGAAGGTCAGCTTCCGGCGCTCCTCGAACGGAAAATCGAACAGAGTCGCCAGCATCTGGGTGGTGACCTCGATCGAGACGAGGTCCACCCAATCGAACACCTCGTTGCGCGGGAGCGAATTGAGGACACGGATCACCCGCTCTCGAATGCCGACCGCCATCTTGCCCATGTTGGTCGGCGTGAACGTGGGCGCCACCACTCGCCGCTGGTCGGTATGCTTCGGGGGGTCCATGGAGATGAAGCTGGGCCGGCGATACGCCATGGGCCGATCGGTGATGGAGATGCCGCCGAGCAATGCGTCCGACGAGAAGTGCTGGTGCCGCGTCTCGACATCCAGGATGTCGTTATAGCGCGTCACCGACCAGAACGAGCCGTACATGCCGTCTTCGCGTCGATGCACCGGATCTTCCCGGCGCAGGCGGGCGAAATAGGGCTCCCAGAGGTCGTCCTGGTACAGCCGGGGATTGCTGACGTCGATCTGATCGAGCGGGATGGAGGCGGCATCCTCCACCGGGTCGAGATGCACCGGGGCGTTCATGACCGTTTCTCTCCTCTGGCAACTCAACACTATGGGAGCGTGCCCGCCCTTTCAAGGAGCGCCCTGGCCGGGCATGATCCCGCGATTGCAACCGCACCGGGATTGTTCAGGAGGGAGCATGGACACTGTGCGCTGGCAGCGCCGGCCGGAGGGCTCCACCTGGGGCGACTGGGGCGTGGACGACGAGCGCGGGCGGCTGAACCTGCTGACCCCGGAGACAGTGTTGCGCGGCATCGCGGAGGTCAGGACCGGGCGAACCTTCTGTCTCTCCCTGCCGCTCGATTACCCCGGCGAGGCGATCCTCAGCCCGCGCCGGCACCCGCCGGAGTTGCGCCCCACCATGCGCGACGACAAGCCGAACATGAATTACCCGTTGCGCTGCGATGATCCGACGGCGACCGACGTGGTGTGCGACGACCAGGTGCTGCTCACGCTGCAATACTCGACGCAATGGGACAGCCTCGCGCATGTCGGGCAGATGTTCGACATCGACGGCGACGGTCAGCCGGAGGATGTCTTCTACAACGGCTATCGCGCCGGGCAGGACATCGTGGGGCCGGTCCTCTATGACGCCACGGGCAAGATGACGCCCAGCGGCGAGGCGCAGGGCGCGCGCCGCCTCGGCGTGCAGAACATGGCCGAGGCCTGCATGCAGGGCCGCGGCGTAATGGTGGACCTGGAGGCGCATTTCGGCCGCTCCGGCCGGATCGTCGGCTACGATGACCTGATGCGCGTCTTCGAGCAGGACCGCATCGCCGTGGAATCGGGCGATTTCGTGCTGTTCCGCACCGGATTTGCCGAGATGCTGCTGGAGATGAACAAGCAGCCCGACCGCAAGAAACTGTTCGACAGTGCCTGCGCGCTCGATGGGCGTGACACGCGGCTGTTGCAATGGGTGACCGACAGCGGCGCGGTCGCGCTGATCTCGGACAATTTCGGCGTCGAGGCCACGCCGGCGCGGCCCTGCATGGACGACATCTGCGCCACGCTGCCGCTGCACGCGCACTGCCTGTTCAAGCTCGGCTGCTACCTGGGCGAGATGTGGTACCTGACCGTCCTGGCCGACTGGTTGCGCGAAAACAAGCGCACGCGCTTCCTGCTGACCGCGCCGCCGCTGCGGCTCCCCGGCGCGGTCGGCTCCCCGGCGACGCCCGTCGCCACCGTTTGACGGGGCTGGTTTCCGGCAGCCACGGCGCGGGCTAGGCTCGGGCGCGCAGACCATCGCGGGAGGATGTCATGCTGATGCCGCTCGAGGACCATTGCATCGCCTATGACCTGCTCGGCCCTGAGACCGGCCCGGTCGTCTGCTTCACGCATTCCCTCGCAGCGGACGGGGGAATGTGGGCCGAGCAGGTGCCGGCGCTGCTGCAACAGGGCTTCCGCGTCCTGCGGCTCGACATGCGTGGCCATGGCGGCAGCGGCCCGGTGCCGGGCGATTACACGATGGGCGCGCTCGCGGGCGACGTGGCGACGGTGCTGGACGCGCTCGGGATCGCCCGGGTCCATTTCGTCGGCCTGTCGATTGGCGGGATGCTGGGCCAGGCCTTCGCGGTCGAGCACGGGGCGAAGCTGATCTCCGCCGTGTGGTGCGACACGCTCCCGTCGAGCCCTGCTTCGCCCGACGCATGGAATGAACGGATCGCGACGGTGCGGGCGGCGAACTCGCTGGCCCCGCTGGCCGATGCGACGACCGGGCGCTGGCTGACCGACGCCTTCAAGGCGCGCAATCCCGCCCGCTGGCGCCAGATCCGCGACACCGTGCTGGGCACCACGCCGGCCGGCTACATCGGCTGCTGCGCGGCGATCCTCGGGTTCGACTTCACCGGCCAGCTTCCGTCGGTGCGCATCCCCACGCTCGTCGTATGCGGCGCCGAGGACGCTGGCACGCCGCCCGAGCAGAACCAGCGCATCGCCTCCCTGGTGCCCGGCGCGCGCTACGTGGAAATCGCCGACGCACGGCACTTCCCGAACGTGGAGCATCCTGAAATCTTCAACCGCGCGCTGCTCGGCTGGCTCGACCAGCATCGCGGCCGTGCATAGGAGGTCTTCATGCGTCTTTCAGGCAAGATCGGGATCGTCACCGCCGCCGCCTCCGGAATGGGGCGCGCCGGCGCCCTGCGCTTCGCGAAGGAGGGTGCCGCCGTCACGGTGGTTGACATCGACGAGGCCGGTGCCCGCGCGGTCGCCGACGAAATCACCAGCTTGGGCGGCAAGGCGCTCGCACTGGCCGGCGACCTGCGCCAGGACGAATTCGCCCGTGACATCGTCCGGCGCACCGCCCGCGAGCGGGGCGGCCTCGATTTCGTCTGGAACCATGTCGGCCATCCGGGGCCGGCCTCCATCGAGGGGCTCGACTGGAAGGATTTCGAGTTGGCGATGGACCTCAACGTGCGCACCGTGCTGGTGACGACCGAGGCCGCCATCCCCGAGATGCGCGCGCGGGGCGGCGGCGCGCTGCTCTACACCGCCTCGACCTCGGGCCTCGTCGGCTCGCAATTCAGCCCCGTGTACAACATCGCCAAGTTCGGTATCGTCGGCCTCGTGCGCGGATTGGCGAAGCGGTATGCGCGCGAGAACATCCGCGCCAATGCGGTCTGCCCTGGTCCCACCGACACGCCCATGCTGCGCGTCTTCGTCGCCCGGCCCGACAGCCAGTTGCCGCCCGGCGAGACACCGGAAAGCCTGGTCCAGAAGCGCGGCGGCCAAGTGCCGATAGGCCGGCCCGCGCGACCGGAGGAGGTCGCCAACGCGGCGCTGTTCCTGATCTCGGACGAGGCCTCCTACATCACCGGCGCGGCCCTGCCGGTGGATGGCGGGGCCACGGCATGAGGATCGAGCGCGCCTGTCGCGTGGGGTAGCCCGGACGGAGCGAAGGCGGTATCCGCTCGCGAGGCGGAGTCCCGTCCAGGAGAGAACGAGACGATGAGCGGCTACAAGGACAGCAAGTTCAGCGAACGATTGAACGCGGCAGCGAACGCGCGAAAAGCCATGCTGGAGAAATTCCGCGCGCAGCCGCCAGCCGACGATCCGGCCGTCCTCGAACGTCAGGCGGCCCGCAAGGCTCTCAGCGATGCCCGCGAGGCACGCATGGCCGAGCGCAAGGCCGCCCGTGACGCGGAGGCGGCACGTCAGGCCGCCGAGCAGGCGGCCCGAGCGGCCGAGGAAGACGCCCGGCGCGCCGAGCAGGCCAGCCGGGAGGCGGAGAGGATCGCACGCGAAGCCGCCGCGGCGGCCGAGCGCAAAGCCGCCCGCGACGCCCGCTATGCCGCGCGCAAGGCGAAGATGCGGCGGTAACGAACCCGCGCCCTCAGGCGCCAGGCTCGATCATGATCTTCACGTCGTCACCCGGGGCGGCCAGTGCCGCGAAGGCGCCGGCCACGTCGTTCAGCCCGATCCGTCCGGTGACGAACGCCTCCGCCGCGATGCGGCCCTCGGCGATGTTGTGCAGCGTGCGCTCGAACTCCTGGGCCGAGTAGGCATAGCAGAACCGGAAATCGAGTTCCTTGGCGACGGCCAGCGCGGGCTCGATCCGGTCGGTCTCCATGCAGACGCCCACGACGACCATCTGCGTGGCGACCGGCGCCTCCGCGATCAGACCCTGCAACACGCCGGGCACGCCGACGCACTCGAAGATTATCGGGCGGCCCCGCGAGGTCCCTTCGGCCATCGCCTTCAGGCGCTGCCCGCGCGTGCGCGGGATGCCATATTGCTCCCAGTTCCGGTGCGGGGAGTCGGTGGCCGGGTCGATCACGACGTCCGCGCCCAGGCGCTCGGCGGTACGGCGTCGTCCGGACGCGAAGTCGGCCGCGATCACCGGGCCGAAGCCACGGGCCTTCAACGCCGCGATCACGGCCAGTCCCACCGGACCGCAGCCCACCACCAAGGCGGCGGCTGCCCCGTCCAGGTCCGCCATCGCCGCCGCGTGCTCGCCCACGGCCAGGGGCTCGGTCATCGCGGCGAGATGCGCGGGCAAGCCGTTGGGCACCTCCAGGAGCAGGCTTTCGGTCAAAACCATGCGTTCGGCGTAGCCGCCGGGAAAGCGATTTGAGTAGCCGATCGTGTGCGCACCCGCGCGATCGAACACGCGCGGAACGCAGACGACCCGCGTGCCCGGCGCGAGCCGCCGGGCGCTTCCTGGCCCGTGTTTTAGGATCTCGGCGCAGAACTCATGGCCGAACACGACATCTTGAGCGGGGTCGAGCGCGTTCTCGACCCCGACCGCGCGATAGAGCCGCCCGACGACATCGGCATGGTGCAGCGCGTGCAGGTCCGACCCGCAGATGCCGCAGGCGAGCGTGCGGGCCAGCACCTGCCCCGCTTCCGGCACCAGGTCGGGAACGTCGTCGCACACGATGCGCTTGCTGCGCGCGATGGCTGCTTTCACCTTGTCATCTCCAGCAAATCCGTCAGCATACGCTCCAGATCGCGCAGAGTGTTGCACACCCGTACCATCTGACAGTGCGGCGCGTAGCGGAACATGTCCGAATCCCCCGTGCCCCACGATGTGCGGTACTCGGGGTTGAGCCAGATGACCCGCTTCGCCCGATCGGAGATGCGTTGCAGGATATCGACCCGCGGCTCGGTGCGGTTGCCGCGCGCATCGCCCAGGATGATGACCGTGGACTTGCGATCCACGATCGACATCCATCCCTCCTCGAAGTCGCGCAGCGAGTTGCCGTAGTTGGACGAGCCGAACCCGATGATGCCGAGGACCTTGGCGATCGCCGCTTCGATCGCCTCGCTCTCCAGGATCTCGCTCACCTCGATCAGGCTGCCCGCGAACGCGAAGCTGCGGATATCGGCCAGCGCCTCGTTCAGCGCGTACAGGAACATCAGCAGGAACTGCGCCATCGCGGCGACCGAGCCGGAAACGTCGCACAACACGATGACGCGCGGCTTCTCGATCCGGCGTTCCTTCCACACGGTCACGATCGGGATACCGCCCCAGCCCATGTTGCGGCGCATGGTGCGGCGGATATCGAGCTGGCCGCGCATCCGGCGCTTGCGGGGCTTGGCGTAGCGCGCAGCGAGCTTCTTGGCGATCGCGCGCACCAGCACGCGCATCCGCTCGTAGTCGCGGCGGTCGAGACTCGACAGCCGGGTGGACTTCAGCAGTTCCTCGCGAAACTCCTTATTCTCGCCCCGGGCGAACAGCAGCAGGTTGCGCTCCATGTAGTCGCGCACCTGATCGCGCAGCCCTTCCACGCCACGCTCCAGCCGGTGGGCGCGGCCCAGCCCCTCGGCCTCGGCGGCACGGTGCAGTTCGGCGATCTCGCGCTCCACCGCACGCAGGCCCATGCGGTCCAGCACGCGGCGGCCATACAGGTTCTTCTGCGTGAAGAAGCGGATGTTCTGCACGCCCGCCGCCTCGCCGGCTTCTTCCATCGAGGCGGCGAGGCCGGCCTGATCGTTTTCGAGCAGCATCCCGGAAAGCCCGGTTCCGCTGCCGACGCCCTCGCCGCCGCCCTCGCCCGGCAGGGCCGCGCCCGGCTCGCCCTCGGGCGCCTGTGCTTGCAGATCCGCCTCGGAGCCGGCGAACGTCTCACGCTGGAAATAGAGATCGAAGCATTCGGCGAAGGTCGCCTTCTCCTCTTGCGTCTTGGCCAGCACGAGCCCCAGCGTGTCACGCAGCACCGCGCGGTCGGCGTAGCCCACCACCTCGACCGCGCGCACCGCGTCGATGCTCTCGGCCGGCGAGATGCGCACACCCGCGCCCCGCGCCGCCTCGAAAAAGCGGCGTAGCGGCTCGGTCGGGTGCAGCGTGCTCACTCGGGCAATCCGGCCTCGCGCCGCGCCTTGCCGGTCAGCTCGCCCAGTTGGCGGTTCGCGGTCTCGATGTCGGCCTCGAACTTCAGGAGAACGTTCAACGTGTCGCGCACCAGTTCCGTATCCAGCACGGCGGCATGCAGCAGCACCAGCACGCGCGCCCAGTCGATCGTCTCGCTGACCGAGGGCGACTTCTTGAGGTCGAGGCCGCGCAGCGACTGCACGAAGGCAATTAGCTGGCGCCGCAAATTCTCGTCCAGGTCCGGCACCCGGCTGGCGATGATGCGACTCTCCAGCCGGGCATCGGGAAAGCCGATGTGCAGATGCAGGCAGCGCCGCTTCAGCGCGTCGCCGAGGTCGCGCATGTTGTTGGATGTCAGCACCACGACTGGCGCCACATCGGCGGCGACGCGACCCAGCTCCGGGATCGTCACCTGATAGTCGGACAGGATTTCGAGCAGGAACGCCTCGAACTCCTGGTCGGACTTGTCTACTTCGTCGATCAGCAGCACCGCCCCTGCCGGCGCCTGCAAGGCCCGGAGCAGCGGGCGCGGTTCCAGGAACTCGGCGGAGAAGAACAGGTCGCCGAAATCGTGCAGCTTGCCGATCGCGGCATCCAGCGTCGGTGTGTCGCCCAGCACCTCGCCGATCTTGTCGCGCAGGATCTGGGTATAGAGAAGCTGTTTGCCGTACTTCCACTCGTACAGCGCCTTGGCCTCGTCCAGACCCTCGTAGCACTGCATCCGGATCAGCGGCAGATCGAGCCAGCTGGAGATGGACTTGGCGAGTTCCGTCTTGCCGACGCCGGCGGGTCCTTCCACCAGGATGGGCTTCTGAAGCTGGTGCGCCAGATAGACGGCCGTGGCGATCTGTCGGCTCGGGATATAGCCGACCTCGATCAGTCCGCTCTCCACGGCCTCGATGGAACCCACACGGTCCATTGTCGGGTCCACGCGCTGAACCCCTGCTGAATATGGCATCTGCCCCCAATGCGAACCCTACTGACCGGTATCCCCTAGCATCAACCGGCCGATCGCCAAACCCTCAGGGCGCGAAATTCAGGCGCAATCCCGGTTCCGGCCAGTCCAGCGCACCGAGCCGCCCGGTCTCGGACAGGCTGACATAGGCGGTACGCAGGTCGGGGCCGCCGAAGCAGAGATTGGTGGGATGGGTGTCCGGCATCGCCACTTGGCGCAGGATGCGCCCATCCGGCGCGATCACGGTGATACAGCCGGCGACCAGCGTGGCCACGCAGATATCGCCGTTCGTCTGCACCGCCAGGCTGTCGAATCGGGCGAAGCCCGGCAGCCCGGCGACCAGCCGGCCGCCATGCGGAGACGGGAACCCCTGCTTGCGGATCACGCCGGGTGCGGCGACGTCGAAAGCCCAGAGACGGGCGGCCTCGGTATCGGCGACATAGACCGTGCGCTCGTCCGGCGACAACCCGACGCCATTGGCGCTGACGATCGGATACGCGATCTCGGTGATCCGCGGGACCCGTCGGGCAGCGCGTAATAGAGCCCGCCATGGTCGCGCGTGCGCGCGTATCGCTTGCCGAGATCGGTGAAGTAGACCCCGCCCGCCTTGTCAAACACGAGGTCGTTCGGCGCCGACAGACGATAGCTGCCGCACTCGCGTGTAGAGCGCGCGCATCTCGCCGCCGCGCATGTCGATCCGCTGGATCGAGCCGCCCTGGTAGTCCTCCGCCGGCCCCTGGCCCATGAAGTGGCCCAGGCACGTAGCGGCTGCCGCCATTGTTGCAGCAATAGAGCGCGCCGTCCGGACCGACAGCCGAGCCCGTTCGGTCCGCCGCCGGCTCGCCGAAGCAGGCTGACGGTGCCATCGGCGGCGACGCGCATGACGCGGCCGCCGGCGATCTCGGTGAGGACGACCGACCCGTCCGCCATCGCCACCGGTCCCTCCGGGAAGCCCAGGTCCTCCGCCATGTATCCGCACGTCGCTCATCGAGCTGTCCCTCGCTCCGCTCATTGCGGCTATCGTCGCGCGGACCGGGGACAGCGTCAAGCGGAGGAGACGGTGATGCGCCGATCCAGGATCGGCGAGGTCAGCATCGACAGCATCATCGAGCGCGATGGACCGTGGCGCCGGCCGGTCGACATGTTCCCGGCCTATGACCCGGAGACGCGGGCGGCGGCATCTCGCCGACATGGACCCGTTCGTCTATGAGCCGGCCACCGATCGCATGGTCATCACCTACCAGACCTTCGTCGCGCGGACGCCGCATCATACGATCCTGGTCGATACCTGCACCGGCGAGGACAAGGGCTACGCCGGCGCCGTTGATTTTCCGAAGCAGCCCTGGCTGGAAGGGTTCCGCGCCCAGGGGCTGCGGTTCGACGACATCGACTACGTGTTCTGCACGCATCTGCACATCGACCATTGCGGCTGGAACACGCGGCTGGAGAACGGGCGATGGGTGCCGACCTTCCCCAAGGCGAAATACGTGTTCCACAAGCGCGAATACGCGTTCTGGGAGGCAGCGAGCGCGCGCGGCGAGAACCCGCCGGGCACGTGTGGCGCTACAATTGCCTGCCGTCGTGGAGGCGGGGCAGGCTCTGCTGGTCGATGACGACTACGCGCTGGACGACACGGTGTGGCTGACGCCGACCCCGGGTCACTCACCGTGCCATTGCTGCGTGAACATCAGCTCCGGCGGCCAGCGCGCGGTCGTCACGGGCGACATGATGCATCATGCGCTGCAATGCCGGGAGCCCGACTGGTCCACGGTGTTCGACTACGACCCCGCGCAAGGCGGCGCGCTCGCGCCGGCGATTCCTGGGGGAGGTCGCGGACACCGACACGCTGTTGTTGCCCGTCCATTTCCCTGGCCCGACCGCCGGTCACGTGCAGGGCGACGGCGACCGGTTCCGGTATCGGTTCCTGACGACCTGATGCGTGGTCAGGCTGCCCGGCGACCTGGCGGGGCCGGTAGATCGCCACGTGGGCGATGCGCGCGATCGGGACGCGTCCTTCGCCACCACCAGCGCATCCAGCTCCACGAACGGTGGCCCTTGCGCTCGTAGTTCGCCGTCGACCCGCGCACGCACCGTGATCTCGTCGCCGACGCGCACAAGCCCGAGGTTGCGCACGGTGCTGCCGACATGCATCCACGGGCCGAGCACGACATTGTGGCCCAGCACCCAATTGCCGGTTCGCAGGATCAGGCCAGGATGGGCCAGTCCTCGCGCGCATAGATCGGATCGGTCTCGCGCACGTCATCGAGGTATGACGGCAGCGAATCGGGTCAGCAGCAGCGGATGCATGCCAAGCAGGTGCCGGGCGCGAGGGTTTCCTCGTCGGCCGGAGGCGGTCCTCGCGCGGCGGGAGTTCGGAACGCCTCCAGTTCGGGCGGTTCCGGCGAGTCGGGCAGAGCGGCGAACGCCACGTCGCGCAGACCACGCCGTGGCTCTCCACGCGAACGCAAGCCCCTCCCCGTCCGGCTCGACGATGACGACCGCCTCATCGCCGTCGTAGACCGGCTTGGCGAGCCGGCACTCGGCGGTGCCACGCTCGAGCCATGCGCGGCCGAAATGCGCGACCGGAGCATGCGCAAAGTATGCATAAACATCGACGCCCGGAACCAGCCCGCCGGTGAACCCGAAGCGCTTGGCGACGGCATCGTCGTGGATCTTGTTCTCGGATTCGCGGGCCGTGTTATAGGCCCGCACGCGATATGGCGCAGGTGCGCTGGCCGGCATGTCTGCTCTCCTGGCTGGTCCCGGACCAGTTCAGCGCAGGGGCGCCGGCGGCGCAAATGGCGGGCTCAGCCGCCAGCGGCGCCGAATGCGTTGAAGGTGATGAGGGTATAGGTGTCCTTCACGCCGGGAAGGGTCTGAACGCGCTCGGTGACGAACAGGCCGATGTCCTGATCCGGGTCCAGGTAGAATTTCCCCACCAGGTCGTACTGGCCCGAGGTGGAGTACAACTCCGACATCTCCTCGATGCCGTCGGCTGCCTCCTGTGCCACACGATAGGCTTGTCCCATCTCACACTTGATCATGACGAAGATCGCGCGCATCCGCACCTCCATGAACGCGGCACGCAAGGACAGATGGCAGACGGCGCGGGGTCTGTCTCGCGTTTTGTCGGACCGTTAAATAGGCGTGACATGATCGTTGTCGCATGTATGATGCCCGACAACGAGGTGCGACCAGGGGGTGGGCATCATGGATTTGGCACAAGCCCACAGGGCCCGGTGGATGGAACGGATGGGCGGCCGCATCCTGGCGGATGCACTGGTGTCGCAGGGGATCGACCACGTCTTCTCCGTCCCCGGCGAGAGCTTCCTGGCCGTGCTCGACGGCCTCTATGACGTCCGTCAGAGGCTGAAACTGGTCACGTGCCGGTTCGAGGCGGGCGCCGTGAACATGGCGGAAGCGTACGGCAAGCTGATGGGCCGACCCGCCGCCGCCTTCGTCACGCGCGGCCCCGGCGCGTGTCACGGCGCCATCGGCGTTCATACCGCCATGCAGGACAGCACGCCGCTGCTGCTGTTCGTGGGCCAGATCCCGCTCGAAAACGCGGGCCGCGACGCCTTCCAGGAAATCGACTATCGCCGCATGTTCAGCCCGATGGCGAAATGGACGACCCAAATCGATCAGGCCCACCGCATTCCCGAAATCATTGCGCATGCCGTCGATGTGGCGACCTCCGGCCGGCCGGGCCCGGTGGTGATCGCGCTGTCCGAGGAAATGCAGCGGGAGATGGCCGACGTGCCCGATCTCCCGCGCATCGCTGTCGCGCCCGCCTACCCCGACCCGGCGGCAATGACCGCGCTGCACGCAATGATGAGCCGCGCGCGCAGGCCGCTTGCCATCGTGGGGGGCTCCTGCTGGAGCGATGCCGGGCGGCGCGCGCTGCGCGACTTCCTGCACGGCCACGACCTGCCGGTGGCGGTCGGGTTCCGGCGTCAGGCCGTATACGACGGCACCCTGGAAATCGTTCGTGGGCGACCTGGGCGTCGGTTCCGACCCGGCGCTGCTTGCAAAGGTGAAGGAGGCCGATCTGATCCTGGCGATCGGCACGCGCCTGGGTGATGCGGTGACGCAGGGCTACACGCTGTTCGAGGACGCCGAGGACATCCCGATCGTGCAGGTGCACCCCGACGGTGCGGAGATCGGGCGTGTGTTTCGCCCTGCGCTCGGCATCGTCGCCGACCTCAATGCCTTCGCACTGGCCGCTGCCGCGACTGAGCCGGTGCATGTGTCCTGGGACAACTGGCGGGCGGAACTGCGCGCATTGCGGGAGGCCGGGCGCGAGCCGCCGGACTATGACGGTCCGCTCAACCTCGCCGAGGCGATGCGCGCGCTGGAAGGGTTGCTGACGCGCGATGCCATCGTGACCACCGATGCCGGCAACTTCGCGGGCTGGGCAACGCGCTTCATCGATTTCCGGGAACACCAGCGCTACATCGGCCCGACCAGCGGCGCCATGGGCTATAGCGTGCCGGCCGCGGTCGGGGCCAAGATCACCTTCCCCGACCGCATGGTGGTGTCGCTGGTCGGCGACGGCGGATTCCTGATGACGGGGCAGGAGATCGCGACCGCCTTTCATCACGGGGTTGCGCCCATCATTCTGGTATTCAACAATCAGATGTACGGCACGATTCGGATGCATCAGGAACGCACCTTCCCCGGCCGCGTCTCGGGCACCGCCCTGACCAACCCCGATTTCGTCAAGTTTATCGAGGCGTTCGGCGGTCACGGGGAGATGGTGAGCGAGACCGCAGCCTTCGTGCCTGCCTTCCAACGCGCCGTCGCCAGCGGGCGCCCGGCGGTGATCGAACTGCGGATGAACCCGGAGCAGATCACGACGCGGACCACGATCACCGCCATGCGCGAAGCAAGACCGAACTCCCCGTGCTGGCGCCAAGCTCAAGCGCGCGCCCGCTCCCAAGCACCCCACGCCGACGGGCCGCGTCAAGCCAGGCGCCAAGCGGATCTGACGTCACTGGATGGAGTATCGGCTCAGCACCCGCTTTCAACTCGCCCCGCCACGACGGCCCACCGCGCGGCGCCATCAGGCGGGAATGGACGAGGCGGCGCGGCTCTATGCCGCAAGCCGGCTTGTCGAGGCTGCGCAGTGCTGCGCAGGCGTGATCGCGGACATGCCCGGCCATTTCGAGGCGCATCACCTGCTGGGCGTGATCAACCTCGACCTCGGCCGCCACGAGACCGCGCTGGACACGCTGCGTCGCGCGGTGGGATTGAACCCGCGCAGCGGGCGCGCGCGGTACCATCTCGGGAACGCACTCCAGGCGTTGCAGCGCCACGCCGAGACCGAGTCGTGCTTCCGTGCCGCCCTGGCGCTGCAACCGGCGTTTCCAGAGGCGCTCAACAACCTCGGCAACGCGCTGCGCGCGCTGGGCCGCGACGAGGACGCGGTGGCCTGCTACCAGGCGGCGTTGCAGCACGGCCCAGACAACGCTCCCGCGCTCTTCAACATGGGGCTGTCGCTCAGCCGGCTCGGTCGTCTGGCGGAAGCCGAGGCAAGCCTGCGCGCCGCGCTCACCGGGCAGGTCAAGCCCGAGGAGGCGCACCGGCTTGCCGAGGTGCATGATGCGCTGGCAGTCGTCCTCGTCGAGCTGGCGCGCGACACCGAGGCCCTGGACGCCACGCAAGCGGCATTGCGATTGAACCCCGATCATCCGCAGGCGGAGTGGAACGCGAGCCTGTTGCTGCTGCGGATGGGCCGCTTCGGCGAGGCCTGGCCGAAATACGAGCGGCGATGGGTCCTGCCGGGATTCCGCGAGGGCGCCGATGCGGCGGCCCCGCCCCCGTCCGTGCTGTCGCTCGATCAGGTCGCGGGCCGCCGCGTGCTCGTGCGACCCGAACAGGGGCGCGGCGATATCATCCAGTTTGCCCGCTATGCGCCGCTTCTGGCGCAGCGCGCGGGCGGCGTGATCCTGTCGGTGTTTCCTGACCTGGTGCGCCTGATGCGCGGCTTGCGGGGCACCGAGGCGGTGATCGACGACACTGACCCGGCGCCGCCGCACGACATGGAGACGGCGCTGCTCAGCCTGCCGCTGGCGTTCGCGACGGCGCTGGACACCATTCCGGCCGAGGTTCCCTATTTGGCGGCCGAGCCGGATTTGCGTGCCGCCTGGGCCGAGCGGTTGGGTCCGCGCATCGCGCCGCGCGTGGGATTGTGCTGGTGGGGCTCGCAGCATATCCCGGAGCGCTCGATCCCGCTCGATCGGCTCGCACCGGTGCTGCGTCTGTCAGGCATCGCGTTCCACGCGGTACAGAAGGACATGACAGACACCGACCGCGCCTGGCTGACCGCGCATGGCGCGATCGCCGACCACGGGCCGGCGCTGACCGATTTCGCCCAGACGGCGGCGCTGCTGTCGCACATGGACCTGGTGATCAGCATCGACACCGCGGTTGCCCATCTTGCCGGCGCGCTGGCCCGCCCGACCTGGGTGCTCCTGCGCCGCAGCGCGGATTGGCGATGGCTGCTGCATCGCGCCGATAGTCCCTGGTATCCGACGGCGCGCCTGTTCCGACAAGACGCGCGCGGCGCATGGGACCCTGTGATCGCAGCGGTTGCCGAGGCGCTGGATGGCTGGAAGGCGGGCTGAGGGAACCGGCGCCGCCCCGCTTGCCGCTCATACCGCCCGGCACTAGCGTCGGCACGGACCGCAGCGGAGGAACACGGAATGGCCGGGCTCTATTTCGAGGAGTTCCATGAAGGTCAGGTGTTCGAGCACAGCCTCTCGCGCACCGTCACCGAGATGGATAACGTGCTGTTCACGGCCCTGACGATGAACCCGCAGCCGCTCCATCTGGACGCGGAGTTTGCCAAGACCACCGAGTTCGGCCGCCCGCTGGTCAACAGCATCTTCACCCTCGGCCTGCTGATCGGCATGACGGTGGGAGACACCACCCTGGGCACGACGATCGGCAATCTCGGCATGAGCAAGGTCGAGTTCCCTAAGCCGGTGTTTCACGGCGACACCGTCCGGGCACGTTCAGTCGTGCGTTCCGTGCGGGCAAGCAAGTCGCGACCGGGAGCGGGCGTGGTGGAGTTCGAGCACGAGGCGATCAACCAGCGTGGGGAGATCGTGGCCACCTGCATCCGCGCGGCGTTCATGCGGGGGCGCCCGGCCGGGTGACGGCCAGGGAGTGACCGTCAGGCGCCTTCGTCGAGGTCAGCGCCCCACATCTTCTCCAATGCGTACATCGTCCGCGCCTCCGGCTTGAACAGATGCACGACGATGTCGCCGGCATCGATCAGCACCCAATCCGAGCCGGTTGCGCCCTCGACCTGCACGCGCTTCAGCCCCACCTCGTGCAGCTTCTCGACCAGATGCTCCGCCATCGCCGTGATCTGCCGGTCGGCCAGTCCCGTCGCGATTACCATGCGGTCGCAGAATGCCGCCTTGCCCGCCAGGTCGAGCGTGACCACCGCCTCGGCCTTATCGTCATCCAGACTGGTGACGATCATGCCCTGAAGACGGTCGAGCTGATCGGATGGCGCGGCGACGGCGGGCTTGCGGACCCCGGTCCTTCGGGGTCCGGCCACGGCGGCCTTCTTGCGGGGCGTGCCGGGCGTCTTGTCGGCGGCCGGCAGCGGCTTCGGCGCCTTGCGGACTGCGCGCTTGCGCGGCGCCGGTGTTGCGGGCTTGGCTATAACGAGCCTCCTTGCGGCGTTGCCCTCTTCGCCCTGGCCCTGATCGCGGTGGCCGAGGCGGGGTGGCGTGCGGCGGACAGGAACACCCAGCATGGCGGCACCGCGCCGGCGAGCGCCGGAGCCGCCCGGTCGCGCCGCCGCCCGGTGCGCAAGGCGCGCGCCGCATGACCGGCGAGCGCGCTCGCGTTCCGCTCTCCGCGAGGGACGATCGCCAGCGGCACGCGCGCGGCGATCTCGCGCCAACGCCGCCAGCGGGGAAATTGCTCCAGGATATCGGCACCCATGATCCACACGAAGGCGACCCGCGGGAAACAAGCGGATCAGCGCGTGCAGCGTGTCGATGCTGTAGCGCGTGCCCAACGTGGCCTCGATGCCCGTGGCGAGCAGCCGTCGCCCATCCGCCAGCGCTGCCGCCGAGGCCAGCCGCCGCTCGAACGGGGCCATTCCGGCCCGCGGCTTCAGCACGTTGCCGGGCGAGACCATCAGCCACACCTGATCCAGCCGCAGCCGCCGCAGGGCGAGCTGTGCGATATGCCGATGTCCGGCATGGGCCGGATTGAACGAGCCGCCCAGCAGACCGATACGCATGCGCCGCCGGTCACCGAAACGCGGGAGAGGGTCGCGGGCGCGCGGCCGGCAGCTCAGGGGCGCACCTGGCCGCTGCCGAGCACGAGATACCGATAGGTCGTCAACTGCTCCAGCCCGACCGGCCCGCGCGCATGGAGGCGTCCCGTCGCGATCCCGATTTCCGCGCCAAACCCGAACTCGCCGCCATCGCAGAACTGGGTGGAGGCGTTCCACATCGCCGACCGCGCCGTCGATGCCGCGAAGGAATTGCTCGGCAGCGGCAGCGTCTTCGGTGATGATGGCATCGGTGTGCTCGCTGCCATGTTCCGCGATGTGCGCCAAGGCCTGGTCGAGGCCCTCCACCACGCGCACCGAAGCACCGCGTCCAGCCATTCGGTATCGAAGTCCGCCGTCGGTCGCGGCGGGAAGGTCGGGCACGATCGCCCGCGCACCGGCGTCTGCGCGGAAGTCGCAGCCGAGCGCGCGCAAGTCGCCGATGACGTCGGGCAGCAGGTCCGGTGCGATCGCGGCATCGATCAGCAGCGTCTCCGTCGCACCGCAGATACCCGTGCGCCGCATCTTCGCGTTGGCGACGATGCGACGCGCCATGGCCGGGTCGGCCGCCGTGTGGACATAGGTGTGGCAAAGTCCCTCGGCATGAGCGAGGATCGGGACGCGCGCCTCGCGCTGGACGCGCTCGACCAGGGACTTGCCGCCGCGCGGGATGATGAGGTCGACCAGCCCCGCCGCGCCAAGCATCGCCGCGACATAGGCGCGATCGGCGGTCGGCGCGATCTGCACGGCCGCTTCGGGCAGTCCCGCCGCGCGCAGACCGGCAACGAGGGCCGCGTTGATGGCCCGTGCAGTGCGAAGGCTTTCCGACCCGCCGCGCAGAATGACCGCGTTGCCCGATTTCAGGCAAAGGCCGGCGGCATCGGCCCCGACATTGGGGCGGCTCTCGTAGATCATGCCGATCACCCCGATGGGCGTGGCGATGCGCTGGATGCGCAACCCATTCGGGCGGGTCCACTCGGCCAGCGTCCGGGCGAGCGGGTCAGGAAGCGCCGCGATCGCCTCCAGTCCGCTGGCCATCGCCGCGATCCGCGTTGGATTGAGCGCCAGCCGGTCGCGAAACGCCGCCGATCCGGTGCTGTCGGCGAGGTCGGCTGCGTTCGCCGCGACGATCGCCTCCGCATCCCGATGCAGCGCGGCAGCCATCGCGCGCAGGGCCGCATCCCGCTGCGAGCCAGGCGAACGGGCGAGCGCGCGCGCGGCCACGCGCGCCGCGCCGGCGGCGCGGCTCAGGTGCTTGGTTGCGTCAGTCTCGATGTGCATGCCCCCGTCCCCTGGCCCAATGTGTCGCCGGACGCAAGCCGTTTCCAGTGGCCCCGGCGGTTGTCCGCCCGCGCCGAACCCCTCGCACCCTGGATGTCATGCCGCGTTGCGCAGTCCGCCGGTGACGTGGCGCGCAAAGATGTCGAATAGGCGGCTTGTGACCGGCCCGACTGAGCCATCGCCCACCGGCTTGCCGTCGAGACGCACGATTGGCCGGACGAAGCTGGTTGCAGATGTGATGAATACTTCGCCCGCCGTGCGCAGATCCTGTTCGCTGAAACGGCGCTCCTCGAAGGAGATGCCGTCGGCCCGCAACTCGGCGATCAGCGCGCCTCGGGTGCAGCCCGGCAGCACGGCGTGGTCGAGGTGGCGGGTGCGCAGCCCGCCCCCGGCATCGACGATCCACACCGTGGTCGAGGAGCCCTCGGTCACCATGCCGTCGCTGTCGAGCAAGATCGCTTCCGCCGCGCCCTGCTCGCGGGCCGCCTGCTTGGCGAGCACGTTCGCGGTCAGCCCCACCGTCTTGATGTCACAACGCGCCCACCGCAGATCCGGATGGGTGATCGCGCTGGCGGCCCATGTCGCGGGGTTGGTGGGATAGGGCGGCGTGCGCCGGGCCGTCACCACGATCGCGGGTGGAACGGGGCGGGTCGGGAATGCGTGGTCACGGCGCGCCACGCCGCGCGTGACCTGGATATACAGCAGGCCTTCGCTCACCCGGTTACGAAGCGCCGTCTCGCGCAGCACCCGCCGCAGCGCCGCCCGGCCCATCGGCGACGGCAGACGCAATTCGCGCAGCGACCGCTCCAGGCGGTCGAGATGCAGGTCTTCATCGATCAACCGGCCATCGTGCAGATAGATCACTTCGTAAATGCCATCGGCGAACTGGTAGCCGCGATCCTCCACATTCACCGCGGCGTTGCGCTGCGGCACATAGTGGCCATTGACATAGGCGATGCGGCTCATGGCGCGAACTCCGGTCCGGGCGGAGCGGGATAGTTTGCCGATGCGCGAGGGTCCCGCAAGGCTCAGCCGCCCACGCGTTCCTCGGAATGCACGCCGAGCTGCTTGAGCTTGCGGTGCAGCGCGCTGCGCTCCATTCCGACGAACTGCGCGGTGCGGCTGATGTTGCCGCCGAAACGCAGGAGTTGCGCCTGCAGGTACTGGGTCTCGAACAGGTCGCGCGCCTCGCGCAGCGGCAAGGACATGATGTCCGCGGCCGGATCGATGGTGAGGAGCGCGGGCGCCCCGGCGCCGATTTCGGGCGGCAGCATGTCCGCCCGCACCGGGTCGCCGGGCGCCCCCGGCGCCATGATCAGCAGCCAGTCCATGAGGTTGCGCAGCTGGCGCACGTTGCCGGGCCAGTCATAGGCTTGCAGGGCCGCCCCGGCGTCGGCCGACAATTCCCGGGTCGGCATCCCGGAACTCTCGGCCGAGCGGGTGAGGAACTGGCGCGCGAGGACGGGAATGTCCTCCCGCCGATCCTTCAGTGCCGGCAGGCGCAGCGGCACCACCGCGAGCCGGTAAAACAAGTCCTCGCGGAACCGGCCGGCGGCGATCTCGGCGTGCAGATCCTTGTTGGTGGCGGATAGCACGCGGACATCGACCTTCACGCGCGCCGACCCGCCCAGCCGCTCGAAGGCATGGTCCTGGAGGACGCGGACGATTTTGCCCTGGGTCTCGAGCGGCATGTCCGAGATCTCGTCGAGCAGCAGCGTGCCGCCATGGGCGCGTTCGAGCACGCCGGCGCGGCGCGGATGCGCGGCCGGGTCCAGGCCCGCTTCGATGCCGAACAGCTCCTCCTCGAAGCGAGCCGGAGCCAAGGTGGCGCAGTTCAGCACGACGAACGGCCCGCCCGCGCGGCGGGAGCGCGCATGGATCATGCGCGCCGCCACCTCTTTGCCCGATCCGGCCGGACCCTGGATCAGCACCCGCGAGCCGGTCGGCGCGACCTTCTCGATCTGGCTCCGTACCGAGACCACGCCGGGACTGTCGCCGGTGAGCGCCGTCTCGGGACCCGCGCGCAGGCGCAGCTCGGCGTTCTCGCGCGCCAGGGCCGCCGCCTCCAGCGCGCGGCGCATGCACAGCAGCAGGCGGTCGGCCTCGAACGGTTTTTCGATGAAGTCGTAGGCGCCCTGCTGGATCGCCTGCACGGCCATCTCGATCGTGCCGTGGCCCGAGATCATCACCACGGGGATCTGCGGCTCCTCGCGATGCAAGGCGGCCAGGATGCCCAGACCGTCCAGGCGCGAGCCCTGGAGCCAGACGTCGAGAATGGCGAGCGAGGGGCGCCGCGCGCGGAAGGCCGCGAGCGCGCCATCGGAATCGCCCGCCTGGCGGGTCTCGTACCCCTCGTCACGCAGAATGCCGTCGATCAGCAGCCGGATATCAGGCTCGTCATCGACGATCAGGATGTCATGCGGCATCGGCCATCCTCATCGGCAGGCTCAACGTCGCGACCGCCCCTGGCCCATCCGGTCGGTCGTCGAGGGCGAGGTTTCCAGCGTGGTCTTCCATGATCTTCTTCGCGATCGCGAGCCCGAGCCCGGTCCCCTTCGGCTTGTGGGTCACGTAAGGTTCCGTCAGTCGTTCGCGGTCCTGTTGCGGCAGACCGATCCCATTGTCCCACACGGTGATACGCACAACACCAGCGTCCGGATGCACGGAAATCCCGATTTGGCCGCCTGCGGCGTCGGGAGCGTCGCGTCGCATGGCGACCGCATCCGCCGCGTTCTGCAGCAGGTTGGTCAACGCCTGGCGCAGCATCCGCCGGTCGCACGAGGCAATCGGGCCGCGCTCGGGGATGTCGGTGGTCCACGCGATCTCTGGGCGCGCGGCCTTCTGGAGCACCAGCGCCTCGCGCGCGATGCGCCCGACGTCCTCGGCCTTGATGATCGGCTGGGGCATGCGGGCAAAGGCCGAGAACTCGTCCACCATGCGGCGCATGTCGCCGACGTGGCGCACGATTGTGTCAGCACATTGAGAGAAGGTTTCGGGGTCGGACGAGATCTCGCGCCCGAAGCGGCGCTTCAGCCGCTCGGCGGCGAGCTGGATCGGGGTAAGCGGGTTCTTGATTTCGTGCGCGATACGGCGCGCAACATCGGCCCAGGCGGCCTTGCGCTGGGCGGCCTGCAACGCCGTGATGTCATCGAAGGTGACCACGAATCCGCGAACCGCTTCACTGGCAACCTCGACCCCGATGCGCACGATCAAGGTGCGCCGGTTGCTGGGCGGACCGATCTGCACCTCGGCGGTGCGCGCCCGCTCCGGGGCCTCGGACGCCGCCGCGAGCAGGGGTGCGAACTCCGGAGCCACCTCCGCCAGATCCCGGCCAGTGGCGGCCAGCAGGTCGGTGCCGAGCAGTTCATCGGCCGCTCGGTTCGGCAGCTCCACCCGCCCTTTCGCATCCAGCCCGATCACGCCGGCCGAGACGCCGGACAGCACCGTCTCGGTGAAGCGCCTCCGCTCGTCGATCTGGCGATAGGCCTCCATCAGTTCGGCACGCTGGGCGGATAGCTGGCCCGTCATCCTGTTGAACGCGCGCGACAACCCGGCGATCTCGTCGTCCATTGGCGGGTCCGGAACCCGCACCGACAGATCGCCCCCGCGTACCCGCTCGGCCGCGGTGATCAGTCCCGCAATCGGCCGGGCGATCTGGTTGGCGAGCAGGAGACCAATCAGCACGGCCGCCGATAAAATCAGCAGCGCCACCATCGCGAAGATCCAGGCGAAGGCGATCTGCAACCACGACCGGCTTTCGTCCAGCCGCTTGTACTCGGCCACCGCCCGCTCGGTCCGCTGCATGTAGCCGACGATCTGCGGATCGACGGGACGGCCGATCATCAGCATCAGCGCCGGGTGGGAATCGAGCTGGACGACGGCGCGCACGCGGGTGCCGTCATTGGAGTTGATCAGCACCACGTCCCCGTTCCGCGCCTGCTCGGTGGCCCATGCCGGCGCCGGCTCCGATCCGATGCCGCCGAACAGCCCGGCGGAGGCCATCACCTGCCCGGTCGCCGGGTCGTAGATCACCGCCTCGGTCAGCCCGCGCAGGGCGGTCTGCTCGCCGAGGATCTGCACGAACACCCCGGGCGCGGACAGCAGATAGACCCCCGCGCGGTTCAGATCGTTCGCCATTTCCAGCGCGACCGCGCGGATGTTGTTGCGATGCTCGTCGAGATAGCCGCGCGCGACCTGGAGCGACTCCGTCACCGCCGTGCGCACCGGGTCGTTGAACCAGGACTGGATGCCGAAATGGAAGAAGGCGACGGCGAACACCGCGACGACGATCGCCGGCGCCACCGCGACGCCGCCGAACAGCAGCACGAGCCGGACGTGCAGCCGCGATCCGGCCGAACCACGCCGTCGCTCGATCCACACGCGGGTGAGCTGGCCAGCCAGGACCGTGCCCAGGAGCAGCAGCACCGAAAGGTTCGCCAGCACCAGGGCCGCGCTCGCTCCGCGCTGCACGCCGAACGGCGAGCCGCGGGCCAGGATGATGAAGGTGCTGAGACCGACCGCGAGCGCGAGCGAGACCAGCCCGATGGTCATCGTCTTGCCGAGCAGCAACGCCGACAACCGGTTCCCAAGTCTTCCGCTGCGGCGATCGGAGCCGCGTGGGCGCACCTGCGACGGGCGACGGCGAGAGGCTCACACGCCGCCCCGGGTGACCGGAATCTCAAGGTCGCGAATCTTCTTGCGCAGCGTGTTGCGGTTCAGCCCCAGCATGGCAGCAGCCTTGATCTGGTTGCCTCGCGTGGCCGCGAGGTCAGGCGGATCAGCGGCCGCTCCACTTCCGCGATCACGCGGTCATAGACGTCGGACGGCCCCGGCCCGCCGTCGTGGGCAGCGAGAAACGCATGGATATGGCGCTCGACGGCACGCGCCAGCGGCTCGGGCGCGCCGACATCGGCGGGCTCGCCGGTCCCCGCCTCCGCCAACTCCGCCTCCATTGCCGGGGCAGCGATCGTGTCCTCCGGGCACAGCGCCGCCAGCCGACGCATCAGGTTCTCCAACTCGCGGACATTGCCAGGCCAGGCGTAGCGCTTCAGCCGATCGACCGCGTCCTGGTCCAGCAGCTTGAGCGGCAAGCCGTCGGCGCGCGCGCGCTCGAGGAAATGGCGGGCGAGCAGCGGGATATCCTCGGCCCGCTCGCGCAGCGGCGGGATCCGGATCGGCACGACGTTCAGCCGATAGAACAGGTCCTCGCGGAAAAGCCCCTGGCGGATGGCGGCGCGCAGGTCGCGGTGGGTGGCGGCGATGATGCGCACATTGGCCTTGATCGGCTGGCGGCCGCCGACCGTGGTGAACTCGCCTTCCTGCAGCACGCGCAGCAGCCGGGTCTGCGCTTCGGGCGGCATGTCGCCGATCTCGTCGAGGAAGAGCGTGCCGCCACTCGCCTGCTCGAAACGGCCGGCGGTCGCGGTTCAGCGCGCCGGTGAAGGCGCCGCGCTCGTGGCCGAACAGCTCGCTTTCGATCAGTTCGCGCGGGATCGCCGCCATGTTGATGGCGACGAACGGGCCGCCGCGGCGCTTGCCGTGGTCGTGCAGGGCGCGCGCGACCAGTTCCTTCCCCGTCCCGGACTCGCCGTTGATCATCACCGTCAGATCGGCGGTCGTGAGCCGCGCGATCGTGCGATAGATCTCCTGCATCACCGGGCTGCGCCCGATCAGCGGCAGGTCGTCGTCCGGATCGCGCGGCTCGGCCGGGGGAGATTCGCCGTATCGGCGGAGGCGGCCAACGCGCGCGCGACAGTGGCCAGCAACTCGCGCAGATCAAACGGCTTTGGCAGGTATTCGAAGGCGCCGCGCTGCGCTGCCTTCACCGCGGTCATCAACGTTGATTGCGCGCTCATCACGATCACCCGCAGATCCGGGCGGACCCGGCGGATGCGCGGGATCAGGTCCAGCCCATTCTCGTCGGGCATGATGACATCGGTGATGACCAGATCGCCTTCACCGTCCTCCACCCAGCGCCAGAGCGTGGCGGCGAGCCCGGTCGAGCGGACCTGGTAGCCGGAGCGCCCGAGTGCCTGGGTCAGCACCGTCCGGATGGAGCGGTCGTCGTCCGCGACGAGGATTGTCGGCGGGGTCATCGGACGCTCACCGGCGGGCGCATCATCGGGCATCCCCATCCTCGTCGGCCATCACCGGCAAGTGCAGCCGAACCTCGGTTCGGCCGGGACGGCTGTCCACCTCGATCAAGCCCCCATGTTCGCCCACGATCTTGGCCACCAAGGCGAGCCCGAGTCCGCTGCCGGCGGCCTTGGTGGTCACGAAGGGCTCGAAGAGATGCGGGCGGATGTCGTCAGCGATGCCCGGTCCGTTGTCGCGCACCGCCACCAGCAGCGGCAGGTCGAGCCGGTTGCGCGACCCCGGTACGGCGACCCGGACGCCGTGCTGGAATCCGGTCAGCAGCGTGATCTCGGGATTTCGCCTGGCCCGCGACCGCCTCCGCCGCGTTCTTCACCAGGTTCAGGACCGCCTGGACGAGCTGATCGCGGCTGCCCCAGACCGGGGCAGCGACGGGTCGTACACCTCCTGGAAGCGCACCCGCGGCGCGAATCCGCTCTGCGCGAGGCGGCGCACGTGGCCCAGGATGCGATGGATATTCACCGCCGTCCGCGCCACCGGCTTTTCGCCGAACATCTCCATGCGATCGACCAGCGCCCGGATGCGGTCGGCCTCGTCGCGGATCAACTCGGTCAGCTCGAGGTCCGAACCAGCGACGCTCGACTTCCAGAAGCTGGGCTGCCCCGCGAATGCCCGAGAGCGGATTCTTGACCTCATGGGCCAGGATCGCGGCCATGCCGGTGACGCTGCGGGCGGCGCCACGGAAGGCGAGTTGGCGATCGAGCGTGCGCGCGGCGGAGGCGTCCTGCATCACCAGCACGACCGCGCCGGGCTCCTCCGGTAGCGGCGAGGCGAGCGCCGTGATGCCCGGCTTGTGCAGGCGCGGGCTCTCCAGCGTAAGATCGTGATCGGCGATGGTGACCTCGTTCGCGCGCACCTGCCCGATCAGCAGGAACAGCGGATTGTCGGCCGGAATGAGGTCGAGCAGCGTCTGGTGCGCAAGATGCGCCGCCGACGCGCCGAGGAACTGCTCAGCGGCCTGGTTGGCGAAGCGGAAGCGGTTCTCGGCGTCCAGCACCACCACCGGCACCGGCAGCGCGCTGAGCACCAGCGCGGCATCGGGCGGGCGCGGGCGATCGCGCTTACGGGAGATGGCGCCCAGCACGCGGGCCGCCGCGCTGTTCATGCCGCCTCAGCCAGGGCCTGCTCGTGGAGCGGCGCGCGATGTGCGCCGGCCGCGATCAGGCGGTCGTAGAGGGTTTCGATCCGGCGGAGGACGGACGGGGCGTCTATCATTCGGTTCACCTCCGCGCGGAACTCGGCGGAGCCGGGCAGGCCGCGCGAATACCAGGAGACGTGCTTGCGCGCGAGGCGCAGCCCGGCATCGGTCCCGTACTGGGCGAGCATCGCGTGGTAGTGGTCGAGCAGGATGTCGCGTTGCGCGGCCAGCGGCGGCTCGGGCAGACGGGCGCCGGTGCGCAGGAAGTGCGCCGCCTGGGCGGGAACCAAGGCCGGCCGTAGCAGCCGCGCCCGATCATCACGCCGTCGGCCCCCGACCGGCGCAACGCCTCGGCCGCGTCGTCCTCGGTCAGGATGTCGCCGTTGGCGATGACCGGAATTCCGACCGCCGCCTTGACCCCCGCGATGAAGTCCCAATCGGCGGCGCCGCTGTAGAACTGCTGGCGGGTACGCCCATGAACGCGTCACCATCCGGATGCCCGTCTGCTCGGCCAGGCGCGCAAGGCGCGGGGCATTCAGGCTCGCATGGTCCCAGCCCATACGCATCTTCAAGGTGACGGGCACGGCGACCGCATTCACCGTCGCCTCCAGGATCGCACCGGCGGCGGCTTCGTCGCGCATCAGGGCGGAGCCGGCCTGCTGGCCCACCGCAACCTTCTTCACCGGACAGCCGAAGTTGATGTCGATCAGGTCGGCGCCACGATCGGCCGCGATGCGCGCCGCCTCGGCCATCGCCCGCGGCTCGCAGCCGGCGAGCTGCACCGCGCTGACCCCGCCACACCCGTCCACCTCCGCCATGCGAAGGGTATTGCGGTTCTCCCGAACCATCGCCCAGGACGCAATCATCTCGGAGACCACCATGCCAGCACCCTGCTGTTTCGCAAGCCGACGGAATGGCAGGTCGGTGACGCCCGACATGGGCGCCAGGATCACCGGCGTGTCGATCCGCACCCCCGCCCCAAGATCAAGCGGCCGAAGCGCCGGCGTTGTGGTAGCCAAACGACACTTGCCCATCATTTGAGCAAACTACTGCCACAGCCGGCGGAGCGCAACGGATGCTCGGACACCCTCAGGTCGAGATCTGCTCCAGGATCGCTGATTCCGAAGCCGTCGGACGAGAAGGCCCGGGATCAGAGCGCCAGGAATTGTGACCGGCGTAGTTGACGCTGGCGGGCCAGGTCGCGAAACGTCGTTGCCATGCGTGTTGCCGCCATCCTTGTCGCGGCCGGGTCGGGTAGCCGATTCGGCGCGGAAATGCCCAAGCAGTTCCTCACGCTGCTCGGGCGCCCGGTGATGCGACATGCGGCCGAGACGCTAGCCGCGCACGTGGGTCGGCTGTTGCAGCCGGTTGGGGAGGCCGGGCCGATCGCGGCGGCCCTGGAGGGCCTGGACTACTTGCCAGTCGTCGCAGGCGGAGCGAGCCGGCAGGCGAGCGTGCGGGCGGGGCTGGAGGCGCTGGCGTCGCACGCGCCCGACCTCGTGCTCGTCCACGATGGCGCGCGCCCGCTGATCCCGGCCGGCACGATCCCGGCGCTGATCGCCGCACTCGGCGAGGCACCGGGTGCCATCCCCGCCGTGCCGGTCGCCGACACGCTCAAGCGCGCCGTGGACGGCCGCATCGCCACCACCGTGCCGCGCGACGCGCTGTTCCGCGCACAGACACCGCAGGCGTTCCGCTTCGACGCCCTGCTGGCGGCCCACCGGTCCGGGGTCACATCGACCACGGATGACGCGGCGCTGCTGGAAGCGCGCGGACTGGCGGTGAAGCTGGTTCCCGGCGGGGAGGACAACATCAAGCTCACCTATCCGGAGGACCTGATGCGATTGGAACGCGCCCTGGCCGCGCGCCTGATCCCGCGCGTCGGCACCGGCTTTGACGTGCATCGGCTGCAAGCCGGGCGTCGACTGCTGCTCTGCGGGGTCGAAGTGCCGCACGACAAAGGCCTGGCGGGGCACTCCGACGCCGATGTGGGCATCCACGCGCTGTGCGATGCGATCTACGGCGCACTGGCGGAGGGCGATATCGGCCGGCACTTCCCGCCGAGCGAGGCGAGCTGGAAGGACGCCGAAAGCGCGCGCTTCCTGGCCCACGCAGCCGGGCGGATCGCCGCGCGCGGCGGCGTGCTTGCCAATGCCGACGTCACCCTGATCTGCGAGCGCCCGAAGATCGCCCCGCATGCCCCGGCCATGATCGCGCGGCTGGCCGCGTTGCTGGGCGTGGAGGCGGGATGCATCTCGGTGAAGGCGACCACGACCGAGCGCCTGGGCTTCACCGGCCGAGGCGAGGGCATCGCCGCCCAGGCGGTCGCGATCGTGCTGGTTCCAGCGTGACGCACTACGGCCATGGACAACGCGGCGCCGACCGAGGGCATTTGTTACGCGCCGCCGGATGCATCAAGGTTCCATCCGATGCCCAAGCCCATTCTTGCCGCCGCGCTCGCAGCCGGCCTTGCGCTGCTCGCCGGCTGCGCGGCTCAGCCGCAGGCGACCGCCATGGCTGCGCCGCCGCCCGTGCCGCCGCCGCGCGAGGACCCGATGGCAAAGCCCCCGGTCACGGCGACGCCGATCATCTGGCAGCCGGGCCACTGGGATTGGAACGGCGCCGGCTATGTCTGGCAGCCGGGAGAGTATGTGCCTAGGGCGGGCACGGGAACCTTTATATGCCGGGCTACTGGGCGCAGACCGCGTCCGGCTGGCAGTGGCAGCCGCCGCACTGGCTGTAGGACCTGGCGAGCGAACCCGCCCGCCTCGGCCCTTGCGGCGCCGGGACGGCTGTGGTGTTACTCCCCGCCCTGCGGCAGAGGCTTACCGAATGGCATCGACGTTTGATACGGTCGCCGGCATTATCTCCGAGACGTGCGACATTCCGCGCGAAAAGATTACGCCGGACAGCCATGCCATCAACGATCTCGGCATCGACAGCCTCGACTTCCTCGACGTCGCCTTCGCCATCGACAAGGCGTTCGGCATCAAGATGCCGCTTGAGCAGTGGACCCAGGAGGTCAACGAGGGAAAGGTCTCGTCCGACCGCTACTTCGTCCTGAAGGACCTTTCGCGCCAATATCGACTCTCTGGTCGCGGCGAAGGCCGCCTGATCCGGGCGGGATGCGGCTCGAATACTTCCAGATGGTGGACCGGGTCGTGCATCTGGACCCGGTGGCCCGGCAGGTGCGCGCCGAGTGCCTCGTGCCTATGGAAAGCCCGGTGTTCGAGGGGCACTTCCCCGGCCATCCGATCCTCCCCGGCGTCCTGATGATCGAGACGGTGGCCCAGACCGGCGGCTGGCTGGTCCTGGCGCTTGCCCGGTTCGAGCGCATGGCCTTCCTCGCCCAGGTGAAGGAGGCGAAGCTGCGTGCCTTCGTCGCCCCCGGCCAGCGCATGATCGCCGAAGCGCGGCTGCTCCATGACGGTTCCGGCTATGCCATCATTGCCGGTCACCTGGAATCCGAGGGTCGCATGGTCGCCCAGGCCCAGATCACCTACCGCATGGCGCCATTCCCGACCCCAGCGCTGCAATGCGCCATGATGGAAGCGGCGCGCCGGGTCGCCGTGCCGGAGGAGTTGCTGCATGCGGCGTGAGCGCGACGCCCTGATCACTGGCGTCGGTCTGGTATCCTCGCTCGGCGAGGGACTGGACGCACACTGGCCGGCGCTGACCGATCCGGGCGGGTTCCGCCCGGTGGTGGAGTCCGAGCGGTTCGCCCCTTGGCCGGTGCATCCGATCGTCCCGCTCGACCTCGATCGGCAGATTCCGAAGCGCGGCGACCAGCGGCAGATGGAGCCGTGGCAGCGGATCGGCGTCCATGCGGCCGGTCTCGCGCTGGAACAGGCCGGCGTGAAGGGCGACCCCGCGCTGCTCGCGCGCACCGACATGATCGTGTGCGCCGGAGGCGGGGAGCGCGATCCGGACGTGGATGGCGTCGTGCTTGCCGCGCTGCCGGATGCCGCCGATCCCGGCGCCACGCTGAACGCGCAGCTCATGGGCGGGCTGCGGCCGACCCTCTTCCTTGCCCAGCTCTCCAACCTTCTCGCTGGCAACATCTCCATCGTGCACGGCGTAGTCGGCTCGTCGCGCACGTTCATGGGCGAGGAAGCGGCGGGTGCCGACGCGGTGCGGGTTGCCTGCGCGCGTATCGCCGCCGGACAAGGCGACCTGTTCCTGGTCGGAGGCGCCCAGAACGCCGAACGCCCCGAGATGCTGCTGACCTACGAGCTGGGCGGCACGCTTCTGAAGGGTGCCTATGCCCCGGTCTGGGCGCGCCAAGGCCAGGGCGGCGGGATCGTGCTGGGTTCGCTCGGCTGCTTCCTGGTGATCGAGAGCCGCGCGCACGCGGAGGCGCGTGGCGCGCGGGCGCTGGCGGGGATCGCCGCGATCGGGACCGACCGCTGCCGGCGGCGTCCGGGTGAGGCGGGGGCCAACGCCGCCCGGCAGCTCGAAGCCATGCGCTCGCTGATCGACATGCCGCACGCCGCCATCATCTCGGCCGCTTCGGGTGCCGCTGAGGCGACGACACAGGAGCGCGCGTTCCTCGACGGAGTCGGGCTGCCGATGCGGGCCGCCGCAACCGCGCTCGGCCACGCGCTGGAGCCGGCCTTTCCCGCTGCCGTGGCGCTGGCGGTGCTGGCGGTGAGCCGGGGCGCCCTGTTCCCGCCGCTGGAACCGGCGGAGCTGCCGATGCATTCGCGGCTGCGTCAGGCGATCGTCACCGGTTGGGGACATTGGCGCGGCGAGGCGATGGCGCTGGTCACGACGGCATAGCGCCGGGCGAGAAGGAAAGCGCGCGATGGGCGCAGACTTGGACAGAAACGGCCGTCCGGTCGTGGTCGTGACGGGGATCGGCGTGCTCACCTCGCTCGGCGAGGGGATCGAGGATAATTGGGCGCGGCTGACCGCCGGCCAGTCAGGCATCCGGCGCATCTCGCGCTTTCCGCTTGATGGGCTGCGCACGACCTTCGCGGGAACGGTGGATTTCCTCGCCACGCCCGAATCGTCCTCCGCCGCCCTCGGTGAGGAAATGGCGCGCCGTGTGGCGGCCGAGGCCATCGCCGGTGCCGGCATCGGCCAGGCGGGCGACTTCCCCGGCCCGCTGTTTCTCGCGCTCGCGCCGGTGGAGATGGAGTGGAGCCATCGGCGCGCCCTGGCCGTGGCAGCGGGACCCGACGCAGGGGCGGGCTACCACGCCATGCTGCGGGGTGCTGGCCAGGCCGCGTTCGCGCCATGGCACAACCGGTTCCTGTTCGGCTCGGTGGCCGAGACGCTGGCCGAGGAGTTCGGGACCAAGGGTTCACCGATCGCGACATCAACCGCCTGCGCGTCGGGCGCGACGGCCATTCAGCTCGGGGTCGAAGCGATCCGCCGGGGCGAAGCCGCCGCCGCGCTCTGCGTCGGCACGGACGCCTCGGTCAATCAGGAGACGCTGATCCGGTTCTCGCTGCTTTCGGCGCTTTCGACCCGCAACGACAACCCGCGGGGAGCGGCGCGCCCGTTCAGCAAGGACCGTGACGGGTTCGTCATGGCCGAGGGCGCCGGCGCGCTGGTGCTGGAGAGCCTGGCGCACGCACAGGCGCGTGGCGCGCGCATCCTGGGCGTGGTCGAAGGCTGCGGCGAGATGGCCGACAGCTTCCACCGTACCCGCTCCTCCCCCGACGGCAAGCCGATCATCGCCTGCCTGCGCAACGCGCTCGCAGATGCCGGACTGGACCCGGAGGCGATCGGCTACATCAACGCGCACGGCACCGGCACGCCGGAGAACGACAAGATGGAGTGGCTCGGCGTTTCCACGGTGTTCGGGGAGCGTGCCACGGGCCTGCCGATTTCGTCCAACAAGTCGATGATCGGCCATACGCTGAGCGCCGCCGGGGCGATCGAGGCGGTGTTCACCATTCTCACCCTGCTGCGCGGGCGACTGCCGCCCACCATCAACTACGACACACCCGATCCGACCCTGCCGGTTGATTGCGTGGCCAACATGGCACGCGACGCCACGGTGGCGCATGCCGTCTCCAACTCGTTCGGCTTCGGCGGACAGAACGTCGCCCTCGTGCTCGGCGCTCCGCCGGCGTGACCATGCGGGCGTTGCAGCTGCTCGCCGAGCGCGAGATCGCGCTGCGGACGGTCGAAGCGCCATCGGCGCCGGGCCCCGGCGAGCTTCTGTTGCGCGTCCGCTTTGTGTCGCTCAATCACATCGATCTCTGGGGCTTTCGCGGCATGGCCTTCGCCAAGCGCCGCTTTCCGCTGACCGTCGCGGCCGAGGCAGCGTGCGAGGTGCTGGCGGTCGGCAACGGCGCGGCGGGGTTCGCGCGCGGCGACCGCGTCATCCCCTATGCCGCGATCACCTGCGGGCATTGCCGCTTCTGCCGCCAAGAAATCGAGAATCTCTGCGAGAACCCGCATGGGGTTCGGGGCTTTCATCTGGACGGCTTTGCGCAGGAGGTGGTGGTCCATCCCGCGCGCCTCACGTTGAAGGTGCCGGCTTGCGTCGATCTGCGCGACGCTGCCTGCGTCCCGGTCGCCTACTCCACCGTCGAGCACATGCTGTTCGACAATGCGCGGCTGGAGCCCGGCGAATGGGTGCTGGTCCATGCCGGCGGGTCGGGCATTGGCACCATCGCGATCCGCATCGCCAAGTCGATCGGTTGCACCGTGATCACCACCGTCGGCAGCGAGGCCAAGGCGGCGAAGGCGCGCGCGCTCGGCGCCGATCACGTCATCAACTATCGCGAGGACCGGTTCGAGGGCGTCGTGCGCAAGATCACCCGCAAGCGCGGCGTCGATGTCGTGTTCGAGCATACCGGCGCCGAGACCTGGAACGGCTCGCTGCTATCGCTGCGCCGCGGCGGACGGCTGGTGACGTGCGGTGCCACCTCCGGGCCGTCGGCGAGTATCAACCTGATGCAGCTGTTCCAGCAGCAATACCGCATCATGGGTTCGTTCGGCGCTCCGATGTCGGCCCTAACCCGCGCGCTCGATCGGATTGCGGCGGGGGTGCGGCCGGTGATCGATTCCGAATACGCCCTAGACGACGTGCGCGCCGGCCTCGACCGGCTGGAGCGGCGCGACGTGTTCGGGAAGATCCTGGTCGCGGTGTGATCCTGCCGCGTCCGTCAATCGAAGGCACAGCCCGCCGCATCACCAAACCCATTCGGTCCCTTCCTCGCTTGGAACATCATCGGTCGCGGGTTCGCCATGAAAAGCCGCCAACGGCTTCATGGAAAGACGGTAAGGGAGTCGACCCAGGTGGCGTTCGATCGGTAAGCTCGGGCAACTAGTGCTCTGACCCGTTCGGGCGATTTACAACGGTGTGCGACCGTGCGATTCTGTCGGCATGGCACAGACGGTATGCGTGATCCTGAGTTCGTCGGATAGAGAGACGCTTGAGGCGATCCTCGCCGACCGCAATCGGCCGCAAAAGCATGTCGAGCGCGCGCGGGTCGTGCTTGCGGCAGCGGAGCGCGGCCCGGTGCAGCCGGTGGCGACGCGCCTGGGGGTCAGTCGTCCGATGGTCTGGCGCTGGCAGCGACGCTTCGCCGAGGAGGGCGCGGACGGGCTGCTGCGAGACAAGACGCGCAAGCCTGGCAAGCCGCCGATCTTGGCTGAGACGGTGGCGCGCGTCGTTGCGCTGACCTGCGCCGATCCGCCGCATGAGGCCACGCACTGGACCGGCCGGGCGATGGCTCGGGCCGTCGGCATCTCCCTGACATCGGTGCCGCGCATCTGGGCCGCGCACAAGCTCCAGCCGCACCGCATCCGCACGTTCAAGCGGTCGCGCGATCCCGACTTCGCCGCCAAGCTGACCGACATCGTCGGCCTCTATCTGGACCCGCCGACGCAAGCCGTCGTGCTGTCCATCGACTAAAAGAGCCAGATCCAGGCGCTCGATCGCACGCAGCCGGGCTTGCCGATCAAGCCGGGCCGATGCGGCACGATGACCCACGACTACAAGCGCCACGGCACGACCACGCTGTTCGCCGCACTCAACGTGCTCGACGGCTCCGTCATTGGCCGCTGCATGCAGCAGCACCGGCACGAGGAGTTCATCCGCTTCCTCAACGACGTCGAGCGCGCTGTTCCGGCCGGCAAGCTGATCGAGGCGGTGGTCGACAACGACGCCACTCATAAGCATCCGAAGGTGAAGGCGTGGCTCGAACGGCATCCCCGCTGGACCTTCCACTTCACGCCCACGTCCGGATCGTGGTTGAACGCCGTCGAGAACTTCTTTTCCGTGCTGACGCGCAAGCGCATCCGTCGCGGCAGCTTCCATTCGATCGTCGATCTGCAAGCCGCCATCAAACGCTACCTCGCCGAGCACAACGCCGAGCCGAAGCCGTTCGTCTGGACCGCCTCGGCCGCCTCAATCCTGGCCAAGCTCGACAGACTGCCTGCACGGTCCGTATGAGTTCAGAGCACTAGGGGCGAGCGCGAGGGGTTGTCATGAAGGTCTTGGCCTGGAACACCTACCGCTCCGGCTACGTCAATCCAAAGAAAGAGGAAGTCCAGCACGAAAACTCTCTCGACGATATTCAGATGCTGCTCGACGACGGGCCCGACGTGTTGATGGGGGACCTTAACTATAGCGTTTTCAAACTTCCGAAAATCAAGGGCTACGAAGCCGTGCCACCCCCGTACGACACCCACTACAAAGAGAAATACGGACCGAGCCGGATCGATTATGCCATCGTCAAAGCCGGTGTGAAGGCGACAGCCCTCGACGCCTATAAGGGTTATGAAACGACCTATGGCTTCGACGTCATCGATCACGCGCCGATCCTCTACCAATTCCAACTTAACTGAGACGCGGCCTGTCTCCTGAACCCGACCGGCCAGCCGGATGAGAGAGTGAACCGATCGCGCCTCATTGATCGCTCGACAGGCCGCCTGACCTCCTTCCTGCTTCGAGCCTTGGCGCGAACCGATCCCGACCGCGCCTCGGCGCTATGCGGAGCGGCGGCACGGCGGCTTGGCCCGCTCAGCCCGGCGCATCGCGTCGGCCAAGCCAATCTGCGCGCTGCCTTCCCCGACCGGGACAACGCCTGGATCGAGGCGACCCTGCGCGGCGCCTGGGACAACCTGGGACGGGTTGCCGGGGAATACGTGCATCTCGGCCGACTATGGGATTTCGACCCGGATCGTCCGGGCGCGAGGCGGATCGAGACTGACGCGGCGCCGCTGTTCTACGCACTGCTGGACGACGACAAGCCGGCACTCTGCTTTGCTGCGCATCTCGGCAATTGGGAGCTGCCGGCGGTTGCCGCCGCCGCCCACGGGCTGCCCTCGGCGGTCGTGTACCGCATGCCGAACAATCGCGCCGTTGCGGCCGAGATCGCGCGCATCCGCGTCCCGCTCATGGGCCGGCTGATCCGCACGCGCATGGAGGCCCCGATCGAGATGGCCGGCGCGCTGCGGCGCGGCGAGCACCTGGGAATGCTGGTCGATCAGCACTTCTCGCGCGGCGTGGACGTGACGTTCTTCGGCCGGCGCTGCAAGGCCAATCCCGCACTCGCCCGTCTGGCACGGCAGTTCGACTGTCCCGTGATCGGGGTGCGTGTGGTCCGGCTGCCGGCCGGGCGGTTCCGCGTGGACACGGCGGGGCCGCTCGACCTGCCCCGCTTGCCCGACGGCACCATCGACATCCCCGCCTCCATGCAGGTGGTGACGGGGATCGTCGAGGACTGGGTGCGAGAGCACCCCGACCAGTGGCTGTGGTTCCATCGCCGCTGGCGTCAATGATGCGCTACATTGCCGTTACGAAGGTGCCTCGCGTTCAACATGCCGGGAGAGCCGGGAGCGGGCCATTGCCCGACGGATTAGTTCTCTGACCACACCTTTTTGCAGGAGACCATCAGATGCGCACGGTCGTTCTCTCGTTCACCATGCTGACGGTGCTCGCCGTCACGCCGGCTCTGGCCCAAATGCAGCAGGGCTACGGTGCCGCGCCGGGCAACATGCCGACCGGAGGTGCCGACAGCGGGGGCGCCCTCGCCGAGGCTCCCGGCCCTGTCGGCCACCAGCCCATGTCACGCCGTGCCACCAACATCAATGGCCAGGACACGCGCTCGCAGATCTCGCCCAGCCTGCCGCGACCGCCCGTCGGGACGAATGCGGACGCGACCCAGTTCCTGCAAGCCGCGCAGAACGCGCTCAGCCGCAACCGGACCGGCCAGGCGCAAGCCGCGTTGGAGAACGCCGAGACCTACCTGCTCGATCGATCGGTCCCCCAGGGCATGACGAACCAGCCGGACCAGAGCCCGGTCGTTCAGAACGTCTCGGCCGCCCTGCAAGCACTCGCGAGCGGTGATCGGCAGCGCAGTATGGACCTGATCCAGCAGGCAATCCCGTTGGCTCAGCAATATGAAGCGGCGATGCAGGGAGGCGCAGGGATGGCGCCGGGGATGGCTTACGGCATGCAACCGGGGATGCAACAGGGCATGCAACCGGGGATGCCGCCGGGGATGCAACCGGGGATGCAACAGGGCATGCAACCAGGGATGCAGCAGGGAATGCCGCCGGCGATGAATGGCTACCAGGGCGGCCCGCCCGGCTCTCAAGCCGGAATGGCTCCCGGCGGCTACTCGCCCGGAATGCCCATGCAGCCCGCGAGCCAGCCCGGCACTCCCGGATATCAGGGCGGGTATCCGGGTGGCTATCAGCCGGGCATGAGCGGCGCCCAGCCCGGCACGGGGTACCCTGGCCAGCCAGTCCGCTGATCGCTTCCGCGAGGAGACCCCCTCCGGCCTGGAGCAGGGCGATCGCATAGGGCGCAAAGACACCCTCTCCCCCTGAAGGCAGGGGGAGAGGACTTTCATGATGCCATATGCGATCGCCCCGGCCCTGGAGGACGCGCCTCCTGTCAGCTGCTGGCGGCGTACTTGCCGCCGGTCTGCGGGGTCGGCGTGTCGAACCCCGTGTTCTGGCGGTCGAGCCGTGTTTCGCGCTTCCATGTGCGCTTGAGGTCGTCGCGCACCTTGATCGTCAGCCGCCCCAGCCCCTCGGTCTCCAGTGCCACCGTGTCGCCGTCCATGAAGGCGCTCAGGCCGCGGTGGTTGGTCCCGGTGGCCAGGATGTCGCCGGGTTCCAGCGGATGGATCGCACTCACCCACTCGATGCAGCGGGCGATGTCGTGCGCCATGTCGCTGGTACGGAAATCCTGCATGACCGTGTCGTTCACCGAAAGCCGCACCCGCAGATTTTGCGGATCGGCGATCTCGTCGGCGGTGACGATCCACGGGCCGATCGGCGCGAATGTGTCGCGCGACTTCATCTGGAAGAACACGTTGCCGGGCGGCGGCAAGCCGCGGGCGGAGCCGTCGATGAAGTTCACGTAGCCGAAGACGTGTTGCATCGCCTGCGCGCGTGGCACACGCGCGGCGCGAGGGCCAATGACCACGGCGATCTCGGCTTCGCCCTCGAAGATGGTCGCCGGCACATCCGGCAGCACCATCGTCTCATCGGCGCCGATGACGGCCGTCGGCGCCTTGTGAAAGGCATTCAGCGGCGCCGGCGCGGCGCGCGTGCCGTCCTCCATGTAGTTCACCGCCATGCAGACGATGTTGCCCGGCCGGGGCAGCGGCGGCCGCAGTGTCACCCGGTCGAGCTTGATGCCCGCGCCTGATGCGGCCGCGTCTTGCAGCTCGATGCGGAACTGGTCGAACCGGGCGATCAGCTTGGGCATCAACTCGCGCCGGTCCGCGTGGCCGATACGGCCGGCGATGCGCTCCGTCACGTCCACGACGTCGTCGCCGCGGAGCACACCGAGCTTGTAGTCGTCGAAGTGGAGCAGTTTCACTGTAGCCTCCCTGACGGACCGGCTATCGCAGTCACGCCGGCGCCGCCTGTCAACAGGAGGAGGCGAGGATATGAGCGGAACCACGGGACGGAGCCTGCCGGGCACACTGAGCCTGGAGGGGCGGCGAGTACTGGTCACCGGGGCGGCCAGCGGCATCGGGCGGGCACTGCGCGGGTGCTGGCGGAGCTTGGGGCGGACCTGCTGCTGGCGGACCAGGTGACGCTGGAGCCCGTCCAGGCGGAGATCGAGGCGACGGGCGCGCGATGCGAGACGCGACAGGGCGACCTCGCCGAGGACGGGTTCCTGGAAGCGCTTTTCCAGGGCGCCCCGCTTCGGGCCGTGGCGCACTGCGCGGCCCTGTTGAAAGGCCGTCCATGGCGCGAGGACCCCGACTGGCGCGCCCGGTTCGCCCGGGTCATGGACGTGAATGTGCGGGTGCCGCTGACGCTTGGCGCCCTTGCGATCGACCACATGGCCGAGCACGGCGGCGGCGCGGTCGTGCTTGTCGGTTCGGTCGCCGGGCGGACGGGCGGGACATCGGCGACCACGCCGCCGGATTACGCGGCCTCGAAAGGCGCGGTCCACGCCCTTATCAAGCTGCTGTCGCGCCAGGGGGTCGGGCGTGGGGTGCTGGTCAACGGCGTCGCGCCGGGGCCGGTGGAGACCCCGATGACGCGCGGCTTCGACCAGATGGACCGACTGCCGCTCGGACGGATGGGGACACCGGAGGAGCTTGCGTGGCCGATCGCATTCCTCTGCACGGGAGCGGCAAGCTATCTCTCGGGAGCGCTGATCGACGTGAACGGCGGCGCATTCATCGGCTGAGCGGGACGCCGGAACGTCCCTGTGCTCGGGCTTTGCTCTCCTTCGTCAGTCCCCGACCGCGCGCAGCTGCGGGCGGGCACTCACGGAGAGCGCCTCGTAAACCGAGACGTAGTCCCTTGCCATGCGCCGGGCGGTGAAACGGCGTTCGAACTGCTGGCGCACCCGCCGGCGATCCAGCCGGTCGAGGTTGCCGATAGCCTCGACCGCCGCCGCCTCATCGGGAACGATGAAGCCGGTCAGGCCGTGATCGATCACTTCGGGGACGGACCCGTACGGGAAGGCGATCACCGGCGTGCCGCAGGCCATCGCCTCGATCATCACCAGCCCGAATGGCTCCGGCCAGACGATCGGAAACAGCAGGGCGTGTGCGCCGGAGAGGAACTCGGGCTTCTGGGCATCATTGATCTCGCCGACGAACTCGACATGCGGGCTGCGGTCAATCAGCGGCTTGACCTGCTCATCCCAGAATTTCTTGTCGGCGGCGTCGACCTTCGCGGCGACCTTCAGCTTCACCCCGGCCGCCTCGGCGATGCGGATGGCCCTGTCCACCCCCTTTTCGGGCGAGATGCGGCCCAGGAACGCGAAATAGTCCGGCTTGGCCGCACGCGGCGCGAGCAGCCTCTCCGGCGTTCCGTGCAGCACGGTGCGGATCCAGTTCAGGCCCGCAAGCGGCCGCCGCTGGCTATCGGAAATCGATACGAACGGTGCGCGGGGAAACGCCTCGTAGATCGGCTTGAATTCCGGAAGGTCCAGCCGGCCGTGGAGCGTGGTCACGAACGGGGCCTGCTGGCGCGAGAAGAGCGAGAGCGGGAAGTAGTCGGTATGGAAATGCAACACGTCGAACTCGTCGGCGCGGCGATACACAAGTTCCATCATCAGTGTGTAACAAGCGACCCAGTCCTTCACTGCCGGGTCAAGACGGATCGCCCGCTCGCGCATCGGCGCGAGCGTGGCGGACGTGACCGAGTCCCCGCTTGCGAACAAGGTCACGTCGTGACCCATCGCGACAAGTTCTTCCGTCAGCCAGTGAACAACACGCTCAGTGCCGCCATACAGCTTTGGCGGAACCGCTTCAAAAAGCGGTGCGATCTGCGCAATACGCATAATCAGAAACCCCCTCCTTTATGATGCCGGCTCATTGATCTAGGAGTTCGCGGAATTTGATCCAAGCCTGACACTATCTCCTTCAATCATCGGTGATAAAAAATGAATGTGGCGAGAATTCGGCTCGAAATTTGCTGTGAGCCGCGAGACCTGCTCTGCGGCCACAGGCCCACCATGGATGCCGCGCTCAGGGCTCGCCAGGCGCATGGCTGATCCGTTTCCCCTCCGCCTTATTTCCGCTATCGCGGCGCGCGATGCGCATCCTGTTCGTGACCTCGAATTGCGTTGGCGACGCCGTGCTCTCCACCGGTCTGCTCGACCATCTCATCCGAAGATACCCTGACGCCCGAATCACCGTCGCCTGTGGTCCTTACGCCGAGGGCGTGTTTGCGCGGATGCCCAACCGCGAGCGGACAATCGTGCTGACCAAGCGACGGTGGAACGCGCACTGGCTGGGCCTGTGGGTTTGGGCGGCGGGGTGGCGCTGGGATCTGGTGGTCGATATTCGGGGCTCGGCGTTGGGCTGGCTGGTACGCGCGCGCCGTCGCGCGGTGATGCGGCCGCGCACTGGCCACAAATCCGTCCAGCTCGCTGGCATTCTCGGCCTCGATCCGCCTCCCCTGCCCGTTGCATGGACCGCACCCGCCGACCGGGCCGTCGCCGAACGGCTGTTGCCGGCGGATCGCCCAGTCGTGGTGTTTGGCCCGACCGCGAACTGGTCTCCGAAGGTCTGGCCGGCCGATCGCTTCGCGGCGCTCTTCCGCGCGCTCGCCGCGGGAGCCTTGCTGCCTGGTGCGGTCCCCGTGATGCTCGGCGGCCCGGGTGCCGTGGAGCGCGACATGGCGGCTCCTTTGCTAAGTATGCTGCCCGAGGCAATCGACCTCGTGGGGAAGCTGTCCCTGCCGGAGGCCGCCGCGTGTCTTGCAAAAGCAGCGCTGTTCGTGGGCAACGATTCCGGCCTGATGCACCTGGCGGCGGCCGCTGGTGCGCCCACGCTTGGCCTGTTCGGACCCACCCCGGCCGCGAACTATGCGCCCACGGGCCATCGGACCGCCTGGGTGGCAGCGGCGGATGGACAGATGTCCGGCGTTGAGGTGGCAGATGTCCTGGCCGCGGCGAGGGCACTGCTGACCGAGCGCAGCCGCCCTACGCTTGAGGCGCGCCACACACTCAGGTAAGCCCGTCGCTCCTACAAGGAGACCGGAGATGAAGCTTCTATACGCTCCCGGCGCCTGCTCGCTCGGCATCCACGTGCTGCTAGAGGAGATCGGCACCCCATACCAGGCGGAGATGGTCAACCTGCGCGAGGGCGCGCAGTTCAAGCCGGAATTCACCGCCATCAATCCGAAATCGAAAGTCCCGACCTTGGTGCGCGACGACGGCTCGGTGCTGACCGAGTTCCCGGCCATCGCGTATTGGCTGGCGCGCAGCAATCCGCAGGCGAAGCTGCTGCCCGATGACGCCGGCGCGCAAGCGCGCTTGCTGGAGGCGATGGACTACGTGGTGGCCACCATCCACATGCAGGGCTTCTCGCGCCTGTTCCGCCCGGATAACTACGCACCGAGTTCCGACGATGCCGAGAAGGTGAAGGCGCGCGGGCGCGAGCTTGTCGAGAAGGGCCTCTCGCTGATGGACAAGGCGCTCGCCGGCAAGGACTATCTCGGCGGCTCCAGCTTCTCGGTCGCCGACGCCGCGCTGTTCTACGTGGAGTTCTGGGCGGCCGGGCGCATGAACATGACGTTGCCGCCCAACTGCGCCGCCCACTACCAGCGGATGCAGGCTCGGCCGGCGGTACGCAAGGTTATGGAGGCCGAAGGACTCCAGAGCTGATCGCGGTGCCCCCTGGGGTGATATTGAAGCCCGTGCCGTTCTGGTTCCTGCGTCACGGCGAGACGGACTGGAACGCGCGCGGGCTCTCCCAGGGCAATGTCGATATCCCGCTGAACCCGACCGGACTCGCGCAGGCCCACACGGCGGCGGAGCTTCTGCGCAACCGGGGCATCCGCGCGATCGTCTCGTCACCACTGTCGCGCGCACGGGTCACGGCGGATATCGCGGGCGATGCGCTGGGCGTGCCAGTTGAAATCGATGACGGGCTGCGCGAGGTCGCCTTCGGCGTGCAGGAGGGCCAGCCGATGACCGAATGGTTCCACCGCTGGGTGGAGGGCGCGTGGACCCCGGAGGGCGCCGAGACCTTCGCCGCGCTCCGCGCCCGGGCGGTAGCGGCGGTGAACCGCGCCACCGCCCTGCCCCCCGCCGTGCTTGTCGTGGCGCATGGCGCGCTGTTTCGCGCGCTGCGCGCGGCGATGGGGCTGGAGCCGAACGTGCGGACGCGCAACGCCGTGCCGTTCTGGTGCGAGCCGCCGGGCCCGGGCGGCACCATGTGGGACCTCAAGCCCGCCGCCGAGGGCATGCCACTTACAGTCGCGGGCTGAGGCAAAGCGAATGACAGAAAGCCTGACCTTTCCGCATACCGAGCCGCCACCACCTGGCAGCGTGCAGCCAATCGCGCCCGGCGTGCTGTGGCTGCGCCTGCCCCTGCCCTATCGGCTCGATCACGTGAACATCTATCTGATCGAGGAGGACGGCGGCTGGGCCGCGCTGGACACCGGCCTCGGCGACGAACGCTGTCGCGCGCTTTGGGAGGCCGCACTCGCCGGCCCGCTCGCCGGCGGGCGGCTCACCCGGCTGATCGTGACGCATTTCCATCCCGATCATGTCGGCCTCGCGGGCTGGCTGGCCGAGCGGTTCGGCCTGAAGCTGCTGATGCCGCGCCCGGAGTACCTGTTCAGCCTCGCCCTGCAATACGCGCCGGGCGATCTCGGCGCGGACAGGCACCGCCCGTTCTATCTCCGCCGTGGACTGGACGCGGAGACCACCGAGTTGGTGCTGAGCCGGGGCCACGAGTATCTGCACCGCACGACGGGCGTGCCGACCACATACACGCGGTTGCAGCACGGCGACACGCTCGACATCGGAGAGCGTCAGTTCCAAGTGCTGACCGGTGGCGGGCACGCCCTGGAACAGGCGATGCTGAGCTGCCCGGACGAGCGGCTGTTCTTCGCCGCCGACCAGGTGATCGCGCGGATTTCGCCCAATGTCAGCGTGCACGCGATGGAGCCGGAGGCCGACGTGCTCGGCATCTATCTGCGCTCCCTGCGCGCGATCCGCGGTGCGGTGGGGGAAGATGTCCTGGTGCTGCCCGGCCACGGCCTGCCGTTCCTCGGCCTTCACGCGCGAATCGACGCGCTGATCACCCATCATGCCGGGCGTTGCGCCGTGATCGCCGGTGCCTGTCGCATGAACCCGCTCTCGGCGGCGGAGCTGGTGCCGTTGGTGTTCCCCCGGGTGCTCGACCCGCATCAGACCGGCTTCGCATTCGGCGAGATCATGGCCCATGTGAACTATATGCTGGGCTGTGACGAGCTTGCGCTGGAGCGGGATTCGGACGGGATCGAGCGTTACCGGGCGCGGTGAAGGCTCCGCCGACGCCGCCCGTCCGACTTCTCCCCACAGCCTATCGGTCGCGCAGCCAGGTCAGCGACAGGAATGCGCCGATCCACGACCCCGCCGCGGCGAAGACGATGTAGATCCACGATGTCGTGTAGCTGATCACGGCGAAGGCCGAGAGAAGATACCAGATGCTGCTCCAGGTCGCCGCGCCCACCCGACGGCGGGACGCCACCGCCGCGTTAAACAGGACGTAGACCGCGTCCGTCGCCATCGTCGAGACCATCACGCCAAGCGCGAGCCAGGGATGGATCGACGGCATGGACCGGAACCCATCCTATAGCCGCGGTCCAGCTATCAGTTCCGGGTCGATCCGGCGCTCCAGCCAGCGCCCGTCGTCAAGGCTGCCGAGGAAGCGTCCCTTCTCAACGACCACCTTGCCGCGCAGGATGGTCAGGCAGGGCCACGCCTCCATCTGGCGTCCCTCCCACGGCGTATAGTCGGCCTCGTGCAGATCCCCGGCGCGGATCAGGCGCTTGTCGGACGGGTCCAGGATGCAGATGTCGGCATCCGACCCCGCCGCCAGCGCGCCCTTGCGCGGATACAGCCCCATGATCCGCGCCGCGTTTGCCGAAACCAGATCGACGAAGCGCGGCAGCGTGTAGCCGCGCCGGCCGACCATCTCGGTGTACATCAGCGCGACGCGCGGCTCCACGCCGGCATTGCCGCCGGTGGTGTCGTCGATCCGCACGCCCTGGATCTTTCGCTTCAAGGTGCAGCAGATCTCGTCGGTGGCCACGCAGTTGATCGCGCCGTCCAGCGTACCGGCCCACAGCGCCGCCTGGTCCTCGGCCGATTTGAGCGAGGGATAGGTGTGATAGATCTGCCCGTTGGGACGGCGGTAGTCCTCGTTCGTGTAGAGCATGTACTGGTGCAGTGATTCGCCGTAGATCGGCACGCCGCGTGCGCGCGCCTCGCGGATCGCCGCCACGCCCGAGCCGGCGGAGACGTGCATCATGTAAAGCGCCGCGCCGGGCACCTTCTCGGCCAGACGGATCACCCGACGGAACGAGATGTCCTCGGACAAGGCGTTGTGGACCTCGGCCATGTTCGCGAAGCCGGTCCGCTCCTCGCGGATCAGCTTCTCGTACATATGCATGACGATGTCGTTGTCCTCGGAGTGGATGACGCCGAGGCCGCGATTGGCGGCGAGGACCTTGAACACCTCCCAGATGTCGCCGAAATCGACCATGCGGCCCTTGCGCGAGGGGGTGATGTCGGTGGTGAAGATCTTCACCGTCGGGAACCCCGCCTGGATCGCCTCGGCCAGTTCGCCGAACAATCGGACGGGCAGCGCGCCCTCCAGCATCAGGTGCTGCGCGTAGTCGCAAGCCGAATGCCCGCGCCAATCCTCCTCGCGCAGCGCGATGGCTTCCTGCACCGAGGCGCCATGCTGGGCGCGCGTGAAGTCGATCATCGTCGTCGTGCCGCCGTGGACGGCGGCACGGCTCACCACATCCGGTGGGTCAGTCAGCCCCGCCGTGCCGTCGGGATTGGGCAGGAACCACTTGCAGTGCACATGCGGATCGATCCCGCCGGGCATGACGATCTTGCCGGTGGCCTCGATCAGCCGCGCGCCGTCGGGAACGGACAGGCTGCCCTGGGCGGCGACCGAGACGATGCGATCACCGGCAACCGCCACGTCGTAGGCGCCGACGCCTTGAGGCGTGACCACGGTATCGCCACGCACCACCAGATCGACCATCATTCCCTCCGTCCGCGATCGGACATGGTCCCGCCGGACGCCCCGATGCGCAAGCACGCCGGGAGTGCGGTCCGCTACATGGTTGATCGAGACAGCTCGGATCGCGATGTGGCAGTCTGAACAAGGGAGGACGCGATGCTGACACGCACACTTGGGCGGACCGGTTTGACCGTCTCGGTACTCGGCTTCGGCTGCGGCGCGGTTGGCGGCCTGATGGTGCGCGGCGAGGCCGCCGACCAGGAGCGCGCGGTTGCGCGCGCGGTCGAACTCGGCATCACCTATTTCGACACCGCGCCCGCCTATGGCGACGGCCAATCCGAACGCAACCTGGGGCGCGTCCTCGCGAAGCTGAAGCCGAACGTGCTGGTCGGCACCAAGGTGCGGGTCAGTCCAGAGGGAAAGACCGACATCGCCCGAGCGATATCCGCGGGAATCGATGCCAGCCTCCAGCGGTTGGGCGTCGACCACGTCGATCTCTTCCAGCTTCACAACCCCATCACCCAGGAGGGAGCCGGTGAGGCGCTGACGCCGGATATGGTGCTGACCGAGGTGGTGCCGGCATTGCAGTCGGTGCGCGCGCAGGGGAAGACCCGCTTCTTCGGGATGACCGCCGTCGGCGAGACCAGCGCACTGCACACGGTCATCGATGCCGGCGCGCTCGACACCGCCCAGGTCAGCTACAACATGCTGAACCCAAGCGCCGGCGCTTCGTTGCCGCCGCGCGCTCCGGCGCAGGACTACGGCAACCTGCTTTCCCGCATGCAGGCCGTCGGCACGGGCGCTATCGGCATTCGTGTCCTCGCCGGCGGCGCCCTTGCCGGCACCGCTGACCGTCATCCGATCGCCAGCCCACCACCCGCGCCGATCGGCTCCGGCCCCGACTACGCCGCCGATCTGGCCCGTGCGCAGACCCTGCGGACGCTGATCGATGAAGCCGGCGCGGCGACACTGGCCGAGGTGGCGGTCCGCTTCGCGATCGGTCATCCGGGCCTGAGCACCGCGTTGATCGGCATCGCCACCCCGGACCAGTTCGAGGCGGCTGCCACGGCCGCGGCCAAAGGGCCGCTGCCGCAAGCCGTGTTGGCCCGACTTGCGACGTTGCAACGCAGCTTCGCCGCTTGACTGGATGACGGAAGGTTACGCCAGCGCGCCTGGCAATTGCAGCTGCGCATGTCGCACGCAGCGCACCAGGCGTCCGCCCGCGTCCAGCAGCGGCTGTGGCTGTAGGCAGGCTGACAACGCGTGCGTGCAACGCGGCGCGAAGCGGCAGCCCGGCGGGATGTCGGCGGGCGCGGGCACCCGGCCGGGGATCGCGGGCAACCGCGTCTTGGGCGCGGTAAGGCGCGGAAGAGAGCGCAGCAGACCCGACGTATAGGGGTGCGCCGGCCGTGGCAGCACCTGCTCCACGCTGGCATCCTCGACCACCTGCCCGGCGTACATCGTGATGAGGCGCTGCGCCACCCGCGCGACCACGCCCAGATCATGCGTGATGAACAGCAGCGCCGTACCCGTGCGCGATGAAAGCTCCAGCAGCAGATCCACGATCTGCGCCTGGATGGTCACGTCCAGCGCCGTGGTCGGCTCGTCGGCGATCAGCAATTTTGGCTCGCAGGCCAGCGCGATGGCGATCATCGCCCGCTGGCGCATCCCACCCGACAGCTGGTGGGGATACTCGCCCGCACGACGCGCCGGCTCCGGGATGCCGACGGCCTCCAGCGATGCCACCGCGCGCTCGTGCGCCTGGGCGCCGACTGACCGGGAAGTGCGCCCGCACGGTCTCGGCGATCTGCGCCCCGATCGTGAACACCGGGTCGAGCGCGCTCATCGGCTCCTGAAAGATCATCGCGACCTGCCGGCCGCGCGCGCGCTGCATCGCGCGCGGCCGCAGCCGCAGGAGATCGCGCCCGTCCAGCAGCACCTCGCCGCCCACCCGCGCGATCCGGCGTGGCAGCAGGCCCATGATGGCCAGGCCGGTCACCGTCTTGCCGCTGCCGCTCTCGCCGACGATGCCGACCCGCTCGCCCGGACTGAGCGAGAAGCTGACGTCCGAAATGGCGTCCACATTCCCCGCGCGGGTTGCGAACCGGACACCGAGGCCGCGCACGTCCAGAAGCGCGGCCATCAGCGCCGGCGCATCGTCGGGTCGAGCGCCACCCGGAGCGATTCGCCCAGCGCATTGAACGCCAGCGCCGTGAAGAGAATGGCGAGGCCCGGCGGATACATCTGCTCGGGCGCGATCTCCATGTAATTGTAAGCGCGCGCCAGCATCGCCCCCCACGAGGGCTGCGGCGGCTGCACGCCGAGGCCGAGAAAGCTCAGGCTTGCCTCCGCCAGCAGCCCGATTGCGAGCAGCAAGGTCAACTGCACGATCACCGGCTGGACCGCGTTGGGCATGATGTGGCGCAGCACGATCCGGGCCGGGCCGGCGCCGAAGCAGCGCGCCGCATCGACGAACAGCTCGCTCTTGATGACCAGGGTCTGCGCGCGCGCGAGCCGGGCGAGCGACGGCGAGAACACGATCCCGACCGCGATCATCCCGTTGACGAGCCCCACCCCTAGCGCGCCGGTGACGCCGACCGCGAGCACGATGCCGGGGAAGGACAGCAACGTGTCAATGACCCGGCTGACCGCCTGATCCAGCCAGCCGCCGACGAAGCCGGCGAGGAAGCCGATCGGGACGCCGATCACGGCGCCGACGAGAACGGCTAGCACGCTCGCGAACAGGCTCGCGCCCGAGGCATACAGCAGTCGGCTGAACACGTCGCGTCCAAGGTCGTCGGTGCCGAGCCAGTGCGCAGCACTCGGCTCGGACAGCATGTCCGAGATATTCTCCGCGATCGGCGAATAGGGCGCGATGACCGGAGCCAGTGCCGCCGTCAGGGCGAGGAGGGCGAGGAACAGGAGGCTCGCCGCGCCGCGCAGGTCGGTGCGCAGCCAGCGCCCGACGGCCGTCATCGAGCGAGCCTCGGATCGATAAGGGCACACAGCATGTCGATCAGTAGGTTGGTCGCGATCACCACTAGCACCATCGCGAACACGACCCCCTGAACCACGGGGAAATCCTTGGCCAAAGCGGCGGACACGATCAGGCTGCCCATCCCGGGGATGGCGAACACCGCTTCCACCACCACCGTCGCGCCGAGCAGGCCGTTGAACAGCAGCCCGATGACGGTCAGCAGCGTGATCGCTACGTTCTTCAGCACATGCTTCCACAAGATCATCACCGGTGACAGGCCCTTGGCGTACAGCGTCCGCACGAACTGCGCGGCGAGCACCTCCAGCAGCGCGCTGCGGAGCTGGCGGGTGACGGTGGCGATGCCGCCGGCCGAAAGCGCGAGCGCGGGGAGCGCCGCGTCGCGCAGCGCCTGCACCGGGTCCTGCGACAGCGGCGTGGCGCCGGTGGCGGGAAACACATGGAATCGCAGGGCGAAGAACCCGACCAGGATCATCGCCAGCCAGAAACTCGGCAAGGCGACACCCAGCGAGGAGAACGCGGTCACTGCCGCATCGGCCCAGCCGCCCTGCCGGGTGGCGGCGAGGATTCCGAGCGGCACGCCGATGGCAACGGAAACCACCATGGCGAGACCAACGATCAGCAGCGTCGGGGGAAAATGCTGGAGGATCGATCGCCGGACATCCTCGTTGCTGGTCAGCGAGCGTGACAGATCGCCGGTCATTGCGTGGCCGAGCCAGCTGGCGTATTGCAGCAGGATCGGCCGATCGAGGCCGTAAAGATGGCGGATTTCCGCGATATGCGCCGGCGTCGGGTCCTCGCCGGCCAGCGTCACCGCCGGGTCGCCGGGGACGAGCTGAAGCAGCAGGAACACCACCAAGGTGGCCAGCACGATGACGGGCAGCACCTGGACCAGCCGCTGCCCCGCAACGCGCCAGCGCCGGGAGACGGTCATCGTCAGCCCAGCCAGACCTCCTCGAATTTCGGCTTGCCGAGCAGGTTGGGCTGGTAGCCCTTCACCTTCTGGCTGTGCGCGTCGATCTCGGAATCGAAGACCAGCGGCAGGAACAAGGCGTTCTCCACGACTAGGCGCTGCACCGTGCGGAACGCGTCGCGCCGCTTGTCGAGATCGGGGCTGGCCTGCGCGGCGGCGAGCGCCGCGCGGCAGTTCCGGCACCGGCTGGGTGTGGCCAGCGTTGTAGTAGCCGTCCTTCGAGAACAGCAACGTATAGGTCAGGCTCGGGTCCGGACGGCCGGTCCAGGCCGAAAGCTGCGCCGAAAACTTCTTCTCCGGGGCGAAGAACTGCGTGCTCATGTCGGCCACCGACCCGCGCGTCCATTTCAGCCGGATGCCCACCTTCCCGAACATGTCCATCAGCACCTCCTGGCGCTGCTGCGAGGTCTGGTCGGGATAGCCGGCGATGGCGAGATCGAGGCCGTTCGACAGTCCCGCTTCCTGCAGGAGCTGGCGCGCCTTTGCCGGGTCGTACGGATAGGTGCTGTCCAGCGCGGGATCGTGCGCCCAATGCGACTTCGGCAGCGCGCTGTGCGCGATCTCGCCGAGGCCGAGCATCGTCGCTTTGTTGAAGGTCTCCCTGTCCACGGCGTAGTTCATCGCCTGGCGCACACGCACGTCCGACAGCGGCGGGCTGCCATAATTGAGATAGACCATGTTGACGAAGAGCGTCGGACCCATCACCAGGACCAGGCTCTTGACCCGGTCGATCACCGACTTCTGTGGCGGCTCGACTCGGAAGATGAGGTCGTTCTCGCCGGCGATCACCGAACGCAAGCCGGTGTTCAGCTCCGGGATGATGGCCATGTTCAACCCGTTGACGTGCGGCAGGCCGGCCTTGAAGTAGTGCTCGTTGCGCGCATAGACGACGTGGGCGCCGTCTTCCCAGCTCACGAACTTCCAGGCGCCGGCACCGACCGGCTTGCGGTCGATGCCGTTCGGGCTCGCCTTCGCCGCCTGCGGCGAGACCATCATGCCGGCGCGGTCGGACAGGATCAGCGGCAGGGCGGTGTTGGGCGTTGACAGATGCAGCACCACCGTATCGGGGCCTTGTGCCTCCACGGTCTGCACGGCGGCGAGGTCGGCCTTCACAGTGGAGCGCGTCATGGTCTTGCAGCGCTCGATGTTGAACTTCACCGCCTCGGCATCGCAGGGCGTGCCGTCATGGAACACGATCCCCGGATGCAGCTTCAGGACCAGCGTCGTCGGATCGGTGAACTCCCAGGATTGAGCGATGCCCGGACGGGCCTCGAGCGTCGCGAATTCCCACTCGACCAGGGTGGCGTACAGCGGATAGAGCGCGACATGGTCGGCACCGGAATTGCCGGTATGCGGGTCAAGGCTGGATGGATTGGCCGGGTTCGAAAGCCGCAGCACGCCTCCGTTGGCCTGTGCCCCCGCCCGATGAGCGCCAAGTCCTGATGCGACCATCCCGCCCGCCGTCGCACCCAGCAGCGTGCGCCGGCTCAAGCCGTGCGTGTTTGTCATCCGGCCGCTTCCCCCGCCCTGTCTCCGTGATCGGTGTCTAGCTCATCCGCGACGCGCGCAGAAGCCGTCCCTCGGCCGAGGGCAAGGGCTCGGCGAAGTGGCAGGCAGCGAAGCGGCCCGGCGCCACCTCGGCCCAAGCCGGCTCGTGCGCCGCACACACCGGCTCCGCGCGCGGACAGCGCGTGCGGAAGCGGCAGCCGGAGGGCGGCGCGATCGGGCTCGGGATCTCGCCGCGCAGGATGATGCGTTCCCGGCTCTGCATGGACGGCGGCAGCGGCTCCGGCTCGGCCGAGAGAAGCGCCTGCGTGTAGGGATGGGCCGGCGCATTGCGGATCGCCTCGGCCGGCCCCTGCTCCATGAAGCGTCCGAGATACATGACCGCGATCTCGTCGGCGACGTGCGTCGCCACCGACAGATCGTGGGTGATGAACACGTAGGTCAGCCCGAAATCGCGCTGCAGGTCGGCGAAGAGGTTGAGGATGTCGGCCTGGATCGACACGTCCAGGGCGGCCACCACCTCGTCGCACACGATCAGCTTTGGCCGAACGGTCAGGGCACGGGCGATGTTCACGCGCTGCTTCTGTCCGCCCGACAGCTCGTGCGGGTAGCGGTCGATCATGGCCCCGCCGATGCCGACGCGGTCCAGCATCTCGCGGGCCAGGCGGGTCCGCGCCGCCGCGTCAGGCTCGCCCGCAACGTCCAGCGGCTCGCGCACGCTGGCGAGGATCGTCATGCGCGGGTCCAGGGCGGCATTGGGGTCCTGGAAGATGATCTGCCAGCCCCGCCGCTGCCGGCGCAGTGCCCGCGCCGGCAGCGCGAACGGGTCCTGCCCCTCATGCAGCATGCGCCCCGCAGTGGGGCGTTGCAGGCACACCAACGCGCGCCCGAGCGTCGATTTCCCGGACCCGGACTCGCCGATGACCCCGAACGTGGTGCCGGGCGCGACGATGAAATCGATCCCGTCCACGGCCCTCAGCTTCTCGTGCAACCCGCGCACGGCGAAGTGAACACACAGACCCTCAACCGCCAGGAACGGTCGTTCGGGGGGTTCGGGAACCGATGAGGCAGGCGGCATCAGGTGCTTGGCGGCGCGTGTGAATGACAGCCTCTCGGCTTTACCCTGAAGACAGCCGGACCGAAAGCCAGGCGGGAGCCCTCAGCGATACAGACGCGCGAGCGTGTCGGCGTTGGCATGCATGACCAGCATGCGGCAAATCTTCTGCGAGGGCGTCACCAGCCCATTCTCCAGCGTGAACGGCTTGACGGTGGCGTGCCGTCGGATGCGCTCCGTGACCGAGAGCCGTCTGTTGGCGCGGGTGACGGCGAGCGCGACACCGGCATCGTCCTGCCCCTCCGCGGGCACCAGCAGCGCGCTCAGCCCCGCGCGGCCGTCGCCGGCCACCACCGCCTGGTCGATTTCCGGCTCGGCCGTCAGCACACTTTCGATCTTGGCCGGCGAGACATTCTCTCCGCCGGACAGCACGATCATGTCCTTCTTGCGATCGGTGATCCGTAGATACCCGGCCGCGTCCAGCACGCCGACGTCGCCGGTGCGCAGCCAATTGTCGGCGATGGCGGCGCGCGTTTCGTCGGGCCGGTTCCAGTAGCCGTCCATCACCAGGCCGCCGCGCACCAGGATCTCGTTGTCCTCGGCGATGCGGATCTCCACGCCGTGCAGAGGGCGTCCGACGGTGTCGATGCGGATGGCATCCGGCGGGTTGGCACTGATGACCGGCCCGGCCTCGGTCTGGCCGTAGCCCTGCATGACACGCAGACCGAGCGCGAGATAGAAGCGCCCCACCTCGGAATCGAGCCGCGCGCCGCCCGACATCACCCCCTTCAACCGACCCCCGAAGCGGGCGCGTACCTTGGCCCGGACCATCCGTTCCAGCACCGGGTCGGCCAGCCGCTCGCCGGCGGTCACGCGCGCACCGTCAAGCCGCCTGAGGCCGACGTCGAGTGCCCGCTCGAACAGCCGCTGCCGCCACGGCGCCTCCCGCGCGACCTGCGCCAGTACGCGGGCACGCATCACCTCGAGGACACGCGGCACCGCCGTGAGCACGGTCGGACGCACCGCCAGCAGGTCGGCGCTCAGGTGCTCCACGCCGCGCGCATACACCACCTCGGTCCCCAGGCTCGGGAAGAAGAACAACCCGACGGTGTGTTCGTAGCAATGCGCGGTCGGCAGGTAGGACAGGTACACCTCGTCGTGCAGGCGCATCGGGCGCAGCAGCTCGAACGCACCGGCGCAGTTCGACAGGATCGAGCGGTGCGGCAGCATGACACCCTTGGGCGCACCGCCGGTGCCGGATGTGTACAACAAGCATGCCAGGGTCGCGGCGGGAATGCCGGCGGCCTCGCACGCGATGTCGTCCACCGGAGCCAACGCCGCGACCAGGCGCGACCAGGGCAAGAGGCGGGGCGGACCCGAAGAGGCCTCGACCACATCGTCCATGACCACCAGCAGATCGAGCCCGCCGGCGCGGGCACCCGCCCCGCGCAGCGCGCCGGCCAACGCCGCCGTCGAGACGATCGCCGCCCGTGCGCCGGAATCGCGCAACAGATGGGCCTGATCATCGATCGTATTGGCGACATAGGCCGGCACCGGAACGGCGCGGAGTGCCATCAGCGCGGTTTCGGCGACCGGGTATTCGGGCCGGTTCTCGGAGGCGATCAGCACACGGTCGCCCGCCGCGACTCCGGCCGAGCGGAGACCGCGCGCAACCGCGGCCGCCTGCCGGCCGAACGTGCCCCAGCTCGTGGCTTGCCACGCACCGTCACGGAACGCGCGCAGCATCGGCTTGTCGGGCCAGGTCCGCGCGAGCGCGAACATCATCGCCGGCAGATTTGGCCAGCTTGGGTAGGTCTGCACGGTTCCCCCCTTCTTTGGCCGCAGCCCTGGACCCTTGGCCCGTTCCGCGGCCCGCTTACATGAAAGGCTTGAACTAGCAGCAGAGGCTCGCGCCCGCGACATGGGACAGACTGGAATGGTATTTGCCCCGGATGGGCACGCCGCTGCCGATCCGGACGGACTTCCCGCGTGGGACCTCTCCGACCTCTATCCCCGCCCCGATAGTCCCGCCGTCGCCCATGACCTCGATGCCGCCGAGGCCGACGCCCGAACCTTCGCCGCCGCCCATGCCGGGCGGCTCGCGCGGGCTTCGGGCCGCGATCTTGCGGCCGCTATCGCGGCGTATGAACGGATCGAGGAGCGGTTGGGCCGGCTGGCATCGTATGCGCAGCTTCTGTTCGCCGGCGATTCGACGGATGCCACTATCGGGCAGTTTTACCAGACTGTGAACGAGCGGGTGACGGCGATCAGCAGCCATCTGATCTTCTTCACCCTGGAACTGAACCGCCTGGACGACGCCGCCTTGGAAGCGAAACTCGCCGATCCGGCGGCGGCGCGCTGGCGGCCGTGGCTGCGCGACCTGCGCGTGTTCCGCCCGCACCAGCTGTCCGACGAGCTGGAGCGGCTGCTGCATGAGAAGGAGGTGACGGGGCGCTCTGCCTGGAGCCGGCTGTTCGACGAGACCGTCGCGGGGATGCGCGTCACCGTGGGCGACGAGGAACTGACCGTCAACGCCGCACTGAACAGGTTGTCCGACAAGGACCGCGGGGTGCGCGAAGCGGCCGCGCACGCCATCGGCGCGGCCTTTGCCGGCAACGTCAAGCTGTTCGCGCTGCTCACCAACACGCTCGCCAAGGACAAGGAGATCATCGATACGTGGCGCCACTACCCGCGCCCCGGCAGCGCCCGCAACCGCGCCAACATGGTCGAGGACGATGTGGTGGACGCGCTGATCTCGGCCGTGACGGCCGATTTCCCACGCCTGTCGCACCGCTATTACACGCTCAAGGCGCGGTGGCTCGGCCTGGAGCGATTGCAGCACTGGGACCGTAACGCGCCGTTGCCGGACGACGATGATCGCCAGATCGGCTGGGACGAGGCCCGGAGCCGCGTGCTGGGAGCCTATGGCGCCTTCAGCTCCGTGCTCGCGGAGGTCGGCACCCGCTTCTTCGACCGGCCCTGGATCGACGCGACGCTCAAGCCCGGCAAGGCGGGGGGCGCCTTCGCGCATCCGACCGTGCCGTCCGCGCATCCTTACCTCCTGCTCAATTATCACGGTCGCACGCGCGACGTGATGACGCTGGCGCACGAACTGGGGCATGGCGTCCATCAGGTGCTGGCGGGCGAACAGGGCTACCTGATGTCCGGCACGCCGCTGACCCTGGCCGAGACGGCGAGCGTGTTCGGCGAGATGCTGACGTTCCGCGCCATGCTGGACGCCGAGCGCGACCCACGCCGGCGGCGCATCATGCTGGCGGCGAAGGTCGAGGACATGCTGAACACCGTCGTGCGCCAGACCGCGTTCTATCGGTTCGAGACCCTGTTGCACGATGAGCGGCGCCAGGGCGAGCTGCTGCCCGCGCGCATCGGCGCGATCTGGCGTCAAGTGCAGACGGAAAGCCTCGGACCGGTATTCGACTTCGCACCCGAATACGACGTGTTCTGGGCCTACATTCCGCACTTCATCCACACGCCGTTCTACGTGTACGCCTATGCCTTCGGCGATTGTCTCGTGAACGCGCTCTATGGGGTGTTTCAGTCAGGGCATCCGGGTTTTCAGGCGAAGTATCTCGACATGCTGCGCGCCGGCGGCACCAAGCGGCACAAGGAACTGCTGGCCCCATTCGGTCTGGACGCTTCCGATCCGGCATTCTGGAGGAAGGGGCTCGACGTCATCGCGGGATTTATCGACGAGCTGGAGGGCGTGGTCTGATGGCGTCCCGCAGCGAGGAGTCAAGCTTCCTGGGGGAGCTGCGGCGCATGGCGCGCACTTCCGGCGCTGTCGGCGGGATCGCCGCCCGCGTCGCCGGGGCGCGCGTGTTCGGCATGAAGACCGACCGCACCGCCCATGCCGAGGATCTCCGCGCCATACTGGGCGGGCTGAAAGGTCCGCTCATGAAAGTCGCGCAGTTCCTGTCCACAGTGCCCGACGCGCTGCCGGCGGAATACGCCGAGGAACTGGCCCAGCTTCAGGCCAACGCGCCGCCGATGGGTTGGCCCTTCGTGCGCCGGCGGATGGCGAGCGAGCTTGGCCCGGCGTGGGAGCAGCGCTTCGCGACCTTCTCGCGCGAGGCCGCCGCGGCGGCGAGCCTGGGACAGGTGCATCGCGCCCGCCTGCACGACGGCACCGAGGTTGCCTGCAAGCTGCAATATCCGGACATGGCGAGCACGGTAGAGGCGGACCTGCGGCAGCTTCGCCTGGCGATGGCGATCTATCATCGCATGGACAGCGCCATCCAGAACGACGATATCTACAAGGAACTGACCGAGCGGCTGCGCGAGGAGTTGGACTACGAGCGCGAGGCCGCGCAGATGCGCCTTTACGGGATCATGCTCGGCGACTCCCCCGATGTGCATGTGCCGGTACCGGTCCCCGATCTCAGCACCAAGCGGCTGCTCACCATGACCTGGCTCGACGGCCGGGCGCTGATGCAGCGCCTGGCGGAGAACCCGTCGCAGGAAGAGCGCAACCGCATTGCCGAGGCGCTGTTCCGGGCGTGGTACGTTCCCTTCTACCGCTACGGCGTGATCCATGGTGACCCGCATCTCGGCAACTACCAGGTGCGGGCCGACGCGTCGGTCAACCTGCTCGACTTCGGCGCGATCCGGGTGTTTCGGCCGAAGTTCGTGCGCGGGGTGATCGACCTCTACGAGGCGGTGCGCGACGGCGATGAGGACAAGGCGCACCACGCCTATGAGACCTGGGGTTTCACCAATATGTCGCGCGAGACGATGCAAGTGCTGAATATGTGGGCACGCTTCCTCTACGAGCCGCTGATCGAGGATCGCGTGCGCCGTATCCAGGAGACCAACGATCCGCAATACGGCCGCGAGGTGGCCGAACGGGTGCATGCCGGCCTGAAGCGCACTGGCGGGGTGAGGCCGCCGCGCGAGTTCGTGCTGATGGACCGCTCGGCGATCGGCCTCGGCGGGGTGTTCCTGCGCCTGGGCGCCGAACTGAACTGGAGCCGTCTGTTCCACGGCCTCGTCGCCGATTTCGACGCTGCCGAGCTGGCACAGCGGCAGGCGGCGGCGCTGGCCGAAGCGGGGGTGCCGCGGGCGGCATGACCGCCGGCTTTTGAAACGCTTGTTTATCGTTGGGTAATCAATTTAAGGTCACTTTAGGTCGTTGCGGAGCGCGGGAGGGTGCGCAGCGCCTCACCCACGCAGTCGGGGTAACGGCCATGACGTCCCACCACTCGATCGACACGCAGAGTGGCGGCAGCCCCGCCGCACCTGTCCGGGCTATTGGCGGGACCGGGCAGGCCGCAGACATCGCCGACAGCCAGCGACAGATCGCCGAGGTTCTCGACGTGTCGCCGACCGCCATCCTGGTTCATCGTGACGGCCGGCTGCTCTATGTCAATCAGGCCTATGCGCGCCTGAACGGTTATGCGTCCCCCGCGGAAGCAATCGCCCTGCATGTGGTTGGCCGCCACCTGCATCCCGACGACCGTGCCCTGGTGCGGGGGCATATCGCCGCGCGGATGCGCGGTGACGAGTCCACGGGGCATTACGAGTTTCGGCTGGTCCGGCCGGACGGCAGCGTGATCTGGGTCGAATGCCTCGCCAGCCGCATCGTCTGGGCCGGCGCCCCTGCGTTATTCGCCGCCTACCACGATGTGACCGCGCGCAAGCATGCGGAGGAGGCGTTGCAGAGGTCCGAGCGGCTATTCACCACAGTTTTCCAGAACAGCCCGGACCTGATGGTGCTCAGCACGTTGCGCGAAGGCCGCCTGATCGACGTCAACGAGGCATTCCTGCGGGCACATGGCCGGAGCCGGAAGGCGGTGATCGGCCGCACTGCCGTGGAGCTGCATCTCTGGACCAAGGCGCCGATGAGCCGTTCTCGCGTGATCGAGGCGCTCCGCCGGACCGGACGCGTACGGGATGTGCTTCACAGCGTACGCACGCCAAGTGGCGAGCTGATGGAGCTGTCCGTCTCGGCCGAACTGCTGCGGGCGAACGGCGAGGAGCTGATCCTGTTCGTCTCGCGCGATGTCACCGAGCGCCGGCGGACCGAGGCCCGCATTGAACATATGGCGCATCACGACTCCCTGACGGGCTTGGCGAATCGGGTGCTGTTTCAGAATGAGCTGGAGCAGGGTCTGCGGACGGAACGGCGCTTCGGGGTATTGTGCCTGGATCTCGACCGCTTCAAGGAGGTCAACGACACCTTCGGACACCCGATCGGCGATACCCTGTTGAAGCAGGTGGCGGGCCGGCTCTGCTCCTGCGTGCGCGACGAGGATACGGTGGCCCGCCTGGGCGGCGACGAGTTCTCGGTGATCCAGCGCTCCGGTCGCCAGCCTGCGGCCGCCATTTCCCTCGCCGAGCGAATCGTCGGATGCCTGAATCAGCCGTTCGATATCGAGGGACGCCAGATCGTGGTGGGCGCAAGCGTCGGCATTGCGGTGGCACCGCGCGACGGCACCCATCCGGCGGCGCTGCTCCGGGCGTCCGATCTCGCGCTGTATCGCGCCAAAGGGACGGCCCGTGGTGCTTGGCACGAATTTGAGCCGAGGCTGGAAAGTGAACTGGTCGAGCGGAGGCAGCTGGAGCTGGAGCTGCGCCGCGCGGTTGCCACCGAGCAGTTCGAGTTGTTCTTCCAACCGTTGATCGATGTACGGGAGCGTCGCTATGCCGGCTGCGAGGCCCTGCTTCGCTGGCGTCACCCGGAGCGGGGCCTGGTCGAGCCGAAGGAGTTCGTGCAACTCGCGGAGGGAAGCGGACTGATCGTGCCGATTGGCGGCTGGGTGCTGCGCCGCGCCTGCATGGAGGCGGCGAGCTGGCCGGAAGGCTTGAAGGTCGCGGTCAACATCTCCCCCATGCAGCTGCGTCGGCCCGGTCTCGCGAAGGACGTGCGGGCAGCGCTGGAGGCTTCGCAACTGAGCCCGGAGAGGCTCGAACTGGAAGTCACGGAATTGGTGGTGCTTCAGGACACGGAGGAAGCGCTGGGGACGCTGCGGAAACTGAAATCGATGGGCGTGTCGCTGGCGCTTGACGATTTCGGCACCGGCTACTCCTCGCTTAGCTCGCTGGTGCGGGTGCCCTTCGACCGCGTGAAGATCGATCGCTCATTCGTTGCCGGACTGGGCCAGCGCGCGGACTGCACGGCAATCGTGCGGGCGGTCACCGGCCTGTGCGCCACGCTGGGTCTGGCGGTGACGGCCGAGGGCGTGGAGACGCCGCAGCAGCTTGCGCTGCTGCTCGCCGAGGGACTGGCGGAGGCGCAGGGCTACCTGTTCAGCCCCGCCCGTCCCGCCAACGAGATCGCGGCGATGCTCGGGGCCCGGAAAAGTCCGGTTTGGCCAAGCCCCGAAACGATGCCCTGTCTAGAGCAGGCGATGGCGTAAGCCGCGGGTCAAAACCCCGCTTCGCCGGTCAGTGAACCAGCGCGGGTACCATCTCGTGCTGCATGACGGCGGCGATCGCCACGTCACGGTCGCCCGTAACCGCCATAGGCGTGCCGTCGGCGGCATGGATCGCGTAGCCCGCCTCGCCATTGACCACGATCGGTCGGATATATGCGATGTGCTGCAAGCCGAGCTGGGCAAGCTGGGTCTCGGACAGGTGACGGATATCGACGCTGGTCCGCATCCCGCCGTTGCCGGCCGGATCGCCGGGCTGATTCGAGTTGATGTTCATCATGTCTCTCCTTACGCCGGTTCGCGGTGCGACCCCGGCGACGTCAGAACAAAACGGGCGCCTCAGCCGCCCTCCCCAGCAGCTTCCCCATCCACCACCTGAGTCGCACAGCCGGCCGTGCCTGCCGTCGTGCGCCTGATCTCGATGGTTTTGACCCGCGGCTCCGGCTGCGGACGGGCGAGATCGATATTGAGCAGCCCGTTATCGAGCCACGCGCTCCGGACCTCGATGCCCTCGGCGAGCACGAATGCCCGCTGGAACTGTCGGGCGGCGATCCCGCGATGCAGGAAAACCCTTTCCTGGGCGTCGTCGGTCTGCCGGCCCCGGATCACAAGCTGGTTGTCCTCCTGCGTGATCTGCAGGTCGTCCATCGAGAAACCCGCCACGGCGAGCGTTATGCGCAGGCCGGTCGGGCTGATCTGCTCGATATTGTAGGGCGGGTAGCCGTCAGCCGAGGTCTTCGAGGCACGCTCGAGCATCTGCTCGAGATGGTCGAAACCCAGAAACATCGGCGACGTGAAAAGACGCGTGCTCATTGGCCCCCTCTATGTCAGAGCGAAGCAACCGCTGAGACCCATGGCGGCATCCCAGCGATGGCGATTTGGGTCGGGAGCGCGACCGTTGCAAGGGGTCAAGTTGCCAGGGCGCAACGGCGAACCCTGGCGCCGATGTCGCGTTTACCGGTCTCGTGAGGAGGACCTGTCATGCCCGAGCAGACCGCAGGCGCGAACCCGGCAGACGCCAATCCCAGCGGAATGAACCCAGGCGATGAAGCAGCGCCCGGCACCCCTGGCACGGGCGAGGACATCTGTCCCGACTGCCACGGCAGCGGCCAGCTACGCGGCGGCGCCTGCCCAGCCTGTGGCGGCACCGGCAAGATCGTACAGGGCAATCGGCGGCGCCTGACGAGCAGATCGCTGCCCCCGGCACGGCGGAGCCCCTCATCGAACGGGACATTGCCGGCCATCGGAAGCACCAATTGCGCGGATCGTCGCGACCCGGTCGTGCAACGCTCGGCGCGCTCGTGTCGAAGCGGCAGCAAGACGGAGCAGCGCCGGGATCTGGCCCGGCGCCCGCGCGACCGCGGCAATGACCCGCGCCGGGCCGATCCGTCCCCGGGCCGACAAGGCGACCAGGGCGGCGGGGGGCAGGCTGATCGCCGCCGGATCGCAGATCGCGCGCAGGACGGCGAACGGAAGCGCCCGCGCATGGGCCAGCTCAGCGATGGGCCCGCTCTCCAGGTCGATCGCCGCGCAGCCGGTCTCGCGTCGAAGCCGGTGCTTTTCGTCCGGTGTCGCCGCGATCGCCGCGCCGCCCAGGAGGACATGCCGCGTCGCGCCACCCAGAAGACGCGACAGAGCCGGGTCCGTGGCAAGCCGCCGGTGGGCCGTCAGGACCGCCTCCGGTATGACGAGCGCGCCTGGCAGGAGCATCGGGTCGAGGCCGCCCGCCAGACCGAAGCTTATCAACGCGGTCGCACCCTGATCGATCAGGCGCTGGGCCGCTGCCCGCGCACCGACAACGCTGCCTCCGCCCACACCCACCGGCCAGCCAAGGCGTCGGGCAATCCGCGCCTCGACCTCCAGGCCGGTCACCACGCCGACCCGCTCAAAATCCGACGACCACCCTGAGGTCATTGCCCTGTTGCAGGTTGCGGTACCGCGCCATGGCCAGAAGGGGGAAATACAGGCGATAGCCATGGTAGCGAAGATAGAAGACCCGGGGAAAGCCGACGGCGGTGTAGGGCAGCTCCGCCCACTCCCCATCGCCGCGCTGCATGCGCATGAGATAGCTGATGCCAAGTGCGACGGCGGGATGGTTCACCTCTCCGGCGGCCATCAGACCGAGCAGCGCCCACGCGGTCTGGCTTGGCGTACTTTCCTTGAAGCGGCCGGGTGGCGCGCCGGCGTAGGTTTCCTCGTCCTCGCCCCAGCCGCCGTCGTCGCGCTGCACCGAGAGCAGGAAGCCGACGGCGCGACGGATGGCCCGATCGTCGTGTGACAAGCCTGCTGCGTTCAGGGCGCATAGCACCGACCAAGTTCCGTAGATGTAGTTGGTCCCCCAACGGCCAAACCAGCTGCCATCCGCTTCCTGCTCGCGCCGCAGAAACGCAAGCCCTCGGCGCAGCACCGGGTCGTCGGCATCCGTGCCGGTCTGCGCGAGGAACGAGATGCAGCGCGCGGTGACGTCGGCTGTCGGCGGGTCGAGCAGCGCACCGTGGTCGGCAAAGGGGATGTGGTTCAGATACAGATGGGTGTTCTCCGGCTCGAAGGCGCCCCAGCCCCCGTCCCAGCGCCCGGATGCGTGCGACTGCATGCCGATTACCCAGGCGCGGGCCCGGTGGAGGGAATCCGCGTGCGCCGGGTCGCCCTGGCGGTGAAGCAGCATCCCGACCACGGCGGCATCATCCACGTCCGGATAGTAGTCGTTCCAATACTGGAATGCCCAGCCGCCCGGCGGAACGTCGTTGCGGCGCACTGCCCAGTCGCCCACCACGTCATTGATCTGGCGTCCCCGCAGCCATGCGCAGGCGGCGTCGAGCGCCGCCGACTGCCCCGACGCCTCCGCCATCGCATGGCCGGCGAGGCTGGTGTCCCAGACGGGGGAGAGGCAGGGTTGGCAATAGGCGCGCGTGTCCTCGACCACGAGCAGCTTGCGCACGGCCGCCCATGCGGTGGCGGCCGGTGGCGCACTCGGGTCGAACCCCAGCGAATCAAACATCATTACGCTGTTGGCGATGGCGGGGTAAATCCCCCCCAGGCCATCCTCGCCGTTCAGCCGTCTGATGACGAAGGCCACCGCCTTGTCGATTGCGCGCTGCCGGGCGTTCGGCGGAAATCCTGGCTCGGCCAAGCGCAACGCACTGTCGATTTGCTTGAAGAAGCGTCCCCAGCGCGAGTGATACGGGCCGCGAATCCAGTCACGCACCTGATCGGGAGGCGTGCAGAACAGGTCCGGTATATGCACGTCCCGCGGGTTGCGCGCCAACGGTCGCAGCGCCATCAGCACGAGCAACGGGACGATCACGGTGCGTGACCAGTATGAGACCTTGCTGAGGTGGAAAGGGAACCACAGCGGCAGGTGCATGATCTCGACCGGCATCATCGGGACCGCTCGCCAAGGTACCTCGCCGAACAGCGCCAATTGGGCGCGGGTGAAGACGTTGCATCGCTCCGCCCCGCCTGCGGCAAGGATCGCGGCGCGAGCGCGCTTCATATGCGGTGCATCGGCCGGGTCGCCGATCAGGCGGAGTGCGTAATAGGCCTTCACCGTGCACGACAGATCGAAAGGACCGTCGTAAAACAGCGGCCAGCCGCCATGCGCGCCCTGGGCCGCGCGCAGATACGCCCCGATCTTCTCCTCCAACGGCTCGTCGATGCGGTCGAGGAAGTGCTCCAGCAGCACGTACTCCGCCGGGATCGTAGCGTCGGCCTCTAGCTCGAACAGCCAGTGCCCGTCCTGGCGCTGACGGCGCGCGAGGGCGGCGGTCGCGCGCGCCACGGCGCCGGCCAGGCTCGGGTTGCGGGTCAGCGTCTCGACATTCATTGGGGCTGGCCAGGGGTAAGGATCACCTGCGCCGCGCGGCGGCCGGACCTGATCGCACCTTCAATCGTCGCCGGCAAGCCGGTGGCGGTCCAATCCCCGGCTAGCGCCAGATTGGCAAGCCCGATACGCGGCCCGGGGCGCCGGCGCTCCTGCGCCGCGGTTGCCGCGAAGGTCGCGCGCTTCTCCTTGAGCACGCGCCAGGCAGGCGGCTTGTCCAGGACCGGGCCGGCCAGGTCGAGCGCGGCGTGCACTTCGGGCCAGACGGCGTGGGCCAGGATTCTCGGCCGGGTGGTCAACCAGCCGATTGGCCGCGCTAATCGTCACCGAGACATGATCATCCTTGACGAACACCCATTCCGCCATCCCGCCGATCAGGCCGACGAACCCGGCCGGGCCGGGATCGATGGAGAAGCGGAAATGCACGTTCAGGATCGCCTCGAACGCGTCCGGGGCGGACAAGCCGGGCAGCAGGTCGGTGGCGACCCAGGGCGGCACGGCCAGGACGACCGCCTCGCCGGGGCCGAGCGGCAGCACGCCTTCCGGCAGATGCAGGCCTGTCACGCGCCCGTCGATGATCGCGAGGGCGCCGACACGACGCCCGAACCGCAGCTCCGCGCCGAGCGCACGCAGCCGGGCCAGGGCCGGATCGACCAGCGCCGCGGAGAGGCCCCCACGGGGGAAGCGCGGGACACAGGCCTCCCCTCCCTGTATCAGCGTTTCGCGCACAACCGCGCCCAGCAGGCGGGCGAGCCCGATCTCAGGCGGCGTGTTCAGCGCCGCCACCGTCAGTGGCAGGACAAGCCGGTCATACAGGTTGCCGCCCGCGACTGCCTCCGCCACGCTCCGGTCGTCGTTCACGGCGCGGATGCCGAGCAGGCGCACATAGTCGCGCGCACGTGTTCCCGGCACGCGCCGCCCAGGTGACAGCACCCACCAGGGGACACGCCCACGGTTCGGCCGCACCACCCAGCGCGCGCCGGTCGCCAACTCGTGGAACGGGAACATCGGCTCGGCCGGCCCCGCCAGGGCGGCCGTCCCGCCGATCGCGTCGAGGTAGTCGAACGCGGCGCGGTTGCCGGTGAGCAGCAAATGATTGCCATTGTCGATGGTCAGGCCCAGCTCGCGGTCGAAATACGATCGGCAGCGGCCACCGGCAGCGGGGCCCGCCTCATGGACCGTGACCGGCCGCCCCGCTTCCGCCAACATCAGGGCGGCGGCGAGGCCGGCCAGCCCCGCCCCGATCACATGGGCGTGGGCGGTCACATCGGAAGCGGCGGGTTGCGGTGGCGCATCGGCGCGCCTTGCCCGCGTTTGCCTGCGCGGTCAACCGCCGCCATGAGGGCGCGACGGACACAAAGATATGGAGTCGCACCGCCGATGGACATGCTTGTCGCCCTGGCGACCTTCGTGCGCGTCAGCGAAACCGGTTCGTTCTCAGCGGTGGCACAGGAGCGGGGCAGCACGCAATCAGCCGTTTCCCGCCAGGTCACGGGTCTGGAAGAGGCGTTCGGCGTGCGCCTGCTCCAGCGCACAACGCGCCACCTCTCACTCACCGAGGACGGCGAGGCCGTGCTCGCTCATGCGCGCGAAGTTCTGGACGCGGTGGAGGCGACGCGCGAGGCCGCCGGGCGCCGTCGCGCCTCCCCCGCCGGGCATGTGCGCCTTGCGCTGCCGGTTTTCGCGGCCAGTGTGCTCGCCGGGCACATGCCCGAACTGCTGCGTCGCCATCCCGACCTGTCGGTCGACCTCATTACTGGCGACCGCGAACACGACATGATCGAGGAGCGACTGGATTTGTGGGTGCGCATCGGCGAGAGCACGCAGGCAAGCCACGTGACGCGGCGGATCGGCATGACAAGGCCCGTGCTGGTGGCCGCGCCTGCCTATGTCGGGGAGCGTGGCGAGCCCCGTCATCCGCAAGACCTGCGAGAGCATGACTGCATCGTCCAGCATCGCTACGGCGCGGATCATGTCTGGCGCTTTACCGGTCCGGAAGGCGAGTTGACGACGCCTGTCGCCGGCCGGTTCAGCGCCGACAATGGCACGGCGGTCCTTCGCGCAGCCGTGGCGGGGGCGGGAATCGCGCTGGTTGCCGATCTGCTGACCGGGAGAGAGGTCCAGGCCGGGCGTCTTCGCCTGCTGATGCGGGACTACGTCGCCGTCGGTCAGCCGATCACCGTCGTATACCCCTCGCGACGCAATCTTTCGCCTCGCGTCCGGGTGATGATCGACTTCCTCGTGGAAGGGCTCACGGGACCGGTGAGCGAACTTGCCACGCCGATAAAGGGCCGGTGACCATTCGCTACTTCCGCGCATAGGTCTTCTTCCGGCAATAGCGGTTCCGCGGTGCAGGATGGGTCTCCATCTTCCGCATCGTGACCGGCCAGTCCGGCACGGAATAAGAAGAACAGGAGCCTATCATGAAGACGATCTTCGCTGCGTTCACGGCCCTCGGCCTGCTGCTTTCCACTGGTTTCATCGCCGTCGGCACCGCTCATGCGGCCGATGCGAACCAGAACTGGAATCGCACCACGGTCAGCGGCAACGCGGCGGGCTGAACCGGCTTCGGCACTGCCGGCGCACGCCTCGGGGGGCGGTCGGAATCGACCGCCCCTCGGCGTGTACGGGCGTGGGTTGCCGCCCGTTCCAGCGCGTGGGCAAATGCTTGCGCAACCGGGGAGGCCGCGATGGACCGGCTCGAACGTTCGCCATTGGCCGTCTATCTGGCGCATCTGGAGCAGGGCGAACTCGCGTACCAGTTCAGCCCGTCAGCCAATGCCGCCGTGTTCTATCCGCGCGTGGTCGCGCCCGGGACGGGCGCCGCCGATCTTGAGTGGCGGGTCAGCAAGGGCCTGGGGACGGTTTATGCGACGACCGTCGTGCATCCGCAGGACGGGGACCCGTACAATGTCGCCCTGATCGACATCGACGAGGGTTTCCGGCTGATGAGCCGGGTGGACGGCGTGGCGCCGGACGCCGTGCGTATCGGTTTGCGTGTGCAGGTCCACATTCACCGCCCCGGAGGCGACGAACCGCCCTGCCCGGTGTTCGCGCCGGCGGAGGCCGCGTAATGGACGGGCTGATGCGGGGCGCCGGGGCGATCGTCGGGGCGGCGGAATCCGACCTCGGGGCGGTCGCCGCGCAGATGAGCCCAATCGACTTGATGGCGCAGGGCGTCGTCCGAGCCCTGAATGACTGTGAACTGGCACTGTCGGATGTGGACGGGCTCTTCTGCGCCAGCACGCAATCGCGATTCTCGGCAATGGCGTTGGCCGAGTACCTCGGTCTGCCCGACGCGTTCACCGATTCCACCATTCTCGGCGGCTCGTCCTTCGAGATCCATGTCGCGCACGCGATGGCGGCGATCCAGCTTGGCCTGTGCCACGTCGCCGTGGTCGCCTACGGCAGCACGCAGCGCACCGTCGGGCGCCGTCAGGCCTCGCAGCGCGAGAACAACCCGTACGAAACCCCCTTTCGACCGTTTCTGCCTGCCAGTGCCTACGCGCTCGCCGCCTCGCGCCACATGCACCAGTTCGGCACCACGCGCGAGCAACTCGCCGAGGTGGCGGTGGCGGCGCGGGAATGGGCGCGCATGAACCCGGCCGCGTGGGATCGCCGGCCGCTCAGCGTCGCCGATGTCCTGAACGCACGACCGATCAGCGAGCCGCTGACGGTGCGGGATTGCTGCCTGGTGACCGACGGCGGTGGCGCGATCGTGCTGACTTCGGCCGAGCGGGCGCGGAGCTTGCGTCGCAAGCCGGTGTTCGGTACTGGGATGCGGGCAGTCGATCACGCATGCGAGCATCTCTTCGATGCCCGACCTGACGGTGACCGGCGCGCTGCGATCGGGACAGGCGGCGTATCGGATGGCCCGCATGGGAGCTGCCGATATCGACGTGCTGGAACTCTATGATGCGTTCACGATCAACGTGATCCTGTTTCTGGAAGATTTGGGTTTCTGCCCGAAGGGCGAAGGCGGCCGGTTCGTGTCGGGCGGCGCGATCGCACCGGGCGGACGATTGCCGGTGAACACGAATGGCGGAGGCCTGTCGTACTGCCATCCGGGCATGTACGGGCTGCTGATCCTGATCGAGGCAATCCGCCAACTGCGCGGCGACTGTGGCGAACGTCAGGTTGACGGGGCCGAGACCGCGATCGTGCATGGCAATGGCGGCGTTCTGTCGGCCCAGAGCACGGTCATTCTCGGGACAGAGTTCGACGCTGTAACGGCGCGGCTCCTCAGGTCGGGCGGCACGCCGTTCCGAGCAAGCGCGCGACCGCCGCGGCTTGTCGCGACAATGAAAATCGCTCGCTCACATGGTCGCGCCAGCGCATCGGCGCGGCATTCCGGATGATCCATACGGCTTCATCGACGGTGCCGAACCGCACCGCGTCGGGCCAGAATTCTTCCGCGCCGACATAGTCCAGCACGGCGAGATCACATCCCACGGCGGCCGCTTCGCAGATCGCGTAACCGAAGCTTTCGTAAGCGCTCGTCGAGAGCAGCACGCCGTTGCGGGCATGCCAGGCGGGCATGTCCGCTTGCGACACCGTGCCGCCGAAGCCGATCGCGTCGGCCAGATCCAGCCGGTGTGCCAGATGCATCAGGGCATCGAGCGCTACGGGTTCCCCGCCCCTGCTGCAGAATCGCAGCGTATAGCGATCGTCCAGAAGCCGGAGGTTGAACAGGACCTGCACGGCCAAGGTCGGGTTCTTGTGCAGCGTCACCGCGCCACACCAGCCGATGCGGAACCTGTCCCAGTCGCGGGCCGGCGCGAAGCGGTCCAGGTCCAGCCCGTTCTGCACGACGTGCAGGCGGGTGGAATCGGGAAGGCTCGGGGCGGCCCGCAGCACCCGCGCGGCCATGTCGGAACTGACCACCACGACATCACCGACCTTGTGCCACGGCGTCTGAGCGACGTGATCCGATCCGTAGGCCTCGATCCGGTGCACGCGCACGATGACGCGACGGCCGCTGAAGGCCGTATCGGCGATCATCTTGGGGAAGGGCGGCCAACAGAACTCGAACCATAGCGCGTCGCGCGCCGTGTCATCGGTCCACTGCAACGCCCCTGCTAGGTCGTTGGTCGATCGGATGTGGAAGGCGCGCACGTCCCAGCCGCAGGCTGCTGGCAATACTGCAAGCATGTCATGCGCGAAGTGGTCAAGGCCGGGGATCAGCAGGACGGCAAGGCGCGGGCGTCGTACGGGCGCTGGCATACGGGAGCTTTTGCCTGGTCAGTCGGCCAGCCATTTTCCGCAGCCGAGGTGAAGGGCTGGTTAACGCTCGGTTATCGGTTCAGCCCCGCTGCTTCGCTTTCGGCTTCGGCGCGAACACCACCACCGGGCGGCGCGACGGGCGGGGGTTGTCCGGCGCGGGCCGCGCTGACGGCATCTTCTCGCGCGCAATCTCGGGCAGCGGCCGGCGCGCCGCGTCGAAGCCTTGCCACGGGTCATCGCGCAATCTCGCCAAGCGGCCCGGCACCGTCTGCAAGGTGAAGGCAGACGGGTCCAGCGGCGGGATCACCTCGCTCCAGGCAACCGGCGTCGCCACCGTCGCGCCGGCGCGCGCGCGCGGGCAGAAGGAGGCAATGGCGGTCGCGCCGAGGCCGTTGCGCAGCCAGTCGATCAGGATACGCCCGCGCCGATCGAGCTTCTTCAAGGTCGGCAGGAAGCGATCCGGGGCGTCCTGGCTCATGGTTTCGGCCAGCGCATGGCAGAACGCCTTCACCTCGCCCCAGTCCGCGCGCGGGGTCAGGGGAGCAACGACATGCAGGCCCTTGCCGCCGGTCGTGCGGCAGAAGCTTTGCAGGCCCAACGTGTCCAGTCGCTCGCGCAGCTCGTGCGCGGCGCCCACCACGGTCTCGAATGTCACGCCCTCGCCCGGATCGAGGTCCATCACGATCTGGTCCGGATGCAGCGGGTCGGCCTCAGATGCGCCCCAGGCGTGCAGCTCGATCGCCGCCATCTGGGTCAGCGCGAACAGCCCGTCGAGCCCGTCGATCGCGAGGTAGGGCGCCCCGGCCGCCTCCGCCGCGCGGACGTGGGGCGACATGTGGCCATGGCCGCGCTTCTGGAAGAAGTGCTCGCCCTCGAAGCCTTCCGGGCAGCGCATGATGGCGAGCGGCCGGTGCGCGAGCCCCGGCAATGCGTGATCCGCGATGGCGCGCCAATACTGGGCGAGGTCGCGCTTGGTGATGCCTGGCCACAGCGCGCGGTCGGGATGGGTCAGCTCGACAGCGCCAAGGCTCTCGCTGTGGGCCTTTGGCGCCCGCGCGGTCACGATGCGCGTCGGTTCGGGCGGCACCGCCACCTTCGCGGCGCGAGCGCTGGCCGCACCCGTGCCCTGACGCGGGCTGCGCGCGGTGCGCTCGGCCTCCGGGTTGGGGGGTTCGCGCACGACCTCGTTGGCCTCCTTGTCCTCGCGCTGGCCGAGATAGATTGCCTGGCGCACGCGTCCCGCGCCGGACCAGGCGATGAACTGCACCTCGACCACCAGTTCGGGGCGCACCCAGCGGATGCTCCGCTCCAGCGGATCGCCCGCGACCAGCAGGCGCTTCGGCGGATCGGCGGCGAGCGCGTCGAGCTTGGTCCGCATCCGGGCCAGTTCGTCGTCCGAGAAGCCGCTGCCGGCGCCCCCGGCGTAATGCAGCCCGCCGTGCGGGTCATAGTAGCCGAGATGCAGCGCCCCGATTCCGGCGCGGCTGCCGCGGGGGGAGTCCAGCCCAGCACGACGAACTCCTCGCGTCCCTGGCACTTCACTTTCCGCCAGCTGTCGTTTCGCCCGGCTTGATACGGCGCATCCGCGCGCTTGCAGATGATGCCCTCCAGCCCGATCCGGCACGCCTCGCGCCGCATGGACCCGCCATCGCCCGCGTGATGGTCGCTGTAGCGCAGCATTCCCTGCCAGGAATCCAGCGTCGCCAGCGCCTGCTTGCGGTCAAGCAGGCAGCAGGGACGAAGGTCCCATCCGTCGAGGTGGAGCAGGTCGAACACATAAAGGAACAGCGTGTCGTCCTGCCCGCTCGAGAGCGCGTCTTGCAGGCCCGGGAAGCTGGAAAGCCCGTCGGAGCGAAGCGAGACCAGCTCGCCGTCCAGCAGAGCCGAGCGGACCTTGAGCCCCGCCACGGCGCGCGCGAGCGCCGGAAGCCGGTCGGTCCAGTCGTGGCCGTTGCGGGTCACGATGCGGACCTTACCATTCGCCAGGAAGATCAGCAGCCGATAGCCGTCAAACTTGATCTCGCTGATCCAGTCGCCGTCGTCGGGCGGTTCCTCGGCGATCGTACAGAGCTGCGGGCTCTGCGTGGCGGGCAACCGGCCGCGCCTGGCCCCGGGTGCCGGGGGAGCATTGCTGGCGTGCCCGGAACCGGGACCATCGGCGGGACGTTTGGGCAAAGCGGGTGGCGGGGTCGCGGCCTCGATGGCAAGGGCGTCGCCGCCGGCGCGCTCGAATGCATCGTGGCCCTTGAACAGCAACCAGGCGTCCTGGCGCGACCGAGTCCCCGGCTTCGGCTTCAGTCGCACGAGGTGGAACCGGCCCGACAGGCGCGTGCCGTGCAGCACGAAGGTCAGATCGCCCTTGCGCATTCCCTGTTCGGGGTTGGCCAACGGCTCCCAGGTGCCGCGGTCCCAGGTCTCCACGGTTCCGGCGCCATATTGGCCATCCGGAATGGCGCCCTCGAAGTCCGCGTAGTCGAGCGGGTGGTCCTCCACATGGGCCGCGATCCGCTTGTCGGCCGGGTCGAGCGAGGGCCCCTTGCGCACCGCCCAACTCCACAGCACGCCGCCGTGCTCCAGCCGGAAATCCCAATGCAGGCCGGCACGATGCGCCGCGTGCTTCTGCACGACGAACACCGGCGCGCCCGCGCCCGCCGTTTCGCCAGGAGAAGCCGCGGGCGAGGGTTCGTCGGTCACGCTGAAGTCGCGCTTGGCGCGATACGTCCGGATGGACGTGTCGCGGGCGCCGCCGCTCGCGCTCATCGATTCCGCTTTCTCCTGCGTGCCAGGTCCTTAACGCAGGGTAACGTCGCACGCATAGCGCGGGTTCCCAGCCGTCCATTCGGACGCTAACCAGCTTGTTACCCGCGCGTCGGAACGCCGACGAAGGTTGCAGAAAGCAAGTAATGCTAGGAACACGTTGTCATTATAGCGTTACCGATGGTTTATTGGGAATTGAAGTAGGCTTTTAATATTAGTTATTATTGTGGCAAACTTGATCTCGATTGGCTTAGTCCGTGAAATTTGAGCAAAAATGCATCTTCAATCTTCCCCACAGGCGGATTTGGCGTCCAGGTATACGAGGCGTAATCTGGCTGCGCCGGCGCTGAGATGCAGCGTCGTGTCGTGCCGGCGGCCGACAACGGTCTGTGAAGGAACAATCTTCCCGATCGCGTGTTGGCGCCCGGCGGAACGGATTACGCTGATCGGCAAAGGAACAGTCTCGTGCCCGAACGCGTTCTGATCACCGGCGGCGCCGGATTTATCGGCTGCCATCTCTGCGCGGCTCTGCTGGCGCGCGGCGCGACGGTACGCGTGCTGGATGACATGATCGAGCAGGTTCACGCGGGGCAGCCGCCCAACCCGGTGCTTCGCGATGTCGAACTCCTGGTGGCGAACGTGCGCAATGAAGAGGCGCTCGCCCGCGCCCTGCGCGGGGTTGATGCCGTCGTGCATCTCGCGGCCGAGGTCGGGGTCGGCCAAAGCATGTACGAGATCGACCGCTACGTCGCGGCCAACGACCTCGGGACCGCCGTGCTGCTCCAGGCGTTGAGCAAACAGCCGGTTCGCCGCATCGTCGTCGCCTCCTCGATGAGCATCTACGGCGAGGGTCTGTATCGCGCGCCCGACGGGTCCTTGGTCGAGAATGCGGCGCGGGGCAACAGCGCGGGCTGGGACCCGGCCGACGCGGCGGGGCGCCCGCTGGTCCCGCTGCCCACCCCCGAATGGAAGCGGCCCTCGCTCGCCTCGGTCTATGCCATCACGAAATTTGTGCAGGAGCGGCTGGTGCTGACGGTCGCGCCCGCTTACGGGATTGAGGCGGCGGCGCTGCGGCTGTTCAACGTGTACGGACCCGGCCAGGCGCTGTCGAACCCGTATACCGGCGTGCTCGCCATCTTCGCCGCGCGGCTGCTGAACGACCGCGCGCCCCAGGTCTTCGAGGACGGCGCGCAGCGGCGCGATTTCGTGCATGTGAAGGATGTCGCCGACGCGTTCCTGCTCGTGCTCGCTCGGCCGGAGGCGGCGGGCGGCGTGTTCAACATCGGCAGCGGCCAGCCGGTCAGCGTCAGCGAGGTGGGCGAGCAGATCGCGCAGGCGATGGGACGCGCGCATCTGGTGCCCGAGATCCTGGGCAAGGCCCGCACCGGCGATATCCGTCACTGTTTCGCCGATATCGGGCTGGCGCGCGCCCGGCTGGGGTTCACCCCGCGCCGGACCATGCGGGAGACCCTGCCGGAGCTGGCCGAGTGGGTTGGCCGGCAGCAGGCGGTCGATCGTGTCGCGGAGGCGCGGCGCGAGCTGGAGGCGCGGGGGCTCGTGGCATGAGCGCGCCCGTCCTCGTCACCGGCGGTGCTGGCTTCATCGGCAGCGCGCTCGCCGACCGGCTCGCCACCCAGGGCGAGCAGGTCCTGGTGCTCGACTCCCTGGCGCGCCCGGGCACCGAGACGAATCTCGCATGGCTGCGCGCGCGCCATCCGACGCGGGTCGCGGCGATGATCGCCGATATGCGCGATGCCGACGCGGTGAGCGAGGCGGCACGGGCGGCCTGCGCCGTGTTTCACTTGGCGGCGCAGGTGGCGGTCACGACCAGTCTCATCGACCCGATCGCCGACTTGCAGGTGAACCTGCTCGGCACGGTCACCCTGCTGGAGGCGCTGCGGCGGCATCCGCGTCCGCTGGTGTTCGCCAGCACCAACAAGGTCTATGGCGGCCTGCACGACGTGGCGCTGACACGCGGGATGGACGCCTACGCGCCCGAGGACCCGCCGATCGCGCGCCACGGGATCGACGAGGCACGGCCGTTGCAGTTCTGCACGCCGTATGGCTGCTCCAAGGGCGCGGCCGACCAGTACGTGCTGGACTACGCCGAGAGCTTCGGGCTGCCGACCGCGGTGCTGCGCATGAGCTGCATCTACGGCCCCCGCCAGCTCGGCACCGAGGATCAGGGCTGGGTGGCGCATTTCGCGCTGCGCGCCATCGCCGGCGAGGAGCTGACGATCTACGGCGACGGGCGGCAGGTGCGCGACATCCTGTTCGTCGATGACGCCGTGTCGGCCTATATCGCCGCGTGGCGGCGGATCGGGCGGATCTCCGGCCAGGCATTCAACCTCGGCGGCGGGCCGGACAACGCGGTCAGCCTGCTCGCCCTGCTGCGCCACGTGGAGGCGGAGCTGGGCAGGCCCATCGCGCGGCGTTTCGCGCCCTGGCGGCCGAACGACCAGCGATGGTTCGTCGCCGACGCGCGTCGTGCCCGTGCCGCGCTGGGACTTGCCGCGCCGCTCGACTGGCGCGCGGGCGTGTCCCGGCTGCTGCGAAGCTTCGCCGAACGCCAAGCGGTGCCGGCATGAGGGTCGCGCTGCTGAACCCGACCTGGCGGTTCGCGCACAGCATCTATTTCGGCTGCCGCGAGCCCCATCTGCCGCTGGAGCTGGCCTGCGCCAAGGCGCACCTGGACGCGCGAGGGCATCAGGCGCTCATGCTCGACGGGCATCTACTCGGTCTCGACGCGGACAGTTTGGCGCGGCAGGCGCAGGATTTCGGGGCCGAGATGGTCGTGGTGACGACCGCGCCCAGCTACCTGTTCTGGCGCTGCGCGCAACCCGAGCTGACGGTGCCACGCGATCTACTCGACCGGCTGCGCGGCCACGCCATCACCGTGGCGATCGGCCCGCACGGATCGACGACACCGGGCGCGGCGTTGCGCAAGCTGGATGTGGATGTCGTGCTGCGCGGGGAGTGCGACGAAGCCGTCGCCGACCTCGCCGATGCGGCGGGCGCGCCGGATGGTGTCGCCGGCGCGGCGTGGCGCACAGGGCCGACGGTGCGCGTGAATGGCGGCCCACGCGCGGCGCGCTTCACCGACCTGCCGGCGCTCGTCTGGCCGGATGCATGGATCGCCCGCCATCACCATCACCACCATTGCTTCGAAGCTTCGCCCGAGGGGCCGGGGGCAGAGGTCGAGGCGTCGCGCGGGTGCCCGTATGCGTGCAGCTTCTGCGCCAAGCTCGATTTCCGCGACGGCTATCGGCGGCGCGCCTTGCCGGCGCTACTCGACGAGATCGACGGGCTGATCGCGCAGGGTGTTTCCTACATCTACTTCATCGACGAGATCTTCCTGCCGCAGCGCCCGCTGCTGGAGGCGCTGCGCGCGCGGCCCATCCGCTTCGGCGTGCAGACGCGGATCGACCTGTGGAAGCCGGACATGCTCGATCTGCTGGGCGCGGCCGGCTGCGTGTCGATCGAGGCCGGCGTCGAGAGCCTGACGCCGGAGGGCCGCGCCGCGCTCGACAAGAAGTGCCGCCTGGAGACGGACGCGTTGACGGCGCTGCTGGTGCGCGCGCGCCGGACGGTGCCGTTCGTGCAGGCGAACCTTATCAAGTCGTCCGGGGACGACGCGGCGCAGATCGCCGACTGGCGGGAGGCGTTGCAGCGCCAGGGCGTGTGGGCGAACGATCCGGTTCCGCTGTTTCCGTACCCCGCCTCGCCCGACTACCGCCGGCTCTGGGGCGAGCCGGACGAAGCCGCGTGGGAGCGGGCGCACGCGCACTACCTCGCGCAGTTCGACACGTTCAGCGAGATCCAGGAGAGCCGGCCGCTGCCGCTTCCCACCCTGGAGGCAGCGTGCGGATGCTGAGGGACGCCAACCTCCCCCTCCCCGCGTCCCCGTTTTCCAATCCCCTCGCGCGAGGGACTGCGCTATGTCGGATCATGTTGACCGCCGACGCCGTGGGCGGGGTCTGGCGGTACACCATGGAGCTTGCCGCCGGCTTTGCCGGGAGTGGGGCGGAGATCCTGGTGGTGTCGCTGGGGCCGCCGCCGTCGGCGGCGCAGCGTGCCGAGGCCGCCACGATCGGTGCGCTGCGTATCACCGACCTTCCGCTCGACTGGCTGGCCGAAACCCCGATGCAGGTGGCTGGCGCGGCACGCACCTTGTCCGCCATCGCGGCGGCGTGGGGCGCCGACAGCGTCCATCTGCACACGCCCGCGCTGGTGCCCGGTGGGATGTGGGCCCTGCCGGTCGTCGCGGTGGCGCATTCCTGCGTGGGAACCTGGTGGCGCGCGGTGCGTGGCGACCAGACGTTGCCACCGGACCTCGCGTGGCGCGCGGCGCTGGTGGGTGCTGGGCTGCGCGCGGCCGACCGGGCGCTGGCGCCGAGCCATGCCTTCGCGGACGCGCTGAACGCGCAGTACGGGTGCAGCGCCATCGCTGTCCACAATGGCCGCCGGCCCCTGCCCGTTCGGCCCGGCCCCCGGAGCGGCGCGCTGACCGTTGGCCGGCTCTGGGACGAGGGCAAGAATATCCGCGTGCTAGATGAGGCCGCCGCGCGATCCGCCATCGCGGTGCGTGCCGCCGGTTCGTGCGTCGGACCGAATGGTGCGGCGGTCGCGTGTCGTGCCCTGCGTCTTCTCGGCAATCTCGATGACGCCGCGCTCGCCGCCGAATACGCCCGCGCCGCCCTCTTCGTCTCCGTGGCGCGCTACGAGCCGTTCGGGCTCGCCGTGCTGGAGGCGGCGCAGGCCGGGTGCGCGCTGGTGCTATCCGATATCGCCACCTTCCGCGAATTGTGGGACGGCGCGGCGTTGTTCGTCGAGCCCGATGATGCCGATGCGCTCGCACGCGCCATCGCCACGGCAACCGGTGACCAACGCCTCTCGCGTGCGGCACGCGAGCGCGCCCAGGTTTACTCCGCCGACGCGATGGCGGCGGCGACGTTCCGGCACCATGGCGTACTGCAGCGTGCCGCCAGACCATGACGCGCTTCGTCTATTTCACGCACTCGCTCGCGGCCTGCTGGAACCACGGTAACGCGCACTTCCTGCGCGGCGTGCTGCGCGAACTTCTCGCGCGGGGGAACGACGTGCGCGCCTACGAGCCGGAAGACGGCTGGAGCCGCCGCAACCTGCTGCGCGATCACGGCGAAGGCGCGCTCGATCGCTTCACCACGGATTTTCCCGACCTTGCGCACAGCATGGGTTTCCTGGTCCCCGACCTCGACGCGATGCTGGATGGCGCCGACGTGGTGATCGTGCACGAATGGAACGACCCCGCGCTGGTGGCCGCGATCGGACGGCGGCGCACGCAGCGTGGGCGGTTCCGGCTGCTGTTCCACGACACGCACCACCGCGCGGTAAGCGATGCCGCCGCGATCAACGCCTTCGACCTGTCGGGCTATGACGGCGTCCTGGCATTCGGCGAGGCGCTGGCCCAGGTCTATCGGCGCAACGGCTGGGGGTCGCGCGTCTTCGTCTGGCACGAGGCAGCCGATACGAGGCTGTTCCGCCCACCCGCCGCAGAATCGCGGCGAGACGGCGTCGTCTGGATCGGCAACTGGGGCGACGAGGAGCGCGGCGAGGAGCTGCGGGATTACCTGCTCGATCCCGCGCGCGATGTCGGCCTGCCGCTCGATGTCTTCGGCGTGCGCTATCCCGAGCGGGCACGCGCCGCGCTGGAAACCGCCGGCGCGTGCTATCGTGGATGGCTGGCGAATGCCGAGGCACCACGCACCTTCGCCCGTTATCTGATGACGGTGCATGTCCCACGTCGCTTCTACACGACGCATTTGCCCGGCATTCCGACGATCCGGGTCTTCGAGGCGCTGGCCTGCGGCATTCCGCTGATCTCGGCGCCGTGGCAGGACACCGAAGCCCTGTTCCGGCCCGGCCGCGACTTCCTGCTCGCCGACCGGCCGGACCAGATGCGCAGGCACATGCGCGCGCTCGTCGCCGATACGGCCCTGCGCCGCGAACTCGTGGCCAGCGGGCTCGCCACCATCGCTGCGCGCCACACCTGCGCGCACCGCGCCGACGAATTGCTGGGCATTCTTGCGAACCTGGGCACCGCATCAACGATGGAGCTGGCCTGATGCGCATCGCCTTCTACGGGTCGAGCCTGCTATCGGCATATTGGAACGGCGCGGCCACCTATTACCGTGGGATGCTGGAGCCGCTGGCACGCCTTGGCTGGGATGTCACGTTCTACGAACCCGACGCCTTCGACCGGCAGGCGCATCGCGACATCGACCCGCCGTCCTGGGCTCGCTCGGTCGTCTATCCGGCGACCGAGGCCGGCGTGCGCGGCGTGCTCGCGGAGGCCGCGCGGGCCGACATCATGGTGAAGGCGAGCGGCGTCGGCGTGTTCGATGACGCGCTGCTCGCCGCGCTGCTGACCGCCCCCCGGCCCGATGCGCTGCGCGTGTTCTGGGACGTCGATGCGCCGGCGACGCTGACCGATCTGCGCGCCGACAGCACGCATCCGCTGCACCGCATCCTGCCGCGGCTCGACATGGTGTTGACCTATGGCGGTGGCGCTCCCGTCACGAATGCCTATCGCGGCTTCGGGGCGGTGGCGTGCTGGCCGATTTACAACGCGCTCGATCCCGCCGCCCATTTTCCCGTACCGCCGAACCCCGAACTGGCGGCCGATCTCGCCTTTCTGGCCAATCGGATGCCCGATCGCGAGGCGCGTGCGGAGGCATTCTTCCTCGATCCCGCGACAAGACTGCCGACCCAGCGCTTCCTGCTGGGCGGATCGGGCTGGGACGGCAAACCCATGCCGTCCAACGTGCGCGCGATCGGCCATCTCCGCACGGAGCGGCACAATGCCTTCAACTGCTCCGCCCGCGCCGTGCTGAACGTGGCGCGCGACAGCATGGCGGCGGTGGGGTTCAGCCCCGCGACGCGCGTGTTCGAGGCGGCAGGGGCCGGTGCGTGCCTCATCACCGATGCCTGGGAGGGAATCGAGCTGTTCCTTGAACCCGACGAGGAGATATTGGTCGCGCGTGACGGGCGCGATGTCGCCGCGCATCTCGCCGCGCTGATGCCGGCGCGCGCGCGCGCGATCGGTGAACGCGCACGCGCGCGCATCCTGGCCGAGCACACCTATGCCGAGCGCGCGCGTATCGTGGACCGGCTGTTCCGCCAGGCGATCGCGCGCAAGCGCGCAGCGGCGGCCTGAGGAGAACACGATGCGCCTCGTCGTCCTCGGCCTCAGTCTCAGCTCCTCGTGGGGCAACGGGCATGCGACCACCTTCCGCGCGCTGCTGCGGGCGCTAGATGTGCGCGGTCACGACGTGCTGTTCCTGGAGCGCGAGCAGCCCTGGTATGCTGCCAGCCGCGACTTGCCGGTGCCCGATTTCTGTTCCCTGCGCTTCTACGATCGCGTCTGCGACCTGGACCGATATGCGCGCGACCTCGCCACCGCCGATGCGGTGATCGTTGGATCGTACGTGCCGGAGGGCGGGGCGGTGATCGACCGGATCGCGCCGGGCGCGCGGAACCTGTTCTGCTTCTATGACATCGACACGCCGGTGACGATGCACGCCTTGGCCGAGGGCGGCGCGGCGTATCTGCGGCCTGAGCAGATCCGGCTGTTCGACCTTTATCTGTCGTTCACCGGTGGCCCGACCTTGCGCGTGCTGGAGCGCGAGTACGGCGCACGCCTGGCCCGGCCGCTGTTCTGCGCCGTCGATCCCGAACGGCACCATCCGACCGGTGCGACCCGGCGTTGGGACCTCGGCTATCTCGGCACCTACAGCCCCGATCGCCAGCCGGCGGTGGAGCGTCTCCTGATCGAGCCCGCGCGATGCCGTCCCGACTTGCGCTTCGTGGTCGCCGGGCCGCAGTACCCGGACGACATCGACTGGCCGGCGAACGTCGAGCGGATCGATCACCTGTCGCCGGCCGACCACGCCGCGTTTTATGCAAGCCAGGCCTGGACCTTGAACGTGACGCGCGCCGAGATGCGCCGGCACGGGCACAGCCCGAGCGTGCGGCTGTTCGAGGCGGGGGCCTGCGGAACGCCGATCATCTCCGACGCATGGCCGGGCTTGGACGACCTGTTCCTGCCAGGGCGCGACATCGTGGTGGCACGCGTGGCCGCGGACGTGCTCGCCGCGCTTGCCCTGCCCGAGCAGCGCCGCGTGGCGATCGCCGCCGCCGGACGCGCCCGCACGCTCGATCGGCACACCGCCGGCACGCGCGCACGGGAACTGGAAGGCTTCCTTGACGAAGCCCGGCACCTGAACGAACAGCGACGCTCGGCGATGGCCGGCGTCATCGAAGGAGCGCAGGCATGAGGGTGCGACGCGGCAAGACAGTGCTGATCGCAGGCGGCGCCGGGTTCCTCGGCTCGCATCTATGCGAGGCGGTTCTGGCCGAGGGCGGGCGGGTGATCTGCCTCGACAGCCTGCTGACGGGCCGGATGGAGAATCTGGAGCCGGTGCGCCGCGATTCCCGCTTCGACTTCGTGCTGGCCGACGTGGTCGATCCGCTGCCGCGCGGGCTGCGCGCGGATTTCGTGCTCAACTTCGCCTGCCCCGCCTCGCCGCCGCGCTATCAAGCCGACCCGGTTCACACGCTAATGACGAGCGTGGTCGGGACGCGCAACCTGCTGGCTTTGGCCGAGGCGTGCAACGCGCGCTTCCTGCTCGCGTCCACCAGCGAGGTGTATGGCGATCCGACAGTGCATCCGCAGCCGGAAAGCTATCGCGGCAACGTCAGCCCGACAGGGCCGCGCGCCTGCTACGACGAGGGCAAGCGTGCCGCCGAGACGCTGTGCTTCGACCAATCGCGGCGAGGCCTGGTCGAGGTGCGGATCGCGCGCATCTTCAACACTTATGGCCCACGCATGTCGCCCGACGACGGACGCGTGGTGTCGAACATGCTGACCCAGGCGCTCGATGGAGCGCCGATCACCGTCTATGGCGAGGGACAGCAGACGCGCTCGTTCTGTTACGTCGCCGACCCGGTGGGCGGCCTGCTGCGCCTGCTGGGGCATCCGGGACCGGTGGACGGGCCGGTCAACCTGGGCAACCCCGCAGAGATCACCATTCTCGATCTGGTCCACGAGGTGCTGCGCCAGACCGGCTCGGCGTCGCCGGTGGTGCGACGCCCGCTGCCGGTGGACGATCCGCGCCGGCGATGCCCGGACATCGCATTGGCACGCCGGCTTTTGGGCTGGGCACCCACGGTCTCGCTGACCGACGGGCTGCGGCGGACGATCGCCTTTTTCGCGGCCGGGCGGCAATCGAGCCCGCCGGCTCATGCAGTTGCGACTGTCGCCGCCAAGCGGTCGGCGGTGACGCGCGCCTCCACCCCGGTGCTGGCCGGGGACTGACCGCGCGGGGCCGTATCCAGCCCGTCTTGCCTCTTGATGCCCGTGTCCATCATAACGGATGAGAAGCGCCGCCGGCTTGCCGAGCGGCGCCGTTGCAGGGAGGCACACATGACCGGGGCCAAGGGACTGACCCGTCGGCGGACGCTGGCTGGCGTGGGGATGCTTGCCGGCGCGGCAAGTCTGCCGATGCCGTTCATCCGCTCCGCTGCCGCCGCCGACACTATCCGCATCGGGCTGCTCCTGGCCAAGACCGGCGACATCGCGCCGCAGACCGAATACCTCGCCCAGGGCACCTATCTCGCGCTGGCGCAGCGTGGCAACAAGATCATGGGGCGTACCGCCGAACTCGTCTGGTACGACGAGCCGAGCCCGCAAGGCGCGCAGCAGAACATGCAGAAGCTGGTGCAAGAGGAGAAGGTGGTCGCGATCCTCGGCGGGTCGCTCAGTTCCGACGCGCTGGCCGAGGAGGCGACGGCGCCGGGGCTGAAGATCCCGATGCTCATCGACAACGCGGCGGCGACCGACATCACCGGCAAGAACTGCAACCGCTACACCTTCCGGCTCAACACGCCCGTGGCGGTGCAGGCCCGCATGTTCACGCCCTACATCATGGGGTTCGGCAAGAAGTGGTACTTCCTGACCGCCTCCTATGCGTTCGGCCAGGACATCAACCGCTCCTTCCACGAATTGCTGGCCCAGGCCGGGGGCACGGTCGTGGGCAACGACGAGGTGCCGCTCAATACGCCGGATTATTCAAGCTTCATCCTGAAGATCCGTCAGGCCAAGCCCGACCTGGTGCTGGGCGGCGTGCCGGCAGGCGACCTGTCCACGTTCCTGAAGCAGTGGAACGAGATGGGCATGAAGGGGAAGATTCCGGTGGCGGAGATCGCCATCGGCGATACCGACATCTGGGCGGTCGGACCCGATGCGGCGACCGGCATCTACACCTCGCTCTGGTGGTACAAGAACCCGGCGAACCCGCCCGAGGAGCAGGCCTTCGCCGCCGATTATCAGAAGGCGCATGGCCGCCCCGCCGCCGACAAGGCGTGGATGGGCTGGATTACCGCGAAGTCGCTGTTCGATTCGATCGAGGCGGCGAAGTCCACCGAGCCGACGGCGATCATCGACGCGTTGGAGGCCTGGAAGGGGGGCACCGCGCAAAACCCGTACGGCTATCGCAAGTCCGACCACCAAATGCTGCTTCGCAACCTGGTTGTGCAGGTCAAGCCGACCGTCACCGACAAGTGGGACTATTTCGACGTCAAGGGCCAAGTGCCAAGCTCGGTCGCCGACCTGGACACGGTGTTCGTCAGTGGCGGCTGCCGCATGCCGGCGAGCTGACAGCACCTGGTCGGCGCGGTGTTCGATCCCGCCATCCTGCTGACCCAGGCCGCCAACGGACTTGTGCTCGGCGGGCTCTACGTGCTGATCGCGATCGGCCTCTCGATCGTCTTCGGCCTGCTGGGAATCGTGAACTTCGCGCACGGCGCGTTCTTCGCGCTCGGCGCTTACTTCGCGCTGACCTTCTATCAGGTGTTCGGCTGGCCGGCCGTGGTACTGGCGCCGGTGGCGGTGGGGCTGCTCGGCATGGTGGTGGAGCGGCTGCTGATCCGGCGTCTCTATGACAAGGACCCGCTTGTCAGCCTGATCGTCACCTTCGCGCTGGCCCTGCTGATCGAGGCGGCGACACGGCTGATCTGGGGCGGGCTCGGCCTGCCGTTCAGCCCGCCGGCGGCGCTGTCGGGCGTGTTCACCTGGGGCCCGGTCCTGATCACCCGGTTCCGCGCGACGGTGTTCTTCACCACCGTCGTGTTGCTGGTGGGGCTGTGGGCCTTCCTGCGGTTCACGCCGTACGGGCGCATCCTGCGCGCGGGCTCGCGCGATCCCGAGATGGTGGGCCTGCTCGGCATCCGGCTTCCGGCGGTGCTGACCGCCGTGTTCGGGTTGGGCTGTGCCATCGCCGGCATGGCCGGGGTTCTCGCGGCGCCGTTGTGGACTGTTTATCCGGCGATGCAGGAGAACGCGATCATGCCCGCCTTCGTGGTGGTCACCATCGGCGGGCTCGGCTCGTTCGCCGGCGCGGTGATCGCGGGATTGCTGGTCGGCGTGGTGACGACGTTGACGGTCCAGTTCGAGCCGGCGGCGTCGGGCGGGATCATGTACGCGTTCATGGCGCTCGTGCTGCTGGTTCGCCCGCGCGGGCTGCTCGGCGAGCGGTGGGAGCGGTTCGAATGAGGGCGGCCCCGTCCACCCCTCCCCCAGCGCTTCCCGCGAGAAGAGGGGAATCGTGGTGGCGGGGCCTGGGTGCCCACCCTGTGCTTTGGGTCGCGGTGGTCCTGGCCGCGCTGACCGGGTTCTGGCAGGTGACCGGGGCACCCGAGGGACTGATCACCGAGATCGCGATCTACACGCTGTACGGCGCCGGCGTGAACCTGCTGGTCGGCTATGTCGGGCTGGTGCCGTTCGGCGCCTCCGTCTTCTTCGGCTGTGCGAGCTATGCCGCCGCCATCTCCTTGAAGAGCTTCCTCGGCAACGAGCCCGAGGCGCTGGCGTTTTCCGTCGCCTTCTCGCTGGTGCTGGCGCTGGTGATCGGCGTCATCATCCTGCGCCGGCGGGGGCTGTACTTCTCCCTGTTGACGCTCGCGTTCTCGCAGATCGCGTTCGAGATCGCCTTCAAGTGGACGGCGCTCACGGGCGGCGAGAACGGGATACAGGGCGTGCCGCGGCCGCTGCTGAGCACCGACCCGGTGTTTCATGCCTTCACGATCGTCACGGTCACCCTCGGCATGTGGTTGCTCTGGCGCCTCGCGCACACGCCGTTCGGGCGGACCTTGCAGGCGCTGCGCGACAACGAGCAGCGGGTGCGCGCGCTGGGCTACAGCACGTTCCGCCTCAAGCTGACGGCGTTCGTGGTGATGGCGGGCGTGCTGGGGTACGCCGGCGCGCTGCTCGCGCTCATGCTGCGCGGCGCCTATGCGGACAATCTGAGCTGGCAGCACGCGGGCGATGCCCTGCTGATGACGGTGCTGGGCGGCGTGCACCAGTTCCTGGGGCCGCTCTGGGGCGCCATCGCGTTCGTGCTGTTGCAGGACAAGCTCTCGCAGATCAGCGAAAATTGGTGGCTGTTCTTCGCGCCGATCATCCTGGCCTTCGCGCTCGGCTCGCCCGAGGGCATCCAGGGCCTGGCGCAACGCCTGCTGCGCCGTCCGCAGCGGTGGACGCTGACCCGCCCCGGCATTCCGCCGCGCCCCGCGGCGATCGCGCCCTGGCACGCCGGGCGCGTGGCGCTGGACCCGGACGCGCCGGTGCTGCGCGTGCGGCGGCTTTCCAAGCGGTTCGGCAAGCTGGTCACCGCGCAGGACATCGACCTCGACGTGCATCCCTATCGGCTGCACAGCCTGATCGGCCCGAACGGCGCGGGGAAGACGACGCTGTTCAACATGCTCACCGGGCGGCTGCGTCCGAACGCCGGCCGCATCGGCTTCGCCGGCCGCGACATCACCCGCCTGCCCGAACACCGGCGCGTGCGCCTCGGGCTCGGTCGGTCGTTCCAGATCCTGAGCGTGTTCCGCACGCTGACCGCGTTCGAGAACGTGCGGATCGCGGTGCAGGCGGGGAGCCCGCATGGCGGCAGCCTGTGGCGCGACGCGTACGGGCTGGAGGCGGTAAACGCGCGGACCTGGTCGCTGCTGGACGCGGTGGGCCTGGCCGACCGCGCCGGGGAGGCGTGCGCGAACCTGTCGCACGGCGCGCAGCGGCTGCTGGAGATCGCGATCACCCTGGCCACCGATGCCAAGCTGCTGCTGCTGGACGAGCCGCTGGCGGGCCTGTCCGAGGCGGACCGGGAGGTGGTCGGGCGGCTGATTCGAAGCTTGGCGCGCACCCACGCCGTGCTGCTGATCGAGCACGACATCGACCGCGTGCTGGCACTGTCGGACCGCATCACCGTGCTGCATCAGGGACGGTTGATCGCCGACGGCGTACCGGCCGAGGTCGCGGCGAACCCCGACGTGGTGTCCGCCTATCTGGGCGTGAAGCAGGGTGCTGCCCCCGGCACCGCAATCGCGGAGCGGGCGGTTGCGGCCGCGCCATTGCTGACGCTGTCCGGCCTTCGCGCCGGCTATGCGGGCAGCCTGGTGCTGGACGGGCTCGACATGGTCGTCCACACGGGCGAGGCGGTCGCGTTGCTCGGCCGCAACGGGGTGGGCAAGACGACGACGCTGCGCGCCATCATGGGTGCGGCTCAGAAGAACGGCGGGCACGTGGTGTTCGGCGATGCCGACATCACCGCCGCGCGCTCGTTCGAGATCAACCGCGGCGGCATCGCGCTGGTGCCCGAGGGCCGGCGGCTGTTTCCCAATCTGACTGTGACCGAGAACCTGCGGCTTGCCGCGCGCCCGGGCGGCGCGTCACTGGACGACGTGTTCGCGTTGTTTCCCAAGCTGCGCATCCTTCAGCGCGCCCAAGCCGAGAGCCTGTCGGGCGGCGAGCGGCAGATGGTCGCCATCGCGCGCGCCTTGATGGCACCGAGCCGACTGATCCTGCTGGACGAGCCGTTCGAGGGCTTGGCGCCGGCGGTGGTTCTGGAGGTGATGGCGGCGCTTGCGAAGCTGCGCGGCAAGGTCGCGATGGTGATTGTGGAGCACCACGCGGAGACGGTTTTGCCGCTGGTTGATCGGGCCTACGTGCTGGTGAACGGGCGCGTGGCCTTCGAGGGGAGCGCACGGGCGCTGGAGGCCGATGGGGCGTTGCAGGCGCGACTGCTGGGCGTGGTGCAGGCGGAGGCGGCAGCGGTCTGAGCAGAGTGAGCGGGGATTGGTAGGAAGCGCCCCGTTTTGGGGCACAAGCCAAAAAGGTGGGAGACGTCAGGCGGCAGTGCAGTTCGGGCCGCGCCGGCGCATCGCGATCATGCCGAGGCCGAGCAGGCCGACGCCGAACAGCGCAACCGAGGTCGGCTCCGGCACCTTCTCGATCGTCACCGTGGCGTCAACGTCGAAATGGTCGGTGTTGGTGAGGATGTTGCCGTAGTTTTCATTCTCAAGCGCAATATTAAGTTCCGATCCGTCCGCGAAGGTCACGTCGGACACGCCGTGATTATCCCATACGAGTGTTCCGCCATTGAAAGCGCCGAAGAACGTGACCTCGGTGCCATCCCCGGTCACGGTGCTGCTCTGGGTATCTGGTTTGTAGAAGTTGAATGACACCTGCAATTCGTCCGTGGCCGCACCCAGGAGATTCGTATCGGAGGTCGTGATACGCAGGTAGTCTTCGATCGGTTGGCTGTAACCCGCTGCTCCGGTGATCGAATAGGGTTGCGGCGAGAAGGTGCCGGTGAAGCTCAGACCATTGTTGCTTGGCCCCAGATCGGCGAACGCCGCGTTCCATGAAAAGGTTTCGGTTGGAGCAGCCTGGGCGGCGCTGAACGTGGCAAGCGCGAAGAGGCTCGCCAACGCTGTTTTCTTGATCGAAATCATCGATTCTCTCCGGCGGGTGGTGGTTGACCCAACAGGGCGTCACCCGACGTCTTAATAATCGGCACATGTCGGAATTATATACAAAGAGTTATTTTTCTGGCGACGAATGCCTCGGTATTCCGCGAGTTCGCAAACTCGCTTATTTCAGAAGGTTAATAACAAATTTGCAGCGTCAGCGACGTTGTTCACAGGCCGGTGAGACCTGAGGGCAGGTGCGTCGTGTAGTCGTCAAAGCCGACCGAAGGCGTTCGGAAACAGAACATCGCCCGCATAAGCGAGCCCCACCAGGATCAGGAACACGGTCACCCCCACGCCGGCGATATTCCAGGCGCGACCGCTGCGGTGCGGTCCCATCACCGCGGGATCGTTGGCGATTAGCAGCAAAAACAGCAGCGCCGGGGGCATTGCCAGCACGGCGATGACGTTGACGATGATAACCATCTGTATCAACGGCATGCCCGGCGTCAGCACCACCCCGGCGGCCAGCACCGACGAGCCGGCGAGCACGGCGTAAAACACCCAGCCCTCGGACAGCGGCGCGTTCAGGCTATGCGGCTTTCGCAGCACCTCGGCGAAGGCGTAGGCCGAGGAGGTGGAGATGGCGATCGCCGCCACTGCCCCCGCCTCGAAGATGCCGAGCGCGAACAACGCGGCGCCGGCATGGCCCGTGTAGGGCTCGATCGCCTGGGCGAACTGCGCGGCCTGCCAGTCCTGCGCACTGATGCCGTGCGCGAACAGCGGCGCGGTGGCGATGATCGCGGCGACCCCGAACAGCGCCGCGAGGACCGCGCCGATCCCGGTGTCCCAGCGGGCGGCCCGGATGTCGCTGGCGTCCAGCCCCTTGTCGGCGACAGCGCCTTGCTGGAAGAACAGCATCCACGGCGTGACCGTCGCGCCGACGTTGGCCACCATCAGGGTCACGGTGTCCGGCTTCAACCCACCGGGGAGCGGACTCCAGGTCAGGAACGCGTGCCCCACCGCGCCCCAGTTCGGGTGGGCCAGCAGGGCGACGGGCACGAAAACCGCGTTGCCGAGGGCAAGCGCGAGCGTGATCCGCTCCCAGGTCGCGTAGCGCGCGGTGAGGGCCGATAGCAGGACCAGCACGACCGCCGAGCCGACCGCGGCGGTGGGCGGCATGCCGAAGAAGCCCAAGCCGGCGCGGATGCCGATGAACTCGGTGACGAGGGTGAGGAAGTTTCCCACCAGCAGGTCGGCCATCGCGAAGCGGCCCCAGAACGAGCCGAAGCGGTCATAGATCAGCTCGGCGTGGCCGTGGTTCGTTACCGCGCCGATCCGGGCCGCCATCTCCTGCACCACGAAGCCGATCGCGAAGGTCGCGGCCACGAACGGCAGGAAGAAGCCGATCCCGAAGCCGGCCCCGGTCGCGGCATAGGACAGCATCGAGGGCGCGTCGTTCTCGCCCAGAAAAACCAGGACGCCCGGTCCGGCGAGAAGCGCGAACAGCCGCAACCGGGCCATCCGGCCGCCCGGTGCCGCGCGCAACCGCGCCGCCGCCACCAGCCCGCGTGCCCGGCGCAAATCCTCGCGCCGCGGATCACCGCCGGATGGTGCATCCATGCGACGTCAGACCAGCCGCGCGACTTGCACGGCGACGACGACCAGCATGCCAAGGACGTAGACGCGAAGAAGCCACATCAGCGCGGCGACCCGGCCGGAAACGGCGCGGGGCGGCCAGCTCGTCCGGCGTCTGGCAGCCGATCCCCGCGCCGCCGTCAGCACCGCCAAGTCAGTCCCGTCCTGTATCGCCTGCCCGCTGATCCCGTTGGCCACCGCGCACCTCGTTCTCGCCGCTAAATTAGCCCAGGCTACAGATCGATCGGAAAGGCTTTCTTACAACCCCAGGCAATGCGATGAATGCCCGGCTGCACAATCGCTCCCCGCTTGGTAAGCTGCGGCCCTCCGGTTATGCCAAAACGGCCCCGAACGGGTTCGAGGAGACGTTGCGTGCAGCCCTCTCCAGAGACGGCCGCTCCCCAGGAAATGCCGGCCGAGCCGACCCAGGCCGAGCGGTTCGGCAAGGCCCGCACGGCGCAATCCGGCGCGCTGACCGAGGACTATGTGGAACTGATCGCCGATCTGCTCGCGACAGGGGGCGAGGCGCGGCTGGTGGACATCGCGCGCCGGCTCGGCGTGTCGCACCCGACCGCGGTGAAGAGCCTCCGGCGCCTGAAGCGCGAGGGGCTGGCGACCGCGCGGCCCTACCGCGGGGTGTTCCTGACGCAGGCGGGCCACGATCTGGCCGAGCGCGTCCGCGCGCGCCATCGTGTTGTGGTGGAGCTGTTGCTGGCCGTGGGCGTGCCCCCCGACGCGGCGGAGGCGGACGCCGAGGGCATCGAGCATCACGTCTCGCAGGCGACGTTGGACGCATTCAGCCGCTTTCTCACGGGAAAGCGTTAGGCGCGGAACAGAAGGCGATTTACCGGCCGTAGCGGCGGTCGCGCGCCTGGAAGGTCCGAATCGCGCGCAGGAAGTCGATGCGGCGGAAGGCCGGCCAGTTCACGTCAGTAAAATGATACTCGCTGTACACGCTCTGCCAAAGCAGGAAGCCCGACAGGCGCAGCTCCCCACTGGTGCGGATGATGAGGTCCGGGTCAGGCAGGCTCGGCGAATAGAGATGCCGGCCGATGGCCTCCGGCGTCACTGCCTCGGCCGCAGCCTCAAGCGTCAGCCGGCGTTCGGCGCACTCGCGCAGGAGCGAGCGGAGCGCGTCTGCGATCTCTTCCCGCCCGCCGTAGTTGGCGGCGATGGTCAACGTCATCTGCCGATTCGTCGCCGTCGCTTGACGCGCGCGCTCGATCGCTTCCGACAGGCTCGCAGGCAGCAGGTCGAGCCGCCCGATCGCCTGCACGCGCACGCCCAGCCGGTGCAGGCGCGGGTCGGCGGCCAAGCCGCGCATCTTGGCCTCGATCGCGGCGAGAATGCCGGAGACCTCTTCGGCCGGACGGGCCAGGTTGTCGGTGGAGCAGACCCAGAGCGTGACAGCGCCGACACCGAGCGCGGCGCACCAATCCAGCACCTCGTCCAGCTTGCCCGCGCCGACCTCGTAGATGCGCCGGAAGTCGCGCAGACCCTGGCCTCGCGCATGACGGCGGTTGCCGTCAAGGATGATCCCGACATGCCGCGGCACGGCGCGGGCGCGAACTTGCGCAAGCAGGTGTGCCTCGTAGGGCGCGTAGGCCCAGGTGGCCGGGATGCCGGCGAGCAAGCGGGCTTGCCGGCGAAGCCGCGCGGCAAGCCCGGGCAATCCGGAAGGCCGCACAACAGGGCCCGACTCGCGGGCCACGATCGAGAAATCGTGATTCATCGCTGAAACCCTGCTTACACGCTCGCCGGCACGCTTTGCTACCGCCAATTGATGCACGCGGCGCGCGACGGCCACCTAACGCTATGGGAACGGACCGGATCGCGCGGGCACGCGAGCTTGCACCGGGGGTCGCCCTCCCTGCGCGGCAGGGTTGACGCGGGCATGACGACGCCGTGGACTTGGCCGCCGTGATGCTCCGGCATGGAGCATGGCGCAGCACCCGCATCCAGGGAGAAGGAACATGCCCGCCCTTGCGTTGAACCACTACACGATCCTCACCCGCGACCTGGAGGCGACGAAGATGTTCTACGAGGACATCGTCGGGCTGAAAGCGGGCGACCGTCCGCCGCTGGCGTTCCCCGGCTACTGGCTCTACTGCGGCGACAGCCCGGTCGTGCATCTGATCGGCCACCGCCCCGACGACCCCGCCCTCGACGTCGCGCCGGAAACAGGGCGGCTCGATCACATCGCGTTCTCGGCCGAGAACCTGAACTTAATGAAGCAGCGCCTGGAAGCGAACCGCATCCGCTTCGATGAACGGGTGCTGCCGCGACTGAACATGACGCAGCTGTTCTTCCAGGACCCGGACGGGATCAGTATCGAGTTCAACTTCCCGGCCCAGGAAACGACCTGAACCGCTCGTCCGCGAACCGCGCGAGGGCGGCTAACCTCCGCTGTCCGCGAGCAGCACGCAGCGCCCGGGCGCGAAGGAGACGGGGACCGCGCTGCCCTCCTCGATGAACAGCTGTGCCGCCGCGTGAGCACCCCACAGACCCTGATGCTCTCCCGGCTGACGGATCAATGCCCGTTGCCACCGAGCCGGTCCATCAGAGCGAGCAGCAAGCCGGAGATGATGACGCGCCGAGGATGCCGACACTTTAGCCCAGCTCCCGATTGTTGGTGTCGGCCACATGCATGAAATCCTCAAGCATGTGAACCGCCGCAATGGCGATGATCGACGTCATCAGCTTCAGCTTCAGGGCACCGAAGCCGACTTGGCCCATCCAGTCGGGCTGCCCCTCCGTGACATCCCCGAAGCGCGAGACGAAGTTCTCGTAATGAAGGTCTCTTCGCCAAGCGGCCCTCACCCGGCTCGCTGCGCTCCGCGACCTCTCCCACGTCCATGGGAGAGGTGATGGATGCGGAATCGGCTACAGGCTGTAAGCGGCGCGCGCGTTCTCCGAGACGATCAGGCGCGGCTCCGGCTCGGCGATGTCAAGGCACGGCGGCCTGCGTTGCATCGTCGGTGCCGAACACAAGGCGCCCGGCCTTCCACGTCCCCAGCACCCGCCCCTCCAGCGCCCGTCCATCGAAGGGCGTGTTCTGCGCCTTGCCGGGCAACGTCCCGGCCGCCACGCGCCAGGCGCGTTCCGGGTCGAGCAGGCAAAGGTCGGCGGGGGCACCGCGCGCAAGGCGTCCGGCCTCGGCGCCGAGCAGGCGGGCGGGCCGAGCGGTCAGCAGGTCGAGCGCTTGCATGAGGCTCAGCGCCCCCCCATGCACCTGCGCCAAGGTCACCGCGAGCAGCGTCGCCAGGCCCGACCCGCCGGGCGCCGCCTGGGCAAAGGGCAGGCGCTTGTCATCGGCGTCGCGCGGCTGGTGATCCGAGGCGATCGCGTCGATGGTGCCATCGGCGAGGGCGGCCAGGACAGCCTGCCGGTCGGACTCCGCCCGCAGCGGCGGCGACAGCTTGGCGTAGGTGCGAAAATCGCCGATTGCGGTCTCGTTCAGGTCGAAATAGGGGGGGGCCGTGTCGCAGGTGACGGCCACGCCGTCATCCTTGCCCCGACGGATCAGGCTCAGCGCCTCGGCGGTCGAGACATGCGCGAAATGCACCGCGCCGCCGGTGAGCTGCGCGAGGCGAATGTCGCGCGCCACCACGATCGCCTCCGCCGCCGCCGGGATGGCGGGCAGGCCGAGGCGCGTTGCCAGCTCTCCCTCGGTGGCCGCGCCGCCGGCGGCAAGCGACGGCTCCTCCGGATGCTGCACGATCCGTGCGCCGAACATGGAGGCGTACGAGAGGGCGAGGCGCATCAGCCGCGCCGAGCCCAGCGCGTGCGCGCCGTCGGTGAACGCCACCGCGCCGGCTTCGCGCAGCAGGCCAAGCTCGGCCATCTCCTCGCCCCGGCAGCCACGGGTGATCGCGGCATAGGGCAGGATGGTCAGGCTGCCCATCTCCTCCCCGCGCGCGCGCAGCAGGCGCACCAACGCGGGATCATCGATCGCCGGCTCGGTGTCGGGCAGCGCGGCGAGGGTGGTGATGCCGCCCGCTGCCGCCGCCCCCGCCGCCGAGGCGATCGTCTCGCGGTACTCGAAGCCCGGCTCGCCGAGCGCGGCGCGCATGTCCACCAGGCCGGGGCACAGCACCGCGCCGTCCGCGCTCACTACCTCCGCTCCCTCAGGGCGGCCGAGCGATCCGAGGTCGGCGATGCGGCCATCGCGCACCAGGAGGTCGCCGATCTGGTCGAGCCCCGAAGCAGGATCGATCAGGCGGACGCCAGTGAACAGCGTGTCGGCGCTATCGCTCATGGGCGGACCCGCGCGCCAGCGAGTCCAGCACCGCCATGCGCACGGCGACGCCCATTTCCACCTGCTCGCGGATGACGCTGCGCACCGGGTCGTCGGCGATCGCGCTGTCGATCTCGACGCCGCGGTTCATCGGGCCGGGATGCATCACCAGCGCGTCGGGCCTCGCACAGGCGAGCTTCGCCGCATCAAGGCCGAAGAAGCGGAAATACTCCCTCGCGCTGGGCACCAGTCCGCGCTGCATCCGCTCGCGCTGCAAGCGCAGCATCATGACCACGTCCGCGCCGGCAAGTCCGATCTGCATGTCGTGGAACACCGTGACGCCCATGCGCGCGACCTCGGCGGGCATCAGCGTCGGCGGCCCGATCACGCGCACGCGGCTGCCCATCGTCGTGAGCAGATGGATGTTGGAGCGCGCCACGCGCGAGTGGCCGATATCGCCGCAGATCGCCACCACCAGCCCTTCCAGCCGCCCGCGCCGGCGCCGGATCGTGAGCGCGTCGAGCAGCGCCTGCGTCGGATGCTCGTGGGTGCCGTCGCCGGCGTTGATCACCGACGCATCCACCTTCTGCGCGAGCAGGTTGGGGGCGCCTGACTGGTCGTGGCGCACCACCAGCAGGTCGCAATGCATGGCGTTCAGCGTGGCCGCCGTGTCGAGCAGCGTCTCGCCCTTGTTCACCGACGAGGTGGACACCGACATGTTGAGGACATCCGCGCCCAGCCGCTTGCCGGCCAGCTCGAAGCTCGTGCGCGTGCGGGTGGAATCCTCGAAGAACAGGTTGATCAGCGTGCGCCCGCGCAGCAGGTCGCGCTGGGTCTTGCCCGAGCGGTTGAGCAGCACGTAGCTGTCCGCGAGATCGAGCAGATGGCTGATCGCGAGCGGAGCCAGGCCCTCGATCGCCAAGAGATGCTTCTGCCGGGTGGACACCCCGCCTCGTTGCCGGATGGCGTCGCACGCTGTCAATGTCACAGGCACGGCAAGAGCGAGCCATTTGCCTATTTGCCCGCCCGATTAGTATCTCCGATGCGCGGCAGGCCTCTCGGAGCGAGGCCCGGCGTGAAGGCCGGGGGTGGCCCTAGCCTGCCGGCAACAGATCGCGCAGGGCGATGCAAACTGGAATCAAGTCCGGGATGACAAGGCGGGTGAAGCGATCCAGCGCCGGGCGCATGGCGGCAAGGCCGGGAGGTGCCGGCCCGAGCGCCGGCAGCATCCCCGCGGCCTCGGCTTCGGCCGCGCGCACCGTGCTCTGGCGCGCCGCGCGCAGGGCGGCGGGCGCGTAGAGGGGGCGGAGCCAATCCGGCAAGGCGGCAAGCACGCCGGGCCAGGGCGCCAGCGCGAGATAAAGGCTCGGGATCACTCCGCCGACGGCGCCCTCATGATGGGCCGCGAGGGCGCGGATGTCGGCCGTCAGGGCCGGTTCCAGCGTTTCGATCCGGGGCAGGGCTGGCAGCGAAGCTGCGGGCGCGTCGGCAGTCGCAGGCGTGAGCCGTCCCGGCTGGCGGTCCGGTTCTTCGAGTCGGAGCCGCAACGCGGTCAGCGCGACGATGTTGGTGATGTTGCCACGGATGTACGCCGCCAACACCGCCGCGAGACGGGGCAGTGTCGTGGCATCGACGCCGGCCTCCTCCCAGGCAGCCGGCCCCGGTGGCACCAGGGCCGGCAGAGCCGCTGCGCCTCTGACCCGCGCCCGCGCCCCCGCCATCTCCTGCGAGCCGACCACCGGACGGATTGCCGTCCAGGTCCATTCGAGCACGCCCGGCAAAGCGGCGAAATGGCGCCAGATCAGGTTCACCATCGGCACACCGGAAACGGCGCGAATGTCGGCATAGATCGCCGCAACCTCCGGCGGCGCGTCCTGCGGACGGATTTCGGGAAATGTCGCCATCCCGTTGCACTCCTGCCCTCAACCGCCACCCCGAACAGCACTGGCAACTCCGCCAAGCTGCGGACCTCGGCGCTGGGCATAGCGGTAGCACCAGACCACGCATGCCGAAATCCCAGGCCGCGAAGGCGTCGGAAAGGTTAAGGGAGTATCCTGCGGAGGGTGGGCGACCTTCACGGTGCTCGGCTTCAGCCGGACGGCGCGGCGCATCCTGGAGGGGTTGGTGTGCGCACCGTGTGAGCGGCTCGATTCGGCGCGGGCGTGACGCGCGAGACGGCGCGCGGCAACTTGGTTAGGATGCGGAACATGCCTTCGGTATCGGGCACCAACTCGTTTTCGGCTAATAGGCGCGTGCTCGTGACGGGCGGCTTCGCGGGCGCGCGCAGCGGGTTCGTCACCGGCCAGGTAATCCATGTGTGCGCCGGCATGACGGTCGGCACCGCCGGGGGGTGCTGATGCCGTCGGCTTCCGGAACCGCGGACGACGCTCCCGCCGAGGCGCGGCACAGACCCCGTATCAGCATCGGCCCTGACGAGTTGGAGACTTTCCTGATCATCGCTGAGCTCGGCAGCTTCAGCAAGGCGGCGGAGCGGCTCTCGCTGGCGCAGCCATCGATCAGCAACCGCGTGCAGCGATTGGAACGGACGCTCCGCACCAGGCTCTTCGAGCGCACCAACCGGGCCGCGATCCTGACCGCCGATGGCGAGCGGCTGCGGGCCCGCATCGAACCGATCGTCCGCAGCCTTCACGCGGTAGTCGAGGAGTTCTGCACGGCGGCGGAGCACCGGGAGCGATCGGTCGTCGTCGCGACGACGCCGATGCTCGCCACCGTTCTGATGCCGCCCGTCATCGGCCGCTTCTCAAAGGCGAATCCGCGCATCGCCGTGGAGCTTCGGGACCGGATGAGCGTCGACCTCGCCTCGGATATCCGATCGGGCCGGGTGGACTTCGCGGTGACGGCGCGAACCGGGAGCATGGAGGGCGTCACGTTCGAGACGATCATCGCCGATCCGTTCGTGGTGGTCGGGCCGCGCGGCCACCCGGCGCTGCGGGGGGGGTTGGTTCCGGTTGAAACGCTGACGCGGCACGCCTTCCTGCTGCTGGCGGCTCATCGCAAGCACTTCGAGGATCTCGCGGCGGCGGCGGCGGCACTGGGCCTGTCGCTTGTTCCTATGCGCACGGTCGGCAACGTGTCCACCCTGCTCGGCCTGGTCGCGGAAGGGCTGGGCCTGACGATGCTGCCCACGTTCGTCATGCGCGTCGGCAGCACCATCGACGACACGCGGTTCGACGTCGCCGCGGTCGAGGGCATGGCGCTGACCCGGGAATACGGCATCGCCTCGCTGCCCGGCCACCAGTGGTCGCCGGGTGCGAGGGCGTTGGCGGCATCGCTCCGGGCCGAGCTGCTCGGGGCGACGCCGAACAAAAGGCCGGTCCGCCCCGGCCGTTAAGGCGCCGGAGAGCAGAGCGCCACAAGTTCGTCCAAGGACGGCGCGGTTTCGAGCGCCAGCACGCGGTCCGCGAGGCGCTCGGCGGAAGCCGCATCGATCGCGCGCGTCGCGTTGCTCATGAACTTTCTCATCACCGCGTCGCGCGCCATGGGCCGATCCGGTGAGCCGTAGCTGGCCGGTTTGCGGCACCGCAGGGTCCGGCCGTCGTGGAGATGCACGATCACCTCGCCGGGGAAGTGCAGCGGATAGTCGCTGCTCGGATCGTCGAGCACGAAAACCTTGGAGGTGAGTGCCATCAGGGCCGGCTCGTCCAGCGGTTCGTCGTGGAAAGCGGCAAGGTCCACGCGCCCCTTGAGCAGCGCCGTCGCGACCACGAAGGGCACGCTGAACAGCGCCTCATAGGCGGTGCGCGGGCGGATGCGTCGCTCCCGCGGCTCCGCGACGCCCTTGTGCAGCGACAGCTTCAGCAGGCAGTCGATGTGGTCCACGTCATCGAGGCTGAACTGGTCCCGCAGCTCCAGCGCGGCGTCCGCGAACGCGTGGATGTAGTGGCAGCAGGGATAGGGCTTCAGGGCGATGCCGAGCGCGAGCCAAGTGGAGCCCAGCTCGAAGCTGGGCAGCGTGTCGCTGCCTGGCGTCCGGCCAAGATGGGTGGCGTAGAAGCCGCGCGGCCCCTCCAGCACGGAGACCGGTCCCACGAACCCGGCGCGCCCCAGGGCCAGCGCGGAGAGCGCGGAGTGGGCGGCCCAGCCCGGCCCGAAGCGCTTGATCCAGGAGCCGTTCTGCTCGAGGATCCCGGCCGCCTGGCTTCCGCACAGCCCCAGCGCCCATACCATCGCCTGCCGGCTCACGCCGGAAAGGCGTCCGGCGCCCGCAATCGCCGCGAAGGAACCGCAGACCGCCGTAGGATGGAAGCCGCGCTCATGGAACTCCCCTGCGCCCGCTGCGGCGATGCGGCAGCCGACCTCGATGGCCACGATGAAGCCGGTCAGCAACTCCCGCCCGGTGGCCTTGGCCGCCTCGGCCACGGCGAGGCACGCAGCCAGGGCGTGCGTGCTCGCGTGATACACCGCACCGATATGAGTGTCGTCAAAGTCCAGGCCGTGCGAGAGCACGCCGTTGACCAGGGCGGCGGAGGCGGGCGGAAGCTTGACGCCGCTGCCGATCGCCGTCGCCTGCGTGCCTTCGCCCAGCTCCCGCGCGCCCTGTAGCGCAGCCCGGGCGAAATCCCAGGTGGAGGACGCGAGCGCGACACCCAGCGCGTCCAGGAAGTGCTCCTTGGCAAGCTCCACCACGGCGGGTGGCACGCGCGCCAGGTCCAGGCCGAGGGCGAAGTCGGCGATGGCCTCCGCCTCCGTCCTGGTCGCAGCGTCGGCCGGCCTTGCGGGGCTGATTCCCGTGTCCAGCATGTCTGTTGATTCCTTCTCCCGTTCGGACGAGACGTCGTGCGCGTGCGGCTACTCAGCCGCGTTCGACAGGCCCGGCCACGCCACGACCGGCTTGTGCAATCCTAGGTTCTCGCGCAGCGTAGTCCCCGCATAGTCCTGGTGGAACAGGTTGCGGCGCTGCAACTCGGGCACGACCAAGCGGCCGAAATCCTCGTAAGCGCCGGGCCGGTGCGTGGCCGACAGCACGAAGCCGTCGCACACCTCCGTGGTGAACCAGTCCTCCATCTGATCGGCGACGTCCTTCGCAGTGCCGCAGAAGACCGGGCTCTCGTTGATCGTGCCCCGCCTGCTAAAGGTGATGAAGTCCCGCGGCGTGGGATTGGTCTTGCCGCTGCGCTCGATCACGCGCCCCTTCAGGCCCAGGTGGATGCCGACCTTCGCCATCTGCGCGTCATCGAGCGGCTGGTCGAGCGGGACGGAGCTGAAGTCGAAGTTCGTCAGCTCGGAGATCAAGGTCAGGCTGTCCTCCGGCATCGCGAGGGATTCGGCCAGGGCGCGCTTCTCCTCGGCGATGGCGCGCGTCTCGCCCACGACCACGTACACGGCTGGGGCAAGCCTGACCTGATTCGGGTCCCGCCCTGCCTTGGCGACGGCGTCCTTCAGCTCGCGGTACTGCTTGCGTCCGGGCTCTGCGGCCTTGATCGAGGCAAAGATCAGCTCGCCCCACCGCGCCGCGAACGCCATGCCGCGACCGCTCTGCCCAGCCTGCATGATAACCGGATGGCCTTGCGGAGAACGCGGCACGGTGAACGGGCCACGGGACTTGAACCACTTGCCGACGTGATTCAGGGCGCGGACCTTCGAGGGATCGGCGAAGAACCCGGTGGCGCGGTCGGCGACGATCGCGTCGTCCGCCCACGTCGCCCAGTGGCCCATGACGACCTCGATGAACTCATCCGCGCGGTCGTAGCGCAGGTCGTGCTCCAAGTGCTCGCTCTGGCCGAAATTCGCCGCCTCCGAGTCGTTGAGGGATGTAACGACGTTCCACGCCGCGCGGCCCTCGATCATCAGGTCCAGCGTCGCGAACAGGCGGGCGACATGGAACGGCTCGTAGTAGGTGGTGGAGTAGGTTCCGCCCAGCCCGATCCGGCTGGTGACCATCCCCATCGCCGTCAGCAGCGGGATGAGGTCCATCTTTACCGTGCGCACGCCGTAGCGAACGGCCAAGTGGTAGTCGCCGCTCAGATCCGGCATCGCCAAGCGGTCGTCGAAGAAGGCCAGGTGGAACTTGCTCTCTTCCAGCGCGCGGGCGATCCGCTGGTAATGCCTGGCGGATAGGAAATCGGGCATCGCGGCCGGGTGACGCCAGGATCCCGGATAGTTGCTGCAGTTCTGTGCCTGAAGAAATGCGATCATCGCCATCCCGCCCCGGCGCAAATTGCGGTCCATCGGTGTCCCTCCCTCTTGATGAGCTGAGCCGCCATATCCGACCCGGACCCGGTTTCCGCAATTCGATTTCGTCTATGACGGTCAAGGGAGATTCTATGGCGGCTTCGGAAAGCGTGGCGTCATATTGCAACCAAGCAGCCCGTGACGTGGGCAAGCCAGAAATGATGGAGGATGAACCATGGATGCTGCCAAGGCCGAGCTGAGGATCCTCACACCCGCGGGCATTCTCGGCTACGGCATTCCCGCGGAGCATTTCTGGCGTGGCATCGGCCGCGACCCGGACGCGATGATCGTGGACGCCGGCTCGACTGATCCGGGTCCGTATCTCCTGGGCCTCGGCAAGACCATCGTGGACCGCCAGGGCTATCTGCGCGACCTCGGGCTCGTGTTGCAGGCAGCGGCCGAGCGACGCATTCCCCTCATCATCACGTCCGCGGGCGGTCCCGGCATCGACAGCCACGTGGATGGGATGGTTGAGATCATCAGGGAGATTTCCGCCGCCAAGGGATATCGGTTCAAGGTGGCGGCCATATACGCGAACATCGATCGCGCCGTGGTACATGGCCGGCTGGACGCCGGGCGCGTCACGCAGTGCGGCCCATCCGGTCCGCTCACCCATGAAGCAGTCGACCAGGCCGTGCATGTCGTGGCGCAGATGGGCGCCGAACCCTTTGCGCGGGTGCTGGAGGAGCACCCGGACGTGGACATCATCGTGAGCGGCCGGGCCTACGATCCCGCGCCTTACGCCGGACTGTGCATGCGCCATGGCATCGAACCCGGCGTATACTGGCACATGGGCAAGATCGTGGAGTGCGGCGCCGTGTGCGCCGAGCCGAAGGGCCGCGTGATCCTGGCCACCGTGCGGCAGGACAGCTTCGACCTCGAACCCATGAACCCGGCCGAGCGCTGCACGCCCGCCTCGGTTGCCGCTCACACGCTCTACGAGAAGACCCGGCCCGACCTGCTGTCCGGCCCCGGCGGCGTGTTGGACCTGCGCGGCTCCCGCTACGAGCCGCTCGACGAGCGCCGGGTGCGGGTCAGTGGCAGCGTGTTCCGCCCATCCGAGCGCTATAGCGTGAAGCTGGAAGGAGCCGCGATCGTCGGGCATCGTTGCATCTTTATCGGTGGCATCCGCGACCCTGTCCTGCTCGGCCAGCTCGACAGCTTCCTCGATGAGGTGCGCAAGCGCGTGGCGGGGTTCTTCCCCGAACTGGACACGGGCGAGGCCAGTCTGATCTTCCACGCCTATGGCCGCGACGCCGTGATGGGGCAGCTTGAGCCGAACCGGCACCTCGTGCCGCACGAGGTCGGGTTGATGGGCGAGGTCACGGCCCCGACTCAGGAGCGGGCCAACGCCATTTGCAGTCAGGCACGGATCACCGTGCTGCACATGCCCTACCCGGGCCAGCTCGCGACGGCTGGCAATTTTGCCATTCCATTGAACCCGCCGGAGAACCCGATCGGCCCGGTATGCCGTTTCACCATCTATCACCTGATGGAGGTGGACTCGCCGCTCGAGCTGTTTCCGGTCCGGCTGATGGAGGTTGGCTGATGCGTAACAGCAGGCTGCGGGATCTGGCGAAAGTGATCCGAAGCAAGAACTCCGGACCGTTTGAGATCACCTTCGACGTGATCTTCGAGGATGAGGCAACCTACCGGGAAGTGAAGGAGAGCGGCGTGTTAAGCGAATTGCGGATGGGCCGCCTGTTCAATGTCCCGCCGGAGGACATCATCGTCTGTATGTTCTTCGACCCGGCCATGGCGTTCAAGCTGACGCTCCGGCGGCCCTGGGCACAGGGCAGCGTGGGCGAGCGCGACACGTTCGGCGCCCAGCAGCACGCGCCGCTGCTGGACATCGTCGTACCCTGAACGGCGAGGCGCCTGATCGCGAGAGGATGCCCATGAGTGCGAAAAACCAACTCCGCGACGACCGCGTCGCTGAGTTCGACGCAAAGAGCCTGCGCACCGCCTTCGGGGCGTTCGCGACTGGCGTCACGATCGTGACGGCCCGTGATTCCGGCGTCGCCGATGTCGGGCTGACGGCGAACAGCTTCTCGTCCCTCTCGCTGACGCCGCCGATGGTCCTGTGGAGCCTGTCGAAGACATCCTCCAGCATCGACGCGTTCCGGGGCAGCGACTACTTCGCCGTCCATGTGCTCTCGGCCGAGCAGGAGACGCTGTCGACGCGTTTCGCGACCAAGGGCATCGAGCGGTTCGCAGGCGTGCCGGTGGACCGTGGGCCTGAGGGCATCCCCATGCTACGCGACTGCGCGGCCCGCTTCGTCTGCCGCACTGCCTACCAGCACGAGGGCGGCGATCATGTGATCTTCGTAGGCCAGGTCCTCGACTTCACCCACACCGGGCGATTGCCCCTTGTGTTCCACAGCGGTCGCTACGGCATGGTGTTCCAGAAGGAAGCAGCGCAGCAGGACCCGGCGGGCGAAACGGGGAGCAGCTTATCGCCCAACGACCTGCTCTATCACGTGTCGAACGCCTACTTCCGGATACGGCGAGGCGGGATCCAGGAACTCCGGCGGCGCGGTTGGACCGGCGAGGAATATGCCACGCTGAGCGTACTGGGCCGCGAAAATGGGCTCCGTCTCGCCGAGATCAGGGCACGCAGTGAGGCTCGGGGAAGGCCGATTGCTCCTGAGACGATCGAGCGACTGGTCACGCGCGGCCTAATCAGCACGGCGAACCCGATGGGCGCTGAGCGCGAAGTGTGGCTGACGCCGGCGGGTCGCCAGGCTTTGATCGAGATCATCGCGATCCACAAAGCAAGTGAAGCCCACGTCCTGGAGGGATTCGATCTGAGCGAGGTACAGCTGCTGAAGCAGTTCCTGCGTCGCATCGTGGACGGCTGATCTCCTCGGCGAGACAGACCGCGTCCTTTAATCAAGCACAAGAGTGCAGGAGAGGAAACGACCTTAAGAGTTCGGTATCACGCCTTAGCGCTTCTTTTTATTGCCGGCATAGTCAACTACATGGATAGGGCGGCATTTTCCATAACCGTGCCGCTTCTCTCGAAGGATCTGCAACTCGATCCGGCACGACTGGGCATAGCCTTCAGCAGCTTCTTTGCCGGCTACGCGTTGTTCGCACTGGTCGGCGGTTGGACATCGGATCGCCAGGGCGCCCGACTGGTGATAGGGACGGCGCTGACCGCTTGGTCCTTTTTCTGCGGCTTGACTGCCGCCGCTGCGGGATTCATCTCGCTTCTGCTCATTCGCGTATTGTTCGGCATGAGCGAGGGGCCGCTTCCCTCCGCGCAGAACAAATTCGTTAGCAACTGGTTTCCGCGCGGCGAGCAGGCCAGGGCGCTCGCCGGCGCGCCACTCGGAGGCGTGGTCGCAGCCCCTCTCTTCGGATTTATCGCCGTGCAATACGGCTGGCGCGCCTCGTTTGTCGTCGCCGGCCTGATCGGCCTGGGCCATCGGTGTCCTGACCGTCGTGCGTGCCCCTGCTCCGCATAAGCCGGCGTTGCGGATCGTGTATCAGAGCGGATCGCGAGGCTCGTGTTCCTGGATGCGAACGCCGTCGTATCGGGCCGCTCGGCGCTTGACGGGCTCAGCCCGGCCATACGCGAGGGACGCCTGCGCACGGCACATGGGTTCAGTGCGGGCTTGGCGTTCCCAGTGCGAAAGCTTCGGCGTGACAGCTGGGAAGGACATCGCTTGGCTGACGCGGCGGATGACGCCGCATCCCGTCTCCACCTACACCACGCCGGTCCGTCTCGATCATCCGGTCGGAAACGGCCTGACTTGCACGTACATCCGCTGCACGCAGCCGTTCTACCCCGGCGTGGACGCGGGCGGGCCTACGCTAAGTCCCGGCGAGGCTGGGATTACCTAAGCTAATGTCTCTGCCGCTCAGGCGGCGTTCCCCTCTGAGCCCGATGTTGCATTTTGCGCAATCGCGGAAGCTACCTTCCTATGGCGCTACTGGGACAAGCGAATGGCTAACGGCCTACCCCGTTAGGGTTTCCCCGGATTTCAAACTGATACACTACTCCTGGCACGGCAAGGCGGAGGGGAGCACAGTATGTCGCGGATCGTCGCCGTCGAGACCTGGCTGACACGCACGCCGTTCGACATGGGGGCGAAGCCCATGGAATTCGGCGGCATCGGCTGGCAGGCGATGAACACGCTCTGGCTGCGCGTCGCCACCGATGACGGGCTGGAGGGATGGGGCGAGGGCTTCGGGCATGCCTGCGTGCCCGCCACACGCGCGGTGATCGACACCCAGCTCGCGCCCGCCGTGCTGGGCAAGGATGCACGCGACATCGCCGGCCTGCGCCGCCGCTTGGGCCAGGGCTTCCACCTGTTCGGGGGCAACGGCCCGCATGTGTATGCCCTGTCGGCGCTCGACATCGCGCTGTGGGACATTGCCGGCAAGGCGGCCGGGCTGCCGCTCTGGCGGCTATGGGGCGGCACGCCGGTCGAGAGGCTGCCCGCCTATGCCAGCCTGCTGCGGTACGGCGCGCCGGACCTGGTGGCAGCGGCCTGCGAGCGGGCGCTGGCGCGGGGGCACCGCGACATCAAGCTGCACGAGATCGCCGTGCCGCAGATCCGCGCCGCGCGCGAGGCGATCGGCGCCGAGCCGCGCCTGATGGTGGACACGAACTGCCCCTGGAGCGTGGCCGAGGCGACCCGGATGGCGCGGGCCCTGCGCGAGCTCGACCTGACCTGGCTGGAAGAGCCGGTCTGGCCGCCGGAGGACCACGCCGGCCTCGCCCGCGTGCGGGCCGAGGGGGGCGTGCCGATCGCCGCCGGGGAGAATGCCGGCGGGCTGTTCGCCTTCCGCGCGCTGTTCGCGGCCGGGGCGCTCGATGTCGCGCAGCCCAGCGTCACCAAGATCGGCGGTCCCTCGGCGATGCTGGAGATCGCCGCGCTGGCCCGCGCCTTCGGCGTGCGGCTGGTGCCGCACAATGCCTATTTCGGTCCGGGCTACCTGGCCTCGCTGCACGTCAATGCCACCGTCGCGCCGGACGCGCCGTTCGAGCACATCTTCGTCGATCTGGAAGCGAGCCCGCTCGGCGAGTGGGTGCGTCCCGAGCAGGGGCGGGCGCGCGTGCCGGACCAGCCGGGGCTGGGGCGCGATCCCGATATGGCGGTGCTGCGCCAGTATGCGACCAGCGAGCCGGTGCTGCACCGGGCCTGACGCCAATGCCAGCCGGGGTTTCGCTCCTTCGTACAGCGCTTTAGAAGCCGGCCCATGCCTACCGCCTCCATGACCGGCTTTGCCCGCAACGAGAGCACGACCGATTCCGGCGCGTGGGTCTGGGAGCTGCGCAGCGTAAACGGGCGGGGGCTCGATCTGCGTTTTCGGCTGCCGCCGGGGTTCGATGCGCTGGAGGCGCCCTTGCGCGAGGCGGCCGGGCGTGTGCTCAAACGCGGCAATGTCACGGCCAACCTCACGGTGCGGCGCGAGGACGCACAGCGTCTGGCTCCCGATCCGGCGGCGCTGGAGCAGGCGCTCCGCCTGGCTCAGGAACTGCGCGCCCGCATCCCGGATTGCCCGCCCATCCGGGCAGAGGCGGTGCTGGCGCTTCCCGGCGTGCTCCGCCCGGCGAGCGCAGACCCGGCGGAGTTTGCGGATGCACCACATGCGGAGCTGCGGGCGGGATTCGAACGCGCCCTGGCCGGGCTGGCGGCGGCGCGGCGCGAGGAGGGTGCGCGGATCGGGGCGACCCTCGTTACGCTGCTTCAGGAGATCGCGGACCTGCGCGAGCAGGCAGCAGCCGATGCGGCGGGTCAGCCGGCGGCACAGCGCGCACGGATGCTGGAATTGGTCCGTGCGCTGCTGACCGAGGTGCCGGCGCTGCCGGAGGAGCGGATCGCCCAGGAGGTCGCCCTGCTCGCGGCGCGGTCGGACGTGCGCGAGGAATTGGATCGCCTGTCCAGCCACATCGCGGCGGCTCGCACGTTGCTGGCCGAGGCGGGTCCGGTTGGGCGGCGGCTGGATTTCCTGGTGCAGGAGTTCAACCGCGAGGCCAACACGCTGTGCAGCAAGTCGGCCTCGGCCGCGCTGACGGCGACGGGGCTGCGGCTGAAGGCGGCGATCGAGCAGCTTCGCGAGCAGGTGCAGAACATCGAATGATCCCTCGCCGTGGCCTCTGCCTGGTGCTGGCCGGCCCCTCGGGCGGGGGCAAGAGTTCCGTCGCGCAGGCCCTGCGCGGGCTGGAGCCGGCGCTCGCCGTCTCGGTCAGCGTCACCACCCGTCCGCCCCGGTCCGGCGAGCGCGACGGCATCGACTATCATTTCCATGCGCAGGAGACGTTCGAGGCGATGCGGGCAGCCGGCGAATTCCTGGAATGGGCGCGCGTGCTGGGGCGGTACTGCTATGCCACCCCGCGCGCGCCGGTGGAGGCCGCGCTGGCCGCCGGCCGCGACATCATCTTCGACATCGACTGGCAGGGGTTCCGCAGCCTGCGCGCGGCGCTGCCGGGCGACGTGGTGGGCGTGTTCCTGCTGCCGCCCGCCCTGGCCGCGCTGGAGGCACGGCTGCGCGCGCGCGGCGGCGATGACGCGGCGGAGATCGGCCGCCGCATGGCCCGCGCAAGGGACGAGATCCGCCACTGCGCCGAGTTCGACCACGTGCTGGTCAACGACGACTTCGACCGCACGGTGGCGCAGACGCGCGCCGTGCTGCACGCCGGGCGATCCGCGACGGCACGACTCTCCGGGCTTCAGGCCTTCTGCGCCGGATTGGGCGTGACCGGCCTGGGCGCGACGATGGGTGCCCCGGCCTCGAACTGATCGAGCACATGCGTGATGTGCGCCGCCGCTGCGTCGCGGTCGTACATCGCATAGAGCGACGCCGCCAACCGCACCGGATCGCCCGAGTAGTAGCGCTCGTAGAGCTGCTGACGGCCGGAGAACGAGGACACCGCCGAATCGAAGGCCAGCCGGAACAGCTTGATGCGGGTGCGGGCATCCGTGTTGACGGACTGGAAGTACCGCTCCACGTCCGGCCAGACCGGGCTCCGCGTCTCCGCGTACGACGGCACGGCCACCAGCCCGCCGGCGCCGAGCGTCTGGATGATCTCGCACATGCGGCTGAACATCTTCGAAAACATCATCCGCACGGTCCACAGCGGCATCGCCGCCGGCGTTATCACGCCCTGCTCGTTCGGCGCGGCGTCCGCCTCGGAGGCACGCAGGCAGGCGCGGCAGAACTCGGTGAACTGGATCATCTCGGCGAGCATTCCCTGCACGTGCAGGTGCTGGTCGATATTGGTCGAGCGGGCGATCGAGACCGCCAGATCCAGCATGAACTCCGACTTCGCGAGATTCTTCGTGGAGAACTGGTGCATGACCTGCGGCATCGCGCCGGTGCGGTTATAGAGGCCGTTGCACATCGCCGCGTCGCGGTGGATGAATACACGCTCCCACGGCACCAGCACGTCCTCGAACACCGCCATCGAATCCTGCTCGTCGAAGCGCAGCGACAGCGGGTGGTCCATTGGCGAGCCCGCCTCGAGATGCGCCACCGTCGGGCGGTGGATGAAACGCAGGCCTGAACTGGTGATCGGGATGCTGAAGCCGAAGGCGTAGGGCGCCGCCTCGGGGCTGTCACTGATGTAGGTGGACGGCATCACCATCAGATCGTCGGAGAACGCCGCCAATGTGGAGACCATGCGCGCGCCCCGGATGACGATGCCGGCATCGGTCTCGCGCACGATCTTGGCCGCCAAGTCCTTCGATTGCTGCTCCACTGGACGAGAGCGATCGACCTGCGGGTTGACCAGCGTGTGCGTCATCGCGAGATCGTTCTCGCGCACATGGAGGTAGTAATTCAGCACGTTGTCGGCGAAGCGCCCCTCCTTCTCGCCGAACGCGCGGTGGGCGGAGGCAAAGCCGGTCAGCATGACGTTCATGTAGTCGGGGCTGCGGCCGAACATGCCGCAGGTCGCGTCCATCCAGATCTTCACCATCTCCCGCCGGGCGATCAGGTCATCGATCGAGGCGGGCTGGATGAACGACAGCCCGACCGGCTCGCCGCTGGAGGGCGAGGCGTAGGTCATGCGCGCGCGCAGGGCCGGGTCGTGCTGCATGTCGTACAGCGCCGCCATCGCGCGCGCCGCGCCGGCGAAGCGGCGGTCGCTTGTGACGTCGCGCACCCGCTCGCCGTCGATCCAGACCTCACGATCGTCGCGCAGCGCGTCGAGATAGGCCGCCCCGGTGCGGATACCCATGCGAGGTCCTCCTACGGTTCGAGTGCCAGCAGCCCGTAGCCGGTGATCAGCGGCGCGTGGTAGTTCCGATGCACGCGGCGCACACGCGGGCCGAGCGATGCGCGCATGGCGAGCCAGAGAATCATCTCCACCGACTCCGCCCCTCCCCGATCCATGTAGTCCCGGTGCGACAGCGCCGCGAGTTGTGCGGGATCGCTTTCCAGCAGGTCGAGGAAGCAATTGTCCCATTCCGGGTTGATCATGCCGAAGCGGTCCCCGTGCAACTGGTGCGACAGGCCGCCGGTGCCGATCACCACCACGCGGCGATCGTCGGGCAGGCTCTCCACGGCGTGACGCAGCGCCTCGCCGAGGCGCCACAGGCGGCGCGCTGTGGGCAGCGGGTGCTGGATGACGTTCACCGCGATCGGGATCACCGGCGCCGGCCAGCGCGCGTCGGTCAGCATCGGCAGCACAGAGAACACGCCGTGATCGACCGCCATCTCCTGGCAGATGGTCGGATCGAACTCGTCCCCGACCAGGCTGCGCGCGACGTGCCAGCCGGCGCGAGCGTCGCCGGGCAGGTCGGGCAAGGTGCGCTTGCCCCATCCCTCGTCGGCCTGCGGGAAGGCGTCCGCGACGCCGAGCGCGAAGGTGGGATAGGCGTCGAAGAAGAACCGGTTCATGTGGTCGTTATAGACCACGATCATCAGATCGGGCCGCAGCGCGGCGAGCCAGTGCTTGACCGGCTGATAGCCGTCGAACAGCGGCGCCCACAAGGCCTCGGTCTGCTGGCCCTTGTCCCAGGCCTGCGCGATGGAGGGCGCGTGCGAGCTGCCGATCCCGCCGACGATGCGCGCCATGTCAGTGCCCCTTCATGCCGGGCAGACTGGCCCTCAGCTGCTCCAGCGTCTCGCCGCGCATCTGCGCGCCGACCTCGAGCAGGTTCTGCCCGATGGCGCCGGCGATCTTGATCATCAGGTAGATGCTGCCGCCGGCGCGGATGGTCCCGGCCCAGTCCCGCCGCGCCACCAGATCGATCTCTGCCGCCGACAGGCCGAACGCCCGCATGGTTCCCGCCTGATCGGCGCGGAAGCGTTCCCGGCTGGCCGGGTCGGTCAGCGACATCGCCAGCCGGTTGAGATTGTAGCCCCGCTGCGACAGCTCGCCGGTGAAGACCGTGGTGCCAGGGATGTTCATGCACGAAGCGTAGCCGGGGGCCGGGGACGCGTCACTAGGGTGTGCGGCGGCCCTCACCCGCGTCGCTGCGCTCCGTCACCTCTCCCGCGCCGTGGGAGAGGTGACGGATGCAGTCGATTGTGTACACAGCCGCATCTCACCGCAAGGTGCGAGGCAACAAAGCCTCGGGCACCCCGCGGCCGGAGCGTCCGATCACCCGGTAGAGCCGGAACCGCTCGACCACCTGCGCGCCACGGCGCCGCTCGACTTCGCCGAGCGGGCGCAGCGATGCCCAGGGGCGGGCGTCGATATCCGGTCCGCGCCGTGCGCTGCGCACCAGGATGCCGACCTTGCCCGTGATGTCCGGGTGCGGCAGGTCGAACAATGCCCAGCGGCGCTCGACCCCGATCACCGGCACTGGGGCGGGAAGCGCGCGGGCAAGCTCGCCGGCCTGGCTGTATTCATCGGCCGCGACGAAGCTCGCGCCAGCCGCGCGCCGGGCCGCCTCGACCCGATCGGCCAGGCCCCGCCAGCCGGCCAGCCGCATGGCGGTTGGGTCGAACCGCACCGGCAGCGGGACGGGCGCCGCACTGGCCTGGATATACACCGCCGCCGTGATGGCCAGGCCAAGCGCCACCGCCGGCCCACGCAGCCGCAGCCAAAGACGGCGTTCGAGCCCAGCCGCCGCCAGGGTGGCGGAAGGATAGAGCACCGCCGGCCAGTTCGCCTGCACCCGATCGCCGAAGGCGTGCTGCACGAACACCACAGCCGGGATCAGCGTCAGCAGCGCGAGCAGCGTCCAGGCCGGGTCGCGCCGTCCCCACCCGCGTCGCAGCGCGAGCACGGCGCCGGCCACGCACAGCACGAACACCAACGGGGTCGCCAGCCCCGCCTGCCCGGCGGCCAGCTCGGCCAGGAAGCGCAGCGCGTTCGTCGGGCGGAAGTCGTCGACCCGGCCGCCCTGCTTGGCGAAGCTTGCCCAGCCATGCGCGGCGTTCCACGCCACCACGGGCGCGAACGCCGCCGTCGCCGCCAGCGCGCCGAGCCATGATGCCGGGCGGATCAGCCAGCCTCGCAGCTCCGGCACCGCGAGCAGCCACAGCGGGATCGCCGGGGCGAGCAGCGCGGCGGTGTATTTGCTGTCCAGCGCCAGGCCGGCGCAGAGGCCCGCGACCACCAGCCAGACGCCGCGCCGCGACCCCAGGAAACGCGCGAGCGCCCAGAGACACGCGACCCAGAAGAACAGCAGTGGCGTGTCCGGCGTCATCACCACCGCCCCGACGCCAAACAGGAGCGTCGCGTTGAGCAGCGCGGCACCGACCAGACCCGCGTGGCGGCCCGGCAGCAGCCGCTCCCCCGCGTCCCAGAGCAGCACCGAGCCCAGGGCAGCGGAGAACGGCCCGAGCAGCCGGATCCCGAGCGCGCCGTCCCCGGCGAGCGCGGTTCCGGCGCGAATCCACAGCGCGACCATCGGCGGCGCGTCGAGGTAGCCAGGCGCGAGCGCGCGCGACCAGACCCAGTAATACGCCTCGTCGGGAGCCAGCGGCGCGACATCCGCGACCACGAGCCGCACCAGGGTCAGCGCCAGCAGCGCCGGGGCGAGGCGCCGCATCAGTCTCGGCTCACCGGGTGCGCCAGACCAGGGTCGCCGAGACCGCGTAATTCCAGACCACCCCGATCGCCGCGCCGGTGGCGCCCGACAGGGTCCAGCCGGTGTGCGACAGATAAAGCGTGCGCGCGATGCCCACGTCCGCCGCCGCGCCGAGGCCGCACACCGCCATGAACACGGCGAGCCCCCGCCAGAACCGGGCCCCCTTCAGACGCTGGTCGCGGTAGGTGATCTGGTTATTAAGCTGGAAGTTGAACGCCATGGCGACGACCGTCGCCAGCACCTGCGCGGCCCCGAAGCCGAGACCGGCGACCTGAAAGGCAAGCGTCAGCACGATCAGATGGACGACGACGCCCAGCGCCCCGACCGCGGCGAACGCGATGAAGCGCAGCGGCACCGCCCCGCGCAGCAGCTTGTCCAGCAGCAGTGCCGCGAATTGCGTCAGGACCAGCACATCCAGCTTGCTCTCGCCGGCGACGCGATCGCGAAACCGCGCCGGGACCTCCGTCACCCGCAGCTTCGTCGGGGCGCTGAGCACCAGATCCACCAGGATCTTGAACCCCTGCGCGGTCAGGCGCGGCGCGAGCGCCTCGAACAGCGGCCGCGGGAGCATGAAGAAGCCGCTCATCGGGTCGGTCAGCCGCACCGGGAGCATATGCTGGGCAAGCCGGATGCCGCCGTCGGACAGCACGTGGCGGAATTGCGAGGACAATCCCGCGCTGTCGCCGCCCGCCACGTGACGGCTGGCCACGACGAGGTCGCAGTCGCCGCCGCGCAGCGTGTCCAGCATCACCGGCAGCCGCGTCTCGTCATGCTGGAGATCGCCGTCCATCACCGCGACGAACGGCGCGGAGGAGGCGAGCGCCCCCTCGATCACGGCGGAGGCGAGGCCGCGGCGGCCGATGCGGCGGATGCAGCGCACGCGGGGGTCGGACTGCGCCAGTCGTCGCACCTCGCCAGCGGTGCCGTCAGGACTGTCATCATCGACGAACAGCACTTCCCAGGCGATGCCGGTCAGCGCGGCGTCGAGCTTGGCAACGAGGGGCCGGACGTTCGGCCGCTCATTGTAGCAGGGCACCACCACGGTCAGCTCGGGCGCACGCACAAGGCTCGTGGACGGCGTGGGATGATCGAGGGTCGCGGACATGCGGGCGGAGCGATACCGCATCATCCGCGCCGGCAAAAGGGAGCCCGCGTGCGGCTACATGCGGACCAGGGCAGAGCCCCAGGTGAGACCGCCGCCCAGCGCTTCCAGCAGCACAAGGTCGCCAGCGCGGATGCGCCCGTCGCCGCAGGCCTCGGCGAGCGCGAGCGGGACGGAGGCGGCCGAGGTGTTGGCGTGGCGATCGACGGTGACCACGACGCGCTCCGGGGGCAGGCCGAGCCGGCGGCCGACCGCCTCGATGATCCGCATGTTGGCCTGATGCGGCACCAGCCAGTCGATGTCGCGCTGCGTCAGTGTATTGGCCGCCAGGGCCTCGTTCACGCTCTCGGCCAACCGGGTGACCGCGTGGCGGAACACCTCGCGGCCGTTCATCACCAGATGGCCGGGCCGATCGGGCTGACCGACCGAGCCATCCACATAGAGGATGTCACCCAGCTCCCCCTGGGCATGCAGGTGGGTTGACAGCACGCCCCGGTCGATGGTGCCCCTGCCCTCGCCGGCGCGCAGGAAGACCGCGCCGGCACCGTCGCCGAACAGGACACAGGTGCCTCGGTCCTGCCAGTTCATGATGCGCGAATAGACTTCGCTGCCGATGACAAGCACGCCGCGTACCTGGCCGACACGGATCATCGAGTCCGCGAGCGACAGTCCGTAGAGGAAGCCGGTGCAGGCCGCGGAGAGGTCGAAGCCGAAGCCGTTGCGCACGCCCAGCGCATGCTGCACGCGCAGCGCGGTGGCGGGAAACGCCTGGTCCGGCGTGCTGGTCGCCACGATGATCGCGTCCACCGCGTTGGGCTCGGCTCCGGCATGGGCCAACGCGGCACGCGCCGCCTCGGTGCCCATGAACGCGCAAGTCTCGTGCGGGCCAGCGAGATGGCGCTGGCGGATGCCGGTGCGCTCCCTGATCCAGGCGTCCGACGTCTCGATACGCGTCGCAAGCTCGTCGTTGGTGACGACGCGAGCGGGAAGATACGCGCCGACGCCGGCGAGAATGGAGCGAATGGGCATCGGTTTGAGTCCTAGGAAGCGGTGGCGAGGCGCGTGCCACCGCCGGTCTTCGGAGTGGCGGGGGCAAGCCCGACGATGCGCGCAAGCCCGTCACGGATCTGCTCGTTGAAGCGATGTATGACCATGTCGATCGCAACGTCGATGGCATGCGCGAAGGTTTCCGCGTCAGCGCTGCCGTGCGATTTCACCACGACGCCGTTCAGGCCCAGCATCACAGCGCCGTTGTACCGGCGCGGGTCCAGCCACTCGCGCAGGCGGACCAGCCCGGGGCGCACGAGCAGATAGGCAAGCCGGCCGGCGAGGCTCCCGGTGAACACTTGACGCAGCAGGTCGAGGATCAGCCTCAGCGCACCCTCGCCGGTCTTTAGCGCGACGTTGCCGGTGAAGCCGTCAGTGACGATCACGTCGGTGGTCCCGCCGGCGATGTCGTGACCCTCCACGAAGCCGTGGAACTGTCCGGCGATCGGACTCTGGCGCAGCACTTCGGCGGCCTCGCGCACCCGGTCGTCGCCCTTCTGCTCCTCGCTGCCGACGTTGAGCAGGCCGATCGTGGGCGCGGTGAGGCCGAGCACGGTGCGCGCGAAGACATCGCCCATCACGGCGAACTCGACCAGGTTGCGGGCACCACAGAGCACGTTGGCGCCAAGGTCGAGCATCACGACGTCGCCCCGCGCCGAGGGGCCGATCGCGGCCATCGCGGGACGGTCGATGCCGGGCAGGGTCTTCAGCACGATCTTGGCAAGCGTCAGCAGCACGCCGGTGTTGCCCGCGCTGACCACGCCCGCCGCCTCGCCTGCGGCGACCGCGTCGATCGCCACGCGCATGGAGGCGTTACGCAGCCGCAGGGCGGCCATGGGCTTCATGTCGTTGCCGATCACCTCGGGCGTGTGCCGTACCGTGCAGACGCCGGCCGCGCGCTTGTGGCGGGCAAGCAGCGGGGCGATCCGCGTCTCATCGCCGATCAGCAGGAAGCGCGCCTGGGGGTGGCGAATCGCTGCCAGCTCCAGTCCATCGATCACCGCCTCGGGGGCATGGTCGCCCCCCATCGCGTCCACGGCGAGGGTGAAGCTTTCGGTCGCCAAGCGTCAGGCCCGCACGCCGTGCCGGGCGTCAGGCCCGCACCGCGCCCTTCAGCGTCTTTCCAGCCGCAATCACCTCGCGGCCGTTATAGTGGCCGCAGTGACTGCACACATGGTGGGGCCGCTTCAGCTCGCCGCAATTGGCGCATTCGGCATGCGCCTCATGCGGCAGTGCCTGATGACTGCGCCGCATACCGCGCCTGGAGGGCGAGGTCTTCCGCTTGGGTACAGCCATGGTCAGGCGCCTTTCTGGTCTCGGTCGCGCCCGCAGGCCTCAGGCGGCTCGGACGGGCTGTTACAATCTGGCACACGCGCAAGGGGCGCCGTCTAGCAGAGGGACCCAATGCCTGCAAGACTGGACGGGGCATGGCCGGGTGCCGCGCTTAGTGGCGTCGCCCCATCGGGCCCAGCACGGAAAAAGGACTGGGCGGCGGCCCATCGTCCTGGGGCAGGGTCGCGCCAGGCTGGCGAGGATAGGGTTCGAGCGCGAGGGCGAGCTGCTCGGCGGCCGCCTCGCCGAGATCGATCGTTCCCCCGACATAGGGCACCTCATCCTCCGCCTCGGGGTCGATATCCTCGGCCTCGTCGCCGGCCGGCACGAAACGTATCGCAAACGGCTCCAACACCTCGGCTTCGAAATCGTCCAAGGTCACCACGCAGGTCTGCACCACGCGGGCGCGCAGCCCCCCCTCGGCATGGATGCCGCCGCCGGGCTCGCGGCGCAGCACGAAAGCACAGGACAGCGCCAGCACGGCCGGAAGCTGCATCCGAACGGCGAGCGCCCGGCACTCGTCCGCGCTCGCCTCCACCCGGGTCTCGAACGGGGCCACACCGATGCGCTCGGCGGCGAGGGGGCGGGAAAACTCGACGCTCATTGCTGAACCGCCGTCTCGGGCGCGAGAAAGGTGACGTCGCCGGCCGCGAGCCCGTCGAGGCCCTGCCCGGCCAGATGCGCCCGCTGCGCCGCCGCGAGTCGCGCCAAGGCCTGCGCAGCCCCGGCCTGCGGATCGGCACCGCGCCAGACGTTGCGCGCCAGAGCGGCGGCGACGGCGGCGGCATCGCCCGCGTCCAGCGGACCCGAATAGGCGGCGGCACGGCCATGCAAGGCTTCCCACATCGCGCGGACCTTCCTGCCCACCGACAGATCCCCCACCCCCATCTCGCGCAGAGTGACGTCCATATCGCTGAACATCGCGTCGAACACCGCCTGGGCAAGCTCCGGACCGGGCGGATCGTCATGACGCAGACGATCGATCAGCAGGAACACGTGCAGACCCACCAGGTCGAACCGCCCGTCGAGCGTATCCGGCGCGCCCAGCGCCGTGTAGAAGAACGGCGAGCGGGCAGCGCCCACGGCGGCGGTGTAGAGCGCGAACCCGGCGCGCTCGTGCCGGCGACGCCGGGGGGCAAGGAAGGATCGAAGCCTGGCCACTGACGTCTGCGTCCCTCACCCCGGCCAGGGCGACACCGCGCGATTGACTTGCAGCGGACGCCGTGACAACCCCCACACAGATGGCGTTTCGGCCTGCCCGGTCAATGAACGCCAATCGATCTCCTCATTCAGGGTCAACCCGTGCCGCCCCGATTTGCGTCTCCATCCCTCCGTCGCGTCCCGACGCGCGTCCTTCTCTTGGCCTGGCTGGTTGCAGGCTGCTCCTATCTCGCCCCGCCGCCGCAGCCGCGCGGCGTCCGTGTGGATGCCGAGCAGCTCAAGCAGCTTGTCACAGGGGTCAGCACGCAGGCGGACGCGACGACGCTGCTCGGATCCCCGACCGCCAAGGGAACGTTCGACCAGAACACCTGGATCTACGTGAGCCAGATGACCCGGCCGGTGGTCGGCGGCACGTTGACCGTGCTGCGCCAGAACGTGGTGGAGCTGCGCTTCGACGACCGCGGCGTGCTGCGCGGGGTGCAGTCGCTGGACAAGGCCAACGCCCTGCCCGTTAGCATCGTCAGCCGCACCACTCCTGCGCCAGGCACCGAGGCATCGGTGCTGCAAGAGCTGTTCGGCAATGTCGGACGGTTCAATCCGGGCCTCGGCAACAACGCCGCCGGCGGCCCCGGTTCCGGACCCGGCACCAGCGTGGGCAACGGGCAGCCCCCGTAGGCTCCCGGCACCTTGGCGGGCTCAGTGCGCGGTCCAGCCGCCGTCCACGATCAAACTCTGGCCGGTCATGTAGCCGGCGGCGTCGGAAGCCAGGAAAACCGCCGCGCCCACGATGTCGGCCGGGGAGCCGAAGCGGCGCATCGGGGTGTGGTCCAGGAACGGCTTGGACAGCGTCTCGTGATGGAGCAGGCCGGCGGTCAGGTCGGTATCGACATAGCCCGGCGCCAGGCAATTGACCCGGACCCGACCCGCCCAATCGAGCGCGAGCGCCTTGGTGAGCAGTTCCACTCCCCCTTTGCTGGCGCAGTACGGCGCCGAGCGGATCAGGCCAACATGGCCCGCGATCGAGCTGACGTTGATGATCGAGCCCGTGCCGTGCTGGGCCATGATGGCGCCGACGTGCTTGCAGCATAGGAAGACGCCGGTGAGGTTCACGTCGAGGATGGCCTGCCATTCGGCGAGACTGGTCTTTTCGACCGTGCGCCAGATCGGATTGACGCCGGCATTGTTGACCAGCACATCGACCTGCCCGTAGCGGTCCAGCGCCGCGCCGCACAGCGCCTGCACATCCGCCTCGCGGGAGACGTCCGCTGGATGGACCAAGGCGCGTCCGCCCGCGGCTCCGATCGCCTCGGCGACAGCGTCCAGCCGTGCGGGCGTGCGCCCGGCGAGCACGACCTGTGCGCCGTAGCACGCCAGCGCCTCCGCGATCGCCCGCCCGATCCCGCGCCCGGCGCCGGTGACGATGGCGACCTTGCCCGTGAGGTCGAACAGGGCCTTGCTCACCAGTTCGGCCCGTCGCGCAGGATGCGCCGGGCCAGGCTCCAGCGATGCACCTCCGAGGGACCGTCGTATATGCGAAAGCCGCGCACCTCGCGGAAGATGCGTTCCACCAGCGTCTCCCCGGTGACCCCCTGGCCGCCCAGGACCTGCACGCAGCGATCGGCGACGCGCCAGATCGCCTCGGAGCAGACCACCTTGGCGATGGAGGATTCCGTGCCGCCGCGCTCGTTCTGATCGAGCGTCCAGGCGGTGTGCCAGATCGCCAGGCGGGCCATGCGGATATCCATCTCGTTGTCGGCGAGCATGAAGCCGACGCCCTCGTGCTCGGCGAGCACGTGGCCGAACGCCTCGCGCTTGCGCGCGTAGGCGGTGGCGATGTCGTGGGCGCGCCGCGCGGCGCCCAGCCAGCGCATGCAGTGGGTCAGGCGCGCCGGGGCGAGCCGCATCTGGGCGTAGCGGAATCCTCTGCCGGGCTCGCCCAGGATGTCGGAGGCCGGCACGCGCAGTCCGTGGAAGCGCATCACCGCATGGCCGCCGGGAAAACCCTGGTCGAGACTGTCCATCGCGCGGACGACCTCGATCCCGGGCGTGTCCATGTCCGCGAGGAACATCGTCGCGCGGCCGTCCTCGTCGCCGGCCATGATGATGGCGAAGGCGGCGCCGTTCGCGCCGGTGATGAACCATTTCTCGCCGTCGATGACCCAGTGATTGCCATCGCGCACCGCCTTGGTGCGCAGCGCGGCGGGGTCGGAGCCGGCACCGGGGGCGGGCTCGCTCATGCAGAAGCAGGAGCGTATGTCGGCGCGCGCCAGGGGGCGCAGGAACCGCTCCTTCTGCTCGGGCGTGGCGACATGCTCGAGCAGGTGCATGTTGCCCTCGTCGGGGGCGGAGATGTTCATGGCCAGCGGCCCGAGCAGGGAGTAGCCCGCCTCCTCGAACACGATCGCCTTGCCGACATGGCTGAGGCCGAGGCCGCCCCAGTCCGGGGCGACATGCGGGGCGAGCAGGCCGGCGGCGTCCGCCAGCGCGGCAAGCTCGCGCCGGAATTCCTCCGTGGGTCCGTGCCTTGTCTGACGGTGGTCCGGCTCGAGGGGGATGATCTGGTCGCGGATGAAGGCGCGCGTGCGCTGCTGCAATTCCTGAAGGTCGGGGGGATCGAGAAATCCATTGCTTGTTCCCTCAGAAGGCGCGTTGGCGGGCGATCTCGTGGGCGAACTCCAGGATGCAGGTGCCGATGCCGCTGAGCGGCGCGTAGCGCGGTTCGGTGGTGGCGCCGGTGCGCCAGCGGTGTCCGAGCTGGAGGAAGATGACGCCGAGCTTGTACATCGCCAGCACGCGATGGAACAGGAAGTCCGACAGGTCGCGCCCGCTGATCGCGGCATAGGCGTCCACCGCCTGCCGGCGCGTCAGGAAGCCGGGCTCGGCGGCGGGCATCTGCGCCATGTCGTGCATGGCGGGCGGGTCGTCGGGCTCCACCCAGTAGGAGAGCAGCGTGGCGAAGTCGAACAGCGGGTCGCCGCGCGTGCCCTGGTCCCAATCGATGACCGCGACGGCGGCGAGGTCGCGCGGGTCGAGGATGAGGTTGTCGAGCTTGAAGTCGTTGTGCAGCAGCGCGGGCGGGCCGTCCGCGACGAGGTGGCGGTCGAGCCAGGCGCCGAGATCGGCGTGCAGCGTGTCCGTCCCGTCCTCCTTGGCGGCCTCGCCGCGCCTGCGCCAGCCGGCGACAGCGCGGGCGAGGAAGCCTTGCGGGCGGCCGAGATCGTCCAGGCCGATCGCCGCCGTATCGACGGCGTGGATGGCCGACAACGTTTCCAGCAGCACGCGCGAGAGCCGCGCGCCGACCTCGGGCCGGCCCGCGAGGGCGGGGGGCAGCGTCGCGCGGATCACCAGGCCGGGGCGGTATTCGAGGATTTGGAACGGCGCGCCGATGACGCCGGGATCGGTGCAGAGGAACAGGCTGCGCGGGGCGACGGCCAGCGCGTCCGCCAGGCGGCTCAGGATGCGATGCTCGCGCGCCATGTCGTGACTGCCGGCCGGCAGATCCCCCATCGGTGGGCGGCGCAGCACGGCAGGGCGGCCGTCGAGATGGATGAGGTAATTGAGGTTAGCCAAGCCGCCAGCGAACTGCCGAGGCGGCGGTTGGCGGTCGAGGGTCAGGCGATGCGCGGCGAGATGCGCGCGCACGCGGTCCCAATCGAGCGGGACGCTGTCCTCGGGCGTGCGGACATCAGGGGGCGCGGTGGCGTCGGACACGGGCACTCCTGGCATTCGGCGCCCGGAGCGTGGGAGGGGGGCATCGGGGCGTCAAGATGCGAAGCCCGCCAAGTTGCCCGAGAGGAGGTGGTAGCGGCGGGCGGATTTGAACCACCGACCAAGGGATTATGATTCCCCTGCTCTACCGCTGAGCTACGCCGCCATCCGATCGCGAGGCGCGGAGATAGCCTGGGCGCCGCGCTGCGTCAACCGGTCGCCGGCCGGCGGACGGGCCGTGATGAAGCCGCCGCCCAGCACGCGGTCGCCGTCGTAGAAGACGCACGCCTGGCCGGGCGCCGGCAGGCCGGTGCGTCCAGCCGGACGATCGCGCCGGTCGCCGTCGGCGGATGACCGTCGCCGGCTGCGGCGCCTCGCGCGCGCGGAGCTTTACCGTGCAGCGCACGCGGCCCGCTCGGCGGCTCGACCAGCCAGTTCACCTCGCGAAGCCAAGACCTCGCGCGTGCCGGTGCCGCGCGGGCCGACCACGACGCGCCGGCGCGGCGCGTCCAGCGCCACGACGACGCGGCCGCCCGCCGCCGGCCGAGCCGAGCCGCTTGCGCCTGGCCCACCGTGAACCGGCGCGATGCCGTCGTGGCGGCCCAGCACGCGCCCATCCGCGGTCGACGATCTCGCCCGGCGCCAGCGCATCGGGTCGCAGCCGCCCGACGATATCGGCGTAGCTGCCGGCGGGGACGAAGCAGATGTCCTGGCTGTCGGGCTTGGCCGCGACCGGCAGGCCGAGCCGCGCCGCATGGCCGCGCACCGCGTCCTTGTCCGCCATGTCGCCCAGCGGGAACAGCGCGACGGCCGAGCTGCGCGCGCGTGGTGGCGAACAGGAACCAGCTCTGGTCGCGCGCCGGATCGCGCGCGCGATGCAATTCCGGCCCTGCGGCGCCATCAACCCGGCGCACGTAATGCCCGGTCGCCAGCCGCTCCGCCCCGAGCCCGTCGGCCAGCGCCGTCAGGTCGGTGAACTTCACGGTCTGATTGCAGCGCACGCACGGCACCGGCGTCTCGCCGGCCGCGTAGGCATCGGCGAAGTCGGCGATCACCGCGCGGGCGAAGCGCGCCTCGGCGTCGATGACGTAGTGCGCGATGCCGAGCCGGTCGGCGACGCGACGCGCGTCGTGGATGTCCTGGCCCGCGCAGCAGGCGCCCTTGCGGCCCGTCGCCGCGCCGTGGTCGTAGAGCTGCAAGGTGACGCCGATCACCTCGTGCCCCGCCTCCACCAGCAGCGCCGCGACGACGGAGCTGTCCACCCCGCCCGACATCGCGACGACGATGCGCATCACTCGTTCAGCATGTTGCGGCTGCCCGGCGGCAGCTTCACCATGAGCCCGTCCAGCGCCTCCGTCATGACGATCTGACAGCCGAGGCGCGAGGTCTCCTGCAAGCCGAAGGCGAGATCGAGCATGTCCTCCTCGTCCTCGGTCGGCTCGGCGAGGCGGTCGAACCAGGCCGCATCGACGATGACGTGGCAGGTCGAGCAGGCGAGCGAGCCCTCGCAGGCGCCCTCGATATCGACGCCGTGCTGGTGCGCGATCTCGAGCACCGACAGGCCGAGCGGCGCATCCACCTCGCGGCGCGTGCCGTCGCGCTCGATGAAAGTCATTTTGGGCATGTGCGGTCCCGTTCAGGCCGGCGCCGCTCCGGCGTGGGCAGCGGCCAGCGCCGCCGCCGCATAGTCGATATCGGCGGGCGAGGTAAAGCGTCCGATGCCGATCCGCAAGCTGCGCGCCGCCACATCGGCGTCGGGAGCCCCATAGCGCGCAGCACATAGGACGGCTCCACTGCCGCCGAGGAGCAGGCCGAGCCGGTGGAGACGCAGAGATCGGGGGTGCGCGCCATCAGATCAGCCGCGGTCGCGCCCGGAAAGCTCAAATTGAGGTTGCCGGGGATGCGCGCATCCAGGCTGCCATTGACAACGATGCCGGGAATCAGGTCGCGCAGTCGCGCCAGCAAGTCGATCCCGCATGGCCCGCAGACGTGCCGCCTCCTCCGCCATCTCGGTCCGGGCGATGCGGCACGCCTCGCCGAGGCCCACGATCAGCGGCGCGGGCAGCGTGCCGGAGCGCATCCCCCGCTCCTGCCCGCCGCCGGAGAACAGGGGCATCAGGCGCACGCGCGGCCGGCGGCGGACATAGAGCACGCCGACCCCCTTCGGGCCATACATCTTGTGACCCGAAAGCGAGAGCAGATCGACCCGCCAGGCGCCGACATCGAGCGGCACCTTGCCCACCGCCTGCGCGGCATCGGTATGAACGAGCGCACCGGCCGCCTTGGCGAGCGCGGCGAGAGCCGGGATGTCCTGGATCGACCCCGGTCTCGTTGTTCACCGCCATGATGCTGACCAGCAATGTCGGTTCCGCCGAGTGCCGCGCGCAGGGTCTCCGGATCAAGCGGTCCCGTCGGCCTGGACCGGCAGGAAAACCGGCTCGAACCCCTCCTCGGCGAGATCGGCAACGGCCTCGAGAACGCATTTGTGCTCGGTCGCGACCGTGATGACCCGACGGCCGGCGAGGCCCATGCGCGCCGCGTGGCGGGCGGCGCCCTTGATGGCGATGTTGTTGCTCTCGGTCGCGCCCGAGGTGAAGACGATCTCGTTGGCGCTGGCGCCGATCAGCGCCGCGACCTCGGCGCGCGCGCCCTCCACCGCCGCCTCGACCGCGCGGCCCATCGCATGTTCGACGCTGTGCGGGTTGGCATACTGCTCGCTGAAGAACGGCAGCATCGCCGCCAACGCGCGCGGGTCGCAGCGGGTCGTGGCCTGGTTGTCGAGATACACGGGCCGGTTCGGGCGAAGCGCGGGGCCTGTCATGACACGAATTTGGGGTCAGGCGGCGCGCGGCGCCAGGGCCGCGCGCAACCGGGCCGCCATGCGCGGATAGGCGCGCGCGAACGCCTCGACATCGGCCGACGTGGCGCTCCACGGCAGGGACACACGGACGGCCTCGCCGGCAAGCGGACCGAGGCCCATCGCAGCGAGGACGTGACTGGGCGCGATCTTGCCCGAGGTGCAGGCGGCCCCGGCGCTGATGGCGATGCCGTCAAGGTCGAGCGCGATCACCTGCGCATCGGCACGCACGCCCGGCAGGGCGAGGCAGGTGGTGTTTGGCAGCCGCGCCGCGCCCCCGCCGCAGACCACGGCGCCAGCCGCCAGGGCGGCGTTCTCGATCGCGTCCCGCAAGGGGGCGAGGCGGTCGGCGTCGGTGGCCGACCCGGAGGCGGCCGCGAAGCCGGCGATGGAGGGAAGCGCCGGGGTGCCGCCGCGCCAACCACGCTCCTGCCCGCCCCCGGCGATCAAGGGAGCCGGATTTGCCGGCGCATCGGCGGCCAGCAGCAGCGCGCCGGCACCCTGCGGACCGCCCAGCTTGTGCGACGACAGCGCCAAGCTGTGCGCGCCGAGCGCGGCAAGATTGAACACAAGGCGCCCGGCGGCCTGCACGGCATCGACGTGCAGCAGGGCGCCGTAGCGGCGGCAGACTGAGGCGGCGTGCGAAACCGGTTGCAGGACGCCTGTCTCGTTGTTGGCAAGCATCAGGCACACCAGCGCCGGGCCAAGCCCGTCAAGCATTGCCGCGAGCGCGCCGAGATCGGCGACCCCGTTGCCGTCAACGGACAGCACCCGCGCATCCGGCGCGGCGGCGCGGACCGAAGTCATGCTCGACGGCGCTGACCACGATCGTGCGTCCCGCCCCGAGGGCGTGACAGGCGAGCGAATTCGCCTCGGTGGCGCCGGAGGTAAAGATCACATCGGACGCGCGGGCACAGAACCGGGCTCCCAGGGCCTCGCGCGCGTCTTCCAGCAAGCGTCGCGCGGCGCGGCCGTCGGCGTGAACCGACGCGGGATTGCCGGTGATCGACAACGCCGCCAGCACCGCCTCACGCGCGGCCGGCCGCATGGGCTCGGTCGCATTCGCGTCAAGATAATGGCGCATGATCAGCCAGCCGGCGCGTCGCCCGTCCGGCTTTGCGTCTCCTGGCGCTGGGCGGTGGCGTTGCGCGCGACCCGCGCCTCCAGTTCGCCAAGTTCGGTCCGCAATTCCTCGATCGCGCGCAGAAGCGGGTCGAGGATCTCCTCGCAGGGCATCCCGTAGGGATCGAAATCCGGCTTGCGGCGCGGCAACTTGCGATCCACCGGTTGGGCCGGGATGCCGACCACGGTGGTATCGCCGGGCACGGGGTCAACCACCACGGCGTTTGAACCGATGCGCGCATTGTCGCCGATGGTGATCGGGCCGAGCACCTTGGCGCCGGCACCGATGATGACGTTGTTGCCGACAGTGGGGTGACGCTTGCCGCCCATCGTCCGCGCCACACCGAGCGTGACCTGATGATAGAAATAGCAATCGTCGCCGACCTCGGCCGTCTCTCCTATCACGACGCCCATGCCGTGATCAATAACGAGACGCCGTCCCAGTTTGGCTGCGGGATGAATTTCGATGCCTGTCAGCCATCGCGCGAAATGCGACGACAAACGGCCTAGAAAGTAAAGGCGCTTCCGCCAGAGACCATGAGATAGTTGATGCCAGATGACTGCATGCAACCCAGGATAGCAGAATAAGACCTCCAGCGACGAGCGGGCAGCGGGGTCCCGCTCACGGTAGGTTCGGACCAACTCGCGAACAAACATGAAAGCCATGCGATATTTCCGTTATGCACGCCTCAATCCGACCGATTATACTTGATCTGTCGGGAAAAGAAGCATGCCGGCCAACTTAAGCGACGTCCCGACTGAGCGATGTCCGACAGGCAAGTGCGTCGGGTCTTACGGTGGGAAGTGTAACCAAGCGCCCGACTGCCAAGCTGGGGAGAAGCAGGTTTTTGGGCTGGTCAGGTCAAAATCCCGTGGGTGGGCCGTGGAAGATCGTGAAACGCTGTCTTATCTGGGATGAATGCGTTAGCGCTGCGCCGTAGCTCTGCGCGGGGCGAAACGTACTGAGGTTGTCTCGGGCCTTTTCTTTGGCATGCCGAGCACGGCCTGAGCACAACCAAGATAAAAACCGGACACTGGAACGCCATGCCTGAGGTGATGTTTGCCGGCCCTGATGGTCGGCTAGAAGGTCGTTACCACCACTCCAAGGAGCCCGGCGCGCCTGTGGCGCTGGTGCTTCACCCGCATCCATTGCACGGGGGAACGATGAACAATCGTATCAGTTATACGATGTTCCAGTCGTTCCAGCAGCTGGGCTGCTCCGTGATGCGTTTTAATTTCCGTGGCGTGGGACGCAGCCAAGGCCGCTATGATGGCGGCATCGGCGAGATCGGCGACGCCGCGGCGGCGCTCGACTGGATGCAGGCCGTCAACCCGAACCACGGTGGATTGTGGATCGCCGGCTATTCGTTCGGCGCGTTCATCGGGATGCAGTTGCTGATGCGCCGGCCCGAGATATCGGGCTGGGTCAGCGTCGCGCCGCCCGCCAGTCACTACGATTTCGGCTTCCTCGCCCCCTGCCCCTGCGGTGGGCTGATGATCCACGGCGACGCCGACGAACTGGTGCCCGAGCCCGCCGTCCGCAAGCTCGTGGACAAGCTGAACACCCAGAAGGGCGTGCGCGTGGACTATCGCGTGCTGCCTAGCGCGGATCATGTCTTCGCCCACCATGCCGACGTGATCGCAGAAGCGCTGGACGATCATGTCGGCAAGGCGATCGCACGGCGCCAGATGGCGCTCGCCGCCGACTGACGACGCATCCGGGTTAGATCGGGCGGCGGGGACTGCCTCGTCGCCCGATCTGTATCTTTTTGCACGCAGGCGCGCATGCTCCGCAGCGATTTCCTTCGGGAAGCCATCGACCGCGGCTTCGTCTTCCAATGCACCGATACCGACGGGCTGGACGCGAAGCTGCGCGCCGGCCCGGTCGCCGCGTATATCGGTTTCGACTGCACGGCCGATTCGCTACACGTCGGCCACCTCGTGCAGATCATGACCCTGCGCCTGCTGCAACGGCACGGCCACAAGCCCGTCGTCCTGATGGGCGGTGGCACGACCCGGATCGGCGATCCGTCCGGCAAGGACGAATCCCGCCAGCTTCTGTCGGATGCGCAGATTGCGGCCAACATGGCGGGAATCCGCCGCTGCTTCGACCCGTTCCTGCGCTTCGGCGACGGGCCGAGCGATGCGGTGATGGCCGACAACGCGACCTGGCTCGTTCCGCTCGGCTACATCCCCCTGCTGCGCGAGGTGGGCGTTCATTTCACCATCAACCGTATGCTGACCTTCGACGCGGTGCGGCTGCGGCTGGAGCGCGAGCAGCCGCTGACCTTCCTCGAATTCAACTACATGATCCTACAGAGCTATGATTTTCGCGAACTGTCCCGCCGGATGGGCGTGAGCTTGCAGATCGGCGGATCGGACCAATGGGGCAACATCGTCGCCGGCATCGAGCTGGCACGGCGCACCGACAATCAAGCGCTTTACGGTCTCACGAGTCCCCTCATTACCACCGCGTCGGGCGCCAAGATGGGCAAGAGCGCGCGCGGTGCCGTGTGGCTCGCCGCCGACCGGCTGCCGCCCTACGACTACTGGCAGTTCTGGCGCAACACCGAGGACGCCGATGTCGGCCGTTTCCTGCGTCTGTTCACCGAGCTGCCGCTCGATGAGATCGCTCGCCTGGAGACACTGCGCGGGGCCGAGCTGAACGAGGCCAAGAAGGTGCTGGCGACCGAGGCCACGCGCCTTGCGCACGGGACGCAGGCGGCGGAGGGTGCCGCGGAGACCGCGCGCCGCGCGTTCGAGGCGGGTGAGGCTGCCGAGACGCTGCCCAGCATCGAGATCCCGCGCGCGGATTCTGGCGGCCGGCATCCCGGCATTCCGCCTGCTCACCGCCGCCGGCCTCGCCGCCAGCAACGGCGAGGCCCGCCGGCTGATCCGCGGCGGCGGCGCGCGCGTGAACGACGCGCCGGTGACCGACGAGGCGCACGCCGTCTCGCTGGACGATCTGCGCGACGGGGCGATCAAGCTCTCGGCGGGCCGTAAGCAGCACCGGCTGGTCAGGCCGGCGGACTGATACGGCCGAGCAAATTGTTCTGATCGGTGAGCGCCAGATCACCGATGCGCTCGATCGTGACATCGGCGGGGGGTACTTGGCCACCTCCGCCGGGTCGAGCGCGTAATGGCCCTGGCGCGGGAACACCGTCGTCACGCGCACGCCCCAGGCTTGCTTGACCGCGTGCAGGATGCGCAGCTTGTCGTCGATCAGGACGTAGTGCCGCGCCGGAAAGAACCGCTCGACGTCGTCCAGTTCGTCTTCTTTGTGCACGTAGATCAGCACGCGGTCTTCCACCGCGCGCCACAGGCCCGCGCGCTCCACCTTTCGCGGCTGGAACACCGCATCGCCATCCGACAGGATGACCGTCGGGCCCCGCTGGGCGACACGGCGGACGGCGTCCAGAGCGCCGGGATACAGCCGATCGGCGAACGGGTAGTCGGCCAGCCAGCTTGCCATGCGCAGCACGCGGGGATCGTGCAGTGCTTCGATGCGATAGCGCTGCAACGCCCCCAGGTAGTCAGCGTAGCCGAGTTCCCCGCGCAGTTCCTCGAGTAGTTCCCAATAGCGCCGGCTCGCCTCCTCTCCATGCGCGTCGGTCAGGTGAGCGCGCAGATCGGACTGGATGCGGTCATTGTCGAGCAGCGTGTTATCGACGTCGAAAAGAAAGACCGTGTCGTGCATGGCCCATTGTGGCGCGTGCCCGGCGCCGGGGCAGTCACGTTGCCGCGTACCGCCGACGCCGGTAGGATCGCGTCGAGGGAGGACCTTGCATGAATCAGCAGGACATCAGCGAAGCCGCCCAGCTCTTGGCGCGGGCGCGGCGCAATGGTTCCCGCGTGCCGGAGCTTGCGGTGAAGCCGGGCAGCGTCACCGACGCGCACGCGATCCAGGACGAGGTCGCCGCCGCGCTCGGCGACGAGGTGGGGGCCTTCAAGGCCAACGCGCCGCCCAACGACGAGCCGACCCGTGGGCTGATCTATGCCCGCACGATCCGCCCCTCGCCGGCGCGCGTGCCGGTCTCCGAGGTGCCCGACTGCGGCGTGGAGGGCGAGGTCGCGTTCCGCTTCCGCCGTGACCTGCCACCGCGCCCCGAACCCTACACGCGCGACGAGGTCGCCGACGCGGTGGAGGCCTGCGCCGCGATCGAGGTGATCACCAGCCGCTTCCAGGACCATGCGGCCCGGAGCACGCTGGAGAAGCTCGCCGACTGCGTCAGCAATGGCGGCTTCGTTCCCGGTCCGCTCGTCCACGACTGGCAGAAGCTGAACCTGAACCTGGGCAGCATCCACGTGACCTTTTCGGTCAATGGCTCGGTCGTGCTGGAACAGGATGGCGGGCACCCGAGCAGCGATCCGCTCGGAGTTGCGGTCGCGCTGGTGAACATGATGCGCACCGGTGCAGGCGTGCGCGCCGGCCAGTTCGTGACGTGCGGGTCTTACACGGGGCTTCGGTTCCTCAAGCCGGGCGACACGTGCACGGTGCGCTTCGACGGCCTGGGGAGCGCCGAGGCGACGTTCGCCGCTTGATATCGACGGAGATCAATCCGGACCGTTGCCACCATTGTCTGCACGATCGGGCCAAACGCGCGGCCGTTGGTAGGAGCGCGTCCAGGGATCACCCCTGGCCGCGCTGGTCCAGCACACGGCGGGCCTTTCCCGCCGATCGTTCGATCGTGCCGGGGGCGACGAGGCGGATCACCGTGCTGAGGCCGATCACGTCCTTAATCCGCGCGGCCGCCGCCTGCGCCTGCGCCTCCAGAAGCACCGCATCGGCATCCGGCCGGCCCTCGACATGCACCGTCATCGCGTCCATCCGCCCCTCGCGCGTCAGCACGATCTGGTAATGGCCGGTGAGCACGGGGCTGCGCAGGAGCTGCTCCTCGATCTGCGTCGGAAACAGGTTGACGCCGCGCACGATCAGCATGTCGTCGGTCCGTCCGCCGATGCGGTCCATGCGGCGCATCGTGCGTGCCGTGCCCGGCAGCAGTCGGGTGCGGTCGCGGGTGCGATAGCGGATGACGGGCATCGCCTCCTTGGTGAGCGAGGTGAAGACAAGCTCGCCCGGCATGCCCTCGGGCAGCACGGCGCCGGTGTCGGGGTCGATGATCTCCGGGTAGAAATGATCCTCCCAGATCGTCGGGCCGTCCTTGGTCTCGATGCACTCGTTGGCGACACCCGGCCCCATCACCTCGGAGATGCCGTAGATGTCGAGCGCGGCCATCGCGAAGCCGTCCTCGATCTCGCGGCGCATCTCGTTGGTCCAGGGCTCGGCGCCGAAGATGCCGATCGAGAGCGAGGATGCGCGCGCTTCGATCCCCTGACGGCGGAACTCGTCGAGGATGGCCAGCATGTAGCTCGGCGTCACGCTGATGATGTCGGGGCGGAAATCGGTGATGAGCTGCACCTGCCGCTCGGTCATGCCGCCGGAGACCGGGATGACGGTGCAGCCGAGATGTTGCGCGCCGTCGTGCAGGCCGAGGCCCCCGGTGAACAGGCCATAGCCGTAGGCGTTGTGCAGGATCATGCCCGGCCGGCCGCCGGCGGCGTGGATGGAGCGCGCGACCACCCCGGCCCAGATATCGAGATCGCGCCGCGTGTAGCCGACGACGGTGGGCTTGCCGGTCGTGCCGGAGGAGGCGTGGATGCGCGCGACCTGCTCGCGCGGGACGGCGAACATGCCGAACGGGTAGTTGGCGCGCAGATCCTGCTTGGTGGTGAACGGGAAGCGGGCGAGATCCTCAAGCTGGCGGAAATCGTCGGGATGCACGCCGGCCTGCGCGAATGCGCGCCGATAGTGGGGCACGTTCGTGTAGGCGTGGCGCAAGGTCCAGGCGATCCGCTCGCGCTGCAACGCCGCGATCTCGTCGCGCGAGGCGGTCTCGATTGGATCGAGGCCGGGGGACGGCATCTATGCCTCCGTCGAAAAGAATGTCTTGCCCAAGTCCCGCGTGTGGCCACGGAACTCGGCCACCACGTCGCCGTCCGCCCCGCTCACGCGCACGTCGTAGATGGCGGAGCGGCGTGCGCGGGCACGCTCGACGGCCTCCGCGCGCAGCGTCTCGCCGAGCCGCCCAGGCCGCAGGAACGTCACCGCGCAGTGCTGCGCGACGGCGCGCTCGCCGTCGCTGTTGGAGGCGAAGGCCATCGCGCTGTCGGCGAGCGAGAAGATGAAGCCGCCGTGACACATCCCGTGGCCGTTCACCATGTCGGCGCCAACCGCCATGCTCAGCACCGAGCGGCCCGGCCCGACCTCCTCGATCCGCATGCCGAGGCCCCGGCTCGCCCGGTCCTCGGCCCACATCGCTTCGGCGACCGCGCGCGCCAGCGCGGCCTTGTCGGGAGGCGTCATCCCCGCCCCCCGAAGGCCGGGCGGCGTTTCTCCAGGAAGGCGCGCACGCCCTCGGCGTAGTCGGCGCTGCGCCCGGCGGTGCCCTGCGTCTCGGCCTCCAGGTCGAGCTGGGCGTCGAGGGTGTTGGCGGAAGAGGCGGCGAACAGGCGCTTTATCAGCGCCAGCACCTCGGTCGGCATGGCGGCGAGCCGCGCCGTCAGCGCCTCGGCCTCGATGATCAGGGCGTCGTCGTCCACCGCTTTCCAGATCATGCCCCAGGCCTCGGCCTGCGCGGCCAGCACAGGCTCGCCCAGCATCGCCAGCGCGCGCGCCCGCGCCTCCCCCACCAGGCGCGGCAGGAAGAAGCTGCCGCCACAGTCGGGCACCAGGCCGATGCGGATGAAGGCCTGCACGAAGCTGGCGCCGCGCGCCGCCAGCACGATGTCGCAGGCAAGCGCGACGTTGGCGCCGGCGCCGGCGGCCACCCCGTTCACCGCGCAGACCACCGGCAACGGCAGCGCGCGCAACCGGCGGACCAGGCCCCGGTGGTAGGCATCGGCGATGCCGCCGAGATCGGGGTTCGGATTGTCGGGGCCGGGGATGATCGCCGGGCCGAGTTCCTGGCCGGCGCAGAAGCCCCGCCCGGCGCCGGTCAGCAGCACGGCGCGGCAGGACGTGTCGGCCTCGGCGGCATCGAAGGCCTCGCCCAGGGCGGCCAGGACGTCCGCATTGAGGGCGTTGAGCTTGTCGGGCCGGTTGAGGATCAGCTTGTGCCAGTGATCGCGGCGTTCGACGAGAACGGTCTCCGTCATCGCATGCTCCTCCACGCCGATAGCGGGATGCGCCCCAACGCGGCCCGTGGCGCGTCGGGGAGCATCGAGATGAATTCCAGCGAGTGACCGTCGGGATCGTCGAAATAGACGCTCGCCGCCGGCATCCAGCAGGACACGACCGGTTCCCCAATCTCGGCGCCGTCACCGTCGCGCGGGGCGAGCCCGGCGGCACGCAGCGCGTCCACCGACGCGATCACTGTCGGCAAGTCCACTGCGAAGGCGATATGCAGGCGCATCGACAACGGCGCCGTATGCACCGACCACAGCCCCAGCATGGCCCCGCCCGCGCCGCCGATCCAGAAGAAGGCGACATGCCGCTCGGGGATGACGTGCGCCAGCGTCAGGCCCAGCACGTCGCGGTAGAACGCGATGGAGCGCTCCAGGCTGCGAACCGTCAGGTGCGTCTCAAACAGGCCGCGTATCGGCACGATGCCCATTCGTGGTCTTCCCTGGCTCTTGAGGGTCTTCGGCCGGCGGACCACACTCTGCCCGCGCCGCTCGGTCATGAGCAAGGAGACGGACATGCGCCCGCTGGACACCATAGCCCTGGACAGCATAATCGATGTCGATCGCGGCATGATCAGCCGCGAGATCTTCGTCAATCCGGCCTTGCACGGCGCCGAGCTGGAGACGCTGTTCACCCGCGCCTGGCTGTTCGTCGGCCACGAGAGCCTGGTGGCGAAGCCGGGCGATTTCTACACCAGCCGCATGGGCGACGAGAGCGTGATCCTGTGCCGCGACGAGCGGGGGGCGCTGCACGTCTTCCTGAACTCCTGCCGGCATCGCGGCATGAAGGTCTGCCGATACGAGCAGGGCAACACCTCGCTGTTCGTCTGCCCGTACCATAGCTGGAGCTACACGACGGACGGCAGGCTACAGGGCGTGCCGCTCTATCGCACGCTGTACGACGGCACCCTGGACCGCGCGGACTGGTCGCTGATCGAGGTGCCGCGCCTGGCCAGCTACAAGGGCACGGTGTGGGCATCCTGGGACGCGGCGGCGCCGGAGTTCCTGAGCTATCTGGGCGAGGCCAGGGAGCATCTGGACCAGGCGCTCGACTGCCGCGACGGCAGGCCGGGCGGCTCGGAGGTGATCGGCGTTCATAAATGGATCTTCCCCGCCAACTGGAAATTCGCGGCGGAGAACTTCCTGGGCGACACCTACCACAACCCGAGCCACCGCTCGGTGGACATGATCGGCATCGGCCCCAGCGCGCAGCGCGGCGCCAAGGGGCGGCGCGACAACGAATACGAGAAGGCGTACCACGTCTGGGTCAACTTCCCGCAAGGCCACGGCGTGCACAGCTTCATGCAGCAGCCCGACGCGGAGTACGTGCCGAGCTATCAGCAGCATCCGCTCGTCGAGGAGTATTTCCGGCACTGCTACCATGAGCGTCGCCGCCGGCTCGGCGAGAAGGCGCGTTTGCTGCCGTTCACCGGCACGATCTTTCCCAACGCCTCCTTCCACGGCCGCCAACCGCGCGGCATCTGCGTGTGGCACCCGCACGGGCCGACCGAGACCGAGGCGTGGCGCTTCTTCCTGGTGGACGCCGACGCGCCGGCCGAGGTGAAGGACGTGCTGCGCCGGTTCTACATGCGCTACTCCGGTCCCGCCGGGATGACCGAGCAGGACGACATGGAGAACTGGCTGTACGCGACCGCCGCCAGCAAGGGCACCATCGCGCGGCGGCATCCGTTCAACTACCAGCAGTCGATGGGCGCCCATGGCCGGGACACGACGCTGGCCGGCGACGTGAGCACGCAGATCACCGAGCAGAACGCCCGCAACTATTACCGCCGCTATCGATCGTACCTGGAGGGCGCGGACTGGGAGACGCTGCTGGGGCGGGTGGAAATTCGAGCCGCAGCGGAATGAGCACGACGATCGAGCCCGCCGCGCGACGCGGGCAGGCATGGTGGCTTCTGACGCAGGAGATCGCGGAGTTCCTCTATCGCGAGGCCGACCTGCTGGACGAGCGCCGGTTCGAGGAATGGCTCGACCTGTTGGCCGAGGACATCGTCTATTTCATGCCGATCCGCCGCAACGTGAAATTCGGCCAGCACGCCGACCGCGAAAATACGCGTCAGGGCGAGGGAATCAGCTGGTTCGACGAGGACAAATGGACGCTGACAAAGCGCGTCGAGCAGGTGCTGACCGGCGTTCACTACGCCGAGGAGCCGCTGTCGCGCGTGACCCACATGGTCAGCGGCGTGCGGCTGTTGCAGGTGGAACCCTCGGCCGAGGACGCGCGCACCGTGATCGCGCGCTGCCGCTTCCTGGTGCATCAGAACCGGGTCGAGTACGAGACCCACACCTTCATCGGACGCCGCACGGACACGCTGCGGCGCGAGGGCGCGGACTGGCGGATCGCCCGGCGGGAGATCGTGCTGGAACAGAATGTGCTGCTGGCGAAAAACCTGAGCGTGCTGTTCTGATCCCGCCGGGGCGCCGCACGAGCAGGAGGCGCATGTGATCGATCTGTCCGCCTTGGCCGAGGGCACCCGGCTGCGCATCGCCGGCGGGATCGTCGCCGAGGTGGTGCGCAACATGGGTGACGGCGAGTGGGTCCGCGTGCGCCTGATCGAGGTGCCGGCGGGAAAGGGCGCGGCGGGCGACGAGGAGCTGTGCCACGCGACCGACATCGTCGGAATTCCGTAGGCGATGCTGCGCTTCGGATTCCTGCCGAGCGACTTTCACCCGATGGTCCTGATGCTAGGGAGATCGAGGATCTGCACGCCCTGGCCGCCGTGCTCCGCGGCTTCGCGCGCGACAATGTCACTTCGGTGCTGGCTGCGGGTCTGAGGCTTTGCGAGCCCGCCAGCCTACTCCCGCGAGGTCGCCCACGATCCCCACCAGCCGTCCGAAGCGCATCGTCTGCCGCCGGTCGGCGTCGTAGCCGGGCCAGGGCAGGTCCGGCCCCGCCGGGTCGCCGGTTCGGGCAAACCGGGTCCAGGCCGCCATCATCGCCGCCGACAGGCCGGCATATTCGGCTGCGTCCATGCCCGCGAGCATGGGCGCGTCCCAGGCGGCAAGGGTGCCGAACACGAACGGCAGCTCGATGCAGTGGCAGGCCTGCCAGGGCGAATGCGGGGGCGACCAATCGAACTCATAGACGTGTGCGCGCCACCCCGTCCGCGCGATCCGCTCGGCAAGGCCAAGCAGCGGGAACAGGAAGCGATGATCGGTCACCAGATCGGCGAGAAGATCACGCAGGCTGCCGCCCGGGCGGCGGCGGCGATAGGCCTCGATCGCGTCCGCCGCCCCGGCGAGGGTGGAAAAGCGTTCGGCGACCGCTTCGGGGTCGGGCAAGGCCATCGCCGGGTCGGCGCCGAAGAAGGCGTGCATCTCCTCGCGCGTGGTGCCGAGGATGAAATCGATGCCGCGCTCGGCGGCGGCGCGCGCGATCCGATCGGAGAACGCCTCGACACTGCCGAAATCGTCGAACACCGGCGGGAAGGCGGGCTCTATCTCCGCGAAGCGGGCGTTCTCGCGCGCGATCTGCATTTGCAGCGCGATCATGGGCCCGACCGGCGCGGCGCGGAGCCGGGCGGGCGCATCGGCGGCGTCCGGGTCGATCTCCAGGAGCTGCATCAGGCGGCGCCCACGCGCCGTCGCCTCGACCGAACCGGGTCCCCCTCGCGGCGCGCCGCTCTGCACGATCGCGCGGTGGAACAGGCCCCGCGTCTCCTCCATCTCCAGAAGCCGCAGAATGGCGCCGCCCCCGGCCGACTGGCCCATCAGCGTGACGTTGCCGGCGTCGCCGCCGAACGCCGCGATCTGGTCCCGCACGAAGCGGAGCGCAGCGACCATGTCGCGTAACCCCATCAAGCCGTCCGCGAGATCCGGGAAATGCAGGAAGCCGAGCGGCCCGAGCCGGTAGTTGACGCCGACGACCACGACATCGCCCGATCTGGCGAGCGCCGCGCCGTCGTACCAATCGAGCGAGCCGGCCCCGCTGAGCCAGGCACCGCCATGCAGCCACACCAGCACCGGTCGTCGCCCGGCATCGGCGGCTGGCGTCGCGATGGTGAGGGTGAGGCAGTCCTCGTCCTGCTCGCGGGCGAACTCGCCCATCGCGAGGCGGAGGCGCGAGGGCGGCTGCGGGGCGATCGGGCCATGCCGCGTTGCGTCGCGCAGCCCCGTCCAGGGCGCGGGCGGCGCCGGCGGGACGAAGCGGCGCGGTCCCACGGGCGGCGCCGCGTAGGGCACGGCGCGGAACCGCGCGACGCCCTCCTTCCAGACGCCAAGAAGCTCGCCGAGGCTTGTGCGCGCCCGCACCGTCTTTCCCGATGGATCAGGCGTCTCGGCCATGGTGGTCCTCCATCGCGGCGCGCCGCCGCGTCAGCATGAAGATCGCGCACGCGGTCGCGGCGGCGGCAAGCGCCGGCACCGCCGCAACCGCGATGATGCTGCGCGCCGGCCAGCGCAGGTAGAGGAACGCCCCGGCGATCGCCGGCCCGAGGATCGAGCCGATACGCCCCATTGCCGAGGACCAGCCGATGCCGGTGGTGCGCACGCCCGCCGAATAGAGCATGGCCCCGATCGTCGCCTGCCCGACGCCGCCGACCCCGAGGCCCGCGCCGATGAGGAACAGCAGCCACGGCACGGCGCCGTTCGGCAGCCCGCCGAATGCGAGCAGCAGGACGAAGCCGGCGCCGACCGTGAAGGCACCGGCGAGGTAGCGCGCGCTGCCGACCCGCTGCACCAGCGCCACCATCAGCACGACACCGGCGATGCCGCCCGCGCCGATATAGGTGTTGCCAAGGGCGGCGCTCGCCCGGTCGAAACCGAAGCTCGTCAGCAGCAGCGGCAGCCAGTAGGTGAACGAGTAGCTCTGCATGAAGGCGAGGAAGGCCATCGCCCAGAGCAGCAGCGTGGGCAGCGCGAGGCCATGCCTGAAGAGCGTCGCCGGGGAGGTGCCACGGCGACCCCGGGCCGGCGTGTCCGGCAACCACGCGGCGAGAGCCAGGGCGAGCAGTCCGGGCAGCACGGCGCCGAGCACGAACGGCGCCTGCCAGCCCCAACGGCGCAGAAGCGGCACCGCGACGAGGCCGCCGAGCGTGGCGCCGATGGTGATCGCGACGGTGACGATCGCGGCCGTCAGTTCCCGCCGCCGTTCCTCCGCGTGCTCCGAGGCGAGGGCGATCGCGGTCGGGATGGCGCCGCCGAGGCCGAGGGCGGTGACGAACCGAAGCGCCGTCAGCGCCGTGATGTCGGCGGCGAGCACGGTCGCGAGCGACATCAGCCCGAAGAAGCCGACGCTCGCGATCACCACGCGCCGATGGCCGAGGCGCAGGACCAGCGCGCCGCAGCAGAGATAGCCGATCACCGCGCCGAGGCTGGTGGCGACGAAGGCCGGCGTGAACGCGGCGGCCGGCAGGCGCCAGTCATGCGCGATGCTGGGCGCGGTGAAGGAGATGACGGCGGTGTCGTAACCGTCGAGCAGGATGGTGAGGAAGCACAGTCCGGCGGCCGCGAGCCGCACGCGCCCTTCCGCGCGCCCCGCGATCGGGCGGAGCCGCCCGCCTTCCCGCGTCATGGCCGGGCCTCGTGGCGGATGCGGTGCAGCACGGCCGCGCGTAGCGCGGTGAACCGGGGATCGGTCAGCACCGCGATGTCGCGCGGGCGGGCCAGCGGCACCGCGTAGCGCGCGCTGATCCGTCCCGGCCGCGCGCTCATGACGTACACGGTGTCGGCCAGGAAGATTGCCTCCTCGATGTCGTGGGTGATGAACACCACGGTGCGCTTCAGGGTGTCCCAGACCTGCAACAGCAATTCCTGCATCGACAGGCGCGTCTGCGCGTCCAGCGCGCCGAACGGCTCGTCCATCAGGAAAAGCCGTGGCTCCATCAGCAGGCAGCGTGCGATGCCCACGCGCTGCATCATCCCGCCGGAGAGCTGGTCGGGGTGGTGCCGCTCGAACCCCGTGAGGCCGACCAGATCGATAAAGCGCCGTGCCTGGCGCTCGTATTCGGCGCGGGGTCGCCCGCGCAGGCGCGGGCCGAACGTCACGTTGTCCCACACCGTCAGCCACGGAAACAGTGCCGGCTCCTGGAACACCACGGCGCGATCCGGGCCGGGCGGGCCGGCGGGGCGGCCGTCGATGAGAAGCTCGCCCGCGCTCGGCTGCTCGAAGCCGGCGATGAGGTTCAGCAGCGTCGATTTGCCGCAGCCGCTGGGGCCGAGCAGCGCGATGAACGCGCCCTCCGGCACGCTCAGATCGACCTCGCTCACGGCCAGCACCGGCGTGCGCCCGTCATAGGTCTTGCCAACCCCGCGCAGCGTCAGCCCGTTCATCGCGCCAGCACCTGCCAGCGCAGCACGCGCGCGGACAGCCACAGCATCAGCCGATCCGAGAGGAACCCGGCCAGGCCGATCGAGACCATGTCGGCCACCACCACGTCCATGCGTCCGACATAGTAGGCGTCCCACAGGACGTAGCCGAGCCCCGACTTCACGGCGACGATCTCGGCCACGATCACCGCCGTCCAGGCAACGCCGAGGCCGATGCGCATACCGGTGAAGACCGCCGGCAGCGCCGCCGGCAGCACCACGCGCAGCAGCAGCTGATGTTCCTTTGCGCCCATCATCCGCGCCGCGCGCACCAGGTTGCGTCCGACCCCGCGCGCGCCGTGCGTGGTGTTGACGACGATCGGATAGAACGCGCCGAGTGCGATCAGGAACACCGCGCCCATGTCGCGGATGCCGAACAGCGCGATGGAGAAGGGCAGCCAGGCGGTGATCGGGATCGGCCGCAATCCCTGGATCAGCGGATCGATGCTGCGCGCGACCAGCCGGCTCCAGCCGATCAGCACGCCCATCGGCACCCCGACCAGCACCGCCAGCGCGAAGCCCTGTGCGACCCGCCGGGTCGAGTACCACACCGTCGGCGCCCAAGTACCGGAGTAGGGGTTGAGCCCCATGCCGCGCGGCCCGAAGGCCCACATCCGCCAGGAGGCGAGGATCGTGCTCGGGGCGGGAAGGATGCCCTCGGGGATCGCGCCCGACCGGCCCAGCGCCTCCCACAGCGCGATCAGCGCGACGGGCAGCGCCAGTCCCTGCGCCAGCGCGCGCACGCCTCAGCCCTTCTGGACGGACGCCGTCAGGCCCTGGTCGAAGTATTGCGGCAGCTCGGCGCTGACATCGCGCGTCAGCACGCCGAAGCGGGCGAATGCGGCCGCCTGCCTCTGCATCTGATCGAGGGTGAGGAACTGGCCGAGATGCGTCACCTCGGCCACGCTCGGGGCGACGTTGCGCGGCATGCCGGTATAGTTGGCGATCGCCGTGGCCTCGGCCTCGGGTGAGGCGTTCAGCCGGTCCTGGATCGCCAGATACGCCCAGACGAAGCGTTTCACCGCCTCCGGCTCGCGCTTGAGGAATCCGGCGTTGACCGCGATCAGCCCCAGCTCGGCCCCGACCGCCCGCGACCGGCTGTAGTCGAGCGCGGTCTGTCGGGTCGCCAGCCCGTCGAGCACGGCTTCGGATTCGAACGGTTCCCAGCCGATGAAGCCGTCGATGTCGCCGCGCTTCATCGCGATCAGGAAGCTCGTACCGGCGCCCTGGATATTGACGGTGTTGAGCTTGCCGTACGGCACGTCCTGCTCGACCAGCGTGGCGGCGAACTGAAACCACACGGCCGAGCCCGGCGCGATGCCGATGCGCGGTCCCACCAGGTCGCCCCATTTGACGAGCGTCAGGCCCTTGCGCGCGATCGGGTATTTCGGCGAGACGCCGACGCCCATCAGGGCCACGATGGTCTTGAGCCCCTGCGACACGGCGATCGCGACGTCAGCCGGCCCGATCGAGCCCGCATCGATGGAGCCGGAGGCGAGCGCGGTGCGCGTGTCGGCGTAGCGCGCGAATTGCGCGGCCTCGACCATCACTCCCAGCGGCTTCAGCTCCTCGGCGATGCTGCCCAGCGGACAGACATGCGGCACCAGGTTCTGGCCGAGCCGCAACGTCACCGGCGGATCGAGCGGCGCCGGCCTTGCTTCGAGCGCCAGCGCGTGCCGGACCCCGAACGCCGCGACGCCGGCGAGACCGAGCGCCCGACGGCGGGTGAGGTCGAACATCGCTGGCCCTCTGAACGGTTCCGGCCAATGCTAGGGGGTGGGTTCGCCGGTCGGCAACCCGAGACGGAGAGGAAACGCGCATGGCGATCCGGCTGATCGAGAACTTCCGCGCGCTGTTCTACGCGCCGTTCTACGCCGCGCAGTTGACCGGCGCCTATGACGTCGAGAGCGTCGCGGTGGAGCTTCTGTCGTCCGCCGACCCGGAACGGACGGCGGCTGCGCTGGCGGACGGCTCGGCCGATGTCATGTGGGGCGGTCCACTGCGCGCGATGCGCACGCATGACCGCGACCCGGCATCCGACATTGTGTGCTTCGCCGACGCGGTGGTGCGCGATCCGTTCTTCATCATCGGCCGGGTGGCCCGGCCTGACTTCCGCCTCGCCGATCTCGCCCACACGCGGCTGGCGACGGTCGCCGAGGTGCCGACGCCGTGGATCTGCCTGCAAGATGATCTGCGTCGCGCGGGCATCGATCCCGTCGCGGTGGACCGGATCACCGGGGCGAGCATGGCCGACAACGCGCAGGCGCTGTGCGAGGGCCGGGTGGATGCGGTGCAGCTGTTCCAACCCCATGCGGAGCTTCTGTTGTCCTCGGGCGCCGGGCATCTGTGGTACGCCGCCGCCACGCGCGGTCCCACGGCGTACACGACCTTCGTCACGCGCAGGGCGCTGCTGGCGCGGCGGCGCGAGGAGTTGGTGGGCATGACCCGCGCGCTGCATCGCGCGCTGCACTGGATCGCGGCGGCGCCGGAGGACGAGATCGCGCGCCTGCTCGCGCCGCTGTTCCCCGCCGTGCCGCCCGCGATCATCGGCCCGGCTATCGGTCGCTATCGCGCGCTCGGGCTGTATGCCTCCGACCCCGTCATCCCGCGCGCCGGCGTGGAACGGCTCGCCCAAGCGATGCGCTCGGCCGGTGCGCTGTCGCGCGACATTCCGTTCGAGACGGTGGTGGACACCGCCATCGCGCGACAGGCGATGGACTGACGCGCGGCCGCTTCAGTCTGCGATCGCCGCGTACACCAGATCGCGGAACAGCACCCGGTAGTGCTCGCGCTGGCCGGGCGCCTGGATCATGAGCACGGCGGTCAGTTGCTCCTTCGGATCGACCCAGAACGTCGTGCCCGCCGCGCCGCCCCAGAAATACGTGCCGACCGATCCGGGGAACGGCGCCATGCCGGGCACGAGCCGCACCGCGAAGCCGAGCCCGAAGCCATGGCCCGGCGGCAGCAGGTCGGGATTGCCCTTGATGGTGCCCAGATGGTCCGCCGTCATCAGCTCGACCGTCTTGCGGCCCAGCAGCCGCTGCTCGCCCAGCCGGCCGTCATCCAGCAGCATCTGGAGGAAGCGCACGTAGTCGAGCGTCGTCGCGACCATGCCGCCGCCGCCGGATTCGAATGTCGGCTTCTCCCGCACCTCCAGCAGCGACACGTCTGTCCCGCTCTCCGGGTCCTTGGCGAAGCCGCCGGCTAGGCGCCCGTGCTGGTCCTCGGGCACGAAGAACCCACTGTCATCCATGCCGAGCGGGGCGAGGATGCGCGCCTGCACGAACGCGCCCAGGCTCTGGCCGGAGACGATTTCCACCAGCCGCCCGAGCACGTCGGTCGATCGGCTGTACTCCCATCGCGTGCCGGGATGGTGCAGCAGCGGCAGGCCGGCGAGCGTCGCCACCTGATCGGCGTTGGTCTGGTTGCGTCGGTAGATCTTGGCATTCATGTACGCGCGCTGCACCGGCCCCTCGCCGAGAAACTCGTAGGTCAGGCCGGAGGTGTGGCGCAGCAGGTCCTGGATGGTGATTTCCCGCTCGGCCGCCGTCTTCGCGGTGCCGGATAGCACCTTCGAACCGGCGAAGGCGGGAATGAAGCGCGATACCGGATCGGAGAGCAGGAACCGCCCCTCCTCCCACAACATCATCACTGCCACCGAGACGATGGGCTTGGTCATCGAGTAGATACGGAAGATCGCGTCCGCGCGCATCGGATCGGCAGCCAGGGGATCGCGGGCGCCGAACGCCTCGTGGAAGGCGACGCGCCCCTGGCGCGCGATCACCGCGACGGCGCCGGGGATGTGGCCCTGGTCGATGCGGCTGTTCAGCGCGGTGCGCAGCCGGGCGAGCCCGCCGGCGGAAAGCCCGACCTCCTCGGGCCGGGCGGTCGGCAGCGGATGCGTGCTCATGGGGGCATTCCTTCCAGGGATTGTGCGGCGGGGGATTGTTCGGCGGGGGATCGTTCGACAGGCGGGGAGAGGAAACCGATGCGGTCCTCCTCCAGCACCGCGCAGGTCAGGCGCCCGCCGAGCCCGGCGCCGGTGTCGAGGCCGATGCGGTTGGCCAGCACGACCGGGCCGGGCGCGACGCTGTGGCCATGCACCACGATAGCGCCGAACGCCTGCTCCGCGGAGAGGAAAACCTGGCGTATGCCGCGCAGATCCTCGGGCGACTGGCGCGCGAGCGGGACACCGGGACGGATTCCGGCATGGGCGAAGAAATACGAGCCGTCGCGATGGAGGCTGGGCAGGCCGCGCAGGAACGCGACATGCGCCGGCGGGATGTGCGCCGGCCAGGTGGCGCGCGGCGCGTCCGCCGCAATCCCCCAGCTTGCCAGCGCGGCGAGCCCGCCCGCGTGCAGCCAGTCGGTCGCCGCCGCCGCCTCGCCGTCCAGCGCATCGAGCAGCATCTGCTCGTGATCCCCGCGCAGCGTGCGCATGGTCAGTCCTGGCAGGGCTTGCGCGAGCAGCGCCACCACCCCGGCGCTGTCCGGGCCGGTGCCGATCACGTCGCCCAGATGGATCAGCGTGGCATGGCGCACCGGCCGGGCCGCGAGGTCGGCGCGGACCGCTTCGTGCATGGCACGCAGCGCGACGAGACAGCCGCGCACGTCGCCCACCGCATAGACCCGCCGCCCCGTCGCCAGCCGGCCGGGCGCCTGCGAGAAGGCCAGGGTCGCGGCGGCGCCGGCGAGCGGGCGCGGGGTCCAGGTCGGGATGGCGGCGGCGTCGAGTGCGGCGCGTAGCGCGCGCCGGTTGGGGCGCCTCATGAGAATGCGGAAGCGGTGCGCGGCACGGTTGGGTCCCGAGGAAGGCAGCGGATCATGCGGCGCGGAGGCGGGAGCGGCAACCCGGCGGCGAGTGGCGACGGCCGGTGGGGACCCCTGGTCGCGTGCGGCCGGGCGCGGCTATGCTCGCGGGCCAGCAACGGACAACGGAGGAGACCGATGGCGAAGACAGTCAGGTTCCCCGTCGAGGCGTCGCACATCATGATGTTTGCGCGCGCCATCGGCGACACCAACCCCGTCTATCACGACGCGGACGCGGCCAAGAAGACCGAGGCGGACGGCGTCATCGCCCCGCCCACCTTCCCCCAGGCGGTCGCGCAGTTCGATCCCGAGTACCACCTCCGTCCCAAGCCCGGACAGACCTGGTTCGGATCGGGCAAGACGCCGTCCGGCGTCGAGGGCAAGCCGACATCGCTCGGCGGCCTGCACGCCGAGCAGCATTTCGAGTATCGCCGCCCGCTGCGCGCGGGCGACGTGCTGAGCGTCGAGTACAAGGACGGCAAGACCTGGGAGAAGGAGAGCAAGCGCGCCGGCAAGCTCACCTTCCGCGAGAGGATCGCGGAGTATCGCGACCAGTCGGGCGAACTGGTGGCGATCGCCCGCGGCGTCGGCGTGACGACCGAGCGTCCCGTGGACCAGGGCTGAAGGAGGCGGCGATGGCACTCAAGGCAAGCCAGATCAAGGTCGGCGACAAGCACACGGAACGCGTGGCGGAGAACCTCTCGCGCACGCAGATCGTCATGTACGCGGGCGCCTCGGGCGACTACAATCCGATCCATTCGGACGAGCTGTACACCACCAAGGTCGCCGGCTACCCGAGCGTGTTCGCGCACGGGATGCTGACGATGGGGCTGACCAGCAAGATGGTGACGAACTACGTCGGCGACGCCCGGCTGACGAAGTTCGGCGTGCGCTTCACCAACCAGGTCTGGCCTGGCGACACGCTCGATTCCACCGCGACGGTGACGGAGATCAAGGAGGAGAACGGCCAGAAGCTGGTCGAGCTCGACGTCGCGACCGTCAACCAGGACGGCAAGGAGGTCGTGCGCGGCTACGCCGAGGCGCGGATCGACCCGTAGCGGGAGCCCGTCCACGCCACCCTCTCTCTCCGCGATCGCGGAGAGAGAGGGCCGGGTGAGGGGAACGTTCACGCTTGCGGATAACGAACGGCGGTGGTTTCACCCGCGCCAGAACGGCTTGTTCGCCTCGTGCTCCGCGTCCACCCGCGTGATCCCGATGTCGCGGAGCGCATGCGCGTCCAGCCCCGCCAGCGCCACGCGCGAGCGGTGGCGCCGCCACGCGGCCCGCACCCACGCAGCCATCGTCTGCATGCGCGATGGCCGGCGTGGCGGCCCGTGGCGGACCAGCGGAGCAGCCCTGCGCCCCGCTGGAACAGCGGGCCGGTCCGGGGTGATCACGAACGAGTTGATGAGCGAGCGGCTCGACATCTGCGCCTCCTGCGACAGTTCCGAGTGGTGCAATGCGAAGGTGGGATGGCGTCTGCCATCAGTAAAACGAATTGCGCTGATGGCGTTGATAACCCATATTGATGGGCATGAGCCTGCCCCACACCCTCGACCCCGATCTCCTGCGCGCCTTCGTGCTGATCGCCGAGGGCCGCAGCTTCACCCAGGCCGCCGGCATGGTCGGACGCACGCAGGCGGCCGTGTCGATGCAGATGAAACGCCTGGAGGAGGTGCTCGGCCAGCCGGTGCTGAGCCGCGGCAAGGGCGGCGGGGTGGAGCTGACGCCGCACGGGCAGTACCTGCTCCCGCGCGCGCGGGAGATGCTGGCGCTCAACGACGAGGTGATGGCCACATTCCGCACGCCACAGATCGCCGGCACGGTGCGCCTCGGCTCGCCGGACGATTTCGCCTTCGGCTATCTGCCGCCGGTCCTGAAGCGGTTCGCCGACACACACCCGGCGGTGCAGGTCGATGTGCTGTGCGAACCATCGAGCGACCTGATCGAGCGCCTCAAGCGAGGGGAGCTTGACCTGGCGCTTATTTCCGACGGGACGCAACCGCGCGGTCTCGTGCCGGTGCCGTTATGGCGGGGGCAGCTCGTTTGGGTCACATCCACCCGCCATGTGCCGCACCGGCTGGACCCCTTGCCGCTGGCGCTGGCCAGCCTCGATCCACAAGCCGAGGACTGCTGCTGGGGTGGCGCGGCGGTCCAGGCACTTGAGCGTGTTGGCCGACGCTACCGCATCGCCTACACGTCAGGCTCGCAGGTCGGCACGCACGCCCCCGTGCTGGCCGGGCTCGCGGTGACGGTCTCCGCCCAGGCTTGGCTACCCGACGGCCTGCGTCCCGTCCGCCCCGACGAGGGGCTTCCGAGGCTGCCGGACTATGGCATCGTCCTGGTCGCCAGCCCGCACGCCCGCCAGCCGGTCACCGACGCCCTGGCCGCCCATATCGAGGAGAGCTGCCGACTGGACGCACGGCAGGGACGGGCGGCGTAGCGGAAACGGGCAATGACCCGGCCCGTCAGCGCAAATCCGGCCGCTTGTCCGCCCAGGGCTGCGCCTGTTCGAAGGCGGCGGCGGCTTGCAGGACGCCGAGGTCGTCGAAGCGGCGGCCCACGACCTGCAATCCGACCGGCAGGCCGGCGGCGGTGAAGCCGCAGGGGACGCTGGCGGCCGGGTTCCAGGACATGTTGAACGGGTAGGAGAACTCCGCCCACTGCACCCAATCCCATTCGTGCTGGGGCCAGTCCGGCGGGCTCAGCATCGCGGCGGGGAAGGCGGCGACCGAGACGGACGGGGTCAGCAGGAAGTCCCAGTCCTCGAACCAGCGGTGGATGTCGGCGATGTAGGCGTGCTTGCGCTCGCGCGCGGCCTGGTACTGCGCCAGCGTTACCCGCATGCCCTGGCGGACGCAGGCGACCAGGCCGGGGTCCATGCGCGCCTCCCACTCCGGCAGGCGGTCGGCGAAGCGCGCCAGGTGGGCGGGCCAGAACAGGCGGACCAGCTCCCGCCCGGCCGGACCCCAGGGCACCGACACCTCCTCGACGGTGGCGCCGAGATCGGCGAAGCGGTGCGCGGCGGCCTTGACCAGCGCGGCGATTTCGGGATCGACGCGGGCATGGTCGAGGTCGGGGCTGTAGGCGATGCGCCGGCCGCGCACGCCCTCGGCGAGTCGGCCCGCGTAGTCCGCCGGCCCGGCCTCCAAGGTGGTGTGGTCGAGCGGGTGCGGCCCGGCCATGACCGACAGCATCAGCGCCGCGTCGCCCACCGTGCGCGTCAGCGGCCCGTTATGGGTGGTGAAGTCGCTGGTGCCCACCGGGTAGGCGGGCACGCGCCCGAAGCTCGGCTTGAGGCCGAACACGCCGCAGAAATGCGCCGGCATCCGGATCGACCCGGCGCCGTCGCTGCCCTGGTGCAGCGGGCCGAACCCCGCCGCCGCCGCCGCGCCCGCCCCGGCCGAGGACGCGCCGGCGTTGAAGCCCTGCTTCCAGGGGTTGTGGGTGATGCCGGTGAGCGGGCTGCGGCTCACGCCGGTCCAGCCGAACTCCGAGGTCGTGGTCTTGCCCAGCACGATCGCGCCCTCGTCGCGCAGCCGGGTTACCATCGGCGCGTCCTCGGTCGGGCGGTTGCCCTGCATGATCAGGCTGCCGCTCTGGGTCGGCATGTCCTTGGTGATCGCCAGGTCCTTGATGGTCACCGGGACGCCGTGCAGCCGGCCGATCCGTCCGCCCCGCATGAGCGCCGCCTCGGCCTGGCGCGCCGCCTCTCGCGCCGGCTCGGCGGCGAGGTGGGCGAAGGCGTTGATGCGGGGCTCCAGCCGCTCGATGCGCGCCAGCACGGCTTGCGTGACTTCGACCGGGGAGACCTGCTTGCGGCGGATCATCTCGGCGAGCTGCACGGCGGGTGTGTAGCCCAATCCCTCGTCCGTCATCGCCCGTCTCCGTTCAATAGGTGGCGCGCCCGCCCGAGACGTCGAACACCGCGCCGGTCGAGAAGCCGCATTCCTCCGACGCGAGCCAGCAGACCAGGGCGGCGACTTCCTCGACCAGGCCGAAGCGTCCCATCGGGATTTTCGAAAGCATGTATTCGATCTGCGCCTCCGTCATCTGCGCGAAGAGCGGCGTCTCGACGGCGGCCGGGGTGACGCAGTTCACCCGCACCGGGCTCGTCGCCAGTTCCTTGCCGAGCGATTTCGTCAGGCCGATCACGCCGGCCTTGGAGGCCGAATAGGCGGCGGCGTTCGGATTGCCCTCCTTGCCGGCGATGGAGGCGATGTTGACGATGCGCCCGAAGCCGCCGCGCAGTATGTGCGGGATGACCGCCCGGCAGGTGTAGAACAGCCCGTTAAGGTTCACGGCGATCACCCGATCCCACGCCTCGATCGGGTATTCCCAGGCCGGTCCGTTCGGGCCGGTGATACCGGCCGAGGTCACCAGGATGTCGATGCCGCCCAGCGCCTCGGCCGTGGCATCGGCCGCGCGCTGCACCGCGCCGGCATCGGTCACGTCGAGGCGGATCGTGTGCGCGCCCTCGGCCTGGGCGCGCGCCAGTCCCGCCGGATCCAGGTCCCACAGGCTGAGCCGCGCGCCCTCCGCGCGCAGCCGGGCCGCGATCCCCGCGCCGATCCCGGATGCGCCGCCGGTGACGATGGCGCGCCGCCCCTCGAACCGTCCCATGCCCGTCTCCCCTCGCGTGGGATTATCAAGGGCCGGGCGGGCCGGCGCCGCAAGGGTGCCGGATGGCGCGCCGTTCAGGCCCGACGGACGCCCCAGAACAGGATCTGCTCACACTTGACGAAGCCGGTCAGATCCTTGCGGTACACCGTGGGGGAGAAGTAGAGGCCGGTCGGCATGAAGGGGATGCTCTTGAACGCCTCGAGCTGCATCTGCTCGCAGAGCTTTCTCTGCGCGGGGACACCGGACGCATCGAACCAATCCTGGCGCAGGCTCTCGAGCATCGGGTCCGTGGGCCAGCCGAACCAGCCCGCCTTGCCATTGGCGCGCAGCGGATAGCTGCTGCCGGGGTTGGACACGGCCAGCCCGCCCCAGGAGGTGACGAAACAGTTCCAGCCACCCTGATTGGGCGGAGCCTGCAAGGCTCGTCGCGAGACCAGCGTTCCCCAGTCCATCGACTGGAGCTGCACGTTCAACCCGACCGCCTTGAACAAGGCGTACGTGACCTGCGCCATCTGCGCCAACGCGGCCTGGTCGGTCGGCGACATCACGAACACCGCTTCGCCCTTGTAGCCGGACTCCGCGACGAGTTGCTTGGCCTTGGCGATCTCGCGCGGGCCGGTGAACACGTCGAGCCCGGCGTCGCTCGCCATCGGCGCGCCCGGGGTGAAGAAGCCCACCGGGAATTTGGCAAGCTCCAATTGCGCCCCCACCACGGACTGCATGTATTCCTTCTGGTCCACCGCCGGCAGCAGCGCTTGCAGCAGCTTCGGGTTGTCGAACGGCGGATACAGGTGATTGAACGCGATGATGGCGAGCGATCCGAGCGGATCGAAGGTTTCCACCGTCACGTCCGACACGCCGCGGAGCATCGGAAGCAGGTCGATCAGCGGATTCTCCCACCAATCCACCTCGCCGGTTTCCAGCGCCGAGGCGGCGGTGGAGGGGTCCGGCTCGACGATCCACTCGACACGGTCGAAATGCACGACCTTGCCGCCCGAATAGTACTGCGGCGGCTCGGAGCGCGGCACGTACTTGTCGAATTTCTCGTACACCGATTTGGAGCCGGACACCCATTCGTTGGCGATGAAGCGGAAGGGGCCGCTGCCCACGTATTCCTTGATCTGCACGCTTGCGGGTGTCTTCGCCACGCGTTCCGGCATGACGAAGCAGCCCTCGGCGCCGAGTGCATATGGAAGTTGGGGGAAAGGCTTCTTCAGGCGGATCTGGAACCGCTTGTCGTCGAGCGGCTTGATCTCGTCGGTCACCGAGTGGAGTTGCTGGCCAAACGGATCCTTGGTCCACCAGCGGGTGATCGAGGTGGTGCAATCGATCGCGCGCACCGGCTGGTTGTCATGGAACAGCAGCCCGTCGCGCAGCGTGATGGTCCAGGTCCTGTCGTCGTCGGAGACCTGGTGGCCCGCGGCCATCTGCGGCTGCGGGCTGAGGGCGTTGTCGATCCCGTAGATCGTGTCCCACACCATGTAGCCGTGATTGGCGGCGACGGTTGCCGTGGTCCAGATCGGGTCCGGGTTGGCCAGATTGGCCTGCGGCACGAAGCGCAAGAGCGATGGCTTCTGCGCGATCGCGGGCCGCGTCAAGCAGCCGGCGGCCGTCGCGGCGAGTGTGGCCGCGCCGGCGGAAAGGAGATCTCTGCGCTTCATCGGTCGATCCTTTCTAAGGTCGAACGATCCTCCCTGGACCCATCTTGAGCGCGGTGCAGCCGGCGGCAGAAGGGGGATCGCGCCGTGGTCACGATGTTTTCACGTGCCGCTGCCCATGCAGCGGCCCGGCCGCCGGGCGGCGATTAGCAGAAAGGGCGGGCGCTGGCGCTCGTCGGCGAGGATCGGTCGAGCGGTGATCTGCTCGTCGGTCGGACCCCATTCCTCGACATGGGTTAGAGCGAACCCGCATCGGATCAGCAGGTTGAGGGTGGTTCCGAGTGTCCGGTGCTGCTTGATCACGCCGTTGGCCAGCCAATCGGTCGTTCGCGGACCCTCGATCGCGTAGCCATCGACGGGCCAGGTCTTGTGGCCGCCCGCATCCACCTGCCAGCCCGGACGCGTGGGCGCCGTGAAGATCGGGTGCTCCACCGAGAACACCAGATCGCCGCCGGGAGCGAGGGCGCGATGCACGCTCGCCAGCAGCCCTTGCAGATTCTCGACGTAATGCAGCGCGAGCGAACTGTAGACGAGGTCGGCCGAGGCCGGGGGCAGGTCGAGCCGTTCCATGTCCGCCCTGGCGTAGGTGATCGCGGGTCCGATGGTGGTGGCCTTGGCGCGCGCGAGCATCTTCTCCGACACGTCGATCCCGAGGACCCGCGTCGCTCCCTGCCCGTGCGCCCAGCGGCAGAACCAGCCGTACCCGCATCCGAGATCCACGACGCGGAGGCCGCGCATCGTCGGGAGCAGAGCGCGCAACGCGGGCCATTCGGCGGCACCGTCCAGCCCGTGGATCGAGCGGGGCAAGCGGCTGTAGCCCTCGAAGAACGCCGGGTTGTCGTAGATATTCTGCGTCATGGACGAGAGGGCTCCTGTGTCCGGGCATGACAACGCCGCCGGGTCGCAACCGCAAGCGGCCGGGCGGCCGGTGATCCTCGGCGCGCTGGGGCTCGGTCAGATCGTGGCCTGGGGCGGGACGTTTTATCTGCCCGGCGTCCTCGCCGCGCCGATCGCGCGCGCCACGGGCTGGTCGCTGTCCTGGGTGGTGGGCGGGCTCTCGGCCGGCATGTTGGTCTCGGGGCTGGTCTCGCCGCGCGTCGGCGTGCTGGTCGAGCGGCACGGCGGGCGCCCCGTCCTGGCCGGCGGTTCGGTCGTGCTCGCGGCCGGCCTGCTGCTGCTGGCGGCCGCACCGGGGCCGGGCGTGTACATGCTCGCCTGGATCGTGCTCGGGCTCGGCATGGGCGCCGGGCTCTACGACCCGGCCTTCGCCGCGCTCGGGCGGCTCTACGGGGCGGAGGCGCGCACGGCGATCACCACGCTGACCCTGATCGCCGGATTCGCCAGCACGCTGTGCTGGCCGTTCAGCGCGTGGGTGCTGCACATCGGCGGCTGGCGCGCCACCTGCGTCGCGTATGCCGCGCTGAACCTGCTGGTGGCGCTGCCGCTCTACTGGTTCGTCCTGCCGCGCGAGGCGCGCCGGGCCGGACCGGCGGCGCGGCCGGCGCCCATCACCGGCGCGGGGTCGGCACGCTCCGGCCGCGCCCTGTTCGTGATCGTCGCGGTGGTGCTCACCGTCGCCTCGATCATCTGGTCGGCGGTCTCGGTCAACCTGCTGACCTTGCTCGGCGGCCTTGGGGTGCCGGCGCCGACGGCGGTGGCGCTGGGGGCGACGCTGGGGCCGAGCCAGGTCGGGGCAAGGCTGATCGACCTGTGCGCCGCGCGGCTGGTGGCGCCGGCCTGGGAGATGCTGGCCTCCACCGTCCTGGTCGCCGCCGGGATCGGCCTGCTGACCGGCCGCCCGGGGCTGGTCGCGCTCGGCGTGGTATTGTACGGCGCCGGCACGGGGCTGCGCTCGATCCTGCGCGGGACGCTGCCGCTCGCGCTGTTCGGCGCCGAGGGCTACGCCGTGCTGATGGGCCGGCTGGCGTTTCCGATCCTGATCGCCCAATCCGCCGCGCCCGCGCTCGGCGCGATCATCTTGAACCACGCGGGGGCGGCGGGGCTGGAAGCGGCACTGTTCTGGGCCGCCGTGGCGAATGTCGGGCTGGCGGCGTTGCTGCTGCCGATGCTGGCCGGGCGGACGGGGTAGTGTTCTCAGCTTACTGAGATTGTCAGTTGAGCCTCGTCGGTCGGATCGGCCCTGCCGTCATGACGCGGGGCGTCTGATAACTCAAGGTGGCGTGGTCTGGGCTTTGATTTCGCACTTTGGAAGCACGTCCGCTCTCGCGCATGCGCCTGTCAGCTTCAGGCCAGGACGGCAGCGTGTCTTCCGGCTGCTCCCAATGCACCACGGATGCCTCGTCACACCAATCAAGAAGGCGAGGCATCGCCGCTCGATGATCCCGGCCGTCATATACCGTCGCATGCTTGTTTGATTGTCCCAGGCTGTCATGGTCCAGAACGTCCAAGCTCGATCGGCTAGGAGCGATCCGCCTTGGAATCCCAGTGCTTCTTTGACCTGCCGGCGTGTGCGGAGAAAATGCAGCGCAAAGGATGGGAGGAAGCGGACCGACCGTATCCTGAGACGTGTTACGCTTATGAAGGACATGCTCCCGAACCTAAGCGGCTGGCGACGGCGTTCAATCTGAGACACCACCGGCGGACGCGGTCGGAGTAGGGCTCGATCCAATCTGTCGCGACTGCGTCGTGCCAATTGCCCTCACGCCATCATGCCCGCGAAGGCGGGCACCCAGGCTCGCGCACACCGCGTTCCGTTCCATTCCCCGGGGTTTCCGCTTCCGCGGGAATGAGCGGAAACAAGTGAGGAATGAGGGCGGTTGATATCGCTGTCCCTACGTGCCCCTACCAAGACGCGCCGGTCAACGACAGTCGCCAGGGTTTTTCTCGATCATGCCGAGGACCTTGGTCGCGAGGGCGTCGAGCGCGAAGGGCTTGGTCATCATCTCCATCCCCGGTGCCAGCGCCGCGCCGTTGCCGAGGGCGGCGTTGTGGGCGTAGCCGGTGATGAACAGCACTGCCAGCCCTGGCCGGCGCACGCGCGCCGCGTCGGCCAGCTGGCGCCCGTTCAGGCTGCCGGGCAGACCGACATCGGTCACCAGCAGGTCGATGCGCACGCCGCCCTCCAGGATGCGCAGCCCGGCGGGTCCGTCCACCGCCTCCAGCACGCGGCAGCCGCGTTCAGCCAGCGCTTCGGCGGCCAGGGCACGGATCGCCGCCTCGTCCTCCACCAGCAGCACGGTCCCGACCGTCGGCCCGGCACCGGCCTCGGCCAGCGCCGTTATCGCTCCGTCGTCCTCCGCCGCGATCCCGCCCCGGTGGCGCGGCAGGTAGAGCCGCATCGTCGTGCCCCGGTCCGGCGCGCTGGAGACCCGCACATGGCCGCCGGACTGCTTGACGAAGCCGTAGAGCATTGACAGGCCAAGGCCGGTGCCCTGGCCGGTCGGCTTGGTGGTGAAGAACGGCTCGAACACCCGCGCCACGACCTCGGGCGGCATGCCGATGCCGGTGTCGGTCACACTGACCGCAACGTACTGGCCGGGCCGCACTTCGCCGCCCTCGGCACGGGCGTAGGCGTCGTCCAGGTGCGCATTGGCGGTTTCGACAATCAGCCGGCCGCCCTCGGGCATGGCATCGCGGCCATTGATCGCCAGGTTGAGGACCGCGTTCTCGAGCTGGTTGGGGTCGCAGAGCGCCGGCCAGAGCCCCCCGGCCAGCATCATCTCCAGCTCGATCCCCGGCCCAAGGGTGCGGCGCAGCAGCTCCTGCATGGAGGCGAGCAGCCGGTTGGCGTCCGTCGGGCGCGGGTCGAGCGGCTGGCGCCGGGCGAAGGCGAGCAGACGCTGGGTCAGCGCAGCCGCGCGCGTGGCCGCGACGGCGGCGATGTCGGCGTAGCGACGCAGGTCGGCGATGCGGCCTTCCTCCAGCCGGCGCTGGAGCAATTCTAGCGCGCCGCTGATGCCGGCGAGCAGGTTGTTGAAGTCGTGCGCGATGCCGCCGGTGAGCTGGCCCACCGCCTCCATCTTCTGCGCCTGCCGGAGCTCCTCCTCGGCGCGACGAAGCGCCTCTTCCTGCTCCTTCTCGGCCGTGATGTGGCGGCCATAGGCATAGACGAGATCGCCTTCGACCGAGGTGTGCCACGAAATCCAGCGCGGCGTGCCGTCCTTGTGGCGGTAGCGGTTTTCAAAGTTGGTCAGGTTATTCGTCGAGACGGCGCTATGGAGGCCGTTCTGGGTCAGCGCGGCATCGTCGGGCCAAACGAATTCCAGGAAGCTGCGGCCGACGACCTCCGCCGGATCGTGGCCGAGGATCGCCGTCCAGGCGGGATTGACGGCGCGGAAGATGCCATCGGCACCCACGACCAGGAGCAGGTCGCGGGAGTTCCGCCAGACGCGGTCGCGCTCGGCCGTGCGCTCCTCGACGCGCTGTTCCAGGGTGGCGTTCAGCTCGCGGAGAGCGTGGACAGCCCGTGCTCGCTCCACCGCGTCCCAGGTCTGTCCGGCGACATCGCGGACGAGCGCGATCTCCTCCTCCGTCCAGTGGCGGACCGCGGCATGGTTGACATACATCCCGGCGTGCCAGCGCCCGTTGTGGATGATCGGCACGCCGATGATCGCGCGTGCTCCGATCCCGGCAAACCTCGAATCCGACGTGAGAGGATCCTGCATGACGTCGGCGATGCCGAGCACCGCGCCGTTCCGCACCGCCGCGAGATAGGCGGTGCCGATCCCGACGGCGGGAAAGGTGCCGGCGAGAAGATCGAGGCCGCCGTCCGTCCAGCCGACCGTGAGGCCCAGCGTATCGGCGTCCCGCATTTCGAAGAAGCCGACCCGGTTGGCGTGAAGGTGGCGCCCGACGGCCTCCGCGGCGGCCCGCATCATGGCTTCGGGGTCGCCGGTCTCGCGCTGCCCCCGCACCAGGCGGAGCAGAAGTGCCTGTCGCGCTTCGTTGGCGCGCAGCTCGTCTTCCGCCAGCTTCGCCCGGGTGACGTCGCTGCCCTCGACGAAGATGCCGGTGACCGCGCCACCCGCGTCGCGGACCGGCTGGTAGACGAAATCCACGAACCGTTGTTCGAGGGCGCCGTCCGGACCGCAGGCGAAGGTGATCGGCGCGCGCTGCGCGGTGAAGGCCTCGCCGGTGGCGTACACCCGGTCCAGCTTCTCGAAGAACCCCTGTCCCTCGACCTCCGGCACCGCCTCGCGCACCGGCTTGCCCACCACGTCCCGGCCGACCAGCCGCAGATACGCGGCGTTCACCAACTCGAAGACGTGCGCGGGCCCGCGCAGCAGGGCCATGAAGCCGGGCGCCTGCTCGAAGAACTGTCGGAGCTGCTCGGCCTCTTGGGCGCGCGCCTGCTCCGCCCGCACCTCGGCGGTCACGTCGCGGCAGATGACCAGCACGCCGCCGACGCCGGTCGCCGCGCCATCGTCGTCGATCGGCGAGTAGCCGTAGGTCCACCACACGTCTTGAAGCGCGGTGCCGCGCGTGATCGGGATGAGCTGCCGCTCGTGCCACGTGGCGCCATGGCCCGCCATGACGAAGTCGATCTGCGGACCGATGACGTCCCAGATCTCCGCCCACACCTCGCGTCCCGGGCGGCCGAGGGCCGACGGGTGACGATCCGGTCCGATCAGGGCGCTGTAGGCGTCGTTGTAGAAGCAGGTGAGCGCCTCGCCCCACCAGATGAACATCGGGTGCTGCGAGGTGAGCATGAGGCGGACGCTGGTCTTGAGGGCCTGCGGCCAGGTCTCGGGCGGGCCGACCGGTGTGGCATGCCAGTCCAAGCGGCGCATGAGCGCGCCCATCCGGCCGCCGCCGGCGAGGAAGTCGGGGCTGCCCCGCGCGGCCTCAGCGTCCATAGGCGGCGGCATGGGCAAGCGTCCGAAGTCGCCCGTTTCCCCCGTGCGCCGCCGCGCCCGGGTTCCTGCATCGCCCGGACCTGGGCTGGCCGGCCACCAAGGCCGCAAGGTCCGGCGTGGTCGACACGCTCATCATCCGTCGGACATAATCTGTCGAGCGCGCAGAGACCATGCTGTCGTAATGGTCCATGCGCGCTCGAAATCAACCACCCTGCCCTGGCCCAGCCAGGTCAGCGGCGCATCGCCATCAGGCCACGGCGGAACCCTGGAACGTGCAGCCCCAGTCGGATTCGAGCCGCGCGACCGAGACCGTGGCGCCGGCCTCCGACATGTTGGTGACCTGTGCCTGGTTTCCGTCGAAACTCTGGTTGCCCGAGCAGGCGACGCAGTCGCTGAAGGCGACGTGACCGTATTCGGGCAAGTTGGCAAGCTGCCCGTTGATGCCCGGCCGTTCCATGATCCACTCGGCGCAATTGCCTTGCAGCGTGGTACCGGACGGCGCCGTCAGGTGGACGGTGCTGGACACCGCCGTGCTCAGGTTGGACAGCGTGGCGGTGCCCTGACCGACCCCGTTGGTGATCCCGAGATAGCGCACGAGCACCGAGACCGTGTCGCCGGGATGCACGGCCAGGCTGGTGATCTCCGTCCAGTTGTACGGATACCACTCGTACCAGGCGAAATATTCGGTGGTGACGCGGCCGTTGCTGCGGTTCACGTGCTGGCCCGTGCCGGCCTGGAGCACGTCGTTGGAGTTCCAGCCGTCGATCCCGATCCAGGCGACCGACCACCAGTCGCCGTCGCCGGCTGCCGGCGGGGCCACGGAGGGCACGGTCCACGAGCCGATGATGGTGTCGAACGGAGCGCCGTTGAACAGCACGCCACCACTCCAGTTGGGGCTGCTGAGCGCCGCGTTGCCGGCGACCGGGTGCGGCCCGTCCTTCTTCTCCGGCCGTGGGCGCAGCGTGGGCTGCACGAAGCGCAGCTTGCGGGCGAGCGTGCGCTGCCAGATGTCGGCCGCCTTGGGCGCCGTCTTCGGGTCGGGCCGTGGCGGGAGGCCGTAGCGGAGCAGGGTGGCGGTATCGGCGGTGAGCGGATCGAATCCCGCGGGCGGGGGCGCGATGCCGTGCACGCCCTCGATGCTGGTCGGCACCAGGGTGAGCTGTCGCGCCATGATCTGGTTCGGTCGGTCGGATGCCATGCCGTTCTCCTCTGCGCAATGCCGGGCGGTCGCGCCCCGACCGACGTAGCGCTTTGCCACTGCGTCGGTCTGTGACCGACCTCACAGCGACGCGCGACGCCTTGAGCCGGGGAGATCGACGGAATAGGGTTTCCAAAGGACGCGAAAGAAATCGCATCCCGTGGACGGGATGCGCGGTCCGGCAGGAGGAAACCAATGCCCGGAATCGGCGCGAGGCTCGATCGGCTGCCTGTCACCTCGGTGCATCGCGTCGCGTTCCTCGCGCTGGCGTTCGCCTATTTCTTCGAGCTTGGCGACCTCAATACCTTCGCCTATGCCGCGCCGGCGATCATCAAGGAGTGGCATATCGACGTCCACACCGTGGCGCTGATCACGTCGGCGAGCTTCGGCGGCATGTTCATCGGCGCGATGTCCGGCGGTGCCCTGGCCAACCGGATCGGCCGCAAGCGCGCCTTCATCACGGCCACGCTGATCTATTCGCTGTTCTCGCTGCTGAACGCGTTCGCCTGGGATGTCCTCTCGCTGGCGGGGCTGCGGTTCCTCACCGGGATCGGCCTGTCCGCCATGACGGTGATCGCCAACACCTATATCGGCGAGTTCTTTCCCGCGCGCATTCGCGGCCGCTACATGGGCCTGACGATGACGGTCGGGCTGATCGGCATTCCGGCAACCGCCTGGGTGGCCCGGGCCGTGGTCCCCGCATGGCCTTGGGGCTGGCGGCTGATCTTCGTCTGGGGCGCGCTCGGGGTGGTCGCGGCGATCGTGGCCACGCGCATGATCGAATTGCCGCGCTGGCTGATCGTGCAGGGGCGGCTGGCGGCGGCGGAGCGGTTGGCCGCCCGGCTCGAACAGGTGGCTACGGCCGAGCATGGCCCGCTGGCGGCTCCCGACACCCGCGCCGACGTCCCGGTGCGGACCAATGCGTCGTATGCCGCCGTGCTGCGTCAGCCGCATCTCCCGCGCACCGTCCTGATGACCGCGATGAGCATCGCCAGCACCCTCGGCTTCTATGGCTTCATGGCCTGGGCGCCGACCTTGCTCTACGAGCATGGCTTCTCGATAACGAAGTCGCTCACCTATGCCAGCGTGATCGCGATCTGCAATCCGATCGGCGCGCTGATCGCCGCCGACCTCATGGAACGCATCGACCGCAAATGGTACAACACCGGCGTCAGCGTGCTGGTGGCCGTCTGCGTGCTGCTGTACGGCTTCGCCGATACGCCGGCGCTGGTCATGGTGCTGGGCGCGCTGGTCGTCATCGCGCTCCAGGGTGGCGCGACCGGCCTCTACATCTACACTTCGGAGCTGTTCTCGACCGACGTGCGCTCCCTCGGGATCGGGCTGACATACGGCGCCGGCCGGATAACCAACGTCGCCGGGCCGTTCATCGTCGCCGCGCTATACGGCGGTCTCGGCTATGCCGCGGTGTTCCTGTTCGTCGCCGCCTGTTACCTGTTCTGCGCGGCCGCATACGGATTATTTGGACCGCGCACCACCGGACGCCCGCTGGAGACGGTCAGCCCCAGCGCCGCGGGGCCGGTTTTCCAGTCCGGGGTGGCCGACTGAGCGCGTCCGTCGGACCATTGGCGCCCGTTCGGGCCGCCCGGCAAGTCGCCTGCTAATCGAGGCTCACGGCCAGCCAGCGCAGCCCTTCGGCATTGTGCGCGAGGACGGCGACGTAGCGGCGCCGTTGCTGGCGCGCGAGGGCGATGATGCCAGCCACGTCCTCGACGCCGGCGACCTTTTCCTGCTGAATTTCGACGACGACGTCGCCGGGAGCCAGTCCCGCCTGCGCAGTCGGTCCATCGGGAGTGAGTTGCGTGACGATGACGCCACTCAGATTCCGGTCCAGCCCGAAAGCATGGCGCGCGGCGTCATCGATCGGCGCCAGCCGCCAGCCGGGCTCGACGGGGCCGGCCGCTGGTGCCGGCGTTGCCGAGGGCGTGTCGCGGAGCGAGCAGCAGGGACATGCGAGCGATGGGCCCGTTCCACGCGTAGAAGGCGGGGCGAATGCGAGACGCAGTTGCGATCCCCTTGGCTTCGGCTGGATGATCCTGAACGCTACCATAACGAGCCCGAAAGCAACACCGTACTCCTGCCGCAAGGCATCGACCGATGATGGGCAAATTGTCATCGGTGAACCAGGCTCGGTACGACCGTCGATATCGATGGCACGAGTATCACGATCACCAGATCGACCAGCAGTGCCAGCATGAAAGGGATTGCCGCGCGCGCCACACGCTCCACCCGCAGACCGGTAATCGGCGCGGCCACGTACAGCACCAGACCGAGCGGCGGCGTCAGCAGGCCCAGCGCGGAGTTCACCAGAAAGACGATGCCGAGTTGAATTGGATCAACGCCGACCCCGACGAAAATCGGCAGGACCAGCGGGACGATCAGAATCAACGTGGCCGAGGTCTCCATGACGCCGTGGATCAGGATCAGCGCGAGATTCAGCAAAATCAACAGCACCAGCCGGTTGTGAGAGACGGTAAGCATGCCAGCGGCCAACGCTTGCGGCACTTGCAGCATGATCAATTCCCAGCCCAGCAGCACCGCAGCCGCGAGCACGAACATGACCCGCGCGGTGCCCATCACCGCTTGCTCCAGGCTCTCCTGAAGGGCGGCAAGGCTCATGCTGCGATAAGCCAACGCGGAGATCGAAACGGCATAGATAGCGGCGAGCACGCCGGCCTCCGTCGGCGTCACGGCGCCCGACAGGATGCCGACCAGGATCAGCACCGGCGTGGCCAGCGCCCACCCAGTGGCACGTAGCGATGCGCCGATCTCTGGCAGGCTGGCCGCGCGCTCACGCGGGTAATCATGCTTTACGGCATGCAGCCAGGCGATGGCCGCGAAAGACAGCGCAACCAGGAAGGCGGGCAGGAAGCTCGCCAGGAACATGTCGGCGACGGAGGTGTTCGCCACCCACGCGTAAATAATCGTTGCAATCGACGGCGGAAATAGTACCCCCAGTGTGCCGGACGCCGCCTGCAGCGCGGTGGCGAACGGGCGATCGTAGCCACGCCGCAACATGCCGGGCAGCATCACGTTGCCGATTGCCACCGTGTCCGAGACGGCGGAGCCGGACATGTCGGCGAAAATGGCGCTGGCGACGATGTCTGCCTGCAGCAACCCGCCGCGGAACCGGCCGACCAACGTGGCGGCAAAGCTGACCAGGCGCTCCGCCAAGCCGCCCGTCTGCATGATCGCCCCGGTGAACATGAAGAAAGGGATGGCTGTCAGGATAAAGTTGCTGGCCGCTGTAAACATTTGCTCCGGCACGATCAGCAGCGACTGCGCTTGCGCCAGCAGCACGACCATCACGCCCCATGTCAGCACCAGCGCGACCGGCAGGCCGATCGCAAAACCCGCCATTACCACGGCAAGCAAGGCGGTGACCGGCCAATCCTCCGGAATGACGACCATTGGCGCGGCGAGTGCACACGCTACGAACAAAATCGCCAGCATGACTGCCGCCGGCCGGGAGATCAGCCGCGGCGCCAGCCGCGCCGCGTAGTGCAGCGCGAATCCGCCCATGGCGAGCGGCATCACCGCGACCGGCAATCCCATAGGCACCTGCATGCTCGGCGTACGCTGCATCATAAGGTCGCCGCACGCCTTCACGCCCTGCCATAGCAGCGTGACGCTAATCGCCAGCGCAAGCAGATCGGCGATGTCGCGCACCAGGACGGCAACACGTTGCGGCAGCCTGTCCACAATCAGGTGCAGCGCCGGCGCGTCATCCCGGCGGATACTGACTGTGGCCCCGAGGAAAATCAGCCAGGCGAACAGGTAGGTGGCGAGTTCCTCTGACCAGGTGATCGGCCGGTTCAGGCCGTAACGGAAGACCACCTGGGCAGCCACCAGCAGGATCAGTATGATGAGAATTGCGGTGGCTGTGCGCATCGCCATCGCGTCATAGGCAGTGCTCGCCCAATTCAGCCATGACACGACGCGCCCGGCAAAAGGCGCATGGGGCGATGCCGGCTTGGCGACCTCCATCATACTTACCTCGTCAATTCTTGCGCCCGTCGGGTCCGGTCTTTAGCATTTTGAACCTGTACGGGCGGGACAGCACGCACAAGGCCGGGAGGAACAGAGATGGGATTCCGCAAGCGCTTGCTTCTGCGCGTGGGGTTGCTTGGATTGCTGCTGGGGATGGTCACGGCGGGTGATGCCCGTGGGCAGGACAAGCACGTGATGATCCGGCTGGCACACACGCTGCCGGCAACCGACCCGGTTGGATTGGGAGCGCAACGGTTCGCCGATCTGGCGAGGGATCTGTCACATGGCACCATCGCGGTGACGATCTTTCCGAACAACCAACTGGGCGGCGAGAACGAGGTCCTGCAGCAAGAGAAGCAGGGCTCGATTCAGATGGTGGTCAGTGCCGCCGGCACCGCGGGCAACCTCGTGCCCGACATCAGCGTGCTGGACGCGCCGTACATCTGGCAGGATTGGACGGCCGAAAAGAAGGTGCTGTCGGGGCCCACATTCCAGCACTTTCAGCAGGAGTTCTCCTCCGGCCAGGGACTGCAGCTTGTCAGTGCGACCTGGTACTACGGGCGGCGCAATCTTACCTGCAACAAGCTGGTCCGCACGCCGGCCGATGGGGCTGGCCTGAAGATCCGCACGCCGCCGGCGCCGGTAAACCTGCTGTCGGCCGAGGTGCTGGGCGGCAAAGGCGTGCCGATGAACTTCCCCCAAGTGTACCTGGCACTGAAAACCGGCACGATCGACTGCGAGGAGAATCCGTTGCCGACGATCTTCAGCGGTAAGCTGTATGAGGTGCAGAAGTACATCATGTTGACGCGCCACATCCAGCAATCGCAGATCGTGACGATGAACCTGGCATTCTGGACAAACCTGAGCGAGGACCAGCGCAAGGCGGTGCAGACCGCGGCCGAGCAAGCAGGCGATTACGAGGCCGACCTCGCGCAAAAGACCGAAGCGGACGTGCAGGCGAAGCTATCCGCCATGCCGGGGACGCAGGTGGTCAGCGTCGACGTGACCCCCTTTGTCGCCAATGCGCGCAAGCTTGACCCGACGCTGAAATCCTCCTGGGGCGAGTACTACGACCGTATCCTGGCGGAGCAGAAGCAATAGGCATTTTTCTAGGTCCTTGCTGGCCGTGCCGGAGCAGCCTATGACTGACGCTGCCTTGCATGGCCGTAACCCGACGTCATCGGATGACGAGTGGGCCGTTCCGGCTCGGGTCCACCGGCGGACACGATCAGGAACACACCCAATACGACCACGGCGCTCGCAATGGCCATCCGCATGGTCAGCGGCTCGCGAAATAGCAGCCAGCCCAATCCCACCGCTACCACCGGGTTTACGTAAGCAAATGTGGTCGACATGCTGCTTGAGACGTGCTTGGCCAGAAAGCCGTAGGCGGTGAAACCTCCCACCGCGGTCAAGGTCAACCAGCCCAGGCCCGCCCACGACGCCCGCGACACAGCCTGTAGCCGTAAACCGTGGAACTCGCCGAGTGCCGCACTGGCGATCAGCAGCACGCAACTGCCGCTCAGCAACTCCAGGCCGGCTGCCAGGCGCGGGTCCGCCGGCAGTTGCAAGCGCGGCGCCAGAACCGCGCCGGTCGCCCAGGCAACCTGAGCCGCAACGACCAACATGACGCCGAACAGGTCCAGGTTCGACCCTGGACGCAGCAACAGGCCGATCCCGGCGAAGCCAATGACCAGGCCCACCAATGCCCGTTTGGGAGGCTTCTCCCGGAATAGCAGATAGCCGAGGCAGGCGGCGATCAGCGGCATCATCGCGGACAGCACGCCGACGACACCCGAAGCCACCGTCCGCTGCCCCACCGTCCCGACGCCGGCGCCCAGGGCCAGGATCAGCGTGCCGATCAGGAACGAGGACAACACCCGCCGTGCGTTCGGCCGCTGCGCGCCGCTCCAGAGCGCCCAGGCGGTAAGCATGGCACCCGCCACGCAGCCACGCACTGTCATGATGATCAGCGGGGGGAAGGACCCGAGCGCGGCCTTGGTGCCGGCCGGCGACGAACCGAAGCAGACATAGGTGGCGATCAGTGCCAGGACGATGCTGCCCCAGTTCGCGGCCTTGCGGAGCCGTTCGCGCCTGCTTGCAACGGGCGGGCCTGTCTTGGGCATGAGGAAGCGATTCCGACGGGTCAGGTTGGTTCAACCTGACCCGATCTTGCCTTAGCCGCCAGCCGCCACATCCCGCGCGAAATCCATCAGCTGGTCGAGCTTCACGTCCGACACGGCGGCGTAGGTCAGTCCGCCGGCCCGCCACGTGACCACGTTGAATCCCTGCCGCGCCTCGGTGCGCATCGGCGCGTCCGTCGTGTCGGGCGAGGCCCAGGCGAACAGGTTGACGACGTGCTTGGCGTGCCGATAGACGACAACCGCGGCCGGATGCCCGGCCACGTAGTCGAGCCGCCCGCCGACCAGCGGGAAGCCCTTGGCGGCCAGTTCGTTGACCGGCGGCGAGACGTCGATATGCGCCGACAGCCACGGCTTGACGGTATGGCGGTCGCTGGTGAGCACATCGGTGAGGTGGTCGGCCATCAGCGAGCGCACATGGCTGTCGATGACCGCGTCGAGCACGGGCGGGCCGCCCGCGCCGTTGCCCTGCACCAGCAGCATCAGCGCAACGCCGGCCAGCGCGCCCGCCAAACCGCCTCCGGCCCACGAGAACAAGCCGCCGGGCAGGCTTGGCCAGCGACGCCGGCGGGCCGGCGCGGACGCAAGCATGGCCTCGTGCGCGACCGCCGCGCCGATCCGCGCCGCCAGGCCGGCCGGAGCCTCGTGATAGGTCAGCGTCTCGCGCAACGCGGTGCGCATGGCGCGCATCTCCTCCAGCTTCGCCGCGCAGCCCTCGCAGCCGCGCACATGCGCCCACAGCCGCCAGCGCCGCCACGGGGGCAGCCCGTCATCGGCCATCAGCGGCAGCCAGGGCTGGATGCGCTCACACGCCATGGGCGCTCTCCGTCTCCGCAGCGAGCCAAAGCCGCCGCAGCGCCAGGCGCGCGCGTGCAAGCCGCGACATCACGGTACCGACCGGAACGCCCGTCACCGTGGCGATCTCGCCATAGGACAGGTCTTCGAGTTCGCGCAGCACCAGCACCGCGCGGTGCTCGGGCGGCAGGCGGCCCATCAGGCGATCGAGGGTGGCCGCATCGATGCTCGCCAGCAGCAGCGCCTCCGGATCGCGCGGCGGCGTGCCCCACATCGGTTCCTCGGCGGCCCCGTCGTCCGGGGGATCGGCCGAGAACACCAGCCGCGCCGAGCGGTTCTCACGCACCCAGGTCGCGAAGCTGTTGCGAACGATCGTGAGCAGCCACACACGCATGTTCCCACCCTTGTACGCGCCGAAATAGCGGAACGCGCGCAGATACGCCTCCTGCACCACGTCCGACGCATCGGCCGTGTTCCCGGTCAGCCAGCGCGCCAGATTGTACGCCGCGTCCAAGTGCGGCAGCGCGAGAAGCTCGAAACGGCGTCGGGCGTCATCGTCACGCAAGGCTCAGCTCCGGTTCGCCTCTGCGGCCAAGACCGTGCGAGCGGCCATTCTATTCCCGCGAATTGCGGAAATTTGGCATGGAATGACGTCGGGCGGCGAGTGGTCTTTGCGGCAACCGGGTGCATCCGCAGCCGGTCGGCAGCCGCAGCAGGCGGTGCCGAGCCACAAGGGATACGATCATGAAACGCTTTTTCGTCACCGCCGCCGCACTCACGCTTCTCGCCGCACCTGCCTTCGCCCAGGAGGGCGGCAGCGTGTTCTCCAACAATCCGAACGAGTTGCCGCAATTCTTCCAGAGGGGCGTACCGAACCCCGCCGACTGGGCCGGGCCGTTCTTCCACAGCCAGATCCGCCCCGAGGCACGGAACGACGCGATGGCCTTGCGCGAACCCGCACGCGACCGCGCCATCAACTGATAATGGCCGACCGGATGACGCGAGGGAAGCCGGCGGCGACGCCGGCTTCTTCGCGTCGGCAGAAAAATGAAAGTGCGTGCGAATGGAATAGACGCAACGCCGCCGCGGTCTTTGGGTCAGCCGATCACGGCAAACGGGAACGGAGTGGTTTCATGGCCAGAGACATCAACCTCGACCGCCGCGGGATGCTGACCTGCATGACCTGGGCGGGCACCGCGATGGTGTGGACCGTCGCCGCCGGCATCCCGCGCGCGCGCCTGGTCGGCAGCGCCGAGGCCGCGACGACGGGCTTCAGCTTCGTGCAGATCAGCGACAGCCATCTGGGCTTCGACAAGCCGGCCAACCCGCACACGACGGATACGCTCCAGCAGGCGCTGGCGCAGGTGCAGGCCCTGCCCGATCGCCCGGCCTTCATGATCCACACCGGCGACATCTCGCACCTGTCGAAGCCGGCGCAGTTCGACACCTGCCAGCAACTGATGGGCGCGACCCGGCTCGCCGCCTACACCGTGCCGGGCGAGCACGACATCCTGGAGGAGGACGGCAAGAGCTACCTCAACCGCTTCGGCAAGGGCGCCAAGGGCGACGGCTGGTACAGCTTCGACGCCGGGGGCGTGCACTTCATCGGCCTGGTGAACGTGGTGAACCTGCAAGGCAACGGGCTCGGCAATCTCGGCCACGAGCAGCTGGAGTGGCTGGAGGACGACGTGGCGGGACGGTCCGCCAGCACGCCGATCGTGGTGATGGCGCACGTGCCGCTGTGGACCGTCTATGAGCCGTGGGGCTGGGGCACCGCCGATGGCGCGCAGGCGCTGGGATACCTCAAGCGGTTCGGCTCGGTGACCGTGCTGAACGGGCACATCCACCAGGTGATGCAGAAGGTCGAGGGCCACGTGGCGTTCCACACCGCGCGCTCCACCGCGTTCCCGCAGCCCGCGCCGGGCACCGCGAAAGGGCCCGGGCCGATGATGGTACCGGCTGGCGAGCTGGGCCAGCGTCTCGGCATCGCGCGCGTGAGCCTCGTCTCCACCCAGGCGCCGCTCGCCATCGTCGATACGCCGCTGATCTGAGGAGAGCGCCATGACCGAGTCGGTGGGCCGGGCCAGTCATGGCCGGCGCGTCCTGCTGCGCCGCTTCGCCGGGGGCGCTGCCATCGCGGCCCTCGTTCCGGCCCTCCGTGCCGGCCGCGCCGGAGCCGCCGAACCGATGGTGACGATCGACAACTTCACCTTCTCGCCCACGCCGCTGACGATTGCCAAGGGCGCGACGGTCACTTGGGTGAACGAGGATGACATACCGCACAGCATCTACTGCCAGTCGCTGAACCTGCACTCGCATCCGATGGACACGAAGGAGAGCTTCGCCCATCGGTTCGATCAGTCCGGCACGTTCGATTACGCCTGCGGCATCCACCCGCACATGCGCGGACAGATCATCGTGCAAGGGGGCAGCTGAAAGGCGCCGGGCGACGTCGACGGGCGGCGCCCCGCCTGCCCGTTCAGCCCCGCCTACCCTTTCAGACCCGTCGCGGCGAGAAAGCCTTCCGCGACGCGGTGCTGGAACAGCAGGTAGAGCAGCGCGACCGGCAGACCGCCCATGACCGCGAGCGCCATGTTGGCGGCGTTGTGGATGCCGAACTCCGACTGCACCTGCGTCAGCCCGACCGGGATCGTCATCATGCCCGGCGACGTGATCACCAGGAACGGCCAGAGAAAGTTGTTCCACGACGCGATGAACACCACGATCGCGACCGCGCTGACGATGCCGCTGCTGAGCGGCAGGTAGACGCGCAGGAGAATCTGCCCTTCGTGCGCGCCATCGAGCACGGCGGCCTCGCGGAACTCGGTCGGGATCTGGTCGAAGAAGCGCTTGAAGATGAACACCGCGAGCGGCGAGGTGAGCTGCGGCAGCATGATGCCGAGATAGGTGTTCACCAGCCCGATGCGGTTCATCATCTGGTAGAGGGGAATCACCAGCGATTCGAACGGCACCATGATGCTGGCCAGGAACAGCCAGAACAGCGGGGTGCGTCCCCGGAAGCGAAGCTGCGAGAACCCGTACGCCGCGAGCGCCGCGAGCACGATCGTCGCTGCCGTCACCAGGATCGCGACCACCAGGCTGTTGGCATACCAGCCGACCAGGCCGCCCGAGGTCAGCACCCGGGTGTAGGCGTCGAGCGTCGGCGGCGTCGCCAGCCAGCTCGGCACCGCCTCGATGGTCTGGAACTCCTGCTTGAGCGAGGTGTCGAATGCCCAGAGCAGCGGATAGAGCCAGCCGAGCGCGAGAGCCAGCGCGAGCAGGCCCCAGGCCAGCGACCCGCCGCGTCGGGCCACGCTCACCGCCGCCCCGCCCCGGCGAGCAGGCGCCCCTGCACCGCCGAGATGCCGGCGATGACGAGAAAGATGGCGACCGCGATCGTCGATGCGTAGCCGGTCTCCAGGTTGGTGAAGCCGGTGTCGAACATGTATTCCAGCAGCACGCGGGTGCTGCTGCCCGGACCGCCCGCGGTCAGCAGATAGACCTGGGCGAAGATCTTGAGCGAGGCGATCACCTGGAGCAGCAGGACGAGCGAGGTGGTGGGCCACAGCAGCGGCCAGGTGACATGACGGAACACCTGCCAGGGGTTGGCGCCGTCGAGCTCGGCCGCCTCCCGCACCTCCTTCGGCACCGTCTGTAGCCCGGCCATGAACAGCAGCATGTTGAAGCCGACCGTCCACCAGAGCGTGACCGCGGCGACGGTCGGCATCGCCAGCGTCCTGTCGTCGAACCAGGCGATCTGGCGGCCCGAGCAGATGAGTTGATCATGCCGAAATTGGCGTTGAGCAGCCATGCCCAGATCAGCGTCACGACGCTGACCGGGAGGATGTACGGCAGGAAGAACGCCGCCTGCACGAACAGCGCGCAGCCGGCCGGACGCGCAGCACCAGCATCGCCAGCAGCAGCCCGACCAGCACCAGCGGAATCACCGTCAGCACGACGAAGCTCAGCGTGTGCACCAGCGCGCCCCAGAATGCCGGATCATGCAGCAGGCGCGCATAGTTGCTGGTCCCCACAAACGCGCCGGTCGGGTTGCCCAGGCGCGTGTGGGTGAAGCTGAGCACGAAGAGATGGACCATCGGATAGGCGAAGAAGCAGACGTATATCACCGCGAACGGCCCGACGAACCAGACGGCCCGGCCCCGCGCCACCAGCCGGTGCGCACCATGCGGCGGCGGTCGAACCACGCCGCTTGCGCGATGCGGCGGCACGTCCTGCGCGTGGACGCCGGACATGCTAGCGCTGGATCTGGCCGATCGCTCCGCGTCATGTCGGCCATCGCGCCGTCCACCGGCATCTGCCCGTTCATGCCCGGCATTGAGGTCGCGCGCCGCGATCTGGTAGAGCGGCCCGGCCACGCCCGGCGAACCACGCGTCAGGATCGTAGGCGACGTGTCTGCGGCGCGGCGATATTCGACATTGGGCTTGAGTGCGCTGTATGCGGCCGAGTTCGTGACCGGGAGATAGGCCGGGATGTGCCCGCCCTCCGCCCATTCCAGCGAGTGTTTCTCCACATAGGCGATGAATTGCAGCACCGCCGCGAGCTTCTCCGGCGAGAGCGTGTTGCCCTTGCCCGGCATGGCGAAGCTGTGGCTGTCCGCCCAGGAGCGCTGCGCCTGGTAGAACTTGGGCAGCGGAAGAATCTCGTAGTCGAAGGGAAGCTGGTGCTTGGCCTCGGCGTCGACCAGCGTCGGGCGGTTCCAGTCGCCGCCGAGCAGGAAACCGGAGCGGCCGCCCAGGAACAGGCCCGGCGCCGTCGGCGGATCGAGCTTGCCCATCATCAGCCCTTCCTTGACCCAGCCCGCCATTGCCGCAAGCGCGGTCGGACCGGCCTCGCCGTACGAGGCCTTCGCGTCCGGTGATGACCCGCGCGTCCTGCTGGCGCACCAACGAGTACCACACGCGCCACACGTCGGCGGCGGTGGAGTCGCTCGGCGAACTCGACGCCATAGGCGCCGGTCTTGGCCTTGATCGCGCGCATGTCGGCCTCGAAGTCGGCCATGCTGGTGATCGGCTTGAGCTTGCCGGATGCATCCACCAGCCCCGCCTTCCTGGCGAGCGTGAGGTTGACGTAGAGCACCAGCGTGTGGGTATCGAGCGGCACGGCATAGAGCGTGTTCCCGACATGCGCCTGATCCCACGCGTGCTGCGCGAAATCGGCGCCCTTGAGCCCCACGCTCGCGAGTTCCTGGTCGCTGACCGGGCGCAGCAGCCCCGCCGGGCCCCAATCCGCCATCTTCGAGAGATGGAAGGAAAACACGTCGGGCCCGTTGCCCGGCGAGCACGGCGGCGCGGGTCTTGGTGTAGAACGGCACGCCCCATGCGAGGTCGCGGCCTCCACATGACCTTGTCCTGGCTCTTGTTGAAGTCGTTCACCAGCGCGGTCATGCGGCCGCCATCGCCGCCGGTGAAGAAGTTCCAGTAGGAGATCGTGACCGGCTGCGCACGCGCCGCCGTCCCGAGCGCGATGCACGCCGAGAGCAGCAGTGCCGCGATGAACGCCCTTTTGCCCATCATGTCTTCTTGCTCGCTGTTCTGGGTTGTTCAGCCGGGCGCGAGCCGGATCATGGTCCAAGACGCCGGCGCCAGCACGGCGCGCAGCGCTCCCTGGGCGACGCGCGCGCCTTCAAGACGGATTGGCGCGACGCGATCCGGGTCGGCCGCGGTGTTGACGGCCTTAAGATCGGCATGGTGCAGCGTGCTCGCCTCGCGGAGCGCGAGGTCGGAGAAGCCGCCCAGCGCGACGTCGAGCTGCATCTCCTCGGCGAGGTCGCGATTGAGCGCGAACAGGCTGAGCCCGCCATCCGCCCCGGCCACGGCGGCGAGCTTCAGATACGGCACGCGCGGCAGGTGCATGGGATGGTCGGCGGCGCCGCGCGGATCGTTGTAGGTGGCGGCGTAGGTGTCGGACGCGACGATCGTGCGCAGCACGTCGCCACGGCCGAAGCGGCTCATCTGCGCGAACGGCGTGAAGATCGTCTGCCGCCACGCCTTCCCACCGGTCTCGGTCATGATCGGCGCGATCACGTTCACCAGCTGGGCGAGACAGGCGCATCGCACGCGATCGGCATGGTTGAGCAGCGCGATGCACGCGCCGCCGAAGGCCAGCGCGTCCGCCATGTCGTAGGCCTCCTCGAGGATGGGCGGCGCCACCGGCCAGCCCGGCTTCACGCGCGCCTCACGCGGGCGGCGCGTGCGGTACCACACGTTCCACTCATCGAAGCTCAGCATGATGCGCTTGTCCGAGCGGCGACGCGCGGCGACGGCATCGGCGATGGCGACAACTTCCTCGATGAAGCTGTCCATCAGGTCGGGGCTGGCGAGAAAGGCGGGTGCGTCGCCGGCGTAATTATTCAAGTAGGTGTGCAGCGAGATCCACTCGACGTGCTCGAACGTGTGTTCGAGGACGATGCGTTCCCATTCGGCGAAGGTCGGCATGGTGCGGCCGGACGATCCGCATGCCGCGAGCTCGATCGTGGGATCGATCCAGCGCATCACCTTGGCGGTCTCGGCGGCGATGCGGCCATATTCCTCGGCCGTCTTGGCGCCGGTCTGCCACGGGCCGTCCATCTCGTTGCCGAGACACCAGAACTTGACGCCGTGCGGCTCCGGCCAGCCATGGGCCTGGCGGAGGTCCGACAGCGCGGTCCCCGACGGATGGTTGCAGTATTCGATGAAGCGCCCCGCCGCCTCCGGACCACGCGTGCCGAGATTGACGGCCAGCATCGGCTCGACCCCGGCCGCGCGGCACCAGTCGATGAATTCGTTGGTGCCGAAGGTGTTCGGTTCGGTCGAAAACCACGCGTAGTCGAGCCGCCGCGGCCGCGCAGCGACCGGCCCCACGCCGTCCTCCCAATTGTAGCCGGAGACGAAGTTGCCGCCCGGATAGCGCATGATCGTGGGCGCAAGCTCGCGCACCAGCGCCATCACGTCCTGGCGGAATCCCTTGTCGTCGGCACTCGGATGGCCGGGTTCGAAGATGCCGCCATAGACGCAGCGGCCGAGATGCTCGACGAAAGCCCCGAACAGGCGCGGATCGGTCTGCCCGATCGTGAAGCCGCGATCCAGCCTGACGCTGCTCTTGCGCATCCCACCCGCCCCGGCGGCACCCTGGCGCGAGGTGGCGCTCGCGCGGGCACCGCATGCATTGCCGTGGATGCTAGGCTGGTTCCGGCGCGGCTGGCAACGCCAGGTCGCGGCGCGATGTTGGCGGGGAGGCAAATGATATCAGGCCTCGTTGAGGTACTTCGCCAGCTTCGCGCGATCTTCGTACTTGGCGGATTCCCCGAGGAAAGCCGCGAAGCCTGGGATGCGGGCGATGCCGTTTTCATCGACCGTCATCGCCACCAGGAACTTGCAGGGTCGGATCAGTGTCCACTGCAACCCGCCCCCTCCCATCGGGTACTGCTCGCTGGGTTTCAGCGTGTCGGAATGAGGGGTCACGGGAATGACCTTGACGAGCCGGGTCTCCTCTTTCTGTGTAATCTCGGACAGTGCTTTGAGCTGCCGGTCCCTGTATCCGGCAGCACCTATCGTATCCATCACCTCGTCGTGCACAGGGCGACGGGCTTTGTCGGCAGCCGGGGACTCCGCAGGCAACCCGAGGCGTCCACCAGACCGGATGGTGAGCCCGCTGAACTTGAAATCCTCCGGTTGAAGAACCTGCTTGAGCAGCAACACCGTCCAACCTGCCGAAAGCCGCCCCGCCCCGTAACCGAGGCTGCGCTCAAGCTCACGGGCCGAGCGAGCCCCAACCCACCGGTTCTGCGTGATGTCTCCATTCAGGAAGACGTCTGTGCCCAGCACGAGCGGCTTTCTGTCAGCCATGGGTCCTCCGTATCAGGCCACTCACAGAGTCCGTCTAGACAGAAACCGCCCTTTGTCCTCACCCATGCCATCATGCCCGCGAAGGCGGGCACGCAGGCTTGCGCACCGAGTTCCGCTCCATCTCCCTGGGTTCCCGCCTTCGCGGGAATGACGAAGAACAGGTGCGGAATTAAGGCGACTGGCATAATACATCCCGTCATCTCAAGAATTCTCGTATTGCCTCGATAGCGAACGCACGAAATCCCGTGGCTCCGAGGGGGCATGTGCGCAAGCGCGCCGAGGCCGCGTTTCACGGCTTGTCAACTTCAGATGCCCGCGCCTCCCAGGCATCTGCCTCGTCGTGATGTTCCAGTTCCCTCAAGCAGATCGCGCCAGCACGGAGGCTCATGGCGAGGCTCGCGGCATTGACGCGGCCGTGGACGTCGCCCTTCCCCTTCTCCGCGACGGCGCGTTCGTACCAGGGCCGGGCGGCCTCGAACTGCCCCGTGTTCGACAGGCAGACGCCCACCTGATGCAGGCTGCGGCCGAGGCTTTCGTGATCGACGCGGCCGTGGACGTCGCCCTTCCCCTTCTCCGCGACAGCGCGTTCGTACCAGGGCCGCGCGGCCTCGAACTGCCCCGTGCTCGACAGGCAGTAGCCCACCTCATGCAGGCTGGCACCGAGGCTTTCGTGATCGACGCGGCCGTGGACGTCGCCCTTCCCCGCCTCCGTGGCAGCGCGCTCGTACCAGGGCCGCGCGGCCTCGAACTGCCCCGTGCTCGACAGGCAGTAGCCCACCGCATGCAGGCTGGCACCGAGGCTTTCGTGATCGACGCGGCCGTGGACGTCGCCCTTCCCCGCCGCCGCGACGGCGCGTTCGTACCAGGGCCGGGCGGCCTCGAACTGCCCCGTGCTCGACAGGCAGTAGCCCACCTCATGCAGGCTGGCACCGAGGCTTTCGTGATCGACGCGGCCGTGGACGTCGCCCTTCCCCGCCTCCGTGGCAGCGCGCTCGTACCAGGGCCGCGCGGCCTCGAACTGCCCCGTGCTCGACAGGCAGACGCCCACCGCATGCAGGCTGGCACCGAGGCTTGCGTGATCAACGCGGCCGTGGACGTCGCCCTTCCCCGCCGCCGCGACGGCGCGTTCGTACCAGGGCCGGGCGGCCTCGAACTGCCCCGTGCTCGACAGGCAGACGCCCACCGCATGCAGGCTGGCACCGAGGCTTGCGTGATCAACGCGGCCGTGGACGTCGCCCTTCCCCGCCGCCGCGACGGCGCGTTCGTACCAGGGCCGGGCGGCCTCGAACTGCCCCGTGCTCGACAGGCAGTCGCCCACCGCATGCAGGCTGGCACCGAGGCTTGCGTGATCAACGCGGCCGTGGACGTCGCCCTTCCCCGCCGCCGCGACGGCGCGTTCGTACCAGGGCCGGGCGGCCTCGAACTGCCCCGTGCTCGACAGGCAGTCGCCCACCGCATGCAGGCTGGCACCGAGGCTTGCGTGATCGACGCGGCCGTGGACGTCGCCCTTCCCCTTCTCCGCGACAGCGCGTTCGTACCAGGGCCGCGCGGCCTCGAACTGCCCCGTGCTCGACAGGCAGTAGCCCACCTCATGCAGGCTGCGGCCGAGGCTTTCGTGATCGACGCGGCCATGGACGTCGCCCTTCCCCTTCTCCGCGACGGCGCGTTCGTACCAGGGCCGGGCGGCCTCGAACTGCCCCGTGCTCGACAGGCAGACGCCCACCTGATGCAGGCTGCGGCCGAGGCTTGCGTGATCGACGCGGCCGTGGACGTCGCCCTTCCCCGCCGCCGCGACGGCGCGTTCGTACCAGGGCCGGGCGGCCTCGAACTGCCCCGTGCTCGACAGGCAGTAGCCCACCTGATGCAGGCTGCGGCCGAGGCTTGCGTGATCGACGCGGCCGTGGACGTCGCCCTTCCCCGCCGCCGCGACGGCGCGTTCGTACCAGGGCCGGGCGGCCTCGAACTGCCCCGTGCTCGACAGGCAGACGCCCACCTGATGCAGGCTGCGGCCGAGGCTTGCGTGATCGACGCGGCCGTGGACGTCGCCCTTCCCCGCCGCCGCGACGGCGCGTTCGTACCAGGGCCGGGCGGCCTCGAACTGCCCCGTGCTCGACAGGCAGTCGCCCACCGCATGCAGGCTGGCACCGAGGCTTTCGTGATCGACGCGGCCGTGGACGTCGCCCTTCCCCGCCGCCGCGACGGCGCGTTCGTACCAGGGCCGGGCATTCTCGAATGCGCCGATTCCAATCAGGGCGTTGCCAATCGTCTCTCCGTCGGCGATCGAAACCTCGACGTCCTGAACGTCCCAACGGCCAAGAGCGGGCACAAGCGCCAGGAAAATTGCCGCGAGGTCGGCGCGGTTCGGATGCTGTGCCAGCTCCGTCGCGATCGCGACCATCCGCAAGGCTTGCACGCGCACGACCGGCGTGAGGGATGCGGCGAGCTCTGCCGGAACGGCCGTATCGCGCACGAACGTCGCAAAAAGCTGGTGCATCCGCAGCTCGTCGCCGTCTTGCAGCACATGCAGATCGAGGCACGCGTCGAGCCGATGCAGGAACTCGTCCTGGCTCCACCCCGCCGCCTCCGTCAGGTGGCGTTGCAGCTCCGCGCGGGGGATGTGCTGCGGGGCCAGGCGCGCGGCTGCATGCAGCAGCAACTGGGCTGGCTGATCGAGTTGCTGGTAGACGCCAAGGAAGCTTGTCTGGGCCTCCCGCGTCAGCAGGGCCGGCGATGCCGCACCGGGGTGGCGCCGGCGCGCCTGGTAGGCGAGGGTCGCGGAGGCGGGCACGATCTGCACCGGCAACCCATCCGCGACTGCGACAAGCTGGGCGCCATACCGGGTTGCGACGTCGTGGCCCGCGATGCGCGCGATCAGCTCCAATGACGTTTCGGACGAAAGGGGCCGGACCTTGATCGCCTGCCAGCCGAAATCCCAGCGATCCAGCGTCGTGGTCATCACGACATGGCACGGCATGCCGGTCGGTGGCAGCCACGGTTCCACGGCGTCCGCCGACTGAACGGCGTCGTAGATCAGCAAGCTCGGCGCGACGCCGAGCGCCAACCGGGTCCGTTCGGCCTGGTCTTCCAACGGCATTCCTGGCGGAACATCGAGGCCGAGCACAGTCGTCCCGAGCCTGGCCAGGCCGATCACGACATCCCGCTCACCGCCGTCGAGGAGGAACGTTCCGCCTGGATACATAGGCTGCTGGCGGCGCGCGTACTCCAGTGCCACCTCGCTCTTTCCGACACCGGCCGGCCCATGCAGGACAATCACGGCGTCGTTGCGCGGATCACCGAGACACGCGCGCATGTCCGCAAGGATGTCTTCCCGGCCCACGAAAGGACGATTGCGGAGCGAGGGAATCGTGCTGCGAGCCGGGCGCTGCACAATGGGACGTCCACGACCGGTCCAGGGAACGATGCGCGGCTCCGATCCCAGGGCGATACGGAGCGCGTTGCGGAAAGCGTCGTTCCCGAAGGCGGCCGACAATCGTGCCACCTGGAGCATGCCGCTGGTGAAGTCGGCGGGTACCTCCTGCACCACACCGAAGACATGAAGTTCGTCGTCCGGACTGACATGGCAGACGACGGACCCGGACATGCCCTGCCAGCCTTGTGGCCTGTCCGGCTTATCGGCCATCGACACGGTCCATGCGTAGGGACCGTCCCGCTCCGCGATCCGGAGGCTGCCGCTCAAGTTATAGTCGCGTAGCGCGCCCGTCGCGGTTCGCCATGCTTCCGGGAACCCCGCCGCGACGGTTTCGGGAATCGCCCCGATCTCCTCGCACGCGGCGAATACCGTCTTCAGCGCCGGGCTGGGCTTCGTCTCGCCACGCAGACTGAGCAGGACGAGGTCCACGCCGTCCGTTTGCCGCCAGAGCACGTCGAATTCGTGCGGTTCGGCCGTCCAGGTGCCATCCCTCGCCCGCTCACCGAGCGCCTGACCCGCCATCCCGTGCACGCTGGTTCCTGAGCTGTCGGAGCGTCGATCACGTGCCCGGCCGTCAGGACCAGGCCGGGTGCGATCAGCCGACCGGAGCCGAAGCCGGCTTGCGTCGATGCATCCGCATACACGGCAGCCACATCGGCCAGGAACGCATCCGACGTCAGCGGCATGCCCCGGTTCCGCCGCTAGAGGCCCTTGGGAACCGTGCCGGACCGCACCTTGAGGGGCTGGCCGTGCCGGTCTGCGACCGACAGCGACAGCTTGATCTTGTGCTGGCTCTCGCGGCTCGCCTTCGCCTCGGCGCACAGGTCGAGAAAGGCCAGCAGCTTGAAACCACCGCCGGCCTTGGCCTCCGCGGCGAACGTCACGCCCAGTTCGACCTCGACCCCGTTCGGCGTGAAGACGATGTCCTGATCGCGGCCCTCAAGGACCGCTTCACGCAACTGATCGCGTAGCTGCTGGATGGCATCGGTAATGGGAATTTGCACTTCCGCCTCCTTGTTCCCGAGAGGAACGGCCGATCCTCAAGCGTTTTGGAACGCGAGGCTACAACGGTGAGATGGGCGGCCGCAAACGCAGCGCGGGCCGCCGAGTGGGCTGTTCATCATCGGCGCCGCAGGACCCCAGGAAACCCCGCACCCGCGTCAAGGATGTGATATCGTCAGATATGTGTGGCGCCGGCCAAGCTGAACCTAACCAAGCGAGACCCTGATGGCAGAAGCGGGAGTGAGAACGTTTTGGCGCGGGACCACCGAGCCCTGGGAAATCGCGATCATAGAAGGTCCATCTTCGATAAGGGACCCCAAAGCATTGGTCGGTGGGCCGCTCGGGAGGTCGCCTGACACGCAGGCCAAGACGCATCAAAGAATTCTCGATACGGTCAGTTGCTCCCAGCTCCGGAGCGGAAAGGAGATAGTTCTCGGCGTGCAGCCGAAGCCTCTGGCCGGTCTCTCGAAATCGGAAATCCTCCAGGCCATTGTCGACAGAGTGGGTTTCGAATCCGCCCTCGGCACGCCAAATTTTCAGAGTCACTTCGTTCCGTGCGGCACGAATCCCGACATATCAACACGATTTGGCCATGGCGTCTGCTATCAATTCAATATGGTGTGCGCGGTTTATGGGCAGTCCACCTCCGGCAAGGCAAAAATAGCCGAGGTGGTCGACGAATACCTGGCCGATAAAGTCAATCACCCCTCGTACGTCGTGGCGTTGTTCGATGGCGGGAAGGGCGAGGTCTTGGCCTATACGGGATCGTTGATCACGAGCGTGTTTCGAATGGTCAACGGCAAGACTGGCCAGATGCATACTGTGCCGTTTTCATTGGACTAATGGTGCGATCGACGCAAATGGCTCCGCCATTCCGCGTCGTTCCTCGCACCACCAGCCAGTTTTGGTGGCCGGCAGGATGGCGTCGGGCTCGAAGCGCATCCGCAGGTCGAATTCATGGCGTGCCTGATCGATGATCCAGGCGCGCTCATCGGGCGCCCAGTCGCCGGGGCGGAGCGCCGCCGTACCATCAGCCCAGCCCCGGCTTCAGCACGTAGCCGCGTCCGCGGACGGTCAGCAGGAACCGAGGCTCGCGCGGGTCGGGCTCGATCTTCCGGCGCAACCGCGTGACCTGGACGTCCACCGCGCGCTCGCTCGCCTCGTCCATGCCCAGCACGGCGGCAATGTCTTCGCGCGACAGCACCTCATGGGGCGGCGGGCGAGTGCGCCGAGCAGCGCCGTCTCCCCCGCGGTCAGGCGGATCGGGCCGTTCGGGCCGCGCAGCTCTCCGCGGCCGGCATCGAACCAAGCCGCGCCGATCGTCACCGGGCCGGCCGGCAGGACCGGGCCGGCCGGAATGGCGCGGCGCAGCATGGCGCGGATGCGCAGCACCAGCTCCAGCGGCTCGAACGGCTTGGGCAGGTAGTCGTCGGCGCCAGCCTCAAACCCGGCGATGCGATCCTCGGGCGCGGCGCGCGCCGTCAGCAGCAGGATCGGCACGAGGCTGGCCGTCTGGCGAAGCTGCTCGGTCAGCGCCAGCCCGTTCTCGTCCGGCATCATCACGTCCAGCACGAGCAGATCGGGCGCGAAGGAGCGCAGCATGGCGCGCGCCTCGACGGCACTCTCGGCCGTGGTGACCCGGAATCCGTTCTCGCCGAGGTAGCGCGACAGCAGGGCCCGCAGCCTTGCGTCGTCATCGACCACCAGGATGTGCGCGCTCTCCGACATGACGTGCTGCGGCCGCTCCTGCCGGGGTTCCGCTCAGGCGCCGCGCGGAGGGGTCTCTGGCCGGGCCGCCTCGCCCTCCAGATAGGCGCGCGCCGCCTCGTCCATGATGCCCCGCATGACGCGGCGGAACCCGTCCACGGCCGCCGCGCCCGCCTCCCGGTAGGCGACAGTGAGGCGCTCGCGCTGGCGCTCGAACAGCCGGCGCTCCAGCGCCTGCCCGGCCGGCGTGAGCGTCAGCAGGCGCTGGCGGCGGTCGTCGGTACCGGGCTCCTGCGCGACATAGCCGCGCTCCATCAGCGCCGACAGCACGCGCGCGAGGCTCTGCTTGGTGATCCGCAGGATGCAGAGCAGGTCGGACACATTGATGCCCGGATTGCGGCCGATGAAGTGGAGCGCGCGGTGATGCGCCCGCCCGAGCCCCAGTTCCTCCAGGATCACGTCGGCGGCGTTGGTGAAGTCGCGGTATGCAAAGAACAGCAGGTCCTGGGCGAGGCGGATCTCGTCTTCGCGCAGGAACAGCAGGCCCGCCCCGGCGGACGGCGGCTTGGGTTCGGCCCCCGCCCGGGGGGGATGGCGGCGCGCTGCGGCGCTCGCCCCGCTCAGCGGCGCGTGGCGTCCGTCCGGCATGGCTGGTATCCCTTCAGCTTGCGGCAGGATCGTTGACGTATCTGGGCGTTCATTCTACGATTGCCCAGTCCTGAGTAATAAAATTACAAGGAGTGCCGCTCATGGCGCTGGTTCCTTTCGATGACCGTGACGGCATGATCTGGTGGGATGGCGCCCTGGTGCCGTGGCGGGATGCGCGGCTGCACGTACTGTCGCATGGGCTGCATTATGCCAGCGCCGTCTTCGAAGGCGAACGGGCATATGCGGGCCACATCTTCCGCTTGCGCGACCACACCGAGCGGCTGATCAACTCGGCCCGCATCCTCGGCTTCGAGATCCCCTACAGCGCCGAGCAGATCGACGAGGCGTGCTATCAGACGCTGCGCGCCAACAACCTGACGGACGCCTATGTGCGCCCGATCGCCTGGCGCGGCACCGAGCAGCTGGCGGTCTCGGCGCAGCTGACGACGATCCACCTCGCCATCGCCACCTGGGAGTGGCCGAGCTATTTCGGCGCCGACCGCATGAAGGGCATCCGCCTCGGGATGGCCGAGTGGAAGCGGCCCTCGCCCGAGACGGCGCCGACCGCGTCCAAGGCCACCGGGCTCTACATGATCGGCACGATGTCCAAGCACAAAGCCGAGGCCGAGGGGTACGACGACGCGCTGATGCTGGACTGGCGCGGGCAGGTCGCCGAGGCGACCGGGGCCAACATCTTCTTCGTCATGGACGGCGACCTGCACACGCCCACCCCCGACTGCTTCCTGGACGGCATCACGCGGCGCACCGTCATGGCGCTCGCCAAGAACCGCCAGATGACGGTGATCGAGCGACCGATCATGCCCGACGAGATGCCGCGCGCGACCGAGGCCTTCCTGGCCGGCACCGCCGCCGAGGTCACCCCGATCCGCGAGATCGCGCAGTATCGCTTCACCCCCGGCCAGATCTGCGAGACGCTGATGCGCGACTACGAGGCGCTGGTCCGCCAGACCCCGGCCGAGGTGGCGCGCGTCATCGGCGGCTGATCCCGACGGTCCAACGAGCCGAGTGGGCGGCTCCCAGGCGCCGCGGGTCGGCACTTAAGCGTTCGTTACCCCCCTCGTGTACACCACCAGCGCGTAAGCCCGGCCGGTGTACCCCTGGCGCGGTCGGTGGGGCGGCAGGTGTACACCGAGGCTCCCGCCTGACAAGGTGGGCGACTACCGCGCGGACCCCATCACCCAGGCGAGCACGCCTTTTTGCGCGTGCAGCCGGTTCTCGGCCTCGTCGAACACCACCGAGCGCGGCCCGTCGATGACCGCGGCCTCGACCTCCTCGCCGCGATGGGCGGGCAGGCAGTGCATGAACAGCGCGTCCGGCGCGGCCTTGTCCATCAGCGCGGCGGTGACGCGGTAGGGGGCGAGCAGGTTGTGACGGCTTTCGTGCGGGTCGTCGGACATGCTGACCCAGGTGTCGGTGATGACGCAGCCGGCGCCGGCGACGGCCGTCTCGGGGTCCGTCGTGACCTCGATCCGTCCGCCTTGCGCGCGCGCCCACGCCAGCACCTCCGGCGGCGGCCGGAGCGCATCGGGGGTCGCCAGCCGCACGGTGAAGCCGAAGCGCACCGCCGCCTCGATCCAGCTGCGGGCGACGTTGTTGCCGTCGCCGACCCAGGCGATGACCTGGCCGGCGATCGGGCCGCGATGCTCCTCGACGGTCAGGATGTCGGCCATGATCTGGCAGGGATGCGAGGCCTCGGTCAGGCCATTGATGACCGGAACGGTCGCATGCCGGGCCAGCTCGTGCAGCTTCGCGGCGCTGTCGGTGCGCAGCATGATGGCGTCCACGTAGCGCGACAGCACGCGCGCCGTGTCGGCCACCGTCTCGCCCCGGCCGGTCTGCATCTCCTTGGCGCTCAGCACGATCACGTCGCCGCCGAGCTGGCGCATGCCGACCTCGAAGCTGACGCGGGTGCGCGTGCTGGGCTTCTCGAAGATCAGCGCCAGGGTCTTGCCGGCCAGCGGACGTGGGGACAGGCGCGCGGAGGTGGCCTGGGCGCGCTTGAACCCGGCCGCCACGTCCAGCATCTGGCGGAGCGTCCGCGTGTCGAAGTCGCGCAGATCGAGGAAATGGCGCGGCGGCCCGGCGTGCTCCCCGGCGCCCTCCCCGGCGAGATCGGTCTTGCGCAGGGCGGCGCTCATTTCGCCGCTTCCCTAGCGGCCGAGGGCTGGCAGCGGCGCGCGGCGCGCCGGAGCATCGCCAGCGCCTCGTCGATGTCGGCGTCGGTGATGACCAGCGGCGGGGCGAGGCGCAGCACGTTCTCCCCGGCGGTGATCGCCATCAGTCCCTCGGCGACGCAGGCGGCCTGGACCTCGGCCTGCGGGATGGCGCATTTCATGCCGAGCAGCAGGCCGAGGCCGCGCACGTCCTCGAACACCGAGGGGAACTCCCGCGCGATCGCCTCCAGCCCGGCCCGCAGCTTCGCCCCCTTGCGCACCACGCCGTCGAGGAAGCCGGGTGCCAGGATGACGTCGAGGACGGCGTTGCCGGCCGCGCAGGCGAGCGGATTGCCGCCGAAGGTGCTGCCGTGGGTGCCGGGAACCATGTGGCTGGCCACGAACTCCTTGGCGAGCACGGCGCCGAGCGGAAAGCCGCCGCCGATGCCCTTGGCCGCGCTCATGACATCCGGCGCGATGCCCGCCCATTCGTGCGCGAACAGCTTCCCGCTGCGGCCCATGCCGGACTGCACCTCGTCCATGCCGAGGATGATGCCGTACTCGTCGCAGGCGGGGCGCAGCCCGCGCAGGAAGTCCATATCGCCAGGACGCACGCCGCCCTCGCCCTGCACCGGCTCGACGATGATCCCGGCGGTCTGGGCGCCGATCGCGTTGCGCACCGCGTTCATGTTGTTGAACGGGACGTGGTCGAAACCCTCGACCGGCGGGCCGAAGCCCGCCATGTATTTGGCGTTGCCGGTGGCGGCGAGGGTGGCCAGGGTGCGGCCGTGGAACGCGCCCTCGAAGCAGATGATGCGGAAGCGCTCCGGCTTGCCGGTCTCGGCCATCGCCTTGCGCATCATCTTGATCATGCCCTCGTTCGCCTCGGCGCCCGAGTTGCAGAAGAAGACGCTGTCGGCGAACGTATTCTCGACCAGCCGCGCCGCCAGGCGCTCGGCCTGCGGAATGCGATAGAGGTTGGAGACGTGCATCACCTTGGCCGCCTGCTCGGCGATCGCCTGGGCGAGGTGCGGGTTGGCGTGACCGATCGAGGCGGTGGCGATGCCCGACCCGAAGTCGAGGAATTGTCGCCCGTCCACCGTCCACAGCCAGGCTCCCTCACCCCGCTCGAAGGCGAGGTCGGCGCGGGCGTAGTTCGGCATCAGGGCGGAGATCATGCTTGTCCTCGTGCTCTATAGGCCCGACGGAGCGCCACCCGAGGCGGTCTATTCCCTATCCGGGGCGGGTCCGAAGGAACGAAAACATTGGCCGTGGCCGAAGTGAGTGTCAAACCGCCGTGACTTCGCGCCGGTTCTGGCAGGATGCCGCCGTGAGCACGCCCCCGAATACCGGATCGCCGCCCGATGCCGCCCAGCTCCATGCCGCGGCCCTCGCCTACCTCGCCCGCTTCGCCACGACCGAGGCCGGTCTCCGGCGCGTGCTGGAGCGGCGGGTCGCGCGATGGGAGCGGGCGGCGGAAGCCGAGCGCGGGGCGGGGGCCGTGGCCGAAGCGGCCAAGGCGGCACGGGCGCTGATCGCCTCGATCGTGGCGCGGTTGGCCGCCGCCGGCGCGGTGGACGACGCCGCCTTCGCCAGCGCGCGGGCCCATCGGCTGACCCGAGCCGGAAAATCCCGCCGCGCCGTCGCCGCGCATCTCGCGGCCAAGGGGGTGGATGCGCAGGCCGCCGCGACGGCACTGGGGTCGGATTCGGACGGCGAGCTTGACGCCGCCCTGGCGCTTGCCGCCCGCCGCCGCATCGGCCCGTTCCGGCCCGGCGCGCCGCCCGACGCGGCGGGAAAGCTGCGCGAGCTTGGCGTGCTGGCGCGCGCGGGGTTCCCCCGCGAGATCGCGTATCGCGCGCTGGCGCTCGACAGGACCGAGGCAGAGGAGCGGCTGGCCAGGTTGCGCGCGTAGCAACGCCGGGCCGGCGTCCCGCCGAACCTTTTCAGCCCTCTGCAATTCAGCGCACGGCCCACCCAATCGGCGCATGGGCTGTCATGCGGCGATGGAGAAGATACATCGGGAAGGCCAACGCGGAGACGATAGCGGCGGCATACATCGCCCCCGCCGGGCCGCCCCATGCATCGGCGGCCCGGCCGCACAGCGCGGGGATCACGGCGCCGCCCAGGTAATAGGTCGTGTAGAACAGGCCCATGCCGGCGGCGCGGTTCTCCGGCCGGGCGGAGAGGGTACCGACCGCCACGATCACTCCCGGCTGGATGGAGCCCGGGATGCCCACGAGCGCACCCCAGGCGACCGGCCAGTCGAGCAGCCCCATCGCCGCGATCCCGACGGTCATGAGCGCGGTGCCGACGGCGAACACGGGCCAGGCGCCGTATCGCTCGGCCAGCGCTCCACCGCCCAACGTGCCGATCACGTTTCCCCAGGTGGCGAAGGCCATGACGACCCCGGTCAGCACGAGCCCCTGGCCCCGCGTCGCCATCAACGACGGCGTGTATGAGAGGAATCCGGCGTAGCCCGCCGTGTAGGCGGTCCAAATCAGCCCGGCCACGACCAGCAGCAGGCACTCCGCCCGGCTGGGCATGCGGAACACGCCCGATGAGGCAGGCCGTTCGCGCTCCGCTCCCCCGGGCGCCGGGCGGAAGCTCGCCAGGAACAGCGCGGTGGCCGCCGCCATCACCGACGCGCCGGCCAGGAACGCCGCCGGCCAGCCGAAGGCCCGCGCCAGCACCGGCGCGGTGATCTGGGCAAGCCCGATGCCGACGGGGTAGGCGCCGACGGAGATGCTGACCGCCAGCATGAACCGCCGGCCGGGGAACCGGTCGGCGATCACCTTGGTTTGCAGCACCGTCATCGCGACGGCGCCGATCCCAGCCAGGACACGGCCCCCGGCGATGCCCCCTGCACCGGCGGCGGCGGCCGAGGCCGCCCCGCCGAGCGCCATCAGGGCGAGCCCTCCGCCCAGCACCAGCCGGTCGCCGAACCGGCGCGCAAGCAGGCCGAGCGGGAGTGCCACCACCACCCCCGCGACCATGTATGCCCCGATCAGCGACCCGAGCCCGGCGTAGTCCAGGCCGAACAGGCGGATCAGCGCCGGTCCCAGGCTGGCGACGGTCTGGAACTGATAGCCGAAGCCGATGCGCGCGAGCACGATCGCGCCCAGGATCACCCATCCCCGCATCATCGGCCGTTCCTTCCCATCCGTCGCGCGTCGAGGCCGGTTCCCGCCCCTCACGGAACGCATAGCCGCGACGGTAGCCTGCACGGGGCCGCGTGCCTATCTTGCGACGATGTCCGAAACGCCCGCCTTCCTGGACCGCCACCGCCCGGCAGTGCCCGACATTGTCGTGCCGCGGGGCGTCACCTCGTTTTTCCTGCCACGCCGCCCCGTGCGGGGGCGGCTGATCCGCCTTGGTCCGCTGGCCGACGCGCTGCTGACGCGCCATGCCAACCCCGAGCCGGTGACCCGCCTCGCAGGACAGGCGCTGGCGCTCGCCGCCGGGCTGGCCTCGGCGCTCAAGTTCCGCGGCTCGTTCAGCCTTCAGGCGAAGGGGGACGGCCCGGTCCCCATGCTGCTGGCCGACTGCACCGACGCGGGCGCACTGCGCGGCTACGCGCGGGTGGACCCTGGCCGGTTTGCCGCCATCGCGGCCGACCCGGCGCCCGCCGCCGACCGCCTGCTGGGGGGTGGGTATTTCGCCTTCACCGTCGATCAGGGGCCGGAGCAGAACCGGCACCAGGGGATCGTGAAGATCGAGGGGGCGAGCCTCGCCGACATGGCGCTGCACTACTTCGCCACCAGCGAGCAGATCCGCTGTCACGTCCACCTCGCCTGCGCGCGCACCGAGGCGGGATGGCGGGCCGGCGGGCTGGTGCTGGAGCGCGTCGCCGGGGCTGGCGGAGTGGACCCGGAGCTGTCGGACGAGGCGCAGGAGGAGAGCTGGCGCACCGCGACCGCGCTTGCCGCCACGCTGACCGACACGGAGCTGCTGGACGACGCGCTTGCGCCCGACCGGCTGACTGTACCGCCTGTTCGGGCTGGAAGGCGTCGCGCTCGACCGCTCCCGCGCCCTGTCCTACGGATGCCGCTGCTCGCGCGCGCGCCTCGCCGACATCCTCGAGGGCTTCCCGCCCGAGGATCTGGACCACATGGCGGTGGACGGCGACATCGTGATGACCTGCGAGTTCTGTAATTTCGACTTCCGCTTCCCGCGCACGGACGTCCAGAGCCGAGCGGCGCGGCATTGACCGCGCCACACACGGTCTGCTTCAGTCCGGTAGCCTAACGGCCCGGAGCATCGCCATGCGCGCGCGCCCGCCAGCGTTGACCGCCCACGCGACGGATCACGTCCTCGACTCATTCTCTGATGGGACGTGGCGCGCCGTCTCCGGCCGGATTTCCCGCCCCGTGCGCCGCCGCGCCGTGCTGCTGGCAGCCCTGCTGGCGGCATCCTGCGCGTCCGAGACGCCGCCGGTGGCACCGGGCGCAGGCAATTTTCCCCCGCTGGATTTCTCCTATCTGCTGCCGCTGCGGCTCAACGTCGCGACGGTGGAGATCATGCAGCTCTTCGTGCCATCCGGCCAGCCGCCGGATGTCACCCCGCTCGATCCCGTCCAGCCGGTCGCGGCGCTGCGCCTGATGGCCCAGCAGCGATTGAGGGCCGAAGGCGCGACCGGGCGCGCCGTGTTCGTCATCAACGATGCCTCGCTGATCCGCCAGGGCGAGCTGATCACCGGCACGATGTCCGTCGAGCTGGACATTTTCACCTCGGGAACCACGCGGGCGGGATACGCGCAGGCGACGGTGGTGCGCCAGCTCACCGGGCCGGTCGGCGATCTGTCGATGGCGCTCTACCAGTTCACCCGCGAGATGATGGATCAGATGAACGTAGAGTTCGAATACCAGGTGCGGCATGCGCTTGCCGACTGGCTCCTGCCAGCCGGCGCGGTGCCATCGCCGGTGCAGGCTGCACCGCTGCCGCCCCAACCGCCCGACGCGCTGGCCCCGCCCCCCGCCCCACTCGCGCCTCCTGCGGGTCCACCTCTGGATTCGTCTGCGATCCCGCCGCCCGGTCCGGCTTTCGCGCCGCCGCCAGGCTCGCTCGTCGCACCCGGCGGCGCGCTCGGGGCGGCCCCCGGACTGCCGCCCCCGCTTCCCATGCAGCCGCCCCCGCTCGGCGACTGAAAGTCCGGATCAGGATGCCGCAGCGACCGCCCGGCGCGGGGGCGCGATGGCACGGTCGGCTGCGAGCAGGTCGGTGAACGCGCTGGCCGGGCCGGGGCGGTTGAAGAAATAACCCTGCGCCTCCCCGTAGCCGGCGGCGCGCAGCCGGTCCAGTTGCTCCGCATTCTCCACCCCTTCGGCCAGAGTGGCGATCCCCATGCTGCGGCCGAGTCCGGCGACGGCGCGCACAATCGCCGTGCTATCGGGCACGGCCGACAGGTCACGCACGAAGGACTGGTCGAGCTTGATCTTGTCCCACGGGAAGCTGCGCAGGTAGTGCAGCGACGAATAGCCGGTGCCGAAATCGTCCATCGCGATCCGCACCCCCATCTCGCGCAGGCCGCGCAGGGCGGCGAGCGTCGGCTCGGCCTCGTCAAGCAGGACCGATTCCGTGATTTCGAGTTCCAGGCGACTTGCTGGAAGGCCGCTTGCCTCCAGTGCGGCGCGCACCGTCCCCAGCAACGCAGGCGAGCGGATCTGCACGGCGGAGAGGTTGACCGCAATGACAATGTCGTCCGGCCAGCGTGCCGCCTGGTGGCAGGCTTGCCGGAGCACCCAGGCGCCAATCGGCACGATGAGGCCGGAATCTTCGGCGACAGGTATGAACTCGCTCGGGGAGACGAGGCCGCGGACCGGATGGCGCCAGCGCAGGAGCGCCTCCACGCCGGTGATTCGCCCGTCCCCCAGCGCGACCTGAGCCTGGTAGAACAGCTCGAACTCGGCCGCCGCGAGCGCCTTGCGGAGATCGAGGGTGAGCGTCTGCACCATCCTGCGCCGCGCCTCCATACCGGGCTCGAAGAAGCGCCAGGCGCCCCGGCCCTCGTGCTTGCAGCGCAGCAGCGCGGCCTCGGACTTCTGCAACAGCCCCTCGAATCCGGCGCCGTCGGCCGGCGCGACCGCGATTCCGGCGCTCGCTAGCAGACTGACTTGACGGTCCTCGATTTGGAACGGCGCAGCAAGGCTGGCGAGCAGCCGGTCGGCAAGCCGTCCTGCGTCCTCCGGGCGCTCGATGCTGGCCTGCAGCACGGCGAACCCATCGCCGTCGAGCCGCGCGACCGTGTCGGCTTCGCGCACAGCGCCGGCCAGCCGGTGTGCGGCCGCGCGCAGCAGCGCGTCCCCCGCCGCGTGGCCGAGTTCATCGTTGACCGCCTGGAAGCGGTCGAGATCGAGCGACAGGAGCGCCAACGCGCCGCCACGCTCGGCGAAGCGCAGCGCTTCCTCGACCCGTTCGCGCAGCAGGACCCGATTGGCCAGGCCGGTCAGCGGGTCGTGGCGCGACAGGAACGCGATCCGCTCCTCCGCTGCCTTCCGCTCGGAGATGTCGCGGACGATGGAGACAACCTCGGTTCCCGCTGCGTCATCGCCCGCGATGGTGACCCAGGTCGCCTCGATCCACCGATAGGACCCGTCGCGATGGCCGAGCCGGTAGATCGAGTTGGTGCGGCCGCCGGCGCTGCAGAAAGCCGCGTAGCTCGCCTCCACACGGGCGCGATCCTCCGGGTGGACAAAGCGGGCGAAATCAGTCCCGCGAAGCTCGTCAGGCTCATACCCGAGCAGCGCCCGGCAGGAGGGGGAGACGTAGGCGCGCGTGCGGTCGGCGCGGACGAGCACGATCATGTCGCCGGCATGTTCGGCCAGCAGCCGGTAGCGGGCTTCGCTATCGCGCAGACTCGCGGCGGCCTCGCGCTCCCGCCCGGCCAGCGCCCTGCCCGCCGAGCGCACGCGCCGAAGGCCGAGCGCAGCCGCCGCCGCGAAGCCTGTGGACAAGCCGAGCGCCGCGCCCGCAGCCGCGCCCCAGACGGGCTCCGCCAGCACAAAGGCACCGGCAAGAGCGGCCAGAGCGCCCAATCCGTCGGTCGGCGCGAGCGGCCGGGCAGGTGTGAAGGGGGGTGCGGCCGACGACATCACGCGGATTGTCTGCCACCGAAGCTTGCCATCTCCTTAACCGAAGCTTGCCGCCGCCTTCACGGCAACAATCCACTCATCGCCCCCGCCCGCCGCATCCCAATGCGAGACCGAATGGCGCGAGCCGAGGTGTTGCATGCGAAGCACGCCAGCCGCCCGCCAACTCGCCTGGCGCCCGGAACGGGTTGTCAGCGTCGCGCGGAATGGGCTTGCTGGAGGGGGAGATCGCAGCTACAGGCGCCGCGGCCGCCGTGAGATGGCCGCGGATGGCTCGCGGAATCTCAAAGGTGGGACTTGCCATCACAGCCCTGTGATCTCATGCTGCGCCACAGTCCAGATTGTCGGCGGCATCCGGCCGAGCGACGCCCGACCAAGTGAAAATGGAAGAGCCGACGAAATGGCAGCCACACCACGAGCCTCTGGCATGATCGACCGGATCGCCGACATGGCGCCGGCAATCACTCCGGCCGGACTTGCTGGGCCGACCGGCATCGCCTTCACGGTTCCGGAACTGCTGATCCTGACCGCGTGGGCGGAATTCCACGAAATCAGGGTGGTGATCGAGCTCGATTACTGTATCAGCGGCGCGGAATACGAGGAGGTCGTGGCGCTCTACCCGCGCGGCAGCCTGCTCCGGCAATGGACCCTCTGGCGGGCGCGTGACGCGGTGATGGTGGTGCCGATGAACGGGGCAACGTTCCGGGCCGATTGCATCTCCGAACTGCTGCCACAGCTGTCGCCCGTTGGCTAGCAGTATGGGGAATGCCGCGTCGGCATTTTCCCCGCTTTTCGACACCGGCTTGGCTCACGAGATGTTTTGTCGCCGTTTCCGGCTGCCGAGATAGCATCGATCCTGTTGGATTGTGGCACTGGCCCTTTCGGATCGTTTTGCACTTGCGAAGCGCCATCGTAACGGGTTAGTCCGAGGCCAACAGTCCGCCTTGCTGCGCCAGTCCGACAAAAAATGAACGGAGACTCTGAATGGCCACGATCACCGTCCCCGGTGCCAACTCCACCACGGTGACCAGCACCTTCACAGGACCGGCTAACACCGCGCTGGCGCAGAGCATCGCTACCACCTTGACCGCTCTGCTGGCCTCCAACGCCCTGACCGTCACGAATGTCGCGGGTGGCGGAACCGCTCCGGCCCCCTCCGGCTCAGGCACAAACCAGCTGGTGATCACCAGCGGCGGCGTCGTCAGCGTCCCGTCCGGCTACGGCTTCGTGGTGGACAACAGCGGCAACGCCAACCTGACCGTCTCCGGTGGCAGCAACTTCCTCGGCGGCAACGGCAATCTCAGCTACACGAACGTCGCGAACGGCACCGGTTCAATCGTTGCCGGCAACGGGAGCGACACCTTCAACCTGTCGGGCGCCTACACCGTCGCATCGGGCAACGGCAACGACCGCATGAACCTCAGTGGCACGGGCGTGGTCAGCCTCGGCGGCGGAACGAACCTCGTCAGCCTGACGGGGGGCGCCGATACGATCTTCGCCGCCGCCAATGCGGGCCAGACGGGTATCGTCGGCGGCCCCGGCTCGGTGTTCTTCTACGGCGGCAATTCTGCCACCCAGACCCTGGACTACGTGGTGGGCGGCTCCGCTGGCAACACTGTCGTCGGCGCTGCGAACAACGTCGTCGTCTACGCCAGCCCCAGTGCGGGCGGTGCTTCGGCGCCGGGAGCGCTCCTGGTGGCCGGCACGGGAAACGAGACGCTGTACGGAGCCGCGTCAATCACCACCGACCAGTTCTGGGGCAGCTTCTCCGGAGGCAACGATCTGATGGTCGCTGGGCCGGGCAACGACGCGATGGTCGCCGGTACGGGCAATGACACCCTGGTCGGGGGCACCGGCAACGACGTGTTCTACTCCATCAGCACCAACCTTCTCAGTGTTCTGACCAAGACCACGGTCAAGCCGGGCACGGATTTCATCTACAACGCGCACCCGGGCGACACCCTCGCGCTGACCGGCTACGACTCGCTGTATGGCGGCGCCGGATCGGCCGCCGCTAGCGTCAACGCCTCGCTGGCGTCAGGCAGCAGCGCCATCACCCTCAAGGATGGCACCAGCATCACCTTCGTGGGCGGGTCCAACGGAACCACCGTCTTCTCGTCCTGATCGCCTCATCGCCAACCGACTTGCTCAGCGGGCGCTCTTCGGGGCGCCCGTTCCGTTTGCGGCCCGGCACGACGGAAAAGCGTGCGCGAGGCCGAGTTCATGCTGAAAACGCAACGGGTCCTCGACAGCGAGCGTTGAGAAAGATGGCGCCGAGAGAGCCTCGGGCGCCGCGTCACATCAGTCGAAACCGAGGAATCCGGGACTTTCGCTGATCGGTGCCGCCGCGCGAAGCCGTGCGAGGTCCGGCACGGGTCGCGCCGTCCGCGGGTCATCCGCCAACAGGTGCTCCAACCCCGCCGCGACGGACAGCACCAAAGCGTCCCCGCCACGTGGACCGACGATCTGCAACCCGAACGGCAGTCCCGCGCGGTCCAGCCCCACAGGCACCGAGATCGCCGGATGGCCCGCTAGGGTCACCGCGTAAGCCAGCGCGAGCCAGTGGAAGTAGGTGCGCGTCTTCCGCCCGTCGATCTCGGCCGGATAAAGCTCGCGCCATGATCGTGGGCTGATCGTGATGGCCGGGGTCAGGATCACGTCGTAGCCGGCGAAAAAATCCTGCCACCGACGATACATCGCGGTTTGCAGCGCCTGAGCGCGGGCGACATCGGCGGCGCTGTAGCGAAGCCCCTCGGCCACATTCGCGCGCACATTCGGCCCGACGTCCTGCGGGCGCGTACGCACCTTCTCGCTGGCCCCGCCAGGAACTTCGAGCGCGCGAAGCACCTCGAACGCCTCGTCCGCTCCGGTGCAGTCGGGCGTGGCATCGTCGGCGCGGGCGAAGATGTGACGAAACAGCCCAGTCTTGTCCGCAAACACCTCGGCGATGTGCCGCTCGGTCGGCGCGAACCCGAAATCCGCGGTCAGCGCGACGCGAAGCCGCGACACATCGACCGGCTCGGGACGGGCGAACTCCTCCGCCCGCCGCACCGTCTGTCCATGCATCGTCGTCGCCAGCGGGTCGCGCGCATCATCGCCCACCATCGCGGCGAGCATCAGGCACACATCGGGCACCGTGCGCGCCATCGGTCCCAGCACCGGCAGCGGCGACCATCCGAGCACCGCGCTCGCTCCAGGCACCAGCCCCGGGGTCGGCCGGAACCCGACGACGCCGCAGAACGACGCCGGATTGCGCAGGCTGCCCCCGGTATCGGAGCCTGTCGCGAGCGGCACCATGCCGGTGGCCAGCGCAACCGCCGAGCCGCCCGGACGACCCGGCAGCAGACCTCGACGGATCAAACGGATTGCCGGTCACGCCGTAAACCGCGTTGCGCGTGTTCGCGCCGGCGCCGAACTCCGGCGTGTTGGTCTTGCCAAGAACCACCGCGCCCGCCGCCCGAATGCCGCGACCATACGGCTATCGGCCGTGGCGACATGATCGCGGAAGATCGGGCTGCCCTGCGTGGTCGGCAGCCCGGCCGCGTCGTCCAAATCCTTCATCCCGAGCGGCAGGCCATGCAGCAGACCGAACGCTCTCGCCGCGCGAAACCGCGTCGTCGGCCGCCCGCGCCGCCCGGCGCGCACCCGCGAAGTCGCGCGCCACCATGGCGTTGACCGCGTGGTCAACCGCCTCGATTCGGCCGATGCAGCTTTCCAGCAGCTCGCTCGGGCGCGACCGCCGCTCGCCCGATCAGGCGTCGCGCCTCGACCGCAGTCAGGTCGCAGGGCTCGGTCATCACGTCTCCTTGTCGCCCTAATCATAGCCGAGCGCCATGCCGTCCTTGCGCGGGTCGGACCCGCCGATCAGGCAGCCGCGGGTGCGGTCGATCCAGATCGCCTGCCCGCCGCCATGCGGCCGCTCGATCAGCTCCAGTTCGTGGCCGATGCGAGCCAGCCGGTCACAGATCTCGGGCGGGATGCCCCGCTCGATCTCCACCTTGCCGCGCAGGGGCAGCAGGCGCGGAAGATCGATCGCCTGCTGGATGTCGAGCCCGTAATCGAGCATGTTGGTCAGGAACAGCGAATGGCCCATGGGCTGGAAATGCCCGCCCATCACCCCGAAGGGCATCACCGCCTTGCCGTCCTGCATCACCATCCCGGGAATGATCGTGTGCATCGGCCGCTTGACGGGGGCGATGCAGTTCGGATGGCCGCGTTGCAGCCGGAACCCGAAGCCACGGTTCTGCAGCATCACGCCCGCTCTTCTCGGCCAGGATCGCCGAGCCGAACACCTCGAACAGCGAGTTGATGAAGCTGCACGCGTTGCCGTCGCGATCGACGACGCAGAGATAGACCGTGTCGCGATGCGCCGGCAGCAACGCCTCGCCAGGCGCCGGCATCCGGCGCATCGCGCGCGATCGTCGATCAGCCCGCGCAACCCGGCGAGGTAACCCGGGTCGAGTAGCCGGGCCACCGGCACGTCCGCCTGGCGGGGTCGGCCAGGAAGGCGTCGCGATCGCGATAGACCAGACGCGCGGCCTCGATATGGCGATGAAGCGCAGGGCACCCAGCGGCCCGTCGGGCGGCCGGATCGCACACGCCCAAGACCCCGAGCATCATCAGCACGATCAGGCCCAGCCCGTTGGGCGGGCACTGGATAACTTCGAAGCCGCGCCAATTCGCGCTGATCGGGTCCACGAACTCGGCGGCGTCCAGCCCGGCAGCGAAATCCTCCTCGGTGTGCAACCCGCCGCGCGCGCGCAGGCGTGGCCACCATGTCGGCCGCGATCGGCCCCTTGTAGAAGGCGCGGCGCGCCGTCGCGGGCGATGCGCGCAGCGTCTCGGCAAGCGCCGGCTGGCGGAACACATCGCCCGGACGCTGGCGGCGCGCCGTTTGGCAGGAAGCCGTGCGCGCCGTTGCTGCCGCAGCTTGTCCTGCGAGCGGTGCCAGTCGAACGCCACGCGCGGATGCACAGGCCAGCCCTCCGCGGCGAAGCGGATCGCCGGCCGCAGCAACTCGTCCAGCCCCTTGCGCCCGTGCGCAGCCAGCAGCCGCTCCCACGCGCCGACCGCGCCGGGAACGGTGACGCTATGCGCCGAGATATGCTCGATCGCCGTGATCCCGCTGCGCCTCGTACCAGTCGATTGTGGCCGCGGCTGGCGCCCGGCCAGAGCCGTTGAGCGCAATCACCTCGCCCGGTGCCGGCCGGGCGCATAGAGACAGAAGCAATCGCCGCCGATGCCGGTCGATTGCGGCTCGATCACGCACAGCACGGCGCAGGCGGCCACGGCCGCATCCATCGCATTGCCGCCGGCGCGCAGCACATCGAGCGCGGTCAGGGTCGCCGCCGGCATCGAGGTCGCCGCCATGCCGCTGAGCGGCATAGACCGGGCTGCGGCCCGGCAGATGAAAGTCGCGCATAGCGACCGGCGATCTCCGGAGAAGCACGGCGACACTGGCCCGGCGGCGCCCCGGTTGGCAACCCGGGCGGAGGTGAGCCCATTCCCGCCCGGCGAGCGGGAAAGGCGCGGCGCATGGCCGAGACCATCGCCATCACCGATTTCGAGCGCGTGGATATCCGGGTTGGCTGCGTCCTGGATGCCCAGCCGTTCCCCGAGGCGCGCAAACCGGCGCTGAAGCTCACCATCGACTTCGGACCGGAGATCGGGGTCCGTCGCTCCTCCGCCCAGATCACGCGTCCACTACCGGCCCGACCAGCTCATTGGCCGGCAGGTCGCGGCGTGGTGAACTTCCCGCCCCGCCAGATCGGCCCCTTCGTGAGCGAGGTGCTGACGCTCGGCTTCCCGGACGAGGACGGCGCCGTCGTGCTTATCAAGCCCGACTTCAAGGTGCCGGACGGCGGCAAGGCTGTTTTAATGCCGCTGCACTACTACACCGTGACCTGGGACCAATTGCACCGCGACGCGCGGGCGCTGGCTTGGCGGCTGATTGAGACCGGGCCGTTGTCGGCATCGTCGCCATCACGCGCGGCGGCCTGATCCCCGCCGCGATCGTCGCGCGCGAACTGGATTGCGGCTCGTCGAAAGCGTCTCGGTCATGAGCTACGCGGGCGAGTCCGAGGTGCTGCGGGCCGCCCCGATCGTGACCAAGCCGCCAGCCGCGGCAGGTGACGGCACCGGCTTCCTGATCATTGACGACCTTGTCGATACCGGCGCCACCGCCCGCGTCGTGCGCGCGCCTGCTGCCGCGGGCGCATTTCGCCTGCATTTATGCCAAGCCGGCGGCGCGCGACGTGGTGGACAGCTTCATCACCGAGGTCTCGCAGGACACCTGGATCCTGTTTCCCTGGGACACCGAACCGAGCCGCGCTTCATCGAGCCGCTGGCTCGGCGCGGGAGCGCTAGGCGCCGCGAATCAGCCCGTTCGAGGGCTGCTACGCCGCGCCGGAGATGAAGGCGCGCAGGCTGCCGACATCCTCCTCCTGCTCGCTGATCCGCCCCTTCACCACATCGCCGATGCTGATCAGGCCCACCAGCCGGCCTTCGTCGAGCACCGGAATGTGGCGGAACCGGCCATTGGTCATCATCCGCATGGCTTCGACAACTGTCGTCCGCAGCGAAGCGGTGGTCAGCTCGCGAGTCATCAGTTGGGCGGCGGTCATGTCCAGCGTGCGCGCGCCGTCGCGCATCAGGGATCGCACGATATCGCGCTCGCTGAGGATTCCCACCAACTGGTTGGCCGTGTCCATGACCAGGACCGCGCCGATACCGCGCTGCCCGAGCACATCGAGCACCTCGGTGATCCTCGCGTCCGGGGACACATGGATGATCTCGGTGCCCTTCTGGCGCAAAAGCGATGCAACGAACATGGCGGACTCCCTTTCGCCCGGCTCACGGGCCAGGCGGAAGCATGCACCGTTGCCGTCGCGTCAGCAAAAGGTAAGCGTGCACCGCACAAACCCGAAGCGGAGCGACCCGGCTGCGCCAGATCGCCGATTCCGGCCGCGCTTCAGCGTCGATAGGGGGTCGGCAGCAGGAGCCGGACCGGAACCTTCAGCAATGCACCGCGCTCGCGAAGGATGACCGAGGCCTCCGGGCAGTGGTCGAGAAGCAGCTCGCGGCAGGCGCCGCACGGGGACACGACCGCCATCTCGCGGTCGGTCTCCTCGGGTTTGGGATGGCGCACGGCGACGATGGTCTCGGCTGTTCCGTCGCCTTCCAGCAGCGCGCGGCCGAGCGCCACGGGTTCGGCGCAGACCGACAGCCGGCCGACGGTGGTGCCGAGATGGATGCCGGTCCAGACGCGGCCGTCGCGCGAGCGAACTGCCGCCGCCACCATGTGCCAGAATGGCCGGTAATGGCGCGCCAGCACCGCGGTCGCGGCGGCGATCAAGGCGTGGTCGTCAGGATCGAGCGGCAGGGCCTCGGGAGGGGGCTCGCTACTCAGCCGCCTCGGCCTCCTCGCCCTCCTCGGCTTCGGCCAGCAGCGCGTTGGCGACCATGCCCGACTGGTCGCGCACCTTGCGTTCGATCGCCTCGGCGACGTCCTTGTGGTCACGCAGGAACTGCTTGGCGTTCTCCCGCCCCTGGCCGATCCGCTGGCTGTCGTGGCTGAACCAGGCGCCCGATTTCTCGACCACGCCTGCCTTCACCCCGAGATCGATCAGCTCGCCCACCTTGCTGATGCCCTCGCCGTACATGATGTCGAACTCGACCTGGCGGAACGGCGGCGCGAGCTTGTTCTTGACCACCTTCACCCGGGTCTGGTTGCCCATCACCTCGTCGCGCTCCTTGATCTGGCCGATACGGCGGATCTCCATGCGGATCGAGGCATAGAACTTCAGCGCATTGCCGCCCGTGGTGGTCTCCGGGTTGCCGAACATGACGCCGATCTTCATGCGGATCTGGTTAAGGAAGATCAGCGTCGAGTTGCTGCGCGACACGCTGCCGGTGATCTTGCGCAATGCCTGGCTCATCAGCCGGGCATGCAGGCCCATGTGGCTGTCGCCCATCTCGCCTTCCATCTCGGCGCGCGGCACCAGGGCGGCGACGCTGTCCACCACCAGCACATCCACCGCGCCCGAGCGGACCAGCGTGTCGGCGATCTCCAACGCCTGCTCGCCGGCGTCGGGCTGGCTGATCAGCAGATTGTCCATATCGACGCCCAGCTTGCGCGCATAGCTCGGGTCGAGCGCGTGCTCGGCATCGACGAAGGCGCAGGTGCCCCCCCGCTTCTGTGCCTCGGCGATCGCGTGCAGCGCCAGCGTGGTCTTGCCGGAGCTTTCCGGCCCGTAGATCTCGACGATCCGCCCGCGCGGCACCCCGCCGATGCCGAGCGCCAGGTCGAGACCGAGCGAGCCCGAGGGAATGACCTCGATCGCCTCGATCCCGCCACGCGCGCCCATGCGCATGATCGAGCCCTTGCCGAACGCCCGCTCGATTTGCGCCATCGCCGCATCGAGCGCCTTGCCCTTTTCCATCGAAGCCCTTCCCTACGCCCGTCGAGGTGAGAGGTTATGCCGCTCACGAATTGGAGAATTGCACGTCCACCAGCACGTCCCCAAGCGAACATTCAGCGAACACGGACCTGCATACGATATTAACCGAGAGTTCGCAACCTGTTCTCGGCGGTCAGCCGTGCCGCCAGACCGAGCAGCTCGGAGGACCTGTAAGGCTTGGCCAGGAACGCCACGTCGAGATCACCGGGCAGCGCGTTGGCCCCGTATCCGGAGACAAGGATCGCGGGCACCCTGGGCCATTCACGTCGGAGCGCGCGCACGAGTGCCGACCCCTCCATTCCGGGCAGCACCAAGTCGGCGATCACCAAATCGGGCCCGGTACCGGCCACCCGTTCCAGCGCCGCTTCCGCTGAGCCCACCGCGATCACATGCCAACCATCGCGGCGCAGCGCCCGGACGCCGACCCGGCGCACCGCCGCTTCATCCTCGACGAGCAGCACCGTCCCACGCGCCGCTTCGGTTCGCCGCAGATACAGGCACACCGCGGTGCCGCGTCCCGGCGCGCTCTCGATGGTGACATGCCCGCCCATGTCATGCAGCGCGGCCCGGACCGAAGCCAGGCCGATGCCGCTGCCGTGCAGCGGACCCTTGGTGGTGAAGAACGGCTCGAACACCTTGCCCAGCAGCGCGGGCGCGATCCCGGCACCGTCATCGCGCACCTCGATCACCGCCCAGTCTCCGGCCGGCACCGGCTCCGGGACGGCAGCCAGCGCATGCTCCACGCGTGCCGCATCCAGCCGCAGCGACACCGACCCGCCGGGCGGTGTCGCGTCACCCGCGTTGAGCACGAGGTCGAGCAGCGCCCGGCCGAGCTGCTCCGGGTCGGCGGAGGCGACAAGGGCCTCCTGCATGATCATCAGCATGAGGCGTCGTTGCGGCCCCAGCACGCGCCGCAGTTCCGGCGCCCCATCGGACAGCAGCGGCGCCAGCGCGACCGGCCGCGCCGCCGGCAGTGGCCGGGCCGCGCCCAGCAGGCAACGAACCAGGGCGGCACCGTCCTGGGCGCGCCGTCGTATCTCGTCCAGCTCGGTGCGGGCCGCCGGGCTGAGCCGCGGCGTGGCGAGCGCGGCCTCGGCGCGCGCCGTGATCGCGGCCAGCAGGTTGTTGAGATCGTGCGCAGCGCGCAGCCGCGCCGGCGAGCCCCGGCTCATGCGGCGCGCCCGCGCAGGCGCCAGACGAAGGCGATGATCTCGGCCACCGCCTTGTAGTGGTCCGCTGGAATTTCGGCGTCCAGGTCCAGCCGATGCAGCGCGCGGGCCAGCGGCGGGTTGGGGACCAGCGGGATGGCGTGCGCGCGGGCAACCTCGCGGATTCTCTCGGCCATCGAATCCACCCCCTTGGCGATCACGCGGGGCGCCGTGTTCCGCGCGCGATCATAGGCCAGGGCGACCGCGTAATGGGTCGGGTTGGTGATGACGACCGTCGCCTTCGGCACCGCGGCCAGCATGCGCCGTCGCGCACGCTGCATCCGCAACCGGCGCAGGCGCATCTTCACCCGCGGATCGCCATCCGTCTCCTTGGTCTCCTCGCGGATATCCTGACGGCTCATGCGCAGGCCCCGCGCGTGGCGCAGGCGCACCCAGACGAGGTCGAGGACCGCGATGCCGGCCTGCGCGGCGAGCACTGCCAGAAGCAGGCGCAGCACCGCGCCGGCCAGCTCCGACGGCAGCGCGCCGACAGGCTGGAACGGGGCGGCGGCAAGACGCGGCAAATCGACCGCGACCGCCCGCCACGTGGCGGTGCCGATCACCAGCAGCTTCACGAGGGACCGGCCGACCTCGACCAGGCTGTCGAGGCTGAGCAGCCGCCGCAAGCCGGCCGCGGGACTGATGCGCGAGAGGCTGGGCCGCAGCGCATGCGGGCTGAGCAGGAACCCGGTCTGGACCAGCACGCCGGCCGCTCCGGCGATCAGCGCGAGGGCGACCGTCGGCCCGGCGACCCGGAGGATCGTCAGCCCGGCGAGCCGTGTCGCGGCGGCCGGCGAAACCTCGCCAGCGGCGCCACGCTCGATCAGGGCGCGAAAGGCGACGAGCAGGTCCCTCCCCGCCACCGGCGCCTGCCAAACGAGAGCGAGCGCCGCCGCCCCGAGCACGGCCAGCAGCACCAATTCACGGGAAACGGCGACCTGTCCCGCCTCGCGCGCGCGCTGAAGGCGCCGTGGGGTCGGGGCCTCTGTCCGCTCCCCGCCGGTTCCAGGCGTCTCCGCCACGGGCTCAGTTCATCCCGGGCAGCGCGCCGAAGCCGGCACGTACCGCTTCCTGCCATGCGGCGAGCATCGCCGCCGAGAGCACGGCGAGGAGCGCGAGACCGCCCAGGATCTGTGCCGGCATGGCCAGGAAATAGACCTGCACGCGTGGTGCGGCCCGGGCCAGCAGGGCGGCGGCAACCGTCCAGACGACGCTCGCCAGCACGGCCGGCGCGCACAGGCGCAGCGCCAGGGCGAAGCTGTCGGCGACCGCGCGCGCCACCGCCTCTGCCCCCCCGCCCGCCGGCAGCACGCCGCCCGGCGCGATCAGGCGGTAGCTGCGGGCCAGCGCCAGCACGGGCAGCGCGTAGAGGCCGGAGGCCAGCATGATGACGGGTGCAGCCAGGCCGAACAGAGAGGCCAGCGCACTCGATTGCGGACCCAGTTCGGAGTCCGGCTGGAGCACGTTCGACAGACTCAGGAAATGGGCGAGCATCTGTCCCGCGATCGGCAATGCCAGCGCCAGCATGCGGGCGAGGAAGCCGAGCCATGCGCCGGCGAGCAGTTCCGCCACAACCATCGCGGCGGCCTGCGCCGGTCCGGGCGGAGCATTCGGCACCAGCGGCGCCACGCCCGGGGTGAGCAGTAGCGCCAGCGCCCCCGCGATGCCGGCCCGCACCACCGGCGGCACGCCCGCCTCCGCGAGGCCCGGCAGCAGCATCACCAGTCCCCCGGAGCGCGCCAGCACCAGCACGAAGGCGAAGGCAAGAGCGGGCAGACCCGCAAACGCCGCCGCGTCGGCAGCGCTCACGACCCGCCGATCGCGATGATCCGATCCATCAGCCGATGCGTGTATCCCGAAAGCTGGCCGAGCATGAAGGGCGCGGTGAGCGCCAGGGTCACGCTGAGTGCGATCGCCTTGGGCACGAAGGCGAGGGTCGCCTCCTGCACCTGGGTCACGGCCTGCAGAAGCGAGACCAGCACGCCGATCGCAAGCCCGGCCGCCAGTGGCGGACCTGCGAGCTTGAACGCGACCAGCAGGGTGTCGCGCAGCACGGCCGCGACATCCGCCTCGTTCATATCGGCATCTGCATGATCTGCTGGTACGCCTGCACCACGCGATCGCGGATGGCGGTCGCCGATTGCAGCGCCAATTCGGCCCGCGACAGGGCGGTGACCACATCGGTGACGTTGCCGGTGCCGGCGATGGCGGCGGCGGATTGCTCGTCGGCGGCGTGGCCCTGGGCGACGGCGTCCCCGACCATGCGCTCCAGCGTGGCGCCGAAGCTGGTCGCGCCCCCGCCCGGTGCCCCGCTGTCGGTCTGCTGGTACGCGTCGGCGGCGGCGCGCGGCGTCACCGTGACGGTGGTGACGCCACCGGCGGCCATCGGGATCATCGCAGCATCCCGATGGTGCGCGCCAGCATCCCGCGCGTGGTCTGCATCACCGCCACGTTCGCCTGATACGATCGCTCGGCCTCGCGCATATCGGCCATCTCGACCAGCGCGTTGACGTTGGGCAGCTTGACGTAGCCTTGCGCGTTCGCCGCCGGGTTGGCCGGGTCGTAGTGCAGCGGGAAGGCGGCGTGGTCCGTGTCGATCGCGCCCGTGCCAACCACCTCGGCGCCCAGTGCCCGGTCCATCTTGTCGGTAAACGTCACCGTCTTGCGCTGATAGGGGTCGGCCCCGGGGGTCGAGCCCGTGCTGTCCTGGTTGGCCAGGTTCTGCGCGATCACGGTCAGCCGGGTGGTCTGGGCCTGCATCCCGTACGCGGAAATAGCCAGCGACTTCTCAAGCTCCATGCGCGCCTCCTTCAGCCGGCTCCGCCGCCCTGGCCGAGCGCGGTACGGAACAGGCCGAGATAGGTGTGGTAAATCGCGGAGACGAGCGACTGCGTCGTGTCGGTATCGGCGATCTTCGTCAGTTCCTGGTCGAGCGAGACGGCGTTGCCGTCCGGCTCCAGACCGGTGGGCCGGACCGTCCGCCCGGCCAGCAGGTCCGGGTCCACCGTGCCCGTCAGGTGGCCGGGGTCGGTGCGGGCGAGATCGGTTCCCGCGCCGGCCAGCGCGTCAGCGAACGGCGCCACGTCGCGCGGGTGCCAGCCAGGCGTGTCGGCATTGGCGACGTTCTGCGCCAGCACGGTCTGGCGCCGGTCCGCCCAGGAAAGCCGGCGCTCCGCAAGGTCGAACAGCGTCAGGCGGGTCGGGTCCATACCGGCACGATGCACCGGCACGGTGAAAGTCGGGTTAATGCGGGTCGCGTCCGGCCCGCAACGTTTGCTTAACCTTCGCCGGTTTCAATGGCGTGCATGAGCGACGCCCCGTACGCGCCCTTTCGCGTGAGCACCGCCGGCCTGAATGACATGCCCGCCTTCCCCGACACCGCCGTCGAGCAGACGCGCGCCGGCGTTGCCGCCCTGCGGCGGACGGTGGCGCTGGCACGCACCCTGGCCGCAGCGGGCCGCCCGATCGACCTTGCGGGCCTTGACGGACAGGTTGGCCTGATCTGCGCGCGCGCGCTCGACCTGCCTCCCCAACACGGGCGGGCGATGCGCGAAAGCCTGGAAGCGCTGCTCGTGGAGGTCGATGGCCTCGCCGCCGCCTTGCGCCTCTCGCTCGCCTCCGGCTGAACCCCACCATCGACGCCCGGCAAAACGCCGCGCATGCCAACCGATCTCGCACCGCTCCTGACCGCCGCCGTCGCCTTGCCGACGGTCCTGGCGCTGATCTGGCTCGCCGGAAAGCTCGCCCGAAGGGCGGGGCTTGGGGTGCGGGGAGCCGGGACCGGGGGACGGGCGCTCGCGGTGGAGGAGGCGCTGACCCTGGATCAGCGGCGGCGCCTGCTGCTCGTGCGCTGCGCGGAAGGTCGGGTCGTGCTGCTCACCGGCGGGGCGACGGATGTGGTGGTGGGCTGGTTGCCGCCCGATGGCGCCCCAGCGCGTGAGGGCACGTGAGGCGGGCACGCGCGCTGCTGCCGGCTCTGGCAGCGCTCCTGCTCATCGCGCCGGTCGCCGCCACCGCCCAATCGCTCAACATCGACCTTGGGGCGGCCGGGCAAGCCGGCGCGACCAGCCGGCTGGTGCAGATCACCGCGCTGATCGCCGTGCTGTCGCTGGCGCCCAGCCTGCTGGTGATGGTCACCGCCTTCACCCGCATCGTGATCGTGCTGTCGCTGCTGCGCAGCGCGCTCAGCACGCAAGGCACGCCGCCCAACATGGTGCTGATCGGGCTCGCGCTGTTCCTGACCTATTTCGTCATGCAGCCGGTGCTCGACCAGGCATGGACGGCGGGACTGCTGCCGATGAGCCAGGGCAGCGTGCCGGAGATGGAGGGCCTGCGGCTCGCCGCCGCGCCGTTCCATCGCTTCATGACCAGCAATGTGCGCGAGTCCGATCTCAGGCTGTTCCTCGACGTCGGCAACATGCCCGTGCCGGCGAGCCCGATCAGGCACCGTGGCGCGCGCTGGTCCCGGCGTTCCTGGTGGGAGAGTTGCGACGCGCCTTCGAGATCGGTTTCCTGCTGTTCCTGCCATTCCTGATCATCGACATGGTGGTGGCGAGCGTGCTGATGAGCCTGGGCATGATGATGCTGCCGCCGAGCGTGGTCTCGCTGCCGTTCAAGCTGATCTTCTTCGTGCTGATCGACGGCTGGCGGCTGGTGGCGGGCAGCCTGGTGCAGAGCTTCCGCTAGGGGCGTTCGGGCAGGCAGTCCGCGATGTAAGGCGGCAGGTTGAAACTGCCGGCGTGCATTTCGGGCGTCCAGTAGCGGGTTGCGCCCAGGATGCCGGCCCGCTCGGCGCGCCCGCGCAGCTCCTCGGGCGCGGTCGCCGCCATGGTCGCGTCCTTGGCCGCCCAGCCGAGCGTCATGAACCCGCCGACATAGGTCGGCACGGCGGCGACATAGGCGGTGACGTGGGGGAAGCAGCGGGCGCGCCGCGCGCTGGTCTCGCGCAGCTCGTGCGATTGCATGAACGGCACGCCGCACTGATTCACGACGACGCCGCGCGCGGTCAGGATACGGCTACAGTGCTGGTAGAAGCGGTCGGTGAACAGCACCTCGCCCACCCCGATCGGGTCGGTGGAATCGACGATAATGACATCGAACGCGGCGTCAGGCGCGCGCGCGACATAGTCGATCCCGTCGCCCACGATGACCTCGGCGCGGGGATCGCTCCAGGCATCGCCGCCGATCCCCGGCAGCAGCTCCTTGCAGAGGCGGATCACCTCGCCGTCGATCTCGGCCATCACCGCGCGGCGCACGCCGCGATGTTGCAGCACGCGGCGCAGCACGCCGCCATCGCCCGCGCCGATGATGAGCACGTTCTCGGCCTGCCCGTGCGCCAGCAGCGGCACATGGGCGAGCATCTCCTGGTAGACGAACTCGTCAGCCTCGGTGATCTGCACCACGCCGTCGAGCAGCATGACCCGGCCGTGCGAGGCGGTTTCCAGGATCGCGATGTCCTGGAAATCGCTTCGCACGCGCGCAAGCTCGCGCGTCACCCGGAAGCGCTGCCCCCAATCCGGGTACAGCTGCTCGTTGGCCCAGATCTCCATGGGCATCAGACGACCAAGCCGCGCCGCTGCTCGCCGAGCTGTATGGATGCCGGGCGGAACGCCGCCTTCAGCAGAGGCAGCGACCGGTACGGGTCGCACTCGCCGCACATGAAGATGTCGACCGCGGCGAAGGCGCGCTCGGGCCAAGTGTGGATGGAGATATGGCTCTCTGCCAGGACGACGACGCCGGAGACGCCGCCATTCGGCGAGAAGTGGTGGAAGTGGCTGTGCAGGATGGTGGCGCCCGCAGCCAGCGCCGCCGCGCGCAGCGCCTGATCGATATGGGCGGGATCGGCGAAATCCTGCGCGCCCCACAGATCGATCAGAAGATGCATGCCGGCGAACTTCACGCCGTCCTTCTCGACGAAGTAGTCCTTCTGCGCCTCGATCGGCGCCGCATCGACATGCGCCGCCGCGCCGCCCCAGTCCTGGTTCTCGCTCGGATCATCCGAGACCATCCCCAGTTGGATGAGTGCCTCCATCGGGCAAACCCTTTCCTACCAGTAGACGGCCTGTTGGGCGGGAACCGCCCCCTTGGGCCAAGGTCGCGGAAGATGGTGGGGCGAGCCCCCCCGCGCAAGGGCTTTTTGCGTTGCGGCACGCAGGCCGGCACGGCGCTGCACGCGCCTCAGCGCGCGACTTGCGACACCGCGGTTACCGCGGGCGTGCGCAGATCGGCGGCGACGGTGCCGGCCAGCGTCGCTTCCTTTGCCGCGCGGGCGAGGTCGGCGACCTGGCGCACCGGCTCGGCCAGCAGCAGCCGGATGGTATCGGCGTCCGGGCCAGCCTCGAGCCGGCCTCCAACGTGCATGCGCAGGGCCGCGAGTGTCGCCGGATCCCCTGCGCGCGCAGCCAGCGCGGCCAGATGCAGCATCGTGGCCCGGTTAGCCTCGTCCAGCTTGCCTTGCGGCGGCACGGTGCGATCGGCGAGGGCATTGAGCGCGGCGATGGCGCCGGGCAGATCGCCCGCGCGCTCCAGGATGTCGGCGCGTGCCCGGTCGGCTGCCGGCGTGCCGAGGGCGGCGAGCGTGGCGGCGGCCTGGGCGATGTCGCCCGTCCGCGCGGTCGCATCGGCCGACAGCAGGGCGCGCCGCTCGACCAGCGACGCGGGCAGCCCCTCGGCCTGGGAGTCCGAGAGGGCCGACAGCGCGCCTGGCGCGTCACCGGTTGCCAACCGCAAGGCCGCCAACCGTGCCCCGGTCGCCGCACGCCCCGCATCCGGCGGGGCCGCGCGCATCAGCCGCTCCAGCAGCGGTGCGGCCGCGTCGGGCAGGTCCAGCGCGAGCAGGCGGTCGGCCAGCCGACCCTGCAAATCCGGGGACGCCGCAGCCGCCCCGAGCAGGTCGGCATTCTCGTCGAGCAGCGCAACGAAATCGAGCGGCGGCATCGCCCGTGTCGCATCGTCGCGCAGCAGACGCCCGACCGCCTCCTGCATCCGCTCGCGCAGGCGGGGCGCCTCGTCGGGGAAGCGGGCTGCGCTCTCACGCAACAGGGCCAGCGCCGGCCGCCATGCTCCCGTCTGCAACTGCAACTCGGCCATCCGCTCGCGCCGTGCCAACTCGTAGCGATCGCCCCGCCAGGCCGCGTCCAGCCGCTCCAGCGCCTGAAGGCCCTCCGTCGGCGTCATCTGCTTTTCGGCGAGGCGGAGATCGATCGCGCGCATGGCCGCGCGCAGCCGGGTCAGGCGGTCGCGCCCCGATGCCAGCGCGTCGTAACCCTTCAAGGCCGTCGGGATGTCGCCCTCGGCTTGCGCCACCATCGCGCGCGCGAGCGCCAGGCGCGGGTCGTCCGGACGTGCCGCGAGAAGCGGCGCCGTTGCGCGCGGCTGGCCGGCGTCCGCCATCGTCTCCAGCGCGAGCGGCAGGGGAAGCGCCTGCATCGCCGCCGGATAGGTCAGCAGCAGGGGGGCGGTGGCGGCCAGCACCTCGGCTGCCTGATGGGCCGCCTGGGGCGTCGGTGCCGCCATTGCGTCGCGCAGCGCCCGCCAAAGCGCGACCTCGTCGGTGCCGGTCAGCCTCGGATCGAGCAGGCCGGCGGCCTGCTCCGGCCGGCCGGCCAGCACGGCGGCGATTTCCTCCAGCCCCAGCAGGTCAGGGTCGTCGGCCAGGCGCGGGTCAGCCGCGGCAGCGGTGCGTAGCGCGCCGAGCGCTTCCTGATCCATGCCGAGCGCGATCATCGTGCGCGCGACGGCCAGCCGGGGCTGCCCACGCGCGAGCGGCGGCGCGTCGGCAGCAGCGGCGAGCTGTCCGTCGAGCCGGCGCCGCAGCGCCTCCATCGGCATCGCGGGAAGATCGAAGCGCCGGGTCAGCGCGGCCGCGCGGGCCGCAACGTTGTCGGCGAGTGTCTCGGGAGCCAGCGCGAGCGGCCCGCCGGCGTCGGTCAGGCGGAAGCCGTCCTTGACCCGGGCGAGTTGGAGGCGATCGGACAGCGGCTCCACCGCGACGCCCTGGAATGTCGGCAGCAGCGCGAATTCCGGCGCCTGCCGCGCGACCTGGTCGGCCTGCCCATCTTGGAGCTGGGTCCCGACCAGCAACGTGCCGTCGCCAACTGGATCGGTGATGGCGACGACCCGGCCGGGCTGCGCCGCCGCAAGCAGCAGCCCGCCGGCGGTTGCACTCGCGCTGATCGAGCGGGACGCCGCCTGGCCATGCGCCAGCGCCAGCCGCCACCCGCCGGCCTCCCGCGTCAGGACGGCGCCGAGGCCGGGCGGTGGTTGCAGGCGCAGCAGGGTGGCCGTGGGCAGCTCTTCCACCGTGGCGGTGGCGAACACCGGGTCGTCGCGCAGCGCGGCAACGTCCAGCGGCTTCGGTGCATCGAACACGACCAGAAGCGTACCGGCGCGGACCAGCGCAGCCGCGCCCACCCCGGCCTCGAACGGCACCACGATCGCGGACCCCTGCTGACCGGCGGGAAGTGCCGCATGCCGGACGGCAAGGGCGAGCGACGTAGCCGTTCCGTCCCCTGCCGGCAGAGCCGGCACCGGCGGAGACGCGGCGGTTGCGGACGCAGCCGGGACGGGCGTCGCGGCGGGCACGGACGCAGGCGGCGGCGACGGCAGCGGGGCCTGAGTGGTCCCGCCTGATGCCGCGGGTGGCGTCATAGGCTGCGCGGGCGCCGCCGTGGGCAACGGCGGATTAGCGGGCTGCACGGAAGCCGGCGCTGCTGGCGTCGAAGTGCTGCCGCTGGACGCCACATTGGGCCCGGTCGTGGCTGGGAGCGCCTTCGGCGACGATGCCGGTTCCGGGTGCGCGGGGTCGAGCGCATCGAGGATCACCCACTCACCCATCTGCCACGCATGCGCGCGCACGCCCGTCGCCAAGCGTACCGTCGCCGCAGAATCCCCGTCGGCCGCGACGGCGAGCACGTTGCGCGGCAGCGCCGGGCCGGGCTCCAGGCGCAGCGGCGCCGAGAACTGGAGAACGACCCGGTTTCCCTGGACGCTATGGCGCCATTGCGTGCCGTCCGGCAGGTCGAAGACCAGCCGCCCGAAGCCCGGATGCTGGCCCGCGCGCATGGTCACCGCCGCGAACTCCGGCGTGGCGGCAATGCCCAGCCCCGTCCCCGCCAAGCCCATGCAAGCCGCACCCATCCCGGCGAGCAGAAGAAGGCCGGGACTCCGCATCAATCGAAGCTTGCCAGCAGCTGGTCGATGTCGGACTGGTCCATCGCCGCGGTGGAAAGCTGCGGACCATTGAGCAGCGCGGCCGCGCCCCCCGGCGCAGCCGGCCCGCGCGGGCGCGAATTCGCGCGCGCGCCGAATGTGGCGACGATCTGCGCAACCTTCTGCTCGATCGCCTTCAGAGTAGTGACGACCTTGGTGATGCGCTGGCCGGTGATGTCCTGGAAGCCGCACGCCTCGTAGATGCGGGTCGTGGCGTCCTGGAGCCGCGCCGCCCCGGCGCCGTCCAGTTCCGACGCGACCGCGTCGAGGGTCTCGCAACTTTCGAGGATGGCATTGGTCGCACTCGCGGTATGCGCGACGATGGCGTCCAGCTCGTCGGTCGCGAACGGGATGTCGCAGGCGGTGATGTCATCGACACTGAGCGCCGCGATCTCCGCCTTCGCGTTGGCGATCGTGCGACCCAGATCCTCGACCTCGGCGAGCAGCTTCTGCTCCGCTTCCCCCACCTCGCCCTGCATCGCGACAAGCACGGCACGCACCACATCAGCGACCCATTCCGGCTCGCCCTCGGGATAGCGGGCACGGATCGCGTCGAGGTCGCGCGCCAGCGTCTCGGCCTCGGTGCCGGCGAACAGCTCAGCCATTCCCGAGCACCTTCTCGATCTTCTCGCGCAGGGTCTCGGCGTTGAACGGTTTGACGATGTAGTTCGACACGCCGGCCTTCTTGGCGGCAACCACGTTCTCGGCCTTGTTCTCGGCGGTCACCATGATGAACTAGGGTTAACAGTGACGTCCCGAGTCACATTAAAGTTCGGTTCACCAATTCCTACTAGTTTTTATGCCGTATTGACGATCTATAAACGCCACTAAGACGACTGACTAGTGGAGCAAGCTCGCATGCCTTCTCAATTCGACCATCTGTCCATCGATGCCAAGCGGCATCTGATCCGTCAGACTGCCTTTCTCACCGCCCAGGTCATCGCCGACCAAGCCCAGCTGTTCGCTGCCACTCTGCGCGATGGCCCGGCCGATATGGCCGCCCCCGACGCTCTGATGGCTTTCGCGGTAGAGGTACGGGTGGTCGCCGCGCGGGATGCCGATCCGCTCTTCCCCTTAACCAGCGAGGAGAGCAAGCAGGTAGGCACTCTGTCATAAGGCAGCAGCAGATCAAAACCGCCGCCGCGATCCTTCAATCGAGCTAATGCTGGTCGAAATGGCTTCTTGACTTTTTTGTGCGATCCTGACACGCCCGAATGTGCTACAGAATAGGTATAGCCCAGGTGTTTGTTTTCTGTTCCACCAAACAACCCGAAGTTATCACGTTCACAAAGGACGAGACCGGCAGCAATCTGCCGACCGAACTTGGCCCCTGGCAAGCCATAGCGGGGCAAGTTATTTCCGCGGGGCCGGATAGCGCCATAACCGCCGCCCTGCAAACCCAAGGATATTACCTGGCGCGGCAAGAGGTCCTAACTCGTGGACATTGCGGGCGTCGGTGACGCTGGATCAGTGTAAATTTAACGCATACGCGCGTCCTGCCAGTTCTCCCTGCCATATCTGGCATGGGAAACGAACCAATCATTGTCGGCCTCCTAGTGCTCTGACCCGTTCGGGCAATTCACAACGGTGTGCGACCGTGCAATTCTGTCGGCATGGCACAGACGGTATGCGTGATCCTGAGTTCGTCGGATAGAGAGACGCTTGAGGCGATCCTCGCCGACCGCAATCGGCCGCAAAAGCATGTCGAGCGCGCGCGGGTCGTGCTTGCGGCAGCGGAGCGCGGCCCGGTGCAGCCGGTGGCGACGCGCCTGGGGGTCAGTCGTCCGATGGTCTGGCGCTGGCAGCGACGCTTCGCCGAGGAGGGCGCGGACGGGCTGCTGCGAGACAAGACGCGCAAGCCTGGCAAGCCGCCGATCTTGGCTGAGACGGTGGCGCGCGTCGTTGCGCTGACCTGCGCCGATCCGCCGCATGAGGCCACGCACTGGACCGGCCGGGCGATGGCTCGGGCCGTCGGCATCTCCCTGACATCGGTGCCGCGCATCTGGGCCGCGCACAAGCTCCAGCCGCACCGCATCCGCACGTTCAAGCGGTCGCGCGATCCCGACTTCGCCGCCAAGCTGACCGACATCGTCGGCCTCTATCTGGACCCGCCGACGCAAGCCGTCGTGCTGTCCATCGACGAAAAGAGCCAGATCCAGGCGCTCGATCGCACGCAGCCGGGCTTGCCGATCAAGCCGGGCCGATGCGGCACGATGACCCACGACTACAAGCGCCACGGCACGACCACGCTGTTCGCCGCACTCAACGTGCTCGACGGCTCCGTCATTGGCCGCTGCATGCAGCAGCACCGGCACGAGGAGTTCATCCGCTTCCTCAACGACGTCGAGCGCGCTGTTCCGGCCGGCAAGCTGATCGAGGCGGTGGTCGACAACGACGCCACTCATAAGCATCCGAAGGTGAAGGCGTGGCTCGAACGGCATCCCCGCTGGACCTTCCACTTCACGCCCACGTCCGGATCGTGGTTGAACGCCGTCGAGAACTTCTTTTCCGTGCTGACGCGCAAGCGCATCCGTCGCGGCAGCTTCCATTCGATCGTCGATCTGCAAGCCGCCATCAAACGCTACCTCGCCGAGCACAACGCCGAGCCGAAGCCGTTCGTCTGGACCGCCTCGGCCGCCTCAATCCTGGCCAAGCTCGACAGACTGCCTGCACGGTCCGTATGAGTCAGAGCACTAGCCAAGCGCGAGGAGATCACTCGCCAGATTGCCGAGCTTGAGCGTCAGATCAGGAAGCATTGGATGGATATCGCGAAACTCGATGGCACGATCGGCCTGTTCGCTCCCGACGTGGTGGCCGCCAAGCGTCGGGCCACGCGGTTCAAGCGATCGGCCTACATTATTACGGGCGAGCTAACCCGGCGCTGTATGGACGTGCTACGCGAGACCGGGGAGCCGGTCGCGATCGACGCCATCGCGGTGGCTACGCTGCGAGACAAAGGATTGGACCCGAGCGACAAGGCGCTGCGGGAGGACTTCGGGCGGCGGCCCCGTGAGGCTGAACCGGATGCTTCTTCGGGGCAGTCACCAAGCTCGGCTACTGTGCCTATTCCCGATGGCGATATTATACTTGCCAAACCCACCCGCTAGGGCTAGATTAGCTCCATAGACGGAGCACGGCGATGGCGAGCGTTCTCAGCCAGCCCTACTTTCACGATGAAGATGCGGCGTACGAGATGCTGGAAAGCATTGTCTGGTCGAACGGCCCCGTGTGCCCGCATTGCGGAGAGACGAAGCGAACGAACAAGCTACAGGGCGCCGCGACCCGCCCCGGCCTGCGCAAGTGCTACGCCTGCCGCAAGCAGTTCCGCGTGACGGTCGGCACGGTATTCGAAAGCAGCCACATCAAGCTGCACCAGTGGCTACAGGCCGCTTACCTGATGTGCAGTTCCAAGAAGGGCATCAGCAGCAATCAGATGGCGCGCACGCTTGGCGTGACCGTCAAGACGGGTTGGTTCGTGACGCATCGTCTCCGCGAGGCGATGGCTGGTGGAAGCTTACCAGTGCCTCCGATGGGTGGCGAAGGTAAAGTGGTCGAGATTGACGAAACCTTCATCGGTCAGAAGAAGGATATGCCGAAGCAGCGCGGTTACGCACACAAGCATGCGGTGCTTACCCTGGTCGAGCGCAGTGCGGGCTCCCGTTCGTTCCACGTCAGCGGGACCGCTGCGGCTGATCTCCTGCCGATCATCAAAGCGCACGTCGCGAGTGGCACGCACGTGATGACGGACGAAGCCGGTCAGTACGGCCAGCTGCGCAAGGACTTTCCGGCGCACGATTTCGTCCGCCACGGCGCAGGCGAGTATGGCCGGGGCATCGTCCATACGAACACGGTTGAAGGCTTCTACAGCGTGTTCAAGCGGGGTATGAAGGGCGTGTATCAGCACTGTTCGGAACGCCACCTGCACCGCTACGTGGCCGAGTTCGACTTCCGATACAACAACCGGGTCAAGCTGGGCGTGGACGATGTGCAACGCACGGGGAATGCACTGCGCGGCATCGTGGGCAAGCGGCTCACCTACGCTGGCACTGATCGCTAGGCGGAGTAGGAAAGACAGAGTCCAATCAATAGCTTGAGTCAAAATGTCCACAAGCATTAAGCTATTGATTCTGAATGTTGAATCGGCTATAGAGTGACCGGCGAGCAACGCCGGGGCACCCTTGTTGCGGTTACGCGGCAGCCGGTTAGATGCCTTCCAGGGTGGCGGGCTAGGAAACTGTCGGTGGTAGTAGGGTCCGGGGGCTCGCCACTTTTTACCTGGCAAAGTAGAAATCCAAAACCTCCCTCTGGTTCGGCTTAACCACGGTAGGCGCGTGGTTCGGCCACAGCTTCAGGCCGAAATTGAAGATGCGGCCGTTTTGGCTTCTCGCCATCCGTGGCGCAAGCGCCTTTGCGAACTCCGGCCTGACGGTGCCTTCGGCCGTCGTCTCAAGGGCCGAGTAGAATGCGCTCGCGACACAGTCCGCGAGCTGCAAACCCGCGCGATCCTTAGCGGGATAGGTATAAATCTGACCGAAGTCCATGACCCTCCAAGCAGGTTTCCAATAGGTGTTGTAGAGCAAACCGAATTCATCTTGGTCCTTGAGATATTGTAGGTATCGCGCTACATCGCCTATCTTCACTCCGCCCCGGCTCGCGAATTCAAAGCGTATTGACCTCACCTCCCCAAAATCCCTCATCGTCTTCCGCGAGCAGTAGTCCGTTACACGCTCAACCAATATCCTACTTAACCATACATAAAACCAAGCAGTGACGTTGATCTTGGCCTTCTCTGCCGAGAAATTGCGATATTGTAACATGTTCCGCTTGTTGCTGATGACGCAGAACAGTCGCACGGGCAGATCGGCTAGTGCTCTGACCCGTTCGGGCGATTTACAACGGTGTGCGACCGTGCGATTCTGTCGGCATGGCACAGACGGTATGCGTGATCCTGAGTTCGTCGGATAGAGAGACGCTTGAGGCGATCCTCGCCGACCGCAATCGGCCGCAAAAGCATGTCGAGCGCGCGCGGGTCGTGCTTGCGGCAGCGGAGCGCGGCCCGGTGCAGCCGGTGGCGACGCGCCTGGGGGTCAGTCGTCCGATGGTCTGGCGCTGGCAGCGACGCTTCGCCGAGGAGGGCGCGGACGGGCTGCTGCGAGACAAGACGCGCAAGCCCGGCAAGCCGCCGATCTTGGCTGAGACGGTGGCGCGCGTCGTTGCGCTGACCTGCGCCGATCCGCCGCATGAGGCCACGCACTGGACCGGCCGGGCGATGGCTCGGGCCGTCGGCATCTCCCTGACATCGGTGCCGCGCATCTGGGCCGCGCACAAGCTCCAGCCGCACCGCATCCGCACGTTCAAGCGGTCGCGCGATCCCGACTTCGCCGCCAAGCTGACCGACATCGTCGGCCTCTATCTGGACCCGCCGACGCAAGCCGTCGTGCTGTCCATCGACGAAAATAGCCAGATCCAGGCGCTCGATCGCACGCAGCCGGGCTTGCCGATCAAGCCGGGCCGATGCGGCACGATGACCCACGACTACAAGCGCCACGGCACGACCACGCTGTTCGCCGCACTCAACGTGCTCGACGGCTCCGTCATTGGCCGCTGCATGCAGCAGCACCGGCACGAGGAGTTCATCCGCTTCCTCAACGACGTCGAGCGCGCTGTTCCGGCCGGCAAGCTGATCGAGGCGGTGGTCGACAACGACGCCACTCATAAGCATCCGAAGGTGAAGGCGTGGCTCGAACGGCATCCCCGCTGGACCTTCCACTTCACGCCCACGTCCGGATCGTGGTTGAACGCCGTCGAGAACTTCTTTTCCGTGCTGACGCGCAAGCGCATCCGTTGCGGCAGCTTCCATTCGATCGTCGATCTGCAAGCCGCCATCAAACGCTACCTCGCCGAGCACAACGCCGAGCCGAAGCCGTTCGTCTGGACCGCCTCGGCCGCCTCAATCCTGGCCAAGCTCGACAGACTGCCTGCACGGTCCGTATGAGTTCAGAGCACTGAGGTACTGGCACGCGAGGAGCTTCTTGTCGTCCTTCAGTTGGCGGAAGTGCAGGTGTGTGATCTGGTGTTGGTTGAAGGAGCCGATCAGGCCCTTCACCCACGGCAGCACTTCGGGCTCCCGTCCTGCCTTGATGAGAAGGCAGGAAAGGGCCAGCCACTCGGATGCGCCCCTCGGGTCGGCTGGCTTCAGCCGTTGCAAACCGTCATCCCCGGCCTCATCAATGTATGCGACGTATCCGACCTCGGGTGGCATTACATGTCCCAACGCCCAACCAAGCCAGCCGTCGATGATGCAACCCAAGTTGAACGGTTCAAAGAGGCCGTCCGCGCCCTTGGTTGCGACGAGGACGAAGCCGCGTTCAGGGAGAAGCTAGGTGTGATCGCGCGGCAGAAGCCGAAGGACACCACCGGCAGTCCTAAGCCGAAACGCGTCCCACGATCTCACACCGAACCCCGCTGAACATCCGGTTCATCTGCCCGGCAGAACCGGAACGGCTCTCGGTATCCTGTTGTTTGATCCGCAATATCAAATCTCGATACGAAAACTCACGCGCAGCGTTCAGTTTTATGGCACCCGTGATAAGTCCAAATGTCGCGGTGCCCGCAGCCTCATTAACCTGCGCGAATTGGACAGAACCGACTTGAACACCGAGTTGAAAGATGCCATCAGGATCGTGAGGTGGACCTACAGCGGCCGGCGTCACCAGTCGGGCTGCCAACTTCTGTTGCAGTTCCGCTAACTTTTCACGCGTCCCATCAATCTGAAACTTTAGGCTTTCAATGGTGGCTGTTTTTTGATCGAGCGCGCCTTGGTATCGCATGCCTATCAGCCAGTAGGCTAAGCAAAAGACAATCAGCGCAAAGGCCACGAACACAAGCGGCGCGTCGAGAAGAACCCGAGCGTTCGCCATCAGGTAGTCAATCGCTTTCGACCATATCGGCCCCATACCCCCATGCTAGCGGTAGGGGCTGGGTTTGGGAAGTATAACATCGCCATCCCGATGGGGTCTCCCGCACATTCCGTAATGTGCGTCCAATGCCTTGCCGGCCTCCCAAGCACCCCAGGCGATCGGGATGGCCCAAAGGACCCCGAACCCCGCGAGAGCCCAATCGTACCAGGGCCAGCCCTGCCACAGCGCCAGATACATAGCGGTCCCGATCGCGGATGAATACGCGACCGCCATGACCAGCAAAACACTTCGGCTCAATGGGCGTCCCAAAGGCCGATCTCGCTCAACCGGTTCGATCCCGTCAAACATGGCGCCTCACCAGCCTATCGGGCGAGTACCAGATGGCTTCGGCTAGGACGGCGCCCGCGAGCACGCTAATGGCGATCACCAAGACAACAATCTGCGGCACGTTCCGCCCTCACCGACACTGACCAGAGTGAACTCATGGGCGACGCGGGTTAAATCGTGGTGAAGGGGCGCCCCCTCGGATCAAGACGCGGGTGCGGGCGGTGTTCCTGAGCTTGGAGCGGCGGGGAGCGGCGTGGTGCGTCGGGGAGGGAAATGGAACGCGGCGGGGGTCTCCGCCGCGCTCACCTCCGCCGGCGCCCCCGCCGACGCCAACGTCGAGATTGCCGCGTTCGATCCGCCGATGGTTCCGGCCGACGGCACGCACACGCCGACGGTCACGCAACTCGACTACGATGCCACATCGGGCCGTTTCACCGCCCAGCTCGGCCTCAGCGGCACCGGCATGGACTCGCTCGCGTGGCGCGTGTCCGGGCGCGCGGAGCCGATGATCGAGGTGGTGGTGGCGGCGATCCGGCTATTGCCGGGCACCGTGCTAAGCTCGGCCGACCTGCGGCTCGCGCGCGTGCCGGCCGGGCGCGTCCCGGCCGGGGCGGCCCGACGGATCGAGGACGCGACGGGCAAGCAGCTCCGTATCCAGGCCGCGCCGGGCCTCCCGCTGCCGCTGTCGGACCTCATGATCCCGACCCTGGTGCGCCGCGACTTGCATGTGCTGATGGTGGCCGAGGGACCGGGGCTGGCGCTGACTGCCGAGGGACGCGCGTTGGAGGCGGGAGCGGCGGGCGAGCACATCCGGGTGCTGAACCCGCTGTCGAAGGCGGTGATCGATGCCGTCGTGATCGCCGGGGGGCGGGTCCGCGTCGATCCCGATGCCCCGCCCGGCGGGGCACGGCAGACCAACGTGGAGTACGCGCAATGACCCCGAATTCCAGCGATCCGCTTGCCGTGCGCCGAAGGAGCCAAACAGCGCCGGCAAGCGCCATCGCGATCGCGCTGCTCCTCACCCTATCTGGCTGCAATGGCCTCCAGCGGCTGTCCGAAATCGGCCGGCCGCCCGCCCTTTCGCCGACGCAAGACCCGACCCGCACGCCAGGATGGCGACCGGTCACGATGCCGATGCCAGCGCCCCAGCCCCTGCCAGTCGAGGGGGAATCGCTCTGGCGTCCCGGTTCGCGCGCATTCTTCAAGGACCAGCGCGCCGCGCGCGTGGGCGACCTGGTGACGGTCGTGGTCAGCATGGCGGACTCCGCGAACGTGCAGAACTCCACGACGGCCACCCGCAGCAGCGCCGAGGCCGCCGGCATCCCCAATCTGTTCGGACTGGAGAACGTGTTGAGCCACGTGCCGATGGACCCGAACAAGCTGCTGTCGATCAGCAGTTCCAACAACAACACCGGCACCGGGCAGATCCAGCGCGCCGAGACGGTGACGGTGAGCCTCGCCGGCGTGGTGACCCAGGTCCTGCCCAACGGCAACCTGGTGGTGATGGCGCATCAGCAGTTCAGAGTCGATAACGAACTGCGCGACTTGCAAGTGAGCGGCGTGATCCGCACCGAGGACATCGCCAGCGACAACACGGTAAAGAGCAACCGCATGGCCGAGGCGCGCATCGCCTACGGCGGCCGGGGCGAGCTGACCGACGTGCAGGGCCCGCGCTGGGGTCAGCAGGCGCTGGACGTCGTGCTTCCGTTCTGAGGCGAAACAGATCGCGGCGCGACGCCGGGCACAAACGGCTGGACCGTGGCGACACCGCGCGGCGTGGGCGCCAGCGACGCGATCACCCGCGTGTTCGCGGACTTGGAAAAGCGCGGTATCGCGGCGATCATCCCCGCCAAGGCCCGCAGCCACCACATCCCCGTGGGACGCACTGGATCGGCCTGATCGGCGGGCCGCAGGGCGTGCGCGATCGCCGATATGCGGCGGCGCGGGGTCAGCATCCTGCTCGCCGAGCAGAGCGCGTACATGGCGCTGGTACTGGCGGATCGTGCGGTCGTGCTGGAGACGACGCGGATCGCGCTCAGCGGCGATCCCGCGACGCTGCAAGCCGACCCGCGCGCGTGCGCGGCCTATCTCGATGGGCCATAGGGGGCGCCGCGCCCGCAGCCGCTGATCAGCGAGAGGCGCTGCGATTTCGCTGCCGCTGCCAATCCAGGAACTGCTGGAACAGGGTTTGCTCCTGCGCCTGCGTCATCCGGGCCGGAGCGACATTTGCCTGAGACAGGAAGGTGGTGAACTCCACCCGCTGCGCCTCACTACTTGTGGCGATCGGCGGCAACCGATCCAACGCCGCCTGCGCCGGCGCGAACCGGGTCCATCCGGGTACCTCGGCCGCAAGGTTCACCTCGCGCCATTTCGGATGCCGCGGCGGATGCAGGAACTGCTGGAAATTGGCGAAGAACGCATCGATGAAGCGGGTCACACGCGCATACCGGTCCGTATGCGGAGGCCAGCCGAAGACCGCCAGCACGGAGCCTACCGCGATCGTGCTCACGGGCTTGTCGTCCGGAACCAGCGAGGGATACGCCGCGTGGTCGAGCTCCGCTGGCAGGTAGGTCTCGACCAGGCCCTGATTGAGCGGCACGGACAGGAAATGCAGGCCGCTGTCGGCGCTGATCCCGGTGAACAGCCTGGCGGGCTTGCCGGTCACATAGACCAGCGCCGAAATTTCACCGCGCTTCAGCTTCTCCAGCGCGCTTTGGTCATCGTCGTAGGTCGGGTCCACCTTGATCCCAAGACCCTGGAACAGCACGGATGTCGTCATCGCCGTGCCGCTGCCGCGTCCGTCGACGTTGACCTTCTTGCCGGCGAGGTCCTGAAGGGTCGCGATGTCGCGGGCCGCCAGGATGTGCACCTCCTCGTCATACAGCTTGCAGATGTACTGGACCGATTTTTCGAGGCCCGGGTAGAGCTGGTTCTGCTTGGCGTAGGCCAAGACATCCGACTGCACGATGCCGATGTCGATACCCTTCAGATACAGAAGATCGGCGATGTTTTGAAGCGACCCCTTGCCGACGATTGTCAGCACCCGGAGTTGGTCGCCGCTGTCGAGAACGGCGGAAAAGTCTGACGCGATCCTGATATAGGTTCCGTCCACGCCGCCTGAGATGACGCCGACAGTGTTCGCGTTCGCGACAGCGATCCGGGCCTCGGTGCTGGTCGCGGCGAAGGCGCCTGTTATGCGGATTCCCGCGAGCAGGCAAAGAGCGAGTAGCAGCCCGAGGATTCGGAGCCGTCCGGCAAGCTTTTTCATCGTCCTCGTCCCCCTCTCAATCCGATGCCGCTCCGAGTTGCCGCAGGAGCACCGGCGCCTCGGCGTTGCCGAGCGCCGCGGCCTTGCGGTACCACGCGGCAGCGGAGCGCGCGTCCGGCTGCATGCCCTTGGCGTTGATCGAGGCCAGGAATTTAGGGTCGTAGGTCTTGCCAGCCGCCGTAGCAGCGCGCGCGCTGCCACCGTCGGCCGCCCGCTCGTAGAAGAGCCGGGCTCCCGAGACGTCCCCGACCACAAACAGCGAATCCCCCCGGGCGAGCAGCGCGTTGACCATCTCCCTCGGCATCAGCCGAACGCCGGAAGCGGCACCGATATCGACTGATGCCGAAGCGATCGGGCTCGACGTCGCCGGGCCAGCAGGCGGGGCGTTGGACGACGGCTTGGTGGCCGCAGCTTCATCGGTCTTCGGGGTTGCCGGAATCGTCATCGCGGGCGGGATCGGCTGCGGCGCAATGGCTGCCGCCGCTAACGCGGATGCCGGGGCCCCGGGCTCCCGCGCTGTGCCAGGGGTTGGGCCTACGGCGGGAGCGGCCGGGTTGACGATGACGGTCGCGACCGAGGGCTTGCCGGCTTCCCGTCCGGGAGCGGTTGCTGGCTCCTGAGATGGTGTTTGCGCCGCAGCGGACGGATTGACCGCCGGTGCCTGCGCTGTCGTCGCGGGCGCATTTAGTGGCGCGGCCGGATGGCTGGCGTCGGCGCCCTTCGCGGCGTCCGTTCCCGCTCCGACGGTGGTCTCAGCAGCGCCCGGCGCCGCAGCGGATGGCGCAGCCGGTGCCCCGGACGGATGCTCGGGCCTACTGGCGGGCGTGGCCGGCACAAGGCTGGGAGTTGGCGCGGCAGCGGTCTGATCGGCAGGCGGCGTGCCCGGGGCGGGGCCAGGCGTCGCGGCGGCATCAGACCCGGCGTTGCTGGGCGCGGGCTCCGGCGTCGTCGCAGGCGCGGCTGGCTCGGGGCTAGGAGTTGGCGCGGCGGTCTGATCGGCAGGCGGCGTGCCGGAGACGGAACCCGGCGTCGCGGCGGCATTGCCGGCCGCCGGCGCCGGCATCGTCGCAGGCGGGGCTGGCGCGGGACTGGAAGTCGGCGCGGCGGCGGTCTGATCGGCAGGCGGCGTGCCCGGGGCGGGGCCGGGCGTCGCGGCGGCATCGGAACCGGCGTTGCTGGTCGCGGACTCCGGCGTCGTCGCAGGCGAGGCTGGCCCGGGGCCAGGAATTGGCGCGGCGGCGGTCTGATCGGCAGGCGGCGTGCCCGGGGCGGGGCCGGGCGTCGCGGCGGCATCGGAAACATTGTTTCCCGGCGAGAGGTCCATTGGCACCGCATGACCATCGTCCGGCGCCGACGCCGTTGTCGCAGGGGCTTCGGACGTGCCGTCGGAGGCGTTGGTTTCTCCAGGAGGAGAGATGTTCGCATCAACAGCATTCGACGGGACGTCGAATGGCACGACAGTCGCGGACGGGGCGGTGGGATCGGCTGACGGCGTCGCGTCGGGGACGGCGTTCCTTTCGTCCCCAACAGGTGTTGGAACAGGTGAGAGGGCGAATTTCAAAGAGGGGTCGGCGTCCTCGGCGACCGGCTTGGCACCCGCGTCGTCGGCCGTCCCGAGACGCGCGTAGGCCGCTGACTGCTTGCTACCGACCAACCATTCGGCCCGCGAGGCCGCAACGGGATACCTCGCCGGCTGGGGCGCCTCTCCGCGTTGTGTCGCGCCGACAAGTCCCCAGATAGCCATGCCCACGGCCACGATCAGGACGGCGGTCCCGCAAGCGATCGAAGCGGTCAGCCAGCTTGCGTTTCCGTCAGGATCGGGATCGGCGTCCGTACCCGGTCGTTCGTCGGACGGCTGCACAGCACGGAACAAGTTCTCCGCAGGGCTGCGTGCGGCGTCGGGGACCTCACGCGCGCCAGGGAGCGCGACGGCGGCCTCGGCGACAACGTCGCGCGTGATCACGTCGTGACCGCGCTTCGCGCTGGTCGCGCACGCCGTTTCGAGCAGCGCGCCGAGGCGCTCGGGCAGTCCCTGCCCAGCCTCCAGCAGGAGGATCAAGGCTTCGTTCGCGATCGCCTCATGCACCTCGGCCTCGGGCGGGCCGAGTTCTACGCGCCACCAGCGCGATCGCCTCCGTCTCCGTCATCGGCCCGAGGCCGCAGCGGATGGGAATGGCGGTCCCCATGTCACCGAGACGGGCCGTATCCGCAACGTCCCAGAGTTCCGGGCGACCGGCCAGGATCACCTGCCAGGCGGGCTGGTCGGCCAGCGCCGTCGTGACCAGCCCGTGCAGCAGCTCCAGCGTTTCCGGCAGCAGCAGATGGGCATTATCCACAACGAGAACCCGCGGCCCCGCGCCACGTGGGGCCGCGACCTGGATCTCGGTGACGACCCCGCTCACCTGCGAAGGCGCGCCGTCGGTGAGATCAATCCAGGTGATCCGTACGCCGGCCGAGCCGAGCTGGTCGGAGGCTGCGCGCAGGGCGGTCGTCTTACCGATTCCGGCCGGCCCCGTCAGCGCGACCATCGGCTCGCGCTCCAGAATGCCAAGCACGATCCTCGCCACCGCACCCCGTTGCGACGACCCGAGGGAAGGCGCTGGACACCCTGGCCCGCGGGCGGACTTGTCGGGCAGATGGCGTACATCCAGGGACACGACACTGGGCCTAAAGCAGGGATCCGCGCATCATGGCCGTCTGAGGAACGCTGCTGTCAAGGTACCGGTAACGTAATCTTCACACCAATCTAATGGGGAACTACCACCTACACGCCGTGCTGGCGACGGCCGGTTCCATGGCGCGCGAACGTGCGGGGCATCGGCCGCTCCGAGCCCGCACCCGCCGACGGGCAGCGTGCGTGGTGCGGGCTCTGTCGGAGAGGCTCAGCTCTTCGCCTGTGTCTCCGTCGCCTCGTGGCGACGCGCCGCACGACGGCTCTTGTACCAGTCGCGGATGTCGTCCTCGGTCACGAAGCCCTTGTGATCCTTGTCGATCGCCTCGAAGTTGCTGGAAACCACATGCATGACGGAGGCCGCGCGCGCCTGATCGGGCGTCAGGTGGCCGTCATGGGTCGTGTTCGCCATCTGGAAGCGCTGGTCGAGCGAGAGATAGCGGCGCGCCCGGGGGTGGTCCTGCTCGGGGCTCCCGGTCTCGGCGTGGGCCGGCTGGGTGGTCGCCTGGGAGGCCCCCTGGGACGCTGCGGGCGGCGTGGCCTGCGCCGCCAAGGGGGCGGCGAACGGAGCAGCGAGCAACACGATCGTGGCGAGCGGCAGAGCTAGGCGCATGAGTCCTCTCCTGTCTGGGCCTCATGGCGTTTTAGGCGCGGATTGGTGGGTTTTCGGTAAACGCGCTCAGGCCTCCAGGACATGCCGGATCGCGGCAATCTCGGAGGGATCGATCAGCCCCGGCGCGTGGCTCGGTAGCACCATCAGATGACGCCCTTCTCGCGCAACCCGGCGATGGCGGCGTCGTCGAGGCCGAGAAGCTGGCCCAGGACCTCCTCGGTGTGCTCACCCAATAGCGGGGGCGGCAGGCGGTAGTCGGCGGGGGTGGCCGACAGGCGCACCGGGTTGGCGATCACCTTCACCGTCTGCCCGGAGCCGTGCGCCATCTCCATCACCGTTCCGCGCGCCTGCACCTGCGGATCGGCGAACACCTCGGAGAGCTTGTTGATCGGGCCGCAGCCGATTTTCAGCGCCTCCAGCCGCTCGACCCACCAGGCGGTCGGATGCTGGCACAGGACCGGGGCGAGCGTGTCGGTGACGAGCTGGCGGTTCTGCACCCGCGCCGCGTTGGTGGAAAAGCGCGGGTCGTCGAGCAGGCGGGTCAGCCCAAAAGCCTCGCAGAAGCGCTTGAAGGTGGGGTCGTTGCCGACCGACAGGACCACATATCCGTCCTCGGTCGGGAACACCTGATAGGGCACGATGTTCGGATGCTGGTTGCCCAGCCGCACCGGGTTCTCGCCGGTCGCGAGATAGTTCATGCCCTGGTTGGCGAGCCAGGCGACATGGGTGTCGAGCATGCCGATGTCGATCTGCTGCCCGTGCCCTGTCGCGTCGCGGTGGCGCAGCGCAGCGAGCACGCCGATGCAGCCATAGAGGCCGGCGAACAGGTCGGCCACGGGGACGCCTACCTTCTGCGGCAGGCCATCGGGCTCCCCGGTCAGGCTCATCACCCCGCCCATCGCCTGGATCAGGCTGTCATAGCCGGGACGCGGCGCGTACGGCCCGGTCTGGCCGAAGCCGGTGATCGAGCAGTAGATCAGGCGGGGGAAGCTCGCGTGCAGTTGCTGGTAGCCGAGCCCGTACTTGTCCAGCGCGCCGACCTTGAAGTTCTCCACCAGGATGTCGGAGTCCGCGATCAGCCTGCGCGCGATGTCTTGGCCCTCCGGCTTGGCGATATCGAGCGTGACCGACCGCTTGTTTCTGTTAACCCCAACGAAGTAGGCGCTCTCCTTCGTCCCCGGCATGAAGGGAGGCGCGAAACCCCGTGTATCGTCACCCGCGCCCGGCCGTTCGATCTTCACCACGTCGGCGCCGAGGTCGGCGAGCATCTGCACGCAGGTCGGCCCCGCCAGAACGCGGGTGAGGTCGAAGACGCGGAGGCCCTTCAGGGGGCCGGTGGGGTCGGGCATGACGGGCTCCTGCTGCCGGCGTGGTTGGGGTGGGACCATGAGGGCGGCGGAGGCCACCGACAATACGGAGGTCTTACTGCCGCAGGCGATTGCGTCCAGTCACCCCGAAAGTGGCAAGGTCGTGATGGAGCAGGCTCGACACTGGCTGTTGCCGAGAGATAGCCGTTGGACCAGCGCGCCATCCACCAGACCCGTCGTCTTCACACCAAGGCGGCTGCGGCATACCGTCGCCGAATGAAGCACTGGAAGATCGACGACGTCTCGTGGAACCGTTTCGATGCGGCCAAGGTGGACCCGGAGGTGATCGGACTCGTCAAGGCCGCCGCGATGGTGGAGCGCAACGGCACCGACTACGCGATCTATCTCAATGGCGTCTTTCACGACGACCCGGATTTCCAGCTTGCCGCTGACAACTGGGCCGAGGAGGAGGTGCAGCACGGCGAGGCGCTGGGGCGCTGGGCGATGCTCGCCGATCCATCCTGGGACTACCGCGCGGCGTTCGAGCGCTACAAGGCCGGCTACAAGCTGCCGCTTGACGCCACCGCCTCGGTGCGCGGATCGCGCTCGGGCGAGCTGATCGCGCGCTGCATGGTCGAGACCGGCACGTCCAGCTATTACGCGGCGCTCGCCGAGGAGACCGCCGAGCCGGTGCTGCGCGAGATCTGCAAGCGCATCTCCGCCGACGAGTTCCGCCACTTCAAGCTTTTCTACGACCACCTGCGCCGCTACCTCGGGCGCGAGAGGATCGGCGTGGCGCGCCGGCTGCGGATCGCGCTCGGGCGCATCACCGAGAGCGAGGACGATGAGCTGGCCTATGCCTGGCACTGCGCCAACGAGCCGCCTGCGTTGCCCTACGGGCATCGTCGCTGCATCGCCGCCTACATGTCGCGCGCTGCCGGCTACTACCGCTTCCGCCATGTCGAGCGCGGCATGGGCATGATCTTCAAGGCGGTCGGGCTGAAGCCGCGCGGACGGCTGTCGGATTTTGCGGCGCGCGGGGCGTGGCGGCTGATACAGTGGCGTCGCCGACGGCTGGCCACCGAGGCGGCCCGGAGTGCTATCGCTCGCCCAGCGGAGGGCACAGGCGCGCTGGCCGCCGCCCGCGCCTAGATCGTTTACAAATTAACCCACGCTAAGCGCGCGCCGGACGCGGGAGGGTCTGCATGTCCGAGGCCAAGGAAGCGGCGCATCGCTGGAGCTGGGCACGGCTGCTCCTGATCCTGCCCTTCATCGCCCTGTTCTGGGTATGGTCCTACAACAAGGTCGCGCCGACGGCGTTCGGGTTCCCCTTCTTCTACTGGTACCAGCTCGCCTGGATCCTCGCCTCCGGCGTGCTGATCGGGCTGGTCTACCTGATCGAGCACCGCGCCCGGTGAACGGGTCCCGCAACGACAGCGCCGGAGCGAAGCGCCCATGAATTGGACGACGGTCACCGTCTTCGTCGTGCTCTTCCTGTTCGTCACCTGCCTCGGCTTCATGGCGGCGAACTGGCACCGGGGCGACCTGACGCAGCTGCATGAATGGGGACTGGGCGGGCGACGCTTCGGCACCTTCGTCACTTGGTTCCTGCTCGGCGGCGACCTCTACACGGCCTACACCTTCATCGCCGTGCCCGCGCTTCTGTTCGGCGCCGGGGCGCTGGGCTTCTTCGCGATCCCCTATACGATCATGGCGTATCCGCTGCTCTACATCGTGTTCCCCCAGCTGTGGGCGGTTTCGCAACGGCACGGCTATGTCACCGCGGCCGATTTCGTGCGCGGGCGCTTCGGCAATCGCTGGCTGGCGCTGGCGGTCGGGCTGACCGGCATTCTGGCGACCATGCCGTACATCGCGTTGCAGGTTGTCGGCATGCAGGTGGTGATCGGGGCGATGGGCTTTCCCGACACCGGGCTTGCCGGCGACCTGCCGCTGCTCATCGCCTTCCTGATCCTGGCCGCGTTCACCTACACCTCGGGCCTGCGCGCGCCGGCGATGATCGCGGTGGTGAAGGACGTGCTGATCTACGCCACGGTGATCGCGGCGGTTGTCGTGATCCCGATCCAGCTCGGCGGCTACGACAAGGTGTTCGCCGCGGTACCGCCGGCGAAGCTGCTGCTGGCGACGCCGCCCGCCGGCTCGCTCGGCGGGTTCAGCGCCTATGCGACCCTGGCGTTCGGCTCGGCCTGGGCGCTGTTCCTCTATCCGCATTCGGTGACCGGGCTGCTCGGTGCGTCGGAGGTCCGGTAATCCGGCGCAATGCGGCGATCCTGCCGGCCTACTCGCTGGTGCTGGGGTTGCTGGCGCTGCTCGGCTTCATGGCGATCGCGGCGCGCGTGCAGGGGCTGCCGGAGTTCGCCGCCGGCTTCAAGCGGTACGGCAACAATTTCTCAATCCCGGCGGTGCTGCTGCACGCCTTCCCCGGCTGGTTCGTGGGACTCGCCTTCGCGGCGATCGCCATCGGCGCGCTGTGGCTGCAATTGCTGGGCGGGATTTGGATGATCCAGACGGCGCCTTCGGTGCTGCTGGCGCTCTACACACGGATGCTCAACGGCTGGGCACTGCTGATCGGCTGGGCGGCGGGGTTCGTGATGGGGACCTGGATGGCGGTCGCCAACAACTTCGCGCCGGTCTCGCCGCTGCACCCGCCGGGCCTGACGGTGCCTTGCTACATCGCGATCAGCTCGGTGGTGCTGAACGTCGTCGTCTCCGTCGTGCTGTCGCCGCTGCTGAACGCGGTGGTCTCGGACCGGCACAAGGACATGACGGCGATCGAGGATTACGCCTGAAGCTCAGTCGCCCTGGCTTTAAGTGATCCCCTCCAGCGCGATGACCCGCGCCGGGGCTCCGTCGCTGTCGCGGAGCTTCAGCGGCGCGCAGACCACGAACGTGCGCGGCGTCTCCAGCGCCATCAGGTTCGCGAGGTACTCGATCAGGATCACCCCCTGCTTGAGCAGGATCTGGTGGGTGACGTACTCCTCGGCCGGCGCGTCCGGCTCGCCCACGATAGCGTTGCGGATGCAGCGGTCCTGCGGGAAGTCGAAGCCGACCGCCTTGACGCCCCGCGCATACAGCCAGCGCGTCGCCTCCGCGGTCATCCAGGGCGCGTTGGCCCAGAAGGCGGGCGTGTCGATGCGCTCCACGCGGTCCCAGCCGGCCCGCATCAGCACCATGTCGCCGGGCCGGACATGGCCGCCCGCCTCCCGCACATGCGCCTCCGTTATGGCCGCGTTCGGGCCGGCGGCGCGCACGTCCAAGACGGCCGCCTCGCCGATGACCTGATCGAGAGCCAGCGCGTCGGTCGTCACGCCCTCGCGCATAAAGTGGCGCGGCGCGTCCATGTGGGTGAAGGCGTGCACACTGCCCGAGAGCCACGTCACCTGGGAATGGCCCTCATCGTGCGTGCGATGCAGCCTCTGCTCGCCCTTCCAGCGGAAATGGCCGGGCTGGATCGCGGTGGACAGGTCGATGATGCGCATGGGGGGCCTCCGCGCCCAGTGTCGCCGAGCCGGCTGCTTGGTTGCAACGCCGCAGGCCGGCTGGCAGCATCCTGCCTCCTCGCGCACGCGCCAACAGTGCCCTGGATCGGGGGAAACACATGAAGCGATACCGCTGGCTGCTCGCGCCGGTGCTGATTGGGTGGACGATGTTCGCCGGCAGCGTCGGCGTGGCGCGCGCCGCCGACCTGCCGCGAGCCGACGCGGAATCGGTCGGTCTGGATTCCAGCAAGCTAAGCCAGATCACCCAGATGTTGCAGGACGACGTGGCGCATCACGTGCTTCCCGGTGCCGTGCTGCTGATCGCGCGCCATGGCAAGGTCGCGTACCAGCAGGCGGTCGGGCAGCGCGACCCGCAGGCGAACGCGCCGATCGGGCGCGACGACATCTTCCGCGTCTATTCGATGAGCAAGCCGATCACCGTCGTCGCGGCGCTCATGCTGGTGGAACAGGGCAAGATCGCGCTCGACGAGCCAGTGGCGAAATACCTGCCGCAGTTCGCCCATGTGCAGGTCGGCGTCGTGGACCCGACCAGCCAGGTCATGCGCCTGGTCGCCCCCGACCGGCCGATGACCGTGCAGGACCTGATGCGCCACACCTCCGGGCTGACCTACGGGTTCTTCGGCGACACGCCGGTCAAGAAGGCCTATCTCGCCGCCCATCTGTTCCAGGGCGACTTCGACAACGCGACCTTCGTCGGCCGCCTCGCCAAGCTGCCGCTCGCCTATCAGCCCGGCACCACCTGGGATTACAGCCATAGCATCGACGTGCTCGGACGGATTGTGGAGGTCGTCTCCGGCAAGTCGCTCTACCAGTTCGAGAAGGACAATCTGCTCGATCCGCTCGGCATGACGGACACAGGCTTCGACGTGACGGACACGGCCAAGCAAGGTCGCATCGCCGAGCCGTTCCAGGACGACCGCTCGTTCGGAGCGGACGCGACGATGAACGATCCGCGCCAGCCGAGATCACTGGCAATCCGGCGGCGGCGGCATGGTCTCCACCACGGAGGACTACGCGCGCTTTCTCCAGATGATGCTGAGCGGCGGAACGCTGGAGGGGCACCGCTACCTGGGTCCGCAGACGGTCGGCTACATGACCGCCGATCAGCTCGGCACTGCGAAGCCGGGGCCGTACTACCTTCCCGGCCCTGGCTACGGATTTCGGCCTTGGCGTCGCTGTGCGCACCGACAAGGGTGTGGCACCGTTTCCCGGCGATGTCGGCGACTGGTACTGGGGCGGCGCCGGCGGCACGTATATGTGGGTCGATCCGGCCAAGGACCTGCTTGTGGTCTTCATGATGCAGTCGCCCAAGCAGCGGCTGCACTACCGATCCGTGCTGCGCGACATGGTCAACGCCGCGATCATGCCGTAGCGCGGCGCACTATCCCCGCTGGGCGCGAGCCTCCACCACGAGACAGAGGATCTCGAACAGGATTGAGGCGCCGTTGAAGGCGGTGATCGTGCCGTTGTCGAAGGGCGGCGAGACCTCGACCAGGTCGGCGCCGACGAAGTCGAGGCCGCGCAGCGCGCGCAGCAGGCGCAGCGCCTCGATGGCGCGGATGCCACCGGCCTCGGGGGTGCCGGTGCCGGGGGCCTCGGCGGGGTCGAGGCTGTCGATATCGAACGAAAGATAGACCGGGCCGCCGCCGATCACGCGCCGCGCCTCCTCGGTGGCGAAGCGCCAACCCTTGTCCTGGAACTCGTCCATTGCCAGCACGCGCATGCCGCTGCGCTGGCTGAAGCCCCACATGTCGGGGTCGTTGGTGGTGCCGCGGATGCCGATCTGGACGACCCGCGTCGGGTCGAGCACGCCGGCCTCCACCGCGCGGCGGAACGGCGCGCCGTGGTGGAAGCGCGAGCCGAGATAGTCGTCGCCGGTGTCGCAATGCGCGTCGATGTGGATCATGCCGATCGGCCGGTTCGCCCCGACCGCGCGCAGGATGGGGAAGGTGATCGCATGATCCCCGCCCACCGAGAGCGGCGTGACGCCCGCACCAAGCACGGCGCGGTAGAATTGCGCGATCTCCTCCAGCGCGCCCTCCAGCGCGTAGGGCTGCTCGATCCAGCAATCGCCGAGGTCGCGCACGCGCGCGGTGGCGAATGGCGTGACGCCGGTGGCGGTGTTGATGCGGCGTAGCAGCGCGGTCTGCTCGCGCACCGCGCGCGGGCCGTGGCGGGTGCCGGAGCGGTTCGTCACGCCGCCGTCGAAGGGAACGCCGATCAGGCCGACATCCACCGCGTCGAGCTGCTCGGTGTGTGGCGCGCGGAAGAACGTGGTGATGCCGGTGTAGCGCGGGCGCGCCTGCGGGTCGACCAGGTCGGCGTATTTGGTCGGCTGCTTGATCACGCGAGATGCCCGCGCAGGAAGGCGACGAGCCGGTCGAGACCGGGACCGGTCGCGCGCGTCGCCTGCTCGACCTCCACCAGCTCGATCGCGCCGCCCGCGCGCCGATAGTTGGCGACGAAGCGCTTGGGCTCGTTGGCTTGGATAGGACTTTCGGGGTCGCGGTAGTCGTGCGTGTCGTCGGGCCGCCCCTGCACCCAGAGCGCGGGCGGCAGCACCAGCGTCTCGCCGCGCTCCAGCGCCAGCATCGGGTTGCCCTCGGCCATCGCCGCCTCGGTGCGCCAGTAGCGGTCGTGGCGCTCGGGGATGTCGCCGACCCAGCCAGGCGGGCTGGCGCTGTCGCGGGCGCGCAGCGCGTGGCGGTAGCGCGAGAGCGGGTTGATGACCGGCCAGAGCATGGCGACGCACTGCACGGTTGCGTCCACGCCAGGCAGCCCATCGGGCAGCTTGATCGCGGCATAGCGCGCGTCATGCGGGCGCATCGCCGCGAGCATGGCCAGATGGCCGCCGCTGGAGTTGCCCGACAGTCCGATGCGGTCGGGGCGGACGCGCAGCTCGGCCGCGTGCGCCTTCACCCAGCGAATGGCGTAGTTGATGTCGGCGAGCGAGGTCGGATAGCCGTCCGCGCCGTGGCGGAAATTGATCGCCGCGACCACTAGGCCGGACGCGGCGAGGGCCTCGTTGCGCGCCTGCCCGTCGGCGAGATCGCCCCCGCACCAGGCGCCGCCGTGAATGTCGATGACGGCGGGGAACGGGCCGGCGCCCTCGGGCGTGAACAGGCGGACCTGGAGCCCATCGCGGTAGGCACGGTCTTGGGTGGTGAACGGCATGGCGGCATCCTCCCGAACGGCCGCGAGTGTAGCGGAGGCCGCCTTCAACTCAATCCGTTTGGCGGCAGGCCGGTGGCCAAGGCGCACCGCCATCTCGTGGTGAAACTCTGACGAATGGGACCAAGGCCGGCGTCCACTCGTGATGGGGTGCGAACGTGGACCTTCACGCCTGCTATGAACCTCCAATGCTTGGCCAAGGTTCAGCGAACATCTCGTCTCCAGGGTTCCTCCATGCAAAGGCGTGGGCCGAGGCGTATGAACTAATTGACCTTCAGCTTTCACCCTTTGGGTTGAGGGCCATCGAGGCCCTGGGTCTGGGTTCGGGGGACATTGTTCTCGATATCGGGTGCGGAGCTGGGCAGACCCTTCTCCAACTCGCCGAGCGGGTCGGAACTGAAGGGCAGGTGATCGGGGTGGACGTGGCTCCGTTGCTCCTTGAAATCGCCAAGCGGAGGACCGAGGCACTCAGCCAGGTAAGATTGATCCAGGCAGACGCTGAGTTCTTGGACTTGCCGGCTGAGAGTACGGACGCCGTGTTCTCTCGATTCGGCGTGATGACCTTCAACGATCCAGTCGCGACTTTCGCCAACTTCCGTAGGATTCTGAGGCCGTCAGGTGCGCTGGCGTTCAGTTGCTGGCGTTCCCTCCAGGAGAACGAGTTGGATCACCTTCCGCTCTCCGCGGCGGGATTCCAGTCGACTTTCGACGAGAGTCCTTTCAGCTTCGCCGACCCCGAACGCATACGCCGCACCCTTGAGGCGGCTGGGTTCAGCGAGATCATCATCCAATCGCACGATGAAAAGGTGTCGAGCGGCGATCTCGACGCAATGACTTGGGTGCTTCTGAAAGTGGGGCCGCTCGGAAAGATCGTTCGCGAGAACCCCGCCCTGCGAGCGACTGCCGAGCCTCTATTGCGTGAAGCCCTGGCTGCCATGGGCGACCCTTCCAGGGTGCAGCTCTTGGCTTCCGTCTGGATCGTGACTGCGCGAGCTGGAGCAGCGACCCGGTAGCGGACCCTCCCAACGTCCGCAAAGGGTCGAAACCCGACGTATGGCGCTTCCGTCCCGGCGGGCACCATCCGTCCGACTTTCACCATTATACCAACCGCCCTTTGTCCCATGCCATCATGCCCGCGAAGGCGGGCACCCAGGCTCGCGCGCACTGAATTCCGTTCGGTCCCCCCTGGGTTCCCGCTTTCGCGGGAATGACGAGAACAGGTGAGGAATTAGGGCGGTTGGTATTAGACCGACGGAAACGTGGGAGTTCCGTATGGATAATACTGCATCAGATCGACATTCCGGTATTCGAGACGGTCCAGCCGCACGGTCCCGAGGAAGGGCTCTGCCGGTTCGACCAGGAGAATCGTCTTCGCGAAGCCGGTGTCATCGAAGCCGCGCCGGAAGTGAACGCGCGACTTCAGCGCGATGACCTGGAAGGCGTCGGGGTCCAACTCCAGGGCGCGGAGCGCGGACGGCTCCATGATCTGCGCCAGATAGGGGCTGATCACGACCACGTTGCCGTGGCCGAACGCGACGTTGATCCAGAGCTGCCCCGAAACCTCGGTCGTCCGGACGATCGTTCCCCTGATCCGGACCGGCTCGCCCGCGGACGGATCGACCAAGCCGCCGATCTCCATGTCGAATGCGTCGCCTGCCGTCGCGCCACGCGCCTTGAGCGTCTTGATCGCCTCGGCGTCCGCGATCGTCGCAATCAGGGTGTTCGACAGGTCTTGCGCGATGATCTCCTTGAGCAGCCAGGTGGCATGCCCCGAGCGGTCGCTGTGGTCGGCCAGGACCACGGGCGTCCTGCCCTGCTGCACCGCCTGCCTCGCCAGGGCGACGCCCTCGGATATCGCATGGACCTTCGCCGATGACACGAGCGCCTCGCGCTGCCGCCAGGCGGTTCCGACCATGTCGTCAACGATCGTCCGGGCGAGCGTTGGATCGCCGTTGGTGATCGCCTGGAAGGTCATGCCCACATCCGGCACGTCGGCCCAGGGGAAGCCGAAGAACACGTTGACATAGGTGTCCGGTTCGCGGGCCTCCCAGGTCAGCGCCCGCTGCACGAGGTCCATCCACGGCGAGGCACCCGTCCATTGCACGACGGTGGGCGTGATGATCGGCACCTTCGCCGTGGCGTGCGCCGGTCTATAATCGCCCCGGATCGCACGCACCAGGCAGCGCGCCGCCCGCTGGCCTTGGAGATGGCAGTCGTAATGCGGGTAGTATTTCACCGCGAACGCCATGTCGGCGTAGCGCAGGAACGCCTCGTCCTCGTTGCCGTGCGGATCGAACGTCGCCGCGATGACCGCATCCGGCCCGACTGCGCTGCGCACGCGCCGGGCCAGTTCGGCCTCAGGCCGAGGCACGCCGCGCACGCCCATCGCCCCATGCAGGCAAAGATAGATGCCGCCGAATGGCTGCTCGGCCTCGATCTCGGCGATCATCTTGCCGGTGAAATGCTCGTAGGCGTCGGTGGTGATCCAGCCCGAGCCCGTGCCCGTCTTCGGCCAGAGCGGGGATTCGATGCCCACCAGCTCGACCTGGTCGTATTCGCGGGCGACCTGCACGAAGCCGCCCATGTAGGATTTCCGTTCCCAGCTCAGCAGAGCGTCACCTCTGGCGGGGGAACCCGGATAGATGAAGTCGTCGCGGGTCGTGTCGTTCGCGAGGAACGTCACCGTTTCATGGGAAAAATGCAGCACCGCGATCCGGATCGGCGGACGGGTCATCGCGCGGCCTGCGGCAGGTCGAGCCGCACCGCCACGGCGGCGCTGGCGATGACGGCGACATCGCCGCCGATCTCGTCGGGCACGTCGAGACCGCCCTTCACGACGTTGACCGTGACCGTGCCGTGCGGGAGCGAAGCCTGCACGGCGGCACGATCGACACGCTCCGGCCGCTGGACGCCGATCGTTACCTCGACCTGCATGGCGCGCGAATCGAGGCCGAAGGTTCGGATCAGGCTGAGCGAGCTGTGGTGGAGGGCGTCCTGGACCGCGCGCAGGGCGGCCTTCGTGTAGTCGCCGCCGTGCAGATCGTTGCCGGCGCCGAGTTCGAGGATGACGCGCTTCACGACGCGGCCTCCTTCATGTCGAGCCGCACGACGGCGGCGGCGTGCGCGATCAGAGTGGAGTCCGTGCCCGCGTCGTTGCGGATCTCGAGCCCGCCCGCGACGACGTGGACGGTTCCCGTGCCGTGCGGCAGGACGGCGCGCACCGCCTCGGTGTCCACGCGATCGGGGTCCGGAACGCCGATCGTGACCTCGACCTGCATGGCATCGACGGGCAGGCCCACGGCGTCGGCGACGCTGAGGGAATTGTGCCAGAGCGCGTCGCGCAGGGCGCGAACCGCCGCCTTGGTGGGATCGGCGCCGTGGATGTCGGTTCCCATGCCGATCTCCAGCACCATGCGTTTCAGGGGCATGCGGAGACTCCTGTGTTGGGCCGGGGAGGGATTGTGCGGGGTTCCGGGGACGAGGTCACGTGGTCGGAGTCAGCGTCGTCCGGCGGCGGCGGCGCTGGAGGTCTCTCCCGCCTCGAGCATGCGATCGTTCCCGCCGAGCCTCGTCCTGATGCCCGCGATCCCTTGAGGGATCAGGACCGCGTGCGATTGTAGTCGGTCAGGCGCAGCTCGATGCGGCGGTTCTTGGCGTAGCCCGACGGCGTGTCGGCCGGATCGAGCGGATGATTGTCGCCAAACGCGGTGGCGCCCAGGTGCTCGGCGGGCACACCCTCCTTGGCGAGCAGGTTCACCACGCTGATGGCGCGCGCCGCCGACAGCTCCCAGTTGGAGGAGAAGCGTCCGCCCGTCACAGGCTGGCGGTCGGCGTAGCCGTCCACGTCCAGCACCCAGGCGATACCCGGGGGTATCTTGTCGGCGATGTGCTTCACGGTCTCGGCGATCTTGCTCATCTGCACGACCCCATCAGGTGACAGGTCGGCGCTGCCCGACGGGAACAGGACGTCGCTCTGCATGACGAAGCGATCGCCCACCACGGCGATTCCCGGCTCGTCCGCCAGGACCTTGCGCAAGGTGCCGAAAAAGTCGCTGCGGTAATCTTGCAGCTCCTGCACCTTGGCGGCCAGCGCGGCATTGAGCTGCTGGCCCAGGTTGGTGATCTTCACGTCCTTGTCCCGCCCCGTCTGCTCCGCGAGATCGAGCGCCTTCGCCACCGCCCCAAGTTGCGCCCGGAGCTGATCGACCTGCTGATTGAGCAGCGCGATCTGCGCCTTGGCGCTGTCGCCCAGCTTGTGCTCCTCGGCCAGCTGCTGTTCCACCGCGCGGCGGCGGTCCTGCTCGGACATGGCGCGCGCCGCCGCGTTCTGCGCCTGGGTCTCAAGCTGGTCGCGCAGCGCCGTCAAGGCGCGCACCTGCTCGTCGAGCCGGGCGAGATCGTCGAGCTTCGCCTGGATCGTGCCGCGATCGGCGGTGACGGTGCGGTTCAGCGCCTCCGCCTCGCGCCGCATGTCCGCCAGCCGCTGCTGCGCGTCGGCCAGCTGCGCGCCGAGGGCGCCGACGCGGGCATTGTTGGCCTGCGCGCTCTGCTGCGCCGCGCCGAGCTGGGTGGTCATCGCCTCGCGGGCGGCACGCAGGCCGGAGACGTCCTGCGTGAGCCCGGCGACCCGCGCGGTCAGCGCCTGGCGATCCGCGTTGGCACTGGCGAGCGCGCCGGTGAGCTGCGCGACCGAGCCTTCCAGCGTGGCGGAGCGCGCCTTCTCAAGCGAGAGCATCCGCCCGACATCGGCGAGCTTCTGGCTCACCGTGTCCAGCTCCTTGCTGCGCCCGGTCAGGGCGAAGGACAGGAAGCCCTGCGCCAGCACGAACACCAGCAGCACGAAGATGATGACCATGAGCAGGGTGGACAGCGCGTCCACATAGCCCGGCCAGGCCTCCATTCCGGCCGAGGCGCTCGCGCGCCGGCGAGAATCCGAGCGGCATCTATCCGCGCTCCTCGGCGCGCGCGCCGATCATGCGGGTGAGGATCTTCAGATCGCTGCGCAGCTCGGCGGTGCTCTGCGCCCGCCCCTGCTCGGTCTCCGTCAGCAGGCGTTGCAGGTGCAGGTCGATGTTGCGCAGATGCGCGCGCGAGACCTCGTCCAGTCCCGCATCGCCACGCAGGTCGCCAAGGCGCTGCAAGGCGGGCGCCAGCGCCGCCTGGGCCTCGCCGATGCGCAGCATGAGCTGCTGGCTCGCGCGCATCGTGTCGGTCAGCGCCGCCATCCGGTCGGTCAGCGTCAGCACCGCCTGGTTCGCCTGCGCGCGGCTGTCCTCCCCGCGACTGAGGATGTGCTGCAACCCCTCCATGTTCTCGGCGGTCTGCTCCAGCAGCGCCTGCACGTAGACTGGCACCGAGCCCTCGCCTTCGGACAGCACGCCCGACGACAGGCGGGTGAGGCCGGCAAGCCATTCCTCCAGGTCGTTGAAGAAGCGGTTCTGCGCCTGGGCGGCGGTGAGGTCGAGAAAGCCGAGGACCAGCGCGCTCGACAGGCCGAACATGCTGGCCGAAAAGGCGATGCCCATGCCGTTCAGTGGCTGCGCGAGGCCCGCCTTGAGTTGCTCGAAGAGCTGGTTAAGGTCGCTCGTGCCGATGCTCATGTTCTGGATCACGACCGAGACGGCGCCCACGGTGCGCAACAATCCCCAGAACGTGCCGAGCAGGCCCAGGAAGATCAGCAGGCCCGTCATGTAGCGCGCCAACTCGCGGCTTTCGTCCAGGCGCGAGCCGATGGAATCAAGCAGGCTGCGGGTGGCCATGGTGGACAGCGTGAACCGGGCCTGCGCGCCCCCCGCCCCCCGGCCGCTGTCGCGCGTCGCGAGCATGCTGGCCATCGGCGCGAGCAGGCGTGGCGAGGGGACGGCGGTCGCGCGCGGTCGGGGATTCTGGTACGCCTCGACCCAGGCGACCTCGGGGCCGAGGCGGACGACCTGGCGCAGCGTCCAGCCGATGCCGACCAGCAGCAGGAACAGGATCAGCCCGTTCAGGTCAGGGTTGTTAAAGAAGATGATGCGCAAGGTGGGCGACAGCCATGCGGCGATCCCGGCCACGGCCACCAGGAAGACCAACATCCGGACGAGATAGAGGGTCGGGCGGGTCATGGCTGCCTTCCCCCGGCCGGCGCGGCCTGGGCCTCGTTCACGCCCATCACGGTCACCACCGCCCTATCCGCTGCATCGGCCTGACCGGCGGGGGGCGGTCCCAAGGCGCGCACGTAGATGGCGGCAGCGGGTACGCCCACCCCGACCAGCGCGGAGCGGACCGCGAGCGCACGCGCCAGCGACAGGCGGCGGGCAGAGGAGGCGTCACCCCCAGTCACGGGTGCATACGCCGCCACCTCGAAACTCGTGGTCTCCTTGCGCGGCGCCTGACGCGCCAGCTGTGCCACAGCGGCGGCCTCAGCCGAGGCCAGGTCGGACTGACCGGGCGTGAAGCGGACCCGCAGCGTCCGATCCAGAGCTGGTGGCGGGGCGGCGCCGATGCCAGCGGGCGCGGTGGGCGGCCCAGGGGCAGCCGGCCCAGGGGCAGGTGCCACGGACGCGGCTGCCACAGGAGCCGCCGGCGCGGGGGCGGCCGAAGTCGCCGGAGCAGCGGGCGGCAGGGCTGCCATTCCAGGGCCTGCAGGGGAGGGCGGAATCGCGACGGGAGCCGGTGGCGCGGCGGCGACGGTCGGCAGGGACGTGGCCACTTGGCCGGGCGGCGTGCTCACGGGATTGGCGGGGGATGCGGGACGCGTCGTGGCAACGGTCGAGCGGGTGGCGGCTTCGGGTCCGGCGGCACGCGCTTCGCTCGGGGCGGGGCGGTGCAACGGCGCAGCCGACCGGTGCCGCCGCAGCGGGCGCGGTGCTGGGAGGCGGGCGTGCTGGCCGGCAGGGGGAAGCGCATCCAGCGCCTGCATGTCAATCGTGACCTGCGCATGAACGGGCGCGGACGGGGCCAGCACGGCGCTGGCGAGGGGCAGGGCAACGATGCGCATCGCCAACAGGGAAGCGCGAGAGGCACGTCGTACGCAAGCGGTCTTCCCGCCGGCGCGCGTCATCTGGCTTCGGCCACCCCTGTACCTATTCCCTCGATCACGGCGTCGCGGAGCTTGGCATGAAGGTGTGGATTGCCGGCTATCACATTGCCGCTGTCGCGCGGGTCCTTGCCGGCCGGGTCGGTGGCGTAGCCGCCCGATTCACGCACCAGCAACAGCCCGGCCGCCATGTCCCACGGCTTCAGCCCCAGCTCCCAATACCCGTCGTAACGGCCGGCCGCGACCCAGGCGAGGTCGAGCGCCGCCGCGCCGAAGCGACGGATGCCGGCGACGTGCGGCATCAGCCCGGTCAGCGTGCGGGAGAACGCCGCGCGGCGCGCCGGTCCCACCACGGCAAAAGGAATACCGGTCGCGAACAGCGCCTCGCTCAGCTCGCGACGCGCAGAGACGCGCAACCGCCGCTCGTTGACGAACGCGCCGCCGCCTTTCTCGGCCCAGAACATCTCGTCAACGGCCGGGGCGTAGATGAGCCCCGCCGCCGCCTCGCTGCCGCCGTCCGGCAGGCGCTTCTCCAGCCCGATGCTGATGGCCCAGTGCGGGATGCCGTGCAGGAAATTGGTGGTCCCATCGAGCGGATCGACCACCCAGCGCCAGGACCAGTTCTCGGACCCGGACGCGCCGGATTCCTCCATCAGAAAGGCGTAACCGGGTCGCGCGCGCGTCAGCTCCTCGCGCAACGTGGCCTCGGCGCGCAGATCGGCCTGCGAGACGAAGTCCGATGGCCCCTTCACGCTGACTTGCAGCTGCTCGACCTCGTTGAAGTCGCGCAGCAGGCGCTTCGCCGCCTTCTGGGCGGCGCTCATCATGACCGATAAGTGCGGGGAGAGGCGCGGGGCCAAACGGCTTCAGCCCTTCGACCGCTCGACGTAGCTGGCGTCCTCGGTGCGCACGACGACCCGCTCACCCGTCTCGATGAAGGGCGGCACGGAGGTCTTCACCCCGTTCGACAGCTTGGCCGGCTTGTAAGAGGAGGCGGCGGTCTGGCCTTTCACCACCGGGTCGGCCTCGACCACCTCCAGCACGACGGTCGGCGGCAGGGTGGCTCCGACCGGCTCGCCCTCGACCAGATCGATGGTCACGGTCATGTTGTCCTGCAGGAACGGCGCCGCATCGCCCAGGATGGCGAGCGGGACATGGACCTGCTCGAAGCTCTCCTGGTCCATCAGGACCATGTTGTCGCCCTCGGTATAGGAGTAGGCGTATTCCTTCTCCTCGGTCATCAGGCGTTCGACCGTGTCGGCGGTGCGCCAGCGCTCGTTGGTCTTGTTGCCAGACTTCAGGTCGCGCATCTCGACCTGGATGAAGGCGCCGCCCTTGCCGGGCGAGATGATCTGCTGCTTCAGCACGGTCCAGCGGCGGCCCTCGTGCTCGATGACCTGTCCGGCGCGAATCAGGTTCGCCTGCTGTTTCATGATCACTCGTCTCAATGCGGCGGGGAGAGCGGGCTTCTACGCGTAGCCCGGATCAGGGGCAAGCGCGTGCCGCCCACCCGAAGGGTCGCGCACATGTCCGCCCGGCTCGAGATACGCAGGGCCGATAGGCACCTTTCCGTATCCGCCTGGTATATCGAGCACGTATGTCGGCCACGCAAGGCCCGAGACGCGCCCGCGCAACGAGGCCAGCAGGCGCTGACCCTCGGCGATCGGAACATGGAAGCGTGCAGTGCCGGGCGCGGGGTCGAGCTGGTGCAGGTAGTACGGCTTCACCCGAGCGATGAGCATGGCGCGGAACAGCGCCTCCAGCGCCTGCGCGCTATCATTCACGCCGCGCAGCAACACGGACTGGCCGAGGACGGGGATCGCCGCGGCCTGGACGCGCCGCAGTGCGGAACGGACCTCCTGGGTCAGCTCGCGGGCGTGATTGGCGTGCAGCACGAGCCACATCGCCCGCTCGGATCCCAGCGCGTCGACCAGGGCAGCGCTGACGCGCCCCGGATCGGCGACCGGGACGCGGGTATGGACGCGGAGCGTCTCGATATGCGGGATGGAGGACAGCGCGGCGATGATGCCGCCGAGCCGGCGCGGCGAGAGCATCAGCGGATCGCCGCCGGTCAGGATCACCTCGCTTATGGCTGGGCGGGCAGCGAGCCAGGCATAGGCGGCGTCCAGCTCCGCCTGCGTGAGCAGGCCGCCATCGGGGCCGACATGCTCCCGGCGGAAGCAGAAGCGGCAATAGACGGGGCAGACGAGCAGCGGCTTCAGCAATGCGCGGTCGGGGTAGCGATGGACGATCCCCTTGACCGGGGAGAGGGCGTCGTCGCCGATCGGGTCGGCCCGCTCGTGCGGCGCGGTCGCCCGCTCATCGGGGTGCGGGATGAACTGCCGCCCGATCGGATCGTCGGGCTGCTCGATCAGCGCGCGCAGCGCGGGCGGGAGGGCGACCGCGTAGCGCGTCCCGACCTCGGCCACCGCGTCGCGCTCCCCAGGCGCGATCAGGCCAGCGGCGAGCAGCGCGTCGGCATCGCGCAAGGTACCCTGGTCGGGATCGCGGGCGTCCGGCATGGTCCGCGGCACTTGGAGGCGACGAGCCCATGCCGCAACCCGCATGGCACCCTGACAGCCTGGCCGCCCGCCTGCCCTTCCTGTGCCGGCGGGCACTCCTGGCGCAGGCGGCCCGCGCCTTCTTCACAGCGCGCGGCTATGCGGAGGTCGAAACCCCCTACGCGGTCCCTACTCCGGGCGAGGAGGTCCACCTCCGCGCATTCCCGACGCGACGCGAGCGGCCGGATGGAGAAACCGAGCCGCTGTGGCTGCACACCAGCCCAGAATTTGCCATGAAGCGGCTGCTGGTGGCCGGGGCGGGGCCGATCTTCCAGCTCGCCCGGGTCTGGCGCAACGGCGAGGCCAGTGCTTTGCACGCGCCGGAATTCACCATCCTGGAGTGGTACCGTCCCGGTGCGAGCATGGCGGGGCTGATGGACGAGACCGAGGCGCTGCTCCGGGCCGTGCTGCCGCCCACGGTGACCTGCCGGGGTGTCACCACGGACCTCGTCCGCTTCGAGCGGCTGAGCGTGGCGGAAGCGTTCGCCCTCCATGTCGGCGCGGACGTGCTGGCGACCGCCGATGACGCCCCGGCACTCGCCGCCGCTGCCGGTGCCCGGCTCCGGGTGGGGGAGACATGGGAGGACCTGTTCTTCCGCCTGTTGCTGGAGCGGATCGAGCCGCGCATCGGCCGCGACCATCCCACGTTCCTCACGCACTGGCCGGCCGCGCAGGCCGCGCTCGCCCGGCGCGACCCGGCCGACCCGCGCGTCGCGGAGCGGTTCGAGCTGTTCGTGTGCGGCATCGAACTGGGCAACGCGTTCGTCGAACTCACCGATCCCGCCGAACAGCGCGCGCGCTTCCTCGACGACCGCGCCCGGCGCGAAGCCGTCCACGGCCCGGACTGGCCGATGGACGAGGACTTCCTGGCCGCCCTCGCGCATGGGATGCCGCAGGCGGCCGGCATCGCGCTGGGCTTCGACCGGCTGGCGATGATCGCCGCCGGAGCCGAGCGGATCGGCCAAGTCTTGTGGCTGCCGCCCACCGACCTTCTTTAGGGACTACCGCTCGGGGTCGTCGGTCTCCGGCTCGACCTCGATGTCCGGGCCGATGCCGTCGGCGTCGTCCTCGAGGTCGGCGGTGTCCTCCAGCACGTCTTCCTCCTCTACCTCCTCGACGCCCTCCACCTCGACCTCCGCCTCCTCGGGGCTAGGCGGCGGGACGGGCTTCTTCGGGCGACGGTCCTCGACGACATTGCCGGCCGGACGCCGCTGGCGGGGCTGCTCGACCGGCTGTTCCGTCCCGCATTTAGGGCAGACCGCCGGTGACTTGCTGAGATCGTAGAACCGGGTGCTGCACGCGACGCAGGTGCGCTTCGTGCCGAGTTCAGGCTTCACCATGCGGAGTGCCTCGTGAGGGTGATCGCTGGAGGGGCGAAGAAGCGCGCGGCCATGCCACCGGCGCCTGTGCCGTGTCAAATGGCGCGCGCGGTTCGCGCCTGCCTGCTGCCGTGCTAAGCGGCTTTCATGACTGTGCAACCCGAGATGCGCGGCCTGGTCGCGCGCCGTCCCGCCGGCCCGCTGGCCGGGCGTATCGCCGTGCCCGGCGACAAGTCGATCAGTCATCGCGCGCTGATGTTCGGCGCGCTGGCTGTCGGCGAGACCCGCATCGCCGGGCTGCTGGAGGGGGAGGACGTCCTACGCACGGCGGCGGCCATGCGCGCACTCGGCGCCGCCGTCATACCCGAGGACGACGGGACATGGCTGGTCGCGGGGCGCGGCATCGGGGGCCTGATCGAGCCCGAGGACGTGCTCGACATGGGCAATTCGGGGACCGCCGCGCGGCTGCTCTGCGGCATCCTGGCGAGCCATCCGCTGTTCGCCGTGCTGACCGGCGACGCCAGCTTGCGACGCCGACCCATGCGCCGCGTCACCGATCCGCTCTCGGCCTGTGGCGCCTGTTTCGCCGGGCGCGCGGGCGGGCGGCTGCCGATGGCCATCACGGGCGCGGCCGACGCGCTGGCGCTCGACTACCGCGTTCCGGTGCCGTCGGCCCAGGTCAAGTCCGCGATCCTGCTGGCCGGCCTCAACGCGCGCGGCGTGACGCGGGTGGAAGAGCCGGTGGCGACCCGCGACCACAGCGAGAACATGCTGCGCCACTTCGGGGCGGTGGTGCGGGTGGAGCCGGCGGGGGCCGGGCGGGTGATCGAGCTGGACGGCCAGCCGGAACTTGTCGCGGCCGATGTGACCGTGCCGGGCGACCCGTCCTCGGCCGCGTTCCCGCTGGTCGCCGCGCTGCTCGTCCCCGGGTCGCAAGTCGAGGTGACGGGCGTCGGCCTCAATCCGCTGCGTACCGGGCTGCTGGCCACCCTGGCTGAGATGGGAGCCGACCTGACGGTCGCGAACCGGCGGCTGGCGGGCGGCGAGCCGGTGGGAGATCTGACCACCCGATACGGGACGCTGCGCGGCATCGACGTGCCGCCCGAGCGCGCGCCCAGCATGATCGACGAATATCCCATCCTGGCCGTCGCCGCCGCCTGCGCGGAAGGTGTGACCCGGATGCGCGGGCTGAAGGAGCTGCGGGTCAAGGAGAGTGACCGCCTCGCCGCCACCGCCGCCCTGCTCGCCGCATGTGGCGCGCGCGCCACGGTCGAGGAAGACGACCTGCTCATCGAGGGCACCGGCCGTCCGCCTGCGGGCGGCGCAGTGGTGATGACGCACATGGACCACCGGATCGCCATGAGCGCGCTGGTGCTCGGCCTGGCGACGCCCCTGCCGGTGGCCGTCGACGATGCGGGCTTCATCGACACCAGCTTTCCGGGCTTCCTGGACGTGATGGCCGGCCTTGGCGCGGAGATGGCGGCGCCGTGACCGTTCGGCCGGTGATCGCGATCGACGGGCCGGCGGCGGCCGGCAAGGGCACGCTCGCCCGTCGGCTGGCGGCCGCGCTCGGCCTGCCACATCTGGATACCGGGCTGCTGTATCGGGCCGTCGGAATGCGGATGCTGGACGCCGGCGCGGACCCGGGCGATCCGACGGCGGCCGAGGCGGCGGCGCGCGCCCTCACCCACGCCGACCTGGCGCGCACGGACCTTCGCGGCCCCGCAGCCGACGCTGCCTCGACCTCCGTGGCCGCGATCGGACCGGTGCGCAACGCCCTGCTCGACTTCCAGCGCACCTTCGGCGCGGATGGCGCGGTGCTGGACGGGCGCGACATCGGCACGGTGATCTTCCCCAAGGCCACCGCGAAGCTGTTCGTCACCGCAAGCCCGGAGGCGCGCGCACGGCGCCGCTGGCTGGAGCTGCGGGGGCGGGGCATCGAGACGTCGCTCGATCAGGTGCGCGCGGAGATGCACGCCCGCGACGCCCGCGACGCTGCGCGTGCCGCCTCGCCGCTCCGTCCGGCGCCCGATGCGGTAATCCTGGACACCACGGAGCTGGACGCCGACGCGGTCTTCGCGCGCGCGCTCGCGGCCGTGCGGGGGCGCGTTGGCGATCGGTCCTAGTTGGGTTGCGGGCGATCGTCGTGGTTCCCCCAGGGATGCGCTTGCGCGCATGACGGACCCGTGATTTTGGACATGCTTTCCCGAGCGGCTTCTGCTTGACTTCACCCTGCGGAGAGTTATGTCTCGGCAACCTCGTGCGCACGCGCGTGAGCATGTCCTTCCTAGCAACCAGGCCCGCGGCCAGCCGCGGGCACGTCGTGTTCCGGCAACGGGACGCGCAAGTCGAACGGCTTTATCCGGCAACGCCCGGACGCCCGTCACGGAACACACCCACCTCATGGCAGCATCCGCCCTCGCCTTCGCGCCGACCCACGACCATTTCAAAGGCGAGAATTTCGCCGCCCTTCTCGACCAGACGCTCGGTCGGGACTCGGGATTCGAGGGCTCGGTCGTCACCGGCCGCGTCGTCCGGCTCGCAGACGACTACGCCGTCGTGGACGTGGGCCTGAAGTCCGAAGGCCGGGTGGCGCTGAAGGAGTTCGGCCCGCCCGGGTCGGCCGCCGAGATCAAGTCCGGCGACATGATCGAGCTCTATGTCGAGCGCTACGAGGACCGCGACGGCTCCATCGTGCTCTCGCGCGAGAAGGCGCGCCGCGAGGAGGCCTGGACCAGCCTCGAGAAGGCGTTCGAGGGCAACCAGCGCGTCAGCGGCACCATTTACGGGCGCGTCAAGGGCGGCTTCACGGTCGATCTGGGCGGTGCCATCGCCTTCCTGCCCGGCAGCCAGGTCGATATCCGCCCGGTGCGCGACGTCACCCCGCTCATGGGCAGCCCGCAGCCCTTCCAGATCCTCAAGATGGACCGCGCGCGCGGCAACATCGTCGTCTCGCGCCGCGCGGTACTGGAGGAGACGCGCGCCGAGCAGCGCAGCGAGCTGATCCAGGGCCTCAAGGAAGGCCAGATCCTCGACGGGGTGGTGAAGAACATCACCGACTACGGCGCCTTCGTCGATCTCGGCGGCGTCGATGGGCTGCTGCACGTCACCGACATCGCCTGGCGGCGCATCAACCATCCCAACGAGGCGCTGCAGATCGGCCAGCAGGTCAAGGTGCAGGTCATCCGCTTCAACCCGGAGACCCAGCGCATCAGCCTCGGCATGAAGCAACTCGAGGCCGACCCCTGGGAGGGCGTGGCCGCCAAGTACCCGCCGGGGGCCAAGTACACCGGCCGCGTCACCAACATCACCGACTACGGCGCCTTTGTGGAGCTGGAGCCGGGGGTCGAGGGGCTGGTCCACGTCTCCGAGATGTCGTGGACGAAGAAGAACGTCCATCCCGGCAAGATCGTGTCCACCAGCCAGGAGGTGGACGTGATGGTGCTCGACGTGGACGCCGGCAAGCGGCGCATCTCGCTCGGCCTCAAGCAGGTCCAGCGCAATCCGTGGGAGCAGTTCGTGGACGACCATCCGATCGGCTCGGTGGTCGAGGGCGAGGTGCGCAACATCACCGAATTCGGCCTGTTCCTCGGGCTCACCGCCGACATCGACGGCATGATCCATATGTCCGACCTGTCCTGGGACGATGCCGGGGAGCAGGCGATCGCCCACTACAACAAGGGCGACATGGTTAAGGCCAAGGTGCTGGATGTCGATGTCGAGAAGGAGCGCATCAGCCTGGGCGTCAAGCAGCTCAGGGACGATCCGGCAGCATCGGTGCTCGACAGGGTCCACAAGGGCGATATCGTCACCTGCGTGGTCTCCCAGGTGCAGCAGAACGGCATCGAAGTGAAGGTCGACGAGGTGCTGACCGGGTTCATCCGCCGCTCCGAGTTGGCCCGCGACAAGTCCGACCAGCGGCCTGACCGCTTCGCGGTGGGCGAGAAGGTGGATGCCCGAATCCAGTCGGTCGATCGCGCCGGGCGTCGTCTGACGCTCACGATCAAGGGCAAGGAGGTCGAGGAGGAGAAGCAGGCCATGGCCGAGTACGGCTCCTCGGATTCGGGCGCCTCGCTGGGCGACATCCTGGGCGCGGCGATCCGCCGTCGCAACCAGCAGGTTCCGCAGGACGGCTAGGCCTCCCTGTCTCTCGAAACCGACCTTCTCATCGACAGGCGGCGCCTCAAGCGTCGCCTGATCGTTTGGCGGACGGTTGCGGTGCTTGCCGTGATCGCCGCGATCCTGACCGGCCTGCGAGGAAGCGGGCTGGCCGGCGCCAGCGGCGGTGCCTACGTGGCGCGCGTGCGCATCGACGGCATCATCGCCGGGGAGGACCGGCTGACCCGCCAGATCACCGCGCTCGGCACCAACCGGGCGGTTAAGGCGGTCGTCGTCTCGATCGACAGTCCCGGCGGCAGCGTCACCGGCGGCGAGTCCCTGCACGACGCCATCGCGCAGGTGGCGGCGCGCAAGCCGGTCGTCGCCGTCATGGACGGGATCGCGGCTTCGGCGGGCTACATGATCGCCGTGCCGGCCGCGCGCGTCTTCGCCCGTCAGGGCACGCTGACCGGCTCGATCGGGGTCTATCTACAAACGGCGGAGATCTCCAACCTGCTCGACAGGCTCGGCGTGACGACCGAGGCCCTCAAGTCGGGCCCGCTCAAGGATCAGCCGAGCCTGTTCGAGAAGACCACGCCCGAGGGCCGTCAGATGCTGCAAGGGCTGGTCATGGACTACTACGACCAGTTCGTGACGATGGTGGCGCAAGGGCGGCACATGGACCCCGACGCGGTGCGGCGCATTGCCGACGGGCGGCCCTACACGGGACGGCAGGCACTGCGCCTGGGACTGATCGACCAGATCGGCGCCGAACCCGAGGCCCGCGCCTGGCTGGCCCAGGCGAAGGGCGTGAAGGCCGATCTTCCGGTCCACGAGGTCGGGCAATCCGGCCTCGCCGGGCGCGTGTTCGGCGAGAGCCTGGCCGGGTTGGCGAGCGCTGCCTGGAAAAGCATGATGGCACAATGGCTTACGCTTGACGGGGTGTGGGCCCTCTGGCATCCTCCGGCTGGCTGACGCGCAGGACGACTGCGGGAGGTCTGGACATGACCAAGTCCGAATTGATCGCCGACCTTTCCAGCGCGAACCCGCATCTGCGCGTCGCCGATCTCGAGCTGATCGTCGGCACCATCTTCGACGAGATCACCGAGGCCCTGGCGCGCGGCGCGCGGGTGGAGCTGCGCGGGTTCGGCGCCTTCACCGTCAAGCACCGCGGCGCGCGCACCGGCCGCAACCCCCGTACCGGCGCCTCCGTCCCGGTGCGGGAGAAGGCGGTGCCGTTCTTCAAGGCCGGCAAGGAACTGCGGGAACGGGTGAATCGGGCGGCCGTCGCGGGCGCGACGGCTCCGGCGGCCGACAATCACATTCCGGCCTGAGCGCCAAGACACCGATGCGCCTGTTGCTTGCGACACCGTTCCTGATCGTGCTCGGTCCTGTTCGCGCTGTCCAACCGCCAGCCGGTGACGCTCGGCTTCTGGCCAACCGATTTCGCTCTCGTCCTGCCGCTGGCCGGCGCCATGCTCGCGGTGGGCGCGGCGACGTTCCTGGCCGGCGCCTTCATCGTCTGGGTGACCGAGTTGCGCGTGCGTCGCCGGGCCCGCCGTGCCGAGGCGCGGGTCGAGGTGCTGGAGAACGAAGTGCGCGCGTTGCAGGCGCGGCTGCGCCCCATTCCGCCGCCAGCCTGATGGCGGAGCGGCTCATCGTTGCGCTGGACACGCCCGATCCAGCGCAGGCGCGGAGCTGGGCCGAGGCCGTGGCACCGCATTGCGGGCTGATCAAGCTGGGACTGACGTATTTTCTCGCCAACGGGCCGGAGGGCGTCCGCTCCCTCGCCCGGCAGCCGGAACCACGGCCAGTGTTCCTCGACTTGAAGCTGCACGACATCCCGAACACGGTGGCGGATGCGGTTCGCTCGGTCCTCGGGCTGGTGCCGCGGATGCTGACGCTGCATGCGGCCGGCGGCGGCGCGATGATCGAGGCGGCCCGGCGCGCGGCCGAGACGGCCGGCCCGGTCCGCCCGATCCTGCTCGCGGTCACGGTGCTGACCAGCTTCGACGATGCCGCCCTCGCCGCCACGGGGGTAGGCGGCGGGACGGCGGCTCAGGTATTGCGGCTTGGCCGGCTCGCGATGGCGGCCGGGGCGGACGGGCTGGTGTGCAGCCCGCACGAGGTCGCGGTCCTGCGCGACGCGCTCGGCCCCGCGCCCCGGCTGGTCGTCCCCGGCATCCGTCCTGTCGGCGCCGCGCTGGGCGACCAAGCGCGCGTGACGACCCCCGAGCGGGCCATCGCCGCCGGCGCTGACTTTATCGTGGTCGGCCGCCCGATCACCGGGGCCGCCGCCCCCGCCGCCGCCGCCCGCGCCATTGCCGCCGCGATCGAATGAGGACATTCCCTGGCGCGCCGGTCGAGGCTCCTGACATGAACGCCCTGACGGGGCCGGTGCGCACCCAGGTCAAGATCTGCGGAATCCGTGACCGGGCGGCGCTCGATGCGGCCGTGGCGGCGGGCGCGGATTTCGTGGGGCTCGTGTTCTTCCCGCCCTCGCCCCGCTCCGTCACGCCAGCAAAGGCGGCCGACCTCGCCGCGCGCACGCCCGCCGGGATCGGCAAAATCGGCCTGTTCGTCGAGCCGGCGACTGAAGAGGTGGAAACGGTGCTGCGTCACCTCGCGCTGGACGCGCTCCAGCTCTATGTCGCCGACCCGGCCAGGGCGGCTCGCCTGCGGGCCCGTTTCGGCCTGCCGGTCTGGCGTGCGCTCGGCATTGCAAGCCGGACCGATCTGCCGATTGCGGCGGAAGGCGCGGATCGACTGGTGCTCGAGGCCAAGCCGCCATCCACGGCCAGCCGCCCCGGCGGCAATGCCGCCCGCTTCGACTGGTCGCTGCTGCGCGGTTGGCAGTCCCCCGCGCCCTGGCTGCTGGCCGGCGGCCTGACCGTCGGCAATGTCAGGCAGGCGCTGCACGAGACGGGCGCCCGCGCGGTCGACGTCTCCTCCGGTGTCGAATCCGCGCGCGGGGTGAAGGACCCGGCCCTCATTCGCGCCTTCATCGCGGCGGCGCGCCAGGGCGAGGCAGGAGCACCGGCGTGAGGTCCGGCTGGATGCGGAGGACCGAAGCGACTCAGCCTTTGCCGACTTTCCGGCGGGCCTCCTCCAATTCCCGCCGCAGTGCCGCCACCTCGGCGCGCAACGCATCGACTTCCTGGGGCGCCACCTCCGACCCGGCTTCGGCGGAGGGCTCCTGCGTCGGACGATAGAACGGGCTGAACAGGCTGAGCGCGCGTTCCATCATCGCCATGTTCTGCCGACCCACCTCCTCCATCGTGGTGTTGCCGAAGGGAAACAGCGTGCCCATCGTCTTCTGCATCGCCGTGCGCATCTGCTGCTGCTGCTCGGCCAGCGCGGCCATCGACTGCTCCAGGTAGCGCGGCACCAGCGACTGCATCTGATCGCCGTAGAACCCGATCAGGTGGCGCAGGAAGGTCGTCGGCAGCAGGTTACGGCCCTTGCCCTCCTCCTCGACGATGATCTGGGTCAGCACGCCGCGCGTGATGTCCTCACCGCTCTTGGCATCGTAGACGACGAAGTCGCGGCCCAGTCGGACCATCTCCGCCAAGGTATCGAGCGTGATGTAGCTGGACGTCTCGGTGTTATAGAGTCGCCGGTTGGCATACTTCTTCACCACCACGGGCGGGGCCGAGGCTGGTTTGCTGATCGGCGGCTCGCGGGTGAGTTCGGCCATGTCTGCCTCGGCTTGCACGTGGCCCTCAGAATGCGTCTTTCCGCGGCGGAGCGAAAGCCTTCTAGAACTGTTTCAGAAGCCGGTCGATATAGTCCAACTCGTCGCGACGGCGGGTGCGGTCAGCGCCCCGGCGGCGCAATTCCTGCTCGATCGCCTGCGTCTGCTTGGGACCGCCCTGATCGGGCACGCTCACATCGTTGCCTTCATCCACCCCCTCTCCGCCCGGTCCGATTTGGCGGCCAAGCGGGTCTTGGCCGCGCCCGGCCTGGTCCATCTCCGACCCGTCCCCGCGGCCGCCGGCCGTCCCCTGGTCGGTGCCGTCCTCGGACAGAACGGCGCCCAGGCCCTGCTCATCGCCCTGACCCATGCCCGGGCCATCGCCCATCCCGTCGCCCTGCCCATCCTGGTTTCCGGTGCCAGCCTGCTGTCCGCCTCCGGCGCCGAACTTGCCGGCCATCTGCTGGCCGGCTTCCCGGCCGCCCTTCTGCAAGGCCTCGAGCGCCTTCAGCTCGGCCGCTTGCGCCGCGCGATCGCGACCCGCGCCCAACGCCTGCGCCGCCCCTTGCATGGCACGATCCGCCTCGCCCAGGCCGTCCGGCACCTTCCCCGTCAGATCTCCCAATTGCTGCATGACTTCGCCCAGCGCGCGACGCAGCGCCCGCTGCACCTGCTGATCCCCCGCCTGTGCCGAGGAGGCGGCGTGATCCTGCCCGGGTGCGCTGGCATCGCCCTGCTCGGCCCCGCTTGGCTCGGACCCGCTTGGGGCGGCTTCTCGCGCGCGTGCCTGCGCATGGTCGAGCAAGCCACCCTGGCGCGCCAGCAGGTCCTGCACGACCCCGACATCCTCGCGGCCCTTGCGCCGTCCGGCGGCACGGGCACGGTCGGCCTCCGTCATCGGCTTGGCGTTGCGCAGCGCATCGAGCGCGCGCTCCAGCTCGGCCATCGCCTGGGCCGCCTGCGCGGCATCACCCTGCCGCGCGGCGTCCAGCGCACGCTGGGCCATGCGTTCAAGGTCCCGCGCGGACAGCCGGCGCGCCCCGGGGTCGACCGGCGCGCGCGGCAATTGCTGGTTGCGAAGCTGCTCGACCAGCGCCTGCATATGCTTGGCGATCGCGTCCTGCAGTTCCCGGAGCTTCGCTTCCAGCGCCGTGCGGTTGGCCTCGCTGGGATCGGCGCGCAACCGCGCCAGCGCCTGCTCTGCCGCCTGCCGCGCCGCTTGCAGCGCCCGCTCGGTGCCCGCGGCGGCGCCGTCCTCCAGTTGCAGCGCCAAGCGCCACAACCGCTCCTGGGCTTGCTCGATGGCCGGCGAGGTATGATCGAATTCCAGGAGGTAGTAGATGCCCGAGACGTTCAGGTAGGTGCCTGGGCTCTTGCCGATCGAGCCAGGCTGGACCAGCATCGCATCGAGCCCGCCGAGCGCGGCGTCGCGATCCTCCGGGTGCAGCGCCAATCCCTTGCGGATCGCGATCAGCGCGCGCGCCTCGGGGTTGCGGAAGCTGCGCTCGGGCAGGACCAGCGGCGCGTCGGCACTGCTGCCGGTCTGGTCGGCCCCGTCACGCGCCACCAACCGAGCGATGACGGGCAGGCCGGCCCATGGGTGCGCACTTAGGTCCTGCTCCGCCGCCCCGTGCGCGTCCTTTGCCGTCCCGGGAAGCGGGATCGGCACGGTGAGGGGCGCGGCATCGGGTCGATCGCGCAGCCGCAGCTCCGCGACCAAGCCGGTCACCCCGTAATCGTCGGTGACCCGCCAGGGCAGGCGCGTGTGCAGCCGCGCCCGTCCAGGCCCGGGTGGGGCTGCCCAGGCAGCCACCGGGGGATGATCGGGGACGACCGTCAGGGCCCAGCTCGCCAACGTCCCGCCGCCCCGCCGGACCCGCAGCCGCCCGCCCTCGGTCAGTGCCCGCTCGATCTGGAAGCTGGCGGCGTCCAGCGGGCGGAAGGCGGCCTCCCGCTCGCTGCCCAATTGCAGGCTCGGCGTGCCGGCGCCACCAGTCACGCTGACGGTCAGGCGAGAGCCGGCCGGGACACTAACCGCTCCCGAATCGGGCTTCAGGAACACCGGCGCCAAGCCGGTATAGGCCGGCGGGGTGATCCAGGCTTCCAGCTCGGTCGCCGGGACCGGCGTGCCGCGCGGCAGGCTAGGCGTCAGCGCGGCGCCAAGCCGCGCCGGCCCGTCGGCTCCGGCAATCGCCGCGCAGGCCACCAGCGCCACCAGCAGGCCGCCGCGCAAGGCCCGCCGATCGCGGCGCGCGAGACCCGGATGCGGCGCGCCGACCCGGAGCCGGCGGATTTGCCGGGCGGCCCGCGCCACATGCGCCGCCCACAGCGCCTGCCCGGTCGCATCGCCCGCCGCCGGTCGATCCGCGAGTGCGGCGAGCGGCCGATGCGCGAGACCCGACGCACGCTCCAGCCGCCGGTCCACCGCGTCCCGGACGGGTGCGCGCAGCCGGGCCATTCCGCGCCCGAGCAGCACGGCGACGCCCAGCAGGGCGGCACCGAGCAGCGCCGTCTGGCCGAGCGGCGGCAGCACCCGCGAGACGCCCAGCAGCGCCAGGCAGGCGAACGCGCCGGCAATACCGAGCGGCGGCCACAGCACCGGCCACAGCCGCTCGAACAGGATCGCGACCCAGGCGAGCGCGCGCTTTCCGGCGAGCCGCCGATCCAGGTGGTCAAGCTCCGGACGATTGCCGTCCGGGGGGGCACGGAGTTGGGCATCGATCCGCTCACGCCAGGAAGTCCGGCACGCGTTCTTCGCGCCAGAGCGCCTCGACGGGCTGGCGCGCGCGGATGACCTCCCACCGACCGGTGTCGATCATCGCGGCGGCGGCGAGCGGCCGGGCGTTGTAGGCCGAACTCATCGCCGCACCATACGCCCCGGCATCGAGGATCGCCACGCGCGCGCCGGGCGCGAGCGGCGGCAGCGGCCGGCTTCGCGCGAACGTGTCGCCGCTCTCGCAGACCGGGCCGACCACGTCGGCGGGCTCCGGGCCGCGCGCGGCATCGGCGGCGGCGAGGGGGACGATGCCGTGCCAGGCGTCGTACAGGGCCGGGCGCACAAGGTCGTTCATCGCGGCGTCCAGCACGACGAAGCGCTGCGCGCCCGCGCGCTTGACCAGCACGACCTCGCTCAGCAGCAACCCGGCGGGACCGACCAGCCAGCGCCCCGGTTCCAGGATCAGCCGCACGTCCAGGGCGCGGAACGCATCCGCGACCACGGCGACGAGAGCCGTGGGCGAGGGCACCGGCTCGTTGCGGTAGCCGATCCCGAGCCCGCCGCCGCAATCGATGGTCTCGATGGCGTGGCCGTCCTTGCGCAGCGCGCGGACAAGCGCGGCCATCCGGGCATAGGCGGCCCGGTAGGGGGCGAGCGAGGTGACCTGGCTGCCGATATGAACCGCGAGGCCGACCGGTCGGATGCCGGGGAGGGCGGCGGCGCGACCGTAGAGGGCGGCGGCATCGGCGTACGAGACGCCGAACTTGTCGCGCGCCCGCCCGGTGCTGATCTTGGCATGGGTCTCGGCATCGATGTCGGGGTTCACCCGCAGCGCCACGCGCGCGGGGCGGCCCATCGCCGTCGCCACCGCCGAGAGGCGCTCCAGTTCCTCCGCGCTCTCCACGTTGATCTGCGCGATGCCCTCGGCGAGCGTCAGGCGCGACTCACGGACGGTCTTGCCGACCCCGGAGAACACGATGCGCGCGGGTGCCACCCCGGCGGCGCGGGCGCGCAGCAGCTCGCCCTCGCTCACCACGTCCGCCCCGGCGCCCGATCGGGCGAACACGCGCAGCACCGCGAGGTGGTCGTTGGCCTTCACCGCGTAGTGGATGTGCGCGGGCAGCCCCGCCGCCTCCAGCGCAGCGGCGAGCCCGCGCAGGCGCGCGCGCATGACATCGGCGGAATAGACCCAGGTCGGCGTGCCCAGCGCGTCGGCGATGGCGTTCAGCGGCACGCCGCCGAGCAGCAGCCCGTCCATCGCGTGCATGGCAAGCTGCGGACGCGCGGCGATCAGCTCGGCGGGGGTGGGATCGGCGTCGGCGGGAATGGGGAGGGCATGCGAGGGCATGGGTGAGGATAGGCCGGCGGCTAGCTGGCGTCAGCCCTGAGGTGAGCAGGGACGACCCGGCGCTCGGTCTGCGTACACCTGTCGGTCGGGCGGGGGTATGCGTCCGCTATCGGTGGCAGGGAGGCGAATTGGACGTCCGTTGCGCTGCTGGCGATCCTTACAATTCCAGCCCGGCGGTCATGCAGCCAAGCCCTTCGCCAATGCATCAAACGCCTTCAACCCCTCCACCAACCCCCGCATCTCCCGCAATGGCATCATGTTGGGCCCGTCGCTCGGCGCGTGGTCGGGGTCCGGGTGGCACTCCATGAACACCGCCGCCACCCCCACCGCCACCGCCGCGCGCGCCAGCACCGGGGCGAACGCGCGCTCCCCGCCCGACGACGTGCCCTGCCCGCCCGGCTGCTGCACCGAATGGGTGGCGTCGAACACCACCGGACAGCCGGTGCGCGCCAGGATCGGCAGCGCGCGGAAATCCGTCACCAGCGTGTTGTAGCCGAAGCTCGTCCCCCGCTCGCACAGTAGGACGTCCGCGTTGCCGGTGCTCGCGATCTTGGCCGCGACATTGGCCATGTCCCAGGGCGCCAGGAATTGGCCCTTCTTGACGTTGATCGGCCGGCCGGTGCGGCCGGCGGCCAGCAGAAGGTCGGTCTGCCGGCACAGGAAGGCCGGGATTTGGAGCACGTCTACCGCCTCAGCCGCCGGCTTGCATTGCTCCGGCGCGTGCACGTCGGTCAGCACCGGCAGTCCGGTGCGCTCGCGCACCTCGGCCAGGATCGCCAGGCCGTCGGCCATGCCGACGCCGCGCGCGGCGGACACGCTGGTGCGGTTGGCCTTGTCGAAGCTCGATTTGTAGATCACCCCCACGCCGGTCGCCGCCGCCATCTCGGCCAGCGCGTGCGCCACCTCCAGCGCGTGGGCGCGCGATTCGATCTGGCACGGGCCGGCGATCAGCACGAAGGGCCGGTCATTGGCGACCTCGATCGCACCAACCCGCACCACGCGCGGAGAAACGTCGCTCATCGCCATCTGATCCTCACCAGCCCATAGGCGCTGATCACGATCCAAAACCCCTCGATCAGCGCGGAGGGAAAGTTCCACTCCGCGAACAGCGAAGCCATGATCAGCGCAGCCCCTGCCAAGTTCGCCGCCGGGAACCGCCAGTCGTCCGAGGCGAGCCAGCCCTGCTGGTTGGCGAAATACGCGACGACGATGCAGGCAGCGCCCCCGAAACCGGCGGCGATCAGGGCGCTCACACCAGCCGTGCCTGCTTCACAGCGGCACCGATAAAGCCGGCGAACAGCGGATGCGGATCGAAGGGCTTCGACTTCAGCTCGGGGTGGTACTGCACGCCGACGAACCAGGGATGCGCCGGACGCTCCACGATCTCGGGCAGGATGCCGTCCGGCGACATGCCGGAGAAGCGCAGGCCGGTCGCCTCCAGGATGTCGCGGAAATGCACGTTCACCTCGTAGCGATGCCGGTGCCGCTCATCGATGCGGGGCGCGCCGGCATAGATCGCGCGCACCAGGCTGCCCTCGCTCAGCATCGCCGGATAGGCGCCCAGCCGCATCGTGCCGCCAAGATCGCCGCCTGCGCGGCGCCGCTCCATCTCGTTGCCGCGCGCCCACTCGGTCAGCAGCCCGACCACCGGCGCCTCGCACGGGCCGAACTCGCTCGACGACGCATCCGGCAGGCCGGCCAGGTTCCGCGCCGCCTCGATCACCGCCATCTGCATCCCGAAGCAGATGCCGAAAAACGGCACGCGACGCTCGCGCCCGAATCGGACCGCCTCGATCATGCCCGGCGTGCCACGCTCCCCGAAGCCGCCGGGCACCAGGATGCCGTTGACTCCCTCAAGCCGCTCCACCGCGTTCGGGCGATCGAATATCTCGCTGTCCACCCAGTCGAACTGCACGCGCACGCGGTTGGCGATCCCGCCGTGGGTCAGCGCCTCGGCGAGCGATTTGTAGCTGTCGAGCAGGCTGGTGTACTTGCCGACGACCGCGATCCGCACCTCGCCTTCCGGCCCGCGCACCGCCCGCACGATCCGCTCCCAGCGCGCAAGATCGGGCGGCGCGTCAGCGGGCAGGCCGAAATGGCGCAGCACCTCGCGATCCATCCCCTCGTCGTGGTAGCGCAACGGCACGGCGTAGATCGTGTCCACGTCCAACGCCGGGATCACCGCCTCCGGCCGGACGTTGCAGAACAGCGCGATCTTGCGCCGCTCGCCCTCGGGGATCGGGCGGTCGCAGCGGCACAGCAGCATCTGCGGCTGGATGCCGACGTTCAGCAGCTCCTTGACCGAATGCTGCGTGGGCTTGGTCTTCAGTTCGCCAGCCGAGGGGATGTAGGGCACCAGGGTCAGGTGGACGAACATCGCCCGCTCCGGCCCCAGCTCGTTGCCGAGCTGGCGGATCGCCTCCAGGAACGGCAGGCTCTCGATGTCGCCGACCGTGCCGCCGATCTCGACCAGCACGAAGTCGAACTCGGCGGACTCGCGCAGGACGATTTCCTTGATGGCGTCGGTGATGTGCGGGATCACCTGCACCGTCGCGCCGAGATAGTCGCCCCGCCGCTCCTTGGCGATCACCTCGGCGTAGATGCGTCCCGTGGTCGCGTTGTCGGCCTTGCTGGCGTGAACGCCGGTGAAGCGCTCGTAGTGGCCGAGGTCGAGATCGGTCTCCGCGCCGTCATCGGTGACGAACACCTCGCCGTGCTGATAGGGGCTCATCGTCCCCGGATCGACGTTGAGATACGGGTCGAGCTTGCGCAGCCGCACCGAATAGCCGCGCGCCTGCAACAGCGCGCCCAGCGCCGCCGCGGCGATACCCTTGCCGAGGGAGGAGACCACGCCGCCGGTGATGAAGACATACCGCGTCATGGACACCCAACATAGGAAGCCGACTCGGGCACGGGAAGCCCCGTCGTCCGTCGGCGACGCATGCGCGCCTCGCGGGTCAGTGCGGGACGTCGGCGCCCGAAGGCGGCGCGCCTGGGCCGGGGGTGGCGCGCGGCGGCGTCGGCGGTTTGGCTGCACCGGCGCGGGCACCGTGCCCATCTGGTGGGGCGCGGCCGGCGTGGTGATCGGCATCGGCGTGTTCAGGATCGACACGCCGCCGGCGCCCGAGGTGTTGCGGTTCATCAGGGCCATCGCCAGCGACAGCCCCATGAACACGGCGGCCAGGACGGCGGTCGCGCGGGTCAGCAGGTTGGCCGTGCCGCGCCCCGACATGAAGGCGCCCATGCCCTGCGAGCTGCCGATGCCCAGGCCCCCGCCCTCGCTGCGCTGGATCAGCACGACGCCGATCAGCGTGAGGGCGACGAAGACGTGGATGGCGATCAGGACGTCGTACATGCGATCGGGGCGGCCCTAGGCAAGCCGCGCTTCTAGCCGCCCCGGCCCGCGCGGGCAATGGCGAGGAAGTCGGCCGCGACCAGGCTGGCCCCGCCGACCAGCGCGCCGCCCACCTCCGGGATCGCCAGCAGCGCGCCGGCATTGGCCGCCTTTACCGACCCGCCATACAGAATTCGGACATCCCGCCCGGCGTCGGGGAACTGTCGGAGCAGCTCCTCGCGGATGAAGGCGTGCATGGCGGCGACCTCCTCCTCGGTCGGGGTCTTGCCCGAGCCGATGGCCCAGACCGGCTCGTAGGCGAGTACGCCCGGCACCGCGGTCCCGAACCCCTGCGGCAGGCTGCCCGAGATCTGCCAGCCCACCGTCTCGGTTTCCTGCCCGGCGCGGCGCTGGTCCTCGGTCTCGCCGACGCAGACGATCGGGGTCAGCCCGGCGGCGACGGCGCCCAGCACCTTCTCGCGCACGCTTTCATCGGTCTCGCCGTGGTTCTGCCGCCGCTCCGAGTGGCCGAGGATCACCCAGCGCGCGCCGGCGTCGCGCAGCATCGGGGCCGAGATGTCGCCGGTATGCGCGCCGGAGGCCTCCTGGTGGCAGTCCTGGCCGCCCACCGCGATCTGCGTGCCGTCCAGCGCCTGCGCGACCACCGCAAGGGTGATCGCCGGCGGACAGACCAGCAGCTCGGCGGCGACATCCCCCGCCCCATGGCGCAGCGCGCCGGCCAGCTCCAGCGCCTGCGCCCGCAGCAGGTTCATCTTCCAATTCCCGGCGATCAGCTGACGCATCGGCATTCCCTCGTTCACGCCGCGCAACTAGCGCAAAGCCCGCCGCTGGCATAGCCCGCCGCTGGCAGGAAGGCTCAGCGTAGACACGCCTCGGCTTTAGACAGGAAAAGCTTCAGCAGCGGCGAAGGGTTGGTTCGGCTGTAGCCGAGAGCGAGATCGATCGTGGGGGCGGTACCATCAAGCGGCCGGTTCACGACCGAAGGCGGCAGCAGCCGTCGCGCATAGTCGGGCATGAAACTCACCCCATGGCTCGACAGCACCAGCGAGATCACCATCGGCAAGGTCTCGGCTTCATGAACCGGCGTGACCGGGACACGGGAATACGCCAGATACTCATCGATGACCCGCCGCAGCGCCGGAGCGTAACGTTTGGGAAAGCTGATGAATGGCTCGGCGGCAATTTCGGTGAGATGGATCGATGTGTGCGTCGCCAGCCGATGATTGGCCGGCAAGAGCACGAACAGCGCCTCCTTGGTAATCAGCCTGAAGTCCAGTCCGTGCACCGCATCGTCCGGTCTGAGAAACGCCACATCCATCTTGCCGCTGAGAAGCGCCTGCATCAGCTCGGGTGACGAGGCGCTATGAATGGTCAGTTCCGTGTTGGTCAACTCGTCGCGCAGGATCTCCAGTAACCTTGGGAAGCCACTCCAGCTCATAGCCGGTCAAGAAGCCGACGATGAACGGAACCTTGGCCGGACCGGCGGCCCGGCGTGCCGCCTCGGTCGCCGTGGCAACTTGCAGCAGTATCAGACGGGCATGGTCGAGAAGCACGCGCCCCGCCTCGGTCAGAGCCAACCCGCGCGGCTCACGACGGATCAGCGCCACCCCTAGTTCCATTTCCAGGTCATGGATCTGCCGGCTCAGTGATGGCTGGGCCACATGGAGGCGCTGCTCGGCCGCGTGGGTGAAGCTGCCCAGCTCGGCGACCGCAACAAAATAGCGCAGGTGGCGCAGCTCCATGCCATGCCTTCCAGGTATGACGCCAAGCCTACAAAGTCTTTTTCGAGCGTGCCACTGCCCACTAGATCGATCCCATCGGACGAATTCGGCCAGGCGGCCGATAGCCGGAAGCTATGAGGGATCGACCCATGACCCACCAAGTCGTACTTGTCACTGGCGCGCTGACCGGCATCGGGCGCGCCACCGCATTCGCCTTCGCCGGCGAACACGCGCGCCTCGTCATCTCCGGCCGTCGCGCCGATGCCGGTGAGGCACTGGCCGGCGCACTGCGCGAGCGCGGCGCTGAAGCCGAATTCGTGCGTGCCGACGTGCGCCAGGAGGAGGACGTTCGCGGCCTGATCGACCAGGTCATCGCGCGATTTGGCCGGCTGGATATCGCCGTCAACAACGCCGGCACCGAAGGCAGCCCCGGCCCGCTGACCGAGCAATCCGCGGCAACCTACGCAGCGACCTTCGATACCAATGTCCTCGGCGTGGTCCTGAGCCTGAAGCACGAGCTGCGCGTGATGCAAAGCCAAGGGCACGGCAGCATCATCAACCTGTCCTCGACGATGGGCCACAAGGGTGCGCCGGGCGCATCGCTCTACACGGCCAGCAAGCACGCGGTCGAAGGGCTGACCAAGGCCGCGGCGCTCGAAGGCGCGGCATTCGGCGTGCGCGTCAACGCGGTCGCGCCCGGTCCCATCGACACCGATATGCTGAGCCGCTTCACCGGCAGTGCGGACCGGAAGGCCGGATTGATCGCGGGCGTGCCGATGCGGCGCGCCGGGGCGCCGGAGGAGATCGCCAAGACCATCGTCTTCCTGGGGTCCGAACAGGCCTCGTTCCTCACCGGCCAGATCGTCTCGGTGGACGGCGGCAAATCCGCCCAGTAGCCGCGACGAAGGATGAGCCGCGACCAAGCAAAGGACTCCGGTGATGGACACACTCGGCACGACGCGGGTCGGGGCGTCTGACGTCTTGGACCCGAACCGGTGGGCGGCGCTCGCAGTGCTGCTGAGCGGTGCCTTTCTGGCACCGCTCGACTTCTTCATCGTCAATGTCGCGCTGCCATCGATCGCGACGGGACTTGGCGCCGGCGCGGCCGACGTGCAGCTCGTCATCTCGGGCTACGCGGTGGTGTTTGCCGCCTTCCTGATCACCGGCGGTCGGCTCGGCGACATTTACGGCCGCAAAGTCGTCTTCCTTTCCGGCTTGGCCGGGTTCGCGTTGGCCTCGGCCTGCTGCGGATTTGCCTGGTCGCCGCTGACGCTCATCGTGTCGCGACTGCTACAGGCACTCACCGCGGCGGCGATGGCGCCCCAGGCGTTGGCGTCGATCCACGCCCTCTTTGCGCCCGGCGAGCGTGGCAGGGCCTTGGGCATTTACGGCGGCACGGTCGGTCTCGCGTCCGTCGTCGGCCAACTGCTCGGCGGCGCGCTGGTGAGCGCCGATATCGCCGGTCTGGGATGGCGGCTGATCTTCTTGATCAACCTGCCGATTGCGCTGGCGACCTTCATCGCCGCGCTGCCCTTGCTGCGCGAGACGCACGGCCAGAACCGTCGCCGCCTCGATCTCGGCGGCGTCATCCTGTCGAGCGCGGCGCTCGGCGCCTTGGTGGTGCCGCTGGTTGAAGGACGCGCGCGCGGCTGGCCCTGGTGGACAATCGCCTTGCTGATGACCGCGCCGCTGCTGGTTGCGCTGTTCCGGCGCTACGAGGGCTGGGTAGCGAGGCGCGGCGGCGCCCCGCTGCTGGCATTCGAGGTTTTCGACTTGCCCGGCCTGCTGCGTGGCTTCAGCGCCGTCCTGACGCTCTACGCGATCGCGACCTTCTTCCTGGTCTATTCCATCTATCTCCAGCGCGCCCTCGGCTTCAGCGCCCTCCAGGCGGGGCTGGCCATTCTACCGTTCTCCGTTGGCTTCCTGGCCGGATCGACGGCCAGCCCGTTCATGGGACGCTGGATCGGAGCGGCCGCGCCCTCGTTGGGCTTCGTCCTATCCGCCACCGGCGCTGTCGCGATGGCGACCGTCATCTCACAGGCGCCGGCGGGAGCGCTGCCATCGCTGCCATTGATAGCGCCGGCGCTGGCGATGATCGGGCTGGGCGTGGGCATGTCGCTCCCCACCATGGTTCGCGTGATCGCCGAGCGGGTCGAACCCGATCGCGCTGGGCTTGTCGGCGGCCTGGTGAACTCGACGCTACAGGTAAGCTCGGCCATCGGCATCGCGGTGCTGGGCGGGCTCTTTTACACGGTGCTCGGAACCCGCACGGACCCGGCCGCCGTCACGCATGCCTTCGCCGTCACACTGCTGGCGATCGCGGCCTGCCACCTGGGCGGAGCGGTTTTGGCGATCGGTCTCGGTCAGCGACGGCCGGTTCACCGGCGGTGCTCCGCTTACCCCACCGCGGACGGCTGTGGCGTTTGGTCCCAGATTGGGCGCCGCTGAAATCCGCAAGGCCGGCCGTTCAAACACGAGCTGTATGGGTACTGCGGGGTCCCTGTATGCGGCACCGGCCCCGGCTGTCAGCCGAGGCCGGCTTCGCATGCCCTTGACCTTACCAATGGCCCCGTCGGTGATCGGGGCTGACCAGTGCGCCGCTGAGCAGGGCAATCAGCAGCGCGCCGACAGTGATCACCACTGTTCCGGCCATGTCTGCCTCCTGTAGCAGGAGCCGGCTGCATCAGCCGGCTCCACCTCCGCTGTTCTCCGTGTAGGTCATCACCGCCGCGGAAGCGGGAATCAGGGTAGCGGTGCCGATCGCGATTCCGAGCAGCGCCGCGAGAGCGAGGATTGTCGTCTTCATGGCAAGTCTCCTGTTCTGGACATTGCGGTTTCTTCCCGCATCAGTGGCCGTGGCGTTCGCATGGGCCGTCCTGACGGAAGGAGCATTACCGTGCCGGCGCGGGTGGCGCTGTGACGACCGTCACAGCCGATCCATCGCGAACGCCGGGTCTGCGTAAATCTGAACCTTGGTATCCGCCGGTCCTATCGGCGCTCGCGATCCGAAGCGGACATCGGAAGGCGGAAGCTGATTGGCACTACTCGGATCGCGCGCGCATTCGCCACGAAGCGGAACTTCGATCTGCAGCTGCGTGCGAATCGCTCCCGAGGAGCGCCCGAATCGCCTTGACGGTCCGGGCGCAGCACGGCGACCGAGGTCGCGCCGTTACGCGGCTTTTCCGCGCGCGAGGGCGTGCACGTCAGCGGTGGTCAGGGCTTTGCCGCCAATGCCCCAGTCTCCGCTTTCCACCTCCTCGACCACGCACCAAGTGACGCCGCGCATGCTCTCGCCTTCGATCGAGACCATCGCATCCGTCAGCTTGCTGATGATCTGGGATTTCTGCTCCTTGCTGAACACGTCCTTGATGACCCGAACCTGGATGAGGGGCATTGGATTTTCTCCCATCGTGTCTGGTAAGATTGCTGCCGGGTGCCCAGCGAAGCGACCGTTTCTCTAGGGTCTCTCTGCTTGACACCGGCGTCATCGTGCCGAACAGTGCTAGGCACGGTAATAGACAGTTTGGCTGTCACTTGGCGTGACTGTACCTGGTCCAGCCACCGAGCCAGTTCAACGAGACGGGAAATTGGATGCTCTCCCTCACCGTCACCCAGAACAGCGGCCAGCCGCTCGTCGACCAGATCGTGGCTGGCATTAAGCGACAAATCGACGATCGGCATCTGCGGCCCGGCTCCAGGCTGCCGTCGATCCGCAACTTCGCCGAAACCTATCATGTGAGCCGTTTCACCGTCGTCGAGGCCTACGACCGCCTGGTTGCGATGGGTTATGTGGAGTCCCGCCGCGGCGCCGGCTTCTACACGGCGGACGCACCCGGGCGTGCGGACATGGCGCATCCCGCGCCGTCCGACAACCATAAGCGCAATGAGCAACTGGTCTGGCTCATCCGCCGATTGCTGGAGGCGGACGAGAACACTCTCCTTGCGGGCGGCCCGTGGCTGCCGAATTCGTGGCTCGACGAAACCGGCATCCGACAGAGCCTCAACGTCCTTGCACGTAAGAACGGCGCCTATCTGCTCGAATACGGTAACCCGTGCGGCTATCTGCCGCTGCGCGAGCATCTCGCGCAGATGCTGGCCGGGCTCGGCATCACCGCTTCCGCCGGTCAAATCCTCTTGACGCAAGGCACAAGCCAGGCGCTCGAGCTTGTCATCCGCTACCTGCTCAGACCCGGCGATGCGGCGCTGGTCGACGATCCCGGTTATTATAACATGTTCGGCAATCTCCGCCTGCACGGGGTCGAGATGCTCTCGGTGCCGCGCAACCCCGACGGGCCGGACGTCACCGTTCTCGAAGAGCTCGCTGCCGCTTACCAGCCGAAGGTCTATTTCACCCAATCGGTGATGCAGAACCCGACGGGCACGGACATCAGCCCGCATGTGGCGTTCAAGTTGCTGCAGGCCGCCGAGCGCCACAACTTCACTGTCGTGGAAGACGACATCTTCTGCGATCTGCAAGCGAAGACGACGCCGCGGCTCGCGACACTCGATCAGCTCAACCGCGTGATCTACGCGCGCAGTTTTTCAAAGACGCTGTCGGGCAGCCTGCGCGTGGGATTCGTCGCCGGCGCGCAGGACATCGTCAACGAGCTCGCCGACATCAAGATGCTGACCAGCATCACCACCTCGCAATTCACCGAGCGGCTGGTCTATCTGATGTTGGTGGACGGGCACTACCGCAAATACTTGTCGCGCCTGCACGAGCGGCTTGGAGAGGCCCGCCTCAATGTCGCGCGCGCCTTCGAGCGAATGGGGCTGGAGCTGTTCGTGGAGCCAACGGATGGCATGTTCTTATGGGGGCGATTCCCACACGTTGATGACTCGCTCGCACTGGCGGAAGCTTCGCAGCGCGACGGCATCATGCTGGCGCCCGGCGTGGTCTTCCGCCCGCATCTCGAGCGCTCGCCGTGGATGCGGTTCAATGTCACCGCCTGCGAGGACACGCGGGTGCAGCGCTGGCTTCAGCGACAAGCCGCGGGCAAGGCGGCGTGACGCGCCGTTCGCGCCGGACCGGAGCATCGCTTGCGTCCCGATCTATGGCGATGGCATCCACGGCAAGAACCCGCACCCCGGACACCTGATCGCGCTCTTCGACGTGAAGTCGCGCCGGCACATGGCCGACTTCAGCACGTACCCGTACGTGGCGCCGCACGGGCTGCGCTGGGGTCCTCGGTCCACGCTGAAGGATGTCTCACCGCCGCTGGCAAAGTCCTCCGGCCGCCCCTATAGGGATGCGCTCGCAGCCGCCCGGACCCCGCCGCCCCCATGATCACCGCGTTCCGCCGCTATCTCGAGACCTGGCCGGTCCGTGTGCTCTTCGGCCTGATGGTCATCGCCTTCGTCATCTGGGGCGTGGGCGACGTGGTGCGGGTGATCGGGACCAAGACCTGGCTCGCCAAGGTGGGCGGGCAGACGATCGAGCCGCAGCAGTTCCAGCCGGCGTTCCAGCGCGAGCTGGCGCAGGCGCAGCGGCGCCTGCCGCCGGGGCAGGACATGACGCCCGACGCGCGCCGCTCGGTCGCCGACCGGGCATTGCAGGAGATCATCGGCAACGTCGCGATGACGAGCGAGGAGGCGCGGCTGCGCATCGTGGTGCCCGATCCGGCGCTGCAACAGACGGTGTTCGCGATGCCCGCGTTCCGCGACAAGTCGGGCCAGTTCGACCGTGGCGCCCTGGACGCGGTGCTGCGCGCCAATGGCCTCAACGAGGGCGAGTTCCTGGGGATCGTGCGCGGCGACCTCGCGCGCGGCGAGGTGATGGACGCCGTCGGCGCCGGCGCGGCGCCTCCCGAAACGCTGGTGCAAGCCGTCTTCGCGTTCGAGACCGAGCGCCGGTCGGCCTTGATGGTGGAGCTGCCTCTCGCCGCCGCCCCCGCTCCTCCGCCGCCGGCCGAGCCCGTGCTGCGGCGCTGGTACGCCAACCACCCCGACCTGTTCCGCGTCCCCGAGTTCCGACGCATCAGGGCAGTGATCCTCTCGCCCGAGACGATCGCCAAGGGCCTCGACATGTCCGACGCCGAGCTGCGCGCGTGGTACGACGCCCACAAGGCGCAATTCTCCGACCCCGCCCGCCGCTCGCTCCAGGTCGCCATCGCGCCGGACCGCGCCAAGGCCGACGCCCTGGCGTCGCAATGGCGCGGCGGCGCCGACTGGGACGCGGTGCAGAAGGCGGCCACGGCGGCGGGCGGCTCGGCGGTGCCGCTGGATAACGCGACCGAGCAGCAGATCCCCGACGCGGCGCTCGCCAAGGCGGCGTTCGCGGCGGCACCCGACCAGGTCTCCGGCCCGGTGCAGGCGGCGCTCGGCTGGGCCGTGCTGCGCGTGACCACGGCCACGCCCGCGCGCGAGCAGAGCTTCGAGCAGGCCAAGGACCAGGTGCGCCAGCAGGCGCTGGCCGAAAAGGCCTCGGCGGCGCTGTACGACCGGGCCAACAAGGTGGACGACGTGCTGGGAACCGGCACGGGACTGGACAAGCTGCCGTCCGACCTGGGGCTCGCCGGCGTCTCCGGCACGCTCGATGCGAAAGGCGACACGCAGGCCGGCGATCCCGCGCCGATCCCGGGCGCGCCGGAACTGCGCAAGGCGCTGATCGAGGCGGCGTTCACCCATCCGCCCGGCCCACCGTCGCAGTTGACCGAGGTGCAGATGCCGGGCGCCGGCTCGGCCTTCTACGCCGTGGAGGTGGAGCAGGTGATCCCACCGTCGGAGAAGCCGTTCGAGGCGGTGCGGGACCAGGTGACGCAGGGCTGGCAGACCGAGGCCCAGGCGAAGACGCAGGAGCGGGCGGCGACGGCGATGCTGACCGCCGTGCGCACGGGCGAGACGCTGGCCGATGCGGCGGCCAAGGCGGGCGTCAGCGTGCGGCCGACGCCGCTGGTCACCCGTGAGGCCCCGGCCGAGGACCTGCCGGGGCCGCTGCAACGCGTGCTGTTCGGCCTGAAGCCGGGCGAGCCCACGATGGTGGAGACGCCCGAGGCATTCATCGTCGCCGTGCCGGACAAGATCGAGACCCCCGACCCCAAGGCCGAGCCGGCCCGCGTCGATGCGGTGCGCGACGTGCTGGCGCGCTCGACCGAATCGGACCTCGCACAGGTCTTCGCCGACGCGTTGCGCGCCCGCGCCGAGCCGCGGGTGAACCGCCCCGTGTTCGACAGCTTCGTTCAGCAATAGGCCCGCTATGGAAGTAACCCCGTAATGGACGCCCTGCCCCCTTCCGGTTTCGCCGCCTTCCGCGCCGACTATGACGCGGGGCGCGGCACGCTGGTCTGGCGGCGCGGGGTCGGAGACCTGCAAACCCCGGTCGCTGCCTTCCTCAAGCTGGGGCACAGCCGGGCGAACGCGTTTCTGCTGGAGAGCGTGGAGGGCGGGGCGGCGCGCGGGCGCTACTCCATCATCGGCATGGAGCCCGACCTGATCTGGCGCTGCCAGGGCGGCAGGGCGGAGGTGAACCCGCACGCGCGCTCCGCCCCGCACGCCTTCGTGGCGGACCCGCGCCCGACGCTCGACAGCCTGCGCGCGACGATCGCCGAGGCGCGGCTGGCGGTGCCGGCGGGCCTGCCGCCGATGGCGGGCGGGCTGGTCGGGTATCTGGGCTACGACATGGTGCGCCTGATGGAGCGCCTGCCCGCGCGCACCACGGACGCGATCGGCGTGCCGGACGCGCTGCTGATCCGCCCGACGCTGTATGCGATCTTCGACAACGTCAACGACGAGCTGACCCTGGCCGCGCCCGTCCGTCGGGCCGATGGCATCTCCGCCGCGCAGGCGTGGCAGGCGGCCGAGGCGCGGCTCGCCGAGGCCGAGGCGGCGCTCGACCGTCCCCTGCCCCACCCCGCCCCGCCGGTCGCGCTGCCCGCGCCGCCGGCGCCGGCGTCGAACATGAGCCAGGACGCGTTCCTCGGCATGGTCGCGCGCGCCAAGGACTACATCGCCGCCGGTGACGCCTTTCAGGTGGTGCTGAGCCAGCGTTTCGCCGCGCCCTTCGCGTTGCCGCCGTTCGCGCTGTATCGGGCGCTGCGCCGCATCAACCCGGCGCCGTTCCTGTTCTTCCTCGATTTCGGCGGCTTCGCCGTCGTCGGATCATCGCCCGAGATCCTGGTGCGGCTGCGCGACGGCATCGTGACCTTGCGCCCGCTCGCCGGCACGCGCCGGCGCGGCGTCAGCCACGAGGAGGACCAGGCGCTGGAGGCCGAACTCCTGGCCGACCCGAAGGAGCGCGCCGAGCACCTCATGCTGCTCGACCTCGGCCGCAACGACGTGGGCCGGGTGGCGGAGATCGGCAGCGTGCGGGTGACGGAAAGCTTCGTCATCGAGCGGTTCAGCCACGTGATGCACATCAGCTCCAACGTCGAGGGCCGCCTGCGCCCCGATCTCGACGCGCTCGACGTGCTGACGGCGGCGTTCCCGGCCGGCACCCTGGCGGGCGCGCCGAAGGTGCGGGCCATGGAGATCATCGAGGAGCTGGAGCCCACGCGGCGCGGCATCTACGCCGGCTGCATCGGCTACTTCGCCGCCAACGGCACGATGGACACCTGCATCGGCTTGCGCACGGCCCTGGTGAAGGACGGCACGATGCACGTGCAGGCCGGCGCCGGGATCGTCGCCGATTCCGACCCGGAGGCCGAGTTCGAGGAATGCCGGCAGAAGGCGCGGGCGTTGTTCCGCGCGGCGGAGGAAGCGGTGCGCTTCGCCGCTGGGAAGGGGTAGGCTTGAGACGGCGATGTTCCGGTACAAGGTGATCATCAGTCGCGGTCTTCGCGCCCGGACGCTGCCAACCCAAAAGACCGAGGCTCGGCTCGCCTGCTCGGTGCTGAACCGGATGACCAAGCTCGGCATGCCCGTGTGCCAGCACATCACGTGAGAGTGGCCTGCAGCCACCGACCCACGTTCACCGTCCGATTTACGCATCAAAGCCACGCGGGTCGGCAAATGGTTGTTACAACGGATTTTGGCGGGCGCCCAATTCGAAGGCGGCCGATGAGCATCGTTCTGGTTTTTGGACCCTACATAGAAGGCGAGACTGTCAACCCACCTCACAAGATGTTGCATGGTTCTGTGAGTTGACCCGTTACCCCCCCTCGATCACGCTTGTTGCTAGTGCAGGAGAAAGCGGCCATGGTGGTTATTCGCACAGTGCTTGGGGACATTTCGCCCAGTGACGCTGGGATCACCCTCACCCATGAGCATATGCGTTACGCTTATGCCGGCTGCGAGTACCGACCATAACAACGTCTTTGAGGTCGAAAGCGTCGCGGCGCAAATCAGTCAAACACTGCGCACCGACCAGCACGGCATCCGGACACTCGTCGATCTCACTCCACCGGAGCTGGGACGTCATCCGCATTTGATGGCGGAGACACAGCGCATCAGCGGTGTGAACATCGTGGCGACCACCGGCTTTTACAGTGAGCACAATGCCATGGGGCTGCCGTTCTACTGGCGGCGCAAATCGGTCGAATACATGGAAGAGTTGATGGTACGAGACATCAACGAGGGCATGGTCTATGACAATGCCCTCACGCCGTACCGCGCCGGAATCATCAAGGTGGCAACCGGCACGCTGACGAGCGCGCCCACGCCGCTTAGCGCCAATGGCACCCGCATCGGCATTTATGAGGAGAAGGCGATCCGTGCCGCCGCTCGCGCGCAGCGGCAGCTTGGATGCTGCGTCAACACGCACACGCACCCGGTGGACTGGACGGTGACCAATCCGGGCATCGAGATGATGGATATTCTGGAACAGGAAGGCGCCGATCCGGCCAAGATCATCGTCGGGCATTGTTTCATCAAGTCGACGATCGACCAGCTTGAGGCGATCTGCAAGCGCGGCGCGAACCTGCAAATCGACCACATCGGCATCCCGTGGATGCACGATTCGGCAGACGAGCTCGACGAAGAGATGGCCGTACTGATCTGCGACCTCGCCAATCGTGGGCATCTCGATCGGATGGTGTTCTCCTACGACCGGTTCTTCTATCACGGGCGCGGGCCGGTGACGGCCGAGGAGCCGGATCAGTTCAACACGAAGGTGCCGTTCACGTACCTCTACGACAAGTTCGCACCACGGCTCGAAAAGAAGGGCTTCGGGAAAAACGAGCTGCGGCAGGTGTTGGTCGAGAACGCGCACCGATTGCTGGGCTTCTCACCCGCTCAGGAATACCGCATCGAGGGTCAGCGCAAAGCCGCGTAACATCGGAGGTGTTCAGTGCGAACCGGTTACTTCGCGTCGATCCTGCTCCTGTTCGCTGCGATGATGGTGCCCGCCCGCGCCCAGACGCATGGACCGGGCTGGGATCTGCTGCCGAGTGACATCAAGCAGAGCGGTGTGATCAAGGCGGGAATGCCGCTCGACTTCGAGCCGTATAACTTCCTCGACGATAAAAATCAGACCGTGGGCTTCGACGTAGATGTTCTCAACGCCATCGCTGGGGTGATCGGCGTCAAACCTGAGATCGATCGCATCGCTTTCGCCTCTCTCATTCCGTCGGTCAGCGGCGGCCGAGTAGATGTGGCGATGTCGGTGATGGCGATCCTGCCGGCACGTCTGAAACAGGTGTCGTTCGTCCGCTACGCAGTGCTGGCCAATGGTCTTATCGTCCGCAAGGGGAATCCGTCGAAGATCGACAACAACGATGCCTGCGGACACTCGATCGCGGTCGAGCAGGGTACCCAACCAGTCAGCGTCTGGGAGAGCGTTTCCCAGCAATGCGTGAAAGGCGGCAAATCACCAATCACCATCACGACGTTCAATGGCGAGGGTCCGCAAGTGCTCGCGGTTCAATCCGGTCGGGCCGACGCGGCGGGGGTCAGCTTGGCCACGGCCGAAGTGGCCGCCGAGCATTCGAATGGTCAGTTGGAGGGGGCGCCTGGCGGGCCGGTGCACGGCTTCACCGTGGATGCGGGGATCGCCTTCGCGCGCGACCGGAGTGGGTTAGGTGAGGCTATCGAGGCGGCGTTGAAGCAGCTGGTCGCCGACGGCACATACGACAAGATCCAGCAGAAATGGCATCTAGAGGGGACGTCGGCGACGCCCACCATCGTCAAGTAGGGACGCATGAAGTCGGACATTCAGCTGGCGCAGGTGACCTCAACCGTGCCGGTTCCGTTGCGCCATCCCGGACGATGGATCGCCTGCGCTGCCGTGATCCTGCTGACCGTTTGGTTCATCGACATCGTGGTCGGCAATCCGCATTTCCAGTGGCCAGTGGTCGGCCGCTACTTGTTCAGTGCGCCGATCCTGCACGGCGTGCTAGTCACCGTGTATCTCACCCTCTCCTGCATGGGGATCGGCATCGCTCTCGGCGTGGTGGTCGCCCTCATGCGGCTGTCGGACAACCCGATTCTTTCGTATGCTGCGCAGACCTACATCGTGGCGTTCCGAGGCACGCCAGCGCTGGTGCAACTGATATTCTGGTTCAACCTCTCGGCGCTGTTCCCGACCATCACCTTGGGAGTCCCGTTGCTCGGCCTGAACGTCGCGACGGTGAACGCAAACGCGCTGATTACGCCGTTTGTGGCCGCCAATCTTGGCCTTGGTCTGTGTGAGGCGGCCTACATGGCGGAGATCGTGCGCGGCGGCATTCTCAGCGTTGATCCTGGCCAACCAGAGGCGGCGGCAGCCTTGGGAATGACCCGCGCGCAGACGATGGGCTGGATCATCTTGCCGCAGGCGGCCAAGGTCATCATCCCACCGACCGGTAACGAGATCATTGGGATGCTGAAATACACCTCACTCGCGAGTGTCATTTCAGTTACCGAAACGCTTGCCGCCGCCGAGCTGATCTACACACGAACCTTCGAGACCATCCCTCTGCTCGTAGTGGCCTCAATTTGGTATCTCGTGTTGACGACCATGCTTACCGCTGGTCAGCGTTTCCTCGAACGCCGCGTGGCGGGCAGTGATGCCCGCAGGCGTGGATTTACTCTCTCCGTGTTGCGCAATCTGGCGAGTGCTCGTGGATAGCATCGCCATGCGACCAATGATTGTCGCCCACCAGATCCACAAAAGCTTTGGCAGCGTCGAAGTGCTGAAGGGCATTGACCTCGACGTCGCGAAGGGCAACGTGGTCTGCATCATTGGCGCCTCGGGAGCCGGTAAGTCCACTCTCCTGCGCTGCCTCAATCATCTCGAAAAGCCGGATTCCGGCTATGTCATGATTGATGGCGAACTCGTCGGCTATCGACTGATCGGAGGGCGGCTGCACGAAATCAAGGAACGCGATCTATGCGCGACGCGCGCCGGTATCGGCATGGTGTTCCAGCGTTTCAATCTGTTTCAGCACTTAACGGCGCTGGAGAACGTGGCGATCGCGCAAACTGTGGTCAAGAAGGTTGCACGCGACGAGGCCCTCGCCCGTGCGGTCGCGCTACTCACGCGAGTCGGGCTCGCAGCCAAACAAGGCCGGTACCCTCGGCAACTTTCAGGTGGCGAGCAGCAGCGGGTCGCAATCGCCCGCGCGCTCGCCATGCAACCGCGTGTCATGCTGTTCGACGAGGCCACCTCCGCGCTCGATCCTGAGCTTGTTGGCGAAGTCCTCGCGGTGATGCGCTCGCTTGCCGAGGAAGGCATGACGATGGTTGTGGTGACGCACGAGATAGGGTTCGCGCGCGAGGTTGCCGGCGATGTAGTTTTCATGGACCGCGGCATCATCGCCGAACGAGGACCACCGTCCGTAGCTTTTGCGGTCACCACAAAACGAGCGGACCCGCGAGTTCTTAGCGCGAGTTCTCTAGCAAGCTGCGGAAAAAGCTCGAAACGCCGCGACGTTTCGCTGTGTTGATCTGGCCATCGGCGCCGGATTTGGATGGTTTTTGCGGCGTTGGTGCAGCGAGGCAGCGGGGTGGCTCTGTGAGAGCTGCTGCCAGGCGACCTTGCCATCGCCGACAATCTCGGCAGCCACAAAGTGGCCGGCGTGCGCGAGGCAATCGAGGCTCGCGGTGACAGTATCATGTTCCTGCCGAGCTACTCCCCTGACCTCAACCCAATCGAGCAGCTCTTTGCCAAGCTCAAGGCAGCAATCCGTCGACTGGCACCCCGATCACGCGACGCGCTGTTTCAGGCAATCGGTTACGCACTCGGCGAGGTCAGCCCAGCCGAGTGCACAAACGACCTGGCCCACGCGGGGTACGGACAGTCAACTTGAAAGTGCTCTAACAAATGCTCATCCACTTTCAGGATCGCGCGCTCAGGCCGTGATCGCCTCGCGCGCGGCCTCGTCGTCCCGCGCCCTGCCCGCCGCGCGCGGCGACCGCGCGCCAAGCCGCCACCCGTGCCGAGGCCTGCGCCGCCAACGTGCCGGACTCCAGCAGCGCCGCCCGGCCCTCGTCCGCCATCGCGCGGCGCAGGCGCGGATGACGGATCAGCCGGTCCAGCGCGTCCATCCAGGCCGCCTCGGTGTTGGCGACAAGCAATCCGCCTCCCCCGTCCGCCAGCGAGCCGCGATAGGCCGGAACGTCGGAGGCAATCACGGCCGCGCCGATTGCCGCGTAATCGAGCGTCTTGATCGCCGACTTGGCGAGGTTGAACTTGGTCTCGGCCAACGGCGCGATGCCGATATCCCACGTGGGCATCTGGGTGATCCAGTTGACGAACCCCGGATAGGACTGCCCCGCGACCCCGTCCGGCGAGACCCGGTTCACCCAGGGCGGCAGGTCGTCCTTGGTCGTCACCCCGATCATGTCGAAGCTGATGCGCGCACCGAACGTCGCGTGCAGCCGCGCCAGCACCGGCTCGACCATCGCGAAATCCCCGCCATGCGTCGCGGTGCCCATGAACAGAATCCGCACCGGCCCCTGCCGGCGAGGCGGGCACGCGCCCCCGTCGGCCAGCCACAGACGCTCGTCCAGCCCGTTCGCCACCACGCGCGCATCCGCGCGGATCGCGGCGATGCGCGGGGCAAGCTCGGGCGTGGAGACCCAGACCGCATCGGCGCGGGCGAGCAAGCGCCGGACCACCGCCGCCCGCCCGCGCAGCACGCGCGCGTCGGCGTGCTCGGGCGGGATGTGCAGCAGATCGTCGTCGAGATCGTAGTGCAGCGCCATGCCGCTCGCCCGGCAGTGCCGCGCGAGCGCCTCGGCGGTGGCGACGTCCGGGATCGCGTGGCGCTGCGTCACCAGGATGTCGGCGCGCAGTTCCAGCGCCTCCTTCGGTCGCGCCACCGTGACGTCGAGCCCCGCGGCGGCCGAGGGGTGGTGCAGAGGCTGGAGCAGGCGGATGTAGGCGCAGGGCGTGGGCACCCCGGTCTCGAACCGCTCGGGGACCGCCACGACGCTGATCCGGCCAGGGCGGCGCAGGTCGGCGGGTGGCGCGGCGATCCGCCGGCGCGGTGCGCCGAGCCCCCAGGTAGCCGGCCCCATAGAAATCCGCCAGCGCCGGCCGGGCGGGCGGCGGGACGGCGGCGCGGGGCGCGCGCAGGGCTGCCCGGACCTGGGCGAAGGCGGCGCGCCAGGCAGCGGTGGGCGCATCGGGGTCCAGCAGCCAGGTCAGCGGCCGTCCCTCCAGCCGCTCGGGGAAGGCGCCGATGCGCGGCGCGACGATCGGCAGCCCCGCCGCGATCGCGGCCGAGAGCGTGTAGCTCCAGGTCTCCGGCCACTGGGCGGGGAACCAGACGACATGCGGGCGCACCTTGGCCAGCAGGCCGGGCAAGGCGGCGTCCTTGTAAGGTCCCGTGACCTTGATCCGCCGGCGTAGGGCGCCGGGCAGCGTGTGCTCGGGATAGCCGATCACCCGCAGGTCGATCTCCGCCTTGTCCGTCGCCTCGGCCAGCGCCAGCACGCTGCGCGCGCCCTTCTGGTCGGCGAGGACGCCGAGCATCGCGATCCGCAACGGCGCGTCGGGGGCGAGCGCCAGGGCGCGCACCGTCCAGGGCTCCGGCCCGGCGGGCTCATGCGGGGCGAGGACCGCGCTGGCACCCCAGCCGAACCGGATCATCCGCTGGCGGGCATCCTCGCTCGGGCACAGCACGCGCTCGGCCTCCCGCGGCAGCCAGGAATGGCGGGCGCGCCAATCGAGGATCTCGCGCGCGCCATGGCTCGGACGGTCGGCGATGCAGGCATTGCAGCCGACCTGGTCCGGCTCGCCGCAATACTGGCCGTCGAGATGGGGCAGCAGGTTCACCTGCGGGCAGAGCAGGAACCAGTCATGCACGGTCAGGTCGAACGGCACGCCCGAGGCCGCGGATCAGCCGCGCGCAGGTCGAGATCCAGCCCCATCACGTGATGCACGTGGACCCGCGAAACCCCGACGGAGGCCAGCACGCGCACCAGATCGCCGGTGCGTTCGGCCGGGATCGTCGCGGCGCCGTGGCCGGGCAGGCTGGGCGCGGAGATCATCGCGCCGCGCTCGGAGGGCTGCAGCAGCAGCAGGTTCGCGCGCCCGCGCAGCCGCTCGGCCAGCATCTCGATGTGGCGGTCCACGCCGCCGCCCAGGCTGTGGGAGACGCACAGGATCACCGGCAGGCCGGCCCGGCGGTAAAGCTGCGGCGGTGAGCGCGAAGCGGAACGGCTCGACGGTGCCGCGTTGGACATGACGCGCGACCACCTCGGGGAAGCCCGGCCAGCGCGCGTCCAGCGCCGCCTGCCCGGCCGCGCGGGCGCGGCGGCGCACCGGCACCGAAGCTCACCTCGGCGTCGTGATGGACGTACGTGTCGCAGGCCAGCACGTGCCGCCAGCCGCGGGCGCCGGCGCGCAGGCAGAAATCGCACTCCTCGCCGTAGCCGCGGCCGAACGCCGCCGCATCGAACGGCCCCACCTCGTCCAGCGCCGCGCGTCGGATGTACATGCAGAAGCCGACGGTGGTGGGGACGCGCACCCGCCGCCCGGCGTTGACCGCGCGCGCCGCGCCATCGATCACGCCCACATCGAGCCCGAACGCGGGCGGGCCGCCGACGACGGTCGGGATAGCTGCAAATCGTGGCGTTGTTGGACCAGGGCGAGACCGAGGCGATGCGGGGCTCGGCGTAAGCGTGCCCGGCGAGGCGCGCGAGCCAGCCGGTCGGCACCTCGGTGTCGGCATTGAGCAACGCGACGTCCGCCCGCCCCGCCGCCGCCATGCCCCGGTTGGCCGAGGCGACGAAGCCGAGATTGCGCGGATTGCGCAGCAGGACCACGCGCGCGTCCTCGGCGAGCGTGTCGAGCCAGGCCGACAGGGCGGGCTCGGGCGAGGCATCGTCGATGACGATGACCCGCCCCATCGGCCGGTCCGGGTCGGCCAGCACGGAGGCGAGGCAGCGCCGCGTCTCCGCCAACCCCCGGTAGCAGGGGATCACGACATCCACCGCCACGTCGGAGGGACAGGAAGGCGGGCGGGCGCGGGCAGGCAGGAAGGTCGTCGACGTCGAACGCGGGCTCGGTGGCGAAGCCGCGCGCACGGCCGGCGAGCATGTGAAACACCAGCGGATTCGCCGCCGCTCCCGGGTGCCGCTCGACATAGAACGCCGCGTCGAATCGCGGGTGCGGATTGCGCAGCTCGGCCGCTCCGATTTTGAGGTAGTGCAGCAGCGGGTCGACCCCCGACTTGGCCACGTCGGGGTTGTGCGCGCGGTACCAGGCGCTGTCGAAGAACGGGTTCGGGTTGCGGCCCTCGCGCAGGCCATACAGCGCGTAGTGCTCCAGCGGGTCGAGGCGCGTGCCAGCCAGGTCGGGATATTCGACGCGGTAGAACGCCGGGTCGAAGAGGGGGCGGAGTTGGTCGGCGATGGACGGGATCGCTTTGGCGTCGGTTTTATGGGAAGCGGACTTCGACATCAGGGAAGCTGTCCGAACGTCTGCAGCAATGCAGCCGTCTCCATGACATGCGCGCGGCCGACAACCTCCTCGAAGATCCGGTCCTCGTCGTCGGCGTTGCGGAACTCCGCCATGATGGCGTCGAATGCACGATCCAGGGTGCGGTCATTCGGGTTCAGGTTGCCGATCACCACCAGACCGGTCGGGGCTGCGTCACAGGCGCGCACGGACAAGTCGGGACGGTAGCGGGGCAAGATCGCCAGCAGTTTCCAAACGTCGCCGGTCCACCATCCGGAGAACTCCGCTGCCGCGGCGCTCTCCGCGTCGGCCCGGTCCCGGCTGGCCATTCGCCGGTTCAATGGCAGGCAGTCGTGCAGGACGATCACGGAATCGCGGTGGCAGAACCGCTCGACGTTGATGAAGTCCCTCAGCGCGTTCTCGACCAGATGCATCCCGTCGATGAACGCCAGATCGATCTGGCGTCCCAGCAGGGCGGTCGGATCGTATCGGACAAAGAAATCGTCGCTCGGCATCTGGAACAGCATGATCGCCGGCGCGCGCGAGGAGACGCGGATCTTTGGCTCGAATTGGACATCGATGCCGACCGAAGGACATTCGGCCAACGCGAGAGTCTCGCCGTCGAGACAGCCGATCTCCACGTAGGTGTTCGGTCGCAGCGTCTTGTGCAAATGGCGAAGGCAATCGCGGTAGAAAAGCCCGGGGTGCGCCGGGCGAGAGGCCGACGGACTGCTCGGAACCACGGGTCTCGATGGCGCGCCACCCGTTGCCCGGTCGAGCGCTTGGCCCAGCCGGTCGAGATCGACATGGAACGGGCTGTCGGGCGGTTCGGCCGCGCCATCGACGGCTTTTCCCACGACCTCGACATAGTTGATCCCGAGCTGCCCGGCCAAATCCCAGAAGAATGAGTCACCCCAGTTGCTCGGCGACAGCACGACGGCCGCGCTGTCGCGGGGACTGAACACCAGGTTTGTCAGGGCGGCGCCCTTGACGCCCATGACCATCTCGGCTTCGGAAAACATCGCTGCCTGCTCGCGCAGGCCATGCTCCTCGGGGCGGACAACCTCGAACCCGTACGCCTGCGCGACCCGCAACACCTCCGGTTCATTCAGCAATTGTCGCGGCCCCCGCGCGTCGCGCCGCACATAGAGCCGTCGCCGGGGCGCCGGCGGGTTCGGGACCAGCTTGTCGCGCAACGCCCGCAGCGCCTCTGGACGCTTGAACAGCGGCGATATGCTGGTCGGAGTCACATAGTAGAGGCGGGAGAACACCACCGCTTCGGCGTCGTCATGCTCCACCACGGGAATCCCCGGGGCGAGGATGCCCAGCGTCTCGGCGACGATGCGTCGCATCGCCGGCGCGGACTGCTTGCCGATCACGATCTGGATGTCGTTGCCGCGCACTCGATCGACCACCAGCGCCAGCAGGGCCGCCGAATCCACGAGCCAGTGCCCGTAATTGCGCCACCACGGGGCCTTGGCCGAGAATCGAGACCCGCTCCTCCTTCCTGACCCGCTCCGGCAACGGAAGGACCCATCCCGATCCCACTGACCGCAGGCCGGGCGGCGTGCGCTTCTGTTCCAGGATGGCGCGACAGCTCTCTTGCAGCAGCAGGGCGTTTCGCGTGATGACCGATCCCTGGCCGATCACCAGGGCGCCGGTCAGCAGCAATCCGTGGGTCGAACCATAGCGCTGGTCCAGCTTCGCCAGATCCTCAAGATACCGGCCTCGAAAAGCCGGATAGAGATCGTCCGGGTTGACCAGCACGGCCGGCCTGCGCTCATAGCTGCCGGCCGGCAACAACTCGTGCAGAGCCGTCAACCCTGCATCCGAGCGCGACGATGGGTCGCCCAGGAGGGTCGATACAGGCTCGACGCGAAGAGGCAGCTCGCGTGTGATTGTCCGCCGTCCCTTTGATCCGGATGGAAGCGCGGGAGTAGCCTGGGACTCTCGCCGCGACAATGCTTGCGTGGGCGCGTCAAGGATTGGTGTTGGCGTGAGGAGGCGAGAGATATCGGACGATGGCGGACAGTTCAAGCGCCTACCCGGATCGCACGACACCCAAGGACTTACGCTTCCTGTCTTTCCCTTCGTCGTCCATGACGGTGGCGGGTGATCGTTCGGAGCTGGCTGACTTACCCTTTTCACGAATAGTCCTGGCCCCGGCGGGCCGCATGAGCTTGCCGGAATCCCATGTGCTGAATCCGCCGTCGATCCGGCACGGCATCCCGGGAAGCTGGGGTTATCCCAACGACCCCGTGCTGTCCTGGGATGCGCCGCCCCGGAGCATCTTCCCGAGAGAGGTCCTCTATCCTGAAATGGCCGTCTCGCGATTGGACGATGCGTACTGCCTGCCCTATGCACCGCCGTTCCTACCAGCGAGCCGGAGGCTTGCGACCGATTTCAACATTCCCTGGGATGCAGGCGCGGTCGGATGGTTTCAGCATCAAGGAGGTAATCTGTACCGGCTTCCAATCGCGTTAAACCTGTCGAGTGCCCGGCTGGTGGATACCGGATTTTTCATGAGCCATCTCGTATCCGGCCATTTCGGACACTTCGTTGCCGACTGCCTCAGCCGGATGCACGCATGGAAGCTTTGCCGTGAGATATTCGGCGATGTCAAACTCATCATCGATCACACGCGCGAGGATACGAAGTTCCGAGATGTCCTGCTGCACGCAGCCGGCGCGGATGCGGATGACGTGATCTTCTCGCAGGGCCTGTTCCATTGCCGACGGCTGATGCTGGCATCCCCCTCCCTGGGAGTGTCGCGATACGCCTCGCCCACCTCGGCCCGACTCTGGCATCAGATTCGCGACGCATTGGACGATCCACAGCCGTCCCACCCCGACAAGATATACCTCTCACGGGCGAGCCAGTCCGCGCGGAGAATGACCAACGAGTCCCAGGTCGAGGATATGTTCAGAGGCTTCGGCTTCCGAATCCTCAACCTGGAAAGTCTGTCTGTTGAAGAACAAGTTGTCTTTGTATCGAGCGCCCGCTACATAGCCGGCCCCGGCGGATCGGCCATGTTCAATCTGGCGTTCCAAAAGCGCCTCAAGTCGGTGCTGATCCTGACCTCGGAAACATTTGTGCAGATCACCGAGCTGCTGTTTCTGGCCGGCGCTGATTGCAGCGTGTACTTCCATATCGGCCCAAGAGACATGCCCGGCGAGACCCCGGTGAGCGTGAACGACTCCTGGCGGGCCGACCTGTCCAGGTTGGCCACTGACATCAGCTCCTGGCTCTCGGGCCATTCGTGAGGGGATCGGCTATACCGCCGGGCCTAGCCTCTGACCGGTTCTGCGGTCGCGCCCGACCCCTCCCCAACCCCTCCCGCAAGGGGAGCGACTGTCTTGAAGGTCAAGGGTCGAGATGTCGGCTGAAGGGTCGTCCGCGTCGCCCGCCCGTTCAAGGCTGGCGCGTGCGCGCCCCCGCCTTCGGCGGCTGACGGCCTTGAGCGGCCGGTCGCCGCGGACGCCGACGCCGCAATGCTCTCGACGGTCAGGACTGGGCGACGGCCCATGTCTTTTTATCGCGCAGGATGGCGTTGAGCGTGGTGAGCCGCTTGCGCATCACGGCGACAAGGGCGAGACGGCCTGGCTTTCCTGCGTCGCGCAGCCGCTGGTAGAAGGCGCGCAGCGGCGGGTTGTGCCGGATCGCGACCAGGCAGGCCCTGTAGAGCGGCGCGCGCACTTCGACGCGGCCGCCCTGGATGCGTCGTTTTCCCCGATAGCTGCCGCTGTCGCGGTTCATTGGAGCGACGCCGGCGAGTGCGGCGATCTGGTGTCGATCGACCGTGCCGAGTTCGGGGAGCTCCACGATCAGCGTGCGCGCCACCACGTCGCCGATGCCCGGAACGCTCTTGAGCAGGTCCTGCTTGGCGCAGAACACCGGGCTTTGTTCGATCAGCTTGTCAATGGCGCGGTCGATCCGTTCGCGCTCCGCTTCGAGGCTGCGCAGGATGGTCTTGAACGACCGCTGGGCGAGCCGGTCGGCGGCCTTGCCCAACCGCTGCTTCTCGGCATTGATCATGACGACGAGCTGGCGGCGACGGGCCAGCAGTTCGCGCAGCCGCAGCGAGAGTGCATCCGGCATCGGCTTGGCCTCGGGCCGCACCGCGTCGGCGAAGTGCGCGATCACGCTGGCGTCGATTGCGTCGGTTTTGGCGAGACGTCCAATGGCGCCGGCGAATTTGCGCACCTGGCGCGGGTTGATGATGGCGACCGGCAGGCCGGCCTCGGCCAGCGCCGCAGCGACGACGCCCTCGTAGCCGCCGCTCGCTTTCATGGCGACCAGCTTGGGCTGGCATGGTTTCAATCGACCGACCAGATCGGCCAGTCCGTCCGGGTCGGTGGTGCAGGTAAAGGCGGTTCCATCCGGACGCACGTGCACGTCCACGCGGCCTTTGGAGACGTCGATACCGACATAGCGGTCTGCGGCTGGCGGCTTATCCATCACCCATCCTCCTCGATGCGGGCTCGGGCCCAGACGACTGTTCGGGTTCACGGACAACCGGCCGGCGCCACACGCTCCCCTGCGGCCTCGAGGACCAGGAAACATTCGGGCTACCGGCCGGGCTCGGCGGGCCAGCGTAGCCTCACCTACCAAGCAATGCCGAGATAGGAGGGGAGCCATGAAGCCGCTGGCATCTCTCCCCCTCCCCTTGCGGGAGGGGGTCGGGGGGGAGGGCACTTCCAATCGGTCAGCAATCAGAACCGTTCGTATTATACCAACCCGCCTAGAGAGTGACACACGCCCACTCCCTTGCGCCGACGGAGCTGATGCGGTCAGGGTCGTTGACGAAGAAATGCCAGGCGGTCCGGCACGCCTCGACGATGGCGTCGTAGCCGTCCCACACCAGGGCGCACAGCCGGTTAGCGCGGAGGTATTGCCAGACGTTCTCCATCGGGTTCAGTTCCGGGGAGTACCGGCGGCAGCGGCAGGAGTGTGATGTTGTCGGGCACGCCGAGACGGACGCCCCGCTGATGCCATCCGGCGCTGTCGCAGACCAGCACGGCGTGAGCGCCGGGTGCGACCTGGGTGCTAATTTCGGCCAGGTGCTCGGTCATGGCCTCGGCATTGACGCCCGGCATGATGATTGCGGCGCCGACGGCGCGGTTCGGGCAAATCGCGCCAAACAGGTAGGCGGAGTCGTGGCGGTTATCGCGGACCATCAACGGCCGCGAGCCGATCGGCGCCCAAATGTAAGCGTGGCCGCCCTTCTGGCCGACCCGTGCTTCGTCCTGAAACCAAATCTCGACTGGCTTGTCAGCCGCGGAAGCGGGCAGCGCCTCCTTCACCAGACTGGCAAAGTTTTTTTAAACGCCGCCTCGGCCGCGGCGTCCTTCTTCGGATGGAACGGCCGCGGCTGCAGCCGGGTCAGGTCGAGCCGGCGCAACCACTTGCCGATGGTGCTCTCATGCACCGTCACACTGAAGCGGCGCGCAACCTCTTCGCGCAAATCCAGGCACCGCCAGCGCACCACCTTGTGCTTTTCCAGATCCGGCCCCTTGACGACCAGCTCCCTCAGCTCCGCCATTTGCTCCTTGGTCAGGACCGGCGCGGGGCCTGGGCCGCGGCGCGACGTCAGCCCGTCCACCCCGTCCCGATTGTAGCGATGCACCCAGTCGCGAAGCGTTTGCCGGTCCATGCCGTTCCGCTCCGCCGCCTCGGCGCGCGGATAGCCCTCCAGAATCATCGCCATCGCCAGCAGCCGGCGGACCTGCGCGCCGTCGCGGCATTTGCCCGCGATCTCACGAAGGCCAGCCGCCGTGTGCTCCGTACGCGTCACCGTCACTGCCGCGCCCATCCGATGCCTCGCTCCGACTCGACCACGCGGCCATCGAATCAGAACCGAGCCAGATTGGGAATCCCAGAGAGTCAGGGGCCAGGCGGCTTGGTATTACTCCCTCAGCTTGAGAACGGCGGTACGACGCGCGAAGGCGATGAATTCCAGGCGGCGCGCGTAGGAGCGTATGAACGTGTCCTGTTCGCTCGCGATGTCCAGGACGGCGTCGCCGACCATGTAATCAGCCATCCTCTGAAGCAACTTGGCGGGCGGCTCTGCGGCGCCGTGCTGAAACTGTGCCACGTAGGTGCCGTAACTGGTGTCGAGATCTTCCAGGATATAGAAGCGCCCAGGCTTCACGAACGGCAGCAAGTAGCGGAACGAGGTGATCTGGTGGTCCCAGAGATGGGAGCCGTCGTCGAGCACGAGGTCGAAAGGACCGTACTTCGTCGCGATGCGGACGAGGTCGGCCACATCGCCCTGATCCGCGATCTCCACCCGCGCCCTCTCGGTCTCAAACTGCTTCGCGGAAGGGTCGACATCGATAGCCACGATCCGGCCGCGACTGAAGTACTTCGACCACATCGCCAAGGAATTGCCCTTGAAGACTCCGATCTCCAATATAGATACGTCATCAAACCGAATAGGCCGGAAGAACATCTCGTAAAATCGCAGGAAATCGTGATGATGCGAGGCTTTATCGGTGCCGGCCCTGAGACCTATGGCGTCGAGGGATAACCAGTCCGACATCTGCATCCTTTCCTCTCACCCGATCGTCTGCATCGCCTGCAACATATCCGATGAAAGCAGGTTTCCAGGCGCGGTCGTGCCGGGCGTGGTCGTCGTCGATTGCTGTGTCCCTGCCGAGCCGGCTGTGCTCGACGCGGCGGCCTTGAGTTGCTGGCTGAAGGTCCGGGCGCGTTTGACGGCATCGCTCTGGTGGTTGTCGCTGTGATGGATGACACCGTGGAGAGCCTGCGAAACGCTGGAGGCGGAGATGGTCATGGGAAGCTCCTGACAGAACGGGAACGTTCCTCGCACGCCGCGTGCCATGCCGCGACGGCCGTGCAGTCGGCCATGAAGGGAGCGGGCGGGGCCGCGACCCGGCAGCTCCGACCCGGCAAGAGCTTCCTACTCGGTCGGCCAGAGCCAGGCGGCACCGCGCACGCCCGAGGAATCGCCGTGGCGGTTGCGCACGATCCGGGTGTCCACCGTGTCGCTGAACACGTACTTGCCCAGCAGCAAGGGCAGTTCGCGGTAGAGGTGGTCCATGTTGGACAGCCCGCCCCCCAGCACCACCACGTCGGGATCGAGGATGTCCACGATCACCGCGAGCCCGCGCGCCAGCCGATCGGCGTGACGGGCCAGCGCCTGTCGGGCACGAATCTCGCCGGCGTCGGCACGGGCGGGGATGGCGCTGGCATCGTGCGCGCCCGGCCCGTCGCAGTCGCGCGCGAGTGACGGGCCGGCGACGAACGTCTCCAGGCAGAGATCGTGGCCGCACCAGCAGCGGATGCCCGGCAGCTCGTCCGGGCGCGGCCAGGGCAGCGGCGTGTGCCCCCACTCGCCGGCGATCCGGTGCGGACCGCGATGCACCGCCCCGTTGACGACCAGACCGCCGCCGCACCCGGTGCCCAGGATTACCCCGAACACCACGCCGGCGCCGACGCCGGCGCCATCGGTCGCCTCGCTGAGGGCGAAGCAGTTGGCATCGTTCTCGACCCGCACGGTGCGGCCCAGGCGGTCGCTGATGTCACGGTCGAAGGCATGACCGTTCAGGGCGATGGAGTTGGCGTTCTTCACCAGGCCCGTCGCCGGGCTGACGACGCCGGGAATGCCGATGCCGACGCTCGCCTTGGCGCCCACGCTCGCCTCGGCATCGCCCACCAGGCCGGCGATGGCGTCCAGCGTCTCGGCATAGCGGCGTGGCGTGCCGACGCGATGCCGATGCCGCTCGCTGCCGTCCGGACCCATCACCGCGATCTCGATCTTGGTGCCGCCGAGGTCGACTCCGATCCGCCACTGGCTCATGGACCCAGCATGACGGGATGGCGCGGCTTGCTCAAGATGCGGGCGCCGCGCGAGGATGACGCGATGAACGAGCGTGTGCTGGACGTGAAGGAACTGAAGTGCCCGCTGCCGGTCCTGCGGGCCAACCGGGAGCTGCGGGGCCTGGCGCCGGGGGAGCGGCTTCGCGTGCTGGCCACCGACCGGGCGGCGGTCGCGGACTTCCAGGCCTATTGCCGCGAGACCGGCCACGCGCTGGTCGCCTGGAGCGAGGAGGCCGGCGTGTTCAGCTTCGTCATTCGTCGCCGCGCCGCAGACCCCGCCCCGCTCGAGGATGGCACCATGACGGTCGCGCTGATCACCCACCCCGCCTGCCTGGACCACGACGCGGGGCCCTGGCACCCCGAATGTCCCGACCGGCTGCGCGCCGTGCTGGCCGCGCTGGAAGGGGAGAGCTTCGCGCCCCTGCTGCGCGAATCCGCGCCCGAGGCCAGCGAGGAGCAGCTCGCCCGCGCCCACCCCCCCGAGTACGTCCGCTCGATCCTGGCGATCCGTCCCGCGCCCGGCGCGACGGTCCAGCTCGACGCCGATACGGCGATGAGCCCCGGCAGCGCCGAGGCGGCGCGGCGGGCGGCCGGCGGCGCCATCCTGGCGGTCGATGCCGTCATGGAAGGCTGGGCGCGCGCCGCCTTCGCCGCCGTGCGCCCGCCCGGCCATCATGCCGAGCCGACGCGCCCGATGGGCTTCTGCCTGTTCAACAACGCCGCCGTCGCCGCCCGGCATGCGCGCGCGCGGTGGGGGCTCGGGCGTGTGGCCGTCGTGGATTTCGACGTCCACCACGGCAACGGCACGCAGGCGATGTTCGCAAGCGACCCGACGCTGTTCTATGCCTCCTCCCACCAAAGCCCGTGCTACCCCGGCACCGGCCGGCGCGCAGGAGCGGGGCTGTGCCGGCAACGTCGTGAACGTGCCGCTGCGCCCTGGTGCGGACGGCGCCTGCCTTCCGCGCCGCCTGGCAGCGACGAGATCCTTCCCGCGCTCGACGCCTTCGCGCCCGACCTGCTGATCGTCTCCGCCGGCTTCGACGCGCACCGGGCCGACCCGCTCGCCGAATTGCGGCTGGAGACGGCGGACTTCGCCTGGATCACCCGCGAGCTGGTCGATGTCGCCGAGCGGCGGACCGCGCGGACGGATCGTGTCGATCCTGGAGGGCGGCTATGACCTCGCCGCCCTTGCCGCCTCGGCCGCCGCGCATGTACGGGAGCTGATGCCGGTGTAGTGCGCGAGAGGGGGCGGGCGGGATGTCGGGAACCGCGACGGACGTGGGCAGCCTGTCCTTCGAGGACGCGCTGGGCGAGCTGGAGCAGATCGTGCGCGGCCTGGAGAGCGGCCAGCAGAAGCTGGAGGACGCGATCAAGGCCTATGAGCGGGGCGCGGCGCTGCGCCGGCACTGCGAGGCCAAGCTCGCCGAGGCCGAGACCCGCGTGGCCGCCATCGTCGAGCACGCGGACGGCACGCTCTCCACCCGCCCGACCGACTGAATCGGCCGATTGAACCGGGACCGCGCGGCGAGATCCGTGCCGACCAGGCGCTGATCGATCGGGGCCTGGCCGAGAGCCGGGCGCGGGCACAGGCGCTGATCCTCGCCGGCAAGGTGTTCAGCGGGTCGCGCCGCATCGACAAGGCCGGCCAGATGCTGCCGGCCGGAGCGCCGATCGCGGTGCGCGGGCAGGATCATCCCTGGGTCTCGCGCGGGGGACTGAAGCTCGATCACGCGCTGTCGGCGTTCGGCCTGTCGGCCGCCGGTCGGGTCTGCCTGGATATCGGCGCCTCCACCGGGGGGTTCACCGACGTGCTGTTGGCGCGCGGCGCGGCGCGGGTGCATGCGGTGGATGTCGGGCACGGCCAACTGGCCTGGGCGCTGCGCGCCGACCCGCGCGTGGTGGTGCACGAGCGCACGAACGCGCGCTACCTGACCCGGACCGAGATCCCCGATCCGATCGCGGCGCTGGTGTGCGACGCGAGCTTCATCGGGCTGGCGACATTGCTGCCGGCCCCGCTCGCCCTCTGCGCACCCGCCGCTTGGGCGGTCGCGCTGATCAAGCCGCAATTCGAGGCCGGGCGTGCGACGGTCGCGGCCGGCAAGGGCGTGGTCCGCGACCCGGCGGTTCACGTGGCGGTATGCAGTCGAGTGCGACGGTGGTGGGAGGAACTGCCGGGCTGGCGGGTGACCGGGCTAATCGAGAGCCCCGTCACCGGTCCGGAGGGGAACCGGGAATTCCTGATCGCCGCGATGCGGGAGGCGTGACGGCCGCGCTACCCGATCCCGTGCTGAGGCGGGTGCGAGGCGGCCAGGTCGCGCTGTGCGATCTCGGCCAGCAGCGACCAGACCCGGCCCGGCTCCATGGGCACGTCCGGGTCGTTCAGCAGACTGTCGAGTTCATCCAGCTTTCGGGCGTACTCAAGCTCCGTCATCGCTCTCCGCTCCCTTGCGCCGCAGCAAAAGATAGGAGTGTCGTGTCATGGTGGCAGACACATGGCGATTTAGTGAACATGAAGTGCCGGTTACGCCGCTTTCCTCGCCTCCGCGGCGTGCCGGAAACGCCCCGCCAAGGCGCGCGTTGTGGAGCCGAATCACAGGAGCGGGACAGATGGAGAAGGACGCATCTTCGCCGATGGCCGCCGTGCCGCCTGCCACCCCGGCGCAGCCATCCCAGCCGACGACGCTGGCAGACGGGGTGCTGGCCCGCTACCGCCAGACCACGATGCTGGATCACGCGATCCTGGTGTTAGAGACGAAGGGATTCGGCCGCGAAGACCTCGGGCTGCCCGAGATCAACCCGGCCCCTGAGCACGCCACCGCCGAGGCGGGATCGAAGCCGGCGGATGAGAGTGTCGAGGCGCAGCAATCCCGTGTGTTCCACTCCGCCGTCGGCGGCTCGTTCGCGGCGATGATGGCGGCGACAGCGGTCGCGGCCACGGGCGGCGTCGCCGCGGCGGTGGCCGGGGCCGCCCTGGGCGCCGGTGCCGTGGTGGCCGGCGCAGCCAATGCCATCAGCCGTGCCGTCGGCGATTCCGAGCAACAGGACCGCGAGCGCAAGGCGGAGCACGGCACGCTGGTGCTTGCCGTCCGCACCACCTCGCCCGAGCGGCGCGACATCGCCTGCGCGGTGCTGCGCGAAACGGGCGGGGAACTCCTGTAGGTCCTCGTTCAGACTGAGGTCAGCGTCGCGGCAACCCGCTCGCGCGTGAACGGCATGTCGCGGATGCGGGTGCCCAGCGCGTGGGCGACGGCGTTGCCGATTGCCGCCGCCGTCGGCCCGATCGAGCATTCGCCCATGCCGAGCGAGGGCTGGTCGGGCGTGCCGATCAGCTCGACCGCGATCGTGGGCACTTCCGAGAAGCGCAGGATCTTGTAGCTGTCCCAGTCGCGCGAGCTGATGCCCTGGGCGTCCAGGCGCACCTGCTCCTTCAAGGCGAAGCTCGCGGCCTGGACGATGCCGCCCTCCACCTGGTTGCGCGCGCCGTCGGGGCTGATGACCAGGCCGCCATCGGCCGCGCACCAGACGCGGCGCAGCCGGACCTCGCGCTCCACCTCCACCTCGGCGACCACGGCGGCATAGGCCGAGCGGTTCTTGTACTGGGCGAAGCCGATCCCCCAACCCCTGCCCGTCCCGCCCGGCAAGCGGCCGGACCAGCCGGACATCGCCGCCGCCCGCTCGATCACCGCGCGGGCGCGGGGGTTGGACAGGATCGACAGGCGATAGGCGACCGGGTCCTCCCCGGCGCGCTCGGCCAGTTCGTCGATGAAGCACTCGATGGCGAACACGTTGGGCAGCGCGCCCAGCCCGCGCAGCGCCGAGGTGCGGACGGGGGTACGCCGGGCGAGGTGGTGAACGATGCGCTTGGCCGGGATGTCGTACATCGGCACCGCGTTGCGCGTGCCGCCGCCGCCGTTCGCTTCCGGCGGGTCCGACGGGCGCGGGTCGGGCGGCGGCGTCGGCAACGCCTCATGGGCCAGCATGTTACCGCCCATGGCCGGACGCTGCACGTGCGAGCCGGCCCAGATCTCGGCGGTCCAGTCAGCCGGGCGCCCGCATGCGTCGAGCACGGCGCGAATCGTCACCACCTGGGCGGTGCTGACCGGCTCGAAGCCGAACTCTTCCTCGCGCCGCCACTGCACGCGGATCGGCCGGCCCGGCACAAGCTGGGCGATCAGGGCGGCGTCCAGCGCGGCGTCGTCGGCGCCGTTATGACCGTAGCAGCCGGCACCCTGGGCGTGGCGCACCGAGATGGTCTCGACCGGGCGGCCGAGCACGTTCGAAAGCGAGTTGCGCAACGGATAGACCGCCTGCGTGTGCGTCCAGACGGTCAGATGCCCGTCGCGCTCCTCGGCCAGCGCGCAGGACGGTCCGAGGGCAGCATGGGCGAGGTAGGGGCGCGAATAGGTCGCCTCGATCACCGGGCCGGCGGGCGCCGTCGCGGGCGGGGGATCGCCCAGCACGCGATCCACACTCGGCTGGCCGACCAGTGCGCGCGCCTCTTCCTCGCCGGGCGCGATCGGGGCGACGTTCTCCCAGCGCGCATGGGCCGGCGCGGCGGCGGCGGCGCGCTCCACCGCCGTCTCGTTCCCGCTCAGGAACGCCACGAGGTCGCCGGTCCGCACGAGCTGGATGTCCTCGCGGGCGGCACGCCGGATGGCGGCCTCGTCGAGCGCGGCGAGGCGCGCCCCCCGGCTCGGCTGGCGGAGCATCCGCGCGTGTAGCATCCCCGGCGGGGCAAGGTCGTGTACGAAAGCCGGACCCGAGATTTTCGCCGGCAGATCGACCCGTGGCACGTCGTGCCCGACGACACGATAGGCGGCGTGCGGCTTGCTCGGTGCGCGGCCGGTGGCCGGCTGCGCCAGATCGACCTCCGCGCCGAAGCTCCAGTAATCCTGCCCGGTGGGCGCGCCGGCCCGCAGGAAGGCGCCGTCGGCGACGCTCAGCTCCGTCACGCCACAGTTCAGCCGTTGGGCGAGCCGGTCGAGGAAGCGCGCGCGCACCTCCGCCGAGATCAGCCGCACGGAGGCGCCGGAGACCTCGATGGACAGGCTGCTGCTGGTCGAGCCCTCGTCCGGCGCGCGGTCGGTGTCGCCCGACAACAGGCGGATCGCGCCGACCGGCACGTCCAGCTCGTCGGCGGCGATCTGGACCAGCGCGGTCAGCACGCCCTGGCCGATCTCCACCTTGCCCACCGACAGATGCACCGTGTGGTCGGGGTCGAAGCGGAGCCATCGATCGGGGTGCGGGTTGTTGACGACCGACAGCGGCAGCGGCGCGTCGCTCATGAGCAGGCTCCTTCACGCAGACGCGCGGCGGCGCGCTCCACAGCGCGGATGATGCGGCTATGGGTGCCGCAGCGGCACAGATGCGGGTCCAGCGCGGCGACGATGTCCTCGCGCGTGGGCGCGGCGTTGCGGTCGAGCAACGCCTTGGCGCTGATGATGATGCCGGAGAGGCAGTAGCCGCACTGGCCCGCCTGCTCGTCGAGGAACGCCTGGTGCAGCGGATGGCCACCCAGCGCCTCGATGGTGGTCACGCGGCGGCCGGCGACGGTGCCAAGCTCGCGCGTGCAGGCATAGATCGGCTGCCCGTCGAGCAGGACCATGCAACTGCCGCACTGCTCCAGCCCACACCCGTAGCGCGTGCCCTTGAGGTCGAGCCCATTGCGAAGCACGTCGAGCAGCGGCGTCGTGGGCTCGGCCTCAATAGCGACTGGGCGGCCGTTCACTTCAAACCCGACGCTCACCGCCGCTCGTCCGGCAGGAACGGCTGGTTCCACAGTCCGGGGTCGGCGAGCTTGGCCGCGAGCGCCTCGCCGATCGCCTCCAGCAGCCGCTCGCCCTGCTCGGCGCTGGCCGCGTCGGGATTGCCCATCACGCCCGTCTCGGTCCGCACGGCGAAGCTGCGCCAGCGATACAGGCCCTTGTCGCCCTCGGACGGCGCGTTGCTGCGCGGCGGAATGCGGTCGTGTGCGACCAGATCGGGGCGCAGCGCGAGCATCATCGCCGTCTCCGCCTCACACGCATGGCGCACGCCGGTCTGCGTGGTCAGCAGCGCGGCGATGGCCGGCTGTGCCGCGGATGGGTACGTGAACTGCACGATCGGCACGCGCAGCTTCACCGTCAGCTCGTCGGTGAGGGTGCGCAGCGCATTCTCGTTGCCACCATGGGAGTTCGACAGCGCGATGCGCCGGAAGCCGTGGCGCAGCACGGAGCGGCACACATCCTCGATCACGGCGGAGAAGGCCGCAAGGCCGAGCGTGATGGTGCCGCCGAACGGCATGTGGTGCTCCGACAAGCCGGCCCACAGCACGGGCAGCACCAGCGCGCGCGCGCCCCGCGCCTCGATGCCGCGCGCGGTGCGGATGGCCACCGCCTCGCCGATCATGGTGTCGGTCTCCACCGGCAAGTGCGGTCCGTGCTGCTCCAGCGAGGCGACCGGGAAAATGACGATCGCATCCCGTGTCGCTGCCTCGCGCAGTTCATCGGCGCGCAGCCGGCGCCATTCCACCTCCGTCATCGCCTCTCCCCTTCCGGCAAGCTGGCATTGTCGCTAACCAGTGGGCCACGGAAACGCCGGCGGCGAAAGGGGTGCCATGAACCTGCATCGGCTTCTCCAGCGGCGCGCGCAGGCGGGGCGCCCGGTGCGCGTATGCCTGATCGGCGCCGGCAAGTTCGGCTCGATGTTCCTCTCCCAGGTGCCGACCACGAAGGGGCTGGAGGTCGCCGTGATCGCCGACCTCGCGCCCGACCGTGCCCGCGCGGCACGCCGGCATGTCGGCTGGGAGGAGGCGCGGATCGAAGCGACCCGCTTCACCGATGACGCGATGTCCGCGATCGCGGCCGCCGATGTCGAGGTGGTGGTGGAGGCGACCGGCCACGCCCTGGCCGGCATCGCCCATGCGCGCCGCGCCATCGCGGAGCGCATGCACATCGTCATGGTCAACGTGGAGGCCGACGTTCTCGCCGGCCCGCTGCTCGCCCGCGAGGCCGAACGCGCCGGCGTGGTCTACTCGCTCGCTTACGGCGATCAGCCGGCGCTGATCTGCGAACTGGTGGACTGGGCGCGCGCCTGCGGCTTTCCGGTGATCGCGGCGGGCAAAGGCACCAAGTATCTGCCGGAATACCACGCCTCCACGCCGGCGACGGTCTGGGGGTATTACGGGCTGACCGAGGAACAGGCGCGGCGGGGCGGGATGAACCCGCAGATGTTCAACTCGTTCCTGGACGGCACCAAGTCGAGTATCGAGATGGCGGCGGTGGCGAACGCCACCGGCCTGACCCCCCCGCCGGACGGTTTGCGCTTCCCCGCCGTCGGCACGCACGAGCTGGCCGAGGCGCTGCGTCCGGGCAATGCCGGCGCGCTCGATCACGCGGGCCAGGTCGAGGTGGTCTCCAGCCTGCATCGCGACGGCAGCGCGGTGGTGGCCGACCTGCGCTGGGGGGTGTACGTGGTGTTCGAGGCGCCGGGCGAGTACGCGGCACGCTGCTTCGCCGAGTACGGCGTCGTCACCGACGCCTCCGGCCGCGTCTCGGCGCTGTATCGCCCGTTCCACCTGATTGGGCTGGAGCTGAACGTCTCGGTGCTGTCGGCGGCGCTGCGCGGCGAGGCCACCGGCGCGCCGGACGGCTTCCGCGCCGACGTAGTCGCCACCGCCAAGCGCGACCTGCGCGCCGGCGAGACGCTGGACGGCGAGGGCGGCGGCTGCGTCTGGGGCAAGCTGCTGCCCGCGCGCACGAGCCTGGCCATCGGCGGCCTGCCGATCGGGCTGGCAAACCGCGTGCGCCTGCTCCGCACGGTGCCTCTGGGGCAATGCGTGACCTGGGCGGACGTCGCCGTGGACGAGGCGGACGCGGCTTACGTATTCCGACGGGAGATGGAGGCCGCGTTCGCGCCTGCGGAATAGGTCCCCGAGCAGTCGCGTGCCGAATGGCAAGCGCCCTTCCCCGGCCCCCCGCAAGGAGAGGGGGAGAGATTTCGGCCGGTTCGTAGCTCCCCTCCCCTCGCGGGAGGAGCTGCGGGAGGGGTCACACCGTCACCCGACCCGCCCGCAGCGCCGCGATCTCCGCCTCGCCGTACCCCGCCCCGCGCAGCACGGCCGCGCCGTCCGCGCCGGGCTCGGGCGCGTGATGGGGCGGAATTCTTGGTCTGCCCGTCGATCCAGAACGGCGTGCTGACGGTCAGCAGCGTGTCTTCGGCGAACGCCACCAGCGCGCCGCTCGCGCGCATCTGCTCGTCCGGCATGTCCTCCATCTCGGCGACGATGCCGAACACCAGCCCGCTCGGCTCCAGCGCCGCGCACCACGAAGCGCGGTCGCGCGTGGCGAACACCGCGTCTAGCGCGGCAATCAGCGCGCGCGCATGGCGCGTGCGGTCCTCGGCGGTGGCGAAGCGCGCATCATCGAGCGCGGGGCTTTCCAGCGCGCGGCGGAACGCCTCCCACCGGCGCTGGTCGGGCACGATCGATAGGATGAGCCACTTGCCGTCGCGGCAGCGGTAATGGCCGCGCAGCGGATGCGTCGAGCTTGCCCGGTCCGGCTGCTCCGCGACCGTCTCGCCGCATAGCCGCGCCTGCACCTGGCAGCCATTCGCCCACAATCCGTTGGCCAGCAGCGAGGAGCCGACGGCCAGCCCCTTGCCGGTCCGCTCGCGCTGGAACAGCGCGGTCGCGATCGCGGCGTACAGCGCCATCCCCGACGGATGGTCGCCCATGCCGGCCAGCGAGCGCGCCGGCGCGGCGTCGCCCGCGCGCACCAGGTGCATCATTCCCGAGCGCGCCCACCACGCCGTGGCGTCGAAGCCCGGCTTGGACGCCTCCGGCCCCGCCTCGCCGTAGCCGGTGAACGAGGCATAGATCAGCCGCGGATTGAGCGTCCCGAGATCGTCGTAGGTCACGCCGAGCTTGCGGCGCACGTCGAGCGGCGCGTTGGTGATGAACACGTCGCACGCCGCCACCAGCCGCCGCAGCACCGCCCGCCCCGCCTCCTGTGCCAGGTCCAGCACCAGGCTTTGTCGCGCCCGTCCGTCGAGCACGAAGTTAGGGCTGCGCGGATGGACGTATCCGGAAGCGGGGATCGCGGCACGGTTGCGATACGGATCGCCGCCGGGCGGCTCGACCTTGACCACCTCGGCGCCGAACTCGGCCATGATCGTGCCCGCCGAGGGACCGGCGATGTAGCTCGCGCAGTCGATGACCCGCAGCCCCTCGAACAGCGCCATCCGGCCTCTCCCCCCCCATTGCCGCCACGATCGGGCAAGCCCGCGCCGGGGGCAAGCGGCTGACCTATCAGGGACCTGCGTCGGCCTAGCATTACAGTTGCGCTTTCCTATGGTGAGCTGCGCGAGCGGCGGCTTGATGGGCCCGTCTCCAGAGTGACCAGGCGATGATGTGCGCGGGTTGGATGCGTCGTCTTGCAAGCCGCGTTGCTATGCGCCGGATTTCCTGGACCGACCAGCGGATGAGGTCCGGGTCCGCGGCATCCGCCTCGGCGGGGTTTTTTTCGGCGTGGCCGCCACTGCATTGGCCTTGTTGCGAATGATCGCCATCATGGCGAAGGCGAGCATCACGAGCGAGACGTGCCGATGCCATCCGTGCCAGGACCGGGTCTCATTGTGATCGAGGCCAAGCTCGTTCTTGGCGGTCTCGAAGCTGTCTTCGATGGACCAACGATGACCTTCGACGGCAACCAGCGTGGCGATTGGGGTTCCGGTCGGACACCAGGTCGAGAAGAATGCCATCTCGCCGTTGGCGATATGGCGACGGATCAGCAATCCGCGCGTCCATGCCTCGTCTTCCGCGCCGCCGAACTCACCGGCTTTGAGGTCGGCGAGTTCCACGTAGCACCACTCGTGCAGGCGCGGCCCCTTGGTCCCGGCCCCGGCCGACAGGCGCTGCCAGTCTGCCGTGGCCCGGGACGCGGCGATCGCCTCGGCGCTACCCGCGATCAGTTGTCTTTTGCCCCAGGAATGGAACCGATGCGCGCCGGTCACCCCGAGCACGTAGCCACGGTCGGCCCGGCGCAGCACCTGCTCGACCTCGCCGACGCCATAGACGGCGTCGGCGGCCACCCACGCGAACGGTACGTTCGCGGCCAACGCACGCTTGATCATCTGCACGGCGATGCGCGGCTTGGTCGCGAAGCTGATGTCACTTCGCACATGTGCGCTGGCCAACCGGGCCGGGTCGTCGGTCCAGGCTTTCGGCAGATACAGTGATCGGTCGATGAAGGCGTGGCCGTGGCGCGAGGCATAGGCGGCGAACACGCCGATCTGGCAGTTGGTGATCTTGCCCGCCGATCCCGTGTATTGCCGCGCAACCCCGCACGACGCGCGGCCCTGCTTGAGGAATCCGGTCTCGTCGATGACCAGCACCGCGCCGCTGTCACTCAGCGCCTCAACAACATACTCCCGCACGACGTCGCGCAGAGCATCCGCGTCCCATTGGCCGCGTCCCAGCACCGACTGTTGCCGCCACGGGCCAGGATCACCTGCCGCTTCCGCTCGCATCCAGCCGGTCTTGCGCCGTTCCTCGCCGAGCAGACCATCCAGGAAAAGCCCGGCCGAGACCGCCATCCGCTCCTGCTTGAACAGCGAACGCATCCGCGCTTTGACGTCACGCAGCGACGAGGCCCAAAGCTCCAGCGTCGTCTCGATCGATGCTCCCGACACCACGATCTCCGAATCGAGTCATGGTTCCGCATCCATTCAGAGTTCAGAGGTCAGCGCAACTGTAATGCTAAGCCTCCGAAGCTGCTTACCCGCGCTTTCCTGGCCTGCCGGGCGCGGGGCGAGCCGGTTAGAACTCCCTCTTTTAGATGGCCTGATCGCCAGGTATTAGGCTGCGCGAGACCGTCTGGTTGGGCTTCTGAGTTCTTCGTCTTTATCGAAGTCGATGTCTGTATCGATTGGTATAGATTTTAACAGCTCAAAAAGTTGAGCTGGAAGTTTGGGTTCAGCTGCATGAGCAGCGCCATGCCAAAAAAATGTCATCGTAGCGCTGAAGGACCGAGCTTCCAGGAAGGCCTTCAATTGCAATATATGGGCAAGGCTACCAAATTGGCCAGCCTTGTCGCCAATCCGAATGTCTGCATCCAAAAACCCGAGTATCAACAAAGCGAGCCGCACATGGTGATGAATGTCTCTACTTGATGTAATTTTGTCTGTATCGAAAATCCACACCCCGGTTTGAGCAACTATGTCTTTGCTCCTGCCCGTGGAATACTTCTGCCCCCTTGCATACGAACCCGTAGGATGCGTTTGCAGCAGATCCGTCACATCATCGGGAATCAGGTGATCGCCAGCTACACGGAACGTAACGAACGTCTTGATAGCTAAGGTCAGATCTCGTCACTGATGTTGCCGATTTCGTTGCCACGTGCGTCTGTTACCTTCCCGTCGCTATGCACAATTACTCTATCGGCACCGCCAAGATTATTCCGAGCCTTGATCTTGTGGATCGCTTGGCGAAGCTGCCATCGCTCAATCTCCAAAACGTCACTGACGGGTTGCGTCGTCTGTCCCAAATCACTCGCGTAACCGCGATCTGCTGACTTGGAAGCGACCGCATTCGTTCTCCTGCTAGCGATTATCTTACAAAACCTCGTCACAAGGTGGCAGCAGAAGGCTAAATTGACGTGAATAGCGATGCTGCCTTACGTACAGCCTCCTGCCAAGGCGGCCCATCCCGGCACCATCACGGACGCGCAACCGCGCCCGCGCGGCGCAGCGCCTCCGCCACCTCCACCTCGATCGTGCGGATACGCTCGCCAAGGTCAGGGGCCTGGGCGCGCAGGACCTGGCGGATGCAGGACGCCTCGCGCGCGTTGATCAGCTCCGGCCGTTCCAGGAACACCTGATCGCGCACCCCCGGCTGCTCGCGCAGGATCGCCTGCAGCAAATCCTGGTCGTTCTGTACCAGCTCCCACCGCGCGGCGGCGCGCAGGGCGTCGTCGGTGATGCGCATGAACGCCGCCGTCCAGAGACTGACCAGCTGCCGGCCGGCCGCGTTGCCGAGATTGAAGAAGCCCACGCCGTCATTGACGCTCCAGGGCGGAACGTCGATCCCGCCCGGTGTCAGCACGGCGGCATGGCTCGCCTTCCCCGCCAGATAGCTCCCGATGTCGAAGCCCTGGTCCCAGACATAGGCGTCGGCGTCGAGATAGAGCACCCAGCCGGCGTAGCCGCGATCGAGATACTCCTGGAGAAGAATGATGCGGTTGAACATGGCCTGCCAGGGGTGAAACCCGCGCTTGATGCCGACGAAGGCGGCATAGGCGAGGCCCGCGCGCTGGCAGAACGCGCGATTGGCGCGCGACGAGGCGACCAGCATGTCGAAGTAGACGAACGGATCGCAGGTCTGCACCATGACCGCGAACCCGCTCGGTCCCCAATCCCGCGCCTGCACGCGCCCAGCCCGCCGCGCGGCCGGGCGCTCGATCAGCCGACCGCGCAGACGCCGCGTCAGCGCCCCTATTCGACCCTCTTCAGTTCGTCCAGATCGACCGAACCGTCCTGGCTCGTGAAGGCGAGCGACTGTCCCCGGCTGTCCCGCTGCGACACGCCCGATAAACGGTGATCGCCGCTGTCGTAGGTCGTCGTTTGCCCGTCCTTCTCGATCAGCAGGCGATGCGCGTCCGGAAAGAAAGCGTAGCGCATCCCGTTCTGCGATCCGCTCGATGACGGCTGACCGAGGTCATCGGGCCACCATGCCTCGCCGCCGGACATCGGCCGCATGGGCTTCATCGGTTCCATGGGCTTCATCGGCTTCATCGGTTCCATTGGTCTCATCGGCTCCATAGGCTTCACCGGTTCGCGCTCGATCCGTGCAGCGCCTCGCCGACCGGCCGCCATTCCCGCCCGTCCCGGCGCAGCAGGTCGTCGGCGGCGGTCGGGCCGTCGCTGCCCGATGCGTAGTTCGGGAAGGCCACGTGCCCGTCCCGCCACCCATCCAGCACGGGCTGCACCACCCGCCACGTCTCCTCGACCATGTCGGCACGGTTGAACAATGTCTGATCGCCGATCATGCAGTCGTAGATCAGGGTCTCGTAGCCGACATTCGGTTCCGGCTGGAACCAGTCGGTGTAGCGGAAACGCATCTGCACCGCCGCGAGGTCGACGACGGCGCCCGGCCGCTTGACCTCGAACTGCAAGGCGATGCCCTCCTCGGGCTGGATGTGGATCACCAGCCAGTTCGCCGGCAGCGCGTTGACGTCGGTGTCCTCGAACGGCGCGTACGGGGCCGCCTTGAAGCGGATCGCGATCTCGGTGTAGCGATCCGACATGTGCTTGCCGGTGCGCAGGTAGAACGGCACCCCGGCCCAGCGCCAGTTGTCGATCGACAGGCGCATGGCGACGTAGGTCTCGATCCGGGAATCCTCGGCGACGTCGGGCTCCTCGCGATAGCCGACCACCGATCGGCCAAGCTCCATGCCGGGTCCGTACTGCCCGCGCACGGCATCCCCCGGCTGGACGCTGCGCAGCGCCGAGAACACGTCTTCCTTGCGGCTACGGATGGAGGCCGCGTCGAACCCGGCCGGCGGCTCCATCGCCACCATCGCGAGCAGCTGGAAGACATGGTTCGGCACCATGTCGCGCAGTGCGCCGGTCTGTTCGTAGAACCGCCCGCGGCCCTCGACGCCGACCGTCTCGGCGACGGTGATCTGCACGTGGTCGATGCGGTCGCGGTTCCACAGCGGCTCGAACATCCCGTTGGCGAAACGCAGCGCCATGATGTTCTGCACCGTCTCCTTGCCGAGGAAATGATCGATCCGATACGTCTGGTCCTCGCGCAGCGCGCGCGCCAGGCGCTGGTTCAGCGCGCGCGCGGACTCCAGGTCATGGCCGAACGGCTTCTCGATCACCACCCGCCGCCACGGCTTGTCGGCGTGCTGGTCGTGCTCGTCTCGGGTCAATCCCGCTTTGCCCAGCTGATCGATGACCGGGCCGAAGAACCGGTCGGCCACGGCCAGGTAGAACAGCACGTTGCCGCCGGTGCCGCGCTGGCGGGCCAGCTCGTCGAGATGGCCGGACAGGCGCTGATAAACGGCGGCGTCGGTGATGTCGCCCTGCACATACGACATCGCGCCTGCCAGCCGATCCCAGGAATCCTTCTCGATGCGGTCGATCCGGCTCTCGCTGGTCGGGTTGCCGACGAAGCTCTGCAGCATGTCGAGCAGGCTTTCGCGCCAGCTATCGGCCGTCTTGGCGGCGAGATCGACGCCGACGATGGCGAAATTGGCCGGAATCAGGCCGGTGCGCGACAGGTTGTAGAGCGCAGGGACCAGCAACCGCTTGGTCAGGTCCCCGGCGGCGCCGAAGATGACCATCGCGCAGGGTCCGGGCGGACGGGCATGTCGGCGCGGCGGCGCGCGCAGGACATGAGCAGCCGGAGGGGCGGTCGTCGGGGCTGTCTGATCTGGCATTGCACCGTACACTTCGGCCCGAAGGGCGGCCGGAGCGAGACGCGGCACGCGATCGTGATTTATCCGATGGCCAGCATTGATTCGCCTGACCCGTCCTGGGTAGTTTATCGCGATGTCCGATACGGTTGGCGACCTGTTTGCACCCTCCGAAGGCTGGCGCGTGCGCATCCGTGATCTGTCGGGTGGCGCGCAGGACAACGTGGTCGAGGAGGTCGGCGGCTTCGACACCCTGATGCAGGCGAACGCCTTCGCCCGCCGCTACGTGCGCGATTCCGTCGAGCGCTGCCGGGGTCCCGGCATGAGCCCCAAGCAGATCCTGGAAACATGGTTCGCCTACGGCGAGGATGCCGAGGTGATCGACGCCGGTGACGCCGCTTGGCGCAGTGCCAATGAACTGGGCGACTTCGTCGATCAGCCCGCCGGCGCCGAGGAATGCGACTGGCGCGCGCTCGACCCGCGCCGAATCGGCGAGGACGACGACGAAGAGGAGGGGAACGACGAATGAGCGACGTCCTCACCCGCTTCGCCCCCAGCCCGACCGGCTACCTGCACGCCGGCAACGCCCGCCTGGCGCTGATGAATTTCCTGTTTGCGCGAAACCACGGCGGGCGCTTCCTGCTGCGCATCGACGACACCGACGCCGAGCGCTCCCGCCCCGAATACGAAGCCGCGATCGGCCACGACCTGCACTGGCTCGGCATCGACTGGGACGACAGCTTCCGCCAGTCCGACCGCCTCGACCGCTACGCCGCCGCCGCCGAGCGGCTGAAGACGGCGGGCCGGCTCTACCCCTGCTTCGAGACGAAGGAGGAGCTGGACGCCAAGCGCGAGCGCCGCGCCCGCCGTGGCCTGCCTCCCGTCTATGACCGCGCCATGCTGGCCCTCACGCCGGCCCAACGCGCGGCCGCCGAGGCCGGCGGCAAGCGCCCGTACTGGCGGTTCCGGCTGAGCGACGGCGCGGTGGCCTGGGACGACCTCGTCATGGGCTCCCAGCAGATAAGGCTTGCCGCCGTCTCCGACCCCGTGCTGGTGCGCACCGACGGCATGCCGCTCTACACGCTCACCTCCGTCGTCGACGACATCGAGGCGCGGGTGACGCACGTCATCCGCGGCGCCGACCACCTCACCAACACGGCGATCCAGCGCGACCTGATCGCCGCGCTGGATGCCGATCCCGCGCGCATCGGCTTCGCGCATCTGCCGCTGCTACTGGACGCGGCGGGCGAGAAGCTGTCCAAGCGCCTGGACTCCATCTCGCTCCGCAAGCTGCGCGCCAACGGCCACGAGCCGCAGGCGCTGGCCGCCTATCTGGCGCGCCTCGGCACCAGCGACGATCCCGAGGCGTTGGGCATGGACGCGCTGATCGCCGGCTTCGACCTCGCCCGCATCTCCCGCGCCCCGGCCCGCTTCGATCCGGCGCAGCTGCTGGCGCTGAACCACCGCGTGCTGCGCGACGCGCCCTTCGCGCAGGTGGCCGGCCGGCTGCCGGCCGGCGCGACGGAGGCGTTCTGGCTCGCCGTGCGCGGCAACCTCGACCTGCTGACCGAGGCGCGCGGCTGGTGGGACGTGGTCGCCGGCGAGATCGTGCCGCCGGTGTTCGAGGCCGAGGAGGACCGCGCCCTGATGCGCGCGGCGCTGGACGCCCTTCCGACCGAGCCGTGGGACCACGATGTCTGGCCGTTTTGGACCGGCGCGGTGAAGCAGGCGACCGGCCGCAAGGGCCGCGCGCTCTTCCTGCCGCTGCGCCGCGCGCTGACCGGGGAGGATCACGGGCCGGAGCTGAAGGAGCTGCTTCCCCTGATTGGCCGCGCCCGCACCGCCCAGCGCCTTCAGCTCGCCGCCGCGTAGATTTGACGCTGCCCGGGCGCGGGCGCGATGATCGCGGCTTAATCCGCTGAGGACCGCAATGAACGTCGCCACCTTACCGGCCGCGCTGGCCGGCGTCTCCGAGCAGGAATGGAACATCCGCTGCGACCTCGCCGCGCTCTATCGGCTGGTCGCGCACTACCGGATGACCGACTTCATCTACACCCATATCAGCGCCCGCCTGCCCGGCCCCGAGCACTATTTCCTGATCAACAAGTACGGCGTGAACTTCCACAGGATGCGCGCCTCCGACCTGGTGAAGATCGACCTCGACGGCAACGTGGTGGAGCACGGCGCGGACCAGAGCCGCCGGGTGAATGCCGCTGGCTTCACCATCCATTCCGCCGTGCACATGGCGCGCGAGGACCTGATGTGCGTCGTGCATACCCACACCGCCGCCGGCATCGCGATCTCGGCGCAGAAGCACGGCCTGCTGCCGCTCTCGCAGCACGCGCTGAAATTCTACGGCCGGCTCGCCTATCACGGCTACAAGGGGATCGCGCTCGACATCGATCTGCGTGAACAGCTCGTGAAGGATTTCGGCGAGCACAAGGCGATGGTGCTCCAGAACCACGGCCTGCTGGTCGGCGGCACCTCGATCGCGGAGGCGTTCCACATGACCTACATGCTGGAGCGCGCGTGCCAGGCGCAAGTCGCCGCGATGAGCGGGGGCGCCGAGCTTCTCGTCCCGCCCGAGGAGGTCTGCCGCCACACCGCCGAGCAGTTCCGCCGCCAGGAGAACGACGAGCATTACGCAATGGTCTGGGCGGCGGCGCTGGATCTGATCGAGAACGACCGGCCCGACTACCGCAGCTGATGCCCACGCTGATCCGCGGCGCCGACACCGTCATCGCGTGGGACGAAGACGCCGGCGCGCATGTCTATCTCGGCGGCGGCGACGTCGCCTTCGACGCCGGCACGCTTCGCTTCGTCGGCCGTGGCTATGACGGCCCGGCCGACGAGGTGATCGACGGGCGCGGTCTCATGGTCATGCCGGGGCTGGTCGACGTCCACAGCCACCCGTCGAGCGAGCCGCTGAACAAGGGCCTGATCGACGAGGTCGGCAGCCCCGGCTTCTACAATTCCTCGCTGTACGAATACCTGCCCGATCTTCCGCGCCGACGCCGAGGGCGTCGCGAGTTGCGTGCGCGTCGCGCTCAGCGAATTGCTGCTGTCGGGCGTCACCACGCTCGCCGATCTGTCGATCGCGCATCCCGGCTGGCTCGACATGCTGGGCGAGAGCGGGATGCGGGTCTGCATCGCGCCGATGTTCCGCTCGGCGCGCTGGCTCACCCGCAACGGCCACCTGGTCGAATACGAATGGGACGAAGCGCGCCGGCGAGAAGGCGATGGCGGAGGCGCTTGCGCTGATCGAGCGCGCCGAGCAGCACCCGTCGGGGCGCCTGTTCGGCATGGTCACGCCCTCGCAGATCGACACCTGCACCGAGGGATTGCTGCGCGACAGCTTCGCCGAGGCCACCGCGCGCGGGGTGTCCTGGCAGATCCACGCCGCGCAGTCGGTCTCCGAGTTCCACGAGATCACCCGCCGCCACGGCTTCACGCCGATCGGCTGGCTGGATCATCTGGGCCTGCTGTCGCCGCGCACGGTCGATCGGGCACGGCATCTTCCTCGACGACCACCCCTCGACGCGCTGGCACACGGAGACCGATCTGGCGCGGCTGGCTGAGTCCGGCACCACCGTCGCGCACTGCCCCACCGTGTTCGCCCGGCGCGGCATCACGCTCAAGGATTTCGGCCGCTACCGCCGCGCCGGCGTGAACATGGGCGTCGGCACCGACACCTATCCGCACAACTTCCTCGACGAGCTGCGCCTCGCCGCGCTATCTGGCGCGCACCCAGGCGGGCCAGCCGCGCACGCTGAACAGCACCGACCTGTTCAACGCCGCCACCATCGGCGGCGCGCGCGCGCTCGGGCGCGACGATATCGGCCGCCTCGCGCCGGGCTGCCGGGCCGACCTCGTGCTGGTGGACGTGACCCATCCGATGATGCGCCCGGCCTACGATCCCGTCCGCAGCCTGATCTACTCGGCCGGGGACCGCGCCGTGCGCGCGGTGTTCGTGGACGGGCGCAAGGTGGTGGAGAACGGCCGCGTGCTGACCATCGACTATCCCGCCGCCGCCGCCGCGCTGGAGGAGGCGCAGGCGCGCGCCATCGCCCTGGTGCCCGAGCGCGACTGGCAGCACCGCACCGCCACCCAGCTCTCGCCGCCGACGTTCCGCGCGGTATGACCGAGCTTCTCGCCATCGAGGGTCTGCGCACCGTCTTTCACACCCATCAGGGAACGGTCGCCGCGGTGGACGGGGTCGATCTGGCGGTCGCGCGCGGGCGCACGCTGGGGATCGTGGGCGAATCCGGCTGTGGCAAGTCGATGCTGTCGCTCTCGGTCATGCGCCTCGTGCCCGCGCCGGGGCAGGTGGCGGGGCGCGTCCTGTTCGATGGGCAGGACCTGCTCACGCTCCCGCCGGCGGGGATGCGCGACATCCGTGGCCGGCGCATCGCCATGATCTTCCAGGAGCCGATGACCAGCCTGAACCCGGTGTTCACCGTTGGCGACCAGATCACCGAGGCGATGCGCGCGCATGACCGCGCCGCCTCGTCGTCGGCGCTGCGCGCGCGCGCGATCGAGGCGCTGGGCCGCGTGCGCATCCCCTCGCCCGACCGGCGCTTCGAGGAGTATCCGCACCAGATGTCGGGCGGGATGCGCCAGCGCGTGATGATCGCGATGGCGCTGTCCTGCGCCCCCGACCTGCTGATCGCCGACGAGCCGACGACGGCGCTGGACGTGACCGTGCAGGCGCAGATCCTCGACCTGCTGCGCGAGTTGCAGCAGCAGACCGGCATGGCGATCATCCTCATCACCCACGACCTCGGCGTCGTCGCCGAGATGGCCGACGAGGTCGCAGTCATGTACGCCGGCCGCGTGGTGGAGCAGGCGGAGGGCGCATCGGTGTTCGACGACCCGCAGCACCCGTACACGCTGGGCCTGCTCGGCAGCATCCCGCGCGTGGAGGAGACGCGCGCGCGCCTGCTCGCGATCGACGGCGCCGTGCCGCCCCCCTTCGCCCTGCCGCAAGGCTGCCGCTTCCACCCGCGCTGCGTGTTCGCCGCCCCCGCTTGCGTCGAAGCGCCGCCGCCGCTGCGCGCCCTGTCCCCCGGCCACCGCGCCGCCTGCATCCGCGCCCCGGTGGAGGCGCTGGTCGAATGATCTCACGCGCATCTCAGCTTCCCCCTCTCCCCCCGCGCTTGGCGGGGGGAGAGGGTTGGGGTGAGGGGTCCCCATGACCGCCCTCCTCGAAGCCGTGGGCATTGCCAAGCACTACCCGGTCCGGCGCGGCCTGATCCTGTCGAGCGCCGTGGGCGTGGTGCGCGCCGTGGACGGCGTGTCGTTCGCGCTCGATCGCGGCGAGACGCTGGCGCTGGTGGGCGAATCCGGCTGCGGCAAGTCCACCACCGCGCGCCTGGTGCTGCGCCTGATCGAGCCCTCCGCCGGCACCGTGCGCTTCGACGGCCAGGACATCACGCATCTGGGTGGCGCATCGCTGCGCCGGCTGCGGCGGCGGATGCAGATCGTCTTCCAGGACCCGTTCGCCTCGCTCAACCCGCGCATGACCGTGGGCGAGATCCTGGCCGAGCCGCTGGTCGTGCACGGCATCGGCACGCGCGGCGCGCGCGCGCGCCGGGTCGAGGAGTTGCTGGGCCTGGTCGGGCTCGCCCCCTACCACGCGCGGCGCTACCCGCACGAGTTCTCGGGCGGTCAGCGCCAGCGCATCGGCATCGCCCGCGCCCTGGCCGTCGAGCCCGAGCTGATCGTCTGTGACGAGCCGGTTTCCGCACTCGACGTGTCGATCCAGGCGCAGGTCATCAACCTGCTGAAGGATCTCCAGGCGCGCCTCGGCCTGGCCTACCTGTTCATCGCGCACGACCTGGCGGTGGTGAAGCACATGGCCGACCGCGTGGCGGTGATGTATCTCGGCCAGATCGTCGAGATAGCGCCGAAATCCGTCCTGTTCGCCGACCCGCGCCATCCCTACACGCGCACCCTGCTGGCGGCGATCCCGCGCCCCGACCCGCATCGCGAACGCAAGGGCGAGGTGGCGCAGGGCGACGTGCCCAGCCCGATGAACCCGCCCGCCGCGTGCCGCTTCCACACGCGCTGCCCGTTCGTGATCGAGCGCTGCCGCGTCGAGGCGCCGCCGCTCGCCCCCTGGCGCGAGGGGCACCTGACCGCCTGCCACCGCGCCGCCGAACTGCCGCCCTACGCCGAGGAGGCGGCGGGCGGCGTCGCGCCGGTGGCCGCGCGCCGGCTCGCGCTTTATGAGGAGCGTCGCGCCGCCCTCGCGGCGGTGCCAGGTTGAGGGAGAAGCCATGTCCACGGTGAACGCCAGCTTCGCCGCGCCCCGCTTTATGCTGATCGGCGGCGGCGCCGTCGCGCGGATCGCCACCCTGCTCGGCCAGCTCGGCCTCTCGCGCCCGCTGATCGTGACCGACAAGGTGATGGTCGGAACGGGTCTGGTCCGCCGCTGCCTCGATCCGCTGGAAGCCGCCGGCATCGCCGCGGCCGTGTTCAGCGATACCGTCTCCGATCCCACCGACACGGTGATCGAGGGCGGCCTCGGCGCGGTCCGGGCTGGCGATTACGACTGCCTGATCGGCTTCGGCGGCGGCTCGCCGATCGACACCGCCAAGGCCATCGCCATCCTGGCAGCCGGCGGGGGCAAGATGCGCGACTACAAGGCGCCGGCGCAGGCCGACCGCGCCGACCTGCCGGTCATCGCCATCCCCACCACCGCCGGCACGGGCAGCGAGTGCACGCGCTTCACCGTCATCACCGATACCGAACGCGACGAGAAGATGCTGATCGCCGGCCTCGGCGCCCTGCCGCTCGCCGCGATCGTCGATTACGAGCTGACCTACACCGTCCCCGCGCGCACCACCGCCGATACCGGCGTCGATAGCCTGACGCACGCGCTAGAGGCGTTCGTGTCCAAGCGCGCCAACCCGTTCTCCGACGCGCTCGCCGTCTCGGCGATGGCGCTGATCGGCAAGCATATCCGCGCCGCCTACGCCGAGCCGCGCAACGCCGCCGCGCGCGAGGGCATGATGCTGGGCGCGACGCAGGCCGGCCTCGCCTTCTCCAACAGCTCGGTCGCCCTGGTGCACGGCATGTCGCGTCCCATCGGCGCGCATTTCCATGTCCCGCACGGCCTGTCCAACGCGATGCTGCTGCCCGCCGTCACCCGCTTCTCGATCCCCGGCGCCGAGGCCCGCTACGCCGAGGCCGCGCGCCGCGCGGGTCTGGCCGCCGAACCCGACCCGGACGCCACCGCCTGCGCAAGGCTCGTCGCCGGGCTGGAGGCGCTGAACGCCGAAATGGCGGTCCCGACCCCGGCGGCCTTCGGCATCGACGAGGCCGCGTGGCACGCCAAAATGGACCTCATGGCCGACCAGGCCCTGTCCTCCGGCAGTCCAGCCAACAACCCGCGCGTGCCCGACAAGCAGGAGATCATGGCCCTGTATCGCGAGGTCTGGACCGGGGCGGCGCGCAACGCCTGACGCTGGCGCCTTCATGTGTGGCCGCACTGCCCGGTTTTCGCCTCCATGCGCTGAAAGGCGACTTGCGGGGCTTCTGGGCTGTTACGGTTCGCGCAAACTGGCGGATCGTCTGGCGCTTCGAGGATGCGGATGCCGTGGACGTGGACCTGGTCGACTACCATTAGGAGGGTTGAACCATGCCGATGAAGAACCCGCCGCATCCCGGCCGGATTGTCCGGCAGGAGTGCCTTGAACCTCTCGGGTTGAGCGTGACCGATGGCGCGAAGGCGCTTGGTGGATCGCGCAACGCCTTGTCCGAGCTGGTGAACGAGCGACGCGGCGTTTGCCCGGAAATGGCGATCCGGCTTGCCAAGGCATTCGGCAGCTCGCCGGAGGTATGGGCGGGCATTCAACTCGACTATGACATGGCGGAGGCCATGAAAACTGCTGATCAGATCATGGTGCAGCGTGTGCCGCAGTCTCCATGAACCAAGGCCTTCCGTGTGTCGCTCTCACATGCGGTGTGCTTGCAAGGCTTATTGAATTGGACGGGCGCGCTCGATCCCCAACGGTTGCTCCAGCAGGTCATGAAGAAAATTCCGGACCTGTCTCTCGGCGTCCTGCGTAGCTTCTGGATCGTAGGCCATCTGATGGCCAAGGATTTGATAGGGAGCAGTGGCGGGAACGTCGAAATCGTGGGCCGCATTAGGATACACGATAAGCTTGATTGGTGCGCCCTTTTCGGTCGCATTGGCAACCATATCTTTGCACGCCTGCGCCCATGCCCAATCATCCCTCGCCCCGATAAGAATCAGCGTGGGTACCTCGACCACCCCGCTGTCGCCGGTGCATGTCGGATAATACGCGACAGCTCCTCGGAACGTCACATGGTATATCTACTCGAACGAGTTGCGCTCGACGACGCCCAGCGCAGCGATCCCACCGAGTGAGAAACCGAGGACCGTCACTCGATCCGCAAGGACAAAGGGCTGCGCCGTCAGGTATTGGAGTGCCGCGAACGCATCGATCGTATCATCGCTCACCGCCCCATTATTGCAGCTTGTGAGATTTCGGGGCGTGAAGCTATCGTCCGCGAGGGCCACATACCCCCATGACCGGAGATTGTCGGCCCACCGGGTCTCGCGCGGGCCAAATCCGGCACAGCCATGCAAGAGAACGACCGCTGGGAATGGTCCTTGGCCGTATGGTCGAGCCAGATACCCCAAGAGCGGCTTCTTGCTCGCGAAGGCTTGCGGAGCAACCTGCACCAACTCGGCCGAGGGCGCCGCAGATATCGCGGCGGGTGTCGCCGCAATCAGGAACATTGCTAGTGCTCTGACCCGTTCGGGCAATTCACAACGGTGTGCGACCGTGCAATTCTGTCGGCATGGCACAGACGGTATGCGTGATCCTGAGTTCGTCGGATAGAGAGACGCTTGAGGCGATCCTCGCCGACCGCAATCGGCCGCAAAAGCATGTCGAGCGCGCGCGGGTCGTGCTTGCGGCAGCGGAGCGCGGCCCGGTGCAGCCGGTGGCGACGCGCCTGGGGGTCAGTCGTCCGATGGTCTGGCGCTGGCAGCGACGCTTCGCCGAGGAGGGCGCGGACGGGCTGCTGCGAGACAAGACGCGCAAGCCTGGCAAGCCGCCGATCTTGGCTGAGACGGTGGCGCGCGTCGTTGCGCTGACCTGCGCCGATCCGCCGCATGAGGCCACGCACTGGACCGGCCGGGCGATGGCTCGGGCCGTCGGCATCTCCCTGACATCGGTGCCGCGCATCTGGGCCGCGCACAAGCTCCAGCCGCACCGCATCCGCACGTTCAAGCGGTCGCGCGATCCCGACTTCGCCGCCAAGCTGACCGACATCGTCGGCCTCTATCTGGACCCGCCGACGCAAGCCGTCGTGCTGTCCATCGACGAAAAGAGCCAGATCCAGGCGCTCGATCGCACGCAGCCGGGCTTGCCGATCAAGCCGGGCCGATGCGGCACGATGACCCACGACTACAAGCGCCACGGCACGACCACGCTGTTCGCCGCACTCAACGTGCTCGACGGCTCCGTCATTGGCCGCTGCATGCAGCAGCACCGGCACGAGGAGTTCATCCGCTTCCTCAACGACGTCGAGCGCGCTGTTCCGGCCGGCAAGCTGATCGAGGCGGTGGTCGACAACGACGCCACTCATAAGCATCCGAAGGTGAAGGCGTGGCTCGAACGGCATCCCCGCTGGACCTTCCACTTCACGCCCACGTCCGGATCGTGGTTGAACGCCGTCGAGAACTTCTTTTCCGTGCTGACGCGCAAGCGCATCCGTTGCGGCAGCTTCCATTCGATCGTCGATCTGCAAGCCGCCATCAAACGCTACCTCGCCGAGCACAACGCCGAGCCGAAGCCGTTCGTCTGGACCGCCTCGGCCGCCTCAATCCTGGCCAAGCTCGACAGACTGCCTGCACGGTCCGTATGAGTCAGAGCACTAGGATGGCACCAACCGCACGTGTAACTGTCATCGTGCGGCACATCACTGCACCTCCAGTGTAAGCGGGCAGCTCTGAGCTGCGGGGTCTCTCCCCCTCCCGCATGCGGCTACGGCGTTCACACATCCTTCGCCGTCCTCCCGGCATCATCACGCGGCTCGCCCCCTCTCCGCCCCCAGGGGCGGCGAGGGAGTTGAGTGGTCCGGGTGCGATCCGTGAATCCCGTAGGCCGCAAGGGGAGGCGGAGAGAAGGCGGGCGTCACGTGCCAAGCTCCTCGCCGGCCAGGCGTTCCAGCACGCGCGCCATTTCCGTGTGGTCGGCGTCGGGGCCGAACATCGCCACCGCCGAGGCGATCAGTTCCTTGCACAAGGCGGAGACCGGGGCCGGGGTCGCGGTCTCGCGCCCGACTTCGAGTGCAATCGAGACGTCCTTGTGCAGCAGACCCATGGTGAAGCCGGCGTCGAACCGGCGCGACAGCACGAACTGCTTGAACTTCTTCTGCGTGGAGTTGTTCATCCCCGTCGCGGCGTTCAGCACATCGACCATCACCGCCGGGTCGAGCCCGAAGCGCTGGCCGATCAGCAGCGCCTCGATGCCGATTAGGAAGCCGCCGGTGGAGACCAGGTTGTTCAGCGCCTTCATCGCCTGGCCCGAACCGACCGCGCCGGTGCGCAGCACGGTCGGACCCATCGCCTGAAGCACCGGCATCACGCGATCGATCACCGCCGGATCGCCGCCCGCCATGATGGCGAGCTGGCCGGCGCGCGCGCGCGGCACGCCCCCGGACACCGGCGCGTCGATCAGGTGCCCGCCGAGGCTTCCGACGCGCTCGGCCAGTTCCCGCGTGATCGTCGGCACGCCGGAACTCATCTCGATCAGCACCGTGCCCGGACGCATCCCGGCCAGGATGTTGTCCTCGCCCTCCTGGAGCACCGTCCGCACGATCGCGCTGGTGGGCAGGATGGTCACGATCACGTCCGAGCGCGCGGCCATCTCGCGCAAACTGTCGGGCGCGTCGCCGCCGACCTGCTGGACGAAGTTGCCGGCGACCGCGCGGCGAGAATCGTTGACGCCGACGGCAAAGCCCGCGCGCACCAGGCAGGCCGCCATCGGCCAGCCCATGTTGCCGATGCCGACGAAGCCGATCTCCGGCCGAGCCTCCGCCATCACTTGGAATCCACCTCCTTGAACACCTCGGTCGCCACCCGGAACGCCTCCAGGCTGGCGGGGATGCCGCAATAGGCGCCGGTCTGGAGCAGGATCTCCTTGATCTCGTCGCGGGTGACGCCGTTGGTGAGCGCGGCGCGCAGATGCAGGCGCAGCTCCGCGCCGCGATTGAGCGCGACCAGCATGGCGATGTTGACGATGCTGCGCGTCTTGCGCGGCAGGCCGGGGCGGGTCCAGATCGTGCCCCACGCAACCTCGGTGGTGAGCTGCTGGAAGGCGGCGTTGAAATCGTCGGCGCGCGCGATGGAACCGTCCACGTAGTCGGCGCCGAGCACCTCGCGGCGCACCTCCAGGCCCTTCTTGAACAGCTCGCTCTGATACTCGGGACGGTTCGGAAGCTCGGCCATGGCGCCCTCCTGCGCGGATCGGCGCGACGGTAGGGTTTGCCCCGACGGGCGGCAAGCGGTTGACTGGCGCGCGAGCGACGGAGGGAACAGGGCGATGGACAATCCCACCTACGAAATCCTGGCGCTGCGCTACGGCATCTTCGACGGGCGCTACCAGTTTCAGAACTATATCATTCCCGACGACCACGCGGCGCCCGATCCGCTGGACTTCCTGGTGTTCGCGATCCGCGGCAACGGGCGGACCATCGTGATGGACACCGGGTTCAATCCGGAGTCCGCCAAGCGGCGCGGACGCGAGCTGCTCTGCACGCCGGCCGAGGCGCTGCGCAACGCGGGGATCGAGCCCGCCACGGTGAAGGACGTGGTGCTGACCCACATGCACTGGGACCACGCCGGGGGAATGGCGTATTTCCCGCAGGCGAGGTTTCACATGCAAGCAGCCGAGATGGCCTATTGCACCGGACCCTGCATGTGCCAGCCCTTCCTGCGCCGCCCGTTCGACGTGGACGACGTGCAGAGCGCGGTCCGCGCGCTGTACGCCGATCGCATGACCATGCACGAGGGCGACGTCGCGGTCGCGCCGGGGGTCACCCTGCACCTGATCGGCGGGCACTCGGGCGGCATCCAGTCGATGCGCGTGGCGACCGCGCGCGGCTGGGTCGTGCTGGCGGGCGATGCCACGCATCTCTGGGGCAATATCCGCAAGCGGATGCCGTTCCCGGTGGTGGTGGACGTCGCGCGGATGCTGCGCGGGTTCGAGACGCTGGAGCGGCTGGCCGACGGACCCGACCACATCATCCCGGGCCACGACCCGCTGATCCTGAAGCGGTTCCCCCGGCTCGACGGCAACCCCGAGATCGTGCGGATGGACCTGGCCCCGATCGGTTAACGAAACCTCGACGCCCGGTGTACACCTCGGCGGGGGCACCCTCCCAGGCGTACATCCAGGGCGCGGCGAGTTGCCGGATGTGTACACATCTGGGATGTCTGCGCCATGCAATTCCTGCTCCGCGCCGCGCGGCGGCGGCTGGCCCTGCTCGGCGGTCTGATCCTGCTTGCGGCGGTGGGGCTGGGCGGGCTGTTCTGGCTGAGCCTGGCTCCGCGCGAGCAGTCGCTAGCCATCGCCGGCCTGTCCGCCCCGGCGGACATCGCCTTCGACCCGGACGGGGTTCCGCGCATCCGCGCCGCCAGCATGCTCGATGCCGCGACCGCGCTGGGCTATGTCCATGCGCGCGACCGGATGTTCCAGATGGAGCTGCTGCGCCGGGCCGCCAGCGGCCGGCTGGCCGAGCTGTTCGGCGCGCGCGCCCTGCCGATCGACCGGCAGATGCGCACCCTCGGCCTCGCGCGCCGCGCCGAAGCGGACTACCCCACCCTGCCCGCGGACGCCCGCGCGATGCTGGAGGCGTACACGCGCGGGGTGAACGCCTGGATCGGCCGGCGCGGCCGCTTCGCCGCCCCCGAGTTCGTGCTGCTCGGCCCGCCCGAGCCCTGGCGGCCGGAAGACAGCCTGCTCTGGGGCGAGACGATGGGGCTCTGGCTGTCGATGAACTGGCGCACCGAGCTGGCCCGCTGGCGGCTGGAGGGCACCATGCCGCGCGAGACGATCCTGGCGCTCTGGCCCGACACCCACGAGCCGGGCCGCCCCGACGCGCCGGTCGGCCAGTCGGCGCGGATCGAGGACCGAGCCGCCGGGCCGAATGCCTTCGACCACGCCAGATCGGCGCGGGACGATGCGGGCCTGGCGGACCGGATGACCGCCGCCCTGCCCGGCTTTCCGGCCCCGTTCACCCAGCCCGAGCAAGCTTCGAACGCCTGGGCGGTGGACGGGCGGCACAGCGCGACCGGCGCGCCGCTGCTCGCCGGGGACCCCCATCTCGGCTTCGGCTTCCCGTCGCTCTGGTACCTGGCGCGCATCGACACCCCGGAGGGCATCCTGGCCGGCGCGACCTCGCCCGGCGTGCCGCTGATGGTGCTGGGCCATAACGGCGCCATCGCCTGGAGCTTCACCACCAACGGCGCCGACGTCCAGGACATCTTCATCGAGACCCCGGTCGGCCCCGGCCACTACCAGACGCCCGATGGACCGCGCCCCTTCGCGGTGCGCGAGGAGCGCATCGGCGTGCGCGGCGGCCCCGACGAGATGCTGCGGGTGCGCGAGACCCGGCACGGACCGGTGATCAGCGACCTGTTCGGCGCCAACGGGCCGATCCTGGCGGTGGCGATGGCCAACCTCCAGCCCGGCGACACCGCCGCCGAGGGACTGCTGGCGCTGAACCGGGCAAAAAGCGTCGAGGAGGCGGGCCGGGCCGCCGCGCTGATCACCGCGCCGGTGCAGAACCTGCTGGTCGCCGACCGGCACACGATCGGGCTGTTCGTCACCGGACGGGTGCCGATCCGCAAGGCAGGCGACGGCGCCGCCCCGGTCGAGGGCGCGGACGGCGCGCATGACTGGGTGGGCTGGGCCGCCGGCGCGCAGCTGCCGCACTACGTGGCGCCTGCATCCGGGGTACTGGTCAACGCCAACGAGCGGGCGGCGCCGGCGGACTTTCCGGTCTATCTCGGACGCGACTGGTTCGCCGACTGGCGGGCGCGGCGCATCCGCGCGCTGCTGGCCGGGCCGGTGCCGCAGGATGTGGCCAGCTTCACCCGGATGCAGCGCGACGTGAGCAGCGAGATGGCGCGGCAGATGCTGCCCGCCCTGCTGTCGATCCCCGCCCCGCCCGGCCCGGCCGGCGCCGCGCGCGGGCTGCTGGAGGGCTGGGACGGCGCGATGACAATGGACCAGCCGCAGCCGCTAATCTTCGAGGCCTGGATGGGCCGCTTCTACGAGGCCCTGCTGCGCCGCGCCGGCGTCGTCTCGGCGCGTGCGGAGGCCGCCGCCCCGCTGCCCGAGTTCCTACCCGCCGCCTTGCTGCCGGGCGGCGCGCACTGGTGCGGCGGGGACTGCGCGGGGCTGCTGACCCAGGCCTTGCAGGACGCCGTCGCGGACCTCGCGGCGCAATTCGGCCCCGATCCGGCGGCCTGGCGCTGGGGCGCGGCGCACAAAGCGGTGTTTGCCCACCCGGTCCTGGCCGCGGTGCCGGTGCTGGGGCGGCTCGGGCGGATCGCCATCCCGGTGCCCGGCAGCGCCACCACGGTGTTCGCCGAGGCGACCCAGCCGGACCGCTTCCAGGCGGTGCTGGGGCCGGAGTTCCGCGGCGTGTACGACCTCGCCGATCTCGACCGCAGCCAGTTCGTGATGGCGCCCGGCCAGTCGGGAAACGTGTTCAGCCCGCTCGCCCGCGCCTTCCTGGCCCGCTGGCGGGACGGCGGGACGGTGGCGCTGACGGCACAACCGGAGGGCGTGAGCGGGCATATCCACCTCTCGCCCTGAAGGTTGGCCATTGACCCGGCCACGCGCCTTCGTGAACATGGGCCTGGACCCACGTATCATGACATACAAGCCGCCACGCCGACCCCAGTTTTTCTACACCACCGCGCCGCTTCCCTGCCCGTACGTGTCGGGGCGGACGGAACGGAAGGTGGTGACCGAGATCGCCGGCCCCGACGCCGAGGCCCTGCACGACCGGCTGTCGCGCGCGGGGTTCCGGCGCAGCCACAACATCGCCTACGCGCCGGTCTGCCCGTCCTGCCAGGCCTGCGTGCCCATCCGCGTTCCCGCCGCCCTGTTCCACCCCGACCGCACCCTGCGCCGGGTCGCCAAGGCGAACCAGGCGGTGGAAGGCTTCGAGGTGCCGGCGCGCGCCACCGCCGAGCAGTTCCAGCTGTTCCAGCGCTACCAGCAGGCCCGCCACGGCGGCGGCGACATGGCGACGATGAGCTTCTACGACTACCGTGCCATGGTCGAGGACACGCCGATCGAGAGCCTGCTGATCGAGTTCCGCGATCCCGACGACCGGCTGGTGGGCGCCTGCCTCACCGACCGCCTGGGCGACGGGCTCTCGGCCGTGTACAGCTTCTTCGCTCCCGAACTGGCCGGCCGCTCGCTCGGCACCTACGCGATCCTGTGGCTGATCGCGCGCGCCCGCCAGCTCGACCTGCCCTACGTCTACCTCGGCTATTGGGTGCCGGAGAGCCGGAAGATGGCCTACAAGGCGCGGTTCCGGCCGACGGAGATCCTGGTCGGCGGCACCTGGCGGGTGCTGACCGAGGCCGACACGGCCGTCGAGATGGTGGACGATCGCGCGCTGGAGCCGCAATCGGCCTCCTAGCGTCGCGCCAAGGTCCTGCGGCGCGCGCGAAGAACCGAGCGGCGGTCGGCCGGGCGGTGCCGCACAACCGAGTGCCGCTCGGCTCGTTCTGCGCCTCATGGCCGACAGCACCGCCGTCCTCTCCGCCTCGCCGGCCGCGCCGCCACTGCCCGCCCCCTCGGCGCGAAGCCAGCGCGGCCTCGATTGGCTGAACTTCTTCATCGCCGATGTCGAGACCGCGTTCGGCCCGTTCGTTTCGGTCTATCTCGCCCAGCACGGCTGGACGCAGGGCAGCATCGGCACCGTGCTCACAGTTAACGGCGCGGTGGCGCTGGGCACGCAGGTTCCGGCCGGCGCGCTGACGGACTGGGTCCGGCGCAAGCGCCTGGTGATCGCCGTCTGCCTGCTGCTGATCGCGGCCGGCTCGCTGCTGATCGGCTTCTTCCCCACCTACCTGCCGGTCATGGGCGGGGAGTTCATGCACGGCGTCACCGGGGGCGCCGTGCGCACGGCGGTGGCAGCGATCGGGCTCGGGCTGGTCGGGCATCGTGCCTATCACACCCGGGTCGGGCGCAACCATCGCTACGATTTGCTCGGCAATGCCGCGACCGCCGCCGGGATGGGAGTGCTGGGGCACTTCGTCTCGCCCGGCGCGCCGTTCCTCGCCGCCGCCGGGCTCTGCGTGCCGGGGTTCCTGTGCCTGTCGCTGATCCGCGGCGAGGAGATCGACTACGCGCGCGCCCGCGGCGCCGAGGGTCGGACAGAGCCGAAGGCGGCGCGCTGGCGCGACCTCGCCCGCAACCGACCGCTGCTGATCTTCGCCGGCTGCCTGTTCCTGTTCCAGTTCGCCAACGCCTCGCTGCTGCCGCTGGCGGGCGAGCGGCTGGCTGCGAATTTCAAGTTCGAGTCCGAGGTGGTGATCGCGGCGCTGGTGGTCGTCCCGCAGCTCGTGACCGCGCTGATCGCCACCTGGATCGCGCGCAAGGCCGACGACGCGGGACGGAAATGGCTCCTGCTCGCCGCCTTCGTCGCGCTGCTCGCGCGCACGGTGCTGTTCGCCGTGGCCCTCGGGCCGTGGTTCCTGGTGGGCGTGCAGGTGCTGGGCGGGCCGACCGCGGCGGTGATCGGCATCCTCAATCCCCTGGTGGTGGCCGACCTCACCAAGGGGACCGGGCGCTACAATTTCTCGCTCGGCGCGGTCAGCATGATCGCCGGCATCGGCGCCACCACCAGCTACACCGTGATGGGTTTCCTGGCCCAGATCCTCGGCTACACAGCGGGATTCGTCGGCCTGGCGGTGGTGGCGGGACTTGGCCTTGCCGCCGTCTGGTTCCTGATGCCCGAAACGGTGGATGCGGCGCGCGCGCAGGCGTGAGAGCCGGCGGACGGGGGCGACGGGCGTGGCGGCCTTTTCGCCGCCCCCTGCCTTCTGCTAGCGTTCCCCCGTGCCCGACGAACCCGCCCGCCACGCCGCGTTCGCCCGCCTCGCTGCGCTCGCCGCGCGGCCCGAGGGACGGCGCATCACCCCGCTGTTCGCCGCCGAGCCGGAGCGGGCGCGGCGGCTGACCTTCGCCCTCGACGACCTCTCGCTCGACATCTCCAAGACGGCGATCGACGCACCGGTGCAGGACGCGCTGTTCGAACTGGCCCGCGCGGCCGACCTGGAGGGGTTCCGCCGCCGGCTGTTCGCCGGCGAGGCGGTGAACGTCACCGAGGGCCGCGCGGCCATGCACATGGCGTTGCGCGCGCCCGCCTCCTCCGGGCTGCGCGCCGCCCTGCCCGGCGGGATCGACGAGGCGGCCAGCCTCGCGGCGGCCGAGCGCGCGCGGATGCGGGCCTTCGTGGAGGGCGTGCACGCCGGGCGCATCCTGGGCGCCACCGGGCGCGCCTTCACCCATGTGCTGAATGTCGGCATCGGCGGCTCCGATCTCGGCCCGCGCGTGGCGACCGAGGCGCTGACCCTGGCGCGCGACGACGCGCCGATGCAGGCGCGGTTCCTCGCCAACGTGGACGGGCACGCCATGGAGGCGGCGACGCACGGGCTCGACCCGGCGACGACGCTGATCCTGGTGGCCTCGAAGTCCTGGACCACGCAGGAGACGGCGATGAACGCCGCCGCCCTGCGCGCCTGGCTGTCCGGCGCGCTGGGCGAGGATGCCGTGGGCGCCCATTTCGTCGCCCTGTCCACCAACCTGCCCGCCGTGCAACGCTTCGGCATCCCGCCCGACCGCATCGTCGGCTTCCGCGACTGGGTGGGCGGGCGCTATTCGCTGTGGTCGCCGGTCGGGCTGGTGATCGCGCTCGCCGCCGGCTGGGATGCCTTCCAGGGCCTGCTCGACGGCGCCTGGGCGATGGATCAGCATTTCCGTGACGCGCCGCTGACGCAGAATCTGCCGGTCATGCTGGCGCTGGCCGGCATCTGGCACGTCAACGGCCTGGGCTGTGCGACCCAGTGCGTGCTCGCCTATGACGAGCGGCTGCGCCGGCTGCCCGCGCATTTCCAGCAGCTGGAGATGGAGAGCAATGGCAAGCGCGTGACCCTGGACGACCAGCTGGTGGACCACGCCACCTGCCCGGTGGTGTTCGGCGAACCCGGCACCAGCGCGCAGCACAGCTTCATGCAGCTGGTGCATCAGGGCCCGGCGGTGATCCCGGTGGATTTCATCCTCGCCGCCAGCCCCGACCATTCGCGCGAGGACGCGCATCGCGTGCTCGCCGCCAACGCCTTCGCGCAGGCCGCCGCCCTGCTCGCCGGCCGGTCGGCGGCGGAGGTGCGCACCGAGATGGCGGCCAAGGGCACCCCGCCCGAGGAGATCGACCGCGTGGCGCCGCACCGGGTATTTCCTGGCGAGCGGCCCTCGACGATGATCCTGTTCCGCCGGCTGGACGCGTTCAGCCTGGGACGGCTGATCGCGCTCTACGAGCACAAGGTCGCGGTGCAGGGCTGCCTGTGGAACATCGACAGCTTTGACCAATGGGGCGTCGAGTTGGGCAAGCAGCTTGCCAGCTCCATCCTGCCCGCGCTGAGCGGCGATCCGGCGCCGGCGATGCCGGAAGACGCCTCCACCAAGGCCGTGATCGGCCGGTTCCGGGCGCTGCGCGGCGAGGGCTGATGCGGGCCCCTGACCTCTCCCAGGCTCCTACCCCTCCCCCCGACCCCCTCCCGCAAGGGGAGGGGGAGCAGCCGCGCCCCACGTAGCCCCCTCCCCTTGCGGGAGGGGGTTGGGGGAGGGGTTCCGCAGACCGGCCGATGAGCGGCATTCGGCTGCTCCCCGAGGCGGTGGTCAACCGCATCGCCGCCGGCGAGGTGATCGAGCGGCCGGCCGCCGCGCGTGAAGGAGCTGGTCGAGAACGCGCTCGATGCCGGCGCGCGCCCGCATCGCCGTGGCGCTCGCGCGGCGGGCGGCATCGATCGGATCGAGGTCACCGACGACGGCGCCGGCATGACGCGAGGCGGACCTCGGCGCTCGCGGTGCAGCGCCACGCCACCTCCAAGCTCGCCGGGGACGATCTGGAGCGTATCGCCACGCTCGGCTTTCGCGGCGAGGCGTTGGCCTCGATCGGCGCGGCGGCGCGTCTCCGCATCACCTCCCGCCCGCCCGGCGCGCCGCAGGCCCACGCCATCGAGGTGGAGGCCGGCCGGGTCGCGCGCCGTCATCCCTGCCGCCGGGCCGCCGGGCACCGGATCGTGGTCGCGCGACCTGTTCTTCGCCACCCCGGCGCGGCGCAAATTCCTCCGCATCCGCGCAGCGAGGCCGAGCACGCGGAGACCGTCGCTGCGCCGGCTGGCGCTCGCCGCGCCGGGCGTGGCGATGCGGCTGGACATCGAAGGCCGCGACGCTGTTCGATCTGCCGGCGCAGGACCGCGCGGCGCGCGCTGCCGCCCTGCTCGGGCCGAAGCCGCCGCCGTGCTGGTGCCGGTCGAGGCCACCCGCGAGGCCTCCGCCTCTCCGGGCTTCGCCGGCTCCCCGGCGCTCACCCGCGCGACCGCCGCGCACCAGGCGTTCACGGTCAATGGCCGCCCGGTGTCGACCCGCTGCTGCACACGGCGCGGTCCGGGTCGCCTACCGCCAGGTGATCGAGGCCGGGCGGCACCCGGTGGTTGCGCTCTGGCTCGACCTGCCTGCCGAGGCGGTGGACGTGAACGTGCATCCGAGCAAGGCCGAGCTGCGCTTCCGCGATCCCGGCGCGGTGCGCGCGCTGGTGGTGGGCGGCGTAGGCCGCGCGCTGGCCGGCGCGCGCGGGAGTGGCGATGCCGGCCGCACGCCCGGCGCTCGCGCTGCCGTTCCGCGCGGCCCCGTCGGGCTGGCGCATGCCCTTGCCCGGCATGGCCGAGACGCAGCTGGCGATCGTCATGCCGCCGGTCGCGCGCCCGGCCCCGGCATCCGATCCCGGAGCCGCGCCGGGATCCGACCCGACGCGCGCGGACTATCCGCTGGGCGCGCCGCTGGGCCAGGTGCAGGACACCTATGTCGTCGCCATCGCGGCCGATGGCGGGCTGGTGCTGGTGGACCAGCACGCCGCGCATGAGCGGCTGACCCACGAGGCTCTGCGCGCGCAGCTGCTGGCAGGGCGGCGTCCGCAGCCAGCCCTTGCTGATGCCCGGCGGTGGTGGAGCTGGCCGAGGCGGAGGCGGCCCGCCTGCTGGCCCATGCGGCGGCGCTGGCCGGCCTGGGCCTGGAGATCGAGGCGTTCGGCCCCGGCGCCATCCTGGTGCGCGCGTCTGCCGGCGGCGCTGGGCGCGCCCGAGCCGGCGCCGCTGCTGCGCGACCTCGCCGACGAGCTGGCCGATTGGGGCGAGGCGGTCGCGCTCGCCGCGCGGCTAGAGGCGGCCATCGCCCGCCTCGCCTGCCATGGCTCGATCCGCGCCGGGCGGCGGCTGCAGCCATGCCGAGATGGACGCGCTGCTGCGCCAGATGGAGGCGACCCCGCGCGCCGCCACGTGCAGCCACGGGCGACCGACGGTGCTGAAGTTCAGCCCGGCCGACCTCGCCTGATGCGGTTCTCGCCTGGGGGGCATCGTGCGCCGCGGGATGACCGGCCCCCACCCGGCGCGGGGGGCGGACCGTGACCGCGTTTCGCTAGCCCGGTTCCGATCCGCCCAGCACGTCCTCGCACATAGATCGCCCCGGGTCACGCCGGACGTCATCATGACGCTCCCGACCATCGGCGTCGCGATCAGCACGCCCAGGTAGCCGAAAACGGCGGTCAGCACCACCATCGCCAGCACGGTCAGCGCCGGGGGAAGATGGACGGTGCGGCGCTGCACGAAGGGCGATACCAAGTATCCCTCGACCCCGTGCGCAACGAGGAACAGGCCCAGGATCCACAGCGTCTCGTTCACGCTGACGGTCAGGCCCATCAGCAGCCCCGGCATGGCCGAGGCGATGGTGCCGAAATACGGGATGAAGGTGAACAGCCCGGCCATGACCCCGAGCACCAGAGCCAGCGGCGCGTGCAGGACATCAGGCCCGATCCCCACCAGCAGGCCGACCACGATCATGTCGATGAGCTGGCCCAGCAGCCATCCCTGCATGGTGCCGCCCATCTCCAGCACGACGCCGCGCGCCGCGCGGCTGGTACCAGCGTCGGCACCAGATGCACCACGCCGTCGACATAGACAGTCCGGCTCGATCGCGAAATAGATGGCGGTGGCCAGGATCACCGACATGCGCGCTCAGAAGCGAGAGGGTCGAGCTCGCCACCATCTCGACGGTGTGCGGCATCACGCTGGCGCCCGTCTCACGAAACCGCCTTTGCCGTCACCGCCCGATGAACCGTCCAGCCGAATCTGTTGCACAGGGCCGCAGGCTGCCGAACTGGCCGGACACCTGGGTCCAGAGCTGCTGACCCTCCCGGGCGAGTCGGGGACCGATCCAGCAGCCCAGCCCGCATATCAGGAGAACCAGGGCCAAGCAAGATCAGCAACACCGCGCGCCGTGACGTTGCAGCCGCGGCTGCGCGGTGCAGTTGGTTGCCAAGCCCGCGCAGCAATGTCGCCATCAGGATGCGCGAGGAAGATCATCAGGATAGGCGTCCTCAGCGCCCAGATGCAGCGCGGCGGCGCCGATCGATGATGACAGACCGCGCGCAAGATGTGCGCGATCGTGCGGACCGGGTCGCGCGCCTCGATCGTCGGGCGCCGCCGACGGCGGCTCGCGCGCGCCGGATGGGGGCTTTTCGGAAGGCCGGCGCCACGCTCACCCGCCCGGCTTCCGTTCACCGGCGATCAGGCCGGCCGAACCCGCCGAGCGCGGTGCCGACTTGGCGGCCTGCGCGCTGCTCGCCGCCTGTGCCGCGTGGCCCTCGCGGGCACCGGCGCCGGTGTTCGCGACCTCCTGCGCCGTGCGGCTGCTGGAGGTCTGCGGCGTCAGGGCGCCGGTATCGAGCGTGGGGGTCGAGGCGATGGCCGGACCGGCCGCCGCAAGGGCGGCGAGGACGAGGAACGCCGCCGCCGAGTTCGCGAGGAGATGTCTCTGCATGTCGCCGCGCTAACGCGGCGCCGCCCGGCTCGTTCCGGTCCCCCGGCTCAATCGGTCTTGCGCTTCGAGCACGCGGATCTTGGTCGCCACCGGCCCGGCGTCGCCCGGCTCCTCCACGTAATGCACCAATTGGCCGATCGCGCAGGTCCTCGAACCGCGCGTTGGTGACGCTGTCGCGGTGGAAATAGAGCTGCGAGCCGGTGTTGGTCAGGATGAAGCCGTGATCGGCCCCCGGCTCGATCAGCGTCACCTGCCCGGTCAGCGCCGATCCGCGGGCGCGTGGTATCCGTGCGGATTTGCCGCTTGTGCTCCAGCAACTGCCGCTCCGCGGCATCGAACGCCTCGCGGATCGAGATCGCGCACGTCCGGATGCGCGTACTTCTGCTTTGCGCGGTGCGGTCCCTGGCTTACCGCCAGGTCCCGTCCCGGCACCGACATGACGATGTGGCACTCGTAGATGTTTCCGCTCTGGTGCTGGCGGTGCAGCGCCTCCACCGAAACGCGGCAGCCGATCAGGCGTCCATAGCGCCGGTCCAGCTTCTCCACGCGCTCGCGGATCATCGCCTCCAGCGACTCCGAGGAACTCATGTTGTGGAACGTGAGCTCCAGCGGGCTATCCATCCTTATCCTCTCCTATGCTCGTTGATCCGGACTTCTGGCCTGGGCTCCCTCGCCCACGCGCCCCTCGCCTATGCCCCTCGCCTCGCCTATGCCCCTTGGCCTATGCCCCTTGGCCTATGCCCTTTGGCCTATGCCCCTGGCCCCAGTCCATCTCCAGGCCGCCGTCGATCGTGAAGCTCTGGCCGGTGACGTAGTCGGCCGCGGGGCTGGCGAGATAGACGGCCAGCTCAGCCACCTCCCACGGCTCGCCGGCGCGGCCCAGCGGGATGTGGCTCTCGGCCTCGCGCAGCTTCGGCCGGATCCTTGACCCGACCGGCGGTCATCGGCGTCTTGATCATGCCGGGCGCGATGGCGTTGACGTTGATGCGGTCGCGCGCGACCTCCAGCGCCAGGCTGCGGGTGAAGGTCAGCAGCCCGCCCTTAGCGGCGCCGTAGGCGGCCGCGTTCGGGCTGGGGATCGACTTCGTGCACCGAGGTGATGTTGATGATCTTGCCGCGCCGCCGCCCTCGGCTCTTGCGGCGCCTGCACGAAGTGCCGGCAGCAATAGAACGGGCCGTAGAGGTCGGTGCGGATCACCCGGTCCCAGGCATCGCCCGGCAGTCTCCGCCACCGGCGTCGCCGCCCTGCGCCCACCCCGGCGCGTTCACCAGGATCGACGGCGACGGCGAACCCGTCCCGCTCGTCGAACAGCTCCGCCACGGCGCGCTGGTCGCGCACGTCCGCCTGGCGGGCCACGCCCCGGCGTCCGTGCCGCCCGATGGACCTGCGACAGCGTGTCGCGCGCCCTGCTCGTCGGTGTGGAAGCCACGATCATCAGGTCCGCGCCCTCGCTCGCGCGAAGGCGGTCGCGATCGCCTGGCCGATGCCGGAATCCGCCCCGGTCACGATCGCGACCTGATCCTGCATCTTGCCTGCCATGCCGCCCCTCGGTTCGCCGTCGCGGGACGCCAACACGAGGGCGGGCCGGGCGGTTGCTTGCGGGTCCGCATCGGTCGCATGGACAACGGGGCGGTTTCGGCGCACACGCTGGGGGCGCCAAGCCGCGAGGGACAAGATGCCGCAGACCGATGTGGGACGCTCCGAGGCGCTGCTGGACGAGTTGCTCGGGTGGGTACGGCTCGAGACGCCGACCACCGACGCGGCGGCGGTGAACCGGCTGATGGACGTGGCGGCGGCCGAGCTGGCCGGCGCCGGCGCCGCGCTGACCCGCATCCCCGGCCGCGACGGCTTCGCCGACAACCTGATCGCGCGCACGCCGGGAGCGGGCACGCCGGTGCTGGTCGCCGGGCATCTCGACACGGTGTGGTCGCACGGCTCGCTGGACGCGATGCCCGCCCGCGTCGAGGGCGAGAAGGCGTTCGGACCAGGCATCTACGACATGAAGGCGGGCAGCTTCCTCGCCCTGCACGTGCTGCGCGCGATCCTGCGCCAGGGGGTGCGCACGCCGCGCCCGGTGGTGCTGCTGCTGACCCCCGACGAGGAGGTCGGCAGCCCGAGCAGCCGGGCGTGGATCGAGCGCGAGGCGGCCCAGGCGGCCCGCGTGCTGATCATGGAGCCGGCCGGCCCCGGCGGCGCCTGCGTCACCGCGCGCAAGGGGGTCGGGCGCTTCGTCCTGCGCATCGCCGGACGCGGCGCGCACGCGGGCGGCGCTTTCGAGGAGGGCGCCTCGGCGGTGGTGGAGCTGGCGCAGCAGATCCAGGCGGTCCACGCCATGGTCGACATCGAGCGCGGGATCACGCTCAACGCCGCGCCGATCTGGGGCGGCACCCGCCCCAACGTGATCCCCCCCGAGGCCGGCTGCGAGATCGACCTGCGGGTGAGCACCGCCGCCGACGGCGTGGAGATGGAGAACCGGTTGGCGGCCCTGGCCGCCCGGACCCCCGGCTGCACCGTCACCGTCGAGGGCGCCATGAACCGACCGCCCTTCGCCGAGACCCCGGCGATCGCGGCGCTCCATGCGCGCGCCCGGATTTTGGCGCGCGAGGCCGGGTTCGAGCTGCCCAAGCAGAGCCGGGGCGGCGGCTCGGACGGCAACTTCACCGCCGCGCTCGGCGTCCCCACCCTGGACGGGCTCGGCTGCCCCGGCGCCGGCGCGCATGTAACGAGCGAGCACATCCTCTGGCGCGCACCTGGCCCCGCGCGCCACCTTGCTGGCGAGCCTGCTGGAGATGCCGGACTGACGCGCCAGAGGCCGAGTCCAGCCGGATCAGCCCAGGCCACGCACGATGAACGGGCCGACCGCGTTGGCCACCGGCAAGGGAAGCCGCTTCCAGGCGGACACGAAGTGCCGGTATTTCGGGTTAAGCGGGCTCTGGTCGGGGATGCCGGCGCCGGGCTTGAGGCTGAAGCGGTAGTGCAGCGGCGCCGGCTCGAACCCCCAGTTCCGCTTGAAGGCGTGGGCCCCGGTGCCGATCTTGCTGCGCCCGAAATCATACAGCCGGCAGCCCCGTTCGGCCGCCCGGCACATCACCTCCCAATACATAAAGTCGTTGCCGGCCCGCTTGCGCGCCATCTCCGTGCCGCCTCCGTAATAGGGCAGCACTTCCTCGCCATGGTAGAAGTTCAGCACGGCGGCGATCGGCGCCTCGCCGTCGTAGACTGTCACGATGTCGCAGCAGTCGCGGAAGGTCTCCACGAGTATTTCGAAATAGCGGCGCGAGAACACCGGGGTGCCGAGGTTACGGACGCTCTCGGCGTAGACGTGGTGCAGCGCCCGCGCGTCGTGATCGGATCGCGAGACGAGGCCGTTCTGGATGCCCTTGCGCACCATCGCCCGCTGCTTGCGCGGGATCGCCTTCATGTTCCTCTCCGGATCGGCCTCAATCGGCTTCCGGAATGTCTCATACAGGGCGGGACGGGGCACCCACTCTCCGCAGTCCACTGCTTCGCGGAGGCGGAATTCCACCGCCGAGACGCCTGTCCGCCGCATCAGGGCGGCAGCATGATCCCGCAGGGCCCCCGCGCTCTCCGCATCCGCCGCGAGCGGGCCGCCATAGACGCAGAATGGCACCGAGATCAGCGTGCTGCCGAACAGCAGCGTCCGCACATGGGCGAGCGGCAGGACCCCGGTGATCGCGCCGTCGCGCTCCGTGAAGGCGTAGTACGTCGGGCGCCGAACGCCGTCTCGATGACCGATTGCCAGGCGGCGAGGTGGAAGAACGTGCCGTCGGGCCGCGAGCGCACGAAGCCATCCCAAGCCGACGCGCTGGCAGGGCCGAGCACCTTGACCGCCACACTCATCCAGACACTCCCGAAGCCTGCGACCGCGCCCCCTCATACACGGGGGGCCCTCAATACCGCATGGAAACGTTACCGGACGGCCAACGGATCGGGCGGTTGCGGCACGCGGCGCGGGCCAGCACACTCCCACCCCCAGGCAGACGGCGATGCGATGACCCCCGCCTATCTCGACCCGCGCACCGGGCAGACCTTCCCGCTGGAGCCGCCGCGCTGGTGCGGGCCGGATCACGCGCCGCTGCTGCTGACGCCGCTGCCCGGCCTGACGCGGCGCCGAGATCGATGCCGCGACGCGCAGCCTGTGGCGCTACCGCGCGGCGCTGCCGCTGGCGCTCGCGATGACCCGATCACGCTTGGGCGAGGGCTGCACGCCGCTGCTGCGCGCGCACCCTGCACGACGCGCCGGCGCTGCTGAAATGCGAGTGGATGAACGCCCACCGGCAGCTTCAAGGATCGCGGCGCCAGCGTGATGCTGTCGCTGCTGCGCGCCCAGGGCGTGGCGTCGGTGCTGGAGGACAGCTCCGGCAACGGCGGCGCGGCGGTCGCCGCCTATGCCGCCGCCGGCGGGCATGGCGGCGACCATCCTGGCGCCGGCCTCGACGAGCCCGGCCAAGACGGTGCAGATGCGCGCGCATGGCGCCGCGGTGGAGCTGGTGCCCGGCACCCGCCAGGACACGGCCGAAGCAGCGATCCGCCGCGCCGCCGAGATCTTCTACGCCAGCCACAACTGGCATCCGTTCTTCCTGCAGGGCACCAAGACGCTGGCCTACGAGCTGTGGGAGGACCTTGGCTTCCAGGCGCCCGACAACGTCATCGTGCCGTGCGGCGCCGGATCGAACGTGCTCGGGCTGCGAGATCGGCTTCTCCGAGCTGCTGCGCGCGGGCGAGATCGACGCCGCTGCCCCGCCTGTTCGCCGCCCAGCCGGCGAACTGCGCGCCCGATCGCCGCCGTCGTTCCTTGCCGGCGAGCCGGTCGCGCCCGAGATCGCCCGACGATCGCCGAGGGCACCGCCATCGCCCAGCCGATCCGGCTGCACGAGGTGCTCGGCGCGCTGCAACCCACGCGCGGCGGCGCCGTCATGCTGAGCGAAGCCGAGATCGCCGGCGCGACGCTCGACCTCGCGCGGCATCGGCGTCTATGTCGAGCCGACCGCGGCGCAGGTGGCGGCGGCCTTCGCCAAGCTGCTGGCGACCGGCACCATCACGGCCGGAGCAGACCACGGTGCTCGTGCTGACCGGCAGCGGCCTCAAGGCCACCCCGCGCATCGCCGAGCTGCTGGGGGTGACGCTGTGAACCGAGCCGCATCCCTCGCCGACCTGCCCACGCCCTGCCTCGTGCTGGACCGCGCGATCCTGCGCGCGCAACCTCGCCCGCATGGCCGAGGTGCTGGCGCGCCACGGCGTGCCGCTGCGCCCGCACATGAAGACCGCCAAGTCGATCGACGTCGCCTGGCTCGCGCTGGCCGGGCAGCCGGGCGGGATCACCGTCTCCACGCTGCTGGAGGCGGGGTATTTCGCCGCGCATGGCATCCGCGACATCCTCTACGCGGTCGGGATCACGCCGCAGAAGCTGGACGCGGTGGCGACGCTGAACGCGCGCGGGCGCGGATATCGCCGTCATCACCGACGACCTCGACATGGCCGCCGCGATCGCCGCGCACCCGGCGCCCCCGCGCACCCTGATCGAGATCGACACCGGGGAGGCGCGCGGCGGGCTCGCCCCCGACGACGACCGCCTGCTGGCCTTGGCCGAGCGGCTGGGCGACGAGCCTCGCGGGCGTGATGACCCATGCCGGGCACAGCTATGGCGCGCGCTCGCCCGAGGCCATCGCGGCCATCGCCGAGGCCGAGCGGGACGGCGCGGTGCGCGCGGCCGCGCGCCTGCGCGCGGCCGGGCACCCGGCCCCGATCGTCTCGATCGGCAGCTCGCCTACCGCGATGCATGCCGGCTCGCTGGCCGGCGTCACCGAGGTGCGCGCCGGGGTCTACATGTTCGGCGACCTGTTCCAGGCCGAGATCGGCACGCACGGGCCGGACGACATCGCGGTGACGGTGCTCGCCAGCGTCATCGGGCGCCGGCCGGGGCAGCTCGCTGATCGACGCCGGCGGGCTCGCGCTGTCGAAGGACCGCAGCACGGAGGCGGCGCCGCGCGACTGGGGCTTCGGGCGGGTGCTGGATTGGCATGGGAAGCCGACCTCGGGCGATGCGCTGGTCTGCCGCGCCTACCAGGAGCACGGGATGGTCGCGCTGGACCCGCGCCGTCCGGTGGATCTGCCGATCGGCGCGAAGGTCCGGGTCGCCCCCAACCACGCCTGCATGACGGCGGCGGCGCATGAGCGCTATCACGTGGTGGAGGGATCGGACGCGGTGGTGGCGGTCTGGCCGCGCATGAACGGCTGGTAGCTGGCGGCGGACGGCAGGAAGGCGACAGGCGGATTGCGGCGAAGCGGCGCCTACTCAGCCGCGTCCCGCAGCGGCCATTGGCCGACCGGGATTCGCGGCATCTCGAAGCGGTCCGTGGTGCGCGCATACCAGCCGCCGCCGTGCATCCGCCCGATCAGGTCGAGCCGGGGCGTGTCGACGTAGCACCGCACCGGGTCCAGGACGCAGTCATCCTGGATGTGCATGGTCACCACGCGGCCGAGGATCACCGAGCGGTCCACGCCGACCTCGACGATCACCAGCCGCTCGCACTCCATCGACACCGGCGCCTCGGCGATGCGCGGCGGCTTCACCCGGTTGGATGGCGCGGTGGTCAGGCCGGCCTGGGCAAGCTCGTCCACGTCCTTGCCGAACTCGATGGCGGTGATGTTCATCTGCTCGGCGAGGCCGTCGCTCACCAGGTTCACCACGAACTGGCCGGTGCGGCGGATGTTGCCGCCGGTGTCCTTGGCGTCGCCGGGCGCGCGGCCGCCGATGCCGAAGCACACCACGGGCGGGTTGCCCGACATGCAGTTGAAGAACGAGAACGGCGCGGCGTTGATCGAGCCGTCCAGGTCCTGCGTCGTCACCCAGGCGATCGGCCGGGGCACGATGGTCGAGATGAGCAGCTTGTAGATGTTCTCCGCCGGCATGGCGGTGAAGTCGAACAGCATGGCCGGACCCCGCATCGTGTGTTCGCGGCGCACCGTGCCCAGCGCCGGGGCGGCTGTCCAGCGGCGGCCTTCATCCCCGATTAAGCAAGGCTGCCGCACGCTGGGCGCCCTGCCCTCCGACGAAACGGACGCCATGCGCTATTTGAGGAATGTCTCGATCAGCCTGAAGCTGGCGATCTCGGCGGCCATGACACTGGCCCTGCTGGCCGCGCTCGGCTTCACCTGTCAAGACAGCCTCGCCCGCCTGGCGGCGTTGCAGACCCGCGCGAGCCGCGCTGCGGCAAGCGTCGAGCGCCTCGGGCAGGCGCAACGCGCCGGCCTCGAATTGCGCGTGATCAGCCGCGATATCGCCCAGCAGCAGACCACGTCCGGATTGAAGGAACTCGCCGAGCGGGCCACCGCGCAGGCCGCCCGGGCGCGCCGAAACCTGTCCGCGCTGGCCGAGGACCAGCAGGCCGGGGCCGAGGAGCGAAGCCGGATCGTCGGCGCACTGATGGCCCTGGATGGGTTCGCCAAGGTCATTGATCAGGAATTCGGCGCTGCGGCGCCAGACGATCGTGACGCGCGAGCGTGACCTGCTGCGGCCCCGCTCGGACTTCGCGGCGGGCCTCAAGAGCTACGACCAGGAGCTGGCGGCCGGCGGAACGATGGCCGGCGGGGTGGACGCGGTGACCGGGGGCGGAGCCGCGACAGGCTCCGGCCAGTCGGCCGACGCGGCGGGGACGGTCGGCAAGGCGCGCGACCTGTTCACCGCCTACCAGCTCGGCACGGCGCGGATGCAGAACGCCGCGCTGCTGTTCCTGGCGACCGGCAACACCGGCGCGGCAAACGAGGTGGCGGACGGCGCCGAGGAGGCCAACGCCCAGATGACGGCGCTTCTGGCGCTGCCCCTGCCCACGCAGACCCTGACGGACGCGCAGCTTCCGCGCACGCTCGGCGCGGGGATCGCTCGGGCCGCGCGTGAGGTGATCGCCGACGCCCGGCAACTGTCCGAGTTTGTCCGCACCGACGTGGAGCAGGCGAGCGCGACCTTGGCCGACCGGCTGGCCGTGGCGGAGCAGGCGCAGACCGCGATGGCCGAGGCGGCGCGGGCCGATGCCCTCAGGGCGGCGGCTGCGGCGCGCCAGCGTGTGCTGATGATCGCCGGCGGCATCGTCTTCGTGCTCCTGCTGTCGAGTTGGCTCACCGCCCGCTTGGTCGCCCGCCCCATCGCGGCGATGACCCGCGCGGTGCAGGGCTTGGCCGAGGGGAATGCCGAGGTCGCCTTCGGTCATACTGGGCGGCGCGATGAGGTGGGACGCATGGCGGCGGCGTTGGAGCGGCTGCGCGGGGTGGTGCGCGACGCCTTCGTGCGCAGCCAGATGATCGAGCAGATTCCGATCGGCGTGATGACTGCGGCGGCCGGGGGCGAGTTCCCGATCACCTACGTCAACCGCGCGGGGGTCGAGATGATGGGCCTGGTGCGCGCGCACCTGCCGGCCGCGCCGGAGGCGCTGGTCGGACAGGGCATGGCCGGCCTCCACACCGAGCCGGCCCGCCAGATTGCGGTGCTGGCCGACCCCGACCGGCTGCCGCGCTGCGACCGCATCACGCTCGGCGCCGAGACGCTGGACCTGACGATCTCGGCGATCCGCGACCGCACCGGCGCCTATGTCGGCCCGATGCTGACCTGGCACCGCGCGACCGAGCAGGCGAACCTCGTGCATCGCTTCGAGGGGACCGTGGGCGCGATCGCCCAAGGCGTCGGCGGGCAGGCCGCCACGATGGCGCGGACGGCCCAGCAGATGAGCGAAGCGGCCCGCGACGCGGAGCAGCGGATCGCGGCGGTCTCCCGCGCGTCCGAACAGGCCTCGGGCAGCGTGGGCGCGGCGGCGGCGGGGGCCGAGGAGTTGGCGGCCTCGATATCGGAGATTGGTCGGCAGGTCGCGGAGTTCGCGCGCATCACCGGGCAGGCGGTGCAGGACGCGGAGGCGACCGATCGCTGCGTGGGTGGGCTCAGCCAGGCGGCGCAGCGGATCGACCACGTGGTGCGCCTGATCGGCGACATCGCCGGGCGGACCAACCTGCTCGCGCTGAACGCCACCATCGAGGCGGCACGGGCGGGCGAGGCCGGCAAGGGCTTCGCGGTGGTGGCCAGCGAGGTGAAGAACCTCGCCGCGCAGACCGCGCGCGCGACCGAGGAGATCGGCGCGCAGATCGCGGCGATGCAGGGCGCGACGGGTCAGGCGGTGGAGGCGCTCCGCTCGATCGGCGGCACGATCGGGCGGATGAGCGAGATCGCCACCGCGATCGCCGGCGCGGTGGAGGAGCAGAGCGCGGCCACCCAGGAGATCGCCCACGCCGTCCAGCAGGCCGCCGCCGGCACCGCCGAGATGACCGGCACGATCACCCTGGTCAGCGAGGACGTGAGCCGCACCGGCACGGAGGCCGAGAAGGTCCTGCGCGCGGCAAGCGAGCTGGCGCGCCAGTCCGACGCGCTGAAGACCGAGGCGGACGCCTTCCTGGAGGCCGTGCAAAGGGCAGCCTGACCGATTAAGGCCTCAGACGCCGGCTGGCGGGCCGTATCCGCCGCCGCCCGGCGTCTCGATGACGAAGGCATCGCCGGGCGCCATCTCGGCGCTGTCGGTGCCGCCCAGGTGCTCGACCCGGCCGTCGGCGCGCTCCACATGCTGGCGTCCGGAGGCGCCGTCCGCCCCGCCCACGAGCCCGAACGGCGCGACCGCGCGACGCGAGGCGACGATCACCGCCGTCATCGGCGCGAGGAAGCGGATGCGCCGCACCGCCCCGTCCCCGCCGTGCCAGCGCCCCGCCCCGCCCGAGCCGCGCCGGATCGCGAACGCCTCCAGCCGCACGGGATAGCGCAGCTCCAGCACCTCGGGGTCGGTCATGCGGGTGTTGGTCATGTGGGTCTGCACCGCCGCCGTGCCGGCAAAGCCCGGCCCGGCGCCGGTGCCGCCGCAGATCGTCTCGTAGTATTGGCGGTTGGCGTCGCCGAACAGGAAGTTGTTCATCGTTGCCTGCGAGCAGGCGATGGCCCCCAGCGCGCCGAACAGGGCGTTGCACACGGCCTGCGAGACCTCGGTGTTGCCGGCCACCACCGCCGCGCCAGGGCGAGGCGCGAGGAAGCTGCCCGGCGGAATGACGATGTCCAGCGGCTTGAGGCAGCCGTCGTTAAGCGGAATGTCGTCGCTCACAAGGCAGCGGAACACGTACAGCACCGCCGCGCGCGTCACGGCGGGCGGGGCGTTGAAGTTATTCTGATCGCGCTGCGCCCCGGTGCCGGTGAAGTCGATCCTGGCCCGGCGACCGGCGCGATCGACCCGCACCGCCACGCTGAGGCGCGCACCGTCGTCCATCGCGTACTCGAACGCGCCGTCGCCCAGCCGGTCCAGCACCCGGCGCACGCTCTCCTCGGCGTTGTCCATGACGTGGCGCATGTAGGCCTCGACCGTGGCCCAGCCGTGCTCGGCGACCACCCGGCGCAGTTCCTGCACGCCCTTCTCGTTGGCGGCGACCTGCGCCTTGATGTCGGCCACGTTCACGTCGGGGCTGCGGGCGGGGAAGCGGGCGCCGGCCAGGAGCGCGCGCAGCTCCGCCTCGCGGAACCGCCCGGCATCGACCAGCAGGAAATCGTCGATCACCACCCCTTCTTCCTCCAGCGTGCGCGAGGCGGGCGGGGTGGAGCCGGGCGTGATGCCGCCGATGTCGGCGTGGTGGCCGCGCGAGCCGACGAAGAACAGGATGCGCGCGCCGGCCTCGTCGAACACCGGGGTGATGACGGTCACGTCCGGCAGGTGGGTGCCGCCGTTGTAGGGGTTGTTGAGCGCGACCACGTCGCCCGGCTTCAGCGTGCCCCGCCGCTGGGCCAGCACCGTGCGGACGCTCTCGCCCATCGCCCCGAGATGCACGGGGATGTGCGGGGCATTGGCGACCAGGAAGCCGTCGGCGTCGAACACGGCGCAGGAGAAATCCAGCCGTTCCTTGATGTTGACGCTCATGGCGGTGTTCTGGAGGACCGCCCCGGTCTGCTCGGCGACGTTCATGAACAGGTTGTTGAACAGCTCCAGCAGCACCGGGTCGGGCCGGCCAGAGGCCGCCGCGTGCGCCTCCGGGCGCGGTGCCACGCGGCGCAGCAGCAGGTGGTCGAGCGTCGTGACCTCCGCCCCCCAGCCCGGCTCGATCACCGTGGTCGCGTTGGCCTCGCGGATCAGCGCCGGCCCGGCGATGCGGTCGCCGGCCCGCAGGGTGGCGCGGTCGAACACCGGCGCCGCATGCGCCGCGCCGCCGCTGACGACGCTGACTTGGCCAAGGGAATCCGGCCCCGCTTCGTTCGCCGCGCGGGCGGGGATGCGCCGCTCCACCACCGGCTCGCCCGCCGCCGACGCCTCGACGGCGACCGCCTCCACCACCGCCGGGCGGTCCGGCGTGGCGAAGCCGAAGCGGGCGCGGTGCGCGTCGGTGAAGTCGGCGAGCATGGCGTCATGTCCGCGCAGGAGGACCGGCAGCGCCGCCTCGGTGCCGGCGTAGCGGATATGGGCATGGGCGCGGACGACGATCCGCGCCAGGTCGGCGCCCTGCTCGATCAGCGCGGCCCGCGCCTGCGCGCCCAGGCTGGCGGCGAGCTTATCGAGGTCGGGGACGGATTGCGGGGTGAGCGGCGCCTCGGTCGCCTGCTCGCGCAGCGCGGTCTGGTCGGCCAGGCCCATGCCGTAGGCCGACAGCACGCCGGCGAACGGGTGGATGAACACCGTCTCCATGCCGAGCGCGTCAGCCACTAGGCACGCGTGCTGACCGCCCGCTCCGCCGAAGCATTGCAGGGCGAAGCGGGTAACGTCGTGGCCCTTCTGGACGGAGACTTGCTTGATGGCGTTGGCCATGTTGGCGACCGCGATGCGCAGGAACCCCTCGGCCACCTGCTCGGGCGTGCGCCGCTCCCCCGACGCCTGCGCGATCTCGTCGGCCAGGACGGCGAAGCCCGCGCGCACGATGTCCGCGTCGAGCGGCTGGTCGCCCGTCTCCCCGAAGATCGCGGGGAAATGGGCGGGCTGGATCTTGCCCACGCAGACATTGGCGTCGGTCACGGTCAGATTGCCGCCGCGCCGATAGCAGGCCGGGCCGGGGTCGGCGCCGGCCGAATCCGGCCCGACGCGGAAGCGCGCGCCGTCGAAGTGCAGGATCGACCCGCCGCCCGCGGCGACGGTGTTGATCGCCATTATCGGCGCGCGCATCCGCACGCCCGCCACCTCGGTCTCGAAGGCGCGCTCGAAGCCGCCGGCATAGAGGGCGACGTCGGTGGACGTGCCGCCCATGTCGAAGCCGATGATGCGGTCGAGCCCGGCCATCCCGGCGGTGCGCGCCGCGCCGACGATGCCGCCGGCCGGGCCGGACAGGATCGCGTCCTTGCCCTGGAAGCCGTGCGCCTCGGCAAGCCCGCCGTTGGACTGCATGAAATAGAGCCGCACGCCGCACAGCTCGGCGGCGACCTGATCGACGTAGCGGCGCAGGATCGGCGAGAGATAGGCGTCCACGACCGTGGTATCGCCGCGCGGCACGAGGCGCAGCAGCGGGCTGACCGCGTGGCTGGCCGAGACCTGCGCGAACCCCGCCTCGCGCGCCAGCGCGGCCAGGCGGCGCTCATGGCCCGGATGGCGCCAGGCGTGCATCAGCACGATCGCGCAGGCGGCGATGCCGTCGACGCGCGCGGTGGCGAAGGCGGCGCGGGCGGCCGCCTCGTCCAGCGCCTCGATCTCCGCCCCGTCCGAATCCACCCGTCCAGCGACCTCGACCGCGCGCTCGTACAGCATGGAGGGCAGGCGCAGGGCGAGGTCGAACAGGCGCGGGCGGGCCTGGTTGCCGATGCGAAGGGCGTCGGCGAAGCCGCGATTGACCACCAGCAAGGTGCGCTCGCCGGTGCGCTCCAGCAGCGCGTTGGTGGCGACGGTGGTGCCCATCTTGACGCTCGCCACCGCGCCCGGCGGGATCGGCGCGTCGGGGGGAAGCCCCAGCACGGCCCTGATGCCGGCGAGGGCGGCGTCGCGGTAGCGGCCCGGGTTCTCCGACAGCAGCTTGTGGGTATGCAGCCCTCCGTCGGGGGCGCGGGCGACGATGTCGGTGAAGGTGCCGCCACGGTCGATCCAGAACTGCCAACCCTGCCCCATCGCGCCCTCCGTCATGCACGTCATCAGGGCAGCGGGGCGCAACAAGCGCAAGCCGGGCCTGGGATTGAACCGGGACGCATCGGCGGGTAGCGTACGCAGGGTCGCAGCGGAGACCACCTCATGGACCCCGACGCCATAAGCCGCCTCGATCGCCCCACGGGCCTTGGCTTTCGCGTCGCCAAGATCGGCCATGTCGCGCTGCGCGTGCGCGACCTGGAGCGGGCCGCGCGGTTCTACATCCAGGTGCTCGGCTTCCAGGTCACAGACGTCTATGCCGGCGACATGCTGCCGGGGGGCGTCGTCTTCCTGCGCTGCAACACCGACCACCACGGCATCGCGCTGTTCCCGGCCGAAGCCGGGTCGCACGACGGCGGGGGCCTGCATCACGTCGCCTTCGAGGTCGCCACATTGGCGGAGGTGGTGCGCGCCCGCGACCATCTGCGCGCTCACGGCGTCCCGATCGACTTCGAGGGGCGCCGCCGCGCCGGCTGCCAGATCGCGGTGGAGTTCCATGACCCGGACGGGCACAGCCTGGAGGTCTACTGGAACATCGACCAGATCGGCAGCGACGGACGCGCCCGACCGCCCGAGGAGTGGAAGGGCGCGGCCAGCCTGGAGCAGGCGATCGCCGACCCAGTGCGCGGCCAGGACACCACGCTTATGGGCAACCGCTGAGGAGTGGAGAGAGGGATGCCTGAAATCCGAGCGCGTCTATCCCATGTCGCCCTGCAGGTACGGGACCTGCCCAGGATGCAGCGTTTCTATGCCGAGGTGCTGGGCCTCCAGGTCAGTGACCAGGGCAGCAGCCAGGGGCTCGGCTGCGACATGGTGTTCATGAGCGCCGACGAGACGGCGCACCATCAGATCGTGCTGATGTCGGGAGCACCCGAGGGCTCGGCACCCGCGCGGGTCAGGCACATGGCGTTCAATGTCGGTTCCCTGGCGGCGCTGCGCGCGGTGCGCGACAGCGCCCTGGCCCTGGGGGCGACCGAGATGCGCCCGGTGAACCACGGCAACGCCTGGTCGGTGTACTTCGCCGACCCCGAGGGCAATCCCCTGGAGGCGTTCCTGGACACCCCGTTCCACGTCCCCCAGCCGCATGGCCGCGCGCTCGACCTGTCCCGATCCGACGAGGCGATCATCGCGGAGACGGAGCAGGCCTGCCGCGAGGACCCCGGTTTCCTGCCCCGGGCAAGCTGGGCGCAACAACACGCGGCCCGCGTTCACGCGTGAGAGATCGCCTGGCGGCTTGAGGCGCCCTCCGGTGCGGCCTTTGCCGGCGCAGGCCGGCGCGTGATACGTCGAACCATGAGTTACTGGGGCAAGATCATCGGCGGGGTCGCGGGCTTCGCCATGGGCGGGCCGGTGGGGGCGGTGTTCGGCGCGGCGATGGGGCATGCCGCCGACAGCGGCGCTGTTCCCGGCATGCGCCTGCCCTTCCGGGGCGGGGACGGGCTGCTCAGTCCGGCGCGCCTCGCCGCGCTGCTGGGGCGCAAGGACCAGGTGTTCGCCATCTGTGTCGTGGTGCTGGCCGCCAAGCTCGCCAAGTGCGACGGCCCAGTGCGCCGGGTGGAGATCGACGCCTTCAAGCGCCAATTCCGCATCCCGCCGGAGGCGATGACCGACATCGCGCGCCTGTTCGACCAGGCGCGCGACACCGCCGAGGGCGCGAAGGGGTACGCCGTCCAACTCGGCGAGAGCTTCGCCGACAACCGGGGAATGCTGGAGGACGTGCTCGCCTCGCTGTTCGCGGTGGCGCGCGCCGACGGACCGGTGAACCAGAGCGAGCACCAGTTGCTCTCGGAGGTTCACCGGGCCTTTGGGCTGGATCAGCCGGCATGGGACCGCGCGCGCGGCGCGGCACCCCGCGAGCCGCGCGGCGGCGATGAGGGGGACCCCTATGCCGTGCTCGGGGTTCCGCGCGCGGCGACCGGGGCGGAGCTGCACGCGGCCTGGAAGCGGCTGATGCGGGAGAACCACCCCGATAGCTTGGCCTCGCGGGGGGTGCCGAGCGAGTTCATCGCCCGCGCCGGCGACAAGGTCGCGCGGATCAACGCCGCCTGGGACAGGATCAAGCGCGAGCGCGGCCTGTGAGCCTGGTCGCGCTGCGCGAGCTGCCCAGCCCGAACCACGACATGCGGCCGGCCGGCGCGCCGGTCGATATGCTCATCCTGCACTATACCGGCATGCAGAGTGCCCAGGAGGCGCTCGACCGGCTGCGCGACCCCGTCGCCCGGGTGTCCTCGCATTACGTGGTGGACGAGGACGGGACGGTGTTCCGCCTGGTGCCGGAGGGGCTGCGCGCGTACCACGCCGGCGTGTCCTTCTGGCGCGGCCGTACCGGCCTGAATGATCGCTCGGTCGGCATCGAGATCGTCAATCCCGGCCATGAATGGGGGTATCGGGACTTTCCGGTGCTGCAACTCGCGGCGGTGTGCGACCTGTGCCTGGAGATCCTGTCGCGCCATCCCATCCCGCAGCGGAACGTGGTGGCGCACAGCGACGTCGCCCCCGACCGCAAGGAGGACCCGGGGGAGAAATTCGACTGGGAGGGGTTGGCGCGCAACGGCGTCGGGCTGTGGCCCGAGAACGTGCCTGACCTCGGCACAGATGGCGCTGTGCGCGACGCCGCCAGCCTGCGCGATGTGCGCGCCGCGCTGGCTGACATCGGCTACGCCGTCGTGCCGGCCGGCGCGCTAGACCCGGCGCTGGCGACGGTGCTGCGCGCCTTCCAACGACACTGGCGCCCCGAGGCGGTCACCGGTCAGGCGGATGCGGGCACGCTCGCGCGGCTGCTGGCGGTGGCGCGGCTGCTCGCGTCGTGAGGCTTGACCGTTGTCCGGGGACGGGCCATTCCCGTCTTGCCAGACGGCTGGACGGCCGCTGACGCTTGGTAACGGGTGTTGGAGGAAAGTCCGGGCTCCACGGGGACACGGTGCCGGTCAACGACCGGCGGGGGCGACCCCAGGGACAGTGCCACAGAAAGCAAACCGCCCACGCAAGGCCCTCGGGTCCCGTGGGCAAGGGTGAAAGGGTGCGGCAAGAGCGCACCGCGTCCCCGGCGACGGGGGCGGCACGGTAAACCCCACCGGGAGCAAGACCGAATAGGGGCGGCCGGCTGACCCGTCGCGAGACGGGGGAAGCAGGAGTGTTCCCGCTTTGCCGCCCGGGTTGGTCGCGCGAGGCACGCCGCGAGGCGCGTCCCAGAGGAATGGCCGTCCCGCGGCCGCGAGGTCGCGGACAGAACCCGGCTTACAGGCCGTCTGGCACTGTCCTGGATGCACCGCCGCTTGACATTGGCGGACGTTTTTGCGCCGCGTCCTTACATTCCGCTGATTACGCCAAGGTCATGCGTTTCCAAATCAGAACGAAAACTTAGTCGCGCAGCCATTCCGAATGCAAGGCTGGCGAATTTTAAGGGACCCCCCGGCATTCCGGTGCAACGGCCCAACAAACCCCTGTTTTTGTCTCATTCCTCTTGGCTTGCGCAGATTAGCGAGCCGCACGCGGCGCGACTTGACCCAATCACGCGCCCGACTTCTATACACATCTTCGAGATGCACAAAAACTTGTGTCTTTTTCAGTTGAATCTCGGCGAAACCTTTGACGCCCATGGTCGCCCATGATATCCCACGTCATCCCATCAGCGCGGAGCAAGTCCGGCGAGAACGGGGGGTGGACAGGGGTTCACCCGGGAGTCAGCGCGGAGCGCCGGTCGGATGACCCACTTCATGGGCACCCACCAGAACAGGCTGGACGCCAAGGGCCGCGTCTCCGTTCCCGCGCCGTTTCGCGCGGTGCTCCGCCAGATCGCGGATCCCGACTGTGACACGGGCAGCGCGCTCGTTCTGCGGCCCTCGCACAATCATCCGTGCGTCGAGGCCTGGCCGGTGAAGTGGTTCCAGGCCCTCTCTGCCCCGCTCGAGCGGCTCGATCTCTTCAGTGAAGAGCATGAGGATCTGGCCAGCAGCCTGTATGCTGAAGCCTTCCCGACCGACATCGACAAGGAGGGGCGCATCGCCCTACCGGCCGCCCTCATCGACCATGCCGGCCTACAGGAGGGCGTCGCCTTCATGGGGCTTGGGCGCATCTTCCAGATTTGGGAGCCGGCGGCGGCCGACCGGCGCCGGGCGGAGGCATTCGCCAAGTCGCGCCGGCTCACCCTGCCCGGGGTTGGCGCGGCATGACCCCGGAGCACGCACACGTCCCGGTCATGCTGGGCGAGATGCTGGACCGGCTGGCGCCCGCCGACGGCGCCGCCTATCTCGACGCCACGTTCGGCGGTGGCGGCTATGCCGATGCGATCCTGCGCGCCGCGCGCTGCACGCTCTGGGCGATCGACCGCGATCCGGACGCGATCGCACGCGGCGCCGAGCTGGCCGCCCGTTTCCCCGGCCGGCTGCACCTGATCCACGGCGCATTCGGCGACATGCTGGACCTCCTCGCCGTTCGCGGCGTGGAGGCGCTGGACGGGGTGGTGCTCGATCTCGGCGTCTCCTCCTTCCAGCTGGACGACCCGGCACGCGGCTTCTCCTTCCGAGCGGACGGCCCGCTTGATATGCGGATGGGCCGTGCCGGCCCGTCCGCCGCCGACCTCGTCAACCATCTTCCCGAGCGTGCGCTGGCCGACCTGCTGCATGAGTTGGGCGAGGAACACGCCGCGCGGCGCATCGCCCGCACGATCGTCGCGGCACGCGCACAGGCGCCGATCACCACGACCGGGCAGCTCGCGCGCATCATTCGCGGCGTGCTGCCGCGCGAACCGTCCGGCATCGACCCGGCGACCCGCAGCTTCCAGGCGCTGCGCATCCGGGTGAACGACGAGCTGGGCGAGATCGCACGCGGGCTGGAGAGCGCGGCACGCCTCCTCGCGCCCGGCGGACGACTAGTCGTCGTCTCGTTCCACTCGCTCGAGGACCGCTTGGTGAAGCGATTCATGGCCGATGCCGCCGGGCGCGCGCCCGCCCCGTCCCGCCACGACCCGCGCGGGCTGATGGCGCGCGCGGCGCCGCGCTATCGCCTGCTCACACCTCGCCCCCTCCGTCCGGGCGCGGCTGAGACCGACGCCAATCCCCGCGCTCGCAGCGCGCGTCTGCGCGCGCTGGAGCGCCTGCCCCTTCATGCGCCCGCCGCGGAGACCGACACGCCATGATCCGCCCGATCACCTGCGTGACTTTCCTGCTGGCCTGCGGATCGGGCCTCTACCTCTATCAGACCAAGCACAAAGTGTACGTGCTCGACTCCCAGATCGAGCAGGTGGTGCGCCAGACCGAGCAGTTACGCGAACAGACGCGGGTCCTGCACGCGAGTTGGACCCTGCTCGACCAGCCCGAGCGGCTGCGCCAGCTCGCGGGGCAGTTCCTGACGCTCCAGCCGATCACGCCGTCCCAGTTCGCATCCGCCGCTGACCTCGATTCCCGCCTGCCGCCGGTGCCACCGCCGCCATCCGAGATGCCCCAGGGTGATCCGTCGCCGGCCGATCCCGCCCCGGGCGGAGCGGCGCTGGTGGCCAGCACGCCCGCACCGGCACAGCCACTGGTCGAGACGACCGCGGCGCCCTCCCCGCCGACGCCGATCCCGGCCGCGTCCGCCCCGCCCAAGCCGCCACGCCGGGAGCCGGTGATCGCGGCGATCCCCGCAGCGGTGCATGTCGCCGAGCATTCGGCCGCGCATGTCGGCGAACACGTCGTCGAACAGGCGATCGAGCGCACCGCCGAGCCGGCTCGGGTCCAGCTGGCGTCCGCGCGCATTCCCTCCGCATTGCCGCCACCGCCTCACCCGCAGCTCGCCATGGTCCGCCCGGTCCGGCCCGACCCCCGCGCCGCTGCCCAGCGCGCGGCTCCGGCCGCCCTGTCCCATTCGCTGGCCGCCAATCAGCCGACGCGGGTGCTGGCCGCCGCGATCCCTCGCTACCCGCAGGCGCCGGTACGGGCGACGCCCGTTTATGGCGGTTCCATGCTCGGCATGGCGCATGCGGCCGCCCCCCGGCGCCGGCGCCGATGTGGGTCAATTGGAACAGTCGCTGAGGCCGGGATGCCAGACAAGCCGGATGGCCCCGCCCGCCCCTCCGCCTCGCCCCCGCCCGACATGGGGCGCGTTGCGCCCGCGTACCGCGCCGGCGCCCCGCGCGCCGGCAATGCGATGCCGCGCATGGAGACGGTGCGGATCACCGAACCCGACCTGCGCCGGCGGGCCGCGCTGGAGCGCACGCGTTCGCGCCTGCTGGCGACCGCTGCAGGGTTTTCCGTGCTGTTCCTCGCCGTGGTGCTGAAACTCGCGGATGCGACGATCATCCGCCCGCTCCAGCCGCATCGGCCCGAGCGTAAGATCGCCGCGCTGGTGAGCGAGGAGAAGAAGGATGCCGATGCCGGCGCACCCTCGCGCCGGGCGACGATCACCGACCGCAACGGACAGATCCTGGCGATCTCGCTGCCCACGGTGGATCTGTTCGCCGACCCGAGGCAGGTGATCGACCCGGCATCGGACGCCCACAAGCTCAAATCCGTGCTGCCCGAGGTCGATGAGGCGGTCGCCCGCGCCCGGCTGTCGGAGAGCACCAAGCAGTTCGTCTTCCTGGCACGGCGCATCACGCCGCAGCAGGAGGTCGCCGTGAACAACCTCGGGATTCCCGGCCTCGATTTCCTGCCGGGGGAGGAGCGCCACTATACGATGGGCCGCGTCGCCGCCCACGTGCTGGGCGGCGTGGACATCGACGAGCACGGCGTGGCCGGCGTCGAGAAGTGGTTCGACAAGCGGCTGACCTCGGACCAGTCGGCGCTGCGCCTGTCGCTCGATGTCCGCGTGCAGGCCGTGGTGCGCGAAGAGCTTGCCGCCGCGATGGAGGAGTTCAAGGCGGTCGGCGCCGCCGGGATCGTGATGGACGCCAATACCGGCGAAGTGCTGGCGATGGCCTCCCTGCCCGACTACGAGACCGCCGATCTCGGCCACGCCACCGAGGACCAGCGCTTCAACCGGGCGGCAAGTGGGGCTTACGAGCCGGGCAGCACGTTCAAGCTGCAGACCGTCGGCATGGCGCTGGACGACAGCGTGATCCATCTCTGGGACAAGTTCGACACCGTCGATCACATCCATATCGGCCGCTTCACGATCACCGACTTCGAGCCCGAGCACCACAACATGGCGGTGCCCGAGATCATCGCCGTCTCCTCCAACATCGGCGCCTCGCATATCGCGCTGGCGGTGGGCGCGGAGCGTCAGCGGGCATGGCTGAGGAAGCTCGGCTTCTTCGCCCGCTCGCCGATCCAGCTGCCGGAATCCGCCGCCCCGCTGGTGCAGCCCGCCTCGGTCTGGAAGACGGCGACGATCATGACGGTCTCGTTCGGCAACGGCATCGCCGTCACCCCGACCCAGCTGATCGCCGGCACGGCGGCGCTGGTGAACGGCGGCGTGTGGCACCCGGCCACCCTGGTCGCGGCGGCCCCGGATGCGCCGCTGGCCGGCGTGCGGGTGGAGCAGCCCGAGACGTCGGCGCTGATGCGCAAGCTGATGCGCATCGTCGTCACCCAGGGCACCGGCAAGTCGGCCGAGATCCCGGGCTATCTGATCGGCGCCAAGACAGGCACCTCGCAGAAGGTCGGCAAGGGCGGCTATAAGCTGCATGCCAACCTCAGCTCGATGGTCGCGGCCTTCCCGATGACGGCGCCGCGTTACCTCGTCTACGCGATGCTCGACACGCCGCACGCCGACAAGACGACGTTCGGCTTCACCACCGGCGGCTGGACGGCGGGTCCGGCGGTCAAGCGGATCATCTCGCGCATCGGGCCGATGCTGGGCGTCATGCCGTTCGCGCCGCAGGAATTGCCGGGGCTGGAGGCGCAGCTCTATCTGCCGCTGGCCCCCGCGCGTCCGAGCGGCGTGCCGGTCGCGCCGCGTGATCCGTTGGTCGCCAACGATGCCCGGCCGAAGCCAACCCGGCCGGTGCTCGCCGTGCCCGCGACGGGCGTGCTTCCCCTGGGACCGGAGCAGGACCCCGGTCTGCACCGGAGCACGGAACTGATCGGCGGTCGCTTCATCGAGGCCTCGGCGCGGGAGCCCCTCCTTGCGCCTCGATGATGTCATGCGCCGGCTCGATCCCGCGCCGTCCGCCGGTTGGGCGGATGCCGGCGGCCTTGACGTGGCCGCGGTGACCGCCGACAGCCGGCAGGTCGCGCCGGGCACGCTGTTCGCCGCGCTGCCCGGCAACCGGGTGGACGGACGCGCCTTCATCGCCGAGGCGGTGGCGCGCGGCGCAACGGCCGTTCTCGCCCCCTCCGGCACCGCTTGGCCCGCCGGCGTGCCGGCCCGGCCGCTACTGGCCGATCCCGAGCCGCGCCGGCGCCTCGCGCAACTCGCCGCGCTGCTCGCCGGGCCGCAGCCGGCCTGCGTCGTCGCCGTGACCGGCACCAACGGCAAGACGAGCACCGTGGAGTTCCTGCGCCAGATCTGGGCAGTCGGCGGGCGCGAGGCAGCGAGCCTCGGCACGCTCGGTCTGACCGCGCCCGGCTTCCCGCCCGGCCCGGGCCTGACCACGCCCGACCCGGTGAGCCTGGCCGACACCCTCGCCGCGCTGGCCCGTGCGGGGGTGCAGCACGCGGTACTGGAAGCATCCTCGCACGGGCTGGACCAGTTCCGGCTCGATGGCGTGCGCCTCGCCGCCGCCGGGTTCAGCAATCTGACCCGCGATCACCTGGACTATCACCGCTCCGACGCCGCCTATCGCTGCGCCAAGCTGCGGCTGTTCGATGCGCTGCTGCCCGCGGGTGCGCCGGCGGTGGCGAACGCCGACATGGACCAGGCGATGCTGGCCGCGCTTCGCGAGACCGCCGCGCGGCGGGGCCTCGCGCTGCGCACCGTGGGCGAGGCGGGCGAGATGCTGCGCCTGCGCGCGACCCGCCACTGCCCCGACGGTCAGGAGCTGGTGGTCGAGGCGGCCGGCGTGCAGCGGACGGTTCCCGTGCAGCTGCCCGGCCGCTTTCAGGCCGACAATGTCCTGCTGGCGGCCGGACTGGCCATGGCGCTCGGAGAGACCGACATCCTCGATCGCCTCCCGCGCCTGGTCGGCGTGCGCGGGCGGATGGAGCTGGCGGCGCGGCTGCCGAACGGCGCGGCGGCCTACGTCGATTACGCGCATACCCCGGACGCGCTGGAGCGGCTGCTGCGCGCCTTGCGCCCGCACACCGCCGGCCGGCTGCACGTGGTGTTCGGCGCCGGCGGCGACCGCGATCCGGGCAAGCGTCCGATGATGGGCGCCATCGCCGCGCGCCATGCGGACGTGGTGATCGTGACCGACGACAACCCGCGCACCGAGGACCCAGCCGCCATCCGCGCCGCCATCCGCGCGGCCTGCCCAGAGGCGCGCGAGATCGGCGACCGCGCGCAGGCGATCGCCGCTTCCCTTGACGGGCTGCGGCCCGGCGACGTGCTGGCAGTCGCTGGCAAGGGCCACGAGCAGGACCAGACGGTCGGCGGGTGCGTGATCGCGTTCGACGACGCCGCCATGATCCGTTCGCTTGTGGGGTCCGCATGAGCCCGCTCTGGACCGCCACGAGGCTGGCCGAGGCCAGTGGCGGCGTCATGTCCACGTCGTTCGACGCCACGGGCGTCTCCATCGACACCCGCACTCTCGCGCCGGGCGACCTGTTCGTGGCGCTCCGGGGCGAGCGCGGCGACGGGCACGCCCATGTCGCCGACGCGCGCGTGCGTGGGGCCGCGGGTGCGATGGTCCATGCCGCCGTGCCCGCCGGCCCGACGCTGCTTGTCGCGGATACGCTGGATGGGCTGACCCGTCTGGGCGCGGCCGGGCGGGCGCGCTTTGCCGGACGGCTCGCCGCAATCACCGGCAGCGTCGGCAAGACCACCACCAAGGAGATGCTGCGCACAGCGTTGGCGGCGCAGGGGGCGACCCACGCGGCGGTCGCCTCCTACAACAACCACTGGGGAGTTCCGCTGACCCTGGCGCGTCTGCCTCAGACCGTGCGGTTCTGCGTGGCGGAGATCGGCATGAACCAGCCGGGCGAGATCGCCCCGCTCGCCCGCCTCGCCCGCCCGCATGTCGTCGTCGTCACCGCGATCGAGAAGGCCCATGTCGGCAACCTGGGCAGCATCGAGGCGATCGCGCGCGAGAAGGCGTCTATCCTGCACGGGCTGGAGCCCGGAGGCGTCGCCGTGCTGCCGGCCGACACGCCCCATCTCGCGCTGCTGCTGGCCGAGGCGGGCCGCGCGCGCGTCGTCACCTTCGGCACCACGGCGTGGGCGGACGCCCGGCTGATCGAGGCGCGCCCCGGCGCGGACGGCACCGAGCTGGCCGCGCGCATCGGCGGGCGCACGCTGCATCTGCGCCTACCGGCGGCCGGGCGACACATGGTGCTGAACGCGCTCGCGGCACTGGCGGCCGCCGAGGCCCTGGGCGCCGATACCGAGGCGGCGGCGCAGGCGCTGGCGGGCTTCGCCCCTGTCGCCGGACGCGGCGCGCGGCGTGCGATCGCCGTGGCGGGCGGCAGCGCCGTCCTGATCGACGAGAGCTACAACGCCAACCCCGCCTCGGTCCGCGCCGCGCTCGCCGTGCTCGCGCTCCAGCCGGGCGCCTGCCGGATCGCGGTGCTGGGCGACATGCTGGAACTGGGCGCGCACGGCCCGGCCGAGCACGCCGGGCTGGCGCCGGACGTGGCGGCGGCCGATCTGGTCTTCACCTGCGGTCCGCTGATGCGCGGCCTGCACGAGACCCTTCCGCCGGCCCGTCGCGGGGCGCACGCCCCGGATGCCGAGGCGCTCGCGGCGATCGTCACCCGCGCCGTCCGGCCGGGCGACGTGGTCCTGGTCAAGGGCAGCCTGGGCAGCCGCATGGCGCGGGTTGTCTCCGCGCTCGACCGCATGGCGGAGGCCGTCTGATGCTGTATGACCTATCCAAGCCGTTCGCGAGCCATTTCGCCCTCTTCAACCTAGTCCACTACATCACCTTCCGCTCGGGCGCGGCCTGCCTGACCGCGCTGGTGGTGAGCTTCGTCATCGGCCCGGCGCTGATCCGCTGGCTGCGGGTCAAGCAGCGCCAGGGCCAACCCATCCGCCTCGACGGGCCGGAGCGCCACCTCCTGGAGAAGCAGGGCACCCCGACCATGGGCGGGGTGATGATCCTGCTCGCCTGGCTCATTTCGACGCTGCTCTGGGTCGATCTGCGCAACCAGTACGTCTGGGCGGCGATCCTCGTCACCCTCGGCTACGGGCTGCTCGGCTTCGCCGACGACTACCTGAAGATCGCCAAGCGCAACCACCGCGGCGTGCCTGGCCGCGTGAAGCTGGTTGTGCAGGCCGTGATCGGCCTCGGGGTCGCCACTTGGCTGATGCGCGCCACCGACAACGCGCTGGGCGATGCGCTCGCGGTGCCGGTGTTCAAGGACGTGCTGCCGCGACTTGGCCTGCTGTTCCCGGTCTGGGGCATGTTCGTGATGGTGGGCTCGTCCAATGCGGTGAACCTCACCGACGGGCTGGACGGGCTGGCCATCGTGCCCACCATCATCACGGCCGGGGTGTTCGCGCTGATTGCCTACCTGGTCGGCAATCACGTCTTCGCCGACTACCTCCAGCTCCATCCGGTGCCCGGCTCGGGCGAGCTGACGGTGTTCTGTTCCGCCCTGATCGGGGCGGGCCTGGGCTTCCTGTGGTTCAACGCCCCGCCCGCGGCGGTGTTCATGGGCGACACCGGCAGCCTCGCGCTTGGCGGCGCGCTGGGCGCCGTCGCGGTCGCGACCAAGCACGAGATCGTCCTGATGATCGTGGGCGGCCTGTTCGTGGTCGAGACGGTTTCGGTCCTTATCCAGGTGTTCTGGTTCAAGCGCACCGGCAACCGCGTCTTCCTGATGGCGCCGCTGCACCATCACTTCGAGAAGAAGGGCTGGGCCGAGCCGACCATCGTGATCCGGTTCTGGATCATCTCGTTCATTTTGGCACTGGTCGGGCTGGCGACATTGAAGATCCGATGAGCCGCTTTCCGCCATCGGTGTTCGCCGGCGCTCGTTTCGCCGTGCTCGGCCTGGGCCGCAACGGCCTGCCGGTGGCACGCGCGCTGGCCGCCATGGGGGCTGGGGTGATCGCGTGGGACGACATCTTGTCGGCACGCGCGCAAGCGGCGGGCCTGGAGGTTCGCGCGCCGCGCGCCGGCGACCGACCTCGATGCACTGGTACTCTCGCCCGGCATCCCGCACCGCCTGCCGCATCCGCACCCGCTCGCCACGCTCGCCTTGGCGCAGGGCTGGCCGATCCTGTCGGATGCCGAGCTGCTGTTCCGTGCGGTGCGCGCTGCCGGCAGTGCCGCGCGATTCGTCGGGATCACCGGGACCAACGGGAAGTCCACCACCACCGCGCTGCTCGCGCACATTCTGGACGCGGCCGCGATTCCCGTCGCCGCCGGCGGCAATCTCGGGACCGCCGCCCTCGCGCTGCCGATGCTCGGTGACGACGGCGTGTACGTGCTGGAGATGTCGAGCTACATGTTGGAGCGAATTGAAACAATCCGTTTCGATGTAGCTGCGATGCTCAACCTCAGTGCCGATCATCTCGATCGCCACGGCGACATGGCCGGATATGTCGCGGTCAAGCGCGCGGTGTTCGCGCGGCAGGCCGCGCGTGACCTGGCGGTGGTGGGCGTCGATGACGAGCCAAGCACTTTGACTGCCGCATGGCTGCGTACCCGTGCCGCCCGGACCGCGACCGTTTCAGGACTCGGGTTCGCGGATGCATGGTGCGCGGCGGGCGTGCTGCGCGACTCGGTCGGCCCGATCGTCGCGATGGAGTCCGCGCCGGCTCTGCCCGGCGCACATAATGCGCAGAATGCGGCGGCGGCGGCGACAATGGTGCTCGCGCTCGGCGTGCCGCGCGAGGCCCTCGCCGAGGCGATCGCGCGCTTCCCAGGCCTGCCGCACCGTCAGCGACTCGTGGGCCGCGTCGATGGCGTGGCCTTCATCGACGACAGCAAGGCCACCAACGCCGACGCCGCCGCGCGCGCACTCGGCTGCTACGACCGGCTGGTGTGGATCGCCGGCGGGTTGGCGAAGGCGGGCGGGATCGCATCGCTCGCGCCATTGTTTCCGCGCATCGCCCGCGCGCTGCTGATCGGCCGCGACGCGCCTGCCCTCGCCGCGACACTGGCGGCCCATGGCGTGGCGCACGAGATCGCCCACACATTGGATGCCGCTGTCCCTGCCGCATTGGCAGCGGCGCGCGCGACGGGTGCGCCAGTGGCGCTGCTTTCCCCCGCCTGTGCGAGCTTCGACCAGTTCAGCGGGTTCGAGGCACGCGGCGCGCGCTTCGCCGCACTCGTCGGTGCCCTCGCTGCTGAAAGGGCCGCCTGATGCCCTCGCTGTCGCGCGCCGATACCTCGATCCTGGGCCGCTGGTGGTGGAGCGTCGATCGCTGGACGCTGGGTTCCATCGGGCTGCTGATCGGCTTCGGCTACGTCCTGATTCTCGCGGCCAGTCCCGCCGTGGCCGAGCGCATCGGCGACGCCCGCAATGCCCTGATCGTCAAGCAGGTGCTGTTCCTGGCAATCGCCGGCGGCATCGTCTGCGGGGTTTCCCTGCTGTCGCCCCGCGGCGTGCGCCGGCTGGCCGTCGCGGGCTGCATCGTGGCGCTGATCCTGACGGCGGCGACGATGGTGATCGGGGTCGAGATCAAGGGCGCGCGCCGTTGGATTTCGCTCCCCGGCATGTCGCTGCAACCGAGCGAGTTCCTCAAGCCTTGCTTCGCTGTCGTCGCCGCGTGGCTGATCGCCGAGGGGCGGCGCACGCGCCGCTTCCCCGGCCAATTCGCCGCCGGAGGCATCTTTCTCGTGATCGTGTTGCTCCTGAAGGAGCAACCGGACATCGGCATGACGGCGGTGATCACAGCCGTCTACTTCGCCCAGCTTTTCATCGACGGGCTCAACCTGTTCTTCGTCGGTATCGGCATCGCCGGGATCTGCACCGCCGCGATCGGCGCATACTCGTTTTTCCCGCATGTGCAGGTGCGCGTGCAAGAGTTCCTGCACCCGCACGACTCCAACACCTACCAGGTGACGACCGCGTTGGAAGCCTTCGGCAACGGCGGACTGCTCGGGCGCGGCCCCGGAGAGGGCCGGGTCAAGGACGTGCTGCCCGACGCGCATGCCGACTTCGTCTTCGCCGTCGCGGGCGAGGAGTTCGGCATGATGATCTGCCTCGTCATCCTCGGCGTGTTCGCCTTCATCGTCGTGCGCGGGCTGCTGCGGCTGCTGAAGGAGCAGGACATGTTCGCCGTGCTGGCCTGCGCCGGGCTGCTGGTCGGGTTCGGGCTGCAGGCCTTCGTCAACATGGCCTCCACCCTGGAGCTGATCCCGACCAAGGGCATGACCCTGCCCTTCATCTCCTATGGCGGCTCCTCGGCCATGGCGGTCGCGCTCGGCATGGGGATGCTGCTGGCACTGACCCGCCGCCGCTCGCGCGAGGACCTGTCATGAGGGGTCCGGCTCTGCGTCCCGTCGTGATCGCCGCTGGCGGCACCGGCGGGCACTTCTTCCCAGCCGAGGCTCTGGCATCGGCGCTGGTCGCGCGGGGACAGCGGATCGTCCTGATGACCGATGCTCGTTCGGGCGCTCTGAACAGTCCTGTCTTTGCAGGACGCGAGCGGTTCGTGCTGAGCGGGGCTGGCATCGCCGGTCGGGGCGCTACCCGGGCCGCCCGTGCCACGATGGGACTCGCCGTGGGCATCGCGCAGGCGCGACGGGCGCTGGCGCGGCTTGATGCGCGCGCGGTGGTGGCGTTCGGCGGCTATCCGTCGGTGCCGCCGGTGCTGGCCGCCCGCACCCTCGCGCGCAGGCCCTCGGTGGTTCTGCACGAGCAGAACGCGGTGCTCGGCCGCGCCAATCGGTTCCTGGCGCGTCACGCCGATACGCTTGCGCTGAGCGTTGCCGAGACCGCGCGCGTTCCGTCCGGCCTGCGCGTGGTCGTCACCGGCAACCCGGTGCGCCCGGGGATCGCGGCTATCGGGTCCTATACCCCGCCCGCCCATGATGGCGTGTTCCGGTTGCTGGTGCTTGGCGGCTCGCTCGGCGCGCGCGTGCTGAGCGACATGGTGCCGGCCTCGGTGGGCGCGCTGCCGCCTGCGCTGCGTGCGCGCCTGTCCGTCGTCCAGCAATGTCGCGGGGAGGACTTGGCGCGCGTGCGCGCCGCTTATGCGCAGGCGGGGATTCCGGCGGAGCTTGCCACCTTCTTTCCAGATGTTGCCGAGCGTCTCGCGATTGCGCACCTCGTTGTCGCCCGTGCCGGCGCCTCCACGGTGGCCGAATTGGCGGTGTCCGGCCGTCCGGCAATCCTGGTGCCGCTGCCGGGCGCGATCGACGATCACCAAAGGGCCAACGCGCGCGCGCTGGTCTCGGCCGGAGCGGCCAGGATGATCCAGCAAGGCGAACTGACGCCACCGGCGCTCAGCGCGATGCTTGCCGATGTTCTCGCCGATCCGGACCAGCTGGCTGAAGCGGCTGATGCCGCACACAGCCTGGCGCGGGCCGACGCGGCGGAGCGGCTTGCGGATCTCGTCGACACCCTCATCGCACAGGAGGCCCGCGCATGAGGGCATTGCCGCTTTCCATCGGCACCATCCATTTCATCGGCATCGGCGGCATCGGCATGTCCGGTATCGCCGAGGTGCTGCATAATCTCGGTTATAGCGTGCAGGGCAGCGACATCGCGGACTCGGCGAATGTGCGCCGGCTGCGCGAGGCGGGGATTCCGGTCGCCATCGGCCACGACGCCGCCAATCTGGGTCGCGCGCAGGTGGTGGTCACGTCGACCGCGGTCAGACGCGACAACCCGGAGGTTGTGGCCGCGCGTACGCGCTTCATCCCCGTGGTACGCCGCGCCGAGATGCTTGCCGAACTAATGCGGCTGCGCTGGTCGGTCGCCGTCGGCGGAACGCACGGCAAAACCACGACCACCAGCCTGATCGCGGCGGTGCTGGAGGCGGCGCATCTCGATCCCACCGTCATCAATGGGGGCATCATCAACGCATACGGCACCAACACGCGGCTCGGCGAGGGCGAGTGGATGGTGGTGGAGGCCGACGAGAGCGACGGAAGCTTCCTGCGCCTGCCGGCGGTCATCGCGGTGGTTACCAACATGGACCCCGAGCACCTGGACCACTGGGGCACTCCGGAAGCAATGGTTGCCGGCTATGACCAGTTCGTTTCGAACATTCCCTTCTACGGCTTCGCGGTGCTGTGCATCGACCATCCGGCGGTGCAGCAGATGATCCCGCGCATGTCCGACCGGCGAATCATCACGTACGGCTTCTCGCCCCAGGCCGACGTGCGCGCCGACAAGGTGGTGGCCGACCGGCTCGGCTCGACGTTCGAGGTGACGTTCACCGATCGGGCGCGCAACCGGGCGCGCCGGTTGGGACCATTCCGCCTGCCGATGCTGGGCAGCCACAACGTGCAGAATGCCCTGGCGGCGGTCGCCATTGGCATCGAGATGGAGATCGACGACACAACCCTGCGCAGCGCCTTCGCCGCCTTCCGTGGCGTCAAGCGCCGGTTCACCAAGGTCGGCGAGATCGGCGGGATCGCCGTTATCGATGACTACGCGCATCACCCGGTGGAGGTCGCCGCGGTGCTGAAGGCTGCCCGTCAGGCCGGCGCGCGCGACGTGATCGCGGTGGTCCAGCCGCACCGCTTCTCGCGCCTGCAGTCGCTGTTCAATGAGTTCTGCACCTGCATGAATGACGCCGGCACGGTGATCGTCGCCGACGTCTATCCCGCCGGCGAGGCGCCCATACCCGGGGTGAACCGCGACGCGCTGGTCGAGGGTCTGCGCGCGCGCGGGCACCGCTCCGTGGTGCCGCTGCCAAGTCCGGGGAGGCTGGCCGAGATGATCTTCGCGATCGCCAAGCCAGGCGATTTCGTCGTGTGCCTCGGGGCCGGGAACATCACGCAATGGGCGAACGCGCTGCCGGAGGAGTTAGCCGAGTTGCAGACCGCCGCCGGGCGTCGCATGGCGGGAAGCGCGGCATGAGGCAGCCCGCACCCGCCTCGCTGCGCGCGCTACCTCCTGATCTCCCCCTGCGCGGGCGCTTGCAGCATGGCGCTGCTCTCGCGCCCACGACGTGGTTCCGCGCCGGGGGTCCGGCCGAGGTGCTGGTGCGCCCGGCCGATACTGCGGACCTCGGGGCATTCCTCCGCGCGCTGCCTCTTGAAGCGCCCGTGCGCGTGCTCGGCGCGTGCTCCAACGTCATCATCCGCGACGGCGGCCTCCCCGGCGTCACGCTGCGGCTCGCACGGGGCTTCACCACCATCGCGACCGACGCCAATGGCGTGATCGCCGGCGCCGGCGCACTGGACGTGACCGTGGCCGAGCACGCCGCTGCCGCGGGGCTGTCCGGCCTGGAGTTCCTGTGCGGCATCCCCGGCACGATCGGGGGTGGCGTGGCGATGAACGCGGGCGCCTATGGCGGCGACATCGCCATGGTCCTGGACTGGGCGGAGATCGTGACCCGCTCGGGCGAAGCCGTCCGCCTGTCCGCCGCCGATCTTGCGTTCGCGTACCGACATGCGCGCCTGCCGGCCGGTGCCGTGGTGGTGCGTGCGCGCCTGCGCGCCGAGCCGGGCCGCGCTGCCATCATCGCTGCGCGGATGGCCGAGATCCGCGCTTCCCGCGAGGCAACGCAACCCATCCGCGCCCGCACCGGCGGCTCCACATTCCGCAACCCACCCGACATGAAGGCGTGGGAGCTGATCGACGCCGCCGGCTGCCGCGGTCTGAGACGCGGCGGCGCCAAGGTTTCCGACAAGCACTGCAACTTCCTGATCAACGACGGCGACGCCACCGCCGCCGACCTGGAGGGATTGGGCGAGGAGGTGCGCCGACGCGTTTTCGCCGCCAGCGGCGTCGCGCTGGAGTGGGAAATCCATCGCATCGGGGTCCCCGGTTCGCGGCCGGAGGCCGTTCCATGAGCGCGCGTGTCGCTGTCCTGTATGGCGGCATCTCCGCCGAACGGGAGGTGAGCGTGTCCACCGGCCGGCAGGTCGTGATCGCGCTGCGCTCGGCCGGCTTCGATGTGCAGCCGATCGAGGTGACGGAGGATTTGGAGGCGCTGATCGGCGCGCTGCGCGATCCCCGCCCCGACGCGGTGTTCAACGCGCTGCATGGGCGCTTCGGCGAGGACGGGGCGATCCAGGGCGTGCTGGACTGGCTCGGCCTTCCCTACACGCATTCCGGCGTGCGCGCCTCCTCGCTGGCAATGGACAAGGTCGCCGCCAAGGCGGTGTTCGCCGCCGCCGGCCTGCCTGTCCCGCGCGGGCGGATGGTCGATATCGCCGCGCTGGAGGCCGAGGACCCGATGCGCCGGCCCTATGTCGTCAAGCCGGCTAACGAGGGCTCCTCGGTGGGCGTGGAGATCCTGAAGGCGGGTGACAATCGCCGCGCCGAGATCGCGCGCGCCTGGCGCTTCGGCCGCACCGCTTTGGTCGAGGAATTCGTGCCAGGCCGGGAACTCACCGTGGGCGTGATGGGCGACCGGGCGCTCGCGGTGACGGAGATCATCGCCGAGGTGGGAAGCTTCTACGACTACGACTCGAAATACGCCGACGGTGGCTCGCGCCACATCATCCCCGCCCGGGTGCATTCCGATACCTACGACCGTGCGCTGGACGTGGCGGTGGCGGCGCACCGCGCTCTCGGCTGCCGCGGCGCGACGCGCGCGGACTTCCGCTACGACGACACCACGGGCGAGCCGGGCCGGCTCGTGCTCCTGGAGGTGAACACCCAGCCCGGCCTCACGCCGACCTCGCTGCTGCCCGAACAGGCAGCGCATCACGGCATCGGCTTTCCCGCGCTCTGTGCCTGGATGGTGGAAAACGCCGCATGCCGCGCATGAAACGGGTACAGCGCAACTCCGTCACCGACAGGCCGGGGCGCCTCAAGCTGCTGCTGCGCCGTCAGACGAAATATGCGCGCTCCGCCGCTCTCGGCGTGCTTGTCGTGAGTGTCGGCGTGGTCGGGTCGGTGGCGCTGCACCGTGCACATCCGGCCGGCGTGCTGGAAACGCTGCGCGCGCGATTCGGTCGCGCCACAGCCTTGCTCGGCCTGCGCGTGGCCGACGTCGCGATCGAGGGCCGGGCCAACACGCCCGAACCATTGTTGCGTGCCGCAATCGGCGTTCAGCGCAGCGACCCGATCCTCGGTTTCTCGGTTACGCAGGCGCGCGAGCGGATCGAGAAGCTATCCTGGGTGGAGCACGCAACGGTCGAGCGCCGCCTGCCCGACCGCGTCGTGGTGCAAGTGCAGGAGCGCCGGCCGTTCGCGGTCTGGCAGAGTCAGGGCCGCTTCGTGCTGATCGACCGCGCCGGCCAGGTCGTCACCGACAGCAATGTCGCCGATTTCCGGCAGTTGCCGCTTCTGGTCGGGCCCGGCGCGCCTGGTGCCGCGGCACCGCTCGTTGATGCGCTGACCGATCGATCGGATCTCGAGCAGCGGATGGTCGCTGCCGTGCGGGTCGGCGAGCGGCGCTGGAACCTGCTGCTGAAGTCGGGCCTGACGATCATGCTGCCGGAGGGCCACGAGCTCGCCGCGCTGGATCGGCTGGCCATGCTGGATCACGACCACAAACTGCTGGAGCGGCCCTTGCAATTCGTCGATCTCCGCCAAGCCGACCGCCTCGTCGTGCGCGCGAGGGCCGATGCGATGCCCGCATCCGTCAAGGACCCGCGCAGTACCCCCGCGCACAAGCCGACGTAGGAGCGACACGCAATGAATGACATGTCGCGCCGCATCCTGCCGCCCCAAGGCATGCTACCGGAGGAGCCTGCACGCCTGCGCCACCGCGCCGGTCCATTCGGCGTGCTCGACGTTGGCTCGACCAAGATTGTCTGCCTGATCGGCCGGGTGGAGAGCGACGGCAGTCTGCGGGTGCTCGGTTTTGGCTGGCATCGCGGCAAGGGCGTCCGTGGGGGCGGCATCGTCGATCTGGACCAGGCCGAACGCGCGATTCGAGCCGCCGTGGGCCAGGCCGAGGACATGGCCGATATGCGGCTGCGTGCCGTGACGCTGAATCTGACGTGCGGTCAGCCAGAAAGCCGGCTGTTCAACGTGCAGTGGCCCGTCGGCGGTCGCGCGGTCGGGGAAATCGACATCCGCCGTGTCGTGGCTGAAGGGCGGCTGCGCGCCGAGCTGGACGGGCGCGAGATGATCCACGCGTTGCCGCTCGCCTTCGCCGTCGACGAGACCGAGCGCGTGGCCGATCCGCGCGGATTGTTCTGCACCACATTGAGCGCGCGGCTGCATGTGGTCGATGCGGCCTCAACTGCTCTTCGCACAGTGGGCGCCTGTGTCGCGCGCTGCGATCTCGATATCGCCGAGCTGGTCTCCGCACCGATGGCATCGGGGCTGGCCGCGCTGGTGGAGGATGAACGCGAGCTGGGCTGCACGGTCATCGACATGGGCGGCGGCACGACGGGAATGGCGGTGTTCGCCGACGGCCAGCTTCTGCATACCGCGCAGCTTCCGGTTGGCGGCGGACACGTCACGAACGATTTGGCTCGCCTGCTCTCGACACCGGTTGCGCATGCCGAGCGGCTGAAGACCCTGTACGGAAACGTGCAGTCCTGCCCCGATGACGAACGCGAGCTGCTGCCCGTGCCGCTGGTCGGCGAAGAGGAGCACCAGATCGCCAAGGTACCACGCAGCATGGTGGTCAGCATCATCCGCCCGCGAATCGAGGAAACCTTCGAGCTGGTGCGCGCAAGGTTGGACAGTTCCGGCCTGTCACGCGTGGCTGGCAACCGCGTGGTGTTGACCGGCGGCGCGTGCCAGCTCGCCGGCGTTCGGGAGCTGGCCGCGCGCATCCTCGGCAAGCAGGTGCGACTCGGCCGTCCATCGGGGTTGCGCGGGCTGCCCGACGCCGCCGCCGGCCCCGCGTTCGCAACCGCCGCCGGGCTGCTCGCCTGGGCGGCTGGGCAAGGGCGGACGATGCACGACATCGACCTCGATCCCGAGCGACCGGCGGGACTGATCCGGCGCATCGTCAGTTTTCTCAAGGAACGAGTGTAACGACGGTGGCCAGAATTGCTGCCGATCGGCTCAATTCGCCAGCATCGTTCTCAACACCAAACGTCTGAGGGACAAGAGTCTATGACGCTGAACCTAACCATCCCGCAGCAGACGCATACCGACTTCACCCCCAGGATCACCGTGATCGGTGTCGGCGGCGGCGGCACCAATGCCGTCGACAACATGATCACGGCGAACCTGCAGGGCGTGGAGTTCGTGGTGGCGAACACGGACGCGCAGCAACTGATGCACAGCCGCGCGAACCGGCGCATCCAGCTTGGTCCGCATATCACGCAAGGCTTGGGTGCCGGCGCGAAGCCCGAGATCGGGCGCGCCGCGGCGGAAGAAGCGGCAGACGAACTCTATCGCCACCTGGACGGCTGCCACATGGTGTTCGTCACCGCCGGCATGGGCGGCGGCACTGGCACCGGCGCCGCGCCGGTGATCGCGCGCATGGCACGCGAGCGGAACATCCTGACCGTGGGCGTGGTGACCAAGCCGTTCTCGTTTGAAGGGACGCGCCGCGCCCGCGCCGCCGACCAGGGCATCGAGGAACTGCAGCAATATGTCGATACGCTGATCGTCATTCCCAACCAGAACCTGTTCAGAATGGCCAACGAGCGCACCACTTGGCGGGAGGCCTTCAAGATGGCCGACCAGGTGCTCTACATGGGGGTGCGCGGCGTCACCGACCTGATGATGGCGCCCGGGCTCGTGAACCTCGATTTCGCCGACATCCGCACCGTGATGGCGGAGATGGGTAAGGCGATGATGGGCACCGGCGAGGCCGACGGCGAGAACCGAGCCATCCGCGCTGCGGAGGCCGCGATCAGCAATCCGTTGCTGGAGGACACCTCGATGTCCGGCGCGCGCGGTCTGCTGATCAACATCACCGGCGGAGACGACATGACCCTGTTCGAAGTCGATCAGGCCGCCAACCGCATCCGCGAGGAGGTGGACGAGGACGCCAACATCATCTTCGGTTCGTCGATCGACGAGGGCTTGTCGGGGTGTGTGCGCGTCTCGGTGGTCGCGACGGGCATCGATACGCCGAAAGCCGAGCAGGCCCGGCCGCGCTTGGTCGCGGTCGGCGGCGGTCCAGCCCAGTCGCCAATCCCCATGCCCGCGTCGTCGGCACCCCACCCGGCACCGCACGCGGGTATGCATCCCGCTGCCTATCCGGGCGTCCATCCGGCACAGCAGCCCGTGTACGCCGCCGCACAGATGGCGGCCGGCACCGTCGCGCTGCGCCCCTCCATGCCGGCCTCCGTGCCGGGGGCCGATCCGGGCTATGACCATGCTGCCGCAATGGCTGCCGGCGAGCCCCAGCCGGCCAACCGCCCGGCCACGGCCCGTCCAGCGCCGGCGCCCCGCGCGAGCGCATTGTTCAACGAGCCACCGCGCGAGGCACCAGCCCTGCCGGCCTCCGCCGCTCCTGAGCCCGCCCGCGCCAGCCTGTTCGGCACCGTGACCGGCGTCCTGTTGCGCCGCCGTGCCGCCCCTCTCACGGAACCAAGCGTTCCCCGGGTAGAGCCCGTGGTGACCGAGCAGCGTCCCGATGCGGCGCCGGTCGCAAGCCGTGGGGGAGCGACCGACGAGACGGGGATCGAAATCCCGACCTTTCTCCGCCGGCAGTCGTCCTGAGCAGTGAAAATACCGCATATTCAATGGAGTATGCGGTAACATTCAGAAATAAAGAGTGAGTAGCGAACTGTCGGGCCGCCCCATACGCTGAGGACGGCCCGACTGATTTTGGCGGGCCCGATCCGGAACTGGACTCGATTGCATGGATGGGCTGCAGCAGCGTCTCTCCCCGATCCTGACCGCCGCCCATCAGCGCACGCTCAAGGCGCCGATCTCCTGTGTCGGGGTCGGGCTGCACTCGGGCCGGCGCGTCACCCTGACCCTGCGCCCTGCGCCTCCCGGACACGGCATCGTGTTCCGTCGCCTGGACGAGCGCGCCGAGATCCCGGCGCGGTTCGATCGCGTCACCGGAGCCCGGCTTGCGACCACCCTGGCGAGCGCAGGGGACGGCGCATGCCGCATCGGCACGGTCGAACATCTGATGGCCGCGCTGGCTGGCACGTGCATCGACAATGTACTGGTCGAGCTGGATGGGCCGGAAGTTCCGATTCTGGACGGCTCCGCCTCGCCCTGGTTGTTCCTGATCGACTGCGCCGGAACCGCTGTACAGCCAGACGCGCCACGCCGAACGGTCGAGGTGCTGCGCCGCGTGCGCGTGGACGACGGCCAATCCTGGGCGGAACTCGACGCGGCCGGGGCGTTCGACGGGCTGGAGATGACCGCCTCCATCGACTTTGTCATCGCCGCCATCGGCCGCCAATCGGCATCGTTGCGTCTGACGCCGGAGAGCTTCCGCCACGAACTCGCCCGCGCCCGTACCTTTGCCCTGGCGAAGGAGGTGAATGCGTTGCGCGCCGCCGGCCTCGCCCAGGGCGGCAGCCTCGAAAACGCCGTCGTTGTCGAGGACAGCCGTGTCCTCAATCCTGGCGGCCTGCGAATGAATGACGAGTTCGTCCGCCACAAGCTGCTGGACGCAGTGGGCGACCTCGCCCTGGCCGGGGCGCCCTTGCGCGGCCGCTTCCGCGCCCATCGTGCCGGTCATGCCCTCCACAACCGGCTGCTCCGGGCGCTGTTCGCCGACCCGACAGCGTGGCGAGACGTGGTCGGCGAACCGGCCTGCGCAGCCGCATAGGGCCTACGCCGTTCGTCAGCCACGGCTATCCTGGTCGAGGCTCGCTCGGGTCAATCCAGCCGATGTTGCCATCCTGGCGGCGGTAGATCACGTTCAGTTCGCCCGTCGCGCTGTTGCGGAACATCAGCACAGGCTGATCCGCGAGATCCATGCGCATCACCGCCTCGCCCACCGACAGGCGGCTGATCTCGGTCACCTGCTCGGCGATAATGGTGGCATAGGCGGCCGTCTCGGCCTCGGCTCCCGGCATGCCTCCGTCCGCCGTCCCGCCAACGTCCTGGCGCAGGATGTATTGCCGAGCCGCCTCGGGTCGTGCCCGGTTCGCGAGGTCGCGGGCATGCTCGTTCACCCGGCGGCGATAGCGGCGTAGCCGCTTGGCGATATGCTCGGCGGCATCGTCGAAGGCGGTCGGAGCGTCGGCCGCCTCCCCCTCCCCGCGCAGGCTGAGGCCGCGGCCAGCATGCAGGTTGATGTCGCAGGTGAAGAAGCTCCGCGCGCGGCCGAACGTGACCTGGGCCTCCAGGGCGCGGTCGAAGTACTTCCTCGCGATCCCTTCGAGATGCGTCGCGACCCGCGTCCGCAACGCGTCGGACAGCTCGATTTGTTTGCCGGAAACGTTGATTTCCATCAAACTCTCCCGCGACGAGCCGACCTCGCCCGGCGTCCCGGCTCATCGGGCGCGTCAGGCCGGCACGGCTTTCTCTCGTTTGCGCTGCGTCGAGTTCGGGATGCGCAGCGCTTCGCGGTATTTGGCCACGGTCCTCCGGGCAATGTCCACGCCCTCCACCCGAAGCGCCTCAACGATCGCGTCATCGGAGAGCACCTTCTCCGACTCCTCGGCCTGGATCAGGGCCCGTATCCGGTGGCGTACCGCCTCCGCGCTGTGCGCGAGGCCGCCGTCGGTCCGGGCGATGGCGGTGGTAAAAAAGTATTTGAGCTCGAATAGTCCGCGCGGCGTCGCGATGTACTTGTTCGCCGTCACCCGGCTGACCGTGCTCTCGTGCAGGTCCACGGCCACGGCGATGTCGCGCAGGATGAGCGGGCGGAGATGCTCGATCCCGTGGCGCAGGAACCCATCCTGCTGGCGCATGATCTCGGCCGCAACCTTCAAGATGGTCTGAGTTCGTTGCTGGAGCGACTTCACCAGCCAGTTGGCGCTGGCCAGTTGCTCGGTCAGGAAGCCACGGTCCTGCTTGGCCGCATGGGGCGCGATGCGCGCGAAGAATCGCTGGTTGACCAGCACGCGCGGCAAGGTGTCGGGGTTCAGCTCCAGCAGCCATCCGCCTTCGGCCGAGGCGCGCATCAGGATGTCGGGCACCACGGCCCGCACCGGCTCGCTGTCCCAGCTTGCCCCCGGCTTTGGATCGAGCGCGCGGATCTCGGCGATCATCTCCGTGATGTCCTCGGCGTCGACGCCGCAGACCGCCACCAGCCGGCGCAACTCGCGCCGGGCCAGCAGATCGAGATGGTCGAGCAGCGCTCGCATAGCCGGGTCCAGCCGGTTGCGCTCGGCCAGCTGCGCCCCCAGACACTCCTTCAGGTCGCGCGCAAACAGGCCCGGCGGATCGAAGCGCATCATGCGGGCGCGCACCGCTTCCACGCGCTCGACTGCCACCCCCATCGCCTCGGCGATCGACTTCGGCGCCGCGGTCAACCGGCCGGCCGGGCACAGCAGTGCGATCAGGTGGGCGCCGATCATGCGCTCCGTCGGATTGGCGAAGCCTAAGCGGAGCTGCTCACCCAGATGCTCGCGCAGCGGCCGGCGCGCCTCCGGGACGTCCTCGATTCCCCGCTCGTCAGAGCCGAAATCGTGCGCGCCCCCGCCACGCCGCTCGAAGGGCAGGCCGTCCGATGGACCGCCTGCGTCATAGGGCTCGGCATGCTCGGAGTCCAACGGCTCGGCCCGACGATCGGGCAGCGTCTCGGCACGCACCTGCTCGGCCACGTCCGCCACGCGCTCCGTGCGCTCCGGGCGCTGGTCCAGTGCCGCCAGCTCGATCGGTGGCGCGTCGGACGCCTCGTCGCGCTCCAGCAGCGGATTGCGCTCCAGCTCCTGGTCGACGAACGCCGTGACTTCCAGGTTGGAGTACTGCAGCAGCTTGATCGCCTGGCGCAGCTGCGGCGTCATCACCAGCGACTGGCTCTGCCGCAGCTCGAAGCGCGGGCCCATCGCCATGTGCGTGCTTCCCGGCCCCCGCGCTACAGGCTGAACCGCTCGCCCAGGTAGACGCGGCGAACGCCCTCATGGGCCACCACCTCGTGCGGGCGTCCCTCCATTAGCACCTGGCCGTCGTGCATGATGTAGGCGCGGTCGATGATCTCCAGCGTCTCGCGCACGTTGTGGTCGGTGATGAGCACGCCGATGCCGCGGTCCTTCAGGTGCGAGACGAGGTCGCGGATCTCCCCGACCGCGATAGGGTCGATCCCGGCCAGGGGCTCGTCGAGCAGGATGTAGGCGGGCTGGGTGGCCAGCGCGCGCGCGATCTCGACGCGCCGCCGCTCGCCGCCCGAGAGCGCCAGCGCCGGCGTGCGGCGCAGGTGGCCGATGCCGAACTCGGCCAGCAATTCGTCCAGCATCTGGTCGCGCCGGTCGCGGTCGGGCTCCACCACCTCCAGCGCGGCCATGATGTTGCGCTCGACGTTCAGGCCGCGGAACACGCTCGCTTCCTGCGGCAGATAGCCAACCCCCAGCCGGGCCCTGCGGTACATGGGTAGCTGGGTGATTTCGGCGCCATCCAGCCGGATCGCCCCGGTCTCGGGCCGCACGAGTCCCACGATCATGTAGAAGGTGGTCGTCTTGCCGGCGCCATTCGGCCCGAGTAGCCCGACCGCCTCGCCCCGGCGCAGCGTCAGCGTCACGTTCCGCACCACCGGGCGCTTGTTGTAGGTCTTGCCGATGCCGCTGGCGACGAGGCCGGCGGCACCCGCCACCACGCGCAGCCCACTCCGCGATCCGCTCATCGCCGTGCTCCACCGGGAGTTGACGCCGCTGTTCCTTGCCTGGGCGGTGGGGCTGTTCCCGGTACCGTGCCTGGCGCGTCGTTCGGCACGATCAGGCCCTGCACCCGCCCTTTCTTGGCGGCGAGCAGGCGCGAGACGCCCGTCTTGAGATTCACCTCGGCCTCCGATCCCTCAAGCTGGTTCTGCCCACGGGTGATCCGCACGCGATCCAGGAGCACGGCGATGCCGGTATCGGGCACGTAGACGCCGCGCGCGCCGGTGACCACATCGGTCGGCGTGCTGACCACGACATGGCCGAACGCCTCGACCTTCTGAAGCTTGCCCGAGGCGGCCAGGGGATCGTCGCCCGTCTGCGCCGCGCGTACCGGCCCGGGCGCCGTCGGCTGCGACGGAACCGGAGCGTCCTGGGCGCTCGTATAGGCCACCAGCACGTCGGCCTCGATCCGCCGGGTGTCCTTGGTGACCACCACGGCATCGCCCCGCGCGACCGCCATATGCTGGGCGGACCAGTATTCGAGGTCGTCGCGCGCGGTCAGCACGTCATTCGGGGTGTTCAGCCGCAGGTCGCGGCCGGTCAGGACCATCACCGCCTGGTCGAGGTCGTCCACCGCCTTGTCACCCTGGGCGCGGTCTGTGGGCGTGGTGATGACGACATGTCCTTCGGCCTCCAGCCGATAGATCTCGTTGTCGCCCTCGTCCGCGCCGGCCACGTCCTGGGATCCGCTCGCCGCCGCCTTGGTGGCGGACGCTGGGGCGGCGCCTCCGGTGCCGGCCACCACCTTCTTCTTGCGGTAGAAGGCGACCAGCCGGTCGGCGGTCACGACCACGTTCTGCCGCACCGCGCGCGCGTCGCCGGTCGCGATCACCTGGTGCTGCTGTTGCAGCCATTCGATGCCGTCGCGCGCCGTGATGGCGATCGGCCCGCCATGCGACAGGTCGATCCCCTGCGCCGCCGCCGGGCACAGGGCGGCACCCCCAATCGTTGCGATCACGCCCGCAACCAGCCCCAGCGCCGACAGGGGATGCGATCGCCGGCTCACGGGCCGGTCGCGCCATTCAGCAGCAGCCGCGCAGGACCGGCAAACAGGATCTGCTCGCCCTTATCGGTGGCGGTGAACCCACCCGCCGCATCGAGCCGGCCGAACGGTCCGTCGGCGTGAACCGGCTCGGAACCGGCCGCGGCACCGTTCTTCAGGTCCAACGCCGCGCTCGCGGTCACCATCGCGGTGCCGTCGTCGCGATACAGGGTGACGTCCTGCGACAGATCAAGCGCGTTGTCATGCCGACGATAGACCCCCTGGCGCGCCTGCAGCATGAGCCAAGTGCCGTTCTCCAGAGTGATGTCCCCCTTGGGCTCGGTCAGGTCCACCCGGTCCCCGCCCGACTGACGCGCCGTCGCGGCTGTCACTGTGTAGGGCCGGCCACGCTCGTCGATGCTGCGGTAGCGTGCGCCAATCACGGTGGCACCCTGAAACTGGCTCAGCGCCTGCGCCGCCGCCCGGGCCCGGCGCACCTCGCGTTGCAGCTCCGGCCAGATGGCGAGGCTGGCGAGCAGCACCAGGGCAAATGCGGGCAGAGTAGCTTCGCCGCCCGGATCATCAGCCGCCGCCGCGCGAGCACGCCCGGCGACGGCAGCCGGCGCACGCCCACGCCCACGCCGGTCCGAACCCGTGTCTGCTCGCCGGCGCGCGGACGAGGCGTCGGAGTGGGGCTCACACGACCCCGCGCGCAACAGGTCGTGGACATGCAGAATGCCTACGGGTCGCCCGTCCAAGTCTACGACGAACAGGGCAGTGATCGGCCGGCCGCGCGCGTTCATTGCGTGCAGCGCCTCGGCCGCCAGCGCATCGGGCGCGATCGTGCGCGGGTCCAGGTCATGATATCGCCGTCCGGTGGCCAGCAGGTCCGGTCCCATGTGGCGACGCAGGTCGCCATCGGTGACGATGCCAACCAGTTCCCCCTCGAAGTCGGTGACGCCGAGGCAGCCGAATCGCTTCTCGGTGATGCGGAGCAGCGCGCGGTGCATCGGCATGTCGGGCGGAGCCAGCGGGATCGCCTCCCGTGTGCATCAGGTCGCGCACGCGGCTGCAGCCGGGCACCCAGGCGCCCGCCGGGGTGGAACCGGCTGAAATCGGCGGCGGTGAAGCCGCGTCGGGTCAGCAGCGCGACCGCCAGCGCATCGCCGAGCGCCATCTGCATTGCCGTGCTGGTGGTCGGCGCCAGGCCCATCGGGCACGCCTCCGCCGCGTGCGGCAGCAGCAGCGCCGACGTCGGCCGCGACGCCAGCGCCGAGCCGGCACGCGCGGTGACCGCGATGATTGGCAGAGCGAAGCGCCGGGCATGCGGACCAGATCGGCAAGCTCCGGCGTCTCCCCGGAATTGGACATCGCGAGCACGACGTCACCCGCCACGATCATGCCCAAATCACCATGCGAAGCCTCGGCCGGGTGCACGAACAGTGCCGGGGTACCGGTGGAGGCGAGGGTCGCCGCGACTTTGCGCGCCACATGGCCCGACTTGCCCATCCCGGAGACGACCGCCCGACCGGCGGCGCCAGCCAGCAGCGCCACGGCGCGGGTGAAGCCGTCGTCCAGCGCAGCCGCGAGCGCCCGTAGCCCCGCCGCCTCGGTCCCGAGAACGGCGCGCGCGACGTCGAGGTCGGCGCGTGCGGCGGCGAGTACGGGCTGTCATCGGCGTTCGGGTCTCCCTCCGGGTTGGACTTAGGCCAGCCGCACGGGCGGGGTCAATCGGAGAGGCATTAATCTCAGGCAAGAAACGTGCCAACCGGCGCGGCCAGTG
>CAVWNS010000004.1:0-15544 GCA_963756495.1 uncultured Pseudomonadota bacterium | reverse complement strand
CCCTATGGTGAACGATGAGTTGCTGAAACCGTCATCGCGAGGCGCGCAGCGCCGTGGCGATCCAGGCCCGCCGCACCGTATCGCCCATCTGGGTCGCCCGCCTGGATCGCCACGCCGCCAAGAGGCGGCTCGCGATGACAGCCTTGGCGACACGTTTCACCGTTCAATGATTCCGGGTATAAACGGCAAGCTTCTCCGCCAAATCGGCCAGCGTCGGTACACGCGCGCCCGGACCCAGCACCGCCAGCGTGGGTGCGGCGCGGAAGTGGCGGGAGGCGGCGCGCTGCACGGCAGCCTTGTCCACGGCGTTGATCTTGGCGACCGTCTCGGCGACCGGCACCACGCGTCCGAACACCTGGATTTGCCGCGCGAGCTGTTCGCAGCGGCTGCCCGTGCTCTCGAGGGACATCAGCAGCCCGGCCTTGGCCTGCGCGCGGGCACGGGCAAGCTCGGCGTCGGATACCTGCTCCTGGACCTTGCGCAACTCCTCCAGCGTGACCGGGATCAGGTCCTCGGCCTCGCTCTCGCCGGTGCCGGCGTAGATGCCGAACAGGCCCGCATCGTTGAAGGGTGCGGTGAACGAGTAGATCGAATAGACCAGCCCGCGCTTTTCCCGCACCTCCTGGAACAGTCGCGACGACATCCCGCCGCCAAGGAGCGTGGACAGCAGCAGGGTCGGGTAGAAGTCCGGGTCCTGGTACGCGACCGAAGGAAAGCCCAGGACGATGTGAACCTGGTCGAGATCGCGATCCTCGCGGAATTCCCCGCCCTGGTAGCGCGCCTCAAGCGGGCCGGGGGCAGGGTCGGCGGCCAGATCGGCGAAGTGCGCCCGCGCCAGTTCCACGATCCCATCGTGCTCCAGCGCGCCGGCCGCGGCGATGACGACGTTCGATGCCGGGTAGTGCCGGCGCATGTATCCCATCAGAGCGGTGCGCGGCATGGCCTGGATCGTGCCCTCGGTCCCCAACACCGGCCGGCCAACCGACTGGCCGGGGAAGGCCTGCTCCTGGAAGCGGTCGAAGATGATGTCATCGGGCGTGTCGTTGGCCTGGCCGATCTCCTGCAGGATCACGCCGCGCTCGCGCTCCAGCTCCTCGGGATCGAAGGTGGAATGGGTCAGGATGTCGCCGATGATGTCGGCCGCCAGCGCGGTATCCTCCTTCAGCACCTTGGCGTAGTAGGCGGTCTGTTCGCGGGCGGTGTAGGCGTTGAGGTGGCCGCCGACCGCGTCCATCTCCTCGGCGATCTCAGCCGCCGTGCGCCGTTGCGTGCCCTTGAACGCCATGTGCTCCAGGAAGTGGGAAACGCCGTTTTCCGCCTCGGTCTCGTGGCGCGATCCGGTCGCGACATAGGCGCCAAACGAAACGGTTTCGACGCGCTCCATGCGCTCGGTCACGACGGTCAGGCCGGAGGGAAGCCGGGTCAGGCGAATGGCACCGCCATGGGTCGTATCGGACACGAAGATTCCTTTCGGGATTCGCACAGTAATATAGGACCGGACGTCGATCTTATCAGGCACGCACTCGCCTTAAAGGGGCGCTAACGCCCTGCGTTCCGGCTGGCGAAGCCCCGCACCAGCGCTTGCACCGCGCGGAGGTCGTTGGGCGCTACGGTGAACCGCTCCTCAAGCTGATCGAGTTCGGCAAGCTGGGGATGCGGCGGCGGCGGAACCCCGATGGCGCGCTCGACCGCCTCGGCGAACTTCGCCGGATGGGCGGTCGCCATCGCCACCACCGGCACGCCGGTCCCGACAGGCAGGGCACGCGCGGCGGCGATGCCGATCGCGGTATGCGGGTCGGCGACGTAGCCGCACGCGCGATAGAGCCGGCCGATTTCCGCCTCGATCCCAACATCGTCGAGGCAGAACCCGGCGAAGGTCGCACGCGCGCGCCGCCAGATCATATCGGATACCGCCATCCGACCGGTCCGCCGGAAGCCGCCCACCGCCGCCGCCGTCGCCGCCGGGTCGCGATCCAGCAGCTCGAACAGCAGGCGCTCGAAGTTGGAGCTGACCTGGATGTCCATGCTGGGCGAAAGGCTCGGCTCGACCGCGCGGATCGACATGTCGTTATGATCGAGAAAGCGGGTCAGGATGTCGTTGCGGTTCGAGCCAACCAGCAGGCGGGCGATCGGCAACCCCATCCGTCCCGCCGTCCAGGCTGCCAGCACGTTGCCGAAATTGCCGGTCGGCACGCTGAACGCCACCGCCCGATCGGGTGCGCCGAGCGCCAGCGCCGCCGCCGCGTAATAGGGCACCTGCGCGGCGACGCGCGCCCAGTTGATCGAGTTCACGGCCGACAAGCGCAGCTCGGCGCGGAAATCGGCGTCGGCGAACATCGCCTTCACCAGATCCTGGCAGTCGTCGAACGTACCCTCGACCGCGATATTGGCGACATTGGCGGCGTCCACCGTGGTCATCTGCCGCCGCTGCATCGCGCTGGTGCGGCCGAGCGGGTGCAAAACGGCGATATCGACCCGCGCCCGACCGGCGAACGCCTCGATGGCGGCCGAGCCGGTGTCGCCGGAGGTGGCGGCGATGATCGTCACGCGCTCATCGCGCTCGGCCAGCACGCGGTCGAACAGCCGACCGACGACCTGAAGGGCCAGGTCCTTGAAGGCGAGCGTCGGGCCGTGGAACAGCTCCTGCACGAACAGCGCGGTGTCGAGCTGGATCAGGGGCACCACGGCGGGATGACCGAAGCTGGCGTAAGCCTCCCGGCAGATCGCCTCCAGCGCCGAGGCGGGCACCGTGGCGCCGATGAAGGGCGCGAGCAGCCGGGCGGCCAGGGCAGCGTAGGGCAGGCCGCGCAGCGCCCGCCATTCATCGCCGGAGAGCGCTGGCCAGGCTTCCGGCACATAAAGCCCGCCGTCCTCGGCCAGGCCCGCCAGCAGCACGCCGGCAAAATCGCGTACGGGCGTCTGCCCGCGGGTGGAGACGTAACGCATGGGCCCTTCCTACCGGCGTCGGCGCCGGTAGGCGAGGGCGCCGGAAAGAATCAGGTCGCGGAGAAGCGTCGATGCGCGGTGAAATGCAGCGCGCAGGCCCCGTTGGTCAGATCGCCCTGTAGCTCATCGCCCTCCAGCTGTCCGGACAGGGCGATCGCTCCCGTCCGGCCGCTGATCGACCCATCGGGACCGATCGAACCCGACACGTCGGTCAGGTTGCTCCAGCGATAGGTGAACTGCCCCCCCTGCACCAGCAGGGCAATCAGGCCGGGATGCGGGCAGTCCCTCCGGTCAGCCTGATAACGGGTGCTGCTGCCCCGATAAAGGCCGTCGATGCCGGATGGCGCCGCGTTAGCGGTGAGCACGGCTGCGGACGCAACGGCGGGCGCCGCAGCCGCCTCGGGCGACGTGGAAGCAATCGGATCAGGCGTGATTCGCGCCGCTTGTGGGGCCGCGCAGCCGGCGAGCAACGCAGCGGCGAGCGAGGGCAGTGCCGCCCGGAGCGACGTCATCGCGCGGGCCTCCGGTCAGGCCGCGTGCTCGGCCATGGCGCGCACCGGCGCGTCGGCCTTGGCGCCATCGGCCAGCATCTCCATTTGGCCGGAGATGTGACCGCCATCCTCGACCTGGAGCCGCCGGCAGCGTGCCTGGCCCAGCACCCGACCGCTTGCGCGAATGATCAGATTGCCACGGGCCGTCAGCGTGCCGTCGAAGGTGCCGGCGATCTCGGCGTCCTCCACCTCCACCTCGCCCTTGAACATGCCCCCGACAGAGATGGCGAGTTCGTTGGCATGGATCATGCTCGCCTCGACCGTGCCTTCCACGACCAGGCGCTCCGCGTCCTGTACGGTGCCCTGCACGCTGATGCCGCGCCCGACCACCAACGTGCGGCGCTCCGGCGGGGCGGGGCGGGGCGCGGGGGGCGGGGCGGCAGCCGGCCGAGGTGGCGCGGCAAGGCTCGACGTGGGTGCGCTCGCCCCGGTCGAAGAAGACCCGTTCGGGCCGGAGCCGCCGGAACCTGGCGCGCCCGAGGAAGCAAGAACTCGAGGAGGCAAGAGGCGGGGACGCAAGATTGGAGCCGGAGGAAAACGGCGGACGGGAGGACATGTCGGGCTGCTCCTTGGGCGCGGCGGGGCGGAACGGGGGTACGCCGAGGCCATTGTCGCCCGGCACGATGGTCACGAGGTCCGCCTGCCCCAGCGCGGCATCGTCCGCCTCCTCGGCAGCCAGTCCGGCGGGGAGGGCGGCATCGGCGGCGGTCGGATCGTCTGGCTTGCGGCGTTTGAACACGGGCTTTCACCCTTGGATCGAGGCTGCGGTGCGACAATTCGGCTAGCATGGCGAGTCGCGTCGCAACAACCCGATCGCAGCCGGCGGCATCACGAATAATGCCTTGAACCCTGGCCGGCACCGCCGTCCCGGGCTAGGTCAGCACGGCAAGGGAGCACCGGCATGGCGACACGCTTCGACATCATCGGCATCGGCAACGCCATCGTGGACGTCGTGAGCCGCGCCGATGAGGCGTTCCTGTCACGCCACTCGATGCGCAAAGGCAGCATGACGCTGATCGACGCCGCGGATGCCGAGCGCCTGTATGCCGCGATGCCGCCGGGAGAGGAGAGCAGCGGCGGGTCGGCGGCCAATACCTGCGCTGTCGCCGCCGCGCTCGGCGCCCGCGTGGCTTACCTGGGCAAGGTCGCCGACGATCCGCTCGGCCGGGTGTTCCGCCGCGACATCACCGCTTCGGGGGTGCATTTCCCCTCGGCGCCGCTTCGCGAGGGCGCCCCGACCGCGCGCTGCCTGATCCTGGTCACGCCCGACGGGCAGCGGACCATGCATACCTTCCTCGGCGCTTCGGTCGCCTTCGCCGAGGCAGACGTGGACGCGGCGCTGATCGCCGACGCCGCGGTGCTCTATCTGGAAGGCTACCTGTTCGATCCGCCGGCGGCGCAGGCGGCGTTCCGCGCCGCCGCCGCTGCCGCCCGCGTCGCCGGGCGGCAGGTCGCGCTGTCGCTGTCGGACCCGTTCTGCGTCGAGCGCCATCGCGACGCCTTCCGTGCCCTCGTTCGCGACGGGGTGGACATCCTCTGCGCCAACGAGGCCGAGGTGACGAGCCTCTATCAGGTGAACAGCTTCGCCGAAGCCGTCGAGGCCGCGCGCGCCGAGGTGAAATTGGCGGCACTGACACAAAGTGAGGCCGGCAGCCTCGTCGTGCGCGGGGCCGAGACGGTGCGCGTGGAAGCCGCGGCCACCCGCGTCGTGGATACGACAGGCGCGGGCGACGCCTATGCCGCCGGTTTCCTGACGGGCCTGACCTCCGGGCGCGATATTCGCGATTGTGGCCGCCTGGGCGCGCTTGCCGCCGCCGAAATCATCGGACATTACGGCGCGCGACCTCAGGCGGAGCTGCGGGCGCTGGCCGCGGCAGCGGGGCTTTGAGCGCGCGCTCGGACGTGTCGCGTGCCGCTTAGGCGCCGGCTCCTGGAATTCCTGCGGCGGCGCCTTGGCGACGGGGCGCTACCGGTGCGGATCGCGTTCTGGGACGGCGAGGCGTTCGATTTCGCTCCGGCGCCGGTGGTCACGATCACCCTGCGCTCCGCGCGCGTGCTGCGTCTGTTCCTCTCCGGCGACATGGGACGGCTAGGAGAAGCGTATGCGCGCGGCGAGATCGACGTCGACGGGCGGCTCCAGGACGTATTGCGGCTCGGCATACGCATCGCCGAGCGCGTCGGCCGTTCCCGCCTCCTGCGCCGCATCGGCGCGGTGGCAGCACGCCGGCCGCGCTGGCGGCACACGCGCGCGCGCGACGCGCGCGCGATCAGCCATCATTACGACGTGTCGAACGCGTTCTACGCGCTCTGGCTCGACCAGCGCATGATCTATTCCTGCGCCTATTTCCAGACCGGGGACGAAGACATCGCCACCGCCCAGGAGCAGAAGCTCGCGCATATCTGCCGCAAGCTGCGCCTGGCCGAGGGCGAGAGTCTGCTCGACATCGGCTGCGGCTGGGGCGGACTGCTGATCTGGGCGGCGCAGCGCCATAGGATACGCGGCGTCGGGATCACGCTGAGCCAGGCCCAGGCCGAGCTGGCGCGGGCCCGCGTGGGCGAGGCCGGGCTAGGCGATCGGATCGAGATCCGGTTGCAGGACTACCGTGACGTCCAGGGCGCGTCGTGCTTCGACAAGATCGTCTCGGTCGGCATGGTCGAGCATGTCGGGACGGCCAATCTGCCCGCCTATTTCGCCACGATCGCGCGCCTGCTGAAGCCCGGCGGGCTGCTGCTTAATCACGGCATCACCGCCGCCGACCGGGAGGGGCACGCGCAAGGTCCGCCGGGCGGGGAGTTCATCGATAATCTGGTTTTTCCCGGCGGCGAGCTCGCCCATGTCTCACGCGTGCTGTTCGAGCTGTCCGGTGCGGGCCTGGAGATGCTGGACGTCGAGGATCTCCGCCCGCACTACCCGCGCACGCTGCTCCGCTGGGTGGACCGCCTCCAGGAAGCGGAGGCGGAGGCCGTCGCGGCGGCGGGCGCCGAACGCTACCGGATCTGGCGCATGTTCCTGGCCGGGATGGCTTACGCCTTCGACGCCGGCTGGATGGGTGTTGCGCAGGTGCTGGCCGCGAAGCCGGTGCAAGACGGTCCCGCGCCCCGCCCCTGGACGCGCCGCTACCAATACGAGGCGGAAACGGCTTTTCCGATCGCCGGCCGGCTGGACTGGGGCGACCTATAATACCAACCGCCCTAGCCCTACCTTGGCACTTGTCCGACCACGAGAGCGCGTTATATCACGCTGGGATTCAGCGGAGGTTGCGCTGTGTCCCGATCCGCCGCGCCGGGCGACTGGCTTGATCGCTGGCTGAGGCCGTTCCTCGAGGTGATGGGCCGCAGCACGCGGCGGCACTGGGGGCCGCTCTATGTGCGCGGCCTGTTGGGACCCGACGGTCCGAAGAGCGTGCAGCCGATTGCGGCTCGGCTGGGTCTGCGCGGCCACGATCAGCTGCATCACTTCGTCAGCAGTCCGGCCTGGGATGATGCGCCGCTGTGGCGGGTGCTGGCCGATCGCGCCGACGCACTGGTCGGCGGCAAGGACGCGGTGCTGGTCGTCGACGACACGGCGATACCCAAGAAAGGCACGCTCTCGGTCGGCGTCGCGGCCCAGTATTGCGGCGAGGTGGGCAAGCAGGCGAACTGCCAGTCGCTGGTATCGCTGACGCTGGCGCGCGGCGAGGTGCCGATCCCCGTCGGCTTGCGCTTGTTCCTGCCGAGCTCCTGGAGCGACGATCCGGCGCGCTGTGTCCGCGCGGGCGTGCCGGAGGCGGCGCGCGTTGCCCAGACCAAGCCCGAGATCGCGCTGACCGAGATCGACCGCCGCATCGCCGCCGGCGCGCGCTTCGGCTGCGTCCTGGCCGATGCCGGCTATGGGATCAGCGCGTCGTTCCGGCAGGGCTTGAGCGCGCGCGGTCTCGTCTGGTCCGTCGGCGTCCCGCGCACGCAGAGGGTCTACACAACGAAGGCAACCGCGATCTGGCCGGATGCGGGGCGCGGCCGCCCGCGCAAGCAGCCGGTGCCGAGCGAACCCGGACAGGACGCAGCGAGCGCATTGGCCGGGATGTCGTGGCGACGGATTACCTGGCGCCGCGGCACCAAGGCCGCGCTCACCGCGCGCTTCGCTGCCCTGCGCGTGCGCGTAGCCGATGGTCCATCGGTTCGCGAGGGCAAGCACCTGCCGGGCGAAGAGGCCTGGCTGATCGGTGAGTGGCGCAGCAGCGGCGAGCGCAAATACCACCTAACCAATCAGCCTCCCGGCACGTCGCTGCGCGACCTCGCGGCAACCGTCAAAGCGCGCTGGGTGTGCGAGCAGGCGCACCAGCAGCTCAAGCAGGAACTCGGGCTCGGCGCCTTCGAGGGGCGATCATGGACCGGGCTGCACCGGCATGCGCTGATGAGCTGCATTGCCTTCACCTACCTCCAGCACCTGCGACTGCGCGCCGCCGCAGCACGGGGGAAAAAAGAAGCTGACCGGGCCACCGCCGCGGCCCACACTCCCTGAAGTCCGCCGCGCGCTTGTCGCCCGACTGTTCGCACCGCCAAAGCCGCCACCACGATGTCCGCACTGCCGAAAGCGGCTGATCAACGCGCAGCAGAAAGTGCCAAGGTAGTGCTAGGGTCTGTTGACAATTAACTCGTTGCGATGATGGTGGCTGCGAGGCTGATGTTGGCGTGGAAGCTTTCGTCGGTCTTGTCGTAGCGGGTGGCGATGGCTGTGGAACTCCTTGCAGCTTGGCGAAGAAGGTTCTCGATCAGGTGGCGCCAGCGATACATGGCCTTGTCATAGGCGATGATCGTATTGCGGTTGGATTTGGGTGGGATGACGGCGACGGCGCCACGGTCATCGAGGTCCGCACGCAGCCAATCGGCGTCGAACGCCTTGTCACCGAGCAGGGCGTCGAAAGTGATGTCTGCGTGAGCGGCGCGACCCCTACGATGTCGTGGCGCTGTCCGGGCAAGAGCACGAAGCGGACCAGATTTCCATGCACGGTCCGACCAGCGCGCAGGATCTTGGTCGTCAGCCCGCCTCGCGAGCGTGCCGATGGCCTGATTGTGGTAAGGTCGACGCCCTTTGCGCTCGCTCGCCTTCTGATGGGCGGTGACGAGCGTGCCGTCGATCAGGGCGTATTCGAATCGCGGCTCGTCGGACAAGCGCTCGAAGCAGGCGCTCGAAGCACGCTCGCCCGCACCCAGCGGCGGAATGCGCTGGAAGCACGCTGTTCCAGCCGCCCGGACGCAGGCGGCAGGTCGCGCGACGGCGATCCCGCCCGCACGGGCCACAGAACCGCTTCCGGAACTAGCCTGGGTGTCCTTCGCCGTCACTCCGCGGATCCGTCGCCTTGCACCGGCAACAGCGGGGCCATCTGTCGTCGCCAAGCCGTCGCTCGCTGATCACGTGATCGCCCGCCTGTCCACCAAGCCGTGTCGCTCCGCCGAGAACGGAGCTTGGATCACAGCTCGTCCCGCGCGCCTGACGATGAGGTACCACACTCATGTGATCGAACAGGCCCTAGCCGCCTCGCGGATGTTACGCGGCAGGGTGATCTGGGCGGCGCGGCGGACCCTGACGAGCGACATAGGGATGTCTCCCGGAGACAAATCGGTCACGTGCAGCCTCGTGAATACGAATGTCTCAATTCACGAATTTCGTATGCACTTTCCGGCGGGAACAGTGAATTTCCGCAATGCGGCTGCTGAAGGCCCGAGCGAGCGGACCTCGGCCAAGCAGCACGGCGCGAATTTAAGACGGTGTGAAGCAGTTCACTGACGCGATCCGCGGGATCGCTAACCTTGGCCGCATTCGGGACTGAAATGCTGCCAGGCGAAGGCGCGGATCATGACAGGCTTTGTGAACAGCAACTCCATCGATCGCGCCATCGCGGGACATCGGCACCCCTGGGCGCAGACAAGCCTGTTGCTCGCGGCGACAACAGCCGCCGTGATCGCCTATGCGCCATTGGCGAGCCAGATGGGCTATGGCGAGCACGGCGCCCCGGTCATGCTCGCGATCCTGGCCGCGTCCACGGTCTCCAGCATCGTGGGATTCGCCTTCTCCGCCCTGTGCGGGGCGCTGCTGTTCCATCTCGTGCGAGACCCGGTTCAGGCCATGCAAATCCTGATCGGGTGCAGCATCGCGATCCAGTCGCTGAACGTGTGGTCGCTGCGCGGCTCGGTTGACTGGCGCTCGCTCTCGCGCCTTCTCGCGGGTGGTCTCCTCTCCCTGCCGTTCGGCGTTTACCTCCTCCTGCATCTGCACCACGCGGCCTATCCCAAGTTCCTGGGCGTGTTCCTCATGGCCTATGGCACGTTCATGATGTTCCGCCGGCCGCCTGTCATCCGGAGCGGCCAGGCAATCGGCGATGTCGCCGCCGGCCTTCTGGGCGGCCTGGCCGGCGGACTTGCTGGCTTTCCTGGAGCGTTCGCAACGATGTGGTTCGGCTGCAAGGGATGGGACAGGGGCCGGCAACGGGCGGTGGTCCAGCCGTTCAGCCTCGTCATGCAGGTCGTCACGTTTTGCGCGATCCAGCTCGCGGCGCCGCGCGGGGCGCATGGCTTGTCGATCAGTCCGGAGATACTGACTTGCGCCATTCCCGCGCTGCTCGGCACATGGTGCGGGCTGTCGCTGTTCCGCATGCTGACTGACCGGCAGTTCACGATGGCGAGGAACGCGCTGCTGATGACGTCCGGCGCCGGACTTATCGTCTGACTGGAATGGGATCTCCCCGACCAGAGGCTGGCTTGGCCCGAGCACCCGCGTCTATGCTGCTCGCGTGAAAGACGTGGGGGTCGGCCGAGCCTCAATACCGCTTGGATGACCGCAAGGGGAGGGAGAAACCGATGCCGCATCCGACACGCCGTGGCCTGCTGGCAGGCTCCGCCGCCCTGCTCGCCACGCCGGTGCGCGGGCAGGCGCCGAGCGGCGTCAAGCCGCGCGTCACCGTCATCACGCAATGGTCCGCCGGCAGCGACGGGGCCGCGATCTCGGCACTGGGCAAGGTGTTCGAGGAGCATGGCGGGATCTGGCAGCACAACCCGGTTCCCGGCTTCACCACCGAGATGATGAACAAGCTGCGGGCGCAGATCCTGGCGGGCGACCCGCCGGCGATCTCGCAGCTCAAGGGGCCGGAGATCGCCGCCTGGTCCAAGATCGCGCCAACCGTGGACATCACTCCCTGGGTGCAGGCGGCCGGATACGCCGCCAAGGTGCCGGCGGAGCTGGGCAAGACCTGTCAGCCGGGCGGGCACTGGATCGCGCTGCCGCTGCAGATCTACCGCATCAACACACTGTTCATGTCGACCAAGGGAATGCAGCGCGCCGGCGTGTCCAAGGCCCCCTCGTCCTGGGCCGAGTTCAACGAGGCGGCGGCGAAGATGAAGGCCGCCGGGATGATCCCGCTCGCCAATGGCGGCGCCCGCTGGGACGACGGGATGAAGTTCGAGATCGCGCTGGCCGGCATCAGCCCGGAGGTCTATCGCCGCGCCCTCATGCAGCTCGACACCGGTGCGCTGCGCGGCAAGGAGGTGCTGGCCGCGTTCGAGCAGCTGCGCAAGCTCGCCAGCTGGATGAGCCCGTCGATCGCGGCGCAGGGCTGGCAGGTGAACGTGCCCGCCTTCATGAAGGGCGACATGGGCATGGTGCTGATGGGCGGCTGGGCGCAGGGCAACCTGATGCGCGCCGGCGCGACCGAGGCCGATTTCAGCAGCGGGCCGGCGCCGCAGGAGAGCGGGCCGCCCTGCTTCGACCTGAACGCCAATTCCTTCATGTTCTGGCAACAGAAGGCCGCCGACCTCAAGGCTGGGCAGAAGCTGTTCGCCGAGGTGGTGATGATGCCGGGCACGCAGGAGATGTATTCGAAGATCACCGGCTCGATCCCGGCGCGCACCGATGTGGATCTGTCGGCCAAGGGCTTCACCGACGGCCAGCGCGACGCGGCGCAGAATCTGCGCGCGGCGATCGAGCAGAAGCGGGTGGTGCTGAGCCTCGCGCACAACATGGCGCAGCCTAACCAGATCACCGCCGCGATGATCGACGTGCTGACGGAGTTCGTCCACGACAGCGCCATCCCGGCCGCGGAGGGGCAGAAGCGGCTGGTCAGCGCCGTCGAGAACGCGCTCTGAGGCGCGATGCCGGACGATGAGATCGCGAGCTGGCCCGGCCAGGGTTCGGTCCTCGTCCGGGCGCCGGCCTGCCTGGCGGGGCCGGCTTGGCGACATCCTGACGCAGCTCGCGATCTGGGTGCCGCTGCTGATCGCCGCCGGGCATGTGCTGGTGTTCACCGCCTGGACCGGCTGGGTCTCCTTCACGCCCTCCACCTTGCTGCCTGAATCCGGCTGGGTCGGGCTGCGGAACTACCGGGCGATCATGCGCACGGCCAATTTCCAGGTCGCGTATGTGAATCTGGTGATCTACGGCTTGGGCTTCGTGGTGCTGACCATGGCGCTCGGGCTGCTGCTGGCAATCCTGCTCGATCAGCGGGTGCGTGGGGAAAACGTGCTGCGCACGATCTTCCTCTATCCCCTGGCGGTCTCCTTCGTCGTGACCGGCACGATCTGGAGCTGGCTGCTGAACCCTGGCCTCGGCGTGCAGAAGCTGGTGCGCGATTTCGGCTGGACCGGGTTCCGCTTCGACTGGATCGTGGAGCCGGACAAGGCGATCTACACGCTGATCCTCGCCGGCGCCTGGCAGGGGGCGGGCTTCGCGATGGCGCTGTTCCTCGCCGGGTTGCGCTCGGTGGATGCGGATTTGGTGAAGGCGGCGCAGATCGACGGGGCGGGGCCGTGGCGGACCTATCGGCGGGTAGTGCTGCCGACGATCTGGCCGATCTTCGTCACCGTCCTGGTGATCCTGCTGCAATTCGCCATCAAGACCTTCGACCTGGTGCGCGCGCTGACCGGCGGCGGGCCGGGAATCTCCACCATGCTGCCGGCGCTGGTCGTCTACGACTTCATGTTCCAGCGCAGCGAGCTTGGCCGCGGCGCGGCGGCCGCCGTGCTGATGCTGCTGTCGCTGCTGGTGGTGATGGCGCCGTACGGGATCTATCTGCGCTGGCGCCGGCGGCGGGAGGCGCGCGCATGACCTCGTCCGCCGCCTGGACGCGGGCCGGGATCTATGCGGCGCTGATCGTGCTGGCGGCGCTGTTCCTGGTCCCGCTCGCCGTCGCCGTGCTGAACTCGGTGCGCACCGGCCAGGAGATCGCTTCGACGTCGATGATCGGCTGGCCGCGCGGGCTTGCCCTCGGCAACTACGCGCAAGCCTGGGACCGGTTCTGCATGGCCGAGCATTGCTGGGGGATCGAGCCCTACATGCTCAACTCGCTCGAGATGACGATTCCGGCCACGATCCTCTCCACCCTGCTCGGCGCGATCGCCGGCTATTCGATCGCGCTGTGGCGGTTTCCGGGCGACCAGCTCGTGTTCGGACTGGTCACGCTCGGCATCTTCCTGCCCGAGCAGATGAAGCTGATTCCCGTGGGCGATCGTGCTGCGCGACCTCGGGCTGAGCAATACCATCGCCGGGCTGATCATGATCCATGTCGTGCAGGGGCTGAGCTTCACGACGCTGTTCTGCCGCAACTTCTACGTCGGCATCCCCCGCGACCTGCTGCGCGCGGCGCGGGTTGACGGCGCCGGCTTCTTCCGGGTCTTCTGGCGCATCGTCCTGCCGCTGTCGCCGCCGATCCTGGTGGTGGCGGTGATCTGGCAGTTCACCGGCATCTGGAACGAGTTCCTGTTCGGCGTGACCTTCACCTCCGGGAGCGGCCAGCCGGTGACGGCGGCGCTGATCGCGCTGAGTGCCGCGGTGACGACCGAGCCGCAATACGGGGTGCAGAGCGCCGCCGTGCTGATCGCCGCGCTGCCGACATTGCTCGTCTATCTGTTCGGCGGACGGTATTTCCTGCGCGGGCTTACCGCCGGCGCGGTGAAGTGAGGGAGGATGGCCGCGCTCAGCATCCGCCAGCTCGCCAAGCGCTTCGGCCACCATGACGTGCTGAAGGGGATCGAGCTTGAGATCGAGAGCGGCGAGTTCGCCGTGCTGGTCGGCCCCTCCGGGTGTGGCAAGTCCACCTTGCTCAACATCATCGCCGGGCTGGAGCGCCCGAGCGCCGGCACCGTCGAGATCGGCGGGCGGGTGGTGAACGACGTGGCGCCGAAGGACCGCGACATCGCCATGGTGTTCCAGTCCTATGCGCTCTACCCGTCGATGACGGTGCGGCAGAACATCACCTTCGGCATGGAGTGCCGGCATGTGCCGCGCCGCGAGCAGGACGAGGCGGTGGCGCGCGTCGCCCGCCTGCTGCGGATCGAGGAGCTGCTGCGGCGCCGTCCGGCGCAGCTCTCCGGCGGCCAGCGCCAGCGCGTCGCGATGGGGCGGGCCTTGGTGCGCGACCCGCTGCTGTTCCTGTTCGACGAGCCGCTGTCCAATCTGGACGCCAAGCTGCGCGTCGAGATGCGCATGGAGATCAAGCAGCTGCACCAGCGCATCCAATCCACGATCGTCTATGTCACGCACGACCAGATCGAGGCGATGACCATGGCGAGCCGGATCGCGGTGATGCATCTGGGCCAGGTGCAGCAATTCGCCGATCCCGACACGATCTACAACCGCCCGGCCAACCTGTTCGTGGCGCGCTTCATGGGTTCGCCGCCGATGAACACGGTGACGGCGCGGATCGTCGCGGATGGCGAGGCGCTGGTTGGCGTGATCGGCGCTGGCCGGCCCGACGCCGTCCGCCTGAAGCTGTCGCGGCCCGGCTTGCCGGCGGGCTTGCCGGGCCGCGAGATCGTTCTCGGCATCCGCCCCGAGCATATCGCCGAGGAGAACCGTCGCTTCGGCGAGGAGTCTCCGCTGACGGTGGAGGCGCCGGTGGAACTGGTTGAGCCGATGGGGGCGGAGACGGTGGTGCTGCTGCGTCTTGGAGGCGAGGCGGTGCTGGGCCGGGTTGCTCCGGACGTTCGCCTCGCGCCGGGGAGCACTGGCCGGTTCGCGCTGGATACGCGTCGGCTCTGCCTGTTCGATCCTGGCACCGAACAGCTGATCGGGTGAGTGCCGGGGCGGCTGACCTACCCTACGAGAGTCACAGATCGCACCCGGACCGCTCAACTCCCTCTCCGCCTCCTGGGGCGGAGAGGGCCGGGGGGTGAGGTGGGGGAGACTCCAGTTCGCGGAGCACGCGCCGCAAGACCCCGTCCAAGTTCTCGATCACCTCGTTGTTCCAGAACCGGATGACGCGATACAAGTGCGCCGCGAGTTCGGCCGACCGTGCCGCGTCTTCCTTCCATTCCTCGGCGTGCTGACCGCCATCCAGTTCGATGACCAGCTTGCGCGCGGGGCAAGCGAAGTCGGCGATGCGCCACCCGATCGGATGTTGCCGGCGGAACTTCCAGGGCAGCGCGGTCTCGCGCAACGCACGCCACAGGCGCCGCTCCACGTCGGTCGCGTCGCGACGCAGCTTGCGCGCGATCATGGTTCGCGTCCGCAGGGTCATCGCGGCATGTCCCCACCTCACCCCGACCCTCTCCGCCCCAGGGCGGAGAGGGGGGCCGCGTGATCTTGCCGGGAGTACGGGAAAGAATGCGTGAATGCCATAGGGCTTGACCCGCGCATCCAGCGCAGGTCCGGCTTCACGGCGCGGCACGCGTCGCGTATTGTGGGACATGTGTCGCTGCTGGGCCGGCCGACTTGGCGGGCTGGCGTTGATCTTGATGCTGGCGCCGTTCGGCACTCTCCAGGCCCGAGAGGGACCGGAGGTGGTCATCCTCGTTGTTCCTCGTCCTGTCCTTGTCGCGCCGCCGGTGGTGGTCCGGGAGCCGGTCCTAGTCCCCTGGTCCCCGCCCGTGCCCGGGCCGGTGTTGCCCCGAACGCCGCCTCCGCGCGGGCAGTGCTACGCTGGGGCGACGATATGCCCTCTGGAGCGGAGCAGCCTTGTCGGCAGCCCCTGTAGCTGCACGACCGCGACCGGGCGCGTGGAGGGACGGGGCCTTATTCCGCCAAGCTCGACTCACGCCTCGCGGCAAGATTTGCGCTCGGAGCGAAAGGGCTGAACGGG
>CAVWNS010000003.1:0-322404 GCA_963756495.1 uncultured Pseudomonadota bacterium | reverse complement strand
CCTCTCACTCTCATCGGGTCCGAATACGTAAAGCCGGGTCGGCGTGGAGACGGAAAGCCGCCTCCACGCTTGTCCGGATCAGCGGACGCTGGCCAGCAGCTTCGACGCCTTGCCCTCCAGCTCCAGCCGGGCATCCTGGTGCGGCTTGGACCGGGCCAGGGCGGTGATCCCCTGCACGAAGTCGAAGATGGAGTTCGGCGGGTGGCCTTCCTCGTCCAGCACGGTGGAGATGATCTTCGCCGTCTCGGGCTTGGAAAACCCCTGCTTGCGCAGGAAGCTCTCGCGGTCGTCGTCCTTGCGCGCCACGATCCGCTCGCGCGAGGCTTTGATCCCGGCCATGAACGGCGCGGGCGACGAATTGGCGAAGTTCTCCAGCGCCGGCGCCGCCTCGTGCGCGAACCGGTTGGCGGCGAACTTGCTGTGCCGGATGCTGATCTCCTCGAAGCCTTCGGCACCCCAGATGTTCCGGTTCATGCAGACGGCGCGAAGGAAGAATGACGCCATGCCCAGCGTCTTCGAGCCGACTTCGCTGTTCCAGCAATAGAAGCCGCGGAAATAGAGGTCCGGGTCGCCGTTCGGCAGGCGCCCGGCCTCGATCGGGTGGGTGTCGTCGACCAGGAACAGGAAGACGTCGCGATCGCTGGCGTAGAGGGTGGTCGTGTCCTTCGTCACCTCGACGAACGGGTTGTGCCGCATCGTCGACCAATCGAGCAGGCCCGGCACCTTCCAGCGTGTGTCGCCGACGCCGTCGCCGGCGATCTTCATCACCGCCGAGACAGCTCGTGATCCCAGATGCGGCCATAGTCCGGCCCGGTGACGGCGCGCAGCTCGATCCGGCCGTCCTCGGCTTCGAGCGTCTTGATCAGCTCGGCGCGGTGCGACAGCAGGCCGTGCTGCATGTTGATGCCTGCCAGCGGCGCCGGAAGCTCGCGCAAGTAGCCGGCGGGGGCGCCGACCAGGCTGCACATCTGGCCGAACGACCAGTGGGTCGGTGCGACCGGCTCGTCTCGGCCGGGCACGATCAGCGCCATGCGTTCGGCGTTGTCGCGGCTTGCCTCCACCCGGATCTCGCGGGTTTCAACCGTGCGGGCCGTGGCTCGGTCGGCGCGGGCGCGGACGGCGGTGTGAAGGGCGCTGAGGGACAGATAACGCTCGTCGTCGGGGCGGGAGAACCACTCGGACGAGACACGGCCGATCCGCTCGCCGCGGGAGATATCGACCTTATAGCCGGCCGACACCGGCGCCGCGGACGAAGCCGCCGGATATCCCGTGGGCTGGCCAGAACGGACGTTCATTGAGTTCATGGTGAAGACCTCCGCGACGGGCGGGTCGGGAGCCTCTCTCTCGACCACCAAGTCCGTCACGGCGATAGCCGCCGCGCTCTCGCTCTCAGGTGCGCGGCGTTCCCGAAGCAGCCGGTCCGGGCTCTCTGGCGGATCCGCGCAGTAACCTTGGCAGACGCGAGATCCGCTCAGAGGAGGGTTTCCCAGTCGGACTTGAATTCTTATACCGAAAATGGGATATAGCTGCATGGCGCGCACGCTCTCGGCAGGAGAAAAGCCGCTCGACTGGGTGGGCTCGTCCAAGAAAGACTTCCTCGGTTTCCCGGGGCCGGTGAAGGACGAAATGGGCAATGCGCTTGGCGTTGCGCAGTTTGGTGGCAAACACCCGTCCGCCAAGCCGTGGAAGGGCCAAGGGTCAGGCGTTTTCGAGGTGGTCGAGGATCACGACGGCGACACCTACCGGGCGGTCTACACGGTGCGCTTCGAGGAGGTCGTCTACGTGCTGCACGCCTTCCAGAAGAAATCGACGAAGGGGATCAGGACGGCGCAGGTCGATGTCGATTTGGTCGATAGGCGACTCAAGGTGGCGCAACAGGATCATGAGGGCAGCTATGGCAAGCCGAAGCGTTGAGACGGTGGGCGACGAGACGATCACGCGCGGCACGGGAAACGTGTTCGCCGATCTCGGTTACGCCGATGCCGAGGAGCGTCAGACAAAGCTGCGCCTGGCACACGCGATCAATAGTGTCATCGCGCGCAGGCGCCTGACGCAGGCGACCGCGGCCGAAAAGCTCCGCGTTAACCAGCCGAAGGTGTCGGCGCTGGCCAACTTCAAGCTGGACGGGTTCTCGGTCGAACGGCTGATGACGTTCCTCACGGCACTCGACCAGGACGTGGAAATCGTCATCAAAAACAAGCCGCGATCGCGGCCGGCCGGCCGCATCTCGGTTGTTGCCGCCTGACTACGACAACCTGCGGACACGGGAATGGTCAATCCGATGGCATACGGGCTGACTCAGAAGCTCACGCTCCACGTATGCTGCGATATAGCCGAACTGAGCCGCGCAGCCGCTCGTTGACGGGCGGCGGACTCAGGAGAGCATCGACAAAGGCCGCGCTGTCGCTCGCCGAGAGTTCAAGCGGCGGCCCCCATCGATGGTCCTGCTGGCCGCAGCCTGCGCACTCTCTCGCACGAACTCGGCGACGGTCTGGCCTTGGTGAGAAGCCGCCTCATGGATCGCTGCTTTCCATTCCGCAGTGAGGCTGATCTGGAGCCTCGATTTCGCCTCGTGTTTTCGGCTCGGTTCCGTTGTCTCTTGACTCATTCTCTCGATCCTTTATCCCGCTACAACTCCGCGATGGCAGCTTCCGAGCCATGCTCCAATTGACCGGCGCGAGAGGCGCGCGCCCGTGGAGCTGGCGCACGTCCGTCGAGCAGCCTCGCTGTCTCGCCCGCAACCCGGTCAGCCGCTACCCGCAGGGCCTCGTCGATATGCACATAGCGTTGCGTGACGCCGCGCGCAGCGTGACCGAGCAGGGCGGCGATGGTCAGCTCGGAGAAGCCGAGGTCGCCGGCGACGCTCGCGAAGGTGTGCCGCAGAACGTGCGGCGTGACGCCGTCGAGCGCGGCGTGCGCGCACACCCGGTCGAGCACGCGGACGACGCCAATGAAATGCCCGTCGCCCCAATCCGCCGGGAACACGTAGGGCGAACCTTTGCGCGCGGCCTGGCTGTCGATCAGGTCGCAGGCGGCCTGGCCGATCACGCGAATTTGGGCGCCGCTCTTGGTATCCGGGGAATCGGATGCACCGTGCTTCGCCGTCAAACCAGCAGTGTTGCAGAGCCAACCCCTCCAGACGGCGAAAGCCGGTCAACAGCAGCAGGCGAATCGCGGCCAAGCCGGTCGCGTGTTCGCTTTCGGCGGCCAACTCCCGCATGGCCCTGCCGAGGGCGGAGATTTCGCTCGTGCTGAGGCGGCGCTCGCGCGGCGTGCTGGCGAGCCTGCGAACACCCCTGGCCGGGTTGTCCGCAATCAGGCCGTGCCGGACCGCGTGCTCAAAAATGGCGTGCAGGGTGGAAATGGTGCGGGCCGCGACGCCCTCGCCGCCGGTCGTGGCACCACCACGACTGCCGGCCCTGGCCTTGGCGGTCTTTCCGCGGGCGATGTCCGCCTGCATGCCCTCGATGTCCCTGAGCGTCAGCGCCTTCACGCGCCGGCTGCCGAGGAGCGGCCGGATGTGGCTGTCGACCCGACTGTGGTCCATGGCCAGGGTGGACGCTTTGATGGGCCGGCGGCGGCGGCCGAGAATTCGGCCGTCCTTGGCCTCGTCGAGATACCAGTCGCAGATTTCCGCGACCGTCTGCGAGCCGGTCTCCTTGGCCTGCTCGGCCGCCGGGTCTACCCCCTTCGAGACCGCCACCAGCTTCTCGTGGGCGATCAGCCGAGCCTGTTCGACGGTCATCAGCCCGTAGCGGCCGATCACGGTCCGTCGGTGGCGGCCTTCGGCGTTGCGGTACTGGATGACGAAACTCTTCAGACCCGAGGGCATGACCTGGACTTCGAAGCCGCGCAGCTCGCGATCCCAGGTGAGAGTTTCCCGAACCTTGACCCCAACCTTGGAAGGTTCGGGACGCTTGAGCCCGTCGACGACACGCTTGGTGAGCTTTTCCTGAGGCATGGCAGTCACTTACCCGAAATCTGCTTAGAATGGGATCACCATACCCCTGTTCGCACCGGTTTCCAACCATTTGGTGGCAGGTCGCGGGATAGCTGTAGGACAGGATCGGCGGGTCGGATACGGAGAGTGTCATGCATTATGAGTAAGTTAGCGTAGTGCAGCGGGTTGCCGGATACTCCCGCGTAGACCCTTCGGGCACGTTGCCAAGGTTGGGGTCGAGGGTTCGAATCCCTTCGCCCGCTCCAGTTAACAACGGTTTGCCGACCGTTGGCTTAGGGACTAGCACGCAGCTAACACGCACACTGGTTGTCGGATGGATCGGCCGGGCTGCTACCCGGCCGATTTCCGTCGCGAGGGCGTCTATCGCGGCCCGTGCCGCGCTCAGGTGGGTGGGCGCATACTTCGCGTATCTCCCTGTCGTTCTGAAGTTGGGCATCGCGTGCCCCAGCAGCCCGGCCAACTCCAGCTCGGGCACGCCACGGGAACGAAGCTCTGTCGCGATTGTGTGCCGGATTGTGTAGGGCACCACGTCGGCATCAAGTCCAGCCGTCTCCCGTGCATCGCGCCAAGAGGCATTCAGCTTCATCACCGCCTTGCCCCGATACCGCACGAGCGGGCCGGCTGGCGCCTGCATAATCCACGGCCGCAAGAAGTCCGGCATGGGGACCACGGGCCGGCGTTTCTTCGTCTGCGCCCGTCCCGCTGGGTTCAGGTCGATCAGCCCGCGATCCAGGTCGCACCGCTCCCGCGCCAGCTCCAGCACTGCCGCGGGACGGGCTGCGGTGCCCAGCAGCAGCAGGATGAACATGCGAAGGTGTTCCTGCCCGGCCGCGTCCCATAGGGTCGCGATCTCCGCCACCTCCAGCACCCGCTCCCGCGCCGGACCATCCTGGACCGTCAGGAACGGGATCGGGCGCTCCAGCTCGCCATTCTTCCAGGCCCACTGCACGGCCGCCTTAGCGGCTCCCAGCACGCGCTTGATGGTGCCGGGCTGGTAGCTGTCAGCCGCCATTCGGCGGACCAGCGCGTGCTGGGCGTCCAGGGTGAACTCCGCCACCGTGGCGCCGTCCTGTATCCGCTCCAGGGCGAGGAACAGATTACGGCGTTGCACTCCGGCGCCGGTCGTGTGCTTGCCGTGCTTTTCGTAGTAGCGAGCGAACACGTCGCCAATCAGCACGTCGCGCGGCTGTTGCGCCGCCCGGTGCCCGTACAGTGTGACCCATTGGGCGAGGGCGAGGCGGGCGGCTGCAAGATCGTCAGTGCCAAGTGATGCGCGGCACGTCTGTCGGCTGGCGGGGTCGAACCAGGTGCGGCACCAGGCGGGAGAGCTGTCGCGCTTGGAAAGCCAGTAGTTGCCAACTTGGCTGAGGCGGCAACCGGCGGGCTTGCGCATGGCTTCACGTCCTGTGCGTCGAGATAGGCGGAAGATGGCGCTCCAAGTAGCGAGGGCGGCCGCCGACTACCGTGTAGCCGATCCGGCCGCGCTTGCGTTCGCGGCGAAGCGTGTCAAGCGAGACGCCCAGCGCCGCAGCGGCATCCCGCTCATTCATCAGCTTGGGGAAGGGCACGGCCTCAGACATCGGGTTGCGGAGGCGGCTCCCCCTCCGTTCGGGAAAGCGGGTTGTAGCCCTCGGCCTCGCGCACCTCGTCAACCGTCAGGATGCCGCTGGCGATGGCGACCTGGTAGGATGCCCAGCGGGCGGCGAAATCGCCGCGCATGAGCCCGCTCAGGTCTATTTCGAGATGAAAATCAGAGTTGTCGCCGAACACCGATCGCGCGAACTCGGCTTCGATCTTCCGACACCAGGGCGTGAGGGTCAGTTGCGCGAACCATAGGGCGGCTTGCGCGGCATTCGTGAAAGTGCCGTGCGAGTAATCCTGCACGATCGGCGGCGGCACCTGATACAGCCTGCACAGTTCCTCGACGGTGAAGCGCCGGCTTTCCAGGACTTCGCTATCTTCAGGCGTCATGGCCATCGGCTCGAACGTCATGCCCTCGTCGAGCACCACCGTTCGCTTTGCGTTGTGCGCGCCCGCGTTGCGCCGCTCGAAACTTGCTGTAAGAAAATCCTTCGCCTCGCGGCTCATCTTGCCGGGATGTTTCAGCGCCCCGCTTGGCGTGGCGGCGTTCTGCCAGATCGCCGTGCTGTAGGTCTGGATGCCGATAGCGGCGCCCAGCACGTCCGGCGCGCGGGAGAGGCGCGAGCGGCCGAGATAGCCGTCATCGCTGCGGTCGCGGAGGTGCAGCACCTCCCCGTCAAGGTAGCGGCGCGGAACTCCCGTTCCGCCCCACGGCGCAATGAATTGCGCCACATCGTACGCGAGGCGCCCGCTTTCCAGCAGCAGAATTTGCACGAACGGCCAGGGCACGGGCAGCAGGGCCACCGGCCGCCCGGCGCCATCAGCCTGGATGACAGCGATCGCGTTCCCGTAAAGCAGGGTTTGCGCCAACAGCCACTCGACGAAATCGGGCCACGTCAGCCGGTCGCAAGGCGCGCGCAGCAGCCGCGCAACCGGATGGTCGCGCACCTCGGTCCGGCCGGCGGGATCGCGCCGATAGACGGTTGCCGGCAGGGTCGCGATTGTCGAGGCTATGGCGCCGATGCAGGCGGAAACGGTCGCAAGATTTTCCGCGACGTGGACTGAGACCGCCGCCCCGGCAGTGCCGATCGGCCCCATTGAAATGCTGCCCACCCCGAGCGCGTCATAGCGCGCTTCGAGAGCCGGCGCGGGCGACAAACGTGGTTCAATCCGTGCGGGTGCCGGCTTGCGTGCAAACAGGTCGCGCAGGCTCATACCGTGTCCAACCATAGTCGATACCGGCTTGGTGCGGCCCGACCGCCCCGCGCACGCGCCAGAACTTCGGTGCTGGGATAGGCCGGCCAAGCGTGCACCACGCTGATTTCCGCCAGGTCAACCGCGCGCAGCTCGCGGCGATCGGCGGCCGGCCAAGCCTCGTCTACCGGCCGGAACCCGAAGGACATGCCGCCAAGGTCGCGCCGCTCCGCCATCGTGCGCACGTCCCGGCCGAGCGTCGTGTCGGCAAGGTCGATCTCGAACGCGAGTCCGGTCGCGTCTTCGCTCAAGCGCAACGTGCCGGATGCGGTGCGCGCCAGCAGCAGCGTCGGATCGTGGTCCACCAGGGCGAGGATGTCAGCGCCCGATGCGAGCGACGCGCTGAAGGCGCCCGGCATGATCGTCTCGTGGAAGCTGCCGACCCGCGCCTCGGTGCCGAACTTGGCCGCATAGCCTTCCAGGCGCCGGCCGCCGTTCGCGGTGCGCAGCTCGACTCCGACGCGAAGCTCTATACCGTTCGGGAAACGCGCGCACACCATCTCAGGGTGCCGCGATGTCCGTAATTGCAGCGAAACTTTGAGGGTGCCTAAGCTGGATGTCGCACGTCATCATTGCGCGCAACATGATGTTGCCCTTCGGATAGGCCGTGCTGTCATAGGGGTTCACCAAGATATCCAGCTCGCTCCACAGCCCGACCAGAAGGTCCGACCAGTTGCCGTAGATCAAAGAGGATAGGCCGGTTCCGGTGCCCTTCGCCCCGGCCGATGGCACCAGGTTCGTATTCGCGTAGGTGTAGCCTGCGATTTCGCCAGGTTCGTCCATGATGAAGCCGGCGGCCACCCCAGTCTCTTTTAGAGTCTGCATGGCTTGCGCTTTGAATTTGGCGTTTCCGATGAAGGCGCGCGCGTCGTCGCCGACGTTGTTGCTTTCGACCTGTTCGATCAGCTCTAGAATGCCCGTCCAGGTGACTGCGCCGCCATTGGCGCCCAGCGCGACCGTTCCAATCCCGGTCGTGTTCAAGATGCCCACCGGATCGTTCGCGGTTCCGGTCCCGTCGATCGCCGCCGCGTCGAGTGTGCGCGCCAACACCGCCGCGAGATCCGCGCGCACAAGGTCTTCGATGGCCGGCGTGGACTGCTGAAGCATATTTCGCGAAAACTCGACCATGGCGCCGGCGTGTTTCGGCCGCAGGCTCACCTTGTCAAAGCCTTCGTCCGATAGCGTAAGCGGAGTGTTTTCCGCAACCCATCCGCTAGCTGCTGCTTGCGCGAGGCGCGGAATGTCCACATTCGAGGTCAGCCCGGTCAGGTAGCGGGCACCCAATTTGCGGATCACCAGGGCAGCGCGCAGCAAGTCGATGTATTGGCCTCCGTCCAGCTCGGTCATAATGAGCGAGCCGCCCGGCGTGCCGGTCGGGGTCGTGGTGGTGATGACACGCTGTTCCACCGGCCGGCGGAGGGCCGCGAGCGGCACCGCGATGCCATTGAAGGATCGGCGCGATCGGCGTGCGATCTCCTGCGATATTTCGCGTTCGCGCGCGGCGTCCACGTCGAGCCCGGCCCCAGCCGCGATCGCGCGCACGATGGAAAAGGATCGCAGCTCGCGGTCGAGGTGCCGGTCGCCATTACCGATCGGCGTTCCGTCCGCGCGCCGCTCCCAGTCATCTACGAGGCTGCGCTGCGCGATCGAAGCGTCAAGCTCGTCGATCAGCGTCTTGAGCTGCGTCCACCTCGCCAGATTGTCCGGGGACAGCGCCCCGGTTGCGTCGGCGCCGCCGACCGCATCGGCGTCGTCGAGCATGGCGCGCATTTGTCGCTGGAACCCAGCACGACGCTCTACGAGCTGGCGAACGGAAACCATCAGGTCTTTCCTTCATTCTGAGGTGCGGGCTTGGACGCCCGCGCTGTCTGGTTGCTCACTTCGAACAGCGCGTCGTGCAGGAGCGAGATTGTCTTGAGGCCCACCCGCACCTTGATGTGCCGGTCGGATGGCGTGAGCGTGTAGAAGTCAGGCGGCCGGTCCAGGTCCAGCGCGTACTCACACCGGAACTCGGGCTGCGGATCGGAAAGGCCGGTGTCCTGGCGGAAGCCGCGATCGACGTACACGGTCACGTTGGCAGACGGGCGGCTCGTGATCTCCACACCAAGTTGGGGAAAAAGGAACCGATCCGATCCTCCTCGGGATGGTTGCCCCATGCCTCGTCAGCCCAGGTTGTGAATGCGGTGAGCAGTAGCGGCGCCTGTTCGATCAGAACCTCGACGGCGGCCCCGAAGGTCTGCGCCTCGCTAATCACCTTGAACACGCCGCTGTTGCCTCGGGTGAAACCCGGCAATCGTCGGAGAGAGCGGATTTGCCGCGTAGCGTCTGCTGCCCGGCCACGCGGTAGCACCAGGTTCGTGGCAATCAGAAGGTCGGCCGCGTTCTGCACGCTCATGTGCGCGGCGCGATGCCCAGCCCCCGACGTGGGCAGCAGCCCGGCCTCTCGAACGGCGCGGGCGATGTTATCGATGGTTGCGCGATCCCGTACCTTGTCGGCTTCGGTCAAAGCGTCCACGAGAGCGGGTAGACGGGCCATGCGACAAACTCCTGTCTTCCTGTATGCCCTACAGGAAGACTTGACGCAAGCTCTTTGTGTATGCGATGCAGAGACCTCTCAGGAGATGTGGATCTCATGTCCGATCGCTTACCGGAACACATCCGCCAAGCGGCGGCTCGACTGGCTAACGAACTGCCCAGGGATGAAGCCCAGGCCCTGCTTGATGCCTTGGAAAGCATGGAAGGTCCCACAACCATTGCCGAGCTGCTGACCGATCTGTTCCTCCGGCTCGGCTACAGCGCCGTTGACGCAAATCGAGCGGTTGCCGATGCATTGGCGGCCGGGCCGCTCGATTTGCGGGGGAAGATCGGACTGAGGCCCATGTCCGACGACAACGCGCGGATAGATCGCTCAGGGCTGCCTCGATATGGACCGCATCCCAGCCCTGCATTCCCGCGCGCAAGTTACATTTTGGGATGCACAAAATTTGCCACGGGACCGCCGGCCCCCGCGCCTCACCTGCGGAACATGGCGTCCCACGGGGACCCCTCAGTGGACGGAGCGCCAGAAACGCGGGACCGATCGGCCGGAGTTAGCCCGAACTTCGCGAGCCACATCGCAAGCCGCCGATCGGCGTCCGCGATCATCGCCAGCTCCGGCCGGGGACGAAGCATCGGGCCGTTCTTGCTTGCCGTCACGTAGGTCAGAGCGCCGGCCGCCGCGAGGCCGTCCACGCTGAGTGCCAATGACGCGCGCGCCGCCTGCCCATCGGCGTAAGCCTCGCACAGAGACTTCCAGCGCCGCGCTATCCGCCTCGGTCAGCACGCCCATCTTGTCGAGCAGATCCGAAGCGTCCGCCCAGGCGGATTTCGCGCGGGCGCTGAGATGCAACGGTGGTTCCAGCTTCGCGCGACGCGGCTTGGGCTCCAGCTTGTTGATGCGGCATGGCCGCGCGGTCCCCGACACCACCTTCAGGTGCGTCGGTTTACGCGGTCGTCCTGACATTTTCGGCTCCTTCGCCCATTTTGGATGCGAGAAAAATCACGGGATGAGCGGTCCATCTTCGGGCAGCTCCCAGCGATTCCATCAAGCCGCACCGCGCAGCGCCCGTGCCAGCCGGCGTAGCTCGGCCGCGATCTCGCTCTTGTCGGCGTGGAACCGCTCCGGATCGCGACGGTCCGGACAGAGACGGACTACCTGCCCGGCGAGGGCGTCCAGGGCGGCCATGACGCATGACGCACCATGACGCATTTTGCCTCTGTGCTGATTGGACCCCCCTTGCGCTCCCCCGTGTACTGCTATGTCCCCTATCTGTTCTTCCCTCCATGACCTCGAAGGAAAATGCGTCATGGTGCGTCATGCGTCATGGCTCTCATCGGCCGGAACCCACCACCTTCCGTCCAGGGTCCGCTTGCCTCTGGTCCACCCCAGCCGCTCAAGTGCCGCACCGATCCGCCGCTGATCGGCAGTGCCGATCTTGGGTAGCTCGATGAGCAACGCCTCCCGTGCCACCTGAAGAACAGTGGTCTGGCGGACGGTCCCCAAGAAGGTTCCGATCGCCTGTTCCCAGGCATCCGCTTCATACCGGGCATCCTGCTCCGGACGGATATGTTCGGCCTCGAACGCTTGATCCGGCCACCACTTCGCGCCCTTGCGATAGAGAGCCACCGCCTCGGCAAAGAGCTGGTCCCGGTCGCGCGCAAGCCCATCGGTGTCTATCGCGCCGACCTTCACCGGCCAGAACCGTCGCCCGCCGGTTTCGTCCTTCAAATACGCGGCCTGGTTGGTCGTGCCCACGAAGATGCACTGGCGCGGCTCGATCACCTCGCGCCGGCCATACTTGGGCGTGAACCGCTCATCCGTTCGGGTAAGGAACGCTTTCAGATCGGCGCTTTCCGCCCGGCCCATTGCCGACAACTCGGCAACTTCGATCAGCCATTTTCCCCGGATATGCTGCGCCACACGCACGCCGTCGCCGCGTAGATCGGGCAGGTTGTCGGAGAACCAGGTGCCGCCGAGGATGCCGCATGCGGTCGATTTGCGGGCTCCCTGTGGTCCCTCCAGGACCAGCATGTAGTCGCTCTTGCAGCCGGGCCGCAAGATGCGTGCCGTCATCGCGATCAAGAACATGGTCCCGATAGCCTTCGCGTACTCGGAATGATCGACCCCTAGGTAGGCATTGAGCCAACCCGCAAGCCGCCGCTCGCCATCCCAACGCAGCCCGTTCAGATAGCCCCGCACCGGATGGAAAGCCCGCTCGGTCGCCCGGAGGCTCACCGCCTGGTGGACGGTTCCCTCGGCCACGCTGGCCAGCCCGACAAGCTGCAACCACTCCTGGACGGCGGTCACGTCGGCGTCGCGCACCGGGCGCGGCAGGTCGCCCAGGCCGCCGGGGGGTGGCTTCACGAGCAGCGGTGCCCGGAGCATGTCGTCGTGGGCGAACACGTTGCGCAGCTCCGGCGCCTCGCGCAGCGCCAGCATGACGTTGGCGAGATTCGAGCGCGGGTTGCCATCCTCGTTGCACTGCGCACGGTCGAGCCATTCCCGTGCGCCGGCCTTCTCCCAGATGCGACGCATTTCCCGGCCGCCGTTGGCGTCGCCTTTTTCGCGGCACCAGTCCGCCGTCTCGGGGTCGGTGCGCAGGCCGGTGCACATCTCCTCGAATGTCAGGCCAGCTCGCCGCAAGCCGGCGCCCTTGCGGAACGCGACGGCGCTGCGCGACCGATCGTTGCCCGTGCCGGGGGCGGCCTTCCCGAACTTGCCGCGCAAAGCCGGCCCGGCGTCCCGGATCAACCACAGCAGCGTGTCGTGCGGGATCCGCCGAAGCTCGGCCGGGCGATCCCCATGCCGCTGGTCCGTGACCGCGAAGAACCGCCCGCTGAGGTACACCTCGATTGCCGGCGGGTGGTCGGCTCCGGTGCGCCGCTTCCACTGCCGCCCGGTCTCGGTGCCCATCACCCGGCGCAACTCGGGGAGGGTCGCGGCGTCATAGGCGAAGAACACCTTCACGCCAGACCCGCTCGGCGATACCTCGGCGTAGCTGGCGAACCGCTGTATGACCTCGGCCGCCCAGGGCTCGACTGCGCCATTGGCCGTGCGGCAGCTGTCGAGGTCTATGCCGCCGATACCGCGCCCGTCCCGCAGCTCGCCCAGCTCGATCCCGACGCCACCGGCGCCATAGGGGCGGGGGAGCAGAGCTGCCCGCGCCTCGGCCTCGGCCCGCGTGCCCCAGGTGGCGGGGTCGTCCGCCTCCGCCTTCCGGCCGCCGGGCGCGTAGGGAGTTTTGGTCGGCGCCCCCTTCGGTCGGTCTTCGGTCTGCCACGCAACCCATCGGCGAGTTGCGGCGAGGGCGGCAATCGTCAGTCCCGCTTCGGCCTCGACCCTTGAACCGTCGTCTGGTAACACGCTGCTAGCACGCAACACCGGCTATCCCCTTGGTGTTCCGTGCGTGGTTTGCTGGGAGGTGCTACTCTAAGCGGCTGAAATCACTTGGCTCGTCTTGCCTTGCCAAGGTTGGGGTCGAGGGTTCGAATCCCTTCGCCCGCTCCAACGATTTCAGGAGCTTACGGAAAGCTTCCCGTTCATCGAATAAGTCTCAGCTACTCATTAGCAACATGGCGCGTCGAAAAGCGGTTGTCTTGGCCACTATGTGCCATACCCTGGCCACCTAGCGCTACAGTTGCATTTCTGAGGGGTCTGGTGCGTCACTCCGGCGTGGCTTAGAGTGCTGGATGGCGGATGCCTCGATCGAGACGACGCTGGAGTTGTGGACCTCGTCACTGCGGGACGTCAAAGCGCGCATGCGTCCCTCGTTCACGCAGGAGCGGGTGGCGGCCTCGGCGGACCTGTTCCTGGATGGGGCTGCTTGGACCTGAGCGGCGCAAGACTGGATGGATGCGCGCCGAGGCCGCGGGCGACCCTGGAGCGTGGCGTCAGCAGGCGATCCTCGGTCGCGGCCGCTGGGAGGCGGATGCCCTGCGCGATATCGTGCGCGCCTATGCGCTGGAGACGCTGGCCGATGCGGAGGCGGTGCTGGTGATCGACGAGACCGGCTTTCTCAAGGAGGGCAAGGCGTCCTGCGGGGTGGCGCGGCAAATACACGGGGTCTGCGGGCAAGATCACCAACTGCCAGATCGGTGTGTTCGCGGCCTACGCATCGCGGCATAGCCATGCCTTCATCGACCGCGCGCTCTATTTGCCGAAGAGCCGGACGTATCTCGAACTGGCTGACCTCGAGGCTGATGAGTTCGGCGGCGAGAGTGCCGGCCTGTGGACACGCGGCGTGCTGATCCGGCGCGATATCGCTGACGGTGCATGTGCGTTCTTCACCACAGGGTGCCCAGCCGGGACCCGCATCGACAGGCTGGTCGCGGTCGAGGGGCACCGCTGGGCGGAGGCCGTCAAGGTTCCACCCGCAAAGCCGGTGGAAGACGGCCGGAGGGCATCGAGGACAGCTTCGAGACCGCCAAGACCGAGTTCGGCCTCGACCATAACGAGACCCGTTCCTGGCACGGCTGGCATCGCCACGTCTCGCTGGTGATGCTGGCGTTTGCCATGAGGGCGACGATCCGCCATCACGCGAACAGGTCGACACCCCCCAAAACGCTGCTGCGGACCGCCCGGACGCGCCCGGCCTCATCCGCTGGTCATCCAGGAGATCCGCCGGATCGCCATCCGGCTCGTACAGCAACGCATCCACCCCGTCCACATCATCGCCTGGTCACTGTTGCGACGCGCCCACCAGGCGGCCGCTCAACGCGCGCACCTGAAACGAAGAATGCAACTGTAGTGCTAGGCAATGTGAGGCCACATTGCGGGCCTTATACCAGCCGCCCAGTCTGATGACCGCTTCGGGTGGAGAGCAGCCTTTCCGCTTCGAGGATGAGCTTTGCGCAGATCAGACATTCCGTCCGCGGCCGGTCTTGGCCGGAAGCGGAATGGCAGCTTCGTGCAGGCTCAGATGGCGAAGCAGACATTCGCATTCCGGCTTGTTCCCGCACCTTTTCACTCTCCCGATTGATGCGCCCCGGACCGGGCCGAGACATCAGGACTTGATGAAGTGCAAGATTAGGTGTTCTCCAGCGTATCAAAAGCCAGCCCGCTCGATCCCTCGCCACGGCCGGTTTGGCGGATCGCACGCAGCCAAGTATTGACACGGCCGTCGGTCCAGCGCGTCCGCTCGAAGGTTTGGAGCACGCGGGTGCCGGCCCGGAGCACTTCTTCCTCGGCCAGGAAGTAGGGTGCAGCCGGGGTCCGGTCCAAAGCTGCCGCGCAGCAGCGCGGTGAGCGGCTGAACTTTCACTGGCGGGTTGGGATCGCCTTCCAGGATGCGCGGCAAGGCGGCGCGTTGCAGCTGGATCTCGCGGTTGCTGCCTGGCACGTGGACCGGGATGAACGGGATCCAGTTTTCCGGGACCGTGCTCATGACCTTGTAGCGGATCGGTGCCTTGGCGGGCGGTGGCGGGGGCGGCGGCCCGCCGAGTTGGGTCGCAAGGAGCTGCGTGTAGAAGGCAAGCGTCTCCCGGGCGGCCTCGAGCCCCCGCTTCGGCTCGCCGCTGGCCAGAGCGACCGTGGCCTCGACGCCCCACACCATGTTGGCCATTTCGTCACGGAGCAGCATGACGTCTTCCTGGGCCGGGCTGCGCTGGATTTTCGCGAGCGTGGGTGGCAGCAACAGACTGGTGTCCGCCGCCGCTCCGGTCGCGTGCAGCACGTTCACGGTGAACATGCTCCAGCGCTGCCAGCTGGCGTCTGCCCCGCTGCCGGCGGCGGTGATCAAGAACTGCTCGTTGAAGACGTTGGTAACGACCAGCCCGTTCACCGTCGCGACTGCGCCGGCAGGCAACGTGAAGGGGATGACGAGCCAATCGTTGGAGTAGACGAGCGCAAACTCCATGAAGAGCAGTTTGGCGAGGTCGGTCGTGTTCGCGTCGATGTCGCCGAAATTCGTGCGGCTATCCTCGAACGTCCACCAGCGCGTGTTCGGCTGGCCGGAGAACGAGACCGGCGTCGGGATCATGGCCCGGGTGATCTGCGGCGGCAGCCCGGTCACGCCGGAGCCGGTCACAGCACCCAGTGCCGCCTGGGCGGCGTCCACGTCGAAGCTGTACCATTCGAGCCGGTCCTGGTAGAACTCATCGGCCACGTAGACTTTTTCGCCGCCGCCGGGCTCGGGGGCGGAGGCCGCAAATTGGTATTCGAGCCGTTCCGGGACCCAGGCATTGTCGCCCGCTGGCGGAGGCTGCAGCAACAGGCGCCCAAACCAGGCCTGGAACGCAGTCGCAGCCGCGTCGATGGCGGCAAAATCTCCGGCGGAGATGCCAGCGACACCGTCATAAGCATGGTTGGCCGGGTTGGCGGAGAGGTGCTGCAGCAGCAGGCCGCCATCCATGGCCCGCCCGGCCACAGCCGCCAGCACCTGCCAGACCTCCTGATGGGCGCAGAACTCGGCGTCTTCAGGCTTGGTCGGATCCGGCGCGGCGATCGGATAGGCCGCGATGGAAGCGGCCCGGTAAGGGCCGATCGGCAGAATCCTGCGCAGCCACTCGCGCCCCATCGCCAGGCGCAGGTCGAACGCGATCGGCCGCCCGGCGCGGGTGAGCGGGACGGGGCGGCGCTCGACCTTGGCTTCGAGCGGCACGTCCTGCTCGAATGCCTGCGTCGCGAGCGATGCGGGCTGATATTTGGTGAGCCTGGTAAGGGCGATCTGCAACTTGGCGAAAGTGGGCGAGCCGGCGTCCGAGCCACGGAACTCGCCCATCTGCCATTGCTTCGTCAGCAGCCAGAGCGGGTCGCGAATTTCCGCCTGCAACGCGCGCTCGAAGCTCGGCGTGCGCGGCCGGGCTTCGAGCCGGTTCCAGCGCGTGATGGTTGGGAACAACCGCTGGCGCAGCGCCGCTGCGATCGGCCCGACTTGCAGCGCGCTAGGCATTGTAGGCGGCCGCTAAGTTCTTCAGCGCGCCGTTGGCCACGGTCAGGCTGGTGCCGATCGAGATGGCGTAGAGCGTCACCGCCATGGTGGTCGCAGGCAGCAGCGGCGCATATGGCGTGTTGTCGAGCTGGCTCGGTTCCACCGCGCGTTTCTTGGCCAGGTCCAGCGTTTCGTTCAGCGCGCCCACCAGGTCCTCCCATTGCCATTGCCCGTTCGCGGTGGCGGGGGTCACCACCAGGATGGTCTGCGGCGGTTCGCTGTCGGGGCGGGCGAAGTTGAAGGTAATGCCGGTGTCGCGATCGGTCGCCGGAATGACTTCGCTCCACTCGTCGAGCAGCAGGCCGCATTGCCGCGCCGTCTTGTCGAACGGCGTGCTGTAATGGGCCGTGTAGAGCAGACGATCGCTGGCGATCACGTAGTCCGGCCGGAACTGCAGTGCGAGCCAGGGCGCATTGGCCTCGAACGGAAGCTGGATTGGCAGCAGGGCCGGGTCGGGCCGGCCGAGCGCGCCGCAAAGCGTGCCGACACCCTCCCAGGCCCGCAGGGCGGGCCGCACCCTGGCAGCCCCGGTCAGCCATTCCTCGACCGGAAAATCGATCTTGGCCGTGGTCTTCAACCAGTCGAGCAGCGCCCCGCTGGTGGAGGCGGCGACGGCATTGGCCCAGTCGTCACCCTGCCCGGCAACCAGGCCGAATTCCGGAATGACGATCGCGTCGTCGCCGAGCAGCGCCTTGGCGGCGGCGACGAGCGCGTCCACCTGGGCCGGACCGGCGGCGGCAGCGGCGGCGACGTCCAACTGCGCCTGGACGGCGGCGCTGCGCTGCGTGACGGCCGCGCGCTGCGACGTGACGGTCGCAGCCAGGTCAACGACGAAGGCGACGGCGCCGGTGGTGAGCTTCTGCAGGTCGAAGGGAAGCGGATCCCATTGCGTCACCGGCAGCAGTGCATTCACGGCGTCGAGGAGCGGTAGAAAGCCGGGATCGCTGCGCAAGAGTATGGCGGCGAAGCCATCGCGCCGGGTCGTGAAGCTGGCCCGTTTGGCGTCGAGCGCAGTGCGGAGCGCGGCCGGGTTCGGGGCCGCTTCGGCCGCCGTGGAGATCTGCGCTTCGGCGCCGCGCAGCGCCACAAAGCGCGCGTCGTCGGACGTAGCCGCCGGGAGCGCGTCATAGGCTGCAATGGCGGCATCGAAGGCGGCGAGCTTAGCCTGCCAGCGGGTCAGCAAATCGGTCACCTGCGCCATCAACGCCCCCACCGCGCCCTGGCGCCAGGCATAGGCGAACCCCCAGCCGGAGAGGGTGATGCCGAAGCGGGCGGCACGTTCGAGCAGCGGAACCGCCGCGTCGATCCATCCGTCAACGCCGGCAAGCAGCGCCGCTGCGTTCGTGGTGGGATCGGCGACCAGCGGGGCTAGCGGGGCGAGGAACCCATCCATGTCGGTGCCGAGCGTGTCGAGGGCGGCCTTCGGTCCGGTAATCCGCGCCGTGTCGAGGAACACGGCTCCGTCGTCGGCAGTCGTCGCGGTGTTCTGCAACAGGACGTCGGTGGCGCGCAGCGGCCTCGCGGCGGCCAGCAGCCGGCGGAGCGCGCGGACAAGCGCCATCACCTCGACGAGGCTGATCGTCCCGGCGGGGGCGGTCATGTAGGCGATCGCAGGTGCCGCATCGGCGCGGGGTGTGGCGCCGAGATGAACGGCGCGCAGGATGCGGTCGTCCAACTCGGTCAGGACTGCGCGCCGGATCGGGGTTGACCAACGCCATCACGTCGAGCGCGCACAGTCCAAGGTCGGCGAGGGTGAGGTCGAGATGCTTGGGGGTGCCGGCCGGGTCGGTCCAGGTGACGATGCAACCGATCTCCGTCAGCGGCGGCAGCACGCCCGCGAGCCAGGCCTCGAGCGCCGGCTCGATCTGTGCGCGCGGGGGGGCGCCCGGCGCCGCGACGAGGCCCGGCGCCAGCTGCAGCCCGACGCGGTGGGTGAGCGGGATGCCGGCTGGGCCGGACTGCACGACCTGAGGATCGGGCGGAAAATTGCCGCTGGTATAGGCGTCGAGCGTGGCGCCGATCCGCTCGAAATTGCCCTGCACGGCCTGGTGCACGCCTTCGGCCAGCGCGAGGTCGGCGATCGCGTCATAGACGTCGAGCAGCGCGTTCGCCTCGGCGTTGATTGCGGCCGCTTCGGCAGCGGTCGCGGCGGGCAACGCCGTGTTGCCGAACCGGTAGGTGGCGCCGGGATTGGCGGTCAGATAGTCGGCCAGCTTGCGGCCGTCGAGCACGTTGCGCGCCTCGATCGCCTCGATCGGCACGCCGGGCGAGGTCGCCGTCGGGGCGAGATTGTCGGCAACCAGCGGAAAGGCCTTGCGCAGCGGGTAGATGAATTTGTCCACCTCGGCCAGGCCGTAATCGTCATGCAGCCCGCGCTCGAACCGGTAGCCGAGCAGCGCGCCGATCGATTGGCCGCCGCGCACGCCCTCCAGCATGGACAGCGCGAGCCGCACCCGGTCCGAGGACAGATTGACCGCGAGCGTCTGCGGGTTGGCAGCTGTCGCATTGGCGAGATAGCCGGTGCGCAGCACCGCGGCTGTGCGGGCATGGGTCAGCGACGGCGCATGAATATAGCCGCCATTGGCCGGGTCGTGCAGGACTTGGCCGCCCACGACCGGCGAACGGACGCGTTCGTAGTTCGTCGCAGAAGGCTGCAGGTTCTCGACCCAGGTATACGCGCCGAGATAGACGCCCGCTCCGCCCTGGTTCCGGTCCTGGCGCGCGCGCATTTGCCGGAGCTGCACGTCCACGAGGCCCAGCAGCCAGGCATCGTAACGGTAGCTGCACAAATCGATCGTTTCCGAAAAAGCTCGTTCAAGCCTTGCCGTCGGCGCGTCGGCGAACGAGGCGAGCGCGTCCAACTGGTCGCGCAGATTGGCCGACTGCGTCAGAAACGGCAGGTTGAGGGTGATGTAGTCGCTGACGGTGCGGGTCGGGCTGCCGGTGATCCGGCTCTCCGCCATCGCGAGCGGCGCGAAACGGCTTTCGCTCGTGGCACCATCCGCCACGTGGATGAACGCCGGCTCCGGCTTGAACGCCTGCAACTCAGCGGCGCTGAGGAAGCCCGCGCTCTGGTACAGAAGATAGCTGGTGTCGTAGTAGCCGAGCATTACCGCGTGGCGAAGATAGAGGTAGAGCAGGGTTTGCGGCGAGGCGTTGTTGACGAAACCGGCCTCGGCATTGACTGCGTCGAGCGACGTTTGCGCCGCCTCGATCAGCCAGTGGATGTAGTTCTCACCCGTAGTCGAGTACGCGCGGATCGGGTCGGTCTCGGAGAGCGGCCGATCGTCGATGACACTCAGTATCTGCTCGGCCGGTTTGAAGAAATAATGGTTCAGGATGTCGGGCGCAACCGCTCCGGCATAGCCGTATTGCTTCAGCAGGGCCGTCGCGGCGGCGTTCAACGCGAGCGCCAGGAGGGCGGAGAAGAAGTCCGGGCCGAGCCCCCAGATGTTGGCGACGTTGAACAACTCGTTCACGCTTTCCGCGGTGCGCGAGTAGTATTCGACCGAGGACGGATGCAGGCCGACGATGTCGAGCAGAAGTTGGTGCGCGTCACCCGCCTTGCCGATGAACGCGGCGTCGGCCGTGAACGTGGTCCAGTCCTGGTCCAGGCGCTGCAGCACGGTTTGCAGCTGGGAGAGGAAGCGCAGCTCGCGCTGCCTCGTGTCGGGGTTCAGCCAAGCGATGCGCGAGAACGCGGTCGTCGGCAGGATGCCGTAGGGCTGCTTGCCGATCCGTAGCGCAGGCGCGGTGCCGCGGCCGCTGACGTGGTCGATGAAGTATTGCCGCGTCGCCGCAACGGTCTCGTCACCGAAAACGGGCTGGAGCAGCTTATCCATCCAGTAACCAATCGTGGCCGGCCAGAGCGCGCGACGCATCGCCCTTCCCTCGATCTGATCCGTGCCGCCGGCGCCGTCGAGGGTTGCCGCAAACGCCTTGTCGATACCGAGCACGTCGGCGAGCCACTCGCCGTCGCGCTTCTGGTTCGGATCGTTGGTGGGCGTGAACAACGGCCGGGCTTTGCGGTCGTCGAAGCTTGCGTCGGCGTCGTTGCTCGTTCCGTAGCCGGACGGGGCGCCGCTGCTGTTATGCGCGGGCGTGCCCTGTCTCAGCACCGTGCAGCCGCTGCGGCCATTGGCATTGTGCTGCAGCAGGGTCGCGAGCGCGGCCGTCGCTTCGGTTGTATCCGACCCGAGCACGAGCCCGATGGCCAGCAACCGGGTGAAGCCGGACTGCGCCTGTTCGGCGGTCAGATCGATCGCGATCCCCATTCCCGCGGCGACCGCGGTGGGAAAATCCGTCATCCATTTGAGCTGGTCGGGGACGAAGAGGTCGTCGCCCTCGGGATGGATCGCGGCGTCGGGATTGGTCGAGAGATCGACCGACGGGTCGGGGCCGACATAGAGCGGGAGCGTGATCGGGTTGCCGATGGCCTGCAACGCGAGCTGGGTGCCGCTATAGCCGAGGATGACGAAGCGTTCGGGAAAGATGTCGACGCGAGGCGCTTGGGTCCAGGTGGCTGGTTTGGTCGCCGGGTCGGGCGGGAAGAGGACGAAGGCGGTCGATAGCGCGACGTCGCCCTTGCCGAGCGGCGCTGCGGGGCGGTCGGCGAGGTTGAACGGCACGTCCCCGGCGATCAGCGTCGACGCTTGCGCCGCGCCCACGGCCGCTTGCAGCGCGAGCACCGCCGCCTGGCTCTTCGCCGCATCACCATCGGCGAGCCAGATCGCCTGCCAATAGGCGCCGATCGCGGCGGCATCGGCCGGGGCGAGCGCGGCTTGCGCGGGGATGACCAGGATCTCGTCGCTCGCCTGCGCCTTTTTGGGCGCGGCGGCGACGTTCGTAGGCTGGTAGGTATCGACGATGTAGCCGGCTCGGCCGGACCCGTGGGCGGCGACGAGGTCGCGCCAGGCGGCGCGTTCGCCCGCCTCGATGCCGCCCGCCTGCCAGATGCGCTGCCAATAGAGCTTGGCGTTGGCCAACTCGGTGGCCGAGAGGAGCGGCTCGAACGTGTCGATCCAGCAATCGTCGGGGTAGATGCGCACCCAGAGCTGCGGCCCGGCCCCATTCCGCCCACCGCCGTTCAGTCCGGCCCCGTTTATCCCGGGAGTCACGAACCGCGTCTCGAGCCGGACCGGCAGCAGCGCGGACGGCTCGCCGTCCGTCAATTCGGCAGCGTAGCGGCGCGGGTCGGTGAAAGGGGCGAAGGCCGCGCGGGCAGCAGCAAGCCCATCCTGCCGCCGGCGCGCGGTGGCGAGGGCAGCGCGGGCGGTGGCGAAAGTGTCGGCGCTTGCCATGGCTCAGCTCAACAATTCGTCGGCGTGCACGGCGACCAGCACGGGCGCGCGGAACAGGAGGTAGGCCCAGCGCGCTGCGCTCGGCGGCGCGGCGTTGACGACGACGTCGTCGTTGTGCTGGTCGATGTCGGGGTCGCCGGATGATGCGGGGCTGAGCGCCGCCGGGCGAACGCGCCCGCTGGCAGGTTTGCACCGCCCGCCGCCGGTGCCGCGTCCCAGCTCAGCTGATCGAAGATGGTGGTGGGCACGGTCGCCTGCAGCTCGAGGCCGAACCGCGGCTCGCCCGGCCGCTGCTTGATGACGAAGAACCAGCCGGGGTCGTCACCCGGGTTCTGTCCGGACTGGCCTTTGGCCTCGTCCACGGTCAGGTCGAAGCCAAAGAAGTATATGTCGGGGTCCGCCTTGGCCTCGTAGAGCGGGCTGCGCAGCTTGGTGCGCGGCGGTTGCACCAGTTCGGCGGCCGTCAGTTGGACGAGGGTGCGGGGCTGGCTCGGGTCGATCTTGCCGTTCGACACCGCCCACACCGCACGCTGGGCGTAGATCGCCGCCGTCGGGTAGCGCTTGAGCAGATTCCCCCGGATGACGAGGACGGCACTCGGCCCAGCGCCGGCACGATTGTTGTGATCGCCCAGGTTCGACGTAAGCGCCCAGGTATGCAGCGGCGGAATGTCGTAGAGCGATTCTTTCAGCGCATTCTGGCTCAGCCCCTCGCTGTCGATGAAACTGCCGACGTCCCAGAATTGGCGGAAGGTGCTGCCGCGCTGGTCGGTTGGGTAGCCGCGCCAGAGCAGCTTGCGGGCGAACTCGTGGTTGAGCCCGACCATGTAGGCTTCGATGAAGCGCTGGTTGGTCTCGATCAACGTGATGCTGTTGTCTGGAATGAGGTTGATGTTGGGCAGGAACAGCTCGATCGAGAGGTCCTTCAGCGGCTGATACATCGGCAGATCGATCTTCGGGTAGGCCATTACCTCGCTGAACGAGGCGCCGATCAGCTGCCGGATCCAGTCGGGAATGCCGATGAAGGATAAGCCCCGGGCGGGGATGGTCAGCGATGGCCGGATCGACGCGATCACGCCGGAGGTCAGGGCCGGGAGGTTTAGCGTCGTGACGGGCGGCCGCGCCGACGCGGTCTGGCCGGCGATGGTCAACGCATAGGCGTCCCGCAGCGCGCTCTTGAAACGGGTTGCCGTCGGGCTGTCGCCCACACCCGGCGCCGAGTGGACGGCACTGCCGGGCGCCTGGATCGTAAAGCCCGGATTGCCTGGCATGGCGGCGACGGCCGACGGCTTCTGCCCGGTTGCGCCCAAGATCTGCGCGGGGCCGTCCGCCAACGCCCAGGCGAGAAGGCGCTGGTAGAGCAGGTAGGCGACGCCGGCGATGGCGAGTGCGACGACGACCGCGAACGTGCCCGACAGCAGCGCCAAGGCGAGGACGATGAGCAGCAGGGCCACGCCGAGCAGCGCCCAGGGCCACCATGGATACTTCGCCAGCAGATCGAGTAGCCAGTTCGGCACGCGGACGGGCCGCCCGGCGCCGCTCGCGCCGTCGATCGTCGGCAGGCCGGTTGGGGTCGCCTTCGGGGGCGCCGCCGAGACCGCACCGGCGTTGACGCGGGTGAGCAGGTTGCGCCCCGTCACCGTGGCGGTGAACGGCAGAGACCGCATCAACCGCGCGCCCGGACGCACCACGCGGCGCATCACCGTCGAGGTGAACACCGGCGCGACCAGGGTTGCGCTCTGCTGGAACGTCACCGTGGTCCCACCGGCCAGCACACGCCCGGCCACGGGTGCGCTCACCGTAAACGCCCGTTCGGCATCGGCGGCGGCCAGAGATGTCAGATGGCTCCCGTACCACCGCGTCGAGACGCCAACGGCCAAATGGAGCTGGCGAATGCGCTGGTTGGCAGCGAGCACGTCACCGATCTGCTGCCAGGCGTCGTTCATATACGCCTCGGCATTGGTCTCGATCACCGTGGCGCCGATCGCGGCAGGGACACGGAAGCGCGGGTCGAGGTTGAGCCGATGCACCCAGTTCGTCGGGTTGGGCGCCGGTGTGCCGTCCCGATTGGTTAGCAGCCGCTGGGTCAGCGCGTGCCACTCGCCGTAGAGGGGCGCGGTGATAAGCGGATCGGGGTCGGTGCTGAGGCCGCTGGCCGCATTGGCCGCCGCCGCGGTCTGCGCCGCGTAATCGTCGGGCAGGTTGACGAAGGCGGCGAGCGCCTTCTGGAACGGGTCGGGATAAGGCTGGTCCCACGTCTCGAAGGCTTGCCGGGCGGCCAAATCGGCGGCGCTCAGATCGGCATCCGGCACTTCGAGCGCGCCGCCCAGACGCAGCACGCCGCCCAGCGCCGGCTTATCGATCGGCGGCAGGTTCGAGCCCGGGTCGGTCAGGTCCATCACCCGCGTGCCAACCTGCGGATCGACCGGCAGCGGGCGGAGCAGACGGACCAAGTACTCGAAATCGCCCTTGTCGCCGGTCCGGAAGAACCACCGGTAATAGACCGGGTGAGCGGCCGGGATGGACTTGCCGGCGTAGTCGTCCCAAGCGGTCTTGGTCGCGAACGGCGCGCCCACCGGGTCGAGGCCGAGCCCGGCGAGACGGCCGGTTTCGAACGTCGGTATCAGGAAGGCATTGTAGGCTGTGTCGTCCTCGAGCCGCCGCGGGCAAAGCAGGCGCGAATAGGCGAGATCGCGGTTCTGGCCGAGGATCGTCTGCAGCCGCGCCGTCACCGCGCCGGTATCGGGGGAGACCAGCTCGCCGGGTGCGCCAACGCTCTCGTTCACATGCACATGCGCCCAGGCCCAGAGCTGGTTGGATGGCGGGAAGGCAGCCTGGTTACTGACGGTGATGAAAGGAAGCGGCTGGTCGAGCGCCGCCGTCCCCTCGGCGTATTCACCATCCTTGAGCACGATGAGGGTGATCCAGGGACGCAACTGCAGAGCGCCCGCACCCGGCGCGGCCGGCGTGTAGCGCCAGGGGAAATCCTCGTCGTAGAACTCGATGGCGGCGAGGTAGTTGAACTCGTAATCGGTGATCCACGGCAGCGGATCGGTGCGCAGGATCGCCCGCTGTTCGATGCCGACGATATCGCCGGGGCCGTAGAGGGCGATGTCGTTCGCCACGGATTGAACGAGCGGCGCGGCGCGGGGCTTCGTTCCGCTAGCGGACAAGTCGATGTGGATGGTGGCGCGGGTCTTGACGCTCGTGTCGCCATCGGCCTGCGTGATGCTGTTGGCGACGCCGCCCCGCAGCCAGGGCAGGAACGAATACTGGCCGATGTCATCGCTCATGCCGCCACCTCGAACTGCGGCAACACATGCAGGCTGCCGGCCAGCGTCGGATCGGAGCCGATCATGCGCTGCAGCTGGTCGTTGGCGGCAGCCTTGCTGGTGAAGCTGGCCGAGCCGACGGCGAACGCCTTGTTGGTGGCGGCAAATGCGATCGTGAACGTTTCGGGCGCAACGCTGACCTGGCCCAGGAATGGCTGGCGGAGCGCCGATTGCGCGGCAGAAAGCGGAGAGCGCGTAACGGCGCCGCCCTGCAAAAAGCGACGGAACAGCAGGCCGGGGAAGCCGACGAAGCGCAGGAAGACGCGTCGCAGCTTGGTGTCGATCACGGTCACGTCGTAGCGGACGTTGCGCGTGACCGCGGTTCCAGTGGCGAGCGCCACCCCGCCTTGCGCCAGTTCGATCCCGGAATCGAACGGCTCGTAAGCCGGCTGCGAGAGCTTCTGGGCGTCGCTGAAATCCTGGAATTGCGAGGGCGCGAATTGGTCTTGCAGCGTACCGCTCTTGATCAAGCCCGGCGACGTCACGTCCAGCGCGAAAAAATTTGCGTCGCTGGGCGTCTGACTGCCGAACTTGTCGAGCGTAAGATCGAGCGGCAAAAGGCGCTGGCTGATCTGCAGCGTGCCGACCTGATGCAGCACCAGCGCTGCCTCCGCGGCGTCCAGATGCCGCAGGCTGACAAGCAACGAATTGCCTGGCGGCAGTATCGCGCGCCAGTTGCTGATTTTGCCGAGCTCGGCCACCAGCAGCGGCATGACTGCGACTGGCGGCAGCGTGGTGTTGCGGCTGTCGCCCCACGTCAAGTCGATGCCGATATCGATCGAGAAAAAGAAGAACGAGAGCGAGGCGTTACCGCTCGCATGCCAGGGCGTCGGCCCCTCGACGGTGAGCGAGATGCCGATCCCGAACATGCCGATGCCGAACACGTTTACGGAGAACGAAGTCGAGAACGAGACGCTGAAATGGAATGGCGAGAACTGGATCAGCGCGTCGAAGCTCGATGCGCCTTGCACGTTCAGCGCGGAGAAGCCGAAATAGTAGTCGGCATGGGTGCCGAACTGGACGGTGTTGCTGGTGACCGCGAAGTAGCCGTCGGCGTGGATACGCGCGAATGATCCGTTGATCAGGTCGATCGAAATGCGCTGCGGCGTCGCGAAGGGCAGCGGCGGCGGCGTGAACTGCGGATGGAAGCCGCCGACTGAGACGACGAAGTTCGCGTTGTCGGCATAGGTGATCAGCAGCCCCATCGAGCCATCGATGGTGATGAACAGGACGTGGCTGTCGAACAACGCGGCAAAGAAGTAGATGCGCTGCTTGTCTACCTCGATCGCGCCGGCGAAGTTGACCTGCAGCACCAGAACCGCGATGTCGTCGGCCGGCAAAGCGAGGCGGATCACGCCCAGGATGGCAATGTCGCCGGGCGGGATCTCGATGATAATGCCGACCGAGATGCTGGCGACCGTGGGCTCGCCCCAGCCGATCTTCAGCATCGGCCCGATCAGGAAGGTGCCCGGCTGCGGCGGGAAGAAGGTGCGCAGGTCGCTGATGATGCGCGTTGCATTGGCGATCACGTCCTGGGGGAACATGACGCTGGTGATCGCGTTCGTGCGCACCCCGTCCATGATCGCCTGGAAGTTCATGCCGCGGTTGAGGCCGAGCAGCCCGCCGACGGCGAGCAGGGTGAAGCCGAACCCGAGCTGGATGCCGGGGCCGAAATCCGCGGTGATCAGGATCAGCAGCGAAAATCCGTCCGACCCGTCCGGCAGTTTGGTGTCGATCAAACCGATCGCGGTCACGCCGAGGAAACCGGCCAGGGTCAGCTGCAGGATGCCGGCATAGCGGCCGCGATCCGTATCGATCGAGAGGAAGCCGCCGCCGGTGACCACGGCAAGGTCGATCGACAGGCCCACCCCGGTCGGCGGCTTGAACCCCAGTGCCAGGTCAAGCGGCCCGAGATTGCCGCCCTGCCCCGGAAAGGTGAAGGAGAGACTGAGGCCGACATTGTCCACGCTCGCTTGCAGCGGCCCGAGCGCGCCCGTGATCCCGACCCCCAAGCCGATCGGGACGGCGCCGCCGTTCGGCCGCACCGAGATCGTGGCCGAGGTGACGTCGATCGGGCCGAGCGAAATGTGCAACGGCAGCTGGATCTCGAGCCCGCCGGAGCCACGGAAATAGAGGCCGGACTTGGTGTCGAAGCCAAGCGTGAGGTCGAGGTCGGCCGCAATGTTGGAGGGCAGGAACTGCGAGAGGAAGCCGTCAGCGTCGGCACCCGGCGCTATAACGAAGCCGCCGCCCTCGAGCGAGGCCTCGAAGAACAGGCTCGCCGCCGATCCCTCGGCGCGAAACCCGAGCAGCAGGCCCAGGCTCGTGTATTCGAGGCGGCTCGCCCCCGGCGTGCCGAGCAGCAGCGTCTTCGCGCCGCCGCCGCCTTGTGTCACCAGACCGAAGGAGAAGGCGCCGCTCGAGGCAGGCGCACCGGTCGAGAGCGCGACCGGTGCGCCGGGCCGGAACACGATCGCGACCAAGCCGGCCGTGCTTGCCGCCCCGCGCAGCTGCAGGGTCAGCGTGTCGCTAAGGGGAATGTCCTGGCTGAGATTGCCTTGTAGATAGGGCAGGACTGCAAACCCTGCGGACTTGGCCGCCGTCTGCGGCAGGATCAGCATCTCGAGACCGGCCGCCCCGCCCACGCCCGAGGCCAATTCCTCGAAGAACGGCAGCTGCAGCGCCGTCGAGAAGACCGACTCTGGATCGACCGCGCCGGCCGTCAACGTTCCGAACAGGCCGGGATCGATCGGCCCGAACTGCCAGGAGATGCTGAGCGCATCGAGCGTCTCGCCCACATTGCCGAGCAGGGTCGCGGCGCGAAACCCGGGTTGGCCCCAGAGATAGGCGTTTTGCGCCACGCCCGCGGGTGCGTTGAGCGTGTTGCCGAGATCGGTCCAAGCAATGCTGCGCCGGGTAAACTCCGGCCGCGCACCGGAGGCCGCGACATCCTCGACGCGGATCACGCCCGCCAATGTGAGCAGTGCGCCCCAACCGCCGAGCCGGTCGGCCAAGTGATCGATGACCAGCGCATCGATCAACTGCTGCGGAAACTCCGCCTTGAACGCGGCGACGTCGAGGCCCGGCGGGAAATTGCCAGGCGGCTGCGAGCCGATCCCATTCACCGCGCCGGCGAAGCTGACGATGGCCGCAAGCAGCGCGGGAATGGTGGGGTCGCTGCCATCGGCGGGCAGCAGCGCCCGGAACTGCGTTGCCGCATCGCCGAGCGGGGCGAGTGCGGGCGGCACGGCGTTCATCTCCCAGCCGAGCTGTTCCATAAAGGTCGCGAAACCGGAGGGCGTGGCAAAAGCGTCGGCGAGCGGCTGGAACGCCGAGGCGATCTGGTAAGCGATGGTCCCGATCGTGTCCTGATCGCTCACATGTCCCTCCCTAGACGATCAGGAACAAATCGGTGTTGGTCTCGTCGAGATTGAACACGCCGGGCCCGGCTGCGGCGTTGAGCGGGAAGAAGTTGTAGAATTTCGCCACCGGGTTGGCCGTCCCGGCTGGCGGGTCGGTGATCGGCAGCATGACGGTATATTCGTGCCGGGTCGCGCTGTAGTGGAACGTTCCGTTCGAGAAGGGAAACGCCCAGTCGAGGTTGTCGACAAGGTCGTCGATGCTCGTGAACCCAAGCCGCTCATACAGCGGCCAATCATAGCCCGGATCATAGAGGTGCAAGCCGCCCACACTTCCCTGGGGCAGCGAGGTGCGCAGCAGGTCTAGCCGCAAGGCGTCGGTGCCAGGATCGGCCGCTTTCCAGGTCCAGGTGATCGGCAGGCGCTCGTAGCCGTATTCGCGGTGCAGGGTCACCGTCGTCTGCCCGTTCGCCGCCGGGTCGAGATCGAGGGTGAAGTCGAAACTCTGGCGCCACTTGTCCGCCGACGGGTGGATGCTGGCGGGAACCCAACTGCCCCAGGACGCCGCAGGGATCGCGGTCCCGTCGAGATACGTGAACCCGGCCGCGTCGAAGGCCGTCAGCAACCCCGGCCGGTCATCCTTGCCGGTAGCGTCCTTGAATGGTTTGGCAACGCGCAGGGTGAATTTGTGGGCGAGGAATTCGACCCAGCCACCATGGATGGCGTGGAACTCGTCATAATGCAGCGGCGCCACGACATTCAGCGTTCCCCCCGTCGGGGTCATCGCCTTCTGCAGCCGCTCGATGAACGGCTTGGCCTTGCCGATGTTGCAGCCGCGCAGACGGAGGGTGATGATTTGCACGGGGTCGGCCGGCGCGGCTTGCAGCAGCGACGCCGGCAGCCGGATGGTGTTAGCGCTGTCTGCGGCGGTTGCCGATTTGAAGTCGCAGGGGCTGCCGACCTTGCCGGAGAGCGGGATGAAATAGCGGCCGCTTTCCAGCCCGTGCGCGACGAGTAAGATGTCGCCGATCGGGTGCGTGACACTGCCGAGTTTGGCGATTAGCCCGGCGATGTGATTCTGCGCCGGCTTCAAAGTGATAGTGGTCGTGTTCGGCCGGCGCCCAATTACCCTGCGACCGAGTTCTTCCGAGGCTTCATTACCGGGGACGAAAAGGTAGTCCATCCAGGCAAGTTCCTCAATTTTGTGGCCGAGAATTGCAACGCTACGTCAACATGCATCGGTCGCGTAACAATCTGCTATGGCGCTCACGCGCCGTCCAGAGATCCCGCGCTGGGCGTTGAGCTTAGGCCGTGAATTTTAGCAATAATGGCCAGGAACCCTCTGTCTGTTCAAGAGAAAACCCTGATCTAGGTTTGAATACCTACAGTTTTTCCACGGCCGCGGCGGTCGAGTTGGCACTTTCTAGTAAGGTAGCGTAGCCGGGGCAAAACCCCGGGCGTGAGGCGTCAGGCTGGCTGTCCGCGGCAGCGGATGAAATCGGCGAGTTCGGGTACCGGGAGTTGGCTGGCGATGCCGAGCCGATCGCCGAGATAGTCCCAGAAGCGGATGCCGAGCTTGGCGCAGGTGTGCATCAGGCCGAGGAACGCATCGCGGCAGTCGCGTCCGGCGTCGCTGTGGGTGCCGCCGCTGATCTTGCGCTTGATGACCTGACAGCGGATGTCGCGCTCCGAGCCGTTGGTGTGCAGCGGAATCTCCGGCCGGTCGAGCACCATCAGCAGTTCGGGCTTGTTGGCATGCAGCCGCGCCAGTAGGCGATCGAGCATGGCGAAGCCGGTGCGGCGGGCGAAGAGGCGATCGAACCGGGCCCGCATCTCGCTGCGGCGGCGGGTGCTCGGATCAGCACGATACGCCCTGAGATCGGCGTAAAACCACCAGATCAGCGCACGCATGTGCTCTTGCGCGGCGCGATGGAGGTCGGTGAAGGTGTCGAGCTTGTGCACCAGCCGTTCGGCGTGCACCCAGCATAGGGCATGCTGGCCGACGGCGAACTGACCGGCGTCATCGCTGACGATGAGCGCATTCCGCAGGAAGCCGTGAGTCCGTCACAGCACCCCACAGCGCGCCTTCGGTGGCGATGCACACGGGGTCGGGCGTGACCTGCAAATCGCTGATGCCCAAGTGCCGCAGATGGGCTTGCCAGGCGCCATGGTCGGCGAAGTGATGTTTGCGGCGCGGCGGCCAAACGGCTGATCACCGGGCCGGCGAGCGAGCGGGAGCGCATGGAGTCCACCGCCGCGTCGTTGACGACGTAGTCGGTGTGGCCGGCGCGCAGCAGGTCGAGGAAATTCAGCCGGCTCTTGCTCGCCCGCGTGCCGAACCAGGTGAAGTCGCCGTTGCCGATCTGCGTGCAGAAGCCGTTGCGGCCGGCGTGCCGCGCGGCGGTGTCATCCACGGTGATCCACGCCGCGGCCTGCAATCCGGCCCGCAGCACATCACGGCTTTCGGCGAGGAACCCTTCGTGGCGGTCGATCAGCAGGCGCATCACCTGGCGTTTGGAGATGCTGAGGCCGAAGGCTCGCAACTGCGTGGTCAGCCGCTCCACCGTCACCTGCCCCTGGTGGTGCTGGGCGAGCACGAAGCGGCGCAGCTCCGGGCCGAAATGCCCATCGACACCGGCCGGCAGCGGCGCCAGCACCGTCTGCCCGTCCGGCGTCGCCCAGCGTTCGCGGCGATAGCGGATGACCCGGGCGTGCAACACCAGATCCTGCACGACGAACGTCTCGTAGCCCTTGAACCGCGATCCCGGCGGCGGGGCCGCCTTCACCACGTGATCCTCGATGCTGACCCGCGGTGCCGACCTGCCGCGTCGGCGATGCTTGCCGTGGCGCGGCGGCGGCGTTTGCGTCGTCGCATCGTCCATGCCGCTTGGCTTGATGTCGGGGCGGCCTTTCAGGCCCTTCAGGCGCGCGATCTCCTCGCGCTGCTCCGCCACCACGCGCTTGAGCTCGGCTACCTCGCCGAGCAGCCTCACAACCAGAGCCTTCAGCTCCGACGGCGACAGGCCATCGATCTCAACCGGCGTACCCACACAAAGGTTCAATCAGAACCCGCCGCGTCGCGGGAATCAAAAAATCGCTTCCCGCCCGGGGTTTTGCCCCGGCTACTAAGGTAGCGGCCTAACTCTTTAATTTCATGCATCACGTTCAGCACATCTTTGGCATTCCGATTGGCATGTCGTGGCGCACCCGTAATGCCTGTTCATATCGTGGACCTTGCTGCATGGATCGGTAAGCAACGGTCGCGATGCCCCCATGGCTTAGGATTCAGTTTAGGTCAGAGCGTTTCAGTGCGCGGAACTGGTCTACGTTTCGGCGCCCAGAACACTACGGATCGCCCATGGGGCTCGATGGGGTGGGGAGCGGAAGTGCACCCAACCGACCACTGAGCGCTACTTGGCACGTCCGCTTCCACGACGCAGCGCTTGCTCGTTGGACGACAGATACGGGCGCGAAGCCGACGGGATGCTCCGCTGCACGACGTCCGTTTTCGAGACCCTCCGTTCGGCCCGCTGGTGTCCGAGATGGGTCGAAAGCGGTCATCGGACGCGGCCAGTGGTATTAGTTCGTCATCGGAACATGCGACCCGCCGTGGATGAAACCTGTGGCAAGCTGTGCGGGCCGTCGTCGGTGAGGTCGGCTTATCCATGGTGCGAGCGAGCCCGCGTATTACTAACCAGGCGGTCAAATACATAACATTGGTGGTTCAGGCTGCATAGCGGACGGATGGAGCCTGGAAGAAGGAGCGGACCTTGGCCGGTCGGCGCTGCAGTCCACGCATGTAGGAGGCGAGACCTGATTTCAGTGCAGGCTTGTCCCTGGGAATTCGGCGCCGCGCCAGGGCCTGCTTGAGGTCGTTGTGCAGGAACTCGTGGGGATTGTGCTCGGGTGCGTAGGGCGGCAGGTAGAACAACTCGATCCGCTCGGTGTTCGCCTGCACCCAGGCGGCAACCAACTTGGCACGGTGCACCCGCGGGTTATCGACGATGAGGAAGACCTTGCGCGTCGCGTCTTTGACCAGACGACGCAGGAAGCGCAGGAAGATCGCGGCCTTCAGCGCGCCATCGTAAATCATGAAGCGCAGCTTGCCCTGGTTGGTCAGGCTGGAGATCATCGACTGCGAGAACCTCCTCGCCGGGCGCGCGATGACGGGCGTCTTGCCTTTGGGTGCGAAGCTGCGGCCATAGTTGGCTTGGTTGGACAGGCCGGTCTCGTCGGCCCACTGGACCTCGCAGCCTTCCTTGGCGCGCGCGGCGATGGCAGGATAGCCGCGCTCCCGCCAGGCCCGAACCGCCGGCTCGCTGCGTTCGGTGGCGCGCTTCATGGGGCGCTGTATCGTGAAGCCCCACGAGCGCAGGTAGCTGGTGAGGGTCGAGCGCAACAGGCGCAATCGGGTCTCTCGCTCGATCAGCGCACCCACCGCCTCACGGGTCCAGAGCGCGAATGGCAGCTTCAATTGTAGAAGTCTTGACATGATCTGACGGACGGTTTAACTCGGTGGGCGAAGAGGTCGGGGCGCGGAGCCATAGGCGAAGCGCAGCGCCCCGGCCGGAGCCACGGGAGAGACCGTGATGACGACAACCGAGCGCAAGGTGATCAAGGCCAAGGTCGGCTTGCTGGAGCTGGCCAAGCAGCTGGGCAGCGTAACCCAGGCTTGCCGGGTGATGGGCTACAGCCGCGACAGCTTCTACCGGTTCCGCGACCTGTACGAGAAGGGCGGCGATTTGGCGCTGGCCGAGATCACCCGCTCCAAGCCCAACATGAAGAACCGCGCCGCGCCCGAGGTGGAAGCAGCCGTGGTGGCGATGGCCATCGATCAGCCGGCCTGGGGCCAGGCGCGGGCCGCCAACGAGCTGAAGAAGCGCGGCACCGAAGTCTCGCCCTTCGGCGTCCGATGCATCTGGATGCGCCACGACCTGGAGACCATGAGGAAGCGGCTGAAGGCGCTGGAAGCCAAGGTGGCCCAGGACGGCGGCGTGCTCACCGAGAGCCAGTTGGTCGCGCTGGAGAAGGCCAAGCTGGACAAGGAAGCCCACGGCGAGTTCGACAGCGAGCATCCCGGCTACTGCCTGGCGCAGGACACCTTCTATGTCGGCACGCTGAAGGGAGTCGGGCGCGTCTATCAGCAGACGGTGATCGACACCTACAGCAAGGTCGGCTTTGCCAAGCTCTACACCCGCAAGACGCCGCTGACGGCGGCCGACATCCTGAACGACCGGGTGATCCCGTTCTTCGACGAGCACGGCATTCGGGTCGACAGGATCCTGACTGATCGCGGCACCGAGTATTGCGGGGCCCATGACCGTCACGAATATGAACTCTACCTCGCCGTCGAGAACATCGACCACACTCGGACCAAGGTGAAAACCCTCCGTGGCCATTCCACCGGTCCTTCGGACCGGCGGAACCTGCGGCCACTCCGCCCTCAGACCAACGGGATCTGCGAGCAGTTTCACAAGACGCTGCTCGACGAGTTTTACCGGGTGGCGTTCCGCAGGAAGGTCTACGACACGCCGGACGCCCTGCAGGCCGATCTGGACGAGTGGCTGGCGGTCTACAACGAGCAGCGCACCCATCAGGGACGATGCTGCTTCGGCAAAACCCCGATGCAGACATTCCTCGACAGCGCCGATCAGGCGCGCGAAAAGCAGAACGTGGCGGAGGCGGCATAGCGGAACCACACGACAGCTTCGATCCGGCGGACACCCACCACGCCAGATCGACAGTCCGTCAGATCAAATAGAAACTTCTACATCTTTTCAGGGTCCGCGGCACTCCACCGATACAGCTTGCGCCGCATGCCGAGAATAAACCCGGTATTCACCGTGCCGGACAAAGTGTCCATCTCCTGCCTGCAAGTTGTATCCACTGCCCGCCTTCGCCATGCGGACGGCTTTCCCGTCCTCGGACTACTATGCGGGCTCCGCCCCCGCCACGCGCGTTCGCCGGTCGCTTCGGCCATCCGTCCCCTGGCGGGGGCGGAAACGCGGGCAGGTTCCCAAGTTCCACCACTGCTCCTCGTCCGCTGTAGGAGCCGCCTCTACCCCGTGTGGATTCTGGCCGCCGGGCCTTGCAGGCTTTCCCGGCAACTGATCTCGGGTCTCCCCGAAATCCCTGACGCGCACCCGTCAATTGCGGGTCGGCGCTCCACAAGTCTTGCGACTGCCTCACCCACTTCCGAGTCGGTGAGGTACCCTCTGACGGGGCTTCGGCCATCGGTTCGGTTTCCCTCTCCATGGCGGACTCGCTGGCCGGGCCGTTGTTGGGATCGGAAGTCCCCTCACGCCCGGCTTTAACGGGTTCTGCTGATTTACGGCGTTCCGGAAGCACCCGGTCGGCCTCACCCGTTCGCTTCTCGCCCCACGCTGCACCGTGTGGCGGGGAGGGTCTTTCACCCCCCAGGATCATTGGTAGCTTTGTCTCCAGCTCCGGTATCATCCTTTCAGTTTAAAGAGTTAGAGGGTTGTGCTTGGCGCACTGACGAGGTCGGGTCGAGAGAGAGGCTTTCGGCCGCCCGTCACGGAGAAGCCGACATGGCAACGACGATTCAGAAGATCACCCTCAGCACCTCGCGCGATATCCCCTTCAATAAGCTGGTGCTGAGCCAGGCGAACGTCCGGCGCGTGAAGGCCGGCGTATCGATCGAGGAGCTGGCCGAGGACATCGCCCGGCGCACGCTGCTACAGGGCCTCAGTGTCCGTGCCATCGTCGACGCGGACGGCAATGAGACCGGCATGTTCGAGGTGCCGGCGGGCGGCCGCCGCTTCCGCGCGCTGGAATTGCTGGTCAAGCAAAAGCGCCTGGCCAAGACCGCGCCTGTGCCGTGCGTCGTGCGCGACGGCGGGATCGCCGAGGAAGATTCGCTGGCCGAAAACGTCCAGCGCGTGGCGCTGCATCCGCTCGATCAGTTTCGCGCGTTCCAGGCTTTGCGTGAGAAGGGCCTGGGCGATGAAGAGATCGCGGCACGGTTTTTCGTGAATCCCACTGTCGTGAAGCAGCGCCTGCGCCTCGCCGCGGTGTCGCCCAAGCTGCTCGACATTTATGCCGAGGACGGCATGACGCTGGAGCAATTGATGGCGTTCGCCGTCACCGCCGACCATGCCCGCCAGGAGCAGGTCTGGGACTCCGTTTCGCGGAGCTACAACAAGGAGCCCTATCTAATTCGCCGTCAGCTCACCGAGGGCGCCGTCCGCGCGTCCGACCGGCGCGCGCTTTTCGTCGGCGCTGACGTCTACGAGGCGGCGGGTGGCGTGGTGATGCGCGATCTGTTCCAGCACGATGATGGGGGCTGGCTCCAGGACCCGACGCTGCTCGATCGACTGGTGAGCGAAAAGCTCCAGGCCGAAGCGGAGGCCTCGCGTGATGAAGGCTGGAAGTGGATCGTGGTCGCGACCGACTTCCCCTACGGCCACAGCACTGGTCTGCGTTGCCTGGTCGGCGAGACCACCGAACTCACCGAGGAGGAGGCGGCCAGCTTCGAGGCGCTGCGGACCGAATACGAGACGCTGGAGGCCGAGCACGCCGGCGGTGAAGATTTGCCCGAGGCGGTCGATCAGCGGCTTGCCGAGATCGAGACCGCCATGGCGGTGTTCGAAAACCGACTGATCCGGTTCGATCCTGCCGACATCGCCCGCGCCGGCATCTTCGTCAGCATCGATAACGACGGCGCATTGCGCGTCGAGCGCGGCTTCGTCCGACCGGAGGATGAAGCGCCCGTCGAGCCGGTTCAAACCGGGACCGACAAAACGCCTGAGCCGGCAAGCAAGGAGGTCCAGGTCCAGCGCGCGGTCATCACCATCGGCGGCGCGCCGGCGGGGTCCGAGCCCGAAACGCCGGAGGAAGATGACACCATCCGGCCGCTGTCCGACCGACTGGTGACGGAGCTGACCGCCCATCGCGCTCTGTCGCTGCGGGACGGCGTAGCGAACGACCCGCAGGTGGCGTTCCAGGCGGTGCTGCACGCCCTCTGCCTCAATGCCTTCTACCGCTACGCCGCCAGCACCTGCCTGGAGATCACGGCGAAGCAGTCCGGCTTCTCGGCTCAGGCGCCCGGCCTGGCCGAGACCGCTTCCGCCAAGGCGATCGACGCCCGCCACGCGCAATGGGCCAAGCAGTTACCGGAAACCCCGGCCGATCTTTGGGACACGCTGACGGCGTTCGACAGCGACAGCCAGGCGGCGCTGTTCGCTCATTGCGCTTCGCTCACCGTCAACGTGGTGAAGGAGCCGTGGAACCGCCGGCCGGACGCGTTTGCCCACGGCGATCAGCTCGCCCGGGCGGTGGGGCTCGACATGGCCGCCGCCGGCTGGAAGCCGACGGTCGATACCTATCTCGGCCGGGTCCCGAAGGCCCGCATCCTGGAAGCCGTGCGCGAGGCGAAGGGCGAGCATTCCGCGCAGCTTATCGACCACCTGAAGAAGGCCGAAATGGCCAAGGAGGCCGAACGGCTACTGGACGGGACCGGCTGGCTGCCGGAGCCGCTACGCCTCGCCGGGGCCGAGCCGGCGGTTACCGAACCGGCGGGTGAAGCCGAGGCCCTTCCGGACTTCCTGACCGGCGAGGAAGACGCCGCTGCCGATCCCGAGGAGCCTGAGCCGCACGCCATCGCTGCGGAATAGCACGCATCAGCGGGGCGGCGTCGGCCGCCCTGCATCCATTTCCCGACTCGATTCCATCCAATAGCCCGGCCATCGCGCCGGGCTTTCTCACGTGGAGACCTCCTTGGCCTCGATATTCTCGATCTGACCGCTGTCGCCATAACCATCGAACGTCACGACGACGGCGGTGATGTTCGCTGTAGCAAGCGCGTCGAACAGGGCGGTCTTGTTCGTCGGCAGCAATTCGTCAGTACGGCTTGTGTTCTCGCGTTCTTTCTCGTCCCATGCGGCGAAATCGAGCGCGGGGACAGTCGTTTCAGGAGCCCCGCAATGGCTGATTTCTACACCCACTTCTCGTGCCTGCTCGACGTCGGCAGCCCGGACAACGCCGCTCGCGCGCTCGACCTCTACCTACCAACGGACGAAACTCATGACACTTTTGCCCAGTCCCTCGTTGCAATGGACATGATTTGAGCGGGGTCGGCGATGAGGCTGTTCCAGGCATCGCGGCAGGCATCGATGATCTGCTGATAGGTCTGCCAGACGCGGTGGCTGAGGTGGTTCTGACGCAGGTATTGCCAGATGTTCTCGACCGGATTGAGCTCGGGCGCGTAGGGCGGCAACGGCAACAGCACAACGTTGTCCGGAAGCATCAGGCGTGGCGAGTTGTGCCAGCCGGCACCGTCGAGCACGACGAGGGCGATCGCCCCCACCGAGACGCACTGACTGATCTCGGCCAGACGCTCGTTCATCGCCTCGACATTGACATCGGGCATGATCACGGCGGCACCGGTGCCGCGGGCCGGGCAGACGGCACCGAACAAATACGCCCAGGTGAACCGGCGATCCCGCACCGCAGGCGGGCGGCTGCCACGTTTGGCCCACACATAGGTCAGCGTCCCCTGCTGCCCCACTCTGGCTTCGTCCTGAAACCACACGTCGATCGGCTGGCCCTGTGCCGCGGCGGGCAGGGCCTCGACGACCCGGGCGGCAAACTCTGTCTTGAAAGTCTCTTGCGCTGCCTGATCGGCTTCCGGGTGACGGGGCCGTGGCGACAGGCGGCGGAACCTGAGCTTGCGCAGCAACCGCCCCACGCTGCGCTCGTGCAGACTGACCGCGAACTTCTCGGCGATTACCTTCTGCAGATCCACCCGGCGCCAGCGCACAACCCCGTGCTTCGCCAACTCGGGACCGGCTTCGACAATGCAGGCCAGCGCCGATTCCTGCTCCACCGTCAAACCGGCCGGCCGGCCGGAGCGCGGGCGGTCAAACAAACCGGCCAAGCCCTCCGCCTCGTAGCGGTGCACCCAATCGCGCAGGGTTTGCCGCTCCATGCCGCACAATCTGGCCGCTTCACCGCGCGACCTGCCGTCGAGAACCAGGGCCACGGCCAGCATCCGCCGCGCCACGTCGCCGTCCGAACAGCGTGCCGCCGCTCGACGAAGTCCCTTGGCCGTGTAGTCCGTCCGGGTGATCGCAATCGCCATCGCCGCCTCGAATTGGTGAACTGCAACAGCCACTCATGCCGGCTGCCAATCCGCAAGCCCCCAGCACTTCTGTCCGTTGGTATACCAAGCCTTGATGGAGGACGCCGCCCGCGAGGACCCGCCCTCAGCTCGACTTTGGCCATTTTCAGATCTTTCGCCGGTTTCAGATCTTTCGCCGGTGTTGAATTGCTTGTGATCGAGCCTGGGGTTCGCGGCTGACCTGATACCGGCGAGTCTTTCCCGAGCGCTGATTTGGGGGACAGATGCCGAGCGGATTGTCGAGGGATACAGCGCCAACGAAACTGGCTTCCTGGATGGAGCCGTTCAGCCGAGCCTTCACGGCCCCAACCTGGCAGCACGTACTGGTGCTGATCACCGGCGCCGTCCTCAGCCCTGGACGACGCACCGTGGCTGCGGCCTTGCGCGTCACCGGCCTGGAACAGGATCCGTGCTTCACGAACTACCATCGGGTTCTCAACCGCAACCGCTGGTCGAGCCGCCGGGTCGCGCGCTGCTTGTTACGCCTGCTGGTCAGCACCTTCGTGCCGGAAGGTCCCGTCATCATCGGTCTCGACGAGACGTTGGAGCGCCGGTGGGGGCCGAAGATCAAAACGCGGGGCATCTATCGCGATCCGGTCCGCTCCTCACAGGGCCACTTCGTCAAAGCCAGTGGCCTACGCTGGCTCTCGGTCATGCTGCTGCCCGACGTCTCTTGGGCTGGCCGAGTTTGGGCCCTGCCGTTCCTGACCGTGCTCGCCCCTTCCGAACGCCATGCCAGCGAGCGGCAGAGGCGGCACAAGAAGCTGACCGACTGGGGCCGGCAGGCTCTGCTGCAGGCTTCGCGATGGCTGCCCGGCCGCCGGATCATCGGAGTGGCCGATAGCAGCTACGCCGCCATTGACCTGCTGAACGTTGTGCGGCGGCGCATCTGCATGATCACCCGCCTGCGGCTGGATGCGCGCCTGTTCGATCCGCCACTTCGCCGCCAGCCCGGCACCGTCGGGCGACCGCGCGTCATCGGGAAAAGGCAGCCCAACCTGGCCGACCGTCTGGTCAATCCCAAGACGCGCTGGCGCCGCCTGCAGGTGACTGGCTGGTATGGCCGCGGCGAACGCCTGGTCGAGATCGTCTCCGGCACAGCCCTGTGGCACCATCCTGGCCGGCTCGTGCCGATCCGCTACGTGCTGGTCCGCGACGTCGCTGGCGAACTCCGGCCACAGGCATTCCTGTGCACCGATCTCGATGCAGACCCGGTCGACATCCTCCGCTGGTTCGTTCACCGCTGGTCAATCGAAGTGACCTTCGCTGAAGTGCGTCGCCACCTCGGCGTCGAAACTCAGCGCCAATGGTCAGACCCCGCGATCGCCAGAACGATGCCAGCACTGGTGGGGCTATTCTCCCTGATCGCTCTCTGGGCTCAGGATCTGCAAGCCAGAACCACGTCAACACCGCGTGCCGCGAGTTGGTATCCAAAACCTCTACCAACCTTCAGCGACGCGCTTGCCGTTGTCCGCCGCGAACTCTGGACACATCATGATTTCTGCACATCCCCGACCACGGCCGATCTCGTCCAAATTCCCAACGCGACAATCAATGCCCTGATCGGCGCCGCTTGCTACGCCGCGTAAAAGGCCAAAGTCGAGCTAAGCATCTGATCCAAAACCCGATTAATCGATACCTTCTCAACTCGGCGATGCTGCCGGACATGAAAAAGAATCCGGATGGCTCGCTGACCCTTTACATCCAGAAGGACTCGCCGGGCCCCGAGCGTGAGGCCAATTGGCTGCCTTCGCCCGATGGTCCTATCTACATGCTCATGCGGCTTTGCGTGCCCAAAGAAACGCCTCCGTCGATCCTGCCCGCCGGAAATGGCACATGGAAACCGCCGGCAGTAATGCAAGCACTGTAGCCTCAGTAGGCAGCTCCACCCCTCATGCTCGAAATGCCGTCTGCGCCCGCGCCAAAGCAGATTGGCAGAGTCGGACCCGCGGAGGATCGCAGATATGGCGAATCAGCAAAGCGCCTGCGTGTTGTAATCTGGAAATCGCGATCGGGCATAGGATTGCGCCGAGTAGCGCTTCTCTCAAAGCGACGTGCAGCCGCCACAGTGACACGGCCCGAGACGTAAGGCCCACAGGGGGAATAGCCGAGGATCTCGCCTGCGGCGTCCTCGATCATCAGAGCCACGATCAAGTGTGCCAGCAACCAACTTCGTGCCACAGCTGGGTCGCGGGCCCGCAGACGATCCATTCCCAGGCCGCTTTTCAGACGCTTAAACGCGAGCTCGATTTGCCATCGTATCCTGTAGATCGAGAAAACCTCCGTCGCCGTGGCGCGCTCTGGCGGGATCGACGTCAGCAACATAAGATAGCCGGTCGAGGCCAGCGTCAGCGGTTGCAGTATCTTGTGCGAGCGGGTTTTGCTGTGCTGGCGACGAGCGGCCTTGGTCGCCCGATTAGCGGCAGAGGGGGCGATGGGCGCACGGCGAAGCCAACAACGTCCCCCCTCTCTTCGGGAGAGGGTCGGGGTGAGGGGTCAGCCCACCACCCCCAGCCCCCGCAGCCGCTCGATCTCCGCCGCGTCGTAGCCGGCCTCGGCCAGCACCTCGGCGCTGTGCGCGCCGACATTGGGCGCCATGCGCGGCGTGGTCTTGCGCTCGCCCTCGATGTGGAACGGGCTCATGACCGTCAGCAGATCATGCCCGGCGAACGGGCGCAGCGCCTCGACCGCGTGCGCCTGCCGGTCATGCGCGATGTCGCCGAGCGTCGAGACGAGCCCGAAGGTGACGCCCGCCTGCTTGCATGATCGCCAGCCAGTCCGCGAGGTCGCGTTCGGCGAAGGCGGCGTCCAGCACCCCGATCAACGCCGCGCGCGTTCGCCCGCCGCGCGGGAATGCTGGCAAAGCGCGGATCGTCGGCCAGCGCCGGCCGGCCGAGCGCGGCGCAGAACGGGCGAAACTGGCGTTCCTCGTTCAGCATCGACAGGATGAACCAACGGTCGTCGCGCGTGCGATAGGTGTTGGTGACCGCGTTCCCGACCTGATCGCGCGGTGGCCGCGGATGGAACGTCGCGCCGCACAGCGCCGCCTGCGCGAAGAAGCCGTTCGCCCACAGTCCGTTGGCCAGCAGCGACGTATGCACGACGCCGCCCGCTCCGCTGCGCTCGCGCCGATAGAGCGCCGTCGCGATCGCGCCGAACAGCGCCATGGCGCTCGGATGATCGCCCATGCCGGGCGCCGAGCGGGCGGGCGCCGCCTCGTGGTCGGCGCGCACCATGTCCATCAGCCCCGAGCGTGCCCACCACGCAGTCGAATCGAAGCCTGACTTCTCCGCCTCCTCGCCCGGTCTCCCCGTACGCGCTGAACGCGGCATAGATCAGCCGCGCATTGAGCGGGGTCAGGTCCTCGGCGCGCGATGCCGAGCCGGTGGCGCACGCGGGCGCGGGTAGTTCGTGATGAACACGTCGGCGTCGCGCACCAGCCGGTGCAGCACGGCGCGCCCGTCCTCGGTCTTGAGATCGAGCGCGAGGCTGCGCTTGTTCCGCCCGGTCAGCAGCCAGGCATAGTCGTATTCGCTGTCGGGCAGGCCGGGCAGCGCGCCCAGATTGCGATACGGATCGCCCGCTCCCGGCGGCTCGATCTTCACGACATCGGCGCCGAAATCGCCGAGCACGGTCGCCGCCTGCGGCGCGGCGATGAAGCTCGCGCAGTCGATCACCCGCAGCCCGGCGAAAACGCCGTCGGTCATCAAGGCTTCTGATTGCCGAACACGATCGTCCCCGACGCGGCGAACATCCCGCCGACGCCGTGGCAGACCGAGATCTTCGCGCCCTCGATCTGCGCCGGCGCGATGCCGCGCATCTGGCGCACGCTCTCCTGCAGCGCGAACATCCCGTACATGCCGGAATGCGCGTAAGACAGCCCGCCGCCGTTCGTGTTCAGCGGCAGCTTGCTGCCCGGCGCGGTGTTGCGCCCGGCGATGAACGCGCCCGCCTCGCCGCGGCCGACGAAGCCCAGATCCTCCAGCCCGTACAGCGGCAGATGCGCGAAGGCGTCGTAGATCATCAGATGATCGACGTCCTTGTGCGCGATCCCGGCCGCCCTCATCGCGGTCGGGCCGGCGACGCGGAACGCGCGCGAGGAGGTGAAGTCCTCCATCTGGCTCACCATCGGCGTCTCGACGCTCTCGCCGGTGCCGAGGATGTACACCGGCTTGCTGCTTCGAGTCGCGCGCCCGCTCGGCCGAGGTCAGGATCAGCGCGCCGCCGCCGTCCGAGACCAGGCAGCATTGCAGCAGCCGGAACGGATAGGCGATCATGCGCGAGCCGAGCACGTCCTCGACCGTGATCGGGTCGCGGAACGTCGCGCGCGGGTTCTTGCCCGCCCATTCGCGCTGCACGACCGAGACCATCGCGATCTGCTCGTGCGTGACGCCGTAGGTTTTCATGAAGCGCAGCACCGGGATCGGGAACAGCGACGGCGGCCCCATCGGCCCGTACGGCTGCTCGAACTGCCCGGCTAGGCTGTCGGGCGGCACCGAGCGGGGCGGGTTGCCGACGCGCGACTTGCCGCTCTCGCCGTGCGTGATGAGCACCGTCTTGCACAGGCCCGACGCGATCGCCGCCGCCGCATGGCGGACATGGATCATGAACGAGCAGCCGCCGACCGAGGTGCCGTCCACCCAGTTCGGCGTGATGCCCAGATAGTGCGCGATCTGCACCGGCGTTTCCACCGCGCAGGCCACGCCGTCGATGTCCTTGGGCGTCAGCCCGGCATCCGCCATCGCGTTCAGCGCCGCGTCGGCGTGCAACTGGATCTGCGACAGATCGGGGATGGTGCCGAGCTTCGTGGTCTCGGACGCGCCGACGACGGCGATCTCTCCTGGCTTCAGCATCGGATCACCTTTCGCCGGACGGAACAGGGGAAGCGTGATCTCGTCGTCCATCTTCTGGAACGCGACCTCGAGCTTCATGTCGAGCTCGCAACGCCTCCGGCGTCTGCGGGCATTCGACGATGTTGGTCATCAGGCGCGGCCCTTCGTCGAGCTGCACGACGGCGATCGCGTAAGGCGGCGTGAAGCCGGGCACGTTGCGGTGATGGATGACGTAGCTCCACAGCACGCCGCGACCGGAGGCGGGAAACACGCTCACCTCGCGCGAAGCGCAGGCAGGGCAGAACGGGCGCGGCGGGAAATACACCTTGCTGCATGCGTTCGCACCGTTGCAGGCGCAACTCGCCCGCCCGCGTGCCGTCCCAGAAATGCTTGGTCTCCGGCGTCGGCCTGGGCCGCGCGCGTCCGGGTTCGGGCATGGGCGTTTCCTCCATTCGTCGGGCGACAAGTGTGGACCCGCGCCGGCGCGACCGTCCAGCCGGCAGGTCGACAGGAGCGTCCGCGCCCGCGTGGGCCAGCACGCCGCGAAGCTGGCGGTACTCGGCCGACACCGCGCCGGGAAAGCGGTGGCCGTAGAATCGCTCGGCCATGTTGTAGAAGTTGGCGGCGCCGAACTTCGGGTGCAGTCGGCGCAGGTTCTGCGCGGCCTCGCGGGCCTCTGCCGCCTTGTCCTGCAACCCCAGGGCGCAAGTCAGCGCGATCCAGCTATGCGGGTATGCCGGATAGAGATCGACGGAACGCCGCGACATGGCCTCCATCTCCGCCAGCTCGCCGAGCTTCCAATGGCACCAGCTCCCATAGTGCAGCCATGTGTAGCTGCGCGGATCGCGCGGGCTGACCCGCATCGCCTGCTCGATCAGCGCGAGACTGGTGCGGGCGTCGTCGCCGGCGAAACGGCGGGTGTTGCCGAGCATGGCGAGGCCGTGGGCGTCATTGGGGTTGCGATTGACCGCCGTTTCCAGCATCGCGCGCGCGTCGTCGATCCGCGCGGCGCTGTAGATGGCGGTCTCGGCGCAATGGACGAGCACGAACGGGTTGTCGGGCTCAAGCCGCAGGGCCATCTCCGCGTGGCGACGCGCCAACTTGCGCTCGCCGTCGGGATCGGGAAACGCATAGCTCAACGTGCGCCATGTGTACACCGCGCTGAGCAGCGCATGCGCCATGGCGTAGTCCGGATCAAGCTCCAAGGCGCGCTTGAGCGGATCGAGCGCCCTCGTCAGCGCGTCGCGCCGCTGATCGAAGTGCAGGAGCGCGCCCAACGCGCGCTGCATCCAGCCCCAGGCATCGAGTTGCTCGGTCGGACGCCGCAGGGCCAAGTCGATCTCGCTCGCCGCCAGGGAAGGCTGCAACCGGCCCGCGATCGCCTGCACCATCTCGTCGCGCACCGCCAGGACCTCGCGCGCCGCCAACTCGTGGCGGTCGGCCCAGAGATGTAGCCCGGTGCCGCCGTCGATCAGGCGGGCGTTGACCCGCACCCGCCCGTTCCAATGTTCCAGGCTGCCTTCCATGACGTAGCGAACGCCAAGCTCGGCTGCGATCGCGCGCACGTCGGCCGCGACACCCTTGTACGCCATCGCGGAGTGCCGGGCGGTGACGAAGAACCCTGGCATCCGCGCGAGCGCGTTCGTCGCCTCCTCGGTCAACCCATCAGTGAGCACCGATCCAGCGGCCTCGGGCGACAGATCGACGAACGGCAGAACGACGATCGAGGGGCGTTCGCTGACGACCTCAAGCGGCCGCGCGGTGGGAATCGTCAGCCGGTCCCCACGGCTCCGCATCCGGCCGATCCACTCGCACCGTCTCGGACGCGCCGAGCGGCCGGCCGGGACGGCCATCGCGCGGCGAGCAGTCGCGCGAGCAGCGCCTCCATGTCGGCGGACGGCTCGCGCCCAGCAGCGCGCGCCGCTTGGGCATATGCGTGATAACGCTCGACGGCGCGCGAGACGTCGCCCGCCTCGGCATGGCGGCGGATCAGCCAGGCCTGGGCTTCCTCGCACTCGGGGACGAGCTCGGCCAGGCGGCGCGCGATCGGCTCGGACGCCTCGGCGGGCGTGAGCAGCCGGCGCAGGCAACCCAACACCATTAGACGTATGTGCTCGCGCCAGCGCGCCAGCCAGTCGGTGATCGGGCGATGCTCGGGCCACTGAAAGTTTTGGAGAAGCTCACCGCGGTAGAGCGCCACCGCCTCGAGCGACCGCGCGGGGTCGGCCGCCGCCGCCAGGAAGCGGAACACGTCCACGTCGATGCGCTCGCGATCGAGTTGCGGCAGCATCCCCGGGTCATTTCGCCGGCGTCCGGAGCACCGGCCCGAACGCGTTCCGTAGCCGGAGCAGCTCCTGACGCAAGCTCCCGCGCGCCTGCTCGGGCTCGCGATCCGGCCAGAGCAGCGCGGCCAGCTCGGTGCGCGGCCAGGGGCGTGGCTCGACCGCCAGGCAGGCGAGGAGCGCGAGGGAGCGGCGGCCCGGCGGGCGTATCGGTGCGCCGTCGCTCTGTCGGGCCTCGAACGATCCCAAGAGGCGAATGTCGATCATCAGCCATTCCGGCGCTGTGCAACGACTTGGGCCGGTTCAGGAGAAACGACGAGTGGGGATCCTGTCAACCGCCCCTGGCGTCAAACTCGCGCTATCGGATTTGACGCTGATTTCCGCTCCCGCCCGAGGCTACGCCGAGGAAGAATTCCGCTCCCGCCCGAGGCTACGCCGAGGAAGAATAAAGTGCGCACCTGGGAGGAACCAAGACATGGCACAAGCTCCGACCGCGTTGCACGCGATCCCGCATTCCGCGCGTCTCCCGATGGGGGGAGCCGTGCCTGTCGCCGCTGCGGATCCTGGCAGAAAGCTTACGGTCAGCTTGCGCCTGCGGCCGCGCGCCTCGCCTCCCGCCAGCACAACGGCCCGCGTACCCGTGAAGAGCCGCCAATTCCTGTCGCGGGAGAAGTACGCGCAACAATATGGCGCCACCACCGCCGATCTTGATAGCGTCGCGGCATTCGCAACCGCGCACCATCTTACCGTGGCCGAAACGGATGCCGGGCGCCGCACGATCGTCCTCGCCGGCACCGTTGCGCAGATCAATGCCGCCTTCGGGATCAGCTTGCAGACATTCCGCGCCGGGGACGTGAGTTATTTCGGCCATGCCGGGCCGGCAAGCGTCCCGGTCGAACTCGCCGACATCGTCGAGAGCGTGCATGGCCTGGATACTCGACCATTGGCGCACCCGTTGATACGCCAAGCGACCACCGGTCAGGCCACATCATCGCTGCTGCCAGCACAGGTTGCAAACCTCTACGGCTTTCCGATGAACTCAGCCTCCGGACAGACGATCGGCATCCTGGAATTCGGCGGCGGCTACCGGACAAGCGACATCCAAAATTACTTCCAGAACATCGCCAAGTTACCGGCCCCGAACGTTTCTTTCGTCGGTATCGATGGCGCCACCAATTCGCCTGGTGTGGATAGCAATGTCGACACTGAAGTGATCCTTGACATCGCAGTCGCGGGTTCGGTCGCGCAGGGCGCAAAGATCGTCATCTATTTTGCTCCGAACAATGACCAGGGATGGGTGGACGCAGTCACCACGGCGGTTCACGATCAGATCAACAAGCCGTCCGTACTGTCGATCAGCTGGGGCGGCAACGAAAGCGGCTAGGACAACATCAGTGGCATGACCAACGCGTTCGCCGCAGCCGCGCAACTGGGCGTTTCGATTTTTGCCTCCTCGGGCGACACTGGCTCCGGTTCCCCCGCCGAGGTGCTGTATCCCGCGTCCGATCCCGGTCTGACCGGCTGTGGCGGTACCACGATTTCCGATGTCTCCGGCACATCGTTCACGCAGACGACGTGGGCCGGCAGCGGCGGCGGCATCAGCAACGTCTTCGTGCTACCGTCCTGGCAGTCCCGCGCGGGCATACCGGTCTCGACTAATCCCAAGGGACATATCGGGCGCGGCGTGCCGGACGTTGCCGGCAACGCCGACCCGTCGAGCGGTTACCAACTGATCCTGAATGGACAGTCGATCGGCGTCTGGGGCGGCACCAGCGCGGTCGCGCCGTTGTACGCGGGCTTGGCCGCGGTGCTGGGGTCAATCCTTTCAGCACCGCTGGGCTTCATTAACAATGACCTCTATATGTTTCCAATGTGGAGCATATACGACGACGTTACTGCTGGCAGCAACGGCTCATACGAGGCAGGCATCGGCTGGGATGCATGCACGGGTTGGGGTAGCATTTGGGGCAACGTTCTTCTGAGTGCGCTCGGCTTACCCCTGTCACAGCAGAGTTTCGGCACTCCTGCTGGAGTCGCTCGCACCCCGAATCACATGGATCTGTTCTGGGCGCAGCCGGACGGGTCGATCGGCTCGACCTGGTGGGATAGGAACGTCGCCAACGGTGTCTGGGATCCGGGCCGGGTGTTCGCGGCAACCGCCCAAGGCGTGGCCGCGGGGCCGGTAACCGTGGTATCACGCAACCCGGATCACATGGACCTCTTCTGGGTGCACTCGGATGGGTCGATCTATTCAACTTGGTGGGACTCAAACGCTGGCGGCGGCGCGTGGGACCCGGGCCGGGTGTTCGCCGCGACCGCCCCCGGGAAGGCAGTTGTCGGGCCGGTAACGGTAGTGTCGCGTGACCCCGATCACATGGACCTGTTCTGGGAGCATCCGGACGGGTCGATCAACTCGACTTGGTGGGACTCGAATGTTGCAAGTGGCGTTTGGGACCTCGGCCGGGTGTTCACCGCGACCGCGCCCGGAGAGGTCGCCGGGCCGGTAACGGTGGTGGCGCGCACCCCCAATCACATGGACCTGTTCTGGGAGCATCCGGACGGGTCGATCAACTCGACTTGGTGGGACTCGAACGCTGCCGATGGCACGTGGGACCCGGGCCGGGTGTTCGCCGCGACCGCCCCCGGCAAGGCGGTGTCCGGGCTGGTAGGGGCGGTGTCGCGCACCCCCAACCACATGGACGTGTTCTGGGTGCACCCGGATGGGTCGATTAACTCGACCTGGTGGGACTTAAAGGTCGCCGGCGGCGCGTGGGATCCGGGCCGGGTGTTCGCCGCGACCGCCTCCGGGAAGGCATTGCCCGGGCCGGTAACGGTGGTGTCGCGCAACCCCGATCACATGGACCTGTTCTGGGTACATCCGGACGGGTCGATCAACTCGACTTGGTGGGACTCGAATGCTGCCGGTGGCGCGTGGGACCCAGGCCGGGTGCTTGCCGCGACCGCCCCCTTGGCTGTTTAGACGCTTCCGCTGAACGAGATCAGAAAAGATGGTTGGGTGATTGCGGCGGGCGTGGTTACGGCGGGTTTTTTAAGGCTAACAGCCGGCGTGCTAAACGGGCATCCGCCGTCCCTGATGCGCCCGCCCAATCCGCACCGTGTCCTCGCGGCCGCCGGCGATCACCCGCACGCCCTCGTCGATGCGCGCGGCCACCGTCTCCGGCGTGCAGCCTTCCACGCCGTTGCGTCGGCACGCGGCCATTCGGCATCCTGGGAGCGAGCGTGCTCGCCCTGGTCATCACTGGCCGCGTCGCCCAGGCGCTTCTGGCCTGGCAGGATCGCCGCGCGCCGGCGCCGGCCCATCCTCGGTTGGGGCGTGCCCTGTGAACGCGATCGCGCGGGCGCTCGGCGACACGAGCGGGCTGCTTCTGCTCGCGGGAACGCTGCTCGCGTTCGAGGCGGGGGTACGGCTGCAACGGCTTCTCGGCGGCACCGCGATCGCCAATCCCGTCCTGGTCGCGGTGGTGCTGATGGGCGCGGTCGTGAAGCTGACCGGCACATCCGGGGCGGCCTATATGACTGCCGTGCGGCCGCTCGATCTGCTGCTCGGCCCGGCGACCGTGGCCCTGGCCCTGCCGCTCTATCGCAGCGCGTCGCGAATCCGGCAGGCGATCATGCCGGTGATGCTCGGGTGCTGACGGACAGCGCGGTGGCGGCGGTCTCGGCCGTGGCGATCGCCGCGACGCTCGGGGCGCCGTCGCTGCTGCTGCGCTCCATCGCGACCAAGTCCATCACCGCGGCGATCTCGATGGGCGTGGCGAAAGAGATCGGCGGCGATCCGCAGCTTGCCGCGGCTCTGACCGTGCTCACCGCGATCAGCGGCGCCGTGATCTGCGTGCGGGTGCTCGACTTGGCCGGCGTGCGCGATCCCCGCGCGCGGGGTCTCGCGACCGGCGTGACGGCGCACGGCATCGGGACGGCGCGGATGCTCGCCGAGAGCCCCGAGGCAGGCGCCTTTTCGGGGCTGGCAATGGGGTTGGCCGGATTCGCCGGCGGCGTCCTGGTACCGCTGCTGTCCCAACCCTTCAACGGCTGATCCGCAAGGGACCAGGAGGGAACAAGATCATGGTCGAAGCCGAACCAGGGCGCGACGCAAGCCGTCCGATGTCGTTCCGACGCGCGACCCTGTGTGTGTTGGTGCCGTTCGCGTCGGGCTATTACCTCTCCTACCTGTTTCGCACCATCAGCGCCCTGATCTCGGGCCGCATGATCGCGGAACTGCATCTCGTGCCGGCGGACCTGGGGCTGCTGACCTCGGCCTACTTCTTCACCTTCGCCGTCGCCCAGCTCCCCTGGGCGTGGCGCTGGACCGCTACGGGCCGCGCCGGGTACAGGCCGTCCTGCTCCCGCTGGCGGCGGGGGGCGCCGGGCTGTTTGCGCTCGCGCACAGCCTCGCGCTGTTGGCACTCGGCCGTGCACTGATCGGCATCGGCTCGGCGGCCGCGCTGATGGCCGGGCTAAAGGCGGTGACGCTCTGGTTTCCCCGGGAGCGCCTTTCGCTGGCCAATGGCGTGCTCATCATGTTGGGCGCGCTCGGGGCCGTCACGGCCACCGCCCCGGCCGAGATGCTGCTTCGGGTCGCGGACTGGCGCGCCCTGTTCGCGCTGCTCGCGCTCGCCGCCGCCGGCAGTGCGGCCTTGATCGTCCTCGCTGTCCCGCAGCGCCGCGGGAGCGCCCCAGCCGCCGGGCCCGAGCCGAGAGCAGGGCTGCTCGACATCTCCGGGGACCGCCGTTTCTGGCGCCTCGCCCCGCTCTCGACGGGTTGCATCGGCACGTCCTTCGCCATGCAGGGACTGTGGGCGCCCCCGTGGCTGGGCGACGTGGCGCGCCTCCCGGGGCAGGGCGTGGTCGGCGACCTGTTCGCCATGGCGCTCGCGCTCTGCGCCGGCGCGCTCGGCTTGGGAATTGTCGCCGACTGGCTGCGCCGCCGCGGCGTACGGCCGGCGAGGCGCTGGCCATGGTGGCCGCGCTCTCGATCGCCGCCCAGGCCGCGCTCATCTTGCGCCTGCCCGTGCCGCCGCTGCTACCCTGGCTCGTCCTCGCAGTGGCCGGGAGCGCCACGGTGCTGAGCTATGCCCTGCTCGCGGAGGTGTTCCCGAAGGAGATGGCGGGACGTGCCAACAGCGCGCTCAACGTACTGCACATCGGCGGCGCCTTCGCGATCCAGAGCGGCATCGGCGTGGTGGTCGGGCTCTGGAGCGAGGATGCCGCCGGGCATTCCCCGGCTGTCGCGTATGGGGTCGCCTTCGCCCTCAATCTCGCGCCGCAATGCCTGGCGCTCAGTTGGTTCGTCGCTGCTCCCGTCTTGACAGGGCACGGCGGCCCGGCGCCGGCCACCGTGGAGAGGGTGAGGCGTCGCAAGCCGATCGGCGTGGCGAGGGTGGGCCGTTAGACCGCCATTTGCCGCTTCTGGTGCGCCCGCCCGGCCCGCGCGGTGTCCTCCTGCCCGCTGGAGACGACGCGCACGCCCTCGTCGATGCGCGCGGCGACCGTCTCCGGCGTGCAGCCTTCCAGGAAGGCCACCCCGTTGCGCCGGCACGCCGCCAGGATACGCGCACGCGCGCGCGCCATCTCAGGCGGGTAGGGGAAGCGCTGCACCTCGACATACCCGAGCGACAAGCCCAGATCGCCCGGCCCCAACTCGGCGAAGGCCAGCCCCGGTACCGCCAGGATATCGTCGCAATTGGCGACCCCTTCGGGGCTTTCGAGCTTCACCCCCAGCATCAGTTCGCCGCGTGGGTTGAGTGGCCAGGGCTCGCAAAGATCGAAATACGCGGTCTGCGAAAGCCCCCAGATCGGCGCAGCCGTTGTTTCCGACCCACGCCCGCGCATCCCGCGCCCCAGCGTGCCTGGCGGTCGCGCCTGCGCCTCCCTGGCGCCGTCCATGCGGGAAACCGGTGACGGCACGGCGGGGTCCAACCCGGTCTCCTGGTGCGGATAGCGGCAGGATTCGACGAAGGCGCGCACCGCCCCGGCGGTCTCGGCCTGGCACAGCAGCACGCCATGCACGCCGCGTCCCAGGATCTGGCGGAACTGCCAGGCATTGTGTCGCACGTTCAGCTCGTCGGTCCCGTTCACCGGGGCCTCGACGATCACCGCCGGCGTGCGATGGCCCGAGCGCGTCGGGCCGCCCTCCACCAAGCCCTGCATGTACTCGGCCAGCCCGGTCATGTCGAACGCGCCATGCTCCATGCCGACATTGATGTAGTCGGCCCAGGTCCCGGCATCCTCGCGTCCCTGCGCGCGCGTCAGGACATGTCCCGAATGCGCGCCGGTGTAATAGACCGCCTGATCCTGCTCCAGCAGCGCGATCGCTCGGTTCACCCGGTCTGCCACTGCAATCTCCTTTGTCCGACGCTCAGTCAGGACGCTAGGACCTTCCCGCGCCGCTGCCCAGCAGCCTAAGCTGGGGGAGCGGCGCCGCAAGAGCGCCGTGAGGAGGGAATTTCATGAGCGCAGCAGGAGCGATCGCCGGCGATCCGACCATCGGTCCGCTCGAGGAGCAGTATCGGCGATCCCCGGCATTCCGCGCCGCCAGCGACGGGACCCGGGTGACGCGGACGCACTGGCACATCGCCGCGGCCAACGGGCTCGGCTGGATGTTCGACGGCATGGACGGCGTGATCTTCGCGCTGGCCTCGCCGATGATCATCAAGGATTTCGGCGTTACCCTGCCGCAGTATCGCTCGGGCGGGCAGATCGCGCTGCTGATCGGCATCGCCGGCATGTTCGTCTGGCCTTGGCTCGCCGACCGGTTCGGGCGGCGGAGCCTGCTTGCGCTCAACATCGCGATGTTTTCCGCGATGATGCCGCTGGTCGCGGCGGCACAGACCTGGGCGGTGTTCGTCGCCGTCCGCTGCGGCGTCAACTTCGCGCTGAACGGGGAGTGGGCGCTGGGCTCCATGCTGGTGGCCGAGACCTGGCCCGCGCATCTGCGCGGCCGCGTCATCGGCATCAACCGGGGAACATGGTGTTTCGGCGCCTCGCTCGCCGGCGTGATCGCGACGGTCGTCATCGCGCGCTGGGGCTGGCGGGCGGCGTGCGTGGTCCCGGCGGTGGTGGCGCTGCTGGCCGTCTATGTCCGCGCCAAGTGTCCCGAATCGCCATACTGGGTGCGTACGCAGGACCGCAAGCGGCGCATCGAGGAGGCCCGGGCGCGCGGCGCGCCAATCGCCGCCGAGGACCGCGCCTGGATCGACAAGACGCACAAGGTCCCGCTGCGCCAGGTCTTCCTGCCCGACATGCGCCGCAGCACCGCGGTCGCCACCTTCATCGCGTGCTGCAGCACCATCATCTACGGCACGGTCGGCGGCTGGATGCCGCTCTATCTGTCGCAGGAGCGGCACTGGTCCACCGTGACCTATGGCAGCTTCTACATCGCCTGGGGGCTGGTGGGCTTTCTCGGCCTGCTGTGCGCGGGCTGGATCTCCGACCGCTTCGGCCGCCGCCCGGCCTTCTACATCATGCTGGTCCAAGGCGCGGTGTTCATTACGCTCTGGGTGTTCGCCAAGACCAATATCGAGCTGTGGGTCTATGGCCTGCTGTGGAGCATCGGCTTCCTCGGGTTCTGGGCGCCCGCCATGACCTTGACCGCCGAGGTCTTCCCCACCCGCATCCGCGGCGTCGGCAACGGCTTCGCCTGGGCGGTCGCATGGCTGGTCGGCTTCGTGCTGTGGCCGTTCGTCGCGATCGCGCTGCAACAGCGCACCGGCTCATTCGCGGATTCGTTCCTGCTGATTCCGGTGGCGATGCTGCTGATGGCGGTCGGGGTGCGGCTGTTCGTGCCCGATCACGCGGGGAAGGATCTGGATGCGATTAGCGTGTGAGGCGGGGGCGGTCGGCCGCCTATCCGGCCGCGCGCAGCACCGGGTGATGCGTCACGGGAAAGTTCACCGAGCGGGCGATGAAGCATTTCGCGTGCGCCGCTTCATGCAGCGCCATGGCGAGCGCGCGGTCGGCACTCGGCGCGACCGTCACCTCGGGGCGCAACTCCACGGCGGCGAACCGTCCGCCGCCGTCGGAATCGAGGACCATTGTCCCCTCGGCCTGATCGGCATAGCCCGTCACCACCACGCCCGCTTCGGCGGCCAGGTGCAGATACCAGAGCATGTGGCAGGTCGAGAGCGAGGCGACCAGCAGCTCCTCCGGATTGTGGCGATCGGCGTCGCCCCGGAACTGCGGATCGGAGGAGCCCAGGATGTCCGGCTTTCCCGCGACCACGATGCGGTGGTCGCGCCCATAACCGCGGTAGGATGCGGTACCCTCGCCCCGGTCCCCGGTCCACTCGACCCGCACGCGGTAGCGATGCGCGCCCGTCACCTCTCCGCCCCGCGCAGGGCGGCAGCATAGGCGCCGACCGCAGCGGGAAAGCCCATCATCAGCGCGTCGGCCGTCAACTCGTGGCCGATCGACGCTTCCGCCAGGAACCCGATCCGCGCCACCAGCGGCGGGATATTGTGCAGGTTCAGGTCGTGGCCGGCGTTCACGATCAACCCGTGCGCGCGGGCCGCCTCGGCGGTCGCGGCGCAGGCGTCCAGCAGCGCGTCGTGGCCGCCGCCAGTCCGGAACGCCCCGGCATAGGCACCGGTGTAGATCTCGATGCCGTCCGCCCCCGCCTGCGCGACGCGCGCCACCACGCCCGGCTCCGGATCGATGAACAGGATCACCCGCGCGCCGAGCCCCTTCAGTGTCGTCACGGCGCGTTCCGCGAGGGCGGCTTGCGCGACATCGAGTTCCCATCCCTTTTCCGAGGTGAACGCGTCCGGCGCGTCCGGCACCAGCGTGCACTGCGCTGGCCGGGTCTCCCGCACGATCTCCAGCAGCCGTGCGTCGGGATAGCCTTCAATGTTTAGCTCGATGTCCCGCATCGGCGCCAGCAACGTGGCAAGGGCCGGGACGTCCGCGCGGCGGATGTGGCGCTCGTCGGGCCGGGGGTGGACGGTGATGCCCTCTGCGCCTGCCCCGATCGCGGCCTGCGCGAAGCCCAGCAGGTCGGGCACGCCGGTCCGGCGCGCGTTCCGCAGCAGGGCGACCTTGTTGAGATTGACGCTGAGACGAGCCATGCGAACACGCTATCACGGCCCCGCCCCGACAGGCCATCACGGGAAACAGGCAAAGCTCACGCCGAGGCTTGCCGGATCGCCGCTTCCAGTGCCCGCACGCCTGCCGCGGGGCCGTCCGGATGGCCCCACGCCGCGCCCACCACGGCGATGAAATCCGCGCCCGCCTGAACCAGTGTGGCGCAGTTCGCCGCCGTGATGCCGCCGATGGCGCAGCAGGGCAGCTCCATCAGGTCGGACCACCAGCGCAGGATCTCGGGATCGGCGAGATGCGTCACCGCCTTGGTACCGGAGGGATAAAAAGCGCCGAAGGCGACGTAATCCGCCCCGTCCTCGCCGGCCTGCAGCGCCAGATCCCGGCTTGCATGGCACGTCACGCCCAGCATCAGGTCGGGGCCGAGCAGCGCGCGCGCCTGGGGCGCGGGCATGTCCGTCTGGCCGACATGGGCTCCGTCGCAGCCGGTCTCGCGCACCAGCTCTGCCCGGTCGTTGAGCAGGAACGCCACCCCGCGATCCTGCGTCATCGGGCGCAGCACGTCGATCGCGCGCCGCCACGCATCGTCGTCGACGTCCTTCAGGCGAAGCTGCACCGCGGCCACGTCGCCCGCGTCCAGCGCCGCCGCGAGCAGGTCGGGGAAGCGGGAGAGGTCGAGGTCGGGCGGGGTGATCAGGTAAAGTCGCGTCCCGCCCGGCCCGGCCATGCCTCAGTCCTTGCCGAGATAGATGTCGATGATCTTGTCCAGCATCTTCACCGCCTCGGCCTGGGGCCGCTGGAAGGTGTTGCGCCCGATGATGCTGCCATTGGCGCCGCCATCGCGTATGCCGCGGATCTCGTCGAAGATGGCGTCCAGCCCCTTCGCCTCGCCGCCCGAGAACACCACCACGCGGTGGCCGTTGAACGCGGCCTGCATGATGTGCTGGACGCGCTTGGGCATCGTGGAGACGTCGATGGTTTCATAAACCTTGCGCGCGGCCTCCAGCCCGATATGCGCCGTCGGTGGCTTCACCTTGATGATGGTGGCCCCCATCAGGGCGGCCATGTGCGCGGCATAGGCGCAGATGTCGACCGCCGTCTCGGCTTCCTTATTCAGGTTCGGTCCGCGCGGATAGCTCCAGACCACGACGGCGAGCCCACTCGCCTTCGCCTCCTCGCTCAGCGCGCGCAGCTCCTCCATCTGGTCGAACGCGTATTCGCTGCCCGGGTAGATGGTAAAGCCGATCGCCGCGCAGCCGAGGCGGAGCGCGTCCTTGACGCTGCCCGTCACCGCCTGGTCCTTGCTGGTGGCCAGGCTGTTGGAGCTGTTGAGCTTGAGGATGGTCGGGATCGCCCCGGCGAAGGTGTCGGCGCCGGCGGCGATCATGCCAAGCGGGGCCGCATAGGCCGACAGTCCCACCTCGATCGCCAGCTGGTAATGGTAGTGCGGGTCGTAGGCCGCCGGGTTGGGCGCAAAGCTGCGCGCGGGGCCATGCTCGAAGCCCTGATCGACCGGCAGGATGAGCAGCTTCCCGGTGCCGCCCAGGCGGCCCTGCATCAGGATGCGGGCGAGATTGGCCTTCACGCCGGGCGGGTCGCCTTCGTACCAGTCCAGGATCTTCCTGACACGCTCGGTGCTGCGCATGGCCGTCCCTTTCCCTAATTCGCCGCTGTTACGTTCCTAGCGCGGCAACGCCGCGTTGTCATCCGGCGCGGGATGGAGCCAGGCCCGCAAACGCCGCGCCGCGCCCGGCCGGCCAAGGTCGAGAGCCGCCGGCCGGTCCGCGAGCAGGCTCGCTCCGCACGCGGCGGCGATGGCGGCCACGGCCTCGCGGCCCGGCGAGTCGGCGGCCAACACAAGGATGTGTTGGCCGATGCGCAGCGCGGCCAGGGCCTGGCCGGCCGCGTCCGCGCAGTCCAGGATATCGGGCGCCGGCACGTCGGGCGCCTCGGCGCGGGCCGCAAGCGCCAGCGCGCCCCACGCGGCGCACCCCGCGAACAGTGCCGCCCCGGGCGCGGACAGCAGCGTGACGGGCGCGCGCTCGGCCAGCGCGACGCGCGCGTCGTTCAGCCCGTGGATCACGACGGCGGGCGGCAGGCGCATGCTTGACGTTCAAGCCCCCGCTCGCGTTCAGTGCAAGCGAACACGTCGCGCCCCGGAGTCGGGCCAGGAGAGGGGATGGCGAGCACAACGACCGAGGACGCCGAGGTGGCGGCCGAGCGGCTGGAGGCTGCGCTGGAGCGCATTGCCCGCCGCGCCGCGCAACCGGCGCCGCAGCCGAGCCTGCCGGTCGCCGAAATCCGTGACCGCCTGGACCGCATGATCGAGCGCCTGCGCGCCGCCTTGGAGACAAAATCCTGAGCGAGGCCGATTTGGACCGAACGCCGCGTGCAATCATGAATGGTTGAAGGAGCGCGACATGGCGCAGGTCACCGTACGGATTAACGGATACGCTTATACGGTGGGCTGCCAGGACGGCGAGGAACAGCACCTGACCGCCATGGCGGCCGAGGTCGAGCGGCGCATCGACAGCATCAAGGCGGTTGCCGGACAGACTGGCGAGGCGCGGATGCTGGTGATGGCCGCGTTGCTGATGGCCGACGACCTGTTCGAGTTGGGCCAGGCACTGGGCGAGGCGGAGAGGAAGGCCGACGCGGCGGCCAAGGGCATCACTGCCCCCGCTGCCGACCCGAAGCTGGGCCGCAAGCTCAACCGGCTCGCCCGGCGCGCCGAAGACATTGCGGCAGGGCTCGAGCATCCTTAGATCATGCTGGCGGAGCTGCCCGGTGCGTCAGGTAATTCATCCCCGGGGCCAGTAAGCAACCTCTCGGGAGCTGGCTCTGCCGGGATCTTGGTCTCGGTATCCGGTGCCCACCTGCACACGCAGGCTCTGGGAGGGTTGAGACGCCAACGGCCATGGCGGCTCCGCACATGCCTGATCCTGACCTGATCGCGGCCAAGCGCGCTGCCCGCGCACGCGCCCTGGCGCTGCGGGCATCGCTCGACCCCGCCTTGGGCACGCGGCTCGCCGCCCACGTCCTGCGCGACCGCCCGCCGCCCGCCCGCGCCGTCGTGGCCGGATTCTGGCCCATCGACCGGGAGATCGACATCCGCCCGCTGCTCGCCGACCTGCACGCGCGTGGCCATCCCGTCGTGCTGCCCGTCACCGGGCGGCGGGGCGAGTCACTGCGCTTCCGGCTCTGGCAGCCGGGGGCGGCATTGATCCCCGAGCGGTTCGGCACCTTCCGTCCGACTGGGGAGGAACGGCGGCCCGAGATGCTGCTCGTGCCCCTGCTCGCCTTCGACCGGATGGGCGGGCGGCTCGGCTACGGCGCGGGCTTCTACGACCGCACGCTCGCCGGATTGCCCGGCGCTACCGCGCTCGGCTGCGCCTATGCGGCGCTGGAGGTCGCATGCGTGCCGACCGGGCCGCATGATCGGCACCTGGACGCGGTGGCGACCGAGGACGGCGTCATCGCTTGCAAGGGAGCCTGAATGCGCCTCCTGTTCATCGGGGACGTAGTGGGCCGCAGCGGCCGTGACGCTGTTGCAGCCGCACTACCCGGGCTGCGCGCCGGGCTGCGCCTCGACCTCGCGGTGGTCAACGCCGAGAACGCCTCGCACGGCTTCGGCCTGACGCCCGAGATGGCCGAGGCGCTGTTCGCGGCCGGCGCCGACGTGCTCACTCTGGGCAACCATTCCTGGGACCGCCGGGAGATCATCCCCTACATCGCCCAGCATCCCCGCCTGCTGCGGCCGCTGAACTATCCGCCCGGCACGCCCGGCGCCGGCGTCGTGGTGGCCGAGGTTCCGGGCGGGCGGCGCGCGCTGGTGATGCAGGCGATGGGGCGGTTGTTCATGGACGCGCTGGACTGCCCGTTCCGCGGCACCGCCGAGGTGCTGTCGCGCTACCGTCTGGGCGGCACCGTGCAGGCCGTCGTCATCGACTTCCATGCCGAGGCGACCAGCGAGAAGATGGCCTTCGCGCATGCCTTCGACAGCCAGGCCTCGCTGGTCGTGGGCACCCACACCCACTGCCCCTCGGCCGACCATCAGATCCTGCCCGGCGGCACCGCATTCCAGTCGGACGCGGGCATGTCGGGCGACTACGACAGCGTCATCGGCATGCAGAAGCAGGGCGCCGCCACGCGCTTCTGGCGCAAGATGCCGGGCGAGCGCCTCAATCCGGCGGACGGCGAGGCGACGGTGTGCGGCGTATTCGTCGAAACCGACGACGAGACCGGGCTGGCCCGCCGGGTGGCGCCGCTGCGCCTGGGCGGTCGCCTGTCCCAGGCCATGCCCGCCGCTGAATAGGCTCGTAGTTGCGGCTTGCCGGTTCCGCGCTGGGCGTCGCCTGCCGCTACCGGATCGTCTGGAGCACCTCGAATCCCTCGAATTCAGGGTGCCCCAGATAGAGCGGCCGGTTCTCCCCGGCGTTGCGGTGTGCGGCCCGGAACGCCTCCGACTGCGTCCAGGCCTCGAATTCCCCGCGCGACCGCCAGATCGTGTGCGAGGCATACAGCACGTGATCATCGTGCGCCGGGCCGCGTACCAGGTGGAACTCGACGAATCCCGGCACGCCGCGCAGATGCGTGTCCCGGCCGGTCCAGACCTGCTCGAAATCCGCTTCCGACCCCGGCTGGACCTTGAAGCGGTTCATGGCGATGAACATCCGTGCTCTCCCCCTCGTGGCGCCCGGAGACTAGAGTGGGCGCCTCCGTTGACAACCCATAGCTTGGATCATGGCCGGCCATTCCCAGTTCAAGAACATCATGCACCGCAAGGGCGCGCAGGATGCGCGGCGCGCCCGGCAGTTCGCCAAGCTGATCCGCGAGATCATCGTGTCGGCCCGCCAGGGCCTGCCCGACCCAGCCTTCAACCCGAGGCTGCGTGCCGCTGTCGTCGCGGCGCGCCAAGCCAACATGCCGAAGGACACGGTGGAGCGGGCGATCAAGAAGGCGACCGGGGCGGGCGGCGGTGCGGATTATGTCGAGATGCGCTACGAGGGCTACGGCCCCGCCGGCGTCGCCGTCATCGTCGAGGCGCTGACCGACAACCGCAACCGCACCGCCTCCGACATCCGCGCCGCCTTCTCGAAATACGGCGGCGCGTTGGGCGAGACGAACGCCGTCAGCTTCCTGTTCACCCGCATGGGCGTGATCCGTTACCCGGCCGCCCTTGCGACATCCGACGACATGCTGGACGCCGCCATCGAGGCCGGTGCCGAGAACGTCGAGAGCGACGCCGAGGGCCACGAGGTCACCTGCGCGGCCGACGACCTGTTCGCCGTGCGCGACGCGCTGGAAGCGCGTTTCGGCGAGCCCGAGGCGGCCCGCCTCGATTGGCGCCCGACCACCACCGTCACCCTGGACGAGGACCGCGCGGGCGTCGTCATGCGCCTGATCGACGCGCTGGACGACAATGACGACGTGCAGAACGTCTATGCGAACTTCGATATTCCGGAGGCGGTGATGCAGAGACTGTCGGCCTGAGCCAAGCAGGGATTGCGAAAGCACCGGCCCGCAGGATGTCACTGTCTCTGGAGATGGAACAGTCGGCCTACCAAGCCACCTTGTCTGCTCTCGTCCATTAATTCGCCTCGTCGGTCTCGTAGGGTTCGAGGTCGATGCGCTGGACGCGGACAGTCTGGACAGTCCGCACGCCGACCTCTTGATCGATCATCATGCGAGCCAGTTCCGGGCCGTCGATGAGAACGATCCGATGCGACCTGAACGAAGACGCCGCTTCGCGGGCCTGCGGCGTAAAACGGCTCGTGGTGACGAAAACGCCCTTTGTTGCGCCGTTGCCCAACAGCGCCCCCGCAAATCCCTGGACGGCGGGTGCTCCAACAGCATTGTCCTCGGCGTATCGCTTGGCCTGGATGTAGATGGCGTCAAGCCCCAGTGCGTCTTCTCGGATGATCCCGTCAACACCGCCGTCTCCGGTACGTCCTAGGCGCTCGGAAGCCTCACGGCGGGAGCCGCCGTATCCCATGCGCACTAACAGGTCGATGATGAGCTGCTCGAATGCGTCCGGAGGCAGGGCGCGAAGCCTGCTGAGCAAGCTGCTCGCCAACTCGGCCTTGAGGTCGCGATCGGCGCCTTCCAGCCGCTCTTCGGGTGTGGCCGTAACAGGTGAGCCGAGGTCGGCGCCTGACTCCGGCGCCGTCGCACTGTCACGGTCATCCCCCGCACTCCCGCGAAACCCTGCGAACGCCGGATATCTCCGCAATACGGGACGGTGATCCGGTCGGGCGGAGCCTCAAGCAACCGGAGCCCTTCCGGCGCGGCTTCGTACGTACCGCGCGCCACTCGGGCAATGAGCCCAGCCTTATTCAGATATGTCACCGCCCAATGCACGCGGTTCGCGATGATAAACTGCCGCCCGCTTGGCAAAAGGGCTTTTCGCTCCTGGTCGGTTAATCTGTGCTCATCCGCCATGGCGCTTATCAAACCAGCAGTTTCCCATCGCCGCTCGCCGAGCTGGCGTAGGACCGGCAACATTGGCGACTGGAAATCCGGTATCGCCATTCCATCCCAACCGTGTGCGCTTGCTCAATCAGTAAGCCGGGAAGACGTTTATGCTACCTGCAGTACCCGACCATGACACGATTCGCGACATGACCACGCTTCTCGGCATCGATCCCGGCCTGCGTTTCACCGGGTGGGGTGTGATCGAGGCCACCGGCAATCGGCTGCGCCACATCGCCGACGGCGTGCTTGCGACCGATGCCGCCACGCCGGTCCCGGAACGCCTGCGCGCGCTGCACGAGGCGCTGACCGCGCTAATCGCCGCGCACCGGCCCGACGAGGCGGCGGTGGAGGAAACCTACGTGAACCGCAACGGCGCCGCGACCTTGAAGCTCGGCTATGCGCGCGGAGTCGCGCTGCTGACCCCGGCGCTCGCCGGCATACCTGTCGCGGAATACGGCGCGATGGCGGTCAAGCTCGCCGTGGTCGGCACCGGTGGCGCGGCCAAGGAGCAGGTCGCGGTTATGGTCCGCCGCCTGCTTCCGGGTGCCGTCCTGCACCGGGCGGATGCCGCCGATGCGCTGGCCGTCGCGATCTGCCACGCGCATCATCGCGCCAGCCGCATCGCCTGGGCGCGCGCGGAGGCGCGGGCGTGATCGCCTCGCTCACCGGCCGCGTCGCGCAGCGCGAGGAGGGAAGCTGCATCGTGGACGTGAACGGCGTCGGCTATCTGGTCCACACCTCCACCCGGACCCTCGCCGCGCTGCCGCCGGCCTCGGAGGCCACGCGGCTGCTGATCGAGACGCAGGTGCGCGAGGACGCCATCGTGCTGTATGGCTTCGCTGACGCGGCCGAGCGCGACTGGTTCCGTCTGCTGACCACCGTGCAGGGGGTCGGCGCCAAGGTGGCGCTGTCGGTGCTATCCGCCCTGTCGCCGCGCGACCTCGTCGCCGCCATCGCCTCGGGCGACCGCGTCAGCCTGACCCGCGCGCCCGGCGTCGGGGCGCGGCTCGCCGTCCGGCTGTTGACGGAGTTGCGTGACAAGGCGGGCGCGATGGGGTCCGCGCCGGGCATCACGCTGCCGGTCCAGGCCGCGCGCGGACCGATCGAGGACGCGGTTTCGGCCCTGGTCAATCTCGGCTATCGCAGGGCGGAGGCGCACCCGGCCGTGACGAAGGCGATCGAAGGCCTGGGCGAGGAGGCCGGGCTTGACGCGGTGATCCGCGACAGCCTCAAGGAGCTGGCGCAGCGGAGCCCGACATGAGCGACGACGATCGCGCCATCTCCCCGGCGCGCCTGGAGGAGGACGCGGCGGAGGCCTCGCTGCGTCCGCAGCGCCTGGCGGAGTTCGTCGGCCAGCGCGCCGCGCGCGAGAACCTGGCCGTCTTCATCGCGGCCGCCCGCGCCCGTGGCGAGGCGCTGGACCATGTCCTGCTGCACGGGCCGCCCGGTCTCGGCAAGACCACGCTCGCCCAGATCGTCGCCCGCGAACTCGGGGTCGGGTTTCGCGCCACCTCCGGCCCGATCATCCAGCGCGCCGGCGACCTCGCCGCCATCCTGACCAACCTGCAGCCGCGCGACGTGCTTGTTCATCGACGAAATCCACCGCCTGCAACCGGCCATCGAGGAGGTGCTCTACCCGGCGATGGAGGACTTCCAGCTCGACCTGATGATCGGCGAGGGGCCGTCCGCCCGCTCCGTCCGCATCGACCTGCCGCCGTTCACCCTGGTCGGCGCGACCACCCGCGCCGGCCTGCTGGCGACCCCGCTGCGCGACCGCTTCGGCATCCCGCTCCGGCTCGAGTTCTACACGCCCGAGGAACTCGAACTGATCCTGCGCCGCGGCGCCGAGAAGCTCGGCATGCGCGCTCGCCCCGGACGGCGCCACCGAGATCGCCCGCCGCGCGCGGGGCACGCCGCGCGTCGCCGGGCGGCTGCTGCGCCGGGTGCGCGACTTCGCCGCCGTCGCCGGCACGGCCGTGGTCGATCGCATCGCCGCCGACGCCGTCGCTGCGCGCGGCTGGACGTGGACGCGCGCGGCCTCGACGCGATGGACCGCCGCTATCTCCGCCGCATCGCCGAGCACCACGCCGGCGGCCCGGTCGGCGTCGAGACGCTCGCCGCCGCGCTGGCCGAGGCGCGCGACACGCTGGAGGACGTGATCGAGCCCTTCCTGATCCAGGAGGGCTTCGTGCTGCGCACCAGCCGGGGCCGGATGCTGGGCGAGCCGGGCTGGCGCCATCTCGGCCTGGACCCGCCGGCGGCCTCCGGCCCCAGCCAGCTCGATCTGCTGGGAGGCGTGGTATGACCGGGCTCTCCCGCCATCGCCTCCCTCTGCGCGTCTATTACGAGGACACCGATGCCGGCGGCATCGTCTATCACGCGAACTACCTGCGCTATGCCGAGCGGGCACGCACCGAGGCCATGCGCGCGCTCGGACGTGCCGCATGCGGAGATGGTGCGCGACTGCAACCTGATGTTCGTGGTGCGGCGCGTCAAATTGGATTATCTCCGCCCCGCCCGGCTCGATGATGCGCTTGAGGTCGTCACCGAACCGCTGGAGTTGCGTGCCGCCACCGTCACGCTGCGCCAGGACATCCAGGGCGCGTCCGGCTCGTGCGCCGTGGTCGAGATCGAGCTTGCCTGCGTCACGCTCGAAGACGCACGGCCGGCCCGCATCCCGCCACGCTGGCGCGCGGCGTTCGAGGGAATGCTGGCGGTGCGGCTGGCGGAAGTGCTAGCGGCACGCCCGGCAGGGAATGAGGGCGGCGCTGCCGCGGACTGAGAGGAAGCAGGATGGACCGGGCTGTCGATGCCGTGAATCAGGGGGCCGCGAACCTGGGGGTCGCCGCCGGGGACCTGTCGCTGTGGGGATTGTTCCTCGAGGCCGACATCGTCGTGAAGATCGTCATGATCGGCCTGCTCGCCGCCTCCGTCTGGGTCTGGGCGGTGGTGTTCGAGAAATGGTCGAGCCTGCGCAAGGTCAACAAGGATGCCGAGGCTTTCGAGGACCGGTTCTGGTCGGGCGGCAGCCTGGAGGAATTGTACGACCAGGAGGGGATGCGCCCGTCGCATCCGATGGCCGCCGTGTTCGGCGCGGCGATGGGCGAATGGCGGCGCACCGCGCGGGTCGTCGGGGTTGACCTCAGCCACACCGGCGTGCGCGAGCGCGTCGATCGCGCCATCACCGTCACGGTCAACCGCGAGATGGACCGGCTGGAGCGGTGGATGGTCTTCCTCGCCTCGGTCGGCGCCACCGCGCCCTTCATCGGGCTGTTCGGCACCGTGTGGGGCATCATGCATAGCTTCTCGGCCATCGCGGCAATGCACAACACCAATCTCGCCGTGGTCGCGCCGGGGATCGCGGAGGCGCTGTTCGCCACCGCCATTGGCCTCATCGCCGCCATCCCGTCCGTGCTCGCCTACAACAAGATCAGCACCGACCTAGCCCGCTTCGCCGCGCGGATGGAGGCGTTCGGCACCGAGTTCAGCGCCATCCTGTCGCGCCAGAGCGAGGAGAGGGCCTGAGCATGGCCGCTCGGGCCATTGCCGGGGCGCCGGGGCGCGCGGGCGCTACCGCCCGCTCGCCGAGATCAACGTCACGCCGCTGGTGGACGTGATGCTGGTGCTGCTGATCATCTTCATGGTCACCGCGCCGCTGATGACGTCCGGGGTCAGCGTCGATCTGCCGAAGGCCGACGCCCAGCCGCTCAACACGGACAGCCAGCCGCTCAGCGTGAGTATCGACGCCCAGGGCCAGATCTACCTGCAGAACGAGAAGGTCGATCTCGGCCAACTGGTGGCGAAGTTGCAGGCGATCGCGCAGAGCAATCCAGACCGGCGCATCTTCGTGCGCGGCGACAAGGACCTCGCCTACGGGCGGATCATGCAGGTGATGGGCACCATCACCCAGGGCGGATTCACCAAGGTCGCCCTGCTGGCCGAGCAGCCTTCGGGCGCGCAGCCCGCGCCGGCACCCGCGCTCCCGCGTCCCGGCCGGTCGGTCGAAGCCCGGCTGAACCGCCATGCTGGTCTCGCCTTCGGGCATGAGCCCCGCGATGCGGCGGGGCGCCTTCGCCTCGCTCGCGCTGCATGTGCTGCTCGCCTGCGCGCTGCTGATCGGCCTGCCGCTCGCCCGGCCACCCGAACCGCCGCCGGAGACAGCGGTGGACATGGTGTTCCAGAATGCCGGCCCCGCCGCCAAGGCGCCATCGCCATCAGCCGACTCCGGCGCCCGCCCGCGCTCCGGTCCCCGTTCCGGCGCCATCGGCGTCTCGGCCCATCAAGCCGCAGCCCCTGGAAGACACCATCCCGCCGCCGCCACCACCGCCACCGCCCCATGCCGGCGGCGAGCCAGCCGCCACCGCCGACGCCTACCCCACCCACGCCGCCCCGGCCGCCGCCGACCCCTGCCGAGCGCGCCGCCCCTGCCGCCACCCCCGCCGATGCCGCCGCCCCTGCCTCCGCCGCTGCCGATGCCGCCGCCGCCCGCTCCGCCCAGCACGACCGCACAACCGAACCCGACCGCCAATCCCGCGCCGTCCAGCCAGGCGCTCGAGAACACGCTGGAGAAGCTGCGCGCCGAGTCCCGCCAGCAGGCACGCGCCTCGCGGACGCGCGCCGATCCCCACCAGGGCGGCGCGCCCAACCCCGGCGGCAACCCTTCCGCCGACGACACGGCGGCGCTGTCAGCCGCCGAGCGCGGCGCGATCGGCGATCACGTCCGCCCGTGCTGGACCAGCGACCCCGGCGCGCTCGATCTCGACAAGATGCAGGTGCTGCTCACGATAGCCACCGACGCGGACGGCGTCGTGCGGACGGCCGAGGTGGCGGCCGCCGACCAGGGGCGGCTGTCCGATCCGCGCTTTCGCGTGTTCGCCGAGCGGGCGCGGCGGGCGGTGCTTTCGCCCGCCTGCGCCAACCTTCCCTTGCCAACCAAGATGCTGGGCAAGGTGAACGACCTGACGTTCCGGTTCCGCCCGTGACCGCCCCTCCATTCCCCCCAGCAAGCACGCCAGGCACGCACATGTCCCATCGTGACGCAGTTCTCTCCTCGCTTCCCCGTCGCGGTCTGATCGCCGCCGTCGGCGGGGCGGCGACGCTGATCGCCGCCCGCCCGCTCGGCGCCCAGGCCGCGCCTTCTGCCGGCGCGCCGAGCGCGGTCATTGACGTGAGCCGCGCCCGTGCTGCGCCGATCCCGATCGCCGTCACCGACATCATTGGCGCGGATGGTGCCTCGGCCGCGCTCGGCCGCAATATCGCGCAGGTGGTCAGCGCCGATCTCGGAAATTCCGGCCTGTTCCGCCCGATCAGCCAGGCGGCGTTCATCCAGGGCTCCGCCGGGGCCGCGCCGAACTTCCAGAACTGGGCCGCAATCGGCGCGCAGGCGCTGGTGACCGGGGCCGTGCAGGTCTCCGGAGCCACCATGCGCGTGGAGTTCCGGCTGTGGGACGTGCTGCCGCAGACCCAGCTTCAGGGCACCGCCTACACATCCAGCACCGCCAACTGGCGGCGCATCGCCCACATCATCGCCGATGTGATCTATGAGCGGCTGCTCGGCGAGAAGGGATATTTCGACACCCGCGTCGCCTACATCGCCGCGACCGGCCCGCGCGGGCGCCAAGTCCGGCGCCTCGCCATCATGGACCAGGACAGCGCCAACCAGCGCTACCTGACTGAAGGCACCTGGATGGTGCTCACCCCGCGCTTCTCGCCGGTGCGCGACCAGCTCGCCTTCATGAGCTACGCGAATAACCGCCCGCGCGTGTACCTGCTGGACCTTGCCAATGCCCGCCAGACCGCGCTCGGCGATTTCGAGGGCATGACTTTCGCACCACGCTTCTCGCCCGACGGTGGACGGGTCATCATGTCGCTGGCCCACGGCAGCGGCTCGGACATCGTCGTGGTGGACCTGGGCAGCCGGGCGGCGCAGAACCTGACGCACTCGGATTCGATCGATGTCAGCCCATGCTTCAGCCCGGACGGCTCGCAGATCGTCTTCAACTCCGATCGCGGGGGCGATCAGCAGCTTTATCTAATGAGCGCCGGCGGGGGCGCGGTCCGACGCATCAGCTTCGGGTCTGGCCGCTATGCGACCCCGGTATGGTCGCCGCGCGGCGACCTGATCGCCTTCACCCGCTTCGGTGGCGAGACCGGCGGGTTCGATATCGGCGTGATGCATCCGGACGGCAGCGGTGAGCGCATCCTAACGCAAGGCTGGGATGTGGAGGGCCCGACCTTCGCGCCCAACGGCCGCGTGCTGATGTTCCACAGCCAGAGCCGCGCGACCGCCGACACCGGGGCGGGCTTCGCCTCGCATTTGATATCGGTGGACATCACCGGCTTCAACCAGCGCCCGATCCCGACCGCGACCAACGCCAGCGACCCGGCCTGGTCGCCACTCGGCGGGTAGCCTTCCGCCAAACGATCCTCTGCAAGCGGGAGGGCTCAGCGTGACAGGTCGCGAAAATGACTAGGTCTTAACAATGCCTGCCTAAAAAGAAACGCCGGCGGAGAATTGCCCCCGGCCGGCGTCAACGGAGGCTGGCATGAGAACGCATGCGTGGCTTCCGCTCGGCATTGTGGTGATCCTGACCATCAAGGTCAAGATTATTCGCAAACCGTAGCGGGAGGAGTCCGGGCGGGTTCCCCGTCCGGACTCCTCCGGCTCCTTTGTCAGGATTTCGCGGCATCCAGTGCTTGTGTCAGGTCCGCCACGATATCATCGATGTGCTCGATGCCGATGGACAGGCGCACATAGCCGGGCGTCACCCCTGTCGCGCGCTGTTCCTTCTCGGAAAGCTGGGAATGGGTCGTGCTCGCCGGATGGATCGCCAAGCTACGCGCATCGCCGATATTGGCGACGTGATAGAACAGCTTCAGCGCGTCGATGAACCGCGCGCCCGCCGACGCGCCGCCCGCCAATTCGAAGCCCACGAGCCCGCCCTGATCGCGCGGCATGTATTTCGCCGTGCGCTCGGCGCCCACGCCCAGGTGATGGGCGGGGTGGATCACCCGCTCCACGTCGCGGCGCGTGGCCAGGAACTCGGCAACCGCGCGCCCGTTGCGCGAATGCTCGCGCATCCGCAGCGGTAGGGTCTCTGTCCCCTGGATAAACAGGAACGCGTTGAACGGGCTCATCGCCGCGCCCAGATCGCGCAGCAGCGTGACACGCATCTTCAGGATGTAGGCGATCGGCCCCAGCGGCTTGGCTGCCTCGGCCCAGACCGCGCCATGATAGCTGGGATCGGGCGTGTTCAGCGCCGGCTGGCGATCCTTGTGCGCGGCCCAGTCGAAATTCCCGCCGTCGATCACCACGCCGCCGATCGAGGTGCCATGCCCGCCGATGTACTTGGTCGCCGAATACATCACCACCGCCGCGCCATGCTCGAACGGGCGCACCAGCGTCGGGGCGGCGGTGTTGTCCATGATGAGCGGGATGCCGAACCGGCGGCCGATCGCGGCAACCTCGGCGATCGGGAAGGGGATCAGCTTGGGGTTGGGCAGCGTCTCGGCATAGTAGGCCCGCGTCCGCTCATCGGTGACGCGCGCGAACGCCTCCGGGTCGGTGGGATCGACGAAGCGCGCCTCGATGCCCTGGTCCTTCAGGGTATTGGCGAACAGATTCCAGGTGCCGCCATAGAGGTCGGTGGCGGAGACGATGTTGTCGCCCGCCCGCGCCAGATTCTGCACGCACATCCCCGACGCCGCCTGCCCCGAGGCAAGCGCCAGCGCCGCCACCCCGCCTTCCACGGCTGCGATGCGCTTCTCGAACGCATCGCAGGTGGGGTTCATGATGCGGCTGTAGATATTGCCGAGCGTCTTTAGCCCGAACAGGTTCGCCGCGTGCTCGGCGCTGTCGAACTGGAAGGACGTGGTCTGGTAGATCGGCACGGCCACCGCCGTCGTCGCCTCGTCGCGCCGCCACCCGGCGTGGAGCGCGAGCGTCTCCAGATGCTGTGAGGTCATTCGTTTGCTCTCCTGGTTCCGTGGCGCGACTAGACCTGCCACGGGTCGGGTGCAAGCGAGGGAAGAAATGCGTCCGTTCTGAGTGAGGACGGAGAATCGCATTCTCCCTGAGGCGCGCGATGCAACGGATCGCATCCCACGTCCACACCGATCTGTGGCGCAACTGTCGCGGAACATATCACGGCGCACCTCGTTAAGGCAGCGCCGAACCGGAGGGCACGATGGCCGAAGATCCCAAGGGCGAATACGAGGAAAGCCTGACGATGCAGGCGAAGGCGGATCGAATCTTCGCGTTCGTCAGCGATGTCGGCAACCTGCCGAAGTATCTGCCCACCACGAAGAGCGCGCAGAGCCAGGGCAAGGACCGCGTGCGTGTCCAAGGCGAGGCGCAGGGTCATCGCTACAACTCGGACGGCTATCTCCGGCCCGACCCCGCCACCAAGCGGCTCGAATGGGGGGCGGACGAGGGGTACTACTCGGGCTGGATGCGGGTCCGCGACAGCGGCGACGGGGCGGCGAGCGTCACCGTTCATATCTCGCTGCGCGGGAACCCGCCGGGATCCGACAACCACCAGGCGCCGGCGCCCGAGCAGGTCAGCGAGGGGTTGCGCAATGGCCTGGAGTCGATCCGCAACCAGGTCGAGGGCCGCGGCGGCAAAGAGGAGCCGAGCGCCGCCACCTGACAGGGGATTTCAGGCGGCGCTGGGCTCCACCGCGCGCTGTTGCAGGATCGTGCGTCCTCGCCTCAGCGCGGCCGCCATCTGCTCGGCCGGCACCGCACCCGAGAATAGCCCGTAGCCGTCGAGGAAGAAGGACGGCACGCCGTTCACCCCGGCCTCGCGCGCCGCGCGGTCGGCGGCCTGCATCTCGGCGGTGATCCGCTCGCCGGTCAGGAAATCCAGCACACTCGTCCTGTCCAGCCCCGCCGCCGTCGCACAGTCGGCCAGGACCGCGTGATCGCCGATATTGCGCCCCTGGGTGAAGTAGGCGGCGAACACCGCCTCCATCGCATAGTCCTGTACCCCCTGCTGCCCGGCTAGCCAGATCAGCCGATGAGCGTCCAGCGTATTGGGCGTGCGCGCCATCAGGTCCAGGCGGAACGCCAGGCCGACCGAGCGCGCCGCCTCGGCCACCTGCGCGTCCAGCGTCGCCGCGCGCTCGGCGCTGCCGAACTTTGTCGCACGATAGGCGGTGCGGTCGCGACCCTCCCTCGGCATGTCGGGATTGAGCTGGAAGGGGTTCCAGCGCACCGCGAAGCGCAAATCCTCTGCGTCCAGCAACGCCAGCGCCCGCTCCAACTGGCGCTTGCCGATGTAGCACCACGGACAGATCGCGTCGGAGACGACATCGATCCTGGTTCCCGGCGCGGGGTCGCTGTCTTGCATGAGTCGCCTCCTAATGCCCCCAAACATGCGCCCGACGCCGGTCGGCTTCCAGGGGTGGTCAGGCGCCCGCGCTCACGGATGCGCAGTTTACGCATGATCGGGCGCAGAAGTAGGGTACTGGTTTGGATCGCGGCGCCGGGCAGAGATCGCGCACGGAATCGATCCGTGAGGGCAATGGGTATGGGCAAGCTCGACGGCAAGGTTGCGATCGTCACGGGTGCCGCGCGAGGGCTTGGCCGCGCCTACGCGCACCGTCTTGCCGGATTGGGCGCAAAGGTCGCGGTCACCGACCTCGACCTGAAATCGTATGAGGAATTCGAGGCCGAGCGCCGCGATATGACCGGCGACAGCACGGTCGCGGAGATCGCGGCGAGTGGCGGCACCGCATTGGGTTTTGAGCTGGACGTGGCCGACCGGGAGGCCGTCGAAGCGATGGTCGCGCAGGTGGTGAAGGCGTGGGGGCGGGCGGACATTCTGGTTGCCAATGCCGGCGGCGGCCGCGGCAGGCCGATGGATACGAAGGCCAGTACGCTCGATCCGGCATTGCTGGATCTGGTCCTACACATGAACCTTTACGGCACGATCTACTGCTGCAACGCCGTGGCGCCGATCATGAAGCAGCAGGGTCATGGCAAGATCGTCACGGTCAGCTCCGTCGCCGGGATCAGCCCATCGACGGATGGCGGCTACGCGCATTATGGCGCGGCCAAGGCGGCCATCGCACACTATACGCGATACCTCGCCCAGGATCTCGGCCCGCATGGCATCACCGCCAATTGCATCGCGCCCGGCACTATCGCGACCGGTCGGATCATGCAGACCGTCATCCCCGGCAGTTCCAGGGCCAACTCCGATCCGGCCGCGCGTGTCGCGCTCCGCCGCGTCGGCACGGTCGAGGATTGCGCACGGGTGGTGGAGTTCCTGACCACCGACCTGTCGGACTACGTGACCGGCACGGTCATTCCGATCGATGGCGGCCTGCTGCGGTAGCGTTGGACGTAGCGGCAGATATGGTGCCGGCCTTCCGGGCGCTGAGACACTGAAAAGGGGATAGGGCGATGACCGCCGAGCGACTGTTGAATGAGGAGGCTGGTGCTGCCGATCTGGTCGCGCGTGTGCTGCGGGAAGCCGGCATTGACATGGTGTTCGGTATCTCCGGTGGCCATACCGGCCGCATCTTCCGTGGGCTGGAAAAACAGCAGAACGCGATCCGTACTGTGTTGGTACGAGAGGAGAGCCTGGGCGGTGTGATGGCGGAGGTCTATGGCAGGCTGAAGCGCAAGCCGGGTGTCTTGATCGGGCAAGGTCCATGGGTCCTGGGCAATGGCCTTCTCGGCACGCTGGAGGCGCATCTGTCCAGCTCGCCGATGCTGCTGCTCACCGATTTCAGCGATCCGTTAAATCTCTCGCTGCACGGTCCGTACCAGTCCGGCACCGGCGATTACGGCGCCTGGGACGCGCGCACCGCCTTTCGGGGCGTGACCAAGCAGGTGTTCCAGGCGCTCGAGCCTGCCTCGGCGGTGCAGGCGACGCAACTCGCGATCAAGCACGCGCTAGCCGGCGAGCCGGGACCCGTCGCAGTCATTTACAGCCTCGCCTCGCTCTCCGGCACGGTGGATGCGCAGTCGGAGCCGCGGCTCTATGCCACGTCTCTGTATGTGCCGCCCGAACCGGCCGGCGCCGAGCCGTCGCTCGTGTCACGGGCGGGGCGCGCCATCGCGGCGGCGCAACGGCCGGTGATCATCGCGGGCAACGGTGTTCGCATCGCACAGGCGTACGAGTTGCTGGAGCGGCTGGCCGAGGTGCTCGGTGCGCCCGTGGTGACCACCGCGTCCGGAAAGGGCGTGTTCGCCGAGACCCATCCGCTGGCGCTCGGCGTGTTCGGCACGTTCGGCCTGGCCGGTGCCAACGCGGCGGTGGCCGAGGCCGATCTGGTGCTGGTCGTCGGCTCCAAGCTCGGCGCCTCCGACACGGCGCGAGAAAATCCGGACCTGCTCAACCCGGCACGACAGGTTTTCGTGCAGATCGATGTCGAGCCGCGCAATGCCTCGTGGAGCTTCCCCGCCGAGCACGTACTGATCGGCGACGCGGCGCTGGTGTTGCGGCAGCTTGGCACGGCGATGGCGGATGCGGTGCGCGACGATGACCGCAATCGGGCGGGCGTCGCGCGGGTCTCGGCGCACCGGACGAAGCACGGCTATTTCGATCAGCCGGCCTATGCCGCGCCCGGCGTGCCGATCCATCCGCAGCGCATCATCGGGGAGCTGCGCCGCAACCTGCCGCCGGAGGCGATCGTCACCTGCGATGCGGGCGAGAACCGTATCCTGATGACACACCTGTATCAGGTGCAACGCGCCGGCGGTTTCCTGCAGGCGGCCGGGTCCGGGCCCATGGGCTTCGCCATTCCCGCAGCGCTTGGCGCGAAGCTGGTGCATCCGGACCGGCCAGTGGTGGCGGTATGCGGCGATGGCGGCTTCGGCATGACGATGAACGGCATGATGACGGCGCTGGAGCAGGACATCCCGATCGTCACCGTGGTGTTCAACAACAGCGCGCTGGGCTGGGTGCTGCACGGTGGCGGTCCCTTCGCGGCCGAGTTCCGCGACTTCGACTTCGCCGCCATTGCCCGCGCCATGGGTTGTGGCGGCATACGGGTGAGCGACCCGGAGCAGCTCAGCCCGGCGATCCGCGAGGCCATCGGCTCGCGCCAGCCCACGGTGATCGACGTGGTGACGTCGCTGCACGACATCACCTTTGCCGACATCACCTCGCCGCTGGCGAAAGTCGCCGTGAGGAAACAGGAATTGCCGTCCTGAATAGCTGCGGGAAGTCGGAGCGGATCCATGCTTTCCGGGTCAAGCGATGGAGGTCTAATACCAACCCGCCTAGAGAGTGACACACGCCCACTCCCTTGCGCCGACGGAGCTGATGCGGTCAGGGTCGTTGACGAAGAAATGCCAGGCGGTCCGGCACGCCTCGACGATGGCGTCGTAGCCGTCCCACACCAGGGCGCACAGCCGGTTAGCGCGGAGGTATTGCCAGACGTTCTCCATCGGGTTCAGTTCCGGGGAGTACGGCGGCAGCGGCAGGAGTGTGATGTTGTCGGGCACGCCGAGACGGACGCCCCGCTGATGCCATCCGGCGCTGTCGCAGACCAGCACGGCGTGAGCGCCGGGTGCGACCTGGGTGCTAATTTCGGCCAGGTGCTCGGTCATGGCCTCGGCATTGACGCCCGGCATGATGATTGCGGCGCCGACGGCGCGGTTCGGGCAAATCGCGCCAAACAGGTAGGCGGAGTCGTGGCGGTTATCGCGGACCATCAACGGCCGCGAGCCGATCGGCGCCCAAATGTAAGCGTGGCCGCCCTTCTGGCCGACCCGTGCTTCGTCCTGAAACCAAATCTCGACTGGCTTGTCAGCCGCGGAAGCGGGCAGCGCCTCCTTCACCAGACTGGCAAAGTTTTTTTAAACGCCGCCTCGGCCGCGGCGTCCTTCTTCGGATGGAACGGCCGCGGCTGCAGCCGGGTCAGGTCGAGCCGGCGCAACCACTTGCCGATGGTGCTCTCATGCACCGTCACACTGAAGCGGCGCGCAACCTCTTCGCGCAAATCCAGGCACCGCCAGCGCACCACCTTGTGCTTTTCCAGATCCGGCCCCTTGACGACCAGCTCCCTCAGCTCCGCCATTTGCTCCTTGGTCAGGACCGGCGCGGGGCCTGGGCCGCGGCGCGACGTCAGCCCGTCCACCCCGTCCCGATTGTAGCGATGCACCCAGTCGCGAAGCGTTTGCCGGTCCATGCCGTTCCGCTCCGCCGCCTCGGCGCGCGGATAGCCCTCCAGAATCATCGCCATCGCCAGCAGCCGGCGGACCTGCGCGCCGTCGCGGCATTTGCCCGCGATCTCACGAAGGCCAGCCGCCGTGTGCTCCGTACGCGTCACCGTCACTGCCGCGCCCATCCGATGCCTCGCTCCAACTCGACCACGCGGCCATCGAATCAGAACCGAGCCAGATTGGGAATCCCGAGAGAGTCAGGGGCCAGGCGGCTTGGTATAACATGCCCGATTCCGCTCCTTTCGATCTCGAGCGCTTTGTGACGGTGCAGGCGCCGATCTTCGAGATCGCGCTTGACGAGCTGAAAGCCGGCCGGAAACGCAGTCATTGGATGTGGTTCATCTTTCCGCAGCTTCGTGGCCTCGGATCTTCGTCAATGGCCACCTTCTACGGCATCAGTTCGCTCGAGGAGGGTCGCGCTTACATCGCTCACGCACTGCTCGGGCCGAGGTTGATCCTTTGCACCGAGGCGGTGTTGGCAGTCGAAAATAGGTCGCCCAATGCCATTTTCGGCTCACCCGACGACACGAAGTTCCGCTCCTCGATGACGCTGTTCGCGCTCGCGGCCGGGGATGGCGAGAGCCCGTTTCGACAGGCACTCGGGCGCTTCTGGGACAGCCGCATGGACGACAGAACGACGGTGCTTCTCGGACACAAAGCGGCGTAGCGCTGCGGAGTGGCGCGTCGGTGCTGGTCTATCTCGATCCGCTCTCTCGGGCCGTGTATCGCCTCTCAGGCGATCTCGCGTCGGAAGATCGCGGCGAACCGGTCCACGTCCTCCTCGTCGTTGTACACGTGCGGGCTGATGCGCAGCCGTCCCAGGCGCGGTGCCGCGAACACCTTCTGCGCGGCGAGCCGCTCCGCCAGTCCGGAAGGCATGCCATCGGGGAAGCCCAGGCTGAGAATATGCGGCGCCCGCATGCGCTCGTCAGGGAACCGCACCTTCGCGGTGCGCAACCGCTCCGCCAGCCGGTTCGTCAGCATCTGGAGCCGCTCCTGGATGGCAGCGACGCCCCAGGCCGCGACCGTGTCCATGCCAATGGCGGCCATTTCGAGCGAAATGAAGTGGTCGCGCTCGCCCATATCGAACCGCCGCGCATCGGCGACATAGGCCAAATCTTGGAAATAGGGCGCCTGCGCGGAATTGACGGCCTGTCGGCCGGCACTCGTCTGCTCCAGCGGCACGCCGTTCTGCCATCGCTTGGCGAGATACAGGAACGCGCAGCCATACGGGCCGAGCATCCATTTGTAGGTCGGAAACACCAGGAAATCCGGGTCAAGCGCCCGCACGTCCACCGGCAGCACGCCCGCGTGGTGGGTGGCGTCCACCAGCAGGGCCGCGCCTTGCCGGCGCAGCGCTGCTGCGACCGCCTGGAGGTCGACGACGCAGCCATCGGACCAATGCACCGATGACAGGGAGGCCAAGGCGACGGGGGCCGCATCACGCCGTTCAATGGCCGCAAGGACAGCCGAGGTCCAGTCGCCATCCGGCGGCTGTGGCACCGCTTCGACGGTGAACCCCTGGGTCGGCGCGCGGCTGATCCATTCCAGCACCGGCGAGGAGTGATCGTCCTGCAGCACGATCACGCGCGCGCCGGCGGGCACCGGCAGCACCTTGGCGGCGGTTGCGACGCCATAGCTGACCGAGGAGATCAAGGCGACATCGTCCGGATCGGCATTGATCAGCCGTGAAGCCGCCGCCCGGGCGCGTTCGTGCTGCGCCGCCGCCAGGTCCGGCGAAAGCTCCCAGGGACGCGCCTTGCGCGCCACGGCCGCGCGGGCGGCCTCCTGTGCCACCAACGGCAATGGGCCCCAGGACGCGGCGTTCAAATAGCAGACGTCCCGGGGGATATCGAACAGTGCGCGTTGCGAGGACAGCATGGATAATGCTTCCAGTTGAGCCGCCGTGAGAGCCGGTCATACCGCTGGAGCGGCGGGTCAGCCAAGGATACCGGTTCGGCGTTGCGTTGCCAGGTCAGCCGACGGCTTCCACGCCTCGCCGCCCCTTCGTCTCCGGGCGTTCCACCGATCATTCTGATGCCTTCTCAGAACGATCCGAGCAGGCCGCCAAGCACGATGACGGCGACGAGCGCGATGAGCGCCCCGACGATCCCGACCATGACGATGTCGAGATAGCTCTTGGCGTGCGTCGAACCGCAGACCGCGAGCAGGGTCACCACCGCGCCGTTGTGGGGCAGGCTGTCCAGCGTTCCCGCCCCGATGACGGCAACCCGGTGCAGCAGCGCCGGATCGATGCCCTGCTGCGCGGCGAGACGCATGTAGGTCGGACCCAGCGCGTCCAGCGCGATGGTGAGCCCGCCCGAGGCCGACCCCGTCAACGCGGAGAGGATGTTCGTCGCGACGGCGAGCGACACCAACGGCCCACCGCCGATGCCGAGCACCCAGTCTCGCACCAGGGCGAAGGCAGGCAGCGCCGCGACGACGGCGCCGAAGCCCACCAGGCTCGCCACGCTGACGGCTGGCAGCACGGCGGCGTTGGCGCCAGCGTCCATGCTCTCCCGCAGGGCGGGCAGGCGCCGTCCCATGGTGAGCAGCAGCGTGACGATCGCCGCGGCCAGGGCGACGACCACCGACCACACCCCGCCGACGGCCGAGAGCGAGGTCGCACCCCAACGCGGCTCCGCCAGGAAAGCAGTATCCATGCCCGGCAGCACGACGAAGGACATCAGCAGGTTGACGGCGACCACCACGGCCAGGGGCAGCGCGGCCAGCAGGATGGGCGGCGCCACCTCGGCGCGCGCCGCGCGATGAATTTCCGCCGGATCGAACTCGCGCGTCACCGTCGCCCGTTCGCGCACCATGAGGTCCTGGGCGGCCGCGTCCACGGGAACATGCGCGGGGCCGCCAAAATCTTCGCCCCGGCGGCGCGCCGCGACCTGCGCCCGCCCCAGCCACCACAGCCCGAAGCCGAGCATGATGGCGGCGGCAATCAGGCCGAGCCCCGGCGCGGCGAAGGGCGTGGTGCCGAAGAATGGCATCGGAATCGCGTTCTGGATCGCCGGCGTGCCTGGGAGCGCCGACATCGTGAAGGTGGAGGTGCCAAGGGCAATCGCCGCCGGCATCAGCCGGCGCGGGATGGCTGCGGCGCGGAACAGCGCCTCCGCCATCGGAGCCAGCACGAAGAAGGCGACGAACAAGCTGACGCCACCATACGTGACAAGGGCGCCGGCCAGCACCACGGCGAGGATGGCGCGGCGCGTTCCGAGACGCTCTGTCATCCAGTTCGCGATCGCGGTGACCGATCCGCTATCCTCCATCAGCTTGCCAAACAATGCGCCCAGCAGGAACAGCGGAAAGAACTGCGCCAGGAAGTGCGCTGCGCTGCCCATGAAGGTCTGAGTCCAGTGTGCCAGCAGCGGTTCGCGGGCGAAGGCCGCCGCCACCAGCGCCGCTATGGGCGCAAGCAGCAACACGCTCCAGCCGCGAAAGGCCAGCCACACCAGGAGTGCCAGGCCGAGCAGGACACCGGCAAGCCCCATCGCGTCAGAAGCCCTCGACCAGCAGGCGATCGATGTCGAGCGTGGAGCGCCGCCCGAGATCCGTGCCATGCGCCGACAGAAAGGCCTCAGCCGCGCGCCGTCCTTCGTCGCGCAGCATGCAGAGGAACGCCCATTCGGCGTTGAGCTTCGACGAGGCGCCGAGATCGACCAGCATGTCGCTCCGGATCAAGTGGATGCGCATATGCGCCCAGTGTGCAACTTCGGCGTTGCCGGCATCGGCGACCTGCCGCAGAAGCGCTATCATCCGCAGCTCCTTCAGCAATACCGCGTTAAACGACACCTCGTTCAGGCGGTTGAGAATGTCGCGGGCCGAACGCGGGATGCCTGGGCGCTCTACCGGATTGATCCCGACGAGAATTGTGTCGTCCGACACGCATTCCTGCATCAGCGGCGTCATGGTGGGATTGCCGGAATAGCCGCCGTCCCAATAGGCCTCACCGTCGATCTCCACGGCCTGGAACATGGTCGGCAAGCAGGCCGAGGCGAGCAGCACGTCCGGCGACAGTTCCGCGTTGCGGAACACGCGCAGCCGTCCGGTTCGGACATTCGTCGCCGTGACGAAGAGCTTGATCGGTGCGGCAGAGAGGCGCGCGAAGTCAACCGTGTCGGACAGCACCTGCGTCAGGGGGTTCGGTCCGCCGAAGCTGAGGTCATACGGCGAGAACACGCGCCCCAGAAGGTCGAGCGCAAGATACGCAGGCGAGTGGTCGAGCGTCCAGCGGCCGAGCAGGACATCGAGCGGGCTGCGCTGCAACGGGCTGAACAAGGCGGTCTTGGAAACGCTGCGCCAGAAGGCTTCCAGCGCCGCCCGCGCTCCCTCGCTGCCGCTTTTGGCATGGCCATCGGCCATCACGGCAGCGTTCATGGCGCCGGCCGAGGTACCGGAAACGGCCTCGATCTGGAGCCAGACTTCCTCCAGCAGTCGGTCAAGCACGCCCCAGGTGAAGGCGCCATGCGACCCGCCGCCTTGCAGCGCCAGGTCGATCAACTGTGGTGGCCGACCGTTCCCGGTCGGGGATAGCGGCACAGGCATTGGCAGCAGCCTTCATTCCTCAATGTGCCCGATGCATACTATCAGGCACGTATAAGTACAAAGAGCCGCTCACCCAGTGACCGCGACCAACTGCTTATCGATAGCGGCAGCGGTCGCCCTGATCAATCCCGAAGAAGGCCGGCCCGTTCAGCCCCACCATCTTGCGCCTCGGTCAGCCCCTCAAGTTCATCGCCTCAGAGGACATCTTCTGGGCTATCATAGCGGCCGTATAGCCCTCCCGCCGCCAAAAAAGCGGAAAGTCGGGCTGAGTACGGTGCGGTCTGCAGGCGTCCTGCGGAAGAGGCGGGATCGCGACACCTGCGCTCGCGTCGGAGAGTTCGCAACCAAGTCATCCGGAGTATTCTATGCCTAAAATTCTCAGCTTTGTGCTCGCGACCGCTTTGGCGTCGGCTCCAGCCAGCTCGATCGCAGCGCCGCCGACGGCCATCGTATTCTTCACGGAATGGTCGGCCCGGATTGATGATGCGGCCCACGCCGCAATCGGGCAAATGGCCGAGTTTGCCAAGCAGGATGGGGCCAGGGAACTCACGGTGACGGGCTACGCCGATATCACTGGCAGCAAGGAAGCGAACGCGTTGCTGTCAGCCACCCGGGCACAGGTGGTAGCCGACCAGCTTGTGGCCGATGGCGTGCCGGCCAGCCACATCCATCAAGCCGCGAACGGCGCCACCAACCACGTCCAGAGCGCCCAAGAAAGCCGCCGCGTGACAATCTCCATTGCTGAGCCATGACAGCGCGTTGCAGGCCTGTAGTCGGATTTGGAGCTTAGTTACTGGACGTGCTAGGGCAAGGCTCAGGAGGAGGCAACGAATGAAGCGGGCCAAGGCAGTCGGCACGATTATGTTGGTCGTCCTCGCGGCCGGCCCCTTCTCAGCTGCACGGGCGCAAGTGAACCCGTTTTGGTCCAGCCGCTTCAGTCCGCAGCTCACTGATCAGGATCGGCAATACCTGATCAACGGTACGAACGAGCTGAACGAGGGGCCCCGTCCGCGAGCTGGCCAGTCGGTGAGTTGGAGCAATCCGAATACCAAGGCGCATGGCACGATCGAACTCATGCATATCTATCGACGTAATGACTGGACCTGCCATGCGATGAGCTACCGGAACACGCCGCCGCGGGGCCACACGCGGACATACAGCGTGAATTGGTGCAAGACGCCAGACGGTTGGAGGATTGTGAGCTAGTGCTCTGACTTATACGGACCGTGCAGGCAGTCTGTCGAGCTTGGCCAGGATTGAGGCGGCCGAGGCGGTCCAGACGAACGGCTTCGGCTCGGCGTTGTGCTCGGCGAGGTAGCGTTTGATGGCGGCTTGCAGATCGACGATCGAATGGAAGCTGCCGCAACGGATGCGCTTGCGCGTCAGCACGGAAAAGAAGTTCTCGACGGCGTTCAACCACGATCCGGACGTGGGCGTGAAGTGGAAGGTCCAGCGGGGATGCCGTTCGAGCCACGCCTTCACCTTCGGATGCTTATGAGTGGCGTCGTTGTCGACCACCGCCTCGATCAGCTTGCCGGCCGGAACAGCGCGCTCGACGTCGTTGAGGAAGCGGATGAACTCCTCGTGCCGGTGCTGCTGCATGCAGCGGCCAATGACGGAGCCGTCGAGCACGTTGAGTGCGGCGAACAGCGTGGTCGTGCCGTGGCGCTTGTAGTCGTGGGTCATCGTGCCGCATCGGCCCGGCTTGATCGGCAAGCCCGGCTGCGTGCGATCGAGCGCCTGGATCTGGCTCTTTTCGTCGATGGACAGCACGACGGCTTGCGTCGGCGGGTCCAGATAGAGGCCGACGATGTCGGTCAGCTTGGCGGCGAAGTCGGGATCGCGCGACCGCTTGAACGTGCGGATGCGGTGCGGCTGGAGCTTGTGCGCGGCCCAGATGCGCGGCACCGATGTCAGGGAGATGCCGACGGCCCGAGCCATCGCCCGGCCGGTCCAGTGCGTGGCCTCATGCGGCGGATCGGCGCAGGTCAGCGCAACGACGCGCGCCACCGTCTCAGCCAAGATCGGCGGCTTGCCAGGCTTGCGCGTCTTGTCTCGCAGCAGCCCGTCCGCGCCCTCCTCGGCGAAGCGTCGCTGCCAGCGCCAGACCATCGGACGACTGACCCCCAGGCGCGTCGCCACCGGCTGCACCGGGCCGCGCTCCGCTGCCGCAAGCACGACCCGCGCGCGCTCGACATGCTTTTGCGGCCGATTGCGGTCGGCGAGGATCGCCTCAAGCGTCTCTCTATCCGACGAACTCAGGATCACGCATACCGTCTGTGCCATGCCGACAGAATTGCACGGTCGCACACCGTTGTGAATTGCCCGAACGGGTCAGAGCACTAGCAGGGGGACTTCATTCGGATGGCGTTGCAGTGGGGACTCGAGTCCGAGATACCCGATACCCTTGAATAGCCGCGGGTCTCCTTGACCCGGAACCAAGCCACATACAGCGCCGGCAGAAAAATCAACGTGAGGACTGTCGCAACTAGCAGACCGCCCATGATCGCCAGCGCCATCGGCCCCCAGAAGATCGTGATCGCGATCGGGATCATGCCGAGCACGGTCGAGATCGCCGTCAGCATGATGGGGCGGAAGCGCGACAGGCTCGCCTCGATAACTGAATCCCAGACCGGTCTCCCCTCGGCCCGTTCGATCTCGATCTGCTCTATCAGGATGACGGCGTTGCGGGCGATCATGCCCACCAGCGCGAGGATGCCGAGGATCGCAACGAACCCGAGCGGGCTGTCGAACAGAAGCAACGCCGCGATGACGCCGATCAGTCCCATCGGGACCACACTCAGCACCAAGAACAGGCGACTGAAGCTCTGCAGCTGCATCATAAGGAAAGTGACCATAAGGAACAGCATCACCGGCACGACGGCGATCACCGAGGCCTGCGACTTCGCACTCTCCTCGGCGGTGCCTCCCACCTCGATGCGGTAGGATGCCGGCAGGCTCGCATTCAGCGTCGCGATCGCGGGTGCGAGCGCCGCATTGACGGCCTCGGGCAGCTCGCCCGAGGCGACATCGGCCTGCACGGTCAGAGTAGGCACGCGGTCTCGTCGCCAGATCAGCGGGAATTCCTGCGCGAATTCGAATGTGGCGAGCTGGCTGAGCGGCACGGTACGCCCGTTCGGCAGCGGGACTTGCAGTGTGCGCAACGTTGCCAGCGAAAGCCTCTGCTCGTCGGTCGCGCGTATAACGACGGGGATGAGATAGATGCCGTCACGCAACTGCGTGACAGGCGTGCCCGAGACCACGGTATTCATCACCGAGGCGAGCGCCTGCGAACTGAGGCCGAGCAGACGCGCCTGGTCCTGATCGATCCTGACGCGGACCATCCGGGCCGGCTCCATCCAGTCGTAGTTGACGCGCCGGACATCGGGATTGGTTGCCATTGTGCCGGCGAGCCGCATCGCGATGTCGCGCACTTTGCTGATGTCCGGTCCGCTCACACGGTACTGCAATGGCCACCCCACCGGCGGCCCGAGACCGAGTGGCGCCACACGGCTGACTGCGCCCGGAAACTGCGACGCGAGTTCCGTCTCCAGCCTTTTCTGTAGCCGGTGGCGCGCCTCGACATCCTTCGCGATGATGACCGCCTGCGAAAAAAAGGCGTTCGGTAGTTCGACGTCCATCGGAAGATAGAAGCGGATCGCCCCGCGTCCAACATAGGTGCTCCAGTGTGCGACATCCGGATCGTGGCGCAGCACATCGTCAAATCGCATTGCCGCCGTCTCGCTCGCATGGATCGAGGCATTTTGTGGCAATCGGATATTGACCAGAAGATCGGGACGGTCGGATGGCGGGAAGAACTGCCGCTGCACAAAGGGCACTGCGAGCAACGCCGCTACAAAACAGGCAACTGTCACGCCAACAGTGATCCAGCGCGCGCGCATCGCCCCGACTAGCATCGCGCGGAACCCCCGCATCAGCGCGCCAGGAGGTCGCGGCGGTTTCGTCGGCTTCTTGAGGAGCATGACGCCGAGCAGCGGCGCGAACAGCACGGCCACCAGCCACGACACCATCAACGCGATGCCGACCACGACGAAGATCGAGAAGGTGTACTCGCCCGCCGAGCTCTTGGCGAAGCCGATCGGCACGAAGCCCGCCGCAGTCACGAACGAGCCGGTCAGCATCGGGAACGCGAGCGTCCGATAGGCAACGGAAGCGGCTTCCTTCTTGCTGTCCCCCTGCGCCAGCCGCGAGGTCATCACGTCGATCGTGGTCATCGCGTCATCGACCAGCAGGGTCAGCGCAATGATGAGCGCGCCGAGTGAGATTCGTTGCAGGTCGATGCCCGCAAACTGCATGAGTGGGAAGACAAAGGCCAGGGTCAGCGGGATCGACAGCGCTACCACCGCGCCGGCGCGGACGCCGAGACTGACGAAGCTCACCGCCATTATGATGAGGATCGACTGCCAGAGGGAACTCGTGAAGTCGCTGATGGCGTAATCGACGGTGGTGGGCTGGTCGGCCACCAGGATCGGCTCGATGCCGACCGGAAGATCCTCGGTGATCGCGTGCATCGTCTGCTGGATGTTCCGGCCGAGCGTCAGAATGTCGCCGCCCTCGCGCATTGCGATGGCGAGACCGATGGCCGGCTTCCCGTTCACCCGGAACAGCGGCGTCGGTGGGTCGGCGTAGGCCCGCCGGATCGTTGCGATATCGCGCAGGCGGATCAGCCGGCCACCGGCCACGAAGTTGATGTTGAGGAGGTCCTGCTCGGACGTGAACGATCCGGAGACGCGCAGCGCGAGCATCTCGTCGCCGGTTTGGATCGCGCCGGCGGGGCTGACCATGTTCTGCGCCTGGAGTGCAGAGATCAGGGCGGAACGGTCTATCCCCAGGCTCGCGAGCTGCTGCATCGAGAACTCGATGAACACCGTCTCGTCCTGTGCGCCGAGCACTTCGATCTTCGACACGTCCGCCACCTGGAGCAGCCGTGAACGGGCGTCCTCGACGTAATCGCGCAGCTCGCGTTGGGTGAATCCGTCCGCGGTGAAGCCGTAGATGATGCCGTAGGTATCGCCGAACTCGTCGTTGAACCCGGGGCCGACGACCCCGGGGGAAGGGTATGGCGCATGTCGCCGATGCTCTTGCGGACATGATACCAGATGTCCGGCACCTCCGCCGCCGAGGTCTCGCCCTTCAGATTGACGAAGATCGTTGTCGTCCCGGCGCTCGTGAAGCTGCGAATGAAGTCGAGCTTAGGCGTCTCCTGCAGCGTACGCTCCAGGCGTTCGGTCACTTGCTGCAGCGTGTCGTCCAGCGTGGCGCCGGGCCAGCCGGCCTGCACAACCATCGTCTTGATGACGAAAGACGGATCCTCGCTGCGGCCGAGCCGGGTAAAGGAGAGCGCCCCGGCGATGGTAACCGCGATCATGAGGTAGATAACGAACGACCGGTGCTCGAGCGCCCATTTCGAAAGATTGAACGACATCTAAGGCGCCGACCCGAGAAGCCGGACCTTCTGGCCGGGATGCAGCGCCTGTACGCCTGCGGTCACCACGATGTCGCCAGGCTCCAGACCGTCGGAGACCACGACCGATCCCGGGTCGAAGCGCACCACGCCGATCGTCCGCAGCGCCACGGTCAGGTGCGACGGATCGACGACCCAGACCGCGGGCTTGCCGTTGAGTTCGGTCAAGGCGGAGGCGGGGAGCGCCTTGACCTGGGCGGTATCCAGCTTCAGCGTTCCATTGACGGTCGAGCCAAGCCGCATGGCCTCGGGCGGATCGGCGAGACCCACCTTGACCTCGAATGTCCTGGTCACGGGATCGGCCTGCGGCGCCACCTCGCGCACCTGGCCGGTCGTCGTTACCGCGGGATTGTCGGTCAGGGCGACCGTGATGACGGAGTTGCTCGGCGCGGAGTGCAGCAACTGAGGCGGGCACGTCGAACACCGCATCCCGCACGCCTTCGCGAGCCATCCGCACGATCATCTGTCCTGCCTGGACCACCTCGCCCGGTTCCGCGCCGCGGGCAGTCACCACGCCCGGGAAGTCCGCAGTGAGGATCGTGTAGCTGACCCGATTGGCAGCGATCCTGACCTGCGCCTCGCGCGCTATCGGCCTGCGCCTGCGCATTCAGGAAGGCTTTCTGCGCCAGATCGAACTGCGCCCGAGGCGTGTGACCAGCGGCGAGCAGCGATTGCTGCCGCGCGAAGGCGGCGCGGGTCTGCGTCACGAGCGCCTGAGCGGCGGCGAGACTGGCCTGCGCCGAGCGCAGCGCGTCCACCTCGTTCTGCGGGTCGAGCTTGGCCAACTCCTGCCCCTGCTGGACACGATCACCGACATTCACCGGCCGCTCGATCACCCGTCCGCCGATGCGGAACGCGACGGCCACCTCGTCCTGCGCCTGAATATGGCCTGTCAGCACCACGGTCTCCTGTGCCGCCTCGCGCGCGACTGTCACCGTTCGGACCGGGCGGACCTCGGGAGCGTCGGCTTCCTTCTCGGGCTTGCACGATGCAAGGACGACCAAGGCCGCCAGAAGCATGACGCGCCCGACACCAAACAGCGAGCTGCGCAAGGGCGATGGCACGCGCGGCACCGCGATCCTCGTCACGTGCAGCTACTCATCGCCGACACCACCTTGATGGCAAAAACTGGAGCTTTTCCCGATGAAAAGCGGTCACGGGCTCGGCGCGCATCGCACTGTCTATCATGCCCCAGTATCGTGCGTGGACTCAAGGACCGGCCAGCATCGCCGCGCCAAGAATGATCGCGACCGAAAGCAGCGACAAGCCTGCCAGTGGCCATTCGCCGCAAATGGCCCTCCGCGCGTTCCAGCGCCTTGCTCCAGTCGATGGCGGCGCGTGCCGCGCGCTCCACCACGACCACCAGATCCCCCTCAGGCACGCGCGGCAGCCGGTGCCGCCAGCGGTGCAGCAGAACCGCCAGCACCAGGCCGACCAGCACCGGCCAGAGCGTCGCCCACAATGCGCCCGGCGCGAGCATGTCGCCCAACGCGCCGCCCGTGGCCGTGTGATACAGCAACCAGGGAAGCGTGAAGCCGGCGAGCGCCATCGCGAGCCAGGGCAGGACCAGCCCGAGGGGCGATTTCGCCTTCCTGCGTCGCCCCCGTCTCTGCGAGCCGAAGCAGGAAGTGGAGCATCAGCAGCGTGGTACCGGCCGCCGCCAGCGCACCCAGAGCGCCGACCCACCCCGCACCCAACGAAGACTTCACGGCCAACTTTGCCAGCGCCACGCCGGTGAACGGCAATCCGCCCAGGCCCAGCCCCAGCAGCGCGGCCGGCAGCAGCACCGACCACCGGAGGGGCTCTGGCGCTGGCGGCGGCGGCGCCGATCGCGAGGAACAGCGACCCCTTCACCAGCACATGGCACGCGGCGTAGAACGCGACCGGCGCGGCGGCGCCGCCATCGCCCCGCAGCAAGCGCCGTGCCCAGCACCGTCGCGATGAAACCCATCTGGCTGATGCTCGAATAGGCCAGCACCGTCTTCGGGCTGTCCTGCGTGATCCCGACCACGACGCCCCAGAACGCGCTGAGCAACCCGAACAGCGACCAACACCCCGCCCCAGACCGGGCAGCGCGGTCGTAAGCGGCAGGAAGCGGATCAGGCCGATCACGCCGGCCTTGACCGCGGCGCCGCTCAGCGCGGCGGCGGCCGGAATGGGTGCTGCCCGATAGGACAGCGGCATCCAGACATGCAGCGGCACCAGCGCGATCTTTGCCCCGAAGCCGGCGATCAGCAGCGCCAGGATCGCGTCGCGCCACGGCGAGGCCGGCAGCGCCGCCACGGCATCGCGGATCAGCAGGCGCTCGCCGGGAGCGCTCGCCGCCAGCAGCACCAGGCCCATCAGCAGCAACGTCTCGCCCAGCACCGCAAAGGCCACATAGATGCCGCCGGCGCGCCACGCGCGCGGCGTGAATCGTGGACCACCAGGCCATAGGCGGCGAGGCTGACCATGCAATAGGCGAGAAAGAAGCTCGCCATGTCGGCGGCCATGAAGATGCTGAGGCTGCCGGTCAGCGTCAGCAGCCAGAACACAGCGAAACGCCCGCCATCCGGCCTGCCGCGCAGATAGGTCCGCGTGTAGGCACCGGCGGCGACCCAGAGCAGTGCCGCCGCTCCGAGCAGCATCGCTCCGGGCAGGTCGAGTGCCAGCGTCACGCGCACCAGCGGCCGATCCAACACCAGCGGCGGGGCACCGGCGGCCAGCAAGGCAGCCGCCAGCGCCGGTATCGGCGCCAGCCAGAGCAGTTCCGTCATGCGGTCGCGGGCGCGTCGCCACAGACAGGCCAGCAGCAGCACGAGCGGCGTGGCCGGTGCTGCGGCGAGCAGGACCGACGGGATCATCGGAAACCGACCGCAGCCGCCGCTGGGGCGGCCGATCTGCAACAGTTGGAACGGCTTCAGCGGCATCAGGCCGAGCAGCACCGAGCCGATCGCCAGCGCCAGCACCACGGCCTGGCGGCTGCGCGGGACCACGCGCGCGCAAAGTCAGTCCCTCGTCCGCCATCGCCATCGCGCAGGCGAGCACCCGGAACACGTAGCCGCCAGCAAGCAGCCCGCCGATCAGGATCACCACCGCCCACCACCATTGGCCGGCGGCGGCGGAGGCGGTCAGCAACAGCCATTTCGCGACGAACCCGCCGCTCGGCGGCACCCCCATCAGCGACAGCCCGCCGAGCGCGAAGGCGATGACGGTCATCGGCAGCGCGCGCCCGATGCCCTTCAGCTCGGCGATGCGGTCGTGGCCCAGCGCCTCGGCCATCAGCCCCGCGGCCATGAACATCGCCGCCTTGGCGAAGGCATGCGACACGGCCTGGAGGATACCGCCCGGTCCAGGCGCCCGCGCTCCAGAACTGCCCGCTCGCACCGCCGGCGGCGAGCGGGAACATCAGGAACAGATAGCCGATCTGCGCCACGGTCGAGTAGGCGATCAGCAGCTTTAGCCGCGCCTGGCGCAACGCCACCGCGCTGCCGACCAGGATCGCCGCCGCCCCCAGCGCCGCCAGCACCTGCGCGGACGCCTGGTTCGGCACGCCCGGCAGCACGTAGAACCACAGCCGGACGGTCAGGAAGAACGAGCCCTTGACCACCAGCGCCGAGAGTACGGCGCTGGCCGCGGGAGGGGCGCCGGCATGGGCGGGCGGCAGCCACAGATGCAGCGGAAACAGCGCGGTCTTGGCCAGCAGCCCCGCCGTCATCAGTGCCGCCGCCACATAGGTGACGGTTTCGGCATGGATGCGGGCATGCAGCAGCCCGATATCCAGCGTGCCATAGGCGCCATAGAGCAGTGCCGCCCCCAGCAGATACAGCACCGAGCCGAGCAGCGCGAACAGCAGATAGCGCAACGCGGCGGCGAGCGTCTCGGCACGGCCGTCGAGGCAGACCAGCGGCACCGCAGCGAAGGTCAGCAGCTCCAGCGCGACGTAGAGATTGAACAGGTCGTTGCCGAGGAACACCGCGTTCAACGCGCCCGACACCGCCAGCAGCAGCGTCCAGAACACCAGCGTCACGCGACGCTCGGGCGTGCCGGGCGGCGTGCGGAAGGCCGGGCGCGCGAACAGCGCGGTGGCGCACAGCACCACCGAACTGGTCACCAGCATCACAGCCGAGAACCCGTCGGCGCGCAGGGCCACGCCGAGCGGCGGCGCCCAGCCGCCCAGGTGGTAGATCAGCGCATGGCCCGAGCGCCACACGCCGGCGGCGATCGCCACCGCGACGACGAGCTCGACCGGCAGCAGCACCAGGGCGACGCGCTCGGCAGCACCGTCCGCCAAGTGCCAGCGACAGCAGCACGCCCACGACCGGCAGCGCGATCGCGAGCACCAGCAGGAAGCCGCCGGTCGGTTGCCGGGTCGACGAAATCCGTCGGGGTCGCCATCAGGCCGGCGGATCGGTGCGCAGCGTGGCCCGGCCGGTTTCCGCGAACAGCCGGAGCAGCAGTGCCACCGCCAGCGCGGTGGCCGAGAAGGCGACCACGATGCCGGTGATGACCAGCGCCTGCGGCACCGGATCGCCGCCCATCCCGGCCGCCTCACCCCTGCGGGCGATCACGCCGAACAGCAGGAACACCCCGCCGCCGAGCAGGTTGAAGGCGAGGATCTTTGCGCAGCGGCTGGGGATGCACGATCAGGCCGTACAGGCCGAGACCCACCAGCGCCGCGCCGCACAGGCCGAACAGTGTGACGGCGCTCATTGCTGTCGGTGTCCGCTCGGGCGGGCCCGCCACCAGCAGCCCCAGGATGACGGCGATGGAGAGCGTCAGCACGACTTCGACGACGAGGATCAGCGGCTTGGCGTAGGCCGCCGGGATAGGCCAGGAACGAGCCGGCCAAGGGGAAGCCCGCAAACCCGACGGCGATGAACAGCGCCGGCCCCGCGACCAGCACCAGCCGCAGCCTGCGATTGCCTCGATCGGCGGCGCATCGACCAGCCCGGCCCGCACGGCCAGAATCCACATCGCCGCCAGGATCGCGCGCAGCCTGGAACGCGCCGCCGGGACCGACCGCGCCCACCCACAGGACATGGATGCCGATGACGATCCCGATCGGTGGCAGCATCTGCGCCAGGAAGGTCAGCACGCCATCCGCATCCGCCCGGTGCCGCGGCCCTGGCCTGCCGCCCCACAGCCGGTCCGGCGTCACCGACCACACGCCGAGCAGCGCCAGCAGCAGCACCACTTTCTCCAGCAAGGTGTCGAAGGCTCGGTAGTCGAGCAGGACCGCGGTGATCGGATTGCCGATGCCGGCCGGCATATTCGCCACCGCCGCCGATGCGAGCGTGGGCGCCGGATCGGGCAGCAGCAGCACGACCGCCGCAAGTGCTGCCGCCACCAGCGCGCACAGCACCGCTGCCGCGCAGGCGCAGCGCCGTCGCCGGGCCGTTCGGCCGCTTCATGCGCCTCGGCCGCTGGCAGGCGCACGGCCGCGCCCAGCAGCAGGACGCCGGTGGCGCCGCTCCCGACAGCGGCCTCGGTCAACGCCACGTCCACCGCCGCGAGGCGCACCCAGACCAACGACAGCAGCAGCCCATAGGCGACAAAGCCTACGACGGCGGCGAAACTCTGCCGCGCCGCGACGATCCGGCAGGCGACGGCCAGCACCAGCACGGCCAGAACGGCGTCGAACGCGAAGACCGGCACTCATGCGCTGGTCCGTCCGCGCAGCGCCGCACGGGCAATGAGCTGTGTCACCGTCGCTCCGGCCAACTGGGTGAGCAGCCAGACGACGACGAGCTTGAGCGCGTCGAGCGGCCCCGCCGCCAGCGGCAGCAGCCCCAGCACGACCAGCCCGAGGCCGAGATTGTCCGATTTGGTGAGCGCGTGAAGGCGGGTGAGAGGGTCGGGGAAGCGCAGCAGCCCGACCGTGCCGGCCAGGAAGAAGAAGGCACCGGCCGCAGACGGCGACGATGCTGAAGATATCCAGCGCGAGCGTCATGCGCCGTCGGCCTCCTCTGAAACGTCCGTTCCGGGGCCGGAAATGCCCTGCACGAAAGCCGCCGAAGCGAAGGCGGCGAGCAGCGCGAACACCAGCGCGACATCGACCGCCGCGCGCACCCCGGTCGCGGCGGCCAGCAGAAGCAGTGCCGCGATTCCGCCGGTGCCGAGCAGCTGTGCCGCCATGATGCGGTCCGCATCTTCCGGCCCGCGCAGGATGCGCACCAGCCCCAGCGCCACCATGACCAGCACGAACGTCGCGGCGGCGAGCAGGAAGTCAGCCATCGGCCCCGCCGCCGAATGCCCGTTCCAACCGCGTCTCCTCCGCTTCCAGTTCGGCCGCTACGGGCTCGCCGACATCGAGGCTGTGGATGAGCAGCCGCCCGCTCGCGTCGAACCCGGCCGGCAGCGTGCCCGGCAACAGGCTGGTGAACGCGCAGAATGCGTTTCGTGCCGGGCCGGGGCGAACGCGGACCGAGCAGGGTACCAGGCCCGGACGCAGCCGCAGCCGGGGGTCAAGTGCGCGCGAGGCGACATCGGCCCCGGCGAGGGCAGACTGCCCAACGAAGTGCAGCACGAGGCCGAGCCACGGCCACCGGTCGCAGACGCCACGTCCCCGGCGGCAGCAGGCGCAGGCTGGTCCAAGTGGCGGCAACCGCGGTCAGCACGCCGACCGGAATATCCGCCGGGCTGACTCCGGAGATCACCAGCCAAAGGCAGAAGAAGGCGGCCAACCGTGCTAGCGCACGCAACCGGCCAGCCGCGACGTTATCGCCCAGGAGGGTCATTGGACACGAACGGGCACGCCAGTCATGCGCGCAGAGTACCGGATCGGCCACGCCCAGGATAGACCTGTGATCCCACCGCCGTGCGCGGCATCCCAAATCAGGCGAAGGCGTGGCCAGACGCCGCACGCGGCGATATCAGACCCGACGGAGGAGATCGCCGAAGCCCGCTGCTTCGCTCGCCTTGCGTCCATGGAGGATCATGGGAGGCGCCAGCCCCGCGATCGCGGCGCGCCGTACTTCGCTCGGGCTGTGGCCGAGTTCACGCCTGAACGCGCGGCTGAAACTCGACGCCTCCGTGAAGCAAAGCTCCTCGGAGATCGCGGAGATCGACTTGGTCATGGCAGGATCGCACAGAACGGCGTGAGCCTCGAGCAGGCGCTGGCGCTGGCGCTGGCGCTGGATGTACCTGGGCCACGCCGCCCGCGTTCTCCAACAGCCGATACAGGTTGGAATGGGAAATACCAGCTAGGCGGCTCAACAATTTTGGAGTCAAGGCGGGCGACAGAAGGTGCCGACGCACGACTTGGCGCACCCGCTCGAGCCGACCGAGATCGATCTGGCTGCGGGCCAGGCTGACATGATCGACTGGCGACGCAATGCACGCCACGAGCATCCCGTGGACTGCCGCCGCTAAGCGTGGCAGATCGTCCGCGGTCAGCGCGGGCAATCGTCGCCCCAGCGCGAGCAGGTAGTCGCCGAGCAGACGTCCCAGCGGTCCCTCAAGAACCGATCCACAAGCCTGATCGAACAGTGGAGCGACGTCGCGGAATGCGTCCGCGGCATGAAGACCTGGAGTCTCTCGACGGCAGTCCGCTGGCTCTCGGACGTCTCGCCGTGCGACCAGAGGAAGGGGACGCCGCGCGCGCGGCCTGTCAATGAAAGCTTTCGCGTCGCGGTCGGTTCACGCCGCCACGGGGTTCTCGGCGAGTACCCGGCCAGCCACAACGATCCGCTCCGGCTCGAGCAGGCTGAGCCGGCCATCCGCGGTTCGGGCTAAATTGTGCACGTAGAAATACGTCTCCATGCAATCGGTCGCCTCCATCACGGGCGACGGCGCCGAGACGATCAGGACACCGCCGCACTCGCCGATCCAATCGACATGCCGGTGGCCGTGCATGATGACGACGTGGTCGGCCAGGCGCCGCAGTCTGCGTACGAACCAACTGCCGTTGATGAGCGCGGTGCCGATGCGCTGGGACAGCGCCTTCACCGACTGGGGATATTCGATGACATGGTGGTGCAGCGCCACGATCCAGCAGGCGCGAGGGTATCGACGCGTGGCGATCTCGAGCCCGCGGGCCTGTTCCGCCGACACCAGCCCGAGAGCGTTGGTGAACGAGAAATGCGTCTCGGCATTGGAGTTCAGAACGACAATTCCCAGCCCGTCGTCCGTGTCGGGCGGTTGCACGAGGGGAAAGCTCGCGTCCCACAGCCCCGCCAGCGCGCGCGACCGACGCGCCGAGCCGTCGTCGGCGAAGCTGACCATGTCCGCGGCATGCGGGGCGAGCGCGTCGGCCAGGGTGCCGCCGAGGCGACCGGCCGCGCTCTCCAGTGTCCGCAATCGCGTGCCCTGCAGCGTGGCGAGCGCTGACAGCGTCCGGAGTTGCCGCAGCCGCTTCATCGGGCTCGTCGGCAGCTCCAGCCGGGCCGGGCTCGCGCGGTCCACCACGTTGACGTCGTGGTTGCCGGGCAGCGCGACCACGAGCTCGGCCAGTTCCGGGTACGGTGCCAACGCGGCGAAGAACTCGGCCCACTCCGCCGAGCGCCCGGCATCCGTCATGTCTCCCGTGATCAGGACCAGGTCCAGCGGATGCGCCGCGTGAATTTCATCCAAACACCGCAGCACCTGCCTCAGCCGCTCGTTGCCGCTTGGACCGGATCTACCGCTCTCGACGCGGAATCCGTAGCGTTCGCCGACCGTATGGAGGTCGGAGAGATGCGCGACGCGCCATCTCCGGCCAGGCGCCAAGCCGGCCGCAAAGGCGCGGAGGTCGCGTGGTTGCGCCATCGTCGCATCGGCCCAGCCCCAGACCATCGCCGCCAGCGCGAAATAGCCAGAGACCAGTACGACACTGTTCGCCAACACGACGGGAAGCAGCCGGATTGGCGACGCAATGTTCTGCAAGCTGCCGACCCAGCGCGTCGCAGGCCACACGAGGCGAATGAGACCGAGCCCGAGCCCGCAGATGACCAAGCCCGACGCAGCGGCGCTGGCTGCGCGGACGAAGACACGCCGGTCCTCGTTCAACCAGGGCGCGAGCAGCCGCTCAGCGAGATGCCGGAAGCCTTCGCGAAACACGATGTAGGCGGGTTGGACGGCGAGGGCGTTCAGCGACCAGAAGCTGCTTTCCGCGAGCCGGAGCAGGGGCCGCCATGCAAACCAACCGACCACTGCGAGCGCGAGCAACACCAGCGCCGGCGCCACTTCGGTGAAGATCGCGGCGGCGTGGGACGACACCGAGCTGATCCAGAGCGAGACGACCAGCGGCGCCGCGCCGAGCATCAGGGCGGGAAAACCGATCAGCATCATCCAGACGATCGCGAGCTTGGGGAAACTGATCTCGCCGAGCAAGGTGCCGGCCAGTGACAGCAACGATCGCCGCTTGGTGCTGGAGGCGTCGTCTTCGATGTCGCCAGCACGCGGATCGAGAATCGGCTGCATTGCTCGCCCCCTACGCATAGCCGGCGAGCCAGCCACCGATCACGCCTGCTCGTCCGCCGATGCCCCGAACAACTCCGCCACCCAGCGGCTCGCCGGATGCTGCTCGCAGAGCGTCAGCATGGCGATCACGATGGGAATGCCGATGAACGCGCCGGAAATCCCCCACAGGAACGTCCAAAAGAACACAGCGAACAGCACCAGGAACGGCGACATCGATAGCACATTTCCCGCGATCAGGGGCTCCAGATAGCTGCCGACCAGGAACTGGATGAGGTTCAGCGCCGCGAACACGAGGATCGCGTTCTGCCATGCGCCGAACTGCGCGACGGCGAAGAGTGTCGGCAGGATGGTCGCGACGAACGGGCCGATGAACGGGATGTAATTGAGCGCGAAGGCGATCACGCCCCATTCGGTCGCGAGAGGGAGGCCACAGAGCAGCACGAACAGCCATACGAGGACGCCGGTCATCACGCTCATCAGGCTGCGGACCAGCATATACTTGCGAAGCTTGCGGCCGGTGATGGCGCCCGCGTTCACCAGGACCTGTCCGGCCTCGCCGCGCTTCATCGCGCGGAGCTTGCGGGCGGTGATGTCCACCTCTAGCAGGCCGAGGATGACGTAGATCAGCACGATCACCGAGAAGCTGAGCATGCCGTTGATCCTGCTGGTGAGCTGCTGGAAGACGCCGAGCGCCCAGCGCACGTTGAAATGCTCGGCCCATATGCTGGCGACCTCAATGCCATGGCCTTCGAGCCACTCGGCCAACTGGTTGTAGAGCGCCTGGAACCGGGCGGCGTCGGTGAAGACATAGCGGCCAGCGCGGCTGAAACCCCAGCTGATCGCCCACGCGAACGCGCCGATGACGAAGACGGTCGCGAGCACGCTGATCCCGAGTGCCACAAGCTTCGGCAGCCGCGCCTGTAGTCGCGCCTGCAACGGCCAGACCATCGCGATGATGAACAGGGCAAAGGCCAGCGGCGCGAACACCGACGCCGCCAGGTACAGCGCGGCGACGACAAGGACCGCGGTGCTGACGCCGACCGTCGCGTGGAGGCCGGAGACGCTGGTCTTACGTGCTCGCGTGGTGAGCTCGCTGTCAGTCACGGCACAGGGTCATGGTCATCCGATCCGTTGCAGCCCGCCGCCATCACCGCCTCATCCCGCTCCAGAATTTGTAACAGAGCCCTTGGACACAGCGAGGCTGCCTCTACTGCGCGACCCAGCCGCCATCGATCGAGAGCGGTGCCCCGGTGATCGTCGCCGCACTGTCGGAACACAGGAAGGCCGCCAGAGCGCCTATCCCCTCTGGCGTGGAGAACCGGGTCATCGGCTGCTTCTCGGCCAGGAACTCGTGCGTCACCGCCTTGGCGGTCTTGCCCTCAGCCGTCGCGCGCGCGTCGATCTGCTTCTGCACGAGGGGCGTCAGTACCCAGCCCGGGCAGATCGCATTCACCGTGATTCCGTCGTTGGCAAGCTCGATCGCGGTCACCTTGGTGAAGCCGACGACCCCGTGCTTGGCTGCGACATACGCGGATTTATCCGGGCTGGCGACCAAGCCGTGCGCCGAGGCGATGTTGATGATCCGACCCCAGCCGCGCGCCTTCATGCCGGGGATCGCCGCCTTCGTCGCGTAGAACACGCCGGACAGGTTGATGGCAATGACCCTTTCCCATTGCTCGTCGGGGAAGTCCTGCACCGAAGCGGTGAACTGCACACCGGCGTTGTTCACCAGGATGTCGAGCGAGCCGAGTTCGCGGTGCGCCTGCGCCACCATCGCCGCGACCTGCTCGGGCTTGGCGATGTCGGCAGGCGAGTAGGCTACACGCACGCCGAATTCCTTCGCCGTCTCTGCCCGTATCCTTTCGATTGCCGCAGCATCGCCGAAGCCGTTCAGCAGGATGTCCGCCCCCTGCGTCGCCAATACCCGCGCAATCCCCAGTCCGATTCCGCTCGTCGACCCGGTGACGAGTGCGACCTTGCCCTTCAGACTCATGTTCAATTCCTCCTGGATGGTTCCGTGCGCCTGCGTGCAGCGGGCGGCATTTAGAACGACCCAACAACCTTGCCCAGCGTGATGATCACCAACAGCGCCAGGATCGTGCCAACGAGCATCACCATCGCGATGTCGCGGTAACTGCCGCGGTGCGTGGCGCCGCAGATGGCCAGCAGCGTCACCACGGCGCCGTTGTGCGGCAGGCTGGATAGCCCGCCGCAGCCGCTGGCGGCGACGCGATGCATCAGCGCCGGATCGATGCCCGCCGCCGCCGCCATGCGCACATACGTGTCGCCCATGGCCTCCAGCGCGATGAGCAGGCCCCCCCGACGCCGACCCGGTGATGCCGGCGACGACGTTGGTCGCGACCGCCACCGAGACGAGCGGGCCACCCGGGATCGATGCGAGCGCGTCGCGCACCCCGGCGAAGGCGGGCAGCGCCGCCACGACCGCGCCGAATCCCACCATGCTCGCGGTGTTCAGCACCGGCAGCACCGAGGTGTTGGCGCCGGCGGCGATGGTCTCGCGCAGTGCGGGGAGGCGGCGGCAGTTCGCCAGGACCACCGCCACGATCGCCGCGAGCAGAGCGGTCGCCACCGACCAGACGCCGCCCACCGCCGCCAAGGAGGTCGCTCCGAAACGCGCCTCGGCGAGGAACCCGGTTTCGAGCCGCGGCAGCACGACCAGGCTCATGGCGAGGTTGACCACGACGACCACGAGCATCGGCAGAGCCGCCAGCCAGATGGGCACGCCGCGCTCGGAGTGGCGGCCGTGCTCGATCTCAGCCGGGTCGAAATTGCCGGAGGCGGAGCCCGCTCGCGCACGAGCCGCGCCTCCTCGGCCGTCAAGTCGCGTGGTTCGGGGCCATAGCCCTCGCCGGCGCGGCGCGCGGCGGCGGGGACACGGCCGAGCCACCAGAGGCCGAAATCCAGCATGATCGCGGCCGCGATCAGCCCGAGGCCGGGGGCCGCGAAAGACGTGGTCCCGAACACGGGCATCGGGATCGCGTTCTGGATCGCCGGCGTGCCGGGCATCGCCGTCATGGTGAAGGTGAACGCGCCGAGCGCCACCGAGGCCGGAATCAGCCGGTGCGGCACATCCGCCTCGCGGAACAGCGCATTCGCCAGCGGCACCACCACGAATGCCACAACGAAGAGGCTGACGCCGCCGTAGGTGAGAATGGCGCAGGCCAGCACCACGGCCAGGATCGCGCGCTGCCGCCCGAGCCGCTCGCTCAGCGCGCGCGCGATGGCAAGCGCTGAGCCGCTGTCGTCCATCAGCTTGCCGAACAACGCGCCAAGCAGGAACAGCGGGAAGAACTGCGCCACGAAGCGCGCCGCTCCGTTCATGAAGGTCTGCGTCCAATGGGCGAGCAGCGGCTCGCCGGAGAACGCGGCGGTCAGCACCGCTGCCAGCGGCCCTACCAGCAGCACACTCCAGCCGCGGTAGGCGAGCCACATTAAGAGCGCGAGGCCGAGCAGGATTCCGAGCGGGCCCATGGTGCCCTACCGCCGTTTTGCGCGATCGCCCGGCGCGCCTAGCCGGCCACGCGCGAAAGCGCAAACAAGGCTGCCATCACGATCACAATCGCTGCCGTGGCGAGTACGAGTTTATCGGCCAACAACCGGCGCATCGAAAGCCTCCCCTAGACGAAGCTATAGCGCTCGGAATGGTATTTCGCGAGCGGCACGTGCAGCTCGCCGAGTGCCCTTTCGATCGCGTCCATCATCACGTTCGGCCCGCAGATGAAGTATTCGTGATCGGCATGTGGCGCAGGCAAATGGCGCCCAAACACGTCGGCCGTGATGAAGCCCTGCTCTCCCGTCCAGCCGGCCAGCGGATTTGCCAGCACATGAACGATCGTCAGGTTGAGGCGTGCTTTCGCCGCCTCCAGCTCCTCGCGGAAGGTGATCGACTCCCAATCCTTGCTGCCGTAGAGCAGGACCATGGGCCGCTTGTCGCCGCGGTCGGCCAGTGTGCGGATCATGCTCATCATCGGCGTGATGCCAACGCCGCCGGCGACTAGCACGTGCATGTCGGCCGGGTTGCGATCGATAGTAAACGCGCCATACGGCCCGTCCAGGTAGACGCGCCGGCCTATTGGCGTGTTTCGGATCTCGCTCGTGAAGTCGCCGAGGTTCCTGATCGTCATCTCAACGCGCCCGTCCGCGACGGCGGCGCTGGATGAAAACGAGAACGGGTGCCCGGTGAGCTTGAATGGCGTCCCCCACAGCGTCAGCCAACCGAACTGGCCCGGGCTAAAACGGAAGCCGGGGTGACCATCCGGCTGCATCACCAGCGTCCAGGTATCACCGCGCTCCTGGCGCACTTGCGCGACGCGGTACGGCCGGCGGAGCATGAACAATGGCTTGACGATACGCACGTAGAGCAGCAGCCCGATCCAGAAGATCGGCAGGGCGATCCACAGCGCCCGCTTCCAGGGAGCGGCCAGGTAGAAGCTCCATCCCACCATGTGCAGCAGCCCCGCGGCGACCGCGACCACCGCCAGCGCGATATGGGTGAGGTGCCAAGTCTCGTAGCGAATGTTCCACTTCGCGCGCCACAGCGCCATAGCCACCAGCGCAATCAGCGAGTAAGTCGATAGTGCGGCGAAGCGGGCGCGCCACGGCGCGGTGATGGAGTTGAGCAGTGCCAGCAATTCCGGCCGGGCGGCGAACAGGATGACCGGGTGCGCGACGACCAGGACGACCGCGATCAGCGAGATCTGGCGATGAAAGTGGTAGATGACGTCCTCGCCCCACGGCTCGGTGACGGCGCGAAAGCGCGCCGTGAGGCCGAACTGCAGGCCCATCATCGCCAGGCCTGCGTAGCCGAGCGCGACTGAAAACTCAGTCCAGAAATCGCGCGTTGGCGGCAGTGGCCCCGTCAGGAGGGCGAACAGCGGGGCAAGGATGAAGAACAGATAGACGATTATCCAGACGGTCCCACGCACGGCATAGGAAAGCTGCATGGACTGTCCGCCTCTTACCATGGCGACGCGTCGCTTGTGTGGGCCAAGACGAAGGGAGCCGCACTGGCTCGGCTTTCAGTGACCGATGGGCACGAGCAGGGCTCCCCGACCAAGCGGCGACAGCAATGCAGTCCTACCTTTGGTTCCCTTGGTTCATCATCGGGCCCGCGGACGGCACGGAGTTACCGAGGCTGAACATACACGAGGCGAAGGCGTTGTTGTACTGCGTCTGGATGGATACGTTGGCGTTCGAGGTGTTCCTGGCCGCCAACGCGCCACCGCCGAGCGCGCCACCGGCGGCCCCGATCCCTGCGCCCCGGCCACCGCCGATCGCGGCTCCCAGCCCAGTGCCAAGCACCGTTGTCAGCGCCGCCGTGCCGAGCCCCCGCATATTGGCGCCATGCGCTTGATCCTGCACCGCCTGCTCGGCGAAGTTCCGGCACACGGCCTGATCGTTCTGGAATTGCGAGAAGGATGTGTTGGGACCAGGCATCACAGCGACGGTCGGGCCCATTGGCGTCTCGGCACAAGCCCCAAGAAGCAGCGTTCCGACCAGAACGGCGGAACCGAGTGCTCGTCGCGTCATGGCGATCGTCTCCATGCAGGAGGGTTGGGTGGGCCGTTGCCCTCGGAACGAGGGATTGCACGAACAAAGACCAACGGCACAGGGGCCGAACCCTCGCACCGTTTTTTGATGTCGGGACGCCGCAGGTCCGACGTGCCTCACGAGGGACATCTTGCCGGCGCCGAGGTCGTAACCGCCGCCACAACCCGGCGCTGCTTCGCGGCTATCGAGTTGTCGCTTGCGTTTCCTAGGAGGTAAGCCGCGCGCGAAGCGTCGCATACTCCTGCTCCGAGATCGCCCCTTTGGCCTTGAGGTTGCCCAATTTCTCGATCTCGTCGGCGGCGCTGAAGCCGACGACCTGGCGCAGCTCATCGCGTGCCGCGCGCGCCCGGGCCTCGGTACGCTCGGCCATGCTGCGGCCCTGGGTCAGCATATAGCCGAAGATCCCGATATAGGGCAGCACGATCAGCAACACGACCCAAAGGATCTTCACTCCGCCAGAGACATCCCGGCGCCGGAACAGATCCCCGGTCACCGTGATCAGCAGCCAGAACCACAGGACGAAGAGGAAGACGGCCAGCACGTCGCCAAGGAAGTTTGCAAAAGTGAAGCCGCCTCCGAATGGCACGTTATTCTACCCTCTCTTCGACTGGCCACGTCACTTGCTGGACCGACGCCAGCATTCAGGACTTGATCTGTAGGGTCGTGGGGTCGAAATTGACGATCTCCATGCCGCCGCCGGGCGTCTGGACCGCCGCCGCGCCGCGTGCAAAGTCCATTGCCATGATCCGGCTGGCCGGATGCTTCAACTTGATGTTGTTGAGCAGCATTGTGGTGAGGATCTCGTTGACGGTCTGCCCGGGAGTCTTAAGCCGTTGCTGCACTTCGGCGCGGATGTCCGGTTTCAGGCCGGCGAGTTCGGCTTGCTCGATACTTGTCGCTGCCTGTGCGTGGACCGGAAGTGGCTCGGCTAGGATGGTTACCATAAGAGGTAGGACCGCGAGTACCAGTGACTTTCTCATCATCCATCCTCTACTAAATCTTAATGGATGCACAATAGCGGGCCGGCGCTCCCCTGCCAAGGGGTTTGAGATTGATCCTCCGTCGCTTCATTGGCACCCCGAGGCACGTTTGGAGCAGAAGGTGTCGAATGGAACAGCAAGGGACCGGGGCGAGGCTGCGTGCCTACACGGAGGGCCGCATGAGCGAACCGCAATCATCGGTTTGTGCTCACGCTGATTGCAACGGAGTTGGGCTGAGATGAGGCAGGCAAACGAGCGGATACTGTTGGGCGAGATCGCGCCGGGGCTGACGGTGGTACGTTAAGGCGCAGCCAGACCGAAGGCCGCCCCCCATGTCGCTCCGCCCGCACTCCGCTGTACCGCCTGCCCTCAGGGTCGCGGCAGGGCGCGAGGCGGAGGCCGAGGCACGACGGACTATGGTCTCGAACTGGACGCGGTTTTAGACGCGGTTTTAGCAGTGGATTATATTTTGTGCCGGAGGATCGCGGTCTCCGTCTTCCACGCCGGAACAGGAAACCCCGATGCACGCCGCCTACGATGCCGACCAGCAGAACCGCTTCGCGGCCTTCCAGATCAGCGAGGACGACCTCGCAGTGCTGCGCGCCAATACGGAATTCGCGGAACAGCGTCTGCCCGGGCTGCTGGAGGAGCTGCACCCGAAATTCGCCAACTGGCCCGAGATCCAGGCGGCCCTGAAGGACCCTGCGGTTCACCCGGTTCGCGTGAGCCACTGGATGCGAGTTGCATCGGGCAAGCTCGGCGACGGCTTCATGGAATTGGCCCGGCGGCTGGCCGCCGTCTTCTATGAGCACGCCGTGCCCGGCTATGCCGTCGCGATCTGCCACGCCACCGTCATCAACGCCGTGACCAAGGAACTGGGCCTGGACCAGCGCGACAAGCTCGGGTTCTCGGCCCTTCGGGGCGCCAGCAAGGTGGCGTCGCGTGCAGCCCTGCGCGCAGCATTGAGCAAGGCAGCCTGGCTCGATCTCGAAGTCCTGCTGGAGTGCTATGCGACGGCTGAGCGCGAGAGCAAGCGCAAGGCCCTGCACGACCTGGCGGGCACGTTCGGGGCGAAGATCAGCGGCGTCGTCGAGAGTGTCTCGCGGTCCTCCGGCCAGCTCGAAGCGGCCGTGCAATCGATATCCACGACGGCGGGCCGCTCGACCCAATCCTGCAACTCCGTCGCCGGTGCAGCGCAGGAGGCGAGCGCCAATGTGCAGACCGTCGCCGCCGCGGCCGAGGAACTCGCGGTGTCGGTCACCGAAATCGGCCAGCAGGTCTCGCATTCCGCCAGGATCGCCGCCAAGGCGGTGGACGATGCGCGCCGGACCGACGCGGTGGTGAAGGCGTTGGCGGAAGGCGCCCAGAAGATCGGCGACGTGGTGGGGCTGATCAGCAGCATCGCCGGACAGACCAACCTCCTGGCCCTGAACGCCACCATCGAGGCGGCGCGCGCGGGGGATGCCGGCAAGGGATTCGCCGTGGTGGCCTCCGAGGTGAAGAGCCTGGCCACCCAGACGTCCAAGGCGACCGAGGAGATCGGCCAGCAGATCGGCCAGGTGCAGGGCGCGACGCGGCAAGCCGTCGAGGCCATCCAGGGCATTGCCACCACGATCGGGGAAATCAGCCAGATCGCGGCCACGATCGCGGCCGCCGTCGAGCAGCAGGGCGCCACCACCCAGGAGATCGCGCGCAACGTCCAGCAGGCCGCCACGGGCAACCGGCAGGTGAGCGAGCTGATGGGCGGCATCAAGGAGGATGCGTCCGAGACGCTGGCGATCGCCGAGCACCTGACCGGCGCCGCCGGAGAGCTTGGCGTGCAATCGGGCAAGCTGCGCGACGCCGTCGGCGGTTTCCTGACCGAGGTCCGCGCCGCGTAATCTCTCATGCCAACGGCCTGGGGCTGGTGGCCCCGGACACCAGTCATGGTTTCCAAGGCGAGCCTTTGGCGGGGCGCGGGGCAGCGCCTCGTACGTGCGAACTAAACAGAAATCTCACGCCCTGTGAGGGGGGCAAGGGCGTAGATCGACTCCGAGCTTGGACTTAGCGGATATCCTGCACTGGTTCGGCCGCCGCAGGTGCACGGAGGTGACATTTGCCGAGGTCAGCCCGTCAGCACACGCAACGCCGCCACGCCGTTGAACACCGGGGCGCGCTTGTGCTCGACCACGCCTGCCGGATCAAGCCGCAGGGCGGGGAAGCGGGCCAGCAGCGCGGTAATGGCGATCTGCGCCTCGGCGCGCGCGAGCGGGGCGCCGAGGCAGAAATGCGCGCCGCCGCCGAATGCCAAGTGGCTGGTATCGGATCGGCGGATGTCGAATGCGTGCGGGTCGGCATGGACGGCCGGATCGTGCCCGGCGGCGATCAGCGACCCGTTGAGCGACTCCCCCGCGGCCACCGGAACCCTGGCCACCTCGATCGGCTCCAGCGCCAGCCGGCTGGTCTGCGTCACCGGGGGATCGTAGCGCAGCATCTCCTCCACCGCGCCCCGGACCAGCGCGGGATCGGCCCGCAGCGCCGCCATCTGCTCGGGATGGCGCAGCAGCGCCAGCACGCCGTTGCCGATCAGGTCGGTGGTGGTGACATTGCCGGCGACCAGCAGCAGGTTGCAGATGCTGATGATCTCGCGCTCGGTCAGTCGGTCGCCCGATTCCTCGGCCGAGACGAGCGCGCTGACAAGGTCGGTGCCGCGCGCGCGCCTGCGCTGGTCCACGACCTGCTGGAAATGCCCGAACAGGCCGGTGCGGGCGTCCCACAGCTCGGCTTCCTGCGCCGGCGTCCGGCGGGGATTGAAGCTGTGCGCCAGCGCGTCCGACCAGAGCTTGAACCGCGATTGGTCGCCGGCATCGACGCCCAGCATCTCGGCGATGGCGATGGTGGGCAGAGGCGCGGCATAATCGGCGATCACGTCGAAGCCGACGCCTCTCGCCACGTCGTCCAGCAGCTGGTCGGTGATGGCCTGGATGCGCGGGCGGAACGCCTCCACGGCGCGTTGGTTGAACGCCTGCGAGACCAGGCCGCGGATACGCCTGTGGTCGGGGTCGTCCATGTGCAGCATCGACGGCTCGAAGCCGGCCGGGTCGCCGTCGCCGATCACGATGCGCCGATGATACGATTCAGGGGGCGCCTTGCGCGGATCGACCGCCAGCTCGCGATTGTTGACCACCGCCTTCACGTCCTCGAAGCGGGTCAGGAAGACCCGGTTCAGCGTCGTGTCGCGCTGCACCGGCGCCTCGGTGCGCAGGCGATCGAGATATTCGTGCGGACGCTCCCGGAACACCGGGTCGAGCGGCGTCAGCGCGAGGCCGCTGGGCAGTTCCTTGTCTTGTTCGCTCATGCCCGTCACTCCGCCACCGTGCGGCCGGTCAACCCCAGCTCGTCGGCCTCGGCCCAGGAGCGCGGCAACTGGTGCTCGTAGAAGATTCCGAACTTCACGATGTATCCCTTTTTCAATTTGTCTGGCCGCCGCGCGCCGCCTCGGTGATGATCTGCCTGATGGGCGAGGGCATCTCCGGGTCCCAGGCATGGCGCGGGCCGATGGTCAGGCCGCCATCGACGAGCAGATGCGTGCCGGTCACGAACGCCGCCTCGTCGCTGGCGAGGAACAGGCAGGCATCGGCGATGTGTCGCGGCGAGCCGGCCTCGTTCACCGGCTGCACGCCCGGCGCCATGCGGGCCAGCGCCTCGTTGACCTGACCCGCCACGTTGCCGGTCATCCCCGTGCTGGCCGTGAAGATATTGGTCAGGATGTAGCCGGGGCAGATCGCGTTGACGCGAATGCGATATCGGGCCAACTCGGCCGCCGCCACCTTGGTCAGATGGATCACGCCCGACTTGGCGACCGCGTAGGCGATCGGCGAGAATCCGGCTTGCAGGCCGGCAATGGAAGCGGTGTTGACGATCGCCCCGCCGCCGCGCCGTTTCATGTGCGTCGCCGCGTGGCGGATGCCGAGCGCGACCGAGCGCAGCAGCAGCGCCTGCGTGGCGTCCCATTCCTCGCCGGTGATCTCGTCGATCGGCGCGCGCGCCCCGCCGGCGCCGGCGTTGTTGAACACGATGTCCAGCCCACCCCAGGCCTCGGCCGCCGCTCCCATCGTTGCCGCGATGTCGGATTCCTGCGTCACGTCGCAGCGGCGGAAGCGCACAGCATCGCCCAGACGGCGCGCGATCGCCTCGCCCGCGTCCTGCTGCACGTCGGCCACCAGCACGCGCGCGCCCTCCTGCGCGAACCGCTCCACCGTTGCCAGCCCGATGCCCGAGCAGCCGCCCGTGACAACCGCAACCTTACCGTTCAGCCGGCTCATTCAGCCTCCTCTGCATGCGTCGCCTTCCGCTTCAGATAGTGCCGATGCGCCTTTGCACGGTTGCCGCACGAAGCCATCGAGCACCAGCGACGATTGCCGCTCTTGCTGTCGTCGAGAAACACCCACCGACACCGGGGGTTCGCGCATAGCCGCACCCGATGGCGCCGCGTTCCCGCGAGCAGATCCGAAGCTGACCATAACACCGGGGACAGCAGCGCCGCCATCCTTGGGACAAGCCCGTCCACCGACCACACGAGCGCGTCCGCGCGCGGCGCCATGCGCGATCGGGGCGCGGCCGAACCTAACGCGGCATTGAGGGTGTCGAGATCGGCCGGGCCCGGCGCCCCACCCGAGGACGCGGCTCCGAAGAGGCGAAACAGCGTCTCCCGCAGCGCAATCGCCGACGTGAATGAAGCGGATGCCTCGGACGGCCGCGCCTGCCACCAGGCCTGGAACGATTCGACGATGGCCACATCCACGCCGCCGCCGTCGCGCGCCCAGGCGAGCACGTCACCCAGGCCATGCAGTTCCTCGCTTGGGGTCTCGCGGCCACGCCAGGACCGGGTGTTCACGAAGTCCAGGCACACATCCTCGCGAGGCGCCGCGATGAATCCGGCGGTTTTGGAGGGGAGCGCGGCCATCCTGGCTATCTACTAACCGGCATGCCGGTTGACAACCATCGTTGCCCGCGCTTCACTATAACCGTCATGGCAGTTATACGGCTGCCGGCCAGCAGGAGGATCGGAGCATGCTCGACCACGTCTCCATCGGGGTCCGCGACATCGCCGCCGCCCGTCGTTTCTACGACGCCGCATTGAACCCGCTCGGCTACGGGTGCCTCAGCCACGACGAGACTTCGCTCGGCTATGGACGCCGTGGAGTCGCGTTCTGGATCAGCGTGAGCACGCATCCCGTGCCGGCGGACACCAGGTCCGGGCTGCACTTCTGCTTCGCGGCGCCGACGCGTCAGAGCGTCGACGCGTTCCACGCCGCGGCGCTTGGCGCGGGCGGGCGCGACAACGGCAAGCCGGGCCTGCGCCCCGAGTACGATCCCGCTTACTACGCGGCCTTCATCATCGACCCCGACGGGTACAGGGTCGAGGCGCATTGCGGTCAATCGGCATAAGGCGAGACCGATGGCGTCCATCCGCAAGGAAATCCTGATCGAGAGCCGCCCGGAGGACGTCTGGGCGGCGATACGCGATGTCGGCGCGGTGCATGAGCGCCTCGCACGAGAGTTCGTGACCGACACCGTCCTCGTCGGGGGCGCCCGCGTTGTGACCTTCGCCAATGGCGCGGTTGTGCGCGAGCTGATCGTCGCTATCGACGACGAGGCACGTCGGTTCGCGTACGCCGCCGTCGGCGGTCGGTCCTCCCATCATAACGCATCCATGCAGGTCTTCGCCGAAGGCGAGGGCCGTAGCCGGCTTGTCTGGATCACCGACCTGCTGCCCGACGGCGTCGCGCCGCAGGTCGGCACGATGGTCGAGCAGGGGGCGGCCGCTATAAAGCGGACGCTTGAAGGCGAAAGCGCGCGGTGACGTTGCTCCTGCTCGATCCCGAGGCCAAAGGCCCACGGCCCACGGCCTGATCGCGCATGGGCTGGTCTAGCGGCGAAGCCATCCGCGGGGATAGCGTCTTTGACGGCTGCCCCTGGAGCGTTACGTGAGCCTGCCGCGGACACCTTCTTTTCGGCTTGACGGACGGCGTGCGCTGGTCACGGGAGCGGGCCGCGGCATCGGCCTCGCCTGTGCCGCGGCACTCGCCGGGGCCGGCGCGCATGTCGTGCTCGTCGCGCGCACCGGCACCGAGATCGAGGCGGCGGCGGCCGAGATCCGCGCCGAGGGAGGCAGCGCCGAGGCGCTCGCGCTCGATGTGACCGACCTCGACGCGGTGGCCGCCGCGCTGGAAGGCCGGCCGGCGTTCCACATCCTGGTCAACAATGCCGGGACGAACCGTCCGCGCCGGTTCCTGGAGGTGAGCGCGGCAGACTACGACACGATCATGGGCCTGAACGTGCGCGCGGCCTTCTTCGTCGCCCAGGCGGTGGCACGCGGCATGGCCGATCAGGCGGTGCGCGGTTCGATCATCCACATCTCCTCCCAGATGGGGCATGTGGGCGGGCAGCGGCGCACGGTCTATTGCGCCTCGAAGCACGCGCTGGAGGGGCTGACCAAGGCGATGGCGATCGACCTTGCCCCGCACGGCATTCGCGTGAACACGATCGGCCCGACCTTCATCGACACGCCGCTGACCCGCCCGTTCTGGACCGACAAGGCATTTCATGCCGAGGTGCTGTCCCGCATCAAGCTCGGCCGGCTCGGCACGGTCGAGGACCTGATGGGCGCCGTGGTCTACCTCGCCTCCGACGCGGCGGCGCTGGTGACCGGCGCCTCGCTGGTGGTGGATGGCGGCTGGACGGCGGAATAGGGCACCTCCTCGACCAAAGACTCGAACGTCCCTCTCCGGGGTCGGGCCGATGCGCCGCAAGACATTTTCATGTTGACCATAGTGGAAATGATGGTCTCGGATACAACATTCTCAACGGTGGCCCCGGGATCGACACGGCCGTCATTCCCGCCCTGCTGCGTCAGACAGATCACGCCGTAAGCGGAATCGTATCGGGCCCGGGTTTCACCGACACTTTGGTCTCCATCGAGATCATGAGCTTCATCGACGGGAGTCTCTCCACGGACCCGGCCACGCCGGCGGCGCAGATTTTTCGACTTTATCAGAGCGCCTTGGGGCGAGCCCCGATCCCGTCGGGCTTTCGGACTGGGTTGCGGCATTGAACAACGGCACGCCTCTTGTCACGATTGCCCAGGATTTCCTCGCCAGCGCCGAGTTTCAGTCCCGCTTTCCCGGGGCGGCCACTGACACCACCAGTTTCGTAACTCAACTTTATTAGAATGTTCTGCATCGCGCCCCGGATCCCGCAGGGCAAAGTGCCTGGATCGCCGCCCTCAACTCTGGCCAGAGCCAGGCTCAGGTCCTGCTGGGGTTTTCAGAGAGCGCGGAGAACCAAGCCAACACAGCCGCCGCTGTAGCCGCCGGCATCTGGGTGCCCAACGAGCAGGCAGCGGAAGTTGCGCGCCTCTACTACAGTGCTTTGGGACGGGCGCCGGACGCGGCGGGCCTGATCAACTGGACGGATGCGCTCGAGTACGGCGGGAAAAGCCTGAATGACGAGGCCAACGGCTTCATGGCGAGTGCCGAGTTCCAGGCCAAATACGGGAGTCTCTCGAATGGCGACTTCATAACCATGCTGTACAAGAATGTCCTCGGCCGCTCGCCCGATCCGGCCGGGTACAATGCCTGGCTCAGCGACTTGAACGCGGGGGCGATGACTCGGGCAGGCGTTCTGATTGGCTTCAGTGAGAGCGCGGAGCATCAGGCGATGTTGACACCCGTGATCGAGTTCAGCGGGCATCGTGACCTCAGGGTGAGCTTGCCGGGTGTCGGCATCGCGCCGATATTCGTCGCCAACTGGACGGCAGCCACGCAACGATGCACCACGAGCGCCAGCGCGGAGGGCACGTCGCCCGTCGCCATCATCGCAGTGCTGTTCGATCCAGCCCGAAGGGGAAGCGCGATGATCCGAATTCTCAAGCCGGGCGCTTCGGAAACCGAAGCCGCCGAGACCGACCGCAAGGTGCGCGCGACGGTCGAATCGATCCTCGCCGACGTCGCCGCGCGCGGGGATGCGGCGGTCCGCGACTTGTCGGCGCGTTTCGATAAATGGGAGCCCGACAGCTTCCGTCTGTCGCGGCCGCAGATCGACGCGCTGATCGCCTCGCTGCCGCCGCAGGTGATCGAGGACATCCGTTTCGCCCAGGCGCAGGTGCGCCGCTTCGCCGAGGCGCAGCGCGCCGCCCTACGCGACATCGAGGTGGAGACGCTGCCCGGCGTGCGGCTGGGTCACAAGAACATCCCCGTGGGCAGCGTCGGCTGCTACGTGCCCGGCGGGCGCTATCCGATGGTGGCCTCGGCGCATATGAGCGTGCTGACCGCCAAGGTCGCCGGCGTCGCCCGCGTTACGGCCTGCACGCCGCCACTGAATGGCGTGCCGCCCGCCGCCACGGTCGCGGCGATGGCGCTCGGCGGGGCTGACGAGATCCTCATCCTCGGCGGCATCCAGGCGATCGCGGCGATGGGACTCGGCACGGCCTCGATCGCCCCGGTGGACATGCTGGTCGGCCCCGGCAATGCCTATGTCGCGGAGGCCAAGCGCCAGCTGTTCGGCCGGGTGGGAATCGATCTGCTGGCCGGCCCGACCGAAACGCTGATCATCGCCGACGACACCGCGGACGTGGAGATGTGTGCCACCGACCTGCTGGGCCAGGCCGAGCACGGCCCGACCTCGCCCGCGATCCTGCTCACCACCTCCAGCCGCATCGCCGGCGGCATCGAGGCGGAGATCGCCCGCCAGCTCGCCGTCCTGCCGACCGCTGACATCGCGGCCGTCGCCTGGCGCGACCACGGCCAGGTGATCCTCTGCGATACCGATGAGGAGATGCTCTCCGAAGCCGACCGCATCGCCTCGGAGCATGTGCAGGTGCTGACGCGAAATCCCCGTTGGTTCCTCGATCGGATGAGGAACTACGGCGCGCTGTTCCTCGGCAAGGAGACCAACGTCGCCTACGGCGACAAGGTGATCGGAACCAATCATACCCTGCCGACCAAGCGCGCCGCGCGCTACACCGGCGGGCTGTGGGTCGGCAAGTTCCTCAAGACGGTGACTTACCAGGAGGTCAGTCCGGAGGCGACGGCGATGATCGGCGAGTACTGCTCGCGCCTTTGCGCCATCGAGAATTTCGCCGGCCACAAGGAGCAGGCGGACCTCCGGGTGCGCCGCTATGGCGGGCGCAATATGACCTAGCCGGACGGCAATAACGCGCCGGCAATCACCTCGCAGCGGTCGCCGGCCGGAGCAGTACGGATCGAACCTATTGCTGCGTGAGCATGGGCATTGCCGTCGAGGAGGGACTTGTCGTCAGATACGCACCGGCTCCCGACGCGCCTTGCGGCGGGGTGGAACTGCCCTGCTGCGCGAGCAGCGCGGAGACGCCGGGCTGCAGATCGGCGACCTGCGTCACGTCTTGCAGGAGCGCTTGGTTGCCGTAGCCCTGGAAGCCCTGGACCACATTGACCAGCATAGTACTGAGCGTCGCGTTCGCGCTCGCGCCGCCCGGCTCGGTCTGCGCAAGCATCAGCGCTCCCTGAAGGTGCTGCACCAGGGTCGGCAATGTCTCCTGTGCGAAGCTCACCAGTGCGGGGTCCGAACCGGACTCGGCCTCGTGGAGGAACGTCATCAGCGACTGGGCATGGTCGCCGACCGCGGCCGTCGCATAGGTTTGGGAAAACGCTCCGTCCTGCAACGGCTGCAAGGTCGCCAGCTCGGCCGCATGGGCAGTGTCCAGGGTGGTGGGCACGGAGACGCTTTCCTGCGCCGCCAAGGTCTGAAGCGTCGCGCTCGCCGCGCTGTGGTCGCCCATCATCCATTGCCCGAATATCGCTGCCGTCGGGCTGCCGCTCTGTTGCTGCGCGAGCTGACCCTGCGCAATCTCCTCCATGTTCGCTTGGCTCGCCGCCTGCACGAAAGCGACATCCTGCGCGCTGGGGGTGCCGAGCGGCGCGCCCGGGGGTTGCGGCGCGGTGGGCGTGAGCGGAAACCGGCTTCCGGGTGATCCGACCCCCTCGGATGCCGACAGGGTCACGGCGCCGTTCAGATGCCGCTCCAGGACCGGCAGCAGTTGCTGGGCCATCGCCACCAGGGCGGGGTTCGACCCGGTCTGGACCTCCTGCGCCTGCGTGACCACCGATTGCTGGTGATCCGCTACCTCGTCCACGGCATAGGTCTGGTTGAGCTGCGCCCCCGATTGCTGCGCGAGCGTCGCAAGCTCGGCTTGCTGGGCCGGCGAGAAGCTCGTCGGCAGCGCCACCCCGAGCTGGTTGGCCATCGCGACGACGCCGGGCGTAAGTGGAGTGTGATCGGTGATCATCCACAGCGCGAATTCCTTCGCCGCCGGGTCGGTCGATTTCGCCTCGACGATCGGTGCCTCGTTGATCTCGCTCAGGTTGGCGAGGAACGATCCTTGTAGATATGAAACGTCTTGGCTGCTGACGCCGGACGGTAGGGAATTCGAGGCCACGACACTCGTGGTTTGCGGAACCTGGCTGGGCATCGGCGTCACCTCGTTTGGGGCACCCGCATATGCGGACGGCCCGTGGATATTCAGGACCGCCAAGACGATGAACATATCTTGAGACCCTGGTCGTGCGATGCGGGCCGTCAACAATTACGTGGATGGTCAACGTCCGGATACGGGCTGCGTTCCGCGTCGGATTGGGCGGGATTGTCTCTCCCAGGGACCAAAGGAGACCGCATGGACCAGATTTATCAGATGCTGACTGGCCAGTTGAAGGATGCCTTCAGCGCGGAGAAGCAGGCGATCCAGGGCATGAAGCGGACGCTGAGGAAGGCGTCCGATCCCAAACTGCGCGAGGGGATCGAGGCCCATATTGATCAGAGCGAGACACAGCGCGAGCGGGTCGAGCAGGCGCTGGAGAGCCTCGAATCCAAGCCTGGCCGCAAGTTGTGCGAGGCGATGCGCGGACTTGTCGAGGAGGCGCAGCACGAGCAGTCCGAATACGACAAGGGTCCGATTCTGGACCTGGTGATCGTCGCGGCCCTGCAACGCATCGAGCACTACGAGATTGCCGCCTATGGCACGATGGCCGAACTCGCCAACGCGCTCGACGAGAAAAAGATCGCGGATGTGCTTGCCCAGATCCTTGCCGAGGAAAAGGCGCAGGACGAGAAGCTGACCGAGGTGACGCGGAGCAGCGTGCTCCCTGCCGCCATGGAGAGCGCGGAGGACGAGGACGAGCCCGAGGAAGCGCCGCGCAAGCGTGCCACGCGCAAGACGGCGGCCAAGCGGACCTGATCCGAGTCTTCACGGTCGGGCAGCCTAGCCGACGGCCGTCATGCTCCCAGGCACCGTGCTAGATGTCCGTCCAGCCGCGCCAGTGTCGCTGACCACGCGTAGCCCCGCTCCATCGCCTGTCGCGCGCGCACACCAAGCTCGGGGTGGCACCCGTCGAGTACATCGGCGATGGCGCGCACCGTCGCCTCTGCCCCGTCGGCGACCAGCAGATCCTTACCCGCCTGGGCGCGCACGCCGTCGAACGCCTCGGGTGAGGAGACCACCGGACGACCCATCGCCATCGCTTCCAAAACCTTGTTCTGGATGCCGCGCGCCATGCGCAACGGGCATACGGAGAGGGCGGCATGGGCGATGTACGGCTGCACCTCTGGTACCCGCCCGGTCACCTGCACGCCGGGCAAGGCGGCGAGGCGCCTGACCTCGTCGGTCGGCTTGGCCCCGACGATCCAGAACCGCGGCGCCGGCGTGCGCTCGCGCAGACGCGGCATCACCTCGGCGGCAAACCAGCTCACCGCATCGATGTTGGGCCAATAGTCCATGTGCCCGGTGAACACGAGGTGCGGACCGGCGTCGGGGAACGGGTTCGGCCATGCCCGCGCCGGTGAGAAGGCGGCGAGATCGACACCGTTCTCCACCCAGTCGATCCTGTCGCGTGCCTCGGGCGCCAATTCGGCGAAGCGCGCGGCTTCCTGCCGGGTCACAAGGAAGGTCGCGTCACAGTCCATCGCGGCGCGGCGCTCGTAGGCGAGTTGGGTGCGCGCCTCGCGCGACCACACCGCGCGCATGGGCCACCGGGCCTTCTGGGCGTAGAGAGCCCATTTCTGCGAATTGACGTCCTGCATATCCAGGATCTTGCCGGGGCGATTCAGGTGCAGTGCATATGGCGCCACGGCGGTGCTGTAGATATAGATGACATCCATGCGCGTGCGGGCGAGCGTTGCGTTCACCCAGCGGCGCAGGCCGGGATGCGCATAGTAGTCCAGCATGAGCGGCCGGCCCGGCCGGATCTGCGCCAACGCCTTCAGCTTTTGCCACCGCTTGTCGATGCCGAACCCGGCAACGTCGGCACATAACGTCTTCAGATGACCGACGGACTCCCAGTCCTGCGGATCATCGATGATGCAGCCGAGATGGACGTTGTACGACTTCGCCAAGTGGCGGATCAGGTTGTAGCCGCGGATCTTCTCGCCCTTGGTCAGGGGATAGGGAAGCCGATGGCTGATGAACATCAGGTTGCGCACGATCGTGCTGGTCCGCTTTCCGGGAAATGGCTCGGGGAGGGAGCCGCATCGGCACTGCCGTGCGGATGTCGGGCTCCGTGTCCGCCGTGGCGTCTAGGAATGGCGCTGCGCGTCGCTCGGTCCGGGCACGGTCCAGGACTCGCTGCCACGCTCAGTGAGCTTCACGGGATAAGCCTGCCCGCCGGCCTCGTTGAGCGCGGCGATCAGCCGATAGCGGCGCTCGGTCGGCACCACGAAAATCATGAAGCCGCCGCCGCCGGCACCGGAGACCTTCGCGGCCAAGGCGCCGTGGCGCCGGGCGAATGCCTCCAGAGCCGCGATGTGCTCGTTGGAAACCGCAGCCGCAGTGCGCTGTTTGGCCTTCCAGGACCGCTCCAGGACCGCCGCGAGCGCCTCGATGTCGCCAACCAGCACCGCGCGCTTCATGTCCGCGGCATCCTGCTTGAGCTGATGCATCGCCTCCAGTGCGTCGGCGCTGCCGGACTCCAGCCGTTGCGACTGCTGGCGGATGATGGTGTCGGAGAGTCGCGACTGGCCGGAAAAGCAGACGACCAGCGAGGATTCGATTTCGTTTATCACCGCCTGGCTCACGCGCAGCGGATTGACGACCACCCGGCCGCCTTGCAGGAACTCTATAAAGTTGATGCCGCCGAAAGCCGCCGAGAACTGATCCTGCTGCCCGCCCGCCAAGGCGAGATCGGCGCGCTCGATCTGCACCGCCAGGTTCGCCACCTCGTAGGGCCCGAGCGGGATCTCCAGGTACGCGCAATAGGCCTCGATCAGGGCGACCACCAGCGCCGAGGAGGAGCCGAGCCCAGAGCCCATCGGCGCATCCACCACCGTGGTCACGCCCACCGACAGCGGCGCGCCCGCATGGTGATCGTGCACCATGCGCTCGTACACGCCGCGATGCAGCGGCAGGCGCGAGTTCGGCACGAGAGTGTCGGCCGGGTGCTCCTCCTCGCGGCCGACATCGCAGGCATCGAAGACCAGCCGCCCGTCGTTGCGCGGCCTGATCGAGGCGAAGGCATAGCGGTCGATCGTTGCGTTCAGCACCGACCCGCCGAACGCCTCGGCGTAGCTGGACAAGTCGGTGCCGCCGCCGGCAAGCCCTAAGCGCAGTGGCGCACGGGCCCGCACCAGCGGATTGGCCACCCGGCGGCCTCGGGGGACAGCGTGGCGCAGGCTCGCGCAGGCCACAGGAAAGGCCAGGGAATCGCTCATGGTTATAGCAGAAATCCTTGCCGGTACGGCATCATAACAGTCGTTCACCCACAGCCACAACCTTCGTCTCGCGTTTTCGTGCGACTGCGGCGAATCGCGCTTGGCAAACCCGGTCCGCCTCGGGCACAGAAGCGCCATGTCGAAAGATGAACAGCAATTCACCGCTGCCTACCTGTCGCGTTCCGCAGGCGCGATGACGGCGCTCGCCGGCGATCGGGCCGCTCATGCGCTGCTGGCGGGGATGGCGGCGGCGGCGTGTCGGACGATGCGCGCCGGCGGCAAGCTGATGATCGCCGGAAACGGCGGCAGTGCGGGGGACTCCCAACATATCGCGGGGGAATTCATCTCGCGTCTGATGTTCGACCACCCGCCCCTGCCGGCAATCGCGCTCACGGTCGATACCTCGGCCCTAACCGCCACGGCGAACGACTACGGCTACGAACACGTGTTCGAGCGCCAAGTCCGGGCTCTGGCGCGCCGCGGGGACGTGTTCCTCGGGATCTCCACCTCCGGCAACTCGCCGAATGTGCTGCGCGCCCTGGATACCGCGCGCGAAGCGGGCGTGCTCTGCCTCGGCTTCACCGGCCACCGCGGGGGCGCGATGGCGGAGCGTTGCGAGATGCTGTTCCGGGCGGCGGCCGAAGAGACGGCTATCATCCAGCAACTGCACATAACCGCCGCGCACGTGTTCTGCGCCCTGGTCGAGCGGGGCATGTTCCCCGAGCTCGCGCCGGCCTGACAGTGCGCTCCGGGACAATCCGGCAGTGCGCCATCCTCGCCGGCGGATTAGGCACGCGCCTTGGCGCCATCAGCGCCACCACCCCGAAGCCGATCCTCGACCTCGGCGGGCGCCCGTTTCTCGCCTGGCTCATGCGCGAGGTGCTGCGGTTCGGGGTCGAGGAGTTCCTGCTGCTGACCGGGCACCTGTCGGAGACGGTCGAGGCCGGCGTCCGCGCCGCAGCCGACGCGCTGCCACGTCGCGTCGCTTTGCGGTTCTCGGCTGAACCCGCCCCTGCCGGCACCGGGGGGGCGCTATGGCATGCGCGCGACAAGCTGGACGGCCATTTTCTCCTATGCAACGGCGACAGCCTATTCGATGCCAACCTCGCCCGCCTGCTCCGTGATGCCGCCAGCGACTCGCCGGAGGTGTTAGGCCGGTTGCTGCTGCGTCGCACCGAGGAGACCACCCGCTACGGCCTGGTCGCGCTCGAGGCCGACCGGGTGGTCGCGTTCCGCGAACGCCCATGGGGAGGCGAGTCCGGCATCGTCAACGCGGGCGTCTATGCGCTTGACCGCCGCATCCTGTCCCGCCTCGCGCCCGTTTGCTCGCTGGAGCGCGACATCCTTCCCGGCCTCGCCGCCGAGGGTAGGCTGCGCGGCACGGTGGTCCCAGGCTGGTTCATCGACATCGGCGTTCCCGAGGACTTGGCCCGCGCGCGCGCTATCCTGCCCGGCCGCCTGGATCGGCCGGCGTTGTTCCTGGATCGCGACGGCGTGCTCAATGTCGATCACGAATATGTCGGCACCCGCGATCGCTGGGAGTGGATCGACGGGGCGCTTGCGGCAATCCGGCGTGCGACGGAGGCCGGTTGGCACGTCTTCATCGTGACCAACCAGTCGGGGGTGGCGCGCGGACTTCTACGATGAAGCCGCGGTGCGGGACCTCCTCGGATGGATCGCCGACGAGGCCCGCCGCGCCGGCGGTACGATAGACGATGCCCGGTATTGCCCATATCACCCGGACGCGCCGCTGACCGCTTACTGCCGAGCGAGCGATTGGCGGAAGCCAGGGCCGGGGATGCTGCTCGATCTCATTCGCGCGTGGGGGCTCGACCCGGCGCGCTGCGTGATGGTCGGGGATCAACCGAGTGACATCGCCGCAGCCCAGGCGGCCGGTATGCCCGGCCACCTGTTCTCAGCCGGCGAACTCGACGGGTTCGTGTCCGCCCTGCTCCGCCCCGACTGCGGCGAGAGGGCTCAGTAGGTGTACCAGCCCCAGCCCGGCCCGGCGAAGATCACCAGAAGCAGTAGTATGATCACCAAAACCCCGATCGCGCCGAACCCGCCGGTTCCGTAGTAGGATCGGCGATATCCATAAAAGCCGCCCCCGCCGAACAGGACGAGGATCAGGACAACAAGGATCAGCAGAGTCAACATCGGTCGGCTCCTGTAGCTATCCGCACTGAATGAGATTGGTCCGATTGCGTCCCGGTCCAAGCGGACTGGTGGCAGAAAGGTGGCAAAGGGCGCTGGACCAGCCACGGGGGCGCACATGAACGCCTTGTGACAAAGCGGAAGCACAACGCGGTCTCAGGTCGAGAAAGGCGGGCGGTGCGCGGGGGAGCGCACCGCCCGAGGTGGTCGTCTGAGCGACGACGGGGAGGAAGCGGCGACCGGGGGGTGCCGGGGCCGCTCGTTCCGTATAGCCTGGAGAGGTTAACAGACCGTTAAGAGGACGATCGATGCAGATGCCGCCGCGCACCGGCCCCCTGGTCGGCCTCAAGGTCGTGGAAATCGGCCACTACATAGCGGCGCCCTTTTGCACGCGCATCCTTGCCGACCTGGGCGCCGAGGTCATCAAGCTGGAGCCACCCGGCGGCGATCCGGTCCGGGGCTGGGGCGCAGCCAAGGACGGGCATTCCGTCTGGTTCAGCATCCATGGGCGCAACAAGCTCTCGGTCACGCTCGATCTCAAGCGGCAGCGGGCTGTCGCGCTCCGCCTTGCCGAGCGTGCCGACGTGCTGGTGGAGAACCTGCGCGCCGGCCAGCTCGAACGGCTGGGGCTCGGGCCGGACGCGCTGCATGCCGTCAATCCCCGGTTGGTGGTCGCGCGCATCTCGGGCTATGGCCAGGAGGGGCCATACCGCGACAAGCCGGCGTTCGGGGCGATTGGCGAGGCGATGGGCGGTATCCGCCACCTGACGGGTCATCCGGCCGGCGCGAGCGCGCTGCCACCACCGCGCTGCGGCATCTCGATCAGCGACGACCTCGCCGGGCTGTATGCCGCGATCGGGCTGCTGGCGGCGGTTTGGCAGCGCGATGTCGCGGGCACCGGGCGCGGGCGGGTCGTCGATGTCAATCTGGTGGACAGCGTGTTTAGCCTCATGGAGGGGATGCTGCCCGAGCACGCGCTCGACGGGCGGGTGCGTCAGCCCGTCGGGGCGGCCATCGCGACTGCGGCGCCGACCAACACCTACCCGTGCGCCGATGGCCGATGGCTGTGCATCGCGGGCAACTCCGACCTCATCTTCGGGCGCATGATGGCCGCGATCGGCCGGCCTGACCTCGCCGCCGACCCGGCCTACGCCACCAACGCCGGCCGCTGCGTCCGGCGCGACGCGCTCGACAGCGCCATCGCCGCCTGGACGCGTACGCTGCCTGCCCGGGAGGCGCAGGAACGGCTGGAGGCCGCCGACGTGCCCTGCTCGCGCCTGTACGACATCGCCGATTGCGCCAGCGACCCCCATTTCCTGGCTCGCAAATCGGTGCTTCCGGTCGATGACCCGCTGATCGGCTTGACCTTGCACCCTGGCCCGGCAATCCGCCTGGATGGCGATCCGCCCGAGGCGGCAATCACCTGGACCGGACCGGAGGCCGGGGCGCACACCGATCACGTGCTGCACGATGTGCTGGGGCTCCCGCGCGATCCGTCTACCGGGTGACCTCAGTTTAAACCGCGCGAGGCGAAACAGCGCTTGCGTCGCGCCGGGCCGAGCGCCATTGACAGAGAGTGACCGTGCGCGTTCCCGTAGGGAACCACGCACCAGGGCGTGTTCGCACGGCTTCGGAGGAATCATGGGTAGCTTCAGCATCTGGCACTGGATGGTTGTGCTGATGGTTGTCCTGTTGCTGTTCGGCGGCGGGAAGGTCAGCGGGCTGATGGGCGATTTCGCCAAGGGGATCAAGGCGTTCAAGAAGAACATGGCAGACGACGATGACGTGGCGATGACGCCCGCCGACGTCGAGCGGCCGGCCACCATCACCGCCCAGCCACCTGCTTCCAACGCTCGCGCTACCGAGACGGCCGCCGCCCGCCACGGCTGACACTCTGCACCCGGCGGGCTTGCTCGGCCCAGTGCCTGCTTGCAGGCGTCAGGTGATGGCGCAAAGCTCGACAGCCGTCTCGGACGGAGTTGCGCCATGACGAGACATCACCTCTCCCCCTCGCCTCGGACCGTGCGCTGGGGCACGTTCGATGCAGTCTATCCGCCTCTGCTCACCGTTGCCTCGGGCGAGACGGTGGTGATCGAGACGGTTTCCGGCGGGCCGGACGTGATGCCGCCGCCGGACTCGGGTTTTGCGGTGCCGTCGGCGCTGACAGCGCTCCATGCGGCCAACCTGCCCCGCGTTGGAGGCCACATCCTGACTGGTCCGGTCGCGGTGTCCGGCGCCGAGCCCGGCGACATGCTCGAGGTGCGGATCGACAAAATCGAACTCGGCGCCGAGTGGGGCTATTGCGGCTTCCGCCCGCTCGCCGGCACCCTGCCCGAGGATTTTCCCGAGCGCTTCCTGACCCACATCCCGATCGATCGCGCCCGCCGGTCCTGCCGGCTGCCGTGGGGAACGGAGCTGCCGCTGGCCCCGTTCTTCGGGGTGATGGGCGTTGCACCGCCGCCCGAGTGGGGCACGATCTCCACGATCGAGCCACGCGCTCACGGTGGCAATCTCGACAACAAGGAATTGGGCGAGGGCGCGAGCCTGTTCCTGCCAGTCTTCGTCCCCGGCGCCAATTTCTCGACCGGCGACGGCCACGGCGTGCAGGGCGACGGCGAGGTCTGCATCAATGCGCTGGAAACGTGCCTGACCGGAACCTTCACCCTGATCCTGCACAAGGGCGGTGGGCCTCGCGATCCCCTGCTGCGGTATCCACGCGCGGAGACCCCCACGCATTTCATCAGCATGGGAATGCACGAGGATCTCGACGTCGCCATGAAGACCGCGTTGCGCGAGATGATCGCGTTCATCACCGTACGCACCAACATCTCACCCCAGCAGGCCTATCAGTTCTGCTCGCTGGCGGTGGATTTCCATGTGACGCAGACGGTCAATCGTGAAAAAGGCGTGCATGGTTTGTTACAAAGGAAATTGCTGTTTTAACGGCGGGGTGCTCACGAGTTCCTGTAGATAGAACGTATTGTTCCGTTGCTTCCCGAGTCGGGGCTGTTTACACCGCATCTAGCGTACCGACCGACCGGGAGACCCCAAATGGAGTGGACGGACGACATTATCACGCGCCTTCGCGCGCTGTGGACCGACGGACATTCAACCGCGGAGATCGGGCGACGGCTGGGTGTCTCGAAGAATGCGGTGGTCGGCAAGGCGCATCGGCTTGACCTGACCGCCCGCCCGTCGCCAATCCGCCCCTCGGTCGATGGCGCCCGGTCGCGCCAACCCGCTCGCCGGGGAGCCGGCCCTACCTTGCCGCCTCTGGCCAGCACGCGGCCATCCGGACCGTCCGCCGGTTCGCAGGCGGCGGACCGGGCCTCTGTACCCGCCCCGGCGCCCCGCACTGTCGGCGCCCTCGCCTTGAAGGCGGTTCCTGTTCCGTACCAGCCGGCGCCGGCGCCCCGCCTCCAGGCGGTGGCGCCGCGCCAGTATGGCCGGGTCATCACCTGCTGCTGGCCGATCGGCGAACCCGGAACGCGCAGCTTCCGGTTCTGCGATGCTGAATCCGTGCCAGGCAAGCCGTACTGCAGCGACCATGCCGAGCTGGCCTACGTGAAGATCCGCGATCGGCGCGAAGACGCCGCTTGAGGATCTACCGGCCTCTCCACCAGAGAGGCCTCTATGCACTACTCTGCCGCCTGCTCTCGCGCCGCGAGCGTGCGGGCCTCGGCGAAAACCGCCGCTGCCGCAGCGCGTACCCGCTCGACGCAGTCGCTCACTCCGGCGGCTTCGCCTGCAAGCGCGGCATCACGGCAATTCAGCATCGCCTCCATGTTCGCCATGGCCGGCCCGCCGGTCACCGTGCGCCTTCGGACGTTCTCCGCTGGATCCAGCGCGGCCCGCACCGCCTCCGCCGACAGGCCCAGCCGGCGCCCGAACAGGGCCTCCGCCGCACGGTCGAGGTCGGCGGCCCCGATCTCGTTGGCGGCGCGCCCTCCCGCGATCGCCTCGGCGACCACCGTCGCCACCACGTTGTGCGCCATGCGGAAGGACATGCCAGTGTCGCGCACGATCACGTCCGCCAGCTCGGTCGCGGTGCCGAAGCCACGCTCGGCGAAGCGCGACATGCGCGGCGCGTCCACCGTCATCGCGCCCAATACGTCTGCGCACAAATCCAGCACGCGCCGCGTCCGCTGGACCGCGTCGATGACAGGCTCGTTGAGCGCGCTCACCCCGTCGCTGACATCGGCGAAGGCGGTGTTTTTGGTCGCGGACAGCGCGGCCGTTAGGGCGCCCGTCACCATGCCCGCCGCGGCCTTGATGTGCTCCAGCGCGGCCGGATTCTTCTTCTGCGGCATGATGCTGCTGACCGAGCAGTGCTCGTCCCCCAGTTCGATGAAGCCGTACTGGTACGTGCTCCAGGCCTGGAGGTCGGTGGCGAGGCGCGACAGGTTGGTCATCAGCAGGGCGAGCGCGGCGACGGCTTCGTGGGCGTCGTCGCGACTGGCGACGGCGTCGTACGCCACCTCCACCAGACCGTCGAACCCCAGGGCGGCGGCAGTGGCCTCGCGATCGAGGGGGAAAGCGGTGGTGGTCAGCGCGCCGGCACCGAGCGGGCACCGGTTGGTGCGCCCCAGTGCGGCCTGGCAGCGGGCGAAGTCGCGCGCCAGCACGTCGGCGAATGCCAGGAGGTAGTATCCCAAGGTCACCGGCTGCGCGTGCTGCCAGTGCGTGTAGCCGGGCATCACCGTGCCGGCATGGCGCCGCGCCAGCGCCAGGGTCGTCCGGCGCAGCGCGTTGAGGCTCTCCTCGGCCTGCAACATCAGGTGGCGCAGGGTCATGCGCCAGGTCGTCACATGCAGGTCGTTGCGGCTCCGTCCGGTGTGCAGCCGGCCCCCGACATCGGCCCCCAGTGTCGCGGTCAGATACCGCTCGATGTAGGTGTACATGTCCTCCAGCGCGTGATCGACCCGCAAGGCCTGGGGTCCGGCCGCGTGCAGGTCGAGGAGGGCGGCCAGGATGCGCCGCGCATCCGCGTCGGCGACGATGCCCTGGCGACGGAGCATCTGGCAGTGCGCCAGGTGGATCCAGATCTCCGGCTGGAAATGGTGCTCGAAGGCGCGAGCCAGGCTCGGCTTGTAGTAGCTTTCCACCATGGTCGCCGCCGGCGACTTCTTCACGCGTTCGCGGATCGACACCTCATGGTCTGGCATCGCAGCCTCCGTGTTGGGCGTCGCAGTGCAAGACCACGGTGCCGCATTGTCAAACGGCTCGTCCTGTCCGCATGGGCGCGTCCCGGGTCCGAACCTCGTCGAGCCCGCGTGATCACAGCGTAATTCGCCTTGAACGGCCGACCCTCGCGTGCCCAAGATGGCGGAATGCTCCAGGGAAAGGCTCTCCCAGGGGTCGAGCCCGCCACGCCGTCGCGCCGCTTCCCTGCGGATGCCTTCGCGGCACTCGATCTTGGGACCAACAATTGCCGCCTGCTGGTCGGGACCCCGTCGGGCGACGGGTTCCGGGTCCTGGACAGTTTCAGTCGCATCGTGCGCCTGGGCGAGGGTCTGCAGAGCACCGGACGCCTCAGCGAGCCCGGCATGGCGCGCGCACTCTCGGCCCTGCAAGCCTGCGCCGCCCGCGTGCAGCGCCGGAGTTTGCGCGGCCTGCGCGCCGTCGCGACCGAGGCGTGCCGCCAAGCCGCCAACGGAGCGGAGTTCCTGCGCCGGGTGAAGGTCGAGACCGGGCTCGCCATCGACGTCATATCGGCGCGCGAGGAGGCGGAGCTTGCGCTGGAGAGCTGCGCCCCGCTGCTCGCCGGGGGCGCCCGCCGTGCCCTGGTGTTCGATATCGGCGGCGGCTCCACCGAGCTTGCCTGGGTCCGTCTCGACGAGACCCGCCCGCCCGCGCTGATCGGCTACGCCTCCCTGCCCATCGGCGTTGTCAGCCTGGCAGAGCGCTACGCCGAGGCCGGGTTCCGCGCGGACGGCTTCGATGCGATGACCGACGATATCGCCACGCGCCTGGCGCCGTTCGAATCCGTGCATTGCATCGCCCGCGAGATCCGCGAAGGCGGGGTGCGCCTGCTCGGCACCAGTGGGACGGTCACCACGCTGGCCGGCGTCGCGCTCGACCTGCCCCGCTACTCGCGCCCGATGGTGGACGGCACCGTGCTGCCCCGCCATGTGGCGCGGACGGCGCTGGAGCAGTTGCGCGCGATGGGTCGGACGGGGCTGGAGCAGCACCCCTGCGTCGGACCCGAGCGGGTCGAGTTCGTGCTTCCCGGCTGCGCCGTCTTCGCGGCCATCACCCGACTGTGGCCGGCCCCCGAGGTGGTGGTCGCCGATCGCGGTCTGCGCGAGGGAATGCTGTTGCGGATGATCCGCGCCGACCGCCCGCGCTCCCGCGACTGGCCGAGCGCCCGGCACCCGTGAGCCAGATCCCGAAAGCCCCATCGCGCGGCCTCAGCGTCGGCGTGCGCACGGCGCGCGGCCGCAGTGTCGCCTCCCAGCGCTGGCTCGCGCGCCAGCTTAACGATCCTTACGTGCAGGCGGCGCAACGCGAGGGCTGGCGGTCGCGCGCCGCGTTCAAGCTGACCGAACTGGACGATCGCTTCCACCTGATCCACCGCGGCACTCGCGTCGTGGATCTGGGCGCAGCACCCGGCGGCTGGACGCAGGTCGCGGTCCGGCGCGGCGCGGGCGCCGTGGTGGGGATCGATCTGCTGGCGATGGACAAGGTGGAAGGCGCCAGGGTGATTCAGGGCGATTTCCAGGACCCGGACATGCCCGCCCGCCTGTCCGCGCTGCTCGGCGGCCCGGCCGATCTCGTCCTGTCCGACATGGCCCCGAATACCACCGGTCATACCGCGACCGACCATGTGCGCATCATGGCCTTGGCGGAGCTGGCGCTGGCGTTCGCGGGCGACGTCCTGGCCCCTGGCGGCGGGTTCGTCTGCAAGGTGTTCCAGGGCGGTTCGGAGCGGCGGATGCTAGAGCAGATGAAACGCTCCTTCGCCCATGTGCGCCACGCCAAGCCGCCGGCCAGCCGCAAGGAATTGAGCGAGTTGTATGTAGTAGCGACGGGATTCCGGGGAGCGCAGGACCGCCATCCTGCGCCGTGACGCACGCGGGAGCCGACCGCGCCACCCGATCACCCGCCCCGCAAACCCAGCTTTGCTTGCGCCGCCGCCCGCGCGGGCCTATGTGGGGCCGCCAAGGTTGGGCAGCCTGACGCGAGGTGCCGGGCGCCCGAAGCGCGAAAGGCTCGCCCGCCCATGGCTCCCGACAATTACCTTCCCGACCGCCCGCGCATCGAAGAGGCGCTGGCGTTCGATGACGTGCTATTGGTCCCGGCCTACTCCCAGGTGCTGCCCGCCGAGACCGACACCCGCACCCGCCTGACGCGCGAGATCGCGCTCAACATCCCGCTCGTCTCCGCCGCGATGGACACGGTGACCGAAAGCGACATGGCGATTGCGATGGCCCAGCTCGGCGGCATAGGGGTGATCCACAAGAACATGGACCCGGATGCCCAGGCCCGGCAGGTGCGACAGGTCAAGAAGTTCGAGTCCGGGATGGTGGTGAACCCCGTCACGATCCACCCCGACCAGACGCTGGCCGACGCCCGTGCGCTGATGAACAACTATCGAATCAGCGGCATCCCCGTCGTCGAGCGCGAGACTGGCCGCCTGGTCGGCATCGTGACCAACCGCGACGTGCGCTTTGCCACCGACCCCGGCTTGCGCGTCTATGAGCTGATGACGCGCGAGAACCTCATTACCGTGCAGACCGATGTCGGTCCCGAGGAGGCGCGGCGCCTGCTGCACCGCCATCGCATCGAGAAGCTGCTGGTGGTGGACGAGGCCTATCGCTGCGTCGGCCTCATCACCGTTAAAGACATGGACAAGGCGCAGGCGCACCCGCTGGCGAACAAGGATGCGCTTGGCCGCCTTCGCGTCGCCGCCGCGATCGGGGTCGGCGCGGCCGGGGCGGAGCGGGCGCGGACCCTGATCGCGGCCGAGGTGGACGTGATCGTGGTCGATACCGCGCACGGCCATTCGCAAGGCGTCCTGCACAGCGTGGAGGCGATCAAGACTTTCTCCAACTCCGTGCAGGTCGTGGCCGGCAATGTCGCCACGCCCGAGGGCGCGCTCGCGCTGATCGAGGCTGGCGCGGACGCGGTGAAGATCGGCATCGGCCCGGGCAGCATCTGCACCACCCGGGTCGTTGCCGGCGTCGGGGTGCCGCAGTTCACCGCCGTCCTCGAAAGCGCCGCCGCCTGTCGCGAGCGGGGCGTGCCCGCCATTGCCGATGGGGGAATGCGCAATTCGGGCGACATCGCCAAGGCAATCGCGGCGGGCGCGGACTGCGTGATGATGGGCAGCCTGCTAGCTGGCACCGAGGAGGCGCCCGGCGAGGTGTTCCTGTACCAGGGCCGCTCCTACAAATCCTATCGCGGTATGGGCAGCATGGGCGCGATGGCGCGGGGCTCGGCCGATCGCTACTTCCAGCAGGACATCAAGGACCAGCTCAAGCTGGTGCCCGAGGGGGTGGAGGGCCGCGTGGGCTACAAGGGCCCGGTCTCGCAGGTGGTGCACCAGCTCGTCGGCGGCCTGCGTGCCGGCATGGGCTACACCGGCTGCCGCGACATCGCCGCCCTTCAGTCCGACGTGCGGTTCCGCCGCCTCACCGGCGCGGGCCTGCGCGAGAGCCATGTCCACGATGTTGCCATCACGCGCGAGGCGCCGAACTACCGGCAGGAATAAGGGGATGGTCGAGGTCGCGATCTTCGACGCCTACGGGACGCTACTGGACGTGAACGCGGCGATGCGCGCCCACGCCGCCCGGCTGGGGCCGGACTGGGAGCGGATCAGCCAGGAATGGCGCAGCAAGCACATCGAATACACCTGGGTCCGCAGTCTGGCAGGGGCAGCGCAGCACCGTGACTTCTGGCAACTCGCCCAGGAGTCCCTCGCCGTCGTGGCCGCCCGCCATAATATCGCCGATCGGACGCTGCTGGACGACATCCTGCACGCCTATCGTCGCTTGGATGCCTACCAAGAGGTGCCGGAGATGCTGCGCGCATTGCGCGACAAGGGGATCGGGCGTGCGATCCTGTCGAACGGCGAGCCGGCGATGCTGGAAGAGGCCGTGCAGGCGGCCGGCATCGCCGACCTGCTGGACGACGTGCTGAGCGCGGAATCCGCCGGCGTCTTCAAGCCCGATCCGCGCGTCTATCGGCTGGCGACCGAACGGTTCCACCTTCCGGCTTCCGAGATGGCGTTTGTCTCGTCCAATCCCTGGGACGCGTTCGGCGCACGCGCCTTCGGCTTCCGCATATTCTGGGTGAACCGCGCCGGCCAGCCCGACGAGTACGAGCTGCGCGGAACGGCTACGGAGCTGGCGGACTTGCGGAACGTGAACCTGGCTGATCCTGGCGCCTAGCGTGACCATTTCATCCGCGTGACCCCAGCCGCCCGTATCGACGCCGCCGTCGCGCTGCTCGACGCCGCGGCCTCCGCGAACCGCCCGGCTGATGCCGTCGCCAACGACTTCTTCCGCCTGCGCCGGTTCATCGGCTCGGGCGATCGGCGCGCGGTGTCAGAGCGGGTCTGGCGCGTGCTCCGCACTTGGCGCCGCCTCGAATGGTGGCTCGCCCGAGCCGGCGCCCAACCGACACCGCGCCTGCTGGTCGGCGCGTCGCTGCTGACCGAGGCCTGGCAGCTCTCCGGTGTGGAGCAGGCCTTCTCCGGCGGCCGCTTCGCCCCTGCGGCGCTGAGCGGCGTGGAGCGCGGGGTCCTCGCCCGGATCGAGGGGCATACGCTCGACCATCCCGACATGCCCGAGCCTGTCAGGCTCGAACTCCCCGATTGGATCGTGCCCCGCCTCGCCGCACGCTTCGGCGCGGCGCTTGCCGCGGAGGCGGCGGCGCTGACCGGTCCCGCACCTCTCGATTTGCGCGTGAACCTTCTCAAGACGGACCGCGAGGCCGCCCGCGCCGCGCTGGCCGTCGAGGGGGTCGAGAGTGTGCCCACGCCAATCTCCCCCTGGGGCCTGCGCATCGCCACGCGCCGCTCCATCACCACGGGGGCGGCGTTCCAGTCTGGCCTGGTGGAGATTCAGGACGAGGGCAGCCAAGTCATCGCCGCGATGGCAGACGCGAGACCCGGGCTGCGCGTCGCCGACCTGTGCGCCGGGGCGGGCGGCAAGACGCTGGCAATGGCGATGACGATGGCCAATCGCGGCTATCTTCTCGCCTGCGATGTCTCCGCCCCCCGGCTGGAGGCCACGGTACGCCGCTTGCGCCGCGCCGGCGTTTCGAATGTGGAGCGTCACCTGCTGGGGCCGCGGGACAAGTTCATTAAGCGCCGGGCCGGCGGGTTCGACCGCGTTCTAGTGGACGCCCCCTGCACCGGGACCGGCACGTGGCGGCGAAACCCGGACGCGCGCCTGCGCCTGACCGAGCGGGATCTTATCGAGCTGACAGCCAAGCAGACCGGTATCCTGGAGACCGGTGCAAAGTTGGTTCGCGTTGGCGGAAAATTGATCTACGCTACATGCTCCTTGCTCCCCGAGGAGAACGAGCAGCCGATGTCCGCCTTTCTCGCCCGCCACACCGATTTTCGCCCGGTGCCTCTTGAGCGGGCCTGGAAGCTTCCTGGTTGGCCACCCGAGACTGGTCCGTTCCTCGCCTTGACACCCGCCCGGCACGGCACCGATGGCTTTTTCGTGGTCGTGCTGGAGCGCACCCGTCCTAGTGATGAGCTCGGCGCTCCGTCCGGCGGACAGGGCATCGGCGCATGATCGGCGTCCGCCAGGCGCGGCGGAACGACGCCGCCGCGATCGCTGGCGTGCATGTCGCCGCGTGGCGAAGCACATATCCCGGCATCCTGCCGGACGACTACCTGACCGGCATGTCCGTCTCGCGGCAGGCCGCGTATTATGATGTCGCGATTCGCAGGGGCGGCTGCATCTACGTCGCCACCGCCGCCGGAATCGACGTTCCGGAAGGCTCTGGGCCGCGCGTGGTCGGCTTCACCACAGCGGGCCGTGCCCGTTGGACCGACGGATCGGGTCGCTGTCCCGCTGACGGCGAGATCGAGACGCTCTACGTCGTTGACGACTGGCGGGACCGCGGCATCGGCCGCCGCCTGTTGCGCGCCGCCGCCGCGAGCCTCGCCGAGTCAGGTTGCCGCAGCATCTTCCTATGGGTCCTGCGGGACAATCCAAGTCGCTGGTTCTACGAACGCCTCGGCGGACGGCCTGTCGTGGAGGCGATGATCAGGGTCGGTGGCCGGCCGGTGATCCAGACGGCATTCGTTTGGGACCCGATCGAGCGACTGCTCGAGGCGAGCGCGCGGGCGGGGTGAGTGATCCATCCGGGGCGGTGCCGCCGCTACATCCTCTCCTTGATGCCCGTACGGATCAGCCACCAGTTCACCGGATACGCGGTCAGGAATCCGCAAATCATGGCGATCTGCATCATGAACCAGAACTCGACCATGTCGGTCCGCAGCCGCACGCCTATCAGGTCGCGAAAGAGGTAAAAGTAGGCGAAGGCCATGAAGCCATACATACCGAGCTGCCAGGCTGTCAGCGACAGCGTGTCGGCCTTGATCGCCGCGACGATGCCCGAGCCGAGCGACAGCTCGCGCATCGGAGCAATGGTGAAATACTGGAAGATGATTCCGAACAGGTACGCAAAGATATAGTCCACCACCCAAACGGCAAAGATCCTCTCGCCAAAGAGGCTCTGATAGCCGAAGGCGACCGCGATCGCGGGCACCGCGAATACCAGCCATTCGGCTACAATGTCCCCGAGCGTGCAGCCGCTACCACAGTGGAGGGCGCCGTTCGCGACCATGATCGGGAACGGGGTCTCTCGCCGGTTCGGCGGCTCCTCCTTCCGTTGCATGGCCGAGTGCATCTTCTCCTGCGTCGCGAGTTCGGCCATAGGCGAAGTACTGCCAGAGAACCCAGACGCTCCCGAACAGCGCCGTCACAGGCCAGACCACATTCATAATCCACATATGCTGAAGGTGGCGCGTAACGTCGGTCGCAATGACGACGGCGCACACGGCACCCAGCAGCAAGTAGGCGATCGACAGGTCGTGCAGCCAGGCCGGAATCACCTATACCGACCCCCGACACACGCGCGCATCTCAGAGGACAGGTTCTGCGTAGGCGTCACCGCCTGCTTAACCGGCGCTACAGTCGCGGTCCGCCCTGGCAAGCCCTTTCCCACGTTGGAGGGTTGTTTGACAGGGCGCTGAACACTCAGCCGAGTTCGGATGGCGACAGCGCCAGTTCCGAACAGTTTCACGATTCGCCCCTACATCGACCACTGGGTCTCACGCATCAGCACCTGCTCCTGAGCGCCGGTGACATTGGCATGGAACGCCCGCGCTCGTCCAACATGTCTGATCGCGGACGCTGCTCGGGCCGAAGTGGTCATAGGTGTCGACTCCCTGGACCAGCGTGGCGAAATCGCGCTGGCCCACCGTCTGGCGGACATGCGTGGGGAGATAGCGTATGGCAAACCCGATCCGGCGATGGCCCGACGGGTTCGGCTCGCTGCCATGGATCAGCCGCACATGGTGCAGCGACATCTCGCCGGGACACCGCTCCAAATTCACGGCGGTTGAACCATCGACGTCGACCGCTATCTCCTGCCCGCGACTGCGCAGGTTGTTGGCGGCGAACGTATCGCGGTACGCGATCTAATCGTGCTTGTGCGAGCCGGGGATCACCCGCATGGCGCCGTTCTCGCGCGTGCTTTCGGAAATGCCGATCCAGGCGGTCACGATGTCGTCCGGCTCCAGGCCCCATTACGTGCTGTCCTGATGCCCCAGGAGACGAAGCTCGGGTTGCGCGCGTCCTTGATGAAGAAACTACTGCCCCAGCAGAGGATGTTCGGCCCGATCAGGTCTTCCACCGCATCGAGGATGCCGGGACGGCGGATGAGATCGTTCAGCCAGGTGAACAGGAGGTGCGTCTTGTGGCGCGAGGGACCGCCGAGACCACCCGAGACACGCTCGTAATCCTCAGGGTGTCGCCGTAGCTCCATCACCTCGTCGGGCGAGAGTGCGCGCACCGGCGCGTAGTAGCCCTGATCGTTGTATTATCGGACCGCATCCCGCTGAAAGCGACGTCATCGCCGTTCCGCCCTGATTTCAATTTCATGATTGATGCCAGCTCAAAACCCCGCCTCTGGGCGTGTCAAGCGCGTGAGCACGGTTCGAATAACAATCCGCTGCGCGGGACTCATAGGGTCTGGCCGGAAGCCGCCGGCGGCACAAATGCTGGCAGGAACACCGGAGAAGTCGTCTCATGAAGCTTGCCATCCTCGGTGCCGGCGCGGTCGGGCAGGCTTGCCTGCTCGCCACCGTCCTGCGTGGTCCCGCCTCGGAGATCGTCGTCGTCGATCGCACGCGCGAGCGCGCGGAAGGAATGGTGACCGATATCCGCTACGGCGCCGTCCTCTCCCCTTCGGTGACGCTGCGCGCGGGCGATTACGCGGATGTCCGGGGAGCCGGGCTCGTCATGGTCACCATCGGGGTGAACGAGAAGGCGGGCGGGGCCACGGACCGGTCCGACAAGGAAGGGCGCCTCAAGCTGCTCGGCAAGAACGCCGAGATTTTCCACGACGTCATCCCGCGCGTCGCCGAGGCGGCACAAGATGCGATTATCCTCGTCGTCACCGACCCGCCCGATCCGCTCGCCGATATCACGCGCACGCTCGCGCCACGCTCGCCCGTGCTCTCGACGGGGACGTTCCTCGACAGTTTGCGTTTCCGGGTCCATCTCGCGCGCAAGCTCGACATCAATCCGCGCGCGGTGGAGGCGCTGGTGCTGGGCGAGCATGGCATCTCCTCGGCCTTCCTGTGGTCGTCGGCGCGCGTCGGCGGATTGCCGATCCTGGACGCGCTCGGCCATCGCAAGCACGAGGACGTGCGCAAGGAGGTGGAGGCGGAGGTGCGCCAGGCGAACATCACCATCATCGAGGGCACCGGCGCCAGCCAGCTCGGCATCGGCATGGTTTGCGCGCGCATTGCCGAGATTGTGGCCCGCGATGAACGGGCGGTGCTGCCGATCGGCGCCTTCAGCCCCGAATACCAAGTGACACTCTCCTTGCCGGCGGTGCTCGGCCGCATTGGCGTGCTACGCATCATCACTCCTGAGATGACGGATCAGGAACGGACCGACCTTCAGACAAGCGCCGACCATATTCGGACTGCGCTGGAGCGCGTCAGCCGATGAGGGTTCCCAGCGTGCGAGTGACGTTGGCCATCGCGGGCACGCTCGCGGCCTGTGCCCCCAGCGTGCCGCTCGTGCCCGGGCCATTTGACGGCACCTATGTCGGCGCTGCCCGCGTCGTCGGGTTCAGCGCGCCCGATTGGCGCTGCGATTGGCACGCAGCGCCGATCGTTGTCGCCGACAGCCGGTTCACCGCCGACCTCGACGGGGCGACGATGACGGTCCCGGTGAAGTCGGACGGCGCGTTCAATGCCTACGGCAGCCGGCCGGTGTACAGGGACACGCGGTTCCAGTCGCTGGTCCATATCAACGGCCGCATCGCGAACGGCATGCTGGACGCGACCGTGCGTCAGCCCCGCTGCACGTTCCGGCTGAACATGATCCGACGGTGAGCTATGCGCGCCCGCCATCGGTCGCTTTTCGGCGGCGTTCGTCCCACGCCTCCCTCAGCTGCAGGACCGTTGCAGCCGTCTCCTCGATCGAGCGGCGCGTCACATCGATCACTGGCCAGCCGCGGCGGTTGCACAGGCGGCGCGCCCATAGAAGCTCAGCCTTCACCGCCTCTTCGTCCACGTAGGCGGTGCTGCTCTGGCGCACTACCGCCTGACTGGCGTTCGTGCTGGCGATCAGGCGCAGCCGATGGCGGCGTATCTCGATCAGCGCCGCCGCTTCCAGCGTCAGCCCGATTACCGGGACGCCGATCCCGTCCAGTCCCTCCGGCTCCGGCAACCCCGGCACAAGAGGGATATTGGCCGCCTTGATGCCGCGATTGGCGAGATAAAAGCAGGTCGGCGTCTTCGAGCTGCGCGAGACCCCGACAAGGACGACGTCCGCTTCCGGCAGCCCGGCCTGCGCCTGCCCGTCGTCATGGGCCAGCACGTAGTGCATGGCATCGATCCGCTGGAAGTAGTCGGCATTCAGTACATATTGCCGGCCCGGGCGGGCGGCTGCCTGCTCGCCGATATAATCCTGCAACAGGTTCATCACCGGATCGAGCACATTCACCACCGGCACGTTCAGCCGCTGGCACGTGCCGTCCAGGTCTGAGCGCAGCGCGCGGTCAACCAGGGTCGACAACACCGGGCCAGGCTCCGCCTCAATCCCCTCCAGCACGCGGTGCAGCTGGAAGCGGGTCCGGATCAGGCTCCAGCGGTGATAGATGATGTGCGAATGCTCGAACTGCACCGTGGTCGCCCGGGCGATCGCGTTCAGGGTCTCTCCGGTGGCGTCGGAGACGAGATGCAGGTTCATGCGATCGCGGACCATGCAACAGCATGGGCATGGTCGGCTTGTTCGGCAAGCGATCACGGGATACGGGTTTCGACGGTTGCACTTCTCGGAGGAACCGTCATGAAACTTCCTTGCGCCGCGGCAATCCTGGCCCTGGCAGCCGCCCCGGCCCTGGCGCAGACCCTCAAGGGCAGCATCGACGCGGCGAACAAGACCTTCGACGCCGCCTTCAACCGCGGCGACGCGGCCGGCGTGGCAGTGCTTTACACGCCAAATGCGACGATCCTGCCGCCGGGAGCACCGGCAATGACGGGGCGGGCGCGTATTCAGACCTTCTGGCAGCAAGCGAGCCAGCAACTCAAGAACCTGACCATCGAGGCGGTCGATGTGACCCCTCTCGGCCCGTCCGCCGCGCGCGAGATCGGCAGGCTCACCGCCGATGCCGGCGGCAAGCAGGTGACGGGCAAATACGTCGTCATCTGGCGTCGGACCGGGACGGGGTGGCAGCTGGAGACCGATATTTGGAACACGAACTGAGCTCGACTTTCGCCGGTTTCAGATCTTTCGCCGGTGTTGAATTGCTTGTGATCGAGCCTGGGGTTCGCGGCTGACCTGATACCGGCGAGTTTTCCCGAGTGCTGATTTGGGGGACAGATGCCGAGCGGATTGTCGAGGGATACAGCGCCAACGAAACTGGCTTCCTGGATGGAGCCGTTCAGCCGAGCCTTCACGGCCCCAACCTGGCAGCACGTACTGGTGCTGATCACCGGCGCCGTCCTCAGCCCTGGACGACGCACCGTGGCTGCGGCCTTGCGCGTCACCGGCCTGGAACAGGATCCGTGCTTCACGAACTACCATCGGGTTCTCAACCGCAACCGCTGGTCGAGCCGCCGGGTCGCGCGCTGCTTGTTACGCCTGCTGGTCAGCACCTTCGTGCCGGAAGGTCCCGTCATCATCGGTCTCGACGAGACGTTGGAGCGCCGGTGGGGGCCGAAGATCAAAACGCGGGGCATCTATCGCGATCCGGTCCGCTCCTCACAGGGCCACTTCGTCAAAGCCAGTGGCCTACGCTGGCTCTCGGTCATGCTGCTGCCCGACGTCTCTTGGGCTGGCCGAGTTGGGCCCTGCCGTTCCTGACCGTGCTCGCCCCTTCCGAACGCCATGCCAGCGAGCGGCAGAGGCGGCACAAGAAGCTGACCGACTGGGGCCGGCAGGCTCTGCTGCAGGCTTCGCGATGGCTGCCCGGCCGCCGGATCATCGGAGTGGCCGATAGCAGCTACGCCGCCATTGACCTGCTGAACGTTGTGCGGCGGCGCATCTGCATGATCACCCGCCTGCGGCTGGATGCGCGCCTGTTCGATCCGCCACTTCGCCGCCAGCCCGGCACCGTCGGGCGACCGCGCGTCATCGGGAAAAGGCAGCCCAACCTGGCCGACCGTCTGGTCAATCCCAAGACGCGCTGGCGCCGCCTGCAGGTGACTGGCTGGTATGGCCGCGGCGAACGCCTGGTCGAGATCGTCTCCGGCACAGCCCTGTGGCACCATCCTGGCCGGCTCGTGCCGATCCGCTACGTGCTGGTCCGCGACGTCGCTGGCGAACTCCGGCCACAGGCATTCCTGTGCACCGATCTCGATGCAGACCCGGTCGACATCCTCCGCTGGTTCGTTCACCGCTGGTCAATCGAAGTGACCTTCGCTGAAGTGCGTCGCCACCTCGGCGTCGAAACTCAGCGCCAATGGTCAGACCCCGCGATCGCCAGAACGATGCCAGCACTGGTGGGGCTATTCTCCCTGATCGCTCTCTGGGCTCAGGATCTGCAAGCCAGAACCACGTCAACACCGCGTGCCGCGAGTTGGTATCCAAAACCTCTACCAACCTTCAGCGACGCGCTTGCCGTTGTCCGCCGCGAACTCTGGACACATCATGATTTCTGCACATCCCCGACCACGGCCGATCTCGTCCAAATTCCCAACGCGACAATCAATGCCCTGATCGGCGCCGCTTGCTACGCCGCGTAAAAGGCCAACGTCGAGCTGAGAGGGTGAGTTCCTGGGGATAAGAGGGACTACCCAGACCGTGCCGGCGCGGCGATGTGGAGACCCGGGGATATCACCGGGCTTTGAGATACGGGGGATGAGCGGCCCGGCCGCCGGCGGAGATTGAGGAGAGTTCGGGGTTATCTCGTTGTTTGAACGGTCTGCCGCAGAGCCCTGCTGTGGACGGAACGGCACGAACACCCTCCGCGCGGGGGTACCCCGTCGTCCACAGCCCCATACTCCTCCTCTCCAAGTCTTTCTTTTCCCTCTTTCTCTGTTAAGCGGAGCCATGACGAGAGGATCGGGGTTCCTGCGGGCGCTGAGCGGCGAGGCCGTTTGGCCGCCGCCGCTGTGGCTCATGCGCCAGGCAGGTCGCTATCTCCCTGAATACCGGGCGGTCCGGGCCAGGGTGGGTGACTTCATTGCCCTCGCCACCACGCCGGAGCTGGCCGCCGAGGTGACCTTGCAGCCGCTCCGCCGCTTCGGCTTCGATGCCGCCATCCTGTTCAGCGACATCCTGCTCCTGCCCTGGGCGCTGGGTCACGGGCTCGCCTACAACGCCGGCGAAGGCCCGGTCCTGCCGCCGTTGCGCGACGCCTCCGGCCTCGCCGCGCTCGATCCGTCGCGCCTGCCAGCCGCTATCGCCCCGGTGCTGGAGACGGTCAGCCGCGTGCGCACGGGCCTTGCCGCCGAAGGCCATGACGCTGCGCTGATCGGCTTCGCCGGCGCCCCGTTCACAGTCGCCTGCTACATGGTGGAGGGCGGCGGATCGAAGGATTTCGCGGCCACGCGGCGCATGGCCCATGCGCAACCGGCGCTGTTTGACGCGCTGATCGCGCTTTTGACGGATGCCACCATCACCTATCTCTCCGCCCAGGCCGATGCGGGGGCGGAGGCGCTGATGCTGTTCGACAGCTGGGCGGGCGTGCTGTCGCCGGCGCTGTTCCGCCGCCATGTCATCGCACCCGCCCGTCGGATCGTGGCGGCGCTGAAGGCGCGCCATCCTGCTACCCGCCTGATCGGGTTTCCCCGCCTCGCCGGGGCCATGCTGGCCACCTACGCGGCCGAGACCGGGGTGGACGCGGTCGGCATGGATACCGCCACCGACCCCGCCTGGGCCTGTCTGGCGGTGCCTCATGGCGTCGCGCTGCAAGGCAACCTCGACCCGATGGCGCTGCTTGCCGGGGGCGACGCGCTGCGGGCCGAGGCTGGTGGCATCCTGTCCGCCCTGCGCGACCGTGCCTTCGTGTTCAACCTGGGACACGGCGTCGTGCCGGACACCCCGCCGGAGCATGTCGCCGTCCTGAGGGACCTTGTACGTGCCGCTTGACACCGCCCGGCGCCCGCGTGTCGCGGTCGTGCTGTTCAACCTTGGTGGTCCGGATCGGCCGGAGGCGATCGGCCCTTTCCTGCGGAACCTGTTCCGCGATCCCGCGATCCTGCGCGTGCCGTTCTTCGTCCGCCCGCTGCTCGCCCGCATCATCGCCGGCCGACGCCTCAAGCCGGCCACCGCGAACTACGCGCTGCTGGGTGGCCGCTCCCCCCTGCTCGAATTGACCCGCGCGCAGGCCGTCGCCCTGGAAGCGGCGCTCCCGGAACTGGACGCGCGCTGCTTCGTCGCGATGCGCTACTGGCACCCGTTCAGCGAGGAGACGGCGCGCGATGTCAAGGCGTTCGAGCCGGACGAGGTCGTGCTTGTGCCGCTCTACCCGCAGTTCTCCACGACAACGACCGGCAGTTCGCTCGACGACTGGCGCGAGGCGGCGGCGCGCGTCGGACTGGTGGCGACGGTGACAACGCTGTGCTGCTGGCCCGACGACGCGGGCTATGCCGCCGCGACCGCCGCGATCGTGCGCCGCTCCTGGGAGGAGGCGTGCGCGGCGCCGGGGGGCAGCCCGAAGCTACGATTGCTGTTCTCCGCGCATGGCCTGCCACAGGCGATCGTACGGGCGGGTGATCCCTATCAATGGCAGATCGAGCGCACCGTCCGCGCCGTGCTGGATGCCTGGGGGCCGAATGCGCCCGAGGACTGGAGGATCTGCTACCAGTCCAGGGCGACGCCCCAGAAATGGCTGGAACCCAGCACCGACGAGGAGATCGCGCGGGCCGCCCGCGACGGGATGGCGGTCCTGGTGGTGCCGATCGCGTTCGTGTCGGATCACAGCGAGACCTTGGTGGAGCTGGACGTCGAGTATCGCGATCTCGCCGAGAAGCTTGGCGTGCCCGGCTATTTCCGCAGCACCGCGCAGAACGAGGACGCGGGCTTCATCGCGGCGCTCGCCGATCTGGTCCGGCATGCACGTGCGGCCGGCCCTGGCCTGTGCAACCATGGGGGCGGGCGGATCTGTCCGGCGGAGTTCGTGGGATGTCCGTTTATGGTTCGCGCTTGACGAGGCAAGGTGGAATATCCATTGTATATCCAATGGAGGCACCATGATCGTCAGCGTCAGCAAATGGGGCAACAGTCTCGGGGTGCGGATTCCGAAGGATGTCGCAAACCGGCTTGGCTTGCGGAATGGATCGCCGGTGGATGTCGTGGCTGAAGGGAACCGGATTGTGATTTCGCCCAAGCGACGACGCTTCACGCTTGAGGAGCTGCTCGCGAACGTGACGCCGGAGATCCGCGAGGCTTTCGATTGGGGTCCTGATGTAGGACGTGAAATCGTTGACGATTGACTACGCGCCCGAAGCCGGTGATCTGATCTGGACTGATTTCGACCCGCGTACCGGCCGCGAACAAGGCGGCCGGCGTCCCGCCCTGGTCATTTCTCCGCGGGTTCTCTGGGATACGAGTTGGCTCGCCTTCGTATGCCCGATAACGTCGCGGGTTCGCGGATGGAGTTCGAGCCTTATCTTGCCTCCTGGTTTGGCGGTCTCAGGCGAGGTGCTGATCTCGCATGTGCGCAGCATTGATGCGCTGGCCCGGCCGATGGTCTACGCGGGTGCTGTTCCTTTCGAGGTGTTGCAGGAGGCCCGCGACCGGCTCGCGCCGCTGCTTGGCATCGAAGAGTGACCCCCTTGCGCCTCGTCATCTTCGATTGTGATGGCGTACTGATCGACAGCGAGCCGGTCGCCAATCGCGTGGCTGCTCGCGAACTGACCGCGCTTGGCTGGCCGATGAGCGCCGCGGAATGCGAGCGGCGCTTCCTTGGCATGTCCTTTCCCGACATGCGCCCGGTGATCGAGGAGCATCTGGGACGCGCCCTGCCGCCTGCCTGGGTCGACGGGATCGCCGCGCGGGTCGCGGCGGCGATGGCGCGGGAAGCCGTGCTGTTGCCGGGGGCCCACATTGCCTTGCGCGAGGTCGAGGCGATGGGCCTGGCGTGGCGCGTCGCCTCCAATTCCGGGCATCAGGAGCTGGCGGCGAAGTTTGCGGAACCGGCCTCGCCGGCCTTGTCGCGGGCCGCGTCCACAGCGCCGAGGACGTGCTGGCCGAGGGCGGGCGTGGCAAGCCGGCGCCCGATCTCTTTCTCCGCGCGGCGCGCTCGGCCGGCGCCGATCCGGCTTCGTGCCTGGTCATCGAGGATTCCCTGCTGGGCGCGCGTGCGGCTGCGCGCGCGGGAATGCGTTGCCTTGGCTTGTGCCGCCAAGGCGACGGCGCCGCCCTGGCGGCGGAGGACGCCGTCCTGTTCCATTCCATGCACGAGCTTCCGGCCCTGGTCCGCATCGTGGCGGGATGCTCGCTGGCTATTCCGACGTGACGATTGCGATCCTCGCCTACGCCTATCCCTGGACCAAGGCGCTGCACGTCATCTCGCTGATCGCCTGGATGGCGGGCATGTTCTACCTGCCGCGCCTCTATGTGTACCATTGCGAGACGCGCGTCGGTTCGGCTGGGAGCGAGCGATTTAAGGTGATGGAGCGGCGGCTGCTCAAGCAGATCATCAACCCAGCCATGGTCGCGACCTGGACCTTCGGCATCCTGCTGGTCCTGACCCCCGGCGTGATCGAATGGTCGTGGGGGTGGTGGCACGTCAAGCTCGCCGCGGTGATCGCGATGTCGGCCCTGCACGGGAGCTTCGCCGGTTGGCGCAAGAGCTTCCTGCACGATCGCAACCGCCGGAGCCAACGCTTCTACCGGATCGCAAACGAGGCGCCCACTCTCCTTGTCATCCTCATCGTCGTCATGGTCATCGTCCGGCCGTTTTAAGAATGCCCGGTACAACTTGACGTCCCGTTTCGCGTCGCCATCTGATGTGCGTTGACGGCACCGTAGGCTCGCGATACGCTACCGTTCCTCCCGCAGCCGCTCAATCCGTTGCACGACCCATCCAGACGGACGGACGCGCAGCGGCGAAGCGCCCCCACCCCGTCGACCTGAACTTCCCACCGTCGCCCTCTCAAGAAGACCGCTGAGGCGTCCCAGATGCATCTTGCCGAACTCAAGGCAAAGTCCCCCGCGGACCTGCTGAGCTACGCCGAATCCCTCCAAGTCGAGAACGCATCCAGTCTGCGCAAGCAGGACATGATGTTCGCGATCCTGAAGAACCTGGCCGAGAACGACCAGGCCATCCACGGAGAGGGCACCCTCGAGATCCTGCCAGACGGCTTCGGATTCCTCCGCAGCCCCGAGGCGAACTATCTGCCGGGGCCCGACGACATCTATGTCAGCCCAACCCAGGTTCGCCGCTTCGGCCTGCGCACCGGCGACACGGTGGAAGGCCAGATCCGCGCGCCCAAGGACGGCGAGCGCTACTTCGCGCTGCTCAAGGTCAATACCATCAATTTCGAACCGCCCGACGCGGTGCGGCATCGGATCAACTTCGACAACCTCACGCCGCTGTATCCGGACGAGCGGCTGCGGATGGAGATCGAGAACTTCCAGTCGGTCGCGAAGGCGCCCGGCAAGGACTTCACGCCGCGGGTGATCGACCTGATCACGCCGATCGGCAAGGGCCAGCGTGCCCTGATCGTGGCGCCCCCGCGCACCGGCAAGACGGTGATGCTGCAGAACATCGCCACCGCCATTTCGGGCAACCATCCCGACGTCTTCCTGATCGTGCTGCTGATCGACGAGCGGCCCGAGGAAGTCACCGACATGGCCCGCAGCGTGAAAGGCGAGGTTATCAGCTCGACCTTCGACGAGCCGGCGACGCGGCACGTGCAGGTGACCGAGATGGTGCTCGAGAAGGCCAAGCGCCTGGTCGAGCACAAGCGTGACGTGGTGATCCTGCTGGACTCGATCACCCGCCTTGCGCGCGCCTACAACACCGTCGTCCCCTCATCGGGCAAGGTACTGACCGGCGGCGTGGACGCCAACGCGCTGCAACGCCCGAAGCGCTTCTTCGGCGCGGCCCGCAACATCGAGGAGGGCGGCAGCCTCACGATCATCGCTACCGCCCTGATCGATACCGGCAGCCGCATGGACGAGGTGATCTTCGAGGAGTTCAAGGGCACCGGCAATTCCGAGATCATCCTGGATCGCAAGATCTCCGACAAGCGGAGCTTCCCGGCGATCGACATCACCAAGTCGGGCACACGCAAGGAGGAGTTGCTGGTGGACAAGGCGACCTTGTCGAAGATGTGGGTGCTGCGGCGCATCCTGAATCCGATGGGGACCGTGGACGCCATGGAGTTCCTGCTCGACAAGCTGAAATACAGCAAGACGAACTCCGACTTCTTCGATGCAATGAATACTTGATGGCGTGCCCCGGAAGTTCGCAAACGAACTTCCGGGTGATCCGCGTCCTGGAGCGCAGCATCACCCACGCCCTTCGCTCGTGACCAGCTGCACCGACAAAAGTCCGGCCTGAACGTCCAGGCATCCCGGCTATCTGGCCAGGGATCGCCCCCGCCATCTGCCTGATGGCGGTCCGTCCTGGGGACACGCATCTTCCGCCATGCAACAAGAGGCGGACATGGCCATGGACGATCTGGCACGATTTTCGGACGCGCTGGCGGCACTGGCGGCCAGCGCGGGCACCCTGGTGGTGGGGTTGCGCGCGGGCAAGGGCCGGCTGAGCAGCGGCGTGCTGTGGCGGGACGGCGCGATCGTGACCTCGGAGCAGGCGCTGGCGGAGGCGGAGGACTACGTGGCGGTGCTGCCCGGCGGCGCAGACGCGCGAGCGACCCTCGCCGGACGCGACCGGGCCACCAACATCGCGGTGCTGCGAGTTGAGGCGGGCGCGGCAGAACGAACGCGCACCGAGCCGGTCGGTCCCGGCGCGCTGGCGCTGGCGCTCGGCACGGATGGCGCTGGCGGCTGCACCGCACGGCTCGCTGTGATCCATCGCGTCGGCCCGGCTTGGCACAGCATGGCCGGCGGGCGCATCGACCGCCTGGTGAGGCTGGATGCGCGGCTTTCCGGCACGGAGGAGGGCGGGCCGGTGCTGGACGCGCGCGGCGGGCTGCTCGGCATCTCCACCCTCGGACCGCGCCGCCGTGCGCTGGTGATCCCGCATGCCACCGTAGAGCGCGCGCTCGACCCGCTATTGGCGGAGGGGCGCGTGGCGCGCGGCTGGCTGGGCGTGGCGCTGCACCCGGTGGCGCTGCCCGACGCGCTGCGGGCGGCGGCGGAATGCGACGCCGGGCTGATGGTCGTCGCGCTGAACGCCGGCGGTCCGGCTGAGCGGGCAGGCGTGCTGCCCGGCGACATCCTGTTGGCGGTGGACGGCACGCGGAGCACGTCCCTGCGCGCGTTGGCCGAGCGCCTGGGCCCGGAGCGCGTCGGAAAGGAGTGTGTCCTGCGCCTGCTGCGCGCCGGTGCGGTGCGCGAGATCGGGGCGATGGTCGGCGCCCGGCCTTGAGGAACGGGCTGCGCGTCGCGTTGCTGGCCCTCGACGCGGTGCGCGAGCGCGGCCTCGCCGCGCTCGTCGAGGCAGCCGGCCATGTGGTGGTGGCGGAGGCGGCAGAGGTGCTGCTGGCCGACGCCGACATCCTGCCGACGCGCAGCATCCCGGCTTCCCTGCCGGTCGTCGCGTTGAGCGTGGAGGAACCTGACGCGCCCTATGCCGGGCTGCTACCGCCCGCGCCCACCACGGGCCAACTCGACGCCGCGCTGCGGGCGGCGGTCTCCGGTCTGGTGGTGCGCGCGCCGTCGGAGCGTGCCGAACGCGGCTTCCGCGCGGCGCACGAGATGACGCTGCCGCTGCTGACGCCGCGCGAGGTGGAGGTGCTGGCGGCGATCGGCCAGGGCCTGAGCAACAAGGAGGTCGCGCGCCGCCTCGGCATTTCCGCCCATACCGTGAAGTTCCACCTGGAGGCGGCGTTCCGCAAGCTCGGCGCGACCAGCCGAACGGAGGCGGTGGCGAAGGGCCTGCGTCGCGGATTGATTGAGGTCTAACCTCAATCGCCGCGCGTGCGGGACAGGCGACCCAGACTGCGCGGGGCCGGCTGAGGCGTCATGAGCGCATCGACACCGGCCGAGCGGGCGATGGTTCCGTCGCGCGCGAAAGCCTCGTGATTGGCCTCGATCGTCGGGAGGTCGTACAAGTAGTTCACCATGATGCCGTAGGCCTCCTTGATGCCGCGAGGGGCCACGTTGCCGCGCCAGTTCACCTGTTCCAGCCGGGCGCCATTGCGCAGGTGGAAGCGCGCGACCGGGTCCAGCGGACCCTCGCGCCCGGCCGCCTGCGTCAGATACATGGCACAGGCACGCAGCAAGGGTGCGCGTAGCGCCTGCTCCGCGGCCGGTTCGTCCCACCACCGTTCTGTCTCCAGCACGGCGCGCATCGCGGCGGAACTGGGGGTATCGTCGGACATGCGGGCGGCATGGATACTGCGCCACGCTCCTCCGTTCGAAGCAGGTCGAGTGCCGGATCATCGCCAACCGATGCGAGCCGCCTGTCCAGCCAGCGGCGGAATTGTGGAACGGGGGAGAGGGTGGAGAACCGGATCAGGCCGGGCAGCTCGGCCTTCAATTCCTCGACGACTTGCTTGATCAGCAGGTTGCCGAACGACACGCCGCGCAAGCCGTCCTGACAGTTCGAGATGGAGTAGAAAATGGCCGTGTCCGCGCGGGCCGCACGCTGTTGCGCCGCGTCCTCGTCGCCATCGGGCGCCAGCAACGGCTGTACCGCCTGGGCGAGCCCGTTGACCAGGGCGACCTCGACGAAGATCAAGGGCTCATCGCGCAGCGCCGGATGGAAAAAACCGAAGCAGCGGCGATCCGCCGCCAGACGGCGGCGCAGATCGTCCCACCCCTGAATTTCGTGCACCGCCTCGTAGGCGATCAGCTTCTCCAGGTACAGCGGCTTGCGTCTGCCAGTCGATGCGGCGAAGCTCGAGAAATCCCCGGTTGAACCAGGAGCCGAGCAGATGCCGGAGATCCGCGTCGAGCGGCTCCAGGTCCGGGTTCTCGCGCAGCCAGCCGAGTAGATCCTTGCGCATCGCGACCAGGGTGGCGGTGCCGCCGGGCGACATGTTCATCCGTCGCAGCAGCTCCTGGCGCGGCGGATCGGCGGCATCGGCGAGGCGCGATGCATTGTGTGCCGTCGGATCAGCGAGATAGGCTTCGGCGGCGGCCCGCAATCCTTCGGGGCTCGGCAGGAAGGACGTCGCAAGGAAGCGATCGAACTCCAGCCACTCGCCAGGCTCCATTCCGTGCAGAACTGCATGCAATTCGCGCGCAATGGCGGACCCTGACGCTTCGCCGCGTTCGGAGAGCAGCGCCTCGGCCAGCAGACGGGCGCGGTCGAGCGCGGTCGGCGCAGCGCCCGGCTCGGCTGCCAGCGATCGTCCCCGCTCGCCGATCGTGCTCCAAACCCGCTCAAGCCATGAGCGTGGGTCCGGCGGTGTCGATACTCCGGCCTTGCCTGTCTTGGACACTGCGGTCTTTTCGGCGCTGGACGCCATGACACGAGATTCCCAATGGGTGACGCGACCGCCGTCCGCGCCGGAGCTGGCTAGTCTTCCGGGATTTCCCGGTTCGTGTGGTCCGGCAGCATGGCGGTGGCGATGAGGCTGATGATAGCGCACACCAGGATGAAGACGGCAATCACCCAACCCGACTGGTAACGCAGCAGAAGCCACGCCACGATCAGCGGCGCCGGACCACCAGCGATGACGGACGCAAGCTGGTAGCCGATCGAAGCGCCGCTGTAGCGCAGCCGGGCGGGAAAGCACTCGGCGATCAGCGCCGCCTGCGGCCCATACATGATGTCATGCGGGATCAATGAGATGACGATCGCGACGAACACCAGCACGGGCTGCAACGTGTTCAACAGCCCGACATAGGCGAACCCGTAAATCCCCGTGACCGCCGCGCCCAGCATGTAGACGCGCCGCCGGCCGAAGCGATCGGACAAGTGGCCGGCGAGCGGCACCGTGACCAGCGAGAGCACCGAGGCGGCCATCACCGCCACCAGCAGCAAGTCGCGCGACATCTTCAGGGTTCCGACGCCATACGAGAACACGAACGCCGTGAAGATGTAGAACGGCGCCTGTTCTCCCATGCGGGCGAGCGCGCTCAGGATGATTTCCTTGGGATGGCGGCGCATGACCGTCAGCGCGGGCGTCTTCTCGATGCGGCGTCCCGAGGCCAGCAGCTTGAAGGCCGGGGACTCCTCCACACCCAGCCGTATCCAGAGTCCGATCGCGATCAGGATGATCGACAACAGGAAGGGAATGCGCCAGCCCCAGGTCAGGAAAGCCTTTCCGGACCAGGCGCTGAAGACGAGCACGGCAAGGTTGGCGAGAAAGAGTTCCGGCGGCCACGCCTATCTGCGGCCAGGATGCCGCCAAGCCGCGGCTGCCCTTGCCGCTGGCCCATTCCATGGATATCAGCACCGACCCGCCCCACTCGCCACCCACCCCGATACCCTGGATGAAGCGCAGAGCGGTCAGGATGATCGCGCCCCAGATGCCGATCGTGGCATAAGTGGGCACGACGCCGACCAGGACGGTGGCCACGCCCATCAGCATCAATGTGGCAATCAGGGTTGATTTTCGGCCGATGCGGTCGCCGAAATGGCCGAAGATCGCCGCACCGATCGGCCGCGCCACGAACCCGACCGCATAGATGCCGAACGCATCGAGGGTGCCCACCAGCGGATTGCTGTGGGGAAAATAGAGCGATCCGAATACGAGGCCGGTGGCGGTGCCATAGAGGAAGAAGTCGTACCACTCGATCGTGGTGCCAATGGTGGCGGCAATCGCCGCCCGAATTTGCATCCTCCGACGGTCGGCTGGTGACAGGGTCGGAACATAGACACTCGACGACATGGCCATTCCCTTCCGATTTTCTTGCCGCAGCACAGATCAACCGACATCCCCGTTTGTCCGGGGTTGGGGGGCACGCCTTCCGTTACGACGTTTGCGGTAACGGAGATCGCTCCATCGGTGTCGTGGACCAGTCAAGCAGGCCATTGCGCATCCGGCAAGACTGACAATGGCCCGGTCGGCGTCAGCGTCCCTCGGATCGAACAGCACGCCGGATTGCCACGTTCGCGCCGGTCAGATCGTTGCCGGCGCTGACGCCCTACGCCACATTCACGCTTCCGGACGCCGCGACCTCCCGGCCACGTCCGCCCTGGGTCATCAGCTCCGCCAACTCGGGCCATGTTCCGAGTTGACGACGATAGACACCCCGCGCGGCGGCGATCATCTCGCCGTTCCGGGCCAGCATGGCATCGCCAATCTCGATAATCCGCAGGTTCGGCCACGCCTTCGGGCGGATTTCAGAACCTCCCCAAGGATCGACCTGGCCGGCAGCCCGGGCATGGCCTGCGCGAGCATGAGCGCCATCGACGCTGTGGATCTCGATATTCCCGCATGGCAGTGGACCAGCAGGTGCGCATCCGAAGCCGGCTCCGCCATCAGGTCACGACCAAAAGCCAAGAGCTGGACAACGTGCTCCTCGCGCGGCGGCAGCGTGCCCGCGATGTCCTCGATCACGTCATCAAAACGCAGTTCCAGCTTGTCGTGCTCGCCATACGTGCCGAAGGCCTCCGGCACGGGCCAGTCCGGGTCCAGGATGGACAGGACGTGGCTCACGCCGGCTTCGCGATGTCCGGGCAGCTCCTCGATGCCACAAACGGTGATCCTGAAGGGGACGATCGCTTCCACTATTCGCACTCCATTTGGTCGCGCATCGCACGGGAACCCTTTGCCGGCCGGACGGCTTCTCCGGACAGAGGCGCCACGCCGCCTTCACCCGTTCGTCGCCTGTTCAGCGGCCGATCTTAGCCCGCGCGCGAGGGGCAGCGCCACGCCGCAGAGCCCGCTCATGACCCAAAAGCCGCCCGCGCCAAATCGGGCGTAGAGCGGACCGGAACACAGCGTCAGCAGCGCCGTGGTCGCGCCAATGGCGAGCGTCGCATACGCGGTCTGCGCCGTGGCCGCGAGAGCCGAAGGGACAGTTTCACTGATGAGACGCATGCACGCGAGGTGCAGCAGCGCGAAGGTAAGGCCATGCAGCGGCTCGACCAATGCGATCGGCGCAATCGCGGTGATCTGGGCCATCACCCCCCAACGAACAACGCCAGCAAGGGCGGCCAGCATTGCAGCGGCGGCAGGACCGACACGGTTCAGCACCAAACGCCCGGCAACGAGGAATACGACGATCTCGGCTGCCACCCCCTCCGACCACAGCAGGCCGATGGTTCCTGCATTGATCCCGGCCGCCTGCCACCGGATCACGGCGAAGCTGTCATGCATCGCGTGGCTGCCTTGGATCAGCGCCGCGACCAGCAGGACACGACGGAACGGCGCAAGCCGGAGCAGCGCCCTGAGGCCATCGTGATTGGCGTGCTCGCGAGGCGCGTGACGCCACGCGGCGGCGTGGCTTGCGAGCCGATCGGGCACCCAGGCAGCGATAACGGAAGCGACCGCGAGCAGGGCGGCATTGAGGAGAATCGTCGCGGCGAACCCGAAATGGGCAATTGTCCTGCCCCCGACGATCACGCCGATGATGAAGGCCGCCGATCCCGCGCCACGCACCCAGCCATAGTCGAAGCCCCCAGACCTCAACGCTGGGACGGCCGAGGCAAGGGTCAAGGCATCGGCGATCGGCACGATCGGCGCCAGCGCCATGGCTTGCAGGATGCTGACAATGAGCAGCGACCACGGGTGCCGCACGGACAGATAGGCAAGAGCAGCGACGGCCGCCGCGAGCGTGAAGGCGGCAAGCACGCCCCGCGGCACCGCAAACCTGTCGGCGAGCCGTCCGGCAATCGGTCCCGTGATCAACCGCACGGCGGTGCCAGCAGCGAGCATCAGCCCGATCAGCTCCGGCCGGAGGCCACGCGCGCTGAACAGCGCGGGTTGAAACGGGGACAACGCGCCGAAGGCAGCGAACAGGAAGACGTAGAGAGCCAGGAATTGCGCCAACGAAGCCGCAACGGTAGGCGCATGACCCGTCGGCATTAGACCGGCCACCACCATGACCACCACACGACGCCTATATCGAGCCTGCCAACCGGCAGCAACTCGATAGCCGCATCGCGCCGCCGGGCGCGTGTGTCCTCAGTAGAACGTTCCGTCCTTGTGCGCGTACCGTCGACGGTTCTCGTCCGGGTTCCAGACCAGCTGGAGATCATCCTTCGGATACTCGACGACGTCACCCTCGCCGCGATCGCCGATCTCCAGATAGAGGACGTCTTCGCCCGTCCGATTTTCTAGATGGTGAGCCGTACCGCTCGCGGGAAAACCCGCGCAGTGTCCCGGACCCAGAAGCATCTCCGCCGTGTCGGTCACCAAGGTGGGCTGGCCCTGGACGATCCAGATGAACTCGTCCTGTCGGGAGTGCCGATGGTGCAGGGACGAGACCGCGCCGGGAGAAAGGCGAGTCAGATTGACCCCGAAGATGCGCAGGCCAAACAGGTTGCCGAGCACCCGCTTCTCGCGCCCCACCATGCGGGATGCAAACGGCTCGGGGTAGTTCGAGACCTGGTGGCGCGGCGGGACCGCGCTGGCCTCCACGGCCACCGGGGGAACGTTTGCGGGAGTGCTCATGACGCCTCCGACGAGAGTTGCTGCTTCCCATTTTGGGCCTGGCTCCTTCCGAGAGTAGTGAGATGTTGCGCTCGGAAGTTGAGATTTCTCAGGCCGCGTCCAGGCCGCAAGCAACACCGTCCTGCGCGATCTGCACGGCAACAGCCGTCACGTTGTCGCTCGCTTGCCGGGCAAGCGCCGCCGATACCAGGTTGTCGGCAATGTTCCCGTCGGCTTCTCCCAGCAGCGCGGCGATATCTTCCTCCGGCACCGTCTTGGTGAGCCCGTCGCTACACAGCAGGAAGCGATCGCCCGGGCAAAGCTGGTCGGTGGTCTTGTCGAGCACGACCGGCTCCGCGCCCGCGCCGATGGCGCGCGTGACGACATTGGATCGCGGATGACCCTCGGCCTCGTCCGCCTCGATTTGCCCGGCGTCGAGCAGTTCCTGAACCAGGCTGTGATCGCGCGTGATCCGATGCAGGACGCCATCGCGCAGACGGTACGCCCGCGAATCCCCTGCCCACAGGCAGGCGAAATGTCCGGCGCGCAGGATCAGGATCGCCACGGTCGAGGCGATCACGACGTCCGGTCCGCGACGTGCCGCCTCGTCCAGCAGTCCCAGATGAACCGCGCCGAGCGTGGAACGGATGGAGGCCAGGACCTCCGCAGCCGGCAAATCCGCGTCGATCGCTTCCAGGGCCTCGGCGATGCGGCTCGACGCCAACGCACCGTCCGCATGGCCTCCTGCCCCGTCCGCCACCGCCCACAGCCCTAGATCGGGCCGATTTACGTAGGCGTCCTCGTTGTGATCGCGCCGCGTGCCAGGATGCGTGCTGGCCGATGACTGGATGCCCGACAGAATCATTCGCACGCCTCCAGTCTCTCGGAGTTGCCGAGCATCGTCGCAAACGCATCCGGGCCGGGCAGCGCACGCAGGCTCCAGCGCCCAGCTTCGACACGCGGCGACCCGGCTGTCCACCATAGGCTTGCCGCCGGCGCGGCTGTAGCCCCGCACGCATCAAGCGGGCGCAACAGGGCGGCCACCTGCTCCGGCGTGGCATCGCGTTCCACTGCGGCACGACCGGCCTCCTCGCACTCGTCGAGCCAGGAGTTGCACTGCTCCTGTGCCGGCGGCTGACAGTCCGGGCCGAACACCGTTGCCAGGGTGAGCGGGTAGTATCGGCCGACACGATCCACGCTCGGCAGCATGACGCCGAGCACCGCGCCCGGCCCGCAGGTGCCCGGCGGCAGCGAAAATCGCCAGACAGGCGCTTCGAGCCAAGCAGGCACCCAGCGCGCGCCCATCAGCGCGCGGCTGCCGGTCAGGACGCAAGTGACCCAGCCATCCCAGGGCTCGACGAAACCGTGCGGCAACCCGAGGCGCACGAAATCGCCGCGCGCCGGCAGCTTGCCGCAGAAACCGGCGCTCAGAGCCCCGGGCACCGGAACCCCCGCAGCAGACTTGGCGAGAGCGGGGTCAGCACGGAGGCGGCACGGACATCGAACGCCGCCTCGTGCCCGCCCACCGAGAAGGACAGGCTGTAGCGGTCGGCCGAACCCTCCTGACGGAGGCTACCGCGGTCGAACAGCCGGAACACCGCCCACGGCCCGGTCGCCTGCACCACCCCCGAGCCGTTCGCCGGCGCGGGGTCAAACACCAGCCGCGCGACGCTCATCCCCGCAGGGCCCGGCCAAGTGATCTCGGTCGGTCGCGGCGGGCCATGCGCGTAGGAGATGCTGCGGTCGCCCAGTTGCAGCGTGACCTGCAAAACCGCGTTGTCGAGCGAGGCCGGCGTGATCTCGAATTGGACGCTGGGCTGGGTGCCGCCGGCCGCGAAAAACGAGTTGCGTATCGCGGCCGCGCGCTGGAACTGGGCCAGCGCCGCCGCCGACACGGGAGGCGCGACGCCCTGTACCGCCTGCGCCTTCCACTGAGCGCCGGTGGTGTCCACGAACGGGCGAAGCTGCGTGTTGAAGTAGGCGTCCAGCAAGCCGCCCGGCGCGAACAGCCGCGCGAAGTCTGCGAGCGGAATATCCTGGGCGGAGCCGGGGAAGAACGGATACCGGTTGTCGACCGCCTTGTGGCACAGCGAGCCGGGGCCGCCGGGACCGTTGAAGGCAGCCGCGGCCTGCTCGTGCGCGCCGCTTCCGCGAATAGTATTTGCCCCACCTGACAGCTGATCGAGCCATCGCGCGACCGGCTGGGGGTCGCGGCTGGCCTCGGCGCGGAGCAGGCCGGCGGGATCGTTGCCCCCGGTCACCGGGGGAGCGCCGCCGCCCGGGGCTGCCGTCGCAACCTGAGCGAGTTGCTGTTGCAGATCACCGAGCAGCTTGAGCACCGCATCGATCGGCGCCGGTGCCGTCCCGTCGCCCGCGAAGGTTCGCAGCGCGGCATAATGTTCATCCACCGCCGAGCCGGGAGGCGCGGCTTGCGTGCCCCCGCCCTGGCCGAGCAGAGCCTCCACGCGCGCCGCCGCCCCACTCGCCGCCTGACCTACAGCGGTCGCCGCCTTGGCTGCCGCCTGCACCGCTTGCGGCGCCCCGGCCGGGGGCGCCGGCGGCTTCGACAACGTGAGCTGGCGCGCGATCCCCATCAGCAGATCCTTCATGGGCGAACGCGGCGACGACAGAAGATAGAGATCCTGCACGGCCTGCTCCGGGGTCTGCATCGGCGCGACCTCCAGGTCGGCAAGCAGCGCGTCCCACTGGCGCTCATAGTCGGCGGCATAGAGGGCGACCACGTCCTGCTCCAGGCTCGCCACCTGGGGGCTGGCGGGGTCGATCTGCGATTGGCGCCCCAGCACCCAGCTCTCGCTCGCCACGGCAGCCGTCGCGGCCGGCAGCATCGGCAGCAGCACGTCGTGGAAGCCGACCAGCGTGAAGAAGCCCGGGATCGGATCGGTGATCGGCTTCCCGGACTTGCGCAGGAACAGGCGCGCACCCGCAGCACCCGCGGCACTCGCGGGATTCCAGGCCGGCAGCGCCTGCGCCGCGGGCGAACGACGGATCGTGGCATAGACCCGCTGGGCCAACGGCACGCGGGCGATGATCCGCCGTGCCTCGTCCACCAGGCCGCCGTCGAGCGGCACCTTGGGAAGCGGGTTGTCCAGCAGTGCCGCCAGATGCGCGTCCAGGCTGTCGCGCAGCGGCTGGGCGGCCGGACCCGGATAGGTGTTCGCCCAGTCGTAGTGCATCCACGCGCGCACCGAGGCCCGATCCATCGGCCCATCGGTGCCGAGCATCAGGTAGACGCGGGTCGCATCATACAGCAGCGCCGGGTTTTCAAAGCTCGCGCGGACCTGCTGTTCCAGGCGCCGGACCATGCGCGGCAAAAGGATGTCGTCGAGCGCGTGGCGGTATGCCTCGCCGGCGCCGGCGCGGAGCTTGCCGATCTGCGACAGGCCCGGGAACCATTGACGCGTGGGCGCCGGTGCGCCGGCGCCGAATGGCAGCGCGCGCGCCTGATCGAGCAGCGGCGCGACGCGGGCAAAATCGGCGTCGGCCACCGGATCGAGGGTCTGCGCAGAGGCATTGCGCGCATACGAAGCAGTCGCCGCGTCGGCGCGCGCCACCGCGTCCTGGTTGACCTGACGTGTCTGCCACAGCGCGCCGGCGCCGAGCAGCAGCACCAGCCCGGCCAGCGCGACGGCCCCGACCCGCATCGCGGCAGCGCGGCGGACGGCGACGGGATTGCGCGCCACCAGCATCGCTTCGCCGAAGATCACGTCGCTCAGCAGCCGGCCCAGGAAATAGCTGCGGCCCTGCTCGGGCCGGAGCGACGGGGCGCGCTGCTGATCCACCCCGAACAGCCGCGACAGCGTCCCGGTCAGCCGATCGATGGGCGTTCCCTCCTGGGTGCCGGAGGTGAAATAGACGCCCCGCAGCAACGGACCGGGATCAAGGCGGGAGCCGTCGAACGCCTCGCCGAGGAACTCGCCCAGCGGAGCTTGCAGGCTCGCCACCTGCACGGGAAAGCCCGCGATCAGGGCGCGCCGCTCCGGACTGCGCTCCGCTTGCAGGCGCTCCAGCAGGCGCGCGTTGAGCCGTTCGACGAGCAGCGCGAACTCCGGCTGGAACACGCCCGATGCGCTGACCGGGCCGCCGAGCGGGAACGTGGTGCCCCAGACCTGCGCCCGGCGCTCGCGGTCGAGGTCGTCGAAGAACTCGATGAATCCGGCGAGCAGGTCGGCCTTGGTAAACATCGCGTAAACCGGGACCCGTGTGCCAAGCTGATCGTACACCTCCTTGACCCGCCGCCGGATCGCCCGCGCGTGCGCCGTGCGCTCGGAAGCGGGCGCGGCGGCGATGTCGGCCAGCGAGATCGCGACCAGCAGACCGTTCAGCGGCTGGCGCGCGCGGGTGCGCTTGAGCAGTGCCAGGAATGCGGTCCAGCCAGCCTTGTCCACGGCGGCGTCGCTGTCCTGCGTCGTGTAGCGCCCGGCGGTGTCGATCAGCACCGCCTGGTCGGTGAACCACCAGTCGCACATGCGCGTGCCACCGACGCCGGGAACAGGGCTCTGCCCCAGCTCGGCCGCCAACGGGAATTTCAGCCCGGCATTCAGAAGCGCCGTCGTCTTGCCGGCGCCGGGCGGCCCGATGATGATGTACCACGGCTGTTCATACAGATATCCGCGCTGTCCCGACGCCCGCTTCAGCAGTGCCATGGCGCCGGCCAGCTTCTCGCGCATCGCCGCGGTTTCCTCGGCGGTCGCGGCGAGGGCGGGATCGGGCGCGGCAACGCCCTTCATCAGCGCGGTGTCGGCGCGGCGGCGGCGGTGATCGAGCCATGCATTCACCCCCGCCCAGACGAGCAGCAGCGCCAGAATGACAACACCGCGGGCGATCCATCCTTCGAGCGCGGGAAGGAATGGACCGAACAGCCAGACCAGGACGCCGAGCAGGACCACGCCGAGCAGGCTCAGCACCCAGCGGGAACGGAGGAAGCGCAGGATGGCGGGCATGGGCTAGCCTTGCCTCTTGAGGACGACCTCGATGCGGCGATTCTCCTCGCGTCCCTGGACGGTGGTGTTCGGCGCGATCGGGTCGGCATCGCCGCGCCCCTCGGCCGTGAGGCGGCCGGGATCGCCGAGGCCACGCCCGATGATCTCGCGCGCCGCCCCGGCGCGGGCAGCGGAGAGCTGGTAGTTGGACGGGAAGCGGACGGTGTGGATCGGCTGGTCGTCGGTGTAGCCGGCCACCGTCACCGGGCCGTGCTCGGTTTTCAGCGCCTCGCCGATCCGCGTCAGCAGTCCGATGTAGCGCGCGCTGACCTGGGCGCTGCCGGAGCCGAACATGCCCGCGTTGCGGACACGCACGATCGGCATCGACGGCTGCCCGAGCACGCTCACCAGTCCGGCGTCGATCTCCGGCTTCAGAAAGGTGGAGAGCGGGTCGGCGACCGTTGCGACTGTCGTGACGGCGGGCGGGTGCACCGGCGTGGACCGGGCGATCGCCGGCGCATGCCCGGGCGGGGCACTCAGCATGCGGTGGAAAGCCACATCGGAAGCGGCGTTGAGCCCGCTGGAGAACCACACGAACAGCCCGCCCAGGACCGCGAGCGCGCCAGCCCCGATCACCCATGCCGGCACCCCCCCGCGCGCCGGCCGGTATGGCACCACCACGCCCTGCCAATGTGGCGACAGCGCGGGGTCCCCCCCCTTTCCACGCTGACGGGTGATGACGGTGTAGAGGTCCTCGCGCAGTCGTTCGAGCTCGCCGGGCCCGCGCGGCGACAAACGGTACCGGCCCTGGAAACCCAGGCTGATGCAGAAATACATGAGTTCCAGGACCGGCAGGAACGTGCCGGGGGTCTCGCGCAGCTTGCCGAGCACGTCGAAGAAGCGTTCGCCGCTCTGCACTTCCTGGTGAAAGGTCGAGACAAGCGAGTTCTGCGCCCAGGCGCCGGTGCTGCCCCATGGCGTGTTCAGCACGACGTCGTCGAGGCTGGCGCACAGCGCGTAGTGCGCCGGCCGGATCTGCTCGATCGGCACGCCCGCCTGCCGCGCCTGGGCCTCGAAGGCGCGGATCTGGCGGATCGCCCGCTCGTGCAGCTCCGCCGGGTCGGGCTGGGTGTAAGTGTTGCGCAACCGGGCCAGAAGCTGCAGCAGCACCGCCGCCGCCGCGAGCAGCGGGGGCTGGCCGGAGGCGTTGATCTCCGTGGCGTCTGCCGAGGGAGCCGCTGCGGCACGGGTCGATGACGGCTCCCGCATCGGCGGCATCTCTGGCGGGCGTGCCGGGGCCGCGCGACGGCCCCCGGGTGCCGGTCGAATGATCGTGCGGTCCGGATCGTCGGGCTCGGAGAAAGGATTGTCGCTCATCCGCGGATCGCCCACAGCTCAAGCCGGAGATTGGGGAAGTCGCCCGAGACGTGAATTGCGAAGCCGCCGGAGTTCTGCATCTGCTGCCAGTGCGGGCTGCCCCGGTCGAGTTCGAAATACGTCGCCCCCGCGTAGAAGGGCAGCTGGCGCGGCGCCACCGGCAGCGGGCGTACCGCGATGCCGGGCAGCGCCACGTTGACCAGCTCGCGGATGTGCTCGACCGCGCCGATCTTCACCTGCGCGGGGAACACCCGCCGCAGTGTCTCCGTCGGCACGTCGGCCTGGGCCGTCAGCACGAACACCGAGCCGCGCAGGATGGCGCGGTCGGTCAGCGGGCCCACACGGACACCGTGCCGCGCGTCGCGCAGCGGGATCGGAACAGCGCTCGCCTCCAGAACCGCCGAGAGCGCCCGGCGCAAATCCGCCACCACCGGCGCGAAGCTACGCTGCAAATCGTCGTGGCGATACGCCGGATAGGCGTTCGGCCGCCGTGTATCGAGAAACGTCGCGAACTGCCCCGCCATCTGCACCAGCGTCGCATACAGCGCCTCGGGGTGCAGGTTGGCGGCGTCAGCCCAGTGACCGAGCAGCGCCTGCCAGCCGTTGATCGCCTGTAGCAGCATGAAGTCCTGCACTTGCGCGGCGCCGGCCGCGCCAGGCGCGGTCATGCGGGACGCCAGCGCCTCGCCGCGCTGGTTCAGCATGCCCGCCAACTCGCTGACCAGTCCGGCCAACGGTGCCACGGCGGAACAGATCAGCGCGGGCGGAATCCAGCGCTCGTCCAGGACCACGCGCCTGTCGGCCGCCATCTCGACGATCCGCGCCAGCCCGATGCAGAGAAAGCCCGCACGCTCTTCGGTGTCCAGCATGTAGCGCAGCCGCAGGCGCCCGACCTGCAGCTCCGCCGGCGTGGGCGCGGCGGAGTGGGTGTCGTACGCCTCGAACCCATGCGCGCCGTAGCGGCCCTCGCTCGCGTTGTCCGCGATCTCCATCGCGCCGTGCTGGCGAATTGGCAGTGCGAGATGGACGAGGACATTGCGCGCGCCGTCCGGCACGTCGAGCGGTGGCGGGTGATCGGTCTCGCCGGGGAGCGTGAATGGTGTCCCATCCTCGAACACGCCGGAAGCGGACGCAAGCGCGAACCGGCCGGTGGCGAGCAGGTCGCGGTCGAGGGCGAACTCGGTCAATCCCCACGGATGCGGCCGCAATGCCTGCACGCGCCCACGCACCAGGCTTTCCAGCCAGCGGTCCTGCTGCTGGAAGTGCTGCGTGCGCAGGAACATGCCCTCCTGCCAGACCACGCGGTTCGTCCAGCTCATTCCGCTCCCGCTCCTCCCAATACACGGCACGTTGCTGCCGTCCCGTTCTTGTCCGCCAAGCTAGTATCGGCCCCTAGGAAGACGCGGCAAGCGAAACCGAAAGATGCCCGACCTTCAGGGTCAGCTTCGTCGGTCCGCTGTCGGCGACGGGGGCGGAGGCGCGCCAGGCGGCGTTGTCGATGTCGCGGAACAAGGCGACGACGCCGACGGCCCGCACGCCCGTCTTCAGCTCGCGCATTACGGTATGGGTCTCGCCCGGCGCGAGGACGAAGGTCTCCGAACCTGCCGCGTCCTCGCCTAGTGTCTCCTGGGCATGGTCAGCCAGGGCGAAGACGTCCGCACGGTCAAACGCGCTGGTTCCGTTCAGGAGGTATACGCGGATCTCCACCGGCGCGGCGCTGCCGGACGGACCGGGATTCTGGTCGGCGCCGCCGATCGCTGTCAGGGTCAGTGTCGGCGGCGGCTTCGGTGCTGGCGGCGGCTTCGGGGCCGACCCGCAGCGCGACAATCCAACAAGCACGCCCAGCAGCAGCATGCGGCGGGATGTTGTCATGTCGATGGCCCGGACCTGGCCGAGGCATCGGCAAGCGCGCGCTCGTAGGCCCGGGCGAACGCCTTTCCGAAGACGCTGTCGAAATCATCGGCGAGCGCTCGAACCGTCCGCGCGTGCAGTTCCTCATACGCGTCCCAGGCGCGGGCCTTGCGGTGCGCGGGCAGGAGCGAGCGTCCGCTTCCTTGCTCGGCTGCCGCGCGCAGCCTGGCCGGCTCGAGCCCGTCCAGCAGCGTCCTGACAGCCGCCTGCATGGCGGCCATCGTGGCCAGCTCGTGCAGGCGGATGTCCTTGAGCGCATCCGCAACCGCCTGTTCAGCCGGCATGTCCGTCCGTCGCCCGGCACCGAGCAGGGCGGCGAGGGCGTCGTCATCGCCAGCGGCGAACTTCAGCGGATTGTTGCCGCGCGCCCGAATCATCGTCTGCTCGATCCGGAACTCGCTTTTGACCGAGGCACGGGCGATGAGCGTGGCGCGCAGACCGGCGACAAGCGCCCGGAACGCGGCCCCCAGGCCGCGCATGCAGGCGGCGGGATCGGGCGGATGGATGTCGGTCAGCCCGGTGCCTTCCAAGAACGCCGCCATCAGGCCCGTTTCGTCGACTGCCGCGGCGGGATGCGGGGCGTGCGGCACCACCGGAGGGATCGGCGCGGCCGGGCGCTCGGGCACTAGCGGAGGGGCAGGCGCCGGCGCAAGCGCAGGTGCGGGCTGCGGGATCGGCGCGGCCGCTCCCCCGATCCCGTCAAGGAACGAATCTGCCCAGTCCGGCGGCAGGAGGTCGCCTTCCTGCTTGCCACCCCGGCGGCCTGCGAACGCGTCCGATAGCGCGGGGGCGTGGTCGTCCTGCGTGGGTCCGCGATATTCGTCGCCGGCGGGATCGGGCGCGAGCGGGTCGAAGTCGGGCGGCAGGCGCGCCGGGCTGAAGAGTTGCCGGAAAGGCCCGCGTCCGATCGCTCGACAACGGGCCGGGCTGCCGGCGCAAAGGGATCGTCATGCGGAAAGCCGCTTTGGATCGCAGCAGGGGCGGCGTGGCCACGAGCTGCCTGTGCGATCAGCCGCACCTCGATCTCGTAGGCGCCGAGGCGCACTCGGTCGCCGTCGCGCAGGGCACGCACCTCGCCCTTGCCGATCGGCGCGTCCTCGCGATTTAGGAACGTGCCATTGGTGCTGATGTCGGCGACCTGCCAGGCCGCTCCGCGATAGGCGAGGGCGAAGTGGCGCTTGGACAGCAGCCGTTCGGGGTCGGGCAGCACCCAATCCACCCCCGGGCCGCGGCCGACCGTGAACTCGCCGCCGGAGACGGTGCGACTCTCCGGCGAGACGGCATCGGGACAGCGGAGCACGGTCAGCACGAGCTGCATGGCTTATTTACTCAGTCTTCGGCATTCCCGGCCAGAGCGCCGGGCTCGATTCTACCCGTCACGGCACCTCGGACGGCAGACGTCCGGCTCCGCCGGCGGCGACATCGCGCCCGCTTTCGAGGAAGCGTCGAAGTCGCACCGTGCGTCGTGCGGGATCGCCGCGCACGGCAGCCAAGGTCACCGCGCCCACCACCGCGGTGCCGGCGAGATGGGCGGGCGGCGGCACGTTCGGCTGGCCTTCCGGCGCCATCGATCCGGTGCTCCAGAATGCCGCGACGGCCGCCCATGCCTCGGGCGTGCCGAAACCCGCCGTCTGCGCCGCCTCCAGCGCGTGCCGCCGGGCCGCGTCCGTTGTGTGGCGTACCCAGGCCTCCGCCGCCTCTCTTGCGCGCGTGTCGGCCTGCGGAAGGTCCGCAGGCGCGGTGTGGAGGGCACACATGCAGGCCCACCACACCGCCTCGCGATGCGGCAGGGCGTGCGACAGCAGTCGCGCTGCCTCCGCCAGGAAGCCGCCGTTCTCCAGCGCCTGCAACGCTTCTGGCACGTGCTGGCAGGAGCGCACCGCATCCGCCGCGACCACGGGCAGATCGACCGTGGCGGTCAGCGCCGCGAGATCGCTGCCGACGAGCTTGGAGAATGCCGCACCGCTCATCAGTTCAGCATCATGATTCCGCCCTTGAGCGTCAGCATCCCGTCGCCCTTCAGGCTGCTCATCGGCGCCTTCATGTCGAGCATCGTCTGGCCGGCGAGCTTGACCATCAGCGCCTCGATCGCGACGCCGGACTGGTCGATCGTGACCTTGTTCTCCCCCACGGTGAGCTCGATCGAGGTCAGCGCGGAGACCTTCACGGCCCCGCTGCTGACGTCGATCTTGTAGTCGCCAGCCTGCACGGTGAGTGAGTCGCCACCGGTGTCGATGGTCGTGCTCCTGCCCGACTTTATCGTCGTCGTCTGCTGATTGCCGATCTTGATATCCTGGTTGTTCTTGATCGCGACCGTCTCGTCCTTCTTCACGGTCACGATGCGGCAATTGTCGACAGTGAGCGTTTGGTCGTGTTCGACCTCCGTCGTGAGGTCCTTTTGCGCATGCAGGAAGACAAGCTCCGACCCCTTCTTGTCGTCGAAGGTGAACTCGCTGAAGTCGGAGGAGCCGCCCTTCAGGCTGGAGCGGGAGCGGATGCCGCTCTTGGTCGCTTCGTCCTTGTCGTAGATCGGGGTATCGCGACCGTTGTACAGCCCGCCGATCACGATGGGCCGGTCCGGATCCGCATCGACGAACGCAACCGCGACCTCGCTGCCGACACGAGGGGTGAACTGCGCACCCCAGCCCTTGCCGGCCCAGGGTTGCACAACACGCGCCCAGCACGCGCCTCCGCCCGTCGCCTCCGCCCGATGGTCCCAGAAGAACCGCACCTTCACCCGCGCTAGGCTGTCGGTGTACACCTCCTCGCCGTCCTGGGATTTCGGCTGCTGGCCCTTGCCGGTGTCCCCGCCGAGGACGAGCGCGGTGTGGATGCCCTCCATCCTTGGCCGGCGCGTCGCCATGGGCTGACGCCAGGGGACGCCGGAGGGCAGCACGGCGAAGCTGTTGGCATATTCCGCTTTTCCGCCCTGCGTCATCCAGGTGTCGTCCGCCGCCCGATGGACGACGCTGCGGACGGCATACGTGCCGTTGTAGCTGGTGGCCGGCCTGTCCGAGACCGTCAGCTTGCCGCCCGCCACCAGCTTGCCGAAATGGCTTGCCCCCTCGTAGAGCGAGGCCAGCGCCTCGGCCGCCTCCATCTCCCAGTTGGCACGGTCGGTCACCGTGCTGTTCTGGAAGCTCAGCGCCGGCCAGCGGAAATCGTCGCGCTGCGAAGCACCACCCGTGTTGAGGGTGGTTGGCTTCTCGGCCTGGAGCGTCGAATCCGGGTTCTCGGGGTCGTAATCCTTGAGCTTGATCTTGCCGCGGACGGTGCTGGCGCCCCGCGACCAGCTGGTGATCAGCGTGGCGTCGGTGTCGCCGCCGCGCATATGCACCGTCGCGCCGGGTATGTCCTTGAAAGCGGTATTCTGGTTGGCGACAATTAGCTTATGCGCGGCTGCACTGTGCTCGAAGAAATAGAAGTAGCCCTCCTCCTCCATCAGCCGGGTTGCGAAATGGAGATCGCTTTCGTTGAATTGCACCGTGTACTCGCGCACTGTTCCTGGCGGCGGCAGCGCGTAATCGGTCAGCTCGGCATCGGTGAACATGCGCTTGAGGATGTCCACCGCCGAGAGCTTCTCGTGGACGCGGCAATCGGTGGTCTGACCCAGGAACGACAACCGAGGCCGCAGTACGAGACTATAGGCATGAAATTGGTCCGCAGCCGTCTGACCGCGAACCGTTCCCTCCGCCCGGAGCTGTTGCACGATGCCATGGAAATAACGAACCGGTGCGCCGCCTGCCTGAAGTGTCACGCAAGCGGGCCGGTTCAGCAGGCGATCCGGGTCGATCAGTCCCTGCTGACAAACGACCCGGATGTCGAACACGAACAGTTCGCTGATCGCTTCGCGAGCACTGAGGGAGATCGGAATGAGCGCATCGTCACCCAGCGCCGAGGTCATCGTGAGCAGGGCGCGACTGCGGGACCAGACGGCCACGATCAGCGCACTCTGCGCGCGGCGACGCTTCCAACCATGACCCTTCCCGCCCCAGAAACAACGCTATGTGTACGCTGGCTATCGCATCTGGCTTAAGACAGCAAGGATGCATCGGGCCTGGGAGGCTGCGTCACGTACGCGCCCAATGCTTTCGTCACGCATGCGTCGGCTCGCAAGAGCATATCGCGCGCTTGCGAGCCACCGAACTCGGATCTGGTCCCGACGGTCAGATTCCGCCGCTGCGCGTACGATCGCGTTCAAGCTCCGCGGCCGTCGGCGTGTAGGGCGACGCTGCAGGATCAAAACGATTCCAGCCGGCTGCACGGTAGTCCTGATCGCGCTGACGCCAGTCCGCCGGATTGCGCGCGCTCATGATGGATTCCACGCGCGACGCATCCGCATCCTCGGCGCGGACGGTCACCAGCGACCCGCCGCGGCGGACCCCCTCCGCGTAGACATTTGCCTCTTCCTCAGGCACACCGGCTCCGGTCAACGAGCCGATCAGGCCGCCTGCTGCCGCCCCGGCCGCAGCGCCGATCCCCGCGCCGGTGAGCGTCGCAATCAGCCACCCGGCAGCGATGACAGGGCCGACGCCCGGAATGGCGAGCGCCCCAATTCCGGCTAGGAGACCGGCCCCGCCGCCGAGAATCGTGCCCGCCGTCGCGCCGGTTCCGGCGCCGCCTGCGGGGGAGTCGCCGGCGGTACCGGTGGTTTGGCTATCCCTGTTGTTGGCGACGATACTGATATCGCTGTGCGGGATGCCCGCCGCTTCCAGGTCATTCACCACCTGGATGGCATCGGCATTGGTATCGTACAGACGAGCGATCGTTCGAACGGCCATTGTGTTCTCCTGCGCTGGGTCCATCGGCGGCCTTACTGCTGGCCAACATTGCCCTTGTAATCAAGCCAGACCTGAACCGGCTGCCCGTTCTTCTGGGCCGTGCCGCGCCAGACTCCGTTCTGGTCCTTTTTCAGATTCGACACATTGCTGAATCCCTGCGAACTCGATCCGGGTCTGGGCCTGGCCGTCGGTGAAGCTGTTTGCTCCGTTCGCCGGCGTTGGCGCGTTGGCGTTGGTCGTGGCAACCGCCTGATTGTCGTTCCCCGATGCCGCCGCCGTGCCGGAACCGTTCTGGCCCATGCCGTTCGTAGTGGCACCGGTCATGGGTGCAGTGTTCATCGAGGCGGTGGGCGGATTGGCTGCTCTGGTGTCGGTCGAGGGCGAGGTCGGCGCAGGAGCCGTTTGGGCCGACGCGACGCTGACGACCAAACCGGCAGCTGCAATCCCGAGCGCAATGGCTCGCATGGCGATCCTCCATATCTTGCTTGCCACCCAACGCTGGCGCGCCTGTCCGGTTCGGTCGCGCCATGAAATGGTCAAAATGCGACGGCCGCTTGTGGCGCATCGGGGCGCGACCAACCGATAGCGTCGGTGTTGAAGCGCCATGTTGGTCCTGGTCACCGCGATCGCCGTCGCCCTGCTTGCCCTGATCCTGCAAGACGCCTTCGAGGTGATGCTCCTGCCCCGGCGCGTGCAGCGCCGCGTGCGGTTCACGCGCCTGTTCTTTCGCGCCTCTTGGTACGCCTGGTCCCGCTCGGCGCTCCGTCTTGCAACCGCTTCCCGGCGCGAGCGCGTCCTGAGCGTTTATGGGCCACTCTCGATGGTCGTCCTGTTCGTCTTTTGGTCGGCCGGTCTGATCGGCGCCTTCGGCCTGTTGCAGTGGGCGCTGCAAGCGGGGGTCGCGAAACCGGCCGCCCCGACGCTGTCCGGACAAATCTATTTAAGCGGCGTGACGTTCTTCACCCTTGGATACGGGGACACAGTACCACAAACGGGCGCCTCGCGGGTGGTCGCAGTGATCGAGGCCGGTACCGGCTTCGGACTGATCGCGGTGGTGATCGGATACCTGCCGGTCCTCTACCAGCTGTTCTCCCGGCGCGAGGCGCATATCATCCAGCTCGATGCGCGCGCAGGGTCGCCGCCAACGGCCGCGACCCTGCTCGGCCGTCACGCCCAGCTCGGCGGGCTGGGAAAGCTCGACGAGCTGCTCCGGGAATGGGAGATATGGGGAGCGGAGCTGCTGGAAAGTCACCTTTCCTATCCGATGCTGGTCTACTACCGCTCCCAGCATGACAATCAGTCCTGGCTGGGGGCCTTGACGGTGATCATGGACACTTGCGCCCTGATCCTCGTCGGCGTCGAGGGCGTGGGGCCGCTACAGGCGCGCATGACGTTCACCATGGCGCGGCAAGTCGTCGTCGAGATGAGCCGCTCCTTCGACATCAGGCCGTCCCGATACACCGGCGGAGACCGGCTGCCCCACGACGGCTTCTGCGCGATGGAGCGGTTCTTCGCGCAGGCTTCCGTGATATGGCAGACCGACCCGGATACCGAGCAGACGCTCGCCGCGTTGCGAGCGACGTACGAGCCCCTGCTGGACGGGCTCGCCTCCCATCTGCTGCTCCCGTTGCAGGGTTGGGTCGCCGAGGAGGGCAGGTACGGATCACTGGGCGGCGGGGCCGCGCGGCTTGATTGCGCGCCGTCTGCTGGAAGAGCTGACGGACAAGACATTGCCTGCCAGCCCGGTCGACAACCCCAACGAACCGGCCCGACTGTGGCGACAGTTGCGGGCCCGCCTTCGGCCATGACCGTCGGCGTGCCCGCCTGTCCTCTGACTGGCTCTGTCTAAATCAGCATATCCTCAATACGGATCGGCAGCTTTCGAATCCGTATCCCCGTGGCGTGATAGACGGCATTCGCAACCGCCGCGGCGACGCCCACCATGGGCAGCTCACCGATCCCTTTCGCGCCAATAGAATTGGAGTTGTGGTCGTCGTTCGGCACCACGATCGCATCAATCGCTGGAATGTCGGCGTTCACCGGAACCAGGTACTCGGCGATGTTGGCATTCACCACACGGCCGGTGCCCGCGTCCACATGCGTCTCCTCCAGCAGCGCCATGCCGATCCCGTAGGTGATGCCGCCGATAAGCTGGCTGCGCGCCGTCTTGGCGTTCAGCACGTGGCCGGCATCGAACGCGCCCACCAGCCGGCTTACCCTTATGACGCCGAGATCGGGATCGACCCGCACCTCGGCGAACTGCGCGCCGAACGCGTGCCTGGAATACTGCTTGGCCTCCGGACCAGGCTGCGCGGTGGCCCTCGCCTCCACCGCATCGAGGCCGCGCCGCGCCATCAGCTCGTCCAAGGGCACGCGCCCAGCCGACGAGACCACTGCACCGTCCTGCAAATGCATCGTCTCGACCGGGACGCTGCCCCAGCCGAGGCGATTATCCGCACGGGCAAGATCGAAGATCTTCTGCTGCGCCGCCTGGCAGGCTGCGAGCACCGCCGGCCCGACGCTTGCGACGGTGGTGGAGCCGCCCGAGACCGGCGCCGGCGGGAAGGAACTGTCGCCCAGCTCGAAACGGACGCAGCGAACCGGCACCCCCAGCGTCTCAGCCGCGAGCTGCGACATGACGGTATAGGTACCCGTGCCGAGGTCCTGAGTGGCCGCACGTACCCGTACCGTGCCGTCAGCACCGATACGCACGTCGGCGCTGGCCGGCTGGCTGTTGGTCGGATAGGTGCTGGTCGCCATGCCAAGGCCCACCAGCCAGCGCCCGTCGCGCATCGAGCGCGGCTCGGGGCTGCGCCGGCTCCACCCGAATGCCTCGGCGCCCGCCTGGTAGCATTGGCGCAGCATCTTGCTGGCGAACGGCTTCTTCTCGTGCGGGTCCTGCTCGGCGTAGTTCCGCAGGCGGAACTCGATCGGGTCCATGTGGAGCTGCGATGCCAGCTCGTCCATCGCCACTTCGAGAGCATACACGCCCGATGCCTCGCCGGGTGCGCGCATGTAGGTGGGCAGGCTCGCATTAAGCGCGACAAGCCGATGCGTCACCGCGACATTCGCGCAATCGTACAGCATCTCCGTCGCTAGCCCGACCGGCTCGGTGAACTCGCCGAGTTCGGGCATCGACATCTGCGAGAAACCGTCGTGGCGCATCGAGACCAGGCGCCCGTTCGCATCGGCCGCAAAGCGCAGCTTCTGCACCGTCTGCGGCCGGTAGCCGTTCGAATAGTACATCTGCTCGCGGGTGACGACGAGCTTGACCGGTCGTCCGACCATTTTCGCGGCCATCGCCGCAAGGGTTGCGGGCGGCCAGGTGGCGCCCTTGCAGCCGAATCCGCCGCCGACATAAGGGCAGATCACCTGGACGTTCTTCTTGTCGATGCCGAACAGCGCCGCCAGCGAGCCCTGGGCGCCCATGACGCCCTGCGTGGCCGTCCATACCGTCAGGTGATCACCGTCCCATCGCGCGATCGTCGCGTGCGGCTCCATTGGATTGTGGTGCTCGATCGGCGTGACATAAGTGGCGTCCACCTTCGCGACCCCGCTGTCGAACGTGGCGTCCGGATCGCCGCGCCGAGAGTCTGGCGGACGCGCGCCGTTGCGGAACTGCTTCGGCGTGTACGCTTTCCCCAGCTCGGCCTCCATCCGCGTTGCCGGCGGGGTCTGCTGATAATCCACCTGCACCCGGGCCGCCGCGGCCAGGGCGCGATCCAGCGTGTCGGCCACCACCACCGCAACGTGCTGGCCATTGAAACGGACCTGCATGTCCTGCAATAGCGGCGCGTGCACCGTCTGCTGCTCGCCCTTCTTGTTCGCCAGCCGCAGCGCGTTCTGCGGCGTGACGATCGCGAGCACGCCCGGCATGGCCTGCGCCTCGGCGAGATCGAAACCGGTGATGGTGCCTGCGCCCACCGTGCTCTGGACCAGCACCGCATGCACCGCGCCCGGCACGCCGAACTCCGCGGCATAGCGCGCCCTGCCCGTGACCTTCAGCCGCCCGTCAACCCGGTCGATCGGGGCTCCAAGAATGCCCATCGTGCCCTCCCTTACGCCGTGACCGTCTCAAGCGCGCGCAGCACGGTGCGGCGCAGGAGGGTCAGCTTGAAGCCGTTCTGGCTGGCAGGATGTGCGCCCTGCCCGGCCACCGATGCCGCCTGGCGCAGCACGTCCGCCGTCGGGGGATGCCCACGCAGCGCCTGCTCGACCTCGGGCAGCCGCCACGGCTTGGTGCCCACGCCGCCCGCCGCGACCCGCACGTCGGTCACCGCACCGTTTGTCAGCTCCAGCCCGACGGCCGCGGAGACGAGGGCGAATTCGAAGCTCGCCCGGTCGCGGACTTTCAGATAGTGCGAGCGCCGGGCTGCCGCGCTCGCCGGCACCAGCACCGCCTCGATCAGCTCGCCGGGCTGCAGGATCGTCTCTGCCTGAGGCGTGTCGCCGGGCAGGAGATGAAACTCTGCCACAGGCACCTGCCGCGTGACGCCCCCCGGCGCGCGTAGCGCCACGCGCGCATCTAGCGCGACCAGCGCGACCGCGAGGTCCGAGGGATTGGTGGCGATGCAGTGCTCGCTGCCGCCCAGGATAGCGAGCATGCGGTTCTCGCCCCCGATCGCCGGGCACCCCGAGCCGGGCACGCGCTTGTTGCAGGGAAATCCGGTGTCGCGGAAATAGCCGCAGCGCGTGCGTTGCAGCAGGTTGCCGCCCATGGTGCCCATGTTGCGCACCTGCGGCGAGGCGGATGCGAGCAGCGCCTCGCTGATCATCGGCCAGCCCTGGCGAACCGCCGGGTGCGCGGCGACGTCGCTCATGCGCGCCATCGCCTCCAGCCGCAGCCCGTCCGGTCCGACCTGGATCGCATACGGCGCGACCGGTTCCAGATCAATCAGCCGGGTCGGCGCCTCCACGTTGTTCTTCATGAGCTGCAGCAGGTCGGTGCCGCCGGCGATGTATTTCGCCCCGCCCGCGCGCGCCGCATCGGTCGCCGTGTCCAGGTTGGTAGGCTGGTCGAGGCTGAAGGCCTGCATGTCTCAGCTCTCCATGTTCGCCGCCGCGTCCTGCACGGCGGCGACGATGTTCGCGTAGGCGCCACAACGGCAGATATTGCCGCTCATCCACTCCCGTATCTCGTCGGGCGAGCCGGCATGGCCTTCCCGGATCAGCGCCGTGGCCGACATGATCTGGCCGGGGGTGCAGTAGCCGCACTGATAGCCGTCGTGGTGCAGGAAGGTGGCCTGCACCGGATGCAGCGCGCCGTTCATCTCCAGCCCTTCGATCGTGGTGACCGCCTTGTCCTGACAGCGCACGGCCAAGGTCAGGCAGGAGACCACGCGCCGGCCGTCGAGGTGGACCGTGCAGGCGCCGCAGGAGCCATGGTCGCACCCCTTCTTGGTGCCCGTCAGATCGGCCTGCTCGCGCAACGCGTCGAGCAGGGAGGTGCGCGGCTCCACCATCAGGGCGAGCCGATGCCCGTTCACCAGCAGCGTGATCTGCTGGTGCGGCTCTGCCGACCCGCCCGCCTGCGCCGGGGCAGCTGGCGGCGGTGCTGGCGAGGCCTGGTCGGCGCGTACAGCGAACGGCAACAGCGTGAGCCCGCTCGCGGTGCTGCCCAGAAGCCCGCGGCGCGTGACGGTGCCTTTGGCCATGCTCAACCCCCTGTCGTGCTTCCCAGCGAGATGGGCAATCTTGCGGGCGATGCGATCCATGAAGATCATGCGATCTCGGCCTGTACGACAAACGTGATTGCATCGAAGGTGGTGACGCCGCCGCTCTGATCGGCCAGTTCCGAGTGGAACCGCCAACGCCGTTGACCGGCTTCTTGTCAAGTCTGGAGGCAGAAGCCTAGGCGACAGTCCTTCGGCAGCCTGCTAGGCTTCCGCCATACCGGGCCGTCCGGCTCCGGCCGGATGCTGACGATGCCCCTCTGGATTTTCATCGCCGTCGCCGCCGCGCTGTTCCAATGCTGGCGCACCGCCATGCAGCAGAAGCTGCGCACCCTGCTGTCGGTCAATGGCGCGGGATTCGTGCGCTTCCTCTATGGGGCGCCCGCCGCCCTGATCTTTCTCGTTGCCGCCGTCGCGGCTGGCGGGGGACGGCTGCCGGTGCCGACCTGGCCGATGCTCCTTTACGCGGCTGCCGGGGGGCTGACCCAAATTCTGGCGACCAACCTGCTCATCATGGCATTCGGCTTTCGCAACTTCGCCGTCGGCACCGCCTATGCCAAGACCGAGGCGGCGCAGAGCGGGGTGATCGCGCTGATCGTGCTGAACGAGGCGCTGCGACCGCTCGCCTGGGTCGGCATCGGCATCGGTCTGGTGGGCGTGCTGACCTTGTCGCTGGCCGGCCGCGGCTTGCGCCCGCGCGATCTGATCGCCGCGACGATCCAGCCGGCCGCCGTTAGCGGGCTCGCCGCCGGGTTCATGTTGGCCGTGACCACCGTCTTCATCAAGCTCGCCAGCCAGAGGGTTGGTGGTCCGGACGTGTTCGTGCGCGCGCTGTTCGTGCTGTTCGTGACCAGCACCCTGCAGGTCCTGATACAGGGTGCCTACCTGGTCGCGCGCGACCCGGCGCAACTGCGCAAGACGATGACCACCTGGCGCAGCACGGCCTGGGTCGGGCTGCTCTCCGCCGCCGGTTCGGCCTGCTGGTTCACCGGCTTCGCGATGACCGATGTGGCCCTGGTCCGCTCGGTCGGGCAGATCGAGGTGGTGTTCACGCTCCTGTTCAGCCGCTTTTACCTGAAGGAGCAGCTGAAGCCGGGCGACATGGCGGGGTTGCTGCTCGTGATCGGCGGCGTGATGTTGATCGTCTTTGGCGGGCACTGAGGCAACGCGCCAAACCGTTGCCAGTTCTGACGGCATGCAGCACTGGGTCACGATCCTCGGCATCATCGCCGGCATCCTCTCCACCTCCAGCTTCCTCCCGCAATTGCGCAAGAGCCTGCGAGAGGGCGATCAACAGGCGATATCGCGGCGCATGTACCTGATCACGGTCTGCGCCTTCACGCTGTGGACGATTTACGGCTGGATGCTGGGCAGCGCGCCCATGGTGGTATTCAACCTCATCAGCCTCGGGCTGAGCGGCGCGATCCTCTTGCTGAAAATGCGCGCGATGCGGAGGAAGCGGGGGCGCCCTCAGTCCGGCGGCGGGCGAGTGACCGCGTCGATGTAGCGCCGCACCGAGACCTCCATCGCCTGCTTGCCGGCGGTCGCGATGACCCGATCCCACCAGGCGCCGTAGATCGGGTCGAAGGGCCACGGGGCAAGCACGTCGGCGATATGCCGCACGGTGCCCGCGTCCAGTGGAATCAGGTCCGGGTAGCTGCGCATAAAGCTGACCTTCTTGTCCGGCCCGACCTGCACGATGTCGCCTGAAAGCAGGGCGCCCTTGCCGCCAGCGCCCTCCGCCCAATGCAGCACCGTGCCGCCCGCGAAGTGGCCGCCACAGCGAATCAGCGTCGCCCCCGGCGCGATCATTTGCGTCTCGCCGGTCCAGAAGCGGATGGCGGGATCGGCGCGCATCACCCATTGCCGGTCGGCCTCGTGCAGGAACACCGGGACATCGCCGAATCCCCGGCTCCACTCGATCATGGCGGTGTAATAATGCGGGTGAGAGATGGCGATCGCGCTCAGTCCGCCCAGCGCGCGCACGATCTCGACCGTCGCGGCGTCGAGAAGGCTGATGCAGTCCCATAGAACGTTGCCGCCCGGCGAACGCAGCAGCAGCGCGCGTTGGCCGATCGCGAACGACGGAACGGTGCCGATCCCCAGGAGCCCCGCCTCGACCTCGCCGAAGGCATTGCGGTGTGTGCGTCGCATCTGCTCGAGCGTCGTCCAGGACTGGCCGAGCGGGTTCACATATTGCCGCTCTTCCTGGCAGATCGCGCAGGCCGGTGGCGGCGCGTCGGCTGGCGAATACTGGGTTCCGCAGGTGGTGCAGATAAACGCCGGCATGTCGGCTCCTATCGAAGCTGCTCAGCCAAGCATCGCCTCGGCAGCGGCGCGATCGACCTCCTCGACCCGCACCGGCTGCCAGCGTGGGTCGCGGTCCTTGTCCACCACCATTGCCCGGACGCCCTCGATGAACTCGTGCCCCGCCGTCACGGTGCGGGTGGCGCGCAACTCGGCGTCCAGGCACTGGGCGAGGGTGCGCCCGGCACCGGCCCGCAACAGGCGCAGCGACCACACCAGTGCGCTGGGCGACATCGTACGCAGCGTCGCGACGGTTTCACGGGCGAAGGAACTTTCCTCGGCCTCCAAGCGGGCGAGGATCTCGGGCACGCTTTCGGCGGCGAAGGCGTGGTCGATGGCCGGGCGGTGCCGCGCCAGCGAGAAGGCGGGTAGGGGCGCGGCATGGGCGGCGAGCATGGCGAGGCCGTCCCGGGCCAGCCCGGCAGCCAGATCCGGCATGTCCGCGCGTGGCACGAAATGGGTGGCCAGACCCGCATGGACCGCGTCCGCTCCCCGCAGGCGGGCCCCGGTCAACGCTACATAGGTGCCCAGAAAGCCTGGAAGGCGCGGGAGAAAGTAGGTCGCGCCGATGTCGGGGAAGAAGCCGATCGCCGTCTCGGGCATGGCGAAAAGGGCGTGCTCGCTCGCGATCCGGAAGGTGCCGTGGACCGACACCCCGATGCCGCCCCCCATGCAGATGCCGTCGATCAGGGCGACATAGGGCTTGGGGTAGGTCGCGATCATCAGGTTCAGCGCGTATTCCTCGCTGAAGAATGCCTCTACGTCGTCGTGGCGTCCGTCGAGCTGCGCCTGTCGGATTGCCCGGACATCGCCGCCGGCGCAGAATGCGCGCTCGCCCTCGCCCTCGATCAGGACGGCGTGCACGGCCGGATTTTCCCGCCAAGCGGACAATGAAGCCGTGACGGCGCGGATCATGTCGAGATCGAGTGCGTTGAGCGCCCTAGGCCGGTTCAGCCGGATGCGTCCGACCCGCCCGTCCAGGCCTGCCATCACACTCGCGTCCCGCATTCCGGCGTTCTCCTTCACATCATGAGCTTAACGCGGTCTCGGTGCGTTGCCCATGCGGCGGGCGGATTGTAGCGTCCGGCGAATGTTGGTCCCGGAGCTTGCCCCCTGATGCTCGCGTGTACGCTGATCGGCGCCGCCGTCCTGCTGGCCGCGTCGATGATGCCTGCCGGGGCGCACGATCTGTCGATTTCCTGCGCCGGCCCGGGCTGATCGCGCCCTGGAAGGCGGTGTTCGTCGCTCCGTTCACGCAAGCCACCGGTATCCGCGTGGATACGGGCGTGTGGCCGGGCGGAGTGGCGGCCTTGCCCCAGCCGGCCAAGGGGTCCGAAATCGCTTGGGACCTGGTGATGGTCAACGGCGAGGAGCTGGCGGCCGGCTGCGGAGGAGGGCTGTTCGAAAAGCTCGATTGGACGCAGATCGGCGGGCGCGAGCACTACATGCCCATGGCCTTGTCTGATTGCGGCGTCGGCGGTCTGCTCTCCAACACGGTCCTCGCCTGGGATCGCGACAAGCTTCCTGGCAGCCCGACCTGGGCCGATTTCTGGGATGTGACCAAGTTCCCGGCCAAGCGCGGCCTGCGTAAGGGCGTCCGAGGGAACCTGGAGATCGCGCTGTTGGCCGACGGCGTGGCGCGGGCAGACGTGTACAAGGTGCTGTCCACCAACGAGGGGGTTGACCGCGCGTTCCGCAAGCTTGACCAGCTTCGCCCGTATATCGTCTGGTGGGACTCGCCCGAGGATGCGAGTTGCATCCTCGGCTCGGGCGATGTGCTCATGACGAGTGCGCCCAGTGCGGCGGTCGTGAATGCGGGCCGGGCCGCGCACCGGGATTTCGCGATCCAGTGGAGTGATAGCTTAGTGGACGTGCTGAGCTGGGCAATTGCCAAGGGGAGCCCCAACCTGCACGACGCGATGCAGTTCCTTTACTTCTCCGGCACCTCGGCCATCGAGGCCCGGCTGGTCGCAGAGGCGTCGGAAGGCGGGTTGGCGAAGGGAGCCAACGAGGGCATGGCGGCCGAACTTGCGGCGATTTCGCCTACCAGCGCCGGCAATTTGCAAAACACGCTGCGGTTGGACGGTGCATTCTGGCAGGCCAACCTCGCCAAGCTGCGGCCGCGCTTCGACAATTGGCTCGCGCACTGACACCCCGAATGCTGGAGGGATCCCAGGCTAGCCTGACCGTGCGCGTGGCGGATGCAGCGGAGCGCCTCGACTTTGCTGGGCGGCTGGACGCCGTCGGGGCAGGCGAGGTCTGGCGATCGGCGCTGGCGGCAGCGGGGGCGGCGCGGGCGCGGAATTTGGGTCTGGTGGTTGACCTGGGGCGAGTGGCCGCCTTCGACATGACGGGTGCGACGCTGATTGCCGCGGCCGAGACCGTGCACGGGGGCACGGCCGAGATCGCCGGTGCTGACCCACGCGCACTGAACCTTATCGCTCACGCCCGCGCGGCGCGGGTCGTCAAATCCGACGCATCGGCCGCGACGCGCCCGCGCGCCGTGTCCTGGCGCGATCTCCTGCTCGGGGTTCGTGCCGCGGGGGAGGGAGCGGCGTTCCTCGGAGACGTGGCGCTCGCCGTGCTTGCCCTGCCGCGGCGGCGGCGGATGCTGCGCGGTGCGGAGTTCTTGCGCACGGCCGATCAGGCCGGCGTGCGGGCCGTGCCGCTGATCGCCGGGCTCGGCTTTCTCATCGGGCTGATCCTGGCGTTCCAGTCGGCCGTGCCAATGCGCCAATTCGGCGCGACGCTCTATGTCGCCAACCTCGTGTCCGTCAGCCTGTTGCGCGAGCTGGGGCCTCTGTTGACGGCAACCATTCTGGCCGGCCGGACCGCCTCCGCCTTCGCCGCCGAGATCGGCACCATGAAGGTCAACCAGGAAATCGACGCGATTGTCAGCATGGGCCTCGATCCCGTGACCATGCTCGTCCTGCCCCGTCTGGCGGCGGCGATGCTGGTGATGCCGTTCCTGACCTTGGTGCTGGAGATCGCCGGGCTGGTCGGCATGGCCGTCGTGATGAAGACCTTCGGCTTCGGCCTCGGAATTGTCGAGGCACAGGTGCAGTACCGGACGACCAGCGCCGACCTTTTCGGCGGATTGATCAAGGCAGCTGTGTTCGGCGCCGTCATCGCCGCCGTCGGTTGCCGCTCGGGGCTGTCCACCGGCGTCGGACCGCGCGCGGTCGGCATTTCAGCCACGGCGGCCGTGGTGGGCGGCCTGGTCTCGACCATCGTCCTCGATGGCGTGTTCGCGGTGTTCTACAACCGGCTTGGCCTGTGACCAGCCCTCCGATCATCCAGGCCGAGGGATTGGCGCAGCGGTTCGGCAACCGCACGATCTTCCGGGACGTGTCCTTCGAAGTCGCGGCCGGGGAGGTTTTCGTCGTTCTCGGCGGCTCGGGCAGCGGCAAGTCCACGCTTCTGCGCCAGCTGATCGGGTTGCAGCCGCCGTCGGCCGGGTGGATCGACATCGCCGACACCCGCGTCACCGGGGCGGATGCGGGACCGGCGCGGCGACGCGCGCAGCGGCGGTTCGGCGTGATGTTCCAGTCGGGCGCGCTGTTCGGCTCCATGACGCTGCTTCAGAATGTCATGCTGCCGCTGGAGATGTTCACCGACCTGCCGCCCGAGGCACGGGCCGCGGTCGCGCGGGTCAAGCTCGGCCTCGTCGGACTGGCCGAGGCCGCCGGCCGGCGGCCGGCAGAGATCTCGGGTGGCATGGCCAAGCGGGCGGGGATCGCTCGGGCGATGGCGCTCGATCCGCCGATCCTGTTCCTGGACGAGCCCTCGGCCGGGCTCGATCCGATCACCTCGGCCGGGCTTGACCGGCTGATTCTCGACCTGCGGACGTCGCTCGGTGCGACATTCGTTGTCGTGACCCACGAGCTTGCCTCCATCCTGGCCATTGCGGACCGATGCATCATGCTCGACGCCCACGCCTTCCCCGACGCTGGCGGGGTGATCGCCACGGGCGACCCCCGTCGCCTGCAGGATGCAAGCGGCGACCTGCGGGTTCACGCGTTCTTCCGCCGCGAGCCGTTGCCCGCGGGAGTTGCCTAAATGGAGGGTCGCGCGGCGCCGCTGCGGGTGGGTCTGCTGATCCTGTTCGGGATCGCGCTGCTGCTCGGGCTGGTCTGGTTCCTGCGCGGCGGACAGGTGAACGGGGTACGGCGTTCGTCACCTACTTCTCGGAATCCGTGCAGGGGCTGCAGGTCGGCTCTCAGGTGGAGTACCCGGGGTGTGACAGTGGGGCGGGTGACGCAGGTCGGCGTGGTCAGCGCGGCTCACGGAACTGCCCAGCAGGGCGTCGTCGATCCACTGTATCGCCAAGTCTATGTGAACTATGTGGTGGACACCACCCGGATCGGACACTTTCCAGACGTTGATGTCGCGGTGAAGCTGGGTTTGCGTGCCCGACTGAACAGCCAGTTCATTACCGGACTGAGCTACATCGATCTCGATTTCGTCGATCCCGTCCGCTACCCGGTTCCCGCGCTGCCGTGGGAGCCGGAAGCCGAGTTCGTGCCCTCGATCCCCAGCGCGTTTGCCGAGGTGCGAAACGCTGGTCAGCAGCTCCTCGCGAAAATGGACAAGGTCGATGTGACAGCCCTCGCCGGTTCGCTGACGACGCTCTCCCAGAAGTTTCTGATCGGGAGCTGTCCAACGGCGACCTGCATCAGACTTTGGCGGCGGCCACCGGCCTGTTGACGTCCGCCGATGCCGCAGTCAAGGGCGCCGATGTACCCGGGCTGAGCGCCGACCTACGGCAGACGTCCGGCCAGTTCCGGGCGCTGGCGTCCAGCCCGGAACTCGCCAAGCTGTTGTCGGGGGGCGCCTCCTCAACCGAGCGGCTGGCGCAACTTTCGGTCCGAATGACCGCGCTTATCACGGCCCTGGATGCCACGGTACGCCAGGTCAGCGGGGGCGCCGCCCAGTTGCAGGCCGGACTTGCGCCGCTGGTTCGCAACATGCAAGCGGCATCGGAGAATTTGCGGGAGCTGACGGCCTCGCTTCGGCAGGACCCGGCCCAGGTGTTGAGCGGGCCGCCGCCGCCTGTGCGCGGGACGCTGCGGTGAGTGGGGCCCACCCGATGCGACGCCGCTCGGTCCTTGCCGCCGCCGCAGCGCTGGGCGGATGCAGCGTGCTGCCCCAGCCAGCCTACGTGCAGCGCAGCACCTGGCCGCTGAGCCTGGCGCCGCCCATGCAACGGCCCGCGAGAGCGCGCGGGAAGGTGCTGCTGGTGCGAGACTTCGGGGCCGCGCCGGGGCTCGACCAACTCGGGGTGCAATGGCTGAATGTGGATGGCAGCGTGCACGTCGATTTCTACAATCTCTGGGAGGTCGCGCCCGCGCAGGCAGCGACCGACGACGCGCGGCGATGGCTCGCGGCCTCGGGTCTGTTCGCTGCCGTGGTCGGACCTTACAGCGGGCTCGGCGCCGATCTCGTGCTTGAGGGGGAACTGACGCGGTTCGTCGCCGACCCGCGTGTCCACCAAGGACGGGCGGGACTTGCGATCACGCTGCTGGACCAACGCCGCACGCCGCCGCGCGCGCTGACGCAGCGGGCGCTGGCGGGAAGCCCGACAATGCCGGCGGACACGCCCGCAGGCGCGGTCGCCGCCCAACGTGCGGCATTGGCGAACGTGCTGGGACAGGTCGTCGGCGCGATGGCCCGCTTCGCGTAGAGACAAGCGGGCGCCCTCTGCTCCGCCATCGGCTAACAGTCGACCAACGGCCCGTGCAGTCCGCGTTGCATATCGTCGACGTTTCGGCTACAAACGGGCGAGCGCTGGGTCCGAACCCGTGGTTCATCCAGAAACGCAGTACGCGCGGAGCGGCGATGTCCATATCGCCTACCAAACGGTAGGGCGCGGTCCGATTGACGTCGTTTTTGTCCAGGGCTTCATCTCCAATCTGGAGACGCAGTGGGAAGACCCCGGTCTGACCCACCTGTTCAACCGGCTGGCCAGCTTCGCCCGGCTGATCATCTTCGACAAGCGCGGCTCCGGATTGTCCGACCGGGTCAGCGATATGCCAAATCTGGAAACGCGCATGGACGACGTGCGCGCGGTCATGGATGCGGCGGGCTCTCGCCAGGCTGTCTTGATGGGGGCGTCCGAAGGCGGCCCCATGTCGATCCTGTTCGCAGCGACCTATCCGCAGCGAACCCGGGCACTCGTTCTCTACGGCGCCTATGCGCATTTTTACTCCTGGGTGCTCTCGTCGGAGCAGGTGGAAGCTTTCGTCGCAGCGGCCGAGACCCACTGGGGCGATGGCAGCACGCTGAAGAGCTTCTGCCCAAACCTCGTTGCCAACGATCGCTTCCGCGCCTGGTGGGCGCGATTTCGAACGGCTCGGGACCAGTCCGGCCGGCGCGATCGCCTTGGCTCGGATGAACAGCCAAATCGACGTTCGGGGCGTGTTGTCGGCGGTCCGTGTGCCGACGTTAGTCATCCACCGCGATCAGGATGCCCGCGTCCAGGTGGCGGCCGGACGTTATCTCGCGCGCCACATCGCCGGGACCAAGCATGTGGAGATCCCGGCGTAGACCACCCGATCTGGGTCGGTGACACCGATCGCGTCGTCGATGAGATCGAGGAATTCCTGACGGGGGTGCGGCCGGTGCCCGAGTTGGACCGTGTCCTCGCGACGGTTCTCTGCGCCAACTTGGCGAACGCGGCGCGGCATGGGAGCGGCCGCGAGCGCTCATGGCTCGACCAAGTAAGGGGTTTTCGGGAGCAGATCGCGGCAAGTCTGCTGCAACACCGCGGCCGCGAGGTGGGACAGCAGCCGGACGGAACGACGGCCGTGTTTGACGGACCGGTCCGCGCGCTGCGCTGCGCGCTCGCGATCCGGGCGGCGGCGCTGGAGTCCGACATCGTGCTGCACGCCGGCGTCCATACCGGGGAGGTGGAGATCACCGGAGACGACGTGGGCGGCGCTGCGATCCGGGTGGCGACAAGGATCGCCTCCGCTGCCCGCGCCGGCGAGGTCCTGGTTTCGACAATGGTGCGCGACATCGTGCCCGGTTGCGGGCTGAACTTCACGGATGCCGGCTGCCGCCTGCCGGACGACGATGGGCCGGCCCTGCTCACGCTTGATGGCGACGGGTCGCGCCGACCGGCAAGCGACGCATCGGCGCTGGCGATGTTGACGGCGCGTGAACGCGACATTCTGTCGATACTGGCGCGCGGGCTGACCAACGCTGAGATCGCGACGGAACGCGGCATCAGCGAGCACACCGTCAAACGCCACGTCGCCAACATCCTCGACAAGCTCGATTTGGCGAACCGCGCGGCGGCGGCGGCCTTCGCCGCCCGGCAGCAACCCGAGACCGCGCCGGCCATCGGTCCGGCTATCCGCCGATAGAGCCACGACGCAAATGGCCCGTTCGGGCGAAGCGCGCGCCATCCCGCCCCGTCATAATGGAGTACATGCAAGGGCGGGAGCCGGCACATGTCTACATCGGAGATCACGGCGCCTGCGGTCGATGCAGACCGGCTCAATGCGTTCCTCGGCCGTATGCTCGGCGACATGGGCGCCACGGCGAACGCAGCCCTCGTCCTGGTCGGAGACAGGCTCGGCCTCTTCAAGGCGCTCGCCGCCGCCGGTCCGCTCACGTCTGCGGCGCTTGCACACCGTACAGGGACGGCTGAACGCTACGTTCGTGAATGGCTCGCCGCGCAGGCAGCTTCGGGCTACGTCGCATACGAAGCAGCAACGGAGACGTTCCGGCTCGAGCCTGAGCAGGCAGAGGTATTCGCCAACGAAGAAGGACCGGCATTCCTCGCCGGCTTCTTTGAAATCGCCGAGGCGATGTTCCGCGCCGTGCCGAAGATCACCGATGCGTTCCGCTCTGGTCGCGGGCTCGGCTGGCACGAGCATTCGCGCTGCCTGTTCTGTGGCACAGAACGATTTTTCCGCGCCGGCTACCGTCAGAACCTAGTCGCCCACTGGCTGCCGGCACTGGACGGCATCGTGGCCAAACTGGAGGCGGGTGCCTCGGTGGCGGACGTCGGATGCGGGCATGGTGCCTCGACCATCCTGATGGCGAAGGCCTTTCCGCGCTCCCGATTCTTCGGTTTTGACTACCACCTACCCTCGATCGACGCGGCCCGCGATGCGGCGACGGCGGCGGGTGTCGGCGACCGCGTCGTTTTCGATGTCGCGGCAGCGAAGGAGTTTCCGGCGCGTGGCTACGACCTCGTCACCTTCTTTGACTGCCTGCACGACATGGGCGATCCCGTCGGCGCGGCTGCCCATGTGCGGGCGGCACTGGCGGAGGGCGGCACATGGCTTCTGGTCGAGCCGTTCGCGCACGGCTGTCTGGCCGACAACCTCAATCCGGTCAGCCGCCTCTACTACGCGGCCTCGACGATGATCTGCACACCGGCCTCGTTGTCGCAAGACGTCGGCTTGGCGCTGGGCGCGCAAGCCGGCGAGGCGCGTCTCCGCAACGCGGTGACAGCAGGTGGCTTCACGCGGTTTCGCCGCGCCGCCGAGACGCCGTTCAACCTCGTCCTGGAGGCGCGCCCGTGACGCAGGAACGTCCGTCACAACCGAAACAGGAGAATTATCATGTCGTCAATAAAATCTCGTTCCGTCACCGCGCTTGCGATGTCCGCTCTCCTCAGTTCGCTTCTTGCAACCTCGGCGCGAGCAGAGGATGCGACCGTAACGTATCGCGACATTGAAGCGACGCTCGGGAGCGTGCCGACCTTCTTCAAGCTGTTTCCAGAAGAAGGCATCGGCGGCGCCTGGGCGGAGTTCAAGACAGTGCAGCTCAACCCCAAGAGCGCGCTGTCGGGCAAGGAGAAGGAGCTGATAGGCCTCGCGGTCGCGGCGCAGGTGCCTTGCAGCTACTGCATCTACTTTCACACCGCGGCGGCCAAGGCCAACGGCGCGACGGACGCCGAGGTTCGCGAGGCGGTCGCGATGGCAGCGATCACGCGGCACTGGAGTACCGGTACTCAACGGGATGCAGGCTGATTTCACAACGTTCAAGAACGACACCGACACGGTTCTGCGCGCCGCCGCGGAGCACGCCAAGTCCGGCGCACCGACGCAGTAGTCAATGGATCAGACATCAGGCAGGAGCAGATCATGGACGCACTCACAATCCCAGCGCTGCGCCGTGCGATCGAAAGTCGCGACGGGCCGGCCCTCGCCAGCTTCTACACGAACGATGCGGTGCTAAGGATCATCGACCAGGACAACCCACCCAGCCGTCCGCTCGAGATCCAGGGCAGCGACGCGATCGCCGCCTACTACTCGGACGTGTGTGGCCGGACGATGACGCATCGCGTCGATGCCGGCATAGCTGAGGGCGACCGCCTGGCCTTCACGCAGACCTGCACCTATCCCGACGGCAAGCGCGTCTTCTGCGCCGCGACGCTCGAGCTGCGGCAGGGCAAGATCGCGCGGCAGGTCTCTATCCAGGCGTGGGACGCCTGAGCCGTCCAGCTAGAGCCTGAACGCTTCTTGTTGAGGCGACCAGGCTCTACGCTGCCTTCGCGGTCAGCGCCTGCCAGACCGTCTCCGGCGTGGCGGGCATGTCCAGATGCGTAACGCCCTGCTCGGACACCGCATCCAGGATCGCGTTCATCACCGCCGGCGGGCTGCCGACGGCGCCGGCCTCGCCCGCGCCCTTCACCCCGAGCGGGTTGGTGGCGCAGGGAATCTCCAGGAACTCCACCTCGATATCGGGCAGGTCGGCCGCGCGGGGCAGGGCATAGTCCATGAAGCTGCCCGACAACAGCTGGCCCGAGCCGGGGTCATAGGCCGTACGCTCCAGCACCGCCTGCCCGAAGCCCTGCGCCACGCCGCCCTGCACCTGGCCACGCACGATCATCGGGTTCACCGCGCGTCCGACATCGTCGCAGACGAGGTAGCGTACGATCTCGATATGGCCCGTCTCCGGATCGACCTCTACTTCCGCCACATGGCAGCCGTTCGGGAAGGTGTGCTCCTTGATCTCGGCGATCTCGGCGGCGTCGAGCGTCACCACCTTCTCGCCCCGCGCGGCCTTCGAGCGCTGCGTCTCCGCCAGGTGCATGATATCGATGCCACGATCGGTGCCGACGATGCTGAAGCGCCCCTCCGCGAAGCCGATATCGCCGACCGCGGCTTCCAGCACCTCGGCGGCCGCGTGCCGGCCTTTCTCGATCACGCTGTCCGCGGTGACGAAGATCGCCTGCCCCTCGGAATAGAGGCTGCGCGCGCCCCCGGTGCCGCCGCCGGTCGGGATCGTATCCGTGTCGCCCTGGCGAATCCGGATTTTCTCGCCGTCCACGCCCAGCCGGGTGGAGACGAGCTGGACATAGGCGGTCTCGTGGCCCTGGCCGGTAGACTGGGTGCCCACGAACACGTCCACGAACCCGCCTTCGGCGAAGCGGATCTCGGCCCGCTCGGTCGGATCGCCGCCAGTCGCCTCGAGATAGTAGGACAGGCCGATGCCGCGCAGGCGGGCGCGCCGCGCCGCCGCCGCGCGCCGGGCGGGGAAGCCCGCCCAATCTATGCGCGACAGCGCCGCGTCCAGCACGGTCGCGAAGTCGCCGCTGTCATAGGTCTTGCCGACAGGGGAGGCGTGCGGCATGGCCGAGGGCGGCACCATGTTGCGGCGCCGTAGCTCGGCCCGGTCCGACTTCAGCTCACGCGCGGCCGCATCGACCAGGCGCTCGACGAGATAGTTGCTCTCGGGCCGACCCGCTCCGCGATATGCGTCCACCGGGACGGTGTTGGTAAACACGCCGATCACGTTCGCGTAGACCGCCTGGAAGCCGTAGACGCTGGCGAGCACGCTGGTGCCGGCGAGGGTCGGGATGTAGGGCGCGAAGTTGGAAAGATAGGCGCCCATATTGGAAATGTTGCGCGTGCGCAGGGCGAGGAACTTCCCGTCCGCGTCGATGGCGAGTTCTCCGAGAGTCACGTTGTCGCGGCCCTGGGTGTCGCACAGGAATGCCTCGCTGCGATCGGCCGCCCATTTCACGGGTCGCCCGAGTTTGCGGCTCGCATAGCAGGTCAGCACGTGCTCGGCATACAGGAACAGCTTCATGCCGAACCCGCCGCCCACGTCGGGGGTGATGACGCGGAACGCCTCGCCGGGCACGCCGAAGACACCCTTGATCAAATCCTTGACGAGCCAGCCGCCCTGGGTGTTCGCGTACAAGGTCCAGCGGTTGGTCTGCGTGTCATAGTCGGCCAGCGCCGCCCGCGCTTCCATCGAGGAGACGATGATCCGGTTGTTCACCACGGTGAGCCGCGTGACGTGGGCGGCCTGGGCGAACAGCGTCTCGGCCTTTGCCTTGTCGCCGATCTCCCAGTCGAACACGCGGTTATGCGGCACGTCCGGCCAGACGAGGGGGACGTCCTTGTCAAGGGCGGTCGCAGGGTCGGTGTGGGCGGGCAGGATGTCGTAGTCCACCTCGACCGACTCGGCCGCGTCCCGGCCCGCCTGCGGCGTGTCGGCCACGATGAAGGCCACCGGGTCGCCGACATGGCGGACCGTGCCGTCGGCCAACACAGGATGCGGAGGCGCGGCCATATGCGAGCCGTCGCGGTTGTTCAGCGCCACGGCGCAGGGCAGCGAGCCGATGCCGTCGGCCTTGAGGTCCGCGCCGGTGTAGATCGCGCGCACGCCGGGCAGGGCCATCGCCGCCGCCGTATCGATCCGTCCAACCCGCGCCGCAGCGTGCGGGCTGCGCAGGACATGGCCGTACAGCATGCCGGGAAGCTGGATGTCGTCGGTGTAGCGGCCACCCCCGAGCAGAAGACGCGGGTCCTCGACACGGCGAATGGGCTGGGCAAGGCCGAACTTCGTCATGCAACTGCCTCCGGGATCGCCCCGGAACGAGCGGACCGCGCCGCCGTTCCAAGCTTTCCCGGAGTGTAGCGGTTCGGGCGGGAAAGACTACCGCCCGGCTCGGTTCAGGACTGCGACTCCGGTGAAATCACCAGGCACCCTGCGTGGCCGTGCGCCAGCTTCTCGCATGCGTGAACGGCCGCATCCCGCGACAGGCCGGTTAGCCGCGCGCGCCACAGCAGCCCGTGATGCTGGTGGATGCTCGCGACCGTCGGATGCGAGCTGCCCAGCGCGCCACCTGCACCGGCTTTCGCCGCCCCCAGCGCGTGCTGCGCCTGGCTTTGGCTGGCATAGGCGCCGACCTGGATGCCCCACCCGGCGGCGGCGGCGCCTCCGACATGCACCGGGGCAGCCTCGGCGCGGCTGACCAAGTGAAATCCATGACCGTGGCGCACCATCGCGGGCGCCAGCGACGGCTCGGCCGGTGGCGTCGGGAGCGGCTCGAGCAACGCGACGCGCGTGACGGCGGCGTGGCGCCCCGGACGGTCGACGGGGGTGAGGCGCGCGACCTCCAGGACATGCCGACCGGAACCGCGCCGTCCGGGCGCGTGCCGGGTATTGGCGGCGACGAACAGGGTCCGACCGCCGTAGCGGAGTCCCGGCCGAATGTCGATCGGGAGATCGTTCATCGCGTACGCCTCGGCCGGCGAGCGGCGATTCGGATAGACCCCCTCCAGCGCCGGGCCGATCATGGCGACGTAGTGTCGCGTCTCCTCGGGGAGCGGGCGGCTGTTGCTGAGATAGTCGTCCAGGCGCGCCGGGCCGCCATTGTAGGCGGCCAGGAACGCTGGCGCGCCATAGATATCGTACAGCTCGCGCATGTAGGCGACGCCGGCCACGATGTTGTCGTGCGGGTCGAACGGATCGGGACCAAGGCTATAGCGGTCGCGCAGGTCTTCGTACGTGCCCGGCATCACTTGCATCAGGCCCATCGCGCCGGCGTCGGAGGTGACAAGGTGGCCGTCCTGGTACTCCTGCCCGCCGGACTCGACGCGCATCAGCGCCCGCACCCAGATGGCGGGGACGTCGAATTGCGTCGTCGCTTCGTCGATGTAGGGACCCCAGGGGTCCTCGGGCGGCCCAGGCGGGACGTAGTTGCCGCGTGCATGCGCCGCATAGACCGCCGCCTGTTGCGGGGCGCTGACTTGCGGGCCTTGCGTGGCGCAGGCGGCAAGCAGCGCGAGGACCGCGGCGCAACTGGCAGCGCGCAAGGTGGGGCGGACGGTGCGGGTAAGCCGTGACATCCGCTCGTGAACCTCCGTCGTGGCGCGAACAGCATAGGCGGGACGAGACGGCAGCTAGAACGATCGCCGCTCATCGAATTGGTCAGGATTCGCCGCTAAGTACTTACCCGCGATCGACTCTGATGGCAAGATCATGTCGCAAAGCGGTATTAATTTTTTGAAAACGAGGCGAAAATCAACCGAGCAGGTCAACCCGCCAGCGTCGTTCCTCGAGCGCGTCGAGCAGCGCGTGCGCGCCGATCCCGGGCAGACGGCGCAAGAGGCCGCGCGGGCGCGGGCGGAACACCCGAGGACGTGCCTTCTCGCCGCCCAGCTCGCGCACCACGCTGCCGACGTCCCCGAAGCCGTCGATGAGGCCCACGGTCAGCGCTCGGTCGCCCAGCATGAAGCTGCCGTCGAATATCGTCGCCTGCTCCCCGCTCAGGCGTTCCGCTCGGCGGGCGCGCACCCAGGCCATGAAGCGGGCATGCAGGTCATCCAGCAGCTCCTGGGTGAAGGCGACATCCTCCGCGCGCTCGGGCAGGAACGGATCGAGCCGCGCCTTGTTTGCACCGGAGGTGTATAGGCGTCGCTCGATGCCCAGGCGCGCGAGCAGCCCGGGGAAGCCGAAGCCGCCACCCCGCACGCCGATCGAGCCGACGATGCTCATCGGGTTGGCCCAGATGCGGTCCGCCGCGCAGGCGATCCAGTAGCCGCCCGAGGCTCCTACATCCTGGATGACCGCATGGACCGCCACGCCGGCCTTCTCGGCGCGGCGGCGGATTAGCGCGGCAATCAGGTCCGACTGCACGGGCGAGCCGCCCGGACTGTCGATGTCGAGCACCAAGGCGCGCCCTCGGGCGGCGGCAAACCCGCGCTCGATCAGCGGGGCGGCCCCGCGCAGATTAAGCAGGCCGGGGCGGCCGGCGATCAGTCCATGCAACTCGACGACCGGAACGCCCCTGGCACGCCAGAAGGCAAGATGCGGCATCACGCGGCCAGCACCCGCGCAACGACCTCGGCGGCGGTCGCGCCCGAAATCCATGCCCCGCCTACCGTGCCCGCCAGCCCGTCGTGGCAGGCCTCGCCGGCGAACACCAGATGACCGTCATCGAGCGGCTGGCCGAGCGCGACGCGCGCGCCGGCCTGGCCCGGGATGGCGTAGGCGTAAGCTCCGCGCACCCAGGGCTCGGCGTCCCAGTGGGTGACCAGGCGGGCGCCGGTCGCGAACAGCCGATCGGCGCGGGCACCGAACAGCCGGCGCAATTGCGCCAGCGCGAAATCGGCCGTCGCGGCCTCGCCCTGCCGGGCCAATTCCCAGGCCGGGCCGCCGCCGATCCAGCCCTGCACGTAGTCGCGGCCGTACGGCCAGCACTGGAAGATCATGAACGGATCGCCCGTGCGCTCCACGCGTCGGTCGAGCGAGCAGTGCACCGGCAGATCGAGACGGTCGGGTCCGGTAGCCCGCAGCACCACCTTGAGAGCGAGTCCCATCGGCAGCCCGGCCACGGCATCTTGCACGCGGGCCGGCAGCGACGGGTCGAAGCGGATCACGCCGGCACCCAGGACGCCGGTCGAGACGGTGACAATGCAGCAGCGCGCGGCAAGGGTGCCTTGGGAGGTCTCGATCCGCACCGTGCCGCCCGCGCCGCCCCAGGCCACCCGCGTGACGGGCGTGCGCAGCCTGATGTCCAGCCCAGCACCCAGCCGGCGTGCCATGAAGGCGCCGATACCGCCGTCGGGGACCAGATTCGTCCCCCATAATGCGTTACGTTGCCAGTCCCGGAGGCTGAAAGCGTCGGCGTCGGCCGCGCAAATGACCGGCCCTTCCCAGGCCTCGATCGTCGGCGCCCAGGGATCGTCGGGCAAGGCGCGCGCGACCGCCGCCAATGGCATGTCGGTCCCAGCGCGCAACATCCTGCCGGCTGCCTGCTCGAACCGGCGCGCGGCATCGTCGTAATCGGCGTTCTCGGCCGTGGTTGCCGGCCGGTCGTCCACGAACGTCCGCTCGGTACGCAGTTCGGCCGAATTCAGCAACGTTTCGCCAGCATCGCGCGCGATGGGAACCAGCGGATTGCGTTCCGCCGCATGCAGCCAGATCGCGCCCAGGTCGAACCACACGCCGCCAAGCTCAGGCGGATGCGCCGTCCAGGCCCGGCCCCCAATGCGCCCGCTCGCCTCCAGCACGACCGTCGTGCAGCCATGCGTACGCAGAGTGCGGGCGGCGGAGAGGCCGGCAGCCCCGGCGCCGATCACCACCACGTCCACGTCGCTCATTCCCGCCTGCTCTCCGACCAGCGCAAGTCTGCGAACCTGGGGGCGGACCGCGTCAGTTCCAGAGCACGTTCCCGGGGCTCGGCGGCAGGATGGCGCGTTCCACCTGCATGACCACCTCGGTCAGCCGGGCATGGGTCGGGGCCGGCACACCGGCCTCGGCGCCCTTGGCCGCGATGAAGCCGTTCATGAACTCGATCTCGGTGCGGCGGCCCTTCGCCATGTCCTGGGCCATCGAGGGGCGTTGAAGGTGGCTGCGCGCCTCGCCCCGCGTGCCGGCCAGCATCAGCCGCTCGATCTCGGCGAGGGCGGCCGTCTCGCCCTCGGCGGCGCGGGCGAGACGTTCGGGGTCAAGCGCGCCGACCTTGCCCAGCCGGAAGCCGACCGCCTGGCCGACCCGGACCGCCTCGCCGCCGAGCCGGATGCAGACGCGGCGGATCGCGTCATGGCTGTCGCGCTCGTTGCCGCCAAGGCCGGTCGCGGCCGATACGCCATTGCGCATCCCGTTCACGCACAGCTTGGTCCACCGCTCGCCCCACAAATTGTCGGTGGCGTGCGCGTTGTCCACGTCTCCCAGCATCCGCGCGAGCGCGAGGACACGCGGAGTGAGTTGCCCATGCGGCTCGCCGACATAGAGAGCGGGGATATCCGGCCGCCGCGCCATGGTCCGCCGGATGTGGGCCGGTTCGTAGAGGTCGAGCGCGAGGCCGCCGGTAACGACGGCGCCCACCGTGCGGCCCCACCCGACGACGCCCGCGACCCGCTCCTCGTTGATGCAGTTCTGGAGAGAGACGACATAGCCGGTGGCCGACAGGTAGGGTGCAATCAGCATGGTCGCCCACTCGGTGTCGTAGGACTTGACCGCGACAAAGGCGATGTCGATGGGCGCCTGCTTGGCGATGCGCTGCACCTCCGTGACGTGGATGGCGTTCACCCGGACGGTGCGCGTCTCCTCCGGGGTCATGCCGGAGAGCGCCATTCCCCCGGCGCGCATCGCCTCCACGTGCGCGGGCCACGGATCAACCAGCGTGACATCGTGCCCACAGGCGGCAAGCCCCGCGCCAACGTAGCCGCCGACCGCGCCCGCGCCGACGAAGGCGATCCGCTGGGCCATGCCGGTCCTCCTTTCTGCTCCGGAGCGGGAGTGTGGGGCAGGGCGTGGCGATGGGCAATTGAGGGGTCGGACCATCGAGGCCGGGCTGGGGCGGGAGGATTCGAACCTCCGCATGGCGGAATCAAAATCCGCTGCCTTACCACTTGGCGACGCCCCACCGCCGGCGGTCTTAGGTCGGCGCGGCCCGCCGGGCAAGCCGATCGGAGTCAGGCCTCCGGTTTCATCTCGGATGTGTCATGCGCGCCGGGATTCGTTGCAGATTGCGCTCCACCGGCGTATTATTCTGCTTGGCGGACCTGATGCAGCGATCGGAACGCGGCAACCCGCCAAGTCGGAAAGGGGGCCCCTCCATGTCAAAGGGCACTGTCAAGTGGTTCAACCCCACCAAGGGCTATGGCTTCATCGCCCCTGACACCGGGGGCAAGGACGTGTTCGTGCACATCAGCGCCGTGCAGAAGGCAGGGTTGCGCACGCTCAATGAAGGCCAGAAAGTCGGCTTCGAGACCGAGCAACAGCAGAACGGGCGGGCGGCGGCGGTGAACCTGTCCGAAGAGGACTGACAGCCTCTCCCGACGGCAAGTGCGGAAACGGCCTTGCCTCTCATCGCTTGCCGGTTTAGGCAGCGGCGCGGGAGTGAGCGCGCAGATGGGACATATCATCGAGCCCAGTCGGGAGGGGCCGCGCTCGGCGCTTGACGCCGAGGCCGTGCGAGCGGCGTATCGGCGCTGGTCGCGCATCTACGACGTGACATTCGGGGGTGTGTCCGGCTTCGGCCGGCGCCGGGCGGTGCAGACGGTCAATCGGCTGCGGGCGCGGCGCGTTCTCGAAGTGGGTGTCGGCACCGGGCTAGCTCTGCCGCACTATGCCGCTGACAAGCGCGTGACCGGCATCGACCTCTCGGCTGATATGCTTGCGCTGGCGCGACGGCGGGTGGACGAACGCGGGCTCGTCAATGTCGAAGCCCTCCGCGAGATGGACGCCGAGGCGACCGAGTTCCCCGACGCCAGCTTTGACGTCGCGGTTGCGATGTTCGTCGCCTCCGTCGTGCCTGGCCCGCGCAGGCTGCTCGCTGAAATGCGCCGCGTGGTCCGCCCCGGGGGGCACCTGCTGTTCGTCGGGCATTTCCGGGCCGTACGCGGTCCGCGCTGGTGGGTGGAGCGGGCCATGGCGCCGGCGTCCCGCAAGCTCGGCTGGCACCCCGATTTCGCCGTCGAGGATCTCTCGACCCTGCGGACAGCACCCGCGCCGCAATGAGCTCTGTCCCACCGGCGGGGCTTTTCACGCTGCTCCACCTTCCCAACTGAGATCCCGAGCACGCACGTTTGCCGGAAACCCCCGGCATGGCTTGTGCACCAGGGGTCGAGAATGGTCGTGCCGGGTTCAGGCTTCCATGGTGGGCACGCCAGAGGCGCTGGTCCTTGATCTCGTGCAGTCTCTCCGCTAGCGACGTGGCGAGCCGGGCCGCTTTCGGCCCGTGGGGGACGGGATCGAGAATGACACGGCCTACGCAGGTGCTGGGGCGGCTCACGGCCGCTGCAATGATGATCTACGCCTTCGGATGGTTCGGGATGGCGCCGGCGGCGGCGCAAGCGCCATCGCCCTGGGCGGTTGGGATGCAGGCCGGGTTCAGCCCGGTCAAGCGCGACATCATCGCGCTGAATCACTTGGTGTTCGTCATCATCGCCGTGATCACCGCCTTCGTGGGCGGCCTCGTGGGCTGGGTGATGTGGCGCTATAACGCCAAGCGCAACCCGGTCGCGTCGGCGTTCAGCCACAACACGGTGATCGAGGTCTCGTGGACGGTCATTCCGATCCTGATCCTGGTGCTGATCGCGATCCCGTCTTTCCGACTGGTGTACTACGAGGATCGGACCGACAGTCCGGACATGACTGTCAAGGTGACGGGGCATCAGTGGTTCTGGGAATACACGTATCCAGAGCAGAAGAACCTGGACTTCTCCAGCTACATCATTCCTGACGACAAGCTGAAGCCGGGCCAGTTACGTCTGCTGACGGTCGATAATGACCTGGTGCTGCCGGTCGGCAAGAACGTCCGCGTCCTGGCTACCAGCGGCGATGTGATCCACAGCTTCTTCATCCCCTCGCTGGGTGTGCAGCGCTATGCCATCCCGGGACGTACGATCGAGACGTGGGTGCGCATCGACAAGCCGGGCGTGTACTATGGGCAGTGCAACCAGATCTGCGGGACGAACCACAGCCGGATGCCCATCGTGGTGCGCGGCGTGACTCCCGAGGAGTTCCAGGCGTGGGTGGCCCAGGCGCAGAAGCAGTTTGCGGATGCCGCGCCCGCGACGCCCGCTGCGCCAACGGGCAGGGTGTTGCTGGCCAGCGCGACGGGCAGTACTGCAACGGCCATCACGGCAGACGCGCGGCGCTGAGCCGGCTCGGCGCCTCAAGGAGACGGACATGTCGGTCACGACACACGAGCAAAGCCACGATGACCACGACCACAGGCCGGGGTTCTTCGTTCGCTGGTTCTGCAGCACCAATCACAAGGACATCGGCACACTCTACCTGATCTTCGCCCTGGTTGGCGCCACCACCGGCGCGATCCTGTCGGAGATCATGCGGGCCCAGCTGATGTATCCCAACAACCACCTGGTCAGCACGGGTCAGGAGTGGAACACGATCGTCACCGCCCATGGGCTGCTGATGATCTTCTTCGCCGTGATGCCCGCGTTGATCGGCGGGTTCGGGAACTGGTTCATCCCGCTGATGATCGGCGCGCCCGACATGGCGTTCCCACGTCTGAACAATATCAGCTTCTGGCTGCTGCCGCCGGCTTACATCCTGATCGTGACAGGCCTGCTCATGAGCGAGTCCGGCACCGGCTGGACGCTGTATCCGCCGCTCTCGCTGAGCACTTACGAGCCCGGGCCGGGCATGGATTTCACCCTGTTCGCACTGCATCTGGCGGGCGTCAGCTCGCTGCTGGGAGCAATCAATTTCATAACCACGATCTTTAACATGCGTGCTCCGGGGATGACGCTGCACAAGATGCCGCTGTTCATCTGGGCGATGCTGGTCACGGCGTTCCTGCTGCTGCTGTCGATCCCGGTCCTGGCGGGCGCGGTCACCATGTTGATCTGCGACCGCAACTTCGGCACCGCCTTCTTCGACCCGGCCGGCGGCGGCGACCCGGTGCTGTTCCAGCACCTGTTCTGGTTCTTCGGGCACCCCGAGGTGTACATCATGATCCTGCCCGCGTTCGGGATCGTGAGCCACGTGATCTCGACATTCAGCAAGAAGGCGATCTTCGGCTACCTGGGCATGGCTTACGCCATGGTCGCGATCGGGGTAATCGGGTTCGTCGTGTGGGCGCACCACATGTTTGTCTCCGGCATGGACGTCGATACCCGCGCGTATTTCATGGCGGCGACGTTGGTCATCGCGGTGCCGACGGGCATCAAGATCTTCTCTTGGATCGCCACCATGTGGGGCGGGTCCATCGAGTTCACGACGCCGATGCTGTGGGCGCTGGGGTTCATCTTCGTCTTCACCATTGGTGGCGTGACGGGCGTGGTGCTGGCCAACGCGAGCATCGACCAGATCCTGCACAACACGTACTACGTGGTCGCGCACTTCCATTATGTGCTGTCGTTGGGTGCGGTGTTCGGCATCTTCGCCGGCTTTTACTTCTGGATCGGCAAGATGTCCGGCCGTCCGTATCCCGAGTTCTGGGGAAAGGTGCATTTCTGGCTGACGTTCATCGGCGTAAATCTCACCTTCTTCCCCCAGCACTTCCTTGGGGCCGACGGGATGCCGCGTCGCTACCCGGACTACCCGCAGGCGTTCTGGGGCTGGAACTTCATCTCCTCTCTCGGTGCCTATCTGAGCGGGATCGCGTTCCTGGTGTTCTTCTATGTGCTGTACCGCACATTCACGTCGAAGCAGCACGTGACAGCGAACTACTGGGGGGCGGGCGCGACGACATTGGAATGGACCCAGTCCTCCCCGCCGCCGTTCCACACCTACGAGACTTTGCCCCGTATTCCGTGAGCGGGACATGAGCGGGATGGCGGGCGTCGGCCTTGGTAACGAGGGCAGGGGGGAAGGCTCCCTCCTGCCGATAGTTCTGCCTGGAGAGCAGGAGACGGAACTGCGCGATTGGATCGCGCTTCTCAAGCCGCGTGTCTTGACGCTAGTGGTGTTCACCGGCCTGATCGGGATGCTGATCGCGCCGGGCCATCTGAACCCCGTCTTGGGTTTCACCGCCGTGTTGTGCATCGGCGTGGCTGCGGGGGGGTGCGGGGCCATCAACATGTGGTATGACCGCGACATCGATGCGGTGATGCGGCGTACCCGTAAGCGGCCCATCCCGGCCGGACGCCTTCCGGCCGCCGCCGCCCTCGGCTATGGCGTGGTGCTGGCGGCGGGGGCGGTCCTATTGATGTTCCTGGCGACCAACCTCGCCGCGGCTTCCGTCCTCGCGCTGTCGATTCTCTTCTACGTCTTTATCTACACGATCTGGCTCAAGCGCCGCACGCCGCAGAACATCGTTATCGGCGGGGCTGCCGGGGCATTCCCTGCTGTCATCGGCTGGGCTGCGGTGACTGGCTCGATCGACCTTGTGCCGTTAATCCTTTTCGCTATCGTTTTCTTCTGGACGCCCCCGCACTTCTGGTCGCTCGCGCTGTGGGTAAACGATGATTACCGTCGCGCAGGCATCCCGATGTTGCCGGTGACAGCCGGCGCCCGGGAGACCCGCCGGCAGATCATCCTCTACACGCTGGTGCTGGTACCGCTGTCCCTCGCCCCATGGGCGGTCGGCTTCTCCGGCCCGGTGTATGCCGCGAGCGCCTCCCTGCTCGGCCTGGGCTTCCTCCTGTGCGCCTGGAGGGTGCTGCGCGACCGTCAGGATGCTGCCGGGGTCAGCTTGACAGGCGACGCTCCCGCGAAGGCGGCCTTCAAGTTCTCGATCGCCTATCTCTTCGTCCTGTTCGCCGCATTGGCGATCGACCGCCTCATCACCTAGGCGAGTTGCCATGCTGCCCGAGGACCAGGACCGCAAGCGGCGGACGCGAAACGTGGCGATGCTCGTGGTTCTGCTTGGGCTGGCGGCGCTCTTCTTCGCGATCACGCTCGTGAAGCTTACCCATATCTGAGCAGGTTCATTAATACCAAGCCGCCTGGCCCCTGACTCTCTGGGATTCCCAATCTGGCTCGGTTCTGATTCGATGGCCGCGTGGTCGAGTTGGAGCGAGGCATCGGATGGGCGCGGCAGTGACGGTGACGCGTACGGAGCACACGGCGGCTGGCCTTCGTGAGATCGCGGGCAAATGCCGCGACGGCGCGCAGGTCCGCCGGCTGCTGGCGATGGCGATGATTCTGGAGGGCTATCCGCGCGCCGAGGCGGCGGAGCGGAACGGCATGGACCGGCAAACGCTTCGCGACTGGGTGCATCGCTACAATCGGGACGGGGTGGACGGGCTGACGTCGCGCCGCGGCCCAGGCCCCGCGCCGGTCCTGACCAAGGAGCAAATGGCGGAGCTGAGGGAGCTGGTCGTCAAGGGGCCGGATCTGGAAAAGCACAAGGTGGTGCGCTGGCGGTGCCTGGATTTGCGCGAAGAGGTTGCGCGCCGCTTCAGTGTGACGGTGCATGAGAGCACCATCGGCAAGTGGTTGCGCCGGCTCGACCTGACCCGGCTGCAGCCGCGGCCGTTCCATCCGAAGAAGGACGCCGCGGCCGAGGCGGCGTTTAAAAAAACTTTGCCAGTCTGGTGAAGGAGGCGCTGCCCGCTTCCGCGGCTGACAAGCCAGTCGAGATTTGGTTTCAGGACGAAGCACGGGTCGGCCAGAAGGGCGGCCACGCTTACATTTGGGCGCCGATCGGCTCACGGCCGTTGATGGTCCGCGATAACCGCCACGACTCCGCCTACCTGTTTGGCGCGATTTGCCCGAACCGCGCCGTCGGCGCCGCAATCATCATGCCGGGCGTCAATGCCGAGGCCATGACCGAGCACCTGGCCGAAATGCGCATTCCGCTGAAGTCGGCCGGTGATTCCGGCCTGATGTCGGCCACCCATTCCGACTGAGGTCGGCCGGCCGTTCCGATCGATGTCGGCCGGGGTGGCGCTGCCCGTGGGCTGGGCGGATCTCTTCACGGCGGTATCGGCTGGGTCAAGCCATGATGGCCTCCTGAGCCTTTTTTCTGCGCAGGAACTCGCCGCGCAACTGGATGCGGTGGGCGTTGTGGACGATACGATCCAGAATGGCGTCCCCGATCGTTAGATCTCCGATCAGATCGTGCCAGCGGTCCACGGGGATTTGGCTGGTGAGCAGCGTGGCGCCGCGGCCGTAACGGTCCTCGACGATCTCCAGCAGGTCGTGGCGCTGCTCCGCGCCGAGCGGCTCCAGCCCCCAGTCGTCCAGGATCAGCAGCTTCACCCCGCCGAGGGCCCGCATCAGCCTGGCGTAGCGACCGTCGCCGCGCGCCAGCGCCAGATCGGCGAACAGGCGCGGGATGCGCTGGTAGAGGACGGAGTGGTTGTCGCGGCATGCCTTGTGGCCGAGCGCGCAGGCCAGCCACGACTTCCCCACCCCGGTCGGGCCCTCGATGATCAGGTTCTGCCTGGCCTCGATCCAGCCGCCCGTCGCCAGCTTCTGGAACAGCGCGCGATCCAGGCCGCGCGGGGTGCGGTAGTCGACATCCTCGACCGCCGCCTGATGGCGCAGCCGGGCGTAGCGCAGCCGCGCCTTGAGCCGACGGTCCTGGCGGTCGGCGAGCTCGCGGTCGAGCAGCAACCCGAGCCACTCCGCATGGTCGAGTTCGGCGCCGCGCGGGCTGGCGCTCAGCTCCTCAAAGGCGCGCGCCATCCCGGCGAGGCCGAGCTGGTGCAACTGGTCGAGCGTGGGGTGGGTCAGCAACGGGGCTCTCCTCAATGGTAGTAGCCGGAACCGCGGATGTTCGGGTGCAGCAGCGGCAGCTCGCCCTCACGGGCCGACGCTGTGGGCGGCTGACGGTCGAGGCCGTGCTGCAGGATCGACTGCACGCTGCCGTAGGAGCGCGCCCCGATCTCCAATCCCCGCGCGCAGGCCGCCTCCACGCGCTCGCGGCCGTAGCTGCGCACCAGGCGCAGAATGCCGAGACAAGCCCGGAAACCTTGTTCGGGATGCGGCCGGGTCTCCAGGATCAGCGCCGTCAGTCGCGCGGTCGCCGTGCCAATCGCAGCCGCCTCCTGGCCGATGCGCGCGATGGTCCACTCGGCATGCCGCCGGTGCGCCCGCGGCATGTGCTCGGGCAGGGTGGTGTGCCGCCCGCGCGCGCCGCCGCGCAGATGCACCGCGACGCGCTCGCCTCTGTGAAACAGCTCGATGGTGCGAGCGGTGATGCGCGCCTCGACCTGCTCGCGCAGCAGCCGGTGCGGCACCGAGTAGTAATGGCCGTCGACGTCGACGTGGTAGTCGAGCGCGACGCGCCGGATGCGCCACTCGGCGTAGACGAACGGTTCCGCCGGCAACGGCAACAGCGCCGGCTGGTCCAATTGCTCGAACAGCTGGCGGCGGCTGACGCCGAGTTTGCGCATCGGCCTGGCGTTGAGTTCGGTGACCAGCGCTGCGATCGACGCATTGAGCTCGGCCAGGGAGAAGAAGCGCTGGTTGCGCAATCGCGCCAAATCCAGCGCTCAACGACCAGTACCCCGGCCTCGACCTTGGCCTTGTCGCGCGGCCGGCGCACCCGTGCCGGCAGGATCGCCGTGCCATAGTGCGCCGCCAGGTCGCGGTAGCTCGGGTTGATCCCGGGCTCATACCAGTTCGCCCGCAAAACCCCGGCGCGCAGGTTGTCCGGCACGATCTGGCGCGGCACGCCGCCCAGAAAACTCAGCGCGCAGACGTGCGAGCCGATCCAATCGGGCAGACTCTGGGTCCAGCTCGCCTCGGCATAGGTGTAGTTCGACGCCCCGAGCACCGCGACGAATACCTGTGCCGGGCGCAGCTCGCCGGTGCTGGCGTCCACCACCTCTACCGTTTGCCCGGCATAGTCGACGAACAGCCGCTCGCCGGCCGGGTGGGCCTGGCGCATGCTCGGCGACAGGCGAGCCTCCCAGCTCCGGTAGAGCTCGCACCAGCGACTGTAGCCGTAGCCGCTGGAATGGATGGCCCGGTCCTCCTCCCAGAGCAGCAGCAGGGTCACCCCCGGGCGACGCAGCTCGCGGTGGACCGCTGCCCAGTCCGGCTCCGCCTTGTGCCGCGCGCCCGGTTTGCAGCCGGCCGGCGCGAACAGCAGTGCCTCCAGGCCCTGATCGGTCAGCGTCGCAGGCAATGGCCAGCTCAGCCCCGCCGCGGCGACCCGAGCCAGGCAGAGCTGCACCGTGCTGCGCGCCACCCCGACCGCAACCGCAATGGCGCGGTCGGAGATGCCGCATTCGTATTTCAATCGCAGGATCTCGCGCACCCGTCGCATCGACACTCTCTCGGCCGGCATCGGTCTCCCTCTCGCCCTGACGAGACGGCAGACCGCTCACCTGCCCAGCGGTCAGGCAACGCCACCCCTCTCAGGGGTAGCCGAGATCAGATCGGAATGGCCGACATCACCCCGGAATCAGTGGCCGACATGAAATCGGAATGCCTGGCCGACTTGCTCCGGAATACGCAGGCCGAAATTAGCACCCAGGTCGCACCCGGCGCTCACGCCGTGCTGGTCTGCGACAGCGCCGGATGGCATCAGCGGGGCGTCCGTCTCGGCGTGCCCGACAACATCACACTCCTGCCGCTGCCGCCGTACTCCCCGGAACTGAACCCGATGGAGAACGTCTGGCAATACCTCCGCGCTAACCGGCTGTGCGCCCTGGTGTGGGACGGCTACGACGCCATCGTCGAGGCGTGCCGGACCGCCTGGCATTTCTTCGTCAACGACCCTGACCGCATCAGCTCCGTCGGCGCAAGGGAGTGGGCGTGTGTCACTCTCTAGGCGGGTTGGTATAAGACCGCAGCTTCGTCAGCAAGCCTTCAAGTTGGTCCGAACTGCTGTAGGCAATCCGAACGACACCGCGGCCACACGAGCCGGCGATCTCGCACTTCAATCCCAACGATGCTGATAGCTCCTGCTCCGTTGCGAGCACATCCCGATCGCGCGCACGCGGCGGGCGATCGCTGCGGTTTTCGGATGCCAACGCCTCGGTCGCTCGCACCGACAATCCGTTGGCGATGACGGTGGCGAGCCCGTGCTCGGGAGCCGGATGGGTCAGCAGCGCGCGCGCATGTCCGGCGGTGACCGTTCCGGCCTGCAGCGCGGCCTTAATCGGAGCAGGCAGGTTCAACAGCCGAAGCATATTGCTGATGTGAGCGCGCGACTTGCCGACGGCTTGAGCAAGCTGCTCTTGAGTCAGTCCGAACTCCTCGATCAGCCGATCGTAGCCTTCGGCTTCCTCCAAGGCGTTCAGGTCCTGACGTTGCAGGTTCTCCACCAGCGCTGCGGCGAGCGCGTCCGCATCGGCAAAGTCGCGCACCAGGACGGGAACCTCATGCAGCCCGGCCAGTGCGGCAGCGCGCCAGCGCCGTTCACCCGCGATGATCTGGAAACGGCCCGGGCTCTCAGGATGAGGGCGGGCAAGGAGCGGCTGAAGGATCCCGCGTGCGCGAATGGAATCAGCAAGTTCCGCCAGTGCAGGTTGGTCCATCGCGACCCGCGGCTGGAAGGGGCCTGGCTCCAAGATATCAAGCGCCACAGCGCGCACGCCCTCGGCGGGTTCGCGCGCGCTGACAGAGGAATCGCCGAGAAGGGCGGCCAAGCCTCGGCCGAGCCGTGGTCCGACCTCGCGTGCCGTCATGCCGGTGTTCCATGGTCGTGGAGCGCGGCCTCCGCAGTGCGCTCGCGCCGCAGAAGCTCGCCTGCCAGACGTACATAGGCCTGCGCGCCGGGCGAGCGAAAGTCGTACAGCAGCACCGGCTTGCCGTGGCTCGGCGACTCGGTGATGCGGATGTTGCGCGGGATGACGGTCTCATAGACCATGCCGCCGAAGAAGCTGCGGGCGTCCTCGGCAATGAGGGCGGAAAGGCTGTTGCGACGGTCGAACATCGTCAGCACGATGCCCTGAAGCCGCAGTCCCGGGTTCAGCGACCGCCTGACTGCGTCGATCGTTCGTACCAGTCCACTGATGCCCTCCAACGCGTAGTATTCGCACTGCAAGGGAACCAGCACCGCATCAGCCGCCACGAGCGCGTTCACGGTGAGCAGGCCGAGGCTGGGCGGACAATCGATGAGCACGATGCCAAAAGACTGTGCCGCTTCGCCCAGCAACTCGAGGGCGTCGCGGAGCCGGAACTCGCGGCGAGCGAAGCTCACCAGCTCGACCTCGGCGCCTGCGAGGTCGGGTTCCGCGGGAATGATCGACAAATTGGGAATCCCGGTCGGTCGCGCGGTGTCACCCGGCGGGGTATGGAGGATCAGGGTGCAGTAGCTTCCGAGCGTGCGCTCCTCGCGCGCGATGCCCAAGCCGGTGGAGGCATTCCCCTGAGGGTCCAGATCAACCAGAAGCACACGCTCACCCGCTGCGGCCAGCGCGGTGGCGAGGTTCACGGCCGTCGTGGTTTTCCCGACGCCACCCTTCTGGTTTGCAATCGCCAGGACGCGGGGCAAGCGTCGTTCAGGTACGGTCGGCTCAAGGGGCGGAGGGGGCAGGACGGAGCTCGCTGATCTTGAAGATGACAGCCCCGGGCGCGGTGCGGCTCGGGAAGCGTTCAACCTTCATGTGCCACTCGCGACGCGCAGCCGTCAATTCGAAGTCGCTCGTCACCCCTTTCGGGAATATTGCGACGCCGTCAGGCGCGAGTTTCGGCGCGGTCAAGCCCAGCAATTTTGGCAACCGCGCAAGCGCGCGCGCCGTCACGAGGGATGCTGGCGCCAGGGTGATCGCCTCAATCCGGGCAGCATGCACGCGCACCGGCGCGCGGGTGAGGCGCGCTGCCTCGCGCAGGAATGCTGCTTTTCGCTGGTCGGCTTCAACCAGATCGAAGCTGATTCCGGTAGCGAGCGCGAGAACCAAGCCGGGGAACCCAGCCCCGGACCCTAGATCGACAGCGCGCCCGATTTGGGGTGGCAGCAAGCGTGCAAGCTGGAGGGCGTCGTCGATGTGCCGCTTCCAGAGATGCGGCTCATCGCATCGGGCGATCAGGTTCACCGTGCGGTTCCATCGCAGCAGGAGGGCTGCAAATCCGTCCAGCGCTTCACGTGCAGCACAGTTCGGTCCCGAACAATGCTTCATGTGAAGCGCGAGGAGGCTGAACGGGATCGGCGCAGATGTACGGCGATCGCTGCAAGGGCCGCTGGCGTGATGCCTTCAAGTCGTCCGGCCGCGCCAAGCGACGCGGGCTGGAGTGCTGCGAGCCGCTGTCGCACCTCCGCCGACAGGCCCGGAACCAGATCGAAGTCGACATCGCGCAACGAAATTGCCTCCTCGCGCTGAAAGAAATTGAGGTCGGAGTGCTGCCGGCGCAGATATCCGGCGTACAACGCCTCCGTGCGCAACTGCTCGCGAACGCGCGCCGGCAATTCGCGGATCCAGGGAAACGCCGCCTCCGCCTCCGGCGCGCTTCCCAGAAGTTCGAACGCCGATCGCCAGCGGCCGTTGGCCCGTTCAGGAAGCCCGTGCATAGCCAGTTCGGCGGGTACCCCGCCTTCAGCGCGCGCGCGCGCCTCGGCCTCTCGGGTGGCCTGCTCATGAGCGATGAAGGCGGTGGCCCGCGCCGGTCCGATGCAGCCCCATGCCATCCCCTTGCGGGTAAGGCGGAGGTCAGCATTGTCAGCCCGCAGCCGCAGCCGGAACTCGGCGCGGGAGGTGAACATGCGATAGGGTTCCGTTACCCCACGGGTAGTCAGATCGTCCACGAGGACGCCGACATAGGCTTCGCTCCGGTCCAGCCCCACGAGCTCCTGACCGGCTGCGCGCCGGGCAGCGTTTATTCCTGCCAAAATCCCCTGAGCGGCGGCCTCCTCATATCCTGTCGTGCCATTGATCTGTCCGGCCAGAAACAGACGTCCGATCTCCCGAAGTTCCAGACCGGAGGAAAGCGCCCGGGGATCGACGAAGTGGTACTCGACCGCATATCCGGGGCGAATCATGCGCGCCCGCTCGAGCCCGGGAATGCTGCCGATGACCGCCCGTTGCACATCTTCGGGCAAACCCATCGAGATGCCATTGGGATAGACGGTGTGATCGTCCAGTCCCTCGGGCTCCAGAAAGATCGCGTGCCTGTCCCGGCCAGCGAACCGCTCGATCTTGTCCTCAAGCGAGGGACAGTAGCGCGGACCAACGCCTGTGATGTGACCGACGTGAACAGCCGAGCGATGCAAATTGGCGCGTACAATGGCGTGAGTCGCCGGGGTCGTCTCGGTAAGGCGACATTCGATCTGGGGATTGGTGATACGGGCGGTCATTGCGCTGAATGGCTCAGGCGGCACATCGCCGGGATCGGCCGCCAAGCTATCCCAGTCAAGGCTGCGACGATCAAGGCGCGGTGGGGTGCCCGTCTTGAGCCGGCCCATCCGCAGTCCGAGCCGGCGCAATGTGTTGGACAGTCCCGTGGCGGCTGCTTCGCCCAGGCGCCCCGCTGGCGTCTGCTGGTCGCCGACATGGATGACGCCACGGAGGAACGTACCCGTGGTCAAGACGATCGCACCGCAGGGGATGCGATCACCATTGGCGCAGAGCACCGCTGTCGCCGTTCCGTCGGCCCCAAGATGGATGTCCTCAACCGAGCCGGCCCGCAATTCCAGCCCCGGCTGCTCGTCCAGCAACCGCCGGATCGCCCGTCGATACAGGGTTCTGTCTGTCTGCGCGCGTGGGCCGCGGACCGCTGGGCCCTTGCGTCGGTTCAGTAGCTTGAAATGAATCCCGGCCAGATCTGCTGCCCGTGCCATCAATCCGTCCAGTGCGTCCACCTCGCGCACCAAGTGGCCCTTGCCGATCCCGCCAATCGCGGGGTTGCACGACATTTCGCCGAGTGTTTCCAGACGGTGGGTCAGAAGAAGCGTGCGGGCGCCCATGCGAGACGCTGCCGCGGCAGCCTCACAGCCGGCATGGCCGCCTCCGATCACAACGACATCGTAGCTCGTCGGCATCTTGTACCTCGTTCTCGCGTTGACGAGCGCTGCCGGCTTCGTCATCACCATGCATCGGTCCTGAAGGCGACGGTGCCCCCGTGCAATTCCTCCCGCGCCTCGCCCTCGCCCTCGCCCTCGCCGTCGCCGGCCCGCTCATTCTCGGGCCCGGGAAGCCTTCCTACGCGGCCGACCCGGACGCGCTGTGGCATATTGTCCACGATCGCTGCGTGCCTCACCAGGAGCGGTTCGGTTGGCCGCTGCCGTGCCTTCGCGTGGATGAGGCTTCCGGGACGGCAGTCCTGAAGGACCAGAGGGGAGTTGCGCAACTCCTTCTGATTTCCCTCGCCCCGGTCACCGGAATCGAAGATCCTGCGGTTCTGCAACCCGGTGCGCCGAACTACTTCCAGCTTGCCTGGAATGCAGCGGGCGCGGTGCGCGCGCTGGTGAACGCCGATCTGCCCGCTGATGCCCTCTCCCTGGCGATCAACTCCAGATTCGGACGCACGCAGGAGCAGCTGCATATCCACATCGACTGCCTCAGTCCAGACGTTCGGGACGCACTGCGCGAGCATGCCGCCGCGATGACCGACGCCTGGGAACCCTTCCCTGTCCCGCTCGCCGGCCGCACCTACCAGGCGCGTCGCGTTGCGACGCTGGACCGCCCTGGCTCCAACCCGTTTCAGATCGTGGCTGCCGGGGTGGCGGGCGCGCGCGCTGACATGGGCGCCATGACGATCGTGGTTGCCGGCGCGATGTGGGCGGGAGAGCCCGGCTTCGTCATCCTGGCTGCGCACGCTAACCTGACGGCTGGCTATCGTGGTGCCGGCGAAGCGCTGCAGGACCACAGTTGCGCACTCGCCCGCCTGCCATAGCGGCGTCATTTCCCAATGCAGAACTCGCCGAACAACGTGTCGAGGATGTCCTCTATGCTCACCCGGCCCGTGATACGGCCGATGGCGCGCAACGCGAGTCGGAGATCCTCGGCGCGCAATTCCGGCAAGGGCGCGGCGAGGGCTCCGGTCAGGCTTGATGCTGCATCTTCCAGCGCCGCCCTGTGGCGTGCCCGGGTCAAGGATGGCGCGCCCGCGCTGGCGGTCAGGTCGGCCGCGACCGCACCCAGTCGTTCGCGCAAGACCGGGAGTCCCTCGCCCGTCAGCGCGCTCACCCCCATGGCGTCGATTGGGACAGCGCCGCCCAGATCAACCTTGTTGACCACGTGCAGGATACGTTCGGCGGTTATGGCCTGCGTGTCGTCCGTTTGCCCGGACGCTGTGAGGACAATGACGAGATCAGCCTGCGCCGCGCGCGCGCGCGCGCGACGTACCCCCTCCGCTTCTACCGGATCCCCCGCTTCGCGAAGCCCCGCCGTGTCCACCAGGGTGACCGGCGCGCCCCCCAGCACCAGCCGCGCTTCCAGCGTGTCACGGGTCGTTCCCGGTGCCGGCGAGACGATTGCGACATCCCGATCTGCCAGAGCATTCACCAGCGATGACTTGCCCACATTGGGCGGTCCAACCACGGCAAAGGTCAGACCCTCGCGCAACCGCTCCCCCCGCCGGTCATCGGCAAGGTGACGACCAATCTCGGAGCGTAGCGCCGTGATGTCGGTCACCATTGCTGCCTCGACTGGGGGCGGAAGGTCCTCGTCGGGGAAGTCGATCAGCGCTTCCTGGTGGGCCATCAGGCGGCGAAGCCGATCCGCCCAACTCCCATAAAGCGTCCCGAGCTCGCCCCCGAGCTGTCGCAACGCCTGGGCACGCTGGGCCGATGTCTCGGCGTTGATCAGGTCGGCTGTGGCCTCCGCTTCGAGCAGATCGAGCCGATCGTTCAGGAACGCCCGGCGCGTGAACTCGCCTGGCTCGGCCGGGCGTGCGCCCAAAGCGACCAGGGCCCTTGCCGCGGCGTCCACCACCGCCGGCCCGCCATGCAGGTGCAGCTCGGCCGCGTCCTCGCCGGTGTAGCTGCCAGGACCTGGCATCCAGATCACCACCGCACGGTCGATCTCCGAACCGTCCGCATCGCGCAGTCGCCGAAGCGCCGCGCGACGGGGCAACGGCACCAAGCGGCACAGGGCTGCCAGCACGGACCTGCTCGCTGGCCCGCTGATCCGCATAATCGCGATGGCCCCGCGCCCCGATCCAGTCGCGACGGCGAAGATCGTATCCTGCTGCATAGGCGACGATATCGTAGATACGCCGCCGCCGCCCATGGCGCGACGCATCACGGCCTCGCGTCCTACCCGAGCGCAAGCACCGCCGCGAAGAGCGCCAAGCCCGCGGTCATCCACGCGACGTAGTCGCCGACAATGCCGCTATGAAGGCGCTCCACCGCTCCGAACACCGGCGCTCCGAGGCGGTCGACGGTGCGGACCAGCGCCGGCGGCAGAAGGTGACGCCAAAGCTCGAACCCCGCGACCGCTAGCGTCAGAGCAATGGATAGCCAGGGCACGAACGGATGCGGCGGGGTCAGCAATGGCACCGACGCCGGAATGCCGGCCACCGTCAGGAACGCCTGCGCGCTCCCTTGCGCAACCGCACGCACGCCTGCGCCCCACACCAGTGCGGCGCCGATCAGCACGAGGGCCGGGGTCAGCATCAGCCATAGCGGTCGATTTTCCGGTTCGCGCTCGTCCTCATGGGGCGCCCCCGCCTCCTCGCCAGGACGAGAGCCGAGACCGGCGAAGATGCGTCCGGCGGCGCGCAGCACAGCCGCTCCGGTGAGGCCGGTTCCGAGGACCAGCGGCACCGCAATCCAGGAACGACCTGCCTGGGTCGCAGCCGCGTCGATCAGGCCCGTGCCCGCATCCATGACTCCGATCGGAAGTCCGCCCAGCAGCAGCCCGCCGAGCGCGGCGGCAAGGCCGGCAGGCCACAACGCACGCCCGCTGCCCCGCAGGGCGATCTCGTCGATGCCACCCAATCGCGCGAGCACGACGCCGGCGACCATGAACAGAGCCGCCTTCACCAGGCCATGACCAATGAGGTAGGCCATGAAGCCGGCGATCCCGGCGGGCGTCATCAGCGCCAGTGCCATGAGCAGCACGCCCATGTGCGACACCGTCGAGAAGGCGAGCAACCGTTTCAGGTGCCGCTGCTCCAACGCAGCCAAGCCCCCGATCAAGGCCGTGGCCGCGCCCAGACCTGGCAGCAGGCCATGCACCAGCTGCTGCACGGCAAGGTCGGGCAGGAACACGGTCCAGACCAGGCGCATGAGCCCGAACAGACCGAGCGGCACCATGATGGCGGAGAAGATGACGGAGAGCGGGCTCGGCGCGACGGCATGCGCGTCCGATAGCCAGAAATGCAGCGGTACCATCGCGCCCTTGATCAGCAATGCAGTCGCGATCATGCAGAAGGCGGCGGCGATCACCGGCGAGCCGGGATTGGCGCGCACATAGGCCTCTAGTGCCCCGAAATCCAATGCGCCGGCGGGCGCATATAGCAGCCCGATGCCGCCCAGCATGAAGAAGCTGCCAAGCCCATTGGTGACGGTGAAGGTCAGTGCGCCTTCCAGGGCCGAGGCATTCAGCGCGTAGGCCGTCAGCGCGAAGGCGGTGACGCTCATCGCCTCGAACCAGACGAACAGGTTGAACAGGTCGTGGGTCAGGACGAAGCCGATCATCGCCGCCATGAACACCAGCATCATGGCGTGAAACTGCGTGCCGACCTCGGCGAAGAAACCCCAGGCAAAGACCAGGGTCAACGCGGTCAGCGCGGCGGTGAACACCGCCATCAGCGCGCCGGCCTGATCGATGACGAAGGCGATGCCGATCACCCGGCCCTCACGCGGCGTCCAGCCGCCGAACCAATAGGTGATCGGGCCGGCGGCGGCTTGCCGCAATAGCAGCGCGCTTACTGCCGCCGCGAACAGCGCAGCCAGGAGAGCCACCGCGTCCGGCACGCGCGCGGGCAGGAGGCGATTGCACAACAGGAGCACGCCTGCCACAGCCAACGGGACCACAACCGGCAGCGGGGGAAACGCCGCCGCCATCGGGGCCCCGTCCATCAATGCATCGGCCGGAGCGCGTCAGGGTCGAGCGTCCCGCGCCGGCGGTGCAATTGCAAAGCCAGCGCGAGCAGCAGAGCCGTCACCGCTGCGCCGACCACGATGTCGGTCAGCACCAAAGCCTGCACCACGGGACCGACAGCCGGTGTGCCGGGCGGATGCTCGTAGAAGATCGGGGCTCCCGCGCCCCACCGGAAGCCGGCCGCGAGGAGCAAGACGTAGGTCGAGGACTGCACCACTGCCATACATCCAATCAGGTGCACGTAATGCCGGCTGGTGACGACCCCGTACATGCCCACGCCGAACAACCAAGCGGTGACCGCCCACGGCAGCACGGTCATGCGCCGTCGTCCTCCTCCGCCCGGGTCTCCTCCAGGAACTCGATGAACACGATGCCGAAGCCTCCCGCCACGGCGAAGGCCACACCCCAGTTCAGGACCAGCATCAACCCGCCCGACAGCAGCCCGCCCATCTGCCCCGGCGGCAGCACGTTTTCCAAGTAGTGCGCGCCCACAACCATTGGGCCGAGCCCGGCCACCGCATAGATCGCAGCTCCGCCCCCTTCGAGGGCGTCCAGAAGCTCCGGGCGCATGAGGCGGCTCCAACCTCGGCAGCCATCCGCCAAGTAAACCAGCAGCAGCCCGGAGGCGATGATCACGCCGCCTTGAAATCCGCCGCCCGGCGTCACCTGCGCGTGCAGAACCACATAGAGGCCAAACACCATGATGATCGGGCCGAACAAGCGCCCGGCGAGCATCAGGGCCTCCGGTCGGGCCGGAATCGCTCGCCCAGGGGCTGTCGCAGGCAGGTCGGTCGTCGCCTCGCCGCGCCGGCCTCGCAGCAGCACGGCGGTCCCAGTCGCGGCGGCGAACAGCATCATCTCCTCGCCCAGCGTGTCGAAGCCGCGATAATCGAAGTTCACCGCCGTGACCATGTTGGTGACGTGCCGCTGGACCGGCGCCAGCCGGTTGATCAGGTCCCCGTATGGCAGAGCGTGAGCGCCGAATTTCGGCATGGATACGATGACGGACGGCAGGGTAGTGGCAAGCACGGCGAGCGAGGCAAGAAACAGCAGCAGGCGCAGCGTTCGGGGCACGGGTCAGTCCCGCGTCCGATCGGCGCGGATCGCGGCCAGCACCACGAGGAACAGGAGCGGTGTCGTCACGGTGCCGACCGCCAGTTCCGAGTAGGCCACATCCGGGGCCTGCAGGGCGAGGAACAGCAGCGCCAGCACCAGCCCGTTCGCCGCCAAGGCCAGCACCTGGCGTCGCGGATCCCGGGTCAGCGCCACCCCGGTCCCCGCAATTGCCGTCAACAGGAACAGCGCGGCTAGCAGGATCGTCACGGCTCGGCTCCTTGCCGCTCACGCCACGTCAGCGCGTGCCCGATCGCATGGGCGAGCGCGGCGCCGGATAGCAGCGCCGCCACGAGCAGGAACAGCACCTTCAATACGGCGGCAGAGGCACCCTGGCTGGCGAGCGTTGCGAGCAGCAGCGGCAGTCCCGCGGTCCAGGTGACGAACGCCGCGCAGTGCAGCCGGTCGAGAACCCTGCGCAGCCGGACGAATCCCAGGCAGCCCAGCCATACAGCGACCGTCGCCAACCCGAGCAGCGCGTCAGTCAAACCGGTCACAGCCACCGTTCCAGGAACGAGGCCATCACCAGGGTGCCAGGCAGCCCAAGCAGGCCGAGCGTCAGGGCCAAGTCGAGGAACGAGGTTTGGCCGAAGGCGAAGCTGAGCTCCACCAAGGCGAGCGTCGCCACCACCGAAGCCATCTGGACGGCAACGAGCCGGTGCCCGACCTCGCCGCGCAGCGCCGAGCAGACCGGCAGCGCCAAAGCGAAAATGGTGGCGATGGCGGCGCCAAGCCAAGCGAGATTCAGACCGGCCACAGGACATCGTCCGAGGGCGGTGAAGGGACCAGGCGATGGACAAGTAGGATATGATCGTCCAAGGCAACCTCCTGCACGAAGCCGTTCGGAGCCAGCGAGGCCGCCAGCACGACCACGCCGCGGCGAAAGGCGACCTCCGCGGAGGAACCGTTCCCCTCGAACGCCTGAAGCTGTGTCGCACCCTCCCTGGCGCTCCCGGCGACCGCGTGGGCCAGCGCGCGCGTCATGACCCCCGGATCGCGCAGCAGCGCCACGCCGACGCGCCTTGCCAGCGCCAGCCACGGTGCCACGTCGCGCATGGGCCGGTGCTCGTGCTGATGAAGGAAAACCGCAAGGAAGGTGCCCGCCAGCGCCATTAGCGCCCCGGCGCACAACTCGGCACGGTCAGCTTGCCCGGCAAATAGAAGGTACAGCGCGAACAACGCCGTCCAGGTCAGAAGCGCGGCTGGCATCGGACCCTCGTTGCTGAACGGGCAACGTTGCGCCCTTGCGTCGGTTCGCCTCACTCCGGCGCGATTGCGGCGAGCATCAACGTCCGAACAGCCCTCGCAGGAACCCCGGGGTGAGCGCGCTCAGGGGATTGACGCGGACGGCCGGACTGGTGAGCTGACCATAGGCCGCATAGCGAGCGGCGATGATCCCGCCCCCCTTCTCCGGGCTGAATAGCCGCCCGACCAGCGGAACGCGGCCCAGGACGCTGTTCACGGCGTAGGCGGGCACGATCGTCCCCTGCACGTCCAGCCGGTCGCCCGCGATATCGATGCTTCCCTTTGCTGTGAGACCCAGAGACGGGTTGAAGGCCCGTGCGTTGTCCAACACCAGTCTGCCGTCACCATACTCGAACGGCGCGGCCAGCCGCGTGAACGTCATCCCGGGTCCTTCCAACGCCTGCACCAGCCCGTACAGCGTCACAGCCTGGAGAACCTTGGCCAGCACCGGGGCATTACGCAGCTTGAAGTCGTCCAGCTGTGCCACGCCCGAGAGAGGGCGCCCGGGTTTCTGATCGGCATAGCGGGCGACAAGCGAGAGGCGCCCTCCTTCAACCCCGTCCAGTGCGCCGAGATTGCGGAGCAATGCACCCGCGTCCTCCACCCTGGCCTGCACGGCCCGCCCACCCTGGTCGGGGCTGACCCACACCTGAACCGACTTGCCCGGCCCCGTGAAGGCGGACAGGCGCACGATCCGCAAAACCCCTGCTGCGTTCTCAACGTGCAGTCGAAGGTTGCTCGCAAGCTGGCCGCCGGCGAGCGCGACCTTGTCGAACCCCGCATCGACGATCCAGGGCGCTTCGTCGGTCCTCGGCGTCGTCTCTGTCGGGCCAGTCCCACCCGAGGGCATCGCGGGTCGCCCGAACCGCCCTGACAAATCCAGCCTCGGCCCGGACAGACTTGCCCGCACGCTGCCATCATCGAAAAAGCGCACCCTGCCCTGAGCCATCGTGCCGCCAAGCACCAACCTGTCCAGCCGGAGCGCGACATCCCTGCCCGATCCAAAGATTGCGCTGGCGCGCAAAGCCATGCCGCTCCCGTCGGCCTCGATCGGGTCGGCCCGGCTCAGCCGGCCATCCCGGTCCAGGGTTAGGCGCGCATGCGCGCCCACAGGGGCCCCCGGCGGCTTGAGCCACCCGAGAGGGGGAACGCGCAACACGGCATCATCCAAAGCGGCGCGGATGTCGATGTCCGAGAGCCCGTTCCGGTGGCGGGCATACGTGGCTGTCAGGTCAGCCGGCCCCGCGAGCAGCGTCCCCGCGTCCAACCCGGCGGCGGCCAACGAATGCGCGTCCGTGCGAGCGGACACGGTGAAGCGCTGCTGCACCTGCCCGGGCGGCCCGGCCCGGAAGTCCAGGTTGCCGGCGATCTGGGCGGGAATGCCGGCCAACTGGCCCGACCCCGCCAGGGTCAGCCCGTCCCCAGTGGCCGATAGATTGAGCTGGCCATTGTCCAATGCACGACCCGCCGCCACGTCGGTCAGGTGCAGGTCCGATAGTTGCGCGTGGGCCTCCAGCGAGACCTCATCCATCGTCACCCGCGCATCCAGGGGCAGGTACGCGAACACGTCTGCCGCGACCTGCCCGCTGGGCTCTCTGAGCGGCACGGGATGGCTCGACAGCAGGTGCAGCCGCCGATGCGATAGCAGCGCCAGCGCATCAGGGACCGAACCGGTCACATCGACGCGGATCGCACCGAACTGGGCATGCTTGCTCAGTCCGGTGATGACCATGCTGCCCTGCTGAAGCGACAGTCGCCCACGAGAACCTGGCCGATCAGCCGTCTGCTGGGCCGCTTCCACCTGGATCCGCAGCGTGTCGGGATCGATGATCCGCAGCATCGCATCGCCATGTTCGAGCGGCGGGATCGGGCGCAACCAATGCACGGTGACGTCACTGCCGGCCAAGCTGCCAGATGCCCCGGTCAGATGGAGGCCGGAGACTGCATCATTCGACCAGGACCGGAACCCGGGACCGGTGAAAGCGAGGGCGACTTGGCCCTCACGCGCCATGCCAGCGGTGACGTTTTGGACGACCCAGGATCGGGCTCCCCCGCCAGCGCCCTCCGGCCACAGCGCGGCCACGTCGTCGAATGCAAGCTGGTCGAGGCGGAGGGCGAGATTTCCGACAGTGCCGTCGAGTCCGAGTCGGGCCGCGCCATGCATGGTCAGCCGGGTTGGCGGCCGGTCGGGACGGGCGCGCAGGTCGATCACCGCATCGTCCAGCGTCACGTTATCAGGCACCCACGAGGCAGCCAGATGCGCGCCCATCAGGGCGACCGGGACCTGAGCCGGTCTGAGCGTGCCGGAATCGGCCCGCAGAATCCAGCCGCAGCGCCTTCGGCGCCCAGCCGGAGTCCAGCGCCAATGTCGTGGAAGCGGTGAACGGCGCGTCCAGCATGGAAGCCGCACCGGTCAGTGACGGCCAGAGCGAGGCGAGCGTGGCCGGCCGCACGCGCCCGAGCGTGGCCGTTACGACCGCGTCTCCGGCGCTCGGCAGCCGCGCGTCCAGCGTTGCCTGAGCCGGCTCTCCCTCAAGGGTGAGCGAGAGCGCGGCATGAGCATCGTCACCCCCTCGATCGTCCCGGGTCAGCTCCGCGTCCAGGCGCGGCACCGCCCAGCCCTGACCGGGCGCGGTTACGACTTGCGCCCCGCGCACGACGATCCGGCGCAGGGTGCTTGCGGTCCGCAGCGCCGCCCGCGCCCCCGCCCGCCAGTCCGTCGGCGAGGCGGCCAAAGTCGCGGGAGTTAATGTGACACGTGCGTCGAGGATGGCCAGGGACCGGGGGGCCAGCCGGCCATGCAGAAGTGCCCCGAGATCGAGGGCAACCTGCACATGCGGCGCCTCGACCGAGAACCCGTTCGTCATGTCCCGCAGCGCGACGCCGGCGAGGCGGATGTCGATGGGCAAGCCCAGGCCCTGGCGAAATCCCTCCCATGCCAGCGTGGCCCCCGCGACGTTCACGCGCCCCGGCGCGGCGGCGGTCGAGGCAAAGTCCTGGATGCGCGCGGCCAGCCAGGGCATCTCGATCGGCCGCTCGGCCACCCACCACGCCAGCACGGCAAATCCCGCTCCCCCCACCAGCAGGAGTCCGAGTGCCAGCGCGAGCAGGCGTCGCAGCACCGCCCAGGCGCCACGCGCGGCTTGACCGCCGAACCGTCTCACCGCCAGCCTGCGCGCGGATGACCAACGCCACTTTCGCCTTCCCGCGCGACTGGCCGGCGCCGCACGACGCAGCGGCCGCCACTCGGCTGGTCGAGCGCTTCGCCGACACCGGACCGGAGGCAGCGCGCTTGTGCGCGCGCGCGGAGCCGGCCGCGATGCTCCGCGCGCTCGGTGGCAACAGTCCATTCCTGGCGGATCTGGCCGTGCGGGAGTGGAAGGTGCTCGCCGCACTGGCCGCGTTCGGCCCGGACAAGGTGGCATCGGATGCCCTGGGCCGGTTGCGCGCCGTTCCGCCCGCGGCACCGCGCAGCCAGGTCTCGGCCGCGATGCGCCGGACCAAGCGCGTCGTGGCGCTGGTTGCGGCCGTTGCCGACATCGGCGGCATCTGGCCGCTTGAGCGCGTGACGGCGGCGCTCTCCGACCTGGCCGAGGCCGCGCTCGACCTTGCCGCATCGCACCTGCTGCGCGCGGCGCACGACGCGGGCGCGCTGCGACTGCCCGACCCGGAGGACCCCGGTTCCGGCAGCGGGCTCATCGTCCTCGGCATGGGCAAGCTCGGCGCGCGCGAGCTGAACTATTCGAGCGATATCGACCTCGTCCTGATCCACGATCCTGGGGCCGGCATATACACCGCGCGCACCGCCGGCGATGCCTGTCAGGCCTTCATGTCGCGCCTCGGCCGCGACTTGGTCGCGCTGATGGAGGGGCGCGACGCCGAGGGTTACGTATTCCGAACCGACCTGCGCCTGCGCCCCGATCCGGCGGTGACGCCCCCGGTCGTCGCCCTGCCCGGAGCCCTCGCGTATTACGAGAGCATGGGCCAGAACTGGGAGCGGGCCGCGATGATCAAGGCGCGCCCGGTGGCAGGCGACTATGCTGCTGGCGCCGCCTTCCTGGACGCGATCCGGCCGTTCGTCTGGCGCAGGGGGCTCGACTTCGCGGCGGTGTCCGACATCCACGCGATGCGGCGGCAAATCGATCGCCATAAGCGCGGCGCCCTGGCCGACGGCGCCGACCCTGTCGCGCGCGTAGCCGGGCACGACGTCAAGCTGGGCGAAGGCGGCATCAGGGAAATCGAGTTCCTGGGGCAGACGCTCCAGCTCGTGTGGGGAGGCCGCGACCCGGCACTGCGGGAGCCGACCACGCTTGGCGCCCTGCGTCTGCTGTCGCAGGCCGGGCATCTGGCACCGGAGGCGTCCGCCACCCTGTCGGATGCGTACCGCTTCCTCCGCCAGGTCGAGCACCGACTTCAAATGGTCGCGGACCGACAGACGCACGTCGTGCCTCAGCGGACCGAGGATATTGCGCGCATTGCCTGCTTCCTCGGGTTCGACGATGCGCCGGCCTTTGCACGCGCGCTGCTGGAGCAATTCGTGCGGGTGCGCACGCGCTACGCCGAGGTGTTCGAGACGGCGGAGGGCGCCGAGCGGCCGGCGGCAGCCGCGGAACTCGACTTTCGCGGTGACGACCCGGCGCCCGCCGCCACCATCGCCGCGCTGCGTGCGCTCGGGTTCGCCGATGCGGATCGGGTCGTGGCCTCGGTACGCGGGTGGCAGGCCGGGCGCCTGCGCGCGCTGCGATCGGAGCGGGCCCGTGATCTACTGGACGGGCTGCTGGCCACCATTCTCGCCGCCCTGGCCGGTCAGCCTCAGCCCGACGTTGTGTTCCGCCGCTTCGACGAGCTTCTCTCCCGGCTGCCCGCCGGTGTGCAGCTCTTGTCGCTGTTCCAGCGCAATCCCGGACTGCTCGAGCGCATCGCCGTCGTGCTCGGCGCGGCCCCGCCGCTGGCCGACCATCTTGCGCGCCAACCGCTGGCTCTCGAAGGGCTGCTGATGCCCCAGCCGCCGGATGATCCCGCTGTCCTACTGGACGGGCGCCTGCGCGACGCGCGGCGGCTGGAGGACGTCATCGCCATCGCGCGCCGGACGGTGCGTGAAGAGGATTTTTCAATCTCGGTCTCCACACTGGAGGGACGGATCGATGCCGATGCGGCCGGGCTGCGCCGCTCGGCCCTGGCCGACGCCGCGATGGCCGCGCTGCTTCCGGCGGTCCTGGACGATTTCGCCTCTCGCTACGGTCGGGTGCCGGAGGGCGAGATGGCGGTGCTGCTCCTGGGCAAGGCCGGCGGGCGCGAGATGATGGCGGGCTCCGACCTCGACCTCATGTTGCTCTACGACCACCCTGCGGAGGCGACGGACTCGGAGGGTGGCCCGCGCGGACTGCCCGCGCCGCAATGGTTCGTCCGCGCCGCGCACGCCTTCGTCGCCGCCGTCACCGCGCCGGGCGCGGACGGGCAGCTTTACGCGGTGGACATGCGGCTTCGTCCGTCCGGCAACAAAGGCCCTGTCGCCGTCTCGATGGGCGCGTTCCGGCGCTATCACCAGGAAGCGGCGTGGACCTGGGAGCGGATGGCGCTGACCCGTGCCCGCGCCGTCGCCGGTCCGACCGACCTCCGCGCGCGGGCCGAGGCCGCGGTGGCGGAAGCGATCGCGGCGGCCGACCCGGAGCGGGTCCCGGCCGACGCCACCGCCATGCGGGCCCGCATGCTCCGTGACCTTCCGCCGGATGGCCCGTGGGACGTGAAGCTGCGCGCGGGCGGGCAGGTCGAAGTCGAGTTCATCGCCCAGGCGCTCCAGCTCGTCCACGCGAGGGACAGGCCTTGCATGCGCAATCCCACCACGCGCCTCGCACTCGGCAATCTCGCCGAGGCGGGGCTGCTCGCAGCCGATACCGCCGCGCTGCTGACGCGTGCCGACCATCTCTGGCGGACGGTGCAGGGCATGCTGCGCCTGACACTCGGTCGCGCCCGTCCGGGCACGGCGCCCGACACGCTTCCCGATGCCTCGGCGCGCGTTCTGCTGCGCGCGACCGGCGCGGTTGACTTGCCGGCGCTGCGCGCCAGTCTTGATGCGACGGCCGGACACGTCCGCGCCGCCTTTTCCCGTATCGTCGGAGAAATCACAGCATGAGCCTGCAGGAAGGCGATCCCGCGCCGGATTTCGATCTGCCCGCGACCGCTGGGCGTCGGGTCAGCCTCGGCGCGATGCGCGGCCGGCCGCTGGTGCTGTATTTCTACCCAAAGGCCGACACACCTGGCTGCACCACGCAGGCGTGCGCCTTCCAAGAGGCACTGCCCCAGCTCGGCGGTCTCGGCATCGATGTCATTGGCGTGTCGAAGGACAAGGTGGCCGCCCTCGAGAAGTTCGCGGCCAAGTACGGCCTAACCTTTCCCCTGGCGTCGGATGCCGAGACCCAGGTGGCCGAGGCCTACGCAACCTGGGTGGAGAAATCGATGTACGGGCGGAAATACATGGGCATGGAGCGGAGCACCTTTCTGATCGACAAGGAGGGCCGGGTTGCCAAGGTGTGGCGCAAGGTCAGCGTGCCCAAGCACGCGGCGGCGGTGATGGAGGCGGCGGCGCTGGGGTGAGAGCGGGCCGGATCGCGGGAGCGGTGCCCGCGCGCCGATCAGACGTAGTATTCCGCGAGGGGCGCGAAGCCGTTAAATCCCTGGCTTGCGTACGTCGATACATACGCGCCGGTGGACAGCAGTTCCACCCGGTCGCCGCTGGTCAGGTTCAGCGGCAAACGATAGTTCGACCGCTCATACATGATGTCGGCGCCGTCGCAGGTCGGGCCGGCAATCGCCACCGGGCCGGTGGGCTGGCCCTCGTGCGAGGTCCGGATGCGGTACTTGATTGCCTCGCCCTCGGTCTCAGCCAGCCCTCCAAAGCGGCCGATGTCGAGATAGACCCACCGCACCGGGTCGTTAGCCTCGCGGCGGCTGACCAGCACCACCTCGGCGCTGACCACCCCCGCGTCACCCACGAGGAAGCGGCCCGGCTCGACCACGATCTCGGGCAGGGCGTTGCCGAAATGCGCCGTCATCGCGCCCATGATGGTATTGCCGAAGCTGTCGATCTCCGGCACCTCGTCGCGGTAGCGCGTCGGAAACCCGCCGCCCAAATTCATCATCCGGAGGTTCACGCCCGATTCCGTCAGATCGGTGAACAGCATTCCCACCTTGCCGATCGCGGCCTGATAGGCGCTCGTCGTGGTCTGCTGACTGCCGACGTGGAACGACAGCCCGTACGGGTCGAGACCAAGGTCGCTGGCGCGCAGCATCAAATCCCGCGCGGTCTCGACGGTGGTGCCGAACTTGCGCGACAGCGGCCAATCCGCGCCCGCGTTCTCCACCAGTATGCGGCAGTAGACGCGCACGCCAGGAGCATGGCGCGCGAGCTTCTCCAACTCCTCGACGGAATCGAAGGCGAACAGGCTCACGCCCGCCTCGTGCGCGCCACGGATGGCGGAAATCTTCTTGATCGTGTTGCCGAAGCTGATCGCGTCCGGGGTCGCGCCAGCATGCAGGCAAGCCGACACCTCCGCGAAACTCGCGGCATCAAACGAACTGCCGAGCCGGACCAGCCGCTCGAGCACCGGGGGTGCCGGATTCGCCTTGACGGCGTAGTAAATCCGGGCGAGCGGAAGGGCGGAGCGCAACGCGCGGAAATTATCCTCCACGCGGTCAACGTCCAACACCAGACACGGCGTTGCCGGCTGCGTGCTGGCCAGGAATCGGGCGACCTTTGGGGTCATCGCCGAGCCTCCCTCAATGGGCGCCCGCCTTCCAAGGCGACGGGCGGAGTTGCGAAACGGTCGAACGAACCAGCGACCTAAGCGAGTTGCCAGAACGCTTGACGTCGTTGCGTAACCCCAGAGGGCCAGAGGCACGTGCGTTGCTGCGTGGTTGGGGCAGATAGGGACCCGCCGTTCCGGGCGCAAGCCCAAAACATCCCCGGTCGGAAATCGTCCGTCAGACGGGCGTGCGCTCAGCCGGGAGCGATCGTGACAAGGATCAGCTCATGATCGCTCAACACGGTGCCGTCCGGTCCCAGCGCGGGCACCACCGCCGGGTGCTGCGCCACCACACCGCGGGTCAGGAACCAATCGAGCTGACGGGTGCCCTCATGCGTGCTCCAGACGCTCTCGCGCGTGGTGGGCCGCGCGAGATTACAGGCGGCGAGGTCGTAACCGCGCTTACCGGCAACAGCGAAAAGCGGCTCGGCCGGATTGTCGTGCCCGCCGGGTCCAACCTGCGTATTGAGGTCGCCGCCGATCACGACCGGCAGCCCCGCCGCGAGACCGTCCAGCGCGTCGAGCAGCGTTCGCATCTGCGCCGCGCGGCCCAACCCGTCGGTGACGCTCTCGAGATGCACGGCGCAGGCGACGAACGGGAAGCCGGCATCGAAGGTCGCCGCCACCGCGATCCGGTTGCCGATCCGGCGCTGCCCATCCTTCGGGGTGACGAACCAGTCAGCCGTCTCGTCCAGGCGGATAACGGTCGGTTCCTCGAAGGCCAGGGCGGTGACGAAGCCGTTGCCGTGAAAGCCGCGATCGTTGTCCTCTCCCCGGGCGGGGTGGTCTTGCGGCGGCGGCATCGCGGCCAGCTCAAGGAACTCCAGCCCGTAGCCGTATCCTTGCCCCAGGTCGGCTGCCATCTCGGCAATGGCATGCGTCTGGCCGGTTCGCAGCATCCCTGCGTCCATCTCGGTCAGCAGCGACAGGCTTGCTCCATGCGCGCGCAGGACGTGCGCGGCGGCAGCGGGATAAAGACACCGCTCCAGGTTCCAAGCGGCTATCCGCAGCGGAGTCACAGCGCCTGATGGCGCAGCCCCGCCGATCTCCACCTCGCGGAACGCCGATACGGCGGCATGCATCTGAGCGTGCACCTGACGGGTTGCCGGTTGGATCTGGAAGGCATGGCGCTGCTCAAGCGGCACGGGCGTGAGGCGATCCACCGCGCGATCGAACAGCCCGAGCGCGGCGGAAGCGGTGATCGGCATGCGGGGCTCCTTGCAGCGTGCCTTCGGTTACGGAAGCTGTGCGCCCTCAACGTTCAGGTACAGCGCATAAACCGACGTGCTCGCGCACATGAACAGCCGGTTCCGCTTCCTGCCGCCGAAGCAGAGATTGGCGCAGCCCTCGGGCAGATGGATCTTGCCGATCAGGTCGCCGTCGGGGGCGTAGCACCGCACCCCGTCCTCGGCCGGATTGCCCCAGCCCATGCTGGCCCAGACATTGCCGTCCACGTCCGTGCGCACGCCGTCGGTCATGCCGGGGAGAAAGTCCTCGGCGAAGATGCGGCCGCCGACCAGACGCGCGCCATCGACATCGAACACCCGGATATGCGCCGGCCCGCCATGCGACACGCCGGAGTCGACGATATAGAGCCGGGTCTGATCCGGCGAGAAGCACAGCCCGTTCGGCCGCACGAAGTCGTCCGCGACCACCGTCGCGGCGCCGCTGTGCGGATCGAGCCGATAGACGTTGCGTCCCAGCTCGGCCTCCGCCGCGTGGCCCTCGTAGGCGCCATCGATGCCGTAGCCTGGATCGGTGAACCACACCGCGCCGTCGCGCGCGACGGTGACGTCGTTCGGCGCGTTCAGCTGCTTGCCGTCAAACCGGTCGAGCAGGACGGTGATGCGGCCGTCATGCTCGGTGCGCGTGATGCGGCGGGTGTCGTGTTCGCAGGTGACAAGCCGGCCTTCGCAGTCACGCGTGTTGCCGTTGGCGTAGTTGGACGGGGCGCGGAAGACGCTGACATGCCCGTCCTCCTCCAGCCAGCGCAGCATCCGGTTGTTGGGGATGTCGCTCCAGATCAGGCAGCCGAGGTCGCGGAAGTAGACCGGCCCTTCCGCCCAGCGGAAGCCGCTTGCGATCCGCTCGATGGCGGCGTTGCCCTTCTGGTAGCGGAACCGCCGGTCAAGCACCTCGATGCGCGGGTCGGGGTAGCGGGTATCGGGCAGATTTCCGAGCGGCAGGGATGCCATGGTGGCGGCGTGCTCGTGCATCCGGCTCGCTCCTGTGTCGCAGCAGGCTAGCCGCGCGACGCCGAGCGCGTCCAGCCTGGGCCCCGATCAATGCCCGAGCATGCGCCCCAGCGGACGGCCGCCGAAGATGTGCACGTGCAGGTGTGATACCTCCTGGCCCGATTGCTCTCCCATGTTGGCGAGCAGCCGATAGCCGGACGCCTCGAGCCCAAGGTCCTTGGCGATCCTGCCGACCGCCCGCACGAATCCGGTGATCTCCTCCGGGCTCGCCTTCTCGCTGAAATCCGCCCAGGAGCACCAACGGCCCTTGGGGACTACCAGGATGTGCGTCGGTGCCTGCGGAGCGATGTCATGGAAGGCCAGGGACCACGAGTCCTCATAGACCTTCTTGCACGGGATCTCGCCGCGCAGGATGCGGGCGAAGATGTTCGCGTCGTCGTACGGGGGCAGACCACTGACCGGCATCGCGGGCGCTCTTCGCTGGAGGTGCAATCACGGGATTTTCGTCGTCGTCAGACCGAACGCCACCGGCAGTAGCCCGGGGCGGGCCGCCTTCTCGGCAATCCCGCTCACGCCCTCGCGGCGCTTCAGTTCGGCCCAGACCTGCTCCGGCCGCACGCCGCTCGCCACCCACAGCACGATCAAATGATAGAGCACGTCCGCGCTCTCGGCGATCACGGCCTGGGGGTTGTCGGCCACCGCCTCGATCAGGCACTCTACCGCTTCCTCGCCGAATTTCTGCGCCACCTTGGCGATGCCACGCGACAGCAGCCGCGCCGAGTGGCTCAAGGCCGGATCGGCGTCGCGCCGGTCCGTCACCACCGCGAACAGCCGGTCGAGCACCGCCGCATCGGGACCGGGCGAAAGCGGGGGCGCGTCGGTGGGCGCCGCCGTGACCTCATGGGAAACAGCCTTGGATTGCCTCCTGGGACGTTGGCGGAGCACTTTCTTCGGCTTGCGTCCCTTCTCCGCTTTGGGCGCCGTCCTCTGCTTGGCGGGCTTCCTCTTGACGGTTTTCGCCATTTCCGTCCGCCCTCCTCAGGCAGCCGCGCGCGGCAGGCGCACCGGCAGCCCGGACCGGGCGAGCGCCTGCTTCACCTCGGCAACGGTGAAGATGCCGAAATGGAAGACGCTCGCGGCCAGGAGCCCCGTCGCTCCGGCGCGCGCGCCCTCGACGAAATGGGCGAGTTCGCCAACGCCCCCCGAAGCAATGACCGGCAGACGGACGGCCGCGCAGACCGCGCGCAGCAAGTCGAGATCGAACCCCGCGCCGGTCCCGTCGCGGTCCATGCTGGTCAGCAGGATTTCGCCGGCGCCGAGACTGGCGACGTGCTGACACCATTCGATCGCGTCGAGCCCGGTGCCGCGGCGGCCGCCATGGGTAAACACCTCCCATTGATCCGGAGCGGCGCGCTTGGCATCCACCGCGACCACCACGCACTGGCTGCCGAACTTCTCGGCCGCCTCCCGCACCAGCGCGGGGCGGGCGACGGCGGCGGAGTTCATGCTGCACTTGTCGGCGCCCGCCAGCAGCAGGCGCCGCATGTCCTCGGTCGCGCGTACGCCGCCCCCCACAGTCAGCGGCAGGAACACGCGCGCCGCCGTGCGGGTCACGACATCCAGGATGGTATCGCGATTCTCATGGCTGGCGGTGATGTCGAGGAAACACAACTCGTCGGCGCCGGCCGCATCATAGATCGCGGCCTGCTCCACGGGATCGCCGGCGTCGCGGAGCGACACGAAATTGACCCCCTTGACGACACGCCCATCCTTCACGTCGAGGCAGGGAATCACCCGAAGCTTGAGCATCGCTCCTTTCAACAGCGCCGCCCCGCGTCGCGCAAGCGGAACGCGACTCCCAACGCCACCGATGGATCAGCCGGCCAGCAGGGCCAGCGCCGTTTTCGGATCGAGGCGTCCGTCATAGAGCGCGCGGCCGACGATGACCCCCTCGATCCGGGTGCCGGCGGCCGCGTGCTTCAGCGCACCCAGGTCATCGGGACCGCCGACGCCGCCCGACGCGATGACCGGGATCGACAGGCCCTCCGCCAGCGCCACGGTCTGGGCGACGTTGAGCCCGCTCAGCGTCCCGTCGCGCGCAATGTCGGTGTAGATGATCGCCCCCGCGCCGGCATCCTCGACCCGCAGCGCGAGGTCGCGGGCGGCGAGGCTGGACGTCTCGGCCCAGCCGTCGGTGGCCACCTGGCCCTCCCTTGCGTCGATGCCCACCGCGACGCTGCCCGGGAAGGCATGACAGGCGTCGCGCACCAGCGCCGGGTCCTTCACCGCAGCGCTGCCCAGGATGATCCGCCGGATGCCGGCGGCCAGCCAAGTCTCCACCCCCGCCATGTCGCGGATGCCGCCGCCAAGCTGCACGGGAACGCGGACCGCGGCCAGGATCGCCCGCACCGCGTCGGCGTTGACCGGGCGGCCGGCGAAGGCGCCGTTCAGGTCCACCACATGCAGCCATGTGAAGCCGGCGTCCTGCCAGGCCCGCGCCTGCGCTGCCGGGTCCGACGCGTAGACGGTCGCCTGATCCATGACGCCCCGCCGCAGGCGCACGCACTGCCCGTCCTTCAGGTCGATCGCGGGATAGAGCGTCAGGGCCGTCACACCGCCTCCGTCCGGCGGCTGCCCGCGCGCGCTTGCAACTTCTTGTAGAAGTAGAACCCGCGCACTGCCTTGCCGCCGACCCGGGCGTAGGCCGGATGTACGCCCCAGCGGGCGTAGCCGAGGGATTCGTAAAGTCGGATCGCCGCCACCTGGGTCTCGCGCACATCCAGATTGAGCACTTGGTAGCCCAGGGCTCGCGCCGCGTCCTCCACCGCCAGCGTCAGGATGCGCGCCATGCCGTGGCCGCGCGCATAGGGGGCGATGAAGGCGTGCATCAGCGTGGCCGCGAAGGCCTGCGCCTCGTTATTGCGCGGCGGGCGGACGAGCTGGGCGGAGCCGACGATGTGGCCGTTCACGCGCGCGAGGAACAGGGCGCGCTCGGGCACCAGCAGCACGCCGCGATAATAGGTCTCCAGCGACTGCCGCCCGGGCGGGCTGACCCAGCCGAAGCCGCCACCGTCGAGGATCGCGGCGTGCGTCGCCTCGCACAAGGCGTGCAAGTCCTCGTCGGTGAAGGTCTCGGCGCGCTCCACGACGCGGACGGCGCCCTCCTCGGGAGCACGGCTCATGGTGCCCAGCGCAGGAAGTTGCCGAGGATGCGCAGGCCGACCTCCTGGCTCTTCTCAACGTGGAACTGCGTCCCGGCGCGATTGCCGGCGGCAACCATTGCCACCACCGTTCCGCCGTAGTCGGTCGTAGCGACCTCCTGCGCGGCGTCGCCGCTGGCCAGGGCGTAGCCGTGGACGAAGTAAGCATGGTCACCCGCCGCTAACCCATCGAGCAAGGGATGTGCGCCGGGCGCGAAGTCGAGCGTGTTCCAACCCATCTGCGGCAGGCGAAGCCCAGGGGGGTCCATCGGCGCGATCTCTCCCTTGATCCAGCCGAAACCGGGTGTCGTCGCGTGTTCCAGCCCGCGCTCGGCCATGAGCTGCATCCCGACGCAAATCCCAAGGAACGGTGCGCCGGCGGCGGTGGCGGACTCGATCGCCTGCCACATGCCGGAGACGGCGCGCAGCCCGCGCGCGCAATCGGCGAAGGCGCCTTGCCCGGGCAAGACGATCCGATCGGCGCGGGCGACAAGACCGGGGTCCGCCGTCACCACGATATCAGCCTGAATCGCAGTCCGCTCCGCTGCGACCACCAAGGCCCGCGAGGCCGAAGCGAGATTGCCGCTGCCGTAATCAACAATGGCGACCCGCATCAGGCATGTCCTGGCGGCATGAAGCTGCCCGCGAATTCGGGCCGGATCACGAGCAACCGGGCGAGCGCCGCATCGGTGTCACGCGCCGCCAGCACATGGACCGCTCGGTATCCGCGCACGCCAAGGTCCCACCGCACCAGATCGCGTCCCGACACGCCCAACAGCACGAATAGACCCGCCTCCAGGACAATGCGCGACGGGCCGCCGGCCAGTACCCCGGTCAGCACCACGGCAAGCAGCGCCAGCGCGGCCGCGATGAGCGCGCCGCGCGCCAGCAGCCAGACCGGTCCCAGGAGCAGCGCGCCCAGGCTGAATCCCTCCCGGGTCATCACCGGAACAGATTGGGGCCGGAGATGGGTGATCCAGATCCTCACAGCGACCCCTTGGTAGACGGAACGACGCCTACCGTGCGCGGGTCGGCCTCGGCCGCCATCCGCAGCGCGCGGGCCACCGCCTTGAAGCAGGATTCGGCGACATGATGCGCGTTGCGGCCGGCGCGACGGGTGACATGCAAGGTAAGTAGCGCATTCGTCGCGAAGGCGCGGAAGAACTCCTCGATCAGATCGGTGTCCATCTCGCCCAGGCGCTGACGCTCGAAGGCAACGTCCCAGGCCAGGAAGGGCCGGCCGGAGATGTCCACGGCCACGTCCGCGAGCGCCTCGTCCATTGGCACCGTCGCGTGCCCGAACCGGCGGATGCCCTGCTTGTCGCCGATCGCCTGGACAAAGGCGCGGCCAAGCACGATGCCGACGTCCTCGGTCGTGTGGTGGCAATCGATATGCAGATCCCCGGCCGCGCGCACGGAAAGATCGAACAGTGCGTGGCGGGCAAGCGCGGTCAGCATGTGGTCGAAGAAGCCGATCCCGGTGTCGATCTCCCCCGCCCCGGACCCGTCAAGGTCGAGGGACAGCGTGATGTCGGTCTCCGTCGTCGTGCGCGTGAGGGTGGCGGTCCGGCTCATGCCAGGAGCACCTACCCCAAGCACGGGTGATAGGCCAGCTTCAAGGCCTAGCTGCTGCCGATCAGGATGCCGCATGCGAACACCAGAGCCCCGCCGAGGGCCACTTGCAGTGTCGCCGAAACGGGCGGCGTGTCCATGAACTTCCACCGGATCCAGCTGATCACCGCCAGTTCGAGCACGACGACCGCGATGGCGACGGCAATCGCGGTGCCGAACGAGGGGATCAGGAACGGGATCGTATGGCCGATCCCGCCCACCGCCGTCATCAGCCCGGTGATCGCGCCGCGGATGATCGGCTGGCCGCGCCCGGTCAGGCTGCCATTGTCGGACAGCGCCTCCGCGAAGCCCATCGAGATGCCCGCGCCGATCGAAGCGGCGAGGCCGACAAGGAGCGCGTCGCGCGAGCGCCCGGTTGCGAAGGCCGAGGCGAAGACCGGCGCCAGGGTCGATACCGACCCATCCATCAGGCCGGCCAGTCCCGGCTGGACCACGCGCAGCACGAATTGTCGGCGAGCCGCCTTATCCTCCTCCTCGCGCACCGGCTGGGGCAGGTTTTTTTCCGTCAGGCGGCTGGCCACGTGCTCGTGCTCGATCTCCGCCTCGGCGAGATCACCGAGAAGCTTGCGGACCGACGCGTCGGTGGTGCGCGCGGCGGCGCGGCGGTAGAAGTGCTGTGTTTCCAGTTCCATGCTCTGGGCAAGGTCGCGCACCGCATCCAGCCCGAGGGGCCGGATCTGCCAGACGGGCTTGTGACGGAGAAAGCCGCGTATCTCGTGGCGGCGGATCAGTGGGATGTGCTCGCCAAATCTTGCCCGATAAAGCTCGATCAGCTGTCGCCGATGCTCGCCCTCCTCGGCCACCATCTCGGAAAACAACCGGGCCGAAGCAGGATAGTCTCCGCGCAAACCCTCAGCGATGTCGGCATAGATCCGCCCGTCCTCCTCCTCGTTGGAGATGGCGAGGGCCAGCACCTCGCGTTCGGACAGATCGGACAGATCGCGCATGAGGCCTATGTGCGGCCGGCGGACAGGGCGTCAACCGGAACCGCAATGACGGCACCGCCAGCGCGGGCAGCCGAGTGCGGGCGAGAGGCTCGCCGCTTCAGAACCTCCGCTCGAAGACAGTGACCACATCGCCCGGTTCCAGCACCGCCTGCCGGCTGGCGCGACCTTCCAGCGCGGCACCGTCCTGAGTTCGCACGACGGCGGCATAGTCCTCGATGGCGCGGTAGGTGAACCCGCCCGCCAGCGCCACCGCGGCCAGCATCGTCATTCCGGGCTGATAGGGGAACTGGCCAGGCTTGTTGACCTCTCCGAGGACGAAAATCGGGCGATAGCCGATCACCTCGATCGAGACGGATGGATCACGCTCCAGCCCCGCGCCCACCAGCGCCCGCGCAATGCGCTGTTTCCAGTGCCGCCGGGTGCAGGCCGGCGGCGGGCACGCTGCCCAGCATCGGCAGCGCAGATCCGGCCGCTGTCGCCGACCCGGAACTCTCCGGTCAGCGCCTCATCGCCGACCGTGATGATGCGGACCTGATCGCCCGGACCGAGCCGATATCCGGCCTCGGCGGGCGCGGACAGCACCGGCAGGTCACGGCCTGGAGCACAGCCGGCCAGCATCACGACCGACAGCGCGAATGCCAGGAGCGGAGTGCGACGGTGTTGCATACGGACATCCTCAGCTTTTCCCGTCGCCAAAGTGTTAACGCGGGCACATGCCGGGCCATTCCAGCCGTGCCCGGTTGCGATCGACGTTAAGGCTCTCTTAGCGATGGGGGCGGATGATGCATTCGCCCGCCTCGGGACAATACGACCAAGGCGCTCTGTGGGGGTGTCATGCTGGAGACTTCCGCCGGACCGGCCACAGCGCCGCCGCAGCGCGGCCGCGTCGTGGGCGAGCCCGCGGGCCTATCCCGTGATGCGGCCGGCTTGTCCGGTCAGGCCATCCTGTCGATGCTGCATCGCCGGATCGGACCGTTGCTGGCTTGCTTCATCGCCATCCCGTGCCTGGCATACGTGGCACTGCGTCAGACTGCCCCGCGCTTCACGGCAACCGGCACGGTCATCTACGACCCCAACGAGTACAAGCCGCGCGAACTGCAAAGCATCCTGCGCGTCGATCCCACGACCCAGGCGACCATGGCGAGCCAGGCCGAAGTGCTGCGCAGCCTGAACAGCGTCGAGCGCGTCGTCACGGAGTTGGATCTGTTCGGCAAGCCGGAGTTCAACCCCGCGCTCCGGTCGCCATCCCTCCCCGACCGGTTTTCGCGCTGGCTCCGGGGGTGCTTGGCATGAAAGTGCCTGATTCGCCTGACCCGACCGCCGAGCCCGCGCGCAACGCTGTGCTGCTCGCCGCGCGTCAGGCGCTGGACGTCGATACGCTCAGTGGTTCGCGGGTGCTGGCGGTGTCGTTCACCGCCGGGAACCCGGTGCTGGCGGCGGCGGTCGTGAACCGGTTGATCGACCTCTATGTGCGCGATCAGCTCGCGGCCAAGTTCAGGGCCGTGCAGCGGGCGCAGGACTGGCTGGAGAGCCGCGCGGCGGCGCTGCGGCGGGAGGTGCGCGATGCCGAGGATCGCGTCGCCGCCTATCGGACGCGCGAAGGGCTCGTGCGCGGGATGCACGCCGGCCTGGATGCGGAGCAGATCAGTACGCTCAGCGAAAATCTCGCGCGGGCGCGGAGCGAGCTGGCGCAGGCCGAGGGACGGTCCGATACAGCGCGCAACGGGGCCGGTGCCGTGGCGGAGGCAGCGCTGGCACCGAGCGTTGTGGAGGCGCAGCAACAGGCTGATGTGCTGACCGCGCAGCTACATTCGCTTCTCATTCGGTTCGGGCCCAACCACCCCGACGTTCGCGCCGCCCAACGGCAGATGGATGAGGCGCGGCGGGCTGTCGCGGCGGCCCGCGAGCGGGTTGTCGGGGCGACGGACGCCGAGGTGCGCGCCGCGCGGGCGCGCGTCGCCTCGCTGGAGCAGGACTTGGCGAGCGCGCGAACACAATCGGAAGCGCAGGGCACCGCACAGATCCCCCTCAACGAAATGGAGCGGGATCTCGAGGCGTCCCGCACTCTCCTGCAATCGGTGCTCGACCGATTGCAGGAGACGCGCCAGCAGGCGGCGGTCGAGAGCGCAGATGCGCGCCAGCTGTCGCTGGCGTTGCCGCCGGGGGAGCCGAGCTTCCCGCGCACCCGCGCCACGCTGGCCGCCACCGCCGCGTTCGGGGCGGTGTTCGCGTTGCTCGTGGCGTACGCGATGGAACTCATGGACACGACGCTGAAGAGCGGTGAGGCGGTCCGCGAGCAGCTTGGTCTTCCCTGCCTCGCCCTGCTCCCTCATGTCGGCCGGCGTGCGCTGCGCTGGATGCAGATTGCGGAATACCCGGCGCATAAGCCGATGACGCCCTTCGCCGAGCAGGTTCGTGCGCTGCGCGCTGGCCTGTGGCTGGGGCGGGAACGGCCGCGCACGCTTGCAATCGCCGCAGCCCGTCCGGCGGAGGCCAAGACCACGGTGGCGCTCGCCCTTGCCCGATCGGCGGCGTTGAGCGGGGAGCGGGTCGTCGCGATCGACTGCGACATTCGCCATCCCTCCTTCGCGCGCCTGATGGGCGGCGATGCGGAGCCGGGGCTGGCCGATCTGTTGCGCGGCGATGCACAACTGCAGGACGTACTTCGTAAGGACCCTGTGACGGACATGATTTATGTGCCGGCCGGGCGCGGCGGTCCTGAAACCCTCGGCCTGTTCATGTCGGAGGCGATGGGTCGCCTGCTGCAGGCGTTGCGCCATGATTACGACTTCGTGCTGATGGATGCGCCACCCGCGCATGCCATGACCGACACAAGGGCGATCGCGCAAATTGCCGATGCGACGTTGCTCTGCGTACGCTGGGGCAGCACCCCGCGTGCCGTAGTGCAGAATGCCATTGATCTGCTGGAAACAGCAGGCGCCTCGCTCGCCGGAATCGCGCTGACCCGGGTTGACGCGCGCGCCCATCGCCGATCCGGCGCCGCGGATTTGGAGATCTGTCACCGGCGCTACCGCCGTTACTATCAGCCCTGAGCGCCATGGTTTCACGTGAAGCTCCTCGGCGTGGCGCCTCGATGGGCCAGTCCAACGTTTGGGTCATCCTGACGGCGACGCCTGAATCACGTCCGCCCATAATGTCGCGGATCGCTCGCGCCCGCCTCTCGCCGATCCTGATCGCCGCCGGCCTGCTCGCGTGGCCCGCGGCATGGAATGGCTATCCGCTCGTCTTCTCCGATACCGGTACATACCTTTCCCAGGCATTGAACCGATATCTCGGCTGGGATCGCCCGGTCTTTTACAGCTTCTTTATGCTCCCCTTGCACATGGGCCTGACGACATGGCCGGTGGTCGCGGCGCAGGCGAGCCTTGTTGCCTGGGTGGTGCACGTCGCGCTCCGCGCGCTGCGGCCCGGTTCGCCGGCGCGGGCCATTGTGCCGGTGGCGGCAGCGCTCGCACTCACCTCGCCGCTGCCCTGGTTCGCCGCCCAGCTCATGCCCGACCTCTTCACCGGGCTGCTGATCCTGGCATTGACGCTCCTGGTCCTCGTGCCCGAGCGGATCGGCAGGGCCGAACGTCTGGGACTGGGTGGCCTCTCGGCGTTCGCGATGGAAGTGCACCTGTCGAACCTGCCGGTCGGCCTGGCGCTGCTGGGCATCCTGCTGCCGCTCAGACGCCGCCTGGGCGCGCGCGCTGCGCTCAGCCTACTTGAGTTGCGGAGCGTCCTTCTGCCGCCAGTGGTGGCGGTGCTGATGCTGATGGGGGTCAACTGGGCGGGACACGGCGTGCCGACATTGGCGCCCTACGGCAACATCTTCCTGCTTGCGCGCGTGATCGAGGACGGGCCGGGTCGGGACGCGCTGCTGCGGTCCTGCCCTGCCGCCGGGTGGCGTCTTTGCGCTGTCCGTGACCGGCTCCCCGCGACGGCGGATGCGTTTCTCTGGCGGCCGGACAGTCCGCTGAACGAGGCAGGCGGGCCCAAGGGGGTCAGTGTGGAGGCCAGCCAGATCATTGCCGCCGCAGTACGCGCCGAGCCCGGGGCCGAGCTGGCCGCTGCATTGCGCAATGGGGCGCGCCAGCTCGTGCTGTTCGATAGTGGGGATGGCCTTCAGCCCTGGCCGGACTCTGTCACACCCTGGATTCGCCGCGACTTCCCGCGCTTCGAGCAGCTCGCCTATGCGGCTTCGCGACAGACCACCGGGCAGATCGTGCTGCCTGCCTGGATGCGCGTGCTGCACGCCGTCACTGCCGTGGGCGCGGCACTGGCTTCGCTCGTCCTCCTGCCCGGGCTGCTGTACCGGCGCGAGGTGCTGGGCGGCGTCGTCCTCGCGGTGCTGCTCGGGCTGGTGGCCAATGCGGCCGTGACCGGTGCGCTGTCGGGGCCGCACGCGCGTTACCAGAATCGGGTGATGTGGCTGCCCGTGCTGGCAGGCCTGCTGGCGGGCGCCGAGCGGTGGTGGCCGGCCGCCGGGCGTCCTGGGCCCGGACAGTCGTCATGACCCCGGGCCGGCGACTTAGTGGAACGCCCCCGCCCGGCGTGGTCTGGTCTGGAATCGAGGCGGCGGTCTCGGGCGGGTTCTCGTTCGTCTCCGCTTTCCTGGTCGCGCGTCTGGTTGGTCCGGCTGAACTGGGCGTGGGTGCGGCAGCGGCAGCGATGCATGTGCTGCTCTGGGTCTGCGTGAACGCGCTGTTTGCCGACGCCATTGTTCAGCGCGCCACCCTGACCGACACCGAGCTGTCGAGCGCCGCCTGGGCCTCCGCCTCGGTCGGGATGGCCGCCGCCCTGGTTCAGGCCGCTGCGGGTTGGCCGCTCGGTCTCGCGCTGGGTGACGCGCGGATCGTCGCCATGTCGCTTCTGCTCGCGGCGCCGCTGCCGCTCGTCGGCGCCGCCGGGGTGTTGCAGGGGCGCGTGACCCGGGCGCGCAACTACCGGCTGCTTGCGTTGCGGGCCGTGGCGGGCCAGGGCGCGGGCACGCTCGTCGGGGTGGGAACTGCGATAGCCGGCGCGGGTGCCTGGGCGGTGGTGGCGCAACAGGCGACCACGTCGGCTGCCGGAGCCCTGGTGCTTCTGCTCGGCGGCGGCTGGCGTCCACGCCTGGTCTGGGAGTGGCAACCGGTTCGGGATCTGCTCCGGATAGGCGGCCCGCTGACCGCCAGCACGCTGGTGCTGCATGGGCGATACCGCGTCTTCGCGCTGCTGATCGGGGGCACCGCCGGTCCGGCGGCGCTTGGTCAGGTGCATATGGCCTTCCGCCTGGTCGAGACCGTACGGGAGCTGGCGTCGACGGCCTTGTGGCGCCTGTTGCTGCCGGTGATGGCGGAGCGCCAGCACGATCTTCCGGCGCTGCTTCGCGCGGTCGATCGCGCGCTGGAACTGATCGGACTGACGCTGTTCCCGCTCTGCGCGGCCATGCTGGTCAGCATTACCCCGTTGACGCGATTACTGCTCGGCCCTGTCTGGGCGCCGACCGGAGAAGCGGCGCTGCCGCTGGTCGGGCTTGCCGCCTGGCTGTTCCTGATGTTTCCGGCCGGCGTCGCTTGCGTCGCGCGCGGCGTGCCCCGCTATGCGCTTCGCGCCAACCTCGCCAGTAGCGCGCTGATCATAGCGGGCGTTCTCAGCCTTCGCCCCGCGACCCCGGTGGCAGCGGCCAGTGTCTGGCTCGCCGCGCAGTGCCTTGTTGTCCCGTACACGGCGGCGACCGCGGCGCGGGTGCTGCGTACCGACGCTGCTCCGGCCGCTGCGAGCCGGCCTGCCGGCGCTCGCGGCAGCCACGCTGGCCGCGGGCATGGCCATGCTGTTGGCGCGGGGCGCGGGCGCCGAGACGACGACGATCGCGGCGCGGGGGACGGTGGTGCTGGCCGTGCTCGGGGTCTGTTACGTGCTCAGGCGCGCGCCGCCTGGATTGCCTGCCAGACCTTGAGCGGCGTCGCCGGCATGTCGATGTGGGTGATGCCATACTCCGCGAGCGCATCGACCAGCGCGTTCATCACCGACGGCAGCGCCCCGGCGCAGCCCGCTTCGCCGCACCCCTTGGCGCCCAGCATGTTGGTCTTGCACGGCACCGGGTGGCTGCCGAAGCTCATGGGCGGGACTTCGACGGCGCGAGGCAGCGCGTAATCCATGAACGAGCCGCTGAGCGGCTGTCCCTGCTCGTCGTACACCACCTGCTCGTACAGCGCCTGGCCGATGCCCTGCACCACGCCGCCATGCGCCTGGCCTTCGACCAGGAGCGGGTTCACGATCGTTCCGAAGTCGTTGACCATCGTGTAGCGCACGACGTCGGACACGCCGGTCTCGGGATCGACCTCGACCTCGGCCACATGACAGCCATTCGGGTAGGAAAAGGGCGGGCTTTTCGCGACATGGCGGACCGAGAGCGTGTGCGGCAGGTCGGCCGGGAGAGCTTCATCCTGCCTCAGCCGCTCCTCCAACTCCATGATGCCGACGGCCCGATCGGTGCCGGCGATGCGGAAGCGCCCGCCGGCGGCGGTGATCTCGAACTCGATGTCCGCCTCGGCCGCCTCGAGCACATGGGCGGCGAGCTTGCGGCCGGTCTCGATCACCAGATCGCTGGCCTCCACGATGGCGGTGCCGCTCGCCATCAGCGATTTCGAGCCGCCGGTGCCGCCGCCTGCCAGCAGCTCGTCGCTGTCGCCTTGCAAGAGCCTGATGCGCTCGAACGGAATGCCCAGCCGGCTGGCGAGGACCTGCGCGAACGGCGTCGCGTGGCCCTGGCCATAGTCGAGGGTGCCGGTGATGATCGTCACCGCGCCGTCCGGCTCGAAGCGGATGCCGCCCATCTCCTGCGCGGGCGGGCCCGTCACTTCCAGATACTGGCCGATGCCGATGCCGCGCAGGCGGCCGCGCGCGCGGCTTTCCTGCGCGGCGTGTCGGGAAGTTGTCCCAATCCGCCGCCGCCAGCGCCTTGTCGAGCACGGCGGTGAAATCGCCGCTGTCATACACCGTGCCAGCAGGCGTGGTGTACGGAAAGGCGTCGTTGCGGATATGGTTGCGCCGGCGAATCTCGGCGCGGTCGATCCCGATCTGGCGCGCCGCGGTATCCAGCAGACGCTCGATATAATAGTTGCCCTCCGGCCGACCAGCGCCGCGATACGGTGCCGACCGGGCTGGTATTGGTGAACACCGCCTTCGAGGTCACCTCCTGCAACGGCGTGGCATAGACGCCGATCGTGTTCTTCACGACGTTGCCGGTGGGTTGCAGCACCGTGCCGTTGGACAGATACGACCCGATGTTGCCGTAGCCGGTGACCCGCAGCGCCAGGATGCGCCCCTCGGCATCCAGCGCGATCTCCTGGCGCATGTCATGGTCGCGCCCGTGGCTGTCCGACAGGAAGCTCTCCCCGCGATCGTCGCGCCACTTCACCGGCCGGCCGAGTGCGCGCGCGGCATGCAGGATGGCGATGTACTCCGGGTAGCAGGACGCCTTCATGCCGAAGCTGCCGCCGACGTTGCCGGTCAGCACGCGGATCTTGTCCACCGGCGTCTTCAGCGGGCCGGAAAGCGACTGGCGCATCGGGAACGTGCCCTGGCACCCGAGTTGCAGCGTCCAGCGGCCCGTCTGTGCATCGTAGTCGCCGATCGCCGATCGCGGCTCCATCGGACAGACCACGATCCGACTGTTGCGGATCTTCATGCTGACGACATGCGCGGCCCGCGCGAAGGCAGCCGCGACCTTGTCGGTGTCGCCGTGGTGGAAATCCAGGATCACGTTGCCGGGCGTGCCTTCATGCACGAGCGGCGCGCCGGGGCGACCGCCTCGGCGGCATTGGTGACGGCAGGCAGCGGGTCGATCTCGACCATGACCGCCTCGACCGCATCCCGCGCCTGCCTCGCCGTCTCCGCCACCACGACGGCGACCGGGTCGCCCACGAAGCGCACCTTGTCGGTGGTCAGCGGCGGTTGCACCGGCTTCGGCATGTCGGAGCCGTCGCGGTTCTTGAAGGCCATGCCGGACGGCATCGGGCCGAGCCCAGCGGCGACCAGGTCGGCGCCGGTGAACACGCCCAGCACGCCCGGCATGGACGTGGCCTCGGTCGTATCGATGCCCTGGATCCGGCCATGTCCGTGGGTGCTGCGGACCATTATCGCGTAGGCCTGACCGGGCAGGCTGAGGTCGTCGGTGTAGCGTCCCTGGCCGCGCAGGAGGGTCGGGTCCTCCTTGCGCGGGACCGGCTGGCCGACCGCGTATTTCATGTCCGCAAGCAAAGCAGTGTCGAATGGCGCGTTCATCGCTGCCCGGTTCCCCTCGCCCCGATTGGATGGGGCGAACATGGTCCCCGATCGCGGCGGCGGCAAGCGAGGCCGGATCAGCGACCGCGAAAGGCGGGCTGACGCTTTTCCTTGTAGGCGCGGATGCCCTCCTGCATGTCCGCGCTGGACCGCACGCGGGCGATCGCCTGGCTCGTCGCGACCATGCGTTCCACTGGGCCGGCCGGCATGATCTCCGAGACCAGCCGCTTCAGCGCGCCCATCACCAGCGGCGCGTGGCCCAGCATCTGCTCGGCCATGGCGATCGCCTCGGCCTCGTGGCGTCCGTCCGGCACCACGCGATTGACGAAACCGACCTCATAGGCGCGGCGGGCTGACACCTTCGTGCCGAGGAGCATCATCTCCATCGCGAGATGGTGCGGCATGCGGGTCACCAGCGAGCTGATGATGCCGCCGGTCGTGCCGAGCTTGGCTTCCGGATAGTAAAAGAGGGTGCTCTCCGCGGCGACCAGCAAGTCGCACATCATCGCCAGCACGATGCCGCCGCCCACGCACCAGCCCGCGGTGGCGGCGATGATCGGCTTGTCGGTCTCGAACCCGACGCCGGGAATGCAGCGCCACAGCTCCGGCAGGTCGGAGACGTCGGCGCCGGCGGTAAAGGCGCGGTCCCCGGCCGCGCTGATGACCGCCACGCGCTGCTCGGAAGCATCGAAGGCCCTGAACGCCGCTTGCAGATCCTCGGCGACCGCCTTGGAGATCGCGTTCAGCCGCTCGGGCCGGTTAATGCGGATGATCGAGACTTGTCCGCGTTGCTCGGTCGTCACGACGGTCATGGGTTGCTCCTAATGATGGCGGCGGTTGACTTGAAGTCGTGGGCCCGAGCACGTTTCGTGCAGCCCTCACACCGGCACCACCGCGCCCACGGCGCCGGCCAGTACCTTCGCCAAGCTCGGCAGCCCCGTTTCCGGCCCCAGGATACATGCCGCGCTATCCGCCTCTCCCGCCGGCATCGGGGTGAGGGCGCTCATTGTGCCCTCATAGTCGAGCATGGCGCAGTAGCAGACCACGTGATGGTTGCAGGCGGTATTGACGCGGATGTTTGCCTCGGCGGTCGCTGGTCTGATGACCGTTCTGCGGGGCAGCGGTTCGTATCCGAGCCCGAGCGGGACGCGCGGCACCACATCCAGCAGGTAGTTGAACAGCCGGTAGTCGGCTACCGTGGCGTCGAACAGATCGACGAAAGCCTTGTCCCCGGTATGGGGAGAGGCGAGCAAGCAGGCGGTCACGCGTCCAGCCAGTCCGCCGCGCGCCAGATCGACCGTCAAGTAGGTGGCCAGCGCCGCCCCCAGACTGTGCCCGATCACCGTCAGCCTGCCCGTCGTTCCAAGGGCGAGGACGATGGCCGAAGCGAGTGCCCCGAGGGAGGCACCCGCGGGCGTGATCAGGTCCATTCCGGCATAAATTGTCCAGAATCCCTGCTCGACCGCTACCGGCCCTTGCGCGCTCGACAGGACGAGCTTGGGTTTGTAGGGGATTGGAGAGAATATTCCGTCTTCAATCCATTCGACCAGCCCGTCGGTGCCCCTGATGACTGCCACGAACTCGCCCGCGGCGCGCTGGGCCAGTACCCGTAAGAGACAGTCCGGTCCGTCGTTTGCAGCGGCCCGTTGGCGAACAGGGCATCTTGGCCGGTGATGTAGGCCACGATCGTCCACCCGGCCGCCTTCAAACCCGGCGTCGGGTCGGGCGTGAGCGAGGCCCCCTGCGTCCGATACATGTCCATTGCATGCATGGCGAGCAGCCCGTAGGACGCGGCCACGCTGTTGGTAAACGGCATCGCTTGCTCCCCTTCCAAGCTCCGAAGCTGGGCGGGCGGCGAAATTGGTGGCCAGCGGGAGCAAGCCCCGCCGAGACGCTCCGGCGACGGGGCCGCGATTCCCGAGTGTCGGCCTTAGGTCGCCACCCCCTCGATCACCTCGCCGAAGCGTGCCCAGGTCTTGCCGTCCCAACGCGCGGGCTGCAGGGCTAGGCACGGATGATAGTTTGTCGGGCTGGTGTTGAGACGGATGCCCGGCAGCAGCACCGGCACCTCCATGTCATGGATGCTGGTCACCTGTTTCATGACGTTGTCGCGCGAGAAGTCCCCCTGACAGGTCTCCAGCACCTTCCACATCGAATAGCTCACGGCATAACCCGCGACGTATCCGCCATCGGTAATGTCGCCGCCGGGCACGTATTTTCCCATGAACTGCTTGAAGGCCTGCATGCCCGCATCGCTGTCCCACGCCGCGTCGGCCGGGTCCTTGAGATAGAGCGTGCTGATGATGCCGATCCCATTCTCCGGCCCGGCCGGGCGCATGACCGAGCCCACCGAGATGGAGACGTTGGTCATGAAGAACATCGGCTTCCAGTTCAGGTCATGCACCCGGCGGATTGCCTGCGCGGCAAATTTCGGCGTGGCGGCAACCAGCAGCGCATCCGCCCCCGAGTTCTGCAGATCGGCGATCTGGCTGTCCACGGTGGCATCCGTCACTTCGTACGTGGTAGCCTTCGCAACCGTCTTGTCCCAATTGCTGCCGAGGATGTCACGCACGCCGGTCGGGTAGTCCTTCCCGAAATCGTCGTTCTGATATAGAATTGCCAGCTTGGCGCTCGGCTTTTCCTTCAGCATATACTTCGTGTAGATTTGCGCTTCCGTGCGATAGCTGGGCTGCCAGCCGATGGTCCACGGAAATTGCTTATAGTCGCCCCACTTGTCGGCCCCGGTGGCGACAAAGACCTGCGGAACCTTGCGCTGGTTGCAGTAGCGTTCGATCGCCGAGTTGGTGGGCGTGCCGAGGGTGTGGAACAGGAAATCCACCTTGTCCTGCTCGACCAATCGGCGGACCTGCTCCACCGTCTTGGGCGGGCTGTAGCCGTCGTCGAGCGAGATGAAGTCGATCGGCCGGCCAGCCACGCCGCCCTGGTCGTTCACCCACTTGAAGAAACCGACATCGGCCTTGCCGACGGAGCTGTAGGCCGAGGCAGGACCGCTGTACGGCATCGTGTTGCCGATCTTGAGCGGCGCGTCGGCCGCGTTCGCGCGGCGAATGGCCGGAGCGGCGAGCAGCGCTGCCCCGGCACTGAGGGCTGTTCTCCTGGTAAGCATCCGTGACCTCCCGTTGACGTCCGTGCGGCCCGAGGCGGGGAACGCCTCGGGCCAGGAGAAGTCTGGCCGGCCACGGGCAGCCGGCGCAAGCGGATCAGGCCGCCACGCCTTCGATCACCTCGCCGAAGCGTACCCAGGTCTTGCCGTCCCAGCGCGCGAGCTGCATCGCCTTGATGGGTCGATAGTCCTTGGGTGTCGTGCTCACGTTGATGCCGGGCAGGAGGGTCGGGATCGTCAGATCCTGAATGTTCGTCGCCTGCTTCATGACGTTCTCGCGCGAGAAGTCGCCATTGCAGGTCTCCAGCACGTGCCGCATGCACTGGCTGACCGAGTAGCCGAAGATGTAGCTGCCGTCGGTGACGTCGGCTCCCGGCATGTACTTGGCCATGAACGCCTTGAACTGCTTCATGCCCTCGTCATTGTCCCAGCCGGGGTCCGTGGGGTCCTTGAGATAGGTCGTGCTCAGCAATCCCACCCCGTTCTCGGGGCCGGCCGGGGTCATGACCGTCCCGACCGAGATCGAGACATTCGTCATGAACATCATGGGTTTCCAGTTGAGGTCATGCACCCGGCGGATCGTCTGGGCCGCGAATTTCGGGGTGGCGGCGACCAACAGCGCGTCCGCACCGGAGGCCTGGAGTTCGGTGACCTGACTATCGATCGTCGGGTCCGTCACTTCGTAGGTGATCGACTTGACGACGGTCTTGGACCAGTTGGCGCCCAGCACATCGCGCACACCGGCCGGGTAGTCCTTCCCGAAATCGTCGTTCTGATACAGGATCGCCAGCTTCGCGTTCGGCTTCTTCTTCAACAGGTACTTCGTGTAGATCTGCGCTTCCGTGCGGTAGCTGGGCTGCCATCCGATCGTCCACGGAAAACGTGCCGGATCGTTCCATTTGCTGGCACCACTCGACACGAAGAGCTGCGGCACCTTGCGTTGGTTGGTGTAGCGTTGAATGGCCGAGTTGCTCGGAGTTCCGAGGGTGTTGAACAGGAACGCGACCTTGTCCTCCTCCACCAGGCGGCGAACCTGCTCGACCGTCTTCGGCGGGCTGTAGCCATCATCGAGCGAAATGAAGGTGATCTTGCGCCCGGCCACGCCGCCCTGATCGTTGACCAGCCGGAAATACGCGGCATCGCCCTTGGCGACAGACGTGTACGCCGAAGCCGGGCCGGAATAGGCGTCGGTGTTGCCAATCTTGATCTCGGTGGCGGTGACACCGACAATGGTCTGCGCGCGGGCCCGGGTGCCGAGCGTGGTGGCAAGCGTCGCGGCGAGGCCGCTGGTGACCGCCGTTCGTCTCGTGATCATTTCTGGGGGGCTCCTTCAGCGGGCTGTCGCGCGGCGCGCGGGCGCGGCACTCTGTACGCGCCTCGCCCGCCGCGCAATCCCGCCCGAAGCGCGGGGGCTAGCTCTCTACACCCTCGATCACCTCGCCGAAGCGCACCCACTTGGCACCGTCCCATTTCTGAAGCTGCATGGCACGGATCGGATGGTAGTTGGTGGGGCTGGTGCTGACCTTGATGCCGGGCAGCAGCACCGGAACCTCCAGGCTCGCGATGGAGGTCGCCTGCTTCAGGACATTCTCGCGCGTGAAGTCGCCATTGCAGGCTTGCAGGACATGGTGCAGGACGCGCGAGGCCATGAAGCCGTAGACATAGTTGCTGTCCGTCAGATCGGACCCTGGCATCTGCCTGGCCATGAACGCGCGCCATTCGTTCATTCCGGGATCGTCGTTCCACGCCGGGTCCGTTGAATCCTTCAGGAAACCGCTGGTGATGATCCCCTTCCCAGCTTCGGCGCCCGCCGGCTTCATCACCGCGCCGACCGAGATCGACACATTGGTCATGAAGAATAGTGGATGCCAGTTCACCTCGTACGCCCGGCGGATCGTCTGCGCAGCCGCCTTCGGTCCGGCGGCGCAGACGAACGTATCAGCGCCCGAGGCTTGCAGGCTGGCGACCTGAGAATTGATCGTGGGATCGGTCACCTCGAACGACACCGACCTGATGACGTACTTATCCCAGTCCTTCCCGAAAATGTCGCGCACCCCGTTCAGGTAGTCTTTCCCGAAATCGTCGTTCTGATAGAGGAACGCGACCTTCGCGTTGGGTTTCTGCTTGATGATGTACTTGGCGTAGATCTGCGCCTCTGTCCGATAGCTCGGCTGCAAACCCATCGTCCAGGGGAACTGCTTGTAGTCCCCCCACTTGTCGGCGCCGGTGGCGACAAAGAGTTGCGGCACCTTGTGCTGATTGCAGTAGCGCTCGATCGCCGAATTGGTGGGCGTGCCCAGCGTATTGAACAGGAAGGTCACGTTCTCCTGCTCGACCAGGCGACGGACAACCTCCAGCGTGCGCGGCGGGCTGTAGCCGTCGTCGACAGACATGAAGTTGATGCGGTGGCCGCCGACCCCGCCTTGTTGGTTCAGCCAGGCACAATACGCCGATTCCGTCTTTCCGATCGGCGCATAGGCGGAGTTCGGCCCGCTATAGGGCATCGTGTTGCCGATCCTTAGTTCCGGCATCTCGGCGCGTGCAACGCCCGTCCGGCCCGTCGCGGCGAGCCCCGTGGTCGTGGCCACGGCGGCGCCAAGGAAGCCTCTCCTGCCGATCATCGGTTATTGTCCTGACTGTTCCCGCCGCTCAATTCGGGCGGTTCGCCCCAGACTGTGGCCCGGGCAGGACCGGAAGCGCAACTGTCCCTTTCGGCAGCGGACGCGCCGGCAGCGGGAGCGGTCAGAGCGGCTTGCGCGCCCGCTCGACCAAGCGTCCCAGCCACCCGGGCTTCTTGGGCGGCTTGGGGATCTCGCGCGCCTTCTGGCGTGCGCGCTCCTCCTCGGCCTGGCGTCGGTCCTTCTCGTTCAGCCACCGATCCAGGCTCATGCCCGCCTTGGCGGCGCGGCGCTCCTCGTAAGCGCGTTGCCCTTCCGTGAGTGTCCGCTGCGTCTTCGCCATCTCCGAGCCCTCATGCGGGCGGGGTTGTGGCAGATCGTCCGGCCGGCATTCAAGGGCGGGCGGTCAGGCGAAGGCGGGTGCCACCTGCTCGATGAACCGGGCCATCTCGTCCTTGACCTGGGCATGCGGCTTCAGTCCCACGTTGAAATAAAGGATCACCTCATCGAAGCCCGCCGCCTCGACCTTCTTGAGCGACTCCGTGATGCGCGCGCAGTTGCCGAGCAGCACGGCGTTGTCGCCCAGATCCTCGGCGCGCGCCTCGCGCAATCGCTCGACCATGCCGACGAAGTAGCGATAGCTGGGCGGCGCCGTGGCGGGGTCACCGGGGAAGGCCGGGATGACGCATTCCTGGTAGTAGCGGAGTTGGCGGGCCCGGGCGGCGTGCTCCTCGGCGGCGGTGTCGTGGAAATGGATGAAGTAGCTGCACATCAGCCGGCCGGGCGCCTTGCCGTGTCGCGCACAGGTCTCCTTGTAGAGGCGCGCGACATCGGCCAGTCCGCCATAGGTCAGCACCGCCGCGAAGGGGGCAACGACCAGCCCGCAGCCGAGGCGGCCGGCAAGCTCGATGGACGGGCGGGAGAACGAGGCGACATAGGACGGGATCGGCCGCTGGACGGGACGGGGCGTGATCGAGACATCGCGGAATGCGTAATGCGGCCCGGCATGGCTGATCGGCCCCTCGGCGGCCCACAGGCGCTGAACGATCTCCATGCCCTCCTCGAACACCGCCTGGTTGTCGTCGAAATCGGCTCCCAACGGCTCGTATTCCCGCCGGTCGTACCCGCGCCCGCCGGCAAAGTCGACGCGACCGCCACTGAGGAGATCGAGCGAGGCCCACTGCTCGGCGACCCGGATCGGGTGGTGCAGCGGCAGCACGGTCACCGCCGGGGCGAGCCGGATGCGCTGCGTGCGGGCGCCGACGTAGGCGAGCGCGAGATCGGGGCAGGACAGCACTCCGAGCGTGCTGAAATGATGTTCACCGATCCAGGCGGAGTGCAGCCCGATCGCGTCGGCATAGATCGCCTCGTCGAGAATATCGGAGACGAACCGGTTGGGCGTGCGCGGGTTGTCCCGATAATGATTGTCGCTCAACGTGAAGTACCCGAACTTCATCGCGATCCCTTTCCCCCCTGGACCAACGGGCGTTCTGTCCTAGACTGGCGCCCACACCCCAGTCCAGGAGGCTTCCGATGAGCCCGCCGCCCTTCGGCGCCAACTCCGCCGCTGCCCGTGACGTCGCCAATGTCCTGCACCCCTACACAGACCTGAAGCTGCATCTGGAGGTGGGGCCGACCGTCATCACCCACGGCAAGGGCGTGCGCGTGTGGGACGACACCGGCAAGGAATATATCGAGGGGGTAGCGGGCCTGTGGTGTGCCTCGCTCGGCTTCGACAATGAACGCCTGGTGGAAGCCGCGACCAGGCAGATGCGCAAGCTGCCATTCTATCATGCGTTCTCCGCCAAGTCGCACGAACCCTGCATCGACCTTGCGGAGATGCTGATCCAGCGGGCGCCGGTGCCGATGAGCAAGGTGTTCTTCGCCAACTCCGGGTCGGAGGCGAACGACACCGCGATCAAGATGATCTGGTACTTCAACAACGCCCTTGGCCGCACGGCGAAGAAGAAGATGATCGGCCGCAACCGCGGCTACCACGGGATCACGCTGGCCGCCGCGTCGCTGACCGGCCTGCCGTGGAACCATCGCGGCTTCGACGTGCCGCTGCCGGGCTTCCTCCACACGATGACGCCGCACCACTATTCCATGGCGGAAGCCGGCGAGAGCGAGGAGGCGTTCGCGACGCGGTGCGCGGAGGAGTTGGAGAAGCTGATCCTGGCCGAGGGGCCGGACACGGTCGCGGCGATGTTCGCCGAGCCGATCATGGGCGCGGGCGGGGTGATCGTGCCGCCGCGCGGCTATTTCCCGAAGATCCAGGCGGTGCTGCGGAAATACGACGTGTTGCTGGTGGCCGACGAGGTGATCTGCGGCTTCTGGCGCACCGGCAACTATTGGGGCAGCCAGACGCTCGGGATAGAGCCCGACATCCTGACCTGCGCGAAGGCGCTGTCGTCGTCCTACCTGCCGATCAGCGCGGTCATGGTGAACGACCGGGTGTTCGAGGGCTTGGCCAAGCAGAGCCACGAGATCGGGACCTTCGGGCATGGCTACACCTATTCGGGCCATCCGGTGCCCGCGGCGGTCGCCATCGAGACCCTGAAGATTTACGACGAGATCGACATCGGCACGCATGTCCGCGAGGTCGGAGCGCATTTGCAGGCCGAGCTGCGGCGGCGCTTTGCCGAACATCCCTTCGTGGGCGAAGTGCGCGGCACCGGCCTGATCGCGGCGGTGGAACTCGTGGCCGACAAGGCGAGCAAGCGGAAATTCGCGCCGGCAGCCGGGATCGGCGGACGATGGACTAAGCTGATCGAGGGTCAGGGCGTAATCGCGCGCGCCGTGTCGGGCGAGATGCTCTGTCTCAGCCCACCACTGGTGATCACGCGCGCGGAAGTGGACGAGATGCTCGATCGCATCGGACGCGCGCTGGACGAACTGACCGTCCAGATCCGGCGCGAGCAGATCGCGTCGGTGGGGTGACCAGGGTCCCTGAATAGCCTCTCTCCTCCCAGGAGAGAGGCGGCGCGGGCGCTTGGCTAGCATTACAGTTGCGCTTTCCTATGGTGAGCTGCACGAGCGGCGGCTTGATGGGCCCGTCTCCAGAGTGACCAGGCGATGATGTGCGCGGGTTGGATGCGTCGTCTTGCAAGCCGCGTTGCTATGCGCCGGATTTCCTGGACCGACCAGCGGATGAGGTCCGGGTCCGCGGCATCCGCCTCGGCGGGGTTTTTTTCGGCGTGGCCGCCACTGCATTGGCCTTGTTGCGAATGATCGCCATCATGGCGAAGGCGAGCATCACGAGCGAGACGTGCCGATGCCATCCGTGCCAGGACCGGGTCTCATTGTGATCGAGGCCAAGCTCGTTCTTGGCGGTCTCGAAGCTGTCTTCGATGGACCAACGATGACCTTCGACGGCAACCAGCGTGGCGATTGGGGTTCCGGTCGGACACCAGGTCGAGAAGAATGCCATCTCGCCGTTGGCGATATGGCGACGGATCAGCAATCCGCGCGTCCATGCCTCGTCTTCCGCGCCGCCGAACTCACCGGCTTTGAGGTCGGCGAGTTCCACGTAGCACCACTCGTGCAGGCGCGGCCCCTTGGTCCCGGCCCCGGCCGACAGGCGCTGCCAGTCTGCCGTGGCCCGGGACGCGGCGATCGCCTCGGCGCTACCCGCGATCAGTTGTCTTTTGCCCCAGGAATGGAACCGATGCGCGCCGGTCACCCCGAGCACGTAGCCACGGTCGGCCCGGCGCAGCACCTGCTCGACCTCGCCGACGCCATAGACGGCGTCGGCGGCCACCCACGCGAACGGTACGTTCGCGGCCAACGCACGCTTGATCATCTGCACGGCGATGCGCGGCTTGGTCGCGAAGCTGATGTCACTTCGCACATGTGCGCTGGCCAACCGGGCCGGGTCGTCGGTCCAGGCTTTCGGCAGATACAGTGCTCGGTCGATGAAGGCGTGGCCGTGGCGCGAGGCATAGGCGGCGAACACGCCGATCTGGCAGTTGGTGATCTTGCCCGCCGATCCCGTGTATTGCCGCGCAACCCCGCACGACGCGCGGCCCTGCTTGAGGAATCCGGTCTCGTCGATGACCAGCACCGCGCCGCTGTCACTCAGCGCCTCAACAACATACTCCCGCACGACGTCGCGCAGAGCATCCGCGTCCCATTGGCCGCGTCCCAGCACCGACTGTTGCCGCCACGGGCCAGGATCACCTGCCGCTTCCGCTCGCATCCAGCCGGTCTTGCGCCGTTCCTCGCCGAGCAGACCATCCAGGAAAAGCCCGGCCGAGACCGCCATCCGCTCCTGCTTGAACAGCGAACGCATCCGCGCTTTGACGTCACGCAGCGACGAGGCCCAAAGCTCCAGCGTCGTCTCGATCGATGCTCCCGACACCACGATCTCCGAATCGAGTCATGGTTCCGCATCCATTCAGAGTTCAGAGGTCAGCGCAACTGTAATGCTAGACCCGTATGGTTCCGGATTGGTCGGGGGCCGTCCTATCCGTTTGGCCCGCCGCATTCTCTCCGGCGCGGTCGACCGCGCCGGTATCGGGCGTCGATGGCACCGCGCCGTTCGGGGTCATCGCGTTGACGAGCTTCGGCAGCATGGTGGACAGGGCCGAGAGCACCGCCGAGGTGGGCAATCCACTCTTCTCGGCAAGCCCCGCGACATGCTGGTCGCCCAGCGCGGCGTGGACCTGATCGGGACTGACGGGCGCGCTGACCTGGTCGTTGCTGACCCAACTCTGGACGATGTTGCCGAGCCCGGCCTGCTTGAACCGGTCGATCAGGCCCGTCAGCCCGTTGATCTCAGCCGACCGTCCTTCCCCCCCGCCCAGGACGGCCAGCAGCATCGGAGCCAGGGCGCTTTCGTGACCTTCCTCCGCCGTGCGGGCGTCTCCCCAAAGGTGATCGAGAAATCCCATTTCGATACCTCGCGTTTTCGTGTTGTTCGACCAGGAACTCCGTGCCATCCTCACGGGAAGGTGAGATGACCGATCAGAGGCTCCAGCATGTCCGAGGCATTCCCCATCCTTGATCTCGACAATGAGGCCAGCGCCCTTTCCGTGCAGGCGGTTCCCGGCGCGGTGTTCCTTCGGCTCAAGCGCGAACGCTCGGACGGTACGACGCGACGGATGTTCGTCGAGCTGACGATCGGCGAGGCCATCCTCCTTCGGCGAGAGCTGAACGAGGTAATCGGCATCGCCGTCGCCACGAGCTGACCGCGGCCCTGTTCCCGGCGAGGGAACGGGCCGCGTGTCGTCCTAGCGTTCGGTTGGACGGGTCTTTTCACCGGTGCGCGTGTCCTCGACCTCGACCTCCGTCTTGCGGACCGTGTCGCGCACCGTCTCCGTTCGCTCCTGCGCGTCCTTGCGCACGACCACTTCCTCGACGACGCGCGCATCCTTCTGGACCACCGCTTCCTCGCCGGTGGCGGTGACCTCGATCGTACGCTCGCGGAAGGCCTCGTCCGGGACCGTGCCGGCCGGACGATCGACGGCGCGACGCTCCACATCGATGCGCTCGTCGTGGAGGGTCACATTTTCCTCCACCGGCCGCTCGACGACATAGCTGCGCACGCGCACCCGGCCTCGATCGATGGCCCGCTTGCCGATGCGGACATCTTCCTCCACCACTGGGATCGCTTCTGTCCCGGTGACTTCCGTCGCGCGGTCAGATGCTGCCCCGAGGGTGCCCGTGGGGGCGGCCGTTTGTCCGGTCGTGGCGGCGGTGCTCGTGGTCGTGGCGGTGCTCGTCGTATCGGTGCCGATATTGCCGGCGTTGGTTGCTGCGACATTGCCCGTCGGGAGGCCGGTGGCCGCGACGCCGGTGCCGAGAGCGGCCCCGGCAGCCGTCAGCGGGGCGCCACCCGTCCAGCCGGTCTTGCGCCATTCCTCCTGCCGGGCCTGGAAGTCGATCGGGTCGAAGGTCTCCAGGATCTCGACGACACGGTCGTGCAGATTGGCAGGAGGACGCACGGTGAGCATCGCGTGGCCGCGCTTGAGCCCCTCAGCATAGCCCGGGGCGTCGGCGTCGGGCACGAAGAAGCGCTTGACCGCGCCCCAGAACCCTTCGTCGGAGCGATCGTACTCGAAGTTCGAGTGAGCCGTATCGGCGTCACGATTAACGAGGTCCATGTCGGACGCCGAGACACCCTCTTCCAGCAGCCGCTCTCGCGCGTCTCGCGCCCGTTCCAGGGTCTCGAACATCGCGACAACCTGATATCTTTCTCCACGCGCCGACCGGTCCGCCGGTTCGGTCCCCAGGTCCGTCGTCGCGGGAATCATCGGGTCATTCGTCGTGGACATCGGCTTGCTTCTCCTCTGTGATACGGGTTTCGGAGACGGGCACGCGCTCGCTAGTGACCGCCTTCCGCCCCCTGCGCCTCGCCCTGCCTTTGCTCATGTGACCAATAAGGACGCGCGACGGCGTGTCCGGTTGCACCAGAATCATCCACGATAGGAACAACTCGGCGATGCTTCAGTCACCGACACCGCCGCTGATCCTGGCCAGCGCGTCCCAGGCCCGGCGGGCGCTGTTGATGGCGGCCGGGCTGTCGTTTGCCGTGCAAACAGCGTCGGTGGATGAGGCGGAGGTCAAGCGCGGCGCCCGCGCCGAAGGTGCCGGCGCGGACGAGGCGGCCGTCCTGCTCGCTGCGCTGAAGGCGCAGCGGATCGCCCGGCGCGAGCCGGACGCCCTGGTGATCGGCGCCGATCAGATCCTCGTCTGTGACGGGGCGTGGTTCGACAAGCCGGACGGGGTCGCGGGCGCCCGGGATCAGCTCCTGCGCCTGTGCGGCAAGACGCACCTGCTGGTGACGGCGGTGATCTGCCAGCGGGCCGATCAGCGCGTATGGCAGCACGTCGCCCGCCCGCGACTGACCATGCGCCCGTTCTCGGCCGCATTCCTCGACGCCTATCTTGCAGCCGAGGGCGCGGCGGTCATCTCAAGTGTCGGAGCCTACCGGTTCGAGGCGCTTGGCGTGCATTTGTTCGACCGGGTAGAGGGCGAACACGCGGCGATCCTCGGGCTTCCCATGCTGGCCCTGCTTGGCTTCCTGCGCCAACACGGCGTTCTTCAATCCTGAGCTTCAGGCAAACAGCGCCGACACCGAGGCGAGCAGAAGCACGAGGCGGGGAACCGCCATATCGGTATCCTGCTGGTTCAGCTCCTTCGTGAGGACGGCCGTCGAAGCAGCGGTCAGCAGCATGCCGCCACGTCGGCGGTACCGGCGCGAGGCGACCAGAACGCCGCCCGCGAACTCCCCGACGCCGATCAGGCGCATGGTCCTCTCCGACCAGCCCCAGCGCGCGAACAGCCTCTCATAGCCGCGCACGCCGAGAATTCTTGTCGGCGCCTGCGACAGCGAAGCCCAGTCCGAGAAGGGGAAACCAGAATGCCTGCTTCCTGCGCGCCGCCATCGTCTCGCTCCTGTTCCCGACGTCGCTCCGGCTGGGACCGGAGCGCGATTTGCGCGCAACGATTTCCGGCCGCGCGCGTTCCGCTAAGGCAAGGGTACGGAAGGGGGTTGCTATGCGACGACTTCACATTGCGCTGCCGGTGATCGGGATGCTCCTCAGTGGCGGGGCGGCGCTGGCGGCCACGGGGGTTGGCGGCCCCGGCGCGATGACCGGGGCGGCCGCGAGCACCAGTGCGGGCTCGACTGCCGGCAGGTTCGCCAACGAGGCTGACGCGACGCGGGCGTGTGGCGGGTCCAACGTGGTCTGGGGGAATACCAGCACGAAAGTGTTCCACGTCCAGGGTGACCGTTACTACGGGCACACCAAGCGGGGAGCCTTCATGTGCAAGTCAACGGCGACGGCCGGCGGCTTCCATCAATCCGGACGGACCGCCAGCAAGGGCTGACCGCCGTCCGGCTGCGTCGCAGAAGGGCCTGACGTGGTCGCCCGCGATGGCTCGGGACTCAGTGTGGCCCGTGGCCGGAAGCTTTCGGGGCTGGGGCCGCGACTGGGCAGGATGCCCGTCGTGCTCGCCACATACGGCCCCGGCGTCTGCCCGATCTCCATCTGCCATGCGGTTGAATAGAGACGTGCGCCGGCACGTCCGATCACCGTCAGGCTTGGGTTGACGCGCGCGTTCGGGTGGGGTGCCCGCGCGATGACCCAGACCCGCTGCCAGCAGTTGCGTTGCTTCGGCTCGGCCATGCGGAACTGCGTTGCGGGCAAGCCGTTGAACACGATTCCGACGCGCTCGACGGCGGCCTCTTCGGGGATCCAAACATCCATTGCGGCGACATAGCTCGCCCCCGGCGCCAGTTCGTGATCAATTGCCACGCCGGCGATGGCGCTTGTCTCGTGCACCGTGTCGGCGACCAAGGTGTGCATGAGGACGGGACTCGCCGGATGGACACGCGTTGGCCCGTCGGTATCCGCCAGGCTCTCCGTGCTCTCGGCTGAAACCCACCGTCCGGCCTTGCGCGGGCCGAGATGGACCTGCCGGAGCAGGTTGGTCGCAAGCCGGTTGCGCGGCGGTGTGATGACCGTGCCCGGCTGGCATCCCCCGGCCCGCAGGGCCAGCGCGTTGCGGCAGACCGTGATCCAGGCTGGTGACAGGTCGTAGGCGTCCACCGGCGGCGCCAGGCGGTCGATGAAGCCTTGCAGCAATCCGGGCTGGAGAACCCGCACCGTGCCGGAGGTGCAAAGCTCGTCCTCGGGGAGTACCCAGAGTAGCGTGACGGGGCCGTAACGGCGCAGCCGGCGCAGAAGGCTGGCGGCGTCATCGGCCGAGGGCACGCCCTTGCGCACGAAGATCTTCTCGGCCGAGCGGAGGTCGCCGACCAGCTTATCGCGCAGGAACGACACCACCCGCAGCTGCTGCGCGCGCACCGGCCCGGCATCGGTATCGTGGCGGAACGTGTGATAGCTATACCCGTAGCGCCGGTTGTGGACCAGCAGTTCGCTGTCGCCGGCCTCGTTGGCGCGGACGAGCGCGATATCCTCGGGCCGGTCCACCTCGGTGAAGTCCGTGTCCAGCATTTCCGTCAGCGCGGAAAAGGCGGTGTAGTTGAAACGCAGGAACCCGAGCGGCTCGGCGCCGACGAAGCGCTGCACCAGCCCGAACTCGCAATTGTCGCCCAGGCTTTCGAATTGCAGCCCCAGCTCCGTATCGGTCAGCATGGGATGCGATGGTGCGTGTGCAGGGACTGCCTCCTTGGACGGATCGGAGTGGGACAAGGTCTTGGCTGTGGTCGCGTCCAGGCGAGGTCGATCGCCGCCGCAATCATGGTGCGCGACAGAGGCGCCCGGTCGGGGCGCGAGGCTTCGCACAAGCGAGAGCACGGCATCGACATCCGCCTTGGTGCCAAGCCGGCCATCGTCTTGATCGTGCCCAACGCTGAAGCGATAATTCATCCCCAGCGCGCGTGCGACGAACGCGTAAGCATCGGTGCCAATCCGCGGATTGAATATCTCGAGGACGCTGCCGCCAGTCTGGTTGAACACCAGGCCGGTCAGCCCCATGCCGTGTGGCGCGACCACATGGCGGGCCCGGGCAAGGAGGCCGATCTGGGCGGCAGGGTCCAGCGCGCTCATCCGGATGCTCGCATAGCCCTCGTCGGCGAGCACGGCCGCAAGCGCCGCATTATTCACGATCCGCCGGTTCGGGGCGTCCTCGCATGAGATGTAGATGCGCTCCGGCGTGTCAGCCGGGACCGTGCCCCCGTCCAGAAGGCCGCGAACCAGTTTCAGCGTGCGCCCGTGGGCCATGTGAAGGGGATGGGTGTGCGTCTCGACCTGGTCGGAGAAGAACGTCGCCGGGCCGCGAAGCGTCCAGATCTCCGGGTCGCGCGGGAATACGAACTGGGTGGAGGCAAGACCGTACTTCTCGCAAATTCGGCGAATGATCAGGACGTGAAACGAGCCGGGCTCCCCGCCCAGCAGGAACCGGCATTGCCGCGCAAACTCAGGGAATAGTTCCGCCAAGTACAGCACTCGGGGCACGCTGTCGTAAAGGAAATGGGTGAGGTCCCCGCCGTCGAACCCGTCCTGGATGACGGCGACCGGGCTCTCGACAGCGACGTGTCGGCAGCCCTCGATCGAGCGTGGGAAGGCGCGCGACGCGGCCAAGCGCCAGGATCGGCCGCCGCTTGGATCGGTGAGCTGGTATCCGAAAGGAGAGACGAAAAGCTGACGCCCCGGACCGAACAGCATCTCAACCGCCGGCCGCTCGGCTCGTTGCAGCCGGATGTTGAACGGGGCTGGCAGATCGGCGGAGCACCACTCGTTCGGCGAAGCGGGCAGGATCAGGGTGCGCTCGAAGTCGTCGTCGGGGGCGGGGTCGTAGTACGCGCCGGCAAATCCCGGGGCGAACCGCACCAGGAAGCCGCGGCCGATGCGCCCACCTTGCTCCACGATGTCGCGGTCGTTGAACGCCACCACGGCCTGTTCGTCCAGGATCGATGCCGCGGCGCGCAGACGCTGGATCAGCAGGATCTCGTGACCGAAATCGAGAGCGCCATGATAGTTGACGTATCGTTCGATCAGGGCCGGCAGGCTCAGACCTTCGTCCAAGAGGAATCCGAAGAGCTGGTCCAGGTCGCGCTGCTTGCGGGTCATGGTCAGGCGGTCGGCGAGGGAATCGAGGGGATCGGACGGTCAGGCACCCGCGACCCTATGAACGCCTGCGTCACCGGGGCGCAAGCATCCTTTCGCTTTCGCTCTGATGGGAGCGAAGCCGGGACCGAAGCGCCGCGTCCGGCCGAAAGCGCCTGAGCCAGGCTGCGATCGGCCGGACGGGTTGGAATGCCACCTACGGCATGCGAGGCAGGCGTGTGGCGTCAGTTCATCCCTGCTCGTGGCCGCCAGAGAAGTCGGACCGGGTGATCCCCGCGACACCGGCCATGATGATCTTCGTGCCGTCCGACAAGGAGATGCTGACCGACCCGTTGGCTGCCGTCTCCGTGTGCATGGCTTGCTGGACCGCGTCATGCCCGTAGCCGAGCAGCGTGATCTTGTCGCCGGCGGTAAAGTTGTTGATCAGATCCGTTCCGCCGGCATGGCCCTTGATGAACGTGAAGGTGTCTGTCCCCTGGCCACCGCTGATGGTTGCACTGCCGGACCCAGCAACAAGCGTGTCGCTGCCCCCGCCGAGGGTGACGGCGTCCTGTCCGGAGCCGGCGTAGAAGACGGTGTTTCCGTGGGCGAGGGCGCCGAACAGCGTCTCGCTTCCGCCGCCCGCATGAAGCTCCTGAGACCGGCCCCCCTCGGCATAGAGTTGGTCGCCGTCGCCGCCGCCGAACAGCGTCGCGTGTCCCATGCCGGCGAACAGGAGATTGTTGCCGCCCGTGCCGCCGGACGCGACCTCATCGCCGGTTCCGCCGATGACGGTGTCGCTGCCGCTGCCACCGAAGACGCTGGCCGCACCTTGACCGCCGACGAATAGCAGCTTGCTGGCGCCGCCATAGATCAGGTCAGGGTGCGCGCCGCCCACTGCCCCGACCGTTTCCGCGCCACTTCCGGCGACCACGGTGTCGTCGCCGGCCGAGGTGACGAGGTTCTGGCCCGAGCCGAGCAGGATCGCGTTGTGCCCACCCCCGGCACTGATCGAGTTGTTGCCGCTGCCGAGGGCCAGGATCCGGTCGTCACCGTCTCCGGTGTTGATCGACCACGCACCGGCATCGGAACCCGGCAGCACGATCGTGCTGTTTCCACCGCCGCCGACGACGGTGCCCGAGCCGCCCGTCGCCACAAAGGTCAGATGCCCCGAGCCGGACAGCACGGCCTCGTTGGCATCGCCGGAGCCGAAGATGATCGCGTCCGGGGCCGTGTCGACGACCGTGTCGTATCCGGGCGGCAGGGTGGTGAGGCCGTCAGTCGTCTGCACGAATTCGCCGGTGGTGCCCGCGGGAAGAATGGGCGGCGGGCCGTCAGCCTGCGAGGCCGGAAGAATGGCGAGCGCTGCGACGCCCGCCGCAATCTTGGCCGCCAATTGCTGGGCTATGTCGGCGTTCGATTGAGTGTCGTAGGGGAGACTGGAGGTCCCCCCGTGCGCTCCTGGAACAGTAACGGTCGGCATTCAAGAAAACTCCGAGGTAAGTGCCGGAGCTTGGCAGGCGGATTGCGTTAGAGATGGGAAACTATGATCAATTCAGCATTAAATGTTGCCGAGTTCAGCGTGAACAGACCGGCACCGATGCGCTGATGCACTCGGCTCGCGCGTCAGCGCACCGATGAATTTTTCGTGGCAGGGACAGGGGATTTTAGGACCGGGGACGAACGTGACTGAACGATATCATCTGGTATCAACGAACCAAGGAAACTAATCCGAATATGGAAAGATCGAGCGGCCCGATCTGGTGAGAACTCCGCAGTGCACCACATCGAGATTGCGGAGATCACCGGCAGGACTCGGCGACGGGAAGGCCGGGGCGCCTTCCTGGCACTGGCTGAGGGGTCCGTTTGGCCCGGCGCAAAAGGGCCGGGGGCATCGTGAGAACCGCCTACAAGTTCCGCACGGGGCGGCTCCGGGGCCGAAGTAGGCCAGAAGGGCAGCACCCGCCCATGCGATATCGGTCAGAAAGCTACGTGATCTGTAGGTCGTAGTGTGTCCCAGAGCTGTCCAGGCACTCGCCGTAGCCCGTCCCGCTCATACCGCCAAACACGAACTGGCATCGGAGGGTGGAGCCGTCCGCCGAGTGGAGCATCGCGTTGCCAGTGCTACTCGCGCCAACTGACGTTGTGGTAAATGACGCACGGCCCACACGCCCGAAGCCGACAGAACCGCCCTGGGCAGCTACCCAAGTGCCCGTGTAGCTCCGGCTGCCAATTTGGACGTCAAGGGTTCCCTTCCCGCCAAAGCCGGTTGCCCGGCCGGTCCCCAGGCTTCCGTCCGCCGCCATCAGAGTCAAACTGTGGCCACACCCCGCGAGCAGGGCGGACATGGCCACTGTAGTGGCGAGCCGTATTAAGGGCTTCGGCACATTCAGCCTCCCGGACTGGATAGGGGCAGCACTCGCCGCCCGCTTGTGCTCGTGATCCTAGAAGGAATCTTCTGAAACCGCAACGGTTCTGGTGCGCAAAGACAGGTAGCCCGCGCCGCAGCCCTGTCAGTCGGCGGGCGCCGGTGGTAAGCGTGGGTGGTGGCGTGGGTGGTCAGATGAAAGCTGCAACGAAATCAAGATCGTGAAATCAATCGACTATGATGCATTCATTCCGCTGGTGGAGCCAAGGGGAGTCGAACCCCTGACCTCCTGAATGCCATTCAGGCGCTCTCCCAACTGAGCTATGGCCCCGTCCGTCGAAGGCCGGTCCTATACAGGCCGCACGGGGACCCGATCAAGGGGGGGAGGCGCGGGAAACCCCGTCCGTGTCACAAAACGGTGCGCCGGCGAACCATTGAGGCTGTCGGTCGCTTGGTCAGTTCAGGAAACGAACCGAACGGAGCGTCCAATGCTCAGATGGGCTGTGATCTTTCTCATCATCGCCATTGTGGCGGCGGTTTTCGGGTTTACCGGAATCGCCTCGGCGGCTGCCGGGATTGCCAAAATCCTGTTCTTCATCTTCCTAGTGATCTTCGTGATCTTCCTGATCATGGGCATCGCTGCCGGGCGGAAGGTGCTCTGACGGCAGCCATCCTAGCGACCCCTCCCCCCAACCCCTCCCGCAAGGGGCGGGGAGGTACCAAATCGCCGGAATACCGCCGTCCCTACTCGGCGGCGGTGCGTCGGCCCGCGGATCGCTTCGGCGGGGCCTTGCGCTTTGCACGCTTCGGGGCCGTCGCCTTCGCCCGCTTCGGCCTGGACGGCGGGGCCGCTTCGCCTGCCGCCTTGGGCGCGGGCGCGGGCGCGGTGCGCTGCTTTCGTGCCGGGGCACCGCGCGGCTTCAGGACCTTGCCCTTTTCCGCCAGCAACGCCAGCCCGTCCGCCAGGGTCGCATCCTCCATCGCCGTGCCGCGCGGCAGGTTGGCCACCATACTTCCATGCTGCACGAAGGGCCCAAAGCGGCCCTTGCGCACCGCCACCGGTTGGCTGTCGCCCGGATGCAACCCAAGGGTGCGGACATTGGCCATCTTCTTGGCCAGCAGATCGACCGCCCGATTTATGCCGACACTCAGCACGTCGTCGTCGCGATCGAGCGAGCCGTAAACCGCGCCCATCCGGACATAGGGTCCGAACCGGCCGATTCCGGCCTCGATCGGTTCGCGGGTCTCCGGGTGCGTCCCGACGATGCGCGGCAGTCCCAGCAGGGCAATCGCCTTCTCCAGCGTGATCTGGGCGCCGTCCAGCCCGCGCGGCAGGGACGTGCGACGGGGCTTGGGGGCCTTCTTGTCCTCCGACGCCTCGCCCTGCTGCACGTACAGCCCGTAGGGGCCGCGTCGCACCGTGACCTCCTCGCCGGTCTCCGGATGGTGACCGAGCACCCGCATGCCCTCCTTGAGCGTCTCGCCCTGTTCCTCCCCGGTCTCGATCGCGAGACGGCGGGTGTACTGGCAGGCCGGGTAGTTGGAACAGCCGATGAAACTGCCGTAGCGGCCGAGCTTCAGGCCGAGCCGTCCGCTGCCGCAGGCCGTGCAGTTGCGCGGGTCCGATCCGTCCTCGCGCGGCGGGAAGAAATGCGGGCCGAGGTCCTGGTCCAGCGCCGAGATGACGTCGCTGATCTTCAGTTCCCTGGTCTGCTCGACCGCCTTGGAGAACTCCTCCCAGAAGGCGCGCATGAGCGCGCGCCAATCGGTCTGGCCGGCGGCGACGTCGTCGAGTTTCGTCTCCATGTCGGCGGTGAAGCCCGTCTCGACGTAATGCTCGAAGAAGCTGGTCAGGAAAGCGGTCACCAGCCGCCCGCGGTCCTCGGGAATGAAGCGGCGCTTGTCCAGCCGGACATATTTGCGGTCCTGCAGGACCGACAGGATCGAGGCGTAGGTGGAGGGCCGTCCGATGCCCAACTCCTCCATCTTCTTGACCAGGCTCGCCTCGGAATAGCGCGGCGGCGGCTGAGTGAAATGCTGGCTGGCCTCGACGGCGCCGCGCTCCAGGGGATCACGCGCGGCCATCGGCGGCAGCATGCGGCTGTCCTCTTCCGCCTCGCTTCCCTCGGTGTCGTCGCGATCCTCTCGGTACAGCTTGAGGAACCCGTCAAAGGCGACGATCGAGCCGGTGGCGCGGAGGCGCTGACCCTTTCCGTCGGCGACGTCCACCGTCACCTGGTCAAGCTCGGCGGACTGCATCTGCGAGGCCACCGCCCGCTTCCAGACCAGCTCGTACAGGCGGCGCTGTTCGGGGCTGAGATAGCGGGCTACGGACTCCGGTGTGCGGGCGACGTCGGTGGGGCGGATCGCCTCGTGCGCCTCCTGCGCGTTCTTGGCCTTGGCGGTGTATTCGCGCGGTGCGACGGGCAGATAGTCGCGGCCGTAGGTGTCGCCGACATGCTCGCGGATCGCCCCGATCGCCTCGCGGGCCATCTGCACCCCGTCGGTCCGCATGTAGGTGATGAGGCCGACGGTCTCGCCGCCCACATCCGCCCCCTCGTACAGCTGCTGAGCGGTGCGCATGGTCTGCTGGGCGCCGAAGCCGAGCTTGCGGGAGGCCTCCTGCTGGAGCGTGGAGGTGGTGAAGGGCGGCGGCGGGTTGCGCTTGACGCGCTTGCGCTCGACCGAGGCAACGCTGAAGGCCCCCGCTTCGACGGCCGCCTTGGCGCGAAGCGCGAGTGGCTCGGTGTTGAGGTCGAACTGATCGAGCCGCTTGCCGTCGAGATGGGTAAGGCGGGCCGTGAACGGGGCACCGGCCGGCGTGGTGAACAGCGCCTCGACGGTCCAGTACTCGCGCGGGCGGAACGCCTCGATCTCGGCTTCGCGCTCGCAAACGAGGCGCAGCGCGACCGACTGCACGCGCCCGGCGCTGCGGCTGCCGGGCAGCTTGCGCCACAGCACGGGCGAGAGGGTGAAGCCTACGAGATAGTCCAGCGCGCGACGGGCCAGATAGGCCTCGATCAGGCCCTGGTCCAGGTCGCGGGGATGGGCGATGGCGGCGCGGATGGCGCTGCGCGTGATCTCGTTGAAGGTGATGCGTCGGACGTCCACGCCGCGCAGCACCTTCTTGTCGTCCAGCATGTTGCGGACGTGCCACGAGATTGCCTCGCCCTCGCGGTCGGGGTCGGTGGCGAGATAGAGCGTGCGCGCGCCCTTCAGCGCCTTGGCGATCGCGCTGACCTGCTTTTCCCCCCGGGCGTCCGCCTCCCAGTCCATGGCGAAGTCCTGCTCGGGCCGCACCGAGCCATCCTTGGGCGGCAGATCGCGCACATGGCCAAAGCTCGCCAATACGGTGAACTTGTCACCGAGGTAGCGATTGATCGTCTTGGCCTTGGCGGGAGATTCGACGACGACGACGTCCGGCATTTTGTCCTGTTCGTCGGCCAGTGGAGCCAGGCGTGGAACTCAGGGCACCAAGAGTGCGACCCGCGCCCCGGAAAGTCTCTCGACGCGCCCGGCAAGTTCCAGCTCGAGCAGCACCGCCATCACGGCAGCCGGTGAGAACTGGCAACGGCGCACGAGGTCGTCAACCGCGGTGGGAGAGGCGTCTAGCAGCTCAACAACCTGCGTGCGAGCCTTTTCCAGGCCGGACGGCGGCTCCGCCGGCTCGTCCCACGCCGGCGCAGGCTCGCTGACGCCCGGAATGTCCGCCGCACGTGCGAACAGCGGCGCACGCGCGAGGCCGGCGCGAAGCGGGTGGTCCGGCAGGTTGTCGAGCACGTCGGCGGCTGTCTCGGTCAGGTGCGCGCCCTGGCGGATCAGGTCATTCGATCCCCGGGCGCGTGGGTCGAGCGGCGAGCCGGGGACGGCGAACAACTCCCGCCCGGCCTCCTGTGCCAGTCGGGCGGTGATCAGACTGCCCGAGCGCAACGCCGCCTCGATCACCACCACCCCGAGCGCGAGACCGGCGATCAGTCGGTTGCGTCGGGGAAAGTGGCGGGCCTGCGGCACGGTGCCAAGCGGGGCCTCGGTCAGGACGGCGCCGCCCTCGGCCACGCGGCGCTGAAGGTCAGCGTGCTCAGGCGGATAGGGCTGGTCGAGGCCGCCGGCGATGGCGGCGACGGTCCGGCCCGCCCGCAACGCGCCCTCGTGCGCCGCCGCATCGATCCCCCTTGCCAGGCCCGAGACGATCACCATCCCGGCACGCGCCAGTTCCTCGGCGAGGCTGCTCGCGACGCGCTGGCCGTTGGCCGAGGCGTTGCGGCCGCCGACCAGCGCCACGGTACACTCCGACAGCGCGGCGGGATCGCCCAGCAGCGAGATCACGGGCGGGGCGTCGTCCAGTAGCGCGAGCAAGGGGGGGTAATCCGGCCCGGCGAGCACCAGCAAACGCCCGCCGAGCGCGTGCAGCCCGTCCAGTTCCCGGACGGCATCGCCCACGCTGGGCACGCGCGGCGTTGCGTCACGGCCGCCAATCCGGGCGAGATCGGGCACCGCCTCCAGGGCGCGGGCGGGCGTGCCATAACGGGCGAGCAGCCGGCGCCACGCGACCGGGCCGACGCCTTCGGCCCGTGCCAGGCGCAGATGATCCACCAGGTCCGATGAGGCCGTCTTGGCGCGCATGCCGGGCTCCTTCCCTCACACCTGGCTGCCGATCCTCGGTTCCTGGCCGGCCAGAAGGCGGCGGATGTTGGCGTGATGTCGCGCGAACACAAGCACGCCGATCGCCAAGGAGAGCTTAACGACGCCCCCGTCGGCCAGCGCCAGCGCGAACACGGGTGCCAGCGCGAACGCGCTCAGGGAGGCGAGCGACGAGAGGCGGGCGAGGGCCGCGACGGCGAGCCAGGTCGCGCAGCACAGCACCCAGACGGGCCACGCCACTCCCAGCAGCACGCCGAGGCCGGTGGCCACGCCCTTGCCGCCGCGAAATCGGAGCCAGATGGGAAAAAGGTGCCCCAGCACGGCCCCCAGGCCGGCCCACAGGTCTGCCGGATAACGCGCCAGCCACGCTGCCAGCACGACTGCCGCGAACCCCTTCGCGCCGTCCAGCAGCAGCGTCGCCGCGGCGAGACCCTTGCGTCCTGTGCGCAGCACGTTGGTCGCCCCGATACTGCCCGACCCGATGCCGCGAATGTCGCCCAGCCCCGCGCCGCGCGTCAGCAGGAGGCCGAACGGGATGGCGCCGAGCACGTAGCCGACCACCAGGAACAGCGGCGGCGACAGGGGCGGAAGCGACATGGCCTCAGGGCATTCCCAGCCAGTCCGCCTTGCGGACGCGCGGCGGGAACGCCAGCGCCCATTCCTGGCCGCGCGCGAGGGACAGGTTCGGGCTGTGGAACGGATCGTCGGCGATCACCGCCGGCCAGCGCTGCCGCATCCGTCGCACCTCCTCGCGTTCGAGCGCCGCCCGCTCGCCAGAGAAATGATGCCCAAGCGAAAGCAATTCATAATGCGTCAGTTCGGCGTCGGCACAGAAGACGATGCGGTTTCCCGCCTCCCGCAGCTTGAGGCAGAAATCGACGTCGTTGAAGGCGATCGGAAAGCTCTCGTCCAGGCCGCCCACCGCCGCATAGGCGGTCCGGCGGGTCAGCAGGCAGGCGCCGGTAACGGCCGACAGCTCCTGGCTGAGGACGGCGCGGTACGCGTATCCCGGCGCGTGGCGCGCAAGCCCGCGATTGGCGTGTTCGGCCAAGCCCGCCGAGCCGATGATGATGCCACCGTGCTGCACCGTGGCGTTCTCATAAAGCAACTTCGCGCCGACCGCGCCCACCGCCGGATCGGCGAAATGGCCGAGCATGGTCTCCAGCCAGTCGGGCGCGACCGGCGCCACGTCATCGTTCAGCAGGCACAGGAACTCGGCGTCGGTTTGGCGCGCGGCGAAGTTGTTGGCGGCCGAGTAGTTGAAGCGCGCGACCGGGCAGCGCAGCAGGCGGATTCGGGGATCGTCGCCGATCGCGGCGAGCGTCGCGCGCTGCGCGGCATCGAGCGGCGTCGTCTGCGACACCACGAGCAGCAGCTCCAGCGCGGCGTGGTCCGTCCGGTCCAGCACCGTGCGCAGACAGCGGCGCACCTGGCCCGCCCGCAGCGCCGAGGGCACGATCAGGGCGACGGATCGCGCGCGCCCGCCCGCGAGCGCCGGGCGCACGTGCAGCGGCACGGTGTCCGCCGCGGCGATGTGCCCCGTTGCCCCCAGCCGGGCGAAATGCGCGTCCGCTGCGTCGGCCAGGGCCACAGGAGGCGCCATCTCGGCGTCCGCGCGGCGATGCGCGAGCACGAACGGCACGCGTCGCGTCTCCTCCGCACGCCCCGCTTCATGCAGGCGCAGCCACAGGTCGAGGCGCAGCGCCTCGGCCCAGCCGGCGCTTGCCGGCGCGTGCGCGGTGAACCAGTCGCGCCGGAACAGCCACAGGCCACGGGTCAAGGTGCCGGAGAGCATCAGCGCGCGGTTCGGCTCCGGCTTGAACAGCGGCGCCGCGCGCACGCCGTCCTGGGCGATCGTGTCCTCGTCGGCATAGAGCGCCGACAACGGGCCGTTCCGGGCCATCCACTCGCCCAGTAAGGCGCCGGCATGACGGGGCAGAGTCTCTCCAGCCTGCAAGATCGCGACGTACGGCTCCGTGGCGTCCGCCAGCGCCGGGGCAAGCGGAGCGCCATGGGCCAACGCCAGCGCGCGCATCGGGATCGTCTGTGCCGCAAGCGAATCGAGGGTTGCGCGTGCCGCCTCCGTCCCGATGCCCTCGGCGCTGAAGACAAGCGCCAGGATGCCGGGCCATCGATATCGCGACGGGGAAGCCATGAGCCGAGCGAGGTCGTCCCCCGACCAGTGGTCGAACAGCATGGTCCAGAGGTCATAGGATTCCGGGGCCGCCTCTCCGCTTGCCTGCGCGAGCGCGGCCCGCACACGTCGCCGCCAGCCAGCGCGCCCGCCCAGAGCGGCGCCGAGAATGCGCCGTGGCGCGCGCGCGAACACCATCATCGCGGCGCCGCCGCGGGACACGGGATGTGCGAGCAGCCGCAGTCGGGACGGCACTTCCGGGACGCCCAGCAGCTCGATGCGCAGCTCCCGCACCTCGGCCGGAATATAGAGCAACAGCCGCGTGGCGCCCCCTGATCCGGGCGAGGCGACGGACGTAAGCGCCACCGCGTCGCCGAGATCGAGGGCGAAGACCGCGCGGGCTTGCGGGGCACCAAGCGGGGGCAGCCAGAGCGCGCACCAGCGGGCTCGCAGCCCGGCCGGGATCGCGGTTGCCAGTACGCGGCTGGCCGGACTGGTTTGGAGAAGCGTCAGCTCGCTCATCAGGCCGCCTGTTAGCATCCGGGCGCCGCTCCCAGATAGGGCGCATGCCTGGCGCGCTTCCGTCCGATCTGCCGGCGCTTGCCCGGACGGCGGTGGAGGACGGCATTCGCCGCTACTTCGCCGACCGCCGGGCGCGCGTGCGTCCGTTCGTGGACCGGCACTTCTCGTTGCGCGGCACGCTCGCAATTCATCGGGCCGCGCTCGGCCCCGATATCCTGCGCGCGCCCGCCAATCTCGCGCTCGGCGCTCCGCACGCCATCCTCAAGGGGGCGGGGTTGCTGGCTGGGCGACTGGGCGGGAAGCGGATCGGGCGTGCGCTGGGCCGGCACGGCTTGTTGCTGCGCACCGATGTGGCGCAGAGCGTCGAGTGGCTGGTCTTCACCGAGTTGCTGGAATTGCCCTGTCGTCAGCGTGGACGGACGGCGACGCGCGACGCGCTGGCCGAGGCGATCCTGGCCGATCCCCGTGTGACCGAGACGGCGGCGGCGTTGCTGGCCCCGGTGGGCGCGCGTCGGGCCGATCCGGGGTTCGAGGGACGGCTGACCGAGGCGATGACGAGCTACACCGCCACGCGCGCCGCGGCGGCGGAGATCACCACGTCGCTGCTCACGCTCAGCAGCGGGGCGCTGGTGGTCAAGCAGCTCACCCCCGGCGCCGTGTCGCTTGGTCCGGCGCTGGCCGCCATTCTCGCCCAGCAGACGGCCATCGCGTCGTTCCCGCTGGGAGCGGGGCTGGGTGGCGTCTGGTACGGGTTGTTCCCAGCCGCGCCCTCGGTCGCGCTGGTCGCTGGGCTGACCGGTGGGCTGATGCTCGTGGCGGCGGCGGCGGCGGCCTTCGCTGGGATCGTCGCCGATCCCGTGCAGCGACGGCTGGGGCTGCACGAGCGCCGGCTGCAACGGATGCTGGATGCGCTGGAGCGGCAGATGCTGGACCCGGCGGCGCCCGCCTTCGCCGTGCATGATCATTATGTCGCTCGCGTCCTCGACCTTTTCGACCTGCTCGGGTCCGCCTGGCGGCTGGCCCACGGCTAGACCCGGCGGTCCCGGCCCTGGCCATCCCGGAGCTGCGCGCTTAACCTTGGCGTAACTGCGAGACGGAGGAGAACGCGGAATGGCGGGCATGTTGGAAGGCAAGGTGGCGGTCGTCACCGGTTCGGGCGGCGGCATCGGCCGCGAGATCGCGATCATGATGGCTGGCGCCGGTGCCAGGGTCATCATCAACGACGTCGGTGCGTCCCTGTCGGGCGAGGGCCAGTCCGCCACCCCGGCACAGCAGACCAAGCAGGTCATCGAGCAGCGCGGCGGGCGCGCCGAGATCAGCACGGACTCAGTCGCGGAGTGGAGCACCGCCCAGAAGATCATCCAGGCCGCGATGGACCATTTCGGCCGGATCGATATCGTGGTGAACAACGCCGGCATCCTGCGCGACGTCATCTTCCATAAGATGACCCCGGAGGACTGGACCTCGGTCATCGCCGTCCACCTGAACGGCAGCTTCTTCACCAGCCGCGCCGCGGCCGAGCATTTCCGCAAGCAGGAGAGCGGGGCCTATGTCCATATCTCCAGCACGTCCGGGCTGATCGGCAATTTCGGGCAGGCGAACTATTCGGCCGCCAAGCTGGGAATCACGGCGCTGTCGAAGTCGATCGCGCTCGACATGAAGCGCTACAACGTGCGGTCGAACTGCATCGCCCCGTTCGCCTGGAGCCGCATGACCAGCTCGATCCCGGCGAACACGCCCGAGCAGCAGGCCCGGCTTGAAAAAATCAAGCAGATGACGCCCGACAAGAATGCGCCGATGGCGGTGTTCCTCGCCTCCGATGCGGCGCGGGACGTCAGCGGGCAGGTCTTCGGGACACGCATGAACGAGCTGATCCTGTTCAGCTCGCCGCGCCCGATCCGCTACGTCCATCGCGCCGAGGGCTGGACCCCGGAATCGATCGCCGAGCACGCGTTGCCGGCGCTGAGACCATCGTTCATGCCGCTCGACCGCTCGGGCGACGTTTTCTCGTGGGACCCGCTGTGATCGGATCGTCGCTGTAGGCAAGGCCGACGGGATGGCCGGACTCGGGTCCGGCCATCCGCTTCCTGATTACGGGGTTACCTGGCCAAGCCGCCGCAGCCCGAAGCCGAACTCGAACCACGCGGCGCCCTGGAACATCAGTTCGATCGCGATCAACGTCCCGAGTACCCAAAGCCCGGACCAAGGCAGGGTCGCCCACAACCCGATTCCGACTGCCACGCTGATCAGGCCACCCAGCAGCAGCAGCCCCGACCCGGCCATTTGCCAATGGCTGAGAGCAATCGTCAGGCGCGTCACACCCGCCACGATCAGCAGGACGGCGATAACGATCGTCAGGATGATCGCGCCCCGTATGGCTCGGCCATGACGAGGAAGCCGCCGACTATGTAAAGCACCCCACTCAGCACGTGCAGCAGGAACCCACGCCAGCTCCGGTCGAGCATGGCGTGCAGCACCTGCAAGACGCCGCCCACCACCAGGGCGGCGCCGATAAGAAGGGTGCCGGCCAGCGTTGCCGCGACGACGTGAACCACGCAAAATGCCAAGCAGGATCTGGCATATCCCCAGCAGGACAAACCAGTACCAGCCGCTGCGCGGCCGCGTTCCGGTCAGCGAAGTGGGTCTGGGCAAGACGCTCATGCTTGGTTGCTCATGGATGTGTGGCCCCGACATAGCAGCGCGGCGGCGAGCCGGGCGTCAATGCAGCCCCACGAGGCGGGCCATGTGCGGAGCCAAAAGCGAGGCGAGCCGCTCGCACCCGGTCTGGTCGGCGGCGGTGAAGCGCCCGACGCGCGGGCTGTCGAGGTCGAGCACACCCGTCACCCGGCCGGCATCGAGCAGAGGCACCACCAGTTCGGAGCGGGAAGCCGCGTCGCAGGCGATGTGGCCCGGAAAAGCGGTCACGTCCGCAACGAGCACCGGCCGCCGCTGGTCCGCCGCCGTCCCGCACACGCCCTCGCCGAGGGGAATGCGAATGCAGGCGGGGCGACCCTGGAACGGCCCGAGCACCAGCGTCCGTCCACGCAGGACATAGAACCCGGCCCAGTTCAGCTCGGGAAGGCTATGAAAAATCGCTGCTGCGGCATTCGCCAGATTCGCCAAAGGGTCGGCCTCGCCCTCGAGCAACGCCACGACAGCGGCGAGGAGATCGTCAAAGGACGCCTCGGTACCGCGTGTCGTCCAAGGCTGAGGACGCGCGAGGTCATGCATCAGGACACCTGGCCTGCTTGATCCGAGGCCCCGCCGCGGCCAGACGATCACAGCCGCAGCGGTTGAAACGACCCTAATGCGCCGGCCGCAACTCGGGCGCACGCGCCCGCTGAGCCGGAACAGGCTCGGCCGGCAGCTTCAGATTGGCTCCGGCCGCCGCGTCCCGCAGCATGCCGCGCATTTCACGCAGGAAGGTCATGCCCGCCGGCGTGCGCTGGACCAGTACGCTGCGCCGATCCAACGGATCGGTCTTGCGCTTGACGAGATCGAACTCGGTCAGCCGGTCGAGCGCGCGGGTGATCGCAGGCTTGGAGACGCCCAGCTTCGCGGCGAGCCCCCGCACGGTCTGTGCCTCGCTGTCCAGATAGCACGTCAGGAACACGCCAAGCTGGCGCGCCGACAAATCGGGGCCATCCCGCCGGACCAGTTCCACGATGGTCGTCCGCAACACCCCCGCCAACCCATCGCTCGTTTCGCTCATGGTGACACTCATTCCTCGCCCCTTCCTCGACACGCGGCCGTTTCACCGCCCGGTTTGGCAACGAGCACCCGATTCCCGGTCCCGTCGCGCCGGCGCTCTTCAGACCACCTTTACGCTCGCCCGCTTCATTATTGTCGTCAAACAAGCTCCAGCCGACATCGATGGCCTGGCTCCTGCCCGAGGCCCGCCGACACGGCCAGCACACTGGGCTCCGCACGAAATCCTCAACAGCACTAGCAGCATTTTGGTTGCGCGGTTCTCTCCTGATCACAGCTGAGAGATTACGATTACGTTACTGAGACACGGATCGCGGTCAAGACTTCGGTTGGGGTGCCGCGACGGGCGCTTCGGCCGGCTCGCGTTCGGCCAGGCGCCGCGCCGCCATTGGCCGCCAGGGCGCGTCGGACGGTGCCTCGGCCAGCGCCCGACGGAACAGCGCGGCGGCTTCGTCGGTCACCCGCCCGTTCGCCTCCGAGATCGCCTCGGCCGTCTCCGCCGCCAGCGTCGGGTCGAACCGCTCGGCAAGGGCGACTTTCCAGGCCGCCGCGGCTCCCCCGAGATCGCCCAGCCGAGCTTCCGCCCCGCCGAGCAGCACGTAGCCCTCCCGCGCCTTCTCCGAGTGCGGGTCCAGTGCGGCCAGCACGGTGCGCAGCTGCTGGATCATGCCGGACTCCTCACGCGCGCGCTGCTCGGCCGATGCAATGCGTGCCCGCAGTGGCGCCGCCGGCAACCCTGGGGAACCGCCGGTCGCGTACAGCAGCACCGCGGCGATCGGTACCAGAGCGAGCGCGGCCCAAACCGGAACCCTGGGCGCCGTGCCGATGTCCGGCTCAGCCATGCCGGCGGCCGTCAGAAGCCGGCGCTCGACTTCCAGCACCGCCCCGGCATGCTCGGACGGAGCGATCCGTCCATCGGCCAGGTCGCGGTCGATCTCCGCCAGTTGCGCCCGGTGCAGTGCGAGCGCCGCCTCCCGCCGGCTGCGCGAACCCAGCGCGGGGCGGAGTGTGAGCGCCAGCGGGCAGAGCGCCACCCCGGCCAGCAGCAGGGCGGCGAGCCAGATCATGCGCCGGGTCCCATCCTAGCGCTCCAGCAACTCGGCCACGCGCTGCCGCTCGGCATCCGATAGCGGAGCAGGCGCGCGCGGGGGACGGCGGCGCGCCAGCAGCACCGCGCCTGCGCCGGTCGCGACGGCGATGACCGGCGCGCCCCACAGCAACAGGGTCAGCGCGTCGAAGGGCGGATTAAGCCGGATGAAGTCGCCGTAGCGCGCCACCATCCAGCCGATCACTTGCCGGTCGGTTGCGCCGGCGGCAATTCGGCCTCGGATGATGCGTCGCAGATCCTTGGCCAGATCGGCGTCGGACTGCTCCACGCTCTCGTTCTGGCAAACAAGGCAGCGGAGCTGGTCGCCGAGCGCTTCCGCCCGCCTTTCCTGCGCGGGATTGGCCAGCATCTCGCCCGGATCGCTCACCGCGCGCGCCCCGCCGGTCAGCATGAGCAACACGAGCAAGGCGGCGGCGAGGCGGCTCATGACAAGGCCCGCATCCGGGGCAGCAGGTCCTGGCGCACGATGTCGTCCGACAGCCCGCCCGCCCAGCGCCAGCGCACCACGCCCACGCCGTCCACGAGATAGCTCTCCGGGACGCCATAGAGGCCGAAATCGATGCCGACGGTACCCGACTTCGTCGCGCGCGATCCGCACGTATGGATCGCCGTAGCGGTCCAGGAACCGCGCGGTGGCGTCCGGCTTGTCCTTGTAGGCAATTCCCCACAGCTTCACGCCCGCGCCCCTCAGCGCGGCAAGCGCCGGCGCCTCCTCGGCGCAGGGCACGCACCACGAGGCGAAGAAGTTCACCACCGCCGGGCCGCCCTGGGCGGAGACGTCGGCGGCCGTGAAGCCCTCCGATGGCGTCTGTCCCGGGAGGGCGAAGGCGGGCAGGGGCTTGCCGACGAGCATCGAGGGCAGCGCGTGCGGATCGTAGCGCCCCTCCTGCATGCGCACGAGGAGCGCAGCAAACGCGCCGCCCGCTCCAGCAACGATCGCCAGGGGGCCGAGCAGCAGGAGGCGGCGACGGGTCAGCATGTCCATGACCTTACTCCGCCGGCACCGCCTGGGCGGGGCGGCGGCGGCGCGATGGGGCGCCGATACGCAGCCGGCGGTCGGCGAGCGACAACGCCCCGCCTGTCGCCATGACCAGAGCGCCGAGCCAGATCCAAGGCGCGAGAAGGTTAACGTGCAGGCGCAGCACAACGGCGTCGTCGCGCTCGTCGCCCAGCACCGCATAGAGGTCTCGCAGGCCGTTGGTGGAAATCGCGGTGTCGCTCACCGTCTGGCGCTGGGCCGCGAAATTATGCCGTGCCGGGTGCAGCAGGGCCACCAGCCGGCCACCGCGGCTGACCCGCAGATCCGCTTCGCGCGACGTGTAGTCGGGCCCCGGTGCGTCGTGCAGGCCGAGCAGCCTCCATTCGTAGCCGCCGAGCACGACGGCCTGCCCGGGCTTGACCGCGACGATGGTGCTGCTCGCCAGCGCCATGCCGGCGATGCCGGCCACCGTGACGCCGAGCCCGGCATGGGCGATCGCCGCCCCCCACACGGAAAGCGGCTGCGCGCCCAGCCGCGCGCGGCTCGCCTGCCACGGCACGCGGAACAGGCGCGCGCGCTGGACCAGCTCGGCGGCGGCGCCCAGCACCAGCCACGTGGCGGCGGCGAAGCCCAGCGCCGAGAAAGCCTGGCGCACGCCCACCCCGACCGCGATCCCGACCACCGAGGCGGCCAGGGCCGCCCACCACAGCTTCATCAGCGCGGCGCCAAGGTCGGCCCGCTTCCAGGGCAGCACCGGGCCGAGGCTCATCGCGGCGAACAGCGGCACGGCCAGCGGCAGGACCGTGTCGTGGAAATAGGGCGGCCCGACGCTCAGCTTGGCGCCGAACGCAAGCTCGGCCAGGGGCGGATACATCGTGCCGGTCAGCACCACGGCGGCGATCGAGCAGAGCAGGATGTTGTTCAGCACCAGCGCGCCTTCGCGTGAGACGGGGGCGAACAGGCCGGCGGGCGAGAGCACCGGCGCGCGCAGCGCGAACAGCAGCAGGCTGCCCCCGATCACCAGCGCCAGCAGGGCCAGGATGAACACCCCGCGCGTGGGGTCGTTGGCGAAGCTGTGGACCGAGTTTAGCAGTCCCGAGCGGACCATGAAGGTGCCCGACAGGCTGAGCGAGAACGTGCCGATGGCGAGCAGGATGGTCCAGATCTTCAGCGCCTCGCGCTTCTCGACGACGATGGCCGAATGCAGCAGCGCGGTGCCGGTGAGCCAGGGCAGCAGCGAGGCGTTCTCCACCGGGTCCCAGAACCAGTATCCGCCCCAGCCGAGCACGTAATAGGACCACCAGGAGCCGAGGGCGATGCCGCCGGTCAGCAGGCACCACGACGCTAGGGTCCAGGGTCGCACCCAGCGGCCCCAGGCGGCATCGACGCGGCCCTCCAGCAGCGCGGCGACCGCGAAGGCGAAGGGGATCGCGAAGCCGACATAGCCCGCGTAGAGGATCGGCGGATGGATGGCGAGACCGGGGTCTTGCAGGAGCGGGTTGATGTTCTGTCCCTCGACCGGCGGCGGCCAGACACGGGCGAACGGGTTCGACACAGTGAGCGCGAACAGCAGGAACCCGGCCGAGGTGAAACCGAGAACGCCGATGACGCGGGCGCGCAAGGCCGAGGGCAGGTTGCGGCCGAACACCCCGACCACGCCGCCGCAGAGCGCCAGGATCAGGCACCACAGCAGGATCGATCCCTCGTGGTTCCCCCAGGTGCCGGTGACCTTGTAGAACAGCGGCTCGATGCTGCTCGAGTACTGCGCGACACCGAGCACGGAGAAATCGTCCGACACCGCGCTGGCGATGAGGCATCCGTAGGATGTGGCCAGCGCGATCAACTGACCCAGCGCGAGCGCCGGGGCGGCGGCCATCAGACGCGGGTCGCGGCTGTGGGCGCCCCAGAGCGGGAGGACCGCCTGCGCCCCCGCGAGCGCCACGGCCAAGGCAAGCGCGAAATGGCCCAGTTCCGGTGTCATCCGCCCGTTGCCTGTTTGCTGCCGCCAATCCCGTCCCAGCTCGCCGCCGTGGGCGGCGGTCCCTCGGCGGGGTTCCAATGGCCGCTCTTTTTCAGCGCGTCCACCACCTCCTTGGGCATGTAGTTCTCGTCGTGCTTGGCCAGCACCTCGGAGGCCAGGAAGCTGCCATCCGGCGCGACCGCGCCGAGGGCGACGATGCCCTGACCCTCGCGGAACAGATCAGGCAGCACGCCCGTGTAATCGACCCGCACGCTGGCGTGCCCGTCGGTCACGCTGAACACCGCCTGCGGATGGCCGTCCACCATCGCATGACGCACGCTGCCCCGCTCCACCAGGCCGCCAAGGCGGAAGAAATGGCCCGGCGGCGGGGCCTTCTCGGCGATCTGCGAGGGCGAGATGAAGAACACGATGTTTCCGCTGAATGCGGACAGCGCCAACGCGCTGGCCGAGCCCAGGCCAAGCCCGCAGGCCAGCAGGACGTAAAGGCGCCGGCGCTTGCGGCTCATGCGCGGCCTCGGCGCGCGCGGGGGTCGATGGCGGCCAGCCGTCGGGCTGCCATCCGCATCCGGGTCCACGCGGCGACGGCGAAGCCGCCCGGGATCAACACGCCGAGCGCATAGGAGCCGGCGATGTAGGGCAGGTGCGTCATCCGGCCGCCTCCGCCGCCGTAGCGCGCGCCAGCAGCAGCGCGCGGATGCGCCGCTCCATCACCGCCGCGCGCAGCCGGGCTGTGATGATGGCGGCGAAGCCGAGCGAATAGCCCAGCGTGGTGAACAGCAGCGGCCAGAGCATCCCGACATACATGGTGGGCGCCCCGGTCAGCGTGATGGTCGCGGGCTGATGCAGCGTGTTCCACCAATCGACGCTGAACTTGATGATCGGCAGGTTGACCACGCCCACCAGCGCCAGGATGGCGCCGGCGCGATAGCCGCGCTCGGGGCTGTCGAAGGCGCGCACCAGGGCGATGTGGCCCAGATAGAGGAAGAACAGCACCAGCACGGAGGTCAACCGCGCGTCCCAGACCCACCACGCGCCCCACATCGGCTTGCCCCACAAGCTGCCGGTGGCCAGGCACAGGGCGGTGAACCCGGCGCCCACCGGCCCGATCTCGACCGCTGCCAGATCGGCCAGCGGATGCCGCCAGACCAGGGCCACGGCGGAGCTGAGCGCGAGCGCGAGATAGCCCGCCGATGCCAGCCAGGCCGCCGGGACATGCACATACATGATCCGCACCGCATCGCCCTGCTGCCAGTCGGCCGGCGAGAAGAACAGCCCCCATATGATGCCCATACTCGTCAGCATCAGCGCGCTGGCGGTCAGCCACGGCAGCACTCGCCCCGACAGGCGGAGGAAGCGCCCGGGGTTGGCGAAGCGGTGCAGGCTGCGCGGCTGCGGGGCGAGGCTGGCTGACATGGTCACGGGCGAGACACTCCGGCGAGCTTCCTAGCCCAGACGAGGGCGGCAATGAAGCAGCACGGGAATTGCTTTCCGGTAACAGGTCGTCCGTCCTACTAAGGGGACGAATGCGCGCAGGCAAGAGCGCGCCGGAGAGGAACGATGACGGATGCAACCGCGCTGCTTGTCGGACACGCCCCCTGGGCGGCGCTCGCCGCGCCGCCATCCGGCGTGGTCTTGGCGCGCGAGGAGGGCCGGCTCGCCGCCGAGGAGTTCGTCGCCGTGGTCCGCAGTTCCGACCTGAACCGGCCGGTTGACGACGCGGCGCGGATGGCCGCGATGCTGGCCAATTCCAACCTGGTGGTGACGGCGCGCAGCACCGAAGTGCCCCGCCGGCTGATCGGCGTCGCCCGCAGCCTCACCGACTTCGTCTATTGCTGCTACCTGTCCGATCTCTGCGTGGACGCGGGCTGGCAAGGTCGCGGCATCGGGCGCGCGCTGATCGCCGAGACCAAGCGCATCCTGGGTCCGGGGACCATGCTGCTCCTGCTCTCGGCGCCGAAGCCGATGACCTACTATCCACGGCTCGGCATGGAACCGGTCCAGAACGGCTTCATCATACGCCGCGATCCCTGACGGGCGGAGCAAGGCCATGGACGACGTGAAGCTTGAAGGCCTTTACGATCGCGACGCCCTGGCCTGGGCCGAGCAGCAGGCAGGCCTCCTGCGCCGCCTCGCCGGGGGCGAGGCGGTGAACGAGGCGGTGGACTGGCCCAACGTGATCGAGGAGGTGCAGGACGTGGGCCACTCGCAGTTGCGGGCCTGCCGAAGCCTGCTTCGCCAGGCGCTGGTGCATCTGCTCAAGCTGCATGCCTGGCCGGGCAGCGTGGCGGCGGAGCATTGGCGCGATGAGGCAGGACGGTTCCTCGCCGACGCGGAGGACCAATTCACGCCCTCCATGCGCCAGCGGATCGACCTGGATGAACTCCATGATAAGGCGCTGCACCTCGCGCGAATGGCGGCGGATGCTTCCGGCACCCCGCGCCCGCTTCCAGCGGCCTGCCCCTTCGGGCTTGACGAACTGCTCGCCACGTACCCTGACGTGGCCGCGTTGTCCGCCAAGCTGGCCCAGGCGTCGGCGGCATGATCCAACACTGGCTCGTGAAGTCCGAGCCGGACGCCTTCTCCTGGGATCAGCAGGTGGCCAACGGGGTCGAGCCGTGGACCGGCGTGCGCAACCACACGGCGAAGAACAACCTGAAGGCCATGCGCGTCGGCGATCGCGCGTTCTTCTATCACTCCCAACTCGGCAAGGAGATCGTGGGCGTGGTCGAGGTCGCCCGCGAGGCCTATCCCGATCCGACCGCCGCATCCGGTGACTGGATTTGCGTGGACATGCGCGCGGTCGCGCCGATGCCGCATCCCGTCGCCCTCGCCACGATCAAGGCCGATCCCTCGTTCACTGACCTGCTGCTGGTCCGCCAACCGCGCCTGTCAGTCGTTCCGGTTTCGCCCGGCCATTGGACCCGGATCTGTCGGATGGGCGGATGGCCGGGTTGAGCGGGCTGCGTGCGCTCTGCCGGCTGAGCGAATCCGGGATGGCGGCGCCAGGGGGTTCCCGCCAGCGCCGGGCGGCTTCACCGGCCTGTTCGCCGTCCGTCGGGGTGACATGGTGCGCGTCTACGTCAATTCGTGCCCGCATCTCGGCGTGCCGCTCGACTGGGCGCCCAACCGCTTCCTCTCGGGCGACGGCGGCCTTATCGTATGCTCTACGCACGGCGCCGTCTTCCGGATCGAGGACGGGGTCTGCCTGCACGGCCCCTGCCATGATGACCGGCTGGAGCCCGTGACGGTTCATATCAACGACGGCACCCTGTTCGTGGCGGGGGATGCGGGGCTGTAGCCCCCTCTCCCCGGTGCGGATCGGGCAAGCTGACGGAGGAAGACGCCCATGCCGGACACGCACCCCGCCGAGGGTCAGAGTATCCCGGTCCGCCCCGAGATTGTCACCCACGCGCATGTCAATGCCGCCCAGTACCGCGCCATGGCCAACCGGGCCGCCCGCGACCCCGACGGGTTCTGGGCCGAACAGGCCGGGCGGATTCCCTGGATCACGCGCCCGACCCGGATCAAGAACACCAGCTTCGCGGGAGACGTCTCCATCAAGTGGTTCGAGGACGGGACGCTGAACGCGTCGATCGCGTGCCTCGACCAGCATCTCGCCACCCGCGCCGACCAGGTGGCGATCATCTGGGAGGGCGATGACCCCAGCCAGAGCCGCGCCATCACCTACCGCGCGCTGCATGAGCAGGTCTGCCGGCTCGCCAATGCGATGAAGGTGCTGGGCGTCCGCCAGGGCGATCGCGTTACCATCTATCTTCCGATGGTGCCGGAGGCGGCGGTCGCCATGCTCGCCTGCGCGCGCATCGGGGCGATCCACTCCGTCGTCTTCGGCGGCTTTTCGCCCGACAGCCTTGCCAACCGCATCCGGGACTGCGACTCGACCCTGCTGATTACCGCCGACGAAGGCCGTCGCGGCGGCCGGCACGTGCCGCTGAAGGCGAATGCCGACACCGCGCTCCGGACCTGCCCGAGCGCGCGCAACGTCATCGTCGTGAAGGTCACCGGCGCCGAGGTGCCGATGCAGGCCGGGCGCGATCACGACTACGCCGCACTGCTGGCAGACGCCTCGCCCGATTGCCCGCCGGCCGAGATGGGCGCCGAGGACCCGCTGTTCCTGCTGTACACCTCGGGGAGCACCGGCCAGCCCAAGGGCGTGCTGCACACCACCGGCGGCTACCTGGTCTGGGCGAGCTTCACCCATGAGCTGGTGTTCGACTACCGCCCCGGCGAGATCTACTGGTGCACCGCCGATGTCGGCTGGGTGACGGGCCACACCTACATCCTGTACGGTCCGCTCGCGAACGGCGCGACCACCCTGATGTTCGAGGGCATCCCCAATTATCCCGACAGCGGCCGATTCTGGCAGGTGGTGGACAAGCACAAGGTCAACATCTTCTACACCGCGCCGACCGCCATCCGCGCGCTGATGCGCGACGGCGAGGAGCCGGTGCGCCGCGCCTCGCGCGCCTCGCTGCGCATCCTCGGCAGCGTCGGCGAGCCGATCAATCCCGAGGCCTGGCTCTGGTCCTCCCGCGTGGTGGGCGAACACCGCTGCCCGATCGTCGATACGTGGTGGCAGACCGAGACCGGCGGCATCATGATCAGCCCGCTGCCGGGCGCGACCGCGCTCAAGCCCGGCTCGGCCACGTTGCCGCTGCCCGGTGTCCGACCGCTTATCGTTGACAACGACGGCAATGAGCTGCCGGGCGCGACCGAGGGCAATCTGTGCATCGGGGATTCCTGGCCGGGCCAGATGCGCACCGTGTTCGGCGACCACGAGCGGTTCGTGCAGACCTACTTTTCCACTTTTCCGGGTCTCTACTTCACCGGCGATGGCGCGCGCCGCGACGAGGACGGCTACTACTGGATCACCGGGCGGGTCGATGACGTGATCAACGTCTCCGGCCACCGCATGGGCACCGCCGAGATCGAGAGCGCGCTGGTCGCCCACGCCAAGGTTGCCGAGGCTGCCGTCGTCGGCTTCCCGCACGACCTCAAGGGCCAGGGCATTTACGCCTACATCACCCTAATGGCCGGCGAGGCGCCGAGCGAGGCGCTGCGCAAGGAACTGGTGGCGTGGGTGCGCCAGCAGATCGGGCCGATCGCGGCGCCTGACGCCGTCCAATGGGCGCCGTCGCTGCCGAAGACCCGCAGCGGCAAGATCATGCGCCGTATCCTGCGCAAGATCGCCGCGAACGAGACCGATGGGCTGGGCGACACCTCCACCCTGGCGGACCCCGGCGTGGTCACCGAATTGGTCGACAATCGGGCGGGCTAGGCCCGGCCCGACCCACGCCCGTAACCCACGCTCGCACAGGCGCGTTCTAGGCGGGGCTGATCCCCAAGGAGCCGGCATTGGCGCTGACCCACCACCTGGCCCATGCCGGCTATGGCGCTGTCGCAGTGGCAATCGGGCTGGAAAGCATCGGCATCCCGTTCCCCGGCGAGGCGACCCTGATCGCGGCCTTGGCGCTGGCCGCCACCGGCCACGGGCTTGCCATCGGCGGCGTCGTCGGGGCCGCCGTGGCCGGCGCGACGGTGGGCGGGATCATCGGCTTCTGGATCGGCGGAGCGGTCGGGTTCCGCCTGCTGCTGCGCTACGGCAGCCGAATCGGGATAAACGAGCGGCGGCTGAAGATGGGCGTCTACCTGTTCCAGCGCTATGGCGGCATCGTGGTGTTCCTGGGCCGGTTCGTCGCCGTGCTGCGTTCCCTCGCCTCGTTCCTGGCCGGCGCCAACCGCATGAGCTGGCCGCGCTTCCTGATCTATAACTTCGCCGGCGCGGTCGTGTGGGCAAGCGTCTATGGCCTGGGCGCGTATGAGTTCGGCCACCATATTCACCATCTGGCCGGACCGGCGGGGATCGCGGTCGGCGTCGTCGCCCTGCTTCTGGTGGTGGCGGCGTTCCTGGTCCTGCGGCGCCATGAGAACCAATTCGCCGATGCCGCCGAGCGCGCCATCCCCGGCCCCCTCGACGCGCATATGCGGCGACGGCACCGGCCGTAGTGTCGCGCGCCGGCGGTGCTAGGATGGGCTGGCACGCCTGAGGGGGGTCGTCATGGCGAACAAGGTCATCATCAGCTGCGCCGTCACCGGCGCGATCCACACGCCCAGCATGTCGCCGCACCTGCCGATCACGCCCGAGGAGATCGCGCGCTCGTCGATCGAGGCGGCCGAGGCCGGGGCGGCGATCATCCACCTGCACGCCCGCGACCCCGACACCGGGGCACCGACGCCCGATCCCGGCGTGTTCATGCGCTTCCTGCCGACCATCAAGCAGAGCACCGACGCGGTGGTGAACATCACCACCGGCGGCGGGCTAAACATGACCCTGGACGACCGGCTGGCCGCGCCGTTACTGGCCAAGCCCGAGATGTGCAGCCTGAACATGGGCAGCATGAACTTCAACATCTCCCGCGCCGCCGACCGGGTGCGGACCTGGAAGCACGACTGGGAAAAGCCGTATCTGGAACGAACTGTGGATCATATCTTCCGCAACACGTTCGGCGATATCGCCGGGATCGTGGAGCGGCTGGGCAAGGCGCACAGCACGCGCTTCGAGTTCGAATGCTATGACGTGGGCCATCTCTACAATCTGGCCTATTGCCTGGACCGCAAATCGTCGAGCCGCCGCTGTTCGTGCAGACGATTTTCGGCATTCTGGGCGGAATCGGCCCGGATCAGCGCAACCTGCTGTTCATGAAGGAAACCGCCGACCGGCTGTTCGGCGAGGCCTATATCTGGTCGGTGCTCGCCGCCGGGCGCCATCAGATGGCGTTCACCACGATGGCCGGGATCATGGGGGGCAACGTGCGGGTCGGGCTGGAGGACAGCCTCTATATCGGGCGGGGACAGCTTGCCACGTCCAACGCCGAGCAGGTGGGCAAGATCCGCCGCATCCTCGAGGAACTGAGCCTGGAGATCGCGACCCCGGCCGAGGCGCGGGCGATCCTGAAGCTCAAGGGCGGCGACCGGGTGGGGTTCTAGCGGATGCTCGGCAAGGCGCTGATGGCGGCCGCGCTTCTCGCGGGGGTCGGGTACGGCTATCCGCTGTGGAACGAGAACGCGGCCACCACCTGCCAAGCGGTCGAGAAGCGGTTCTTCGCGATGGCCGCGCCCGAGGCGGCCGTGTCCCGCCCTGGGCGTGCCCTGGAGATGGCGATGGCGAAGAGCTACCTGGAGCCGCTGTCGCACGGCATCATCGCCGCCTCGCAGGCCAAGGCGCACTACCCGGCGCTGCCGCCCGATATCGGCTGCGCCGTGGGCTATTGGACAAGCCTGCTCGACCCGCGGGTGCAGGAGGCGGTGCAGCAGGCGATCCGGTAGCGGAATGTCCGACCGGCGCGCCGGCAGCCGGGCGGTTCCGTCGCCCTTGCGCGCGCGTTGACCCTCCTTACGTGCGCGAGTAAGAGCCGCAACGGGTTGGCACCGAAGCGCCCCTGTCGGGCCGCAGTGAAAAGAGGCATCCGTGAAGGACGTCCGCGATGCGCTGATGGTGGCGCGCAGGAGCGACGGGACGCTGGTCCAGCGGCCGCTGTCGCCTCATCTCCAAGTCTATAAGTGGCCGGTCAGCATGGTGCTCTCGATCAGCCATCGCGTCACCGGCATTGGCCTGTCTGTCGGTACCCTGCTGATGACTTGGTGGCTGGTGGCCGCCGCCGCCTCGGACAATGCCTTCGCCGCCGTGCAGGGCTTCCTGGGCTCGTGGCTGGGCGTGCTGCTGCTGATCGGCTGGGCCGCCGCGCTGTTGCTGCACCTGTTCCAGGGCATCCGCCATCTGGCCTGGGACGCCGGCTGGGGGTTCGACAACCGGATCTACCGGATCACCGGCTGGGGAGTCATCGCGGTGACGGTGGTGGCCGCCCTGATCGTGTGGATCGTCGGCTTCGTGGTGTGGTGATGCCAGGGAACACAACCGGATCCGGGAAGAGCCTGCACGTCGATATCCTGCGCTCCCAGCTCGGCCGCGTGCGCGGGTTGGGCGCGGCGCGCGCCGGCTCGGGCGCGTGGTGGGCGGAGCGGCTGACCTCGATCGCGCTGGTGCCGTTGACCCTGTGGTTCATCGCCTCGGTCATCAGCCTGGAGGGCACGACCCGCGCCGGCATGATCGCCTGGCTGCACGCGCCGGTCCCGCTGGTGCTGATCCTGTGCCTGGTGGTGGCCACGTTCTGGCATATGGAGCTAGGCCTGCGGGTTGTCGTCGAGGACTACGTCCATCACGAGGTCCTGCGCATGGCCATGCTTCTACTGCTGCGCGGCATCTGCATCGTGGCGGCGCTGTTCTGCATCATCGCCGCGCTCCGACTGGGGTTGCAGGGAGTTGGGTCATGAACGCGATCACCATGCCCTCGCAGGCCGCCTACAGCTTCGTCGATCATACCTACGACGTGGTGGTGGTGGGCGCCGGCGGCTCCGGGCTGCGCGCGACCTTGGGCATGGGCGCGGCGGGGCTCAAGACCGCCTGCATCACCAAGGTCTTCCCGACCCGCAGCCACACCGTCGCCGCGCAGGGCGGCATCGGCGCCGCGCTCGGCAACATGGGCGAGGACGACTGGCGCTGGCACATGTACGACACCGTGAAGGGGTCGGACTGGCTGGGCGACCAGGACGCCATCGAGTACATGTGCCGCGAGGCGATCCCGGCCGTCTACGAGCTGGAACATTTCGGCGTGCCGTTCAGCCGCACCGAGGACGGGCGCATCTACCAGCGCCCGTTCGGCGGCCACATGAAGGATTACGGCAAGGAGCCGGCGATGCGCGCCTGCGCCGCCGCCGACCGCACCGGGCACGCCATCCTGCACACGCTCTATCAGCAGTGCCTGAAGCACGAGGTCGAGTTCTTCATCGAGTATTTCGCCCTCGACCTGATCCTCGACGACGAGGGCGTCTGCCGCGGCGTCACCGCTTGGTGCCTGGAGGACGGTTCGATCCATCGCTTCCGCGCGCAGATGGTGGTGATGGCGACGGGCGGCTACGGCCGGGCTTTCCTGTCCTGCACCTCGGCGCATACTTGCACCGGCGACGGCAACGGGATGGTGCTGCGCGCCGGGCTGCCCTGCCAGGACATGGAGTTCGTGCAGTTCCATCCCACCGGCATCTTTCCGGCCGGCTGCCTGATCACCGAAGGCGCGCGCGGCGAGGGCGGCTACCTGACCAACGCCGAGGGCGAGCGATTCATGGAGCGCTACGCGCCGACCGCCAAGGACCTCGCCTCGCGCGACGTCGTCTCCCGCTCCATGACCATCGAGATCGACGGAAGGCCGGGGCTGCGGGCCGAACAAGGACTACATCATGCTCCATCTGGAGCACCTCGGCGCCGCCCTGCTGCATGAGCGCCTGCCCGGCATCTCCGAGACCGCGCGCGTGTTCGCGGGGGTGGACGTGACCAAGAACCCGATCCCGGTGCTTCCCACCGTCCACTACAACATGGGCGGCATCCCGACGAACTACCACGGCGAGGTGCTGCGCCCGACCGCTGACGACCCGGATGCGGTGATCCGGGGCCTGATGGCGGTGGGCGAGTGCGCCTGCGTCTCCGTGCACGGCGCGAACCGGCTGGGGACCAACTCGCTGCTCGATCTGGTGGTGTTCGGCCGCGCCGCCGCGCATCGCGCGGCCGAGATGGTGCGCACCGGAGCCTCGCAGGCGCCGCTGCCGCCGCGGGCCGGCGAGGCGTCGCTGGATCGCTTCGACCGCGCCCGCCACGCCCGCGGCGGCACCTCGGTCGCCGACCTGCGGCTGGAGATGCAGCGCACCATGCAGACCCATGCCGCGGTGTTCCGCAACACGAGCAGCCTGCAGGAGGGCGTGGCGAAGATGCAGCGTGTCTGGGACGGGCTGGCCGACATGTCGGTGGCCGACCGCGGCCTGATCTGGAACAGCGACCTGATGGAGGCGCTGGAGTTGCAGAACCTGATGGGCAACGCGATGACCACGATGGTCGGCGCCGAGGCCCGCACGGAGAGCCGCGGCGCGCACGCCCATGACGACTACCCCGACCGCGACGACCAGAACTGGATGAAGCACACGCTGGCTTGGTGCGACGACCAGGGCGAGCGTGCGGCTCGACTACCGCGCGGTGAAGATGCGGACGCTGACCAACGAGGTGTCGGTGTTCCCGCCGAAGAAGCGGGTTTACTAGGAAAGTATGGCCGAGACCGATGATCCCGCCCATATCGAGCAGGAGCTGAGGATCGAGCTGATGACCACGCAGATCGAGCACTTCAAGTCGCAAATCCGTTGGGAGCCCTGGACGGTGGTGATCCTCGCGCTTGGCGCGGGCGCCGCCCTTGCCACCGCCTTCATTGCCGCCGCCGCCGTTCTGCATGTGATCGCACACTGAACGCAGCCGAAAAAAGGAAAAGCATGGTCGCGTTCAACCTCCCCGGAACAGCCGCATCACCGCCGGGCAAGACTTATAAGGCGCCCGCCGGGGCCAAGCGCGTGAAAGCGTTCCGCATCTATCGCTGGAACCCCGACGACGGCGAGAACCCGCGCACCGACACCTACGAGATCGATCTCGACGCATGCGGGCCGATGGTCCTGGACGCGCTCATCAAGATCAAGAACGAGATCGACCCGACGCTGACCTTCCGCCGCTCCTGCCGGGAGGGCATCTGCGGCAGTTGCTCGATGAACATCGACGGCGGCAACACGCTCGCCTGCCTCAAGCCGATCGCGGAGGTCAAGGGCGCGGTGCGGATCACCCCGCTGCCCCACATGGCGGTGGTCAAGGACCTGGTGCCGGACCTGTCGCAGGCCTATGCGCAACTGCGCAGCATCGAGCCATGGCTGAAGGCCGACACCCCCGCGCCGCCCGACGCCGAGCGGCTGCAAAGCCGGGAGGAGCGCGGCAAGCTCGACGGGCTGTGGGAGTGCATCCTGTGCTTCTGCTGCACCACGTCCTGCCCCAGCTACTGGTGGAACGGCGACCGCTATCTGGGGCCGGCCGTGCTGCTCCAGGCCTATCGCTGGATCGCCGAATTCGCGCGACGAGTACACCGGCGAGCGGCTGGACGCGCTGGAGGACCCGTTCAAGCTGTATCGCTGCCACACGATCATGAACTGCACCGACACCTGCCCCAAAGGCCTGAACCCGGCCAAGGCGATCGCGGCGATCAAGCAGATGATCGTGGAGCGGCAGGTCTAGTGTCCTGCCCCAGAAGTTCGCAAACGAACTTCTGGGATAAGCAGGCCACTAATAACAACCGCCCTAATTCCTCACCTGTTCTCGTCATTCCCGCGAAAGCGGGAACCCAGGGGGGGACCAAACGGGATTGGGTGCACGCGAGCCTGGGTGCCCGCCTTCGCGGGCATGATGGCATGGGTGAGGACAAAGGGCCTTATACCAAGCCGCCTGGCCGCTGACTCTCTGGGATTCCCAATCTGGCTCGGTTCTGATTCGATGGCCGCGTGGTCGAGTCGGAGCGAGGCATCGGATGGGCGCGGCAGTGACGGTGACGCGTACGGAGCACACGGCGGCTGGCCTTCGTGAGATCGCGGGCAAATGCCGCGACGGCGCGCAGGTCCGCCGGCTGCTGGCGATGGCGATGATTCTGGAGGGCTATCCGCGCGCCGAGGCGGCGGAGCGGAACGGCATGGACCGGCAAACGCTTCGCGACTGGGTGCATCGCTACAATCGGGACGGGGTGGACGGGCTGACGTCGCGCCGCGGCCCAGGCCCCGCGCCGGTCCTGACCAAGGAGCAAATGGCGGAGCTGAGGGAGCTGGTCGTCAAGGGGCCGGATCTGGAAAAGCACAAGGTGGTGCGCTGGCGGTGCCTGGATTTGCGCGAAGAGGTTGCGCGCCGCTTCAGTGTGACGGTGCATGAGAGCACCATCGGCAAGTGGTTGCGCCGGCTCGACCTGACCCGGCTGCAGCCGCGGCCGTTCCATCCGAAGAAGGACGCCGCGGCCGAGGCGGCGTTTAAAAAAACTTTGCCAGTCTGGTGAAGGAGGCGCTGCCCGCTTCCGCGGCTGACAAGCCAGTCGAGATTTGGTTTCAGGACGAAGCACGGGTCGGCCAGAAGGGCGGCCACGCTTACATTTGGGCGCCGATCGGCTCGCGGCCGTTGATGGTCCGCGATAACCGCCACAACTCCGCCTACCTGTTTGGCGCGATTTGCCCGAACCGCGCCGTCGGCGCCGCAATCATCATGCCGGGCGTCAATGCCGAGGCCATGACCGAGCACCTGGCCGAAATTAGCACCCAGGTCGCACCCGGCGCTCACGCCGTGCTGGTCTGCGACAGCGCCGGATGGCATCAGCGGGGCGTCCGTCTCGGCGTGCCCGACAACATCACACTCCTGCCGCTGCCGCCGTCCTCCCCGGAACTGAACCCGATGGAGAACGTCTGGCAATACCTCCGCGCTAACCGGCTGTGCGCCCTGGTGTGGGACGGCTACGACGCCATCGTCGAGGCGTGCCGGACCGCCTGGCATTTCTTCGTCAACGACCCTGACCGCATCAGCTCCGTCGGCGCAAGGGAGTGGGCGTGTGTCACTCTCTAGGCGGGTTGGTATTAGTATAATCCATCACACTGGCAGCGGCGATCCCCCGCCAGCTACGACCCGCGCACCGCTGTCGCGAGTGCGTCCAACGCCTCCACCTGGCTGCCGCGGACCCAGAGCGGGTTCACCTCCAGCGCGTCAAGCTCCGGCCCGAGCGCCAGCGCGGCGTTGCCGATCGCCGCGACCGCCGAGGCCACGGCATCGAGGTCGGCGGCCGGCACGCCGCGCGCGCCGGCGAGCAGCTTGGCGCCGCGCAGTTCCGTCAGCATCCGGCGCGCCTCCTCGGGCAGGACCGGCAGCGGGCGGAGCGCCACGTCCTGCAACACCTCCACCCACACCCCGCCGAGCCCGACGGCGATCACCGGCCCCCACTGCGCATCGCTTGTGCAGCCCACGAACAGTTCCAGCCCGCCGCTCCGCATCGGCGCGACCAGCACCCCGTCCACGCGCGCACCGGCCGGTGCCGCGGCCCGCACGCGGCGATACGCCTCGGCCACCGCCTGGTCGCCCTCCAGGTTCAGCGCCACCCCGCCGATGTCGCTTTTGTGCCGGATGTCGTCGGAGGCGATCTTGAGCACGACGCGCCCGCCGATGCGCCGCGCCGCGGCTACCGCATGGTCGGCATCGGTCGCAAGCTCGGTCGGGATCACCGTCAAGCCGTGCGCCGCGAGGAAATCGAGCGCGGCCCGCTCTGACAGCGGCGGTCTGCCGGCTGGCGCGGTGGCTGGTGCCGCGGCCGGCAGCGTGCCACGCCTTACTTGCTCGGACCACCAGAAGGCGTTCGCGAGCGCGTTTGCCCCATGATGGATGCCGCAGCCGACATAGGGGAGTTTCGTCTCCTGAAGGATGCGATACGCCGTGTCGGTGACCGGCTTGACGGTGTGGCTGAGCATCAACGCCGGGATCGGGGCGGCGCCCAGGCCGGCGCCGATGTGGCGCAGCGCGTCGAGGACGAACGGGCTCGCGGACTCATCCGATGTCGGCACATCGAACAGGCAGGCCATTGCCGAAAATTCCGGCTGCGCCCCCATGATGCGCAGGCCCTGCTCGAACAGGTCGGGCTGGAGCACGGCGCCGCCGGTGATGTCGAGCGGATTGTGCGGCGTGCCGAACGCCGGCAGCGCGGCGCGGAGTTCGTCCGTCGCGCCCGCCGACAACGGCGGGATCGGCAGCTTGTTGACCGACGAGCGGTCGGCGAAGATCTCGCACGCGCCGCCCGAGATCGAGACGAGGGCGACGCCGTTGCCGCGCACCACGCCGGTGCGGGTGATGATCTCGGCGGTGAACAGCAGATCCTCCACCGAATTCGACGCGCACGATGCCAAGCTGGCGACAGACGCCGCTGAACACGCGGTCGTCGCCGACCAGCGCGCCGGTATGCGCCTGCGCCGATTTCGCGGTGATCTCCGACAAGCCGATCTTCAGCGCGACGATCGGCTTGCGCGCGGCGAGCGCCTTGCGAGCGGCGGCGGCGAAACGGCCGGCATCGCGGATCGTCTCGATGAACAGCGCGATCGCGCGCACATCGGGATGGTCGAGCAGATGGTCGATGAAGGTCGCGGCATCGAGGTCGGCCTCGTTGCCGGTGGAGATCATGTGGCTCAGCCCGATCTCGTGCTGCTGGGCGAGCGCGGCGATGAAGCCCGCCGTCGCGCCGCTCTGCGCGATGACCGCGATCGAGCCCGGCTGGCGCGGCGAGCGGAAGCCGCCGGTCCAGAGCGGCACGTTGTCGAGGAAGTTGACCAGGCCGAGGCAGTTGGGTCCGAGCAGGGCGATCCCGTGCTTGCGCACGATCCCGGCCAGCCGCTCCTGAAGCTCCCGTCCCTCCTCGCCCGTCTCGGCGAAGCCGGAGGTGAGCATGATGGCGCTGCGCCCGCCCGCAGCGGCAAGGTCGGCCAGCGCCTCCTCGATCCCCGAGAGCGGCACCATGATGAGGCCGAGCTCGATCGGCTGGCCGATGGCGACGCACGACGTCGCGGCCGCGCGACCATGCACGGTGCCGCCGCGCCGACTGACCAGATGGACCTCGCCGGCGTATTTCCGGTTCACCAGGTTGTCGAACGTGCCCTGCGACCAGCGTGAGCGATCGGTCGCGCCGATCAGGGCCACCGAGCGCGGGCGCAGCATGGTGGATAGGTCCCGTGGCGATCCGGCGGCCTCGGCCATGGCATTCCCCTCGCGTTTATTGCCGCGAAGTGTCGCATGCCGCCCGCGCGATGCCTACCCGGCGCCGGCCGCTCTCATCCTCCGCCTCCTGCCGCCGGCGTCAGTGGATCAGCTTGCCGCCGGCCAACAGCAGCACGACGGCCAGCACCGACCGCAGCACGCGCTCGGGGATGCGGGCGACCAGCAGGCTGCCGACGATTACGCCGGGAATGGACCCGACCAGCAGGGCGCCCAGCAGCATCCAATCGACGCTGCCGAGCCACCAATGGCCAAGCCCGGCCAGCAAGGTCAGCGGCACGGCGTGGGCGATGTCGGCCGCGACCAGGCGGGATGTCGACAGGTGCGGATAGAGAAAGGCCAGGGCCACGACGCCGAGCGCCCCGGCACCGACGGATGTCAGCGTGACCAGCACGCCCAGCACAACGCCGGATGCGACGGTCAGGGCCGCGGCACGCCGCCGCGATAGCCGATCGGCCGCACCGCCCGAGAGCCGCATCAACATGCTCCGGAACAGCATGACGACCGCCGTCAGCATCACCATGATCCCGAGCAGGATCGAGATCATTCGCGCCGCCTGCATCGATTGCAACCCGTGCGAGAGCACCACGAGCGTCAGCGCCGACGCTGGCAGGCTGCCGAGGGCGAGAAGGCCGCACGATCCGCCACTCGATGGCGTGACCCAGTCCGTGCACCGCCGTGGCCACCGACTTCGTGGCCGCGGCCTGCAGCAGGTCCGTGCCGACGGCGCTGATCGGGCTGGATGCCGAACAGGAGGATCAGTAGCGGCGTCATCAGCGAGCCCCCGCCGACCCCGGTCAGACCGACCAGGAACCCCACCAGCAAGCCCGCGACCGGATAGAGGTGCATGTCACGGCGCCAGGCCGGGCGCGAGATCGGCGTGGAAACGGTTGCCGGCGGTGGTCGCGCGCACCATCGCCCGCGCGGATCACGAAATCGGAGAACCGCTCGTCCGGCGTCCCGCTCGCGCGCATAAGCCGCGAACAGCGGCGCGCAAGCGTCGCCACGATCTCGTCGTGGCCGATCTGCTTGCGGTGCAGCTTCGACAGCCGCGTGCCATCGAAGGCGCCGCCCAGATAGAGGTTGTACGCGCCGGGTCCGGTGCCCACGAGGCCGATCTCGGCGAGATAGGGACGCGCGCAGCCGTTCGGGCAGCCGGTCATGCGGATGATGATCTCGTCATCGCGCAGGCCGCATCGCTCGACCTCCGTCTCCAGCGCGGTGATCAGGTCGGGCAGGTAGCGCTCGCTCTCGGCCAGCGCCAGGCCGCAGGTCGGCAGCGCCACGCAGGCCATCGCGCTGCGCCGCAGGGCCGAGACCGGCGCCGACAGCCCGTGCTCGGCGAGCATCGCGTCGATGTCGCGCCTTGCGGTCGGCGGCGACGTTGGCGATGACCAGATTCTGGTTCGGCGTGATGATGAACCGGCCCGCGTGCGATCTCGGCCACGTCGCGCAGCCCGCTCAGCAAGGCGCGGCCCGGACGGTCGGTGACCCGGCCGTTCTCGACGAACAGGCAGTAGTGCCACTCGCCGTCATCGCCCTCGATCCAGCCGGTCGGATCGCCGGAGCGGTCGAAGACGAAGGCGCGCGCCGGCGCCAGCGCGAAGCCGAGACGGCGCTCCAGCTCGGCCTGGAACGCGGCGAGCCCGTGCCGCTCGATCGTGTATTTCAGCCGCGCGTGCTTGCGGTCCGCGCGGTCGCCCCAGTCGCGCTGCACGGTCACGACCTGCTCGCATAGGGCGAGCACCTGCTCGGGGCGGCAGAAGCCGATCAGGTCGCCGGTGCGCGGGAACGTGTCGGGCTCGCCATGGGTCATGCCCATGCCGCCGCCGACCGCGACGTTGTAGCCGACGATCGCGCCGTCCTCGACGATCGCGATCAGGCCGATCTCGTGGGCGAACGCATCGACGTCGTTCAGCGGCGGGAATGGCGATGGCGATCTTGAACTTTCGGGGCAGATAGGTGCGGCCGAGGATCGGTTCGTCCTCCTCCTCGCCGCCGGCCACGAGTTCGCCGTCGATGAAGATTTCGTGCCAGGCGCGGGAGCGCGGCAGCAGATGCTCGCTGATCGCCTGCGCCATCGCCAGCGCCTCGGCGTGGATGGCGGCGCGATAGGGGTTGGGCGTGCAGATCACGTTGCGGTTCACGTCGCCGCAGGCGGCGATGGTGTCGAGCATCGCGGCGTGGATCGCCTGGATCGCCGGCTTCAGGTTGCTCTTGATGATGCCGTGGAACTGGATGGTCTGCCGCGTGGTCAGGCGCAACGTGCCGTTGCCGCGCTCGGCGGCCATGTCGTGCATGGCGATCCATTGCCGCGGCGCCGAGCACGCCGCCGGGCACGCGCAGCCGCGCCATGAAGATGAACGCCTTCTCCATCTTCTTCTTGGCGCGCTCCGGCCGCAGGTCGCGGTCGTCCTGCTGGTAGATGCCGTGGAACTTCGTGAGCTGCGTGTCGTCCTCGGCGATCGCGCCGCTGACGCGCTCGGCCAGCCCCTCGGCGATGGTGCCGCGCAGGAAGTTGCTGGTCTCCTTGATGGTCTCGTTGCGCGACAGCTTGGCGGTCATGCGGAAAGCCTCTCGGGTGCGGCGCGGCGCAGATGGATGCCGCATTCGGTCTTGGCGTGTCCAGCCCAGCGGCCGGCGCGCGGGTCCTCGCCGGCGCCCACCGGGCGGGTGCAGGGCGCGCAGCCAATCGAGCGAAAGCCATCCGCCGCGAGCGGGTGCGACGGCAGGTCGTGACGCGGAAATAGCTGGCGATGTCCGCCTCGGTCCAGTCGGCGAGCGGGTTCACTTTCATGCGTCCGTCCGCCTCGTGCTCGATGGCGTCGAGGTTCGCGCGCGCACCGCCCTGGAACCGCTTGCGCCCGGTGATCCAGGCGTCGAACCCCGCAAGCGCCGCATCCAGCGGCTCGACCTTGCGCTGCCAGCAGCAGGAATCAGGATCGCTGCGCCACAGCTCGCCCTTTGGATCGACCCTGGCGAGCCGCCCCGCCTCGGGCCGCGCGATGCGCAGGTCGTGCAAGCCGAGCCGCGCCGCGAGCGTCTCGCGATAGCGCAGCGTCTCGGTAAACAGCTTGCCGGTGTCTAGAAAAATCACCGGCGTCGCGCGGTCGATCGTCGCGACCATGTGCAGCAGCACCGCGCTTTCGGCGCCGAATGAGGAGACGAGCGCGATCCGGCCCGGAAAACGGTCGAGCATCGCGCGCAGCAGCGCCTCGGCCCGCATCAATAGACGTCCCGCAGGTAGCGGCCCGATTGCTGCAGTCCGCGCACCCAGGTGGCGGCAGCCTCGGCATCCTGCCCGGACTGGTCGGCGGCGATCCGCAGCAAGGTCGCATGGACGTCCTTGGCCATCGCGGTCGCGTCGCCGCAAACGTACAAAGCGGCGCCGTCGGCCAGCCAATTCGTACAAATCCCGCCGCGTCTCCCACATCCGGTGCTGGACGTAGATCTTCTCCCGCTGATCGCGCGAGAAGGCGACGTCCATGCGGCTGAGCACGCCGGACTTCAGCCAGTCCTGCCATTCAAGCTGATACAGGAAGTCGTGGGTGAAGTTGCGGGCGCCGAAGAACAGCCAGCTCCGCCCGTGCGCGCCGGCCGCCTCGCGCTCCTGCATGAAGGCGCGGAATGGCGCGACGCCGGTGCCGGGGCCGATCATGATGATCGGCCGGTCGGGATCGGCGGGCAGGCGGAAATGCGTGTTGGGCTTGACGAAAACCTTGAGCCGGTCGCCTACGCTGCGCCGCTCGGCGATGTCGATCGAGGCGACGCCCTTGCGGTCGCGCCCGTGGCTCTGCCAACGCACCGCGGCGACCAGCAGATGCGCCTCCTCGCCCACCGCGGCGCGGCTGGAGGCGACGGAGTAGTAGCGCGGCGGCAACGGCCGCAGCAGCGCCGCTCAGCTGCTCCGCCGACAGCCGTGCCGGGGCAGCGGCGAGCAGGTCGATCACCTGACGGTCGCGCACGAACGCGGCGGTGCGCGCCGGGTCAGCCGCTACGCGCGAGCAGCTCGGCGTCGCCGGTCAGGCTGGCATAGGCGCCGACCTGCTCGCGGGTCAGCGTGGTGATGTCGAGCTTGTCGCGAAGCTGGGCGTGCAGCGCCGCGTCGCCGTCCAGCCCGGCGGCGCGCAGCGCGTCCTCGACCAGCGCCGGGTCGTTGGTGGGCAGGATGCCGAGCGAGTCGCCCGGCTCGTAGGCAAGCCCGGCGCCCTCCAGCGACAGCTCGGCATGGAAGGTCTCGGTGGTCGAGCGGCTGCTGTTGAGGTTGATCAGGGCGGTCATTTCCGCCTCGAACGGCCGGGCGCGGCTGACGGCGGGCTCGGCTTGTTCGGGCTCGGCGCGGGCGAAATCCACGTGGATGACCGCCGGGCGGCCCTCCTCCTGGTCGCGCGGCGGCTCCAGCGCGCGCAGGCTGGCGTCGATCCAGGCCTTGGCCGGTGCCTCGTAGTCCAGGTCGCACTCGATCCGCTCGGCCACGCGCGCCGCGCCCAGCGCGGCCAGCCGCTCGTCGAAGACGCGCCCGGTCTCGCAGAACCTTGCGTAGGCGCGGTCGCCCAGCGCGAGCACCGCATAGCGCACCGCCTCCAACCGGGGCGCGGTGTCGGCCATTAGCGCGGCGTGGAACGCCTCGGCGCGCTGCGGCGGGTCGCCCTCGCCCCAGGTGCTGGCGATCACCAGCAGGTTGCCGGCCGTGGCGACCTGCTCGGGGGTCGCGTCGGCCATGTCGAGGGTCCTGGCGGCGAAGCCGAGCCGGCCCGCGATCTTGCGCGCCGCGCCGGCCAGTGCCTCGGCGTTGCCGGACTCCGTGGCGTACAGGATGGTCAGCTTCGTCTTGGCCGTCGGCGGCGCGGCCGGAGCCGCCACGGCGGGGCCGGCCTTGGCGGCGTTCCAGCCGGCAAGATAGCCCTGGAGCCACTGCACCTGCTCGGGGCTGGCGTCGTCGAGCAGACGGCGGATGAGGCTCAGCTGATCCTCGGCGAAGGGAGCGGGGGCGAGCGCAGCCATGCGGGCGTCTCCTACGAAGCGGTCGCGAAAGTGGGCGCGGACGAGACCGTCATGGGCCGCGTCTGCTGGAGCGGTGCCAGCACGTCGCGCAACGCGAGCACCGGTCCGACGACGATCAGGGTGGGAGCGGAAGCGGGCAGGCCGGCGGAGATGGCCCCGGCAGTGGCGAGGCTCGCCATGGTGACGCGCTGCGCCGGCGTGGTGGCGCCGGCGACGAACGCAACCGCCTCGTCGGCCGCGCGGCCTGCCTCGATCAGCGCCCGGGCCAAAGCGGCGGCCTGGCGCAGTGCCATGTAGAACACCAGCACCTCGGCCCCGCGCGCGAGGGCGCCGAGGTCGAGGTCCGGCAGCCCGCCGCGCGCGTCGTGGCCGGTGGCGAAGGCGACGCTGCGCGCCAGGCCCCGATGGGTGAGCGGGATGCCGGCCAGCGCCGTGCCGCCGATCCCGGCGCTGACGCCGGGGACGATGCGGAAGGGAACGCCGGCGGCGGCGAGCGCCAGCGCCTCTTCGCCGCCTCGGCCGAACACCAGGGGATCGCCGCCCTTGAGGCGCAACACGCGCAGGCCGTCGCGCGCGAGGTCCACCAGGCGCTGGTTGATCCGCATCTGCGGCGTGCGAACCCCGCCGGCGCGCTTGCCGACCGCCTCCCTCCGGTGCGTGGCGGCGAGCGCGAGAATATCGGGCGGTACCAGCGCGTCGTGCAGCACCACATCGGCGCGCGCCAGCGCGTGCGCGGCGTGCAGGGTGAGCAGGCCGGGATCGCCGGGACCGGCGCCCGCCAGCCACACCGATCCAGGCTCGAAGGCGGGGGCCGCCAACCGGGCGGCGGCCAGATGCAGGTCGGGGCCGGTCATGGCAGCTCCTGAGGCAACCACCCGGCCCCGTCGATCGCCTGATCGGTCAGCCGGGCAAGCTCGTCGATCGGCCGGCCCTGCGCGCGCCAGCTGGCACGCAGCGCGTCCAGTTCGGCCGTGCGGGTGGCCCACTCCGGGCCGAACGCCCCGGCCAGCCACGCGCGCACCCGCGCCGCGAGCCCCGGGCTGCGGCCGCCGGTGGAGACGGTCAGGAGCAAATCGCCACGCCGGATTTCCGCGACGCTGTGAAAGTCGCACAGCTCCCGCCGGTCCTCGACATTCACCAGCGCCCCGGCACGGCGGCCCGAGGCGGCGAGCGCGCCGGCGGCCTCGGCATCGAGCCCGGTGATCCACAACGCGCCGATGCCGGCGAGGGCGTCGACGTCGGGCAGCCCCATCCGCAACATCACACCCGGAGGAACCGGACCCGGCAGCGTGTCGGGAGTGTCACAGAACAGCGGGACGCACGCTGCACCGGCCGCGAGCAGGCTTGCGCGGCGCAGCGCCGAGGCCCCCCGGCCGGCGACGGCGATCGCAACACGCGCGGGATCGAGCGCGACGGCGATCATGCGGAAAGCGGCAACGGGGATGGCGGCACGGCAGGCTCCAGCGGTGGACCTGCCCCTGAAAGAGAGGGTTTTTCTGCCCTAGCGCAATATCAGGGCCTGAAATAAGATTTTCATGCTCTTATTCCCCCTCGGGGCAACGCCGCCATGTCGCCAAAGGGGGGGCTCGGAACAGGCCAACCTCGCCCGTTGGCGGTCACCGCGCGAGCCCGGTGCCGGGGCTCGAGAACGAGGGTGCGGCACGACCCGGGCCCGCACCGGCGCCGGTGCCGCCGCTGGTGCCTCCGCTGGTGCCGCTGACGCAGCGATCGATCATGCGGCTGTGCGCATACGCGTCCGACAGCGCCCCCGTCGGGTCGCCGATGAGGCCGGTGCTGGAGTTGGGCGCGTAGGTCTGCGGGACGCTGTAGATCGCGCCCCGGTTCAGGCGGTCGTAGACCTGGTCGGCGTGGCTCCGGCAGGCCGCGACGGTCGCGCGATCGGTCACCGACATGGTGGGCGGCCGCGCGGTGCAGCCGGTGATGGCGAGCAGCAGGGCCAAGATGGCGGCGCGAGGCGGGCTCATTGATCCCCCGTCGGCGCCGCAAGCGCCGGGAAAACCAGGCGCGTGCGAAACAGCGCCTCGTCGAAGCGGAGATCGCCGTTCAGCGGCGCCGTCGCCGCCGCGCGCAGCAAGATCCCGTCCAGCTCCGCCCCGTCACGCGCCAGCCGGCAGAAGGGGGTGGCCCAGTCGGCGCGCGCCAGCAGGTCCACCAGCGCCAGCAGGCGCAAGCAGACCGACAGCCCGTAGCTGCTCGACAGCCCCACCGTGCCGTCCACCGCGCCGGCCCAGCACGCCGCGTCGCGGTCGGCGAGCGCCAGGTCCACGACGGTGCCGTCGGGCCGGCGGAACCGGAAGCCACGGGTCACGCCCCAGTCGGCGGCGATCGCCGCCTCGCGCGCCGCATACCACGCCCGCTCCAGGTCGCGCCCGCGCACGCGTGGAAGCGCCTCCGGCGCGAGGTCGATCAGATAGGTGAGCAGCCCGTCCGGGCCATGGCCCACGCGCACGGCGGGCGAAGGTTCAGAGAGGTTCATCGCCGCAAAGGATGGACCCGCACCCAAGCCCGCGCCAGTCTTGACCTTTCGAAATCAGGGGATTCCCGCCATGTCGGACCCGTCCCGCCTCACCGCGACAGCGGCCGCCGCCGCCGTCGCCTGGGCAGGCCAGGCCGGCGCGGCGGTGATCGGCAAGACGGTGACCACCGAGTTCGCCACCCGCAAATCGGGACCGAATGAGACTCACGCCATAGCTGGCTCGCGTTGCTGGGCGACGCGGACAAGGGTGACAGTGCGTTTGTCAGCTTCTGCCTGGAGGATTTTTTGCAGAATGCCACGCTCAGGATCGTCACTCGCGAAGCTCCAGAGAGCTTCGAGGTCTTCACCCGAGGTCAGCATCGGGGCCATGAAACGCCAAAGCTCTTCCTGGTCGCGTCTGTTGAGGCCGAAGACGCCAGCATCGATCACGGTCTTCTGGAGAGCCGACGACGTCGGTGTTTCCTCAACCAACCAGAGGGCGGCGAGAAAAGCGCGCATCTGGTCATGTCGGAATTCATATTCCGCTCCGATCGGTCGAATGATGCGAAGACCCTCTTTCCGCAGCGCCGTCAACGTGTCATCGCCGAGCACCTTTGCATCTTCGGGCCTGATCCTGCGCTGCCTTTGGGTCATCATCGTCCACGCGAGTTGCTCCAGCTTCTCAAGGCGGAGTGGCTGGCCATCCGGTTCGCTGGCCCGGGCAAGGATTGCGCGGTAGAGTGCGATTCGATCGGCAGGAAGGTGCGCGCGCTCAGGATCGACTTCGGCGAGGTCAGCGAGCAGCCGCAGGTCGTAGCCCGAGACAATGACGGCGGACAAGCCTTCCGCCTCAATGCGGTCAGAGAGAATCCTGCCCTTTTCGTCGCCAAGCCAGAGCTTGAGCAACTGCGAGCGCAACGCGTTGATGTCTTCGGGGAGCCTCCACACCTCCCATTGATCGTCCGGCTTCTCCCACGGGTCGCTCGGGGGCAGGGCCTGTGACGTGACCAGCAACCGGGTTTGCTTGAACTGCCGCGCGAAAGCGGCCAGGGCGACATCTCGGTCGGCCTCGTTTGTGCCGTCAAGCGCCAAGGCGATGTGCCCGGCCCTTAGCATGGCCTCGACCAGTCCGAGGTCACGCGTCGCAAAACCGAACTGCTCCAGTTGCGAGCGCACCGCCTCCAGCACCCAAGATTCCGGCTGATTGACGTCCGGCGCCTGCAAGGCTGCATAGCGGCGCACCGGCAGTGTGACCAGGATGAACCCGTGCCGGCGCACGGCGGCGTCGAGGTTGGGAGCGTTCTTGTCGGCGAAATAGGCTCGCTCCCAGGCGGCGAAGACGCTGCTCTTGCCCATGCCACTTCGGCCATGCAACCAAATCCGCCGTTCGCCACGAAGCCGTTGCAGCAGGGTCGTGCCTTCACAAAGCGACCCCGCAGCGGCCGACGCTGACGGATCAAGAAACGGGACATCGGTTCGTGTCGTCCGGCAAACCTCCTGGAACCAAGGCTCCAGCACCCATCGCTGCACCGCGGGTACGTTCCGAAGCAAGAGGAACGTGAAGGTCAGCCACTTCGCCCACACCGCGTCTGAAAGTATCCTGAACGCCCAAGCGTACCAGCGCGTCAGTACCAACAAAGCGACGAATGCAAGAAAATAAAGGATAGCCAGCGCCAGTAGGATCACTTGCCAGGCCGAGGCCATCTTATCCCAAAGAGATTTCGGTTTGGGCAGGTTCACCTTGAAGTGGATTGCGTTTGGCTCGCTGCGATTACCGTAACGATCAAGGGCGGCAACGCTCAGCCGATACGCGCCATCGCGGTCGAATTCTAAGCGTGTAGACCGATGACTTCGTCTTGATCTCCGGGCCTGGGCGAAGACCGAACCGCCCAACTTCATCCAGTCTCCAGGCGTAATGGAACATCCATGGCTGCGTGAGATAGCTGCTGTCGAAAGCAACAACCGCAACGGTCTGTTCTTTCTGAGTGACCTCTCCTTCTTTATGAATTCCAATTACCTCGACGATCTGGAGTGTTTGGCCAAGGTGCTTTAAATGGCTGAGGCCGCCATCGGTTCCGACCCAGAGTGCGCCGTCCGCGCCGGGCGCCAGCGCCCGGACGGTGTCGTTCGGCAGGCCGGCATTGGTGCTGGCCGGGGTGTAGGTCTGCCAGCGGCCCTCGTTGTCGCGCCGCGCCAGCCCGCCACCGGTTCCGACCCAGAGCGAGCCGTCCGCGCCGGGCGCCAGCGCCACGACGACATTGTTCAGCAGATCGCTGTTTTCCTGATTGAAGACTGCCCAGATTGGGACCGGCTCAGATCGTGCGGAATGGGAGTAAACAGCGCAGCAAAGGGTTAGCGCGAACAGCAATCTCCATGCCGCCAAGCCAGCAAGAGGAAATCGACTGGATATCATGCGTCCGCAATAGCCTGCCGTGGCTCTGGACAGCATCTTCTCCCCCCGAGAAGCCCGTCTCTGGTGCATGTCAATCTCAACGAACGTGCCGCTTCAGGCAAGCAATCAGCTATGGCCGTTACGCACGGAGTTTTCACAGGGTCTGAGGCGAAAGCGGTCAGTCGATGCGGCCCCTGTTCCAGTGCGGTCGAGCTTCCGGTAACGACACAGCCGGGCGAACTGGCCGTGAGTCGCCCTATCAGCTAGGCTGTCGAGAAGCTCCATTTGGTGCACGGGCGGCGCGCGCCGCAAGCGGGAGACCTCAGCCATGCCTGACGGATTGCCGGGCGATCTGTGCAGCCTGACCGCGACCAAGACGGCGCGGCTGATCCGCGATGGGAAGCTCCGGACCGAGGCGCTGGTCGACGCCGTCCTGGACCGGGTCGCGGCACGCGAGCCGCAAGTTCGAGCGTTGGCCTACTTCGACCCGGATCAGGCGCGGGCGGCGGCAGCTTCTCTTCCACCCGGTCCGCTGCACGGCTTGCCGCTCGGCGTGAAGGACGTGCTCGACACCGCCGACATGCCCACGGAGTACGGCTCGCCCATCTGGCGCGGCTGGCGCCCCCGCGCTGATGCAGCCGCCGTGGCTTGGGCGCGGGCTGCCGGTGCATGGTGTTATTGCAAGACGGTGACGACGGAGTTCGCCACCCGCAAATCGGGGCCGACCGCCAACCCGCACGCGCTCGGCCATACCCCGGGTGGATCGTCCAGCGGCTCGGCGGCAGGGGTCGCCGACTTCTTCTTCCCCTTCGCCTACGGCACTCAGACTGCCGGCAGCGTGATCCGCCCCGCCGCCTATTGCGGGGTCGTGGGCTACAAGCCGAGCTTCGGGCTGATCAGCCGCATCGGCATGAAAATCATGGCCGACAGCCTGGACACGGTCGGCGTGATGGCCCGCTCGGTCGCCGACTGCGCGCTGCTGGCCGGCGCCGTTTCCGGCCGCGACCTGGGCGAGCCCGACCGCAGGCCCGACCGCGCGCCGCGCATCGGCCTCTGCCGCTCGCCGACCTGGGACATGGCCCAGCCGGAGACCCAGGCGCTGCTGCCCCGGATCGCCGACACCCTCGCCGCCGCCGGCGCCTCGATATCCGACATCGCGCTTCCCCCCGACTGCGCCGCGCTGGTTGAGGCGCACCCGATCGTCATGAATGCCGAGAGCGCGCGGGCACTGGGCTGGGAGCTGGCGACGGCGCGGGAGCAGATCAGCGCGCAGCTCCTGGACCGCCTGGAGTTCGGGCTGCGTCAATCCCCGGAGGCGCTCGACCGCGCCCATGCAACGTTCCGCCGCGCCCAGGACGGGTTCGCGCGGGCGAGCGAGGCGGTCGATGTGCTCATCACCCCCGCCGCGCCCGGCGAGGCGCCCGCCGGCCTCGACTGGACCGGCGACCCGGCGTTCAACTTCATCTGGACCAGCCTGCACGTCCCCTGCGTGACCATCCCGGCCGGCACCGGCCCGAACGGGCTGCCACTCGGCATCCAGATCGTCGGCCGGCGCGGCGAGGACCGGAAGGTGCTGGCCTGGGCGAACTGGGTGGCGGCGGCGATCGGCTAGAACGAGATCGGCTCACATTCGCTCGCCCCGCACGGCGAACCGGAATTTCGGGTAACTCTGCACAAAGATTTTGACGGGTTGCTGGCTGCACGGCTCCAGCACCGCTGGGTTCGGCGGCGTTGTGAGGAAACAGCTTTGTCCAACCCGCGGTGTCTCTTGGCTAGGCGTCGCAGGACCTGGGGAACGTTCAGAGCGGCTATGCATAATGAGGCTTACGCGCTCGCGTCATGTAGGCGCAAAGCTAAACTGTCCCCTGTCCGCAAAGCAGAAATGTCAGCCTCCCCTGGTTGCGATCTGACTGGGAGAGCGAGCTGTGGGCTGGGTGGTGATGAGCAGGCGCGACATACAGCGCATCGAGGTGCTGTCCGAAGTGGTGTCCGGCCGCCGCACGATCGCGGCAGCGGCCGCGGTGCTGTCCGTGACGCCGCGGCACGTGCGCCGCTTGCTGCGGCGACTCCAGGCCGGCGGCGGTGCCGCGCTGGCGCACAAGGCGCGTGGCCGGCCGTCCAATAACCGGATCGCCGCGGGCGTGCGCGACTACGCGCTGGCTCTGGTGCGGGAGCGCTACGCCGACTTCGGCCCGACCCTGGCCGCGGAGGTGCTGGCGCAGCGGCACGGGCTGACGGTGTCGCGCGAGACGTTGCGCGCCTGGATGGTGGCAGCCGGCCTGTGGTTATCGCGCAAGCAGCGTCGGCGCTTCCACCAGCCCCGGCTGCGCCGTGAGTTGCTCGGCGAGTTGGTGCAGGTCGACGGCAGCGAGCACCGCTGGTTCGAGGACCGTGGCGGTCCTTGCTCGTTGCTGGTGTTCATCGACGACGCCACGGGGCGGCTGATGCAGCTGCGCTTCGTCGAGAGCGAGAGCACGGCCGCCTACTTCGCGGCGCTGCGCGGCTACCTCGAGGCCCACGGCCGTCCGGTCGCCCTCTATTCCGACAAGCACACCGTCTTCCGGGTGGCCAAGGCCGACGCCAAGGGCGGCCAAGGCATGACCCAGTTCGGCCGGGCGCTGGCGGAGCTGAACATCGACATCCTGTGCGCCGACACGCCCCAGGCGAAAGGCCGGGTCGAGCGCGTGAACCGCACCTTGCAGGACCGGCTGGTCAAGGAGCTGCGCCTGGCCGGCATCGCCACCGTGGACGCCGGCAACGCTTTCCTCCCGGGCTTCGTCGAGCGCTTCAACGCCCGCTTCGCCGTCGCCCCCGCTCGCCCGGGCGATCTGCACCGGCCGCTGGACCTCTCGCCCGGCCGGCTCGGCGACATCCTGTGCCACCGCGAGCTGCGCCATGTGGGCCAGCAACTCGCCCTGGCCTACGACCACACGCTGTTCATCCTCACGCGCAACGACGTCACCGAGGCGACCGCCGGAGAGTATGTCGAGATCTACCACTACGCCGACGGTCGGCTGGACATACGCTGGCGGGGTTGCTCTCTGCCCTACACCATCTTCGACAAGGAGCAGCGTGTCAGCCAGGCGGCCATCGTCGAGAACAAGCGGCTGGGCGCGGCCCTCGCCCTCGTCAAGGCGCAGCAGGATCTCGGACGACCGCCGCCGCGCGTGCGGACGAACAGCGAGGCCGGAGGCTACCAGGCCAGGCCGAACAGACGTGCCGGCCTGCTCAGCCCCGCTCCGCCTGCGGCTCCGCAGCGCTGAGTAGGCCGGCGGGACACTTCAACTTTGCACGTCACAGGACATTTCTATCCGGTTGCAACACGTCAGCGACTGCGGCGAGGCCCCGCTTCAACAGCTACATTCCTCGTTGTTCCACGCCTCACGGCCTTCCTTGACCAAGAACCAGACGATGGCGAGAGAGCCGAGCGGATCGACCCACCACGCCCCAAGCAAGGCTTGCGCGGCGAGGCTGACCACCACCACGAGAGACAGCCAGCCGCAGGTGATGCTTTCCATCGCGTCCGCTCGCATGGCGCCGCTTCCGAGCCGGTCAGCCACGGCGAGTTTCCGGCTGGCGAGATAGCGCATGATGGGGATCGCCAGCAGGCACAGCACGAGGCCAGAAGGCGAGAATTGCTCGCCGTGCCGGTTCCACAGGCTCCACCCCGCCGACACCAACACATAGGCGGCCAGCGCGAACAACAGACCGCCGCCGATTCGGCTGGCTGTTCGCTCCGCCGCTTCCGAAAGCGCTTGTCCTCGGCGCAGCTCTACCGACAAGCGCCAGACCAGCACACCGGCGGAAATCAGCTCGATCACGCTGTCCAGACCGAAGGCCAGCAGCACGAGGCTTCCGGCGATGACACCGGCCCCGATGGCAACGGCGGCCTCGATCACCATCCAGCCGATGGTCAGCCATTCCAGCCGGAATGCCTCGCAGATCAGTGCGGCGCGATTCGGGGCGGGTGCGGCAGGGACAGCCGACGCGCAGCAATCCGACGCACAGCAGGACGAAGTAGCGACGGCGACCGGGGGAAGCGTGTCCATCATCGAAAGGCGTCCTATGCCGCGTGCTCAACCTCGATTGTGACGTGAGACAGGGACCGGAAGCGCGCGAGCTGCGCCCGGTAGTAGTCCGGGCCGTGTTCTTGCGTCGTCGTCACCGAGACAATCGCGCCGAGGTGCCCCGGCCCCAAGCGCCACAGGTGGAGATCGGCCAGCCTGTCGCCGCCGGCCTCGATGAGCTGGCGGAGATTGTTGGCCATTGTCGCGTCGAGATTCATGTCCAGCAGGATCGCGCCGGTGTCCCGGATGAGGCCATAGGACCAGCTCGCAATGACGAACGCGCCTGCCAAGCCAGCCAGCGGGTCCATCCAGAGCCAGCCGAAAGCACGGGCGAGCAGCAGCCCGACGATGACCAGCACCGAGACTGCCGCGTCCGCCATGACGTGAATCACAGCCGCCCGCATGTTGTTGTCCCGGTGCGCGGCCCGTGGGCGTGCTCCTCGTGCTCCTCGAAGATCACCGGATGGTCGCGACCGTTCACCCGGACGTTGGCCGTGAAGGCGTGCGGCTCGGGAATCTCCTGCGTGCTTTGAAGATAGCCGCCCCGGTCCTCCATGGCGAAAGTCTGGCGTGCGCCGTCCGGCCGCACGGTCTCGATGATCACGGCTTTGGTCGCGGCGGGGGCCCGCTTCGGAGCGGAGCCGGAAAACCGGCGGATGGTCCTGCTCGAAGACGCTCAGGGCCAGTTCCACACCGGTGCAGTTATCCGGTGCTCTTCGTCGGTAATTGAAACATGGCGATTTTGCCGCCGTGCGGCGCGGCGACGGCGGGAGTGGGCAAAGCCAGTGACACTCACTCCGCCGGTTTCCTGCCTTCAATGACGGCCGAGGCTACGCAGTCCTCGACGCCACGGCCCGGTGCCCAGGTTGCGATCATCTCGCGGCTTTCCGGCTTGACGAGCACACGGATGCCAGTGAAGCCGGCCTCCGTGAGCCAGGTTTCAATCTGTGGAGCCGGTGCGGCACCCGCGACGCAGCCGCAGATTAGCGTGCGATCGGCGGCGAGCTCGGGCGATAGAGGTGCGGTGTTCACCACATCCGAAATCGCCAACCGCCCGCCCGGCTTGAGCACACGGAACGCCTCGCGGAAGACCTGCGCCTTGTCGGGCACAAGATTGATGACGCAGTTGGACAGGATCACGTCCGCCGTGGCGTCGGCGATCGGTAGATGCTCGATCTCACCCAGGCGGAATTCCACGTTGGCCGCCCCAGCCTTCGTTGCATTCTCGCGGGCTTTCTTCAACATCTCATGCGTCATATCGACGCCGATCACGCGTCCGGTCGGGCCGACCTGCCTCGCGGCGAGCAGACAATCGAAACCGGCACCACTTCCGAGATCGACCACGATTTCGCCGGCCTTCATGGCAGCGATGGCCTGCGGGTTGCCGCAACCCAGCCCGAGATTCGCTCCCTCGGGAACGGCGGCGAGGTCTTCAGCCGAATAGCCCATTTCCGACGACTTGCCGTCAGCGACTGTCGGGGCGGCGGGGGCACAGCAGCTTGGCGCGCAGCAATCCGAAGCAGTGCCGGCCGCGATGCCGCCATAGCGGGCGCGGACCATTTCCTTGACTTCGGCCGTATCCATTGGATTGTCCTTTCGGCGTTAACTCGTGCGGAGGCGTTACGCGCTCCGCCTGTTGGCCTGTCCTGTCGGCGCATCTGCTTCTGGCCGGCAAGCCGAAGCACAGCCCCCAGCGCCTTGGCCGCAACAGTTCTCGGTAAGGAAGCCGACCAGCCCGTTCATCGCGGTGAAGTCGGCCGCGTAGATAAGTTGGCGGCTCAGTCGCCGCTGCGTGACGAGGCCGGCCCGGTGAAGATGCTGGACGTGGAAGGTCAGCGACGACGGCGGCACGCCGAGGCGCTCCGAGATGACGCCGGCCGAAAGACCGTCCGGCCCGCGCTCGACCAGCATCCGGAAAAGTGCCAGGCGCGTGTCATGCGCGAGCGCCCCGAGGGCTTGCACGGCTTGGCGGCTGTCCATGGCGCTCCGATCTTTCGAGTAGTCTCGAATAACAAACGCAGCGATCCGAGTTCAACGACAATTCGAGAAAGCTCGAATTATCGGCTCGTTCCGAAATTCAAGAAATTCGAACCACGAACCGGGGCAAGCCCCTAGCTGCGGGCGAGGCGAGCAACGACAGGGGCGAAGGCGTCCATGTAGGGCTCATGGACAACGTAATAGGAGATGCCCCAACGATCGCGGTACGCCTGGAGGTCTTCCACCATCTGGTCGATGGTTCCGATTAGAACGTAAGGGCTCTGGAGGATCTCGTCTGGGGTGAGCTGCGTCCAGCGGCTTGCCAGTTCTTCGGCCGCTTGGCGGCGATCATTGTTCACGACAACCCGCTGCACCAGCGCGTTCAATTCTAGCCGCGCGTATTGCGCGTCGCCTGCAGCCTCGCGCACGAGCTGCACCCGCTCATCGACGCCAGACACCCGCCATCCGGAAAGGTCCGGCGGCGCAGCGCCGCCCTTTCGAAAAGTCAGTCCCGAGAAACCCACGATGTCGGCTTCCCGCGCCGCGAGAGCGAGGAGGAGACGGCCGTTGCCGCCGATGAGAATTGGCGGATGGGGTTTCTGTGCGGGAGGGGGCGCAATCGTGTGGCCAGTCACGCGATAGTGCCGACCAGCGAAGGTGACCTGTTCCCCGTTTAGTAGGCTCTTGATGATTGTGATTGACTCCGCCAGGCGCTCGACTTCTCGTTCCTCCCGGATCGAAGGAGAATCCCGCTTCGTCATATTCGGATTTTATACTCCCGGCGCCCAAGCCGAGCTCGAGCCGCCCGTCGGTTAGGAGATCAACAGTCGCGGCTTCGCGTGCCACCAGCACGGGATGGCGAAGGTCGTTGTTGAGTACGTTCGTGCCGATCCGCAGGGTTTTTGTCGCCTCCGCGGCGCTGATCAAGGCCGGCATCGGCGCGACGAGGTCGGTGAGGTGATCGGGGACAGTCAGAGTGGCGTAGCCGAGCGCTTCAACCTTCCGGGCCTTCTCCATCCATTCGGCCCGCGATTGCGCGTACCGGACACTTACACCAAACCGGAACGGCTTCATCTTTGCACCACCTCTTTGGAGCATCTACGGCGACGTATTAGCCCCCCCAATTCTCCTCCGGCTAGTCCAATTTGACGGAAACTAACCTCATCGAGAGCCCTGCACGCAGGCCAACTTCCGCGGTTTCTTGCCCTCTGTTGCACAAGTCCAAGATTTACGCACCGCGCGCGCTGTCCAGACCAACCCTCGCCAAGCCGTGACGCCATCATAATCGCAAGTGAAATCCCGCGTTGGGTCGCGCTGCATCTGTAGCCGGACCATCACCGCTTGGGACCGTAGATTGTCGGCGGCAGTGTAGGACACCACTTCGGCCAACCTGACGCGCACGAAGGCGTCGTCCAACGCCGCTCGGGCGGCCTCCGTGGCATAACCATGACCCCATGCGTGCCGCACCAGCCGCCAACCGATCTCGGCGTGTGAACCAAGTGGATGGTCAGGACGCGAGGGCATTACGCCCGCGTAGCCTAAGAAAGCGCCATCTAGGGTCTCGATTACCCACCGGCCAAAGGCATGTTCCCACCATGTAGCAGCGTAGCGATCTAGCTTTGCGTCGCTCTCGTTCTTGCCAATCGGGCCTCCGTAGTCGTGCATCACCTCGGCGTCAGCGTGCATGGCAGCGAACGCCTCCCGATCAGACTGCTCCCAACCGCGAAGCCGCAGACGCGGCGTGTTGATTATAATTCTTATGTCGTACAGAGATCCAACATCGGTGGACGTGAGCATAATTCAAGCAGACCGTGCGAAAACTCTCATTGGCGGCAATGCTGACAACATTGGCAGTCAGAAGTGCACGCCGAGGTCCTGGTGAGCCGAACCGGCGATTTCCAAGAAAGCCCTGGTTCCATATCGTGGCTGCCGGCGATCATGCCAGCCAGTCCGGGAAAACCCCGCCAGCAGCCTTTCCGGCCGCCACCGCAGCCATCAGCGGCGCGAAGCCGACGATATTGAGCACCCGCCGGAGATTGTAGGCGAGCGCGGTCAGACTGAACTCGGCGCGGACCTTCTCCAGGCCACGCATCAGAAACGCGCCCTGGTTCATCCATTGCTTGATCGTGCCAAACGGATGTTCGACGGTCTCGCGACGACGATCCAGGACGTCCGGGCGCTTGGCCAAGCGCTCCTGCATCCGGTCCAACACCGCTTCGTTCTCCAGCCGCGAGACGGTGCGAAACTTGCCCGCCGTGCATTGCGAACAGATGGTGCAATCGTCGCACGCCAGCTTGTTGACGTAGTTTATCTTCTTCAGTCCTCGCAGAAAAGACGATGAATAGGAATACAGATGCTGACCCGCTGGGCAAACATAGACGTAGCGGCCTGCATCATAGCGGAACTCATCCTTGCGGAACAGGCCGGCCTTGACCGAGGGTCCGCGCTGTGGACGCGGCACATAGGGCACGATCCCGGCTTTCTCGCAGGCGTCGATGTCCTCGATCTTGAAATAGCCCTTGTCGGCCACGGCGTCGATTGTCTCGACGCCAAGGACTTCCTTCGCCGCTTCAGCGGTCTCAGTCAGCAGACCCATGTCGACGACCTGGTTGGTGTCCTGCTGCTCGACGATCAGCTTGTGCTTGGTATCAACCGCGACCTGAACGTTGTAGCCCACGGCAACCCGCGTGTGCGCCGCCATCGCCCGGCTGTCGGGATCGGTCAGCGAGATCTGGTCCTCGCCGGCGCGATCCAACTGCGCCAACATGTCCTGGCACCGCCTACGACGGGTGCGGATAGCGGCGATCTTCTCGGCCAGGTTCTCGACCCGCGAGCCACTTGTTGTGGTCTCGGCGGCATCGCTCTGGTCAAGACGCTGACGGTAATCGTCGAGCTTGGCATCGGCCAATTCGATAAACTTGGTCAGCGAGGCGCGGGTGAAGTTGCGGTCCTTGTTGTTGACCGCCTTGATACGGGTCCCATCCACCGCCAGCAGTTCCCGGCCAAACAGATCCAACTGACGGCACAGCAGCACGAACTGGCGAAAGATCGGACGGAATGCCTTGCGGTTATCGCGGCGGAAATCGGCGATGGTCTTGTAGTCCGGCTTCAGGTGGCGCAGCAGCCAGATCACCTCGATGTTGCGATGGGTCTCGGCTTCCAGACGACGACTGGATCGGACGCGGTTCAGGTAACCGTAGATGTAGAGCTTCAACAGATCGGCGGGCGCATAGCCAGGCCGGCCGGTTCGCTTGGCGGAGACGCGGATAAAGCCCGCTGCGGTCAGATCCAATCCATCGACGAAGGCTTCAATGAACCGGACGGGGTTCCCGGGGCCGACGTGATCATCAAGCGATTCTGGAAGCAGCAATGTCTGGGATCGGTCGTGGACCGGCGATGTGCGTCATGACCCCGAGTTTAACGCCTCTTGCGTCGAGCCGGAATCCGTTGCGGCACAGATTTCGCACGGTCTGCAAGACTTTTGCAATCACGAGAATTGCAGATCCCATACTCAAAGTTGCCGTGCTCAGCCGTCGCCCGCGTCACTCGGAGCCGGGTCTTTTGCGAACTGCGCGGCATCGGCTATGGGCGTCAGCCAGTGTTCCCTGCGAACTGTCCATCCTTCACGAGTTCGGGCGCAGATCGCCGGGGGCGTCGTCGAGCGCTCCAATCATGACTTCTGCGGTAGCTTCGGACAGGTGGAACACGCGCGATCCGCAGGTGGGACAAAAGCTGCGCCCCTTGAACACCTGAACCTGACCCGCCGAGGTAAAGGTAGAGCGTGGCCAATCCGCGTAGAAGACAAAGGCGGCTCCGGTCGCCTTGCGGCAGTCGGCACAATGGCATGTGCCTACGACCAGCGGTTCGCCGCGCACGGAGAAGCGCAGGGCACCACAGAGGCAGCCGCCGTCGCGCACGCGGACGGCCTGCTGTTTGAAGCCAGCATAACATGACCTACTGGGTTGCTCCACCATATCAGGTCGCTCCACCCGTGCCCATGGACGGCGCACCCGCCCTCTTGGTGAAGAAACGTAGAATTCGAGAGCGGTTGCAATGTCACTGTGATTAAGCGGGTCGTTGAGGTTAGGCGAGACGACGCAAAAGTCAAGACTTTCGGAGCCTCCGCTGACTCCAGCCTGTTCAAGGCCTCACGATTTCCGAAACATACGACCGAAAAGAAGGCCGATGATGCCCGAAAGGGGTTGTCGGGACACTCTCCCTACCGATTCCATCGTCGGGTCGAGGTGTCCGGAGGATATGGCCGGGCCGAACATCAAATCGCTCGCCCTATGGGCGATCTGGGGGCCTCACGGCATCGAACGTCCGCAAAGGTTCGCATCCGGCTACCCCACAAGGCCTCACGCTCGCTACAGCTGGCCCTCGGCTCAAGCCGTCAAAACCTCCGTGCAAGGATACCAGTGCCGCCTCAAGCCGTGGTGCCGACCGTCCAGGTGGCTGATCGCACTAGCGGCGAGCGTTCCAGATCGGCGACAACGCGGTCCAACTCAGCGGGATTGGCGGTTGTCGGCACCAGGAACGGCCGCCAGTTCCACCTCGTCCCCGCTCTCCGAGACCAATTCTATCTCCCGGATGGGATAGTTGATTTGCGACAGCGAGGATGAAAGCCGTGACCGCCGCAGCCTCGGTTGGCAGTCCGGCGCCCGAGAAGGTGCCGACCGCGGCCGAGCACCACAGAGTTGCCGCCGTGTTGAGGCCGCAGATGTTGGTGCCATCCTTCAGAATGACGCCGGCACCGAGAAAACCGATGCCGGAGACGACATAGGAGACGATGCGGCCCGCCCCGTCGGTCCCGGTCAGCCGCAGGCCGATGTCGGCGAACGCGGCGGCGCCGACGGCGACCAGCACGTTGGTGCGCAGCCCGGCATTGCGCTGCCGCCATTGCCGCTCGAAACCGATGCCGGTGCCAAGGACGAAGGCCACGACCAAGGCCAGCAAAGTGTGCAGGAACGCCACGGCCACGAGCCTCCGGGGAACGCTGTGTTGTCAACGTCCCGTGGCCGCGCCGCGTGTCGTGCGGTGACCGCGTCAGCGCGGCTTCAGTTCGACCACGTTCGCGCCGCCGTCCATGCTTTCGGACCTGGTCGCTGCCGACATTCCGAGCACCTCGGCGGTCTTGCGGGCCAGCAGCTCGCGCTTGAACGGCTTGGTGATCAGCTGCACGCCGTCGTCGAGCCGGCCATGGTGCATGATGGAGTTCTCGGTGTAGCCGGACATGAACAGCACCCGCAGCTGCGGGCGGATCGCCACCATGCGTTCGGCCATCTCGCGCCCCCGCACCTTTCCCGGCAGCACGACGTCGGTCAGCAGCAGATCCACGGCAGCCACATTGGCGCCGAACACGCGCAGGCCCTCCTCGCCATCGGCGGCCTCCAGCACGCGGTAGCCGAGATCGCGCAGGATCGCGACCGCGATCTCCCGCACCGCCGGCTCGTCCTCCACCACCAGCACGGTGGCCGATCCCCGCGGCAGCTCGATGGGCGCCAAGCTGCGCTGCCCGATCGGGGCCGCGGCGCTGCCCGCCCGTGGCAGATAGAGCGTACGGTCGTGCCCTCGCCGGGCTCGGAATAGATCTTCACATGCCCGCCGGACTGCTTGACGAAGCCGAATACCATGGCCAGTCCAAGGCCAGTGCCCTTGCCTTCCGGCTTGGTGGTGAAGAACGGCTCGAACACGTGCGCCGCCACCTCGGGCGTCATGCCGTGCCCGGTGTCGGACACCGCCAGCATGGCGTAGTCGCCGGGCGCGACCTCGGCGTGGCTTCGGGCGTACTCCTCGTCCAGCACCTTGTTGGCGAGCTCGATGGTCAGCCGGCCACCGCCGGGCATGGCGTCGCGGGCGTTCAGCGCCAGGTTCAGCACCGCGCTCTCCAGCTGGGCGGCATCCGCCATGGCCGGCCACATCCCGGCGGTCTCGACGTAGCGGACGTCGATGTGCTCGCCCAAGGTGCGCCGCAGGAGCGGGACCAGGTCCGGCACCGTGGCCGCGAGGTCGAGCGGCGCCGGGGCCAGCGGCTGCTTGCGCGCGAAGGCGAGCAGCTGGCTCGTCAGCGTCGCGCCGCGCTGCGCCGCCCAGGTCGCCCGTTCGATGCGGGTCCGCAGGGCGGGCTCGCCGGTCAGCTTGGCACGGGCGAACTCCAGATTACCGAGGATCACGGTGAGCAGGTTGTTGAAGTCATGCGCGATGCCGCCCGTGAGCTGGCCGATGGCCTGCATCTTCTGCGCCTCGCGCAGCACGCCTTCGGCCTGGGCGCGCTTGGTCATGTCGGTGACCGTCAGGACGAAGCCGCCGTCCGGGGTCGGCGTGCGGCGGACCTCCAGCTGATGGCCATCGGCGCGGCTGCGCTCGTAGGTGACCGGCTCGCCTGGCGTGCGACGCCCATGGCGCAGCTGGTCCTCGCTCTCCAGGAACGCCGCCCCGCCTTCTTCGGTGTGCTCCGCGAACGCGGCGTAGGGGGTGCCGGCCCGCACCATGGCTTTCGGCAGGGCGAGCAGCACCTGGAAGCATTCGTTCCAGTTCGTCAGCTGCCGGTCGGCGTTGAACACCGCGACGCCCTGGCTCAGGCTGTCCAGCGATGTCCGCAACCGCAGGGCCAGGGTGCGCTGTTCCGCCTCGACCTGATACGAGCGGGACCAGGCCTGGTTCAGCATGCGCGCCGCCCAGAGCAGCGCCAGAATGGAAAGCGCGATGCCACCCAGCACAAGCCCTTGCACCCAGGCGCCGCGGCTGTCCGACGCGGCCAGGTGTTGCGCGAGCAGGGTCTGCTCGTCGGCCGTCATGGCCGCGAGCGTCGCCTCGATCTGCTTCATGAGGTCCCGGCCGACATCGGTGCGGACCACCCGAAGCGCCGCGTCGAAACCGAGATCGCGGCGGAGTTGCACGGTCCGCGCCAGCTCGTCCAGCTTGCTTTGCAGGACGGGGGCGAGCGCGCGGAGCCGGTCCTGCTCCGTCGCGTTGTCGGCGGTCAGCCGCTGCAACTCGCCTTCCAGGAAGGTCACGCGCCCGAGTGCGCGCTGGTAGGGGGCGAGGTAGTCGTCGCTGCCGGTGAGCAGGTAGCCGCGCTGGCCCGTCTCGGCTTCACGCACGCCAAGGTTGAGGTCCTTGAGGGTGGCGAGCACGCCGTAGGTGTGCTGCGCCCAGTCCCGCGCCGACTGGGCGGCAGTGAAGCGGTCCCATGTCGCCCCGCCGACCAGGATTAGGATGGCGACCAGCACGCCGAACACGAGGGCATTGGCGCGAGCGACGAGGTATCGGGTCATGGCGGGCCGGATCCGGACATGTTAGGCGGCGCCGCCAGGCTGGACAGGACGGGAACCGTCCAGCCACCCTGCCTCGCCGACGTTGCAACGATCTTAGCACGGCAGCCGCTCCGTTGCACGATCAGCAATGAACGGCGTTGTCGAGATGGGCTGCCCAGCAGATGGAGCAGACGCGGCAGGATGTGGCCGATGCTCTCAGGGATTGAGGCGAAGACGCCATCGCCCTGGAGGGCGTGACCTGCAACGAAGCTCAGGTTCCCGGCCCGTGGGTGCCCGACTGACATGCGCTTCACCGGCGTCAGGCGATCTCTTTGGCGAAGCTAGCCGGAACTTGCGGCCTCGTTATCCAGGCTCGATCCACTAGGAGCCGGCGGCTCCGGCGCTGCGCATCCGCTGCGCGTAGACGTTGACCACCAGCGCGATCAGCAGGATCAGCCCGCGGATCAGGATTTTCAGGAAGCTGTCGATGTCCACGTGGTCGAGACCGTTGTTCAGCACGCCGAGGACGAACAGGCCGATGATGGTGTTGCCGATGCCGCCCTGGCCGCCGAACAGGCTGGTGCCGCCGACCACCACGGCGGAGATCGAATTGAGCAGGTAGGTGTCGAACTCGTTCTGCTGGGCACTGCCGAAATAGGCCACGCCGAGCATCCCGGCGAGACCCGAGCAGACCGCCGAGATGATCATCACCGCCGACAGGATGGCGCGGACATTCACGCCGGAATACTCCGCCGCCTCGCGGTTGCCCCCCACCATGTAAACGTAGCGTCCGAAGCGGGTGTAGGTGAGCACCAGGTGGGCGACCAGCAGGACCAGGGCGGCGACGATGACGATCCAGGGGACCGGACCTAGCGAGCGGCTGCCCAGCGTGACGACCAGCTTCGGCACCGCATAGGCGATCTGTCCGCGCACGAGCAGGGCGCAGATCCCGGCGGCAATCTGCAACATGGCCAAGGTCATGATGAACGAGGGAATGCCGACGACGGTCAGGCCGAAGGCGTTCACCGCGCCCAGCGCCACGCAGGCGGCCAGCGCTACGGCGATCGCGCCCCAGCCGGCCAGCGGCAGGTTGGCGATGTTCACGCTGGCGTCCTGCGCGGTGAAGAACGCCACCACGATGCCCGTGGCGTTGGCGATGCTCGCCACCGAGAGGTCGATCTCGGCGCACAGGATCACGAAGGTCAGCCCCACCGCGATGATGCCGGTGACGGAAATCTGGGTGAGGATGTTGGTGAGGTTGCCGAGCGAGGCGAAGGACGGGCTGGCCAGGCAGAAGAACACCACCAGGAGCAGCAGGGTGGCGAACGGCGCGATGTTGCGAAGCCGGCTCCGCAGCCAGACCGCCGTTCCCGTGCGCTCCCTCATCGCCCGCTCCCTCATCGTGCTCCCTCAGGCCGCCGCCAGCAGGCGATCCTTGCTGACCGTCTCGCACGCGAACTCGCGCACCACGGCGCCTTTCCTCATCACCAGGATGCGGTCGGCCAAGGCCAGGACCGTCTCCGGCTCGGCCGAAGCGACGATCACGCTCAGGCCCTGGTCGCGCAGTCCGTGCACGATCTTCAGCACGTCGTCCTTGGCGCCGACATCCATCCCGCGCGTCGGCTCGCTGAGCACCAGCACGCGCGGCACGTGCGTGAGCCAGCGGGCCAGCGCGACCTTCTGCTGATTGCCGCCGGACAGGGTGCCGAGCGGGCGTTCCGGATCGGGCGGGCGGATGCGCAGCCGCTCGATCTGGGTGCGGGCGATCGCGCGTTCGGCCAAAGGACGCAGGACCAGGCGGCCGATCCGTTCGAGCATGCTGATGGTGATGTTCTTGTACACCGGCTCATCGGAGAACAGCATGCTGCGGCGGCTTTCGGGGACCAGCGCGATACCCGCGCGCTTGGCTCCCGCCGTGCCCCGGATGGCACGGGGTCGGCCGTCCACGACGATGCTGCCCTCATCGGGCGGCGGGCGGCCGATCAGGCTGCGCGCCAGTTCGAGCTGGCCAGAGCCCATGAAGCCGTAGATGCCGAGCACCTCTCCGGCACGCACGCTCAGCGACACGTCGCGGAAGGCGCCGGCCAGGGTCAAGTTCTCGGCGCGCAGGACCAGCGCTCCGTCCGAGCGCCCCTGCAACAGCCGCTCGCCCGTATAGCTCTCTTCCAACTCGCCATGCCCGGCCCCGATCATGCGCTCGATGACCCAGCCCTTGTCCACCTCGGCGCAGGCGGCGGTCGCGACATTGCTTCCATTGCGGAACACCGTCACGCGGTCGCAGACGGCCAGCACGTCGTCCAGGAAATGCGAAATGAAGATCAGGCTCCGGCCCTGCGCCCTGAGACGCCGCAGCACCCCGAACAGCCGCTCGACCTCCGGCGGCGACAGGGCGGAAGTCGGTTCGTCCAGGATGATGATGCGCGCGCCCGAGAACAGCACGCGCGCGATCTCGACGAGCTGCTGAAGACCGAGCGGCAGCGATCCCATGCGCGTGCCAGGGTCGAGTTCGATGCCGAGCGCCGCGAGGTGTTCGCGCGCGCCGCGCCGCATCGCGCCCCAGTCGATCACGCCGAGGCCGATCGTGGGCTGCATTCCCAGGAATACGTTCTCGGCCACCGACAGGTCGCGCACGGCCGAGAGTTCCTGGTGCACCATGCCGATCCTCGCCGCGCGGGCAGCCCGGGCGGAGGCGAAGCGGGCTTCCGCGCCATCGAGGCGGAGCGTCCCCTGGAACTCGTGATGCACGCCCGCGATGATCTTCATCAGCGTGGACTTGCCCGCCCCGTTCTCGCCGACCAGGCCGTGGATCTCGCCCGCTTCGAGGGCGAAATTCACATCGCGCAGAGCGGCGACGCCGCCGAAGGACTTGGAAACCGCGGTCAGTGCCAACAGCGCCATGGCGCTCAGATCAGGAAATGCTCCTCCATCCACATCATTCCCGGCGCATTGGCCTTGGTCACCACCGGACCGTCGGCGACGATGTTCTTCGGGATCGTACCCGGACGGCCATCGCCGGTCTTTTCACCCGATACTATCGCGGCGACGCCGGCGACGATGGCGCCGCCATGGATGCGGCAGGACGGGTTGCGCACGGTGGCGAGCATCCGGCCGTCGGCGACGGCCGCCAGCGCCGGCGGCATGGCATCGCACCCGCCGATCTTGATGGTGGTGCGGTTGTGCGCCTTCATCACGTTGTACGCTGCCAGCGCCATGTCGTCGTTATGGAAATAGGCGGCGTCGATCGTCGGGTACTTGGTCAGCAGCGTCTCCCAGATGCGCGCCACCTTCGTCACGTCCCAATCGGCGGGCTGCGTGTCCAGCACCTTGATCTTCGGATACTTCTTCACCACCGACGAAAACCCGCGCGCGCGGCCCTGTGCTCCGGTATGCCCGAGCGCGCCCTGGGTCATGATGATGTTGCCCTCGCCGTTGATCGCGTCCACCAGCGCCTGGGTGACCGAGGCGCCCATGAACTCGTTGTCCGGCGCGATGAAAGTGTGAACGTCGATCTGATCGAGCGGCGCGATCAGCGTGTCCATGTCCATCACCGGGGTGCCGGCCGCGATCATCTTGTTCACCGGCGCGGTGAGCGTGCCGATGCCGAACGCCTGGATGGCGACGAAATCCCATTTGCGGCTTGCCATGTCGTCGATCGCCGCGCGCTGCTTGGTGGCGGACAGCTCGCCGTCGAACCAGGTGACGTTCACGTTGAACAGCTTGCCCCAGTACTCGGCGGCGCGCTTGCCCTGGGCGCACCAGGTGGCTTGCAGCCCGGCATTGCTGAACGCGGCATTGAGCGGCTTGCCCGAGCGCCCGGCCGCCTCTCCCGCAGCCTGGGCCCGCGCCGGATCGATGCCGAAAGCCGCGGCCAGGGCGGCGGTCGTCGCCGAGGCGGCGGTGCCGCGCACCAAGCGCCGACGGGTCGGTGACAGAGGGGACTTTTCTTGCATGCGTTTCCTCCTGCGTTGCGCCGCCTGGGCGAGCGCAGGAGCATGATCCGGCGATCCGACACCCTCAAGGGCTTGCGGGTGCGGCGGGGGGGTCCGAGGCAGGGCAAGCATCGACAAGCCGCATCCCGCCCCTCGGACGGCGGTCGGAGCCACCGGAGAGCGTGCTCCCGGTCCGGATGACCTTCGCGATGTCGTGGACCGGCCTGGTGACATCCCTGAACAGGTCGGCGGCCCAATCGAGATCGGGGACCGGCATGGCGCTCTCCTTGCGAGATCGCCTGGACGATGCGCCTTGGTGTTGGGATTGGATGTGATCCGGATCACGGCGCGTGCAGGGAATCGGAGACGCCGAGGCGACGAGCCGCGCGGCGCGCCTGCAATCGGCGTTGCCCTCCGCCGCCGCCGCCCGCACACTCGCCCCGCAGATCGCCAGGAGGACGCCATGCTTGTGGAGCTGACCGGCCGTGCCGCGCTGATTACCGGGGCGAGCAAGGGATTGGGCCTGGCGATGGCGACCGAGTTCGCCGCCTCGGGCGCCGACGTCGCCATCCTCGCGCGCCGGCCCGAGGTGCTGGAGGAGGCGAAGGCCCGGATCGCCCGCACCGCGCGGGGGCGCGTCGCGGCGATCCCGTGCGATGTCTCCAAGGCCGCCGAATGCCGGGCCGCCTTCGAGGCTGCCGTCGGAGCCTTCGGCAAGCTTGACATCGTGGTGAACAACGCCGGCACCTCGCGGGCCATGCCGTTCGAGCAGGTGACCGACGAGATTTGGCAGGAGGACCTGGACCTCAAGCTGTTCGCGGCGATCCGCATGGCCCGCTTGGCGCTGCCGGGGATGAAGGAGCGGCGCTGGGGGCGGATCATCAACGTGCTCAACATCGGCGCCAAGGCGCCGCGCGCGAACGGCGCGCCGACCTCGGTCTCGCGCGCCGCCGGCATGGCGCTGACCAAGATCCTGGCCAACGAGTGCGCGTCGCACAACGTGCTGGTGAACGCGATGCTGGTGGGCCTGATCGTGTCCGACCAATGGGTGCGCCGGCACGAGGCGCAGGGGGCCAACGCCCCGCTGGAGGACTTCCTGGGCAAGATGGGCGCCAACGTCCCGATCGGCCGCATGGGCCGGGCCGAGGAGTTCGCGGCGATGGCCTGCTTTCTCTGCTCCGATCACGCCGGGTTCACCACGGGCACGGCGATCAACATGGACGGCGGCGCCAGCCCGGTGGTGTAGAACCACCCCACCATACCGAGAGGCTGGATAGTGGCGGCGAAGATCATCCCTGTCTCCGCGTTCGACTGCGTCGTGTTCGGCGCCACCGGCGACCTGACCTTGCGCAAGCTGTTGCCGGCGCTCTACTGGCGCTTCCGCGACGGGCAGATGCCGGCGGACTTGCGGGTGATCGGCGCCGCGCGCTCCGATCTCGACGACGACGAGTTCCGCCGGCGCGCCGCCGCCGCGCTGGAGGCCCATGTCGAGCGTTCGGCGCTGGAGCCCGAGACGGTGCGCCGCTTCCTCGGGCAGCTTGGCTTCGTGCAGGTGGACGCCGTGCGGGCCGATGGCGGCTGGGCCGAGCTGCGGGGCCGGCTCGACCCGGAGCGCGTGCGGGTCTTCTACCTCGCGGTCGCGCCCGGCCTGTACGGCCCGATCTGCCGCAACATCGGCGCGCACGGGCTGGCCACGCCGCTCTCGCGCGTGGTGCTGGAAAAGCCGATCGGCCACGATCTCGACTCGGCGCGCGCCATCAACGACGAGGTCGGAACGGTCTTCGACGAGACGCAGACCTTCCGCATCGACCACTATCTCGGCAAGGAAACGGTGCAGAACCTGCTCGCGCTGCGCTTCGCCAACTCCATCTTCGAGCGGCTGTGGAACAGCGACGTCATCGACCACGTGCAGATCACCGTGGCCGAGACGGTGGGGCTGGAGGGGCGCGGCGGCTATTACGGGCATGCCGGCGCGCTGCGCGACATGGTGCAGAACCATTTGCTCCAACTGCTCTGCCTGATGGCGATGGAGGCGCCGGTGTCGCTGGACGCCGACCGGGTGCGCGACGAGAAGCTGAAGGTGCTGCGCGCGCTGCGCCCGCTGGAGCCGCACGAGGTCACCGCGCTGACCGTGCGCGGGCAGTACACCGCCGGCGCCGTCGACGGCCGGCCGGTGCCCGGCTACCTCGCCGACCTGGGCGGCAATGAGCCGTCCACGACCGAGACATTCGTGGCGCTGAAGGCGGAGGTGCGGAGCTGGCGCTGGGGCAACGTGCCGTTCTATCTGCGCACCGGCAAGCGCCTGCCGCAGAAGGTGAGCGAGATCGTCGTGCAGTACCGCGCGCTTCCGTTCTCCATCTTTCCACCCGCCGTCGCCGAGCTGGATCCAAACCGCCTGGTGATCCGCCTCCAGCCCGAGGAGGGGATGCGCCTGGAGATGATGACCAAGGAGCCGGGGCCGGGCGGGATGCGGCTCAGCTCCACGGGGCTCGACATCAGCTTCGAGAAGACGTTCGGGCTGCGCTATCCGGACGCCTACGAGCGGCTGCTGATGGACACCGTGCGCGGCAACGCGACCTTGTTCATGCGCCGCGACGAGGTTGAGGCGGCGTGGTCGTGGGTGGAGCCGATCCTGGAGGCGTGGGGGTCGCGCCCCGACCATCCCCGCCCCTACCCCGCCGGAAGCTGGGGACCCACGGCCGCCATCGCGCTGATCGAGCGCGACGGGCGGACCTGGCACGAGGAGACGCGGGAGGCGTGATCTTCAGCGGAGGCCGCCGAACTCCTCCAGCGCCGTTTGCATTGGCTCTGGCCCGACGCTGACCGGGCCGGTGAACGGATAGTCGATCGCCACGACGACGAACAACGCCATGAAAATGACCACGGCGAGCATCCCGGTCATCAGTGCCTGCGCGCGAATGCTGCGCGAGCCGAAAAAGAAGGTAAAGCTCAGGGTGACGACAGCGCCTGTGAACAGCACCGGCCACAGCACGCTCGGGACGATCCCCGACGCCAGCGCGAGCCGTGTGCGGCGGCCCTGCACGACGGCATCGAGTTGGTTGAGCAATTCGGTCATGATCGCGGACCCGCGCGGCGAGTGCGGCGTAGCGTCGAACGCGGCCGCGTAGACAGCACTGAGCGCCCGGCCTGCCTGCGGGCTTCGCTTGCCGCGTGCCATCGCGGGCCACTCATCGGCGAGCACGGCCTGGACGTAACCGGTCAGACGTTGCCGCACGACGCCTCCCGCGTCCGTGTCCAGCGCTCCCGAAAGGCTATAGATCGCGACCACGGCCGAGGCTTCCTGCGAAACGGCCGTTTCGGCATCGCGGAACTTCTCCCACACCACGATCACCGCAAAGCCGAGCAGCACCGCGTAAACCACGCCGAGCACGGCAAACTTGAATCCAGCGACCTCATTGTTGGTGACCAGCCGATCCAAGGTGACCGAGCGCCGCACCAGCATCGGCCCGCACATCGCCGCCGCCGTGGGGAGGGCGACGAGAAGGAAGCCTGAAATCCAGAGCGGCAAGGAAGAGAGGAAGTGCGTCACGCCAAACGTCACCTCTCCCGCCCTGGCGGGAGAGGTCGGCACGCCTCGGCGTGCCGGGTGAGGGTGGTGCGTCGACCCTCACCCGCGTCGCTGCGCGCCGCGACCTCTCCCACGTTGTGGGAGAGGTGACGAAGGCAGTCGGCGTGATATCGCGTCAGGCTGGCAAGCAGCCTCACAGCCGCCGGCGCGGGGTGCGCTGGGGACGCTGGCGGGAGGCGAGCGTCAGCGACATCCCGGCGCAGACGATGCCGATGCAGGCCGGCAGCAGCCAGGCCGGGCGGACCAGCAGCGGGACCGCCATCCCCTCCCATATCCAGCCGGCCAAGTGCGCCTGCACGGCGTACAGGACCGGACGGTCGAGCATGTAGAGTGCCGCGCCCAGCGGCACGTTGACCGGGCCGATCATCGCCACCGCGATGGCGCCCACCAGGAAGGCCGCGGCGAGGACGGCCATGATGCGTTGAACGAGGATCACATGAACAGCTTCTCGCCTTTCACGCCCGCATACAAGGAGGATACGTCGGCCCCGTAGCCGTTATAGATCTGGGTCGGCACCCGCTCGTCGCTGCCCAGCACGCGCTCGCTCGCCTGGCTCCAGCGCGGGTGCGCGACGGCGGGGTTCACGTTCGCCCAGAACCCATACTCGTCGGGGGCGATCTGCGCCCACATCGTGTCCGGCCGCTTCTCGGTGAAGCTGACCTTCACAAAGGCCTTGCCGGACTTGAAGCCGTATTTCCAGGGCAGCGTCATGCGAATCGGCGCGCCGCTCTGCTTGGGCAGGGAATGGCCGTACATGCCGAGGGTGATGAACGCCAGCTCGTTCGCCGCCTCCGCGACCGTTACGGCCTCCACGTAAGGCCAAGGGTAGATCGGGTTGCTCAGCCCCGGCATCGTCTTGGGCTGCTCGACGGTGGTGAACACCATGTATTTGGCCGAGCCCAGCGGTTCGGCCAGCTCCATCAGCCGGCGCATCGGGAAGCCGTCCCACGGCACCACCATCGACCACGCCTCGACGCAGCGGTGGCGATAGACCCGCTCCTCGAGCTGGACCTGCTTCATCAGGTCCTCGAAGGCGATGGTGCGCGGCGTCTTTACCAGGCCGTCGATGCGGATCGACCAGGGGTCGAGGACCATCTTCTGCGCCAGCGGCCAGATGTCCTTGTCCTCGCCGAATTCGTAATAGTTGTTGTAGGTGGTCGCGTCCTTCTCCGGCGTGATCGCGCGGCCGGGGTCGAACTTGGCGTCGTGCGGCGCCGACAGCGCGGCCGCGCGCGCCGAGCCCGCCCCGGCGGCCAGGGCCAGTCCTGCCCCCAGCAGCGTCCGCCGGTTCAAGACCAGGGCCTCCGGCGTGACCGATCGTTCCGGCAGCTCCCAGCCGCGACGCCTGATGATGTGCATGACTTGTCTCCTTGCCGACATGTGGGGCGGCCCTGGCCTCTGTCACCGCCCGCCATTGTTCCGCGCCGCGTCTGCTTCCACACTCCCCCATTTCGGCGGAAAGAGGGCGTCATGCTGCGCAGCGAGACCCGTATCCTCACCACCCACACCGGCAGCCTGCCCCGCCCGGCGCGGCTGACCGAACTCTACGCGCGGCGTGCCCGCGCGGATGCAGTGGACGAGGCCGAGATCGCGGCCGAGGGACGGGCCGCGCTGAACCATGTCGTAGCCTGCCAACTCGCGGCCGGCATCGACGTCGGCAACAACGGCGAGCAACAGCGCGAGGCGTTCTTCCTCTATGTGCGCCGCCGCATGAGCGGGTTCGGCGGCGGCTGGAGCCGGCGGTCCTTCGCCGACGTCGCTCGCTATCCGGGGTTCCGCGCCTGGAAGGCCGCGCACGACGCGACGGGCGTCTCGGTCAGCAACACCGAGAGCGTGCCCGAGGCAGTGGGCGCGGTGCGCTACCTCGACCCGGCGGCGATCGAGACGGAGTGCGCCGATTTCCGCGCCGCCCTGGACGCCCACCCTGAGCGGCGTTTCGTCGAGCCGTTCATGACCGCGCCCTCGCCCGGCATCATCGCCGCGGCGCTGCGCAATCGCTTCTACGACACCGAGGAGGCTTACCTGAACGCGCTCGGGGAGGCGCTGCGCGTGGAGTACGAAGCGATCGTGCGCCATGGCTTCGTGTTGCAGATCGATGCGCCCGACCTCGCGATGGAGCGCCACATGACCTACCAGGACCGGCCGGTGGCGGATTTCATCGGCTTCGTGGAGCGGGTGGTGGCGGCGATCAACGCCGCCCTCGCCAACATCCCGCCCGACCGGGTGCGCCTGCACGCGTGCTGGGGCAATTACGAGGGCCCGCACGACTGCGACGTGGCGCTGGAGACGGTGCTGCCGGCGATCCGCCAGGCCCGTGTCGGCGGCTTCGTGCTGCCCTTCGCCAATCCCCGCCACGCCCACGAGCACCGCTGCCTCGCCGCCGCACCGCTGGATACGGACCAGGTGATCGTGGCCGGGGTGATCGACACGCTGACCAACTTCGTCGAGCACCCGGAGGTGGTCGCCGACCGGATCGAGGCGGTCGCCCGCGCCGTGGGCGACCCGCGCCGCGTGCTCGCCGGCACCGATTGCGGCTTCGACACCTCCGCCGGGCGCGGGCGGGTCGCCGAGGATGTGGTCTGGGCGAAGCTGGCCGCGTTGGCGGAGGGCGCGCGGATCGCGTCGCGACGGCTGTTCGGGTAGCAGACGGGGGCGATTGCTCCGGGCCAGTGGCGCCGGCGTCACATGGTTACAAGCGCGCGCCCGGTGATGTCGCCCCGGGCCAACGCATCGACCGCCGGGCCGATCTGATCGAGCCGGAATTGATCCGTGACCATGGCCCGAAGATCCAGCCGTCCGCTCTGGAACCACTCGACGAACATATCGATCTGATCCTGCCGGCAGGAACCGGCCATGGTTCCGAGCAACGTCTTCTCGGTCGCCATCAAGTTGAACAGATCGATCTCAAGCTTGTTCTTCGGCACGCCGACCACGACGCAACGTCCGCCCCGCTGCGCCCCGAGCTTTCCGGCGCGGGTGGCGGCCAGCGCCTGCTGGGTGGTCTCGGTCAATCCGACGCAATCAAGCGCGACGTGGGCGCCAGGGCCGCATCCGCACCGGCCCGGCAACAGCGCGTGTATCGCCGCGACCGGATCGGCATGGCTCGCATTGACCACATCCGTGGCGCCGAAATGGCGGGCCAGTTCGAGCTTGGCGTCCCGAAGGTCGATCGCGACAACCCGTTCGGCGCCGGCCACAGAGGCCGCCGCGACCGCCGACAGCCCGACGCCACCCAGGCCGAACACCGCAACGGTGTCGCCCCGCTTGACCGACGCCGCGTTCAGCACCGCGCCGGCTCCGGTGATAACGGCGCATCCGACAATGGACACCACGTCTTCCCGCGCCGTATCGGGAAGGGGCCGGACATAGAGTTCATCCACAAGGCTGTAGTCGGCCCAGGTGAAAACGTTCGGCGCCTTCGCCGTCTGCTTGCTGCTCAAATGGAAGATTGGCACCTCCGGCGTCCGGGCCTCGCCATCCTCGCGCGGCAGCCACGTGACGATGACATGATCGCCCTCGCGCAAGCCCGTCACGTCGCGGCCGACGCGCGCCACGACGCCGTAGCCTTCGTGCCCGAACAGCATCCCGTGCTGGCGCGGCTGGTGCATCCAGAAGATCTGACTTTGGCACAGGCCGGATGCCAGGACGCGCACGAGCACCTGGTGCGGGCCGGGATCAGGAATACGAATCTCTTCGATTTGCAGCGGTCCATCCTGCTCGATCTGCACGACCGCTTTCGCCGAAGTCGCCATTGGAATTCTGCTCCGTTTCAGATTACGGCCACTGCGCCGTCGCGCACCAGCGCCTCGGTCCGCGCCGCGCTGTAGTTGAGCAACTCTCCCAGAATTTCGGCGGTGTGCTGACCGAGCAGCGGGGCGGGCCCGGATGGCGGCGTCCTCGAACCGGCCGAGGAAGCGAACCGGCGAACGGACCGCCTGCACCCGTCCCGCGGTGGGGTGATCGACTTCCCGCACGACCGCGCGCTCCGCGATGATCGGCATCGCGAGCGCCTGCGCGACCGTGTTGACGGGTTCGCCGGGGATGTCGGCGGCGTCGAAGATCGTCTGCCACTCGGCCGTCGTGCGCGTCGAGAGCACGTCGCCGATCAGCGCCTCCAGCTCGACGCGGTTCTCCTTCCGGCCCGTGGTCGTCGCGAAGCGCGGATCTTGCGCCAACTCCGGCCGCTCAATGGCCGAGCAGAACTTCACCCAGAAGCTCGGCACCATCAACGCGATGACCATGTGCCCGTCCTTGGTCGGGAAGCGGCCATAGGGCACCACGCTCTGATGCGAGGAGCCGACCCGCTGCGGCACCTTCGCCGGTGACGAAGTAGCCCTGCGCGAGGTAACCGAGCAGGCCGACCAGTGCCGTCAAGCAGGCTGAGATCGACGGTCAGCGCCTCACCGGTGGCCTCCGGTGCTGCAGGGCGGACAAGATGGCGATGGCCGCCCACACGCCGCCGCCAAGATCGCCGATCGGCAAGCCGAGCTTTGGTCGGCGGCCCGTCGGGCTCGCCGTTGATCGACATCACGCCGCTGAGCGCCTGCGCCACCAGATCGAACGAGGGCTTGCCGCTCAGGCTCGTCTTCTGACCGTAGCCCGAGATCGAGCAGATGATCAGGCGCGGATTGACTGCGCGCAGCGCATCCGCGCCCAGGCCCAGCCGCTCCATCACGCCCGGCCGGAAATTCTCGATCACCGCGTCGCAGTGCCGCGCCAGATCCAGCAGCACCGCCCGTCCACCCGGCGTGCGCGCATCCAGCGCGAGGCTCTTCTTGTTCCTGTTGATGGCCAGAAAATAATGGCTCTCGCCCTGCACGTAGGGAGGGATGTTGCGGGTCTGATCGCCGCCGTTGATTTCCTCGACCTTGATGATTTCGGCACCGAGATCGCCCAGGATCATCGTGCAGAACGGCCCGGCCAGCACCCGGGTCAGATCGAGGATGCGCAGCCCGGAAAGCGGCCCGCGCCGCTCGCTGTCCGCGCCATCTATCGCCCCTTGAACCGCGGCGGCCGTCGTTCCGCGAACGCGGCCGGCCCTTCGCGCACATCCTCGGTGGACCATAGCAGCCGGTTGGCGATCTGCTCCATGCGCAGGCCGGTGGCGAGCGTCATGTCCTCGCTGCGGATCGCCAGTTCCTTGGCCGCCTGCACCGCGAGCGGCGCGTTTGCCGCGATCGTCCGCGCATAACGAAATGCCTCGTCGAGCAACTGATCGGGCGGCACCACCTTGTTCATCAGGCCCCAGCGCGCGGCGGTCTCCGCGTCGAACGGCTCGCCGGTGAGCATCATCTCCATCGCGATCGCATAGGGCATCTGCTTCAGCATGCGCTGCGTGCCGCCGTTGCCTGGCACCAGGCCGCGCCGCACTTCGGCCAGATTGAACGTCGCATGCGGCACCGCGACCCGGATGTCGGTGGCGAACAGCATCGTCGAGCCGCCGCCGAGGCACGCCCCGTTGACCGCCGCGATAATCGGCTTCCAGACCTCCAGCCCGCGGTTGAGCAGCTGCTCGCGCTGCGTCAGCCACATCTCCGACAGATCCGCCGGCTGCGGTCACGAAGGATTTGAGGTCGGCGCCAACCGTAAAGGCGCGATCGCCCGCGCCGGTGATGACCGCGACGCGGATGTCCGCTGTCGTCGCGCACCGTGATCCACGCCTCCGACAGCAGCCTGTAGTGCTCCGCGTCGAGCGCGTTCATGCGCTCCGGACGGTTGATGGTGATCAGTGCGATGCCGTCCTCGACGGCGAAATCAACCGGCATGTCCCTGCCCTCCGTGCCTGCGACAGTATATCCCGCGCCACCACCATGCGATGCACCTCCGACGGGCCTTCGCCGATCCGCCGGATGCGCGCCTCGCGGAACCATCGCTCCAGCGGCATCTCGTGCGACACGCCCAGGCCGCCGAAGATCTGGATGCAGCGATCCAGCACGCGGAACGAGGTCTCGGTCGCGTGGATCTTGCAGATGGACGCGTCGATCTTCGCGTCCTGGCCGAGATCGGCCCGCCACGCCGCCTGCCAGGTCAGCAGCCGCGCGGCGCGCAGCTCGATCTCGGAGTTGGCGATCATCCACTGGATCGCCTGCTTGTCGGCGAGCAGCGAGCCGAACGTCTTGCGCTGACCCGCCCATTCGGTCGCGAGGTCGAGCGCCGCCTGCGCCAAGCCGATGCTGGTCGCCGCGTACGGCATCCGCGCGTGAACCAGCCATTTCTCCGCAAGCTGGAAGCCTTGCCCTTCCTCGCCCAGCCGGTTCTCGGCCGGGACGCGGACATTGTCGAAATGCACCTCGAACGGCTGGAACGAGCGCATGACCGGGATCTTCTTGATGGATATGCCCGGCCAATTCGGTTCCACGATGAAGCTGGTGATCCCGGCGCGGCCCTGCATGCCCTCCATTCGCGCGAAGACGATGCCCCATTTCGCGCGGTCCACGCCCGAGATCCACATCTTCGCGCCGTTGAGAACATAGCTGTCGCCCTCCCGCCGCGCGCGGGTGGTGATGGCGCGCGCGGGATCGGACCCGCCGGAGGCCTCGCTGACCGCGACGAACGTGGCATGACCTCTCGGCGATGGTCGGCACGGCGTATTTTTCGATCTGCGCCGGCGTGCCGGAAAAGATTGACGTTGGGCGGATCCCAGCCGAACGCGCCGGCGGCGGGGAAATAGGCGCCCATGCGGCACTTCGCCGCTTCCTCGGCCACCACGCACTGCGCCAGCACGTTCAGGCCCGCGCCGCCATACGCCGCCGGGCGACTGCACGAACCACAGGCCGAGCGCGCGCGCCTTCTCCTGCAAGGGACGCAGAATTTCCGGCGGCGGCAGATAGCTGTCGTGCGGCAGGCGATCCTCGACCGGCTTCACCTCCGCAGCCATGAAGCGCCGGACCGTCTCGCGAAGCGCCACAAGCTCGTCCGGCAGTTCCCAGCTTCCCAGCGTGTCCAAGTACGTGCCTCCCCCCTCCCGATGGCCGATCTGATCCCGCGTTTGACATGCATGTCAAGGCTGGATACGCACCAGTCCAGGTCGGAAGTTTCGCAAGCAAGGAGGGAGAGCGTCACATCATGATAACCGATGCTCCGTCGAACGCACGCATCCGAAGCGGCGCAATATCCTGCTTGGCGCCGCCGCCACCTTGTGCCGCTCGCCGCTCCGGCGCGCCGACGCGCAATCCGTCTCCGGCCCGCTCCGCATCGGCGTGCTCGGCGACTTCTCCGGTCCCTACAGCGCGATCTCCGGCGAGGGATCCGCCACCGCAGCGCGGTTCGCGATCGCGGATGTTGGTGGCAAGGTGCTGGGCCGCCCGATCGAATCGTCACCGGCGATCACCAGAACAAGGCGGATATCGGGCTTAGCATCGTGCGCGAGTGGTTCGGCCCCGGCAACGTGGCGTTGATGACCGATGTCACCAATTCGGCGATCGCGCTGGGCATGCAGCCGATGCTCTGACCGAAATGCATCGGATCGCGCTCTATACGTCGGTTGGCAACAGCAACCTGATCGAGGAAGCATGTTCGCCGCTCAGCGTGCTTTGGGCGCACGACACCTGGGCGAATACCGTCGTGCCGATCCGGGCATTGCAGAAGCAAGGCGCGAAGACGTTCTTCCTGATCTCGGCCGACTACGCGTTCGGCAAGACGCTGGAAACCGATGCGACCACGGCTATCATCGCGGGCGGCGGGAAAGTGCTGGGAACCGCGCGGCACCCGATCAACTCGTCTGATTTCTCATCCTACCTGCTCGCCGCCCAGGCATCGGGCGCGCAGGTTGTCATGCTGCTGAACGGCGGCCTGGATTTCGTCAATTCCTTCAAGCAAGCCGTGGAGTTCCAGCTGCCGCGAAAGCAGACCGTTGTCGCTCCGATCGTCTTCCTGAGCGACATCCACAGCCTGGGCCTTGAGCTTGCCCAGGGTTGCAATTCGCTGTGGCCTGGTACTGGGACCAGAACGATGCGACCCGCGCCTGGGCAAGGCGCTACTATGCGGAGCGCCAATCGATGCCGAACGACAGCATGCGGCGGCATACTCGGCGGTGCTGGCAGTACCTCCGCGCCGTTGAGCGCGCCGGGACGGATGATGCCGAGCGGTCATGGCCACGCTGCGCGCCACGACCATTTCAGATATGTTCGTGCCCGAAGGCCATATCCGGGCCGACGGCAAAATGATGTTCAATCGCTATCTGGTCCGCGTGAAGCGCCCGGAGGAGTCGCGGGGAGCGTGGGATTGTCTGACAATCACCAGCACGGTCGCCGCAGCAGACGCGGCTGCGGCCGCTTGCGGAAAGCACGTGTCCTCTCATCCGGAATGAGCAGCCCAGCGAAGGGCAGCGACCGGCCGAGGCGTGCTGCGGGATAAAATCCTGGCAGTGGCGACAGATCTGTTCATTCGCCACGGATATAAGGGCGTCAGCTTTCTGGGGATCGCCAGAGAGCTCGGCACCACCCATTCCCACATCCATTACTACTTCCGGACGAAAGCACTGCTCGCGGAGTCGGTTCTCAAGCATATGTCGCCAACACAAAGGTGGATTTTAGGTCCATTTGGACGACGGGGGAATCCGATCTCTTGAGAGGTTCGTGCAAAGCCGCGCATGGATCTGGCGGCAATACGTCAAGTTCAACCCGGGCGGGATCGGCGGGCAGGATTGGGGGCTGCTCGCGCGCTTCGCTGGCGAAGCCGACTTGCTAACCCCCGTAATCCGCAAGGTCATAGGCACGACATTGGCGAAGATGGAATCGTCTCATCGAGACCGGAATCCAGACCGCGGTCCGCCAAGGTGAATTGTCCCCGGATGCGCCGAAGCATGCGCTGGTCCTGCAGATCTCGTCATTGCTGCACACCAGCCGGCAGGTCACTCGCATCGAAGGCGGTTTCCAGAGGCTGGACGAACTCCTGAAATGGACCTTTGACGTGATCCAGCGCGCCTATGCCACCCCCGCCCTGAACGGGGTGTGGCCGGCCATCGAGTCACCGCAACCGGGCGGCGCGCGCCCACGGCGGCGAGCAGCTCTGGCGCGGTCACCGTAAGAGGACGTCGTCTGGGCAAAGCTGACCGCGCCGGCGGCCGTGTTCATTGCGACAGTGCATAGATACTGGAATCCGCGCAGAAGTAGATGCTGCCGTCCCAGCCGATGACCGGCGAGGCATTGTCCTGCCCGCCGGACGCGAATGTCCACCGAGGCGAGCCGTCGGGATTGAGCGCGTAGAACGTGTCGGTCGCTGCAAAGTATATTGTGCCCTCGGCTCCGATCGCCGGCGCGGTGATCAAGCCAGGATTGGTGCGACTATGGCCAACGACGCTGGTCGCGAAGCTCCACTGCACTGTGCCATCGGGGTTGAAGGCGTAAAGAACGTTGTCCACGCCGACATAGATCTGTACCATCGCCACCGATCGCCGCCGCGGTGCAGTAGAAGCTTCCCGCGAAAACGAAATTCCATCGCGGCGTGCCATCCGCGTTGATCGCGTAGAAGACGGCATCGGCCGCGGGCGTGTTGCCGCTCGCGTAGATCGCGCCATCGGGGCCGATCGCCGGTATGCAGTACCCGTTTGGATATGAACTGACGAGATCGTAGCCCCACCGCAACGTCCCGTCGGGGTTGACCGCGTACAAGTGACTGGCGGCGGCGATATAGATGCCGCCGTCAGTGCCGATCGCAGGCGAAAAGGTCGCTTCGCCGTCCGTGGCGAAGGTCCATCGCACGGTACCGTCGGGATTGAGCGCATACATGTTGCCCATCGCGGAACCGACATAGATCGTGCCGTCGGCAGCGATCGCCGGCGAAGAGGCCATGCCGAAGGGTGGGTTTTGCGGGTCAGGAAAGCTCCATCGGAGCGTTCCGTCAGGGTTGAGCGCATACAGTTCATGATCCGTGAAGTAGATCGCCCCGTCCGTACCGATGGTCGGCGATCCGGGCCCCCCTTCGCCCTCCTGGTATGGGAACGTCCACCGCAATGTCCCATCCGGATTGAGCGTGTACAAGGTCGCGGTACCTCGGATGTAGATGGCGCCATCCACCCCTATCACCGGCGAGGGAAAGATCACGAGTTCCTGGGTGTTGAAAACCCACCGCGGCTGGCCGGCATTGCCGCTGGTATCGACCCCGCTCAGGCCGGTGCGCTCCACGTTCTGGCGAAACGTCGGCCAGGGCGAATCACCCACCAGGGTAACGGTATAGCTGTCGTATCCATCGATGTTCACATTGCGCAAGCCGACCTGGATCGTATCGCCCGTGTTGTCCACGACGCATTGATCGAACACAGCATCGGTCACCAGCACTTGCGGATTGCCGGCCCAGTAAGCGCCATCCGTCGCGCCGGCGAAAAAGTACCAGTTCGTCGAAAGCTGACTTGTTTGCAGTGTACCCTGCCAGATTTCCGCGGTCTGACCATAGTCGATGTTCCACCAGCCGGCCTTTCGCCACGGGATTTGCGGGCAGGTCGCGTCGTACAGCACGACGCAAACAGACACCTGGGCGGGATAGAGATTGTGGAAGTAGAGTGACATGATCCGCTCCGTCAGTCGGATCAGGACTTGGGCGGCGTGGGCGACAACGGGGCTCCGGCAAAGGCGTGCCCCGCCGGGCCGCTGTCGGCGGCATGGGGCTGTATCCCGTCGGGCTTGTGCGTCGTCGCGCCATCGCGGGCCGCCTTGTCGGGCGTTTGGACGGATCGTGCCTGCCGGGCCCCCAATCCACCCGCAACCGGCGCGAGCGCCGCTTCTTGCGCCGGGAGGCGTTGTTGCGACGCGTGCGCGGTCGGCCGGGCGTGCATGGCGCCTGCGTCTGAAGGGCGCGTCGCCAGCCGGGTCTCGCCGGACCGGCTCTGCCGCGCCGTCAATCCTCCGAGGCCCGCGCCCGAGAAGCGCTCGTCAGAAGGCTTCGACATGAAATCTCTCCGTGAGCCCGCTTCGTCTCAGTCGGGATTATGCGTGAGGGCCGGCGGGCATCGAGCGTCACCGTGGACAGTTTGTCCAGTGGTGCGATCGACGCCGACTCATATCAACCGCCCTTTGTCCTCACCCATGCTATCATGCCCGCGAAGGCGGGCACCCAGGCTCGCGCGCACCGAATTCCGTTCGGTCCCCCCTGGGTTCCCGCTTTCGCGGGAATGACGAGAACAGGTGAGGAATTAGGGCGGTTGTTATCAGCTGCATACTGCGAGACGGGTCACCCCGATTTCCGACGAACATCCGGTCTAGCCGGCGCCGCCTCCGGTTTGATACGAGAATGCCGGCAGTTGCTCCGCCATCTCCTTGGTGGCGCCGGCCATCATCATGCGGCCCTGCGCCGTGGTAATGTGACTGAGCGGCACCGCCACCAGTTTTTCGTGCCCCACCATCTTGCTGACCGAGACCACGGCCATCGGCTCGCCCGAAGCCGGCACGATCACGTCCTCGATGGTCCCCCACGGTTGATTTATGTCGTTATACACCGTCATTCCCATGAGTTCGCTTTGGACCTGAGGGAGTGGTCGGCCATGATCGGGTTGTCCGCCGCGAACGCGACCGGCATCGTCAGTGGGGCGGCGAGCGCGCCAAGGATGAACAATGCCCTGAAAGTTGAGTTCATAGGACCTCTCCTGGTTTCGACCAGTTGCATTGCCGAGCCCGATCGTCCGCGGCAGGCGCGTTCGTTCACGCTGGCTGAAAGCTGAGCCAGGTGGCATGCATGCCGCAGCGCAGGCCGGTACGTCGGGGCCCCGTCGCGCAGCGAAAGCAATCCGCGCTTCCGACCCCTCGACACCACTGTTCGTTGGCCGCTATCGGCAGGTTACGTGCGGCGCCCAATTTTTTTCGAAGCGCCGGCTCGACCAATTGGGCGAGGACTTGAAAACCCTGGAAAACGAAGGAGACGGTGATGGCTCAGGTGACTGAGGCGAAAAAGAACGCGGCCCTGCAGCAACCGCCGCCGCTCAGACGTTCCCGTGTCCTCCACGCCCGGCGTGAGACGGTGTTCAAGGCCTGGAGCTCCGCCGAGCACCTGAAGCACTGGTTCAGCCCGGAGACCTTTACCGTTTCGGACGCCAAGGTGGAGATGCACGTCGGCGGTCCGTTCGAGGTCTGCATGCGCTCCCACGCCGGCGAGGAGCACTTGGCCCGCGGCACTTTCGTTGAAGTCGCGCCGCACAGAAGGCTCGTGATCGATATGCAGGTCACCGACAGCGCCCGCAAGCCGCTGTTCCGCGCCTATACCGAGGTGGACTTTTCCGACGCGCTCGGCGGGACGCAGTTGGATGTGGTGCAGACCTTCACTTTCGTCGATCCGTCGATTGCCGCGCCGATGGTGGCGGGCGCGCCGGAAGGATGGCGCACCACGCTGGACAAGCTCGAAAAAGAGATCGTGCGCATGCAAGGTGGGGCCGAGACCGGCATCCGCTCTGTGGTCCACGCCACCTTCCACCTGGAGCACACCTACGACGCGCCCGTCGCACGGGTATGGAAGGCGCTGACCGACGAGACGACCAAGCAGACATGGTTCGGCGGAACGCCCGGCCGCTGGGAGCTGCTCGAACGCCATATGGACGTGCGCGTCGGCGGACGTGAACGGCTGAAAGGCCGCTCGGAGGGCGGGGTGGTTTCCACCTTCGACGCCACCTATCACGACGTGATCCCGAACGAGCGGCTGGTTTACACCTACGAGATGCACATGGACGACAAGAAGATTTCGGTGTCACTGGCCACCATGCAGCTCAAGGCCGAGGGGGAAAAGACCACCCTGATGGTCACCGAGCAGGGTGCGTTTCTCGACGGCTACGACGATGCGGGCTCGCGCGAGCAAGGCACCGGCCATCTCCTCGATGCGCTTGGGGCGTCGCTGAAGGACTGAGGTGCAAGGGCGGCTGTAGGATCCTATGTGACCAGCGCGGACGACGGCTTGCCGGGTGTCAGTCCGCAAGCACCGTGGCAACGCCGGACGCTTACGAGCTTCGTGGAAATTCGCGCTCTGGCCGGACGCACGACGGCGCGCTAAGGTCCTGCCAACGTGTAAGTGGCGGCAGGATCAGACGCGCAAACACGGTGGCGAGCCCACAGCTCACGGCATACCAAACGGCGATATGAAGTGGGTCGTCATGCGGGCAGGCGAACACGAAGGCCCCTCAGGACGCGGCGGCAATGGCTGCCGCGAGAGCCCTGCCGCTCGTGTCTGTCGGCGCTCCGCCCCGCATCAGCAGGCCCAGACCGACCGCCGCAGGCAACGACAAGAGCACCACCTTGGTGACGCATTGCAGACCATCGTGCCAGTTCACGCGCGCCGCGGACGTGGGCAGCCCATTACCAGACCGCGACGATAGCCAGCAACCACCGCAGTTCGTTGCAGAAGGAACTAACCTATGGTTGCAGCGCGTCACGCCCGCGTCAGCCCAGGATCGCTTTAATAAGCAACTAATGACGGCTGTACCGATTTAGAGCTTTTGCGGAACGAAACGTACAAAAGTCGAGCGCGGAAGCCCCCCTGCTCATACCAACCGCCCTAAACACCGACCCATCCATATCGCGCTCGACCCCTCCCCCCAGCCCCCTCCCGCAAAGGGAGGGGAGATTCCTGGTACGGCACGCTTCTCCCCCTCCCCTTGCGGGAGGGGGCCGGGGGGAGGGGCCAGCGCGACGGGTCAACGATTGGACACCTCTAAAAACGTCCGGACGGCGATCCTGTACCCAGTAAAATCAGAGACTTAGCAGCGTTCGGCGGTGCGCCGGGAGGGGTTTTTAGAGGTGTCCGATTAGGGCTGCTGGTATAAGTCGGCACGTAGACGACGTCCGGTTGCGCTGGTTCGATGATAATGGCGGGTGCCCCGGACGACTGGGGAGCGGTCCGCACCACTTGCTGTGCGCTTGATTTGAGATGCCCGTGCGCTGCGCCTGCCGACGCAAGCGCTGCACGGCGTCAAGCACGTCCGTCTGCTGCTGGACCACCGCAAAGCTGAGCTGCTGCATCCAATCCAGCTTCCCGTTCAGCTGTGCAATCACCTGGGGAAACGGAACCAGCGACCTCACGCTCGGATCCCAGGCAAGCGGCTCCAGCGTGTCGTCAGCGCCTGACCGGTGAGCGACCTATGTGCGGGATCTTCCAGCCACCGGGATGCCTCGACGACCTGCAGCGGGAACGTCACGGCGATCAGCAGCTACGTCAGTAGCTGGTCTGGATAGAGGGCGATGGGTGCCAGCAGGGCGTCAAGCTGGGCCGCATTGAAGGTCTGTGCTGCCGCCAGCTCGCTGACGGTCGGCGGGGTCTGCGCGAAGGCGGGCGCCACACTGAAGTGAGCAACGAGAGTGGCAGCGAGAAGATCGATCGCACGTCGAAGCATTCGCCCCATCCCGATCGTGGCCGCAAATCCTTGGCAGCGAGCTACGTCCGCACCCGGAACTAACGACTGCTTTGGCCTGCCGCGTACCCTTGCTGATAAGAGGATTGTTCGTTCTGCCTGAACTTGTTGTAGATCAGGCCGCCGGCAAGCCCTGCACCCGCGCCGATGAGGGTGCCAAGTCCCGCATTGCCCGCAATGGCTCCGATCACGGCACCCCCAGTCGCGCCCGCGGCTGTTCCCCCCAGAGCCCGGTTCTGACCAGGGGTGAGATTCGAGCAACCGGCCAACAGAACGCAGCCGAGGAACAACAGAAGGATCCTTTTCATGGTACTTCCTCCAGAATGATCGCAGCAGGCCATCATCGGACAGAGCAGGGAGAGCGGACCGTGAGAAAGTGCAGAATGGCATCGGCCGGCTGCTCCGACATGGCGGAAGGGTTGGCATTGGCCCAGCTGACGAAATCAGCGATCGCTTGGTTTCGGCTTGGCATCGGCTGCGGGGTACAGAATAGCTTCTGCCGCATGGCCGCCTGCTGCTCAGACAAGGTCTGATAGACCCCGACAGCGAAGCCTTGACAGAAATTGATGGCTGCCGTTGCCAACGGATCGCTCTGCGCAGGGGAGCAGAGAGCAACGAGGTCTCTCGCCGTTTGCACATGAAAGTCGGCCTCCGTCAGTGCAGCGCGGACGGAGCCGAAAGGAATCAGTGCTAGTCCCGATAACATCAGTGCGAGCAGCCGTGTGCGCATTCGTTTGTCCTCCCTCTGTTGCCAGTCAAACCGAACGTCCAGCCTGTAGTCGGTTCAGAGCTCTCGTCATGCAGCGAGACCCAGTAAGCCATCGCAACGCTATCATTTACCCATGCGGAGGCAGTTGCCAAGTCTGAGCACAGCTCGACTGTCCGCCTCTTACGTTGCGTGGCGGACAGTCTCGGTGAGCCTTTGCGGAAGTGCGGCAGGGATTTCGACGATCTCGTTGGATTGCCGGGACATGCATAGACCTGGCGGGCACTAGAGGGCACGTCGAACTGCGGCAATGGCGTCGCTGAACGTCGGCTAGCGCTTGTCGTATCATACCAACCGCCCTAAACACTGACCCATCCATATCGCGCTCGACCCCTCCCCCCAGCCCCTCCCGCAAGGGGAGGGGGGATCCCTGGTACGGCACGCTTCTCCCCCTCCCCTTGCGGGAGGGGCTGGGGGGAGGGGCCAGCGCGACGGGTCAACGATTAGGGCTGCTGGTATCAGGCGGTCGATTGCCGATCCAGCAGCACCAGATCGTCGCGATGGATCATCTCGTCGCGCCCGCGCCAGCCCAGGATCGCCTCGATCTCATCGGACCGGTGCCCGGCGATGCGCTCGGCGTCAGCGCTCGCGTAGGCCGACAGCGCCCGCGCCAGCGCCGCGCCGTCGGGGCCGCGCACCACCACGGGGTCGCCGCGGTCGAACGCGCCCTCCACCCGCACCACCCCGGCGGGCAGCAGCGAACTGCCAGCGGCCAGCGCCCGCGCGGCACCGGCATCGATCACCAACGCGCCGAGCGGGGCCAGCGCCCCGGCGATCCAGCGCTTGCGCGCCGAGCGCCCCTCCGGCGCCGGCAGGAACCAGGTGCAGCGCGCGCCCCCCAGCAGCGCGCTCAGCGGTCGGTCCACATGGCCG
>CAVWNS010000002.1:0-933673 GCA_963756495.1 uncultured Pseudomonadota bacterium | reverse complement strand
ACTCCGTCGACCGCGTAAATAGATCGGTCGGCCCCGGAGCGCAACCCGCGGAAGCGCGTGTCAGGGCAACGCGCGGATGGCGGGGCGGTGCCACCCGCGCCAGGATGGGGCATGACACAGATCCAGAGTTCTCCGACTGAAGACCGCCTATGGAGCCTCGTACTCCGGCGGGAAACCGACGAAGCCTTCCTGTACGGCGTGACCACCATGGGGGTGTATTGCCGCCCTGGTTGTCCGGCCCGCCGACCGCTCCGGCAGAACGTGCGGTTCTTCGGGACCTCCAGTGAGGCCGAGGCCGCGGGCTTCCGGGCCTGCAAACGCTGCGATCCGAAGGGCGAGCGGGAACGGCTTGTTCAGGAGGTCGTGCGCGATGCCTGCGCCTGCATCGAGGCTGCCGAGGAGATCCCCTCGCTCGAACGTCTGGCCGCCCGCTCCGGCTACTCGCGCTTTCATTTCCTGCGCTTGTTCCGCGCCCATACCGGCCTGACCCCGCGCAGCTACGCCGAAGGCGTTCGCGCGCGGCGCCTGCATGCGGCGCTGGCCGCCGGAGAGCGTGTGGCGGATGCGGTGGCCGCGGCGGGGTTCGGCTCGGAGAGCCGGGTGTACGAACGCACTGGCATGCTGCTCGGCATGACGCCTGGCACGGCACGGCGGGGTGGGGCAGGTGAGGTGATCCGTACCGCCTTCGCCGACTGCCCGTTCGGGCGGCTTCTTGTGGGCGCCACGCAGCACGGCCTCTGCTTCCTCGGCTTTGCCGAGCCCGATCCGGCGCTGGAGGGCGATCTGCGCCGGCGGTTCCCGCGTGCGCAGCTGGTACGGGACGATCCGGGCCTCGCGGAGACTGTCCGTGCCGTGCTGCGCTTCATCGAGGAACCGCGCGAAGCGTTGGCGCTGCCGCTCGATCTGCGCGGGACCGCATTCCAGCTCCGCGTGTGGCATGCGCTGTGCCGCATCCCGCCGGGGGAGACGCGCAGCTACGCCGACCTCGCCGCAATGATCGGGAACCCGCGTGCGATCCGGGCAGTCGCCCGAAGCTGCGCCAGCAACCCGGTTTCGCTGGCGGTGCCGTGTCATCGGGTGGTGGGCAGCGACGGCGACCTGACCGGGTACCGGTGGGGCGTGCCGCGCAAGCGGGCGCTGCTGGAACGCGAGAAGTCGGCACGCTCACGTCCTGCTTGACATCGCAGCATGCGGGGGGCGCGGTATCCGCCATCGAACCAGAAAAGCGATGGAGGAAATCATGCGGATCGGGCGCCGGGGCTTACTGAAGGCGGGCGCGGCCGCCGTGGCGGCGCAAGGCTCGATGCTGACATGGGCGCGAGCCTGGGCACAGACGCAGCCTTTCGTGCCGGAAAAGGGTGCAAGCCTCAGGCTGTTGCGCGGTGCGACCTTTCTGCCCGCCGAAGGGGCCACCACGGCTGCCAATGCCGCCGCGTTCTCCGCCGCAACCGGCGTGCCGGTTACGATCGAGAACGTGAACCAGGATGATCTGGCCTCCAAGGCCGCGCTTTCGGTGCAGGTCGGTGCGGGGCCCGACATCATCTGGACCCAGAACACGACGGCGCATCTGTTTCCCGGCAAGCTCGTGGACGTCACCGATCTTGCAGACTACCTGGGCGGCAAGTACGGCGGCTGGTATCCGGTGTGCGAGAACTACGGCAAGGAAGGCGATCGCTGGATCTGCATCCCCGTGTTCGTCGTCGGCTCGCTGCTGAACTATCGGGTGTCCTGGATGCACGAGGCGGGGTTCGACAGCTTCCCCAAGGATACCGATGGGCTGCTAAAGCTCTGTCAGGGGCTCAAGCGGATCGGGCACCCCGCCGGGTTCTCGTTCGGCCATGCGGTGAACGACGCCAACAACTTCGCCTATTGGCTCCTGTGGTCGCAGGGTGGGCAAGTGGTCGGTGCGCACGGCACTGCCGCGCTCGACGGCCCCGGGACGCTGCGCGCGCTGGACTATGCGAAGGCCCTCTATCCGACGCTGGACCCTGGGGTGCTCTCCTGGCTCGACATCAACAACAACCGCGCGTTCCTCGCCGGTCAGTGCGCGCTGACCAACAACGGGATTTCGATCTACACCGAGGCGAAGCGCAGCGCGCCGGCGATCGCCGCCGACATGGACCACGCCGCCATGCCGATCGGCCCCGTCGGCACGCCGACGGCCGAAAACCGGATCGATCCGATGGTCATCTTCCGTTATTCGAAAAACCCGAACGCCGCTAAAGCCCTGATCGCGTTCCTGATGGAAGCGCCGCAGTATCCACGCCTGATCACCAACTCCGCGGGCTTCGTCACCCAGAGCCTGCGCGGCTTCAAGGACAACCCGATCTGGGCGAGCGATCCGAAGATCGCTCCGTTCGCTGCCGCATCCGAAGACACGCGGTCGGTGTCCTGGCCGTTGACCCCGAGCCCGGCCGCAGCGGCGGTATTTGCCGATTTCGTTCTGGTCGACATGTTCGCGGCCACCGTCTCCGGCACGGTGGATGCGAAGGAAGCCATGCAGCGCGCCCATCGTCAGGTCGAGCGTATCTACAAGTCGTAGCTGCTCTTGTTCTGTGTGCGATGGACGACTTGCCCAGGAGGGGTGCGTGTCACCCCGCCAAGAGTTCCCCTCAGCCACCCTTCATGGTGGTAAGATCGTAATTGGCGCTCAGTGGCTTGGCCTGCGTTGCCGGATCGAGACCCTTGAAAGTGATGGTGATCTTGGTGAAGTTGAGCGACAGGCTCTCGCTCGGCACATCGCCGCCGCTGCTCAGACTATATCCACTCAGGCCGGTGTTCTCCAGCTCGTAGGTCAGGAAGTCGACCACGGAATTCTTCGTCGTGCTGGTGAATTTTATCGTCACCTTATTGTTCAGCTCACCTCCCCAGGCCTCCTGGATCAGCGGCACCGACGCGACGTCCATTTGCTTGGTAACGGTGATCTCGCTGAGACTGGGCTCGCTGCCCTCGCGATTGGTGTCGCTCCGCGCGGCCGAGCCGATCCCGCGCCCGACGCCCCACTGGAAGCTGTTGACCTCGATCCATTGCTTGTAGTCCGTGGTCGTCACGGCGCCATTGACGCTCGCATATTTCAAGTAGATCGCCACATCAACCTCCTTGACGGGATAACGAAACCTTATGCGAGGTGATACAGAAACGCGCCCGTGGTGTCCACGCCCACCGTGACCGCCTCGATCGGCACGCGATCGGCAAGCCGCGCGAGGATCTCCGCCGAAAGCTCTGGAAGCAACGTGCGGGAGAGAATGCTCTCGACATTGCGGGCGCCGGAAGACGTCTCGGTGCAGCGCGCCGCCACCGTGTCCACCAGCTCGGCATCCCACGCGAACCGGGCGCCATAGGCGCCCCGCACGCGCCGACGCACCCGCTCGAGCTGCAACTCCACGATCTGACGGATGACATCGGCCGAAAGCGGGAAATATGGCACCAGCGTGACACGGCCAAGAAAGGCAGGCTTGAAGACCTTCATCAGCTCGGGCCGCAGCGCCTCGGCCAAGCCCGCGGCGTCGGGCGCGGTCTCCGGGTCGGCGAACAACTGGTTGATCAGCTCGGTGCCGGCGTTCGACGTCATGATGATGAGCGTGTTCTTGAAGTCGATGTCACGACCCTCGCCGTCCTTCATCGTCCCCTTGTCGAACACCTGGTAGAAGACGTCCTGCACGCCGGGATGCGCCTTCTCCATCTCGTCGAGCAGGATAACCGAGTAGGGACGCCGCCGCACCGCCTCGGTCAGCACGCCGCCTTCGCCATAGCCCACGTAGCCGGGCGGGCTGCCCATCAGCAGGCTGACCTTATGCTCCTCCTTGAACTCGCTCATGTTGATGACGGTGAGATTCTGCTCGCCGCCATAGAGCAGGTCGGCCAGGGTCAGCGCCGTCTCGGTCTTGCCCGTCCCCGAGGTGCCGACCATCAGGAACACCCCGATGGGCTTGCGGGGATCGGTGAGCCGCGCGCGACTGGTGCGGATCGCCTGCGTCACCGCGTCGAGCGCATGCGGCTGGCCGATGACGCGATGGCCCATCGACTCCTGCAAGGTAAGCACCGTGCGGATCTCGTTGGACTGCATCCGGCCGGCCGGGATGCCGGTCCAGCCCTCCACCACCTCGGCGACCGCCTGGCCGTCCACCACCGGGTAGATCAGCGGCTGCTCGCCTTGCAGACGATGTAGCCGCGTCGTGATGTCGGCGAGTTGCGCGCGCAGGGCGTCCTTGTCGGCGGTGCCGGCCGGATCCTCGATCAGCCCCCGGGTTTCCGCCAGCTCGGCGGCGAGCTTCTTCTCCTCCCGCCAGCGCGCCTGTAGCTCTTGCAGCTCATCCGTCACCTGCCGGTGCTCGACCAGCAGCGCGGCACGACGCTCCTGGTGCGGCTCACCGCCGGCGATCTCGCGATCGAGGATCGCCGTTTCCGTGTCGATCAGGGCCAGCCGGCGCGTGCGGTCCTCGATCGGCGCGGGAATCGCCGACTGGCTCATGGCGACGCGCGCGCAGGCGGTGTCGATCAGGCTCACCGCCTTGTCCGGCAGCTGGCGCGACGGGATATAGCGCGCGGAGAGTCGCACCGCCTCGCTGACCGCCTCGTCCAGAATGCGGACGCCGTGATGTTTCTCCAGCGTCGCGACGAGGCCTCGGATCATGGCGATCGCCATCGGCTCGGCGGGTTCCTCGACCTTCACCACCTGGAAGCGGCGGGTGAGCGCGGCATCCTTTTCGACGTACCGCTTGTATTCAGCCCAGGTCGTGGCCGCGATGGTGCGCAACTCGCCTCGGGCCAGCGCCGGCTTCAGCAGGTTGGCGGCGTCGTTCTGCCCGGCGCCGCCGCCGGCGCCGATCAGCGTGTGCGCCTCGTCGATGAACAATATGATCGGCCGTGGGCTCGCCTTCACCTCGTCGATGACGCCGCGCAGCCGGTTCTCGAACTCACCTCTCACGCCGGCGCCCGCCTGCAGCAGCCCGAGATCGAGCGATCGCAGCGTGACGCCACGCAGCGCTGGCGGAATGTCGCCTGAGGCCAGCCGCAAGGCGAAGCCTTCCACCACCGCCGTCTTGCCGACGCCAGCCTCGCCGGTAAGGATCGGGTTGTTCTGGCGTCGGCGGGTGAGGATGTCGATCACCTGCCGGATCTCGCCGTCGCGGCCGAGAATCGGATCGATCCTGCCTGCCTTGGCCTGCGCCGTGAGATCGCTCGTGAACTGCTCCAGCGCGCCGCCACCGCGCGGCCCGGGTTGCGCATCCGCCGCGGTCCCGCCGGGCGCGGCCGTGACATCGGCGACTGCCGCCTCGGGTACTGTTGGCCGTGATCTGGGCGAAATCCCGCTTCAGCGCGTCCGCCGGCACCCTGAGGAGCTGGCTGGAAGCCTCGCGGGCGTGGCGCGCCAGCGTCTCGTCGGCGAGCAGCGCCCAGAGCAGGTGGCCGGAACGGATGCGTGACGCTCCCTGTTCCAGGGAGGCGAGCAGCCAAGCCTGCTTGGCAAGTTCAACGATCTCGGGCGACAGGGAGGGCGCGCGTCCATTCCCGGTCTTCATCCGCTCCAGCGCGCGGGTAAGGTCCGTCGTGACACGGCCCGGGTCCACCTCGTAGTGGCGCAGGATCGCCGCGATGTCGCCGTCGGCGCGATCGGACAGCGTGAGAAGAAGGTGCTCGATCTCGACATTGTAGTGCGTGCGCGACAGCGTGAGACCGGCCGCGGCCTCCAGCGCCCGCCGGCTCGGGTCGTTCAGCTTGCCGACAAGCTGCCGCAGATCGATTGCCGCCATCCGCGCCGCCCCGTCACCGTGACTTTCCGCTGGCTGAGCGTATGTGTTACGCAACATCCTGTCCAGACGAGGGATTCGGCATGCCGACGGTGCCCGACGGGTTCAGGCTCGACGCCCTGCTGGTGCCGATCCCGGGCGACGCGCCACAGGGCACGGATCTGCGTGGGGATTTTTCCGCCCGCTCGCCCTATTTCCGGCTTCGCGACGCTCGATCCGAGGCCCGCGATGCGGAAAAAGCCGCGGATCGCGGTGATCAGGACCCGCCTGATCCCACGCCGATGTGGCGCAGTGTGCGCGACCTCGGCACCAGCTGCCTGACCGAGGGCGCCAAGGACATCGAGGTGGCGGCATGGCTGACCGAGGCGCTACTGCGCCTGGACGGGCTGCCCGGCCTCACGGCCGGCGCTCTGCTGATAAAGGGACTGGCCGAGAAGTATTGGGACGAGCTCTATCCGCTGCCCGACGAGTACGGGATGGAGACGCGAGTTGCACCCGTTACCGGTCTGAACGGGCGCGACGGGACCGGCTCGCTCATCCAGCCACTCTTCAAGCTGGCGCTGTTTCCCCGCCGGGATGGCTCACCCGTGACGCTCTACCGATGGCACCAATCAGAGGAGCTAGGGAAACTCGATCCAACACGCTTGAAGCAGCGAATTGAGGCCGGGGCGGTGCCGCTTGACGAGTTGGAGTCGGACGCGCGGGCCGCCGGTGCCCCAGTATTCGGTCCGTTGCGTGCCGCCGCCGCTTCAGCGCGGGACGCCTGGCAGGACATGGCCACCCTGCTGGACGAGCGGGCGGGGGCCGATGGGCCATCGACCACGCAGGTACGCGATCATCTTGTGCGAATCGCCGATCTGGCGGCCCGGTTCGCACCGGATGAACCGGTGTACGAAGCCGCCGCCTCGGCCGCCAGCCTTGCGCCAGAGGGCGACCTCGCCGGCGTCCCCGTGCCGCGCGGGGCGTTTGCCGGTGCCCGGCCGATCGCCACGCGCGAGGACGCATTACGCGCGCTCACCGAGATCGCCGCCTATTTCCGGCGTTCCGAGCCACATTCGCCACTGGCCTACACGCTCGACGAGGCGGTGCGCCGCGGCCGGCTGTCCTGGCCGGAGCTGCTGGAAGAGATTGTGCAAGAGGAAACCTCCCGGCACGCCATCCTCACCAGCCTTGGAATACGGCCGCCGCAGCCTTCGGAGTAATAATGGAAGCCGGCCGCAACGGGAGATTGCCCTGTTCATGCCGGCTGGCTAATGTCGACTGATATCGGGCGGGCAAGCAGGCGTTGCGGGCGGCTGCGGCCAGCGCGACGTTGCGCCAGACAGGGAAGCGAAGCCATGAGCGCGAGCATCCACGACAAACTCAATCGCGTCCGCAAGCCGCGGGTCCACATCACCTACGACGTGGAGACGGAGGGTGCCGAGGTGCAGCGCGAGCTGCCGTTCGTCGTGGGCGTGATGGGCGACTTCTCGGGGGACCCGACAGCGCCGCTGCGCCCGTTGTCGGAGCGCAAGTTCATCCAGATCGATCGCGACAATTTCAATGACGTCATGGCCGGCATGAATCCTGGTCTCAAGCTCAAGGTGGACAATACCCTCGCCGGCGAGGGCACTCAGATGGCGGTGGACCTGAAGTTCAACTCCATCGACGATTTCGAGCCCGCCCGCGTCGCCCAGCAGGTCCCAGCCCTCAAGGCCCTGCTGGAGACGCGCGCCAAGCTGCGCGACCTGATGAGCAAGGTGGACCGCTCCGAGCAGCTCGAAGGCCTGCTGGAACAGGTGCTGAAGAACGACACCGATCTGCAATCGCTATCGAGCCAGCTCGGCATCGACCACAAGGAGGGCTGAGACATGTCCGGGACCCAGGCTGATCCGGCGGGCGCCTCCGCGACCACGACCGAGGCCGCGCCCAGCATCCTCGACCAGGTGGTCGCCGCCACCCGGCAGACCCCGCGCGACGAGGCCCAGGATCTGGTCAAGACGCTGGTCGAGCAGGCGCTCTCGGGCACCGTCACATTCGACAAGAACCTCGGCCGCACCTTCGATCGCGCGATCGCCGCGATCGATCGCAAGGTCTCCGAGCAGCTCAACGCGATCATGCACCACCCGCGGTTCACCCAGTTGGAGGGTACCTGGCGCGGGCTGCATTATCTGGTGATGAACAGCGAGACGAGCACCTCGCTGCGCATCCGGGTGCTCAATGCCTCCAAGCGCGACCTCAACCGTGACCTGCAACGCGCGGTCGAGTTCGACCAGAGCCAGCTGTTCAAGAAGATTTACGAGAACGAGTTCGGCACGCCCGGCGGCGAGCCCTACGCGGCGTTGATCGGCGACTACGAATGGACGCAGCAGCCGGACGACATCGAGACGTTGCGGCTGATATCCAACGTCGCCGCCGCCTCGTTCGCGCCGTTCATCTCCGCCGCCGGTGCCGGGATGTTCGGCTTCGAGAGCTGGACGGAGCTGTCGAAGCCCCGCGACGTGGCGAAAATCTTCGAAACGCAGGATTATACGAAGTGGCGCAGCTTCCGTGACAGCGAGGACGCGCGTTTCGTCTCGCTGGTGATGCCGCGCACCCTCGCCCGCCTGCCCTATGGCTCGGCCACCAAGCCGGTCGATGAGTTCGGCTACGAGGAGGCTCCGCACGACGAGAACGGTGCCGCCCGGGCGATGAACCATGGCGAGTATTGCTGGATGAACGCCGCCTACGTCATGGGCGCGCGGCTGACCGACGCATTCGCCAGGTACGGCTTCTGCACGGCGATCCGCGGTGCCGAGGGCGGCGGCAAGGTAGAGAATCTTCCGTATCACGTCTTCACGTCCGATGACGGCGACCTCGACGGCAAGTGCCCGACCGAGATCGCCATCACCGACCGGCGCGAGTTCGAGTTGTCGAACCAGGGCTTTCTGCCGCTGTGTCACTACAAGAACACCGACTACGCGGTCTTCTTCGGTGCCCAGACCGTGCAGAAGCCCAAGAAGTACGACCGTCCCGAGGCCACCGCGAACGCGTCGATCTCGGCGCGGCTGCCCTACATCATGGCTTCCAGTCGTTTCGCTCACTACCTGAAGGTGATGGCGCGCGACAAGATCGGCAGCTTCATGGAGGCGAGCGACGTCGAGCGATGGCTGAACCGCTGGATCGCCAATTACGTCAACGCCAACCCGAATGCCGGGCAGGAGATGAAGGCCCGCTTCCCGTTGCGCGAGGCGAAGGTGGAGGTGAAGGAAATCCCGGGCCGTCCCGGTTCCTACAACGCGGTGGCCTATCTTCGGCCGTGGCTGCAGATGGAGGAGCTCACCACCAGCCTGCGCATGGTCGCGAGCATCCCGGCGGCGCCCGGCTGACCGCCGCCGACGTCCTATCCGCGCAGCCACGGTGAGCGACCCGGACCTCGCGATCGGCCAGCGCCCTCCCGCGACAGCCACGGAGCCGCGTGCCGACCGGCCCACGGTTGCACTGCGATTGGCGATGCTGACGGGTCATTTCGTCGGGCAGCATGACACGGCCCTGGCCGACGCGCTTGCGACTTTCCTCGGCGGTGACGCGCCGTCCCTGCTTGATCTGTGGTTCGGACCCGAGACGGCATCCCGGCTGTGGCGCGATATCGACGCGCTGCGCTGCGCCCTCGACCGCGACATCGCCGCCATCGACACGCTGATCTCCGACCAGCTCGACACGGTGCTGCACCATCCGCGGATGCGTCGCCTGGAGGGAAGCTGGCGAGGTCTCGCCTGGCTCCTGGACGGCGCCGATCTGAGCAGCCGGATCAAGGTCAAGGTGCTCAACGTCGGTTGGCCCGAGATCTGCCGCGACCTCGATCGGGCGATCGAGTTCGATCAGAGCCAGCTTTTTCAGAAAGTCTACGAAGAGGAGTTCGGCACGCCGGGCGGCGAGCCGTATGGACTGCTGGTGGTGGACCACGAGGTGCGCCATCGGCCGGCGCCGGGCCATCCGACCGACGACGTGACGGCGCTTGCGGGCCTGTGCGGTGTCGCCGCCGCCGCCTTCGCCCCGGCAGTGCTCGGCGCATCGCCTGGCTTGCTCGAAGTCGACGGGTTCGCCGAACTCGCGCCCGTCGCCGATGTCGCGGCTCCACTCCGCAATGCGGACCATGCGCGTTGGCGCGGCCTATCCAGCCGTCCCGATATGCGATTTCGTGGGCCTGACCCTGCCACGACTGCTCGCGCGCGCGCCCTGGAACGATGACGGGACCCGGACCGACCTGTTCCGCTACGCCGAGAGCGTTCCCGACAGCAACCGGCGCGTCTGGATGAGCGCTGCATATGCCTTCGCGGCTGTCGTCGTGCGGGCCTTCGGGGCGTTCGCCTGGCCGGCCGACGTCCGAGGGGTCGAGATCGATCGCATCGGCGGTGGCCTGATCGAAGGTCTTCCGGTTGAGCCGTTTCGCACCGACCCCGACCGCGTCTGGGTGCGCCCCTCCGTCGAGCTGGTGTTCACCGGCCGGCAGGAGCGCGCGCTGCTGGAAGGTGGCCTGATGCCGGTCACGGCCTTGCAGTTCAGCGAGGAGCTTGCCTTCGGCGCCGTCCGCAGCCTGCTCGCGCCGCCACGCCATCAGGGGGCCAATGCGCCGGTGGCCGACGCCAACGAGCGGCTTTCGGTGCAGATGAACTCCATCCTTTGCGTGTCGCGCTTCGCCCATCATCTCAAGATGAAGGGCCGTCACATGGTCGGATCGTTCAAGACCGCCGATGAAATCCAGCACGTGCTGCAAGCCTGGCTGATGCAGTACGTGAACTCGAACCTGACAGCAAGTAGCGATTCACGCGCGAAGTTCCCGCTGGTCGGCGGCCGGGTGACGGTCGAGGAAGTGCCGGGCAAGCCAGGAAGCTTCGGGTGCATCGTGCACCTGCAACCCCATTATCAACTGGACGACGTGGCTGCAACGTTCCAGCTCGTTACCGAGCTTGGCGGGCGTTGACGGGAGAGGATCATGAGCGACGCGGCACAGACCCAATCGGAGCTTCTTCGCGCCGGCCGGCTGCAGGACGCGCTCGCCGCCGCACAGGCCACGTTGCGCAAGAAGCCGACCGATCTTGCCGCGCGCATCCTGCTTGCGGAGCTTCTTGCCATCGCGGGCAATCTGGAGCGGGCCGACGTCATCCTGGATGCCGCCACGACGATCGATCCGTCCACCGCCCTCGTGGTGGCGGAGTTCCGCCAGCTGATCCGTGCCGACATGGCGCGTCGGCAGTTGTACCGCGACGGCCGCGTGCCTGAGTTCCTTGCCGAGCCGACCGAGGCCCAGCGGCTTTCCCTGGCCGCGCTGGTCGCGTTCCGGGCAGGCGACATGGCGGAGGCGTCGCGCCAGTCCGAGGCGGCCGAAGTGGCGCGCCCGCGCACTCCGGGCCGCATGAGCGAGACCGCGTTCGATGATCTGCGCGACGCCGACGACCTGCTCGCCGGCACGGTCGAGGTGCTGACGACGACCGGGCGCTACTACTGGATTCCGACCGAGCGGATCGCCAGCATCGACTTCCACGCGCCGAAGCGCCCGCGCGACCTGTTCTGGCGCCGCGCTTCGATGTCGGTGACCGCTGGACCCGATGGCGACGTCTATGTCCCTGTGGTCTATGTGGCCGACGAGCCGATGAGCGATGCGCTGCGTCTCGGCCGCGAGACCGACTGGCGTCAGGCGGCGGGCGGGCCGGTGCGCGGCGTCGGCCAGCGCGTGTTCCTCGCCGGCGATGCGGACGTGGCGATCATGGACCTGACGACCTTGCGGTTCGGGACGTGAGCGGCCGTGTCCCGACCACGCGCGGCACGCCGCCGCGGGTTCAGCTGCCGCTGCTGGATCGGCTGATCGACGATGCCCCCGATCAGGAGCGCGATCCGCCGGGATCCACCAACGATTCCCTGGGCACACTACGCGACGCGGTGCGCCGCGACCTCGAGGCCTTGCTCAACGCCCGCCGACGCTGGCTGTCCTGGCCGGCGCACATGACGGATCTGGCGACCTCGCCGCTCGGCTACGGCATTCCCGACTTCACGGCGGGAGCCTTCAACGATCCCCGCCGGCGCGAGGAGCTCAGGCTGGAGATCGAGGACACCGTCCGCCGCTTCGAGCCGCGCTTCCTGTCGGTGCATGTCGTGCTGGTCGAGCAGGCGGACCGCCTGGCCAGCATGCTGCGGCTGCGCATCGACGCGGTGCTGAAGGCCGAGCCCGCTCCCGAGGCCGTCGCTTTCGATACCATCATCGACCCGGCTGCCGACGACGTCCTGATCCGTCCGGCTCGCGAGCCCTAGATCCAGGCACAGCTTATGTCCGACGCCCTCCTGCCCTATTACGACCGCGAGCTGAAGGCGGTCCGGCAGCTCGCCGGCGAGTTCGCGCACCGTTATCCAAAGATCGCCGGGCGGCTGCGGTTGTCGGACGACAAGGCCGATGACCCGCATGTCGAGCGTCTGCTGGAGGGCGTGGCATTCCTGGCGGCGCGCGTCCATCACCGGCTCGACGACGAGTTCCCTGAGCTGACCGACGCGCTGCTCAACCTGCTCTATCCGCACTATCTCGCGCCGATGCCGTCCTGCACGGTCGCGCAGTTCGTCTGCCGTCCCGACTTGCTCGTGCCAGGCCGTCTGCCAGCCGGCCTGGAGGTCGAGACCGACCCGGTGCATGGCGAGGCGTGCCGGTTTCGCACCACCTCGGACCTGACGCTCTGGCCCATCGAGATCGAGGACGTCCGGCTGAGCGGATTGCCGCTCGTCGCGCCGGCCAATCCGCAGGCTCGCGGTGCGGCCTCGGTGCTGCGGATCACGCTCCGCTGCGTGGCGCCGGACATCACCTTTGCCCAGCTGGGCGTGGATCGCCTGCGCTTCTTCCTGCGCGACCCGGCCAATCAAGCGCTTCCGCTTTACGAACTGCTCGGCGCGCACGCGCTCTCGGTCGCCTATGCGGACGGTCCGACCGACCCGATGCCGGTCATCCGCCCGGCCGCCAGCCTCCGCCCGGCGGGGTTCGAGCCGCAAGACGCGCTGCTGCCCTGGCCAGCGCAAGGCTTCACCGGGTTCCGCCTGCTGACCGAGTATTTCGCGTTTCCCGAGAAGTTCCTGTTCGTCGACTTCACGGGAATCGACGCCAAGACCCTCGCGTCCGGCGGGTCGCGCCTCAGTATCTTCGCCTATCTCGACCAGGCGCTGCCGGAGCTGGAGCGCGGCATCGGCGCGCAATCGCTCGCGCTCGGCTGCGTGCCGCTGGTGAACTTGTTTCCGATGCGCTGCGAGCCGATCAACCTCACCCACACGGACACCGAGTACCGCGTCGTCCCGGACGTCAGGAGCCCGCTCGGCAAGGAGGTCTGGAGCATCCGGCGCGTGCTGGAAAGCCAGCCGGATGGCTCAATGCGGGTATGGAAGCCATTTCACCGGCTCGCCGAAAACGACGCCCAGACGAGGGAGGGCCAGAGGGGGGCAGCCAGACCGGGGAGGTGGGCGGCTTCTATCACGTGGCACGGCGGCCCGCCACGGCCGGGGTTCCGGGCACCGAGGTCTTCCTGGCTCTCAACGACCCGGCGTTCAGTCCCGACCGCCCGGGTGATGTCCGGCTCTCCGTGGACGCGCTTTGCCTGAACCGCGACCTGCCGGCCGATCTGCCGTTCGGGATCGGGCAACGGCAGCTTCGGTTGGTGCATGGGGCGGCGGCGGTGAGCGAGGTGCTCTGCCTGACCGCGCCGACGCCGACGCTGCGCCGGCCGCTGCGCGAGAACAGCTTCTGGCGGCTCGTGTCACATCTCTCGCTCGGTCATCTCTCGGTCACCGGCGGCGGCGAGGGCGCCGCCGCGCTCAAGGAGGTACTGCGGCTCTATGACCTGCGCGAAAGCGCGGAGAGCCGGGCGGCAATCGAAGGGCTGATCGGCGTGCGCGCCGTCCCCGGCACCGCCCGCGCGCCCGGCCGTGCCGGCGCCTTCTGTCGCGGGCTAGACGTCACGCTGGAATATGATACGCGCGCCTGGCAGGCTGGCGGTCTCTATCTCCTGACGGCGGTGCTCGAGCGCTTCTTCGCCCTGCACGGGACCATCAACTCGTTCGTCCGCACGCGCGCGGTGCTGCGGGGGCGTCCCGGCGTGGCCGCGGCGTGGCCGGCGCGCAGCGGCACGCGCGCACTGGCATGACGCCGCGCGCCCGGCTCCGCGCGCGTCCCTGGGCGTTCCGGTTCGATGCGGCCGTCCGGCTGCTGGCGCATCGGCGAGACCCGGCCGAGGCGGTGCGCTTCCGCACGCCGCCTGGCCTTGCCTTCCCGCCGGCCGATCTATTGGAGGTGCAGGACGTCGCCGGGTCGCCTCCCGGCGTGACGGTCACCGTGATGGGGCTTACCGGCCCCTCGGGCGTCCTGCCGCGCGCCTATACCGCCGAGGTCACCCGCGCGCTGCGGTCGCGATCCCGCGCGCTGCATGATTTCATGGACCTGCTGTCGCACCGGTTCATCGCCTTCTTCGCGCGATCCGCGATGAAATACCGACCCGCGCGAGCCGCCGAGCAGGCGGCGGATCGGGCCGAACCCGACCCCGTGTCGCAAGCGATGCTGTCGCTCACGGGGTTCGGCACCCCGCACCTGACCCCCCGCCTGACGGTCGGCACGGAGGCGGTGCTGCACTATGCCGGGCTTATCGCCATGCGTCCGCGCTCGGCCGACAGGCTCGCGGCGATGCTGTCGGACTGGCTCGGGCGGCCCGTGGAGGTGGTGGAGTTCGCCGGTACGTGGCTCAGCGTGCCGCCGGACCAGCGCACGCGGCTGCCGGCTGGACTACTGCACGGCGCCTTCTGCCGGCTTGGCGTCGATGCGACCGCCGGCTTCCGCGCCTGGGACCCCCAGGCGCGCATCATCCTTCGCATCGGTCCGCTTCCGCTTGCGGGTTTCGAGGCGTTGCTGCCGGACCGGCGCACGCTTCATCGGCTGGTTTCGCTGGTGCGCGCGTACGTGGGGTACGAGTTGGGTTTCGCGGTGAACCCGGTGCTCGGCGCGGCCGAAGTGCCGCCGCTCCGGCTGGACGCCGCCGCCGATCCCGCTCCTCGGCTTGGCTGGAACACCTGGATTTCCGGCCCTGCCGACCGGGCGACAGTCCGTTCCGATGCGGCCGATGCGGTGTTCGAGGCCGAGGTGATCGAAGCGCAGCAGGCGAGGTGAGCGTGGCGTCCTGGAGCAGCGGGTATGTCACCGATATCACGTACATGCCCGGCTATTATCGCCAGCAGACACCAGCGCTGATCGCGCTCGCCGGCCTGCTCGGCGGCGTGCTGTGTCCGCTGCCCGGCCCTGACGAGCCGGTCAGCTATCTGGAGCTGGGGTGTGGGCAGGGGTACGGTGCCTTATTGTTGGCCGCGGCGAACCCGCGCTGGCGCGTGACGGCGATCGACTTCAACCCGGCGCACATCGCCACCGGCCGGGCCTGGGCGGCCGAGGCCGGGATCGACAACGTGACCTATCTCGAAGCCGACCTCGCGACGCTGGCCGAGGACCCTGCCGGCAGGCTCATCCCCGAGGCCGACTTCGCCAGCCTGCACGGGCTGTGGAGTTGGGTGCCGTCTCCGGTGCAGTCCGGCATCGCGCGGCTATTGCGCGACAGGGTGCGCCCAGGCGGCGCGGTGCATGTCAGCTACAACGCCCTGCCGGGATGGGCGGGCGCGATCGGGTTGCAGCGATTGTTGCGCGAGACCGGCCGCCGGCTGGCGTGGCGCAGCGACCGGCAGGCGGAGGAAGGCGTTAAACTCGCCCGTGCGCTGAACCAGGCCGAGGCCGGCCAGCTTCGCGACCAGCCGCTGGCGCAAGGCCTTCTACGGCGGTTCGACGAGATGCCATTGTCGTATCTCGCCCATGAATACATGAACGAGACCTGGGCGCCGTGCTTCCACGCCGATGTCGCCGCCGCGCTCGCCGAGGCGAAGCTCGACTGGGTCGCCTCCGCCACCCTGACCGAGAATTTTCCCGAACTGACGCTGTCGGAAGCGCAGCGCGCCGAGTATCGCCGCTTTGACGATCCGGTGGCGCGCGAGCTGGTGAAGGATATGTGCCTGTCGCGGATGCTACGCCATGATGTGTTCGTCCGCGGCCCGCGCCGCATCAGCCCGGCGACACGCGACGCGGCGCTTCGCGAGGCTTGGCTGGCTCTGGCGATTCCCGCGGCCGACATGCCGTATGAGGTAGACATCTCCGCTGGCAGGGCCGAGCTGAATAGGGGTTTTTATGGCCCGATCGTGGAGGCGCTCGCGGCCGGACCTCGGCGCGTGGCCGATCTGCTGTCCCTGCCGGGCCTGACGGGACGGAGCAGCAACCCGGCCGAACTGGTCGGCATCCTGGTCGGCCTCGGCTTCGCCGAACCGGTTCTCCGGCCGGGCCTGGCAGCGGGCGCTGCGGCGCAGCGCTTCAACCGGTTCTGCGCCCGACGCCTGGTGGGCACGCAGCAACTCGGCGGCTCCCTGGCGCTTGCCAGCGAGGTCCTGGGGGCTGGGGCACCGGGAACCATGATCGACGTTTTGGTGGCCGACCGTGTCCGCGCGGGCGAGGACGAGGCCGCGCTGGAAGACTGGCTGCGCGATGTGGACCCGGCGCCGCAGGATGCTGATCGGGTGCGCGCGGCGCTGCGGATGAGCTTTACGGCACGCATGCCGCTTTACAGGGCGGCGGGAGTTTTCTGACAGGGTATCGTCAGCCGGAGCCTGCGCGAGGTCGAGCTGATGTCGATCGTTAGGCGGCGTCGCTGTCCATCGTCGCCAGATCGACCGGCTGGATGGAGAACCAGACCGGATCGGGGCTGCGCGCGGCGGCGCGCAGGATCGGCTTGACGGCCGAGAGCAGGTCATCAAGCGAGCGAAACGGCGTCAGGCTCTCCTCGCCCTCCGCAGTGCGCATCACGAGGCCGAAACCGGGCTTGGCCAGCTTGGCACCGATGCCGCCCGTACGATCCGCAGCGGACCGGCGACGCGGAAGATCCGTGACGGGCGCCGATGTCGTTGGAGGACTGGGCGGAGCCGGGCGAGCCGGCTGAGCTTGGCGTCCGTCCTCCGCCCTTGCTGTGGCCGTCGTGCTCACGACTTGGGCGGCTGGTACCTCGCTGACATCTGCAGTTTCCGTCGTTGGCACAGCGGCGAACAGGTCGGCCACAATCGGAGCCGCGGCGCGTGTCGGAGCGCCGTCCTCGGCTCGCTCCGCCGAGGGACCCGGCTGCTCTGTCACGGGCGGCGTTTGGCAGCTCGCACCAGCAGCGGCACCCGTCCCGGCCGCCCGCCGCAGCTTAACGAGCAGGGCGTAGATGGCGGCCGGCGTGCAGCCGGTACTGGGCCGCGACCTCGGCCACCTTGCGGCGCTCCACATCGACCATCCGCAGGATTGTGGCGTGCTCTGCCTTGTTGACCCGCGCCATCTCCACCTCGTGTCGCGCATCGGCTCAGACCCGAAGCGATGCGAACTAAACAAGAACTCAAGTTGCCAGAGCGAACGCCAGAATGCCAGCCCCGATCCATGGTCCCGCGGACGCAGTAGGCGGATCTGGAGCCTTCGCTTCGGAACGCGCTCGCAGGTCCCCGTAGAAGCGAAAATAGACGGCCGCGCCGAGTTGATTGGAATTCGGCAGGCGTCATCGCCCACTCCTCGCCGCGACAATCCGACATGCACCGCGGCCGCGTCGTGCACCCGCAATCGGTGAACCCGGCTGCTTTGAGGCCTGGAACTCAAGTTACTCGTTTAGCGGGACTTTGCCTTCGGCGACCCAACTCCGCAGCACCTGCTTGTCGATCTTGCCGGTGGAGCCGTGCGGAAGTTCATCGACGAACACGATGGTCTCGGGCAGCCACCATTTCGGCACGCACTGGCGAAGGTGATCACGAACTCCGTCAGCCGTGATCTCCATGCCCGGCGTGCTCACGAGGATGAGTAACGGACGCTCCTGCCATAACGGGTGCGGGACGGAGAGAACAGCGGCAGCCTGCAACGCCGGATGCGATAGCACCGCCTCTTCCAAGGCTTGACTGCTGATCCACTCGCCGCCCGATTTCACGATGTCTTTGGCGCGGTCGACGATGTGCAGCGTGTTGTCGGGATCGATCGTCGCCATGTCGCCAGTCCGCATCCAGCCGTCGTCGCTCTGAACGACCACATCGGGTCGCCGGAAATATGCGCCCGCGATCCAGTGACCGCGACATTGCAAATGGCCGATCGATTGGCCGTCGCGCGGCAAGCAGGCGCCTGCCTCGTCCACGATCCGTATCTCGTTCCCGTAAAGCGGCTTGCCCTGGGTCCGCATCGCCACTGCGGATTCGAACGGCAGGTCCTTCGCCGCGAACGAAATGGTCGCACCATGCGTGGTCTCGGTCATGCCCCAACCGTGGATCGTCCGGACGCCATAATCGCACAGGTACGCCTCGATCATGTCCGCCGGCGGAGCCGCACCCCCGGAATAGATGCGATTGAGCCGCCCGAGCCTCTGTTTGGTCCGCCGGCAATACTCCAGCATCGCCAGCCAGATCGTCGGCACGCCCGGCGCCACCGTCACGCCTTCTTCCACGATCAGCGCGTGCAGCCACTCCGCATCGGCGCGGCGGCCCGGGAACACGAGCTTGGCGCCGTACATCGGCCCGAAGAATGGCACCGCCCAGCCATTGCAGTGAAACAGTCCCGCAATGGCAATGATCGCGTCATCGGCCGACAGCCCCCACCCATTGCCGCCGCCCGTCGACATGGCGGAGAGCACCGTGCCGCGATGGCTATACAGGACCCCCTTGGGTAACCCCGTCGTGCCGGACGTGAAGCAGAGGGTGCAGGCCGAGCGTTCGTCCAGCGCCGGCCGGGGGAACTCTTCGCTTCCGGTGCCGACGAGGTCCTCGTAGCAGTGAACGCTCGGCAGCGACGTCGTTGGCATCCCCTCGGTGGACGCCATGACAACGATGTGCTTCACATGCTCGAGGCGATGCGCGATCTCCTCGACAAGTGGCAACGTGTCCTGATCGCAGAACAGGTCGCGATATCCTGCCAAATTGATTGTATAGATAATCTGCTCCGGCGCGAGACGGGGATTGGCGGTGTGCAGCACAGCCCCGAGGGCGGTGACACCGTAAAACAGCTCGAAATGCCGGTGCGTGTTCCAGGCCAGAGAGCCGACCAGATCGCCTGTCGCCACCCCCAAACGTGAGAGCGAGGATGCAAGCCGGCGCACCCGGGCCGCCGCCCGGCGATAGTCGTACCGAACCGTCTCCGTCGGATACCGCCCGACGATCGCCACATCGCCGTAATTCACCTCCGCATGATCGAGGATCGTGTTCAGCAGCAAGGGATAATCCTGGTTCAGTCCCTGCATGACGCCCGCTCCACGACCGTGACCCGGCAGACTTCCGTTACCATCACTGTTCCCAGCTTACTGCCGATATCCCGAGTTCAATCCGGTCGAGCTTTCTCATGAGCGCCGCGAACTCGATCTCGCCCTCGGCGGCCGGCTGCATGCCTTGATAGCTGTCGAGGTCCGCGGCCGATCGCTTGGCCACTTCCGCCGAGACGAGATGAAGCGTACCCGCCGCCGCCGCATCGAGCTGAACCTGGCAGGCGCGCTCCAGACGATAGAGCCGCAGGAAACACTCCGGGACGGTACTGCCGATCACCATCAGGCCATGATTGCGCAGGATCATGGCCTTGTGCGGGCCAAGTGACGTCACGATACGCGCGCGCTCATCGAGGTAGAGAGAGGCGCCTTCGTAATCGTGGTAGCCGAGCCTGTCGTGGAATACCGTCGCGAACATCGAGATCGGTAGCAATCCTTCTTCGATAGCAGCAATAGCCATGCCAGCGCGGGTGTGAGTGTGCATGACCACGTGATTTTCGCTCGACGGGACCATGTGAATCGCCGAGTGAATGACGAAGCCGGCGTAGTTCACGGCATGCTCGCCACCAGCGATGATTTTGCCGTCTACGTCGATCTTCACCAGGTTGGAGGCCGTGACCTCGTCGTAATTGAGGCCCCAGGGGTTGATCAGGAAATGAGCCTCGGGGCCAGGAACGCGGGCCGTCAGGTGTCCGTAGATCTGCTCGGTCCAGCCATAATGATCGACCAGGCGATAAGCGGCTGCGAGCTTCACCCGCAAATCCCACTCTGCTTGGTCGATCTTGGCGATGGCGAGGCGTTCGATGGCGGGGGTGTCGTAGTCCATGCGATGCTTTCTCCTGTGATCCTATACCGTAAGCTGCTCTGTCGCTCAGGGCACGTCGGCAATGACGTTCACGCCCCGGTTCACCACCGAAGTCCGGCCTGTAGGCGGGGCGAATCGCATTGCTTTGACTTATCCGGACGCCTCCACTTGCATCTCCAGAAGCAGCCAGATGGCGGCCTTCTGCCAATGCATCCCGGCATGCAACGACGCATGCACGCCGCCCGGCAGCGCGGTCGGCGCCACGAATTTCAGGGCGCGCAGACCCGGAAGTGCATAACGGATCACCTCGCCCGGGGCGACGCGATTGAGCGACCGGCGGACGGTCTCAGCCGTCAACTCCCGCTCGATCAGTCGGTACGCCTCGTCATCCCGTGCAACGAGTGTCAGGTCCAGGATATCGCCTTTGTCGCCGGATCGCGCGGCGCAGATATCGCCAACTCTCATGCCGCCGTCTCCCACGCCAGTGTCCACGGCACCGCTTCGCGCGGGATCAGGCCGCTGATGGTCTCGATACGCGGGCGCCGTTCGGAGCGGATGCCGGCGCCGCCTGCCGGGCCGCAGAGAGTGAGGGCGTACAACTCGTCCTCGATTGTCTGCGCCGCCGCGGCGTCGTCGCATCGGGCGGAGACGTGCATCCGCAATTCCGGCGGGTTCCCGCGCAGGGGAACCAAGGCTTTGCCGAGAATCGAATCGACGCCGACAATGTCGATCACGAGATCGGCCTCGATCCAGTCATCGAGGCGCAGCCGCAGCGTGTCCGCCGCGCGCTCCGCCAGACCCAGGGCGCCTGGACCGGCATAGCCGATCTCGACATCCGCGATGACGCCCCGTCGTTCCACGAACCCGACCACCTTCAGCCGATCGGGCGGGGGCGCCATGCGAGCGCCGCTCATGCGTACAAGGTTGGGCTCGATCTGATCAAATCGGATGCCGGTCAGATCCAGCACGCCGTCCGACGTGATGTACGTCGCCGGATCATGCACTTCGTACAGCAGTTGCAGCGTGCATGTCATCGCGTCCAGCCATCCCGGCGCGCCGTCCAGCAACGCGATCTCGGCGGTGCCGTCAGACAGGATCCGCGCGAGCGGATAGCCGAGCGCCGCCATCGCTGCGGCATCCAAACCGCCGCCACCCGGCGGCTCGAAATTGCCTCCGGTGAGCTGACCGCCGCATTCCAGCAAATGCCCGACCGTGAGCGCGCCCGCGCGCAACTGATCGGAGACGCCGCCCATCGCCAGTGCCGGGGCGGCAAACAGCGCCGAATCCGCGGTTCGTCCGGACAGCACGATGGCAGCCCCCTGTTCCAACGCAGCGGAGAGGCCGTCGGCGCCAAGATAGGCGTGCGCCCCGATCAGCTTTCCCTCGATCGGCGTCTCCCAACTTACCTGCCCCGCCAGATGGGCAACATCGTCGCCAAGCAGCGCGGCGATCCGCATCCCGGAACACCCGCGTTCATGAGCCAGGGCCGCGGTTGCGCGCGCAGCGGCCGCCGGGTTCGCAGCGCCCAGGTTGGAGATGATCCGGCATCCCTTGGCAGCCGCCGGAAGAAGCGGTGCCAGCCGGCGGCGCAGCCGCGGATCGGCGCCGCCATCAGGCGAGGCGGCACGCGCGCGCAGTGCCGCAACGAGCGTTCGTTCGGCGAGGCACTCCAGCGCCACCGCGTCGACCTGGCCGGAATTGGCCAGCGCCACGGCGGGTTCGATGCGGTCGCCCGCGAACCCGGCGCCGGACCCGACCGTACAGACCGGGCGCATCACAGCCCCATATAGGCGCGTCGCACGTCCGCATCGGCGAGCAGCACCGTCCCATCCCCGGTCTTCACGATCCGGCCGCGCTCCAGCACGTAACCGTGCCGGCTGATCTCCAGCGCTTCGCCGACATTCTGCTCCACAAGCAGCATGGTTATTCCCTTTCTTGAAACAAGCTCCTGCACCATATCGAACACGCGCTCGACCATGAGTGGGGACAGCCCAAGCGAGGGCTCATCCAGCATCAGCAGTTTGGGCAAGCTCATCATCGCGCGGGCGATGGCGACCATCTGCCGCTCGCCGCCCGAAAGCCGCCCCGCCAGCTGGTCGCGCCGTTCGGGCAAGAGCGGAAATAGATCCATCATGTCCTGCATGCTTTGCTGCATGCGCCGCCGCGCCTGCGGATGGTATGCGCCCAACTGCAGGTTTTCCTGCACGGTCATGAAGGGGAACAGGCGGCCGCCTTCCAGTACCATCACCAGGCCGCGCGCCACCGTGCGGTGCGCGTGCTCGCGCGTGATGTCGGTGCCGTCGAACAGCACGCGCCCCTTGCGGGCAGGCAGATGACCCGAAATGGTCAGCAGCAGCGTGCTCTTGCCCGCGCCGTTCGCCCCAACAAGCGAGACGATCTCGCCTTGCCGCACCTCCAGGGTCGCATCGTGCAGAACCGGGACGTCGTCATAGCCGGAATTGACGCCCTCGACAGCGAGCAGCGCGCTCACGTCCGCTTCCGCCCCACATACGCCTCGATAACCTGCGGCGACGAGAGGATCTCTTCGGCCCGCCCCTCGGCGATCATCGCGCCATGATCGAGCACGATCACCCGTTCGGCGAAGGCGCGCACGACTTTCAGGTTATGCTCGATGACCAGAAATGTCAGGCCTCGCGCGTTGAGCTGACGGTAAAGCTCGATCGCCCGGCCCACCTCGCTCGGGTTCAGTCCTGCCATCACCTCATCGAGCAGAATCAGTTCGGGATCCATGGCGAGCGCGCGCGACTTCCAGCCGCCGCCGCTCGCTCAAGGTCAGCGCGCTTGCCTTCGCCCCCGCCCGCGCGAGCAGCCCGACCTCGTCGAGAACTTCGACCGCCTTCTCCTCGGCCCGCCGCAGCCCCCGCAACCGGGCAAACGCTCCAACCATCGCGTTTTCCAGCACGGTGAGATGGACGAGCGGCTTGGCGACCTGAAAGGTTCGGCCCATTCCGCGCTGGGCGCGCCTGTGCGGTCCAAGCCGGTTCACCACCTCGCCACGGAAACGGATTTCCCCGCCGGTCGGCGCGAGCTGGCCGGTCAGCAGGTTGAACAAGGTCGTTTTCCCCGCGCCGTTCGGGCCGATAATGCTGACCATCTCCCCCGCGCGCACGTCGAACGAAACATCGTCAACGGCAAGAAGCCCGACGAAGCGCTTCGTAGAACCCGGCGAAGACTTCGACGACCCCAACCAGCAGGCCGCCCATATAGGCGCCCACAGGCTTCCCAGCCCGCCCAGTACCACCACCGCGAAGGCGGCCAGGATGAAGTTACCGCCGATACCGGGCGAGAGCGTGAAAATCGGCGCAAGCAATGCCCCGGCGAGCCCTGCCGGCGCCGCTCCCACGCCGAACGTGAGGAGAAACACGCGCTCGACGTCAATGCCCATGGACCGCGCGGCGCGCCTGTCCTGGATCACCGCGCGAATGGCGCGCCCCGGCATGGTGTCGCGCAGGAAGATGTGCAGTCCCAGTGTGATGGCGCTCAATACGCCGAGCACAACGAGGCGTGCCACGTTGAGATTGACGCCGTCCGCGCCGACCACCTTGCGCGCGAACGGCCAGTCGATGCTCAGCGCCTGTCCGCCGGTGGCCCCAAGCACCAGGTTCTGGAACAGGATCACCAGGCCGAACGTCGCGAAGATCTGCATCATCGGCTCGTCCTGCAGCGGCTGCAGGATAAGCCGCTGCAAAACGAGGCCGACGCAGAACATCCCCGGTGCCACGATAAACACCGCGCGATAGGGATTGATGCCGACCGCCGAGTAGAGCCAGTATGTCGCGTACATGCCCAGCATCACCAACTCGCCTTGGGCGAAGTTGACGATGCGCACCACACCGAAGATCAGGTTGAGCCCGAGTGCGACCAGCCCATAGATGCCCCCGAGGAGGATTCCGGCCACCAGGACGCCGAGGAACTGGCTCACGGGCCGGCAACTTCCTGGGGAAGCAGCGGTGCAAGCATCGTCAACGTCTCACCCGCGTCGTGACAGGTCGACGAGCTTTGTTCCGGGTAGCGCGGCCGCCTGGGGGAACAGCGTTACCTGCTTGCCCGACTGCCACTGGATTGTGGTGGGGAAGGCGCGCGTGTTCTGAAAATTGTCTTCGAACTTCACGCCAAAGTCGGTGGCATAGGAGTGGAGCGGCTGATCCATATGCGCCGCCGCCGCGCGGACCTTCTCCATCTCCGTCGTTCCGGCGGACTTGATCGCGGCCAGCAGGACCTGCAAGCCGACATAGCCCGCCATGCCCTGCGGCGCGATCGGGTCCTGGGCGAACTTCTTCTTGTACTCGGCCAGATACCCCGCTGCGCCTGGACCGAAAGCGGGCGCGACATCGGGACGCGGATAGGACACCACGAGCATGCCCTCCAGGTACTGCGCCCCGAGCGCGGTCAGCGTCTCCGGCGTGTCGCCGGTGCCGATAAACAGAATGGAGGAGGGAGCGAGCCCCTGGTCGCGCGCGGTGCGCAGAAGCAGGTTGCCGTCCGTCACGTAGCCGGTTTCTAGAAAGACATCCGGGTTGGCGCGCTTGGCGCGAAGAATTGTGTCGGTCAGGTCCATCGCCGTGGCCGAGTGCGCGCCTACTCCCACAACCTTCACCCCGGCGCTCTGCAAGAGCTTTTTCTGCGTGTCGGCGATCGAGGTGCCGTAAATCGAATCCTCGTGCTCGATCCAGACGGTCAGGTCCTTTGGATCCTTCTTCAGCGCAGGTGCGATCAGCCCCGTCATCGTCGTCACCGACGCATCCGCGAAGGCATTGGAATCCGGCCCTGAGCGAACGAAATTGGGCAATCCCCGCTGCGTCAGCTCCTGCGCCAGGGCGTTGGTGTCCCAGTAGACCTTCTGGTACCGCAAGGCTGCGTCACTGGCCGCATTCGAGACCGCGCTCAGATATGTGCCGATAAACACATCCGCCTTGTCGGCCAGCTGCTCGACGGCGGAAATGCCCTGCTGGGGATTGATGGCGTCGCCGCGCAGGATCTCGATTTGCCTTCCCAGCACACCGCCACTCGCGTTCGCCATATCGACCGCGAGTTGGTATCCGCGCGTGACCTCATTGCCATAGAGCGCCATGGCGCCGGTATACGGATTGATGGCACCGAGCCGGATCGGCTCGGCCGCGTTCGCCCGGCGCGCTGCCGGCAGTGCCATCGCTGAGGCCAGCGTGAGAAATGACCGACGATTCATATGACCTTCCTCCGACTGGCCCGTTTAGGCGCTTTGTCGTTCCCGGCGCGAGCACGACGCTGAGGTCTGCACCCGAGGATACATGCAGGGTGCCCATTTCGACAAACTCCGCAAGCAGCTTCGGCTTGCTGGCCAGTCCGCTATCCCGGTCGCCTCGCCGCGCTTACCGCAGGGTCGATCACCTTGGCATGGGAAGTGCCGGCATAGGAGAAGGGGGCGCGGGGGCACGCGGTGCGCTGCCTGCGCAACCGAGTTGACGCTGGCGGGCGTGGCGGGGGATGAACGGGACGGAACGCGGGGAGAGCGGCCATGACACTGACGCGGAACAATACGAAGCGCAAACTCTATGCTGGGGAGACCGCGCTCGGTTTCGGTGTCCATCATTTGCGCAGCGCCGCCGCGCCGATGCTCGCGGCGGCCACCGGGCACGACTACCTATTCATCGACATGGAACACGGCGCCTTTACCCTGCAGGAGGCGACCCAGCTCTGCATCGCATCGCTGCCAACCGGCATCGCGCCCATTGTCCGTGTCTGCGCCGGCGCGCTGGATGAGGCCAGTCGCCTCCTGGATAATGGTGCGCTCGGCATCGTGGTGCCGCATGTGGACACGGCGGAGCAGGCGCGCTGCGTCGCGGATGCGTTCCGCTATCCTCCCGCCGGCCATCGAAGCTGGGGCGGGCCGGCGGTGCTCTATGGTTACGTCACGCCGCCCGTCTCCGAGGCGCAGGCGGCGATCAACCACGAAATCCTCGTCGTCGTGATGCTCGAAAGCCCCGAGGCGATCATCAACGCGGAGGCGATCGCGGCGGTGAATGGTATCGATGTGCTGCTCATCGGCAGCTTCGACCTGACGTCGGCGTTGGGCATCGCCGGGCAGATGGGACATCCGCAGCTTATCGACGCCTACGCGAAGGTCGCGGCGGCCTGCCGCACGCACGGCAAGATCCTGGGAATGGGCGGGGTCGATGACGATGAAAACGCCGCGCGCTATATCGGCATGGGCGCGCGCTATCTCGGGTCAGGGTCGGACCACGGCTATATCGTCGAGGGGGCGGCGAAGCGTGTGTCATTTCTCCGGCAGCTTGCGACGGCCGGAGTGCCCGGTCGCAAAAAGGGCGGCTAGGTTGAGATCTGTTCGCGACGTAACTTGTCAATAACAGGGCGATGCACGACTTGTCCAAAATCGCACGCATAAGGGTGATCGGCTGAATGGAACCTTTTCTGACCGTTTGACCCGCCCGACACTGCAAGGTTTGGTGTGATCTAGTGTCCCGGTTCAGAAGTTCGCTGACTAGATGTTTTTACCTCGTTCAGGAGGCAGAAACGCTCGATGCTGGCCAGAATGTCGTCGGCGGTTTTGGTACAGCGGAAGGGCTTTGGTTCGGCGTTGTTTGCATGGACGAGGCGGTCATCGCGTCATGCAGCTGTCCAACGCTGCGATGGACCCCACGACGGAGCTGGCGCTGGGTGAGCAAAGCGAAGAAGCGTTCGACCTGGTTCAGCCAGGACGCGCTTGTGGGAGTAACGTGCACGTGCCAGCGCGGCCGCTTGAGCAGCCACGCCTTCACCACGGGCGCTTTGTGCGTGGCGTCGTTGTCCATCACGAGATGCACGTCCATGTCCGTGGGCATGTTCGCCTCCACCGCGTCGAGGAAGCGCCGGAACTCGGTCGCCCTGTGCCGGGCGAAGCACTTGCCGATGATCCGGCCGGTCGTGATGTCGAGTGCGGCGAACAGGGCCGTGGTGCCATGGCGCTTATAGTCATGGCTGCGGCGCTCGATCTGGCCGGGCCGCATCGGCAGCAACGGCTGCGTGCGGTCGAGCGCCTGGATTTGGCTCTTCTCGTCAACGCACAGCACCAGAGCGCGTTCGGGCGGGGCCATGTAGAGGCCGACCACGTCGCGTACCTTGGCCACGACGTCGGGGTCGGTCGACAGCGTGAATGTCTCCGAGCGGTGTGGCTGCAAGAAGGCGCGCCAGACGCGCTGCACGGTCGAGATCGACAGGCCGCTGGCCCTGGCCATGCCACGCGAACTCCAATGCGTGCCGTCGGTCGGCAGGCTCTCCACGGTGCGGGCAACCACCGCCTCGATCCGCGCGTCCTCTATCGTGCGCGGCGCGCCGGGCCGCGGTTCGTCGCGCAGACCCTCCAGACGATGCTCGGCGAAGCGGTGCCACCACTTACGCACCGTGATCCGATGCACGCCAAGCCGTGCACCAATCTGAGGGCAACTGCCACCCTCGCTCGCCGCCAGCACGATCCGCGCCCGCTCCGCCAGACCTTGTACCGTCCGTCGCCGGCTGGACAAAGCCTCCAACTCGGCACGCTCGGCGTCCGTCAAAACGATCGGTGTCAAACGAGGGCTGCCCATATCTGCGCTCCAACCATCTTGGAGCAGTCTGGCAGCCAAATGGTCATCGTACAAGGTGGTAAACGAACTTCAGAGTCGGGACACTAGCGAGAGATTTCAATGTCCATCGATCGGGCGCGGCGGTTTCAAGACGTCGGTCTCTTAGGGTGCGGTTTTTGGAGGAGTCTTGTGATCACCCCAACAACGCGGGTCAAATCGTGAACAACGATGACCGCTCCGGACCCGAACATGCGTCGGCGACAGCGATTTCGATCAACCCATCCATCGCCGTTACCGGATGTTCAGGAAGTCAGCTGACCCCGACCTTCCCCAACGTTGAGATGGACGTCCTATATTCTAGCAATGTCCGGTCGCTGTGATCGGGCGGGGGACGCCGATGCAGCCACCGAATGTTACGAACCACGGTGGCAGGACACCGGAGGATCCCGCAAACGAAGAATATATGATTGTCTACCGCCGCCTCGCGGACGCGGAACCGGCGTGGCGTGCCGTGGCGGCCGAGTGTCGCTGTTATGTTTTCCAGACCTTTGAGTGGGTTTCGCTATGGTACCGAACTGCCAGCAAGGCGGAGCATGTCGAGCCGTTCATCGTGTGTGTGGTGGGCCGCGACGGAAGCCCGAGGATCATCTTCCCGCTCGGCATCCGCCGCCGCTTCGGCTGCCGCATCCTGGTGTTCCTCGGTGGAGACGTCACCGACTACAACGCACCGTTATGGGATCGCCGGTTCGCATCGGTACTATGCCGATGGCCGTATCGATCGCCTGTGGCGGCAGGTTATCAGCTTGTCGGGGGCCGATCTCGTGTGGCTGCAACGGATGCCGGAGACTCTCCCGGACGGTACAAACCCGCTAGTTGCCGAGGCGCACGCGCACCATACGGATAATGCGCACGCGGCGACGCCACTGCCGGCGACATTCGCCGCGTTCGTAGCCGGTCGGAGCCGAGCGTATTTCGCTGATACGCGCCGCAAGCGCCGCAAGCTGGAGCGGTTGGGTCCCGTGGTGCTTGAAATTGCCGAGTCCTCCGAGCACGCTGCCACGATCGTCGATATGATGCTACGGCAGAAGCGGCGGCGCATTGCGGAGAGCGGAGGCCGTGAACTGGCGAGACATACCGAAGACTTCTACCGCGCCCTGGCGGGCGTCGTGATCCCCGATGGCCGGCCGCATGTGGCATGTCTGCGGGTCGACGGCGAGATGGTCGCGACGCATGTCGGCGTGGTGTACCGGGACCGCTTTTATTGGCTGATGCCTGGCTACCAAGCCGGCAACTGGGCGCGTTATTCCGTCGGGCGCGTCCTGCTGCAGTCCCTGGTCGAATGGTGCATCGCTGTTAAGGTGAAGACCTTCGATTTGACGGTCGGCGACGAGGATTACAAGCGCTTCTGGGCAAATACCCGCCTCCGGCTTGTACGAAGTCACTACGCGCTCACGCTTCGGGGCGCCGGATTCCTTGCCGGCAACCGGTTGAAAGCCGCGGCTGCCCGCGGCAGCCGGCCGCTTCGGGCGCTGATCGCGGCAATTCGCCCGCAGCGACGGCGAGCGGCTGCGTCAACCACCGGCCCCCCGGAAGTACCGTCGGAGCCCGACAAGGCCGAGACTGCGCGCGCCTCTGTGCAAAGCTGAGCGAACCTGCTCGGACGCCGAAGAGAAAGCCGGCAGCAGCCCGGCCGTGCGGGCCTTGGCGAGTGCTGCACCCGCGTCGGTACTCGACGCGACGGACCGTCACGGTCTGACGCGCGGTGTCCAATACTATGAATGTCGCTCGCCGCTCAGCCGAACGCGGCTGTCCAACAGTACCAGGGTTGACAAGGTACAATGAGCCGGCACGCAGCGCCACGTCGTCCTCATCGGGAGCAAGTTCTCGGCCGCTAGGAAACTCGTAGATGCCGAGCCGATGGGTGTGTCCGAACGCACAGATCGGTGCCCCGGAAGGATGCGCCGCAAGCGCTGCGAAACTGAGCCGCCGACGCTGGTCCGTGTCGAGGTAGAGAGTCTCGCGCTCCCCAATCGAATGCAACGCCCCGTGCACGGCGATGAGACCGTTCTGGACATTCAGCAGCGAAGGCAAGCCGGCCAGAAATCCCAGCGCGTCGGCGTCGAGTTGGCGCCGTGTCCAAGTAATCGCCTGTACAGCAAACGCGGGAAATCCGCCGGTGGGTAGCTGGCCGGCGACGGCGCGATCGTGATTGCCGGCCACGCAAAGCGCCTCGGCGGCACGCAGCAAGGCGATGCATTCCGCCGGATTGGCATTGTAGCCGACGATGTCTCCAAGGCAGACGATCCGGTCCACCCGCTGCTGCGAAATATCATGGAGTGTTGCGTGCAATGCTTCGAGGTTGGCATGAATGTCGGAGATGATCGCCAGCCTCATGTCAGGGTCCGAGCCGTCAACCCCTGGGACACCGCCCGCCCTATCGTCTGCACGAAGGGCATCGGGTCGTCCCACACCACCGATTTTGCTTCACACCGCAGCGCCCACGGCAGCCAGGCGCGCAGAGGGATCCCGGACTCCTTGGCGGCGCGCCAGTCATCGGATAGGCGGCACCATTGGACGCCTGCGCGGGCGCGGGCCGGGGTTGCCGCGCGGGGCAAGCCGAGCAGGTCGCGATACACCAGCGCGGGCAGGTTCACCCCGGCGACCGCTCCCAGGTGATGCCACAGATTAAACCGGGGATTCACCTCCAGGAGGTACAGCCTGCCCTCGGGACCGCGCTTGAAATCGAATTTGGCGACCCCGGAGAGACCCAAATTGGCGACCAGCGAGCGGCCAAGTGCCGTCACATCCTCAGCATCGGTCAGGGTCAGCGCCGTGCTGTACCCGAACGCCGCCGGGAGTGTGCGGAGCTTGCGGCCCGTGAATTCACCGGCAATATCGCCGTGCTGGTCGACATAGACGTGATAGCTCTCGATGCAGCTCTCCGGACCGGGGACGAGTTCCTGCGCCAACAACTCCATTCCCTGCTGGGCCCATTGCGGCCACCACGCGCCCAATGCGTCTTGCGTCGCGATGGGCAACGCCTTGGTCGTGTATCCACTGGAACTCCACGACCGACGGCGGCGTAGCGGCTTGACGATCACGGGAAACCGCAGGCCGATCTCGGGCGGGGGTGAACCGATGGCGGGACGCATCAGCCTCGTCGCGGGCACGGGCAGGCTCAGGCGCTCCGCGAGCGCCTGGAATCGCGCCTTGTCAACGAGGTCCTCGACTAGTGCAGGGTCCGCGACAACAAAGCGAAATTTTCGCGCCAGACGGTCGCGATTTCGTGAGACGAACAGCAGTTGCTCGTCTTCCTGATAGAGAAGCACGGGGGGATCAGGCTGGCTGGCCGCGAAGCGTTCGAGGTGGAGGAGCAGCTCGTCCGCGCCCTCCTCGGCCCCGCCTGTCTCGCCGTCGGCAATGTCTCCACCGTCCCACGGGATGACCGCGCGGCAAAATCGCGAACGTGCTGCCACACTGCCCACCGGCGTGACCAAGGCACAGCGGATTCCCGCCAGCCCAAGCGGCCGGACCAAATCCAGATCTCCCATCACGCACGCGAGCACGTCGCCAGCACCCGCCTGGCGCTGATGCTTATGACCGGCCTCTGGAATTATTGCCACTATGGCCCCCATTCTGCGTCGCACTGCTTGCGATCACGCTCCCCCTGCAGCGCCGTTCGTTCGCGGCGCCGATAGCGGGATTTGAAAACAATGTGAATCGATTTCCCGTCCTTTTCATCCTCCTGCATCTTGCAAAAGGCAACCTTTGCTCGCTTATTAAGATGGATTTGCATTGACAACGTTCGGCGAGAGAGCCAGGATCAGCTGTAGCACTGGCGTACTGAGGTGCGAAAATAGGCCGGTTTTCCGGGACATGGCTTTCCGGTATAATCCGGCAATGGTTGGATTACGTGGAGGGTGCGAGGCAGGGATGTTGCATATTCCTGGAGGTTTGCGGCGATATGTACAACCAGTTGCGCGCGCCGGCGCCGTACTCGACGCCTTGCGCGACCTGCCGGTAACGACTCCGCAAGCTTTGCTTGGTGAACGGCCGATCCTGGTGCTCGCCCCGCACCCCGATGATGAAAGCCTTGGATGCGGAGGCCTGATTGCGGAGTGCCAGGCAAGTGGGCGGCCGGTGTACGTATTGGTGCTGACGGACGGTGCGGGCTCCCATCCCAGATCACGCGAATACCCTGCTGAGCGGCTTGTGTCCCTGCGCGCGGACGAGGCGCGTGCCGCAGTGGCCTCCCTCGGGCTGCCGGAAGACCGAATAGACTTCCTTGGGCTGCCCGATGGACATGCGCCGCTGCGCGGATCGCAACTTCAGGTTGTGGCGCAGCGTATCGCTGCCCACGCTCGCGCGCGCGAAGTTGGCACGATCTGCACGACCTGGCCGCATGATCCGCACCGGGACCATCGGGCGGCCTATCGGCTCGGCGCGCGCGTCGCGCGGGAGATCGGGGCAAAGCTCCTGTGTTACCCGGTATGGGGGTGGACGGTGCCGCCAATGGCTTGGCTACCCGCAATACCGATCAGCGGCGCTCGGCTCGACATCGCCACCTATCTCGCGGTCAAACGCCGGGCGATCGCCTGCCACCGCTCGCAGATGACAGAATCTGATCCAGGACGATCCGTCCGGCTTTCGCATGTCGCCCGAGTTTCTCGCCATCTTCGAGTGGCCCTTCGAGGTGTTCAGCGACGGGTAAACCTCCTACAGGAGGAGACCAGAGGGGAAGGGAATGATCCAAGCGTCCGTGATCATGCCAGCGTACAGACGCGGAACGGTTCATCGCGCGCGCGATCACCTCTGCTCTGCGCCAGACGGAGCAGAGCCTGGAGATTCTGGTCATAGACGACGCCTCGACCGACACCACCGCGGCGATCACCGCGCGCATGGCAGCGCAGGACGAACGGGTGCGTCTGCTGCACAACGTGGTCAATCGCGGACCGGCCGCGGCGCGCAACAATGGATTTGCGCAAGCTCGGGGTAATTGGATCGCCCTGCTCGATGCCGATGACGAGTTCCTGTCACACCGCCTCGAGACGATGATCGCGCTCGGTGAGCAGCATCGGGCGGATGTGGTGAGCGACAATCTGCTTCTCTGCCCTGAGAATGCGACCGGCCCCGCCGAGCCAATGATCTCCCGGCAGATGCTCCCCGCCGAAAAGTGGCTATCGGCGGCAGAGTTTGTCGCCGGCAATGTCGGTAATCGCCACACCCCGCGCGTCAGTTATGGCTTCATGCAGCCGGTCATGCACCGCCGCTTCCTGGAGACGCGGCAGATAAACTATGATGAACGGAACCGCTTCGGCGAGGATTACCTGCTCTCGCTCGCCTGCCTGCTCAAGGGGGCCCGCTGGTGGATCACGCCGGAGGCGATGTATCGATACACCGTGCGGGAAGGCTCACTGACTGACGTGCAGTCCGCCGCGGATCTGCTGCGCATCCGCATGCTGGAAGATAAGCTGCTCCGCGAGAATCCAATGGTTACCGCCAGTCCTGAGCTGACCCAGGCGCTGCACCGGCATAAGGCGGTAATCGACCACTTTTACTATTACCGCGCCTTCGTCGATGCCGTGAGGGCCGGCACGGTGTCGCAAGCGCTCCAAATCCTGCTCGAAAGCCCCAGCGGCTTCCGTCACATCGTCCTGGAGAGCATGGCCCAGGCGCCCAGGGTCACGCTGAAGGCGTTGCGCGGCGGCTACCGTGACTTCAGGCCCGTCCATGCCACCATCCCCGCTGCGCACCGCACCCGGCGTCCTCAGCAACCCGGAGCGGTGAGTCCCAAGGAGGCGCGTCCAGAGCGCATTACCGGCTGTCCGGGGCCGGTATCGGCGCCCGCGCCGCAACGCGCTCGATCGCACCGATCATCAGACCCAGCAACACGAGACAGCTCGCAGCCTGGACCAACGAACTGATCCAAAGCGTCGTGACCGCGGGAACGCCAGCACGCCACGGAAGCAGCACACCGGCCAAGGCCAGGACGAGGCGACCGATCTGCCAGAGGACCATGGTCACCTGACGTTCCAATATCTGCAGCGTGGAGGAGACGGGATGCAGGATCGCCTGCAATAGGTAGGACAGGCTGAGCGCGTGCAGATATGGAATGGCAGCCGCCCACGCTGGGCCGAACAAGAAGGGAAAGACAGAGCCCGCGACCAGGTTCGCCGCCAAGATCCAGCCTGCGGCAAACAGGAATTGGCGGGGAAGCACTTGGTAGAAGCGGCGGCGGAGTTGCGCCGGGTCCTGGGAAACCGCGCGTCCGGCCTCGCCGGTGAAGACCTGCAACAGTGATGTGCTGACGATCATCATCGGCCGCATGATCACGCGTTCCGAGAGGAACATGAACCCGGCAATCACCGGGGAGTAGAAGGCGGAAAATAAGACGAACAGGACCACTCCGCCGCCCGCCATGTCCAGTACGCGAGCCCAGCTCGCGTACAACGGGAACTCGACGTAACGTCGTCCCACCGAGAGGATGCCACGCCAGGAGACGTGCCGCAGCCAGCCGCGCCGGGCCAGCACCATGCGGGAAAACAGCAGCAGCGTGCCGCTCGACTGGCCGATGATGTAGCCGATGATCAGGCCGGGAGTTCCGGCGCCCAGCAGCCCGAGCAGGATCTGCGACACGGGCCCGCTCAGGCCCTGAGAAATCCGGGTGCGGGAGATGTCGCTGAAGGCTCCGGCGCGCGTCGCCACCGCGACCATGATGGAGTAGCCGCCCAGCCACGCCAAGCCGATTGGCAGCAGATAGCGATAAGAGGCAAGCGATCCGACCCCGAGCGCTGTCATGAACCATTGCGGAACCAGCCAGATCACTAGCCCGACCAAGGTCGTGGTTCCCGCTAGGGAAATACCGCAGAGCGCCAGCAGGTCTGCACACTCAACGTCGCCTAGGCAGATCGGGATCGCCTGCTCCAGGCCGAGGCTGGCGATCACGCCGAATGTCATCAGGACCGAATTGTACACGCTGAGAGAGCCGAACTGCTCCGGCGTGAACACCCGCGTGAGGACGGGGGAAAGTAGCAGGCTGGCCGTCTGCCCTGCCACGGTTCCCACAAGCATGACAGAGACATTCCAGGCAAAGCTTCGCTTGGCCGCGTGCTGGCGGAGTTGGTGGAGGTGACGTCGTAACGTCGGTGGCAATCGGTCGATGTGCAATGCGCAATCCAGACTGACGCGCGGTCCGGTGGACTTGGCCACGCGCTCGATTCGCTTGCAAGGCGAATTTGCGTGGTAGACCGCTCCTCTCTGTGGCGTCACGGACGGGATGGTGCGGGCCGGACTGTCGCTCGGCAATGCGTGTCTGGCGATGGCGGGCCTTCTGTTCGGCCGGCTTCGGGATCGCCTCCTGCTTGCCGGTGTTCTGGAACCTGCCCACGGCCTATCTCGGGGCGGCGGCGGCGCTGATCCTGGCCTCGGGCATCCGCAAGCACGTTGCCACACCGCGCCGCCGGTCGGGCACGGCGCGGTGCTGCACGGAGCGATCAGGCCACCACGACGGGAATCGGTGCCGCTGCGTCGGCGATCGACAGCGGCGAGGCGCCGGCGGCGTCGCCGTCGGCCTGCGCGGGCACGGGCGCGTCGCCGATGAACTCGATCCGCGCGGCGCGCAGGCGGCGCGTGCCCGGCGCGCGCGGCAGCAGGCCGAGCGGCACTAACGCGGCGCATAGCAGGGCTGCGTTCGGGGCGCGCCGCTCGAACAGCACCACGGAGAACCCCGGCTCGTGGCAGCCCGCCTCGGGGGCCAGCAAGTAAGGGCCGCCATAGAGCCGGCCCTTGGAGACGATGACGCTGGCGGCCTCGTGCGCCTCGCCGTCGATGCGCACACGCACCGGCGGGAAGCGGTAGCGCGCCAGCTCGCGCGCGGTCTGCACGGCATAGGCGCCGCGCCCGCACAGCCGCTTCAGCGACACGGGCAGCCGATGTACCACTTGCGCGTCGAAGCCGACCCCCAGCATCTGGACGAACAGCCGCGACCCTTCCGGCCCACGCGCGATGCCGGGCCAGAGCGGGCGGGTGCGGCCGAAGGCCAGTGCCGCGGCCACCAAGGCCGGAACGAAGGACAGGCCGATCTCGCGGGCGAGCACGTTGGCGGTGCCGAGCGGGATAATGCCCAGCGCGGACCCGGTGCCGAGAAGCCCGTTAGCGACCTCCGCGATGGTGCCGTCACCGCCCGCAGCCACGACCAGCTTCGCGCCGCGCAGGGTGGCCGCACGCGCCAGCACCTCGGCATCGCCCCGTCGCGTCGTCTCGGCAATCTCCACGCGTATGCCGTGAGCGACGAGCAGGTCGAGCACGCGCCAGAGCAGGTGGGCGCGCCGGCGTCCCGCGACCGGGTTGAAGACGATCATCATGTTGCGTGGCCGCGATACTTATGGAATTGAACCTTCACCATCGCATGAATGGATGTCCGTCGCGCGTCGTGTGGATGATAACGCCATGACAAAACATTTCGGGCGCGGGCGCCCATCGTTTCACCCAACCTTCACTTCTGCGACGCGGTGCGGGCTCTATTCCCTGGCGGTGCAATGACCCATGCCAGCAATCCGGCGCTCGGGCTGTCGTACCGTAGCGTCTTCATCTCCGACGCGCATCTCGGCACCCGGGGCGCGCGCTGCGACTTCCTCACCGACTTCCTGAAGCGGATGCGCTGCGAGCATCTGTATCTGGTGGGCGACATCATCGACGGCTGGCGGCTGCGCCGATCCTGGTACTGGGACGAGTTCCACGATGCGGTGCTGCGCCAGATCCTGCGCCATGCGCGCGGCGGCACCGCAGTGACCTACATCCCCGGCAACCACGACGAGATGTTCCGCGCCTGACTGCCGCTGGGGCTGGAGGTCGGCGGCATCAGGCTGTGCGACGAGGCGGTGCATGTCACGGCGGCCGGAAAGCGCCTGCTGATCCTGCACGGCGACGCATTCGACAGCGTGGTGCGCTATGCGCGCTTCCTCGCCCTGCTGGGTGACAGCGGCTATCGGGCCGCGCTGGTGACGAACCGCTGGTTCAACGTGGTGCGCCGGCGACTGGGCTATCCCTACTGGTCGCTGTCGGCCTGGCTGAAGCGCCAGGTGAAGGAAGCGGTGAAGTTCATCGACCGCTTCGAGGTGGCGCTGTCGGACGAGGCGCGCCGGCGCGGCTTCGACGGCGTGGTATGTGGTCACATCCACCACGCCGAGATGCGCGAGGTGAACGGCATCCTCTGCATCAACGACGGCGACTGGGTGGAAAGCTGCACCGCGCTGGTCGAGCATCACGACGGAACCCTGGAGCTGATCGACTGGGCGATGCGCAACCGCCTATCGCTCGACGCGCCGCGCCCGGCCCGGGTTCCGCAAGCTGCCTGAGGCTCCCGCGATCCCGGTGCGGCCTATCCTGCCCGTCAGGCGTATCCTGATGGTCATCGACGCCTGGGCGCCGCAGGTGAACGGCGTGGTGCGCACGCTCTCGACCGTAGCCGCGGAGCTGCGCGCGATGGGCCACGTCGTAGAGGTGATCGGCCCCGACCGCTTCCGCTCGGTCGCCTGCCCGCCCTATCCGGAGATCCGTCTCGCCTTGCTGCCGCGCCGGCGCCTGGCGCGGCTGATCGCGACGTTCGCGCCGGATGCGCTGCACATCGCGACCGAAGGCCCGCTCGGCCTGGCCGCACGGGCCTGGGCGCGGCGCAAGGGCGTAGGGTTCACCACCTCGTTTCACACCCGGTTTCCCGAATACATCCACGCGCGCACCGCCATCCCGGTCGGGCCGGCCTATGCGTGGATGCGCCGCTTCCACGGCGCCGGGCAGGGGATGCTGGTGGCCGCGCGCAGCCTGCAACATGAGCTGGAGAGACGGGGGTTCCGCGACGTGCGGGCGTGGTCGCGTGGCGTCGATCTCGATCTGTTCCGGCCCGCCCCGCGCGAGGCATGGGACCTGCCGCGCCCGGTGTTCGCCTATGTCGGGCGGGTCGCGGTGGAGAAGAACATCGCGGCGTTCCTGCGCCTGGACCTGCCGGGCAGTAAGGTGGTGGTCGGGGACGGCCCACAGCTTGCTGCACTGCGCCGCGCGTATCCGCAGGTGCTGTTCACAGGTCCCGCCACGGCACGGCCCTCGCCCGCGCCTACGCGGGGTCGGACGTGATGGTGTTCCCGAGCCTGACCGACACGTTCGGCCTGGTGCTGCTGGAAGCGCTGGCCTGCGGCACGCCGATTGCGGCGTTTCCGGTGACCGGACCGGCCGACGTGCTCGCCGACGCGAAAGGCAAGATCGGCGCGACCGACACCGATCTGCGGGTGGCGGCCCTGGAGGCGTTGAGGGCCGACCGCGTCGCCTGTCGCGCGCACGCCGAACGCTTCGGCCGGCGGGCCTGCGCCGAGCTGTTCCTGTCGCACCTCGTGCCGTTGCATGGCGGGCGCGGCATGTGAGCGCGTTCCCCGAAATCGGTGACGAGCCGGCCGCTGGTTTTGGTGGTGCATGTGGCCGTCCTCAGAGTGAGGGTGTCATAAGAAAGTGGAGACAGCCGAGAACGGCTGACGACGAGAAAGGCCGAGGCCCGACCCGATCAGTGCGACGGCCGGGCCAGACCCACGCGGATGATGTCATTGGGGGCGATCGGGGTAGCCCCAACGCCATCATAAGCCGGAAAATGGTTCAGCTGTTTCGGCGTGAAGTCCAGAATTTCCATGTCGCGGCCGAGCAGCGCCATCGCCTCGACCGGCACGGCGATCGGCCGGGCGCCGATGCCGAACAGCCCGCCATAATCGATCACGATCTCCACAACACCGTCGCCACGTCGAACCACTTGCGTCACGTGCCCCAGCACCGGCTGGCTCTCCACAGGCCGAAGCACGGTGCGGTGGATCAGGTCGCCGACGCGTACGGGTTGGGGGAAACGCCGCGATGCCGCCTCAGCCAAACTCATGCCCGAGGGTGCCGGCTGTTGGGCCAACGCCACACCGCCGCCCAGAATCAGGACGGCAAGGATTGCACGATACAGCAGCGCCACTTTCTCATCCTTTCTGTCAACGCAGCAATCGCGACCGCGGTGTTATACCAAGCCGCCTGGCCCCTGACTTTCTGGGATTCCCAATCTGGCTCGGTTCTGATTCGATGGCCGCGTGGTCGAGTTGGAGCGAGGCATCGAATGGGCGCGGCAGTGACGGTGACGCGTACGGAGCACACGGCGGCTGGCCTTCGTGAGATCGCGGGCAAATGCCGCGACGGCGCGCAGGTCCGCCGGCTGCTGGCGATGGCGATGATTTTGGAGGGCTATCCGCGCGCCGAGGCGGCGGAGCGGAACGGCATGGACCGGCAAACGCTTCGCGACTGGGTGCATCGCTACAATCGGGACGGGGTGGACGGGCTGACGTCGCGCCGCGGCCCAGGCCCCGCGCCGGTCCTGACCAAGGAGCAAATGGCGGAGCTGAGGGAGCTGGTCGTCAAGGGGCCGGATCTGGAAAAGCACAAGGTGGTGCGCTGGCGGTGCCTGGATTTGCGCGAAGAGGTTGCGCGCCGCTTCAGTGTGACGGTGCATGAGAGCACCATCGGCAAGTGGTTGCGCCGGCTCGACCTGACCCGGCTGCAGCCGCGGCCGTTCCATCCGAAGAAGGACGCCGCGGCCGAGGCGGCGTTTAAAAAAACTTTGCCAGTCTGGTGAAGGAGGCGCTGCCCGCTTCCGCGGCTGACAAGCCAGTCGAGATTTGGTTTCAGGACGAAGCACGGGTCGGCCAGAAGGGCGGCCACGCTTACATTTGGGCGCCGATCGGCTCGCGGCCGTTGATGGTCCGCGATAACCGCCACGACTCCGCCTACCTGTTTGGCGCGATTTGCCCGAACCGCGCCGTCGGCGCCGCAATCATCATGCCGGGCGTCAATGCCGAGGCCATGACCGAGCACCTGGCCGAAATTAGCACCCAGGTCGCACCCGGCGCTCACGCCGTGCTGGTCTGCGACAGCGCCGGATGGCATCAGCGGGGCGTCCGTCTCGGCGTGCCCGACAACATCACACTCCTGCCGCTGCCGCCGTACTCCCCGGAACTGAACCCGATGGAGAACGTCTGGCAATACCTCCGCGCTAACCGGCTGTGCGCCCTGGTGTGGGACGGCTACGACGCCATCGTCGAGGCGTGCCGGACCGCCTGGCATTTCTTCGTCAACGACCCTGACCGCATCAGCTCCGTCGGCGCAAGGGAGTGGGCGTGTGTCACTCTCTAGGCGGGTTGGTATTAGCGCGACGTAGACGTCGGCGATAATGACCTTTGGTTATGGAATGCATAACTGGCGGTATGATTAGAAATGCTCTTATAAAATGCTGTGAAACACTACATAGTTTTCCCAAGGGTGTAAGGTGCAGCTGCTATGGAAACCTCGGCATACCTGGCTTCTTGGCGAGCAATCGGGCCGGAATTAATGCGATGATCAGGAACGGAGCCCCGATGAGCGCAATCACCGTCCAGGTCGCCCCCGGCACGATGCGGCTGCATCCGCTGGCGGTGAGGATCATGCACTGGACCAACGCGCTCGCCATGATCGTCATGATCACGTCCGGCTGGGGCATCTACAATGATGACGTCATCATCAATGGCCTACACTTCCCTCAGTGGCTGCGGCTGGGCGGCTGGGCGGCTGAAAGCTTGCAGTGGCATTTTGCCGGCATGTGGCTGCTCGCGCTCAACGGGCTGGCCTACCTCCTCTACGGGATCGCCACCGGGCGCTTCCGGGAGCGTCTGCTGCCGATCCACGTGCGCGAGGTGATCGGGACGGTGCGCGACACACTGCATTTCCGGATCGAGCACAACGACCTGACCACCTACAACGCGGTGCAAAAGCTGCTCTATATCGTGGTGATCCTCGCCGGAGTGTCGCAGGTCGTCACCGGATTGGCGATCTGGAAGCCGGTGCAGTTCTCCGGCTTGGTGTCCCTGTTCGGCGGCTTCCAGGGCGCCCGGCTGGTGCACTTCATCGGTATGGCGGTGATCGTCGGCTTTCTTGCCGTGCACGTTGCGTTGGCGCTGCTGGTGCCGAGCACCCTGGTGGCTATGCTGACCGGCGGCCCCAGGCTGCCGCGCCGGCGAGTGCCGCCGCGCCGGAGAGTACGGACATGAGATCACCGTTCCGCCCGGCGACGCTGCCCGACCCGGCGATCCTGGACGACCATCGCCCCCTGCTCCGCTCGCTCGAACGCCGGGGCCTGATCCGCAGCGGGTTGTCACTCGGCGCCCTGACCATGCTGACCGGCTGCGACGTCAGCAGGCCATCCTCGGTCGAGGCCGGGCTGCGCAGGATCTCGGCACTGAACGACCGTGCGCAGGCTTGGCTGTTCGACCCGAACAAGCTGGCGCCGACCTACCCGGCGTCGATGGTGCTCAAGCCGCCGCGGTTCAATGCCTATTTCGACATCATGGACGTCAAGCCGGTCGACGCGACGACCTGGAAGCTGGAACTGGGCGGACTGATCGCCGACAAGCGGCCTTGGACCGCGGCACAGCTCGCGACCTTGCCTCAAACCGACATGGTGATCCGCCATGTTTGCGTAGAGGGTTGGGACTACATCGGCCAATGGTCGGGCCCGACCTTGCGCAGCTTGCTGGAACGGGTCGGCGCCGATCTGACGGCCAGATACGTCGCGTTCAAGACCGCCGACGACTACCCCAGCAGCATCGACATGGCGACCGCGCTGCACCCGCAGACCCTGCTCGCCACCCAGTACGCGGGCGAGACGCTGGCCGACCCGTTCGGCTTTCCCCTCCGGCTACGCTTGTCCACCAAGCTCGGCTACAAGAACCCGAAATGGATTACCGCGATCGAGGTAACCAACACGTATCCGGGCGGCTATTGGGAGAGCCGAGGCTTCAACTGGTTCGCCGGGATGTGATCCGCCCAGCAAACCGCATCGGCGGCGGACGATCGTGGACCTGACTCAGATCAAGTACTTCCTCGCCCTGTCCCGGACGCTGAACTTCACCCGGCGCTGGTCTGATCCCTACGCCAGGTCCCACCCGTCAGGCGGCCGTCGCCTGCTCCACGGTCGGTGAATCACCCGCAAGCGTCGTTCGGCGCACATCGCGGACCTCGTTGCGGTCGAAGCAGCGTGCCCGGTGCATGGTCGTGCGGTTGTCCCACATGATCAGGTCGGTACGGCTTCCAGACATGCGAATAGACAAACTCCCGCTGGGTCGCATGCTCGGTCAGATCGCGGAGGAAGGAGCGTGCCTCCGGAATGGTCCACCCCAGGATGGCGCCGGCATGCGAGGACAGGAACAGCGATTTCCGTCCGGTCACCGGGTGCGTGCGGACCAGGCGCTGGCGCACCGGCCGGAAGGCGGCGATCTCCTCGGCCGTGAGCTCGGTGAAGCCGATCGCTTCCCGCGAGTAGATCAGTGAATGCTCGCAGATCAGGTCCTCGACCTCCGCCTTCGTGCGCTCGTCCAGCGCATCATAGGCGGCGCGCATGTCAGCCAACTCGGTGTTGGCGCCCCAGGACGGGATCACCCGTCCCGATAGCAGCGAATACTTCGCCGGGATCGGCCGGAAGGAGCTGTCCGAATGCCACAGCCGGTCGCCCAGCTTGAAGAACCACACCCGGTCCTCGGCTGACATGATCTTTCCATCCTTGGTCAGGTTGGAGAAGTCCGCGATGCCGGCGCCGAGCCGATGGTCCTCACGCTTGCGGACATGGCCGGGCGTGCTGTAGTTCTCCAGATCACCGAAGTTGCGCGTGAAAGCAAGCTGCTGCTCGTCGGTGATGTTCTGGTCGTGGAACACCAGTACGGCGTACTCGATCCATCCCCGCGTCGATCGCCGCCGCCTCTTCGCGGCCGAGGGGCTTCGTCAGATCGACGCCCGATACCTCGCCGACGAACGCGGGATGGATCTGCGTGATGCTCAAGGTCATGTCCGTCGTTTCCCTTCAGTCGTTCGCGTCCGGCACCAGATGACCGGCTTGGGGCTGCGGCGCCGGCACCGAGCGGCGGCCGATCCCCGGCAGATGAAGCATGGCGGCATAGTGACACGCGACCTCGCGGCCTGTCCCGTCCTCGGTGACCGTCGGAATCTCGGTCACGCAGCGCGTGCCGTCGCTGTGCGGGCAGCGCGGATGGAACGGGCAGCCGCCCGGCAGCCGCGCCGGGTCCGGCACCTCGCCCTTCAGGATCACCCTCTGCCGTCGCGCCCGCTCCTCCGGGTCCATCACCGGTGCAGCCGAGAGCAGCGCGGAGGTGTAGGGATGCTTCGGCGCGGTGAACACCTCGCTGGTGCGCCCCAGCTCGACGATGCGGCCCGCGTACATGACCGCCACACGGTCGCAGATATGCCGTACCACGCTCAGATCATGCGCGATGAAGACATAAGTCAGCCGCAACTCGTCCTGTAGGTCGCGCAACAGATTGAGGATCTGCGCCTGCACCGAGACATCCAGCGCGGACACCGCCTCGTCGCATACCACCAGTTTCGGATCGAGCGACAAAGCCCGAGCGATCCCGATCCGCTGCCGCTCGCCGCCGCTGAACGCATGGGGATAGCGACGGATATATTCCGGGCGCAGCCCGACCCGGCGGATCAGGCTCTCCACCCGGTCCTGCAGCTCCCGCCCGTGGGCCATGTGGTTGACCTTCAGCGGTTCGCCGATGATGTCTCCCACCTTCATACGCGGGTCCAGGGACGAATACGGGTCCTGGAAGATCATGCGGATCTGCCGGCGATACGGCCGCAAGGCCGATTTCGGCACGCTCGCCAGATCGGCGACGCCACCGCCCTTATCGCGGTACAGGATGCGCCCACCGGTCGGCTGCAACGTGCGGATGATGCAGCGGCCCGTGGTGGTCTTGCCGCAGCCGCTCTCGCCCACCAGCCCCATCGTCTCGCCGGGCAGCACGCTCAGGGTCAGTTCGTTCACCGCCCGAATGCTGGAAGCTGGCGGGCGTAGGAAGCCCCGCCGACGGCTGAAGTGCATGCTCAGCCCCTCGATCCGCAGCAACGCTGCGTCCACGCCGGACCGCGCGGGCGGCGGCGGGTCGGCCGCCACCACGGCGCTAATCGGCGATCGCGCCGGCGGCGTATCGGCGATCAGACAGCTCGCCGAATGTCCGGGGCCGACTGCGAAGGGAGGAGGATCGATCCGGTCGCACTGGCCAGGGATGGCCTCCTCGCACCGGCTATGGAACGGACAGCCGGGCGGCCGATTGAGGGGATCGGGGACGGTACCGGCGATCACCCGCAGCCGCCGCCCCGGCGATTGATCCAGGCCCGGATTGGACCGCAGCAAGGCCCGCGTGTACGGATGTCGTGGATCGCGGAACACCTGCGCGACGCTGCCGCGCTCCACGACTTTGCCCAGATACATCACCACGACCTCATCGGCCATTTCGGCAACCACGCCGAGGTCATGGGTGATGAACAGGATGCTCATGCCGAAATCGGCACGCAGCGCGCGCATCAGATCGAGGATCTGCGCCTGGGTCGTGACGTCCAGGGCGGTCGTCGGTTCGTCGGCGATCAGCAGGCTCGGCCCGCAGACCAGCGCCATCGCGATCATCGCGCGCTGGCGCATGCCGCCCGAGAGCTGGAAGCTGTAAGCATCGAGCCGTTCGGCCGGCCGCGGCAGCCCCACCCGCCGCAGCATCTCGATCGAGCGTTCGCGTGCCTCCGTACGGCTGACCCGCTCGTGCAGGCGGATCGCTTCCATCATCTGGTTGCCGATCGTGTGCACCGGGCTCAGCGCCGTCATCGGCTCCTGGAAGATCATGCCGATATCGCGCCCGCGGATCGCCCGGATCGCCCGGCCGAAGGGATCGAGCCGCGCGAGGTCCGCCACCTGGCCGTCGGGCCGATGCAGTAGGATTTCGCCGCCCACCATCCGCAGCGGCGGCGGCACAAGGCGGATGATGGAGCGGGCCGTCATGCTTTTGCCGCAGCCGCTCTCGCCGACGATGCACAAGGTGCGCCCGCGACCGACCTCAAGATCGATCCCGTCGAGGATGCGTACCACGCCGGCCGGCGTCTCGAAGTGCGTCTTAAGGCCGCGCACCTCAAGCAGCGGTTCTCCCGCGTTGCCGTGCATCCCGCTCCCGGGTGCGACGGCGGTGTCCATAGTCTCAGCTCCGCCCGTACGGGTCGGCCGCGTCGCGCAGCCCGTCGCCCAGGAAGTTGAAGGCGAGCACGACGACGATGACCGGCACCGCCGGCAGCAGCAGCCAGGGCGTCAGCGCCACCGCCTCCACGTTCTGCGCCGCCTGCAGCAGCACGCCCCAGCTGATCGCGGGCGGGCGCAGTCCGAGGCCGAGAAAGCTCAGCGCGGTCTCGCTGAGCACCATCACCGGCAGCGTGAGCGTGGTGACCGCGATGATATGGCTGAGGAATGACGGCACCATGTGGCGGAAGATGATCCGCAGCCGCCTGCACCCGTCCAGCTCGGCGGAGGTGATGAACTCCTCCTCGCGCAGTGCCAGGAACCGGCCGCGCACCACGCGCGCCAGCTCGGTCCAGGTCACCAGCGAGATGATGAGTGTGATGGCGAAGTAGATTTGCGTCACGCTCCAGTCGCGCGGCAAGGCGGCCGCGAGGCCCATCCAGAGCGGAATCGTCGGTACCGAGCGCACCACCTCGATGATCCGCTGGATCACTTCGTCCATCACCCCGCCATAGAGGCCGGAGATGCCGCCGAGCAGCACGCCGAGGAACAGGCTCATCACGACGCCGACCAGACCAACGGTGAGCGAGACGCGCGTGGCAAAGGCGAGGCGCGACCAGAGATCGCGGCCCTGCACGTCGGTCCCGAGCAGGAACAAGGTCTGGCCCGCATTCGCCCCGCGCACGCCGATCAGATGCCGGTCGGCCGGGAATAGGCCGAACAGCTTGTAGGGGAAGCCCTTCGCGAACAGCACGACCGGGATCTTCACCTTCAGGTTCGGCGTGTAGACGAGCTGGAACGTCGCATCCCGCTTGCGCTCCACCTTGTAGACGAAGGGACGGAATGCGCCGTTGTCGAACAGGTGCACCGTCTGCGGCGGCATCAGCGAATAGAGCGAGCTTGGCCGGTTGGGGTCGGTCGTGGCGAAGAACTCGGCGAACACGACGACCAGGTAGAACACCAGCACGACGACGCCGCTGGCCACTGCCACCTTGTGGCGGCGGAAACGGCGCCACGTCAGGCGCCACTGGCCGGCGGCGGCAGCCGGGCGGCGGACCGGGGCGACGGCCGGCGCCAATGTGTCGGTCGCGCTCATGACCGGCGGTCCAGCCGGATGCGCGGATCGATCGCGACCAGCAGCAGGTCGGAGAGCAGGGTGCCCAACACGGTCAGGGTCCCGAGCAGCAGCACGATGGTGCCGGCGAGGAACAGATCCTGCGCCACCAGTGCCCGGAACAGCACTGGGCCAACGGTCGGCAGCCCCAGCACCAGCGAGACGAGCACGCTGCCCGACACCACGTAAGGCAGGATGTAGCCGATCGTGCTGATGAACGGATTGAGCGCCACGCGCACCGGGTATTTCAAGATCGCGCGCCACAGCGGCATGCCGCGTGACCACGCGGTGACGAGATAGGGCCGGCGCAGCTCGTCCAACAGGTTCGCCCGCATCACCCGCATGACCTGCGCGGTGCTGCCCAGGCCGAGGATCACCGCCGGCAGCGGCAGGTGCCAGCAGAGATCGCCGACCCGTGCCCAGCTCCAGGGGGCGTCGGCATATTGGGGCGAGAAGAGCCCGCCGATATTGGTGCCGAAATAGCGGAATCCCGCATACATCAGAATCAGTGCGATCAGGAAACTCGGCACCGCCAAGCCGATGAAGCCGAACAAGGTGAACACGTAGTCGCCGATCGAGTGCTGACGCACCGCGGAGTAGATGCCGATCGGCAGCGCGACCAGCCAGGTCAACAGGATCGCCGCGACGGACACAATGACGGTCAGCAGCAGCCGGTCACCGATGACCGCGAAGACCGGCCGCTGCCATTCCATCGATGCGCCGAAATTGCCGTGCGCGACCTGTACCGCCCATTTCAGATATTGGATGGCAACCGGCTGATCGAGCCGGTACTGATGGCGCAGCGCGTTCGCCTCGTCCGCGGTCATCGCGCTGCCGGCCGCCGACATCTCGGCGACGTAGGTGGAGATGTAGTCGCCCGGCGCCAGATGGATGATGGCGAAGGTTGCCACCGAGATGAACCAGATGGTGAGCACGGCCAGCATCAGCCGGCGGGCGAGGTAGGTGAGCATCGGCTCAGGTCTTGAAATAGACCGACATCATGCGCGACACGCTCGGCGTGCGGACGTCAGGCGTGTTGTACCTGGCGCGCCGGCACGTTCCCCATCGTGTTCTTCACCACCCGCACGCCCATGAAGGCGGGCGACAGCCCGACCGTGCCGATCGCGTGCACGTTGTCCACCAGCAATGCCCAGATCTCCTTCACCAGCGGTACCCGGTCCTCGAACTTCAGTCCGAAAGACTTCCGGTAGTTGTCCATCACCTTGATCATCCACGGATCGGGTTTCATGCCCTGGGCCCCGTGGGTGGCGTTCCACAGTCCCCATTGCGTGCCGGAAAGTGCCCCGGGCGCCAGGGGCAGCACCGTGAGGGGGAAGCTGAACAGGTGATCGATGCCGTCGCCCACCCATGCCATGAGCTGGTGCTCATTGGCGGCGATCCGCGCCTCGCCGAGGCTGCGCTCGACCTCGTTCACCTGTAGGTCGATGCCGATCGCCTGGCTGTGCGTGCGCACCAGCTCGCAGATTTGCGTGTAGGGCATGCCGGAAGCGGCGAAGACCAGCACCTCGAAGGTGAGGCGACCCTTGCCGTCGGTGCGCTGGCGGTAGCCGTCGCTGTCCTTCTTCGTCAGCCCGAGCTTGTCGAGCATCGCGTTCGCCTTGTCCGGGTCGTGATCGGCCCAGCGCAGACTGTATTCGGGTCCGGGATTGTACGGATTGTCGTCGGCCGGCACGATGGTACGCGGCTGGCCGATGCCGAGCCAGAAGATCTGGTTCAGCTCGTCCCGCTCGATCGCCAGCGACAGCGCACGCCGGAAATCGACGTTGCCGATCCACTTCGCGATTTCCGGGTCCTTGACGAAGCTGTGGTTGAAGGCGATCTGCATGTCCGTGCCGTAGGTGCCCGGGTCCAGATAGACCTTGTAGTTGTTGGCCTTCTGGTTCTGCAGCAGCACCGGCAGCTTGGCGAGCTGGATGTGTCTGGCTTGCCAATCGTACTGGCCGGCGATGGCGCGCAGGTTCACCACCTCCAGATCCTCGGCCAGGGTGCACATCACGGTGTCGATATAGGGAAGCTGATTGCCCGCGGAATCAACCCAGATGCTGTAGGGATTGCGCTCGAGCAGGAAGGTGGGCCGGTTGATCGGTGACTTCGTCGTCCAGGGCGCGAGCACCGGCAGATCGGGGTTGAGCGACCAGTCGTTCCTGGTCAGGAACATGCGGTTCCAATTCGGGAAGCCGGCCGCCTTGGCTTGCTTGTTCAACGCGTCTTCGGCGACATATTTCCGGTGGAACTGCTTCATGTAGTGCGCCGGAGCGAACAGCCCGTTTCCGAAGCGCCCCTGCATCGCGTGGCCGCCGAGATCGTTGGCGCCGGCCAGCAGGTCCGGCAAGATGAAGTTCGCCACGGGGAAGATCAGTCGGATCGTCGTCTCGTCAACTTTTTCCAACCGGCCCTGCTGGCCGTCGCTACCGGCAAAAAAGATGGACTTCACCGGCACGAGCTGGTCGTCGCTGTAGACGTCCTCGTACCAGAAGACGAAGTCATCGGCCGTGAAGGGGTGTCCGTCGCTCCAGCGCATGCCGCGGCGCAGCTGGATCGTGGTGATCTTGCCGTCGTCGCTGACGCTCCAGCTCTTGGCGATGTTGGGAACGATGCGGTTTCCCGTCCAGTCCCAGGCCAGCAGCGAGTCCGGGCCGGTCGCCAAACGCCATGCGTTCCACACGTCGCCCGGCCCGGTGAAGCCGTGGTGCAAGGTGCCGCCATACTTGCCGATCTCGTGCAGCGGCTTGATCACCAGCGGGTCCGGTCCGACGCGGTCCTTGACGGGTGGCAGCGTGCCCGCCGCCACGCGGCTGGCCAGCATCGGCGCTTCCTTGAGATCGGTCGGCCATTGCGCCGGGTCGATGACGACCTCCGGCCCTTCCAGCTTGCCGATCAGCTCGCCGCTGACCTTCGTCTTGTCGCCGTCCGCGGCCGCTTGGGCCAGCGCCTCGGCCATCGGGGCACTGAGGCCGGCGAGCATGGTCGCCGCCCCCAGCCCAGACGCGCCGGCCAATAAGCCGCGCCGGGTCAGGCTATTGTCGTCCATGTCTCGCGTTCCCTCCCCCCTGGTGCCCGGCGCGCATTCTGGCGACGCGTCCTGGCCTAGACGGTGATCACCACGTAATCATGCTCGATCGCGAGCGGCACCGTCTCCGCCGCGAACGGGCCCTTGGCGAGCGTCGCCCCAGGTTCCACCTCCACCGCGTAGGTGCGCGCCTGCACGCTGTCGGGGTCGCACCAGGACTGGCCTGTCCTGATGTCGAACTCCCAACAATGCCAGGGGCACCGCAGCATTTCCCCCTTGCGGGTCAGCCGGTATTCGCCCGGCATGGGCGCCTCCAGCCGGCTCAGGATCTTGCCGCGGCAGAGCGGCGCGCCCTGATGCGGGCAGCGGTTGATCAGCGCGAAGAATTCCTGGTTGACGTTGAAGATGCCGATCTCCCGCCCCTTCACCGTGACCAGTTTGCACGTGCCCGGGGCGATCTCGTCGACCATCGCCGACGACATGCCGGCTCATGATCAGTCCAGGCCGTACAGAGCGCGCGCGTTCTCATGATAGATCTTGCGCCTCCACGCCTCCGGCAGCGCGACCTTGAACGCGAAACGCGGATCGTCCTGATCCCAGTGCGGGTAGTCGGTCGAGAACATCACGCGATCAATGCCGATCCACTCCAGCGTGGACAGCATGTCCTGCGGGCGCTCCGGCTCCTCGATCGGCTGGGTGGTCAGCCAGATACTCTGCCGCACGTACTCCGACGGTTTCTGTCGCAGGAACGGAACTTCCGCGCGCAAACGCTTCCAGTGCTTGTCAAGGCGCCAGCACAGCGCCGGCAACCAAGCAAATCCGCCTTCGACCAGGACGATCTTCAGGTTCGGGATCTGCTCGAACACCCCTTCGCAGACCAGGCTCGTCACCAGCGTCTGCATGGTCTGCACATAGGACGGGTGTTCTTCGTGGTAGAAGGAAGGCCAGCCGCCGCCGGTCGATGCATGACCGCTGGTGCCGCCGAGATGCAGCGAGACTGGGAACCCGTTCGCGGCACAGGCCTCCAGGATGGGCCAGTAGCGTCGGCGGCCGAGCGGCTCCAGCCCGCGCGGCGGGATGTTGACCTGCGCGAAGCGGCGGTCGCCGGCGCGCTTCTCGATCTCGGCGATGGCAGCCTGCTCATGCTCGATGTTGATCTGCACCGCCGCCTTCAGGCGCGGGTCCGGGTCGCACCAGCGCGCCAACTGCCACTCGTTGACGGCTGTCGCCATAGCGGCGCCGAATTCGACATTGCGCTCCCCGCCGGCACCGCCCACCAAGGGGGCGAGCAGGCCGTAGGAGACATCGAACAGATCAAGCAACTGCAATTGCATGAACGCGAGATCGGAACCCGGCGGGCCGCCGTTCGGCGGCCATGCGTCCATCCGCTGGCCGTTGCCCGGCGACATGCGCGGATAAAGCGAGGCTTTGGAGAGGCCCTGGCGGGTGCGTCCCCCGATGCTGTGCCGATGCTCGCGCCAGCGCTGCGGCAGGAAGGCATCGAACTCGTCGGGCGATCTGTAGAACGGATGGACATCGCAGTCGATAAAGCCGGTGAAGCTCTGGTTGATGCTTTCCCGTCTGCGGTCCAGCATTGTCGCGTTCATCGCGTCGCCTCCTGTGTCTCGCGCGGCTGTCGGTCAGGACAGGCGCGAATAGGTTGCCAATGGGTTATCGATCAGGATCTTCCGGACAAGGTCGCTCGGCAGACCGTCGGGGATTGCATCGCTGCCCTCGAAATGCCAGTGCGGATAGTCGGTCGAGAACAGCAGCATCGCGTCCGAACCGATCTCCTCGATGATGGTTGCGACCTGGCCCGGCTCCGGCGGGTCGTCGAACGGCTGGAGGGTCAGGCGCACATGCTCGCGGATGATCTCGGAGGGAGGCCGATCAAGCCACGGCGTTTCCGCGCGCACGCCGCGCCAGGTCTTGTTGATCCGCCACAGATAGGCCGGCAGCCAGGTCACGCCCGATTCGATGAGCACCACTTTCAGCTTGGGGAACTTCACGAACACGCCTTCGGTGACCAGGCTGTTGAGCACGCTGGCAAAGCCAGGCGCCTGGGAGACGTAGTCCTCCAGATAATAGGACGGCCAGCCAAGCGCGCTTGGCGGATGGCGGAAGCTGCTGCCCGCATGAATGCCGATCGGCAATCCATGGCGCTCGGCGGCCCGGTAGATCGGCCAGTTCTGGCGTCGGCCCAGCGGCAGCTCGGTCAAGGCCAGCATCAGGACCTGGACGAAACGCTTGTCGGAGGCGCGGCGCTCGATCTCCTCGGCGGCTAAATCCGCACTATGCGGAGGCACCACGATGGAAGCGCGCAGCCGCGGATCGCGGTCAAGCCATTCGGCCGCAATCCAATTGTTGACGGCGCGACAGAGCGCGGCGGACAAATCCTCGCTGAACATGATCTGCGAACCGTGCAGCACGTTGCAGATCGCGAAGCGCGGCTGGAATGTGTCGAGCACGTGGCCCCGCACCAGATCGAAATCGGCTCCGGGAAGACGGCGCGACGGGCGCCAATCCGGCCTGCTACTCAAGGGCGCGCTGGCTGGATAGGAGCTGATCTCCATATTGTCGCTCTCGATCCCGCGACGGACAATGTGTTCCCGCCAGTAATCATCCAGATAGGGCAGCAGCGCACGCGTGCTGGGTACTGCCGGGTGGATGTCGCAATCGATGGCATGCATCGAGATGGGGTTCACCGCAGGTGCCTTCATCCGCTCGCCTCACAAGTCCCCGGGAGCGTCCGGATACCTAACTCGCCGTCAGCCCATGGACAAGTAATCACTATCGCGAAGTAGCGCAAGAAAGCCGGGAAGGTTCCCCCGGGCGCGCTCAGGTCATGACGGCTGCAGGTGGAAGTCGAAGGACGCGACACTGAAAGGACGATCCACGCCGCGCGCCGCGATCGCCTCAGGCGCGTTGTGGCGGGTGAGCGGCACGATCAGGCGATCCTTCACCGCGACCGCCGGGTCGTCGTGCAGATGCGGGTCGCCGGCGAAGTAGAGCTGCGTCGTCAACCGCTCGTACCCCGGCGCCGTCAGGATGAAGTGGACATGCGCCGGCCGCCAGGCCTGGTGGCCCATGAGGTTCAGCACCGTCCCCATCGGCCCGACGTCCATGTGGTACGATCGCGGCAGCGGGGCGAACACGACGTAGCTGCCGTCCGCGCCGCTGCGCAGCCGGCCCCGGCAGTTTTGGACCGGCTGGGATGGATCGAACAAAGAATAGTTCCCTTCACCGTTCGCCGCCCAGACGTCCAGATCGACATCCGCCAGCGTCCGCCCGGTGGAGTCGCGCACCCGGCCCTCGATGAACAGGTACTCGGCGCCGTCATCGACCTGGTGCAGCGGCGCGCCATTCGCCAGGACCGGCGCGTCCGGCCTATGGAACGGCCCCTCGATACACTCCGCCGTCGCGGCATCGCCGAGCCGGGAATTGTTCTCCTGCACGATCTGGCCGAGCCCGAGAGTCCATGCGACGGCCCGCATCATCACGGGGTCGGTCTCGCCGAGAAACCGGAGGGCTGCGTCCCACTCGGCCTGCGTCACGCGCATCTCGTACAGAACCGGATAGACGGCATCGAGCAGCCGGTCGATGACCTGCACCGCCCGCTTGTCGCCGACTCCAGTCTGCAACTCGCGCACTGTCCGCCGCAACGCGTTGAGGTTCTCCTGGGTGAACATGGGCGCCTCCCTTGTCCGTCGCGCTTGTAGTGGGTCAAACCAGATTGATCGGCTGCCCAGCGCACGAAGCGGGAACCGATGCGACCATAACGGAGACCGACTTACAAGCGGATGAAACGCTCCGGAGAGGTCGGCGCCTGCGCCGTCCAGCCGAGGGAGGCATGAGCGGCAACGGCGCGTGCCTTCGCAGCCGCGTGCCGTGGAGCGTCCAAGGCGACCATGCCCGCACCGTCGCCGTACGACAGCAACCCGATCCCGCAACGGCGCGCGACGGCGGCCGCGATCGCGCCCCCGTGCGCATGGTCCGGGCGAGAATCGTCTTCGCGGGGACCACAGACGACGTTCAGATCGCGCATCCAGGTCAGGAAACCGATCGCGCCCGCCAGGTCGTCGAAGAACGCCCCCTCGGCCGGCACCGCGCCGTCATGCACGCCCAGCAGCAAGAGCCGGTTGCGCGGCAGCTTCAACGCGCTGACCGCCGCGCGCGTCTCCCGCTCATGCGCCACGGCGCGCTCGTCCGGCGGCAGGTCGGTTTCGCCGCGGTGCGCGCCATCAGTGAGAATGACGACCAGGGGCGGCCGGCTTCGCGCGCAAGCCTCGGCGATCAGCAGGCCGCACGCGGCGCTTTCATCGCCCGGACAGGCGGCGAGCACCAGCAACGTCTGGCCCCCCGTGAGCCGGTGGAGATCGGTCGTCTGCAACGCGCCCTCCGTCCTCATGGGGTCACGCCACCACTGCAGCCCGCGACGCGCCGAAGGCGGATAGCGACCGCGCGGCCAGCGACGTATGGTGACCGCGCGACCAGTGACCTATGGTCGTGCCTCCGGCGCAAGATGCCGGCGCGAGATGAGGGTGTCATGGATCACGTCCAGGGAGTGTCAGAGGATGCCGGCGTGCGCTTCCCGCACACGGATGGATCCCGCGTGCCGTACACGGTGTTCAACTCCGCCGCCGTCCATGCGCTTGAGCAGGAGCGTATCTTTCGTGGTCCCACCTGGAGCTTCCTTGGGCTCGAGGCGGAAATCCCGAACCCGGGCGACTTCAAGAGCACCTACATTGGTGAGACCCCGGTCGTCATGACCCGAGCCGAGGACGGCATGCTGGCCGCCTGGGTCAACCGCTGCGCGCACCGCGGTGCGGCCGTCTGCCGCCTGCCGCGCGGCAACGCGCTGTCTCACACCTGTGTCTATCACCAGTGGAACTATGGCGCGAAGGGCAATCTTCAGGGCGTCCCGTTTCGGCGCGGGCAGAAGGACATGACGGGCATGCCGCCCGATTTCGACGTCGCGCAGCACGATCTGCGCCAACTCCGGACCGACAGCTACAAGGGGCTGGTGTTCGCGACCTTCAGCAGCAGCGTGGCCAATCTGGCCGATTACATAGGGCCGGAGATGCGTCCCTGGGTGGATCGCATCTTCTGCAAGCCCGTCGTCTACCTGGGTTGCACACGGCAATTCTCCAACTCGAACTGGAAGCTGTATTTCGAGAACGTCAAGGATCCCTATCACGCGAGCCTGCTGCACTTGTTCCACACCACGTTCAACATCCTTCGCGTCAACATGAAGGCGCACGCGGTCGCCGACGCCGCGACCGGGCTGCATAGCGTCCTCATCGCGCTTCGCAACGAGACCGACGACGCCTCGGCCTACAAGCGCCAGAGCATCCGGTCCTACGACGACAGCTTCCGACTGGAGGACACCTCGATCCTCGCCCTGGTGCCCGAATACGCCGAGGTCGCGACGAACCACATCCAGCCGATCTTCCCGCAGCTAGTGATCCAGCAGATCCACAACACCCTGGCCGCGCGCCAGCTTCTTCCCAAGGGGCCCGACAGCTTTGAGCTGGTGTTCCACTTCTTCGGCTACGAGGACGACACGCCAGAACTGCGGGCCCTGCGCATCAAGCAGGCGAACCTCGTCGGCCCCGCCGGCTACATCTCGATGGAGGACACCGAGGCGACCGAGCTGGTCCAGCACGGCATCACCGGCCACGAAGATTCCGGCGCGTCGGTTCTCGAAATGTCGCGCGCCGCCCCGGACGAGACGGCGACGCTGATCTCGGAGAGCCTGGTGCGCAAGTTCTGGGTCGGCTACCAACGGCTGATGGGCTACGCTCACGCGCCGGCCGTGCCATGATCCCCGCCGATCTGCTCCTGCGCCTCGAGATGCAGGTCTTGCAGGACCGCTACATCGCGACCATCGACGACGACCGACTGGAGGACTGGCCCGGCCTGTTCGTCGAGGATTGCTTCTACGAGATCATCCCGCGTGAAAACGAGGAGCTTGGCCTTCCGGCGCCGCTGGTCCATTGCACCGGCGCGGCGATGCTGCGCGACCGCGTGGTCTCGCTCCGTCACGCCAACATCTTCGAGAAACCCGCCTATCGGCACATGGTGTCGGGCTTCGCGATCGAACGGCTCGATGAGGATGCGGTGGCCATGGCGTGCAGCTACCTGGTGGTCAACACCACGCAGGAAGGCAGCTCTGCCGTGTATCAGGCCGGCCGTTACGAGGATCGCGTCGTGAGAACACCGCAGGGATGGCGGTTCAAGTCGAAGCGCGCGATCTACGATACGCTGCGCGTCCAGACCCTCCTCGCCTACCCGATCTAACATCACGGCGCACCTTCGATCCTCCGGCCGACCGCCGCACCGAAGGCGTCCGGATCGTTGCCGCCTGCGGACCCAAAGGAAACGGGGCCGCTATCGCGCTCATGGAGCCCGGCAGCAGTGACGTAGGTCACACCGTCGCAAGCTTCTCGTCGGTAGAAGGCGCTGCCCAGGCCGACCGCATCTCTGCATTGATTGCAGAATTTCCATTCGCGGTTGTGCCGTGTGCGCCTCAAACGATGGGAGATTCGTGGTGTCTGACACCTCAACGACAATACCTGGACCCGACGAAGATATCGCCACCCGTGTACATCGCGTGCTCGAAGGGACCGAAGCGCTGACCTCGCTTGCCGACGCGGGCGCGATCCTGGGAGTGGTCGAGGCTGTGGAAGTCGTGGCGGAGCCGCTGGATGGCGGGCTCTCCGTGGTCGGTATTATCCTGGGCGTGTGGGAGGCGCTGGAGACCCCGCACCGGACCCTGGCCTACCAAGGCTACGCGTACGGCCTGCTGCGAAGCTGCGCCGGAATGCCTGACCCCACGCCGAATCCGGGATGGCCGGCCCCGGCGGACGTGGAGAACGACTACACCGATCAACAATGCCGTCGCGAAGGCGAAGCAGGACGCGCAGAGCACGCAGCTGAGCAATCAGATCCTGCTCGCCATGGCGAAGTTCGGTCCTCCGCAGGTGCTCAAGGACGTCTGGGACAAGGTCGTCCGCGAGGACGATCACCTGCTGCGCATGTTCACGCCCCAATGGCCGGATGTCGCCCCAGGTTGAGCCGGCAGGACAAAGCTTCACCACGTTGACGCGGAGAGACAGATGACCGAGCCACATGTGCAGACGTCGGCACCGCCGAGGAACACGGTAATTCCCCCGCAGCTCCTGCATGTCGATCCAGGAGCGTTGAAAGTCACGCCGCAGCCAGTGCGCCCGCGCGTGCAGCCTATGGTCGTGCTTCCGAAAACCGTCATGATGGTGGAAACTGCCGCGGCGCGAACAATCCCCTATTTGCCGGGCGTTGATTACGGGATCGGCATCGATAGCCCGAGCGGCTCGGCGATGAACGCGGGGGTGACGGGAGCCCCGTCCAGCATCCCGCTATCGAGCGGCGAGCAGCTCACCTACAGCCTGGTGGAGATCACCAGCGAGGAAGATCTTCAGACGGCCCTGGGCATCTCCGCCTCGGCCTGCGGCGGAATCGGGTTGTTCAGCGCCTCCGCCCGGATGAATTATGCGAAAAGCTGTGCGATCAACACGAGTTCGGTGTTCGCGCTGATCAGCGTGCAGATCACCGAGGCATTCCAGAGCATCAAAAGCCCAGGGATCGATCCCGCGGCGGCTGCCGTGCTCGCCAACGGCAACGAGCAGCGGTTCCGCCAGCAATACGGCGACATGTTCGTGCGCGGCATCCAGTCCGGCGGCATCTTCTTCGGGATACTGGAGTTCGTCACCAGCGACGAAACCGACAAGGAATCGGTGAGCGCCGCGGTCCAGGCCTCATATGCGACCTTCTCCGCTTCCTGTCAGTTCAGCCAGTCGACCCAAGACACGCTGAAGAAGCGGTGGCAGCTTGCCGTCAGCGGATGCGCTTGGCCTCGACGTCAGCGTGACCATGTTGCCCAACAACAATCCCAACATTGAGGGGGCTATCGCCAGCCTGGCCCCGCCGGCAGGGACGCAGGTTGCGCGAGGAACCAAGGTGGTCGCCATGGTCTATAACCGGGCTCCGGGGACTGAGGGCTGCCGGGACGCGCCTCAGGCTGGCGCGTCCCGCTCGTTTATGCTACCGGATGAAACGACACCTGATCGGCATCAAAGCGGAAGCGTCGGTTGCACCAGGCTCAACACGCGTCCCATGTTGCGCCCGACCCGGCCCATCGCATCCTCCCATGCAAACATCCCGAACCGGTCGAATTCCGGCAGCCGCGCCCCGTCGCGCGTCGTGAAGAACGTGGCACAGGCGAGCCGGGCCGGTTCGGGCATCGTGTCCGGCCGCCACGCGAACAGCGCCAGATCCTTGCCCGGCAGGTAGGAGTACAGGCCAAGGTCGCGCAGCGCCGTCGGCGGCGGCGATCAGCCCGGTCTCTTCGCGCAATTCCCTCGCCGCTGTCTGGCGCGGCGTCTCGCCTTGTTCCGCCAGCCCCTTCGGGATGTCCCAGCGCGGGGATCGCGTGGCGTGGCCGAGCAGCACGCGCGCCCCGTCCGTCACCACCACCCCGCAACTCAGTCACCCGCGCGGCCACGCTCAGGCGGCCAGCGCCGCCTCGACCCCTGCCGCGATCGCGAACAGCCGTGCATCGCCCATCGTCTCTCCCATCAGCATCAGTCCGACCGGCGGCTCTTCTTGTCGGTGACACGGCAGGCTGATCGCGCAGCGGTCGAGGAAGTTGCCGAGCGCGGTGTTGCGGAGCGAGGCGACATTGACCCGGTTGTAGTCGCGCTCGTCGTCCAGGTCGGCGATGCGTGCCGGCAGGATCGGGCTGGTCGGCATCACCAGCGCGTCGAAGCCGGCGGTGTCGGCGTCGAAGCGCGCGATCAGCCGGGCGCGGGCGACACGCAGCGCGATGTAGTCGGCCGCGCTCATGCCGCGCGCCGCGCTCGATGCGAGCGCGGATGCGCGGATCGTAGAGCGCACCCTTCTCGGCCATCAATCCGCGATGCCACGCATAGCTTCCGCCGCCGCGAACCCGCCGGTGGCATTGGCGGCGGCGATCTCCTCGAACACCGGAAAGCGCAGCCGCTCGATCCGCGCGCCCGCCTTGGCCAGCCGGGCCAGGGCGCGCTCGAACGCCGCGGCCACGGCGGGATCCAGGCCGTCCAGCACGACGTTTTCCGGCACCGCCAGGCGCAGCCGGTCCAGTGCGGCCGGGACTGGCGGGGCAGGCGGGGTCGCCCGCCAGCACGGCATCGATGACGGCGCAGGCAGACACCGACGGCGCCAGCGGCCCGACCGAGTCCAGGCTCGGCGCCAGCGGCAGCACGCCCTCGATCGGCACCCGCCGCGCCGTCGGCTTGTAGCCGACCACGCCGCAATAGGCGGCCGGGATGCGGCACGACCCGCCGGTGTCGGTGCCGAGCGCCGCCACCGCCATGCCGTCCGCCGACCGATACCGCCGCGCCCGACGAGCTGCCGCCGGGATGCGCCGGCTGGGGCGATCCCACGGGCTCAGCGGCGTGCCGAAATGCGGGTTGATGCCCAGCCCGGAGAAGGCGAACTCCGTCATGTTCGTCCGCCCGACGGGCACGAAGCCCGCCGCCAGCAGCCGCGCCGCGACCGGTGCATGCGCATGTGCGGGCGGGGCGTCGGCCAGCGCCCGCGATCCCGCCGCCGTCGGCTCGCCCGCCACGTCCAGCAGATCCTTCAGGCTGACCGGGCGCCGGCATAGCGGCCCGGCGCGCGACCGGCCGCGGCGCAGCGCGTCCATGGCGTCGGCCGAGGCGCGCGCCGGCTCGGCATAGACCCTCAGGAACGTCCGAACGCCCTCGCCGTCCGGGTCGGCGATCCGCGCCAGGCAGTCCTCCACCAGCGCGCGGCTGGTGACTCGTCCTCGGCCGGCGCGCAACGGATCGGCCTGGGCGTTGATCCGCGATCGTGCGCATGATGCTGTCCTCCGTCAGCGGAGGATGCCCATGAGCGACAAACCCGCCAAGCCGGTGCTGATCACCGGGGCCGCCGGCAATTTGGTCGCGCCAGCTCGGCCGGCGCTGGGCGCAGCCGGGTGGACGCTGCGGCTGACCGACATCGCGCCCGTTCCCCGACACGCTGCCCGCCGGCGCCGCCTTCACCCGCGCCGACCTGACGACGGGGTCACGATGCTGCGGCTGGCCGAGGCCTGCGGTGCCATCGTCCATCTCGGCGGTGTCTCGGTCGAGCGCCCGTTCGAGGAGGTGCTCGGCCCGAATATCCGCGGCCTGTTCATGTCTACGAGGCGGCGCGGCGGGAGCGGGCGCGGGTGGTGTTCGCCTCCTCCAACCACGCGATCGGATTTCATGAGCGGACGAGACGATCGGCGCCGACAAGCCTTGCTGCCGGACGGCTATTACGGCCTGTCGAAGGCGTATGGCGAGCTGATGGGCCGGATGTATTGGTTCAAGCACGGCGTCGAGAGCGTGTCGCTGCGCATCGGCTCCTGCTTCCAGGAACCGGTCAACGCGCGCATGCTGGCAAGCTGGCTGTCGTTATCCGGATTTCGTGCGGCTGGTGACGCGCTGCGTGCAGGCCGAGGCGGTCGGGTGCAGCGTGATCTGGGGCACTTCGGCGAATGCGCGCATGACCTGGTGGCGCGACGACGCGCGCGAGGCGATCGGCTGGGCGCCCCGCGACAGCGCCGATCCGTTCGCCGGCCAGCTTGCCGCCAAGGTGTCGGGCGACCCGGTCGAGGAGCGCTACATGGGCGGGCTTATCCCGCCCAGGACTACACGCGGGTCGAGCCGGCGCCGCGCTGGCGCGGATAGGCGGGGTCGGGGCATCTGCGCACTCGTTATTCCCGGGACGACCCGTTGCCACTCACGGCGCATGATTCGCGCGTCCCCTTGAACCGCGGCGGAAATCGGGATGATGCCGCCGACCGTGCCGGGGCGGTCCCCCCGGCCACTCTCGCGTGGGCAGCGGACATGAGCGATCACGCGCACGGCGCACCGGTTCCGGCCAGCTCCGGACTGAAACAGCCTTATCATCTGGTCGATCCCAGTCCCTGGCCGCTCGTCGGCGCCCTCGGCGGTGCGCTCATCGTGCTCGGCATCGTCCTCGCGGCGCATTACGGCAACTACGTCGCTCCTGGTCATCGGCGCGCTTGTCGTGTTCGCGACCATGTATTTCTGGTGGCGCGACGTGATCCGCGAGAGCCGCACGCCCGGCCTGCACTCGCCGGTCGTCCGGCTCGGCCTGCGCTACGGGATGATGTTCTTCATCTGCAGCGAGGTGATGTTCTTCGTCGCCTTCTTCTGGGCATTCTTCAACTACGCGCTGTTTCCCGACAATGTCTCCGGGCTGCCACGCCGGTCTGGCCGCCGCCGAACATCCACACCTACGATCCGTTCCACATCCCCATGCTAAACACCATGATCCTGCTGCTCTCGGGCACGACGATCACCTGGGCGCATCACAGCCTGATCGAGGGCGATCGCAAGGGGCTGATCACCGGCCTCGGCCTGACGGTCCTGCTGGGTATGTCGTTCACCGCGTGCCAGGTGGTCGAGTATACGCACGCGCCGTTCAAGTTCGTCGGCGGCGGGGTCTATCCCTCGGTGTTCTTCCTCGCGACTGGCTTTCACGGCTTCCATGTGATCGTCGGCACCTGCTTCCTGATCGTGTGCTGGTTCCGCGCGCGAGGCCGGCCAGTTCACGCCGCAGCGCCATTTCGGCTTCGAGGCGGCGGCCTGGTACTGGCATTTCGTCGATGTCGTGTGGCTGTTCCTGTTCATTTGCATCTACTGGTGGGGTGCCAGCGCTGTCGTCGCCGCGCCCTGACCGGGTCCCGCGTCTCGATCTGGCAGGCGGCCTGCGGTGCCGCTGCCCGCGATGCGGGCAGGGCCGCCTCTTTGCCGGCCTGCTTGACCGTTCGCGACCGCTGCGAGGTGTGCGGGCTCGACCTCTCGCGGCGCCGATGCGGGCGACGGCGCGATCGTTCGGCGTGATCCTGGTGCTCGGCGCATTGGTCGTCGGGCTGGCGATCTGGGTCGAGGTCGTCTTCAGCCCGCCGCTTCTGGGTGCATGCCGTCCTCTGGCCGATCGTCACCTTTCCCGCCGCGATCCTGATGATGCGTCCGGCGAAGGCGGCGCTGGTCGCGCTTGCAATATCGCAACCGCGGCAGCCGAGATGGGGTTGTAGGCGGCCGTCCGCGCCGCAATTCATGGCTCCCATGACCCACGCCGCGACCGACACACGCCCTCTCGCCACGCGCCCTGCGGTGCGCGTCCTGCTGTGGCCGGGCGTGAGCGCATGTCTCATGCTGCTAGTCCTGCTGGGCCTCGGCACGTGGCAGGTGCGCCGCCTCGCCTGGAAGCAGGGCATCCTGGCGCAGATCGCGGCGGCAGAGGCAGCGCCCCCGGTGCCGCTGCCGGTCGCGTCCGGGGCCGTTCCAGAAGGTCAGCGCCACCGGGCACTTCCTGCCCGGGCCGACCGCGCTGTACGGCGTGGAGGTGCGCGACACCCCGGCCGGCCCGGCGATGGGCGGGCAGCTTCTCGCGCCCTTCGCGCGCGAACGGGCGAGTGCTTCTGGTCGATCGCGGCTGGGTGCCGAGCCTTGCCGGCGCGACCGAGCCGGTCGGGCCGGTCGACGATCACCGGACTATGCCCGCCCGTCCGAGCGCCCGTGGATCTTCGGCGTCTCGCGACGATCTCGCTGCACCGGCAGTTCTTCACGCTCGACCCCGTCCGAATCGCGGCGGCATTGGACCTGCCGACGGTGGCGCCGTTCACGCTTGGTCGCGCTCGGGCCGGCGCAGCCGGGCGGCTCCCGTCCCGGCGACGTCACCTGCCGCGTCCGCCCAACAATCATCTGTCCTATGCGCTGACCTGGTACGGCCTGGCGGCGGCGCTCGTCGTGGTGTTCGGCACGTGGGCGCGCCAGAGGCTGACCGCATGACCGCCTATGATCGCCTGACCGCCCGCTTCGCCCGCATCGGCACGATCAGCGAGGCCTCCGCCGTGCTCGGCTGGGATGCCGCCGCGATGATGCCGCCCGGCGGCGGGGCGGCGCGTGGCGACCAGTTGGCGGTCCTCGCCGGGCTGGCGCACGGGCTTCTGATCGCCCCGGAGGTCGGCGCCGACCTCGATGCGGCCGAGGCGGCCGGCCCGGTGCCGACCTTGATCCGTGGCGGGCGGCCAATCTGCGACCTGATGCGCCACGCCTACACGCGCGCGACCGCGCTGCCGCCCGCGCTGGTCGAAGCGCAGGCGCGCGCCAATTCCGCCTGCGAGAAGGTCTGGCGCGAGGCGCGGCGGACCGCCGACTTCGCCCTGGTCCGCCCGCATCTGCACGAGGTGGTGCGCCTGGTGCGCGAGGCCGCCGCTGCGCTCGCCCCGGCGCTGGGGCTGTCGCCCTACGACGCGTTGATGGACGGCTTCCAGCGCGGAATCGGCGCCGCCGACGTCGTCCCGGTCTTCGCCGACTACGAGGCGTTCCTGCGCCGCGCGCTGCCGGAGGCCGACCGAGCGCCAGGCCCGGACTCGGCGCCCCGCTCCGACCCCGAGGCCCGTTCCCGATCGCCGTGCAGGAGGCGCTGTGCCGGCGCCTATCCGAGCGCCTCGGCCTCGACTTCGCCCATGCGCGCCTCGACCGCTCCGCCCACCCGTTCTCGGGCGGCACGCAGACCGACGTGCGGATCACCACCCGCTACGACGAGGCGGACTTCACCCAGGCCGTGCTCGCCGTCGTCCACGAGACCGGGCACGCGCTGTACGAGCGGGGACTGCCGGAGGCGCTACGCGCGCCAGCCGGTGGGCGAGGCCGCCGGGATGGCCGCGCATGAGAGCCAGTCCCTGATCGTGGAGATGCAGGCGTGCCGGTCGGATGCCTTCCTGTCCTGGCTCGGCCCCGAACTGCATGCGACCTTCGGGGGCGAGGCCGCGCCCTACCGGCCGGGGAACCTGGCCGGCTTGTGGCGGCGGATCGAGCCGGGCTTCATCCGCGTCGAGGCCGACGAGATGACCTATCCGGCGCATGTGATCCTGCGCTTCCGGCTGGAGCAGGCGCTGATCGCGGGCGACCTCGCCGTCGACCGACCTGCCGGGCGCCTGGAACGAGGGGATGCGCGACCTGCTGGGCATCACCCCGCCGGACGACGCACGCGGATGCCTGCAGGACATCCACTGGTACGACGGCGCCTTCGGCTACTTCCCGAGCTACACGCTTGGGTGCGATGGCGGCGGCGCAACTCATGGCCGCCGCCCGCCGGGCGTTGCCGGCTTGGACGCGGCCTTGGCCCGAGGCGATCTCGCGCCGCTGCTGGGCTGGCTGCGGCGGAACGTCCACGCCAAGGGCAGTCTGCTCGGCTTCAACGACCTGCTGCTGCGAGGCCACCGGCAAGCCACTCGACCCGGCGGACTTCCAGGCGCATCTGACGGCGCGCTATCTGGCCTGAGGAATTACCTCCCCGGCCACGATGCGGCGGCGTCCGTCCGGCGTGTCGAGCAGCAGCGCGCCATCCGCGTCCAGGCCGGCAAAGGCGCCTTCCGCTTGATGGGCGCGCAGCATCGTGCCGGGCGGATGGGCGCGAGCAAGCCAGTCGGTCCGGACCGGGGCGAAGCCGTGGATGCGCCAGATATGCAGCCACCGCCCGAGGGCGGCGAGCACGTGCCCCCGGACCGCGTCGACGGTGGGTGCCTCGTAACCCCTCCCCCTGCCCCCTCCCGCAAGGGGAGGGGGTTCTCCTACGCTCTGCCTATCCTCTCCCCCTCCCCTTGCGGGAGGGGGTAGGGGGGAGGGAACGCACGCCGCCAGCGAGGTCACCGGATAGGGCGTGTTTGCCGGGTGATGCCCTATGTTGACCCCAATTCCGACGATCGTCGCGCGTTCGGCCTGCTCGATGAGGATGCCCGCGATCTTCGCGCCGTCCACCAGCACGTCGTTCGGCCATTTCAGCGTGGACAGCCGCCCGGCCGGCAGGACCGCATCCACCGCGTCCGCGACTGCCAGCGCCGCCACGAACGACAGTTCGGCAATCCGCGCCAACGGCAATTCGAGCCGTAGCACCGCCGACAGGTAGAGATTGCCCGGCGGGCTCGCCCATCCGCGCCCTTGCCGCCCGCGCCCTGCAATCTGTTCGCGCGCGGTGACGACCGTCCCATGCGCCGCGCCCTCCCGCGCCAGCAACCGTGCCTCATCGTTCGTGGAGCCAACGCTGTCGTACAGCCGGACGTCGAACATGCGCCTACCAAGTGTCGATGTTCGGCCGACGCTTGCCCGCTTCGGGGCCCAGCTTCGGCACCGTGACCAGCCCGCGCATCAGCCACCGCCGCGTGTCCGCCGGATCGATCACGTCATCGACCTCCAGGATGGACGCGACCTGGATCGCCTTCCCGCGCGCATACAGCTCGTCCACCCTGCGTCGGAACTCCGCTTCCTGTGCCGCTGTTTCGGTGATCGCCGCCAGCTCGTTGCGGTAGGCCAGCCGCACCGCCCCTTCCAGACCCATGCCGCCGAACTCGCCCGTGGGCCAGGAGACGGTGAACACCGGGGCGGCGTAGCTACCGCCGGCCATCGCCTGCGCGCCCAGCCCGTAGCCCTTGCGGGTGACCACCAGGAACACCGGCACGCGCAGGTTCGCGCCGTTGACGAACATGCGGCAGACCCGGCGCACCAGCGCCGACTTCTCGGCCTCGGGTCCCACCATGAAGCCGGGCGTGTCGCAGATCGACAGGATCGCCAGCCCGTGCGCGTCGCAAAGCTGCATGAAGCGCGCCGCCTTGTCCGCCGCCTCCGCGTCGATGGCGCCGGCCAGGTGCATCGGGTTGTTGGCGATCAGCCCCATCGGGCGGCCCTCGATGCGGATCAGCGCCGTCACCATGCCGAGCCCGAAACGCGGCCGCAGCTCCAGCACCGAGCCCGTGTCGGCCAAGGTCGCGATCACCGAGCGGATGTCGTACACCCGCAGCCGATTCTCCGGCACCACCCGGCGCAGCGCGCGCTGCGTCCGGACAGCTCCACCCGGCCGTCGTGCCCTGGAAATAGGACAGGTACTGCTTGGCGACGGCGACCGCCTCGGCCTCGTCGGACACCAGTACGTCGATCACCCCGTTCGGCACCTGCACGCTGGTCGGCCCGACCTCCTCCGGCGAATAGACGCCCAAGCCGCCGCCCTCGATCATCGCCGGGCCGCCCATGCCGATGGTCGCGTTTTCGGTCGCGATGATGACATCGCAGCAGCCCAGCAGCGCCGCGTTGCCCGCGAAGCAGCGGCCGTGGACGATCCCGATGAGCGGCATCAGCCCCGACAGCCGCGCGAAGTGGCGGAAGGTCATGATGTCGAGCGAAGCGGCGGCCAGATGCGCCTTGTCGGTATCGCCCGGCCGGCCGCCGCCGCCCTCGGCGAACAGCACCAACGGCCGGCGCAGGTCCTCGGCCAGCCGGAACACGCGGTCCTGCTTCTTGTGGTTCATGGTGCCCTGCGTGCCGGCGAGAACCGTGTAGTCGTAGGCGACCACGATCGCGGCGGCGCGCTCCTCGCCGAACCGCGGCGCGTTGATGGTGCCGAGGCCGGCGATCAGCCCGTCCGCCGGGCTCATCCGCTCCAGCTCGGCGAGCGACCGGCGGGTCCGCTGGGCGGCCAGCGCCAGGGCGCCGTACTCGACGAAGCTGCCGGAATCCAGCAGATCCTCCACGTTCTCCCGCGCCGTGCGCGCGCCGATCCGCCGCCGCCGCGCTACCGCGTCCGGGCGATTGACGTCCAGGGTCAGCGCGTGCCGGGCGAACGCCTCGGCGAGATCCGGCCGGATGTGGTCGGGGTCCACCGCCGCCTCCGTCGCCGCCTCGTCCATGCCGGTCTCGCGCGGCTCGATGAACAGGACCGGCGCCCCCTCGGCCAGTACCGCGCCCGACCGCGCCGCCACCAGCCGCACGATCCCGCCGGAGGGCGCGGTCACGACGTGCTGCATCTTCATCGCCTCCAGCACGGCGACCTGCTGGCCGGGGCGCACCACGTCGCCGTCGGCGGCGTCGATCGAGACCACCAGGGCCTGCATCGGCGCGGGCACGGCCTCGGTTCCGGGCGGCCCGGTAAGAATTGGCGCCGCCGTGGGCGCCGATGTCGCCCCGATCCCGGCGAAGAACCGGTCGGGTGCCGCCGCCGCCGCGGCCGCCGCCAGTGCCGCCGCATGGGCATCGACAAAGCCGGTGTCGATGGCGTTCGCCGCCACCTCCGGGCGACGCAGCAGGGCGGCGAGGAAGCCGAGATTGGTCGCCACCCCCTCCACCCGGAACTCCGCAAGGGCTCGCCGGGCGCGGGCGAGGGTACCGTCATAATCCCCGGCGGCATGGACGATCACCTTGGCGAGCAGCGAGTCGAACCGGGCCGGGGCGGCGAAGCCCACGTAGCCGTAACCATCGACGCGGATACCCGGCCCGGATGGCGGCTCGTAGGCGGTCAGCGTGCCCGATGCCGGCCGCGCGGTGCCGTCCGCGCCCATCGTTTCCATGTTCACGCGCACCTGGATGGCGTGGCCGCGCGGCGCCGGGATGTCCGCCTGGCGGAACCCGAGTTCGGCGAGGCTCGCGCCGCCGGCGATGCGAAGCTGCGCGGCGACGAGGTCGAGGCCGAGGATCGCCTCGGTGACAGTGTGCTCGACCTGGAGACGTGCGTTGGCCTCGATGAAGGCGAACCGGCCTGCCGTCTCCTCGGCCAGGAACTCGATCGTCCCGAGGCCGCGATAGCCGACGCTCGCGGATAGGCGCAGCGCCGCCTCCAGGATGCGGGCGCGCAGCCCGGAGGGCAGCGTTGGACTGGGCGCCATCTCCACCAGCTTCTGGCGCTGCCGCTGGAGGCTGCATTCGCGCTCGAACAGGTGCGTGACGTCGCGCCCGTCGCCGATCACCTGCACCTCGATGTGGCGGGCGCGCGGGATCAGTTCCTCCACATACAGGTCGCCGCGCCCGAACGCCGCGCTCGCCTCCGCCTCGCAGCGGGCGAACGCCTCGACCAACGCGGCGTCGGTGGAAGCGGCGCGCATGCCCCGCCCGCCACCCCCGGCGACGGCCTTGACCATCACAGCCCCGTCGGGGCCCAACGCGGCGAGGAAGGCGCGTGCCGCTTCCAATCCGATCGGGCCCTCGCTGCCGGCCGGCACCGGTATGTTGCATTCCCGCGCCAGCCGGCGCGCCTCGGTCTTGTCGCCGAAGGCGGCCAACGTTTCTGGCGCCGGGCCGACGAAGATCAGGTCCGCTTCCGCGCAGGCGCGGGCGAAGGTCTCATTCTCGCTCAGGAACCCGTAGCCTGGATGGACCGCCTCGCACCCCGCCTCGGTCGCGGCTTGCACGATAGCCTGAATATCAAGATAGGCCGCCGGTCCTGTCCCGCGCAGCGGAACGGCGGTGTCGGCCTTGCGCGTGTGCAGCGAGCCCGCGTCATCCTCCGAGAACACCGCGACGGCGCGGATGGCCAGCTCGGCGCAGGCGCGCGCGACACGAATGGCGATCTCGCCGCGATTGGCGATCAGCACGGAGCGGAGAAGCATGTGTCAACTCATGATGGATGACGGATGCTATGGAGGGTTGGCGGAGCCGACAACCGCAGCTTGCGGCCCCATGAGGATACAGGTGCCTCGACGGTATGCGGCCTCCTCAGAGGCTGATGGATATGATCAATGACGCTGTATCGACCGAGAAGGAACTGATCCGCATCCAGGCTCGGGTCCAACAGGCGAGCAAGCCGCTGCATGGCGTCGCAGCAGTCGGTCAAGCCATTGTCCCAAGGACGAGGCCGAAACCCTCGTCAGACATACTATGCCTTCAATCCTCCTCGCGCTCCCCGCGCATCCGCACCGGGTTCGGCATCTCGGCCACCCCACGGCGAGGCGTGGCGTCGGTCGCGCCAGCTAGCGTGAGGATCAGCGTGGCAAGTTCCTGGCTCGTCTGCTCCTGCGTCAGCCGGCCGCCGCTCCGGTACCAGACATACGCCCAGCTTACCATGCCGCCTATCGCCAGCGCCGTCATACGGGTGTCGGTGATCTGAAACTCGCCCGTCGCAGTGCCCTCGTCCAGCAATCCGACCAGCTTGCGGTCGAACTCGCGCCGCATGTCGCTAATGCGCTGGAAATCCTCGGGAAGAAGAATTCTTCTCCTCGCGTGCGAAGATCGCGATGTGCCGCTGGTTGTCCAGCACCGCGGCCACGAAGCGGCGTCCGACTTCGGCGAGCCGTTCAGTCGGTGAGCCCGCCCGTGTCATCACCCCGTCCAGCGCCGCGAGCGACGAGGCGATCCCGCGCGCGCAAATCTCGGCCAGCAATTCCGCCTTCGAGGTGAAATGGGCATAGATAAAGGGCTTCGTGACGCCCATTCGCTCCGCGACGGCGTCTAGCGAGGTGTTCTCATATCCTCGCTCGTAGAACAGCTCGACAGCGACGGTGATCGTCCGCTCCCGCTTGAGAGCGGCGACCTCGTCTCTGATCCCCATCACGCGGGCAGCGCCTGCGGACGCCATGCAATGCTTTTCCTTCGCAATCGGGCACGCCGGTCCAGTGTGATACCGAACCGTTTCCGAGGCTGCGTATAGCCCTAACCGCCGAACCCTCGCAACCCGAGCGGTAGGAAATCCTACCCACTCTTGGCCCGAGGTCAGCCCGCCTGCGGCTCGAACCAGAAATCGAGAACGTCGCCGGTGCGCTTCTCCGCGAAACGGGTGATGACCCGGGTCCCGATTTTCAGGCGTTGCGACGCGGCGGTCGGATCGCTGAGATCGATGCCGCGGAAATACCCGCCGATCGCGGTGTCGGCCTTATCCAGCAGCACGTAGCCGAACGCATAGGGCGGCGGCGGAAGGCCCTGGAACGCGTCATAGACGATCGTGAACGTCTCGATCCGGCCTCCCGGCCCGACCTCCACCCAATCCGTCGTCGGCGCCAGCGTCTGATCGGAGAAGGCGCGCGGTGGCACCAGCACGCGGCCGGACTTGGCGTCGCGCTTGCCGTAGAGCTTCGCGTGATCGCGCAGTTGCACGTAAAACCAGCTCGCGGTCTCGCCGAGCGCGTGCGTGTAGGTGATGTTCCAGACTTCCTGCCGCTTCAGCAGTTCCATGTCTCGTTCTCCCCGATCTCAGGCTTCGACGACCATGGTTCCGAAGAACTGATGGTCGCCGCCATTGCCGCTGGCGATGCCGATTCGCGCGCCCTCCACCTGATGCCCGCCGGCGCTGCCGCGCACCTGCTGGGCGATCTCGATGACGCGCACCATCGCGGTCACGGCGATCGCGTTGGTACAGAGCGTGCCGCCGGACGGATTGACCGGGATCGCGCCGCCAAGCTGGAACTGCCCCTCCCGCAGCATCGCGGGGGACTGTCCGAGTTCGGCGAGCCCGGCCGCCTCGATCGCGTGGAATTCGGTGTTGCTGAACGGGGCATAGAGTTCGGCGATATGCACCTGCCGACGCGGATCGGTGATGCCGGCCATCTTGAACGAGCGCGCGAAGGAGGCGCGCAGCGCATGGGCGTCCGCGTGGTCGGCGGTGTAATTGTTCCCCATGCGGTCGCCGATGTAGTAGGTTTCGGAACAATGCCCGACGCCGGTGATCCACACCGCGTCCAGCTTGCGATCCTTGATGTAGCGCTCGGACGCCAGCACCATCGCCCCGCCCCCGCTCGATTGCGGGCAGCAGTCGAACAGCTTGACCGGCCAGGAGATCATCCGCGAGGCGAACACCTCCTCCTCCGTGGTCTCCTTGCGCAGATGCGCGTTCGGGTTCTTCGATGCCTGCCAGCGGTTCTTCACCACCACCTGCGCCATGTCCTGCTCCGTCATGCCATATTTGTGCATGTAGCGGACCGCCGACATCGCCAGCATGTTGATGGTGCCGAGCGGCAGCGCACGTTCGTAGGTCGGGTCCCAGATCTTGTTCAGCACGGTCTGACTGTCGCCGCATTCGCCGACCTTGTCGGCGCCTGCCGTCAGCACGACGTCGCAGGCGCCAGCCGCGACATGATAGTCCGCGGCGGCGGCGCTGGAGATGCCCGTCGCGCCGCCGGTGTTGATGCGCAGGAAGCGCTTGTTGCGCGCGCCCACCGCATCCACGCCGAGGCGCTCGGCGTTGCCGATGCCCACCATGGCGTCGGGCGAGAGCGAATAGACCACGGCCTCGATGTCATCGAGTTCCAGGGCGGCGTCGTTCAGCGCCAGCGTCACCGCCTCGCGCACCAGATCGGGGTAGCTGGCGTCGTCGCGCCGCGACCGGAAGGCCGACTGGCCGACGCCGATGATGCCGACACGTGGGGTCATGCTGCGCCTCCCTGCGCGTCGCGGCTCAGCACGACGACGGTGTTGTACTGCATGGCGAACCCGCTCGCCGCGTGCGCGAGCCCCGTGCGGGCACCGGCGCGCTGGTGGGAGCTCGGCACGATGACGGACCTGGTTTGCGGTCTCGGCGATGCGAATGAGCCCAGTGCAATAAACGGGGTTGAGCGACAGCGCGCCGCCGGACAGGTTCACCGGCAGTCTTCCTCCCGGCCCGAAGGCGCCGTCCGCCGACCCGCGCCTGCCACGCCGCGCGCGGCGCCAGGCCGAGCGCCTCGTAGGCCAGCAACTCCTGGAACGGCGTGGTATCGGCGATCTCCGCCACGTCGATGGCCTCGGCGGGATCGGTGATCCCGGATTCCCCGTAGGCCTGCCGCGCCGCCGCTTGCAGCGCCGGAGCCTGCGCGAGATCGCGGTCGCCGAGGAAGCTTGGTTCGGTGGCCCAGCCCATGCCGGAAATCCACGCCACGTCGGACAGGCCGCGTTCCGTCGCATACGCCTCGGATGCCAGCACCAGGGCGACCACGCCGGTTACCGGCTCGGCCAGCATCCCGTCCTCGAGCGGCCATCGCCTTGCCGTGGCGGCCGGCACATCGCGGACCAGGTCGCAATAGGCGTGCGCGCCGTTGTGCCGGTTCTTCTCCGCCACCGCGCGCGCCATGTCCGCAAGCCCCGGAACGGCGGCCATCAGCGCGCCCGCCTGCAACGCGTGCGAGGCCGGCTCGTCCAGCGGCAGGCGGCGATGGAAGTAGGGGTCGGCGGCAAGGCGCTGCGCTTCGGCCAGCGACGACGCCTCGGTCGGGCTCCAGACGACGACCAGTTGCGTGCGATACTGGCCCGACGCGACACGCAGCGCGCCCATGACGAAGGCGTGCTCGCCGGCCGAGGGGGTGGAGAGGATATCGCGGTCCACGCCGCCGACCGAGGCCGACGCCGCCATCACCGAGATCGCGCGCCCGTCGTACTGATCGTTGGAGGCGACGACGATGCCGTCGATGTCGTCGATGCTGAGGCCGGCGTCGCGCAGCGCACGCTGCGAGATATCGTAGATCAGCTCCTCCAGCGAGCGTTCCTCGCCGGTTATGCGGGGCATGATGGCGACGCCGATCACCCCGGCTTTGGTCAGGTACGGCATGCGACTCCTGCTCCTCCCTCTTGGATTTGGCGTAGCTTGGGCCGGTGGGCGGGCGGGGCACCGTTCACCCGGGCCGGGAACAGCGTCTGCAATGCGCCGTCCGGGGCCGGTCGGACCAGGCCGCGCGCGCGATGATGCGGAGAGGCAATCGCCTCGCCAAGGTCGAGCACCGGGCTCACGCAGCAATTGGGATCGGCGAAGCGCGTTTTGCACTCGGCAAGAGTGAGCGTGCAGATCAGCGCCGCGACGTCGGCTATGAGCGTGGTCTGCGGCAAGGCCTCGGCCTCCCGTCCAATCCACTCAGGACGCCCAGCGGCCTCGCAGAAGGCGCGCCAGAACTTCGGCTCGGCGGCGCCCAGCGCGATATGCCGCCCATCGGCGCTGGCATAGATCTGATAATAGGCTGCGCCGCCATTGAGATAAGTCTGGCGTCGCTGCGGAACCGCCCCGGTCGCGCCATAGCCGGCCACTTGGAACAATTGCAATGGCATCGCAGTGTCCGCCAGGCCGATATCGATCTCGCAACCCTGCCCATCGATTTCGCGCGCACGCAGCGCGCCGAGGATGGCGATGACGCCGAACAGCGAGCCAGCGACGTCCGAAAGCGGCGGGTCGTAAAAGACGGGCGCCTCCGCGCCATTGCGATGCAGCACGCCCGAGGCGGCGAGGTAGTTCGCGTCATGTCCGGCACGCTGCGCCATCGGGCCGGTCGCACCGTAGCCGCTCAGCGAGCAGTAGATCAGCCCGGGGTTAACCTCCCGCAGCACCGCGTAGCCGAGGCCGAGGCGCTGCATGACGCCAGGGCGGAACCCCTCGATCAGCACGTCGAATCCGGCGACGAGACGCAGGAACTCCGCGCGCGTTTCGGGCTGCTTGAGGTCCATGCGCCGCACGGTCTTGCCGGCATTGACGGCCTCGTAGAAGACCGGGTGGCCATCGGCGTCGCGCGGACCAAGCTGCATCATGGCATCGCCCGACGGCGGCTCGATCTTCAGAACCTCGGCCCCCATATCGGCGAGCAGCAGGCTGGCGAGCGGGCCGGGCAGGAATGCGGATAGATCCAGGACCTTCACGCCGCGCGCGAACAGGCCCAGACGGGACGGCGCCGCGTTCATAGCACCGCCATCGGTGCCACCGGGCTGCCCGTGCCGCCCACGACCGGAAGCGGGGTGGCGACGAACAGGAAGGCGGTGCCGCCGGCCTCGGCCAGGGGCCGCAACACCATCCCCTCCAGCAGCGGAATGCCGTGGTCGCGGATCAATCGCTGGTGGACCGGGAACACCGTGCCGGGCGGGAAAGGCAAGGTCTCAATCGCGAAATTGTCGGCGCCCACCATCGCGACACCGCACGAGGCGAGCCAGAGTCCCGCCTCGACATCGATGCCGGGCTCGGCGTTGAAGTCCACGTCCGGGGAGGTTTGGCTCTCCAGCCAGCCGGTGCGGATCAGCACGGCGTCGCCCTCCTGGGGCGTCACCTCCGCGAGCGCCGCCGCCGCTTCCAACTCCGCCCGGCCGATCGCATCACCGGGGGCCGCAACCGCGCCGCGCAGGCGCACGATGTCGAGCAGCACGCCACGCGTCACCAGCGGCGGCATCTTCTCAATGCCGCAGCGCAGCGCCCCGCTGGTGCTGCGGACGGTGTTGCCGGGAAACCCGTTGTACAAGTGGTCGTCGCACCAGGCATGGCACAGCGCGTCTATATGCGTGCCGAGATGGAGCGGCAGGATGAGCGTATCCTCGGCGAACTGGAAGCCGCCCGGACGCTTGGCGCCCGCCGCGTAGTCGCCACCGTCGCGACCCATGAAGTGCATGACCCCGGCGCGGTGCTTGGGGACCGGTATGCGGTCCGAGATCGGCTGCGTCAGGCTTATGACCCGCCCGCTACGCACCAGCGACGCCGCCATCCGGACCTGCTCCGGACCGATCAGGTTCGGCGCGCCGGTCTCGTCCTCGGCGCCCCAGCGGCCCCAGGCTTCCCGCGCCATCGCTCAGGCTCCCCGCGCCAGGGTGGGCGCCAAGCGGGCGGCGACGTCCTTCAGGTCGCGTCGCATCAGCTTGCCGGTTACCGTGGTGGGCAACGCGTCGAGGATCTCGAACCGGTCGGGGATCTTGTAGCTGGAAGCAAGCGCGCGGCAATGCGCGGCGAGTTCCGCCGGATCCGGCCGGTCCTGCCCACGCAGCACGACGAAGGCGATGATGGACTCGCCGGCCTCGGACGGCACGCCGATGACGCCGGCCTGCGCCACGGCCGGGTGCTGCATCAACACGTCCTCGACCTCGGCGGGCGAGACGTTGATCCCGGCGCGCTTGATCATCTCGTTCGAGCGGCCGAGGAACACGAACTCCCCGGCTTCGGTGAGTTGGCCGATGTCGCCGCTGCGGAACCAGCCGTCTGGGGTGAAGGCGCTGGCGTTGTGCTGCGCACTATGCCCGACATAGCCGCGCATCACGTAGGGGCCCCGCACCTCCACTATCCCCGGTGCGCCGGGACCGCGGATCGCCTCGGTGGCCTCATCGACGATGCGCAGTCGCACGCCCGGCAGCGGCAGGCCCTGGCAATGGGCCCGGCGCTCCAGCGGCCAATCGTGGTGCGTCACGCAGCAATTTCCGCCGGTTTCGCTCGATCCGTAGACGTTGCAGAGTTCGGCGGCACCCAGCGCCTCGGCGGCCTTGATCACGTCCTGCGGGCTGCCGATAGTGAGGCCCGTGCGCAGGCTGCGCGTGCGTTCTGGCCGGAACTCCGGATGGCGGATCAAGGCATCCGTCATGCCGGGGAGGGTATAGATGGACGTGCAGCCGTGCCGCTCGATCAGGTCCAGCGCCTCGCCAGGATCGAACCGCCCCTGCAACACCAGCGTCGCGCCGTGGCCGAAGCTCGCCGGAAGCGCGTTGACCCCACCATAGGCCCAGAACAGCGGCGGTGACAGCAGCACCTTGTCGTCCGGTCCCAGGCCCTGGCGCTCACCGATGTTGAACCCGTTCTCGACGACCAGGTAATGCGCCAGCGCGATCGCCTTGGGCTGGCTGGTCGAGCCCGAGCTGTAGAGCACGATGGCGTCGTCGCTGGCGCTGGCGCCCTCGCCCGGCGCCGGGGTCGGCAGGGGCGAGGCCGCATCGCGCGCGGCGGCGTAATCGGGGCAATCGCCGTCCCCGTCCACCAGCAGCACCGGGATGTCGCGCTCCGGGGCGAGGTCGCGCAGGATCGCGGCGTAGTCCTCCCGCGCGAAGCGGGCCAATGCCACCAGCACGCGGATGTCTGAGTCCGTAAGCAGGAACTCCAACTCCCGGCGTGTGGACCAGGTGCTGAACGGTGCCACCACCGCCCCGAGCAGCCATGCCGCGAAGGCGACCTCCAGCCATTCCGGCCGATTGTTGATGAGCAGGCCGACGCGCTCGCCGCGCGCGATGCCGCGCGCGCGCAGCACGGCGGCGGCCCGGCGGGCGCGGATGGCAAGGGCGCGCCAGCTCAGCGCGTCGGCGCCGGCGATCACCGCGATCGCTTCCGGCCTGTTGGCCGCCTGCTCGTCCAGCAGTTCGAAAAGGGTGCGACTGTAGGGAGGCTGCATGTCGATCCGGGCGGGCCTAACTGGGTTTCGCTGCCTACCGCGTAGTATGTTCCCATTCCGCGTGGTTGCGCAAGCCGTGTCTGCCGTGATAGGGGACCGTGAAACGGAGAAAGGGGAGGCAAATGTCGCTCAGCGGCACATGCGCGATCACCGGTATCGGGGAGACCACCTACGAGCGGACCTCCCCGCACAGCGCCTTCGCGTTGCAGATCGAGGCCTCGCTCGCCGCGATCCGCGATGCCGGCCTTGATCCCAAGGAGATCGACGGCATCATCCAGATCGGGATCACCGGTGCGCCGGCCGAGGCGTTTGTCACCAGTTTCGGCATCCCCGACCTGCGATTCTCGGCGGTCGTTCCCATGGGCGGCGCCAGCGGGCTCGCCTCGGTCCAATGCGCCATCGCCGCCATCTCGGCCGGCATCTGCAACCATGTCCTGATCCCGGCGGGGCGCAACGTCTCATCCGGCGCGCGGGCCGGCGCGCGCATCCACCAGATGCCGCAGTTCCATCTGGTGACCGAGTTCGAGCTGCCCCAAGGGGCCATCGCGCCGGCGCAGCTCTACGCGCCGATGGCGCGGCGCCACATGGAGCTGTACGGCACCACCAGCCGCCAGTTCGGCGAGATCGCGGTGACCATGCGCGCGCACGCGGCTCTCAACGACAACGCGGTGATGAAGAAGCCGATCACGCTGGAGGACCACCAGAATTCGCGCATGATCGCCGACCCGTTCCGGCTGCTCGATTGCAGCCTGGAGAGCGACGGCGGCGCCGCCTTGGTCGTCAGCGCGGCGGACCGCGCGCGCGACATGCGCCAACCCGTCGTCCGTGTTCGCGGGATCGCCGAGGGCCATCCGGATTCGCCCAGTTCCATCACTCAGCGGGCGGACATGACGCGGCTCGGCGTCGCCAAGGCGGCGCCGCGCGTCTTCCAGATGGCGGGCGTGGGCCACGACGATATCGACGTGGCCGAGATCTACGACTGTTTCACCTACATCGTGCTCTGCCAACTTGAGGACATGGGGTTCTGCAAGAAGGGCGAGGGCGGGGCCTTCGTCGAGGGCGGAAGGCTGCGGCTGGGCGGTCCGCTGCCGACCAACACGCATGGCGGGCTGCTGTCGCAGGGGCACATGCTTGGGATGAATCACATCGTCGAGCTGGTGCGCCAGCTCCGGGGTCAGGGCGGGCGCGCGCAGGTGCGGGACGCCGAGATCGGCCTCGTCACCGGCTACGGTGACATGGGCGACGGCGCCCTGGCCATCATGGGACGGGATTGAAGCGATGAGCACGAGCATGGAGAGCAAGCCGACCCCGCACCCGACCCCGGAATCCCAGCCCTACTGGGACGGCGCAGCGGAGGGAAGATTGCGCCTGCAACGCTGCACCTCATGCGGCGAGTTCCGCCATTACCCGCGCGTGGTCTGTGACCGCTGCTATTCGCTCGGCGTGGAATGGGTGGAGGCGAGCGGGCGCGGCAGCGTGCATAGCTGGACCATCGCGCATCACGCGTTCCATCCCGCGTTCAAGGGTGAACTGCCGTACACGCTGCTGATCGTGGATCTGGAGGAGGGGCCGCGCGCGATGGGGCGCCTGGACCCAGCATTCCAGGATCGCCCCCGGATCGGGATGAAGGTGCGGGTTCGCTTCGAGCGCAACGAGGGGGGTGTACCCCTGCCGGTGTTCATGGCCGCGTAGTCCGACCTGGCTGCTCAACGGACATTTGCCTCGTCCCGGTCGGAGTTTGACCGCAACTCGCCTGGGCGCATGGCGGCTGGTCGTCGGCAACGACCGCCGTCAGGCACGCCAGCCGGCGCAACGCACGCTTCTGACATCCATGCAATGGCAGCTATCGCCAGTCGTCGAGGACGTAGAGGCCGGGCCGGCTGTAGGCCGCCTCGTTCGGCCGGTGCATGGTGACGACCTGGATCTCGGTGCGGAAGCCGTGCGCCACCATTTGCAAATAGGCCTCCTCGCGCGCGACATTGACGCCGGCCAGGACATTCGGCATACCGACTGCGGCGGCGAGCGCGCGGCAGGCATCGACGAGCGCGGTGAAGTGCGTCGCGTCCCCGGCTCCCGGCCGCACCGCGCCGAATTTGACGAAGCAGCAGCCCTCGCCGGCCTCGCTCTCCGGCCCCCAATGGCACACCGCAAACCCGGCAAGCCGGCTCGTGCCCTCCCACAACAGCAGCGTGTCGCCGAGGCCGCGCGCGGCGACGGTGCGAATCTCGGCGCCGAGATCGAGGCCCTCATAGAGCATGTCGGTCAGCTCGCGGCAGGCGGCCTCGACGGCACGCCGATCGCTTTCCGGTAGCTCGGAATAGCGCGACCAGGAACCCGCATCGCCGGCGGGCCACGCCGGCGCCGCCATGATCGGGGTCAGAAACCGCGGGCGGAATCCGAATTTGCCATAGAGCGCGATGTGCAGCGGACTCTGCGGGAACGTGCACAACCCCGCGTGGCGGACGCCCCAATCCTCGAATTGGTTGCTGACCGCTTCGACAAGGCCCTTGCTGATGCCCCGGCCCTGCCGGTCCGGGCGCATCGCGAGCGGTCCGAAAAAGCCGACGCTGCCCCAGCGCGTCACCTGATTGAAGCCGACGAGTTCGCCGTCCAGCTCCGCGGCGAAGCTCGCGACATGCTCGGCCCCGAACCGGCCATGAACATAGTCGCGATCGGCCCAGAAATTCTCCGGCTTCGGCGCGCCCAGGAACGTTCCGAAAGCAGTGCAGAAGATGCGCCGCGATTCCGGCAGATCAGCTCCGGTCAATGGTCGGATCACGGCGGTCATTTTTCCTCTCTATTCCGGCAATCCCGCCAGGCGCAATGCATGGCATCGAAGGCTGTCGGACTCGACCAGGTCGCCGTCGTTCATAGTCTTGAGAATGCGCCCGCGATGCTCGGCAAGATTTCGGAGGGACAGTCAGTCTAGCCGCGCAAAGCCTTTGGTTCAACAGCCTGCCTGGCCTACTCCGCGAGATGGTCCCGCAGCGTGCGCCCCCTGTATTCCCGCCGGAAAATCCCCCGTGCCTGCAACAGCGGCACCACCTGTTCCACGAAGTCGGTCACGCTGTCCGGGTTGGTGGTCGGGCTGAGGTTGAATCCCGCGCACCCCGTTTCCCGCCAGATTGATTCGATCTGCTCCGCCACCTGTTCGGGGGTGCCGATCAACTGCGGGATGGCGACCGACAGCGCCCATCGCGAGGCCGCCTCGCGCAGGGTGATGGCTTTTCCGTCCGCACTGCTGGCGGTTGCCGCCATCAGGCCGCGCGACGCCTGGGTATCCATGTCAGTCAGCGCGTCGTCGGGATCGAACTGGCTGAGATCATGGCCGAGCACCCCCGAAAGCCGCGCCAGGATAGCCTCAAGCGGAATGCGCTGGATCAACTCCTCGGTCCGGCGCTGTGCTTCCGTCTCGGTGCCACCGAGGATTGGTTGCAGGCCGTAGAGCACCGTGGGATCGCCGACCCCCGCGTGGCGCGCCGCTTCGTTCAGGGCGGCGGTCGCCTTCTTCATGCCGGCGACATGCGCCTGGATGCCGAAGATGATGTCGGCGTGCCGCACCGCGAATTGCATTCCCCGGCCGGACGATCCGGCCTGGATCAGCAGCGGTCGGCCGCCGGGTCCGGGCAGCACGGGACCGACCGCCTTGCAGCGGAGGTACCGGCCCTCGAAGTCCACCGGCTTGATGCGCGACGGGTCCGCGAAGCGCGGCCTCGCCTTCTCCATCTCGATGGCGTCGCGCGGCACGCTGTCCCACAGGCGGTAGCAGACCTCCATGAACTCGTCGGCGTAGTCATATCGCTCGTCGTGTCTCAGGCCGCCGACATTGCCATTCGCGTCGTGCTCGGCCTTGCTGAAGCCGGTGACGATGTTCCAGGCCACCCGACCCCGGCTCAGATAGTCGAGCGTGCTCATCCGCCGCGTCGCCAGATAGGGCGTGGTGCCGGTCGTGGACAGGGTGACACCGAAGCCCAGCCGCTCGGTCGCCGCCGCCATGACCGCCACCAGCGGCATCGGGTCGTGGTTGGGCCAGGAAACGCCGTATTGCACCGATGGCGTCGGGCTGCCCTTGTAGACCGCGTGCGTCGCCGGGCTGTCGGCGAAGAACACGGCATCGAAGCAGCCGCGCTCCAGCGTGCGCGCCATGTCCTGCCAATAGGCGAAGCTGCTCAGGCCATCGAGCTGGTGATCGGCGGGATCGGCCCAGCTCAGCAGCGTGTGCGTGCTGGCGCTGTGGATCAGCATCTGCATCAGATGCATCTGTGCGGCCACGGCTGGGCTCCTTGTCAGCGGATCAGCGAGCGGACCCAGTGCTCGCCTAGCCCGACGCTGCGGCAGCGCCTGGCGTAGTTCTCGACGCGGATGAAGGCGTCCTCGTAGCCGTCGGCGACGCCCTCGGCATCGACATAGACCAGCGGCCCGAACACGTGGAACACCGCCGTCATGTGTCCCTGCTCGGGATGGATGTAGAGCGTGTGAATATGACCGGCCGGCTCGTAAACGAAGCTGCCGGCGCGGGCCACCCAGTCATGTTCGCGGTATCCCCACGACCCGTCCAGCGTCCACGCCGTCACCGGCGCAGCGTGGCGATGACGCTGGATCGTGCCCGCACCGCGCGCCCGCAGAATGCTGATCCATGAGCCGTGGGTGAGGTCGAACAGCAGCGGTCGCGCATGGCCGATCGTGCCGACGGGAATCCACGTCTCGTCGTGCTTGAGCGCATCCGCGTCGAACATCTCCGGGATCGCCCACGGCGAGGGGGAAATCTGGATCATGTGCCGGCCTCCGTGTTGTTACGTGCGTACCAATGGGCATCCGCCCTCGGACATCGGCCGCCACGCCTGGTCCGGGCCGAGCGTGGCACGCAGATTGTAGAGGTCCCATTCGCTCTTGCTCTCGGCCGGCGTCTTGACCTGGAACAGATAGACGTCACTCACCACCCGCCCGTCCGGGCGGATATGCGCGTTGGTGAGCACGTCGTCCTCGATCGGCAGCTCCTTCATGCGCGCGACCGTCGCGCGCCCGGACGCCTTCGCCTGCGCCGGACCGAGCGAGGCGACGGCCTTCAGATAGTGCCGCACCGCCGAATAGGCGCCGGCCTGTCCCATGTTCGGCGGCACCCCGTTGGTCCGGGGCATGATGCGCTTCGCGAAGGCGCGGGTGCGGCCATTCAGATCCCAGTAGAACGATTCCGTCAGCTCCAAGCCCTGGGCCGCCGGCAGCCCGAGCGCGTGCACATCCTGAATGTACATGATGAGCGCCCCAAGCCGCTGGTTGCCGCGGCCGACGCCCATCTCCGCCGCCTGCTTCAGAGCGCTCAGCAGGTCGTGTCCGGCGAGCGCGAACGCGACCACCTTGGCGCCGCTGCTCTGCGCGGACAGCAGCGCCGAGGCGTAGTCGGACGTGCCGAGCGGCATCGCCGTGTCGCCCAGCACCTTGCCCCCCTTTGCCTTCACGATTGCCGCGGTGTCGTCCTCCAGGTTCTTTCCGAACACATAGTCGGCGCGGATGAAGTACCAGCTATCGCCGCCCTGGTCGGTCAAGGCGGTACCCATGACACGCGCCAGCTCCGCCGTGTCGAACACCCAATGCGTCATGTTGGGCGTGCACTCCTTGCCGCTGAGCAGGGCGGAGCCGACGTTGTTGGCGAGCATGACCTTGTCACGATCGCGCACCAGCGTGTTGACCGCGAGCGCGATGGCGGAGTTGTTGAACTCGAGCAGCGCGTCCACGCCATTGTCGAGCCACTCGCGCACGATGGAGGCGCCGATGTCCGGCTTGTTGTGGTGGTCGGCGGTCAGCAGCTCGACCTTCAGGCCATGGGCGCCGGTCATCTCCTCGATTGCCTGCCGGGCACAGGCAATCGAGCCCGTGCCGCCGAGATAGCTGTAGGGGCCGGAGGCGTCCTGCAACGCGCCGATCTTGATCACCGGGGGCTGCGACTGCGCCCGTGCGCCCCCCGCGAGCGCCACGGCGGGGAGGGAAGCAGTTGCGGCCAGCAGACGGCGACGTGACAACATGCTTGTCCTCCCGGTTTCAGCGCGCCAGCGCCGCGATGTCCGCGTCGGTGAACCCGTGCTCGCGCAGCACCTCCGCCGTGTGCTCGCCGAGCCGCGGCGGCAGATGCCGGATTTCGGGCGGCGAGGCCGGCATCTCGATCGGGTTCGCAGGCAGCCTCAGCGCGCCCTCGGTCGGGTGCTCCAGCATCCGCCAGAAGCCGGTGGCGGTCAGATGCGGGTCGTCGAGCAGATCCTCTAGGTCGTTCAGCACCGCATGAGGAATGTCGGTGCGGCCCAGCGCCGCCAGCCATTCCGCATTGGTGCGGCTTCCCACCAGCCGGGCCAGCTCGTCCCACACCCGACCGATATTGGCCTGACGCCCGCGATTGGTGGCGAAGCCGGGATCGGCGGCGAGGTCGGGGCGGTCGATCAGTTCGAAGAAGCTGCGCCAATGCGCGTCGGTGTAGGGCAGGAAACACAGGAAGCCGTCGCGCGTGCGATAGGGACGGCGCATCGCCTGGCGGATCGGGTCGTAACCCATCCGCCCCTCGACCGGCTCGAACACCGCGCCGCCGAGATGCTCGTGCATGGTGAACGCGACCATGGTCTCCATCATCGGCACGCTGACCGCCTGTCCCTGCCCGGTCCGCTCGCGATGAAACAGCGCCAGCGCGATCGCGTAGGCGGCGTGAACGCCGGTGATCTTGTCGGCGATGATCGAGGGCATGTAGCGCGGCTCGCCGGCGACAATCGTTTGCAGCATGGCGAGGCCGCACAGGGCCTGGATGATGTCGTCATAGGCCGGCCGGCCGGCATACGGGCCGTCGTCCTGGAAGCCCTTCACGTGGCAGGTGATCAGCCGCGGATTGATCGCGGCTAGCGCCTCCGCCGACAACCCGATCCGCGCCGCCGCGCTGGTGCGGATCGAGTGCAGCAGCACGTCGCTGCGCGCTGCCAGCCGGTGCAGCGCCGCCCGTCCGGCCTCCGTCTTGAGGTCGAGGACGATGCTGCGCTTGTTGCGATTGTTGGCGAGAAACAGCGCGCCCATGCCTTCGGACCGGCGGGGACCGATGGAGCGGGTGATGTCGCCCTCCGGTCCCTCCACCTTGATCACGTCGGCGCCCATGTCGCCGAGATACTGTCCGGCCATCGGCCCCAGGATGACCGAGGACACGTCGAGCACGGTGATACCGTGGAGCGGTCCCATCTCAGCGCGCCCGCTTGGCGTTGTCGGGCAGCATGGAGCGGGCGATGATCTGCTTCATCACCTCGATGCTGCCACCCCCGATGCGGGCCATGCGCGCGTCAACGAAGGCGCGCGCGATCGGGAACTCCCACATGTAGCCCCAGCCGCCAAAGAATTGCAGGCACTGGTCCATCACCCTGCCCTGCAGCTCGGCGCTGACCAGCTTGGCCATCGCCGCGTCCACCGCGTCCAGCTCGCCGCGCAGATGCAGCTCGATGCAGCGGTCCACGAACACGCGCTGCATGGTCAGCTCGGCCTTCATCTCCGCCAGCTTGAACTGCGTGTTCTGAAAATCCGCGAGCGTCTGGCCGAACATCTGGCGCTGCGTGGCGTACTCGACCGTCCATTCCAGCGCAGCCTCCGACGAGGCGATGGCGCGGATCGCCTGCACCAAGCGCTCCTGTGCCAGTTCCTTCATTAACTGGTAAAATCCCCGCCCCTCCTGCCCGAGCAGGTTGGAGACGGGCACGCGCAGATCGGCGAAGAACAGCTCGGCGGTGTCTTGGGCCTTGCAGCCGATCTTCTCCAGCATGCGGCCGCGCTGGAAGCCAGGCCGGTCGGTCTCGACCAGGACCAGGCTCATGCCCCGCGCCCCGGCCTTGGGATCGGTTTTGCAGGCCAGCACCAGCAGGTCCGCGTTGAACCCGGCGGTGATGAACACCTTCTGGCCGTTGATGACGTACTCCGCGCCGTCGCGCCGCGCGGTGGTGCGCATCGCGGCGACGTCGCTGCCGCCCGATGGCTCGGACATCCCCAGCGCCACCACCACTCCTCCGCTGGCCATGGGGGGGAGCCAGCGGCGCTTCTGCGCCTCCGTCCCGTAATGGACGAGGTAGGGTGCCACGATGTCGGAATGCAGGTAGAAGGTCGGCCCCGTCGCGCCGGCGCGCGCCATCTCCTCGATCATGATGGCGCCGAACAGGAAATCGCCGCCGGCGCCGCCGTATGCCTCCGGCACGCCGGTGCACAGCAGCCCGGCCTCGCCGGCCTTGCGCCACAGGGAGCGCGGAACGATGCCCGCCTTCTCCCATTCAGCATGGTAAGGCGTGATCTCGGCGCCGATGAAGCGGCGGACCTGGTCGCGGAACAGCTCGTGCTCGGCGGAGAATAGCGTGCGGGGGATCATGACGCGGCCAGCGTCGCGAGGCGCTCCATGGTGGCGATGTACTCCGATTGCAGTTGATACATCAGGTCGCGCACCGAGGTTTCGGTGGTCATGTTGCCGACTACCTGGCCGGCGGGAAAGGAATAGAGGTCGGCGCGCTCTGCCCGCACCACGCGCGCATGGGCCTCGCCGAACAGGATTCCTTGCAGCGGGGGAAGCAGAAAGGCGGGGGCACCCGGCTGCTCCCAGGCCTCCGACAGCCGGCTCTTGGTCAGCCGCACCGGCTTGCCAGTACGGGCGCGGCGGCGCACGGCGTCTTCCGTGCGCGTATCGAATAGCACTTGCTTCTCGAATGGGGTCAGCTCGCTTTCACGGGTGCCGAGCCAGATCGTGCCGCACCAGACGCCCTGGGCGCCGAGCGCCAGCGCGGCGGCGATCTGGCTGCCGCGCGAGATGCCGCCGGCGGCGAGCACCGGCACGTCGGCGGGACACACGTCGACCACCTGCGGCACCAGCACCAGTGTGGCAATCTCGCCCGTGTGTCCGCCGGCTTCGGTCCCCTGCGCGACGATCACCTGCACGCCGGCCTTGAGCTGGCGGACGGCATGGGCGGGCTTGCCGCACAGCGCACCCAGCAGGATGTCGCGCCCGCGCAGCTCCCTCACGATGTCGTCGGGCGGTGCGCCGAGCGCGCTCACCAGGAGCTTCACCTGGGGATGGCGGAGAATCACTTGCACCAAGTGCCGGGCGCCCTCCGGCGTCATCGCGCCGCGACCTTCGACAATATCCTTATGGACGCGGGCGCGCTCGTCCGCTGGCAGTTCGGGAACGCCCTCGGCTTCCAGCAAGCGGGCCATGAAGGCTCGGTGCTCCTCGGGGATCAGCGAGGCCGGGTCGCCCGACATCGCCTCGGCCTCGCGGTCGTAGCGGGTCGGGATGATGACATCGACGCCGTATGGCCGGTCGCCGACATGGGCGTCGATCCAGCGCAGCTCCGTCTCGAGCTGCTCGGGTGCGAATGTCGCCGCCCCCAGCACGCCGAAGCCGCCAGCCTTCGTCACCTCCACCACCACATCGCGGCAATGCGAGAAGGCGAAGATGGGAACCTCGCAGCCCAGTCTCTCGGCGATTTGCGTGCGCAACGAACTCTCCGTGATTAGGCGTGGACCAGCTTGCAGCCGCCCTCGTTGAGCGGCACGTAAAGTCCGTCCGCCAGCAGGACGCTCAGAATGTTGCATGAGTCCCATGCGCCGTGCGAGGCGGGCGGCGCTTTCACCTGCAACAGCAGCATGTCGCGCAGCACCTGACCATCGGCGCGAACCGTCGATGGTGCGAACAGGGAATCCTCGACCGGCATCGCCTTCATCTCTTCGACCACGGCGCGGCCATCCCGCTTGCGACCGACGCCGAGCGCGGCGACCGACTTCAGGTAGTGCAGCGCGCCGGAATAAGCAGCGGCGCACTCCTTGTTCGGCTTGCGATCAGGCGCCAGCGCGCTCAGCCGGTCCGCGAACGCCCGCGTGGCGACATTGCGGTCCCAATAGAACGGGCTTGACCAATAGGCCTCCTGCGCCACGTCGAGGCCGAGCGCATGGATTGTGGTATCGCCCAGGAACGGCACCGCAAGGATGCGGCCCTTGCCCGTCAGGCCGAACTCGTGCGCCTGTTTCATCGTGTCGCTGGCCTCATTACCAGCATTGGCGAGACAAATGACCTTGGCGCCGCTGCTCTGAGCCTGAAGGAGATAGCTGGAGTAGTCGCCGGTTCCGGGGAACGGGTGGGCGACGCTGCCGACCACCTTGCCGCCGCCCTGTTCCACGACCCGCGTGGCATCCGCCACCATCGACTTGCCCATCGCATAGTCGGGCAGGATGAAGAACCAGGTTTCGCCGCCGCGTGCGAGGATGGCCTTCACCAGCGAGGCGGCGAGGCAATACGTGCCCGGTGAGAATTGCACGTGGTTCGGCCCGCAGTCCCCGCGGGTGAGGTCGCCGGTCGCAGGCGACGTAAATAGCCCGACCTTGTTCTTTTCCTCCAGCACGGGAACCGCGCCGAGCGCCAGCGAGGAGAGCGGCACGTCAATGATCGCGTCGACGCCCTCGTTGTCGAACCACCGGCGCATGATCGCCAGGCCGACATCGGGCTTGAGAGAGAAATCAGCGACCAGCAGCTCCACCGGGATGTCGGGATGGAGACGGTGGAAATCCTCGATCGCGAGCTTGATGGACCCGACCGTTCCCTTGCCGACCAGGTCGGCGTAGGGACCGTTCAGGTCGGTGAGGCAGCCGAGCCGGACGGTCGGTTCGGCCGCCACGCTTCGGGCGATGAATGGCGTGGGCAGGACGGCAAGGCCGAGTGCGGCCAGCAATGGGCGCCGGGTCAACGTTCCACGCATCAGTCTCCTCCACCGCGCGGCGTTCTGGCGGCCGCCTACCGAGCAGTATCGGAGCAAACCCTTCGGGATGCAAGCACCTTGGGCCAGAGGCGATGAGCATCGGGGCCCTTGCAAACCATGACGGACGATTGCATACTGGTCAGTATCAAAAGGGCCGCCTGGGAGCACGTGCCGTGCCAACCTGGGGGTGGGAGGCGCGCATGAAGCTCGGGTTCTTCACGATGCCGATGCATCCGATCGGCAAGGAGTGGCGCCGGTCGCTAGCCGAGGACCGCGAGGCCTTCATCCTCGCCGACGAGCTGGGCTTCACCGAGGGCTATGTCGGCGAACACGCCACTGATCCCGAGGAGAACATCACCTCCTCGGCGCTGTTCCTGGCCACGCTGGTGGATGCGACGCGGCGCATCAAGCTTGGGACCGGCACCCTCAATATGCCAAACCATCACCCCGCCGCGACGGCGGGCAACATCGCCATGCTCGATCATCTGCTGGGCGGGCGGCTCATCTTGGGGATCAGCCCCGGCGCGCTGCCCTCCGACGCCGAGGTGTTCGGCAGCATCGACGCCGACCGCCCGGCGATGTTCCTGGAGGCGATCAATCACGTCCTAAACATCTGGGCGAGCGATCCGCCGTACGACATCAAGGGCCGATTCTGGAATATCTCGACCGCGCGGACCTTCATTCCCGAAACCGGAATGGGCCGGGTGCCACGGCCGTTGCAGCGCCCGCATCCGCCGATCGTGGTGACGGCGGTCGCGCCATTCTCCAAGGGCATCACCGAGGCCGCCGCGCGTGGCTGGGACCCGATCTCCGCCAATTTCCTGATGCCGGTCTGGGTCAAGACGCACTGGGCGAAATACGTGGAGGGCTGCGCCCGGATCGACCGTCCCGCTGAGCCGGCGAACTGGCGCGTGGCCAAGAGCATCTGCGTGGCCGAGACCGACCGGCAGGCGAGGGACTACGCCATGAACCCGGACGGCCCCTACTATCAGTACTACCGCTCGCTCATGGGCAAGCTCCGCCGGCGCGGCTCGCTCGGCGTGTTCAAGACCGATCCAGCCATACCCGACGCGGCGGTGACGCTCGACATGGTCTGCGAAAGGCTGGTCATCCACGGCTCGCCGCGAAAGGTCGCCGACGATCTCCTGAGCCTGCGCCAGGAGATCGGGGATTTCGGGACCCTGCTCTACGCGGGCATGGACTGGCAGGACCGTGACCGGGGGCGCCGCTCCATGATCCTCATGGCGGAGAAGGTGCTCCCGCTGGTCAACGCTGCTGGGAGTGCCTGATCTGGATTGTTCGCGCATGCGGGCGCAAGATCGCGGCTTGGGCGGGCCCGGCGCTGTGAACGACGTGGCCGTGGCGGCACTCGCGGCTTCGACCCGGGGTGACCGGGCATGATAGGAACAGTGATCGACCCGCGTGATCTCCGCCGCGCCCTCGGACGGTTCGCGACCGGCGTCACCGTGATCACCACGCAGGCGCCGAATGGCAGGATGGAAGGCGTCACCGCCAATTCGTTCGCCGCTCTTTCCCTCGAGCCGCCTCTGGTACTCTGGAGCCTCAGCCGCCAATCCTCGACGCTGGCGGGATTCCGGGAGTCCGGCTTCTTCGCGATCAACGTGCTGCGGGCATCACAGATCGCGCTGTCGCATCGTTTCGCGACGCCCGGCGCGAGCAAATACGAGGGCATCGACGTTGATGCCGGGCTCGGCGGCTGCCCGCTTCTCAGGCAGCCGCTGGCGACCTTCGAGTGCGAGACCGAGACGCAGTTGGACGGCGGCGACCATGTCCTGTTCGTCGGGCGCGTCCGCCGGACCGCATGGCACGACGGCGAACCGCTGATCTTCAGCGCGGGGCAGGTACTGCACGTCCTTGCCGCTGCGCGAGGGGACGGCAGAGGCCGACCTCAATGATATCTGGGGAGGATTGGGATGACGCCGGCTTCACCGACCGGGCCTCGCTTGAGCACGGATTTGCCCCGGAACAGGAGACCTGAAATGACTGTCGAGGCTTTCGGCTGCGCGGAGGTCCACGATGCCCGATGACGTCTCGCGGATGACCATTGCCGACATGCCGGCGCAGCGCGCGTCCTCGCCGCAGACACCGGCCCAGGCGCGCGCGCGCTTCTTCAATACCGGCAATGCCTTTAACGTGCAGCTGCCCCCGGTTCCGGATGCGAGTTTCCTCGATGAGCCGGCCCGCGCGCTCGACCCGGCGACGCCGACGGGCTTCATCGTGTGCGACCGCTCCGCGCAAATGGGCTGTGCGTTCCCGGCCACCACGCCTCTGGTGCTGGTGCGCTACGTGAAAATCCGGGCGGGCGAGACGTTGACGACCGAGTTCGCGGCAAGCGGCGTCATCGCCTACGTGATCCACGGGCGGGGGACCACCGTCTGCGCCGCGGATCGCGTCGCCTGGAACGAAGGCGACCTGTTCGTGCTGCCGGGGGGTGTGCCGCACCGCCACGAGGCCGGGGCCGAGGACGCGGTGCTGTGGCTGGTGACGAACGAGCCGCAGGTGGCCTTCGAGAATTTGCGCGCCCCGGCATCAGGGGACGCGCCGACCGATATCGTCCACTATCCGGCCGAGGAGATCCGCCGGCAGGTCGAGCTGATCTACGCGGTCGGACGCGATGAGGCGATCGCCGGCTCGGCGCTGATCTTCTCCGCCGAGCGCCAGGAGGCGACCCGCAACATCCTGCCGACGCTGACGGTGGCGATGAACTCCCTGCCGCCCGGCAAGGCGCAGCGCCCGCACCGGCACAATGCGATCGCCGTCGCGCTGATCATCGCGGGCGAGGGCTGCTACTCGATCATCGACGGCCGCCGGAAGGAGTGGGCGCCCTGGGCGACCACGATCACGCCTCCCGTGGCGGTGCATTCGCACCACAACGAGGGCGACAGGCAGGCGTTGTTCCTGATCGTGCAGGATGGCGGCCTCTACTACCACACGCGCGCGATGGGGTTCGGGTTCACCGAACATCCGGCCGAGCGCGGCTGAGCGTGAACGCAGAGGAGGAACGAGAATGTCCGCCACTACGTCCCGGTTGGAGGTCCGCAGGCTGCACCCCGCGCTCGGCGCGGAGGTGCGGGGCATCGACATGCGCCAACCGCTTGAGCCGGAGGGCTTCCGGGCGCTGCATGACCTGTGGATGGAGCACCTCGTGCTGGTGTTCCCCGACCAACCGGTCACGGATGCCGAGCACGTCGCCTTCACCCGCTACTTCGGTGAGCCGGAAATCTTCCATCAGAAGATCATCCGCTCGAAGCGCGTGCCGGAGATTTTCCGCGTCTCCAACGTTGACGACGACGGCGTCCTGATGCCGCCGGATCATCCCACGGTGCAGCAGGTCGCGCTGGCGCAGCACTGGCACACCGACAGCAGCTACCGGCAAATCCCCTGCAAGGGGGCGCTGTTGCACGGCGTCGAGGTCAGCCGCACCGGCGGCGAGACCGAGTTCACCAACCTGTACCTCGCCTATGAGTCGCTTTCTGAGACGCTCCGGCGTCAGGTCGAGGGTCGCCGCGCGCGCCACGATTTCGGTCACATGCACACCTACGCGCGGCTAAAGCCGCTGACCGAGGAGGAGAAGGCGGCCATGCCACCGGTGTGGCAGCCGATGGTGCGCACGCATCCGGTCACCGGCCGCAAATCGCTCTACATCAGCCCGATCTACAACGATGCCGTCGAGGGCATGGATCCCGAAGAGGGTCGCCAGCTGATCGCGGAGCTGACCGAATTCGCCGGCCAGCGGCGGTTCGTCTATCGCCACCGCTGGGACCCGCACGACATCCTGCTGTGGGACAATCGCTGCACGATGCACCAGGTCACGCCATTCGATCCGCGCGAGCGACGGGTCATGCATCGCACGACCATCGTCGGCGACGCGCCGGTGCTCGCGGCATAGTCTTCAGGCGTGCAAGGGAAGGAAACGAACATGGCAACGGCCGACCCCGAACTGGTGCAGCATCCGAATCCCGATTCGGCGTGGCTCGCGCGCCGGACGGAAGACATCATCGAGCCGGCATTGCCGGTCATCGACCCGCATCACCATCTGTGGGACCGGACGGGCAACCGCTATATGCTCGATGAGCTGCTGGCGGACACCGGATCGGGCCACAACGTGGTCGCGACCGTGTTCCTGCAATGCGGGGCGTTCTACCGGACGGAGGGGCCGGACGAATTGCGCCCTGTCGGCGAGACGGAGGTCGTCGCTGGCGTCGCGGCGGAGAGCGAGCGTCGCCGGAGTCGGACGCGCGCCTGCGCCGCGATCGTGGGCCATACGGATTTCCGTCTCGGCGAGCGTGTCGAGGCCGTGCTGGAAGCGCATGTCGCGGCCGCCGGGGGGCGGTTCCGGGGCATAAGGCAGGTCACGGCGCGCCATGCGGCGTTCCTTGCGAGCATCCTCGAGCCGCCGCCGTTCAACATGATGGCCGATCCGCGTTTCCGCGACGGCTTTGCCCGCCTGGGGAAATTCGGTCTCAGCTTCGATGCCTGGCTGTACCATACGCAAATCGGCGAGCTTACCGATCTGGCGCGCGCCTTCCCGTCGCTCCCCATGGTGCTCGACCATGTCGGCGGGCCGCTCGGCGTCGGGCCGTATCGCGGCAAGGCGGACGAGGTCTTCGCGGCCTGGAATGCCGAAATCCGGGCGCTCGCCACCTGCTCAAACGTGTTCGTCAAGCTGGGCGGCCTGGCGATGGCGGTTAACGGCTTCGACTTCCACAAGCAGGATATGCCGCCCTCCTCGGAGGGACTGGCAGGGGCCTGGCGCCCCTACATGGACACCTGCATCGAGGCATTCGGCGCGCAACGCTGCATGTTCGAGAGCAACTTCCCCGTCGACAAGGCGATGTGCAGCTATCCCATGCTGTGGAACGCCTTCAAGCGGATCGCCGCCGGCGCCTCGACCAGCGAGAAGACGGCGCTGTTTCACGACACCGCCGCCGGATTCTACCGCATCGCGGCGTGACGCCGGGCAGGAGGAAACACAGCAATGGCAGAGATCAAGCGCCGCACCGCGCTCGCGGCGCTTGCCGTCGCGCCGCTTGCGAAGCCCAGCATCATCCGCGCGCAGAGCAGTTCCCAGCCGGTGAAGATTGGGCTGCTCAGTGACGTGGGCGGCCCGTATCGCAATGTCGGCGGGCCGGGCAGCCGAGTGACCGCGGAGATGGCGGTTGTCGATTTCGGCGGCTCGGTGCTTGGCCGTCCCGTCCAGGTGCTACAGGGCGATGACCAGAACAAGCCGGACATCGCCGGTGCGCTCGCGCGGCAGTGGATCGACGATCAGGGCGTGACCGTGCTCGCCGACGGCGGCGCCACCTCGGCGGGTCTGACGATCCAGCAGATCGCGCGCGAGAAGAAGCGCATCTATCTCATCTGCACGCCGACCGCGACGGCCTTCATCGGCAAGCAGTGCTCGCCCTATGGCTTCCAGTTCAGCTGCGATACCTATGCGCTCGCGAAGGGCACCGGTGGCGCGCTGACCAAGGCGGGCGGCGACAGCTGGTTCTTCATCACCGCCGATTACGAGTTCGGCGCGTCCCTGCAACGCGATACCGAGGGGTTCGTGAAGCAGGCCGGCGGCAAGGTCCTGGGCAGCGTGCGCGCGCCGCTCGGCACCAGCGACTTCTCCGGCTACCTGGTGCAGGCCAGGGCCTCCGGGGCGAAGGTGATCGGTCTGGCGAACGCCGGCACCGACCTGCAGAACTGCATCAAGCAGGCGGCCGAGTTCGGCATCGTCAAGGGCGGACAGCGACTCGCGACGCTTCTGATGATCATCGGCGACGTGATCTCGCTTGGCCAGGACACCTGCCAGGGCCTGGTGCTCACCAACTCGTTCTACTGGGATCAGTCGCCTGAGACGCGCGCCTGGTCGGAGCGCTATATCGTCAAGATGGGGGCGCCGCCGAACGAGTACAACGCGGCGATGTACGCTGCCGTGACGCACTGGCTCCGGGCGGCACGGGCGGCGAACACGGTGGACGCCGACGCCGTCGCGGCGAAGATGCGCGGGATGCCGCTGAACGATTTTTACAACAAGAACGTCCGCATCGAGGCGAATGGCTGCGTGCCGCACACGATGAACGTGTGGCAGGTGAAGCCGCAAGCGGAGGCGAAGCATCGCTGGGATGTGTTCAGCCTGGTGAGTACTCTGCCGAGCCCCGAGGCGTATCCGCCGCCCGGGATGTTCGGCTGCGAACTGGTGCCGGCGTGACGGAGCCATCGCGCGGGTACCTTCGGAGCGTCTCATGGCAGCTCCGTTGGGACCTCTGCATCCCCGATAGACCCCGTTTGCTCAGGAACCGTCTCCGGGTCTATGCGTCCACCTGATCCAACTGTACTTCCCATCCAGCCGCCGTCAGCGGGAAGGACTTGATTACATTCCGCACGGCGAATTGGTAAATCGGCTGGAACAGCACGATTAGATTCGCCTGGTCGATCATGAATTTCGAGTACTGCAGGTATATATCGGCGCGCTTCGCCGGATCGGTCTCCAGGGCGCCGGCCGTGACCAGCTGCACAAGGCTCTCCGGCGGCGTCCAGTGGATCCGCTTGGCCACCCGCTGCACCGTCGCCGAGGTCCAGCCATCTTCCTCCACTCCCGACGGGTTCCAGAAGGTCAGCACCGCCGTGGACTTCCCGGTGGTGTACTGCGTTCGCAGGTTCACCTGATCCATCGGGTTCAGCATCACCTTGATCCCGACCCGTGCCAGATCCGACTGAAGCTTCTGCCCCAGCACCGCATAGGAAAGTCCGGACACCGCCGCGTCCCCGTAGCTCAGCTTGAACTCGAACCCATCCGGGAAGCCGGCCTTCTGAAGCAGCTGCCTCGCGCGGTCCACGTTCTGATGATAGCCGATCTCCTTGGTCGTCTCGCGTGTGGAGCCATACATCCCGATCGGGATGAAACTGGCGCAGCGGATCGCGTGACCGCCGAGTAGATCGTTGATGATGCCGTCGTAGTCTATCGCGTTCGCAATCGCTTGGCGCGCTTCCTTCACTGCAAGGGCCTTGCTGAACTCCGGCTCGCAGGTCAGCGCCATATAGACGAAATCGAGGCTCTCCAGCCCCTCCACCCGCACATCCTTGTTCCCTTTCAGCGTCGCCACCTGCTCAGGGATCAGATTGAATGCCGCATCAATATCGCCGCGCTTCACCGCCAGGAGCTGGGTGGCGCTGTCGCCCATATGGCGGATGATCACATGCTCGAACTGCGTCGGCCCGCGCCAGTAGTGCGGGTTGCGCGTCAACAGGATCTGCGAGTTGCGTGTCCAGCCGACTAGCGTGAATGGGCCGGCGCCGGCCGAATTCTGGTTCAGCCACTGCGTGGCCTTGTCGGTGCTGTTCGCGTCCGGCGCGCTGGTACCGCCATGCGCCTCCACGATCTTGCGCTCCAGGATGCCGAAATTCGGCCCGCACAACACGGTCAGGAGCGGCAGCCCCGGATCCTTCAGAAGGACGTTGACCGTGCGCGGGTCCACCACCTCCACACGGTCCACGTTCGTGACGTATTGCGAGGGCTGATCCTTTAAATTGATTACGCGCTCGATCGTCCATTTCACGTCCTCGGCCGTGACGACGTTCCCGCTGTTGAACTTGGCACCGTCGCGCAGCGTGAACCGCCAGCCCTTGCCGTCGGGCGTCCGCTCCCAGGCGGAAGCCAGGGCCGGCTTCACGTTCAGATAGTCGCCGGGGCTCATGGTGATCAGCGCCTCGTAGGCGGCGTTCACCGTCAGCGGTGGGGTGTACTGCGCCTCCCGAGCCGGATCGAGGCTGATCGTGTCGCTGATGTCGAGCCCCAGCACCAGCGTGGTCTTGCTCGCTGCCGCATGCACGCGCTCGGGCAGTCCCGACGCGAGCGCGGCACTCCCGACCCCGAGCAGCCGCAACACCTCCCGCCGACCGATCCAGCCAATCTTCCGCACCGATCCCTCCCTTCGTCCTTGAACAGGGGCACCTTAACCCGCGTCCAAACGAAGACAAGTTGTTGCCGGGCAGCGCATCGGTGATACTGCATTCGAGGGGGCAAACAGGCCAATGCTGCGCTATATCGCCTCGCGCTTGCTGGTTGCGCTTGTGATGGTGCTGCTGGCGACGCTGCTCATCTTCCTGATTGCCAACATGGTCCCGGGCGATCCGGTCCTCACCCAGCTCGGCGACATCGCCGCCAACAACCCCGCGATCGTTGCCGCCTATCGCCACAAATGGGGTCTCGACCTGCCGTTGTGGGACCGCTACGGCCTGTTCCTCAACGGGCTGGCCCATGGCGATCTCGGCACCTCCATCTCCTCTCAGCGCCCGGTCCTGGACGATATCGCCCAGTACGCGCCGGCCACGGTGGAGCTGTCCACCATCGCCTTCCTGCTCTCCGTCCTGCTAGGCATTCCGCTCGGCATCCTTGCCGCCATGCGCCGGGATTCCTGGGTGGACCACCTGGCCCGCGGCATTTCGCTGATCGGCGTCGCCTCGCCCACCTTTTGGCTCGCCTTCATCATGCTCGCGGTGTTTTACGGCTGGCTCGGCTGGGCGCCGGGACCGGGCCAGATCAGCTCCGATCAGTTCCCGCCCCCCTTCGTGACCGGCGTGCTGCTGATCGACGCTCCGCTCGCCGGCCAGTGGGACACGTTCTGGGATGCCGCCGCGCACCTGGTCCTCCCGTCCATCGTCCTGGCCGCCGCGACGCTCGGGCTGATCACACGGACGACCCGTGCGGCGATGCTGGATGCGCTATCCCAGGACTATATCCGCGTCGCCCGCGCGAAAGGGCTCGCGCGGCGCGCCATCATGCTGGGCCACGCACTGCCCAACGCGCTGCTGCCGGTGGTGACACTGGGCGGCCTTGCCTACGCGCAGCTGCTGACCGGCACGGTTCTCACCGAGACCATCTTCTCCTGGCCCGGCCTCGGCCGCTACACCTTCCAAAGTGCGGTGACGCTGGATTTCCCCGCCATCATGGGCATCACCATGGTGGTGGCGGTGGTCTATGTCGTGGTCAATCTGCTCGTTGACGTCTCGTATGCGCTGCTTGATCCGCGGGTGATGCACCGGTGAGCGACGCGGCGATCAAGGCGGCGCTGCTCGCTGCCGAGCGCGAAAGCTCCTCTGCCGGACGCCGCCGGCGCTGGGGGAGCCGCTACGGCCTTGCCGCCGGCGGCGCCGCTGTCGTCATCACTTGGGCCCTGGCCGCCCTGCTGGCGCCCTGGATCACGCCGGACCCGCCCAACGTCGTGAACGTTGCCGGACGGCTCGCGTCTCCCTCCGCCGCGCACTGGCTCGGCACCGACGAGCTGGGGCGCGACGTGCTGACCCGCCTGATCTACGGCGCGCGCACCTCGCTCGCCGTTGGCTTCGCCGTGGTGCTGATCGCCGGCGCGTTCGGCACGCTGCTCGGCGCGGTCGCCGCCTATGCGCGAGGATTTGCCGAAGAGGCCCTGATGCGCGCGACCGACCTGATGTTCTGCTTCCCGCCGATCATCCTGGCTATGGCCATCGCCGCGGCACTGGGCATCGGTACCCGCAACACCGTGATCGCGATGCTTGTCGTATGGTGGCCGAAATTCGCCCGGCTTGCGCGCAGCCTGGTGATCGCCCAGCGCTCGCAGGAATACGTCGCCGCCGCCCGGACGATCGGTTTCGGGCCCGCGCATATTCTGTTCCGTCAAATCATGCCGAACGCCGTCGGTCCGCTGATCGTGCTGGTCACGCTCGATCTCGGCAACGCCATCCTGGTGTTCGCCGGGCTGTCCTTCCTCGGTCTCGGCGTGATTCCGCCTACGCCGGAATGGGGCTCGATGGTGTCCGAGGGCCGTGAACTCGTCTCCCAATGGTGGGTGGCCACCTTTCCCGGCCTTGCGATCCTGTCGGTGGTGATGGGCTTCAACTTCGTGGGCGATGGCCTGCGCGACTGGCTGGACCCGCATGCAAGACGACGCTGAACCGCTCCTGCGCGTCGAGAATCTGCGCACCTGGTTCTTCACGGACGCCGGCGTGGTGCGCGCGGTGGACGGCGTCAGCTTCACCCTGAACCGCGGCGAGGCACTTGGCATCGTCGGCGAATCCGGCTCCGGCAAGAGTGTCGCCGCGAAGTCCATCATCCGGCTGCTCGAGGAGCCGGCGCGCATCGTCGAGGGCTCCATCCGCTTCCGCGGCCGCGACATCGCCAGTATTCCGGAAGGGGAACTGCGTGACATCCGCGGCGCCGAGATAGCGATGGTCTTCCAGGACCCGATGACCTCGCTCAACCCGGTGCTGCGCGTTGGCCGCCAGCTGATCGAGACGATGACGGCGCATAAGCGCTACGTGCCCGCTGCGGCGCGTACGCGGGCGGCAGCGCTTCTGGGCCGCATGGGCATCGCGGGGCCGGAGCGCGCGCTGAATTCGTGGCCGCACCAGTTCTCCGGCGGCATGCGCCAGCGGGTCATGCTGGCGATGGGGTTTGCCAACGATCCGGCACTGATCCTGGCGGATGAGCCCACCACCGCGCTGGACGTAACCATCCAGGCGCAGATCCTGGACCTGCTGCGCGAGCTGAACGCCGATTTCGGGACTGCGGTGATCCTGATCAGCCACGATCTCGGTGTGATCGCCAATCTCTGCGCGCGCGTGCTGGTGATGTATGCCGGGGAGGTCGTCGAGGAAGGCCGGCCGGAGGACCTGCTTTCCGACCCAAGGCACCCTTATACATGGGCGCTGCTGCACGCGGCGCCGCGGCTCGATCAGACTATGGCGGCCGACCGCCGGCTCGCGACGATCGAGGGGCAGCCGCCTGATGCGCGCGCCTGGCCGGAGGGTTGCCGGTTCCGCGCGCGCTGCCCCTTTGCGGTCGAGGCCTGCGCCCGCCACCCGGAGCTGCTTGCGGTAGCAGAGGGGCGGAGCGCGCGCTGCTGGGTCACTCAGGCGGGGCGACGGCTCCGACCGCCAGCGGCCGTCGTCAGCGCGCCGGCCCCGCGCCGCACCGGGCAACCGCGGTCGCTGCTTGAGGTGCGGGCGCTTGCCAAGCATTTCGAGCTCCCGCGGGAGAACTTCATGGAAAAGCGCCGCGTGCTGCACGCGGTGGACGGCGTGGACCTGGAAATCCGCGCGGGCGAGACGGTCGGCTTGGTGGGGGAGTCCGGGTCCGGAAAATCCACCATTGCCAAGCTCATAATGAGGCTCGAGGAGCCAACAGGCGGGAGCATCGCCTTCGAGGGCCAGGACATAACCCACGCGCCTCAGTCCCGCATTCGCCCGCTGCGCCGGCGCATGCAGATGATCTTTCAGGACCCCTATGGATCGCTGAACCCACGCATGACGGTGCAGGAAATTCTGACCGGCCCGCTGCGCCTGCACGGCTTGGCGCGCGACGCCGCTGCGGCCAGGGCGCGCGTGAGCGAACTATTGGACGTGGTCGGCCTGCCGCCGGCGGCCGCGCAGCGCTTCCCGCACGAATTTTCGGGGGGGCAGCGCCAGCGCATCTCGATCGCCCGCGCTCTGGCGGTCGAGCCTGTGTTCGTGCTCGGGGACGAGCCGATCTCTGCGCTGGACGTCAATATCCAGGGGCAGATCATCAACCTGATGATCGGGCTTCAGGAGCGGCTCGGCCTGACCTACCTGTTCATCGCCCACGACCTGGCGGTCGTGCGGCACATCTCCGACCGAATCGTGGTGCTCTATCTTGGCCGGGTGATGGAGACGGCGCCGGCGGCCGAGCTTTTCGCCCGACCGCTCCATCCTTACACCGTAAGCCTGATCTCCGCCGTGCCGACGGGGGACGCAGCGGCCACGCGGGTACGGCAGCGCATCATCCTGCGTGGCGAGATCCCAAGTCCGATCAGCCCGCCGTCCGGCTGCCGTTTCCGCACCCGCTGCCCCGCAGCTGCCCCCCGCTGCGCCGTGGAGACGCCTGCCTTGGCCGAAATTGCCGTAGGCCACCGCGTAGCCTGTCATTTCCCGGGGGCGATCACCTTGCCGGCGTCCACTTTCCGGGTGGTCTCGGAATAACCAAGCCGGGACGAAGGAACTGGATAACCCAGCGGCGCCTATCGCGCCACTTTATCATGACGCGAAGCCGAGCTTCTACCATGCCGGGATCTATTTGGCGGTGACGCACTACTTGAAGGCAGTCGCAAAGCTCGGGGTGAACAAGGCAAAGGCGAGTGGCGCACAGTCGCAGACCAGATGACAGCGTCGCCGGCGGACGAGCCGTACTACCAGGGCGAAATGCGCGCCGATTGCAAATTCGCGCACAAAATTTATGTCTGGCGCGCGAAAACGCCCACTCAATCGAAGGGGCCGTGGGGCATTCCCAAGCGGACACCTCTAAAAACCCCTCCCGGCGCACCGCCGAACGCTGCTAAGTCTCTGATTTTACTGGGTGCAGGATCGCCGTCCGGACGTTTTTAGAGGTGTCCAAGCTGCTGCAGACCATCCCGCCCGACCGTGCCTTCAGGCCGTTGGCCGAGAGCGGGTGTCCTCTGGTCAAGTCCTAAGAACCGACGCCAACGAAAGAGAAGCTGGAGATGCCCGACACACAGCCGCGGACCATAAAGGCCGAATCATGATGAACCCTTCATAGCCCTTTGCCGTAACGTCGTCGCATTTCTGCTTGTAGACGTCGAAGCCGCCGGGACACGATGACTCCGTCTCCTGTGGAGGCGGAGGTTGGACTACGGGTTGGCAGGCAAGGCCAAGCTCGACTTTCGAGCTGGGCGGGTTCTGGACAGCACCCAGGAGGACGCGCGGCTGTTTTCGGGTGCTCAGCGTTGGCTACGATCCGTGGCCGTTGACGCAGATGTCGCAGCGGCTGTGGTCGGAGCCTGCGCATAAGTTGAGAGATCTTCGCGCAAGCGAACTCGGTCAAACTTGCCGAACCGGGTTCGTGGAAGCTCACCTAGGATGTGGATCTTCTTGGGCACCTTGTGGCCGGCCAGATCCACCCGGCAGCCCGCAATGACCTCTGCTTCGGAGCGGTGCGACCCGGGCCTCAGCACGACGGCGGCGTGAACGGCCTCCGTCCACCTGTCGTCCGGCATCCCGAAGGCTGCGCATTCGAGCACGGCTGGCTGTTTGTACAGCGCGTCCTCCACCTCACTGGGATAGACGTTGTACCCGCCCGTCTTGATCATCTCCTTCTTGCGACCGACGATGGACACGAATCCATCGGCATCGACCTTGCCGATGTCCCCGGTGAGAAACCACTTGCCCGCGAAAGCTGCGCCGGTCTCATCCGGCATCCCCAGGTATCCGGAGGTGATCTGGGGACCAGCAACCCCGACTTCTCCGGGTTCGACGCCATCGGTCGGCCGGGCCTGCTCATCGAGGATCGCCAGCTCCACGTATCGGCCGGGCCGGCCGACGGTATCGGACTTCCCCGTACGTAATACCAAGCCGCCTGACCCCTGACTCTCTGGGATTCCCAATCTGGCTCGGTTCTGATTCGATGGCCGCGTGGTCGAGTTGGAGCGAGGCATCGGATGGGCGCGGCAGTGACGGTGACGCGTACGGAGCACACGGCGGCTGGCCTTCGTGAGATCGCGGGCAAATGCCGCGACGGCGCGCAGGTCCGCCGGCTGCTGGCGATGGCGATGATTCTGGAGGGCTATCCGCGCGCCGAGGCGGCGGAGCGGAACGGCATGGACCGGCAAACGCTTCGCGACTGGGTGCATCGCTACAATCGGGACGGGGTGGACGGGCTGACGTCGCGCCGCGGCCCAGGCCCCGCGCCGGTCCTGACCAAGGAGCAAATGGCGGAGCTGAGGGAGCTGGTCGTCAAGGGGCCGGATCTGGAAAAGCACAAGGTGGTGCGCTGGCGGTGCCTGGATTTGCGCGAAGAGGTTGCGCGCCGCTTCAGTGTGACGGTGCATGAGAGCACCATCGGCAAGTGGTTGCGCCGGCTCGACCTGACCCGGCTGCAGCCGCGGCCGTTCCATCCGAAGAAGGACGCCGCGGCCGAGGCGGCGTTTAAAAAAACTTTGCCAGTCTGGTGAAGGAGGCGCTGCCCGCTTCCGCGGCTGACAAGCCAGTCGAGATTTGGTTTCAGGACGAAGCACGGGTCGGCCAGAAGGGCGGCCACGCTTACATTTGGGCGCCGATCGGCTCGCGGCCGTTGATGGTCCGCGATAACCGCCACGACTCCGCCTACCTGTTTGGCGCGATTTGCCCGAACCGCGCCGTCGGCGCCGCAATCATCATGCCGGGCGTCAATGCCGAGGCCATGACCGAGCACCTGGCCGAAATTAGCACCCAGGTCGCACCCGGCGCTCACGCCGTGCTGGTCTGCGACAGCGCCGGATGGCATCAGCGGGGCGTCCGTCTCGGCGTGCCCGACAACATCACACTCCTGCCGCTGCCGCCGTACTCCCCGGAACTGAACCCGATGGAGAACGTCTGGCAATACCTCCGCGCTAACCGGCTGTGCGCCCTGGTGTGGGACGGCTACGACGCCATCGTCGAGGCGTGCCGGACCGCCTGGCATTTCTTCGTCAACGACCCTGACCGCATCAGCTCCGTCGGCGCAAGGGAGTGGGCGTGTGTCACTCTCTAGGCGGGTTGGTATAAGTCGGTCGGCAGCAGGAATGTCACCGGACCAGCCGCTTCGGTCAGGCCATAGATATTGCCCAGCACTTCGCCGAACGCCACACGCGTGCGTTGATAAAGATTAGCAGGAAGAACGGAGCCGGCCACCATCAGCAGGCGCACGCTGCGGACATTCCGCGGCTCGGCCTCTTGAGCGTTCAACAGGTCTCCCAGCATCGTTGGGATCAGGTTGAGCGTGGAGACACGATTTTGTTGAACGAGATCGAGAGCCGCCTCCGGATCCCAAGACCGCATGATCGTGACAGTTCCGCCCGCATCGAGGGTCGCACCTGCGGTGAACCAAGCCGCGTGAGACATCGGCAGGGCGATCAAGTGGCGATCAGCCGACGTCAGCTGCCATCGCTCGATGGACACCTCAAGACAGCAGCGCCAGCTCTCCCTTGTCTGGATCGCAGCCTTAGCATTACAGTTGCGCTTTCCTATGGTGAGCTGCGCGAGCGGCGGCTTGATGGGCCCGTCTCCAGAGTGACCAGGCGATGATGTGCGCGGGTTGGATGCGTCGTCTTGCAAGCCGCGTTGCTATGCGCCGGATTTCCTGGACCGACCAGCGGATGAGGTCCGGGTCCGCGGCATCCGCCTCGGCGGGGTTTTTTTCGGCGTGGCCGCCACTGCATTGGCCTTGTTGCGAATGATCGCCATCATGGCGAAGGCGAGCATCACGAGCGAGACGTGCCGATGCCATCCGTGCCAGGACCGGGTCTCATTGTGATCGAGGCCAAGCTCGTTCTTGGCGGTCTCGAAGCTGTCTTCGATGGACCAACGATGACCTTCGACGGCAACCAGCGTGGCGATTGGGGTTCCGGTCGGACACCAGGTCGAGAAGAATGCCATCTCGCCGTTGGCGATATGGCGACGGATCAGCAATCCGCGCGTCCATGCCTCGTCTTCCGCGCCGCCGAACTCACCGGCTTTGAGGTCGGCGAGTTCCACGTAGCACCACTCGTGCAGGCGCGGCCCCTTGGTCCCGGCCCCGGCCGACAGGCGCTGCCAGTCTGCCGTGGCCCGGGACGCGGCGATCGCCTCGGCGCTACCCGCGATCAGTTGTCTTTTGCCCCAGGAATGGAACCGATGCGCGCCGGTCACCCCGAGCACGTAGCCACGGTCGGCCCGGCGCAGCACCTGCTCGACCTCGCCGACGCCATAGACGGCGTCGGCGGCCACCCACGCGAACGGTACGTTCGCGGCCAACGCACGCTTGATCATCTGCACGGCGATGCGCGGCTTGGTCGCGAAGCTGATGTCACTTCGCACATGTGCGCTGGCCAACCGGGCCGGGTCGTCGGTCCAGGCTTTCGGCAGATACAGTGCTCGGTCGATGAAGGCGTGGCCGTGGCGCGAGGCATAGGCGGCGAACACGCCGATCTGGCAGTTGGTGATCTTGCCCGCCGATCCCGTGTATTGCCGCGCAACCCCGCACGACGCGCGGCCCTGCTTGAGGAATCCGGTCTCGTCGATGACCAGCACCGCGCCGCTGTAGCGCCGCGTCTGACGACGTGACAAAACTGGTCACCGTAGCGGCGAACTGATCGGAAAACAGGAGCGCCTTCGCTTGCGAATCCCGTAACTGGAACGCGAACTCAGCCGGCGTTAGCCGTTGCGACAGAGGGACGCCGACAATTCCGCTTCGCGCACACGCCACATAGCACGCGAGCATGCCAGGGCCGTTTGGCAGCATGAATGCGAAGTGGTCGCCGCGTGAAAGACCCAGCGCGCGCAAGGTTCGGGTCAGGACGGCACTTCTGACGTCGAGATCATGGTATGTCAGCCAGCAGCCGTCGGTGCAGAGCGCCACTGCATCGCGAGGCGAGAGAAGAGAGGGGCGTACATGATCCTGCGCCATGATGAGTCCACTCCCTCAATGAGTCCGACCTTGCGGCGCTCCCAAACTAACTGCGCACGCCACGTTGACCCTGAGCTCCGCAAACAGCCATCGATCATCCACCTTTACGAAGCGGTCGTCGTACGTTCCGACAGTGATCAAGCGCTTGCCGCCAGGCACATCACGGTGCTGTCGCGAGGTTGAAATGCACAGGAGATAGAATTCCCCTTTAGCCGTCCGGCCATCAAGGGCCAGATCGATTTGGGGGGATGTCACATAGTGCACGACATGTTCGACTGTGTGCGAGAGATCTGAGAAGAAACGCCGGATCTCCGCATGTCCGGTAAAGTCGCCAAAACCGTTGGCCACCCAGCGACCGCCAGGCGTGAAGATAGAGCAGAGTCCATCGAGATCGTAGCCGCTGTCGCAATAGGCCGCGTATCTGTATTTGAGATGCTCAATCGACCGCACCTCTTCCAGGTGAGCCAGCCTTTGCTCGATGGTCGGATCTGTCATTTCACCGTCCTCGCCCGACAACGTCTGGTGCGACTCAGCCGCGGCACAACACAGCCAGGGCAGCTGCCTGGATAAATAATGAGGAACCTTACTCACGCCGTTGCAGCTGCGGCCCATGAATTGATGAGCCCGGTCTCGAGATCATCGAAGTGCCGGACGTCGCGGGTCGCCACCGTGGGCCGCCGGGCGATGACGACGCCCCCGATCAGGGTGTCGCGCACATCGACTGTGCGCCCCGAGGCCTCGCGCCTTGCCGCGAGCCGGCCTGCGGCCTCGGCCGCCGCGCGGTCGAGCGGGGCGACGCGGCCGGCCAGATCCTCCCGGAGCAGGGCCTCGAACGCGCCTTCGAGTGCGGCACGACTGCGACCCGCGGCCATGCGAGCGAGGCCGAAGCGGACCTCGAACACGGTGACCACCGTGGTCCAGATCCGCGCCGGATCCTGTTTGTCCAGCCAGCCGACGATGACGCCGTCGGTAGGATCGCGCATCAGAGCCGAGAGCACGTTCGTGTCGAGCAGGATCACGCGATCCCGAGATCAGCCGGACGCGCCGCATCTACCCGCAGCTCCGGCAAGTCGGTGTTCAAGCCGAGCCCGCCGAAGCGCCGGGCGAAGCGGGTGCCCAGCCCGGTGCTGGGATGCGCCGTTAGGTCCTGATCGGCGGCGGCACGCAGGATCTCGCGCACCTCCCTCCTCCATGCTGCGGCCGCGCAACGCGGCACGGTGCTGGAGGCGCTGCTTTACGTCCTCGTCGAGATTGCGCACGAGCAGCTGCGCCATGTGCTCTCCTGAAGAAATGGTAGCACGATATTACATCGATCGCCGGCGCGGGAGGCGATATTCCGGCTGCGCAAACCCCGCCGCACTATGCTCTGACCCGTCCAGATCGGGTCGGGCCTATCAGGCCGGAGCCTCATGCAACGCATCCGCCACCGTGACGCCGGCCAGACGGATTAGGACGGCGGAGATGACCATGATGATCCCGCAGGTCAGCATGGCGGCGCCGTAGTTCCCGGTGTGATCGCGCAACAGACCGACGAGCTGCGGGGCGAAATAGCCCGAGAGATTGCCGACCGAGTTGATCACGGCGATGCCGGACGCCGCCGCCGCCGGGCCGAGATAGGCGGTCGGCAGGTTCCAGAACACCGGCAGGGCCGCGCCGATGCCGAAGCCGGCGAGGCAGAGGGCGATGATCTCGATCGAGGGATTGCCGATCACCCAGCCGGTGATCAGCAACCCGGCCGCACCCAGCCCCATTGCCACGACGACGTGCCATACCCGCTCGCCGGTCCGGTCGGAGCTGCGCGAGAACAGGATCATGCCCACCACGCCGAGCGCCGCGGGCAGCGACGCGAGCCAGCTCGTTGTCAGATTGCTGAATCCAAGGTCCTTGATGATCAGAGGCACGAAGAAGACGGTACCGTAAACACCGAACCCGTTGCCGAGGTAGGCGAGCGCGAGCAGCACCACCCGACGGCTGCGCAGCGCGCGCAACACTGGGATCGCATGGCCCTCCTTGCCCTGTTGCTCGCGCTCGAGAACCCCTTCTAACCAGAGGCTTTCGTCGGCAGCGAGCCACGGTGTCCCGGCCGGCCGATCACGGAGTATGAACGGGCCACAGAGCGCGAGCAGCACCGAGGGCGCCGCCTCGATCAGGAAGATCCACTGCCAGCCCTGCAAGCCGAGCCAGCCATGCAAGCCCAGAATGGTGCCCGATATCGGCGAGCCGAGCGACACGGCGACCGCCGAGAACGCGAAGAAGACCCCCATTGCGCGCCCGCGATAGCGGCCAGGGAACCAGCAGGTCATGAAATATGTCACGCCGGCGAAATAGCCGGCTTCGGCGATGCCGAGCAGGAAGCGGACGACGACGAAGCTGGGCACGCCGGTGACCAACGCCGTGGCGCCGGAGCAGATGCCCCAGGCGAGCATGATGGTGGACAGCCACCGCCGCGCGCCGAACTTCGTCAGCATGGCGTTGCTGGGGACTTGGAACAGGACATAGCTCCAGAAGAACGCGCCGGCGCCCAGCCCGTACTCGGCGGCGGTGAAGCCCAGGCTCTTGTTCATGGTGAGCGCTGCGATCGCAACGTTCGAGCGGTCGAGCGCGTTCACGAAATAGCCGAGCCCGACGAAGGGCAGAAGCCGCCATGCGACCTTGCGCATGACAGCCGCTTCGAGAACTGGCGCCATGGTCTCCCCCAATCCGGCTTTGTTGCCGGTGGGGTCAGCATAGTCTCTTCGATCGGGTCATTGGCAACTCGCCCCCGATTGAGCCGGCGGTGGTTGTTCAGGGTGACGCTGCGGGACGGTCCCATGCCGCAGGCGCGCATCGCGCGCCGACCTGGCGGAGTCTCGAGCCCGCGAGGATTGCCAGGCCCGCGCAAAGCGCCGGGACCGTGGCGGCAAGGAAGATCTGGTGTAGGTTCCACTCCAGCGACAGCATCACCCCGCCCAGGATCGGCCCGACGATCGAGCCGATCCGGCCGACGGCGAGCGCCCAGCCCACCCCCGTCGAACGGATCGCCGTTGGATAATAGTCCGCGACGAGGGCGTTCAGCCCGGTCTGCCCGCCTTGCACCGCGATGCCCAGGATGAAGGCCACGCCCATGATCGGCCCGAAGGACGCGGGCAAGGCGGCAAGCGAGCCGATCAGCAGCACCGATGCGAGAAACGAGTCCGAGGCCCGTGAGGAAGCGGAACGTCAGCAGCTCGTTGAATGACGTGGCATGGGCGGTCAGGAGCGAGAACAGGCCAAAGGCCAACGTCGAGAGGACGATCGTCCAATTTCGCCCCCAGCGGTCGGCCACCGGACCCAGAATGCTCGCCCCACACATCAGACCGAGCAGGCCCGTGACGAAGACTGGCGCGAAGGCCCTGAGCGGCCGCGCAGCCGACTGCTGGGCGACATCACCCGGCCCATGCGCAGGGCCATTTGGATCATCTGCCAGATGTGGTCCTTGCGCTCCTGCTCGTAGGTGTCGAGCAGGCCGGGACCGGCCCGCTTGTTGAGCACCGCCGCCAGCTTCCAGGCGAGGTTGTGCGCGTCCCGGAGGCCGCTGTTCATCCCCTACCCGGCGAAGGGAGGTGTCAGGTGCGCGGCATCCCCAGCCAGAAAGACGCGGCCGAACGGGCAGCGCGGCGCTACCCGGGCGTGGAATCGGTAACCACCTTGCTCCGGAGCGTCGCGTTCGGGTCGGCGCCGCGCGCCCGCAGCAGGCGCTCCACCATGGCCGGGTCCAGCAGGTCCTCGTCCCTCTCGCCCGGCAGGAGCTTGAACTCGAGGCGGCGCGTGCGGTCCGGTCCCGGCAAGGTGATGCAGGGACGGCGCTGGTCGCAGAAGACCTCAGTGTGCTTGGTCGTGTTCTCGTTGTTCTCGAGGTTGATGATCAGCCAGCGCTCGTCGAAGGTGGTGCCCTCCAGTTGGACGCCCTGCTGCTCGCGCACCCGGCTCGCCGCGCCGTCGCAGCCCACCAGGCAGTCGCAGGTGACCTGCTGCTTCTCGTCCGCCGGGCCGATCAGGTCCAGCGTGACCCGGTCCGTGGACTGCTCGTAGCGATCCAGCCGCCAGCCGTACAGCGCGTCCACGTGGTCGAACCGGGCGAGCGCATCCTTGAGCTGCCCCTCGAGGATCGGCTGGCGGAGGGCGTTGCGCCGCGGATAGCCGTAGGGCTGTCCCGTCAGCTCGACCTTGGCGAAGCAGATGCTATTGGGCGAGTAGTAGTGTGAGCCGTAGCCCGGCACGACGAACTTGAGCACCTCGTCCACCACGCCGGCCGCGTGCATGGTGTGCAGCAACTCGTCGTCGATGGAGACGGCGCGCGGCTCCCGCACCGTGGTCGCATTCCACTCCACGATGAGGCTCCGCACGCCCAGCGTGCCCAGCAGGTTCAGTCAACGTAGAAGTTCTCGATCGCGACGGGGTCCTTGGTGGCCAATGTCAGGTGCTGCAGCGGACCGCGCAGGCCCTTGCGCAGTTCCTTCTGCTGGCCGAGGCCGAATACCACCGGGTTGCCGTCCGGATCGCGCACGGCGAAGGCGTCGGGCCCGAAGAGTGGGCTCGGAGAGGGCAGGATTTCGAGGCCTTCCCTCTCGGCGCGCTCGCGTAGCGCGGCCAGCCCTTCGGCATCGCGGCAGCCGAAGGCGCCGTAGCCCAGCGTCTTGTTCTCGCCCTGGGTGAAGAGCACGCGCCGCAGCGGGCCCTCGCAGATCCAGTCGCCGCCCTCGAGCGGCCGCGCGGTCATGTCCATCGCGTCGGCATAGAACGTTGCCAGCCGCGCCGGGTCGCTGCTCTGGAGCTGGATGTGGTGCAGATATGTGCCTGCACTGACGGCGGTGGACATCGTTGAACTCCTCCCTTCTTGTGACTCGCCTTTTAGGCCATCGCTGCGAACGGCCTTGTGCGTCCATCAGGTGGCCAAGGCGGCAGGCAGACCCGCGTGAGCTACGAGCGGGGGCGGCCGATGCCGTCTGTTCCGGCGTGGAGGACGGACGCCGCAATCCTCCGAAATATAATCGACTGCTAGTTTCATTCTTTGGTGCTGACGATGATTGCAGGATCGCGGATCAGTCCGCTTTACGACTTGGTAACAGCCTGTCCGGCATAGACGCCCGAGCTGCCTTCACAGCCCGGGGCGTACGATGCCTGGCCGATCTGCGCGTCACCGACCGATCGAGACCGCGCCGCGGGACGGAACGTCGGTGCATTTGTGGACCACGCGAACCCCAGAGCCCATCATGGCGCACTGGTCAGCGCAGATGCAGGGCTGGCTTCGTGATGATGATCCGTTGCGCAAGGTCGTGCATGGGGTAGAGGGGTGGGCCCCACGCGACATTGAGCGGGCGCCGGATCGGCGTGCCCAGCCTACCACGATCCGCAAGGCCGCGCGGAAGGCGAAGCCGCTCCCTCCTGGATCGTCCGGGACCTAGCACTACAGTTGCATTCTTCGTTTCAGGTGCGCGCGTTGAGCGGCCGCCTGGTGGGCGCGTCGCAACAGTGACCAGGCGATGATGTGGACGGGGTGGATGCGTTGCTGTACGAGCCGGATGGCGATCCGGCGGATCTCCTGGATGACCAGCGGATGAGGCCGGGCGCGTCCGGGCGGTCCGCAGCAGCGTTTTGGGGGGTGTCGACCTGTTCGCGTGATGGCGGATCGTCGCCCTCATGGCAAACGCCAGCATCACCAGCGAGACGTGGCGATGCCAGCCGTGCCAGGAACGGGTCTCGTTATGGTCGAGGCCGAACTCGGTCTTGGCGGTCTCGAAGCTGTCCTCGATGCCCTCCGGCCGTCTTCCACCGGCTTTGCGGGTGGAACCTTGACGGCCTCCGCCCAGCGGTGCCCCTCGACCGCGACCAGCCTGTCGATGCGGGTCCCGGCTGGGCACCCTGTGGTGAAGAACGCACATGCACCGTCAGCGATATCGCGCCGGATCAGCACGCCGCGTGTCCACAGGCCGGCACTCTCGCCGCCGAACTCATCAGCCTCGAGGTCAGCCAGTTCGAGATACGTCCGGCTCTTCGGCAAATAGAGCGCGCGGTCGATGAAGGCATGGCTATGCCGCGATGCGTAGGCCGCGAACACACCGATCTGGCAGTTGGTGATCTTGCCCGCAGACCCCGTGTATTTGCCGCGCCACCCCGCAGGACGCCTTGCCCTCCTTGAGAAAGCCGGTCTCGTCGATCACCAGCACCGCCTCCGCATCGGCCAGCGTCTCCAGCGCATAGGCGCGCACGATATCGCGCAGGGCATCCGCCTCCCAGCGGCCGCGACCGAGGATCGCCTGCTGACGCCACGCTCCAGGGTCGCCCGCGGCCTCGGCGCGCATCCATCCAGTCTTGCGCCGCTCAGGTCCAAGCAGCCCCATCCAGGAACAGGTCCGCCGAGGCCGCCACCCGCTCCTGCGTGAACAAGGGACGCATGCGCGCTTTGACGTCCCGCAGTGACGAGGTCCACAACTCCAGCGTCGTCTCGATCGAGGCATCCGCCATCCAGCACTCCAAGCAACGCCGGAGTGACGCACCAGACCCCTCAGAAATGCAACTGTAGCGCTAAGCCGTATCGCTTCATCCTTGTAACGGGGAAAGTGTCCCTATCCCCGCTGGATCAGCTCGATCGAGACGTTCTCCGGGCCGCGCAGGAAGGCGATGCGCACGCCGGGGCGCACGGTCGTCGGCTGCATGGTGAAGCGCACGCCCTTGCGGGTCAGTTCGGCGGCCGCCTTGTCGATGTCGGTGACCGTCAACCCGATATGCTCCAGCCCCATATAGGGGGCGTCGGGAGCCGGGCCGGGCGCGGCGCTTGGGCTGGCGGGGGCGATGAACACCTTCTGGGCGCCGCCCAACAGCAGGTCCACGCGCGGCGTGCCGTCCTGCTGCGGCGTACGGACCACCTCGGCGTCCAGCATCTCCTGATACCAGCGCGCGGTGGCCTCCGGGTCGGGGCTGCGCAGGTGGATGTGCTCCCAGGTGACGGCGACCATCATGTCCTCCTTGTCAGCCCGGGGATTAGCTCACCGATCCGCGCAGGCGGCAAGCCGGGAAGCCTTCCCATCGGCATCGCGCGTCCCCACAATGGCGGAATGTCGCGCCGCCTCATCGAGATCACCCCGGATCTGATGCTGCGGGCGTATCGTCACGGCCTGTTCCCGATGGCGGAGACGCGGCGCGGCGATCGGCTCTACTGGCTGGACCCGGAACGGCGCGGCGTCCTGCCGCTGGATGGGTTCCATCTGTCGCGGCGGCTGATGCGGACGGTGCGGTCGGGCGCATTCGAGGTCGCCGCCGACCGCGACTTCGCCGCCACCATCGCCGGCTGTGCCGCCGCCGGCCCCCGCCGGGATGACACCTGGATCAACCCGCAGATCGAGCATTTGTTCAACGAGCTGCACCGCATCGGCGCCGCCCACTCGGTGGAGTGCCGGCAGCGCGATCGGCTGGTGGGCGGGCTGTATGGCGTTGCGATCGGCGGCGTCTTCTTCGGCGAGAGCATGTTCAGCACCGTCCGCGACGCCTCCAAGGTGGCGCTGGTGCATCTCGTCGCGCGGCTGCGCGCCTGCGGGTTCCGCCTGCTGGACACCCAGTTCGTGACCGCCCACCTCGCCCAGTTCGGCGCCGTGGAGATCCCCCGCAACGATTATCGCGTCCAGCTCACCGCGGCGCTCGAAGCGCCGTCACGCTGGATCAGCGACCTCGATCCCGCCATCGTGGACCAGGAAATCCGGACGCTCGCCGCGCCCCAAGGCGAGATGGAGCGCGCGTGAGGAACGGTTCGGTCAGGTTCCTGGGCGGCTTGCTGGCGTTGCTGGCGGTCGGCGCTCCCAGGACGGCCGCGCCGAGCGAGCTGCCCAAGCTTCGCCCGACGCATGACGTCGCGGTGGTCTATCGGGTGGTCGGAACCCCGGCCGGCGGCGGGGCAGCGCAGGCGCACAGCATCCGCATGGTGTGGGGCGACGGGGGCGACGCGCTGCGGGTGGCGATCGACGCGCAGCCGATGGTGGCGTTGATCGACTTCCGCCGGCAGCGCATGGCCTTGGTGATCGTGCCCAGCCGCGTCGTGGTGGAGGCGCCGCTCGATCCCCGCCTGGTGCCCGGCTTCGCCCTTCCGGCCGGCGCCTCGGCCCTGCGCGCCGGCGAGGAAACGGTGGCCGGCTATCGCTGCACCGTCTGGACGCTGACCGGACCACAGGGCGCGGGGGAGGCCTGCGTCACCCAGGACGGCCTCGTGCTGCGCGCGGAGGGCAGCGCGGCGCGGGAAGGCTCGGGGCGGCTGGAGGCGACCGCCGTCAGCTACGCCCCACAGCCGGCGTCGCTGTTCGTTCCCCCGCCGGGGCTTCGGCGGATGGACCTGCCGCCGACGCGGCGGTAGCGTTTAGACCGGACAGAGGGGGGACCCGCGATGCTGAAGCTCGGCTACAAGGCGTCCGCGGAGCAGTTCGGCCCGCGGCAGCTGCTGGATTTCGCGGTGCGCGCCGAGGAGATCGGCTTCGATTCCGTGTTCGTCAGCGATCACTTCCAGCCGTGGAAGCACACCGACGGGCACGCGCCCTTCGCCCCGGCCTGGCTCGGCGCGCTCGGCGCCCGGACGGAGCGCATCGTCATGGGCACCAGCGTGCTCACCCCGACCTTCCGATATCACCCGTCGGTGGTCGCGCAGGCTTTCGGCACGCTGGGCGCGATGTTTCCGGGGCGCATGATCCTCGGCATCGGCACCGGGGAGTCGCTGAACGAGGTGCCAGCGACCGGCATTGCGTGGCCTGAGTTCAAGGAGCGCTTCGCCCGCCTGCGCGAAGCGGTGCAGCTGATCCGCCGGCTGTGGTCCGAGGAGCGCGTGACCTTCGAAGGGCAATACTACAGAACCCAGGATGCGACGATTTACGAACGGCCGGACGCGCCGGTGCCGATCTATGTCGCCGCTGCCGGCGCGCTGGTCGCCAAGTATGCCGGACGTCAGGGTGACGGCTTCATCTGCACCAGCGGCAAGGCTTGGTCGCTCTACACCGAAACACTGCTTCCCAACGTTGTCGAGGGGCAGAAGGCCGCGGGCAAGGAGCCCGGCGGCGGCCCCGGCTATGACCGGGTGATCGAAATGAAGGTGTCGTTCGACACCGACCACGCCCGCGCGCTGGAGGATACACGCCACTGGGCCGCGCTCGCGCTGACGCCCGAGGAGAAGGTGTCGATCCACAGCCCGGCCGAGATGGAGCGGCGCGCCGCGGAACTGCCGGTCGAACGCGCCGCCAGTCGCTGGATCGTCTCCTGCGACCCCGACGAGCACGTGGAAAAGATCTCGCCTTATGTGGAGCTGGGCTTCAACCATCTCGTGTTCCACGCGCCGGGGCCGGACCAGGAGCGGTTCCTGCGGCTCTACAGCGCCCAGGTGCTTCCCAAGCTGCGGCAGCGCTTCGGGTGAATCCGGGGCTGCTTCTGTTCGCGTTGCCGGACTTCCCCCTGGTCCGGCCCGGCGACGACCTCGCCGCCCTGATCGCCGAGGGGCTCGCCCGCGCGGAACTCTCTCTGCACGAATCCGACGTCCTGGCGGTGGCGCAGAAGATCGTCTCCAAGGCCGAGGGGCGGCTGGTCGCGCTTGCCGGAGTGAGTCCCTCGCCCCGCGCCGTCGCACTCGCCGCCGAGGTCGGCAAGGACCCGCGCGTGGTCGAGGTGATCCTGTCGGAATCGGTGCGGGTGGTGCGTGCCCGGCCGAACCTGCTGATCATGGAGCACCGGCTAGGCCTCGTGATGGCCAACGCGGGGGTCGATCACTCCAACGTCGCCGCGCCGGGCGAGCCCGACCAGCTTCTGCTGCTCCCCGCCAACCCCGACGCCTCCGCCGCAAGGCTGCGCACGGCGCTGGCGCGGCGATGCGGGATGGCGCCGGGCATCGTCATCACCGACAGCTTCGGCCGCCCCTGGCGGCGCGGCACCTGCGGGGTGGCGATCGGCGCAGCGGGGATCGCCTCGCTGCTCGACCTGCGCGGCCGGCCCGATCTGTTCGGCCGCACCCTGGAGGTGACGATCGTCGGTCATGCCGACGAGATCGCCGCCGCCGCCGGCCTGCTGCAAGGCCAAGCGGGCGAGGGAAGGCCCGTGGTGCTGCTGCGCGGGCTCGCGGGTGCTGCGCCCTTGGCCCCGGCCGGCACGCTGGTGCGCCCGCCGGCCGAGGATCTGTTCCGATGATCGTCGCCCTGTCGGGCGGCGTCGGCGGGGCGAAGCTGGCGCTCGGGCTCAGCCGCGTGCTGCCGGCCGGGCACCTGACCGTCATCGCCAACGTGGGCGACGATTTCGAGCATCTGGGGCTGTCGATCTCACCGGACATCGACACGCTGACTTACACGCTGGCCGGGCTCGACAACACGGCGCTGGGCTGGGGGCGGCGCGACGAGACGTGGTCGTTCATGGAGACCTTGGCGACGCTGGGCGGGGAGAGCTGGTTCCGCCTCGGTGACCGGGACCTCGCGCTCCATGTGGAGCGGACGCGGCGGCTGCGCGCGGGCGAGACGCTGTCGGCGGTCACGGCGGATGTCTGCCGCCGTCTTGGTATCGCGGCGCGCATCCTGCCCGCGACGGACGATCCGGTGCGGACCCGCCTGCTGACCGATCAGGGCTGGATGGACTTCCAGCCCTGGTTTGTCGGCAAGCGGGCCGAGCCCGTGGTCCGCGAGCTTGCCTTCGCCGGCGCGGCGGGGGCGCGCGCGCTTCCGGCGGTGCTGGCGGCGGTGGCGGCGGCGGAGGCGGTGGTGATCTGCCCGTCCAACCCGTTCATCAGCATCGAGCCCATGCTGGCGATCCCCGGCTTGCGCGCCGCCCTGGCGCAGACGTCCGCGCCGGTCGTCGCCGTCTCGCCGATCATCGGCGGGCGGGCGGTGAAAGGGCCGACCGCGAAGATGATGGCCGAACTCGGCACCCCGCCCAGCGCGCGCGCCGTGGCGGAGCGCTACGCCGACCTGCTCGACGCCTACGTGGCCGACGAAGCCGATGCCGGCACGCTGGACGGGCTCGCCTGCCCGGTCGTGCTCGCGCCGACCTTGATGAGCACGTCCGCCGAGAAGGAGGCGCTGGGCCGCGTCGTCCTGCGAGCTGCCGGGCTGCGATGAGCCAGAACGTGTGGGCGGTGGTTCCGGTGAAGGCGTTCGCCGGTGCCAAGCAGCGCCTGGCGCTGTTGCTCAGCCCGGCGCAACGCCGGGCGCTGGCCACAGCCATGCTGGAGGATGTGCTTGCGGCCCTGATCGCCGCGCCGCTCGCCGGAATCGTGGTCAGCACGCTGGACCCGACGGCCCAGGCGCTCGCCGAGGCCCACGGTGCCCGCGTGGTGACCCAGGGCGCGGGCGACGGCCACAGCGGCGCGGTGGCGGCGGCCGCACGCCTCCTGGCCGCGGAGGGCGCCCCCGGCATGCTGACCTGTCCCGGCGACATCCCAGGGATAACCGCAGCCGAGGTCGGGCGCCTGCTGGCGGTCCACGGCCCCGCGCCGGCCTTCACCATCGTGCCGGCGCATGACGAGCTTGGGTCCAACGCCGTGCTGCTCTCCCCACCCGACCTGATGACCCTGCGGTTCGGCAACGACAGTTTCCTGCCGCATCTGGAAGCGGCGCGGCGTCAGGGGCTCGCGCCGCGCATCGTGCGGGCGGAGGGTATCGCGCTCGACCTCGACAATCCGGCGGATGCGCGGGCATTCATGAACGCGGCACCGGCGCGCGGGACGCGGGCACTGGGAGTGCTGCAGGAGTTCATCAGATAGGAGGCAAGGGCGGGGCGCTGCCCCGCACCCCGCCAAAGGCTTGCCTTTGGAAACCGCGACGCACGGGGCCGAACTTGTTTCGCGTTCCCGCAGGAGACCGATGATGGCTGATCAGCTTCCCGAGATTCCCGGTGGTCCGCACCTTCGCGCAATTGCGATGCCGCGCGATGCCAATGCCGGAGGTGACATTTTTGGCGGATGGACGCTGTCGCAGATGGATCTCGCTGGCGGCACGGTCGCAGGGCGGCGGGCCAAGGGTCGGGTGGCGACCGTCGCGATCGAGGCCATGCGGTTTCTCCGACCTGTCTCGGTGGGGGACGAGGTGAGCTGCTACTGCTCCGTTCTCGAAACCGGCGAGACCTCGGTGCGCGTCAGGATCGAGACCTGGGCACGCGGCCGCGCCAGCGAGGAAGCCGAAAAGGTCACCGAAGGCGTGTTCACGTTCGTCGCCGTCGATGAGGAAGGACAGTCTCGCAAGGTTCCGGCGGAAACCGGGTATTGAGCTTCCGGTGCAGGGGCGTTGCAATCGCCGAGCGGCGAGGGAAGGCAGCCGATGCTAGGTTTTGTTGGCCGCTGGCTGTCGGACGCAATCCGTCTCGCATTGTCGCTTCTGTTCGCCATCGCGGCGATGCAGGTTCCGGCCTTGACCCATGAGTACGCCGTTGCGGCCCTGCAAGTCGCCGATGGCCTGCGACGCGACATCGACCAGAGAGAGGCGTCCGCCCGGCAATTCTATCACGTGACCGGCGAGACGGACGAGGCCGTCATCGCGGCACTACGTCCGGTCGAGCCGTCGAACGCCGCAACACTGTCTGGCTCGGTCGAACGCGCTCAGGTGCTGCGCGCGACGTATGACCGCATCAACGCCACGCCACCTCTCGAGCAGCCGGTGACGGCAGTGCTCGATCTGCTGAACGATCCAAAGGGCTACAAGTCCCCGGTACTGCGAACGACCCTCGACAGCTACGCGCCGGAAGTGGTGATCAGTGCCAGCTCGACGCTATATGGGCTGGCCGGCTTGGCCTTCGGGTCCCTCATCGGCGAGATCGTGACCTCGCTGCTGGGAAGGAGCGTCGGCGTGCGTGGGAACGGGAGCACGCGGGCAGCGTAGCCTCGATCGCCGGCGCGGGCCGCACCGGCATTCCCGGATTGGACAATCCGGCTCGCGTAATGTCGTTGCACGGAAATCACGTCCAAGAACCCGGGGGCACGTCATGTTCCATCAATTGCTGACCCCGGTCGCCGGTAGCCTGCCCTTGTCGTTCCTGGTCGCGGCCCTGCCGATCGTGACCGTGCTGGTGATGCTTGGCATCCTGCGCCGCCCGGCGTGGCAGGCCTCGCTCGGCGGCCTGATCGCCGGACTGGCGTTCGCGGTGCTGGCCTGGCGGTTTCCGGTCGGTCTCGCGCTCGACAGCATCGCGGCCGGCGCGGTGTTCGCGCTGTGGCCGGTCATGTGGATCGTGTTCAACGCGCTGCTGCTGTGCAACATCGCCGTCGCCTCCGGTCCCTTCGAGGCGTTCCGCGCCTGGGTCATCGAGCACCTTCCCAACGACCGCCGGATCGTACCCGTCGTGATCGGCTTCTGCTTCGGCTGCCTGCTGGAGGGCATCGCCGGGTTCGGCACGCCAGTCGCGATCACCAGCGCGCTGCTGATCCTGGTCGGCTTCCCGCCGCTGGAGGCGCTGACGTTCACGCTGATCTTCAACACCGCGCCCGTCGCGTTCGGCGGGCTCGGCGCGCCCGTCACTGTGCTCGGCCAGGTCACGGGCCTGCCCGCCGCGACGCTGGGCGCCATGATCGGGCGGCAGCTTCCGTTCCTGGCGCTGCTGCTGCCCTTCTACGTCATGGCGGTCCATGGTGGCATGCGCTCGGTGCGCGCGTTGTGGCCGGTGCTGCTGGCGGCCGGCGGCAGCTTCGCGCTGGGGCAGTTCGTGGCGTCGAACTACCTGGATTTCATGCTGACCGACATGCTCTCCTCGTTGACCGCGCTGATCGTGACGCTGGTCTTCCTGCGCGGTTGGACGCCCGCGCCCGACCCCGCGTTCACCATCCGGGCCAACCCGGCACGCGCGGTAGGCGCCGACGTGGTGCGGGCGCCGGCGGCGGGCGATGTGCCGGGCTGGCAAGGCTGGCTGCCCTGGATCGTGGTCTCCGTGGTCGTGATCCTCTGAACCCATTTCAAGGTGTTCGCCATCGGCCAGCAGGTGATCCCCTGGCCCGGTCTGCACAACCAGGTGCTGATCACGCTCTACAAGGACAAACCCTATGCGGCGATCTGGGTGTTCCAGCCGCTGGCGACGGGTACCGCTATCCTGGTCTCGGCGGTCATCACCGCCGCCCTCGTCGGCATCGGCCCGGAACGGTTCGTGCAATGTATCGGCGCCACTTGGCGGCAGCCGCATCGCGATCCTGACCGTCGCTCTGATTGTGGCGCTTGCCTACCTAATGAACTACTCGGGGCTGAACTACACGCTGGGCCTGGGTGTCGCCTCGATGGGCGTCGTGTTCCCGCTTGTCTCGCCCTTCCTGGGCTGGGTGGCGGTGCTCCTGTCGGGCAGCAACACGTCGGGCAACGCGCTGTTCGGCAACCTGCAGGTGGTCGCGGCCAACCAACTCGGCCTTAACCCCGTGCTGATCGCTGCGACCAACTCCTCGGGCGGCGTGATGGGCAAGATGATCTCGCCGCAGAACATCGCCACCGGCGTGTCGGTGACCGACCTGAAGGGCCAGGAGGGCGTCGTGTTCGCCCGCACCTTCAAGCACAGCATTGCGCTCACCCTCGTGCTGGGCGTCCTGGTGGTGGTGCAGCAGGACCTCGTGCCCTGGATGATCCCGTGAGAACGGCCGGCGGACGTGCCGTGAAGCCCTGTCGCAAGTCTACGCACTTGCGGCTCCCCCGGTCGTCTTCTCCTTCGGGCTGGGGCCCGAACCCTTGAGGCGCGTCACAGTCTGGAGCGCGTCGAACCAGAATGGTGCGCCGAACAGCGTCGCGATCGCGGTGATAAGCCAGCCGCCAAGCATGGTCCACCAGTTCTCGCCCTGATGGCTTGGCCAGCCGGCGGGTAGGTTGGAATTGAGCACGTCGATGGCGGCCTGCGCGGTAGCCGCGTCCCTCGATGGCGACGTCTCTCCAGACGCGCCATTCGCCGGAGCTGCCGGCGTTATGTCGGTCGGAGCTTGCGTGCCACCGCCATTCCCGATCGCATTTTGCACATTCGCGGGAAGTTTCAGTCGCTCGGCAATCGTCGGCTGCTCCCACAGGCCGCGGGCGATCCGGATGCTATCGACGTTGATCAGGATGGAAAGAGCCAATGCGATGACGAAGGATGCCAGTTGCGTCCAGCGCTTGAACGCACCGCTCATCCTGTCCATTCCGTTGTCGAACCAGGCGCCGATCTCTGTCCTGATCTTTTCCAGATCGCCATTCGCTCGCTGCACGACGCCCGTCAAAAAGGCATTGATCTGGGGGTTGCCGGTTGCCGGAACCGCCGTGTTCAGAGCCGTCGTCAAGGCCGCGACGGCGTCGGCCGGTGCGGCGGTGACGCTCGCGGCGGACAACCCGGTGACGTCGAGAAAAGCACTCGCGAACTGTTTTGGGTCGATGTAGGCAGGCGGCCGCTGCTTGGCGAACAAGACCCACCGGAGCGTGGTCGGCCAGTTGACCGGCCTGCCTGCTGGGCCAAAGGCACCGGGGCCGCGCGGGTTAATGGCGGCATGTTGATAAAGCGCCGCCGCGAGACCAGCAAAGGCATTGTCGTTGAGCAGTTCCTTGATACCGAAAAGCAGCGATACCGACCGCAGCTTGAGCGCTGAATTGATTGCTTCGATGATGGCTCCCGTCGCCAGGCTGATAGCCAGAAATCCGAAAATCAGCCCGACAACGACATCGAGAACGGCGCTATTAAACATTTCGGCTCCCTTTTCGTGATCGCTTACTACCGGTTGCCCTCAACCTTCTTGCTGATGTCGGTGGGTCGATCGACCCAAATGTTCGCCTGCGCGCTGTTCGAGGCAATGGTCCGCTGATTAGGCGCACATCGTAAGCGGGGCAAAATTCTGGGCGGCAGGGATCAGGCTGGCTGTCCGCGGCAGCGGATAAGATTGGCGAGTGCGGGCACTCGCGCATGCTGGTCGATGCCGATCCGGTCACCGAGATAATCCCAGAACGCGATACCGAGCTTGGCGCGGGTATGCATTAGACTGAGAAATGAGACTGAGAAATGCGTCACGGCAGTCGCGACCGGCATCGCTGTGGGTGCCGCCGCTGATCTTGCGTTTGGTGACGTGGCAGCGGATGTCGCGTTCGGAGCCATTGGTGTGTAGTGGGATTTCCGGTCGGTCGAGCACCATCAGCAATTCGGGCTTGTTGGCATGCAGCCGCTCGAGCAGGCGATCGAGGGTGACGAAGCCGCTTATACACCAGCCGTTCGGCATGCACCCAGCACCATGCGTGCCGGCCGACCGCGAACTGGCCTGCGTCATCGCTGACAATCACCGCGTCCTGCAGGAAGCCGTGCGCCATCACCGCACCCCACAGCGCGCCTTCCGGGGCGATACACACCGGGTCGGGTGTGACCTGCAATTCGCTGACGCCGAGATGCCGCAATGGGCCTGCCAGGCCGCCTGGTCGACGAAGCGGGTTTGCGGCTCGGCCGCCAGACGGCTGATCACCGGCGCGGCGAGCGAGCGGTGGCGCCTGTGGGCCAGGGCCGCCTCGTTGATTACGTAGTCGTCGTGGCCGGCGCGCAGCAGATCGAGGAAGTTGAGCCGGCTCTTGGAGGCCCGCGTGCCGAACCAGGTGAAGCCGTCGTTGCCGATCTGCGTGCAAAAGCCGTTGCGGCCGGCGTGTCGCGCGCCGGTGTCGTCTACCGTGATCCAGGACGCCGTCTGCAACCCCGCCCGCAGCAGGTCACGGCTTTCGGCGAGGAAATCGTCCTGGCGGTCGAGCAACAGCCGCATCACCTGGCGCTTGGAGATGCTGAGACCGAGCGCGCGCAACTGCGCGGTGAGCCGCTCGACAGTCACTTGGCCCTGGTGATGCTGCAGCAACACGAAGCGGCGCAGCTCTGGTCCGAAGTGTCCGACGAGGCCCCCCGGCAGCGGCGCCAGCACTGTCTGCCCATCCGGCGTCACCCAGCGTTCGCGGCGGTAGCGGGTCACCTGGGCGCGCAGCACCAGATCCTGCACGACGAAGGTGTCGTGCCCTTTGAACCGCGCGCCCGCCGGCACGTCAGCCCGCACCACCCGGTCCTCGACGCTGACCCGCGGCGCCGACTTGCCACCCCCCGCTTGCCGTGGCGCAGCGGCTTCGGCGTCGTCGCGTGATCCATGCCGCTCGGCTTGATGTCGGGGCGGCCTTTCAGCCCTTCAATCGCGCGATCTCCTCGCGCTGCTCCGCCACCACACGCTTCAGCTCGGCAACCGCGCCAAGCAGTCCGATCACCAGAGTTTCGAGTTCGGCCCGCGAACCATTCGCAAGATCGCTGGGAGCGGACATACCCAGAGCGAAGCATACCCGACCGCGTCAGGGGAACCCCAAAAATGCAGCCCGCCCAGGGTTTTGCCCCGCTTACCAATTTTGACCTTTCGCCGTCCGATTGCCCGTGTCGCCGGGGCCCCTATAATCCGACTCAGCAAGCGACAGGAGGTGCCAATGACCGTCAGCATCCGCGCGCTCACCCCGGGATTCGTGGGCGAGGTGTCCGGGGTGGATCTGACCCAGCCGCTTTCGGCGGCGGACGTGGCGGCGGTGGAAGCCGGCATGGACCAGTACGGCGTGCTCGTCTTCCACGATCAGCGTATCGACAACGACCAGCAAATGGCGTTCACCCGCAACTTCGGCGCCATCGAGGCGGCGCGCGGCGGCAACATCACCCGCCCCGACCAGCAGCGCCTGCCGCCGGGCATGAACGATGTGTCCAATCTCGGCCAGGACAACCGGCCGCTGGCGCACGACGACCGCCGCCGGCTGTTCAACCTGGCCAACCAACTCTGGCACTCCGACAGCTCGTTCCGCGCCATTCCGGCGAAATACTCGATCCTGTCCTGCCGGCTGCCCTCCTCGAGCGGCGGCAACACCGAGTTCGCCGACATGCGCGCCGCCTACGACGCGCTGGACGACCGCACCAAGGCCGAGATCGAGGATCTGGTCTGCGAGCACTCGCTGATCTATTCGCGCGGCACGCTCGGCTTCACCGAGCTGACCGAGGAGGAGCGCGCCGCCTTCCGCCCGGTCCGTCAGCGCCTGGTGCGGACGCATCCGGTGACCGGCCGGAAGTCGCTCTATCTCAGCTCCCATATCGGCACCATCGGCGGCTGGCTGCGCCCGGAATCGCTGTCGCTTATCCGCGACCTGAGCGAGCACGCGACCCAGCCGCGCTTCGTCTATTCCCACCAGTGGCGCCAGTGGGACATCGTGATGTGGGACAACAGGCAGACAATGCACCGCGTCCGTCGCTTCAACGAGACTGAGCCGCGCGACATGCGCCGCACCACCGTCGCCGGCGACGCGCCGACCGCCGAGCAGATCGCGGCGTAATCCGATCGCCCGCGCACGACCTTGCCGTCCGTGCGCGGACGGCAAGGGGAACGGATGAGACGCTGGGCGCTGCTGATCGAGTACGACGGAACCTCTTTCGTCGGCTGGCAGCGCCAGGTGAACGGCCTGTCGGTGCAGGCGGTGCTGGGGGCCGCCGCCGCCCGGCTCAGCCATGGGGCGCCGGTCGGCACGGTCGTCGCCGGCCGCACCGACGCCGGAGTCCACGCCGCTGGCCAAGTCGCTGAACTGACGTTGCAGGCGGATCTGGGCCCCGACCGGCTGCGCGAGGCGCTGAACTTCCACATGAAACCGCACCCGGTTGTGGTGCTGCGCGCCGCGCCCGCGCCGGAGGGCTGGAGCGCGCGATTCTCCGCAACCAGTCGCCGCTACAGGTACGTGATCCTGAACCGCCGCGCCCGCCCCGCGCTCGATGCCGGGCGGGTCTGGCACATCCCCTTGCCGCTGGATGACGCCGCGATGCGCCGTGCCGCGCAGATGCTGCTCGGCCGGCACGACTTCACCAGCTTCCGCGCCGCCGCCTGTCAGGCCAATAGCCCGTTGCGCACGCTCGACCGGCTGGATGTGACCCGGCACGGCGATGCGATCGAGGTCGCAGCCGAGGCGCGCAGCTTCCTGCACCACCAGGTGCGCAACATGGTCGGCACCCTGAAGCTGGTCGGCGACGGCACCTGGTCTCCCGAGCGCGTCGCCGTCGTCCTCGCCGCCCGCGACCGCGCCGCGGCGGGACCGACCGCGCCGGCCGCGGGGCTGTGCCTGATGGGGGTGGGCTATCCGCGCACCCCCTTCGAGAGTTGACGGGTCCTCGCCCTTACGCCTTCAACCCGAGCAGACGCGCGGCATTGCCGCCCAGGATCGCCGTCTTTTCGTCGTCGCTGAAAGTAGTCGTCGCCATGACGGGGTCCACCGGATGCAGCTCCCACGGGTATGGATTGTCGCTCCCCAGCATGATCTGGCTGGCGCCGACCTGTGCCGCCAAGTGGCGCAGGGCCTCGGGAGCGAAGACGAGCGAGTTGAAATAGAGCTGGTTCAGGTATTCGGTCGGCTGCTTCTTCAGCTTGATGTTCGGATCGCAGAATGTGTCGCCGACGAAGCAGGTATGGTCGTCGCGCCCCGCATAGGATGGGAGATAGCCGCCGCCGTGCGCCCCGATGATCTTCAGGCTGGGAAAGCGGTCCAGCGTGCCCTGAAAGATCAGGTGCTGCAGGGCAATCGTGGTTTCCAACGGATAGCCGACCAGGTTCGGCAGCCAGCCATTGCCTTTGAGAAGCGGCGCCACCTCCGGCAGGCCCTGCGGATGGATGAACAGCACGGCTCCGAGCTCTTCCGCCTTCGCCCAGACCGGATGGAACTTCGGGTCCGAGAACGGAGCGTCCGCCACGGTGCCGCCGATCGCCGCGCCGCGCAGGCCTTGCTGCTTCATGGCCGTCTCAAGCTCCTGGACCGCGAGCTGCGGGTCCTGCAACGTGAGGGAGCCGAAGGCCGCGAAGCGATCCGGGTGCGCGGCGCAAAACGCCGCAAGCTTGTCGTTCTGGATGCTGACGATCTTGGCCGCGAGGTCGCGGTCCTTGCCATACCAGAAGGGATTGATCGACAGCACCTCCATATCGATCGCCTGGGCGTCCATGCTCTTGAGGCGTTCCTCGACCACGATGTACGCGTCCGGGGCGCCCTTGATGGGCGGCGTCAGCGTGGCGGCCTCGTTGCCCAGCAGGGCGGCTGCTTCATGGAAGAGGCAATGCGCGTGGACGTCGATCGTCTTCACGCGCTTGCCGTTGACGGTGACGGACAGGCGCTGCCCGCCGGCTTGCTGCGCATGGGCCGCCCCTTGCAGCCCACAGCCGCAGAAGACGATCCCGCTCGCTGCCGCAGCGGCCTTGAGGAAGTGCCGACGTGTGTTCATTTCTGTCTCCTCCCGAACACGGACCCTGGCGGGTCGCGTGACGCAGGCCATGCCCTCGCTTGCATCCTAGCGCGGGCCCGGCATGCCGATAATCCTGAGCGAACCCATGGCCTGCCGCTCAACCCGGCGCTAGACTCGGCGCAGCGTCGTTCAAGGAGAGTTCCAATGACCGAGGCCTGCATTGTCGGCTGGGCGCATTCGCCGTTCGGCAAGCTCGACGATCCCGATGTCGAAAGCCTGATCGGGCGCGTGGCGGGGGCGGCGATCGAGGACGCGGGGATCGCGCCCGCCGAGATCGACGCCAGCTTCGTCAGCCTGTTCAACAATGGCTTCTCGGCGCAGGACTTTCCCGCCTCGCTGGTTCTCCAGCACCTGCCGGACCTGCGCTTCAAGCCGGCCACCCGGTTCGAGAATGCCTGCGCCTCGGGCTCCGCCGCCGTGCATGGCGCGCGCGACTTCCTGGCAGCCGGGCGCGGACGGTTCGCTCTGGTGGTGGGCGTCGAGAAGATGACGTCGACGCCGGGCAAGGAGGTCGGGGAGAATTTGCTGAAGGCCAGCTACCAGAAGGAGGAATCCGACATCCCGGCGGGCTTTGCGGGGGTGTTCGGGCGCATCGCCGAGCGGTATTTCCAGCGCTACGGCGATCAGTCCGACGCGCTCGCCGCGATCGCCGCCAAGAACCACAAGAACGGCGTCGCCAACCCGTACGCGCAGATGCGCCGCGATCTTGGCTACGAGTTCTGCCGCGCGGTCAGCGAGAAGAACCCATATGTCGCCCCGCCGCTCAAGCGCACCGATTGCTCGCTCGTCTCGGATGGTGCCGCCGCGCTGGTGCTGACCGACGAGGAGACGGGGCGCGCGATGGGCAAGGCCGTGCGTTTCCGCGCCGCAGTGCAGGTGAACGACTTCCTGCCGATCTCCAGGCGCGACATCACCGGCTTCGAGGGTGCCGCCCGCGCCTGGCACGATGCCCTCGACGCGGCCGGCCTCACGCTCGCCAACCTCTCGTTCGTCGAAAGCCACGACTGCTTCACCATCGCGGAGCTGCTGGAGTACGAGGCGATGGGCCTCACGCCGCCCGGGCAGGGTGCGCGCGCGGTGCTGGAGGGCTGGACCCAGAAGGACGGCCGCCTGCCGATCAACCCGTCTGGCGGCCTCAAGGCCAAGGGCCACCCCATCGGCGCCACCGGCGTCTCGATGCACGCGCTGGTCGCGATGCAGCTCATCGGGCAGGCGCCGGAGGGAATGCAGCTCGCCAAGACCGACATCGGCGGGGTGTTCAACATGGGCGGCGCGGCGGTCGCGAACTACGTCTCGATCCTGGAGGCGGCACGCTGATCCCGACCGCCAACCTGGCCACCTTGCTGCTGGAGACCGCCCGGCGATTACCTGGTCGCCCGGCGGTGCCCGGTCCTCCGGCGCGGCGGCGTATATCGTCGAGTTCCACCTCGCCGCTACAAATGGCCGGCACGATTCGTCACCTGGCCCGAACTGCCCAAATCCGGCTACGGCATGGTCACCAAGCGGGAGGTCAGGCGCATACTGGAGGAAGACGATGGCTGACGAGAAGGATACCGGCTTGATCCGCGACTGGCACGCGCACGTCTACTACGACCCTGCGCGCACCAAGGAGCAGGCGGCAGAGGTGCGCGGCTGGATCGAGCGACGCTTTCCGGTCCGAATGGGACGCTGGCACGACGTGCCGGTCGGCCCGCATCCGACCGCGATGTACCAGGTCGCCTTCGCGCCGGAAGTGTTTCCCGCGATCGTCCCCTGGCTGGCGCTCAACCGGCAGGAGCTGACGGTGCTCGTCCATCCTGAAACCGACCGGCCGCGCGACGATCACCTGCTACACGCGCTCTGGCTCGGAGATAAGCTGCCCCTCACGGCCGACATCCTGCCGGAACGCGAGGAGCCCTGACAACAAACCTGGAGGGAACGCCGGAATGGCCGCGCTCGCCCGCTGCTACAACGTCCATGACCTTCGCCTGGCAGCCAAGCGCCGGTTGCCGCGCGGCGTGTTCGACTTCGTCGATCGCGGCACCGAGGACGAGGTTGCGCTCCGCAACAACCGCGCCGCTTTCGAGAGAATCAAGCTGCGCCATCGCGCCCTGGTGGATGTCTCGGGGCGCAGCATGGCGACGACGCTGTTCGGCAAGCCCTCCGCCATGCCGCTCGCCATCGCGCCGACCGGCGCGGCTGGGCTGTGCTGGCACGAGGGGGAGCTGGAGCTGGCGAAGGCCGCCGCCGTCGCGAAAGTGCCGTTCACGCTGGCGACCGGGGCGATGACTTCCATGGAGAAGATCGCCAAGGAGGCCGGTGGGCGGCTGTGGTTCCAGCTCTATGTCTGGAAGCAGCGCGAGCTGTCCTACCAGCTGATCGAGCGGGCGCATCGCGCTGGGTTCGAGGCGCTGATCGTCACCACCGATACGATCGTGTCGCCCAACCGGGAGTACAACCCGCGCAATGGCTTCCTGCTGCCGTTCCACGCCACGCCACGCTTCGTGACGGACATCGCGCTGCATCCGCGCTGGGCCGCCGGCGTGCTGATGAAGTACTTCACCACGATCGGCATGCCGCGCAACGAGAACTATCCCGACCCGTACCGCCGCCCCGTGACCAGCGATGCCAGCCACCGGGAGGTGATGCGCCAGGACAGCCTGTGCTGGGACGATATCCGCATCTTCCGCGACAAGTGGCCGGGCATCCTGATGGTCAAGGGCATCAACCGCCCAGACGATGCGGTGCGTGCCGTCGAGTATGGCGTGGACGGGATCGTGGTGTCCAACCACGGTGGGCGGAACATGGACAGCGCCGTGGCCTCGATCGATGTCCTGCCGGAGATCGCCGAGGCGGTGGGCGACCGGGCGACGGTGATCCTCGATTCCGGCGTGCGTCGCGGCTCGGACATCGTCAAGGCGCTCGCGCTCGGTGCGAAGGCGGTGCTGACCGGCCGGGCGACGCTCTATGGCACCGCCGTCGCGGGCCAGGCCGGCGCGATGCACGCCCTGTCGATGCTGCGCAAGGAACTGGACAACACGATGGCTTATACCGGCTGCCGCGGCGTGGACGAGATCACGCCCGACATCTTCTTCGGCGCCCGCGAAGGCAGCAACCGGCTGCGCAACATGGCGATGGCGTCGGTCTGACCAGGGGCGCAGGCTCGGTGCCTGTCAGCCCAGGCTAGTGCTCTGACTTATACGGACCGTGCAGGCAGTCTGTCGAGCTTGGCCAGGATTGAGGCGGCCGAGGCGGTCCAGACGAACGGCTTCGGCTCGGCGTTGTGCTCGGCAAGGTAGCGTTTGATGGCGGCTTGCAGATCGACGATCGAATGGAAGCTGCCGCAACGGATGCGCTTGCGCGTCAGCACGGAAAAGAAGTTCTCGACGGCGTTCAACCACGATCCGGACGTGGGCGTGAAGTGGAAGGTCCAGCGGGGATGCCGTTCGAGCCACGCCTTCACCTTCGGATGCTTATGAGTGGCGTAGTTGTCGACCACCGCCTCGATCAGCTTGCCGGCCGGAACAGCGCGCTCGACGTCGTTGAGGAAGCGGATGAACTCCTCGTGCCGGTGCTGCTGCATGCAGCGGCCAATGGCGGAGCCGTCGAGCACGTTGAGTGCGGCGAACAGCGTGGTCGTGCCGTGGCGCTTGTAGTCGTGGGTCATCGTGCCGCATCGGCCCGGCTTGATCGGCAAGCCCGGCTGCGTGCGATCGAGCGCCTGGATCTGGCTCTTTTCGTCGATGGACAGCACGACGGCTTGCGTCGGCGGGTCCAGATAGAGGCCGACGATGTCGGTCAGCTTGGCGGCGAAGTCGGGATCGCGCGACCGCTTGAACGTGCGGATGCGGTGCGGCTGGAGCTTGTGCGCGGCCCAGATGCGCGGCACCGATGTCAGGGAGATGCCGACGGCCCGAGCCATCGCCCGGCCGGTCCAGTGCGTGGCCTCATGCGGCGGATCGGCGCAGGTCAGCGCAACGACGCGCGCCACCGTCTCAGCCAAGATCGGCGGCTTGCCAGGCTTGCGCGTCTTGTCTCGCAGCAGCCCGTCCGCGCCCTCCTCGGCGAAGCGTCGCTGCCAGCGCCAGACCATCGGACGACTGACCCCCAGGCGCGTCGCCACCGGCTGCACCGGGCCGCGCTCCGCTGCCGCAAGCACGACCCGCGCGCGCTCGACATGCTTTTGCGGCCGATTGCGGTCGGCGAGGATCGCCTCAAGCGTCTCTCTATCCGACGAACTCAGGATCACGCATACCGTCTGTGCCATGCCGACAGAATTGCACGGTCGCACACCGTTGTGAATCGCCCGAACGGGTCAGAGCACTAGGAGTGCATCCCGCAGCTTGCCACGGATGCGACTCCTGTGCGGGCCTACGCTCCTTGACAAGTTCTGACGGGTGCTGAAGCTGCGCACAAACATAACGACGAACGGATCGCGGAGGAGACGACAATGCCGGGCCAAGATGCTGCGGTATTCCGGTTTGGCGTTCTCGGGCGCCGCGACCTGCTTCGCACGGCCGGAGGTGCAGCGGCGGCGGTGGCCTTGTCCTCTCCGCACGCCCGCGCAGCCGCGGACGACCGGATTGCTCGAAGCCGCGCCCGAAGCACCCTACGAATCGCCCATCACCCCGGAGCGCGTCGCCTTTCTCAGGACCAAGCCGTACCGGGGCAAGACCATCTATGTCCTGGCGGAAAAAGGCTCGGTTGGTGAGGGCCTCAAACACCATGTGCCGCACTGGGAAGAGGAAACCGGGGGGCGAATCAGCGTCGCCGATGTGCCGATCGACATCCTCTATACCCAGATCTTCTCCGATCTCACCAGCGGCCTGCACCGCAACGACGCCTACATGACCGCAGCCTGGTTCTATGGCGACTTCTTTACCAGCGGAACGCCGTACATCCTGCCGATCGAACCGTTTCTCGCCGATCGTCGCTATCCTCACTGGAATCCCGACAACTTCATACCCGCGATGCGGAAGCTGTATACCTGGGGAGACAAGCTGTACGGCGTGCTGTTCGATGCGGACGCCCAGACGCTCTATTACCGCAAGGATGTGTTCGCCAATCCCGACAACCAGGCGAAATTCAAGGCGAAGCACGGCTACGATCTGCCGGCGCCGCCGACGACCATGCAGCAGATGCACGACGTCGCCGACTTCTTCACCGGTTGGGACTGGAACGGGGACGGCTCGAACGACTGGGGTCTCGCGTTGCATGCCAAGGTGAACGCGCAGGGCTTCTTTCATTTCCTGACGCTGGCGGCGCCCTATATCTGCTCGCCGGATAACAAATATTTCTACTTCCACCCGGAAACGATGAAGCCGCTCATCAATTCGCCGGGTCATCTCCGGGCGCTGGAGGATTATATCAAGTTCCTGCCGAACGGCCCGCGCGAGGAGATCAGTTGGACGCTTGGCCAGGGCTGGAACCTGTTCCTTTCCGGGAAGGTCGTGATGGAGGCGACATGGGGCGACTCTGCCGACGCTCGCCCAAGACCCCAAGACATCTACGGTGCAGGGCAAGATCGGCGCGGCGCCAATCCCGGGCGTGTCCGAGGCCTATGATCCAATCAAGGGGACGTGGAGCAAGTACCCACTGAACCAGGCCGGCAACGTCAACGGTGGAAGCTGGCACTGCGTGATATCCCGCTTCACGCAGAACCAGGAAGCCACATACGATTTCCTTGCCTTCATGGCCAATCGGAAGAACGCCTTTTACAACGTGACGCATGGATTTACCGGCGTGCAGCCCGGCATGCGCGACGAGTATCTCCCGCCGGCGGGCACCGCGACGCTCGCCGAGTGGCACGCCCAGGGCTGGAACGAGGATGATGCGAAGGCGTTCATGGACGCCTACTACGCCAACCTCGCTCTACCGACGCAGGAGCCCTATCTGCGCATTCCGGGCGCCGCCGATTATTGGCATCAACTCGATATCCGTCTTTCTGCGCTTCTTGCCGGGCAGACCACGCCGCAGAAGGCGCTCGATGACACCGCCGCGGCGTGGGAGGAGATCACCAATCGCTACGGTCGCGAGCAGCAGAGGGCCCTGTATCTCGCCTCCTTCTGCCGCATGAGCGGCTCGACCGCACTGAGCGGGACACGGATCACGCCGTCGGCGGCGTCGATGCGGAGCCCGCGGCGCCGGCCGCACGGCGACGAACTCGTGTTCAAATATCTTATGTTGGGGCCGGCGATCCTGTGGGTTATCGGCCTTACTTTTTTCCCGCTGGCGAACGTGATTCGCTACAGCTTCGCCAACTATATCCTGGGCCGGGGCATCACCGGCTATGTCGGGTTCGCCAACTACGCCGAGGTCCTGCACTCAGCTCAGTTCTGGAACAGCATTCTCATCACCGTCATCTATGTCGGGATCACGATTCCGCTCGAGATCGTGCTGGGATTCCTGCTCGCGTGGGTAGTCAATCTCGGGGCGCCCGGAACGCGGGTGTTCCGCGCGCTGATCACCTCGCCGCTGTTCACCATGGAGGTGGCGATCGGCTATCTGGGCATTACCCTGTTCAGCTCGGAAGGCGGGCTGGTTACCTGGCTGCTCGGCAAGGTCGGGATCTCCATCCCTTGGCTTTCGACGGCCACCGGGGGGCTGACGGCGGCGATGATCCTGGAGGTGTGGCGCTGGACGCCGTTCGTGTTCCTGCTCGCGCTGGCGGCGCTCGCCTCCATTCCGGAGGAGATCTACGACGCAGCAGTGCTGGACTGCGAAACCCACTGGCAGGCGATGCGTCATATCGCCATCCCGCTCTCCTGGCCGGTGATGAGCGTCGCGATCCTGCTCCGCCTGATCGAGGGCTTCAAGGCCTTCGGCCTTCCGTTCGCCATCACCAGCGGCGGCCCGGGAACCAGCACGCAGCTCTTCAGCATCTACGCCTACCTGACGACGCTCCAGTTCTTCGACTTCGGGCATGGCTCGGCCATGGGCATCGTCGTGCTGGGGATGATCTCTATTCTCGTCACCATCTTCTTCCGCCAGATGCGCAGGCGGATCGCCTGAGGTGGCGCCCGCCGTGAGGGACGTGCCCTGAGAAGCATCCTGTGGCGGCGTGCCCGCCCCCGGTCGCGCGTGCTGATCTATTTGATCCTGCTCCTGGCGGCGGCTTGGGTGCTGGTGCCGTTCCTGTGGGCGATCCTCAATTCGGTCAAGAGCCTCGAGGACACGTTTCGCTCCGGCGCGATCATTCCGTTCTGGCAATTCCAGCCGACCCTCGATTCCTGGCGGCAGGCACTGACTGATACCGGCGTGCTGCACGCCTTGTTGTCGAGCATCGTCGTGAGCGGCGGAGCCACCATCCTGGTGCTGCTGATCGGGATTCCCGCCGCCTACAGTCTAGCAAGATTCGAGTTCCCCATCGCGTCGCGTGACATCACGCTCTGGTTCCTCTCCCAGCGTGTGTTGCCTCCAGCCATCCTGCTGGTGCCGTTTTACCTGATGATGGTCTATTTCGGCCTGATCGACACCTGGACCGGGCTGATCATATCCTATTCGACCTTCAGCCTTGCTTTCGGCGTCGTCATCATGCGCGACATTTTCCGCGATGTGAGCAAGGAGATCGAGGAGGCCGCTAAGGTGGAGGGCGCGACCGCCTGGCAGATTTTCAGGCTGATCGCCTTGCCGCTCTCGGTGGACGGCATCATCGTCACCGCGATCAACGTGTTCGCGTTCGGCTGGAACGAGGCGCTGTTCGCCTCGGCCTTCACGTCGCGCAACGCGCAGACCCTGGCCTCCTTCATCCTCGCCTCGCGCGGTACGCGCGACATCGACTTCAACCTGGCGGCGGTCAACACCCTGATCGCGATCGGCCCGCCGGTGGTGCTGTCGTTCTTCTTCCAGCGCTATCTGGCGCGCGGCCTGTCATTCGGAGCGGTGAAAGGTTAGGAACGGGGGTCCCTCGATCTGAATTCCAGGCCCTGAGCGTCACGCGGCATCTCCCATTCGCCTGACCCGGACATCTGATTTAGGATAGCCGCGCAGCTTCGTGGCGTTCGGAGGATGGCGAGATGACCGATGGGAAGCCGAACTTCGTATTGGTCCCCGATGCCAACGTGGAGACCGAGCGACCAACCCGGAAGCTTGGCGCCGTGTTGCTCGATCGGGTCCGGTCCTTGACGGTGTCGGCGGCGGCCGCGCTGCCGCTCGGCCAGGAGCAGAGGGAAGAAATCGCCCAAGGATTTGGCCGCGGTATGCCTTCTCGGCCGCGGCTGGTCTTCGGCTTCGACGCAACGGCATCCCGCGAGCCTGCCTGGGCGATGGCACGGAAACTGACGGATGCCCTGGTGAAGACGCTTCCTGGTGAACTCGATGTCGCGCTCGCTGTTCACGGCGGATCGCGCCTCCATACGTTCACGAAATTCACCAACGACGGGCGAACCCTGCGTGACCTCGCCGCCAGCATCAGCTGCGAGGCCGGTCAAACGCGGCTCTTGCCGATCCTGTCGGGCAGCCTCGCGCGCCCCGGCGTCCGTGTGGTCACATATATCGGCGATGTCTACGAGGAGTTGCTCCGGCAAGGGAGGAAGGTCGCGGATGACCTTGGACGGCAAGGCATCAAGCTGTTCGTCTTTCACGACGTCAGCGATTGGGCGGCGCGGCGCGACACCGAAATCTTCCTCGATCTGGCACGTCGGACCGGCGGATGTGTTCTCCCGTTCGACACCAGCGCGCCCGGCAGGCTCCGCGACCTCCTGGCCGCCGTGGCCGTGTTCGCGGTTGGCGGTGCCGAACTGCTCCATGAGCAGCGCGGCCAATTGCCGGGCGCCTTGGCTCTCCTTGGCTACCTTGGTCAGGACCGCTGATCGGACATCATGCTGGGGAGGCCACGATTGAAGAACTCAGTTGCCTTGCGGCTGCACGTCCCGGAGCCGTCCTCGCGACCGGGGCAGGCCGCCGACTTCAGCTGGGTCAAGGTGCCCGACGCAGGCTCGGTTTCTCGCCCCGACATTGCCGAGGAGCCGCGCGCGATGCGCGAGCTTGCCTACGCGCTTATCCGCGTCCTCGACGATAACGGGGTCGCGGTCGGGCCATGGGACCCCAGGCTCGACCCGGAGACGCTGCATCGCGGGCTGCGGGCGATGATGCTGACGCGCGCCTACGACGAACGGATGTTTCGCGCCCAACGCCAGGGCAAGACGTCATTCTACATGCGCTGCTCCGGCGAGGAAGCGATCGGAGTCGCGCAAGCGATGGCGCTGGACGAGCGGGACATGATCTTCCCGACCTATCGCCAGCAAGCAATCCTCATCACCCGAGGCTGGCCACTGATAGACATGATGAACCAGGTGTTCTCCAACACCAGGGATCGGCTGAAGGGTCGCCAGATGCCGATCATGTACTCCAGCAAGACCGCTGGGTTCTTCTCGGTCGCCGGCAATCTGGCCACACAATTCCCGCAGGCGGTCGGATGGGCGATGGCTTCGGCGATCAAGCACGATGACCGGATCGCCGCAGGGTGGATCGGCGAGGGCGCCACGGCGGAGGGCGATTTCCACCACGCCCTGACCTTCGCCAGCGTCTATCGGGCGCCGGTCATCCTGAACATCGTCAACAACCAGTATGCCATCTCGTCCTTTCAGGGGATCGCGGGAGGCGAGCACACGACCTTTGCGGCGCGAGCGATCGGATACGGTCTTCCGGCTCTTCGTGTTGACGGAAACGATTTCCTGGCGGTGCATGCGGCGACGAGCTGGGCGGCCGACCGGGCACGATCGAATCTGGGTCCGACCGTCATCGAGTTGTTTTCGTACCGCGCCTCGGCGCATTCCACGAGCGACGATCCGAGCAAATACCGCACGGCGGACGAGGCCAGCCACTGGCCGCTTGGCGATCCCATCGCGCGCCTGCAAGCGCATCTGGTGGCGCTCGGCGAGTGGTCGGCGGAGCGGCATGATCAGCTGGCGGCCGAGGTGGACAGCGAGGTGCGTGACGCCCAGCGCGAAGCCGAAAGCTACGGCACGCTGGGCACTGGCGAGCACCATAGCCCGGCGACGATGTTCGACGATGTCTTCAAGGAGATGCCCTGGCATCTTCGCCGTCAGCGGCAGGAATTGGGATTCTGACCATGCCGCGGATGAACATGGTGCAGGCGCTAAACTCGGCGATGGACGTCATGATGAGCCGGGACGAAAACGTCGTCGTCTTCGGCGAGGACGTGGGCTATTTCGGCGGCGTGTTCCGCTGCACCGAGGGCCTGCAACGCAAGTATGGGCCCGAGCGCGCGTTCGACACGCCGATCGCCGAGGCCGGCATTCTGGCGACCGCCGTCGGCATGGGCGTGTACGGTCTGCGCCCGGTGGTGGAGATCCAGTTCGCCGATTACATCTATCCGGCGACCGACCAGCTCGTTTCAACCGCCGCGCGGCTGCGCTATCGGTCGGCGGGCGAGTTCACCGCGCCCATCACGGTGCGCGCGCCCTGCGGCGGCGGGATCTTCGGGGGCAGACGCACAGCCAGAGCCCGGAGGCGATCTTCACCCATGTCTGCGGGCTCAAGACCGTCATCCCGTCGAACCCCTACGACGCCAAGGGACTGCTGATTAGCGCGATCGAGGACGACGACCCGGTGATCTTCCTCGAGCCCAAGCGCCTCTATAACGGCCCGTTCGATGGCCACCACGATCGGCCGGTCACTCCATGGACCGATCACCTGGCCGGCGGGGTGCCGGAGGGCCACTACGCGATCCCGCTCGGCACGGCGTCGGTGGTGCGGCACGGCGAGGGCGTGACGGTTCTGACCTACGGGACGATGGTGCATGTCGCGATGGCGGCGACGGCCGAGAGCGGCGTGGACGCGGAGATCATCGACCTGCGCACGCTGGTCCCGGTTGACATCGATACGATCGTGACCTCCGTGGCCAAGACCGGACGCTGCGTGATCGTCCACGAAGCCACCCGCACCAGCGGCTTCGGCGCCGAACTGTCCGCGCTCGTCCAGGAGACCTGCTTCTATAGCCTGGAGGCGCCTATCGTGCGCGTCACCGGCTGGGATACGCCGTATCCGCATTCGCTGGAGTGGGATTATTTCCCCGGTCCGAAGCGCGTCGCCGAGGGACTCCGCAAGGCGATGGAACGCTGACATGGGCCGCTACGTGTTCAAGCTGCCCGATGTCGGCGAAGGCATCGCCGAGGCGGAGGTCGTCGGCTGGCACGTCGAAGTCGGTGGGACGGTCGCCGAGGATGATCCGTTGGTCGACGTCATGACGGATAAGGCGACGGTAGAGATACCGTCGCCCCGGGCCGGCCGGGTCCTCTCGATCACGGGCGGCCCCGGCGACAAGGTTCGCATCGGGTCCGATCTCGTGGTCCTGGATGTCGATGGGGATTACGATGGCGAGGCGCGAGGGTCAGTGACGGTGGCCCCCGCCGCGATGGCCCCCTCCCCCCAGCCCCCTCCCGTCCGAGATGAAAACCCCTCGCCTCCCCGGCGGTGCGACAGCGCGCCTACGAACACGGGGTTGCCCTGCAATTCGTTCCCGGAACCGGACCGGGCGGGCGCATCAGCCAGGCCGATCTCGATGCGTATCTCGCCACGGGGAACCGGGCGCCGTCGGCGAGCGTGCGTGCCCCACAAAAGGGCATCGATGAAATCAAGATCATCGGCCTACGGCGCCGGATCGCCGAGCGGATGCAGGAGTCCAAGCGGCGCATTCCACACTACTCCTACGTCGAGGAACTCGACGCGACCGCGCTCGAGGAGCTTCGCGCGCACCTCAATGCCCGGCATGGGGCCGACCGGCCGCGCCTGACATTGCTGCCGTTTCTGATCGCCGCGCTGGTTCGCGCGGTTCCGCGATTTCCGCAGGTCAACGCGCTGTTCGACGATGACGCCGGCATCGTCCGGCGCCACGCTGGCGTGCATGTCGGCATCGCCACCCAGACGGCGCAGGGGCTGATGGTGCCGGTCGTCCGCCATGCCGAGGCGCTGGGCCTGTGGGAGACGGCGTCCGAGGTCTCCCGACTGGCGACCGCCACGCGCGACGGCACGGCGGCCCGGGAGAATTTGAGCGGTTCCACCATCACGATCACCAGCCTCGGGCCGATCGGCGGCATCGTGACCACCCCCGTGATCAATTATCCCGAGGTTGCGATCGTCGGCGTCAACCGGATTGTCGAGCGGCCGGTCGTGCGTGACGGGCAGATCGTGGTGCGCAAGATGATGAACCTTTCCAGCTCCTTCGACCATCGCGTCGTCGACGGCTGGGATGCGGCGCGGTTCGTCCAGGAGCTGAAAGGGCTTCTCGAGCGGCCCGCGACGCTGTTCATCGACTGAGGAGGCCGCACGATGATCCGCGCGAAGGTCCTCGTGGTGGGCGGTGGCCCCGGCGGCTATGTGGCTGCCATCCGGGCGGGGCAGTTGGGGCTGGATACCGTCCTCGTCGAGGTCAGATCGGCTCGGCGGCACCTGCCTGATCCGGGGCTGCATCCCGTCCAAGGCACTCATCCACGCGGCCGGGAAGTTCGACGCGATGCGGCACGCGGTCGGCGGTGACGCCGTTGGCATCACGGTGCCCGAAGCGCCGTCCATCGATCTGGCGAGGACCACGCTTTGGAAGGATGGGATCGTCGATCGGCTCAGTAGCGGCGTCGGTGCCTTGCTGCGCCGGGCGAAGGTGCGCGTGCTCGCGGGTTGGGCGACATTCTCCGACGCCAAGACATGCACAGTGCAGAGTGGCGATGCGGTGGAAGTAGTCCGGGCGGAGCACGTGATCCTGGCGAACGGCTCGGAGCCCGCCGCGCTGCCCGGATTGGACCGCGGCGGTCCGGTGATCTCGTCGGCCGAGGCGCTGTCGCTCGACCGTGTGCCCGAACGGCTTCTCGTGGTCGGTGCGGGCTACATCGGCCTGGAGCTTGGAACGGCGTTCCGCAAGATGGGCTCGGAGGTCACGGTCGTCGAAGCGCGTGAGCGCATCCTGCCGAACTGGGACGAGCCGCTGACAGATCCCGTAAGGCGTGGGCTGGAGCGGGCCGGCGTGACCCTGCATTTGGGCACTCGCGTCGAAGTGGTCGAACGCAGGCAGGCCGAGGCGATCGTGCGGATCGGTGATGGCGCGGCCGTGGTCGCGGCCGACAAGGTGCTGGTGACGGTCGGCCGCAGGCCGCGGACGCAAGGCTGGGGCCTGGAGGCGATGGGCGTCGATATGGCCGGGACGTTCGTTCGGATCGACGAACGCTGCCGAACGTCGATGCGCGACGTTTGGGCCATTGGCGACCTCGTCGGCGAACCGATGCTGGCGCACAAGGCGTCGGCGCAGGGCGAGATGGTGGCGGCGCTGATCGGCGGTGCCCGGCGGCACTTCGATCCCGTCGCCATCCCGGCGGTCTGCTTCACGGACCCCGAGATCGTCAGCGTCGGGTTGAGCCCGGTGGACGCCGGCGAAGACGGTCTTGACGTGATCGTCGCCCAGTTCCCGTTCGCCGCCAATGGCCGCGCGCTGGGCATGGAGGCGGGCGACGATGGGGGGTTCGTCCGCGTGGTCGCCCGGCGCGACGATCACCGTCTGCTCGGTGTCCAGGCGGTCGGCGCGCACGTCTCCGAACTGATCGGCGAGTTCACGCTGGCGCTCGAGATAGGGGCGGTCCTCGAGGACGTGGCCGGGACGATCCACGCCCATCCAACCCTGACCGAGGCGTTTCACGAGGCCGTCCTGCGGGACCTCGGGCACGCGATCCACATCTGAGCGCGAACATCGGCGCCGTGAGCGGCCTCGCATCCGCCGGGATGGAGTGGCTGGAACCGGACAACCAGGGCGGCTTCGCCTCGGGCACGGCGGTGCTCGCGCGTACCCGCCGCTACCATGCCCTGCTGCTGACCGCGACGACCCCGCCCACCGGCCGGATCGTGTTGGTGAACGGCATCGAGGCGTGGGTCGACATGGCTGCCGGCCGACTTTTCCTCAGCGCCCAGCACTACGCGCCCGACACGGTGTACCCCGACGGCGCCGATCGGATCGTGGCGTTCGCGCATGATCCCTGGCCCGCCTGGACGTTCCGTCTGCCTGGGAACACGACCCTGCGACAGGAGATCGTGGTCGATCCGGACGCCGGGGAGACGCTGCTGCGCTGGAGGGTCGCGCAGGGCGGCCCATGCCGCCTGTCGGTGCGCCCCCTCGTCTCCGGGCGTGACTACCACGCGCTGCATCGGGAGAACCCCACTTTCGACTTCGCGGCGACGGTGCACGGCGGCAACGTGGCGTGGCGGCCCTATCCGGGGCTGCCGGCCATCGCGGCGCTGACCAACGGCGCGTATGCGCACGCGCCCGCATGTACGCACGCGTTCCTATATGCCGCGGAGCGCGACCGCGGTCTTGATTGCATCGAGGACCTGGCCTCGCCCGGCATCTTTGCCTTCGATCTGGCGCAGGGTGACGCGGTGATGATCCTGCGCGCCGGCGACGGGTTGTCGGTGCGCGCGGCATCCCGCGCGGCGCGGCTGTTGGGTTCCGAACGGACACGGCGCGCAAAGCCGGCCCTGGGGCGCGCGGCGGATTCCTATTTCGCCGATCGCGGCAGCGGCCGGACATTGATCGCGGGCTTTCCGTGGTTCACCGATTGGGGTCGCGACACGTTCATCGCGCTGCGCGGCCTGGCGCTCGGCACCGGGCGAGTGGCGGAGGCGGACGCGATCCTGTCGCAATGGGCCGAGACCGTCAGTGAGGGAATGCTGCCCAATCGCTTCCCCGATGCCCGCGGCGCGCCCGAATACAATGCGGTCGATGCCTCGCTGTGGTTCATCGTCGCTGTGCACGATCTGCTGGCGGCCGGCGCCACCCGGAATTGCGATCGGCTGGTGGCGGCGGTCAAGGCGATCCTGCGCGGCTATGCGGCCGGCACGCGCTTCGGGATCGGCGCCGACGCGGACGGATTGCTGCGCGCGGGGGTGCCCGGAATGCAGCTCACCTGGATGGACGCCAAGATCGGCGAGCGTGTCGTGACCCCGCGAATTGGCAAGCCCGTCGAGGTCCAGGCGCTGTGGATCAACGCGCTGCGCATCGCCTCGGCCTGGTCGCCACGCTGGGGCGGGCTGGCAGCGCAGGCGCAAGCGTCCTTCGCCGCGCGCTTCCCCGATCCCGCGACGGGCGGGCTGCTGGACGTGGTCGATGCCGACCATGTGCCCGGACGGGTGGACGCACGGGTGCGGCCAAACCAGATCCTTGCGGTCGGCGGCCTGCCCTTCGCGGTGCTGGAGGGACAGGCGGCACGCGGCGTCGTCGATCTGGTGGAGGCGCGACTGCTAACGCCGCTCGGCCTGCGCACGCTCGACCCGACCGATCCGCAATACGTGGGCCATTACCGTGGCGGCCCGGCCGAACGCGACGGCGCCTACCACCAAGGCACTGCCTGGCCGTGGCTGATGGGACCGTTCGTGGAGGCTTGGCTGCGCGTGCGCGGCGATACCGCGGTGGCGAGGGCGGAGGGGAAGAGCCGCTTCCTGCCGCCGCTGCTGGCGCATCTGGAGGCGGCCGGGCTCGGCCATGTGTCGGAAGTCGTCGATGGCGACGTGCCCCATGCGCCGGGCGGCTGCCCGTTTCAGGCGTGGTCCCTGGGCGAGCTGATCCGCATCTGGTCTATGCTGGACGGCGCCTGACCTGGGAGTGCGCAAGCCCATGGACACCGACCGGCTATCCCCCCTGCTGGAAACCGCCGAAGGGCGCCGTTTATCGCTTGCCACCGAGCTGGGTTGGCGCCGCTGGGGCCCCTTCCTCAGCAACCGCGAGTGGGGCACGGTGCGCGAGGACTACAGCCCTGACGGCACCGCCTGGGATTACCTTCCGCACGACCACGCCCGCAGCCGCGCCTACCGCTGGGGCGAGGACGGGATCGCCGGCTTCTGCGACGAGCGGCAGCGCTGGTGCCTGAGCTTGGCGCTGTGGAATGGGCGCGACCCGATTCTGAAGGAGCGGCTGTTCGGCTTGACGAACGCCGAGGGCAACCATGGCGAGGACGTCAAGGAACTGTGGTGGCATCTCGACGGCACGCCGACGCATTCGCTCATGCGGATGCTCTATCGCTATCCGCAGGCGGAATTCCCCTATGCGCGCCTGTTGGAGGAGAACCGCCGCCGCGGCGTGGACGCACCCGAGTTCGAGCTGATCGATACCGGCGTGCTGGACGGCGGGCAGTATTTCGATGCGACGGTGGAATATGCCAAGGCAACGCCAGACGACATCCTGATGCGGATCACGCTGGAGAATCCGGGGCCGGGAACAGCTGATTTGCACGTGTTGCCACATCTGTGGGCGCGCAACACCTGGTCCTGGACCCAGGACGCACCGCGCCCGCTGCTGCGGCTGGCGCCCGACGGAGTGGTCGCGGCGACGCACAAGGGGATGAAGGAGCGCCGCCTGCTGATCGACCGGCCGGCCGCTTGGTTGTTCTGCGAGAACGAGACCAACGTGCGACGGCTGTACGGCGTGGACGCGCCGGGGTATTTCAAGGACGGGATCAACGACGCCGTGGTCAACGGTGCTGCCGAGGCGGTGAACAAGTTGCACGAGGGCACGAAATGCGCCGCCCACATCGTGCTGTCGCTGCCGCCCGGCGGCAAGACCGTCCTGCGGCTGCGCCTTGCGCGCACCGATGCCGGCGTGGGCTTCGACGATTTCGACAGCGTCTTCGCGCAACGCCAGGCTGAGGCGGACGAGTTCTACGCAGTCCTGCAACGCGAAATCACCGGTGCCGACGCCCGCGCGGTGCAGCGTCAGGCGCTCGCCGGGATGCTGTGGTCCAAGCAATGGTACCACATCGACATCCGCGAGTGGCTGGCGGGCGATCCCACCCAGCCATCGCCCCCTGCCAGCCGCCTGCACGGTCGCAACGCCAATTGGGGGCATCTGAACAACGCCGACATCGTGTCTATGCCCGACACCTGGGAATATCCGTGGTATGCGGCCTGGGATCTCGCGTTCCACGCCGTCACCTTCGCGCTGATCGATCCCGACTTCGCGAAGTCGCAGCTCGTGCTGCTCACGCGCGAATGGTACATGCAGCCGGATGGCCAGCTTCCCGCCTACGAATGGGCGTTTGGCGACGTCAACCCGCCGGTGCATGCCTGGGCGGCGCTGCGGGTGTACCGCATGGATCTGGCGCTGACCGGGCGCGCCGACCGCGCGTTCCTGGAGCGGGTGTTCCACAAGCTTCTGGTGAACTTCACCTGGTGGGTGAATCGCAAGGACACCGAAGGACGCAATATCTTCCAGGGCGGCTTCCTGGGGCTCGACAATATCGGCGTCTTCGACCGGTCCAAGCCACTGCCCACCGGTGGCTTCATCAACCAGTCGGACGGCACCGCCTGGATGGCGATGTACACGCTCAATCTGCTGCGCATCGCGCTGGAGCTAGCGACCGAGGATCGGGTGTACGAGGACATCGCCAGCAAGTTTTTCGAGCACTTCCTGTACATCGCGGGCGCGATGACCAACATCGGCGGCGACGGCATCGGCTTGTGGGACGAGCCGGACCAGTTCTTCTACGACGTGCTGAACCTGCCGGACGGCAGCCGCGTGCCGCTGCGGGTGCGCTCGCTGGTCGGGCTGATCCCGCTCTGCGCGGTCGAGGTGCTGGACGCCGATCTCCCGTCCCGCTTTCCCGAATTCGCCAAGCGGATGCGCTGGATGCTTACGCACCGACCCGACCTCGCGAGGCTAGTCTCGCGCTACGCGGAACCGGGAAAGGGCAACCGTTTCCTGCTGTCGCTGCTGCGTGGGCATCGGATGAAGGCGCTGCTCGCGCGGATGCTGGATGAGGCGGAGTTTCTGTCCGATCACGGCGTGCGCGCGGTCTCGCGCTATCATGTCGCTCATCCCTACGTACTGGAGCACGGCGGGCAGAGCTTCTCGATCGGCTACGTGCCGGGCGAGTCCAATGCGAATATCTTCGGCGGCAACTCCAACTGGCGTGGGCCGGTGTGGATGCCCATCAACTACATGCTGGTGGATGCGCTATACGAGTTCCAGCGTTACTATGGCGACGATTTCCGGGTCGAATGCCCGACCGGCTCCGGCCGATTTCTCAGCCTGAGCGAGATCGCCGCCGAACTTGGCCGGCGGTTGACGCGATTGTTCCTGCGCGGGGCCGATGGGCGCCGCCCGGTGCTCGGCGATGACGCCCGGCTGCAGCACGATCCGCGCTTTCGCGACCACATTCCGTTCCACGAGTACTTTCACGGCGATACCGGGCGCGGCCTGGGGGCATCGCATCAGACCGGCTGGACCGGGCTGGTTGCCTTGCTGCTCCAGCCAGGCGTGGACACGCTGGGCCGTGGGATGGCGGTGGCGCCCGCAGGCCAGCTTGCCTGAGAGGGTGCTTCGATTGCAGCGTGCCGTTTGAAGCCCCTGGGCAGCGTCGCCATGCTCGCCGCGATCATGGCGCGCTGGCCTTCGTCCAGATGGCGATGCATGTGTGCCAGACCACAAACCCGAGCGAATTGTCGGGGCGGACCAACACTCCGGCTTTGGCAGCCCTGCTGCTAGCTATGGGCTGCCTCGGCCGCTCTGCTGCTCCGCCGATAAGAAGCTAGCCCGGATTTCTCACGGTAGGGAATGATCGTTTCTGAAGTGCTTGGGGCGGGACCGGTTTCGTTCCGCTCGATGCATTTCTCGCCGTTTCGCGGATTTCGGGCGAGCGGCTTTGCCGCCGCGTTGGCGGCGTTGGTTGCGGGTGTGGCTCTTGCGGTATCTGGTTCGTGGCGTCAGGCGGCGGCGTTTTTGAGCCTGGCGTGAGCGAGGGCGAACTCGTGCTGGCTGGGGTGGGCCGAGGCCATGGCGATCTTCACCCGGCGCACGCTGATGCGGACGAGCGCGCCGATCTTGAGCAGCTTCAGGCGGATGGTGCCGCAGGTGGCTTCGGCGAACTGGGTATGCGCGAGCCCGATGCGGCGCAGCGCGCAGACCAGGACATAGGCGACCGAGGCGAACCAGAGGCGGAGCTGGTTGGCGCGCATGGTGGCGGCCGAGGTCCGGCCCGCGAAGAGGTCGAGCTGGCACTCCTTGATGCGGTTCTCCATCTCGCCCCGGGCGCAATAGATCTGCTCGTAGAGATGCCGCGCCTCGGCCTCGGCCGGCTTCAGCGAGGTGACGACGAAGCGCGGATTGGCCTCGCCTCCGGTCCATTCGGCCTTGCCGATGACGCGCCGGCGCCGGCTCCAGCTGTCCAGCGTCGTCCACAGGAAGTCCCTGAAGCGCCGGGCCGGCTGGCCGGTCCTGCCGCTCTCCTCGGCCGCCTCGGCAAGCTCGGCCGCGATCTCGGCGACCAGCCGGGCGTTGCTGGGCCAGACCGAACAGATAGTCGACGCCGTTCAGCTCGCACCACGCCATCAGGCTCTCGCGCGCGAACCCGCAGTCCGCGCGCAGCAGAATGCGCACCCGCGGCCAGCGGGCGCGGATCTGTGCGACGATCCGCGCGACCTCCTCGGCCGCTCCCGGCTGACGCGTCGATGTTAGATCGGCGCAGCTTGGCGGCCAGCAGGTGCCGCCCGCAAAAAATATACAGCGGCAGGTAACAATAGGATTTGTAATAGCCATGGAAGAAGCGGCCTTCCTGATGCCCATGCAGCGGATCATCGGTGGCATCGAGGTCGAGGATGATCTGCCCGGGCGGCCGTTCGTGCGCATCGAGGAACAGATCGACGCAATAGCCTCCACCGCCGCCCCGTCGTAGCTGATCTTGTGATAGCGCGACGGCTCCGGCCGGCTCAGTTCCAGCCGGTTGAACGTCGATTTGCCGGCCAGCGGCGCGCAGTCCGCGCGCCGCGCCTCGAGCTTTCCCGCCAGCACCGCCATCAATGGATCGTGGCGCAGCGTCGTCATGGTCGTTGAGGTCCTCATAGCCGAGCGCGATGGCGAATACCCGCTGGCCGACCAGCGTCGCGACCGCATGCTCGACCAGCGCCGGGGCGCGCATCGATAAAGCATCCGGCAAACCGGCCCACCATCCCGATCGCCCGATCCGTCGCCCCCAGCAGCAGCGCGCCCGCATTCGATGTGATCGCGCCACCGTCAAACGCCGCCATCACCTCGCGGCCTTCGACGCCTTCAAATCCAAACATATCCGGGATACACTCTGTCTGCATCGGGGCATCTCCTCGAAGCTCAGAGCAAGTCGTTCTCGCAAAACAACTTTCGCTGATTCGGAGCCCCGATGCACCTAACTCTGTGAGAAATGCGGGCTAACTGTTGGGAAAATTGGCGGACCCGACACGATTTCGAACGTGCGACCTTCGCCTTCGGAGGGCGACGCTCTATCCAGCTGAGCTACGGGTCCGTTGATGCCCTCCATACGCCGCAAATCGGCCCGAGCGGAAGTGCGGACCCGCTGTCGCGCTCGGCGACACGCTGACCCGGGCTAAGTGCGGGCCGCATGCCAGTCGACCTCGCCCCCGCCCAGCCTGGCCGCCCTGTTCCTCGGATTCCTCGCCACCGGCATCTGCGGCTTCGGCGGCGTGCTGCCCTGGGCGCGGCGGACCATCGTGGAGCGGCGGCGCTGGCTGAGCGCCGGCGGAGTTCACCGAGCTGCTCGGGCTTTGCCAGTTCCTGCCCGGGCCGAACGTCATCAATCTCTCGGTCGCGCTCGGTGCGCGGTTCCACGGGCTGGCCGGGTCGCTCGCGGCATTTGCCGGGCTGATGGCGGCGCCGATGACCATCGTGATCCGCTGGGGCTTCGCCTATGGCCGGCTCGGCCAGATCCCGGTCGTGCAGCACGTGTTCGCCGGACTCTCCGCGGCTGCGGCGGCGCTGGTGCTGGCCACTGCCTGCCGGATCGCCGCGCCCCTGCGCACTCGCCCGATGGGAGCCGGCATCGGCGCTGCTGACCTTCGCTGCCATCGCGGTGCTGCGGCTGCCGATGCCGCTGGTCATCGCGGCGCTGGCGCCGGTCTCCGTCCTGCTCGCCTGGCGCGGCCGCGGCGCGGCGGCGGAGCGATGAGTCTTCTCGCAGGCTGGTCGCGGTGTTCGCGCAGCTCTCGCTGCTGGCGTTCGGCGGCGGCAACTCGATCCTCCCGGAAATGCAGCGCCAAGTGGTCCAGGTGCATCAGTGGATGACGGCGCGGGACTTTGCCGCGCTGTATGCGCTGGCGCAGGCGGCGCCGGGGCCGAACATGCTGGTCTCGGCCCTGATCGGGCAGCGTGTCGCAGGCATTCCAGGAGCGCTGGTCGGCAACTGGTGCGCTGTGCTGCGCCTTCCTCGGCGCTGACCTTCGTGTGCGCCCACGCGTGGCACCGGTTGCGCGACCGGCCATGGCGAGCGATCGTGCAGGCGGGGATCATACCCGTCACCGCCGGGCTGGTGATGGCCGGGGCGGCGCTGCTGGTGCAAACCACCGCGCGCGACTGGCGCAGTCTGACGCTTGTCGCGGTCGCCACCGTCCTGTTCCTGAGCACGCGCCTGCATCCGTTGCTGGTGCTCGGCGCGGCGGCGGCGCTTGGCGCGACGGGGCTGCTGTCCTGAGTCAGGGCGTCCATCAACACGGCCCGGGCAGAGCCGCCTCGACAGTCCGCATCAGTGAATCGATCGAGAACGGCTTGGACAGGAACGGACGGTCGCCGTCGCGCAGCGACTCCATTCGTTCCATGTCGCCCGACATCAGGATGACGGGCACCCCCGCTCTGTCGGCACGCCCCATCACCTCGCCAGTGCCGCCTCCGGGCAGAAGGCAATCCAGCAGCACAAGATCGGGATTTTCATCGCTTCAGGACATCCAGAGCGGCGCTGGCGTTGGCACTGCAAAGCACCTCATACTCGTCGCCGAGTGCCGAGGCGATCGTCTCGGCCACCAGTGCCTGATCCTCCACGACGAGGATTTTGCAGTCCCGCACCATGGTCCGGTCCGCCTTCTGCTTGTTCGCCCGCACTTTAGTGCGGCCGCGCCTGGCTTCCAACCGCGAATTGCCGGGAGACCGCGTCGCACGCCGGTGCTTGGAGGATATCAGGGCGATCAGCCGCGTGCGCCCTTCCCGAACCCGCCGGATACTTGCCAGCTTCGCGCCATGGACCCGATCACCGTCGCCGTGCTGCAGAACCGGCTGAACGCCATCGCCGAGGAGATGGGCGAGGCAATGTTGCGCACGGCCTATTCGCAGATCCTGAACTCGTCGCGCGACTTCTCCATCGCCCTGATCGACGCCGATTGCCGACTGATCGCCCAGGCCGATCATATCCCGGTCCATGTCGGCGCCATGCCCTGGGCGGCACGCGCAGTCGCGGCGGCGTTCCCGGACCCCGACCTGGGCGACGTCTACCTGCTGAACGACCCGTATCGCGGCGGCAGCCACCTGCCGGACCTGACCGTCTTCGTGCCGGTATTCGCGCACCGGCGCCTGATGTTCTGGTCGGTCGTGCGCGCCCATCACAGCGACATCGGCGGCACGACGCACGGCGCCTACAATCCCGGCAGCGACCGAGATCTTCCATGAGGGGCTTGCGCATCCCGCCGGTGCGCCTGACCGAGAACGGCGTGCTGCGCGAGGACCTCCTGGCGATGCTGGCGCTGAACGTTCGCCACCCGCGCGACTTTCGCGGCGACCTGGCGGCGCAGATCGGCGCCGCGCGGCTGGGCGACCAGCGGCTGCGCGGGGTGATCGAGGAGCATGGCGAGGCGACGCTCGCCGCTGCAATCGGAGACGATGCTGGATGCGGCCGAGCGCCATGCCCGCGCGATCGTCGCCACCTGGGCCGAGGGCACCTACGACGGCGAGGCCGCGCTCGACGATGACGGGTTCGGGCGCACCGACATCCGCATCCGCGCGCGCTGCACGGTGCGGGCGGGCGCGGTCACGATCGATCTGACCGGGTCGGACGCGCAGGCGACGGGCTTCGTCAACTCCTCGCACGCCAACATGCAGTCGGCGGTGACGATGGCGTTCGCCTTCCTGCTCGACCCCGACATGGCGCGCAACGAAGGTGCCTTCCGACCCCTCACGGTGCGCGCCCGCCCCGGCACCATCGTCTGGGCCGAGGAAGGCGCGCCGGTGACGATGTGCACCAGCCATTGCGCGAACGAGATTATCGAGGCGGTGATCGTCGCCCTGGCACCGGCCTGCCCGGAGCGCGCGATGGGCGGCTGGGGGCGGCGGCTGCGGATCGCTCTGGCCGGGCGCGATCCGCGCAACGGACGACGCTTCATCTGGCACATGTTCCAGGCCCGCCCCGGCGGCGGCGGGTCGGTGGCCGGCGACGGCTATTCCACGATCGGCGAATGGCACTCGGCGGGCGGGATCAAGTTCGGCAGCCTGGAGGTGGCCGAGAGCCGATTCCCCCTGGTGTTCGAGACCCACGAGTTCCGCCCGGGCTCGGCCGGCGACGGGCGGTTCCGGGGCGGTCTCGGCGCCGACATGCGGCTGCGCGTGGAGACGGCGGAGCCGGCGCTGGCCAACACCGCGGGCGAGGGCGTCGTGCATGGCGCGCGCGGCATCCTGGGCGGCCAGGACGGCGCACCGCACGATTACACGCTGCTCGCGCCGGGCGCCGCGCCACGCAAGCTGCGCAGCAAGGAGGTGGGCATCCCGGTCCCACCGGGCAGCGTATTCCACGTGCTCTCGGGCGGCGGCGGCGGCTGGGGCAACCCCGCCGAACGCGACCCCGAGGCGCGCGCCCGCGACGCTGATCAAGGACTGGCCGCCGTGACCTTCGCCATCGGCATCGACGTCGGCGGCACGTTCACCGATCGTGGTCGTGCGGACCCTGGACGGCACGCTGACCGTTGCCAAGGCGGCCACCACGCCGCGCGACCAGTCGGACGGGCGTGCTGGACGGGATCGCGCGCGCCGCCGACAGCGCTGGGCCTCAGCCCGGCCGCGCTGCTCGGTCAGGCCGTCGCGCATCGTCCATGGCACCACGGTCGCGACCAACGCGCTGCTGGAGGGCAAGGCGGCCCGCGTCGGGATGCTGACCACCGCGGGCCATCGCGACGTGATCGAGATGCGCGAGGGGCTGAAGCCCGACCGCTACAATCTGCGCATGACCCCGCCACGGCCGCTGGTGGACGCGCCAGCTTCGGCTGGGGGTCGTCGAGCGCATGCGCGCCGACGGGCGCGTCGAAACGCCGCTCGATCCCACCTCCCTGGATGCCGCGCTCGACATGCTTGCGGCCGAGCGGGTCGAGGCGGTCGCGGTCTGCTTCCTGCACGCCTGGGCCAACCCGGCGCATGAGCGCGCGGCGGCGGCGGCGGTTCGGACGCGCCTGCCCGGCGCCTATGTGACCGCCTCCGCCGACGTGCTGCCGCAGATCAAGGAGTTCGAGCGGTTCTCGACCGCCGTCGCCAATGCGGCGGTCGGCCCGGTGATCGCGGCCTATTTGCGTCGCCTGGGCGCCCGGCTGGAGACGCGCCGGCTTCGGCGGCGCGCTGTACGTCATCCTCTCGCATGGCGGCGTCGCCTCGGCCGAGGAGGCGGCGCGGCTCGCCGCTGGCACCGCGCTCTCGGGGCCGGCGGGCGGGGTCGCCGCCGCGGTGGCGCTGGCCCGCCAGGGCCTCGCGCGCGACCTCATCACCTTCGACATGGGGGGCACCAGCACCGACATCGCGCTCGTCCAGGACGGCCAGCCCACGCTGTCGGCCGGGCGGGCAGTGGGCGAGGCGCGCATCGCGCTGCCGGCCCTCGACATCGTGACCCTGGGGGCGGGCGGCGGCAGCATCGCGCGGCTCGATCGCGCCGGGCTGCTGCAGGTCGGGCCGGAGAGCGCCGGCGCCGACCCCGGGCCGGCCTGCTACGGCCGGGGCGGGGAACGGCCGACCGTGACCGACGCCAACCTGGTCCTCGGCCTGCTGGACCCCGCACGGTTCCTGGGCGGCCGTCGCCAGCTCGACCGCGCGGCGGCGGAGGCGGCGGTCGCGCGGCTGGCCCGCGCGCTGGACCTTGGGGTGGCCGAGACCGCGGCGGGGATCGTGCGCCTGGTCAATGCCCGCATGGCGGACGGCGTGCGGATCGCCACCGTCCGGCGCGGCGTCGATCCGCGCCGACACGCCGTTCTCGCCTTCGGCGGCGCGGCGGGGCTGCACGTCGCCGCCGTCGCCGCCGAGCTCGGCATCCGGCGCGTGGTGGTGCCGCTGACGGCCTCCGTCCTGTCCGCGTGGGGCATGCTGACCACCGATCTGCGGGTGGAGCTGGCGCGCAGCCAGCCGCAGACCGCGAGCATCGATCTGGCCGGGCTGCGCACCGCCTTCGCGGTGATGGCGGAGGAAGGGCGCGTTCGTCTGCCCCGCTTCGAGGGCACGGTAGCGCACCGGCAGGCCGCCGACATGCGCTATGGCGAGCAGGTCTTCGAGATCACGGTTCCGCTGGACGGCATCGATCTCGACGCCCCGGATGCGGCGGGCGCGATCGCCGAGGCCTTTCACACGCGTCACGAGGCGCTGTACACGTACGCCATGCGCGATCAGGAGCCAGTGCTGGTCAGCGCGCGCCTGTCGGTGATCGGCCGGTTGCCGGATGCCGGCACCGCCGTGGCGGCGACTGCCCGGTCAGCCAGCGCGGGCGGTCAGTGCCGACGCGCCTGGCTCGGCGGCGGCTGGACCGGCCTGGCAGTGTTCGACTTCGCCACGCTCGCACCGGACCAGGCGCTGACCGGGCCAGCAATCGTCGAATCCGAGACGACGACGGTGCTGCTGCGAGCGACCGATGTGGCGCGGTACGACGGGCGGGGATGGCTGGAGATCGAGGTGGCGTGACGGGGTCAGCCGCCGGCGGTCTTGGCATACACGCCGCGATCCCCAGAGAGCGGCGCGAAGCGGCTCGTGACGCCGAGCACCGTCTCCGCGCCGCCGAGATAGAGCAGCCCGTCTTCGGCCATCTGCCGCGCGATCGCCTCCAGCACCCGCGCCTTGGTGGGCTGGTCGAAGTAGATCAGCACATTGCGGCAGAACACCACATCGAACCGGCCGAGCGGGGCGAGTTCGGACAGCAGGTTCCATTCGCGGAAGCGCGACCGTCGCGCGCAGGCTTGCGCCGATGCGCCAGCCGGCGTCCTCCTTGCGGAAGTGCTTCAGCAGCATCTGCACCGGCAGACCGCGCTGCACCTCGAACTGCGTGTAGAGCCCTTCGCGGGCGCGGGCGAGCTGCTCGCGCGCGATGTCGGTGCCGACGATCTCGATTGCGCCGGTCCCGCCCGGCGCGCCGCTCTCCGCCAGGACCATCGCCAGCGAATAGGCCTCCTGGCCGGAGGAGGCCGCGGCCGACCAGATGCGGATCGGCTGCCCGGCGGCCGCGCGGCGAGCAGGCCGCGGCAGCGCCTTGGCGCGGAAATGCGCGAACGGCTTGCCGTCGCGGAAGAAGAAGCTTTCGTTGGTGGTCATCGCCTCGACCACCTCGCGCGCCAGCGCCTCGGCCGCCCGCCCGCGCAGCCGGTCGCGCGAGCGCGGCCAGGTCGCGCAACTTCTCGCGCCGCAGGATCGGCGCCAGCCGCGTCTCCAGCAGGTAGAGCTTGTCCGGGCCGAGCGCCAGGCCCGAGCGCGTTCGCAGCAGCTCCGCCAGAGTCTGGAAGCGCCGCCGGAGAGCGCCGCGCTCATGCGCGGCGCGGCCCGCAGCAGACCGCGCAGCCGCGGCGCGATCTCCGGCAGCGGCAGCACGGCGTGACACAGCCCGGCCTGCGCGATGGCGCCCGGCATGCCCCAGACGACGCTGGTCGCCTCGTCCTGCGCGACCGCAACACCGCCCGCCTCGACCACGCGGCGCGTGCCGTCCAGCCCGTCATGGCCCATGCCGGTGAGCATCGCCACCAGCACCCGCCCATCGATAGGCCGGCGCCGCGCTTTCCAGCATCGGATCGACCGCGGGGCGGCAGAAGTTCACCGCCGGCGCCGTGGACAGCCGGCACGCAGCGCGCCGACCGGCCCCGCTCGATCAGCAGATGGCGGTCGCCTGGCGCCAGATAGATCCGCCCCGGCCGCCAGCGCCTCCCCGTCACGCGCCTCAGCGCACGGCAGCGCGCCGGCGCGGCCGATGTGCTCGGCGAGCATCGGCGTGAATGTGGCGGGCATGTGCTGCGTCAGGATGACCGGCACCGGGACCGCGCTGCCCAGGCCCCGACCAGAGCGAACAGCGCCTGCGGCCCACCGGTGGAGCTGCCGACCGCGAGCAGGAGCGGCACCGCGGCGGGCGCCGGCCGCAAGCCGTGGCGGCGGCCGTTCGGCGCCGGCCGCCTGCGCGACCGCGACGGCGCGTCCGGTGAGCGCCTTACCTTGCTAGCAGCTCGCGCCGGAACACGTCGCCGGTCTGGCGCCGGAGCGCGCTCGGCTTTGCCACGTAGTCGGCCGCTCCCAGGCGCAGGGCCCCCAGCGTCGACGTCGGCTCCGCGCGTGGTCAGTGCCGACGCCATGACGACGCGGAGTTTGGCGCGGCGCGCAGCAGCATCGGCAGGGCCGTCAGCCCGTCCATCACCGGCATTTCGATGTCGAGCACGAGCACGTCGACCTTCTGCCGCCTGAGCGCCTCCAGTGCCTGCGCCCCATTGGCGGCCTGCGCCACCACCCGCACCTCGGGATCGCCTTCCAGCGCATGCGCGATCGCCGCTCGCATCACCGCGGAATCGTCGCACACCATGACGCGGACGGCGCCGGAACCGCGCTCCGGGGCGGTGGCGGGGATCGGACGGCATCATCGGGTCACCCCAGCCCCACTTGGGCAAGCTTGCCCAGCAGGATGTCGGCGTCGAACGGCTTCATGATGTATTCCTGCGCGCCGCTCGCGATCGCTTGCTCGATCGCGCGAAGTCGTTCTCGGTGGTGCACAACACGACCGCCGGCTCGTCGGGCCCGAACTCGGCGCGCAACGCCCGCAGAAACTCGATGCCGTTCATCACCGGCATGTTCCAGTCGAGCAGCACGCAATCGGGCATCGCGGCCCGGCAGGCCGCCAAGGCTCGGCTGCCGTCTTCCGCTTCCGCGACCTCGTAGCCGCCTTCCAGGATGCGCCGCGCGAGCTTGCGTACCACCCGGCTGTCGTCCACGACGAGACAGGTGCGCATCCGCTCAGCCCGCCTCGGCCGGTGCAACCGATCGGACCTCGGCATGTGCTGCTTGCGTCCACCGCTATGATCCGCTCGACACTCCAGCACCACCATCAGCGGGCCTCGAGGCGGTAGATGCCGCGGCTGAACGCGCCCAGGCGGGCGGGAGGGTCGGCGGGTTGCGCTCGAGAGGCGCAGCCGGGAGGCTCATCACCTCCGCCACCTGGTCGACCAGCAGGGCGTAAAGCTCGCCACCATGCTCGCTGACCACCGACATGCCTCTGGCGCGCCGGCGGCCGCGGCGGGCAGCCGCAGGCGCCGGCGCAAGTCGATCGCCGTGACGATGCGCCCGCGCAGGTTGAGGCTGCCCGCGATCTCCGGCGGGGCTAGCGGGATGCGCGTGATCGCCTGCTCGGCCAGCACATCGCGCACCGCGAGCACCGGTACCCGCAGAGCTGGTCGGCCAAGGTCAGGGTTACGTACTGCTGCTCCCCTGCGTCGGTCCCTTGGCGGCAATCAGCGGTTCGAGCCGGTCGGCGGTCATGCGCGATCCCCGCTCACCGGCGCCGGGGCCCCGGCCAGGCAGCGCCTCAGGGCCGCGAGGAGCGCATCGCGGTCCAACTTGGCCACGTAATCGCGTAGAACCCGGCGGCGCGACCGGCCTCGACGTCCGCGGCCGAGCTGCCGACCGAAGAGTGCGATCATCGGCAATGCCGGCCCAAGCGCCGCCGGCGCGCACCGTGCGCGCGAACTCCAGCCCACCCATGCCCGGCATCTCGATGTCCGACATAATGGCGTCGAATACCACCCCCGCCTCGCGCAAACGTAGCGCCTCCGCGCGGTGTCGGCGGCAGTCACCTCGTAGCCAGCCGCGGCGAGTGTCGGCACCAATAGCTGGCGGAAGAAGTTGCTGTCCTCAACTGCGAGGCATCGCCGGCGCCCGCCCTCGCCCGGCGTCCGAACCAGTCCCGTCCCGCCCGCGTGATCCAATAGCGCGTGTCCATTACGTCGGTCGCCCGCCCAGCGATAACTGCGGTGCCCAATAGTCCGGGCCGCGCCGACGACAGCTCGATCTCCAGCCGGTCCTCCACCACGTCGACGATCTCGTCCACCATCAGCCCCATGCTGCGGTCGCGATCGGCGAACACCAGCATCGCCTGGCTCGGTCGCGTGGTGTCCGCGGCGTCGGAGAGAGCCATCAGCGGCATCAGCCGGCCGCGATACTGCACAACCCGCGGCCCGGACGAGTTCTCGATCCGCTCGCGCGGGACCTCCTCCAGCCGGGAAATCAGCCCGAGCGGCACGGCCAGGGGCTGCGGGCTTGCCCGCGCGGAACAGCAGCATCGCCGTGCGCTCGCCCGAGCGCAGCTGCTCCGCGGGAACGTCGACCTCGCGCCGGTTCTCCCCGCTGGCGGCGATCCCGCTCGCCCGCGCGATCCCGTTCGGGTCGAGGATCATGATGACCGAACCGTCGCCCAGGATCGTGTTGCCGCTGAACATTGTGATGTGGCGCAGGATTGGCGCCACGGGCTTGACCACGATCTCCTCGGTGTCGAACACCCGATCGACGATGATGCCCAGCATGTTCGCGCCGACCTGCGCCACCACGATGGTCGAGGCCTCGCCCGTGCTGTCGAGTTCCAGCAGTTCGGCAAGGTTCACCAGCGGCAGCAGCCGGTCGCGCAGCCGCAGCACCGGGGTATCGTTGATCTGCTCGATCACGCTTGCTGCCGCCGAATCGCCGGGGCGTACCGGCGCGCACCAGTTCGACGACGCTGATCTGCGGAATCGCAAATCGCTCGCTGCCGGCTTCGACCACCAGGGCCGAGACGATCGCGAGGGTGAGCGGGATTTTGATCGTGAAGGTGCTGCCGCGCCCGACGGTGCTCTTGAGATCGATCGTGCCGCCGATGCGCTCGATATTGGTCTTTACCACGTCCATTCCGACGCCACGCCCCGAGACGGCGGTGACGTTGGCGGCTGTGGAGAATCCGGCGCGAAAGATGAATCGCTGGATTTGCGGCTCGGTCATGCCGGCAAGCTCCGGCTCGCTCGCCAGCCCCTGAGCCAGCGCCTTCGCGCGGATGCGCTCGACCGGCAAGCCCCGCCCGTCGTCGGCGATCTCGATCATGATGTGGCCGCCCTCGTGGAAGGCGTTGAGCGTGATCCGCCCGGTCTCCGGCTTGCCCGCGGCCCGCCGCTCGGCCGGCCGCTCCAGTCCGTGGTCGGCCGAGTTCCGCACCATATGCGTCAGCGGGTCCTTGATCAGCTCCAGCACTTGGCGGTCGAGTTCGGTCTCGGCGCCGCGCATCGTCAGTTCGATCCGCTTGTCGAGCTCGTGCGCGAGGTCGCGCACCAAGCGCGGCAACTTGCTCCAGGCATTGCCGATCGGCTGCATGCGCGTCTTCATGACGCCTTCCTGCAGGTCGGTGGTGATGTGCGAGAGCCGCTGCAGCGGCACCGCGAACGCGCCGTTCTGCTGCGTGCGCGCGAGCTGCATCAACTGGTTTCGGGTGAGCACGAGTTCGCTCACCAGGGTCATGAGGTGTTCGAGCACGTCGACCGCGACCCGGATCGTCTGCCCACCGGCGTTCTCGGCTCCAGCAGGAGCCGCGGGCGTGGCTGACGGGGGCACGGGACAGCGGCCATCGGCGGGGGAGAGGCAGCGTCGGCCTGGGTCGGGATTGCCCTGACCACTGGCCGCGGCGCAACAGAGGGTGCCGGTGCCGCCCCGACGGACCGGGCGGGTGCTGGCCGGCCTTCCGCGGCTTGGTCGAGCAAGGCGATCAGCTCGGCGTCGTCGCCCTCGGGCTCGGCGCCGGTGGCGCAGAGCCCGGCCAGGATGAGGCGCACGATCGGTCGATCGCGGCAAGCGTCAGGCTGATGATCTCGGGGCTCGCCGCAAGCTTTCCGTCGCGCAGCCGCCCGAGCACGTTCTCCGCGGCGTGCGACACCCGCTCCAGCCGCGGCAGCCCGAGGAAACCGCAGGTACCCTTGATGGTGTGCACCAGCCGGAAGATCAGCGACAGCGTCTGGGAGTCGTCCGGCGTTCGCTCCAGCCGAAGAAGTGCGTCGTCGAGTTCAGCCAGGCTCTCGTTCGTCTCGGTCAGGAAATCCGTCAGCAGATCGTCCATCGCGCCATGCCCAGAGTCGGCCTGTTGCCGATCCTGGCCCGCAAGCGCGAAAGAACCATTAAGGCGCCGTCGTCTCTCCGGCTTGCGTCTCGCCGCCTTGTCCGGGCGCGATCAGCAACGGGGCTGGGCGAGGACGCCTCGACCGGGCCGACAACAGCAGCGACAGCCTAAAATCCAGCCGGCGCGCGAGCAGCGCGAGCATGGGGCCGGCCAGATTGCGCGGGCCGGTCAGGCCGGCCCAGGCGACCGCCTCGTCCGCGAGAGCGGCGGCGAACCCGTCGGGCCAAGCCGCGCCCCGCCCGGCCAGAGTGGCCACCAGCGCTCCCTCACCAGCCTCGGCCAGCGCCAGCGTGCCGCCGCGGGGCAAGAATTCACCGCCCAGAAGCGTCAGGTTCAGCAGCAACCGGCTCAGTGCGGGGGAGAACACGCGGTCAGGCGGCAATGCGGTTGTGTCGAGCCGGATCCGCTGGGCGGTGGGCGCGCCGCGCGCCAGCTCGTGCAGGCTTCCAACGTCCAGTCCAGCCTCCGTCGGTCCCCACGCGGTCCGCAGCAGGCGGACACGCCTGACAAGTTCGGTGGCGGTTTCCACCGCGGCCGCCAGGCTCGCTCCTGCCCGGTTGCCCTCCTCAAGCGCGAGTTCGAGCGTGGCGGTCAGGGTACCGGCGAGGCCGCCGACGTCGTGGCAGGCGCGAGCGATCAGGAGTTCGGCCAAGAGCAGCGTATCGCCCATGCGCATCGCCTTCCGTCAGCGGCAGTGGAGCAGTGCGTATCAGGGCGGAAACTGCGCATTTTTTAGACGAAAGTCTATAAATAAAGTTATTGCCTCGTAATATAATCGTGACACGGGTCGGAGGTGACATGCCCGAAACACCCATCTTCGCATTTGGTCCCGGACAATGGGTTCGGCATCCCGACCGGCCGGATTGGGGACCCGGTCAGGTACAATCAGCCATTGGGGACCGCCTGACGGTCAATTTCGAGAACGTCGGGAAGGTGCTGATCAATGGGCGGACTGTGGCGCTCGAGATCCTCGACACGCCTCCCTGAGCCGAATGCTGCGCGGGTCTTGATCCAAGGCGGCCACCAGCGCACCTAAGTCGACAGTTACGAGAAAGCTCCGCGCATGATCGACCCGTTTGGGCGCTCCATCACCTATCTGCGCGTCTCGGTGACCGATCGGTGCGACCTGCGCTGCGTCTATTGCATGGCCGAGGAGATGACGTTCCTCCCCAAGCGGGACCTGCTGACCCTCGAGGAACTGGAGCGCATCTGCGCGGCCTTTATCCGCCTTGGCACGCGCAAGCTGCGTCTCACCGGGGGCGAGCCGCTGGTGCGACGCGGCCTCGTCACGCTGGTGGAGCGCCTTGGTGCCCGGCTCGGAGCGGGCTGGACGAGCTGACGCTCACCACCAACGGGACCCAGCTCGCCCAGCACGCAGAGGGTCTGCGTCGCGCCGGCGTCCGTCGGGTGAACGTCTCCCTCGACACGCTCGATCCGGCGACGTTCACGGCGATGACGCGCCGGGGTCGGATCGAGCAGGTGCTGGAGGGAATCTTCGCCGCCCAGCACGCCGGGCTCGCGATCAAGATCAATGCCGTCGCCATGCGCGGGGTGAACGAGGACGCCTTCGACGACATGATCGGCTGGTGCGGCCGGCACGGGTTCGACCTCTGCTTGATCGAGACGATGCCGATGGGCGAGATCAGCGAGGACCGCACTGACCAGTATCTGCCGCTGTCGATTGTGCGCGGGCGGCTGCGCCGGCGCTGGACCCTGACCGAGACCGACTACCGCACCGGCGGCCCCGCGCGCTACTTCGACATCGCCGAGACCGGCCGGCGCATCGGGTTCATCACGCCGATGACCCACAATTTCTGCGAGAGCTGCAACCGCGTCCGTTTGACCTGCACCGGCACGCTTTACATGTGTCTGGGTCAGGAGGATCAGGCCGACCTGCGTTCGGTGCTGCGCGAAGGCGCCGACGATGCCGCGTTGGAGGCGGCGATCCATGCAGCCATCGCCCGCAAGCCGAAGGGCCATGACTTCGTCATCGACCGCCGCCAGGACCGCCCCGCCGTTGCTCGCCACATGAGCGTCACGGGCGGCTGAGCGGGGAAGGCTCAGGCGCGGGCTGCGGAGCGCGGTGCGATGGTGGCGGCCCGAACCCTGGACATGGCCTGACGGCGCATGGCATGGCCGAGATGGCGATAAGGCGCAGGCGCCTCGGCCAGTTCCTCGTCGGGCCCGAAAGCCCGGAAATCTGACGGCGCGGGGTTGAGCACCGGCAAGGGCGAGGGCGTCCCGATCGCCGACACTTGCCGGCCGTTGTCCGGGCGGTGATAGATGAAGCCGTAGGTCGGATAGATGCTGCCGTAAGTGCCGCTCCGGCCTATGACCACCCTTACGGCGGTCCAGTCGTTCCGCTCGGAGACGTCTACGACGGATACCCCTCGGGCGATGTTGCCATGCGGCCAGTTGGCTTGATCGACCGCGATCTCCCGGGGGCTGACCACGCGGCTGACCACGGCGACATGGCCAAGCCGCATGTGGCGATTGGATTCGAAGACCAGGACGCTTCCCAACTCGGGGAGGTTGCCGCGTGCGTAGAGGCCGGCAGCGTTCTCCCACCACCGCCAGGCGTTGCCCGTCACGGCGATCCCGGAAATTCTCCGGGCAAAAGGAACGCACGAGATCGAGACGGAACGTGGGCGACGTCCAAAGTGGTATCGCCGTCGCATCGTGGTAATGGTTTGCCGACGCACTAGATTGTTATCGATGTTATACGGTGCAAGCTGCGCGTCCGACTTCCAAGAGGCACTCGCCGGAGCGGGGACATTGGCAACCCCGATAATCAGAATTGACCACAAAATCAGCAACTTGCCGCCGGTTGCCCGTGCGCGCATCCATTCCGCCACAGCCATTGCTCCCCCGAGCCTCTCTAGCGTGGCGTTACCCTTTGGGTTGCGTGTCTGACAACCCGCCCCGTCTGGCAACCCGCTTCAGCGCCACAGTTTCCGCGATTTGGACTGTGGACAAGCGGCTTAGTGCCGACTTTTGTCCTATCACGGGAGTGCGAGCAACGGTCCGATTGCTCCATCGCTCGCGCTTGGCAGCTACTTGCAGGCGGTCACCATGATCTCGACCAGCAGGCGCGGGTCGGCCAGATCGGCCTGCACGCAAGCACGCACCGGGGCGCCCCCTGCCGGCAGCCAAGCGGTCCAGACCTCGTTCAGCGCCTCGCGGTCGCGGATATCCTTGACCCAGATCTGCGCCTGCAACAGCCGCGTCTTGTCGGTGCCGTGCGTCTCCAGCAACTCGTCGATCTGCTCCAGCACCTCGGCGGTCTGGCCCTTGATGTCGCGACTTGTGTCGCGCGCGGTAAGACCTTGAAGATAGACGAATCCGTGGTACTCGACGGCCTTCGACAGGACCTTGTTGGGTTCGGTGCGGATGATCTTGCTCACGGCGGCGCCTCCTGTGCGAGTCGCCGGGTTCTAGGCGCCGTACGCGTCCCCCCGCAAGCCATGCGGCTACGGGAACAGGCCGCGTACCTGCTTGGCGTTGCGCACCTTGTCCACCCCGATCGCCATCGCCGCCGTCCGGTGCGTGACGTTGTCGCGCTCGACCCGGGCCATGACCTGCGCGAAGGCGCGGTCCAGCACGCGATAGAGCCGGCTCATGACCTCGGGCTCGTCCCAGAAGAACTGCTGGAGGTCCTGCACCCACTCGAAGTAGCTGACCACCACGCCGCCGGCGTTGCACAGGATGTCGGGGATCACGAAGATCTCCGGCCGCTGGGCCAGCACCTCGTCCGCATCCGGCGTGGTCGGGCCGTTCGCGCCCTCGGCCAGCACGCGGCAACGCAGCCGGGCGGCGGTCGGCCCCTCGATCACCCGCTCCATCGCGGCCGGCACCAGGATGTCGCAGGGCTGGGTCAGCAGCGCAGCCGGGTCGAAGGCCAGCTCGTTCGAAAAGCCCGCCAGGTTGCCGTGCGCGTGCGTTTGGCGCAGCAGTCCGGCAACGTCCAGCCCCCTGGGGTCGAAGTAGCAGGCGGTGTGGTCGGAGACCCCGATCACCTTCACCCCGCGCTCCGCCAGCGACTGGGTGGTGATGCTGCCGACATTACCGAAGCCCTGCACGATCGCGGTGGCGCCCGCCGCCGGCAGCCCGATCCGCGCCAGCGCGCGGTCCACCAGATAGGCAACGCCGCGCCCGGTGGCATCGCGCCGGCCCTCTGTGCCCCCCGAAGCGACCGGCTTGCCGGTGACGATCTCGGTCACCGTCCGTCCCTGGTACATGGAGTAGGTGTCCATGAACCAGGCCATGACCTGCTCGTTGGTCCCCATGTCGGGCGCCATCACGTCGGTGTGCGGCCCGACGAAGGGTATCATCTCCTGCATGTAGCGCCGCGACAGCGCCTCCAGCTCGTGGCGGGTCAGCGCATGCGGATCGACGGCAATCCCGCCCTTCGCCCCGCCGTACGGCAGGCCGGCCAGGGCGCATTTCCAGCTCATCCAGATGGCCAGCGCCGCCACCTCGCCGATGTCGAGGTTGCTGGTGTAACGCGTGCCGCCCTTGGTCGGCCCCAGAGTGAGATGGTGCTGCACCCGGTAGCCATGAAACACCGCCAGCCGCCCGTCCTCGCGATGGATGGGGCAGGACACCGCGATGGCCCGCTTGGGGTAGAGAAGGCGCTCGCGCTCGTCCTCGCCGATCCCGAGATGGTCGGCGATGACGTTGAACTGCGTGCGGGCCATCTCGAACACAGGACCGGTGTAGATCGTCATACAACTCGCTCCGGCGCCCGCCCAATTTGTACAATCCGGCTACCCGGCGGGGTCTGGACGTACAGTCGCTCGTAGCCGCCCGTTAACGATTCGACCCTCAATATATCGTCGTTCGCAGCCGCTCGGGATACGCCGCGTCATACGCCGTCCCGTTGATCCCACCGCGCGTGAGGTCGGCCAGGATCGTCCCCGTGCTGGGCAGCGCCGAGCGCGGTAGGTGCCGGTCCGGGTTCCACAGCTCGGAGCGGACCAGCGCCTTCGGGCACTGGAAGTAGACCGCTTCCACATGGACCACGAGGACCGAACGGGGCAGCTTGCCCTGGGCGGGGAAGCGCGCGAGCAGCACGGGATCAACCGAGATCCTCGCGCGCCCGTTCACCCGCAGCGTCTCGCCGATGCCGGGGATCAGGAACAGCAGGGCGATGCGAGGGTCGTGGATCAGGTTGCGCAGGCTGTCCACGCGGTTGTTGCCGCGCCGGTCGGGGATCAGCAGCGTGCGTGCGTCGGCTACCGTGACGAATCCCGCCGGATCGCCGCGCGGCGAGACGTCCATTCCGCCCGGCCCGGCGGTCGCCACCACCACGAAGGGCGCCGCCTCGATGAAGGCTTGGTAGTGCGGATGAATGTGGTCCACCTCCTTGCGCACCGCCGCGTCGACCGGCGCCCCGTACAGCGCCTCCAGCGCGGCTTCGTCGGTGATCAAATGCGGGTCGCTCATGCCAGCCTCGTGCGGTTCGGCGCATGGTCGTCCGCTTGGCGCCAGCTCGCAAGCAGGCCGCCCCGCAGGCAGTCCCGGCCGGCATGGGTCAGCGCACCATGACCCGCACCCGGTACTCGCCGCCGCCACGGGTGGTGCCCAGCACCAGCAGGTAGGTCCCGCTCGCGTCCAGCTGACCGGTCCAGGAAGGCGCGTCCTCGCCGATGCCGGCGCCGGGCAGCGTCCGTCCGCCGACCGCCGCCCCATCGGCCGTCCGCACCACGCGCCAGTGCGGCGCAAAGAGCTGCATCACCACGTTGCCCTCGTCTCGGCCCGCCTGCCTCCCCGGCTGGGTTACCGACAGGTGTTGGCCCGCACGCGCGGTGATGGTGTAGCAATCGCGCTCCCCGCGCGGGATGGCGCCGACCAGTTCGGCCGTGCTGGCGCCCCGCTCGAAGCGCACCGGCTGCGGCCGCCGGCAGCCCTCCGCCTGCGCGGCGCCCGCGAGCGAGACCAGCGTTGCAAGCCCGAACAGCAACGCGCGCAAGCTCATCCGCCCTGCTTGAACCGCGTGTGGACCGGGATGATCGCGGCTGAGAAGCGGGTCAGCGGACCTCCATCAGCTTGGCCCAGACCTCCGGCCCCGCCACGCCGTCCGGCTGCAGCCCGTTGTCGCCCTCGAAGCGTTCGAGTTCGGCGGCCGTGTTCGGTCCGAAGTTGCCATCGACCCCCACCGCATACCCCCTGCGCGCCAGCCGCGCCTGCATCCGCATGACCTCCGTGCCGCTGTCGCCCTCGCGCAGGACAGGCAGCGGCGCCACGGGGATGTCGCCCTGCCGGATTCCGAGCGCCGTCTTGGCCCGCGCCAGGTACTCGCAGCGCGACGCATAACCGGTGAACCCGCCGTTGATCCGGTGGGTGATGGTCAGCACGTCGTCGCAATCGGCAAGCGGGCTCAGCTTGCGGTCGTTCCAGAACGCGCAGGCAAGCTCCAGCGCGATCTTCGGTTCGGCCGCCAGCTCCGGATGGTTGACCAGGTCGAGGCCGGGGCGGGAGAAATGCGTGTAGTTGGACCGCCCGGTCAGCTGGATCAGCCCTCGGCCGATATATCTCCGTCCGTCACCGGGCTCGGTGTTGCCGAGGCGCTCGGAGCCCTCGTAGAAAGAGCCGTCGCTCTCCTCCACCAGGCAGGCGTACCCCCAGGATTCCTCGCCGACCTGGGCCAGGAAATGCGCCGCGCGCAAATCCGTATCGATCGCGAACTCCTTGAGCGTGGCCGCCAGAACCGGGCCAATCACGGCCAGAACCGCAGCCTGCTGCGCGCGGGTCCTGGGCTGGGGCGCGATCTTCCGGAGCAGATCGGCATCGATCGGCATGGCGCTTCTCCCTTACCGGGTACGCCACGCTACGCCGCCTCGCGCCGGGCGTGCCAACGAAATCGCGGCCGTGCTGCACGAAAGGCGACCTCTCAACCGCAGCCGCATTCCTCGCGGGCCGGCCGCGCAGCAGGATGCCTGGTCGCCGTTCCAGCGCGCACTCGCGCTATCTCGGCGCTCAGGTCAGCCCGCGTGACCATGTCAGCGCGGATCGTATCCAGCGCGACAAGGATGCGGGTCGCGGGATCGTCGCTCACGGCTTCGCCTCATCGCTCGCACCGTCACCGCCGCCCGCCGTGCCGGGCTTCGGGTCCTTCATCATCGTCCCCGTCATCGGGATGAAAAATACCCCCATGTCGCGGCGCGAGTGGATCTTTCCCTCTGCGTCCTTGGTGTAGATGTAGAGCACCTGGCCGCGCTTGAATGGTTGGCCGATCGGGATGATGAGCCGGCCGCCCGGCTTCATCTGCTTGAACAGCTCGGGCGGAGCGTACTGCGCCGCGCAGGTCACGATAATGATGTCGAAGCCGCCGGCCACCTCCGGCCAGCCGTAATAGCCGTCGCCGACGCGCGTGTGCACGTTCCGGTAGCCCAGCGGGGCGAAGATGCGCCCGACCGCCTTGCCCAGCGGCTCGATGATCTCGATCGAATAGGCCTGGCGCACCATGCGCGACAGCAGCGCGCTCTGGAACCCGCTGCCGGTGCCGATCTCCAGAGTGACGTGCTCGGGCCGTGGAGCCGCCACCTGCGTCATGTAGGCCTGGCCCAGGTAGTCCGATAGTGCCGAGCCGTAGCCGATCGCCCACGGCTTCGGCTCGGCCTCGTATGCCTCCCCGCCCAGGCTGCGATGCTCCTGGTACTGGTAATGGAAATACTCCCGCGGCACCGCCTCGAATGCCGCCAACACGCGCGGGTCCGCGTGGCCCTGCCGCGCCTTCAGATAGTCGGCGATGCGCTGCACGGCGGGCGGCTTGCGCGCCTGGATCTCGGCGAACTGCGCGTCCGTCAGGCTGACCGGCCGGCCGGATTCCGCCATCGCCCGCTCGTAGACAGCGCGCGACCACGGTGCGGCGGCGGCGCGTACGGCCGGCGCGATAAAAAGGGGCGCGAGAAAGGACGGCGCAACGATCGGCGCGGCGGTCGCGGCGGCCGTGATCAGTCCGCGACGGGTGAGCAGGCCGGAAGGTCGTGCCACTGGGGAAGCCTTTGCGCGATCGGGAAGGAAGCGAGAGCCACAGCATACAGCACCCCGCCTCCCAGCAGAACCGCGTCGTACCCCACGGTCCGCGAAAGCAGTGCGGCCAACGGCGTCGCCACCACCGAGAACGCGCCGTTCAGCGCCCACGCCCAGGGGAGAACGCCCGACCCCGCCCGGGTCCCCACGCGCGCGAGCCCGAGCGGGAACGGCAGACCCAGCGCCACCGAGACCGGCGCCAGCATCGCCAGCAGCAGGCCCGCCCGCGCCAGCAGCGTCCAGCCGAGCGTGGCCAGCGCCAGCGGTCGCAGCCCCGCCCAGGCGGCCACGCACCACAGCACGATCCCCAACACTGCAATGCCCAGCGCGCGGCGCGGCGCGCCGACCCGCGCCGACAGCAGGCTGCCGAGCCCCGAGCAGACCAGCATTCCCGTCAGCACCAGCGCGAACCCGCCGGTCTGGTCGTCCAGCCAGAGGCTCGCCTGCGCGATCAAGGCGATCTCGATGAAGAGGAAACCCAGGCCCAGCGCCGGGAAATACACCGCCACGCGCGCCATGCCGGCCGCCCCGGCGCGCAGTCCCCCCGGCGCCAGCAGCGGCACCAGCAGCACCAGCGCGGCGATCACCCCGGCTTGCGCCAGCACCGCCAGATTGACCAGCGCGCCCACCTCGGCCTGCGGCAGCATCTCCAGCCGGGCCAGCAGCGTGCGCAACCGCGACAGCCGCAGCGCGGCATAGAAAAACGGTCGATCGAGCGTCACCGGCGCCAGGCTGAACGTCGCCTGCGAGGCGGTCGGCACCCCGGCCAGCACCGCCCCGGCCTCGTCGGCGATCGAATCGTCCGGGCCGGACGCGCCCACCTCGCCGGTGTCGAAGGAGACCGCCGGCAGGTCGTTGTACAGCCCCGCCCGCGCGGCTGGAACGTCGATCCCCGGATAGTACGACAGGTCGAACGAGCGCGCCGCGCTGAAGCTTCGCAGCGCCGCGATGCGCGCCGCGTCCCACGCCCGGTTGGACAGCAGCACGCGCGCGCCCCAGGCCGAGCGATAGACGACCACCTGCCGGCCGGGCTCGGTCACGCCGGCGCGCAGCAGGGCGGCGCGCGCGGTCGCCAGCACGCGCAGCGCATAGACCGGGAAATCGCGGATCGAGACGGGGACGGAGACGATGCCGCCGGGCGCCAGTGCGCCCAGGTCGGCTTGCAGCGCCTCCACGCTGAACGCGGTGGCGTTCGCCTCCGCCGCGTCGAGGAAGTCCGCCGAGATGTCGATCAGGTCGTAAGGACCGCCCGACGAAGCGGCGGCGATCGGCGGAGCGGCCCGCACGGCAACGCGCGTATCCCGCGCTACGACCGGCGCCGGCGACGGCCCCAGCCCGGACCGCAGCGCCGCCCCCAGCACCGGATCGGGCTCCAGCGCGTCCACATGCGCCGCACCCAGCGCCAGCAGCTCGGCGATACGGAATCCGCCCGAGGCCCCCACCAGCAGCGCGCGCGGATGCGCGAGCAGCGTGTACGGCGCCGCATCCAGCGCCGCGCCCGCATAACCCACGTCCAGCGCCGGACCGGGCCCCGGCAGCGCGGCGATGCGGGTGCCGTCGCGATAGAGGCCGAGCGCGCGCGGCGGGCCCGACAGCCCGAGCTGGCCGGCATCGTTGGAGACGTCGGTGTCCACCCGCTCCGTGAAGTCGTCCAGCAGCAGGTACTGCCCGCGCGGCGACAGGCGCGCGGCGAGGGCGCGCGCGCCCGGCGTGTGCAGGGGCGCGTAGATCGGCTTGAACTCGTTCACCCCCGGTTGCGGGCCGCCCAGCAGCAGCGCCTCGGCGGCCGCCAGCGCGACGAGTGCGGCCAGGCGCGCGCGCCACTGGCGCCGGGCAAGGAACGCCGCGCTCGCCGCCAGCGGCACCAGCAGCGCCGGCACCAGCGCCAGCGGCGGCACGACGAACATCAGCGCGGTCACCGCCGCGGCACCCGCCCCCGCGCCAGCCAGGTCGAAGCCGTACACGATCCCGATGCGCCGCGCGTTCAGCACGAAGCTCAGCCCGATGAACAGCCCGGCGAGAAAGAAGAACGGCAGCAGCGCCGCATAGTACCCGGCGATGTTCCACAGTTGCGCCGCCCAGGTGACGGGGTTCTGCAACTGCAACGGGTTGAACGGATTGGCGGCGGTGGCGCGGAATCCGATCGCAGCCGCTGCCACCAGCGCCGCCGGCAGCCACGCGAGGATGCGAGCGCCCTGCCGCTCCGCCGCCTCGCGCGCCAGGGCCAGCGCGACGCCGCTCAGCGCGAAGCCCGCCATGACGATGGAGATGACCCAGTAGCCGTATTCCGACCACGCGACGACGGCGAAGAACCGGGTCAGCGCAATCTCGAAGGCCACGGCGGAGAACGAGACGAGGAACAGCGGCGCCAGCGCCGACCACCGCCCACTTGGCCAACGCGCGCTTGCCCGCGCCCCGCTCATGGCCAGAGCCAGGTCATGGCCAGACCCGGCTGCGGATGAAGCCGCCCAGCAGCGCGTCGAACCGCGTGGGCTCATCCACGAACAGCGCATGCCCGGCTTGCGGGAACACCGCGATCTCGGTGTTCGGCCGGCCGCGCTCCAGGTTCTCCGCCTGCTCGACCAGGCGGGGCCGGACGACGTACAGCAGCGGCTTGTCGGTGGAATAGACCGCCTCGCGCCAGTAGCCGCGCGGCTCGGGATAGGCCAGCAACGCCCGGCTGGCCGGCTCCGGGGTGTGCAGCGTCGCCTCGGTCAGCCGCTCCAGGTAGGAAGCCGGCTGGGGGACGCGGAACATGCTGCGCACGAACCGCGCCATCGCCATGTCGTGGCGCCGGAACGGGATCGTGCGCGCCGCCCGAGTCGGCGGCGTTGGCGGGGGTGCCTCGCCCACCGAATTGTCCACCAGCACCAGCCCGGCCAGCGCCGCGTCTCCATGCGCGTGCACATAGGCCAGGGAATCGAGCACGCCGAGCGACCAGCCGACCAGCAGAACATGAGGCCCGAGCCGCGCGATCAGCTCCGCGATGTCCTGGCCGCGCCGGTCGGGCGTGTAACCGCGCGTCGGCGCCTCCGACAGGCCCTGTCCGCGCGGGTCGAAGGCGACGACGTGGTAGGCGCGCGAGAACGCCGCGATCTGCGGGCCCCAGATCCACGCCGGCATGGTCCAGCCCGGCACCAGCACGATGGTCCGCCCGGAAGGCGGCCCGGCTTCCAGGTAATGCAGCCGCACGCCGTCGCTGGTCAGGAAAAAGCGGTCGCGCGCGCCGTCGCCGGTCTGCGCACGGGTCGCGGGGGGAAGAATGCAGGCAGCAAGACAGAGAATTGGCAGTGTCCGCCAGAATGCGCGCATGACGTTGACAGAACCGTGAGTGCGCCAGCGCTGTCAACGACGTTCCGCGTCGGAGGCGCAGAGCCTGACCCAAAACCGCCGCGGCGGCTATGGTGCGGGCAGATGATCGTCGAAGAACCTCAGCGCCTCTGCGCCGATCTCCTGGTGCAGCTTGGCACGATCCACGCCCGGGGCGTCGATGCAGCCTTCGGGGAACTGGTCCCGGCCCTCAGCGTTGCATTCGTTGGTGAAGATCTCATGGCCAACCGGCCCCGGGATGATCCACAACTTGGCATGCGGGATGTATTTCGCGGCGAACGCCGCATTGTCCGCCGGCGGCACTTCCCGGTCCTCGGCGCCGGCGAGAAGATAGGTCGGCACCGTTACATGCCGCAGCCCGTCCGCATCCATGCCGAACACCTGAATGACGCCGGGGGCCATCGCGAAGACGGCCCGTACCCGCTTGTCCTGAACGTGGAGTGCCGGACCGGCATCGAGCGGCAGTTGCCTTCTGATGTGCTGGGGGATCATCTGATTTTCGATGAAGAGGCGCTGGAACGCCAGGAACTTCTCGGGATTGATCCTCGCCCCGCCGATCCAGAGCGCCGTGAAGCCGCCCTGCGAATGGCCGGCGATTCCGATCCTGCTTGGATCGATCACCGTGCCCCAGAACGCGTCGTGCAGCAGGAACGTGATATCGAGTGAGATATCGACCGGGCGCTGCCAGATCTTGTTGGCGAGATAGGCGATCTCCGTGTCATAGCGATTGGCATGATAATGGTTGGGCGCGGCCACGATGTAGCCGTGCGATGCCAGCGTCTGCGCCAGCCATGCATACTCCCAGGCGCTGCTGCCCCGCCCGTGCGACAGCATGATCAGCGGGTGCCTGCGTCCCGCGGCGGCCAGGGGCGCATCGGTGTGGAGGCTGATATCGCTCGCGAAGGGCAGGGTCATGAGCCTAGCGCTCGCGCCCTGGTCGATCAGCGCGGGATAGAAGAGTGCCATCCACATCGTGCGATGGTCCTTCGCCGTCACATACTCCACCTGGCGCAGGCCGACGGGATAGGTCGCGGTCTCGTCTGCGAGCGCCGCAGGCGGACGGATCGCCGGGAGGGTCAGGACCAGCCCTGCGATCAGCACGAATGCGCGAAGCATCGTGGTCCCGCCCCGGTATGGCATCACACGACCGCAGCCTTTCGAACGGCGATTATGCACAATTCTACACTCACGGATTATTAGCCTATATACGGGCACGACAGGCCGGCGCTTACTGTTTGGTGCCTCATGGCGAGGATGGCACGCCATGAGGGCCTACGGAGGTTTTCTCCCAACCGTCAATCGCATTTGTCCAATTCTGGTGACAGAATTTGTTCTCACAGCGGTTGGAATCCCTTCTGCTGTGAGCGCTTCGGCAAGCGCTCTGGCTGCTGGACCGAATACGTCTTCCTCTGAAGGGTCGTATGCCACGCTTGCATTTATGCCGATAACAGATGCACTGACCGTCTCACCGGTTCGCGATTGGACCATAGCCCCACCCCCTGGGCCTCCCCAATTCTTCATGTCCCACTTTGCTAGCCCCAGTGACTGCACAATCAGATCGAGTAAGTACAGAGGTTCCGCATCATGCGCGACACCGGCGTCATATGGGGTATTGGGGAAGGCCGATGCGGCGGCGACGACTCTGCCAATCTGTTCTCCGGTCAGCTTCCTCCACGCGTATTTGGCTTCAGCTACGGCAGCGCGTTCGTTGGCTTCGGATGCCTTAAGTTCAGCTTTTTTGGCGCGCTCCTCTGCCGCCGACACTCTTTCATCTGATTCGTGTTTCTCACGGCGCGTTTGCACGATAGCGGCAAGGATGCAGATGTATTCTATAGTTAAGCCGCCACCAATCAGAACATTCGCTGCCAGTCTGGCGGCGATCTCATATCCGGGTTCACCAGGGGTCGTGAACCAAAGTACAACGAAAGCATCAACAACGATGCCACCTAGTATTATTAAGGTCGCGCCCGCTGACCAGCGTTCTAGTCCTTCTAGGGCATCATGGGGGGCGATGTTATTGCTAATTGGCGCGCTAGACGAGCGTCTTGTTAGGCGGCGGAGAAGCCAATTTGTTGCCTCTGCCATAATCTCAGTTGTCGCGCTTACCTTGACCGCATGGCTGCGGCCATGAAAACGGCAAAACCAACTGCACCGGCTTTCGTTCGCTGGCGGCGTGAGCTTCTAGCTGAAGCACCCGCCAGTCCGTGCGCTTCAGCAGCATCCTACCGCAGTCCCGAAGATGTCGGGGTTCTTCCGGTTGTTGTACCGGAACTGGAACTCTGCAACGTAGAGCGGGAGATATTTAGCGCTGACTTTGTGGAACGTGCCCATGATGCCGCGCTTCAGCAGCGACCAGAAACCGTCGATGGTGAAGGTGTGGACGGCACCGACCACGTACTCGCCTTCGCCATGCCGCACGAAGGCATGCGGGAAGTCGGTCAGACCCCAGTAGCTGCGATGTTCGTCGCTCGCCAGCAAATCAATCTTCGTGGACACCGCCTCGCGGACGAAGCCTTGCAGCGTCGGGCTATCGGTATTGCGGATGACGCGAGCCACAACGTTGCCCTGCCGCTCTACCGCGCCGATCACGATCAACTTGCCGTCTGTACCGCGCCGACCAGTACGCCGATCCTTATGCTTGTTCTTGCTCTTGTCGCCGATATAGGTCTCATCGACCTCGACGATGCCCATGAGCTCGCGAAACTTGGGATCGACCAGACCGGCACGAACCCGCATGCACATGTAGTGAGCCGTGCGGTAGGAGCCGAAGCCCATCACGCGCATTACCTGCAACGCTGCAACGCCCTTCTTGCTAGTCAGCATCATGTGGATGACCTTGAACCAGTCCCGCAGTCCGATCTTGGTATCCTCAAAGATGGTCTCGACCAGTACGGAGAACCTGTAGCCTGGCTCAGAGCAATTCCGGCAGAGCCAATGGAACGGCCGCGCATGCAGGGTATAGACCTTGTCATTGCCACAGCGCGGGCACTTGACCACGCCAGAGGGCCAGCGACGGGACGCCAGATATGCCTTGCAGGCTTCCTCCGTAGGGAACAGCCGCTCGAATTCGGCGATGGTCATCTGGCGGGTGAACTTGGGCTTGCTCATGGAACGCTTCCCGTTGATGAAGCGAACTGTAGGCTAGTTTTCCGTGAGTGTCAATAGGTGCATAATCGCCTTTCGAAACGAACCCGCCATTGCCGTCCCCTCGATTATCGCGGTCAAACCCGAGCCCAGGAGCGGAGTTGCGGCGGGAACGCGTTCGTTTGCGGCGGACAGCCGGATTGTCAGCCGCTCAGATGGAGGAGCGCCGATGACGCACGACGATTGGCTGCCGCCACCGCACGGACCGGCATGGGTGCGCATGGAGGCCGCCGAGGCGGGGTTCGACCCCGACGCGCTCGCCGCGGCCGCGCGATTCGCGCACGCGCACGAGACGCCCTGGCCGCGCGACCTGCGCGCGCATCTTGAAAGCGGCCAATTCGAAAAGCCCCCGCACAACGAGATCCTCGGCCCGATCCGCCCGCGGGGGGCGCCCAACGGGCTGATCCTGCGCCATGGGCGCGTGGTCGCCTCGTGGGGCGATCCGCGCCAGGTGGACTTCACCTTCAGCGTGGCGAAAAGCTATCTGAGCCTGCTCGCCGGCCTCGCCTGGGCCGACGGGCTGATCCCCGACCTCGACCAGCCGGTCGGGCGCACCATCCACGACGGCGGGTTCGACGGTCCGCACAACGGCGCCATCACCTGGCGACACCTGCTGCAACAGACCTCGGAGTGGCAGGGCACGCTGTTCGGCAAGTCCGATGTGATCGACCGCAACCGCAGGCTCGCAACCGAAGGGCGCAGCGCCGCCAAGGGCGAGGCGCGGCCGCTGCACGCGCCGGGCAGCTTCTGGGAATACAACGACGTCCGGGTGAACCGCCTCGCGCTCGCGCTGCTGCGCCTGTTCCGGCGCCCGCTGCCCACGGTGTTCGCCGAGCGCGTCATGGGCCCGATCGGCGCCTCCGCCGACTGGGCCTGGCACGGCTACCGCACCTCCTCGGTCGAGATCGACGGGCAGATGATGGAATCCGTGTCGGGCGGCACCCATTGGGGCGGCGGCGTGGAAATCCACGCCGAGGACCAGGCGCGCATCGGTCTGCTCGTGCTCCATCGCGGCGCCTGGGGGGAGCGGCGCATCCTGCCCGAGGCGTGGATCGCGCAATCCCTGACCCCGTGCCCGCTCAATCCCGAATACGGCTTCCTGTGGTGGCTCAACGCGGCGGACCGCTACCGGCCCAGCGCCTCCCGCGCCAGCGTCTTCGCCGCCGGCGCGGGCGGCAACCAGACCTGGATCGACCCCGCGAGCGGCATCGTCGCCGTGATGCGCTGGATCGACCCGGCGGCGGTGGACGCATTCGCCGGGCGGGTGACGGCGGCGCTGCGACCTGCTTGAGTCGCGGGACAGCCCCGGAGGCAACCACGCGGAGGCGCCCATGCCGTTCGAGACGATCGACTACGAGACGACCGGCGCGCTCGCCCGCATCTGGCACAACCGCCCGCGCCAGCGGAACGCCGAGAACGCCCAGCTCCTGCGGGAGATGGACGAGGCGCTGCGGCTCGCCGTCGAGGACGGCGACATCCGTGTCATCGTCATCGCCGGCCGGGGCGAGCACTTCTCGTCGGGTCACGACATCCGCGAGGGCGCGGCGATGCGCCCCAATCCCACGGTCGAGCAGCGCTGGGCGTACGAGGAGCAAAACTACCTGCATTACGCCATGAACATCTGGGACTGCCCGAAGCCCACCATCGCGCAGGTGCAGGGCGCCTGCATCGCGGGCGGCTTCATGGTGGCGAACATGTGCGACCTGATCGTCGCCGCCGAGGATGCCTTTGTTCTCCGACCCCGTCGTGCCCTCCTTCGCCGCCTGCGCGGTGGAGATCCTGATCCATCCCTGGGTGCTCGGCCTGCGCAAGGCGAAGGAGGTGCTGTTCACCGGAGCCCGCTTCACCGCGCGGGAGGCGCTCGAATGGGGCATGGTCAACAAGGTGGTCCCGCGCGCCGAGTTGGAGTCCGCGACCACGGCGCTCGCCGAGCGCATCGCCCAGGCGAGCCCCTTCGCGCTCAAGCTGGTGAAGCGCTCGCTCAACCGCACGGCCGACGCGATGGGCTTCCGCACCGCCATCGCCGCGCATTTCGACACCCACCAGCTTTCGCACGTCACCGCCGAGGCTGGCGCGCTCAAGGCGCAGTCGGCCGAGCAGCGCATCGGCGCGGCGAAGACCACCGCATCCTGAGCGAGATCCCGATGAGCGAGATGTTCGAAACACTGCGCATCGAGCCGGTGCAGCCGCACACGATGCTGCTGACATTGAATCGCCCGGACTTCGCCAATGCGATGAACACGCAGATGGGCCTCGACCTGTTCGCCGCCTTCGACGGCTTCAACGCCGCGCCCGGCAGGCAGCGCTGCATCGTCGTCACCGGGGCGGGCAACCGTGCCTTCTGCGCGGGCGGGGACCTGAAGGAGCGCAACGGCATGACCGACGCGCAGTGGCAGGACCAGCACCTGATCTTCGAGCGCGCGATCCGCGCCATCATCGACTGCCCCGTGCCGGTGATCGCGGCGGTGAACGGCGCGGCCTACGCGGGCGGGCTGGAGATCGCGCTCTGCTGCGACTTCATCTACGCCGCCGAGCACGCGCGCTTCGCGCTGACCGAGGTGACCCTCGGCATCATGCCCGGCGCGGGCGGCACCCAGAACCTGCCCCGCGCGCTCGGCGCGCGGCGGGCCAAGGAGATCATGCTGACCGGCAAGCCCTTCACCGTCGCGCAGGCCGCCGAATGGGGCATGGTGAACCGCGTCTGCAAGCCCGACACGCTGATGTCCGAGGCCCTGGACACCGCCGCCACGATCAGCGCCAACGCGCCGATCTCCACGCGCCAGATCAAGCAATCCGTCAACCAGGGCCTCAACATGGACTTGCGCAGCGCCATGATGTTCGAGATCGAGGCGTATAACCGCATGGTCCCGACCGAGGACCGCCGCGAGGGCATCCGCGCCTTCAACGAGAAGCGCAAGCCGGATTTCCAAGGACGATGACCGTCTCCCTCTCCCTCTGCGGGAGAGGGCCGGGGTGAGGGGTCGGAACGAAACCCATGCTGCCACGACCCCTCCCCCGACCCCCTCCCGCAAGGGAAGGGGCCAGAGGAGAGGATCCGCATGAACATCATGAGCGACGTGCAAGGCCAGGACCTCACCGCCAGCCTCGTGGCCCAGGCGCGCGCCGTCCGCCACGACGCGCTGCCCGACGAGGTGCGCGCGCTGGCCCGGCAATGCGTGCTCGACACGCTCGGCTGCGCGCTCGCGGGCGCCGGCGACGAACTGGCCCGCCTGCTGCTCGCCGACGCCGAGGAGGATGGCGGCACCCCGATCGCCACCGTGATCGGCCACGCCGTCCGCCTGCCGGCGCCTGCGGCGGCGCTGGTGAACGGCGCGGCCGGACACACGCTCGACTTCGACGACGTGAACATGGCGATGCCGGGCCATCCCTCGGTCGCCATCCTGCCGGGGCTGCTGGCGCTCGCCGAGGCGCGCCACGCATCGGGTGCCGACGTGATTACCGCCTTCGTCGCCGGCTACGAGCTGGCCTGCCGCGTCGGCCGCGCGATCGCGCCCGGCCACTACGACGGGCTCGGCTTTCATGCCACCGCGACCGTCGGCTGCCTCGGCGCCGCGTGCGCCTGCGCGCACCTGCTGGACCTCGACGAGACGCGCTTCGCCACCGCCATCGGCATCGCCGCGACCCAGGCCGCCGGCCTCAAGTCCATGTTCGGCACCATGTGCAAGCCGCTGCACGCCGGCACCGCCTCGGCGATCGGGCTGCGCGCCGCCCGCCTCGCCGCGCGCGGCTTCACCAGCCGCACCGACGCGATCGAGTGCGCGCAGGGCTTCGCCCACACCCACAGCCCCGACTTCCACCCCGCCCGCGCGGTGTCGGTGGCGCCGGATGGCCATTACATCCGCAACAACCTGTTCAAGTACCACGCCGCCTGCTATCTGACGCACGCGCCGATTGAGGCCGCGCGGAGCCTGCGCGCGCACCACGCCCTGACGCCCGAGCGCATCGCGCGCGTCCACCTCACGATCGACGAGGCGTGCGACCGCGTCTGCAACATCCTCGCCCCGCGCACCGCGCTGGAGGCGAAGTTCAGCCTGCGCCTGACCGTGGCGATGGCGCTGGCCGGGATCGAGACCGGGGCGCTGGCCAGCTACAGCGAGGACAACGCAGCCGACCCGCGCCTGATTGCCCTGCGCGACAAGGTGGAGATCGACTTCATCCCGCGCGGCACCCACACGCTCGCCGACCTGCAAGTCGGCCTCAGCGACGGCACCGTGCTGACCGCGCGCCACGATTCCGGCATCCCCGCCGCCGATGTCGCGCAGCAGGGCGCACGCATTGAGACCAAGTTCGCCGCGCTCGCCGAGCCGGTGATCGGCGCGCGCGCACGCGACTTCGCCGCCCTGGTCGGCCGGTTGGACACGCTGCCCGACATCGGCGCGGTGATGACGCTGTGCGCCGCTTGACGTAAGACAGCATCAGGGAAGAACGGGAGGAAGCCATGGAGTTCACCGGCAAGGTGGCGCTGATCACCGGCGGCGGCGGCGGGATCGGCCGGGCCGACCACCATTGCCTTCGCCCGCGCCGGCGCGCGCGTGATGGTGGTGGATCGCGACGCCAACGCGGCCGAGGACAGCAAGGCCGCCGCCGGTGCGGTGGGCGGAGAGGCGCGCTTTCTCGCCGCCGACGTGTCCCGTGCCGCCGAGGTGCGCGGCTATGTGCAGGCCACGCTGGACGCCTGGGGCCGCATCGACTGCTTTTTCAACAATGCCGGGATCGAGGGTGTCGTCGCGCCGATCACGGAATACGAGGAGGACGCCTTCGACGCGGTGATCGGCGTCAACCTCAAGGGCGTCTTCCTCGGCCTGCGCCACGTGCTGCCGGTGATGGTGCGCCAGGGCGCGGGGACAGTGGTGAACACCGCGTCCACCGCCGGCCTGTTCGGCGGGCCAGGCATGCCCGCCTACGTCGCCTCCAAGCACGGGGTGCTCGGCCTGACCAAGGTCGCCTCGGCCGATGTCGCCCGCAGTGGCGTGCGCGTCAATGCGATCTGCCCCGGCCCGGTGGAGACGCGGATGATGCGCTCGCTGGAATCCCAGCGAAACCCGACCGACCCCGATGGCGGTCCACGCGGCCCTCAGTGCCAGTGCGCCGTCGGGGCGCTACACGATGCCCGAGGAGATCGCCAACGCCGTGCTGTTCCTGTGCTCGGAGCTGTCGGGCAATCTGACCGGCACGCATCTCGTCGTGGACGGCGGCCGCTCCGGTTCCGGCGGCGCGACCGCCGCGCGCTCCAACCGATGAAGCTCGGCCTGAGCATCGGCTACTCGGGCGGCACGCTCGTGTTGCCGGTGGCGCTGGTGCAGCGCGCCGAGGAACTCGGCTACGACACGGTCTGGACGCGCCGAGGCGTACGGCACCGACGCGGTGACGCCCGCTCGCCTATCCTCGCCGCGCAGACGCGCCGCATCCGCCTCGGCACCGGCGTCATGCAGCTCGCCGCGCGCACGCCCGGCCAACGCCGCGATGTGCGCGGCGACCGTCGATGCGCTGGCCGGCGGCAACCGCTTCATCGCCGGCCTCGGCGTCTCCGGCCCGCAGATCGTCGAGGGCTGGTACGGCCAGCCCTGGGGCCGCCCCTACTAGCGCGTCAAGGACTACGTGCAGATCATGCGCAAGATCTTCAAGCGCGAGGCGCCGGTCACGCATGAGGGGCGCGAGATCAGCCTGCCCTACACCGGCCCGGGCGCGGCCGGCCTCGGCAAGCCGCTGCAGATCGATCCTGCACATGAACCCGGCCATCCCGATCTTCCTCGGCACCGGCACCGAGGCGATGGTGAAGCTGACCGCCGAGATCGCCGATGGCTGGCTGCCGATGGGCTTCGTGCCCGGCTCCCTGCCCGAATACCTGCCCTGGCTGGAAGAGGGCTTCCGCCGCGCCGGCAACGGCAAGAGCCTGCGCGACTTCGAGATCCACGCCTCGGTCCATGTCGCCGTCGATGCCGACGTGAAGGCCGCGCTGGCGCGGCTGAAGCCGGAGGTCGCGCTCTATGTCGGCGGCATGGGCGCACGCAGCATCAACTTCCACAAGGAGATGATGGTCCGCCGCGGCTTCGGCGCCGAGGCCGAGCGCATCCAGGAGCTTTATCTCGCCGGCCGCAAGGACGAGGCGATCGCGACCGTCCCCGACGAATTCGTGGATCAGCGCGCGCTGGTCGGGCCGCCCGAGCGCATCAGCCAACGCTATCGCGCCTGGGAGGAGTCGGGCGCCACCGCGCTGACCGTGCGCTCGCGCGAGCCGGAGGCGATCGAGGTCATGGCGCAGGCGGCGCGGCTGAACTGAGGCGGGGAGCGCTGCCCAGTCGCACCTCGGCGCGGCGCAGATTGTAGCGGATCGCCGGGGCGAGTTGCGGATCGTCGAGTGCCGCGAGCGCGTCCCGGTACAGCGCCACCGCCTCTTCCAGCCGCTGGCGCCCGCCCAGCGCGGCCAACGCATTGGCTAGGTTCGTGCTTGTCATCGCCCAGTCGCGCGGGAACGCATCGCGCGCATAGACCGACAGCGCCGCCCGGCACGCCGCCGCCGAGCGCTCCAGCGCCGCCGCGTCCCCCATCCGCTCACCCAGTGTGCGCAGCGCGTCCGCGAGGTTGCTCTGCGTCATCGCCCAGTCCTGGCTACCCGGCGGATACACCTCCAGGGCGGCCCAGCCGCATCCGATCGCTTCGGCCAGCGCCCCCGCGTCATCGACAAGCTGGCCCCGCAGGCACAGCACGGCGCCCAGGTTGCGCTGCATCCGCGCCCAGTCGTCCGGCGTCTCCTCCCGCGAGCCCGCCGCCAGCGCGACCCGGTAACTCTCGATCGCGGCAGCGAGCCAGACGGGATCGCTGGCGTGCTCGCCCAGCACGGTCTGCGCCGCGCCCAGCAGCGCGTAGGTGCGCGGCCGTGCGTCCGGCTCCGTGTCGGGCAACGCGGCCCGGGCGGCGGCGACCGCGCCCGCCATGGCCTGCACGCCGCCGGTCTGCACGCCGAGCGAGCGCAACGCGGCACTCAGCCGTCGGCGCGCCTCTGCCCGCTGCTCGGCCGTCTTGGCCGCCGTAACGGCCTGCTCGCACGCCCGCGTCGCGTCCGCGAGCCGGCGCGGATCGCCCGTTTTCTCGCCCTGTTCCAGAAACGTCGCGGCACGGTCCAATGCCGTGCGCCAGGGACAGGGCTGCGGGAGAAGGCCCTTCACTCCGCCTGCATCTCCGCGAACACCTTCCGTGCCACGATCAGGCCCTCGCGTACCAGCGGCAGTCCGCAATACCCCGACAGGTGCAGCAGCGCCTCGACCAGCTCGTCCTCGCTCCATCCCTCGCGGCGCGCCATCCGCAGATGGATGGCAAGCTCCGCCTCGCGTCCCATCACGGTGTCGGAAATCACGCAGATCAGCGCGCGCGTCTTCACGTCCAGGCCAGGGCGCGTCCACAGCCCGCCGAACACGTTCTCGACCGCGATCTCGCCGAACTTCCGCATGATCGGGTCGTCGTACACGGTCTTGTCGATGCGGTCGGCATACGCCTCGCCCATCAGCCGGCGACGCATCGCGCGCCCCTGCTCCATGCGGCTCGTCTCGGCCATGCTGGCTCCCCTGGTGCTTCGCGTCATGCGGATGGTGCGGATAGTCTGCGGCATTTGTCGAGGGCAGGACAGGCGAACGCCGCCCTACCCGACCCGTTGGGCTTCCGCGGCGTCTTTCTCGGCTTGGTTCAGCCTGAAGACGTGGTTGAGCAAGGCATCCAGTGTCTTGAACACGGCTTCGACGCCGTAGCCGGCGAGGAATGCGATTGCCGAGGCGGAGAGGGTGACGGCTGCGCCGCCAAGCCCGGTTGTTTGCGAAGGGGCCGCCGAGTTGTTCACGAACAGCCCGATGCAGGCCCCGGTCATGGTTCCAAGCACAATCCGTATGTGGTTCGCGCGGCGATCGCGCGGCGTCAGGCAACGGTCCGCCAGCCGCTGGTTGAACTGACGCAGCACGAATGCAATCGATCCGACGGCACCGTAGAAGACAGGGAGCAGATAATTCCCGATCACCCCGACCGCCGTTGTGGCCCACTGTTCCGCGTGCGCCTCGGGCGTGACTGGCGAGACCAGGTTGTCCCAGCCAGCGATAAGAGCCGACACGCTTTTCCGTCTTTCCTCCAGCTCGGAATATTGGCGGCAACTCTGATCGATGAGAAAGGCCGCATGCCCGGTCCGGCAGAAATCCGCGACCAAGTCGATCGACGAATTCTGAGGAGGCTGCGCCATCTCCGCCGCGATGACCGACTGGTTCGCACCGTAATCCCGATTGACCGCATCCCGAGTGTCCAGGAGCAGCTTGCCCCAGGCGACATAGGTTGAAAGCAATACCGTGACACATAGCAGAAGAACCATGCCCCACAACGAGAGGCGGACATGAAGGGCCAGCTTACGGGCAGCAGATTGAAGGAATTCATCTTTATGAACAGCAACGGGACGATTGGGGCTGAGCCACTTCTTCGTTGCTCCCTGGGGATATATCTGCTCGACGACCAGGAGCGTGAAAACGATGGAAGCGCCGGTCGCGGGCGCGGCCCGCCTGTTCAGCAAATCTCGGGCCCTGACCAGAAAGGCTGCGTCAGCACCAGTGATCTTTGCTGCGCTTCCGCCAAGGGACTCTCCGATGCTCATCGCGCGCTGGACGAGCGCGGTGGGACTGTCCAACTCCTCGTCGATTTGATCAGGGAGCGCGGTCTGGTGCGGCCGCTTGTATCGAGGTGACTCCAGCGACGGCTTGGCGCGGCCAGACAGGTAATCGAGCAGGGCGTAGACGTCCGTCATCACTTTGCGAACAAATTCCCGGTAGTCCGCCTCGCTCTCCTGCTCCGCCGCAATGCGCTCATCCAGGCCTACGTCTGGCATCGACCCGCTCCAGATACCTGTGCAAAGCAAACTACTTTACCTGGTGCTTGGCGACCATCAAGCTTTCGCGACGTTGTTCACCGAGTTCTTGAAGACGGACCCTGCGACGTTGGCGAGTGCTGCGCGTTCCGGAGACGCCGACGGCACCGGCTTCGCCACCGTTCCCGAATGGGGCCCTCGTTCCCGTTCCGCAGCTTCACGGTGCTGCAATGAGGCCGCAACCCTCTCGTCATCAACGCGTGCCAGACCACCCTTCCCCGGGTAACGGGAGTGTGGCCCATGCCACATCCACGCACCCGAGCGGTTGCCTCAAGGACCTTTTTTCTTGGGTGGGAGTGACCGTCGGTGCGGGCAGCAACGGCAAACCGCAGCCCAACCCGTTCACCGACGAGACCACCAACGAAGGTTCGAACTCGATGGGTTTCTACAACGTGTCCACGGGTGACATGCCCTACTTCAAGTCACTGGCCAACCAGTAGCATTCACGAAGAAGATCGTGACCATGGTGCAGAGCCACCCGGATCTGTGGACCAGCACGGCGGTGTTCATCACCGTCGATGAGGGCGGCGGCTACTACGACTCGGGCTACATCCAGCCGCTCGACTTCTTCGGCGACGGCACGCGCATCCCGCTGATCGTGGTGTCGCCGTACTCCACCGGCGGTCGGGTCGTTCACACTTACTACGATCACGTCTCGGCCCTGAAGTTCATCGAGAAGAACTGGTCGCTGCCGCCGATCACGAACCGCAGCCGCGACAATCTTCCCAACCCGACGGCGAGCGCGGACAGCCCGTATGTTCCGGCCAATTCGCCGGCGATCGGCGATCTGACGGATATGTTCCACTAGAAGCCGGGACGCGCGGTGGAGGGATGGCTTCCCGCCATCCCTCCTGGCCGGCCTCTCGCGCCACCGCCGGCCTCATTCCCGTATCCGCCACACAGGAGGAGCAATCCTCCTTCGAATGCTGCTATGGATCGCGCGTGGGGAGTTCCCCGCCCGATCCTTCCGGCACGCGCCACGGCTCGGGCTGGCTCCGCGAACCGAGCAATGCCACCAGGGCCGAAACTGCCCAGGGCAGTGACGTGGGACTAGGCAAGATGAGGACGTGGCGTCGCCTTCTCTCGGTGCTGATAACCGGCCCGGTGGTCGCCTGCACGCAGGCGGGCACCGGCGTGCCTCCGCCGCCTCCCGTGGTGCCCCTGGTCGGCTCTGGGTTCGGTACACCGCAGCGGATCAGCGGCGGCATCGGAGCCTCGCGCCTGCCGCCGCCGGCCGAGATCAGCCTCGGCACCGGTCCGGGCCTGTCCAACGGCGCATCGGGCCCGGGCGGCATGGGCGCAGTCACCGCGGGGCAGGTCTCGCTGGATTTCGCGGACACCGACATAAGGGAGGTCGCGGCGCAGATCCTCGGGTCGATCATGAAGGTCGACTACACCATCGATCCCGCCGTGAGGGGCACCGCAACGTTCCATTCCGCGCGCCCGCTCTCGGGTTCGCAGCTCATCGCCGTGTTGCAGGCCCTGCTCGGGCAGAACGGTGCGGCACTGGTCCGGTCGGGGGACCTTTACCGCGTGCTTCCGGCCGCTGCCGCCGCGAACCTGCCGGGCATGGCGGCCAGCGAGGGGACGGCGGGCAGCATCGTCGTGCCGCTGCGGTATGTCTCGGCCGGCGATCTGGCGAAGGTCCTGCAACCGGTGGTTGGCACGGGCGCCAAGATCGTCCCCGATCCGGCGCAGAACGCGCTGCTGATCGGCGGCGATCCGGAAGCGCGCAACGCCGTCGTGGAATTGGCACGCAGCTTCGACGTCGACCTGCTGGCCGGCCAGTCCTACGCGTTGTTCCCGGTCCCGCAAGGTGCCGTTCCCAAGGATTTCGCCAGCACGCTCCAGGACGCCTTCCGCGGTCACGCGGGTGGCGGGCTGGTCGGGCTGTCCGACCTGGTGCGCGTGCTGCCGCTGACGCAGGCGGGCGCGGTGCTCGTGGTCGCCAGCCAGCCCCGCTACATCGACGCGGCACGGCGGGTATTCGGCCTGATCGCGCGTGAACAGCGCGCGACGCTGCGCACCTGGCATGTCTATTACCTCCAGAGCACCCATGCGGACGACGCCGCATACCTGCTGCAACGGGCGTTCACGCCCAACGACGTGACCGCCCAGCCATCCGCGTCCGCGCCCAATCCCGCGGTCGGCGGGGGATCGGGCACGCCCGGCGTGGGCGGCGGTGGCCCCGGCCCGGCGGGCGGGGGCGGCGGATATGGGGGCGGATACGGCGGCGGGGGGTTCGGTGGCGGTGGATACGGCGGCGGTGGAGTCGGCGGCGGTGCTCCCGGTGGGCTCACCCTGGCGACCCAGAGCCCGGCGCAGCCGGCTCCGGCCGGCGGTGCGGCGCCGACGGCCAGCGCGCCAGCGGGCAACCCGTTGCTCGGCGGCCTGGAGCAGGGCGGCGCTCAGGCGGCCGATGCGATGCGGATCATCCCCGACCCGCAGAACAACTCCGTGCTCGTCTATGCAACGGCGCAGGAGGACGGCACCGTCCAGGCGATGCTGCGCAAGATCGACATCCTGCCCTTGCAGGTACGCATCGATGCCACCATCGCCGAGGTGACGCTCAACAATCAGCTCGCCTACGGCACGCAGTTCTTCTTCAAGGAAGGCGACCTCAACCAGACTCTCAGCACGGCGAGTACCGGGACATTCACCGGCAGCTTCCCGGGTTTCGTGCTCGGCTCCACGGCGAAGACCGTGCAGGCCGCACTCTCGGCCCTCCAGGCGGTCACGAAGGTACGGGTCCTGTCGTCCCCCGAGCTGATGGTGCTCGACAACCAGCCGGCGGCCTTGCAGGTTGGCGACCTGGTGCCATACCTGACGCAATCCTCGCAAAGCACGCTGGTCAGCGGCTCGCCGGTCATCAACTCGATCAACTATCGGCAGACCGGCGTGATCCTGAAGGTCACCCCAAGGGTGAACAATGGTGGCCTGGTGACGCTCGACATCGCGCAGGAGGTGAGCAGCGTCAACACCTCCGCGCCGCAGTACCAGGGCATCAGCTCACCCACCTTCTCCGACCGGCTCGTGCAGTCGCGGGTGGTGGTGCGGGACGGACAGACTGTTGGCTTGGCCGGGCTGATCACCGACAGTGCCACCGTCGGCAATCAGGGGATTCCGTTCCTGCGGAACGTCCCGATCCTCGGCTTGCTGGCGGGCACGCAGAATAACGTGCGTGCCCGCACGGAGCTTCTGGTGCTCATCACCCCGCACGTCGTGCATGACGAGCGCGATGCGCAGGCATTGACCCAGGATCTTCTCAGCGCCTTGCCCGAGGCCGCTTCCGTGCCCGCCTTCTCGCGCACGGTGCGGCCGAACGAGGTGAACGACCCCCATGCAAGCATGCTGCGCAGGATCGGCGTGCCGCCCTGAGGAAAGAAATTCGGGCCCGGGATCATGGTCGCCGGGCCCGACGGACAGCTGATTTGACGAACAGGTGCTAGCGGCGCGCCTCCTTGCCGCTATCGTCATCATCGATCGACGACGGCAGATAGACCGCGACGCAGCCGCGCGTCACGACGGGGCACGGATTGGTCGGGTCGGCGACGCCGGCCGCCGGGAAGCCGATCGGCACGAACACGTGGTGGGAAACCCGGTCCGCGGCGACCGAATGCGCGGAGATGGAGGTGGGGACGTTGCCATCCCAGACATTCCCCTTGGCATCGATCGTGCCCAGCACCGGCGTGATCGTGCCGTTGGCATCGGTGTTGTTGCGCGCACCCAGATAGTAGTGCCCGGTGCCGGAATCGTACCAGACCTGGTCGGAGCCGCCGACCTGCGGAATGGTGGCCCTGATGTCGCCATCGGTGATTCTGCATGACCACGGACTGGGTCAGCACGTTGGGCGCCGTGCCGTACGACGCGCTGCATCCGAGCAGCGCCTCGTTGCGCGGACCGAGCGTAAGGCCCGCCGGCGAGCAATACTGCACGGGGTAGGTGGCCACGACCTTCATGGTGTGCGGGTCGATCGCCGAGACCCCGCCAGTTGTCGTGTCAGCACCGATCTGCGGCACGGAGATGTAGAACAGCCCGGTTTTCGGCGACCATTGCGACTGCTCCAGGCCATTGGTTGCGTTCGGCGTGCCATTTGTGCCGTCGAATGGGATCTTGCCGATCACCGTGTACGTTTGCGTATCGATCAAGCTGACAAAGGGCGGCGTGTCCGCATTGTTCGCCGCCGCGACGATGTGATCCCGCGAAATCATAGGACATCTCATCGGTCCGGAAACTGCCGAGGGTCGGGATCGTGTAGGCGATCTGGGACGTGGCGATATCGATGACCTTGACCGTGCTGTCCCCGTCGCCGGCCCAAACCTCCTTGTGATCGACGATCACGACGCCGTCGGGACCGGACAAGTTGTTGTTCACCACGCCGTTCGTGGTCACCACGCCCTTGAAGCCCGGAACCCGGGTGGTGAACATGGCGTCGCTCGCATCGAAGAAATCGACAGAGGCGTTGGTCCGGTCAGACAGGACATACAGGTCGATCGTGGGATCGACGAAGCTGATATCGAAGGCCCCGAGCCCGTTTCCGCCGACGTCGATCGTGTCAACGAGCTTCATGTGCTCGTCCGCCTGCGCCGGCATGCCGCCCGCCGCGATCATGGCAGCGGTCAGAACGCCTGTCAGGAGTGACGTCTCACGTAGTGATTTCGCGAGCGCCCTGCGACGCTTCGTACCAATCATTGGATTCCCCCCGTTATTATGTCCGGACCGGTGTTCCGGAACCGCGATATTATCCGAAAGTAATCCCCCTGACAGAGAGAGAGTTGCCGTCCGCTCGGTCACGACCACGCGAGAGTTGATTGCGGCATCGCACGCCACCGTTGCACGCCGCCGCCCAACGCGGCCGGATCACTGATTGCAGATGATGCCGCTCTCGCCAGCCCCCGCGTTCGGCCCCTGCGAGCAAAGGTCGTAGTCGTGCCCGGTGCGCTCGGACGGGTTCCGGTATATGTACGGGTGGTTCCAGGGATCGACCGGGACAGTATCGGCCTTGAGATAGGGGCCGTTCCACGCCTCATCGCCGCTTGGCTTGTGCGCCAGGGCGTCCAGTCCCTGCTCGCTCGTCGGGTAGGAACCGACATCGAGCTTGTAGAGATCGAGAACCGACCCGATGCGCTCGATCGACTGCTTGGCGATCGAGACACGCGCGCCACCGAGTTGGCGCAGCACGGCCGGCGCGACGAGGCCGATCAGCAGCCCGAGGATCGCGACGACGACGAGGATTTCCAGCAACGTGAACCCGGCATCGGGCTTGGCGCGCTCACGTTCGGCGTCGATCGTGGTCTGCTGCATGGCACCCTGCTTGGCGCGGCTTCTTAGAGCACCGCCACGCGCCGTGAAAGCGCGTTGATCGTTGCCCATCGTGGAGCGAACCCGATAGCATCGGCGAAGCGATAGAAAGCGGCCGCATTCCTCGATGAGCATTACCTACCTCGCTTGCATGGCCCTCGTCGCCGCATGGAATCGCCTGCCGCCGCGCGTGCTGCCGGCGATCCAGTCGGTCGAGGGCGGGCACATCGGGCTGGTTCATGCCAACACCGACGGGTCCGAGGACCTGGGGGTGATGCAGGTGAACACCATCTGGGTCAGGCCGCTCTCCCGGTTCACCAAGTCACCGGTGACTGTGATCCGGGCGCGACTGGTCGGTGATGCATGTTTCAATATCGCGGCGGCTGGCGCGATCATGGCGGTCTACCTCGCGGAGGAGAAGGGCGACCTGCTGCGCGCGGTCGGCGATTACCATTCGCATACGCCCTCGCTCAACCAGGGCTATCAGGCGCAGGTCATCGCCGCGGCACGCGTATTGTTCAGGCCGCCTGCGCCGCCCGGCCGCGCTCACCTCACATCGGGCCGATGACCACCCATGCCAGCCACAGCGCGATCGCGAGACAGGTGCCGAACGGCAGCGGCGTCGTCCGGCTGAGCCGCTCGCCCATGAGGCGCATGAGCGCGGCCAAACCAAGTCCGGCCATGGCTGCCAGCAGCAGCACCGGCCCCAGCGCGGCGAGCCCCACCCAGGCGCCGCACGCGCCGAACAGCTTGGCATCGCCCGCTCCCAGCCCATCACGGCCGCGCAGTCGGCGATAGGCGTCGTTCAGCAGCCGCAACACCACGTAGGCCAGCGCGGCGGCTGTGGCGTGATCGGCGACGGCCGGGCGATCCAGCATCCAGGTCGCCGCCAAACCCGCCACGATCAGCGGCAGGGTCAGCGCGTCGGGAAGCCGGAGCCATTCCCAGTCGATCCACGCAAGGGCAAGCAGTGTCCAGCCCAGACCGCATCCGGCCCATAGCAAGGCCGGGTCGGCGCCATCGGTCCAGGCGGCGCTGAGCGCGACGAGGGTCGCGGCCAGTTCCACCGCCGGGTGGAAGACGGATATCGACGCGCGACAGGACCGGCATCGCCCCCGTAGCGCCAGCCAGCTTGCCAGCGGCACCAGTTCCCAGGGCATCAAGGGGCGCCGGCAGCTCTCGCACGCCGAGCGCGCCAGCAGCAGCGCCCGTCCCTCGGGCAGCCGCCGGATCAGGACGCCGAGGAAGCTGCCGACGAACGGCCCGGCCAGCACCGGCGCGATCCAGGTTGCAAGGAAGATAGCCACGTCGCGCCGGCCCCGAAGCTCCCATGTTCAAACGATCTGTGCCATGCTGTGGGCGTACGGGACAATGATGGACGCCACCGAAACCTCGCTCCGCCTCGCCGTGGACCTCCCACCGCTCGAGCGGCTGAGTTCATTCCTGGTCGAGACCGGCCAGTGTGATGCGCGGACCATCGAGCGCGGCCGGCGCGTGGGCGTCGAAACCGGACAGCGGTTGGACCGCGTGCTGCTCCAGCTTGGTCTGGTCAGCGAGCGGGGGCTCGCCGAGGCCTTCGCCGCGATCTTCGGCCTGCCGTTGGCGCGACCGGACGACTATCCGACGCATGCGCCGCTGCTCGCGGAGCGGCTGCCGGATCGCTTCCTCCGCAGCGCGCGCGCGATCCCGCTGGCCGAAACGGACGGCGAGCTTCTGGTCGCCGTCGCCGACCCGCTGGACGAGTTCACGCCGTCCGCCATTGCCGCCGCCGCGGGTCGGCCGGTGACGCTGGCGATCGCCGTGCCGATCGAGCTGGAAGCGGCATTCTCACGCCTCTACAAAGCGCAGGAACCGGAGGCGGAGGACGGCGGCGATGCCGAGGGCGAGCCGACCGAGGAGGACGCGGAGCGCCTGAAGGACCTCGCGAGCGAGGCGCCGGTGATCCGGCTGGTGAACCAGCTCATCGCGACCGCCGTCGAGACCCAGGCCTCCGACATCCACATCGAGCCGTTCGAGGACCGGCTGCGGGTGCGATATCGCTACGACGGCCTGCTGCACGAGGCCGACAGCCCTCCGGCGCGGCTGGCACCGGCCATCGTCTCGCGCATCAAGATCATGGCGAAGCTCGACATCGCGGAGCGGCGCCTGCCGCAGGACGGGCGGGTCAAGCTGGCCGTGCGCGGGCACGAGACCGATTTCCGCATCTCCACCATCCCGACCCTGCATGGCGAGACGGTGGTGCTGCGCGTGCTCGATCGCAGCGCGACGGTATTCGACTACGCCAAGCTCGGCCTGCCCCAGCCGGTGATCGCACGCGTGACCAAGGCGCTGGAACTGCCGAACGGGATCGTCCTGGTGACCGGACCGACCGGCAGCGGCAAGACCACGACGCTCTACACCGGCTTGCAGTCACTGAACGCGGCCAGCCGCAAGGTGGTGACCGTGGAGGACCCGGTTGAATACCAGCTCACGGGAATCAACCAGGTTCAGGTGAAGCCGCAGATCGGCCTGACCTTCGCGCGCCTCCTGCGCTCCATTCTCCGCCAGGACCCCGACGTGATCATGGTGGGCGAGATCCGCGACCTGGAAACCGCGCAGATCGCCGTCCAGGCGGCGCTGACCGGGCATCTGGTGCTGTCCACGCTGCACACCAACTCCGCGGCGGCCACCATCACGCGGCTGCGCGACATGGGCGTGGAGCACTATCTGCTGACGGCGGTGCTGCGCGGCGTGCTCGCGCAGCGGCTGGTGCGCCGGCTGTGCATGCATTGCCGGCGCGAGGAACCGGTGCTTCCCGAGGTCGTCGCGCGGTTCGGGCTCGACCGCATGACGCCGCGCCGGCCGATCACGCTGTTCCAGCCGGTCGGCTGCGCGCATTGCCGCCAGACCGGCTATCGCGGGCGCCTGGCGATCGCCGAGTTCCTGCAACCGAACGAGGCCATCGAGCGCCTGATCTTCGCGGGGGCGGATCATGGCGAGATCGAGCGGGCAGCCGTGGCGTCGGGCATGGTGCCGACTATTCCAGGCCGGGCTCGCCACCGCGCTGGACGGGCTGACCACCATCGAGGAACTGGACCGCAGCATCCGTTCGGAGGCCTGAGCGATGCCGGCCTTCCGCTACAAGGCGATCACGTCCGGCGGCGAGGTCACCACCGGGCTCATGGAGGCGCCGAGCGAGGCCGCGGTGATCGAGCGGCTTCAGCGCAACGGCAGCATTCCCGTCCGGGCCGAACCGGCCGAGGGAGCGGGTTCCGTGCTCTCGGGCGCGCTCAGCCTGCGGATCGCCCGGCGTGGCGGGCTGTCGAAACAGGAGCTGGCGAACCTGACCCGCGAACTCGCGATCATGCTGACGGCCGGGCAGGACCTGGACCGCGCGCTGCGCTTCCTAGTCGAAACCGCGCCGAACGCGCGCACGCGACGCGTGGTCGGCACGTTGCGCGATGCGGTGCGCGACGGCAGCCCGCTTGCGACGGCGATGGCCCAAGAGGGAAGAGCTTTTCCCGCCTGTATCTCGGCATGGTGCGCGCCGGCGAATCCGGGGGTCAGCTCGCGGCGACCCTGGACCGGCTGGCGTTGATGCTGGAGCGCCAGCGCAGCCTCGCCGCGACCGTCACCTCCGCGATGATCTATCCCTGCCTGCTCCTGCTCGCCGCGATCGGCTCCATCGGCCTGCTGCTGACCGACGTGCTGCCGCAGTTCGTGCCCTTGTTCGAACAGAACGGGGTGGCGCTGCCCCGACCGACGCGCATCCTGATCGCGCTGGGCGATGCGGTGTCGGCGTACGGGTTGGCCGGGCTGCTCCTGCTCGTGCTGCTGGGCCTGCTCGGCCGCCAGGCCCTGACCCGGCCGGGCCCGCGCCTGTGGGCCGATCGGCTGCTGCTCCGCCTCCCGGTGGTCGGCGGCCTTCTGCGCGAGGTGCTTGCCGCCCGCTTCACCCGCACTCTCGGGACCCTCGTGCTCAACGGCGTGGCGCTGATCACCGCGCTCGGCATCGTGCGCGACGCGATCGGCAACACCGCCGGCGTGATGGCGGTGGAGCGGGCCATCTCGACCGCCCGCAACGGGGCCGGTCTGGCAGGGCTGGAGGGGGACAGCGTGTTCCCCCTGCGCACCCTCCATCTGCTCCGGCTCGGCCAGGAAACCGCCCAGTTGGGCGAGATGGCGCTGCGTGCCGCCGACATCCACGAGGAGGAGTGCCGCATCCGCGTGCAGCGGCTGGTCGCGCTGCTGGTGCCCGTGATCACCATCGCGCTCGGCCTCGCCGTGGCCGGGATCGTGAGTTCCCTGCTGCTGGCGATGCTTAGCCTGAACAATCTGGCGAACTGAGTGCGCGCGCTGATCCGCGGGCCGGGGCGGGCGGACGGCTTCACCCTGCTGGAGATGCTGGCGGTGGTGGCCATCCTGGGACTGGCGATGAGCCTCGTCGTCCTGCGCGGACCGATGCGCAGTCCGGCCTTGCAGGTCCGGGCGGCGGCGAGCGATGTCGCCCAGGCGCTGCGTGCGGCGCGGGCGCAGGCAATCGCGGACGGTCGGCCGGTGGACCTCGTGCTGGACGGGGCCCGGCACCAGTATGTGACGAATGGGAACCGGCCGCTGGTGCTGCATGCGCCGCTGGACCTCGCCATCACCGCGCCGGCCAAGGGGATTCGCTTTGCGCCGGACGGCAGTTCGTCAGGTGGGCAGATCGCGTTGGCGGACGCCGGACACGCGGCTGTGGTGAGCGTCGATTGGCTGACCGGACGCGTGCGGACGTCCGAGAAGCGGGCAGGGGACGTCCCATAGGCGCGGCTCGGGGAAGGACACGCGTCGTCGGGGGCGATTCTGGCCCGCAAGGCGAACAGGTCGGCGCCGCGCTCGGTTCGCGTGACCGGGGCCGTGAAGGCCGGTTCGCGAAGCAGCGGATCATCGGAAAGGCCTGCGATCAGCTTCGCGGCTGCCGCCGACTGCCCCTCCATGGTCAGCGTGCGATCCTTCAGGCTGAAGCTGGTGAGGAACGTGTCGTCAGGCAGGATCTCGGTGATCGTCGCGAGGACCTGCAAGACATTCCCGATGCGGGCCTGCTCCCGCGCGATCGTATCGGCCCCGTCGGTCGCGCTCGCGATCCGGGCTCGCAATGCTTCGATTTGGGTCACGCGCGGGCGCAGGGCCGCGATGCGGGATTCGATGTCGGCACCCGCGAGGGACTGGCGGATCAGCGGCTGCGCCACGACCGCGAACGCCAGCGCGGCACAACCCCAAGCGCCCAGGAGCAGCGCCTGCTTTTTCCGGCGAGCTCGCGGCGTCGTGGGATGCGCGATCCGAATGGTCCGGACCGTTGCGCCACCGCCGGGGAATTCGAGCAGGGTCGGTGCAACGCCGGCCTGGTCCAGGAACGTCGTCAGCGCGAGCAGGCCGCTTCGCGGCACGACCGACAGGCGCAGCCGCACCACCCCGGCACGGGCATCGCGAGACTGCACATCGAAGCCCCAGAAGACCTCCTCGGGTTGGAACGGCGTGAACCGATCCATCTCGTACGCCAGCACGCGTTGCAGATCCTCCGCCGCCGCAAGCGGCAGCGTCACCTCGCGTTCCAGCAGCCAGGCCGGCGGTGGGCGCAGCACGATCGGCAGGTCCCGACGCCGCTGCTTCAGCAGGCGGCGGACCGGCTCGATGCCTGGATCGGTGAGGCGGAACCGCAGCCTCTCCGTCTCGCGCCGCCGCCGCCGGTCGCTGACGAGCACCACCGCTCGGTCGGGAGCCGCCGCCGGCTGGATCGTCAGCACAAGCGCGTCCGCCGGTCCGGACGGCGCGGCGCGCCAGCCAGACGGGACAAGATCGCGCATTTGCGCCACCCACCAGTTCAGCAGCTCTCTCAGCAAGCGAAGCACCTCGGCTCATTGACATGGGAAATGTGGCGCCGGTCAGCCATCCTCGGCAAGTGAGATCGGGGCTGGTCGGGTAGTGATGCGAACGCGGTGACACGACACGGGGACATGCGGTCTGATCGGTCCCAGGATCACGGGTTCACCCTGCTGGAGGTGCTGGTCGCCTTCATCATCGCGGCCCTGGCGATGAGCGAGCTGTTTTCCGTCGCGGCCAGCGATTTGCGCGCGGTGCAGGCCGCCGGCCGCTACCAGGAGGCGCTGTCGCGTGCCCGGTCCCACCTCGCCGCGATCGGCCTCGATGGCGCACTTGTGGCAGGGGATCAGCAAGGCGATGACGGCGGCGGCTATCACTGGCGTGTTCGCATCGCCCAGGTCGCGTCCGCGGCCCTTCCTGACGCACCGATGGCGTCGCTGGCCCAGCAGGCGCCGCGCCCGGCGCTGTACGCAGTCATGGTGGCGGTGTCGTGGCAGGAGGGTGGGCAGGTGCGGCTCGTCCGTTTGAACACCGAGCGCGTGGCGCCGGCAGCGCCGCCCAGACCATGAGAATTGTGCGGACTGCCGGGTTCACGTTGCTGGAAGTCCTGGTGGCGCTCGTCGTGCTCGGCTTCCTGATGGTCGGCCTGTCGCAAGGCGTGCGCTTCGGCCTGGCGGCCTGGGGGACGCAGGCACGCATCATCGACCGACGGGGCGACCTCGACGCGGTGGACCGGACGCTGCGCCGGCTCGTGCAGCAGATGGACCCGGGGACCCGGTCCGATCCGCCGACCATCGCCGGAACCGAAGCGCGGCTGATGTTCACCTCCGCCTTGCCCATGACGGCCGACGCGGAGAGCGCCGACATGCTGCTGGCGATGGACGCCGGGCACCGGCTGTTGCTGCGGTGGACCCCGCATCTGCATGCCAAGCGGACCAGTCCGCCGCCGCCGCCGCGATCGGAGGTGCTGCTGTCCGGGATCGAGCGCCTCCAGCTTGCCTATTGGCGCGCAGGGCCGGCCGGGGCGGGATCGGCCGGGGCCGGGTGGGTTCGCGCGTGGGACGCGCGGAGCCTGCCGGCGCTGGTCCGCATTCGGGTTCTCTTCCCGCCGAGAGACCACCGGCACTGGCCCGATCTCGTCGCCGCGCCGCTTCGCACGAACCCGGCACGCTGATACAAGAGCGACCGCGGCCCGCTATTCGATGAAGGCGCATGACGCTTGATCTGCCGACAGGCCCCCGGGGCCGGGTGCTCGCTCTCGGCTTCGCGGTCGTCGCGATGCTTCTCGTGTGGTTCGGCGTCGTCGGCCCGATCCTGGGCTGGTACGCGGATCGCGCCGAGACCCTGACCCAACGGCGGATGCTGGCGCAACGCATGACCGAGCTGGCGGCGACCCTTCCGGAGCTGGAGCATCAGGCGGGAAGCTTCCGCGCCAGCGCCGCGCCCGATGCGCTGCTCCCGGGGGAGACCGACGCAGTGGCGGCCGCGACCTTGCAGGAGCGCATGCAGGACATGGCGAGCACGGCCGGGACGACGCTCTCCAGCGTGGAAATGCTCCCCCCTAAGCAAATGGGGCAGTTCCGGCGCGTGGGGCTGCGCGTGGCCGTGCAGGCCGACATGGTGAACGTGGTCCATCTGCTCCAGGCCATCGAGGCGGCGCGGCCGCGCATGCTCGTCGATGAGCTGGATCTGCAACGTCATCTTCTGCTGGCCAGACCGACGGCACCCGACGTCGACGCGAAATTCATCGTCTATGCGTTCCGCGCCGGCGCTGCGGGAAAGCCGCAATGATCCGCGCGGCTCCTGCCCTTCTGCTCGCCATCGCGCTCGCGCTGGGGAGCGTACTCTATCTGCAATCTCAGGCTGGCGCGCCTGATCGGCCCGAGGACGCCGTGCGGGCTCATGGTCGGTCGCGTGCAACGCCGGCCTTGCGGCAGCCCGCCCCGGCGGATCACGCCACCGCTTGGGTCGCCACCATCCTTGCTCGTCCGCTGTTCAGCCCGCAAAGGCGCCCATCGGAGACGGTGGCCACGGCCAAGGCCACCGGCCCCGAGATGCCACGGCTCACGGGCGTGCTGGTGAGCGAGGCGGGAAGCGGCGCCATCTTCGCCCAGGCGGGCGAGAAGCCGATCGTGGCGAAGGCGGGCGACCGGGTCGGACCGTTTCTCATCCGCTCGATCTCGGTCGGGCAGGTCATCGTTCAGGGTCCCGCTGGTCTCGTGACCCTGCATCCGGTGTTTGCAGCCGCTCCGAGCGATCGCGGCGTTCTTCGCCCTGCCTCCGGGCAGCCGTCCCTTCTCGACAAGCTGCGCGCGAGACCGCAAGCGCCGATCCCGCTTCCGTCGCCCTCCGTCGTGCAAAGCCTGTTTCAGCAGCAACAGGCGAAGGTGGAGAAGTGACCCGACTGCCCAGCGCCGCGCCAAGTCGGGCAACGTCCGAGCGCGGCTTCGCGATCCTGATCGTGCTCTGGACGCTGGTGCTGGTGGCGCTGATCGTGACTCATATGGTGACGGCGGCACGGCAGGAGACGCAGCTCGCATCCAACCTGCGCAACGAGGCCGAACTCGGCGCGATGGCGGATGGCGGCATCCATGAGGCGATTTTTCACGTCCTCGACAAGTCCAGCGCCCATTGGGCGGCCGACGGCGTGCCGCACCGGGTCGGTAGCCGGCTTGGCAGCATGGACATCGTCATCCGCAGTGAAGCGGGTCGGGTGAACCTGAACACGGCGCCGGTCGAGCTGCTCGCCGCCTTGCTCCACGCGACCGGGGTGGACCGGCAGGCGGCGGACACGATCGCGGCCAATATCGTCGTCTGGCGAAGTCCCTCGGACGGGTCGTCCTCGATGGCGGCGGCCTACCAGCAAAGCGGGCGGGGCTACGCGCCGCCGGGCGCACCGTTCGAGAGTGTGGGCGAGCTTGGCAATGTGCTGGGCGTGACCCCGGACATCCTTGGCAAGGTGGCGCCTTATCTCACCATCTATCACGACGGCGATACCGACCCGTCGGTGGCCGCGCCGGTGGTGCGTCAGGCACTCCAGGACGTGTACGGATCACTTCCTGTCGGCAGCCGAGCCGGCCCCGACGAAAGCGCCGTTTACGTCAGCGTCGTAGCCCGTCGAGGGGTCGCGCAAGCGGCGCGGGAGGCGACCATCCGCCTGGTTCCGACGCCGGCCGGCAGTCTGTACCAGGTGATGGACTGGCGAACCGTCTCCTGACCTCGGCACGGGACCGTCGCGCCCCGACGGCGCGACGGTCCCGGCTCTTGCGATCAGGAGGTGACAGACGATGCCGTGATCGTCCCGTTGACCCCGTTCGGGAAGAACAGCCCGCTTGTCGTGCCGCCGCCATAGACGATGGCCAGGACTTGCCCTGCCGTCCTTCGGTAGGCCAGCCCTCCGGGGGTGACATCGGTGATGTTGTAGGGATTGCCATACGCGAGGGTGCCGACGTCGCCCACCCCGGAAAGCTTGGCGCGGAGTGCGGAGATCGCAACGGTGAAATTGTTGGCGCCGAGATTGGCAAGCCCGGAACGGATGGCGCCGGCGTGATATCCTTCGATCCCGAGAATGCTGGCCGCGTACGCGACATTGGCGGGGTTCGTGAGCAGGTTCGCCGCGCCGGCGTAGGCGGTGACGCCGACATCCTCGAACACGTATGCGCCGATCAGGAAATCGAGTTCGCTCGCGAACGGATTGAACGTCCCGCCCGCCGGAACGAGGCCGGCCGCGACGGCGAGGGTGGTGAAGCTGGTCTGCAAGTCGATCGCTGGCTCGGCGACCGCGCTGGCGCCCAGGGCGGACCGGAGGAATTGCACATGGCCCAGCTCGTCGAGGGCGATACGAATGGCCTGGAAGGCGACGGAGGTGGTCTGGAACGGCACCTTGGTCCCGCCGGTCACCGTCCCCTGCGTTCCGACTCCGGTGGTCAGGCTGGGAGTGATCCCTTCCCCGCTCACCGCGCGGAGGTAGGTACTCCGCTTCCAGGTACTCGAGATTGAGGGCGAAATTTAAGATGTCGACATCAGTGATGGCCGCGGCCCGGGCCGGCTTGCTGGAAGCCGCGAGCCCTCCGATCCCCAAGGCGCCGACAGCGGCGGCGCCCGCGAACCCCGCGCCAACCCGCGCCAGCACGCGACGGCGATCAAGCCCGCCGGGGGTGGTTGTGTCCTGGTTTAGCTCAACATCGGTCATCTCGAACTTCTCCCTATGCTGACGTCGGAATTCGGCCGGAAACGCAAAAAATGCGGTATCGACTTTAAGACACCGCTCACAGTGAATACGAGCGATTGGGCGTTACGGATGCAATTCGAGTTATGACGTTGGCGTGAGATCAAGCCAACTGCATAGAAGTCCACCGGCCTCGGATCCGTCATGCGGCGCGCCGGCTTCTCACACGTGGGCGGGACCTTGTCGAACGGTCTGGCGGCACTTCGGCAAGGTCCCACAGCAGTCGCGGGTCGAAGCTGCGCGAGGCCAGCATCGACGTGACGACGATCGCCAAAAACGCCGACGATCCGCCGCCGACCTCGATATGTGCGATCTGGCCGAACTGCACCATCGGGGTGAACACGACGATGGTGAACGGATCGAGGTTGGACCACCGCCCGACAGCGTCGATCACGCGGTAGATCCGCGTCTTCAGGCGAAGCCGATCTGCGGAGCGATGCCGGATGGAGGCGAAGAACCAGGTCAGGCCGGCCAGCTTGAACACCGGCAGGCCAAGGCTGGTGAAGATGATCAGCACGCCCACCGGCGCGTAGCCATTGTTGAACAGCAGCATGATGCCGGCGAAGATCGTGTGCGGGTAGGCGATCCCGTTCTCGTAGAACGAACTCATTGGAAAGTAATTCGAGATTGGCAGGAGCGCCCACCCGGTGATCACCAGGGCGCGGCACCGGCCAAGCGATTGCGGCTTGCGCCGGTGCAGGCGTGCCCGGCACCGCGGGCAGCGGTCCCCGACTAGCCGCCCAGGCAGCACCAGGTCGCACTCGGTGCAGGCGAGCGATTCCGGTCCCGCTGTGAGCCTCGGTGCGCCGATCCGCCGCCATACCGCGCGGCGATCCAGACAGGCGCGCGTCAGCATGGTCATCATCCCGGCCCCGAACAAACAGAATCCGCCGGTGTCGATGCCCACCGGGATCAGGGCCGCCACGCGCCCCCAGCCGATGGCCGCGCCCACCAGGAACACGTCCGCCATCGCCCACAGGTCGAGCAGCCCGGCATAGCGGAAGGCGGGGCCGATCCAGGTATCCTGCCGTCCCAGCTTGAGGGCGATGAGGACCGCACTCAGCAAGCCGAACCGCACGAACGGCAGGATCACCCCTTCCAGGGCGCAGACGATCGCCATCAGCGGCCAGCCCTGGTCCCAGATCGCGATGAAGCCGGAAAACAGATGCGTGGTGGCGACCAGCCCGGCCGGCGCGCGCACCGTCAGCAGTGGCATCAGGTTCGCGGGCAGCAGCAGGAGCAGCGTCGTCAGGCTGCACGCCAACGCGGCGTCCAGGCTGCGTCCGATCGTGGTCTCCAGCACGTCGCCGCACTGCCAGCACGCCAGCCGGCCGCGCTGGGGCGGAGGCGGCATCGTCTGGATGCTGGCGCAATGCGGGCAGGCGATGACAGGCGCGGGCACGGCCAGGGGCTCCCTCCCGCGACAAACGGCTCAGTGGCGGCGCACGTCGCGCCGGCATGGCGGCCCTGCGGCGAAGTTGATCGGCGCGCGCGACGCTGAACCCCGCCGCCTTGCCTCGGCCCCGCCAATGCCGCCAAATACGCGCGCGGAAGGGAGGCGCGCAATGGGTCAGGTTGATGGCAAGGCCGCGATCGTCACGGGCGGAGCCTCGGGCATCGGCGCGGCGTGCGCGCGCACCTTGGCGCGCGAGGGCGCCCGCGTGTTGATCACCGACCTCGACCCTGCCGGCGAAGCGCTGGCCGGTGAGATCGGCGGGTTGTTCCTGCGCCATGACGTCACCGACGAGGCAGGCTGGCCCGGCGTGATCCGCTTGGCAGAGGAGCAATTGGGCGGCCTGCACATCCTGGTCGCCAATGCCGGCATCGGCATCATGGCGACGGTGGTTGAGATGAGCCTCGCCGACTGGCGCCGGCAGATGGCGGTCAACGTGGACGGGGTGTTCCTGTCGGTGAAGCACGCCATCCCGGCGATGGCGCGGGCCGGCGGCGGCTCGATCATTATCATGTCCTCGGTGGCCGGGCTGCGCGGCTCGGCCGGGCTCGCCTGCTACAGCGCCACCAAGGGAGCCGTGCGGCTGTTCGCCAAATCGGTCGCGCTGGAATGTGCGCAGGCGGGCAATCGCGTGCGGGTCAATTCGGTGCATCCCGGCGTGATCGACACGCCGATCTGGGACAAGCTGCCCATGAGCAGCAACGCCAAGTTCGACCCCCACGCGATCGCCGCCGAGCAGGTACCGATCGGCGAGGCCGGCCAGCCGCAGGACATCGCCAACGGCGTGCTGTTTCTCGCCTCCGACGCTAGCCGTCACATGACCGGGTCGGAACTGGTCATCGATGGGGGCATGACCGCTGGGCGGGTACGCCGCTTCGCGAAATGAACCGCAAGGGAGAGAAGCCATGATCCATGTCGTCGCCATCATCACCGCCAAGCCAGGCCAGCGCGAGGCGATCCTGCAGGCGTTCCGCGCCAACGTGCCGGCCGTCCACGCCGAGCAGGGCTGCATCGAGTACAGGCCCGGCGGTTGACGCCGAGGGGATGGGCGGATTCCAGACCAAGTTCGGCCCGGACACGTTCCTCGTGATCGAGAAGTGGGAGAGCCCGGAGGCCTTGGCCGCGCACGGACGCTCGCCGCACATGCAGGCCTACGGGGCCAAGACCAAGGACATGATCGCGAGCCGCGTCATCCATGTCCTGTCACCCGCCACCTGAGCCGCCGAAGCGCCCCCCTCCCGGGCGGGAGGGGGTCCGCAACCGACCCCTCACGAGGAGGCCAACCACGTCGCGCAACTCGGCAAGCGAAAGCAACTCCAGGCGTATCATGGAACTTGGAAGCAAAATCACTGGAACGGACATGGTCCTCGACCGTTTTCGCACCTGTACGGCAAATAATCATACGACCTAATATCTGGCCTAATCGTGGGTCAAGTAGAAGCTAGCAGGGAGAAGGTCGATGTCCGCAGCGTCTCGTGACGGCTTCTCCCGTCGCAACCTCCTCCAGTGGACGGCAGCCGTGCCGTTGGGCGCCGCCGTTGCCGGGAGCCGCATCGCGCACGCCCAGACCCAGTCAGGCATACGCGGCCAGGAGGGAAAGACGGTCACGCTGAAATTTGGATCCTCGCAACCGACCCACACCGAGAACGCGCACACCGTGTTCTTCGACAGGTTCGTCTCCGAGCTGACGAGCAGAACCAACGGCAATGTCGGCGCCATCTTCTACGGCGACAGCCAGCTTGGTCCGGAGGACAAATACCCCAGCGCGCTCAATTTCGGCACGATGAACATGATGCTGACGGTGTCCGATTGGTCGCCGATCGTGCCCGAGCTGGGCGTGCTGACCATGGGGTTCCTGTTCACCTCGCTCGACCAGGTGGGCAAGGTGATGGACGGCAACGCGGGGCAGCAGCTGCAGGACATATTCAAGCGCAAGACCAAGGCCGAGATCCTGGGATGGTGCTTCAACTTCGGCGGTCGCAACGTGCTTAGCAAAACGCCGATCTCCGTCCCGGCCGACTTCCATGGCAAGAAGATCCGTGTCCTGCCCTCGCCGACCTTCGTGCAGACCTTCAGGCTGCTGGGTGCCGCTCCGGTGCCGATGAGCTTTGGCGAGGTCTACGTCTCGCTACAGACCGGCGTGATTGACGGCCTGGAGCACGATCCGCCGACCATGCTGCAATACAAGTTCTACGAGGTCGCCAAGAATCTCACCCTGACGCAGCACATCTTCGACCCGCTCGCGGCGATCATTTCCGACAGCACCCTGAAGCGGCTCTCGAGCGCCGAGCAGCAGGCCGTCAGGCAGGCCGCCGCTGCGGCCGTGCGCTATCAGCGCCCCAAGGCTGCCGAAGCGGCCCAGGCCGCCCTGGACGAGCTGAGGCGGAACGGGGTGAAGACGATCGAGATCGACCGGGCGAAGCTCGCCGACGAGGTCAAGCCGTTGTGGAACAGCTTCACCAATCAGCACCCGGATACGAAGCCGGTCCTGCAGGCGATCCTGGCGGCCACCGGGCAGTCAGCCTGACGGTGCCTCTTCCGCCGCGGCGCTCGCTGGCGGAGCGTGTGGCAGCCGGCGTGGTCGGCTTGCTGTGCGCGGTCATCCTCATCGCCGGCGTGTGCGTCGTGTTCGCTGACGTCGTGTTCCGCTACGTCCTGGGAAGTCCGTTGCAATGGGGCGACGAGGTTGCGCTCGCCGTCCTGATCGCCATCACGTTCCTCGGCAGCGCGCTGACGCTCTACCGGTCCGAGCACCTCGGCGTGCGTGCGTTGCGCAACCGGCTGAGCGGGCGGTGGGCCGAGCGCGCCGACGGGTTCGCGGCCTGGGTCGTCCTGGTCGTGTCGGCCTGCCTGACCTGGGCATCCCTGCCGCTGCTGGACAGCGTCGCCGGGCAGACCACGCTGAGCGGCATCCTGCCGGCCAGCATCGACTACTACCCGCTGCTCGTGGGCGGCGCCGCGATGAGCGTCTTCGCCTTCTTCCACCTGATCCGCGTGGCGGTACGGCCGCTGCTGGAATCAGGCGCCCTGGTCGCCGGCTTCCTGGCGCTCGTCCTGGTCTGGGGAGCGGTCGCGCCGATTCCGGCCGGCCCGGGCGTCTGGGTCATGCTGGCGATCGACGTCGTCTGCCTGGTCGCCGCAGTGCCGGTGGCATTTGCCCTGGCCGCCGGCAGCCTGGGCTACATCGCGGTCACGAACGTCCTGCCGATCGTGCAGTTCTCGCAGGAGATGCAGTCCGGCGTGGACAGCTTCGTCCTGCTAGCGATCCCGTTCTTCGTCCTCGCCGGCCTGGTCATGGGCGTGAACGGGATGTCGCGCCGGTTCGTCGCGTTCTTGGACATGGTGTTCGGCGGCGTGCGAGGCGGCCTGAGCGTGGTGATGATCGGCGCCATGGCGGTGTTCTCGGGTATCTCCGGGTCCAAGAGCGCTGACGTGGCGGCCGTGGGGTCGATCATGCTGCCGGCGATGCGGCAGTCCGGCTACGACGCGAACGACGCGGTGGCGCTGCTGGCGGCGTCCGCGGTGATGGGTGAGACGATCCCGCCCTGCATCAACATGATCATCCTCGGCTATGTCGCGAACGTGTCGATCGCCGGACTGTTCATCGCGGGATTGCTGCCCGCCGGCGTGATGGCGCTCGGGCTGGTCCTCGTCGCCGTGGTCTCGGCCCGCAGTGGCAAACGGCCGCAATCCGCAGCGGCGCCACGCCATCTGGGCACCATCATCCGCACCACCGGCGGTGCGCTCACCGCCGCCCTTCTGATCCTGATCATCGTGGGCGGGATCGTCGGCGGCGTGGCGACGCCGACCGAGGTGTCCTCGGTCGCTGTGCTCTATGCGCTCCTGGTCGGCGGGCTGGCGTTCAGGGAGATGACCTGGCGCTCCTTTCAGGACTTCCTGGTGCGCTCGGCCTCGCTGTCGGGGATGATCCTGTTCATCGTCGCCTCGGCGGAGGTGCTCAGCTATCTGCTCACCGCCAACCTGATCCCGCAGCACATGGCGGCAGCCTTGGCCGGCATCGGGGCGTCTTCCGGCACCTGGGTCTTCCTGCTCATCGCCATCGGCATGCTGGTCGTGATGGGATCGGTGCTGGAGGGCGCGCCGGCGCTGATCATCTTCGGCCCGCTGCTGTTTCCGGCGGCGCAGAAGCTCGGGGTCAACCCGCTCCACTTCGGCATCCTGCTGATCATCTCGATGGGGATCGGGCTGTTCGCCCCGCCACTCGGCGTGGGGCTCTACACCGCCTGCGCCGTGGGTCAGGTCCCGGTGGAGAGCGTCGCGCGGCCGATCGCCAAGTATCTGGCCATCGTGTTCGTCGCCTTGCTGCTGATCGCGTTCGTCCCGGCGATCACCCTGGCAATGCCGACATGGTTCGGGATCTCGTGAGCGGGAAGAACCGGCTCCGTGGCATTGCGTCAGGCCGAAGCTTGTCCGCAGCTGCGGCCCCGTGCATCCGCTAGGGGTTTCGCCTCACGTTGGCGTCAGACCTGGGCCGGGCGAGCAACCAAGGGGACGCGCAGCGGGCTTATGCGCCGCACAGAGGAAGCACAGCATGGCTCAGGACAACGGCCCACCCCCGGCGGCCGAGGAGTCGCGTACGCCACAGGCGCGGCGGCTGACCGAGCAGGCACTGGAGGCCGAGCGGGCCGGGGACACGGCGACCGCGGAACGGCTGTTCGCCGAAGCCGAACGGATGGACCCGGGCGCCGCCTCCGATGTGCTGGCGGAAGACGACGCCACGGCGGCGCTGCGCCCGACCCGTCCGGCCCAGGCGCGCGATCTGGGCGGTGGGGATTCGTCGCCCATAGCGCCGCGCCCGGGGTCGGCCTGCACACCTGGCAAGCGAGGGGCACCGCCGGAGCGCCCCGCACCCCGCCCGCGCACCCGACCAGCTTCGAGATTACGCTGCTGGTGAACGAGCAGGAGCACCGGCTGAACGTTGACACCCGTACCACCCTGCTCGATGCGCTGCGCGACCACCTGAACCTGACCGGCACCAAGAAGGGATGCGCGCTCGGCCAGTGCGGGTCGTGCACCGTGCTGCTCGACGAGCGACGCATCAACTCCTGCCTGATGCTGGCGGTGATGGCCGAAGGCAAGGCGATCACCACCATCGAGGGGCTGGCGCGCGGCGGCATGATGCACCCTGTGCAGGCGGCCTTCGTCGCGCATGACGCGTTTCAGTGCGGCTATTGCACGCCGGGGCAGATCATGTCCGCCGTCGGCCTGATCGAGGAGGGCCGCTGCGGCGACGACGCCGAAATCCGCGAGCAGATGAGCGGCAATCTCTGCCGCTGCGGCGCCTACGTGAACATCGTCGCCGCGATCCGCGACGCGCGCGACCGGCAGGAGGCCTAGGCAATGCTGCCGTTCGGCTATGCGCAGGCGCGCGATTTGAAAAGTGCCATCGACCTCCTGGCCAAGACGCCGCATGCGATGCCGGTGGCGGGCGGGACTGACGTGCTGCAATTGCTGCAAGAGGGCGTGATCGCGCCCGCCGAGCTGATCGACCTTAACGGGCTGCCGCTCGTCGGCATCGACCCTGATGGCGACGGTTTGCGCATCGGCGCGCTGACCCGGCTCTCCGACATCGCCGATGACGATCGGGTGCGCGAGGGATTTCCGGTGCTGGCGCGCGCGCTGGAGGAAACCGCCTCACCGCAGGTGCGCCACATGGCGACCGCTGGCGGCAACCTGCTGCAACGCACGCGCTGCCTCTACTTCCGCGACGTCTCGGTTCCCTGCAACAAGCGTGAGCCCGGCTCGGGCTGCCCGGCGCAGGACGGACAGAAACGGATGAATGCGATCCTCGGCGGCAGCGAGCACTGCATCGCCGCCTATCCCGGCGACATGGCGAACGCGCTGATCGTGCTGGACGCCGCGTTGATCGTGCACGGACCCGACGGCGAACGGCGGCTGAAGGTCGAGGACCTGCACCGTGAACCGGGCGACCGTCCGGAGATCGACACGACGCTGCGCGCCGGCGAGGTCATCGTGGCGATCCTGCTGCCCGCCAGCGCACATGCCCGCAACTCGCATTACGTGAAGGTGCGTGACCGGGCGAGCTTCGAGTGGGCGATCGTCTCCGCCGCCGCGGCCATCGAGGTGGCCGACGGCACGGTGCGCGCGGCCCGGGTCGCCGCCGGCGGGGTCGGGACACGACCGTGGCGCCTGCCCGACGTCGAACATCGGCTGATCGGGCGAAAGCTTGACGAGGCAGCGGCGCTGACTGCTGCCGAGGCCGCCGCGCACGGCGCCGCCCCGCGTCCGGGGAACGCATTCAAGACGGTGTTGCTGCGCCGCGCGGTCGAACGGGTGTTGCTGATGGCGGGAGGCGTGGCATGAACGCGATCATGGGACAGCCGGTCCCGCGCGTGGACGGCCCGGCGAAAGTCACCGGCCAAGCCCGCTATACGGCGGAGTTCCGGCCATTCAATCTCGCCTTCGCGGCGCTGGTCACCAGCACGATCCCGCGCGGGCGCATCAGCCGCCTCGACATCGCGGAGGCCGAGCGGGCGCCCGGCGTGCTGGGCGTGATTACGCACGAGAACTGCGAGCGGCTGCCCTACAACGAGATGGAGAAGCGCCCGCAGGTCGATCCCCAGTCGGGCGACCAGCTCCGCGTGTTCCAGAATGCCGAGGTGCTGTTCGTCGGTCAGCCCGTGGCGGCCGTCATTGCCGCGACCCAGCAGGAGGCGGACGGCGCCGCGCGACTGGTGCGGGTGACCTACGAGATCGAGGAACCGACCACGGTCTTCCAGCTCTCGGACGGCAAGCCGCCGGCCAAGGAGACCGCCGAGGGCGGACGTCCGGGCGACAGCGCGCGGGGTGATGCCGACGCGGCGCTCGGCCGCGCACCGCTGACGGTCGATGTCGCGTGCAGCCATGCGCGCGAGCACCACAACGCGATGGAGCCGCACGCCACCATCGCGGAATGGGATGGCGATCGGCTGACCCTGTACGACAAGTCGCAGTGGGTCGCGAATGTGCGCATGGAGATCGCGAGCATCTTCGGCATCCCCCAGGCCAACATCCGCGTCATCTCGCCGTTTGTCGGCGGCGCGTTCGGCTCGGCCTTGCGCACCTGGCCGCATGTAACGATCGCCGCGCTGTGCGCCCGCCGCGTGCACCGCCCCGTCCGCGTCGAGTTGACGCGGCGGGAGTGCTTCACCGCGATCGGCTTCCGCCCTTACACGCGCCAGCGCGTTGTGCTCGGCGCCGAGCAGGACGGCCGGCTGACGGCGATCCTGCACGAGGCGTACGCGCAGACCTCGGCCTACGAGGAATACGCCGAGACGACTCTCGAGCCGGCGCGCACCACCTACTCCTGCCCGAACGTGCGGACCCAGTACCGGCTCGTGGAGATGAACACCAACAGCCCGTGCCCGATGCGCGCGCCCGGTGTCGCCACCGGTGCGCTTGCGGTCGAGATGGCGATGAACGAACTGGCCGAGGCGCTCGGCATGGACCCGCTGGAGCTGCGCCTGCGCAACTACGCCGAACGTGACGAGAGCAGCGACCTGCCCTGGAGCAGCAAGGCCCTGCGCGCCTGCTACACCACCGGCGCCGAGCGGTTCGGCTGGAGCCACCGGCCGTCCGCGCCTGGTTCGATGCGCGACGGGCGCTGGCTCGTCGGCTGGGGAATGGCGAGCGCGATCTATCACTCGGACCGCTCCGCCTGCTCCGCGCAGGCAATCCTGTATGCGAACGGACAGGCTGTCGTGCGCACCGCCTCCAGCGACATGGGGCCGGGCACCTACACGTCGATGACCCAGGTTGCCGCCGAGACATTGGGCCTGCCGATCGAGAAGGTGGACGTCGAGATCGGCGACACCGACATGCCGAAGGCGCCGGTGCATGGCGGCAGCATCACCATGGCGAGCGTCGGCAACGGCGTGAAGGCCGCGTGCGAGGCGTTGCGCGAGAAGCTTCGCGGTCTCGCCGGCAACGACATGGAGGCCGCGCCCGAGGCGATCCTGCGCAAGCACGGGTTGGATCACCTGGAAGCCGAGGCGGAATCGAAGCCCGGCGACGAGAGCGAGAAATACGCCTCCGCCGCGTTCGGCGCGGTGTTCGCCGAGGTCCGCATCGACCCCGCTTTCGGGATTGTGCGCGTGCCGCGCCTGGTCGGCGCCTATGACGGCGGGCGCATCATCAACCCGATGATCGCGCGCAGCCAGTGCATCGGCGGCATGGTCGGTGGGCTCGGGATGGCGCTGCATGAGATCGCCGAGTGGGACGATCGGCTGGGCCGCGTCATGAACGCGAACCTCGCCGAGTACCTCGTTCCGGTCTGCGCCGACGTGTCCGACCTCGACGTAACCTTCGTGCAATCCGAGGACATGATATTCGACCCGCTCGGGGCGAAGGGGATCGCGGAGATCGCGCTTTGCGGCGTCGCTCCGGCCATCGCCGAGGCAGTCTGGCACGCGACGGGCAAGCGGGTGCGCGACCTGCCGATCAGGATCGAGGATCTGCTGGCCGAATGACGCCTGGGTTTCCCCTTCTCCTTGAAGGGGAGACAGTCACATCGCGGCCGGCTCGTTCGCCTCGAAGACATCGCCGCCGTAATCGGCCGCCAGCGGAATCCGCATCAGCCGTCCGGTCTCCGTCGGCGTCATCTCGGGCAGAACGGTGACGATTGGGGCCGTCCGCGCCGCCTCGATCGCTGCGGCGCTCGTGGTCCAGCGGGCGAGCTTTTGAAGGTTGAGGCGGGTCGGGAATACCACCTTCCAGCGTCCCTGCGCCGCCTCGGACACCGCGCGGGCGGGCGAAATCCACACCGAATCCACCGACTCCGATCCGTCATGCACCGCGAGCTGATCGGCCGGCGCGGGTGCGAGGAAGAAATGCGTGTCGAACCGCTTGGGCATGGGGGGCGGCGTGATCCAGTGCGCGAACGCGGTCAGCAACTCGGTCGCCAGCACCAGATCCTCGGCATCGAGCATGGCCGCGAAATCCTGCTCGCCGGACAGGCCGCGCAGCCGGTCCGCGCCGATCAGCCCGGTCGCGCCGCAGGCGCGCGCCAGCAGCACGCCGCACTCCTCGAAGACCTCCCGTATTCCGGCCACGCGCAGCGCCAGATGCTCGGGGTCCAGCCCGGCCGGCCCGGCGCAGCGCGATCCCGCCGCCAGCGCGCGATCACCCGGATCGACCCGGCCGCCAGGAAACACCAGCGCGCCGGAGGCGAAGTCGATCTGATGGTGGCGGACCACCATGAAGACTTCCATCCCGTCCGGTCTGTCCCGCAGGAGCAGGACCGTGGCGGCGGGGCGGGGGACGACAGGGGCGGTGTTCATGACCCGAGTGGAACACCGGGCACCGACTCGGGCAAGCGGTCGGCCGTGCCCGCCGCCGCCATGACGCGTCAGCCATCGATGTGCATGCCCCGCGCGCCAAGATAGGTCTCCAGCACGCGGGGATTTTCCGCCAAAGCCGCGCTCGGTCCCTCGGCGACGATCTCGCCCATCTCCAGCACGTAGCCGTAATCGGACACTTGCAGCGCGGCGCGGGCGTTCTGCTCGACTAGCAGGATGGACAGGCCGCGCGCACGCAGATTGGCCAGCACGTGGAAGATCTCGCGCACGATGCGCGGCGCGAGGCCCAGGCTCGGCTCGTCCAGCAGCAGCAGGCGCGGGCGGCCCATCAGCGCGCGACCCAGCGCCAGCATCTGCCGCTCGCCCCCCGACAACGTGCCGGCGATCTGGCGGCGGCGCTCCTCCAGTCGGGGGAAGATGGCGAACACCTCTCGCAGCGATCGGGGGAGGTCGCGCTCGCCCGCACGGTGGCGCGGATAGAAGCCGAGCAGCAAATTGTCCTCCACGCTCATGTCCGCGAACAGCGCGCGCGTCTCGGGCACCAGCACGGCACCGGCGGCGACCAGGGCCTCGGTCCGGCCGGCCTCCACTCCTCGGTAGCGCACCGTGCCCGCCCGGCGCGGCAGCAGGCCCATCACGGCGCTCATCAAGGTGGTCTTGCCCGCTCCGTTCGGGCCGACGATCGCGACCATTCGGCCGTCCGGCACGGTCAGGCTGACGCCATGCAGGACTTCCACATGGCCGTATCCGGCGCGCAGCGCGCGGACCTCCAGGAGGATCACGCCACGCCGCCGAGATAGGCTTCGAGGACGGCGGGATCGGACTGCACGAGCTGCGGTGCACCCTCGGCGATCTTCTGGCCGAAATCCATAACCACGACACGGTCGGCGAGCCGCATGACGAAGTCCACGTCGTGCTCGACCAGCAGCACACCCATGCCCTCGTCCCGCAGCTGGCGCAGGAGGGCCGCGAGGTGGTGCTTCTCCTGCAAGCGCAGGCCGGCAGCGGGCTCGTCCAGCAGCAGCAGGCGCGGATGCAGGCACAGGGCGCGGGCGATCTCGACGACGCGCTGCCGCCCCATCGGCAGGTCGCCGGCCGGAACATCGAGCATGTCGTCCAGTCCGACCCGCGCTGCCTGGCGCCGCGCCTCGACCAGCAGCCGCGCCTCCTCCGCGCGGTCCAGCCGCAGCATGGCGCGCAGGATGCCCGCGCGACCGGACAGGTGCCCGCCGAGCGCGATGTTCTCCAGCACGCTGCGGCCTGCCAGCAGCTTCGTGTGCTGGAACGTGCGCGCCAGGCCGAGTGCCGCGACGCGGCGCGACGCCAGCCGGATCGCCTCCTCTCCGAACAGGCGGACCCGGCCGGCGCTGGGCGGCAGGATGCCGCTGACCACGTTGAAGAGGGTCGTCTTGCCGGCGCCGTTGGGCCCGATCAGCGCGACGATCTCGCCGGCATGGAGCGCGAAACTGACGTCCTGATTGGCCGCCAGCCCGCCGAACATGCGGGTGAGGGACTCCACGCAGAGAAGCTCCGCCCGACCGGGGCCAGCGGTTGCAACCGGGGCAGGCGCTGGCGCAGCTTGTGCGGGCCGGCGCCTCGTGGCGGGGCGGGGCCGCCAGCGGATCAGGATCGGTAGCAGGCCACTCGGCGCCCGTTGCAGCAGCAGGATCACCACGAGGCTGAACACCAAAGCCTCGAAGTCGCCGGCGCGACCGGTCAGGCGGGGAATCCAGTCGTTGAACTGGTCGCGCAGCACGGTGACCAGCGCCGCGCCCAGCACCGCGCCCCCCAGCCACTCGGCGCCGCCGATGATGACCATGAACAGGTAATCGATGCTGGCCCCCAGGCTGAACGGCGTCGGGTTGATGAATTGCTGGAAATGCGCGAACAGCCAGCCGGCGAGACCCGCGTAGAGCGCCGCGAGGACGAACACCGCGCGGCTGAGGCCCACGGTGTCGATGCCGACGCTCTCGCCCATGAGCCGCGCGCCGTTCAGGGTGCGGATGGCGCGTCCCGTGCGGCTGTCCAGCAGGTTGCGCGACAGCACCACCAACGCGCTCACCAGCACCCAGATCAATGCCAAATTCACCCGCCGGTCGGCCGCCGAGACCGGCCCCAAGGTCAACGGCGGGATGTCGCCGATGCCGTTGAAGCCGTGCAGGAAGGGCAGCGTGCCGAACAGGGCGAAGAAGCTGATCCCCCAAGCGACCGAGCACAGCGCGAGGAAGTGCCCGGACAGTCGCGCGGTAATGAGGCCGAGCAGCCACGCGACGGCGCCGCTCAGTGCCAGGCCGGCGAACAGCCCGAGAATCGGCGAGACGCCCGATTGCTTGGTCAGCAGCGCCGTCGCGTAAGCGGCCAGGCCGACGAAGCTTGCCTGCCCGAACGATGTCTGGCCGCTGATCCCGGTCAGCAGGACAAGTCCCAGCGCCACCATCGCCGCCAGCCCCACGTACCCGAACAGCGTGACGTAGAACGTCGGCAGCAGCACCGGTGCCGCGACGCAGGCCGCCAGCGCCGCGAGCGCGCCGGCCACTCGCCTCAAGCGCGGTCCTCCGCCCCACCCCGGCGCAGCGACAGCCAGACCAGCACCGGGATCAGCAGGGTAAAGACGATCACCTCGCGGTAGGCGCTGGCCCAAAAGCTGCCGACCGACTCCAGCACGCCCACCAGCATCGCGCCCGCCGCCGCAGCCGGGTAGGAAACCAGGCCGCCGATGATCGCGGCGACGAAGCCCTTGAGCCCGATGTCGAAGCCGGCGTCGTACGACAGCGGCGTGACGGCGCCGATCAGCACCCCGGCCAGCGCGGCGATGAAGGCCGCCAGCCCGAAGGCGAGCGCGCCCGTTCCCGCCGCATCGATCCCGCACAGCCGCGCGCCCAGCTGGTCGGAGGCGGCGGCGCGGAGGACCTTGCCGTGGATGGTCGCACCGAAAAACCAGCGCAGGCCCACGACCAGCAGGGCGCAGACACCGAGGATGCACAGCGACTGCCCGGAAACGCTCAACGGGCCAACATTGAAGCTCGCATCCGACAGGGCCGGAACGCTCGCTTCCTCGGGACCGAAGAACACGAGGCCGAGGCCGATCAGCACGAAATGCAGCGCCATCCCCACGATCAGCAAGGCGAGCACCGAGGCGTCGGCGACCGGGCGGAACGCAAACCGCCAGATCAGCGGGCCCAGCGGCGTGATGATAGCAAGCGCCAGCAGCAGCGACACGAGCGGCACCTGAAGCGGGCCGAGCAGCAGCACCGCCGCGGTGACCGCCGCCGGATAGGCGGCCCAGGCCGCCGCCGCGCGCGCGGCGTCACGCGGCGCGCGGACGAGACAAGCGAGCAGCGCCGCGACCGAGAGCCCGTCCAGCAGCCACAGCGTCCCGGGCACGCGCCCGGCCTGGAGCGTCGCCGCGGTCAACGTACCGAAGGCGAGCAGGTCGCCTTGCGGAACGAAGATCACCCGCGTCACGGAGAACACGATCAGCAGCCCGATCGCGAGCAGCAGGTAGATCGCGCCCGTGGTCAGCCCGTCCTGGAGCAGCGCCAGGAACACGAACAGATCCATGACGCGGGGCCGGTCGGCGCCCGCTCAGTGGATCGCCGTCCACTCCCCGCTCTTGACCTCGACCAGCACGGCGGCACGCTCGTCCTGGCCGTTGTGGTTGGATGGCGACATGTCGTAGACGCCGCTGACGCCCACCAATTCGTGCGTCTTCTCCAGCGCATCGCGCAGGGCCGCGCGGAACGCCTCGGTTCCCGGCTTGCCGGACTTCAGCGCGATGGGGATGGCGTCCTTCAGCAGCAGCATCGCGTCATAGCTGTAGCCGGCGAACGGATTGACGCTCTGCGGCCCGAACTTCTTCGTGTATTCGCCCATGAACGCGCTCGCCACCGGCTTGACCGGGTTGCCGTCCGGAAGCTGGTTATAGACGACGAGGGGGCTGGTGTCGGCCACCACGCCCTCCGCCGCCGGGCCGCCGACGCGGATGAACGCCGGCGAGACGATGCCGTGGTTGCCGTAGATCCCCCCCTTGAATCCTCGATGGCGCAGCGCGATCACCGGAAGCGCCGCAGGGGTCGCGGAATTGCCCATCATCACCGCCTGTGGATGGCGCGTGATCAGCCGCAGGACTTCCGCCTCCACCGAGGTATCGGTGCGCGCGTATCGCTCGTCGGCAAGGATCTTGATGTCGTCGGTCTGGGCCGATTGCTTGGTCGCCGCCAGCACCTGATCGCCCCAGCCGTCCGAGAAGCCAATATAGCCGATGTCGTGCACGCCTTGCGCCTGCATGTATTTGAACACCCGCGACACCATCAGCGACAGCGGCTGCGCGTCATTGAAGGTGTAGGGCTGCTTGGCGGGATCGTACTCGTAGGGCGCCATCGCGATCATCGGCACATGCGCCTGGTTCGCCAACGGCGAGACCGCCGCGTCGGAGGCGGTCAGCGAGGGGCCGATGAAGGCGTCCACATGGTCTTCCGAGATCATCTTCTGCGCGATGGTGAACGCCGTGTTCGCATCGGTCGCATCGTCGCGGATGATGTACTCGACCTGCTGGCCGGCGATCTCGGCGGGGAAGAAGTCGAACGCATCCTTGTAGCCGACCCCCATCGCCGCCGCCGGGCCGCTGATGCTGATGATCGCGCCGATCTTCACCTGCGCCTTCGCGGTGCCGGCGGCGAGGCAGAGTCCCAGAGCGGCGACAACCGCCAGACGTGGCGCGTTCATGCAATGCTCCGTCCCGTCAGGCGTGATTGCTGCTCACTGGCCCGGACGCCTGAACCTCGGGCGCGGCAGTCTCGGGCCGCGGTATTTTGAGTGTCAAGCATCGCGCGGCAGAACCGCCGTCGCCTCGATCTCCACCACCGCCTCGGGCTCCACGAGCTGGGAGACGCCGATCACCGACATGGTCGGAAAGTGCTTGCCCAGCACACGTCGATAGGCCGTCCCGATGAGGAGCTGCTGTTCGCGCCAGGCGCGCATGTCGGTGACGAACCAGGTGAGCCGCACCAGATGGCGCGGCGCGGCGTCGGCTTCGGCCAGCAACGCGCCGATATTGGCGAGCGCCTGGGCGATCTGGGCGGGCAAGCCTTGCGGAAAGCGGCCCTCCGCATCCCAGCCGACCTGGCCGGCCAGGAAGATCGTGCGGCCCTCGGCCTCGATGCCGTTGGCATAGCCGCGCGGGCGCGGCCATCCGGCGGGCTGAAGGACGCGGTGGCCGTCGTATTGCGCGTCGCTCATCTCAGTCGCCTTTGAAAGCGGGCTGGCGTTTCGCGGCGAACGCCTCGAAGGCGCGGCGGAAGTCGCCGGTGGCCATGCACAATGCCTGAGCCTGCGCCTCCGCCTCGATCGCGCCGTCGATGTCCATGTTCCACTCCCGGTGCAGCATCGTCTTGGTGATGCCGTGCGCGAAGGTTGGGCCGTCCGCCAAGGCCTCCGCCATGGCGATCGCCGCGCCCAGCGCCTGCCCCGGCGGATGCAGCGCGTTGAAGAAGCCCCAGCACTCGCCTTCCTCGCCGGTCATGGCGCGGCCGGTATAGAGCAGCGCCGCGGCGCGGCCCTGGCCGATGATACGCGGCAGGATCGCGCAGGCGCCCATGTCGCACCCGGCCAGACCCACGCGGGTGAACAGGAACGCCGTGCGGCAGTCCGGCGTGCCGAACCGCAGGTCGGCCGCCATCGCCAGGATCGCGCCGGCGCCGGCGCACACGCCTTCCACGGCCGCGATGATCGGCTGCGGGCAGGCGCGCATCGCCTTGACCACGTCGCCGGTCATCCGCGTGAACGCCAGCAGCTCCGGCATCGCCATGCGGGTCAGTGGTTCGATGATTTCGAACACATCCCCGCCCGAGCAGAAATTGCCGCCCGCCCCGGTGATCACCACGGCCTTGACCGTCTGGCTCCGGCCCAGGGCGCGGAACAGCTCGCGCAGCTCGGCATAGGAGTCGAAGGTCAGCGGGTTCTTCTTCTCGGGCCGGTTCAGCGTGACGGTCCCGACCTTGCCCGCGACCTCCCAGCCGACGTGCCGCGCCTGGAACTCGGTCATGTCACACCTCTCCGCACGCCACGGCGATCGCCTGGCCGGTCATGGCGCCCGCCTCGCGCCGGCACAGGAAGGCCACGGCCTCCGCGACCTCCTCGGGCGCGACCAGCCGGCCGGCGGGATTTCCACGGGCGAGCAGGGCACGCGCCTCCTCGGGCGAGCGGCCGCTCGCCGCGGTGATGGTGGCGACCGAGCGCGCCGTCATCTCGGTGTCGGCGAAGCCGGGGCACACGGCGTTGACGGTGATGCCGTCCTTCACCGTCTCCAGCGCCAGCGCGCGGGTCAGGCCAACCAGCGCGTGCTTGGCCGCGACATAGGCAGTGACATAGGGATAGCCCTTCAGCCCGGCGGTGCTGGCGATGTTGACGATCCGCCCAAAGCCGCGCGCGCGCATCCCCGGAAGCGCCGCCTGACAGGCCGTCACGGCCGACAGCAGGTTGACCCCCAGCATGGCCTGGAAGTCGCGCGCCTTGTGCTTCAGGAAAGGCTTCGACAGCGCGGCGCCGGCGTTGTTGACCAGGATGTCGCACGGGCCGAGCGTGTTGATCGCCGTGCGCAGCGCGTCGCGGTCGGTGACATCGGCGACGGCGTGCCGCGCCCCGATCTCGGCCGCCGCCCGCTCCAATGCCGTCGCGTCGCGGCCGAGGATGGCGATGGCAGCCCCGTCGGCGGCAAGGCGACGCGCGATGGCGAGGCCGATCCCCTTGGCGCCCCCGGTGACCAGGGCGGAAAGACCGTGCAGCGGAGCGCAGTCCCTCCCCCCAACCCCCTCCCGCGAGGGGAGGGGGAGAAGAGAGGTTGCCATGGCCCCCTCCCCTTGCGGGAGGGGGTTGGGGGAGGGATCACGCGGCACAAAACCTCCTCATCATATCACCGCCGCGTAGTCCCCATCCCCACGCCGTGCCAGCCGCTCGATCTGCGCCTTGCCCGCCAGGTACTGCCGGGGCCACCACTGCTCGGCATAGCCGAGGCCGGCCGCCGCGCGGAGCGCGAATTGCGGGTCCGCCAGATGCGGCCGCGCCAGCGCGCAGAGATCGGCGCGCCCGGCGGCGATGATGGCGTTCAGGTGATCGGGCTCGGTGATGTTGCCCACCGCCATCGTCGCCACCCCCGCCTCGTTGCGGATGCGGTCGGCGAACGGGGTCTGGAACATCCGCCCATAGACCGGCTTCGCATCGATCGAGGTCTGCCCGGCCGACACGTCCACCAGATCGACCCCGGCGATTTGGAAGGCGCGCGCGACCTCCACCGCATCGTCGGCGCCGATGCCGCCCTCCACCCAGTCGGTTGCCGAGATGCGCACCGACATCGGCTTGCGCGCGGGCCACGCGGCGCGCATCGCCCGAAAGACCTCCAGCGGGAAACGCAGCCGGTTGTCGAGCGACCCGCCATACGCGTCCTCGCGCCGGTTGGTCAGCGGGGAGATGAAGGCCGATAGCAGGTAGCCGTGCGCGGCATGCAGCTCCAGCATGTCGAACCCCGCCCGCGCGCCGTATGACGCGGCTTGCACGAATGCGTCGCGCACCGCGTCCATGTCGGCGCGCGTCATCGCGCGCGGCACCTGGTTGCGCGGGCTCCATGCCACCGCCGAGGGGGCGATGACCTCCCAGTTCCCCTCGGCGAGCGGGGCGTCCATTTCCTCCCAGCCGAGCTGGGTCGAACCCTTCGGGCCGGAATGTCCCAGTTGCAGGCAGATGCGGGCCTCCGACTGCGCGTGCACGAACGCGACGATGCGTTGCCAGGCGCGCACCTGCGCCTCGTCCCACAGCCCGGCGCAGCCCGGCGTGATGCGTCCCTGCGGGGTGACGCAGACCATCTCGGTGAACACCAGCCCCGCCCCGCCCAGTGCGCGCGCGCCCAGATGCACGAGGTGGAAGTCGTTCGGCATCCCATCCGTCGCGCTGTAAGTCGCCATCGGCGAGACGACGATCCGGTTGGCAAGCCGCATATCGCGCAGCCGGAAGGGCAGGAACATCGGCGGCACCGGGCGATTGCCGGCGCCGGCCTGCTCGGCGAGCCACCGCTCCAGTCCCTCCACCCACGGCCGGTCGCGCAAGCGCAGGTTCTCGTGGCTGATGCGCTGGCTTCGGGTCAGCAAACTGTAGGCGAACTGCTCCGGCTCCAGATTGACGTAGCGGGCGACGTTCTCGAACCACTCGGTGGAGTTGCGCGCCGCCGACTGGATGCGCAGCACGTCGATCTTGCGTTCGGCCTCGTAGGCGGCGAGCGCGGTGGGGATGTCCGCTCCATGCGCATCGAAGGCGCGGGCCAGCGCGATCGCATCTTCGAGCGCCAGCTTGGTTCCCGAGCCGATGGAGAAATGCGCCGAGTGCGCCGCGTCCCCCATCAGCACGATGTTGCCCATGACCCAGGTTTCGTTGGCAATGCGTGGGAAGCTGATCCAGGGCGATCCTTGCAGGTGGCGCATGTTGGCGAGCAACGGATTGCCATCCAGCCAGGGCGCGAACAGCCGCTCGCAGAATGCGATCGTCTCGCCCGCATCCGCGCCATCGAGCCCCGCCGCGCGCCACGCGGCCTCAGTGGTCTCGACGATGAAGGTGGAGGTACGGCTGTCGTAGCGATAGGCGTGCGCCTGGAACCACCCCCATTCCGTCTCGACGAAGATGAAGGTGAATGCGGCGAACACGCGATGCGTGCCGAGCCAGACGAACTTGTTGCGGCGCAGATCGACCTGCGGGCGGAAATGGTCCGCATGTCGGGTGCGGATGCGGCTGTTGATGCCGTCGGCCGCCACGATCAGATCGGCGTCGGCGAAGTCGGCAAGGTCCTCGACCTCGCGCTCGAACACCAGCTCCACTCCCAGCGCCTCGGCGCGGTGCTGGAGGATGTTCAGCAGGTGCTTGCGCTCGATCCCAGAAAACCCGTGACCGCCCGAGGTGATGACGCGGCCCTTGAAGTGGATATCGATGTCGTCCCAGTGGGCGAAGCTGTCGATGATCTCCTGCTTGCTCTCCGGATCGGCGCCTTCCAGGTTGCGCAGCGTCTCGTCGGAGAACACCACGCCCCATCCGAACGTGTCATAGGGACGGTTGCGCTCGATCACCGTGATGCGGTGGGACGGGTCCCGTCGCTTCATCTGGATGGCAAAATACAGGCCCGCCGGCCCGCCGCCGGCGCAGACGATCCTCATGGCGACATCGTCCCCTGGTCAAAATCTTATACCCAAAATAAACCTGATCGAACAAGCGCGGCCGGAGCCATGAGCCATGCGTGATCGCGTCCACCCGATGCGGGGCCCCAACCGGCTGAAGCTCGGCATCTTCTCGGCCAACGCCGATGGCGGCCTGACCCTGACGCGGGTGCCGGAACGCTGGCCCGCGCTATGGCCCGAGATCGTCGAGGTCGCGCAGATGGCCGACCGCGCCGGCTTGGAATTCTTCCTGCCGATCGCGCGATGGAAGGGATTCGGCGGCCAGACGAATTCGCGCGAGTGGTCGTTCGAGACGCTGACCTTCGCGGCCGCCCTGGCGAGCGTGACGGAGCGCATCGCGCTGTTCGCGACCGTTCACGTCCCGATGGTCCATCCGGTGTTCGCCGCCAAGGCGCTAGCGACCATCGACCATGCCAGCGCCGGGCGGGCCGGCCTGAACATCGTCTGCGGGTGGAATCCCGAGGAGTTCGCCACCTTCGGCTTGCCGATGATCGAGGACCGCTATGGCCAGGGACTTGAATGGTTCGAGATCCTGTCGCGCCTCTACACCGAGGAACATCCGTTCGACTTCAAGGGCCGGTACTACGACCTGCGCGCCGTCTCGGGGAAGCCGCGTCCGGTCCAGGCGCGGCGCCCGGTGACGCTGAACGCCGGTTTCTCCCCGCCCGGTCGCGACTTCGCCGCGCGCGCGGCGGACTACCTCTTCACCACCTTCATCGAGATCGAGGCCGGCCGCGCGCAGATCGCCGACATGCGCGCCCGCGCCAGCGAAACCAGGCGCGAGGTCGGGGTGTACAGCACCTGCCACGTCGTCTGCCGTCCCACCCAGGCCGAGGCCGAGGACTACTACGAGCACTACGCGGTGCGGATGGAGGACACCGAAGGCGCCGACCACTATATGAGCGCCAAGGAGAAGTTCTCCCTCTCCCACGATCCGGCGGCCTATCGCCTGCACCGCAAGCGGTTTGTGGGGGGCGCCGGCACCTATCCCCTGGTCGGCACGCCCGCGCACATCGCCGACGAGCTGAGGCAGATCAGTGAAGCCGGCTTCGCCGGGGTCGGCATGTCTTTCGTCAACTACAAGGACGAGCTGCCGTATTTCATCGAGACGGTGCTGCCCATCCTGGCGCGGGCCGGGCTTCGCGCCTGATGCCGCCGGTCAGGCAAGCCCCGCCTTCCGGCGCAGCATCGCGGCGAAGGCGTCGAACACGCGGCGCATCTGGGCTGGCTTGTAGGGAAACAGGTCGGGCGAGTCCATCAGATGGATGATCGCGGCGACATCCGCCTCGAACACCAGCAGTCGGCCGTCCGGTGTTTCCGCGCAGTCGATCTGGAAATAATCGAGCCCCATCCATTCACTCAAGGCGGCGAACGCCTGCGCGTGGCGGGCGGCGAACCCTGTATCGAACCCCGCCATGGCGCGAGATTCCTCCTCCCGGCGGGATTCGTGCTCGGCCATGCCGGCGTTGAGGTAATGCACCATCCAGTGCTCGGAGACTGCCATGTGGCAGAGGAACGGCGCTCGGTCGATGCAGACGACGCGGAATTTGCGGAACAACCCGTCCACGCCGCGATAGTCCACGAATTGTGTCAGAAAGAATTCCTCGGCCCTGGTGCCCTCCAGATACGCTCCAAGGTCCGCCGCGCCTTCGAGCTTCTCCAGGTTCTGGCCGGCATGGGAGCCGACCGGACGGATCAGCACCGCGCCTCCGAAATCCAGCAGCGGGATCGGCGATCGGCCGCCGAGATGGGCGATGATGCGCGCGCGTGTGAGGCACAGCGCCGTCGGGCTGCAAAGCCCGGAGAGCGAGGCCAGCCCGCGTGCCACTTCGTCGCGCGACAGCCGCATGATGGCAGAGGGATCGTTCAGCACGGGACGCGGCCAAGCGGCGTAGAGCGGCTGCAACCGCCGCAAGGTTGCCGGATCGGACTCGCTGACCGCGAAAAAGGCGACGTCGTGGTCCGGCAGGCAGGCCGGCAAATTCTGTCCGGGGACCACGAACAGCAGGTCAAGCTGCACGTCCAGATGGGCGGTGATGAAGTCGAGCGGCGTGTTGACCATCAGGTCGCCCGGCGCGACCAGTGCCAGCAGCCGCAGCGGACGGCCCGAACGGGAGCCGAACCCGTCGGCCACGCGGAACAGCCGACATCCGGCGAGCGCCTCGCGTTGCAAAGCGGGCCATTGGCTGCGGCGGAAGCGCAGCTCGTGCGCCAGCGCCGAATCGAGCGTCAGCGCGGCGCTTTCCTCCGGCGTGGCGGCGGGCCGGTCGATCAAGCGAAGAAGGTCGTCCAGGCCGTGATCGACAAAGGCGCGGTGCGCGAGCGCGGCGGTGCCATGGATCAGCGGCGGCGCAAGCTCCGGCACCAAGGCCGGGATCGGGTCCTGAACGACAGCCGGGCTGATATACAAGGAAAGTCCTTGGTTTTCGCAACCATGGACCGTCTTGCTGAACCAGAGGTTAACCGGGCGCCCGCATACGAGCCCGGCTGACGGTGAAGCGACAGCACGCCGCGCCCATCGCCGCGCACGCCGTCTCCGAGGCCACGACCTCGCCAAGCGTCATCTCGCCCACTGCCGTCAGCATGCCCCGGATCGGCGCGCACACCGGATGCGGGCTGGGTCCCGCGCCTGCGGCAAACGGGCTGTTCTCGACGCTGAGCGCCAACCCATCGTCCGTGCGCGCGAGGGTCCAGATTCCCCAGCCGAGCTGCGGCGCGGTCGCCGCGATGGTGCGGAGCAATGCGTCGGCCTCGCGCGCTCCGGATTGCTGGTAGGCGCGTGCCGAGCGTCCCCCGAAGCGGTGGATCGCGCGGGCGAACGCCTCCAGCGCCTGCGGCCGGACCGCCTCCGGCAGCTCCGCGATCATCCCCATCAGCGCGTCGGGGCGGATCATCATGTAGCGGACGTCGCCGTCGCGGTACTCGCCGCGCGCGGCATCGAACACCAGACGCTCACGAAACCCTGTCACGACGCCTCCAGCACCGAATTCCGCGCCTCGTCCAGGCGGACGCGCACGCAAACCGGATCGCCCGCCGCGCGCCCGTTCGCCAGGAAGCACACCACGACCGGCCCTGCATCCAGACGCACCAGACCGACCGCCAGTGGAAGCCGATCGCGGAACCGCGGCTCGTTGCTGTGGTAAAGCACGGTGCGCGCGAGCACCTGTCCGCCCACACCCACCGTCACGTCCCAGCCCAGAAGATCGGAGAGGCAGACATGGCACGCCGCGCGCGGCGGGTACTGGGCGGTGCCGCAGGCCGCACAGCGTTGCAGCGCGAACCGCCCCTCGGCGGCCGCCGCGCGCATCCGCTCCATCACGCCGCCAGCACGCAGGCCGCCGCGCACAGTCCACGGTCGTAGTTGATCATGCCGAACCCGCTCACCAGCGCGTGCCGGGCACCGACCACCGCCCGCCCTTCCGCCTGCCCGGTTAACTGTCGCATTGCCTCGACCAGCCCCAGATACCCGCCGGCCGCGCCCGCCTGCCCCATCGACAACTGGCCGCCGCCGGTATTGTGCGGGAAGCTGCCCGCAATGGTGAAGCCGTGGCGGCGCACGAACGCCGGCGCCTCGCCCTTGCCGCAAAATCCGAGATCCTCGAACTGCATCATCGCGATCACCGGGTAGTCGTCGTAGGTCTGCACGAAGTCGACCTCGCCCGGCCCGATCCCCGCCTGCGACCACAGCGCGTCGCGATCCATCGCCCAGCCGCCGCGAAGCTGCGCCGGATCTTCGGGATAGGCGTTGTGGCGCTCGATCGCACCCAGCACCCGCACGGATGGAATGCCCAGCGTCGCCGCGCGAGCGTGCGACATCACCAGGAACCCGTCGGCCCCCGCGCAGGGCATGACGCAGTCGAGCAGGTGCAACGGCGTGGCGATCGGCCGCGCCTTGAGGTACTGCTCCAGGGTCAGTTCAGCACGCAGCAGTGCCAACGGATTGCGTCGCGCGTTCGCCCGCTGCGCGACGCAGAGCTTGCCGAAATCCTCCCGCGTCGCGCCAGTCGCGCGCATATAGGCGTCCGTGATGAGCGCGAAGCTGGCATTCGGCCCGCCAGCCCCGTGCGGATAGACCGCATCGCGCGCGAACGTGCTGAAGCCCGCCAGCAGGTCGCGGAAGCTCGTCTCATTCGCCGTGTCGCCTGCGATGCAGGCGACGATCTCGGCATCTCCCGCCTGTACCGCCCGCGCCGCCCTGCGCAGGGCGACAATGCCGCATGCGCCCCCCATCGGCAGCCATTCCAGGAAGCGAGGCGAGAGGCCGACATGTTGGGTGAAGCTCACCGCCGTGTCGGGCGCGAGCGTGAAGCTGGAGACGCAGAGCCCGTCGATCGCCTGCTTCGCCAGCCCGCTGCCATCCAGCAGCCGGCGCAGCACGCGCGCGAGAAACCAATCCGCCCCGTGCCCCGAGCGGCGCACATAGGGTTCAGTGACCGGCAGGCACAGGGCGACGTCGTCGTAGTCCCTCATGTCTCGCGTCGTTTCAGCGCGCGCATATCGATGCATAGGGAACTGCCGGGCAGGCTGCGTGCCATCTCCCGCAACTCACCTCGCGCGACCTTCTGGCTGGCGGTCAGCGGCAACGAGTTTACGAAAGCGACCCAGCCGGGCACCTTATGATAGGACAACTCCACCAACGCCGCGCGCACGATCGCTTCCGCCTCCTGCGCCATGCGCGCTGGGGCGATCGGCGCGCGCGGGACGATACAGGCCAGCACCTCCTCCTCGCGCACCGAGTCCGGCGTGGCGGCAACCGCCACCTCGGCGACGGAGGGATGGCGGCGGAGCACGCTCTCCACTTCGACAGCGGCGATGTTCTCGCCGCTGCGGCGAATGACGTTCTTCTTGCGATCGACGAAGTAGAGATAGCCTTCCGCGTCCGCGCGCACGATATCGCCGGTGTGAAACCACCCGCCCTCCCACGCCGCCCGCGTCGCCTCCTCGTCCTTCAGATACGCCGTGAAGAAGCCCGCGCGCGGATCGGGGCCGGCGGCGCGGACCAGCAGCTCGCCCGGGGTCCCGGCCGGGCGCGGCGCACCCGAATCATCGACGATCCGCACCGCGACCGTCGGTTCCGGACGGCCGAAGCAGCTTTGCCCGACATGACGTGGCTCGCGGTTGGCGATCACCACGGCGCCAGCGCCGGTCTCCGTCATCGCCCACGCCTCCAGCAGGGGAAAGCCGAAGCGTGCCTCGAACGCGGCATGGAGGCGGCGATCGACGCCGGCACCGAAGCCGAAGCGCACCGCATGGTCGCGATCGCGCGGATCGGCGTCGGCGCCGAGCAGCATCGACGGCATCACGCCCAGGTAATGCACGATGGTCGCGCCGCCGTCGCGCACAGCCGCCCACCAGCTGCGCGGATGAAAGCGGTCGAGCTGGATCAGGCAACCGCCGGTCAGCATCATCGCCATCGCCGAGTAGGCCATCGCGTTCATGTGGACCAGCGGCAGCGGCGTCAGCAGCCGTTCGGCGCCGGGACGCAGCGCGCACATCCCCCCGATCGCCGCGTACCATTCCCCCGCCCGCAGATAGTAGTCGTTGGACAGCACGCAGCCCTTCGGCCGGCCGGTGGTGCCCGAGGTGTAGAGCAGCGCGCACTCGCTCGACTTGGCGGGTACGTCATCGGTGGGGCGCCGCATGGCGTCCGGTGGATGCGCGTCCTCGGCGATCGTCGGGATGTCGCCGACCCGCCCCGCCGCGTTGGCAAATGGTCGAAGATGGATGTCCGTCGCCACGCCGAGCACGATCTGGCTGTGCGCGACGAGGTAGTCGAGTTCGGCCGGCCGCAACTCAGGATTGAGCGGCACGACGCTCACCCCAAGCCCGTTCAGCGCGAACCAGTGCAGGAGGAAGGCGGGCCGGTTCTCCAGCATCAGGCCAATCCGGTGCCCAGGACCGTAGCCCGCCTCGGCATAGCCCTTGCGCAACCGCGCAATTGCGGCCGCCGCCGCGCCGTATTTCAGGTCTCCCGGCGCGATCCCGTAAACGCCGGCCGTCTCGGCCAGCACATGCAGGAAGGGCCGATCCGCATAGCGCCGGGCGCTCTCGGCGAATGCTGCGGCGACCGTCACGCTCACAGGAACAGTTGCACCGACGGCAGCGCCGCGTCGCAGTTCACCAGGTTCACGCGCTTCAGCCGGATGCGCAGCGCGCCCGCATTGCCTACCAGCTCGTGCAGCACGATTCCCGCGTACATCTGCACCTCGTCCCCACGCGCCTCGGTGTAGTGAAAGGCGGTGCGCGTCAGCCATGTTCCCATGCGCTCGTCCGCGTGCTCGATCTCGGGCGCCTGCAAGACGTGCTGGCTCCAGCTCGCCGGATGCTGCGACGGCGGCCGGCGCTTCAGGCGCTCGATGCGCAGGCGCAGCAGCAGCGTGTCCTCGTACGCGAGCGAGGTATGCGTGTCGCCGTCAGGCTGGTCGCGCGTCAGCGGCACCCAATAGCGGGCGTCCTCGGTGAACAGCGCATACCACGCATCCCACCGCTTCTCGTCCAGCAGCCGCGCCTCGCGGTAGATGAAGCGCGCGATCTCCGGCTCGGTCACGGCGCGGCGCCGTCGGCCATGAATTTTGCCCAGGCGCGGAACTGGTTGCGCATCGAGACCTCGCTCGTGCCGTTCACCGTCAGGTCGCGCGCGCCCCGCTCGTCGGGGTGGTAGTCGCGGTGCAGGCTCACCCATTCATTGCCCTCGGCCGCGAGCCCTTCCTGGATCAGCTGATAGCATTGCAGGTCGTCATGCCCGACAACGGACAGGGGCGAGTTGATGAGCCGCGTATAGGTCACGTTGCGTCGCAGGAAGATGTCGGGCGCGCCCTTCAGCCGAAAGGTCCAGCTTTCGATCAGCGTCTTGTCCACCGCGATCGGCCGCACGACGCGGATCGCCTGGATCGCGCCCTTGATGGTCAGGCTCGGGTAATAGACCGTGTTGTGGCGCACCGTGCCCAGGATGTCGCGCGCGCGCTCCGCCCCATAGGCCTGGGTCATCGCGGCCTCGTACTCGGGCACCGCGGCATAGGAGGAATGGATGGAGAAGTTCACGCCCGAATACGAATGCCCGTTCTCGAACACCCGCACGCCCATCTTGTCGAAGAACTCGTAGCCTTCGGCGAACGGCACCAGCTGCTCGATAGCCATCGGCTTGGGCGCCTCGGCCGGCTGGCCTGCCCAGAGCTGCTTGGCGGTCCCGGCCGAGGATTCGTGCGCCGCCATCGGGTGCATGGTGTCGTTCAGGTTCTCGACGAACATCTTCCAGTTGCAGTCGTGCATGTAACGCAGCACGCCGCCGGCGACCTGCATCTCGCCCTCGGGCGAGCGCTCGACCATGTAGTCGATCGACGACAGGGACTCGCCGAAATACGCCTGGAATCCGATCCCCTCATCGGCCAGCCGGGCGAAGACGAAGCCGCGATACACCTCGGTCGCGACGTTGCTCAATCCACGCGCCGCCTCGCAGGTGGAAAATCCGGTGCCGTCATAGCCCTGGCGTTGCGGCACGGCGGCGAGCGTGCCGTCAGTGCGATAGCTCCAGGCGTGATACGGGCAGCGCAGGAAGCGCCCGACATTGCCGGACCTGTCGGAGACGAGCCGCGTGCCCTTGTGCGCACAGCGGTTGCGCAGCACGCGGACGCTGCCGTCGGTGTGGCGGATCATCAGCACCGGTTCGGCGCCGATGGTGCATGTGTAGTAATCCCCCGGTGCCGGCACCTGGCTCGTGTGTCCGACATAGACCCAGGTGCGCGCCCACAATGTCCGCATCTCGCGACGGAACAGCGCCGGGTCCGTGTAGACGTCGCGATGCACCGCGTCGTCACGGACCAGGGTGCCCATCGCGGCCGGCGATGCCTCGGCCATGTCCCTAACCGCCGACGAGCGCGAGAACGCGGCACGGACTGCCCGTCCCGCCCGCGATCTTCAGCGGCGCGGTGATCAGGATCGCGCCCTTGGGCGGCAGCCGGTCGAGGTTGGCCAGGCTCGCCAGCCCGAATTTGCCGGCGCCGTGCATTCCAGCGTGGCAGGGGAAGGGCGGGTCGAAGCGGAACGCCTGGCCGGCATCGGTGCCCACCGTTTCGGTGCCGAAGCCGATCACGTCGCGCTCGCGCACCAGGAACGTCACCGCCTCCGGCGACGGACCCGGCGAGTGGGCGCCGGTCGCGTCTGTGTTCAGGAACGCGGCAGGATCGGTTCGCCGCGACCAGCCGCTGCGCAGCAACACCCAGCTTCCCGCCTCGATGCGCCCGTGCTCGGATTCCCAAGCCTGCAACCGTTCCGGAGTGAGCAGGAAATTGGGATCGGCGGCGCACTCGGCCGTGCAGTCGATTACGTTGGCCGGTGCCACGAAGCGCCGCGGCGGGATCGTATCGAGCGTGTTGTCCGGCAGGTCCTTGCCGGTGATCCAATGCACCGGCGCGTCGAAATGCGTGCCGGTGTGCTCGCCGAGCGCGATGTTGCTCCACGCCCAGGCCGGCCCGCGCCCGTCATAATCGGAGATGCGCTCGATGCGGAACGGCGCGGACTGGCCGAATTCCGGCGGCAGGCTGATGATCGGCGTCGCCGGCTCCAGCTTCTGCGCCAGATCCAACACATCGACCGCGCCCGAGACCAGCGCCTCGGCCAAGCCTGCCAGGATGCTCGAAGCCATCGCGCCCTCCGTTGTCCCGGCGAGCTTACGCCCGGTTGCCTCACCTCTCAACGATCTCGCCGGTCCGTGCATAGGCGCGCCCGCGCCACACCGCCGGCCGACCGAGGGCGGCGCGAATGAGCGCCCACCACTGAACGCCGAGCAGCGTGGCGACGCCGAGCGGGTGCAGAGCCGCGCTCCACAGCGGTTGGCGGAAACGCCGCGCCAGCACTAGCCGGGGCGCGATCGCGACGGCCAATGCGGCGAAACTGAGCGGCCCCGGCGCGAGCACGGCCAGCGGCAGCGGCAGCACCTGCCCCAGGCCCAGCAACAGCGTCCAGACCGGCAGGGCGATCGGGCGTGCCATTCCCTCGGTGGCGTTCTTCGCCAGGCCGGAAAACACCTCGCGCGTGTTGGCGTACATCCGGCATCGCGCGAAGCGGCTGGCGTCGAATATGCCGGTCATCACGCCTGCCCGGCGGAAGGCGCGCGGCAGCATAATGCCATCATGCATGGTGGAGGGCGCCACGCCATGCCCGCCGACCTGCTCATAGACATCGCGCCAGACCACCATCAGCTGTCCGCACCCGGCACCCAGGGCCGGATTGCGGCTCCGGCGGGCGAACCACAGCGGCAGGAAGCCGAGCAGCAGGAAGTGGATCAGCGGCAGCAACAGGCTTTCGGACCATGTTTCGGTGGCTTCGGCCGGGAAGCCGCTGGCCAGGCCGACGCGCTCGCGCTGCATGAACCCCGCGATGCGGACCAGCGCGTCCGGGGCCAGACGCACATCGGCGTCGAGGAACACCAGCAGCTCATGGCGGGCCAGACGGCCGAGGGAGGCGCAGGCGTGTTGCTTGCCCGTCCAGCCCGCCGGCAGCGGCGGCGCGGCGACGAGGCGCACGCGCGGGTCCGCGATGGCGCGCACGATCTCGGCCGTGCCGTCGGCCGAGTGATCGTCCAGCACCACCAGCTCCAGTTCCACGCCGTCGCTCGCCAGCACGCCCGCGCACGCCGCTCCGATATTGGCGGCCTCGTCACGGGCGGGGATCAGCACGGAGACGCGCGGCGGCTGGACGGCGGGTGCCGGCGCGGGGAACAGCTGGAGATTGCCCAGCATGGTCAGCGCGGGCACCAGCGCGCAGGCCAGCGCGACCGCCGGCAGGATCACGCCTCGCCCCCGTGGCTGGGATCGAAGCGGCGCCCGGCCCGCCACGCGCTGGCGCGGCGCCACAGATCATAGATCCCGCCCACGCCTGTCTCGCCCCGCACCAGGGTCACGAAGCGGGACGGGTCGCGGGTCATGGCGTCGGCGGCCAGGGCGTTCATGCTCGCCATCAGCGCCCTCTCCAGCGTCGCTGTCCAGGCCGCGACGGTGCGCGCGCCCGGGGGATCGACCGGCGGGCCGAAGCGGGCCAGCGCCTCCGGCCTGCGTTCGTTCCAGAATGGGAACTCCATCGCCAGCGGCAGGACCACCACTTGCGCGCGCCGCGCGAGATGGGCGAGGCCGGGGCGCAGCCGGACGGGCCGGGCGCGGGGATCGGTGAACGCGCCCTCGGCGGTGATCCACAGCACGGTCGTCGGATCGGCCAGCAGATCGAGGCCGATACGCAGGAACTGCGCCGCGCCGCGCGGGCCCGGATCAATCCCGAACACGCCGATCCGGCGCAGCACGCCGTATTTGCCGAGTGCGGCCGCTTCCATCGGCCCGTAGCCGGGGCGGCCCGGGAACAGCCTCCGGGTCAGCAGCGCGAACAGCGCAGGGTCCCACCAGGACGGGTGGTTGGCGCAGACGATCAGCGCCCGCCCGGCCGCCTCCGCCGGCAGCCCGTCGCGGGCAAGGCGCACGGCATGGAAGTTCCGGCGGAAGTACCAGCGCAAATAGGGCTCGGCCATCGCGCAGGCGAGCGCCGAGCGGGCACGGCGCGGGTCGTCATCCGGCACGCCGCGTCTCGGCCGCGGCGCGCAAGTCCTGGTCCAGCGCGTCCGCCGCGATCCAGCCCGACATCAGCACCATCGGCATTCCCGGCCCCGGATGCGCCGCGCCACCGGCCAGGTAGAGGCCCGGCAGGTCGCGCGAGCGATTGCCCGGCTTGAACGCGCCCAGGAACCGCCCGTGGCTCGCCAGGCCGTAGATCGCGCCGTTCAGCACCCGGTAGCGGTCATGGATGTCGGCCGGGGTCAGCGCATGCTCGACCACGATCCGATCCTCGATGTCGCGCATTCCGGCACAGCGGGCGAGCTTGTCGAGGATCACGCGCCGGTAGGCGGGCAGCATCGCGGTCCAGTCATGGTGCGGGCGCAGGTAGGGCGTATGCACCAGGATGTAGAGCGCATCCCCGCCCGCCGGCGCGACCCCCGGCTCGGTGCGGGCGGGGGCGGCGATGTAGCAGGTCGGGTCGGGCGCCGGCTCGCCCTTGCGGTAGATGAAGTCGAACTCCTCCTCCGGGTCGCGGGAGAAGACGAAGTCGTGGTGCAGCAGGTGCTCGTACGCGCGGTCCAGCCCGAGATAGAGCACCACGCCCGAGCACGCGGGGTCGCGCTTCCAGCGCCGGGCGAAGCGCGCGGCCGGCGCGCCGCCGACCAGCTCGCGGTAGGTCCGAACGCTGTCCATGTTGGACACCACGGCCGCCACCTCGATCCTCTCTCCGGTGTCGGTCTCCACCGCCGCCGCACGGCCGGCGCGCGTGACGATGTGGCGCACGCCGAGGCCGGTATGCACCCGCACGCCCAGCTCACGCGCCAGTGCCTCCAGCGCGGCCGGGACCGCCCGCGTGCCGCCCATTGGGTACCAGACGCCGAGCGCGGTCTGCATATGCGCGATGCTGCAGAGCACGGCGGGCGAGCCGTACGGGGACGAGCCGACGTACTGGACGAAATGGTCCAGCATTTGGGCCACGCGCGCATCGCGGATGCGCCGGCGGATGGTGCCGGCGACGGTCGCGCCCATGCGCAGGCTCATCACGTCCGACAGCGTGCCGAGATCGAGATTGGCGCGCAGGTTCATCGTGTCGCGCAAATCTTCGACCGAGCGCCAGAAGAAGAAGCGCTCGGAAATGCCGTGCAGGCGGTGCGACAGCGCCAGGAAGTCGCGGTAACCCTCGGCATCGCGCGGGTTGATCGCGCCGATGTCGCCGGCCATCGCCGCAATGTCCTCGCGCAAGTCGAGCACGGAGCCGTCGTCGAAAAAGCAGCGCCATTGCGGGTCGAGCCGGCGCAGATCGAGCTGGTCCTCCATGCGCCGCCCTGCTTCGGCGAACACGCGGGCGAGCACGTCGGGCACGGTCAGGATCGTCGGCCCCATGTCGAAGCGGAAGCCGCCATCCTCCAGCACGGCGGCCTTGCCGCCCAGCCAAGCGTTCTTCTCGAACAGCACGACGGCATGGCCGCGCGCGGCGAGCGTGCAGGCGGCGGCCAGCCCCCCAAGGCCACCGCCGATAACGGCGACCGGCAGCACCTTGCCTGTCACGCCACGGCTTCCAGAGCAGTAGCCAGCAAGTCGGGATCGGTCCGAGGGACGCTGATCGGGCGCAGACCGAGATCCTCGGCGAGCAGCCGCGCGGTGATGCGCGCGCCCTCGAAAATCACCGGCAATCCGCTGCCGGGATGGGTGCCGCCGCCGACCAGATACATGCCGTCCAAATCCTCGAATCGGTTGCGCGGGCGCAGGTGAAGCATCTGGCCCAGCGTGTGCGCCAGGTTGAACGTTGCGCCGCGATGCACGGCCAGGTCTTCCTCCCAGCCTTGCGGGGTCAGCATCTTCTCGAAGCGTATCCGCCGCTCGATGTCGGGAATGCCGATCCGGCCGAGCCGGTCCAGCACCAGCCGGCGATAGCGCGGCGCCTCCGTCCGCCAGTCGATCCCTCCGTTTCGGCGGTTCCCGACCGGGACCAGCACATAGAGCGTCGCATGGCCCGGAGGCGCCAGATCGGGATCGGTGATGCAGGCATTCTGCACATAGAACGACGGCTCCTGGGGCAGCACCTGCCCGGCCTCGATTTCCGCGACGTTGCGGCGATACTCGCGCGCGAGGTGGATGGTGTGGTGCGCTACGCCGTCGAGCGGGCCTTCGACGCCCAGATAGAGCATGAAGGTCGAGCAGGAGAATTTCTTGTTCGCGATGCGCCGGTCGGTCCAGCGCCGGCGCAATGCATCGGGCACCAGATGGCGCATGGCGTGGGCGAAGTCGGCGTTCACCACCACGGCATCTGCCCGGCGCACGCCTGACACGGTGCGGACGCCGATCGCGCGCCGTCCTTGGAACAGCACTTCCTGCACCGGATCGGACAGATGGATGCGCGCACCGAGCTGCCGCGCCGTGCGCGCCATGGCCGTCATCACGGCACCGCAGCCGCCGCGCGGATGCCAGACGCCGTATTCGTGCTCCATGAACGCCAGGATCGTGAACAGGCTCGGGCAGCGGAACGGCGACATGCCGAGATACTTGCTCTGGAACGAGAAGGCGAGGCGCACGCGCGGGTCCTGGAAGTGGCGTGCCAAGTCGCGCTCCACCGACCGGCCGGGCCGCATTAGCGGCAGCGCGCGCCGCAGCTCCGGGCGCATATAGTCGCGCAGGCTGCTGAACGGCGATTCCAGCACGGGGCGAAAAGCGTCCAGCTTGGCGCGGTTCTCCGCCATGTAGCGCGGCACGGCGGCGGCATCGCCAGGAGCGAGGCGCCCGATGGCTGCCGCCAGATGCTCCAGGCCCGCGGCGGCGTCGAGCGTCCCGCCTTGCTCGAACACCAGGCGATAGAGCGGGTCGAGGCGGATCAGATCCACCTCGCGGTGCAAATCGCGCCCACAGGCGGCAAAGATTTCTTCCAGCACGCGGGGATAGAGGAAGAAGGTCGGGCCACGGTCGAAGCGGAACGGGCCGGCCTTGCTGTCCGCCTGGATGGTCGCGGAGCGGCCGCCGACGTGGTCCAGCCGCTCATGCACCGTCACGTCGGCACCGGCGGCGGCGAGCAGCATGGCGGCGGCGAGCCCGCCCGGACCGGCGCCGATGATGGCCACACTGTTCGTCATCGCCAAACGGCCCGCTCTCGCCCTTGGGTTCGCGCGGGGCCACACTTGGGCCTATGTCGGAACTTGTCAGCGGCGCCGGTGCGAAAGAATTGCTGGCGCGCGCGCGCCTCGCCCAGCCGGGCTGGGCGGCGGCGGGGGTCACGGATCGCCTGCGCGTGATCCACCGCCTGCGGCGCGCGATCGCCGCCGACCCGCTCGCCCTCGCCCGCACCCTGGACGACCGCCGGCCGTTGGCCGAGACACTCGCTGCGGAGGTGCTGCCCCTGCTGGAGGCCGCGCGGTTCCTGGAGCGGCGGACCGCCTCCTTGCTGCGCCCAACCCGGCTGGGATTGCGTGGCCGGCCGGCCTGGCTGTGGGGGGTCGCGGCGGAGCTGCGGCGCGAGCCGTGCGGCGTCGTGCTGATCCTGGCACCCGGGAATTATCCGCTGTTCCTGCCCGGCGCACAGGTGTTGCAGGCGCTGGCGGCTGGGAACGCGGTGGCGGTGAAGCCGGCGCCGGGCCGGGGCGGGCCCATGATAGCACTGGCTGCGATGCTCGCAGCGGCGGGGCTGCCCGCCAGTCTGCTGGCGGTGCTGCCCGACAGCGCAGAGGCCGGCGCGGCAGCGGTCAAAACGGGGTTCGATCGCATCGTGCTGACCGGCTCGGCAGCAACAGGGCGGCGCGTCCTGGCGGCGGCGGCCGAGGATCTCGACGCCGTGCACGATGGAGCTGTCAGGCAACGACCCGGTGTTCGTGCTGCCCGGCGCCGATCTCGATCTCACAGCGGCGGCGATCGCCTATGGGTTGTGCCTGAACGCCGGCGCCACCTGCATCGCGCCCCGCAAGGTCCTTGTCCACCCCGAGGCTGCGGCGCGGTTGGAGGCCCGGCTCCTCGCGCGTCTGGCCGACGCGCCCGCCTGCGCCGTGCCGGCACCGGTGCTGACCCGCCTGTGCGCGCTCCTGGAGGAGGCACGCCGGTCAGGCGCGCGCGTCTCCACCTGGCCCGAGGCGGCGGCGACCCGTCCGATCATCGTGGCCGATGCCCGCCCCGGCCTCGGCCTGCTGAGCGAGGATGTGTTCGCGCCCGTGCTCTCGATCATCTCGGTGCCCGACGAGGCGGCGGCGCTGGCCGCGGCGGCGTCTCCCTATGCGCTCGGCGCGGCCGTGTTCGGACCCGAGGGCGCAGCACGGCGGCTGGCGGCGCGTATTGCCGCCGGCAGCGTGGTCATCAACGACGTGATCGTACCGACCGCCGATCCTCGCCTGCCGTTCGGCGGCCGGGGCGAGAGCGGGTTCGGCCTGACGCGTGGCGCCGAGGGCCTGCTCGAGATGACGGTGTGCAAGACGATCGTGCTGCGCCGGGGCCGCTTCCGCCCGCATCTCGATGTCCGCGCGGGCGACGCCGCGACGCTCACTGCCCTGATCGGCGCCTTGCATGGCAGCCCCGCCGGACGCGCGGCCGGGTTGCGCCGCCTGATCGGCCGCTGAGCCTTGCATCGATTCGGCAGGTGGCTAGGCTTCCTCGAGAAAGATCATCCAGGGGGGAACAACATGGCCATCCGCTTCGACGACCGCGTCGCCATCGTCACCGGCGCCGGCTCCGGGATCGGGCGCGAGCACGCGCTGCTGCTGGCGAGCCGGGGCGCGAAGGTGGTGGTGAACGATCCGGGCGGGGCCGTCGATGGTCGCGGCAGCGCCAGTGCGGTCGCCGACAAGGTGGTCGAGGAGATCGAGCGTGGCGGCGGCCAGGCGGTCGCGAACTATGCCTCGGTGGACACCGAGGAGGGCGCCGCCTCCCTCATCGACACGGCGATGAAGAAATGGGGCCGGGTGGACGCGCTGGTGAACAATGCCGGCATCCTGCGCGATAAGGCGTTCGCCAACATGAGCATGGAGGATTTCCGCAAGTGCTCGGATGTGCACTACATGGGCACCGTCTATTGCACGAAGGCCGCCTGGCCGATCATGCGCGAGCGGAAATACGGCCGCATCGTCGTCACCACCTCGGGTTCGGGCACGTCGGGCAATTTCGGCCAGGCGAACTATGGGGCGGCGAAAATGGCCGTTGTCGGCCTGATCAACGTGCTGCGGCTTGAGGGGGCGAAGTACAACGTCCTCATCAACGCGATCTCCCCATCGGCGCGCACCCGCATGACCGAGGACCTGATCCCGCCGCACCTGCGGGAGTTCATGAAGCCCGAGTTCATCGCCCCCGCCGTCGCCTGGCTCGCCAGCGAGGACTGCAACATCACGGGCGAGATCATCACCGCCGGGGGCGCGGGCTATGCCCGGCTGCAATACTATCGCTCCGAAGGCGTGCAGTTCGATCCGCTGGAGCCGGTGACGCCGGAGATGATCGCGGGCGCCATGCCGAAGATCCTCGACATGAGCACGGCCGCTCCTCAGACCCGCAACCGCGAACGGCTGGAGGCGGCGCTGCGCCAAATGGGCCGCATCCAGTAGCCCTCGCGCGGCCTTCTGAAGCTGGGGCGGGCGGACGCGATTGACCCGACTCCGCCCGCACCAGCCAGGATCGGGCATGCGGAAAAGCCCTCCTCGGGCGGCACTCTCGGTGCTGCCGGCGCTGCTCGCCTTGTCCGGCTGCGGCTCGTTCCTCAGTGCCACGACCGGCGACGTCGCGGGCATCGCCGGCGCGGGCATCGCCAACGCCGTCACCAAGAGCCCGGCCGTGGCGACCGGCATTGGCCTTGGCGTCGGCAGCGCGGCCAATGCCGGCCTGGCCTATATCGAGCGCCGGGTCCACCATAACGAACAGGAGCAGATTGCCGCCGCTGCCGGCCCGCTGGCCCCGGGACAGGTCGCGCCGTGGCGCGTGGTCCACACGATCCCGATCGAGGCCGACCGGCACGGCGACGTCACGGTGACCGGCGAGACGGGCGCAAGCGCGGTCCGCTGCAAGGCGATTGTCTTTTCGGTCGCGCAGGAGACCGACGGCAGGCCCGATCCGGCCTTCTACACCGCCTCGGTCTGCGGGGCGGGGGGCGTCTGGCACTGGGCCAGCGCCGAGCCGGCAACGGATCGCTGGGGTTCCTTGCAGTGAGGCGCGCGCTGCCGGTGCTGGCACTCGGGGCGGCGACGCTGCTCGTGGGCTGCAATTCTCTTCCCGCGATCGTCGGCGTGGTCAGCGGGGCCGCAGCCGGCGGGGGCAGCGCGAGTCCGGCCGTGGGTTTCGCCGTCGGCGTCGCCGCCGCTACCGCCACCGGCGCGGTGGAAAAGTGGTATGGGCGGTCTCGCCAGCACCGCGAGCAGGAGGTGATCGCGCGGCTGGCCGGGGACTTGCCGGTGGGCGGGCGGGCGCCGTGGCGCGTCCGCCATGTCGTGCCGCTCGGCAACGAGCATGGCGACTTGTCCGTGCTGGGCGAGATCGTCAACCCGCTCGCACCCTGCCGCGCCATCGCGTTCTCGGTGGCGGACGACGACAAGCGGCACTGGTACACGGCCGACATCTGCCGCCGGGCGCGCGGCTGGGCCTGGGCGAGCGCCGAGCCGGCGGTGCCGCGCTGGGGATACCTGCAATGACGGGCGCGCTCCTGCGTTGATACGCGCCCGGTCGGCGGCTACATGCGCCGCATGGCCGACGGAAGCGACTCTGACCTCCTGGATATCCTGATCGCGCCCAACCCGATGCTGAAGGCGCGCGCCCGCCCGGTCGGCGCGGGCGATGCCCACGCGGTGCGCGACCTCGTGCCGCGCCTGTTCGCGACGATGTACCGCGCCCCCGGCATCGGGCTTGCCGCCCCGCAGGTGGGGACCGGGCTGCGCCTCGCCGTGGTGGACCTGATGGCCAATGATCGGCCGGCGCCGATCACCCTCATCAACCCCGAGATCGTGGCGCGAAGCGAGGATCTGGCGACCCGCGAGGAGGGCTGCCTGTCGCTGCCCGGCCAATACGCCGACGTGACGCGCCCGGCCCGGGTCATGCTGCGCTATCTCGACCAGACCGGCGCGCGACGGGAGATCGAGGCGGACGGCCTGCTCGCCGCGTGCTTGCAGCACGAGATCGATCACCTGGACGGAGTGCTATTCGTCGATCACCTGTCGAACCTTAAGCGCAACATGATCCTGCGCCGGCTGGCCAAGGAGATGCGGCAGAAGCGGGAGGCCTGAGGCCGTGCGCCTGGCCTTCATGGGCAGCCCCGACTTCGCCGTCCCGGCGCTGCGAGCCCTGCACGCGGCCGGGCACATGATCGCGGCGGTGTACTGCCAGCCGCCGCGTCCCGCCGGGCGCGGCCAGGCGGTCCATCGCTGCCCGGTCCACGTCGCCGCCGACGCGCTGGGGATTGCCGTGCGCACGCCCGCGCGGCTGCGCCGGGACGCGGCCGAGCAGGCAGCATTCGCGGCACTCGACCTGGACGCGGCCGTGGTGGCCGCCTACGGGCTGATCCTACCGCAAGCCATGCTGGACGCGCCCCGGCTCGGCTGCCTGAACATCCATGCGAGCCTGCTGCCCCGCTGGCGCGGCGCCGCCCCGATCCAGGCCGCCATCCTGGCCGGCGACGCCGAGAGCGGCATCACCATCATGCAGATGGATTCCGGGCTCGATACCGGGCCGATGCTGCTGGCGGAGTCCGTTGCGATCACGGCGGCAACCACATCGGCGCGACTGCACGACCAGCTCGCCGCGATCGGCGCGCGCCTGATCTCGCGCGCGCTCGACGAGCAGCCGCCGCCGATCCCGCAGCCGGAGGACGGCGCGACCTACGCGCCCAAGCTGTCGCGCGCGGATGGGCGGATCGACTGGACCGGGCCGGCGGATGCGATCGAGCGGCAGGTGCGCGCCTTCGATCCCTGGCCGGGGACGTTCACGACACTCGCCGGAGCGGTGCTGAAAGTGCTGGCGGTGCGCGTCGAGCCCGGAACGGGGGCGTCGGGGACGGTACTGGACGATGCCCTGCTGATCGCCTGCGGCACGGGCGCGGTACGCCTCCTGCGCGTCCAGCTCGCCGGCCGCGCGGCGTTGGACGCGGCGGCGTTCCTGCGCGGCCATCCGCTCGCGGCAGGCGCCAGAATGGACATGCACGCCGTGTCTGCGCAGGAAGGCCGGACTGAGTAGGCGGTCTTGTTGTGCCAGCCGCCTGGGTCGTTGACGCGATGTGAATGGGCGCGGCTCGGCGGCGCGTGATTTGCGATGCCTCCCGGACAAAGGGGGCATGGATGACGATAGCGATCACGCGGATGGGTTTGCCGGCGGGTGATCTGCGCGCGGCAGTGGCACGGACGCGTGACGCCAAAGCGGCGCGTCGGATGCTGGCGATGGCGCTGGGAGAAAGCGGCGCAGGCGTCGTCAGCGCCTGATCCGCAGCACCATCCCCGCTGCCGCCAGCATCAGCAGCATGCCCAGGATGTCCGACGGCCGCACCACCTCGTCGAACAGGCTGGCGCCGATGGCCACGGCGATCACCGGCGAGACGAACGCGTACGTGCCGGCGCGGCTCGCGCCCCAGTCGCGCACCAGCAGGAAGTAGATCACGGTGGCGCCCAGCGATCCCGGCAACAGCAGGTAGAGCCAGGCCAGGAACGCCGGCCAGCCCCAGTGCCCCGTGGTGGCCGCGAGCGCGCCCGGCTCGAGCGGCAGCGCGAAGACCAGCAGTAGCCCGCCGCCGATGAAGTTGGTCATCGCCGCGACATGCGCGGGCGGCATCGTGCGCATCAACGGGCGCGCCAGCACCGATCCGGCGGCGTAGGCCAGCGTGCTGACCACGACGGCCGCGGCGCCCGCCACCTCCAGCCAGTCCAGCTGCCCGGCCAGCGCCTTCGGCCCGAACAGCACCAGGATTCCGGCCACGCCGAGGACGATGGCGGCGGCCTGCTGCCAGCGGAACTGCTCCTGGCGGAAGGCGACCGAGAAGCCCAGCAGCCCAATCGGCGTCAGCGCGGAGCTGAGCACGGCGGCCAGGCCGGCGGTGATGTAGTGCAGCCCATAGAGCTGGATCACCTGATTCAGCGAGACCATCAGCACCGAGCACAGCACCAGCCGCGCCCGCAGTCGGAACGGCACGTTCAGCGTGTGCCCGCTGAGCTTGCGGAACGCCAGCAGCGCGAGCCCGGCGACGGTCCAGCGCGTGCCCGCGAAGAACCCCGGCGGGACGGTGGCGATGCCGACCTTCATGGCGAGCCAGGTGGTGCCCCAGACGAAGCACAGCACGCCGAACATGGCGCGCTCCTGCGCCGCGATGCGCGGCTGCGCGACCTTAAGCCCGGTCGGCACGTCGCCCGTCGTGGTTGCCAATACCTGTGGTCCCTCGTCGCCTGTCCCCGGAGCAGTCCTAACAGTCCTCTCGGCTGCGCAGCGAAGGCAAAAACCTCATCCGAGACCCGCGCTCGCCGCGCCGCGAGCGCTCAGGCTGTCAGGAAGCCCAGGGTCGCCCCTTCCAGCACCACGCAGGTCAGAGCGCCGCCGAACACCGCGCCGGTGTCGATGCAGATGCGGTTGGTCCGCACCAGCGGGGCCTTGACCGGCGTGTGCCCATGCACGACGACCACGCCCAGGTCCTGCTCGGTGTAGAGGAAGGGCTGGCGGATGCGCAGCAGGTCCTCCTGCGTCTGGTCCTCCAGTCTCACGCCGGGACGGATGCCGGCATGGGCGAACAGGTACCCGCCCTCCTGGCGCATCAGGGTCAGCCCGTGCAGGAACCCCAAGTGGGCGTCCGGCACCGCCGCCCGCCATGCCTCCCGCGGGCCATCGGGGTCGAGGCCGTAGCTGGCCAGCGCCGGCTTGCCGCCGTGAAACAGCCAGTCGGTCCCGGCCGCGCGCTCGCCCGCCAGCGCCTCGATCATGGTCTGCTCGTGGTTGCCCTTCAGGTTCACCGTCGGGACGCCCGCGATCGGCGGGCCGCGGCGCAGCGCCTCGATCACCCCGGCGGTGTCAGGTCCGCGGTCTACGTAGTCACCGATGTGCAGAAGCAGCGGCGCGGCGACCGGACGCGCCGCGAGGTCGGCGGCGATCGCCGCATGAAGCGCGTCAAGCTGCGCAAGACAGCCGTGGATGTCACCGATGGCATAGACGCGGCGGCCCGGCGGCAGCGCGGCCGGGGCAGGGACGAGATCGATCATGTCCCCGCGTTTAAGGCCGATCCCGCCGGAGCGGAAATCGGTCGATCGATGACCCAAGAGGTAATCGACGTTGCGCCGGCGACCGAGGATTCCTGATGCACGGCCGACAACCCGCCGGTCGCGATCCCGAGGAGCACGACATGAGCACGATCAACGAGACAGTGGCCGGCTACATCGCGGCCTGGAACGAAACAGATGCGGGGCGCCGCCGCGACATCATCGCGCGGACCTGGACCGAGGATGGCAGCTATCTGGACGCCCATCGCCATGGCACCGGATTCGCCGAAATCGATGCCATGATCGCGGCGGTGCAGGAGCAACTCCCCGGCTATCGCGTCCGGCTGTCGAGCGGAATCGAGGCGCATCACGACCGAGCGCGGTTCAGCTGGAGCGCCGGCGGCACCGAGCAGGCGCCACTGTTCATCGGTGGCACCGACTTCGTGATGCTGGCCGAGGACGGGCGGCTGCGGGCCGTAACCGGCTTCATCGACACCATGCCGGCATGACGTGACCTAACCCGCCCCTCTTCCGCCACGGCGGGAGAGGGGCCCTCAACTTCTCAGAGCCCCAGCACCGGCAGCACCATCCGGCTCGGCCTGGCGGCATCGAGGAACACCGTGTTCACCGCCGCCCGGATCCGTCGCGCCCGACCCTCGGGCTCGCCGGTGTTCGGGTTCACGTCGAATTTGGGGAAGTTGCTGGAGGAGACATCGAGCCTGATCCGATGCCCCGGCAGGAACAGGTTGGCGGTCGGGAACAGGGTGATCCGCGCCCGCACCACCTCGCCCGGCCGGCGCAGGCGCGGGGCGGCGGGGTCCTCGGCGTAGCGCAGGCGCAGGATGCCGTCGGTCAGCCCCATCGCGTAGCCGCGCGGGTAGTCCGCCGAGGGCGGGTGCACGTCGATCAGCTTGGCGGTGAAGTCCGTGTCCGGCTGGTCCGTCGCCGCGAACAACTCGGCCTCGATCGGCCCGACGATCTGCAAGGGCTCCGACAGGATTGCGGTCTGGAACACCAATACGTCCGGGCGCGCGGCGAGTGGCAGGAACGGCGGCGCGCAGCCGAAGAAATCCGGGCTCTCCGTCTGGTCCCACGCGCCGGCGCGCGCCACCGGCTCCAGGCTGCTCATCGCGCCGCCGATCGTGGGGACCGGCCGGCGCGGGTCGAAATCGTAGGAGAGCGGCGCGGCCGCGGCATCGGGCGCCGCGGGGTCGAGTTGGCCATCGCCGTGCAGGTGGTAGGGAACGAATGCCGTCCCCGGCACTGGCCAGTCGGGCGCAGCGATCCAGCGCCCGCCGTGATCGAGATGCCCCGAAGGCGTCCGCCGCCCGCTGCCGCCGCCCATGACGAAGACGCGCACCGCCGGTTCGTCCAGCTTCGCCCGCTTCACCACGTGGTCGAAGAAGCGCAGCCGGTAGGCGCGCCAGTCGCCGGTCCAGGAATTGATCGGCGCGTCGACGCCGAAATCGACGTCGCCGAACACCCGCTCGCTCCGGTCGCCATGCGTCCACGGCCCCAGGATCAGTCGCTGCTCGCCGCGCCCGTTCAGCCCCACGAAGTTGCCCGTCGCCGTCAGCGGGTAGGGGTCCCACCACGACGACATGTGCACGCAGGCGGCGCGGCTGTAGCGGTCGTGCCAGGCTGCCGTGCGGATGCCGAGCTGGTGCCAGAACCCGTCATCGGCGCCGTGCGCCCATTGCTCGAACAGATAGGCCTCGTAGTCGGGGTGGTGGCGCAACGGCGAGTGCCCCGGTTTCCACGGCATCCGGGCGAACCAGTCGCGTATGTCCTCCGCTTCCAGCGCCGCGCGCATGACCGGGTCGGCATCGGCTTCGGGGGAGGCGAGGGCGTTCTTGTGCGCCCATGTGGCCTGCTTCAGCTCGAACGCGCCCGACTGGCGGATGCCCGCCTGCCAGGCATTGGCGAACCCACCGCAATCGAGCACCTGCGCGACCAGCCCCGGCGGATCGAGGCAGCCGAGCGCCGCCTGCGTATGCGCGGCATAGGACAGTCCCATCGTGCAGATGCGCCCGTCGCACCAGGGCTGGCGATGCAGCCAGGCGCAGGCGTCGAACCCGTCCTCGCCGTCGGCCAGGTATTTGACGAACCGGCCTTCCGAGCCGTAGCGCCCGCGCGTGTCCTGGAACGCCACCGCGTAGCCCTGCGCGGTGAAATACCGCGCCAGCGCGGCCCGGCTCGCCGGCGTGGGATCCGTCGCGGTGATCTCGCTGCGGCTGGGCAGGTGCCGGCCATAGGGCGTGCGCTCCATGACGACCGGAAACGGGCCGGCGCCGTCCGGCAGATAGATGTCGGTGGCAAGCCGCACGCCGTCGCGCATCGGCACCATCGTGGTGGTCATCGTCATGGGGCCGCCCCGCTCTCGGCGGTCTCGCGTATCACGCGCCAGAGCGCCGCGACGTCGTCGGCCTCGGTGGCCAAGGCGCCGATCGAGACGCGCACCATCCAGCGCCCGTCGATGACCGCCGGGGTCAGGTAGGCGGCGCCCGAACGGTTCACCGCCTCCGCCCAGGCGAGCGTGTGGCGATCGAGCGCCGCGCCGTCGAGGCCGTCCGGCTCGTGGCGCACGCACACGGTTTGCAGATGCACCGGCGCCAGCACGCGCCAGCCCGGCGTCGCGGCGACCTGCCCGGCCAGTTCGCGCGCGTTCGCCATGTCGCGCCGCAGCCGCGCCTGGAGCGCTGCCACCCCTTGCTCGCGGATGAGGAACCAGAGCTTGAGCGCGCGGAACCGGCGACCGAGCGGGATGCCCCAGTCGCGCAGGTTCTTCACCTGTCCGTCCACCGAGGATTGCAGGAAGCTCGGGTTGGTGGACATCACGCGCACCAGGTGCTCGGGGTCGCGCACGTAGTAGAGCGAGCAGTCGAACGGCGCGCCGAGCCATTTATGCGCGTTGAGCACCAGGCTGTCGGCGTCCTCGATCCCGTCCCACATCCAGCGGCATTCCGGCAGGATCATCGCGCTGCCCGCCATGGCGGCGTCCACGTGCAGCCAGATGCCGTGCCGGCGCGCGAGCGCCGCGATGGGCCGGACCGGGTCGAGCGCGGTGGTGGCCGTCGTGCCCGTGGTGGCGACGATCGCGCAGGGCAGGCGGCCGGCCGCCAGATCCGCCTCGATCAGCGCGGCCAGTGCGTCCGGGCGCATCGCGTAGGATCGATCGAACGGAACCAGCCGGAGATTGTCGCGACCGAATCCGGCGAGCAGCGCGCCCTTGTCCACCGAGCTGTGGCTGTGCGCCGAGACATAGACGCACAGCCTGCGTGCCTCGCCCTGAAGTCCGCCGCGCGACAGCGCGTAGTCCGTCGTCCGCTCCCGCGCGCAGATCAGCGCCACCAGCGCGCTGGTGGACGCGGTGTCCTGGATGACGCCGCTCCAGCCCGCCGACAAGCCCACCATCTGCCGGACCCAGTCGGTGACGACCTCCTCCACCTCGGTCAGCGCCGGGCTCGACTGCCAGGACAGGCCGATGACCCCAAGCCCGGTGCTGACCAGATCGCCGAGCACGCCGGCGGGCAGGGCGTTTGCCGGGAAGTAGCCGAAGAAGCGCGGATGCTGCCACAGCGACAGGCCCGGCACGATCAGGCGGTCGAGATCGGCCAGCACGGCGACGAAGTCCTCCGGCGCCTCCGGCGGACTTGCCGGAACCGCGGCCTTGATCGCGCCGGGCTGCGTGCCCGCCATCACCGGACGCTGCGCGAGCTGATCCTGATAGTCGGCGAGCCAGTCGATCAACTGGTGGCCATAGCGGCGGAATTCGTCAGGCGTCACCGGAACCCCCGGCTCTGGCATGAACAGCCGCTTGCCTCATGATCGATCCCATTCCATCTGTGAGCAGCGGACCGCGCCCGACAACGGCACTTTGCCAACCATTTCCGGCCCGCGCTACGCTGGGGCCATGCCAGAGAGCTTCGCAACCCGTCAGATCCGCAACTCCGCCTGTCCGCACGACTGCCCCTCCACCTGCGCGCTGGAGGTCGAGGTGCTGGACGGCCGCCGTATCGGCGCGGTGCGCGGGGCGGCCGACAACAGCTACACGGCGGGCGTCATCTGCGCCAAGGTCGCGCGCTACGCCGAGCGCATCCACCATCCCGAGCGCCTGACGCGCCCGCTACTGCGCACCGGCCCGAAGGGCTCCGGGCAGTTCCGCGAGATCGGCTGGGAGGAGGCGCTGGACCGCACCGTCGGGGCGCTGATCGACGTCGCTGCGCGGCACGGCACCGAGGCGGTCTGGCCCTTTTACTATGCCGGCACCATGGGGCTGGTGCAGCGCGACGGCATCAACCGCCTGCGCCACGCGATGAAATACTCCCGTCAGCGTCTGACCATCTGCACCTCGGTCTGCGAGGCCGGGTGGTTCGCCGGCATCGGCGGCTATCGCGGGCCGGACCCGCGCGAGATGGCGGTGTCCGACCTCATCGTGATCTGGGGCGGCAATCCGGTCGCCACCCAGGTCAACGTGATGACCCATGTCACTCGCGCCCGGAAGGAGCGCGGGGCGAAGCTGGTGGTGGTCGATCCCTATCGCAGCGGCACCGCCGCCGTCGCCGACCTGCACCTCGCGCCGCGACCGGGCACCGACGGCGCGCTGGCTTGCGCGCTCATGCACATCGCCTTCCGCGACGGCTGGGCCGATCGCGCCTACATGGCGCGCTACGCCGACTGCCCGGACGCGCTGGAATCGCATCTGGCATCGCGCGGGCCGGACTGGGCCTCGGCGATCACCGGATTGCCGGTCGAGGAGATCGAGGCGTTCGCGCGCCTCTATGGCGCGACCAAGCGCAGCTACATCCGGCTCGGCTACGGCTTCTCGCGCTCGCGCAATGGCGCGGCCAACATGCACGCCGTCACCTGCCTGCCCACGGTCGCCGGCACCTGGGCGCACGAGGGCGGGGGCGCCCTGTGGAGCAATCGCGGCATCTATCATTGGGACAAGACGCTGATCGAGGGACTCGACGTTCGCGACCCGCGAACCCGCGAGATGGACATGAGCCGCATCGGCAGCGTGCTGACCGGCGACCGGCGCGAGCTTGGCGACGGCCCGGAGGTCCACGCACTGTTCATCCAGAACCAGAACCCACTCACCGTCTGCCCCGACAGCAACCGGGTGCGCCGGGGCTTCGCGCGCGCGGACCTGTTCACCTGCGTCCACGAGCAGTTCATGACCGAGACGGCGCGCTGGGCCGACATCGTGCTGCCGGCGGCGATGTTCATGGAACACGACGACCTCTATCAGGCCGGCGGTCACAGCCACATCCAGATCGGCCCCAAGCTGATCGACCCGCCCGGGGAGTGTCGGTCGAACCACGAGGTCATCAACGCCCTCGCCGCGCGGCTCGGCGCGACGCATCCGGGCTTTCAGATGACGGCGTGGGAGATGATCGACGCGACCTTGCGCGCCTCCGGCTGGCCGGATGCGGCGACGGTGCGGGAGCGGCGCTGGGTGGACGCGCAGGTGCCATTCGCGGAGCAGCATTTCCTGAACGGCTTTCCCCAGCCCGGCGGCCGGTTCCGCTTCGCTCCCGACTGGGCGCGCATCGGCCCGAACCACGCCGGGATGCCGCGCCTGCCGGACCATTTCGCGATCATCGACGAGTTGCGCGCGGATTGTCCGTTCCGGCTGATGACGTCGCCGGCGCGGCGCTTCCTCAATACCAGCTTCACCGAGATGCCCAGCTCGCGGCGCATGGAGGTCCGCCCGACCGCCCTCGTCCATCCCGCCGACGCCGCGCGCCTCGGCCTCACCGAAGGCGGCAAGGTCCGGCTCGGCAACGCGCGCGGCGAGGTCGTCGTGCATGTGCGCGTGACCGAGGGCGCGCAGCCCGGCGTGGTGGTCGTGGAAAGCGTCTGGCCGAGCGAATACTACGAGGGCGGCATCGGCATCAACGCGCTGACCAGCGACGACCCCGCGCCCCCGATGGGCGGCGCCGTGTTCCACGACACCGCCGTCTGGATGCGCGCCGAGGCAGCCATCATGCCGCTCGCCGCGGAGTAGAGGCTCGCGCGTCTCCCGCGCGGGGCGGTCGCCGGGAAATGACGGTCTCGCGAAGCGCTGGCCCGGAACTCACAGGGGCAGCCCGTGTTCCTGTGCGCTCCGGAGGGACCACGATGGCCAATGAGAAAGACGCCGTAGCCGACACGCTGCGACGGAAACTCCTGCTGAGCGGCGCTGCCGCCGGCGCCGCCGCGCTGGCCTCGACCGCCAACGCCCAGCCGGCGTCGCACCCCGGCGCGGGACCGATCCAGCCGGGACGCGACAGCCGGTTGCAGGGAAAGGTCGCGGTGGTCACCGGGGCGGCGCGTGGGATCGGGCGCGCCATCGCCGTGGAGATGGCAGCCAACGGCGCCGACCTGGTCGTCATCGACATCTGCGGGCCGGTGAGCACGGCGTCCGATGCCAAGCCTGCAACCCAAGCCGACCTCGACCAGACGGTGCAGCAGGTGCGCGGCTATGGTCGCCGCTGCACGCCGATCCAGGCGGACATCCGCGACATCGGCAAGCTGCGCGATGCCGCGGATCGCACGCAGCGCGAATTCGGACGCATCGACATCGTCGTCGCCGACGCGGCGATCCAGCGCTGGAAGCCATTGCTGGAGATGGAGGATGCCGACTGGCGCGACGTGATCGACAACAGCCTCAATGGCACGGCGAACACGATCCGCGCCTTCGCGCCGAAGATGGTTGCGCAGCGCTACGGCCGCATCATCGTGCTGTCGTCGATGCAGGGCAAGCACGGTACCAAGGACGCAAGCTCTTACTCCGCCTCCAAATGGGGCATCCTGGGCCTGATGAAGTCGGCCGCGATGGAGCTGGGCCAATACGGCATCACCGTCAACGCGGTGATTCCCGGTCTCGTCGATACCGCGCTCACGCGCTATCCCAAGCGCTTCAGCGAGTTGATCGGCGAGAGCCGCCCCAACCCGCCGCAGAACCCTGCGCCCCAAGAGGCATGGGACATCCGCGCGCCCACGGTTCCGCTGCGCGTGGGCTGGCTGCAACCGGAGGACATCTCGCCCGCCGCCGTGTTCCTGGCCTCGGATGCGGCCGCGATGGTGACAGGAGCGGAATACGAGGTGACGGGCGGGGACAGCGCCAAGGACGTCTAGTGGCCGGCCCAGAAGTTCGCGGTGGCGAACTTCTGGGCCATCACACGAGTATCAATGTGCTGTCGCCGCGCGAGTTGCGGCGGTTGACATCGGAAGTCCCACCGGCCGATTGCGCAACTGCAAGGCGATCAGGCCGGAAATCACGAGGCATCCGATCAGGAATCCCTCGCCAATGAAGGGTGTCCCGGTCCGATCGATCAGATAGCCGACCATGAAAGGCCCCACGAAGCCGCCCAGGTTGCCGATCGCGTTGATCACGCCCATGGCGACGGCGAGCACGTCCGCGGCGACGAAGGAACTGAGCGCTGCCCAATAGACCGCATAGCAATAGATGAATCCGAGGCAAAGGCTGAGCGCGGCGATCGCCAGCACTGGGTGACTTGGTCCGGCAAGCACCGAGAGTGTCAGGAACAACGCTCCTGCCAGGATCGGGCCAGCGATATGGGTCTTGTAGTCGCGCGTCCGGTCGGCGCGCGCCGAGATGAGCAGTGAGCCAACCATCGCGCAGATCCATGGGATCGCACTGATCCAGCCGACCTGCATGATCGTGGCATGCGACAGCGCCTTGACGATGGTCGGCAGCCATAGACCGTAGCCGTAGAAGCCAATCTGCAGGAAGCAGAACAGCACGAGCAGCAGGATCACATTACGGTTGCGCAGCACCGCGCGGACGCTGGGCACCTCTGCCCTCAACGCCTTCCTCTCCGCTGCAATCGTGGTTTCGAGGTAGTCGCGCTCGGCAGTCGAGATCCACTTCGCCGTGCTGGGCGAATCATCGATCAGCCACCACCACACGATGGCCCAGACGATCGCCGGCGCACCTTCCAAGGCGAACAGCATGCGCCAGTCATAGTGGGACAGGATCCAGCCGGAGACCGGGCCGGTGACGATCGAAGCAGCGGGAATGCAGAGATACCACAGTGCATTGGCGCGCGACCGCTCGCTAAGCGGGAACCACTTGGTCAGCAGGATCATCGTGGCGGGCGACACGCCGCCCTCGACCACGCCGAGCAGAAAGCGGAGGATGAGGAGTTGGGCAAGGTTCTGCACCAGGGCTGTCGCCATGGCGCAAAGACCCCAAATCAACAACATCGCGGTAATGAACCGCTTGGCGCTCCATTTCTCCGCGATCAGGCTCCCTGGCACCTGCAGAAAGAGATAGCCGAAGAAGAAGATCCCGCCGGCAAGCCCGGATGCAGTGGCACCGATCCCCAGATCCCGCTGCATGCCGAAGAACCCGAACGCAATGTTGTTCCGGTCCATAAAGGAGATGGTGTACATGAGAAAGGCGGCGGGGATGATGCGCACCCACCGCTTTGCAGGGATCGCCTGGGTTGGCATGACGCTCCGCCCCCTATTTGGCCGCTGCCTTGGTGAAAGAGCGCTCCAGTTCCATCAGCTTGGCAACCCGCCGCCGGCAATCCTCGTCGGTGCTGAAGGTCGCGCCGAGATAGTTTCGGACCAGATCCTCGGCGAGCCAGGAGCCGACGATCTTGGCTCCGATGCACATGACGTTCACATCGTCATGCTCGACGCATTGGTGGGCGATGTGTCCATCGTGCACGATCGAAGCACGGATGCCTGGGATTTTGTTGGCGGCGATTGAGGCGCCGACGCCGGTCCCGCAGACCAGGATCGCGCGGTCGGCCTTGCCTTCGACCACATCGGTGCAGACCTCGCGGGATATGTCGGGGAAGTCCACCGGGGTTTCATCGTAGCAGCCGTGGTCGGTGACCTCGTGGCCGAGTTGCTCGCATACGCTGATGATCGCCGCCTTCAGCGGGAATCCAGCGTGGTCGCCGCCGACTGAGATTTTCATGACTGTCCTCTCGATCTGATGGATCCGGCGTCACGTTGCCAGGGTCCGCCGACGGACTCCCCCCCTTCATTCAGCGGCGCGGCGATCCGTTTTGCCGGTGGGAAAGAACTGGTTGTCGGGCCGCGGCAGGCCAAGGTTCTCGCGCAGCGTGGTTCCGGCATGCGCCCGGCGGAAGATGCCGCGGCGTTGCAGTTCGGGCACGACCAGCTCCACGAAGTCGTCGAGGCCGGCCGGGACGGTCGGGAACATCACGTTGAACCCGTCCGACGCCTCGGTCTCCAGCCACTCCTGCATCGTATCGGCGATATCGGCCGCCGTGCCCATCATCCGTAGCCCGCCATAGCCGCCGACGAGCTGCGCCAACTGGCGAACCGTCAGAGTTCTCCCGCCTGGCAAGCGCGACAAGGGAATTGCGGCCGCTCTGGCTGGCGTTGGTCTGCGGGATGTCCGGCAGCGGGGCGTCGAGATCGAAGTGCGACGCATCGATGCCGAGCCGGATGGAGAGGTTCGGAATGCCACTTTCCGGATGCACGAGGCTGTCGAGCAGGGCTTGCTTCTCCCGCGCCTCCTCCCTCGTCCGCCCGACGACGACGAGCGCTCCCGGCAGGATCTCGAGGTGATCGGGCGAGCGGCCGAGGGCCTGCATCCGGCCCTTCACGTCCGCGTAGAAGCGCTGTGCGTCCTCGATCGTGCGGCTGCTGCCGAATATCATTTCCGCCGTCTCGGCGGCGAGCTGCCGTCCGGCCTCCGATGCGCCGGCCTGGACGATCACCGGCCACCCCTGAATGGGCCGCGCAATGTTGAGAGGTCCGCGCACCGAGAGATGCTCGCCCTTGTGGTCGAGCACGTGCATCCGGTCCGGGTCGAAGAAGATGCCGCTTGCCAGGTCGCGCAACCAGGCGTCGTCCGCCCAGCTGTCCCAGAGCCCGGTGACGACGGCGTGGAACTCACGAGCGCGGCGATAGCGCTCGTCATGCTCCACATGATCCGTGAGGCCGAAATTGAGCGCTGCATCGGGGTTCGAGGTCGTCACGATGTTCCACCCGGCTCGGCCGCCGCTGATATGATCGAGCGAGGCGAACCGTCGGGCGATGTGGTACGGCTCGTCGAAGGTGGTGGAGGCGGTCGCGATGAGTTCGATGCGCTCGGTGACCATCGCAAGGGCAGAGAGCAAGGTCAGCGGCTCGAACGAGGTCACGGTCGCGCTGCGCCGCAGCGCCTTGATGGGCATGTTCAGGACGGCGAGATGGTCGGCCATGAAGAACGCGTCGAAGCAGCCACGCTCGAGCGTCTGGATGAAGCGGACCAGATGCGCGAGGTTGAAGTTCGCGTCGGGGAAGGCGCCGGGATAGCGCCACCAGGCGGTGTGGATGCTGACCGGGCGCATGAAGGCGCCCAGATGGAGCTGCTTGGTCATATTGCGCCTCAAGCCGTTCGTCGGTGTGAGCATATACGCCGCTCAGTCGCGTCCGCCTTCGCGGGCGAAGATTTCAGAGTTGTGCTCGCCAAGGCGGGGGGAGTCTGTGCGGGGATGCGGGCGCTGCTTGTCGAACGAGATTGGCAGCCCGACGACTTCAAGTCCGCTCCCTGGCAGGGTGCGGATCAGGTCCATCGCTCGGAGCTGCTCGGTTCGGGCAAGCTCGCCGATGTCGTTGACCGGCGCGCACGGCACCCCGACGCTTTCAAGTGCGGCCATCCAGTGATCGCGACGCTCCGCGCGCAGCACCGGTACCATCAGCGCCACCAGCGCGAGGCGGTTCGCGGCGCGCTTGCGGCCGTCCTGAAATCGCGAGTTCTTGCAGCCACTCCGGATGACCGAGCGCCTGGGCACACTTGACGAAGAGGCGATCATTGCCGGCGGCAATGCAGATCGGCCGGTCGGCGGTGTCGAACGTCTGATAGGGGACCAGAATGTTGCTCCCGGTACCGTGTCGCACCGGCGGTTGCCCGGTGACCCGATAGGTGTTGAGCGGGGATTCCACCCAGGCGACGGCGCTTTCGAAAAGCGACGTGTCGACGACGCAGCCCTGGCCTGTCACGTGGCGTTGCTGGAGCGCGGCAAGGGCGCCGATGACGCACCACATGCCCGCCGCCTTGTCGTTGATCGCCGGGGCGCAAAACGTGGGCGGGTCTTCCGGGCGCCCGGTCAGCGTCATGACCGCGCCATAGGCCTGGAGCAGCGGATCGAAGCCGGGCGCGAGGCGCAGCGGACCCCGATAGCCGAACGCCCAGATCGAGCAGTAGATCAGGCCGGGATTGACCGCGAGCATGGCGTCCGGGCCGATGCCGAGCGCGTCCACGATACCGGGCCGCAGGTTCTGGATCAGGACGTCGGCCTCGCGACCGAGTGCCTTCAATCGGGCGACGTCGTCGGCGCTCTTGATGTCGAGGGTGACCGACCGCTTGTTGCGGTTGGTCGCGTGGAACATGACGGAATCGCCGTCAACGAAAGGCGGCCCCCAGAGGCGAGCGTCGTCGCCGCCGTCCGGTTTTTCGACCTTGATCACGTCGGCACCCAAATCGGCCAGGATGACACCGGCGAGCGGGCCTGCCAGCGCCTGTCCGACTTCGACGACTTTGATCCCTCGCAGCGGTCCGGTCATCCTGGTGCCTTTCCTTCCCGTGTTTCGCGGGTTCACTGGCCACCTTGGCCTCGCCTCGTGCGCCCGGTCGTGTCCACGACGCACAGGGGCACGCGTTCCAGCGACCCGTCAACGCCGGCATGGCGCGGGCGGGGCTCGAACTGGCACAAAGCGCGTTAGCCGCCTACCCTCACGGGTCAAGCAGGGGAGCGACTGTCTTGAAGGTCAAGGGTCGAGATGTCGGCTGAAGGGTCGTCCGCGTCGCCCGCCCGTTCAAGGCTGGCGCGTGCGCGCCCCCGCCTTCGGCGGCTGACGGCCTTGAGCGGCCGGTCGCCGCGGACGCCGACGCCGCAATGCTCTCGACGGTCAGGACTGGGCGACGGCCCATGTCTTTTTATCGCGCAGGATGGCGTTGAGCGTGGTGAGCCGCTTGCGCATCACGGCGACAAGGGCGAGACGGCCTGGCTTTCCTGCGTCGCGCAGCCGCTGGTAGAAGGCGCGCAGCGGCGGGTTGTGCCGGATCGCGACCAGGCAGGCCCTGTAGAGCGGCGCGCGCACTTCGACGCGGCCGCCCTGGATGCGTCGTTTTCCCCGATAGCTGCCGCTGTCGCGGTTCATTGGAGCGACGCCGGCGAGTGCGGCGATCTGGTGTCGATCGACCGTGCCGAGTTCGGGGAGCTCCACGATCAGCGTGCGCGCCACCACGTCGCCGATGCCCGGAACGCTCTTGAGCAGGTCCTGCTTGGCGCAGAACACCGGGCTTTGTTCGATCAGCTTGTCAATGGCGCGGTCGATCCGTTCGCGCTCCGCTTCGAGGCTGCGCAGGATGGTCTTGAACGACCGCTGGGCGAGCCGGTCGGCGGCCTTGCCCAACCGCTGCTTCTCGGCATTGATCATGACGACGAGCTGGCGGCGACGGGCCAGCAGTTCGCGCAGCCGCAGCGAGAGTGCATCCGGCATCGGCTTGGCCTCGGGCCGCACCGCGTCGGCGAAGTGCGCGATCACGCTGGCGTCGATTGCGTCGGTTTTGGCGAGACGTCCAATGGCGCCGGCGAATTTGCGCACCTGGCGCGGGTTGATGATGGCGACCGGCAGGCCGGCCTCGGCCAGCGCCGCAGCGACGACGCCCTCGTAGCCGCCGCTCGCTTCCATGGCGACCAGCTTGGGCTGGCATGGTTTCAATCGACCGACCAGATCGGCCAGTCCGTCCGGGTCGGTGGTGCAGGTAAAGGCGGTTCCATCCGGACGCACGTGCACGTCCACGCGGCCTTTGGAGACGTCGATACCGACATAGCGGTCTGCGGCTGGCGGCTTATCCATCACCCATCCTCCTCGATGCGGGCTCGGGCCCAGACGACTGTTCGGGTTCACGGACAACCGGCCGGCGCCACACGCTCCCCTGCGGCCTCGAGGACCAGGAAACATTCGGGCTACCGGCCGGGCTCGGCGGGCCAGCGTAAACTCACCTACCAAGCAATGCCGAGATAGGAGGAAACAGCAATGCAACTCGGAGCGTCGCTGCCGATCGGCGACATCGGGGCAGGCCCCGCCGTCATCCGTGACTACGCCCAGGCCGCGGAAGGGCTCGGTTTCGACTACCTGGTCGCGCCCGATCACGTGCTCGGGGCCAATCCGGCGACGGCCGAGGGCGGCGACCGCGTCGGCACGAGCGCGACCGCCTATCATGACCCGTTCGTGCTGTTCGGCTTCCTTTCCGCCTGCACCCAGCGCATCGGCTTCGCCGTTGGCGTGCTGATACTGGCCCAGCGCCAAGCGGTGCTGGTGGCCAAGCAGGCGGCCTGCCTCGACGTGCTCTCGGGTAGCCGGTTCCGTCTCGGTGTCGGCGTTGGCTGGAACGAGATCGAGTTCATGGGTCTCAACGAGAACTTCTCCAACCGCGGCAAGCGTTCGGAGGAGCAGGTGCGCGTCATGCAGGCGCTCTGGGCCGAGCCGCATGTCAACTTCGCCGGCGCGTTCCACCGCATCGAGGATGCCGGCATCAATCCTCGCCCCGCGTCCGGGCGCATGCCGATCTGGTTTGGCGGCCATGCCGAGGCGACCTTCCGCCGGGCGGCGAAATACGGCGACGGCTTCATGCCGCTCGCCTATCCGCCGGACGACACGGCCCTCGCCGCCTTTGACAAGCTCCGCCGCCTGACCCGCGAGGCCGGCCGCGATCCGGGTCAGATGGGGATCGAGGTCTGGGTTTCTCCCGGCGCGGGCACCGAGGCCGACTGGCGCCGCGAAATGATCTTCTGGAAAGAGGCCGGCGTCACCCACGTCACCGCCCACACGACGTTTCCGCGCGGCCATCACAAACGCATCGCCGGCCACACCGCCGCGGAGCATCTCGCGGCGATCACGCGCTACCGGGACGCAGTCGCGGACCTTGCCCGACCTGGCGCTTAGTATCGCAGCACCCCGGTCGTCGACGGATGGAGACTTGGCGCGCACGCAGTCAGGGGGATGCAAGCCGATGATCGAGAGAACCGAGGACATTGTCACCAGAGACGGCGCGATGGAGACGTTCATCTGTCACCCGGAGCGCGGCGGAGCATTTCCGGCCGTGCTATTCCTGATGGATGCCCCCGGCGTCCGCGACGAACTGCGTGACATGGTGCGCCGGCTCGCCAGTGTCGGCTACTATGTCATGCTGCCCAACCTCTACTATCGCGCTGGTCGGGACACGATGTTCGGCTCCGACGTGCTGGAAGCGGGCAGCGCGGAACGGGAACGCATGCGCGCCGTCCGCACCAAAATGACGATCCCGCCGGTGATGGACGACGTCGCCGCGATGCTGACCCATGTCGACCGGGCGCCGGCGGCAAAGCCGGGCCCGGTCGGCGCCCACGGCTACTGCATGAGCGGCCCGTACGCCTTGGCAGCGGCCGCGCGCTATCCGGATCGCGTTGCCGCCGCCGCGTCGTTCTACGGGACCTGGCTCGTCAGCGACGCCGAGGAGAGCCCGCATCTGAATTTGGCCAGGACCCGCGCCGAGCTCTATATCGCGTGCGCCGAGCACGACGAGTTGGCGCCGTTGCCCATGGTCGAGGAGTTGCGCGGACTGCTTACGCAATCGGGCGCGCGAGGCGAGATCGAGCTGTATCCCGGCGTTCATCATGGCTTCGCGTTTCCGCAGCGATGGTGCTACGACCAGCGGGCAGCGGAGCGACATTGGGAGCGCCTGATCGCACTCTACCGGCGCTGCCTTGGCTAGCCCGCCCATGCTCAGGAAATGAGGTTCCGATCGATGCCCATGCTCGAACGCGACGATGCGGAAATCTACTTCGAGGAGTACGGACACGGCTTTCCCGTGCTGTTGTTCGCGCCGGGGGGCATGCGATCGCGCAGCGAGATGTGGCACGCGCCGGCGTCTGGTTCGCCGCGATCGTGGCAGGACTGGACCGAGGTGCTAGCCAGCCGCTACCGGGTTGTCGCGATGGACCAGCGCAACGCGGGTCGCTCACGCGGCGCGATCGAAGCCGACCATGGCTGGGCCACCTACGCCGCGGACCATCTTGCGCTGATGGATCACCTTGGCATCGCGCAGTTTCACACGCTGGGCGGCTGTATCGGGGGGAGCTTCTGCCTCAAACTGTGCGAGATGGTGCCAGAGCGCGTGACCGCGGCGGTGCTGCAGAACCCGATCGGGTTGCATCCGGATTTCCCGACCTATTTCCCGGACTCCTTTGCGGAGTGGTCGAACGAGCAGCGAGCGGCGCGCCCCGACCTCAATGAGGCCGCCTTGCGGAGGTTCGGGGAGAACATGTGGAGCGGCACGTTCGTGTTCAGCGTCAGCCGTGACTTTGTGCGACGTTGCACGGTGCCTGCGCTGGTACTGCCCGGCGACGACACACCGCACCCGGCGGTCACGGGACGCGAACTCGCGGAGACCCTGCCGAATGTCGAGACGCTGCACGACTGGAAAGGTCCCGCGCATCTGGACGAGCAACGTCGCCGCGTTCTGGCGTTCTTCGACAAGCACACGCCGGGTGAGCCGCTGAGCGGCCAGTAACGCCGGGGCGGCATGTCGGGCGCCTGAGACGCTCGTCTCCTGTCTCAGAAAATTCTAGAGCCTATTGACTTAGAGCGAGATTTGACTTAACGCGAGCTTAAATGGGTCAGTTTGACATAATCTGATCCGACCTTGCAATAGTTCTGCAACGCGGCGGCGTAAGGAGGGTGCAATAGAAACCTCTGCGCGGGCCATCTATCCAATCACCCCGGTGGGGCGTTTTTCGGCCATTCTTCTGTCGCTAGCCACGATCGGCATGGGGCAAGCCGGTGTTGCCGCCGCACAGGGTCTCAACCGCGACGCGGCCGATGAGGCGTCGATGTTTCGCGATGACGCGATCTTGGGGGCGCCGAATTCGAGAACCCCGGTCCCAGATGCGAACTTCATCGCGACGGCGCCGGGGGCGGAGCAACAGGCACCGTCGCCGCGTGTCAACCTCAACGTCATTGCGCCGCTCTATTTCAACTCCAATGCCGAGGCCCTGAGCTCCGGCGGCACCGCCACGCTCGAAGGCGCTCCCGTTGTGCGGCTCTCCGGGTCAGGGCAGTTGGGCGATTTGCCCTTGCGATTGTCGGGAAGCGTCTCTCTGGAATCCGACCGGTTCGTCAACGCGAACGGCGCGGATTTCGATAAGATCCGTCCACGGCTACAGCTCCAGTATGTCGATAGCGACAATGACCAGGCCTATTCGCCGTTCGTCGCGTACGTTCCACGCCTTGACTTCGAGCCTACCTTCGCCCGCGAATTCGCCACTCGGAACGATCTGGATGTCGGGATCAGCAAGGCGTTCAATTTCGATGAGGGATTCAACAGAATCCCGGTTTCGGGCGGATCGTCGGCGTCGGCCGTCTGGTCCCTCGGGTTTACCGTCCTGGGCCAACGCCGCTTCCGCGATCCCGCCCCGTCATCCTATGCGCTGGAGCTGCTTCCCTCGCTGTCGCACGTGATCTCCGAGCAATGGAGCATCCTATTCGGAATGGAGGTCCTGCAACGCTGGTTCGACCCGGATGGCGGAGTCTCGCGCCGGGATTTCACCCTGATCCCCCTGACCTCGCTGCAGTACAGCCTGCCGGCAAAGTGGTTTGGCGGCGAGCGTCAAGCGCGTTGGTTTGGCAATCCCTCGGTGGATTTCCTGGCGGGCTACGAAAGGAACTGGTCGAATGTCTCAGGTGGCACCTTCAGCCAATTGGTCACCGGAATCGCGATCAACACGGGATGGCGCTTTTAGTCCGCTTTCACGTGACTTCGGCAAGCGATTGGTGTTGGATGATCTGATCAGGGCGGAGGCCTCGTAAGCATCGTGGCACAGGAATTAACCCAGAAGTTGTCCCTCGCCTCGTTGTTCGCCCTGGTCATCGGCTCGATGGTCGGCGCGGGGATATTCTCGTTGCCATCGACGTTCGGGCGCGCCACCGGGCCGTTCGGTGCCCTGATCGCCTGGGCGATCGCGGGCACCGGCATGCTGATGCTGGCTTTCGTATTCCAGACGCTGGCACGCCGGAAACCCGAACTCGACGCGGGCGTCTACGCCTATGCACACGCCGGCTTCGGCAATTATCTTGGATTCCTCTCGGCGCTCGGCTACTGGTCGGGCACCTGCATCGGCAACGTCTCCTACTTCGTCCTGATCATGTCGACCCTGGGCCTCTTTCTCCAGGTGTTCGGCCAGGGCAACACGGTCGTCGCGGTGATCCTGTCGTCGATCATCCTGTGGGCCGTGCATTTCATGATCCTGCGCGGCGTCAAGCAGGCGGCGGCGCTGAACACGATCGCTACCATCGCGAAGATCGTGCCGATCTTCCTGTTCATCATCATCGCGGTATTCGCCTTCAGGGCGGACAGATTTCACCGGCAGTTTCTGGGGCGGCGGAAGCTACAGCCTCGGCGACCTGTTCGAGCAGGTACGCGGCACCATGCTTGTCACGGTGTTCGTGTTTCTCGGGGTCGAGGGTGCGAGCGTCTATTCGCGCTACGCCAAGAATTGGGCCGATGTGGGGACGGCAACCATCCTTGGTTTCCTGGGGGTGCTTTGCTTGCTGGTCCTCGTCACGCTCCTGCCCTATGGCCAACTCACTCGGCCGGAGCTGGGGGCGTTGCAGAACCCATCCATGGCCGGCGTTCTGGAAGCCATCGTCGGATACTGGGGCACCGTCTTTATCGCCGTCGGCCTGATCATCTCCGTGCTCGGCGCCTATCTGTCGTGGTCCCTGCTCGCGGCCGAGGTCCTGTGGTCGGCCGGGAAATCGAACACGATGCCGACCTTCCTCGCGCGCGAGAACGCGAATGCCGTCCCGTCATCGGCGCTCTGGCTCACCAACATCGTGGTTCAGGTCTTCCTGATCCTGACGCTGTTCGCCCAGCAGGCATTCATTCTCGCGGTCGAGTTGACCAGCGCGATGAACCTCATCCCGTATCTCCTGGTGGCAGCCTACGCCGTGCAGCTGGCATGGACGCGGGACACCTACGACACGCGCGCGTCCGGATGGACCGGCGATCTCACGCGCGCGGTGATCGCGACCATCTATACCGCCTTTCTCATCTATGCCGGGGGCCTGAAATTTCTTCTGCTCTCGACTATTATCTACGCGCCTGGAACCATACTGTTCTTCTTCGCACGACGCGAACAGAACAAGATGCTGTTCAACATTGGAGAGTGGGTCGTGTTCGCCATCGCGGCGCTGGCGGCGATTTACGCGATCTACGGCCTCTCCTCCGGCGCGATCCCCCTCTAAGAATAAGGACAATGACATGGCGAAAGCTCAGGCGACCGGACGCGTCCCCCTCGGCGTTCATTCGGAAGTCGGGACCTTGCGTAAGGTCATGGTGTGTTCGCCGGGCCTCGCTCACACGCGGCTGACCCCGACCAACTGCGACGACCTTCTGTTCGATGACGTGCTGTGGGTGGACAACGCCAAGCGCGACCACTTCGATTTCGTAACCAAGATGCGCGACCGCGGGGTGGACGTGCTGGAGATGCACAATCTCCTGACCGAGACGCTCGACAATCCGGCGGCGAAGACGTGGATCCTCGACCAGCAGATCGTTCCCAACGAGGTCGGGCTGGAGCTGCTCCAGGAGACTCCGCTCGTTCCTCGACGGCCTGCCGTCGCGCAAGCTCGCCGAGCATCTGATCGGCGGCCTCTCGACGCTCGAGGTCCCCGGCATTTACGGCAACGCGGTGCTGAAGCTTGTCGAGGCCAGCACCGGGATGCACGAGTACATCCTACCGCCACTGCCCAACACGCTCTACACGCGTGACACGACATGCTGGATCTATGGGGGCGTAACACTGAACCCGCTCTTCTGGCCGGCGCGCCACGAGGAAACGGTTCTCGCCACCGCGATCTACAAGTTCCACCCCAGCTTCACCCAGTCCGATTTCCAGGTCTGGTACGGCGATCCGGAAGTCGATTACGGCACCGCAACGCTGGAGGGCGGGGACGTCATGCCGATCGGCAACGGCGTGGTGCTGGTCGGCATGAGCGAGCGCACGTCGCACCAAGCCATCGCCCAACTGGCAGCGGCGCTGTTCAAGAAGGGCGCGGCGAAGCGGGTCATTGCCGCGGCGATGCCCAAGCTGCGCGCGGCGATGCATCTAGACACCGTGTTCACGTTCTGCGACCGCGACGTGGTCACGCTGTTCCCCGAGATCGTGAACCGGATCAAGGCGTTCTCCTTCTATCCCAGCGACAAGGCGCCGGGGATCGAGCTACGGGAGGATCAGGGCACCTTCGTCGAGGTGGTCGCGGCGGCGCTCGATCTGCCGAAGCTTCGCGTCGTCGAGACCGGCGGCAATCCCTACGCCGCGCAGCGCGCCCAATGGGACAGCGGCAACAACATGGTCTGCCTGTCGCCCGGCGTGGTCGTCGCCTATGACCGCAACACGCACACCAACACGCTGCTGCGCAAGGCTGGCGTCGAGGTCGTCACCATCGTCGGCGCCGAGTTGGGTCGCGGGCGCGGCGGTGGGCATTGCATGACCTGTCCGATTGTGCGCGACGCGGTCGAGTTCTAGCGCCGTGACACGGACGCGCGGAATTGCGATTCTCGCCGTCGCGCTCGCCGCCTTGGCTGCCGGACGCGCCATCGCGCAACCGGCGTCGGCCCAGTCCGCGCCGCTCGTCGGAGCGACGATCTATTCCGATACCGGCGAGCGCCTGGGCACGATCGCTCGGATCATCGTCGGAGCGGACGGGAGGATCACGCAGGCGGTGATTGCGACGGAAGTCTGGGCGGAGAGCGGCCCGAGGCTGGTAGCGGTTCCCTATGGGCAATTGCGTTTCGAGACGCGGCCCGGAATGGTCGATGTGACGGCTGGCTTCGGCGTGACCGCCAGCGCGGCCCCCGGCGTGACCGGGCCATTCGGCACCGCCCACCTCGCCTCCACCGACGCGGCGACGGCAACCCAGCCCGAGGGCGGTCCACTCGGCACCGAGATCGTCCTGCCGGGGGCCACCATCGCTTCCCTCAACTCAATGCCGCCGGCTCGGTAACGGCACGGTCGAGCCGCACCATGCGCAGACCGAGAAAGCCTATCAGAACGGTGATCAATGGGTTGAGCAGGCAAAAGAACGCGAACGGGGCGTAGCTGAGTGTCGCGATGCCGAGCGTCGCGGCCATGAAGGCGCCGCAACTGTTCCACGGGATGAGTGCCGAGGTGACGGGGGCGGTGTCGATCACCGCCCGCGAGAGCACCACGGGCGCCAACCCGCGCCTCTCGAATGCCGCCTTGAACATGCGTCCCGGCATCACGACGGCCATGTACTGATCGGCCGCGATGACGTTGGTGATGATACAGCTGACCACCGCGAACAGGATCAGCGCGCCGATGCTGCGCGCCCGATGCACGATCGGATCGACCAGCCGCGAGAGAAGCCCGGCATGCTCGACCGCCCCGCCGAAGGCCAGCGCCGTGATGATGAGCCAAACGGTGGGAAGCATGCTTGCCATGCCGCCGCGTGACAGAAGCGTATCGATCGCTGGTTCGCCGGTGTCGATGCGGTGACCGTTGGCGAGCGCGGACCATACGCCCTTGATCAGGGCAAGAGGGACAGAAAGCGACGGGTCGCCCGCCATCGCGATGACGGCGTGCGGGTTCAGCACGTCAGCGACCACGCCGCCGAGCAGGGCGCCAAGAAAGATCGCAACGAAGGGCGAGACCCGCAGCATCGCGAGTGCGAGCACGAAAACCAGGGGAAGGAACGCCCAGAGCGAGATGTTGAAATGCTGCTCGAGCCCGCTCAGCGGTCCCGAGACGTCGAGGGTTCCACGCGAACCGAGCGACGCGAAAATGCCGAGGGTAAGCACAAGCGCGGGGATGGACGTCCAGAATATCTCCCGGAGCAAGTCGTAGAGGTTCGCTCCTACAGCCGCAGTAGTAAGGTTGACCGTGTCCGATAGCGGGGAGCCCTTGTCGCCGAAATAGCACCCGGATATTACCGCGCCGGCGGTGATTGCCGGCGAAAGCCCGAGATTGGAGGCGATCCCCATCAATCCGATCCCGAGCGTTCCGGCGGTTGTCCACGAACTGCCGATGCAGAACGCGACGACGGCGCATAGCAGGGTCGCCGACGCATAGAAATAATGCGGGCTCAGGAGCTCCATCCCGTAATAGACCATCGCGACGATGGTGCCGCTCATGGCCCAGGTGCCGATCAAGGCGCCCACCGCGAGCAGGATGAAGATGGCACCGAGCCCGGTAGCGACGCTTTCGAGCGTCGCATGGAGCAAACCCGCGAACACCACCCCGTTCTTCCTGGCGACGGCGAAGGCGATCAGCATGCCGGTGAGCAGGGCGATCTGGTTCGGCCCATTCGTCGCACTGCCGCCGAACAGCAGATAGGAGCCGATCAGCAGAACCAGGAGAGCCACGACCGGCATGAGGGCGTCGAGCAACGAAGGCGGCCGTCCGACGGTCTGGGACTCCAATCGGGCATCGTTCGGCATGGTATTCCTTCCGACGGGAGTCAACGGCGTGCCATTGATCGCGAGACATTGAACTCCTGAACGATGCGTCCGACAAGGGTTGAGGGCGCTGACCTCGCATCGCCTAATGTGTATAGAAACTTCAGAATCGGGACATTGGCGCCAGCTCGGCATGGATCGGATGAACAAAGGCGAGGTGATGGCTGGAGCCCATCCTCAGCTTGAACGGGCTCAGCTTGAACGGGCACGGGCGCTCGCTCCGCTGATCGCGGCCGAGGGGGATGAGGTCAACCGCATTCGCAGGCTGACCCCGGCGATCGTGACCGCGCTGAAGGCGGGCGGATTCTTCCGCATGTTGCAGCCCGCCTCGCTGGGCGGGATAGAACTGCACCCCTCCATCTTCGCCCAGGTGACCGAGGCGCTGGCGAGCCTGGACGGCTCGGTCGGCTGGGTGGTCTGTCAGAGCAATGGCTGCGCGATGTCGGCCGCCTATCTCGATCCGGCGATCGCGCGGGAGATGTTCGGGCCGGTCGACGGCATCCTGGCTTGGGGACCCCCCGGCCCCTACGAGGCGCAGCCAGTCGGCGGCGGCTTCTGCATCACCGGCACCTGGCGCTTCGCCAGCGGCAGCCAGAATGCCACCTGGCTCGGCGCGCATATGCGCGTTGCCGGCACCAAGGAGCTGCGCAGCTTCCTATTCCCGAAATCCAGCGCCGTCATGACCGATATCTGGCACACGGTCGGGCTGCGCGGCACGGCCAGCAACCAATATTCAGTCACGGATCTGTTCGTGCCCGAAGCGCGGGCCATGCATCGCGACGATCCACGGTTTCGCCGGGAAGGGGGGCCGCTGTACCGCTTCACCAGCGGCCAGCTCTATTCCGCCGGGTTCGCCGGCGTCGGCCTGGGCATCGCGCGCGGCCTGATCGACGCATTCCTCGCCCTGCCCGCCAATAAGGTCTCTCGGGCGCCGGCCGGCGGATGCGGGAAAACAACGTGGTGCAGTCCCAGCTCGCGCAGTCCGAGGCACGCTGGCGGTCGGCCCGCGCTTTCCTGCACGACACGCTGGACGAGACATGGGCGCATGTCGAGCGGCACGGCGAGATGACCGACACGCAAAGGACGATGATACGACTGGCTTCGACCTGGGCGATCCAGCAGTCGCGGGAGGTGGTCAACACCCTGTACCATGCTACCGGGTCCGCAGCGGTGTTCGAGGAGAACCCGTTCGAGCGCCGGCTGCGCGACATGCACACGGTCGCGCAGCAAGCTCAGGGGCGGCAACTCCACTTCGAAACCGTCGGGCAGGTCATGCTCGGCGTGGCGGCTGAAAACCAGTTCTGAAAACGCCTCGCTTCCGGGCAGGCTGCTGTAGCAGACTGACGAACTTGGATCGGCGACTCCCTTGCCCCATTTGAGTCGTTTCCAATGCTGACCTGGAGCGTCGGACTGCTCTCAGGATAGATATGTTGACTTTAGAATTTTAGAGAAAAAGAAGAAAAAGTGCTGTTCACGTCTGATGACCACTTCGTGCCATATTGCTTGCTCAGACGATTTGCCCATCAAGCAGCGGAGCGCCGAGACGCAAAATCGTATCAACTGTTTCTCGACGAAACACCTATTCTTGCCAGACTGGTGAGGCTTGACACAATTATGGTTCGTCGGAGATGGGGCGAGTTGCTATAACAGACAGGAGATCAACTCTACGCTCACCTAGACGCGAAGAGGAAGGCACTTGAGGATGCTTTACCTTCAGGTGTGGAACGGCTGATTTCTGGTTGCTTAACGTCAACCGATCGATCTGTAATCTCTCAGATCACAGCACTTTGATACTTTGTTATCCTGATTTGATGCAACTCTCAGAACCTATGTTCGTTACATAAATCCTCGGTCCCTCCAAGGTGCACTTAGAGCCTGTTTGAGTTGGTTCAGCTTGCAACGGCATGGATTGGCATTGGGTTGAGCAAGGTTTCGACGCCGGAGAGGATGGCGGCGAAGGCGAGGCGAGCGGCGGCGACATCCAGGCGGCCTGCGCGATCTCGGAGCAGCCCGCCCCAGTGCACCAGCCAGCCGAAGCTGCGCTCGATAACCCAGCGACCTGCGAGCGCGACAAAGCCCTTTTGCTCGGGATCGCGCGCGACGACGCGATGGCGCATGCCGTGCAGGTCGCACCATTCCCGGCAGCGCTCGGCGGTGAAGGCGCCATCGAAGATCGCCTCGCGCAGGCTCGGCCACTCCGCCTTGCCGGCATCGAGGGCGGGGAGCGTGTCGCGGTCCTGCATCGAGGCCGACACGACGGCGATGGCGAGCCAGGTGCCATCGGCATCGACCAGGGCGACCCGCTTGCGCCCCCGCACCCTCTTCCCCGCACCCTCTTGGCCGCGTCATAGCCGCGCGCACCACGCACCGGGATGCATTTGACCGTCTGGGTGTCGATGACCCCGAGGCTGGGCTCCGCCTTGCGTCCCGCTGCCTGGCGGCGCAGGCGAGCGATGTCGCACAGCAGGCGATCGAACAGGCCCAGCTCCAGCCATCGGCGGAACCAGCCATCCACTGTGCGCCACGCCGGGAACCCACACGGCAAAGCGCGCCAGCTTCCACCCACCCGCAAGTGCCAGGTGATCGCGCTGACCACCGGCAGAGCAGGTGTTGCACGTTCGCTGCGCGGCGGGTCCGTTCGCTCCAGCCACCGCGCCATCTCCTCGACCGCGCAGGTCGACACCATCTCCTTCAGGCCCGCCTCATGGCGAGCCCGATGCGCCTTGGTCCACATCTTTACTCCATTCCGCCCGGCCAGGCGGATATCCGTGATCTCAGCGGAGTAGATGCGACCGAGGCGCAAACGAGGCACTCAAACAGGCTCTAAGCTCGACTTTGGCCATTCGGCGGCGATCATGCGGCATAGCAGAGAGCGTAGGCGACAGCTTCGCGCAGTGTAGGTCGGAGTTTCCGCAGGTCCGACGCTCGTCCCGACGTGCGGAAACCCTGTTCACGCCAGACCTCGCGCCGCATGGCGGCGAGGGTATCGGCGAAGGTGGGCTGCTCCTTGCGATACCGAGCGGTGGTCGCGACACTCAGGCGTGCCTGGGAACCCAGGCGCGCGGCCAGGAGCGCGACGAGAGAGAACAGGCCGAGCAAACATGGCGTGGTGCGTGCAACAGCTAGCTCCGACCACTGCCGCTGGGTCTCGACCCCGAGGTGATCGCGCACCTCGCGGAACGTGACTTCGAGCTGCCAGCGCTGGACAAACCAGACGGCGATCTGAAGAGGGTCGCGGGCGGGACCGGTGCCGAGCAGGGCCTGCGGGTCGAAGCGGCCTTGGGGATCGCGCAGCAGCCCCTCCGCCGCCATTCCGCGCGCCATGCGCGCGGAACCTTGGGCGGCTCCGCCCAGCGGATCGGCACGACCGGCATTCCGCTGGGGCGCCAGACGGCGGTGGACGAGTGAATCTCGACAACGCGCTCGCCTTCGCCGTACCAGCCCGGCACCGTGACGCGCTGCCACGGCGTGGTCGCATCGAGTAGCACCTCGGCGGGGGTCGGCAGGCGTTTGCCCACGGTTCGGGGACGCCCGACCGTGCCGGGCAGTCGCGGTGGCGCTGGGTCGTAAAGGGCGGCGTCGAGGCGCAGGCGCGTGATGCAGATCACGCCGCAGTGGGCAAGGGCTGCCAGGAGTTCGAGGGCGGCGAAGCCGCTATCGCCAACCACCACCAACTCCCGCCCGGGCGGAGCTGGCCAAGGTTCCGCCCGCGCAGCAGGTGGAATGCCAGCGGAGGGAGCCAGCGGCGGACCTGCAAAACCAACTGCCTCGCCCAGTTAGTCAGCTTCTTGTGCTGCCTGTTCCGTTCGCGGCAGTAGCGCTCCGAGGGTGCGAGCGCAGTCAAGAACGGCAGCCCCTCCGCTGGTATTCCAGCCGCTACGCGGCCGGAACCTTGACCAGCTCCGCCCACACCCGTCCTGCCCAAGGGATCGGGGCGAGCAGCATCAGGCTCAGCCAGCGCAGGCCGCTGGCTTTGGCGAAGTGGCCGTGGCTGGAGCGCACGGGGTCGCGGTAGATGCCCTTGGCCGCAATGCGCTTGCCGCGGCGGCGCTCGATCGTGTCGTCGATGCCCAACACTACTATTCCTGTGGGCACGAAGACGGTGATCAACAAACCCAGCAACAGGCGCGATGCAGCCCGAGAACTCCAGACAGCACGGTTGAGCACGCGGTGGTAGTTGACGAAGCAGCGGTTCCGGCTCAGCCCCGTGATGCGCAGCAGGCTCGTCACGGTGCGTTGGCCGGGCGCCAGGATCGCGCCGATCAGCAACACTTCAGCGTGCCGCCACGTTCACTGCTGCACGAACACCGGCGCGAAGGTTAGGATAATCGCGCCGAAGCGGGACGGCAGGCGGGGCATGGCGGTGTCTCTTGGCGGGGACCCCACCAGCCTAGCATTACAGTTGCGCTTTCCTATGGTGAGCTGCACGAGCGGCGGCTTGATGGGCCCGTCTCCAGAGTGACCAGGCGATGATGTGCGCGGGTTGGATGCGTCGTCTTGCAAGCCGCGTTGCTATGCGCCGGATTTCCTGGACCGACCAGCGGATGAGGTCCGGGTCCGCGGCATCCGCCTCGGCGGGGTTTTTTTCGGCGTGGCCGCCACTGCATTGGCCTTGTTGCGAATGATCGCCATCATGGCGAAGGCGAGCATCACGAGCGAGACGTGCCGATGCCATCCGTGCCAGGACCGGGTCTCATTGTGATCGAGGCCAAGCTCGTTCTTGGCGGTCTCGAAGCTGTCTTCGATGGACCAACGATGACCTTCGACGGCAACCAGCGTGGCGATTGGGGTTCCGGTCGGACACCAGGTCGAGAAGAATGCCATCTCGCCGTTGGCGATATGGCGACGGATCAGCAATCCGCGCGTCCATGCCTCGTCTTCCGCGCCGCCGAACTCACCGGCTTTGAGGTCGGCGAGTTCCACGTAGCACCACTCGTGCAGGCGCGGCCCCTTGGTCCCGGCCCCGGCCGACAGGCGCTGCCAGTCTGCCGTGGCCCGGGACGCGGCGATCGCCTCGGCGCTACCCGCGATCAGTTGTCTTTTGCCCCAGGAATGGAACCGATGCGCGCCGGTCACCCCGAGCACGTAGCCACGGTCGGCCCGGCGCAGCACCTGCTCGACCTCGCCGACGCCATAGACGGCGTCGGCGGCCACCCACGCGAACGGTAAGTTCGCGGCCAACGCACGCTTGATCATCTGCACGGCGATGCGCGGCTTGGTCGCGAAGCTGATGTCACTTCGCACATGTGCGCTGGCCAACCGGGCCGGGTCGTCGGTCCAGGCTTTCGGCAGATACAGTGCTCGGTCGATGAAGGCGTGGCCGTGGCGCGAGGCATAGGCGGCGAACACGCCGATCTGGCAGTTGGTGATCTTGCCCGCCGATCCCGTGTATTGCCGCGCAACCCCGCACGACGCGCGGCCCTGCTTGAGGAATCCGGTCTCGTCGATGACCAGCACCGCGCCGCTGTCACTCAGCGCCTCAACAACATACTCCCGCACGACGTCGCGCAGAGCATCCGCGTCCCATTGGCCGCGTCCCAGCACCGACTGTTGCCGCCACGGGCCAGGATCACCTGCCGCTTCCGCTCGCATCCAGCCGGTCTTGCGCCGTTCCTCGCCGAGCAGACCATCCAGGAAAAGCCCGGCCGAGACCGCCATCCGCTCCTGCTTGAACAGCGAACGCATCCGCGCTTTGACGTCACGCAGCGACGAGGCCCAAAGCTCCAGCGTCGTCTCGATCGATGCTCCCGACACCACGATCTCCGAATCGAGTCATGGTTCCGCATCCATTCAGAGTTCAGCGCAACTGTAATGCTAGCCGGTCGCCCGCTCCACCACCCCAAACCCGCACGAAATGGCCAAAGTCGAGCTAAGAGCCCATTTCGGAATCAATGTGGAACGGCGAAGGTGTAGGGTTGGATGGCCGAGGAAGGTGTGATTCCGGGCAGGTTCGAAGCCTTGCTGGAAGCCGACATCGCATGTGGACCCCGACCATCCGCGCACCGCATAGCCGCGCGGACCTTCGCTATAGAAGTGACCTGACGGATGCGGAGTGGTCGATCCTGGAGCCCTATTTGCCGGCGCCGTCGCGGCTTGGGCGCAAGCGGACATGGCCAATGCGGCGGATTATCGAGGCGATCTTCTACGTGCTGCGCGCCGGCTGCACGTGGGCGATGCTGCCCGACGGCTTCCCGCCGCTCTCGACGGTCTATCGCTGGTTCGCCCGCTTCCGCGATGACGGGACATGGGAGACGATCAACCACCACGTGGTCATGCGCGATCGCGAGCGCGTCGGACGCGCGGCCAGTCCCACCGCCGCCGTGCTGGACAGCCAAAGCGTCAAGACGGCCAAAGCGGGCGGTCTGCGCGGCTACGATGCGGGCAAGAAGATCAAAGGTCGCAAGCGGCACGCCCTGGTGGACACCGACGGGCGCGCGCTCAAGCTCCACGTCCGCCCGGCTGACATCCAGGATCGCGACGGCGCCGTGCCGTTGCTACGCGCCTCGCGTGGCTCATTCCCCTTTGTCAAGCGGGTCTTCGCCGATAGCGCCTACGCGGGCGAGCGGGTCGCCAACGCAACGCGTATTGCCGTCGAGATCGTACGCAAGATCGACGGGCAGATCGGGTTCCAGGTCCACAAGCGACGCTGGGTGGTCGAGCGGTTCTTCGCCTGGATCGGGCGCAATCGCCGCTTCTCCCGCGATGTCGAAAGGCTCATCGCATCCGCCGAAGCCTTCCTCTACGCCGCTTCCGCCATCATCCTGCTGCGACGCCTGGGACGTTGCTGATCAGATTCGAAATGGGCTCTAGCATTACAGTTGCGCTTTATGACGGAGGTGAGCCTTTCGGGCACAGGCTTGATGAGCGCGCCGCCAAAGCGAGCATGCGATCACATGAGCGGGCTGGATGCGTCTTTGCGCGAGTTTGACGGCGATGCGCCGGATGTCTTGGACGGACCAGCGGATCAGCGGCGGCGAGACGTGTTTGCCACCCGGCGCCTTCTTTTTGGGGGCGCCGCGGTGTTCGCGCGGCGCCCGATGGCGGCCCTCATCGCGAAGGCCAGCATGACCAGCGAGACGTGGCGATGCCAGCCATGCCACGAGCGGGTCTCGTTGTGATCGAGCCCCAATTCGTTTTTTACGGTCTCGAAGCTGTCTTCGATCGCCCCACGGTGTCCCTCGATCTTGACCAGCATCTCGATGCTTGTTCCGGCCGGACACCAAGTCGAGAAGGCGAGGTCTCCATCGGCGATGTTGCGGCGGATCAGCAGGCCGCGCGTCCATAGGCCAGCGCGCGCGTCGTCGTATTCGGCGGCGTCGAGGTCGGCTAGTGCTCTGACCCGTTCGGGCAATTCACAACGGTGTGCGACCGTGCGATTCTGTCGGCATGGCACAGACGGTATGCGTGATCCTGAGTTCGTCGGATAGAGAGACGCTTGAGGCGATCCTCGCCGACCGCAATCGGCCGCAAAAGCATGTCGAGCGCGCGCGGGTCGTGCTTGCGGCAGCGGAGCGCGGCCCGGTGCAGCCGGTGGCGACGCGCCTGGGGGTCAGTCGTCCGATGGTCTGGCGCTGGCAGCGACGCTTCGCCGAGGAGGGCGCGGACGGGCTGCTGCGAGACAAGACGCGCAAGCCTGGCAAGCCGCCGATCTTGGCTGAGACGGTGGCGCGCGTCGTTGCGCTGACCTGCGCCGATCCGCCGCATGAGGCCACGCACTGGACCGGCCGGGCGATGGCTCGGGCCGTCGGCATCTCCCTGACATCGGTGCCGCGCATCTGGGCCGCGCACAAGCTCCAGCCGCACCGCATCCGCACGTTCAAGCGGTCGCGCGATCCCGACTTCGCCGCCAAGCTGACCGACATCGTCGGCCTCTATCTGGACCCGCCGACGCAAGCCGTCGTGCTGTCCATCGACGAAAAGAGCCAGATCCAGGCGCTCGATCGCACGCAGCCGGGCTTGCCGATCAAGCCGGGCCGATGCGGCACGATGACCCACGACTACAAGCGCCACGGCACGACCACGCTGTTCGCCGCACTCAACGTGCTCGACGGCTCCGTCATTGGCCGCTGCATGCAGCAGCACCGGCACGAGGAGTTCATCCGCTTCCTCAACGACGTCGAGCGCGCTGTTCCGGCCGGCAAGCTGATCGAGGCGGTGGTCGACAACGACGCCACTCATAAGCATCCGAAGGTGAAGGCGTGGCTCGAACGGCATCCCCGCTGGACCTTCCACTTCACGCCCACGTCCGGATCGTGGTTGAACGCCGTCGAGAACTTCTTTTCCGTGCTGACGCGCAAGCGCATCCGTCGCGGCAGCTTCCATTCGATCGTCGATCTGCAAGCCGCCATCAAACGCTACCTCGCCGAGCACAACGCCGAGCCGAAGCCGTTCGTCTGGACCGCCTCGGCCGCCTCAATCCTGGCCAAGCTCGACAGACTGCCTGCACGGTCCGTATGAGTCAGAGCACTAGTTCGCAATACACCCAGTCGTGCAGCCGCGCGCCCTTCGTGCCGGCACCTGCCGACAGGCGCCGCCATCGCGACGGATCGATGGCGCCCGCGATCTCTTCCGCCGTGCCGGCGACCGGCGGCTTGCGCTGCCAGGAGCGGAACTGGTGATCGGAATTGACGCCGAGCACGTAGCCGCGGCCGGCGCGCCTACCGCGATCGTTCGCTCGATCATCCCGACGGCGAGCGCAGGCTTGGTCGCGAATGCCGGGCCGTCGGGCACGTGCGCCGCCGCCATCCGGGCCGGATCGTCCGTCCAGGCCTTCGGCAGATACAGCGCCCGGTCGATGAAGGCGTGGCCGTGCCGCGAGACATAGCCGGCGAACACACCGATCTGGCAATTGGTGATCTTGCCCGCCGAGCCCGTGTATTGACGGCCGACGCCGCACGATGCGCGGCCCTGTTTGAGGAAGCCCGTCTCGTCGATGACCAGAACTGCGTCATCGGCCGCCAGGTGCTCGACGCCGTAGTTCCGCACCACGTCGCGCAGCGCTTCCGCATCCCATCGCCCGCGGCCGAGAAGGGCCTGCTGACGCCACCGGCCCGGGTCGCCCGCCGCATCCGCGCGCATCCAGCCGGTCTTGCGCCGCTCGTCGCCCAGCAGGCCGTCGAGGAACGATCCAGCCGATGCCGCGACCCGCTCCTGCGTGAACAGCGGCCTGATCCGCGCCTTCACATCCCGCAGCGACGAGGCCCAGAGCTCAAGCGTCGTCTCGATTGAGGCACCCGACATCCATGATCTCCCGAATCATGGTCGCCCATCAATTCAGAGATCGCAGAGATCCGCAACTGTAATGCTAGGCCCTGACAAGGGGGCAAATGACCGCTCCCAGCGCCTCCCCAATGCTTCACCATTCCGCAATGAATCCATGTTGCAATGCAGCATGTCCGACCCTATGTTGCATTGTGGCGAAAGCCAGGAAACGTCCTTCCACTTCCAATTGGGCTTAGCCCGCTCAGAAGGACACCACTCATGAACACATTCGACCAATTCGGTGAAGCCATGCTGCTAGCCCAGCAGGGCCGGCAGGAGATCCTCCGCGCGCTGACCGCCAATGTCGGGACCCGCCTCAAGGCGTGGCTGGTCCGCACCATCTCCAAGGTGCCGCCCACCGACGCTCACCCTCACTGACATCGAGGCCCTGTCAGGACCCAGCCAGGCGCCCGCTCCTAAAAAGTGGGCGCGGCTGGACCTGTCCTGCCAATCCTATCTCGCAATGAACGACCGGGCAGTCTGGAAGGCAAATCAGGCCATGATGTCGGCGCTGCGAATGAATGTTACGCTCAACTCTTGCAGGCGCGCGCGCGCCTCATCGATCGTCGTGCGACCCGCGACGGTCGGGATGCCGATGCCCCGGCACGCATCGTCGATCACGCAGACCTCGTAGCCCAGGCCAATCGCGTCCTCGGCGGACCAGGCGACGCAGAAATCGTTCGCCAGCCCGGCGAGGAAGATGCGTCGGAAGCCGCGTTGCCGCAGCCAGCCGTCGAGACCCGTCGCGGTGCGGCGGTCGTTCTCGAAGAATGCCGAGTAGCTGTCGATCGCCGGATCGAAACCCTTGCGGATGATCACCTCCACCTTGGCAAAATCCACCTCCGGGTGGATCGCCGCGTTGGCACTGCCCTGCATCGCGTGGTCCGGCCAGAGGATTTGCGCCCCGTACGGCATCGCGATCGTCTCAAAGGGCCGCGCGCCGGGATGGGCGCTGGCGAAGGAGCGATGCCCCGGCGGGTGCCAGTCCTGCGTGGCGAATGCATGGGAGAATTGACCGGTCAGCAGCAGCCGATTGATAATCGGCAGGACCGCGTCGCCCTCGGGCACCGGCAATTCCCCACCTGGCATGAAAGTCGGCTGGAGGTCCACCAAGCCCAGGATGTCGGTCTCCGCAAGCGGGTTTAACGGGCGCATCGCCTCCCCTGATCCAACGCCCAAAGGTTTGTGCTCGACAGGGCCGTCGTCACTAGCATGACTGCCACGCAGGCCCAAGACGCAGGCCCAAGGCTAGCGCCACTCATCGACGACCAGAATATCCGGCCTGTCGTAGCCGTCAGAACCGGGGCGGCGCATGGCGACACCGGAAATCTCGGTTCGGTATCCGCATGCCTTCATCATCTCGTAGGCATCCCGTCTTGCGTGATTCGCGCTGGCTTGGACGCGTCCGGCCGCCCTCAGGCCGGCAAGCGCCTCCGTTGCCGCGAGCAGGTCGCGGAACGCGCGTTTCGCGCCAGGAAGGAAGGCACCGAACTTGATCGCGAGCGTTCCGGTGCCCGCCTCGCTACCCGATCCCTCATGGCACAGGGCGAAGCCGATGATCTCATCCGCGTCACGCAGCAGGATCGTGTCCCCGAGCCGCTGATCGGCAGCGGCCTCTATCTCGTGGCCGAGATCGAGGCCGTCGAAGATCGTGCCGACAATCCGTCGGCACGCCGCGAGAGCCTCCGACCGCCCCTCCGATGTCTGTTGCGAGAACAAAAGGGGCGGGCGCGGCGGAGTGCCAGGCCCGGCGGCCTTGGCCATCACGGTAATGAGGTTCTGCGAGGTGAAGCCGACGCTCTCGTATAGACGCAGATGCCTTGGGCTGGCCGGATCGGTGAACAGCACGACCAGCCGTGCCTGTTGCGCGTCCGCCGCCTTGAGAGCCGACAACAGGAGTTGGCGGGCAATTCCCTGGTTCCAGTGGTCCGGATGGATGCTGAGCGGCCCGAGGACGGCCACGCTGCCCCAGTTCATGATCGTCACGCTGCCGACGACATCGCCCCCGGCTTCGGCGACGAAGCAACCACGTGGGTTCGTCCGCCACCGTGGGCGAATTAGGTCCGCGTCGCCGAGGAACTGCATCGGCTCGGGCAGGCGGAACTCGGTCCCGAAGGCCAGGCGGAGCGCCCGATCGGCGGCATCAAGGTCCCGGTCTTCCATGGGCCGGATGACAATATCCATCGACGAACGAAGCCTCTCAGAAAGTGCGACAACAGGACCCGTAACACCGGACCTGCGGGCCTATCATGCCAACGCCCGGCGCCTCATCCCAGCCCATAGCGCAGCACCAGCCACAGCTTGCGCCATTTCGACAAGCTGACCCGCTCGGCGCGCCGTTCCCAGCCCCGCCGCTCCAGCCGCGCCAGCATCGCCGCGTAGGTCGCGCCCATCAGCCGGGCCGGTTTCATCGCGCGCCGGTCGCACGCGCGCATGGCGGCCTCGGCGGTGCGGAAATGCTGGTGCGCTAAATCCGCGACGCGCGCGCAGACCGCCCCGAGACCCGGAGCGGCGAGCGCGCCGGCCGGATCGCGCGGCACGCAAGCCGCGTCCAGCCACTCGCACGGCAGATAGAGCCGTCCGCGCGCGGCGTCCTCGTCCACGTCACGCAGGATGTTGGTGAGCTGCAAGGCCCGGCCCAGCGCGTCGGCCACCCGGTCGGCCGCCGGGGACGCATCGCCGAAGGCGCGCACCGACAGCCGCCCAACCGCGCCGGCCACGCGGTCGCAATAGAGGTCCAGCGTGGCGAGATCGGGCGCGACGACGGGCGCCTCGGCGTCCATCTCCATCCCGTCGATCACCGCGATGAAATCCTCCCGACGCAGCGCGAAACGCTCCGTCGCGGCGCGCAGCACGCGCGTGACCGGATCATCGGCCTCGCCGCGATACAATCCGGCGATCCGAGCGCGCCACGCGGCGAGCCGGCGGCGCTTGTCGGCCAGATCGCCCTCCTCGTCGGCGATGTCGTCCACCAGTCGGCAGAACGCATAGATCGCGTACATCGCATGACGCCGATCGGGCGGTAGCGCGCGCATCCCGCGATAGAACGACGTGCCGGCGGCGCGCACCACCGCTTCCACCGCCTGAATGTCTGCCGGCGCGCAGCCCAGGGGCGCGCTCACCACGGCGCGCTCATCGCAGGAAGCGCAACGCGGCGAGCACGCTCGCGCCCGCGTCGGCGTTTCTCAGCGCGACGCGCCGCGCCACCGGGTCGCCCCGGCGTAGCCGGCGGGCGAGCCGGCGCGCCAGCCCCACGATCACCGCCGTCTCCACCCGCAGCCGCCGGTCGCGCGCGCGCCGGGGCAGGTCCGCAGCGGCGCGGTTGAGCACGTCCACCTCGTCCAGCAGCACGTCGAACACGCGCCGCAGCCCCGGGCTCGCCGCCGTCGCCCGCAGATCCTCGACCGAGGCACCGTGCCGCGCGAGCAGATCGCCCGGCAGATAGCAGCGATCCAGCGCGGCGAGATCCTTGGCGCCGTCCTGCAAATGGTTCAGCACCTGCAAGGCAACGCACAGCGCATCCGAGGGCGCATACGTCGCGGTGTCCTCCGCATGGAGGTCGAGCACGTGGCGGCCAACCGGCATCGCCGAGTACCGGCAATACTCATATAGTTCCGCCCAACTCGCGTACCGCCGCTTGGTCGCGTCCTGGCGGAACGCCACCAGCAGGTCGCTCGCATGGCGCGAAGTCACCCCGCTCGCCGCGAGGCTCGCCCGCAGCCGCAGGGCCGAGGGCGCACCCGACTCGCGCCGCCCGAGCAGCACGTCCTCCATCAGATCAAGCCGTGCCCGCTTCTCGGCTTCGGTCAGCGCGGGACTGTCCGCGATGTCGTCGGCATTGCGCGCGAACGCATAAAACGCATGCACGTGCGGGCGCAGCGCCGGGCGGATCAGCAGCGAGCCGACCGGGAAGTTCTCGGCGCCGCGATCCTTGCCGGACCACGCCTCGACGCTCGCTGCCTCGCTCACGCGGCCCCCGTGTAGGCGCGGCTCTTCCACACCACGCCGCGCCCGACATGGTGGTTCAGCGCCGAGCCGATCGTCGCCGCCGTGTAGAACACCGCGACCAGCGGCAGGAACGGCGCCCAGAGCGGCGATAGGCGGAACCGCCGCAAGGTCGGCAGATACGACCACGCCATCCCTGCCCAGGCCGCCGCGCCCATTGCGCGGACCGCGCCGCGTCCGGCGATCGCGGCCAGCGGCGGCACCAGCCAGGTCAGCGCCATCGCCACCACGCACCCCACCAGCAGCAGCGGCGAGAACCGGAGCTGCACGTACGCCGTGCGCGCCACCATGCGCCAGATGTCCGCGAGATGAGGATAGGGCCGGACGGAACGGGCCAGCGCGCTGTGCCCCAGCCAGATCCGCCCGCCGCGCTTAACTGCAACGGCCAGCGCCACATCATCGATCAGCTCGCCGCGCACGGCTCTGATCCCGCCGATGCGCGTCAGCGCGCGCCGGCGCACCAGGATCGTCCCGCCGGCGGCGGCGGCGGTGGCGCGCAGCGGGTCGTTTACCCACGCGAACGGGTAAAGCAGCTGGAAAAAGAACACGAAGGCCGGGATCAGCGCGGTCTCGGCCAGGCTCGCGCAGGACAGCGCCACCATCTCGGAGACGAGGTCGCGCTCCTCGGCCTGCGCGACCAGCACCGAGAGGTGGCGCGGGTCATGCACGATGTCCGCGTCGGTCAGCAGGATCAGTTCCGACTCCGCCGCCATGTCGATGCCCTGCGCCAGCGCCCACAGCTTGCCGCTCCAGCCCGCCGGGCGCGCCTGCCCGACGACCACGCTCAGCCGTGGATCGGCCAGCGCGCGGGCGCGCTCGCCTGTCCCGTCGGTGCTCTCGTCATCGACCAGAATCACCCGGAACGCGCCGGGATAGTCCTGCGCCAGCAGCGAGCGGAGCGCGGTCTCGATCACCGGCGCCTCGTCGCGCGCCGGCACCACGATCGCGACGGCGGGCGCCGTTGCCGGCTGCGCGGCATCCAGCACCGGCCCGGCCTGCCAGAACCGCCCGTGGCCGAGCAGCAGATACAGCCAGACGACCAGCGCGAGAGCGGCAGGAACGATCATGCGCGCAACATGCCATTGGCCCGGAACCAGGCAACCGCGTCGCGCACCGCCTCGATCGCCGGACGCGGGGCATAGCCGAGTTCGCGGACCGCCTTGGCCGAGGAGTAGAACATCTTCTTGCGCGCCATGCGCAGATGGTCGCGCGTGACCGGCGGCTCGAACGGCACCACGCGCGCCAGCGCTTCCATCGCCGCCGCGACCGGCCAGACGACCTCATGGGTCAGCCGGATCGCCGGCGGGCGCCGCCCGGTGGCGGCGGCGACCAGGCCCAGCAATTCGCGCAGCGTCAGGTTCTCTCCGCCCAGGATATAGCGCTCGCCCACCTGCCCGCGCTCCAGCGCCAGGACGTGGCCCTCGGCGACGTCATCGACATGCACGACGTTCAGGCCGGTGTCGATGTAGGCCGGCATCCGCCCGGCCGCCGCGTCCAGGATCATGCGTCCGGTCGGCGTGGGCCGGATGTCGCGCGGGCCCACGGGGGCGGCGGGGTTGACGATCACCACCGGCGCGCCCTGCCGGGCGAGGTCGAGCGCCGCCTGCTCGGCCAGGTGCTTGGAGCGTTTGTACATCCCGACGATCGCTTCGGCATCGACCGGCGTGGTCTCGTCGGCCGGCGTGCCGTCCTTGGTCAGTCCGAGTGCCGCGACCGAGCTGCAATGGACGATCCGCTCCGCCCCCGCCGCCTGCGCCGCGCGCAGCATCGCCGTGGTGCCCTCGACATTGGCGCGCAGCATGGCATCCGGGTTCGGCACCCAGATCCGGTAATCGGCCGCAATATGGAACACGTACCGGCAACCCGTCGCCGCGCGGGCGAGGCTCGCGGCATCGGTGAGATCGCCGACGACCGGCTCGGCATTGTCGAGGCCGATGAGGTTGCGCCGGTCGCTGGTCGGACGCACCAGCACGCGCAGCCTATGCCCCCGTGCCGCCAGCGCGCGCGCGACCGCCGAGCCGACGAACCCTGTTGCCCCGGTCAGCAGTGTCAGTATGCCCGCCTCGCTCACGACCTGCCCCTTCCTGCCGCTCGTCTATAGCCCCGCGCGGCCGCGCGGGTGTAGAGCCGGGCGCCCAACGTCGGATCGGCCCCTTGAAGAAGCTCTCGATCGCGCTCGCGCTGCTGGGCCTCCTGCTGGCCACGCTGCTGATCGGCTCATACGGGTTCGGTAATGTCAGCCGCGCTCTCGCGCGGGTCGGTTGGGCCGGCTTCGCCCTGATCTGCCTGTGGCAACTCGTCATCTTCCAGCCGCTCGGCCTCGCCTGGGACCAAGTGGCACGGGCGGCCGGCGTGCGGCGTCCGCTGCTGTTCCTTTGGGGCCGGATGGTGCGCGACGCCAGCATCAATTGCCTGCCCTTCTCGCAGGTGGGCGGGTTCGTGTTCGGCGCGCGCGCCGTGATGCTGCACGGTCTGTCCTGGCCGATCGCCACCGCAACCACCATCGTCGATATCACCGCTGAGTTCCTGGCCGAGCTCGCCTTCATCGGGGTCGGCCTCTCGATCCTGCTCGCCCGCGCGCCGACGACCGAGCATGTCTCGGTGCCGATCGAGATCGGGCTCGGCCTCTCCACATTTGGCGTGATCGTGTTCATCTGGCTTCAGCGCGGCGCTGCGCCACTGTTCACGCGGATCGCCGACCGCATCGCCGGCCGCCGGCTGGGCGGCGCCCGTCAGCGCCTGGCCGCATTGCACGCCGAGATGCGCGCCCTCTACCACCACACCGGCCGGCTTTTCGCCGCCTTCATGCTGCATCTGATCGGCTGGCTCCTCAGCGGGATCGCGGACTGGATCGCCTTCCGGGCCATCGGCGTGCCGATCGATATCGACAGTGCGCTGGCGATCGAGGCGCTGCTGTCCGGCATCGTTGCCGCTACGTTCCTCGTGCCAGTGAGCGCGGGCGTGCAGGAGGCGAGCTACGCCGGGCTCGGCGCGCTGTTCGGTATCCCGGCCGAGATATCGCTCGCGGTTTCGCTGATCCGGCGCGCCCGCGACGTGGCGATCGGAACTCCGATTCTGTTGCTGTGGCAGGTGTTCGAGGTCAGACGCCTGCGCGCCGCGCCAGGGTAGCAGGCGAGCCAAGCCACCCCGACGACCGACGTGCCTACAGGTGCGACTTCACGGTAGTTTGGACTTCACCGTGTCGGCGGAATTCGTGACCGCCTTGCCGGCCGCGCTGACGTCCTGTCCGGCGCCCGCGGTCGTGTTGCAGGCACTGAGCGTCACCAGCGCGCCGACAAGGAAGAAACTGGTGACCAGCGCCGCGGCCAAGCCATGACGCAAACGACCGGACTGTTCCATTGTGCCCCTCCAAGACCCGAACACGCTCGGGCACGAATCATTACTCCGCGCGCTGACCTGGAGCAAGCGAGGTCAACGTGGGAGGATGACCTATGCACTTTGGATTGTTGAAAAAGGCCGCCTCTTGTTGAAGACGATCAGGGTGGATGACCCAGCCCGCCCCGTCGCCCTCCCTCAGATGTTGCCTGCGATCCAGTCCTTCAGCCGGCTCTTGGGCAATGCGCCCACCTGAGTCGCCGCGGGCTTGCCATCCTTGAACAGGATCAAGGTCGGAATGCCGCGCACCGCGTAATTGTTCGGCGTCGTCGGGTTCTCGTCGATGTTGACCTTGGCGACGGTCAGCCGGCCTGCGAACTCGCCCGCCAGCTCCTCCAGCGCGGGTCCGATCATCTTGCAGGGGCCGCACCATTCCGCCCAGAAATCTACCAGTACCGGCTCCGAGGCCTTCAGCACGTCGGTCTCGAAGCTCTGGTCCGTAACGGGCTTGGTGTTCGCGCTCATCGGATCGTCCTCACCTAATGGTTACGTCGCACGTGGTCGCGCCTGGAGGCAGGATCAACCCGTGCATGTCCAGCAGGGCGTCGGGCAACCAGCACAGGCGCGCGGCCTCGGTCCAGAGCAGCACGCAACGCACCGGCCGGTCGGGGAAGATGGCGCGCAGCACCGCCCGGTACGCCGCCATCTGGCGCAGGTAGAGGACCGGCGTGGCGCTTGCCTGCTCCGGCGGACGGCGGTTGGTCTTATAGTCGGCGACCAGCACGGCGTCCGCCAGCACCGCCAGCCGATCGACCAGCCCGCCCACCACCTGCCCCGCGACCACCCCCGACAGCGGCACCTCGGCGCGGCTGTCGGGTCCGAACAGGGGCGCCAGCTCCGGGTGGTCGAGCAGCGCCGTCACCTGCTCGGCGAGCCGCGCCGCCTCGCCCGGTTCGAGCCCATGACCCGGCCGGTCCAGCCAGGCGAGCGCCGCCGCCAGCCGGCGCGCGGGCGCCAGCGCCGGCAGGTGCTGGAGCAGCGCATGCACCAGCCGCCCCCGTCGCAGCCCGCCCACCGCGCCGCACGCACGCAGCGGCGAAGTCGACGCAGGCACCGGCCCAAGCTCCACCCCCTCCGGTCGGCTGGGCGCCAACGGCTGCGGTCGCGCCGGCTCGGACGGTGGCAGCGCAGGCCGCCAGAGCGGGGCCGTCCCCGCCCAGGCCGGCAGTCTGTCCGCGATGATTGTGCCGGCCGCGCGCTCGATCCGGTCGGGCGCGGCTGCCTGCGGGCAGGCGTGGCAAAGCGCCTGGCTGTCCATCTCGCCCGGCCAGAGCGGGAAATCCATCGCCTCGGCGCCAATCGCCGCGAACCCGGCCTGCACCAGCGCGTACCAGCTCTCCGCCGGCACGCCACGGCGGGGCGCCCAGCCGCAGACCACCAGCCGGTCCTCGGCGCGGGTCAGCGCGACATAGAGCAGCCGGTTGTGCTCCTCCATGCGCCGCACGCTGACCAAGTCGCGCATCCGCTCCGCCTCCGCGCAGCGCAACTCCTTGCGCGGCGCCCATAGCGGCACCTCAATGCCGGTCTCGGGATCGGGTGCCCACAGGATGCCGCCCTCGGCGGGCGGCAGTGCGGTGGTGTCGGGCAGGATGACCAGCGGCGCCTGGAGCCCCTTGGCGCCATGCACCGTCATCACCCGCACCGTCCCGCCCGCCGCCTCCTGCTCGCGCTTCACCTCGGCGCCCGAGCGGCGCAGCCAGTGCACGAAGCCCTGCAAGGAGGGCGGGTGCGGCCGCGCATAGGCCAGCGCTGCGTTCAGCAACTCGTCCACCGGCTCGCCCGCCTCGGCGCCCAGCCGCGCGAACAGCCGCGCCCGCCCCCCGAGCGGCCCCAGCGCCTCCGTCAGCAGCGCGTGCGGGCTGGCGTAATCGACACGCGCCAGCAGCGCGGCGAACATCGACCAGGCCCGCGTCCAGTCCGCCCGTTCCCCGGCGCGCGCGCGCAGCGCCTCCCACAACGGTCCCGGCCGGTCGAGCGCCAATGCCATCAGGCTGTCATCGGTCAGGTCCCCCAGCGGGCTGGTCAGGAAGCAGGCGAATTGCAGGTCGTCCTGCGGCAGCAGCAGCGCGTCGGCGAGCGCGAGCAGGTCCTGCACCGCCGGCTGCTCGGTCAATGCCAGCCGGTCCAGCCCGGCGACCGGCACGCCGCGCGCCTTCAGCTCGCGCACCAGACAACGCGCGAAATCGTTGCGCCGGCGGACGAGCACCATCACATCGCCCGCACGCAGCGGCCGGGCGCGGCTCTCCAGCATCACGTCGCCCCCGGTCTGCCGGGCAATCCACCCGGCCAGCGCCTCGGCCAGCACCTGCGGCGCGGATCTCAGGCCGTGGTTGCGATCGGGTACCGTCCAGCCGGGCGGCTCCGGCACCTCGGGGCGCGGCGCCAGCGGCCACAGCTCGACGCTTCCGGCCTGGCCCGCGCGGTCGCTCTCATGACGCAGCGTCCCGGGCTCGCACACGCCGATGGCGGCGAGGGGATTGGCGAACACCGCGTCCACCAACTCGAGCACCGGCGTCACGGAGCGGAACGACACGTTCAGCGACGGCTCCGCCCAGCGCCCGCCGGCCGCGTTCACCCGCTCGCCCATGGCGGTGCGGGAGCCATCGAATGCCGCCGCGTCGGCGCCCTGGAAGGAGAAGATCGACTGCTTGCGGTCGCCCACGGCGAACACCGTGCGCGGCGCCTCCACCGCGCTTTCGCCGGCGAAGAACTCGGCGGTCAGCGCGTGCGCGATGCGCCACTGCGCCGGCGCCGTGTCCTGCACCTCGTCGAGCAGCAGATGATCGAGTCCGCCATCCAGCTTGTAGAGCACCCAGGCCGCGCCGGGATCGACCAGCAGGCTGGAGCTGCGGCCGATCAGGTCCTCGTAGTCGAGCAGGCCCGCCGAATCCTTGCGGCGCGCATAGCCCTCCAGCACCGGCGCGGCGAGCGTCAGCAGCGCGTGCGACAGGCTCGCCATGTCGCAGCCGCGCCGCGCATCCTCTATCGCGACCACTCGCCGCACCTCGGCCGCCATCACCTCGGCCACTTCAGGTGCGGCGTTGGCGAGCTTTGGATTCAGGAACGAGCCCGCGCTGCGCGGCTCGCCCTTGTCGGTCAGGAACTCGTCAGCCCAGACCGGCCAAGCCGCGCAACGCGCCGTCTCGTCGCGGCCCAGCCAGTCGAGCAGCCGCTCCGCCTTCTGCTGGCACTTGGGCGCGCCGTCGCGGGCGATCCGCGCCGCCGCCGCGCGCACCGCCGCCGCCTCGGGCCAGGAGATTGCCGCGTCCAGCACATGGGCGGTGCTCGCATGCACGAGGCCCAGCGCCCGGCATTGCGCCGCGGCGAGCGCCGGGCCGAGCGCGTGACTGGCCGCCACCCGGTCGCGGCTGCCCAGCAGCGCCGCGACGAGCTGGTGGAACTGCCCCGCCGTGGTCAGCCCGGCCAGCCGCCCGAGCGCGTCGCGCATCGCCGCCACGTTGGCATCGGCGAGCATCGCCTCGCGCGCGTCGGTCAGCGCCTCCTCCGCCGCGCGCTCGTCGGCGACGGTGAAGTGCGGCGATAGCGCCGCCTCAAGCGGGAAGCGGCGCAGCAGGCTTTGACAGAACGCATGGATGGTGCCGATCCGCATGCCGCCCGGCAGGTCGAGCACCGTCGCGAACAGCGCGCGAGCGCGCCGGCGCGCGTCCTCGCCCGGCGCGACCGACAGCGCGTCCAACTCGGCCGCGAGCGCCCCGTCGTCGAGCGTGACCCAGCGGCCGAGCGTGAGTTGCAGCCGCACCGCCATCTCCGCCGCCGCCGCCTTAGTGAAGGTCAGGCATTGGATGCGCTCGGGCCGGGCGCCGCCCAGCATCAGCCGCAGCAGCCGGTCAGTCAGCAGCTTGGTTTTGCCCGACCCCGCCGAGGCACCCACGAAGGCCGAAATGGTCGGGTCCGACCCCTGGAGCTGGGCGGCGTTGGCGTGGTCGCGGGCAAGCTGGCTCACTGGGCTACGGGCCCTCCCCGTCGCCCACCGCCGCCCATTCCACCACTCGGGCGAGCTGGGCGTAGTCCGAGAAGCGCGGCGCGCGGCCGGGATGCGGCTGGGAGAGGTAGCAGCGCGCCGGGTCGTCGAAGGCGTCGATCAGCGCGCCGAGAGCATCGGCGGCAACCTGCGCCGCCGCCGCGATGGCGGTCGGATCGCTCTTGAACAGCGGCTGCATCTTGCCCGGCACGAAGCCGCCGGTGATGTGCCAGTAAGCCAGCTCCGCCGCCTCACCCGCCAAGTCGGGGCCGAACGCGCCCGCCTGCGCCATCGCAGCCTCCAGCGGCAGCTGCGGAGCCAGCCCGGATGCCACCTCGCCCGGTCCTGGCGGCGTCCCTGTCTTGTAGTCGAGGATGGCGAGCCGCCCGTCCGCGAGTCGCTCGATCCGGTCGGCGCGCCCGGTCAGCGTGAACCGCCCGCCCGGACGCAGCAGATCCCAGCTTCCTGTCACCTCGGCCGAAAGCCCGTGCGGCACGGCCGCGCCGCGCCGCGCCCCCTCGGTCTCGGCCACCCAATCGGCAATGCGCTCCAGACGTGGCGCCCACCAGTTTCGCAGTGCCTCGCGCAGTCCCGCATCGGTCATGGTGCGCAGCAGATGATGGCGCAGCCGCGCCCGGGCGTCATCGGGCCAGCCGGACCCGACCTCCGCCAGGAAGTTGTGCAGGCCGTCATGGACCATCGACCCGTAATCGGCCGCGTCGGTGTCCTGCTCCAGCGGCGCGAGAGCCCGGACCCGCAGGATGTGGCGCGCATGGATCGCGTACGGGTCGCGCAGCCAGGTCTCGATCTCGGTCACGCTCAGCCGGCGTGGCCGACGGGCGATCGCGGGGCACGGCGCGGGGGGGCCGACCGGGCGCAGCGCGGCGGGCTGGTCCAGCGCCCGCGCCCAGCCAGCGGCCGGATGGCGCGGCAGCGCCGCCCCGCGCCCGGCTAGGAACATCTCGAGCCGGGTGAGCCAGCGCGCCGGCACCGCGGGCGCCCCGTCCAGCCGGCGCGGGCAGGACAGGATGACCGAGGGCGCGGCGCAGGCGGCGGCGGCGAAGTCGTGCGCCGCCTGCCCGACCGCCTCCTCGGGCGTGGGCAGGCCCACGCGCGCGCGCATGGGACGCGACAGCCATGGGCCAGGTTCGGCCGCCGGCGGCCACACGCCCTCGGCCAATCCGCCGAGCACCAGCACGTCCACGGCTTGCAGACGGGCTTCCAGCAGGCCCCAGATGAACAGCCTTGGATGCTCCGACCCGCCCCGCCCGCGCAGCGCCCGGCGGGTGCGCACCGCCGGACCGCTGGCGAGCACGGCGTCGAGCAGTCCGGGCAGCACCGCGCGCGGCTGCTCGGGCAGGATCGACATGGCGTCCAGGACGGCGCTCAGATGTGCCGACAGCGCCTCGCCCTCCTCGTCGGCCCACAGCCGCGCCGGCCCCCCCTCCTGATCCGTCGCGGCAAGGCGCTCGGCCGCCTCGATCACTCCCGCCAATGCCTCGGCGGGCGCGGAGGCGAGATTGGCGGCGAACCGCAAGGCCGGCGCGAGGCAGTCCTCAACCTGCGCGAGCAGCGCGCCGGCCGGGATACGCAGCGCGACCGGTGCCCGCTCCAGCCCGAGGCGCAGCCCGGTCAAACCCGGCAGGGGCCGCGGGCCGCGCAGACATGCCAGCTCCAGCGCGCGGGCGCCGGCGCGGCAGGCGGGGGTGGACAGGCCGGCGGCAGCGAGCGGGTGCTTGAGTAGCGCCAGCAGCGGCACCGGCGCCAGCTCCTCGGTCACCGCGCGCGCGAGCAGCCGGAGGAACACCGCCGGCGGCGTCTCGGCGAGCGCCTCGCCGGCGCTGTCGTCGGCGACGATGCCCCAGCGCAGCAGCTCCGCGGCCACCCGGTCGGCCAGGGCGCGGTCGGGAGTGACCAGCGCGGCGCGAGCGCCCAGCGCTTCCAGCGCGTCGCGCAGGACCAGCGCGACCGAAGCCGCCTCCTCCTGCTGGTCGGCCGGCTCCAGCCGCCACAGCCCGGGGGTGTCCGCTGCGTGCGTATCCGTCCAGTCCTCGGCCAGTGCAGCGCCCGGCAGCAGGGCGCGGCGCAGCGCCCCGACCCGGCTTGCCGGCACACGCGAGGGCGGCGTCACCGGCCAGGGCCGCACGTCGCCGCGCGCCGCGCCCATTCCATGCAGCAGGGCGGCAAGCCCGGCCTGCGGGTGGGAGGCTTCCAGCGCCGCCCAGGCCGCCTCAGACAGCGCGTCGTCGAGGCCGGGCAGCACCACCGATCCGGCGGGCAGGCGCGCGACGACCCCAGCCAGCCGCGCGATCGCCGGAATTGCCGCGGTAGCGCCAGCAACCAACACGCGGTAGGCGGGCGGATCGGCCTGCCACGCGGCGGCCTGAGCATTGAGCAGCGCGACTTGTCTTGCCGCCGGGTTCATCACGCCCTGCTCGGCGAGCCACAGCGGCCAGTGCTCGGTGACGACCCGTAGGAAGGCCAGCGTTTGCGCCCAGTGCTGGGCGAATTGCGGGTCCGCCGCGTCCGGCAGGCGCGCGGCGAGGTCGATCTCCGCCCGCTCCGCTTCGTCCATCAGCGATGCCAGCTCCCCGCCCAGCCGCCATGCCCGGTCGGCGGTGCGCGGGGCGCCGTCATGGCCCTGCATCGCCAGGATCAGCCGCGACAGCGCGGCCAGGCGTTGCGCCGGCTCCACCGAGGGCGGCAGCGCGAGGGTGCCCGCCAGCGCCAGCGGCGCCTCATCCAGCGCACCGATCGCGGTGATGCGCGGCAGCAGCAGCGCCCGCCCTTCCGAGGCCCGCAGGAACGCCTCGGCCAGCGCGCGCGCCGCGCGGCGTGTCGGCAGCAGGATCAGCCCGTCCGCCGCGGCAAGGGGCCCGCGCGCGCGCGTATCGGCCAGCCACTCCGCGGCCAGCGCGTCCAGAAACGGCAGGTGGGCCGGGATGCTGAACAGGTTCAACCCGGCAGCCCCGCGTTCAGGATCGCCTCCGCCTCGGCGAGGTCGGCCGGGGTGGAGAGGTGAAACCACGGCCCGTCGTGCACCACGGCACGGGCGCGCCCGGCGGCGATGGCGCGGTCCCACAACAGGTTCATGCTGAACGCGCCCTCCGGCGCGGCGTCCAGCAGCGTCGGGGAGACGATCTGCGCGCCGGCGTAGATGTAGGGCACGACCTCGCGCTCCCCGCGCCGACGCAGCCGGCCCCAGGCATCGAGCGCGAAATCGCCCAGCCCGACCTCGGCGTGCGCCTGCGCCGTGCGGTGCACCAGCAGCACGCAATCCGCTCCGCCCGCCGCCCAGGCATGGCTCAGCCGGGTCAATGCCGGGCAGGGGCCATTCAGCCAGAACGCGTCGCCGTTGACCACGAAGAACGGCCCCGGACCGAGCGCCGCGCGAGCGGCGCGCACCGCCCCCCCGGTGTCAAGCAGCGCCGCCTCGGTCTGGATTGCGGTGATCGGGCGACCGCCGGCCCCGTTATGGCTGGCCAGGTGCGCGGCGATCCGGTCGCCGCGCCAATGCGCGTTGACGATCGCGGTCTCTACCGCCGCCGCCGCCAGCCGGTCGAGCGCGTGATCGAGCAGCGTGCGCCCGCCCAGCATCAGCAGCGGCTTCGGCAGATCCTCGGTCAGCGGCCGCATCCGCCGCCCCAGCCCGGCGGCCAGCACCATCGCCGTGCGCGGCGTTGGCGTGGTCTTCGTGCGCGGCCTGGTCATGGCGCGATCGTCGCGATGCGGTCGGCCCAGCCGCCCAGCCGCGCCCGGCGCGCCTCGCCCTCGCCCGGCATCAGCTCCAGATTCAGCGCGTCGTCCGGGCGCAGCGCGCCCAGCCGGTCGGGCCACTCGACCAGCACGAGGGCGCGCACCGCCTCGTCCCAGCCCAGCTCGGCCATCGCCCCCGGCCCGTCCAGCCGCCAGAGGTCGAAATGGTGCACTTGGCCGAGGGGCGTGTCGTAGGTCTGCACCAGGGTGAAGCTCGGGCTCGGCACCTCCAGCCCTGGATCCTCGGTCAATGCCCGCAGGAATGCCCGCGCGAAGGCGGTCTTGCCGGCGCCGAGCGGGCCATCGAGCAGGATGGCGTCCCCCGCGCGCGCCTGCGCCGCCACCGCGCCGGCCAGGCGCTCGGTCGCGGCGAGGTCGGGAAGCTCAACGACTCGGGGCAGGGCCGGCATATCGGTTCAGTTTGCCGCAGGGCCTAGAGCGCGCACAACGGGCGGCTTGCCCCGATGCCGCCCGTTGCCATACGTCGCTGCCATGACCCAGCGCCTCGAGACCGACGTCGCCATCATCGGAGCCGGCCCGGCCGGCTTGTTCGCCGTGTTCGAGCTGGGGATGCTGAAGCTGGGCGCCGTCCTGATCGATGCGCTGGGCGAAGCCGGCGGCCAATGCGCCGCGCTCTACCCGGAGAAGCCGATCTACGACATTCCCGCGCATCCGGCCATCACGGCGGGCGACCTGGTGGCGCAACTCGAACATCAGATCGCGCCGTTCGCCGCCCCGCGCCTGCTCGGGCGCCGGGTCGAGCGCCTGTCGGGCGAGGCCGGCGCCTTCACCGTGGGAACCGACCAGGGCGACGTGGTGCACGCCAAGGCGGTCCTCATCGCCGCCGGGGCCGGCGCCTTCGGCCCCAACCGCCCGCCGCTGGCCGGCTTGGCGGAATACGAGGCCACCGGCGCGGTGCAATACTACGTCCGCCGACGCGAGGATTTCCGCGGCAAGCGCGTGGTCATCGCCGGCGGCGGAGACTCGGCGGTGGACTGGGCGCTCGCGCTGAAGGACATCGCGCGCGTCGCCCTCATCCACCGCCGCCCCAAGTTCCGCGCCGCCCCGGACACCGCCGCCCAGCTCGAGGCCGCCGCGGGGCGCGGTGAGATCGAGCTGGTCATCCCCTACCAGTTGTCGGGTCTGCACGGCGAGAAGGGGATCCTGGCCGAGGTGGCGGTCGCCACTGTGAGGGGCGAGCACCGTCGCTTGCCCGCCGACACTCTGCTGGCCTTCTTCGGCCTGTCGACGGACCTCGGCCCGATTGCCGCCTGGGGCCTGGAGCTGGCGATGCACCATGTCCGCGTTGATCCCGCGACGTGCCAGACGAGCCTGCCCGGCGTGTTCGCCATCGGCGACGTGGCGAGCTATCCGGGTAAACTGAAGCTAATCCTGCAAGGCTTCAGCGAGGCCGCGCTCGCCGCGCACGCCCTCCACCCTATCGCTCGTCCGGGGCAGGCGCTGCACTTCGAATACTCGACCACCACCGGCGTGCCAGCGGGTTGACCCGAACGGCGGCGAACGGGCCGGCCGGCCCGGAGCATGCTTTGAGCAGAATTCATTAGGTCAGGTTTGGTTCAAACTGACCCGATCTTGCCTAGTCCTCCAGCTTGAAGCCGGCCTTGAGCGTGACCTGATAGCTGCTGATCGTGCCGTTTTCGATGCGGCCGCGGATTTGCGTCACCTCGAACCAGCCGAGATCGCGCACGCTCTGCCCGGCCTTGGCGATGGCCCCGTGGATCGCGCTGCTCACGCTCGCCTCGGACGTGCCGACGAGTTCGATGATCTTGAACGTGCTGTCCGTCATGGCAGCTTTCCCCCTTTGTTTCACGTCAGCCCTGCGCACGAGCCGAAAAATGCAAGGCATCGCTATAATAATCGCGTCTATCGTCGTTTTCCCAAGTCATTGACGTGGGTCTCACGATGGATAACGGCGAGGTGAGACATTGTCCGCATCGTTACTCCTCCCTTGATCCTAACCTTGCAACCGCGGCGAAATCCGCGGTTGCTTTTTTTCGGGCGCAGCGCGGACGCTCCCGCCGGGATTATCAGGTCGAAGCACGTCAATCTTACGCGCGCTTTGGCGTCCCCGCCCTTGAGGCGCCCAAGTCGGGAGGGGAGGATGGGCCGCATGTCGCCCCCCATCGATCCTGTCCTCTCCGACCCCGACCTGCCCGCGCGCGCCGATGTCGTGGTGGTCGGCGGCGGCATCATCGGGGTCTGCACCACGCTCTTCCTAGCCCAGAAGGGCATCTCCGTCGCGCTCTGCGAGAAGGGCCGCATCGGGGCCGAGCAGTCCAGCCGCAACTGGGGCTGGTGCCGCACGATGGGGCGCCACGAATCCGATATCCCGCTCGCCCTCGAGAGCCTGCGCCTGTGGCGCGGCATGAACGCGCGCACCGGGCGCGAGACCGGATTCCGCCAGGCCGGCATCGCCTATCTCTGCGCCACCGAGGACGAGCTGGCTGCGCAGCAGCGCTGGCTCGACCAGGCGACGCAGTACCAGGTCGAGGCGCGGGTCCTTCGCGGCGCGGCGCTCGCGGCGCTGCTGCCGGGCGCCGCCATCCCACTCGCCGGCGCGCTGGTCACGCCGAGTGACGGGCGCGCCGAGCCCGCCCAGGCCGCGCCGGCCATCGCCGAGGCGGCGCGGGCGCACGGCGCGGCGATCCTCACCGGGTGCGCGGTGCGCGGGCTGGAGACCGAGGCCGGCCGCGTCGTCGGCGCGATTACCGAGCGAGGCCGGATCGGCTGCGACGCGGTCGTGCTCGCCGGCGGCGCCTGGTCGCGCCTGTTCTGCGGCAATCACGGCATCGACCTGCCGCAGCTTAAGGTGCTCGGCTCGGTCCTGCGCACCCGCCCGCTGGACGGGCCGGAGATCAGCGCCGGCGGCCCCGGCTTCGCGTTCCGCAAGCGCGCCGATGGCGGCTACACCGTCGCCCGCCGGGGTGCCAGCGAACACCATATCGTTCCCGACAGCCTGCGCCTGCTGCCCCGCTTCCTGCCGACCTTGCGGACGGAATGGAAGGAGCTGCGCCTGCGCGTGCGCGGACGCTTCCTGGAGGAGTGGCGGGTGCCGAGACGCTGGAAACTCGACGCGGTGTCGCCCTTCGAGACGGTGCGCGTCCTCGACCCGGAACCCTCCTCGGGCATTCTTGAGGACGCGCGGCGCAACCTCGCCCGCGCCTTTCCCGCTTTCGCGCGCATGGAGAAGGCGGAAGCCTGGGGTGGCCTGATGGACGTGACGCCCGATGCGGTTCCGGTGATCGGCGCGGTTCCGGGCATGGCCGGCTTCTATCTCGCAACCGGCTTTTCCGGGCATGGCTTCGGCATCGGTCCTGGTGCGGGGCGACTGATGGCGGACATCGTGACGGGCACTCCGCCCGTGGTTGACCCCGCCCCGTTCGGGCTGGAACGGTTCGCGCGTTCGACGCCGACCGCCTCCCGCCCAGCCACGGAGGTCCGGTAATGCCACTGGGCTCGGCCGGGGCGCCGGCCGAGGTCCCGGCCACGTCGGCACAAGCCGCTCCGGCCGGAGCGGCGCTGTTCCTGACCTACTTCCCCTCGATCATGCTGCCGATGTTCCTGGCGGCGCTGGACCAGACGATCGTGGCGACCGCGCTGCCCGACATCGCCGGCGGGCTGGGGGATGTCGGGCGGGTCTCGTGGGTGGTCGTCGCCTATCTCGTCAGCAACACCATCGCCGCCCCGGTCTATGGGCGGCTGGGCGATGCGCTGGGGCGCAAGCGGATGATGGTGGTCGCGCTCTGCGTGTTCATGGCCGCCTCCGCCCTGTGCGGCCTGGCGTCCAGCATCCTGCTACTGACCGGGGCGCGACTGCTGCAAGGGCTCGGCGGGGGCGGGCTGATGACCCTGTCGCAGGCACTGATCGCCGAGGCGGTGCCGCCGCGCCAGCGTGGGCAGTACCAGGGCTACCTCTCCGGCACCTATGCGATGGCCGCGACGTTCGGGCCGGTGGCGGGCGGGGTCCTGACCCAGCATTTCGGCTGGCCGTCGGTGTTCTGGATCAACCTGCCGCTCGGCGTCGTGGCGATCCTGCTGGTGCTGCGCCTGCCCAGGGCGGCGCAGCGGCCGGGCGGGCGCTCCGGTTCGACGTCTGGGGCACGGTGTTCTTCGCCGGCACGATCGCGCCGCTGCTGCTGGCGCTGGAACGGGCGCAGCATTCGATCGCGGCGCAATACCGCCATCGTCGCGCTGCTCGCGCTGGCCGGCGTGTCGCTGGTCCTGCTGCTGCGCCAGGAGCGGCGCGCGCCCTCGCCCCTTCTGCCGATCCAGCTGTTCCGCAAGCCCGGGCATCTGGCGCACCGACCTGTTGGCGGCTTGCGTCGCCGGGCAGACGGTCTCGATGGTCAGCTTCCTGCCGATCTATCTTCAGGTGGCGCGCGGCGCGACCCCGGCGCGATCGGGGCTGCTGATGCTGCCGCTGACGGTCGGGATCGCGTCGGATCGCTGTTCACCGGCCGCATGATCGCGCGCACCGGCTGGACGGCGGTGATGCCCTCGATCGGGCTCGCGGTGAGCGTGGCCGCCTTGTTGGTGCTGGCGCTGTTCGCGCCGTCGCTGTCGAACACCGTGCTGATCGGCGCCCTCGCGCTGATCTCGTGCTGCACGGGGACGGCGATGCCGGTTGTGCAGATGACGGTGCAGGTGGTGGCCGGTCCCCCAGGCCGGCGCGGCGGCCGCCTCGGTGCAGTTCTCCCGCTCGGTTGGCGCGGTGGTCGGGACCGCGTTGGTCGGCGCCGTGCTGTTCACGGTGCTCGCCGCCGGCGACCCGCGCATCGCCGCGCTGTTCACCGATCTCGTGGAGCGTGGATCGGGCGCGCTCGCCGCACTCGATCCGGCGGCGCAGACGGCCGCGCGGGCGGGCATCGCCGTCGCGTTCCGCGCCGCCTTCGCCACCATCTGCTGCTTCACCGGCGCGGCCCTGCTGCTCGCCTGGTGGCTGCCGGTGCGCCGGATCTAGACCGGGGCCAGCCGACGAGCCAGGCCGGTCCTGACCCCGAAGGACGGCTATGCGACCGACGCGGCCCGCGCCATATTAGGGCCTGTGTTGGCCGTGCTAGGCTGGTCGGCGATGCGACGGGATCGGCCGCAGAAGCGAAGCGACGCACGAGACCGTTGCAAGCGGGCCCCTCGCGCGGCCACAACAGCCAAGTTCACCAGCCGAGTTCACCCGGGGACCCCGCCCATGCGCCCTCGCATCCGCCCGCTTCGCGCCGCGCTGACGGCCTCCGTCGCGCTCGCTTTCACGCTGCCGGTAACGGGCCCGCTGCCCGGATTCCTGCGCCGCCGCGCCCGGCGCTCGCCCGTCCGGCGCCCGACAGCTTCGCCGATCTCGCCGCGCGGCTGCTGCCGGCAGTAGTGAACATCTCGTCCTCCGCGGACGTGCAGGTCGGCGACAACAGCGGGCCCGTCGTCCCGCCCGTGTTCCCGCCCGGCTCGCCCTTCGAGCAGTTCTTCAAGGACTTCATGGAGCGCCACCGTCCCGACGGCGGCAATGCCAATCCGGCGCCGGACCGGCGGATGCAGAGCCTGGGCTCGGGCTTCATCATCGATCCCTCCGGCCTAGTGGTCACCAACAACCACGTCATCGAGGGCGCCGACGAGATCACCGTCACCTTGCAGGACAACACCTCGCTCAAGGCCAAGGTGCTCGGCCGCGACCAGAGCGGCGATCTCGCACTGCTGAAGGTCGATGCCGGCAAGCCGCTGCCGGCGCTGGCCTTCGGCGATTCCGCCGCCATGCGCGTCGGCGACTGGGTGCTGGCGATCGGCAACCCGTTCGGGCTCGGAGGCACCGTCACGGCCGGCATCGTCTCGGCGCGCGGGCGCGACATCCATGAGGGCCCGTACGACGACTTCATCCAGACCGACGCGCCGATCAACCGCGGCAACTCGGGCGGGCCGCTGTTCAACATGGACGGCCAGGTGATCGGCATCAACACGGCGATCTATTCGCCCTCGGGCGGCTCGATCGGGATCGGCTTCGCCATTCCCTCCAAGATGGCGCAACTAGTGGTCGCCCAGCTTCGCCAGTTCGGCCATCCGCGGCGCGGCTGGCTCGGCGTGCGCATCCAGGAGGTGACCCCCGACATCGCCGACAGCCTGAGCCTGCACGACGGTGCGCACGGCGCGCTAGTGGCCGGGGTCAACCAGGGTGGCCCGGCCGACCAGGCGCATCTGCGCAACGGCGACGTGGTCCTCAGCTTCAATGGGGCGCCGGTGAAGGACATGCGCGCACTGCCGCGCATCGTCGCCGACACCGACGTGGGCAAGCAGGTGCCACTGACTGTCTGGCGCGACGGCAAGGAGGTGACGCTCCAGGCGGTGCTGGCCGAGAAGCCCGACGACGTGGAGAAGGCGGCCACCACCCCGGTCGCGCCGCCGCCGCCCCAGCCCGCCGAAATCGCCGGGCTCGGCATCACCCTCGCGCCCATCGACCAGGCGGCGCGTGATCGCTTCCACCTCGGCGCCGACCAGAAGGGGGTGGTGGTCACCGACGTCGCACAGGACGGCGCGGCCGGCCAGCGCGGGCTGAAGCCGGGCGACGTGATCGTGGAGGTGCAGCAGGGCGAGGTCAGCTCGCCCGACGACGTGCGCCGGCGCGTCGAGGCGGTCCGGCGCGAGGACCGCCGCTCGGTGCTGATGCTGATCCAGCGCGCCGACGGCCTGAGCTGGGTGCCGCTGCCGCTGGACGCGAGCAAGGACCGCGCACCGGGCTGACCCGCCGCGCGAACCGGTCTATCAACCGGGCGGCGCGGCAGGGGTCCCGGACCCTGTCCCAGGCTGCGCGTTCAGGTAGCGCAGGAAGTCGCTGTCGGGGCTCAGCACGAGCCGCGCCTTGCCGGTATCGAACGCGGCGCGGTACGCCTCCAGCGTGCGCCAGGCGGCGTAGAAGCCGGGGTCGCGCCCATAGGCCTCGGCGTAGAGCTTCGTGGCCTGCGCCTCGCCCTGGCCGCGCAGCTGGTCGGCGCGGGCCCGCGCGTCGGCCAGCAGCACCGTGCGGTCGCGCTCGGCCTCGGCGCGGATGCGCGCGGCCGCGGCGGCCCCCTCGGCGCGCGCCTGCGCCGCCACCCGCTCGCGTTCGGACTGCATCCGCGACAGGATCGCCTCGGTGTTCTCGTGCGGCAGGTCGGCGCGGCGGATGCGCACGTCCTCCACCGTCACGCCGAACCCGCTCATCTCGCCATCGACCTGCTGGCGAATGCTGGCCATGATCCGGTCGCGGTCAGCCGAGAGCACGTCGGGCAGCGAGCGCGTGCCGAGGACGCGACGGATGGCCGAGGAGACGATGGCGTCGAGTCGCCCGCTGATCGCCTCCCCCGAGGCGCCGGCGGCCTGGTAGAAGCGCAGCGGATCGCTGATGCGGTACATGGTGAAGCTGTCCACGATCAGCCGACGCTGGTCGCCGAGAATCACCTCCTCGCCCGGGGTGCGCACCGCCAGTAGCCGGCGGTCGAAGCCGATCACGCTCTGCACGAAGGGGATGCGCGCGTGCAGGCCGGGCTGTTCGACGACCCGCACCGGCCTGCCGAACTCCGTGATCAGCGCCTGCTCGGTCTGATCCACGGTGAACAGGGTGGCCATGACAAACACGACGGCCACGATCAGCGCGGCAAAGCCGGCGATGGCAGCGCGGTTCATGGCGTCGCCTCCGCGGCCGGCGACGCCGATTGTTGCGCCAGGGGCGCCGGCGGGGCGGAAGGCGGGACGAGCGGCGGCATTGCAAGGGGCGCGGAAGGAGCCGGCGCGGCGGCCGGCATCGCGCCGGTGCCTCCCTCCAGCGGCAGGAACGGCAGCACGCCACGCAGCTTGTCATCCAGTACCACGCTTTGCGTGTGGCTCAGCACGTCCTGCATGGTGTCGAGATACAGGCGCTTCATCGTGATGTCCTTGGCGGCCTGATAGGCCGTGAGCACGCTCTGGAACCGTTGCGCCTCGCCGGTCGCCCGAGCAATCGCCGCCTGGCGGTCGCCCTCGGCCAAGGCGACGATCCGCGACGCCTCGCCGCGCGCCCGTGGTACGATGTCGTTGCGATAGGAGTTGGCCTGGTTGCGCATCCGCTCGGCGTCGGTGTTGGCGCGCTGAACGTCGCGGAAGCTCTCGATCACCGCCGGCGGCGGGTCCACCGTCTGCGGCAACACCTGCACGATCTGCACTCCGGCGTGGTAGCCGTTCAGGATCTGCTGGGTCTGGCGCATCACCTGATCGGCGATCTGCGCCCGCAACGGCCCCAGCGCCGGCTGGATCGGCGTGCGGCCCATCACCTCGCGCAGTACGCTCTCAGTCACCGCCTGCACCGTGGTGCGCGGGTCGCGGGTGTTGAACAGGTAGGCGACCGCGTTGTCGATGCGCCAGAGCACGGCGACGTTGACATCGACGATGTTCTCGTCGCCGGTCAGCATCAAGCTCTCCTGGCCGACCTCGCGTCCGCCCTCCGGGCCGGCTTGACGCCCCGCGGCCAGGTCAGCCGGCACCTCAGTTTCCGACCCGCCCGAGCGATAGCCGATCTCGATGCGGTTGACGCGGGTGACCGCGGGCGTGGCCACGCTCTCGACCGGCCAGGGCAGGTGGTAGTTCAGGCCGGGCGGAGTCAGGCGGGTGAAGGCGCCGAAGCGCATGACCACGCCCTCCTGGTCCGGCTCCACGCGATAAAGTCCGCTGGCGAGCCACAGGGCCCCGACCGCGAAGCCGAGGAGCGCGAGGCCACGCCCGCCCTTGAACCCGCGCCCGGGCCCACCGCCGTACCGCGTGCCGAGCAGGCGGCGCACCATCTCCTGGGCCTGCGCGATGATGCGGTCGAGATCCGCCAGCGGCGGAACCCGGCCGCCTGGACCGCCGCCCGGGCCACCCCTCCCGCCGTTTCCGCCCCAGCCCGGGCCGCCGCCCCTGAAGCCGTCATCCTCGCCACGCGGGCCGCCGGGGCGAGCGCCGGGCGTGCCGGCCCCCCACGGGCCGTCCCCGGGCCTGCCGGAGGGCGGCTCCTGCGGTCCCCAGGGGTTTGGGTCGTCATGATCGGATGCCATGAGACCGGACTGCTCCCGTGCCGCGCGCTGCGGCGCGGCGAAAGCGTTTGCGCCCGAGGCCACCGCGCCACATATCGTGGCTGAGCCCGCAGCGGCTCACGGCCTCGTGCCAGTCCCGCCAGTTAGAGGGTTTGCAAGCAAATGAGCAAGGCGCCAAGCCAGCTTTCCCCCGAGACCCTGCGGGCAGCGCTGCGCGCCATCAAGGACCCGGTCTCGGGCCAGGACATTGTCACCGCCGGCCTGATCGAGGGAATCGAGGTGAGCGGCGGCCTGGTGCAGGTCGCGTTACTGACCGATCGTGCCCACGCCCCGGCCATGGAGCCGGTGCGCCGCGCCGTGGAAGCGGCCTTGTCCCGCCATCCCGGCGTCGCCAACGCGACCGCCGTGCTGACCGCGCACAAGCAGGCGGCCAAGCCGCCGCCGGCCGCGCCCGTCCCCGGCGCGGGCGCGGGGCAGAAGCCCGCGCTGCTGCTGCCCGACGTGAAGGCCATCATCGCCGTCGCCTCCGGCAAGGGCGGCGTGGGCAAGTCCACCGTCGCGGTCAACCTCGCCGTGGCACTGGCCCGCCAGGGACTCGCGACCGGGCTGCTGGACGCCGACATCTATGGCCCCAGCCTGCCGCGGATGCTGGGCGTAGCGCGCAAGCCCGAGGTGCGCGGCGAGCGCATGCTGCCGATCGAGGCGTGGGGCCTGCGCTGCATGTCGATCGGCTTCCTGGTCGAGGAGGAGACGCCGATGATCTGGCGGGGCCCGATGGTGATGGGGGCGCTGGAGCAGATGATGGGCCAGGTCGAGTGGGGCGCGCTCGACGTGCTGATCGTGGACATGCCGCCCGGCACGGGCGACGCCCAGCTGACGATGGCGCAGCGGGTCGCGCTGACCGGGGCGGTGATCGTCTCCACGCCGCAGGACATCGCGCTGATCGACGCGCGCCGCGGCATGCGGATGTTCGAGCGGGTGCGCGTGCCTGTCCTCGGCCTGGTGGAGAACATGAGCGTGTTCTGCTGCCCGAACTGCGGCCATCGCTCGGAGATCTTCGGCCACGGCGGCGCGCGGCGCGAGGCGGATCGGCAGGGCACCGACTTCCTGGGCGAGATCCCGCTGCTGCTCGACATCCGCGAGGCCGCCGACGCTGGCGCCCCGATCGTGGCGGCCGCTCCCGACAGTGCTGCCGCGCAGGCCTTCGCGGCCCTGGCGGCGCGGGTCTGGGGCAAGGTTGCGGGCGCGCCGGCCGGACGCGGCGCGGGTCCGCGCATCGTCATCAACTGAAACCGGCAAGCGGCGCCTTAGAACAGCGACATCTGTGCCTCCGCCATCCCCGCCGGCGCGTTCGGCACCGCGAAACTTGTGCAGTCGAGCGGCTCGCGCGCCTCGTCGAGGCCCCACTGCCGGGCGGCGCGCGCGAAGCGCCGGAGCAGCAGGTCGGCATAGGCGCCGTGCCCCGCCATGCGGTGGTGGAAGCGCGCATCCGACAGCGCCCCCGCCCGGGTCTGGCGCACCAGGCTCAGGACGTGGCGGGCGCGGTCGGGGAAGTGAGTGGCGAGCCAATCCTCGAACAGCTCGCGCAACTCGTGCGGCAGGCGGAGCAGCACGTAGCCGGCATGGCGGGCGCCCGCGCGGGATGCAGCCTGCACTATGCGCTCCATCTCCGCATCGTTCAGGCCGGGGATCACCGGCGCGACCATCACCCCGGCCGGCACGCCGGCGCGGGTCAGCTCCGTGATCGCGTGCAGGCGCCGTGCGGGGCTGGCGGCGCGGGGCTCCATTCGGCGGGCGAGCGCGGGCTCCAAGGTCGTCACCGACAGCAGCACGCGGGCCAGGCGGCGTCTGGCCATCCGGGACAGGACGTCGAGGTCGCGCAGCACGCCGGCGGACTTGGTGACGATGCTCACCGGATGGTTGAATCGATCGAGCACCTCCAGCACCGCGCGGGTCAGCTTCAGCGTACGCTCTACCGGCTGGTAGGGATCGGTGTTGGAGCCGAGCGCCAGGGTACGCGGAACATAGCCGGGCTTGCGCAGCTCCTTCTCCAGAAGCTCCCCTGCCTCGGGCTTGAAGATCAGCTTGGTCTCGAAGTCGAGCCCGGGCGAGTAGCCCAGGTAGGCGTGCGTCGGCCGGGCATAGCAGTAGATGCAGCCGTGCTCGCAGCCGCGATACGGGTTCACCGCGCGGTCGAAGCCGATGTCGGGCGAGGTGTTCCAGCTGATGACCGAGCGCGAGGCGTCGCGGATCAGGGTGGTCGGCAGCGGCGGCAGGTCGCCGAAATTGGCGGCGAGGGTATCCCACCCGTCGTCGAACGGGTGGGTGCTGGCCTGCTCGAACCGGACGCCCGGATTGGCGGTGGCGCCGCGTCCGTGCCGTCGCAGCGCAGGCGACATGCAGGCGGCCGGCGGCTCGGGCAGTCCGGCGCGGCCCAGCGCCGCGATCGCGTCCCGATCGATGCCCGCGTCCTTGCCAGGGGCCGCACTCTGCTGCATCCTAGTGTTCCCGCTACGTTCCGGGAGCAGGCTGGCGAAGCAAAGCGCCTTCGTCAAGAACAAAACAGGAAAGTGGTGATCTCCGCTATCATCCCCGCCCTGAACGCGGCCGCGACCCTACCCGCGACGGTAGCGGCCCTGGGCGGCGTAGCGGAGGTCTGGGTGGTGGACGGCGGCAGCGCCGATGCAACCGTGGCGCACGCGCGCAGCCTTGGCGCGCGGGTGATCGTGGCGCCCTGTGGGCGCGGAGCGCAGCTCGCGGCTGGGATCGCGGCGGCGTCTTGCCCGTGGCTGCTGCTGCTGCACGCCGATACGCGCCTCGCTCCCGCCTGGGTGGACGCTGCCTCGGCGCACATGCGCGCCGAAGCCGGACGCGCCGGGTACTTCCGCTTCGGCCTCGACAGCACCGACACGCGCGCACGCCGTTTGGAGCGGATCGTTGCCTGGCGCTCCCGGACCTTTGCGCTGCCTTATGGCGACCAGGGATTGCTGATCCACCGCGACCTGCTGGACGCAGTCGGCGGCATGCGGCCGTTGCCGCTCATGGAGGATGTAGACCTTGTGCGGCGGCTCGGACGGCGACGACTGGTGGCGCTGGACGCCGCCGCGCTGACCTCGGCGGCGAAGTGGGAACGCGACGGCTGGCATCGCCGCTCCGCGCGCAATCTCGCGTGCCTCGCCTTGTGGTACGCGGGCGTGCCGCCTGCGTTGATCGCACGCGCCTACGGATGAAGGATGTCGCGATCGTCTTCGCCCGTGCCCCGCGCCTTGGCGCGGTGAAGCGGCGGCTGGCGCGCGAGGCGGGTGACCGCGCGGCGCTGCGCTTCCACCGCACCGTTCTAACTGCGCTGTTGCGCGTGCTCGCCCGCGACCGGCGCTTCGCCACCGTGCTGGTCATCACCCCCGACCGCGCCCGGCTGGGGCTACCCTCCGGGGTCGCGCGCCTGCCGCAGGGACCGGGCGATCTCGGCCAGCGCATGACACGCGCGTTCCGCCGGTATCCACGCCGCCGCGTGGCCCTGGTGGGCTGCGACATCCCCCAGGTCACGGCCGCGGACCTGCGCGCCGCCTTCCGCGCGCTGGGCCGGTCCGCATCAGTGTTCGGGCCCGCCGAGGACGGCGGCTATTGGCTGGTGGGCATGGGGCCGAGACGGCCGGCGCGCCCGTTCGCCGCCGTGCGCTGGTCGGGGGCCCACGCCCTGGCCGATACGCAACGCAACTTCGCACGCCACCCACCCGCGCTGCTGCGCCGGCTGCGCGACGTCGATGGCGCGGCCGACCTGCGGGCGGCGGGCTACTCGGCGGCGGGCTTCAGGTGTTCCTGCAACCGCGGCATCAGCTCGACGAGATTGCAGGGACGGTGACGGTTGTCGAGCTGGGAGACCAGGATGTCGTCCCAGCCATCCTTGACCGCCCCGGTGCTGCCGGGCAGCGCGAACAGGTAGGTGCCGCCCGCCACGCCCCCGACCGCGCGGGACTGCATCGTCGATGTGCCGATCTTGCGGTAGCTCAGCATGCGGAACAACTCGCCGAAGCCCTCGATCCGCTTCTCCATCACGCGGTCGAAGGCTTCCGGCGTCACGTCGCGTCCGGTGATGCCGGTGCCGCCCGTGGTAATGACGACATCGATCTCGGGATCGGCGATCCAGGCGCGCAGCCGTGCCTCGATCGCGCTGGGATCGTCCTTCTCGATCGCGCGCGTGGCCACGCGATGGCCGGCGGCGGCGATACGATCGACCAGCGCCTGGCCGGAGGTATCGGTGGCCTCGGTGCGGGTATCGGAGACGGTAAGGACCGCGATGCTAACAGCGATGAACGGCCGCGTGTCATCGATGGGTGCCATGGTCGTGCTCCCTTGACTCGCCCGCGTCTTGACACATGCGCGCGGGGGCGTCCAACCGCACCGGCGCGAGCGCAACGCGCTTGACTTTCCCCGACGCCGTCTTGATATGCGCGGTGACGCTGCCACTGAAGCGTGCCGGCGCAAACGCGGGCGCGCCCGTTGCATTGGCAAAAGCCAACCCCACACGCGACTGGGACATAGTTTGACCGAAACGACGACCGCCACCGCGGACCCGACCGAGCACGCGCCCGATACGCTGGATTCCGTCGGGAATTCCGTTGCGGATTTTGTTCCGGAACCAATCGCGGAGAGTTCTGCGGAGCCGCTCGCGGACCCCGCTGCTGCGGAGTCGGGGGCGGATACATACGCGGAGCCGATCGCCGATCCTCCGAATCTCGATAGCAGAAACGATGCGGAGTCCACAAAAACGGAGATCGTCGAGGCGCGCAAGACATTCGCCGATCTCGGCCTGTCCGATTCGGTGCTGAAGGCGGTTGCCGAGAAGGGCTACATCCATCCGACCCCGATCCAGGAACAGGCGATCCCTTACGTGTTAATGGGGCGCGACGTGCTGGGCGCGGCGCAGACCGGCACCGGAAAGACTGCCGGGTTCACTCTGCCGATGTTGGACATCCTGACCGGCTCGCGCGCCCGCGCCCGCATGCCGCGCAGCCTGATCCTGGAGCCGACGCGCGAACTCGCGCTTCAGGTGGCGGAGAACTTCGTCCAGTACGGCAAGTACCTGAAGCTGACGCACGCGCTGATCATCGGCGGCGAGAGCATGTCGGACCAGAAGGACGTGCTGATGCGCGGGGTCGATGTGCTGATCGCCACGCCCGGCCGGCTGATCGACATGTTCGAACGCGGACTGGTGCTGCTGACCGACGCCAGATTGCTCGTCATCGACGAAGCCGACCGGATGCTCGACATGGGCTTCATCCCCGACGTGGAGCGCATCGTCGGGCTGCTGCCGCGCAACCGCCAGACGCTGTTCTTCTCGGCCACCCTGCTGCCGGAGATCCGCCGGCTAGCCGACGCTTTCCTGCAAAATCCGAAGGAGATTTCGGTCTCCCGCCCCGCCTCGGTGGCTACCACGATCATCGAGGGCCTGGTGCTGGTGTCCGAGCACGACAAGCGCGAGGCGCTGCGTCGGATGATGCGGACGGAAAAGGTGCAGAACGCGCTGATCTTCTGCAACCGCAAGCGCGACGTGGACGTCCTGCACCGCTCGCTGGCGCGCCATAAGTTCAGCGCCGGCGCCCTGCACGGAGACATGTCGCAGCCGCACCGATTCGCGACGCTTGAGAAGTTCAAGGCCGGCGAGCTTCAACTGCTGGTGTGCAGCGACGTCGCCGCGCGCGGCATCGACATCGGCGGCCTGTCGCATGTGTTCAACTTCGACGTGCCGCACCACGCCGAGGACTACGTCCACCGTATCGGGCGCACCGGGCGCGCGGGGCTGGAGGGCCAGGCCTTCACCATCGCCACCCCCGACGACCGCCTGGCGGTGCAGGCGATCGAGAAGCTGACGGGACACCCGATCCCGCAGATGCAGGTCGAGGGCTTCGATCCGGTGGAGTGGGCCGACGACGATGGCCGCGGCAGGCGCCGGCGCGGTCGCTCCGACGCCGTCAGGCGCGCGCCCGAGCGGCGCGCGACCGCGGCCAGGCCCGAAAAGGCGGAGACCTCCGGGCGCAAGCCGCGCGAGACCACGCCGCGTGCGCCCCGCGCGCGACGTCCGGTAGAGGCCCCCCTGACCGCACCGGTCAGCGCGCCCGCCTCCGCGATCGCGGCGTTGCCGCCCAGCCGCGAGCCTGCGACGCCGCGGCACGTCGCGCCGGCCACCCCGCGGCGCGAGCGCCGCCGCGAAGACGACCTTGGTCCCGCCGTGGTGGGATTCGGCGACGAGATTCCGGCTTTCATGCTGGTGCGCATCCGGCCGACGCGCGCTGGCACCCTGGCTCAAGGGGAGGGAGAGGCATGAACGTCGTCACTACCCAGCACCGGAGTCGCTTCACCCCGTTCAAGTGGGAGGACGCGCTTCGGCTTGATGAACAACTATCGGAGGACGAGCGCGCCATCCGTGACGCCGCGAACGCCTACTGCCAGGAACAGCTCATGCCGCGCGTGCTGGAGGCCAATCGGCACGAGAAGTTCGACTGCGCCATCATGAACGAGATGGGTGAGATGGGCTTCCTGGGCGCCACGCTGGAAGGCTATGGCTGCGCCGGGGTGAACTACGTCTCCTATGGACTGATCTCGCGCGAGGTGGAGCGGGTCGATTCCGGCTACCGCTCGTGCTTTTCGGTGCAGTCCTCGTTGGTAATGTACCCGATCTGGGCGTTCGGATCGGAGGAGCAGAAGCAGAAATTTCTCCCCAAGCTGCGGGCGGGGGAGTTCGTCGGCTGCTTCGGGCTGACGGAGCCCGATGCCGGCTCCGACCCCGGCTCGATGCGCGCGCGCGCGCGCCCCGTGGATGGCGGGTTCCTGCTGAACGGGTCGAAGACCTGGATCACCAATTCCCCGCTCGCCGACGTGCTGGTAGTCTGGGCGAAGGACGAGGCGGGCGATATCCGCGGCTTCCTGCTGGAACGCGGCATGAAGGGGCTGGAGACGCCGAAGATCGAGGGCAAGTTCAGCCTGCGCGCCTCGGTCACCGGCATGATCATGATGCAGGACGTGTTCGTCCCCGAGGGCAACATGCTGCCCGGCGTCAAGGGGCTGCGGGGGCCGTTCTCCTGCCTCAACAACGCGCGCTACGGCATCGCCTGGGGCGCGTTGGGGGCGGCGGAGTTCTGCTGGCACGCGGCGCGCGACTACACGATGCAGCGCCAGATGTTCGGCCGCCCGCTGGCGGCCACGCAACTGATGCAGAAGAAGCTCGCCGACATGCAGACCGAGATCACGCTGGGCCTTCAAGCCGTGCTGCGGTTGGGCCGGCTGATGGATGAGCACAACGCCGCGCCCGAGATGATCTCCCTGCTGAAACGCAACTCCTGCGGCAAGGCGCTGGCGATCGCGCGCGAGGCGCGCGACATGCACGGCGGCAACGGCATCGCCGACGAGTACCACGTGATCCGTCACGTGATGAACCTGGAGGCGGTGAACACCTACGAGGGCACACACGACGTGCACGCGCTGATCCTTGGCCGCGCGCAGACCGGGCTCAACGCCTTCGGTTGAATCCGCGCTGCTGCGCATCGTGCGCCTCGGCGCCGAAGGCGACGGCATCGGTGTACTGTCCGACGGGACACCGGCCTATGTGGCCTTGACCCTGCCGGGCGAGGTGGTGCGTGCGCGCGCCCTCGCCCGACGCGGCGACGGTTGGGCGGCGGCGCTGGAGGCGGTGATCGAGCCCAGCGTCGAGCGCGCCACACCCCCTTGCCCCCATTTCGGCGCCTGCGGCGGCTGCGTCGCCCAGCACATGACAGAACGGGCCTACGAGGCATGGAAAACCGCACAGGTCGCGTCGGCGCTGCGGCGGGCAGGGTTCGCCGACGTGCCGCTCGGACCGCTGGCGCGCACGCCCGCAGGCGCACGCCGGCGGATGGACCTGGGTCTCCGTCGCACGGGCTCCGGGGCCATGGTCGGGCTGCACCGGCTGCGCTCGGACGCGATCGTGGACCTCGCCTCCTGCGACGTCCTCCATCCGGCCCTGGTTGCGTTGATCGCGCCCTTGCGGGCACTCCTGCCCGGCTTGACCGGGCTGCGGCGCGCAGGATCGGCGATCATCAACCTGCTGGACACCGGCGCCGACCTGCTGCTGCGGACCGATGCCCTGCCGACCCTGGCCGATCACGCCGCGTTGACCCGCTTCGCACGCGCCCACGCCCTAGCGCGGGTTAGTTGGGGCGTGGGCAACGGCACGCCGGAGCCGGTGTGCCTTCTGCGGCCACCCATCATCAGCTTCTCGGGCGTTGCCGTCTCGCCGCCGCCGGGCGCCTTCCTCCAACCGTCGGCCAGTGGTGAGGCGGCGATCTTGGCGGCCGTCCTCGCCGGCCTGCCCGTGCCGCTTCCGGCAAGGGCGCGGATCGGCGAGCTATACGCCGGGATCGGGACGCTGACTTTCGCACTCGCGCGGCAAGCACGGGTCTGCGCCTGGGAGGGGGATGCGGACGCGCTCGCTGCCCTGGCCACGGCGGCGCGTCAGTCTGGGCTCGGTGGGCGGGTGGAGGCGCGGCGGCGCGATCTTGCGCGCCAGCCGCTGGGAGAGGCCGAACTGAAGGGCCTTGCCGCGCTCGTGCTCGACCCACCGCATGCGGGGGCAGCGGCGCAGATGAGCGCGATCGCGGCGGCCCGTGTCCCGCGCGTGGTGTATGTGAGCTGCAAGCCGGCGGCGCTGGGGCGCGACGCACGCGCCCTCGCCGCCGCCGGCTATGAGCTCGTTTGTGTCACGCCGATCGACCAGTTCCGGTGGTCGGCGCGGGTGGAGACCGTCGCGGCGTTTGCGATCTGATTCCGGCAGGAGGCCGGGCTTGACGCGGCTGCTTCCCCCCGTCGTAATGATTGCCAGTGCAGGAGAGCCGCCATGAAACTGTCACGCTCCACCCTGGTTGCGCTTGGGGTTCTGTTCGCGCTGCCTGTCTTCGCTCAGACGCAATCCACGAGCCCGAGGGGAAGCGCCTCCCCGCCAGCGACGAGCATGCCGGCATCGCGCCCGGCTCCCCCCGCGAGTGCCACGCCGTCTTCATCCAGCAGCACTCAAGCCAAGCTGGTCGATATTAATTCGGCATCGGCGGCCGACCTGGACGCCTTGCCGGGGATCGGCAAGGCGCGCGTTGCAGCGATCATCAAGAACAGACCCTATCGCGGGAAGGACGACCTCGTCGCGCGCCATATCATCCCGCAGAACACCTATAACGGGATCAAGGACAGGATCGTGGCGCGTCAATAGCTTCTGCCGGCGAGGTGCTCTCACGCTCGCTGCACAAGTTCAATCTTGTAGCCGTCCGGGTCCTCGACGAAGGCGATGACGGTGGTGCCGAACTTCACCGGCCCCGCCTCGCGCGTCACTCTGCCGCCCCCCACGCGGACCTTCTCACAGGTCCCGGCGACATCCGGCACCCCGATCGCCAGATGGCCGAAGGCGGTGCCCTGCTCATAGTGGTCGGTGCCGTAATTATAAGTCAGCTCAACCTCCGCGCCGCTGTCGTCGTCGCCGTAGCCGACAAAGGCGAGCGTGTACTTGCCGTCCGGCACGTCGCGACGGCGGAGTTCCTTCATGCCCAGGAGCTTGGTGTAGAAATCGATGCTGCGCTGCAAGTCGCCGACGCGGAGCATGGTGTGCAGGAAGCGGCTCATGCGTTACTCCTTTGTTGGTCCGGGTCGCCGTCGGCTTCGTCCGGGTGGATGCCGAGCAGGAAGAGCCCGGCAGCGTGCGCCGCGCCCACCGTAGCCGCGCGGTCGGCCAGAATGGCACCGTCCGCCTCGAAGGCAATCCCCCTCAAGCCGGCGCGGGCGGCGGCGCGCACGGTCTCCGCGCCGATTGTCGGCAGATCGGCGCGGCGTTCCTGCCCCGGCTTGACCAGCTTCACCAGCACGCCGCCGGCACCGGGACGGGCCAGGCCGCCGCAGCGCGTCAGCATCGCGTCGGTTCCCTCGACCGCCTCCACGGCCAGCACGAAGCCTTGCTGAACCACGCAGCCCTGGCCGACATCGACCGCGCCGAGCGCACGCGCGACCGCCACGCCGCGGGCGATATCGGACAGCGCCTCCGCATCGGGACCGACGCGGGTGAGCAGGCCGGCGGGCGCCAGCACCTCCTTCAGCACCGCGTGCGCGCCGATCACCTGAAAACCCTCCTCGCCCAGCACGCGGATCACCGCCGACAGCAGGCCGTCATCGCCCGCGAACACGGCACGGCCGACGCGGGCGAGCAGGCGCGTGCCCTCGGCATCAGGACGTATGTCCAGGACCGAGGGGCGACGCACGGCGCCGATCAGCACCAGCTCGCGGCAGGCATGCGCACGCAGCGTGGCGAGGATGCGCCCGGCGGCGCCGAGCCGGATGATGGCGTGGGGATAGGCGGCGAGGGTTGCCGGATCGGCGAAGCCCTCCAAGCCGACCACGAACACCGGCCGGCCGGCCAGCCGTGCGGCCTCGGCGACCCGCGCGGGCAACGCCCCCCCTCCCGCCAAAATCCCGAGCGGCTCCCGCCCGTTGGTCACATGCAACCTCTTCGGCGCGCCCTGGGGCGCCGATAGCACGGGGCCCGCACCGGCGTCATGCAGGCGCGCGCCGACGCATGCGCGTAATCACGACTGAGACAGCGGCGCGTCGCCTCCACGCGCAACCCGTTCCAGCGTCAGGCGCACCGCGTTGATGACCACGCTTTCATCACCGCCGCACGGGAACATTAACACTGCCGATGGCATGTCAAGTCCGGCTTTGTTTCGCGTCCGGCGCATCGGGCGTCTGGCGCATCCACGATCCGTTCGCACTGAGGAGTTGTTCATGACCGATCACGATCCTACCACGCGCCGGTTTCGGCCCTGGTTGCGCCGCCATCTCGGTGCGGCCCTGCTGGCCGGCACCGCTCTCGCCGGCCTGTCCGCCGCCCCCTTCCTGGCCGCCGCCGAGCAGCCGGGGCAGGCTGCCCCAGGCACCAGCGCCGCCATTGGCCCCGCAAACGGCCCCTTGCCGATGCCGGGCCAGTCGAAAAGCCAGGCGCAGGATCTGGCCCAGAACCACCCGCCGCTCAACCAGGGCCAAGCGATGCCGGAGCGCCTGCCGAGCTTCGTCAGCCTAGTCAAGCAGGTGAAGCCGGCGGTCGTGTCGGTCACCAACTACCTCAAGGACACGGCCGAGGCGGGCGACCAGGACACGCAGCACGCGCCGCAGCTGCCGTTCCCGTTCAACCAGATGCCGTTCGGTCAGACGCCGTTCGGCCAGCGGCCGCAGCCGCGGGCCGTCGAGGCGCGCGGCTCGGGCTTCATCGTCAACCCGGATGGGCTGATCATCACCAACAATCACGTGGTCAAGGACGAACGGCGCGTGGAGGTGACGCTCTCCACCGGCGAGAAGATGACGGCGAAGGTGATCGGCACCGACCCACGGACCGACATCGCGGTGCTGAAGGTCAACCCGCCCCATCCGCTGCCATACCTCCAGCTGGGCGACTCGGCGACGTGCAGCCGGGTCAGTGGGTGATCGCCATCGGCAATCCGTTCGGCCTGTCGGAATCGGTGTCGGCGGGCATCGTCTCCGCCGTCGGGCGCAGCATCGGCGCCGGGCCGTATGACCGATTCATCCAGATCGACGCACCCATCAATCAAGGGAACTCGGGCGGGCCGCTGATTACCCAGGACGGACGGGTGGTCGGGATGAACACCGCGATCCTGTCGCCGTCCGGCGGATCGATCGGCATCGGCTTCGCGATCCCGTCGGACATGATCGAGCGGGTCGCTGGCGACCTTGAGAGCCATGGCCACGTTACCCGCGGCTATCTCGGCGTCGAGGCGCAGCCGGTGACGGATGCAATGTCCAAGGCGCTTGGGCTGGGCGGCGATGGCGGCGCGCTGGTCGCGGCGGTGGAGCCCAACACCCCGGCGGCTCAAGCGGGGGTGCAGCCGGGCGACGTGATCCGCTCGGTCAACGGTCAGGCGATCAAGGACCCGAGTGCGCTGGCGCTTAACGTCGCCGGAATCAAGCCGGGCGATCAGGCGAAGCTCGACATCGTCCGCGAGGGCCAGACGGAGACCTTGAACGCGCAGGTTGCCGAGTTGCCGAGCGAGCAGCAGATGGCCCAGCAAGGCCACAACGCACAGCCCGAGCGAGAGGCTCGGCTTGGCCTCGCCCTGGGACCCCTGTCGCCGGATGTCGTGAGCCAGCTCGATCTGCCGAGCGGCACCGAAGGCGCGGTGGTGACGCAGGTCAAGCCGGGCTCGCCGGCCGAGCAGGCGGGTATCCAGCCGGGCGACGTGGTCGTCGGCGTGGGCACCCACGTGGTGCACGACGCGAGCCAGGCGGCGCGGGCGATCGGTGATGCGCTGCACCAGCGCGCTAACGCCGTGGCACTGCGGATCATCCGCAACGGCCAGCCCGCCTTCGTCGCGGTGAACCTGAACAACGCTGAAGCCCCGTCCGACAACGGGTGAACCTGGCACGGCCGCCCTGGTCCGCTTCGGACCGGGCGGCCGTTGCGGCTTCTCAGACACAGGCATTCCTCGGGCTGGCGCGCGACGTCCTCAGGGGGCGCCGGCTCGCGATGAGCGTCGCGGCGAGGGCGACCCGCTCCGAACCGGAGGTGCGACGGCCGGTGCGGACGCTGGTCCAGCGGAAAGCGGGGGAGGGGCGGGGGGCGCGGCCGGGGCAAAAGCTGCCTGGCCGCTGCCGGCTTGCCCGTCCTCCCTGGCGGAGCGGCCCGGGGCGGGTCCGCTCTCAGCGGCGACGGCGGAAGGCTGCACCGGCGGCGCCTCCGCCTCCGGTGACAAGGCGGCCGACAGCGCCGCCCGCCATTGGGCGACGCGCGCGCCGACGGCACGTTCCATGGTATCGGCGCCGGGTCCGAGCCGGATGGCTGCCGCGCTGCCCGCGACCAGGGCCAGCAGGACAAGCCCGAGAATGACCGGGTGCAATCCCAGACGACGCCGTCGCGTGGGCGGGACGCTGCTTGCCGGCTGCGGCCGGTCGGCCGGCACGGTCGGGGGGACGGCACGCGTGGCCAATCGGTCGATCTCGGCGCGCAGCCCGGCCGTCATGCGCGCGACGGCCGCCTCGACGCGGGCTTCCAACGCGGTATCCAGCCCGTCGGCGCGCCGCCCCAGCAACTCCATGTCCGAGGCCAGGGCGCGGAGCGAGGCCTCCACGCGGGCCAGCGCGGACACCACGTCCGCCGTCGCCGCCGGATCGGTCGATCCGGCCGGTTCAGCGCCGCGGCGGATCGCATCGAGCCCGCGCCGGGCCACCGCGAACAGCGCCTCCTCCTCGGGGTCAACGGGCACCCACCTGGTCGCGACCACCCCCGGCGAGGCCGCCACATGCGGGTCAGACATCGACAACCACGTACTCCTCCTCGACCGAGACCGGCACGGTCTCCGCGATGTAGGGCCCCTGCACGACGCGCTGGCCGGGCGCGACCTCGACCGGATAGTTCCGCACCTGGATCTTCTCCGGATCGCACCAGGACTGGCCGGTGCGGATGTCGAACTCCCAGCCGTGCCAAGGGCAGCGGATGATCTCGCCGGCCCGGGAGTAGCGGTAGGTCCCGGGCTCGTCGGATTCGATCAGCCCGGTCAGCAGCCCGTCGCACAGGCTGCCGCCCTGGTGCGGGCAGCGGTTCAGCAGGCCGAAGAACTCGCCCTTCAGGTTAAAGATCGCGATCGGCCGGCCGCGCACCGTGACCAGCTTGCGCCCGCCGGGCGGCACCTCGGAGACCTTGGCAACTACGTGCTTGCTCATGCGCACACCTCTCAGACTGTGAACTGCTCGGCGATGATCCGCTCCGACAGGCCCTGGTCGGGGTCGAACAGCACCGAGACGCGAACCGCGCGGTCCTCGCTGACCGCTACCGAGACCACATCGCGCACCTCAGTGAAATCGGCCACTGCCGCCACCGGCCGCTTCTCGGGCTCCAGCACCTCGAACAGCACGTCGGCGGCGCTGGGCAGCAGGGCGCCGCGCCAGCGGCGGGGGCGGAAGGCGCTGATCGGGGTCATCGGCAGCAGGTTCGCCGAGAGTGGCACGATCGGACCGTGCGCGGACAGGTTGTAGGCGGTGGAGCCGGCGGGGGTGCTGATCAGCACGCCGTCGCAGATCAGCTCGGGCAGGCGCACCCGGCCGTCCACGGTGATGCGGATCTTCGCGGCCTGGCGAAGCTGGCGGAGCAGGCTGACCTCGTTGAACGACAGCGCCTCTTCCACGGCGCCGGCGGCGGTGACGGCGTGCATCCGCAGCGGGTGCAGCACCGCCGCCTGCGCCTGCCCCAGCCTCTCGCGGAGCCCGGACTCGCTATAGGGGTTCATCATGAACCCGACCGAGCCGCAGTTCATGCCATACACGGGAAGCGGGCGCGGCAGGATGCGATGGAGCGTCTCCAGCATCGTCCCGTCGCCGCCGAGCGCCACCACCATCTCGGCCTGGTCGAACGGGCAGTCCCCGAACGCCGCCGCCAGCCGGTCGCGCGCCGCGCACGCCAGGACGGTGTGTGCGGCGACGAAGGCGAGGCGCCTGGGCGGCTGGGTCAAGCGAGCTTCCGGTGTTCCAGCACCGGCATGCCGCGGCGCACCCGCTCGGTGATCTGCGTGTCGATGCGCGCCGTCGCCCAGCCGGTGCCGTCCGAGACCTGGGCGACGACCTGGCCCCAGGGATCGACGACCATGGAGTGCCCGTGGGTATCGCGCGGCTCGTTGCGCGCGCCCTCCAGGTAGCGGCCCCAGGTGGCCGGGGCGGCCAGCCAGCACTGGGTCTCGATCGCGCGCGCGCGGATCAGCGGTTCCCAATGGTCCTTGCCGGTCTGCAAGGTGAACGCCGAAGGCAGGAAGATCACCTCGGCCCCGGCCCGCCGCAGCGCCAGGAACAGCTCGGGGAAGCGCAGGTCGTAGCAGATCGCCGCGCCCACGGTCAGGCCGCCGGCCGAGTAGGTGACGACCTCCTCGCCCGCGCCATAACTGTTGCTCTCGCGGAAACCGGTGCCATCGGGAGTGGTGATGTCGAACAGGTGGATCTTGCGGTAGCGCGCGATCTCCTGGCCGTCGGGATCGAACACCACGGTGGTGTTGAACAGCTTGTCGGCGCTGCCCGTGCCCGCCTCGCCCCTCTCCTGGATGGAGCCGCCATGCACATGCACGCGCGCGCCGCGCGCCGCCTCGCGCAAGAATTCGTAAGCCGGTCCGCCGGGCGCGTTGGAGCCCTTGGCGGGCAGCGTCTCGGCTTGATCAAACTTGCCGGCGCGAGTGCCGCCAAGGCAGCTCCAGACCTCGGGCAAGCTGATGATGTCGGGGCGGTCGGCCGCGATGGCTTGCTCCGATCAGCCGTCGCGCCTGGTCGATGTTCGCCTGCTTGTCGGCGCCAGGGTTCATCTGCACCACGCTGACGCGCATCCCTGCCTCCCGCTCGTTGCCGTGAACGCGCAGACAACCCCAACTGCGAAGGCGTGGCAACTGAAGCGGCGGAGATCGGCGTGGCCACTACAGGGCGGCCAGTATCAGCGCGGCCAGTCCAGGCGGGGCTCGGCACGGTCGCTTCGCGGCGCGCGCGGGCCGTCGCCCCGGCGCGGGCGGGGCGGGATGCCGGGGGGCGGCACGTGCGGAATGATTTCGGGCTGGTCCTCTTCTTCCTCCAGCTCGTGCGAGGCGGGGGGGATCGGCGGGCGGGTGAACGCCGGCGCACGGCGCCGCTCCGGATCGGGGGGAGCGGCATACAGCTCGTCGAAGTCCACCGCCTGCACGCCATCCGGCAGGCGCAGCGTGAGGGTGCGGATTTCCGTCTGGATCTCGTCCAGCCGGGCCTCGATCCCGTCCAGCCGAGCCTTGAGGCCGATCACGCTGAAAGGCACCAGCAGGAAGGCCAGCACCCACAGCAACGCCAGCACCAGCACGACGGTCGGCACCCACCAGGGCATCCAATCGGGCAAGGCGAAGGGCATGGTCATAGAGGGCATCTTACATCTTGCCCGCGAAACGGTTCAACAACGCGTGCGGCATGTGTGGATTTTACGGACCCGTTATGCCAAGCCGCGGCCTAGCAAAAAAGGATTTGTCATGCTGCTGCTGATTCCCGGGCCGGTCACGACGCGACCGGAGGTGCGCGAGGCCATGCTGGTGGACCTCGCCCCGTGGGACCCCTCCTACCGGGACTTCTACGCCGCGCTGCGCGCGCGGGTCCTGGCGCTGGCGGGCGGACGCGAGGGCGAGCACGCCGCCCTGCCGCTGCCCGGCTGCGGGCATTACGTCAACGAGGCGGCGATCCGCACCTTCCTGCCCGCCGGGCGCAAGCTGCTGGTGCCGATGACCGGCGCCTATGCCGAGCGGATGGCGCGCCTGGCGCGGGAGGCCGGGCGGGTCGTGGTGGAACTGCCGATCGCGCCCGACCGGCCGGTCGCCCCGGCGGTGATCGTCGCCGCGCTGGAGGCGGACCCGGAGATCAGCCATGTCGGGGATGGTGTACAGCGAGACAGGCACCGGCGTCTGCCATGACGTCCCGGCGATCGGCGCGGCGGTGCGGGGGCTGGGCCGGCGGATGATCGTGGATGCGGTCTCGGCGTTCGGTGCCCTGCCCTTCGACATCGCCGCCCAGCCCGGAGGTGGACGCGATCGTGTTCACCGCTAACAAGTGCCTGGAGGGCGTGCCCGGCATCGCCTTCGCCGTGGCGCCGCGCCGACCGGCTGGCGGCGTCGGCCGGCAACGCCGGAAGCTGGTCGCTCGACCTGGCCGACATCTATGCCAACAGCCTGCGGCACGGCGGCGGCGCCCGCTTCACCCCGCCCGTGCAGGTGCTGGCCGCGCTCGACCGCGCGCTCGACTTCCACGAGGCCGAGGGTGGCCAGCCGGCGCGGCCTGGCCCGCTACACCGCGAACATGCGGACGCTCTACGACGGCGTGCGCGGGCTCGGCCTGTCGCCCTGCCTTGCGCGCGACGCGCAGGGCCCGATCATCGTCAACGTGCACGCGCCCGCCGATCCGGCCTGGGACCTGCAGGCGTTCGTGGAGGCGCTGAAACGGCGCGGCTTCCTGATCAGCAATTTCTACAACACGCCCGAGCCGAGCTTCCGCGTCGGCTGCATCGGCGCGATCACGCCGGCGGACATGGCGCGCGCGGTCGCGGCGATGGGCGAGGCGCTCGACGAGATCGGCGTGCGCCGGCGCGAAGCGGCCTGAATGCCGAGCGATCTCGAGATCGCGCGCGCGGCGCGGCTGCGCCCCATTGCCGAAATCGCCGCGCGGCTGGGCGTCCCGGCGAACGCGATCGAGCCCTATGGACGGTTCAAGGCCAAGATCGGCTTCGACTTCATCGAATCGCTACGGACGGAAAGCGGGCCTGAAGCGGCATCGCAAGGGCGCATTGGTCCTGGTGACCGGGATCAGCCCCACGCCGGCGGGCGAGGGCAAGACCACGACGACGGTCGGGCTCGGCGACGCGCTGAACCGGCTGGGCACGCGCGCGGCGATCTGCCTGCGCGAGCCAAGCCTGGGCCCGAGCTTCGGCCAGAAGGGCGGCGCGACCGGCGGCGGGCGGGCGCAGGTCGTGCCGATGGAGGAGATCAACCTCCATTTCACCGGCGACTTCCATGCCATCACCGCCGCCAACAACCTGCTGGCCGCGATGGTGGACAACCACGTCTACTGGGGCAACGCGCTGGGCATCGACGTGCGCCGCATCGCCGTCCGCCGCGCGCTCGACATCAACGACCGCGCGCTGCGCGCGATCGTCAACGGGCTCGGCGGCGTGGCCAACGGCGCCCCGCGCGAGGACGGGTTCGACATCACCGTCGCCAGCGAGGTCATGGCGGTGTTCTGCCTGGCGCGCGACCTCGACGACCTGCAAACGCGGCTCGGGCGCATCATCGTGGCCGAGACGCGCGAGCGCCGCGCGATCACCGCGCAGCGACCTGAAGGCGGACGGCGCGATGGCGGTGCTGCTGCGCGATGCGTTGCAGCCCAACCTGGTGCAGACGCTGGAAGGCACGCCCGCGCTGGTGCATGGCGGGCCGTTCGCCAACATCGCGCATGGCTGCAACTCGGTGATCGCGACGCGGCTGGCGCTGCGGCTGGCCGATGTGGTGGTGACCGAGGCGGGGTTCGGCGCCGATCTCGGGGCGGAGAAGTTCCTCGACATCAAGTGCCGCGCCGCCGGCCTGCGCCCGGCTGGCAGCGTCGTCGTGGCCACCATTCGCGCGCTGAAGATGCAGGGCGGCGTGGCGCGCACCGAGCTGGACCGCGCGGACGTGGCCAGCGGTGGCGCGCGGGGTGGTGAACCTGGCGCGCCATGTCGAGAACATGCGCAAGTTCGGCCTGCCCGTCGTGGTCGCGATCAATCGCTTCACCGCCGACACCGACGACGAGCTGGCGGCGGTGCGGGACGCGATGGCGGCGCTGGGCGTGCCGAGTCGTGGCGTGCACGCACTGGGCCGACGGGGGCGCCGGGGCGACGCATCTGGCCCGCGCGGTGCTCGACATGATCCGCGCCGGACAGGCGCGCTTCGCGCCGCTCTATCCCGATGCGATGGGGCTCGCCGACAAGCTGCGGACGGTGGCGCGGGAGATCTATCATGCCGCCGACATCGCCCTGCCGCCGCACGTGACGCGGCGGCTGGAGCAGTTCGAGGCGGCGGGGTTCGGCAGCGTGCCGGTCTGCATCGCCAAGACCCAGTACAGCTTCAGCGCCGACCCCACCGCGCTGGGCGCGCCGAGCGGCCACATCCTGCCGGTGCGCGACGTGCGCCTGTCGGCCGGCGCCGGGTTCGTGGTGGCGATCTGCGGCGACATCATGACCATGCCCGGCCTGCCGCGCGTGCCGGCAGCCGGGGCGATCCGACTGGACGCGGAGGGGCGGATCGAAGGACTGTTCTGACGCCAGGCAACGGGGGGAACCATGGCGTCCACACGGATCACCGCCGCACGGATGGCGGCGACAACGACAAGCAGGCGCTACGTCATCTACCTGCTGTTGTTCTGCATGACGCTGATCAACTATTTCGACCGCACCGTACTCGCCGTCGCCATGCCGGTGCTGATCAGCACCTTCGCGCTGAGCCCGGTCGCGGTCGGCTACCTGCTCTCGGCGTTCATCTGGAGCTATGCGCCGTGCCAGCTTCCGGCCGGCCTCGTGCTCGACCAGTGGGGCACGCGCCGCACGGCGGCTCGCTGCATCGGCTTCTGGTCGGCGGCCACGGCGCTCGCGGCTCTGTCCTGGAGCTTCGGCTTCCTGTTCTTCACCCGCCTTCTGCTCGGCATCGGCGAATCACCCACCTTCCCACTCGCGGCGCGCGCCATACGCGAGTGGGCGCCGGTGCGCGAGCGAGCGCTCGCGTTCTCGATCTCGGGCTCCGGACCCGCCTTCGGCACGGCGATCTCCGCCGCCACCGTCGGCTGGCTCGTCGGCGCGGTCGGCTGGCGATGGTCCTTCGTCATCTCCGGCGTGCTCGGCTTCATTTGGGTGGCGGTCTGGCTCGCCTGGTTCCGCGATCCCGAGCAGGCCACATGGCTGCCCGCGCCGGAGCGCCAGATGATCCTGGCCGAGCGCGCGCCCGGCGGCACCACCGCGACGCACGGCATGAAGCTTACCGAGCTGCTCAGTTATCAGACTATGTGGGGCCTGTTCCTGGTCCAGGGATGCGTGAACTACACGCAGTACCTGTTCCTGACCTGGTTGCCGACGTATTTGGTCCAGACAAGGCACCTGAACATCCTGCATTCCGGCTTTCAGACCGGCATCTGCTATGCCGGCGCGATGGTGCTGACGCTGATCTTCGGGTGGATCTGCGACAGGCTGTTGACGCCCGAGGCCGTGCGGGCGGGCAAGCGCCGCTGGGCGGTGGTGATCCTGGCCTTTGGCGCGGCGATCATGGTCTTCGCCCCGTTCACCGAGTCGGAAGCACTGCTCCTGACGGTGATCACCGTCTCGCTGGCCTGCGTGCAGAGCGTGTTCGTCAACACCTACTCGCTGACCAACGACCTCTTGCACGCGGGCAAGAGCATCGGCACAGCGATCGGCTGGGTTCAGCTCGGCGGCAACATCTTTGGCCTCGCCGCGCCGATCCTCACCGGCTACATCGTCGGCGCGACCGGCAGCTTCACCAGTGCCTTCGTCGTGGCCGGCGTGTTGCTGGTCGTGGGCGCGGCGTTGGCGTTGACCATGACGCGCCGGCCGGTCGGGGCCCCGATGCCTGCCTGAACCGCGGGCCGGCAACGCTCGCCAGGAAAACTTCCACTCGTCGCCCCTGGAGGCCTAGGGGATTCGCGCGTGATCCGTAATGGCCTGGCCTGGTGGGGATTTCCGGGCGAGGCTGTAGCCGTGCCGTGCACTTCGCCAAGCGAAATCCGTGCCGGACAGCTGTGGCTGACAGGCGTGTATGTCCGCTGCTTCGACCTGATGCTGGAGGGTCCCGATGCCCTGCACGCGGCGATCTGCCGCCGCCGCGCCCTGACGCTGGTCACGCTTGACCGGCGGCTGGCACGGGCCGCAAGCGCGCTAGGACTGAAGGTCCGCATCCCCGACGCGTGATCCGCTACGGTTGGTGCTCGAACTGCTCCGTCACCTCGGCGAGGATAAATCCGAGCTTGCTGATGATGGTGCGGTTCACCATCGCACCGTCGGCCATGAGATACATCCACTGCTCCATCGACACGTCCAGCAGCGGGTTTCCCGGTCGGGTCGCCAGCACCCAGCGCCAATGAAACACTGGGCCGGCCGCCGTGCCGACCGCCGTGCCCACCATGTCGTTGGCGGTCGCCTCGTAGCGATCCGGCCCGGTCCGGCGCAGGTGCCAATCCCGCGTCTGCACCGTGCCGTCGCCGATGGTCAGGCGCTGTACCATGTGCAGCCCGTCCGGTCCCTCCGGCTCGCCCCATCCCTCGGTCACCACCCGTGCGACGGGCGCCCCGCTCCGGTTCTCCTCGACGCCCCAGGAGACGGTATGCCCGGCGAAGAAGCGCACCGGATCGAATTCCGGCCCGGTGCCGGCGAACTGGCCGACCGGCATCGGCCGGCCGCACCCGCCCAGCAGCACCATCAGCGCCGGCAGTGCCCATCGCACGATCAATAGGATCGCGGCATCCCCAGCACGTGCTGGCCCACATAGGCCAGCACCAGGTTCGTGCTGATCGGCGCGATCTGATACAGCCGGCATTCGCGCCATTTCCGCTCGATCTCGTACTCCTTGGCATACGAGAAGCCGCCGAAGGTCTGCATCGTCGCCTCGGCCGCCTTCCACGTCGCCTCGGAGGCGAGCAGCTTGGCGATGTTGGCGTCCGCCCCGCACTCCTTCCCGGCGTCGAACAGGGCGGCAGCACGGCGGCAGATCATGTCGGCCGCCTCCAGCTCGGCCCAGGCTCGGGCGATGGGGAACTGCACGCCCTGGTTGGCGCCGATCGGCTTGCCGAACACCACGCGGTCCTTCGCGTACTGCGTCGCCTTTTTGATGAACCAGCGCCCGTCGCCTACTGCCTCACTGGCGACCAGGATGCGCTCGGCGTTCATCCCGTCCAGGATGTAGCGAAACCCCTTGCCCTCCTCGCCGATCAGGTTCTCGGCCGGGACGCGGAGGTTGTCGAAGAACACCTCGGTCGTGTTGTGGTTAATCATCGCCGGAATGGGCCGGATCTCCAGCCCCGTGCCCTGGTTTTTCTCGCGCAGATCGACCAGGAACACCGACAACCCCTCGGTGCGCCGCGCCACCTGATCGAGCGGTGTCGTGCGCGCCAGCAGCAGCATCATGTCCGAGTACATCGCCCGCGAGGTCCACACCTTCTGCCCGCTAACCACGTAGTGGTCGCCCTGCCGCACCGCGCGGGTCTTGAGGTGGGTCGTGTCCGATCCCGTCGTCGGCTCGGTCACGCCGAACGCCTGCAGCCGCAGCCGCCCCGCCGCGATCTCGGGCAGGTATTTGCGCTTCTGCGCCGCGCTGCCGTGCCGCAGCAGCGTGCCCATGATGTACATCTGCGCGTGCCCCTGGCTGGCGACGCAGCCCGAGGCGTTGATCTCCTCCAGGATCACCGCCGCCGCGCGCACCGGCAGGCCGCTGCCGCCGTAGTCCTCCGGGATCAGCGCGCCGAGGAATCCCGCCTCGGTCAACTCGTTGACGAATGCGGTCGGATAGTCTTGCGCATCCTCCAGCCCCTGCCAGTAGGGGCCTGGGTAGCGTTCGCAGATCCGGCGAACTGAGTGGCGCAGCTCGGGGTAGTCCTCGCCGATGTCAAGTGTCGTCAGTTCCTTGCTCATGGCACTACCTTTCTCGCCGTCACGGGGAGCTATGCGGGAAACTGGGTGACGCCGTGATCAGGCGGCGTTTTGCTCCGGCGTGTCTGTAACCTCGACGCCGTCCCGGAATGTGACACCTGCAACGACCCTTGGTAACTGGTTTTCGCCCTTCAGTCGACGCCACGTTTTCGCCGCCGCCATTACAAGCTTGAACACCATTAGCCGGGCGGTATCTTGGGACAGCGCGCCTTTGCTCCGGACGGTGCGGTGCCTGACGGTCGCGAACACGCTCTCAATCGGGTTCGATGTGCGCAGGTGATCCCAGTGCTCGGCGGGGAAGTCGTAGACGGTTAGCAGCGCGTCACGGTCCTTCACCAGGCAGATCACCGCCTTCTCGTATTTGGCCCCGTACTTGTCGGCAAACGTCGCGATCGCTGTCTCAGCTGTCGCACGGTCCGGCGCCGTCCAGATTTCCCGCAGGCCAGCCTTGGCCGCAAGCTGGACGGACTTGGGCAGCTTGTCGAGCACGTTGGCGGTCTTATGCACCGTGCAGCGCTGGTGCCGGGTTGTCGGCGACACCTCTTCGAGCGCCTTCCAGAAGCCGAGTGCGCCGTCGCCGGTAGCCAACTCGGGTGCGATAGCCAAACCGCGGGCCTTCAGGTCGATCAGCAGTTCCCGCCAGCTCTGCGCGCTCTCCCGGATGCCCACCTGGAAGCCGACCAGCTCCTTCTTACCCTCCGGTGTCGCGCCCATCAGCACCAGCATGCACTCGGCCTGCGGCTCCATGCGCGCCTGCAGGTAAACCCCGTCGGCCCAGATATAGACATAGCGCCGGGCCGACAGGTCGCGCCGTTGCCAGCGTGCGTAGTCGGCCTCCCACTCGCCTCGCAGCCGCGCGATCACCGACGGCGACAGGTTCGGGGCGTCCTTGCCCAGCAGCGCGGCAAGCGCCTCCTGGAAGTCGCCCATCGAGACGCCGCGCAGGTAGAGGATCGGCAATAGCGCATCCAGACTGCGCGTCCGTCGTGTCCAGCGCGGCAGGATCGCCGAGGTGAAGCGGACGCGCTCGCCGTTCTCTCCCGCGTCTCGGTCGCGCAGCTTGACCCGCCGCACTTCAACCGCACCGATCCCAGTCTGGATCACTCGCTCGGGGCCATGGCCGTGGCGCACGATCCGTTCGCGCCCGTCCGCCAGGCGAGCATCCTGCATTGAGGTCAGGAAGGCTTCCGCCTCGGCTTCAATCGCTTGGGCCAGCAGCCGGCGCGCGCCATCCCGGAGAACCGCTGTCAACGGGTCGCTGACAGCATCGGGCTGACGGAGAGGAACAACAGTGGTATTGCTCGTCATGGGCGTATCGGCTCCCTCTGGAGTTCAGGCAGGCTCGTCACCCGCCTCGATACGCCGCCTTTCTCACCGCTCCATCACCCAATTTCGCGCATAGCTCCGTCACGGGTTACGGAAAGGCGTTCCCCGATCAGGGCGGATTGCATCTCCAAGCCCGGCAGCGGGCCGATTTTGCCTCAACCGGGCGAGCGTCTCAACTTGCCGAGCATGACGATGAGGTTCGGGATTGGACCCAGATCTCCAGAACAATTGCCTCCAACTCCATCAAATCGCGTGCGGCATGGCCAATGTCGCCACCCTCGTTGAACAGGTCGCGAATTGCGGGTGTCTCGATCGCGACCATGGGGCGGAGCGACGCAATACAATCCACGACCGATCCGCTAGCACGAAGCGATACTCGTCTGAAGGCAGTATGACCGCATAATGAACCTGACGCAGCAGCGCGAGTTCACGACGGTATTCTCCCCAGTAGCGCTCAAATTGCTTGCGCAGCGATGATACGATTGATTATTTGAATCAACCTAGGACCGATGTTTGCCTTGTGGACTGCTCCGCAGGAGGTAGAGAATGGATTTCGGTGTTGAAGCGTACGATGATGTTCATGCGAGAGAACGAGAGTATCGTGTCCCGGCCGAGCAATCCTTCTATTATCCATTGTTTCGACGCGTCGCAAAGGAGATTCGATGCGGCGGCCTGACGTCGGTCCTAGAGGTTGGATGCGGTAGCGGGGTTCTGGCGCAACTGCTTATGAAGCAGGACGGCTTGTCGTATCAGGGCTTTGATTTCAGCTTTGGAGGTCTGGATCTCGGTGCGTCTGTAGCGTGCCAAATTTCGATTACCCTGGGCATGTTCGGTTTTTTCGAAGCGGCGAAGAGGTTAGAGCTCGATACCGAAACCTCATTGATGTCTCCAGATTGATGTCTCCAGCATTGTGCGGATCGCCAAGCCGGTGTTCCGGGGCACGAATGCCGGCGACTACCTTCGCAGATTGCGTTGGGCGCGCAACGATCCACGGAAATTCCTCGGGATGAACAGCTTCAGTTGGAATGCCGGCTGGTTCCTGCTGGTCGGGCACCGACGGTAGGTTCTAGCAGGCTGCGGGAAAAGCATTGTTCAAGCAACGGTCAGTTCCAATGGCCCGTCATGGTCGGCGAAGGCCGACCATCCACGCCTTTGATTCCAGGAACTTGCATGGTTGCACAGTAAGCGGGGCAAAACCCCGGGCGGGCTGCATTTTTGGGGTTCCCCTGACGCGGTCGGGTATGCTTCGCTCTGGGTATGTCCGCTCCCAGCGATCTTGCGAATGGTTCGCGGGCCGAACTCGAAACTCTGGTGATCGGACTGCTTGGCGCGGTTGCCGAGCTGAAGCGTGTGGTGACGGAGCAGCGCGAGGAGATCGCGCGATTGAAGGGCTGAAAGGCCGCCCCGACATCAAGCCGAGCGGCATGGATCACGCGACGACGCCGAAGCCGCTGCGCCACGGCAAGCGGGGGGTGGCAAGTCGGCGCCGCGGGTCAGCGTCGAGGACCGGGTGGTGCGGGCTGACGTGCCGGCGGGCGCGCGGTTCAAAGGGCACGACACCTTCGTCGTGCAGGATCTGGTGCTGCGCGCCCAGGTGACCCGCTACCGCCGCGAACGCTGGGTGACGCCGGATGGGCAGACAGTGCTGGCGCCGCTGCCGGGGGGCCTCGTCGGACACTTCGGACCAGAGCTGCGCCGCTTCGTGTTGCTGCAGCATCACCAGGGCCAAGTGACTGTCGAGCGGCTCACCGCGCAGTTGCGCGCGCTCGGTCTCAGCATCTCCAAGCGCCAGGTGATGCGGCTGTTGCTCGACCGCCAGGACGATTTCCTCGCCGAAAGCCGTGACCTGCTGCGGGCGGGGTTGCAGACGGCGTCCTGGATCACGGTAGACGACACCGGCGCGCGACACGCCGGCCGCAACGGCTTTTGCACGCAGATCGGCAACGACGGCTTCACCTGGTTCGGCACGCGGGCCTCCAAGAGCCGGCTCAACTGGACACCTCTAAAAACCCCTCCCGGCGCACCGCCGAACGCTGCTAAGTCTCTGATTTTACTGGGTGCAGGATCGCCGTCCGGACGTTTTTAGAGGTGTCCAACTTCCTCGATCTGCTGCGCGCCGGCCACGACGACTACGTAATCAACGAGGCGGCCCTGGCCCACAGGCGCCACCGCTCGCTCGCCGCGCCGGTGATCAGCCGTCTGGCGGCCGAGCCGCAAACCCGCTTCGTCGACCAGGCGGCCTGGCAGGCCCATTGCGGCATCTCGGCGTCAGCGAATTGCAGGTCACACCCGACCCGGTGTGTATCGCCCCGGAAGGCGCGCTGTGGGGTGCGGTGATGGCGCACGGCTTCCTGCAGGACGCGGTGATTGTCAGCGATGACGCAGGCCAGTTCGCGGTCGGCCGGCACGCATGGTGCTGGGTGCATGCCGAACGGCTGGTGTATAAGCGGCTTCGTCACCCTCGATCGCCTGCTCGAGCGGCTGCATGCCAACAAGCCCGAATTGCTGATGGTGCTCGACCGACCGGAAATCCCACTACACACCAATGGCTCCGAACGCGACATCCGCTGCCACGTCACCAAACGCAAGATCAGCGGCGGCACCCACAGCGATGCCGGTCGCGACTGCCGTGACGCATTTCTCAGTCTCATTTCTCAGTCTAATGCATACCCGCGCCAAGCTCGGTATCGCGTTCTGGGATTATCTCGGTGACCGGATCGGCATCGACCAGCATGCGCGAGTGCCCGCACTCGCCAATCTTATCCGCTGCCGCGGACAGCCAGCCTGATCCCTGCGCCATTATGTAGCAGGCACACCTCACGGGAGAGAGAACGTGAGGCGCCGGTCCTTGTTGCTCCCGTGCGGACTATAGTTCGTGTGTTCCCAAGTCCTGAATGAAGGCGCGCCCCTTGTCGGTCATGGCAAGAACGTCTGCGGTGATGGGCGCCCCGAAGGCTTTAATGGTACCCGGCATCCGGTGGATAGTGATATACCCTGCTTCAAGAACTCTCTTTAAGAGCACGAGCAGCAGGCGCGGCCACTGGATGCCTTGGTCCCTCGGACCTAAGTACAGCTCGAACAGAATATCCATCTCCAGTTGGGAGAATTTGTCGTGAGCGAAGCGAAGATTGAACTTGTAGAGCCGAATGGATTTACGATCAATCTCCCCTCGGTCGGCGCGCCTGTGGCAATTCGGGCAGAGGGCGATGAGGTTGTTATACTCGTGCGCCTGACATTGCGCCCAAGGGACAATGTGATGGATATCGACTTCGATATACCTGCAAGTGGGAATAGCGCAGCGGTGCCCGGCCTCGACGAGAACGCGGCGGCGGACGTCGGCCGGTATTGGTGGGCGCCCATCCCCTAGTGAATTCGTTTGGTTCACCGGAGCTCGGTTTCTTGTGACGCGCCAGCCATGATACCGAGCGCGCTGCCATCCTCCCGGAAAGCCAACCGCAACCCGGCCGCCTCGATCGCGTGTTGGATGGCTTCCAGATTGTTCCGCATGGGCGCCCGCTTGCCACCCTCAAAGTCTTTGAGGGTGCTCAGGCCGACCTTGGCGCGCTTCGCCAGATCGTCCTGTGCCCATCCCAACCAAGCCCGTGCCGCGCGGCACTGTTCTGGAGACAACATGGGGCAGCCATACCCTCACAAACTCTTTTAGTCAAGGTCGGCTATACGGGTTGACACCGGCTAAATAAGCCATTATGTTTGACCTCAGCCAAACAGGTTGAGGCTTTCCCGATGGCACAGCACTTCCTTCTTTCCGCCAAGGCCCGGACGCTGAGCCTCAAGGCCATCCTGCGGATGAGCGATGACGAGGCGCATGAGCGGTTCGTGGCCATCCGGTTCGCGGACAACGGCGGCACGGCGTTCTGCCCGCGCTGCGACTGCACGGCGGTCTACACCTACGCCGCCCGGCGCATCTGGAAGTGCAAGGCGTGCGGGCACCAGTTCAGCGTCACCAGCGGGACCATCTTCGCCTCCCGCAAGCTGCCGATCCGGGATTACCTGGCCGCCATCGCCCTGTTCGTGAACGCCGTGAAGGGCATCTCCGCCCTGCAACTCGGGCGCGATCTGGACGTGCAGTACAAGACGGCCTTCGTGCTGGCGCACAAGCTGCGCGAGGCACTGAGCGCCGAGCAGATGCAAGTCGAGCTGTCCGGCACCGTGGAAGTGGACGGCGCCTATTTCGGCGGAACCGTGAAGCAGGAAAACCGCAAGGAAGATCGCAAGGACCGCCGGCGGGTCGACCAGCAGACCGGCAAGCGGCAGTCCGTCGTCGTCGCCCGTGAGCGTGGCGGCCGGACGCTGCCCATCGTGGTGGCCAAGGAGAGCGACGCCATCCCGGCGATCCGCGCGAAGGTGGCGTCGGGCTCAATCGTCCATGCGGACGAAGCCGGCGGCTGGGACTTGCTGCACGCCTATTACGACGTGAAGCGGATCAACCATTCCCAGGCGTTCTCGTGGGACGGCGCCTGCACGAACCAAGCGGAGAGCTACTTCTCTCGTCTCCGCCGGGCCGAACTGGGGCAGCACCACCACATCAGCGGCAAGTACCTCGCGGCCTACGCGGTTGAGATGGCGTGGCGAGAGGACAACCGGCGGATGGCGAATGGGGCGCTGCATGAGGCCGCGACGGGCGCGGCGCTGGCGCATGCGGTGTCGCGGATGTGGGCCGGATACTGGCAAAGGGCCGCACCTTAGGACACCCTAGTAGTGGTATTGCATTTTCCGTGCCATCCCCTAATTGGGAAACCGGTTATCCCCAGGTTGCCCGCTATGCACAGAGCAAGAGGTTTGTCCGAAGACGTTGTCCACAGGCCGGGAAGGGTTGTCCACATGTAATCCCCAGGATAATGGAGACAGCTTCCTGATTGGGTGACTGTCCGAAGCGAATTGGTGGGACAACCTCTCATTCTCACAGAAAAGGGCATCAGGCTGAAATGCCTCTGCCGGCCCTGAGGCTGTCGAAGACTTAACTAGACGATCTCTCCGCCATTTGCGACGTTGGCGAAGAGAAGTTGGGGCGCGTGGTGCTTGCCATTCGATCAGCGATGCCCACGATCAAGCGCGGCAGCGTGCAGTCGATCATCTCTAAAGTCGTGGGCGACGTAAACTCCGAGCAATTATGCAGAGTCTTGTTCGGACTGGCGGCTACAGCGCGACGCTATTTTGTTTCGTCGTCTCAAGTTGCTGAGAGTGTTAGCGCGGCGCTGTCTAGCGCGGGTTGGACCAGGGAGCAACTTGCCAGTTGGGCAGCTTGTCGGGACGTTGTCATCCGACTGCTTGACAGCGAAACGGTCTTCTACACCGCCAAAGCTATTGATCTTACATATGATTTGCGCAGATGTTCGCGGGCGCGCGCATACTGACTGGCACGCGTCCAGTCATCAATCAGGAGCGGACCGCTATCGTGGGCTCAGTGATCACACAGACACTGAGGTTGGATTACGTAAATCCGGCAGGAGATCAGACGAGCCTTACGGTCTCAATGGACAGAGCCGACATTCTACGGCTGCAAGAGGCGTGCCAAGATGCTCTCAAGAAAGCTGAATTAACGAAGCAGGATATAGAAAACAACCCGAAAAAAGAGGTCGTAATGCCAGGGGAGGAAGCCAATGAGTGACACATACATCCGCCTTGACGGCGGACACGCCGACTGGAAGCCGTGGGCCACGGTCAATGACGTGGAAGAAACGGAACCGTACGAGATTACATTTGAACGCACCAAGCGACCGAGTGTTCGGCTTATTCAAGCCAACTTCCACGACAGCCCGAGGCGGTCGAGTGCAACGGTCAGATTTGACGGTGCGCTCAATCAGAAACAAATTTCCAACTCTGAGGTGTCGTCCGGGAAAGAAAAGCCCGGCGACATTGCTAGGGAGCGTCTGCGCCTCCCAAGGTGGGTTCGCCCCGCATTTGTGTCGTGTGTAACTGCCGAGTTGGTCGCAGTTGGACTTGTGATCGCAACGCCTATCATAAACGACAGAATCATCACCGTCATTGCCTGCGGCGTTTCCGCTCTAGGACTTGGCGTATTGGCTTGGATGTCATCAAAGGTTAGTTCTCTCCGACTGTCGTAACTTCCATTGGCCGATCCGGCCGAAGAGGGGGCGCCTGTTCCCGATGCTGTAGGAAGCGGCCTAGTATTTTGTCAGTCATCAAGTGATGGGTAGAGGCTTCGGAGTTTGGTGCGGGCCTGGCCGGTGGTGAAGTGCCAGTTGACCTTGGCTTGCCCGGCGTTGCGCTGGTCCTCCCATTGCGCGACGTGGCGGCGGAGCGTCTCGTGCTGGGCGATGCGGCGAGCGAGGCATTGCCGCGCTAGCGCGCTGAACTCGATTTCGGCCATGTTGAGCCACGATCCATGCTTGGGCGTGTGGTGGAGTTCAATGCGCTCGGCCAGGCGCCTGGCCTCCTCGGGCGGGAACGCCTCGTAGAGGCTGGCGAGCGAGTGAGTGTTGAGCTGGTCCATGACCAGCACCACGCGCTCGGCGTCATGGTATGGCCCCTCGAGCAGGTCGCGCACGAAGCTGGCCCAGTCGCCGCGGCGGCGGTGCTCGGTCACGGCCACATGCCGCCAGCCGGCGAGCGGCTCAGTGGCGAGGAACAGGCTGGCCACGCCGTTGCGAACATAGACGTGGTCGAAGCGTTCAACCGCGCCAGGCCGTGTCGGCAGGGGTTCGCGCGTTTCGCCGACCAGTTGCTTGAAAGTCTCGTCGAGGCAGACCACCGGCCGCTTCGCGTCGTAGGGACGGCTGTAGACCTCCAGCACGTCTTCCATGTGGAAGACGAACTCCGCCGAGTGCTTCGGCGGGATGCACCACATCCGCCTCAGGTGCGGCTTGAGGGCGTTTTTTTGAGCGTCTGGCGCACCGTTTCGTGCGAGAGCGCGTCGGTGTGCTGCAACTCGACCATGCGCCGCGCCAGCAGGCGCAAGGTCCAGCGCCCGCACCCTTGCGGCGGCGCGGAGCAGGCCAGCGCAATGAGGTGCGCCTCCTGCGCGCCGTCGAGTGCGCGCGTATAGACCCGCTTACCCCCGCGATACGGGCTCAGCGCGGCTGCCAGGCCCTCCTCCACGAAGCGCCGCCGCACCCGCTCTATCGTGGCCACCCCGATCCCGACCGCCTCCGCGGTCCGCTCGTCCGTCCCCGCCGGGCCACCCTCCGCCGCGTCGGCCTTGAGCAGCATCTGAGCGTGCTTGAGCTTGCGAACATCCGCCTTGCCACGCGACAACAGCGCCGCGAGCTCCTCGCGCTCCATCACTGTCAGTGTCACCCGATACTTCTTCATCGCACGCCTCCGGCAATGGCTTCACCGCCAAAGCCAGAACGCACGGCCCCTCAAATCAGCTATGACGGAGCACTAGAGGCGCTGGGTCAGGCAGGGCAGGTACATACCTTAAGGAGTGGTTGCGCTGTAGTGCTGGGCATCATGGTCAGAGCACGACTCAACTTGCTCCGACAGAGCTGCATTACCTGAACGTAGTCGCTGGAACGCTGCTTCTCGTATTTGGAACCTTGGACTTGCTCAGACGCATGTGAATAAACCGGAATAGCAATGCTTAACCGCTTTAGCGGGAAATATGCCACAACCATGACTGCCCTGGTCCTTCCTGCGACCCGACCACGCCCAGCTTCCGTTGCCGCCCCAACGCCATCCCGACCCGCTTAGTAACCTGCCGCACGAGCCGCTGATCCTCCCCGTCCATCCTCCTGTCCGCCATCAGCCGTCGCACGATCGCATCCGTCGCGACCGGCTCCGACGCCTCCCGCAGCACGCCCAACAGGAAGCGGGACACCTCTAAAAACGTCCGGACGGCGATCCTGCACCCAGTAAAATCAGAGACTTAGCAGCGTTCGGCGGTGCGCCGGGAGGGGTTTTTAGAGGTGTCCAAGCGGCTCATCTCTCCACGCTTTGCGCAGTCCGGTCCACGCGGGCGCCTCGGGCGAATGGCGGCAATGTCGTGGTCGGGATCGAACTGTCGGATCACCGCGTCGAGGTGGCCCAGGTCGGTACCGATCCGCGCGAGCCGCACACGCAGCGTGTCGGCTTCGCCCGTCAGCTCGGAACGGCGTTTGACCAGGCCGGAGAGAACGTGTTCGGTCACGGGGAATGCCTCGCGTGCAAGTGCGTGAGGCATCAACGGAACGGCGGCGAACTCCGTGCTAAAACCGTGAGGTGTGCCTGCTACATAGTGGCGGAGATTACCACGATCGATCTGGACATCGCCAAGCGCGTATTCCAGGTGCACGGGGTCGATGCATCGGGCAAGGCCGTGCTGCGCCGCAAGCTGCAGCCGCCGAGGTGCTGACCTTTTTTCAAGGGCCTGCCCCCTTGCCTGGTCGGCATTGAGGCGTGCGGCACGGCCCATCACTGGGCACGAGAGATCAAGGCGCTTGGCCATGAGGTGAGGCTGATGCCCGCCTCGTATGTGAAGCCTTAGATCAAGCGCGGCAAGACCGACGCGGCCGACGCCGAGGCGATCTGCGAGGCGGTGACAAGGCCGACGATGCGCTTCGTCCCGGTGAAGTCGGCTGAGCAGCAGGCGGTGGTGCTGCACCGCACGCGCCGGTTGCTCGTGTTGGGTGCGACGGCGGTCATCCGCCATGCCAGGACCAAGACCACGCCAGAGACGGCATGGCTCCGTGGCGTGCTCGACCGGCGACCGGCGCGGCTTGCGTCCGTGGCACAGGCCAACAAGACGGCGCGGATCGTCTGGGCGCTGCTGATCAGGGGCGAGGGCTATCGCGCGCCGGCCATGGCCCAACCGTGCGCCGCTTAAGGGCATAAAGGATCCCGGCTGGCCAGCGGCACGGCCGGCAGGGCGAGGGGGCGACGACGTGATGGCAAACCGGTCGAACCCGGGGCTTGGCACAACCCGTTTAAAGTCTTGCGCCTCCGAGCGCGCCAAACCGATTGGGAGCCAAGCCGCGAACTGCATCAGGGCCAGCGGTCATGAACCGCGTCAACAGGCCGAACACATGACCCCACCCGACCGCGGCGCCAAATGTCAAATCCCCCTTGCGGCGAGAGAGCCGTCCACACAAGGCTCTAGCAGGTTGCGGAAAACTGCCCCGATTGTGAGCGTTTCCTGGGTCTGCGAATGCACGCGGCGCGTTCGATACGTCAATTTGGCGGTTCTGGCTGTGCTGCCGGGCGAAAATCATGGCTCAGGACAGATTCCGGGCATGACTACGCCGCAGCAGTCAGCAGCTTCGGGATGCGCACCAAATTATATGCGGCAGCGGTGAAGGTGAACATCCAGCCGACCCGCGCGGTGCCGCGGGGGCGAGTCTTGCGCAAACCGCCCACTGTCTTGATCCAGCCGAACACTTCCTCGATGCGCTTGCGCAGGCGCAGGCTGACTGCGTAACCGGCATGGCGCGTGGTGCGGTTATCGATGGCAGAGCGACGACCCTTGGTGTTCTGCGTAGCATGCGGGGTTACGCCCAACCGGCGCATCTCGGCGACGAAGTCGAGCGTGTCATAGGCCTTGTCAGTGCCCAGCGTGATATGCGAGCCGGCCGGGAGGGTCTCGATCATAGCAATGGCCGCCTCTGGCTCCGCCGTGCCGGGGGCGGTGGTCGTTGCCGTGGCCACGACCAACCCATTCCTGTTCTCCATCACCACATGCCCCATGTGGCACAGCCTGGATGACTGCCCGGCCGACTTCTTGAACAACCGCGCGTCGGGATCGGTGGTCGAGGCGTGCGTCTCGTTGCTGCGCTTCTCGCCGTGGAAGTCCCGCTCTCCGTTGCGACCCGAGGTCGGCGGCTCGCCGCTGCCGTCCTTCGGGCGGAAGCTCTTCCTCGACGCCCAGGCTTCGACCAATGTGCCACCCACCGAGAAATGCTCGCTCGAGAGCAGCGGCGTCACCTCCGGACTGACAAGGATTGCGGCCAGGAACTCGCAGGCGATGTCGTCTTCCAGCAGCCGATCGCGGTTCTTGGTGAACACCGTGACGTCCCACATCGGCACGTCCATCGCCAAGCCAACAAACCAGCGGAACAGCATGTTGTACGTGATCTGCTGCATCAGCTGCCGCTCCGAGCGGATCGAGAACAGCGCTTGTAGCAGCAACGCCCGCAGCAGCTTCTCCGGCGGGATCGACGGCCGGCCGCCCTGCGCATAGATCGCCTGAAACGCCGGCGACAGACGCTCCAGCGCCGCGTTTACCAGCAGCCGGATCGCCCGCAACGGGTGGTTCGGTGGCACCAGGCTCTCCGGGCTGGCGTAGCTGAACAACTTGCCGGTCTGACGGTCCGTCCCTCGCATCCCTTGCCACCTCTGCCTCGCGACAGTGGCAGGGGATCAAATCGGCCCCGGTTTGGCCAAGGGGTTTTTCCGCATCCTGCTAAGGGCGATCCGGATTGGGCTAAAACTACCAGCGTGAAGGGATAACGGTATGAGCCCGTTCCATATCGAGGGCGAGCGCAAGACCACGCCGCGCATGGCGCCCACGGTGGGCGCACACAGCGCCGAGGTGCTGGCCGAGGCCGGCTACGACGCGGCGGAGGTCGACCGGCTACGCGGGCTCGGGGTCGTGGGGTAAGCTCGGTTCGGCTCAGCCTACCGCACTGCGAGTCGAGGATTACGGTGCCGCTTCAGAGCTGAACGGGGCTGCGGATACGTGTGGATTAGGCTTCAATGGGCGATGAATGGTGGATACAAAACTATATGCAGAAGTGGACCCCTGCGAGTTCGTCAGCCACCCGGCCCGGAAGACGCTCCGTTTCGCGCCGCCGACTTCAATGTATTCGTACACGTCACAGCGTGGGTTGGCGTACAACCAAAACCGACAAAGCAATTTGAGCAGATTGCCAAGCAGGCACCCGAGCTAAGGGACGAGCTCGAACGCTTATGCCAAAAGTTCCGTCCAGAACACATCTCGGCTCTGGCTGAGGCTCTCCACGCCTCAGCGAAGGGTGCTATCAGGAGAGGTCCCCGTAAGAGGGAGCTTCCGGCCGAGGTGGTAGGGAGGGTCAAAGCCCTTCTCCATCAGGGCATGGCGCCGTCCGAGATTGCAAGGCAGATCGAACCGATGATGCCGGGATTATCTCCACAAGCTCGACTTAAACGCGCACACCGCGAAGTGGCTCAGTGGGTCGGGCACAAATCCGGATTTACTGTGAACTACCATCTAGCTTTGCAATGGTGGGCAACGCTTGAGGCGAGGCGTCAGCTTGACGAAGAAATCCGGAGTAGCGCCTTGTCGGAATCCGAAGCTCTTGAGCGTGTCTCGGGACGAATTTCGGAAATTATGTCTCGTGCGAGCGGGAGGACGGGGCAATAGCTTGCCGGTCGGGAATCCAAAAGGAGCCGACCTTGCACCTACAGTTTACGGATCACGTCCTACCCTTGATCACGGCGATCATCAACCTCGTAGCCCAGGTGATCCGATTCGTTAATTCATGCCCACCCAGTCAGGGGAGAGCGCCAGCGTGTGGGCGGCGCGGCCGTACCCACTCCGCCGGGTCGTGAACCAAGATCTCACCTTAATGTCGTGCATCCCTCTCTCGCACAGCGAGAGAGGACGGGCCGGGCCGCCGGGGTGAAAGGGTGAGGATCACCCTCCATCCAGGATCGCCTGCGCGCATTTCTCGGCGGTCATCAGGGTCGGGAAGTTCGTGTTTGCGCACGGCACGACGGGGAAGATCGAGGCATCCACCACGCGCAGGCCATCGACGCCGCGCACGCGGCCGGCGGGATCGGTCACCGCCATCGGATCGTCCTCGTCGCCCATGCGGCACGTACAGGAGGCGTGCCAGACGCCGACGGCGGCCTTGCGGCAGAACGCCTCCAGCTGGTCTTCGTCGCGCAGCACGCCGTCCAGCGTGAATTCCTCCATGATGAGCTTGCGGATCAGCGCCGAGCGTACCGCGGCAGGGCCATCCAGCAGGCGTGCGAGCGCGTCGGTCAGCAGCTTGTTCTTGCGGTTGATGAGGCCGACCTGGCGCACCTTGTCGCTGTAGCTGGCCGGAAATGGATCGGCGGTGACGGCGCGCATCGCCGGCATTGCGTGCATCGTCGCCGCCATGCGCACCCCCTCCATCAGCCGCTCCAGGTCGCGCCGGTCGGACAGCAGGTTGAACTCGACCGTCGGATGATCGCGCCAGTCACGCGAGGCGAGGCGCACCTGCCCCGTCTCGGAATAGGTCTTGTACACCGACAGGATGAACGAGCCGATCTGCTCGCCGACCGCGTGCCAGGAGGTCTTGTTGGTCACACCCAGGAACATGTCGCCCGCCGGCACGTCCTCCAGCTTGGAGCTGTAGCGGAGTGCCACGAACATGTGCCGGCGCGTCCAGTCGGTCAGAATGCGCGCGTGCGGCTTCAGCCAAGCCGCGACGGCGACCGACGGGTGGTCCATCAGACGCTGGCCGACACCGGGCACATGGGCGCGCATCTCGATCCCCAGCTCGCGCAGATGCGCCGCCGGCCCGATGCCGGCGCGCAACAGGTGCGCGGGGGAGTGGATGGCGCCCGAGGACAGGATCACCTCGCGCGCGCGAAACTGCGTCGGGCGGCCGGCGACGATCGCATCCACGCCGACGCAGCGCAGGCCCTCGAACACCAATCCCGTTACCTGCGTGTCGGTGGAGATGGTCAGGTTTGCGCGCTGGCGCGTGCCCGGATCGAGATAGCCGATGGCGGCCGAGACGCGCCGCTCGTAGAGGTTGGAGATGGTGATCGGATAGTAGCCGTCGCGCCATTCGCCATTTTGGTCGGGGATGAAGGCGAAACCAGACTCGCGGAACGCCTCGGCAACCGCCTTGGCGTGCTCCGGCCAGAGATCGGGGAAGATGCGGCGGACGGGGATGCGGCCCTCGGTGCCGTGCCAGCGCGCATCCTCGGGACCATGGAAGTCCATGTCGCGCTCGACCTTCTTGAAGAAGGGCAGCACGTTTTCCCACGCCCATCCGCGCGCGCCGCGGCCCTCCCACTCGTCGTAGTCGGTCGGCGCGCCGCGATTGGCCAACTGGCCGTTGATCGAGGAGCCGCCGCCCAGCACCCGCGCCTGCTCGTACTTGCGCAGCTTTGGGCGCGGGGCGTCGGGGCGGTTGTGCGATATGACCTCGGTCGTGACCTTCAGCTCGGTCCAGTGAAACCGTGGGTCGAGGTATGCGGTGCCCGGATAGGAATCGAGGATCTCGGGCGGCACCTTGCCATGCGGCGTGTCCTGGCCCGCCTCGCACAGCAGCACCGTATGCGCCGAGCGCGCGGATAGCCGGTTGGCAAGCACCGAACCGGCCGACCCGCCGCCCACGATGATGGTGTCGTAGGCGTCCGACATCGTTTCCTCCGTCTTCTTGTTCGCGCAGGATGCGCCCCGCCGGCATCGGCGCGCAACCCGCGCGCCTGGACCGCGTGGACGGGACGGGCTAGCCTGTTATGCGGCGAGGGAGCACGTTGCGATGAGCGAGACCGGCTTGCTGCCCAGCGACGGGCTGGTCGCCGTGGTCAAGCGCGACTGTCCCACGTGCGTGCTGACCGCACCCGTGCTGGCCGAACTGTCGCGCCGGGGTTCCCTGGTCGTGTTCACGCAGGACGATCCGGCGTTTCCGGCGGACGTGTCGTCGCGCATCGACGACACCGGCCTGGATGTGTCGCACCGGCTGAAGGTGGAGATCGTGCCGACGTTGATCCGCATGGAAGGCGGACGCGAGGCCGCGCGCATCTACGGCTGGGACCGCGCGGCGTGGGAGCGCGTGGCGCTTGCCGAAGGCATCGGCGATGGGCTGCCGTCATTCCGGCCGGGTTGCGGGGCGAAGAACATCGAGCCCGGCGTACTGGAGCGGTTGAAGATCCGCTTCGGCGAGACCGGCATCGTCGCGCGCCGCATCGAGATCGGCGCGCAGGAGGACGAGGTCGAGGCGATGTTCGACCGCGGCTGGTCGGATGGCCTGCCGCTGGTTCCGCCCACCGAGGAGCGCGTGCTGCGCATGCTGCAAGGCACCGCGCGCGCGCCGTCCGAGGTGATCGGCTCGGTGCCGCCGGACCTCGCGCCGGCGACGGTCGAGAAGATCGCCATCAACGCGGTGATGGCCGGCTGCAAGCCCGAGTACCTGCCCGTCGTGCTGGCGGCGGTCGAGGCGGTGCTGGACGAGGCGTTCGCCATGCACGGCGTGCTGGCGACAACGATGTTCGTCGGGCCGGTGCTGGTGGTCAACGGACCGGTGCGCCGGCAGATCGGCATGAACGCGCGCGGCAACGCGCTCGGCCAGGGCAACCGCGCCAACGCCACGATCGGGCGCGCCGTGCAGCTGATGATCCGCAACATCGGCGGCGGCCGCCCGCAGGAGGTGGATCGCGCGACGCTGGGCAATCCCGGCAAATACACCTACTGCTTCGCCGAGGACGAAGAAGGTTCGTGCTGGGAGCCGCTCTCGGTGGAACGCGGCCTGGCGCCCGGCGTATCGGCCGTGACCGCGTTCGCGGGCTACGGATTGCAGGGCATCGTCGATCAGAAGTCGCGCACGCCGGAGAGCCTCGCGCGCAGCTTCGCCGAGTGCCTGAAGGCGATCTACAACGTGAAGCTGGCGCCGGCGTGCGATGCCATCCTGGTGGTCTGCCCCGAGCACGAGCGGACCTTCCGCGACGCCGGCTGGAGCAAGCGGCGCCTTTATGACGAGTTGGACCGGCTCTGCCAAATTCCCGGCGCGGAGTTGGTGCAAGGCGCGCGCGGCATCGCCGAGGGCGGCCCGCCCTCGCTTGCCGGCACGCGGGTCAACAAATTCCGGCCGGGCGGACTGATGATCGTTCGCGCGGGCGGCGGCGCCGGAATGTTCTCCGGCATCATCGGTGGCTGGTCGGCAAGCGGTGAACGCGGCTCCAGCCCCGTCACCAAGGAGGTGTGCCCATGACGGTGCTTCTGGACCCCACAGCGGAACGAAGTTCCGCAATACGACCCCGGCTGAAGCGGCCCGCGCAACTGGACGGCCTGACGGTCGGGCTGCTCGACATATCCAAGGCGCGCGGCGACGTGTTTCTCGACCGGATCGAGGAATTACTGGAGGATCGCGGCATCGGGGTGCGGCGCTACATGAAGCCGACGAACACCCGGCCGGCGCCGCTGGCCCTGTGCCAGCGGATCGCCGGCGAGGTCAACGTGGTGATCGAGGCGCTGTCGGACTGAGGCTCCTGCACGTCGTGCTGTACGCATGACATGGCAGACCTCGAGAGCCGCGGCATCCCCACGGTCGGCATCGCGACCACCGAGTTCATCGACGCGGCCGCGTCGCAGGCGAAGTCGCTCGGCACCGATCCGGTCTACGTGTTCATCGCGCATCCGGTGCAGGATCGCACCGATGCGGAGCTGCGCGCGCTGGCCGAGCAGCACGCGGAGCAGATCTTCGGACTGGTGGCGGGGTAGGCCGCTCCTGCGGCACGCTTCCGGGGAATGACGTCGGCGACAGAACCGGCGTCATTCCTCAACCCCCGCGATCTCGCGCCACTTCGCCTCGCTCAGCGTTGGCACCCCGAGTTCGGTCGCGCGTCGCGCCTTCGACCCGGCGTCCGCGCCCACAACCACGTAATCGGTATTCTTGGAAACGCTGTCGGTGACTTTCGCGCCCAGCGCTTCGGCGCGCGCCTTCGCCTCGGGGCGGGTCATCGTTGCCATCGATCCGGTGAACACGATCGTCTTGCCGGCGAGCGCGCTGTCAGCGGCCTTGGCGGGCAGGGCGGATTCGATCGTCAGCTCGCCCGCCAGCTCGTCTAGCGCGGCGACGTTGCGCGGCTCGGCAAAGAATTCCGCCAGCTCCTCGGCGATCGTCGGGCCGATGCCGACAATCGACCCGAGTTCGCTCCGCTCCTCGGAGCCGACCGTGGTGGCTGCCAGCATCCGCGCACGCCATGCGTCGAAGCTGCCGTAGTGGCGGCCCAGGAGCTGCGCATTGCGCTCGCCGATCCGGCGGATGCCGAGCGCATAGATGAAGCGGGCAAGCGAAATGCGCCGCCGGGCCTGGATGGCGCGAGCCAGATTGCGGGCCGACACAACCCCCCAGCCCTCGCGCGCGGCGATCTCCGGCTCGCGCGCGGGCAGGCGGAAGATGTCGGCGGGGCCGGACAGCCAGCCCAGCTCGAAGAACTCCTGGATGGTCTTCTCGCCCAGCCCCTCGATGTCGAAGGCGGGGCGCGAGACGAAGTGGACCAGTCGTTCCACGCGCTGTGCAGGGCACACCAAGCCGCCCGTGCAGCGGCGCACCACCTCGCCCGGCGGGCGCACGGCGGCGCTGCCGCAGGCGGGGCAGCGGTCGGGAAAGACGAAGGGAACGGCGCCGGGCGGTCGGCGCTCGACCAGCACCGACAGGACCTGCGGGATCACGTCGCCTGCCCGCTGGATCAGCACGGTGTCGCCCACGCGCACGTCCTTGCGGGCGATCTCGTCCTCGTTGTGCAAGGTGGCGCGCGCGACCAGCACGCCGCCCACGTTCACCGGCTCCAGCTCGGCCACCGGGGTCAGCGCGCCGGTGCGCCCGACCTGGATGCGGATGGCGGCAAGCCGTGTCGTCGTCTGCTCGGCGGGGAACTTCCATGCCACCGCCCAGCGCGGCGCCCGCCCGGCGAAGCCCAGGCGACGCTGGAGCGCGAGGTCGTCGATCTTGTACACGACCCCGTCGATGTCGTAGGGAAGGTCGGCGCGCGCGCTCGCCATCTCGGCCTGGAAGGCGGCGGCCGCCTCGTCCGGCAGTCGTCGCGACAGCGTGTTGACAGCGAACCCCCAGGCGCGGAGCCGGTCGAGATAGGCCCAGTGTGAGGCGGCGACCGGCTCGCTGGCTTCCCCCATCGCATAGGCGAACAGCCCGAGTTGCCGCCCGGCGGTCACCTTGACGTCGAGTTGGCGCAGGCTGCCGGCCGCGCCATTGCGCGGGTTGGCGAGCAGCCGCTGGCCAGTCGCCTCCAGCGTGGCATTGAGAGCCAGGAAGTCGGCCTTCGTCATGAACACTTCGCCGCGCACCTCGATCAGCACGGGTGCGTTGCCGCGAAGGTGCTGCGGCACGACCTCGATGGTGCGCAGATTGGCGGTGACGTCTTCGCCCTCGATCCCGTCGCCGCGAGTGGCGCCATGGACCAGCCGGCCGTGCTCATAGGTCAGGTTGATCGACAGCCCGTCGATCTTGGGTTCGGCGACGAGCGCCAGCGGGGCAGATGCCGGAAGGCCGAGGAAGCGGCGCGCACGTGCCCAGAACTCGACGAAATCCGCGGCGTCGAAGGCGTTGTCGAGCGACAGCATCGGCAACCGATGGCCCAGCTTGGCAAAACCGCTCGCCGGTGCCGCGCCGACCCGGCGCGAGGGTGAATCCGCGCGCACCAGCGCAGGGAACCGCGCCTCGATCGCGGCATTGCGCCGGCGCAGCGCGTCATACGCGGCGTCGGTGATCTCCGGCGCGTCCTGCTCATGATACAGCCGGTCGTGGCGGGCGATCTCGGCGGCCAGCCGAGCAAGCTCGGCCGGGGCGGCGTCCTCGGCCAAGTCCTCGGCCAGGATTTCGCTCACGCGGGCGCTGCCAGCAGATCGTCGGCGGCCGCCCGCGCCGCCTCGGTGATCGTCTCGCCGGCCAGCATCCGCGCGATCTCCTCGCGCCGGGCCGAGGCGTTCAGCGTCTCCACCCCCGTGCTCGCCCGCCCGCGCGAGACCGCCTTCGCCACGCGCAGATGCGCCGCCCCGCGCGCCGCTACCTGCGGGCTATGCGTTACCACCAGCACCTGCACCTGGGCGGCGACCCGCGCCAGCCGCTCGCCCACGGCTGCGGCGGTGGCACCGCCCACGCCGGAATCGACCTCGTCGAACACCAGCGTCGGCACCGATGACCCGCTGGCCAGGACGACCTTCAGCGCCAGCATCAACCGCGACAACTCGCCGCCCGAGGCGACGCGGGCGAGCGGGCCCGGCGCCTGTCCTGGGTTGGTCGCGATCAGAAACCGCACGGTGTCGGTCCCGCCCGGCCCCCACGCGGGCTCATCCAGCGGAGCGGTCTCCGACCACGAAGCGGGCCTTGTCGAGACGCAGCGGCGGCAGCTCGCGGGCGACCGCGCGCGTGAGGCGGTCGGCGGCGGCGCGGCGGGCTTCGGACAGGCGGGCGGCGGCGGCCACGAAGGTCGCGCGCGCCGTCATAGCCGCTGCCGCCAGGTGCCCGATTTCCGCCGCTCCGCTCTCCATGGCGCTCAGCCGGGTGGCGAGACTGTCCAGCAGTCCCGGCAGCTCCGCCGGCGCGACACCATGCTTGCGGGCGGCGGCGCGCAACGCGAACAGCCGCTCCTCGGTCTGCTCCAGTCGGCGCGGATCGGACTCCGCCTCGGCGACCAGACGGGTCAGCAGGGTCTCCGCCTCAGCCAGCGCCTCCTCGGCACGTTCCAAGGCGGCCAGGGCGGGGCCGACGAGACTGTCGGCGTCCGGCGCCTGCGGCGAGACCAGCCGCTGCAATGCGCGGCCGGCGGCGCGCAATGCCACCGCCGGTCCCGCGCTGCGGCGGTCGCGCGGGGTCAGTTCGGCCAGCGCCGCCGCGATCGCCTCGGCCCGTCGCTCGCCGGCCTGCAAGCCCTGGCGTTCGGCGGCCAGCCGTTCCTCCTCGTCGGGGCGGGGAGCCAGCGTGGCGAGTTCGTCCACCGCATGGCGCAGCCACTCCTCGTCGCGGGCGGCGATGGCGACCGCCTCCTGCGCGACGGCGAGCGCGGCAGCGGCCTCGCGCCAGCCGCGCCAAGCCACCGCGACGGCTTGGCGCGGCCCGGCGGGCACGCCGAAGGCATCCAGCAGCCCGCCATGGGTTGCCGGGTCGGCCAGGCCCATCTGCTCGTGCTGGCCCTGCACCTCGACCAGCAGCGCGCCGAGCCGGCGCAGCAGTCCAACCCCCACCGGCTGATCGCCCACGAAGGCGCGCGAGCGGCCGTCGCGGCCGACCACCCGCCGCAACACCAGATCGTCCTCCGCCTCGATTCCCTGCTCGACCAGCAACGCCAGCGCCGGATGTCCGGCCGCCAGGGCGAAGCAGGCGCTGACCACGGCCTGCTCGGCCCCGGTGCGCACCAGCCCCATCTCAGCGCGCGCCCCCAGCGCCAGTCCCAGGCTGTCCAGCAGATCGACTTTCCGGCGCCGGTCTCCCCGGTCAACACGGTCAGCCCGGTGCCGAAGGAGAGATCGAGCCGCTCGATCAGCACTACGTCGCGGATCGAGAGGGCGGTCAGCATTCCCAGCCAGATGCGCCTCAGAAGACCGTACGCCAAGCGCGGGCGAGCAGTCCCGGCCCGCGAGCCCCGGGAGGCGGCGGGGTGGTCACCACGCCGTCTCGGTAGAGCGCGACATAGGCATCCTGGTACCACCGGCTGCCCGGGTAGTTGTAGCCCAGCACCGCCGCGTTTCGCTCGGCCTCGGTGCGCAGGCCGAGCTTCATGTAAATCTCGACCAACCGCTCCAGCGCCTCGGGGACGTGGTTGGTGGTCTGGAAGTCCTGCACCACGCGCTGGAACCGGTTGATCGCCGCCGCATAGAGATGCTGGTTCTTGTACCAGCGCCCGATTGCCATCTCCTTGCCGGCCAGGTGATCGCGCGCCAGGTCGATCTTCAGCCGCGCGTCCTGGGCGTAGTCGGTGCCGGGAAAGCGATCGGACACTTCCTTCAGCGCGGTCATCGCATCGACGGTGGCCTTCTGGTCCCGCTGCACGTCCTCGATCTGCTCGTAGAGAGACAAGGCACGCAGGTAATAGGCATAGGCGACATCCTGACCGGTCGGATGAAGCTGGATGTAGCGGTCAAGGGTGGCGATGGACTGGTCGTAGTTGTTGCGCAGATACTGGGTGTACCCCAACATGAGCTGCGCCCGCCCGGCCCACGCGGAATAGGGATAGTTCTCCTCGATCGCGGTGAACTGGTCCGAGGCGGTCGCGTAGCGGCTGGCCGCCAGCGCGTCCATGCCGTTGTTGTACAGCTCCTCGACCGGCAGAGCCGGCCGGCTTACCTGTGCCTTGTCCGTGGACCCGCCACCGCAGCCCGCGAGGAGTGGCGCGATCACGGCGGCACAGGCGAGCGAGCGCAGTGCGGCGGAGGTGGGTCGAAACACCGGCGATTCCCGTCTCATGGCGCGGCTTATAGCAACGCGGGCGACACCCGGCGAGGTGCCTGTTCGGCTTGCCTACTCGGCCGCCACCGCGACCGGGCCGCGCCGGGCGGAAGACCGGGCCGTGCCGCAGCAAAGCAGGCTCAACAGCAATAGCGCGGCCACCAGCACCAGGACCAGTTCCGGATGCCCGCGGTCGATCAGGTAGCCGCAGGGTGCCGGGGTCAGTGCCGAACCCAGCGGCAGGCCGGAGCTGACGAAGCCGAACACCTTGCCGATCTGTCCAGGCGGCGCGGCGTCCTTGACCATGATGTCGCGGGGCGTGCGGCTGGCGCCGAGCGCGAGGCCGGCGGCGAACATCACCGCGATCACCGCCGCTCCGGGCAGGCCGAGCCAGTTGACGCACAAAATGAGCCCCGCCGACACCGCCGTCAGCACGACGGCGAACGGTCCGACATGATCCTTGTGCGCATCGGCAAACCAGCCGCCCACCAATACGCCGGTGGTGGAGCCGAGCATGTAGCCAGTCAGCGCGGCGGAGGCGATCTCCAGGCTCAGCGCCTTGGTCGTGTGCAGCACCGTCACCAGCCAGGACTGCACCCCCGCGCCGCCCATCGCGCCAAGCGCGAAGAACAGGAAGAACAGCACCATCGTGCGGCTGAACAGCAGTTCCCGCCCGGTCATGCCGGCGCCGGCGGCGTGTGCGCGATGATGCACCTGATCGGTCAGGATGCCGCTCTGCAACAGGATGGAGGCGACCACCGGCAGGCCCATCAAGCCGACCAGCATCAGGCTGGAGCGCCAGCCCATTGCCAGCATCAGCGCGGCGATCACCGGCGGCGCGGCGGAGAAACCCAAATTGCCGCTGAACGTGTGCAGCGCGAAGGAGCGGCCCATGCGGTCCTTGTCCACCGAGCCGCTGATGATGGCGTAGTCGGCCGGATGGATCACCGAGTTGCCGATCCCGGACAGCATCGAGAGCGCGAGGATTTGCCAGAAGCTCGTCGCCAGCCCCATCGCGGCGATCGACAGCGACATCAGCAGCGCCCCGCCCACCAGGAACGCGCGCGCGCCGTGACGGTCCACCAGAAAGCCCACAGGGGTCTGCAACAGCGCCGTGGTGCCCGACATCAGGGCGATGCTGAGCCCAAGCTCGGCGAAGCTGACGCCGAACGCCGTCTGCCAGACGAGGAACATCGGCGGCAGGCACAACTGATAAAAATGAGACAGGAAATGACCGTTGCCAATCAGCAGGTTGACGCGGGTCGTTCTGCTCAACGCCATGCAACGCGGTCCTCTTGCGGCCTCGCAAGGATGGCCGCGCCGTTGCGGCCGGTCAATCGAGGCGCGTAGGCTGAGCCGAGATCCTGGGGGAGGACCGGCGCATGGAATTCGGCATGTTTCACGAGTTCCAGCGCGTGCCCGGGCAGACCGAAGCAGCGGCTTTCGCCGAGAGCTTCGAGCAAGTGGACGCGGCGGAGCGGTGGGGGCTCGACGCGCTGTGGCTGGCCGAGCTGCACGTGGCACCCGACCGTTCGGTCCTCGCCGCGCCGCTGACCGTGGCCAGCGCGATCGCCGTGCGCACGCAACGCATCCGCATCGGCATCGCCGTCCAGGTGCTGCCTCTCTGCCATCCCCTGCGGCTGGCCGAGGAGGCCGCGACGGTCGATCACATCAGCCAGGGCCGACTGATCTTCGGCGTGGGTCGCAGCGGCTTTCCACGCACGTACGAGGCGTACGGCGTGTCCTATGCCGAGAGCCGGGAGCGCTTCGCCGAGGTGCTGGAGGTGCTGCGCCGGGCGTGGACGCAGGACCGGTTCAGCTTCGCTGGCGAATTCTACCGATTCGAGAATGTCTGCCTCGTCCCCAAACCCTTGCAGTCGCCGCACCCCGAAATCCGCGTGGCGGCGACCAGTCCCGACACCTACGCCGCGATCGGCGCGATGGGCTTTCCGATCTTCTGCGCCGTCCGCCTGGGGACGCTGTCGGAGCTGGGCCCGCTGCTCGACGCCTATCGCACGGCGTATCACGCGGCCGGCCATCCGGGCGAGGGTCGGGTCTATCTGCGCGTGCCGGTCTATCTCGCGGCGACGGCGGAGCGGGCACACACCGAGCCGGCGGCGAGCGTCATGCACTTGTACCGCACGCTTGGAGCGCAACTGGAAGAATCGGCGAGCCGTGCCGGGGCGCGGGCGGTCGAGCAGCGCGCCGAGCGTGGCCAGCGCCTGCAGACCATCGACTACGACGACGTGCTGCGTGAGAAGATCATCGTGGGCACGCCGGAGGCCGTGGCCGACCGCTTGATCGCGCTGCGGGCGGAGTTGGGGCTGGACGGCATTCTGGCGGAGATGAATTCCGGCGGACGAATTCCGCACGCGCGGGTCATGGAGTTGGTGCGGCTGCTGTGCCAGGAGGCGATCCCGCGCTACCGCCGCGCCGGTTGAGGGCGTGGCTCAACCGGCTTGGAGTCCTGCCTGGGCCGGCGGATCGGCGGGCGAGGCCACGGTGGGAACCTCGGCGGACGGCTTGCGGGCGACGTAATAGAACCAGGGTGCGCGCCGATGGTCGGTTTGCTCGCTGGCCGGCTGGCCGGAGGCGTCGTCCAGCACCGCTTCAACGGTGAAACCCGCCGCTTCGAGCTGGCGTATCTGCGCGGTCATGGAGGTGAACACGGTCACCAGGCCGAAATTATGAACCGCGATCGGCGCCAGGGCGATGTCTCCCTCGTCGCGGAACAGCGCCCGGTGCCGCATCCGGTTCACCACCGCCATCACGGTCCGCCGTCCCAGGCGCAATAGGCCGCCCAGCCCCTTCCAGTGCTGCTCGCGCACCCAGGGCCGCTCACCATAGGCGCGTCCCTCTCGATTAAGTGAGGAGAAAACGAAGGCGCCCCCAGGCGCCAGCACGCGATAGACTTCGTGAAGGACCCGCGCGCGCCCGGCGAGATCGACCGAGTCGATGCCATTATAGGAGAAGACGACCAGGGCGAAGCTCGCATCCGGGAAATCGAGCCGACGCGCGTCCATCTCCCGCAAGTCGAGATCGGGGAAGCGCTGCCGGGCACGGGCGACCAGGTCGGGGGTGTAGTCCACGCCGGTATAGGCGCCGCCGAGTGCGTGCAGGAGGGGTGCAGTGCGGCCGCCGCCGACGCCGATGTCGAGAATTGGCCCGCCGTTCAGTCCGCTGGCCCCCCGCATGACCGCCGCCCGCTCGCCGGCGTCGAGCCATCCGGCCGCCGTGCCATACTGCCGAAGCGCTCCGCGACTGGCATAGACGCGGCGATTCACCCGATCCATGTCCGCGTGCATGCGTCGCCTTCTGGTCCAAGCGGTCCGGGGATGATAACCGGAATGCACGTGCGCATTCCGCCCCGCTCCCGACGGTTCACGAGTTCTTGCCGAAGCCACCCGGGACAGTTGTGTCGCTTTACGACGCTACAGCCGCAGGTAACGGGGCGCAACGTAAAGGGTGGCGTATTGAGAAGGCAATGATTTCCCGCCCTGCCCGCCGAGACGCCGCAGAACGTTGGCACGGGGCTTGCTGTTAAGTAATACACTCACTGCGGGACCCCTGTGTCGCTCTCGGACCGAGACAGGAGGGGGAATGCTGTGACAATGGGATGACGCAGGATGGTGCGCCGGGTCAGGGACGATCGAGGGGACGTGATGCATCCCGTTTCAGGGAATGATATCGCAAGGCGTCGCTCCGGAACCGATTTTAAGTCCTCGCACAGGCTGGCGCGGTTGCTGCCGGTCGCTTGTGCCTGGCGTTTGGACCTGATGAACGAAGAACGTATGGAGCCGGTCGTATGAACGCCGCTGTTATGAACGAGGATATCCGGGCCATCCTGGCCAGCAGCGGCAGGCTCGCCGTGCCAGTCGGCACTCTCGACGACGACGCGGACCTGTTCGCTGCGGGGCTGGATTCCCTGGCGATCGTCAATGTCCTGATGTCGATCGAAGAGATGTTCGACATCGAGTTTCCCGAACATCTCCTGTCGCGCAAGTCCTTCTCTTCGATCGGCAATCTCTCGCGCGCGGTCGCGGAGCTGCGCGCCGAGCAAGGCGAGTGATGACCGACCCGAAGGAGGCGGCGGCGGCGCTGGCCGTCAAGATCGCGGCCGAGCACGCCGCCTCGGTGGATCGCGACAGCCGATTCCCCGAGGAGACGTTCGCGGCCCTGCGCAAGGGCGCGCTGCTCAGCACGCTGATCCCGGCCCAGTACGGCGGCCAGGGCCGGCCGTTGTCGCATGCGGCGGCCCTGTGCAACGAGCTGGGGCATTCCTGCGCGGCCAGCGCGATGATCTACGCGATGCACCAGATCCAGGTATGCGCGGTGGTCGATCATTGTGGCGACAACCCTTGGTATGCCGACTTCATGCGCCGCGTTGCGGCCGAGCAGCTGCTGATCGCCTCCGTCACAACCGAGGTGGGCACCGGCGGGCGCATGAATGACAGCATCTGCGCCGTGGAGATCGAGGACGGGCGCATCCAGCTGGAGAAAAAGGCGCCCTCCATCTCCTACGGCCGTGCCGCCGATGCGCTGCTCATCACGGCCCGGCGCTCGCCCGGCTCGCCCGGCAACGATCAGGTGCTGGTGACCGCGATCCGCGGCGACTACACGCTGGAGCAGACCTCCGGGTGGAATGCGCTGGGGATGCGCGGCACCTGCACCGAGGGATTCGTGATGCGGATGACCGGCGTGGCGGACCAGGTGCTGCCGGCGCCCTTCGCCGACATCATGGCGCAGAGCATGGTTCCGGTCTCGCACCTGCTGTGGGGGAGCCTGTGGCTCGGCATTGCCCAGGACGCGATGGCGCGGGCGCGCGACTACGTCCGCAAGTCCGTGCGCGGATCAGGCGCCGGCCTCGGCGCGGCGGGGCGGCGGCTGTCGCAGGGATACGGGCTCCTGGCGGCGATCGAGGCACGGCTTGGCGCGGCACTCGCCACCTACGAGGCGGCGCGCGCGGCGGGTGGCGTGCCGCAATCGCTGCCGTTCACCGCGGACATGAACAACCTGAAGACAACGGTCTCCGAGCTGTGCCTGGACGTGGTGCACGAGGCATTCCGCATCTGCGGCATCAATGCCTACCGCAACGACAGTGATTGCAGCCTGGGGCGGCACCTGCGCGACCTGATGTCGGCGCCGCTGATGATCAACAATGACCGCATCCAGGAGAACACGGCCAACCTCCTGCTGATGCACAAGCCGAGCCCAAGGATCTTCTGACATGGACGCCCAGCCTTCCTACCTGGACCAGCTCTTCGCCTCCGGATTGCTTCTGCCGACCGGCGTCGATGGTCTGTATGGCCGGAGCCAGATGTTCGAGGAGGTGCTCGAGCGGGTCGCCGCCCGGCTTGGTCGTTGGGGACGCGAGCGCGGTGCCGAGCTGCTGCGCTTCCCGCCCGGGATGCATCGCGACAGCCTGGTCAGGGCAGGCTATTTCAAGAGCTTCCCGCAATTGGCTGGCACCGTTCACGCCTTTTGCGGCACCGAGCGCGAGCACCGCGCGTTGCTGCGCTGCATGGAGGCCGGCAGCGACGAATGGCTGGACGGGCAGAAGCCGACCGACCTCGCGCTGACCCCGGCGGCCTGCTACCCGGTCTATCCGATCACCGCCAAGCGGGGACCGCTGCCAGCCGAAGGGCGGCTGTTCGACGTGCGCTCCTGGTGCTTTCGGCGGGAGCCCTCGATCGATCCGGTCCGGATGCAACTGTTTCAGATGCAGGAATATGTCCGCATCGGTCGCGCCGAGCAGGTGCTGGAATTCCGCAACGGCTGGATGGATTACGGAAGCGAGCTGTTCACTCGGTTGCAGGTGCCGCACGAGATCGATGTCGCCAACGATCCGTTCTTCGGCCGCTCCGGCAAGCTGCTGGCCGACAGCCAGCGCGAGCAGAAGTTTAAATTCGAGCTGCTGGTCCCGGTGACCAGCACCGAGAAGCCGACGGCTTGCATGAGCTTCAACTATCACGCTGACCATTTCGGCCAGACCTGGGGCATCCGCACGGCCGAGGGTGGCCAGGCGCATACTGCCTGCATCGGCTTCGGACTGGAGCGCATCGTGCTCGCGCTGTTCCGCCATCACGGGCTGGACGCGCGCGAATGGCCCGCTGATGTGCGCGCCGTGCTGTGGGAGCAGGCATGAACCAGATCAGCCAGGTCAAGCCGCCCGGCAGCTGCACGCTGCAAGCGGCCGATCGCAACTGGCCGCTCGCCAACTGCTACATGGATCTGTGGATCGGGCTGCTCGACCACTGGGGCTTCGATCCCACGCCGTCGCTGGCATTCACCGTCGCCATGGACTTCGAGGGCGATCAGTTCACCTTCTTTAAGACTCCGCATGAGGACCTGGAGCGGCTGTACGGCGTCATCGTCCACGAAATCTCGTGCTACGACACGCTGGAGCGCCACACGATCGAGCAGCTCAAGCGCGGGCGGGTCGTGCTGGCCGAGGTGGACGGGTGGTATCTGCCGGATACGCGGGCAACCAGCTATCGCATGGTGCACGTCAAGACCACTATCGGCGCCATTGACATCGATCCCGCCGCGCGCCGGCTGCGCTACTTTCACGCCAATGGGTGCTATGAACTCGTCGATGAGGATTACGACGGCATCTTCCGCCGTGGCGAGGGGTTCATTGCCCAGGAGGATATCCTGCCGCCGTTCGCCGAGTTGGCCTACCGGCGCTTCCCGGCCCTGCAAGGCCCGGCGCTGGTCGCCGCCGCGCGCGAGCTGCTGAGCAAGCACCTGCGCCGCCGGCCGGAAGCGAACCCATTCCAGCTCTACAAGGAGGTCATGAACGAACACGCCGAGCGGCTGGCCGCCGAGGGCGAGGCATTCTACCACATCTACGCGTTCCACACGACGCGCCAGATCGGCAGCAACTATGAGCTGCTCGGTTCCTATCTGCGCTGGCTGGAGCATCACGGCGAGACCGGGTTGGAGGCGATAGCCGAGGACTGCGACCGCATGGCCGCGGGATCGAAGGCGCTGCAGTTCCAGCTCGCCCGCGTTGCCGCCAAGCGCAAGTCCGACCGCTGCATGGACACGATCGCCTCGCTCGCGCGGACCTACGACGCCGTCATGGCCCCACTGTCGGCGCGGTACAGCTGATTATGACGGGCGCCCGCTCATCCGCCTCGCATCGGCGCGTGATCGCGCGTGCCCGTCGCATGGCGCGCTGCCAGCGGCGAGTTGCGACGACGACATGGTTGCGAAGACCGGCATGAGTTCCAGCGCCCCCGACACCCTGACCGGCTGGGAGTGGGCGCGCACCGATCCCGGCGCGGCGCTCGCGCCTTCCAGCCTTCCGCGCGATCTCGCTTGGCACCCAGCCGCGGTGCCTGGCACCGTCGCCGGCGCGATGCGTGCGGCGGGGCTCTGGGATGGTGTCGCGGCGCTGCCGCTCGATGACCATGATTTCTGGTTCCGGGCCGCGTTCGCGGGTAGCGGGCGCGACACGCTGCGCCTGGAGGGGTTGGCGACGATCGCCGAGGTCTGGGTCAACGGCGAACGGCTCCTGGTTTCGGAGAACATGTTTCTCGCGCACCGGCTGGAGCTGTCCACCCTGTCACGCAATGACCTGCATATCTGTTTTCGCAGCCTCAGCCGCTGGCTCGCGGCCAAGCGCGGGCGCGCGCGCTGGCGGCCGCGCATGATCCAGCCGCCCACGCTTCGCTTCGCGCGCACCACGCTGCTCGGGCGCATGCCCGGCTGGTGTCCGGTGGTCCACCCGGTCGGCCCATGGCGCCCCGTCACCGTGGCCCCCATCGTGCCGGGACGGCCGCTTCCGTCGGCGCTCGCGCTGCGCACGCGGATCGAGGATGGCGACGGACTGGCCACGATCGCCCTTGTGCTGGAAGACGAGCCCGGTGGCCCCGTGCGGCTGTGCGTGGGCGGGGCCGGGACGGGGCTCGAGCGCACCGGCCCGCGCGCTTTCGCGGGCACCGTCCGACTGGCCAGGGTACGCCGCTGGTGGCCCCACACTCACGGCGAGCCGTATCTCTATCCCGCGCGCCTGCGGATCGGCGAGGATGAGATGGTGCTGGCCCCGCTCGGGTTCCGAACCCTGGCGATCGATACCGGCGCGGACGGCAAGGGCTTTACCCTGAGGGTCAACGACGACGCGGTGTTCTGCCGGGGGGCATGCTGGACGACGCCCGACCTTGTGACCCTGCCCGGCGGGCGCGCGGATTACATGCCATTGCTCCTGGCCGCCCGTGACGCCGGCATGAACATGATCCGCGTTCCGGGCACGATGATCTACGAGAGCGACGCCTTCTTTGAGGCGTGCGATGCTCTCGGCGTGATGGTCTGGCAGGATGTCATGCTGTCCAACTTCGACTACCCGATGAAGGACGAAGACTTCCGGGGCATGCTGGCCGCCGAGGTGGCACAGGTGCTGGCGCGCACCCAGCCGCGCGCCAGCCTGGCGGTGCTGTGCGGCGGGAGCGAGGTGATGCAGCAGGCCGCCATGTTCGGACAGCCTCGCGCGGCATGGCAGGACGGGCCGCACACCTCACTGATCCCGGAGATTGCCGCGATCCTAAGCCCGGACGTGCCCTACGTCGTCAACAGCCCGTGCGGCGGCGACTGGCCATTCCTGCCCAACCAGGGCGTGACCCATTATTACGGTGTCGGTTGCTATCAGTTGCCGCTGACCGACGCGCGGCGTGCCGAGGTGCGCTTCACCTCCGAATGCCTGGGCTTCGCGAACGTTCCCAGCGCGCGCACCGTCGCCGAGGTGTTGCCCGTCTCCTCCACCACCGACCCGCGCTGGAAAGCGGGTACGCCGCACGACATGGGCGTGGCGTGGGATTTCGAGGATATCCGCGACTTCTATCTGCGCGACCTTTTCGACGTCGATCCCGCCGCCCTGCGCTACGAGGATTTCGAGCGCTATCTCGACGCCTCGCGCGCGGTGAGCTGCGCGGTGATGGAGGGGGTGTTCGCCGAGTGGCGGCGCAGCGGCTCGGTCTGCGCGGGCGGGCTGGTCTATCAGCTCTCCGACATCCGGCCGGGCGCCGGCTGGGGGGTGATCGACTCGCTCGGCCGGCCCAAGCCAGCCTATCACGCGCTGCGTCGCGCCTTCCGCCCGCGCCAGCTCGTCATCACCGACGAAGGCCTGAACGGCCTGCATCTGCACGTCCTGAACGAGACCGACCAGGTCCTGCGGGCGCGGCTGACGCTGCTCTGCCTGCGCGAGGGCCGCACCCCGATCCGCGAGGCGCGGCGCGCGGTGGAGGTGGGGCCGCGCGGCGCGGCCCTGATTCCCGGCAGCGCCCTGCTGCCGGAGTTCTTCGACATGGCCTACGCCTACCGGTTCGGGCCGCCCTTCCACGCCGTCACCGCCGCCTGGCTCGCCGAACCCGACACGGGCGCGCTGATCGCCGATGCCGTACCATTTCACCCGCAAGCGCCTGCCCGCGCGCGAGGATCTGGGCGTGCGCGCCGGCCTGTTGCGGGAGGAGGACGCCTGGACGCTGTGCCTCAGCACCCAGGCACTCGCGCAGTTCGTCCATGTCGAGGACGAGAACTATCGTGCCGAGGAGGATTGGTTCCATCTGCCGCCCGGGCTGGAGCGGCGTATCCGCCTGATCCCCCTCGTCGCCGGCGCGCCGGTGCCGGAAGGCGAGGTGCGCGCGCTGAACCTGGCCAGCGCCGTAACCTATCGGAGCCGCCCGTGACACCGCTCTACATCGGTGGTTGCTTCGGCTGGCTGCACGAGCCGCTGCCCGAACGGCGCACCCGGCGTGCCGTGGTGCTGTGTCCGCCGATCGGCAACGAGGCGTGCAATGTCCACCGGCCGCTGGTCGTGCTGGCCGAGATGCTCGCCCGCGAGGGCCTGCCGACGCTGCGCTTCGACTATCCCGGCACCGGTGATTCCATCCTCGACGACGAGGCCGGTACGTCCCGACGACTGGGTCCACAGCATCGTCGCCGCCGCCGAGTGGCTGACGCGCGAGGCCGGGGCGGAGGAGGTGGCGCTGTGCGGCCTGCGCGCCGGCGCCATGCTTGCGGCCCTTGCCGCGCCGAGCATCGACAATCTTGCGGCGCTGGCCCTGCTGGCGCCCGTCGTCACCGGGCGCGCGCTGCGTGCGCGAGCTGGTCATCACCGCGCGTGCCTGGGACGCGATGTGGAAGGTGGAGATGCCGACCGAGGAGGACGGCTGGTTCGAGGCGAACGGGGTCCGCATCGCGCTTGCCGCCAAGCAGGACCTGGAGAGGATCGACCTGCGCCGGTTGGCCGCGTGCGGCGGCGTCCTCGCGCGCTGCTGATGGAGCCCGCCGAGACGGCATCGGGACGCGCGCTCGCCGACCGGCTGAGCACGCTGGGCACGGCGGTCGAGCGCCGCCCGTTCCTCGGGCTTCGAAGCGCTGGTGAAGGACGCGCTGGAGAACGAGGTGCCGCGTGAGGCGTTCGCCGGCGTCGCGAGCTGGCTCGCCGCCGACGCGGGCCCGGCCGCGGCGAGCCGGGTCGCCGTGTCGCCCCCCACTTGGCTGGCGCCCGCGCGACTCGATCTCGACGGCCTCAGCGAGACTCCGGTGCGCTTCGGACCGGACGACACGCTGGCTGGCGTGTTCGCTGCCCCGAACCAGGGCACCGCCCGGCTGGCGGTGCTGATGATCAACACGGGTGCGCATCCGCATACCGGACACTCCCGGCTTGCCGTGACCTTCGCGCGCCGCCTCGCGCGCCAGGGGCATCGCGTCGCTGCGCATGGACGCCGCCGGGATCGGCGACGCGGCGCTCTCTACCGGGGAGACGACGGACGCCTATTCCCGACGCAACCTGGAGGATGCGCGCGCTGGCCTGCGCTGGCTGGAGGCGAGGACCGGCACCGGCGTCGTGGTCGTCGGCCTCTGCTCGGGCGCATATGTCGGTTTGCAGATCACGGCCGAGCCGTGCGTGCGCGGACTGGTGCTGCTGAACCTCCAGCGCTTTGTCTGGCAGGAGGGAACCTCGCTCAAGGTGGTGCAGCGCAACACCAAACGGACGACGGAGTTCTACCGGCGCAACTTGCGCACCCTCGCGGTATGGCGCCGGATCCTGCGCGGGGACGTGGACCTCGCGGGCATTGCCGGCGCCCTGGTTGGCCGGGCGGGGCGGCGGCTGCGCGCGGCGGCCGACCCGCTGCTGTCGGCTGGCAGCGTGCCCAGCCGTTATGGCCAGGTGCGCGGCTGGTTTCGTGACCTCGCGAGACGCGGCATCCCGGTCCTGTACGTGCTCAGCTTCAATGACCCGGGCCTGGACGAGCTGGAGGAGTATTTTGGCGTTTCCGGCACGCGACTGCGGCGGCTGGGCAACGTGCGGCTGCACCGGATCGAGAATGCCGACCACACGCTGACGCATCGATGCGCGCGAGACGAGCTGTTCGCCCATATGCAGCTGCTGCTGGACGAGGTCGTCCCGCAACAGCACCAGGCCGCCCCTCGCCAGCGGGCCCTTGCAGCGGCGTAGTGCTGCGCCGGCCCCAGACTCCAGTTGGCCGTCAAAACGATGATAACGGATTTATCATATAACGCCAGGCTCACGCGGCTATATGATGTTCCGTACAGTTCATGGCGCTCCGGAGGCGAGGTCGTGTTTACCCCTGTGAGGCAGATCATCGAGGCGTACCCTGATGCGGCAATATCGGCGATCGCGCGGTCTCTGCTGGCAGCTTTGATCGAAATCCTCGCTGATCGCACGCACCGGCGCAGAACTGGAGTCCCTGTAGCGTGGCGATGGCCGCCGCAGGGCAAGCCGCTCTCGCATCGGCCGCCTGAAGAGGCTGCTGCCAACGTTCGGCAGGCGTCACGCGATTTCGGCCCGCTCCGATTCCAGGGCCAAACCGAGCGCTTCCCGCAAGGCATCGAGGGTGTAGGGCTTGCGCAGGAATGGCAGCCGGGCTGCGGCGAGCCGGGCGGTGACCCCGCCGCCGTAGCCGCTGGTCAACACCATCGGGATATGTAAATTTCGCCGCGCGACCTCGCGCGCGAGGTCGAGCCCGCTCCCATTCGCCCCGAGCAGCACGTCGCTCAAGATCAGGTCGATGCAATCGCTGCCCGACAGCACCGCGACGGCGGCGGGCAGCGATGAGACCCGCACCCCGCGATGGCCAAGCTGCTCCAGCATCCCCAGAAACACCGACGCGACCGCATCGTCATCCTCCACCACCAGTACCGCCAAGTGCTCGGGTACCTCCCTCCGCAGCCCGCCACCGCAAGCCACAACCTGGAAGCGGACAGGCCAACCGGACAAGCCGCACGGGGCAGCAGCATGGCGACCGTGGTCCCCTGGCCAGGCTGGCTCTCGGCACGCGCGACTGCCGCCCGACTGACGGGCGAACCCATAGACCTGGGCGAGGCCGAGTCCGGTGCCCTGACCCGGCGGCTTGGTCGTGAAGAACGGCTCGAACACGTGTGACAGCACGTCCGGCGTCATCCCGATGCCGGTATCGGTCACGAACACCTCGACATAGTCGCCCGGCGCCAGACCGAGCCGGGTCGCAGACCGCGCTGTCGCCCCCGATGTTGCTGGGCGCCGAGGACCATGGTCCCGCCATTCGGCATCGCGTCGCGTGCGTTCACCGCCAGATTGAGCACCGCCAAGCTCCAGCGCCGCCAGATCGGCCTCCAACTGGCCAGAGTCCTCGGGAATCCGGGTCAGGATGCGGATATCGTCGCGCAGGCCATGGCGCAGCAACTCGCGCAGTCCCTCCAGATGCGGCGCGACCTCAAGCCGGCTGCGGATTCAACGGCTGGCGCCGGGCAAAGGCCAGTAGCCGACGGGTGAGATCCGCGCCACTCCAGGCCGCCTCCTCGATCCGCTGGGTCAGCCGCTGGCGGCGCTCCTCATCGGCGGTGCCGCGACAGCAATTGCAGGCCGGTGGTGATGACAGTCAGCAGATTATTGAAGTCGTGCGCAATGCCGCCCGTGAGCTGCCCGATGGCCTCCAGCTTCTGCGACTGAAATGTCTGGGATTGGCGCAATTGCTCCTCGACAGACACCAAATCCCGCGCGGCCGGTATCTCTTTGGCAGCGGCGAGCGCGTCATCCTGGGCCCCAGTACATGGGCCAATTCCGTCTCGATTGCAGTCAGCGCGTTCAACTCATGGGCCAGTGCCATTCCTGGCGATCCGTCCAGCGTTGCGAGACCGTCGCGTACCCGCCGGTGCGCAGCATCGTAGCGGGCCAGCAGACCTCGCGTGGTCGCGGCGGAGCATGACACCGTCGATAGCGCGTCGCGTAGCTTCGCGATGACGGTTTCGGCGCTATCCACTTGCCCCGGATGCGGCCCGCTATTCTCCAACGTCATCGTGTTGGCCCGCTATCCGTTCCTTGATCCATGGTATCAACCCGTGCTCGCCGGGCAAGTTCGCCGAACCTGTGATCCGCCGCAACACGCAAGCGTGTCAATACGTCGCGGTCGCCGCCGTGCCCCGGGGCACGGAACCGGGCTTCAGCCGCGCAATCTCGTCACCAAGCCCGCCAGAACGGCAGGCAAGCCACCGGAACGCAAGACGGAGAGGCAGGTGAGCTTGCCTTTCGGAGCCAGTCCGTCATCACTGGAGGCGACCATGAGTGGCCGCTCCGAGTCTCCCGAGGCGGGCCCTCCGACGACGAGGTGAACCGATGCGACACGACCTCAGTCCAGGCGAGCCGGCTTTGCCGCCGCGATCTCAGTAGCCACGATGCGGCTTCCGCATCCTCTACACCGCACCTGGCTGCTGCTCCGCGATACGGTGTACGCGTTCTTCGAGGACAACGCGCTGAGCAGAGGCGCCGCACTCGCCTACTACACGATCTTTTCGCTCGCGCCCATCCTGCTGATCGCGATCGCCGTCGCCGGACTGGTATTCGGGCACGCTGCGGCGGAGGGAGCGGTGGTGCGGGAGCTGTCCGGACTGATGGGCACCGACAGCGCCAAGGTTCTCCAGTCACTGCTGGAGGGCGCGTTCCACCATCGTGGCAGCGGCATGCTCGCGACGGGGATTGGCGTGGTCACGCTTCTGGTGACCGCGACGGGGGTGTTCGCGGAATTGCAATCCTCGCTGAACGCGATCTGGAAGGCCGATCCGACCCAGTTCACCACGACGGAGATAATCCGCGTCCGCCTGCTCTCGCTCGGTCTCGTCGCGGCGCTCGGGTTCCTGCTGGTCGTTTCGCTGATCTTCAGCGCCGGGCTACGGGCCCTCAGCGACTATCTCGACCTCATCTCGACCGATTTCACCGCCTTGCTCCGCGTCGGCAGCTTCGTCTTCTCGTTCCTGCTACTGTCGGTGATGTTCGCCGCCATCTACAAGATTCTTCCCGATCGGGATATCGCCTGGCGGGAGGTGGGGGTGGGCGCCGTCGTGACCGCGTTGCTGTTCACCGCCGGCAAATACGTGATCAGCCTCTATATCGGAAGCAGCGCCATCGCCTCGAGCTACGGCTCCGCGGGCTCGCTACTGGTCGTCCTGGTGTGGATCTACTACTCGGTGCAGACCTTCTTGCTCGGTGCCGAGTTCACCAAGGTCTATGCCGAGCACCAAAGGCACCGGCGGATTCCGCGTGCCTCCGCGAGCAGGACCGGGGCGGCTTAAGGCCACTCACCCGAGGGCTCTGTCTCTCGCCGGGCGCTCACCCCAACAGATCGAGCGCCGCCCGCGCGAGTGCCTGCACGCCGAACCCGATGCATCGCTCGTCGGGCTGGTATCCTGAGTTGTGCAGCCTGTCCTGCCGCCCTGGCTGCGCAGAGCCGATGCGAAGCTGGAATCCCGGAACACGCTCCGTCATGAGCGCGAAATCCTCACCGCCCAGACTCGCCTCCCCCTCGGCGACCAACTCGGCTGCGTCCTCTTGCGCTATCTCCCCGAACTGCCGGCGGACCGCTGCGACCGCCGGGTCGAGCACCCGATCGTCGTTGACCAGGGGCGGCGTGCCGCGCCGGTAGGTAAGATCGCAGCGCGCCCGCATCCCCTCGGTGATGCCCGCGCACAGCCGGCGGATCGCCGCCTCGGCGAGGTCGCGCACCGGCGGATGAAGGGTGCGCACGGTGCCCTTGATCTCAACCATATCGGGGATGATGTTGGCCGCCGTGCCGCCTGCCAGCACGCCCACCGTGACCACCGCCGGACGTAGCGGGGGCACCTCGCGCGAGACAACGGTCTGAAGCTGAGTGACAAGCGTGGCGGCGGCGACGATCGGATCGACAGCGGTGTGCGGGTACGCCGCATGGCCCGAGCGTCCGTGCACCACGATCTCGAACCGGTCGGCGGCAGCCAGACAGGCACCGCGCACATAGCCGAAGCGGCCGACGGGCATGTCGGGGTGGTTATGGAAGCCGAGCGCCATGTCCACCCGGGGCGCGTCCATCACGCCATCGGCGATCATCGCCTTCATCCCGCCCAGCCCCTCCTCCGCGGGCTGAAACACGAGTTTCACGCTGCCCGCCAGGCGAGGAGCGAGGTCCTTCAGCACGGCCGCCACGCCGATCAGGGTGGCGGTATGGATGTCGTGACCGCAGGCATGCATCCTGCCCGCGACCTCGCTGGCCCAGGGCAACCCGGTCTGCTCCTGGATGGGAAGCGCGTCCATGTCGGCGCGGATTGCCAGGACAGGCCCGGGCTGGCCGCCCTCAATCATCCCGACAACGCCGGTCTTGCCGATGCCGCTCTGATGCGGGATGCCGAGGCGCGCCAGTTCGCGGGACACGATTTCGGCGGTACGGACCTCCTCGAACCCCAACTCGGGATGGGCGTGAATGTCGCGCCGGATGGCGACCAGCGACTCCTCGATGCGCCTTGCCGCATCGCGAATGGCGGTCTCGGGGTCGTTCGGCAAAAATCCAGACATGATGCTCTCGGGTGGGAACAAGGCACGATGCCCTCCGCCGCCTCACGTGGCAAGACGTCGAGGCGACGATTCTATTGTCCACCGCCATCCGAACCGATGACCTTCACAGCCCGAGTCCGCCCTGTTAAAGTTACACGAGGAATTTACCCCGGCAACACCGGGATTAACGACCAACCAACGGCGGATTCACCGACGCTTGGACCAGTGTCGTTTGAATCTATGCTCCCATGGTGAGTGACGAGCGATGTTATCGCATCGATAGAAGCCACCTGCACGCTCGAGATCCCCCGAGATAACAAACGGCAACCAGGAAGGTATTCTGATGTACGAGCTTCGCATCAACGGGCGGCCGATTGGCACTTACGACGACGCGGTCGCCGCACTGGCGCGCGCCCGCCTGCTTGTCAGCGTCACACCCGATTGCGAGCCTGAGATAATGGACACGCGGACGGGGCGCGCTTTTGAGGTCGGAGCCTCTGTGCGCTGGCGCGAGGAGTTGGCTGCCAGAATGCGCTGAGCGCCGCAATCCGCCGGCGTCTCAGCGGACGCGACGATGCTCAGATGTGCCAATCCGGCGCGCCTCGACAGACCTGGAGGTCGCGCGCGACGTGCAGCGCCGCGACATGGATGCGCGGCTCGGCGTCCAGATGCCAGCCGTGGAACAGCACCACCACGACGACCGTGACCGCGGCCAACCAGCCGATCCGCAGCCCGCGCGGAGGCGGCCCGGCGAGATGGGACAACGCGAGCGCGCCCGCCACGCCGACCAGGCCGCCCAACGCGACCTCGGGTGCCGTGTGCACGCGCAGGACCAGACGCGACACGCCGATCAGCACCCCGGCGAAGGCGGCCGCGAGCAGAACCACCCGTCGCCGGCGCCCCCGCCCGAGCACGACCGCGAGCCCGCCCAGCACCACCGCCGCGGCCGCGGTATGGCCACTCGGGCTGCGCAGCAGAGGCGGGCCGCAGGCGAACGCGACGAGCTTGAGCAGCAGCATCAACGCCAGCGTTGCGCCGACCGCCACGCTCCAGGCGAGTGCGCCGCGGCCCCAGCCGAGCGCGGCCAGGGTGCAGCCGATGGCAAAGACCAGGGGCAGGATCACCGCTTGATCGGCGAAGTTGGTGAGGAAGTGATTCAGGATTGGTCTCTTGGGGCGGGACGGGCCGGAAGGGGACGAGGCATGGCGGCAGTCTAGTCCAACCGGCCCTGGAACAAAAACTATTCCCGCGCCGCGGTCCGGGCTCGCGTCAGGGCCGCGCCGGCCGCCTCCAGCCCGGCCTGTCCCAATACCTCGAACTCGCGGCCGTTCAGGCGGCTATATTGGGCGAAAAACGCCGCGATCTCATCGGTCTGGCCGGGACGCAGATCGTCCAGCGCGTGGATGTGATGATGCGCGCGCGCATGGGTGGCGACCGCCAGCAGGCGGTCGTTGCGTGACCAGTCCTGCTTGGCCTCGCGCTGACGCGCCGAGATGATGCCAATCAAGCGGGCCCCGAGCACGCAGCCCACGGGTGCCGGATCGTCCAGCAGCACCAGCACGTCCAGCGGGTCGCCGTCCTCGGCGCGGGTCGAGGGGATGAAGCCGAAATCATAGGGGAAGGCCATGCCCTCGGGCAGCACGAAGCGCAGGCGGAAGGCGCCGAGCGCCGGGTCATAGGCCAGCTTGTTGCGGCTGCCCCGCGGCGTTTCGACCACCACCGTCACCTCCCCGTTGTCGGGATCGACCGCGGGCAGGTCGTAAAGCAAGGCTGGCGCGTGCTGGCTCATGCACGCCTAATGCACGGCTTGGCGGGGGGTTGCGCTTGCCGACCTGCCAGCCGCGCCTATGCTCCCGCGCGATGCGCCACCGTAGCCCGCTTCCCTCGCTGGACGCCTTGCTTCGCCAGCCGCAGGGGGCGGTGCTGGTCGAGCGCTTCGGTCGTCCGGCGTGCGTTACGGCCCTGCGCGCCGCACTGGATGCGCGCCGGGCGGATGGGTCTCCTGCGCCGGCGGGAGAACGGACGCTGCTTGATGCGACAATCCTGGATGCGGCGGCGGATGCACTCGCCTCCCGTTTCGCCGTCTCGCAGCGCCCGGTGTTCAACCTGACCGGCACCGTACTGCACACCAACCTGGGTCGCGCGCCTCTGCCGGCGGAAGCAGCCGCGGCGGCGGCCGAGGCGATGGTGGGGGCGACCACGCTCGAGTTCGACGTCGCCAGCGGACGGCGGGGCGAGCGCGACGATCATGTGCGCGGGCTGCTCCGCACCCTGACCGGGGCGGAGGACGCCACTGTCGTCAACAACAACGCCGCCGCCGTGCTGCTTGCGCTGAACACGCTCGCGGCGGGGCAGGAGGTGCCGGTCTCGCGTGGGGAGTTGGTGGAGATTGGCGGATCGTTCCGGCTGCCGGAGATCATGGACCGCGCCGGTGCAGTGCTGCGCGAGGTGGGCACCACCAACCGCACTCACGCGGGCGATTTCGAGGCCGCGATCGGACCGCGCACCGGCGCCCTGATGCGGGTGCATCCGTCCAACTATGCCATTCACGGTTTCACCGCCGCCGTGGCGCCGGCGCGGCTAGCGGCGATCGCGCACGCAGCGGGCTTGCCGCTGATCGACGATCTGGGCAGCGGCAGCCTGATCGATCTCGCCCGGTTCGGCTTGCCGGCGGAGCCGACCGCGGCGAAGGCGCTGGCAGCAGGCGCCGATCTCGTCACCTTTTCCGGAGACAAGCTGCTCGGCGGCCCGCAAGCGGGAGTGGTCGTCGGTCGCCGCGAGTTGATCGCGCGATTGAACGCGAACCCGATGAAACGGGCGCTGCGCCTGGACAAGGGACGACTTGCGGCGCTGGAGCACGTGCTGCGGCTCTATCTCGACCCTGACCGGCTGACGACCCGGCTCCCGGCGTTGCGCCTGCTGACACGCCCGGCTGCTGATATCCGTGCCACGGCGGATCGGCTGGCCCTGCACCTGCGGGCGCGCTGGCCCGAACGACCGGTGACCGTCGAGCCATGCGCGAGCCAAGTGGGATCGGGTGCGCTGCCGACAGACACGCTGCCCTCGTTCGCCGCTACGGTGGGCGGTCCAGGGCTGGACGCGGTGGTGGCGGCACTGCGCGCGCTGCCACGCCCGATCATTGGCCGCGTCGCGGAGCACCGGCTTTGGCTCGATTGCCGCTGTCTGGAGCCGGGGGAGGAAGCGGCACTGGCGTCGATGCTGGCGACCTAGCGGTTGTCGCACCACGAGAGCGCGGGGATACTGAGGGCGGAGGAGAAGCGACCCCGGTGGGTCGGCCGGCCTTCAAAGCCGGTTGGGGCCGCCGCGCGGTCCTGGGCAGGTTCGACTCCTGCTCTCTTCCGCCGCGTCCATGGCTCCCCGGTGCCTGTGGCCCGCTTGCCCGAACCCTGTTGCAGACTGGCAACAGCGACGTTCAAACCGATCCCGGCCCCCTCGTTTTATTCCGCCGTCGCCGCTAGTGTTCTACGCATGACGGGCGGCGCCATGAAGCGTCGCGCCGCGACCCGTGCCCGCCGACGCGGCATGACAACGAGGAGAAGACGGATATGAAGCTTCGGAGTACGCTCCTGGCTGCCACCGTGCTGGCGCTGCCGATGGCCGCGCACGCGCAGATGATGCCGGACCTCAGCGGTGTGTACGTAGGTCTCGGGGTGGGCGCGAACTACCTTCAGAGCCAAAATCTTCAGAATGTGGCGGGGACCAATGTTGGAACCAACCTGCATTCCGGATGGGGCTCGATGGCGCAGGGCAATGTCGGGTACCAGCTTGGCAACGGACTGAGCCTGCAGCTTGAAGGCTCCGTCCGCGGCAACAAGTTCAACAAGGTAAAGAGCAACCTTTCCAGCGCTAATACCCTGGCCGCTGCCGGGGGCTGGGAACAGAAATACGGCCCGATGGTCAACGTAATGTTCGACCTGTCGCCGTACATCCCCTATGCGGCCCCGTATGTCGGCGTCGGCGCCGGCTATCAGTACGATCAGCTGCAGAACCTGCGCGTCTACACGCCGGGTGGCGCGACGCTGACGTCCAACGGTAGGACAGGCGCGTTCGCCTATCAGGCGATCCTGGGAACGCTGGTTCCCATCGGCTACACGGGCTTGGCGCTGACGGTCGAGTATCGCTTCATGGGCCAGCTCGCGCGCGACTTCAGCGGGGCAGTGACCCCGGCCACTGGTGGCCGGGTGATCACTGGTAAGTTCCGTTTAGGCAACGAATTCAACCACGCCATCCTCGTCGGATTCCGCTATACCTTCGGCGTGACCCCGCCGGCTCCGCCCCCGGCTCCGACCCCGGTCGCCGCTCCGGCACCCGCTCCCGCCCGCTCGTATCTCGTGTTCTTCGACTGGGACAAGGCCACGCTCACCGACCGGGCGCGCCAGATCATCAGCGAGGCGGCGGACAACTCGCGCCGCGTGCAGTACACGCAGATCGAGGTCAACGGCTACGCCGATACGTCGGGCCGAGCGAGCCACAACCTGACCTTGTCGATCCGCCGCGCCGAGAACGTAGCGGCCGAGTTGGTGCGCGACGGCGTGCCCCGCAACGCCATCTCGATCCACGGCTTCGGCGACACGCATCTGCTGGTGCCGACCGGCCCCGGCGTTCGCGAGCCGCAGAACCGCCGCGTCGAGATCATCATCCGCTGACGCCGAGACGGCGGCGGCTGGAAGCCGACGGGGCGCCGCAAGGCGCCCCGTTTGCGTTCGGCTGATTTTCAAGGAGACCGATGATGCGCCCGCGCTCCGCCCTGCTGACCAGCGCCCTGATCGCCGCACCCCTCGTCTTCCCGCTCGCTGCCCGGGCGCAGCCGGTGCAGGGCCTCTATGTCGCAGCCGGGGCGGGACTGAACCTGCCACAGGCGTTCCGCGCAAGTCTCGATGTTCCCGCTCTCCAGTCTCTGACGAGGCTGCCCGCTCTCCTCGGTCTGCCGGCTGTTCCCAGCACCTCGTTGCGCGTCGATGACCGGGTCGGCTTCGACTGGACAGGCAGCGTGGGCTATGCCCTCGGCAACGGGTTCCGCTTCGAGGCGGAAGGCGACTACATCCGCAACGGCCTGCATCTGGACACGCCTCCGGGAATTGTCGGACCGACCGACGGACATCTCAGCACGTTCGGCGTGATGGCGAACGCGCTCTTCGATTTCGACATCGGCAGCCGGTATGTCTTCCCCTATCTCGGCGTTGGCGCCGGCTACATGTGGACGCGGGTCGACAATGCGCGGATCGTCATCCCCGGCATCGCCACGGCTACGGGAAGCGGCACCGGCCCCGGCAAATTCGCGTGGCAGGTCATCGCCGGCGCCGCTTTCCCCGTGCCCAACACGCCCGGCCTGTCGCTCACCGCGCAGTACAGGCTATTGGACGTGACCGCGGGCGAACGGGTCTCTGACTCCGTTGCGACGCTGAAGCTCGGCCCGCAATACAGTCACACGTTCCTGCTGGGCGTGCGCTACGCCTTCAATGTGCCTCCTCCTGGGAGGCCGGCCCCCCCGGCGCCCATCCCGGTCGTGGCGCCCGGGGCGCAGGCGGCGCGCTCCTACATCGTGTTCTTCGACTGGGACAAGGCCACGCTCACCGACCGCGCGCGCGAGATCATCCGTACGGCGGCCGAAGCCTCGCGGCACACGCAATTCACGCAGATCCGGGTGAACGGATACACCGACACCTCCGGCACGGCGCGCGTCAATCAGGCGCTCTCGCTCAGCCGGGCGCAGCGCGTGGCGGCCGAACTCGTGCGCGACGGCGTGCCGCGCAACGCCATCGCAATCCACGGCTTCGGCGCGACCCATACGCTGGTGCAGACCGGCCCCGGCGTGCGCGAGCCGCAGAACCGGCGGGTGGAGATCATCATCGCTTGACGCCGCCGGGGGTTCGGTGGGCGCGGACGGGATCGCGTGCGATACCTTCTTCTTCCCTGACCCGGTGAGCCACAGGCATGTATTTCGACCTTCGGCTGTGGCGTCTGACGCGCGGCCTGCGCGGGCGGATCTGTGCGTCGGTGCTGCTCGGCCTGTTGGCGCTCGCGGTCGGGATCACGCGGTTCGCGTTCCTGGGACGGTTCCTCGCCCTGGTGTTCCGGGACGCTCCGCCCGGCGCGCTGATCTGGCCGCTCGGGGCGACCGCCGGGGCGATCCTGCTGCGGGCATGGCTCGAGGACGCGCGGACGATGGTGGCGCATCGCACCGCCGCGCGGGTGCAGGCCATGCTCCGGGGGCGGCTCTACGACAAGATCGTCGCCCTCGGACCCGCCTGGTTCGGCGCGGAGCGCACCGGCGGCGTGATGCTGTCGATGGTGGACGGGGTCGAGCAGCTCCAGACGTTCTTCGGGCAGTACCTGCCGCAGGTGGCCATCGCACTCTGCGCGCCGGTGGCGATCTTCGTGATCATCGCGCTATGGGACCTGCCGGTCGCGGCGGTAATGCTGGCAGGGGCGCTGTTCACCCTGGTGCTGCCGGCGCTGACCCATGCGCGCACCGGCGCGGCCTCGCGCGCGCAGCAGCAGGCGCTAAAGGCGTTCGGGGAGGAATTCCTGGACGGCGTGCAGGGATTGCCGACGCTGAAGGCATTCGGCCAGAGCGGGGCGTTCGGGGCCCGGCTGGCGGCGCGGGCGCGGGCGCTGTCGGACAGCACGTTCTGGGTGCTGTCGCTCAGCGTGCTGACGCGCGGCGTCACCGATCTCGGCACGGCGTTCGGGGCCGCCGCGGCCCTGGCACTCGGCGTCTGGCGCGTGCGCACCGGGGCGATGAGCCTGGAGGCGCTCCTGATCGTGCTGATGGCGGGGACCGAGATCTTCCGCCCGCTGCGCGACCTGCGCGCCGTGCTGCACCAGGGCATGACCGGGCAGGCGGCGGCGGCCGGCATCCATGCGCTGATGGAGGCACCGGTCTCCGCGCCCGCCGCCCCGGAACGGCCGGAGCCGGCTGAGACCCTGACCCCCTCGATCGCGTTCGAGACTGTGCGCTTCGCCTATCCGGGCGCGCGCCGGCCGGCGCTTGAGCGCCTGAGCTTTGCCATCGAAGCTGGCGAGCGCGTCGGCATCGTCGGGCCGAGCGGGTCGGGCAAGTCGACCGTGGTGCGCCTGCTGCTGCGGCTGCACGACCCGGATTCCGGCACGCTGCGCATCGGCGGGCGCGACCTGCGCGCGCTGGACCCGGACGGCGTGCGCGGCCTGATCGCCGTGGTGACGCAGGACACGACCCTGTTTCACGGCACCGTGGAGGAGAACCTGCGCCTGGGGCGGCCCGACGCGCGCGATGCCGACCTCGCCGCCGCGGCGCGCGCGGCGAACGCGCATGATTTCATCCTGGCGTTGCCCGACGGCTATGCCACGGTGATCGGCGAGCGCGGGATGCGGCTGTCGGGCGGACAGCACCAGCGGCTGTCGATCGCGCGCGCCCTGCTGCGCGACGCGCCGATCCTGGTCCTTGACGAGGCGCTGTCCTCGGTCGATGCGGAAAACGAGGCGGAGATCCAGCAGGCGCTCGATCGCCTGATGGCCGGGCGCACGACGCTGATCCTGGCACACCGGCTGTCCAGCGTGATCGGCGCCGACCGCATCCTGGTGCTGGAGGACGGCGCGGTGTGCGACAGCGGCACCCATGCCGCCCTGATCGCGCGCGATGGTCCCTATGCCCGGCTGATGCGACCGCAGCTCGGCGAGCGCGCAACGGAAATCACCGACGTGCTGCCCGAGCTGAGGCGTCGGCCAGCCGGACCGGACGATGCGACGCCGCCGGAGCCGCGCGGATTGAGCGAGGACGCCGCGGAGCTGGGTTGGCCGGAGACCATCCGGGCGCTGCTCGGCTTCGTCCGACCCTGGCGCGGCGAGCTGGCGGTGACGATCGTCTGCGGTGTCGGCCGGGTGGCCGCCTTCATCGGGGTCGGCGTGTTCGGCGCCTTGGCGATCGGAGCCGTGCGGGCCGGAGGCGATGCGCGGGGCCTGCTGATCGCGCTGCTCGCGACCGCGCCATTGGCAGGCCTGCTGCACTGGCTGGAGTCCTGGATCGCGCACCACATGGCCTATCAAATGCTGGCCGAAATGCGCGTGCGGCTGTTCGCGACCCTGGACCGGCTGGCGCCGGCCTACCTGCTGCGGCGGCGGTCCGGCGACCTGGTCGCACTGGCGACGCAGGACATCGAGACGGTCGAGTATTTCTACGCCCACACCGTCGCGCCGGCGGTCGTCGCCGTGCTGGTCCCGGCCGCCGTGCTGGGCGTGCTGATCTGGATGGCCTGGCCGCTCGCGCTGACGCTGTTGCCCTTCCTGCTCTATGCCGGGGCGGCGCCGCTGCGCGGGCGGCGCCGGATCGATACGCTGGCCTCGGCGGCGCGCGGCGCGCTGGGGGAGCTGGGCGCGCATGCGACCGAGACGATCCAGGGGCTGGCCGACCTGATCGCCTTCCAGGCGACGTCACGGCGGCGCGCGGCGTTCATCGGGCTGGCCCGGCGATACCAGGAGATGCGGCTGGCGCTGCTCGCCGACGTGACGCGCCAGGCCGCCGGGCTGGAGGCGGCGACCGGGCTCGGCGGGCTGGCGGTGGCGGGCGTGGGAGCGGCGTTGGTCCGGCAGGGCTGGCTGGCACCGGCGATGCTGCCGCTGCTCGTCCTGGTCTCGACCGCGGCGTTCCTGCCGGTTTCGGAGATTGCGCAGGCGGGGCGGCAACTGGCCGACACGATCGCATCCACGCGCCGGCTGCGCGTGGTCGAGGCCGAGAAGGTGGCGATCCTGGATGGCGCCCGTGAACCCGCCGCGCCGCCGGGTGGATCGGCGGTGCGGTTCGCCGGCGTCGGATTCACCTATCCCGGGCGGGGGCGCCCAGCGTTGCGCGCGATCGGCTTCGACGTGCCGGCGGGCGCGACGGTGGCGCTGGTCGGCCCATCGGGCGCCGGCAAGACGACGCTGGCGAACCTGCTGCTGCGCTTCTGGGACCCGGATTCGGGGGCGATCCGGCTCGACGGGATCGATCTGCGCGACCTGCGGCTCGATGCGCTGCGCGAGCGGATCGCGCTGGTGGCGCAGGATACGTATCTGTTCAACGACACGCTGGGGGCGAATGTCCGGCTGGCACGGCCCGATGCCTCGGCGGCGGCGGTGATGCGGGCGCTCGATCAGGCGGCGCTGGCGGGGTTCGTGGCCGGGCTGCCCGAGGGGCTGGAGACGCGGGTGGGCGAACGCGGTGTCGCCCTGTCCGGCGGGCAGCGCCAGCGGGTGGCGATCGCGCGGGCGTTCCTGAAGGACGCCCCCGTCCTGGTGCTGGACGAGGCGACCTCGCACCTCGACACGCTGAGCGAGGCCGCCGTGCGGGCCGCGCTGCACGCGCTGATGCGGGATCGCACGACGATCGTGGTGGCGCACCGTCTGTCCACGATCCGCGATGCCGACCTGATCGTCGTGCTGGACGAGGGGCGCCTGGTCGAGGCCGGGGATCATGCGGCACTGCTGGCCCGGCGCGGGGTCTATGCGCGGTTGGTGGAGCGCCAGATGGCGGGCGTCGGCGGGTAGGCCCGGCCGATCTATCGGGCCGGCGCGACTCTCGCACTGACCGTTTCTGGCGTTGCGCTCGACCGCTCCCCCAACCCCTTCCGCAAGGGGAGGCGAGCTTTTAGCCTGCGAGGCCCTCCCCCTCCCCTTGCGGGCTACGGCGTTCACACATTGCTTGCCGTACTCCCGGCATCATCACGCGGCTCGCCCCCTCTCCGCCCTGGGGCGGAGAGGGTCGGGAAGAGGTGGGGGACACGCCGCGATGGCCCTGCGGACGCGAACCATCGTCGCACGCAAGCTGCGTCGCGAGGCCACCGAGGTGGAGCGGCGCCTGTGGCGCGCGTTGCGCGAGAGTGCGCTGCCCTGGACGTTCCGCCGCCAGCATCCGATCGGGCGGCGCATAGCCGACTTCGCCTGCCCCGCGCGCAAGCTGGCCATCGAGCTGGATGGCGGTCAGCACGCCGAGGGCGGGGCGGAAGACACGGCGCGGTCGGCCGAGCTGGCCGCGCACGGATACCGCGTCATCCGGTTTTGGAACAACGAGGTGCTCGAGAACCCGGGGTATTGCGGCGCGTGCTCCGCGAACTCGAGTCTCCCCCACCTCTCCCCGGCCCTCTCCGCCCCCAAGGGCGGAGAGGGAGTTGAGCGGTCCGGGTGCGATCCGTGAATCCCGTAGCCCGCAAGGGGAGGGGAGAGATTCCAGCGCCTTTGTAACCCCTTCTCTTGCGGGAGGAGGCGGGGGGAGGGGACCCTCAACCGGTCAGAGGCGGGCCGTCCGTATCAAGCGAAGCGCGGCATCACCTTGGTCCACAGCGTTTCGATCGACTTCATCAGCACGTCGTGGGGGACCAGGGCGTTGTAGGTGTAGCAGAACAGCCAATCAACCGTCTGGCGCTTCATGTTCCGCTCCAGCGCGCGGGTGACGCTATCGACCGTGCCGACCAGGGCGTATCCGCGCTCGATCGCCTCCTCCGGCGTCGGGAAGGCGCCGGATACGGGGTCCATGAGGCCCTTGCGGAAGCCGAAGGGTTCGAACCAGGCGCGGCCGGCGAACTGGCCGGAATCGCGCCAGAGCGCGCGTGCCTCCTCGTCGGTGTCGGTGATGATGACATCGCGCAGCAAGCCGGTGCCCTGCCCGCGCGGTCGGCCGGAGACCTCGGCGTACAAGTCGTACAGCCTGCGTTCGTATTCGGGATGCAGCGGGGGCAGGATCGCGGTGACGCCCTCCCGCGCCGCCCAGCGGATGCTGTTCTCACTGCTGGCGAAGGGCAGGAACATCGGCGGATACGGCTTCTGCAACGGCTTCGGCACCACGCCGACCTGGCGCAGCATGCCGTCCTCGACACCCTTGCCCCATTTCTGCGTGGTATCGAGCGTCCACGGCACCTCGGCCGGCGGGATCTGCCAGAACTTGCCGTCGAAGGACAGCATCTCCTCCGTCCAGCACTTCTTGATGATCTGGAAGTGCTCCTCGAAGGCGGCCCGGTTGGCGGCGTCGATCTCGTCGTGCTGGCCGGGCAGTGCGCCGTGGATGCCGTGCGTCTGCTGCGCCATCACGTCCACCCAGCGGCGCTGGTAACCGCGCGCGAAGCCGGCGCAGGCGCGCCCGCCGGTCATGTGATCGAGCATGGCGATATCCTCGGCCACGCGGATCGGGTTCGACGCCGGCAGCACGATGCCCAGCTGGCCGACGCGGATGCGCTTGGTCTGCATCGCGAAGAAAAGGTCGAGCAGCACCGGGTTGTTGGAAAGCTCGAAACCCTCGATGTGGAAATGGTGCTCGGTGAAGCTGACCGAGTCGTAACCCAGTTCGTCGGCGAGCTTGATCTGCTCGGTCAGCTCGCGCAGCATCCGCTGATAGAGGTCGCCGCGCATCCCGGCCATGCCGGCTTCGATCTCGGCCCGGCTGCCGATGCTGGGCAGGTAGAACACCGATGCTTTCATCTGAGCGTTTCCCTAGGCCGACGGGTACGCCAGGCGATGATAGCCACGGCTGTAGTAGATCAGCACCTCGTGGACCATGCCGACGCGCACCGCCTCGACGATGCAGAAGAACACGTCATGGGTGCCGACCTCCACCACCTGGTCGATGCGGCAGTCGAAGGCGACGGCGGCATCGGACAGGACGGGCGCATTGGTTGCGAGCGTTTCCCAGGTGCAGGTTTCGAAGCGCTCCTCCATGGTGTGATCGGTCAGGCCCGCGAATACGGTCGAGGTCTCCTCGTGCGTGGCGGCCAGCGTGTTCACGCACAGAACCCCGTTGGCCCGCAGCGCCGGATAGGAATCGTTGGTGCGGTTGGCGCAGACCAGCAAGGTCGGCGGTGTGTCGGTCACGCTGCATACGGCCGAAGCGGTGAACCCGGCGCGACCGCCGGGCCCGTCGGTGGTGATGACGTTCACCGCCGCTCCCAGGCGGGCCATCGCCTCGCGATAGGCTTGCTTGTCCACGGGCACGGACGCTTCCTCCGAGATCGTCAGGCCGCCACTATGGCGCAGGCGCGGGGGAAGCCAAGGGCGCGGCCGGAGGTACGATCGAAATGGGGCCGGCGCGCGCGATTGCCTGAGTGCCTGAGGCGGGTGCCGGGCGGATGCAAGGGGCTGCAATCTGGAGGGGCTGTAATGGTGTCGTTTTGCAACAGCAAGGGTGTTGTCGCGGCATTCCCGTGCCCATGCTGCGGGGGGCCCGGATATCCAGACGACAGCATCGGCTTCGTGCCCCTGCCTGCCACACGCGGCCTGTCGCGGCGGCGGTTGCTGGGCGCGGGCATTACCGGGATTGCCGCGACGATCCTGCCGAGCGGCTCGCATGCCCAGAGCACGCTCAGCCCCGATACCGCGCTGGACCGGCTGATGGCAGGCAACCAGCGTTTCATGGACACGCGGATGGTGTCGCTGGACGAGGATCTGACGGTAATGAAACAGCACACGGCGGAAAAGCAGGAGCCGTTCGCGGCGGTGCTGTCCTGCGCCGATTCGCGTGTACCCGTGGAGCTGATTTTCGACCAGAGCATCGGCCGGGTGTTCGTGGCGCGCGTCGCGGGCAATGTCGCCTCCAACGACATCATCGCCAGCCTGGAATACGGCGCCGCGGTGCTGGGCACGAAGGTGATCCTGGTGCTCGGTCACTCGAACTGCGGCGCCGTGAAGGCGGCGATAGCCGGCAAGGCCGTGCCGGGGCAGATCAGCGGCCTATATCCCTACCTGCGGGCGGCGGTCGAGCAGGCGGGGCCGGACGCCGAGGCGACAAGTCGCGCCAATGCGCGCATCCAGGCGCATCTGCTGGCCAGCGCGTCACCGGTGATCGGCGGGCTGGCCAGCAGCGGCGGCGTCAAGGTCGTGGCAGGCTACTATGACGTCGCGACCGGCAAGGTCTCTCTCCTGCCCTAAGCCGCAGGCGGGCTATCCGGTCCGGAATCCGTTTTCTTCGGCAGCTCGATCCCGGTCAGTGCCTGGAACACCCGGATGACCGAGGAATCGTCCCTGCCGCCATAGCCGGCCGCGGCGGTGGCCAGGAATTGCTGGTGGGCGGCGGATGCCAGCGGCAACGGAAAGCTCAGCGCGCGGGCCTGGTCGAGCACGATTCCGAGGTCCTTGACAAAGATGTTGGCCGCCGACAGCGGCTGGTCGTCGCCGTCGAGGATGTGCGGAATCCGGTTCTGCCACATCCACGAATTGCCGGCGGACACCGAGATCACCTCGTAGAGCGTGCGCGGATCGGCACCGGCGCGGATGCCCAGCGCCAGCGCCTCGGCGGCGGCGGCGATGTGCACGCCGGCCAGGAGCTGGTTCACCATCTTCACCGTGCTGCCCACCCCGGCATGATCGCCGAGGCGGAACACCTTGCCGGCGATGGCGTCGAGCACGGGTTGCGCGCGGGCGAAGGCGTCCGGCGTGCCCGATCCCATGACCGTCATCGTGCCCGCCTCGGCCCCCGCCCTGCCGCCGGAAACGGGCGCGTCCAGCATCAGCAGCCCGGCCTGGGCCAGCCGTGCCTCCATGGCGCGCGCGAAGGCCGGCGCGACGGTGGACGCGCAGATCACCACGGCACCGCGCGGCAGGCGCGGCACGCAGCCGTGAGAACCGAACAGCACGTCCTCCTCCTGCGCGGCGTTCACCACCAGGACCAGAACGGCATCGAGCGGCGGCATCGCGGCGGGGCTCTCGACTGGGGTGCCGCCGGCTCGCGCGAGTTCGGTGCGCACCGCTTCGCGCAGATCGCAGCCAACCACCTCGTGGCCCTTGGCCAGCAGGTTGCGGGCCGCCCCCATTCCCATCGTGCCGAGCCCGATCACGCCCACCTTCATTGCATCCCCCCGTCCTTTGTTCGTTCAGCGTCCCTGCCGGAACCGCTCCACGGCGGCCACCAGGGCGCGGCGGATGCCCGGCTCCAGCGCCGAGTGGCCGGCATCGGGCACCAAGGTCAGGCGCGCGGCCGGCCAGTGAGCGGCCAGGTCGAAGGAGGTGCAGGCCGGGCAGATCATGTCGTAACGCCCCTGCACGATCTCCGCCGGGATGTGGCCGATGCGGTCCATGTGAGCCAGCAGGCCGCCCGGCGGCAGGAAAAGGTCGTGGGCGAAGTAATGCGCCTCGATGCGCGCGAGACCGAGTGCCGTGCGGTCCTGCGCGAACGAGGTCACGGTGTCGGGGCTGGGCAACAGGGTGCTGCAAGAGCCCTGGTACACCGACCAGGCGCGTGCCGCCGGCATGTGCACGCCCGGGTCGGGATCGTTCAGGCGGCGCAAGTAACCGCCCAGCACGTCGTCCCGCTCGGACGCGGGCAGGAAGTTGACGAACTCGGCGTGGGCGTCGGGAAACACGACGCGCAACCCGTGCAGGAACCAGGCGACCTCGGCGGCGCGGCCGAGGAAGACGCCGCGCAGGACGCAGCCGGCGACCCGTTCGGGGTGCGCCTGCGCGTAGGCGAGCGCCAGGGTGGAGCCCCAGGAGCCGCCGAACAGCAGCCAGCGGTCGACGCCAAGATGGCGGCGCAGCGCCTCGATGTCGCCGACCAGGTCCGACGTGGTGTTCAGGGCCAAACTGCCGAGCGGGCGGGAGCGGCCGGCGCCACGTTGATCGAAGATCACCACGCGCCAGAAGTCGGGGTCGAAAAACCGCCGATGCACCGCGCCGGCGCCGGCGCCGGGACCGCCGTGCAGGAACAGCACGGGACGGCCACGCGGGTTGCCGACCTGCTCCCAATACATGACATGACCGGCCGACAGCGGCAGATAGCCGGTCTCGAACGGTCCGATCTCGGGAAACAGGTCGCCGCGCGGCATGGTGCGGGTTGTATAGGCGGCGTGCGGCCGGCGGAACAAGGCTCGCGCCGGGCCCGCGCCGTGAAGGAGCATGGATGGAACGGCTATGGATCTGTGTGGGCGCGCTGGCCGGACTTTCGGCGGTGGCGATGGCGGCTGTGTCGGCGCATGGACTGGAGGCGATCGGGCCGGCGCGCCTGCAAATGGTGCGCGCGGCGGTGCAGATGCAGGGCTGGCACGCCCTGGCGCTGCTCGGCTGCGGGTTGTGGGCCCGCCGGGGCGGCGCGCTGGCGGACTGGGCGGGTGCCGCCTTCACGCTGGGTCTGCTGGTGTTCTGTGGGTCGGTCTATGCCTTGGCGCTCGGCCAGGTGCGGGTCGGCGGCGCGGCGCCGGTGGGTGGATTGCTGCTGATGCTGGGCTGGCTATTGCTGGCGATCTCCGCACTCCGGGCGGGATGATCGCCGCCGCCGCGCCGACATTCCGGTGGACCCTCCCCCACCTGCTCCACCTCCAGCGGAAACAGCGCATCCGGATCGCTGACCCGCATCAGATGGAACACGCTGAAACGATAGGCGGGGCCAGTGGAGATCTCGGGCGGGGTGAAGGGAAAGGCCAGGTTGCCGGCGGTCGAGAGGCGGCCGGGATAGCCGTAGTGCAGCAGGTACTGCTTGGTGGTGCGCATCACCTCGGCCGCGCGCGCGCTGCTCGGGGCGATCGCCTCGCCCATCACGAACACCTCGCGCGGGGGCGGCTCGTCGGCGGGCACCGCCATGCGCACGCCGTCCACGCCGTAGACGCGGAAGCGCAGCGTGTAGTCCTCCGGCTGGTCCTCGCAGACCAGCTCGCGCACGATGTCAGCGGCGCCGGCGAGGATGTCGCGGTGCTGGCGGATGAAGCGCGGGTCGGCGGCGCCGGCGAGCAGGATGGCGCGCTCGCCGATGCACGCCGCGCCTTCCAGCTTGATCATCGGGTCGGTCGCGGTGTGCCAGCGTGCGCCGGTGACGCGGGTGCGGCGGTCGTCGATTGCGGAATACTGCGCGGCGGCGAGGTCGAGCATGCCGTCGGGCTCGTGCACGGCGTAGGGATCGCCCTGCTCATAGAGGCTGTGCGCGGCGACGGAGACCGGCGTGGCGCGGCGCTGCGGGGCCATGCTCTCCAGCTCGAACCCCGCATCGTCCAGCGTGGCGAGGATCGAGTCCCGCCCGCCCGGCAGGCAGCAGAGCGAGGCGCACTCGATGATCTTCGCCATGTGGACGCAAAGCCCGGTGGGGAAGTCGAGCATGGTGGGCAGGGCCGCGAAGATCGCGGTGTCGCAGGCACGTCCGGCGACCAGCACGTCGATGTCGGCGGCCAGCGCGCGACGGAAGGCGCCGGTGCCCATCTGGCCGACGATCTGGGCCGCCTGTTCCACGTCCTGTTCGGTGAGCGCCGGCATCCCGTCGAGGCCCACCACCCTGCCCGCGCGCACCGCCTCCTTCAGCAACGCGCGCGGGATATCGGCGCGTAGCACGCCCATGCGGAACGACAGGCCCTCGGCCCGGGCGATGTCGCGGAGGATGGCGAGCGTCGCCTCCAGATGCGGCGCGGCCCCGGCCGAGCCGGCGGAGCCGATGACCAACGGAACATCGAGCCGGCGCGCGCCGAGCAGCACCTTGCGCAAATCCCGCCTCGTGGCCGCCGGCGCGGTCGCCATCTCGCCCTTGCCGAGATAGGTCGGCCCGATGTCGATGGAGCCCATGTCGCAGCCGATTAGGTCGGGCCCGCGCGCGAGACCGGCATCGAAGGCTGGCGTCGGGATGCCGTAGCCGAGCTGGCCGGAGGCGCCGAGGAAGCGCATCGGGCGACGCGCGCGGCGCACGTCGTCGAGGACGCGGCCGGACGCGCTCATACCTCGATCTCCAGAAGGGGCGCGTGCTGCTGGGCGCCGTACACGTCCCGGTCGCCGGGATCGCCCGCCATGACGGCGCGGGCGAGGGTGATCTTGATGGCGCGGCCGAGCGGATACGGCATCACCGCCACGTCCCGCGGCGCGACGCCGTACAGCGCCGCGATGCGCTCGACCGACAGGGCCGGGGATTGCGCGACGCGGGCGTAGTCGGCCTCGGAGGCGAACATCACGTCCAGCGTCAGCCGGCGCGGTCCGGCGTTCTTGCTGCGGATGACCTGGGCGAGATCCTGGAGCTGCATGATGCCGCGCCTAATCCGGACGGTGCAGCGTGGCGCGCGGGCGGGTCACCGTGCGGCGGCCGCGCTTGTACACGGCGAGCGGGGGCGAGATCTCCTGCACGGCCTGTTCCGGCGTGGCGGCGTCGATCACCACGAGGTCGGCCGGGTTGCCCACCACGATGCCGTAATCGGTCAGGTTCAGCAGACGCGCCGAGCGGTCGGTCAGCATCGCGAAGCACTCGCGCAGCCGGTGCGCGTGGCTGACCTGGCAGACATTGGCTTGCAGGTTCGCCATGCGGATCAGCGAGCAGTCGCCGAACGGGGTGAACGGGTTCAGCACGTTGTTGGTGGACAGTGAGCAGTTGACGCCGTGCTCGACGAGCAGGTTCACGTCGGCGACGCCGCGGCGGACGTCGTGGTCCTGATCGCGCCCCATCAGGAACAGGTCGGTCGCCGGCAGCACCGTCACCGCCACCCCAGCATCGGCGACGCGGCGCGCGAGCCGTGTCAGCGCGGCGAGCGGCATGGTGGAGAGCTTGGTCATGTGCCCGACCGTCACGCGCCCACCAAGCCCATAGTGCTCGGTGAGTTCGCAGACGAGGGGAAGATCCATCGCCTCGGGCGTGTTGCCGAAATCGAGATGCATGTCGATGTCGACGTCGAATTCGCGGGCGAGCGCGAACACGCGGCGAATCTGGGCTTGATGATCGGTGTCGTAGCCCGGCGCGGCGCCGATGACGCGGGCGCCGTTGCGCAGGGCCTCGATCATCAGCGGCTCGGTGTCGGGATTGTTGGTCAGGCCCTCCTGCGGAAAGACGCAGATCTCGACATCAATCGCCCATCTGTAATCGTCTGCCAGGGTACGCACGCCCTCGAAGCCGCGCAGGCCCACGCGGGGATCGACCTCGACATGGGTGCGCATGCGTGTGGCACCGTGGGCGATGCACTTCTCCAGCGTGCGGGCGGCGCGGTCGCGCACGTCCTGCACGGTGAAGGTCGGCTTGACCGCGGAGACCCGCCGCACGGCGTCGGCCTGGCGCTCCGCCTCCGGGGCGCAGCGATCGTAGATGCAGGATTTGTCGAGGTGGATGTGGGTCTCGATCAAGCCGGCGCAGACCAGGCAGCCGCCGGCGTCGAACACCGACGCGCCGGTGTCGATGCGGGGTTCGATGGCGGCGATTCGCCCTTCCGCCATGCCGATATCCACGGGCGGAGCGTCGGGCGCGCTGGCGAGGCGCGCGCGACGGATGACGAGGTCCAGAGACATGAAAGCCCTCCCCGGCGCGATGCTGACGCGCCCGGGAGGGCTTCGCAAGTTGGCTCAGCCGCTAGTGCGGTCCGAGCTGATCTTCCGGGATGACGCGTTCATGCCCGTCACGCGTGTGCTTGACGCGATAAGTGCAACTCTTGCCCTCGAACGGCAGCCGCCGAACGATCGTATAGAGACCGCGCGGGACGTTGTGGTCGGTCGAGGATGGAAGGAACTCCACCTGCTCGCCCACGGTGTATTTGTGTAAGGGCATGATGCTCTCCCGGACCCGCCGGCTAAGCGCGCTGCAGGTTCACCGCGGCGAACTTGCCCTGTTGGCCACGCTCCACGTCGAAGCTGACCTTCTGGCCCTCGGTCAGGTGACCGATGCCGGACCGCTCGACGGCCGAAACGTGGACGAAAACGTCCTTGGACCCATCCTCAGGCTGGATGAAGCCATAGCCCTTCTGGCTGTTGTACCACTTGACTGTGCCTGTCGTCATAGGCGTGCTCCGGGTCTTGGCGACCCGCACGGTGCGGGCCGAAATGCTTTTCGGACGGTAGGTGCCGGATGCGAAGCGGGCCGCAAGGAGGCTCGAACAGCCTTGGTCGAAAAGCGCCAACGGCGAGAATATAGGGTATTTGACCGTGAATCATAGAGGCGACCCGGCGCTTTCGCCGCACAACCAGTTCAATCGGCGAGAAACCGTTTGATTTCGTTGGTGAACAGCGCGGCACGGTCATGATGCACCCAATGTCCCGCGCCTTCCACCGCGAGCACGTGCGCATCGCGGAAATAGCCGAGCCGTCCGTCGTCGGCCGGGTTCGTCGCCCAGCTCTCCTTGCCGTAAACCAGCAAGGTGGGACAGGCGATGCGCGACCAGAGCTGCGCGATCTCCTCGCGCGTCATGTCGTTGGGTGGCCAGACGCGGACATACGGGTCGAACTTCCAGCAATAGGTGCCGTCCTCGTTGCGGTTCACCGCCTGTTCCGTGAGGTGGCGCGCGACATCCTCCGACAGGTGCTTGTTCGCCTCGCGCATGCGCTTGAGCGCCTCGTCGATCGACTTGTAGCGCCACGGCACCTCGTTGGACTGCGTGCGACACTGATCGATCCAGTCGCGCATGCGCGCGTCGATCGGCTTGCGGTCGCGCTCGCTCGCGCCGCGCGGTCCCGGTCCCATCCCCTCGATCGCGACCAGGCGGCGGACGTTCTCGGGATAGATGCCGGCATAGCGGAGCGCGATGTTGCCGCCGAGCGAGTGCGCCACGATCGAGACCGGCGCCAGGCTCTCGGCATGGATGAGCTGCGCGAGATCGTAGACATAGCTCGACATCGCGTACTGACCCGACGACCCCCAGGCGCTGTCGCCGTGGCCGCGCAGATCGGGGGCGATGACATGGAAGCGATCGCGCAGCGCACTCGCCACCCAATCCCAGCTTCGGCAGTGATCGCGCCCGCCATGCAGCAGGATCAGCGGCGGCGCGGACGGGTTGCCCCAGTCCGCGCAGTGCAGCCGCAGGCGCTGCGAGACCCAGGTGCGCGAAGCCGGGCCGGGCGGCTGGTATGGCAGCCGCATCAACGCGCCCCGCGCACGAGGCGGCCCGGCAGCGCGCCGGTCGCCTCGCCGTGGCGCCAGGTCGGGAGGCCGGCGACAACGGTGGCCTCGTATCCCTCCGTGCGCTGCACCAAGCGGCGTCCGCCGGCCGGCAGGTCGTAGCGCACCTCGGGGGCGTGCACGCTGAGGCGGTCGAAGTCGATCACGTTGATGTCGGCGCGCAGCCCCGGACGCAGCAGGCCGCGATCGGTGAGGCCCACGGCGTTCGCATTGTCCCGACTCAGGCGCTTGATGATCCATGGCAGCGGCAGCTTCTCGCCGCGCGAGCGATCGCGCGCCCAGTGCGTGATGGTCGTGGTCATCGCCGAGGCGTCGCAGATGATCGAGACATGCGCGCCGCCGTCGCCGAGGCCGAGCAGCGTGTGCTTGTGCGTCATCATCTGGCGCACGGTATCGAGCGAGAAGTCATGATAGTTGATGAAGGCCCGGTACATGATCGTCCGGCCGCCATTCTCCAGCAGCATGTCATAGCAGAGCGCGGCCGGATCGACGTTCCGCCGGGCGGCGCGGGCGGCGATGGAGTCCTCCGGCGCCGGCTCGTAGTCGGGCGGGTCGGCCAGCGGGAAGATCTTCTCCCATAGGCTGGTGCGGTGCTTCAGGACGGGATCGGCCGGCTCCTCGGCGAGGATGCGCGCGCGGAAGGCGGGATCGCGCAGGGCCGCGACGCGCCGTTCGAACGGGAGATGCGCGATCTCGGCGTAGCTCGGGCGGCTCATGAACGGGTTCTGGCTGATCTCGAAGCCGAGCATCACGCCGATCGGCCGGCTGATCACCTGTGCGGTCATTGTCACGCCGGCCGCGTTCGCCGCCTCCACATGGTCGAGCACCTGGCGCCACAGCCTGGGGCGCTGGTCGCGCTGGAGGAGCGACATGGTCATCGGCCGGCCCGAGGCGGCGGCGATGCGGCGGAGCAGCGCGAATTCCGCGTCGGGCTCGTCGAAATCGGAGATCACCTGCAACCAGCCGCGCCCGGTCGCGCCAACCGCCTCGCCGATCGCGGTCAGCTCCGCCTCGGCCGCGCCGAGGGTCGGGGTGTGCTCGCCGGCAAGGGTCTTGTGGGCGATGGTGCGCGAGGTGGAGAAGCCGAGCGCGCCGGCGCGCACGCCTTCGGCGGCGAGGCCCGCCATCGCCGCGCGGTCCTGTTCAGTGGCCGGCTCGCGCTCGAAGCCGCGCTGGCCCATGACGTGGACGCGCACGGCGGCGTGCGGCACCTGGGTCGCGATGTCCATGTCGAAGCGCCGCGCATCGAGCGCGTCGAGGAAGTCGGGGAAGCTCTGCCAGTTCCAGGGCAGGCCCTCGGTCAGCACGGGCTCGGGAATGTCCTCGACGCCCTCCATCAGCCTGACGAGCATCTCGCGCTCGTCAGGCCGGCAGGGCGCGAAACCGACGCCGCAATTGCCGATCAGCGCCGTGGTCACGCCGTTCCAGGACGAGGGCGTGATGTGCTCGGCCCAGGTGACCTGCGCGTCGTAATGGGTGTGCACATCGACGAATCCCGGCGTGACGATCTTGCCGCGTGCGTCGATCTCCTCCGCGCCGCGTGCGTCGATTCGGCCGATCTCGGCGATGCGGCCGTCGGACACGGCGATGTCGGCTTCGTAGGGGTCGCCGCCGCCGCCGTCGATGACGGTGCCGCCACGGATCACCAGGGTCGGGTCGGGCATAGCTCTCTCCTCGGTTCATGTTCACCCGCCACGGCATCGCTTGCCAGCCGCGAGCCTACTCCGGCACGACCTCGCCCGAGCCGCCCATTTCCTTTGGGAAATCCCTAAGCTTCGGCAGTCCGTCATGCACCGACAGCACCTTCTCGCCGTAGTTGACGTGCAGCGCCGGCTGGAATGGGAGGTCAGGGATCATGGCCGCGAAGACGTCAACCATATCGAAGGTTGGATGTCCGGCCATCAGATGCCCGCCGCACAACCGGCAGAACTTGCGATAGCTCATCTCGGTCTTGTTATACGTGCCGATCTGCTCAGCGCCTTTGGTTACTGCGATGCTCTGTGGCTTCCACAGTGTGAAGGCGTTGACCGGCGAGGCCGACCAGGAGTGGCACGACTGACAATGGCAGTATCCCATCGCCGCCGGCTGCCCCGTCACTTCGATCTCCACGGCCCCGCAGAAGCAGGCACCCGAATAGCGGTCGCTCACGCACGCCTCCCTTTCGCAAAATGATTCCGGTGAGGTCGCATGATCGGCCTCCTGCGCGGAAGGTCAACCCGCGGCTGCGTCCGGCGCGGCGACCAGGAAGACTGCCTTCATGTTTCCTCTTGGCGCTGTCGGAGAGGGAAGTGGGGCCAAGTTCAACCAACTGGCGGATGTCGTTGGTCCGATCCGGTCGCCCGCTCGTACGCGGCGGCGACGCGGTACACGCTTGCTTCGTCGAAGTAGCGGCCGACGAACTGAACCGAAAGCGGCAGGCCGTCGCGCGAAACACCCGCCAGCATCGCCACCGCGGGGTGGCCGGTGACATTGAACGGGGTGCGCGCCTGGCGGGCGTAGGTGCGCTGGGTCTCCTCGGCGTCCTCGATGTGGCTTGGCGGGTCCATGGAACTGGCGCAGAGCAGGATATCCACCTCGCGCAGCGCGTCCTCGACCGCGGCAATCATCTGCGCGCGGCGGCGCTGGGCGCCGACATACTCGCCAGCGGAAATGAACGCGCCGGGCAGCAGCCGACGGCGCGCGAGCTGGCCGTAGTCGCCAGGGCGTTCGCGCAGCCAGCGTGCGTGGATGGCGAATGCCTCGCTGGCCAGGATCACGCGGTTGACGGCGGCGAACTCGGGCAGGCTCGGCAGGCTGACCGTGCGGACCAACGCGCCCTCGGCCTCAAGGACACGCGCGACATCTTCCAGCGCGGCGGTCACCTCCGGGCTGGCCGGGATGTCCGTCTCATGGAAATGACGAATGAAACCGATGCGCAGGTCCTTGACCCCTTGACCGATCCCGCGCGCGAAACCGCGTGCCTCGGTCGCCGCGCTGCCGGGGTCGGCCGGATCATGGCCGGCGATGGCGTCGAGCAGCAGGGCGTTGTCCGCCACCGTGCGCGACATCGGGCCGACGTGATCGAGCGTGAACGACAGCGGGAAGACGCCGCGCCGCGACACCAGCCCGTAGGTCGGCTTCAGCCCGACGATGCCGCAGCAACTGGCGGGGTTGCGCACCGAGCCGCCGGTGTCGCTGCCGAGCGCCAGCGGAAACAGGCCCGCCGCGACCCCGGCACCGGAGCCGGACGACGAGCCGCCCGGATGGTGCGCGGGATTCCACGGGTTGCGCGCTGGCGGAAACGGCAGGTCGAAGCTGGGGCCGCCGATGGCGAACTCGTGGGTCGAGAGCTTGCCGAGAACGATCGCGCCGGCCTGGCGCAGCCGCGCGACCACGGCGGCGTCAGCGCGCGCGACATTGTCGAGGAGGATCTTGGAGTGACACGTCGTCGGCAGGCCGGCGACATCGATGATATCCTTGATACCGATGGGAATGCCGTGCAACGGGCCGCGCAGGCGGCCGGCGGCGATCTCGCGCTCCGCCTCGCGCGCCGCCGCCAGGGCGTTCTCCGCGTCCAGGCGGATGAAGGCGTGCAGGACGGGATCGAGCCGGTCGATGCGGGCGAGCAGCGCCTGCATCAGCTCCACGGGCGAGACCTCGCGCCGGGCGAAGGCGCGCGCGGCGGCGCTGGCGGTGAGCCAGTGCAGCGCGCTCACAGCCCGACTCCGGCGCGCATCGGCGGCCAGGGCTCGGCCGCCGGATCCTGCGGATACTGGATGGCACCGGCGGTGTTCCGCGCCTGCGCGAGCGCGGCGGCCACGTCCTCGGGGAACTCGGCGAGAGCCTTGTCGAGCCCGGCGGCCTTGGCGAGCGCGGCGATCAGGTCCTTGTCCATGCGGCGTCTCCGACAGTTCAGGCCAGCCCGGCAGCGAGATTGACGCTGAGCGCCAGGATGATCGTGTTGAACAGGAAGCTCAGCAAGCCATGCACGGTCGCCAGCCGCCGCATCTTGCGCGAGGTGATCTGCACGTCGGAGACCTGGAACGTCATCCCCAGCACCAGGGCGAAGTAAACGAAATCGAGATAGTCGGGGCTGGGCTCCTTGGGAAAGTCCAGCCCCTCGTCGAACCCCGGGCCTTGCTGGTCGCACGAATAGAACTCGTGCGCGTAGCGGAAAGCAAACGTGGTATGGACCATGAGCCATGAGGCGAGCAGCGTGACGACCACCAGCATGATGTGCAGGCTGCGCTGCACGGCGTGAATGTCCTTGATATTGGCGAATTCGCCCAGCACGGCGACGAGGCTGAACACCGTCGCGGCGATGATGAGCGAGAAGATGGTCCACTCGCCTTCCTGATGACGCGCCGCGTCCTCGGGCATGCGGGTGCTTCGCTCGGTGGTGAACAGCAGGGCGGCGAGGGCGAGATAGACGAGCACGCCAATGTCCCATGCAATGACGGCGCGCGTGGACGCCATCGGTGCATGCGGCAGAAACACCCAGGCGAGCGCCCCACACAGCACGGCTGCCCATAGACGCGGTCGGCTGACCGCGATGCGCCAGAGCAGGAACACGTCAGTCGAGCGTGGCCAGCAGCCCGGCGAGCAGCTTGCCGCGCTGGGCGAGGCTGTCCACGACGACATGCTCCTCCAGCGTGTGCGCGCCCGCTCCCTGAACGCCGAGGCCGTCCAGCGTCGGAATGCCCATCGCGCCAGTGAAGTTGCCGTCGGAACCACCGCCCGAGCTTTGCGCGCGGATGTCGAAGCCGAGCGAGCGGGCGATGCCGCGCGCGCGGTCATACAGCGCCATGACCTGGCCGTCCGGCTCCCAGACCGGGCGGGTGACGCCGCGCGTGACGCGGAACTGGACGTCGTTGGACGAGGCTTGCAGCGCGAGCATGCGCGCGACGCCACGATCGAGGTCTTCCTGGCGCTTGGCCATCGACAGCGCCTCGGCGGTGCACGTAGTGGAGACGCAGTTGACCCATTGGCCGCCATGCACGACGCCGATGCTGAACGTGCAGTCCTCGGTGGTCATGTCTTCAATGGCGATGATCTTGCGGGCCATCTCCCTGATCGCCGAGCGACCCTCGGCGAGACGCGCGCCGGCGTGGCTGGGGCGGCCGACGGCTTCGAGGTTGAAGCGCGCGATCGCGTAGCGGCCGGTGACCACGCCGCCGTCGGGGCGCGCGGGCTCGGGGACCAGCACGTAGCAATGCCGCGCCGCCTCGGCCTCGATTAGGTCGCGCGTGGACGGGCTGCCAATCTCCTCGTCGCTGGTGAACAGGACGGTGACGGGCAGGCGCGTCGCGATGTTGGCGCGGGCGAGCTGGCGGATCGCTTCGAGCGCCATGTAGTTGCCGCCCTTCATGTCGAGGATGCCGGGGCCGTAGGCACGCTCGTTCTCGCGGCGGAAGGCGAGCTGGCCGAGCGTGCCCATCGGATGGACGGTGTCGAGATGGCCCATCACCACGATGCCGGGCCGATCCGGCGTTGCATGCGGGAAGCTGGCGCGCACGCAGTCGCCGAGGCCCATGCGTCCGGCGATGCGCTCGATGCGCGCGCCGGCGAGGATCAGGTCGCGCGAGGCAACGTCCATCATGCGGTTGACCGCGGCGGCATCGAAGGTGGGGCTCTCGCAGGTGACCCAGGTGGCGAGCCCGTCGAGCATCGCATCGGCGTCGAAGGGAAGCGCGTTCCAGTCCACGGGGGTCTCTCCTTGGGTGGCCCGGCATGGTTGCAGCAAAGCCGGACCGAGGAAACCCGAAGCGTCCGATCCGTTAGCAAAAGGTTAACGGCGTGGGTACACAAGCCGGAAGTGGGCGGCCCAGGTGTACGCCCGGAACGCCGCGCGCACCGGCTGGCGTACGCTTTTGCTATGGCAGACGTGAGAGGCGGTCGGCCAGCAGCCCGAAAAACCTGTCCGCGTCCAAGGTCTCCAGGAGCATCGCGTTGGCGTGCTCGGAGGCGCAGCCCCGCTCGATGTTGGTGCGGCCCCGGCTGGCACCGGCGCAGTCGATCTCGACGCGGGCCGGTCGTGCCGTGAACAGGTCGGGGCGGAGCAGCCAGGCGACGGCGCAGGGATCGTGCAGCGGTGCTCCATGCCCTCCGAACCGGCGCGAGGGAGGCACGCTGGCCTGGATGTCGCAGGCCGTGCGCAGCGCGCGGCCCGCCCCGGCGGCGCGCAGCATGGCGAGCCGCGCCGGGGTGGCGAGCGCCTGGCCGGTGAGGTCGAGTGTCGCCAGCACCACGGGCCGATGCAGCGCCAGCACGGCGGCCAGCGCCTCCGGATCGCACAGGGCGTTGAACTCGGCGGCGGGCGTCATGGTGCCCTCGCCCCAGGCGCCGGCCATCAGCACGAAACGGGCGACCTTGGCGGCCAGCGCGCGCTCGGTCAGGAACGCAAGCGCGAGGTTGGTGGCCGGGCCGATGCCGACCACGGTGATCGGCTCCGGCGCCGCGCGCAGCAGATCGCGGATCGCATCGGCGGCGATGCCGGGCGCGGCCGGCGCACCCGCGGGAAGGGCAACGCCGCCGATGCCGTCATCGCCATGCACATGCGCGCCGCTCGGATAGCGCCCGAGAAGCGGGCGATCGGCCCCGGCGAACACCGGGGTTGAGGTGCTGGCAAGCGCGACCACGCCCAGCGCATTGGCCAGCGTCCGCTCCAGCCCGGCATTGCCCGCCACAACCGTGATGGCGCGGATGTCGAGCTCCGGGGAGGCGAACGCGAGCAGCAGCGCCAGCGCGTCGTCGGTGCCGGGGTCGCAGTCGATCAGGACGGGGATGGGCATGAGAGATCGTCAGTCGGCGTAAGGGTTCGTGGTGCCATGGAGCTGAAGGCGGATCGGCACGCCAGGCAATTCGCACGCCTCCCGCAGCCCGTTCACCAGGTATCGCGCGTAGTCGTCGGGGATGCGCTCGGCGCGCGTGCCGAAGACGACGAAGGTGGGCGGGCGGGCCTTCGCCTGGGTGATGTAGCGCAGCTTGAGGCGGCGGCGGTCCACCAGGGGTGGCGGGTGGCGCTCCAGGGCGGTCTCGAACCAACGGTTCAGCTCACCGGTCGCGATGCGGCGGTTCCAGGTCTCGTAGGCGCCCCAGATCGCGGGCCACAGGCGATCCACGCCGGCGCCGGTCAGCGCGGAGAGCGTCACCACGGGGATGCCCTTGAGCTGGGCGAGACTGGCCTCCAGCCGGTCGGCGACGGCGCGGCGGGCGGCGGTACGGTCCGGCACGGCGTCCCACTTGGTCAGGGCGAGCACGATGGCACGGCCCTCGCGCTCGATCAGCTGGGCGATGTGCAGATCCTGGTCGTGCAGGCCCTCGACGGCATCCACCGTCAGGACCACCACTTCGGCCATGCGCAGCGCGCCGATGGCGGCGCCGACGGACATCTTCTCGAGCGGCGCATCGATGCGGGCGCGGCGGCGCAGGCCGGCGGTGTCCACCAGTTCGACCCGGCGGCCCTCGGCGTCGGTCAGCGTGACGGCAACGGCGTCGCGGGTGAGGCCGGGCTCGGGACCAGTCAGCATCCGCTGCTCGCCCAGCAAGCGGTTCAGCAGGGTGGACTTGCCGGCGTTCGGGCGGCCCACGATCGCCAGCTTCAGCGGCTTGTCGGCGGCATTGTCATCGTCCGGCGCGGGCTCGGGCAGGCGCTCGGCGATTTCCGACATCAAATCGGCCACGCCGTCGCCGTGCTCGGCCGAGACCGCGACCGGGTCGCCGAGGCCGAGCGCATAGGCGTCGTAGAAGGCGGAATCCGAGGCCCGGCCCTCGGCCTTGTTGGCGACCAGCAGGACGGGGCGGCCCTGCCGGCGCAGCCATTGCGCGAAGTGGCGGTCGGCCGGCGTGAGGCCGGCGCGGGCATCGACCACGAACAGCACCAGGTCGGCCTGGGCGACGGCGGTGGCCGAGGAGGCGTGCATCCGGCCGGGCAGGGTCTCGGGCGCCGCCTCTTCCAGCCCGGCCGTATCGACCAGCCGCAGGTTGCGGCCGCGCAGCATGGCCTCGGCCTCCTTGCGGTCGCGGGTGACGCCAGGGATGTCGGACACGATCGCCTGCCGGCGGCCGGCCAGCTTGTTGAACAGCGTGCTCTTGCCGACGTTCGGCCGTCCGGCGATGACGACGACAGGCAGCATGATGTTTCTCCGGCGGGATCTAGCGCAGCGCCATCACCCGCCCATCCTCGGCGACGAGCAGCAGCGTGCCGGCGGCCAGGGCCGGCTGCACGGGGGCGGACGCGGCGGGCAGACGCTGGCGCCCCAGGATCTGGCCCGTGTAGGGACTGACCGCCAGGGCCTCGCCGCTGGTGCCCGCCACCACCAGCCGGTCGCCGGCCAGCAGCGGGCCGAACCAGGTGATCGGGCCGCTCTGGTTCTTCGGGTTCGCGTAGGCCGGCAACGGCGAAACCCAGCCGACGCGCCCGTCCGCCGCGTGCAGCGCCGTCAGCACCTGATCGAGCGTCAGCACGAACAGCCAATCCCCAGCGATCCACGGGCTGTCCTCGCCGCCGACGCTGCGCTCCCACAGGCGCCGACCGGCGTGCAGGTCGAGCGCCACGGTCAACCCGCCCATGCCGACTGCGAAAACGCGTCCGCCGCTGATGCAAGGAGCGCCGCGGATGGAGGCGATATCGGCGAGCGTGCCCGGCCCCGCGGCGGCCAGCGTGTCGGTCCAGACCACGCTCCCGCCGTCGGCGCGCAGCGCGGTCAGCTCGCCGGAGCCGAAGCCCCCCACCACCAGCCCCTCGGCGAAGGTCGGTGCCGGCGCGCCGAGGAGCGCCGTGGTGGCGCTCTGCGCCTGGTAGCTCCAGAGCTGGCGGCCATCGGCGGCATCGAGCGCGAGCAGGTGATCGTCCAGCGTGGTCACGAAGACCCGTCCGGCGGCAATGGTCGGCGCCGAGCGGGCGGGAGCCCCGATGCCGACACGCCAGCGCACGGTGCCGCGCGCCGGATCAAGCGCCAGGACGGCGCCGAGGCCGTTCACCGCATACAGAACGCCATCGGTAAGGCCGAGCCCGCCGCCGACATTGGTGCTGCGGTCGCGCTTGCCGCGGGTCCTTGTCCGCCACAACGCCCGCCCGCTGCCGAGGTCGAGGGCGGACACAGTGGCGGCGCTGTCCATGGCATAGGCGATGCCGTTGCCGATCACCGGCTGGGCCAGGATCTTCTGGCGATACCCGCCGCCGGCGCCGATGCTCTCGGTCCAGAGCGGCGACAGCGCGGCGCGCGCGGCCAGGTGGCCCATGTCGTGCGTCGGGTTGCCACCGGCTTGCAGCCAAGCGGCGTTGGCGACCGGGGGCGGGAGTGCCACCGGCGGCAAGGTGGTATCCGGGCGCAGCACATCGGCGGCGCGCAGGACCGGCTCGCGCTTGCCGGGCAGCGGCGGCTTGTGCTCGCCGAACCAGTTGTCGAACAGGCCGCAGCCGGCCAGGCCGAGCGGCAACGCCAGGGCCGCGCGGCGGCCGAGCGCGCGGGCAGGATGCGGGTGCCTCATCGTGCTCAGTTCCCGAGGTGTTGCAGCAGGAGCTGTGCAGAATCGCGCACGCCGGACGGTGCCGCCCCATCAACGGCGAGGCGGCGCAGTGTCGCCCGAGCGGCATCGATATGGTTCTGACGTAGATCGAGCAGCGCCAGCCCGCGCTCGGCAAGCGGACGCCACGGGTTGTCGGGGGCGACGAGTGGCTTCAGCCGGTCGGCGATAAGCTGCGCGTCGCCGCTGTCGATCTGGTGCTCGGCCCAGAGCAGGGTCGCGAGGTCGCGCAGCAGCGGATCGGCGGCGCCATCCGTCGCGACGGCGTTATAGAGGCCCAGCGCCTCCGCAAGCCGGCCGTCCTGCGCGAGCAATGCCGCCGCGCGCAGCCGCGCCAGGGTGCGATAGCCGGGCGGCCCCTGTTGCGCGAGCCGGACCAGCGCGGCTTCGGCGGCGGCACGGGACGGCTTGGCATCGGGCCCGGTAGCCTGGGCCTGATTCAGCGCCACCATGTACCTGCACGGCGGCCGCACGGTCCGCGCGCGCCTGGTAGTAGTTCCGGACCCGCCAGCCCGCGATCACGGCGACCACCAGCAGTGCCGCCGCCAGGATCACGCCGGCATAGCGCGAGAGCAGGCGCCGCACCCGTTCGGCGCGAACCTCTTCCTCGACCTCGTCAAAGATGTCAGGCACGATTCACGGTGGCTCCCCCGAGGGCGGCGGACCATAGCGGCGGCGTCGGACGCGGGCAAACAGGGTGTGCGGAAACGCTCCGTTCACCCCCGGCGTGACAAGATCGGCTCATGCGAAGGCTTGTTCCGCTTGTGGCGCTGCTGCTTGCCGGCTGCGCGGCGCCGATCGGCGCGGATGGCCTGCCGTTCGGGTTCGGCAAGGCCTCGTGCGAAGTCGCGCCGGGCGGGCATGTCGCTCCACCGGCTCCGCTGCCTTACTGCACGCGCAGCCTGGGGGTGGCCGATTGCTGGCAAACCCCGGTCCGCATGACGGACCGACCACCCGCGGTGGGCGACACGCCGGCGACGGCGGGATGCGGTTGAGCAAGTGTCCTGCCCCGAAAGTTCGTAACCGAACCTCCGGGATAAAGCAGGCCACTAAACTATTGAGCTAGTCCGCCGCCGGCCGGAGCGCCTGTTGCAGCATCGCGGCCATCATCCGCAACGACACGTCCGAGGCGCGGATGATCTTGCCCATGCTGAGGAAGCCGTGGATCTGGTCGGAGAAGTGCAGGAGCTTGACCCGTACCCCGTCACGCTCCAGCCGCTCCGCGTAGGCGATCCCCTCGTCGCGCAACGGGTCGCCGCTCGCGGTCAGCACCAGGGCCGGTGCCGTGCCCGCGAGACTGGCCGCCCGCAGCGGCGAGGCGCGCCAGTCCAGGCGGTCGGCGGAATTGGCCATGTAGTGGTCGATGAACCACCTCATGGTGCTGGTGGTGAGCGGCACGCCCTCGCGCACGGTCTGCGAGGAGACCGTGACCATCATCATGTCGGTCGCCGGATACACCAGAAGCTGGAAGGCGAGCGGCGGCAGGTCGCCGTCACGCGCCATCAGGGCCATGACCGCCGCGAGGTTGCCACCCGCCGAATCGCCGCCCACCGCGACGCGGCGCGGGTCGATGCCCAGTTTGACGGCGCTCTCGATCACCCAGCGCGTCGCCGCCGCGCTGTCCTGCACGGCGGCGGGGAACTTGTGCTCGGGCGCCATGCGGTAATCCACCGACACCACGGCACAGCCCGCGAGATTGGCGAGCCGGCGGCAGATCACGTCGTGGGAGTCGAGGTCGCCCAGCAGCCAGCCACCGCCGTGGTAGTACACCAGCGCCGGGAGCACCTCGGCAGCGGCGACGCCGGTCGGGCGATAGGCACGCAATGGGATATCGCCCAGCGGGCCGGGGGCGGCGAGGGCACGTGCCTCGGCGACCGCCTCCGGCTCCGGCTGCAGGACGGCACGGCTGGCCGCGTAGGCGATTCGGGCTTCGGCCGGGGTAAGCGTCTCAAAGGCCGGCCGGCCGGCCGCCCGGATCATGTCGATGACGGCAAGGGCATCCGGATCGAGCGGCACAGCCCGTCCCTCCGCGCTACCGGGTCCAGCCGAGGATGGCCTCGGCGACGGCCTTTGGCTGGTCCAGCTCGGCCAAATGCCCGGCGCCGGGGATCACCCGCAACTCGGTCGGGCCCTTGATGGCGGCGCGGAACCGCTCGGCATAGCTGCGCGGCATGATGCGGTCCTGCTCGCCCCAGATCAGCAGCGTGGGTGCCTGGATGAGCGGCAGCCGCTTCTCCAGCTTGGTGTTCCCGAGCGGCCAGAAGATGCGCGCCGCCGCTTCGGTGGCGCGGGTCTGCTCGATCGGCCACTCGATCGAGTTGGCGCCCTCGGGCGGGGCCTTCAGCGCGGTCCATGTCTCGGGCGCCGCGCACAGCAGCCCCGGCACCGCGTCGGCCCGCTGCGCCCAGGGATCGGTCGCCGGGTCCTTCTCGTCGAACAGGCCGAACGGCGCGACCAGTGCGAGCTTGCCGACCTGCCGGGGCCAGAGCGCGGCCACCTCGGCGGCCAGTGAGGCACCGACAGAGCTGCCGGCGAGGTCGGCGCCCTCCAGCCCGGCCTGGTCGAGGATGGCGCGCACCGCGAGCAGCCAGTCGAGGTGGGTGTCGAGGACGGTGTGCCCACGATCGCCGCCGGGAAAGCCCGGCAGCGAGGGCACGATCACCGTGCGCGCCTCCGCGAGGTGATCGAGGAAAGGCACCCAGCGGGGCAGCCCGCCGAAGCCGGCCAGGAACCCCAGCGTCGGGCCGCTTCCCTTGCGCCAGATGCGGGTCGGGAAGCCGTTGACTTCGATGGTCGACGTCGCGGGTTCGCTCACGTTGCCTCCCCTTTTTGGCCGTTGTGGGTGGGTGCCGGCTATTCCGCTGCCATGCGCGGCGTGAAGGCCGGGATTTCGGCGCGGGCCTGCGCCTCCATCGGCCGCGGCCACCAGCGGTCCTCCCACTCGGCGAACAGGCCCGCAATCTGCGGCATCACCTTGGTCGCGAACAGCTTGGTATTGTACCGGCAGAGGTCCTTGCCCATGTTGCCGAACTGCAGGAGCAGCATGAGATGGCCGACGTTCAGGGTGTGCGCGACCTCTCGCAACTGCTCGGCGACCTCGTCGGGTGAGCCGACGATGACGTAACCCCGGTCCACGATGGCATCCATCGCGCGCGCGACGGAGGCCATGCGCTCGCCGGTGCCCTTGCCGCGCACGTTGGCGTCGGCCGCCTGGCGGATCTGGCTCTCGATGCCAGCGCGCTGGCTGCCCTCGGACATGTAGCCGGGCGGCACGGCGAAACGCGGATCAACGTGCAGGCAGCGGCCATAAAAGTATTCGGCGGCTTCCGAATAGAGGTCGAAGGCGTGCTGGCGGCTCTCGCCCACGCCGATGAACTGGAGGAAGCCGGCCTGGTACGGGTTGCGGTCCTTGCCGAGACGCGACATCTCGTTCCAGAACCCGTCCATCGTCGCCTGGCCGGCCTTGTAGCCGTAGTAGGACAGGTAGCAGTACACGTAGTCCATCTCGGCGCACCAGTGCCAGGTCTCCACCGAGCCGCCGCCCGGCACCCAGATCGGCGGATGCGGGCGCTGGATCGGACGCGGCCAGATGTTGACGTAGCGCTGCTGGTTGAAGCGGCCGTTGAAGGCGAAGGTGTCCTGCTCGGTCCAGGCGCGGACCACGAGATCATGCGCCTCCAGGTAGCGTTGGCGCAGCATCGACGGGTTCTGGCCGTAGGCGTAGCAGGTGTCCATCGGCGTGCCGACCGGGAAGCCGGCGATCAGCCGGCCACCGGAGATCACGTCGATCATCGCGAACTCCTCGGCCACCCGCGTGGGCGGGTTGTAGAGCGCGAGGGAGTTGCCCATGACGCAGATCGCGGTGTCGGTGGTGCGCCGTGCCAACGAGGAGGCGACCAGGTTGGGCGAGGGCATCAGCCCGTAGCCGTTGGAGTGGTGCTCGTTCACGCAGATCGCGTCGAACCCGCAATCGGCGGCGTACTCGAGTTCGTCCATGAAGTCGTTGTACATGTGATGGGCGCGCTTGGGGTCGAACAGGCTGGAGTGGATGTCCACCCACACCGACGGATGCTGCTCGCGGAAATCGTCCGGCAGCTCGGTATAAGGCATCAGATGGAACCACATCAGCTTCATGGCACGTCTCCGTCCGTTACCTTGGCTGCCAGGCTACCGGCTAGTAGCACGTTCCCCCGGCCCGTCAACCGCCCGGGCCGGGCCGCGCCAGCGGGACGAATGAGACGTCCAGGACGTGGCGATCGCTTACCGCCCCGGCGGCATCGCGTGTGATCAGACGCAGCTCCTGCGTCGTTCCCGGCGCGCCGACCGGGATCACCAACCGGCCAGGCGCCGCGAGCTGGTCGATCAGGGCCGGCGGGATCGCGAGCGCGGCGGCGGTGACGATGATCGCGTCGAACGGTGCCTCCTCGGGCCACCCTGCGGCGCCGTCGCCGACCCGCAGATGCACATTGCGCAGCCCGGCCGCCGCCAGCGCCGCCCCGGCGCGATCGGACAGGGCGGCGATGGTCTCGACCGAGAACACCGTGCCCGCCAGTCGCGCGAGCACGGCGGCCTGGTAGCCCGACCCGGTTCCCACCTCGAGCACGGCGGCATCGGGGGTGAGGTCGAGCAGGTCGGTCATCAGCGCGACGATGAACGGCTGGGAGATGGTCTGGCCGTGGCCGATCGGATGCGCCGCGTTGACGTGCGCCCGCGCCGCGTCAGCGGGCAGCATAAAGGCGGCGCGGTCGGTCGCACGCAGCGCGTCCAGCACGCGCGGACTGAACGCCGCCCGGCCGGTCCAGATGGCGGTCGCGCGGGCGTCCGCCACGATCTCCGCGATCAGCTGCGCGATCGGCTTCATCATGTCTATACGCGCGGGCGGGCAGGTGGTGGCACCGCGCTTGGCCGGGCGGCGCGGCGCGGTGTAGCGTGCGGCAACGACGCAGGGGAAACCGCCGATGGACGTCCACGCGCCCGAGCGGGCGGATGCCGGGCTGGAGCTTGTCGCCGAGGCTCGGCGCCTGATCCCGCTGCTGCAGTCGGCGGGCCCGCGGATCGATGCGGGGCGCGAGTTGCCCGGCGACGTGCTGGATGCGATGCACGGGGCGCGGATGTTTCGGCTGCTGCTGCCGCGCTCGGTCGGCGGGCTGGAGCTGCTGCCGGCCCCCTATATCCAGTGCGTCGAGGCGATTGCAGCGGGCGACGGTAGCACGGCGTGGTGCATGAACCAGGGCTCGGGTTGCGCCATGACCGCCGCCTATCTTGCCCCCGAGGTCGCGCGGCGCGTGTTCGGCCACGAGCGCGACGTGCTGGCCTGGGGGCAGGCGCGGGGACGGGCACGGGCCGACAAGGTGCCGGGAGGCTGGCGCGTCACCGGCACCTGGCTGTTCGCCAGCGGCAGCCGGCATGCGAGCTGGCTGGGCGCGCATTGCCCCGCGTTCGAGGCGGACGGCACGCAGTGGCGCAACAAGCAGGGCGGCGCGATCGAGCGCACCATGCTGTTCCCCCGCTCGGCGGCGGTCATCGAGGACGTCTGGCAGGTGCTGGGGCTGCGCGGCACCGGCAGCGACACCTACTCGGTCGAGGAGCTGTTCGTGCCGGATGAGTACGCGGTCACCCGCGACGACCCGGCGGAGCGGCGCGAGGACGGCCTGCTGTACCGGTTCACCAGCATGAACATCTACGCCGCCGGGTTCGGCGCCGTGGGCCTGGGCGTGGCGCGCGGGATGCTGGACGAATTCGTGCGCCTGGCCTCGGCCAAGACGCCGGCGCTGTCGCGGGCGGCGTTGCGCGACAGCGCCGTGGTGCAGTCGCTGATCGGCCTGTCCGACGCCCGGCTCCGTGCCGCGCGCACCTGGCTGATCGCCGTCCTGGAGCAGGCGCAGGCGGGCGCGGCGGCGCGCGGGCACCTCACCTTGCAGGACCGTGCGGACATCCGCCAAGCGGCCACCTTCGCCATCCATCAGGCGCGCGAGGTGGTCAACGCCGTCTGGCACGAGGCGGGTGCGACCGCGATCTTCGATACCGGGCCGTTCGAGCGCCGGTTCCGCGACATGAACACGGTCAGCCAACAGGTGCAGGGGCGGGCCTCGCATTTCGAGGCGGTGGGCCAGCATCTGCTGGGCATGGCGCCGCAGCAGCGCTGGCTCTGACCGTGGCGCCCAGGCGGCGAGCGCCCCCGCGGGCCCTTTAGACGGCCGGGCGCAGGACTTCCTCGCCCTTCTGCCAGTTGCACGGGCACCGCTCGTCGCTCTGCAAGGCGTCCAGCACCCGCTGCACCTCGTCGGGGTTGCGCCCGATTTTTGATCGAATGGTTCCGATGATCACCCTCCCCAGCCCGCAGCAGCTCCGGTACCTGCTGGCGCTCGCCGAAACCCGCCATTTCGGGCGCGCGGCCAATGTGTGCGCCGTCACCCAGTCCACGCTCTCGGCTGGGGTGCTCGCGCTGGAGCGCCAGCTCGACACGCCGATCCTGGATCGCGGGGTGGGCAAGCGCGTCGTGTTCACACCGGTCGGGCGCGAACTGGTGGAGCGGGCGCGCAATGCGATGGTGGCGCTGGAAGCGGTGGCGGAGGCGGCGCAGGCCGCACGCGCACCACTCAGTGGGCCGCTGCGGCTGGGCCTGATCCCCACCGTCGGCCCGTTCCTGCTCCCCCGACTGATGCCTGCGGTCCGCGCGGCCTTCCCACGCCTGCGCCTCTACCTGCGCGAGGACCTGACGTCACGACTGGTGGAGGATTCGGGACGCGGGCGGTTGGACGTGCTGCTGCTTGCCCTGCCTTGCGCGTGTCCGGGCACCGAGGCGCTGGCGGTGGCGCGCGACGAGTTCCTGGCCGCACTGCCGCCCGGCCATTCGCTCGCTCGGGAGCCAGCGGTGCCGGTTGCGGCGCTGGGAGCCGAGCGGCTGCTGCTGCTGGAAGACGGGCATTGCCTGCGCGACCAGGCGCTGGCGGTATGCGGGATGCAGACGGCCGGCGCGGACAGCTTCGCCGCGACCAGTCTGCACACACTCGCCCAAATGGTCGCGGGCGGTCTGGGGGTGACATTGCTGCCCCGACTGGCGGTGGAATCCGGGATCGCCCAGGGCACCGGGCTGGAGATTCCGACCGCTTGCCGGTGGGGGGGCATGGCGGACCCTGGGCTTGCTTTGGCGGGCGAACGCGCCGCGCGCCGAGGAGTATCGCGCGCTCGGCCCCGTGCTGGCCGCCGCCCTCTGTCTCCATCCGGCACTCGTCGCCGAGGCGCGGGTCGGGTAAGCTACTGTCAAGGTTTCAGCTTCAGGCTGCATGGCAGAGGTCTCCGTGTTCCTGCGCAGCGTGCGAAGCTTGTTCCCACCTCCAAGCCTGCCCCTCTCGCCCGCCGCGGCGGGCGAGCCCGCTCTTGCGCCGGCGATCGTCCACGCCGGCCCTGCCGCGGCGGAGGCAGGCGCCTGGTCGCCTGACCGGCTCGCCATTGCCGACGGCCTGTGGGGCGAGGGTTTCACCCTGCCTGGCGGAGAGGAGGAGGTGCTCCGCCTCGCCACACCGCTCGGCCTGTCGGCGGCGTGCAGCGTCCTGCTGGTCGGCTGCGGCGCGGGCGGGGCGGCACGCTTGCTGGCGGAGCGTCTGGGTGCGTGGGTCAGCGGCTTCGAGACCGACCCCGTCCTGGTCGCTGCCGCCGTGCGGCACTGCGCCCGCGCGGGGCTGGGCCGGCGCGGGCAGATCGAGATTTGGCACCCCGGCGCCCCGCGCTTCCCGGCGCGTTACTATCATCACGCCCTTGCGCTGGAGCCGCTGGCGATGGGCGAGGCCGTGGTGGTCCTGCCCGCGCTCGCCGGCGCCCTCCGACCAGGCAGCAACCTCGTGCTGACCGAGATCATCGCCCGGGAGAGTCCCGAAAAGGCCCCGCTGCTCGACTGGCTGCGGATCGAGGGCCGTGCGAAGCCGCCGGCCTGCACAACCGTGACCCAGGCACTGGAAGGTCTGGGCTTTGACATACGGGTGGCCGAGGATGTCACCCAGCGCCATGTCCATCTCGCGCTGCGAGGCTGGCGCGAACTGGTCCGGGCGATGAGCGCGCAACGCCCGACGCCGGCCCGCGCGGCTGCGATGGTGCACGAGGCGGAACGCTGGCTATTGCGCGCGCGGCTAATGCGCGCCGGGCACCTGCAATTGATGCGCTGGCACGCGATCGGGCGCGAGGCAGCGTAGCGCCCGATCCGCTCAGCCTGCCATCAGCTCGCCTCGGCCAGGACCAGTCGGCGCCGGGGCGCGGCACGGAGCGGCAGGCCGGCATAAACGTCTTTCACCGCCTCCGTCAGGATGACCCCGGCGAGCCCCGGAACGATGCGCCGGCCCGCCCGCTCCATCAGCGGGCCGCCACGCAGCATCATCCGCCGATCGGTCGGTGGCAGATAGAGGGCGGCGTCGCGCCGCTCCACGCGGAACAGGGTGCTCGCGAGCAGGCGGCCCACCTGACCGAACGAGTAGGGCTGCCCATGGCCGAACGGGGTCGATTCCCGGTAGGCCCATACGCCCGTGCGGTTGGGCGCGGCGATCAGAAGCCGCCCGTCATCCTTCAGCACGCGCCACAACTCGCGCAGCAGGCGGCGGGCATTCTCGGCGGCCTCGAGACCATGCACCAGCAGAACGCGGTCGAACGCGAGGTCGGGGAACGGCAGGGCATCCTCCTCCGACGTACAGCTCAGGTTGGGTGCGCCGGCCGGCCACCGCGTCGCCCCCATCTGCGCCGGGGTCAGCGCGACGCAGCATCCTGCCTGCTCGCGCCACAGCCGGAGGTAAGGCTGCGCGTAACCGAGGCCGAGCACGGATTGGCCCCGCAGGTCCGGCCAGAGCACGGCGAGGCGGGCGCGCAGCAGCCGTGCCGCCACCGCTCCCCGTGGGGTCGCGTAGAAATCCGCTGCCAAATGCACGTCGGCCGCCATGCCAGCCTCTATAGCACGGCCAGCGACTGGCGGCGGGATAGGGGGAATGCTAGGGTATGGGCATGAGCGTCATCGCCGAACCTGTCCCGATCCTGCACGACAACTACGCTTGGATGCTGCGCGAGGCGGCATCGGGCGCCGTCGCGATTGTCGATCCCGCCGACCCGGACCCGGTCATCGCGGCGTTGGAGCGTGCCGGCGGCCGTCTGGACATGATCCTGCTGACCCACCATCACGCCGACCACGTCGCCGGCACGGATGCGGTGCGGGCCCGGTTCAACTGCCCGGTGGTGGGCGCAGCGGCGGACGCGCACCGGCTGCCGAAGCTGGATCAGGCGGTGCGGGAGGGCGAGACCGTCCGCCTGGGCGCGGCGTCGGCGCGCGTCATCGACACGCCGGGCCACACGCGCGGCCAGATCAACTTCTTCTTCGACGATGGCGGCGTGCTGCTGTCCGGCGACACGCTGTTCAGCCTAGGGTGCGGGCGGCTGATCGAGGGCACAGCGGCGGAGATGTTCGCCTCCCTGCGCAAGCTCGCTGCCTTGCCGGCGGAGACGCTGGTCTGCTGCGGGCACGAATACACCGAGAGCAACGCCCGCTTCGCGCTGACGGTGGAACCTGACAACGCCGCTCTGCGGGCCCGCGCCGAGGCCGTGCGCCGCCTGCGCGCCGCCGGCCAGCCCACGGTGCCATCGCGGCTTGGCGAGGAGATGCGGACCAACCCGTTCCTGCGCGCCCCGGATGTCGCGAGGTTCGCCCAGATTCGCGCGCGGAAAGACGCATTCCGATAAGGAACGCCTCGATGCGGTTCTACGCGCCGACTAGTCCGTTCGGGCGCACCGTGACGGCGTGCGATCGCACGATGCATTGACGGTGGTGTTGAGTCCGCGCCGCGCGAGAATGTGAGTCTCTAGCGTCGGCTCGCCAGGTCCTGGGTGGTCCGCACCGCCTCGGTCACCTGTTGTGGTGACGTCTCCGCAGCCCCGGCGCCCAGTGTGACGCCGCCATCGGGCTGCGGGACGGCGATCGGCTTGACGTCCACCCGCGCTACCCCCGTGCCTCTCATGTCAAGCTTGCTGGCCACCGTCGGGCTCACATCCATCACGCGCCCGGGGACGAACGGCCCCCGATCCTCTACCTTCACGGTGGCAGACCTGCCGGTATCGAGATTGACCACCTTCGCGGTGGTGCCGAGGGGCAGCGTCTTGCTGGCGGCCACATCGGCATTGCGGCTAAACGTGCGCCCGTCCGCCATTTTCCGCCCGTTGAACTTGGCGGCATAAAAGGATGCTCTGCCCCGCTCGCTACGCCCGGAATGATCGACGGGCGGCCTGGACACTCTTGAGGCCGCGACCGGCGGCATCGCATTAAGCGCGCTGGCACGCTGCTGGTCGGCGGCCGTCACGGACCCGATGGGTGCCTCAGCCGCCATCGCCGTTCCTGCAGCACCGATCACGGCCACGCACGCCCAAATGGCAAGACTCCGACCTGGCATCTGCTTCTCCCCGGTTCCGTAACGCATCGGATACGTTTGGCTATCGGACAATTCACGCGCCCGTCAGCGGCGGGCGGCCGTTGCGGTCGTCCTGGCTTCTCCCTATAACGCGCCCGCTGCGGAGAGGTGCCGGAGCGGTCGATCGGGGCGGTCTCGAAAACCGTTGTACGTTTGCGCGTACCGTGGGTTCGAATCCCACCCTCTCCGCCAATCTGATCAGCAATCAATTGATTTTATTGGCGTTTTTGCCAACGGATTGAGGATGGCATACACCGCAGCGTACACTTCGTGCCGAGATAGATCGGCACGGTTCGGGCCGTGGGCCAAGCGGGCAACGGCCGGACCCCCCGTGGACGAGCGGCCTCCCTCGCAGGTCGCACCGACCTTTTTGAGGCGACGAACTTGAGGGCCTGATCGAGGGGCAAGGCCTCGCCGGCGTGCAGCCGGGGGTCGCCGGACAGGCCGATGGTGGGGAGGTCGGCACTCGCGGCGCCCATCAACAGCGCTGGCATGGTCTTGTCGCAGCCCATTACCGGCGAACCCGGCCTGGTTGCGCAGAGAATTGGCGGGGCTCATCAGCTATGGTCCTCCGGGCCGCAACCGGCACACGGCCGCGCGGGCCGGCTGCCTCCCGCTTGCGGCATTGCTCGCCCCCGCAGGCGGCCGTGATCAACATGGCGCGGAAGCTATCCCTATATCTTGTTCAAGGAGGAGTCAGACATGAAGGCAATTCTGAAGGGCCACGTTGTCGCCGAGAGCGACGACATCGTCGAGGCCGGTGGTTATCAGTACTTCCCCGGCTCGGCCGTCCACGTGGACTGGCTGGAGAAGGCCGAGAAGACAGAATCGGATCACGCCTGCCCGCACGGCGTCCAATTCTACGATGTGGTGATCGATGACACGCGCCACCCGCGCGCGGCCTGGTCCTATGAGGCGCCGCGCCCGGCAATGCGGCATGTCGCCGGGCGTTTCGGGTTCTGGGAGGACGTCAAGGTCGGCTAGAAGTACTTCCCAGCGGGGCCGCTCACCGGTGAGCGCATCCACCATCCGCGAATTGCTGGCCCAGAGCCCGCTTTTTGCCGGCCTGCCGCAAGCATCGCTCGACGGCGTGCTCCAGTCCGTCAATTCGCGCATGGTGCCCGCGAAGGCGGTGCTGTTTCATCAGGGCGACCTGGCAAAGGAATTCATCGTCCTCGGCAAGGGGATCGTGAAGGTGTGGCAGACCCGGCCGAGTGGCGATCCGACGACCATTCGCATCATGGGACCGGGCGATATCATCGGGGGTGTCGCGGTGTTTCGCCGGATTCCCTTTCCGGCCACCGCAACAGCGATAACCGAGTGCATCCTGCTGTCCTGGGCAGCCGCGCGGATGAACGAGTTGATGGAGCGCTATCCCGCGATCAGGGCCAACGCCCTCGATTTCGTGGGTCAACGCACCGAGGAGTTGGTCCATCGGCTCGGCGAGATGGCGACGGAGCGCGTCGAGCAGCGGATCGCCCGGACCCTCCTGCGCCTCGCCGACCAGACCGGCAGGGCCGTCCCCGAGGGGACCGAGATCGGCTACCGGCTGTCGCGCCAGGACATCGCCGAGATCGCAGGCACCGATCTCTATGGCGTCAGCCGTGTACTGCGGGACTGGGCAGGGCACGGCCTCGTCGCGACGGGAAGGCTGCGGGTGGTGGTGCGCAAGCGGCGCCGGCTGGAGCAGATCGCCGACGGCGGCGGCTGACCGCACGCACGGCGCCGGAGCGCCACGGCGCCATTCGCCTGTCTTAGGCATAACGCAAAGAGAGCACGCGTCCCTTGGCATACGCCTCCGCCGACTCGCCTGTGACCAGGCGTACACGGAGAGGCCAAGGCATTGAGCCAGTTTGTCGATCGGCTGCTGTTCTTCCGGAAATACAAGAGCACGTTCGCCCAAGGCCACGGCGTCGTCACGGACGAGAACCGCGCGTGGGAAGACAATTACCGCTCCCGCTGGCAGAGCGAGAAAATCGTCCGCTCCACCCATGGCGTGAACTGCACCGGAAGCTGTAGTTGGAAGATCTACGTCAAAAACGGGCTGGTCACCTGGGAGACGCAGCAGACCGACTATCCCCGCACCCGGCCGGACCTGCCGAACCACGAGCCGCGCGGCTGCCCACGCGGGGCGAGCTATTCCTGGTATCTCTACAGCAGCAACCGCATCAAATACCCGCTGGTGCGGGGAAGGCTGCTGGCCATGTGGCGGGAAGCCCGCCAGACGCTGCCGCCGGTCGAGGCGTGGCGGTCCATCCAGGAGGATGCGGCAAAGCGCGACGGCTACCAGCGGATCCGGGGCCTCGGCGGCTTCGTCCGGGTGGACTGGGACGAGATCAACGAGCTGATCGCGGCGTCGAACATCTACACGATCAAGCGCTGGGGTCCCGACCGTGTGGCGGGGTTCTCGCCGATCCCGGCGATGTCGATGATCAGCTACGCCGCGGGCACACGCTATCTCAGCCTGATCGGCGGCACCTGCCTGTCCTTCTACGACTGGTACTGCGACCTGCCCCCCTCCTCGCCGCAGACCTTCGGCGAGCAGACCGACGTGCCGGAGAGCGCCGACTGGTACAATGCCGGCTACCTCCTGCTCTGGGGCTCCAACGTCTCGATGACGCGGACGCCCGACGCGCATTTCTACACGGAAGCCCGCTACCGGGGCGCCAAGAGCGTGGTGATCGCGCCGGACTTCATCGAGGTCGCCCGTTTCGCCGACCTGTGGCTGCACCCCAAGCAGGGCACCGACGCCGCACTCGCGCTGGCCATGGGCCACGTGATCCTGAAGGAGTTCTTCATCGACCGGCAGGTCCCCTACTTCCAGGACTATGTGCGGAAATACTCGGACCTGCCCTTCCTGGTGATGCTCGAACGGCGGCACGAAGGGCTGGTCGCCGGGCGCATGCTGCGGGCCGCCGACTTCGAGCACGGGCTGGGCCAGGAGAACAATCCCGACTGGAAACCCGTGGTGCTGGACGAGGCGACCGGCGAGGTGGCGGCCCCCCAAGGCACCGCGGGCTTCCGCTGGGGCGAGCAGGGCAAGTGGAATCTCGAGCCCAAGGACGGCGGTGACGGGCGTGAGATCGCGCCCCGCCTGTCCCTCCTGGAAGAGGGCGGGGAGGTTGCCACCGTCTCCTTCCCCTATTTCGGCAATGCCGGCCGCTTCGGCCTGACCGACCACGCGCCGATCCAGCATCGCCGGGTGCCGGCACGCACGCTGACGCTGAAGGACGGTGGCCAGGTCCAGGTCGCCACCGTGTTCGACCTGATGCTGGGCAGCTACGGCATCGCCCGTGGCCTGGGCGGCGAGGCGGCCACCGGCTTCGACGACGACGTGCCCGGCACGCCGGCCTGGCAGGAGGCGATCACCGGCGTGCCGCGCGACCGCTGCATCGCCGTGGCGCGCGGCTTCGCGGCGAATGCCGAGGCGACGCGCGGACGCTCCATGGTGATCCTCGGGGCGGGGCTGAACCACTGGTACAACATGGACATGTCGTACCGGGCCATCATGGCGATGCTGGTCCTGTGCGGCTGCGTCGGCCAGTCTGGCGGCGGCTGGGCGCACTATGTCGGGCAGGAGAAGCTGCGGCCGCAGGCGGGCTGGCTGCCGGTCGCATTCGCATCCGACTGGGTGCGGCCGCCCCGGCAGATGAACGGCACCAGCTATTTCTATGCCCATACCGACCAGTGGCGGTACGAGCGGATGCAGTTGCGCGAGCAGATTTCCCCGCTGGCCGACCCGTCCCGCTGGTCGGGCACGATGATCGACTGCAACGTGCGGGCCGAGCGGATGGGGTGGCTGCCAAGCTCCCCGCAGCTGACGCGCAATCCGCTGCGGGTCGCCCGCGATGCGCGCGAGGCGGGCAAGGACGCGGCCGCCTACGTCGCGGACGGCCTGAAGTCCGGCGCGCTGCGCATGGCCTGCGAGGACCCGGACGCTCCGGAGAACTGGCCGCGCAACCTGTTCGTCTGGCGCTCCAACCTGCTCGGCGCCAGCGGCAAGGGGCACGAATATTTCCTCAAGCACCTGCTGGGTGCCCGCAACAACGTGCTGAACGAGGAAAGCGATCAGCGGCCGGAGGAGGTCGTGCGCCGCGACGTGGCGCCCGAGGGCAAGCTGGACCTGCTGGTCACGATCGACTTCCGGATGAACACCACGACCCTGTTCTCCGACGTCGTCCTGCCGACGGCCACTTGGTACGAGAAGGCCGACCTCAACACCTCCGACATGCACCCGTTCATCCACCCGTTGCAGGCGGCGGTGGACCCGGTCTGGGGCGCGCGCACCGACTGGGCGATCTTCCGCGAGATCGCGAAGGCCTTCCAGCGCCTGGCACCCGGACAACTTGGCGTGGAAGAGGACGTGGTGCTGACGCCGACCTTGAAGGACACGCCTTCCGAGCTGTCCCAGCCCTATGGCGGCCAGGACTGGCGGCATGGGGCGGGCGAGGGCGTGCCCGGCCGCACCATGCCGGCCATCACCCTGGTCCAGCGCGACTACCCCGCCACCCATGACCGGTTCGTCAGCGTCGGCCCCCTGCTGGAGGAGAGAGGCAACGGCACCAAGGGGATGGTCTGGGACACCAAGGAGGAGGTCGAGCGCCTCCGCAACATCAACCCACCCGAATTCGGCGCGGAGAACCGCCCGCGCATGCGCACCGACATGGACGCCATCGAGACGGTGCTGTCGCTCGCGCCCGAGACCAACGGCCACGTCGCGCTGAAGGCCTGGCAGGCGCTGTCCAAGGTGACGGGACGCGACCACACCCACCTGATCGCGCGGCGCGTGGACGAGAAGATCGAGTTCCGCGACATCGCCGCCCAGCCGCGCCCGATCCTCACGTCGCCGGTGTGGTCGGGGATCGAGAGCCACGAGATCTGCTACAATGCGGGCTGGACCAACGTGCATGAGCTGATCCCCTGGCGCACTCTGACCGGGCGGCAGGAGATCTACCAGGACCACCCCTGGATGCGCGATTTCGGCGAGGGATTCGCGACCTATCGCCCGCCGATCGACACGCGCTCGGCAAGCGGGGATCTGGAGCGGCTGCACGACAACGGCAACAAGCCGGTGGTGCTGAACTTCCTGACGCCGCACCAGAAATGGGGCATCCACAGCACCTACACCGAGAACCTGATCATGCTGACGCTCGCCCGTGGCGGCCCGATCGTGTGGATCAGCGAGCGGGACGCGACCGCGGCCGGCATCGAGGACAATGACTGGATCGAGGCCTTCAACCGCAACGGCGCCCTGGTGGCGCGTGCCGTCGTCAGCCAGCGCATCCCGCAGGGCGCCGCCTTCATGTATCACGCGGCCGAGCGCACCGCGAACGTCCCGGGCAGCGAGGTGACGCGGAATCGCGGCGGCATCCACAATTCGGTGACGCGCGTGGTGCTGAAGCCCACCCACATGATCGGCGGCTACGCCCAGCTTTCCTATGGTTTCAACTATTACGGAACGGTCGGGTCCAACCGGGACGAGTTCATCATCCTGCGCAAGATGGTGAAGGTGGATTGGCGCGACCGTCCGCTGTCCGAGAAGCGGCCGATCATGAGGACCGAGGAACGGACCCGTCTCGAGGGACACCGGGCATGAAAATCCGCGCGCAAATCGGCAAGGTCCTGAATCTCGACAAGTGCATCGGCTGCCATACGTGCAGCGTCACCTGCAAGCAGGTCTGGACCACGCGCCAGGGCATCGAATACGCGTGGTGGAACAACGTCGAGAGCAAGCCGGGCATCGGCTATCCGAAGGACTGGGAGAACCAGGAGCGCTGGCGCGGCGGCTGGGTGCTGGGACGCGGCGGCGCGCTGCGGCCGAAGACCGGCGGCAAGTGGCGCATTCTGTCCAAGATCTTCGCCAACCCCGAACTGCCGGAGATCGACGACTACTACGAGCCGTTCGACTACGAGTACTCCTATATCCACGGCGTGCCCGAGAGCGAGGCGGCGCCGACCGCGCAGCCGGTCTCCATCATCACGGGCGCGCGCATGGACAAGGTGCGCTGGGGGCCGAACTGGGAGGAATCGCTCGGCACCGAGTTCCGCAAGCGATCGCAGGACTACAATTTCAAGGACGTCGAGAAGGCGATCTACGGGGAGTTCGAGAACAGCTTTCTGATGTTCCTGCCGCGCCTGTGCGAGCACTGCCTCAATCCCTCCTGCGTCGCCGCGTGCCCATCGGGCGCGATCTACAAGCGCGAGGAGGACGGCATCGTCCTGATCGATCAGGAGAAGTGCCGCGGCTGGCGCATGTGCGTCACCGGCTGCCCGTACAAGAAGGTCTATTACAACTGGCACACGGGAAAATCGGAGAAGTGCATCTTCTGCTACCCGCGCATCGAGAGCGGGCAGCCGACCGTGTGCTCGGAGACCTGCGTCGGACGCATCCGCTATCTCGGCGTGATGCTGTACGACGCCGACCGCATCCTGGAAGTCGCCTCCCAGGAGAATGTGCAGGACTGCTACCAGGCCCAGCTCGACATCTTCCTCGACCCGAACGATCCCGCGGTGATCGACCAGGCGCAGCGGGATGGGGTGTCGGACGCCTGGATCGAGGCGGCGCAGCGCTCGCCCGTCTACAAGATGGCCTGCGAGTGGAAGGTTGCCTTCCCGCTGCACCCGGAATACCGGACCGTGCCGATGGTCTGGTACATCCCGCCGCTCTCGCCGATCCAGGAAGCCGCCGACGCCGGCGCGCTCGCCTCGCTGGACGGCATCCCCGATGTGGACAGCCTGCGCATTCCCGTCCGCTACCTCGCCAACCTGCTGACCGCGGGCCGGGAGGAGCCGATCCGCCTCACGCTGCGCAAGCTGCTGGCGCTGCGGGCCTACATGCGGGGCCGCAACATCGAAGACAAGCGCGACACCACGGCACTGGACGCGGTCGGTCTGACCGAGCGCCAGGCGGAACAGATGTATCGGGTGATGGCCATCGCGAATTACGAGGACCGGTTCGTGATCCCGACCGCGCACAAGGAGGTGGCGGAGAACGCCTACGACCAGCGCGGCATCGCCGGCTTTCACTTTAGCCAGATGACGTCGGAAGGGAACAGCCGCTTCATGCTGTGGGGCCAGGACACCCGAAAGACCCGCGGCGAGCGCTTCCCGATGAGCAGGAAGTAGCGCCGTGCTCGCATGCAAGGCCCTGGCAGGGCTGCTGCTGTATCCGGACCAGGCGCTGCTCGACGTCCTGCCGGAGATCAGGACCCTGCTGCGCGACGCGGGACTGCCCGCGCCCGCACTGGCGGCGGTGACCGCTTTCTGCGACCGGCTGGCCGCCACCGACCTGCTGTCCGCCCAGGGCGAGTACGTCGCCTTGTTCGACGCGGCGCCTTCGCTCTCGCTCTACCTGTTCGGCCACGTGCATGGCGATTCGCGCGAGCGCGGGCAGGCGATGGTGGACCTGGTGGAGGATTACCGTCAGGCGGGGCTCGACATGACGGCGGATGAGCTGCCCGACTTCCTGCCGGTGTTCCTGGAATACGCCTCATTGCACGAGCCCGCGCAGGCGCGAGCGTTGCTGGGCGAGGTGGCGGAGGTGGTGTCGCTGCTGGCCGGCCGCCTGGAGCGGCGCGGGACGCCCTACGCCGCCGTCCTGCGCGCCATCGAGGCCCTGGGCGCGCGCCAGGCCGATCAGGAGGCGGTGCAAGCGCGGCTCGCCGAGGAGGAGCCGGCGGACACGCCCGAGGCGCTCGACGCCCGCTATGAGGAGGCGCCGGTCAGCTTCATGGACCCCCCGGTCGCGGACAGCGCGTGTTCCAAGGCCGCCGCCATAATCGCCCAGTTCTCGCAAAATCCTGCACCGCCGCGCAAGACGGGCGCGCGCGCCGAGGAGCGATTCCCATGAATTGGCTGAACCAGTTCCTGTTCGGGTTCTACCCGTATCTCTGCATGATCGTTTTCTTCCTCGGAAGCTGGGCGCGCTTCGACCGCAGCCAGTTCTCCTGGCGGAGCCAGTCCAGCGAGTTCCTGAACAAGAGCCAGCTCGTCTGGGCCAGCAACCTGTTCCACATCGGCATCCTCGGCCTGTTCGCCGGGCATTTCGTCGGCTTGCTGACCCCGCCTAGCTGGCAGCACGTGATCGGGCTCACGGCGAAGCAGCATCAGTGGCTGGCAATCATCGCCGGCGTGATCTTCGCAACGCTCGGCGCGTTCGGAGGCGCCGGGCTCATCGTCCGCCGGCTGTTCAATCCACGCATCCGCCAGACCAGCAAGCCGACCGACATCTTCATCCTGCTGTTCATCTACTTCCAGCTCTGGCTCGGCATTGTTGGCGTTCCGGATTCCATCGCCAACAGCGGTGGCACCTACATGCTCGTGCTGGCCTCGTGGTGCCGCAGCATCATGACGTTCCAGCCGGAGTTGGCGGCGCTGCTCGACAACATTCCCTGGGTCTACAAGATCCATCTGGTCGCCGGCATGACGCTATTCCTGCTCGTGCCGTTCACGCGGATGGTGCATGTGTGGTCGGCACCCATCTGGTTCCTCGGCCGCCCCGGCTGGCAGATCGTGCGTCGCAACGCGAACGTCGCGAAGGAAGGCGTCTGACGATGCGCCGGGCCGCCGCGCTGCTGGCCGCTTCGCTCGCAACCATGGGCGCGGGTGCCCGGAACGACCTCGCGCCGCAGCCCGGCCAGGCACCGTTCGGCGACAAGATCGCGCAACAGCGTCTGCCGACCTACAACCGCGCGACGAGCGTGATCGCGACGTCGGGGCCGATCGATGAGGCCGGCGCGATCGAGGCGAAGCGCGTCGGCTTCGCATCCGTCGTGGACCTGCGCCCGGCCGGCGCCGACACCGCCGCAGAGCACCGCTGGGCGGACTTCTCTCATCTCCGCTACTTCAACCTGCCGGTCGAGGGGCGCGTGCCCAAGGATGCCGATGTGCAGCGCTTCGCCGCCATCGCCGCCGACCACGACAACCTGCCGTTGCTGCTGCACGGCACGGATGCGGACCAGTCGGGCGCGATGTGGGCGCTCTATCGCGCCTCACTCGGCGTACCGCCCGCGATCGCCCTCCAGGACGGGACCACGGCGGGACTGAGTGCCAGCGCCCCGGCGTTACGCGCCCGGCTGGCCGAAGCCAGGCCCAAGTGACGGGAGAGCGACGATGATCCAAGTGGACGGGGTGGCGATCCCCGATGAGCTGATCTCCCTGGAGGCCCAGTTGCAGGATGCGCCGGACCCGGCGAAGGCGTGGGAGAGCGCCGCGCGTGGTCTCGTCATCCGCCAGATCCTGCTGGCCGAGGCCGCGGCGCGCGGCATCAGCGACCGCGACCCGGAGCCGGGCGAGGAGCCCGACGAGGCGGCGATCCGCCGGCTTCTGGAAGCGGAGCTGAACCTTCCCGAGCCGACCGAGCCGGAGCTGCGGCGCTGGTACGACCGCAACCAGGACCGCCTGCGCGCGCCCGATCTGTGGCACGTCCGGCATCTGCTGATCGCCGCCGATCCGAAAGACGAGCGGGCCACTGAAGCGGCGCGCGCGCGGGCGGAGCAGCTGCTAAAGGTGGTGCTGGATGACCCCGACAGCCTGGGCCCGCTCGCCAGCCAGGTCTCCGATTGCCCCTCGCGGGCGCAGGAAGGCGATCTCGGCCTCATCGAGCGCGGCAGCACGGTCCCGGAGTTCGAGAGCGTCCTCATGGGGTTGGAACCCGGTCAGGTACACCCCCGCGTGGTCAGCAGCCGCTACGGCATGCACATCATCCGGGTGCTGGCCAGAGAAGCCGGACGGGCGCCGCCGTTCGCGCTCGTGCGACCGCGCATCGCGGAGTTCCTGCGCGAAGCCTCCTGGCGTCAGGCCGTGCAGGGCTACATCGCGGCGCTGGCCGCGCGCGCGCGCATCCAGGGCTTCGACCTGTTCGAGGGCGAGAACGCCCCGCCCCGTCCCTCCGCCTGGCCCGCCGGATCGTCCTGCACCTCCGCCGATCTTCCGTCAGGCCCGTCTCCGGGCCGCAAGCCGCGCACCGCCAGCGTCGCGGGTTGCGGATGAGCGTCGCTGCACGGCCGGCCACCGGCGCGCTCTCTCTGCGCGTGCTGGCGGTCAGCACCTTCGCCTTCCTGATCTGCTTCGCGGTCTGGATGATGTTCGGTGTGATCGGCATCCCGATCCGGACGGAACTGGGGCTGAATGCGTCGGAGTTCGGCCTGCTGACCGCGACACCGGTGCTGACGGGCGCGGTGTTCCGGCTGCCGCTCGGAATATGGACCGACCGCTTTGGCGGGCGGATCGTCATGACGCTGCTGCTGGCCGTCTGCGCGGTGCCGTTATGGCTGGCTTCGGACGCCGCCAAGCTGTGGCAATTCCTGCTGCTCGGGCTCGCGCTCGGGCTTGTCGGAGCCTCGTTCTCGGTAGGCACGCCCTACGTCGCGCGCTTCTTTCCCCCGAAGAAGAAGGGTTTCGCCATGGGCGTGTTCGGGGCCGGGACGGCCGGGGCGGCGATCAACATGTTCGTCGCGCCCGCGCTGGTGACGCACTACGGCTGGCAGAGCGTGCCGCGCGTGTACGCCGTGGCGCTTCTGGTGACGGCGATCCTGTTCTGGATCCTGTCCGCTCCGGACACCATGGCCCCAGGCCGGTCGGTGCCGGTGCGTCATCAATTGGCGGTGCTGCGGGACGGACGGGTGTGGAAATACTGCCAATACTATTCGATCGTGTTCGGCGGCTTCACGGCGCTGTCCATCTGGTTGCCGCAATATTATCTGCATGAATACGGTCTCTCTATCGCCTGGGCCTCCTTGCTCGCGGCCTGCTTCTCGTTGCCCGGCGGCGTGCTTCGCGCGTTGGGAGGCTGGCTGTCGGACCGGTTCGGCGCCCATGCGGTCACCTGGTGGGTGTTGTGGGCCGCGTGGATCAGCCTGTTCCTGCTATCGTATCCGCAGACCGAGTTCGTGGTCCGGACGATACACGGTCCGGCCAGCTTCCATCTGGGCCTGCCGGTCTGGGCCGCGGCCGGGCTGTTGTTCGTGCTCGGCACCGCGTTCGCCTTCGGCATGGCGTCCACGTTCAAATACATCAGCGACGACTTCCCCCAAAGCATGGGGGTCGTGTCCGGGATCGTGGGAATGGCCGGAGGCCTGGGCGGCTTCCTGCTGCCGGTCCTGTTCGGCATCCTGCTCGACCAGCTCGGCGTCAATCCGAGCTGCTTCATGCTGCTTTATGGAATCGTCTGGGTGTCGCTGATCCTGATCTACATCACCGAGGTGCGGCGGATGCCCGTGATGCGCACGTCCCTCGCTGGCCTCCATCGGCCACGTCGGTTCTCCCATCAGCATGGCGATCCATAGGACGAGCGCCGGCGCCGACCATAAGCTGGCCGCGAGAAAGAACGGGCGGAAGGCCCGTGCGAAGATGGCCAGATCTTCACTTCGCTCGACCCCGGTCGCCGAAATTGCCATGGAACACCTTCCTCCAGCGGTCCGCAGCGGGTCGCGCCTTGGCGGCCGATGAGCAATGGCCGATGATTGTGACCAGGTTGGTTGCGGTCCGCGCTGGCGTGCATGAGCGGGATCGGTTAGCGCCAGTGGCTGGAAGCCATGGATGGTCCTTGATGTGACGATCGAGACACGAAAGCGCCGAGAATCGCGCCCTCAACAGAACGTGCTATCGCTGGGTCCGCGCGGAAGCCGCGACGGTGCGAGCGGTGCAGGGCCTGCTCCCCCGTTATCTCTCCAAGGCAGTTATCAGCTCGTCACGTTGAGTGCCGAAGGCGATACCTCGGCGGCGCGTTATGCGGCCGATCTGGAGCGCGCCCTGGCCACCGCGATGCGACACATCGGGGTGAACGCGACGAAGATGCTTGCGCACCTGGGATCGCAGGACGACGTAAAACTGGATCGCAGGCTGCCGGCCGTTGCGGTGTTCTTCGGGACGCTGGCCGGGCCGATCCTGTCGTGCCAGGACTCCGCCCGGCTCGACCGATTGCTGGATGACGGCACGCTGATCATTCCCGTGGTCGAGGATATAGACCAGTTCGACACCATGGTGCCGGGCGCGATTTCGCACCTGAACGGTCTTGGTCGCTGCGCCTGCGGCGCCGAGTTCGAGTGCCTCGCCGCCCACGTGCTCGAAGGCTTCGGCCTGCTGCGGGAGAGGCGGCGCCTCTTCATCGGCTATTGCAGTTTCGAAACCGGCTTCGTTGCCGCGCAGATCTGCCAATCTCTGGAGGCCACGGGCTTCGATGTCTTCCTGGACGCGCCCGGCCCCGGCGGCCCGGTTGAGCCATTCCAGGAGATCCTCTGGCACCGCTTGACCGACACCGACATCATCCTCCTGCTGGGCACCCCCGAGTTCCTGGCGAGTTGGTGGATCGAGGAGGAGTTCGCGCGGGCCAACACAGCGAACCTGCAAATCCTGCAAGTCCTCTGGCCGGGGCAGGAAGAGACCTCTGCCGCGGCCTTCAGCACCTTCCACCGGCTGTCGATGGACGACTTCGAGGACGGCGTCACCCTCGGCCCGGCTGCCCGCCTCGGTGACGGACGCGCGAGCGACATCGTTGACGGCATTGAGGGCCTGCGGGCGCGGGCCTTCGCGGCCCGGCAGGCCTTTTTGGTGCGCGAATTCGTCATGCAGGCGCGACAGGCGGGCCTGCAGGCTCACATGGCGCGGGACAGGTCGTTGGTCCTGCGGCGCGACGGGGCCGGCGACGAGAAGACATTCGTGCTGCCCGCCGTCGGCGTACCGGATGCAGAGCGCTACGAGGCCCTGGAGCAGGCTATCAGGCAGGAGTTCGGGCAGCTCTGCGTTAACCGCCCGCATCTCCTTCATGATGAGAGCGGCATCCGCGCACGCTGGCTGGAGCACCTGCGCTGGCTCAACGGCAATCTCGACTGCGTCAGTAGCGTGGCCCTGTGGGACGCGGAAGCTTGGCTGCGCGCGGTGGCCGACGGAAGCGAGGGCTGATGCGTTCGCGTGCCGGCCCACGGGTGTTCCTCTCCGCGAGCGTGCCCCTGCCCACGCGCGACCCGATCGACTTCGCCACCGCCGACGTGCTCGCCATCCGGGACGCCGTGCGCGCCCTCGCGATCGCGGTGACAGAAGAAGACGCCGAGCTGGTGTTCGGCGGCCATCCGACGATCACCCCGATGATCCGCTTGCAGATCGCACCGGTGGGCTCGTACGTCGGCGATCGGTTCGTGCTGTTTCAGAGCCGCTACTTCACATCCGACTTTCCGCGCGAGAATGCCTCGTTCAAGTACCTGGAACTCGTGGATGAGGTACCGGGGGATCGAAGGGCGAGCCTGCTCTCGATGCGCGGGGCGATGCTGGCGGGGCCATTCGACGTGGGCGTGTTCGTCGGCGGGACGAAGGGTGTCGAGGACGAGTATACCCTGTTCCGGCGACTGCACCCGGACGCGCCGGCCCTGCCCATTGCCTCGACCGGCGCCGCGGCGGCGAGACTTCTCGAGCAAGACGCCGCCCTGCGACGCGCGTGGCCGGAGCTGCGCGACGAGATTAGCTACCTGTCGCTCATGCGCGGGATTGTTCGGCGAGCGCCGAGACCCGATGCCACATTCGGACCAAGGCGGACCTGACCAGGACAGTTCCGAGCGTCCCGGCGCGCGATCGGCGTGGGGTTCCTGGCGAGAGGAGAAAACATGCAAAGCGACCCGAACCGATTGGCCCTCTACGCGAGCGTCGGGGCGGAACTGACGCAGTACCACGTGGACGTCGGCACGGCCACGCTGACCCGTCGCGGCAGCGTGAGCCTCCCGGCGAATGTGCAGTATGTCTGGCCGCACGCGTCCCGCCGCTATCTCTACGCCGCCACCAGCAACAGCGCGTCGGGCATGGGCCCGGCCGGCGATTTACATCATGTGAGCGCGTTCCGCATCGACCCGGACACCGGCGCCCTGAGCGCGCACGGCGCGCCGATGCCGCTGCCGAGCCGCCCGATCCACATGGCCACCGACATCCCGTCCGCACATATCCTGGTCGCGTTCAGCAATCCGGGCGCGGTTCGCGTCTACCGGATCAATCCCGATGCGACGCCGGGCGAGGAGGTGGCTCAACCCGGGCCGCTCGATCCCGGAATCTTTCCGCATCAGGTGCGCGCGACGCTGGACAACCGCACCGTGCTCCTAGTCACGCGCGGACACGACGCTGCACAGGGCAGGGCCGAAGAACCGGGAGCGCTGAAGGTCTTCGACTTCCACGCCGGCGTGCTGAGCAACGAGGTCTCGGTCGCGCCCGATGGCGGCTACGGCTTCGGCCCCCGCCATCTCGATTTCCACCCCTCCAGGCCGTTTGTCTACGTGTCGCTGGAACGCCAGAACAAGCTGGATGTTTTTGAACTCCGCAACGGCGCGCTGTCACCGGCGCCACGGTTTCGCAAGGACACGGTCGCCGATCCGGCGAGCCGAGGCGGGCGCCAGATGGTGGGGACGGTGCATGTGCATCCGAACGGACGCACGGTGTATGTGGCCAATCGGGCCAGCGACACGACGGAACTCGCCGGCCAACGCGTCTTCGCCGGCGGCGAGAATTCGCTCGCGGTCTATGCGATCGACAATTTAAGTGGCGAGCCGAACCTGATCCAGCACGTCGATACCCACGGCATCCATCCGAGGACGTTTCACATCGACCCGAGCGGGCGGTTGCTGGTCGTCGGTCACATCATGGGGCTGAAGGTCAGGGACGGGGATCCGATCCGCGACGTTCCCGCACGCTTATCGGTGTTCCGCATCGAGGCGGACGGCCGGCTGGACTTCGTGCGGGCCGACGATGTGGAGGTCGGCGGCCGGACCATGTGGTGGATCGGCATGATCGAACTGCCCGGCTAGCCCGCATTTCTCACAGAGGGTAGGTGCATCGGGGCTCTGAATTGGCGAAAGTTCTTCTGCGACAAAGCCTTATCGCTGAGCAGAGGAAACCCCCGATGCCGACAGAGTGTAGCCCGATCGCTGTTCGATTTTGCACGAGTGGAAGGCCGCGCCGTGGCGGCCTCGTTTGATGGCGGGCGGATCACGTCGCGACGCCGGTGCTCTGCTCTTGGGTGCCACGGACCGCGTCGTCGGGCTGACCCGACGCTTGGCCGCCTGCTTCACTGATGTCCGCAATCCAGCCTTGGTTGAGCACGACGTCGAGACACTGGTAATGCAGCGGATCGTCGGCTTGCGCTCGGCTACGAGGACCTGATCGATCACGACGAGCTGCGCCATGACCCGGTGATGGCGGTGCTGGCCGGCAAGCTCGCCGCACGGCGATCCGATTGCGCGCCGCTGGCGGGCAAGAGCACGCTGAACCGGCTGGAGCTGAGCCGGCCCGAACCCTCGCGCTACGCCCGGCTAGCCGCCGACACGGATGCGATCGAGACGCTGTTCGTCGATCTGTTCCTCGATGCGCACGAGAAGGCGCCGGCGCAGATTACGCTCGATCTCGACGCCACCGACGATCCGCTGCATGGCCACCAGGAAGGCCGGTTCTTCCATGGCTACGAGTCCTCGGGCCGGCGAAGCCGGACCCGTGGACTGCTACTGCTATCTGCCGCTCTATGTGTTCTGCGGGCGGCATCTGTTGGCCGCCAAGCTGCGACGCTCGAACATCGATGCATCCGCCGGATCGGTGGACGAGATCGGGCGGATCGTCCGCCGCATCCGCGCGCGCTGGCCACGTGTGCGCATTTTGCTGCGCGCCGACAGTGGTTTCGCCCGCGAGGCACTGATGGTGTGGTGCGAGGCCAACCGGGTCGATTATCTGTTCGGTCTGGCGCGCAACGCCCGCCTGGCGGGCGAGATCGAGGCGGAGATGGCGGCCGCCCGTGCCGAGGCCGAGGCGACCGGCAAGCCCGCCCGCCGCTTCCGTGACTTCCCATGGTCGACACTGGACAGCTGGAGCCGCCGGCGGCGCGTGATCGGCAAGGCCGAATGGACCGGCGGGGAGGCCAATCCGCGCCTCGTCGTGACCTCGCTCAGGGCCAAGCGGCCGAGGCGCGGCATCTCTATGAGGCGATCTACTGCGCGCGCGGCGAGATGGAAAACCGCATCAAGGAATGCCAGCTCGATCTGTTCGCCGACCGCACGTCGGCCGCCACCATGCGCGCCAACCAGTTGCGCCTGTGGCTCGCCTCCGCCGCCTACGTGCTGCTCTGCGCGCTGCGCCGGATCGGGCTGGCGCACACCCAGTTCGCCACCGCGACCTGCGGCACGATCCGGCTCCGGCTGCTGAAGATCGGCGCGCTCGTCCGCATCAGCGTCCGCCGGATCAGCATCGCCATGGCCTCCGCCTGCCCCTGGCAGCACGAGTTCGCCCTGGCCCACGCCATGCTGCGATAAGGCAGCCGCCGGATCACCACGAACCAGACACCGCAAGCCGCCAACCCCGGCCGCCAACGCTGCCCCAAGGACGGCGCCCCCAATCGCGTGCGGATCTCGGCCGTTTTAATCAGGCGCGACACCGAAACAAGCCGCACCGCCTCAGCCGCCCCCAAACCAAACCGCCCGTCGATGCCGGTGAGAAATGCGGGCTAGCGCCACGATGGCCAGGCAGCCGGTCACGTCGGCTGCCTTGTTGCGTAGCCTGCTGCGTGGCGGTCGAGCGATATCGGGTCGATGACGGTGATCCGACCTGGCGCGACGGCGATGAACCCCGCGTCCTGCCACTCGCGCAGTTTCTTGTTCACGGTCTCACGCGCGGCCCCCGCGATCTCGCCAAGAGCACGCTGGGTGATGTCGAGGCGATGGCCCGGCCGCTTGCTAGACAGGTTGAGGATCGCCGAGGCAAGTCGCTGCGAGGTGTCCTGGAAGAGCATCGTCTCCAGAAGCCAACTGGTCGAGCGCAGGCGCTCACAGAGCAGCGCGATGATCCGCAGCGCCAATTCCTCGTTCTTCCGAAGCATGTGCAGCAGGTCCCGCCGCTCCAGGACCAGCAGCCGACCGTTGGTGTCCGCGATGGCGTCGGCAGTGCGCGGGCCGCCGTCGAGCAAGGCAATTTCGCCGAATATGTCACCCGGCCGAAGCAACCGGAGGACTTGGTCGCGGCTTTCAGCGCCGGCCAGGGCGATCCGCACCTCCCCCGCGAGGATGGCCAGCATGCTGGCGCCGGGATCATCGCGGCGAAACAGGACCTCGTTCGCCCGCATCGGCCGCTCCTGCGTCCTCGCCGCCAGTTCCTCAAACGCGTGGGCTGGCAGCCCCTGGAACAGCGGGGCCCTGGCAAGCAGCTGTGCCTTCTCTGATAGCGCGCTGTGCTGGTTCGACACGGTTCGCTTCTCTCCGCTGTACCGGCAGCGAGACTTGTCGCCCTCGCGCAGCGTTGCCGCGAGCCGGCAGCGTGTCAAACGGCGCGGGAGATCATCGATCGGACCGTCGCCGCGCCGCGCGACATGATCGGCTCGCCGTGGCCGACGGCAACCATGTCGGTATCGAGCTTGGCCATCCGGATCAGCGATTGGCGGTTCTGCCTCGGGTTGAGATGAAGCGCGGGCCAACCGGGCGCCAGCTCGGGCCAGGTGGCGATGGCATCGCCCGCGAACAGCGCCTTGCGGTCGTCCCAGTAAAACGCGAGGTGACCCGGTGAATGCCCCGGAGCGAAGACCACTTCGAGCGGTCCAACCCGATCGCCGTCCTTTACGCAGCGATCCACGGTGCAGGGCGGGGCGACGCCGATGCCCAGCGCCAAGCCGAGCTGAATGGGGATGTAGGTCTTGAACGGGCGCCTGGGGATGGCGCTGATCCGCTGCGCCTGTCGTTCGCCCTGGATGATGTCGGCTTCCCATTCATGCGCGAGGACCGTCGCCCCACTCGCCTGCTTCAGCGCCGTCAGGCCGCCCAAGTGGGAGCGGTGCGCATGCGTGAGCACAATCGTCTTCAAGTCCGTCACCGGCCGCCCGAGCAGTTTGAGGTAATCCAGGACGCGATGTCCGTCCGTATCGAACAGCGTGTCGATCAGGGTCAGGCTGCCGCCATCGTCCAGCAGGAAGGCGTGAACGTGCCCGCCCATCCACTGCGTCAGGCTGTGGATACCCGGTGCGATTTCCATGCGGGATCTCCTGCTCCATGCGGGTCGACTCGCGGGCGTGCATCGGGACGGGCCGATCTCGGTCCGGGCGCCGTCGTCCTCACTGCCTGACCGCGTTCCAGGGGGCGAAGGCGTTTCGCACGCCGCGCAGGCTCGGCTCCAGCTCAGGATAGTGGCGCAGCAGGACCGTGCGCATCGTGTTGTCGTCGAGCCACTTCATTCCGGCCGGCGAGTAAACTTCCGGCGTGAAATCGGTAGTGAAGAAACGGTCGCTGTTCAGCCGTCGCGACGCCATCAGGATGAAGATCCGGAATGCGGTGTCGCTGAAGCCGAAGCCCTTAGGGAAGCGTTCGGCGTACAGGCCGACCATGGTGTCCACCTGCTCGATGTTGTTGCCATAGATCGCGCGTATCTCCTCGCGCCATGCCGGGTTGGGCGTCAGTTCCTCGAAGCTGCGGGGTGCGCGGAGGTGCAGCAGCCGGCGGAAATCGTTGTAGCGGGGCACGCCGAGTTCGCGGACCCGAAGCACGTCGGTCGCGGCCAGGTCGATTATTTTTTTGTCCGGCCGCTTGAAACGTTGGAGCGAACGGGGGTAGTTGTGCAGCACGACCGCGCCGGGATTCATTTGCCCGAAGGAGTAGAGAAGGTCGCGCATGCCGATCGCCTCGGCCACTGCTTGCGAGGCGAGACCCGCCACATCCTGGAAGCCGTGTTCGGCTCTCAGGCTATGGTCCTGCGCCGAACGGAACTGGAGGTCGTCGCGGATCAGCGGGTGCATGCGATAGGCGGCGACGAACTCCTCGGTGATCGCGTAGGGAACCCCGAAATGGTTCGTCTTGCTGCCGGGAATGCCGCTGATCGCCTCGCTGTCGCTGACCCGTCCCAGCAAGCCATGGATGCGCTCGCCGAGCAGCCCCCACCAGTTGATGCGCATGCCGACCTGCAGCGCGGGATGGCCGAGGATCGCCGTCGTCCATTCCACGGTGTGGATCTTGGCGAGCAGCGCCGCATTGACCAGACGGGCTTGCTGGAACAACCGCTCATCAGACCAGTCGGGGTACTCCGCCCTGAGATGGTCGCAGATCGCGTTGTGTTCCTGGGCGAACAGCGTGAACACAATCTCCTGTCCCACCCACCAGCCGGCCAGGTTCGGCATCTGCACCAGCGATTGGTCGTCCGGGGCTTCGAAGCCGTGGCGCAGGATGCGGACCTTGCCGCCGAGGCCGGTGCGTATCTGCGACTGGAACGCCTGGGTGCTGCCGTACAACTGGGATGCGTCCCACCAGTGCGTCTCGGTGTTGAGGTAGGTGGGAGGCAGGTTCGCCTCCGCCGAGGTGCGGGTGGGATCATCCGCCGTGCGGAGGATCCGCATTGGGTTCTCGTACCAGTCGTCGTGCTCCGCCAGAGGAACCTGCCATGGATTCGCCGTCTGGCTCTTGCCATGGCTGAACCAGTCCCGGATCATGAACTGTATCCACGCGGCCGCCAGAAGATTGAGCGTGGTGGCCGGCTGGAACGCGTGCCGGGTCATCAGCCCAAGGCTGATGACCCGCGGGCTGGGCGACAGCAGCGTGGCCTCGTCGCGATACGTGTGCTGAAGCGGGATATTGCGGCCGAACCGGGTCCCGGCGCTCCCCATCGCGGGATCATCGAGGTCGTTGAACGTCCCGTCCGCGGTGCGCGCCGTCAGATATGCCGCGCCGGCGGTGGCGGGCCTTGCCGGCGGTAGATCGGCGGGCAGATCACCGGTCTCGTACAGGTTTTCCCCGCGCAGGATGCCTCGCAGTCCCGCCAGCGTCGCCAGGGCGAACGGCAAGCGCAGCCTGTGCCAGCCAAAGGTCTGATCCACCTTCTGCGCGACCACGTCGAAGAATTCCGGCACCCCGCGCTGGCGCGACACGAAGGCGGCAACCTTCGGAGCGGCGTACGTCGTGAGGGCTGCCACGCTCAACGCTCCTGCCCAGATGAGCCAGGTCCCGCCGCCCCCACCCTCGACCGGAAGCTTGCTCTGCCTGTCTGGACGCCGACGGACGTTCCCGAATGACGACATGACCTCGATCCCGGTGCTTCAGGTTGCTGGTCGCGGTTCCATGCCGCAGGTCGATTGCATCCTTCTCGTGAGATGTCCCGCCGTCAACGTGAGACGATACGATCCGAGCGCCCGCCGCATCACAGGTCGTGCATGATGGCGCGGGCGCTTGCCAATTCCGGGAAGGGGGGATGGTTGTCGAACCAGCGGCATACCGGCGCGAGGGTCTTGCGTGCCTCGGCCTGGCGTCCGCGATCGGCCAGTAGCCGTGCCAGTGCGACCGCTGCGCGCAGCTCGAACAGCTTCGCGCCCCGGTCGCCCGCAGTCCGGATGGCGCGGACGAAGGCGCGTTCGGCTGCGTCGAACTCACCGCGCGCGCGCAGGAGTTTCCCTCGGATGCGATCGTGCTCGGCTGCGTCCCAGTGGGCGCCCGACCGCCGCGCCATGCCAGCCCCCTTGCGGAGGGCGTCGAGGCCCTGGTCAATCTTGCCAGCCCGCCGAAGAAGCTCTGCTTCGATGCGCAGGAAGCTGGGCAAGAAAAGCCGGCTGTCACCGCTGCGGTAGAGACGAAATCCCTCGCGCATCAGCGCGAGGCCGTCTTGCACATCTCTGTCTATGCTGCGGCACCAACCCTTGAAGACCATTGCCAGCGCCTCGAAGAACGGGAACTCATGCTCGTGCGCAAGGGACTGCAACTCTTCCAGCCAAGGTAAGGCCGCAGACGGCGCGTCCAGGTGTAGGATGACCGATGCGCGTTGCCAGACCGCGTGGGCCAGCGTGTAAGTGTGTCCGAGCTGGCGCGCATCGTCCAGCATGGAACGACAGATCCGATCCGCCTCCTGAAGCTCGCCGGTACACAAGGAGATCCAGGAGAGAAAGCACCCCATCACCACGCGCGGATCGCTCACCACCGACCTGGCGTATTCCTCGCGGCGAGACGGATCGAACAAGGCAATGCCGCATTGCAGGAACGCGCGGGCGCGGTCGAGGTCTCCCATGTAGAAGTGGGTGATGCCGTTTGTATAGCATCCGACCAGCCGACCGACCGGGTCGTGCTCCCGCTCGCCGACCGCCAGCATCTCCTCCGAGAGTCTCAACGCGCGGCTCAGCTCGGCACGCAGCAGCGCATAGGTCCACTGTCCGAACAGCACGGCCGGCAACTGCCGGGGCGGCCGGATCTGCTCGCACAAAGTGCGGGCGCGATCGAAGGTGCTCCCCACCATTGGCGCCGCGTGGCCGAGCGCCGCGATCTGCGCCTTGCCGAGAGCGAACAGGAGATCAAGCTCGATAGCCCGACGCCATTCCGTGTCGGGCAGATTCGCTTTCAGCGTCAGGCCCCGCCCGAGCTGGGCGAGCGCTTCGGAAACAAGCGATCGGGCGAGCGACTGGACTCCAGCCTGCAACCAGCGTTCGACGGCCTTCTCCGGCGCCGCCGCCTCTGTCCAGTGGTGCGCGAGAAGCTGCGGCTGTGCTGCGGCCAATTGGGGCCGGCGCGTCTCGATGGCCTCGGCAATTCGCCGGTGCAATCTGCGGCGGTGCTGCCGGACGATCATGCCATAGGCGGCATCTTGGATCAGGGCGTGCTTGAACCGGTAATCGCCCGACCCCGGCGGGCCGCGCGGAAGCACTAGGCCCGAAGCGACCAGACGTGCGAGAGCCGCACGCAACGTCTGGTCGTCGCAGTCAGCGACCGACGCAAGCATGTCGAAGTCGAAATCACGGCCGATTGCCGCCGCGACCTCGGCAATCCAGCGCACCTCGGCGAGCCGGTCCAGCCGGGCGATCAAGGAGGCGTGGATGGTGACTGGCACCGGCGCGCTCGCCAGCTTGCGCTCTGCCCTCGGTTTTGTCTCATCGCCAGCCTCGAGAGCGGCCTTGGTCACCTCCTCGAGGAAAAGCGGCACGCCGTCGGAGCGGGCAACGATATCGGTCACCTGCGCGGGCGACAAAGCGGCGGGACCGGACATGCAGCGCACGAGGTCGCCGGCTTCCTCGGTTGCGAGCGGCAAGAGGTTCAGCCGGTGGACGCACGGCTCGGTGGACCACTCCGGCTGGAATTCGGGCCGCGCCGTGACGACGAGCAGGATCGGGAATTCGGCGATCCGCCGCACTGCCATGCTCAACAGTTCCAATGTGGTGGGATCGCCCCAGTGCGCATCCTCGAATACCACGACGATCGGCTGCCCGGCCGAGGTCCGGATCAGGGTCCCCAGCAAAGCCTGCAACATGCGCGCGCGTCGCTGCTGCGGCGCGAGTTGCAGGCTCGCGGGCCGCGTGCCCTCCGGTATCATGAGCAGATCCGCGACCAAGCCAAGCGCCTCGTCCGGCATCCCCTGCAATGAAGTCTTTAGTTTGACCCGCTTCAATTCAGCGCTGTCGTCGGATGCGAAGCCGGCAGTGCGCTCGATCTGCTGGATGCAGGGATGAAGCGGAACATCGCTGTGATGCGGGGTGCAGAAATGGCTGAGCCGTGCGGGCTGCTCGACCGCGGTTCCTTGAAGCAGCTCCGCTACCAGCCGCGACTTGCCGATGCCCGGCTCCCCGACCAGCAGCGCGATCTGGCCTTTTCCGTCGCGTGCGGCTTCCCAGAGAGACAGCAATCGGCCGAGTTGGGCCGCCCGTCCGATCAGCGGCACCCGGCCTTCGTCGGCCGGCGCGTCCAAGCGGCTCCCAACCGGAGCGGGACGGAGCACCCTCCACACCGGAACGGGCTCGGTCCAGCCCTTGATGCGGCGCGCTCCGATCGCATGACATTCGAATGCGTTGCCGAGTTGACGACGAACGCTCTGATCGACCAGCACGGTGTCCGGCTCGGCGAGGCTCTGTAGCCTCGCGGCGAGGTTTGGCGCCTCCCCGGCGATGTCCAGGCCACGCAGGCCACCCGTGCCGATCACATCACCAACGATCGTCACACCGGTGGAAATGCCGACGCGCACATGCAGCCTTCGCCCGTTGGGCAATACGATGGCTGAAACGGCGCCCACGGCGTCAAGCGATGCGCGGACCGCCCGCTCGACATCGTCCTCGCTCGCTTGCGGGTAGCCGAAAAACGTCAGCGTGCCGTCGCCCATGTAGCGCGCCACGAACCCACCGTAGCGCGTCATCAGGCTCGTGACGTGATGATGGAATGTGCCGAGAAGGTCGGTGAAATCCTCTGTGTCCATCTCCGAGACGAACGAGGTCGAGCCGACGAGGTCACAGAATACGACCGTGACCTGCCTAAGCTCGGTCGCCGTGCGCTCTGGGCGCGTCTGCCCAGCATCCGCCGCGCCCGCCTTGAAGGGATGACCGCAATGGGAGCAGAACCGGGCGGTCGGCAAGGCCGGCGTGCCACACGACTCGCAGCTCAGTCGGAGGTCAGCCATGCAGAACGCGCATCGTCCGCTGGCACTGCGCTGCTCGGTGCCGCAGAACGGGCAGCGTGCCGATCGCAGGAGACGGGCAGGCGGCCGCCAGGACAGGTCGGGTTCAACGCCCTGGCTGTTCGATTGATCCCCGGCCCGGTTCAAAAGCCTGGGATGCTCGCTGTCGTCTCTCGCCACGTCTGTTCTCCCAAGCTTGCAGTCTATACCGGTTCCTTGTTGTTGCTAACCCAAGCACCGATCCGTGAAACTCTGCCCATCGTCGGGGACATCAGGCGAGTTCGATACCGTTGCACGATTGTTTATAGCGGCGTCAGGGATGGATTGCCGGCGGCCCGACCGCATTCTTGGACAATACCAGCGGGGGCCTATTCACTGGCTGTTGCCGAGCGGCGGGCGCCATCACAACTCTGAAAGCGACTAACGCAACGTCAGAGCGATCGCATCGCTTTCTCCAAGCGCCGGAGCCCGGGTTCGAATTGTGACGGTTCGCCGGCAAAGGTCAGGCGGATGAAGCCTTTCCGGCGTTGGCTTCGGTCTGCAAGCGTTCATAGAGCCGGCCGGTAACGGCGCTGACGACCGAGACACTGACTCAGGGCAAGTGCTGCTGAAACGTTTTTGCGATGGCGCGTTCGTCGGCATCGCCCTGCCCGGTGTAATAGACCACCTGGCCTCAGCGCACGCTGCCTTCACCAACTCCGGCGTGGCGATGGTCTCGCCGCCCACGACCGGCGATGGCGCCTGCGCCATGGCCGGCATAGCCAGAAGAGAGGCCAAGCACCAACCGGCGAGTCCCAGGCAAAGCGGCGCACCATCATCGGGCGGTCCTTTCGTCGAGGCGCATGATCAGGTTGCCGAAACGGTCGGTGCTGGCCTGGGCGGACGGGCCGATCACCACGGTCAATTCCGCCTCCTCGATCAGCGCCGGCCCCCGGATTCGCGCGCCTGCTTGCAGCCGATCGCGCGCATAGACTGGCGTCTCCATGAAGCCCCCGGCTTCGGCGAACCAGGCCGGCCGCCGCTCGATCAGCGCATCGCCGGCGGCGCCTTCGCCGGCCAGCAGCACCTGGGTCACGGATGGCGGCGCCACCGCGCGCACGCGCCAGGACACCAGCTCGACCGCCATACCGCCGAGGCTGCGGCCATACCGCTCGGCATAGCGCGCGTCGAAGGCACGGTGCAGGGAAGCGGTGTCGCCCGCTTCCAGCGCGGCGGCGGACAGCGGCACTGTCACCTCGAATCCCTGCCCGGCATAGCGCATATCGGCGGAGGTCTCGAAGCTGATCTCCCTGTCCGTCACCGCGCCTTCGTACAGCACCACGCGACCCCGCTCGGCAAGATCGTCCAGGATCGCGCGCACCGCCTGCCAGTCGAGGCACCCGAGCTCCGCGATGAGGCTGCGCGTAAACTCCACGCTGCGCGGGGCGACGAGCATTCCGATCGCGGAGGCGACGCCGGCGCCGCGGGGAAAGATCACCTCGCGCAGATCCAGCAGCCGCGCGAGTTCGTACGCATGAACCGGGCCGGCGCCGCCGAAGGCGATCATGCGATAGCGCTGCGGATCGGTGCCGGCTTCGGCGATATGCACCCGCGCGGCGGTCGCCATGTTGTTGTCGACGACGCGCGCGATCCCGGCGGCGGCGTCCATCGTGTCGAGACCGAGCCGGGCGGCCAGCCGACCGACGGCACGCTCGGCCCGCGCGCGGTCGAGCCGCATTCGCCCGCCAAGGAACCGATCCGGCGAGAGATATCCGCGCAGCAGATCGGCATCGGTCACCGTCGGGTCGTCCCCGCCGGCGGCGTAGCACGCGGGGCCGGGCGCCGCGCCCGCGCTGCGTGGGCCGACCGCGAGCAGTCCGAGCGGATCGACGGCGGCGATGCTGCCACCGCCCGCGCCGATTTCGATCAGCTCGATCGCCGGCAGACGCAACGGCAATCCGCTGCCCTTCTTGAACCGGGCGAGCCGCGCCGCCTCCAGCTCGTGCGTGCGATGCGGCTGCCCGCCATGGATGAGACTGAGCTTCGCCGTCGTGCCGCCCATGTCGAAGGCGATCACGTCATCCCAGCCGGCTTGGCGGGCGAGGAATGCCGCCCCCATGGCGCCGGCGGCGGGTCCGGATTCCACCAGCGCGATCGGCCGCTCGGCCACCGCCCGCGCGGTGGTGATGCCGCCATCCGAGAGCATCACGAACAGCGGGGCGGCAAGCAAGCGCTCCAGCTCCCGCAAGTAGGCATTCGCAATCGGGGCGACATAGGCGTTGGCGACGCAGGTGGAGAAACGCTCGTATTCGCGGATCTCCGGCGCCACGCCGCTGGAGGTGCAAACCGGAAGTTCGGGACATTCGGCCTTGGCGATGCGGCGCGCCCGCTCCTCATGGTCGGGATTGCGATACGCGTTGAAGAAGGTGATCGCGATCGAGCGCGCGCCAGCGTCCCGCAGTTCGCGGGCGGCCCTGCGCACGCCATCCTCGTCGAGCGCCAGCACCTCCTCGGCATCGGCGCCGAGCCGGCCTTCCACCGTCACCCGCAGCCGACGCTCGACCAGCGGCTCCGGCCGCTCGATCTGAAGATCGAAGGAATCGTAGCGCAGCTCCGAACCGATCTCGAGAACATCGCGATAGCCCTTCGTGGTGATGAGGCCGACCTTGACGCCGCGTCGCTCGATGAGTGCGTTGGTGACCAGCGTGGTGCCGTGTACGACGATATCGGCGCGCGCCGGCATCCGCGTCAGCCCCTCCACGACGGCGCGGCGCGGATCGTCCGGCGTGGTCAGCAGCTTGTTCACTGTCAGCGTGCGGGTCCGGCTGTCATACTGCACAAGGTCGGTGAAGGTGCCCCCTACATCCGCACCGGCGAGGAAGCGTGTCATAGACCGTAGCTCTCCCGCGCCGCCTTTTCCGAGATGCGACCCGCTTCCAGGTCAGCGCGCACGGCGGCGCGGTCACGTTTCCGCGGATCGCCGCTGCCGCCGCCGCCGGGATAGCGCACCACCAGACGGTCCCCGCCCGCCAGCCGGCTGCGGCCCTTGAGGGGGAACCCGCTTTCCCGCCCGTTCCAGGCGACATACGCCGGTGCCCCGGCAAGCCCGCCGGCTATGCCGAGTGCGGGATGCCTCACCCGTTCCACGAACAGCGACAGGTTCGCCGGCCCTATGCTCGTCAGTTCAATCTCCACATCCTGGCCGAGGCCGCCGCGGAACTTTCCCGGGCCGCCGGAATCCGGCGCCAGCTCCTTGCGCCAGATGCGCAGCGGCGCTTGGGTCTCGATGATCTCCATCGAGCCGCAAATGACGCTCGACGGGAAGCAGGTGGCCGACAGCCCGTCGCGCCCGGCGCGCGCGCCCATGCCGCCGCTGACGAACAGGATCGCACCAAAGCGGCGCCGGTCCGCCCGCTTGCCGGTAATCACCACGCGCAGCGTGGGCGCGCTGCCCAATTCGGCGATGATCTGATCCCCGAGCACCGGGGCCAGCGCCTTGTAGATCGCCGCCGCCAGGCAGTGCCCGACGAGCTGGCGCGCGTTCACCGGGGCCGGAAAACGCGGGTTGAGGATCGAGCCCTCGGGTGCTGTCACATGGATCGGCCGATAGGAGCCCTCGTTGCGCGGCGTCAGCGGATCGAGCACGCATTTCAACGGATAACAGGAATAAGCGACGGTGTAGTTCGTGACCACGTTGAGCGCGCGTCCGACCTCGGGCGAGGTGCCGGCATAGTCGAGGTGAAGCTCCTCGCCCTGCTTCGTGACGGCGAGCGCGATATGGATGTCCTCCTCGCCGGTGCCGTCAAGGTCGATGGCGGCGCGATAGACGCCATCGGGGATCATCGCGATGGCGCGGCGCATCGCGGCTTCGGAGCGGTCGCAGATCGCACGCGAGATGGGCGCCAGATCGTCGATGCCCTCGCGTGCCAGCAGGTCCCGCAGCCCGCGCGCGGCGGTGTCGCCCGCCGCCACCTGCGCGGCGACATCGCCCATGACCAAGTCCGGCAAGCGAGAATTGGCACGGATGAACTGCTCAACCTCCGTGCTGACCGTTCCCTGCTTCATCAGCAGCAGTGGCGGGATGCGGATGCCCTCCTCGAACACGTCGCGCGCATCGGCCGCCCAGCCGATGCCGCCGAGATCGGCCTGATGCGCGATGCTGCCGGTCCAGCCGACCAGCCGCCCGGCGGCAAAAACCGGGGCGATGATGGTAATATCCGGCAGATGCCCGGAGGTCAGCCACGGATCATTGCAAATTCCGACGTCGCCGTCCTGCCATTGCTCGGCGGGGCGGACCGACAGGAAATGCGCCAGCGTTCGCGACAGCGTCATATTGAACGAGGGGATGCCAATCGTGTTTTCCGCCATCGCGTTCCCGGCGGAATCGAACACCACGCAGGCGAAATCGTTGGATTCACGAACGGTCGGCGAGAATGAGGTTCGTCGCAGGGTTGCCGCGGCCTCGTCGGCGATGGCGATGAGACGCCCCCAGACCACCTGGAGCGCCACCGGGTCGCGGGCGATCGCCTCGGCATGCAGCCCGGCTGGTTGATCCATTCGCTTCGATCCTTCCATCTCAGCCGGCGCCCGGCACCACCGGACGATCGTGACGGCCGGACAGCGCCTGTCCGGCAAGCACGATCACGAACAGCAGGCCGGCCTGTACCAGCGCCATCACGGCGACCTGGCTTGTCGAGCCTCGCTCCCAAAAGTCGAACATGGCAAGCAAGAAGACTTGCGTGCCCGAGGTGTAGAGAAGCAGGGCGGTCGCAAACTCCCGGAACGAGAGGACCAGCAGGGCGAAGACCGTCCCGAACTGCGCAACTGTGGACTGTCGCGGGTTCGCCAGCGCGCTCAATCTGGTGAAGAACAGGTTCCGCCGCAGCGCGATGAGGAGCAAGGCGAGGAACGGCAGCACGACGGCCACCGTCAGATAAGCGAAGCCGAGGGCAGCAAGCGGCCAGCGCCAGAGGCCGAGCGCGACCAGAATCCGCGCGCCCGCCCTTCCCGACGACGGCAACCTAACTACGACACGCCAGGACTCATCCGGCGCGGTGAGGCCGCTGGCCCGGCATTTCAGAGTCATCTCGAATCAAACTTAAACGGACGAGAGGTCGCTTGTGTCAAGCCGGGACGGGTGCGACGCTGCAAACAATATCGGTGGAGTTCCGCATGTCGAGCATCGCCCGTCGTGATCTGATCGCCCTGTCGGGCGCTGCTCTCGGAACCGCCTTAGCGGCCCGCGCGGCGCGCGCGGCCACCAAGGAGCTGGTCATCGGGACGAGCCTGCCGTTGACGGGCGAGCTCGCGCGCCAGGCACAGGTGGTGCTGGCTGGGGTGCGGTTCGCGATTGACGAGGCGAACGCGAAGGGAGGTGTCGGCGGCTACACGCTGCGATTGCTTGTCCTCGACGATGGCTCACCCACCACCGGCCAGTATGACCCGGCACTGTCGGCCAACAACGCGCGGCGCATGGTGACCGACCCCGCCGTGATCGCCGCCGTGGGGCCGGTCAACAGCGGCTCGGCCAAGGCGATGTGCCCGGTGCTCAGCCAGGCCGGCATGGCGATGATCAGCGGCAGCGCCACCAATCCGGATCTGAACGACCGGCGGTTCTGGAGCGCGTACCATCCGGCGGGCCAGCCAAACTTCTTTCGCACCGTCACCACCGACGCCTATCAAGGTCCCGGCCTCGCCAACTACTTCGCTGAGCAGTTGAAGATTCAGAACATCGTCGTGTTCGACGATGCCGGCGCCTACGGCTCGGGCATGGCCAACGCCTTTGCCGGCCAGGCGGCGAAGAAGGGAATGACGGTGCTCATCCGCGACCGGCTCGATCCTCTCAACGCCGACTATTCCGCCGCGCTCACCCGCGCCAAGAGCCTCGGCGCGCAGGCGCTTTACTACGGCGGCGATCCGATGGCGGGCGTCAAGGTCGTCAAGCAGTCCCACGCGATTCTGCCGGAGGCAGTGAAGGGCGGCGGGGACGACGTGCATACGCCCGACATCCTGACCGGCGGCGGCATGCCGGCAATCGACGGGTGGTATGCCACGTCGGCTGCCGCCCATGTGCTCGACCAGCCGTCGGTACAGCCCTGGGCGGCGCGGTTCCGCGAAAAAATGAAGCAGGAGCCGGCGGATTACACGATCACGTATTACGATGCGACGCAGGTGGTCCTGAACGCGATCGAGCGGGTTGCTGCGTCCGCCCAGCCCCTCACGCGCGACGCGGTGCGCGCGGCGATGCTGACCACAAAGCTCCCCACCGTGCAAGGCGAAGTGTCGTTCGACGCGAACGGCGACCTCGCATCGAAAGTGGTCTCGATATACCAGGTGAAGTACCACTTCGTTTATTCGATCGGCGATGTCCTCCACCAGTTCCGCTATGTCGGCCCCGCCCCGGCGGCATGAACCGCCCGCCTCGCGTGTCGCCGGGGCGGACCGCACAGCGGAGTGACGCATGAAGTTCAGCAACTTCCTGTTTCCCGAGAGCCGTGATCCCGCGCGGGACGGGATGGTGATCGACGAGACGCTCGCCGAGGCGCGGCTGACGGATTCACTCGGCTTCGATGCGATCTGGCTCGCCGAACACCACTTCGACGGCATCTGCGCCTATGTCGATCCGGTGAGTTTCGCCGCCGCGCTCGCCACCACGACAGAGCGCGTCAGAATCGGGTTCGCCGTGGCGCAGATGTCGCTGCACCATCCGGTGCGCATCGCCGAGCAGCTCGCGTTGATCGACAATCTCAGCAAGGGCCGGTTGATCGCCGGCCTGGGCCGGGGCACCGCTTACAACATCTACGATTACCTTGGGTACGGCATTGATCCGGCCGAGGCCCAGCAAAGGCTGGAGGAGGCGGAGGAAATCCTGTTCATCGCCTGGATGGGCGCGGCGTTTGCCCATCGTGGGCGGTTCTGGGATATCCAGGTCCCGATGCTCCGCCCACGACCGTTCTCGGCAAGGCCGCCGGTGATTCGTAACGCTTCGGGCGAGGCGTCCATGGTGGAGCTTGCGGCTCGGGGCCGGCCATTCCTGATGAACGTGCAATCCAATCTGGTGACGCAGCAGCGCATCGATCTCTATCGCCGCATCTTGCGTGAGCATGGTTACGACGAAGCGGCAGTGGCGGCTTGCCTCGACGATTGCTGGGCGTGGCGCAACGTGGTCGTCGCGGAGACCGATGCCGAAGCCGCCCGGATCGGCATCCCGGCCCTTGAGGCCATGCAGACGCAGCGGGCGGCGATGCGCGATCGCTTCTACGCCGAGACCGGCCAGCGGCTGCAGGCGCCGTCGCCAACGGGGCCGGCGGCGCGCACGGTGGTGGAGCACGCACTGATCTGCGGCTCTCCGGCCACCGTGGCGGAGGCCTTGTCCAAGGTGGCGGCGATCGGGATAGGCGGGCTGATCATGCAATTCCGGCTGGGGCCGATGCCCTATGACGTCGCGGCCCAGAGCCTGATGCTGTTCATGCAGCAGGTGCGGCCGGCGCTGCGAGCGCATACGGCCGGCTGATCGCGACGCATGTTCGACGTCGCGGTGATCGGCGGCGGCATGGTGGGGCGGCTGTCAATAGTGGTCAGCTCATATGGCGCGGAAGCCAGAGCGCGAGGTCGGGGAACAGCACCAGCAGGGCCAGCAGGACGAACATCAGGATGTGGAACGGGATCGTGCCCAGCACCACGTCGCCCAGCTCGCCGTCCCAGATGCTCTGGATCACGAACAGGTTGATGCCAATCGGCGGCGATATCTGCCCCAGTTCGACGAACATGACCAGGATGACGCCGAACCAGATCGGGTCGATGCCGTATTTGGCGAGCACCGGATAGAGCAGCGGGACCGTGATGACGATCATGCCAATGCTCTCGACCAGGCAGCCGAGCACCGAATACATCACGAACAAGGCGCCGAAGAACTGCAAGTGGGTTAGGTTGAGCGCCACCAGCCACGATGTGACGCTCTCGCCGACGCCGGCCACACCGATCGCATAGGCGTAGATGTAGGCGGCGTAGATGATGAACATCAGATTGCCCACCACCTGCACGGTGCGATGCAGGGCCGCCATTAGCGTGGGCCAGGTCAGATCGCCCCAGATCAGGCACAGCAGCAGCGAGAAGAAACATCCTCCCGCGGCCGCCTCGGTGGGGGTCGCCACGCCGGCGTAGATGCTGCCCATCGTGCCCGAGATCAGCAGCGCGAACGGCACGATGTCGGCCACGGCCAGCAGGATGCCGCCCGCCGCGTCGGCCTGCTCTGCTCCGGCTCCAGGGCGGGCGAGGACCGAGCGCGCGCCGATATAGGCCATGAACAGTGCGGTCAGCATCAGGCCCGGAATCACCCCCGCCATGAACAGCTTGGCGACCGAGGTTTCGGTGAACGAGCCATAGATAATCATGGCGATCGACGGCGGGAACAGGATGCCGAGCGTGCCGCCGGCGGCAAGCGAGCCGGCGGACAGACGCGGGTCGTAGCGGCGTTGCAGGAGCTGCGGCAGCGCCACGCCGCCGATGGAGGCGGCGGTCGCCACCGAGGAGCCGCTGATGGCGGCGAACAGCGCGCAGCCCACAATGTTGGTTTGCAGCAGCCCACCCGGCAGCCGCGAGACGACGCGGGCGAGGCCGCGATAGATGCGGAAGCTCAGCCCGCTGTGCTGCATGAGCTCGGCCATCAGGATGAACAGCGGGATGGCGGTCAGGGTGTAGCTGTTCATGCTGCCCCAGGTCACGAGGCCGATGGCCTGGAGCGAGGCCAGTCCGCCCTGGAGCAGCAGGTAGAAGATCCCCGGCACGGCAATGGCGAACGGCACCGCCATGCCGCCGGCCAGCAGCACCAGAAACAGCCCGAAGGAGCCGAGGAGCTGGGCGGCGAGGATCATCTCAGAACGCTGTTGCGAACAGGCGCCGCACGCTGCGCGCGGTGTCGCGCAGCAGCACCATCCCGAGGGCGAGCGAGCCGAGCGGCATCAGCGACTGGGGAATCCACAGCGGCGTCGCCAGCAAGGTGGGTGCGATGTCGCCAGACTGCCAGGTCTCGACCACCTGCACCGAGAGTTCCCACACCAGCACGGCGCAGAATCCGAGCGAGAGCAGGTCGAACAGCAGGTTGAGCGCCGCGCGCACCCGCGCCGGTAGCCGCGCCTGCAGGAACATGACGTGGTGATAGGCGCGACGCGCCTGACAGACGGGCAGCGAGAGAAAGGTGATGCCGACGATGATGTAGCCGCCAATCTCATCGGAGATCTGAAACGAGAAGCCGAGCAGGTTGCGGGTGACGATCTCGACCAGCACCACCGTCGCCATCACCACGATGCCGATCTCGCAGGCGGCGCGACAGGCCCGCTCGATCGGGCGAAGCGGCGCGTTTTCGGCGGCCTTGTCGGGCGCGGCGAGCCGCTCCTGCTCGGCCACGAACCAGGCGAGCAGCGCCATGCCTAACGCCCCACCGCCTGCCGGATCTTCTGGAGCACGTCCTCGGCCTCCGCCCCGTGCGCCTTGGCCCAGGAGGACCAGTAATCCTTCATGCGCTCGGTGGCGCTCTGGATGTCGGCGTCGGATGCCGGCGTGACGATCATGCCGCCCTTCGCCATGTTGGCGGTGAACTCCGCCTCCTGGCGCTGCATCTCGATCGTCGCCCAGTTCGCCGCTTCGTCGCCGGCCTTAAGCAATTGCTGCTGCTGGGCCGGGCTCAACGCCTTGAACGCCGCCGCATTCACGACGAATGTCGAATTCACGAACGAGGTGGGAAATCCGTAGCGATAGTGCAGCAGGTCCTTCCAGGTAATCCCGCTTCCGGAACTGGCGGTCAGCGCGCCGTCCACCACGCCGCGATCCAGCGCGGCCGAGACGTCGGGTGTGCCCATGGTGATCGGGATGCCGCCGAAGCGGCGGATCAGCTCGCCCTCCTCGACCGAGGTGACGCGCAGCTTCATCCCCTTCACGTCGGCAAGCGACGTGATCTTCTTGCGCCCGAAGATCACCTGGAACGGATAGGTATACTGGCCCAGCATGACGATCCCTTTGCGGGCGTAGTCCCGCTCGATGTAGGGCTGCACGATCGCCATCGCCTTCAGCATCTCGTCAATGCTCAGCAGCAGCATGGGCAGGCGCAGGATGCCGGTGATCGGGATGTTTCCGGTGGCGAAACCGTCGTCGCCGAGCTGGACCAGCCCCTGCGACACCGCCTGCGTGATATTGTTCGCGGCGATCGGCAGGCTGCCGCCGAGATGCAGCGTGGTGTCCACCACGCCGCCCGACGCCTTCTGGAAGTTCTCGAACAGGCGCTTGAAGGCGATGGTCGAGGTCTGCGACATGACCGGCTGATAGGTGTAGGCTTTCCACTGCTCGGCAGCGCGAGCGCGCGCCGACGGCAACGCCGCCATCGCGGCGCCGGCCAATGCAGCACGGCGGCTGATGATGGTCCCGCTCATTCCTTGCTTTTTCTCCCCCTGGTGCCTCACCCGACGAGGACGTCGGTCTCGATGATCCGCGACAACGGAGACATCGCTCAGGCCTGTGATTCGCTGCGTCCCTGGCCGCCGCGCACCAGACGACCCGGCAAGTGCCCGGTCGGCACGCCCTCGCGCAACACCGTTTGGCCCGAGAGGATCGTCGCGGCGAAGCCCTCCGCGCGCTGCATCAGCCGCCGCCCCCCGGCCGGCAGGTCGTAGACCACGCGCGGCGGGCAGAGCCGCAGGCGCGCGTAGTCGATCACGTTCAGGTCCGCCTTGCGGCCCGGCGCGATCACGCCACGATCGTGCAAGCCCAGCGCGCTCGCATTGTCGCGGGTCAGGCGGCGCACCATCCATTCCACCGGGAACCGCCCGCTTGCGCGGTCGCGCGTCCAGTGCGTCAGCGCGTAGGTCATCGCCGAGGCGTCGCAGAGGATCGAAACGTGCGCGCCGCCATCGCCGAGGCCGATCAGGGTGTTGGGGTCCGCCATCATCTCGCGCACGGTATCCAGCGTGCCGCCCGCGTAGTTGCTGAGCGGGCGGTAGAGTATCGTGCGCCCGCCATCCTCCAGCAGCCGGTCGTAGGCGAGCGCCGCCGGATCGACGCCCAGCCGGCGCGCCTCGGCGCCGATGCTGCGCTCGGGCGACGGCTCGTAATCGGGCGGGTCGCCGAGCGGGAAAATGCGATCCCAGCGGCGCACGCGCTTCGCGAGATCGGGGTCGCGCGGGGCTTCCGTCAGCAGCCGGGCGCGCAGGCCGGGATCGCGCAGGGCGGCGAGGCGGCGATCGAACGGCAGGTGCGCGATGGCGTGCCAACTCGGGCAACCGATGAACGGATTCTGCGAGATCTCGAAGCCGAGCATGATCCCGGTCGGCCGCGTCAGCACCATGCCAGTCATCTTCTGCCCGGCCGCGTTCGCCGCCGCGATCAGGCCGAGCAGGCGACGCCATTCCTGCGGCTTCGAATCCCGCTCCAGGACGGTCGTCGTCATTGGTCGGCCGGAGACGGCGACAAGGCGACGGAGCATCGCGAATTCGGTGTCGATGGCGTCATCGAAGTCGGCGATGACCTGCAACCAGCCGGCGCCGGTGGACCCGATCGCCTGGGCGATGGCGGACAGCTCCGCTTCGGCCGCGTCCAAGGTCGGGGTCGGCTGGCCATCGACGGTCTTGTGGTTGAGCGTGCGCGAGGTGGAGAAGCCGAGCGCGCCCGCCCTGATCCCCTCGGCCGCGAGACGGGCCATCGCCGCGCGGTCGGCCTCGGTGGCGGGCTCGCGCGCGGCGCCCCGCTCGCCCATGACGAACACCCGCAGCGCCGCATGGGGCACCTGGGTCGCCACGTCGAGATCGAAACGGCGCGCGTCCAGCCGATCGAGGTAGTCGGGGAAGCTCTGCCAGTTCCACGGCAGGCCCTCGGTCAGGACCGGCTCGGGGATGTCCTCGACGCCCTCCATGAGCTTCACCAGCATTTCGCGCTGCTCGGGCAGACAGGGCGCGAAGCCGACGCCGCAATTGCCGATCAGGGCGGTGGTGACGCCGTTGCACGAGCTTGGGGTGATGTGGTTCGCCCACATCACCTGGGCATCGTAGTGGGTGTGCGGATCGACGAAGCCAGGCGTGACCAGCAGACCGCGCGCATCGATCTCCTCGGCGCCACGGCCGACCAAGCGGCCGACCGCAATGATGCGATCGCCGGCGATACCGATATCCGCCTCGAACGGGGCCGCGCCAGTGCCGTCCACGACGGTGCCGCCCCGGATCACCAGCGTCAGGTCATCGGTCATCCTGGCCGCCTCCTCCGTGCCATTCTTGTTGGCGCGGAGGTTAGTCCCCGGGGTGGACGGGAGCAACGTCGTGGCGAGAAGCGCCGTCGCGGGTTTGTATGAGCGCAACAATTGGCTGGTGGATAACCATCACCGGCTACGCGAGAACCATCATGCTGCAGACCGGTGCCAATAGCTCCCGCTTCCTTTGCGGATCTTGCAGCAGATCGCTCGTGATGCGCTCATTCACAAGCGGGAGCCGGCGGGGCTCGACTTGGCTCCCCTCAAATGCACCGCAACGACGTGCGTGACGCGGAGAGTTCGATGGGATCTGGGCCCGCGCCGTTGCTGCATGCCCCATTGACATCGTTTCCCGCGGTGGCAATCCGACAAGCTGACGCGCTTCGTTCGGGAGCAGCCTGGTGCATGTCGTTCAGACTGGGCGAAGGGCCACGCGTTGAAAGACGTATCTTCGTGGACCGCACGGCGCAAATGCCGGACGCCGCCCTGCAGAGCCGCGGCTCGATTTCGTCCGGGTTTGGACTTCGCCAGACGCCCGACCAGGTCGCTAGTCCGAACGGTGGCTGAACGCAGTCTTGATCCGAAGCGAGTGAGGAACCGGATCAGACGAACAGTATTCCCGCTCCTCATACATCGATTGCTCCTCCACGGTCGCCCGCGCCCGACCGACGGCCATGATCACCGCGATTGTGGCGTCGGTCATCTGCTCGGCCACTGCTTGGTCGGATAGAGATTGCCGCGCCGATCCGTCTTGCCGACCACGTTGCCGAGGCACCACTCCAGCACCGGGTGGCCGTCGTGGCGGATGCGCCCGGAGCGCATCGCCGCATCGAGCTCGAAGATCGCCGGGCTGAAGTTCTGCGTCGTCGCCCTGAATTCGTACATCGGCACGCCCCCGACCGCAGGTGCTGCGACACCTGCGTCGACTGCCAGGGATGGTACCCGACACTGAGCACCCGAAGGCAGCGGCAGAGCTCGCGCACATCGGCCTCGATCGCATCGAAGTCGGTCTCGTTTCCCGGGGTGAGCACCAGGTCGCCCTCCGCGGCCCAGCTCGGACGGGACGGATTGCGCGACTCCAGCACCGCTGCCGTTGTTCTGGATGCCCTCCAGGACCCGCACCGCGTAGTCAGAGCTGCTTGCCGATGTCGGTGTTGTTGCCCGTGGCGGTGGAGATGGGCGGCAACAGTGGATGGCGGCGCTTGCCCATCGCGGTCAGCAGGACGTCGTAGACCTCGGAGGTCTTGTGCGAGGCGATCGTCGCAGACGGCAACCTGCACGTTTTGGCAAACACCAGCTGCTGCCAGGGCATGAGGCGCAGTCTCTGGCCCGCCTCCGGACCTTTGATGTTCGGCATCAGCCCGGCGAAGATCATCGCTCGCTCAGCCAGCTCCGCCCGGAACTCCCACGGCTCTCTGCCGGCCTCCGCCGTCACGAGTGGGATTGGGATTGCCCCGGTTCGGTGGACACCGATGATGCTTTCCCACGAGGTGTTCGCTGCAGCGCCAGCCGGCTCAGCGTGGACTTGCCCGCCAGCGGCGCGCAATAGGACCGCCGGGCGGCCAGCTTGCCGGCAAGCGTCGCCATTACCGGGTCGTGGCGGAGTTCGTCATGGTCGAGAAGATCCTCATCGCCGAGCGCGATGCCGACCACGCGCTGCATGATCAGAGTTTCGAGATCGTGCTCGATCAGCGCCGGATTGCGGGCGTCGCTGTAGCAGGCAGCCAGGCGCCGGGTCAGCCCGATCACCCGGTCGGCCGCGCCAAGCAGCAGCGCCGCCGCGTCCGAAGTGATCCGGCCACCCTCAAAGGAGGCCACCACAGAACGGCCTTCCACAACTGCAAAATCGAACCGGCTCGGGTGACACGACACTCTGTCGGCACAGGGGTTCTCCTCTGCTCAGCGGTAAGGCTTTGTTGCAGAAGAACTTTCGCCGAATTCGAGAGTTCCGATGCACCTATCCCTCGTGAGACATGCAGGCTAGCCTGGTGGTGTTCGGCACCAACCTGCTAGGCGACGCGGTGCGCGACATCCTGGACCCGAGGCTGCGGCGATGAGGCGAACGCGATGACCACGACGATCACCGGGACCGAGGCTGATCCCTTCCCTCGAGACAGGCTCGCCCGCTTCGGAAATGGGAGGAGGGATATCGGCGAGGGCTCCTGCCGGGCCGGCACCTACGACTGGAGCATTGCCGTCATCGCCCGCAACGAGGCGAGGGCTTTGCCGGAGTGACCTCGCCAGCATCGGCGTCGCCTGCGCCCACGTACGCACGCATGTCACAGTATTGGTGAATGGAACCACTGACGACAGTGTCAGCCGGGCCACGCAAGCCGCAAACGATGCCAAGTTAAATGCAGACATCTACTCGATCTCATATCCTGACAAGTCGAACGCCTGGAATCAGTTCGTCTACACCCTGCGTCCGAACGCCGGATCGTATTTCTTCGTTGATGGATATACCCGCGTGTCTCCTGATGCTCTGTCCCTCCTTGCGACGTATATCGAGGCCAATCCAGGAGCCAACGCGGCGAGTGCCTGCCCCATTTCAGGCCGCTCGGCTGTCAGGTGGCGTGATGATCTGATGAAGCATGGTGGTGTGGTGGGATGCCTTCACGTCCTTCCTCGCCAGTTCGTTGATCGGATCGTCAACCGGCAAATCCTCCTGCCTACTGGACTTTATCGGGGGGATGGCCTGCTGAACTCGGTCGCGTCGCACGACTGCGATGCGGTCAACAGTCCCTGGAACCGAACGTTGGCCGGTGTGGTGCCCAAGGCTGGTTTTGCCATTTCTCCATGGAGTTGGCGGTGGCGTGACTTGCGCCGGCATTGGGACCGAAGGGTTCGCCAGGGTCGGGGACGACTGGAAAATGCAGCAATCAAGTCGATCGTTTACGATCGGGGCTATGGAGCATTGCCCGAAATCCGCCAGTCGCATGATTCTCGACTGGATCGCCCAGGACCCTCTCTCCCGCACGCCCCGATTTCGACAAGATCCGTTCGCGTATCTGGCCTGGATCAAGGCGCGTCGTGATCCGCCCCCTCGCCCAGACGAGCTCCGCCCAGCGCTCGTCGCGCATGTTTCCGCCTGAGCACCGTCCAGCGCTACGCGGAGGACAAGGATGACCGACCACCCGCTTGAGGGCTTCTTCTGGCCGCGTTCGATCGCCGTGCTCGGCGCCTCGCCCGATCCCCACCGCATCCGCGGCCTGCTGCTGCGCCATCTGCGCGCCAACGGGTTCGACGGCCGCATCGTCCCGGTCAATCCGAGCTATCCCGAGATCGACGGCCTGCGCTGTTACCCCTCGCTTGACGCCGCCGGCGGCGGGATCGATGTCGCGGTCGTGGCGATCCCGGCCGGCGCCGTGGCGGCAGCGGCCGAGGACTGCGCGCGGGCGGGCGTCAGGCACATGATCGTCATCAGCTCGGGGTTTGCCGAGGAGGGCGGCGCGGCGTCGGCGATGCAGGCACAGTTGCTGGAGGTCGGGCGCCGTACCGGCTTGCGCATCGCGGGACCCAACTGCGAGGGCTATTGGAACGCGCTGGGCCGGATCAGCACCACGTTCAGTCCGACGGTCGAGGTCAAGGCGAACGAGGACATCCCGGCGCTCGTCTCCAAGAGGCGCATCGGCGTCGTCGCGCAATCGGGCGGCATCGGATTTTCGCTGTTCAATCGCGGCAAGGCGGCGGGGCTCGGCTTCAGCTACGTCATGTCCACCGGCAACGAGGCCGATCTGACTGCCGCCGACTTCCTCGACTACATGGTGCGCGACGACCGCACCCACGCGATCATGATGTTCTGCGAAACCATCCGTGACGGCGCGCGCTTCGTCGCCGCCGCCGAGGAAGCACGCCGGCGGAGCAAGCCGATCGTCGCGATCAAGGTTGGCCGGTCGGAAGCCGGGCAGCGGGCAGCCGCCTCGCACACCGCCGCGCTGTCGGGCGCCCATGCCGCCTATCGCGCGGTATTCGACTGCTACGGCATCCTGGAGGCCGAGGACCCCGACGAGGCGGTAGCCATCGCCGGGCTCTTGCTGACCTGCAAGCCTCCCCACGGGCGCCGGGTCGGCATTATCACCGTCTCGGGCGGCGGGGGCGCCTGGATGGCCGACACGCTGACGGCCAATAACCTGACCGTCCCTATTCTCTTGCCGGCGTTGCAGGACTCCATTCGCGGCCTGATCCCCTCCTACGCCTCGCCGCAGAACCCGGTCGATGTCACCGCGCAGGGCGGCAACACCGGCCCGGTGGTAGTCCGCACGCTGGAGATGCTGGAGGCCTCCGACGAGGTGGACAGCATCGTGCTGGTCAGCTCCCTCGCCAGCGAGACGCGCGTGATGCTCGACCCGGCGCGCGTGCGCCCGCTGATCGAGGCGGCGCGCAAGCCGGTGACGGTGTGGAGCTACACGATCCCGTCCGCCTACGGCCGCCGGCAGTCCGCCGCATGCGGGCTGTTCCTGCACACCGACCTGCGCGCCTGCGGGATCGCGATGAACCGCCTGGCCACCCATGCCGAGGCGCTCACGCGTCCGCCCGTCGCCACCGTCGAAATCAAGGCCAGGACCGACATTCCGCAGGGCGTGCGCGTGCTGTCGGAGCATCGCGCGAAAGCGCTGCTCGCCCCCTACGGCCTGCCCCCGTCGCGCGAAAGACTGGTCGGCTCGGCCGGCGAGGCCGCCGACGCTGCCGAGGCGCTGGGCTTTCCGGTCGCGCTGAAGATCCAGTCGCCGGATATTCCGCACAAGACCGAGGCGGGCGGCGTGCGCCTCGACCTGCGCGACCGCGCCGATGTGGAAAAGGCCTACACGGCGATGCTGGAGACGGTGGCGCAACGCAAACCCGACGCGCGAATAGAGGGCGTGCTGGTGCAGCGTATGGCGCCCAGGGGCTTCGAACTCGCGGTCGGCATGGTCAACGACGCGACCTTCGGCCCGATCATGATGGTCGGCTTCGGCGGCACCACGATCGAGCTGTTCGGTGACGTGGCACACCGCCCCGCCCCGCTGAGCCCGAAAGAGGCCGAGACGATGATCCGCAGCCTGCGCTCGGCGCGGCTGCTGGAGGGATTTCGCGGCGCCGCGCCGGTGGACATCGCGCCGCTCGCCGATCTGGTGGCGCGACTGTCGCAAGCCGCGATGGCGCATCGCGACCGGATCGCGGAGATGGAGCTGAACCCGGTCATCCTGCATGCCGACGGGTCGGGCCTGGTGATCGCCGACGCGCTGATCTCGCTGCACAACGGGACCGGTGAGGGCCGTGGGTGACGCATCCCTCGACGCCCTGACCCGCGACGCGGGCGAAACCGCGATGCTGCTCCAGCGCTGTGCGTCAAGGGACCGCGCCGCGTTCCGACGGCTGTATGACCTGTGGGCGGCACGGCTGCACGGTGTCGCGGCGCGGATCACGGGCCAGTCCTCGCTGGCGGCCGACGCCACGCACGACGCCTTCGTGCAGGTCTGGCAGCATGCCGGCCGCTTCGATCCCGCGCGTGGCAGCCCTGATGCCTGGTTGGTGAGCCTGGTGCGCTATCGCGCCCTCGACATCGTCCGGCAGCGCGGTCGTGAGGTGGCGGGCTATGAGCCGGAGGAACAGGCGGACGAAAGCCCGGACGCGCTGAGCCAGCTCATGGGCAGTGCGGAGGGCGTCGCGCTGCAACGCTGCCTCGACCGGCTCGACCCGGAGAGACGGCGCCTCGTCGTGCTCGCCTTTATCAACGGGCTCTCGCACCCGGACCTGGCCGCACGCCTGCGGATGCCGATCGGGACGGTGAAGTCGTCCATCCGGCGTGGCCTTCTCGCGCTTCGCGGGTGCCTCGACGCATGAGCGAGGCGCACGACGATCCCGATATGATCGCCGCCGAGTACGTGCTGGGCACCCTGGACGGCGAGGACCGCGTGGCCGCGCGGGACGGATCGAGAGCGATCCGGCATTTGGGGCCGCGGTGCGGGCGTGGGAGCGTCGCCTCAGCCCGCTGTCGCGCTTGGCCCCCGAGGTGCCGCCGCCGCCCGAGCTGTGGCAGCGCATCGCGGAAAGCATCGGTCCGGCGCCGGAGATCGTGACGCTTAAACCGGCACGATCGGCCACGCGGTTTTGGCAGGCAAGCACGGCCGCAGCGTTGGCGCTTGCGGCGGGGCTGGCGGCCTTCGTCATCCTGCGCGGTCCCGCGCCGCCCGTCGTCGCCGTTCTCGCGCCGACCGGCAGCCCGGTACTGCTGGCACTGGAAGGTCCGGGCAGCGCGTTGACCGTCCGGCCGGCGGGACCGCTGGCGACGGTGCCTAACAACCGTGACCTGGAGCTTTGGGCGCTGCCCGAAGGCGCGACCCGTCCGCGCCCCCTCGGCGTGCTGCCCGCCGCCGGCCTCCGGCTGGAGGCGGGGCTGCCTGCCGGCACGCAAATCCTGGTCAGCCTGGAGCCGAAGGGCGGCTCACCGTCCGGCCTGCCCACCGGCCCGGTGCTCTACGCGGGACGATTGCAACAATACGTCGAATAGGGTCCAGGGAGCCTTCTTGACCCGTCCGATCACACGGCGCGTGCGGTCAGTGCGCCGGCATTAGTAAGTGGTCGATCACCTGAATGACGCCGTTGCTCTGGTGGACATCGGCGATGGTGATATCGGCGACGTCGCCCTTGTCGTCCTTGACCAGCATGTTCGTGGACCCGTTCATGCTCACCGCGAGCATGTCGCCCTCGACCGTCTTGAGATGCACGACCCCGTTGCCGGCCAGGATCATCGACCGCAGCCGGGTCGTGTCGTAGTCGCCGGGCACGACGTGGTAGGTTAGGACCTTGGTCAGCATCGCCTTATCCTCCGGCTTGAGCAGCGCGTCCACGGTGCCGGGCGGCAGGTCGTTGAACGCCTCGTTGGTGGGCGCGAAGACGGTGAACGGCCCCTTGCCGCTCAGCGTGTCCACAAGGCCGGCCGCCTTCACCGCCGCCACCAGCGTGGTGTGGTCGGCGGAGTTCACGGCATTCGCGACGATCGTCTTGCTGGGGAACATCGACTGTCCACCGACCATGACGACCGGCTCCGAGGCGGCCCGGGCGGGCGCCGTCGGCAGGATTGTGGCAGAGGCGAGCAGGGTGGCGGCAAGCAGGGTGCTACGCTTCATCGGCTTTGCTCCTGTTGAGGGCGGCCTTGGCCAGCCGCTGTTTCGTCTCGTTGCGAGAAGGCTGGCCGGATGCAGCGGTAAGCGAACTAATTTTCGCGGCTTGGTCTGGGGGGCGATTCTGATCGACCGGGCGTGGACATCGCCGATCCCTGGGCCGATTGAGCGCCAGCGCAGTCCCTGGGAGACCCGCAATGCCCCGCCGCAAGCCCCGTGGCCGGCCGCTCGATGGCTGGCTGGTGATCGACAAGCCGCCCCGGCTCACCAGCACCGACGTCGTCAACCGGGTCCGACGCGGGTTCGATGCTCAAAAGGCCGGGCATGGCGGCACGCTCGATCCGCTGGCGACGGGCGTCCTGCCGATCGCCTTCGGCGCCGCGACCAAGACGGTGCCGTACGTGATGGACGGCACCAAGCTCTACCGCTTCTCGCTCCGGTTCGGGGAGGCGCGCGACACCGACGACGCGGACGGGCAGGTTACCGCCACCTCCCGCGTGCGCCCCGATGATGCCGCGATCGAGGCCGCCCTGTCCGCTTTCCGGGGCGTGATCATGCAGGTCCCGCCCGCGTATTCGGCGGTGAAGATCGCCGGGGAGCGCGCCTACGACATGGCGCGCGAGGGACGCGCGCCGGTGCTGGAGCCACGCCCGGCGCGCGTCGATCGCTTCGCGCTGATGGAGCGTCCAGACGCGGACACCGCCGTGTTCGAGGTGCAGTCGGGCAAGGGCGTCTATATGCGCAGCCTGGCACGCGACCTCGCCGCCGCCTGCGGCACGCTGGGCCATGTCGCCGCCCTTCGCCGGCTGCGCGTCGGCCCGTTCACGGAACAGCAATCGATTCCCCTGGACAAAGTGGCCGGCCCGGACCATACGGGCCCCGCTTCCCCGGACCTGCTGCTTCCGGTCGCGACCGCGCTGGCCGACATCCCGGCGCTGGCCCTGACCGAGGCGGAGGCCTCCGATCTGCGGAACGGACAGGCGATCAGCCTGGTCGCCCTGCTCGGTCGCATTCCAGGGGCCGCCGATCCCGATGGGGGCTTGGCGCGCGCCATGGCGGGGGGCCGCGTGATCGGGCTGTGTCGCCTGCAAGACGGCTGGCTCAGACCCGAACGGATCTTGTGACTCCGGTCCGTTGCCCGGTCGATCCACGCGCTCCATCCAGCCCGAAGAAGGAGCAATCCCGATGTCGATCACCGCAGAGCGCCGGGGCGCGCTCATCACCGACTACGCCACCCAGCCGAGCGATACCGGCAGCCCGGAGGTGCAGGTCGCCCTGCTCTCCGAGCGGATCACCAACCTAACCGACCATCTGAAGACGCACGCGAAGGACTTCCACAGTCGCCGCGGCCTGCTGATGCTGGTTGGCCGGCGGCGACGCCTGCTCGACTACCTCAAGCGCAAGGACAGCCGCCGCTACGAGACGCTGATCGGGCGCCTGAGCCTGCGGCGCTGACCCGCCGCCCCTGAAATCCGGCGCGGTCGCACACATATGTACGCCCGCAAGCATAACGACTGATCCTGGCGCCATGGTGGCGCGAGGCAACGCGGGGAGAGAACCCGCACACGTCGCGACACGCGGCGGACCACACACCGCCGGTCCGGCACCCAACGGGAACCGTGACGGCGTTTCCGGCCACATGGCCCGCGGCCTGCACCGTGTCGCAGCCCGCGCCTCCATGCGGCCCGAGACGCCGTATCCCGCCGGGAGACGAGGGCTGATCGGGAGACGTCCGCCGATGCCGCGCGCATCGAAGGACGACGCATGTTCGACTACTATCGCAAGGAACTGGACTGGGGCGGGCGCAAGCTCGTGCTTGAGACCGGCAAGATCGCCCGGCAGGCGGACGGGGCCGTGCTGGTCCGCTACGGCGACACCATCGTGCTCTGCACCGCCGTCGCCGCCAAGACCGCCCGGCCCGGCCAAGACTTCTTCCCACTCACGGTGAACTACCAGGAGAAGGCGTTCGCGGCAGGCAAGATCCCGGGCGGCTTCTTCAAGCGCGAGGGCCGCCCCTCGGAGAACGAGGTGCTGGTCAGCCGCTTGATCGATCGGCCGATCCGCCCGCTGTTCCCGGATGGGTTCCGCAACGAAGTGCAGGTCATCGCGACCGTGCTGAGCCACGACCTGGAGAACGACCCCGATATCGTCGCGATGATCGGCTGCTCCGCCGCGCTGACGCTGTCCGGCATTCCATTCTTCGGCCCCGTCGGCGCCTGCCGCGTTGGCTACAGGGAAGGCCGTTACCTTCTCAATCCCACCGCTGAGCAGCTTGAGGACACCGCGCTCGACCTCGTGCTCGCGGGCACGTCCGAGGGCGTGCTGATGGTCGAGAGCGAGGCGCGGGAGTTGCCCGAGGACGTGATGCTGGGCGCCGTCACCTTCGGCCACAAGGCATTCCAGCCGGTGATCGACGCCATCATCGAGATTGCCGAGCGTGCCGCCAAGGAGCCATGGCCGCTGCCCGAGCCGTCGAGCGAGGAGAAGGCTCTTGCTGCGCGCCTCGACACGCTGGGCCGCGCCGGGCTGGTCGCCGCGTATGGCGAGAAGGAGAAGGGCGCGCGCCACGACCGTATTGACGCGGCCAAGAAGGGCGCGCTGACCCAGATCGCGGCCGAGGGGCTGGACGCGGACAAGGCCCAGGCGCTGTTCAAGAAGCTTGAGGCCGACATCGTCCGAAACGCCATCCTGGACACCGGAACCCGCATCGACGGGCGCGACACGCGCACCGTCCGGCCGATCCTGGCCGAGGTCGGGCTGCTGCCGCGTTCGCATGGCTCGGCGCTGTTCACCCGCGGGGAGACGCAGGCGCTCTGCGTCGCCACCTTGGGAACCGGGCAGGACGAGCAGGTCATCGACGCGCTCGAGGGCGAGTACCGCGAGCACTTCATGCTGCACTACAACTTCCCGCCGTACTCGGTCGGCGAGGCGGGCCGCATGGGCAGCCCGGGGCGGCGCGAGATCGGCCACGGCAAGCTCGCTTGGCGGGCGCTGCATCCGCTGCTGCCGGAGAAGGCCAGCTTTCCCTACACGGTCCGTGTCGTCTCGGAGATCACCGAGAGCAACGGATCGTCGTCGATGGCCACCGTCTGCGGCTCCTCGCTTGCCATGATGGACGCAGGCGTGCCACTGGCGCGGCCGGTCGCCGGCATCGCGATGGGGCTGATCAAGGAGGAGCGCGGCTTCGCGGTGCTCTCCGACATCTTGGGCGACGAGGACCACCTCGGCGACATGGACTTCAAGGTGGCGGGCACCGAGAAGGGCGTCACCAGCTTGCAGATGGACATCAAGATCACGTCCATCACGCCGGAGATCATGCGCATCGCGCTCGATCAGGCGCGCGACGGGCGCATGCATATCCTGGGCGAGATGGCCAAGGTGATTACCGGCGCGCGCGGCGATGTCGCCGCCAACGCGCCGCGCATCACCATCATCAACGTTCCCAAGGAGAAGATCCGCGAGGTGATCGGCACTGGGGGCAAGGTGATCCGTGAGATCGTGGAGCAGACCGGCTGCAAGATCGACATCGGCGATGACGGCACCATCAAGATCGCCGCCACCGAACAGGACCGGGCACAGGCCGCGATCGACTGGATCCGCGGCATCGTGGCCGAGCCCGAGATCGGGGTGATCTACAACGGCAAGGTGGTAAAGACCGCCGATTTCGGCGCCTTCGTGAACTTCCTCGGCTCGCGCGACGGGCTCGTGCATATCAGCGAGCTGGCGCAAGGGCGGGTCGGCAAGACCAGCGACGTGGTCAATGTCGGCGACGCGGTGAAGGTGAAGGTCGTCGGCTTCGACGAGCGCGGCAAGGTCAAGCTGTCCATGCGCGTGGTCGATCAGGCGACCGGGGAGGACATCGCCGACAAGGTGGGTGCCAAACCGGGGCGCGGGGATCGGGACCGGGGCGAGCGCCGTGATCGTGGCGAGCAGCCTGGGGTTGACCAGCCTGGGGCTGATCAGCCGGCGGCGGCCGGGGAGTGACCGTCCGTCCGAAGCCCGCTGTCATCCACGGCGAGCTTCGACGAGGGGCAGGTCACTAAAAACAACGAACTGGCGTCCTGGCTCGACCGCCCTCGTGCGCGGCGGATGTTGAGAGCGGGACGCCGGTGCGCGCTGAGGCAAAGGCTGGCGATGAAAGCAATCAACGCGATCCGGATGGGGGGTATCGACGTCCTGCCGCTGGTGGAAGGCGGCAAGGGTGTCGCCATTTCCAACGGCATCTCGTGCGGAAATTGGGCGGCAGCTGGTGGCGTGGGCACGTTCAGCGCCGTCAACGCCGACAGCTACGACGAGCAGGGCCGACCCATCCCGCAAGTCTATCACGGCCGCACGCGGCGGGAGCGTCACGAGGAGCTGATCGCCTACGCGATCCGGGGCGCGGTGACGCAGGCCCGGCGCGCCTACGAACTCGCCGGCGGCAAGGGGCGCATCCACGCGAATATCCTGTGGGAGATGGGCGGCGCCGAGCGCGTCATCACCGGCGCGCTGGAACAGGCGAAGGGCCTCATCAACGGCATCACGTGCGGCGCCGGGATGCCTTACCGCCTCGCCGATATCGCCGCGAAGTTCAACATCCATTATTATCCGATCGTCTCCTCTGCACGCGCCTTCAATGCGCTGTGGCGACGCGCGTACCACAAGGCCGCCGCGCTGCTCGGTGGCGTGGTGTATGAGGACCCCTGGCTGGCGGGCGGACACAACGGCCTGTCAAACAGCGAGGACCCCGCCCGGCCGGAGGACCCGTTCCCCCGCGTGCTCGCATTGCGCAAGCAGATGCGTGACTTTGGGTTGCACGAAACGCCGATCATCATGGCCGGCGGCGTCTGGTGGCTGGAGGAGTGGCAGGACTGGATCGACAACCCCGATCTGGGACCGGTCGCCTTCCAGTTCGGCACCCGCCCGCTGCTGACCCAGGAAAGCCCGATCGGCGAGGCGTGGAAGCGCCGGCTGCCCACCCTCAAGGAGGGCGACGTCTTCCTGAACAATTTCAGCCCGACCGGCTTCTGGTCGAGCGCCGTCAACAACGACTTCATCAAGGAACTGCGCCAGCGGGGCGAGCACCAGGCGGCCTTCACGACCGAGCCGGTCGGCGAGCATGTCGCGCAGTATGGCGTCGGCCCGCGCAAGCGCGCCGCATTTCTGACCACACCTGATCTCGCGCGCGTGCGCACCTGGGAGGCGCAGGGCTTCACCGAGGCGCTGCGCACGCCCGATTCCACGCTGGTCTTCGTCACGCCCGAGAAGGCGCGCGAGATCACCCGCGACCAGATCGCCTGCATGGGTTGCCTGAGCCAGTGCCGCTTCTCGAACTGGAGCCAGCACGCGCCGGATCACACGAACGGCAAGCGCCCCGACCCACGCAGCTTTTGCATCCAGAAGACGCTTCAGGATATCGCGCACACCAGCGACGATCCCGCCGCCATCGAGCATAACCTGATGTTCAGCGGCCATAACGCGTTCCGTTTCAGCCGCGACCCGTTCTACTCGAACGGCTTCATCCCCACGGTGCGCCAACTGGTCGAGCGGGTGCTGACCGGGCGCTAATCCAGAGTGGGCCTTGGATGCCAGACGTCATCCATGAGCCAGAATATTGACGAGGCGCCCGAAAGGGTCGCGAACATAGAAACGTGTCACGCCCCATGGCTCGGTTACCGGACCGTACTCGACCTTGAACCCTGCGGCTTGCACCCGTCGATAAGCGTCATCGAGGTTATCAACCTCAATGGAGAGGTCCGGCACTGGTGTTCCTGACCCACCTTCTATCGCCACGCTGATCTGCGGCACTGCGCTGCCTTCGGCTGCAAAGGTCACAATCCATCCAAGGTCCATGACCACGTTCATGCCCAGCACGTCGCCGTAGAACGCCTTGGCGGTGCTGGTCTGGTCAGCCGCGACGTTCGCAACGATCCGCTTTACAGCCATACGCCTCTCCAACCGCACCCCTCAGCCGACAGGGGAGACCCTGATCAGCGGCGCGCTCGGCTTGACCACCGCGCTGCTGGTCCTGCCGCTGCGAGCCCGCCGCGTCGCTGAGTAAAGCACCAGGTCGCCCGTGCGGCCACTTTGCGCGCCCCGCAGGGTGCGTGCTTCACTCGTCCCGATAACGGGGGGAGCACGCATGCTGGCATGGTTCTCGGAGCTGACGGCCCGGGAGAAGCGCACGATGGCGGCCTGCTTCGGCGGCTGGACGCTCGATGCGCTCGACGTGCAGATCTTCAGCTTCGTCATCCCGACCCTGCTCGCGCTGTGGCACATCTCCAATGCCGAGGCGGGCGAACTCGCCACGATCACGCTGCTGGTCTCCGCCCTCGGTGGATGGCTCGGCGGCGCGCTGGCCGACCGCTTCGGCCGGTTGCGGGTGCTGCAGGTCACCATTCTCTGGTACGCGGTGTTCACCTTCCTGTGCGGCTTCGCGCAGAACTTCGAGCAGCTGTTCATCTTGCGCGCGCTGCAAGGCGTGGGCTTCGGCGGCGAGTGGGCGGCCGGGGCGGTGCTGATGGGCGAGGTGATCCAGGACCGCTTCCGCGGCCGCGCGGTCGGCTTGGTGCAGACAGGCTGGGCATTCGGCTGGGGTGCGGCGGCGCTCGCCTATACCGGACTGTTCGCATTTCTGCCGGCGGCGACCGCCTTCCGGGTGATGTTCTGGATCGGCATCCTGCCGGCGCTCCTGGTCGTCTGGATCCGGCGCAATGTGCAGGAGTCCGACCTCGCCCCGCGTGAACGGGTGGCAGGCGCATCCGCCGGCGGCCTCGCCCACGCGTTTGCCGCCCTGCGCCCACCGTACCTTACCACCACCTGGCGGCTAGTGCTGATGGCGATCGGCGCGCAGGGCGGCAGCTACGCGCTGTCCACGTGGTTGCCGACTTATCTCAAGACGGTGCGCCACCTGAGCGCGGTCGGCACCGGCAGCTACCTGCTCGTGCACATCCTCGGCGCGCTATGCGGCTTCATCGCCGGATCGTACCTGTCGGACGCGATCGGCCGCAAGCCGACCTTTCTGGTCTCGGCACTCGGCTCGATGGTGATGGTGCTGATCTACCTGCTGGCACCGATCGGCGATGGGGCGATCCTGCTGATCGGCTTTCCCCTTGGTTTCATCATCTACATGATGTTTCCGCCGATGGGCCCGTTCATGACCGAGCTGTTCCCCTCGGTCGTGCGGGGGTGCGGTCAGGGCTTCTGCTACAACGCGGGGCGCGGGATCGGCGCGCTGTTCCCGGCGCTCGTCGGATTCCTGACGGTGCGGCTCGGCCTCGGAGCAGCGATCGTGGTATTCGCGCTGTTGGCCTATGGGCTGATGGTCGTCGGCGTGCTGCTGCTGCCGGAGACGCGCGGCCGGTCGCTGGCGAGCATGGACGCCCCGATGCGGGCTACGGCGCGAAATGCATCCCTTGCAGGCGGATGATGCCGTCCGGGACTTGCACGAAGCCGTCCAGGGTCTTCTTCATGGCGACCGTGTTCTTCGGATTCCAGAGATAGACCAGCGGCAGGTCCTTGCGCTGCTGCTCCCACACCTTCGCATAGAGCGCCTTGCGCTGGGCGACATCGGTGGTCTGACGCGCCTGCTCCAGCAGCTTGTCCACATCGGCATTGGTATAGTGGCCGTAGTTGAACGTGCCGCCGCTGTGCAGGAACTGGTACATATTGCCGTCTGGATCGACCCGCCCCGACCAGCCGATGGCGTAGGCCTCGAACCTCCCAGCGTAGCCGGCCTGAAGCGAGGAGGCGAACTCCGTCGCCACAATCTTGACGTTGAACCCGGCCTCGCTCGCCATTGATTGGATCACCTCGCCGCTCTGCTGATCGTCGGCGCTGTTGGTGACGGTCAGCGTCACCGGAACCGGCAGCTTCACCGCCGCCTGCCTCAGCAGCGCCTTCGCCTTCGAGACATCCCGCCCGGGCGGCTGGATCGCACCGACGTAGTAAGGCGAATTGGGTGGGTTCGCCTGTGCTACCGGCGCGTACAGCCCGTCATAGACGACCTGGATCAGCGCAGTGCGGTCGATCGCCAGTTCGAAGGCCTGGCGAACCAGCGCGCTCTGCCCGACCGGCGTGTTCGCCTGCGGGCCGTTCCCGACATTGAAGGTGATCCCCCCATAGGCCAGGCTGTTGTCGATCGCGAGCTTCAGCTTCGCGTCCTTCTGCACCGCCGGGACATCGGTGGGCACGATGTATTCGACCAGATCAAGCGCGCCGGCTTGCAGGTCGGCCAGCCGTACCGATGGGTTCGGGTTCGGTTGATACACCACGCGATCGAAATGGATCGCCCCGGCGTTCCAGTAGCCGGGAAAGCGTTGCAGCACGATGCGGTCCTGCGGCACCCGCTCGACGAAGCTGAACGGGCCGGCGCAGACCGGATGCAGGCCGAACTTGTCGCCTTCCTGCTCCAGCACCTTGGGCGGCAGCACGATCCCCGCGCGATCGGCAAGCTGCGCGATCAGCGGCGCATCAGGCGTCTTCAGGACCAGTTGCACGGTCACCGGATCGATGACATCGATATGGTCGATGGAGCTGATCTCGCTGCGCCGCATGGACCCCTTGGCGGTCAGGTCGCGCACGAGCGTGACCTTGACCGCCTCCGCGTCCATCGGCTCGCCGTCCTGGAACTTCACCCCCGGGCGCAGGTGGATCACCAGATGCGTCGGGTCCTTGTATTCGTATCCGGTTGCGAGCTGCGGCACGATCTCGAGGTTTGGCGAGACGTCGAACAGCTTGTCGCACAGGCCGGCGAAGACGATGCGCCCGACATAGCTGGAGCCCAGCGTCGGATCGAGCAGGTCGGGGTCTTGGCGGAGCCCGATGCGCAGGGTCCGCTCCTGTGCGGATGCGGTCCGCGTGGCGGCCGGCATCAGGGCCAGCGCGCAGGCCAGGCCGAAGACGAAGCGTCGCATGGGAAGCTCTCCGTTGTCGTTTCCGGCAATCCGAGTCACGCCGCGCCGGGCGGGCGGGCCTCGCGGGCGATGATGGCGTCAATGACCGCGCGATCGTGCACACCCCAGCGACTGTCCGTACCCGCCAGCAGGCGGCGGAACACGGCGAAGCGTTCCTGGCTGACGCGATGGAGGCGGCGCAGTTCGGCCAGCGGGTCGGGATGATCGTCGGCACGGATGTCGAGGTCGGGGTAAGGGTCGCGGGTGCACACGCGCAGCGCCGCGGACTGCTTGCCCCGTCTGTCCCCGCCGGCCGCCTCGCCCGCCTCCATCGCGGCCAGCAGCCGCTCAGCGATCGGCCCACGCGACGCGCCGAACGCCTCCAGCGTGCGCTGCACGACCTGTGGCCCGGCGAGCATGTTGCCGGCCACGGAGACGTCGGCACCGCGTTCGTGACCGGCCCAGGCGACGCACGCGTCGCCGGTATGCTGCGCGATGCGGCCGGTCGCATCGAGGATGTGCAACTGCCGGTGCGCGCCGCCCGGATCGGGACCGGTGAGCGCATCCAGCACCACCTGCGGGTCCTGCCCGTCGCGCAGCCGTGGCATCGCCTCGAAGCCGTACAGCGGGTTGACCAGCGCCTGGGTGGACAGCGCCGCCACCCCGCCCTCCATATGCAGGCAGATCGCACCGACGGCGAAGAAGCGCGAGGCGACGGCGGCGCCAAGCGCGCCGGTCTGCGGATCGCGGGCAAGGATGGAGAAGGTCATGGCATGGATGATCTTGCGACGGCGGGATCGGGGCAAGGGTCGCGCCGACAATATGTGGCAGTGGCGTTGCCGGCGCCGCACGCTCTTCTGCTGACGGACGGAGAGGCGCATGCACACGCGGATCGCCTGCGCGCTCTCGCTGGCCGTGGCCGGCGCGGCGCTCACGGCCTGCACCAAGGTCTTCACCACACCCCCGGGCGGCGGCCCACTCCAGCTCACCGCCACCTACACCAGCCTGCCCGGGGCCGGCACGGTGCCGCTGCCCCGGCCGGCGCCCTCCACACCGTACGGCCGTGACGGCGTGTATGCCGGCACGGCGCAGGCGCTGAACAGCGCGGGCGCCCGCTGTCCCGCGTTCCGCCACGGCGGGGATTTCCGGGTTACAGGCCGCGCCGTCGCATTCGGCCCGTTCCGCGGCACCATCGGCGCGCAGGGCGGGTTGCGCATGATCTACGGCCAGAACACGGTCGTCGGGCACTTCGAGGGAGACGCGTTCCGCGGCGTGATCACCTTCCAGGTGCCGCCCTGCACATACGCCATGCTGCTGCGCCGACAGGCAAGCTGAGGAGCGGAGAATGGCATTCGACCCCGATCGCCTCGCGCGCGCCCTGCTACACGACATGCCCGATGCCTTGGTCCTGGCCGATACCGCCGGCACGATCCGGTTTTGGAACGCCGGCGCCGAGCGCCTGTTCGGCTTCTCGGCCAGCGAGGTGGTGGGGCAATCGCTCGACATCATCATCCCCGAACGCCTGCGCGGACGGCACTGGGCAGGCTTCAACGAGACGATGCGCACCGGGCGGTCGCGCTACGGTTCGGGCGATCTCCTCTCCGTGCCAGCCCTGCGCAAGGACGGCGCCCGGCTATCGGTGGAGTTCACCATCGTGCCGCTGCACGACGATGCCGGCGGCATGGAAGCGATCGCCGCGATCATGCGCGACGCGACCGCCCGCTTCGAGCAGATGCGGACGCTCCAGAAGGAGCTGGCGGCCCTGCGATCCGGCGTGGCGGGCGGATAGAAAAAGGCCCCGCCCCTGCGGGGCGAGGCCTGAGGTGGCGGCGTGCCAAGACAAAAATCATGCTGGCGGCATGCCGCGTTGGGGGAGGAAGCCAGCGATCTTCTCAAGATCGACCCCGATGGCGGCGCCTTCCGGGAGCAAATACGGCAACAATTTGATCGATAGCCATGTATAATCAACTCTCTGGGAGGATCTGCGGGCCGCAACCGTGCCTGCCCTGGTAACCAAATCTCGACACTCCTGCGCCAGTCTCCGTCTGCGGACGGAGGATGGTATGCAGCTCGAAGAAGCCTGGATGCCCAGCGCGGGTCGGCTTGAGCGCGTGCTTCTCGCTTTCGCGCGCGTACGCGACTCCTTGCTCCGTGGGTCCGTCTCAGGCTGCAAGCATGTGGCACGGCGGGTCCAGCTGGGCCGCATTCTCCAGGTAGTGGCGTGGACGGTGACGCTGCGGCTGCCTGGCGAACTGGGTTACTGGCTGCGTGCCCGACGCCGGCGCGGCATCCCCGCTCGCCACTTCATCCTGCCATACAGCTCGGCCCCGGTCGTGTCGGTGATCGTGCCGAGTTACGGCAAGGTGTGGATGACGCGGCGCTGCCTCGCCGCCATCGCCGCCTGCCGGCCCGAGGCCGCGACCGAGGTGATCGTCGTGGATGACGCCTCCGGAGACCCGCGCCTGCGCCGCCTGCGCCGCCTGCCGGGGCTACGGCTGCTGATGACGCCGCGCAACTTGGGTTTCATCGGCGCCTGCAACCATGCCGCCGGCTTCGCACGCGGCGAGTTCCTGTTGTTCCTGAACAATGACACCATGGTGCGGCCGGGCTGGCTGGACACGCTGCTCGACCTGCTGCGCACACGGCCGGATGCGGGCGCGGCCGGCTCGAAGCTGCTGTTCCCGGACGGCCGCCTGCAAGAGGCGGGCGGCGTGATCTGGCGGGATGCGTGGGGCGCCAATTACGGCCGTGGCGACCACCCGGACCGGCCGGTGTACAACTACGTGCGCGAGGTGGACTACTGCTCGGGCGCCAGCCTGATGGTGCGGCGCGCGCTGTTCGAGACGCTCGGCGGGTTCGACGCGCGCTATGCGCCGGCCTACTACGAAGATGCCGATCTCGCATTCCAGTTGCGCGCGCTGGGCCACAAGACGCTCTATCAGCCGCGCTCGGTGGTGGTGCATGTCGAGGGCGCCTCGCACGGCACCGACCTGCGCCAGGGTGTGAAGGCGCACCAGGTGCTGAACCGCGATCGCTTCCTGATGCGCTGGGCACCGGTGCTGGCGACGCGCCACGTCCCGCGCGACACACGCGAGATGCGTGCGCGTGACCACGCGGCCGGTCGGATGGTGGTGTTGCTCATCGAGCATTGCGTCCCCGAGCCCGATCGCGATGCCGGTTCGCAGACCGTGCTGGCGTTCATCCGCGCCCTGCTCGCCGCGGGCGCGGTGGTGAAGCTGTGGGTGGAGGTCGTGCGACCCGAGCGCGCCTATGTCGCGGCGTTGCAGGACCTGGGGGTGGAGGTGATCGATGGTGGTTCGGGAGCGTTCGAGGCGTGGATGGCGCACAACGGCGCCGAACTCGACCGCGTGTTGCTGAGCCGCCCCGAAGTCGCCGCCGTCCATCTCGGGGCGGTCCGCCGGCACAGCGGCGCACGGGTCGCCTATTACGGTCACGACCTGCATTTCCACCGCCTCCGTGCGCAGTTCGCGGTGAGCGGGCTGCCGCGCCATGCCGCCGAGGCGGTGCGGCTGGAGCGGGTGGAACGCTGGCTCTGGAGCGCGGTGGACTCGGTTGTCTATCCCTCCGAGGAGGAGGCGGCGGTGGTGCGGCAGGCCGCGCCGAAGACGCGCGCGCGGGCGGTGGCGCCGTTCTGCTTTGCCGAGTTCGGTCGCCCCCGCACGGCGCCGGGGGGCGCCCGGCTGCTGTTCGTCGGTGGCTTCGCGCATGCGCCGAACGAGGACGCCCTGGGATGGTTCGTGTCCGAGATCCTGCCGCTGATCCGCGCCCGCGTGCCCGGCGCGCGGCTGACGGCCGCCGGGTCCCACGTGACGCCGCGCGCCTGGTGCATGGCCGGCCCGGCGGTCAGCATCCGCCCCGACGTCACCCCGGACGAGTTGCGCCACCTCTACCGGTCGGCGCGCGTGGTGGTGGCGCCTCTGCGCTACGGAGCGGGGGTCAAGCTGAAGGTGGTCGAGGCGCTGCGCGAGGGCGTGCCGGTGGTGGCGACGGGGATCGGCGCGCAAGGCCTGCCAGGATTTGCCGACATCGCGGCCGTCACCGAAAACCCGGTCGGCTTCGCCAAGGCGACCTGCCGGCTGCTGACCGACGATGCGATCTGGCAGGCGCGCTGCGCAGCACAGATCGACTATGCGAAAACGCATTTCACCGAGGCGACGCTGCGTACCGGGCTGGTGGATGCACTGGAGCTTGCGACGCCATCGGCCACGCCCCGGCCAAGAAGGCTCTCGCACAGTCTCGACCGGGTCCTTGAGGGCCAGGTCGCCGAAAGCGTGCGCTGAGGCCGGCCGGCGAACCCCGGCGGGCGGTCACCCGCCCCCACGTTGCAGCACCGGTCCGGACAGGCCGAGAGTGGTGTTCACGATGCCGAGATGGGTCAGTGCCTGGGGGAAATTGCCGCACAGGCGGCGGCGGCTCGTGTCGTACTCCTCGGACAGCAGGCCGAGGTCGTTGCTGACGGACAGGACCCGCTCCAGCAGGGCGCGGGCCTGCGGCGCGCGGCCCTGCATCGCCCATGCATCGGCAAGCCAGCAGGCGCAGGGCAGGAAAGCGCCTTCGTGGGGGGATTCGCTGCGCGGCTTGCGCAGCACCAGTCCCTCCTCGGTCAGGTCGCGCGCGGTCGCCTCGATGGTGGCCGCCATGCGGGGGTCCTGCACGGGCAGGAAGCCGATCGGGGCCAGCAGGAGCAAGCTGGCATCCAGGTGCCGGCCGCCATAAGTGCTGACGAAGTGCCCACGCGCGGAGTCGAAGCCCTTGCGGCAGACTTCTTCGTGAATGCGGGCGCGCAATGCGGTCAGCCGCCCGACCAGCTCTGGGTCCACCGCGCCGTCCCGCGCCGGCCCGCGCAGGAAACGGTCCACCCCCGCCCAGGCCATCACCTTCGAATAGACGTACTGGCGCGGCGCGGCCCGCGATTCCCACAGCCCATGCCCGCTATCGGCCCAGGTCTGCTCCAGCCGCCGCATCAGCGCGTGCTCCATGGCCACGCCGTGCGGGCTGTTCCCGATGTTCGCCCGGCGCATCAGGCTCATGGCATCGATCAGCTCGCCGATGACGTCGGTCTGCTCCTGATCGGCTGCCTGGTTGCCGATCCGCACGGGGCTTGATCCCTCGTAGCCGGGCAGCCAGCGCACGGTCCACTCGTTGAGGTGGCGCGCGCCGTTCACGCGGTACATGATCCGCAGCGACTCCGGTGTGCCTGCGATGGCACGCAGCATCCAGTCCCGCCAGGCCGTGGCCTCGTCGTGATAGCCGGCGTTGAGCAGCGCGCCGATGGTGAACGTCGCATCGCGCAGCCAGCAGTAGCGGTAGTCCCAGTTCTCCCCACCGCCGATCACCTCGGGCAAAGAGGTGGTGGGCGCGGCGAGCAGGCCTCCGGTGGGGCGGTGTATCAGTGCCTTCAGGGTCAGCAGCGATCGCCGCGTCGCCTCCGGCCAGTGCGTCGGGCGGCGGAAGCGGCCGATCCACCCGCGCCAGAACGCCTCCGTCGCGGCCAGCGCCTGCGCCGGATCGGGACACATCGGCGCGGCGTGATTCGACGCGCCGTGGACGAGGGTGAAGGCCAGAGTCTGGCCGGCGGTGACGGTGAAGGCGGCGCCGATCTGGTCCTCTGAGACGTGCAGCTTCACGGGCGCCTGGACCACCATCTGATCCGGTCCGGCGAGGCAGCAGGCATTGCCGTCGGGCAGCGCCTGCTGCCAGGGCCGCAACAATCCATAGTCGAACCGCAGCATGAGATCGAAGCGCATGTCGACCTGCCCGCGCAGCCCGGTGACGAGGCGGATCAGGCTGGCCGTGCCGGCGCTGGGAGGAATGTCGCGCACGGGCATAAAGTCGGTCAGGCGCACGGCATTCGAGCCCCGCGAGAACTCCGTCTCCAGCACCAGCGTATCCGGACGGTAGCGGCGGGCCACGCGCCAGCCCGCGAAGGCCGGCCCTATCCGCCACGACCCGTGCCGCTCGTTGCCGAGGAGTCCAGCAAGGCAGGCGGCACTGTCGAAATCGCGGCATGCAGAGCCAGTCGATCGACCCGTCGCGCGAGACAAGCGCGGCCGTCTCGCAATCTCCGATCAGGCCGTAGTCCTCGATAGGTGCGCTCATGCGTCCACTAACGCCCCAGAGCCGGGCCGAGCCGCCCGGTTACGCCGATATCAACAGCCGCGACCGGTTTGCGGCATTGCACATTCCGGGCAGCCGCGGAGCACCTGCCCGCGCGCGGTGGAATCCGCCATCACCGCGTGGTAGATTTCGCCCCGCAAGCACAGGGGTGGCGAATGGACGGCAGCTCCCACGAGGCGGCGGCTCACGGTCTTCTGGCCGAGAACCCGGTGTACAAGCCGTTCCGCTACCCGTGGGCCTATGAGGCGTGGCTCACCCAGCAGCGCGTCCACTGGCTGCCCGAGGAGGTGCCGCTCGCCGACGACGTCAAAGACTGGCACCGCAACCTGACGGAGGGCGAGCGCAACCTGCTCACCCAGATCTTCCGCTTTTTCACCCAGGCGGATGTCGAGGTGAACAACTGCTACATGAAGCACTACAGCCGGGTGTTCAAACCGACCGAAGTGCTGATGATGCTGTCGGCGTTCTCGAACATCGAGACCGTCCACATCGCCGCCTACAGCCACCTGCTCGACACCATCGGGATGCCGGAGATCGAATACCAGGCGTTCCTTCGCTACAAGGAGATGAAGGACAAGTACGACTACATGCACGGCTTCTCGATGGAGAGCCGGCACGACATCGCCAAGACCCTCGCGGCCTTCGGCGCCTTCACCGAAGGCCTGCAGCTTTTCGCCTCCTTCGCCATCCTGCTGAACTTCCCGCGTTTCGGGAAGATGAAGGGGATGGGCCAGATCATCAGCTGGTCGGTGCGCGACGAGACCCTGCACTGCAACTCGGTGATCCGGCTCTTCCGTACCTTCGTCCAGGAGAACCCGGACATCTGGACCGAGCCGCTGCGGCGCGAGATCAGCGAGACCTGCGCGACCATCGTCGCGCATGAGGACGCATTCATCGACCTGGCATTCGAGCAAGGCTCGGTCGAGGGCCTGACCGCCACGGAGGTCAAGGTGTATATCCGCTATATCGCCGACCGGCGGCTGATCCAGCTCGGCCTGGAGCCCCTGTTCCGGGTGGCTCGCAACCCGCTGCCGTGGCTCGACGAAATGCTGAACGCGGTCGAGCACGCAAATTTCTTTGAGAACCGATCGACAGAATATAGCAAGGCCTCGACAACAGGCACCTGGGAGGATGCGTTTGCCCTTTAGCCGGAGCGCTTGGAAGAATGCCTTTGGCTGGGTACATTAGCTATATGAAGTCGTGGTCTCATGTCTATTGCGTGACGAACGAACGGTCAAACGTCGCCACACTTGGTCGGCTTGTTCGTTCGCTCCAGGCGCGACGGGGGGGAATGTGACCCAGCGCGGAGAAGATACCGTTCGCGAGCACCCATCGATCGTCGGCGAGCAGTCGTCGCCCGTTCGCGAACAGCCCACGCCTGCCGCCGCCGCGGCGCCTCGCTACAGCCGCCGCCTCTCGGACAAGATCCTGATCGCCTTCCATCATGCCTGCGACCAAGGGGATCTGGAAGTTGCCGAGCAGATCCTGCACGTGCTCGAAATGATGCTCACCCGTCGGCCGTTGAACCCGGACGGCGGTCGGCGGCGCAACATGGAAAGCCTGGTCGCCGCGCATGAGCGGCTCTGGCACCTGCGCCATCCCGCGGAGACAAGCTAGCGCAAGCCTGATTCACGCCTCAACCGGTTCCGCTTGAGGCGATCAGGTTCTAGGATCGCCCGTACGTGTCCTCGATTCGCACTATGTCGTCTTCGCCCAGATAGGGACCTGAGCCGACCTCGATCAGGGCGAGCAGGATCTTGCCGGGGTTTTCCAGGCGATGCACGGTACCCAGCGGGATGTAGATGCTCTCGTTCTCCTGCACGAGCATCTCCTGCTCGCCGCGCGTGACCAGCGCGCTGCCGCTGACCACCACCCAGTGCTCGGCGCGATGGAAGTGCTTCTGCAGCGACAATCGCTGCCCGGGCTTCACCACCAGGCGCTTGACCTGGAACCGGTCGCCGCGGGTCAGCACCTCGTAGTAGCCCCAGGGGCGGTAGTCCCGGTTATGCGCCACCGCCTCCGGCCGATCGGACTGCTTCATTCGTTCAACCAGCGTCTTCACCTCCTGCGCATGGTCGCGGTGCATCGCCAGGACCGCGTCCTCGGTCACCACCACCACCGCATCCTTCAGGCCGACCACGGCGACCAGGCGGCCGTCACTGCGCACGTAGCAGTTCTCCGCGTTCTCCAGCATCGTGTCGCCCACCGTTGCGTTGCCGCGCGCGTCCTTCGGCGCCAGCTCCCACAGGGCGTTCCAACTGCCGACGTCCGCCCATCCGATATCGGCCGGGATCACCGCGGCGCGCGTGGTGCGCTCGGCCACTGCGTGATCCAGGCTGATCGCCGGAGTGGCGCGGAACGCGGCGGGGTCGAGCCGGATGAAGTCGAGGTCGGCGCTGCGGCCGGCCATGGCCCGGCGCACCCCCTCCAACACCTCGGGCGCGTGCGCCGCCAGCTCGTCGAGCAGGGTCTGCGCGGTGAACACGAACATGCCGGAATTCCACAGATGCCGCCCGGAGCCGGCCAGGTCGGCCGCCGTCGCCGCATCGGGCTTCTCGATGAAGCGCGCGACATCGCGCACGCTTGCGCCAATCGCGAGCGGCGCGCCGGCCTCGATGTAGCCGTAGCCGGTCTCGGGCGTGGTCGGGCGCATCCCGAACAGCACGATCCGCTGCGTCCGTGCCGCCTCTGCCGCCGCCCCGAGATGACGGCGCAGCGCGGCCACATCGGCGATGGCGTGGTCGGCGGGCATCATCCACAGAACCGTGCCCGGGTCGTCCTCGGCGGCGAGCAGCGCGGCGGCCGCGATGGCCGGCGCACTGTTGCGCCCGACCGGTTCCAGCACGATGCGCGCGCCGGTGATGCCGGCCGCACGCAATTGCTCGGCGATCAGGAACCGATGCTCCTGGTTGCAGACCACGATCGGTGGGGCGAATCCGGCGCCGGAGGCGCGCAGCGCGGTCTCCTGGATCATCGTGCGTTCGGACATCAGGGGCCAGAGCTGTTTCGGGAAGCTCTCGCGCGAGACCGGCCAGAGGCGGGTGCCCGACCCGCCGGAGAGGATCACGGGCTGAAGACGGAGTTCGGTCATGTCGTGCCTCCCGGTCAGGCCACGCGGATCAGGCCGCGCGGGTCAGGCGCTTGACGAAGGCGGAGAGCCGATGCCGCCGCAGCTCGCTGCGCGCCTTCTCGTCGGTGGTCATGTAGTTGAGCTGGATGCTGTAGCGGCGGCCGGCGAAGACCTTGTGCCCGTGCCAGGCATCCGCGCCGTTTGGAAAGACCAGCAGCGTCCCGTTCACCGGCGGCACCTCGACAACGTAGTCCTCCAGGTCGTGGGGGCCGCGCAGCAGCCGCAAGCAGCCCTGGTGATCGGCGAAGCCGCCCAAATCGGGATTGAGATATAACAGCACGGTCACCCGCTTTGCGGTCGAGTCCACGTGGATGTGCCCGTCCCGCTCGTTGGTGCGGCCGCGCAAGGTGAGCATGGTGGGCGCATCATCGAGGTCGAGCGCGAACCGGGCGGCGATCGCTTGGCGCAGGCGCGGCCCCTGCATCTCCGCCATCAGCGCCCGAGCGGCCGGGCCGAGCCGCAGCGCCTCCACCGGGAAGGACCCGCGCTGCGCGATGGGCGGCAGGTCGGCGACGATGCGGCGCAGGCTGTCGTGCGGGACGAAGTCGGGCACGAGCAGATGCGGGAACGGATCGATCCCGACCGGGGCAGTGCGCAGCGCGGCGTAGTCCAGCTCGATCATCGGGGCTCCTCTTCGGCCGGCTTTAGCACGGATCGCGAGGCGTTGAAGCTTTCCGCGTTCCGCGCTAAGCGCGCCATCCAATGGATGCCGCCAACCCGATCGCGGCCGGACCTCTTCCAGCCTACCGGGGAATGGTCGCGGCCGGGGAACTCGTGCGCGACCCGGCACAGGCACTGGCCGCCGAGCGGCTCCAGGATCTGTGGGTGAAGCTGCGCGGCTACGACCCGCCTCCCCGGCCGGCCGAGGGCGGGTTCCTCTTGCGCCTGCTGCGCTGGCGCCCGGCCGAGGACACGCCGGAGGGCAAGCCGAACGGGCTCTATCTCGTGGGCGAGGTCGGGCGGGGCAAATCCATGCTGATGGACCTGTTCTTCGCGGCCGCCGACGTGCCGCGCAAGCGCCGCGTCCACTTCCATCGCTTCATGCAGGACGCCCACGCCCGCATCCACGCCTTCAAGCGCGCCAACCCCGAGACCGACGACCCGATTCCGCCGCTAGCCGACACGATCGCCGCCGAGGCCGCCCTGCTCTGCCTCGATGAGTTCCAGGTGAACGACATCGCCGACGCGATGATCCTGGGCCGCCTGTTCGAGGCCCTGTTCGATCGCGGCGTGGTCGTGGTCACGACCTCCAACATCCGGCCCGAGGACCTGTTCAAGGGCCAGCCCGGCCGGGATGCGTTCCTGCCCTTCATCGCGCTGTTGCAGCAGCGGCTCGACGTGATGGCGATGAACGCCGCGCGCGACTTCCGCCGCGCCCGGCTGCGCGGGCTGCGTCTATGGCATGTGCCGGCCGACGCACGCGCCCGGCGCGAGCTGGACCGGGCGTTCACGGAAATGAGCGGCGGGGCCGCTCCCCGGCCCGAGTCGCTGACCGTCATGGGGCGGCGGTCGGTTGTCCCGGCGGCGGCCGAAGGCGTGGCGCGGTTCGACTTCGCCACCCTGTGCGGCACCGCGCTGGGGCCGGGCGATTATCTCGCGCTGGCAACGCACTATCACACGCTGATCCTGGACGACGTCCCGCGCCTGTCGCCCGACAATTTCGACGAGGCGCGCCGTTTCATCACCCTGATCGACACGCTGTACGATCATCGCGTGAAGCTGCTCGCCTCCGCCGACGCACTGCCTGACCAGCTCTACGCGCGCGGGGAGAATGCCCGGATGTTCGAGCGCACCGCTTCGCGCCTGACGGAGATGCAAAGCCAGGACTGGCTCGCCTTGCCGCATCTGACGTAGGGACAGCGCGATCGCGGCCGCTGAACCCACCCGATCTAGACCGAGGCGCGGCGGTATACGTCCGCGAACCCCTCGACCATCCGATCGCGCGGCGGCGGCTCGGGCAGGCCGGCGACCAGCCGGTCCCAAAGACCGGCCTCGGTGCAGGCGCGGTGCATGGTCGCGGCCAGGGCGCGGGGATCGCCGACCGGGAACAGCAGGCCCCCCACCTCGTGCTGGACGCGCTCGGCCATGCCGCCGACATCGGAGGCGATCACCGGGCGGCGGAACATCCATGCCTCGGAGATGACCAGGCCGAAAACCTCCCACCACACCGACGGCACCACGCACCAATCGATCCGCGCCATCAGACGTGGCAGGCGCTCCACGTGGTAGGGGCCGTTGAACACCACGATCTGCTGTTCCGGCGGCAGCGCCTCCTCGGCGGCGCGGAAGCGCTCGATGTCGGCGCGCCCGGCCTCGGAGGCGTAGCGCAGATTGTCGCCGTTCACCTCCACCACGAGATCGGTGAAGCCCTGCGCGCGCAGGAGGCTCACGGCGCGGAGCAGCACCGAAACCCCCTTGCCGTCCACGAGCTGGCCGAAGAAGCCGAAGCGGTTGCGCCGCCGCCGCTTCTCCTCGGCGATCGTCCCGTCATTGTAGTTCTGCTGGCCGTTCGAGATATGCGCGATCCGCTCGGCCGGGATGCCCCAGTCGGTGTATTTCGCGATCATGAAGCGGCTCGGCACGGTGAACACGTCCACCGCGCGCAGATGCTCCTGGAACCACTGCTTGCGCACAAAGAACGTCTCCGGCGCATGCTCGGGGAAGCACTGGTGACACCGCACCGCCGAGGCCTGGGTGCAGAGCGAGCGGTCCACGGTCCGCACCATCTGACCATAGGCGTGGCAGATGGCCAGGAATTCGTGGAAGGTGAACACGATCCGGCAGTCGGGCAGCACCCGGCGGGTCAGCGTCAGCAGATCGATGCCGACATTCAGGAAGTGGTGGAAGTGAACGACGTCCGGGCGGGTGACGGTCAGGAACTCGGCAAAGGATTCGACCAGCAGAGGATTGGATGTTTTCTGCCAGAAATGGTCGTAGTCGCGTTGCAGGAACAAGTATTCATCAGGCCGCCCGTCGAAGCCGGTGATACGGGCGCCGCTGCGGTACAGCGCCGGCGTGCTGTCGTCGATGGCGGCGAGCAGCATGGGCTCGAAGCCGGGATGCTCCTTCAACCCCTCGAACAGCTCGTAGCAGACCTGCTGCGCCCCGCCACGCACCAGCTCGGGGTGGTGCACGCTGACCAGCAGGACGCGCAGGCGACGGGTCCCGGTCCGTTCCGGCGCCGAGGCCATGGCGGTGCGGCGAGCCTGCTCCGCACGGACCCGGCTCACGCCGCATCCTCCGAGACAAGGGACGCGGATGACCGCGCGGGCGCGGGTTCCGGCGTACAGGCCAGGCACCGCCGCCAGGTCGCGTTTCGGGGTCGGCCCGCAGAGGTCGGCGGCGATGCGGTCGGCCCAGTCGCGCGAGAACAGCCAGCGGTTGACGATGGTGGCGCCTTCGTGAACCGGCCGGCGCACCGAGCCCCGGCCCTCCAGATGCCACAGCCGCAAATCCTGCACCCAGGCGGGCACGCCCGCGTCCAGGCTGCGGAGGCAGAGATCCGCATCCTCGTAGTGGCCGAACACGTAATCTTCGGAGAAGCCGCCCAATGTCTCGAACCAGGCGCGATCGACCGAGATGAACGCGCCGGAGACGGCGGGTACGGGGCGCGGCCGTAGGAACGCGGCGGTGTCGGGAGGCGCGCCCTTGCCGTAGTGCTCTACGCGCGCGAAGCGCCGGGCTTCCACGGACGCGGCGCAGATCGCCAGCCCGGTATCCAGCTCGACATACATGCCGCCATGCATCAGCGAGCCGTCGTCGTAGTAGAGCGTCGCGCCGAACAGGGTGGCGCCGGGGCCGCCTTCCTCCACGATGGCGGCATGCCGCGCCGCCCAGGCCGGGTCCTTCGGGAACACGTCGGGGTTGACGCAGATGATCCGCGCGCTGCGGGCCACGCTGGCGGCGAGGTTGTTGGCGGCGCCGAACCCGGCATTTCCCGGCAGCCCGACCACGATCTGCGGGACGCCGTAGATCAAGGCGCTGGACCGCGCCTCCTTGAGCAGGCGCTCCAGCAGCTCGGGGCTGTTGCAGACATAGATGAACTCGCAATCCTCGATGCCCGGCTTGCCGGAGAACAACGCGTTCTGGATGAACATGTATTCGGGCCGGCCGTACAGGCAGACGATGATCGACGCCTTGCAGGCCCGCACCGGGGCGCCGAATCGTTCCACGAAGGGCGCGGAGACGATCCGGCCGGTCACGGTGCGGTTCAGCGCGATGATCTGCTCGCCGGTCATCGCGTCCAGGGTCAGCATGGCCGGAATCTGCCCCGCCCCCGCAGCGGCGGCCACCATCCCCAGCACCGCGTCCCGCATGGCAGCGGCCGTGATCGAGCGCAACGGCGTGGTCTGGGCCGCCTGCTGCCCGGTTCCCCATTGCAGCACGACGCGGCACTCCGCCGAGGCGGCCAGGTCACGCCCCGCGCTGAGCAGCCCGTAGAAGCCGAACGCGCGGCGCTCGGGGTGCCCAAGCGCGGCCAGCACGTCGTCGCGAGCCAGCCGTGACAGCGCGCTCGCCTCGACCTGCATCGTCCAGCCCGGTCCCTCCACGCGCAGCCATGTCAGCGGGGCAACGCGGTCGTCGGCCCAGCCGGCGAGGAGCAGGTACCCGTCCTCGGACCGCAGGACGAGCTCGATGGAGTGCTTCGGCGCCGCTCCGGGCGCTGCCGCGACGCCCAGCGCCGCACCGACCCGCAGCTGAGTCCAGCGACCCCGGCTCGCGACGTAGGAGCGCCCCTCCGCGCGGCCGTATTTGAGGTAGTGGTCCAATCCGGAGTCCGACTTCCCGCTCGCCACTGCGGCGGCAATGTCGGGATAGAGCCTGAGATACGCCGCCTCGTCGAAATCGGAGACGGGCTCGGATGATGCGGCGGGACGGTCGGTCATCGGGCGGGGCTTACCGGAACCTCACGCTCCAGACAACGAAAACCATCGCGAATACTTGAACCATCCTTTCGTGGCGGCAATCTGGAACGATTCTGTATTCAACCCGCTCCCGCCGGCCGATGAGGCTGGTTTATCCCCGCATCTTGAATCCCGAGCGGGAGCGGCGGATACAAGCACCATGAACGAGATCGCGACCGATGCCGCCCCGCGCTACGATTTCCGCGCGGCCGAGCCGCGCTGGCAGGCGGAATGGGCAGCGCGTGGCTGCTTCGCCGTGGCCGACCGGCCACAGGACGCGACGCCCCCCGATACGCGGCCCAAGTATTACGTGCTGGAGATGTTCCCCTATCCCAGCGGCAAGATCCACATGGGACATGTGCGGAACTACACGCTGGGCGACGTGGTGGCCCGCTACAAGCGCGCGCGCGGCCATGCGGTGCTGCATCCGATGGGGTGGGACGCCTTCGGGTTGCCGGCCGAGAACGCGGCGCGGGAGCGGGGCGTGCATCCGGCGCGCTGGACCTGGGAGAACATCGCCACCATGCGGGCCGAGCTACAGCGCATGGGCCTGTCGCTCGACTGGGCACGGGAGATCGCGACCTGCGATCCGGCCTATTACGGGCATCAGCAGAAGCTGTTCCTCGACTTCCTGCGCGCCGGCCTCGTCGAGCGGAAGGAGAGCTGGGTGAACTGGGACCCGGTCGATCAGACCGTGCTCGCCAACGAGCAGGTGATCGACGGACGCGGCTGGCGGTCCGGCGCGCCGGTGGAGAAGAAACAGCTCAGCCAGTGGTTCCTGCGGATCACCAAATACGCGCCGGAGCTGCTGGCCGCACTGGACCATCTCGACCGCTGGCCGGAGCGCGTGCGGGTCATGCAGGCGCGCTGGATCGGCCGCAGCGAGGGCGCGCGGCTGCCCTTCCCCCTCGCCGCGCCGGAAACGGGGATCGAGGATGTGGAGGTGTACACCACCCGCCCCGACACCCTGTTCGGCATGTCCTTCCTGGCGCTGGCCCCCGAGCACCCGTTGGCCGTCGCCGTGGCCGCGCGCGATCCGAAGGCGGCTGCGTTCAATGCCGATTGCCGGCGCATGGGCACCAGCGAGGCGGCGATCGAGACCGCCGAGAAGCAGGGTTACGACACCGGGCTGCGGGTCCGTCATCCGTTCCTGAAGGACGCGAGCTTCCCAGTCTGGATCGCCAACTTCGTGCTGATGGAGTACGGGACGGGCGCGATCTTTGGCTGCCCGGCTCATGATCAGCGCGACCTGGACTTCGCCCGCAAATACGGGCTTGACGTGACCCCCGTCGTGCTGCCTCCCGGCGCAGACGCCGCGCGCTTCGCCGTGGGCACCGAGGCGTATGTGGGGCCGGGCACGATCTATCACTCCGACTTCATGGACGGGCTGGAGGTCGAAGCCGCCAAGCGCGCCGCGATCGATGCCCTGGAGCGGCTTGGCCTCGGGCAGGGCGAGGTGAACTGGCGGCTGCGCGATTGGGGGATCAGTCGGCAGCGCTATTGGGGCTGTCCAATCCCGGTAATCCACTGTGCGTCCTGTGGCGTCGTCCCGGTGCCTGACGACCAGCTTCCGGTGCGCCTGCCCGAGGATGTCAGCTTCGACCGTCCGGGCAATCCGCTCGATCATCATCCGACATGGAAGCACGTCGCCTGCCCGGCCTGCGGCGGCCCGGCCCGGCGCGAGACGGATACGTTCGATGTATTCGTGGATAGTTCCTGGTACTTCGCGCGTTTCTGTAGCCCGAAATCCGCGCGGCCGGTGGACCCAATGGCAGCGGACTGCTGGATGCCGGTGGATCAGTACATCGGGGGAATTGAGCATGCGATCCTGCATCTGCTCTATTCCCGCTTCTTCACCCGCGCGATGAGGGACACGGGGCATCTCACGATCGAGGAGCCATTCGCCGGTCTGTTCACGCAGGGTATGGTGATGCACGAGAGTTATCGTACCGCCGAAGGACCGAACGGGCGCTGGCTTTATCCCGACGAGGTGACGAAGAGCCCCGATGGCACGGCGGTTCTGCAAGCGACCGGCGAGCCGGTGGTGGTCGGTCGTATCCAGGCGATGAGCAAATCCAAGCGCAACACGATTGATCCCGGCGCCATCATCGACCGCTACGGGGCGGATACGGCGCGCTGGTTCATCCTGTCCGACAATCCCCCCGACCGCGACATGGAGTGGACCGAGGCCGGCGTCGCCGGTGCCTACCGCTTCACCCAGCGCGTCTTCCGGCTCGCCGAGGCGGTGGAAGCCATCCCGATCGGGCCGATGGCGGACCCGCTGTCGGATGCCGCGCGCACGCTGCGGCGCGCAACGCATCGCACCATCGCGGCGGTGACCGAGGCGCTGGAGGGCTTCGCCCTGAACGTGGCGGTGGCGCGTCTCTACGAGTTCGCTAACGCGATCGGCGAGGCCGAGCGCGCGAGCGACGCCGCCGGCATGGGCTGGGCGCGGCGCGAGGCGGTGGAGATGATGGCCCGCCTCGCCGCGCCGATGATGCCGCATCTGGCCGAGGAGATCGTCGCCCGCCTGCACCCGGATGCGACGGCGCTCGTGGCCGAGCAGCCCTGGCCGGAGCCGGACCCGGCGCTGCTGGCCGCCGAGCAGGTCACCATCGCGGTGCAGGTCATGGGCAAGCTGCGCGGCACCGTCGAGGTGCCGCCCGGCGCCGCGTCGGGTACGGTGATCGCGGCAGCCGAGGCCGAGCCGAACGTCGCGCGGGCGCTGGCCGGGCAACGCGTGGTCAGGCGCATCCACGTGCCCGACCGCATCGTCAATTTCGTGCTCGCGCGATGAGCCCGCTCGGCCGCCGCCGCCTGCTGGGCGCCGCTGCCGCCGGACTTGGGCTGGCGCCGCTCGGCGGATGCGGTTTCCAGCCGGTGTACATGCCCACGGCATCGGGCAACCCAGGCCCGGCGGCGCGCGAGCTGGCGGCGATCCATGTCGTGCTGATCCCCGACCGCCCGGGCCAGTTGCTGCGCCAGGCATTGCAGCAGCGCTTGCATGGCGCTGACGACACGACGGAGCGGCGCTACGACCTGGGCGTGTTCTACTGGATTGCCGGGGAGGGCATCGCCATCCTGCCCGACAACACCAACACCAGCACCCGGCTGATCGCGCGCGCCAACTGGACGCTGACCGCGCGCGATCCGGCGCGCACCCGTGTCGCCGACGGCTCGGCCCGCGCGCTGGAGAGCATCAACGTCTTCAACACCCAGTATTTCGGCGGCGACCTGGAGACCGAGCAGGCATCGGCGCGCCTGGCCAACCAGATCGCAGATCAGATCACCTTGCGGCTGGCCACGCTATTCCGGGCGCGGGCGGGATAGGAATTCCGGTGAAGCTCGATGCCCGCCGGGTGCCGGCGTTCCTGCGCGATCCCGGCCCCGTGCGGGTTGTGCTGTTGCATGGCGAGGACGTCGGCATGATGCGCGACCGGGCCGAAGCGCTGACGCGTGCGGTCGCCGGCGGCCTGGACGACCCGTTCCGCGTGGCCGAGCTGACCCGCGACGAGGTCGACCGGCTCCCGGCCGAGGCGTCCAGCCTGCCGATGACGGGCGGGCGGCGGGTCGTGCGCATGCGCGACGCAAACGAGTCCGTGCGCGAGGCGGTCGAGGCGGTGCTGAAGGGCGGCGCCCCCGCTCTGGTGGTGCTGGAGGCGCCGGCCCTGGCCAGCGCATCCCGCCTGCGCCGGGCGGTGGAGGGAGCGGCCGATGGCGCCGCGATCGGCTGCTACCCGGAAGAGGGCCGTGCGCTGGAGGACACGATTCGCGCGGTGCTGAGCGCGGCCGGGGTCGGGGCGGAGCCGGACGCGCTTTCATGGCTCGCCGCGCATCTCGGCGCCGACCGCGCGGCGACCCGTCAGGAGATCGAGAAGCTCGCGCTGTATGTCGGCCCCGGTGGGCGGGTGGACATGGACGCGGCGACCGCCTGTGTCGGCGACCTCGCCGGCTTGTCGCTGGACGACGCGCTGTTCGCCGCCATGCAAGGGGATGTCGCGACCGCCGACCGCGCGCTGGAGCTGGCGATGGCCGAGGGCGGCAGCACCGTCGGCGTGCTGCGGGTCGCGCTGTCGCACATGCAGCGGCTGCACCGGGCGCGGCTAGGGGTGGACAAGGGCCAGACCCCGGCCGAGGCCACCAAGAGCGCTCGGCCGCCAATCTTCTTCCGCCGGGTCGGCTCGTTTGCCCGCGCGCTGTCGCTGTGGACGGAGCCGGCGCTGATGACCGCGATGACCGGCCTGGCCGACGCCGAGCGCGCCTGCAAGCGGACTGGCGCGCCGGACCTGGCGATCTGCCGCAATGCTATTCTGGGCATCGCGCGCCGGGCGGCGACACGGGGGCATGGGTCACGACAGGCTTGATCTGAGCCGAGTGCCCCAGCAGAGTCCCGAGGCCATAGTCGCCTTCAGCATGGCCTATACGCCGGCTATGCGGGCATGGGCGCCTTCACCGACAAGATGGGTGTGCGAATTGGCCGCGTGCTCGATGCAACCCCCAACAACTACACCGTCGTTTTCTTCGCGGGTGCCGGCCCTATGTGGTGGCGACGGTGGCCGTTCACCTCATGGTGCCGAAGCGCTCCAGCCACGACCACCTATCCAGGGTTGCCGAGCAGCTCCCGTTTTAACCGTGGAGTGGCGGGCCTGGGGCCAATAAGGGTGGACAAGACGGCACGAGCGAACTCCGGGCTGGTGATGATGCCCAGGACCCGTCCGTCCAGCGTTACCGTGAGGCCCCCTGGGACGAAGGCCAGCGTACCTGCGGTCGCCGACGCGGATTGACGGAACAGCCTCGAGGAATCGCTCGACGTCGGCTGGCACGAGGCGACATGGCAATTGGCAGTTCTGTTCGAATCCCTCGCGCCAGGATTTGCGGGCGTTGACGGCGTCCACATCGCGCATGAAGCGAAACACCACCATCTTTTTCTCGGGGGAGGCAAGGACTGCCTCGGCGTCGTGGCTTGAATGTTCGAGATAAAGCCCGGCTACGTAGATGCGGATGCGCAGCCAGGAGTAGGTGCGCAGAGCGATCCCGTTCAGGTGGAGCGTCGTGCCGCCCAGCATGGTCGTGTCCGGCAGCGTGACGCCAGCCAACTCTGCGGCTCCTGCAGCTGACGCTACCAGGACGAACATCGCCGCTGCGGCCGTTGTAAGCCAACCCTGTTTCGCCGCGTCTGTCGTGCGCATGGTTCTCCTGCGTGTGCAGAATTTGTCATGCTCGTTTCCGAGCGTGATGCGGTGGACGGCCCCGCTGAACCACTGAAGGGCATTGGCGTGCCAAGGTGCGTGCTGTAAAATGCAACGAATGCGGTCTTGGATAGCGCCTTATTGGTGCTGACACGCATCTGGCATTCGATGCGCGATCGGTCCTTTGTTACCGAGGCGTTCAGGCCGATCGTGGTCATCTTTATCGTGGACGGCTCCCGGTGCGTTGCACTCAACAGCTACGAGCTTGAACACCGATGCCGACCAGGAGCCGTTCACGCATCGGATTCGCGCCTCAGCGGTTCCGCTTGAGGTGATCACGCTAAAGGCCGCCCTACTCGGCGGCCTTCTTCGCCATGCGATCGATCTCCGCCTGAACCGCTGCCTGACTCTGGGCACGGAACATCTCGCCGTTCCCGCGGGCGAACTCGTAGCTGTCGGCCCGCAGCGTCCGGCTGCCCTGGAAATGCGGATGGACATAGCGCGCCATCAGCTCGTAGTGGCGCTTTGTCGCCTCCCAGTCCGCCCAGTTATGGGCAAGCTCGGTGATGAGGCCGAAGCCGCCCGCTCCCGCATAGAGCGCTTCGATGTAGGCGATCGCATCATCTGGCGTGCCGATGCAGGCGGCCTGGGTGGCGAGAAGGTGTTCATAGGCGTCCTCGATGCCCGGCGGCACAATCGGGAAGGTCGCGACATCGCGGAAGTACTGGGCGAATTTCTCCAGCCCGAAGCGGACGTTCTCGCGCGCCCTCTCCCGCGTCTCGGCGATATGGAACAGGGTGACCATCCGCCAGTTGCGCCGGTCGGCGGTCTTGCCGTGAAGCCGCGCCTGTTCCTCGTACAGTCCCCAGTTCTTCGCGTGATGCACCATCGCGTCGGGCGAGGTGCCGCCGATCGACAGCATGCCGATGCCGTGCCGGCCGGCGGCCAAGGCACCCGCCGGTGAGCGCGCGGCGGCGACCGCCAGCTCCATCGTCGGCTGGGTGTAGCAGGGAAGCTGCACGCGGGCCGCGTTGAGGTCGAACCAGTCGGTCCGCTCCGTCACCGTCTCCCCGCGCAGCAGGCGCACGATCACGTCCAGGCTCTCGTTCATCATGCGGCGCTGATCGCCTGCTCGCACGCCGATCTTGATCGCATCATGCACCAACGCACCGGGACCGACGCCGAACATCACGCGCCCGCGCGTCTGGTGATCAAGCTGCACCATGCGATCGGTCAGGATGAACGGATTGTGGTACGGCAGCGAGGCGACGCCGGTGCCCAGCCGGATGTGGCGGGTCCGCTCGGCCGCCGCGGCGATGAACACCTCGGGGGAGGCGATGATCTCGAACCCACCGGAATGGTGCTCGCCCACCCAGGCCTCATTGTAGCCAAGCCGGTCGAGGTGCTCGATCAGCTCCATGTCACGCTGGAGCGCTATCGTCGGGTTCTCGTCCAGCGCATGGAAGGGCGCGAGGAAGATGCCGCTGCGCAGGTACCGGTCAGTCATTTGCGCACTCGTCCGTTGCAGCCGGGAGCTTAGCCGCGCCCGCCTGGGCGGCGCAAACCGAGGCGGGTTTATCCCTTTTGCTTGACGACGCTGACACGCCCGCTCCGCTCTAACGTCGCGAGCTTGACCGCATCCAGATGGTCCACCCCTTGCGACCGGATCGCCTCGTGCAGGTCGGCCTGGCTAACCCCGCCCTGGCGCAGTGCCGCCCGGTCCACCTGGCCGTCGCGCACGAGCACGCTGCTCTCGCCCTTGAGCAGGAAGCCGGCCACGTCGGAGCGCTGCGTGATATGGATGCTGAGCCAGTACAGCAGCACCAGGACCGCCGTCGCCGCCATGGTTGGAAAGAAGGGCGAGCCGCCGGTCAGTGCCCGGCTGAGATTGGACCCGATCAAGACTGTCAGCACGATATCAAGCGCGGACTGACGCCCGAAGGCCCGCCGTCCCGCAACGCGCACAAGCACCACGCCGAAAGCGAAAATGATGACGGCCCGGATGGACATCTGCCACCAGACGATCTGCATGGACGTGCCGTGGCCGATGATCGCCTGGATGGGGTTCATGGGCTGGAAACGGCGGTGATGGCCGCCGGTTCGCGGCTGTAACGGGCACGCCAGGGCCAGGGGAATCGCTTGAAGGTCACTGAGCTGTTCTGGTGATGAGGGCGCGACGGTAGCTTTGGTCCCAGGCTGCGGTTTTGCGTCTGACCTTGAGGCTGTCCTTGCCTGGGGCGGCGCGGATGAGGTTCATCGCCATATGCTTGATGGTGGCCATGTTTTTCGGTCCATGCTGCGGTCCGCAGGCGCATCAGATCGTCGTGGAACACCACGTCGAGCACCCAATGCAAGCGGTTCTCAATACCCCAGTGCGCCCGCACGGCGCGCGCAAGCATTCGGGCGTCCATGGCCAGCGACGACAGGAAGAAGCGGCGTGCCGTGGTGGTTGTGCCGTCCCGCTCGACGGTTGCCTCGACCATGGCGATGGCGCGCAGGCGGGGAAGCGTGGCTCGCCCGGGAAGCGCCGCTCGGTGGTCAGCCAGTCCACGTCATAGCTGAGCCCGTGGCGGCGGGTCTCGATGCGGCCGTGGTCGGCGTCGATGGTCTCGAACGCCTCGCCACGGCGTTCGGTGGGGGTTTCGAAGAACGTTTCCACCTCGTCGGCCAGGCTGCGCTGATTGTCCTTGAGCGCCAGCAGGTAGTCTGCGCCGCGGTCGATGACCGCCTGAGCGATCTTGGTCTGGCATCCCATCGCATCGATGGTGACCAAGGCGCCAGTCAGGTGGAGGCGTTCCAGCAGCAGCGGGATGGCGACGATCTCGTTGGACTTCGTGCCGACCGCCTGCTGGCCCAGCACGAGCCGCTGGCGCGCCGCCCAGGCGCTGACGACGTGCAACGGATGCGCGTCGCCGCGCCGGGCCCGCCGCGAGGTCTTGCCGTCGATGGCGACGATATCCGGCGCGTCCTCGCGCAAGCCCTCGACCCAGGCGGTGAAGCATTCGCAGAACAGGCCGGGATCAAGCGCATTCATCACGTCGTTGAGCGTGTCGTGCGACGGGATGCCTCGCTTAAACGGCAGCAGGGTCCGTAGGAACGCGAGCTTCTTGCGGCCCCAGACCCACATCGCGACGAAGTCCTCGGCCCCGGCCAGCGTCGCGCACACAACGACCCGCATGACCTCGGGCAGCGGATAAACCACCTTGCCGGGCTGACGCGGATCGTCGAGCGCCGAAAAATGGTCGAGCAGAGCCGGGCCAGCCATCGGGAAACCTCCTCAGGAGAGGTCTCCCACGATTTCAGATTTCACGCCGCGCCGGAATCCCCCCTCGCCCGGTTCAAGCGATTGCCCAGCACGAGGGAGGCTTCCGCCTCTCTCGTGCTGGGTGCCGAGTTGCAGCCTGGCCTCTACCGGCTGCGTGTCTGGACCGCCTGCACCGCTCCGCAAGGCGTCACCACCACCTCCGAGCTGCTCCTCAAGGCTCCTTCCGAGCTGAACCTGCGCCCTGTTACTGGGAGTGATCTGCTGCATAGGGATAGAGTAACGTCGCTTGTCGGCCTTCTTTCTTGACCGCCATAAAGTGAATTGCAATGCCGGACTTACCCAAAGGCTTCCAGCCATTACTAACCAGGCGGTCAAATAGGGAGCATTCTGATGGTTCCGAGGCGATACTCCTGGCATGGGAACGGGTCGGGACTTTCGCAAGTTGGATGCGGCGACGCAGGCGGAGTTGCGCCGGGTCGCGGTCGGGATGGTGAGGGCGGGGAAGACCCGCATCGAGGCGGCGGCAGCGGTTGGCGTGAACCGGCGCTTTGTTGGTGAATGGGTCGCTGCCGTTGCGCAATCCGGCGAGACGGCGCTGGCCGGCGGCAAGCGCGGCCGTCGTCCGGGCGAACAGAAGATGCTGTCTGCGAAGCAGGAAGCCTGGATCAAGCGGTTGATCGCCGAGCGCTGTCCAGATCAATTGAAGCTGCCATTCGCGCTCTGGACCCGTGAGGCGGTGGGTGCGCTGATCGAGCGAGAGACCCGATTGCGCCTGTCGCGCTCGACCCTCACCAGCTACCTGCGCTCGTGGGGCTTCACAATACAGCGCCCCATGAAGCGCGCCACCGAACGCAGCGAGCCGGCGGTTCGGGCCTGGCGGGAGCGCGGCTATCCTGCCATCGCCGCGCGCGCCAAGGAAGGCTGCGAGGTCCAGTGGGCCGACGAGACCGGCCTGTCCAACCAAGCCAACTATGGCCGCAGCTTCGCACCCAAAGGCAAGACGCCCGTCATCGCGCGCCCGGCGAGGAGGTTCTCGCAGTCGATGATCTCCAGCCTGACCAACCAGGGCAAGCTGCGCTTCATGATTTACGATGGCGCGCTGAAGGCCGCGATCTTCCTGCGCTTCCTGCGTCGTCTGGTCAAAGACGCGACGCGCAAGGTCTTCCTCATCGTCGATAACCCGCGGGTGCACCGTGCCAAGTTGGTTGCCGCCTGGGTGCAGGCGAACACCGAGCGGATCGAGTTGTTCTACCTGCCGCCCTACGCACCCGAGCACAATCCCCACGAGTTCCTGCACAACGACCTCAAGCAGGCCCTGGCGCGGCGCCGAATTCCCAGGGACAAGCCTGCACTGAAATCAGGTCTCGCCTCCTACATGCGTGGACTGCAGCGCCGACCGGCCAGGTCCGCTCCTTCTTCCAGGCTCCATCCGTCCGCTATGCAGCCTGAACCACCAATGTTATGTATTTGACCGCCTGGTTAGTAAGTAAAATCTACGTAGTAGGATTAAAGAGCTTGCGGACTCGATAATCATCTGATTACAAGCGTCTATTCAGGTTTTCCGGGGCGTGAAAGAACGTGAATCCGGGGTGTGATCGCCCATGTTTAACGGGGCGTGATCGCCCGACACAATCGGACACCTCTAAAAACCCCTCCCGGCGCACCGCCGAACGCTGCTAAGTCTCTGATTTTACTGGGTGCAGGATCGCCGTCCGGACGTTTTTAGAGGTGTCCAATCCACAGCTTTATGACGAAGAGCCGCAGACCACGATGTTCTCGAATTCAAAGCGACTCGGGACAGGCGCGGCTTGGTCCGGGGCGTGACAGCCCGATACTGGCGGCGGTCTCAGGTTGCCCAACGCCCTAAGCAGGCGAAACCGGCTGCAAAATGGCCGTCTCGGGCACGACTATCGGACTATCACGCCCTGGGGTGGGGTCAGGCGTCAGGCGTCGCGTCACGCCGGGCAGCGATCCGCAACCGGGAGAAAGGTTTAGGGGTATAGCCAGGGTGATCCGTTGCAAGCGCCCAGCGTATGGTGAACCGCAATGCCTCCTCCGAATCCTGGGTCCGGTACAGTTCAAGCCAGTAGCCTGGTAGCCGCTGTTTCTGAACCACTTTGCGGACATCCTTGGCGAAACCAGCGACGCGCCGCGTCGAGCCGGATTTATGATGGAGCTGGGTCATGGTGAAGCCCCATCCCCCGCCTTGGTGCCCGCCGTGCTTGCGAACGACGCGGTACAACCATCGCTCAATCCCACCGGTGAGTTAGAAGTACTCACGGTCGATCGAGAGGACCAGCTTGTCATCCAGGATGCCCTGATACAACCACTCGGCAATCGTGAACTCGATCCCAAGCGACTTTCCGGCCTCGTCCGTGGGCGCTGCCCATTCCTCGATCCAGCCGAAGCCTTGCGGTCGCGTTCCCTTCTGGCGGATTGTCGTCTCGATCACAGTGCCTTTCAGGCGGCGAAGCGCCTCGACGATGCGGGTGTACTCGGCCCCTCCCGTGGGACGGCCAATGCCCTTCAGCAGCTCGTAAAGACTGACGCGGAACTTTCAGCTAACTCCCCGCTGCTTGAATTCGGCACGGACTCGTGCTGTTCATCAGGTCCAGCGCCAGCCGGTGCTTGATCGGCGGAAAGGCGGGGGCGACGGTCCGGGTGATCGCAAGGCCGACAGGAGAGCCCTGCGCCAACCTTGAGCGGTTTGCTTATCGCCGAACGCAGGAGAAATGGCGCAGCAAGTCGCCCGCCTCGGCTTCCGCACCCGGCCCACCACCTCCGGCCGGTGATGACACGACGCCGCGTCGAACACGCGGGCGCCATGCTCTACCCCGCCGCCCTTCGGGTCATACGCGCCGAAGATTACGCGCCGGCCCCGGAAGAAGCTCGCGGCCTGCGCGCACATCGGGCAGGGCTCCAGGGTCACAAACAGATCGCAGTCGGGCAGGCGCGGAGTGCCGCGCTGGGCGGCGGCCTGGCGCAGCGCCAGAAGCTCGGCATGCGCGGTGGGATCGGTGCGGGCCTCGACTTCACGGACACTGACCTATTCAATCGCCGGCCAGTCGAGAAATGTCGGTCGGCATAGAACCGAGGTGATTTGTCATGAAGTTCGGGATTCACAACGGATCGTGGTTGTTTGGCCTTGATCCGGCCGAAGCGTTCGAGGCCGTGAAACAGAACGCGCAATGGGCCGAAAACCACGGCTTCACATGGTTCTCTGTGATGGACCACCTGATACAGGTCCCCTTCGTGGGCGCACCAGACGAGCCATTCATGGAGAGCTGGACCGTGTTGGCGGCACTGGCCGCTGTCACCGGCCGCATCCGTCTCGCCGTGCTCGCCTCATCCGTCGCCTATCGCAATCCGGCGCACCTGGCCAAGATCGCCGCCGGGGTCGATCTGATCAGCCGCGGCCGGCTCACGCTTGGTATCGGTGCCGGCTGGTACGAGGAGGAATACCGCCAATATGGCTGGGAATTCCCGGCTCGCCCGGCGGTGCGCATCCAGCAAATGGAGGAAGCCGTCCGGCTCATCCGCGCGATGTGGACGGACAGACGGACCAGCTTTCAAGGCAAGTATTTCCACGTTCAGGACGCGATCCTGGAGCCAAAGCCGGTACAGAAGCCGCATCCGCCGATCCTGATCGCCGGGGGCGGCGAGCAACTCACCTTACGCGCCGTCGCCCGTTTGGGGGATGCCTGCAACGTGAGCGGCGATCCCGACGAGGTGAGGCGAAAGTTCGCAATACTCCGCCGCCATTGCGAAGCGGAGGGGCGTCGCTACGACGCGATAGAGAGAACCGCCGGAATCTACCTGCTGTTGGCTCGGGATCAGGCCGCGCTGACGGCAAAGCGTTCGGGAGGCGTCATTCCGGAATCGTTTCGGGTGTTCATTGGCACGGTGCCCGAGGTCACCGACCTGCTTGGCCGATACCGCGATGCCGGCGTGCAGCTTCTCATTACCCGCGCCCACCAGAACGACATGGAGACATACGAATTGCTTGCGTCGGACGTCATGCCGATCTTTGCGTAACGGACCGATCGCGAATTCTCATAGCCGTCGATCGCCAGAAAGGTTGCAGGGCTCTGCGCGAAACTCGCTGTCCACCTAGCGCCGCACGCCGAAGAAGTGGCGCAGCAGGTCGGCCGCCTCGACTTCGCGTACGCCGCCCACCACCTCCGGCCGGTGGTGACAGGACGTTGCGTCGAACACACGCGCGCCGTGCTCGACGCCACCGCCCTTCGGGTCATACGCGCCGAAGATCAGGCGCCGAACCCGGAAGAAGCTCGCGGCCTGCGCGCACATCGGGCAGGACTCCAGGGTCACGAACAGGTCGCAGTCGGGCAGGCGCGGAGTGCCGCGCTGGGCGGCGGCCTGGCGCAGCGCCAGAAGCTCGGCATGCGCGGTGGGATCGTTGCGGGCCTCGACTTCGTTGCCCGCGCGGGCCAGCACGGCCCCGTCCGGGCCGAGCACGACGGCGCCCACCGGCACCTCGCCGCGCGCGGCGGCGGTGCGGGCCTCGGCGAGCGCGATCTCCATGGGGGTGATGTCCGTCCGCATCATGCGCGATCCTTGCCCGCCCACGCCGGCCGGGTCTAGCAAGCCCCGATGAGCAGCCAGATGCGCCCGGTGGTGGGCGTCACCCTTGATGCCGAGCAGCCGGGCGGCTACTCGAAATATCCGTGGTATGCGCTGCGGGCGAACTACGCCGAGGCCGTGGTCGCCGCCGGCGGCCTGCCGGTAGCGCTGCCGCACGATTCCGGGCTGGCAGCCGACTGGCTCGACCGCATCGACGCCCTGATCGTCACCGGGGGCGCCTTCGACGTCGATCCCGCCCTGTATGGGCAAGCGCGCCACGCCACCGTGACGCTCAAGGAGGGCCGCACGGCGGCCGAGTTGGCGCTGACCCACGGCGCACTGGCCCGCGAAATGCCGGTGCTTGGCATCTGCGGCGGCCAGCAGCTTTTGGCGGTCGCGCTCGGCGGCACGCTGGTCCAGCACATTCCCGACGCGATCGCGGACGCGCTGGAGCACGAGCAGCTCAATCCCCGTCACGAGCCGGGACACGCGATCTCCGTCCGCCCCGACACGCTGTTGCGGCGCATCGTCGGCGCGGACGCGATGCGGGTGAACTCCGCGCACCACCAGGCGGTGGGCGAGGCGGGACCGCGCGCGGTGGTCAACGCCGTCGCGCCCGATGGCGTTGTGGAGGGCATCGAGGCGACGGACGCGCGCTTCTGCCTCGGCGTGCAGTGGCACCCGGAGTTCTTCATCGATCCCGGCGACCGCCGCATCTTCGACGCCCTGATCGCCGCCTGCGCGCGATGAGCGACGCGCCCCATGAATGAGGAGCCTGGGGAGGCGCGCGGCGAGCGGATCGCCAAGTGGCTCGCCCGCGCGGGCGTCGCCAGCCGGCGCGATTCCGAGCGGATCTTGGGCGAGGGCCGGGTGCGCCTGAACGGCGCGGCCGTGACGCATCCGGCCAGCTTCGTGCAGCCCGACGATATCGTGCAGGTGGACGGGGCGGTGGTCTCCGCGCCGGAGGGAACGCGGCTCTGGCGTTATCACAAGCCGGACGGCTTAGTGACCACGCATCGCGACCCGGAAGGCCGCCCGACCGTGTTCGAGCGGCTGCCGCGCCAGTTGCCGCGCGTGGTCAGCATCGGGCGGCTGGATCTGACCAGCGAGGGGCTGCTGCTGCTCTCCAATGACGGGGCGCTGGCGCGGCGGCTGGAACTGCCGGCGACCGGCTGGCTGCGCCGCTATCGGGTGCGCGTCCACGGCAACCCCGATCCGCGGGCGCTGGCGGCGATGGCCCGTGGGGTGACGGTGGAGGGCGTGCGCTACGGCCCGATCGAGGCGGGGCTGGACGCCGTCAAGGGCGAGAACGCCTGGCTCACGATCGGATTGCGCGAGGGGCGCAATCGCGAGGTACGCAGGATCATGGCGTATCTGGGCCTGCCGGTCTCGCGCCTGATCCGCGTCGCCTACGGGCCGTTCCAGCTCGGCAACCTGCCGCGCGGGGCGGTGGAGGAGGTCCCGCGGCGGGTGCTGCGCGACCAGCTTCCCCGCAGTCCCGCCTGATCGGCGCGGCGGTTGAGCCGGCGAGACTGATGCGGATCGTGGGCGGTGACTGGCGCGGCCGTGCCCTGGCCGCCCCTGCGGGCACCGCCACCCGCCCCACCGCCGACCGCGTACGCCAGGCGCTGTTCGACATGCTGCTGCACGCGCCCTGGGGCGGGCGGGCGGCGGTGCGGGACGCGTCGGTCCTGGACGCCTTCGCCGGCACCGGCGCGCTGGGACTGGAGGCGCTGTCGCGCGGCGCCGGGCATGCCGCCTTCTTCGAGCGCGACCGCGCGGCCCTGGCGGCCCTGCGCGCCAATATCGCGACCTGCGGCGCCGAGACGTGCACGCGCGTCATCGCCGCCGATGCCCTCACCCCGCCTCCCGCCTTGTCCGCCTGCTCGCTGGTCTTCCTCGACCCGCCCTATGGCCAGGGCTTGGCCTCACGCGGCCTCGTTGCGTTGGCCGCCGCCGGGTGGATCGCCCCCGGCGCGCTGATCGTCGCCGAGACGGCCCGTGACGAGCCTTCGCCGGCGCCGGCCGCTCCACTCGCTGAGCGGACCCACGGGGCCGCCCGCCTCACTGTCTGGCTATGGGCCTGACCTCGATGATCTCCGGCGAGGCGCCGAACAGCCGCGCGAAGCCATCCCGCCCGGCCGGCGTGATTGCAACGGCCCGCGTGTCGCGCTGACGCGCGATCCAGCCAAGCGCCAGGCAACGTGCGCACAAGGCTGCGCCGACGCGACCGGCGATGTGCGGGCGTCGCTCGCTCCAGTCGAGACACGGACGACAGAACACGCGCCCCGGGCTGCCGCTACTGGCGGGATCGGCGCCGAACCCGCACAGGAAATCATACCCCTCCGGAGTCACCTCGCCGCCATCCGGCGTCAGCACGACGCGCCCCGAGCGCACGAGGTGATCCGCCATCGCCACGCCCAGCCGTCCGGCCAGATGGTCGTAGCAGGTGCGCGCCGTCCGCAGCGCCTCGCCGCCACGCCAGACCCGCGTTCGCGGCGGAGACGCCTCCGCGACGGTCATGATCGCCTCCAGCATCGCGCCGACCAGCGGCGATGCGAGCCGGTAATAGCGATATCGGCCCTGCCGCTCGGCGGCGAGCACGCCCGCATCGCGCAGCCGGGCCAGATGCCCACTCGCGGTCGGGGCGGAGACGCGGGCGGCGAGGGCCAGTTCCTTGGCCGTCAGCGCGCCGCCGTCCATCAGCGCGGACAGGATGTTGGCCCTGGCCGGGTCGCCGATCAGCGCGGCGATCTCCGCCATTCGGTTCACGGTGTCCATGGGCGACACTTAAGGCGAGGAAGGGTGGCCGGAAATGGCCCGATGCTTCGGCGCGGGCCGAAGCGATCCCGCGCGACCGGCGCCCCCACAAGGCCCATCTTGCCGGTCCGGACGGAAAACGACGCAAAGGAGCCGGTCATGCTCGCACTGCCCGAATGGACCTCGACCCCACACCTGATGACACTGCCGCATGCGTACCAGAGGCCAACGCGGATTCGGCGCCCCGCGGCCTTGCTGCGCCTATGGGCTAGGCGCGTCGCACAGCGCAACGCGCTGTCCGCGATGACATTGCGCGACCTGCGCGATATCGGCATCACGCGCTCCGAGGCGCTGAACGAGGCGAGCAAGCCATTCTGGCAAGGCTGATCGTGGTTCACTGTCGCGAGGCACCGCCACGCGGCTTGGTGGCGGCCCCGCACAACGGAGGACTGGCCGATGTTCGCGGTGATCTTCGAGGTGTGGCCCCGGCCAGAGCGATGGGATGATTATCTGGGGCACGCCGCCCTGCTGCGGCCGGAGCTGGAGCGGATCGCCGGCTTTATCGAGAACCGACGCTTCCGCAGCCGCCGGCGGCCGGGCTGGCTGCTGTCGCTCTCGCTCTGGCGCGACGAGAAGGCGGTGATCCGCTGGCGCAGCCACGCGCTGCACCACGCGGTGCAGGCGAAGGGGCGGGCCGAGGTGTTCGCCGATTACCATCTGCGCGTGGGCGAGGTGACCGCCGAGGATGGCGCCGTGCTGGCGCAGGTGCGTTTCGATGCGACCGAGGCGGGTGCGGCGCGCAGTATCAGCCTAGTGGAGCAGCCGGCGGCCGAGATCATGCCCGACGCGGTGCCGGGCCTGGTCGGGTGGGACATGTTCGACGGGGTACTGGATGCGGCCGATCGGCTGCTCCTGCTGTCCTGGCGCGACGACGAGGGGCCGGCCGGCGGGGCGGTTCCCGCGGGGCATCGCCGCGATGTGCGGGTGATCCGCGACTACGCCATGCGCGACCGGGCGGAGGCGCCGCAGCACCACGCGCCCGCGCCCGACTGAGCACCTCCGGTCAGCGTGACTGCGGCGGCGCGGTGCGCTGGAATCCCACCCAGATCTGGTAGGCGATTGCCGAGCGGTCGGCGCCCACGGGAAGGATCAGCGCCAGCGGCCGGGTGGTGACGGTCACGGTGTCCACGTTTGGCGGGAAGACCACCGGAACGACGCGCACGGCCTTGGTCAGGATGTCCTCGCCGCGCGCCACCCCGACGAAATAGGGGATGTTCGCCTGCCGGGTCGGTGCCGCCGGGCCGCGCTGGAACCGCATCTGCACGCTCAGCGTCGCCCGCACCGTGTGCGGCGTGTCGCCGTCCTTGCAGGCGCCCGATGCACTGAGCACGGTCCCTTGAAGCTGCACGTCGGTCAGGTCGTGCCCGCCGCCCGGCCGATAGATCGCGAGGTCGTCCGCTCCGGGCAGCGCCGCGACCGAAGGGCAGACTGGCGGGAACTGGTCCTGTTCGGGGCCGGTGCAGCCGCCCAGGAGGAGCAGCGCGGGCAGCAGGGCACCAGCGGGGCGCAGGCGCGGCATCGCGCGAGCGCGGAGGCGGGTCGATCGCATGGACGGCTCCGGAACGGCCGAGGGACGAGAGCGCCAAATCCGTTGCCGGCGGGACGGCGCGCGAGCATAGTGCGGGAGGCGAGCGGGACCGGCAACCGCGTGCAGCCGGCGCAGGAACCCAGCGCGACACCTTGGACACGGAGAAAGCACCGCTTCCGGCGGCGCAGCTCGCACTCATGCCCCAGACGCCATACCAGCAGACGCCTTCCTGGCACACTCCGTCCAAGCGCCCCCGCCTCCGCCTGCTCCTTGCCAGCCCGCGCGGCTTCTGCGCCGGGGTCGATCGCGCCATCCGGGTGGTGCAGGGCGCGCTGGAGCAGCGCAGGGGCGAGCCGGTCTATGTCCGCCACGAGATCGTCCATAACCGGAGCGTGGTCGAGGACCTGGAGAAAGAGGGCGCGGTATTCGTCGAGGAGCTGGCCGAGGTGCCCGCCGGCGCGCGCGTCGTCTTCTCGGCCCACGGCGTGCCCAAATCGGTGCCCCAGGACGCCACGCGGCGCGGGCTGAGCTATTTCGACGCCACCTGCCCGCTGGTGAGCAAGGTCCACCGCGAGGCCGAGCGGCACTTCGCCGACGGCGGTCCGGAGCAGCGCCACATCCTGATGATCGGCCATGCCGGCCATCCCGAGGTCGAGGGCACCATGGGCCAGCTGCCGCCGGGCGCGATCACGCTGGTCCAGAGCGCCGCGGAGGCGCGCCGCATTGCCCCGCCCCGCACCGACCGGCTGGCCTTCATCACCCAGACCACGCTGTCGGTGGAGGATGCCGCCGAGATCGTCGCCATCCTGCGGACCCGCTTCCCCGCCATCGAGGGGCCGCGCAAGGAGGACATCTGCTACGCCACCACCAACCGGCAGGCGGCGGTGCGCGCCATCGCCCCGGAGTGCGACCTGGTGGTGGTGATCGGCAGCGCGAACTCGTCGAACTCCCAGCGGCTGCGCGAGGTGGCCGAGCGCGCCGGCGCGCCGCGCGCGATCCTGCTGGCGAAGGCCGCGGCGCTCGATCCGCGCAGCCTGGAGGGCGTGCGGACCCTGGGCGTGACCGCCGGCGCCTCCGCCCCCGAGCGGCTCGTGGCCGAACTGATCGACGCACTCGCCGCCCGCTACGAGCTGTCAATCGAGGAGCGGCGGGTGACTCGCGAGAGCGTGGTGTTCAAGCTGCCGGCCGCGCTCGCCTCTTGATGGCGGTGTACACCGAGGTCACCGACGACGCGCTGACGTGCTTCCTGGCCGGGTACGACATCGGGGCCCTCGTCGCCTTTCGCGGCATCGCCGAGGGGGTCGAGAACAGCAACTACGCGCTGAAGACGACGCGCGGCGACTTCATCCTGACGCTCTATGAGAAGCGGGTGGACCCCGAGGAGCTGCCCTGGTTCGTCGGGCTAATGGAGCATCTGGCGCGGCGCGGCATCACCTGCCCGCTGCCGGTTGCGGCACGCGACGGAGCGGCGCTGCGCAGCCTGAGCGGGCGGCGCGCGGCGATCACCACCTTCCTGCCCGGTATCTGGCCCCGCCGCGTGCGCCCCGAGCATTGCGGACCGCTCGGCGCGGCGCTGGCGGGGCTGCATGTCGCGGGCAGGGGCTACGCCCCGTGCCGGGCGAACGCACTGGGTCCCGACGGGTGGCGCCCGCTGTTCGAGCGCACCCGCGCCCGCGCCGATGTGGTGCGGCCGGGGCTGGCGGCGGAGCTGGACGACGCGCTCGCGCGCATCCTCGACGCGTGGCCGCGCACGCTGCCGCGCGGGCATATCCACGCCGACCTGTTCCCCGACAACGTGTTCTTCCTCGAAGGTAAAGTGTCCGGCCTGATCGACTTCTACTTCGCCGCCACCGACCTGCTGGCCTACGACGTGGCGGTGTGCCTCAACGCCTGGTGCTTCGAGCCCGATTTCGCCCTGAACGTGACCAAGGCGCGGGCCATGCTGCGCGCCTACGCCGCCGTGCGCACGCTGAGCACGGCGGAGCAGGACGCGCTGCCGGTGCTGTGCCAGGGTGCGGCAATCCGCTTCCTGCTGACCCGGCTCTACGATTGGCTGCATACGCCGCCGGGCGCCTTCGTCACCCGCAAGGACCCGCTGGAGTACCTGCGCCGGCTCCGCTTCCACCTCGCCGCGCCGGACGCGCACGCCTATGGCCTCTGATCGCGTCGAGACCGTCGAGGTCTGGACCGATGGCGGTTGCAAGCCGAACCCCGGTCCCGGCGGCTGGGGCGCGATCCTGCGCTTCCGGGGCACCGAACGGGAGCTGTCGGGGGCGGAGACGGCGACCACCAATAACCGCATGGAGCTGACCGCGGCCACGATGGCGCTGGAGGCGTTGACGCGGCCGTGCCGGGTGGTGCTGCACACCGACAGCGAATACGTCCGGCTCGGCATGACCCGCTGGCACACCGGCTGGGTCCGCCGCAACTGGCGCAACGCCGCCGGCGACCCGGTCGCCAACATGGACCTCTGGCGCCGCCTGCTCGCGGCGGCGGCGGCGCATGAGATCGAGTGGCGCTGGGTGCGCGGGCACGCCGGGGACGCGATGAACGAGCGCGCGGACAAGCTGGCGACGGCGGCGCGGTTGGGGCCGGGGGCTGCGCTCCGATAGGAGTTCGTCTCGCCGCGATTGAGAGTCTCCGTAGCCAGCCCCACATTGCCCGCTGGGTGAACACCCCGGCACGCGCCCGGACACAGGCGAGGCCGCGACCGCCGGCGATGCGGTGATGCTGTGCGTGTTCGGCCCGGCCAATCGCAGGAGCATCTGTAGGACATGAGCGACGCAACCAAGCTGGACGCGCGGCGGCCAAAGGTCGTCGGCATCAACCACATCGCGCTGGAGGTGGGTGACGTGGAGGAGGCGCTGGAATTCTACGGCCGCATCTTCGACTTCAGGCTGCGGGGAAAGGGCGAAGGCGCCGCGTTCATCGACATCGGCGATCAGTTTATCGCGCTAATGCAGGGTCCGGTCCGGGCCGGGCAGGGGCACCGGCATTTCGGGCTGGTGGTGGATGATCGGGCCGCCGTGCGGACGCTCGCCAAGGCGGCCGGCGCCGAACTGCTGGACGGGCCGTTCTTGGACTTCCTGGACCCGTGGGGAAACCGGGTGGAGGTGGTCGCCTACGCCGACATCCAGTTCACCAAGGATGCGCGCGTGCTGCGGGGCATGGGAGTTGATCTCGGCAAGACCGAGAAGGCCCGCCGCGAGCTGGTGGACAAGGGATTGGCGGACGGCTGAATGCCTGCTTGCCGGCTCACACGGGGTGGGTGGGTATGCAGGGGATGCGATGAACGACCGCGCGGACAGGCTGGCCACGGCGGCGCGGGTGGGATTGGGAGATAATCAGAACTGACTTGTCAGTGCTCCTCGACAGGCTGTCCGATGACATAGATGTCGCCGTCCTTCCGATAGTATTGGAAGTCATAAGTTGCTTCGCCGCCATTGGTCATAACGGACGCCCTACAGATCGTCATGCCGCCCTTAATTTGTCGGGAGCTTATACTGCTGACGTGCAGCACCGAGATGTGCATCGTCCGTGCCAATGGCGAGTTCTCAATGAGGCTTTTGATTTCTGCATCGGCGCCGGGGCCGTCACATGGCGGTAAGCCGGACTGGTCTCCTTCTACAGGCAATAGCGGGTTCTCATTTTTCGAAGAGGGTGGCACGGACGACCCTGGGACCGAGACCACTCGGGCGCTCCATGGCTGCAGTGCCTCAATCTCAAGATAAAAGTCGCCGTCGTTGGGCTGGTACGAACTACTGCTGCCGCCCTCCATCCCGTTAGCCAGGAGGTCGTCTTTCGGCCCGTCTCCGCTCAGGCGATGAAGCGTGACCGCAAAATATCCCTTCGCTGAGTTCCATTGCAGCTCCCAAGGACCATCGACATGAAAGGGCCTGGTCCGCATCCCGCCGAAGCCAGACCATTTCGCGACTGTCCGTTCGTCGCTAGTGCTCTGACTCATACGGACCGTGCAGGCAGTCTGTCGAGCTTGGCCAGGATTGAGGCGGCCGAGGCGGTCCAGACGAACGGCTTCGGCTCGGCGTTGTGCTCGGCGAGGTAGCGTTTGATGGCGGCTTGCAGATCGACGATCGAATGGAAGCTGCCGCGACGGATGCGCTTGCGCGTCAGCACGGAAAAGAAGTTCTCGACGGCGTTCAACCACGATCCGGACGTGGGCGTGAAGTGGAAGGTCCAGCGGGGATGCCGTTCGAGCCACGCCTTCACCTTCGGATGCTTATGAGTGGCGTAGTTGTCGACCACCGCCTCGATCAGCTTGCCGGCCGGAACAGCGCGCTCGACGTCGTTGAGGAAGCGGATGAACTCCTCGTGCCGGTGCTGCTGCATGCAGCGGCCAATGACGGAGCCGTCGAGCACGTTGAGTGCGGCGAACAGCGTGGTCGTGCCGTGGCGCTTGTAGTCGTGGGTCATCGTGCCGCATCGGCCCGGCTTGATCGGCAAGCCCGGCTGCGTGCGATCGAGCGCCTGGATCTGGCTCTTTTCGTCGATGGACAGCACGACGGCTTGCGTCGGCGGGTCCAGATAGAGGCCGACGATGTCGGTCAGCTTGGCGGCGAAGTCGGGATCGCGCGACCGCTTGAACGTGCGGATGCGGTGCGGCTGGAGCTTGTGCGCGGCCCAGATGCGCGGCACCGATGTCAGGGAGATGCCGACGGCCCGAGCCATCGCCCGGCCGGTCCAGTGCGTGGCCTCATGCGGCGGATCGGCGCAGGTCAGCGCAACGACGCGCGCCACCGTCTCAGCCAAGATCGGCGGCTTGCCAGGCTTGCGCGTCTTGTCTCGCAGCAGCCCGTCCGCGCCCTCCTCGGCGAAGCGTCGCTGCCAGCGCCAGACCATCGGACGACTGACCCCCAGGCGCGTCGCCACCGGCTGCACCGGGCCGCGCTCCGCTGCCGCAAGCACGACCCGCGCGCGCTCGACATGCTTTTGCGGCCGATTGCGGTCGGCGAGGATCGCCTCAAGCGTCTCTCTATCCGACGAACTCAGGATCACGCATACCGTCTGTGCCATGCCGACAGAATTGCACGGTCGCACACCGTTGTGAATTGCCCGAACGGGTCAGAGCACTAGCCTGCGGCACAGGTGCCGAACTGCCGCCCTGGGAAACGGCGTGTGGCGGGAGGGCATCGTAGCATTTTAAGCGTGCCGCTCCGTCCTTCAGCGTGCGGCATGTAGCAAAACTGGTCGGCGTGGTTGCCACGTCCACATCGGGCAGGGCGGCCCCTAGCGCGCTTCTACATGCAAATAGGCCGATGATCGCGCATGCCCAGATCGCCCGCATAGCGACGGACGGCTCTACAGCGACAGCCTGAACAGCGCCGCGATCTCGCCCACGATGCCGCGGCGGAAGGCCAGCACGCAGACGACGAAGATCGCGCCCTGGGTCACCGTGACCCAGGAGCCGAACTGCGCCAGGTAGTTCTCCATCGAGGTCGTCACCACCGCGCCGACCACCGGGCCGAACACGGTGCCGAGGCCGCCCAGCAAGGTCGTCAGCACGACCTCGCCCGAGCGGGAGTAGTGCACGCCGTCCAAGGTCGCGATGCCGAACACGATCGCCGTGGTGGCGCCGGCGATGCCCGAGAGCGCGGTGGAGATCACGAAGGCGACCAGCTTGTAGTCGCTGGTGCGGTAGCCGAGCGAGATCGCGCGCGGCTCGTTCTCGCGGATCGCCTTCAGCACCTGGCCGAACGGCGAGTGGATCACCCGATGGATCAGCAGGAACCCGGCGATGAAGATCGCCGCCGTGAGCCAGTACATGTGCATGTCGGGGCCGAGCGAGAGCAGCCCGAAGGCGTGGCCGCGCGGCACCTGCTGGATGCCGTCCTCGCCGCCGGTGAACGGCGCCTCCAGGCAGAAGAAATACACCAGCTGCGCCAGCGCCAGCGTGATCATGGCGAACTAGATGCCGGACCGCCGGATCGCGAGATAGCCGAGGAACAGCCCGAGCACCGCGCCGGTCCCGCCGCCCAGCACGATCGCCAGCACCGCGTCGATGCCCCAGTTCTTCGCCGTCCACGCGGCGACGTAGGCGCCCATGCCGTAGAACGCGGCGTGGCCGAACGACAGCAGGCCGACATAGCCGATCATCAGGTTGAACGCGCAGGCGAACAGCGCCGTCATCAGCACCCGCATCAGGAACACGGGGTAGAGCACGTAAGGCAGCACCACGACGGCCAGCAGCATCGCCAGGAAGACGATCGCCTGGCTGCGGGTGAAGCCGAAGACCAGCGTCGGCCGGACGGCCCGGGCGGGAATGGCGTCGCGAACGGTCGCGGACATCAGGCGGCCTTTCCGAACAGGCCGCGCGGCATGAACAGCAGCACGATGACCATGACCAGGAAGATCACGGTCGCCGACGCCTGCGGGTAGAACACCTTGGTCATCCCCTCGATCACGCCCAGGCCGAAGCCGGTGACGATCGAGCCCAGGATCGAGCCCATGCCGCCGATCACCACGATGGCGAACACCGTGTTGATGAAATTGTCCCCCATGTCGGGGTTCACCGAGTAGATCGGCGCGGCCAGCACGCCGGCGAACGCCGCCAGCGCGACGCCGCCGCCATAGGTCAGGGTGATCAGCCGCGGCACGTTGATGCCGAAGGCGCGCACCAGCGCCGGGTTCTCGGTCGCCGCGCGCAGCCGGGCGCCGAGGAAGGTCTTCTCGATCAGCAGCCAGGTCGCGAGGCACACGACCAGCGCCGCCGCCACCACCCAGGCGCGATAGATCGGCAGGAACATGAAGCCGAGATTGGTCGCGCCTTGCAGCACGCGGGGGATGTCGTACGGCATCCCGGAGCTGCCGTAGTAGTTGCGGAACAGTCCCTCGATCACCAGCGCCAGCCCGAAGGTCAGCAGCAGCCCGTACAGGTGGTCCAGCTTGTACAGGCGGCTGATCAGCGTCCTCTCCATCACGATGCCGAGCGCGCCGATGATGATCGGCGACAGGATCAGCGACGGGAAATAGCCGATCCCGAGTAGTTCAGCAGCATCCACGACGCGAACGCGCCCATCATGAACAGCGCGCCGTGCGCGAAGTTGATGATGTTCAGCATCCCGAAGATGACCGACAGCCCGAGCGCCAGCATGGCGTAGAAGGCGCCGTTGATCAGCCCGAGCAGGAGCTGGCCGAACAGCAGCGGCGCGGGCACGCCCAGGATCATCATCATCGCGGCGCCCCCGCCGGCTCGAACCCCTCCCCCACCCCCTCCCGCAAGGGGAGGGGAGATTGTCAAACATCGCGCCTGTTCTCCCCCTCCCCTTGCGGGAGGGGGCCGGGGGGAGGGGCCGGCTACCGTCAGACACCCAGATACTCATGCAGCTTGTCCATGCTGGCCTCCAGCCGATGGTTCGGGATCATGTCCATCACCCTGCCGTGCTCCATCACGTAATGCCGGTCGGCGACGGTCGGGGCGAAGCGGAAATTCTGCTCGACCAGCAGCACGGTGAAGCCGCGCTGCTTGATCTCGCGGATGGTGCGGCCGATCTGCTGGACGATCACCGGCGCCAGCCCCTCGGTCGGCTCGTCGAGCAGCAGCAGCTTCGCCCCGGTGCGCAGGATGCGCGCGATGGCGAGCATCTGCTGCTCGCCGCCCGAGAGCTTGGTGCCCTGCGCGGTGCGCGCGCGCTCCTTCAGATTGGGAAACAGCTGGTAGATCGTCGGCACGTCGAGCCCGCCCGGCGCGACGATCGGCGGCAGCATCAGGTTCTCCGTCACCGACAGCGAGCCGAAGATGCCGCGCTCCTCCGGGCAGAGCGCGATGCCGGCGCGGGCGATCCTCTCGGACGATGCGTCGATCAGCTCCCGCCCCTTGAAGCGGATGGCGCCCTCGCGGCGCGGCACCAGGCCCATGATCGACTTCATCGTGGTGGTCTTGCCGGCGCCGTTGCGGCCGAGCAGCGTGACCACCTCGCCTTCGTTGACGTCGAACTCGACGCCGTGCAGGACGTGGCTCTCGCCGTACCAGGCGTTGAGGTCGCGGACCTCAAGCATGCTCGACCTCCGCGACCTCGGTGCCGAGATAGGCGGCGATCACCTCGGGGTTGCGCGAGACCGTCGCGTAGTCGCCTTCGGCCAGGACGCGCCCGCGCGTCAGCACGGTGATGCGTGTCGCACAGGCCCTGCACCACGGAGAGGTTGTGCTCGACCATCAGGATCGTGCGCCCGGCGCGGATGCGGCGGATCAGTTCGACCACGCGATCGACGTCGGCATGGGTCATGCCGGCGGTCGGCTCGTCGAGCAGCAGCATCTCCGGGTCGAGCGCGAGCGTGGTCGCGATCTCCAGGGCGCGCTTCTGGCCGTAGGCGAGCTGGCCGGCAGTGGCTTCGACGAAGCTCGACAGCCCGACGTCGTCGAGCAGCGCATGCGCGCGGTCGTCCAGGTCGCGCAGCGTCTCGTCCGACCGCCAGAAATCGAACGAGTCGCCGCGCGCGCGTTGCAGCGCGAGCCGGACGTTCTCCAGCGCGGTGAGCTTGGGAAACACCGCCGAGATCTGGAAGCTGCGGACCAGCCCCAGGCGCGCGATCTGCGCCGGCTTCAGCCGGGTGATGTCGCGGCCCTTGAAGACGATGCGCCCGCGCGTCGGCGGCAGGAACTTGGTCAGCAGGTTGAAGCAGGTGGTCTTGCCGGCCCCGTTGGGGCCGATCAGGGCGTGGATGGTCCCCGCGCGCACCTGCAACGACACGTCATCGACGGCGACGAAGCCGCTGAACTCGCGCGTCAGGCCAGTGGTTTCCAGGATGATGTCGGACACCCCTGGACGTCTCCCTTGCTTGTGTGAAAGCCTCGTTAAGCCAGCAGATTGCATACCCCCTGTGAGGGCGCAAGAATAGGCTAGGCTCAACACCCGGCATCGTTACCCCATGCGCTTGAAAAGCCCGCTGTTCGCGCCCGGCGATTCCGAGCGCAAGATCGACAAGGCGCTGGCCTCGGCGGCCGACGCCGTCATCCTCGACCTTGAGGATTCAGTGGCCGGACCCGCCAAGCCGGCCGCGCGCGAGGCCGTCGCGGCCCGGCTGCGCGCGATGGCGGCCGACCCGCGCCAGCAGGCGGTGATCGTGCGGGTCAACCCGCGCGGCACGCCCTGGTACCTGGCCGACCTCGCCGCCGTCGTCCCGGCCGGTCCCGCCGCGATCATGCTGCCGAAATGCACCGGCCCCGACGATCTGCGCGCGCTCGACCATCATCTGGAGGTGCTGGAGGCGGCGTCGGGTGGCGCCGGGGAGCGTCCGCGTGGTTGCGATCGTGACCGAGACCGCCGGATCGGTGTTCACCCTCGGCGCCTACGCCCCGGCGCCGCCCCGGCTGGCCGCGCTCTGCTTCGGGGCGGAGGACATGTCGGCCGATCTCGGCGTGGCGCCGCGCCGCGCGGATGGCGCCTACACCGGCGCCGTCGTCTTCGCCCGCGCCCAGGTGCTGGCCGCGGCCGGGGCGCTCGGCGTGCCGGCGATCGACACCCCCTTCCCCGACCCGCGCGACCCGGACGGGCTGCGGCGCGAGGCGGAAGCGGCGGCGGCAGACGGGTTCGCCGGCAAGATCCTGATCCACCCGGACCAGATCGACATCGTCAACGCGGTCTTCACCCCGCCGCCCGAGCAGGTCCGCTGGGCCGAGCGGGTGCGCGACCATTTCGCCGCCAACCCGAATTCGGGCGTGTTCGCGCTGGACGGCAAGATGATCGACCGCCCGCATCATCGGCTTGCCCTGCGCATCCTGGCGGCGGGGCGTTAGCCGAGGGGCGCGCCCGACGGCTTGGCTCGACCGTGACCGCCGCCGGTCATGGGTCTCCGACCTGAAAGTCGCCTTCCTGCGGGGGTGCGATCGGGGAGAACAGGGCGCGGTCGGGCTTCAGGTCGAGAAGCGGCGTCCCGTCGAGACAGTCGAGGCCCCGGACCAGCACCGTCGCGTCTTCGATTCCGACCAGTCGGGCGATCGAGGTGCCGAGTGGATTGGGACGCACCGGCGAGCGGAGCGAGAACGTGCCGCGCGATGTCCCGTCATTGGCCGGACTCTGACGAACCAGATCGCGACGGGAGAGGTGGAGCCAGTAGATCACCTCTACCCGCTCATATTGTTGCAGGCCATCCAGCGCGGCGACCCAGGGCTCGAACACCTCGATGCGGCAAAGGGGGCCGTCCAGCCGCCCTTGCCGCGGCGTGTGTAGTCGCGAGGTCCAGGGCGTGCGGATGCGCCCGATGAACACCAACGCCGCGTCGGGTGCCTCCGGCAGCGCGACCGCGATCTCGGCCTCTCTGATCTCGTTCTCGCGCACCATGGCGGCGGCTCCTATCGCTGCGTCGCCCCGACGGAGGTCACGGCGATGCGCACCACGTCACGCACGCTGCGCCCGCCGCGCCGGCCGTCGGGGACGACGACACGGAGATGCCCCGGGCGAGGCCCACAGCCTCGGAGCCGATCGGCATACATGAGCGGATCGAGTTACCCGAGATCAAGCCGTTCGTGGAGCGCCACCGGCGCATGGTGGTGCGGTGCCGGGGCTTCTGACCGGTTCGGCCATCGCGCTCAACCCTCCCCAGCCCCTCCCGCAGGGGCTACGGCGTTCACACATCCTTCACCGTCCTCCCGGCATCCATCACGCGGCTCGCCCCCTCTCCGCCCTGGGGCGGAGAGGGAGTTGAGCGGTCCGGGTGCGATCCGTGAATCCCGTAGCCCGCACGAGGAGGGGAGCTACGAAGCGGCCGGAATCTCTCAGATATAGATCTGGCGGCGGAGCAGCCCACGGCGGCGCAGGCCCTGGATGAGGCGGCGCAGATGCGGGCCGGCGCAGCGCAGGGCGGTGCGCGACATCCCCATCGCGGGCGCCCAGGCGGGATTGCGGAAGCGCGGCTGGTAGCCCAGGGCGAGCAGCTCGGGGCGGAGGCAGCTCTCCATCAGGAACAGCTCGGGTCGCGACAGGCGCGCGCGCCAGATGGACGCCGCCGCGCCGGACACCGGGCGTTCCAGCGAGCGGTGGATGACCCGCTCGCGCAGGGGCACCTTTTGCGCGATCAGCGCACGAAAGCCCAGCATCCCCGGCTCGAACCGCTCGCCCAGGAAGTCGCACACGCGGCGCACCGTGCCTTCCAGGTCGCGCACCAGATCCTCGTAGCGCACCTCCAGGATGCGTTCGGCCATCGCGGAGCAACGGTAGGCCAGCGCCAGCCGCGCCGCGCGCCGCCACTCGAACGCCGGGTCCCAGGTGCCGCCCGGGAAATGCGCGTTGATCCAGGACGCGGCGACATCGCGTCCGTCGCGGATCAGGTGGATGAAGCGCGCGTCGGGGTAGATCGTCGCGATCTGCGGCACGATCCCGATATAGGGCGGGGTCTTGTCGCCGAAGCGCGGCTTGCCGGCCCGATGCAGGTGGTGCTGGTAGACCAGGTTCATCAGCCCGGCGATGCACGGCGTGGACAGCGCGCGGGCGGCGGCGGCAAACTCGGTCGTCGCAATGTCCATGTCCGGCCAGCGATAGTCGCCGGTGATGAGACCGATCGCCGTCTCGACCTGCGCCGGGGTGAGTGTCGCGGTGAGCGGCAGGCGCTCGACCAGCCGCAGCAGGAACCAGGTCTCGGGCGGAATCTCGATCCGAGAGTGCCCGGCCAGCAGGAGGCGCAGCAGCGTCGTGCCGGATCGGCCCGACCCCACGATGAAGAACGGCGCATTTTCGCCCACTGTCTCGGCCATCGAACCCTTGGCGGTCGATCCCGCAGACTGTGCCAAAACGGTAAAGCAAGGGTTGCCGCCCGTTGGCGTGTCCACTGCGGCGTGTCCACTGCGGCGTGGCCACTTGCCTCCGGCAGGCGCTCATGCGCAGATTTGCCGGGCCATGATCCTGCTGATCGACAACTACGACAGCTTCACCTTCAACCTCGTGCATTTCCTGGGCTATCTCGGGGCACGCTGCGAGGTCGTGCGCAACGACCGGATCACGGTGGCCGACGCGCTGGGCCGCCGGCCGGAGGCGATCGTGCTCTCGCCCGGTCCCTGTACCCGAACGAGGCGGGCGTGTGCCTGTCGCTCATCCAGGCCGCCGCCGGGCTCGTGCCGTTGCTCGGCGTCTGTCTCGGCCACCAGGCGATCGGTCAGGCGTTCGGCGGCAACGTCGTGCGCGCGCCGGTCCCGATGCACGGCAAGGTCAGCCGCGTCTTTCACGCCCGCAGCGACATCCTGGCCGGCATCCCCTCACCGTTCGCCGCCACGCGCTACCACAGCCTGATCGTCGATCGCGCCAGCCTGCCCGACTGCCTGGCGCCGACCGCCTGGACGGAGGACGGGCTGGTGATGGCGCTGGCCCACAGGAGCCTTCCGGTGTTCGGCGTGCAGTTCCATCCCGAAAGCATCGCCAGCGAGCACGGCCACGACATCCTGGCGAACTTCCTGCGGCTGGCCCGCGCCAGCGACCGGGACGGCCCCCAGCGCGCCGCGGCCTGAGCCCCGCTCGTGTCGAGCAATCTCAAACCCGTCCTGGCCCGCCTCGCGGCCGGCGCCAGCCTGTCCGAGACCGAGGCGGAGACGGCATTCGACGTCATCATGTCGGGCGAGGCGACGCCGGCGCAGATCGGCGCCCTGCTGATGGCGATGCGCGTGCGCGGCGAGACGGTGGCCGAGATCACCGGCGCGGTGCGCGCCATGCGCGCGCGCATGAGCGTGGTGGAGGCGCCGCCGGACGCGATCGACGTCTGCGGCACCGGCGGCGACAACGCCGGGACGCTCAATGTCTCCACCGCCGTCGCGTTCGTGCTGGCCGGAAGCGGCGTGCCGGTGGCCAAGCACGGCAACCGGGCGCTGTCCTCGCACACGGGGGGTGCGGACGTGCTCGCCGCGCTGGGCGTGACCGTCGATGTGCCGCTGGACCGGCTGGCGGCGATCCTGCGCACCGCCGGCTGCGCCTTCCTGTTCGCGCCGCGCCATCATCCCTCGATGCGCCATGCCGCCGGCCCGCGGGTCGAGCTGGGCACGCGCACGATCTTCAACCTGCTCGGCCCGCTCGCCAACCCGGCGCGGGTGCGTCGCCAGCTGACGGGCGTGTTCGACCCGACCTGGGCGCGTCCGATGGCCGAGACCCTGGGACGGCTTGGCGCGGACCGCGCCTGGGTGGTGCATGGCCAGGGCCTCGACGAGCTGACGGTCGCCGGCGAGAACCAGGTGGTGGAGGTCAAGGACGGCGCGCTGCGCGCCTTCACCTTGACCCCGGAGGATGCCGGGCTCGCGCGCGCGCCGGTCGAGGCAATCCGCGGCGCTGACGCGGCGTTCAACGCCGCCGCCCTGCGTGCATTGCTGGAGGGTGCGCGCGACCCATATCGCGACACCGTGGTGTTGAACGCGGCAGCCGGCCTGATCGTTGCCGACCGTGTCCGGGAGCTGCGCGAGGGCGTGGCGCTGGCGGACCGGGCGCTCAGCTCCGGCGCGGCGCTGGCGGCGCTGGAGCGGCTGCGGTACGAGACGGCCGTGGCGGCGGGCGGGGAGCCGATGGCCGGACAGGCTCGATAGGAACGCTTGAGGCCGAAGGGGGAGAGCCGATGGCCGACGACATGATCATTGATGCAAGGGACGCATCCGCCGGCACGAGCGCCGACGTGCTGGCGCGCATCTGCGCCGAGACACGCGCCGAGGTGGCGCGGCGCAAGACAGTGTGCAGCATCGAGGCGCTGCGTCAGGGGATCGTTGCCCAGAACGATCCGGCGCGCGGCTTCGGCGAGGCGCTGAAGGAGCGCATCGCCCAGGGTCGGTTCGCGCTGATTACCGAGATCAAGAAGGCCTCGCCCTCGGGCGGGCTGATCCGCGCCGAGTTCGACGCGCCCACGCTGGCGCGCGCCTACCAGGCCGGCGGAGCTACCTGTCTGTCGGTGCTGACCGAGGGTCCGCACTTCCAGGGCAGCGACCGCGACCTGATCGGCGCGCGCGAGGTGGTGGATCTGCCGGTGCTGCGCAAGGACTTCATCCTGGAGCCCTGGCAGGTCTACGAGAGCCGCGCGATGGGCGCGGACTGCATCCTGCTGATCATGGCCGCGCTGTCCGACGACGAGGCACGCGATCTCGAGCATATCGCGCGCGCGCTCGATATGGACGTGCTGGCCGAGGTGCACGACGAGCGGGAGCTGGAACGCGCGATGGGGTTGCAGACGCAGCTCATCGGCATCAACAACCGCAACCTCAAGACGCTGCGCACCGAACTGGCGATCACCGAGCGCCTGGCCCCGCTGGTTCCGCCCGACCGGTTCCTGATCGCCGAGAGCGGCATCCGTCACAACGAAGACCTCAAGCGGCTCGCCAAGGCCGGATCGCTCTGCTTCCTGGTCGGCGAGGGGCTGATGCGCCAGCCCGACGTCGGCGCGGCGGTGCGCGCGCTGCTGGGCGAGGACACGTTCAGGGCCTCGGCCGCGTGACCGAGGCGGCTGCCTTCACCCATTTCGATGCGCGCGGCAATGCCGCGATGGTGGACGTTTCCGCCAAGGAGGTGACCGCGCGCAGCGCCAGCGCGCGGGCGCGGGTGGTGATGGCGCCCGCCACGCTGGCGCTGATCCGCGAGGGGCGGGCGAAGAAGGGCGACGTGCTCGGGGTCGCGCGCCTGGCCGGCATCATGGCCGCCAAGCGCACCGCCGAGCTGATCCCGCTGTGCCATCCGTTGCCGATCGCCGCGGTGGCGCTGGAGCTGACCGCCGACCCGGCGGGCACGGCGGTGGAGATCGAGGCGACGGTGCGCACGACCGGGCAGACGGGGGTGGAGATGGAGGCGCTGACCGCCGCCTCGGTGGCCGCGCTGACGGTCTATGACATGTGCAAGGCGGTGGATCGCGGCATGCGGATCGAGGCGCTCCGCGTGATTCACAAGGCCGGCGGCAAGTCGGGCGAGTTCCGGCAGGAGTAAGCCATGGTCAGCGTCGGAGATGCCGGGATCAGCGTCGGAGACGCCGGGACATGATCAGCGTCGAGGACGCGCGCCAACGAATTCTGGCGGGGCTGCGGCCGCTGCCGGCCGAGATCGTCGCCTTGGCCGATTGCTGGGGCCGGGTCACCGCCGCGCCGGTCATCGCGCGGCTGACCCAGCCGCCGGCCGATGTCTCGGCGATGGATGGCTACGCCTTGCAGGCCGCGAGCGGCGCGCAAGGCGTCATCCTGGAGGTGATCGGCGACGCGCCGGCGGGCCATCCATTCGCCGGCGCCGTGGCTCCGGGCCAGGCGGTGCGCCTGTTCACCGGCAGCGTGGTACCCGCGGGGGCGGATGCGATCCTGCTCCAGGAGCACGCCACCCGCGACGGCGCGCACGTGCAGGTCAACGAAGCGGTGCGCGCCGGGCGCCACATCCGCCGCGCCGGCCAGGATTTCGCCGCCGGGGACGCGGTGGTGCCCGCTGGGCAGCGACTGGGCGCGCGCGCCGTCGGCTTGGTCGCGGCGGCCAACCATCCCTGGGTCGCGGTGCATCGCCGCCCGCGCATTGGCATCCTCGCCACCGGCGACGAGATCGCGCTGCCGGGCGAGCCGATCCCGCCGGGTGGGATCGTCAGCTCCAACTCCCACGCGCTGGCGGCCCTGGTGCGGGCGGCCGGCGGCGCGGCGACGGTGCTGCCCGTCGCCGCCGACAACCGTGCGGCGATCGCGGCGGTCGCGGACGCGACGGCGGGGATGGACATGCTGGTGACCACCGGCGGGGCCAGCGTCGGCGACCATGACCTGGTGATCGAAGGCCTGGCCGCGCGCGGGCTGGAGGTGGATTTCTGGAAGATCGCCATGCGGCCGGGCAAGCCGCTGGTGTTCGGCCGGCTCGGGGCCGTTCCGGTGCTGGGATTGCCGGGCAACCCCGTCTCCGCCCTGGTCTGCGCCGTCCTGTTCCTGCTGCCGGCCCTGGCGCGCCTGTCCGGGCTGCCGGCCGAGCCGCCGCCCTCCACCACCGCGTGCCTCGGCGCGCCGCTCGGCGCCAACGACGCGCGGGCCGACCATCTGCGCGCGACACTGGCGCGCGACGCCGAGGGGCGGCTGGTCGCCACCGCGTTCCCGGTCCAGGATTCCGCGATGCTGCGCCGGCTTGCCCTCGCCGATGCGCTGATCCTGCGCGCGCCGCACGCCGCCGCGCTGCCCGAAGGGGCCGAGGTCGGGATTATCCGACTCGATTCGATCGGTATATGATCGACAAGGCTTGACGGCGCGAGGCGAACCAACATAGAACATCGTGCAGTTGCCGGTTTGTTCGGATCGGCCGTCGCTGACGGTCCGGCACATCACGGCTGGCACATCAGGAACTGGACCCCATGCTGACGCGAAAGCAGCACGAACTGCTGGTCTTCATCGACCACCATCTGAAGCAGACCGGCTTCTCCCCTTCCTTCGAGGAGATGAAGGACGCGCTTCAGCTCAAGTCGAAATCTGGCATCCATCGCCTGATCTCGGCGCTTGAGGAGCGTGGATTCCTGCAACGGCGGCATCATCGCGCGCGGGCGCTGGAAGTGATGCGTCTGCCCGACGATCGGAGCGCGCGCGTGCCGGACGACGTCGCGGTGGGCGCCGGCTTCGCGCCGAACGTGATCCGGGGCGATTTCAGCCCCAAGTTGCCAGGCGTGCGCGCGGCGGAGGAGGCGGCGGCGGTCCAGCTGCCCCTGTATGGGCGCATTGCCGCCGGCCTGCCGATCGAGGCGCTGCGCGACAACAGCTCGCAAATAGAGGTGCCGATGGCGATGATCGGGTCCGGCGAGCACTACGCGCTTGAAGTCGCCGGCGACTCGATGATCGACGCCGGCATTCTGGACGGCGACACGGTCATCATCCGCAAAGGCGAGACGGCGGAGAATGGCCAGGTGGTCGTGGCGCTGGTGGACGAGGAGGAGGTGACGTTGAAACGCCTGCGCCGGCGCGGCAATTCGGTCGCCCTGGAACCGGCTAACGAACGGTACGAGATCCGCGATCTTTCCGGCCGACCGTGTCAAGGTGCAGGGCCGGCTCGTCGCGCTGATGCGGCGCTACTGAACGGACCGGATTGGGCTGACCGGCACGATGGCCGGGCGTTTGCGCGCGGTGTCACCCTCACGATCCGGTCGAACGCCTCGTCCTTGGCCTCGGCGAGCGGCGTCAAGATCATCACGCCGGCATTGTTGACCAGCAGGTCGACGCTGCCGAACGCCCGCTCGGCCGCATCAAACAGCGCCGTCATGGCGGCGGAGTCAGAGATATCGGCCTTGACCGCGATCGGCCGGCCACCCGTGGCCTCGATCTTCTCGGCGAGCGCAGTAGCCCGATCGCTGCCGTGCGCGTCGTTGATCACCACGGCCAAGCCGTCACGTGACAGCCGCTCCGCGACGGCAGCGCCGATGCCGCGCGGAGCGCGGAAATAATGGCGGCGCGGGTCATGGATTGCGGGTCCGTTATGGTGGCCTCCTCGGCTGGCAAGCTTCGGCTACATCGTGACGACGATCTTGCCCCGGGTGCGGCCCAAAGCCTGGTACTGGAAGGCGTCGGCCAGCTCATCAAGTGGGACCACGCGGTGACCAGCACTGCCCAGCTCCCTTCGGTCCGGAAACTGCACAGGACAGGGTTTACAGCACAGAGATAGATGCACCAGCTTGTGCGCTGTAAAGCGGCTTTGAATACCGCAGCAAACCGAGGGTCAGCTGGCCTGCACCAAACGGTGGTTTGATCCACGCTTACCACCGGGTTTGGTGGAAACCAGACATTCGGTGATAGCAGTCACGGCGTTCGCGGGGAGCCTGGGGACGTTCGTCTGGCGGGGGAAAGACAAATGATCCGAAACATAATTGTGGTAACCGTTTGCATGCTGCTTGGCGTCGTAGCTCCGGCCCTGGCGCAGCAAAATCGTTCAGCAAGCGACGAGAAGCTCTACCAGGATGTGCAGAAGCAATTTGCGGAAGCTTACAACCGCCAGGATGCAGACGTCATGGCCGCGCTGTTCGCTGAGAACGGCGTTCGGGTGACTTCGAACGACATATTCCAAGGCCGAGATGCCATTCGCCGCGACATGCAAAACACGCTAAAAATGGGGCTTCACGATTACACTGTTCGGCGCACCGTCTCGCGTTCGGAAGGTAACCTCGTTTTTGATGCCGGGGAGTGGCAAGCCAAACTGGGCGACAGGCAGTTCCACGGCTATTACTCGGCGCTTCTCACCCGCGAAGGCGGCCAAGCAAAAATACTGGAAGAAACAGTTAACGTCGCCGCGCCCGCACGGCAGTAGCATGCCTGTGGCTAAGATCGTCCGAGGGTAGGTGTCTGTCCTGGTAAATGCCCGATGCCTGGTCGGCATAGGCGCGTGCAGCACGGCCCCTCATTGGGCACGAGAGATACAGGCTTTGGGTCATGAGGTTCGGCTGATGCCGCTTCGTATGTGAAGCCCTCCGTCGAGCGCGGCAAGACAGACGCGGCCGATGCCGAAGCGACTTGCGAGCCGGTGACGAGGCCGCCCATGCGCTTGGTGCCATCAAGACCGCAGAACAGCAAGCCGTGTTGATGCTGCATCGAACGCGCGCCTTGTTAGTTCGGCAACGGGCGATGCTGGTGAACGCGCTGCGGGATGGTGGCGTGATGGCAAACCGGGCGAACCCGGCGCTTGGCAGAACCCGTCGAAAGTTCAGCGCTCAGAGCGCGCGAATCTGATTGGGAGCCGAGCCGCGGACGGCATCAGGGCCAGCGATCGTGAGGACCGCGTCAGTAGGCCGGACACATGACCCGACCCGACCGCGGCGCCAGACATCATTTTCGCCCTTGCGCCGAAGGGGCCGTCCACACAGAACTTTCGGTCCGCTGCTACCGGACCCCCGGGATCTTGCGCCATATGCGATTGCCCTCGGCTCGCTGGGAAGATCCTCACCGGCTCGTTCCGCTGGTCCCATGATGGCGTTCCCACGATGCCGTGATGGTCGGTTGCTCGACATGGAGGCCGTGCGCTCCCAGTTCTGCCTTGTCGGACCCGGAGCGCAAGGAATCGAGCGATGTCGGACCAGCCCAAATACACCACGGACGAGACGGCCGCTCAGATCGCCAAGCTGCGTGCCCAGGTCGAATCGTTGATGAACGAGCGGGTCACGCCTGCCCTGGCCGATGCCGCCGCCCGCGCGGAGAATGCGATGGGCGCGGTGCGAGATCAGGCCGAAGCGGTGTCCGGGCGGGTCAAGGATCGGCCCCTGATCGCCATCCTGGTCTTCGCGGGGATCGGGTTCCTGGCTGGACGGGTGCTGCGCTGACGATGCGTCCGGTCCGCCTGGCCCAGATCGCGGCGCAGGCGGAGGGTTTGCGCCTGCGGCGGCGCCTGCGCCGGGTGATCACCCAGGTCGTGCTGGCGCTGCTCGCCCTGCCGTTCCTGCTCGCCACGCTCGGCTTCCTGGAGGCCGCGTTCTGGAACTTCGTCGCCGATCACGTCCCAGCGCCGCTGGCAGCGGTGCTGGTTGCCGTCGGCAATCTCCTGGTCGCCGTGGTGCTGCTCGGCATGGCGATGATGCGCGGCGGCGAGGACCGGGTTTCGCTGGAGGCGCTGGAGGTGCGTCGCCGTGCGCTCGACAGCGCGCAGCGCGGGATCACCGTCGCCACCCTGATGGGACCGGTCGCCGGTTTTCTGCTGAACCAGCTCCGTCGGCCGCGCAGCCGCCGCCGGTGACGGCGCGTCGGCCGGCGCGGGTTCAGGCGGCGGCGGTCCGGCCGCCCCGCCCCGCACGCCGCCCCGCTGCCAGAAGCAGCGCGTAGTCGATCGCCTCGATCAGGCTTTCTTCGTTGGCCCGGCCGGTTCCGGCGATGTCGAAGGCGGTGCCGTGATCGACCGAGGTGCGGATGATTGGCAGGCCGAGCGTGACGTTCACGCCCGACAGCGCCCGCCACGTACCCGTCGCCGGGTCGATGTCGAAGCCCAGCAGCTTGACCGGGATGTGCCCCTGGTCGTGGTACACCGCCACGACCGCGTCGAACTGCCCGCCCCGCAGCTTGACGAAGACGGTGTCGCCCGGCACCGGGCCTATCACGTCCAGCCCCGCCTCGGCGCAGGCGGCCACGACGGGCGCGGTCACGTCGATGTCCTGACGCCCGAACAGCCCGCCCTCGCCCGCATGCGGGTTCAGCGCGGCGACCGCGATGCGCGGGTTGCCGATCCCGAGTTCGTGCAGGGCCGCATGGGTCAGGTCGATGGTCCGGCGCAGCCGTTCCGGCGTCAGCAGACGCGGCACCTCGGCCAGCGCGACATGAGTGGTGACGTGGCTGACCCGCATCGTCCCGTGCGCGAGCAGCATGACCGACCCCTTCACCCCGGTCAGCGTGGCCAGCATCTCGGTGTGTCCCGCGTAATGGTAGCCGGCGGCGTTGAGCGCCTCCTTGTTCAGCGGGGCGGTGACGATGGCATCGATCCGGCCTGCCATCGTCAGGCGCACCGCCTGCTCCACCGCGAGATAGGCGAACCGGCCGGCCTCCGGCGACACCGCGCCGAAGTGCACCGGTTCGCGCTCCTCGCCAGCCGGCAGGAAGGCGAGGTCGGGCCATGAACCCGGCTCCGTGGTCTCGGGGAGATCGGCCGGCCCGCCCACGATGCGGCGCGCCGCCGCCAGCGCCGAGCGGTGCCCGATCAACAGCAGGCGCAGCTCGCCCGCCGCGATGCGCGGCGCCAGGGTCCGGCACGCCTTGACGATGATCTCGGGGCCGACCCCGGCCGGGTCGCCCATGGTGATCGCGAGTTGGGGGGTGGTGCGGGTCATGACGGTCCTCCTGGGTGCGCCAGCAGCCGGGTGAGCAGGCCCGCGTCGCCGAAGGCGCCGGATTTCGAGACGACGCGCAGCCCGTCCCAGCGGCCGCCGCGCAGCACCGAGGTCGGGACGCCGGGTATCACCTGCCCATCGACGTCCAGCCGGCCGGCGCCGAGCGCGACGCAGACGGTGCGCAGCGTCTCCCCGCCCGCCACCAGCAGCGTGCCGGGCCTGTCGAGACGCGCCAGCAGCCGGGAAAAGCAGCCATCGATGTGGCGCGCCGCCTCGGGCCGGGTCAAGCCGGGCGGCACGACCGCGGCGAGCGCCACGGCGCCGTCGCGGGCCAGCAGACGGCCCATCCGGGCCGCCTCGTCGGCGTCCCCGCGCGCGATGCGGCGGACCTGGGACCATGCGGCGGAGAGCTGGGCGACGGAGGCGGGGTGATCGGAACCGATCAGCGCCAGGACCGGGCCGGGAAGCGGCGGGCACGCAACCGCTTCGTGCCCGGCCAGGGCGCCCGCGAGACCAGCGGTGCCGCACCACAGGACCCGCCCGGAGAGGTATCGGCAAGCCGCGACCACCCGGTCGAGGTCGGGGTCGGCCTCGCAGTCCCAGAGGCTGACCCCCTCGGGGGCCGCCTCTCCGGGGCGGCACAGCCGGATGTCGCAGCCCACCGCATCGAGGGCCGTCGCCAGATCGGGTCCGATGTCGCGCCACTGGTCGCCCTCGCGAACCAGCTGGCGACCGCGCCGCGTGATGCGGCCCTGCGCCGGGAAGGCGGGGGCGATCACGCAGTGGTTGAAGCCGCGCAGGCTGGCGAGGATCTCCGCCGCGACATGGCCGCGCAGCAGGCTGTCGATCTTGCGGAACGCGGGCGCGGCCTCGTCCAGCACCGGCGACAGGCGCCGGGCCAGGAAGGCGGCCTCGGCCGCGTCCAGCTCCCGCGTCCCGGCATCGATCGCGGCCGGCCACGGCAGATGGCGCGGCGGTGCCCAGACGGTCGGAATCCGTCCCTCGGTCGGCACGAAGCGGGCCGCGCTGTCGAGCGCCCCGGTCAGATCGTCGGCCAGGATGCGCAGCCGGCTCACACGATCCGATGCAGAAGGGGCGTCCCGTCGGCGAGCCGGCGGCAGTTCTCGGCGGCCAGCGCCAGGCTGCGTTCGAACGTGCCGGTCGTGAGCCAGCCGACATGCGGCGTCAAGACGACGTTCGGCAGCGACAGCAGCGGGTTCGCGGGGTCGATCGGCTCCTCGGCGAATACGTCGAGGCCCGCCGCGCCCAGTCGGCCGGACCGCAACGCGGCGACCAGCGCCGGCTCGTCCACCAGCCCGCCCCGCGCGGTGTTCACCAGAATCGCGCCCGGCTTCATGCGCGCCAGCGCGGCGGCGTCGATCAGGTGCGCGGTCTCGGCGGTCAACGGCGCGTGCAGGCTGACGATGTCGGATTCCCCCAGCAACGCGGGGAGCGCGCGCCAGGCGTCGTCGCCCTCCCTCGGCGCCCGCGCGGTGTAGAACACCCGGCAGCCGAGCGCGGCCAGGACCGGCGCCAGCGCATGCGGCACCGCGCCCCAGCCGACCAGGCCCACCGTCCGCCCGCCCAGCTCGCCGATGCCGTCCTTCAACGCGGGGGCGAGCGCGAACCCCGCTCCCCGGCGCATCGCGGCGTCGAACATCGGCAGGCGGCGGAGCGCGGCCAGCATAAGCGCGAGCGTCAGCTCCGCGACGGCCGGCGCGTTGGTGCCGGGCAGATTGCACACGGCGATGCCGCGCGCGCGCGCGGCCCCCAGGTCGATCGTGTTCACGCCGACACCGATCTTCTGGATCAGCCGCAGGCGGGGCGCGGCGGCGATCAGCGCGGCGGTGACGGGGCGCAGGACGTGCCACAACACATCGGTGTCGGCCAGCAGCCCGGCCAGCCGGTCATCGTCGTCCTCCGCGCAGACCGTGAGCGACAGCAAGCCGCCCGACGCCCTGCCGAGCCGGGCGGCCAGGTCGGGTCCGGCCGCATAGTGAAAGACGACGTTCATCCCCGCCGGGATCGGCCGAGCGCCGCGCCGCCGGCGAAGCGCGCCCGCCCGCCCAGCGCTTCCTCGATGCGCAGCCCCTCGTTCCACTTGGCCGTCCGCTCGCCGCGCGCGAAGCTGCCGACCTTGAGCTGGCCGACGCCCCAGCCGACGGCGAGGTGCACGATCGTGGTGTCCTCGGTCTCGCCCGAACGGGCCGAGACGATGCCGGCCATGCCGCTCGCGCGCGCCGCGTCCCAGGCGGCGCGGGTCTCGGTCAGGGTGCCGCGCTGGTTCGGCTTCAGCAGCACGGCATTGGCGCTGCCGCGCAGTGCCGCCTCGCGCACCCGGCTGGCCTGGGAGACCAGGAAATCGTCACCCACGACCTGCACGCGGCTGCCCAGTTCGGCGGTGAGCGCCGCGAATCCCACGTCGTCGTCCTCGGACAGCGGGTCCTCGATCGAGACGATCGGGTAGGCGCGCACCCAGCCCGCCAGCAGGCGGATCATCGCCTGGGTGTCCAGCTCGCGATCCTCCAGGGCCAGGCGGTACTTACCGGCGCGCCCGAACTGGGTGGCGGCCATGTCGAGCGCGATGGCCACCTGGGACGGGGCCTTGAACCCGGCCCGCTCGATGGCGCGCACCAGCATCTCCAGGGCCGCCTCGTTGGCGGTGAAGGAGGGCCACCAGCCGCCCTCGTCGGCCACGCCCGCGCGCTGCCCGGCCGCGCCCATCAGCTCCCCGGCGGCGCGGTAGATCTCGGCGGTCCAGTCCAGCGCCTGGGCGAAGCTGGTGGCGGCGGGACAGGTGACGAGGAAATCCTGCACGTCCACGCGCCCGCCGGCATGCGCGCCGCCGCCGAAAATCTGGATCTGGGGCAGCGGCAACGTCACCGCGTCGGCTCCGCCCAGATAGCGATAGAGCGGCTCGCCGGCGGCGGCGGCGGCGGCATGGGCGGCGGCCATCGAGACCGCGACCAGCGCGTTGGCGCCCAGGCGCGACTTGCTGGGTGTGCCGTCCAGCTCCATCAGCCGCCGATCGACCGCTTCCTGGTCCGCCGCGTCGAGGCCGACCAGGGCGCGCGCGATCTCGGTGTTGACGTGGCCCAGCGCGCGGGTGACGTCGTGCCCGCCGAACCGGTCCCCGCCGTCGCGCAGATCGAGCGCCTCGCCGGTGCCGGTCGAGGCGCCCGCCGGGGCCATGCCCCGCCCGACCGATCCGTCCTCGGTCAGGATGTCGGCCTCGAGGGTCGGCCGGCCACGACTGTCCCAGACGCGGCGTCCATGCACGAAGGCGATCCGCGTGTCGGTCATTGGTCAATCCCCTCGGGAGAGTTCGTCGTCCCAGGCCGCCCGCACTGCGCCCAGCCGGTCGGCGGGAGCGGAGAGCAGCGCGCGGGCGACCCGGCGCACCCGATCGCGCTCGCTCTCGGCGGTGATGTATTCCACCGGCGATTTCCCATCCACCCGCGCCAGCATCAGCCCGGGCAGCAGCCGCGCCGCGCGTGCTTCCAAGTCTTGGCGCGACTCCCAGTCCACCCGGTCCAGGTAGCCGGCCGCCAAGCCATCGAAGCAGGTGAGAAAGCCCGCGCGCGCCGCCGGCACCCAGAGGCACTTCAGGAGCAGGTGATTGAGGCAGAAGGCAAGGTCGAAGGCCGGGTCGCCCCACCACGCGCACTCCGCGTCCAGGAACACCGGTCGCGGCCCGACCAGGATGTTCTTCGGGCTCACATCGCCATGCACGAGCGCGCGCTTGGTCGCCGCGGTGGTCGCGACCAGCGCGGCGAGCGCGTCGGCGCGGTCGGGATGGGCACGCGCGGCGGCCAGCAGGTAGGGCTCCAGGCGGATGGCATGAAAGATCGCGTCGGTGGGGAACGCGGCCGGGGTGGAGGGGTCGGCCGCGCTGGCGGCGTGGATGCGGGCGAGCGCGATGCCGACGGCACCGGCGAAGGCGGGGTCGGCGTGGCCGGCGCGCAGCCGCGCCTTCCAGAGGTGATAGGAAGCCGGCGGCAGATACGCCATCGCGAGTGCACCGGTCTGCCCGTCCTGTCCCAGCAGCGCGGGGACGCAGCCCGGCGCAGCGGCGCCGGCGCGGGCCATCCAGCGCGCCTCGTAGAGATTCCGCTCGACGGGCGCGCGCCACTCCGCCGCAACGCGCAGCCGCGCCAGCGCGCGCTTCAGGCAGATCGGCCCGTCCGGCAGATCGACCCGCCAGATATCGGACGACACGCCGCCGGCCAGCCTCTCCGCCCGGACCGGCGCCCCTGTCGTCAGCAGTCCCATGCGGCGCAGCGCATCGAGCATCGCGCCGGGCAGGTCCGCTTGGGGCACCGGTCGCGGCTCAAGCCTCGGCCGGGTTCGCGGCATTCGGCGCCGGGGCGATCAGCTGGGGGCCGCCCTCCGCGACCTGGAACACCGCCAGTCCCCGTCGCACCTGCCCGTCCGGCAGCAGGCTGAGCCATCCGTCCACCCCCCCAAAGCCAGTGGGACTGGTCAGCATGCCCGGAGCGCCCTGGGTCGCGAGCGCGAGCGCGATCGAGGCGGCGTCGTAGGCGAGGTCGGCCGGCCCCGGCGGCGGTGCCCCGTACTTGGCGGCGAATGCCTGCGCGAAACCCGCTCGCGCCGCCGGATCGGGCGCGGCATACCAGGCGCCGCGAACCTGACTCGATCCGCTCGCCGGCGCGGCCCAGAGTGCCGGGCCCATGACCTGCACCGTTGGCTGGGTCACGAAATAGTACGGCAGCACGGAGGCCAGTTCGGCCAGCCCATCGCCGGTGTCGCCCAGCAGCAGCGCGTCGAACGACGGCGGCGGCACGCTGGCGCGGGTCAGCCGTTCGGCCTCCCGGCGTCCCTCCGGCGTGCCCTGCGCCCTGGCCTCCTTGATCTGCTGCTGGACCGGTCCCCATCGCTGCTCATAGGCTGACAGGTCGCGGACGCCGCTGCTGATCGCCGCCATGCCGGTGCCGTGGAAGCGAATTTCCGGCTGGGAAAGGCCGCGATCGTTGGCGACGTCCGACAGCGCCCGCGCCATCGCGTGGCCGAACTCGGTGTCGGGCAGCAGGGCGGCGAAACTCCCCCGTCCCTGGCCCTGCGCATAGCTCACCAGGCGGCGGACCTGCTGGCCGGGCGTGATCCCGAGCGCCCAGACGCCGGGCCGGGTCGCGGAGGTCGTGTTGGTAAAGGCGAGCACCGGGATCCCCGCCGCGCTCGCGACCGGGGCGACGGCAGCGGTCTCCGGCGCGGTCAGCGGGCCGAGGATCAAGCCGGCGCCCTGACCCAGCGCGCCACGCAGCGCGGCCGCCGCGCCGGCCGGGCTGCCGGTGGTGTCGGCCGGGATCAAGGGCGGCGCACCGGGCGCGGCGAGCGCGAGCTGGGCCGCTTGCAGCATGGGCTGGCCGATGTCGGCGTGCGGGCCGCTCAGCGGCAGCAGGATGGCGACCGGGCGACCGGAAGCACCGGGGGCGCCCGGCCCGAACGCCTGCCCCGGCCCGGCCATGCCGGGATAGGGTGAGGCGGGCGGGTACTCCTCGCCCGCGCAGGCGCCCAGCGCCGCGCTGCCGGAAAGGACGAGAAATGCCCGACGCCGCATCTGACCAAACTCCCGGTTCCGAGGCGGCCGAGCGGGCCGACCCACAGTCCGGACTTGTGCTTGTTTCCACGCCCATCGGCAATCTCGGGGACTTGTCGCCACGCGGGCGTGATGCGCTGGCCGGGGCAGACCTCGTGCTGTGCGAGGACACGCGCCACACCGCCCGGCTGATGACGGCGATCGGCGCGCATGCGCGGCTCGCCCCGCTGCACGAGCACAACGAGGATGCGTGCATCTCGGCGGTGCTGGCGACGCTGCGCGAGGGCGGGCGCGTGGCGCTGGTCTCGGACGCCGGCACGCCGCTGGTCTCCGATCCCGGATACCGGCTGGTGCGCGCGGCCATTGCGGAAGGGCTGGCGGTGACCGCGCTGCCCGGGCCGAATGCGGCGCTGGCCGCGCTGGTGCTGTCGGGACTGCCGCCATTGCCGTTCCTGGTGCTGGGCTTTCCCCCGCCCCGCCGATCGGCGCGCCGCGCCGGGTTCGGCACGCTCCGGGCCGCCGAGCGGGCGGGGCTTTGCGCGACGCTCATCTGGCACGAGGCGCCGCATCGGCTGGCCGAGACGCTGGCCGACCTGGCGGATGCCTTCGGGGAACGCCAAGCCGCGGTGGCGCGCGAGCTGACCAAGCGCTTCGAGGAGGTCCGCCGCGCGACGCTGCCGGCGCTCGCACGCCACTACGCGGCGGAGGCGGCGCGCGGCGAGATCACGCTCCTGGTCGGGCCGGCCGAGACGGACGCGCCGGACGCCGAGCACCTGGATGCGCGCCTGCGCACGGCCCTGGCGGACGGCAGCGTCAAGGACGCGGCGGCACTGGTCGCCGCCGCGACGGGCCTGCCGCGCAAGGTGGTCTATGCGCGCGCGCTGGAGATCGCGGGCGAGAGGGGTGAGGGTTAGCGCGCGAGCACCCAGGCGGCGATCGCCCTTATCACTGTCCTGCTGCTCCGCCTGGTCCAGCAAAGCCAACCGCGATCACCAGCGCGCTCGCCTGCGCCCAAATCGTGCGCGCCGATCTCCATGCACGCGAAAAGGCTTCATTCCCTGCTCGACCCGGAACCGCCGCGAATTGGCAACCCCAATCAAACTCCATCACGGCCGGCAGCCGCACGCTCGCGTCAAGGTGCCTTTATCCCTGCTTCACCCCGGCACGGCGCAGGCTGCGTTGCCAATCCCGCGCGAGGCCATCCAGCGCCTGCTTGGCGGTTCTCTGGCCGAGCAGCGCCTGGGAGAGGGCGGCGCGCATCTGCAACTCCAGTGCGCCCCAGACCGGCTGGTTGGGATTGGGGAACCCGGTCTCGATGGCGGCCGCCGCGACCGGTGGCCACCCGAACCGCGCCTCCATCTCCTTGTCGCGCAGGACCGAGGCGCGCGGCGGCGCATTGCCACGCTCCATCGATCGTCGCAGCCATTGCTTGCTGCACGCCATCTGGATGAATTCGAACGACCAGTCCTTGTTCCGGGCGTATTTCGGCACGGCGAGGAAGTGCCCGTCGATCCAGGTCCGGCCCTGATCCTTCGCGGTCGCGCCGGGTACGGTGGTGAAATCCCACTTGCCGCCGGTCTTCGACAACTTCGGATCGTTGATCAGCGTGCCGTAGGGCGCGAACATCTGCACCATCGCGTAATGGTCGTTCTGGCCGCCGGCGACGATGTCGTCAAACTCCCATGTCATGGCCTCGGGCGGGGTGACCTTGGTACTTGGTCACCAGGTCGGCATAGTATTGCAGCGCCGCGACCCCCTTCTCGTCGTTGATGAAGATCTCGCCGGTGTTGAAATCGAGCAGGCGCCCGCCCGAGGAATAGAGCCAGGGGACGAAGCCCACGAAGATGGCCGGGCCTTGCCGGCCGAAGATGCCGAATCCATAGCGGTTCGGTGCGCCTTGATTGGTCAGCGCCACGGCGGCGTTCTGGAACTCCGCATAGGTGCCGGGCGGATGCGCGAAGCCGGCCTGCTCCAGCAGTGCCTTCTGATAGTGCAGAATCCCGGTCGTCACGCGATAGGGGATGCCGATGAGCCTGCCGTCGTACGTGGCCGCCTTCTTGCTGCCGCTCAGGAAATCGTCCCAGTCGAAATCGGGATGCCGGGACGCGGCGCCGGCGAGCAGCTTTTCGTGATCCTCCATATGGGGGGCCAGGAAGCCCGCCATCGAGACGGACCACTGCACGATGTCGATGCCGCTGCCGCCCGAGCTCAGCTCGGCCTTGAGGCGCGCCGTCCAGGCATCGACCGGCAGCAGGGTGAAGTCGATCTTGATCCCGGTGGCCTTCTCGAAGGCGGGCGCGACCTCTTCGACCAGCACCCAGTGCCAGGGGCCGTTGTCGCCGACATAGACCAGCTTGTCCGGTTTTGCTTGCGCCCGGGCTGGGCGCGAGGGCGCTGCCGCGAGGCCGGTCCCGGCGACGAGCGAGCCGCCCAGGAATGCGCGCCGTGGCATCGATGGCGGGTTGATCACGTTCATGTCCTGCCTCCGACGGCTTGTCTCATCCCTTGACCGCGCCCGACGACAATCCGGCCACCAGATGCCGTTGCGCCAGGAACGAGAACAGCACCACCGGCACCACCACTAGCACGCCGGACGCCGTCATGCCGCCCCAATCGACGCCGGTATCGCCACCCGAATAGGCGGCCATCAGCACCGGCAGGGTTCGCGTGGCGTTGTTGGTGAGCACGGCGGCGAACAGGAAGTCGTTCCAGGCGAGCTGCAAACAGAGGATCGCCGCCGCGACCAGACCGGGCCGGATCAGCGGGAGCACCACGAGGCTGAACGCCGCGTAGCGGCTGGCGCCATCGACCCAGGCGCTCTCTTCCAGCTCGCGGGGCAGCTCCTCGAAGAAGCCGCGCATGATCCAGACCACCAGCGGCAGGCTGAAGGTGGTGTACGCCAGGATCACCGATAGCCGGGTGGTCGTCAGCCCGAGCTTGCTGAACAGCACGTACATGGGCACCAGCACGGCGATCGGCGGCAGCATCCGCATGATGAGCAGCGAGAAGAACAGGAACGAGCGGCCCCGGAACGGGAACCGCGCCATGGCGTAAGCCGCCGGCGCCCCGATGCAGAGCGAGAGCAGCACCGCTCCGGACGTGACCACCAGGCTGTTGACGAAGGCCTGGAGGAAGTCGGCCCCTTGCAGCACGGCGGCGTAGTTCGCCAGCGTCGGCCTCCAGATGAATAGCGGCGGATTGGCGAAGACCTGCAGCCGGGTCTTGAGCGACAGGCCAGCGATCCAGAGCAGGGGAAACAGAAAGGCGGCGGTCATCGCGAGCAACCCTGAATAGATGCACGCCGCGAAGACCATCCGCCGTCGCCGGCTTCGGCCGGACCCCGTGCGACGCTTCATGGCGCGCCCCGCCGGCGTATCACCGCGATGAACAGCAAGCAGAGCAGCAAGGAGATCAGCAGCATCATCCAGGACGCGGCGGCTGCCAGGCTGAGGTCGAAGCGGACGAATGAGGCCAGATAGGTGAACATCGACAGCAGCATCGTCGCATCCGCCGGGCCGCCGCTGGTCAGCACATAGACGTTGTCGAAGGAGCGGAACTCGAAGATCGTGCGGAGCAGGAGGGCGACCACGAGATATGGCTGCAACAACGGCAGTGTGACATGGCGGAACGCTTGCAAACGGCTGGCCCCGTCAATCGACGCCGCCTCCAGCGGTTCGTGGGGCAGGGAACGCAGGCCGGCCAGCAGCAGAATGGCGACGTAGGGCGCGTTCTGCCACACATTGACCATCCCCACCGACAGCAGCGCCGTGCCGGGCCGTCCCAGCCAGACGACGTGGCTTCCGATCCAGTAGTCGATCACGCCATGGTCGGGATCGAGCAGCAGCTTCCAGCAGAAGGCGGCCACGATCGGCGTCAGCATCATGGGCACGACGAGGGCGGTGCGGAAGAAGCCGATCAGCGGCAGATCGATATTCAGCATCAGCGCGATGCCGAGCCCGAGCGCCATCTCCGCGGCGACGACCGCTACGGTGTAGCCGAGCGTGAGCGTCAGGCTGCCGATGAAATCCGGATCGGTGAGCAGATCCTGGTAGTTCGCCAGGCCGGCGAAGCGGCCGCCGAACAGCGTCTGGTCGATGCTCCAGCCCATGAAGCTGAGATACAGCGAAAAGACCAGTGGGATGCCAAAGATCACCAGCATCAGCAGGGTGGTCGGCAGCACGGCAAGCCACGTGAACTGGCGGTCCAGCCAGGCCGAGCCAAGCCTCTTGGCCGGGACGCCCCGCACGACCTCAGCCCTGGACTCCCCGATGACGGTGTCCGTTTCCCCCATGTCCTGCCTCTTGTTCCCGACGCAATGACCACGGCAGGCTAGGCCGTATGTCCGGCCCGCGCTACCCCGCCCTTCGCGGGATCCATGAGCGCGTCGTGGGAGGGTTGACCCAAGCGCAGGGCGGGGCGTCGCCCCATAGGCGCGAACTTAACGGTGGACACGGCGCGGAGCGCTCTGATTCTTGGCGGAGAGGCTCGACGCATCTCTCACTTCGCCCGAACTCGACCAGCAATGGCCGGCGCTTCTCGGCCGCCTATCCGGTCTCGTGGACCTCGACGGGTCAGCACGGACGAGCGGCGCGTTGCGTCGACGGCGTGGCGTGCCCGACGCCGCCGCGCTTCTACGTCTAGCGATCGCGCATGGTCCGGGAGGGCTCAGTCTTTGGTCGGCCGCATTATGGGCCGGTGTAAGCGGTGTCGCCCAGCTCTCCGACGTAGCTCTGCGGAAAAGGCTTCAGAGGGCCTCTGGTTGGTTGGGCGAGATTGCCGGTGCACTTATAAATGAGAGCGTGTCGACAGAATTCCCACGCATCGGAAGTCGTCTTCGTCTCGTCGATGGCAGTAGCTTCAGCCATCCGAATGCGACGGGAACCAGCTGGCGTCTGCACGCAACGTACGGCCCGGAGAGAGCACGGTTCACCGACTTTGATCTGACCGGAGACGAGGGCGGTGAGGGTTTTCAGCGATTCGCCTTTCGGAAAGGCGATATTGCAGTCGGCGACAGAGGCTACGCGCGTCCCAGTGGATTGCAGCATGTGCTTGCCGCCGACGCTGATTTTGTGGTCCGCGTTGGCTGGTCGAGCCTGAGATTGATCACAACGGCGAAGAAGCCAGTCGATTGGGAGCGATTTATTCGTCGCTTTCGCCGGGCGAGACCGCTGAATGTGATGTGATGGTGCCTCGAACGCGCAAGGGGCCCAATCGTCGGGAACGAACGCTGGTCTCGGCATGCCTCGTGGTCATGCGTCAGCGTGAGGATGCCGCCCTGGGCGGGAGAGCAACCGTGTTTCTCGTTACGGCTTTGGTGATCGACCTGTGCGGAACATGCGCCGTGCTCGGGGCCGTCAATGACGCTGCGCGCCGCCTCTGGCGGTGGCCTGCGGCCATCATTGACCGCCCTTGCGCGCGGAGGACTGGCGGGTGGCAGGTCGGGACAAAGGAACGGTCGCTCTTCGATCAAACCAAGGAGCCTCCGCGGGACTGCTCAAGCGGCTTCGAGCGTCCAGTCCGCCCTCTCGCGCAGCATCGCGTTGAGGATGACCAGCAACTTACGCATGCAGGCGACGACGACCTTCGGCTTCTTGCCAGCCAGCCGTTTGGCGAACGCGGCAATCACCGGGTTGTGCCGTTTGGCCGCCAGTGTGGCCATGTACAGCACCTCGCGCACCGCCGCGCGACCGCCCTCGATATGGCGTTCGCCGCGCCGCCCGCCGCTGTCGTCATCGAACGGGCGAGGCCCGACCAGGCTGGCGATTGCGCGGCGTGACAGCCGGCCGCGTTCGGGCAACAGCGCGATCAGGGTCTGCGCCAGCACCGGCCCACGCCGGCACGGTGCGCAGCTGGCGTTCCAGCGCGCACCAGTCGTCCTGCGCGGCGACCAACCTGGCCAGCTTGGCGTCAAGCGCCGCCAGATCGCGTGCGAAGCCGGCACGCCGCGCGGCGATCGTCCGCCGCAGCCGGGCATCGCGCAGCCGCTCCAGCTGGGTGGCGCAGTCGATGATCGATCCGCGCAGCTGGCGGCGGATCGTCGGGCGTTCGACCAGCAGGTCGAGCTCGCGCCTGCGGCTGGCCGGCGGGGTTTCCACCATGGCCGCGGTGAACTGTGCCAGCACGCGCGTCCGCCGTGTCATTCTTGGCCAGCCGGCCCTGGCCTGGGCGAAGCGGCGCACCTGCGGGCGTTGAAGCAGCAGACCGCGAATTCCCTTGCCTCCAGCGCGTCAATCACGACCCGCGCATACCGCCCGTGGCCTCCAGCCCGACACGGACGACCTTCGTGCGCGGTCAACCAGGCAGCAAGCTTTGTCAGTCCAGCATCGTCGCGGCGGACCCGATGGCGCTTGAGCGTCGGCCAGAGCACCCCGTCAAGCCACGGCCTGCTGACATCGATCCCCGCGCACACTATCATCTGTGCCATCTTCCGATCCGTTTCTTGCAGATCCGGTCTTGGCGACCCTGCAACCGTTCGGGTTGTGAAGATTGGGCAGCAGGCACCTCGCTCTCCCACGGGCTCACCCCCACGGTCGGAATGGGCTCTCCTGCCCAGGGCCGGCGTGGCGGCCGCCGCGTCGGCCCTCACCCGCGTCGCTCCGCTCCGCGACCTCTCTCATATTGTGGGAGAGGTGATGGATGCAGTCGGCGTGAAATCGCTCTAAGTGACAGGTCCACCGTACCGCTCAGACGCATGGGCCCACCTCGCGGGCGAGCCGCCGGTCGGTCTGGTGCTGATGGGCGAGACGATGGGCGGCCGACGGCTGTTCGCGATCGCCGCGTCAGTGCAGACGGCGCTCCGTCAGCCGACGACGTGACGTTCTCCGGCGGGTCTACTCCGGCAGCTTCGTCGGTCCTGAGCGGCGACGCCGTCGGCTTGGCGACGGAACTCCGACACCTCGTCGTAGATGCTCAGCCGCGCCGGTTGATCGAGCCGAGCGGGCGGTGCTCCGGCAATGAGTGCCAAGGCGTGAACGCCAAGGCTTCGGCCAGCGCGCGCCGCGTCGGCGTGTCGGCGGTCTGGCGCGGAATGTGGATCAGCGCCACGCGCTGGAACGGCGCGCGCGCCTCGTCCCATCGTTCCAACGAGTCCTCGATCGGCATGATGGCCGGATCGGTCTGCAATTGGATGCGGAACTCGAGATACACGTCCCCGTCGCGGAGGTTGCGAGCGAGCGCCTCGCGCATGAAGTCGGGTCCGGGCGTGGCCGGTGCCGCGTTCGACACGCTTGCGATCGGGCGGACCGAGAACTAGATCGCGTTGGGGCCGAGCCGATACGGGGTCTGGCTGAAATACGCGCCGGCGAGCGGATTGTTCAGATCCTGCTCGCGCATGCCGCGCACGGCCGCCGCCTCGGCAGGCCTGTTGCGGAAAAACGGCTCCTGATTGCCGGCGGCAAGCGCCTCGTGCAGTGCCTCGTAATCCGCGAGGCCGCGCACGAAGAACGTCGGGAAGTTGATCATCACGAAACCCTGCGTATCCGCGTCCTTTTCCGCGGGCAGCAGCTTTTCGCCTTCCACGCCCAGCAGCTTGATCGCCAAGCCTGCCGCCTGGGCTTCCGTGTCCGGCCGCACCTCCGTCCCGTCGGCGGAGAAGCGCAGCAACGCGTCGAAGCGGCGCGGCGCCTTGAACACGCCATGCGCAGTGCGTCCGGCAGTCCGTCGAGCACGATGAACTCGGCGGGGACCACGCCGTGCGTCTTCGGATGCGCGTCACGAAGCACCGGGCGGACCCCCGGCGGGAATTGCTGGCGCAACCGGTCTATCGTGATCTTGCGGATGAAGTCGATCAGAGCCGGCTCGTTCGGTCCCACTGTCTCTTGACCGACGGTCGCATCGGCGCACTGCGTGGGCGCCCCGACATAGGTTCCGGGATTGCGCACGTGGTAGAAGCTGAAGTCCCGCCACGCGCGCAGCGGCGCCGGGGGACCGCCGAACGGCGCGACCTGCGCCGGCTGCTCGGGAATCGACTTCATGTATTCGACGATAACCCAACGTTCCTCGTCCAACAGCAGTCGGCCGATGATCCCTTTGCCGGTTCCGGTCTCGAACGAATGCCCCGCATTGCAATTGCCGAGCAGCGTTGTGTCGAACAGAAAACGGCCGGTCCGACCGGACGTATCCACGCCGACGCGCACCGGGTCGAAGTCCCGGCCGAGGAAGAACCGCTTCGATCGCTCGGCCGCGGGCAGCAGCAACTCGTACAGATTCGGGACCGAGCCGTTGTGCAGGTAGGGGCGCGTTCGCCCACATGCTCTCCGCCGGATTGGCCTTATAGGCGAAGGCGGCCGGCACCGGATCCTGCGGCGCGGGATAGTGCGGCTTGTAGGCGTGAGCGCTCAGGCGCTGCTCCGGGCTGAGCCGCAGCGCGTCCAGCTCGCGCGTAAAGAACGTCGCGCGGATCACGCCGAACAGATCGCCGGACGGCACCAAGGCTGCGCCGGTCTGCGGCGGTGCCAGGAATTGGCCGAGTGCGCCGGCCGGAAATCGGGAAAGGTTCCGAACTGCGGATTGGCGAACTGTGTCGGATCGGTGCCGACCACGGCCTGAGCAACGATCGCCGTTCTCGATGAATTGTTTGCCTTCGAGCCGCGGCTCGCTCCAGCAATGCGGCCAAGTCGAATGGGCAGCTCGCGCAATTCTCGGCAAAGAGCTGTTTGCCGACCGCGGCGCGAGCGCGATCGATGTGGCCCAGCACTTTGCTCCGGCCATTGCGGCGGAGCGAGCCTGCGCAGCAACTCCTCAATCGCGATCTGGCCTTTGAAGTCTGTCGTGGACTTCGAACAAGCCCTCGGCAGGCGTGCTCGAGCTGAAATCCGACCTCACGAAGACGCCGATCGCCTCGCCTCCGTTGCGCAGCATGGGGTCCGGCAACGTCCCGCTCCATTGCGCCCAAGCTGACTGAGGGATGTTCCAAACGAACGAATACTTCACCGGCGCATGAGCCGGCCGCCAGTTCTCGGCGATGCCGAGCTGTGTCGCCATGACCTGGTTGTGGATCAGCGCCAAGGCATCCACCCGGCCTGGCGCCACCTCGGTCGGTGTCAGGGCCGTCCCCGTCCGGTATAGATGGACGCCGTCGGCGTCCGACGCGAGTTCCCTGCGCAGTTCCGCGCGGGCCGCGTCATCCCGCGCGCCGAGCCGCGCCGCCATCCGGTCAAACTTGGCGGGGTCGGCATTTGCCGCCTGCAATGCCGCGTCGAGTCCCCCGACGAACGCCGGGAAATCCAGCTTCGCGTTGTTGCCGCCGGCAATGCGGATCCGGGTGCCCTTGTACTCGATCTGCCCGTTATGGCAGGCGGCACAGGTTAGCCCAGCCCACTCGTCTTTCCAGCGGCCGCCGGCGACGACGTCCTTGGCGAGGCCGATCGGCAGTCCGTCGGGGTTGTAGGTCGGATCGGCAGGCTGCGGGACGAAGCCGTAGCGGGCCAGGTTCTCGTCTGATCGGAACAATGCCTGGGCGTCGGCCTGCTCGAGGGCGGTGAAGATGCCGTAGTGGAGAGCCGCCGATCCTTGCGAAGTGGAGTAATACTGCAAGCGCTCTTCGTGCGACCAGTTCTGGTCCAAGTACACAACGTCGCTGTATGAGGTGGTTTGCGCAAGGCATGGACCTGCGCAAGCGACCAACATGATCGCGGCGAGCCAAAACCTCCCGAGCAGCGTCGGCATGTCCGATACTCCCTTCGGATCGAGACTCACTGGGTTCGGCCAGTCCAGGCAGGCGCCAGAGATCCCACTATTTCGATGCGCGGGGCTGATCGCCGATCGCGTCGGATCAGCCCCGGTGAGCTTCAGGCCCGAGCCGCTTTGTTGCGGGGTCGCCCTCTCGGGCAGCTCGAAGTAGCATGTTGATTCGTAGCGTGGGCGTTTGACCTTGGCAGACGGAAGTTTCGCGATCGTGCTTGGTGGGTCTATGGTACGTTGGATGCCGAGCAGCACGCGGGCTGCATCCGTCGCGTGTCACAGGGTTGCCGCCAAGCAGGTATTTGTCGGCCGAGTGCCGATGAACGAGGCTGTCGAAGACCTCACCAGTATGCCGGCCGGCGAGGCGTGGCTGAGGATCTTCCACAAGAACTTGGCGATGATGGCGGCGAGCAATGTCGTCATCGCCAATAGTTACCGGCGCGATGGTGACATGTGGCGGGTATCTGGTCATTGCGCCGCCGGGCGGGCAAGACCGGGCGTTCGACGCGCTCCATGTGTTCGAGCACTGTGTCACGCTGGCGGCGGCGACCTTGGGCGGCCCAGCCGCCCAGTTTAGCGGCAGTTTCCACAACTGCCCAGGGTTGAGGCGGCGTGAGCGCCCGCCTGCCGTGCTGATGCCCATCTCTGCGGGTTCAGACACGGGGGACGGGGTTGGACAACAGGATATTGGACCTGATCGCGACGGTGATAGAGAGCTGCGAGAAGCCGCGCGGGCCTGGGCCGGGGCATCCACCTGCCGAGACCGTGCACGTGCAGGCCACCCTGCGCCGGTTCCTGCGCGAGGGCACGCCATGGCGTGGCCTGAGGGCGAGCGCGGACAAGGCGAGCGGCTCGACACTGCGCCGCCGGCTCAAACACTGGGCGCGGGGCGGCGTGCTGGCGCGGGTCCACGCGATTGCTGCTCGCCATGCTGCGCGGCCATCCGGACCTGATCCGGGACAGTTGCTCGGTGCGGGCCACCGCGGCGTCGGCGCCGGCGAGGAAGGTAAGCTGCTTGGCGAGCATGTTGCCCGCCTCCAGGTCGGGCACGAGCAGGATGTCTGCGCGGCCCGCCACCGGAGAGACGATCCCCTTCTCGGCCGCCGCTTCCGGGCTCACCGCGTTGTCGAAGGCGAGCGGGCCGTCGAGCAGCCCGCCCTGGATCTGGCCGCGATCGGCCATCTTGCACAATGCCGCCGCGTCGATCGTGGAGCGCATCTGCGGATTCACGGTCTCCAGCGCCGCCAGGATCGCCACGCGCGGCGTCGCGATCCCCATGACAAGCGCGAGGTCGATCGCGTCCTGCACGATGTCGCGCTTGGCGGACAGGTCGGGGGCGATGTTGACCGCCGCGTCAGTGATCAGCAGGGCGCGCGGATAGCTCGGCACGTCCATGAGATAGACAGACATGGCTCAGCAGGCGCTCGGTGCGCAATCCGGCCGCGGCCGCCAGTACGGCGTGCAGCAATTCGTCCGTGTGCAGCGAGCCTTTCATCAGGAGTTGTGCCTCCCCCGCCCGCACCAGCGCGACCGCCGCCTCGGCGGCGGCTTGGCTGTGCGGCGCACCGACGACCCGGAACACCGAGAGGTCCGTCTGGGAGGCCGCCGCGCGGCGGATCTTGGCCCCCGGGCCGACCAGGATGGGCGCGATCAGCCCGGCCCTGGCCGCTTCGAGCGCGCCGCCGAGCGCGGCTGCATCACACGGGTGCGCGACCGCTGTTGGAATTGGGGTTCCGCCGCCGGCGCGTGCCAGCAAGTGGCGGAAGCGGCAATGACGCGAAGCGTCGGTTGTCATCGTGCGATCAATCCCACCATCGCCGTGATCACGGCCATCCTGCTAATGCAACACGCAGCAGGCGGCGCGCACTGGTTAGGCCAGGGCGGACGGGCATGCGGGCCGGAAAGGCCCGATGGTGCGATCCCCTGGCGCGGTCAATGCCGATTGCCGCAAAAAAGGCATCTGCGCAGCGCAATTCTGCCCCCGCGCAAGCCTTGGTGTATTCTGACCACCTTGATCCGGAGGGCCTAGGACAATGCGAAAACTGCTTCTCTCGGTACTGGCCGCAGCCGGCCTCGTGGGGGCACTATCGGTGACGGCATCGGCCGCGCCGGTTGCCTCGGCGCTGGCCTTCGATCCGGCACGCCCGGCCGCAAGCGTGCAGAACGTGGATTACTACTACCAGCACCGCCATTGGCATCATCGCGACTGGGATGAGCATCACCACCGCTGGCATTACTACGACTGAGGCTCGCTCGGCGCGCCTGATCGGACACATCGAGGGGCGGCATGACCTGCCGCCTCTCGATCGTGTGGGCGCGGGATGCGTGCTGATTGCGTGACTGCGGTGATGGGCTAAGATCGCGCCCAGCGGCGGCGCCAGCACGACTTCGTCACAAGAGCTTGATAGAGCCTCCGTGCGGGCGCTTGACGAGCCGCCTGTTCCGGACGGGGGCAGTGCGCCGGGCATGCAGACCTGTATGGGGGGAATGTGGCCATGCCGCCGATCCAGCACGTCATCGTGCTGATGATGGAGAACAACTGCTTTGACCGGATGCTCGGCTGCATGGCCGAGGTGCACAAGGGACTCGACGGTGTCGATCCCGCGCATCCGCGTTCGAATCCGGACGGGCTCGGCGGTCCGCCGGTGTTCCAGGCACCGACCACATTACGCAACATCGATCGCGATCCGCAACACTACCTCAGCAATTCGCTCGCCCAGCTCGACGGCGGCAGCAATGCCGGGTTCGTCGCCGATTTCGTTCGACACTATCCGCAGAGCACGCCCGAAGAGCGGCGGGAAGTGATGGGATACTATCCGCGCGGCTTCCTGCCGGCATTGCACACGCTGGCGGAGAACTTCGTGGTCTGCGACCACTGGTTCGCCTCGCTGCCCGGCCCGACCTGGATGAACCGCCTGTTCGCCCATACCGGCACATCGCTCGGCCATGTCAACGAGCCCGGTAGCCTGTTCAGCTCCAACCTGCACATCTACGGCGAGCGCACGCTGTACGACGAACTGTCGGATGCCGGCGTGCCGTGGCTCATCTACTACGGCGACGTGCCGCAATCGCTCGTGCTGGCCCACCAGTTCGAGCATCTCGGCAATTACCGGGGCTACAGAAAGCACTGGCACGATGACGTCGCGGCCGGCAAGCTGCCGGGCTACACATTCATCGAGCCGTCCTATCTCGGCCGACACCAGAACGACCAGCACCCGCCGCACGACGTCATGCGCGGTGACGCGCTGATCGCCGATGTTTATAATACGCTGCGCGGCAACCCGGACCTGTTCGCCCGGACGCTGCTCATCATCCTCTACGACGAGCATGGCGGCTTCTTCGACCACCTCCCGCCTGCCGCGACGGTGGCGCCGGACGATCATACGAAGCATTTCGCTTTCGACCGGCTTGGCTTCCGCGTGCCGGCGGTGTTGGTCTCGCCGATGCTCGATCCCGGCGTTGTTTCCACGGTGTTCGACCACACGAGCCTGCTGCGCATGGCGGCCGGCCTGTGGCCCGGCGTGCAGCCGCTGGGACGGCGCGCCCGCCAGGCCAACGACCCGATCGCGTCCCTGACCTGGCGGGCGGGCCCACGCCACGACCTGCCCGAGGCGCCGATCGCCCCCGACATCCAACCCGCGCGGGCGCTGGACTTGCTCAGCGGGTTCGCCCAATCCCTGTTCGGGTTCAGCCACCATGTCGAAAGTCGGCTCGAACACCCCGGCCGGCGCGGCGGGCTGATGGCGCGCGCGCACGAGACGCTGGAGGGCGGCGTGAAACAGGCCGAACTGGCGATCGACCGGCTGGACGCCTTCATGGAGGAGGGCGCCGTCATACGCGGGCTGTTCGCCCGGATTGGCCGCACGCTCTCTAAGGTGCGCCGGCGACTGCGGCTCTAGGCGAACGCCGGGTCGGGACCGAGGCGGCGGGTCATGCGATCAGGCGCTCCGTTTCCGGGTCGAACAGGCACAGCTTGCTTGTGTCCACCGCAAACCGGCCGGTGGTGCCCGGAACAAGGTGGATATCAGGGGCGATCCGGGCCAGTGCCTTTTCGCCACCGAGTCGCAGCAGGACGAGGGTCTCCGCCCCCATCGGCTCGATCATCTCCACCTGAGCCTCGATCGTCAGGGCCGCGCGCGGGTCGTCCTCGCGGATGCACTCGGGGCGGATGCCCAGCACCACCGCGCGGCCGCGCCACGACGCGGGAATTTCGCGCGCGAGGGGAAGGGCCAGCGCACCGGGCCGCCCGGCGCCGATCACCGCCGTTAGGCGATTGTCCGCCCCTTCGATGCGGGCGGGCACCGTGTTCATCGGCGGGGAGCCCATGAACTGGGCGACGAACAGGTTCGCGGGACGGTTATAGACCGTCTCGGGATCGGCGAATTGCTGCACCTGTCCCAGGTGCATCACCGCGATCCGGGTCGCCATCGTCATCGCCTCGATCTGGTCATGCGTGACATACACGATGGTCGAGCGGATGCGCTGGTGCAGCTCCTTGATCTCCATCCGCATCTCGACGCGCAGCTTGGCGTCGAGATTGGACAGCGGCTCGTCGAAGAGGAACAGCAGCGGATCGCGCACCAGGGCGCGCCCCATTGCCACGCGCTGGCGCTGCCCGCCGGAGAGCTGGGCGGGACGGCGGTTCAGCAGGGGCTCGATCTGCAGCAGCCGCGCGACGCGCCCCACCGCCTCGTCACGCTCGCGGCGCGGTACCCGGCGGCATTCCATGCCGAAGGTGATGTTCTGGCGCACCGTCATCGACGGATAGAGCGCGTAAGACTGGAACACCATGGCGATGTCGCGGTCCTTGGGCGCGACATCGTTCACCACCCGCCCGCCGATCTCGACGCTGCCGCCGGTCGGGCGCTCCAGCCCGGCGATGATATTGAGCAGCGTCGATTTGCCGCAGCCGGAGGGACCGACCAGCACCGTGAAGTCGCCGCTGTCGATCTCCAGGTCGATGCCCTTCAGCACCTCGGTGGCACCGAAGCGCTTGGTGACGCCGGTGATGGTCAACGCCGCCATGCTCGCCTCACTTGACCGCGCCGGCGGTCAGCCCGCGCAGGAAATACCGGCCGCCGAACAAATAGACCAGCAAGGTCGGCAGCGCCGCGATCAGCACCGCCGCGCTCTGTACGCCGTATTGCGGTTCGGTCGTGATGGCCGCGCTCAGCGCGATCAGCGCCGCCGTCACCGGCTGCTGGCCGCCAGCGGTGAAGGTGACGCCGAACAGGAATTCGTTCCAGATGCCGGTGAACTGCCAGATTACGGTCACCACCAGGATCGGCGGCGAGAGCGGTAGCACGATCCGCCAGAAGACGCGGAAGAACCCGGCTCCGTCGATGCGCGCGGCCTTCAGCAGGTCCGGCGGGATCGAGACGTAGTAGTTGCGGCAGAACAGGGTGGTGAAGCTCATGCCCTGCACCGTATGGATCATCACCAATCCCGCGATCGTGTTGCTCAGGCCGAGGTCGCGCAACACGATCACCCAGGGGATCAGCTTCATCTGCTCGGGGAGGAAGATGCCGAGCGTCACCAGCCCGAACACCAGCCGGTCGGCGGGAAACCGCCATAGCGCGATCGCATAGCCCGCCAAAGCGCCGAGCAGGGTGGAGATGATCGTCGCCGGGATCGCCATCTCCAGCGAGTTGAGCATGTAGGGCTCAATGCCCCAGCAGTGCTCGGCCATGCAGAACCGGTCCCAGGCGTCGGCATAGTTGCCGAAAACGAAGCGGTGCGGCCAGCCGATCATCGACGTCGCGGCGATCTCCTGACCGCTGCGGAGCGAGTTCAGCACCACGATGACGAGAGGGGCGAGGAACAGCACGGCCAACAGGATCAGCGCGGCATACACCACCGCGCGGCCAAGCACAGGCCGGCGGCCAGCGGCCATCCCCGCGCCGCTCACCCCCGCGCCTCCTGCCGCCGTCGCAGGCGAATCCAGATCCCGTACGGCGCCAGCACCACCAGAAGCGACAGCAGCATCAGCACCGCCGCCGCCGCCCCACGCCCCAGCAGGCTGCGCTGGAACATGAAATCATAGACCACCAGCGCCGGCAGCATGGTGGAGATCCCCGGACCGCCGCCCGTTAGCGCCCGTACCAGGTCGAAGGTCTTGATCGCGAACTGGAGCAGGATCGCGGCGACGGTGACGAAGATCGGCCATATCGTCGGCAGCACGACTCGGCGGTAGGTGCGCCACGGCCCCGCGCCGTCGATCTGCGCCGCCTTGATGAGGTCGGCATCGACCGAGCGCAATCCGGCGAGGAACAGCGCCATCGCGAACCCCGCCCCCTGCCATGTGGCGGCGATGATGAGCGTGTAGATGGCCAGGTCGGGCCGCACCAGCCAGTCGAAGCGGAAGCCGGTCCAGCCGAGAGTTTGCACCAGCTTCTGGATGCCAAGGCCGGGGTTGAGCAGCCAACTCCAGACCGTGCCGGTGACCACGAAGGAGACCGCCAGGGGATAGAGGAAGATCGACCGCAGCACGTTCTCCCCGCGTATCCGCTGGTCCAGCAGGACCGCGAGCAACAGGCCGATGAAACAGGTCAGCACGACGAAGCCGGGGCCGAAGATCACCAGGTTCGCGTAGGCGATCTGGAAGTTCGGCGTGCGCAGGATTAGGCGATAGTTGCGCAGACCGACGAAGCCGGATTCGGGCAGCAAGGTGGACGGCGTGAACGAGACCCAGGCGGTCCAGGCGGTGAACACCACCACATGACCCGCGGCGATCAGCAGCGGCACCCAGATGGCGACCTGCGTGAGGACGGTCCCTACATGACCGCGCCAGCGGGCCGGCTGCCGGGGGCGATCCGCCATCGCTGTCCCGCGTGCTACTGGGAGTTCTCGACCGCCGCCGCCAGCCGCTTCTGTCCCTCGGCCGCTGGTATGGATGCGTCGTGGACGAACTCGGTCAGCACATCGATCATCGCCGCGGCAATCTGGTTCGGCTGCGCCATATTGTGCGCGAGGCTCAGAACCACCCGGCCGCCCTTGATCGCATCCCGCAGGTTCTGCGCCGCGTTGCGCTGTCCGTCGGAGAAGCCCGGCTGATTGAGATCCACATCCGTGCGCGACGGGATCGAGCCGGTGATCTTGGAGTACATCGCCTGGGTGTCCGGCTGCATCACCAGATCGGCGAACAGCTTCTGTCCGGCTTGCAGGTCGGGCGCCTTGGTTTGCCAGAAGATGAAGCTGTCGGCGTTGAGGTCGAAGCAGGGCGGCCCGCTGTCCTGCGGCGCGGGACCGGAGGAAAAATCTGTGGGCTTGGCGCCGGCGCCCATCAGGTTGCCCTGCGCCCAGCCGCCCATCAGCACCATGCCCATGTCGCCCTTCATGAAGGCCGGCAGGTTCACCAGCCAGCCCTGCGCGGCGATGTTCGGGTTCATCCAGCCGGCGATCTTGCGAAGCTGGACGAAGGCGGCCAGCACCTCCTTGCTGTTCAGCGCGTCCGTATCGAGCTGCATGATGGCGCGCCGATAGATGTCGGGGCTGATGCCGGCCAGCGCGATCTCGAACTTCATCCCGTCATCCCAGCGGATGCCGCCATTGGCGATGGGGGTCATGCCGGCGGCCTTCATCGTCGCCGCCGCCTCGTTGAATTCCGCCCAGGTGGTGGGCGCCTTGGTCAGCTTGGCGCGCTCCATCCCCTTGGCCGAGAGGAACAGCGTGTTGATCCGGTAGATTTGCAGCGGCAGCGCGATCCAGTGCCCGGCGGGCTGGCAGGTCTTCGCCAGTTCCTCCGGCACCTTGCCGGCGAAATCCGTCGCCTGCACCCAGGAATTGATGTTCACGGTCGGCGCGATCTTCGACCAGGCGGCGATCTCGGGACCCTTGAGCTGCGAGACCGCCGGCGGATCGCCGGCCAGGATCTCGGCCCGCAGCTTGTTCATCATCTCGGTCGTGAAGCCCGGCACCGGGTTGTGTTGCCAGACGCCGCCATGCTGCTCGAACACCTTGCCGAGAGCGCTGATCGCCGCGCCGTCGCTGCCCGACGACCATTGCGTGATCACCGTCACGCGCGGCTTCACGGCCTGCGCGCGCACGATGGCAGGGGCGGCGAGCACGGCGGCGGAGCCGGCCAGCAAAAAGCGGCGCGTGGGGTGAGGCATCGGTTTCCTCCGTTGGGCCTGCGCGGCCGCGTCGAGACTAGGCTCAGGCCCTCGGCGCTGCCAAGCGGCGGGATGTTCGACAGCGATATCCAGGAACCGACGCACGCTCGATCATCCGGGTGACCCCCGCCCTGCCCGCCTGACGTCAGTCGGCCCGGTGCAGCTTGGCCTCGGTGCGAGCCTGCAAGGCCTCGAAATCAAGGTCCGGGATCATGTCGATCACGACGAACCCGCGTTCGGTCACGTCGATCACCGCGAGATTGGTGTAGACGCGCCTGACCGCGCCTACGGCCGTCAGCGGGTACGAGCAGGTCCGGACGAGCTTGGGCTGGCCATCCTTGGTCGTGTGATCCATCAGGACCCACAGTCGCTTGGCGCCGGCCGCGAGGTCCATCGCGCCACCCACGGCCGGTGCGGTGTCGTTCTCGCTGGTCGCCCAGTTCGCGATGTCACCGTTTTCCGCGACCTGGAAGGCGCCCAGCACGCAAAGGTCAATGTGCCCGCCGCGGATCATCGCGAAGCTGTCAGCGTGGTGACAGAAGCTGCCGCCCGGGCGCAACGTGACGTATTGCTTGCCCGCGTTGACGAGCCATGGGTCGATCTTGTCCTTCTCCGGGGCAGGACCCATCCCGAGAACGCCGTTCTCGGAATGAAAGACCACCTCCCGCTCCAGCGGGACATGGTCGGAGACACCGGTCGGAATGCCGATCCCGAGGTTCACATACCAGCCCTCGGGAACGTCGCGCGCCAGGCGGGCGGCCATCTCGGCGCGGCTGCGGGGCTTGAAGCCGGCGGCAGCGTGCGTATCGGGCATCGACATCTCCTTCGCCTCAGAAGCCAGACGGGTCGCCATAGGGAACGTGCACCACGCGCGTGACGAAGATGCCGGGCGTGTGGACGTTGTCGGGGTCGATCTCGCTGAGTTCCCTTATATGCTGGCTCTGCACGATCGTCAGCGTCCCCGCCATCGCCATGACCGGGTTGAAGTTCCGCCCGGCGCGGCGATAGGTCAGGTTGCCCCACCGGTCCGCCTCCCACGCCTCGACCAGCGCGACATCGCCGGGCAGCGACTGCTCCAATACGTAGGTGCGACCGCTGATCTCACGGGTCTCCTTGCCCACGGCCATCTTGGTGCCGACCCCGGTGGCGGTGAAGAAGGCCGGGATGCCGGCGCCCGCGGCGTGCATGCGCTCGGCGAGCGTGCCCTGGGGAACGATCTCAAGCTCGATCTTGCCGGCGCGATACAGGGTTTCGAAGACCACCGGGTCGGATGAGCGGGGGAAGGAGCAGATGATCTTGCGCACCCGCCCGAGATCCATCAGGCGCGCAAGGCCAACCCGTCCGACGCCGGCATTGTTGCAGGCGACCGTCAGCTCCTTGGCGCCCTGCTCGATCAATCCCTCGATCAGGGCATTCGGTTGCCCGACGGCGCCGAAGCCGCCGATCAGGACAGTGGACCCATCCTTGATCCCGGCCATGGCGTCCGCCATCGAGCGAACGATCTTGTCGATCATGCCTCGCGTCCCCCTCGCGTTCCCCTGCGGGCGTCGCGGATCGTTTAGCGCCCACGCGCCGGCACGCCAAGGCGAGGGGGACGCGGCCGTGAAGCGGCCGTCAGTTCAATCGCGTCCGCAATTCCTCCATCGCGGCACGGGCGCGGGCGGCGGCGTCGCCTTGCGGGGCGAGATCCAGGAACCGCTCGAGGCACCGCAGCGCCGCCTGCACCTGACCGAGCCGCTGGTGCATCAATCCCGCCTCGCGCCATAGCCCGGCGTGGTCGGGTGCGACCCGCAGCATGTCCTCGGCGCAGGTCACGGCACCCGACAGATCGCCGGCGTTGAGCCGGCGAGCCTTGATGTTGTTCTGCAGCCGAAGCAACACCGCCCGCACGCTCATCGGTCGCAGCAGGCCGGGGCGCAGCTCCGCCCGCTCCCCCTCGATCCGCTTGAGCAGCACGCGCAATTCCCGGGCCTCCAGCTGCGTGCCGCCGTCGAACACGTCAAGCACGAGCTGCGTCCCGCGCCCTTCCAGGGCGAACAGGAAATGGGCCGGGAAATCGACCCCGTGCGCGCCCCACCCGGCGGCGCGAGAGGCGTGCAGCCAAAGGACGCCGAGCGCGACCGGCAATCCCTTCTTGCGCGCGATCACGTGCAGCAGATTGGCGTTGGCCGGATCGTCGTAGGTCTCGGCATCACCGCGATAGCCATGCCGGCCCACAAGAAGCCCCGACAGCGCCTCGGCGCGCACCGCAATGCCGGCGTCGCGGCCCAGGTCGCGCGCCACCGCGACCGCCTCGCGCGCGATCGCCGTCAGCTCGGCCCGCGCCGCCATCCAGTCGGCGTCCGGCGCATCGACGCGGGCCAGTTGCAGCGCCGCGTCGGCCACATCGATCTCGGGGTCTGGAAGATGGCCGATCGCGTCGAGCGCGGCACGCGGATCACGGGAGGTCGGGGCGGGCATGGCCCTGAGTGCTAGGCTGCTGCCCGCGCTACTGCAAGTCGGCTATTCGGCGGCCGGCGCGGGCACGTAAAGCGACTTGCCGGCCTCGGTGAACTCCTTGCTCTTCTGCTCCATCCCCTCCATGCGCAGCGCATCCTCGCGCAGGTCCTGCGTGATCTTCATGGAGCAGAATTTCGGCCCGCACATGGAGCAGAAATGCGCGACCTTGTGCGCATCCTTGGGCAGCGTCTCGTCGTGGAAGCTGCGCGCCGTGTCGGGGTCGAGCGAGAGGTTGAACTGGTCCTCCCACCGGAACTCGAAGCGCGCGCGGCTGACCGCGTCGTCGCGCAGCTTCGCGGAGGGATGGCCCTTGGCCAGATCGGCGGCGTGCGCGGCGATGCGGTAGGTGATGACGCCCGTCTTCACGTCGTCGCGGTTGGGCAGGCCGAGATGCTCCTTGGGCGTGACGTAGCAGAGCATCGCGGTGCCGAACCAGCCGATCATGGCAGCGCCGATCGCGCTGGTGATGTGGTCGTAGCCGGGCGCGATGTCGGTGGTGAGCGGGCCGAGCGTGTAGAACGGGGCCTCTCCGCACTCGCGGAGCTGCTTGTCCATGTTCACCTTGATCTTGTGCATCGGCACATGGCCGGGGCCTTCGATCATCACCTGGCAGCCCTTGTCCCAGGCGATCTTGGTCAGCTCGCCCAGCGTCTCCAGCTCGGCGAACTGCGCCGCGTCGTTGGCGTCGGCGATGGAGCCCGGGCGTAGCCCGTCGCCGAGCGAGAACGACACGTCGTAGCGCTGCATGATGTCGCAGATCTCGTCGAAGCGCTCATAGAGGAAGCTCTCGCGATGATGCGTCAGGCACCAGCGCGCCATGATCGAGCCGCCGCGCGAGACGATACCCGTGGTGCGCCGCGCGGTCAGCGGCACGTATGGCAGACGCACGCCCGCGTGGATGGTGAAGTAGTCCACGCCCTGCTCGGCCTGCTCGATGAGCGTGTCCTTGAATACCTCCCAGTCGAGCTTGTCGGGTTCGCCACCCACCTTCTCCAGTGCCTGATAGATCGGCACCGTGCCGATGGGCACCGGGGAGTTGCGCAGGATCCAGCCACGGATGTTGTGGATGTTGCGCCCGGTGGAGAGGTCCATGACCGTGTCGCCGCCCCAGCGGATCGCCCAGACGAGCTTCTCCACCTCCTCGGCGGCGCCCGACGTGATCGCCGAGTTGCCGATATTGGCGTTGATCTTCACCAGGAAATTGCGGCCGATGATGACCGGCTCCAGCTCCGGGTGATTGATGTTGGCCGGGATGATGGCGCGCCCGCGCGCGATCTCGTCGCGCACGAACTCCGGGGTGATGAAGGCGGGAATGGCGGCGTCGAAATCCTCGCCATCGGCGCGCCGCTCCTCGGCGCCCGCCAGCATCTTCTGTCGCCCGAGATTCTCGCGATGCGCGACGTAGACCATCTCCTCGGTGATGATTCCCCGCCGGGCGAACTCATACTGCGTGGCTGGCTGGCCGGGCAGCCCGGCCAGCACCGTGCGCTCGGCCGGGCAGGGCGGGACGAGCCGCTCGCCATCGGCGCCGCCGTTGTCCTCGGCCTTGACCGGGCGCGCGGCGACGGGAGCGAAGCCGCGCCGGCCGATCCACTCCCGGCGCACGGGCAACAGGCCCGCCGAGAGGTCGATGGGCGCGCCGGGATCGGTATAGGGGCCGGACGTGTCGTAGGCGCGATACGGCTCCTCGCGCGCCGAGGGATCGAGCGCGATTTCGCGGAACGGCACCCGGATGTCGGGGCGGTCCTCGGGCGACGTGTAGATCTTGCGCGACCCCACGATCGGGCCCGTGGTGACTGTGTCGGGGCGGGCAGGCAGTTTCGACTGGACCGTCATGGACGTCTCCCTATGGCGTTCCGGCGGATGGATTTCGGGCGGCGCGCTGATCCCCGTTCCTCCGCCGGCATGACCCGGATCAGGTTCAAGGGTCACCGGCGCCGGCGTTGCGTGCACGCCCCTGCCGGACTCTCAGCCCCGTCTGGCGGGACCCCCCTCGGTGGTCGGACAAGATGCGGCGCGTAACCCTGGGTGTCAAACTTGCGGCCCTGGCGTCAGGGCAATCGCTTGAACCGGGCGAGGGGGGATTCCGGCGCGGCGTGAAATCTGAATTGTGGGAGACCTCTCCTGAGGAGGTTTCCCGATGGCTGGCCCGGCTCTGCTCGACCATTTTTCGGCGCTCGACGATCCGCGTCAGCCCGGCAAGGTGGTTTATCCGCTGCCCGAGGTCATGCGGGTCGTTGTGTGCGCGACGCTGGCCGGGGCCGAGGACTTCGTCGCGATGTGGGTCTGGGGCCGCAAGAAGCTCGCGTTCCTACGGACCCTGCTGCCGTTTAAGCGAGGCATCCCGTCGCACGACACGCTCAACGACGTGATGAATGCGCTTGATCCCGGCCTGTTCTGCGAATGCTTCACCGCCTGGGTCGAGGGCTTGCGCGAGGACGCGCCGGATATCGTCGCCATCGACGGCAAGACCTCGCGGCGGGCCCGGCGCGGCGACGCGCATCCGTTGCACGTCGTCAGCGCCTGGGCGGCGCGCCAGCGGCTCGTGCTGGGCCAGCAGGCGGTCGGCACGAAGTCCAACGAGATCGTCGCCATCCCGCTGCTGCTGGACGCCTCCACCTGACTGGCGCCTTGGTCACCATCGATGCGATGGGATGCCAGACCAAGATCGCTCAGGCGGTCATCGACCGCGGCGCAGACTACCTGCTGGCGCTCAAGGACAATCAGCGCAGCCTGGCCGACGAGGTGGAAACGTTCTTCGAAACCCCCACCGAACGCCGTGGCGAGGCGTTCGAGACCATCGACGCCGACCACGGCCGCATCGAGACCCGCCGCCACGGGCTCAGCTATGACGTGGACTGGCTGACCACCGAGCGGCGCTTCCCGGGCGAGCCACGCTTCCCCGGCCTGCGCGCCATCGCCATGGTCGAGGCAACCGTCGAGCGGGACGGCACAACCACCACGGCACGCCGCTTCTTCCTGTCGTCGCTGGCCATGGACGCCCGAATGCTTGCGCGCGCCGTGCGGGCGCACTGGGGTATTGAGAACCGCTTGCATTGGGTGCTCGACGTGGTGTTCCACGACGATCTGATGCGCCTGCGGACCGCAGCATGGACCGAAAAACATGGCCACCATCAAGCACATGGCGATGAACCTCATCCGCGCCGCCCCAGGCAAGGACAGCCTCAAGGTCAGACGCAAAACCGCAGCCTGGGACCAAAGCTACCGTCGCGCCCTCATCACCAGAACAGCTCAGTGACCTTCAAGCGATTCCCCTGTGCCAGCAGGGCGACGGCAGCGATCGACGTGCGTATTGCGGATGTCCAGAGAGGAGGGACATTTGCAACCAGGTACTTTGTAACAGTCCAGTTCATACCCCAGGCGAAGACAATCGTTGCGAACAACAAGAGCGCCGTTCTTAGCTGAATTTTTGCGTCCATGACTTCTTGTGCCTCAGACCGTCTTATACCAACGGACAGAAGTGCTGGGGGCTTGCGGATTGGCAGCCGGCATGAGTGGCTGTTGCAGTTCACCGATTCGAGGCGGCGATGGCGATTGCGATCACCCGGACGGACTACACGGCCAAGGGACTTCGTCGAGCGGCGGCACGCTGTTCGGACGGCGACGTGGCGCGGCGGATGCTGGCCGTGGCCCTGGTTCTCGACGGCAGGTCGCGCGGTGAAGCGGCCAGATTGTGCGGCATGGAGCGGCAAACCCTGCGCGATTGGGTGCACCGCTACGAGGCGGAGGGCTTGGCCGGTTTGTTTGACCGCCCGCGCTCCGGCCGGCCGGCCGGTTTGACGGTGGAGCAGGAATTGGCGCTGGCCTGCATTGTCGAAGCCGGTCCCGAGTTGGCGAAGCACGGGGTTGTGCGCTGGCGCCGGGTGGATCTGCAGAAGGTAATCGCCGAGAAGTTCGCGGTCAGTCTGCACGAGCGCAGCGTGGGGCGGTTGCTGCGCAAGCTCAGGTTCCGCCGCCTGTCGCCACGGCCCCGTCACCCGGAAGCCGATCAGGCAGCGCAAGAGACTTTCAAGACAGAGTTTGCCGCCCGGGTCGTCGAGGCCCTGCCCGCCGCGGCACAGGGCCAGCCGATCGACGTGTGGTTTCAGGACGAAGCCAGAGTGGGGCAGCAGGGGACGCTGACCTATGTGTGGGCCAAACGTGGCAGCCGCCCGCCTGCGGTGCGGGATCGCCGGTTCACCTGGGCGTATTTGTTCGGTGCCGTCTGCCCGGCCCGCGGCACCGGTGCCGCCGTGATCATGCCCGATGTCAATGTCGAGGCGATGAACGAGCGTCTGGCCGAGATCAGTCAGTGCGTCTCGGTGGGGGCGATCGCCCTCGTCGTGCTCGACGGTGCCGGCTGGCACAACTCGCCACGCCTGATGCTTCCGGACAACGTTGTGCTGTTGCCGTTGCCGCCCTACGCGCCCGAGCTCAATCCGGTCGAGAACATCTGGCAATACCTGCGTCAGAACCACCTCAGCCACCGCGTCTGGCAGACCTATCAGCAGATCATCGATGCCTGCCGCGATGCCTGGAACAGCCTCATCGCCGACCCCGCTCGAATCATGTCCATTGCAACGAGGGACTGGGCAAAAGTGTCATGAGTTTCGTCCGTTGGTATTACCAGCTTGATAGCCGAAATGACTTCGTGGCTTGAGAATTAAGGGGATAACGGGCGCATTCGGTTCGCCCGGACACCTCTGTCCAAGGGTTTCTTCAACCTGGAACCAACTGCGCGTCCGTCACGCGCCCGCGCCCCGGCTGGCGCAGCACCAGGAAGCCGACCAACATCAGATTGACGACGTTAAACGCCACCCCGGAGCCGAAGGCCGGGGCGTAGAATAAGAATGGTCGTAGATGCGCCTGGCGAACCAGCTGCCGAACGCCATCCCGCTCATGGACGTGAACAGCACCAACGGGACCCGCCATGACGCCTCGGCGGACGGGAACAGGTCTCGGATCGCCACCACGTAGGCAGGGATGATGCCGGAAAAGCCGAACCCGTAGGCGGCGGCAATGGCGAACAGCCCGGCCTCGTTCTGGGTCAGCAGGAAGGCGCCGACCGCGACCGCCTGGCAGGCGGAGCCGGCGAGCACGGTCTTCAACCCGCCGTAACGGTCGGCAAAAGCGCCCCAGAACTGCCGTGCAATGAACGCGCAGCCGAGCAGAACCGATAGCATCGTCGCGCCAGTGGCGCCGCCGAGACCGATGTCACCGCAAAAGGCGACCAGATGTGCTTGCGGAATCGCCATCGGCACGCAGCAGCAGAAGCCCGCCGCGCAGATAATCGCCTGCACGGCATTGGGCCGCAGCCCGAGCATCCGCGCCGGCAACAACCGCGTTTTCACCCGTTTGGCGGTGGAGCCGAGCGCGCCCGGTGCCGGGCGGAGGAACAGGGCGGCGAGCGGCAGCATGCCTAGCAACACCACGCCGGCGTAGCCCAGATAGGTGACCCGCCAGCCGGGGCCCGCGATCAGCCGCTCGAAAATGGCCGGCCAGACCACGCCGGCGATATACGGGCCCGAGGAGATCAGCGCGACCGCGGTGCCACGCCGCCGATCGAACCAGCGGCTGACATAGATGGTCAGCGGCGGATAGATCGCCCCCATCCCGAGGAAGCCGATCAGCACGCCGTGGCCGACGAACAGCGCCCAGATTTGCCCGGTCGAGGACAGGGTGAGACCGGCGGCGACGCTGACCGTGCCGATCAGCACGCAGGTGCGAATGCCGACCCGATCGGCGAGCCACCCCATGACGATCCCGCCGAGCACCGTGCCAACCCAGGTCAGCGCGCCGGCGAGTGCCAGCACGGAGCGCGGAACGCCGAGGTTCAGCTCAATCGCCCGCAGCCCGACCACGATCAGCAAGGTCGAGCCATAGGCGACAGACAGAATCGCGAGCGTAACTCCCGCGGCGAACCAGGACGCACGGCTCTCGATGGAGTGCGGGTCGGCCACGGGCACGCTTCTGTCGTCAGGCACTCTGCTGGACACCTCTAAAAACGTCCGGACGGCGATCCTGCACCCAGTAAAATCAGAGACTTAGCAGCGTTCGGCGGTGCGCCGGGAGGGGTTTTTAGAGGTGTCCTGCTGTCTCCGTCGGGGGGGGGCGGTGATGGTGAACCCGAAGCGACCGAGCGCCACCACGCCATGCGATGCCATGCCGCCACGAGAGTTCACCATGTGGAAGAACCGCCAAATTTCTGGCATCTAGATTCGAAAAAAATCGACATGGGTTCTGACCCTGCAATCCCAGCCTTGACCAGCTTTGCGCGCTCTCCCGGAAGTCGAGAGCGGCAGGGCCGCCCGGTCTTGGCATTTGGCACGAGATCGCCGGAGTATCGGCAGCTGTGTGACACCGTAGGCGGTCGCAGCTATCAATCGACCTTTGCCGCTAAGTGATAGCGTCTTCAGTGGTCCTCAGACAGCAGCTTGGTATAGCGTTGCGCTGAGTGTTCGATTGCAGCGTTGCCGTCCTGATCTATTTGACGGCCGACGGAAAATCCGTAGACGCGATCGATGCGCCACTGCTTCAAGCCATCGGCCATTCGCCTGACCGTGGCGGCGGATAACGGGATCATGTTCGGATAGCTCCAAAGGAAGGTCACGCGACATGGGTCTGCTACGACCTGAAGCGTATCGCCCGTCAGCAGCACCCCCTTCTTGTCAGCGCTGGTCGTCCAATAGAGCACAGTGGCCCCAGGGAAGTGCCCTCCTAACCTGATCAGGGTCAGATCTTGACCGAGCACGAGCGTGTCACCTTCCCAGAACTGGATCGCCGGGTCTGGCCGCATCACCCAATCCCGGTCCGCGGCATGAAGATAAACGGGACAGCCGAACGCCGAAACCCAATCTTGGCACCGCGTGTAGTAATGAGGATGGGAGATGGCGATGCCCGCAAGCCCACCCAACCCCTTGATCAACTCAATGGTCGCATCGTCGATCAGTGCAATGCAATCCCACAGAAAGTTTCCAACTGGCGTGCGGACCAGAAGCGCGCGCTGGCCGATGGCAAACTTTGGCACCGTGTGGATCTCGGACAGACTTGGCTCAAGCCGCCGCCAAGTGTTGACATTCATCTCGCCCAACTCGTCTGGGGTTGTCCAAGCCTGCCCGGTCCGCGGCACATACTGCCGTTCATCCTCGCATATTGGGCAGCAAGCCGGTGGCGACGCCGCCTCGGCATAGGAGGTGCCGCACTCCTTACAAATGTGAATGGGCATGATTGAGTTCTCGTGTTCAGCCGCCAGGCAGAGTGTTCGACTGTCCTCGCGCGCAGGCACGGACCGCGGCTCGGGTGTCGTTCGACGTGCTACAAAAGGGGGCAACAGCGGACGTGATCGATATGTCCAGCACCGTCGGCCCTGGTCGGCGCAGGGCATCTTGCAGGGCCTGGGCCAAGTCGCCCGACGTGACACCCCGGACCGCGGTGCAGCCATATCCAGTCGCCAGGGAAACAAAATCAAGGTCGGGGAGGTCTATGCCCGGCACGCCGGGCGTCTTCTGCTGGTCGGCGAAAGCCCTAAGGATGCCGTACTCCTGATTGTTGAGCACCAGGAACACCACCGGCAACCGGTGCTGAGCCGCTGTGTAGAGCGCCTGGATCGAGTAGGTGGTCGCACCATCGCCCAGGATGCACAGCACCGGCCTGTTGCGGCCGGTGTCGCGTTCGGCCAGCGCAAAGCCCACGGCCGCCGGTAGCGCCCAGCCCAGCCCTCCGCTGGCGAACAGGGAAAACGAGTGCGGCCGGGTGATGGGCACCCATTTGTGGAACTCTTCCACGTTGGACGTGGACTCGATTAGCAGCACCGCATCCGCCGGCCGAGCCGCCTGCAGGGTCGAGAACACTTCGGCTGGCACGAGCTTCGCGCCCGTCGGACTGGGCAGCTCGCGTTTCAGCGCGCGCTTAGGCACGGGCGGGTACTGAAGTTGACCCGGTTTGGTGGAGCCCTTCAGGCTCACCAACGGAGGCTTCACGATGCCCAAGACACGCGCACCTTATTCGTCTGAGTTCCGCCGACAGATGGTCGATCTTGTTCGCGCCGGCCGCGATCCCGCTGACTTGGCCCGCGAGTTCGAGCCGACGGCGCAGTCGATCTGCCACTGGGTCACGCAGGCGGACCGGCAAGAGGGCCGCCGGGAGGAGACGGGCGACGGTCTGGCCGCGGCCGAGCGTGACGAGCTGGCCCGGCTGCGGCGTGAGAACAAGCAGCTGCGGCTGGAGCGCGACATTTTCTCTCGAGCGGCGGCCTGGTTCGCACGCGAGATCGGCGCGATTCCGTCCGGGTCTTCGAATTCATGAGCGCGCACCAGGCCAGCTTCCCGATCGCAACCATGGCACGCGTGCTCGGCGTGTCCGAGGCCGGGTACTACGCGTGGCGGCAACGGCCGCCGTCGGCGCACGCGGTTGCTGACGCCGCGCTGCTGAAGCGGGTGCGGACCATACACGCGAGTTCGCGCGAGACGTATGGGGCGCCGCGTGTGCACGCCGAGCTGCGGGCAGGAGGGGAGAGGCACGGGCGCAAGCGCGTTGCACGGCTGATGCGTGCGGCCGGGCTGGTCGGCGCCAGCCGTCGCCGCAATGGCGTGACCACCACGCGGCGCGACCCGGACGCCCGGCCGGCGCCCGATCTGGTGGATCGCGACTTCACGGCAACGGCGCCGAACCAGCTGTGGGTTGCCGACATCACCTTCGTGCCGACCGCCAACGGGTTCCTGTATCTCGCCGTGGTGCTGGACGCTTGGAGCCGCAAGATCTCGGCTGGGCGATGGCCACTCATCTGCGCGCCGAACTGGTGGTGGACGCGTTGGAGATGGCCGTCGGTCAGCGCCGCCCCGGCGAGGTGATCCATCACAGCGATCAAGGTAGCCAATACACGTCCTTGGCGTTTGGCAAGCGCTGCAAGGAAGCAGGTGTGCGGCCCTCGATGGGGTCAGTCGGCGACGCCTACGACAACGCCATGTGCGAGAGCTTCTTCGCCACGCTCGAATGCGAGTTGCTGGATCGTCGCCGGTTCGCATCCCAGGCCAAGGCGCGCATGGCCTGCTTCAGCTTCATCGAAGGCTGGTACAACCCGGTGCGGCTGCACTCCGCCCTCGGCTACCGATCGCCCATGGCCTACGAAGCCGCAAGCGAGGACGTCACCGCAGAACCGTAATCACTCAAGCCCATCAACACTCCACGAAAGCGGGGCAGCTTCAGTAGAGCAGGCAACCGCTCGTATAGACGAACCACTTAGCCGTACCGCGCAGTGCGTCGATGATCGCACGCGTCGCCACTTCGTCATAAGCCGCCCTGTTCTGATCGCTGGGCGAGGCGGCGTGAACGACCGCATCGACCGCGCGGGCGGCTTCGGCAATGCTGGCGGCGTCGGCGAGGTCGCCGTGGACCGCCGTATATCCCTGATCGGCGAGCTTGGCCGCGCTCGCGTCCGAACGCGCAAGCCCCACGACCTCGTGCCCCGCTGACGCCAACCGGCGTGCGACCGCGCCGCCGATCAAGCCCGTAGCACCCGTAACCAAAACCCGCATGTTCAGTACCTCTTGCTTCCATGCAGCTGCAAAGAGCAGAGCGGCCCAGGGAAGGGAAATTGCGAGAAGTGATGTGGCGGTATCGCTGCCGCCGATGGTGTCAGGCCAGGGCAGAGACTTCGGCGATGCGGTCGCGCAGCCAGATCGTGGCGGGGTGGTCGTCCACCCGGCGATGCCACATCATCGCCAGCGGCCAGCCGGGCAGCGCGATCGGCGGCTCATGCACGGCAATGCCAAGGCTGGCCGCGGCGAACCGCCGAGCGACACGCGAGGCGAGCGTCGCAACAAGGTCAGTGTTAGCGACCACGAACGGCGCGACCAGGAACTGCGGCAGGCTCAGGACGATGCGGCGTTCGAGGCCGAGCGCGGCCAGCTTATGGTCAACGAGGCCCATGCGGTCGCCTTCGGGCGATCCCAGGAGGTGAGGGGCGGCTGCGAACGCCTCCAGACCTGCGCCCTCCGCAAAGGCCGGATGGCCACGCCGCGCGATGCACGCGAAGCCTTCATGGAGCAGCGGGTGGAACAGGATGCGAGCCGACGCCTCGACGGGGAAGCCGATCGCAAGATTTGCCGCCGTTGTCGAGCAACTCGAGAGCTTCGGCCCGGCCGAAAATACCGCGCACCTGCACATTGAGGCGGGAGGCCTCGACAGCGAGCCGCGCCAGCAGCGGCGGTAACAAGACGAAGGCGGCGGCATAGTCGGTCATCGCGACCGTGACTGTGTGATCGGCGGCTGCGGGATCGAATGTATCCGCCTGCAATACTTCCCGCATGAGGCGAAGCGCCGCCGACACGGGGCCAGCAAGGTCATCGGCGCGCGGCGTCGGCTGCATGCTGGTAGGCGACCGGACAAACAGCTCGTCCTTGAACACCTCGCGCAAGCGGGTGAACGCACCGCTCATTGCTGATTGGCTCAGGCCGATGCGCTGCCCCGCATGAGTGACGTGGCGCTCAACATAGAGAGCGTCGAACGCCTTCAGCAGGTTTAGGTCAAAGCCGGCTACATCCATCGGACGTTGATAGGGCACTAGGGTCAGCCACGAAACCAACCGAGATATTCCCGATAGACGGTCGTTTTCGGTAACCAGATTGTCCCACACGCTCCTCAAGTGGTCCGAGGGTGGCACGGCACGATAGTCGGATTGCCCGAGAGCCTACCCTCTCTGAGGGTGCATGCGTCGAAACTGCGTTGCGAAATCAGCGTGCCGTTGCAAGTGTCGCGCATGACTTCCGGCCCGGTTCGCGCCGGGATGCGATTTACGGTCCGCGCGCTGCCGTCGCCGAGCGGATGTCGGTCTTGTCGAAATCCTCGCCTTTGAACAGAAGTGCCGTCCGGTAGGTTTTCGCGACCGCGTAGGCGAAGCAGTCGCCAAGGTTGAGCTGAGCGGGGTGGCCGCGACCTTTGCCATATCGGGAGAAGGCATCCAGGGCGGCCTCCGCCTCCTTGCCGGTGATCGAGACGGTGCGGACGCCAGCGGTTCCGAGAAATTCGAGCACGTCCTCCTGGGCCTCCGCCACACTGGCGTGCCGCTTGCGGCAGACTCCCAGGGTAGCCTCGAACACGGCGATCGGTGAGGTGATCGGTGAACGGGCGGCGTCCAGCGCGTTCGCCAGTTCATCGGCATCGGACTCGCGCGTGAGGATGGCAACGATGGCGGACGCGTCGACGAACATTACGGCTCCCCGCTCAGGTCGTCGTAAAAGGCCCTGTCCGCCTCCAGGCCGGTCGCCGGCCGGGCCATCACCCGGTCCTGCAAGGGACGAAGCCGCTCTCGCAGGGGCAGCGCCTGGTCAAGGCGGCGAAGCTCGTTTTCCAGCGCCTGCTTCACGGCGTCAGTTTTGTTGATGTGCTTGCGGGCTGCTAGCGTTTCGGCGAGCTGGTTGACCTCCTCACTGCGGATATTGAGGGGCATACGTATCTCCTGCGTAGGCGTAAAGAATATAATGCCTTTACGCGTTGGCGGCAATCCCTGCCTTGCTGTGAGTCCAGCATTGAAGGGCAGGGCGCCTAGCACTACCTTGGCACTTGTACGGTCACGAGAGGTCTTTGTATCAGACTTGGATTCAGCGGAGCATGTGCTGTGTCCCGGTCTTTGCCGCTTGGAGAGGATCTCGATCGCTGGCTGACGCCATTCCTGGACGTCATGGGGCGCAGTACGCGTCGGCGATGGGGACCGCTTTACGTGCGCGGCTTGCTTGGACCCGACGGGCCGAAGAGCGTGCAGCCGATCGCGGCCCGGCTCGGGCTGCGCGGGCACGACCAGCTGCACCACTTCGTCAGCAGCGCCGCCTGGGATGACGCTCCGCTTTGGCGGGTGCTGGCGGAGCAGGCGGATACTTTGGTTGGCGGCCGAGATGCGGTGCTGGTGATCGACGACACCGGCGTGCCGAAGAAGGGGACGCTGTCGGTGGGCGTGGCGGCGCAGGACCTGCGGCGCGTTGGGCAAGCAGGCCAACTGCCAGTCGCTGGTCTCGCTCACCTTGGCGCGCCACGAGGTGCCTGTACCTGTCGGTCTGCGGCTGTTTCTGCCGAAGACCTGGACCGACGATCCGGCCCGATGCGCGGCGGCCGGGGTCCCCGAGGCGGCCCGTGCGCCGCAGACCAAGCCCGAGATCGCGCTGGCCGAAATCGATCGTGTCATGGGCGCCGGGTTACGGTTCGGCTGCGTGCTGGCCGACGCGGGATACGGCCTCAGCGCGCCGTTCCGGAAAGGTCTGAGCGCCCGCGGCCTGACCTGGTCCGTCGGCATTCCCCGCAAACAGAAAGTCTACACCACCGAGGCCAAGCCGGTGTGGCCGGACGCCGGTCGCGGGCGGCCGCGCAAGCAGCCTGTGCCGAACGAGACCGGGCAGGATGCCGCCTCGGCCCTGGAGGCGCGTCCTTGGCATCGCATCGCGTGGCGACAGGGCACCAAGGGCGTGCTCGCCGCCCGCTTCGCGGCCATGCGCGTGCGGGTCGCCGATGGTCCCACCGTGCGCGAAGGCAAGCACCTTCCGGGCGAGGAAGCCTGGCTTATCGGCGAATGGCGCAGCGGCGGCGAGCGCAAGTTCTATCTCAGTAATCAGCCGCCTCGCACGGCGCTGCGCACACTCGCCGCGACCATCAAGGCGCGCTGGGTCTGCGAGCAGGCGCATCAGCAGCTCAAGCAGGAACTCGGCCTCGGCGCTTTCGAGGGAAGGTCGTGGACCGGGCTGCACCGACACGCAATCATGAACTGCATCGCATTCGCCTATCTCCAACATCTTCGGCTCAAAGTCGCCGAGGGTCGGGGGAAAAAAGCTAGTGCCTCTGACCCGCCCCCGAGACCGACGCTGCCTGAAATCCGACGCGCTGTCGTCGAACGGCTGTTCGCAGCGTCACTCCCACCAACACGATGCCCGCACTGCCGAAAGAGACTTCGGCCGCACAAACCGAAAGTGCCAAAGTAGTGCTAGGCGCCCCATCCGCCCCAGTAGTCGCGTAAGCTCCGGCAAGAACGCGTCGTCCACTTGGCCCAGCGACAGGCGCGCCGCCGCGATCTCGACATAAGCGGCGGTCAGCTCCTCGCGAAGATTGCCCGGGTCCAACCCGTCTAGAGCCGGCGCCCCGGCGATCAGGGCGCTGGTCACGGCATCATACATGGGCGCGCCTGCCTCGTAACACTTCGATAACCCGATCAGCCAAATCTGCGAGATAGGGCCGTACTTCGTTCATTGGCATTACCTCGGCGATGCGCGCCTCAATCGAGCCTCCAGCTGCGCTGTCGAACCCCGCGAAGATGTGCTGATATCCGCCGTCCTTGCTCTGGTCACCGCCTGCGGTGAGCGCGACCCAAAACTGACGCGCGCCGCGCCATTCGGTGGCGTCGATCACTGCCTCCCGGTCGACCTCGGGCATGGTATCGAGGATCGCAGTCAAGGCCGCGAGTATCTCCCGATCCTTCTTGTCGGCCTGGATCAGCTTGATCTCCGGCCAGATGCTCTGGGTGACGAGCGCACGGGGTCTAATGGACGCATTGTCCTCGTAGAGGACGATCCGCGATAGGCCGGCCTGCGATGGGTCCACTTCGAGCAGCACTCCGTCGAAGCCCTTATCGGCCTGCCGAACGTGCGGCGGCGTGGCTTTCGCATTGGGGAGACGCATATGGGCAGCGATCCAGGATGCGTGCTGGAAGAGCAGACCGTCGCGGTGCTCGACGCGGTATCGCGGGTATCTTCTGCACGCTTGCGAACCTCAGCGTCGGGGGAAGTCAGCGCATCGGCGATATCGTCAACGCTGACCGACAGCGTCTCGATGGCGTTCTCGACGACTTGACCCGGCAGCGATGCACGTCCCGGCTCGAGCGCCTGTATGACACGCTCGGCATGACGATCCTTGCGCAGATATAGCCAGGCCAGAGCCTCCGCGAGGGCCTCCGGACCCTCGACGGTCCAGGTTGTCAGAACGCAAATCGGGGGGTGCGATTGCTGACTGAAACTCAGGGGCAAGAGTGTGCTCTTTGGACTGCGGACAATAAGTCTGTTCCTAATTGATCCGGCGACAACGTCGGGAACGTAGAGATTCAAGTGGTTTATCGCGACTCTGAAAATGCCCGCACGGCTCCGCTGCCGATTGCGTCTTAATGGGTCAGAGTCGGTCCAGAGGCTTGATGACAAAGGCAGGCAAACACGCCGCCTCTCAGGCTCAACCGTCCGCTTTCGCCCGCTGTCTTCAGAAAGCCGCCATTCCGCTTCCGGCCAGATGCGGACCTGGGGCCACCTAAAAGAAGGCCAGCAGTGGGTCGAACCCGGCAGTAGGCCCCCAAGGAGCGTTCCCGGTCTGTGCCATAACGCATGCTATCCTGCCCGTTCTATGTCGTGACCCCAGCAGGTAAAGCGCAAAGTCAGCGGAGGGATACAGCCCTGCGATAGGATCAAGCGAACCGCGCCAGCCGCACCGCCGTATGCCCACGGCTCGGGCGCAGGCTGGGCATCACCAGCAGGCACTCGTCGTGCGGCGTGCGGATCTCCGTGCCGCCATCGAGGGCGATCAGCGTGTTGCGGCGGGCGATGACGTCGCCGCCGCGCCAGGGCTGCACGAATGCGAAGCTGCCGGTCGTCGCGGTCACCGTCTGCGTCACCTCCGCCACGCGCTGGCGGACCCGGCGGGGCAGCAGCGGCAGGGCGGAACAGTCGGGAGCCATGTCAAGATGGTGCAGCAGACCGGCCACCGCGGCGAGAGCGGAATCGACCGTTTCCGGTTCCCAATGCTGGCCGGCCTCGATCAGGTTGGCGGCAAACGGCGTGTCGGGATCGCTGAAGCGCGCGTAGTCGATCAGGCGCCGTCCGCCCGCATGGCCGTGATCGGCGACGATCAGTTCGGGAACCCCGATGCCGCACGCCAAGCGCCGTCCCTTCTCGGTGCCGCCGCACAGCATCAGCGCGTCGGATGCCCACAGCATGGAATGCAGGTCCAGAAGCACGTCCACGGTGTCGATGAGCCCGCGGATCTCGCGCGCCCGCGCCAGCTCGCTCGATCGCCGGGCGCCGTCCAGGACGGCGGCATCCCACACGCGGTTGATGTCCTCGTCGACGAAGCGCGACAAGGTCGGCTGGCGGGGGTCGAAGCGCTGAAAGGCATCGAGGTTGACGAAGCCGAACGTCAGTCGGCCGCGCAGGGGCGAAAGTCCCGCGCGCAGCAACCGATCGAGCGCGATCGCACCGGCGATCTCGTTGCCGTGCGACAGCGCAAGCAGCGCGACATGGGGTCCCGGCGTCTCAGCCGCGCGCGTGGTGAAGCCTTGGACGCCGGTGTTGCCCTCGCGCCACGGGCGGATATCGGGCGCGGCGAGGCGCACTTCGAAGCGTGGCACCACAGGGGGGCCAGGGTCGGTCATCATCATGCGGCAAGTCGCCCGACGAGGCGGCGGATGAAGCTGTCGCACGCGGCCAGTTCGCTCTCCGCGATCCACTCGTCGGGCCGATGGGCCTGGGCGATGTGGCCGGGGCCGCAGACGATCGTGGGAATGCCCGCCGACTGATAGAAGCCGCCCTCGGTTCCGTAGCTCACCTTCCCGGTGCTGTTCGAACCGGTGACCTGCTTGACCAGCGCGACCAGTGCGTGTTCAGGCGGCAGCGACATGCCCGGCATGCCCACCAGCACTTCGTAGCTGAAGCCGGTTTCCGGGCTGACCGCCTTCATCGCCGGCTCGATGGTGCGTGCGACGTGCGTCTTCAGCCGCTCGACCTCGCGCTGGCAGTTATCCGCGGGGATGTTGCGCCATTCCATCACGAACTCGGCCCGCTCGGGAATGATGTTCAGGATCGTCCCGCCCTGCATCGTCCCGGTATGGATGGTGGTGTGCGGCGGGTCGAAGCCGTCCTCGAACGGACCCTCGGCGGCCAAGCGGCGGGCCTCGCCCGCGACATAGGCGATCGCCTCGGCTGCGGCCTGGACCGCATTCACGCCCTTGGCCGGCTCGCTGGAGTGTCCGGGCTTGCCGCGCACGCGCACATGCAGGTTGAGCTTGCCCTTGTGGGCCAGGATCGGCTGCATCCCGGACGGCTCGCCCACGATGCACAAGGCGGGCTTCAGGCCGGACTCGGCCAGGTCCTCGATCAGACGCTGCGCGCCGAAGCAGCCCACCTCCTCGTCGTAGGTGATGAATAGGTGCAGCGGCTTGGGCAGCTTGCGCGCCTGCAACGCGGGCACGGCGGACAGGCAGGCGGCGACGAAGCCCTTCATGTCGCAGGCGCCGCGCGCGTAAAGCCGGCCTGCGTCGTGGCGGAGCGCGAACGGGTCGGCGCTCCAGGCCTGGCCGTCCACCGGTACCGTGTCCACGTGCCCCGACAGCGCGATGCCGCCGGGTTCCTGCGGCCCGATGATGGCGTGGATGTTGGCCTTGCTGCCGTCCGCGTTGGTGCTGACGCGATAGGCCACGTCGTGCTGGTCGAGGTAGGCGCGCACGAAGCCGATCAGGGCGAGATTGGCGTTGCGGCTCGTGGTGTCGAACGCCACCAGCCGTGCCAGCATCTCGGCCGTGGAGGGGTTCACGAGGCTCGCCGCTTGCTCCTGCATGAAGACACTCTATACCGCCCAGGGCGAGCGGCAACCGCGCCAGGGTGGCGCGTCGGCTGCTCGATTGGTCCCGCGAAGGACGTGCGTGCCGACTGCCCTCCCGATCCTGCATCGCGCCTGGCGCGTCTTTCCTGCCGGCCCACGCCGCCGTCTGCTGGCGGGTGCCGCCGCGCTGGTCGCGCCCCGGATCACGCGCCCTACGCCGCAGGCGAGCGGCGGGGTGATCGTTGCCGGCGAGCTGACGCGCGCCTCGGGGCTGGGCGAAGGCGCACGTCTGATGTTGCGGGCGCTGGAGGCGATCGGCGTGCCGGCTTGGCCACTCGACATCGGCCCGTTGTTGCCGGCGCACGCGGCAGACCTCCCGCCCCCGCCGGCGCCGAACGCACCGGCGCCGCCTGGGGCGGCACTGGTGCTGCACGTCAATGCCCCGGCACTGCCGTTGGTGCTGGCGCGGCTGCCGCGCGGGCTGGCGCGCGGGCGCCGCGTTGTCGGCTTCTGGGCGTGGGAGCTGCCGGTCATGGCACCTGAATGGCGCGCGGGCGCGCGCTTCGTGCACGAAGCATGGGCGCCCTCCAACTTCACGGCCATAGCGGTTGCGCCGCTGGTGGACGGGCGGACGCGGGTGGTCCCACACCCGATCGCGATGGCGCCTCCGATCTGCGCAGCGCCCGATCGCACGCGGCTCGGCCTGCCGTCCGACGCGCTGGTCGTGCTCGTCGCCTTCAACCTCGCCTCCTCTTTCGCGCGCAAAAATCCGCTTGCCGCGATCGAAGCTTTCCGGGCGGCGTTCAACGACCGCGCGGACCGCGTATTGGTGATCAAGGTCGGCAATCCCGCCCACGCGCCGGGCGATTTCGCGCGCCTGACCGCCGCCGTCGCGGGCGCGCCCAACATCCGGATCGAGACCCGGACCTTCCTCGCCGCCGAGGCGCACTGTCTGACGGCCGCCGCCGACATCGTCCTGTCGCTGCACCGGAGCGAGGGCTTCGGCCTGGTCCCGGCGGAGGCGATGCTGCTGGGCCGGCCGGTTGTCGCCACAGGCTGGTCGGGCAACATGACGTTCATGGACGAAGGCTGCGCCGCCCTGATCGGTTATCGCCTGGTGCCGGCCCGCGATCCGCGCGCGGTGTACGAGGTTCCCGGTGCGACCTGGGCGGAGCCTGACGTGGCGCAGGCCGCCGATTGGCTGCGCCGGCTGGCGGAAGATCCCGGGCTGCGCGCACGCCTGGGTGCGGCGGGGCTCGCGGCCGCCCAGGCGCGCCTCGGCAGCGCCCCGCTCGCCGAGGCCGTACGTTCGCTCGGCATCGCGGTCCCCGCGTGAAAGTGCTGGTCTGGCAGTGGGGTAGGCGCGGTGCGGGTCCACGCATCGCCACGTGCTCTGGCCGAAGGGCTCGCGGCGCTCCCGGGTATCGAATCGGCTCTGGCGTTGTCCGCCGGGGCGGAAATCCTGCGCAGCCCCGACCCGCCCCGCTGCGATCTGCTCCTGCCGCTCTACCAAGGCCTGCCGGGCCTGACATGGCGTGCGCTTCAGGCGCCCCTCTTCGTGCGTGCCACCGTGACATGGCTGCGCGCCGCCGGGCCGGCGCTTGCCCTCTGCGCCATGCCTGGGCCGCTCGATCTCCTGATGCTCGCGGCGCTGCGCCGGGCGCGGGTGCCCGTTGCGGTGGTGGTGCATGATGCCGACCCGCATCCGGGCGACGGCTTTCCGCTGCTGTTCACGCTTCAGCGCGCGCTGGTCCGTCGCGCCGACGCGGTGATCGCGCTGAGCGGGCATGTCGCGGCGCGGCTGCGCGCGCGTGGCGACCTGCGCCCGGAGGTGACCCTCGTGCGCGCCGTCCTCCCGCCGCTCGGCTTCGCCATTCCTGCGGCCCCGCGTGCGCCTGGCGGGTTGCGCGTGCTCAGCTTCGGACGGCTGCTGCCCTATAAGGGCCTCGACCTGCTGGCAGCGGCGCTGCTGCGGCTCGAACCAAGGCCGGACATGACGGTGCGCGTCGTCGGGCACGGGCCGAACAGCGCCGCGCTCGACGCCTTGCGCGCACTGCCGGGCGTGCGCGTCGAGAATCGCTGGGTGGGGGAGGCTGAGATCGGCGCGCTGCTCGGCTGGGCCGACCTGCTTGTGCTGCCCTACCGCGAGGCAAGCCAGAGCGGGGTGGCCGCCGCCGCCCTGGCAGCCGGCCGATCCGTGCTGTCCACCCGCGTCGGGGGTCTGGTCGAGCAGCTCGACGCCGAGCCCCTGGCCACGCTCTGCGATCCCGACGCCGCGAGCATCGCCACGGCGCTCGAACGCTTCCTCGCCGCACCGTCGAATCCCGCCGCACGGGTGGACGCCAGCGCCGCGTGGCGGGACTTTGCCCGGGGCGTGCTAGACGATCTGCATCCGCTCATTTCCCCTCTCGATCGAGGCTGAGCATGTCCATCCGCATCACCGACATTCGCGAGATCACCCGCCCGATCAGCAGCGACATCCGCAACGCCTACATCGACTTCAGCAAGATGACCGTCAGCCTCGTCGCGGTCGTCACCGACGCCGTTCGGGATGGCAGGCGGGTGGTCGGCTACGGCTTCAACTCCAATGGCCGCTACGGCCAGGGTGGCCTGATCCGGGAACGGTTCGCGCCGCGCGTCCTGGAGGCCGATCCGGCCACGCTGCTGGACGAGGCCGGTGCGAACCTCGACCCCGACCGGGTCTGGGCCGCCATGATGCGCAACGAGAAGCCGGGCGGGCACGGTGACCGCTCCGTGGCGGTCGGCACACTGGACATGGCGGTCTGGGACGCGGCGGCGAAGATCGCCGGCAAGCCGCTGTTCCGCTGGCTCGCCGAGCGGCACGGGCGAGAGGCCGATCCGCGCGTCTTCGTCTATGCCGCCGGCGGCTATTACTACCCTGGGAAGGATGTCTCCGCGCTCCGCGCCGAGATGCGCGGCTACCTCGATCGCGGTTACAGCGTGGTCAAGATGAAGATCGGCGGCGACCCGCTCGATGGGGACCGGCGGCGGATCGAGGCGGTGCTGACGGAGATCGGCGCCGACGCCAGGCTGGCCGTGGATGCGAATGGCCGTTTCGACCTGGATACGGCGATCGCCTACGCGAAGATGCTGCGCGACTACGATCTTTTCTGGTACGAGGAGGCGGGCGATCCCCTGGACTACCAGCTCCAGGCGGCGCTGGCCGAGTTCTATCCCAAGCCGATGGCGACCGGGGAGAATCTGTTCAGCCACCAGGACGCGCGCAACCTGATCCGCTATGGCGGGATGCGCCCGGATCGCGACTGGCTCCAGTTTGACTGCGCGCTGTCGTATGGCCTGTGCGAATACCAGCGCACGCTCGTGATGCTGCGGGACGCGGGCTGGTCCTGGCGCCGCTGCATCCCGCATGGCGGCCATCAGATGTCGCTCGCCATCGCGGCCGGCCTGGGGCTGGGCGGCAACGAGAGCTATCCGGAGGTCTTTCAGCCGTACGGCGGCTTCCCCGACGGAACGCGGGTCGAAGACGGGCATGTGGTCCTGCCGGACCTGCCGGGAATTGGCTTCGAGGCGAAGGCGGACCTGTGTGCCGAGATGCGGGCGCTGGCGGCGTGACCTGAGAGTCATACCGACCGCCCTTTGTCCTTACACATGCCATCATCCCCGCGAAGGCGGGCACCCAGGCTCGCGCGCACCGGATTCCGTTGGTGTCCCCCCTGGGTCCCGCTTTCGCGGGAATGACGAGAACAGGTGAGGAATTAGGGTGGTTGTTATCACCCGCAGCGCAGGCATTCCGCGGCGTAGCGTAGAAAGTGCGCTACCGGCGGCGTTTGCAGCCCGGCGACCTTGGCCGCCTCGTCGTAGCGACGCAGCCGGATAGCCGCATCCGCGTGCGGACGGTCGCGAAAGGCCCGGCTTCGTCGGCGCCCATCGGCCCGCCTTGCAGGCGCAGGCTGAGCACCGAATCCGGGGCGAGCCGGGCGGCGTAGCCGGGCTCGGTCGCGCAGAGATACCGCTTGGCCGCGACGTGCAGCCGCACGGGTTCGGTCACGTCGGGACCGAACGAGGCGGTCAGGAACCGGTGCCCCGCTTCCTCGTGGCGATCATCCACGCCCTGCTCGGCCGGGTTCTCGCCAAGCTCGTGCGTCAGGTGGCCGATGTCGTGCAGCAGCGCCGCGACGATCAGGCTCGGCGCGGCACCATCCTGCTCGGCGAGCCACGCAGCTTGCAACGCGTGCTCACGCTGGCTGACGTCGTGCAGGCCGTAACGCTGTTGCCCGCGCGTCTCGAGCAGGCGAGCGAGATGGTCGATGACAGGGGCGGCCATGCCGGCGTCTCCTTGATGCGGGCAAGCTAGGCAGCAACCGGTCCCGCGTCACCCGCCCGAGGGGACATGATGCGGAAGCTTCACGGCCCGTCTCAGGTCCGCACCACCGGTTTCTCCCGCTGCGCGCGGGTGGCCACCGGGGCGGCGTCGCGGCGCAGGCGGTGCTCGCCCAGGAACAGTAGGATGGGTGCCGCGATGAAGATCGACGACGAGGTGCCCACCACGATGCCGAACAGCATCACCCACGCGAATCCCGAGATCGACTGTCCGCCGAACAGCGCCAGCGGCAAGGAGGCCAGGAACACCGTCATCGAGGTGCCGAGTGTGCGGTTCAGCGTCTCGTTGATCGACTGGTCGATCAGCTCGCGCAAGGGCATGGTCTTGTACTTGCGCAGGTTCTCCCGCACCCGATCGGTACACGACCACCTTGTCGTTGGTGGAATAGCCGAGGATCGTGAGGATCGCCGCTACCATCACCAGGTCGAAGTCGAACCGGGTCAAGGCGAGAAAGCCGATCGCCTTGGTCACGTCCAGGATCAGCGTGACCACCGCGCCGACGGCGAACTGCCATTCGAAGCGGAACCAGATATAGACCATGATCATCAGCAGGCTCAGCGCCAGCGCGAGCAGCCCGTTGCGGAACAGCTCGGCCGAAACCGATGCGCCAATCGCCTCCGTGCTCAGCACCTTGGCGCCGGGTTGGGCGGCTTCCAATGCCTCGCGCACATGGGTGACGGCCTGTTGGGTCGAGTCTGCGCTGGGCTGACTGCGGATGCGGATCAGCACCTGATCGGCGCTGCCGAAGCGCTGTACGCCCTCCTCCGGGACCTGCCGGGCGGCGAGGGCGGCACGGATGGCCGGGATGTCGGCGGTGGCCGGTGTGCGCGCCTCCATCACGACGCCGCCGGCGAAGTCGATCCCGAGATGCAGGCCGGGGTGAAAGAACAGCACGACGGACGCGGTGGACAGGATCGCCGAGACGATCAGGCCCATGTACCGGCCGCGCATGAAGTGGATGCGCGTGTTGTCCGGAACCAGGCGGAACAGGGGACGGAGCATTCTGTCAGACCGGAAGCAGCCGAGGCCGGTGCGCCACATACCAGCGCGAAACCAGCAGGCGGGTGAGCAGCCATGCGGTGAACAGGGAGGTGGCGATGCCGACGGTGATCGTCACCGCGAAGCCGCGCACCGGGCCGGAACCGAAGATGAACAGCATCACGTGGGCGAGGAAGGCCGTGGCGTTGGAATTGAAGATGGTGCGATAGGCTCTGGAGAATCCGTGCTCCAACGCAGCGAGCGGAGGACGACCGAGCCGCTGCTCCTCGCGAATGCGCTCGTTGATGAGGATATTGGCATCGACCGCCATCCCCAGCGTGAGCAGGATGCCCGCCATGCCGGGCAGGGTCATGGTCGCCTGCAACATCGACAGGACGGCCAGCATCAGCACCAGGTTCATCACCAGCGCCAGGTTCGCGAACCAGCCGAACAGGCCGTAGAAGAACCCCATGAACGCGATCACCAGCACGAAGCCGACGCCGAGCGAGATCGCTCCCGCGCGGATCGAGTCCGCGCCCAGCTCGGGGCCGATCGTGTTCTCCTCGATCACGGTCAACGGCGCGGGCAGGGCGCCCGCGCGCAGCAGCAACGCGAGGTCGGACGCGGTCTGCGCATTGAAGCTGCCGCTGATCTGACCGCGCCCGCCGGTGATCGGCTCGCGGATCACCGGCGAGCTGATCACCTTGCCGTCCAGCACGATCGCGAAGGGGCGCCCGACATTGGCCCGCGTGATGTCGGCGAAACGCCGCGCGCCCACGGCATTGAACGTGAAGTTCACCACCCATTGCCCGGTCTGCTGGTCGGTCGCGGCGCGGGCGTCGGTCAAGTCGCCGCCGTCCACGTCCACGCGGGTCCGCACCGCGATACGCTGGCGCGGATCGTTCTGCGTGGGCAGGAATTCGACCCCGGGCGGCGGCGTGCCGGCCGTCGAGGTGGTGGTCGTGTCCACCAGCTGGAAGGTCATGTGCGCGGTCTTGCCGAGCAGCGCCTTGATGCGCTCGGGATCGCCCACGCCGGGAAGCTGAACGACGATCCGGTCCTCGCCTTCCCGGCTGACTTGCGGATCGACCACGCCGGTTTCGTCAATGCGGCGTCGCACGATCTCGATCGACTGCTGCACCGCCGCCGTGGCCCGGTCGTTCAGCGCCACCGGCGAGAGCGCGAGCGTGATGGTGCCATCGGGCGCCGCCGTGATGTCGAGGTCGGGAACCGCCATCGGCCCCTGCGTCTGGACCAGCGGCTTCAGCGCCGCGACCGCCTCCGCCGCGCGGGCGGGATCGCGCACCTGCACCACCACGCGGCGCCTGTCTGGCTGTGCCTCGACCGTCCGGTAGAAAATCCCCGCCGTCCTGAGCTGCTCGCGCGCCGTGTCGGTCAGTCCCGCCAGCCGCTCCCTGATGACCGAATTCATGTCCACCTGCATCAGCAGGTAGCTGCCGCCCTGAAGATCGAGCCCCAGCCGGACGGTGCGCCACGGCAGCCATGCAGCTGGCGGGCGCGCCGCGTTGGGGATGCACAGGAGCGCGGCCAGGACACAGATGCCAAGGATGACAAGCGTTTTGACGCGGCTGAAATAGAGCATCTAGGCGAACGGCTCCGGTCAATTGAGCGGGCGGAGAATGGCGAGCCGGCCTCGGGCAGGCAACCCCGTGCAGGTCTCACCCACCATGAGGAGGGCTGGCGAGGCGCGAGCGGTTCGGATAACCCGCCCGGCAGCCAAATGCGACTGGAACCTTCCTGATGAGCACGCGCCGCCTGCGTGTCGGCCTGGCCGGCGCGGGGCATTTCGGGCGGTACCACGCCCTGAAGCTGGCCGCCTCCGGGCGCGCCCAACTTGTCGGCGTGCATGACCGCAATCCCGAGCGCGCCGCGATCGTCGCCGCGGAGGTCGGCGTGCGTCCGCTCGGGCTCGCCGATCTGCTGGCCGTGTGCGAGGCCGTGGTCGTGGCGGTGCCGGCGGCGGCCCATCACGCGATCGCCGCCGCCGCGCTGCTTGCAGGACGGCACGTGCTGGTGGAAAAGCCGATCGCGACGACGCTGGCCGAGGCCGACGCGCTTGCTGCCCTTGCCGCCGCGCGCGGACTGGTGCTCCAGGTGGGCCACCTGGAACGGTTCTCGGCGGCGCATGGTGCCATCCTGGGCCGCGCCGGCAGCGTCCTCTACGTCGAAGCCAGCCGGATCGGGCCGTTCAAGGCGCGCGGCACCGACGTTTCGGTGGTGCTCGACCTGATGATCCATGACCTCGACCTGGTGCTGGAATTGGTCGCCAGCCCGATCGTGGCGGTTGACGCCGTGGGCGCTCCCGTTGCCAGTGCGCGCGAGGACATGGCCAACGCCCGCTTGCGCTTCGCCTCCGGCGCGGTCGCCACCATCGGGGCGAGCCGAGTGGCGAACCGCGTCGAGCGGCGCATGAGGGTCTTCGGCGCGCAAGGCTGCGTCAGCGTCGATTTCGCCGCTCGCCGGGTGAGCATCGCGGCCCGTGGCCGGGGCGAGCCGCTCGCCGGGGCGCCGGGATTTGGGACTGAATCCACCTCCTGGCAGGAGCACGACGCGCTGGAGGCCGAGCAGGCCGCCTTCATCGCCGCCGTGCTGGACGGGGCGCCCGTCGTGGTCGATGCCGCGGCGGGGCGGCGCGCGCTGGAAGCGGCGCTGCGCGTGGAAGCCGCGATCGCCGAGAGCCGGGCACAGATGCTTGCCTCAGGGCTGCTCCAGGATGTCGAGCACGGCCTCGGCGGCGGCCTCTGAAGGACGAAGCCCGCCGGCCGGACGCAGCATGTCGAGCACGCTCCGAAATCCCGCGCGCTGCGCCGCTGCCACTGCGGGGTCGTCCATCAACCCGGTCAGCGTTGTCGCGAGCCGCTCGGGCGTGCAGTCCTGCTGCATCATCTCCGGCACCAGCGGCGGTCCTGGGTCCGGCCCGATCCCGGCCGTGAGCAGGTTGACCAGGGCGGCGTCCCGCACGTGTATCAGCCGCCGGGCAATCACCGCTGAGAGCGGGTTCAGGCGATAGGCGACCAGCATCGGCACCTTGGCGAGCGCCAGTTCCAAGGTCGCCGTGCCGGACTTCGTCAGCGCGGCTCCGGAAGCGGCGAAGGCGTCGTACTTGGCCTGCCGGTCCTCGATCAGCACCGGCCTGATCGGCCACGACGCCGTGCCGGCCCGCACGGCCTGCGCCACCGGCCCGGCGAGCGGCATGGCGGGAACGATGCCAACGGGCAGCCGGCGCAACGTCTCGCCCAGGATCGGCAGCAGCCGCGCGACCTCCATTCGCCGGCTGCCCGGCATGAAGGTCACCACCCGGGCATCGGACGCCACGCCATGGGCCGCGCGGAATCGCTCAGCATCCCCAGCTTCGGCGCCGCTTTCCAGCACTGGATGGCCGACGAACAGGGCGGGAAGTCCGTGGCGGGCGAAGAACGCCGGCTCGAACGGCAACAGACACAGCAGCCGGTCCCACAGGCCCGGGTAGTGCCGGACCCGCCCGGCACGCCAAGCCCAAGCCTGCGGGGCGACGTAATGGACCCGCCGAATGCCAAGATGTGCGACGCCACGCAGGACCCGCAGCGCGAAACCCGGGATATCGATGGTCACGACGGCCGCCGGCCGGCGCGCGGCGATGTCCGCGACGGTCTGCGCGAGCCGGCGTTGCATGTGGCGAAGCCTGGGAACGACCTCGAGCAGGCCCATCAGCGCCAGCTCTGCAGCCGGAAACAGGCTCTCCAGCCCCTGCGCCGCCATGCGCGCGCCGCCGATGCCGGCAAAGCCGATGTCGGGCCGGCGCGCGTGGAGCGCCGCCATCAGTCGCGCCCCCAATTCGTCGCCGCTCTGTTCCCCGGCGACAAGGTAGATCAACGGCAAGTCTCAGCCCTGAGCGGCGGGACCATAGAGCGCCGCCGGGTCCGCCTCCGGGGCCATGATCTCGACCAAGGCGCCGTCGCGGGCGGCGCGATAAAAGCAGCTTCGCCGGCCGGTGTGGCAGGCGACCCCGGTCTGGTCCACCAGCAGCAGGATTGCATCGCCGTCACAGTCGATCCGCAGATCCTTCAGGCGCTGCACCTGGCCCGACATCTCTCCTTTGCGCCATAACGTGCCGCGGCTGCGGCTGAAGTAGCAGACCCGCCCGGTCGCGAGCGTCTCGGCCAGCGCCGCCCGGTTCATCCAGGCCATCATAAGCACCTGCCCGCTATCGTGCTGCTGGGCGATTGCCGGCACCAGCCCGGCCGCATCGAACCGCACGGCATCCAGCACAGCTTGCGCCAGCGGGGAAGCTGGCGCACCCGTTCCATCCTTGCTCATGAGTGCTATCCTGCCCTGCCGGTCTGGCGTGGAAAAGGAGGAGGCGCATGAGCGAGGGAGGCTTTGCCCCTCGCACGGAGGCGATGCTGGCCCGCGCAGCGACGATCTGCGCCGGTCGCGGCGCCCGCTTGACTGATCTGCGCCGGCAGGTCCTCGGTCTAATCCTGGAAGGCGCAGCGCCGACCGGCGCCTATCACCTGCTGGAGCATCTGCGTGCCCGGCGCGGTGGGGCGGCCCCGCCGACGGTGTACCGGGCGCTCGATTTTCTCATGGAGCAGGGACTGGTGCATCGTGTCGAGCGGCTGGCCGCCTTCGTCGGCTGCGTCGCCGAGGATGGGCCCACACGGACGCATCACGGCGCGCATGCGGGCGGACATGCCGCGCAGTTCCTGATCTGCCGGCTTTGCGGGCACGTCGAGGAACTGGAGGACCCGGCCGTGACGTCGGCACTGGCGGCTGCCGCGCGGCGCTCGGGCTTTGCGGTCGCCACGGCGACGATCGAGGCGGAGGGAGTCTGCGCGCGCTGCGCCGCCCCCGAGACGGAGGAAGCGGAATGCCTGTGACTGCGACAACCGACGACGCCCTTGCTACTCGCCGGCGCGCCGTCTCGAAGGACGCCACGTTCTGGCACACCAGTTTCATCGGCGCCAACCGTTACGGTCCGGCGTCCGCACAGTCATCCGACCCGGGCGCGGTCTATCCGGTGGCGTTCCTGGTCGAGCAGGACCCGGATGTGACCGTCGGCGCGCACTTCCACCAGTCCGACCAGTTCCAGGTCGTGGTGCAGGGCGCAGGCCGGCTCGGCACGCATGCGGTGGCGCCGATCGCGATCCATTTCACCGCCGCCTTCTCACCCTACGGCCCGATCCGGGCGGGCGCCGAGGGCATCTCCTACTTCACCCTGCGCAATGGCTGGGACCCTGGCGCGCGCTATATGCCCGGCGCCCGCGCCGATCTTCCCCGGCCGCGCCGGCACCGGGAGGCAATGGCGGGACCTCTGACGGCGGTTGATGCTCTAGCAGCCGGCCGCGAGAGCATTCTCGGCCCCGAGCCGGACGGGCTCGCCGCCTGGCGGTGGCGTCTGCTGGAGGATGCGCGACTGGAAGGTCCCGATCCGCAGGCCGGGCGCGGCCAGTTCTGGCTCGTGCTGGGCGGCACGCTCATGCGTGACGGCCAGGCGCTCGGCCGGCATGCCTGCGTCTTCATCGGCGGCGACGAGCCGGCCCTCGTCGCTGCCGCGGGGGCGGGCGGGCTCGATCTGCTCGTGATGCAGTTCCCCCACCGCCCCGATCCCGCAGCGTAGGAGAGCCAGGATGCGTCCCCTGGACGGCATGCGCGTCGTCGCGCTGGAGCACGCGGTGGCGGCACCGCTTTGCACGCGCCATCTCGCCGACCTTGGCGCCGAGGTGATCAAGGTCGAGCGGCCGGGCGAGGGCGATTTCGCGCGCGGCTACGACAGCTACGTGCGCGGCATCTCCTCGTTCGTCGTCTGGCTCAACCGAGGCAAGCGGAGCGTGACGCTCGACATCAAGCAGCCGGCCGCGCGGGAGGTGCTTGAGCGGCTCATCGAGCGTGCTGACGTGCTGGTGCAGAATCTGGCGCCTGGCGCGACCGCGCGGCTCGGACTGACGCATGCCCTGCTATCCCCACGCAACCCGCGCCTGATTGTCTGCGACATCTCGGGCTACGGCGAGGGCGGGCCGTTCGCGGACAAGAAGGCGTACGACCTGTTGATCCAGGCCGAATCCGGGCTGATCAGCGTCACCGGAACGCCCGAGCAGCCCTCCCGGGTCGGCATTTCGGCCGCCGACATCGCGACCGGCATGTATGCCCAGTCCGGCATCCTGGCCGCGCTGCTGCGGCGCGAGCGGACCGGACAGGGGGCGAACGTCACGGTCGCCATGCTCGACGCGCTTGCCGAGTGGATGACGTATCCGATGTACCGGACGGCGTATGGGGAGTCGCCATTGCCGCGTCAGGCGCTGAACCATCCGGCGCTGGCGCCCTATGGCGCGCATCGCACCAAGGACGGCCCGGTCATCTTCGGTCTGCAGAACGAGCGCGAGTGGGCCACGTTCTGCGCGAAGGTGATGAACCGGCCCGGCTGGACGAGCGATCCGCGCTACCGCGACAATGCCGCGCGCCGGGACCATCGCGAGGAACTGACCGCCGAGATCGAGGCGTTCTTCGCCGACAAGACCGCCCTGGAGGTGGTCGCGTTGCTGGACGCCGCCGGCATCGCGAACGGACGGCTGAACGATGCGCTGGACCTATGGAACCATCCGCAGCTTGCGGCACGCGATCGCTGGCGCGACATCGCCAGTCCGGTCGGCACGCTGCGCGCCTTGCTGCCGGCGGTGACCCTCACCGACATCGAGGCGGCGATGAGCGAAGTGCCGGCGCTCGGCCAGCACACGGACGCGGTCCTGACGGAGCTGGGCTACGCCGCGGGCGATATCGCCGCGCTGCGCACGACGGGCGCGGCATGACCGACAGCTTCGACCGGCCGCGCTAGCTGCTCCGCCGCAAGCGGCCGGCGTAGGAGACGAACCGGGAGGACATCAACATGAAGATCGCCAGCCTGCGGACCGACATCCTGAGCATTCCCGAGGACGACCCGCTGGCTGACAGCCCGGAGCGTGAGGATGCGACCCGCCCGGTGGTGACCTTGCGGATGCGCACCGATGATGGCGTGGAGGGGATCGGGCTGAGCTTCTTCGCCGGCCGCCTGACCGGCGCGCTGAAGAATGCCGTGGAGGCTCTGGGCGAGGTGATCGTCGGCGACGATCCGCTGCGGCCCGAGGCGATCGCCGCGCGAATGCGCGAGGCGGCCGGCGGCTGCGAACCGGGCGGCATCTTCACCCTCGCCTGTGCCGCGATCGACATCGCGCTCTGGGACATCAAGGGCAAGGTGCTCGGCCAGCCGGTGTGGAAGCTGCTGGGCGGGGCGCGCAATCGGGTGCCCACCTACGCCTCCGGCTCGCTCAGGCGCGGGTTGAGCGACCAGCAGGCGGGCACGGCCGCGCGCCGCCTGGTGGAGAGGGGCTTCACCGAGATGAAGACCCAGATGGCGCTCCCCGGGCGTCCAAGCATCGCCGAGGAAGTACGGCGCGCGCGCACCGTGCGCGAGGCGATCGGCCCCGACATCAAGCTGATGTGCGACATCAACCAGCGCTGGCGCGTCGAGCAGGCGATCGACATCGGCCGGCGGGTCGAGGATGTCGGCTTCTTCTGGCTGGAGGATGTGACGGCGGCCGAAGATTATCCCGGCCTGGCGCGCGTCGCCAACGCGCTGGCGACTCCGGTGGCGGGCGGGGAGTACGTGTGGGGCCCGGTGCCGTTCCGTCACATGATCGAGGCGCGCGCGGTCGATATCATCATGATCGATCTCGCGCGCGTCGGCGGCGTCACGCCCTGGATGAAGGTCGCCGGGATGGCGGAGGCGTTCAACCTGCCGGTCGTCAGCCATCTCATTCCCGAGTTCCACGCCCACTTGGTCGCCGCCATCCCGAACGGGCTCACGGTGGAGTACATGCCGTGGATGCTGAAGCTGTTCCAGCAGACGGCGCCCATCGAGGGCGGCGAGATCGTGCTGTCCGACGCGCCGGGCTTCGGATTGGCCTTCGATGAGACGGCGTTGCAGCGGTTCCGGGTCGGCTGATCGGGCACTGATCAGGCTCTAGCAGGCTGCGGAAATTGCATTCATCCATCCTGCTCGCGCTTGTCGCGCGCATCCACGCCTTTGTGCACCATGCAAGTTCCTGGAATCACAGGCTTGGATGGTCGGCCTTCGCCGACCATGACAGGGCATTGGAACTGACCATTGCTTGAACAATGCTTTTTTCCGCAGCCTGCTAGCACCGTGACCCGCGCGCCGGGACCGTGTGCCTCAAAGTTCGGCGACCTGGCGCGATTCGGCGCGGATGACCGCGCATGCGCCGCCGTGCTTGGACACGGTGCTGCAAGCGGCGGAGGCCTCCGGCGCGGTGAGCCCGAGCACCTGCGCGCGCCAACTGCGGCGACCGTGGACATAGGCGTGCTCGACATGCGGCGCTCCCAACTCCGCGGCTTGGCGCGCGCGCTCTGCCGCGGCGTGCGCTGCCCGCGCACTGGCGAAGCTGCCGACCTGGATGCCCCAGCGGGCCGGCATGGCGGGGCGGAGCTGCGCCACGGCGCGCACGCGAGGCTCGGACCCGCGCTCAACCTCGGCGGCGCGGGCGGAGCTGATCAGGCTCGGGAACTGGCTGGCGCGCGCGACCACGACCGGGCGCTCGCTCACCGGCACGCCGAGCTGGGTGAAGCCGGCATTCAGCAGCGCTGCCATATGCACGTCGCGCTCGCCGTTGGTGGCGCAGCCCAGCTCCACCCCGATCAGCCTTGTGCCGCCCCGCATCGCGCTGGTGACCAGGTTATGGCCGGAGGCGACGGTGTAGCCCGTTTTCAGCCCATCGGCGCCCGGGTACGATTTCAGCATGTTGTCGTGGTTGAAGATCACCTGGCCATGGAAGACGAACTGGGGGGTGCTGAAGAAATGATAGTAGCCGGGGAAGTCGGCAACGAGCCGGCGAGCCAGCAACGCGAGGTCGCGCGCCGTCGTCCAGGCGTCGGGGTCGGGCAGGCCCGAAGCGTTGGTGAAGGTGCTGCTGCGCATTCCCAGCGCGCGCGCGCGCAAGGTCATCAGCTGCGCGAATCTCTCCTCACTGCCGCCCAGCATCTCTCCAAGGGCGGCGGCGGCGTCATTGGCCGAGCGGGTGACCAATCCCATGATCGCCTGCTGGACGGTGATCCTTGTATCCGGCATCAGGCCCAGCTTGGTCGGCTCCATCTGCGCCGCGTGCTCGGAGACGGGCACCTCGTCGTCCAGCGTCATCCGCCGGTCGCGCAGCGCCTCGAACGTCAAGTAGAGGGTCATCAGCTTGGCGAGGCTCGCCGGGTGGCGCGCCGCATCCGGGTTGACCTCTTCCAATACCGCCCCGGTGCCTGCGTCCACCACAATTGATGCGTAGCGCTCCGAGCCGATCTGGGCGGCTGCCGGGCGCGACGCCCCCGTGACACCGACAAGAGCGAGCGCAAGGGAGGCCGCGCGCACGAGGATACGAGGCTGGCGGCGCCAAGCTGCCATGGTGTCCGTCTCCTCCGCTGATAACACGACCTTAGAAACATTCCTGTGAGCTTGTCCAGCATGGAATGACGAAAGAGAAAGCTTTGAAGGGGTTAACGGCCAATATGGAAGCCTTGCCGAATAATCCGGCACGCACCGGCTAGCCGCCAGTTTTATGGTGCAGTGCACAAAAAACCTCTTGATGATCGACCGGTCCGTCGCTATCTCCGGGATGTGTTGCAGTGCAGCATCAGGAAACGGTGACTGAGGGAGTGAGCAGGATGGCGTTCAGGACGAAAGCAGAAGAGCAGGCGGCGGCTGCCGCGACGATGGCAACCGCTCCGGCGGCAATGGCAGCCGGGCTAGCCTCGGCCGCCGCGGACGCGGCGGGTGCGCCGCCCACGACGTCGGTGTTCCCCTCGGCACCCCTGAGTGCGGCTTCGGCATCGGTCTCGGCGGCCCGGACGGCGGCCATGGCCAATGCGGCGGTCGATCGCACCACGGCGGTGATCGACCGCACCGCGGATTCTTTGAAGGGCAGCATCGCGCAGACGGCGAGCAGCGTCGAGCAGACGCAGGCGCGCATGAAGGAAGGGATGGAGAAGGCAATGCAAACAACTGAAGATTTCGTGGCGTTCGGCCAGGGCAATTTCGAGGCGCTGGTGAAGTCCGGCCAGATCTGGGCGGTCGGGTTGCAGGACCTCGGCAAGCAGGTCGCCGCGACGGCGCAGGCTCAGATCGCGGAGACGATGTTCGCGTTCAAGGCCATGGCAGGCGCCAAGTCCGTCAAGGACGCGTTCGAGGTCCAGGCCAACCTGGCGCGGACGGCGATGGAGAAGACGCTGGCCGAATCCAGCCGGCTGACCGAGACCTCGATCAAGCTGACCGAGCAGGCGCTCGCGCCCGTCACGGCGCGCGTCAGCCTCGCCGTCGAGAAGTTCGGCCGCGCCGTCTGAGCGGCGCTGGCCTCTTCCGGCTCAAAGAGCCCCGGGCGGTTCCGCCCGGGGCTCTTTTGCGTTTGTGCCACCAACGCAGCCATCCGGCGGGTGAAACGGCGCCAGGAATGCCCTTTTATCTGGCGAGGACCTTCCGATATGCTTCTCCCCCAGGAGAGTGGGCAAGACGGGCGCGGATGGCGCGGAACCTGACGATGAGCGACAGTGACAAGCGCGGAGGCGGCGAGGGGACCACGACGGGTGTCGTGGTCAAGGCGCGGCCAAAGACCCGCAAGCCGGCCATGTACAAGGTTCTGATGCTGAACGATGACTACACGCCCATGGAATTCGTCGTCCATGTACTGGAGCGGTTCTTTCAAAAGAACCGCGAGGAGGCGACCCGGATCATGTTGCACGTCCACCGTCGCGGTGTGGGCGTCTGCGGCGTGTACACTTACGAAGTGGCGGAGACCAAGGTCACCCAGGTCATGGACCTCGCCCGCCAGAACCAGCACCCCTTGCAATGCACGATCGAGAAGGAATGATGGCCGGCGGGAGCACCGCGGGGCCATGATGACGGCCCCCAGGCCTGACTGACAATTCGAGCGCGTTAGGAGCGTCGCCATGCTTTCACGGAACCTCGAACAGACGCTGCATCGCGCCCTGTCGCTCGCCAGCGATCGCCACCACGAGTATGCGACGCTCGAGCATCTGCTCCTGGGGCTGACGGACGATACCGACGCCGCGACGGTGCTGCGGGCCTGCGGCGTCGACCTCGACAAGCTGCGGGCCGATCTCGGGGAGTTCCTTCAGAAGGACCTGGCCGGCCTTGCCACCGATCGTGCGGGCGATCCCAAGCCCACGGCCGGGTTCCAGCGCGTCGTGCAGCGCGCCGCCATCCACGTCCAATCCTCCGGCCGCGACGAGGTGAGCGGGGCCAACGTCCTGGTCGCCCTGTTCTCCGAGCGCGAGAGCCATGCCGTCTACTTCCTGCAACTGCAGGACATGACCCGGCTCGACGCCGTCAATTTCATCAGCCACGGCATTGCCAAGGCGCCCGGCCGCTCCGCGCAGCGCCCGGTGCAGGGCAGCAATCCCTCGGACGGCCATCACGAACAGGAACGCGAGGAGAAGCCCGGCCGGCGCAACCAGGACGCCCTGTCGAACTACTGCGTGAACCTGAACAAAAAGGCGCTGGCCGGCAAGATCGACCCGCTGATCGGGCGCGAGCAGGAGATCGAGCGGACCATCCAGATCCTGTGTCGGCGCACCAAGAACAACCCGCTCTACGTGGGCGATCCCGGCGTCGGCAAGACCGCCATCGCCGAGGGCCTGGCCAAGCGCATCGTCGAGGGCGACGTGCCCGAGGTGCTGGCCAAGTCCACCATCTTCGCGCTCGACATGGGCGCGCTGCTCGCCGGCACGCGCTATCGCGGCGACTTCGAGGAACGCCTCAAGGCCGTGGTGTCGGAGCTGGAGAACCACCCCGGCGCCATCTTGTTCATCGACGAGATCCACACCGTGATCGGCGCCGGGGCGACCAGCGGCGGCGCGATGGACGCGTCCAACCTGCTGAAGCCCGCGCTGGCATCCGGCACGCTGCGCTGCATCGGCTCCACGACCTACAAGGAGTTCCGCAACTACTTCGAGAAGGACCGCGCCCTGGTGCGCCGGTTCCAGAAGATCGACGTCAACGAGCCCACACTCGAAGACACCGTGAAGATCCTGCGCGGACTGAAGGCGAACTACGAGAAGCACCACAAGGTGCGCTACACCGACGAGGCGATCCGCGCGGCGGTGGACCTGTCGGCCAAGTACATCAACGACCGCAAGCTGCCCGACAAGGCGATCGACGTGATCGACGAGGTCGGGGCGTCGCGGATGCTGCTGCCCGAGCACAAGCGCCGCAAGACCGTGACCTTGAAGGATGTCGAGGAGATCGTCGCCAAGATCGCGCGGATTCCCCCCAAATCCGTCTCCGCCGATGATAAGGAGACGCTGCGCAACCTGGACCGCGACGTCCGGGCGATGGTGTTCGGCCAGGACAAGGCGATCGAAGTCGCTGGCGGCCGCGATCAAGCTGTCGCGGGCCGGGCTGCGCGATCCCGAGAAGCCGATCGGCAACTACCTGTTCTCCGGCCCCACCGGCGTCGGCAAGACCGAGGTGGCACGCCAGCTCGCCTCGGTCATGGGGATCGAGCTGATCCGCTTCGACATGTCCGAATATATGGAACGCCACAGCGTCAGCCGGCTGATCGGCGCGCCGCCCGGCTATGTCGGCTTCGACCAGGGGGGCTTGCTCACCGATGCGATCGACCAGCATCCGCATGCTGTGCTGCTGCTCGACGAGATCGAGAAGGCGCATCCGGACCTGTTCAACATCCTGTTGCAGGTGATGGACCACGGCAAGCTGACGGACCACAACGGCAAGACCGTCGATTTCCGCAACGTCATCCTGATCATGACCACCAACGCCGGTGCCGCCGACCTCGCCCGCGCCTCCATCGGCTTCGGACGCGACTCCCGCATCGGCGAGGACGAGGAGGCGGTCAAGCGCCTGTTCACCCCGGAGTTCCGCAACCGGCTCGACGCCATCGTGCCGTTCGCCGGCCTGACGCCGGAGGTGGTCGGGCGCGTGGTCGAGAAGTTCGTCATGCAGCTCGAGGCGCAGCTGGCCGATCGCAACGTCACCATCGAGCTGTCCTCGGCGGCGAAGGAGTGGCTGGCCGAACGCGGCTACGACCCGCTCTATGGCGCTCGCCCGCTCGCCCGCGTGATCCAGGAGCACGTCAAGAAGCCGCTCGCCGAGGAGCTTCTGTTCGGCCGGCTCGTGCGCGGCGGCGCGGTGAAGGTGACGCTCAAGGACGGCAAGCTCGACTTCGAGGTCATCGAAGCCGCATTGCCCGCATTGCCCAAGCCGGACGAGGATAGCGGGGACGGGTCGAACGCCGAGCAGGAGGTCGCGGAATAGGGCGCCTCACCCGGCGCGTTCGGCGCGCCGGTCCCTCCCGTGATCCTGCTTCGGACGTGCCGCGCACCGGAAAAGCCGGTGCACGACTTCAGTACGGTGGTGGATAGGGATAACGATAGGGCGACGGATAGGCGGGGGGCGGGTAGCCGTAAGCGTAGGGCGCGGTCGCGGCACCGTACCAATAGGCGCGGCGCGCGGTCCGCCGAGCCACACCGGCGAACGAGAGCGGTGTAAGTGGCATTCCGATGATGTCGACGAAGACCGATGCGGGCCCATCGGCGCCGGTCAAATCTCCTTCCAGAACGCGAACGTCGAACGTCAGCCGGTCGCCATCGAGATGCGGGCTTCGCAGTTCAACCACGGCGTCGCGGACCGAAGCTCCATCCCCAGTGACGGCAGATACGGTTGCATTCGGCGCATCCTGGGCGAAGCTGCCTACCTCCATTCATCCAGCAAGTCCTTGGTCAATGCATGACCTGCGGCTCTCACCGGCCGGTCAGCGAAGATAATGGAGCTCGGGCTCACCCCGGCAAGGGTGAGGGTCGTCCCTTGGAGGGCGGCGCCATGCGCGGTGAGCACGATCAGCGATGGCACCATGTCAAGCTTCACCGACGCTGCCGTACGCGATTCCGCGCTCGTGGCGGTTGGAGCTGTATTGGCAGTTGTCGCTGCATTATTCGTCGCTGCCGGCTCGGCTGAAGCAAATAGCGGCAAGCAGAGCAGCGCGCCGGCCGCCATCAACCTGGTGGTGGAGCGGTATAGGGTCATGATCGGCCCTTCTTCCCGATATCGGTTTTGCCGGCGCAGGAATGGCGGCTCCCGGCTCTCTCGTCCTTCTCTCGTCTTCTGGGTCGCCCGTCCTCCTGGGTCGCTCGACATGGCGCCCCTTTCAGGCGGAACAGAATTTCCCGCTACCCAGCATTCTCGTCTATGCAGATTCGGCAAAACGGAGCCGCTTGCAGGGTGACGGAGGCGGCCGCGTGAAAGCGCCGTCGCGTGGGCTATGGGCCGCCTGTTGACGCGGCGCGGCCGCTGGCCGATCGCCACTGCGTCGGCGAAACGCCTTGCCAGCGGTGGAAAGCCCGGGTGAAGGCGCTCGGCTCGGAATACCCTAGGCGGGCGGCCAAATCGGTGAGAGACATGGCGGTACGCCCAAGAAGATGGAGGGCGTCCTGGTGCCGCACCTGTTCGAGCAACGCCTTGAAGGTCGTGGACTCCTCGGCCAGCCGCCGCTGGAGCGAGCGTTCGGTCATGCCGAACAGAGCCGCGATGTCCGCCGATGAGCACTGGCTGGTGCCGAGCAGCGTGCGGATGACGTGGGTGACGTAGTCGCGGAAGTCGCGCTCCCAACGCTGGCCTTCCGCCGCAAGCTGGTCGGCGAGAAGCCGCCGAAGCTCCGGTTCAGCGGCGGGCACAGGCCGGTCGAGCCACCGAGCCGAGAAAGCCAGCGCGTTCCGCTCCGCCTCGAAATGCACCGGCGCACGGAAGGCGCGCGCGAAGGGAGCGACGTCCACAGGTTTTCGATGGGCGATAGCTACTTCGGTCGGATACCAATCCGGTCCGCACAGGCTCTGCATGATGTTGCGCATTATCGCGAGCGCTCCGTCGACGATCTGATCGGCACCTTCCGCGCCGGGCTCCAGAACCGCAAAGTGCAGGAACGACCGGTCGGGGTCGGATCGGAGTGACGTCACGGAGCCCTGGTTGTTGAAGGGCGTGTAGGCGGCGAGGCTCTCAAGCGCCGAGCGCACGATGGCCGAATGGCGGACGACATACCCAACACGTCCCATCGCGGAAAGGCCCGTCCGTTCACCCGCCAGGAGCCCGAAATGCGGGCATCCCGTGAGCCCGGCGCATGCCGCAAGGAACCGGCCCATCGCCACGAACGGGATGGCGCTCTCGGGGTCGTGCAGGAAGTCGCTGGGCAGGCCAGCCTGAAGGCTCGCCCGCTCAGGACGGACGCCGAACTCCCGGAGAAGATCGGGCGCCGCCGCAGCCACACCCACCCGTATCGTCCCTGACGGCACCACAGTCGCCTCCTTGAGCACCGGGCTCGGTAGCGACCTGTCTGATACTGTACATTTGTCTGGAATTGTCAACAAACTGTCGGAAATGGCCAAGCGAAACGAAGGGAAGTAGCCTTTGTATCCGCAAATGAGATGACGGCCGGGGGGAGACCATGAAGGGCGTCAGAGGCGGTGATCCGAATACACCGCGGTACCGTGCGGCAGACGCCATTGCCTGTTGGGAGGATGAGAGGGGGACCGCGAGCCACGGCACGTATGTCCTCCCGGCGGCTGTCACGCCGGCAGCCAAGTTTGCGGGCGCCGATGAGTTCATATCGAAGACCTGCGGTGCCGAGGAATCCTATCTTGTCCTTGGAGAGGGCACGTTCCGTGCCAGGTTCACCCGCATCCGCCTCGGGCAGATCGTTGTGCACGGTGCGGAGGAAGCATTGGCCAGGGTCGCCAGAGTCGCTCTGGCCCCCACCTGGGCGAGGATCGCGTTCCATACCGCGGACGGCTTGAGTTCGGTTTGCGCCGGCGAGGAACTCTCCTACGGTCAGGTCGTCCTGCATGGTCCGGGAAGCCGGCATCATCACCGGACCCAGGGGCCGCTTCAGTGGGGCTCGGTGATGATGCCGTCCACCCTGTTCGCGGCGCTGGCTGGCGGTGGCGCGGCGGCGGGTGCAGCGATGTTGTTGCCGCGCGAGGGCCACGCCTTTTTTACACCGCCCCCGGAGGCTCTGAGGCGGCTCATTGAATTCCACAGGGCCATGCTGCGTCTGACCGAGACGGAACCAAACATCTCCACACAGGAGGACGTCGCGGCAGCTCTGGGACAGACGATGATGCGACGAGTCGCCGAATGCCTTCGCCCGAGCGATGGCGGTCACGGCTCCGTCTGGTCGCGTCGCGCCCAGCTGATCGTCAACCGACTGGAGGCGATGCTGGCAGCTGAGAATGCCGAACCCGTGAACATGGCGGACATCGGCGCCGCGCTGGGCGTGGCGGGCCGGACGCTCCGGTCCTGTTGCCAGAAAATTCTCGGAATAAGTCCCGGCCGCTACGTCCGCATGCGGCGCCTCTACATGGCTCGGCATAGCCTGGTTACATCCGATCCCGAGAAGACGTCCGTCACCGAGATCGCATTGCGACACGGGTTCTTCGAATTTGGCCGGTTCGCGGGCGTCTATCGCTCCGAATTCGGCGAGAGCCCCTCGATGACGTTGCGGCGGCTGCGGCCATCGCCGCTCATGCGGACGCACATGCGTTAGGCTCGGCTAGCATTAAGCTCCCCGAACGGGCCGGATCCGTGGCCAAGCCCACCTGCGCGTCGCCCGATGTTCGGCCGCATCCCACATCAGACGGGGATCGAAGCTCTCGGCAGCAAAGATCGTCAGAATGACGACGGAGCAGAATGCAACGGCGCCGATCCCGGGTTCTATCGTGATGATGGTGCCGAAGCGGACGAGCGCGCCCAACAGAGATTCCATGAAAATGTCGATCATCGACCAGCGGCCGATCCAGCGGACCACGTGATAGAGGCGCGTTCGGTCACGCAGCCACCCGGCGCGGCCCGTCTGCGTCGCGATCAGCATGACCGACAGGCCGACCAGCTTCAGGAGGGGCACGGCGATGCTGGCGAAGAACACCAGCGCCGCGAGCGGGTACATCCGTGAGGCGATCAGCTCGCGCACGCCGCCGATGATCGTGCTCGGGGCACCGGCGCCGAGCTGTATGACTGTGAGTACCGGGATAGATGTTGGCCGGTACATAGAGAATGGCGGCCGCGATCACGAGGGCCCAGGTGCGCGCCAGGCTGTCCGGCTTGCGTGCGTGCAGGACCGACCCGCAGCGGGGACAGTGGCCGCCGCCGGAACTCGGCACGCAGACCAGCCCGCAGCTCTCGCAGCCGATAGCCGCTCTCGCGCGCCCAGGCCAGCGGGATCCGGAACGGATGCCGCCGGACGGATCGGGCGGCATCAGCGCGTTCCAGACAGCTTCCCGGTCCAGCGCGCTGTCGGCCCACACAAGGATGAACGTAAGGGCCAGCAAGGCGAACACCCCGGTCCCAAGGCCGATCCGCACGCTGTCGCCAAGCTTCACGTAGGCAACGAAGACACCGAACACGAAGACTTCCAGCATCGACCATGGGCGAAGTCGTTCCACCGTGACGAACACGCGGCGCAGGTGTTGCGGCGGCTTCGCCTCATGAAGCCGTACCAGCACATAGAGCGTGCCGATCAGCTTGCCGAACGGCGCCACCACGGTCGTGAACACAATGACGAGGGCGAGTCCCGTCATGCCTCGCAAGACCAGTTCCCCCGGTCCCGCGAACAGGCCAATCCGGTGACCGATCCCGGCCGTCTGCACGCTCATCAATGTCGTGGCGCACATGATGCAGAGCAGGACGAGGGCGGCGAACGTGAGAGCCATGCTGCGGTCGAGTGGGTGTGCCCGGGTGCGCCGCAAGATCGTCCCGCAGCGGCCGCAGCAGGCGGTGACGCCGGGGACAAGGGGCGGTATCGTCTGGAACAGGCCGCAGCCGCGACATTCCCGCACGTCGGGTTGCGTGCGCTCGTTCGCGCTTGCGGCGATCATCGGAACGGCCCCGCGACAAGCATCATGGCGAGATCATTCGCAAGCCGGCCGACCACGCTGCTGATCGCAGCGACTTCGCCGGCCGTGCCAGCCACGGGCGGGGCTACGGCGAACCGGAACGAGCGCGTGAGCGGCGTGCCGTGCCCCTTGAAGAGAATGCCCGCCTGACCCTGAAGCAGGACGTTGCCGGAGGCATCCTCGTCAAGCCGCTCGATGCTCAGGTCGATCGTCGCTTCCGGCGACAGGGAAAGCGGGCTGCTGTTGCCGTACACGACAGTCCGCGGCAGCCGCTGTCGAAGCTCCTGGACGAGCACCCTGCTCAGCATCGCCGCCAGCGGCTCGCCCCACCAGTCGTTGGACATCGCGGAGAGGCGATAGTTCTCCGTCGAGCGCACGATCTGGGTGCGCTCCAGGTACCGGGCGACCACGATCTCCCGCACCAGGACCACCTTGGGGGTGCCGTTCTCCACCGGGCCGGCAACCGATGCGATCGTATAGAGGTTCGGGTTCGGCGACGAGCAGCCGGCGATGGCGGTCAGCAACACGAGCACGCCAAGCCTGATCACCGGTGCGACCGCCATCACTCGACTCCCGCGGTGCGGCCCCTGACAAGCGCCTCGGGATGACGCGCGAGCAGGTCGGCAAGCGCCTGGATGGAACGGAGGGAATCGTTCATCTGCACGAGCGAGCGATCCAGGTCCCTATTGAAGCGCGTGTTGTCCCCGTACGCGGTGCCGAGTGACTGTACCAGTCCGTTCGTCTCCGCGATCATCTTCCGCAGGCTGGTCGTCAGCTCCGGCAGCTGCCGCGCTGCGGGCGCCACGCCGGCATCGAGCTGGCGGACGGTGTTCTGTGTCGTCGCCAGCAGACCGGTAAGCGACGCCAGAGCCTGCTTCAGCTGCGGCCCGTTGGCAAGTTCGTTCATGCCCTCGGTCATCTGGTCCAGATTTACCCCGATCTTGTCGAGCGGAACGGCATTCACCTTGCGCAGCAATTCGGAAACGGATGCTTCCAACCCGCTGAAGCTGCCCGAGTCCGCTGTCGGCATCACATACGCCTCGCCATCCCTGGTCATCGTGGCGGCCGGCGCATCAGGCAGGAACTCCAGCGCAACCAGCATCTGTCCGGTCAGCAGATTGCCGCTCTGTAGCGTGGCACGGAGCCCTTGCTTGACGAGTTCGTCCACCGCAGCCGAGGTGTCCTTGGTGACCTGCTTGCCGACGCCCACGAACCGTTCGGGCTGGACGAGGAACCGAACGGGCGCGACGATGGCATTCTTCGCAGGCTCATACTGGAGGCTGACGTCGGTCACTTCCCCGACCTTCAACCCGTGCACGGTGACATCCGTGCCCGGGGCGAGTCCGCGGACCGAGCCGGGGAAATATGCGACGAAGGGAATCGTCCGAGTGTAGGACGCGGCCAGCGCGGCTTCATGGGTCGCGAACAACGGAAACGCGTCGTTCTCGGCGCTCTGTGCGCCGGGAGCGACCCCTTCAGGCGTGTCGAATGCGATGCCGCCGAGCAGGATCGCGCGCAGCGATGCAACCTGCACATCGACGCCTGATCCGCTGAGCTTCACATCGAGCCCCGACGCGTTCCAGAAGCGCGTATCCTTGTGCACGTACTGATCGAAGGGGGCACGAACGAACACGTGGATCGTGGCACTCTCCGCCATGCCCCCGAGATCCCAGCCGAGGACCTCGCCGACGCTCAGGTCACGGTAGAACACCGGCGAGCCGACCGTCACGGACCCGAGCCGGGACGCCTTCAGCAGGAACGTGTGGCCGGCGACCTCGGACGTAAGAACCGGCGGGTCCTCGTGTCCGACGAACGCGCGCTGCGTCCTGCCCGTCTGCCCCGGCAGCATACCGATGTAGGAGCCGGACAAGAGGGTGTCGAAGCCGGTCAGATTGCCCGCGAACAGCCGGGGCTTCACCACCCAGAACACGGTATCGTCGGTCAGCAGCGGCGCGGCCTGCCTGGTCGTCGCGAGGGTCACGACAACGCGGCTACGGTCCTTCGAGAGCGCGAGCGATCTGACCGTCCCCAGGGTCAAATCCTTGTACTTCAACTGCGACTGGCCGGCCTGAAGTCCTTCCCCGCCCAGGAACGAGATCGTGATCGTTGGCCCTTCCTTCGACAGCGTATCCCAGACCAGCCAGGCGGCGACCACAATAGCGACCAGGGGGATGATCCACGCGGCCGAGACGCGGCGCGAGCGACGCACGGACGCCATCATCAGCGGGGCAGGCTCGGAGATCTCGGTCATGCATCACTCCCTTTGCCGCGCACGCCTACCGCTCGGGCCTGCGCGCGCAGATTGATTGCGCGCGCCTCGCGGACGCGCCACTTGACCGGGGTCAAGCCGGACCACCGCCGGAACGCACGCACGAAGGGGCTTGCGGCCGAATAGCCGAGTATCCTGGCCACAGCCTCCACCGGCTGATCCGATTCCCGCAGGAAACGGCACGCCTTCTCATATCGCGCCTCATCGAGCAGATGGCTGAAGCTCGTGCGACTTCGCGCGAGGCGCCGGTGGAATGAGCGCGGGTGCAGGCCGAACAGTGTGGCCGTCGATTCAGCGGTCAGGCTACCTTCAGACTGCCACGACCGCAGGACCTGCCGCACAGCATCGGGGAGGGTCCGGCGTCCGAAAGGATTAGCCAAAGCCCGCTCCCAGGAAAGGTCAGGCAAAAGCGCCTGGTTGAAGGCGATCTCGGTGCGTGACGGCTGGCCCCGGAGCCATTGCCTCTCGAAGCTCAGCGCCGTTTCCGCCTCGCCGAACGCGACCGATGCCTCGAACCCAGCAAGGTAGGGCAGGGTGTCGGCCGGACGCTGACGTTCAAGGGTCACGCGGATCGGGCGCCACTGCGGCCCGCAGACCGTTCGCAGGATGCTGCTGGCCAGCCCGATCACGGCGTCCGCAATGTGCTCACGGCCTTCAACGCGGCGGTCGATATGGGCGCAGCCGATCGTGCAGAGCTCGCTGGTCGCCTTCAGCGTCAGCAGCAGGCTCGAGAAGTCGGGCAGCAGTGAAAGCATGCCGACAAGCAATGTGCCGATGCTGGGCGCGGCCTGCGCGGCGAACGCGGCCTGCGCCGTGATGTGCGCGGCGGCACGGCGTCCGATCAGCAGGCCGAAATGCGGGCAGTTCGTCGCGGCCGCGCAGACGCTGAACAAGCGCCCGAGCCGGCCGATCGAAATCGGCTGTTCAGGGTTGGCCAGGAGCGCAGGGGACAGCCCCGCTTGCGCGACGATGGCGTCGAACGAGGTGCCGAGGTCTCGCAGGACATCGGCGACGAACACCGCGCTTCCGACCCGAACCTGTACCCGGCCCGAGGCCGGGGGCGGCATCGGTGACATGGGCCGCGACACAATGGGCAGTTCCATCAGCAATGGCCTGAGGCCTCGTCCGAATTTCGATCATAGGCTCTGGCCGAGCCGTTGCTATGCAGATTTGGCCAGGCGCGTGCGATTCCCACGACGCCGCGAGGCTGCCAAATCTGCATAGCGGCCGCCGCTTTTCCACTGTTAGCACGCACCGGCACCGGGTCTGCATGTTGCATCCGCATGCACGTTCGTTCCGTTCTGGAGCACGGGCAAGGATAGCTTCTTTGGGGGTGGATCTTGCGACCGAGATACCCGACTGCGATCTTGGGGGCGATCGGCCTTTTGGCCTTCGTGCATGCTGCGGCCGCGCAGTCCCTCGCGCCGACGCCAGCACCTGCGGTGAATCTCGGCCTGACACCGGACGATGCTCCGGGGCGGCCCGCCGAGCCGGCTGCCACCGAGAGCACGACGGACCTCGCCAAGAAATTGCAGAACCCGATCGGTGATCTGATCAGCGTTCCGTTTCAGGACAACGTCAATTTCAACGTCGGCCCGCACAAGGGCACGCAGGACATCCTGAACATCCAGCCGGTGGTCCCGATCCATCTCAACCAGGACTGGAACCTGATCACCCGCACCATCCTGCCGCTGATCTGGAGCCCGTCGCTCCAGCCGGCCCCGAGCGTGCCGTTCGGCCTCGGCCCGACGACGTTTTCCGCCTTCCTGTCGCCGAAACAGCCGGTCAACGGGTGGATTTGGGGCGTTGGTCCGATTGCGCAGTTGCCCACCATCACCAGCAAGACGTTGGGTTCCAATGTCTGGGGCCTCGGACCGGCTGTGGTCGTCGTCAAGCTGGCCGGGCCGATCGTCGCCGGTGCGCTCGTCAACAACGTGTTTTCCCTGGGCGGCACTCAGGGGCTCGGAGGCACCAAGTACAGCCTGTTCACCTTCAATCCGTTCTTCAACTACAACCTGGGCAGCGGCTGGTTCGTCGGTACTGTGCCCGTCATCACCGCGAACTGGCTGGCGAGCGGCACCAAATGGACGCTGCCCGTCGGCGCGCAGGCCGGCCGACTGATCAAGATCGGCGGCAAGCTGCCGGTCAATATCCTGGCCGGCGCGTACTACAATGCCGTGCGACCCCAGTACGGCGGCACCTGGCAGCTTCGCGCCCAGGTGGCCGTCATCTTCTAGCAGGAGTTGGCGCATGGACCACGCAGCTCAATCCGCACTCGATCGCTGGTTGCTACGACCTTTGCCGGAGTCGCTTGCGTTACGGCGCGAACGGCGTCTTCTGCAAGCGGTCGGCGCGCCATAATTAGCCATTGTCACTAGAACGCAGCAAAGTCGCGGAGGACGGATTGATGGAGCGAGACGCGCGGGCCGGATGGTTCAGTGCCGATGCTCTCGACAGAGAGTATCGGCCCAAGCGGCAGTACGGCTTTCCCTAGCCGGTACCTGCTCGTGGTGTCACGCGCATTCAAGGAGGAACAGGTCGATGGCTCATACGCCCGCAATCACTGCCCAGGTGATGTCTGCTTCCGGGAGGCCGGGGCGGTTCTGTGCCACCGCGATCCTGTCGGCGGCGGTGCTGCTGATGATGTCGGGTTGCACCCAGCAGGGCGGCGGCCCCACCGACCTCGCGCAACAGGCTCCGGATGCGACCGTGGAGATGCGGCAGGTGCAGGCCGCCTTCATCGGCAGTGGCGGCGGCGGCAGCGGGGAGCTGTTCTATCACGGACACACATACCCCGTCACCGTGGCCGGCCTTGGCGTCGGCGGCATCGGGGTCTCCAGGATCGAGGCGCACGGGGATGTCTATCGCTTGCCCGATGTCGCCGCGTTCCACGGCGCCTATGCCCAGGGCCGTTATGGCTACGCCTTCGGACACACAAGTGGCGGTGATCTCTGGCTACAGAACAGGGATGGCGTGGTCATGCACCTGATAGCGAAGCGGCAAGGGTTGATGCTGAGCCTTGGCGGCGACGCGGTGGTCATCACCATGAGTCAGTAGCCCGCTGGCGCAAAATCCAACCCCGCTTCGGCTGCATGCCGTTTCTGCATAGGCAGGGGCTGGTCGTCGCGGGATACGGAGGACGGAACGAGATACTTCCACGCAGCTGGGCCGTCGCATTCAGGCGGACTGGAATCTGCGATCGCTTGAACATCAAACCGCGAGGACACCATGAAATCACACCGTGCCACCCCGCTTTTCGCGACGGTCATCCTCGCCGGTGTCGCCGTGACCCTGCCCCTGTCGGTTTCGGATACGGCCCTGGCGCAGGGCAACAATCCGGTCATGACGAACGTGATCCCGGAATCCGCCGCCGTGACGATGCATGCCAAGATCCGGGCGATCGACCCGCAGACGCGGGACGTCACCCTTGCCGGCCGGTCAGGGACGACCGTCACGCTCCAGGCCGGCCCCGACGTGCGGTTGGATATGTTGCACGTCGGCGATACGGTCAACGCGCAGTACTACCGATCCGTTGCCTTCGGGCTCTCGGCGCCGGGCATGACGGCGCCCGAGGACCAGATATCCCAGCTCGTCGCGCAATCCGCCCAGGCTCCCGGCGGGGTCGGTGTGCGGGAGACCAAGATCAGCGGCCTCGTCGTGGGTGTGGATCAAGCCGCCCATAGCATCGACGTCGTCAATCCGTCAGGTGGCGCCGTCTATACGATCGATGTCACCGATCCCGCCCGCCAGGCAGCGATGACCAAGCTGAAGGTTGGTGACACGGTCACCGCTGTGGTCAGCCAGGCGCTCGCCGTCACCATCACCCCGGCCCCGAAAAGCTGGTTCTGACGCAGCGAGGGCGTAGCCATCCGATCAACTTTCAGACGATCCGGTGATGCCGCCAGTTGCGGCGGTACCCGGAACGTTGTACGCCCCCGGTCATAGAACTGGCTTGGCATACAAGGAGGATTCAGGTGATGGGTCTTGCAACGAAGCTCCTCGCCGCGACCATCGTAGCGCTGCCAGTTGCCGCGCATGCCCAGATGGAATCCGCCGCGCCGCTCGGATACCCGACCACCGGCCTCTATATCAGCGGTGCGGGCGGATTCAATCTCAAGGGAAACGTGTCGATCAAGAATCTCAGCTCCAATCTTCAGACGCTGAGTAGCGGCCTCAGTACGCCCAACCTCAATCTCCAAAGCTCGACCGGGGGCGTGGGGCTGGGTGCGATCGGCTTTGGCTTCGGCAATGGGCTGCGCGCCGAGGTCGAGTTCGACTACCGGGGCAACACCTTCAACACCTTGAGCGGCAACAATCGCGGTGGCTTCGGAGCCAGCACGAGTGCCAGCGGGTCGGAGAAGCTCTATGGCCCGATGTTCAACCTGGCCTACGACTTCGTGGGTCTCGCACCCTGGATCGTGCCGTACGCCGGCGTCGGCGCCGGATACCAGCGCGGGCATCTCTCCAATTTCGCCGCCGTCGGGACCGGCACGGCCGCTGCGCTCAACCCGGCGCTCACGTCCAACGACACCCGCGCCGCGCCCGCGGTGCAGGGCATATTCGGCGCGTCGTTCCCATTCGCCGGCCTGCCGGGCCTGGCGCTGACGGCCGAGTACCCGCATCCTTGCACTGACTGGCACGCGCACCTACAACGCCGGCCTCACCGCAACGGTCGGCGGCGTGCGGGCGACCCGGTTCGGCACGATGGAGTTCGGGCACGAATACAACAACAGCTTCCTGCTCGGCGTCAGATACAACTTTGGTGTCACCCCGCCGCCGCCGCCCGCACCCGTTCCCGTGGCTGCCCCGGCGCCGGCGCCGGCCCGGTCGTACCTCGTGTTCTTCGACTGGGACAAGGCGGTGCTCACCGATCGCGCCCGCCAGATCATCCAAGAGGCCGCGGCGAATTCGACGCACGTGCAATACACGCGGATCGAGGTGAACGGCTACACCGATACCTCCGGATCCGCGGCGTATAACCAGCGCCTGTCGGTGCGGCGCGCGCAGGCCGTCGGCGCCGAGCTCGTCCGCGATGGCGTGCCGCAGAACGCGATCACCATCCAGGGCTTCGGCGAAACCCGTCTGCTCGTGCCCACCGGCCCGGGCGTGCGCGAACCTCAGAACCGACGGGTCGAGATCATCATCAGGTAGGTGGGACCATCGCCGCCGATCCCTGAAAGCCCACCGACAGCGTGGGGCCCCGCAGGCGTGAATGGACGAAGCAGTGGGGGGCTAGGCGGCGTCGCGCCTAGCCCCACTGCTCCTTGACGCCACCACGCCGACGCGTGGCGACGGCCCCGGAACTGGGCAGCTCGGCCGGTCGGCCGAATAGCCAGCCCTGGCCATAGCGTACGCCGAGCGTGCGCATGGTGTCGGCCACCGCCTGGGTCTCGACCTGCTCGGCGATGACCTGTGCGCCGACGGTGAGCGAGAGATCGACCATGGCGGCGACGAAGCCCCGGTCGCGCTCGTTCTCGGCCGCTTGGCGCACGTACGCGCCGTCGATCTTCACGTGGTCCACCTGGAACCGGCGGAGGTAGCGGAACGCCGCCGCGCCGGCGCCGAAATCGTCGATGCACACCGGGATGCCGCGCTCGCGCAACGCCTGGATCGTCTCGGCGGCGGCTTCCTCGTCCTCGATCTCGGCCGTCTCGGTGACCTCGGCGAGCAGGCGCGCGGCGCCGCCCGACGCCGGCCGGTCGAGGGCGGCCAGCAGCCGGGCGCGGAACGTCGGGCTCTGCACCGACAGGCCCGAGAGATTGAAGGCGATCGCGACGCCGGCACGCCGCGCCTCGTCGCGCGCCGTCTCGAACACCGCCCAGTCGAGGTCTTCCGTGAGCCCGATCATCTCGGCGAGCGTCACCAGCTCGGCCGGGCCGCGCGCGGTGCTGCCCGGCACGGGGTCGGGGCGCAGCAGGGCCTCGTAATGGTGCAGCGCGCGATCCTCCAAGCCCACGATCGGCTGGAATGCGAGGCTGAAGCGGCGGTCGGCCAGAGTGCGGCGCAGCGCGGCGGTGCGGGACGTGGCGGCGGTCACGAACCCCGCCAGCCCACCGTCGAACCCGGCGGCGGCCAACGCCGGCGCGCCCCCGCGGGCGAAGGCGGAGAGGGCGGTGCGCAAGGCGCGGACCGCCTGCGGGGCCGGACTGGCGTCGATCGCGCCGCCGGAGAGCGCCACCCGCTCGGCCGTTGCCACGCGGGCATCGACCCCCCGGGCGCGCAGCGCCGCGTCGAGGCCGGCGATCAGCGCGGCCAAGTCCGGCGCCGCGCCCGTCGTGCCGGAGGCGCGCAGCAGGCCGAAGCGGCCCGGCGCGATCTCACCGGCCATCGTGCCGATACCGGCCTGATCCAGCAGCACCGCCGTGATCTCCGCCCCCGGCAGGTCCGGGCTGGTGGCCACCAGTTCCAGCAGGTCGAGCGCCGGCGAGGCGGCGGGCGTGCCGGTGCGCGCGGCCCGCAGCCGCTCCTCCGCTTCGCGCCCGAGGACGGCGGCGGAACAGGCCGCGGGAGCGAACGAGGGCGGCGTCGGCGGCGGGGCACCGAAGCTCAGGCACAAAAGCGCCTTGCCGTCCGACCCCGGACGGGTGAGGCCGGACAGCACGGTACGGGTGCGTGCCGCGTCGGCGAGCCGCAAGGTGGCCGGTGCGATCCGGCCGCGGGCGGCCAGTAGCGCGAGGCAGGTGGCGAAGGGCGCCCCATCCTCGGCGGCGATCACGGCGGAGGCGGGGCGCCCGAGCAGGGTGGCGGGCTCGCAGCCGAGCCGGGTCCGGAAGGCGCCGGCGGCGAAGACAATCCGACCATCCGCCGTCGCCTCGATCAGCAGGTCGGCACCGGCGAAGGCGAAGGCCAGGAAACGCTCGCGGTCCTCGTGCAGCCGGCGATCGGAATGGGTCGGTCGGGGCGGAGCGAGCGTGGTGGTCACCGGCGGACCACGGGCGGAGCGCCGGGCCGGAGCGTCGGTTGCAGGCCGGTTTGGGGGGCTGGCATCGGGCGGGTCCCGCGCTGTGGCGATGAGCGATGGAGCCTGCCCGCGAGGGGTAAAGGCGGGCTTAACCGTGGGAGGCACGTGGAAACGATCGCGCACCACGGCTGCGGCCCGGCGTCTGGGTGGACGAACAATCCCATGCTTATCTAAGCTCACGCCAGTGGGGGAACATAAAGATGGATCGCCGCCTGCTTCACAGTCGCGTCCACATGCTCGCGCAGCCGGAGGATGGGATCGGTTCCGTCGTCCAGATGATCGACGCGGCCCGCCGCGCCCTGCTCATCAAGATGTTCACCTTCACCTCGCCCGCCTTGATCGATGCTGTCTTGGAGGCGCACCGACGCGGGGTGGTCACGCGGGTGATGCTGAACCCGGCGCGATCGTCGGGCACGCGCGCCAACGACGACACCCTCGCGCGCTTCCGGGAGGCTGGCATCGAGGCAAGCTGGACCAATCCGGAGTTCGTGGTCACGCACGAGAAATCCATGGTGGTGGACGAGCGCCTCGCTCTGATCGCTACGTTCAACTTCGGCGACAAGTACTTCTCTCACCCGCGACTACGGGTTGATCGTGGAGGACCCCATCCTCGTGGGGGAAGTCATCGCGGGATTCCACGCCGACTGGGAACGCGTCCCGTTCAAGGTACCAGCAGATTCGCCGCTGCTATGGAGCAATCACAACGCACGGCTGGCGATTAGCACCTTCATCGACGAGGCGCGGCATTCACTGCTGGTTCAGCATCCGAAGTTCGTCGATGTCACGATTCTGGACCGGCTGTTGCAGGCCAAGGAGCGTGGCGTGGATGTGCGTATCCTGTGCGGCGGCAAGCGCGGGATCAGCGACTACGACCTCCTGGATACGTTTTCGTCGTTGCGCATCCTTCGCCGCGCGGGAGTCCGCATCCACAAGCAGAACGGTCTGCACGTGCATGCGAAACTCATCCTGGCGGACGATGAACGGGCGATCGTCGGCTCGATGAACATCGACCGCAGCGCCTTCGACCTGCGGCGCGAGCTGGGCGCGGTGGTGGCGAATTGATCGACGGTGCGCCGGCTGCGGCAGGTATTCGACGCCGACTGGGAGGACTCGCGCCGCTATGAGGCGCCGGACCCGCTGGCGGTGCATCCGCACGGGGAAGACGATCCCCCGCACGATCCTGAAATTGCCCACGAGTGAGCCGGAATATGGACGAGTCGTCGGCCAAGCCGGTCAGCCTCCGCGACCTCGTGACGACGTTCAACCAAATCTCCCTTTCCAGTTTTGGGGGCGGGCTGTCGGCATGGTCGCGCGAGATCGTGGTGCAGCGGCGACAGTGGATGAGTGACGATGAATTCCTCAGCGTCATGACGATCTGCCGCATCCTGCCGGGCGCCAACCAGGTCAACGTCGCGATGTTCGTCGGCACCAGGTTGCGTGGCGCGGTGGGCGCGGTGGCGGCTTTATTCGGACTGATTGCTGCGCCGTTGGTGATCGTGTTGGCGCTGGGGGCGCTCTATGTGCGGTTTCGCCATGTGGCGGCGTTGCAGGACATCCTGTCGGGCGTGGCTGCGGCGGCGGTGGCGATGACGTTTTCGATGGCATGGCGCACCGGGCGGAAAACCCTCGTTTCGGTGATGCCGGGCGTGCTGTGTGCGGTGACATTCCTGTCCGCCGGCATCTGGCGCCTGCCGTTGTGGCTGACGCTCGTGGTGATCGGACCGATCGCCTTCGGCTGGGGCTGGCGGTCCTGTGCGCCGCGATGACACTCCCGCTCGCGATCCAGCTCTGCACGGTGTTTGGCGCTGCCTCGCTGCTCTCGTTTGGTGGCGGCAACGCCATCGTGCCGCAGCTGCAACTGCAAGCGGTGGTGACCTACCATTGGCTCACCGCCGGGCAGTTCGCGGACTCGTTCGCCATCGCCCAGGCTGCCCCTGGCCCAAGCACGTTGCTGGTCTCGCTCCTCGGCTATGACGCCGCCGGGTTGGCGGGAGCGCTGCTGGCCACCGTGGCGATGATCGTGCCCGCTGGACTGCTGATCTATGGGGTGGCTCGCTTGTGGCAGCGGGCTGCGAGGGCGCGCTGGCGGCCCGCCTTTGAACGGGGCATGGCGCCGATCTCCGTCGGACTGGTGCTCGCGAGCGGCGTGGTGATCGCCCGCTCCGCCGACCATTCGCTGGCGCAGTATGCGCTGACCGCCGCGGCGACGGTCGTGCTCTGCCTGACCCGGATCAATCCGCTTTTCGTCGTGGCCGGCTGTGGCGCGGCGGCATGGGTGCAAGGCGTCTGATGGCCTGGGTACGGGAGCTGGCCGGGGCCACCCTGTTCCTTGTGCTACTTTTGGCTGGCAGCTATGCCGGGCTGCTCTTGCAGCGCTCACCGCGCGAGCATCACCGCAGCCGCGAGACTGTCGACGCGATCCGGCTGGTCATCACGATGCTGGTCACGTTCGCGGCCTTGGTCCTGGGCCTGTTGGTGAACTCCGTGAAAAGCAACTTCGACGGGCACACCAATCAGGTGCGCCAATATGGCATCCAGCTGATCCAGCTCGATATGCGGCTGCGCGAGTATGGCCCGGAGGCCGACGCGATCCGCGCGCTCATGCGCCGCTATCTGGCGGCGGCGATCGCTTCGACGTGGCCCGATGAGGTACCGCCATCCGGCTCCTATCCGATCGGCGTGACCTCGTTCACCGCCAAGAGCATCGAAGGCACCACTCTTACCGCGATGCTGATGAGCGCCGAGCGAATGATCGAGCAGGTGAACCCCGCGAGCCCGCTGCAGGAGCGCGTCGCCCCCCTGCTTCGGGCCAGCATGCAGAGGACGTTGCAGGATCGCTGGACGTTGATCGAGACGGCCCACCCGACGATATCCTGGCCGTTCCTGCTGCTGCTGACGTTCTGGCTGGTAATCATCTTCGCGGTCTTTGGCCTGACCTCCCCGCGCAACGGCGTGACCCAGGTGGTGATCGTGCTGTCGGCGCTGTCCCTGGCCTCTTCGCTCTATCTGATCCTCGACCTCGACGTCGCGTTCGAGGGCATCATAACCGTGTCGAGCGAACCGCTGCGCGACGCGTTGGTGCACATGGATCAGCCTGGGTAGGCGTTTCGCTGCTGCGCGGCGGTGCCGATCAGGCGTCGCTGTACTCGCACCTGAAACCGTCGCCCCACCGCTTCACACGCCCACGCGATGGCGACGGAAAATGCGCGAAGCAGCATTGCGTCGCGGTGTCGCAATACGTCTCCAGGAACGTCCGCCGGGTCGCGATGCCCTGCGCCGGATCGTAGTCCACGCGCATGGAAAGCTCGGGATAGCGTGCCTGGAGCGGCGAGTGGATGAGATCCCCGGTGATGACGGCATCCTTGCCGTCCCGACCAAGCTGGACGGCGTAGTGGTCGATGGTATGTCCCGGTGTCGGGATCAGCGACACCAGGTCGTCCAGCGCATGGTCGCTGGTGATCAGGTCGCACCGCTTGGCTTCCACGATCGGGATGACGCTGTCCACGATCGGCGGCAATTCGGTCTTGGCGTTCTCCGCCAGCCAGTAGTCAAGCTCCGTCTTGGAGAACAGGTAGCGCGCCTTGGGGAAGGTCGGCACCCAGCGTCCGTTCTCCAGCCGCGTGTTCCAGCCGACATGATCGACGTGCAGATGGGTGCACAGTACGAAGTCGATGTCGTTCACGCCCAGGCCGATCTCGGCCAGGCCCTGCATGAAGATGGTGTCCTTCTTCTGGTGCCACAGCGTGCGCATCGGACGGTCCTTGTCGTTGCCGACACAGCTATCGACCAGGATGACGTGGCGGCCGGTGCGCACGATGTAGGACTGAAAGCACAGCACCAGGTTGTCGTCCGCATCCAGCGCGGCGGGGTTCATCCAGAACCGGTTCTCCGCCAGCACCTCCGGCGTCAGGCCCGGAAGGAACTCCAGGGCGGGGGTGAAGCCGCACTCCATCTCAACGATCCGGTGGATGGTCATGTCGCCGGCCTTGAAGGTCATAGGCATGGTGTTCACTCCCCGTGCACGCGCCTAGCATGCTGCGGATGCGCGAAGCTGGCAAAGCCTGTCGCCCGGCATGGCGGAGGCGTCACCGGGGCTGGTGGCATCGTTCCTGCGTGGGAGAGGGCATGTCCCGCACCAAATTCCTCCTCGTCGCCATCGCGGCGCTCTGCCTCGGCGCCGGCGCCGTCCGCGCGCAGACGCTCGCCATCGGCCTCAGCGCGGACCCCGATACGCTCGATCCCGCGCTCACCGGCAGCTATTACAGCCGCATCATCTTCATGGGGTTGTGCGACAAGCTGTTCGACATCGACGAGAAATTGCAGATCGTCCCGCAGCTCGCGACGTCGTACCAGTGGGCCGATCCGAAGACGCTCATCATCCATCTCCGGTCCGGCGTGCTGTTCCAGGACGGCGAGGAGATGGACGCGGGCGCGGTCGAGTACACGCTGGAGCGCGACCTCACCCTGCCGGGCAGCTACCGGAGGGCCGAGATCAGCGCCATCGACCATGTCGATGTGGTCGACAAGCTCACCGTGCGGATCGTTCTGAAATCGCCGGATTCGCCGCTGGTGGCGCAGCTCGCCGACCGCGCTGGCATGATCGTGGCGCCGGACGTCGCGCGCAAGGAGGGTGCCAATTTCGGCCTGCACCCGGTCTGCGCCGGGCCGTTCGCCTTCAAGGAACGGATGGCGCAGGACCACACCACGCTAACGCGCTTCCCCGGCTACTGGGACGCCAAGGACATCCATTTCGACACGGTGACCTACCGCACGCTGCCGAATGGGGCGGTGCGGCTCGCGAACTTGCAGGCGGGCTCGCTCGACATCGTCGATCAGGTCGTGCCCACCGACGTGCCGACCGTTCAGCGCGATCCGCGTCTCACCGTCGTCGGCTCCGACAGCCTCGGCTACAACAGCCTCGTCTGGAACGTCGCCAACGGGCCGGAGGCGAATGGCCTGACGGGCCGGCTCGCCGCGCTGCGCCAAGCCTTCGCGCTGGGGCTCGATCGGCAGGCGCTGAACCAGGTGGTCTTCGGCGGGCTGTTCACGCCGGATGCGCAGGCCATGCCGACCGACAGCCCGTACTACATAAGCGCCCTGCCGCCGATGGCCCGCGACGTCGTCAAGGCGAAGGCGCTGATCCGGCAGGCCGGGGTCGGCACGCCGATCGCCGTCAACTTTGTCGTCCAGAACGACCCAGTTTTGCAGCAGATGGCGGAGGTGGTGCAGTCGATGGAGGCGGAAATCGGCTTCGCCGTGCGCATCACGGCAATGGAGGCGGCCTCCTCGCTGCCGGCCGGGCAGGCGGGCCGGTTCCAGCTGTTCACGCTGAACTGGTCCGGCCGCATCGACCCGGACGGCAACCTCTATCCCTTCCTGTATTCCTCGGGTCCGTTCAACTACGGCCACTGGACCGACCCGACGACGGACACGCTGCTCGATCGGGCGCGCGAGACCATCGACGTTGCGAAACGCCGGGCACTCTATGCCGAGGTCTATCGGCAGGTCGCCGCGCAGGTTCCGGTCATCTACCTGCTCAATCCGCGCAATCTTCCAGGCATGAAGAAGACGATCACCGGTTTCCGCCCGGTTGCTGACGGGCTGATCCGGCTGCAAGGCCTGGCGCGCGCGTCGTGACCAGGCGTGGCGGCGTGGACATCACCTTATCCGGACGGCCATGTCAGATCGGGGACGAATGTGAACGGATGGTCTGGCTCCTTGTAGTCGTGCGCCTTTTGCCGGTCCGGCAGCTTCACCTCCTTTCGTGGTATCTCCTCATAGGGGACGTGGCGGAGCAGGTGGGATATCGCGTTCAGCCGTGCGCGCCTCTTGTCGTCCGAGCGGAGGACGAACCACGGCGCCCATGGCGTATCAGTGGCGGCGAACATCTCGTCGCGGGCGCGGGAGTAATCGTACCAGCGACCGTACGACCTCAGGTCCATGGGTGACAATTTCCAGGTCTTCCGTCCGTCGTCGATGCGGGCTTTCAAGCGACGAGTCTGTTCCGCCTCGCTCACCTCCAGCCAGAACTTCAGCAATATGACGCCGGAGGCAATGATTGTCTTCTCAATCGCGGGAGTGATCTCCAGGAAGTACCTCACCTCGTCCTCGGAACAGAAGCCCATCACCCGCTCGACGCCCGCGCGGTTGTACCAACTCCGGTCAAAGATCACGATTTCCCCGGCCGCAGGAAGGTGTGGGATATACCGCTGGACATACATCTGCGATTTCTCGCGCTCGGTCGGGGCCGGGAGAGCAACCACGCGGAATACGCGCGGGCTGACCCGCTCGTTGATGGCCTTGATTGTTCCACCCTTACCGGCTCCGTCACGTCCCTCGAACACGACGCAGACCTTCAGGCCCTTGTCGACGACCCATTGCTGCAACTTCACTAATTCGACATGCAGCTTGCGGAGCTCGCGCTGATAGTCCTTCCATTTCAGCTTTCTCTCGTTCGCCGATGGGACCGCGGTTTCGTCGGTCCTCGACGACGCCGACTTTTTCTGGGCACTCATGGCGGCTCCGTCTAACGCAATTTCGCGACGTTGATGGTGCCTGCCAGTCGCGACACCACGGCCGAGTACAGCGCCACGACATCTTGGTCGGTTGCCACGGGGCCATCGCTGGTGAACCGTCCACGCCCTCTCGACGTGGGCTGCGTCGGATTGCGCGGCACGACAAGCCAGTCCGCCTCCAGCGTCGCGACACCGCCGGCAGTCACGTCCAGCCTGTTGATCGTCACGAAGATCCTGTAGTTCGGCGACTCGATCTGCGGCTGGTCAGTGACCACGGCATCGGGGCGGCGTTGCGCCAGCCGGGCGGTCAGATAAGTGGTGACGGCCAGCGAAAGGCGGCTCGCCCAACGACCCCGCGTGCTGCGGATCAGCATGCTGCCGTTGCGGACCATGATGTCCTGGCTGTCGAGATTGTCCGGAACCGAAACCCGTCTCACCTCTATCACGATCGGCTTGCGACCCAGCGGCGCGGCATCGGAGCGCGCGGCGGGGGCGCCCAGCGTGTAAATGGCGAGCGACGGCGAGGCGCACGACGCAGTCAGCAGGGTAGCAACGCCCGCGAGCACAAGCCCCACGACGTGACGACGCTCGCATGTCGGGACGCTCACGGCCGACGTCCCGTCAGAAGGAGTTGTGGGTTGTGCTCGACATCACTGGCGAAGCCGCGCAACGAAGCCGTGGCCGCCGCGAGGTCCCGAAGTGTCGCCTCGAGATTGGCGCGCGTCTCCCCGCGATCGGAGGTGAGGCTTCTGAGGTTGTTCAGCACCTCGTGGGTTTGCTGGACGGACTGGTTGCTGGACGTCAGCAAGGCGTGCAGATCGGCGCTGCGCTGGACCAGCTGCTGATTTGAGGTGATGGCGAGTTGCCCGATGCGGTCGAGCGTCGTATCCAGCTTGGCCTGCAAGTCCGCCATCGCCCGGCTGGCAATCTGAACCGTGTTGGACGCACCATCGGAGGTTGCAAGGAGGCTCGCGGTCAGCGGTGGAAGGTCTTCGTCCAGCTTCGCCGTCAACTGCCGAACGTTTTCCAGCGTGACGCTGGCACTGTCCACCAGCTCGCGAAGCGGCACTTGGCTGAGTTGTTCCGTAACCCGCTGGATGGTCGATGGCTTCACCGGTATTTCCGTCAGGTCCGTGACGCCAGGATGCAGGACGGCGGGCGACCTGGGGTCGAAATTGAGTTCGATCTGCAACTGACCGGTGACGAAGCTCTGCGTGTTCAGCTGGGCTCGCAGGCCCCGCGCGATGAGATCTGTCAGATTTGGGGTGATATCACTGTTGGGTTGGCTCACCACGCGAATGCGGTCGGGTTCCAGTTGCAGGGTGACCGGGATGAATGCCTTCTGGGCCGCCGTCTGGTACTGGATCACGATACGCTGCACCGCACCCACCCGCACGCCGCGGAACGTTACCGGCGCACCGACCGACAATCCACCGACCGAACCGTCGAACACGACCGCGGCATTGCGTGTGGTCTGGAACAGGCGAAAATTGCCGAACAACACGAGGGCCCCAAGACCCAATACGATCCCGCCGAGTACGAAGGCGCCGATGGCCGCCTGCCTATCTGCCATTCCGCTCAAGCCTTTCTGTCAGCAGCGTCTTCGTGGTGCTCGCGCCGCATGAATGACTGCACCTGGGGGTCGGAGCACGTATCGCGCAGCGTCGTCGGCGAGCCGTGGGCGATCACCGTCTTGGTCTGCGCATCCAGGAACACGCCGTCATCGGCGATGGCGAACAGACTAGGCAGCTCGTGGCTGACGATGACGATGGTGGCACCGAGACCGTCGCGGAGATTGACGATCAAGTCGTCAAGCCGGCTGGAGGTGATCGGATCAAGGCCTGCGGAAGGCTCGTCGAAAAACAGGACATCGGGATCGAGTGCCAGGGCACGCGCCAGACCCGCGCGCTTGCGCATGCCGCCGCTCAGTTCCGCCGGAAGCTGGTTCACCGCGTGCTCCATCCCGACCAAGGCGAGCTTGAGCATGACCAGGCGGCGGATCGTGACCTCGTCCAATTTGGTGAACATCTGCATCGGCAGCGCGACGTTCATGCCGACCGTCATCGCGCTCCATAGAGCGGCGTTCTGAAACAGGACGCCGAAACGCTGCCGCCCGATCTCGGTCCGGCGCGCCTCGCTGCCGGCCCAATAGTCTTCGCCTTCAACCAGGAACCGGCCGACGCGCGGGCGCAACAGTCCGATCATCGACTTCAGGACGGTGCTCTTGCCGCACCCGCTGCCGCCCATCACCGCGAAGATGCTGCCGCGCTGCACGTCCAGCGACAGGTCGTGCTGGATAACCTTCGGCCCGAATGCGAGCGTTATGTCGCGCAGCGCCAGCAGTGGGATCGCGTTGGGGGCGGCAAGGCGCGGATCGCTCATGTGGTCATATCCCGAACACCGTGGCCATGACCGCGAAGATCGAGTCCATGACGATCACGCCGACGATGCCGACGACCACGGCGCGTGTCGCGGCCACGCCCACATCGGCGGCGCTGCGCCCGGCCAACAGCCCGATCCGGCAGCTGGTCAGTCCGATCATGATGGCGAATGCAAAAGTCTTGCAGAACCCGAAGACGAACTGGCTCAGCGTGACCGCGGCGAGCGTCTGATGCAGGTAGCCGAGCGCGGTGATGTTCAGCATCCCGAGCGCGACCACGAAGCCGCCGAACATGCCGAGCAAGGCCCCGTACAGATAGAGCAGCGGCATGGTGATCGCGAGGGCGAGCACGGACGGCAACACGATGTAGTCGCTTACCGGAATGCCGACCACCTCCAGCGCATCGAGTTCCTCGTTGCCACGCATGGTCGCGATGCGCGCGGCATAGGCGCCGCCGGTGCGCCCGGACATGATGATCGCGGTCATCACGGCGGCCATCTCGCGCACCACGGCGAGGCCCACGAGGTCGGCCACGAATATGTCGGCGGCGAATTTGCGGAGCTGCACCGCGCCGACGAAGGCCAGGATGGCGCCGATGAGGAAATTGACCGTGCCCACGATCGCCAGTGCTTGCGGTCCGGCATCGCGGATGTTGGCCAGCAGATCGACCGCCCGGATACGCGCCCGGGCCGCGAGCGCCAGGCTGGCGCCCTTCGCCGTGGCGCGCAGCAACTCGCTGACGACGCCGATCTCGCGAAGCATGCCGATGGTCTTGCCGCCGAGCCAATAGAGCGGCCTGAAACCGCGCCGGGGCGGCGGCGGCGGCTTGGCCAGCGTGTCGGGCAGCAGGGCCAGCAGCTTGCGGGCGGACTCGGGAAGGCTGCTGGCGTCGATGGCAAGGCCCGCGCTTGCGGCCGCACGCTTGGCGTCCCAGAGGAATTCGATCAGGCCGCTATCCCATCGACCGAGATTGGCGGTGTCGAAGGCAACTGCCTGACCGGCCGCGCTGCCCGCGAGTTCATCGGCGGGAAACCCAGGGATGCGACCGGACTGCGCGATCCAGTCGCCGCCGAGCGCGAAGATGTCGCCATCCCTCAGATGATGCCGCTCCCAGGTTGGCGGCTTCTCCTCGATTGCGGAAGCGGTGCGATTCCGGTCGCCATATTCGACGTTGGACATTCAGAGAGCGGTATCCGAGGTGCCAGAAGCATCATCGCCACGGACGCCGTCCTTGGCGAACCAATCTTTCTCCATTCAGGCATGCCCTCGAGGTAATACTTGCGATGACGGACTCTCCCTCATGTCGGAAGAACCCGCGACGTAAAGCCGATGCAACTGACCGCCGCTCGTGGTCTCGAAAGGCACCCGGACGCGGAACGCAATTGTCCGGAGAGGTGGAGCCCGGGCTCAGCCCTCATACCGCTCAGCGGAGGGGCCGGCGAGTACAACTTGGTCGATGCGACGCGCGGGACCACGGCCCTGTTCGCCGCTCGCCGCTCGCCGCTCGCCGCTCGCCGCTCGCCGCTCGCCGCTCGCCGCTCGCCGCTCGCCAAACTGGTGCTGATACTGCTGCCCGGTCTATCGCGACTGACCGCCCTGCTGCAACTTCGGGATGGGAGGACGGCCAGATGTCATCGAACGGGTTGATGCGTACTCAGATCGGAACGCTCATCATCGCGACGAGCATCATCCAGCTCGCCAATGGCTTTTTCGGCACTTTCATCTCCTTGCGGGTAGCAAGCGAGAACTTCGGCGCAACCATGGCTGGTCTTGTGCTCAGCAGCTATTTTGCCGGCTTCACGCTCGGCGCTCTGCGCTGCGGTCGGATCATCGAGCGGATCGGCCACATCCGCGCCTATGCCGCCTTCGCCGGCCTGGCCGTCGTCGCGACCGCCGCCATGCCACTTCTGGTCGGACCACTGTCCTGGCTGGTCCTGCGCGCCATCGTGGGGTTCGGCTGCTCTGGGCTCTTTATCACGACCGAGAGTTGGCTCAACTCCAAAGCTCGGCCGTCGGAGCGGGGGCGCGTCTTTTCGGTCTACATGGTCGGTACCTTCCTAGCCCTCGCATTGGGACAACTCCTGATCGCCCGGGCCGAGATCGAGGCCGCAGCACCGTTCAATGCGATCGTCGCCCTGTTCGCCGCGGCACTGGTCATGGTGAGCACGACGCGGGCCGAGCCGCCCCGGGTGACCGCCGCCGCAGCGCTGCGCTATGGCCAGCTCGCGCGCGCAGCACCCATCGCGGTCGTCGGCTGCGCGCTGAGCGGCCTCATGAGCAGCGCGTTCTACGCGCTCGTTCCGGCGTGGATGCAGGGCGAGGGCATCGAGCGCGGGACGATCGCCCTGTTCATGCTTGTCGCCGTGCTTGGCGGGCTCGCGTTCCAGATCCCTGTCGGCCGGCTTTCCGATCGCTTTGATCGACTCCTGGTGCTGACCGCGCTCGGCCTCGGCTTCGCGGGCACCGCCATTGCCCTCGTCTTCCTGCCGCGCATCCTGCCGATGGTTCTGCCGGCCGCGGCCCTGCTCGGGGGCTTCATGTCAACCCTTTACCCGATCTGCGTCGCCGACGCGCACGACCACATGCCAGCCGATCGGGTGGTTGCCGTGAGCGGCCAGCTGATCCTGGTGAGCGGGCTCGGCTCGGTGCTCGGCCCTTTCATCGGCACCAACCTCATGGCGCGCTTCGATATCGATGGGGTGTTCTACTTCATGGCCGCCGCGGCACTCCTCCTGGCCCTCCTGGCCGCGGGCCGGAGCCTGACCACGACGGCGCCGCCGCACCTGGAACGGTCTTTCCAGATCCTGGCGCCGCAGGCGGCACCGCTCGCGCACGATCCGCTCGGCTCCTCCGACGAACCTCCATTCGGGGATCCTTTCGAGGAGCCTGCTTCCGAGAAGAGCTGATCCGCGTAGCGGAGCCGGGGCCGGAGCGCGGGCGCGGAAACGGACCGCCGTAGCGGCGCCAGCGACGTGATGCCCAGATCAAAACCCCAGATTGTCCGCATTTCCGACTTTCCGGGCCGCGATGTCGCCTCATCCCGTCTTCATCAGTGGTGCCGGGTTCACCGGCTGGCCGCGCTGGCGCAGTTCCAGGTAGAGGGTTGGGCGGTCGCCGGACGTGGCGGGGTCCCAGGCGGGCATGGCGCCGACCGGCTCGCCACGGCGGAGGGCTTGGCCGGGGTGGACGTCGAGGCGGTCGAAGCCGGCCAGCACAATATCCGTGCCGCCGCCGCAGGACACGATCAGCAGCTTGCCGTAGCTGCGGAACGGCGCGGCGAACGCCACGCGGCCGTCGCAGGGGGCGAGGACGCGCGCCTTCGGGGCGGCGCGGTACGACAGCCCGGCCGCCGGCCCGGCCTCGGTCGGCTGGCCCCAGGACCGGACCAGGGTGCCGGTGACCGGCACCAGCAGCGGGCCATGCGCCGTGGGCGGCTCGGTAGGCTCCTCGGCGGGCGGTGGGGGGAGCCGCCCGGAAGCTCGTCCGGCCAGGCGCTTGCGTCGCGCCTCGCGGGCGGCCTCGGCACGGGCGCGCGCCTCCTCCGCGCGCCGCTCCGCCTCTAGCCGGGCGATCAGGGCGCGCAGGCCGTCGGCGCGGGCGGCGAAGGCGACAGCGCGCCGCTCGGCGGCCGCGGAGTCCGCCTCGGCGGTGCGCCGCGTGAGGTCGGTGGCGGCGATCTGGCGGTCGAGTGCCTCGCCCGCCGCCGCCTGCGCCGTCTCCGACGCTTGCAGGCGCGGCGCCTCGGCCGCCGTCGCGGCGCGCGCGGCCTGCACCGCCGCCTGCTCGCGCCGCAGGGCCGCCGCTTCCGCCTCCAGCTGGCGCGAGACGCCTTGCAGCACCAGCAGGCCGCGCACGGCATCTTCCGGCGAGGCGGGCACGGCCAGCATGGTCTCGGCCGGGTAGAGCGACAGCCGCTCGATCAGCGGCAGCAGCGGGGCGATGGCCTTCGCCCGCGCATCCAGCCGCGCCTGCGCGTCTTGCTGCTGGTGGGCGAGCGCGGCCATGCGGTCGGCCGCCTGCAAGGTCGCCGCCTCCGACGCGCGCAGCCGGGCCGCCGCCTTGGCGCGTTCCGTCGCGAGCGCCACGGACGCGGTGGCCGCCTGGGCGGCCCGCGCGGCGGCGGCCTGCTGGGCGGCGAGCGCGGCGGACCGGGCTGCCTCGGCCTCCGCCGCCTGGCGGCGGGCGTCCTCGGGCCCCGGCGGCGCGCCGGCCGATGCCGTCGCGATCAGCAGAAGCGCGAGAAGCCTAGCTGTCGGGCGCCGCACGGGACAGCAGGGAGCGCCCCGTCATCTCGGTGGGCTGGGGCAGGCCCATCAGCGCGAGCATCGTGGGCGCGAGGTCGGCCAGCCGGCCATCGGCGAGCGCCGTCGCATTGCCGCCCATCAGCAAAACCGGGACCGGGTTGGTGGTGTGGGACGTGTGCGGGCCGCCGGTTTCGAGGTCGCGCATCATCTCGCAGTTGCCGTGATCGGCGGTGACCAGCAGCGCGCCGCCCTGGCGCCGCACCGCCTCGGCGATCCGCCCGAGGCCCGCATCGACCGCCTCCACCGCTCGGATCGCGGCCGGCAGGCTGCCAGTGTGGCCCACCATGTCGGGGTTGGCGAAATTGAGCACGATCAGGTCGTATTTCGCGGACTCGATCGCGGCGACGACGCGGTCGGTGAGCTCGGGGGCGGACATCTCGGGTTGCAAATCGTAGGTGGCGACCTTGGGCGAGGGGACCATGATGCGGTCCTCGCCGGGGAATGGCGTCTCCCGCCCGCCGTTCAGGAAATAGGTGACGTGCGGGTATTTCTCGGTCTCGGCGGCGCGCAGCTGCGTGCGTCCGGCGGCGGCGGCGACCTCGCCCAGCGGGTTGGTCAGTTGCTCGGGCGGGAATAGGGTCGTCAGGAGCTTGCCAAGTTCGGTGCTGTACTGCCTCATGCCGAGGGCGGCGGCGAAGTGCGGCGTGCGCGGGCGGGGGAACCCGTCGAAGCCGGGATCGAGCATCGCGGCCAGGATCTCGCGCACGCGGTCGGCGCGGAAGTTGAAGCAGAGCAGCCCGTCGCCATCGCGCATGCCCCAGTAGTCGCCGAGCACGGCGGGGACCACGAACTCGTCGGTCAGGTCGTGCGCGTAGGACGCTTCCATCACCGCCTCGGCGCTGGGAAAGCGCGCGCCCTCGCCCTCGGCCAGCGCGCGCCAGGCGCGGCTGACCCGGTCCCAGCGCTTGTCGCGGTCCATCGCGTAGTAGCGGCCACAGACGGTCGCGATCTTCACGCCGGAGGGCAGCGCGGCGGAGAGCCGCGCGAGGTCGGCGCGGCCGGAGCGCGGCGGGGTGTCCCGTCCGTCGGTGAAGGCGTGCACGATCGTGGGAACGCCCGCCTCGTCCAGCAGATGCGCCAGCGCAGCCGCATGGTCTTGGTGGGAATGCACGCCGCCGGGCGAGACCAGGCCGAGCAGGTGGCAGGTGCCCTTGCTCTGCTTCAGCGTGGCGATCAGCGCGGCCAGCGCGGGCGATCTGGCCACCTCGCCCGCGGCGAAGGCCTGGGTGATGCGCGGCAGGTCCTGCATCACGACGCGGCCCGCGCCGATATTGAGGTGGCCGACCTCGGAGTTGCCCATCTGCCCCTCCGGCAAGCCCACGTTCTGGCCGGAGGTGCGCAGGAAGCCGTGCGGGCAGGTCTTCCACAGGCGGTCGAAATGGGGTTTGCGGGCCAGGCGCACCGCGTTGCCGTCTGTCTCCTCGCGCCAGCCGAAGCCGTCGAGCACCATCAGCATCACCGGGCGAATCGCCTGCGTCATTCTGGTCTCCCGCCGAATGCCTCCCGTAACGCTCGGCCCTGCGGCGAACAAGCATTCGATGGGGCGGGCGGGCGCGTCCCGCAACGGGCGGTGATATATCGTATCGTTTAACAATTATGATAACGTAACTATGTAGCCCGGTTGCCTCGCCCGCTAAGCCACGTCACGCTGCGCTGCAGCGAAGCTGGAGCGACCGCTTGCGTCCGGCTTCGGGGAGAGAATCGAGCCAAGAGCAGAAGCCTCGGTATCAACGTGCCGCGCCCCGCCTATGGGCGGCCCTCGCGGACGCAGCAGAGGAATTATGCGCGATGCTCCACGTGACAGACGGCAACGAGTTCTCCCATGTCAAGCCGGATGAGACGCCGTGGCAGGGCGGGGGTCTGCGGGACTTTTTTCTCTACCGCGACCTCGGCATTGCCGACGCCACCGGCGGTCGTCTCATCGCGCAACTGGTCAAAGCCAACAGCGCACCCGAATCCGGCACCGGCTGGCACCGGCATACTGCGGACTTTCACATCGTGCTCATGCTGAAGGGTTGGGCGCTCTTCATGTACGAGGACAAGGAGCACCTCGTATCGGCGGGCGACTGCGTGCATCAGCGGCCTGGCATCCCCCACTACCTGTTCGACTACTCACCGGACATGGAATACCTGGAAGTGGTTGGCCCGGCGGAGTTCGGCACCGTGGCCGTCAAGGGGCCCTGCGCTGTCCCGTCACCGGCGCCCTGGAACAAGGCGGACCAAGCCGCGTAGCGCGGAGGCGTCCTAGCACTACAGTTGCATTCTTCGTTTCAGGTGCGCGCGTTGAGCGGCCGCCTGGTGGGCGCGTCGCAACAGTGACCAGGCGATGATGTGGACGGGGTGGATGCGTTGCTGTACGAGCCGGATGGCGATCCGGCGGATCTCCTGGATGACCAGCGGATGAGGCCGGGCGCGTCCGGGCGGTCCGCAGCAGCGTTTTGGGGGGTGTCGACCTGTTCGCGTGATGGCGGATCGTCGCCCTCATGGCAAACGCCAGCATCACCAGCGAGACGTGGCGATGCCAGCCGTGCCAGGAACGGGTCTCGTTATGGTCGAGGCCGAACTCGGTCTTGGCGGTCTCGAAGCTGTCCTCGATGCCCTCCGGCCGTCTTCCACCGGCTTTGCGGGTGGAACCTTGACGGCCTCCGCCCAGCGGTGCCCCTCGACCGCGACCAGCCTGTCGATGCGGGTCCCGGCTGGGCACCCTGTGGTGAAGAACGCACATGCACCGTCAGCGATATCGCGCCGGATCAGCACGCCGCGTGTCCACAGGCCGGCACTCTCGCCGCCGAACTCATCAGCCTCGAGGTCAGCCAGTTCGAGATACGTCCGGCTCTTCGGCAAATAGAGCGCGCGGTCGATGAAGGCATGGCTATGCCGCGATGCGTAGGCCGCGAACACACCGATCTGGCAGTTGGTGATCTTGCCCGCAGACCCCGTGTATTTGCCGCGCCACCCCGCAGGACGCCTTGCCCTCCTTGAGAAAGCCGGTCTCGTCGATCACCAGCACCGCCTCCGCATCGGCCAGCGTCTCCAGCGCATAGGCGCGCACGATATCGCGCAGGGCATCCGCCTCCCAGCGGCCGCGACCGAGGATCGCCTGCTGACGCCACGCTCCAGGGTCGCCCGCGGCCTCGGCGCGCATCCATCCAGTCTTGCGCCGCTCAGGTCCAAGCAGCCCCATCCAGGAACAGGTCCGCCGAGGCCGCCACCCGCTCCTGCGTGAACAAGGGACGCATGCGCGCTTTGACGTCCCGCAGTGACGAGGTCCACAACTCCAGCGTCGTCTCGATCGAGGCATCCGCCATCCAGCACTCCAAGCAACGCCGGAGTGACGCACCAGACCCCTCAGAAATGCAACTGTAGCGCTAGAACTCGATCTCGAGTTCCTCGATCTGCTCCGGTTCCTGCGCGGCCGCGGCGACCCATTCCTGCATATCAGGCCACGCCATGATCTGCCCGCAATAGCCGGTGCTGACAGGATCGACCCCGACGTCGTAGGTCAACAACCGGGTCATAACCGGCGCATACATCGCATCGGCGATGGTGCGCCGGCGCCCGAATAGCCACGGTCCCTTCCAGGTCTCGAGACACTCCCGCCAGATCTCGGTAATGCGGTCGATGTCGGCCTGCGCCGCCGACCACACCGTGAAGTTCCGACGCTTTGCGCGGAGATTCATCGGCAACGACGAGCGCAGTGCTGAAAAGCCGGAGTGCATCTCTCCCGAGATCGAGCGGCAACGCGCACGCGCCATCCGGTCGTGCGGCAGCATTCCGGCATCCGGGCAGACCTCGTTCAGATACTCCGCGATCGCCATCGTGTCCCAGATCAACACGTCGCCGTGCACAAGACAGGGCACCCGGATGGATGAGGCCCGCAGCAGCAGCTCAGCGCGCGTGGCGGGATCGGCAGGATCAACCGCCCGTTCCTGAAAGATCAGCCCGGACATGCGCGCCAGCAGAAAGCCGCGGAGCGACCACGAGGAGTAGTTCTTGCTGCTGATCAGAAGCGTGGCCGCCATTTGCGCACCCGGTTCGATAGGAGCATGCTGCAATGCAATATAGCAGACGCGATCGCGGGACCACTATGGCGAGCACAAAAAAAGGTCGCTTCACATGGCGATGACCTACCAGCTCTACCAAGGTCAGAACGACCTGCTGCAACCATTGCGGGTTCTGGCCAAAACCGGCTCGCGTCTAGCACAGAGCGTCGATATTGGCGCCCTGACCCCGCCGCTGCTTCGGCTGCTCGGCGCGGGATGCAGCTTGGTCGCCGAAGCGACGCTCGCCCATGCGCGACGGGATTTCGGCATCCGCTCGGTCATGCTTGGGAACCGGGAAGTCGCGATCACCGAGCAGACAGCCGACAAAACGCCGTTCGGCACCTTGCTGCACTTCCACAAGGACACCCCGGATCGTGCAGCCTCGCGTCCTGCTGGTTGCGCCGATGTCGGGGCATTTCGCCACGCTGCTGCGCGGCACGGTCGAGGTCATGTTGCCGGAGCACGACCTCTACATCACCGACTGGGACAACGCCCGCGACGTGCCGCTTTCCGCGGATGCCTTCGGGTTCGACGACTTCGTCGCGCATGTGATCCATTTCCTGGAAGTCATCGGTGCCGGCAGCCATGTCGTCGCGGTCTGCCAGCCCACGGTCGCGGTGCTTGCCGCCGTCGCGCGTGATGGCGGAGGCCGCGAACCCCGCTCAGCCGCGCAGCATGACCTTGATGGCGGGGCCGATCGATACGAGGGTTAATCCGACGCATGTCAACCAGCTCGCCAAATCGCATCCGATCGAATGGTTCGAGCGACACCTGATCAGCCTCGTGCCGTGGCGTTACCCTGGCGCATTCCGCCGAGTCTATCCGGGGTTCATGCAACTCGCCGCCTTCATGTGCATGAACCTCGATCGTCACATCGGCGCGCATTTTCAACAGCTACGCGACTTAATCGGCGGCCGCGCCGAAGCTGCCGCGGCGCATCGGCGCTTCTACGCCGAGTACAACGCCGTGATGGACCTGCCGGCGGAGTTCTACCTCGAAACGGTGGAGCGCGTGTTCCAGCGGCACGACCTGGCGCGAGGGCCGGCTGACCTGGCGCGGCAACGCAGTGCGCCCCGGCGCGATCCGCCGAACTGGCCTGCTCACCGTGGAAGGGGAGCGCGACGACATCTGCGCCATCGGTCAAACCCTCGCGGCGCTCGAACTATGCAGTGGCATCAGCATGGCGAGGAAGCGCAACCACCTGCAGACCGGCGTCGGCCATTACGGCGTGTTCAGCGGCCGGCGCTGGGCGCAGGAGGTCTATCCCCAGGTTCGCGAGATGATCCAGACCACGAATTGACCCGCTAGGAAAGCTCTCACTCGGGCCATCAGGGTGCGGCGGTCCGCGTCGTACCGGATGCCCATGATGAGCGAGAACCCGCGGCCGCCACCCGCCCTGATGGCAGCGGAGCCGCAGCTGTTCGTGTCCGACCTCGACGCGGCTTGCGCGTTCTACACCGGCAAGCTCGGCTTCCGCGTCGTGTTCCTGCATGGCGAGCCGCCGTTCTATGGGCAGGTCCGCCGCGATGGCGCGCGTCCCCCCTGGGTTCCCGCTCTCGCGGGAATGACGAGAACAGGTGAGGAATTAGGGCGGTTGTTGTCAGGCCGCTCTATGCGGCGTTCCAGGCCTCGGGCATCCGGTTCCATCGGGAGCTGAGACGGGGACCCTGGATATCTGGACGTTCATCGTGCAGGACCCCGATGGTTCGGGTCGTGGAAGTAGGCGCCGCGACCGCCCGCCTAATGGCTGATCTCGCCGGTGTGCCGATAGACCGGGTCGGCGGCATAGGTCAGGCCAAGCGCCTTCACGCGCCCCAGGATGCGGTCGAACGGCTCCTCGACGAAATGCGGCCGCTCAGCGCAGCGCGAAGCCCAGGTTGCGCAGCGCCGTGCGCAGCCTGTCGCGGCCGCGCAGGGCGGCGGCGTCCTTCACCCGCGCGATCGATTGGCGGCTCCAGTCCGCCGCCCGCATTCCCTGCTCGCGCTGGAAGTCGCGCATCGTCGCGTCATAGGCGGCGACCGCCGCGTGCGGCATCTCCGGCTGATACCTCTCCCGATGCAGCACCACGGGCGGCGACAGGCGGGGCTTGACGTCACTGCCGGCGGCCTTGTCGGGCCAGCCGATCGCCATGCCGAACACCGCGAACACCCGCGCCGGCAATGCCAGCTCGGTCGCCACCTGCTCCGGTAGATTGCGCATCGCGCCGACATAGACCCCGCCCAATCGGAGCGATTCGGCGGCGATCAGTGCGCTCTGCGCGGCCAGCGCGGCGTCCACCACGCCGACCAGGAAGGGCTCGAGGTAGTCGAGCCCTTCGGCCGGCGTGCCTGCCTGCGCGCCGATCGCGTCCAGTCGCGCCAGGTCGGCCAGCCAGACCAGCAGCAGCGGCGCGTCGCGGATGAACTGCTGATCGCCGGCCAGCGTCGCCAGGCGCGCCTTGTGCGCCGGCTCCTGCACCGCGACGACGCTCCAGAATTGCAGGTTCGACGACGTGGATGCCGACTGCGCGGCGGCGACCAGCAGCTCCAGCTTCCCCTCCGGGAGGGCCCGCGGCAGGAAGTGGCGCTGCGAACGGTGGTCCAGGATGGTGGCGATCACCGCGTTCCACTGCGCCGGCGGCGGCTGACCCGGATCGCGGTTGCGCCGGGTCAGCATCGCGTGGGGCTCAGGCTGGCTCGATGCGGACTCCACATTGTTCTCCAGATCACGGGCTGCCATGCGGGCATGGAAGGCGGCCATGATCGCCCGAACTGTCGTGCGGGGCGAGACCGGGACGCGCGCGCCCGCCCCCTCACGGTCGCCCCTCGCGATGATAGGGGTGACCGGCGGCGATCGAGCGGGCGCGGTAGAGCTGCTCGGCGAGCATCACGCGCGCCAGCATGTGCGGCCAGGTCAGCGGACCCAGCGAGAGCACGAAATCGGCGCGGTCCAGCACGGCGTGATCCAGGCCCTCGGCCCCGCCGATCAGGAAGCAGACGGGCCGGCCGAGCCCCAGCCAGCGGTCGAGCAGCGTCGCCAACCGTGCGCTGTCCGGCGCCTGTCCGCCCAGGTCCAGGGCGACGGCGAAGGCGCGCGGCGGCAGGGACGCGAGCAGCGCCGCGCCCTCCCGCCGCTTCGCCTCCGCCGGTGCCCCGCGCGCCTCGGCGATCTCGGTAACGAGCAGGGACGGGCGCAGGCGGGCGCCGTAGCGGGCGAGCAGATCCGCTTCAGGCCCCGCCCGCAGCCGGCCGACGGCGATCAGGTGCAGCATGGCGCCGCCGTGGCAGACCGCGCCCGTCTATACAAGGCGCCGGGGGAGGGCGATGATCGCCCGTCCTGTCCGGAGAGCCCCGATGTCCGTCCTGACCACCAGCGATCCGGCCGGCGTGCGCGCGCCGGCGTCCCGCTATTCGCACGCCGTGCTGGTCGAGGGCGCCGCGCGCCGGCTTGTCATCTCCGGGCAGGTCGGGATCGCCGCGGACGGGTCCGTGCCGAACACCGGCGAGGGGCAGATCGCCCAGGCCTTCGCCAATTTGCGGGTGATCCTCCAGGAGCACGGCATGGGCTTCGGCGATGTCGTGAAGACCACCGCGTTCCTGACCGATCGCGGGCTGCTCAGCGCGTTCCGCGCCGCCCGCGAGACCATCTTCGCCGAGCACGCTCCCGCCTCCACCTTGCTGTTCGTGGCCGGCCTGGCCGACCCGCGCTGGATGGTGGAGATCGAGGCGGAGGCGGCGGCGTAGTCAGCCGGAGGCCGGCGAAGCGCCCGCCGGCGGCACATCGATCGCCCGCCATCCGGCATGGCAGAGGCGCCGCACCACGCGGTCGAAGGCGAACCAGTTGCCGCCATTCGTTGCCGGCTGGTCGTGCCGGCGATCGATCGGCATCCCGGCGAGGGCGCAGCGAAGAAGCGTACCGGTGCCGCCATGTCCGATAATGGCGACGTCGCCCGGCGGGGCCTGGCCGAGGACCTGGTCGATCGCCATGACGATGCGGGTCTGCGCGTCGATGGCGCGCTCCCAGCCTTGGACGCTTTCGTGCGGACGCGCGAAGAACTGGTCGGCGACGGCCTCGAACTCCAACCGGGGCAGATAGCCCGTCGCCGAGCGATCATTCTCCCGCAGATCCCTGACCACGGAGAAGCCGGCCAGTCCCAAACCCTTGCTCAGGATACCGGCTGCGTCCCTTGCCTTGCGCTCGTCGCTCGCGAAGACGCTGCGTATGCCACGTACCCATGGGCTCTCGATCATCCTGCGCATTCGCGTCCGGCCGCGTTCGTTGAGCGGCCAGTCGGGGACCGCCCTATCGGGACGGATTCTCGACGTCGGGATGGGTGATGAAGAGGGCAACCGCGCCGTGGGGGTCCATGGGTTGAGCCTCGCACCGCGCGCTTCCGTGGCGGCTGAATCCTTAATATCAGGCATCCCGCGCGCGCGCCGCTCCAGCGGAGTGAGCGAGGTGCTTTTCCATCGCCACCGAAGTCGGCTCGGCGTAGCCGGGGTGGCTGGAGTACGTCGTTTCCTTGAAGCCGCACGCGGCGAACAGGCGTCGGTTGTCTGTGAGCACGAGCCTGACGCTCAGATGCACGCGGGGCAGATGACGACGGCGTGCCTCCTCCTCGGCTGCGGCGACAAGAGCACGCGCGATACCCCGGCCCCGCCAGTCCGGGGATACGGACAGGCGACCGACATAGAGGCCGCCATCCTTTTCGGCCCACAGGACAGCACCGATCAGGGAACCTTCGATCTCCGCGCCGGCGCCCCCGCCCGCGATGAGTTGCGTCGCCACCGTGTCTTCCGTTTCGTGCGCAGCCGAGGAGGGTGGGTCGGTCCGCACCGGCTGCGCCGCGAAGGCGGCGTGCATCAAGGCCGTGATCGCCGGCGCGTCCTCCACGACCAAATGTCGGATAAGGTAGATCGGCTCCATGAGGGCGCCGTCAGCGGCATCGTGGCGATGATCTTAGCCGCCGGATTTGTACCATGCCGGACGGCGCTTCTCGCGGAATGCGTCGGTGCCCTCGTGGCCCTCCGGAGAGTGGCGTTGGGTCCAGCTTTCGTGGGCGAGCAGGCTCATCTGGCGCTCGTCCAGCAGTAGCCCGTTGGCGCCGAGGAAGGAGCGCTTGGTCATCGCGATGGCGCCGGGGGCGCCGAGGAAGATCGCGTCCAGCACCTCGGCCAGCCGTGCCTCCAGCTTGTCGGGTTCCACGATCTCGTGGACCAGGCCGATGCGCATGGCCTCCGCCGCGTCGAACCGCTCCCCGGTCAGGGCGTAGCGGCGGGTGTGGCGCAGGCCCATGGCGTGGACCATGTGGGTGGAGATCGGCGTCGGCGCGACGCCGACGCGCACCTCGGTCAGGCCGAACACGGAATCAGGGGTAGCCAGCGCGAGATCGGCGCAGCACACCATCCCGCAGCCGCCGCCGAAGCAGGCGCCGTGCACCAGCGCGACGGTCGGCTTGGGAAACTCGTTCAGCAGTTGCATGGCGCGCGTCGTGGCCATCGAGGCCGTGTAGTTCCGCTCCGGCCCGTACCGCGTCGCCTCGCCCAGCCAGTTGATGTCCGCGCCCGCCTGGAAGTGCCGGCCGGCGCCGCGCAGCACGAGGCAGCGCACGGCGGGGTCGGGCGCCAGACGCTCCAGTCCGGCGATCAGCGCGTCCAGCAGGTCCTCGTTATAGGCGTTGCCGACCTCCGGACGGTTCAGCGTGGCGGTCGCGACGCCGCGGGCGTCGATGTCGAGCAGAACGAGCGTCATGCGGTCACCTCGGCCGGATCGGTGTTGGCGCCGCAGACCAGCACGCCGACGCGCGCGCCCCGCGGCGGGATGAAGGCGCCCGAGACCAGGGCGGCGAGCGCGGTGGCCCCGCCCGGCTCGGCGATCAGGCGCAGCCGGTCCCACAGCAGGCGCTGCGCCGCGCGGATTGCCGCGTCGGCCACCAGGACGGACGCGACGACATGGGCCTGGGCGATGGGAAACATCAGCCCGCCGGCCTGCCGGGCGCCCAGGCTGTCGGCCGCCAGCCCGCCGACCGGCGCGGCGACCGGATGGCCGGCCCGCAGCGCGTCGTGCAGGGCCGGGCAGCCCTCCGGCTCGACACCGACGACCTGGGTGCTGCCGGCGTACCAGGCGGCGATGCCGCCGATCAGCCCGCCGCCGCCGACCGCGACGAGGACATGCGTGAGGTCGGGTGCGTCCGCCTCGAACTCCCGCCCGGTGGTCCCCTGGCCGGCGATCACGTCGGGGTCGTCGTAGGCGTGCACGTCCAGCGCGCCGGTGTCCGCCTGGCGCGCCTGGCAGGCAGACAGCGCGTCGGCGTGCGTCGCCCCCGTCTGAACCACCTTCGCGCCATAGCTGGCGATGCGCGCCGACCTTGGCGGGCGGCGCGGCGGCGGGCACAAAGATCTCGGCCGGGATGCCGAGCGCGCGCGCGGCGTAGGCGACGGCCGCCCCGTGATTGCCGCCCGAGGCGGCGATCACCCCGCGCGAAGGTTGCCCGGCCGCCAGCAGCTTGTTGAATGCCCCGCGCGGCTTGAAACTGCCCGCATGCTGAAGCAATTCCAGTTTCAGGACGATCGGGCAGGAGACCTCAAGCTGCGTCCCATCCAGGCGCAACACCGGCGTATGGCGGACATGCGCCGAAATGCGCTCGGCGGCGGCGGCGATCGCGGCGCGGTCGGTCATGGCGGTCGGACGCTCGCACGCGCGAAGCCGCCGGGCAACCTGCCCGCATGCCGCTCCGGCACCCTTCCCCCGTGCCGGTCCGGCAACCCGCGCTCGTGCCGCTTTCGCTTTTCCGCGAGCAGGCCCAGAGTGTGGCGACACGGAACGGACACATGGAGCGCGTGACGCGTCTGCACGGAACATGCGTGGCCCGCGAGGGCGCGGGGGTGCTGCTGCTCGGGCCACCGGGCGCGGGCAAGTCCGACCTCGCGCTGCGCCTGCTGGCGCGCGGCTTCGACCTGGTCGCCGACGACGAGGTGGTGATCGAGGGCGGCGCCGCCCGCGTGCCGGCCCCGCTCGCGGGGCTGCTGGAGGTGCGCGGCCTCGGCATTCTGCGCCTGCCGCACGTGGCGATGGCGCGGCTGGTGCTGGCGGTCGAGCTTGGCGACGCCGAGCGGCTGCCGTCCCCCCGCCGCCTCGACACGCTGGGCCTGCCGGTCGTGGCGGTGCGCCCGGATTGCGCCTCGGCACCCGAGCGGGTCTGCGTCGCGCTTGACTGCGCGCTCGGCCGGGTGGACCAGATCGCCGGAGCGTTCGCTCCATGAGCACGACCGAGACCACAACCGAGACCACGGCCGGGGCCAAGGCTGGCACCCGCACCGAGCCGGTGCGGGTGGTGCTGGTCAGCGGCCTGTCGGGGGCGGGGAAGCTGTCGGTGCTGCGCGCCTTGGAGGATCTCGGCTTCGAGGCGGTGGACAACCCGCCCTTGTCGATGCTGGAGGAGATCGTGCACCGGGCCCGGCGCAACCTGGCGGTCGGGGTCGATGCGCGCACCACCGGGTTCGCGGCGGGCTCCGTGCTGGAGGCGCTGGGCCGGATGCGCGAGGACCCGCGTCTGCGCCCCGATCTCCTCTATGTCTGGGCCGAGGAGCCGGTGCTGCTGCGCCGCTACTCGGAGACGCGGCGGCGCCATCCGCTGGCGCCGGAGGGAAGGGTCTCCGACGGGATCGCGCAGGAGCAGGCTCTCACCGGGGCTCTTCGCGAAGCCGCCGACCTGGTGCTCGACACCTCGGACCTGCCGCCGGCGGCCATGCGCGCGCTTATCGAGCGCCGCTACGACGCCGCGAGCGCGCCGCGGGCGCGGCGGCTGGCGGTGACGCTGTTGTCCTTCTCCTACGCCTACGGCCTGCCGCGGGACGCAGATCTGGTCTTCGATGCACGCTTTTTGCGCAACCCCCACTACGACCCCATATTGCGACCCAAGACAGGGCTCGATGCCGAGGTGGCGGCGTATGTCGAGGCTGATCCGGACTACCCCGCGTTCCTGCGGATGGTCCGCGACCTGCTCGACCTGCTCTTGCCGCGGTTCATCCGGGAGGGCAAGACATACGCGACGATCGCGATCGGGTGTACCGGCGGGCGGCACCGCTCGGTTCACCTGGTGGAAACACTGGCGCTGCATCTTGGTGCGCACGCCATTGAAGGCGATGGTGGCGGTCCCGCTGGCGACAAGACCGGCTGGCGGCTGCACGTCGCCCATCGGGAACTGGCCCGCGAGGGCATGGCTGCCGCTTATCTGGCGGACCGTCCTGTCGCACGCCGGGACGGCTTACATGCCGACAAGATGGGCGAGGACGCGCGCGCCTCGCCGACCCGGGCACAGGAGGCCTGAAACAACCCGCCATGAGTCGTCTTCTGCAGTCCCAGCAAGGACCGGTTTCGCACGCCATGATCGGCATGGTCCTTGTCACGCACGGTCGCCTGGCGGTGGAGCTTCGCGCCGCCATGGAACACGTGGTCGGCTCGCAGCGGAATGTCGATACGGTCTGCATCGGGCCGGACGACGACATGGAGAACCGTCGCGCCGAGATCGAGAAATGCATCGAGCGATGCGACACCGGCGACGGGGTGGTGCTGCTGACCGACATGTTCGGCGGCACGCCATCGAACCTCGCCATCTCCATGATGGAGCGGAAGGGGGTCGAGGTGATCGCCGGCGTCAACCTGCCGATGCTGGTCAAGCTGGCCAAGGTGCGCTCCGTCCAGCCGCTGGCGGACGCGGTGAACTGCGCCGAGGCGGCCGGACGGAAATACATCGCCGCCGCCTCGCACGTGCTGCACGGCTGCAAGGCGAACGGGCACCTCTGATGGGCGAGGACGCGCCGCGCCCGCCGGACGCCGGACCCGACGGCGCCAGCACGCCGGTGCTGAGCCGCATCGTCATCATCCAGAACAAGCGCGGGCTGCACGCGCGGGCGGCTGCCAAGTTCGTGACCCTGGCCGAGCGGTTCGGCGCCTCGGTCGATGTGCTGCGCGACGGGCAGAGCGTGCCGGCCCGATCCATCATGGGGCTGATGATGCTGGGCGCCGGCCAGGGCTCCGCGATCGAGCTGCGTGCCGAGGGCTGGGACGCGCGCGAGGCACTGGACGCGCTGGTGGCGCTGGTCGAGTCCGGCTTCCATGAGAAGCGACTGAGCCGCCGCCGCCTCAGCACAACCGCCTTTCCACCCGCATCCTGCGCGCCTCCGGCCGGCCGATGGGCCTGTTCGCCGGCATCCCCGTCTCGCCGGGGGTGGCGATCGGCGCCGTCTTCACTGCCGCCGAGCCGGTGCCGGAGATCACCCGCTTTCGCGTCGCCGAGGCGGAGCTGCCGGCCGAGATGGCGCGGCTGGAGGCCGCCGTCGCGCAATCGCGCCGTCAGCTCGGCAAGCTCCAGGGCCGGCTCGCCGCGCTGCCCGAGGACAGCCAGGTGGAACTGGCGCCGCTGATCGAGGCCTATTTGCGGATGCTGGGCGACTCCCGGCTGATCCGCGGCGCGCGCAGCCGCATCACCGAGCGGCTGGCCTCGGCCGAGAGCGCGGTCGCCGACGAGGCCGAGGCGATCGCCGCGGCGATCATGGCGCAGGCCGAGCCGGGGATGCCGGCGGAGGATCGCGCCAGCCTGCAACGCCGCGGCGACGAGGTGCGCGAGATCGCCCGCCGGCTGGTGCGCAACCTGATCCGCGCGCCGTTCCGGAGCTTCGCCGGGCTGCCGGAAGGCGCGATCCTGGTCGCCGAGGGGCTGCGTCCGGCCGACGCCGCCCTGCTCGACCCCGCGCGCCTGGCCGGAGTCGCGACGGAGGAGGGCGGCGCCGACGGGCATACCGCGGTGATGCTGCGCGCCTTGGGCGTTCCCGCCGTGCTCGGCGTGGCGGGCGTGGCGCACGCCATCCGGCCGGGCGACATCGCCGTGGTGGACGGGGCGAGCGGGCTGGTGACGCTGAACCCCGACGCCGCCGCCCTGGCCGCCGCGCGCCGGGCGGTGAGCGCCTTCGCGCGCGAGCGGCAGCGTTTCGCGCGCCTGCGCCGGCTGCCGGCCGAGACCCAGGACGGCCAGGCGGTCGAGTTGCAGGCCAACATGGAGCTGCCGCTGGAACTGCCGCTGATCCAGCAATCCGGTGCGTTCGGGATCGGCCTGCTGCGCACCGAGTTCCTGTTCATGAACCGCGAGACGATCCCCGACGAGGACACCCAGACCGAGAGCTATCGCGCTGTGATGGAGGCGATGGGCGGGGCCTCGGTCACCGTGCGGGTGCTGGATTGGGGCGGCGAGAAGGACATCGAGGCGCTGGCCGCCGAGGGCGTGGTCCCCGATATCGCCGACCCGAACCCGGCGCTGGGCCTGCGCGGCATCCGCCTGCTGCTGCGCCATCCGGAGCTGCTGGAGACGCAGTTCGCCGCTGTGCTGCGCGCCGCCGCCGCCGGCCCGGTGCGGGTCATGCTGCCGATGGTGACCACGGTCGCCGAGGTGCGCGGCGCGCGCGAGATCTATGAGCGGGTGGCACGGCGGCTGCGCCGGCGCGGCGAGCACATCGCGGAGATGCTGCCCCCGCTCGGCATCATGATCGAGACGCCCGGTGCCGCATTGTCGGCCGACGCGCTGGCGCGGGAGGCCGATTTCTTCGCGATCGGCACCAACGACCTGACCGCCTACACCCTGGCCGTCGATCGCGGCGAGAGCGCGGTCGCCGGGCTGTACGACCCGCTGCATCCGGCGGTGCTGCGCCTGGTGCAGTTCGCGACGGAAGCGGCGCTGCGCCGCCAGATCCCGGTCTCCGTGTGCGGCGAGATGGCGGCGGACCCGCGCCTGATCCCGCTGCTGCTGGGCTTGGGCCTGCGCAGCTTCAGCATGAATGCCGCGGCGGTGCCGCGGGTGAAGCAGGCGGTGCGCGCGGTCACCATCGCGGGCTGCGCGCGCTTCGCGCGCCACATCATGGAACAGTCGGACTCAGCGCGCATCCGCGACCTGATCGAGACCGGCGTGGTCGGGGTTGGGATCGCGGCTTCGTAGAGGCGTCCGTCCATCGGAGCGGGGGCCCGATGTCGTTCGTGGACTACCGCCGGCGGAATTGCCCGTGCATCACAGCGACTGGACCAGACGGAACAGCCAGCGGAACACCAACGCGATCAGGCGGACGGAATGGGAGAAAGCCCGGATGGCGGTGGAAGAAGAATCCGGGATGGCGGTGAAAGAAGAATGACGGCCGCAGCACAATAGGGGGACCCAAAAACAAAAAACTGGAGTAAGGATAATAGGAATAGGGCGGGGAATAACGGGTAGGCTGGAGGGGTCGAATAGGACGGATAGTAAGCATACGGCGAGGGGGTGACGAGTTGCTCCGGAAATTGCGGAAGGCGGAAGACACTGTCAGCGATCTTCTTCTGGTAATCCGTCAGACTGACGTAGAGCGCCTGGAAGGCGGCCGTGAACTTCTTGAGCCCGTCAAGCTGCGCCTCGCCGAGCTTCTCATAGGTGCTGAGAGAGTTGATCGCGTTTCCGCTCTTCGCGGTCTGAAACCGCTCTTTGAGCAACGGGGCTACTGACTTCGCGTTCTCCCGCATCACTTGAGCGAGATTGGCCCAGAGCGGCTCCTGCGCAGGCGTGATGTGTAGCCTCTCGTGCAAATACTTGATGCGCGCCGCGAGGAGGTCAAAGGCGGGCTGCCTGGCGCGATACTCCTGCATCGGCGTCGTCTTTGCAGGCCCAGACGGGGTGTCGGTATCCTGAGGCAAGTCGGCAGTGCCCGCAGAGATTCCGGCATCGGCCCCTTGGGCAGATGAAACCGCAGATGACAGGCCGAGAAGAGCGACGCTGCCGAGAAGTGTCGCGGCAGCAAGCGTGCGGACGATGGGACGGGCGAGATGACACAGCATCAGCCGACATTTCCCAGGCGAACAGCCGGACCGGCGGCTCTATCGCAAGACTACCTCGGATCTCCGGGGGCGGCAACGGCCGGGCGTTCCGGCGCTAACGTGACCGGCACCGCGAGGCGGGCGGCCGGGGTGCGCCATGTGCGGCGCGGCGGGACGTGGCAGGACTCGCCGCCTGGGCCTCCGGCCGCACCTGCGTCGTTTTCGAGCCTTTTCTCGCAGGATGGCCGCGGGTAAGCTTACGTGGCTGGGCGGTGTGCTCGAATCAGGCGAGCCCAGCCGAGCAGCCCCGAACTGGGTCACGCGCTGGCGGCCCCAGGAACGGCGGCCGGCGAACGCGGTCTGGTGCCACTGGAGACAGATACGGACGTGCGGGTCCCCGCACGTTCGACAAAACACGCCCGGGACAGGCACATGACGACCCGCGAACCACCGGCCGCCGGAACCGACGGACCCCGGACCTTGACCGCCTGCATCTTCGACGTCGATGGCGTCCTGCTCGCATCGCCCCATGAGCGTGCCTGGCGCGAGGCGCTCCTTGGCTTCGCCGAGCCGGACCGCTTCACGACCGCGATGTACCAGGCCCATGTCGCGGGCAAGCCGCGCCTCAGCGGCGCCCGTGCCGCCCTGGAGGCGTTGGGGGTGCCGGACGCCGGGCGGCAGGCCGTCGCCTATGCCGAGCGCAAGCAGAAGCGGCTTGAGGAGTTGATTCGGGCCGGGAGCGTCGCCGCCTTCCCCGACGCGCTCCGCTTTGTTCAGGCGGTCCGTGCCCTGGGGTGGCCCATGGCGGTCGCATCATCCTCGAAGAACGCCAACGGCATGATGCGAGTCGATTCGCCTCGACTCCGGCCAATCCCTGCTGGACGTGTTCGATGCCAATGTCTGCGGGCGCGATTTGCGGCAGGGCAAGCCGAACCCGGAGATCTTCCTCCTGGCCGCCGCCGAACTGCGCGTTCCACCCGCGCACTGCGTCGTGGTCGAGGACGCCCCCGCCGGCATCGAGGCGGCGCGCGCGGGCGATATGGCGGCGCTCGGCGTCGCCCGGCACGACGACGCGGCCCTGCTGCGGGCGGCAGGAGCAGATCTCGTGGTGACGAGTCTGGACGAAGTCGCGGTCGATGAACTCGCCGATGGACGGCTTCGCCGGCGGCCGACATGATCGGCGTCGGATGATGGACCACGCGCTGGAGCCGACGGCCGATCCCGCCTGGGTCTTTGTGAAGGACGGCTACGATCCGCTGCGCGAGAGCAGCGTGGAATCGCGCTTCGCGATCAGCAACGGCTTCCTGGGCGTGCGGGGCAGCGCGCGCGACGACCCGAGGGGCACGTTGGGTCGTGCCAGCGCGGACCTATGTGGCCGGCCTGTTCGACACGTCCGACGAGGCCGGGGCCTTACCGGTGCTTGTTCCAGCCGCCGACTGGCTGCACGTGCGGATTCGGCTGCCCGGTGGACCCTTGTTGCACCACCCCGGCGAGGTGTCGTCGCATCGCATGACGCTCGACGTGCGGCGAGGCGCATTGCTCAGTGAAACCCGCCAGTTGACGGTGGGCGCCCTGGCGCTGCGCGTGCGCACGCTGCGCCTCGTGTCGATGAGCGAGCGGGCGATCGGGCTGCAACTGATCCAGTGGGAGTTCGAGCACGGCGCGGTCGATATCACGCTCGAAGCGTCGTTCGAGGGGGTGGAACTCGGGCTTGTCGCCGAGCGGATCGATCAGGATCTCGGCGTATGGCGCACCCGGCATTCGCGGAAGGGCCTGGCCATGGCAGCCGCGGCATCGCTGCGGATCGATGGCCACGATGTCTCGCCGACCGAACGTCGACCCGTTGAAATGGTCCTGGAGCTGGACATCCCACCCCGGTCAGGTCGTGTGCTTCGAGCGCTCCGTCGCCGTGGCGCGGAGCGACATCCCCGGCGCTGGATCCCGGCGGCGAGGCTAGGGACAAGCTCGGCGCTGCGCGACAGATCGGCTGGCGCGGCGTGGTCGCGGCGCACGAGGCGGCCTGGGCCAGAACGGTGGCAGTGCAGCGACGTGGAGGTCGAGGGCGACGCGGAGGCGCAGCGGGCGCTTGCGGTTCGCCCTCTACCACCTGAACAGCGCGGCCAACCCGGCCGACGAGCGCGTCTCGATCGGCGCCCGGGCGCTGACCGGCGACGACTATCATGGGCACGTCTTCTGGGACACCGAGATCTACCTGCTGCCCTTCTATGTCCTGACCTGGCCCGAAGCGGCCCGAGCGCTGCTCATGTATCGCTTCCGCACGCTCGACGCCGCGCGGGCGAAGGCGGCCGGGATGGGCTGGCGCGGCGCCCTCTACGCCTGGGAGTCCGCCGATACCGGCGCGGAGATGACGCCCGAGCAGGCCATCGGTCCGGACCGCAAGATCGTCGATATCCTCTGCGGCAAGCAGGAGCAGCACATCAGCGCGGACGTCGCCTACGCGGTCTGGCAATACTGGCAGGCGACCGGCGATGAAGGCTTCCTGCTCGACGCCGGTGCCGAGATCCTGCTGGAGACGGCCCGGTTCTGGTCCAGCCGCGCGCAGCCGGAGGCCGACGGCTACTGCCACATCCGCGGCGTCATCGGACCGGACGAGTATCACGAACACATCGACGACAACGCCTTCACCAACGTCATGGCGCGCTGGAACATCCGGCGCGCGCTGGAGGTCGCCGCATTGTTGCGCGAACGCTGGCCCGAGCGCTGGGCAACGCCTCGCCGGCCATCTCGGCCTGGACGACACCGAGATGAAGCAGTGGCTGAACGTGGCGGAGGCCATGACGACCGGTTTCGACCCTGACACGGGACTCTTCGAGCAATTCGCAGGCTATTTCGCTCTCGAAGACATCGACTTGGCCGACTACGCGGGCCGCTCCGTGCCGATCGACGTGGTGCTTGGGCGGGAGCGAACGCAGAAGTCCCAGGTCATCAAGCAGGCCGATGTCGTGGCACTCTTGGGGCTGCTGCCCGAGGAGTTCGCGGGCGAGACAGGGACGAAGAACTTCCGCTACTACGAGCCGCGATGCGGCCAGGGCAGCTCGCTGAGCCGGGCCATGCATGGGCTGGTCGCCGCCCGGCTGGGCCACTCCGACATGGCGTTGCGCTACTTCCGGCAAAGCGCGGATATCGACCTCGCCGATACGCATGTGGCGATCGACGGTGGCGTGCACATCGCGGCACTCGGCGGGAGCTGGATGACGGCGGTGTTCGGCTTCGCCGGACTCTCGCTGCGCCCGGAGGGCATCGCCATCGACCCGCGACTGCCGGCGCAGTGGCGCAGTCTCGCGTTTGGCGTTCAATGGCGTGGTCGGCGGCTCACGATCCGGATCGGTCAGGGCGAGAACCCCGTCGAGGTGACGCTTCTATCGGGAGAGAAGATGACCGTGGTCGTAAGCGGCGAGACGTACGATCTTCGCCGTGGCCCGGGGCTGCGCATTGCAACGGTCCCTCGCGAAGCGGGAGCGGACGCCTTGGGCGCCACGGCGTCTGGGTAGTTTCCGATCCTGCTCCGCCTTCTATCCTCGGCATCGCCTTGCGGCCGAGATCATCGGCCACGCCGTCTGATGGGACGGCCGGGTCTCTGCTACGCGGCGGGTTGCAGTGCCGCGACGTCGCGGATCTTGCGGGCCATCGCGGCGATGCCGTTGCCGCGATTGGTGGAGAGCGCCTCGATCAGCCCCAGATCCTTGAGGAAAACGGGGTCGGTCGCCGTGATTTCCTGCGGCGGGCGGCCGGAGTAGACGCGCAGCAGCAGCGCCACCAGACCCGAGACGATCGCCGCGTCCGAGGCCCCGGCCAGGAACAGCCGCCCGTCGCGCCGCTCGGCCTCCATCCAGACCTTGCTCTGGCAGCCGGGGACGCGGTGGGCGTCGTCCATCCAGGCCTCGGGGAAGGGGGGCAGCTTGCGCCCCAGCTCGATGATGAACTGGTAGCGGTCCATCCAGTCGTCGAACACGTCAAGCTCCGCGCCGATCGCGGCGATGGCGGCGGCGGCGGTGGGCTCCTCGGGGCGCAGGAACGGGTCGGGCATGAGCGGGATGTGCGGACCGGCCGGACGGGCGTCAAGGCTCGACGCCCGCCGCTTGCCGGCTCAGTGGATCTCGCCGGATCGCCGGATCGCCTCGCGCAGCTTGGCCGGCGAGAAGTCCGGCGCGTGGCAGATATCGAGGATCACCTTCTCGCGCCGGGCGATCAGCTCGATCGCCGCGGGCAGCTTGCGCACCGCGTCGGCCGGGATGACCACCGCGCCGTGGCGGTCGGCGTGGACCACGTCGTCATGCGCGGCGTTCATCCCGTGCACGTTCACCGGCTTGCCGAAATCGACCAGGTGGACGTGGGCGTGGCTCGGGCAGACCATGCCGCCGATGATCTGGAAGCCCTCGGCCCAGGCGTCGATGTCGCGATACGAGCCGTCTGTCACGCAGCCCAGCGCGCCCAGCGCCTTGTGGACGGTGGAATGGACCTCGCCCCAGAAGGCGCCGTAACCGGGCGTGTCGTCGAGGTCTTGCAGCACGACGATGGTGGGCAGGTCCGCGTCCGCCACGTAGTCGTACCAGTCGAGCCGGTTGGCGACCGCCCCGCGCGGCGCCTCCTTGGCGCGGATCATGCCGACGCGGGCGAGGCCGACTATCGGCGGCAGCTTGGGCTCGATCGGCACCAGCGGCTGGGTGGTGAAGCCGATCGCCCGCCGCTCCGGCGCCACGATCTCCAGCCCGTTGCAGATGGTGGGCGTGTCCCATTGCTTCAGGGTGTCGAGGTCAGCCTGGGTGAACGGCCGTTCGGGCATGTGCGTCTCCTGCCGACGATGTCTTTCGGCAGTCTCGCCGCCGCCCGGTCCGGTGGCAACCGGGCGCGGCGCTTATTGCAGGAGGTGGCTCACCGCGACCTTGGCGAGATGGTCGAGGCGCGCGAGGCGAGCCTTCAGGACGAACGTCACTTGGTCGATCCATCCCCCGCTAAAGGGCGCACCGGGCTTCCCTGGTAAGTGTTGCCGACGAGCTGGGCGGGCGTGGCGGTGACGTTGTGCACGAAGGTCGTGGGCCGGCCTTCGTCGTTGACCAGCGTGTTGTTGCGGAACACGAGCTGATCGGTGGGCTGGCTGACGCCCTCGGCCCCGATCATCACGACGTTGGCCTGGTTCTCCGAGTGCGGTCCCTTCTCCAGGCGCGTGTCCGCGACGACCAGGCTGCCGCCGTTCGGGGCCTCGATCAGATAACTGGCGCTGCCCTCGGGACCGTCCTCGATGTCGCAGCCGATGATCCGGGTCGCCAGCGCCCGCGACTTGATGGCGTGACCCTGGTGGGTGTCCCAGAAGCGGGACCGCTCGACGTCCAGCAGCTTGACGTGGTTGATGTAGATCCCGTGCGCGCAATTGCCGTTGCAGACGCCGTTGCCGATGAACGCGCTGCCGAGGATGCGGATGGTCGCGTCGGGGTTGCTGGCCGACAAGATGCCGTTCTGGTTGTTGAGAAAGCGCGTGTTCTCGATTGTCAGGTTGCCGCCCTCGGCGCGGATTCCGGCGCCGTTCTCGTCGGGCACGCGCGCGCGTTGCAGCGTGAGGTTGCGGATGGTGACGTCGTTGCCGTCGATGACCAGCAGCGCCTTGCCCTGACACGGCTTGTCGGTCAGCACCGCGCCCGCGCCGACGCCCTCGATCGTCAGATTGCTCTGGCGCACCACCGCGCAGTCGAAATACTGGCCCGGATTGATGGCGATGGTGTCGCCATTGTGCGCCGCCGCCACCGCCTGGCTGGGCTGGGCGTAGGACTGTCCGGGACCGACCTGAAGCGTGGCGGCGGTCGCCATGGCGACGGGGCTGGCGAGGGCGGCGCCAAGCGCCAGGAACCAACAATGCATGCGGGGAAGCCTCGGCTGTCATGAACCGTGGTGGTTCTAGCACCGGAAAGTCCGCGATGAAGAAATTATTGCGCGTAGCCCCTCACCCCGGCCCTCTCCCGGAGGGAGAGGGAGCAGTGGGGTGAGAGGCTAGACGTGCGCTCTTGAGGCGAAGCGTCGCGCCTGGTAGGGGCGCATGTCGATGGGCGGGGCCTTGCCGCTGACAAGATCGGCGACCAGCCGGCCGGTCGTCGCGCCGGCGGCGAGGCCGACATGACCGTGCCCGAACGCGTGCACGATGTCGGCGGAGGCCGAGGCCGGGCCGATGCAGGGCAGGCCGTCGGGCAGCGACGGGCGGTGGCCCATCCAGAAGCTCACCTGCGAGGCCGGAATCTCGCGCGGCAGGCCGGGGAACAGGCGCTGGGCGAAGTCGCGCAGGATCTCGGCGCGGCGCCAGTTCGGCGCGGCCTCCAGCCCCGCCAGCTCGACCTGTCCGGCGATGCGCAGGCCGCCGGCCATGTGGGTGATCGACATCTTGCCGTCGCTCGGCATCACCGGCAGGCGCGGGGCGCTCTCGGGAGCGGCGATCAGGGCGTGGTAGCCGCGCTCGCTCTCCAGCGGCACCCGGTCGCCGGCGGCGGCGGCCAGCGCGCGCGACCAGGCGCCGGCGGCGATCACCGCCTTGTCGCAGGCGATGTCGCCGCCATCGGTCTGCACAGCGCGGAGGTGCTTGTCCTCAATGCGGAAGCCGGTGGCGCGCGCGGTGCGCCGCTCGGCCCCGAGCGCCTCGGCGTGGCGCACCAGCGCGGCGACATAGGCGCCGGGATCGCGGCAATGCCCACCCTCCTCGACCAGCAGGCCGAAGCGGTAGCGCCGGTCGATGCTCGGCTCGCGCTGGCGCAGTTCGTTCTCGTCCAGCTCGATCCAGCGCACGCCATTGTCGCGCCGCACGCGCCAGGCGAGCGCCTCGGCCTCGAAATCCGCACGCGAGGGAAAGACATAAAGGAATCCGGTGCGCTGGATCAGCGCGCCGACGCCGGCTTCGTCGGCGAGGCGCTGGTGGCGTTCGGGGGATTCGATCAGCAGCGGGCGCAGCGCGCGGCCGACGGCGGCGACCTTCGCCTCGGTCGCGCCGGCGGCGAGGAACCGCGTGAGCCAGGGCAGCATGCGCGGCAGATAGCGCCAGCGGATCGTCAGCGGCCCGAGCGGGTCGCGCAGCCAGCCCGGCACCTTGCGCCAGATGCCCGGCGAGGACATTGGCACGACGGAGCTGGGCGAGAGCAAGCACCCGTTGCCGAAGCTCGCCGCCTGCGTCCCGCCGGGCTCGCCGGGGTCGAGGATGCTGACGCGGTTTCCGTCGCGCAGCAGCTCGATCGCGGAGGCGGCGCCGACGATGCCGGCGCCGATGACGACGACGTGGACGGGCATCGCCGCGCGGTTGGTCAACCGATCTTGCCGATCGCGCGCAGCTTGTTCTCCATCTCGCCGCCGATCGTGCGCAGCGGATGCGCGTTCGCCAGGTCGGAGATGCGCGGGAACGCCTCGGCGAACATCTCGATCGTCACCGGCTGGTCGGGGTCGAACTGCACGCCCTCGGTCTCGAAAACCTGGAGGCATGTAAAGCCGCCGGCCTGGGCGAAGATGATCTGGCCGGAGACGTTGCACTGCTCGCTGCACAGCCAGGCGACCGCGGGGGAGACCAGCTCGGGCTTCAGGTACGGGGCGATGGCCGGGTTCATCAGGCCCTCGGTCATGCGGGTCAGCGCGGCCGGCGAGATGACGTTGGTCAGGATGTTAAACTTCGCGCCCTCGAACCGCAGGCAATTCGCCAGCCCGCAGACGGCGGCCTTCGCCGCGCCGTAGTTGGCCTGGCCGAAATTGCCGAAAGTGCCGGAGGTGGACGACGTGACGACCACGCGGCCGTAGCCCTGCGCGCGCATCACCGGCCAGGCGGCGCGGGTGCAGTACGCGGTGCCCGTCAGGTGGACCTGCACGACCGTCTCGAAATCCTGCACGTCCATGTTGTTGAACGCCTTGTCGCGCAGGATGCCGGCGTTGTTGACCAGGATGTCCAGCCGGCCCCAGGTGTCGGTGGCGGTCTTGACGATGGACTGCGCGCCGTCCCAGTCGGCGACCGAGTTGTAGTTGGCGACCGCCTCGCCGCCCTTGGCCTTGATCTCCGCCACCACCTGATCGGCGACGGCGTGCGCGCTGCCGCGTCCGTCCACCGCGCCGCCGGGATCGTTGACCACCACCTTGGCGCCGCGCCCGGCCAGCAGCAGCGCATGCGCTCGGCCCAGCCCGGCGCCGGCCCCGGTGACGATGGCGACCCGGTCGTCGTAGCGAATGTCCATGCTCGGTATCCTTACTCCGGTGCCGCGTGCGCGGCGGTGCCAGCACCGTACCCCGTCGGACGCATGCCGACCACCCCGCGGCCGGCAGCGGGGCCAGCTACCGGACGGCTGCGAACTGGTCTGGACCGTTTCGCGATGCCGGGTCTAACCCTTAGCCAGCGTCTGGGAGGAATGGATCATGAGCCTGATCAACGCCGCATCGCTCGGGCTGAGTGCGGTGCCGGACTTCGTCGGCGATGCCGTGGCCGACCTCACCTCGGCGGTGGGGCGGGTGCTCGGCACCAACCTGGGATCGCAGGGCACGTCCACCGGGCCCTACAGCACCCTTTATGCCTTCGGTGACAGCCTCTCCGACGCGGGAAACGCCTACAGCGTGAGCCTGCACACGATCCCGGTCTCGCCGCCCTACTCCGACGGGAGATTCACCAACGGCCCCGTCTGGGTGCAGGACCTCGCGGCCTCGCTGAACCTGCCTTCGGTGACGCCGAGCCTGCTTGGCGGGACCGATTTCGCCTATGGCGACGCCGAGACCGGAGCGACGCCCCTGCACGCCGTGACGCCGATCGATCTGCCGTCCCAGCTCGCGCAGTTCGCGCTGGCGGACCCGAAGCCGCAGGCCAACGCGCTCTATACGCTCTCGATCGGTGGGAACGACGTGCGCGACGCCCTCGCGGCGTTTGTCGCGAACCCCGCCAATTCGCTGACCGACATCGGCGATGCGGTCGCCGACGAGACCCACTTCATCGCCGGCCTTGCCGCCGACGGCGCGCGGAACCTGGTTGTGCTGAACGTGCCCGATCTAGGGCAGACGCCGGCGGTGACGAGCCAGGGAGTTGCGGTGTCGCAACTCGCCTCCTCGCTCTCCGCCCTGTATGACCAGGAGCTGAGCGCCTCGCTGCAACCGGTCGCGAGCGCGGACCAGCTCAATCTGCACCTCGTGGACGCGTACTCGCTGCTGGACGCCGCGGTGGCCAACCCCGCCGCATTCAGCCTGACCAATGTGACCGACCCGTTGTGGACGGGCAACTATACCGACGCGGGCAGCGGAACCTTGCGCGCGAGCGGCGCGGCGGCGAACGGCTACCTGTTCTTCGACACGCTGCATCCGACCGCGCAGGGCCACGCCGTGCTGGCGGCGGCGGCGCAATCAAGTCTCGCCTGAGCAAAGCCGCTTGGCTGGCGCATCCGGCTGCCGGCGAGGGCTGCCGCGTGCGGGAACAGGGACCGGCACGTCCTGCGTGGAAAAATAATGAGCACTTCCGTACACTGCATCATGCCATGCGTAGCAGTTCGCAACACTGAAGCATAGCATTACAGTTGCGCTGACCTCTGAACTCTGAATGGATGCGGAACCATGACTCGATTCGGAGATCGTGGTGTCGGGAGCATCGATCGAGACGACGCTGGAGCTTTGGGCCTCGTCGCTGCGTGACGTCAAAGCGCGGATGCGTTCGCTGTTCAAGCAGGAGCGGATGGCGGTCTCGGCCGGGCTTTTCCTGGATGGTCTGCTCGGCGAGGAACGGCGCAAGACCGGCTGGATGCGAGCGGAAGCGGCAGGTGATCCTGGCCCGTGGCGGCAACAGTCGGTGCTGGGACGCGGCCAATGGGACGCGGATGCTCTGCGCGACGTCGTGCGGGAGTATGTTGTTGAGGCGCTGAGTGACAGCGGCGCGGTGCTGGTCATCGACGAGACCGGATTCCTCAAGCAGGGCCGCGCGTCGTGCGGGGTTGCGCGGCAATACACGGGATCGGCGGGCAAGATCACCAACTGCCAGATCGGCGTGTTCGCCGCCTATGCCTCGCGCCACGGCCACGCCTTCATCGACCGATCACTGTATCTGCCGAAAGCCTGGACCGACGACCCGGCCCGGTTGGCCAGCGCACATGTGCGAAGTGACATCAGCTTCGCGACCAAGCCGCGCATCGCCGTGCAGATGATCAAGCGTGCGTTGGCCGCGAACGTACCGTTCGCGTGGGTGGCCGCCGACGCCGTCTATGGCGTCGGCGAGGTCGAGCAGGTGCTGCGCCGGGCCGACCGTGGCTACGTGCTCGGGGTGACCGGCGCGCATCGGTTCCATTCCTGGGGCAAAAGACAACTGATCGCGGGTAGCGCCGAGGCGATCGCCGCGTCCCGGGCCACGGCAGACTGGCAGCGCCTGTCGGCCGGGGCCGGGACCAAGGGGCCGCGCCTGCACGAGTGGTGCTACGTGGAACTCGCCGACCTCAAAGCCGGTGAGTTCGGCGGCGCGGAAGACGAGGCATGGACGCGCGGATTGCTGATCCGTCGCCATATCGCCAACGGCGAGATGGCATTCTTCTCGACCTGGTGTCCGACCGGAACCCCAATCGCCACGCTGGTTGCCGTCGAAGGTCATCGTTGGTCCATCGAAGACAGCTTCGAGACCGCCAAGAACGAGCTTGGCCTCGATCACAATGAGACCCGGTCCTGGCACGGATGGCATCGGCACGTCTCGCTCGTGATGCTCGCCTTCGCCATGATGGCGATCATTCGCAACAAGGCCAATGCAGTGGCGGCCACGCCGAAAAAAACCCCGCCGAGGCGGATGCCGCGGACCCGGACCTCATCCGCTGGTCGGTCCAGGAAATCCGGCGCATAGCAACGCGGCTTGCAAGACGACGCATCCAACCCGCGCACATCATCGCCTGGTCACTCTGGAGACGGGCCCATCAAGCCGCCGCTCGCGCAGCTCACCATAGGAAAGCGCAACTGTAATGATAGGACAACAGTTTTTTACCAGGGGGCTCACGGGCCCTGGAATTGACTGGACTCCTTCATAAGTTTTGTCTGAATCGGAGCTGTCGGGGCGGGAAGGCCTGTGATAGCGACTTAACATATAGTTTGTAATATATGAAATTGACTTTGAAGCTAGTCACTCGGCGATGATAAAATGAGCGGCCAACCTCACACACAGAATAGATTACGCTAATACGAAATTTCTCTCTAGTGACTGGAGGAAGAGCTGTAGTATGTCGTCTATATCTTAAATATGCACCAGCACCGGAAGGTACCTCTGCCTGCCACGAAAGCAAAGACTCGGCCGACGCCGAGAGGATCATTGCCGCACTCAACGCCTTGGCTCAGAAAACGCGGCTGGAGGTATTCCGGCTTCTGGCCAAGCGCGACTCCAGTGGGTTGCCTGCGGGAGTGATCGCCGAGCAGTTGGGCGTCCCGGCTTCCTCGCTTGCTTTCCACCTACGGGACATGCGTCAAGCTGGGTTGGTCACGCAGCGCCGCTATCGCCGGCAGTTGATCTATGCGATCAATACCCCGATGGTCCACCACATCCTATCATTTCTAAGCACCTATTCGAACGAAAGGTGCTTGCCTCGCGGCGGTGACGCGACCGAACTTCGGGAGGAGAGGGACAACTGACCGCGCCGCAATCGCGCTCTAACGGGCGCCGGCCAGCCGGCGCCCGTCCCATTCGCCAACATGGTGCTACCGCTTGACGCCGCGATCGCCAACCCGGCTTCGTATCAGCTGACCAACGTGACCGACCCGCTCTGGACCGGCAACTATACCGATCCGTCGAGCGAAACGCTGCGCGCGACCGGAGCAGCCACCGAGGGCTACCTGTTCTTCGACAGCCTGCACCCAACGGCACAGGGGACGTCGTCTTGGCGTCCGCCGCGCAGGCCAGCCTCGCCGTTAGCGCCTGCTTCTGAAGACAAAGGACGCCCGCCGCACGACAGGAAGTGCTTTTCCTTGGAATGTGGATTTCATTGCGATAGCGTCTGCCCTGCAAAAATCAAATCAAGGGGGGTTCGATGAGCCAGTCGCCTAAAATCGTTGTCGTGGGCGGGGGCGTCGGAGGAGCTGCGATCGCGTTCGCTCTGGCGCAGGGCGGCCTGAGCGTCACCATACTCGAGCGGAGCGAACGCCATATCGATCACGTCCGTGGCGAGTGGCTGGCTCCTTGGGGAGTGGCCGAAGCCGCAACGCTCGGGCTGATCGATAGGCTTCAGGCCGCCGGCGGCCGGCATCTCGTCCGCAACGTTGGTTATGATGAGACGGTGGACCCTGACGCCGCCGAGGCGAACGCGCTTGACCTCCGGCAATTGCATCCGATTGGGACCGGGCCGATGTCGATTGGACACCCCGCCATCTGCGATGCGTTCGATGAGGCCGCCGTTGGAGCGGGCGCGGTCCTGATACGTGGTGTTCAGGATGTCGAGGTGCGTGCCGGCGCCCGACCGGAGATTGCATTCGAGCATGAGGGAGTTCGACACCACTGGCGGCCCAGCCTGATCATTGGCGCGGATGGGCGGACCTCGACGGTCCGGCGCCAGCTCGGCATGAGGATGCTGCACGACGCGCCGCATCATCTGGTCGGCGGCATGCTCGTGGATGGCGTGCCAGACTGGCCTCGCGATCAGCAGTCGCTTGGGACGGAAGAGCATCTGCATTATCTGGTCTTCCCGCAGACAGGATCCCGCGTCCGCCTATACGCCTGCTACGGTTTGGATGGGCATCAGCGCTTTACCGGGCCGGGACGGGAGCAGAATTTGCTGGCGGCATTCCACCTGAGATGCCTCCCGTTGGGAGATGCTATTAGCCAGGGAACTCCGATCGGGCCATTTCACTCTGTCTCCAATGAGGACCATTGGGTTGATGATCCCGTTACGCCGGGTGTGGTGCTGCTTGGGGATGCCGCCGGCTACAACGATCCGATAACCGGCCAGGGCTTGTCGATCGCCCTGCGCGACGTGCGTATCTTGCGAGACCTGATCCTTGAGGGCGTCCGGGAACCGGACAGTTTTCGCCCCTACGTCGAGGATCGGCGCGAGCGCATGCGCCGGCTTCGTGTAACGGCACAATTCTGGGCAGCGTTGCATACCGAGTTCGGACCGGAGGCCGCCGCGCGCCGGTCGCGTGCGCTCAGGCGCGCTTTCGTGGAAGGACAACTCTCTCCCATCCCGGCGATCTTTGCCGGGCCTGAGACGCTGCCTCCAGAGGCATTTGCGCCTGAAACGATCGCGGTCCTCCTGGCGCCGGACGCGTAGCTGCAAGCGGCCGCGATCCGAGCTGATCGTGGCGGTAACACTGGGATGAACTGGCGCGTGGGCCGCCCGCCCCGTGACATTCCTCCCGGAGCCACACCCTTCGGCAACCTGGCACGGCTCGGGAGGGCGGCTATTTCGGTCGCATTCTGAGTGTCTGTCCAGGAACTTTCCGCGCCGCCAGAACAGGTTGTGGCGCAGGGGCGACCGCCTTAAAAAACTGAACCGGTCGCTCTGGCTACCGGTTACGCTCGCCTTCCGACAATCTGTCCGATCTGCGTTGCCCTACAACATGCGGTCCTGGCGAAGTAATACCAACCGCCCTTTGTCCTCACCCATGCCATCATGCCCGCGAAGGCGGGCACCCAGGCTCGCGCGCACCGAATTCCGTTCGGTCCCCCCTGGGTTCCCGCTTTCGCGGGAATGACGAGAACAGGTGAGAGATTAGGGCGGTTGTTATAAGTTCTCGGACAGACACTGAGATAGACCCCTGAGGACAGCCGTGAACCAGCGTTACTGCGCCAGCGCCATTTGTGGGTCCGGCGTTGCCGCCTCCGCCGCCGCCTGCAGCGCCGGATAGAGCGAACCGAGCGCCAGCAGCACGCCGTTGGTCCAGCCGAAGCCGATCTGTGTCGCGTACTCGCCGCCGCCACCCTCGTCGCCGCCGGTGGTCATCACGTCGTATTTCTCGACGAGCTTGGCCTCTTGCTGGTATCCGGCGATGGACTTCGCCACCCAACGAGTCGCGATCTCCTCGGCGTCATCATCGAAGCCGTAATTGCGCAAGCCCACCACCGCGATCCACTGCAAGGGCGCCCAGCCGTTCGGCGCGTCCCATTGCTGGCCGCTGTTCACGAGCGTCGTGGCCAGGCCGCCGGGCTCCAGGAGCTGGTTCTCCGCCGTGCCCGCCACCGCCTTCGCCTGATCGGCCGAGGCGACATTGAGGAAGAGCGGATACAGCGTCGCCGCCGTCACGACGCGCGTGGTCTTGCCCTGCCGCCAAAGATAGTCGGTGAACACGCCGTCCTCGGCATCCCACATCACCCGCCTGATGGCCTCGATCCGATCCGCCGCCCGTTTCGCGTAAGCCGCCGCGTGCTCGGTGTCGCCGCTCAGCAGGTAGGCCGCGGCAAGCGTCTGCTCGAGCCGCACCAGCAGGCTGTTCAGGTCGGGCGGCAGCAGGGCGAGCGTCTGGATGCTGGCCAGGGTCTTGCCGTCGCCGAGCCAGCGGGAGCTGAAATCCCAGCCCGATTCGGCCGCCGCCCGCAGGTTGCGCCAGACCTCGCCAGGCGGGCGATCCGACTGCGACGCGGTCTGCACATCCTCGGCGTAGGATTCATCGCGCGGCGCCGCGCGCTCGTCCCAATAGCGGTTCAGCACCGACCCGTCGAGCAGCCGCACCACGTTGCGCACCGCGTGGCCGGGCTGCGCCTCGCTTTCGCCCTGCATCCAGTAGTCGGTACTCGGCTTGCAGTTCCGGCAGATAGTTGATGTAGGTGCGCACGCCCTCGTGCTCGGCGATCAGCCCGACCATCAGCGCGAAGAACGGCGGCTGCGAACGGCTGAGATAGTAGCTGCGATTGCCGTTCGGTATGTGGTCGTAGTGATCGATCTCGAAGGCGAAGTCCTTGAGCATGTCGACCGCCAGCGCGTGCTGGCCGCCCTGTTCCAGCCCGAGCATGGTGAAGTAGCTGTCCCAATAGTAGATTTCGCGGAAGCGCCCGCCAGGCACGACATAGGGATAAGGCAGCGGCAGCAGGGTCGAATAGGGCGGAACCGACATCGTCGACTGCTGTAGCACCGGCCAAAGGCTCGCGACGTAGTCGAGCAGATGCTCCCCGCTTTCGGCCGGATTGACGGTCGGGCCGGGAGGAACCGGCCCGGAGAAAGTCTGGCTGACGAAACTTGCGAGGTCGAAGCCGGGTGCCTCCTTGGCGGCTTCGTAGGCCTGAAGGATCTCGGCGGGCGACGCGACGGGGATCAGGTCGGGAAATGTCTTGCTGTCCGGGAAGATCGACGACAGCTCGACGTCTCGATAGAGGTGGCCATACTCGATCGACGGCGGCACCGGATAGTCGGGGCCGACGCTCTGAGCCCGCGCCCCCGCCCCGAGCACGGCCCATACTCCGAACGCCGCCAGCGTCCGACCCAGCCAGACATGCATCATGAACCGCTCCCACCCCTCTTCCATCGTTCCTAAGTGTCCATCCACGAACATCTTGAGTCTGCTGAATCGCTTGTGATTCCATGGCTGCGGCCCCGATTCGCAGGAGCGTGGGATGTGGACGACAGAGAATCGCGGACGCTATGACCGAAGCAAGCTGCGCTATCCGAGCGATCTGACGGACGCGGAATGGGCGCTGGTGGCCCCGCTGATTCCGCCGGCCAAGCGTGGCGGTAACAAGCGCACGGTCGATGTGCGCGAGATCGTCAACGGAATCATGTACATTCTCGGCACCGGCTGCCAGTGGGCGGCGCTGCCGACCGACCTGCCGCCGCGCAGCACGGTGAACAGCTATTTCCTGCGCTGGCAGCACGATCGCACGCTCGACCGGCTGCACCATGCGCTCTACGTCCAATGCCGGGACAAGGCGGGACGCGAGGCCAGTCCGACGGCTGCGATCATCGACAGCCAGAGCGTCAAGAGCGCGGAAAAAGGGGGCTTTCGGACCGGCACGGCTTTGACGCGGGCAAGCAAATCAAGGGCAAGAAGCGCCATGTCCTGGTCGACACGCAGGGCCTGCTGATGCTTGCCGTGGTGCATGCCGCCGATATCCAGGACCGCGATGGCGGCGTGGTGCTGATGGCGACGATGTTCGGGCTGTTTCCGTTCCTGCTGAAGCTCTACGCCGACAATGGCTACCAAGGGCCGAGGTTCCAGCTCGGGTTGCGCCGGGTCTGCCGCACGGTCAACGTCGAGATCGTCAAGCGATCCGATGCCGGCAAGTTCGTCGTCCTGCCCAAGCGCTGGATCGTCGAGCGCACCATCGCCTGGCTGAACCGATGCCGTAGGCTGGCCAGGGACTGGGAGCGCCTGAACCAGAACGCGCTCGCATTCCTACGCTGGGCATCAGTCAGGCTGATGGTCCGAAAGCTCTGTCAGATCACGATATGATCGTGGATGAACTCTAACACGAGCGGTAATGAGTGCCCCTGAAATCACATTTCTTTTACGAGTCCGTTTGCGATAGGCATGGCTATCGCCGCGCGGTGAGCCGGCGCTCGTACCACTGCGCGAGCATGGTGCTGGGGAACAGCAGCGCGAAGTAGATCAGCGCGACGACCGTGTACACCTCCAGCGGGCGATACGTGGTCTCGGTGATGATGGTGCCCTGATAGAGCAGGTCGGGGACGGCGATGGTCGAGACCAGGGAGGTGTTCTTGAGTTGGGTGATCGACTGGCTGACGAAGGGCGGCACCATCCGCCGCATCGCCTGCGGCAGGATCACCAGGCGCATCATCCGCCAGCGCGACAGGCCCAGCGCGCGGGCCGCGTCCCATTGACCGGGCTCGATGGAGACGATGCCGGCGCGGAATATCTCGGCGTAGAACACGCCGGTATAGAGCGAGAGCGTCGCGCCGGCGGCGGCGAGCGCGGGGATCTGCACGTGCAGCAGCACCGGCAGCGCGTAGTAGAACCAGACGATCTGCACCAGCAGCGGCGTGCAGCGGAACACCTCGATCAGCCCGATCAGCGGCGCGTTCACCAGCGCCGAGCGCGACAGCCGCCCGAGCCCGATCAGCAGTCCCAGGATCAGCCCGCAGAAGATGGTGGCCGCGGTGAAGGCGAGCGTGACCAGGGTGCCCCGCCAGAGCAGCGGCCGGTACTGGACCAGCGAGCCGAAATCCCAGGTGTAGTGCATCAGCGCGCCCGCGCCGCGCGCGTCAGAACGTCAGCTCCGGCGGGATCTGCTCGCGCTTGACGCCTTCCAGCTCCAGGCCGGCGATGAGCCACTCGCGCAACTGGCCGATGCCGCGGTTATAGTCGAGCCAGGCGTTCAGCACGTCCACGAAGCGCGTGTCGGGCTCGTACTGCACGGCGAGCGAGCTGGGCAGGGCGACGGTGGGCTGTCCCAGCAGGTACCAGTGCCCGAGCGCCGGGTTCTTCGCCGTCGCCGACAGCCCGAGCAGGGCGGCCAGGATGTCCACATCGGCGCGCCCCGATTGCAGCGCCAGGATGGCCTGGTCGCGGTTGGGGAAGCCGATATGCTGGGCCTTGGGCGCGAACCGCTTGGCCACCGTCTCGTGCAGCGAGCCGATGTCGAAGGCGATGCGGATGTCGGGCTTGTCGATGTCGGCCCAGGTCTTGGGCTCCAGCCCCGCCCGCGCCAGGCAGCCGAACGGATGGATCAGCATCGGATGGGCGAAGCGCACGGCGAGCGCGCGTTCCGGCGTCGGGTTCAGTGCGAAGGCGAGGTCCACCTTGTCGCTTTGCAGGTCGAGCACCGAGGTGCCGTATGTCGCCTCCACGTAGGCGAGCTTGGCGCCGAGCAGGGTGGCGATGCTGTTGGCCATCTCGATCGCGGCACCCCCCCACCCGCCGCTGACGAGGTCCTTTTGGAAATAGGGCAGCTCGCCCGGCAGGGCGGCGATGCGCAAGGTCTTGGTGCGGCGGATGCGATCCAGCGTGGTCTCGCCCGCCGTCTGCGCGTGCGCGCTGCCGATCATCGCCGCCGGCAGCAGCGCCGCCCCTGCGGCGAGGGCGCGGCGTCCCAGCTTGTCGTTCATGCCCGGCTTCCTTTCCCGTCACATCCCCAGATAGGCCTTGCGCACGCCGTCGTCGGCGGCGATCTCGGACGCCTTGCCGCTCATCACGATGCGTCCGGTCTGTAGCACGTAGGCGCGCTCGGCGATGGCCAGCGCCTCGGCCAGGCGCTGCTCGACCAGCAGCACCGTCACCCCCAGCGCGCGGATGCGCTGCACCGCCGCCAGGATGTCGTCCACCAGACGCGGCATGATGCCCTGGCTCGGCTCGTCCAGCATCAGCAGGCGCGGCCGGGCCATCAGCGCGCGCCCGATCGCGAGCATCTGCTGCTCGCCGCCCGACAGCGTCTCGGCGCGCTGCGCCAGGCGCTCCTTCAGGCGGGGGAACAGCGAGAACACGAGCTCGAGCGGCGCGAAGCGGTCGGGCTCGCCGCGGCGGGCGTAGGCGCCGAGGCGCAGATTGTCCTCCACGCTGAGCCGGGGGAACAGCCGGCGGCCTTCCGGCACCAGCCCGATGCCGAGGCGGGCGATGCGGTGCGCCGGCAGGCGGCGGATGGAGGCGCCGTCGAACTCGATGAGCCCCTCCGTCGCCACCTGGCCGGCGATGGCCTTGAGCAGCGTGCTCTTGCCCGCGCCGTTGGCGCCGACCACGGCGACGATCTCGCCGCGCCCGACCTCGATCGAGACGCCTTGCAGCGCGCGCAGGCCTCGATAGGCGGCGGAGACGCCCTCAAGCCGGAGCATAGCGCTCGCCCAGGTAGGCGCGGATCACGTCGGGATGGCGCACCACCTCGGCCGGCGTGCCGCTCATCACCACGCGGCCGAGGTCGAGCACGACGGCGCGGTCGATCAGCGGCAGCAGGATCTCCATGACGTGCTCGACCATGATCACGGTCACGCCGCGTTCGCGGATGGCGCGGATCAGGCGCACGCCGTCCCGCGCCTCGGCCGGGGTGAGCCCGGTCAGCATCTCGTCGAGCAGCAGCAGGCGCGGATGGGTCGCCAGCGCGCGGGCCACCTCCAGGCGGCGCTTCTCGGGCGGGGTGAGCGCGTGGGCGGGCGCCTCGGCGCGCATCGCGAGGCCGGTGACGGCGAGGGTTTCCTGCGCCAGTGCGATGGCGGCGCGGGCGCGGCGGGCGCGGGCGAAGGCGCCCACCATCACGTTCTCCAGCACCGTCATGGAATCGAAGCTGCGCACGACCTGGAACGTGCGCGCGACGCCGCGCATGGCGCAGGCCTCGGGCGGCAGGCCGGAGATGCGCGCGCCCTCCAGGCGGATCTCGCCCGTATCGGGGGCGATGGCGCCGGCGATGGCGTTGAACAGCGTGGTCTTGCCGGCGCCGTTGGGGCCGATCAGGCCCAGGATCTCGCCGGCGCGGACGTCGAAGCTGACATCGACATTGGCGCTGACCCCGCCGAACGCCTTGCTGACGCGCGCGACCTCAAGCAGCGCTTGCATCGACGTCCCGGGCGACATCCCCGGCTCCATCCTCGGGCAGCGCGGGGCGGCGGCGGGCGAGGCCCACCAGGCCCTGCGGGCGCAGCAGCGCGACCAGCATGATCAGCGCGCCATACAGGACGAGATCGACGCCACTACCGGAGCCGCCGAGATAGCTGCGGCTGAGTTCCGACAGCGGGGTGAGCAGCGCGGCGCCGACCAGCGGCCCCCAGAGCGTGCCGAGCCCGCCGAGCACCGCCGGCAGCGGGATCAGGATCGACAGGGTAAGGGCGAGCACGCTGTCGGGGTCGATGTAGCCGATATACTGGGCATAGAGCGCGCCGCCCGCGCCGGTGAGGAACCCGCTGATCGCGGCGGCGGCCATCTTCGAGGGCAGCACGCGCACGCCGAGGCTGCGCGCGGCGATCGGGTCGTCCTTCACCGCGCGCCAGGAATAGCCCCAGCGCGAGCCCTCGATCACCCAGGCGACGAGCCAGGCGATCGCGGCGAAGGCGAGCACGGCGAGGAAGTAGGGCACCTTGTCGATGCGGAACTGAAGCCACACCCAGGATTCGCCGAGCGCGCGGTGGTACGGGACGTTCAAGCCGCTGGCCGCGCCGGCCCAGTCCCAGTTCAGGAACAGCAAGTAGCCGATCTGGCCCACGACGAGCGTGGCGATGGCATAGTAGTGGCCCGACAGGCGAAAGCACGGCCAGCCCACCAGCAGCGCGGCCACCGCCGCCACCGCCCCGCCGGCGAACAGGCCGACGCTCGGCGGCAGTCCCAGCCGCAGCAGCAGCAGGGTCGAGACATAGGCGCCGACGCCGAAATAGAGCGCGTGGCCGAGCGAGACCTGCCCGCAATAGCCGCCGAGGATGTTCCACGCCTGCGCGAGCCCGGCGAACAGCACCGTCATGATCAGCAGGTTGCGCGTGTAGGTGTCGTGGAGAACCAGCGGCAGCGCACCCACGACCGCGAGGCTGACGATGCCGCCCGCCAGCTCGCGCCGGCGGCGGCGGGCGATCGCGGTGGGCCGCGCGCGCGTCGGCATCATAGGGTGCCGAACAGCCCGCGCGGGCGGACCATCAGCACGGCGAGATAGACGGCGAAGATGCCGACCTGCTTAAGCGAGGGAGAGATGGCGAGCGCGGTGAACGCCTCCACCTCGCCGATGACCAGGCCGGCGACCAGCGCGCCGAGCAGGCTGCCGAAGCCGCCGAGTGCGACGGTGACATAGGCGATCAGGGCGAAGTTCACGCCCACCGTGGGCGAGACGTAGTAGAAGGCCGAGAGCATCACGCCCGCCACGCCGACGGTCGCCGCGCCGATCCCCCAGCCGAGTGCGAAGATGCGGTCGCGGTCGATGCCGATCAGCGCGACGGCCTCGCGGTCCTCGCGCGTGGCCTCCAGCGCGCGGCCGAACTCGGTGCGCATGATCGCGAGCAGGGCGGCGAAGGCGAGCAGGCAGACGATCCCGGCGGCGAGCTGCGGCAGCGGCACGAAGACGCCGGCGAAGGACACGGTGCGGTCCGACAGGAGGGTGCGGTCGAGGCTGCGGAACTCCGAGCCGAACACGAGCTGGGCACCGCCCTGGAGCAGGATCGACAGGCCGAACGTGGCGAAGATCTGCGCCATGCCGCGATTGAACCGCACCGACAGGGCGCGCGCGATCACGCCGTAATAGATCGCGGGGCCCACGACGAACAGCAGCACGCCCACGGGGATCAGCATGAGCAGCGGGTCGAGATGCAGCCCGGACCAGGCGAGGAAGGTCGCGTACATGGCGAGCATCAGCAGTTCGCCATGCGCGAAGTTCACCACGTCCATGAGGCCGAAGATCAGGCTGAGGCCGGCGGCGACGAGGGCGTAGATCAGCCCCATCAGCAGGCCGCTGACGGCGACCTGCATGACCACGGCCACTGTCATCGCGCGCGATCCTCCGACGGGTCCGTGCCTACTTGCCCACGTTCCACACCGCCGGTTCGGACGCCAGGGCGAACGGCCAGATGGTGTGATACGTACTGTCCTTGAGCTGCTGGATCACCGGCGTGGCCTCGGTGTTCTGGCCGTGATCGTCGAACTTGATGCCCGCCCAGGGCATGATCGTCTGATCGCCGGGAATGTCGGTCGCAATCAGGGCGGCGCGGATCTTGTCGGGATCGGTCGAGCCGGCGCGGTTGATCGCGTCCGCCACCACCAGCAGGCCAGTCACCTCGCGTCCGGTGTTGTCGTTCAGGTCCTTGCCCGCGCGCGCGCGGAAGGCGGCGTTCACCGCCGGGATCGCGGGGCGCGACGTGGCGATGTCGAGCGCGAAGGACGAGCGGCTCATCGCGCCGTCAGCCAGTTTGCCGACCGCGCTGAGGAATGCCTGCTCGGCGAAGCCCGCCGATTGCGCCATGATCGCCTTCGGCTGATAGCCGATGTCGTGCATCCCGCGCACGATCAGGATGGCGTCGTTGGTGTAGGAGGAGGGCATGACCACGTCGGCGTTCGCCGCCTTGATCTGCTCGACCTCCGAGGACATCGACGGGCTGTTGGCGCGGTAGCGGATGTCGGCGGCGACCTTCATCCCGGCCGCCTCCGCCATCTTGCGCTGCGCGTTCGAACTATCGGTGCCGAACACGGAATCCTCATGGATCAGCGCGACGGAGTGGGCGGGACGGCCCGTCTTTTCGCCGATGTCGTGGAAGAAATCGAACATCGCCTTGGTGAACATCACGTCGTGCGGCGAGGTGCGGAAGAACCATTTGAGCCCGTGATCGACGAGGCTCGGCGCGGAGTTCTCCAGCGAGACGAACGGCACCTCGTAGCGTTCCGCGACCTGCTGGACGGTGGCGGCGGTGGCGCTGACATAGGTGCCGACGAGGATGGCGACGTGCTCCTGGGTGATCAGGCGCTCGGCCTCTGCGCGGGCCTTGGCGGGGTCGCCCTGGTGGTCGGCGAAGATCAGCCGGATATGCGCCCCGCCCAGATGATCGAGCCCGCCGCCCTTGCCCATCACCATCGGGATCGGCGGGTGCTGGCCGTTGATGATGTCGGCGGTCGTCTCCAGCGCGGTCCTGGCATCCGCGCCGACCTGGGCGAGGTTGCCGGTCAGCGGGTAGATCGCGCCGATCAGCACGTCGTCGGCCGCGCGCGCGCCGGGCGATCCCAGCGCGTAGAGTACCATCGCAACCAGCGCGATTCCGATCCGCCTCATGTCCCGAGCCTCCGCGTTCTTTTCATTGGCGGCAGGATGTCAGGGCTGGGTGTCGGCTCGCAAGCCCTTGTTGGCCGCAAGGAGCGGGGTCATGCTCGGGAAATGAGCAATCATGCAGAGAGTGCCCGCAACATCGGCTTTCTCGGGCACACGGACAATGACGGGCGCGGCGACTGCGTGCAGGTGATGGTCGCGCGCGGGCACGCTTATCTGGGCACGCGCACCAGCCGGGGCGTCGTGGTGGCCGATGTCGGCGACCCGCGCGCGCCGCGTCCGGTCAACTTCCTGCCGGTGCATCCGAATTCCTGGTGCCTGCACCTGCAAGCGGCCGAGGACCTGCTGCTGGTGATCGAGGAGCTGGACCTGAAGGCGCTGCTGACGATCAACGAGTATTACGGCCAGTCCAACCAGGTGGACAGCCGGCGCTACGGGGTGCGCGGGCAGGATTTCTCGGCCGGGATGCGGGTCTACGACATCGCCGACCCGGCCCATCCGCGCGCGATCGGGTTCATGGAGGTGGCGGGGCTCGGGCTGCACCGGATCTGGTGGACCGGCGGGCGCTACGCCTATGCCTCGGCGCTGCTGGACGGCTATACCGACCACATCCTGCTGGTGATCGACATGCGCGATCCCACCCGTCCGGTGGAGGCCGGGCGGTGGTGGCTGCCGGGGATGCATGCGGCGGGCGGGGAGACGCCCAGCTGGACCAACCGCGTCGCGCTGCATCACGCGGTGGTGGCCGATGGCGTCGCCTACGGAAGCTGGCGCGACGGCGGGCTGACCATCCTCGATGTCGCCGATCCGGCGTCCCCGCGCCTGGTTGCGCACCGCAACTGGTCGCCGCCCTTCGGCGGCGGCACGCACTCGGCGCTGCCGCTGCATGCGCGCGGGCTGCTGGTGGTCGCCGACGAGGCGGTAAGAAACATCGACCAGGAGCAGATGAAGCGCATCTGGATGTTCGACATCCGCGCCCCGCACAACCCGGTTTCCATCGCGACCTTCCCGGTGCCGGCGGAGCAGGACTACGTGGCCAAGGGTGGCCAGTTCGGTCCGCACAACCTGCACGAGAACCGCCCCGGCTCGTTCGTCAGCGACACCACGATCTTCGCCACGTACCAGAGTGCGGGGGTACGGGCCTACGACATCGCCGACCCATTCCGACCGGTCGAGATCGGCCATTTCGTGCCGCCGATGCCGGCGCGCTGGATGGAGCCGCTGCGCGGGCGGGCGCGGATGCGCCACTCGGCCGACCTGTTCGTCTCCGCCGAGGGGCTGATCTATCTGACGGATTACAACTCCGGATTGTATATTCTGGAGTGGCGAGGCTGAACGTCATGCGACGCGACTTCAAGGACCTGCGGAACGTCGGCCTCGCGTCGATAGGCGGCGTGCTCGAGTATTTCGATTTTCAGGTCTACGTCTTCGTCGCCGCCTCACTGAGCGTGGCGCTGTTCCCGCCCGGCGATTCGGTCTGGAAGAACCAGGTCGAGGCATTCGGCATCTTCGCCATCGGCTACCTGGTGCGGCCAGTCGCCAGCATGATCATCGCGCATTATGCCGACCGGATCGGACGCAAGAAGCTGTTCATCTTCACCGTAATGCTGATGTCGGTGCCGACATTTCTGATGGGATTGCTGCCGACCTACGCCGTCGCCGGCTGGATGGCGCCGGCCGCGCTCCTGGTATTGCGGGTCCTCCAGGGCTTCGCGGTCGGCGGGGAGTTGCCGGGTGCCGCGGTCATCATCTGCGAGCACGCCAAGCCGAGGCGTCTGGGCCTGGCCAGCGGCATTTTCATCGGCATGGTCAATTGCGGGCTGCTGCTGGGCGCCGCAGCGGCTCTCGTGGCGAGATACGTCGCCGGGCTGGACCCGGCCTGGGCCTCGCTCGCGTGGCGCCTGCCGTTCATCATGGGCGGGGTTTGCGGCCTGATCGGCGCCTACCTGCGCCGGCACCTCGACGAATCGCCCATGTTCGAGCAAATTCGCAAGGAGAAGAAGATTTCGGCCCGCGTGCCGATCGCGGCCGTGCTGCAGGATTATCGCTGGCAATGCGTGTTCGCCGTGGCCCTGACCTTTGTCTTTGCGACCACGCCGGGAATCTACTTCCAGTGGCTGCCGACCTACCTGATCACCAACCGGCATTTCCCGGCCAGCGTCGTTTTCGAGGCGAACGTGTTCGGCGTCGCCGCCTTCATTCTCAGCATGCCAGCCTGGGGCTTGCTGAGGGAACCCCTCGGCTGGCCGAGGCTCCTGGTGGTAGCGGGTGTTCTCAATGCCGGGTCCGCCCTGGTTTTCTTCAACTATCTACCCACGCTCCCGGTCGCCGACGAACGGCTGGTCCTGGCCATGATCGTGGTGGGCGCGCTGGGAGGTGTGACGCACTCGCTCATCGCGGGATTGATTTGCGCGTTGTTCCCGACGCCGATCCGGCAGAGCGGTTTCGCCTTCCCCTACAGCATCGGCACCGCGCTCGTTTCCGGGCTGACGCCTTTGGCGATTGCTTGGCTCGTGCGCAGCCACGGGCTAGCGGCACCCATGGTTCAAGAAGCGGTGGGGGGCGCGGTGGCCTTGGTCCTCGCGGGTTCGTTGCGCTTCCTGCCGCTCTACCTGGGCGGCCTCGCACCGGCGATGGCAGCCGCCATGCCGGAACAAGCGCGCTCCACGTCATAATCAGCGGCGAGGCTAGACGTGAGGCCGAGTTGAGATGAGCGACTCATTCGTGCAATCGAGGCCGCGGCGGCGCTGGGGCATCGCGATACTGCTCGGCAGCAGCGTGCTGATCAACTACTTCGACCGGCTCAGCCTGTCCGTCGCCGGCCCGCAACTCCGGACGGAGTTGCATCTCGACCCGCTGACCCTCGGGCTCCTGTTCAGCGCGTTCAGCTGGTCCTATACGGTGCTGCAAATCCCCTCGGGCGTCATACTCGACCGCTTCGGCGTCACCTGGGTCGGGCGGATCGGCATTTTCCTCTGGGGTGTCGCCTCGGCGATCACCGCGATGGCCGGCGGCTACGCCGGGATATTCGTCGCGCGCATGCTGCTCGGCGCCGCCGAGGCGCCCAGCTTCCCGCTCAACTCGAAGGCGGTCGGTCTATGGTTCCCGCGCGGCGAGCGCAGCACCGCGACCGCCTTGTTCGACGGCATGGCCAAGTTCTCCCAGGTGGTCGGCGTACCGCTGGTCGCCGTGACACTGGTCCTCTGGGGCTGGCGTGGCGCATTCGCGATGACCTCCATCCTGAGCTTTCTGTTCCTGATCGTGTTCTGGGTGCGCTACCGCGACCCGAGCGCGGACGCGCGGCTGAGCCTGGCCGAACATCGAGTATATCGTTGAGGGCGGTGCGGCGCCCGAAGGGCGATCCGGAGGCAGCACGCTCGCCATGCTCGGCTACGTCCTGACACGTCGGAAGGTCTGGGGTCTGACGCTCGGCTTCGCCTGCTACGGCTATTCGAACTCGTTGTTCGCCACCTGGCTTCCGACCTACTTCGTCCAGACCATGGATGTCAGCATCCTCAAATCCGCGGCCTTCACGGTCGTGCCCTGGCTGTTTGCGACGGCGGCGCAATTCGTGTTCGGCGGCGTGATGGTCGATTGGCTCGATGCAGCACGGGCGCGACGAGACACTGGTCCGCAAGACGACGATCATCGTGTGCTTCCTTATTGGGCTATCAGTGATCGGCGCCGCGTTCACGAAGGATGTGTTCTGGGCGCTGGTCTGGATCACCGTTTCCGTGAGCGCGCTAACCACGGCATCGACGATCGGCTGGTCGTTTCCATCGCTGGTCGCGCCGCGCGGCGGCGCCGGCATGGTCGGCAGCATCATGAATACCGCGAACAGCCTGATGGGCACGATCTCGCCGATCGTCACCGGATACATCGTCGCGGTCACCGGCTCGTTCAGCGGTGGGTTCGTCGTCGCCGCCTGCATACTGCTCGCCGGCATCTGTTTTTATGGCTTCATGATGGGCCCCATAGAGCCGGTCCCTGACCTGCCCGGCCCGGACACCCCTCCGCAGCCGCATCCGCACGCCCGCCTTCCCGCCTGAATGAGGGACCAAAATGAAGATCGCGCGCATCGAGACGTTCCTGTTGCATCCCGGAAGCGGCAAGAACCTGCTGTTCTGCCGCGTGGAGACAGAGGACGGACTGCACGGCTGGGGTGAGGCCTATGTCACACGCGGCAAGGAGCACGTGATCGAGACCTGCATAAGGTGCATGGCGGAGCACGTGATCGGCCGGAGCGCCTATGCGATCCGCCACACGGGGCAGGTGCTGTTCGAGGATTTCGCGATCCGGCGCGTCTCGATGGAGCTGCTGTCGGCATGGAGCGCGATCGAGATCGCATTGTGGGACATCCTCGGCAAGCGCACGGGGCAACCGGTCTACAATTTGCTCGGAGGGCGGTCGCGCGAACGGGTGCGCGTGTACGCGAATGGCTGGGCGCACGGCAAGACGGTCGAGGAGAACATCGAGCACGCGCTCAGGCTGAAGGAAATGGGCTTCACCGCCGCGAAGTTCGATCCATTCCCCGGACCGTGGCGCAGCTATGTCGACCCGAAGGACGAGGATTTCGCCATCGACTACGTCCGCCGCATGCGCGACGCGACTGGGACCCGATTTCGAGCTGCTGATCGAGGCGCATCGGCGCTTTTCGCCCTCGCACGCGATCCGCATCGGCCAGCGGCTGACCGAGTTCGGCATCACCTGGTACGAGGAGCCGTGCCTGGCCGACAACATCGAGCTTGTCGCCGAGGTGCGCCGTGCCGTGCCGATCCCGATCGTCACCGGCGAGGCGCTGTATTCCAAGGAGCAGTTCTTCCATGTGCTGGAGCGGCGCGCGGCCGACATCCTCAATCCCGACATCTGCGCCTGCGGCGGCATCACGGCGCTGATGGACCTCTCGGCGATGGCGCAGCCGCAAGCCGTGGTGATGGCGCCGCACAACTACAACAGCGTGCTGATGGGCCTGGCGGCGACGGTGCATGTCTGCGCCGTTATCCCGAACTTCCGCATCGCCGAGTATTTCGTGAATTTCCGCGACGTGTGCGCCGAGGTGGCGACGACCCAGATCGAGGTGAAGGACGGCTGGGCGGAGCTGCCGACGACGCCGGGCCTTGGTGTGGAGATCGACGTGGAGCGGCTGCGCGCGCATCCTTACAAGGCGTTCGCGCACGCGAACCTGACGGAGGACCGGGAGGAGTTTCCCCGGAAGGGGTATGTGCCGTCGCTGTAGGGTCCTGGCCGCGCTGCCGCCGGGGTGCCCTTCGTCGTCAGGCAGCCGTGTGCGGATGGGCCAGCCCATCCCTTCGCTGCCAATCGGAGACAGCTTAATTTCTGCAACACGGACAGACGGTGATTTAGAGCCAACGCGGGTTTGAGCGGTCTGGGGCGTGTGGGCAAGCGCGAGCTACCACCGGCCGGCCGAGGTGCCGCCATCCACGGGCAGGATTGCACCTGTCACGAAGCTCGCGTCGTCGGAGGCGACGTACCGTTCAGCTGCGGTATTGCGCGTCGCTGACCTTTTCCATCCAGTCGGCGACCTTGCCGTTCAGCGCTTCCTGAATGGCGATATGGGTCATTGCTGTGGTTGGCGTGGCGCCGTGCCAGTGCTTCTCGCCCGGCGAGAACCAGACCACGTCACCCGGCCGTATTTCCTCCACCGGTCCGCCCTCGCGTTGGACCCAGCCGTAGCCGGCCGTGACGATCAACGTCTGACCCAGTGGATGCGTATGCCAGGCGGTCCGGGCGCCGGGTTCGAACGTAACGCTGTTGCCACGACCACGTGCCGGATCAGGCGCCTGGAACAGGGGATCGATCCGGACCGAGCCGGTGAAATACTCCGCCGGTCCCTTGCCGGACGGCTGTGAACCGCTTCGCTTGATCTCCATTGTTTCATTGCTCCGTTTTGTTTGAGAGTCAGTGTCGGCGCCTCCGCAGAGGCAGGTCGAAAAGCCCGGAGGTGAACCAGGCGCGATGGGTCAGCGCGGTTCGAGCCGCAGCGTGGTCGGCAAGACTTCGGCGCGCACCATATCCTGCGCATGGGTGCTCGGCTGATACTTCCTCAGGTATTCGCGGCTGGCCCGGGCGACCGCATCGGGGTCGCTTGCCGGGACCGCCCGCACGGCCAACCGGCGGCCGGCGAACTCCAGCGTGGCCGGCCCACCCCCCGCGAGATCCCTGTACCAACGCCCCTTGGCGCCGCGCCACGAACGCGCGAAGACCTCGTCGTCGGCCACCGCCACCCAGATCACGACCGCGCTCTTGGGGTGCTTCTCGGTCCGGATCGCGACCTCCTGCAAGTCACGCAATTCGCGCAGGGTGTCCGCATCGAAATTGGTCATTGCCGAATCTTCCTATAGCGTCAAGGCTTGGCGCATTGCAGCCAGTCGTCTGGCCGTAATTCAAAACTCGCAGGAACTTGCCGGATCATCACGGCACCCGTTGCTTGTTGACCACGCTCGCGGAAGTCACGGCGAACCTGGCCGTTGCGCAGGACACCAGGAGTATGCCCAACGTACCATCGAGCCTCGCAAGGCGTCTCGTGCAGTTTGGGACGGCATCTCAACGCGGTGGTAAACTTGTTGACTGTCGCCGCTCTCGGAGCTGTTAGGCGTCGCATCGTTTGATACCAGTCCGCCTGATCATTGACCCATCGCGCTAGCCCCTCCCCCGACCCCCTCCCGCAAGGGGAGGGGGAGAAGCGCCTCGAGAAATCTCCTCTGCCCTTGCGGGAGGGGTTGGAGCGAGGCACGGACAGGTCAATGCTTAGGGCCGGTCCCACACACTGACGGTCCTAGCGGGATCGGGCAAGACCGTGTCAAAGTTGGCGCACCATGCTCGGCAGGTGACCTGACCCGGAACGGCGGGAAGCGAGGCACCTGCCCAAAACGGGAGGACATGGCCTTGGCCCAGACAATGGTCTCCGGCGGCCCGTCGGGGGACATCACCGCGCTGGAGCGCGAGACGATCAAGCGGGTCGCGCGCCGCCTGCTGCCGATACTGATGCTCTGTTATTTCGTCGCCTTCCTGGATCGGGTGAATGTCGGCTTCGCCGCGCTGACCATGAACAAGGCGCTGGGCTTCTCCTCCGCCGTCTATGGCTTCGGCAGCGGCATCTTCTTCCTGGGCTATTTCATCTTCGAAGTGCCGAGCAACATCTTCCTGTCGAAGCTCGGCGCGCGCGTGTGGATCGCGCGCATCCTGATCACCTGGGGCATCATCGCGGGGGCGACCGCAGCGGTGACCGGGCCGCTGTCGTTCTACGGCGTGCGTTTCATCCTGGGCATCGCGGAGGCGGGGTTCTTCCCGGGGATCATCTTCTACCTGACCTTGTGGTTTCCCTCCTATTACCGCTCCCGCATCACCGGGATTTTCATGACGGCGATTCCGATCTCGAGCATCCTGGGCTCGATCATCTCCGGCGAGCTGCTCAATCTCGATGGCTGGCTCGGCCTGGCTGGCTGGCAGTGGCTGTACATCCTGGAGGCCGCACCCGCCGTCGTGCTTGGCGGCGTCGTCTATTTCTACCTCACGGACTGGCCGAGCGAGGCGGCCTGGCTGCCGCCGCCGGAGCGCGACTGGCTGATGCAGCGCCTGGCCGAGGAACGCGCGAAGCGGGAGGAGATCCGCAGCTACAGCCTGAAGGAGGCGTTGCTCGACAGGCGCGTCCTGCTGCTCAGCCTGGTCTATTTCGGCGGCACGTTCTCGGGCTATGGCATCGGGCTGTTCCAGCCGCAGATCGTGCACCGCCTGGCCGCGGGTTTCGGCATGACGGGACTGCTCAACGCGATCCCCGCCGTGTTCGGCGCGGCGGCGATGATCCTGTGGGGACTTCACTCCGATCGCACCGGCGAGCGGTCGCGCCACGTCGCCATTGCGTATACGGTCGGCGCCGTTGGATTGATCGCCACCGCGCTGGTGAGCAATCCGGTGCTGACCATGACGATGCTGGTCATCGCGTCGATAGGAGGGTCCTCGACCGGTCCCACCTTCTGGTCGTTGCCGACCGCCATGCTGTCGGGCACCGCGGCCGCCGGCGGGATCGCGCTGATCAACGCGCTCGGCAATCTCGGCGGCTTCTTCGGTCCCTACGCGTTCGGCCTCATCAAGGATGCGACCGGCGGCAGCAACGCGTACGCCCTGCTGGTGATCGCCATCGGGCCGCTGGTGTCGGCCGCGGTCGTGCTCGCGCTCGGCCATGACCGGCGGCTCGAGCACATCCCGGTCCGTCAGACGTGACCGCGCCGCCCTCGCCCGGTGCGCCGAAGCGCCCCGACCTCTCCCGCCCTGTGCGGGAGAGGTGACAGTCGGGCTGGAGCCGCTTTCGTTAACGGATCATGACTTCGGATTGTACATCCTGGAGCGGCGGGGACGTATTTTGTACGTTCAGTGCCGGAAGTGGCGCATGCCGGTGACCACCATCGCGACGCCGGCGGCGTCGGCCGCGGCGATCACCTCGGCGTCGCGGATCGAGCCGCCGGGCTGGATGACAGCGGTCGCGCCGGCGGCGATCGCGGCTTCCAGCCCGTCGGCAAACGGGAAGAAGGCGTCCGAGGCGACGACGCTGCCGCGCGCCAGCGGCTCGGCCTCGCCGGCCGCCTTCGCCGCCTCCGCGCTCTTCCAGGCGGCGATGCGGGCGGAATCGACCCGGCTCATCTGTCCCGGCCCCGATGCCGACGGTGGCGCCGCCCTTGGCATAGACGATGGCGTTCGACTTGACGTGCTTGCAGACCCGGAAGGCGAACACGAGATCGGCCAGCTCCGCCGCGCTGGGGGCGCGCTTGGTCACCACCTTGAGCGCCGCCGCCTCGATCCGGCCGGAATCGCGGGTCTGCGACCAGGAAGCTGCCGGCGAGGCTGCGGAAAACCATGCCCGGCGCGGCTGGGTCGGGCAGGCCGCCGGTCAGCAGCAGGCGCAGGTTCTTCTTGCGGGCGAGCACCGCGCGCGCGGCCTCGTCGGCGTCGGGTGCGATGATCACCTCGGTGAAGATGGACGCGATCCGCTCGGCCGCCGGGCCGTCGAGGGTGCGGTTGAGCGCGACGATGCCGCCGAAGGCCGAGACCGGGTCGCAGCGCAGCGCCTTGTCCCACGCCTCGGCCAAGGTGCCTGCCAGCGCCACGCCGCACGGGTTGGCGTGCTTGGCGATGACCACGGCGGGGCCGTCGAACTCGGCCACGCACTCGAGGGCGGCGTCGGTGTCGTTGAGGTTGTTGTAGGACAGCTCCTTGCCCTGCACCTGGGTCGCGGTGGCGACGCCGGGGCGGGAGCCGGTCGTGTAGAAGCCGGCCGCCTGATGCGGGTTCTCGCCGTAGCGGAGCGTCTGGCGCAGCGTGCCGGCGATGCTCAGGCGGGGCGGGAAGGCCTCGTTCTCCTGGCCGGCGAACCACGCCGCGATGGCGCTGTCATAGGCGGCGGTGCGCGCATAGGCCGCGCCCGCCAGGCGCCGGCGGAGCGCCAGCGTGGTGCCGCCCTGGGCCTCGGTCTCCTCCAGCACCGCTTGGTACTGGTCGGGCTCGGTCAGCACCGCCACGAAATCGTGGTTCTTGGCCGCCGCGCGGATCAGCGCCGGGCCGCCGATATCGATATTCTCGACGCAGTCGGCCAGCGCCGCCCCGGCGGCGACGGTCGCCTCGAACGGGTAGAGATTCACCGCCACCAAGTCGATCGGCGCGATGCCGTGGGCCTGCATCTGCGCCAGATGCTCGGGCACGTCGCGCCGGCCCAGGATGCCGCCGTGGATCTGCGGCACCAGGGTCTTCACCCGCCCGTCCAGGATTTCAGGGAAGCCGGTATGGGCGGAGACCTCGGTGACCGGCACGCCGGCTTCACGCAACGCGCGGGCCGAGCCGCCGGTGGACAGGATCTCCACGCCGCGCGCCGCCAGCGCCCGCGCGAACGCCACGAGGCCGGTCTTGTCGGAGACCGAGATCAGCGCGCGGCGGACGGGAACGATGTCGGTCATGCGGCGCCGATTAACCCTAGAGGCCGAGCAGGTCCAGCGTGCGCGCCAGCACGCGCGCTTCGTCGTAGAGGTCACGCGCGCGCGCCCAGCCCGGCCGCGCCCATGCGGGCGCGCAGCGCCGGGTCGGCGGCGAGCCGGCGCGAGGCGTCGGCGAGCGGCGCGGCCTGGCCGGGCGGCACCAGCAACCCGGTCTCGCCCGGCACCACCTGCTCGCGCGGGCCGGGAATGTCGCTGGCGATGACCGGCAGGCCGGTCAGCATCGCCTCGATCACCGACATCGGCAGCGCCTCCGACAGGCTGGGCAGCACGAACAGGTCAGACGCCGCGAGCACGGCGGCGATGTCGGGGCGGTAGCCGAGCATGCGCAGTCGCGTGCCGAGGCCGCTGGCCGCCAGCAGCGCCGCCATGTCCGCGCCGCGGTCGCTGGCAAGGCGCTCGCCGGCGACCCAGAGCCCGACGCCGGGCACGGCGCGCATCGCCTGCGGCAAGCTCCGGGTAGCCCTTGGGGCGCACCAGGCGGGAGACGGCGAGGGCGACGAGCTGATCGTCCGGCACGCCGAGTTCGGCGCGGATGCGGGCGCGGGCGACGGGGTCGGGGCGGAACACCGCCGGGTCGCGCCCGTTGCCGACGGCGACCGCGCGCCGGCTGATCCGTAGCCGGCGCGCATCCGCCGCCTCCTTGGCGGAGACGGTCATGAACACGTCGGTGCAGCGCGCCGCCACCCACTCCATCGCGAAGCCGGCCGCGCGCCGGGGCAGCGAGCCCGGCACGTTGAACCAGAATCCATGGCCGGTGTAGGCCACGCGCGGCACCCCGGCCGCGCGCGCCGCGAGGCGGGCGAGGAAGCCGCTGATCGGCATGTGGGCATGCACGATGTCCGGCTTCTCCGCCCGGAACAGCGCGACCAGGGCGCGGAAGGCGCGCAGATGCGCCAGCGGCGACATCGTGCGCTCCATCGGCAGCGCGACGATCCGGAACCCTTCCTCGCGCACCCCCTCCAGCAACGGACCCTCGGCGCAGGCGCCGATCACCTCGTGGCCGCGCGCGCGGATGGCGCGCATGAGCGGCAGCAGGAAGTGGTGCAGCGAGAAATCGACGTTGGTGACCTCGATGACCTTCACGGGAGGCGGGGCGTCACTTGACCTTGCTGATCGCCCATTTGACGTGCTGGGGCCCGTCGGCGGGGCCGGTCAGCACGATCTGCTCGGCGCGGCAGGGCCGCGGGCCGCCGAGATAGATGCCCTCCTCCAAGGTCATCCGCGCGCCGTCCGCGCGCAGCCGCCAGCCGCCGCCCGACGGCAGGCGGAGCAGCGCCGTCTCGTTGTCCTGTTGCAGGCTGGCCTTCACGGTCGGATGGAGGTGGAAGCGCAGCGTGTAGGGCAGCGGCTCCGGCGCCTCGATGACGTCCTCGCCGCGCACGTCCTCGCCGCTCTCGGCCACATAGAGGCTGCGGCGGTGGACGGCGCCGAACGGCTTGCGCCAGCCGTCATGGCGGGCCTCCAGCCAGTGCGCGCCGTTCGCCTCGTGGCGCTCCGTCTCCACCATCACCGGGCGGCGGCCCAATCCCTCGGGCCTCAGCTCGGCCGAATTGGTGTCGGCGATGACCAGGGTGGAGTGGGCGGCGGTGGCCCGCGCGGCGTCGCGCCACTCGGGCGGGCCGGCGGGAAAGGCGCCGCAGTTCACGATCAGCCGGTCGCGGCCGACCGACATCTCGAGCGAAGCGTACCCGCATGGGCGTTGCGGTCGAGCCCCGGCGGCGGTGGCGCGCCGGTGTCGACGATCAGCAGCGTGCGCCCGGCCTGCAGGCGATAGAACCCCGCGTCCTCCAGCGCCGTCGGCGCGCGCGCGGGTCGGCCGGCCTGGGTGAGCACAAGGTCGATCAGTGCCGCATGCTCCTCCTTCGCGCCGTTGAACAGCGCCAGGCCGCCATCGCCGTGACGCAGGGCGCGCAGCGCCGGCCCCATGCGCTCGATCGCCGCCACCAGGGAGGTCGGCGACTGGGTCTGCGCCGCCTGGAGCAGGGCGCGAATTTCGGTCAGGTCCTGGAGTGCCGCGAGCAGCGCCGCCGGGCTGCGCTCGGCATGGCAGCCGTCGCTCAGGACCTGCCGCGCGATCTCCTGCGGCAGGAAGCGCAGCGCGCGGGCCAGGAAGCCGCCGTGCTCGGGCAGCGCGACCGCCGCGGCGAGCAGCCCCTTCAGCGCGGTGAGCGCGCGCTGGTCCATCTCCTCGGCCGGCAGCGCCGCCGACAGCGCGCGGGCATCGGCGACCAGCCGGCTCATCAGCTTCTGGCGGAACGCATCGTCGGCGGAGGCGAAGAAGAAATCGTAGTGACCCAGCCACGCGGCGATGCGCGCGCCGGTCACGTCGGGGCGGTACGCGATCGGGTCGGCGGCATGGGCGTCGATCCAGTCGGCGACCAGCGCGCGGGCGCGCAGCCGGGTCGCGTCGGTGCCCAGCGCGCGCAGGTCGCGCAGCCAGGTGAAGCCGTGCGCCGCTGCCCGCAGCATGTCGGAGGCGGACGGGTCCGAGAAGCCGCCCGGCCGCAGCGGGCAGATCGCGCCGCCCAGCTCCAGTTCGCCCTTCAGCAGGCGCGACGCCCGGGCCGGATCGCCGGGCCAGGGATCGCGCACCGGCAGCGCCGGCGCATCCGGGACGCGGCCCATCCGCAGACTGGGCATTCGCGCCAGGGCGACGCGGGCGTCGCGCAGCCAGCGGCGCGGATCGTTCCCGCTCATGCGTCCACGCCTTCGCCGCGCAGGGCGGCGATCGCCGCGGCGTAGTCGGGAGCGCCGAACACCGCCGTTCCGGCAACCAGCGTGTCGGCGCCGGCAGCGACCGCCTGCCGGGCCGTGTGCGGGTCCACCCCCCCATCGACCGACAGCGCGACGGGGCGGCCTTCCTGGTCGATCATGCCGCGCAGCGCCGCGATCTTCGGGAGTTGCGAGGCCAGGAACGCCTGCCCGCCGAAGCCTGGATTAACGGTCATCACCAGCACGACGTCCACCAGATCGCGCACCCAGCCGATCGCCTCGACCGGGGTGGCGGGGTTGAGCACCACCCCGGCGCGCTTGCCGTGCGCGCGGATGAGCTGGAGCGTGCGGTGCAGGTGCGGCCCGGCCTCGGGGTGGACCAGGATGTGGTCGGCCCCGGCGTCGGCGAAGGCACCGATATAGGGATCGACCGGGGCGATCATCAGGTGGACGTCGAAGGGCAGGCGGGTGCGCCGGCGCAGCGCGTTCAGAACGGCCGGGCCGAAGCTGAGGTTCGGGACGAAGTGGCCGTCCATCACGTCCAGATGCAGCCAGTCCGCCCCGGCCGCCTCGATGGCCGCGACCTCCTCGGCCAGCCGGCCGAAATCGGCGGCGAGCAGGCTGGGAGCGACGCGGACGCGCGGATGGTCGGAGGCGTGCATCCCTGGCTTGTAGTCAGTCGCTTCGGTGTCGGACAAGCGCCGGGACTGGCTTTGTGTGGCTCGGCTTGGCAGACTTGCGCGCATGGACCAGGGCATCCAGCGTCTGAGGGACCTGCTCGCCGGCGCGCGGCGGGCGGTGGTGTTCACCGGGGCGGGGATCAGCACCGAATTCGGGCATCCCCGACTTCCGCAGCCCCGGGGGTCTGTGGACGCGCAACCGGCCGATCGACTTCGAGGCGTTCCTCGGCTCCGAGCAGGCGCGCGCCGAGAGCTGGCGGCGGCGTTTCGCGATGGACCCCGTGCTCCGCGCCGCCCGCCCCAACCGCGGCCACGCGGCGGTGGCTGAGCTGGTGCGGCAGGGCACGGTCGCGGCGGTGATCACGCAGAACATCGACGGGCTGCACCAGCAATCGGGCGTGCCGGCGGACGCGGTCATCGAGCTGCACGGGAATACGACCTACGCCGCCTGCCTGGACTGCAATGCCCGCACCGAGTTGGACGCGATCCGGGCGGCCTTCGAGCGCGACGGCAAGAGCCCACGCTGCACGCGCTGCTTCGGGTTCGTCAAGACCGCGACGATCTCGTTCGGCCAGCCGATGCCGCTGGAGCCGATGCGCCGCGCCGAGGCGGCGACGCTGGCATGCGACCTGTTCCTGGCGATGGGCTCGTCGCTGGTCGTGTATCCGGCCGCCGGCTTCCCCCGGGTGGCCAAGGAGAACGGGGCCAGGCTGGTGATCCTGAACCGGGAGCCGACCGACCTCGATCCGCTGGCCGATCTCGTGCTGCATCGGGCAATCGGCGAGACGCTCGGGGCGGCGGTGGGGGTTCAGTAGAAGGATTCGGGCCGGAGGGTTGCGCGGGAAATCGCGGAAGTTTAGATAAACGCGGCCCTGGCCCATGGCTGCTGTAGCTCAGTGGTAGAGCACTCCCTTGGTAAGGGAGAGGTCGAGAGTTCGATCCCCTCCAGCAGCACCAGTCGGTGTATCGAGGCGCGTTACGGCCGCCCCGTGGCGGAGGATGCGGCGCGGATCAGCCGCCACAGCTTCTCGGGCGTCGCCGGCATGTCGACGTGGCGCACGCCGAAGTCCGACAGCGCATCCACAAGCGCGTTCATCACCGCCGGCAGCGACCCGGCGCAGCCCGCCTCGCCGCAGCCCTTGCAGCCAAGCGGGTTGGTCTTGGCCGGAAACGGCTCGCTGCCCGTCACGAAGGCAGGCACATTGTCGGCCCGGGGCAGCGCATAATCCATGAAGGAGCCGGTTAGGAACTGCCCGTCGCGGTCGTAGACGGTCGATTCCAGCAGCGCCTGGCCAATGCCCTGCGCAACCCCGCCATGCACCTGACCTTCCACCAGCATCGGATTGACCTGCACGCCGAAATCGTTCACCGCCGTGTAGCGGACGATCGCTACGACGCCGGTTTCCGGATCGACCTCGAGCTCCGCGACGTGGCAGCCGTTCGGCCAAGAGGAGGGAATCGCGCCGGAGACGTGCGAGACGCTGAGCGTGGGCGGCACCTCGTCCGGCAGGGTGATCGCCCCGTCGCGCAGCATCGCGGCGAGTTCGAGTAGTCCCACCGCCCGATCGGTACCCGCGATGACGAAGCGGCCCTTGGCGAACTCGATATCTTCGACGGCGGCCTCCAGCACGCAGGAGGCGATGCGCTTGCCACGCTCTATCACCAGCTCGCTCGCTTCCAGGATCGCCGTGCCGCTCGCCGTGATCGAGCGCGAGCCGCCGGTGCCGCCGCCGAAGACGATCTCGTCGCTGTCGCTTTGCAGCAGGCGGATGCGGTCGAACGGAATGCCAAGCCGCGCGCTCAGCACCTGCGCGAACGGCGTCGCGTGCCCCTGCCCGTAATCGAGCGTGCCGGAGATGATCGTCACCGTGCCGTCCGCCTCGAAGCGGATGCCGCCCATCTCCTTGGCTGGTGGCGCGGTGCCTTCGAGATACTGGCCGATGCCGCGCCCGCGCAGCTTGCCGCGCGCCCGGCTCTCCGCCTTGCGCGCGGCAAACCCGTCCCAATCCGCCGCCTGCAACGCACGGTCCATCACCGCGGTGAAATTGCCGCTGTCATAGGTCTGGCCCGACGCCGCTGTGTATGGGATCTCATCGGGCCGAACGTGGTTGAGCCGGCGCAGTGCGACGGCGTCGCGACCCGTCTCCGCCGCCGCCAGCTCGATCAGCCGCTCCATGAGATAGTTGGATTCCGGCCGGCCGGCCCCGCGATACGCGCCAATCGGCGTGGTGTTGGTCAAGACGTTATGGGTGAGGACGTGCAGCAGTGGCGTGCGGTACACACTCACCACGTTCTTGACGACGTTGGTCGTCGACATGCCCGGCCCGTTGGCGAGCAGCGCGGCGCCGAGATTGGCGTAGCCGGTGACGCGCAGCGCCAGGATGCGGCCCTCGGCGTCCAGCGCCAGCTCGCCGGTCATCTGCGTGTCGCGGCCGTGATGGTCGGAGACGAAGCTGCCGGAACGCTCATCGGTCCACTTCACCGGTCGGCCGAGCATGCGCGCGGCGTGCAGGGCGGGGAGATATTCGGGAAACGGCGCGCCCTTCAGGCCAAACGATCCGCCGACATTGTAGGTGAGCACGCGAACCTTGGTGCGCTCCACACCCAGCGCAGCGGCGAGCAGGTTCTGCATGCGGTGCACGCCCTGTGAGCAGACCCGCAGCGTGTAGCGCCCCTCGGTCTCATCGTACGACGCGATCGCCGAGCGCGGCTCCATCGGGCAGATCACCACGCGGTTGTTCACCGCCGTCAGCCGCGTGACATGCGCTGCCCGCGCGAAGGCGGCGGCAACCTTCTCCGGGTCGCCGTACCTGGAACGCGACAGCGAGATTGCCGGGCGCTTCGTCGTGCAGCAGCGGTGCCCCGGGTGCGATCGCCTCTGCCGGCGTGGTCACCGCCGGGAGCGGCTCGATGTCGAGGGCGATCGTCTCCGCCGCATGCTTTGCCAGCGCCAGCGTCTCGGCGACCACCGCCGCAACCGGATCGCCGACGAAGCGAACCTTGCCCGACGCGAGGGCCGGGCGCGGCGGCTTGCGCATCGGGCTTCCGTCCGCGTTGGTCAGCGCCGACCCGCAGGCGAGCGGCTGGATGCCGGCATTCGCGAGATCGCCGCTGGTGTACACGCCCAGCACGCCGGGTATGCGGCGCGCTTCCCCCGTGTCGATCCCGCGCAGAATGCCGTGTGCATGGGGGCTGCGGAGAACCACCATCACGGCTTGACCGGGCAGATTTACATCATCGGTATAGCGGCCTTGTCCGCGCAGCAGCACCGGATCCTCATGGCGCGGCACCGGCTGTCCGACGGCGAATTGCTGCTCGTCCCAGAGCTCCGCGACGATGTTCATGATCCGCCTCCGTATGGACAACCGGCCCTGCTGCGGCCGCGTATCGGCGGTGCTATCGTCGCGAGATCCGGCAACGGCGGCAAGTGGGAGGGGAACGGCGGATGGTGCGGGTCATCGGAATAGATCACCTGGTGATCAGGGTCAGCGACTATGAGAAGTCCAAAGCCTTCTACGGCCGGCTGTTCGCGTTTCTCGGGTTCGAGGTGTCGGACGAATACGAGGACGCCATCGGCTGGACCAACGGCAAGACGCGCTTCTGGATCGGACCGGCCGACGCCGAGGGGCGTCAGCACACGCACCGCGCCGGCAATATCGGGTTCCACCACTACGCATTCGAACTGGGCAGTCGCAAGGACGTGGACGCGTTGCAGGCGTTTCTGGAGACGCTCGGTGCCACCATCGTCGATCCGGCGGGCGATTACTACGACGACTACTACGCGGTGTTCTTTCTCGATCCCGACGGTCTCAAACTGGAAGGCATGAAGTATGGCGAACGTCAGGCGCGAGCACGCAGGAAGGCGCAATCGGGCCAGGACGGAAAGCGCACAAGCGCCGCCGCTGCATGAGATCGGCGAGCCCCTCGCGGCGATCTGGCCAGCTGCCGGATGGCCCCTTCATCGGCCATGCTTTCATGGGCGGGTGGAGGTTAGCCTCGACAAGATGTGCGGTGTAGGAAAGCAGCGGCGCTAATAACCTGCCGAGAGGCACGGGACCGAGTCAAAGGCGACGGGAGAACAGCAGATGTCCTTCAAGGGAAAGCCACCCGGAAGCGGTGCCGGGGATATCTCGAAGCGCACCGAGGCGTTGCGCCCCGCGATCATGCTCACGTCCCATGAGGCGGCAGAGGCGCGGCGCATGCGGCGGGCTGGCCTACTTCCGCAAGGCATTGCCGAGGCAATGAAAAAGCCTCTGGATGAAGTGGAGAAGGTCCTGGTCCAGATGCGAATGCCACGACCGGAGACCACGCGGGGAACCTTGAACGTGACCCTGGCCGCCCACCGCTTGATCATGCGGGAACGCCAGGGGGACGAACCGATCTGGACGACGGTTGATCGGCTTCTGGATGAATTGTTACGACTGAGGGTCATGCAGGACACACAGGGCACGGCAGAGCGGGCGAGCGGTCGGCGCGCGGGGCGACGAAGCGAAGGCCAGGCAGCCTTGCCATTGCTCGCGGGGCTTGAGTAGCGATCCTGAATACGGGTCAAGCAGCACCCTTTCGCTCGCCACCTAGCCGCCAGTCCGCCCGAATAGCACGCCCACCAGGGCGCCCAGGGCCACCAGGATCAGGCTGCCGTTCACCACCAGCAGCACGAGCCAATGGATCTGGCGGATGTCCGCCTTTGGGGGCGGGGCGCCAGGGAAGATCTCGCGCCAGACGGCGGCGCTGAAGCAGAAGGCGCTAAACAGTACCAGCACGCTGCCGATCGCCAGAATGCTCCAGTCCGGGATCACGCCCGCAAGCAACTTTTTCGCGCCCACGCCGCTGGCCAGCGCGGCGAGGCCCGTGCGGACCCACGCGGCGTAGGTGCGCTCGGCCGCGAGCGTGGTGCGATCCGCCGCCAGCTCCGTCCGCCGGTCGGCCGTGTCCGTCAGCTTCTGCGAGGTGTCCATCGCTTTCTCCGGCATCAGCCGCCCTCTCCGGCCGCTCTATTCTATCCCCGCATCCGCCGCAGAAGCACGCGCACGGCGCCGTCGTTGCCGGGATGCGGGTGCGCGGCGGCCAGCACAAGGGGGCGCAGTTCCGGCAGATTGAGCCACAGGGGCAACTCGCGTCGAAGTACGCCGCCGCCTTCGGAGCTGCCGCGGCCGGTGATGATCTCGACGCAGCGCACATGGTCGGCATGCGCGATCCGCAGGAAGTGCGACAGGGACTGAAAGGCACGTTGCGCCGTGTGGCCGTGCAGGTCCAGGCGGCGGGCAGCGGGCAGGCGGCCGGTACGGAAGCGTTGCCAGGTCGCGCCATCCACGCCGGGAGGGTGCGTGCCGATGGACAATCCACTGGAGAGGCCGGGCGGCGGCACAGCGCGGAGGCGCGCGCCGCCCGGCCTGGAGCGGGCTGACGGGCGCGCCGGCTCCGCCGACCCCGCCGCGGCCTCGGGTAGGGCGGGCAGGGTGCGGCCGGGAAGCGGCGTGACCTGGCTCGCATAGGCGGCCCAGGCGGCGCGGTCGGCGTCCGTCAGGCCCGCGCGCCTCGTCATTCCCATCCGCCTCTCTCGCTCGGCTGGACCCAGAGCAGCACGGCCGAGACCGCCGCCGTCAGTGCCAGCACGCCATAGGGCAGCGCATAGGCGCCGAGCCGCGTCACGGTGATGCCGAAGCACGATGGGATCAGCATGACCCCGAAGAACATCGCCGCCGTGCCGAGGCCGGTGGTCTCGGTCCGGCGCGCTCCGCCCAGGCGGGCGTACTCGGCATAGGCAACGCCGGTGTAGCCGCTCGCGGTCGCGCCGGCGACCAGCCCAACCAGCACAATCAGCGCCACCGGCCAGCCCGGCCCGAACGAGCCGGCGGCGACGCAGGCCGCCGCCATTCCCGCGCCGTGCACCGGCAGCGTGCGCGCCGGCGGCAGAAGCCGGTCCGCCATCCAGCCCCAGATCGGGCGGCTGACGGCGCCGGAGACCTGGTAGGCGGCGAGCGCGTATCCGGCATCCACGAGGCTGAACCGCGCCACGGTCGTGAGCTGCACCGTCATGAACGCGATGAAGCAGAGCTGCACGCCGGAGTAGAAGAAGCTCGCGACCGAGAGCACGCGCAGGCGCGTGTCCGCGCGCAGCAGCCGGAAGGGCTCCAGCAGCGCCCCGCTCAGCAACGGGCGGCTGGGGTCGAGGCCGACATCCCAGCGGCGTCGGGGCAGCTCCAGCAGGGTCAGCAGCACGAGAATCGGCCCTAGCTGCGCCAGCAGGGCGACACGCCAGCCGGCCGCGAGCACGATCGGCGGCACGATCAGTGCGCCGAGCACGCCGCCCAGCGGCACCCCGATCTGACGGATGGACATAACCAGGTTGAACACCGCGCGCGGCGTCTGCGGCACCAGCAGATGCGTGCTGGCCGGCGCCGTGGCACCGTAGCCGAGGCCCAGCGCCACCCCCGCCAGTCCGAGCATCGCGGCGGTGCCGCCACCGGCGGCGAGGGCCAGCATCGCCATCACGCTCACCAGCACCGCCTGGCTGACGCGCACCGCGCCGTAGCGGCGGATGAAACCCGGCGAGAGCAGGGCCGACAGGATGCCGACGCTGTAGGCGATCGAGACGAAGACGCCGACCAACGGCCCCGGGACGTCAATGTCGCGCGCGATCTCCGGCGCCGCCGTCGGCACCGAGAACAGGGCAGCGGTCGCCAGGGTCTGCACGGCGAGGGTGGCGGCCAGCGGCCAAAGCGGCATCGTGCGCAACGACCGGGCGACGGAGGGAGCCGCCGGTTTCGCAGCCTTGCTCACGACTGAGCGGCCCTCAGTCGCCGTCCAGCGTCTCGGGGAACTCGACGCCGTCGTAGAGTTCAGCCAGTGGCAGCTCGATCCCGATTTCCGGCATTGACAGCACGGCCGGGCTTTCCAATACGTGCCCGATCCAGTCATCGCCCGACACGTTCGAAAACGGTCGCAGCCTGACGGACCTGCTCCAGCATCACGTAGCGCACGACCGACGGCGTATCGCGATACTCGCGGTTCTTGACCACGCGGTCGGTGACGGCGGTGGACTTGCTCAGGATTTCGAAGACCACCACCGGATCCTCGATATTTGCGTGCCCCGCGGCCACCGGCGAGCACACCACGAACGCATCCGGGTAACGAATGCTCCCAGCGACCGCGATCTTGAGTTCGCTTCCAAGGCCCGGCAGGGCTTTCCACGTAAGCGGGTCCCGAGAGCGCGATGAGATTGCGCCTGAATGAGGGCATGCTCGATCGTCCCGCCCGTCATCGCGATCGGCGCCAGCCCGTCGAACTCGTATCGCAGTTCCTGACGCCGCTCCCAGGCCAGGAATTCCGCGGAGTGCATCGGCTTGCGGAGCGCGGTGTTCATGGCGTGATCCCTACGCCGCCGCCCGGCGCGATCGTCCACCAGCACCACGTGCAGCCGCCGCGGCCCGTGCGCGCCAAGCTCCAGCGTCTGCTCGATGTCGGCCGAGCGCGAGGGCCCGGTCACCAGCATCACGGTGCGCGGCATTGCGCCCCGTCTCCGCCCGCAGCAAATCCCACGCCTCCTCGTAAGCGCCGACGATCCGGCTGGCGCGCAGCAGCACGATCTCGGTCTCGGCCAGCAGATTGAGCGTGGTCGGGCGTTCCGGGCCGAGGGCAGCATCAGGGTGCCGGTCTCGGCAATGGCGGCGAAGCCGTGCTGCAGGCTGACGGCATCGCTGGCCTCGGCCGGCCCTCGCGGATGCTGCAGCATCGGCCGGTCGTGCCAGTCGATGCCCGCAGCTCCGGGTGCGGCGCCATGACCAGCACGCTCGGCAGGTTCTGGGCGGCGAGATAGGCGACCACGGCTTCCGGCACCGCATCGAGATCCGGGCACGCGCATCACCGTCCCGTACTCCCCCTCCGAATTGGCGACGAACAGCGCGACCTGCTCGGCGTGCGGCAGGCGGGTGCGGGCGGGGATCAGGTGGCGCGGATGCGACGCGCAGCCGCTGCGCAGCACCCCCGCCATGTCCGGCGCCAGCGCACCACGACGCAGACCACGGCGGACCGCGTTCAGCATCGCCGCGCGGCTGATCACTGCGGCGACCTGCCGCTGGGCGCGGGCGTAGCGGGCGAAGAACGTGTCGCCCTCGGGGGTCGGCAGGTCCCGCCCCGCGGTCCACCCGCCCGCCATCGGCACAAGCGCAACCCGCCCGCGCCGTTGCCCGAGTAGGCCCAGCCCGGCGGAGGCGGCGCGGGTCAACGCCCGATACAGCGCCGGGCGCGCGCCACCCAGGCCCAGAGCCCCCAGATTGCGGCGCTGGGCCGCAGGGGTCAGGTGGCGCTCGAACTCCCGCTCCCGCCAATGGCGCATCATGCCGGGCAGCGGGATTTTCACCGGGCAGACGCTCTCGCACTTGCCGCAGAACGTCGAGGCGTTCGGCAGCAGGCCAGCCTTATCCACGCCGATCAGCGCCGGGGTCAGCACGCTGCCCATCGGCCCCGGATAGACCCAGCCATAGGCGTGCCCGCCGACGGCGCCGTACACCGGGCAATGGTTCATGCAGGCGGCGCAGCGAATGCAGCGCAGCATGTCCTGGAACTCGGTGCCCATCATCGCCGAGCGGCCGTTGTCCACCAGCACGACGTGGTATTCCTCCGGCCCGTCGAGGTCGCCCGGCCGCCGCGCGCCGGTCGAGAAGGTCGTATAGACCGAGAATTCCTGGCCCGTCGCCGAGCGGGCGAGCACGCGCAGCAGGCTGACGCAGTCCTCGATCGTGGGCACCACCTTCTCGATGCTGGCGAGCACGATGTGCACGCGCGGCAGGGTCTGGGTCAGGTCGCCGTTGCCCTCGTTGGTGACGATGACGCTGCTTCCGGTCTCCGCGATCAGGAAGTTGGCGCCGGTGATGCCGACATCGGCGGCCAGGAATCGCTCGCGCAGGCGCGTGCGCGCCTCGGTCAGGATGTCGCGCCGCTCGCGGAACACGCGGTCGGCGGGCAGGTCGGTGTGGGAGGCGCGGAACTGCGCCTCCCAGTCCTCGCGGTTGAGGTGGAAGGCGGGCGCGAGGATGTGGCTTGGCGTCTCATGGCGGAGCTGGAGGATGTATTCGCCGAGATCGGTCTCGAACGGCGTGATGCCGTGCCGCTCCAGATAGTCGTTGATGCCCAGCTCCTCGCTGACCATCGACTTGCCCTTGGTGACGGTGCGCGCGTCCGCCTCCTGGCAGATCGCCAGGACGGCGGCGCACGCCTCGTCGGCGGTGGCGCACCAGTGCACGGTGCCGCCGGACGCCCGGACCTTGGCCTCGTACTCCTCCAGATAGAAGTCCAGATGGGCGAGGACGTGGTTCTTGATTTCCCGCGCCGATCTCGCGCAGCCGCTCGAACTCCGGCAACGCGGCGACGGCGCGGGCGCGGCGGGCGACGAATTCCGGGCCGCTGCGTGCCAGGGCCTTCTGCAAGCCGGGATCGGCGATGGCGCGACGGGCATTTTCCTTGAAGGCGGGGCTGGTGGCGACGTGCATGCCGGCACTCTACGCGGCCGCCGCGCCGTGGCCTAGACTTGCGCCGACACGGGAGGAATGCCGCCATGACGACAGCGATCACGCGCCGCACGGCGCTTGGGGCCGCGCTTGGCGGCGCGAGCCTGGCCGCCGCGTCCCTCGGCGTGCGCCGCGCCCGGGCCGAGGCGCAAGCCGTGCGGATCGGCGTGCTGACCGACCTGAACGGCCCGAATGCCGCTGGCACCGGTAAGGGCTCGGTCACCAGCACCCATCTCGCGGCCGAGGACTTCATGGCAGCGCACCCGGACACCCGGGTGGAGATCCTCGTCGCCGACTACCAGAGCAAGCCCGACGTCGCGACCGGGGTCGCCCGCGCCTGGATCGACCAGCAGGGCGTGGACGTGATCTCCAACGTCAACAACTCGGCCGCCGCGCTGGCGATCGCGAGCCTGGTGCGCGAGAAGAACAAGGTCGCGCTGTTCACCGCCCCGGCCAGCTCCGACCTCACCGGCAAGGCGTGCAGCCCCAATCACGTGCATTGGGACTACGACACCTGGGCGCTCGGCCACAGCACCGGAGGCTCGATGGTCGCCTCGGGCGGGGACAGCTGGTTCTTCATCGCCGCCGACTACACCTTCGGCCGGGCGCTGGCGCGCGACACGGCAGGCTTCGTCACCGGCGCCGGCGGCAAGGTGCTGGGCACGGTGTTCACGCCGTTCCCCGAGACGAGCGACTTCTCCTCCTATCTGTTGCAGGCGCAGGCGAGCGGGGCGAAGGTGCTAGGTTTGGCCAACAGCGGCACCAACACCACCGATTGCATCAAGCAGGGCGCCGAGTTCGGTTTGCGCGGCCGGGGCATGGAGATGGCCGCGCTGCTGATGACCATCCCCGATCTGCACGGGGTCGGCCTGCCGGTCGCGCAGGGGCTGGTGCTGAGCGAGTCGTTCTACTGGGACCTGAACGACGGCACGCGCGCCTACGCCAAGCGATTTGGCCCGCGCATGAACGGCTTCATGCCGAGCATGATGCAGGCGGGCGACTACTCGGCGGTGACCCACTACCTCAAGACGCTGGCCGCGATCGGGGCCGAGCGGAAGGCGGACGGGCGCGCCGTCGTGGCCGCGATGAAGGGGGCGCCGACCGACGATCCGCTGTTCGGCAAGGGCACGATCCGCCCCGACGGGCGCAAGCTGAACCCGTTCTACCTGTTTCGGGTGAAGTCCCCGGCCGAGAGCCGCTATCCGTGGGACTACTACACCCTGCTGCGCACCACGCCGGCCGACCAGGCTTTCCGGCCGATGGCGGAAGGCGGTTGTCCGATGATCAAGGCATAGCAGACGCTCAGACCCCCCCCGTCCACAGCAGCAGCCCGTAGACGGTCCCCGCCAGGCCGAGCACCGCGCCGCCCCAGGCGAGGGCGCGGACGCGGGTGACCACGGAGACGGAGGCCAGCACGATGGCGAGTTGAAGCCCGCCCACGACCGTTTCAAGCTGGTGGGCAAGGTGCGCGGCGTGATCGCGTACCTCCTTGTCCTGCGTGGCCTTTTCCATGAGCTGCTTCATGCCTTGCGAGGCCGCGCCCTGCGATCCCGGGCTGTCCTGTAGGCGCGCCTGCTCCTCGTGCGATTGTCTGACCCGGTTCTGGATCGCCGGGTCGGCGGCGTTGGGCAGGCTCAGCAGGACGGCCTCTTCCGACTGCATCGTGGTCAGCCGGACGTGCTTTTCCTGGTAGTAGGCGTAGTCATCAGATAGCGCGATGTGGCGGGTCAGGTAGGTCGTCGTGGACGATTTCTCGCCCAGGTCGCTGATCGCCAGCAACGCGGCGAGCACCGCCACCAGCACCGCGATCCAGCGCGCGCTCTCGTCGCCCTCATGGGCATGCGCGTGGTGCGCCCGCTCGATTCCTTCCCGCGCCTGCTCGATCGTCTCACTCATCCGCGTCCCCCGCCGGCCGTCGCGCCACGTCTTGCACACAAGGCGGCTGGGTTCCACCCTGCGCGAAGGGCGGGAGGCGCGCATGGTCAAGGTGGCGGTGCTGGACGACTGGCAGGGTGTCGCACGGCAATCGGCCGACTGGTCGAAGCTGGAGACACGGGGCGAGGTGACGTTCTTCGCCGACGCCTTCGCCACCGAGAACGCGGCGGCGCAGGGCCTTGCCGCGTTCGAGATCCTGCTGGCGATGCGCGAGCGCACGCACTTCACCGGCTCGCTGCTGCGCCGGCTGACCAATCTGAAGATGCTGGGGACCACCAGTGCGCGCACGCTCTCGCTCGACATGGCCACGGCCACGGAGCGTGGGATTGTGGTCTGCAACACCGGCGGCGGCCCGGGCCTCGCGGCCACGGCCGAACTGGCGCTCGGCTTGCTGATCGCCGGCTTCAGGCATATCCCGGCCGGCGATGCGGCGATCCGCGCGGGCGGGTTCCAGCGCGGCGTGCCGGAGGGCGCGGTGCTGGACGGTAAGACATTGGGCGTGATCGGCCTCGGCCGCCTCGGCTCGCGGATAGCCCATTACGGCAAGGCGCTCGGCATGGAGGTCCTGGCCTGGAGCCAAAATCTCACGGCGGAGAAGGCGCGAGCGGCCGGCGCGACCCTGGTCAGCAAGGACGAGCTGCTGGCGCGCGCCGACGCGGTCAGCATCCATCTCGTCCTGTCGGATCGCACGCGCGGACTGATCGGCCGGGCGGAGATCGCGCGCATGAAGCCGCGCGCATTGCTCGTGAACACCTCGCGCGGCCCGATCGTCGATGAGGCGGCGCTGGTCGAGGCGGTGCGCGCCGGCCGCATTGTCGCGGCGCTGGATGTCTACGACCAGGAGCCGCTGCCGCCGGGCCACAAGCTGCGCACCGCGCCCAACACCGTCCTGACCCCGCATCTCGGTTACGGCGTGCGCGAGGTCTGGGCGCAGTTCTACCCGGAGAGCGTCGAGAACGCGCTGGCCTTCCTCGACGGCCACCCGGTGCGAGTGGTGAACCCAGAGGTTCTAAGGCAAGCGGGTTAGTCTCGCTTGGAAACTAACCGCGCTTCTTATCAGTCGCGACTTAGGCGGAGATCTGCTCCAGGATCGCCCGCCGCTGGTTGATCCCGTACCACCAGATCAAGGCGGCAGGGACCAGCGCGCCGGGGATGGTGACATAGACAAACCACCCGACATGCCCCGATGCGGCGGTGGCGGCGAACAGCGCGCCGGCGATCAGCGGGCCGAAGATCGAGCCTAGATGGCCCAAGCCGTCGGTGAGGCCGGTTCCGGTCGCGCGCAGCCGCGTGGGGTAGGCCGCTGCGGTATAGTTGTACATGTTGAACAGCCAGACCGTCATCGTGCCCCAAGAGACCGCCGACAGCACGAAGACGGCGACGATCGTGTGCTCGAAATACAGCAGGCACATCGCCGCGCAGAACAGGAGCGCCGAGACCATGATGGTGGAGCGCCGCTCCACCCGCTCGCCGATCAGCGAGCTGATCGCCAGGCCGGCACAGCCGCCGACGACACTGGCGGCCAGCAGCGCGCCGAATGTCTCGCCAGCGGACATTCCGAAGCTGGCGAGCAGCACCGGCAAGAAGCCGCTGAAGCCATAGACGAGGCCGGCGTAGCCGACGATCCAGGCAATCAGCAGGATGATGGTCCGCCTCCCATACTCGCCGCGGAACAACTCCCCTAGCGGCACATGCTGGCTCACCGGCACGGCGTAGCGGGCGTACTCGGGTTCCGGCAGGCGGTCGAGGCCGCTGCGGCGCAGGCACTCGGCTTCCAGCATCGCGGTGACCCGCTCGGCCTCGCCATGATGGCCGTGCGCTTCCAGCCAGCGCGGCGATTCCGGCATCGCCCACAGTGCAAGCGGCACCAGCACCACCAAGGGAACCGCGGTGAACAGATAGATGAACCAGTCATAGTGCTCCGGGATCCAGAACATTCCCGGCACGTTGCCGAGCACCCCGTACACCAGCACGGCAAGCATCTGCGCGGCGAGCATCACCCGTCCGCGCTCGCGTGGCGGCACGATTTCGCCCATGTAGACGACGTTGGTGGACAGCACGCCGCCCATTCCGATCGAGGACAGGCCGAAGAACAACATCAGCAGGCCGAAATCGTCGGTGAGCGCGGTCGGCCACAGCGGCAGCGACACGGCTAGCGAGGACACCAAGAGTGCGGTCCGCCGCCCCCAGCGATCGGCGACAATGCCGATCAGATACTCGCCCACGAGAATGCCGACGCCAAACTGCATCGCCAGCAGCACGGAGAAGGCGACGGTGCCGAAACTGTGCCTCGGTCCCCAGATGAACGGGTAAAGTTTGGCCGGGATGCCGTCCGCGGCGATGATCACGCCCCAGAAGATCTGCGTGATCAAGGCCAGACGCCACTGCATCCAGGTCAGCGGCAGACGATCGAGCCTGGCCGCTATGCGGCCGGTCCCGCTCACCCCGGTGCCATGAGGGGTTGCCGCCAGCCGGCCAGAAGAACCAGCAGATCGTGCGCGATCCATTGTCTCTTGTGTCCTTCTTTCTTGGTCCAGTCTGCGAATTTCCGCAGACCCTCCTCCCCGTTGCGAAAGAAACGCTATCGGCCCTTCGCACCGGCCAGTAGCTTGCACAGATACGGCAGGCTTTCTCAAGCAGATCTCCGCCGGGCGATACCGTGCGCAACCCGATAACGGGCAGGACGCGAGGCGCCTCCCGCGACACCGTCTCAAAGGGCGATGGCCTTGCTCATGAACACGCTCAGCTTGTCCGCCCGGTAAGCGCCGAACGGTCCCCGCTCCTGGAAGCCGCAGCGTCGATAAAGCGCCAAAGCCGGCGTCGATTGGACGCCGGTTTCGAGCAGCAGTAGGCGCACCCCGTCCTGCCTTGCCGCGTCCTCGATGGTGGTCATCAGGGCGCGGCCGATGCCGTGCCCGCGCAGGCCTGGCACGACGAACATCCGCTTCAGCTCGGCCGCGCGCCCGTCGGTGGGAACAAGCGCGCCGCAGCCGACCGCCCGTCCGTCCCGGCGTGCGACGAAGAAGCGGACGGACGGCCCGGACAGGAATGCGACATCCACCAGGTGGCGGCTGTCGGGCGGGTAGAGCGCGGCCGAGTGCGCGTCGGACTGGTCGAGCAGGCACAGGATGTCCGGCTGGCGTGGCGCTTCCTGCGTGATTGCGAGCATCCATTCCCCTCGTGACGCGGCAGGCCGCTATCTTGACGCCCCCCGGCTCGGCGTCCACACGAGGCCCCACTGTCGCTGCCGTTGGGAGGGTACTGATGCGCGCCTGGGCCGTCGTCGAGAACGGGGAGCCGCTGCGGGAGATCGAGTTGCCGACCCCGGAGCCGAAGGGCACCGAGGTGCTGCTGGAGACCACGCATTGCGGCGTCTGCCACTCCGACCTGCATATCTGGGACGGATACTACGACGTCGGCGGCGGCCAGAGAATGTCGCTGAAGGACCGTGGCGTGGTGCTGCCGCTGGCGATGGGACACGAGATCGTCGGGCGCGTGGTCAAGCTCGGACCGGACGCCACCGGGGTGAAGGTGGGCGATCTGCGCATCGTCTATCCCTGGGTCGGCTGCGGCACCTGCGCGGCGTGCCTCGGCGACGAGGACAACATGTGCCTGATGCCGCGCAGCCTGGGCGTCTATCAGAACGGTGGCTACGGCACCCATGTGGTCGCGCCGCACCCGCGCCATCTGGTCGATCCCGGCACGCTCGATCCGGCGGTGGCCGCGACCTACGCCTGTTCGGGGATCACGGTCTATTCGGCCATCAGCAAGGTCATGCCGATGCCCCCCGATGAGGCGATCGTGCTGGTGGGCGCCGGTGGACTGGGGATGAACGCCATCGCCATCCTCAAGGCGATGGGCCACCGCAGCATCATAGTCGTCGATGTCAGCGAGGAGAAGCGCCAGGCGGCGCTGGAGGCGGGCGCGACAAAGGTGGTGGACGGCAACGGCGATGGGGTCGCCAAGGCGATCATCCAGGCGGCGGGCGGCGCGGTGCTGGCGGTCATCGACCTGGTGAACGGCACCGCCACCGCCCGCTTCGCCTTCGGCGCGCTGCGCAAGGGCGGCAAGCTGGTGCAGGTCGGCCTGTTCGGCGGCGAGCTGATGCTGCCGCTGCCGCTGATGGCGATGCGCGCGCTGACCATCCAGGGCAGCTACGTCGGCACGGTGAAGGACCTGCGCGAGCTGGTCGCGCTCGCCCAGGACGGCGACGTGCAGCCGCTGCCGGTCGCCACCGTCGCGCAGTCGCAGGCGTACGACGCGCTGATGCGCCTGCGCGACGGCAAGGTGACGGGCCGGCTCGTGCTGCGCGCCGAGGCCGCCTGAAATGGCCCCGACCTCCCGCCGCTCCATCCTGCTGCGGCGTCGCCCGCACGGCACCCCGCGTCCCGCCGACTTCGAGATGCGCGAGGACAAGATCCCCCCGCCTGCGGCGGGCGAGGTGGTCACGCGCACGATCTACCTCTCCATCGACCCCTACATGCGCGGGCGGCTGTCGGAGCGGCAATCCTATGCCCCGTCCGTGCAGATCGGCGAGGTGATGACCGGCGAGACGGTGGGCGAGGTGGTCGCCTCCGCCGCACCGGAGCTCGCGCCGGGCGACATCGTCGTGGGCGCGCGCGGCTGGCAGACGCACTGCGTGGCGCGCGCCGAGCTTCTCGCCAAGCTGGACCGGCACGGGCCGCCGCTGTCCACCTATCTCGGCGTGCTCGGGATGCCGGGCACGACCGCCTATTCCGGCATGACGGACATCGGCCAGCCCAAGCCAGGCGAGACCGTGGTCATCTCGGCGGCATCGGGCGCGGTCGGGTCGGTCGCCGGCCAGCTCGCCAAGCGGGCCGGGGCGCGGGTCATCGGGATCGCTGGCGGCCCGGATAAATGCATCTTCGTGCAGGACGAGCTGGAGTTCGACGGCTGCGTGGACCACCACGCGGTCGATCTGCGGGCCGAACTGGCATCGGCCTGCCCGAACGGCATCGATGTCTATTTCGAGAATGTCGGCGGGCGCGTGCAGGCCGCTGCGTTCGACCTGCTGAATCCGTTCGCGCGGGTGGTGATGTGCGGGATGGTGTCGCAGTACAACGACCCGGAGTTCGCCCCCGGCCCCAATCTTGGCTTCGTCGTGGGCAAGCGGGTGCGTATCCAGGGCCTGATCGTGTCCGACAAGCCCGAGCGGTTCGCGGAATGGCGGGCGCTGGCCACCCCCTGGCTCGCCGAAGGCTCATTGAGATATCGCGAAGACGTGATCGACGGCCTGGAGAACGCGCCGAACGCCTTGGCAGGCATGTTGGGCGGAAAGAATTTCGGCAAGTTGTTGATCCGCGTGGCACACGATCCCGCCTGACGTGCAGCCAAATGGGCTTGTGTTTTAAATGCGTGAATGCTCGAATAATTCTGGGTGATTGTTCGGGCGGTGCTAAAAAGCGGCGATCGCGGGAGAGGCTACAACCGGCATTGCTGCTCTGACGTCCCCAACGTGATGCACTGACACAGGGACGATCAGGATGGACCAGACCCTCGCCGACACGCTGACCGCGTGGCGCCGCCATTTGCACGCCAACCCCGAGCTGTCGAACCAGGAGAGCGAGACCGCCGCGTTCGTCTGCGCCCGGTTGGCCGAGCTGGGCGTGACGTTCACCTCCGGTGTCGGCGGGCACGGGGTGGTCGCCACCCTCGGTCGGGGCAACTCCAACCGCAGCGTTGGCTTGCGCGCCGACATGGACGCGCTGCCGATCGCGGAGGCGACCGACCTTCCGTATGCGTCACGCAATCCGGGCGTGATGCATGCCTGCGGCCATGACGGTCACACCACGTCCCTGCTGGGCGCCGCCGCGTTGCTGGTGCGCGACACCGACTGGAGCGGCACCGTGCAGCTCGTCTTTCAGCCGGCCGAGGAGGGCGGGGGCGGGGCCAAGAAGATGATCGCCGACGATCTGTTCGCGCGCTTCCCGATGGAGCGCATCTTCGGCTACCACAACTGGCCGGGCCTGGAGGCCGGCACGGTGCAGGTCCACCAGGGCCCGGTGATGGCCGCCGGTGGCCGGGTGGAGTTCCGGGTGCGCGGCCGCTCCGGCCACGCCGCCCTCCCGCAGGAGGCGCGCGACCCGATGGTCGCGGCGGCGCACCTGCTGATCGCGCTGCAATCGGTCGTCTCGCGCGAGACCAGCCCGCTCAATTCGGTCGTCATCTCCATGTGCACGATCGAGGCGGGCAGCGCCCTCAACCAGATCCCGGACGAGGCGGTAATGCGCGGCACCATGCGCAGCCTGCGCGCGGAGGTGAGCGAGGCGACCGATGCCGCCATGCGCCGCGTCGCCGCCGGCGTGGCGCAGACCTTCGGCGTGGAGATCGACGTCACGATCCGGCTCGGCAACCTGGTCACCGCGAACACGCGCCAAGAGGCCGATCTGGCCGCGCAAGCCGCCGAATACGGTGGGCTCGCCGTACGCCGCGACCTGGCGCCGGCTATGACAGGCGAGGATTTCAGCTGGTATCTCGCCGAGAAGCCGGGCGCCTTCGTGTGGATCGGCAACGGGGCGAGCGCCGGCCTGCACAACGCCCACTACGACTACAACGATTCAATCCTGCCCGCCGCGGCGACCTACCTTGCCAGCGTCGCCAAGCGCGCGCTGGCGGGCTGAGCGCGGCCGTCGCGGATAGCGCTGGGCCAATGGGCGCGCTGCCATTGGTCGCACTGTTCGTGATCCGGCTGACGCCCGGCTTCGCGTTCCAGGCGTCAGCCGTTGCCATGCCGAAGTCTCATCGCGGACCTTGGCCTGGATCATGCCCAGGCAGGTCTCGTGCTTGGCGCTTTCACGTTGCCGGGCATCGTGGTCAGCGTACCCGCCGGTCTTCTCGCCCGCCGGATCGGCGACCGCGCCGTGTTGTCCGGTGGACTCGCGCTTGTCGCCCTGGGTGCGCTGCTGGCGACCCGCTCGGGCGGCTTTCCCGGCCTGCTCGCCGCGCGCGTGGTGGCGGGCGTCGGCGGGGTGTCCGTCCTGATGCTCATCATCAAGATGACCGCCGACCGGTATGCGGGACCGTGGCTCTCGACCGCCTCGGCCATCACCATCACAAGCTGGCCCGCCGGGCTCGCCCTGGAACTCGTCGCGCTGGGGCCTGTTCCTGCTGCCCTGGGCTGGCGGGCGACGCTTGGGCTGGCCGGCGCACCGGCCCTGCTGGCGATTTTGCTGATCCCGTTTGTCGGGCGGGGCTCGGTCCGGCTGCCCGATCAGGCGAGCGCGCACGCCCAGCGCGGCGGGCCGCCACTGGCCTTCATCGCCGCCGCGGTGCTCAGTTGGTCGTTGATCAACGGCGTGCTGACCGTGCTGGTCGGGTTCCTGCCCGGCTATCTCATCGCCATCGGACGGTCCGTCGACGCAGCCGCCGCGACGGCCAGCCTTGCTGTATGGACGCCCGCAATCGCGATCCCGTTTGGCGGGCTGTTGGCGGATCGTGTTCTCGGCCGGAAGGCGGCCGTCATCCTCGGCGCCCTTGGCACGACGGCTCTCATGATTGCCGTGCCGCTCACGCAGGGCGCCGCTCCGGTCCTGCTTGCCCTCGGCCTCGTCTTCGCAATGGCGCCCGGGCCGCTGACAGCCCAGGTCGGTCAGGCAACGCCGGCGGCGGCGCGCGCGGTGGTCTTCGGCTGGTACAGCGCCGGCTCCTATGCCGCCATGACCGTCTCGCCGTGGATCGCCGGCGTGCTGCGCGATCGATCGGGCGACGCGCGTGCGCCCCTTTTCTTCGCCGCGGCGCTCAGTCTCGGAATCCTGATCCCGTACGCGGCTGTGTTGCGCAGCCTGACCCGAACCACGGTCGCGCCCGCCATCTGACTACGCGGCTTGCCACTGGACCAGCGTGAACGCCGGGTGGTGCTCGAACACCGCGGTAACCGGCGCCCCGATGCGCACCTCCTGCTTCGGATCGCCCAGCAGGTTGCCGACCATGCGGACATTGCCATAGTCGGGCAGTTCCACCAGCACGGTGATGTAAGGGCCGTGGCCCGCGAGCGCCGGATGCACCGCATGGTGCGGGCGTTCGTAGGAGTAGATGCGCCCACGCCCGGTGATCTCCTCCCAGCCGAGGTCGAAGCCGTGGCAGCGGTGGCAGACCCATTCCGGCCCCCATTGCCAAGCCCCGCACCCCCGGCATTTCTGGATGCGCAGCTTGCCCTCGCGGGTGCCGTCCCAATAGGGCTGCGACAGCCCATCCGGCGCGGCGGAGGGGGCGGGCAATCCTTCCGGCAGATAGAAATCGCTCACAGTGCCGCCTCCGACCCCAGGATGAGGGAGCTGACCGGCGTGACCATCGGGCCGCCGATCACGATGGCCGTGTCGTTGCGCTTCAACTGGTTGATCGCGTCGCCGCGGATTTGGTGCACCGCCTCGATCACCAGTTCCAGGCCGTGCATGTAGCATTCGGCAAGGTTGCCGCCGCTGGTGTTGAGCGGCATGCGCCCATCGGGGGCGATCAGGTTCTCCTTCACCAGCACCTCGTTGGCTTCCTCGGGCTTGACGAGCCCATGCTCGACCAGGCTCATCAGCACGCCGCCGGTGAAGTTCTCATAGCACTGCACGACCTGCATATCCGCCGGGGCGAGCCGGGCCATGCGATAGAGATGCGGCGCCAGCGAGCGGAAATGCGAGCTGGGGTAGCCCGGCATGTTGTGGACCGGCGCGGCGCTGCGATGATCGCAGCCTTGCACCGCGCCGAGCAGATAGGCCGGCTTGCGCGGGAAGTCCTTCGCCCGATCCTCGGAGACGACGAGCACCGCCGCCGCGCCGTCGTTCTCCAGGCAGCAATCATACAGGTGAAAGAACGGCTCGATGATCCATCGCGAGGCGTCGTATTTCGCCTCATCCAACGGTTTGCCGTGCATCACCGCGCGCGGGTTGCTCTGGGCGTGGTGGTAGCAGGCGAGCGAAATCGCCCGCAGCGCCTCCTGACGGATGCCGTGCTCGTGCATGAAGCGGGTGATCTTCATGGCGAAGCGCTGGGCCGGCGACATCACGCCGTAGGGGAATAGGAAGGCGTCGTCGCCGCCCACGCTGGTCACCGGCGCGCCGCGCCCGTAGCGCGCGTACTGGCCCTGCGCGAGCGAACGGAACGCCACCACGCAATCGGCCATCCCGGTCGCGACCGCCGCCGCAGCATTGGCGACCGCGCCGCACACGCCGCCTCCGCCGCCACCCCAGAACATGTTGGAGAAGCGGAACTCCTTGCAGCCCAATGCGGCGGCGAGCCGGCCCGCGTCGCTGCGATCGTTGCCGTAGGAGGCGAACCCGTCCACGTCATGCGGGCTGATGCCGGCGTCCTTGCACGCCGCGACCACGGCCTTCAGCGCCAGCTTGAACTCGGGGTCCGGGGATTGGCCGTGCTTGGTATACGGCGTCTCGCCGATGCCGACGATGGCGGCCTTGCCGCGCAGGGTGCGTTCGCTCACCGCCGCGCTCCTGCTTGTGCGTTGAACGGCTGGTCCTTGTCCACCCGCACGTCGCCGGGCAGGCCCAGCACGCGCTCGGCGATGATGTTGCGCAGGATCTCGTCGGTGCCGCCGGCGATGCGCATGCCCGGAGAGGACAGCAGCGCGTCCTGGAACAGCGCGTGCATCGGCGCCAGCTCCTCGTCCATCACTCCGCCCGCCATGCCGAGCAGGTCCATCCCGAAGCTCGCGATGCCCTGCTGCATCGACGCGTTCACGACCTTGGCGATGGAATTCTCCGGCCCCGGCGTGTCGCCGCGCGAGAGCGCGGTCATGATGCGCAGGCGCGTGTTCTTCAGCCCGGCGCCCCGGGCGTGCCACTCGGCGATGCGCTCGCGCACCGCGCGGTCGGCGATCGCCGGGCCGCCGTCCTCGGTCGTCACGCCGCGCGCCAGTTCCAGCAGGTCGCGCGCGTCGGGCCGGCGCGTCTCGCCCACCGCCAGGCGCTCGTTCATCAAGGTGGTGATCGCCGACCTTCCAGCCCTGCCCGACCGCGCCCAGGCGCTGCGCGTCGGGCACGCGCAGATCGGTGAAGAACACCTCGTTGAAGTTGGACGCGCCCGACATCTGGTGGATCGGTCGCACCTCGATGCCCGGCGCCTTCATGTCGATGAAGAACGCGGTCAGGCCCGCGTGCTTGGGCACGTTGGGATCGGTGCGGGTCAGCAGCAGCCCGTAATCGGAGTACTGCGCGCCGGAGGTCCAGATCTTCTGGCCGTTGATGACCCATTCATCGCCCTGCTTCTCGGCGCGGGTGCGCAGGCCGGCAACGTCCGAGCCGCCCGAGGGCTCGGAGAACAACTGGCACCACACCTCCTCCCCGCGCACGGCCGGCGGCACGGTGCGGGCGAGCTGGTCGGGCTTGGCGTAGGCGATCATGGTGGGGACGCACATCCCGAGGCCGATCAGGAAGATGTTCTGCGGAACCTCGTAGTTCGCCTCCTCCTGGTTCCACACGATCTGCTGCATCTGCGTGCCGCCGCGTCCGCCCCATTGCGTCGGGCCACGTGATGCAGGCGAAACCCGCGTCCGCCTTCTTCGCCTGCCACGCCTTGGCGGCGTCGATGTCGGCGGCGCTGGTGTCGCCGTAGCGGGTGACGCGCGCGCGCCCGTCCTTGCGGCGCGCATTGGCATCGAGAAAGGCGCGCGCCTCGGCGCGGAAGGCGGCCTCGTCCGGTGTGTCGTCGAAGTCCATGTGCGTCTCCTCAGTGGCCCTCACCCCAGCCCTCTCCCGAAGCGGGAGAGGGGGCGTGGTGGGCAGCGTCCGTGCGTCTAGCGCCCCCTCTCCCTTTGGGAGAGGGTCGGGGTGAGGGGCGTCCACCCGCTACGCCGCGTTGCGCGTCTCCAACTCGCTCACCACCCGGTCCTTCCAATGCCGCGCGCTGCCCAGCATCAGACCGAGATGCTTGGCGCGGCGATAGAACAGGTGGCAGTCCATCTCCCAGGTGAAGCCGATGCCGCCATGCACCTGGATGTTCTCCTGGCGGCGAGGAAGCATGCCTCGGAGGCCGACACCCGCGCCGTGGCGGCGGCCAGCGGCAATTCCGCGGCACCGGCCGACAGCGCCCAGGCGCCGAAATAGGCGTTGGAGCGGGCGAGTTCGCTGGCGACGTACACATCCGCCAGCTTGTGCTTGATCGCCTGGAACGAGCCGATCGGCCGGCCGAAGGCGTAGCGCTCCTTGGCGTACGCGGTCGCCATCTCCAGGCAGGCCGACGCACCCCCCACCTGCTCGAACGCCACCAGCACGGCGGCGCGGTCCAGCACGCCGCGCACCGCGTCCCAGCCTTGGGCCAGCGGCGCGGCGGGCGCGGCGTCGAAGGCGAGGCGCGCCTGGGGACGCGTGGGATCGAGCGTCTCGATCGCCGTCCGCGTCACCCCCGGCCCCGTCAGATCCACCAGCGCCAGCGCGACGCCCGTTGCGTCGCGCGCCGCGACCACCGCCAGATCGGCGACGCCGCCATCGGGCACGGGCCAGGCCTCGCCGCTGATCCGCCCGTCGCGCAGAGCGGCCTTTACGCGCGCGGGGACCGGCTCGCCCGGTCCGGCGCCGAGCGCGACGGTGGCGACAGTCTCGCCACGCGCGATGCGCGGCAGGTGTTCGCGCTTCTGCTGCCTCGGACCCGGCGGCGAGGATCGCCTCGGCGCCCAGCACGACGGAGGAGGTGAACGGCACCGGCGCCAGCACGCGGCCGAGTTCCTCGGCCAGAACGCACAGCGCCTCGTAGCCCAGCCCGGCGCCCTCGTACTGCCTCGGGGATCGCCGCGCCGAGCCAGCCCATGCCGGCCATCTCGCTGCCACATCTCCCGCAGATACGGCGCGCGGCCCTCCAGCACCTGGCGCACCTTCTTGCCGGTGCAATGATCGCCCAGGAAGCGCCGCGCCTGGTCGCGCAGCAGCTTGCTGTCGTCGCTGAAGTCGAAGTTCATGCCGGCCTCGTTTCCCCGCGCTTGGCGCGATCCTAGGAGGGACCGATACTGGCGGGCAAATCAGCGGAGGCGACGTTCACGCATGTACCTCGGCGACCACGCGCGCCTGCGCCCCGACCACCCGGCGCTGATCGAGGCGCGCAGCGGCGCGACGCTGATCTATGGCGAACTGGACGCGCGCTCGAACCGGCTTGCCCGCCTGCTGCGCGCGCAGGGGCTGCGGCGCGGCGACACGGTCGCGCTGTTCATGGAGAACAACCCGCACTTCCTGGAAGTCGCCTGGGCGGCGCTTGCGGTCCGGCCTCTATCTGACGGCGGTCAACCGCTATCTCATCGCCGAGGAAGCCGCGTACATCGTCGACGATTGCGACGCGCGGGTGCTGATCGCCTCGCACGCGCAAGGCCGATGTCGCCGCCGAACTGCCCGCGCGCCTGCCGCGCTGCCGGCGGTTCCTGATGACCGACGGCGCGATCCCGGGGTGGGAGGCGTACGAGGACGCGATCGCCGCCTTCCCGCCCGCGCCGCCTGGAAGACGAGACCGCCGGCGAGCTGATGCTCTACAGCTCGGGCACGACCGGGCGGCCCAAGGGCGTGCGCCGGCCGCTGCGCGACGTGGCATCCGGGCGACGACACGCTGATTGCCGAGATGATCCAGGACTACGGCTTCGGCCCGGACACGGTCTATCTCTCGCCGGCGCCGATGTATCACGCCGCGCCGCTGGCCTTCTCGCTGCTGGTGCAGCGCTGCGGCGGCACCGTCGTGATGATGCCGCGCTTCGACGCCGCCGAGGCGCTGGCGCTGATCGAGCGGTACCGCATCACCCACGGCCAGTTCGTGCCGACGATGTTCGTGCGGATGCTGAAGCTGGAGCCGGCGGAGCGCGCGCGTCACGACCTCTCCAGCCTGCGCTGCGCCATCCATGCCGCCGCGCCCTGCCCGGTGGAGGTCAAGCGGGCAATGATCGACTGGTGGGGGCCGATCATCCACGAATACTACGGCGGCACGGAGAATAATGGCCGGACGGTCATCTACTGCGCCGAGTGGCTCGAACGTCCGGGCTCCGTCGGCCGCGCCCGCGTCGGCATCATCCACATCTGCGACGAGAGCGGCGCCGAACTGCCCACGGGCGAGCAGGGCCTCGTCTATTTCGAGCGCGACGCGATGCCCTTCGCCTACCACAAGGACGAGCAACGCACCCGTGCTGCGCAGCACCCCGCGCACCCCAACTGGAGCACGCTCGGCGATGTCGGCTACGTCGATGCTGGCAGCTACCTGTTCCTGACCGACCGCAAGGCGTTCATGATCATCTCCGGCGGGGTGAACATCTACCCGCGCGAGATCGAGGACGTGCTGATCGCGCATCCGGCGGTCCGCGACGTCGCCGTGTTCGGCCTGCCCGACGCCGAGATGGGCGAGCGCGTCCACGCGGTGGTCGAGCCGATGGAGGGCGCCGACGCCCGGTCCGGCGCTGGCGGCCGAGTTGCTCGACCATGCGGCGCGTCATCTCGCGCGCTACAAGCTGCCGAAGGCAATGGACTTCATCGACGCATTGCCTCGCCTGCCCACCGGCAAGCTTTACAAGAAGGCGCTGCGTGACGACTACCTGGCCCGGCTCGGCCATGACCCATCTCGTCGCCCCGGGTCTCGATCGGCTGGATGGGTATGTCGCGGCGCTGAAAGCCGGCTGGTCGCCCAACACGACGCGCGACGTGACTGGGGAGGAACTCGCCGCCATTGCGCGACGACGCGGTCGGACATCTGCGCGTGCTGCGCGGCGAGGCGTCGGGCACGATCCGGTTGCCGGACGGACGCGAAGTAGCCCGCCTGCCCGGCCTCGTTCGCTGGGTCTGGGACGATGCGTTCTGCGGCGCCATCAATCTGCGCTACCAGCCGGGAACGGAGGAATTGCCGGCGCATGTCTCCGGCCATGTCGGCTATGCGATCGTGCCGTGGAAACAGCGGCAGGGTCACGCAACCCGCGCGCTATGCGCTGCTGCTGCCCATCGCCCGCGCGCTCGGCCTGCCTCGCCTGCTGATCACCTGCGACGAGGACAACCACGCCTCCCGGCGCGTGATCGAGGCGAATGGCGGCGTCCCGGACGGCACCGAGCCGCAAGGCGAGATGACCGCCGTTCGAAAACTGCGCTTCTGGGTCGCCGCGGGAAGTCGCCCTGCGGAGAGCGATCCGCTAGCATCCTCTTCCGCTCGCCCGGACCACCAGGAGGCACCATGAACGCTCACGCCCGCAGCGACCGTGAAAGCGCACTGGTCGAAACCGCCCGGCGCGTGCTGCCCGCCGGCAGCTTCGGCAACGTACCTTTCGATATGGTGATCGCCGAGGGGCGCGGCTCGCGGGTGTGGGACGCCAGCGGCAACGAGTACGTGGACCTGCTGCTCGGCTCCGGGCCGATGTTCGTGGGCCACTGCCACCCGGAGGTCATGGAGGCGGTGCGCGAGCAGATCGGGCGCGGCACCACCTTCTTCGCCAACAGCGAGCCCGGGATCAGGCTCGCCGCCGAGATCGTCGATGCGGTGCCGTGCGCCGAGATGGTGCGCTTCGTCAGCTCCGGCACCGAGGCCGACGCCTATGCGATGCGCCTTGCCCGCGCATTCCGTGGCCGCGACAAGATCCTGAAATTCGAGGGCGGCTATCATGGCATGAGCGACTACAGCCTGATGTCGCTCGCCCCGAAGCGCCCCGGCAACTTCCCCCGCGCGGTGCCGGATAGCCCCGGCATTCCGCGCAGCGTGGCCGACGACATGCTGATCGCGCCATTCAACGATGCGGACGCGGCGGTGGCGCTGATCGAGGCGCACAAGGACGAGCTGGGCGGCGTCATCCTGGAACCGTTCCAGCGCCTGATCGCGCCGAAGCCCGGCTTCCTGCAAGCGCTGCGCCGGGCCACCGAGGCGCACGGCATCCCGCTGATCTTCGACGAGGTGGTGACCGGGTTCCGCTTCGCCTATGGCGGGGCTCAGGAGTTCTTCGGCGTCACCCCCGACATCTGCACCCTCGGCAAGGTGATCGGCGGCGGCTTCCCGCTCGCCGCCATCGCCGGACGCGCCGACATCATGCGCCTGTTCGACAAGGGCGCGGTGGGCGAGGACCGCTTCCTGACCCAGGTCGGCACGCTGTCGGGCAACCCCGTCGCGGCCGCCGCCGGGCTGAAATGCCTGGAGATCCTGCGCCGACAAGGTGCCTATGAGCAGGTCTTCGCCGCCGGGCGCGCCATGATGGACGGGCTGACGGCGCTGCTGCACGAGAGCGGCGTGGACGGGCAGGTGATCGGTGCGCCGGTCATGTTCGACGTGATCTTCGCGGGCGGCGAGGTCGCCGACTACCGTGCCACCTTGCGCGGCGATGCGTCCAAAATGCGCCGCTTCAACGAGGCCGTGCGGGCCAACGGCGTGCTGAAGAGCGACAGCAAGTGCTATATTGGCCTGTGCCATACGGAGGTGGACGTGCGCGACGTGCTGGGCGCGTTCCGGCAGGGCGTCCGGGCCGTCGCGGCGGGCTGAGGCCGGTCGCCTCAATAATCTGCCTCGAACCTAGCCATCTCAGGATTATGACCGCCGCCGCCTGAAACGCCCGAGCATCCCGCCACTTCGGGCAGGAAATCGGACGAGGGCTGACGCATGAAGGCGCTGACTTGGCACGGCAAGGGCGATATCCGCTGCGAGACCGTGGATGACCCGAAAATCGAACATCCGCGCGACGCCATCATCAAGGTCACCGCCTGCGCGATTTGCGGGTCGGACTTGCACCTCTATGACGGGGTGATGCCCTCGATGAAAAGCGGGGACGTCCTCGGCCACGAGACGATGGGCGAGGTCGTCGAGGTCGGCTCCGAGAACAAGATCTTGAAGGTCGGCGATCGGATTGTCGTGCCCTTCACCATCTCCTGCGGCGAGTGCTTCTTCTGCAAGCGCGGCTTCTTCTCCGGCTGCGAGCGGTCCAATCCCAACCACGAGATGGCCGAGAAGCTCTGGGGCCATTCCCCGGCCGGGCTGTTTGGCTATTCCCACATGCTCGGGGGGTATGCGGGCGGGCAGGCGGAATATCTGCGCGTGCCCTATGCGGATTTCGGCCCGATCAAGGTGCCGTCCGGAATGAACGACGAGCAGGTGCTGTTCCTGTCGGACATCTTCCCGACCGGGTACATGGCGGCCGAGTTCTGCACCATCCAGAAGGGCGACACCATCGCCATCTGGGGTTGCGGGCCGGTCGGCCAGTTCGCGATCCGCAGCGCGTTCCTGCTCGGCGCCGAGCGCGTCATTGCCATCGACACCGTGCCGGAACGCCTCGCGCTGGCGCGCACCGCCGGCGCGGAGACGCTCGATTTCAGGAAGGAGGACATCTACGACCGCATCCAGGAGCTGACCCACGGTCGCGGCGCGGATGCCTGCATCGACGCGGTGGGTACGGAAGCGGACACGATGGCCAGCTTCGATTCCGCCCTGGACCGCGCGAAGGTCGCGACCTTCATGGGCACCGATCGCCCGCACGTGCTGCGTCAGGCCATCCATTGCTGCCGCAACTTCGGCACGGTCTCGATCGTCGGCGTCTATGGCGGCTTGCTCGACAAGATCCCGATGGGATCGGCGATCAACCGCGGCCTGACCTTCCGGATGGCACAAACACCGGTGCAGCACTACCTGCCCTCGCTGCTTGAGCGCATCGAGAAGGGCGAGATCGATCCGTCCTTTGTCATCACCCATCGCGCGAAGCTGGAAGATGGCCCGGGTCTCTACAAGACGTTCCGCGACAAGCAGGACGGCTGCATCAAGGTGGTCATGAAGCCTTGAGCTGACCGTCGCTTGCGTTTGCGCGCCGGCGCCGAGCCGGCCTAACTGGAGACATTATTCATGAGTTCAGATACGCGTCCGCTCGCCATGGTCACCGGTGCCTCGACCGGCATCGGCTACGAGCTGGCCAAATGTTGTGCCCAAAACGGCTTCGATCTCGTGATCGCCGCCGACGAGCCCGCGATCAACGAGGCCGCGGCCAACCTGCGCGAGCTTGGCGCCGCCGTCGACCTGGTGCAGGCCGATCTCTCCACCACCGAGGGTGTGGACAAGCTGTACCAAGCCGCCCAGGGGCGGCCGGTGGAGGCGCTGCTCGCCAATGCGGGACGGGGGCTGGGCAAGGGCTTTCTCGACCAGGACTTCAACGACATCCGCCACGTCGTCGAGACCAACATCACCGGCACGATCTACCTGCTGCACAAGGTCGGCGCCGACATCCGCGCGCGGAAGAAAGGGAAGATCCTGATCACCGGATCGATCGCCGGCTTCATGCCGGGCACCTACCAGGCGGTCTACAACGCCACCAAGGCATTTCTCGACTCGTTCTCCTTCGCGCTGCGTCACGAGATCAAGGACACGGGCGTGACCGTCACCTGCCTGATGCCCGGCGCGACCGAGACGGAGTTCTTCGAGCGCGCCGACATGATGGACACCAAGGTGGGAACGGCGAAGAAGGACGATGCCGCCGACGTGGCGCAGACCGGCTTCAAGGCGATGATGCGCGGGGACGGCGACGTCGTGACCGGGTGGAAGAACAAGCTGCAATCGGCGATCGCGAACGTGTTGCCGTCGGGCGTGACGGCCGAGATGCACCGCAGCATGGCCGAACCCGGCACCGCGAAGTCGTAAGGGCGAACGACGTGCCGGCCGCCACTTCGGGCGGTCGGCGCAGAGCGCAGGTGAACGATCTGGAGACGAGGAACACGAGGATTCCCGCAAGCCGGACGACCATTCCGCCAGTGAGAGGCGAGTGACCGCCCCAAGCGCCGTGGAGTAGTAGGCATCATGTTCGCCACGGAAAGTTTCAACACGCTCGGTTGTGACGTCCCGCGCACTGGCATCGCGCGAATTACACTGTCGCGGCCGAACCAGATGAACGCCTATACGTGGGATATGACCCAGGAGCTGCAGAAGGCGGTCACCGCGTTCCGCGACGACGACCACCTTCTGGTGCTCATGATCCGCGGTGAGGGAGAGAGGGCGTTTTGCGCCGGCGGCGACATCGGCGGGCACGAACCGGAGCATCGCGCGCACGTCCGGGCGTCACCCATGGGCTCTGGCAGGGAGATGCGCGATGGTATGCAGCAGGTGTTGTTCTCCCTGCGGAACATGGACAAGCCTACTGTTGCCATGATCCAGGGCTATGCTGTTGCCGGCGGACTTGCGCTGGCCCTGGCCTGTGATTTCCGTCTGGGCGGTCCGGGCGCCAAGCTCGGCGACACCAGCAACCGCTTTGGCCTACTCCCTGACGAAGGCGGGGCTTGGCTGTTTCCGCATTTCATGGGTTACGACCGCGCGTTGAAGATGATTCTCTTGCACGAGATCTATGATGCGGAGACGGCCCACCGTCTCGGCCTGCTCACCGAAGTCGTTCCCCAGAATCTCGAAGAGCGAACCCTGGACTTTTGCGACACGCTCGCTGCCAAGGCGCCGCTGGCGGTTCGCATGACCAAGATGATGGTTTCACGCGCCATGGAGTTCGACCTTCCATTCGTCGCTCGGCGATGCGCAATGGGCTGTGATGGTCACCAACCCCACGGAAGATGCTCAAGAGGCGCAGCGGGCCTTCCGCGAGAAGCGGGCACCGAAGTTCAGGGGCCGCTGAGCCCGATTTCCCAACGGGCTTGTCGCCGCCTGCTGACCGCCGTCACAGGAATGGCGTCTCCGGCTCGATGCCCATCATGATGCGGCCCACCGCCTCGAAATTGGCCATGCGCGCCTGGATCTGCTGGGAGACGGTGTGGATGTCGCGGAACCGCCGCTCGAAGGCGCTGCCGGCGAAGATCGCGTCGGTGCCGGCGGCGCGATAGGTCCAGTCGGCGGCCTCGATCGCGCACTGGATGGCGTGCGTCGCCGCGAGCCGCAGCCGCGCGCGCGCCGGCACGTCGATCGGCGCGCGCTGGTCGGGTGCCGACCAGATGTCGTCGAGGGTCGCCAGCACGTATGCGCGCGCCGCCCCGACCCGTGCCTCCGTCTGCGCCATCTCGCTCTGCACGACAGCATTGCGCGCCAGCGGGCCGGCCAGGGCGCGCGGCGTCTTGTGGGTGGCGAGTGCGAGAAAGGCGTCCAGCATCCCGCGCGCGAGACCCAGCGCCGTGGCTGCCGCGCCCACCGTGTACAGGGTCTGCTGCGGAAAGGCGAACAGCCGCCCGCGCTCGCGCGCGAGCGTCGGGTCCTCGCGCGTCGAGCTGTATGCCTCCGCCACGAAGAGGTCCTCGACGGTGTAGGAGATGCTCGACGTGCCGCGCAGCCCGATCACGTTCCAATCGTCGATCAGCGTGGCGCGGTCGGCGGGGAATAGCAGGGAGCGGATGGTCGGCCGGCCGGCCGCGTTGAGCCGCAGCGAGCCGTCCGGCTCCTGCACCTGGCAGTGCGCGCCCATCCAGGTCGCGTGCCGGCAGCCGCTGGCGAAGCGCCAGCGCCCGCTCACCCGATAGCCGCCCGGCACCGCCAATGCGCGATCGGCGCCCGGTGGTCCCCAGGCGATGGTGGCGTGCGGGTCGGCGTAGATGGCCCGCGCGGTCGCGGGCTCCATGTACGCGGCCAGCAGGGCCGAGCTGTTGGCCACGAACATGCACCACGCGACCGAGCCGTCGTGGCGTCCGATCTCCTCCACCGCGCGGAAATACGCGCCCGGCTCCACCTCCTCGCCGCCGGCCGAGCGCGGCAGCAGCAGACGGAACAGTCGCGCGTCGTGCAGCGCGTCCAGGAGCGGCGCGGGGAAGCGCTGGTCGCGCTCGATCGCATCGCCCGCCTCCGCCACGAGCGGGCCGAGGTCACGCGCGCGGGCCAGAGGGTTCGGGCGAACAAGCTGGTCCATGGAGCACCCGTCGTGATGGCTCGGCCGGTATTACCGGCCTCGCCGCGGGTCTGTGTCAACGCACGGCGGACGGATCGGCGAACGCGGTGCTCGTCCGCGCCGCCAGGCCGGCGGCTACGCGCGCGATGACCGGGCCCCAGTCGCCCGGCCGGTCCTGGCGGAACAGGCGCATGGATCGGTACCAGGGCGTGTCGTCGCGCCCCAGCATCCAGCGCCAGTCGGGCGCATAGGGCAGCATGACCCACACCGGCTTTCCGAGCGCGCCGGCCACGTGGGCGACCGAGGTATCGACGCACACCAGCAGGTCGAGTGCGGCAATCGCCGCCGCCGTCGCCGCGTAGTCGGTCAGGCATGGCGCGAGGTCGCGGAAGCCGAACAGCGTGGCGTCGGGCGCGTGCGGTCCGACCTGGAGGCTGACCAGCGGTGCCTCGCAGGCAGCGGCCAGCCGCGCAACCGCCGACGCGGGAAGCGAGCGCCGGTGGTCGTTGGAGTGCCCGGGATTGCCCGCCCATACGATGCCGATGCGCGGGCCCGGCGGCAGCATCGCGGCGAAATGCGCCACCGACCCCGGATCGGCGGCGAGCCAGCCGGACGGCGTGGGGATCGTGTCTGGCGTGGTGGCGAGCACGCGCGGCAGGCTCATCTGGTCGATCCAGACGTCGTACGCCGGCAGGCGCTCGGCCTTGTCCACCGCCGCGTGCAGTCCGGGAGCGTGGCGCAGTAGCGGGATCAGCCGGCGGTCGCAGGCCAGCGTCACCCGCGCGCCGCGCGCCGCGATCAGCGGGAAGTACCGGCTGAGCTGGATGGTGTCGCCCAAGCCCTGCTCGGCCTGCACCAGCACGTTCAATCCGTCTACCGCCTCGCCGTCCCAGGCGCGGCCGGGCAGGTCGATGAAGTCGCGCCGGAAGCGGTCATGGCGCTTGCGCCATTCGTACCCGCGAAAGCCGGTTGCATAGTCGCCGGCCAGCAAGCAAGCGGTGGCGAGGTTCCAGTGCGCCTGGGCGAAGTCGGGCGCGCGAGCGATGGCGGCGGCACAGGCGGCCTGCGCCTCCTCCAGGCGGCCCAGCGAGGTCAGCACGAAGCCCAGGCTGGCATGCGCCTCGATCATGTGGGGGTCGATGCGCAGCGCGGCGCGCATGTGACGTTCCGCCTCGTCCAGCATGTCGAGGTCGGCGCACGCATTGCCGAGGTTGAGCCACGCCGCCGCATGCCCCGGGTCGAGCGCAACGGCGCGCGCCAGCGCGGCCCCCGCCTCCGTCGACCGGCGCGCCGCGCTCAGCGCGGTGCCGCGCACGAAATGCAGCTCGGCGGCATCCGGGAACGGGACGAGCCCGGCTTCCGCCGCGGCGAGCGCCGCCTCCGGCTGGCCGGCGCTGAGCAGGGCACGCGCGAGGTTCACCCGCGCGCTCTGGTTCGTTGGGTCGCGCTCGGCGGCGCGGGTGAAGTACTCCGCCGCCTCGGCCGGCTGCCCGTCGTCGAGCCGCACCAGGCCGGCGATGAACAGCGCGCGCGGATGCTCCGGGGCGACCGACAGTATGGATCGGCAGATCGCGGCGGCCTCCGCCTGTCGCCCCGCCCGATGATGCCGGATCGCATCCAGCAGCGCGCCTGCTATGTCGTGCATGCGCGCACCATGGCGGGACCGGGATCACCAGATGGTAAACGTGGCGGCCGAAATTGATGCTAGATTGATGCTGGCCCATTGAACCGTGTGCGCCGGGCGGCGGTTCAGTCCGCGAGCGGAGGCAGTCGGGCGCCGGTTTCGGCGTCGAAGACGTGCAGGTGTGCCGGGTCGGGGCGCACGGACAGTCGCTCGGCGGAGGGCGGCGGACCGGCCAGCTTGACCACCACCGGCTCGCGCCCGCGCGCGGGCCGGCCATGGACCAGGGTTTCCGACCCCAGCGGCTCGATCAGGTCCACCGCGAGATCGAACCCGCCGGCGCCGGGGATCAGGTGCTCGGGGCGAACGCCGAGGATGAGCGTCCGTCCGTCCGCGCCGGGGCGGCGGCCATCGGCGAAGCCGAGGAGCAGACCGGCCTCGGTCTCGGCGGCGCTGCCGCCGCGCGCGAGGCGAGCGGGCAGCATATTCATCGCCGGCGCGCCGATGAAGCCGGCCACGAACAGGTCGGCCGGCCGCTCGAACACCTCCATCGGGCTCGCCAGTTGCGCCGGCCGGCCCTGGTTCATCACCAGCAACCGGTCGCCGAGCGTCATCGCCTCGGTCTGGTCGTGGGTGACGTACAGACTGGTCACGCCCAGGCGGCGTTGCAGGCGACGGATCTCGGCGCGCATCTGCACGCGCAGCTTGGCGTCCAGGTTCGACAGCGGCTCATCGAACAGGAACAGCGCGGGATGGCGCACGATCGCCCTTCCCATCGCGACACGCTGGCGCTGGCCGCCCGACAACTGGCGCGGCTTGCGCGCGAGCAGGGTCTCCAGCCCCAGCAGCCCGGCCGCCTGATCAACCCGCCGGCCGATCTCCGCGCGCGGCAGGCCGCGGATGCGCAGGCCATAGGCCATGTTGTCGAACACGCTCATGTGCGGATAGAGCGCGTAGTTCTGGAACACCATCGCGATGTCGCGCCGCGCGGGATCGACCGCGGTCACGTCGCGCCCGTCGAGCACGATCCGACCGGCGCTCGGCCGCTCCAGCCCGGCGACCAGACGCAACAGCGTCGATTTGCCGCAGCCCGAGGCGCCGACGATCACCAGCATCTCGCCATCGGGCATCGACAGATCGACGCCGTGCAGCACCGGGGTCTCGCCGAAGCTCTTGCGCAAGCCCTGCAACGCCAGCGTCGCCATCCTATTTCTCGCCTTCGGTCAGGCCGGCGACGAACCAGCGCTGCATCAGCACCACGACCAGCACCGGCGGCAGCAGCGCGAGGACCGACGCGGCCATCACGCCGGCCCAGTCCGTGTCCGCCTCGACGCCGATCATCTGCACGATGCCGATGACGATGGGATCGAGCTTCGGGTCGGTCGCCACCAGCAGCGGCCAGAGATACTGGTTCCAGCCGTACACGAACAGGATGACGAACAGCGCGGCGAGGTTGGCGGCCGAGACCGGCAGCAGCATGTCGCGCAGGAAGCGCAGCGGCCCCGCGCCGTCCATGCGGGCGGCCTCCACCAGTTCGTCGGGGATGGCGGTGAATACCTGGCGGAACAGCAGGGTCGCGGTGGCCGAGGCGATCAGCGGCAGCGTCAGGCCGGTGAAGGTGTTGATCAGGTCGAACCGCGCCATCACCGCGTAGGTCGGGATGATGCGCACCTCCACCGGCAGCATCAGCGTGACGAAGATCGCCCAGAACGCCACGCGGCGCAGCGGGAAGCGGAAGAACACGACGGCGAAGGCCGACAGCAGCGAGATGACGATCTTGCCCGCCGCGATCGCCAGCGCCATGCCGGCCGAGATCAGCAGCATGTGCCAGACCGGCGCGGCACCCATGCTGCCGTGCAGCAGCACGCGCGCATAGGTGCTCATACCCGCGGTGCCGGGCAGCAGCGACAGGTCGCCGCGCCGGATCGCTCCGGACTCCTGGGTCGAGCCGGCGAGGGCGAGCCAGAGCGGGAAGGCGAACAGCAGCACGCCAAGACCGAGCACGAGATGGGCGAGCCAGTCCGGGCGCGCATCGCTCGCGCGGCGTCTCATCCGGTGCCGCGCCGGCCGAGGAAGCGGAACTGCACCGACGTCAGCACGATCACGCCGGCCATCAGCAGCACCGACTGCGCCGCCGACGATCCGAGGTCGAGATTGACCACGCCGTCACGATAGACCTTCACGACCAGGGTCTGCGTGGCCTGCCCCGGCCCGCCCTGGGTGATCGCCCAGATGGTGCCGAACGTATCGAAGGCGGCGTAGGTCAGGTTGACCACCAGCAGAAAGACCATGGTCGGCATCAGCAGCGGCAGGGTAATAGTGCGAAATCGTCGCCAGCCCCGGGCGCCGTCCATCCGCGCGGCCTCGATCACCGCGCGCGGGATCGATTGCAGCCCGGCGAGGAAGAAGATGAAGTTATAGCTCACCTGCTTCCAGGCGCTGGCCAGGATCACCAGCAGCATCGCCTGTCCGCCGTTGACCGCGTAGTTCCAGTCGATGCCGTGCGTGCCGAGGAAGCGCCCGAGCAGCCCGATCTGCGGGTTGAGCAGGAACACCCAGAGCAGCGCGGAGACCGCGGGGGCGACGGCGTACGGCCAGATCAGCAGTGTGCGATACAATGCCCGCCCCCTGATCTCCCGGTCGGCGAACACCGCAAGCGTCAGCGCCACCGCAATCGAGATGCCGGCGACCGCGGCGCAGAACAGCACTGTCCGCAGCACCGTCGCGACGTAGCGCGGATCGGCGAGCAGATCGCCGAAGTTCTCCAGCCCGACGAAGACCGACCCCTGGCCGAACGCATCCTCGGTCGTCAGGCTTGACCAGATCGCCGCGCCCGCGGGCCAGTAGAAGAAGACGAACGAGATAAGGAGCTGGGGCAGCACCAGCGCGACGGGCAGGGCGCGTCCGTCGAAGAGGGTGCGGCGTTCCATGCACGCCCGCGCTTACGCCCGGACGGACTTCTGGAACTGCCGCAGCACCGCGTTGCCGCGTTGCACCGCCGCGTCCATTGCCGACTGCGCATCTTGTTGGCCTTGGAAAGCCTTTTCGACTTCCTCGTAGATGATGTTGCGGATCTCCGGCAGGCGTCCGAGGCGGATGCCGCGGGAGTTGTCCGTCACCTGTCCGCGCTCCAGTTGCTTGATCGGCAGGTCCGCGCCCGGGTTCTTCTGGAAAAATCCACCCTTGTCCATGACCGCTTGGCCGGTGGTCGTTATCGGGACGTAGCCCGTGGCCTCGGCCCAGGTGGCGACGTTCTCGGGCTTTTGCAGGAAGGCCAGGAACTGCGCGGCGGCGTTGTATTCGGCCGGCGTGCGGGCGGGGGCGGTCATCACCCAGATGCTCGCGCCGCCGATGATGGAGTTGATCGGGCTGTCCGTGATGGCCGGGTCGTACGGAAGATAGGCGGCGGCCCAATCGAACCTGGCGTTCTTCACCAGATCGCCGCGCTCGCCCGACGAGTTGAACGCGATCGCCGCCTTGCCGCTGACCAGGATCGGATCGGGTGCGTTGTCGCGGCCAGTGTATTTGAACGTGCCCTCCTTACTCATGTCGAGAAGCCGCTGGACGTGCGCGACGACCGGCTTGGCGCTGATCTCCAGCATCGCATCCAGCCCGTTGAACCCGTTCGCCTTGGTGGCGAAAGGCAGATTGTGGATGGCGCAGAACTGCTCGACCTGTATCCAGGAAAACCAGGACGTGGTGACCGGGATTTCGGCTGCCTGCTTCTGCTTGAGGACACGCGCGGCGTTGACCAGGTCCGGCCAGGTCGCCGGCGGGTGGTCGGGGTCGAGCCCGGCCTTGCGGAAGGCGTCGCGGTTGATCCACATGACGGCGGTGGACGAATTGAACGGCATCGATGCCATGCCGCCGTTGCTCAGTGCGTAGTAACCGCGAACGGCGGGAATGAACGCAGCGGGATCGATCGGCGCCTTGGTTTGCGCGATCAGCTCGGCGACCGGCCTCACCGCCTTGCCAGCGGCGATCATGGTCTCGGTGCCGACCTCGAAGATCTGCACCAGGTTGGGTGCCTGCCCGGCGCGAAAGGCGGCGATGGTCGCGGTCATCACGTCCGCGTAACCGCCCTTGTACACGGCTTCCAGCGCCACCGAATCCTGTCCGGCATTGAACGCCGCCGCGAGCTTGCCGAGCTGATCGCCCAAGGCGCCGGTCATCGCGTGCCAGAAGACAATTCGCGTCTTGGCCCCTTGGGCACGGGCGGGACGGAGCAGCGGCGTGGCCGCGAGCGCGGCGGTGCCGGCGAGCAGGGTGCGGCGCTTCATGGTCTGTCCTCGTTCCCTCGTGATCCGGAGGCCATAGCGGCCCTTCGTTGCGCCGCTATGGCACGGGCGCGCCGCTTTGGGGAAGCAGCGAGCGACGCGCCAACAGGAACTCCTCCACCGCCTCGGCCAGGCGGTCGCACTCGGCATCGCCGATCGGCAGGCTCAGCGTCATCATGCCGCGACGGGCAAGCCAGATGCCCTGCCCCAGCATGTCGAAGAAGAACAACTCCTTCAGCTTGGCGTCGCCGCGCGCCGCGTCGGCCGGGGAGCGGACGGGGCCGCGCAACGCGTGAACGGCGAGCATCGAGCCGATGCCGGTGAATTGCATCGGCGCGTCGGCCGCCGCGCAGAGTGCGTTCAGCCGCGCGCGCAGCGCCTCGCCGCGCGCGTTGAGCGCGAGGCATGCCGCCGGCGTGTACAGCTCGGTGATGCCAACCAGCCCGGCCGACATGGTGAGCACGTTGTTGTTGAAGGTACCGGCGTGCGGCAGCGCGTCGGGGCGGCGCGGATCGAACAGGTCCATCACCTCGGCCCGTCCGCCGAACGCGCCGAAGGACATGCCGCCGCCGACGTATTTGCCGAGCGTCATCAGATCGGGGGTGACGCCGCGCGCGCGGCCGAGCCCGCCGGGGTGCAGGCGCGAGGTCATCACCTCGTCGAGGATCAGCAGCGCGCCGACGCGTGTGGCCGCCGCCCGCAGCGCGGCGAGCATCTCGGGCTCGGCCGGGATGCAGCCGCCGCTGCCCATCATCGGCTCCAGGATCACCGCGGCGAGCTGGTCGGCGTGGTGCTCGATCAGGGCCAGTGTCGCCGCCACGTCGTTGTAGGGGGCCAGCACGAAGTCGAACGGCGCGTTGATCGGGCTGCCGCCGCCGGCGAAGGTGAAGACGGCGCCGTGATAGGCGCCCGAGAAGGCCAGGATGCGCCGGCGGCCGGTGAAGGCGCAGGCGGTGGACAGCGCCATCAGGTTGGCTTCGGTGCCCGAGTTGGTGAAGCGCAGCCGTTCCAGACCGAACCGCTCGGACACGGCGCGGGCGAAGCGCGCCTCGATCAGGTTATGGGCGCCGTAGTTGATCCCGCTCTCCATCGCGCGGGCGACCGCGGCGCGGATCGCGGGATGCGAGTGGCCGTAGATGCCAGCCGTATACTCGCCCAGAAAGTCCACGTATTCGGCGCCGTCCATGTCGCGCAGCCGGCAGCCCTCGGCGTGCGCGACGGCGATCGGGAAGGGGTGATAGTGCAGCACGGTGCGCGTGTTGCCGCCGGGCATGACGGCGGTGGCCTCGACGTGGCGCGCGAGGCTCTTCGGGTTGCGCGCGACGTACGCCTCCTTGGCCTCGGCCAGCGCGGCGTCGATATCGGCGTTGCGCAGCGACGTTTGGCTCATCGTTTCCTCCGGTCCGGTTCGCGAGTTTGGTCCGGCGCCGGCCAGGGCCGCAACCGCCGGGTCGCACCCGCTGGAGGCCGACATTGCAGCGCAACAGCGCCGGGCGTACACCCTCGTGGCTTCCCCACCACCCGAAAGGCGCCCGATGGACCTGAAGGACCATATCCGGGGCATCCCGGACTTTCCCAAGCCGGGCATCTATTTCTACGACATCTCCACCCTGCTGCGCGACGCCGATGCTTGGCAGGTGGCGATGGGGCGCATGGCCAAGGTGGTGGGCAGCTTCCAGCCCGACCTGCTCGCCGGCATCGAGAGCCGGGGCTTCCTGATCGCCGCCCCGCTGGCGCTCAAGCTGGGCTGCGGCTTCGTCATGCTGCGCAAGCGCGGCAAGCTGCCGGGCGAGACGGTGGGGCTGGACTACGCGCTGGAATACGGCTCCGACCGGATCGAGATCCAGGCCGACGCGGTGGCAGCGGGGCAGCGCGTCGTGGTGGTGGACGACCTGCTGGCGACCGGCGGAACCATGGCCGCCGGGATCGCCCTGCTGCGCTTGATGGGCGCGGCAGTCCCGGCGGCGGCGGCGCTGATCGAACTCACGTTCCTCGGCGGGCGCGCGCGGCTGGATGTGCCGTGCGAGGCCCTGGTCTCCTACGAATCCTGACGCACTGGCTCAGATGTGCTGCGGCAGGACGATCGTGCCAGATACGGGCGGCGGTTCCCCCGTGCTGCCGATATACACTCCTGTCGAACCCTCGTTCACCTGGAACGGGTTGGCCCCGGCGGCAAATCTGAGCGTGTCCACCACCTGGGCGCCGTGGAACAGCGAGAGGATATCGTTCTTGTAGCTGTAGCTATCGGCATCCGTGATCCCGGCGAGATGGACGGTATTGGAAGGCCCGCCCGCGAAGTTGACCAGGGCTCGGAACTGTTCTGGCTGCGCGATCGTGATCGTGTCCTCGCCTCCTGAATTGACGGTCTGTCCGGCCGAGACCGACCCCATGAAGGCCAGCCCCCCATAGAAGCTTGCCGTGAAGCTGCCGGTGCCAGCGACGTCGGCGTTGATCGTGAGGACGCCATTGGAAATGCTACTGGCTCCGGTATTGGCGAAACGCGACGTCGCGTCCGCGCCCGTCACGGTGATATCCGCGTTATGGCCCTGGCCGACGATCGTGCCCTTCAGGGTTGACTGCGCCGCGATGTTCACGGCGACGGTGGTCGTGGCGTAGTAGTTCGCCTGTTCCTCCAGATTCAGCGTTGCGGTCCCCGACACATTGAAGTTGACCTGCTGCTCCGTGTAGGCGGTGTCCGCCACGACGGCGGACAGCGAGGCGTGATGCGAGAGGTTGATCGTTGCCGGAGGCGGGGAGGTGTAGCTGGTCTGCTCGCCGATGGTCAGCGTGTCACCGGCGAGATTCCCGCCCCGCATGTTCGCGACGCCGCTTACCATGAACAGGCTGTCGCCGGGCTGCGGCCTGCCGGCCGGCGACCAGTCGGCGGGCGCGTAGATATTGTCGGCGCCACCACCGATCCAACTCCGCGTAGACATTTTCTCCCTCCAAGTTCCGACTAGATGCCGGTTGTGGCTATCCTACATCTTTTCTGATCGGCATTGACTGATTACTTTCAGGTGGAAACTAACTCGCCGAAATGTGAAGCAAAGGAAGGCAGGGCCGCAGACTGGCCCCGGGCGGCGTCCATGCGATGCGCGCGACACATGCCGGGCTGGTGGTTTCGGCGGTGCAAATCCGGCGCCTTGGTGCCACATCGCGGTCATGCGCTCCTGCATCGTCCTGCTGTGCCTGTTGGCCCTGCCGCTCGCAGCACGCCCGGCACTGGCGTCCGCACCGCCGACCGCCGCCGAAGCGGCCGAGCCCGACGCCGCCGTGATCGGGCGTGTCCAGGCCTACCTGAACGGCTTGCACACGCTGAAAGCCCGCTTTCTCCAGATCGCGCCCGATGGCGCGGTGACGCGCGGCACCGCATGGCTGGAGCGGCCGGGGCGGATGCGTTTCCAGTATGACCCGCCCACGCCCCTTTTGCTGGTGGCAGGCCACGGCTTCGTGCTGTTCAGCGACAGCAAGCTCGGGCAGACGACGAACATTCCGATCGGGCAGACGCCGCTCGGTATCCTGCTTGCCCCCGAGATCGATCTGACCGGGGGCGGATTGCGTGTCACCGCCATCCGTCGCCTGCCGGGAGAGATGCAGATGACGCTGGTCCGCGCCGCCAGCCCGGGCGAGGGGAGCCTGACCTTGAGCTTCGCCACCGACCCGCTGACCCTGCACCAGTGGACGGTCACGGACGCGCAGCAGCAGCGGACCACGGTGACCTTGTCTTCCGTGCAGACCGGCGGCAGCTTCGACCCGGCCCTGTTCGAGCCGAACGGTCCGATGGTCAGTCCCCAGCGCGGGGGCGGCGGTGCCGGTTGACAAGGCTTGCGACTTTTTTTTGCGACACGTACTATTGAACGTTCAGCGTGGGAGCCTGCTCAGGCCGTGAAGCCACTCATCGGCATCAGCTGCTGCACCAAGCAGTTCGGGGTATTCGGAATGCCCAACCATGCGGCGTCCGACACATACATCCGCGCCACGGACCAGGTCATCCAGGGCGTCCCCGTGCTGATCCCCGCCAGCGGCAGCGCCGCGTGCAGCCAGACGCTGCTCGAACGCTTGGACGGCATCATGCTGACCGGCAGCCGATCGAACGTCCAGCCGAGCCTGTATGGCGGCCCGCCGCACCCCGAGGGCGTGCCGGAGGACCCGGCCCGCGATTCCGCCACCCTGCCGCTGATCCGCGCGGCGGTCGCGCGCGGGGTGCCCGTCCTGGCGATCTGCCGGGGCTTCCAGGAGCTGAATGTCGCGCTCGGCGGCAGCCTTTATCAGCGCATCCAGGACCTGCCCGGGTACCTGGACCACTCCACGCCGATGCAGCCCTCGGGCAAGGTGCGGATCGGCAAGGCGCACGTCATCCGCGTGGTGCCCGGCAGCTGGCTGCACCGCGTGGCCGGCGCGACCGAGATCGCGGTGAACTCGCTGCACAACCAGGGGATTGACCGGCTCGCGCCGGGGCTGGTTGCCGAGGGTATCGCCCCCGACGGGCTGGTCGAGGCGGTGCGCGTTGCCAATGCGCCCGGCTTCGCGGTCGGCATGCAATGGCATCCCGAATACGATTTCGAGACCGACGGCGTGTCGCATCGGATCTTCGAGGCTTTCGGGGAGGCCGTGCGCGCCCGCCGCGGCCTGGCCGCCGTCGCGGCCTGACGCCGGCTCCCGACCGTTTCCATGGCTGCGTCGACGCTCCGGGTCGCAACCTGGAACATCAACTCGCTGCGCCTGCGCCTGAAGCTGGTGCGCGAGCTGATCGCCACGCTCGACCCCGACGTGATCTGCCTGCAGGAGACCAAGGTCCCGGACGCGCTGTTCCCGGCCGAGGCGCCCGCCGCGCTTGGCTACCCGCACGCCGCGTTCCGCGGCATGAAGGGCTATAACGGCGTGGCGATCCTGTCGCGTCGGCCGATCGAGGTGCTGGACGATGCACCCGATTGGTGCGCCAAGGGCGATTGCCGCCACATCGCGGCGCGGGTGGATGCCGTGGGCGGCCCGGTCGAGCTGCACAATTTCTACGTGCCGGCCGGCGGCGACGTGCCCGACCGGGCACGGAACCCGAAATTCGCCCACAAGCTGGACTTCGTGGCCGAGGCGCGGGCCTGGTTCGCCGCCCGGCCGGCACTCACGCGCGCCGTGCTGGTCGGCGATCTGAACATCGCGCCGCTGGAGCGCGACGTCTGGAGCCATCGGCAACTGCTCGACGTGGTGAGCCACACCCCGGCCGAGACCGAGGCCCTGCTGGCTTGGCAGGCGGAGGGCTTCGTCGATGCCATCCGCCACTTCGTCCCCGCCGAGGAGAAGCTGTTCACCTGGTGGTCCTACCGCAACCGCGACTGGCGCCTGTCCGACCGTGGCCGGCGGCTGGATCATGTCTGGGTGACGCCCGACCTGGTCGGCACGCTGCGCCGCCACGCAGTGCTGCGCGACGCGCGCGACTGGGAGCGGGGGTCGGACCATGTGCCGGTGGCGGTGGAGTTGGGGGTGTGAATGTCCCTCATTCATAAGCGGACCCGCATTGATTGAGCCTGTCGCAAACCCCGCCTCGGTCGGCGCGCTGCTCGCGCAAGGTCACGCCGCAGTGCAGGCTGGGCGGAACGACGAGGCGGCGCGCCTGCTCGCCCAGGCGGCGGCGTGCGATCCGGCCCATGCCGGCGTGCAGCACCTGCTGGGCATCGCGCTGGAGCGGCGGGGCGACCCGCGCGGGGCCATGCGGGCTTTCGCGCGCGCGCTCGCCCTCGCGCCAGGGCTGACCGATGTGGCGGAGCGGGCCTCGGCCCTGCTGATGGCGCGCGGCGACCGGCGCGCGGCCGCCGCGTGCCTAATCGCCTCGGCCGCCGCCGCCGCCGATCCCGTCGCGGGCGGGCTCGCCCGTGCGCGGGCCTGCGCCCTGCTGGAGCGGCACGCGGACGCCGCGTCCGCGTTGCGCGCCGTGCTCGCGCATCGCCCGGAGCACGCGGAGGCTTGGCGGTTGCTGGGGGCGACGCTTTCGGTGGCGGGCGAGGTCGAGGCGGGCCGCGCCGCCTTTCGACGCGCGATGCAAGCCGATCCCGACGACGCCGCCGCCGTGCTGGACCTGGTGCGATCCGCCCGGACGACCGAGGCCGATCGCACGCTGGTCCAGGCCATCGCGCGGCGGTTGGACGGGACGGGGACATTATCGGCGCGCCAGCGGATGCTGCTCGGCTTCGCGCTGGGCAAGGCCCATGACGACCTGAACGAGCCGGCGGCGGCGATCCGGGCCTTCGATGCGGCCAACGCAATCCGCGCGCGCTCGAGCCCGTTCGACCGGACCGGCTTCGCGGCCGATGTCGATCGCATGATCGCCGCCTTTCCCGTGGGGATGGACGCCGCCCCGGATGGCGGAGGCGCCCGCGCGGTGCTGATCCTGGGAATGCCGCGCTCCGGCACCACGCTGATCGAGCAGATTCTGTCGAGCCATCCCGACGTGGCGGCGGGTGGCGAGATGGCGTTCTGGGGCGCGGCCGGGCAGGCTTGGCTGGCAGCGCCGGACAGGGCGGCGCTGGCGCGCCTGCGGAACCGGCACGCAAAGGCCCTCGATGCGATCTCCGCCAACGCCGCGCTTGTGACAGACAAGAACCCGTTCAACTTCGCCTGGCTCGGCCTGATCCGGCTGGTGCTGCCGGATGCGTATGTCATCCATTGCCGGCGCGATCCGCGCGACACCTGCCTGTCCGCCTACATGACGCTGTTCAGCGCCGGCAACGCCTGGGCGGCGCGGCGCGAGGACCTCGCGTTCGTCTATCGCCAGTACGTGCGGCTGATGGCGCATTGGCGTGCGGTGCTGCCCGCGCGCCGCTTCCTGGAAATCGACTACGAGTTGGTCGTCGCCGCGCCCGAGGCGGCCGCGCGGGCGCTGGTCGCCTTCTGCGGGCTGAAATGGAACGAGGCCTGCCTCCGTCCCGAGGCGAACCGCCGGCCGGTCCATACCGCCAGCGTCTACCAGGCGCGCGAGCGCGTGCATGCCCGCTCGGTCGGCCGCTGGCGGGCCTATGCGCCATGGCTGGGCGAACTCGCAACGCTTCAGGATAGCCGGGCGGCGCCCTCGGCGGAGACATAGGCCAGCCGCCCGCCGGCGATCGTCACGACGACCCGGCGGGTCTCGGGATCGACCACGACGATGTCGGCGCGCAAGCCCTCGGCAATGCGTCCGCGATCGGCCAAGCCGGCCGCGGCCGCGGGCGTGGCGGCGATCAGCGCCCATGCGCGCGACAGGTCGAGCGTGCCCCGCCCGACAAGCGTGAGCGCCGCCTGGAGCATGGCAGGATAATAGTAGTCCGAGGACAGCACGGTGCAGATCCCCGCCTCGGCCAGCCGTGCGGCGGAGGCCCAGCCGAGATGGGAGCGGCCACGCACCACGTTCGGGCTGCCCATCACCACGAAGTCGCCCGCCGCGCGCGCCGCCCGCGCGACCTCCTCTTCCATCGGGAATTCGCAGATGCGCGCGCCGCACGCACGGAACGCGTCGCGCTCCGCGATCGTCGCGTCGTCGTGGCTGGCGATCGGGATGGCGGCGGCGCGTGCGGCGGCGGCGATGCGCGCGCGCGCGGCCGGCACGCCCGGCGCGTTGTCCCCCGCGCGTGCGGCGACGGCGCGGAACGCATCGAGCGGCATCCCGGCGCGGTCGCTGAATTTGGCGCCCGCGGCCGGGTCGTCCATCCGCCGCAGGATCGCCGGCGTGTGGTCGTTGAAGGCGAGCAGGTGGACGCGCCCGCCCGCGATGTCGGCCAGCGCGGTGTCTAGCGCGTCGAGGTTGAACGCCTCCCAGCGCAGATGCACGCGCATGTCGCACGCCCAGGTGCCCGACGCGAGGGCGTCGAGCAGCGCACGCCACGTCTCGATCCCGCGCAGCCCCGGCTCCCATGAGAGGGTGATGCCATGGAAGGCGGTGGTGATGCCGTTGGCGAGCAGCTGCGCCTGCGTGTCGCGCAGCGCGAGCGGCGCGGGAAAGTCCACGCCGGGCCGGGGCTGGATTCTGGCGCTCGAACGCGTCGCCGTGGATGTCCACGATGCCGGGCAGCACAAGGAGTCCCGAGGCGTCCAGGCGCAGGCCGCACGCGGCGCCGTCCAGCGCGGCGATGCGGCCGTCTTCCAGGCGCAAATCGGCGACGACCTCGCCCTCGGGCAGCAGAACGCAACCCCCCGTGATGCTCAGCGGTGGCATGGCGGCTCCTATGGTTCGAAGACGATCTGCACGCGGGGCGTGGGATAGCGGGTCACGCCGAACTCCACCACGATGCCGGCGCGGTCCACGTTGACGTTCTCCGTCACCAGCAACGGGCGCGAGCGCGGGGTGCGCAGTAGCTCCGCCTCCTCGGCGCTGGCCATCCGGGCGGTGACCCGGGTCACCTGGCGCAGGTAGTCGTCCACCCCCACGGCGCGCAGCGCGGCGGTGATGCCGGAATCTTGCAGCGCATCCTTCAGACCGCGCAGCCGGGGCGGGAAGCGATGGGTTCCCAGGCTGACCGGGCGGCCATCGGCAAGGCCCAGCCGCTCCACGGTCACCACGGGCGTGCCCGGTGCAACCCCGAGGGCGGCGGCGGTCGCGGCGTCGGCCGGCTCGTCGGCCAGGCGCAGCACGCGCCCGGAGGGTTCCTTGTTGTAGCGGCGCACCCATTCGGAGAAGCGAGTGCGGGGCTCGACCACGTAGTCCAGCACGTCCTCGGGCACGAAGGCGCCGCGCCCGTGCTCCACCCGCACGAGGCCGCCGCGCGACAGCTCCTCTAGGGCGCGGCGCAAGGTGTGACGATTGACGCCGAAGCGGCGCGACAGCTCTCCCTCGGAGGGCAGGCGCGCGCCGGGCGGGAAGGCGCCGACGCCGATCTCCTCGTGCAGACGCGAGGCGATCTGGCGCCACAGCGCCAAGCCCTCCTGCCGCCGGACCGGATCGAGCGACGTCATCGCAACTTCATCTCCCCGAGTGCGCGGGACGCGCAGACCTCGCTTGACGGATAGCGGAGTGGCCGCTAGTTGTCTAGACATCCGCATGTGCAGGGCGCAACTAATGGACGACGCCACCTCCGCCGCTCCGGACTTCGACAGCGCCGCCCGCCGTCGCTGGATGGCGGTGCTGGCGCGCGCCGAGGCGGGTACGATCGCTGCTTGCCTCGATCACGTCCCGGACCTGCCCGCCTGGCGCGTGCTGCGCGGGCCGGAAAGCGGGCTGGTGATGGTGCGTGGACGGGAAGGGGGCGGGGGTGCGCCGTTCAACCTGGGCGAGATGACCGTGACCCGCTGCACTGTGCGCACCGCCACCGGCGAGGTCGGGCATGCCTATGTCGCCGGCCGGGATCAACGGCGGGCGGAACTGGCCGCGGCGGTGGACGCGTTCATGCAGCGACCCGATCTGCGCGACCGACTGGCCGAGGGCGTCGTCGCGCCGTTGGCGCGTGCGCAGGCCGCCACGCGGGAGGCCGTGGCGGCCAAGGCGGCAGCGACGCGGGTGCAGTTCTTCACCATGCGGACCATGCGCTGATGCTGGGCCTGGACCGCCCCGGCTTCGCCGATCCGGTGGCCGACGCCCAGGGCTGCTTCCGCGCTGTCCTGGACGCCATGGCGCGGCCCGGCACGATCCGCGCGGTGGCGAGCATCGATCCGCCACCGCCGTTGTGCCCGGCGGCGGCCTCGGTCCTGCTGAGTCTTGTCGATCACGAAACCCCGCTCTGGCTCGATCCGGCTGCCGAGGGTGCGCGCGACTGGGTGGCGTTCCACACCGGCGCGCGCCTCGCGAGCGCGGCCGATGCATCGTTCCTGTTCGCGCTTGATCTCCCCCAACTCGATGGCCTGCGGCAAGGGACCGACGAGGCGCCAGAGGAGTCCGCGACGGTGATCCTGCAACTGCCCCGTCTCGGCGCGGGCACGCGGTTTCGGCTTAGCGGGCCGGGGCTTCGCGCGCCGACTGACTTCGCCGCTGAGGGATTGCCGCCCGACTTCGCCGCTCTCTGGGCCGAGAACCACGCGCGGTTCCCGCTCGGCGTCGATCTGGTGCTCTGTGCCGGCACACAACTCACGGCCCTGCCGCGCACCGTGACGGTGGAGGCGCTCTGATGGCCTATGTCGCCGTCAAAGGCGGCGAGCGCGCGATCGACGCCGCCCATGCATGGCTGGCCGAGGAGCGGCGTGGCGATCCGGACGTACCCGCGCTGTCGCTGGACCAGATCGTCGGCCAGCTCGGCCGTGCCGTGGATCGGGTGATGGCGGAAGGCTCGCTGCGCGATCCCGCTCTGGGCGCACTGGCGATCAAGCAGGCGCAGGGTGATCTGGTCGAGGCCGCGTTCCTGTTGCGCGCCTATCGCACGACCTTGCCCCGGCTCGCGGTGTCGCTGCCGCTGGACACGGCGGCGATGGCGGTGCGCCGGCGGGTCTCGGCCATCTTCAAGGACCTGCCGGGCGGGCAGGTGCTGGGGCCGACCTATGACTACACGCACCGGCTGCTCGACTTCGCCCTGGCCGAAGCGGGCGCACCCTTACCCGAGCCGGCGCGGTGCGCCGAGCCGGAGGATGCGCCGATGCGGCGCGTGCATGACATCCTGGGCCGGGAGGGGCTGATCGAGGCCGATGCGCCCGGCGATGCCGAACCCGGCGACCTGACCCGCGAACCGCTGCACTTCCCGGCCGGGCGGGACGTGCGGTTGCAGGCGCTGGCGCGGGGCGACGAGGGTTTCCTGCTCGCGCTCGGCTACTCGACCCAGCGCGGCTATGGCGGCACGCACCCGTTCGCGGGCGAGATCCGGGTGGGCGAGGTGGCGGTCGAGATCGAACCCGCCGAGCTGGGGTTTGCCATCGACATCGCCGACATCGGGGTGACCGAGTGCCAGATGGTGAACCAGTTCAAGGGCTCGAAGACCGCCCCGCCACAGTTCACGCGCGGCTATGGGCTGGTGTTCGGCCACGCGGAGCGCAAGGCGATGGCGATGGCGCTGGTCGATCGCGCGATGCGGGCCGAGGAATTGGGCGAGGACGTGACGGCGCCCGCTCAGGACATCGAGTTCGTGCTGTACCACGCCGACAACGTCGAGGCGACCGGCTTCGTCGAGCACCTGAAGCTGCCGCACTACGTCGATTTCCAGAGCGAGCTGGAGGCTGTCCGGCGGATGCGCGCGGCGGTGAACACGCCGGCGCCGGCCGAGGCCGTGCCATGAACGGTTACAATTTTGCCTACCTCGATGAGCAGACGAAGCGGATGATCCGGCGCGCGCTGCTGAAGGCGGTCGCGATTCCCGGCCATCAGGTGCCGTTCGGCTCGCGCGAGATGCCGTTGCCCTATGGCTGGGGCACCGGCGGCATCCAGGTCACCGCCTCCGTGCTCGGGGCTGGCGACGTGCTGAAGGTGATCGACCAGGGCGCGGACGACACCACCAATGCGGTATCCATCCGCCGTTTCTTCGGACGCACCGCCGGCGTGCGCACCACCACGCGCACGGCGGAGGCGACGCTGATCCAGACCCGCCATCGCATCCCCGAGACAGCGCTGCGCGACGATCAGATCATCGTCTATCAGGTGCCGCAGCCCGAACCGCTGTGGCGCCTGGTGCCCTCGCGGGCGGAGACACGGCGGATGCACGCGCTGGCCGACTACGGCGTGATGCATGTGCGCCTGTACGAGGACGTCGCGCGCCTGGGACAGGTCGCGATCAGCTACGATTATCCGGTGATGGTGAACGGCCGCTACCTGATGGCGCCGAGCCCGATCCCGGCGTTCGACAATCCGAAGATGCACATGATGCCGGCGTTGCAGTTGTTCGGCGCCGGGCGCGAGAAGCGCATCTACGCGGTGCCGCCGTACACGGAGGTGCGCTCGCTCGACTTCGACGATCATCCGTTCCGGCCGGCGCGCGCGCCGCATTGCTGCGGCCTGTGCGGCGCGACCGACAGCTACCTCGACGAGGTGGTGACCGACGATCGCGGCACGCGGCTGTTCGTCTGCTCCGACACCGATTTCTGCGAGGCGCGTCGCGCCCAGGCGGCGGCATGAAGGACGAGGCGCTGCTGTCGGCGCGCGGTCTGGCGCTGTCGTTCGGCGCCATCCCCGCGCTGGTCGATGTCGATGCCGATCTGTGGCCTGGCGAGATGCTGGCCGTGGTGGGCGAGTCCGGATCGGGCAAGACGACGCTGCTCAACGCGCTGTCGGGCCGGATCGCGCCGGATCATGGCGCGGTATGGTATCGCGATCCGACCGGACGGCTGCGCGACGTCCACGCCATGCCGGCGCCGGTTTTGCGGCGGCTGCACCGCTCCGACTGGGGCTTCGTGCAGCAGGACCCACGGCTGAGCCTGCGCATGGGCGTCAGCGCCGGCGGCAATATCGGCGAGCGGCTGATGGCGCAGGGGGCCCGCCATTACGGCCAGATCCGCGCCCAGGCGCTGGACTGGCTGGCGCAGGTGGAGATCGACCCGGAACGCATCGACGACCTGCCGCGCACCTTCTCGGGTGGGATGCTGCAACGCTTGCAGATCGCGCGCGTGCTGGTCACCCACCCGCGCCTCGTGTTCATGGACGAGCCGACGGGCGGGCTCGACGTCTCGGTGCAGGCGCGGCTGCTCGACCTGATCCGCACCCTGGTGTCGCGCCTCGGCATCGCCGCCGTGCTCGTCACCCACGACATCGCCGTGGCGCGGCTGCTCGCGCAACGGATCATGGTGATGCAGCGCGGCCGCGTGGTGGAGACGGGTCTGACCGACCAGGTCCTGGACGATCCCCGGCACCCCTACACGCAACTGCTGGTGAGTTCGGTGCTCCAGGCATGACGCGGACGCCCATCGTCGCGGGAAGGCCACCATGCACGGGCTGATGCTGCGCACCACGGCGCTCGACAAGGGCTTCACGCTCCACCTTCAGGGTGGGGTGCGCATTCCGGTGCTGTCGCGCGTCGATCTCGCGGTCCACGAAGGCGAATGCGTCGCGCTGTCGGGCCCGTCGGGGGCGGGAAAATCCACGCTCATGCGCAGCCTCTACGGCAACTACCGCCCGGATGGCGGGCAGGTGCTGGTGCGCCACCGTGGCGCGATGGTCGATATCGCGCAGGCGGACGCGCGCACGATCCTTGCCGTGCGCCGCGAGACCCTGGGCTATGTCAGCCAGTTCCTGCGCGTGGTGCCGCGCATCTGCGCGCTCGATCTGGTGACCGAGGCGGCCGTCCAGCGGGGCGCCGAACCCGATGCCGCGCGCGAGTCGGCGGAGGCGCTGCTGCTGAGGCTGAATATCCCACGCCGCTTGCACACGCTGGCGCCGGCGACCTTCTCGGGCGGCGAACAGCAGCGGGTGAACCTCGCGCGCGGGTTCATCGCGGGCCATCCCATCCTGCTGCTGGACGAGCCGACCGCGGCGCTGGATGACGCGAATCGCGCGGTCGTGGTCGAGTTGATCCGCGAGGCGAAGGCCAGGGATGTCGCCCTTGTCGGCATCTTCCACGACGCCGAGGTGCGCGCCGCGGTCGCCGACCGCACATTCGAGATGCAGCCGGTCCAGGATGCCGCATGAACGATGAGACGATCATCACGAACGCATGGCTGGTGCTGCCCGACGAGGTGATGCGGGGCACGCTGGTGCTGCGCGGCGACCGGATCGCCGACGTGCAGGCGGGCGCCAGCTGCCTGCCCGGCGTCATCGATGCGGACGGCGACTACCTGATCGCCGGGGTGATCGATCTGCACACCGACAACCTCGAGCGTCAGGTGCAGCCGCGCAGCAATGCGCGCTGGCCCTCGCGTTCGGCGCTGGTCGCCCATGACGCGCAATGCGCCGGCGCCGCTGTCACCACCGTCCTGGATGCGCTGTGCCTCGGCGATCTCGGCTTCGAGAAGGATCGGGTGCGGACGTTCCGCGAGGGGGTCGCCGATATCGATGCGCTGTCGGCCGCCGGCCTGCTGCGCGCGGAGCACTTCCTGCACCTGCGCTGCGAGGTGCCGGCTGACGACATGCTGGATCTGTTCGCGCCCGTCGCCGAGCATCCGCGCGTGCGCATGGTCAGTCTGATGGACCACACGCCCGGCGTCGGGCAGTACGCCAATCTCGACTACTACCGCGCGTTGCGCCGGGCCGGTGGGCTCGATGACCAGGAGCTGGACCGGCGCATGGTCGAACTGTGCGCGAACCGCGAGCGCCTGCGCGTCCCGAACCGGCGCGCCGTGCTGGACAGGCTGGCCGGGCGCGACATCGCGGTGGCCAGCCACGATGACCGCACCGCCGCGGAGGTGGCCGAGAATGCCGCCGACGGCATCCGGGTGAGCGAGTTCCCAGTGACCATGGAAGCGGCGTGCGCGGCCAAGGCCGCGGGAATGGCGGTGATCGCGGGGGCGCCCAACATCGTGCGCGGCGGCTCCCATTCCGGCAACGTCGCCGTGCTCGACCTGATCAAGGCCGGCGCGGTGGACGCGCTCGCCTCCGACTACGTGCCGAACAGCCTGGTGGAGGCGGCCTTCCTGTGTGCCCGGCGCGGCATGGGGCTGCCTGCCGCCATCGAGTTGGTCACCGATGCCCCGGCGCGCATCGCCGGCCTGGACGATCGCGGCCGGCTGCTGCCCGGTCTGCGCGCCGACCTCGCCCGCGTGCGCGTCCATGAGCACATGCCGATCGTGCGCGCCGTCTGGCGCGCGGGGGAGCGGGTGGCGTGACCGCCGCCTCGCCGGCGCGCGTCGCCGTCTATTATGCGCCGGAACCCGATGATGCGCTGTTCGCCGCCGGCGCGACCTGGCTCGGGCGCGATCCGGAGAGCGGCGCCCCCGCCCCGCAACCTGATCTGCCCGCCATCGCGGAGGTGACGGCGGAGCCGTGCCTGTACGGCTTCCACGCCACGCTGAAGCCGCCGATCCGCCTCCGGCCTGGTGCGTCGTGGGGAGCGGTGCTGGAAGCCGCGACGGATCTCGCCGGCTCAATCAGCCCGTTCGATCTGCCTTCGCTGACGGTGGCCGACCTGCACGGTTTTCTCGCGCTGCGCGAGACCGAGCCGTGCCTTGCCTTGCAGGCGCTCGCCGATCTCTGCGTCGCTGCCCTAGACGATTGGCGCGCGCCACCCGAACCACAGGAGCTGGAGCGGCGCCGCCGCGCCGGGCTGTCGGCGGCGCAGGAGGCGTTGCTCGTCCGCTGGGGCTATCCCTACGTGTTCGGCGAATGGTTCTTCCACATGACCCTGACCCGCCGGCTGAGTGCCACGGAACGCGACACCTACAAGCCGGCGGCCGAGCATCACTTCGCGCGCGCCATGCTCGCGCCGCGCCGCGTGGCCGCGATCTGCCTGTTCACCCAGCCTGCGCCGAACCAACCCTTCCTGCTGGCTGAACGCCTTCCGCTGCGCGGCTGAGCGCGTCGAGGAAGCGCGCCGCGCCTGTCTCCGGGCTGGCGTCGTTCAGAATTGTTTCGACCAGGATGCCCGCCGGCAGATCGACCGTTCGCGCGAGACGCGCCGCGCGCGCCGCCGCGTCCTCGCGCTCGCGGGCGGCCAGCCGGGCGGCCAGCAGATCGGCGGGCGCGGTGACCGCGATCACGCGGACGGGGAAGCGCGCGGCGGCCTCGGCGACAATCCCGCGCGAGACGTTGGCGATGACGACGCGGCCACAGGCGAGGTCGTCGGCGATGTCGGCGCGAATGCCGTAGTGCAGGCCGTGCGCTTCCCAGGCGAGGGCGAAGCGGCGCGCGGCGAAGGCCTCCGGCGTCACCGCCTCGTGCGACTCGCCGCCGGCGCCCGCCGGGCGCGTGATGACCCGGCGGGTGAAGCGGAAGCGGGGATCGCGGTGCAATGTTCGCCGTGCCGCGTCGAGCAGCGTGTCCTTGCCGGCCCCGCTCGGACCCACCACCAGCACGAGCACGCCGGCTTGCATCCGCGCACCTTGCGGGTAGGCTCTGGCCCGCGCAAGCGCGCCGAGACAGGAGCGAGCATGTTCACCACCCGTCCGGAGATCGCCGGCACGTTCGGTGTCGTCGCCAGCACGCATTGGCTGGCGAGCCAGGTCGGCATGGCGGTGCTGGAGCGCGGAGGCAACGCCTTCGACGCGGCGGTCGCGGCGGCCTTCACCCTGCACCTGGCAGAGCCGCACCTGAACGGGCCGGGCGGCGACGCGCCGATCATCGTGCACAGCGCCCGCACCGGCACCCAGCACGTGATCTGCGGCCAGGGGGTCTCGCCCGCGGCGGCGACGCTGGAGCGGTTCGCCGGGCTCGGCCTCGACCTCATCCCGGCGACGGGCCTCCTGCCGGCGGTGGTTCCGGGCGCCTTCGACGCCTGGTCGCTGATGCTGCGCGACTGGGGCACGTGGGAACTGAAGGACGTGCTCGCCTACGCGATCGGCTATGCCCGCGACGGCGTGCCGCTCGTGCCGCGCATCAGCGCGACGATCGAGGGCGTGCGCCCGCTGTTCGAGGCGGAGTGGCCGAGTTCCGCCGCCGTGTTCCTGCCGCACGGACGGGTTCCCGCGCCGAATTCGCTGTTCGCCCGGCCCGCGCTCGCCGACACCTTGGAGCGCGTGTGCTGCGAGGCGACCGGCGCCAGCCGGGAGGCGCGGATCGACGCGGCGCGGGGCGCCTGGTACCGCGGCTTCGTGGCCGAGGCGGTGGAGCGGTTCTTCCGCTCGACCGAGGTGCTCGACGTCTCCGGACGGCGCCATCGCGGCCTGCTGTCGGCCGAGGACTTCGCCCGCTGGTCGGCGAGCGTGGAGGACCCGGTCGCGTACGACTACCACGGCTACACCGTCCTGAAATGCGGGCCGTGGAGCCAGGGGCCAGTGTTTCTTCAGCAACTGGCGCTGCTGCGTGGCTTCGATCTCGGGGCGATGGACCCGCTGGGCGCGGACTTCGTGCATACGGTGGTCGAGTGCGCGAAGCTCGCCTATGCCGACCGGGAGGCGTGGTACGGCGACCCAGGCTTCGTGGACGTGCCGCTCGCGACGCTGCTGTCGGATGCCTACAATGCCGACCGGCGTGCCCTGGTCGGCCCGGAGGCGTCGCTGGCGCTACGGCCGGGGACGGTGGATGGGCGGGTCAACTGGGTCGATCACGCCGCCGCCGACCGCGCCACGATGGTGCCGCAAGCGGCCGGATCGGGCGAGCCCACGGTCTCTCGGCTGGGCGTGATCGGGGCCGATACTTGCCATATCGACGTGATCGACCGGGACGGGAACATGGTCAGCGCCACCCCCTCCGGCGGTTGGCTCCAGTCCTCCCCGGTGATCCCGGAGCTGGGCTTTCCGATGGGCTCGCGGGGGCAGATGTTCTGGCTGAAACCCGGCCTGCCCAACAGCCTGGAGCCGGGCAAGCGCCCGCGCACCACCCTGTCCCCCAGCTTCGCGCTGCGCGACGGCAAGCCCTGGATGGCGTTCGGCACGCCGGGCGGGGAGCAGCAGGACCAGTGGTCGCTGACCATGTTCGTGCGCATGGTCCACCACAACATGAATATCCAGGAGGCGATCGATGCGCCCAGCTTCCATTCCGAGCACTGGCCGTCGAGCTTCTGGCCGCGCGCCGCCAGGCCCGGAAAGCTCGTGCTGGAGGGGCGCTACGCGGATGCGGTGCTGGAGGCGCTGCGCCGGCGCGGCCACAAGGCGGAGAAGGGCGAGGACTGGTCCGAGGGCCGGCTGAGCGGCGCGCGCATCGAGGCGGACCAGTTCCGCGCCGGCGCCAACCCGCGCGGGATGCAGGGCTACGCGGTCGGGCGCTGAACGGGCGCTGTATCGTTCTTCGCCGGGACGCTTATCGCGATGGTTGCGCGAGCGGCGTGAAGAACGCGCTGACGAGGACCGAGGCATCAACGCGCCGAATGACCCGCCCCCTTGCAACCTGAGAGAGTGGCGTTGCGCTGGAATCGTGTGGGCCCGGTATTCTCCTTCCAGAGCTGCCCCGGACCACGGGGCCTCGGACCGGAACATGCTGCCCCGCAGCATGCGAGAACCCATGCCAATGACCCCTGCCGCGCCGGGCGCCTCGCGTCGGCGCGGCAGCCGATCGAGAGGAGAAGACGCAGCATGGCCAACCCCTTGGACGACAGCGACCCCACCCGTCAAGCGCGCATCCGCGAGCGCGCCTACCATCTCTGGGAGGCGGACGGCCGGCCGCATGGGCGTGAGGCGGAGTTCTGGGAGCGGGCGCGCGAGCTGGTCGGCATGGAGGACAGCGCCGGGGCCGGGCAGTTGCCGAACCCGGAGACCCACCCCAACACGCTGACCGGCTATCCGCCGGGGGTCGAGGAGGCGGAGATCCAGGAGAACTACGCCGAGGCCCCCGACCGCATGGCCGACCAGGGCGAGTGGCAGCAGACCCCGGAAGCCCGTCACAGCGAGCGGGGACGCCGCAAGGCCGCCACGAAGGCCCGCCGCGGCGGGCCGCCGAAGCCGGCGGGCTCCTCCTGACGGGGTCCCCCAGGCGGATGGTGGCGCATGCTGACCGATGATGTCCTGGATGACGCCGCCGCCCTGCTGGAGGCCTGTCGGCAGCGGGGCGTGCTGCTCGCCACCGCCGAGAGCTGCACCGGCGGCCTGATCGCCGCCGCGCTCACCGCCGTCGCCGGCTCGTCCGACGTGGTCGATCGTGGCTTCGTCACCTACTCCAACGAGGCAAAGACCGATCTGATCGGCGTGCCCCCGGCACTGATCGCCGCGCATGGCGCGGTCAGCGCGGAGGTCGCCCGGGCGATGGCGGAGGGCGCGCTGGCCCGCTCGCGTGCCGCGATCACGGTGGCGGTGACCGGGGTGGCGGGGCCCGGTGGGGGGAGTGCGACCAAGCCCGTCGGGCTGGTGTGCTTCGGCCTGGCGCGGCGGGGCGTGCCGACGCGCGCGGAGAGCGAAGTGTTTCCCGGCGATCGCACCGCCATTCGGCAGGCGACGGTCGCGCGCGCGCTGGCGATGATCCGCGCCGCGCTCTGATCCGGCTTGCCCCGGCGGACTTGCCCAAGCCGGGTCCGGCTGGCAGGAACCCCGCCATGCCGATCCTGCTCGACCGGGCCGCGCTGGTCTGCGTGTTGCTGACGCCGCTGCTGCTGTTGCACGCGCACGCCTTCGCCGAGGTGACAATCGGGCTGGCGGACGCGGCGTTCCTGCTGCGCGTCGCTGGGGCGGGTGACTGGTCGTGGCTGCGGCCGGTCTGGATGCGCCTGTCGCTGCTCTGGTGGGGCTGGCTGGTGCTCTGCTCGGTGCCGGTCCCCACCCTCGGGCTGGGCGAGGCCGGGTGGGGCGGGTTCGCCCAGGCGGTCGCGATCCTGCGCTTCGTGGTGCTGCTGGGGGCGATGCAGCACCGTTTCTTCGTCCGGTGCGGGCGCGGCGCTGGTTCGGCTGGGTGATCGCCGCCTCGGCGGCCTGGATCGCCGCGCAGTCGCTGCTGCAAGCCGCGACGGGGCGCAATCTGTGGGGCAACCCGCGCGGCGCCGACGGGGAGTTGTCCGGCCCGTTCCGCAAGCCGCGCGCCGGCCCGCCGCTGGCGCGCATTCTGTTCCCCGCGCTGGTGCCGCCAGCCGCCGCGCTGCTGGCCCGGCCGGGGCTGGCGGCCAAGGCGGGCGCCTACGCGCTGCTGGCAGCGGGCATTGTGGTCATGGTGCTGATCGGCCAGCGCATGCCGCTGATGCTGACCGGCCTCGGTCTGGTCGTCTGCGGGCTGCTGCTGCGCGCGCTGCGCCCGGCGGTGCTCGCTGCCGGCCTCGCGGGGCTGGCGCTGGTGGCGGGCTCCGTCGTCGTCTCGCCGCCCACGTACCATCGGCTGGTGCTGAAGTTCACCGCGCAGATGGACAGCTTTCCCAGCACCCAGTACGGCGAGCTGTACGGCCGCGCCTGGCGGATCGGCGTGGAGCACCCATTGACGGGGCGCGGGGTGGACGGGTTCCGCACCGGCTGCCGCCTGCCGCGCTACTTCAGCCCGACCTTCGACGGGCGCGTGCCGGACGGTGGCGGCGCGGCGATCTGCGCCAACCACCCGCACAATTTCTACATGGAGGCGCTGGACGACGGCGGCTTTCCCGGCCTCGTGCTGTTCTCGGCGACCGCGCTCGGCTGGCTCGCCGCGCTGGGGCGCGGCCTGATCCGCCGGCCGGACCCGCTGCGCGTCGGGCTGTTCGCCTCGGTGTTCATCCAGCTCTGGCCGCTCGCCTCCACCAGTGCGTTCATCTCCATGCCGATGGGCGGGTGGATGTTCGTGCTGCTGGGCTGGGGGCTGGCCGAGGCGCGCTGGCGCCAGCCGATGGTCGCGGCGCCGGCGCGGCGGGGCGCAAGGCGGCCCCTGGAGGCGGTCGCTGACGCCTGAGGGCACCGCCATCGTCCAGCCGCTGCCCGGCATCGGCGACATGGTCTGGCACCTGCCGCATATCCGCGCGCTAGCGGCGCATTTCGGCGCGGCGGTGACACTGGTCGCCAAGCCGCGCTCGGCGGCCGACCAGCTCTTCGCGGCCGAGGACACGGTTGCCGACGTGCTGTGGATGGACCGCAACCCCGAGGGACGGCGCGGCGCGCATGATGGGGCGGCGGGGTTCCTCCGGCTGGCGGCGGCGCTGCGGGCGCGACGCTTCCGGCGCATCGTCATCCTCCATCACGGCCGCACCTTGGCGATGGCCGCATTCGCCGCCGGCATCCCGGACCGCTACGGCTACGGGTTCGCGCTCCAGCGCCCGTTCCTCAATCGCCCGCCCGTTCTGCCGCCCTCCGTGCTGCGGCTGCACCCGTTCGAGCAGGCGAGCGCCTGGCTGGCGGCGGCCGGCATTCCGGTCGCGGAGTCCGAGCCAATTCTGCCGGTCGCCGACGGCGGCGCGCGCGTTGGTGCGCGCCCGGCTGGGCGGTCGGTATTTCGCGGTCCTGGGGATCGGCAGCTCCGAGCCGTACAAGCAATGGGGGGCGGCGCGGTTCGCCGCGCTGGCGGCGGGGCTCGCGCGCGCCGGCTTCCCCCGCCTGGTGCTGGCCGGCGGCCCGGCCGAGCAGGGACTTGCCGCCGAGATCGCCGCCCGCGCCGCCGACACCGGCGCCGACCTCATCGCGGCGATCGGCTGGCGCCTCGGCGAGATCGCCGCGCTGTGCGCCGAGGCTTTATTCTATGTCGGCAACGACACCGGCGTGATGAACCTGGCCGCTGCGGTGGGCACCCGCACCTACGGCCTGTTCGGCGGGGTGCCGCCATTCGCGCATGCGAGCCGGATCATCCCGGTGCTGCCCCCGGACGGGCGGGTGGACAAGACGGACGGGATGGCACGGATCACGGTGGAGGTGGTGTTGGAGGCGATCGCGGCGGATCGGGGCGTGCCGGTCGGCGCGGGAGTTTGATCCGCGCGCCGGCTCCGCGATCACCGCTGGCCGAAGCGCGCGGCATCGAACAGGTCCTTGTACTCCCGGGGCTGGGATCGCCAGTACCGCTTCGGCGCTGTCACCCCGGCGCCCAGCTTCGCCGCCGCGTGCCATGGCCAGCGCGGGTCATAGAGCATGGCGCGCGCGAGCGAGACCGCATCGGCCTCGCTGTCGGCGATGATGGCCTCGGCCTGCTCGGGTTCGGTGATCAGCCCGACCGCGATCGTCGGCAGGCCCACCTCGGCCTTCACGCGCTGGGCGTACGGCACCTGGTAGCCCGGCCCGAGCTTGATCGCCTGGTCGGGCGAGACCCCGCCCGTGGTGACGTGGATCGCCGCGCAGCCGCGCGCCTTCAGCGCCTTGGACAGCGCGACCGTCCCGGCGATGTCCCAGCCTCCGGGCACCCAGTCGGTCGCGGAGATGCGCATCCAGACCGGCCTTTCAGCCGGGAACGAAGCGCGCACGGCGTCGAACACCTCGATCGGGAAACGCATGCGGTTCTCGAGGCTGCCGCCGTACTCGTCCTCCCGGTGGTTGGCGAGCGGGGACAGGAACTGGTGCAGCAGGTAGCCGTGGGCGCCATGGATCTCGATGCCGTCGAGGCCGAGTTGCCCGGCGCGCTCGGCCGCCCGCGCGAAGTCATCGCGCACGCGGTCCAGCCCCGCGCGGTCGAGCACGCGGGGCGCGTCCTCAGCGGGCGAATGCGGCACCGCTGACGGCGCCTCGGTCTTCCAGCCGGTCGGCTGGTCGGGAGGGATTTGCGCCCCGCCCTCCCAGGGCGCCCGGCTCGACGCCTTGCGGCCGGCATGGCTCAACTGAATGGCGAGGGGGATGGGCGAATAGGCCCGGATCGCCGCGAGCACCCGGGCGAGGGCACCCTCGTCCCCGTCGGAGTAGAGGCCGAGGTCCTGGGGCGAGATCCGTCCCTCGGGCGAGACCGCGGTGGCCTCGAGGATCAGGAGGCCCGCCCCGGACAGGGCGAGGTGGCCGAGATGGATCATGTGCCAGTCGGTGGCCTCGCCGTCCTGGGCCGAGTACTGGCACATCGGCGCGATGACGATTTGGTTCGCGAGACGGAGAGGGCCGAGAAACAGCGGCTCGAACAGACGGCTCATGGTTCAGCTCCCGGAGGCGGCGTCCCGCCGCATAGAGCGACAGCAGCCTCCGCGCCATCCCGTCGAGCGTCGATTGGCAAGCCGTCGCGGCTAGCGTGACATCAGCACGGGAAGCGTCATGTGGTGCAGCAGTGATCGGGTGACACCGCCCAGAAGAATTTCCCGGGCCCGCGAGTGGCCGTAACCGCCGACGACGAGCAGATCGGCCCCTGTGTCGGACGCATGGTTCAACAGGATGTCGGCATCCGAGGCGCTGGCGTCCCTGACGGTGCGGACGGCCGTGACCACCAGGCCGTGGTGGGCGAGATGCGCCGCGATCTCCGCGCCTGGAATATCGCTCTCGTCGGATGCCGCGCGGGCGCGCTCGATCGTCAGCACCGTGATCTTCGAGTCAGGCCCGACCAGCGGCAGCATGTCGTGAACCGCGCGCGCCGCCTCCCGGCTGCCGTCCCAGCCGATCAGGACGTTGGTGCCGATTGTCGCGAACTGGCCGGCGTAGGGCACGACCAGCAACGGTCGCCCCGCGCCCATCAGGGCGTCTTCGATCACGAGATCAGTCGGCATTGCGGCCTTCTCGTCGGGGTCCGTCTGGCGGAGAACCAGGAGATCCGCGCAGCGCGCACGCCGCACGACCGCACTGATCGGCAGCCCGGTGGCAAGCTGCCAGTCACCGTTGAGGCCGTTGCGTCGAAGCTGCTCATGGAAGGCTTCCTCTATCAGCCGCGCCTTTTCCGTCGCCTCCGCGAGAACTTCGTTCACCATGCCGGGAAACACCGGGATTCCGGGATAGGCGCCCGCCGTGATGGCGACCTTGTCGCCCACCAGGCCCTCCAACGGGCAGAATCCCGTCAAGTGCGCATCGTGACGAAGCGCGAGATTGACCGCCAGATCAAGCTGGACCGCGTTGCGGGGCGAGCCGTCGAGCACGACCATCAGATCTCGCAGCATCGTCACCCCCATGTTCGCGCGGCAAGGAACCATTCCGGCGAAGCGGCCGCATTAACCTGGATCAATGGCGCTCACGCGATCCAGCATATACTGCTAACATACTGTCAGCCAGGAGGTGCACAATGACGAACCGCCCAGGGACGCCGTGCGCTGTCTGAGCCAGGCCACGAGACCCCATGACACCCCGCTCTCGCAAGTCATGACCCGCGAGCCGTGCGCCATGCCGCCGTGCGCCACCGCGATCGAGGCGCTGCGGCTGATGCGCGACGGCGGCTTTCGCCACATTCCGGTGGCCGATCAGGAGCGCGCGGTGGGCATTGTCTCCAGCGGCGACTTCCGTGGCCTGGAGATCGATCGCCTTTTATGAAGAGACGGGAATTTGGGAGCGACTTTAGCCCGGAACCTGATCGCTCATCCCTCCAGCGCGGCGTGGACCGAGCGGCAGTGTGCCACGACGTTCGGCCGGGACACGAGGAAGTCCTTCAGCGGCGTGTCGATCCCATAGAAGTAGATGTTGGCGGTGAACCCGTAGATGCCCGCATCGATGCTGCTCGCATTCGGGCCGAACAGGAATTCGCTGGCGGGAAGCAGGTTCGCTAGGACCCCCAGGTCCGCGATGCCCCTGGCGTACACGGCGTCGGGCTCATAGCGTCCGATCCCGTGATAATGATAACGCTTGAAATTGTACTCCCGCGCCGTTTCCAGCGCGCCCGCGGTGACGCCGGGATGGGTGCGCAGAATGGCATCCCGGAAAATCGGCCAGAAGCGTGGGTCCTTCCAGCGTGAGAAGGACATCACCCAATACAGGTCATCGAGCATCCGTCGGACGAGAAGATCGGTGTCGCGCTGAGCCGCCGTCAGGCCGGCGTCGATCGAAAGCCCGTGGCGTGCGATCAGGTGGGCAATGATCGCGTCGCTGTCGCCGATGGTGTCGCCGCCATCCACGACAAAGGGCAGCTGCCCGCGTGGCGCGTCCGTCGCATCGAAGATATGTTCATGGCGGAAGGCGAGATTGCACAGCTTCAGGAAGGCGAAGACCTTCAGGCCATAGGGGTTGTTGTCGGCGACGCCATAGAGGTCCGGGTAGGAGAACAAGGTCAGCATTCCAGTGTGCTCCAGGGTCGCGGCGCGGGTTACCACGCGCAAGGATGGACGATCCGACTGGATGGGGCAACGACCCTACCGAACTCTACGACTATGCGACGGAGGCTCGGGGCTGGCTCATCGCGTCGCCTGGACGCTCGCCAGAACGGGCTCGACCGCGCGCAGGCGGGGCAGGACCTCCTTGGCGAACAGCCGGATGCCCTTCTCGGATTCGGCGTGGGTCATGAAGCCCGAGCGGCCGATCATCGCCAGATGCCCGAAGCCGCCGACCTTGTCGTAGAAGTCCATGATCTGCCGATAGACGCTGTCGGGGCTGCCGGCGAACAGGATGCCGTCCGCCATCGCCTGTTCGGGGGTCATGGAGGTGAGCCGCGCGGCGTTCTGGCTGGCCGGCGCCACCCCCTTCTCGGCGTTCACCAGACCCACATCCGCGGGCAACGGCTTCGGGCGCGTGCGATACAGTTGCGGGGCGAAGGCGGGAGGCGCCCCGCCGGGCAGGAACTTGGTATATTGCGGGGCCGATTTCAGGCTGGTGTTGAGGAACCACAGCAGCTTGCCGCCGACCCGGATGCCCTCCTCGTCGGTGTCGCCCACATAGGCCAGCGCGGCATAGGCGAAATTGTCGGTCGTCACCGGGGGCAGCCCGGCCTGGGCGCGCGCGCGCCGGTGCGCCGCGTAGGCGCGCCTCGTGCCGTCCGGGCCGCGCAGCACCAGCACATGGACGAAGCCGCGCCGCCCGACCTCGGCCGCCGTCTCGGGATCGCCCGTCGCCGACCACATGCGCGGATGCGGGCTCTGCCAGGGAGGCGGCCAGATGTTCACGTGCCGGTGGGTGAAGTGCTTGCCCTGCCAACTGAACGGCCCGTCCCGGTGGCTCAGCGCCTTGCGGATCAGGTCGATGGATTCCCAGTAGCGCTCCACGTTGTTCACCGGATTGGCGTTGCTGGACGCCATCTCCGTGCCGCCCGATTTGACGAACCCGATCTCCAGCCGCCCGCGCGAGATCACGTCGGCCGTCGCGTACTCCTCGGCGATCCGCACCGGGTCCTTGCGCAGCGAAACCAGCGTGCCGAGGCTGAGGATGCGCACCTGCCGGGTCTGGCGCGCCAGGATGCCAAGCAGCATCGGGTTGGACCCGATCAGGGAGTTGATGCCGGCATGATGCTCGATCGCCAGCACGTTCATGCCGAGATCGTCGCATAACAGGAACTCGTCGATCACCTCCGCGAACAGGTCGGCGGCGATTTTCGGATCGCAGTACCTGTTGGGCAGGCTGGCGCGCACGGAATCCGCCGCGTCCTGCACCGCCTGATCCACGAACGGATAGGGGATCTCGCACTGCCACCAGACGTCCATCGTGGACCCTCAGCGATCGAGAAAGCCGAGCACGTGGTCGGCGAAGGCCTCCGGCTGCTCGGTCTCCGGATGGTGCCCGGCGGCGGCGATAGAGACGAACCGCGCGCCGGGAATGAGCGCGGCGTACGCCTCGCCATAGGATGGCGCCACGATGCCGTCGCTGGCGCCCCACAGCACCAGGGTCGGCACCGTGATGCGGGGAAGCCAGCGCGGCAGCTGCGGGTTGTACATGTAGGGCTGCCAGCCATACAGGCAGAGCGATTCCCAGTTGCGCGCCCGGATGATCAGCGCCTCGTCGTCCATCGCGTCGAAGTCGGGGGAAAAGCGCGCGGGATCGTGCCAGCTCCGCCGGTGCACCGCGTCGGGATGGGTGTTGAACACGTCCAGGATGTCGGGCGTCTCGCGGTCGCTCACCTTGATGCCGAGCGCGTCCACCAGCACCAGCTTGTCGATCCGATGCTGGCAGGCGCACGCGATCTCGGCCGCCAGCCAGCCGCCGAACGAGAAGCCGATCAGGCTCACCCGCTCATGCGGCAGCGCCTCCAGCAGCGCGAGGGTGAGATGCACCAGGTCGTACACCGTCTCGAACCCGTCCGGACGGGCGGACCGGCCGAAGCCGGGATACGACGGCGCGATGAGATGGACCCGCCCGGCGAGCCGCCCCACGAAGCGCGCCGCCGGGTCGATCTGCTGGAACCCGTGCAACAGCAGCACCGGTCTGCCCGTGCCGCGCCGCATCACCTCCAGCGCGATCCCCTGCACGGTGAGACGGTCGGTGCCGGCATCGTCGGTCATCGCGGAAGCTCCTCGTGGCGGGTCTCCGGGCCGATGGCCACGGCGAGGATGCTGAGCACGACGAAGCCGGTCATCACCGCTGCCGCCTTGTTGAAGTTGCCGCCGAACGGCACCACCAGCAGCCCGGCGACGAGCGGCCCGAAGCTGGTGAGCAGCCGGCCCGAGCCGTTGCAGAACGATATCGCGGTGGCGCGCACATGGGTCGGGAACAGCTCCGGCAGATAGACCGCGTGGCCCGAGAACACCCCATACACGAAGTAGCCGAACACCGTCAGCATGAGCGGGTAGTACGCGTAGGTTTGCAGGCCGAGATAGAGGAACAGGCCGGATGCCAGGGTGCCGAGATTGAAGAACAGGATGGCCCCGCGTCGCCCGATCGCATCGGCGATGAAGCCGAACGAGGCGTAGCCCAGGATGCCGCCGAGGCCCCACAGCATCATGCCGTGACCCACCGCGCGGATCGCCGCGACGCCCGTGACGCCCTCCTTCTCCAGCATCAGCGACTGGATGGTGGGCAGCCAGATAATGCTGGTCCAGATCGCCAGCAGCGTGCCGATGCAGAACAGCAGCCCGACGATCGTGGCGAAGCGGTTCCGCGGCGTGAAGAGCTGCAACGGAACGAAGCGCATGAACTCCCGATCATGCACGCTGGCGCTCTCGCCCGCCGCCTTCACCGCCGCCCGGCGATCGGTGGTGGCACGGAAATGCTCGGTCTCGCCCATCCCGCGCCGCAGCAGCAGGAGCAGCAGCGCCGGCAGGATGCCCACGAAGAACACCATCCGCCAGCCATACGGTCCGACCAGCGCATAGACCTGCCCGCCGATCAGCGAGCCGAACGCGGCGCCCGTCATCATGATGCCGCAGATCTTCGCGCGGTGCGCGCCCGCAAAGGCCTCGGCGACCAGCGTGATGCCGACCACCGCCTCGGCACCCGTCCCGAGCCCGCCCAGGAAGCGGAACAGCCCGAGCTGGAACGGCGTCTGCGAGAAACCCTGGCAGGCGGTGAACACGCTGAACACCACGATGCTCAGCGCCAGCGCGCGGACGCGCCCGATATAGTCGGCGACCACGCCGAACAGAAAGCCGCCGATCGCCCAGCCGATCAGCCCGACCATGCTGAGAAACCCGCCGACCCGCCCGATCTGCGCGATGGTCGGATGCCCGCCCAGCAGCTCCGTCACGGCCGGGCGCAGCACCAGGGAAAACAGGCCGAAATCCGTCGAATCGAGCGCCCAGCCGAGCCAGGTGACGAAGAAGACGAGCCAGTGATAGCGACCGAACTCGCTGAGCCATGACACACGGCCCGCCCGCGCGCCCGCTGCTTCCATGGTGCCCTCCCGAGGCAAGGCAGACGCCGAGCAGAGCACGCGGCCGGGGCGCATGTCACCAGCGGCGACGGCCGAGCTACCGCGAGATGGCCTCGAGCGTCCGGCTGTTGGTGCGCGGGCCGAGCAGTCCGATGGCCAGGATGATCACCATCATCGCCAGCGCGATCATCGCGAACACGCCGCCAGTGCCGTAGCTGGCCAGCAGGAAGGTGACCACGTAGCCCACCAGGATGGAACTCACCCGGCTCCAACTGAACGTGAAGCCGACCGCTTGCGCGCGGATGCGGGTCGGGAACAGCTCCGCCGCATAGGGATGGAAGATCGCGATCAGCCAGTTGTTGGCGAGCGTGAGCAGGCATCCGGTGAGCAGGATCAGCGCCCCGCTGCGCGCCTGGGAGAAGGCGATCCCGAATATCCCGATCGCGAGCGCCGTTCCCACCAGTTGCCATTTGCGCTCGAACCGCTCGGCGAAGATCAGGCCGAGCAGGCCGCCCACCGGCACCAGCAGCATGATGATGACCGTGTAGGCAAGCGAATGGACGATCGTGAAGCCCTCGCGGACCAGGATGATCGGCACCCAGTTCAGGAACCCGAAGATCGCGATGGTCTGGCAGAACTGGAACAGCGACAGCATGACGGTGCGCGACAGGAAAGGCGGGCGGAACATCTCGCGCCATTCCCCATGCTGCTCGGGGGCGGCGCCCGGGGCGGCAGGCGCGGGCGCCGGCAGGGCGCGCCCGATCTCCGCGGTCACCGCCGCCTCGAGCGCCGTCATCTCCCGCTCCGCCGCGCCGAGCCGACCACGCATCTCGAGCCAGCGCGGCGATTCCGGGATGCCGCGGCGGATCCACCAGACGACGATGCCGCCGAGGGATCCGATGATCATCACCCACCGCCAGCCTTCCAGGCCAAGGACCACATGCGGCACCAGCGCCCAGGACAGCACCGCCACGACCGGCTCGGCGGTCAGCACGATGGTGATCGCGAAGGCCATGAACCGGCCCCGGGAGCGGGCCGGCGTGATCTCGGAGATGAAGGCGTCGTTGTTGATGAGCTGGATGCTGATCGCGAGCCCGCAGACGAAGCGCAGCACGTCGATCGCCACCGGCGACGACAGGAACGCGGCGATCAGCAACGAAGCCGAATAGACCAGCATGGACCATGTGAACGTCGCCCGCCTGCCGAACCGGTCGGACAACTGGCTGAACACGATGGCGCCGACGAACATGCCCAGGAAGAAGGCGGCGAGGAAGGTGGCGAAGCTGTCGGGCGCGAACATCCCCGCGTTCGTCGCGTTGTAGATGTGCCCCGTGCCGACGAGGCCGAGCGAGATGCCGCCCGGCATGAACAGCTCGTAGAACTCGAACCAGCCGCCGACCGCGATGAGGGCGACCAGCCTGTAGAAATGCCTGCTGGGAGGCAGACGATCGAGCCTGGCAACGAGCCTGCTCGTGCTGGCTGAGGTGCTCATTCGAAAACGCTGCCACGCGCGGGCACGCGTGACAACCCTCGGTTCAGCGTCGATGCAACGAGGTTGCGCGCGCGGAAAACTTGAAGATCAGGGCGAGGCCTTCTGCTGCTCGGCGATCAACGCGTCATCGATCTCCTTCGCGCGCCTGGCGGCCGGCCGCGTGCTGACATGCTGCCAATACCGCTCGAAGCTGGGCCGCTTCTCGATCGTGCCGAACATCAATCCCGCGCCGATTTGCGACCCGAAGTAGACGTCGGCAGCGGAAAAGCTGTCGCCCACCACGTAATCGCGCCCGGACACCGCGCCCTCAAGCGCGTTCATCACGTCGTCGAAGCTGCCGTAGCCGGCCATCCTCTCGCGACCTTCCGGCACCACGAAGCCCAGCGCCTTGTTGGTCACCGCCGCTTCGACTGGACCGGCGGCGAAGAACATCCACCGATAATACGTGCCGCGGAGGCGGTCGCCCGGCGGCGGTGCGAGGCCGGCCTGTGGGAATGCGTCGGCGAGATAGGCGCAGATGGCTGCCGTCTCGGTCACCACCGTTTCGCCATGCCGGATCGCCGGCACCTTCCCCATCGGATTGACGGACAGATAGTCGGGCGCCTTCATCGTCGTGCCGTAATCGAGCCGCTCCGTGCGATAGGGCTGGCCGACCTCCTCGAGCATCCAGCGCACGATCCGGCCACGCGACATCGGGTTGGTGTAGAAGACAAGCTCGTCCGTCATTTGGGGGCTCCTCTCTCTTGATGGACCCTCGCGCGAAATGTGGGCTGTGCCGCCGATCACCTATCGCCGATTTCGACCCGGGCTCGCACGCTCAGGCGGCGGCGCGTGCGATGTCAATACGCACGGCCAGACCCGCCCGCTCCGCCAATCCCACCAGTGCATCCAGGCTGAACCGGTCGATCCGCCCGCGTAGCAGATCGTTCAACCTCGGCTGGGTCACACCGAGCCGGCTGGCGGCTTGGCCCTGCGTCATCTGCCACTCTTGCACCGCGTCGCGCACGGCTATCGCCAGTCCCGAGCGCAGCCGCATGTTGGCCGCCTCCTCCGGCGTCTCTTCCAGCGCATCCCAAACGCTCGCGAAGGTCTGCACAGGCTCGTCGGTCAACCTGCTCTCCTCTTGCTGATCTGTCATAGCCGCGCCGCTCCGTCTGGGTCGCACGAAAAAAGCCGCACCCGCTGGACGAACAATCCATCGCGTGATAGCGATCGAGAATGGTGGTTCGGAAATTCCCACTTTGTAAAAGCTTAGCCGCAGTAACTGCTTTTCTGACAGGTTTGCAGTGCCATATGGCACGAGCGGCCGACACTGGAGCCGCGCTCAGCGCGATTGCCGATACTGCGGACCGAATTTGCGGCATGGTAGCAACACAAGGTGAGGCGAGTGGCAGTAAGATCAATGGCGATGTTCACACCGAGCTGAACGGCCTAGCCAAGAGACTTGCTTCCCTTGGCGTCTCGGGTTCCGGCAACATAACGTCATCAAAATATGAAGGTGTTCTACAGCAAGATCTTCCGACAACCTTGAAGGATGCCAGAGACTGCAAGCTTAAGGTTCTGGATAAACTTCAAGCGGCCGTTCTTTTACCGGGAATTGCGCAACCCTCCGGGCCGGGAGCTCCCTCCGCTGACTTGCTCCAGTCCCCGTCTTCAGCCGCGATTATCGACACGGCCAAGGCGCCGAACATGCAAGATGATTACGGGCTTTACAGTTGCACCAGCTCAGCGAAGGCAATCACCTGTTACATCGTAGTCTCTAGAATCAGTGCGGGACAAGACGATACGCGAGACAACAGCCACCAGTTCAGACCATTAAACTAATTGACAATTTCCACATTGAGCATCGTCTGCTTCGCGCGTTCTTTATCGATGGGCTCGGGGGGCATCAGCAACGTATTAATCTTTCTACGGGCGAGAGCGCGTGGTTGGCATACGAGTTTGAGCCCGGACCACGCGCGATTAGCTCCGCGAGGGTTGTTTTCTCTTCTTATGCAGCTGGCCAGCTCCGTGGACCAGTTTCCAATAGTCCGGCCTCATAAGCGCGGAATGTGGTCCGCTTGTGATCGGCGGCCGAAATCCGGCCAACCGCACGGCCGCCTTGCCCTTCCCCACCCGCTCGGCTACATCGCCGCCTTCGCCGGCACCCCTGGAGGCCGGCGCTTGGCGTTTCAAGGAGCGGATCATGGCCAACTTCGTGGAGATCGAGGCCGAGGTGCGCGCGCGGGCCGGTAAGGGGGCGGCGCGCGCGACCCGGCGGGCGGGCAAGGTGCCGGCCGTCATCTACGGCGCGCGTCAGGCGCCATCGCTGATCGCGCTGGAGCCGCGCGTGGTGCTGCGCGAGTTGCACCGTCCGGGCTGGCAGTCGCGCGTCTATGACATCAAGGCCGACGGCGCGAGCACGCGCGCGCTGATCCGCGACGTGCAGTACCATCCCGTCACCGACAAGCCCGAGCACGTCGATTTCCAGCGCCTCGCCCCCGGCGAGCGCATCCGCGTCTCGATTCCCGTGCATTTCGAGAACGAGGGCCTGTCCGCCGGTCTCAAGCGCGGCGGCGTGCTGAACGTCGTGCGCCATGCGGTGGAGGTGCAGGCCGATCCCGAGAACATCCCCGAGCAATTCGTGGCCGACCTGACCGGGCTCGACTTCAACGACAACGTGCGCTGGCACGACCTGAAGGGCACCGAGGGGATCCGCCCGATCATCGCCGACCGCGACTTCGTCGTCGCGACGGTGGCGCCCCCGGTCAAGGTGGCCGAGGTCGCGGCCGAGCCCAGTGCAGGTGCGCCCTCGGCCCCGGCCGCCGCCCCGGCGCGCGCGGCTCCGGCGAGGGCGCCCGCCTCGTCGCGCAAGAAGTAGCATCCGCCATGCTGCTCTGGGTCGGTCTCGGCAATCCGGAGCCGGGCCAGGCCCGGAACCGGCACAATATCGGCTTCATGGCCATCGACGTGATTGCCGCCCGCCACCGCTTCGGGCCGTGGCGGAACCGCTTCAAGGGGCTGGTGGCCGAAGGAAGCGTCGCCGGACAGAAGGTGATCGCGCTGAAGCCGCTGACCTACATGAACGATTCCGGCGCCAGCGTGCAGACGGCCGCTGCCTTCTACAAACTCCCCCTGGAAGCGGTGACGGCGTTCCACGACGAGCTGGACCTCGCGCCCGGCAAGGTGCGGGTCAAGCGCGGCGGCGGCGCGGCGGGGCATAACGGGCTGCGCAGCATGGACCGCATTCTCGGCTCGCCCGAATACTGGCGCGTGCGCCTCGGCATCGGCCATCCCGGCTCGAAAGAGCACGTGCTGCGCCACGTGCTGGGCGATTTCAGCAAGGACGACCGGGCCTGGGTGATCGCGATGCTGGACGCCGTGGCCGAGGCCGCGCCGCTGCTCGCCGAAAGCCGGCCCGAGGATTTCATGACCAGGATGGCGCTGCTGACACGCGACGCCGATGAGAGGGGCGGGGCGTAGATGGGCTTCAACTGCGGGATCGTGGGCCTGCCCAACGTCGGAAAGTCCACGCTGTTCAACGCGCTCACCGCGACCGCCTCGGCGCAGGCGGCCAATTACCCGTTCTGCACGATCGAGCCGAATATCGGGCGAGTCGCCGTGCCCGATCCCCGGCTCGACACCCTCGCCGCCATCGGCAAGTCGGCCAAGATCGTGCCGACCAGCCTGGAGTTCGTCGACATCGCCGGGCTGGTGCGCGGCGCCTCGCGCGGGGAAGGGCTGGGCAACCAGTTCCTTGCCAACATCCGCGAGGTGGACGCGATCATCCACGTCCTGCGCTGCTTCGAGGATGCCGACATCGCCCATGTCGAGGGCAGCATCGATCCGGTGCGCGACGCCGAGACGGTGGAGACCGAGCTGATGCTGGCCGACCTCGACAGCCTGGAGCGGCGGCTGGTGGCGGCGCAGAAGAAGGCGCGCGGGGCCGACAAGGAGGCGCTCGCCCAGATCGCGCTGATGGAGCCGATCCTGACCGCCTTGCAGGCCGGCCGGCCGGCGCGCACCGCGATCGCGCCGGAGAACGCGGAGGCCGCGCGCCGGCTGCAACTGCTCACCGCCAAGCCAGTGCTCTATCTCTGCAACGTCGAGGAAGCAGCCGCGGCGACCGGCAACGAATTCTCGGCCCGCGTGGCGGCGCGCGCCGAAGCCGAGGGGGCGCGCACGGTTGTCATATCCGCCGCGATTGAGGCCGAGGTGGCGCAATTACCGCCCGAGGACCGGGGCGAGTTCCTGGCCGGGCTCGGCCTGCACGACAGCGGGCTCGATCGGGTGATCCGCGCCGGCTACGACCTGCTCGGCCTCGTCACGTTCTTTACCGTCGGCCCCAAGGAGGCGCGCGCCTGGACCATCACGCGCGGCACCCGCGCACCCCAGGCCGCCGGCGTCATCCACGGCGATTTCGAGCGCGGCTTCATCGCCTGCGAGACGATCGCCTACGACGACTACGTGGCCTGCAAGGGCGAGGCGGGCGCGAAGGAGGTCGGCAAGATGCGGGTGGAGGGAAAGGAATACGTCGTGCGCGACGGCGACGTGCTGCTGTTCCGCTTCAACGTGTGATATCTGCCGTGCTCAGGTAGGCCGATCCGCCCGATCGCGCCGCTTGTCCCCCTCGATCCACGCATCCGCATCGGCTTGCGTCTTGAACCCGAGGATCGTCTGGCGAGCGCCGTCGATCCCGACGATAGCGACGTCGTAGCCGGCCTGATCCTGCCGGGGCAGCACGGTGTAGGTTGTCATCGAAGCATTGTAGCACGCTGTACGCGAGGATACAGCCCGGTGCGGAAGGGACCTTCAACGCCGCATCCATTGGCGGGGGTCAGGCGGGCGCGGTCCTGCATTCTGTCCAGACCAGCCATCGGGAATCATAGGATCGTTCCCTTGCTTATGGTGCGAGAAGCCCGCTGAGGTTATAGATGTATGGCTTCCGGGGCGGCGCAGAGACAATCGACACAGCCGTTCATTTGGCGTGGAATTCTCCAGACCATACTGCGTCCGACCCGCGGTGAGCAGGGAGAAGCCAATGACAGAGGACACCAATGTCTGCGACGTTCGGACCGTCTCCGCGCCGGACGGCACCGATATCCCGGTACCCTCCGGTGGAGTGGGTCTCGGGGACGGCTCGACTTTGATCGTGCGGCCGGATGCCCAGGTGCAGGTCAGCCCCAAATCGGACAACGGATGGTACGTCGTTATCAACACCGCCGAAGAGTCCAACAACGAAGCCGCCGATCTGTTCAAGGAATTCACCGTCGAGGGCGCCATCCATACCCTGGAGAAACTGGCGACCGAGGCGCTGGCGGGAGCCGCCGAGGTCGCGATCAAGATCGGTGGCGCCGTGGTCGGCGTTCTTGTCTCGCTCTTTACCTCCTCGAATCTCACCCGCGAGATCTTCATTCGCGGCACGTTGAGCGATGGTACGCCCATCACCTACTGCATTCTGGCGTAGAAGCCGAAGCCCGAGACCATGGCCTGCGCCGGTGGAATCCGTCTGCCGGCGCTCTCTCCTCCCTGCAACCTACCAATGAAGGGCGGGATCCGGGTTGGGCACCTTCGGCAACGACCGGCATATGAATGCCAGAATGGAGACCTGATCGTCGGGCTGCTGCGCCGGCACCGTCGGAGTGGGGGTGGGGGCTGGCTGCTTCACGATCGGTCCATGAGTGAGGGCGGGAGTGGGAACTGGCTGCTTCACGATCGGTCCGTGACTGATCGGGGGTGTGCGATAGAGCGCCGCGTTGAGGCGCAAAGCAGGGTTTACGGCAACGGTCCGGGCCGCCGGCGATAGCGCCGGGTGGGTCGCGTTGGATGTTGCCATGACACTCGCATGCGAAACCATCGTGGGCGTCGTGGTGGACGCGGCCATCATTGGATGCGCCATCATCATGACTTTCGGATGCACGACTGGCGTCGGTTGCTGGGCCTGCAGCGTGTGAAGCACTTCCGGCCGGAAGCTGAAGACGGGCATCATTCGGATCGGCTGCGGCGGCGCTGCCGGAGCGCGCGCCGTTGTCACCCGGATGTTCCGGGCAAACACGACCGCGGTGATATAAGCCGGCCACGCCCCCTTGGGTGGCGTGGCCCCGTCACTGACGTCCGGTGCTCCAGGATCAAACTTCCAGAACCGGGCGTCGAACATGGCCGAATCGAACCAGGCGCGGTACGACGGCCGCCGAGCAGAACTCGAATGAGATCGACGCGATCTCCGACGCGCCAGTCTCGCCGAAGGCGGTCCGCAACTCCGCCGGCGCTTGCGCCGTCAAGGCGTGTATCTCGTCTTGTGTGAGCGTGAAGGTCGTCCAGGGCTGCGAACAGATGTTGCTCGGCGCGAAACCGCTTGGCCCACAGCTCGCGTTGGAGGCGGCATCCGTAAAAAGATCGAGATCGGGATTGTACGCAGCGCGCCACTGCATCCACACTTTTCGTGGCATCTGCGCTTCGCACGTCGAAACCTTCGCCTGCGCCGCCTCGATCGCGCTCTTGTTTCCCTTCGCCTCCCATTCAGTCATTGCGTCGGCCACCGCTTGACGCAGGCGGGGCTCGTCCGTGGTCTGCCACTGCGACCGAACTGCCGGATCTTGGGACATCGAGGCAGTGACCTGCGCGTTCTTATAGGCCTGCTCGGCTGTCAGATACTTGTCGCGATACTGCTTGTATGTTGCCAGGGCCACGCTGTCCGTCGAAAGCCCATTCGCGTCCTTGGCGGTCAGCAGCGCCGTGGCCTGGACATAGGCGGCGTCCTGATCCGCCGATAGCTGGTCCTCGGCCAACACCATAGCGTTCAGCCATTGGTCATAGTGCTCCCATAGGTACTGATCGCTGTCCCCTGGGAAGACCACGCCCATCGGGCATTGGTTCACCGTCCGAGAGAACTCCAGCAACGCCGTGCTGACCTTCGGATCGACCAGGGCCTTCCCGAAATCAAGCACGGCGGGGGGGAACGCGATCGGGACGAGGGCCGGAAAGCTGAGAAATGTCTCCGGCTTTTCGAAAACAATCTTCGCTTTTGTCATCAACGCGAGCTGTGCGGTTGCGTCCATCTCAGCTCTCCGGCCAGTGTGACGTCAGATCCAGTTCTTGATGTCGGGCGAGGGATTGGGTGCCTTCGGCAGCACATGGCATTTGTAGCCGATGACCTGCATGCCCGGAACGCTCAGTCCCTGGTCGGTGAACGAGTAGCCGGAACTGCTCTGTGTCTGCGAATTCTTCGACCAGTGGCTGGCGCTTGCGCTCAGGGAGAACGGACCGAACGAGACACCCACGCTGCCACCCTGATGCGAGGCGTCCTGCTGATGCATGTAGTTCTGGAACCCGCTGTTATCGCCGAAGTCCAGGAACAGGTTGCGGATAAAGATGATCGAGGTGGGATACGCCGGCAATAGACCCTTCGGTGGCGCGCCGCCGTCATTCAGCACCTGACCCTTCACGTCCGGGTCGCCCTGATCGAACCGCCACGTATGGCTGTTGAGGTAAGATGTCTTCATCCAGGGCCGCACGATCGCGACCTGGCAGATGTCGAACGACATCGAGCAATGATCGGAGTTGAATTTCCCGTTGTATTGGTTCGTGGACGAGCTGTGTCCCGCGCTCCCGCCGCCGCCGATGCCGAAGTAGCTGGCGCTGGCCGAGGCTTCCCAACCGCCTGCGGTGAATTTCGAATTCGCGTATCGGCTGAAATCGCCTGAACTAAAGTGGAAGTTCGACCAGCCGCCGGCGGTGGCGAAATGGGCTGGTGTCAGCGCCGTGTAGAAGAAGTCGCTCCCGGACGCGATGCCGGTCAGCCGAGCCTTCTCAAGATCGTCGAGGTATGTCTTTTTCAGCAGGGAAAGATCGCGCTCTTCCACTTGTGCGATGAAGGCGTTGATTTCCTCGGTACTGGTTTTTGTAACCCGCGCCGATCCAGTCATCCATCGCCGCCTTCACCTGATTGCGAAGAATCGGCGCATTAACGGCAAAGTATTGGACTGACCGCGGGTCGTCCGCCGCCATCGCGTTGATCCGGGCGTTGTTGTATGCGAGCGCGGCATTGTCATAGGCCGTCATTTTATCCGTGTAAGCCTGAACGAGAGGGCTCGGCCCGCTCACCTCGGTCTTATCACCGGTGATCAGATCGGTTTTTTCGGTCGTGGCATTAAGCAGGGATCTAAAATGATCGATCTTCTTCTGCACGTCGTCGGGAATTTGTGACTGCATCACCTGGCTCATCTTCAGCGTCATCTCGTACACATCTGACAATGAGCCTTCGTCGCTCTGGATCGCTTTTTGAGAAAACCTGCGGCCGTTGATTGCCGCGCATTCGGGGATGAAATCCACCAGATGAGCAAACGATTCGGCCTGTTGAAACAGCCCGCTCACGTCCTGGGCCCTGAGCTGGCTGAGTTGCGCATCCGTCAGCCCTTGCTGGGCGGGCGGGGTGCTGCCGGACGCACCCGCCACGGAGGCAGTGCCGGCCGCGGCCTGCGTCGCGTCGAGCATCGTCTGGACTGCGGCCCGCTTCACGACGCCGGTGAAGCCCTGGGTCAGGAACTCGAAATCTTCCGGCACCACGGGCACGCCGGGCGTCTCCCAACTGAAGAAGTTGTTTTCCGACTTCGGAACCGTGGCATCGCCGTTTGTTAGGACATCGTAGATCTTGCCCATAATGGAATTGGCAAGAACACTCGGATCGACCGTCGGCATCGTTACCCCCTGATGATTTCGTTGTCCGCTACGTTACAGGCCGTTATGCACCCATCGCCGCTCCTGACACCGCGGAGTCGGATACGTCCACAAAAGGCAGCATCGGAAACCCTTAGGTGCATCCATGGGCTTTGCCCCGGCGCCTCTCCTCAGCCACCTTTAGGATGGTAATACATCAAACCTATAGTGTCTCGGTAAAATCGGCCGGACCACGGATCGAGTGAGACGCAGCTCACACCGCTATTCCAAGCGCACTATAATTTTCGACGTTCCGCCGTGCAGTGAGACGATACGTGTATCATCGTCTGCTGCTTCGCCGGGACGACCTGAATACGAACTGCCGTAGCGTTGCGTCCGCGCACGGGTCGTGGCAGTCCGATGTCCATCCGGTTGTATCCGTAACGATTGTCGCGGTTATGGCCGCCCCAGGATCAAGCCCTGCGGCGCGTCTCGGGCACTCTGCCGCAGCGCGCGCTGCCAGCGAGTTATCCCCCGATGTCCTGTCCCATCTCCAGGAACTTCTCCCGCCGGCGCATCTTCAGCGTCGCCGCGTCCTGGCCGAGCAGCGGGTCCAGCGCCTCGTCCAACGCCTCGCCTACCGCGCGCATGGCCTGTTCGGGCGCACGATGGGCGCCGCCCAGCGGCTCGGGGATCACCCCGTCGATCAGGCGCAGCCGGCGCAGATCGTCGGCGGTGAGCTTCAAGGCCTCGGCCGCCGCTGGGGCCTGGGCGGCGTCGCGCCAGAGGATGCTCGCGCAGCCCTCCGGGGCGATGACCGAGTAGATCGAGTGTTCCAGCATCAGCGTGCGGTCGCCGGCGGCCAGCGCGATGGCACCGCCCGACCCGCCCTCGCCGATGATCGTCGCCACCAGCGGGACGGGCGCGGCCAGGCACGCCTCGATGCTGCGCGCGATTGCCTCCGCCTGTCCGCGCGCCTCGGCCTCCACGCCGGGAAACGCCCCGGAGGTATCGACGAAGCTCAGCACGGGCAGCCCGAAACGCCCGGCCAGCTCGATCAGCCGCCGCGCCTTGCGATAGCCCTCGGGGCGGGCCATGCCGAAATTATGCTGAAGCCGGCTTTCGGTATCGGAGCCCTTCTCGGTGCCGATCACCATGACCGGCCGGCCGCGGAACCGGCCCACCCCGCCCAGCACGGCGGTATCATCGGCGAAGGCGCGGTCGCCCGCGAGCGGGGTGAACTCGGTGATCAGCCCGTCGATGTAGGCGCTCGCCTTCGGCCGGTCCGGGTGGCGCGCCACCTGTGTCCGCTGCCAGGGGGTGAGGCGGGTGTAGAGCGTGCGAAGCTGCCGATCGGCCTTCTCGGTCAGCCGGGCCACCTCCTCGGCGATGTTGATGCCGCCGGGCTCCGATAGACGCCGCAGCTCCTCAATCTTGCCCTCAAGCTCGGCGATCGGCTTTTCGAAGTCCAGGTAGTGGCGCATGGGGGCCGGGCTTTAGCACGAATCCGGCTGGCGGCCAGACGCTCATGCGGGGCCGCTCATGGGGGGCCGGCCGGGGTTGCGGCCTCCCGGGCGGCGGCCAGGATCTCGGCGGCCAGGGCCGGGTCGTCACAGGCGCGCGCCAGGACCACCGCGCCGACCAGGGTGCATAGCGTGGCGGTGGCGCGCGTGCGTCGCTGGGCCGGCAGGCAGCGCGCCAAGGTGGCGATCATGGCCCGGATCGCCACCGTCACCCCCGACCGCGCGGCCGGGCGGCGCGCGACCTCCGGGCCGAGGGCCGCGAGCACGCACCCGCGCGCCGGGGCGCCGACATGCGCCGGGTCGAGATAACCCCCGACGATGCGCTCCAGCGCGTCGGTCGGGTCCGCCGCCGCCAACGCCTCCCAGCGCGCCGCCGAGCGGGCCAGCGCCGCCGCCGCCGCCTCGGCCACCAGTGCCTCCTTTGAGGCGAAATGCGTGTAGAACCCGCCATGGGTCAGCCCGGCCGCGCGCATCACCGCGTCCACCCCGACCGCGTCGATCCCCCGCTCGCGGAACAGCCGCCCGGCCGCCTCGACGATCCGCGCCCGGCTTTCGCCCCGCCGGCCTTCGCCCCCCTGTCTTCCGGCCCACTCCCCGCCTGCGCGCATCCGCCCCCGCTCCGTATCATGACGACCGTCATGGAAACCGCTTGACCCGACCATGACGATCGTCATGATAGCCCAGCGATCACAGGAGCGCACCCATGATCTCCAGGCGCCTCGCCCACCGGCTCGATGGCCGGGTCCACTACGCCTGGGTCGTGGCGTTCACCGCCTTCATCGTGATCCTCTGCTCGGTCGGCGTGCGCGCCGCGCCGGGCGTGCTGATCGTGCCGCTGGAAAAGGCGTTCGGCTGGGACGCCGCCACGATCTCCGGGGCGATCTCGCTCAACATCGCGCTGTTCGGCCTGGGCGGGCCGTTCGCGGCGGCGCTGATGCGCACCGTCGGGCTCCGCGCGACGGTGCTCGGCTCGATGGCGCTGCTCGCGCTGGGTGCCGGGCTGTCGGGGTTCATCACCGAGGTCTGGCAGCTCTACCTCACCTGGGGCGTGCTGGTCGGGCTCGGATCGAGCCTTGGGATGCTCGCCCTGGCGGCCACGATCGCGAATCGCTGGTTCGTCGAGCGACGGGGTTTGGTGGTCGGCATGCTGACGGCCGGCAACGCCAGCGGACAGCTGATCTTCCTACCGTTGCTCGCGCATATCAGCGTGCAGGCGGGCTGGCGCGGCGTGCCGTGGTTGACGGCGGGGGTCATGCTGGCACTGATGCCGCTCGTGTGGCTGTTGCTGGCCGAGGACCCCGCCTCGGTCGGCCTGGCACCACTCGGGGCGAGCGGGGCGGTCGCCGAGGCGCCCTCGCCGAGCAACCCGTTCCGCATCGCGCTCGCCGGGCTGGCGCGCGGCGCCGGCTCGTTCGATTTCTGGCTGCTGGCCGGCAGCTTCGGAATCTGCGGCTTCTCGACCTACGGACTGGTGCTCACCCACCTGATCCCGTACTGCGCCGATCACGGCATCTCGACGGTGACAGCGGCGGGGTTCCTGGCCGCGATCGGCGTGTTCGACTTCTTTGGCACCCTGGGATCGGGCTGGCTGACCGATCGCTACGATTCGCGGGTCCTGCTGTTCTGGTATTACGGCCTGCGCGGCCTCTCGCTGCTGTGGCTGCCGTTCAGCGGCTTCGACATGCTGAGCCTGTCGGTGTTCGTGGTGGTGTTCGGCCTCGACTTCGTGGCCACCATCCCGCCCACCGTGGCGCTGACCACGCAGGTCTTCGGCAAGCGGGACGCGCCGGTGATCGTCTCCTGGATCGCCGCGGCGCATCAGATCGGCGGCGCCGCGGCCGCGCTCGGCGCCGGCGTGGTGCGTAGCGCGACCGGCAGCTATGTGCTCGCCTTCGCCGGCAGCGGGGCGCTGTGCCTGGTCGCCTCGCTGCTCGTGCTCCGGATCGCCCGATCGAGCTTGGCGCCCGCCTCGGCCTGAGCGCGGGCCTACGCCAAACGCTCCTCCGCCCCGATCAGGTGTAGCGGTGTCTCGCCCAGCAGGGCACGCCGGCAATTGGCGAGCGCGCTGCGCAGTCCGGCGTCGCGCGGCCCGGCCTGGGCCGAGTTGTGCGGCGAGCCGATCACGTTCGCCAGATCCAGGAACGGGTGGTCCATGCGGAACTGGCCGTGCCGCACCGGCTCGATCCACCACGCATCGATGCAGGCGGTGAAGCGCGGCTCCGCGCGCAGATGCGCGTAGAGCGCCGCCTCGTCGATGATCTCGCCGCGCGCGAGGTTCACCAGGATCGCGTCCGGCTTCATGCGCGCCAGCTCGGCGGCGCCGATCAGCTTCATGGTGGCGTGGGTCAACGGCGCGCAGATGACCAGCACGTCCGAGACCGCCAGCAGCGCGCTCAGCCGATCGGGCGTTCCGATCCAGTCCACCGTCTCGTCGGCCTGGCCGCGCCGGTTGATGGCGTGCACACGCATGCCGACGCCCCGCGCGAGCCGTGCCATGGCCTGCCCGACGCCGCCGAAGCCGAAAATCCCGCACACGCCACCCGCCAGCATCCGGTTCGGCGTGGACTGGTTAAAGGTGCCGCGGGCGAGGTTGGCGTGCTCCACGATCAGCCGCTTGGCGGCGGCGAACGCCATGGCGAGCGCGTGCTCGGCCATCGGCGCCGCGTAGGCGCCGCCGTTGCTGGCGACCGGCACGCTGGCCGGCAGCGCCGAGAGCGGGATGAAATCCACCCCCGCCGTCATGAACTGGACCAGGCGCGCATCGCCGAGCAGCGCGGCTTCGCCGGGACGGAGTTCCTTGCCGGTATTGCTCGCGAGAAGCACGCAAGCCGACCGCAAGGCCTCTTCGCGCGCCGCGGTGTCGAGGTCGGGCAGGTGGACGATCGTGCCGGCCTCGCCGATCTGCGCGGCAGCGATCGCGCGCAGGTCCGGATCGAGGCGGAAGGCGATCGCCAACAGTGGCGTGTTCATGGGGCTCTCCTGCGGGTCGCGCTTGTCGCATCCCGGACGCCCGCCGCGCCTCGGTCAAGCCGGCGCCTTGAGGGCCGCCGGGCTTGCGCCTAGTGTTGCGGCTTGCGAACCGATAGGTGTGACAATGGATGACCATGCCGCGACGGCCGATGTCCTGCTCGATCTCGACCGGCGCCATCTGGTGCATCCGCTGCATCACCCGAACGAGCATGCGGGCGCGCGCATTTTCGTCGAGGGGCGTGGGGCGATGCTGCGCACCTCGGACGGGCGCGAGTACATCGACGGGCTGTCGGCGCTGTGGAACGTCAATGTCGGGCATGGCCGCAAGGAACTGGCGCAGGCCGCCGCGCGGCAGATGGAGCAGCTCGCCTACGCTTCGGCCTATGCGGGCTTCTCCAACGAGCCAGCAATCCGGTTGGCCGAGCGGATCGTGAGCCTCGCCTATCCCAGTTCGGCGGCGGTCTATTTCACCACCGGCGGCGCGGAGTCCAACGAGAGCGCCTTCAAGACCGCACGCTACTACTGGAAGCGCATGGGCAAGCCGGGGAAGGTGAAGATCATCTCCCGCCAGTTCGGCTACCACGGCGTGACGATGGCGGCGATGAGCGCCACCAGCCTGCCCGGTTACGCCAAGATGTTCGGGCCGCTGGTGCCGGAGTTCATCCAGGTCGCGCCGCCCTACCCCTATCGCTGGCCGGGCAACGGCGATGCCGGAATCGGCGCGGCCGAGGCGGTGGAGCAGGCGATCCTGGAGAGCGGCGCCGACACCATCGCGGCGGTGATCGCCGAGCCGGTGATGGGCGCGGGCGGCGTGATCGTTCCGCCCGCCACCTATTTTCCCCGCCTGCGCGAGGTCTGCGACCGCCACGACGTGCTGCTGATCGCCGACGAGGTGATCACCGGGTTCGGCCGCACCGGGCGCTGGTTCGCGCTCGGCCACTGGGACGTCGAGCCCGACATCGTGAGCTTCGCCAAGGGCGTCACCAGCGGCTACCTGCCGCTCGGCGGCATCATCCTGTCCCGGCGGGTCCATCGCGCGCTGGAGGATGCGCCGGCCGATGAGCGGTACATGCACGCCGCCACCTATTCCGGGCACCCGACCTGCTGCGCGGTGGGGCTGGCCAATATCGAGGTGATCGAGCGCGAGGGCCTGGTCGAACGTGCCGCCGTGATGGGGCAGCGGCTGCTGGACGGGCTGGAGACGTTGCGCGGACTGCCCTCGGTGGGCGAGGTGCGCGGGCTTGGGATGCTCGCCGCGATCGAGCTGGTCGAGGACAAGGGCAGCCGCAAGCCGGCGATCGGGCTGGGCGGCAAGGTGGTCGCCGAGGCGATGCGGCGCGGCCTGATCCTGCGCGCCCGGGGCGGCACCACCGGCTACAATGGCGGGCCGGCGAGCGGGGATTCGCTCTGCCTCGCGCCGCCGCTGATGACGCCGGAGGCGACGATCGACCGCATCATCGAGATCGTGGGAGAGTCGATTGCGGTGATAGGATAGCACGTTCGGCGGCATCGTTCATGGCCGATCGTCCGCATGTCCTGATCGTCGGCGCCGGCATCATCGGGGCCTCGATCGCCTGGAACCTCGTGCGCGAAGGTGCGCGGGTCACCGTCGTCGAAGGGGGCGAGCCGGGCGGTATCGCCACCCGCCATTCCTGGGCCTGGATCAATGCCAGCCGGGGCAACCCGGCGCCCTATTTCCGCCTGCGGGTCCGCGCGATGGAGGAGTGGCGCGGACTCGAGCGCGCGTTGCCGAGCATCGGCGTCGCATGGGTCGGCGGCCTGATCTGGGACATGCCGCCCGACGCGCTTGACGCCTTCGCAGTCGAGCATGCGTCCTGGGGCTACGGCATCCGGCGCGTCGATCGCGCCGAGGCGCAGCGGATCGAACCGCAGCTCGCCGCCCCGCCCGTTTTGGCCCTGCATGTCGCCGGCGAAGGCACGGTGGAGCCGCTCGCCGCCGCGCGGACGCTTCTCGCGGCCGCGCAGGGCCTCGGGGCGACAATCATCGCGAGCAATCCGGTGCGTTCGCTCGATTTGCGCGCCGGTCGTGTCACCGGCGTCGAGACCGAGGCCGGGCGCCTCGATGCCGATGCGGTCGTCGTCGCCGCCGGCGTCGCAACCGCGGCCCTGGTCGCCACGGCGGGGCTTGCCCTACCGATGACCGCGCCTCCGGGCCTGCTCGTCCTCAGCACACGGCAGGAAAAGCTCCTGAACGGCCTCGTCATGGCGCCAGGGCTGCATGTGCGGCAGACGGCGGACGGCCGGCTTGTCGCCGGCGCCGATTTCGGCGGCACCGATCCTGGCGACGATCCCACGGCCGCAGCCGGCGCGGTGTTCGCGGCAATGAAGGGCTTGATCCGTTCGGGTGCCTCGCTCGCTCCCGATGGCCACACGCTGGGGCATCGCCCCACGCCGGGCGATGGCTTTCCGGCCGTCGGGCGTGCCGAGGGCGTTGCCGGGCTTTACGTCGCGGTGACGCATTCCGGGATCACCCTCGCCCCCGCGATCGGCCGCTTCGTCGCCGACGAGATCATGACCGGTCGGCGCCACGCCCTGCTGGAACCGTACGGCTTACGGCGATTCTCTCAGGTCACCGCCTGAGTACAACGCCAGGAATGATTGCCGGCGGTCGTGTCTCAATTTGAATTCCGGAGTTGGTGAAATCCGGCCCTTGCCAATCATCCGTCGCAACACCGTTTGGCAAACAAGGCGAGCGATCAAGATCGACGCCGTGCGGTGTAGAGGCTGGTAGTCATGTTGCGGGTCACGCGGCCGCGGAACTTGTCGCGGGCGATGCGGCCCAACTCAGTGAGAACGGCCTCGCGGTCTGGGCGGATGTTGATATTCGAATAGGTCGCATAGAGTGCGACGGTTTGATCAGGATCGAGAACGATCTGCCATGCGCTGGTTCGATGCTCGACGGCGTCGAAGGCGCGGGTCCGTTCCAGCGCAGCCAAGCGGGCATCAAAGTCGAGAGCGAACGGTATATGGCCGTCGCCCGCCGAGGGGCTCGAAGGGCCATTGAGCAGCATCTTGGTCGCTTCGTGGAAGGGATCGGGGTGATGTTTGTCACCGAATACGTTCCAGACCATTGCCCACCAGCCGCCCGGCCGGAGCAGCTTGGCCACCTTGGTCAGACCCAAGTCCTCGTTCAGCCAGTGGAAAGCGGTGGCACTGACGCCAAGATCAAAACTGGCCTTGTGCAACACCGCGTTCTCAAACGGTGAGACGATCACCTTGAGTGCCTCGTCTTGCAGGGTCTCGCGAAGGAAGTCTGCCAGGCGATCATCGGGCTCGATGGCGATCAAGGGGTTCGCACCAAGGTCAAGCAATCGACGTGTCGCCGTCCCCGTCCCTGCTCCGATCTCGAATGTGACGGTATCGTGCGCTAGACCGCAACGGTCACACAGAATCTCGAACACCCAATCGGGGTATTCCGGTCGTGCGGCATGATAGCCGCCAGGGTCGATCCCGAAGGCTTGGCGGCCGAATTTTCGGTCGATAAAAGGCTCTTCCATACGAAGCACCGTGACTGACGCAGCATGTTGGTTTGCGATCGCTGTCTACGCCGACAGTCGGTTTGCGTCGCGAGCCGGATTCGAACTAATACCAACCCGCCTAGAGAGTGACACACGCCCACTCCCTTGCGCCGACGGAGCTGATGCGGTCAGGGTCGTTGACGAAGAAATGCCAGGCGGTCCGGCACGCCTCGACGATGGCGTCGTAGCCGTCCCACACCAGGGCGCACAGCCGGTTAGCGCGGAGGTATTGCCAGACGTTCTCCATCGGGTTCAGTTCCGGGGAGTACGGCGGCAGCGGCAGGAGTGTGATGTTGTCGGGCACGCCGAGACGGACGCCCCGCTGATGCCATCCGGCGCTGTCGCAGACCAGCACGGCGTGAGCGCCGGGTGCGACCTGGGTGCTAATTTCGGCCAGGTGCTCGGTCATGGCCTCGGCATTGACGCCCGGCATGATGATTGCGGCGCCGACGGCGCGGTTCGGGCAAATCGCGCCAAACAGGTAGGCGGAGTTGTGGCGGTTATCGCGGACCATCAACGGCCGCGAGCCGATCGGCGCCCAAATGTAAGCGTGGCCGCCCTTCTGGCCGACCCGTGCTTCGTCCTGAAACCAAATCTCGACTGGCTTGTCAGCCGCGGAAGCGGGCAGCGCCTCCTTCACCAGACTGGCAAAGTTTTTTTAAACGCCGCCTCGGCCGCGGCGTCCTTCTTCGGATGGAACGGCCGCGGCTGCAGCCGGGTCAGGTCGAGCCGGCGCAACCACTTGCCGATGGTGCTCTCATGCACCGTCACACTGAAGCGGCGCGCAACCTCTTCGCGCAAATCCAGGCACCGCCAGCGCACCACCTTGTGCTTTTCCAGATCCGGCCCCTTGACGACCAGCTCCCTCAGCTCCGCCATTTGCTCCTTGGTCAGGACCGGCGCGGGGCCTGGGCCGCGGCGCGACGTCAGCCCGTCCACCCCGTCCCGATTGTAGCGATGCACCCAGTCGCGAAGCGTTTGCCGGTCCATGCCGTTCCGCTCCGCCGCCTCGGCGCGCGGATAGCCCTCCAGAATCATCGCCATCGCCAGCAGCCGGCGGACCTGCGCGCCGTCGCGGCATTTGCCCGCGATCTCACGAAGGCCAGCCGCCGTGTGCTCCGTACGCGTCACCGTCACTGCCGCGCCCATCCGATGCCTCGCTCCGACTCGACCACGCGGCCATCGAATCAGAACCGAGCCAGATTGGGAATCCCAGAGAGTCAGGGGCCAGGCGGCTTGGTATAAGACAGTACCTCGCCGGCGCGTCAGTGCTCAACGGCGTGCCGCAGTCGCCGTCGGCGGCTACGCTGAGACGATGATTGAAACGCGCATGATCACCGCCGTGGTGGAGGACGAGGCAGAGGCCGAGGGGACCGGCCCGGCGTCGGTGCCGTGGTGGAGCTACACGAAGACGGTTCTGGCCGCGGCCGCGCTCGCGCTGGTCGCCGATGGGCGGCTCAGCCTTGACGCGCCGATGGATGGGCGGGGTTTCAGCCTTCGCCACCTGCTCCAGCACCGGGCGGGGCTGCCGGATTATGGCCGGCTTCAGGCGTACCACGAGGCGGTCGCCGGCGGCGAGGCGCCCTGGACGCGCGAGCTTCTGCTGCGACGGGTCCGCGCCGACAAGCTGGACTTCGAGCCCGGCCAAGGATGGGCCTACTCGAACATCGGCTACCTGCTCGTGCGCGAACGGATCGAGAACGCGACCAGGCGGGACCTCGGCGGTGCGCTCGACCGCTTGGTGCTCGGCCCGCTCGGCATCAGCGGCGTGCGGGTCGCGCGCGAGCCCGCCGACCTGGAGGCGACGGCGTGGCGGAACCCGACCGGCTATCACCCGGGATGGGTCTACCACGGCCTGCTGATCGGGTCGGCCAGCAGCGCTGCCCTGCTGCTGCACCGGCTGCTTGGAGGCGGCCTGCTGCCGGAGGCGTTGCTCCGCGAGATGCTGGCGACCCATCCGGTGAACGGCCCTTTTCCGGGGCGGCCGTGGCGAACAGGTGATTACGGCCTTGGCTTGATGACCGGCGTCGGCGACACGGGCGCGACCTATGTCGGCCATACCGGCGTCGGCCCGGGCAGCACGGCGGCGATCTACCGGTGTGGCCGCGAGACGCGCGGCGGACCACGCCGGACCGCCGCCGCCTTCGCGCCGATCGAGTCCCCCGCCGCCGTCGAGCGCCGCGCCATGGAGCTGGCTCGGCATTGACTGTGCGCTGTCACCCATCCCGCCCTCTTCCGCACGGCATGGCCATCGCATTTGGCTGAGACGGGAGATCAGATAGTTGTCCCCCCACCGGCTCGTTTGATTTGCGCCGGACCGAGGCGTTGTATGGGTCGGCGCGGATGGAGTTGAGTGCCGGTCGGCGGAGCAGGGCGATGTTCTGCGCGGTCTTGTCGTCGGGGGTGGCGGCGCGGTCCGCGGCGAAGGCGACATCGAGCAGCCAACACTGATGGTTCTCGATGGCCCAGTGCGCGCGCACGACGCGCGGCGTCTCGGTGGGATTGCCCTGCGTTGCGGAGGGGGACGAGAGAAGAGGGAGGCCGGAATGGCTGAGTATCAATACTGCACGGTCGCGGACGAGGGGCGCGTGCGCATCGTCACGCTCAACCGCCCGGAGGTGCTGAACGCGCTGCACAGTGAGGCGCATCACGAGCTGGAGCGTGTCTGGGACGAGTTCGCGGCGGACGACGATCTGTGGGTCGGCATCGTCACCGGCGCCGGCCCGCGCGCCTTCTCGGCCGGCAACGACCTCAAGGTGCAGGCGGCCGGGCGGCGCGGGCCGCCGGCGCGGACGGGCTTCGCGGGGCTCACCCTGCGCTTCGACCTCGAGCAAGCCGCTGATCGCGGCGGTCAACGGCGTGGCGATGGGCGGCGGGTTCGAGACCGCGCTGGCCTGCGACATCATCGTGGCATCCGAGAACGCCGTCTTCGCGCTGCCCGAGCCGCGCGTCGGGCTGATCGCCGGCGCGGGCGGGGTGCATCGGCTGCCGCGCGTGATCCCGCAGAAGCTGGCGCTGGGCATGATCCTGACCGGACGGCGCGTGCCGGCGGCCGAGGGGGCGAAGCTCGGCTTCGTCAACGAGGTGGTGGCGAATGGCCAGGCGTTGGACGCCGCTCGGCGCTGGGCTGCCCTGATCCTGGAGTGCTCGCCCAAGGCGGTGCGCGCGTCCAAGCAGGCGGTCTATCGCGGCCTGACGGAGCCGACGCTCGAACAGGCGATCCGCACGGTCTATCCGGCGCAGCAGGAGAACGCCGAAAGCCAGGACTTCATCGAAGGCCCGCGCGCGTTTGCCGAGAAGCGCAAGCCGGACTGGCGGAACAGGTAGGTGCGCATGCGCCGTTGTTTCCGTCGTGTTCGACCCGTCCCCCCGACCGCCTCCCGCAAGGGGAGGGGGAGGCCAGGCGCGCAAAGCCCCCTCCCCTTGCGGGAGGGGGTTGGGGGAGGGGGCCGGGCATAGGATGGACCTGTCCTTCGACCTGCTGGGCAACGCGCTGGTCTCCGGACTGCTGCTCGGCGGGTTCTACGCGGCGGTGACGATCGGGGTGTCGATCTCCTTCGGGATGCTCGACATCGTCAACATCGCCCATCCCGCCTTCATCGTCCTCGGCTCATACGGCGCGTGGATGCTGAACGACCGGCTGGGGATCGATCCGATCGTGGGCAGCCTGCTGCTGCTGCCGGTGTTCTACGCGCTCGGGACGGGCATCTATCAGGTCTATCATGTCGCGTTCGAGCGGCGCGGCGATCAGAGCCTGCGCGGGCTCGCGTTCTTCTTCGGGCTGCTGTTCATCACCGAGGTCGCGCTGGTGCTGATCTTCGGCGTCGATTACCGGCTGGTGCAGGCGGCCTATATCGGCGCGAGCATCCATCTCGGCGTGATCGAGCTGCCGCTGCGGCTGCTGGTTCCGTGCCTGGTGTCGCTGTTCCTGATCGGGCTGATGCAGGTCTTCCTGTCGCGCACCTTCGTCGGGCGCGCGGTGCTCGCGGTGGCGCAGGACGCGCTGGCGTTGCGGCTGATGGCGGCCGACCCGGTGCGGATCAAGCGCATCGCCTTCGGGCTGTCGATCGCGACCTGCTCGGTGGCCGGCGCGATCCTGATCATCATCCAGCCGGTCGAGCCCTCGGTCGCGCGCGACTACATTGGCCGCGTATTCGCGATCTGCGTGATGGGCGGCCTCGGGTCCTTCGCCGGCACCGTCATCGCCGCGATGACCTTGGGCGTGGTCGAGAGCCTGACCTCGACGTTCTACGGCCCGTCCTGGGCGCCGGCGGTCGCCTTCGGATTCCTGCTCGCGACCCTGGCGGTGCGCCCCGCCGGCCTGTTCGGCCGGTAGGCGATGCGCCAACCCGCCTTCCTCGCCTGCGCCATCGTCTGCGCTGCGCTGTGCTACGCGGCGCGCGCTGTGGGTCGGCAACGCCTACGTGTTCTTCGCCGGCTATGTCGTGCTGCAATACATCGTGCTGGCGACGGCGTGGAACATGCTGGGCGGCTACACGGGCTACGTGAATTTCGGCACTGCCGGCTTCTTCGCGCTCGGCGCCTATTCCACGGTCGCGCTGGTGAAGCTGTGGCCGCCGCTGCCGATCCCGGTCCTGATCCTGGCGGGCGGCATCGTCTCCGGCGTGGTCGGGCTGGGCATGGGCTACCTGACATTGCGGCTGCGCGGCTCGTTCTTCTCGATCGCCACGTTGGCGATGGCGGTCGTGTTGCAGACGCTGATGGTGAACTGGGACTACGTGGGCGGATCGGGCGGCGCCTACATCGTGCGCCCGGCCAAGGCGGCGTTGCTCGGCATCGACTACGTGCAGTACCTGTTCCTGGTGATGCTGGCGCTGGTGGTGCTGTCGGTGGCGGCGGCGCGCTGGATCGAGCGCTCGCGCCTCGGTCGCGGCTTCGCCGCCATCCGCGACGACGAGCTGGCCGCCGAGGCGTCGGGCGTGCCGACGTTGCGGCTGAAACTGCTCGCCACCGTGCTGTCGGGCGCGCTGATGGGCATGGCGGGCGCGCCGCTGCCGTTCTACGTCACCTACCTCGACCCCGCCTCGGCGTTCAGCCTGAGCTACGCGGTGAACAGCATCGCCATGCCGCTGATCGGCGGCACCGCAAGCTGGGCCGGCCCGGTGCTCGGCGCGGTGCTGCTGGGCACGCTGCAACAGGTTGCGACCGTCACGATTTCCTCGGCGCTGAACCTGCTGATCGTGGGCGTGCTGCTGGTCGCGTTCGTGGTGGCGGCGCCGAACGGGCTGCTCGGGCTGGTCGGCGTGCGCAGCCCGGTGCGGCGGCGCTGGCGGATGCCGCTGGGCGCGCGGTCGTGACGGCGCTGCTGGAGGTCGCCGGGCTGGGCAAGCGGTTCGGCGGCTTCGTCGCGCTGGGCGGGATCGATCTGGCCATCGCGCCCGGCGAGCGCGTGGGGCTGATCGGCCCGAACGGGTCGGGCAAGAGCACGCTGGTGAACTGCCTGTCGGGCACCTTGCGCCACGATGCCGGCACGGTCCGCTTCGACGGGCACAAATTCGATCGCATGGCGGCGCATCGGCGCACGCGGCTCGGCCTGTCGCGCAGCTTCCAGTTGCCGCGCCCGTTCCCCAGCATGAGCGTCGCCGACAATCTGCGCATTCCGATCGAGTACGCGCTGCCGCATCGGGGCGGGGGCGAGGAGATCGGCGCGCGGTGTCACGCGCTGCTGGAATCGGTCGGGCTGGAGGCCAAGGCGGGCCAGCGTCCCGCCGACCTGACGCAGATCGAGATGCGCAAGCTGGAGCTGGCGCGCGCGATGGCGGCCGAGCCCAAGCTGCTGATCGCCGACGAGGCGATGGCCGGGCTGTCGCACAACGAGGTGGACGACATCCTGGCGCTGCTGATGCGGCTGAACGCGCAGGGCGTGACGGTCATCATGATCGAGCACATCATGCGCGCGGTGATGCAGTTCTCGCAGCGCCTGGTGGTGCTGGTAGCGGGCCGCAAGATCGCCGACGGCGCGCCCGACGCGGTGATCCGCAATCCCGAGGTGGAGCGCGCCTATCTTGGCGAATGAGCGCGGCGCCAGCCTGCAAATCGAGAATGTCAGCGCCGGCTACGGCGCGGTGCGCGTGCTGGACGACGTGTCGGTGACGGTGGCGCCGGGCGAGACCGTGGCGCTGCTCGGCACGAACGGCAACGGCAAGTCCACGCTGATGAAATGCGTCATGGGCATGGTGCGCCCGTCGGCGGGACGCGTCACCGCCGAGATCGACGGCGAGCGCGCATGACCTGACGGCGCTGTCCACCGAGGCGATCGTCGATCGCGGCATCGCCTTCGTGCCCGAGGGACGGCGGCTGTTCCCGCGCCTGAGCGTGACCGAGAACCTGCTGATGGGCGCGTTCCGCCCCGCCGCGCGCGGTGCGATCGCGCGGAATATGGAGTTCTGTTACGAAACCTTTCCGCGCCTGAAGGAGCGGCGTCGCCAGCTCGCCGGGTCGATGAGCGGGGGCGAGCAGCAGATGCTGGCGCTGGGGCGCGCGCTGATGTCCTCCCCGCGCATCCTGCTGATCGACGAGCCCTCGGTCGGGCTGGCGCCGGTGCTGGTCAAGCGCACGATCGACAAGATCGACGAGCTGAAGGAGGGCTACCGGCTGACCGTGCTGATGGCCGAGCAGAACTTCACCCAGGCGATCCGCATCGCCGACCGGGGCTACGTGATCGTGCATGGCCAGATCGCGTTCGCCGGCGACTCGGCGGCGGAGCTGAACGACAACGAGCTGATCCGGAAGTTCTATCTGGGATTGTAAACAGAATGCTAACGGCGGATGTACAATTGGCTGGCCCGTCGGCCCGGATTGTAGCAATTCAGCCTTGCCCGCGCATCACCGCCAGCCCGTGCTCCAGGTCGGCGATCAGGTCCGCGACGTCCTCCAGCCCGATATGGATGCGCACCACCGGGCCCGGGAACGCGCCCGGCCCGGCGGTGCGGGTGATGAAGCCGGTGGTGGGCAGCGCCAGGCTCTCGTAGCCGCCCCAGGAGGCGCCGATGCCGAACAGCTCCAGCGCCTCGACGAAGCGATGGGTGTCCTCGGGGGTGACGTCCGGCGTGAACACGACGCCGAACAGGCTGCACGCGCCGGTGAAGTCGCGCTTCCAGAGTTCGTGGCCCGGCGCGCCGGGCAGCGCCGGGTGCAGCACCTGGACGATCTCCGGGCGGGCGGCGAACCAGCGCGCGACCTCCAGCCCGGCCTGCATCTGCGCGGCGAGCCGCACGCCCAGGGTGCGGATGCCGCGCAGGGTCAGCCAGCAATCGTCGGGGCTGGCGTATTGGCCGAGCGCGCCGGAGGTGGCGCGCAGACGCTCCCAGTCCTCGGCGCTGTTGACGGTGATGCTGCCGATCAGCACGTCGGAATGCCCGCCCGGATACTTGGTCAGCGCCTGGATGGAGACGTCGACCCCGTGGCGGAACGGCTGGAAGAAGTGGATGCCCCAGGTATTGTCCATCAGGACCTTGGCGCCGCCGGCGTGGGCGGCGCGGGCGAGCGCGGGGATGTCCTGCACCTCGAAGGTGTGGCTGCCGGGGCTTTCGGTATAGACGACGGTGGTGTTCGGCCGCATCAGCGCGGCGATCCCCGCCTCGTCGACGCACGGGTCGTAGAACGTCGTCTCGACCCCGAAGCGCGGCAGCATCCCGGTGGCGAAGTTGCGGGCCGGGCCATAGACGCTGTCCGGCATCAGGCAGTGCTCGCCCGCCTTCAGGAAGGCCAGCAGCGGCACGGTGACGGCGGCGAGGCCGGAGCCGACGATCTGGCAGCGCCTGCCGCCCTCGATCTCGGCGATCGCGTCCTCCAGCGCCCAATGGGTCTCGCTGCCGCCGAGTCCGTAGGCCAAGCACCCGCTCGCCGCGCTCGCCCGGCCAGCGCCTTGCGGTCGGCGACGGTCGGATAGAGCACGGTCGAGCCGCGCAGGAGCGGCGGGTTGACGAAGCCGTGGACCCGCTTGCCGGCCCGCCCGACATGCGACAGGCGGGTTCGGAACCCGCGGTTCCCTTGATCTTGTCGGCCATCGTGCTCAACCCGCCTCCGCCCCTGTCGCCACCGGCGTATCGGGCCGGCCGCCCCATTCCGTCCATGACCCGTCATACACCGCGCCCTCCGGCAACCCGGCGAGACGCAGGCCGAGGGTCAGGATGCAGGCGGTCACGCCGCTGCCGCAGCTCGTCACCACCGGGCGGGCGCCGTCGGCGCCGGCCTGTGCGAAACGCGCGCGCAGAGCGGCCGGGTCGCGGAAGGTGCCGTCCGGGTTCAGCAGGTCGGTGTAGGGCAGGCTGCGCGCGCCGGGGATATGGCCGCTGCGCATTCCGGCGCGCGGCTCCGGCACCTCGCCGGTGAAGCGGCCGGCGGCGCGGGCGTCCAGCACCAGCTCCGCCCGCGTCTCGACGTTGCCCAGCACGTCGCCGACGCCGCGCAGACGGCCGGCGCGGAAATCGGGGCGGAACGCGGCCGGGCTCGGCGGCATCGGGGCGCCGCTGCTCGACGGGCCGGCCCTCGCGGCGTCCATTTCGGCAGCCCGCCGTCCAGCACCGCGGCGCGGTCGTGGCCGAACAGGCCCATCAGCCACCAGCCGCGCGCCGCCGAGGCCAGGCCCTTCTGGTCGTAGAACACCACGCGGGAGTCGTTCGACACGCCGAGCGCCCCGATCAGCTTGGCGAAGCGCCCCGGGCGCCGGGAACCATGTGCGGCAGGTCGGTGTCGGGATCGGCCAACGCGTCGATGTCGAAGTAGCGCGCGCCGGGAATGCGCGCCGCAAGGAACTCGGCGTGCCCGTCCTTGGCCTCGTTCGGCAGATATTTGGTGGCGTCGAAGACGACCAGGTCGGGGCTGCCGAGCTGCTCGGCGAGCCAGTCGGTGCTGACCAGGGGGTCCATGACGTCTTCCCTATGCCTCCGCCGGGACGAGGATGATGCGGCGGTTCTGCTTGCCCTTGTTCTCGATCTTGAGCACCCGCACCGGGCCGATCTCGGCGGTGGAGGCGACATGGGTGCCGCCGCAGGGTTGCAGATCGACCGGCGCCCCCGCGCCGCCGATCCGCACCAGCCGGACCCGGCCGGCGCCGCGCGGCGGCTTGACCGACAGCGTGCGCACCAGGTCCGGATTGGCGTCCAGCACCGCCTCGTCCACCCATTCGGCGCTGACCGGATGGTCGGCGGCGATCAGCGCGTTCAGCGCCGCCTCGATTGCCTCCTTGGCCGGCGGATCGGGCAGGTCGAAGTCGAGGCGGGAGCGGTCGAGGCCGATCGAGCCGCCGGTCACCGCCGCCCCGCGCAGCAGCGCGCTCAGCAGATGAAGCGAGGTGTGGGCGCGCATCAGCCGATGCCGGCGCGTCCAGTCGATCTCGCCCGCTCACCTCGGCTCCGACTGGCGGCGGGATCGCGCCGGGGGCGCGGGACGTGCAGGATCGCTTCGCCCTCGCCCTTGATGGCCTCGGTGATCGGCCGTCTCGCCGTCCGCCCAGCGCAGCACGCCCGCATCGCCCGGCTGGCCGCCCGAGCGGGCGTAGAACACGGTGCGGTCGAGCACGACGCCCTCGGGCCCGCTGGCGAGCACGCGCGCGCCATCGTGGTCAGGCGCGGATCGTCGAGGAACAGCCGCTCGGTCATGCCGTGGTCCACTCCGCCCGCAATTGCTCGCGCCGCGCGTTGCAGCCACAGCAGGGCGATCGCGGCGACCGAATTGACGATCCGCCCGTCCAGCGCCGCCGCGAAGGCGCGCTCGGCGGGCCAGACGCGCAGGCGGATGTCCTCGTCTCGTCGATGCGAGGCCGGCGCTGCCCGTCGAGCCCGGCCGACGTCGGCCTCCGGCGCGGCGACCTCGCCGACGAACAGCGCGCACAGCTCGTCGGAGCCGCCAGGGGTGAGCAGGATGTCGCTGATCTTGGTCAGGCCGCCCGGCGGTCAGCCCCGTCTCCTCGCGCATCTCGCGGCGGATCGTCGCCTCGGCGGATTCGCCGCCGTCGCACAGACCCGGCCGGCACCTCGACCATCACCGGGTCGAGCCCGGCGGCAAGCGCGGGCAGGCGGAACTGCTCGATCAGCACCACCGCGTCCTCCACCGGATCATAGGGCAGCATCGCCGCGGCCCGGCCCCGGCGCCAGAACTCCCAGGTCCGCGGGCCGGAGAGGGTGCCGTCGAAGCGGCGGTGGCGGAAGCGGATGCGGTCGAGCGGAAAGCGTCCGTCCCAGACGCGCTCGTCGGCTTCGATCAGCACATCGGGGTGGGCGGGCAGGGGCGGTGGCGTTCCATCAACCCAGGTATAGGGCGGGGCGACGCGATCGCCCAGCCGGCATCGACCGTTCCATCGACCCATTCCCCGGCGCTTCGACCCCCTCCCGCAAGGGGCTACGGCGTCCACACATCCTTCGCCGTTCTCCGGCATCATCACGCGGCTCAACTCCCTCTCCGCCCCCAGGGGCGGAGAGGGAGTTGAGCGGTCCGGGTGCGATCCGTGAATCCCGTAGCCCGCAAGGGGAGGGGAGCTACGATCGGGCGTATCAGTCCGATGCGTTGGCCCCGATCAGCCGGCGCAGCCGAGCCGCCCCGGCCGCGCCCTTCAGGGCGTCCCGCCAGCTTGCCTCGGCGACGCGCTGATGCTCGGCGACCGCCTCGTCGGCGCCGGTGACCATCGCCACGCCGGTCTGGCGGGCGGGGTTGGCGTCGGGGCGGAACGGGTTGATCGCCAGCGACACGCGGTCGCGCGCGCGCAGGACGGTGAACAGCGAGCTGGGCTCCGGCCCGGCCAGCAGGCCGAATTGCAGCCCCATCGGCTCGGCCTCCATCAGGTCGGCCATTCGCCGCACCTCGGCCTCGGCGATCTGGCGGCAGCGGAGCCGCGTGGTCTCCGGACACGTCGAGCCCGTCCGCCACGCCGGCCTCCAGCAGGCGCGCGCACCGACGACAAGCGCGACCATGCAGATGATCCCGAGCCGGCGCGCAGTGTACATCCGCTTGCGGGCGCCCAGCGTGCCCAGGATCTGCTCGCCGACGTTGCGCAGCTCCGCCCGGTTCGCTCCCGGCCTGCTCCGAGCCGCCTCCTCGAACGCCTCCGCCAGCACCGCGTCGTAGGCGTCCGAGGTGGTGAGGTAGCAGAGCGGCCCGAACATCTCGAGCACCTGGTCGGCGGTCTCCTCCATCTGGCGGAGGCGCTCGAAATAGGCGATCGGCCGGTTGTAGTACTCGACGCCGATGCCGAGCAGGGTCAGCGGCGACAGGTTGAGCAGCTCGGCAAGCCGCTTGACGGTGTCGAGCTTGATGACCTCGCCCTTCTCGTAGCGATAGAGCGCGGCGCGCGACACGCCGAGCCGGGCGGCGATCTCCTCGGCCCGAAGGCCGGATTCCAGCCGAAAGGCCCGCAGTTGCTGGCCGATCTCGTGAACCGCATCGACATGGCAAGTCCCGCCCTTCGCCCCCGGCAGCCAAGTGGGACGCTAGGGAGTCTCGGAATGATGTATGGGCAGTAACCCTATGGGGTGCGCACCGGATTCTGCAACCCCTGGTCGCGACGCGGGAATGCGTTTACTTTTTGTCCCGGATCGAGAAGTTGGCGAGCCCCTCGATCGCCTGGATCAGCGCCGAGTGGTCCAGCTCCTCGCCGCCCCAGGCGGCGCAGGAGGCGAACATCTGCTGCGCGATCGCGGTGTTGGGCAGCGCCACGCCGAGCGAGCGGGCCGAGGACAGGGCGAGGTTGAGGTCCTTCTGGTGCAGCCGGATGCGGAAACCCGGGTCGAAATTGCCCTTGATCATCCGCTCGCCGTGCAGCTCCAGCACGCGGGAGGCGGCGAAGCCGCCGCTGATCGCCTGGCGCACCTTGGCGGGGTCGGCGCCCGGCCTTGGCGGCGAACACCAGCGCCTCGGCCACCGCCTGGATGTTCAGCGCGACGATGATCTGGTTGGCGACCTTGCAGGTCTGGCCGGCGCCGTTCTCCTCGCCGACATGGGTGATGGTCTTGCCCATCGCCTCGAACAGGGGCTTGGCGCGGGCGAACGCCGCCTCCGGACCGCCGACCATGATCGTGAGCGCCGCCCTGCTCGGCGCCGACCTCGCCCCCCGAGACGGGCGCGTCGAGATAGTCGCAGCCCTTGGCGTTCACCCGCTTGGCGAAGTCCTTGGTGGCGATCGGGCTGATCGAGGACATGTCGATGACCAGGGTGCCGCGCCGCAGCCCCTCGGCGGCGCCGTCGGGGCCGAACAGCGCCGCCTCCACGTCGGGGGTGTCGGGGACCATCAGGATCAGCACCTCGGCCTGGGCCGCGACGGCGCGCGCGTCGGCGACGACCTCGGCGGCGGCGCGGATGTCGTCCTTGAGGCTGGCGCGCTCCGGCACGATCAGCGCGTGGCCGGCCTTCTTCAGGTTGAGCGCCATCGGGCGGCCCATGATGCCCAGGCCGATGAAACCGATCTTCATTGGCGCCTTGTCCCCCTATCCCCGAGTTCAGCCCTCCCGCGCCTCAGTCACGCTGAGCCGCTTGAGCCAGCCGAGCCCGGCATCGGTCTCCCCGGCGGGGCGGTATTCGCAGCCGACCCAGCCGGCATAGCCAAGCGCGTCCATCCGGCGGAACACGTATTCCCAGCCGATCTCCCCGGTGCCCGGCTCGTTGCGGGCCGGCACGTCGGCGATCTGCATGTGCGCGATCACCGGCATGAACTGCTCCATGCGCTTGGTGATGTCGCCCTCGGTGATCTGCACGTGGTACACGTCGAACTGCAGGCCGAGGCGGTCGCGCCCGATCGCCTCGACGAAGGCCGCGCCCTGCGCCTGGGTGTTCAGGAAGTAGCCCGGCATGTCGCGGTGGTTGATCGGCTCGATGGCGATCCGGACGCCGGCCTTGCGCGCCTCCTCGCCGGCCCAGGCGAGATTGGCGGCGTAGACTGCGCCGGCCGTGACCTGGCTGACGCCCGGCGGCACCAGGCCGGCCATGCAGTGGACCAGCTTGCAGTCGAGCGCCCCGGCGTAGTCGAGCGCCTGGCGCACGCCCGTCGCGGAACTCCGCCTGACGCCCGGGCAGGGCGGCGAGGCCCGCGCTCGCCCTTCGCCCAGTCGCCCGGCGGCATGTTGAACAGCGCCTGGGTCAGCCCGTTGGCGTCGAGCCGGCGGCGGATCTCGGCGGCCGGATGCTCGTAGGGGAACAGGAACTCGACGCCCTTGAAGCCGGCCCGGGCGGCGCGCTCGAAGCGGTCGAGGAAGCCGACCTCGTTGAACATCATCGACAGGTTCGCGGCGAAGCGCGGCATGTGTCCCTCCCTCGATCGCGGCGCGGAGGCTACAGGCGGCCCCGAGGCTTGACCAGACGCGCGGCGGGCGGACGTTCCGCGCCGATTTCCGGGTCGCGTCGCGCGCGCCGGGGTCCTACGATCCCCGTAATACAAGCTGAAAGGACAGCGCCGCCGCCCGATGTTCGCGTTCATCCTCTCCCGCCTGCTCCAGTCCGTCCCGGTCCTGCTCGTCGTCGCGCTGATTTCGTTCGCGATGTTCAAATACGTGGGCGATCCGGTGACGACCATGCTGGGGCAGGACTACACCGAGGCGCAGCGCGCGGCGCTGGTCCACCAGCTCGGCCTCGACCAGCCCTTCATCGTCCAGTACGGGCGCTACATCTGGGCGGTGCTGCACGGCAATTTCGGCGATCAGCTACCGGCTGGCCCAGCCGGTCGCCGGCCTGATCGGCGAGCGGCTGCCGGCGACGCTGGAGCTGGCGGTCACCTCCTCGGTGCTGGCGCTGCTGATCGGCGTGCCGATGGGCGTCTATCACCGGCATCCGCCGCAATTCCTGGGTCTCGCGGCTGTTCATGGTGGTGAGCCTGGCCGGGCGTGTCGCTGCCGACCTTCCTGCTCGGCATCCTGCTGATCCTGATCTTCTCGGTGCTGCCTCGGCTGGCTGCCGAGCTTCGGGCGCGGCACGGTGGTCCAGCTCGGCTGGTGGAGCACCGGCTTCCTGACCGTCAGCGGCCTGCGCTCGCTGGTCCTGCCGGCGATCACGCTCGGCCTGTTCCAGATGACGCTGATCATGCGCCTGGTGCGCGCCGAGATGCTGGAGGTGCTGCGCAGCGACTACGTGAAGTTCGCCCGCGCCCGCGGCATCGCCGAGCGGGCGATCAATTTCGGCCACGCGCTCAAGAACACGCTGGTCCCGGTCATCACCATCGTCGGGCTTGCAGCTCGGCTGGATCATCGGCTTCTCGCTGGTGACGGAGACGGTGTTCCAGTGGCCCGGCGTCGGGCTGCTGCTGGTGCAGTCGATCAACGTCGCCGACATCCCGGTGATGGCGGCCTATCTGCTGCTGGTCGGCTTCGCTGTTCGTGCTGATCAACCTGATCGTGGACCTGCTCTATTACGCGGTCGATCCCCGCCTGCGGATCGGCGGCCGGACGGCGGCGGCGCGATGAGCGCGACCGTGCGCCGGAGTGGCGCGTCGATGCGCCGGCTGGGCCCGGCTGCGCGACAGCGACCTGCTGCACAGCTTCCTGCACTCGCCGGTCGCGGTCGTCTCGGCGCTGATCGGCTTGCTCTTCGTGATCGGCGCCGCCTTCGCGCCCTGGATCGCCCCGCACGACCCGTTCGACGTGGCGACGCTCAGCCTGCTCGACAGCTTCAAGCCGCCGGTGCCGGCGGCCGATTCGGAGTGGGCCTATCCGCTGGGCACCGATTCGCAGGGCCGCGACATGCTGTCGGCGATCATGTTCGGCACCCGGCTCAGCCTGGTGGTGGGGCTGTCGGCCGTCGTCTTCGCCGTGGTGCTCGGGCGTCGCGATCGGCCTGCTGGCGGGCTATGCGGGCGGGCATCGTGGATGCGCTGCTGATGCGCGCGGCCGACATCCAGCTGACCTTCCCGTCGATCCTGATGGCGCTGATCGTCGCCGGCGTGATCGCCGCCGTGCTGCCCGCCGACATCCGCGCGCAGGCGGAGCTGTACGTGCGTGATCTTCGCGATCGGCATCAGCCGCTGGCCGCAATTCGCCCGCACGGTGCGCGGCTCGACGATGGTGGAGCGCAACAAGGACTACGTCGCCGCCGCGCGGGTGATCGGGCTGTCGCGGGCGCGCATCATGGCCAGCCACATCCTGCCCAACGTGATGGGGCCGGTCCTGGGTGGTCGGCACGCTGACCCTGGGCCTCGCCATCCTCGACGAGGCGACCCTGTCCTTCCTCGGCATCGGCCTGCCGCCGACCCAGCCCTCGCTCGGCACGCTGATCCGGATCGGCGACGATTTCCTGTTCAGCGGCCAGTGGTGGGTGACGATCTTCCCCGGCCTCGCGCTGGTGCTGATCGTGCTGTCGATCAACCTGCTCGGCGACTGGATGCGCGACGCGCTGAACCCGAGGCTGCGCTGATGGCGCTGCTGGAGGTCCGCGACCTGACGGTGGAGTTCCCGACCCGGCGCGGCATCCTGCGGGCGCTCGACCAGGTCTCGTTCTCGATCGAGCGGGGCGAGGTGCTGGGCGTGGTGGGCGAGAGCGGGGCCGGCAAGTCGCTGACCGGCGCGGCGATCATCGGGCTGCTGGAGCCGCCGGGGCGGATCGCCGGCGGGCAGGTGCTGCTGGAGGGCAAGCGCATCGACAAGCTGCCGCCCGAGGCGATGCGCCGGCTGCGCGGCCGGCAGATCGGCGCGATCTTCCAGGACCCGCTGACCACGCTGAACCCGCTCTACACGGTCGGGCCGCCAGCTGATCGAGACGATGCAGACCCATCTCGGACCTGTCGGACGCCGACGCGCGGCGCCGCGCCATCGGCTGGCTCGAGCAGGTCGGCATCTCCGGCGCGCCGCGCGCCGGATCGACAGCTATCCGCACGAATTCTCCGGCGGGATGCGCCAGCGGGTGGTGATCGCGCTCGCGCTCTGCGCCGAACCGCGGCTGGTGATCGCCGACGAGCCGACCACGGCGCTCGACGTGTCGATCCAGGCGCAGGTGATCGCGCTGCTGAAGGGCCTGGCGCGCGAGCACCACACGGCGGTCATGCTGATCACCCACGACATGGGCGTGATCGCCGAGACCGCCGACCGGGTCGCGGTGATGTACGCCGGGCGCGAGTCGCCGAGATCGGCCCGGTGCGGGAGGTCGTCCGCCACCCCGCGCATCCCTACACGGTGGGGCTGATGGGCAGCATCCCCGTCGCTCGTCCACCGGGCCGAGCGGCTGGCGCAGATCGACGGCGCGATGCCGCGCCTGGTCGCGATCCCGCCGGGCTGCGCCTTCAACCCGCGCTGCGCCCACGCCTTCGACCGCTGCCGGGTCGAGCGGCCCGAGCTGATGGAGGCCGGGGCGACGCGGGCCGCCTGCTGGCTGCACGCCCCCGCCCCGGCAGCAAACCGGAGCCCCGCCCATGCCTGAGGCGCCGCTGCCCGCCGAGACGGTGCGAACCGCGCCGGTGTTGGAGGCGATCGCGGCTGACGCGCGATCTTCGACGTCTCCCGCCCCTGGCTGCAGCGCAGCCTGGCGCGCGAGGGCCGGGCCTTGCTGCGTGCCGTCGACGAGGTGAGCTTCGCGATCGCGCGGGGCACCACGCTGTCGCTGGTGGGCGAGTCCGGCTGCGGCAAGTCGACGGTCGCGCGCATGGCGGTCGGGCTGCTGCCGCCCACCGCCGGCGACATCCGCTTCGAGGGCCAGCACCTGTCCACCGCCCGCGCGCAGCCGGCGCTGCGGCGGCAGATGAACATGATCTTCCAGGACCCGTACGCCTCGCTCAACCCGCGCTGGCGGGTGCGCGACATCGTCGCCGAGCCGATCCGCGCCTTCCGGCTGGCGCCGGCGCGGGGCAAGCGTGGCGGCCCGCGTGGCCGCGCTGCTGGTCCAGGTCGGGATGGCGGCCGGGCGACGGCGAGCACTATCCCGCACGAGTTCAGCGGCGGCCAGCGCCAGCGCATCTCGATCGCGCGCGCGCTGGCGAGCGAGCCCGAGTTCCTGGTCTGCGACGAGCCGACCAGCGCGCTCGACGTCTCGGTGCAGGCGCAGATCCTGAACCTGATGCGCGACCTGCAGCTGCGGCTGGACCTCACCTACCTGTTCATCAGCCACAACCTGGCGGTGGTGCGCCACATGTCGGACCGCCTCGGCGTCATGTATCTCGGCCGCATCGTCGAGATCGGGCCGGCCGAGGAGGTGTTCGCCACGCCGCGCCACCCCTATACGCGCCTGCTGCTGGACGCGATCCCGGACCTGGAGATGACCGGACGCGCCCGCACGCCGGTCGGCGGGGAAGTGCCGAGCCCGATCGACCCGCCTCCCGGCTGCCCCTTCCACCCGCGCTGCCCGCTGGCCAACGCCCGCTGCCGGGTCGAGCGGCCGGCTACACGCCCGCCAGCGAGGTGCTGGTCGCCTGCCACGCCGTGGAGGAAGGTCGGAGCAGCGCATGAGCGTCGAGGAGCCGCCGTCGCGCCGGGGCGCCGTCATCGGGTTGGTCCTGGTGGTGGCGCTGATCGCCGCCGTGGTCCTTCTCGTGCAGCGCCTGCACAGCGATGCCGCCATCCAGGACTGCGTGGCCTCCGGGCGCACCAATTGCGCGCCGCTTGCGACCACGGGGCGTTAGGTTACCGTCGGACCAGCCGATCGCGTGCGGCCGCGATGAGGTCCTGTGCGGCGCGGTTGTCCGCATTGTCCTCGGGATCGAACTCGACGCCGTCCCGCCCGACGAGGGTCAGCCTCAATTCCACCTGTGCCGGCCGCCTCTCGACGTAGGTCGCGGCGAGATCGTCCAAGGCGGCGATCAGGTTGCGCGGCGCGTAGGTCAGGGTCCGTCGGCCGCTCGAAACGACGGTCCCAAGCCGCTGCAAGGCCGAGACGTGGACCTTCTCGCGCATCGCCTCCTGGTGTCGGTCCTGGTTGACGACCCGTTCCCATCGCCGGGGCGGCAGGGGGCGGTTGTTGATCGATCGCCAGGCGAACGGCATCGTTTGATAGAGCAGCGAACGCAAATCATGCTGCGGCGCCATCGCCGCCTCGGCCCCTATCGGGATGCGCTGCGCGGGAAAGTCTGGAAAATGGCATAGGATTCGCCCCAGCATCCAGTCGAGCGTGATGTCGTCCAGACCGCCCGCCGGCAATGACCGGCGTGCCTCATCGGTGAGGTAGCCGCCGCCGACATCGGAGTGGACCCCGGAAAACCAGACCTGCTCGGTAACGCTGTTATAGGATTTGAACTGCGGCTTGCGCCAGAGGGTCGCCTCGAACGGTTCGCGATGCTCGTCGATCGCAAGCGCCTGAAGATTGACCTTGGTGACCGAGGATAGCTCGACGTTGTGGAATTCGTAGGAGTCGCGATTGAGCCGCCAGAACGCGTGGAAGGGGATGCCGAGGGCACCGACGGTGTCGAACACCGCCACGCAGTCCACCTGGAACGAGTCTCGGTCGTGCATGTAGGGCCCGAGCCTGGTCCAGATTCCCGGAAGGCGGTCAGCGGGCGGGGTGCGATAGAAGGCCCAGGCTTCCGCCTCGAGCGCTTGGGTGCAGTTCTCGGAGGTCAGCAACCCGGCCGCCCCGATAAATCCGATCAGCGATCGCGCGGTGTACGCCCCGCGCGAGAAGCCGAACACGAAGATCTCGTCACCGGGTTGATAGTAGAACGACAGCGTCCGGTAGCCGCTGCGGATCTTGGCCGCCAGCCCCTCGCCGAAGGCGCCGCCCCGCACCCTGTCAAGCGCGTCGGTGCCGACGCCGCGTTCGTAGAAAACCAGAATTCTCGATCTCGGGCTGCCCAGGCGCCGTGCGACCCGCGACCATCTTGTGCTGCCCCGGTGCCGAGAGCAGCGCCGACCGCCTCTCGAGGCTGTTCGCCATCACCTGTTGGAGGCGCACGATGTTGGTATCGGCCGCGTCGGCCGCCTCGTCGTTCCAGGTGCCATCAAGAAGGAGGATCAAGCGCTTCTTGGACATGGGCGGCTCGCCGATCGCTGACGGTCCAGCTTCGGCGTCCGCCGTGCCGATCACAAGATCCGCCCGCGTTGGCGGCACGTTAGAATTCATGCGCGAGGTTCGGTCATGAGCGTCCGCCGGGTGACCGGAGCCAAGTCCCATGCCCTGGGGCTCAACGCCGAAGCCGCGGTCCGGGCGGCGCTGGAACGGGAAGGCTGGACCATCCGCGGCCAGCGGCTCCGCACGGCTGCCGGCGAGATCGACATGGCGGCGGAACGGCACGGGCTGCTGGCGCTGATCGAAGTGAAGGCCCGGCCGACGCTGTCCGTCGCCGCGGCGGCGCTGTCGGCACGGCAACGCAAGCGCCTGATCGCCGCGGCCGAGATCGTTCTCGCGGATCACCCGGACTGGGGAACCGCCGGCGTGCGCTTCGACGTCCTGCTGGTGGATGCCGCCGGCGAGGTGCGCCGGATCGTCGACGCCTTCCGCCAGGAAGATGAGCCGTCCTGATTGGCACTGACGGCGCCGGCCTCTCTTGCGCGGCATCGCAGACAGCGGCATGTCGGGGTCGGAGCAGACAGGGCCGCCATTCCATTGATGCCGATGACGCGCAACCCAGCTACGTCGCCGCGACGCCAAGGCTGAGCGCGAGCTTCGGCAGTCCTCGATCTCGGAATTCCAGGGGCTTGTCCTCTCCTTCCCCCCGGCTTCGCATCCACCAAGCCCGCATTGCCGCCATCGTCAGCGCGATCGCCGCAGGCGAGGCCAACGAGGTGCGCGACATCCTGGCGGCCGTGACGCCGGGCGGCGGTAAGTCGCTGCTGCCGGTGATCGCGGCCGCCCGCCTGGTCGCGGCCGGTGTCGTGGATCGGGTGTGCTGGATCGTGCCGCGCGACAGCCTGCGCCTGCAAGCCGAGGAGGCGTTTGCCGATCCGGCGTGGCGAGCGGCGTTGGGCCACGGCTTGTCCGTACGTGCCTCCGACAACGTGCCCGATCCGTCGCGGGGCCTGGCCGGCTACATCACCACCTATCAAGGCGTCGCGGCGGCGCCCGAACTGCACCTGGCCGAGTTCCACCGCCACAGATACCTGATCGTCGTGGACGAGGTGCATCACCTGCCGGCGCTGTCCGATATGGCGCCCGATCCCCTGGCCGAGCCGGTCGGGGACGAGGCCGCGGGATGGAGCCGGGCAATGCTGCCGCTGCTGGAAACGGCGCGTCTGCGGCTGATGCTCTCGGGCACCCTGGAGCGGGCGGACGGGCGCGGCATCCTGTGGCTGCCTTACCGCGCGGGTCCGCGCGCCGCCACGCGCGAGGTCGATCTCGCCGCTCCCGGCTGGGCCGTGGTGGGCTACAGCCGCGCCCAGGCGCTCGCCGATCGCGCGGTGCTGCCGGTGATGTTCGGGGCGCTCGACGGAGAGGCGAGCTGGCTCGACCACGGCACCAAGCTGCCCGACGGCTCGCCGACCCGGATGGGTCCGCACCGCCTGGCCGGGTATTGGCCGACGGAGACCACGCGGCCGGCGCTGTTCACCGCCCTGCGCACCGGCTTCGCCGACCAGCTGCTGCGCGAGGCGTTCGCGGCGACGCGGACCTTGCGTGCCGGTCGGCGCCAGGAGCGTCGTCTCGTGCCGGGGGAGGCAGCCCAGGGACTGGGCAAGCTGCTGGTCGTGGCACCCGATCAGATCGCCGCGCGGCGCTACCTGGACGTGGTCCGCGGATGGGTTCCGGCGGGCCAGCACGACACGGTGCGGCTGGCGACCTCCGACGAGCGTGATGCGCACGAAACCCTGGCCAGCTTTCGGCTCCGCCCGGAGCCCAGCGTGCTGGTCACCGTCGCGATGGCCTATGAGGGGTTGGACGCGCCGGAGGTCGCCGTGGTGGCGGCCCTCACCCACATCCGCAGCCGCCCCTGGCTGGAGCAGATGGTGGCCCGCGCGACGCGCGTGGACCCGCATGCCGGACCGTACGAAGGGCAGCGTGCGCTCGTTTTCCACCCCGACGACCCGTTGTTCCGGCGCTTCCGCCTGCGCATGGAGACCGAGCAGGGCACGTTGGCCAGGCGCCCGAAGCCGAAGCGCCAGGGCGCGCTTCCCTTGTGGTTGCAGGAGCAGATAGCCGAGCGCGACAGAGAGGAGTCCGGCATCGTGCCGCTGGAGAGCAACGCGCTCGCCCTGCGCTACGAGCTGCTGAAGCCGGGCCCCGACTTCGCCCTCGTCCGGCCGGAGAACGAGGAAGCGCAGACCGAGCTGCTGGACCCGCCCAGCGTGGTCGAGCGCCGGCTGCGGGTCCGCATTGGTGAGATGGTGGCGGCGCAGGTCGTCGAGGACGAGGGCGCGCTGCGCGCGCCGCGCGGGCAGGGGCTCTACCACCGCTACAACGCCGTGCTGAAGCGGGTGACGGGCAACAAGAGCCGCGCGCAGATGACGCTGCCCGAGCTGGAGGCGGCCGTCAGCTGGCTCGGTCGCAATCGCCTGGCCGACTACCTGCACCTGCTGGAGGGCGATGCGCGCTATGCCTGGACGGTGCGGCAGCGGCACGAATGGACGCCCCCCGTGGGACGGGCGGAGCGGCGGCCGCGCCGGGTGCTGGGCGGCGAAATCCTGGAGAAGCGTTGAGAGGCACGGCGCATCCCGCACACCGAGAGCGTTTCACGCCGACTGCATCCATCACCTCTCCCACACCGTGGGAGAGGTCGCGGAGCGCAGCGACGCGGGTGAGGGCTGACGCACCACCCTCACCCGCCACGCCAAAGGCGCGGCGACCTCTCCCGCCCAGGGCGGGAGAGGTGACAGTCAGCGTGGAGCCGCTCTAAAGTCCTACAGCCGGGGTTCATGGGACGACCCTCGTGTTCGCCGATTCCGGTGCGCGCGTCTTGCGCGTTGCTGATGGCGGCGTCGCCAGGTTGACCAGCGCAGGGCGGCGACGGGCTGTGGTGGTGGCGCGGCCCCCAGCGCGCCCAGCAGGCGCCTGACCTCGGGCACAGTGAGCGCCAGCAGAGCGGCGGCGAGGCTTGCCGGGTCTGCACCTCCCCGCAGCCGCCTTGCGGACGGCGACGAGGTAGGCCAGCGCGAACATCGCGCGTGTGACGTGGCGGTGCCAGCCGACCCAGGAGCGCCCCTCGTAGTGGTCCAGCCCCACTTCGCCCTTGGCCTGCTCGAAGCCGCTCTCGATGCTCCAGCGCGTGCCCGCCACCCGCACCAGCGCGGCCAGCGTGCTCCCCGCGGGCGCGTGCGTCAGAGAGAACGTCCGCTCCGCCGGGTTGGCGATGGAGCGGCGGACCAGCAATGCGCAGGCAAACCCCTCTGCCCTGCCATTGTAGGGCACGCGCGCCCAGTCATACAGGCGCGGGCCCTTCGCACCCTCGCCGGCGCTGCGCCGCTGCCAGACGTCTTCGGGCAGACCCTCAACCCAGGTCGTGACCGGGCGCATCCCGAGCCTCTGCCCTGACGTCACGGTCAGCACGTCGCCGCGCCGGTGCCGCTCGCCCTCCGCAGCCATTCCAGCAGCTGCGCTGCCGGAACCTTCGGCTGCTTCGCCCAGCGGCGGAGGGCGTGATCGGCGCCATAGACGCTGTCGCCGGTGATCCAGGCGAACAAGATGTCGGCCAAGCGTGCCCGCTCCAGCATGGCCAGCGCCGGCTTCGGCTTGGGGGCGAATGCCACCTCGTCGGGGATGCGCGCCTCCCGTCGGCGCGCACCATCGCGTGCCCAGTCCTGCGGCAGGTAAAGCGCCCGCTCGATCAGCGCGCGGCCGTGGCGGCTGGCATAGCCCAGAAAGACGCCGATCGGGCAGTTCTCGATCCGCCCCGCCGTGCCGCTGTATTGCCGCTGCACGCCCGCGCTCTTCATGCCCTTCTTCAAAAAGCCGGTCTCATCCAGCACCAGCACCGCCCCGGGATCCCCTCCGCTGCCATTCCACGCGCGGCGCGCGCGGAACCTTGGGCAGCTCCGCCCAGGTGCCCCGTCACATACGCTTGCAGGGCGTCCCGGACCGCGTCGGCATCCCAATGCATCCGGCTCAAGAAATCCTGCACCCCCTCCGGCGTCGCATCACCCGCCGCCTCGGCCAGCTGCCAGCCATTCTTGCGCTCCACGGGTGCGAGCAAGCCATGCAAGTAGGCCAACGCGCGACGGCGCGGCTCGGCGGGCCCAAACCGCGGCCCGATCCGTCTCACGACCTCCTCCAAGCCCGCAGCCCACCCCTGCACGTCAGCGCGCCTCGTCATGCCGCATCACCTCCATACAGGCATACAGGCACAACGCTTAAACCCGGCTGTCGTACTAGATGTCTGGTTGCGAGGCCTCGTTGGCAGCATCAGCGATGAGGCGTGCCTTGGTGGCGTCGCAGGGACCCGCACGCCCGTGCGGCTTGGCGTTGGCGAGATCGGGTGCGGCTTTGAGGCGCTCGGCGACGACCTGGTCGGGCGTGTGGCCATCCAGCACGCGCTGGCGGCGGGCGTTGTAGGCGGCGTTGAAGCCGCGCAGCAGCTGCTCGAGCGCGCGATGCGAGTGGATGGTGATGCCGAGCACTTCGGAGCCGATGCGACCGTTGAAGCGCTCGACCATGCCATTCGTCTGGGGCGTGCGGGGGCGGGTGTGCCGATACTGCGCGCCGAGGGCCATGCAGGCCTTGGCGAAGGCAGGCGTGAAGCAGCTGCCATTGTCGGTCAGCACGTGGATGAGCCGAAAGGGGAAGGCCGCCGCGGCTTCCCGGAGGAAGGCGATGGCGCTGGCCTCGGTCTCGTCGTCCTTGACCGCGAGGTGCACGAAGCGGGACCTGCGGTCGATGGCGACGTAGAGGTAGCGCTTGCGCCGCTCGCCGTCGGAGGTTTGCAGCTTGGGCAGGTGCTTATGTCGATGTGCACGAAGCCGAGGTCGTAGTCGCGGAACGTGCCCTGGCCCTTGGCGGGGCGCTCCGAGAAAGGCAAACGTCTCCGGGCCAGGTCCTCGGCCTTGAGGATGCGCCAGACGTTGTCGCGGTTGACGTGCGGCAGGAAGTGCCTGATGACGAAGGTGAGGTCGTCGAGGGCGAGGTTGGTCGCGCGCCGCAGGGCGCAGACGACGGCGCGCTCCTCCTCACTCGCCTTCCAGGGCAGCCGGTGCGGGCGGGCGGAGCGGTCCACGCAGTCCGTAGCGCCTCGCTTGCGCCACTTGCGCACGGTCCCGGCGCTGACGCCGTAGCGCCGGGCCAGCACGCCTGAGGGATCGTCCGAGCGGGCGATCTCGGCACGGGTGATGGGCGTGGTGCGGGCGTTCGGGTGAAGGTGCAGCATAGGTCACCCTTGTCCAGGTGCGACGGCGGTCAGGCGCGCGAAGCGGTAAGTGTGCTCCATGATAGCCAACCCGACCGGATCCCAACAATGCTCCGCAATCAAGACAGCTAGTGTGATGACCCAGAAGTTCGCAGCGGCGAACTTCTGGTCTGAATCACACTAGCTCAATATGTTGGTGGCCTGCTTATCCCGGAAGTGCGCACGCGAACTTCCGGGGCAGGACACGAGGACGGAGAAACGCCATGCCGCGCCCGCTTCCCGCCGCCATCGTATTCGACACTTTCGGCACCGTCGTCGATTGGCGCGGCAGCCTGATCGCGGAACTGTCCGCGTTCGGCCGCTCCCGCGGCATCGATGCCGACTGGACCGGGCTGGTGGATGCGTGGCGCGCTGCCTATCACCCCTCGATGAGCCGGGTCCGTTCGGGCGAGATCCCGTGGACCCGGCTGGACGATCTGCATCGCGCCTCGCTCGACCGGCTGATCGCGGAGTTCGGCATCGACGGTCTGTCCGAGGAGGACCGGCGGCACATCAACCTCGGCTGGCACCGGCTCAACCCATGGCCGAACTCCGTGCCCGGCCTGACGCGGCTCAAGGGCCGCTTCATCATCGGCCCGCTGTCGAACGGCAACGTCTCGCTGCTGACCAACATGGCCAAGCACGCCGGCCTGCCATGGGACATGGTGTTCGGCTCGGACCTGTTCGGCCATTTCAAGCCCGACCCGGAGACCTATCTGGGTGTCGCCCGACTGCTCGATCTCGCGCCCGGTCAGGTGATGATGGCCGCGGCCCATAACGGCGACCTCGCGGCGGCGCGACGGTGCGGCCTGCTGACCGCCTTCTTCCCGCGCCCATCCGAGTATGGCCCGCATCAAGCGCGCGACCACGAAGCCGACGCCGAGTGGGACGTGGTCGCGACCGACATCGAGGACATGGCGACCCAACTCGGCGCCTGAGACCCACATCGATTTGATACGCGGGCGTACAGCGAACCGGTCAAGCGAGGCCATGTTCGCGACCAATGTACCCTCCTACGCGGCAGCCGCCTGGCGTGTTGGTTGCCATCCCCGTCCGGAATGAGATCGACCGTATCGGCGCTTGCCTGGGCGCGCTCGCCCGGCAGCGCGACGCGCCGGCATTCGAGGTGGTGCTGCTGCTGAACGACTGCGACGACGGCACGCCCGACCGGGTGGCCGCGCTCGCGCCCATGCTGCCCATGCGTCTGCACGTCATCGAGCAACGGCTTCCGCCCGCCCAGGCCGGGGCGGGGCATGCGCGCCGCCTGGCACTGGCCCGCGCCGCGCACCGCACCCCGCAGGGCGTCCTGATGACCACCGATGCCGACGGACAGGTGCCGACGGATTGGGTGGCGCTCAATCTGAGGGCTATCGCCCAGGGCGCCGATGCGGTCGCCGGGAAGGCGGTCATCGACCCTATCGAGGCGCTGCGGATTCCCGCGCGCCTGCATCAGGACGACGCACTCGAATGCGATTATGCGGCGGTGCTGGACGAGATCGCCGCCTGGGCCGACCCCGATCCGGCCGACCCCTGGCCGCGCCATGACGAGCATTCCGGTGCGAGTATGGCCGTGACCGCGGCGGCCTGGCGCGCCGTCGGCGGCATTCCCACCGTTGCCCTCGGGGAGGACCGCGCGTTCTTCCAGGCACTACGGCGCATCGACGCCCGCATCCGCCACGACCCCGCGATCTGTGTGACGGTGTCCGGGCGCCTTGATGGCCGCGCGGTCGGGGGCATGGCCGACACGATGCGCCGCCGCATGATCCGGCCTGACGAGACGCTGGATGCGCGATTGGAGTCGGCGCGCGCCGCTGTGCGCAAGCCGCTGGCGCGCGCGCGCCTGCGCCGTGCCTGGCGGGCCGGAGACCCCGCCGACCCCGCGCGGCCGCGCCTCGCGCGCAGGCTGGGGTTCGCACCGGATCGTCTCAACGATCTGCTGACAACCCCGTTCTTCGGCACTCTCTGGGAGACGGTCGAGGCGGAGAGCCCAGCCCTGCGCGCCTTTCGCGTCCCGGCCGGCGCGGTGGTGACCGAGACGCGCCTGGCGCGGCGGCTGCTCGCGATGCTGCGCGCGCCGGTCAGTCGGCTTCCAGCAGATCCAGCCGCCACGACGCCGCGCGCTGTTCCGCAACTCGTTTGATGCCGGGCGGGCCTGGACCGGCGGCACAGGCGTCGATGAACGCGTCCGCGGCCTGTTCGCTGCTCAGCGGCGTATCCGTCGTGCCAAGATAATTCACCAGCAGGACGCGACCCTTGGGGCGCAGCGTGGACCGGACCCGCGCCGCCACGCCGGCTACATCGGATGCGTCGAGGAAGTATAGGACCTCCGAGAACACGATCAGGTCGAACGATCCGCCCGGCCATTCCGCCGGCACGTGCAGCCGCTCGAACCGCACATGCGCCAGCCCCGCGCAGCGCAGGCGGGCGCGGGCGAGCGCGGCCTCGGCGAAATCGACGCCGACCAGCGAGTCGCAGCGTGCCGCCAGCATTGCCGTCAGCACGCCGATGGAGCAGCCGATCTCCGCCGCCGAATCAAAGGACCGATCATCGAGGGCCGCCAGGGTGGCTGCGTATTTCTCCGCCTCGTAGTCGCTAGTCTCGAAGTGCCAGGGATCGGGATCGCGCGCGTACAGCGCCTCGAAATGTGATAGCGGCACCGAACTCATGTCAGGAGCACCGTGAAAGGCTGATCGGACGGCACGACGAAGGCGGCCGGCCAGGCGACGCCATCCGGGTCGTCGTCGATCATTGGCCATGCCGGAACGCATGCGCACCCACGCAAGCGCGCATGGCGGGTAAGAAGCGCGCAATGTCGGGCCGAAAGCCCCGCATGGGCGTGTCCGGCAGGATCGTGGCGTCGGGCACCAGCGTGCGCCCGTCCATCGCCTCCGCTCCCGCGAGCGGCAGGGCAAGCCAGGCACGGCGGATATCGGCGGTGGTCATGTCGGTGCGTCGGCGGGCAGCGCATGGCGCATGTAGCGTGCCGCGCCGTCGGTCAGCGCCTGATCGGGCGCCGGCTGGCGCAGGAAGGTGCCGAGGTCCCGGGCCAGCCGCTCGACCGGATTGGGCGGCACGAACGCGGCGAGACCGAGCGAGCGCTGCACCAGCCGCAGCGCATCCAGGCACGCGGATTTCGACGGCGGTGCGGGCGAGGTTGACGTATGCGTGCCGGTCGGCGTCCTCCGCCGCCGCGCCGTCCGCGACCCAGGCGGCCTTGTGCATCCAGAGCGCCGCCGTCTCCTGCGCGATCAGGGCAAGGCCCATGCGGGCGAGCTGATGCGGGTCGGTCGTCGCGCCCGCGCGCGCGGATTTGGTCGCGGGCCGCCTCGATCACCGCCTCCAGCCCGCCGAGCGCGACCGCCGAAGCGCGCCACGCGCCGGCGGAAAATTCCGGTTCGCGCAGATAATCGCCAGGCGCCCCAATGATCGCGTCCGGCGGGGCAGGCGCGTCGCGGAAGGCAATTCCGCCGTTGCCGGCCGCGCGCATCCCCTGCGGCGGATGCACCAGCTTCTCGGGCACGACACAAGGATGGTCGGCGGCGACGAGCACCATCGAGGTCCTACCGCCATCATCGGTCGCCGTCACCACCGCGCGAGTCGCGGCCCCGACAGCCGAGCCGAAGCTCTTGCGTCCGCGCAGGACGGGGCTCGCGGCGGTGATCAGGCGCAGCGGGTCGGCTTCGGCGATCCACAGCGCGAACAGGTGCCCGGCCTGGGCGTCGGCGGCGGCCCGCCGCTGCTGGGCGGCATCGCCGTAGAGCATCACCAGCCGCTGCGCGTTAATGTGACCCTCGATGATGCGCCCGATCGGAAGGTTGCCGCGACCGAGCAGGCGCAGCAGCGCCAGGGTCGTGCGCGCACCGGCTGGCTCGGTCCCGATGCCGAGGCCGCCAAGCCGCGTGGGCACGGGGGCGGCGAGGCAGCCGGTGCCGCGCAGATCGTCCAGATCCTCGGCGGGGAACTGCGCCGCCGCGTCCAGCGCCGGCGCGCGGCGGCGCATCGCGGGCACGCAGGCGGCGACCTGTGCGAGAAAGGCGGGGGGACCGTCGAGAGGCATGTCCATGCGGAGCACGAACGATCCGCGGGCGCCGGAGTTGCTTGCGCGCGGCCGCCGACCGTACTATAGGAACCCAATGCGCCGCGCGATCCCGCCCATGACCCGATTTTGGTCCCGCTGGTACACGCCGGCGGTCTAGGTTCGCGCGTACGTCGCACAACCCGAAGCCGCCTCGCCAGGGCGGCTTTTCTGTTGGACCCCTCCACGGACTGACGCCAGGCGAAGCGGCTCCTGATCCAGGAGGCCAGCATGCGTTTCTCGCCCTTCGACTTCGACGTCGTCACCAGCCCCGAGGAAACGGAGGCGGTGCCGCGCCGCGCGCGCCGCCAGCCGATTCCCACCCCGGAGAAATCAGCCGACGATGCGGCCCGGGTCGATCTCGACCTGCCGGACGTCGTAGTCGAGCAGTGACCGCCAGTGCTCGGCCAGGTCCGCGCGGAACAGTCCGCGCGTGACCCCGGCCGCAAGCTTCGGCGTGGCGATGGTCATGGCGTTGATGGACGAGCCCGCCGGGCCGAAGCTCAGCGTCGTGCCGATGCCGAACAGGTGGATGTCGGCCAGGAACGGCGTGCGGCCGGGCACTTTCTCCTCGAACGCGAAGTCGGGCGAAAGATAGGGAAAGCGGGCCAGCCGCGCGTCCCACTCGTGTGCGGGCGGGGCGTAGCGGTCGCCCCAGGTGGCGATGTTGTCGGCGAAACCCGCAAGCTCCGGGCGTTGGCGCGGGTCATGCTCGATGCCCGTCCCGCAGATGGCGAAATCGGCGGCGAACGGACCCTTGGGCGTGTCCAGCACGACCCGTCCGTCCAGGATGCGCGCGCCGGTCCAGGGGCGGGCGACGTGCAGGGCGAAGTTCGGGAAGGCGGCCACCCGCGCCCAGGTGTCGGGCGGGAAGCCTTCGCGCAATCCCAGGACGTGGCGCATGAAGCGCCAGCGCCATTCGTCGGGCATGTCGCCCAGATGGCGCAAAAAGCCGGCAAAGGTCAGCCAGCGGTACGGCTGGACGACACTCGGGGCGTCCCGGCGGCAGAACAGGTGCACCTCGGCCGCGCCGTGTTCCAGGGCGACGGCGGCGTTGTCGAAGGCCGAGGCGCCGGCGCCGAGCACCGCGACGATCCTGCCGCGCAGCCCGGCGAAGTCGATGTCCTCGCAGGTGTGGGCGCGGAAGGCGGCGGGAAGCGCGGCGATGAAGTCCGGCAGCCACCACCCGCCCGTGCCCTCCTGACCGGTCGCGAGCACGATCTTGCGCGCGAACAGGTCGGTGCCGTCGGCGAGGCACGCGCGTAGGCACACCCGCCCATCGTCGGTGAGCGTGGGCGCGATCTCCGTCACCTCGGCCCCGTTGCGGACCGGCAGGCCGGCTACGTGACGGAACCACAGCAGGTAGTCCGCCCAGCGCGCCGTGGGGATCAGATGCAGGGCCTCGAAGTCCGCCGCACCCCACTGCGCTTCGTGCCAGGCTTGGTAAGTCAGGCTCGGGATGTTCAGGTCGGGGCCGTTCTGGTCCTTGGGGCTGCGCAAGGTCGGCATGCGGGCGTAGGTGGTCCACGGCCCTTCGCGCCCGGCCGGCGCTCGATCGACGATCAGCAGGTTATCGACCTTGTCGCGCAGCAGCGCGAACCCGGCGGCCAGCCCGCACTGTCCGGCACCGATCACCAGCACGTCCAGCGCCGGCGCACCGCCGACGATGTGCGGTCGCAGCCATCGCGCGCGCGGGTGCGCGATCAGCGCGAGGTCGCGGCTTATATCGGCCTCGAGCGCCGCCAAGCTCGCCGGTGGCCCGCGCATCCGCTCAGAGCATCCGATACACCGCGCGCTCGAACGTCCCCAGCAGACCCAGCACGGCCGGATCGCCGAACGGCAGGATCTGGGTGAAGATCGCGCCCGCCACCTTCCGGGTCGGGTCGAGCCAGTAATACGTGTTGTTGATCCCCGCCCAGGCCTGGCTGCCGGCGCTGCGGCCGCCGGGCACGGCCTCGGTGTTGATCAGAAAGCTCAGGCCCCATTTCTTGCGGGTCCCCGGAAACAGCTCGATTCGGTTGGACGCGGCGGGCACGAAGGAGAGCATGGGCTCCACGTCGATCTTGCCGATGTGGTTTTCGAACATCGTGGCGACCGTCTCGGGCCGCAGCACGCGCGCGCCATCCAGCGCGCCGCCGCCGAGCAGCATCCGCAAAAAGCGCATGTAGTCGGGCGCCGTCGAATGCAGCCCGCCGCCGCCGGGAAAGAACTCCCGTGGCGGATTGGGCTCCAGGTCGAGCGGCTGCAACCCGTCCGGCCTGCGCGCATGCACCGCCGCCAGGCGCGGCAGCATGTCGGGATGCACCAGGAAGCTGGTGTCGCGCATGCCGAGCGGCGTGAACAGGCGCTCGCGGAAGACCTTCTCCAGGTCCTGGCCGCACACGGCCTCCACCATGCGGCCGACCCAGTCGATGCCGATGCCGTATTGCCAGCGCGTGCCCGGATCGAAGCTGAGCGGCATGGTCAGGCCGGCAAGCTTGCCGGTGCGCGGGGCCGGCGTGCCGGTCTCGCGATGGTAGCGCAGCAGGTCGGCGTTCCAGATGTCGTAGCCGAAGCCCGAGGTGTGCGTCAGCAGGTTGCGCAGGGTCACCATGCCCTCGCGCGGGGCGAAGACGCGGATGGCCGGCGTCGTCGAAGCCTTCCAGGACCTGCGGGGCGGCAAGTCCGGCCACCACCTCGCCCGCCGGCTGGTCGAGCGCGAGGCGGCCTTCCTCGACAAGCTGCATGGCGGCGGCGGCGGTGACCGCCTTGGTCATGGAGGCGATGCGGAACACCGTCACCATGTCCATCGGCGTCGGCTCGACGAGGCTGCGACGCCCGAACGCGCCCTCGTAGATCACTCCGTCGGGCGTGGCGGCGATCGCCACGACGCCCGGCACCGCGTCCTGCTCCACCGCCTGACGTAGAACCGTGTCGATCTCGCTCATGGCCCCATGTTCCTTCGCACCCGGCATGGGATACTAGCCTGCCCCGGTCGGAAGACGAATGATGCTGCTGGCGATGGCGGCCAATGGCGGGCTGCCCGCGCTGACCGCGGTGTTCGTGCTGCTGACCGGCATCATCGGGGCGGTATCGGTGACGCCGCTGATGAACCTGCTGGTCCTGACGGATTACGCCGCGCGCGGCTTCGCGGCGGGATTGGCGAGCCACGGCCTGGGCACCGCACGGGCGTTCCAGCTCAGCGAACTGGCCGGCACGTTCGCCGGGCTCGCGTTGGCGCTGAACGGGCTGATCACGTCGATCCTGGTGCCGCTGATGCTGATGCTTTGGCGCTAGTGATAAAATCCAACGCTTGGTCCCCTTTCTAGCGGGCGGCTCGTGGTAGTGGTGAGCGGACAAGCCTCCGTGCCCGATGAGGCGACCCACCAGTTCTTGGATGATCAAAACATTCCTCATTCAGCGCAGCTCGGCGTCTAGGCGCAGTTCTTCTGCTCGTTCTCAGATGAGGAGCCGCCAACCGCGCACATCAATCTGCGAGGCGTTCGGGCCGGTTGGCGCGGGCGGCTTCCCCCTCGCTACGTGAAGGAGAAGCCGGATTCCGGCCACGGCTATATTGCCGTGGCGAACAGTCCGTGACCCTCTTGAAGCCTGTGCTGAATGCGCTTTCGGATTCGTAGCCGAACGACAACGCAATGGCGGAAATGGGATCGCTGGAATTCGCCAGCCTGTCCCCGGCCAGCAGCATTCGCCAGTCAGCAGCGACAGCACATCTGACAGCGGGTCCATGGGCCATCTCGGACGATTGCGAAGGTAATACGGACTTCACAGCATAGATCGTATCCCCTCAATCACCTATCTTGATCATCACGGGGCCGCGAAGGCGGCCCTGAAACGAAGCAAAGGAAAAGTCGTGATGCGTGTATTCGTCACCGGTGCTACAGGCTTTATCGGTTCTGCCATTGTTCAGGAGCTCATCAACGCGGGCCATCAGGTGCTCGGTCTCGCTCGCTCAGATGCGGCCGCCAAGTCTCTTACCGCCGCTGGCGCCCAGGTGCATCGAGGTGATCTTGAAGACCTGGAAAGCCTGCGCAGCGGAGCAGCCATGTCGGATGGCGTGATTCACACCGGTTTCATCCACAACTTCTCGAAATTCAAGGAAGTCTGCGAGACAGATAGGCACGCCGTCGAGGCTCTCGGCGCCCCGCTCGCCGGCTCTGACCGCCCCTTGATTGTCACCTCCGGTATCGCGCTCGTTGCGCCAGGTCGCCTTGCGACCGAAGAAGATGCGAGCACTTTTGACCTCCGACGATTTTCCCCGTGTTGCCACGGAGGAAGCAGCACGCTCATTGCGGGAGCGGGGCGTGCGCATATCGGTGGTGCGCCTTTCCCCATCGGTCCATGGCGACGGCGATCACGGCTTCGTTCCGATCGTCATCGGCATCGCGCGTGAAAAGGGCGTCTCGGCGTATGTGGGCGACGGGCTCAGCCGCTGGCCCGCGGTGCACCGGCTCGACGCTGCTCATCTCTACAGGCTCGCGCTTGAGAAGGGTTCCACGGGAGGCCGGTACCACGCGAGTCGCCGAAGAGGGCGTGCCGTTCCGGGACATCGCTGGCGTGATCGGCCGCCGCCTGAACGTGCCGGTCGTCAGCAAGATCTCCCGAGGAAGCGACCAACCACTTTGGCTGGTTCGCGCATTTCGCAGCGATCGACTGCCCGGCTTCAAGCGCGCAAACGCAGGAACGGCTGGGATGGCGGCCGAAGCAGCCCGGGCTGATTCCCGATCTCGACCGGCCGCGCTATTTCGAAATCCTGAACAGACCGCGTACCTGCGGGGCTTTGCGCCGCAGGCCCACTAACTTCTGGTCTGAATCACCTTAGCTCAATGGTTCAGCAGCCTGCTTCTCCCAGAAACTCGTCTGCGAACTTCTGGGGCAGGACATCAGCCTCGTCGCGGGGTGGCGCGGGTGGAAACGTCACGACGACGCGCAGGCCGGGCGCGTTGTCCTCCAGGATCAGCGAGGCGCCATGCAGGTCGGCGACCGCGCGCACCAGCGCCAGGCCCAGGCCCGCGCCCGCCGTCGCGCGGCTGGCGTCCAGGCGCACGAAGCGCTGCTGCACCCGCTCGCGCTCGTGCGCGGGAATCCCGGGCCCGTCATCGCTCACGATCAGGCTGACATCCGGCCCCTCGCGACGGACGACAGAGTCCGACCCGCGTGCCGAGCGGCGTGTGGCGCAGCGCATTGCCGAGCAGGTTGGCCAGGGCCTGGCCGAGCATGTCGGCATCGCCCCATACGTGCAGTCCCGGCGTGATGTCGGCGTCCACCCGGCGCTCCTCCACCTCGGCATCGGGGCCGAACACTTCGGCCAGCCGTGCGGCAAGCCCGCTGAGATCGACCGCGACGAAGCCGCCCCGTCGTTCGTGGCTCTCGATCTGCGCGATCCGCAACAATGCATTGAAGGTCGCGATGATCTGGTCGGTCTCGATCAGGGCACGGTCGATGGCCGCGCGCAGTGTCTCCGCCGAGCCGAACTCGTGCAGGACGGCACGCTCCAGGTGCTGGCGCAGGCGCGACAGCGGCGTGCGCAAGTCGTGCGCGATGTCGTCGCTGACCTGCCGCAGACTGCCGCTCAGCGCGCCGATGCGGTCCAGCATCAGGTTGATGGCCGCGCCGATCTGAGCGATCTCGACGCCACCGGCGACGCGCGGAATGCGGCGGCCGATCTCGCCCGTGCCGATGCGCCCCGCCACTTCGGCGATGGTCTGCACGCCACGCAGGACGCGCCGGCTGACCAGGTATCCCGAGAGCAGCCCGAACAGCAGCGTGCCCAGCTGGGTCCAGACCAGCGCACCGAGGAAGGTGTTCTCCAACTCATCGAGCTGGCCCGCGTTGCGGCCGATCAGCAGCAGCCAGCCGTTCGGCAGCGCCGAGCCCTCGCCAGCAGCACCACGTCAGCGCCATTCGTGGCGCCGTGCGGCACCCGCAGCCAAGCCCAGCCAGCCGGGACGGGCAGGGCGGGCAGATTGCCCGCCAGCACGCTCCCGTCCGCCGCTTCCAGGAGATAGAAACGCTGGCCGTCGCGTGCCGCCTTGGGCGCGCACATCGACCGCGGCTCGCACCCCCTCCGCCCCCTCCGCCGCGCCGGTCGCCAGCAGCGTGCGCCGGTCCGCGATGATGTCACCGCTGATTTGCGACAACACATGATTGCGGGAGATCACGAACAGCAGGCCGAATACCACCAGTGCCACAATCGCGAACGCGCACGCATTGGCGAGCGCGACCCGGAACGCGGTGGTCGCCAGAACCCTACCGGGGCGCACGGATCACGTAGCCGGCCCCGCGCACGGTATGGATCAGCGGCCCGGCGAAGCCGCGCTCGATCTTGGCGCGCAGGTGGCTGACATGGGTATCGACCACGTTGGTCTGTGGGTCGAAATGGAACTCCCACACCTTCTCCAGCAGCATGCTGCGGGTCACCACCTGGTCGGCATGGCGCATCAGGTATTCCAGCAACTGGAACTCCCGCGGCTGCAAGTCGATGGGACGCCCCGCCCGTTGCACGGTATGGCGGAGCAGATCGAGTTCCAGATCGGCGACCCGCAGCACGGTCTCGGCCTGCGCCCCGGCCGGACGTCGGCCCAGCGCGTTCACCCGCGCCAGCAGTTCGGAAAACGCGAACGGCTTGGACAGGTAGTCGTCGCCCCCGGCGTCCAGGCCGCTCACGCGGTCCGGCACCGAGCCGCGGGCCGAGAGGAACAGCACCGGCGTCTGCACCCCGGCGGCGCGTAGCGCCTGCACCAGCCGCAGCCCATCGATGCCGCCGGGAAGCATCCGATCGACGATCAGCACGTCGAAGCTGCCATCCCCGGCGAGGAAGAGGCCGTCGCGTCCATTCGCGGCGACATCGACCGCGTGCCCCGATTCCCGCATCCCGTCCGCAACATAGGCGGCGGTCGCGGCGTCATCCTCGACCACCAGGAGCTTCATCGCGTGCTCTCCCCGCATCCCCGCAGGATCAGTCGTTGTCCTGCTCGCCGTCATTGTCGCCGGCGGTCCCGGTGTGCGCGGCCGAAGCCTGCTTGCCGGAGGCGTCCGTGCGCCCCGACTGCACGAGCTTGCCGGTCGTCGCATCGACGGTAAAGCCGTGTGTGCCGTCCTTGCCGACAACATCGACATCGATCACGAAACGGCCTTGCCGGAAAACGTAGTTGCCCTCCAGAGCCCGTCCGCCGCCAGCCTGCTCGGCTGCCGCGATGCCCGTTTGCAGGCTTACCGGGGCGGAAGCCGCCTGACTGATCCGCCCCGCCGGCAGGCCGTCGCCCGCCAATGCGTCAGTCGGCAGCGGGGCCGATGGCGTCGTCGCGCCAGTAACCGGATCGACGACGATCCTGTCGAGGCCAGAGCCGGTCGCCACCGTCACCTCGTAGCCGCGCATCGTCGAATTGGACTCGAACCCAAAATCAACAGCGCGGCCGCCCGCCTTGGCTTCCGCCGCTGTGATCGCGGCCGATGGCGCGATGGGGGCGGCTCGCACGGCCGCCATCTCCGCCAGCTCGCTGCTGGCCGCCGCGAATGCCGTGCTCATCCCGCTAAAGCCGAGAACGGCGCCGAGCAGGGCGGGTCTGACCCAAGACATGTGATCTGCGAACATCCCGATCTCCTATGAGCCGGGGCGTGTCATGCGCCCGGCTCCGGAAAATTAGGGGTCGCGTCATTGGCGGTGGCCGGCTCGCACTATACGGTTTGGTATGGATTCACCTGCGCCGTCGTGCAGCTTCGCGGGTCCTTGTCGTCGCGCCATCGCAGCAGACGCGAGCCGTGGCGGAACTTGCCCGCCGTGATGTGATCGGCGCTGACCTCGACCACCAGCTTGGGCTCGGCCGGGACGGGCTCGCGCGCTTTTGTGGACCAGCGGCTCGGTCCGCCGGGCGCATCTCCGGTAAATCCGCCGCGTCCCAGCAACGGCCGGACGCGGGCCTCGGCCTCCGCCCCGTCCGGCGGGCAGCGGCCGACATAGTTGAGCCGGCCGGCCGCGTCATAGAGGCCGAGCAGCAGATACGCGAGCCGCCCGGTCGCGGGCGCGAGATAGGCGCCGCCCACCACGCAATCGATGGTGTGCCAGAGCTTGTACTTGACCATCGCGCGCTTGCCCGGCTGGTAGGCCAGATCCAGCCGCTTGGCGACGATTCCGTCCAGGCCGTGGCCAACCTCATCGAGCCAGCGTCGCGCCACCTCCGGCGTCAGCGCGTCCCGCGCGAGGCGCACGGCATCGCTCGGCCCGATCCGGTCGAACAGGGCGGCCAGCGCCGTGCGCCGCTTCTCGAACGGCCAGTCGAGCGCAATCTGCCCGGAATCGTCGGCCAGCAGGTCGAACGCCACGAACGTCGCCGGGTGCTCGCGCGACAGCCGGGCGATGCGCGACGCGGCCGGGTGCAGGCGCATCTGCAAGGTGTCGAACGTGGCACCGGCGATGATCAGCTCGCCATCCAGCACGAAGCGCGCCACCGGCAGCGTACGCATCGCGGTGGCGACTTCGGGGAAGAAGCGGGCGAGCGGTCGCTGGCGGCGAGACTGCAATTCGACAGCGTCGCCGTCGCGAAAGATGATGCAGCGGAATCCGTCATATTTCGGCTCGTATGCCCAGCCCGGTTCGTCCGGCAATGCATCGACCGGTTCGGCTTCCATCGGCTCCAGATCGAGCGGCACCGGCCAGTCTTTCGGCGCCGGGGTCCCAACGGCGCTCGTCATCCGGCGGCGCGCGCGGGACGGGGCGCGGGCGGCGGGGTTCCCGGCGCCCGCTGGCGTGCCCCGGCCAGCAGCCCCTGGCAGCGGTGGTTGTCTGCGGTGCCGAACTGGATGGTGGGCAGCACGGCGAGCGGCGGCAGCAGCGCCCCGAGGACGCCGACGGCTCCGGCGCGCGCCGCGGCCTGCACGCTCGGGCGGATGGCCGGCTTCTTCAACGTCCCGGAGATGTTGATCGGGCCGGGCAGCGACCCGATGCTGAAATGCTTCGGCGCAGTGCGGATTTGCAGGTCGATCGCCTCGTTGCGCAGGTCGATGGTGCCCGTCCCGCTCACCACCGCCTCGTTGGTGTCCAGCAGCAATGCGCGCGTGCGCAGCACGCCGTGCTCTAGCGCGAAGTCGGTGATCAGGCACTCCACCTGCGCGCGCTGCGGAAGGCCGAGCGCCGAGAGGACCGCATTGCCCAGTTCCAGCCCCGACAGATCGATCAGCAGGGCGCTGAGGTCCCCGCCCGCCATCCCCAGGATGATCTCGCCGTTGCCGTCCGCGGCAATCGCAGCCACGGAGTCGCCCGCGCCCGTGATGCGCGCGCTGCCGCTCAGCGCGCCGGCGCCGTGGAAGGCCTTGGTGGCCGACATCAGCCGGGCCACGTCCAGGCTCTGGAAATCGAGGTTGCCCGTGGTGCGGATCAGCCCCTGCACGGGATCGAGCCGCACATCGGCGCGCAGGCGCCCCGCCCCGACGCCGAAGCTGATCGGGTGCAGCACCACCTGCCCGTTGACGATGTCGAGCGCCACGACCAGGTCGTCGAGCGGCATGGCGCGGCCCTGGATGCGGCTGCCGCGGTACCGCAGATGCACGTCGGCATAGTGGAACTGCGGCAGGCTGAGCGGGGTATTCGGCAACAGCCCGGGCGCAGCCGCGCTGGCCGGCGTCTCGGCCCGGCCCGGCTTGGCGCCGATAAACCCGCCGAGGTCGGCGAGATCGACCGCGCGCGAGGTCAGCTCGGCCAGCACGACCGGGCGCTGCTGACCGGGGTCGATGGCGATCGTGCCCTCGATGTCGCTCGAGCCGACGCGCCCGGCGATGTTCTGAAACCGCACCCGGTGGTCGGCGAAGTCGAGGGCGCCCGTGAGTTGGTAAGCCGGCGTCTCCGGCAGGGCAATGCCGGTCAGCGGCCGCAGGCCGCTCAGGCTGGGGCCGGCAAGGGAGAGCCGCAGTTGCGCCCCGGCAAGCACCAGCGGCTGCGCGATGGTGCCCTGCAGCCGCACTTCGGTCGGCCCGTTTTGTACGCGCAGATCGACCGGCCAGGGCTGGGCCGCGTCGCGCAGCCCCAGCACGGTGCCGCCCTGCATGCGCGCCTGGGTCGGCTGGCCGGCATAGGTGCCGTGCGCCTCGGCGATCAGGGCCGCGTCTCGGCCCGGCGCCTCCTCGGTCTGGACCGCCACGTCGAAGTTCGCGCGCAACGGCGCCAAAACCGCGTGGACGCGCCCACCCTCGATCCGCAGGTCGCCGATCCGCGGGCTCGCCGACCCGCCGCCGCCGTTCAAACTCAAGTGGTAGTTGGCCGCGTGGTTGGGCATCTCGGCCGCGAAGACCTGCGGCTGGCGGATGGCGATGCTCGGGATGTCGATCCGCCGGCTGCGGAGGTAGCGCCAGAGGTCGAAGCGGATCACCAGCTGCTTGATGTCCGCCAGCGGCGGATCGTTCGCCGGCCAGTCGGAGGGGTTCGCCACCACGACATCATCGACGGTGATGGTGGCGATCCGCCCGGCCGCGATGTGCAGATGGCCGATGGACACATGCCGGCCGATCGCGGCCGAGGCGCGCGCCTCGACCATCGGAATCAGCGCGTCCTGTCCCCAATGCCAGACCGCCGCGCCGCCACCGATCAGCAGGAGCGGCAGGCCGAGCCCGAGCAGCCACCACAATCTACGTCGTCGCGTCGCCATCGCAATATGTTCCCACGCGGCGGCACGGAGCACGTGGCGCCGGAGTCGATCAAGGAGCAAGGAGGGTTTGACACGTCGGGGCTCCACTCCTATAGGCGCCGGCACTGCCGGGAACGTGGACGGGCCTCCGGGGCTCGCGCCCGCCGCGCGCGCGTGGACTACCGGTGCAACAAACAGAAGAAGGGCAACGCGCCGCGATGACCAAGCGCGTCGAGAGCAAGTACAAGATCAACCGTCGCCTGGGCGTGAACCTCTGGGGACGGCCCAAGTCGCCGATCAACAAGCGCGATTACGGCCCCGGCCAGCACGGGCAACGGCGCAAGAAGGTGACCGACTTCGGCGTCCAGCTCGCGGCCAAGCAGAAGCTGAAGGGCTATTACGGCAACATCAGCGAGAAGCAGTTCCGCAAGTACTACGAGGAGGCGGTGCGCCGGAAGGGCGACACCTCGGAGAACCTGATCGACCTGCTGGAGCGCCGGCTCGACGCGGTCGTCTATCGCATGAAGTTCGCCGTGACGCCGTTCGCCGCGCGCCAGTTCGTCTCGCACGGCCATGTCCTGGTGAACGGCAAGCGGCTTAATATCCCGTCCTACATCGTCAAGGACAACGACACGATCGAGGTCAAGGAGCGCTCCAAGCAGCTTGCCGTCGTGCTGGATGCGTCCCAGAGCACCGAGCGCGATACGCCGGAATATGTCGAGGTCGATCACCGCGCGATGAAGGGACGCTTCGTGCGCCCCCCGAAGCTGTCGGACGTGCCCTATCCAGTGCAGATGGAGCCCAACCTGGTGGTCGAGTTCTACTCGCGCTGAGCCGGCTTGGCCCACTATCGTCAGCTGCCGAACATTGTCGGGAGATCGTCATGTCATTCCGCTACCGTCTGTTCGGCCTGATGCTGGCCGGCGCCAGTATCGCCGGCCTGCCCGCCCTCGCCCAGCCGAGCGGGCCGGTCACGCATGTGCGCGGCACCGTGGAATCGCTCAGCGGCGACGTGCTGACGGTGAAGTCGCGCGACGGGGACGATGTGAAGGTCAGGCTCGCCCCGAACTGGACGGTGCTCGACGTCGTGGCGTCGTCATTCTCGGCGATCAAGCCGGGCGACTTCATCGGCACCGCCGCGATCGGGCCGGACACGGGGTTGGTGGCGCGTGAGGTCGTGATCTTTCCGGCCTCGATGAAAGGCGCCGGCGAGGGCCATTACCCGTGGGATCTGGGACCGCAGAGCACGATGACCAATGCGACGGTTTCGGCCGATGTCGCGCAGAAAAGCGGGCGTGAGCTGACCCTGACGTACAAGGGCGGACAAACCAAGGTGCTGGTGCCCCCTGACGCGCCGGTGGTGACGTTCGAACCGGGCGAGAAGTCCACGGTCAAGCCGGGCGCGAAGGTGTTCATCGGCGGCCCGATGAAGGACGGCATGGTGACCGCCGCGCGCGTGGCGGTCGGCAAGGACGGCCTGACGCCGCCGATGTGAACCCGGCTTCCACCCGGCGGCCGACCGGCAAAGGGCAGCGCGCCTGACCGGTTGTGGCGGCTTCCGGACCTCGCAAGCCGCACCCCGATCCCCACATCAGCATGAGCATGTCCGACAATACGGCCGAGATCAGCCGCCGCCGCACCTTCGCCATCATCTCCCATCCCGACGCCGGCAAGACCACGCTCACCGAGCAGATCCTGCGCGCGGGCGGGGCCATCCAGCTCGCGGGCTCGGTGCGCGCCAAGGGCGAGCGGCGGCGCACGCGCTCGGACTGGATGGGGATTGAGCGCGAGCGTGGCATCTCGGTCGTCACCTCGGTGATGACGTTCGAGCACGCGGGCTGCGTGTTCAACCTGCTCGACACGCCGGGCCACGAGGATTTCTCCGAGGACACCTACCGCACGCTGACGGCCGTCGACTCCGCGGTGATGGTGATCGACGCCGCCAAGGGGATCGAGGCGCGCACGCGCAAGCTGTTCGAGATCTGCCGGCTGCGCGACATCCCGATCGTCACCTTCATCAACAAGATGGACCGCGAGAGCCGCGACCCGCTGGAGCTGCTGGACGAGATCGCCTCCACGCTCGCGCTGGACACCGCGCCGGTGACATGGCCCGTCGGCCGCGCTTCGGACTTCGCCGGCACCTACGATCTGCGTGGACGCGCGCTGCGGCTCACCACTCCCTTGGGACAGTCCGATCCACGGCTGATTGCGCTGGGCGAGGAGGTCGATCTCGTGCAGGCCGCGCTCCCGGAATTCGACCGCCAGGGCTTTCTGGAGGGGCACCTGACGCCAGTCTATTTCGGCTCGGCAATCAAGGGGATCGGCGTCGCCGACCTGCTGGCGGGTTTGGCCGAGTATGGTCCCGCGCCTCGCGCGCAGCCGGCGGATGCGGGGGCGGTGCAGGCGACCGAGGCGCGGCTGACGGCGCTGGTGTTCAAGATCCAGGCGAACATGGACCCCAACCACCGCGACCGCATCGCCTTCGCGCGCGTCTGCTCGGGCCGTCTGGTGCGCGGGATGCGGCTGAAGCAGGTCCGCACCGGCAAGCTGATCCCGCTGCACGCGCCGCAGTTCTTCTTCGCGCGCGAGCGCGAGCTGGTGGAGGAGGCGTTCGCTGGCGATGTGGTCGGCATCCCGAACCACGGGACTTTGCGGATCGGCGACACGCTGACCGACGGCGACGATCTGAACTTCCTCGGCGTTCCGTATTTCGCCCCCGAGATCCTACGCCGCGTGCGGCTCGACGACGCGATGAAGGCGAAAAAGCTGCGACAGGCGTTGCAGGAACTTGCCGAGGAGGGGGTGGTGCAGCTGTTCCGGCCATTGGACGGCTCGCCGCCGATCGTGGGCGTCGTCGGCACGTTGCAGCTCGACGTCCTGCAAGCCCGGCTCGGGGCGGAATACGGTGTGGCGATCGGCTTCGAGGCGACGCCCTATTCCGTCGCGCGCTGGGTGTCCTCGCCTGATAAGGGAGCACTCGCGCGGTTCGTGGCCGAAAACCGCGCCAGCATCGCCGAGGACGTGGACAACGACCCGGTGTTCCTCGCCACCTCGGCCTTCATGATGCGCCGCACCGCCGACCTCGCCCCTGCTATCGCGTTCGCCGACATCAAGGACGTGCTGAAGGCGAAGCTCGCGGCGTAGGCTCCGCCCTCACAGGAACCCCACCGACAGCCACGGGAACGCCGCGACGATCGCCAGCGCCACGACCAGGGCGCCCAGATACGGCCAGATGCGCCAGAGCGCGTCGTCGGGCGAGACCCGCCCGATCGCGCACGCGCTGAAGAAGCCCACGCCGAAGGGCGGCGCGAACAGGCCGATGCCCATCGCCAGGATCACCACGATCGCGTAGTGCACCTCGTGCACGCCCAGCGTGCGAGCGACCGGGAACAGCAGCGGCCCGAACAGCACGATGGCCGGGATGCCCTCCAGCACGCTGCCGAGCACGATGAACACCACGATGCTGATCGCAAGGAAGCCCGCCGTGCCGCCGGGCACGTGCCCCATCGCCTGCGCCAGCCATTGCGAGAAGCCCGACTGGGTGAGCGCCCACGCCATCGCCGTCGCCGTGCCGATGATGAGCATGACGGCGCCGCTCAGCGAGACCGTCTCGACCAGCAGCGGGTAGATGCGGCGCAGGTCGAACTGGCGATAGACCAGGATACCCAGCAGCACCGTGTACACGACGCCCACCGTGGAGACCTCGGTCGCGGTCGCCACGCCCTTGACCACTGCGAAGCGGATCACGAAGGGCAGGGTCAGCCCGGGCAGCGCGATCAGGAAGGTCCGCAGCACCTGCGACATCGGCGCGCGCTGCGCCCCGCCCGTGTCCTCCTTGCGGGAGCGGTACCATGCCACCGCCACCAAGGCGAGCGCGGCAACGACGGCGGGCAACAGGCCGCCGGTGAACAGCGCCGAGATCGAGACATTGGTGACCGAGCCGATGGTGATCAGCACAAGGCTCGGCGGGATCGTCTCCGACATCGCCGATGATGACGCGAGCAGGGAGGCCAGTTCGCCCGGATGGTTGCCCCGAAGGCGCATCTCGGGGAACAGGACCGGAGCGACCGCGGCCATGTCGGCGGCCTTGGAGCCGGAGATGCCGGAGACGAGATACATCGCCCCCAGCAGCACGTAGGACAGTCCGCCCCGCACATGGCCCAGCAGCGCGGCCAGGAAGTTCACCATCACCCGCGCAATGCCGGTCATCTCCATCAGCAGCCCGAGGAAGACGAACATTGGCACCGACAACAGCAGCAGGTTCGACATCCCGTCATCCATGCGGTTCACCACCACGCTGATGGGTAACGAGGAGGTCAGCGCGAGGTAGGACACGGTGGATATGCCGAAGGCGAAGGCGATCGGGGTGCCGACCGCGACACAGGCGCCGACGACGACCACGAAGAACAGGATCAGGCTGCCGCGCCCCATCGCAATCAGCGCCGGCTCCGCGAGCCACAGTCCGAGCGCGACGAGCCCCACCGTGAGCACCGCCGCGAGCAGCGTGTGCGGCGTGGCCGTCTCCAGCAGCCGCAGCAGGGCGATGATCGCCGCGAGTGAGGCGCCCACCAGGATCGCGGCCACTCGCCACGCATCCGAGATGCCGAGCGTGGTGAGTTCCGTATAGACCTGCTGATCCAGGTACTGCTTCGCCGGCAGCAGGATCTCCAACACGAAGACCACGACCACCAGCGCGCCGACCGCCTCGAACCACCCGGCCACCGCCGAGGGCACCCAGGCCACCAAGGTCGTCAGGCGCATATGCTCGGCCCGGCGCAGCGCGACGACGGCGCCCAGCATGGACAGCCACAGGAACAGGAACGTCGAAAGCTCGTCGGACCAGATCAACGGCGAGTCGAAGACGTAGCGGGCGATGACGCCCCAGAACAGGATGACGACCTCGGCCAGCACCAGCGTCGCGCCGATCCCCTCGACCACGACGCCGATGATCCGGTCTAGCAGGAACGCGGCGCGGCGCGGCGCGGTCAGTCCGGGTCGCGCCGCGTGCGTGGCTTCAGGCGTATCGGCCGGCAGGTTCATGCCAGCTGGCCGACATATTTCTCCAGCAGCGACCAGCCGGGCTCACCCATGCGCTTTTTCATGTCCGGGTAGAAGCCCACCTTGCGCAGCTCCTCGCGGAATGCCGGGATGTCAGGCTGGTTGAACACCATGCCCTTGCCCTTTAGCTTCTCCGTGACAGTCTTGTTGTCCTCGACCCAATCCTGCCGCTCCTGCAAGGCCGCGGCATCGAAGACTTGCTCGCACATCGCCTGCAGGTCCGGCGGCAGGCGCTTCCAGGCATCCATGTTGAAGGCAACGTGATAGCCGGCCCACTGGTGGTTGGTCAGGCTGACGTATTTTTGCACTTCGTACAGCTTGGCCACGTCGATCAGGATCAACGGGTTCTCCTGCCCGTCCACCACGCCAGTCTGCAAGGCGCTGTACACCTCGCTGAAGTTGATGGCAGTGGGCGCGGCGCCGAGGCTCCTGAAAAGCGCGATCGGCAGCGGAGCCACCGGCAGGCGGATCTTGAAACCGTGGAGGTCGGCGGGCGTGTTGATCTGCTTGCTGCGCGAGGTAACCTGCCGGAACCCGTGATCCCAGGTGCGCTTCAGGCAGATCATGTTCGCCTTCTGCGACTGCGCGCGCAGGAAGTCGCCCAGCTCCCCGTCCATCGCCGCCCAGACCTGGTCATAGCCGGGAAAGGCGAAGCCCACGCCGGTGATGCCGGTGACCGGGATGCGCGGGGCGAGCAGGTCGCCCTGGAGGGTATACATCTCCACCGCGCCCGAGATGCATTGCGCCAGCATCGAGGTGTCAGCGCCGAGCGCGCTGTTCGGATAGACCGTGATGTCCAGCCGGCCGCCGCTCTGCTGCTTGATCTTCGCCGCCGCTTCCTTGCAGCGGATGATCATCGGATGGTCCGGCGGATGCACGCTGGCGAGCTTGTAGTTGTACTCGGCGGCGTTCGCGGGCCGGCGCAGGATGGCGGCAGCGGCGAGGCCGCCGGCGCCGGACAGCAGCGCGCGGCGCGAGACAGGGCTTTGCATTCCGTTTCCTCCTGGGACGTCCCGCCCCCGCAAGGGGGTCGATGCGCGGCAGGCTGCTCGCGCTCGGCGCCGAGCGTCAACCCGGTGCGGGACGGCGCGCGCGCGTGCCCGTGGCGCGCTCGAACTGGTGGCCCAGGCGCAGCAGCCGCGCCTCGCTCCAGGCCGGGCCGATGAACTCGATGCCGAGCGGCAGGGACTGGGCGGTGAAGCCGCCGCACACGACCAGCGCGGGCACCGCGGCGACATTGGCCAGCGTGGTGAGGAAGGGCTGGGCGAAGCCCTCGTCGGGCCGCTGCTCGGACAGCAGCGGAGCGGCGCCCGAAGTCGGAACGCTGACCAGCACGTCGAACCGCTCGAACGCCGCCGCCACCTGGGCGATGAGGTCGGTGCGACGGCGCTGGGCGGCGATATAGTCGGCCGCCCGGATCAGCGCGCCCGCCATCACCCGGATGCGGAAAACGCGGGAGTAGTCGGCGAGCCGCGCCTTCAGCGGCGCCTCGTGCAACGCGTAGGCCTCGGCGCAGATGATGATCCGCCCGACGGCGTTGAAGTCCTGCACCGGCGGCAGGCTCGCCTCCGACACCCGGCAGCCGAGGTCGCGCAGCACGCTGGCGGCATCGGCCATCATCCGCTGCGTCTCCGGCGCGGCCGGCACGTCCCGCTCGTAGTGGCGCCGCAGCAGGCCGACGCGCAGCCCTCTGATGGACCCGCCAAGGGTCCGGGCGTAGGGGAGGCGCGGGGCGGGCACGGCGACCGAGGCGGGGTCGGCGGGATCGTGCCCGGCAATGACGTCCAGCAGCAGGGCGCAGTCCTGCGCCGTCCAGGCCATCGGCCCGGCGGTGTCCAGGCTGGGCGCGAGCGGGATGACGCCGCGTCGCGACACCAGACCGGGCGTGGGCTTCAGGCCGGCGATGCCGCAATAGGCCGCCGGCAGCCGGATCGACCCGCCGGTGTCGGAGCCGAGCGTGCCCAGTGCGAGCCCAGCGGCCACGGCGGCGCCGGAACCGGAGCTGGAGCCGCCCGTGTACCGGCGCGGGTCCCACGGATTGCGTGCTGGCGGCCAGGGCAGATCGAAGGCCGGGCCGCCGATGGCGAATTCATGCGTCGCGAGCTTGCCCAACATCACCGCGCCGGCTGCGCCGAGCCGGCGCACGGTCTCGGCGTCGTGGCGCGGCACGTTGTCGGCAAGCAGGCGGGAATGGGCCGTCGTCCGCACGCCGGCGGTCTCGAAGATGTCCTTGTAGGCGAGCGGGATGCCGGTGAGCGGCCCCGCCTCGCCCGCCGCCAGCCGACGCTGCGCCGCCCGCGCGGCGGTGAGCGCCTGGCGCTCGGTGACCGTCACATAGGCGTTGAGCGTGGGATCGAGCGCGGCGATGCGGGCGAGCATGGCCCGGGTAAGCTCGACCGGGGACAGCTTCCCCGTGGCGAGAAGTCGGCCGGCTTCGGCGATGGTGAGATGCCCGAGCGCATCGTCACTCATCGTCGCGCGCGTGCGGTCTTGCGCGCCGGCGCCGCCCTTTTCTTCTTCGTCGCCTTCGGCTTGATTGCCGCCGCTGGTGCGCGGGGCGCGGGAGGCGGGGCCAGCCGGAAGGCGAACGCCTGGTCGTCAGCGAGCGGCCGGTCGCGCGGGATGGCGGCGATCAGCCCGGCAAGCTGGCGCCAAGCGAGGACCAGGTCGGCCACCTGTCCGGGGTTCAATGCCAACCCCGTCGGCGCCAGTAATATCTGCATCTCGGCGGGGCTGGGCGAGGACCCAGGCCTCTTCGGGGGCGCTGACATGGGATCGGACGACCTTGCTGGAGGGCGCAACGACCCTACTCAGCAACATCCGTTGCGACAAGGTGTCGGCAGGAGCCCCGGCGAGGGCATCCGCCGCCCCAGCCGGCGGCCGCCTTCCGTCACATATGCCCGACCTCGTCCGGCACCTCGTAGAACGTCGGGTGCCGATAGGCCTTTCCCTCGGCCGACTCGAACAGCGAGCCCTTGTCGGCCGGGTCGCTCGCGACGATGGCGGCGGACGGCACGACCCAGATGGACAGGCCCTCGCCACGACGGGTGAAGGTGTCCCGGGCGGCCTGCAACGCCATCTCGGCGTCGGCGGCGTGGATCGAACCCACATGACGGTGAGCGAGACCGTTGCGCGCGCGCAGGAACACCTCCCAGAGCGCGGTCGGCGCCTCTTGCACGCTCAGGCGGCCTTGCGGGCGGGGCCGGCGTGCTTGGCGGCGTAGGCGCGCGCCGCTTCGCGCACCCAGGCGCCGTCGTCCTGGGCGTGCCGGCGCGCTGCCAGGCGCTCGCGGTTGCAGGGGCCGCCGCCGGACAGCACGCGACGGAACTCGTCCCAATCGATCGCGCCGAACCGCCAATGGGCGCTGGCCTCGTCGAAATGCAGCTCGGGATCGGGGAGGATCAAACCCAGGAAGTGGGCCTGCGGCACGGTCGCATCGACGAATTTCTGACGCAGCGCGTCGTTGGTGAACCGCTTGATCCCCCAGCGCATCGACATGTCGGAGTGCTGGCTCTCCGCGTCAGGCGGCCCGAACATCATCAGGCAGGGCCACCACCAGCGGTCCAGGGCGTCCTGCGCCATCGCCTTCTGCGCCGGCGTGCCGCGCGCGAGCGTCAGCATGATCTCGTAGCCCTGGCGCTGGTGGAAGCTCTCCTCCCGGCAGACCCGGATCATCGCCCGCGCATAGGGACCGTAGGAACAGCGGCAAAGTGGGATCTGGTTCATGATCGCCGCGCCATCGACTAACCAGCCGATCGCGCCGATATCGGCCCAGGTCAGGGTCGGATAGTTGAAGATGGAGCTGTATTTCGCGCGCCCGGTCAGCAATTGGTCCACCAGATCCTCGCGCGCGACATCGAGCGTCTCGGCGGCGGCATAGAGATAGACGCCATGCCCGCACTCGTCCTGCACCTTGGCCAGCAGCGCGGCCTTGCGGCGCAGGCTGGGCGCGCGGGTGATCCAGTTGCCCTCGGGCCCCATGCCGACGATCTCGGAGTGCGCGTGCTGGGAGATTTGGCGGACCAGCGTGCGCCGGTAGGCCGCCGGCATCCAGTCGTTCGGCTCGATCTTCTCGCCGGCATCGATCCGCGCCTGGAAGCGGTCCAGCTGCTCCCGCGGCTCGTCGGGGGCGGTGCGGTCGGCGGCGTTCAGCGCCTGGGTGTACATCGTCTGGCGTCCGTCGGGGATTGCTCCGAAGATGAGGTCCCGGTCGCGGCCGGGCAACCCCGATTGCAACGGACCGAACTATGGACTTCGCGCCCACCCCGGACCAGCAGCAGATCCGTGACCAGGTGCTGCGCCTCTGCGCCCGCTTCCCCGATTCCTACTGGCTGGAGCGCGACCAGAGCGCGACCTTCCCGCACGAGTTCCACGCCGCGATGGCGGAGGCGAAATGGCTCGGCATCGCCATGCCGGAAGAGTACGGCGGGGCCGGCCTCGGCATCACCGAGGCAGCGCTGATGATGCAGGCGGTGGCGGAGTCCGGCGCGGCCATGTCGGGCGCCTCGGCCATCCACATCAACATCTTCGGCCTGCACCCGGTGGTGGTGCGCGGAACCGCGGCCCAGAAGGCACGGATGCTGCCGCCGCTGATCGAGGGGCGGGACACGGCGTGCTTCGGCGTGACCGAGCCCAATGCGGGTCTGAACACCACCGAGATCAGCACGCGGGCCGACCGCCGGGGCGACCGCTACATCGTCACCGGCCAGAAGATCTGGACCTCGACGGCGCAAGAGGCGAATAAGATTCTCCTGCTCGCCCGCACCACCCCGCTCGATCAGGTGAAGCGGCGCACGCATGGCCTGACCCTGTTCTACACGGATCTCGACAAGACGCGCGCCGAGGTGCGGCTGATCCACAAGATGGGCCGGCACGCAGTGGACTCGAACATGGTCTTCTTCGAAGGGATGGAGGTCCCGGAGGAGGACCGGATCGGCGAGGAGGGGGAGGGCTTCCGCGCCATCCTGCACGGTCTCAACCCCGAGCGCGTCCTGATCGCCGCCGAGGCCGTCGGGATCGGCCGGCTGGCGCTGGGGCGCGCGGCGGCATACGCGCGCGAGCGGGTCGTGTTCGGCCGGCCGATCGGCCAGAACCAGTCGATCCAGCACCCGCTGGCACGGAACTGGGCGGAACTGGAAGCGGCCCACCTGCTGATGCTGAAGGCGGCCTGGCTCTACGACACCGGCCAGGAGTGCGGGGCGGAGGCGAACGCGGCCAAGTACCTCGCCGCCGAGGCCGGCTACACCGCCTGCGAGCAGGCGGTGCTGACCCATGGCGGCATGGGCTACGCGCAGGAGTACCACGTGGAGCGCTACTTGCGGGAGGCGATGATCCCCCGCATCGCCCCGGTCAGCCCGCAGCTCGTGCTGAGCTACCTCGCCGAGCGCGTCCTGGGGCTGCCCAAATCATACTGATCGCCGCCCGATCCCCGGCCACGCCGAACCATGTCCGGCGTGGCCCGACCCCGATGCTTTGTGAACGAAACTTTATCGGTATTCTGCCGTTCACCATCAGCACAGCACCCCGGAGACATCATGCTCGGCTACCTCCTCGACCTCATCGCGACGTGGCGCCGGCGCGTCATGCAACCCGCGCTGGTGCCCATCCCGATCCGGGTCCGCAGGCGGTCATTCTAAGCCGGCGAGGCAAGGCACGGCCGGGCCAGCCCTGCGTTCCCGGCCTCATCGAAGACGGCGCATGCAAGACCCACCAAGCTCGCCGCCGCGCCGCGGAAGCCCGCGCGCTCGGCGTCCTCGGCCAGTGCGATCAGGCGATCCGACAGGGTCAGCTCCGTGACCCGGACACGGGGCGGCTCGACGGTGCTGATGTGACGGATGTGCAGCATGTTTTTGCTCTCCCGCAAGGGAATATTACCAATGCGAACAGAGTGCGACGGCGAAGCTTAGCGAGTTGTTAACGCGGGCCGGTGGGGTCGCCGGTGGGATCCACAAGCCGCCGCAGCACCCAGACCCTCAGCGTGGAGGCAAGCGGCCGGTCGGGCGTGCGCGCCCCGTCCACCTCGGCCACCAGCGAAGACACCGTGCGTCCGCTCCCGGCGGCAATCCGGTCCAGCGCCTCCCAGAACTCCGGTTCCAGCGCGATGCTGGTGCGGTGGCCGGCGACCGAGAAGCTCCGCTTGACGAGCCCGCTCAGCCGCCGCCCGCGAGCGTCGCGCCGGGGGTGGTCATCTGTTCGGGCCTCACCCATCGGTCGAAGTCGTCGGGCGAAACATAACCAAGCTTTTCAGCGGCTTGCTTGAGGGTCACATTCTCCGCCAGCGCGAGCTTGCCGATCTTCACCGCCTTATCGTAGCCGATCCGCGGGTTGAGCGCGGTCACCAGCATCAGCGACTTGGCCAGGTTCTCGGCGATCCGCTCCCGCGCGGGCTCCAGCTTGTCCACCATGTTGTGCGCGAAGCTTTCGGCCGCGTCGCCCAGCAGGCGACAGGAGGTCAGTACGTTGTAGATGATGACGGGCTTGAAGACGTTCAGCTCCAGGAAGCTCTGAGCGCCGGCGATCGTCACCGTGACGTGGCTGCCCATGACCTGGACGCAGACCATCGTCAGCGCCTCGCATTGGGTCGGGTTGGTCTTGCCGGGCATGATGGAGCTGGACAGCCCGTCGGCCGGCACGGTCAGCTCCGCGATTCCCGCGCGCGGACCCGAGCCGAGCAGACGGATGTCGTTGCCGAGCTTGTTCAGCGAGACCGCGATCACGTTCAGCACGCCCGACAGCTCGACCAGGGCGTCGTGGGCGCCCATGCCCTCGAACTTGTTCGGGTTGGGGGTGAAGGCGAGCCCGGTGAGCGCGGCGATGCGGTCGCAGAAGACGCGGTCGAAGTCGCGGTGCCGGTTGAGCCCGGTGCCGACCGCCGTTCCGCCCTGCGGCAGTGACAGCAGCCGGGGCATCACGCCGCGCAGCCGCTCCTGCCCCAGCGCCACCTGCCGCCCCCAGGCGCCGAACTCCTGGCCCAGGGTGACGGGCACGGCGTCCATCATATGGGTACGCCCGACCTTTACGATGGCGTCCCACTCGGCCGCGCGCCGCTCCAGCGACGCCTGGAGCACGTCCAGGCGCGGCAGCAGCGCCTGCGTCGCCTGCGCGGCGGCGATGTGCATGACGGTCGGGAAGCTGTCGTTGGGAGGACTGGCCGCGGTTGACGTGATCGTTGGGATGCACCGGTTCGCGCACGCCGCGCGGCTTGCCCAGCATCTCGTTGGCCCGGTTGGCGATCACCTCGTTGGCGTTCATGTTGGTCTGGGTGCCCGATCCGGTCTGCCAGATCGGCAGCGGAAACTCCGCATCCATGTGGCCGTCGGCGATCTCGCGCGCGGCAGCGGCGATCGCCTCGGCAATCTCGCCCGGCAGCTCACCCAGTTCCCGGTTGGCCTCGGCCGCCGCCTGCTTCTGGAGGCCGACGGCGCGGATCAGCTCGGGCGGGAAGTGTTCGGTACCGATCCGGAACAGGCGGCGCGCGCGTTCGGTCTGGGGTCCCCAGTAGCGCTGCTCGTCGATGTCGATGGAGCCGAGGCTGTCGGTTTCGGTGCGGACTTGCATGCGCCCTCCAGACGATCGAGCGCCCAGGCAGCGGCCTCGGCGACGACGGGGTTCGGATCGCCCAGCAGGCGCACGGCGACGGAGCGCAGCATCGGGTCGCCGGCGTTGCCAACGGCCATCAGCACATTGCGCACGAAACGGTCCCGTCCGATGCGCTTGATCGGCGACCCGGCGAACATGGTGCGGAATCCGGCATCGTCCAAGGCGGCGAGGGCGGCAAGGCGCGGCGCGGTCAGCTCCGCGCGCGCGCGCAATTTCGTGTGCGAGGTCGCGCGTGCGAAGCGGTTCCAGGGACATACGGCCAGGCAATCGTCGCAACCGTAGATGCGATTGCCCATCAGCGGCCGCAACGCGTGCGGAATTGGCCCAGCATGCTCGATCGTCAGGTACGAGATGCAGCGCGTCGCATCCAGGCGATAGGGCGCCGGAAACGCCACCGTCGGGCACGAAGACAGGCAGCGCGCGCAGGTGCCGCAGCGATCCGCGTGGGGCGGATCGGGCGGTATCTCAAGCGTGGTGTAGATCTCGCCCAGGAACAACCAGGAGCCGTGCGCGCGCGAGACCAGATTGGTGTGCTTGCCCTGCCAGCCGAGCCCGGCCTGTTGGGCAAGCGGCTTCTCCATCACCGGCGCGGTATCAACAAATACCTTCACCTGCGGGCCGAAGCGCGAGACGATGAACTGCGCCAGATGCTTCAGCATCCCCTTCACGACGTCATGATAGTCGCGGCCGCGCGCATAGACCGAGATGTTGCCGCGATCGGCCTGATCGAGCGCGGCCAGCGGATCGTCGTCGGGTGCGTAGGATAGGCCGAGCGCGATCACGCTGCGCGCCTCGGCCCACAGCGCGCGCGGATGGGCGCGCTGCTCGGCCCGATCCTCCATCCACCCCATGTCACCGTGCTGCCCGGCCGCGAGGAACGCCCCCAGCCGGGCGCGGGCCTCCGAACCAAGCTCCGCCCCGCAAAACCCGACAGCGTCGAAGCCGAGGGCGAGCGCCTTGTCGCGGATCAGGGCGGCGGGGTCAGGCGTGGTCGGGCGCGTCCTGCGCGGCCGGGACATATGGCGGCACGCCAAGCCCGGCATAGGCATCCGTAAGCGGGATCTGCACCCCGATCTCCGGCATCATCAGGTTTCCGTCGTTCACCACGGTCGAGCGCACCCAGTGCCCGCCGTCACGCGAATATATCTCCGCAGCCTGCACCTCCTGCTCGAGCACGACATAGCGCTGGATGCTGGCGACTTCCTCGTATTCGCGGTTCTTGAAAATCCTGTCGTCCCGCGCCGTGCTGGCGCTCAACACCTCGATGACCACGATCGGGTCCGAGACAAACGGTGCCTCATCCGCCACTTCCGAACAAACGACCATCAAGTCGGGATACGGCCAGGTTCGCCCGAGCTTCAGCTTCATCGTTTCAGTGTAGACCAGGCATCTTCCTCCCCGCAGTTCCCGCAGCGCGGCCGCGACGGCAGCAATGATGCGGTGGTGGCGGGAGTTCGCGCCTACCATCGCGCACGGCTCGAACCCATCGAACTCCCAGCGCCCTTCCTGCTGGCTCTCCCAGACCAGGAACTCATCCATCGACATGCGCGGGCGACGTACGGCGACGTCCATGATGCCCTCCTGCCCAATACTTTAGCCCCGCCCCCGATAGGGCGCCACCTCCTGCGGCGGCACCCACACACCCTCTGGCGGCGACCCCGATTGCCAGAACACGTCGATGGGCATGCCGCCGCGCGGATACCAGTAGGCGCCGATGCGCAGCCACACGGGGTCGAGCAGCCCGACCAGGCGCTCGGCGATGTGCATCGTGCAGTCCTCGTGGAAGGCGCCGTGGTTGCGGAAGGCGGCCAGGAACAGCTTCAGCGACTTGCTCTCCACGATCCAGTCACGGGGGATGGTATCGATGACGATATGCGCGAAGTCGGGCTGACCGGTGATCGGGCAGAGTGAGGTGAACTCCGGGCAGGTGAAGCGAACCACGTAGTGCTTCCCCTGCGCCGGGTTCGCCACGCGCTCCAGCCGTGCAATCTCCGGCGAGGCCGGCAATGGCGTCGCCCGGCCAAGCTGGGTCAGGCCGTCGAATTCGGGGGCGGTCATGGCGCGTCGCCATCCGCCCAGGCCGCACGCACCGCCGCGACGTGCGCATCGAGCCCCCCGGCCATGATCGCGGACCGCAGGCCGCGCATCAGGTCCCGGTAGTACGTCAGATTGTGCCACGTCAGCAGCATCGGCCCCAGCACCTCGCCCGCCTTGAACAGGTGATGAAAATAGGCGCGCGCGTGCCGTGTGCATCCCGGGCAGGCGCAGCCGGGGTCGATCGGCCTGTCGTCCTCGGCGAAGCGGGCATTGCGGAGGTTCAGCACCCCGCGCCTCGTATAGGCGCGCGCCATGCGGCCCGAGCGGGTGGGGATCACGCAGTCGAACATGTCGATACCGCGCGCCACCGCCCCCAGCATGTCGTCGGGCGTGCCGACCCCCATCAGGTAGCGCGGGCGGTCGGCGGGCAACAACGGCTCGGTTGCATCCAGCACCGCGAACATCGCCGCCTGGCCCTCGCCAACCGCGAGGCCGCCGATCGCAATGCCCTCGAAGCCCATCTCGGCGAGCCCCAAGGCGGAGGCTGCCCGCAGGTCGGGGTACACCCCGCCCTGGACGATGCCGAACAGCGCGTGGCCGGGGCGCGGCACGAACGCGGCCTTGGAGCGCGCGGCCCAGCGCAGGGACAGCTCCATCGAGGCGCGTGCCTCCTCCCGCGTCGCCGGAAACGGCGTGCATTCGTCGAGCACCATGCTGATCGTGGCATCTAAATCGTGCTGGATTGCCACCGAGCGCTCCGGCGTCAGCCGGTGCGCCGTGCCGTCAATATGGGAGCGGAAGGTGACGCCCTCGGGGTCGATCCGACGCAGCCTGGCCAGCGACATGACCTGGAACCCGCCCGAGTCCATGAGGATCGGGCCGGGCCAGTCCATCATCCGGTGCAGGCCTCCCAGACGCGCGACCCGCTCCGCGCCGGGACGCAGCATGAGGTGGTAGGTGTTGCCGAGTACCGATGCGCGCACCCGTCTGGCGCACCGCGTCCGCCGTCATGGCCTTCACCGTTCCGGCGGTGCCGACCGGCATGAAGGTGGGCGTCTCGACCATGCCGTGCGCGGTCCGGATCACGCCGGCCCGAGCCCGCCCGTCGGTGGCATTCAGAGTGAGCGCGAAGCTCACGCCCCCCGCTCGATCAGGCAGCAATCGCCGTAGGAGTAGAAGCGGTACCCGGCCGTGATCGCGTGGGCGTAGGCGGCGCGCATCCGCTCGGTTCCGCCGAAGGCGCAGGCCAGCATGAACAGCGTCGTGCGCGGCAAATGAAAGTTGGTCATCAGGAGATCGACGGCGCGGAAGCGATGACCGGGCAGGATGAACAGGTCGGTCTCGCCTGCGAACGCACGCAGGCCGGCCTCGGTGGCGATGCTTTCGAGCAGGCGCAGCGATGTCGTGCCGACCGCCACGACCCGTCCGCCCGCCGCGCGGGCGGCGTTGATGGACGTCGCCGCCGACTCGGTGATCTCGCCCCGCTCGGGGTGCATCCGATGGGTGCCGATATCGTCCGTCCGCACCGGCAGGAACGTGCCCGCCCCGACATGAAGCGTGACGGTGACGCGACGCACCCCGCGCGCGTCGAGCGCGCCGAGCAGGGCTGGGGTGAAGTGCAGCCCGGCGGTGGGGGCCGCCACGGCGCCCGGCCGCGTCGCGAACACGGTCTGGTAGTCGCTGGCATCCTGCGGGGTCGGCCCGGACGGGCGCGCGATGTAAGGGGGCAAGGCGAGCGCGCCGGCAAGGCACAGCGCATCGGCGAACGCCGCGCCGTGCACGTTGAACGCGAGCGTCACGCCGCCGTCCGGATCGCGGGTGCGCACCAGCGCGCGCAGATCATCGGAGCCTTCGAAGCGCAGCACATCGCCGTCGCGCAGCCGTCGCGCGTTGCGCGCCAGCGCGTGCCATGTTCCGTCCGCCAACGGTCGGTCGAGCGTGATGCCGACGCGCGCCGCCCCACGCCGGGCAATAAGCTGCGCCGGGATCACGCGCGTGTCATTGGCCACGAGCACGTCGCCCTGCCGGAGCAGGTCCGGCAGCTCGCGAATCCTGCGATCCTGCAACCGCGCACCGATGACAAGCAGCCTGGCCGCGTCGCGCGGCCGGGCGGGACGCTGGGCGATTCGCTCCGGCGGCAGGTCAAAGTCGAACGTGGCGAGGTCCATCGGCGGCGATGTAGGCGTGCGCGGCGCGCCTGGCCAGCGGACAGGCCGGATAGCGGCGGGTCTGACAGCGGGTCTGGCAATTGGCAGGCACTGGGGCCAGATACGCAATCTGTTAGGCAGACACAGAGGGTCCCGTGCGCCGGAACACAGTTGCACTTGTCTGGCTGGGTGGAATTCTGCTCGCGGCTGTCGTGTACGCGGCCGGGCCGGGACGCTTCATCTACGCGACCCTTGCGACCCTGGACCATGCGGTATGGGAGTTCCAGGCCTGGGTCGGGTTCGTCGCCATACAGGCCTTCGATCTGGTGCGGGCGGCGGCCATCGCGCTGTTCGCGGTCTTCCTCGTCCTCGGCGTCATGGCCACAAGGCGCGGGCGGGCCAGCGGGTTAATCGGCGTGACCGTGCTGTTCCTCGCGCTCGTCGTGCTCGGCGGCTACGAATCGCGCTTCTGCTGGCTGGCGGCGCTGGCAGTGGCGGGCGCCGGTGCCCTGCACATGACGCACCGGCTCATCGGCCCGACGTCGCGCGCACCGTGGCGCTCTGGCCGGGAATCCCGCGCCTGAGCTTTAGGCCGGGGTCGGCGCGACCCGGCGGAGCAGGCGGATGAAGGGCATGCTGACCAGCGCGGCCCAGAGCTTGCCCACAACCTGCCCCGCCAGGAAATTCAGGCTGCCGAAGGCGAGCCCCAGGAAGACGACCGAATCCACCAGCGAGCCGACGCAAGCGGAGGCGAGCACCGCCATCATCAGGCGCCGGCGCTGGAGTGGCGTGTAGATCGCGAAGTCGGCCAGTTCGCTCAGAACGAAGGCCGCTCCGGACGCCGCGACCAGCGCGCCGGGTGCAACAAGGGTCGAGAGCAGCGTGCCCGCCGCGATCGCCCCCAGCCCCCAGCCAATGCCAAGGCAGCGCTGCACCACGTCGCGCAGCACCAGCGCCACGCCGACCGTGACCACGCCGGAGGGTGCCATCAGCCCTGGGGCGACGGGCACCAAGCAGGGCGCGGCGGGCGGGCAGACCACGCCGACATGCAGGACCATCCAGTTGGCAAGTGGGATCAGGGCCAGAAAGCAAGCCAGCGCGAGATAGCCGACCCGCCGCGACGTCTCACGCCCCATCAGGCGGGGAGATAGGTCGCGATCTCGACCAGGTTGCCGTCGGGGTCGCGGCAATACACCGACCGCATGGGTCCCAGCGCGCCGGCCCGCGCCACCGGACCGTCGATGATCGCGATGTTGCAGGCGCGCAGATGCGCGATGATGTCGTCGGGCGGCACGGCGGTGATGAAGCAGAGATCCGCCGCGCCCGGCGCGTCGCTGGCGCCAGTGATCCACAATTCCGGGTCGGCCGAGACCGGCCGCAAATTGATCTTCTGTCCCCCGAACAGCAGCGCCACGCGCTCCCCGGCGCCGAAGGTCTCGCGGCGCATCCCCAGGACGCCTTCATACCAGGCCGCGGCTTCGTCCACGTCGCGGACGTTGAGCACGACGTGATCGATCCGGTCGATGGCGAACCGCATGGCGCCGCTCACTCCAGCCCGTCGTAGAAGTCGTTGCCCTTGTCGTCGATGATGATGAAAGCGGGGAAGTTCTCCACCTCGATGCGCCAGACCGCCTCCATGCCGAGTTCCGGATACTCCAGCACCTCGACCTTGCGGATGCAGTCCTGCGCGAGCCGCGCGGCCGGACCGCCGACGCTGCCGAGATAGAAGCCGCCATTGGCCTTGCACGCCTCACGCACCGCCTTGGAGCGGTTGCCCTTGGCGAGCATCACCAGCGAGCCGCCCGCCTGCTGGAACTCGGCCACGTAGCTGTCCATCCGCCCCGCCGTGGTCGGGCCGAAGCTACCCGTCGCGTAGCCCTCCGGCGTCTTCGCGGGACCCGCGTAATAGACCGGGTGATCCTTGATGTAGCCGGGCAGGCCCTCGCCCCGGTCCAACCGCTCCTTCAGCTTGGCATGGGCGATGTCGCGCGCGACCACCATCGTGCCGGTCAGCGCGAGGCGGGTCTTGACCGGGTATCGCGAGAGCTGACGGCGGATGTCCGCCATCGGCCGGTTGAGGTCCACGGCCACCGATTCGCTCTCCAAATGAGCCTCGGTGGTCTCCGGCAGGTATGTCGCGGGATCGGATTCGAGCTGTTCGAGGAACACGCCCTCCGGCGTTACCTTGGCCAGGATCTGGCGGTCGGCCGAGCAGGACACGCCGATCCCGACCGGCAGGCTGGCACCATGGCGCGGCAGCCGGATCACCCGGACGTCGTGGCAGAAATACTTGCCGCCGAACTGGGCGCCGATGCCGAGCGAACGGGTCAGTGCGTGGACCTGCCGCTCCATCTCGACATCGCGGAACGCGTGACCGGCCTTGCTGCCGCTGATGGGCAGGGTGTCCAGCCAGCGGGTCGAGGCGAGCTTGACGGTCTTCAAGGTCGCCTCGGCCGACGTGCCCCCGATGACGATGGCAAGGTGGTAGGGCGGGCATGCGGAGGTGCCGAGCGTCCTGATCTTCGTTTCCAGGAACTTCAGCAGCCGCTCCGGCGACAGGATCGCGCGGGTCTCCTGGAACAAAAAGGTCTTGTTGGCCGACCCGCCGCCCTTGGCCACGAACATCAGGTGGAGCTCGTCGGCATGGTCCTGCCCGGGCGCGGCGAGGATGTCGAACTGCACCGGCAGGTTGTTGCCGGTGTTCACCTCCTCGAACATCGAGAGCGGCGCCATCTGCGAGTAGCGCAGGTTGGTCTCGGTGTAGGTGCGGTGGACGCCGAAGGCGAGCGCCTCCTCCTCGTTGCCGTCCACCCAGACGCGCTGGCCCTTCTTGCCGAAGACGATGGCGGTGCCGGTATCCTGGCACATCGGCAGCACGCCGCCGGCGGCGATGTTGGCGTTCTTGAGCAGATCGAGGGCAACGAAGCGGTCGTTGTCGGAGGCCTCGGGGTCGTCGAGGATGGCGCGGAGCTGGCGCAGATGACCAGGGCGCAGCAAGTGCGACACGTCGCGAAACGCCTGCACGGCCAATTCGGTCAGCGCCTCGGGCGCGATGCGCAGCACCTTCTGTCCGTCGCAGGAAGCGGTCCGCACGCCCGCGATGTCGAGCCGGCGCCACGGCGTTTGCTCGGGACCGAGTGGGAACATGGGCGCGTAGGCGAAGCCGGCCGGGCTGGCGGCAGACGGGCGGGAGATCAGGGCGTCCAAGGGCGTGATCCTTCTAGCAGGACAGGAGATTCAGCCCTTGACAGGCGGGCCCCGCCGGCGGAACGCGTCAAGGCTGACCACCTGTGGCGCCTCCGCTGATCCGGTTTCGGTTTCGGCCGGCCCTGCCGGCACCACGGTCGGAACCGGCCGCAGGGCCGGGACGGGAGCGGGCGGCGCTTCGGCCTCGACGGAAGGCGGCGCTTCGGGGCGGAAGCGCATTCCATAGCGGACGAACGGGTCGGCGAAGGCGATCACCGCGCCGAGCGGTATGACCAGCATCGAGGGAATGCCGCCGAACGACAGCCCGACGCTGATGAGCCGCGCCTCGGTGTCCACCCGCAGATCCCAGAATTGGTGTTGCAGGACGATCGTCATCTCCTGCGGGTACTGCGCGCGCAGCCGCGGCGGGATCACCACGCCCGGATGGTCGGTGCGGAAGGTGATGTAGAAATGGTGCTCGCCGGGCAGGCCATTCTCGGCCGCGTACGCGATCGCGCGCACCAGGACCTCCCGCATCGCGGCTTCGGTCCAGTCCTCGTAGGGGAGCAGGCTTTCGACGGTGGGTTGCTGTTCGTCGGTCATCTCAGGACCAATACCGTGATCGCCGATGGGAGGCCAGAGACGTGAGGGGCCTGGAAGTGGGGGGCTTCTGTTGCCCGGTGCCCCCCGAACCGCGCTTACCGCTTATGCAGCGGCAGCGAGCGCCATGTTGTCGTTGGCACTTGTAGAAAGGCCCGATAACGGCGGAACCATGCCGAGCGAAAAACGGGTCTTTACCACGCGTGTCGAGCCTGTTTCGCCCCCGTTTGGTGGAGGCGCCGGGCACTGCCCCCGGGTCCACTACGCTTATTCCAACCGCCATTTATCGCCATAGCCGTCCGAAGCCGGCAGAGGGAATATAGGCCCGCAAACCCCGAAAGTGGAGTCCCATCCCATGCGGCTGACGCAGGAGCAGCGCCAGGAGATCGAGGTCGCGAGAGGCCGGCCGGCCGAAACCTTGCGGCCAAGCGTCGCGGCGCTGGAGGCGATGCTGTTCCAGCCGCTGCCGGTGCTGGATCACGGCTTCGTCCGCGTGATCGACTACATGGGCGACGACGGCGCCATCGTGCAGGCGGCGCGGGTCTCCTACGGGCGGGGCACAAGGCGCGTTTCGGAGGATGCCGGGCTGATCCGCTACCTGATGCGCCACCGGCACTCCACCCCATTTGAGATGTGCGAGATCAAGTACCATGTGAAGCTGCCGATCTTCGTCGCCCGGCAATGGATCAGGCACCGCACGGCGAACGTGAACGAGTATTCAGCGCGCTACTCCGTGCTGGACCGCGAGTTCTACATCCCCGCCCCCGAGCACCTGGCCGCGCAGTCGGCGAGCAACCGGCAGGGACGCGGGGCGGTGCTGGAGCCCGACCAGGCCGCCCGCGTGCTTGACCTGCTGCGGACCGACGCGGGGCGCTGCTACGACGATTACGCGTGGATGCTGAACGAGGACGAGCAGGGTCAGGTCGTCGACCCGGCACGCGGCGGGCTGGCACGCGAGCTGGCCCGGATGAACCTGACCTTGAACACCTACACGCAGTGGTACTGGAAGACCGACCTGCACAACCTACTGAACTTCCTGGCGCTGCGTGCCGACGCGCACGCGCAGTACGAAATCCGCACCTATGCGGACGTCATGCTGGAGACGGTGCGCGCCTGGGTGCCGCTCGCCTGCCAGGCGTTCCTCGATTACCGCCTCGGGGCCGTCACCCTGTCGGCGCAGATGCTCGATGTGGTCCGGCGGATGCTGGCGGGGGAGGCGGTGGAGCAGGCGGATAGCGGGCTCGGCAAGCGGGAGTGGGCAGAGCTGATGGAGGCGGTGAGCGTACGGCAGGGCTAGATCATCAGCCGCGCGATTACTCGCCGCATGGGCAGGGCATGCACCCCCGACGCGCAGGGTGACGCGCGAGGCCAAGCCCGCCTCGGTCCAGAGAACGTGGCTTGTCCGGAGGCGTTCATGTCTTCCGCGACCAGGGCATCATGGGAGGCATTCATGCGGCACCCGGCCGAACCCCAGAGGGACATCGAGAGGGACATCAAGAGCGGCATCGCGAGCGCCGCGAGCCGTCGTGACCTCTTCCGCCTGACCGGGGTCGCCGGCGCGGGCCTTCTCGCGGGCCGCGTGCTGGCTCCGATTGATGCCGCCGCCCAGCGTTCCGAGTTCTGGCGCCGCGATCAATCGCCAGCCAGACCCAGCGAGCATTGCCGGCGATAGGACCACGGCGGACATCATCGTGGAGACGCTGATCACCTGGCAGATTCCGATGGTGTTCGGCATGGTCGGCGATGGCATCGGTCCGCTGATCGAGGCGCTCAGCGTTCGCCAGGACAAGATCCGTTTCATCGGCGTGCGGCACGAGGAGGCCGCGGCGTTCATGGCCTGCGGCTACGCCAAGCACACCGGCCGGCTTGGCGCCTGCATCGCCACCACGGGTCCCGGCGCCGTCCATCTCCTGAACGGGTTGTATGACGCGAAGATGGACAGCACGCCGGTGCTGGCGATCACCGGCCTGACTTTCCATGACCTGATCGACACGCGGTTCATGCAGGACGTGAATACGGTCGAGTTGATGAAGGGCGTGGCACTTTACGACACCGCGATCACGGGCCCGCTGCACGGGCTTGCGGTGGCGGACATCGCTTGTCGGGCGGCGCTGGGCGGGCGCGGGGTCGCCCACATCACCATTCCCAAGGACGTGCAGGCCATGAAGCTGTCGGCGGACAAGCCGTCGATGGAGTATCACGGCCTCCGCACCTCCTCCTCCTGGCTGCCGAATGCAGCCGTCCCGGCCGCCGGCCAACTGCGTCAGGCGGCCGAGCTGTTGAATGCCGGAACGAAGGTCGCGATCCTCGCGGGACAGGGCGCGCTACGCGCGCGCTCCGAGGTGCAACAGGTTGCCGAGACGCTGGGGGCGCCGGTCGCCAAGGCGCTGCTCGGCAAGGCGGTGCTGCCGGACGACAGCCCTTATACGACGGGCGGCATCGGCCATCTCGGCACCGTTCCGTCCGAACAGGCGATGCACGGATGCGACACGTTGCTGATCCTCGGCTCAACCATGCCGTGGGTCGATTTCTATCCCAAGCCCGGTCAGGCGCGCGCGGTGCAGGTCGATATCAATCCGGAGCGCATCGGGTCGCGCTACCCCGTCGAAGTGGGACTGGTCGGCGACGTGCAGGCGACGCTGGACGTGTTGTTGCCGATGCTGCGACGAAATCCCGATCGCGGCTTCCTGACCACCGCGCAGGACGGGATGCGGGCGTGGAACGGATTGCTGCGGCAGGTGAGGGAAACAGAACGCACGCCGCTGAGACCGCAGATGGTGATCGGAATGCTGAGCGATGCGCTGGCACCCGACGCCGTCATCTCGCTCGATTGCGGCGCCAACACGCATTTCGCGGCGCGCGGCCTGATGCTGAAGGAGCAGCAGCAACTGACAGGCACCGGCTTGCTGGCGACGATGGCACCCGGGCTGCCCTACGCGATCGCCGCTTCCCTGGCCTATCCCGGGCGGCAGTCCGTCGCCGTCGTCGGCGATGGCGGCTTCGCCATGCTGATGGCGGAGCTGACCACGGCGGTGAAGCTGAACCTGCCGGTCAAGATCCTCATTCTCAAGAACAACAGCCTGGCGGAGGTCCGTTTCGAACAGACTGGTCTCGGTTACCAGCCGTTCGGCATAGACCTGGCGCCGATCGACTTCGTGGCCTTCGCCCGCGCCTGCGGGGCGGATGGGTATCGCTGCGAACGGCCGGACGAGATCCGTCCGGCGATCGAGGCCGCGCTGCGCTCGCCGAAGCCCGCCATCATCGAAGCCGTGGTGGACGCGAACGAGCCGCCGGCCATGCCCGACAAGCTCAGGGCGTGAACCGTCGCTCTGTCTAATCGCCGGTGATTGAAACCACCGCGTTCTTTGCCGCCTCGGCAAGCGTCGGGTGGATGTGGATGGCGTCCAGCATGGTGCGCGTGGTGGCGCCGGCATTCATCAGTTCGACAAAGAGTTGCACGACCTCCGACCCCTGCTCGCACAGCGCCGAGGCGCCCAGAATCTCACCGCTGCGCCGGTCCGCGACGACCTTGATGAACCCGTCCGTCCGACCCAGTTCGCGCGCCTTGCCGCTATCGACCATGGCGTGCCGGCCCACCGCGATCTCACGTCCGGCTCCGCGCGCCTCGGTCTCGCTCATGCCCACCCGGCCAAGCTCGGGATCGGTGAACATGGCGTAGGGAACGATGCGGCACCGCGTGTCGTGGCCATCGCCGAGGAACTGCGATTTGAGCACGCGGAAATCATCATAGGCCGTATGCGTGAAGGCCGGGCCGCCGCGTATGTCCCCGGCCGCCCAAACTCCGTCCGCGCTGGTACGAAGGCGGTCATCGACCGCGACCATCCCATGGTCGTCGGTACGGACGCCGATCGTGTGCAAGCCGAGATCATCGGTGTTCGTTTGCCGGCCCGCCGCCAGGAACAGATGTGTTCCCTCGATCGCCCCGTCGCGCAGATGCACCCTGACCCCACGGTCAACCGCCTCCAGGCGCATCACGTCGACGTTGAGATGCACCGCCACCCCGTCCCGCTCCAGCGCCGCTTGCAGCGCCTGGGCAACATCCGGGTCCTCGCGTTCGGCGATCTGGCCGCCCTTCTCCAACACGACCGTCTCAGCGCCAAGGCGTCGGAAGGCCTGCGACATCTCGAGCGCGATGTAGCCGCCGCCCAGGAAGATCAGGCGCCCCGGCAGCTCCGTGAGAACGATCCAGTTCTCCGCGTCGATGGTGGGAACACGGTCCACGCCGTCGATGGCGGGGCGTGCGGTGCGCGAACCGGTGTCCAGCACCACACGCCCCGCCAGGATGCATGTCTGGTCGATGCGGATGCGGATGCGCGTGCCGTCGCGTCCGTCCAACCGCCCGTGGCCGAGGACCAGGCGCGGGTTGTCGGTCTCGGCGAAGCTCGCATCGAGCTGCCCCCTGGATTGCGCGACCAAACCGCGAGCGCGGTCCATCACCGCCCTGAAATCCACCTCGACCCGCGGGATGCGCAATCCGAGATCCGATGCGGCGCGTGCCCGCGCGGCGAGCCGGGCCGAGGCGATCATGGCCTTGCTCGGTGTGCACCCGAAATTCACGCAGGAGCCGCCGAGATGCGCGCGCTCGATTAACGCCACCGAGCGACCGGCCCCAGCCAGGGCACGCGCCAGCGGCACACCGGTCTGCCCTCCGCCGATGATGGCGGTTTCAACCTCGATGTCGGTCATTCTGTTCCCGAATGGAATCGTTGTCCTGGCACTCGGCGAGCGGCGTACCCGGCCGACACTCCGGCTCGATGGTCAAGTCCTCTCCTGGGGAGATGAGATGGGTATGCCCCGCATGCAGCACGGGCAGCGGTGCGAAGTTGGCGGAGTTGGCGCGCAGACGGAGAACAGCACCGTCCCAGTCGATCGCGAGAAAGGCGTCGCGATGCTGCATGCGCATCCACACCTGCCCAAGCCCCGGCGGCGGAGCCGGGGCGAGCAGCAAGGCATCGCCGCGTGAGTGCAGACCGAGATAATGGCGTTGCAGCACGTCGAGCGTGCCGGCCATGGCGCCAAGATGCAGGCCCTCCTCGGCGTTGGTGCTGTTGTCGGCATCGAAGTCGATGCAGAGGGCGCGCTCGAAGAACGTCCAGGAGGCGTGCGGGTCCAGCAACGCCAGGGCACCGGCGCAGACCACGCGCGAAAGGCTCGACTTATGGGTGAGTTCGGTCAAGGTAATAGGCCGCGGTGCGACGCAGCCGGTCCTGATCCATCTCGTAGCCCATCGTGCGGATCAGTGTTGCCAGCTCATCCGGCTGGAATAAGTAGAGCAGCATCAGCACGTCGGCCTGCTTGCTCGCCTGGTAGGCGTCAACCGTGTCGCCACGCGCTTCCAATTCCCAGTCAACGCGGCCATCCGGGTGACGTTCGGCGAAGCCACGGCCATCGAACGGCTTGAGGAAATCGAATCCCTGGAACTGGCTGATCACCCCGTCATCATGGAAGCAGAGGCGCAGGCGCCGTGCCACGCGCCGCCACTGCGCGCGCTCCGCGTCCGTAAGCCCGAGTGCGCACGCGAGTTCGTCGCGCCGGTGCGGGGGCAGTTGATCAAGCGCCTCGTCCGCACGCAGCAACGTCGCGGCCGCCATGACATTGGTATAGGCGTTGTTGTGAAGACCAGGCTCGTCGGCGCCCGGATACGCGTTGTGGTATTCGTCCGGGCCGATCACGCCGCAGATGTCAAACCGGTCGTCCTTCGGGTCGTGGCGCGCAAGAGAAGCCCAGAATCGGGCGATCTCCGTCAGTAACTCGGCGCCGTACTCGGCAAGGAAGGACGCGTCGGCTGTGGCGAGGTAGTAGTGCCAGGCATTATGGGCGATCGCCGCGCCGATATGGCGTTGGAGCCGCGTATGGTCCGGCATCCAGTGACCGGAGAGCGGGTTGATCTGGAAGTCGGGCGTCTGTTCGGCGCCGGTCGTGGCGCTGCGCCAAGGAAACATGGCACCCGCGTGGCCGGCCGCGCGGGCCGCGCGCCGAGCCTCCGGCAGGCGGCGATAGCGATAGAGAAGCAGGCCGCGCGCGATCTCCGGAAAGCGGTGGTTCAGGAAGGGGAAGGCGAAGATCTCGTCCCAGAATACCTGGCCGTGATACGCCTCCTGCCACCCTCGAGAGGGCAGGCCGACATCGACCTGCACCGAATGCGGCGAGATGGTCTGCAAGAGGTGGAAGGCATGGAATGCGATGCCGCGCGCGAGCACGGGATGCTCCGCCTCGATGGCGACACGCTCCCACAATCGCACCCAGGCGCGTGCGTGCTCGTCCCGAAGGACAGCGAAAGCCGGGGCCTCGTCCACCGCGGCGCAAGCGGCCTCGCGCGGTTCGGACGTGGCGGGGTCGCGCGCGGTGGTGATCGAGGCGATTTTCTCGACCGCCAGCGCCATACCGGCCGTAGCGGGGCAGGAGAGGTGCTCGGCGATGACATCTGCCCCGCGATCGATACGACGCGATGAGACCCCGTCCGCACGGGTGCGCGCGGCAAGCGCGATGCCCATGCGCGACTGGCGGGTACGCGCTGCGAGCAGCAATGGTCCACCAGGAGAGAGGTCGCGCGTGCTGACCTCAAGATGGCGGTAGCCGGGCAAGACCCGGCGATCGGTGTTGTGGTTGGTGATGCCGCCGTCGAGCGCCGAGCGAAGCTCGATAAGGCCGGACCAATTCTCCGGCGTCAATTCCAGGCGCAGCGCGGCGAGGACCGGGCGGACCATGCTGACCAGGCGCTGCTCGCGGATCGCGGTGCGACGGCCGTGCGCGTCCCGCACCACGGCCCGGCGCTCGGCGAGACCACGAGCCATGTCTAACGTGTGCCGATACGCGAGGATGTCGCAGCTTCGCAGGGAAAACCATTCCTCGTCGCCCTCGATGCGGAATGTAAGGGGAAGCCAGTTGGGCAAGTTGACGAGGCTGTCATGGCCGAGCCGCTTTCCCTCGATCCGCAGCGTGCGCCGGCTATAGCAGCCGGCGTGATAGGTGCCGGGATAATGGGAGCCGTCCTCCGCCCCGGCCTCGCACGGGCAGGCGCGGACGAGGAGCTTGCCATTTCCGAGCGCGAAGAGGGACTCGCGCCGGCGCTCGTCGGCCGGGTCATAATCCTCGAACGCGAATTGCAGCGGCGCGGGAAACAGCGGCTCAGGTCGCGGGGACATGGATGGTCGCGGCGAGACGGGGAAGGAAGGCCTCGATCCGCGCGCGGGTGGGGTAGGAATCCTGCGAGCCATAGGTCTCCATCGCGAGGTGGGACGCGGCAGTGGCGAACAGCGCTGCCTGCACCGGCGCCTGGTCCTCAAGCAGGGCAACGGCCAGGGCGCCGGTGAAGGCATCGCCGGCGCCTGTGCTGTCCACGACGTCAATCTTCGTGGGCGGGATATGGGTGAGGCGGCCTTCATGGGCCAGGACGCATCCACCGTCGGAGAGCTTGACGCAGACCATGGGGATAACGAGGCCGGCAAGGATCAAGGCGGCTTGGCCGGCGCCCTCGGCCGTACCGGTCTCGGTTCCCGTGAGCTCGGCCGCTTCCCGCGCATCCGGAGCGAGCGCGGCACACTGCGCGAGAAGCCGGCGATCAGCGCGGTCGGCGGGAGCGGGGTCGAGCACCACGCGCAGACCGCGCGTGCGGGCGGCGGTCACGGCGCGCGCGACGACCGACGGCGTGATCTCGCAATCAGCAACGAGAACGGAGCCGGGTGCCGCCGCGTCGATGGCGGCAAGGATGGACCGGGTGGCGTCCTCATCCCACGCATCGTTGGCATTGGCGGCGAGCACGATGCTCTTCTTCGCGTCCGGGGGCACGGCGATCATCGAAACGGCGGTGGACATGTTGGACGCGACGGTGACGTAGTCCAGCGCCAAGCCAGCGCGGCGAAGGGGAGCGAGCGCCTGCTCGCGCAACTCGTCGTCGCCCACGCGGCCCAGCAGGCTGGCCTTGTGGCCGAGACGGTGCGCGAGAAAGGCGACATTGGCGGCCTTCCCGCCGCCAAGGCGCACGAAATCGGTGGCCAGCAGGGTCTCGCCGGCCTGGAGCGGGCGCGGGACACGAACCTGGAAGTCAGCATTGACGCTGCCGAGCGATAGAATGACGGGAACACGCACGCGGGCCTCCGGATCGATCGGGATTGTGGCACCACGATGAAATGGTGAGCGGATATCCGGACGGAATGTCTTCCGCCAGGCTCCGGTCATGCCGAGCGGGATGCGGCGACGCAATTCCCGGGCTTGCGCCATCGGGCCCCGAGCGCGATTGAACGATGGCGCTTCTCCGCTGGATCGGCCAGCCGGGGCGCCCATCCAGGGAGGTCGCATGTTCCGTCGATCGCTGCTTGTCGTCACCGCCGCCGCCGCCATGGGAATCGGGGCTGCGGCCCATGCCCAGGGTACGGCCACAACCCAGGGCCAGACCATGGTCTTCAACACCACGATGGCTGGATCACAGGAGAGCCCGCCCACCACATCGAAGGGCACCGGCACGGTGACCGCGCGCCTCGACCCGACGACGCACCGGCTGACCTACACGGCAACCTGGAGCGGCTTCGCAAGCCCGGTGATCGCCGCGCACTTCCACGGGCCCGCCACCGCGGGCCAGAACGCGCCGATCGTGGTCCCGATCGACGGGGCCAATCCCAAGAGCCCGGTGACGGGGAGCGTTACGCTGACGGCCGAGCAGCAGCAGCAGCTCACCTCGGGGCAGTGGTATGCGAACGTGCACACGAAGAACAATCCCAAGGGCGCGATTCGCGGGCAGATGACCCAGGGACAGTAAGCGCGGGCTAGTAAGCGCGGCTCCTTCCTTCGCGGGCTGGCGAGGGGAGGAGCCAGCCCCTACTCGGCTGCCATCGCCGGACGCGCGTTCAGCCGACGCAGCGCGCGGTCGATCCACTGCGCGGTCAGCTTCTCCTGCGCGCCGTTCTGGTGCAGCCGCTCATGGAGCGCGGGGAAGTCCACGCGGTCCAGCGCCTGGTCCTGATTGAAGCAGGAGAACACCACGGTCCGTTCTCCGCTCAAGGGATCGAGGTGCGGTTGCAGGCACTGGGCGCAGACCTCCTTCATCATGCACTGCATCGGGCTGTTAATGGACCCGATCGCGCTGTGCCCGGCCTTCAGAAACGGCGCGAGCACGCTGTGCCGGGCCGCCCCGACTGCCTGCATCATCCGGTCCGAGCCGATGACGATCATATGGTCCACCTCGGCCAGCGAGATGCTGGGCGGGCCAAGCCGGCCCGCGCCGTAGGCCGCCATCGCCTGCACGATGTTGCCGACGAAGCTGCGGTCCTGCGTGCGGGGGGGGTTCGGGGCGAAGCCGGGCGCCTCGTCACAGCACCAGATGATGGTATCGGCGGCGCGCTCGATCTCCTCCACCTTGTAGCGGTCCTGCATGTGCTTGTAGCCGGCGAAATAGACCACGCGCGAACCGGCCGCGCGCAGCGCCGCGCCGATCGAGAACAGCACGGCGTTGCCCAGCCCGCCGCCGACCAGCGCGACGGTGGCATCCGCCGTGATCTCGGTGGGTGTGCCGGTCGGACCCATGAGCACGACCGGCTCGCCGGGGCGCAGCATCGCGCACAGATCGGAGCTGCCGCCCATTTCCAGCACGATCACGGAGACCAGTCCCGCCACGGGATCGGTCCAGGCGCCGGTCATCGCCAGCCCCTCCATCCCCAGCACGGTGGCGCCGGCCGGCTCCTCCAGGCGCGGGGCCAGGACCTCGAAGTTCTGCAGCCGGTAGAACTGGCCGGGGCGGAACGCGCGGGCGGCGGCGGGCGCGCGGAGCACGACCTCGATGATCGTCGGCGTCAGCCGGTTCACCGCATGGACGCTGGCGCGCAGCTCGTCGCGGCAGCGGGCGATCAGCGCAGCGCCGGACACGCCGGTCCCCGACCACGCGGCCAGCGCGCGCGTCACGATCGGATAACCCCGCTTGGCTCCGCCCATCGCCTTGACGACATTGCCGAAGAAGCTCGGGTGCAGGTCGCCGAAGAAGCTGATGAAGCGCCCGTCCGGCGCGCGGTGCATCAGCACCTGCGGCGTCTCGGGCTTGGCGAAGGCGCGGGCGGGGGAGACCGGCGCGCCATCCTCGTCGAGCGCCTGGAAATACTTGCCGTCGAGCGCGATGCGCCCGTCTTCGCGTGCCAGCACCGTGTTGGGCTGGGTGCCAGCGGCGACCAGGATCGCGCGCGCGGGCAGCACGCTCTCGGTGCCGTCGCGACCGGCCACGCGGAGCCCGGCGGCATGGCCGAACCGGTCCACCTCGACCGCCAGGGGCGTCAGCCCCTCGGCGAAGCGCACGCCCTCCTCCAGGGCCTTCGCCACCTCCTCGTGGTTCAGCGTGTAGGAAGGGCTGTCGATCAGGCCGCGGCGATAGGCGATGGTCGCGCCGCCCCAGGAATCGAGCAGCCGGGCGAGGGCGGGCGCGCGATCGGCACGCGCGGCGGCCTCGCGCTCGGCGCGGATGGCGGCGGCGTGGGCGAGGAACTCGTCGGCGATCTCCGCCTCCTCTGCGGTCCAGGCCGCGCGCACCGCCGCCTCGCCGCGCTCGGCGATCAGCGTGCGGTAGCGCAGCGCGAACTTCTCCACTTGGCGGACATAGTAGGCGAGGCTCTCGGTGGCGGTGTCGATCGCGGTCAGCCCGCCGCCGATCGCCACCACCGGCAGGCGGAGCTGCAAATTGGCGATGGACGACATCTTGGCCGCGCCGGTGAGCTGCAACGCCATCAGGAAGTCCGAGGCCTGCCGGACGCCGCGCGCCAGCCCGTTCGGGATATCGAGCACCGTGGGCCGCCCCGCCCCCATGCAGAGCGCGATGTGATCGAATCCCATGGCCCAGGCGTCGTCGATCGACAGCGTGCCGCCGCCGCCGAAGCGCACGCCGCCGAAATGCGCGAACGCGGCCCGGCGCTCCAGGAGCAGGCGCACGAGCTTCAGGTAGTTCTTGTTCCAGCGCACGGTGATGCCGTACTCGGCGACGCCGCCGAACCCGGCCATCACGCGATCGTCGAGGTTCTCGAACAGCGTGGCCGTCTCGCGGATCGGGCGGGCGGGATCGAAGCCGAGCGGCTCGATCTTCAGCCCGTCGATCGCGACGACGGTATGGCCGTCGTTCATCAGGTGATGCGCGAGCGTGAAGCCGGCCGGGCCGAGCCCGACGATCAGCACCTTGCGCCCGCTGTCGGGGCGCGGCAGCGGGCGGCGGATGTCGAGCGGGTTCCAGCGGGTGAGCAGGCTGTAGATCTCGACGCCCCACGGCAGCGCCAGCACGTCCTTCAGGATCGAGGTCTCGGCCTGCGGGATATCGACCGGCTCCTGCTTCTGATAGATGCAGGCCTTCATGCAGTCGTTGCAGATGCGGTGGCCGGTCGCCGCCATCATCGGGTTGTCCACGGCGACCGCGGCGAAGGCGCCGAGCACGCTGCCCTGGGCGCGCAGCGCGTGCATCTCGCTGATCTTCTCGTCGAGCGGGCAGCCCATCAGCGGCACGCCGAACGCGCGATTTCTGGTAAGCGCCGGTCTTGCGGTCCTTCAGCCCCTTGCTGCACGAATCCTTGCTCTGCGAGTGGCACCAGATGCAGTAGTTCATCTGGTCGAGCGCCTGCTGCGGGCCCATCCCGGGATCGGTCAGCGCGAAGCCGTCGCGGTGGCGCCAGTCGTGCTCCGGCAGCCGCAGCATGGTCACGCCGTCGCGCTCGATCGTCTCGACCGGGACCAGGTGCTGCGGGTCGATCCTGTGCGGCACGTGGAACAGCGTGTTGCCCGGATGCGCCGCTCGCCCGGCCGCGGTCAGCGTCGCCCAGGCGGCATAGCGGCAGCGAGGTCCAGCGCCTCGGCGTCCGACGACTTCTCGCAGTGCGCGACATGGCGGGCGAAGCCCTGTTCGGTCAGCGCTCTCGCCGAAGCGATCCTCCAGCGCGGCCCGCAACGCGGGGCCGTCGAAGCCGGACGGGTCGGGATACTTCTTCACCGCCTGGCGCTGCACGAACAGCCGCTTGCAGGCGTGGATCGGATCGAGCGCCAGGGTGGCGCGCGTTGAGCGCCTCGATCTTCCGCCTCGATGCCGAACAGCGCGGCGACGAACTCGTCGAGCGCGGGGCCGAGCGCGACGATCAGCTCGGCCTCCTCCTTCGCGGTCAGCGTCTCCGGCGCGGCGCGGGCCGCAGCAGACGCGCGTGCAGCCCCGGCTCGGCGGCCGCGAGGCGGTCGAGGAAGGCGCGGTCGAGGCGTATCAGGCCCTCGCGGCCGCGAGGTCGGCGAAGGCGAAGCCGAAGCCGAGAGGAGCAGCTTCGGCGGGCGGTGCGGCGTCCATCAGGGCTCAGACCATTTTCCGGAACAGAACGGGCGCGAGGGGCCATGCCACGCGCGAACGCGCCAGCGCAACCCGCCCTTCCGGAAGTCGGTGGTTGACCGCGTCAGGTCAACCCGCAGGCGCCTGCGCGGAACCCATGACCGGGGTGCGGTCCTCGGGCATGTCGGATGCCTCCTGTGTGTCCGCCTCGCGCTCCGGGGCCGGCGCGGGTGATTGCGCGAGCAGGTCGAGGGCGAGGGCGAGGCGGCGGAAGTCGTGCGGGCTCATGGCGGTGCTCCGCGATCTGAGTCCGGAACTGAAGCAGCCGAGTATGACCGAAACAAGGCCGAAGTGTTACGGTTTGTAATGGCGGTCAGCGTTTCGCACCGCGACTCTGCCTGGATTGCCGGGCGGGCGGCGCGGCGCGATGCTGGTCTTCCGCACCAGACAGAGAGGCCAGCACGATGACCGAGGCCGCGACCGGCTATGCGGCCGCCTATGACGCCTGGCAGCGCGACCCGGAGGCTGGTGGGCGGCCGCCGCCGAGGGCATCGCCTGGGACCGGCGCTGGGACCGGGTGTTCGACCCGGAGTGCGGGCCCGTACGGACGGTGGTTCCCCGGCGGGCGGCTCAACACCTGCTTCAACTGCCTCGACCGCCACGTCGCCGCCGGGCGCGGCGAGCAGCCGGCGCTGATCTGGGACAGCGCGATGGAGGACCGGGTCGAGACCTTCACCTACGCGGCGCTGACCGACCGGGTGGCGCGGTTCGCCGGGGCGCTGGCCGCGCGCGGCGTCGGGCCGCGGCGACCGCGTCGTGATCTACATGCCGATGGTGCCCGAGGCGGCCATCGCCATGCTGGCCTGCGCGCGGCTCGGCGCCATCCATTCGGTGGTGTTCGGCGGGTTCGCCGCCGCCGAGCTGGCCGCGCGCATCGCCGACGCCAAGCCCAAGGTGATCGTCTCCGCCTCCTGCGGGCTCGAGCCGGGGCGGGTGGTCGCCTACAAGCCGCTGCTGGATGCGGCGATCGCGCTGTCGCCGCACAAGCCCGAACGCTGCCTGATCCTGCAACGCGCGGCCGCTGCGGGCCGAGCTGGTGGCCGGCCGCGACGAGGATCTGGCCGAGGCCGAGGCGGCGGCCGCGCCGCACGACGCCGGTGCCGGTGGCGGCGACCGACCCGCTGTACATCCTCTACACCTCCGGGACGACCGGCCGGCCCAAGGGCGTGGTGCGCGACAATGGCGGGCACGCGGTCGCGCTGTGGAACTCCATGCGGATGATCTACGGGGTGGATGCGGGCGACGTGTACTGGACCGCCTCCGATGTCGGCTGGGTGGTCGGCCACAGCTACATCGTCTACGCGCCGCTGCTGCGCGGCTGCACCAGCGTGATGTACGAGGGCAAGCCCGTCGGCACCCCGGATGCCGGCGCGTTCTGGCGCGTCTGCGCCCGAGCACGGCGTGAAGGTGCTGTTCACCGCGCCGACCGCGATGCGGGCGATCAAGCAGCAGGACCCGGACGGCGGCTGATGGTCCGCCACGACCTGTGCCGGCTGGAGGCGCTGTATCCTGGCGGGCGAGCGCTGCGATCCGCCGACCGCGTCCTGGGCGGCCGAGAGGCTCGGCAAGCCGGTGGTGGATCACTGGTGGCAGACCGAGACCGGCTGGGCGATCACCGCCGGCTTCCGCGACTTCGGCCTGTTTCCGTTCCTGCCCGGCTCCGGCGGGCGGCCCAGCCCCGGCTACGACCTGCGCGCGCTCGACGACGAGGGGCGGGAGGTCGCGCGCCGGGCAGACCGGCAATCTCTGCGTCCGCCTGCCCCTGCCGCCCGGCTGCGCGCCGACGCTGTGGCAGGACGACGACGGCTATCGGCGCGCCTACCTGGCCGACTTCCCCGGCTGGTACCGCTCCGGCGATGCCGGCATGATCGACACGCAGGGCGACGTCTGGGTGATGGGCCGCACCGACGACATCATCAACGTCGCCGGCCACCGCCTCTCCACCGGCGCGATCGAGGAGGTGCTGGCCGCGCACCAGGATGTCGCCGAATGCGCGGTGATCGGCGCCCGCGACGAGCTGAAGGGCCAGGCGCCGCTCGGCCTGGTGGTGCTGAAGGCCGGCGTGAACCGCCCGGAGGCGGAGATCGCGGCGGAGCTGGTGGCGCTGGTGCGCGAGCGTATCGGGCCGGTGGCCGCGTTCAAGGAGGCGCGCGTGGTGCCGCGGCTGCCGAAGACCCGCTCGGGCAAGATCCTGCGCGCCACGATCCGCCGGATCGCCGATGGCGAGACGGTCGACGGTGCCGGCGACGATCGAGGACCCGGCGGCGCTGGAGGAGGTCCAGGCGGTGCTGGGAAGGCGGCCCGGGTGATTAGCGGTTCGGCTCGGCCTCATTGCCCAGCCGGCCGAGCAGCGAAGGCGGGACCGCCAGAACCGTGACCTCGGTCCGGGCACGCAATTGCTGGTCACACACGAGGACGCCTGCCGAATCACGCTGCACCTGAAACAACAGTCCCGGTCCCGACGGCTGCGCCACATCCGGCACGACACTGAGCAGAAATCGGGCGCGCGCCTGCTCGTCACCGATCTCCTGCGCCACAGTATGGCACAGGTCCTGAAGACTGCTCGCCGTCCGTGCAGCCCGCCGCACAGCGTACTCGGCATATGGCCCGATATGATCGGCCAGCTCGTCAGCCAGACGCTGGACCCTGGCGTGACGTCCGAGATCGCCGATTGCCACGCGTGGCGAGGCATCCTCATCTGGCTCCGACGGTTCGAATTCCGGCGCGAACACGGCCTCGCCGCGGAGCAGCAGAAAGCGCCACCCATCGCAGCGATCGGGCACGGTCAGACGTTCGCCGGGCCCGAACAGCAGAACCTCGCCGCCGCTCGCCAATTCCGAAGTCGAATCCGGCGCGAGGCCGGGCCAACACGCCGAGATCAGGGGCGCCACCGCCCCTGTCTCCCACCAGATGAGGGGTGAGCAGCACCCGGCGTTCTCGGCGGCTGCGGACGGGAGATAAATTCGGTGGCGCTGAAAGCCGTACCAAAGCCGCCGAAGCAGCTCGCCTTCCACCTCCGTAGAGTCCGCGTAGCGGCGCATCCAGTATCGGACGCGATAGCGCGTGGTGCTCGCGTTCACCTCGTATTCCGTCGGCGCCACCAGAACCGGGCGGCTCGTGTCCAGGTTCGGGAAGTCGCTGGTCAGCTCGACAATAAGGTCGCTCACCCGCTGCGGCGGCAGCGAGCCTGGCGCCTTGAGGAAGGTTTCGGCGCGGACCGGCTGATCGTGCGGCAGGATCTCCAGCTCGCCGTCGGCAAGCTTCGCGTTGGGAAAGACGCGCATCCGTCCATCCGCCTTGCGTGCCACCACGTTGCGCCAGTTCAGCGACTCCACGCGGACCTGCTCGCCGGCGACAACGATCCCGTCTCCGGCGCGCAGCATGCGATCGATGTTGAGCGCGATCCCCGAGATCATGCTGCCGAGCGTCGGCTGCATCGCGAAGCCCACCGCCGCCGTGATGATCGCCGAGGTTGTCAGGACCGCCCGGAGGTCGTAGCCGAAATGGTTGAGCGCGATGCACGACGCCGCGAAGGTCAGCACGGCATAGATCAACACCCGCTGCAGACCCGTCGGCGGCGCGACCGCTCCGCCGGGGTGGGCGAGGCTCAAGATCAGCCATCCCGCGCCGAGCACGAACAGCAGCCCGGTCGCGATCACCGCCGCCACCTCGAGCGCGCTCCGGACAGGGTCCTGGCCGAACAGCGGGTGCTCGGCAGTGGCAGCGTATAGTAGCCAGAGCACGATGCTCACGAGCGCCATCGCCAGCGGCTGCGACAGGCGCGGCCTGCGCGAAGTCGCGCCGCTCATGTTGTGCCGCTTCCGTTGCTGTCGGAACGGCTGAGTGCGGCCAGTGCCTTGATCAGGCTGACACGCAGGCGCTCGATCGCGTCCACAAGGCGATGCACCTCGCGCACGCCGCGTCGGGGCAGGCGCAGATTGGCCTCGGCGGATCGACTCGCGGTATCTGCGGCACGGGCGAGCGCATCCAGCGGGCGGACCACCATGGTGTCGAGCGAGGCCGAAAGGGCGAAATAAGCCACGGCGAACACCAGCAGCAATCCACCGGTAAGAATTGCAAGCAACCGCAGCACGCCGTTGAGCTGCTCGGTCAACGGAACCGTCAGCATCTGAATGCCGACCGTCTCTCCCATGGTCCAGCCAAAGCCGCCGGCCGTCCCGACTTGAGCCAGCATCGCCGGGGGTGCGCGTTCGGGCGTGCTATGACAAATCAGGCAATCCTGGTTGTCGATCCGCACGGGGCGGGCCAGGAAGAACAGCTTCGCCCTCCCGGCGGTGCGCACGCCGGTCAGTTCGGACAGCATCTTGTCATCCCGAAATCGGCGGATCACTTCGACGTCGAACAGGTCGGGACGGTCAGCCGGATTCGTCGGGTTGAGCGTCGGATACCGGAACGTGTAGAGGCTTGCCTTGCCGGTAACGGTGCCGAAAACGGTCCGCGCTGCGAAGAAGGGCACCTCCTCCTGATGGAACTGGCCGCCGGGGAGCCGGGAGAGGAGCGGCAGGATGTGAGTGTCTGTATAGTCGCCGACCGCATTGGCCGAAGCGAGCATGGCCCGAGCCTCCTGCTCGGCCTGCCGCATGGCTTGATCGTAGAGGAGAAAATAAAAGCCTCCGACCCCTGCGAGCAGTGCAAGCAGGAATACGGAAAGCAGAATTCGCCGGATCAAGGAGCGAAGACCTAGGGGCATCGCAGCGGCTCGGTCCGAAGGGACCAAGATGGTGCATGGTCCCGGCAAGGCGGTCAATTCCTTGCGGGGGCTCAGGGGGAATCGAGTGAACGGTCAGGCATGTTGCTGAATGACGGCGGCGAGGCCGTCGGCGTTTCATCCGGCCCGTTTCCTGCGGTTTTTCAAGCTGATGGTCGGCTTGGCTTGCTTGAGGAGATTGCGCGCCATGGGCTTGACCACGGCCCTATTCGCTGGCCCGTGCCCGGTGCGCAGACGTGCGAGATCATCGCGGAACACCACGTCGAGCACCCAGTGCAACCGGTTCTCGATCCCCCAATGGCTGCGCACCACGCGGGCGAACGTCTCGGCCTCGAGCTTGGCCGAGCAAAGGTAATATCGCCGTTCCTGCTCGATCCTGCCGCCGCGTTCGGTCCGGCTTTGGACCATGCCGACCATGGCAAGGCCCGGGAACGCTGGTTTGCCGGGGGAGCGGCGGTCCGAGAACAACCAGCCCACGTCATGGCAGACGCGGTGCGTGCGGGTTTCGATCCGGCCGTGCCCGCCATCGATGGTCTGGTCCATGCCCCTGTCCAGCGACGGCGGCGGCTTGGCGAACAGAGCCGCCACTTCGGCGAAGGCGGCAGGCCGGTTCTGCTTGAGCGCCAGCACGTAGTCGCCACCGCCGTCCAGAATGAGCGGGGCGACTTGCGCCTGCGTGCCCATCGCCTCGATGGTGACGATGGCGCCGGCCAATCCAGGCGCTGCAGTAGCCGCGGGATTGCATTGATCTCGTTCGACTTCTCGGCCACCGCTTGCTGCCCCAGCACGAGCTGCTGTCCCGTCGCCCAGGCCGACACCGTGTGCAGCGGAGCGCGCCCTTTGGACCGGGCGTGGCTGCGTCGCGCAGTCTTGCCATCGAGTGCGATTGTCTCCGGCCCGGCCATGCGCAGCCGCTCGACCCAGTTCGCGAAGCACGTCTTGAACAGCTCCGGATCGAGCGCGGCGACCACCTCGCACAGCGTGTCGTGGCTTGGGATGCCCCGCGCGAATGGCAGGAACCGGCGCAGGAACGCCAAATGCTCCTCGCCCCACAGCGTCAACTCGACGAAGTCGTCAGCCCCAGCCACTGTGGCGCACACCAGCAAAAGCAGCAGTTCCGGCAGCGGATACAGCACCTTGCCCGCCTGACGCGGGTCGCGCAGCGCCGCAAACTGGGACAGGAACGCAACGCACGCCGCTTCGGCCATGCCACACCTCGAACATGAGGCGTCCTATGAATCCTACTTTGCGCCGTGCCGGAATCCCCTGCCGGCCTGTTCACTCGATTGCCCTGGCCATTTCGGAGCGCCTCTGGCCACCCCGCCTTGGGCGCCCTATCCTCGCCCCCTATCGCACGCGAAGGAGCACGCATGGGCCGAACCGCTTTCCGAGTTGCTGTCGCTCTTACCCTTGCCGTCCCATTCGCCTCCCTGGCTCCGCCGTCCGCTCCCGCCCAGCCGGGGTCGGGGACGCCGCACGCCTTCCTGTTCGGGGCCTGGACGGGTGGATTGTTCCCGCCCCCCTCATCGCTGACCGCGCAGGAGTGCCTGGCCCAGCCCACCGTGATCTTCACCCGCGACGTGGTGATGCACGCCACCCTGACCGATGTGCAGTATGTCCAGCGTGCGATCGAGACGGCGCGGGGGACCGGGAACGGCATCGATTTCCGCTTCGCGCCGGTGGCCGCGCCACAGCCGTCGCCCGCTGGCCTCGGCACCCTCGCACCCGGCCAGGGATTCGGCTGCGAGGGCGCCGACGACCTGCACGTCACGCGCATCTCGCCGAACCAGATCAGATTCCCCGGCTGTCGCGACTTTCCCTTCCCGCTCGTCCGCTGTCCGGCAGCCTGAGGCGGCGCACGCCGACCGCCTCTCAGAAAAAGACCGCACGAGGAGACGCCGCATGTCCCGCACCGTGGCCCGCCTGATCGCCGAAAGCCTGGAGGCGCATGACGTCGATCAGATCTTCTGCGTTCCCGGCGAAAGCTATATCGGCCTGACCAACGCGCTCGCCGACATGAACTCCATGCGGATCGTGGTCTGCCGCCACGAGGGCGGCGCCGGGTTCATGGCGGTCGCCGACGGGCGGCTGCGCGCGCGGGCAGGGGTGTGCATGGTCTCGAGGGGCCCGGGCCTGTCCAACGCGCTGGTCTCGCTGCACACCGCCCACCACGACGCCACGCCGATGGTGATGCTGGTGGGTCAGGTGGAGCGCGCCGATTTCGGGCGGCAGGCCTTGCAGGAACAGAACTACTCGGTGCTGCTCGCCGACATCACCAAGGCGGTGATCGAGGTGAACGAGCCGGTGCAGGCCTCCGAGGCGATCGCGCGGGCGTTCCATCTGGCCGAGTTCTGGCACCCCCGGCCCGGTCGCGGTCGTGCTGCCGGAGGATATCTTCGAGGAGCCGACCGAGGCGGCGCTGGACCAGCCGCGCCCGCGCGCCCTCGCCGGGCCCCGCGCGCAGGATCTGGACCGCCTCGCCACGATGCTGGCCGCCGCCGAGCGCCCCCTCGTGCTGGTGGGCGGAGCATTGGTCACTGACGAGCTGCACGACCCGACGGCGACGGACGACCTCCGCCGCCTGGCCGAGAGCTGGATGCTGCCGGTCAGCCCGACCCATCGGCGCCCCCAGCTCTTCGACTCCCGCCATCCGCATTACGGCGGCTACATGGGTATCCGGGTGCCGCCCAAGCTGATCGGCGAGATGAAGCGGGCCGATCTGCTGGTGGCGCTCGGCGAGCGGATGACCGACACGGTCAGCCAGTCCTACACCTTCCCCAAGGCGCCGCAGCCGCAGCTTCCGTTCGTCCATGTCTGGCCTGACGCCGACGAAATCGGGCGGGTCTGGCGGGTCGACCTCGGCATGGCCTGCTCCCCCCTTGAGGTCATCAGGGGCCTGCTCGCGCGCGGCGCGCCGGCGGGAGCGGAGCGGCGGCGCGGCTGGATCGCCGGGCTGCATGCGCTGCACCGGGCGGTGATGGAACCCACCTGGGACCCGGCGCCGGACGGCGTGAACTTCGCCGCCATCGTCTGCGCGGTGAACCGCCAGCTCGCGCCCGACGCGGCGGTGACCTCGGATGCCGGCAATTTCGGCAGCTTCATCCACCGCTACATCGACTTCCAGCCCGGCCAGGTGTTCCTGTCCTCGGTGGTCGGCGCAATGGGCTCGGGCGTGCCGATGGCGGTCGCCGCGGGGTTGCGCCGGCCAGGGAAGCAGGTGGTGGCCTTCGTCGGCGACGGCGGGGCGCTGATGATGGGCAACGAGATCGCGACCGCCTGCCAGTACGGCGCTAACCCAATCCTAGTGATTTCCGACAACCGGTGCTACGGCACCATCACCATGCACCATCATGTCCGCTATCCGGGCCGGCCGTTCGAGGCGGCGACCGGGCTCAAGAACCCCGATTTCGCCGCCTGGGGCCGCTCCTTCGGCGCCGAGGGCATTACCATCCGTAGCGAGGACGAGGTGGAGGAGGGGATCGCGCGGGCGTTTGCGGTCAAGACGCGGCCTGTCGTGGTGCATGTCCACACCTCGGCCGTGCAGATGAGCGCGTGGCGCCGCTACTCGCCCCCGACCTGATGGGAGCCGAGGGGATGCAACCCGCCGTGATGGACTGGCAGGCCTTCCACGCCAGCCTGCAAGCGGCCGCGCCGCCGGCGCTCGACCCGGCCCTCGCCGCCCTGTGGTGGGACGCCAAGGGCGCCTGGGATCGCGCCCATGAATGCGCCCAGAACGACCCCACTCCGGCCGGGGCGGCGGTCCATGCTTATCTTCACCGCAAGGAAGGCGATCTCTCCAACGCGCGCTACTGGTATCGGCGTGCCGGCCGCGAGCCTGCCACCGAAACATTGCATGCCGAGTGGGAATCGCTTGCACGGCAGCTTCTTGAGAGTGCAGAGCCTCAGTAAGCGGCCCATTGCAACGCAAGGAGATCCAGAAGTGCACGCTGCGTGCTAGGCCGGGACGGGTTCCGATGCCAAGGACTGGCAACAGACGCTGGGCTGGCCTGCGCCACGCAGGCTTGTGCGGCTTCGCGCGCCTGTGATTGCAAGTTGCCATTCCCGCCCGTCAAAATCCCGACCGCGCCCGCAACCTTCCTTCCCCAAACTCACTTTCCGAAGTACGCCTCGACCGGCCCTCATCCAGCTTTTGGGCAAGCGGGCACGCGCTTTCTTCGGCTAGCGTCCACGATAGGAGACACACACGTGATCAAAGTTCGCGACCTCGCAGCCGTTCTCGCCCTCGGCTCTCTCGCCGCCCTGCCAGGCTGTGGCGGCCATGAGGCCCAGCCCGCCGCCGTCGAGGCGCCTGCCCCCGCGCCGGCGCCCGCGCCCGCGCCGGCGCCGGCGGCCAGCAACGCCCAAGAGAATCAGATGTCGCGCAGCCTGGTGCGCCAGGTGCAGACCCAGCTAAAGCAAAACCATATGTATTCGGGCCGTGTGGACGGCCTATGGGGTCCGATGACCCGCCGGGGCGTCACGCGCTTTCAGCAAGCCAACAACATCCAGACCAGCGGCGAGCTGGATGACGCCACGCTCCAGGCTATGAACCTGACGCCGGCCGCCAGCACGGGCAACGCGGGCGGTGCCAGCAACGATAACAGCATGAATAGCGGCAACATGAATGGGGGCACGTCGAACTCTGGCATGTCGGGCGGCAACATGAACGGTCCCTCCACCCCCGACATGTCAAACAGCAATCCGCCTCCCGGCACCAATGCGGCCAATCCCGGCGCGACCGATACCGGGACGAGCGGGAACATGGGCGGCAACACAGGTCCCGGCACTGGCGGCCAGGCCGCGCCGCCGCGGTAAGTTGCAGAGGCGCGGCACCGAGACGGAGCCCGCGCCAGAGGCAGCGTCTCCCCTGCCCGGACGCCTTTGTGGCACCAGGGCAGGGGTGACCTTCTCACCTTCCGATCGTGCCTAACCTTGTCCGGTACCGTGCACGCGCCCACGGTGCCGCCCAATAATGTTGAGGGGGAACGGCATGGAGTTCGGCATCGGCATCGCCACGTCGTCTGATTCCTGGCGACTGGCGCAGCGGGCAGAGGAGCTCGGCTTCTCTCACGCGTGGTTCTTCGACACCCAGATGATCACCGCCGACTGTTTCGTGGCGATGGGCGCCGCGGCGGTGAAGACCTCGCGCATCCGCCTTGGCACCGGCGTGCTGGTTCCCTCCAACCGGATCGCCGCCGTCACCGCGAACGCCTTCGCTACCCTGAACGGGCTCGCGCCGGGGCGCATCGACTTCGGGGTCGGCACGGGTTTCTCGGGCCGCCGCGCAATGGGGCTGGGCGCGATGAAGCTGGCCGATCTGGAGGAGTATATACGGGTCGTCTATGGCCTGCTCCGCGAGGAGACGGTCGAAACGTCCATCGAGGGGAAGCGCCGCAAGATCCGGCTGCTGAACCCGGATGCGGGATTGATCAACACTCGCGATCCGGTGCGCCTTCACGTATCCGCCTACGGGCCGAAATCGCAGGCGCTGACAGCGAAGCTCGGTGCCGGATGGAAGACCTTCGTCTCCGATGTGCCCGGTGCGCTTTCCGGGCTGGCCAGCATGCAGGCGAGCTGGCGCGAGGCCGGCCGGTCGGCGGACGCGCTGTATGCGACCGCCTGGACCTGCGGGTGCGTGCTGGAACCGGGCGAGCCCGCCGACAGCCCGCGCGCCGTGGCGCAGGCCGGGCCGCGCGCGGCGGTACTGCTGCATCGTGCCGCCGACCTCGACATGCAGGGATGGCAGAATACCTCCGATGTGCCGGACGCCGTCTCGCGAGCAGGTGGCGGGCTATGTGGAGATGGCGCGGGGCTACGAGCCGGAGGACGCACGCTACCTGATGAACCACCGTGGGCATTTCGTGTTCGTCAAGCCCGAGGAGCGGCGGTTCGTGACCGCCGAGCTGATCCGCGCCACGACGTTCACCGCCACCGAGCAGGAGCTGAAGCAGCGGGTCGAAGCCATGCGCGACGCCGGATGGTCGCAGATCGTGTTCTGCATCACTCCGGGCGAGGAGCGCGCGATCGAGGATTTCGCGCCGGACTTCGCTGACGGACGTTCGCTTGGCTGGCGCGCGATCGACGCGGGTGTCGCGCCGGCTGCCGCCCTGGGTCCGACCTCGGGCGCGGGGGTCTTGTCCGGATAGCCGCACCAGGCAGCGGCGACGCAGTGCCAGCATTCCGGCAGCCTCGCCTTGCAGACATAGCGCCCGTGCAGGATCAGAAGATGGTGCGCGTCAAGCAGCAGGTCGGGCGGTATCCGGCGCAACAGCGCATCTTCCACCGCGCGCGGCGTGGGCCCGGGCGCGATCCCGGTGCGATTGCCCACGCGGAACACATGGGTGTCGACGGCCATCGTCGGCTCGCCGAACGCGACGTTCAGCACGACGTTGGCGGTCTTGCGCCCGACGCCTGGCAGTGCTTCCAGTGCCTCCCGGTCGCGCGGCACCTCCCCGGCGTGGTGTTCCAACACCAGCCGGGACAGCTCGACCACGTTGCGGGCCTTGGCCTGCCAGAGGCCGAGCCTGTGGATGTGCCGGGCCACGCCTTCCGCCCCGAGTCCGCCATCGCCGCGGGGTCCGGGCCTCCTGGAACAGGGTCGCGGTCGCACGGTTCACCCCGGCGTCGGTGGTCTGCGCCGACAGCACCACCGCGACCAGCAGCGTGAACGGATCGGTGTAATCGAGTTCGCTGCGCGGGTCCGGGCGCGCGCTTGGCCAGCGCCTCCATGAAGCGGCGTACATCGGCTTGGCGGCATCTCGCGTGGCGCTTGGCGCGCGGCCTGGCGCATGGGGGCGTTGTCGCGTGCGGAGACCGGCGCCGCAAGGGTGTGCCGCAGTTCCATGCAAGCCTGCTCGGCGATACATGAGCGGGATGGACATGGTGCTGTTCCAGGCGGTGATCGTGCCGCACCGCAGTCTGACGCCCCGTGGGATGCGTGTGCTGGTCGCGGGCATCCTGGGCTGCACCTCGCTGACCATGCTGCGCTTCTGGCTTCTCCGGGCCTGGCCGGTGATGGGCTTCAGCGTCGTGGAGGTTGGCTTGGCGATCGGGTTGCTGCGGCTGAACGCGCGCCGGGCCCGCGCCTCCGAACTGGTGCTGCTGACCGAGCGCGTGCTGTCGGTGACGCGCACCGATCCGGCGGGGCGTCGTAGCGAGCGGCACTTCCCGGTTGCCTGGTTGAGCGTCGTGTTGGAAGAGCCACCCGGTCAGGTGCCGCGCCTTCTGCTGGCTGGGCGCGGGACGCTGGAGGAAATCGGGTCCGCGCTCGGCGAGGCGGAGAAACGCAATCTGGCGGCGGCACTGCGGGATGCGCTGTGGCGCATGCGCAACCCGGTATTCGATAATCCGCAACTGCGGGAGTGTTAGCCTTCCACGGGGCCCATGGCCCGGATGAGATCGAAGATCTTCTTGCGCTGGTTCGGATCGCCGATGCGATAATAGGCGCGCACCAGCTCCAGCGTTTCGCGTCGGGTCATGGTGTCGTCGCCGAACGGGTCCTGCGCGTCGGTCACGCCTCCCAGAGCGCGGCGGCTGCCTGCGCCGAGGCTGCCGGCGAGGTCGTCAGGCATGTCGTCGAAGAAGAAGCTGATCGGCACGTCCAGTACGCGGGCGAGGTCGAACAGCCGGGACGCGCCGACCCGGTTGACCCCGCGCTCATATTTCTGGACCTGCTGGAAGGTGAGCCCGAGCTGGTCGCCCAAGCGCTCCTGCGACATACCCAACAACGTGCGCCGCAGGCGGATGCGAGAGCCCACATGAACGTCGATCGGGCTTGGTCGCGCTCTCGCGCTCAGGCGCGGGAACGCCGGGCGGCTGCCCGGCCGGGCTCGCATTCAGGTCATCCAGCATCGGCGGTCCTCCGCGCAAGGGCGCGGCCTGGCCGGCAGCGCCTATGACCGAATAATAGACTCGGGATCGGCAAAACCACAACCGGAAATTGCCATTTCGGAAACACGAACGTTTCATCGTCTCATATCACGAGATTTTGTCCGCCTAATGGGCGAAGCCGCGCCGTCATGGCGGCCAGCACGGACAGTCCGGCAAGACCCAGCGGCAACAGCAATCCGACCCGGTCGTAGAGCGTCGGTGGCAGCTTTCCGGGCAGGGCCACCACGAGCACGCCGGTGCGGTCCAGTCCCAGCCAGGCCAACTCGTGCCCGCGCGCGTCGAAGGCGGCGGTGATTCCGGTGTTTGCCGCGCGCAGCAAGGGCAGCCCTTCCTCGACCGCCCGCATCCGCGCCGCGGCGAGGTGCTGGCGGGGGCCGGTGGAATTGCCGAACCACGCATCGTTGGTGATGTTGACGATCCAGTCCGGCCTCGACGCCTCGTCCACCACTTGGCTTGGGAAAATCGCCTCGTAGCAGATGATCGGCGCAAACGGCGGCAACCCGGGAACGCGCAGGGTGCGCGGCCCTGGCCCGCCGGCGAACCCACCGCCCGGCACGACCTGCACCGGCAACGGAAACCAAGTGGGCTGGTACTCGCCGAACGGCACCAGATGCCACTTGTCATACAGCCCCGCCACGCTGCCATCCGGCTCCAGCGCGAACAGGGTGTTGCGCGGCCGGCCCTCCGGGTCGAAGCGGACCGCGCCGACCAGGGTCGGCGCGCCGGCGACCTCGGCGATCGCCTGGCGCGCCGCCGGGTCTCGGTCCAGCAGATAGGGGCTCGCCGTCTCCGGCCAGATCACCACCTTCGGGCCGGCACCGGCCTGGGCGAGCCCCGCCCGCGTCAGGTCGAGGTAGCGGCCGAAGATGTCGCGAGCGATGGCCGGGCTCCATTTCTGGCCCTCGGCGACGTCGCCCTGCACCAGCACGGCGGTCAACCCCGGGGCAGGGGGCGGCGGCGCGGCGGTGCGCGCAAGCCCGAACGCCACCCAGGCCACGAGCAGGGCTGCGCCGGCGGCGCGGAACCGCCAGCCCAGCAGCGGCAATCCCGCCAGCAGCACGGTCGCGAAGGTCAGTCCATGCACGCCCACCAGCGCGGCAGGCTGGATCAGCACGTCGCCGACCCAACCGGGCAGTTCCCACACGCTGCCCCAGAGATTCCACGGAAATCCGGTGCCGATGAACTGCCGTGCGAGGTCCCCCAGCACCCAGGCGCCCGCGAGCGCGAGCAGGCGGGGCCAGCCCGCGGGTGCCAGTCGCGCCACCCCCGCCGCAAAGGCGATGAATGCCGCCAGGAGGGCGGACAGCGCGGGCACCGCGAGCGGCACGCACCACCACAGACGCGCGGACTCGATCATAATGGCCTCGGTGATCCAGTAGAGACCGATCAGGTGAACGCCGAACCCGAACCCCCAGCCCCGGCGCACGGCGACCCAGGGAGTGCCGGCGCCGTCGAGCAGCACCAGCAGCACCGGAACGGCAACCAGCGAGCACCGGCAAGAGATACAGGGGCGGGAGCGCGAGGGCGGCGAGCAGGCCCGCGCCGAAGGCAGCGAGGTCGGCACGCCAGCCGCGCAAGGCGCGCAAACGCCGCCCGACCCGACCCGCGAACCGCGCCGGCGGAATGGATCGGTGAGCGCGGGTCACAGCGTCAGTCGAGGGCCTCGCGGAGCTGGCGCTCATAATGCCTGTAATATTTGTCTGTAACGAGGTCGGTCTTCACGACGATTGCGACGTCGATGGTGTTGAACTGCCGGATCGATCACCGCGCCGTCGCCCACGAAGCCGCCGAGCCGCAGATACCCCTTGATGAGCGGCGGCAGTAAGGCGAATGCGCGCCGCGGCTCCACCGCCCCCGCACGCAGCCGGCGCATCTCCACGAAACGATCCGGCAGGGCCCGCGGTCGCAGCGCAGGCGGAGCCAGGTGATTCTCGTACAGATACGTCAGCTCCGCCGCCAACCGGTCGGGGTCGGTCCCGGGTAGGCTGGCGCAGCCGAACATGAGGTCGATCCGATGATGGAACACGTAGGCGGCGATGCCGCGCCACAGGAGCTGCATCGCCGCTCGGTTGCGATAGGCCGCATCAACGCAGGAACGGCCAAGCTCCAGCAGGCGACCGGGGAAGCGTTCGATCAATCCGATGTCGTACTCACTTGTCGAGTAGAAGCCGCCAAGGGCGGCAGCTGCTTCCCGCTGGATCAAGCGGTAGGTGCCGACCACCCCCTCCGGACCCGGACCGATCGTGTGGTCGATAACGAGCAGGTGGTGGGCGACGAAATCGTAGCGGTCGCGGTCGCGTGCTGTGCGCGCGGCCTCCGGGTCGGGAACGGCGCCCATCTCGCCGTAGAAAACCCGGAAGCGCAGGGCTTGCACGGCGTCGATCTCCGCCGGAGTGACGGCCAGGCGCACGCCGAGGTTGCCCGCCCGCAGCTCGGAGAACTGCGAACCGGCCTCCGGCGGCGGCCCGAACGGATGCGGAACGGTCACTGGGAGACCTGCTCCTGGCCCGTCTTCTCCCGCTCCTCTTCGGTTTCGCGGCCCCGCGCCTGCGCTGGAAGCGCGGCGCGCCGGCGCCCGAACAGCTCGAGCCGGAGTGAGACCAGGTCAAATCCCAGGCGCCTGGCGATTGTCTGCATCAGCCGTTCATGCTCCGGGTCCTGGAACTCGATGACCTTGCCCGTCTCGACATCGATCAGGTGATAGTGGTTGCCGTGCTCGGTTGGCTCGTAGCGGGCGCGGCCCCCGCCAAAATCGCGACGTTCGAGTATGCCTTTCTCTTCCAGCACCCGGACCGTGCGATAGACGGTCGCGATGGAAATGCGGCTGTCCAGTGCCGTCGCACGGCGGTAAAGCTCCTCCACATCGGGGTGATCCGATGCTTCGGAAAGGACACGGGCGATGACCCGCCGTTGGCCGGTCATCTTCAGACCGTGCTCGATGCACAGGCGCTCGATGCGCAATTCCATCCCACCCCTTGCCTGCACTAACCGATCCGGGGCTGCCCTGTCCAATGACACAGGGGCTGCCTACGACTTTTTGGAGGGGGGCAGGGCTCGGCTTCCCCGCGGTTTCCCTTGCGGGCCCGTGGAGCCGGAGCAAGAGCTACTTGCGCGCGGCGCGTGGCTTAGTCCCGAGCCCGATCTTCTTCGCCAGCGAGGAGCGGTGCCGCGCGTAGCTGGGGGCCACCATCGGATAATCCGCGGAAAGTCCCCACCTCTCCCGATACTGCTCGGGAGACATATTGTAAGCCGTCTTGAGATGCCGTTTCAGCATCTTCAGTTTCTTGCCATCCTCGAGGCAAATGATGTGATCGGCAAACACCGACCGCTTCACAGGTACCGCCGGTTGTGGCCGCTCCGGCTCGACCGGCTCTCGACCAACGCCGGCAAGGGTCTTGTAGACCTCCTGAATCAACGAGGGCAGCGCATCCGGGGAGACGGGATTATTGGAGACATGGGCAGCGACGATCTGTGCGGTCAAGCCGAGCACATTCGCGTTCGCCGGAATATCGGCCATTGCAATCCCTTCCGGAGAGGAAATTGAAGCCTTCTAGGAGGCAGCTCGCATGTTTCGCAATATATATTTGCCTGGTCAAGTAGCGCCCGAATATCATCCTTTCTCATGACGATCGCGGATCAGGAACTGGACATCACCGGAGAGGTCTGCCCGATGACATTCGTCCGCACTCGGCTGGCGCTCGACCGGCTTGCGCCAGGCCAGATGCTGCTAGTCCGGCTGCGGGGCGCGGAGCCGGTGGCCAACGTGCCCCGTGCTGCGCGCGAGCAGGGTCATGCGGTCATCTCGCAGGAGATGATGGCGGACGGGGTGATGCATCTGTTGCTGCGGCGGCGCTGAGCGGGGCAGTCAGCACAAGCGCGGCGGCGCCGTCCGCGTAGTAGCGGCAGCGCCGCCCGACCGGTCGGAAACCAGCGGTCCCATACAGTGCGCGGGCGGCGTCGTTCCCGGCCGAGACCTCCAGGAACATCGCGCGAGCCCCGTCTCCAGCTGCGCCCTGCATCGCTGCGCGCAACAGGGCGGTCCCGACACCCCGCCGGCGAGCCGCCGGCAGCACGGCCAATGTCAGGATCTCCGCCTCGTCCGCGGCAACGCGTGCCAGCACGAGGCCGGCCTCGCGCTCGATCAGGCCGAAGGTGCCCGGCAGGCCGAGCTGGATGGCGAATGTTCGCGCATCCCACGTCTCCGCCGGCGGAAAGGCGGCGGCATGGATCACGGCCAGCGTCTTGGCGTGGGCCGGAAGCGCCGGGATCATCGGGTCGGGGCCGGGCGAAGGCCGCGAGCGGACAGGCGCGCCTCGGGTGGATCGATGTAGAGCGGCTGTGCTAGGCGCGCCGGCAGCGCGCCATGCAGCCGGTCGCACGCCGCGCGAGCGATGCAAGCGGGCTTGGGAAGCCGGGCCTCGGTCACCAGCACATCCGTCCCGCGTCGGACCAGACGGGCCGCGACCAACGGGGCGGCGTCGCCCGCCACTGCGATGGGGCGATCGGACGGCGGCAGCGAATCGAGCGCAACGACCTCGATCGTGCCGTCGATGGCGAGGAACACGCGACCGCGCCGATTGTCGATCGCAACCCAGAGCTGCCGCCCCGCGAGCGACCTCAGGCCCGCCATCAGCGCCTCGGGGACGGTGACGCCGATCACCGGAATGCCGGCTGCGACGCCGATCCCGTGCGCCAGCGACAAGGCGGCGCGAATGCCCGTAAACCCACCCGGGCCAAGCGTGACGGCGATCAGGTCCAGTGCCGACGCGCGCAGCGCGGCCCGGTCCAGCACCGAAGCCGCCATGACGGGCAGCAGGCCGCTGCCACGGGCGACGTCGCGGATCTCGGCGGCCAGCACCCGATCGCCATCGAGCACGGCAGCCGAGATGCGGGCGAGCGCGGAATCGAGTGTGAGGACGCGCATGTGCTCAGGGTCCAGCGGGGACGGGCCGACGATCGCGGGCTCCGTCAGGGCGGGTCGATCACAGCAGGACGCAGGCCTCGTCGAAGTCGAGCCGGGGGAGCGGGCGAACAGGGCGGCCGGGTCGCCGCGGCCGAGGTTGCAGAGGAAGTTCGACCGCCAGCCATACGGGCGGAGGAAGATCTCGTCCACCATGTCGTTGTCGAAGCCCGACATCGGTCCGACATCAAGCCCCACGGCGCGCGCGGCCATGATGAAATAGGCGCCCTGAAGCGTGCCGTTGCGGAACGCAGTGGTCGCCGCCAGCGCGTCGTTGCTGGTGAACCAACCGCGGGCGTCCGGGTTGTGGGGGAACAGCTGCGGGAGCTTCTCATAGAAGGCCGGATCATAGGCAACGATCGCGGTGACCGGCGCGGCCATCGTCTTGGCCGCGTTCCCTGATGAGAGCGCGGGGGCGAGCCGCTGCTTCGCCTCCGGCGTGCGCAGGAACAGAAAGCGCGCCGGCGAGCTGTTGGCCGAGGTCGGACCCATGCGCGCCAGCGCATACAGCTCGCGCAGCGGGTCATCGGACACCGGTTCGTCGCGCCAGCCGTTGTGTGAGCGGGCATCGTGAAAAAGCGTGGCGCGGGCGTCGTCGGCCAGCATCAAAGCTCCACCTGTTCCACCGCCACAACCTCGGGGACGTAATGGCGGAGCATGTTCTCGATGCCGTGCTTCAGCGTGGCGCTTGAGGATGGGCAGCCCGAGCAGGAACCCTGCATGTGCAGCCGCACCACGCCGTCGCGATAGCCGCGAAACACGATATCGCCGCCGTCCCCGGCGACCGCCGGACGCACGCGCGTATCCAGCAGTTCGCGGATCTGCTCCACGATCTCCTGATCCTCCGGCCGGATATCCTCGATCAGCTCGGCATCCGCCTCGCCCTCGATCACCGGGCGGTTGGCGACGAAATGGTCCATCAGCGTGGCGAGGACCTGGGGCTTGAGCTGCTGCCAGGAGACCACGTCGGTCTTGGTGACGGTCACGAACTCGCTGCCCAGGAACACGCGGGCCACGCCCGGAAGCGCGAACAGGGCCGCCGCGAGCGGACTCCGCCCGGCGCTGTCGGCGCTGGCGAAATCGGCGGTGCCGGTCTGCATGACCCAGCGACCGGGCAGGAATTTCAAGGTGGCGGGATTGGGCGTGCCTTCGGTCTCGATGAACATGAAGCTGCCTGACGATCGGGTGAGAATGCGGACTCGGGCGGTCCTGTCGGCTGCTACATCGCCCCGGATACGCCACCGTGCAAGGGGCATGTGGCGCATCGGGGTCAGCCGAGGGGGAAGACTCAGGCGGCGCGAAGCGCCGCCCGGCGTAGCACGTTGACCCCGTACACCCCCACGATCTGGCGGAGATTGCCCTCGATCAGATGGACGTCTTGCGCCGGGGCAGCCTCCAGCGCGACCTCGACATGCATGGAGGTGGCGCCGCGATGCGACCACATGCGGTCGGGCACCAGCGCGCGCTTGGCGAATGGTTCGAGCAGGCGGGGAAGAAGGCCGGGCTCAGGGTCGGCATCGAGCATGAAGCGCACGGCCACCGCCGGCGCGGTCTCGGTAACGGACATGATGGGGTGTCCCTGTGTGATGGAACGCGAACGGGCAGACCCGGCTGCTAAGCAGCCGGGCGGCTAATTCGCGAGACAGTCGTCCACACAGGCATTCGTCGATCATAGAGACGGAATACGGGGCGCGCCAGGGGTGAGTGATACCCACGAACGGGTTTCTGAGGGGTCTGCGCTCTATGCCCCCGGCCATTGCAGGGACGGCATGCGCAGAAGCGGGATCTGGCCCGCCGACAGCACCCCGTCGCGCGCCGCGAACGGTATAGTCAGGACGGAAGGGCCGCCACCCGGAGGCGTTTCGGCCAGCAAGGACATGATCGCCTTGGCGGCCAAGGCGGCGTGGTCGGTGACGACGTGGTGGGCCGCGAGCACGTCGAGCGCGGGCGCCCAACCGGTGAGCCGTGCGCTGCCCTCGGCGACCGGCTGCAATGTGTCATTCAGCCATCCCCGGCCGGTTGCCGTCGCCTCCAACGGGCCCCAATGGAGCGTGCCAGTCCGCAGCATCGCCGCCCCTCCCGCTTCGCGCCACGCACGCGCGCGCGCGGCAGGGGGCCCGGACGGAGGCACCGGACCAGCGATCGCCGCCTCCGCGTCGATCGCCTCAATCCGTTCCCCAATGGCCAGGGCCGCCCCGATGGCAACGCGATCCGACCGGCCCGCACCGTCAGCGCGAGCGCGGTCGCGGCAGCGGACGCGGCGGGGTCGAGGGTGGCGCGCGCCGCGAGATCCCCGATGACCGCCTCCGCTCCGCCTCGTTCCGGACGGACCCGGAGCGCCTCCGCGGCGATGTCCAGAGACCAAGGTGGGCCGGCGCGATCGAGCGGCAGATGCCCGCGCAAGGAAGAACCCGCCACGACCAGGGCGGGACCGTCCGAGGCGGCAATCCGCTGCTCCCCGCGCGGCAGGATCGCGAGATCGACAGGGTGGACGGGAGAGACCTCAACGGCGAGGTCGGCGGCGTCCCAGGCGAGCGCCATCGGCAGCGCCGGCGCTCCCCCGCGCAGTTTGACGTCGAATAGCTCGAGCCCCGCCGCTAGCGGCCACCCCGACAACCGGCTTGCCCCGACGGTAACGGTCCAGCCCTCCGCCCGGCGGGCATCGGCCCAGACATCGAAGCCCCGCTCCACGCGCCGGGACAGGATGTACCACCAGGCCGTATAGCCGGATGCGAGCAGCACGAGCATTGCCAGAAGACTGAGCCCGACCCGCCGCATGGATGTCCTCCTTGACCTTGCCGCAACCGGCGCGAGCGAGCCGCCGCTGATAATCCCCACCCCTTCGCCGCAGGGGTCGGGTAGAGCCTTAACGCCGAAACCACTAAATTATTCAATGGCTTGCCAAGTCAGCTTGCGGTGCCCTGCGAAGCCGGATTGCGCTCAATGCACAGAGTTTTCCACAGCCCCTGGCAGGTCTTGCGCCAGAGCGGCGGAGAGCAGGCTCATCAGTGTGTCCCGGTTGGTGCCGGCGGGGATCGGTTCCAGCAGCCTCAGCCGGATGGTACCCGGGACCTTGCGGAAAGCGCGCCGGCCCCAAAATTTGCCGGAATCGGTAATGACGGGAATGACCGGCAGGCGGGTACGGGCCGCCATTGCGGCGATCCCCGGCTGGAGCTTGTGCATCGTCCCGGGGTCGGCGCGCGTGCCTTCGGGGAAGATCACGATCTGCCGCCCCTCGCGCGCCGCGCGCTCGGCGTCGCGCATGAGGCGGCGCATGGAAGCGGCCCCGGCGAACCGATCGACGACGATCATGCCCGACGGCTCAATCAATCCCCCGAACAGGGGAATGCGGTGCAGCTCCTGCTTGATGACGTAGCAGCAGCGCGGCAGCAGCGTCAGCCAGATCGCGGTGTCGAAGGCCGACTGGTGGCGCGAGGCGATCAGCGCGGCGCCGGCGCGGGGCAGGCGCTCGGCCCCCAGCACCTCGAATCGGATGCCGCAGATCACCCGCACCCCGATGACCACGCAGCGGCCCCACAACATGGGGATGGCGAGCACGCGCCGTGGCGCGGCCAGGCGCACCCCCACGCCCGCCACGCAGAGGAGTGCCGTCATGAGGAAGAAGTAGAGATTGAACAGGGCGGAGCGCAGCAGGATCACTCGCGGCGCGCCTCGATTCGCGCAGCGGAGAGGCGCGGCGGACCGGCCTGGGTGAGCCCGGTCAAATCCAGCTTCGCGCCGAGATATTTCAAGTACTCCTCTATGAGCAAGCGCAGGGTGACCAGATGGCCTAGGCCGTTATCGCCGTGCAGCGCCGGCGAGACCGCCGCCGGATAGAGCGTCACATCCGGCGCCGCGCGCCCGATCTCCGCCAAGGCACGGGGCATGTGGTAGAAGGCGGTGACCACGATCAGGGAGCGGAGCCCTTCGGCCTGCGCCCAGGCAGCGGTCTCCTCGGCGTTGCCATGGGTGGACGTGGCGCCGTGGCCCAGCGTGACCCGCCCGGCGAGCGGCACGGGATCGATTCCGGCCTGCCGGGCGAGGTCGCGGAAACGCGCATGCCCGCCGATGCCGGTCACTAGAAGGCGCTCTGCCCGATGCTCGGCGAGCAGCAACAACCCGGCCCGCACCCGGTCCGCCCCGCCGGTCAGCGCGACGATCCCATCGGCTGCCGGCGGCATGGGCGAAGGTACGGGCCGCCCGCTGGACGAACCAGGCGAAGCCTGAGGTCCAGGCCAGGGCGAGAACGGCAAGCCCGGCCAGGACGCGCCGGCGCCGGCGTCCGCGCCAAACCGTCCGCCGCAAGGGTGCAGTGAACACGCTCACGGCAAGCGCCGGAGCCAACGGCGCACCGTGGCCTGCGCCGTGAGGAATCCGATGCAGGCCGCCGAGAGCGGCAGTCCCGGCAGCAGCATCCAGAGCGCCGGCGGCAGCGTCGCGCCGAACCCGCCGGCATCGGCCTCGGCCCCGGCGAACGGAGCAGCGAGGCGGGCGAGGCCGATCAGCGCGGGCGTGGCTGCCACGCCACCGAGCAGTGCGCCGGTGGCGGCCAGGGTGGTCGCGCGGGCGGCGAAGCGGGCGGCGATGAAGCCGTCGCTGGCGCCCAGGCCGTGGATGATCTCGATCGCCTCCCGCCGGGCCGACAAGCCGGCGCGGGTGGCCACGGCGACCACGGCGGCGGACACGGCGGCGAGCACGAGCAGCACCGCGCCCGCACAGGCTTGCAGGCTGCGCGCGAGCAACGCCAGCCGGCCGACCCAGATTCCCTGGCTCTCCACCGCCGTGCCGGGGGCGACTGCCTCCAGCCGGCGGGCGAGGGCGTCGGTCGGCGCCTCGGGGTCGGCCAGTCGGACGGCGATCACCCCCGGCAGCGGCAGGGCGGGGTTGCCGGCGTCGGCGCCGATCCAGGGTCGTAGCAGATCGGTCAGCTCCGCTTGCGACAGCGCCCGCGCCTCGGCCACGCTGGGAGCATCCCGTACCGTGCGCAGCGCAAGGGCAAGCCGGGGTCCCGTGCCGTCCGGCGCCGGCTCGTCAGGGCGCGGCACCTGGACGGTCAGCGCCGCGGCGGGACCCGATTGCCAATGGCGCGCCAACGCCGCCGCGCCGACCCAGCCGGCAAGCCCCAGCGCGGCGAGGAAGGCCATCGCGGCGACGAGGAACGGCAGCATCCGGTCGGCGAGCGCCCGGCGCAGGCCCAGCTCGTCGAACCCCGCCGGACGAAGCGAGACGCGGCGCGCCATCAGCCGGCCCCTGCCAGCCGTCCGGCTTCCAGGCGCAGCGCCGGGGCGGGGTGGCGCGCGACCAGGGAATCGTTGTGCGTCGCGACCACGACGGTCGTCCCGAGCCGGTTCATCTCCGTGAAGAGCTGCATCAGTCGCCCCGCCTGGGCATCGTCCAGGTTGCCCGTGGGCTCATCGGCAAGCAGCAGGGCGGGACGGGCGATCACCGCGCGGGCGATGGCGACGCGTTGCTGCTCGCCGCCCGACAACTGGGCCGGGCGCGCCTCCAGGCGTTTGGACAGGCCGACCCAGCGCAGCATCTCGCCCACATCGGCGCGGATCTGTCCCTCGGCCCGGCCGATGATGCGCAGCGGCAAGGCGACATTGTCGTAGGCGGAGAGGTGGTTCAGCAACCGGAAATCCTGGAACACCACTCCGATTCGCCGACGCAGCCCCACGAGAGCCCGCCGCGAGGCGCGGTCGATGTCGGTGCCGAGAATCGAGAGCTGGCCACGGCTCGGTCGAACCGCGAGGTACATGAGGCGCAGCAGGCTGGTCTTTCCCGACCCCGAGGGGCCGAGCAGCCAGCGGAACACGCCTTGCGGCACCGTGAACGACAAATCGTGCAGCACCTCCGGCCCGGCGCGGCCGCCGGCGGGATAGCTCAGGCCCACGCCGTCGAATCGCACCATCGCCCGCCTCTGACAGCGCCGTTGTGCCACCCCGGACGGGGCGGCGGGAAGAGGTGTTGGCGTTGCGTCGCGCGCGTGGCTTCTGTCACCATGACGGGCGGAGCCTTTCCATCATGCGCCTCGTCTGTCCGCACTGCGCCGCCGCCTACGACGTGCCGCCATCCCTGCTCGCGGGACGGCGCGCGGTGCGCTGCGCCCGTTGTGGGCGGGAGTGGGACGGGCAGAATGAAAGACCGGTGCCGGAGAACCCGAGCCCGGCGGTTCTCGTCCCGAGCCCGCCGCAGCCCGCCGCGATCGCGCCCAGCGAGCCCCTGGATCGTCCCGCCGGGCCCACGCCGGCTCCCCGCACCCCCATGACTCGCAAACCCACGGCTCAGGGCGAGGTGGCCGTCCTGTTCGGTTGGGCGGCAAGCGTGCTGCTGCTCGTGCTTGGCATCTGGGGGGCGGTGATGTGGCGGGCGGATTTGATGCAGGTCTGGCCGCCGAGCCAGCGGCTGTATGCGGCGATCGGCCTGACGCACGGACGATAAGCTTGCGGCGACGGTCCGCGCCTGGAGGCGCGGGCGCATGGGCGTCAGACCGGCTCAAGCCGCAGATGCGGCTCCGGGGGCAGGGTGATCCGAATCGGCTCACCGGGGCGCACCACGCCGCCAGTCACGACGGTGCCCATGATTCCGGCCTTGCGGATCATCGCGCCGCGCGCGTCACGGTCGAGCACCGCCGCCATCAGGCCAGGCTGGAACGCGTTCAGTTGCCCACACGGGTTGCGCAGCCCGGTCAGCGCGACAGTCGCGGCCTCTCCCAGATGCAGCAATGTCCCGCGCGGCAATGCGAGCAGGTCGATCCCATTTGTGGTGACGTTCTCGCCCATCTCCCCGGCCGCGACCCGGAAGCGGGCGGCCCGCAATTCGTCGAACAGCTCTTCGTGGATCAAATGGACCTGCCGGAAGTTGGGTTGCGTCGGGTCCCGCGCCACCCGCGAGCGGTGCTGAACCGTGCTGCCGAGATGCGCGTCGCCCTCGACGCCAAGCCCGGCGAGCAGCCGGATGCTGTCCTGGACGGGCTTGCTGAACCCGTGCGTCCCGCTGCGGCTCACCGCCACAACGATTCCGCCCAGCGCCTTCCACATTCCCCCTGGCTACTCCACCGTCACCGACTTCGCCAGATTGCGCGGCTGGTCCACGTCGGTGCCCTTCAGCACGGCGACATGGTAGGCCAGCAACTGCACCGCGATCGCGTACAGGATCGGTGCGACGAACGGATCGACGGCGGGCAGCACCACCATCTCGGCGGCGATGCCGCGCAGCTTGGCCGCGCCCGCCTTGTCGCTGAACACGATCACCTGGCCGCCGCGCGCCGCCGCCTCCTGTAGGTTCGACGCGGTCTTCTCGAACAGCGGCCCCGAGGGCGCGATGGCGACCACCGGCACGGCGGGATCGATGAGCGCGATCGGGCCGTGCTTCATCTCCCCGGCGGCGTAGCCCTCGGCGTGGATGTAGCTGATCTCCTTCAGCTTGAGCGCGCCTTCGAGGGCGATGGGGAAGCAGTTGCCACGGCCGAGATAGAGCACGTCGCGCGCCTTCGCGACCCGCGCCGCGATGCTCTGGATGGCCTCGTCCTTCTCCAGCACCTCGGCCGCCCGGCCCGGCACCTCCAGCAGCGCCGCCGTCATCGCGGCTTCCTCGGCGGCGTTGATGGCGCCCCGTGCGCGGCCGGCGGCGAGCGCGAGGCAGGCGAGCACGCAAAGCTGGGCGGTGAACGCCTTGGTGCTGGCGACCCCGATCTCGGGTCCCGCGACGGTTTCCAGCACCGCCTCGGACTCGCGGGCCATGCTGCTCTCCGGGACGTTGACGATCGACAGCACATGCTGGCCCTGCTCGCGCATGTAGCGCAGGGCGGCCATGGTGTCGGCGGTCTCGCCCGACTGGCTGACCAGCAGCCCCAGCCCGCCGCGCGGCATTGGCGGCGCGCGATAGCGGAACTCGCTCGCCACGTCGCCGTCGGTGGGGATGCGCGCCATCGCCTCGAACCACCATCGGCCGACAAGGCCAGCGTAGAACGCCGAACCGCAGGCGCTGATGGTGATGCGCTCGATGCATGCGAGATCGAACGGCAGTTCCGGCAGGCTCACCGCCCGGGTCGCCGGGTTCACCATCCGGTGCAGCGTGTCGCCGATTACCGCCGGATGCTCGTGCAACTCCTTTTCCATGAAGTGGCGGAAATTGCCCTTGCCCATCGCCGCGCCGGTGAGCTTGGTGAGCTTCACCTCGCGCGCCACCTCGTCTCCGGCCGCATCGAAGAAGCGCGCGCCCGTGCGGTCCACCACCGTCCAGTCGCCGTCACGCAGATAGGCGATCCGGCGGGTCAGCGGCGCCAGCGCCAGGGCGTCGGAGCCCACGTACATCTCGGCATCCCCGAAGCCGACCGCGAGCGGCGCGCCGAACTGGGCGCCGACGATCAGTTCCGGGTGGCCGGCAAAGATCATCGCCAGGGCGTACGCGCCGTTCAGGCGCCTGAAGGCGGCCCCGGCGGCGCCGATCGGGTCCATGCCGCGCTTGAGGTTCAGATCGACGAGCTGGGCCACCGTCTCGGTGTCGGTCTCGGTGGAGAACTCCTGGCCTTGAGACTCCAGCTCAGCGCGCAGCTCGGCGTGATTCTCGATGATGCCGTTATGCACGACGGAGACGCGGGAGGTGCCGTGCGGATGGGCGTTGCCCTCCGTGGGGGCGCCGTGCGTCGCCCAGCGCGTGTGGCCGATCCCGGTGGTGCCGGGCAGCGGCGCGCGTTCCAGCGCGGCGGCGAGATTGCCGAGCTTGCCCTCCGCGCGCCGGCGCTCGATGCGCCCGTTCACCAGCGTCGCGACTCCGGCGCTGTCATAGCCGCGGTACTCCAGGCGGCGCAGCGCCTCGACTAGCAGCGTCGCCGCCGGGCGGGTTCCGATCACCCCGATGATGCCGCACATGCCTTAGCGCCCCTTGCGTTGATGCCGCGTCCGGAAGGCAGCCGCGCCGCCGGGCTTCTCGGTCTGCTGTCCGCGCGCGATGGCCAGCGCGTCAGCACCCACGTCGCGCGTGACGACGCTGCCGGCCCCCACCATCGCCCCGTCTCCGACGACGACGGGCGCGACCAGGGCTGTATTGGAGCCGATGAAGGCATTGGCGCCGATGCGGGTGCGGTGCTTGGCGAACCCGTCGTAGTTGCAGGTGATGGTGCCGGCGCCGATGTTGCTGCCGGCCCCCACCTCCGCATCGCCCAGATAGATCAGATGATTGGCCTTGGCACCGACGCCGAGCGCCGTGGCCTTCAGCTCCACAAAGTTGCCCACATGCGCCCCCCGGCCCAGCGCCGTGCCGGGGCGCAGGCGCGCGAACGGGCCGATGATGCAGTCCTCCCCGATGTCGCAGCCTTCCAGATGGCTGAACGCACGGATTTCGACGCCGCGCGCGACCCGCACGCCGGGCCCGAACACCACATTCGGCCCGATCGTGACATCGCGGGCCAGCGCCGTGTCGACGCTCAGGAACACCGACGAGGGATCGACCATGCTCACCCCCGCCGCGAACGCGGCCTCGCGCAGCCAGCCCTGCACCGTCGCCTCGGCCGCGGCCAGCTCGGCACGGGAGTTGATGCCGGCCAGCTCGGCGTCTGGCGCCTCGACGGCCGCGACGCGGCAGCCCTGCGCGCGGGCGAGCGCGACCACGTCGGTCAGGTAGTGCTCGCCCTTGGCATTCTGCGGGCGCACCGCGGCGAGCCAGCTGCGCATCGCAGCGGCGGAGGCGCACAGGGCGCCGGCATTGCAGAAGCCGATCGCGCGCTGCCCATCGGTCGCGTCGGCGTACTCGACGATCTGCTCGACGTAGCCGCCCGAGGCGACCACGCGTCCATAACAGCCGGGATCGGCCGGATGCATGGCGAGCAAGGCGAGCGCGGCATCGCCTTCGGCACGCCGGTCCAGCAGGCGACGCAGCGTGGCCGGGCGGACCAGCGGGTTGTCGGCGTACAGCACTGCGATCTCGCCCTCGCCGAAGGCGGTCTCGGCGAGACGCGCGGCGTGCGCGGTGCCCAGCCGCTCGGCCTGGACGATACAGGGGTGGGGCGCGGCGGCGTCGATGACCGCCTCCATCCCGGGGCCGACGACAACGACGATGCGGTCGAAGACCGCCTCGCAATTTGCCAGCAGGTGGCGCAGCATGGGCCGGCCGGCAATCGGATGCAGCGCCTTGGGCAGTGCGGAGTTCATGCGCGTGCCCAGGCCGGCGGCCAGGATGACGGCGGTGGCTGGCATCACGCTTCCTTGAGTGATTGATCGTCAGGTAGCGGGCCTCGCAAGCCCATGTCAAAGCCCGTCATGTGACAATCCGATCACGTCGCGTGTCGGCATCCGGTATGGCGCCCACCCTGCTGCTCGACCTGGACGGCACGCTCGTCGATTCGGCGCCGGATCTGGCGGCGGCGCTGAACCGGCTGATGGCCACGCGGCGGCTCGATCCGTTCACCGTCGCCGAGACCGCCGCGATGACGGGCGACGGCATGCAGCGTCTGGTCGAACGCGCGTTCACCGCGCGCGGATGCGCGGCGGATGCGACGGCACTGGCGGCGTTCACCGCCGATTACGCACGCAACTGTGCGGTCGCCACGCAGCTGTTCCCGGGCGTGCCCGCGGCCCTCGCCACGTTGCGCGCCGAGGGCTGGTGCCTGGCAGTCTGCACCAACAAGCTGGAGGCGCCGGCCCGCGCGCTGCTGGCCGCGCTCGGGCTGGATCAGGCCTTCGTGGCGATCGGCGGCGGCGACAGCTTTCCCGCCCGCAAGCCGGACCCGGCGCACCTGCTGGCGACGTTGCGCGCGGCGCGGGGAGCGCCCGATCGCGCGGTCATGGCGGGCGATCACCGCAATGACGTGCTGGCGGCCCACGGCGCGGGAATCGCGTGCGTGTTCGCGGCGTGGGGCTACGGCAACCCGGAGATGGCCGCGGGCGCCGACGCGGTGGCAGCGCGCTTCGCCGACCTGCCCGCGATCGTGGTGCGGCTGCTGGAAGCACGCGGCGCGAACGGGACGGACGCACGGTGAGTTAGCCAATCGGGTTGCACGACGGCGCGGGAAGCTGCCGAAACTCACCGGCGCCACCAGCCAAGCCTGCGTTGAGCAGGGGCCGTGTCGTCCTGCCCGACCAGGATCGGCTTGAGGGCAGGCTCCGCCGCTGCCTCGTCGTTGGCCGGAACCGGTGCCTCGTCCGGCGACGGAACGGCTTCAGGCTCGGGAACGGCCTCTGTCGGCGCTGCGGCAAGAGAGGCGTCCGGGTTTTCCGCCGCAACGATCTCCTCCGCCAGGGTGATGGGGAGCGCCGGCTCCGCCGCGCGGGAGCCCATGGTGGTGGCGGCCGGCTCCGGGTCGATGTCGGGCACCGGCTCCGGCGTCACGGCCGGCTCGACCATCAGGGGAAGCGCCGGGGCCGGCGCGGCAGTGGCCTGGTTCTCGGCCTGCTCGAGCGCGTCGAAGATGTCGAAGGCGGTGCCGCCGAACGGGTTGGCGGGAGTCGGGCCGGCATAGACCGGCGGCAGGTCTGGCTGCTCGGCGCCGAGGGCGGCGATCTCGGGCAGTGTCTCGTCGCCGCGGCGGCGGCTGCGGCCCCGACGGCCGCGCCGTCGGTTCCGGCCGTCATCCTCGGCGCTCCCTGACCCCGCGTTCCCGGTCGCGGCCGGGGCCGGGCCGGTCGTCCCGGCTTCGGCCTCGGCAGGCTCGCCATGCTCGGGGACGCCTTCCACATGCATTCCGGCGGTGGCACTCTCGCCTGGTGCGGCAGAGATCACGTCGGCCGCATTCGCCGCGGGCATGTTGGTGGCCTGCGCAACAATTGTCTCGGCCGCTTCTTCCATGTCCGCGTCCTCGACGGCACCCGCCTCCTGCGGGCGACCACCGCGCCGGCGCCGGCGCCGGCGCTTGCGGCGGCGCTCTCCTTCCTCGGCGGATTCCGCCTCCCCGGCGGGCGCGCCATTGACTTGCCCCTCGGCCGGCTCAACCCCGGCGTTGGCCTCCTCGACCTCGGCCTCCTCCACCCCGGCCTCCTCGGCCTCGGTCTCGTCGGCCTCCGTTTCATCGGCCTCGGCGTCCACCGGCTCGGAGTCCGTCCAAGGCACCGCCTGGCCGGCTTCCGGCCGCACCGCGACGGGAACATCCGAAGGAACCAGGGCGCGCACGCGCTCGATGCGGAACTGCGGCGAGATCAGCGTATCGTCGCCGGCGAAGCTGACGCGCATCGCGTAACGCTGCTCGATATCGCCAAGACGGTCGCGCTTGTGGTTGAGGATGTACATCGCGATCGGCAGGGCCACGTGGACCACCACCTCGGTGGCCCGCCGCTTGGTCGCCTCCTCCTCGATGCCGCGCAGGACATGGATCGCGGCACTTTCGATGCTGCGGACATGTCCCAGGCCGCCGCAGTGGGGGCATGGAATGAAGCTCGTCTCGGCAAGGCTCGGGCGCAGCCGCTGCCGACTCATTTCGAGCAGGCCGAAATGGCTGATCTGGCCCAACTGGATGCGTGCGCGGTCGGCCTTCAGCGCCTCCTTCAGCCGCTTCTCGACCAGCCCGTTGTGCTTTCGCGACTCCATGTCGATGAAGTCGATCACCACCAACCCAGCGAGGTCGCGCAGGCGGAGCTGGCGCGCTACCTCGTCCGCGGCTTCGAGATTGGTGCGCAGCGCCGTCTCCTCGATGCCGCGCTCGCGCGTGGAGCGGCCCGAGTTGACATCGATCGCGACCAGCGCCTCGGTCTGGTTGATGACCAGATAGCCGCCGGAGCGAAGCTGCACCGTGGGCATCAACATCGCATCAAGCTGCGCATCGACCTGGAAGCGGGCGAACAGCGGTTGCGGCTCGCGCCAGAGCTGCACCTTCTTGGCGTGGCTCGGCATCAGCATCCGCATGAAGTCGCGCGCCGCCCGCCAGCCCTCTTCGCCGTCCACCATCAGCTCGTCCACGTCGCGCGAGTAGACGTCGCGGATGGACCGCTTGATGAGGCTGGCCTCCTCGTAAATCTGCGCGGGCGCGACCGAACGCAGCGTGTGCTCGCGGATGTCGTCCCACAAACGCAGCAGGTACTCGCAGTCGCGCTTGATCTCCGGCTTCGGGCGGTTGGCGCCGGCGGTGCGGACGATGAGCCCCATACCCTTCGGCAGGTCAAGCTCGGCGGTCGCCTCCTTCAGCCGGCGGCGGTCGGCCATCGACGTGATCTTGCGCGAGATGCCGCCCCCGCGCGGGGAATTCGGCATCAGAACGCAGTAGCGCCCGGCGAGCGAGAGATAGGTGGTCAGCGCCGCGCCCTTGGTGCCGCGCTCTTCCTTGACGACCTGCACCAGCAGGATCTGGCGCCGGCGGATCACCTCCTGGATCTTGTAGTTGCGCAGGAACCGCGAAGGGATCCGGCGCTCGCTTGTGTCTTCGCCGCCATCGTTCTCGCCGCCCACCGTCTCGGGCGCTGGCGCTTCGGTGGCGGTCTCGGCCGGGTCGGTCTCCTCGGTCAGCGCGAAGCTGCCGGCGGAGGAGCCCAGTGCGCCCGGTTCCACCTGTCCGGACTGCTCGATTTCCTGGCTGGCGCCTGGCATCTGAGGCGTGGCGTCGCGATCTTCGGAGGTCGGCTCGTCGCCGGATTCGATCGTGCCCCGCAACACATCGGCCGCGATGGCGGCCGGCTGTGCCGGTCGCGGCCCAGCAAGGGGGGCGGGCTCGTCGGCGCCGCCGATCTCGCTGTCCGGGGCGAATTCCACGCGGCCCTCGCCGGCCGGGTCGGGTTCGCCGCTTGTGTCGGTCCGGTCGGGATCTGGCCCTCCCAGGACCTCCGGCACGACTTCCGGCGCTAAATCGGAGTCCGGGTCGGGCGCCGACACGGCGGTGGGTTCCGCGTCCGAGCCGGGCGCGGCATCGGACGAGGGGGCGGCGCCCCCATTGTCGCCATCGTCGTCGTGGCCGCCGGCGGTGGCGGCGCGGTCGTCTTCCTCCTGCTCGCGCCGGGCCTCTTCGGCCTGCATCTCCAGCAGGCGCTGCCGGTCGGCGATCGGGATCTGGTAGTAGTCGGGATGGATCTCGCCGAAGGCGAGGAAACCATGGCGGTTGCCGCCGTACTCGACGAACGCGGCTTGCAGGCTGGGTTCGACGCGGACGACCTTGGCGAGGTAGATGTTGCCCTTGAGCTGCCGCTTGGTGGATGTCTCGACGTCGAAATCTTCGAGGCGATTACTGTCCAGTACCACCACGCGGGTTTCTTCCGCGTGGGTGGCGTCGATCAACATACGCTTGGTCATAAAGAGGAGAACTCCGGTACGCCGCAAGGCCGCCCGGCGCCGCCCGGATGGGGGCGGGGGCCGGCGAGCGACTAGATGGGCATGTCAGGGGACAGAAATCCGTCGTGGCAGGGGTCGTGTGCGCAGCGGCGGTCATTCGTCCTCAGCGAGCGTGGGCGCGGCCCGAGGGTCGCTGCCGGTTCAAGTCATCGATCGGCCGGTTCGAAAGCCGCGGCCCCGGTGCGCCGGAACGGGCGCGTCCCCGGCAACGATGCGGGCAGACGGTCAAGACTAACCCGGACCAGCCACAGCGGTCAGAACGCCGCACGGGTCAACAGGTCGCCGCAACCACCCACCGAACCCCGCCGCTCACGATAGGGGCAAGGTCGGGTACATCGCCGGACGTTTGAATGATGCAGCAAATCGGCGCTGCGCGCAAGATCGAGAATGAGACCACCCCCGCCCGAGACAACCGATGCCGGATCAACGCCGAAGGTGCGAATCACGACCCGTCGTGTTAAGGATGCGGTATGATCGAGTGTCCGGTCACGCGTCGTCTGCTCCTCGGTCGCGTCGGCGCGGGATTTGGCGTCGTCGGCACGTTCCTTCTGCCGGCGCATTTTGCCCAGGCTGCTCACGTCGCCACTGACTACGCCGCCGCCGCGAGAGGTGGGATTCGGATGCGCGGCGTACCCGACCGCGCGGACCACGGCCGCCCGCGCCGCTGGTCATGCTCGACCCGGGGCATGGCGGCAAGGACCCTGGCGCGGTCGGCATCTCCGGCACCTATGAAAAACAAGTGGCGCTCGCCACCGCCTTCGAGCTCCGGCGCCTGCTGGAGGGCTCGGGCCGCTACCGGGTCGCGATGACCCGGGCCGCCGACCATTTCGTGCCGCTGGAAGAACGGGTCAGCCGGGCCCAGGAGCATGGGGCGGCCCTGTTCGTGTCCATGCACGCCGATGCGCTGAGCGATCACGGCGTGCGCGGTGCCAGCGTCTACACGCTGGCACCGGACGCCTCGGACGCGCAAACCGCCCAGCTCGCCGCGCGCGAGAACAGCGCCGATCGTTTCGCCGGCCCGGACCTCCGCTTGCCGCCCGAGGTTGCTCGCATCCTGGCCAGCCTCGTGCAGCGCGAGACACGGGTCGGATCGGCCCGGATGGCGCGCAGCCTGGTGGGCAACCTGGACCGCACGGTGCCAATGCTGCCGAACCCCGAGCGCCACGCCGGGTTCGTCGTGCTGAAGGCGGCCGACATCCCGAGCGTGCTGGTCGAGATGGGCTTCATGTCCAATCCGCGCGACGAGGCCGAGCTGCGCCGGCCGGCCCACCGCGCGTTGATCGCGCAGTCCATGCGTGACGCCGTGGACGCCTACTTCGCCGCCGCCGGACACACCGCCGCCCTATTCGCGGACGATAAGCTGGCTTAGCATCGCCTGCGCTGGCCCCGGCTCCGACAAGGCCCATATCGACCGCCCATGACCGTACCTTTGATTGCCGGTGCGCCGTTGACGCCGCACTCGCCGCGCGACCCTCGCCGTACGCCCCCCGGAAAGCCGGCGCCCGCGCCCAAGCGGCGCCGCGGCGCCGGGCGCCGCTGGGCCGGACGCATCGCTGGCCTCTTGCTTGGTGTCTTCGCCCTGGCGACAGCCGCCGGCGGCATCGCCGGCTATGTCATCTGGACGCGCGTCACCGCCGACCTGCCGAGCGTCGAGGGCTTGCGCGGCTACGCGCCTCCAGTGATGAGCCGGGTCTATGCCGGGGACGGCCGGCTACTGGCCGAGCTGGCGAGCGAGCGGCGCATCTTCGTGCCCTACGACGCCATCCCGGACCAGGTGAGGCAAGCCTTCGTCTCCGCCGAGGACAAGGATTTCTGGGTGCATGGCGGCATCGACCCGCTGGCCATCGTGCGAGCGGGCATGACCGACCTGACCCGCGTGGGGGAAGGGCGGCGACCGCTCGGCGCATCCACAATCACGCAGCAAGTCGCCAAGAACATGCTGCTCGACAACCGGATCACGCTGAAGCGCAAGGTCGCCGAGGCGATCCTGGCAGTGCGGATGGAGCAGGCGCTGTCCAAGCAGCGCATCCTGGAGATCTACCTGAACGAGATCTACATGGGCCAGGGTGCCTACGGTGTGGAGGCGGCGGCGCAGGCTTACTTCAATCGTCCGCTGGATCAGCTCAGCCTGGCGCAGGAAGCGATGCTCGCGGCCTTGCCCAAGGCGCCGCAGAACTACAACCCGTTCCGCCACCCCGACCAGGCACGGGCGCGGCGCGACTGGGTGCTGGACCGCATGGCGGAGGACCACGCCATCACGCGCGGCGAGGCCGAGACCGCCAAGGCCGAACCGCTGGTGCCGGCCGAGTTCCGAGGACCGCCAAATATTCCGGAAGCGGACTGGTTCGCCGAGGAGGTGCGCCAGGAGCTGATGCAGCGCTTTGGCGGGCAAACCGTCAACGAGGGCGGCCTGTCGGTCCGCACCAGCCTGGACCCGGTGCTGCAGGCGGAAGCCGAGTCGGCAGTGCGCGACGGACTGATGGCCTATGATCGGCGCATGGGCGGGTGGCGTGGGCCACTCGCACGGCTGCCGGCGGGCCTCGTCCTGGAACGCGACTGGCCGGCGGCCCTTGGGACCATCACCGCGCCGCCGGCGATGTTGCCGGCTTGGCGCCTCGCCGTCGTGCTCGGGACCAGCCCGACGGCGGCGCGTGTCGGCTGGCTGGATCAGCCGGCCGGGGCCGGCGGGCGGCCGGAGGGGCGAATTGGGTTCCTGCGTTTCACCGATGCCGCCTGGAACCATCCGATGGATCGCCTGGGCCATCCTGGAGCGGCGATCCGGCGCTTCGCCGAGATGATGCGCCCTGGCGACGTGGTCATGGTGGAGCCCGCCGGGCCGTCCCACGCCCTGCTGCGCCAGGTGCCGGAGGTGCAGGGCGCGCTGGTCTCGCTCGATCCCGTGTCGGGACGGGTGCTGGCGATGGTGGGCGGCTGGAGCTCCGCTTCCAGCCAGTTCAACCGCGCAACGCAGGCCCAGCGTCAGCCGGGCAGCAGCTTCAAGCCGATCGTCTACTTGGCTGCATTGGAAAAGGGGGTCTCGCCGTCCGATCGCTTCCTTGACGCGCCGCTGTCGCTGTCCGACGGACGCGGCGGGCTCTGGCGACCGAACAATTTCGAGATGAACTTCAACGGCCCGACTCCGCTGCGCGTGGCGTTGGAGCAGTCGCTGAACCTGGTCACGGTGCGGGTTGCCCAGCGCGTCGGGATGGAGGCCGTGTCCCGGACCGCCGAGGCATTCGGCATGACCGACAAGCTGCCGCGCGTGCTGCCCGCCGCGCTTGGCGCGGTCGATACGACAGTCCTGCGGGAGGCCGGCGCCTATGCGAGCTTCGCTGCGATGGGGCACAAGGTAACGCCGAGCCTGATCGACAGCGTGCAGGATCGCGAGGGACACGTGGTATGGCGCCCCGACGGGCTCGACTGCGCCTGCGACGCCACGGCGGGACCGCCGCAGGTGGAGGATGCCCGCCCGCAAGTGGCCGACCCGCAGAGCACGTTCCAGCTCGTCACCATGATGAAGGGGGTGATCGCACGCGGCACCGGGGTCCCGGCCGGCAAGGGCCTGAACCGGCCGCTCGCTGGCAAGACGGGGACCAGCCAGGACTTCACGGATTCCTGGTTCGCCGGGTTCGCCCCGCAGCTGGTGACCGTGGTGTGGGTCGGCTACGACAACCCGGCCTCGCTGGGCGAGAACCAGACTGGCGCGGCGATTGCCGCCCCGATCTGGCACGACTACATGGCCGTCGCGCTGAAAGGCCGCCCGCCGCTGGACTTCCCGATGCCCCAAGGCGTGACCATGGCAAGCTGGGACAGCGGGTCCGGGCGGGTGACGGACGCGTTCAAGCCGGGCCAGCAGCCGGGGGCGTCGGCCCCGCTCGGCGCTCCAATGGGGGGCGACAACCCCGACCTGCTCGCCGGTGGTCCGGGGGCGGACGGACGCGCGATGACGGCGGGCGCGGCCGGCGTGGACACCTCCCTCGGCGGGCTGTATTGAGCCGCCCCCACCGCCCCCTGACGAGGCATTGATGTCCGCCGAATCCGACGCCCTCAACCAGCAGATCGATCAGTCCGTCGCGCTGCTGAGGAGGCATCTTTGACTGGGATGCCGCCCAGGCCCGCCTCGCCGAGCTGAACGCGCGCGTCGAGGACCCGACCCTCTGGAACGACGCCGCCGCCGCCCAGAAGCTCATGCGCGAGCGCAACCACCTCGCTGCCCAGATCGAGGGCGTCCAGACCCTGGAATTGGAGGTCGCCGACACGCTGGAGCTGATCGGCATGGCCGAGGCCGACGGCGACGCCGGGATGGTGGCCGATGGGGCGGCGAGCCTGCGCGCCCTGGCCAAGGAGGCCAAGCAGCGCGAGACACTGAGCCTACTGTCGGGGGAGGCCGACAGCAACGACGCGTACATGGAGATCAACGCCGGCGCCGGCGGCACCGAGGCGCAGGACTGGGCCGAGATGCTGATGCGCATGTACATGCGCTGGGCCGAGCAGCACGGATACAAGGTCCAGGTTCTGGACGAGAGCGAGGGCGAGCAGGCGGGCCTGAAGTCGGTGACGTTGCAGGTCAGCGGCCCCAGCGCCTATGGCTGGCTCAAGACGGAGGCCGGCGTGCACCGGCTGGTGCGGATCAGCCCGTTCGATGCCGCTTCCCGCCGACAGACCAGCTTCGCCAGCGTATGGGTCTATCCGGTGGTGGACGACAACATCGAGATCGACATCAACGAGGGCGACCTGAAGGTGGACACGTATCGCGCCTCCGGCGCGGGCGGCCAGCACGTTAACAAGACCGAGAGCGCCATCCGCCTCACCCACCTCCCCAGCGGCATCGTGGTCGCCTGCCAGACCGACCGCAGCCAGCACCGCAACCGCGCCACGGCGATGGCAATGCTGAAGGCGCGGCTCTACGAGCAGGAGTTGCAGAAGCGCGAGGCGGCCGCGGCGGCCGTCGAGAGCGCCAAGACCGACATCGGCTGGGGCCACCAGATCCGCAGCTACGTGCTGGCACCCTATCAGCTCGTGAAGGACCTCCGCACCGGGGTCGAAAAGGGCAACCCCGGCGGGGTGCTGGACGGCGACCTGGACGAGTTCATGGCCGCCGCGCTGGCCGCCCGGGTCGGGGCGCATCGCTCCGAGGCGAGCGCGCAGGCCCGATAGTTGCGCGCCTCACCCGCGCCCGATGAACGGCATCTTGGTCGCCATGATGGTGAGGAACTGCACGTTCGATTCGAGCGGCAGATTCGCCATGAACAGCACGGCCTGTGCCACGTGCTCCACGTCCATCCTGGGCTCGACCTTGGTGGAGCCGTCCGGTTGCGGCACGCCGCGCTCCATCCGCTGGGTCATGGGCGTGGCGGCATTGCCGATGTCGAGCTGGCCGCACGCGATGTCGAATTGCCGGCCGTCGAGCGCGATCGACTTGGTGAGCCCGGTGACCGCGTGCTTCGTCGTCGTGTACGCGGCCGAGCCCGGGCGCGGCGTGTGCGCCGAGATCGACCCGTTGTTGATGATCCGCCCGCCTTGCGGGGATTGGTCGCGCATCATGCGGAAGGCGGCGTTGGCGCAGAGGAACATGCCGTTCAGGTTGACCGCGACGACCGAGGTCCACTGTTCCCAGGTGAAGTCGCCGAAATTGGTCGAGGGCACGTTGCCGCCGGCGTTGTTGAACAGCACGTCCAGCCGCCCCAGCTCCTGCTTGATGCGGGCGAACAGCGCGGCGACCGCGTCCGGGTCGCGCACGTCCGTCGGTACGGTCAACGCCCGGCCGGACTTCGCCATCCCGGCCGTCTCCGCCAGCGGCTCTGCCCGGCGCCCGGCCAGCGCCACCGCGTAACCCCCATTCAGCAGGGCCAAAGCCGAGGCGCGCCCGACACCGCTGCCTGCTCCTGTGACCACCGCGACGCGCTCGACCATGTGACGGCCCTCCTTGCTGTCCGAGACGGGCTAGTGTGGCCCGCGCCATCGATGCGGCCAAGGGCCGGGAGGGTTCATGTCAATCTATCCCGCCGAGCTTGAGGAGCACTGGGACAGTGCGGGCGAGCCTCTGACCATCCGCCCGATCCGACCCGACGATGCGGAGGCTCATCGGGCGTTCTTCAACCGGCTGACGCCGGAGGACATCCGCCTGCGCTTCTTTGCCGCCGTGCGCGAGCTGAGCCCGGCGCAGCTCGCGCGGTTCACCCGCATCGACTACGCGCACGACATGGCCCTGATCGCGGTGCGCGACGCCACCAATGAAACGGTAGGTGTGGCGCGGCTGGTGCATGCGGACGCGAACGACATTACGGAGTTCGCCGTCGTCGTGCAGCCGGACGTGAAGGGCAAGGGGCTCGGCACGCACCTGATGCGCCGGCTCATCGATTGGGCACGCCAGCACGGGGTGGGCGAGATCCGGGGCGAGATCCTCGCGGACAACATCACGATGCTCAGCTTCACGCGCCACCTGGGGTTCGCGCTGCGCCAGCTGCCGAAGGATCCCGAAATCGTGGAGGCGCGCCTGGTCCTGCGGGAGCCAGGCGCGGCTTCCTGAGGCCATGTTTGCATTGTCCGTCCTCGGGGCACGTGAGATCAACTGCTTCGACCCGCCGTTCAGGGGCCAGCCGGGATGCCGCCATCTAGCGTGAATCTGATCAGGGTGCGCCCGCTCTCGGCCATGAAGAGCGCCTTGGTCAGCGGCGGACAGCGACCGATGCGAGTAAAGCTGGGCTTGTTCAAGGGAATCACGCTGAACCTCGACCCCGCGCAGGAGATGCAGAAAATCCTCGGCCTATGGGAGACGGAGACGTACCCCTTCATCCGAAGGGCGGCGGCGCACTGCCGCTGGGCGGTCGACGTCGGGGCCGGCGCCGGGGAACTGACCCTGTATCTCCTGCTCAAGTCCCGGAGCGGCGAAGTTCATGCGTTTGAACCCCAGGAGACCGAGATTGCCCGGATCCGCGCCAACCTGGCTCTCAACGGCCTGGTGGAAGACCGTAGGCTGACAATTCACGCCACTTGCGTCAGCATCAATCCGAATCCCGGTTTTGTCCCATTGGACGCGATTGGTTTGGATATCCGATGCAGGGGGTTCCTGAAGATCGATGTGGACGGGCAGGAGATGGACGTCTTGCAGAGCGGCGTGGAGCTTCTGTCCAAGGGTACTGTCGACGTGCTCGTCGAAACTCATTCGCCCTCGCTCGAAAGCGAGTGTGTGCATCTGCTGGAGCGGTTCGGCTACGCATGCTCTATTATAAATAATGCGTGGTGGCGATTGCTTGTTCCGGAAGTCAGGCCGATTCCCCACAACAGATGGCTTTCGGCGACCAAGCGCGCCTAGAGCAAGACTGGGTCAGGCCGAAGCAGCCTGACGTGTGAATCGTTGCTCTGAAGAAGACCGACGCCGCCAATCGTCCGGCTCGATCCTGGTCTTCCATCACACGCGGGAGCGGGTTAGCCGCGTCGAGGGTTGCGGGCCCCCGCGCGGGTTTGGGTCAGGACGTCGGCGGGCAGCCAGGCCCGGGTGACCTGCCAGTTGCCGCCGCACAGCTCCAGGCGGAGCCGTACCGTACCGAAATCCAGCACCACCCGGCCCGGTCCCTCCGGCCAGGCGGCACGCAGCCAAGCCGCGCCCATCGGATTATCGCCTGCGTGACCAGAGGTCGCGCGAAGCGCTGTCAGCACCGTCTCGGGGGTGACCGAGGCCTTGACCGCGACGGTACGCAGGAAAGCGGTGCCGAAGGGCGCGAGATCCTGGCCACCGTTCTCCGCCAAATCCGCCTCGATCCCCCGACGAACCTGCGGCCAATCGACCAGGCGGCGCAGCGCGACAGCGTCGCCACGCGCCATTGCCGAGTCGAGCCGATAAAGCGTCAGGCACGGATAGGCAACATAGCCGGCGACAAGCAGCACCAGGGCGGCGATGATCGGGGTCCTTGCGGCCATGCCTCGCTCCGTGTCGCGCGTCAGCCACATGATGCGCACGATTATGGCGATTCCGGGATGAAAAAACGGAAAAGCCCTTACGGGAGCTGACGTTTACGCGAGACCGGTGCGGCCGAGCATCGCCCGTCCCCGCTCACGCGCGCCCTGAAAGACGACATACAGCATCGGGATTAAGAAAATCCCCACCGAGCTTGCCGCGATCATGCCGGCGAAGACCGCGGTGCCGACATCGCGCCGGCTGAGCATGGCCGCGCCATGCGCAGTGACCAGCGGCACCAGGCCCATGATGAAGGCGAGCGAGGTCATCATCACCGCGCGGAACCGGATCCGCGCGCCCATCACTGCCGCCTCCTGCACGGGAAGCCCCGCCTCGCGCTGCTCCTTGGCGAACTCGATGATGAGGATGGCGTTCTTAGCGGCCAGCGCGATCAGAACGACCAGCCCGATCTGGGCGTAGAGATCGACGGACAGCCCGGCGAGCGCGATCCCGACGAAGGCACCGGCGACACCCACCACAACCGACAGCAGCACGGGGATCGGGATGATCCAGCTCTCGTACAGGCCGACCAGGAACAGATAAGCGAACAGCACCGACATGCCGAGGATGATGCCCGTGCGGCCTGCCGCCAGCTCCTCCTGATAGGCGGTGCCGGTCCATTCGTAGGCGTATCCGGCGGGCAGCGTTCGTGCCGAGACCGAGGCCATCGCCGCCAGGGCGTCGCCGGAGGAGACGCCGGGCGCCGGGCCGCCGTTCACGCTGATCGCGCGGTAGTTGTTGTAGCGGGTGATGACCTGCGGGCCGGTGATGGTGCGTAGGCTGGCAATGGCGCGCAGCGGCACCATCTCGCCCGCCCGATTGCGCACGTGGATGCGCCAGATAGCCGACACGTCGTCGCGATCGGCCGCGTCGCCTTCCAGGTTGACCTGCCAGGTCCGCCCGAACAGGTTGAAGTTGTTGACATACAGGCCGCCCAATGTCGCTTGCAGCGCGGTGGTGACGTCATCAATGCTCAGCCCCAGCGCCGCCGCCTTGTCGCGGTCGAGGTCCAGGAACAGCGACGGGTTGGTCGCGGTGTAGGTGGAGAACACGCGCGTCAGCCTTGGGTCCTGGTTGGCTGCCGCCACCAGGCCGCCCATGACCTGCCCGTTATGGACCGGGTCCTGGCCTTGCAGCGCCTCCAGCACGTATTCGAACCCCGACCCGGTGCCCAGGCCGATGATCGGCGGCAGGTTGAACGGGAACACCATGGCCGAGCGGATCGCCTGCACGGCGCCGAACGTCTTGCCCACCAGCGCGGTCGCCGAACTGCCAGGCGCGAGCCGGTCGCCGAACGGCTTCAGCCTGGCTACCAGGAATGCCGCGTTCGGCTCCTGCGCGCCGTCCAGTAGCGAGAAGCCGACGATCGCAAGCGTGTCCTCGACCTCCGGAAGCCGGTGTAGCGTGTCCTCGACGCGCGTGGCGACCGCGCTGGTGCGTGCGACCGAGGCGCCGTCGGGGAGCTGGGCGGAGATGAAGTAGGCGCCCTGGTCCTCCTCGGGCAGGAAGCCCGTCGGCGTGCGGCCCGCGAGCCAGAGGGCGCCCCCCGCGAATCCCGCGATCAGCAGCAACGACAGCGCGGAGACGCGCACCAGCCGACGCACCACGTTGGCATAGCCGTCGCGCGTGCGATCGATGCCGCGCAGCAGCGCGCCCATCGGGCCTCGCCGGCGGCGCGGCCGCAGGAACAGCGCGCACAATGCCGGCGACAGGGTGAGCGCGTTGGTGGCCGAGATCAGCATGGCGCAGATCATGGTCACCGCGAACTGGCGGAACAGCGTGCCCGAAAGGCCGGGGATGAACCCGATCGGCAGGAACACCGACAGCAGCACCAGCGAGATGGCGATGATCGGGCCGGTGATCTGGCGCATCGCCTTCAGGGTCGCCGCCTGCGGCGACAGCAGCGGCTCCTCCTCCATCACGCGCTCGACGTTCTCGACCACGACGATCGCGTCGTCCACGACGATGCCGATGCACAGCACCAGCGCGAGCAGCGAGACTGTATTAACCGAGTAGCCGAGCGCGAGCAGCCCGGCGAACGTGCCGATCAGGCTGACCGGCACCGCCACGGTCGGGATGATCGTTGCGCGCAGGCTGCCGAGGAACAGGAACACCACCAGCACCACGAGTCCGAACGCCTCGGCCAGCGTCTTCAGCACCTCCCTGATCGTATCGCTGACGAACACGGTGCTGTCGTACATGACCCGTGCGTGCAGGCCGGCGGGGAAGCGGGCTGAGACCTGGGCGAGGGTCGCGCGGACCGCGGTGGCGGTGCTGACCGCGTTGGCACCCGGCGCCAAATAGATCGCGACCGGCACGGCGGGGCGGCCGTTCAGCCTTGTCTCGCTGTCCAGGTTCTGCGCGCCCAGCTTGATATCGGCGATGTCGCGCAGATGCAGCACCGAGCCGTCCGGGTTGGCGCGGATCACGATGCCGCCGAACTCCTCGGGCGTGACCAGCCTGCCCTTGGTCTCGATATTGAACTGGAACGGCTGGGCGTCGCTGGTCGGCCGCGCACCGATGCGCCCGACCGGGGCGACGATGTTCTGCTGGTTGATTGCGTTCACCACGTCGGCGGGCGACAGGCCGAGGCTCACCAACTGGTCGGTGCGGAACCACACACGCATCGAGTAGTTGAGCCGCGAGAACAGGCTTGCCTGACCCACGCCCGGCGTGCGCGAGAGCGCGTCGATGACGTTGATGAGTGCGTAGTTGGTGATGAACAGGGGGTCCATCTTCGCCGCGTCGTCGCCGTAGAAGGCGAGGAACATCAGGATCGCGGAGGATCGCTTCTGCACCGTCAGCCCCTCGGCCTGCACTTCCGGGGGAAGCTGCGCGAGCGCCGTCTGCACCCGGTTGTTCACCGCAACCACGGCGGCATCCGGGTCGGTGCCCAGCGCGAAGCTGACCGTCAGGCCATAGGTGCCATCGTTGGCGCTGTTGGACTTCATGTACAGCATCTTGTCCACGCCGACGACCTGCGCCTCGATCGGCTGGGCGATCGCGCTCTCGACCACTTGAGCGGAGGCGCCGGGATAGGTGGCGTTCACCGTCACCTGAGGCGGCACGATGTCGGGCAGCTGCGAGACGGGAATGCGCGTCATGGCGATCACGCCGGCAATGGTGACGATGATCGCGATGACGATCGCCAGCCGCGGGCGGCGGATGAACAGGGCGGAGATCATTGCGCGTCGGCCAGGCTGGCACCCTGCGTCGTGGTGGCGGCGGCGCGCCCCGTCGGGCTCTCGGGACCGGGCGCCACCACCTGGCCGGGGCGCACCTTTTGTAGCCCATCGACCACAACGACCTGCCCGGGCACGAGGCCGCTCAGGACCGATGCCAGCAGGGGCGTCGCCTGGCCAAGCGTGACCTGGGTCCGATGCACGCGATTGTCCTTGTCGAGCGTGAACACGTAATCGCCCTGCTGATCGGTCATCACCGCCGCGCGCGGGATGGCGAGCACCTCGGCCGGGCGCGCGCCCTCCAGCAGGACGGTAACGAATTCCCCGTCCACCAGCTCCCGCCCTGCCCGGCCGGGAATGGGCGGGTTGGCGATGCTGCCGCGCAGCAGGATCGTGTCGGTGCCCTGTCCGACCGTGTTGTCCACGAAGTCGAGCCGCCCGGCCTGGGCGTATTCGCGCCCGTCCGGCAGGCGCAGCCGGATGCGGAAGGCATCCGCACCACCCCCCGTGCCGGAGGCGGCGTGGCGCAGGTCGAGCACCGTGCGGACGGGCACGGGAAAGACCACGTACATAGGGTCCTGGCTGACGATGGTGGCGAGAGTGCCGGAGCCCGGCAGGACGACGTTGCCGGGCGTCACCGCGCTGCGCCCGATCTTGCCGGCGATGGGGGCGTGGATTTCGGTATAGGCGAGATTGATCGCGGACTGGCGGACCTGCGCCTCGGCGGCACTGAGCTGGGCGGCGTCGGACAGCATGGTCGCGCGTGCCGTATCCACCGCCGATCGCTGGCCGGCCGGGGTCCCGATCAGCGCGTTCGCCCGCTCGAACGCGAGCTTGGCGTTCTCGAGCTGGGCCGTTGCCTGGGCGACGCTCGCCTGCTTGGCGGCGAGATCGGCCTCGAATGGTCCCTGCTCCAGGGTGTACAGCAGGTCGCCGGCCTTGACCTCGGTGCCCTCGGTGAACGCTTGGCGTTCCAGGAACGCGGTGACGCGCGCGACCAGCGCCACACGCTGCGTCGCCTGCACGCGACCTACGAACTCCTGCGTCTCGGTGATCGCGTGCGGCTCGGCACGGGTGACGCCGACACCGGGCGGGCCGGCGGGACCGGGCGCCTGGGCAAACGCGGACCCGGCGAGACACAGCAGCGTGGCGAGCAGGGTCACGGCCGGGAAGCGGCGTATCATGGGGTATTTCCGGACTGGAGTAGTCACTGAACCGCACGGTTCAGTCCAAGACGTACAGGCGACGCCCTGCCCCGGTCAATGCCCCCGTGAATGCCGGCCCTTGCGAGGGAGCGGTCGGGGTCGCAGGTTGGCCGCAGGAAGCGTCCTTGCCTGTGAGGTGGCACGCCATGAACGAGCCTGTGAACATCTGCGAAGTCGCGCCGCGCGACGGCTTGCAGATCGCCAAATCCCGGATGGCGACCGCGACCAAGATTCGCTGGATCGCCGCGATGGCCGCCGCCGGGATCAAGGAGATCGAGGTCGGCAGCTTCGTCCCGCCCCGCGTCATCCCGCAGATGGCCGACACCGAAGAGGTGGTCCGGGCGGCCGTGGAGATTCCCGGCCTGACCGTGATCGCGCTGGTGCCCAACCTGCGCGGCGCGCAGCGCGCCTACGAAGCGGGCGCTCACAAGATCAGCACCCCGGTTTCGGTCAGCGAGGGCCACAGCCGCGCCAATCTCAACCGCACGCCGGCCGAGAGCATCACCGAGATCGCGAGGCTGATGGAATGGGTGAAGGCCCAGCCGCGACGGATGGAGGTGATCGCCGGCGCCTCCACCGCGTTCGGCTGCTCCATCGACGGCGTGGTGCCCGTGGCCAAGACGGTGGAGGTGACGACCGGATTGGCGCGGGCCGGGGTGGACAAGATCATGCTGGCCGATACCGTCGGCTACGCCCATCCCGGCCAGGTGAAGGAAGCCGTTCGCGCGGTGCGCGCAGCGATCGGGCCGGTCCTTTGGGGGCTGCACCTGCACGACACGATGGGGTTGGGACTGGCCAATGCGCTAGCGGGGCTGGAGAAGGGCATCCGCGCCTTTGATTCCTGCCTCGCCGGCCTGGGCGGCTGCCCCTATGCGCCGGGCGCCTCGGGAAATGTGGTGACCGAGGATCTGGTGTTCATGCTGGAGAGCATGGGCTTCACGACCGGCATCGACCTGCCCCGCCTGTTCGAGGCCCGCGCCATCCTGCGCGAGGGCCTGCCGGACGAGCCGATGCACGGCCAGGTGCTGAAGGCCGGAATCCCCCCGACCTTCCGCGCGGCGGCCTGAACGCGCCCGCAGGCCGGAGCGCCGATCCGGCTCCTGCGGCTGTATCACGCCGCACGGCAGGCGAGGCGCGCGTCAGTTCAGGAAGATCTTGCCCGGATTCATGATCCCGTGCGGGTCGAGCGCCTGCTTGACGCTGCGCATCACCGCCAGCGCCTCGGGCCCATGCTCTTGCTCCAGGAACTCCCGCTTGCCGATCCCAATCCCATGCTCGCCGCTGCACGACCCGCCGAGGGCGAGGGCGCGCGCGACGATCTGGCGATCGAGCGCCCAGGCGCGGGCGAGGCCGTCGGCCTCCGGGGGGACAAGAATGACGGTGTGGAAGTTGCCGTCGCCGACATGGCCCACCACGGCGCCGGTCAAGCCTGAGGCCAGGATGTCGGCCTTGGTGCCGAGAATGGCTTCGTTCATGCGCGAAACGGGGACGACAAAGTCCGTGGTTAACCCCTTGTGGCCGGGCTTGAGCGCGAGCGCGGCCCAAAGGGCGTCGTGGCGGGCCTGCCAGAGCTTGGAACGTTCTTCCGGGTCGGTCGCCCAACGAAAACCGAGGGCGCCGTATTCGCGGGCTATCTCCTCGGCCTGGCCGGCCTGCTCGGCAACGGCGGCTTGGGTGCCGTGGAACTCGAAGAACAGGCTGGGCAGCGCCTCCAGCCCCTGAAGCTTCGAGTAGGCGATGCACGCACCCATCTGCACCTCGTCCAGCAGCTCGATCCGGGCGACGGGAATGCCGCATTGCAGGATGGCGATGACCGCCTCCACCGCGCCTTCCAGATCGGGGAACTGGCAGGCGGCCGACGAGATCGCCTCGGGGATGCCGTGCAGGCGGAGCTGGATCTCGGTGATCACGCCAAGCGTGCCCTCCGAGCCGATGAACAGCCGGGTGAGGTCGTAGCCGGTCGAGGATTTGCGCACCCGCCCACCGGTGCGGATCACCCGGCCATCGGCCAGCGCGACAGTGAGCCCCAGCACGTTCTCGCGGATCGTGCCGTAGCGCACGGCATTGGTGCCCGATGCGCGCGTCGCGCACATGCCGCCCAGCGTGCACAAAGCGGTGCCGGGATCGACGGGGAAGAACAGGCCCTGGTCGCGCAGGTACTCGTTGAGCTGCGGGCGCGTCACTCCCGCCTGCACCCGGCAATCCATGTCCGGGGCGTTCACCTCCAGGATCGCCGTCATGTGCGACAGGTCGAGCGTGATGCCGCCGCGCACTGGGGTGACATGGCCCTCCAGCGAGGTGCCCGCGCCCCACGCCACGGCCGGCACGCGGTGATGGTGGCAGAGCGCCAGCAGGCGCGCGGCCTCCTCGGTGGTCTCGATGAACGCGACCGCGTCCGGGGGCACCGGCGTCTGGGTGTCCTGGCCGTGCGCGTGGTGCTCGCGAAGAACGGGATTGGTGGTGAGGCGCTCGCCGAGGAAGCCCCGGGCGGCCTCGATGACGGAGTCGATTTCGCGTGACATCGGATTCCCCCCAGGCGCGGCGGGCGGACTATCGGGCGGGGCGCTCGTGCTGTGAAGCCCCACCCGGCGTGGCTCAGCCAAGCTTGACGCTCGGGGTGTTCAGGAAGGTGATCCTCGTGTTGTCGGTGAGCGTCAGAAGGGTCGAGCCGCCGCTAACCGTCTGGCTCTTGACGGCGCTGCCCGAGAAACCCTGGAACGAGAGCGTGTCGAGGGCGGCATTGAAGCCCACGATCTGGTCGTTGCCGCCGTCGTGGCCGTGGGCGAACACCAGGGTCTCTTTTCCGGAGCCGGCGAGCAGGGTCGTCAGGCCCGAACCGAACTGGATCGTGGCGGCGCCGGACCCGGGCATCAGGTAGGCGCTGCCGGACAGGCCAGTGTAGGTCAGCGCGCCGCCGGCGCCGACGAAGGTGAAGCCGCCGGCGCCGCCGCTCACGCTGCTGGCGCTCCCGGCGGTGCCGGTCACGAGCACGCCGCCGGTGCCGGCCTGGATGGTATCGGCCCCCAGGGCCGCGACGCTGACGATGCCGGCCCCGGTGGTGATCGCGTCCTGACCGGCGCTGAGTAGGGTGCCGGTGGCGGAGCCGGCGAAGGCGATGGTGTCGTGCACGGCGGCCTTCGTCACTACCAGGAGCGAAGCACCGCTCGCGGTCAGGCTGATGCCGCCGCTGCCGACGTTAATGTCGTCGTTGCTGCCGCTGACCACCACCGTGGCGTGCGCGGTGCCGGTCTGAACGACGGCGTCGCTGGCATTGACGGTGCCGCCGGTGATGAGGGTGCCGCCCGTGCGGCCCGTGCTGACAGTCCCAGGGGCGACGGCCGTACCCGTGCTAATGGTCCCGCCCGTGCTGACAGTACCGCCGGTGTTGACGGTGCCGTTTCCGGGGGTGCCGGTGAGCGGCGGCTCCGTGGCGAGCGTGGTGTTGTTGGACAGCACCGCCGGGCCGCTGGTGAGCTGCGCGGCGGTGAGGCCATAGTAGTGATTGCCGGAGACGGACGCCGTGATGCTGGTCGCGTTGTGCACTGCCGTCGGTATATGCGCGGTCAGGTCGTTGTCGATGGTATTGCTCGACACGACCAGGGTCGAGCCGGGGATGATGCTCCCCTCCTCGCCATAGGAGATGATGATCGGATTCTGTGAATGGGCGCCCTGCTGGATCGTGTCGCCCTCGATGAGCGCGTTGCCGCCGTTCGGCAGATCGATCTCGTAGCTCGTCGTACCGGTCGCGCCGTCGCTGATGGTGCTGTTGACGATGGTTGTGTTGACCGCCCGGCTCTTGATGTCGTGGCCGAGGATCGCGGCGGTGGAGACGCTGTTCTCGAACGTGAACTGCTGAACGTGGTTGACGTAGATATTATGGGTCTGCCCGTCGCCCGCGCCGTTGGCCGCGAAGGTGGAGGCGTTGACGATAATCGTCCCGGTGCTTGCGACCGCGGGAGTGGCCAGCAGCCCGTCCTGGTTGTTGCGGACGATATCGTCGTTGAGGATGAGGTTGCCGGCCTGGTAACGGATGCCCGCGCCGTTGTTGCCGGCGTCGGCGGCGATGGTGGCGCCGGCCAGCACGAGCCCGTCGAGCGTGACGTTCGGGGCGTGGCTGGAATCGCCCACGGTGATGATGCCCTTCCGGTTACTGGGCGCCACCGTGGCCTGCAAGGTGGCCATGCCGCCGATGGCTTCCAGGGTAATGCTGTCGTTGATCTGGACGAAGTCGTTCTTGTACGTGCCGGCCTGGATCAGGATCACGTCGTTGTCGTGCGAGGCGGCGACCGCCTGCGCGATGGTCGTGTATTGCAGTCCCGATCCGACGGTGAGTGTCGCCATGTGTCCTCCTCTGCCCGGCGCGAACGGCGCGCACGGGGTCGACGGCGCGAGATGGGAAGCGCGTTGCGCGCCTCTTCACGATGTCGGCCGCCCGGGGCAGAGTGCCGTCTCAAAAGTTGATAATTCGGTTATTTCGCAGAGGTGGCGGAACTAGCCTGCGGGCTTGATGCGCAGTCGACCGGCGCGTTGACGTCGTCCCGACCGGCCCCTAGCGTTCAAGTTGCGAACAAGTGAGGATACGCCCATGGCGAACCAAATCAAGCAACGGCTGAAAGAGGGCAAGGCGGTCGTCAACGGCTGGCTCGCGATCCCCTCCGCCTTCTCCGCCGAGGTCATGGCCCAGTGCGGCTGGGACAGCGTCACCGTGGACATGCAGCACGGGGTCCAGGACTATCAGTCGATGGTGCAGTGCTTCCAGGCGATGACCGCCCACCCGGTCACGCCGCTGGTGCGCGTCCCCTGGAACGAGCCGGGCATCGTCGGCAAGGTGCTGGATGGCGGCGCCTGGGGCGTGATCTGCCCGATGGTGAACACCAAGACGGAGGCGGAACGCCTGGTCGAGGTACAGCCTCTATCCGCCGCGGGGCAAGCGCAGCAACGGCCCGATCCGCGCTGCGATGTACGGCGAGGCCAGCAATTATCAGACCATCGCCAACGATCAGGTGATGGTCATCCCGATGATCGAGACGCAGGACGCGATCGACAACATCGAGGCCATCCTCGACGTGCCGGGCATCAGCGGCATCTATGTCGGCCCGTCCGACCTCGGCTTCTCGCTCGGCATGGTGCCGACCCTGGACCGCGAGGAACCGAAGATCCTCGGCATCTACGAGATGCTGATCCGCGAGACCAAGAAGCGCGGCCTGTTCGCCGGCCTGCACAACGGGACCGCGGCGTACGCGGCGAAAATGATCGACATGGGGTTCCGGTTCGTGACCATCGCCAACGACAGCGGCCTGATGGCGCGCGCGGCGCGCGAGGCCGTCACCGCCTGCCGCAAGGCAGCGGGGCCCGTGGCCGGATGAGACCTGTCACGGGCTGAGTTTTCGTGCTGAAATAGGGGCCGGAAAGCAATTTCCGGCCCTTCTCGTGTCGGAGCCCGCCGATGTCGCCGCCATCCGTGATCCGCCTGCACCCTGACGACAGCGTGGTGATCGCGCGCGCCACCCTGTTGCCGGGCGCGGAGATCGCCCCCGGCGTCATGGCGGCCGAGCGCATCCCGGCTGGCCGCAAGATCGCCGTGCGCCCGGTCGCCACCGGCGAGCCGGTGCGCCGCTACGGCCAGGTGATCGGCTTCGCGCTCTCCGACATCGCCGCCGGCCGGCACGTTCATGTCCACAACATCGGCATGGGCGACTTCGCCAAGGATTATGCCTACGGCGCCGACGCGCGCCCGACCGACTTCACGAACGAAGCGGCCGGCTTCCTGGGCATCCGCCGTGCGGACGGGCGCGTCGCCACGCGCAACTACATTGGGATTCTGACCAGCGTGAACTGCTCGGCCCATGTCGCCGGGCTGATCGCCGACGTGTTTCGCCGCAACCCCTTCACTGGCCACGATCCGCTCGCGGAGTTTCCCAACGTCGATGGCGTGGTGGCGCTGACCCACAAATCCGGCTGCGGCATGGCCGAGGGCGAGCCGCTGACCTTGCTGCGCCGCACGCTGGCCGGCTACGCGCGCCATGTGAACTTCTCGCATGTCGTCGCCCTCGGCCTCGGCTGCGAGGTGAACCAGATCGGCGGCCTGATCGCCGAGCAGCGCCTGAGCGGGCGGCTGAAAAGCATGGACATCCAGACTATCGGCGGCACCCGCCGCACGGTTGAAGCCGGGGTCGCGTTCGTGCGCGACGTGCTGGCCGAGGCCAACCAGGTCACGCGCGCGCCGATGCCCGCCAGCGAACTGTGCATCGCGCTGCAATGCGGCGGCTCGGACGGCTATTCCGGGGTCTCCGCCAACCCCGCCCTCGGCGCGGCAAGCGATCTGGTGGTCCGCCACGGCGGCACGGTGATCCTGTCGGAGACGCCCGAGACCTACGGCGCGGAGCACCTGCTGACCCGCCGCGCCGTCTCTCCCGAGGTAGGCGAGAAGCTGGTTGCGCTGATGCGCTGGTGGGAGGACTACACCAGGCGCGAGGGCGCGGAGATGAACGCCAACCCCTCGCCGGGCAACAAGGCGGGCGGGCTCACCACGATCCTGGAGAAGTCGCTCGGCGCGATGGCGAAGGCGGGCAGCACCAACCTCGTGGACGTGGTGCGCTATGCGGAGCCGGTGCGAGCGAAGGGCTTCGTCTTCATGGACACGCCCGGATACGACCCGGTCGCCGCGACCGGGCAGGTCGCGGGTGGCGCGAACCTCGTCTGCTTCACGACCGGGCGCGGCAGCGTGTTCGGCTGCAAGCCGGCGCCCTCGATCAAGCTCGCCACCAACACGCCCATGTTCCAGCGCATGGAAGACGACATGGACGTGAACTGCGGCACGATCCTCGACGGCGACGAGACGGTACAGGAGTGCGGCGCGCGCATCTTCGATCTGATGCTGCGGGTGGCGTCGGGGGAGCGGACGAAGAGCGAGCAGTTCGACTTCGGCGCGGCGGAGTTCGCGCCGTGGGTGATCGGGGCGACGATGTGATGACCTCGGCGCGTCAACCTCGTTTCACCAAGCAGTTTTCGCAGTCGCGTACTCAGTTCCTCCTCGATGTACGCTGCGGAGCTGGTGCTGGCCGCCACTCCCTCTCCACCCGCCTTGCGGGAGGAGAGGGTCGGGGTGAGGGGGGCGAACAGGCGGAGAGAACCTGAGGATACCCTCACCCCGGCCCTCTCCCCAAGCGGGAGAGGAGAAACATAACCGCGTGAGTGTGCTGGCAAACGGTACTCCATTGTTGAGAACCCTTGAAATGATCCACGCCTCCGACCGCATCGCCCCCGACTGCGCCGGCATGGATTTCCTCGCCGCCGATCGCGGCCTGCGCGACCTGCTCGCCATTTATCTGCCGTCGGACACAAGAGCGACCCTCGATCCGCACTACGCCCGCCTCGGCCAGCTCGCCGGCAACCGGCTCGATGAACTCGCCCGCGTCGCCGACCGCCATCCGCCCGTGCTGCATCCGCGCGACCGATTCGGGCGCGACGAGGACTGGATCGAGTACCATCCAGCCTATCGCGAGATGGAAGCCATCGCCTTCGGGGATTTCCAGTTCCATGCGATGAGCCACCGTGGCGGCGTGCTGGGGATGGACGCGCCGCTGCCGCCGGTCGCGAAATACGCCTTCCAGTACCTGTTCGTGCAGGCCGAGTTCGGGCTGATGTGCCCGATCAGCGTCACCGACACCTCGATCCACCTGATCCGCAGCTTCGGCTCCGACGAGCTGAAATCATACCTCCTGCCACGAATGCTCTCGCCCGACCTTTCCATACTCTGGAAGGGCACGCAGTTCATGACCGAGAAGGCCGGCGGGTCCGATGTCGGCGCGATCGAGACCGTCGCGTGGGAACACGACGGCATCTGGCGGCTGCATGGGGAAAAGTGGTTCTGCTCGCACACCGACGCCGATGTCGCGGTGATGCTCGCGCGCCCCGAGGGCGCCGCGTCCGGCACGCGCGGCCTCGCGCTGTTCGCCTTGCCACGTCGCACGCGCGACGGACACCGCAACGCCTATCGGATCGTGCGCCTGAAGGACAAGCTCGGCACACGCTCGATGGCGTCGGGAGAAATCCGGCTGGAGGGCGCGGAGGCGTATCTGGTCGGGCGCGTCGATGCCGGGCTCCGGCAGATGATGGCGCAGGTGAACCTGTCGCGGCTGTCGCATGGCGTGCGCGCGGCGGCGATGATGCGCCGCTGTCTCAACGAGGCGCTGGTCGCGGCGCGCGGGCGGACCGCCTTCGGGCGCGCGGTGATCGATCACCCGCTGATGCGCCGGCAGCTTCTCAAGCTGCTCGTCCCGACGGAGCAGGCGTTGTCGATGGCATTCGCCACTGCCGATGCGATGGGCCGTGGCGCCGCCACCGAACTGCGCATCCTGACCGGCCTGCTCAAGCTGCGCGCCTGCCGTGACAACGTGGCCGTCGCGACCGGCGCGATGGAGGCGCGCGGGGGCAACGGCTACATCGAGGACTGGGTGAACCCGCGCCTCATCCGGGATGCCCAGGTCGGCCTGCTGTGGGAAGGCACGAGCAACATCAACGCGCAGGATGTGATCCTCCGGGCGGTGCGCCAGGACGGCGCGCATCATGCGCTGCATGCGCTGCTGCGCGTGCGGTTGGCGGAGGCGACGGCCCTGCCAGCGCCGTTCCGGGCCGCGCTCGCCGTCGCGCTCGATCGCGCTGTATCCGCCGCCGAGCGTGTGGCAGCCGAGAGCGAGACGCTGGCGCGCGAGGCCGCCGCTGCGCTGTACAACGCAGCCAGCGCGGTGCTGCTTGCCTGGGAGGCGACCCGCCCGGGCGCGGATCCACGCCGCGCCATCGTCGCGCGCTGCGTGCTCGCCCACCGCCTCACGCCGCGCGATCCGCTGGCCCCCGAGGAAGCCGGCTGGGAGCGTGCCGCGACGGCGCTGCTTCTGGACGATGCGCCGGCGACGTTGCGGCAGGTCGCCGAGGTGCTGGTCGCGGACTGAGAAAGCGTCAGGCCGGACACCGGGACGGGCTCAGCTTTCCAGTTCGCTGTCCCAGTACAGATAGTCGCGCCAGCTCTCATGCAGGTAGTTGGGCGGAAAGGCCCGGCCCTTGTCCTGCAATTCCCAGGTGGTGGGCTGGCGCGGGTGCGCGCGGGGCATCATCCCGCACTCGCGCGGCAGGCGCGAGCCCTTGCGCAAGTTGCACTCCCCACAGGCAGTGACGACATTCTGCCATGTCGTGCGACCGCCGCGGCTGCGCGGCACGACGTGATCGAACGTCAGGTCGTGCGTGGGCAGCCGGGCGCTGCAGGTACTGGCATCCGAAGCCGTCCCGCAGGAACACGTTGAACCGGGTGAACGCAGGACGCCGCGCCGAGGGGATGTAGTCCTTCAGCGCGATGACGCTGGGCAGGCGCATGGTGAGGCTGGGCGAGCGCACTTCCGTCTCGTCACTCGCTCAGCACCGAGACCCGATCGAGGAACACCGCCTTGACGGCGTCCTGCCAGGACCACAGCGAGAGCGGGAAATACGATAGCGGCCGGAAATCGGCATTCAGGACAAGCGCGGGAAAGTGCTGTCCGCCGTCGGGCAAGCGCCGCTCCTTTGCGTTCGGAGCGCGATGCTGGGCCTCGGCCGCCCGATTCGTCGCATCTGTGCGCCGCCGAAAACTCCGGCGTTTATGGCAAAGCGGCCGGCCAGCCGCAAGCGCAGCAGCGCCTTGTCACCCGACCTTCACCTGCCTCCTTCTCCGGCGGGACGGCCTGGATTTTGGCAAAACTTGTTGAGTACGCGATTTGTTGAGGATACATCTCGATCCGCCGTTGGTCGCGGGCTGCCTACGGATCGGCCCTTGCGGGAAGGCAACGCTTGCGTGTCCTCCTCACGGCTCATCACCCGCGATCCCTGCGATCTGAGCGACCGGGAAGGGAATACGCCTTGGATTACCCTGAGCAAGAGGCCGTCGAACTGCTCGCGTCCCCCTTCGTGGACGAGGTCCTGTTCGTGGCGCGGGTCGGCGGGGGCAAGCAGGAGCCCGAAGCCGTGCGCCGCTATCTGGCACTCCCCATGGCCGCGCGCCCGGATGTCGCGTGGTATTTCGATCGCGCGTGGTATCTCCAGCGCTATGCCGACATCGCGGACGCTGGAAAGGACCCGCTGCTGCACTATATCGGCTGGGGCGCGGCGGAAGGACGCGCGCCGCATCCGCTCATCGACGTGCGTCACATGCGCGCGGCCGACCCCGAGTTGCTGCCCGATCCGCCGACGCTGACGGCGCTGCTCGACGCGCTGGACAACGACCGCGCCGACCCGAGCCCGCTTTTCGAGCGCGGATACTACCGCGCGCAGCTCGAAGAACCGGAGGCGGTGCGCGGTGGGCTGCTCCGGCATTTCCTGGAGCACGGGCTGGTCGGCGGGCTGCGGCCAGCGACGGGGCTCGACCCGCTCGGCGCGTGGCGCCAGGCAGCGTCGCGCACCCTCGATATCCGCGCCGGACTCCGCCACATCGCCCTCGCCGGCCTGGGGGCGAAGGACGCCGGGCTGGAGCCGCCGGGCGAGGGACAGACAAAGGCGCTGTTTTTCGCGAATGCCCAGATGCTGCTGCCGGGGCTAGCCCGCGCACCGCTCGATTTCGAGCTGCGCGACGCGGTGCCTGCGATCAGCGTCATCGTGGTCGTGCATGGCCGGTTCGCGCTGACCATGGCCACGCTCGCGAGCCTGCGCGCGAATTTCGCCGGCATGATCGAGCTGATCCTGGTCGACTCCGGTTCCCGCGACGAGACCCGCCAGATCGGGCGGTATCTGCGCGGCGCGCGCATCCTGCGCTTCGAGGAGAACATCGGGTTCGTGCACGGTTGCAACGCGGCCCTGCGGCTCGCATCGGCTGAGACGGTGCTCTACCTGAACAACGACGTGGAGTTGGCCCCCGGCGCGGTCGATCGGGCGCTGACCCGCCTAGATGCCGACGCGGCGATCGGGGCGGTCGGCGCCAAGCTGGTCCGCACGCATGGCCAGCTGCAGGAAGCCGGCTCGATCATATGGCGCGACGGCGCGACGGCGGGCTATCTGCGGGACGCCTCGCCTCTCGCGCCGGAGGCGAATTTCGTTCGCGACGTGGACTATTGCTCGGCGGCGTTCCTGCTGGTGCGCGGCAAGCTGGTCCGCGACCTGGGCGGGTTCGACGAGGCGTTCGCCCCCGGCTACTATGAGGATGCGGACCTGTGCGTGCGCATCCAGGAGGCCGGATACCGCGTGGTCTATGACCCCGTGGTGATGGTCCGCCATTTGGAGCACGGCAGTTCGGACAGGGTCGCGGATGCGGCGGCGCTGATCGCTGAACGGCGTGCGCTGTTTTTCCGCAAGCACATGAGCCATCTACGCTCCCGCTATGCCGCCGACGCCCGAGCCCCACTGTTCGCGCGCGCCCGATCATCCGGGGCGGGGCGCGTGCTGTTCATCGAGGATCAGGTGCCGCTGCGCCATCTGGGCCAGGGCTTCGTCCGCTCCAATGACGTGGTTCGCGCGCTGGCCGCCAGTGGGCGGCACGTAACGGTCTATCCCCTGCTTCCAACGCGCGTTGATGTCGCGGCGATCCATGTGGACATGCCGGACAGCGTCGAGGTGATGCATGACCGAAGCCTGGCCGGGCTGGGCGACTTCCTGAAGGCGCGGCGCGGCTACTACGACACGATCTGGATCGCGCGCACGCACAATCTCCGGCGGGTAAAGCCCGTCCTGGAACGCGGCGGCATGGACGTGATGGGCGGCGTGCGGCTGGTGCTGGACACCGAGGCGATCGCCGCCCTGCGGGACGCCGCACGGCTTACCGCGCTCGGTGACGGCACGCGGGTCGATGTGGACGACGCGATCCGGGCGGAGTTCGAGGACGCGTGGTTCTGCCAGGCGGTGGTCGCCGTCAGCCAGGAAAATGCGACGCGCCTGCGGGGGCTTGGCTTCACTGATGTCGCGGTGCTTGGTCATGTCCGGTCCGTCACGCCGACCGCCCGCTCCTTCGCCGAGCGGGCGGGCATGCTGTTCGTGGGCGCGATCCCGGCTCCGGACTCGCCCAATTTGGATTCGTTGCTGTGGTTCGCCGAGGCGGTGTTGCCGCGCGTCGAGGCCAAGCTGGGGCAGGAGACGCGGCTGACCGTCGCGGGCTTCGTCGGCCAGGGTGTGGATCTTTCACGGCTGGCCGCGCATCCGCGCATCAGCCTGCGCGGGGAGATGGTGGACCTGGCGCCACTGTACGACAGTCATCGGGTGTTCATCGCGCCGACGCGCTTCGCCGCCGGTATCCCCTACAAGGTTCATGAGGCCGCCGGAATGGGGCTGCCGGTGGCGGCAACCGAACTCCTGCGCGCTCAACTCGGCTGGCAGGATGGGCGGGATATGCTGGCCGCTCCGGTGGGCGACGCCGAGGCGTTCGCTCGCGCGGTGCTGGCGCTCTATCGGGATCAGGCACTGTGGCAGGCCGTTCGCGACGGGGCTGCGGCGCGAGTGGCGGCGGAATGCGGGGCGGCGGAGTTCGCCCGATCCGTGGAAAGGATCGTGCACCCGGATGGGCCGGTTCGGGAGTCGGTCCGCAACGGGCACAGGCTCGCCGCCTGATCGCCTCTCCCGCGTCGGCCTGAGACGGCCGTCGACGCGCTGGGTTCGCCCGCGCGAACCCACAGCGCGGACGAAAATCGGCCCGCCGGCAACGCCGCCGGGTTCCCTGCGCGCTGACATTTTCTGCGGGGCGAACCACGCCATATCGCCCACCCATCGAAGTCGGAGTGAAACCACTTGCATTGACGGATTTTTGATGGCAACCTTGGGAAACCGTTAACGAAGGAAGTGGCGCGTGGGCGGAATGGCGACTTCAGGACGTGTTCTGGTCGTCGAGGATGATCCGCTGGTCGGTGAAGTCGTCGCCCTCGCGCTCGAACCCCGATACTCGGTCACGCTCGCGACCTCTGCGTCAGAGGCCGTTGTGGGACTTCGGCAAGGCCTGTTCGACTTGGTTCTCCTGGATTGCGTTCTTCCGGGCGGCGGGGTTGATCATTTCGCTGGCGAAGCGGATCGGCTGGGTGTGCCCGTCATTCTGACCAGCGGCGACATCGAGCAGATCGAACGGCGGGCGGGAGGCGGGCGCGCCTTTCTCTCGAAGCCGTTCAGCATCGATCGTCTGATCGAACGTGTGGAGACGATGTGCGCTTCGCCCAGGGTCTCGGGCCGGCTCGCGGCCTCATGGAGCGACGCCGTTTTGGCGCCATCCCGCCCGGGCGTGCTCTCAGCACTGAACCCGCCAGCAACCCTCGTGCTACTGTGAGAATCCGCAGAATCCGCCTCACCCGCTCCGTGCTTTGCGGAGGGGGTTCAGACAGGCGCAGAAACATCCTCTCTGGCCGCCTTCGACAGGCCCAGAAGCAGCTCCGCCGCCGGCTGCACCATGTTCGGCTCAAGCTGGCGAAGGCAGGCAAGGCTGCGCGGACAGTCCTCCTGCCGCGCGAGATAGCAGGGGCTACAGTGCATGTTGCGCCGAAGCGCCACAGCCGACCTGCCGAGCGGCCCCCACTCGATTGCATCCACCACGCCGGAATGGATGCCGATGGTGGGCACCCCGAGCGCGGCCGCGATGTGTTTCGGCCCGCTGTTGTTGCCGACATAGAGGGCGCAGGCCGACAGCAGGGCGGGTAAGTCCAGCAGCTGCGTCCGGCCCATCGCCGAGGCGACCGAATCGCGATGGACGACGCGGGCAAGCACGGCCTCGCCGACCGCCATCTCGTCGCGGCCACCGATCAGGACGGCGTTGACCCCGTTCCTCTCCACCAGGAGATCGATCAGGGCGGCGAAATGTTCCGCCGGCCATTGGCGCATGACGGTCCCGACGGCCGGATGCACGGCCACGACGGGTCGGGCGAACAGCGCGCGCAGGTCTTCGGGCAGGAAGTCGAGCGTGGGTCGGCCCGTGTCGCCGCCCAGCACGATCCGGCTGTGTTGGTCGTCGCCGGCCGCTGCGATCGCATCCACCAGCCCGATCAGGTCATGGCTGACATGGCTGCGCTTGCGCTGAAGGCTCCTGTCGCCCTCCCATTCCACGGCGACATCGAGGTACGGGAAGCGTCCCATGTGGTCGTAGCCGGCAAGGAAGCGGGCCGAGCTGTATCGCAGGACCTCACGGGTGTCGAAGTGCTTGCGCATGTCCACGGCGATATCGAAATCGTAGGGCGCCAGGCGCGCGCGCAGTCTCTCCAGGTCTTCGTCGGTGAGCTCCAGCGGCCCGAGCTCCGAGCGGGCGTGGAAGAATTGGAACTCGATGGCCGACTCGATAGCGGGCTCCGTGGCGGCGAGAGCGCATGCCGCCGGGCTCGCCAGCAGATGGATTGAAGCCGCAGGGAACAGGGTCTTCAGGCGCCTGATCGCCGGCAGGGCGGTGATGAAGTCGCCGATATGGTCGAGCTTGACGACCAGGATGCGCCGGATGGCGGCATTGCGGAACAGATGGCCGGCGAAGATGGGCTGCACCGGCTCGTCGTCGGGGCGGAAATCGTCGGAGTGACGCGACAGGCGCGGGTTGAAGAATGGGTCCCCGGCGGCGAACAACGTCGTCCACTGACGCTGGAAGTGGCCCTGGTCGTAGGTGTCCGGCAACCGGTCACGGCTGGCCAGCTCGTAGTGGATCAGCTTGGCGTAAGGAGTGAAGACCGTGAGCTGGCCAGCCCTGAAGGCGCGCAGGCAGAAATCGAGGTCGTTGTTGATGACCTGGTGCGTCTCGTCGAAACGGCCGACGGCATGGAAGTCGGTGCGGCGGACAAGCATGCAGGCGCCGGTCACGGCGAGCACATTGCGCTGGGTGAGCGCCAGGCCGAAATAGCCCGGGTCGTCCTCGGCGGCGAACCGGAAGGCATGACGAGCGGTGCCAAGCTCACCCAGGAACATGCCCGCGTGCTGCACCTTGCGATCCGGATACAGCAACTGCGGGCCGACCACGCCCACCTCGGGCCGCTGTGCATGTTCGAGCATCGCATCGAGCCAGTCGGGCTGGATCACCTCCATGTCGTCGTTGAGGAACAGCAGGTACTCGCCGTCGGCGGCCTCGGCGGCGATGTTGTTGAAGCGTGACCAGTTGAAGGCGCCGGGAATGGTGACGACCTTGTCGGCGTTCTCCGTCAGCCATTCCTTCCAGGCCGGCTCGGTGTCGGGAACGTTGTCGATACAGATGATTTCGAAATCGCGATACGCCGTCCGCTCGCGCAGGCCGCGGATGCAGGTCGCGATGTAGCCGTGCGCGGCGCAGGTCGGAATGATGACCGAGACCATGCCGGCAGCTGGCGCCGTTCGCTGGAAGCGCCAGATGCCGGGGGCGCATCCGGCCAGGACATCGGCCTGGATGCGCCGCCGGCCGGCAGCGCGCAGCAGGGCGGCCCGCTCCTGCTCCTCGGTGTCCAGCGCCTCCGCCGCGCGTTGGCACAGCAGCTTGGGGATGTGGCGTATGCTCGCGGCGGCCTCGGTCAGGCGCAGGACGAGATCGTATTCGCCATGCTTGCGCAATGCCCCGACGGTGATTGCGCATCGCCGCAGCAGCGCGGACGTGGCAAACCACGGACGGCCGATATAGTTCGAGGACAGCAGCAGGTCGGGCGAGAAGTCGGGCTTGAAGAACGGCTCTGGCTCGCCGCTTGTCGGGCTGATGCGCTGCTCGTCGGCATAGATCAGGTCCGCGTCCCGGCGTTGCGCGCTGGCGAGCGCCATTTCGAGCAATGCGTCGCAGCCGAGTTCGTCGCCCCAGGAGAGGCAGCCGACGAGATCGGCATCGCCCTGCGTCCCGGCCCCAAGTGAAGCATCGGGCGTCGCGGCGGAGAGGGCGACCACGTCCAGCCGACCCGACATCTCCGTATCCGTCGCGAGCGCGACGGCGAGGGTATCGGCTTCCTGCCGGTCGGCAACGAGAATCCGCAGGCGCCAGTCCCGATAGACCTGGCTTCGCAGGGAGGTCAGAGTGGCCCGCAGGCGCTCGGGCGGCGGCATCTCGCCTTGATGCACCGTCAGATGGAAGACCGGCCGATGGCCGAGGCGGTCCAGCACGTCGATGCAGGTGTCCGCCTCCACTGCCGGCATGCGCCGGCGGATGCCGATCTGATCGCCCTCATCGGTCTTGCTGACCGTGATGCTGAAGCGTCGGACCAGGGTTCTGCCGTTGCCGGCCCGGACGGTGAGCTGCACTACATGCTCGCCGTTCTGTAGGGTTCGCGGGGCGCAGTGGAAAGCATAGCCGCTCCGCAACGCGTTCGGCCAGTCGGGGTAGGCGCCCACCACGTCCTGGCGGGGCAGCCCGACATGGGCTTCGCCGAGACGCTGGCCGTCCAGCGCGACGTCGATCCCTGCGATCCCGGAGCGCGCCAGCGCCCAGCCCTCGATGGTCATCCTGCCGGTCACCGACCCGACCACGGCGCCCGCGACGAGCGTGGGATGGTCAAGCTGGAAGCGGAACTCTGACTCCTCCTCGGCGACATCCTCGCTCGCAGGCGACGGTTCGGCCTCGAAGGGGCCAGGCTCGACCGTGCGGGTCTCGGTGGCGACGTCGTCCAGACCGTTGCGCAGCACGATCCGGATCTCGTGCGCGCTGCCCCCGACGTCGTCCAGCGTCCGCCGGAACCGCAGACCCGACACCCGGGCCATCGGCATGGCGGGATGCTGCTCGCCGACATCGGGGCGGGCGAGCCCGAGTTCGGCCTCTCCCACGCGCACGCCGTCAACCTCCACCGAGGCCGCGAGGAGTCCCGACCGCACAGACGGCCCAGCCTTCCAGCCAAAGCTCGCCGGTCTCGGAGAGGCGAATGAAGTCGTTGTGGAAATGGATCCTGCGTCGCTCGTCCGGCAGGATGGGCGCGGGCGCGGGCGGATCTTCCGCCGGCACCTCGGGCTGGAGTATCGGCAGGCTGTCGACCCGCTCCAGCCTGCGCACCACCTCGTGCGAGGACCCGCTCCGGCTGATCGCCTGGATTTTGATCTCATCGATCCCCGCCGCCAGTCCGGCGTCAACGGACAGCACGAAGCCGGACGTCCCCGCGTTCGGATAGACCGACAGCATGGAGCCGACGTCAACGCGCACGCCATTCAGCCGCGGGTTGGCGAGGCGTGCGTCGCCGGCATGGACCTGCACGGCGAGCAACGGCGCGAACGACACCGCCCAGCCATGGACGAGGAGGCGCCCGCCATCGTCGCGAACGGCGCGCTCGACGTAGAGCACCACCGGCGGTCGCCCGGCGCCGGCCTCGCTCATGGCGCGCACGGGACCTGCCGCAACGAGCGCCGGGATCGGATGCCCGGCCTCGACGACGGCAGCGAAATCCTCGTGGTGCATTGCGCCATCGCGGGTGCGCGCGGCGAGGGTGAAGCCGCAGGCGCCGGCGACCGGATCAGCCGGGCGTGGGAGGTGGAAATGAAAGACGGCCAGATGCGTGCCGTCCGGCAGCAGGTTGCCGGTGTGCCCGTCCGATCGGCCGTACTCCATGCGCGCGACCACCGTCCCCGCGAACAGCAGGGCGACGTCTTCGACGGGCGATGCGGAGGCCACGCGACCGCGGATCAGCCAGTCGCAACGGTCCGGCATCGCGTGGACGGGGATCTCCGGGTCGATCTCGATCAGGATCGCCGCGGACGGCGCGGGATCGGGCCGCCACGGACCCGGCTCGTCAATCTGGATGATGTCTTGCGCATCCACTATGTCGCACTCACCGTCGCGCGGGTGGGGAACTGTCGCAATGCCGGCATCGGTCCGCCTCTTCGGGAATTGCCGGAGCCCGTGCACGCCGTTGCCGGGCCGAGCGCCGCGTCGGAGCTACAGGCGGAACGGCAGCCGCCCCTCCCGATAGCCTTCCTGCAAAAAATGCGCCTCGGCGGAGGCGAAGTCGCCTCTTCGGACGCTGTCGGCGACGTCAGGATATTCCGCCAGGTACCAGTCCGCATCGACGACGATCTTGTAGGGAAAACGTCCCTCGAAATATCCATCATCGACGAAATGCCGCTTTGCGGACTCGATGTCGCCGGTGTGGACGGCCTGGTCGATGTCCTCGTACTTGTTCCGGTACCAGGTCTCATCGATCTCGATGCCTGAGATCATCAACTTGAGAATTTTCAGGAAGTCTTCATAGGAGGCGCTGACGCGGACCTCCCCTCTGACGTTCGAGATTTCAAGATGCTGCTTTACGACCTCGAAGGGAGGCAGATATTTCATCTCGAGCCCTCTGAAGCGGGTTGGTCGTTTGGCGAACGCCGTTGTGCGCTGCAACTTACAGCGGTCGTGCCGGCAATGGAACAGCAAAGGTAAACTTTTCGCTATTGCGGGTTTCCATGCTCGGTCTAAGAAGGCCTGGTCACGCAATCGAGAGGGGCGCAATCGCATGGCGGATGATCGCGGAAGCGCGAGATGAGCGACAGCTCCTTGACGGATTTTGTTCAGCGGATTTGCCGATGTCCGGGTGCTGGTGCTCGGCGACGTCATGCTGGACCGCTATGTCAGCGGCAGGCGAGCCGGTTGTCGCCGGAAGCGCCGGTCCCGGTGCTGCGGCCGCGGGCAGAGGGGCGAGGCTGGGCGGAGCGGCCAACGTCGCGCTGAACATCGCCGCGCTGGGCGGGCGTGCGGTTCTGACGGGCGTCGTCGGCGACGATGACGCCGGGCGGGAGATCGCCGTCCTGCTCGCCGCGCAGCCGGGGATCGAGCCGCGCGCTGGTCAAGGCGCGCGGATCGACCGACGACCTGCAAGACCCGCTTCCTCGCCGGCTCGCCAGCAGTTGATGCGCCTGGATGAGGAGACCGCAGCGCCGGTTGCCGAGGCCCTGGCGGCGTTGCTGCTCGATCGGTTCGCCGATGCGCTGGAAGCGGCCGACATCGTCATCCTGTCCGACTACGCCAAGGGCGTGCTGTGCGATCCGGTGCTGGAGCGCGGTGCTCGCACGCGCGGCGGTGGCGGAGCGGCCGGTGGTCGCCGATCCCAAGCGGCCGATTTCAGCGCCTATCGCGGGGTCGACGGTGCTGACGCCGAACGAGGCGGAGGTCCGGTTCGCCACGCATATCGAGGCGGCGGACGATGGCGAGGCCGACCGGGCCGGCCGCCGTGCGCTGGAGATGACCGGCGGGCAGGCGGTGCTGGTGACGCGCTCCGACAAGGGCATCACCCTTGTCCGGCGCGGCCAGGACGGCGCTGCATCTGCCGACGCGCGCGAGCGAGGTCGCCGATGTCTCCGGCGCGGGCGACACGCTGGTCGCGGCGCTTGTGGTGGCGTTGGCGGCCGGCGCGACGCTGCCCGAGGCGGCGCATGCTCGCCAACATCACCGCCGGCATCGCGGTGGGCAAGCAGGGCACCGCAACGGTGGGCCGCGACGAGTTGCTGGCCGCCCTGCGTCTGGACGAGCTGGTTGTCGACCGACCAGCAAGGTGGCCAGCCGGGAGCAGGCGGTCGCGCGTGTCGCGGCATGGCGCGCAGCAGGGCTGCGGGTGGGCTTCGCCAATGGCTGCTTCGACCTGATCCATCCCGGCCATGTTCGCCTGCTGAGCGAGGCGCGCGCGCCTGCGACCGGCTGGTGGTGGCGCTGAACACCGATGCCTCGGTCAGGCGGCTGAAGGGACCGACGCGGCCGGTGCAGAACGAGGCGGCGCGCGCCACGGTGATGGCGTCGCTGGCACCGGTGGACTGGTGACGCTGTTCGACGAGGACACGCCGCTCGACGCTGATCGCGCGCTGCGGCCGGATGTGCTGGTGAAGGGATCGGACTACCGGGTCGACCAGGTGGTGGGCGCCGAGCTGGTGCAGGGCTGGGGCGGGAAGGTGGTGCTGGTCGATTTGCACGAGGGGCACAGCACGACCGGCACGATCCGGCGGATGGCGGCGGCGGTGGCCGGTTAACGAGGGCGCCGCGACTACAACGCCCGCTCGTAACCGAACGTCTCCAGGAACTTGCCCCAATGGTCGTCGGCACGACGAATCTGATCCTGATCAAGACCCTGTTTCCACCGCCCGATCGAGTCCGCCGGCGAGCTGCTGGTCGCGTGCTCCTGGAAGGCGGCCGCTTCGCGTCGTGCATCTCCGAGTGTCGGAACGCGCGCTCCGAGAAAATCTGAGACCCCCGCGAAGGTTTCCGTGCCGTTCAGCACCATCGACTCGTATTTGACGAACATCGTCTCCGGCCCCGCATCCCGGTGCAGCATAAACAGGCGATTGCAGGAGTGGCTCATCTCGGAAAAGGATTTCGTGGCCTCTGCCCCTTTGAAGTATTTCAGCCTTGAAACCAGCACGTCTCGCGGGTCGCGGAGGAGGACGATTTCCTTAATCTTGCCGAACACCCGCCGCGTGAAGTCACGCGTCTCCTGATCGAGATTGTTGTTCTTCTCGGCAAAGAACTTGATCGAGGGCTTCCCCTGGTCACGCGCGAGCAGTGTATAATATTCCGAGATGAGCCTCCCGAACGCATCGCTGATCGTGTGTGGCAGGAGGTTGGCGAAAAAATTTGTCCAGCTCGATTTCGTTGACAAAGACGGGCTTGAAGTCGCGGTGAGAGAACGGATTGAAGCCGACCGTATAGCCGTTCCCCTCCAGCCGATCGGGATGCATCGAGCGAGTGAAATCGGCGGGCGCCGTCAGAACGCGGTATGCCGTGGCATAGTATGACAGCATCCTGATCTCGAAAGGGTAGAGTTCGGCAACCGCGATGTCCGGAGACTGCGAAAGCCGGTTCATCAGCAGCGTTGTGCCGGAGCGGCCCGGTGCGGTGACGAGGACCGGTGTGTAGTCGGGGTACGGCGGGAACGGGAGAAGGTGCCGCACCCCGTTGGGAAGCAGCTGGCCCGTGCATGTGGCCACGACCTCTATCCGCCAGCCCCGCTCTGCGCGAAGAGGATCGGGGAAGGAGTAGCGGAAGCCATGCGAGCCGTTGCCGAATTTTGGAGCTAATTTACGGAGATCTGGACGCGGTAAGTCACAAGACAAGACGCTGACTTCCGCGCCATTGGCGCGAATGACGATCTCAACCGATCGGTCGGGATCATCGGTGTCGGCAGCCCATCCTTCCACTACGTTATGGTCGATACGATCGACAAAACCTTGTAGGCTCACGGCAAACTCGCGATCGTGACTGTTAGGCGACAACGGCCATTGAGCCTACATCAAAGGCCCGCAAAGGTGAATGCTAAACGTTCGGAACGTGGGCATTTCGCGCAGCTCTATGAAGAACTGCAGTAGCGTCAGACCGCCGCTACTGATGCTCGAGCGTGAGGGAGCGGATTGCCACGCTTCGCACGCGCTCGTCGCCAATCGGCATGCAGGTGCAGGGTGCGAAGCCGTCCGGATGCAGGAGCAGGATCGAGAGGCATTTTTGCTGTCGGAATGCCGCAGCGGGAACCGGGCAGGAGACCAAGTCCGGTCGGCTGAGACTCGTGCTCTTCAGGACGGCACCATTCACCACGATCGAGACTTCCTGCGCCGAAGCGGCCGTTTCATGGACGTGCGGAGCCAGATCGAGTGAGAGGACGAAGTCACCGCCCGTCACGGGGCACGGCATCGTTATCCGGCTATGTCCGTCGAGCGCCCAGACCTGGTCGGCTTCCGGCGCGGCCCAGCCTTCCGCCAGCACCGCATTGTCCGCCCGACCGGTTCCGAACCGGAACTCGGTCTCCGGCTTCCCCTCGAAGCGGCGGAATCCGGCGCGAATGGTGCGATGTGCGCCGTTCAGCTCGTCCTCGTAGTCGAGCGAAAGGGCGAACGCCTGTCCCGATTGGCCGATCGCGCGGGCCTGATCGTCATGCGTGCGCAGCCACCGCACTTTTTCCAGGAGGTCCGCCATGTCGGACTTCGACCGGAACGAAATTGATCCACGGCCTCAGGCGGTCATAGTACCACTGACGATAGCCATGGGGTGATGCGACCTTGAGGACCGGGCTGCCGGTGAGCAGCTTCTGGAACAGCCCCGGCCAGGAATTCGAGTTTCCGTCGATGTCGATCTGGTACTTGTAGTTCGCGAAATGCTCAAACGGAACGGGGCCCCGCATCAGGCCGGCTGCCTCGATTTCAGGCGCGTCGGTTTCCGCCCAGGCCTGCACCACCTTCGACAAGCCCGCATCGATGAGGTCGTGATGCTCGCGAGCAATCAGACACAGGCGGACCCGGGGCAGGGAGCGCCAGTCCTTGGCTCCCGTCCGCAACCCTGTCGTGGCGCCGCGCCAGAAGGCGATGGAAGCCCGGCAGTCCCATCCCGGACCGAGGCCGCGCAGGCGTTCCTTCGTCTCGCGGTAGCCGCGGGAATCAATGAAGTAGTTGTCCGGAACGAGCAGGGATTCGGAAGTGTTGCCACAATACGCCAGACCAGGATGCGTTGCCGCGTCACCGATATTCATCAGTGTCCGACCGATCGCCCTGTCCTGGCCACGACAGAACGAGGCAAACAGCGGCACGCTGCCGAGCCAGTGATTCACGAAATGATCGGCATGCGCCGCGCCGGGCATCTGCGGATTCAAGCCGAAGCGGCAATGTCCCGCGTCATCGACTTCGACCAGATTCGTGCCCGGGTGAGGCGCCCGATCGTCGAACGCGACGCGGAAAAGGTCGGGCGTATCGTGCCGGGCGTCCAGAAAGGATGCGATCACAGGAAACGCCTGCATGGCGAGCGCAAGCTGGACGATGTGGCTGAAGAAATGCCCGTTGTCGGGAAACAGCGTCCGGTGGGCCTCAAGCGTGTTCCCCAGCGCAGCCTTCGCGGTGTCCCAATTGCCTTCGGCCGCTGCGATCTGCCCACGCGTGCAGTTTGTCTCGAATCCAGACCGGTCTTGCGCGGCTGCGATCCGATGCAGCAAGGCGAGACGGGAGGCGTCCCATTGCAGAGCCCTCGCACCAGGTCCCTGGTATTCATGCAGCGCTCGCAGCCATGGTTCCGCCGTGCAGTCGGGAGCCGCCGTCGTAGTCATCATCTAAGGGGTCTCTGGTCCGATCTGCATCGTGGTCGGCCGAGACGCCTCGTTGCCTTGCACCCGCGCGCGCAACGCCTCTCGCGCAAGGCCCTGACTGCCGCCAGCGGGAATCGAAAACCTGCCGGCGGCGTCGGTCACTGCAACGGCGAGAGGCTCCTCCGGGGCTTCCAGCGGAATCTGTTCACGCCGGAGCTCCTTGCCGTTTCCGCCGACGAATAGCAGCGCGACATAACCGGGCCGGGTCGGCTGCTCGCGCACGCGCAGAGGAATGCGCATCTCGTATGCGGCACCCGAACGCACGGGAAACGCAGGCGTATTGATCGCGACCTTTTCCGGCTTGTCACTGTCGAGTTCGTAGACAGCCCCACCCGGCGCCAGCGAGCGAAGCACGGGAGCGGCCCCTTCCTGCCGGAATTGCATCGCCCCGATCGCGATGTGCACGGGACTCGTGCAGGCGCATTCCACGCCGACCCGGAGGCCGAACAGGGCCGTCGTCGCGCCTTGTGGGACAGAACCCTTTTGGACGACCTCGTGCAGCCCCGCCGTCGCGTTCACGTCCAGCGCCGTAAGCTCCACCTTCGCGCCCGCGGCAGGCATCCCCGACCCGTCAATGATCTGGCCCGTGATCGCGCCCTGTCCGCGCACAAGTGCAACCTTCGCGGGAGGATTGCTGCTCTGCAGGAGCAAGTTGGTGAGCGTACCCCGCTGGGTCTCCGGCAGCATGCGCGTCGGGCGCGGGTCCCAGGTTTGGAAGATGTACGCGTCTGGCTTGACGCCCAGAAGGTCCACCACCTGCTGCATGTTCCGGCTGGCCGCGCGTGTCCAGTCCTGGTCCGTCGCCGCCTTGGGGTCGCCGTCGAAGATGACGCCGAGCGGAATGCGCAGTTGTCGCAGGCGCTGCGCCAGAGCCGGCAGTTCCCGTCGCCAGTCGCCGTTCCAGTCGATGTCCGCGTGAAAGAAGGCGAGCGGCCGGCCGGTAGCCTGCCGGATTGTCTCGGCCCAGGCGGCTATCTGCGCCGGATAGTCGGCGTCCCGGGCGGCGCCGACCGGCTCGATGTCGCCGACCGCCACATCGGGAAACGCGGTGCGGATCACCGCCAGGCGCTCAGCGACATTGCGCGCGAGTTCAGCGATCGGGAGATGGCAGGCGGATGGCGAGGCGGCCAGATGCCCGTACCAGAATGGTTCGTCCATGGCCGCGTACCGAAGCACGCCGCCCGCTTCCTTGATCCGCGCGACGGAGCGCGCGGTGTCACCGGCGTAGCCTTCGGTGCCGGCGCCGCAATGCGTGCCGGGCGACACCGCGCCCACCTCCCATGCGAGCGCGATCCCCCGCTGCTTGAGGTTGGCGAACACGCGCCGCATCGTCTCTTCCGGCGCGTGATCAACGAAGGCGGGTCCCACCTTGAAGACCGCGAGCCGGCCTGCCGCCGCCTGCCAGGGCGCTTGCGGCGTGAAGAGATCGAGGTAATCGAGAGCCACCTGCGGGCGGTCGGGACCGCGACCGAACGGGTCGGTGGCGGCCAGCCAAAGTTCGCTGCCGTGCGCGAGCGAAGCGGCTCCTGGTCCCGTCAGAAGAAGCGCTACCGTCGTCAGCCGGCAGATCCGGCGCAGTCTCGCGGCGAGGGTCACGGAGCTAGTGCCTCAAGGGTGGTATCGAAAGATTAGCTGCCACACTGGCCGAAAACCGGTGGGACGGCACGGCTACTCGGCCCCCGCCGTGATCCAGTCTCTACCCAGAAAAGCCGATGTACAGTCGATCGAATCGGATTTCATGCAGCGCCACACGATGCGTTTCGCATCTCTTACCATTGCGGCGGCGGCCAGCACCAGCATTTCAAGACGGTGCAAAGGCTGCGCGCACCCTCAATCGAACAGCGAACTCACCGAACTCTCGTCGCTGATCCGCCGCATCGCCTCGGCCATCAGGGGGGCAATCGTGATCTGGCGGATGTTCTGCGCCACGCGCACCGCCTCGGTCGCCAGGATCGAGTCCGTGATCGTCATCATCTCGATCGGCGAGGACGCGATGCGCGCGACCGCCCCGCCCGACAGCACGCCGTGGGTGACATAGACGCTCGCCGAGCGGGCGCCTTCCTTGATCAGCGCCGCCGCCGCGTTCACCAACGTGCCGCCGGAATCGACGATGTCATCCACCAGAATGCAGTCCCGCCCGCGCACGTCGCCGATGACGTTCATCACTTCCGACACGCCCGCCCGCTCGCGCCGCTTGTCGATGATCGCCAGATCGACGTTCAGCCTGGTCGCGATGTCGCGCGCGCGCACCACGCCGCCCACGTCGGGCGAGACGATCATGATGTCGCGCCCAGCGTACCGCTCCTTGATGTCGCGGGCGAACAGCGGCGCGGCGTACAAATTGTCCACCGGGATGTCGAAGAAGCCCTGGATTTGCCCGGCGTGCAGATCCATCGTCAGCACGCGGTCGGCGGCCGCCTGGGTGATCAGGTTCGCCACCAGCTTGGCGCTGATCGGCGTGCGCGGCCCCGACTTCCGGTCCTGCCGTGCATAGCCGAAATAGGGGAGGACCGCCGTCGCCCGCCGCGCCGAGCTTCGGCGCAGCGCGTCCAGCGTGATCAGCAGCTCCATCAGGTGGTCGTTGGCCGGATACGAGGTGGACTGGACCACGAACACATCCTCGCCGCGGATGTTCTCGTGGATCTCCACGAAGACCTCCATGTCGGCGAAGCGGCGGATGGAGGCGCGGGTCAGCGGCAGGTTCAGCACCGCCGCCACCGCGTTGGCCAGCGGGCGGTTGCTGTTGCAGGCGACGATCTTCATGCGTGTCCCACCCGGCCCCGGATCGCTCGTTGCCGAGACGGCACGCGAGACGCGGCCTTCTAGCAATGCATCCATGACATGTCCATGAAAGCGGGAGGGCAGGGCTTGACCGGCTCCTTATGTGCCCGGCTGTTCCCGCCCGGACTGCGGTGGCCCCGATTGCGCCGATCCCGCCTGCGCCGATCCCGCCTGAGCAGACCCACTCGGCGCATGCCCCGATTGGCGCAGCACCACCTCGCGCACGCCGCCCGACGCCTCCTGGGCGACCGCCGCCGCCGCGTCGCCCCAGATGCCCCCGAGCGAGCCCGCGGGCACGTCGTTGAGCTGCACCACCCGGCCGCGCTCGTTGCCGTCGGGCCCGGTGATGATCCACTGGATCTCCACCCGCTCCTGGCCGTCGGGGATCGGCACTAGGTGAACCTGGCCCTGCACGACGAAGTCCGCGCCTGCCGGCTTGTCCTGCACGGCCTCGCCGAGCGCGGACAGCCGCGCGCGCATCAACCGGGTCAGCGCGGCATCGCCATCGCCCGGCGCGCCGGTCACGGCGGGTAAGGCGATGCGGGCTGTGCGGTTGTAGAGACTGTTCGGGTTACTGCGTTGCAGGTTCGTGTTGATGCCGTCCAGCATCCCCGACAGTCGCGGGGCGGCGTCCTCGGCCACCAGCTGGAGCGTTGCTGGCGAGGCGGCCGCCCATGCGCTCAGCGGCACCGGGGCGCCTTGCAGGCTGCCCGCATCGCGGCCCTGCGGCGTGCGGATCGTATAGACCGGCACGATCGCCTGGCCCTGGTGCTGCACGGACATCCCCAGCACCCAGTCATCGCGCTTCCCGGGCTCCGCATAGGCGGGCACCTCGCGGAGCTGGAGGTCGCGGGCGAGCAGGGCGGCGAGCGCCTTGCTGCCCTCGTCGGACAGCAACGCGGTTGGCGGCGGCGGGACGATCAGGCGCGGCGGAATTGGCGGCTCGGCTGCCAGCCGGCGCGCGACCTCGCCCGGATTGCCCCGGAACGGCTGCGGCAGGGTGCCGCAGGATGCGAGCAGCGCGAGCAGCGCCACGGCGGGAAGTCGGCGCATCAGCCGGCCAGCGCGATGACGGAGATCTGGTGCCCGATCGGCCCGCCGCCCGCCAGCGTGCGGCGCCGGTGGCTGAAGAACCGCGCCGGGTCGGCCGCCGTGTCCGCGCCGATGGACGCCACCACGGCGACGCCGGACGCGGCGAGGCGGGCGGTGCAGTAGCCAAGAAGATTGAACTGCCAGCGATCGGCGCATCGGCCGGGCGCGAAGAACCGTGTCTCCGCCGGATCACGCGCCAGCACGGCGTCCCGCAGATCCGGCCCGACCTCGTAGGATTGCTGGCCGATGCATGGGCCGATCGCCGCCGCGATGCGCGTTCGCACGGCGCCCAGCGCCGCCATGGCCGCAACGGTTGCCTCCAGCACGCCCGCCACCGCGCCGCGCCAGCCGGCATGCGCCGCGCCGATCACGTTCGCCTCGGCATCGGCGAACAGCACCGGGGCGCAGTCGGCGGTGATGATCCCCAGAGCAATGCCCGGCCGGTCGGTCACCATTGCGTCCGCGCGCGGCCCGTCGCCGGGTTCCCACGCCGCTTCGACCCGTACCGCCGCGGCGCCGTGCACCTGGGTCACGCCGACGAGACGCACCGGCCTCGCCACGGCTCGCGCCGCCCGCGCCCGGTTCTCCAGAACCGCCGCGCGGGCGTCCTGGCCCGAGAGGCTGCAATTGAGCGAAGCGTACGGGCCCGTGGAGACGCCACCCTCGCGGGTGAAGAAGCCGTGCGGCGTCGGGATGATCGCGGAGCGGAGGGGGTAGGGAAGGGACGTCATCGTCGGGCAGCGTATAGGCTGGCGCAACGGCCACCGCCACCCTGTCAGGCGTTCTCCTCGAACCCCGCCGATACCCCCGACCCTGGCGCGCACAGCGCGAGCGCTTTGAACAGCCGTCCCATCTGGTCGGGTTCGATCAGCCGCCGCGCCGCTCCGATCAGGGCGAGCGCCCCCGCCGGCGGCAGCGTGCAGGCGAGGCGGTCGGTGCGTTGCAGGAGGCCGAGGCGGGTGAGGAACACGCCCTGGGGCAGCGGGCCATGCACGCACGCGCCGGTCGCGCGCGCGGCTCTGGCGAAGGCGGCGAAATCCACATGGGCGGTCAGGTCGGCGCTGCCCGGCTCCGCGAACGGCGCGGCCGGGCGGCCGTCGCGGATCGCCTGGAGACTATCGCCCGGCGTGCTCTCGGCGGGGCCATAATCGAGGAACAGCGCCGCGCCGGGCCGAGCCGCGAATCGTCGCCCGACGGCCGCGCCGAACGCCAGCGCCGACTCGCAGACCTCGATCACGTCCCCCTCCGCCGCGTCCCGTCCCGCTGGCGGCGGCGCGGGGCACTCCAGCACGCGGCCAGCGCCGACATGCCGCTCGGTCCAGCCGGTGCCGCGGCGCACGAACTGGCGGACCGGCAGCGCGTCCAGGAACTCGTTGGCGAGCAGGATCAGCGGCGAATCGGGCAGGCTCGCCAGGCTGTCGTGCCACGTCGCGCCGTGTACCGCCGCCGCCTGCACAGCGCGCAGGCGGGGCGAGGTCTCGATCAGGTGCAGCGCGAGCGCGGCGCGGAAGTCCGGCGCGGCCTTGCCGATGGCGCGCAGCGCGTCGCGCATCAGGGTGCCGCGCCCCGGCCCGGCCTCGGCCAGGATCACCGGATCGGGCCGTCCCATCTGCGTCCATGTCACGGCAGCCCAGAGCCCGAGCACCTCGCCGAATGCCTGGGCGATCTCGGGGGCGGTCGTGAAGTCGGCGAACGGGTCGCGGCGCGCGTAGTAGGCCGCGTTCGCCCGCGCCATGAAGCGGTCGAGGCGCTCCGGCGCCGCTATCCCGGCGTCGGCCACGATTCCCGCCGAGTCCGCAAGCTGTACGCGATCAGCCCGACGCCGAGCACCAGCATGGGGAACGACAGGATCTGCCCCATGGTCAGCACGCCTGCGATGTAGCCCAGGAAGGCATCCGGCTGGCGAAAGCACTCCGCGACGATGCGGCACACGGCATAGCCTGACAGGAAGACGCCGGTCAGCATCCCGCAGCGCGCGCGCACCCGCTCGCTGCGCGCCAGCCACAGCAGCAATGCCAGCAGCAGCACCCCTTCCAGGAATGCCTCGTACAGCTCGCTTGGGAAGCGCGGGACATTGGGCGGGCCGGCCTGCGGATAGATCAGTGCGCCCGGCCATCCCTCGGGCGCCGGACGGCCCCAAAGCTCGCCGTTGATGAAGTTGGCGACTCGTCCGAGCCCGAGACCGATCGGCACGCAGGTGCCAATGCGGTCGGCGAAGCCCAGCGCGTTGATGCGGTTGCGCCAGCAGAACCACAGGATGGCCACGGTGACGCCGATCGCGCCGCCATGGAAGCTCATGCCCCCACGCCAGACCTCGAGGATGCGGGCCGGAGACGCCAGGTAGAAGCCCGGCTGATAGAACAGCACGTAACCGAGCCGCCCACCGAGGATGACGCCGAGCGTGGCCCAGGTCAGGAAATCATCCGCCTGCTCGGGGGTGGCGACGCGCGGCGCGCGCGCGACCAGGCGGCGGGCCAGCCGCCAGCCGAGCAGCAGCGCGGTGATGTAGGCCAGCGCGTACCAGCGGATCGCGAATGGTCCGATCTGAAGGGCGACGGGGTCGAATCGGGGCAAGACCAAGGGCGTGCTCATGCGATCACACGTAAGGGTCGGGCTGGGTCAGGTAGTCCTGCACATAACGGCGAACCCCTTCCTCCAGCGGCGTGAACTGGCCGGCGAACCCGGCGGCGCGCAGCCGCTCCGTGCTGGCCTCGGTGAAGTTCTGGTACTGCCCGCGCAGATGCGCCGGCATCGCGATGAACTCGACCGCGCGTGGCCGATCGGCGGCATCGCAAACCGCGTGCGCCAGGTCGAGATACGTGCGCGCGCGGCCGGTTCCGACATTGAACAGGCCGCCGACCCCGGGGCTGTCGAGCAGCCACAGCAGCACCGCGACGACGTCGCCCACCCAGATGAAGTCGCGCGCCTGGGCACCGTCGGCCAGACCGGTGCGGTCGGATCGGAACAGGCGGGGGCTCTGGCCGGCCGTCACCTCGTCGTGCTTGCGTTTCACTACCGAGATCATCGGACCCTTGTGATACTCGTTCGGCCCGTAGACGTTGAAGAACCGCAGCCCCGCCCATTGCGGCGGCCGCGGCTCACCGCCTTCCACCATCCGGGCGACGCGCAGATCGAAGGCGTGCTTCGTCCAGCCATACAGGTTCAACGGCCGCAGCCGCCCGAGCCCCGCAAGCGACCCGTCGTCGTCAAACCCCGCCGTGCCGTCGCCGTAGGTGGCGGCCGAGGACGCATGGAGGAAGCGCACCTCCCGCCCGGCGCACCAGCGCCAGAGCCGGAGCGGCAGTTCGACGTTGGTGGCCCAGGCGCGATCGGCATCGCTCGCCGTGGTCTCGCTGACCGCGCCCAGATGGACCAGCGCCTCCAGCGGGGGATGCGAGGCCAGGAAGTCGTCCAGGTCCTCGGGCGGGATCAGCCGGTCGGGCGGGTGCTTGGCGAGGTTGCGCCACTTCCCCTGATCGCCCAGCCAATCGACCACGACAGTCTCGCCTCCGCGCCGCGCCAGGGCGGCATGCAGGTTCGAGCCGATGAAACCGGCTCCGCCGGTGACCATGATCATGAGCACGGCTTATAACGCATCGGCGCCCGGGCGGCAGGGTGCCGGCACACGGAGAGCAGGACATGGCGGACCGACCCAAGTTCTTCGACGACATCGCGGGCATGGCCGGCGGTGCGATCTCGGCGTTGGCCGGACTGCGCGAGGAGGGCGAGGCGATGATCCGCGCCCGGTTGGACGAGGCGATCCGGCGTTTCGACCTGGTGCGGCGCGAGGAGCTGGACGCCATGCAGGAGATGGCGGCCAATGCGCGGACCGGGCAGGAGCAGGCGGAGACGCGGCTGGCCGATGCGCTCGCCCGACTGGCCGCCCTGGAGGCGCGGGTGACGGCGCTGGAAGCGGGAGGACGTGCCAGCCACCCGGCAACCGTTCCCTGAGGCGGCGCGTTTGAGGGCAGAAGGCTGCGGGCGGGACTCGGCCCGCCTCTTGCAGTGCAACATGCCGGATCGGTAGGGTGAGTTTCGTGGCTTCTCGGGGCAGGCGCCAGCCGCGCCTTCCCCGCCCGGCCTTCCTCTAGACGGGAGACCCCGCATGCCCGCCACAGTGACAGAGACACCGCTGGAGACGGCCGCGAACCCCCTCGACATGCTGGAGCAGATCGTCAGCGCAAATGACTGGGCCTTCGATCGCCCCAGCGACAGCGAGATGGCGGCCGAGGCTCCGGGCCGGTGGTGCGACTACGGGCTGTATTTCAACTGGTCGCACGAGATCAGCGCCATGCACTTCACCTGCGCCTTCGACATGAGGGTGCCGGCCAAGCGGCGGACGGCACTCTATGAGTTGCTGGCGCTCGCCAACGATCGGCTGTGGATCGGGCACTTCGCGATGGACCAGGACGACGGCATGCCGGTGTTCCGCCATGCGGTGCTGCTGCGCGGCGCGCCCGGCGCCTCGTCCGAGAGCCTGGAGGACATGGTCGATATCGCGATCACCGAGTGCGAGCGGTTCTTCCCGGCCTTCCAGTTCGTCCTGCGGGGCGGCAAGAGCCCGCAGGAGGCGTTGGAGGCGGCCATGCTGGAGTGCGTCGGCGAGGCATGAGCGATTCCCCGATCCCGCCCATTCTGCTCGTCGGCTGCGGCCGGATGGGCGGGGCCTTGCTGGGCGGGTGGCGCGAGCGCGGGCTGGCGCCGTCGGTCGCCGTCGATCCGGTTTCGGCCGGCCAGCACGCCGGCCCCGGCCTGATCGAGGTGCGGGAGGCCGACGCAATTCCCCAGGATTTCGCGCCCGCCGCCGTCGTGTTGGCGGTGAAGCCGCAGAACGCCGCCGCGACATTGCCGTCCTATCGCCGCTTCGCCGGTCAGGCCGTCTTTCTCTCCATCATGGCTGGGCGGACGCTGGGCGGGATCGGCGAGCTGCTGGGCGGCGCGGCCCAGGTGGTGCGCGCGATGCCGAACACCCCCGCCGCGGTGCGCCAGAGCGTCACCGTAGCCTGCCCCGGGCCGGGCGTGACGCCGGCGCAGCGCGCTTTATGTGATCGGCTGCTCCAGGCGATCGGGGCGGTCGCCTGGGTCGAGGAGGAGGCGTTGCTGGACCCGGTCACCGCCGTTTCGGGCAGCGGCCCCGCCTATGTGTTCCTGCTGGCGGAGCTGTTGGAGCAGGCGGCGCGCGAACAGGGCATTCCGCCTGACCTCGCCCGCCTGCTGGCCCGCCAGACGGTCGCCGGCTCCGGCGCCCTGCTGGCCGCGAGCCCCGAGGAATCCGCGGCGCTCCGCCAAGCCGTCACCAGTCCCGGCGGCACCACCGAGCGGGCGCTGGGCGTGCTGATGGCCGCGCAGGCTTGGCCCGATGCCGTCCGCCGCGCCGTCGCCGCCGCGACTGTGCGGTCGCGCGAACTGGCCGGCTGAGGGCGCGCCGGAAGCCAGCCGGCTTCACTCATTAAGGTGCTGCATTCTACGATCGATTCCGCCCGGTTCTGGACAGGCGTGACGCGCGTCTCGGTTGAAAGGGAAGCGCCGATTCGATGAACGATTGTGTGCGCTGCAATCCGGCGCACAGGCGGTCAGTTAGCGCGTGACGGGCCAAGTCCGAACAGGTACAAGCTCGCTGTTGTTCGATCCCGCGTTACGGTCTGCCGTCGCCGGCAGAATGACTTGGGGAGAGACGAAGCGCCGGTCAGCTAGACCGGGAACGCAATAATAAGGGGATAAGGCGTGGCATATACATTCCAGACGCTGAACAACAATGCCGACCCGACGTTCAATCAGTTGCTGGCGATCAACGACGAGGAAACGATCGCGGGTTATTTCGGAAGCGGGCTGACGGCCGCGCATCCCAACAAGGGCTATACATTAACCCCACCCTACGGGCAGGGCGACTACACCAACGAAAATTTTCCGACCTCGGTGCAGACGCAGGTCACCGGGATCAACAATTTCGGGCTCACCACCGGGTTCTGGGTTGACGGGGCCGGCGACAACCTTGGGTTTGTCGATCGGAACAACAGCTTCACCACCGCGCTTGATCCCAATGCACCTCCGCTTGGCGGGGCGACGCCCACGACCGAGCAGTTCCTCGGCGTGAACGACTTCGGACAGGTGGCCGGATTCTACAATGATACCGGGGGCAACGCGCACGGCTTCATCTACAATTTCGCAAGCGGCAATTTCAAACCAGTGAACGTCGCCGGTGCGACCGCGGTCACTGCGACGGATATCAACGACAGAGGTCAAATCTCGGGGTTCTTCGTGAACGGTAGCGGAGTGACCGACGGGTTCGTCGATACCAGGGGCACCATGACGACGCTGACGGGTCCTAAGGGCGCGACCTCCGCCCAGGCGCTAGGCCTGAATAATTTCGGCCAAGTTGTCGGGTCCTTTGTCGATGAGGCCGGCAACACAGACGGCTTTGTCTATGACATGACGACGAAGACCTACGCGACGATCATCGATCCGAACGCCAACGGGATGACGGTCGTCAACGGGATCAATGACCTCGGCCAACTCGTCGGGTTTTATCTGGACAATGCCGGCAACACCGACGGCATGCTTGTCACACCGAACCCGGTTACCGCCTCCACCGGGACGTCAGCAACGAACTTCGTGTCGGCGCTGACCTCCACGGCGTCCGGCGGTGCCAGCGCGCTTTCTCTCGCCGATATCGGGCGGGACCTGATCCAGAGCCTTCCTGGGGGCACGGGTGCCATGCAGGCACAGGGCTTCGGCACGAACGCGCACGCCGGGGGCTCCGCGATCAACTCCGCCCTCGGCACGGCGAGCCTGCTGCTTGCCGGGGCGCACGGAACGTATCCGTCATAGGCGTTTCGAACTGCACGTGATCGGCGCGTCTGCACAACGGCGCTGCGTGGCACGCGCGGCGCAAGCCGCCATGGTGGAGGGGGTTGGATTCGAACCAACGTAGGCGTGCGCCAACGGATTTACAGTCCGTCCCCTTTAGCCACTCGGGCACCCCTCCGGCCGGGGACCCGGCTCTATGACGGCGCCCGGAACTTGTCAATCAACCGCGCGCGGCGTTGGCATCCGGGCGGAAAACGCCGATACTGAGGACATGCCGAGCACGGATTGGGAGATCCCGGCCAACCTCCAGCCGGACCCGAGCGACTACGCCTTCGACCTCGACCGCGCCTTGAAGGCGGTGGTCGGCATCAAGTCGTACGTCCCCCCCGACGCCTACACGGCCGGCACGCTCGGCACCGAGCGTGCCGGAAGCGGTGTCGTCATCCGCGACAGCGGGCTGATCGCCACGATCGGCTATCTGGTGACCGAGGCGGAGACGATCTGGATCACCACCGCCACGGGCCGCGCGGTGGCGGGCCACGCGCTTGCCTACGATCAGGAGAGCGGATTCGGCCTCGTTCAGGCGCTCGGACGGCTTGACCTGCCGGCGCTTGAACTGGGCGACTCCGATGCTCTGCAAGTGGGCGACCAGGCGGTGTTCGCCGCATCCGGCGGCAAGCACCACGCGGTCGAGACTCGGGTCGTCGGCCGGCAGGAATTCGCCGGGTATTGGGAGTACGTGCTGGACGAGGCCCTGTTCACCGCGCCCGCCCACCCGTTCTGGGGAGGCTGCGGCCTGATCGGCGGCGACGGCAGGCTGCTTGGCGTCGGCTCGTTGATCCTCCAGCAGGGGGACGGCAAGGGCCGGCGGCACGACATGAACATGGTGGTCCCGATCGGCACGCTGGCGCCGATCCTTGACGATCTCCTCACCTATGGTCGGGTGAATCGGCCTGCCCGGCCCTGGCTCGGCATGTACGCGACCGAATCCGACGATGAGCTTGTGGTGGGCGGCCTGGCCGACAACGGCCCGGCGGAGAAAGCCGGGGTGCGGGCTGGCGATCGCATCCTGTCGGTCAATACCGAGGAGGTGTCCGACCTCGCCTCGCTGTGGCGCCGGATCTGGGCATCGGGCAGCGCCGGGGCGGAGGTGCGGATCAAGCTGATGCGCGACAGCCGGGCGGTGAACGTGACCGTGCGCTCGGCCGATCGGGCGAAGTTTCTCAAGTCTCCGAAGCTGCACTGATGCCGGGACTGAGGGCGGCGATCGTTCCGGTCACGCCGTTCGAGCAGAATTGCGCGATCCTTTGGGACGAGGACACGAGCCGGGGTCTGGTGGTCGATCCGGGTGGCGACTCCGAACGCATTCTTGACGCGATCGACCGGCTCGGTATCACCGTCGAGCGCATCCTGCTGACGCACGGGCACCTCGATCACGCCGGCGGCGCGGCGGCGCTTCAGGAAGCGTTGCGGGCGCGGGCGGGTGATCCGGCGGCGGTTCCGGTCGAGGGACCGGACAGGCGCGATGCCTTCCTGCTCGACGGCCTTGAGGCGCAGGCGCGCGCCTACGGGCTGGAAGGCTTGCGCAGGATCACGCCCGACCGCTGGCTCGTCGAGGGCGACCAGGTGCGGCTCGGCGCGCATGTGTTCGACGTGCTGCACTGCCCCGGCCACACGCCCGGGCACATCGTCTTCATCCACCGCGCGGCCGGTTTCGCCGTGCTGGGCGACGTGCTGTTCCAGGGCTCCGTCGGGCGCACCGACTTCCCATATGGCAACTCGGCGGCGCTGATCCGCTCGATCCGCGAGAAGCTGCTGCCGCTCGGCGACGAGATGGTGTTCCTGTGCGGCCACGGGCCCGGATCGACGATCGGGGCGGAGCGGCGGAGCAACCCGTTCCTTCGATAATCTGAAGGCGCTATGCGTCAGCCTGTTTGCAGGCCCAGAACCTCCTTTTGGACGCTGAGACCGAGGGCCGCGAAGAGTTGGCCGGCGGCGCGGTACTCGGTCAGAACGGCGTGTTGGGCCTCGTCCGGGGCCAGCCAGGCCGGCGCGAGACCCGCGCGCGTCAGCTCGGCGCGAAGCTGCGTGCTATCCATGACGGTCTTGAGGGTGGCGCCGAGGCGCTCGACAGCTTCGCGCGGCGCGCCCGCCGGCAGCGCAAGGGTCTGCCAAGCCCCCACGGCGACGTCAAGTCCCCGCTCGCGCAGGCTTGGAACGTCGGGAACCTGCGGCACGCGGGCAGGGGCGGAGACAGCCAGGATGCGCAGCCGCGCGGCAACGGCGGGATCGAGCGCGCGGCCGAGCGGGGCGAAGACGAGATCGACATCGCCCGCCAGCAACGCCGCGACGCGATCGGCCTCTGACATCAAGCCGGTGACCGCCTGCACGCTCAGCCCGGCACGGACCAGGAACAGCGCCTGCGCCATCTGCGGCGCGTCCCAGTCCGATGGGGCCGGGGCAGCGAGTGCCTGACGGTGGGCGCGCATGGCGAGCAGGTCGGCAAGCGCCGCGTAGGGAGCGTTGGCGCGCACCGCCAGCACGGCGGGCGTGAAGCTGACCTGCCCGAGCGGGGCGAAATCGGCGGGCGTGCAGTCCATGCGCCGGCTGAGCCAGGGCGCGAGCGTCACCGCCGGGGACAGCAATGTCAGCGTCGATCCGTCGGGCGCTGCCTGGGCTCCCGCCATCAGCCCGACGATGCCACCCGCGCCGGGGCGGAAGTCGAGCACGACCGGGCAGTCCAGCGCCTGCTCCAGGAAGGGTTGCAGCACCCGCATGGTTGTCCCCGCCTCGCCGCCTGGCAGGTCCGGAACGACGATGCTGACCGCCTGCTCCGCACGCGCCTTGGCCGCGACGGCCAGGGTGAGCACACCTCCCAAGAAACGCCGACGCTGCATATTGCCGCCTCGTTGACAGACCCAGGAGCGAGACTAAAGCTGCGGTCCATAACGAGTGGTATATGGGCCAATGTCGTTCACCTTGCTCATGCTGCCGCCGCAGACCGAGACCAGCCGCGCTTGGGCCGGGCGCCTGGGAACAGACGCGAGCGAGGCACGCATCATCGTGGCCGAGAGCGCGGCCGAGGCGCAGCGCGCAATCGGCGAGGCGGACGCCGCGTATGGCGTGCTGCCGCGCGAGCTGCTCGCCGGCGCCGCGCGGCTGCGCTGGCTGCAATCGCCGCAGGCCGCGCCGCCGGCCGGCTATTACTACCCCGAGCTGGTCGCGCACCCGCTGGTGGTCACCAACATGCGCGAGATCTACAACGACCATATCGGCGCGCACATCATGGCCTTCGTGCTCGCCCTCGCGCGCGACCTCCAGACGTACATCCGCAGCAGCTCCGCCGCGAGTGGAAGCCGACGCGGCTGGACACCGGGATCGTGCATCTGCCGGAGGCGACGGCGCTGATCGTGGGCGTGGGCGGGATCGGGGCAGAGGCGGCCCGGCTCGCGAGCGCGTTCGGCATGCGGGTCATCGCCACCGATGCGCGCCGGACCGAGCCGCCGCCCGGCGTGGCCGAGCTGCACCCGCCCGAGGTGCTGGATTCGCTGCTGCCCCGGGCCGACTTCGTGATCCTGACGGTGCCGCATACGCCAGCGACCGAGGGGTTCATGAACCGCGCGCGCTTCCAGCGCATGAAGCGGTCGGCCTTTTTCATCAACATCGGTCGCGGCAAGACGACGCGGCTCGACGATCTCGTGGCGGCGCTGGAAGCGGGCGAGATCGCCGGCGCGGGTCTGGATGTATTCGACACCGAGCCCCTGCCAGCCGCGCATCCGCTCTGGACCATGCCGGGCGTGCTGATCACGCCGCATACCGCCGGATTTGGCCCCTATCTGGACGAACGCCGCTACGCGATCCTGCGTGACAATTGCCGCGCCTTCGCCGCCGGCGCGCCGCTGCGCAATGTCGTGGACAAGGCGCACTGGTTCTGACGGTCCGGCCACCCGCGCGTTCGCTGCGCGCGCTCGACTGGCTGAATTTCTTCCTGGCCGACGTGCAATCGGGGCTGGGGCCGTTCCTCGCGATCTTCCTCATCACGGCCCGCCACTGGAACCCCGCCGATATCGGCATGGTCATGACGATCGCCGGCCTCGCCACCTTGGTGGCGCAGACCCCGGCGGGCGCGCTGATCGACGCGACGCGGCGCAAACGTCTGGCGATCATGGCGGCCGCCCTGGTCATCTCGGTCGCGGCCCTGGTGGTGACCGTCGCGCCGCGCTTCGGCATCGTCGCCGGCGCGCAAATCCTGCTGGGGGGCGCCGCGTCGGTCTTTCCGCCGGCCACGGCCGCGATCGCGCTCGGGCTGGTCGGGCCGCGCGCCTTCACGCGGCGCATGGGGCGGATGCAGGGATACAATCACGCCGGCAACGTCGCCGCCGCGCTGATCGCGGGTCTTCTCGGTACCCTTGTCACGACCGCCGCCGTGTTCTGGGTGGTCAGCGCCTTCGGCCTGCTGGCGATCGCCGCCGCGACGCTGATCGACCCGCATGCGATCAATCATCAGGTCGCGCGCGGCTTCCGGTCCGAGGACGACGGCACCCACGCGGGCGCCGAGGGCGACCGGCCGTCCGGCTTCAAGACCCTGCTCACCTGCCGGCCGCTTCTGATCTTTGTCTGCGCGGTCACGCTTTGGCAGCTCGCGAACGCGGCCATGCTGCCGATCGTCGGGCAGAAGCTCGCGCTCAACAACACGGGCGAGGGCACGATCTTCATGTCGGCCCTGATCGTCACCGCCCAGGCGGTGATGGTGCCAATGTCCATCCTCGTCGGACACCGCGCCGACCGGTGGGGACGCAAGGCGCTGTTCCTCGCCGGCTTCGCGGCGCTGCCGGTGCGCGGCGTGCTGTTCAGCTTGGTGAAGGACCCGTATGTCGTGGTCGCGATCCAGGTTCTGGACGGCGTGGGCGCGGGAATCTTCGGGGCGCTGTTCCCGCTGGTCATCGCCGACCTCACGCGCGGCACCGGGCGTTACAACGTGACCCTCGGCGCCGCGACCACGGTGCAAGGGATCGGGGCGGCGCTCAGCACCACGCTCGCCGGCTTCATCATCGTCGCCGGTGGCTACGCGATGGCATTCCTCGCGCTCGCCGCGATCGCCCTGCTGGCGCTGTTGATCTTCCTGGCGCTGATGCCGGAAACCCGGACCGCGGATGCGGCGCGTGCCGTCCGCATCCTCCCGCAACCCGGGCCGGCGCATGGATGACATCGAGATCGTGGAGTACGACGAACGATGGCCCGCGATGTACGCCGCCGAAGCGACGCGGCTGTGCGACACGCTTCCGGCCAGCCTGATCCTCGCCATGGAGCATTTCGGGAGCACGGCGATACCGGGCTTGGCCGCGAAGCCCGTCATCGACATCCTGGTGGCGGTGCGCTCGATCGAACAGGCGCGCGCGGTCGCGGTCGAGCCCTTGCGGGCGCTGGGATACGCGTTCTGGGCCGACAACCCCAAGCGCGACCGCCTGTTCTTCGTTCGGGGATTGCCACCGGCGCCGTGCCGTACGCACCACGTCCACGTGACCGAATTGGACGGCGAGATGTGGGGACGCCTGTTGTTCCGCGACTATCTCCGCGCCCATCCCGAGGAGGCCGCGCGCTACGCCACGCTCAAGCGCGCGCTGGCCGAGCGTCACCGCGACGATCGGGAGGCTTACACGGAAGCGAAGGCAAGCTATGTCGTCGAGGTGATGGCCAGGGCAAGATCGGGTTAGGTCGCACCAAGGCGATCCGGTCAGCGCGTTGCACGCCTCAAGAGACGCGGCTCCGGAGGGCGCCGGCCTCGACCTGCGCCAAGAAATCCGCGAGCACCGCCATGTAGGCGCCCCGCGCCTCGATGTGCGGCGTATGGGATGCACCGGCGAACACCGCCACGCGCGCGCCGCCAGGCACCAGAGCGGCGTAGCGGCGGACCGTGGCCGGCGCGGCCTCGTCGAACACGCCGCAGGTGAACAGCGCGGGACAGGCAATGCGCGGCAGGCTCGGCGTGAGGTCGAGATCGCGCAGCATGCCCACGACCGCCCACTCCGAGGGGCCGTTCATGGCATGGTAGACGTCAAGATTCGCCATCTCGACGGCGCGGACGACCTCGGGCGGCCAAGGCTCCGCGCGGCACAGGTGCCGGCGATAGAAGGCCATCATCGCGTCCTGATACGCGGGTGCGTCAGTCGTGCCGGCTCGCTCATGCGCCTCGATCGCGGCACGGTCGCTGTCGGGCAAGCCCTCGAGAAGCACCTTGTTGTCGGCCACCCAATCGCGCGCGCTCAGCAGCGGGCTCGCGACGATGGTGCCGAGCAGCCCGGCCGGCCGGGCAACGGCGAATGCCACAGCCAAGGCGCCCCCCCAGGAGTGGCCCAGGTGGAAGAAACGATCCAGGGCCAAGCCCTCCCGGAGCGCGTGCAGCTCGGCCACGAAGCGCGGCAACGTCCACAGCGAGGGGTCATTCGGCTTGTCGGACCGGGCGCTCTCCAACTGGTCGTAGAAGATAACCGGCCGAGTTGCGGCGAGATCATCCAGCGCGAGCAGGTAGTCGTGCGAAAAGCCGGGGCCGCCGTGGCTGACGAGCAGCGGCGCGCCGGGACCCTCGCCCACGATCCGGAACCAGAATCCGGCCGCCGGGCGCGGCGATGAAGTCCCCCTGTTCGGTGCGCGCGTCGTGGCTCGACCGCATCGTCCCTCTCCCTGCCGGTCTGACGGGGCGCCGCGCCGCGGGCACCGGCGGCGATCTGCCGCATGGAGTTACGCTACGAGCACCGCTCGTACCCGGGCAAGGCGGGTCCACTTGATCCGCTTAGATCAACGCACGCGCCGAGACGGTTGACGCCACGAAGGGCATGTCCCGCCTGGCCGATTGATGCTTCCCTTCGCATTCACCTCGAAGGGTCCGGATCATGACGCTGTTTCCTCGTGCATTCTGCGCGCATTGCGCGACCGATAGTCGGAGTGGCTCGTTCGGCTGGGGCGTGGTCGCGGGGATCGCCGCGACGGCCGGCGCGCTGGTCGGCCGGAAAGCGGCGGCGCAGGCCCGTGTGGGGCACGGTCACAGCCTTAAGCATCGCGCGCTGGACCTGGCCGCCTCCGTCATGCAGCGCAAGCAGCCGCTCGATGCGATGAGCACCTTCCTCAACGGCTTCCATTTCTACGCCGACGACATGGGGCGCCAGGTCGAGGCGCATCATTTCTGCACCCACCTCGCCCACGACATGCATCAATGCGTGATCTACGATTCCAACAAGCCCGGTGCGCGCCTGATCGGCATCGAGTACATCATCAGCGAGGAGCGGTTTCGCGGCTTGGCCGATGACGAGAAGCGGCTCTGGCACAGCCACCATTACGAGGTGAAGTCGGGCCAGCTGGTCGCGCCGGGCATCCCCGAGATGGCGGAGCACGCCTATTTCGAGGACCTCGTCTCCACCTACGGCAAGACGTTCCACACCTGGCAGGTCGATCGGCACGATTTCCCCTATGGCATCCCGCAGCTGATGATGGGCTTCACCGAGGACGGCCAGGCTAACGAGGCGATGGTCGAGGAACGCGACCGCCGGCTCGGGGTCGATTGGAGGCGCAGGCGTCAAAACCGGGCGGACATCCCCACCCCTGTTGTGGTTCCCGGCGCCAATTCCTGGCAGAGCGGCCGGACCGTCCAGACCTGCCTGGAGGAGCTGGACTTGAAGCGGTAGGCGGGCCACGCGTCAGCGCGTCCGAGGTTGCATCAGGCTCTTGCCGAGGCCACCCGGACGCGCAAGAACATCCTCCCAGGAACGCCGGGAGGAGACGGAATGCCAAGCGCCCGACCGGGACGGACGAAGGGTTTCGCCTCGCCCGTGGAACTGATCGACACCTCTCCACCGGTCGGGGACACGGTGAAGACGACCACCTGCTACATGTGCGCCTGTCGCTGCGGCATCAACGTCCACCTTAAGGACGGCCGCATCCGCTTCATCGAGGGCAATCCCGACCATCCGGTTAATCACGGCGTGCTCTGCGGCAAGGGCTCGGCCGGGATCATGAACCAGTACTCCCCCGCCAGGCTCACCAAGCCGCTGCTGCGCGTGGGCGCGCGCGGCGCGGGCACGTTCCGCGAGATCGAGTGGGACGAGGCCCTGCGCCTGGCGGCCGAGTGGCTCGGGCGGGTGCGCGAGACCGGCCCCAAGCGTCTCGCCTTCTTTACCGGGCGCGACCAGAGCCAGAGCTTCACCGGCTGGTGGGCCAAGCAGTTCGGCACGCCGAACTTCGCCGCCCATGGCGGCTTCTGCTCGGTCAACATGGCCACCGCCGGCCTCTACACGCTCGGCGGCAGCTTCTGGGAGTTCGGCGATCCCGACTGGGAGCGCACGAAATACCTGCTGATGTTCGGCGTGGCCGAGGACCACAACTCCAACCCGATCAAGACGGGACTGGCGAAGCTGAAGGAGCGCGGCGCCAAGTTCGTCTCGGTCAATCCCGTCAAGACGGGCTACTCGGCGGTCGCGGATGAGTGGATCGGCATCCGTCCCGGCACGGACGGGCTCTTCGTGATGGCGCTGATCCACGAATTGCTGCGCGCCGACCGCATCGATCTCGACTTCCTCGCCCGCTATACCAACGCGGCCTGGCTGGTGATCCAGAACCCGGGCGCGGCCGATCACGGGCTGTTCGCGCGCGATGCCGAGGGCCGCCCACTCGCCTGGGACGGCGCGCGGGGCGCGGCGATCGACGCGGGCACCGCGGGCATGCAGCCGCGCGTCGTCGGCGAGGCGGTTCTGGCGGACGGGCGGCGCGCGTTGCCGGTGTTCCACCTGCTCGCCGAACGCTACATGGACGGCCGCTACGCGCCGGAGGCGGTGGCCGATCGGTGCGGCATTCCGGCCGCCACCATCCGCCGCGTCGCGCGCGAGCTGGCCGAGGTCGCGTTCGACCAGGCGATCACGCTCGACCAGCCCTGGACCGACACCGCGGGGCGCCGGCACGAGACGATGCTCGGGCGGCCCGTGGCGATGCACGCCATGCGCGGCATCTCCGCGCACTCCAACGGCTTTCACACCTGCCGCGCCATCCACCTGTTGCAGATGCTGCTCGGCGCGGTCGATACGCCGGGGTCGTGGCGCTACAAGTCGCCCTACCCCCGCCCGATCCCGCCGGGGCCGCAGCCGATGGGCAAGGGGTCGAAGCAATTGGCCATGCTGTCGGGCATGGCGCTCGGTAACCCGCGCGGGCCGGAAGACCTGCTGCTGGAGGACGACGGCTCCCCCATCCGCATCGATAAGGCGTTCACCTGGGACGCGCCGCTCGCCGCGCACGGGCTGATGCACACGCTGATCGCCAACGCGCACGCGGGCAATCCGTACCGGATCGACGTGCTGTTCATGTACATGGCCAACATGGCGTGGAACTCGGCGATGAACCCCGCCGAGGCGTCGCGCATGCTGACCGACAAGGACCCGGCGAGCGGGGAATACCGCATCCCGCATGTGATCTATTCCGACGCGTTCTACTCCGAGATGGTGGCGCACGCCGACCTCGTGCTGCCCGACACGACGTATCTGGAGCGATGGGACGCCATCTCGCTGCTCGATCGTCCAATCGGCAGTGCCGAGGGACCAGCCGATGCGATCCGTCAGCCCGTGCTGGCGCCCGATCGCGACGTGCGGCCGTTCCAGGACGTGCTGATCGATCTCGGCGTGCGCCTGAAGCTGCCGGGCTTCGTGGGCGAGGACGGCACGGCGACCTATCGCGACTATGCCGATTACATCGTCAACCACCAGCGCCGGCCGGGAATCGGCCCGCTCGCCGGCTTTCGCGGGACGGAGGGCGAGGGGGCGGGCGTTGGCGCGCCTAACCCCCGCCAGCTTGATCGTTACATCGAGAACGGCTGCTTCTGGTCGCATCGCCTGCCGCCCGAGCAGCACTATTACAAGCACGCCAACGCCGCCTATCTGGAGCAGGCGAAGCGGATGGGCTTCATCGACGATATGATGCAGATCGTGCTGCAACTATATAGCGAGCCGTTGCAGAAGTTCCGGCTCGCCGCCGAGGGCCACGGCGCCGTCCAGCCGCCCGACCGGCTCCGCGCGCGCGTGCGCCAGTATTTCGATCCGCTGCCGTTCTGGTATCCGCCGATGGAGCAGGCGCTGATCGAGCAAGCGGCCTACCCGCTGCACGCCATCACCCAGCGCCCGCCGGCGATGTACCATTCCTGGCACTCCCAGAACGCCTGGCTGCGCCAGATCTACAGCCGCAACCGGCTGTTCATGCACCGGCGCACGGCCGTGGCACTGGGACTGGCCGACGACGACTGGGCCTGGGTCATCAGCCGCGCCGGACGGGTGAAGGTGCAGGTCAAGCTGATGGAGGGGGTGAACCCCGACACGGTCTGGACCTGGAACGCCATCGGCAAGCGCGCCGGCGCCTGGGGCCTTGCCGCGGACGCGCCCGAGGTCCGCCAGGGCTTCCTGCTGAACCACGTGATCGCGGAGTTCCTGCCCGAACAGGACGGCGCGCGCCACCTCAACGCCGATCCGGTCACCGGGCAGGCGGCGTGGTATGACCTGCGCGTGCGGGTCGAGAAGGCGTCCGAGGCCGGGGAGACGCTGCCGCGTCCCTCCAGGCTGCGCCGCCCGACCGGCCTTCCCGCCTCCCCGCGCATCCTGCGCTATGCCGCCCGCGCGGCGGCGGAGTGAAGCGACGATGACAGACATTCCGGCGCAGCAGCCCGGCCAGAAGAAGCTCGGCCTGGTGATCGACCTCGATACCTGCGTCGGCTGTCACGCCTGCGCGGTGAACTGCAAGGAGTGGAACACCGGCGGTCATCCGGGGCCGCTGACCGACTTCGATCCCTATCAGGAAAAGCCGCAAGGCGTATGGCTGAACCGCGTACATACCTACGAGGCAGGCGCCGGGCCGGACAGCCGCACGGTGCATTTCCCCCGCTCCTGCCTGCATTGCGAGGAGCCGGCCTGCGTGAGCGTGTGTCCGACCGGGGCCAGCTACAAGCGGGCCGAGGACGGCATCGTGCTGGTCAATGCCGAGATCTGCATCGGCTGCCAGCTCTGTGCCTGGGCCTGCCCTGTACGGGGCGCGCGAGCTGGACGAGGATCAGGGCGTGATGAAGAAATGCACGCTCTGCATCGACCGCATCTACAACGAGACCTTGCCCGAGCAGGCGCGCATTCCGGCCTGCGTCGCGACCTGCCCGGCCCACGCGCGGCATTTCGGCGATCTGGGCGACCCCGACAGCGCCGTCTCGCGCCTGGTCGCCGAGCGCGGCGGCTATGACCTGATGCCGGAGATGGGCTACAAGCCGGTCAACAAATACCTGCCGCCCCGCCGGCGCCCTCCCCCATCCGCCGCATCCCCGACTGAGACCCCCGCGCCGGCGGGCGCCGCCGGCGGCGTGCTGCGCTGGATCGACCGTGTGTTGAGCCGATGAACCCGGCGCTCTCCGTCATCTTCTTCACGACCGTCTCGGGCGCCGGGTATGGGATGCTGTTCTGGCTCGGCGTGCTGGACGGCATGGGGCAGGTTCCGGGCGCGCGATGGTTCGGGCCGATCGCGGTCGGTGTGGCCATGGCGCTGGCGAGCGCGGGGCTGATCGCCTCCACCGCCCATTTGGGCCGGCCGGAGCGGGCGTGGCGCGCCATCTCGCAGTGGCGCAGCTCCTGGCTCTCGCGCGAGGGTATCGCCGCGCTGGTCGCCTATGTCCCGGCGGCGGGATTGGCGGCGGCGTGGGGAATCGCCGGCGCGGGAGCCGGCGCGACCCGCGCGTTCGGCGTGCTCGCCGCGCTCGCCGCGGCGGCGACCGTGGTCTGCACCGCCATGATCTACCGCTCGCTGAAGCCGATCCGGCAATGGAGCAACGGCTTCGTGCTGCCGAACTACCTGCTGCTGGCGGCCTTCAGCGGCGCCGCCTGCCTTGCCGCGCTGGCGATCTTCTTCCAGCCCGGGCCGGCCCGTCTGGCAGCCGTAATTGCGATCATCGCGGGCTTGGCGGCGGTATCGGGCAAGGCCGGCTACTGGCGCTTTGTCGATCGCACGCCCGGGATCAGCACGATCGAGAGCGCCACGGGGCTCGGCTGGCTGGGCCCGGTGCGGATGCTTGAATTGCCGAACACGGAGGAGAACTATCTATTGCGCGAGATGGGATTCCGCATCGCCCGCAAGCACGCCGCTAAGCTACGGCGGATCGCGGTGGTGCTGGGCTTCGCCGCGCCGGTCGTTCTGCTCCTGCTGGGTACCGCGCTGGCAGGAACGCCGGGGCGCGTGCTGCTGCCGTTGGCCGGGATCTGCGCGCTGGTCGGCCTGTATGTCGAGCGATGGCTGTTCTTCGCCCAGGCCACGCATACGGTGGCCCTCTACTACGGGCACGGGGACTGAAGGCGAACGGGGCGGCTCTGGAGTTGCCCGTTCGCCTGATCCGGAAACCTCCGGGCTAGGCCGCGACCCTCTGCTGGTGCTGTCCGGCAGGTTGGCCGAGGTGGTTTCCCTCGCCCAGCATGTAGGCACGCAGTTGCAGCCGCGCGCGGTGCACCCGGCTCTTCAGCGTGCCGATCGCGCAGCCCGTGCGCTCCGCCGCGGTTTCGTACGGGACTTCCTGTAGCGCAATCATGAACAGCGCCTCGCGCTGATCGGGCGGCAGGCGGGTGAGCGCCCAGGACAGCTCGCGCAATGCCGTGCGGTCCTCGTGCGCGGCGGCCACGGGCAGTTCCGGCATGTTGTCCATGTCGGTGAATTCACGCTTGTTGCGCACGCTGCTGATGAAGTGGTTGATCATGATGCGGTGAATCCAGGCCGAGAAGTTGGTCCCCGGCATGAAGCAGTCCTGAGCCAGCAGCGCCTTGGCGGCGACATCCTGCGTCAGATCGTCGGCGGCGGCCCGGTTGCGTGTCAGGGCGAGGGCCCACACGCGCATCTTGGGAAGGAAGGAGATCAATTGATCGTTGAATTCTTGCGGCACGACGGAGGTCTCCTGGCGCGATTTCGCGGCCTCCGGGACCTGTGTTGCGGGGAGGTCGCTCGCAAGGACAAATGACACGAGCTTGAACCGAGATGGAAATCGGCCGGATCACGAAGCCTTAGGGTCTCTTGCGTACAGGATTCGTCTTCTTGCAGCCGAGCCTAATGACCGCCTGGTCACTCAGCCGCCTGGTAGCTTCATGCCAGGGCAATCTGGAAGGAAATCGCGCCAGCGTGTACGAACTGATGCTGCGGAATGCGCCGAAATCGATTATAACGATTTCGAGCCGGTCTGGCCGATCGGCGCGGACTGAGGCGTCGGGATTGCTGGCAACGCTGCCGGGATTGGCGGCGTCCTGCCCGGAGGACGAGGACGGGGATGAGCATCGAGTGCTTTCAGGCGAGCACCGCGACAGGGCAGGAGGGGCGGCGGCGCATTCTTCTGGTCGAGGACGATCCACACGTCGCCGAGACGCTGGCGGAGTTGCTGGAGCTGGAGGGCTTCGCTGTCACCGTGGCGCATGAGGCCGACACCGGGCTGGCGTGCGCCCGGGCGGTGCATCCCCATCTCGTGCTGTGCGATCTCAGTTTGCCGGGCCGGCTCGACGGGTACGGGTTCGCGCGCGCGTGTCGCATGGACCCGGTCCTGAGGGGACTTCGGGTGGTAGCGGTTTCGGGCTACTGCCGGTCGGAGCATCGGCAACGCGCCCTGGAATCCGGCTTTGACGACCTGATCGCCAAGCCCGTGGACCTCGCGCGCATCCACGCGGCATTGGAGCCGGCGCGGGGCGCCGCGGCCTGACGCACGCGGCGCCCTCCCCCGGCTTGGGGGAGGGGGCGAGCGTGACGGTAGAACCGGTCACCGATCAACGCCGTTTGTATCACTCAGCCGCCAATCGTGGTGTGAAGGCCGGCAGCTCCGCCCGCTCCTGGCGCGGCATTGGTCGGGGCCACCAGTGGTCGTCCCACTCGGCGAAGATCTGGCTCACCTTCGGCATGACGTGCTCGGCGTACATGCGGGTGTTGTACTTCGTCAGCTCCTTGTTCATGCTGCCGAACTGCAACAACAGCATCAGGTGACCGACATTGAGGCTGTGGGTGAGTTCGCGCAGCTGTTCCACCACCTCATCGGGAGAGCCGATGACGATGTAGCCGGCTTCGACGAGTTGCTCCATCCCCTGCGGACGCTGGATCGCCGACAGTGCGGCCCGGCCGACCTGGCTTTGCAGTCCGGCCCGGAGGGTCGCCTCCGTCGTGTAGCCGGGCGGCTGGGCGTAGCGCGGGTCGATGTGCAGGCAGCGACCGAAGAAATACTCGGCGGACTCCGTGTAGAGATCGATCGCCTGCTGGCGGTTCTCGGCCACAGCGACGGTCTGGGCGAAGCCGGCGCGGTAGGGGTTCCGGTCCTTGCCGAGCCGGTCCATCTCCTTCCAGAACCCGTCCATCGTCGCCTTGCCGGCCTTGTGTCCGTAATAGGACAGATACGAATAGACGTAATCCATCTCGGCGCACCACTGCCACGTTTCGATTGAGCCGCCGCCGGGCACCCAGATCGGCGGATGCGGGCGCTGGATCGGACGCGGCCAGACATTCACGTAGCGTTGTTGGTTGAAGCGACCGTTGAAGGCGAAGGTGTCCCGCTCGGTCCAGGCGCGGATGATCAGGTCATGCGCCTCATGGTAGCGTTCGCGCAGCAGGCTCGGGTTCTGGCCGTAGGCGTAGCAGTCGTCCATCGGCGTGCCGACCGGGAACCCCGCGATCAGCCGCCCGCCCGAGATCACGTCGAGCATCGCGAACTCCTCCGCCACGCGCGTCGGCGGGTTATAGAGCGCGATGGAGTTGCCCATGACGCAGATGGTGGTGTCAATCGTGCGACGCGCGAGGGTGGAAGCGATGAGGTTCGGCGAGGGCATTAGCCCGTAGCCGTTGGAGTGGTGCTCGTTGACGCAGATCGCATCATAGCCGCACTGGGCGGCGTATTCGAGCTCGTCCATGAAGTCGTTGTACATGTGGTGGGCGCGCCGCGGGTCGAACAGACTGGAATGGATATCGACCCACACGGACGGATGCGCCTCCTTGAAGTTCTCCGGCAGCTCGGTGTACGGCATCAAGTGAAACCACATCGATTTCATGGGCGGCTCTCCGATTCAAATGCGCCCGTGCTGCCCTGATTCCGCTCCTGGCGCTTGCGGATAGCAGCCGCTCGGGCCAGCAGGATCTTGGCGCGCTCCACCACGGGGATGTCGATCATCTTGCCCTCGAACGCGACCGCTCCCTGGCCAGCCGCCAGCGCGGCGTCGTAGGCGGCGACCATGCGCTCGGCCTGCGCCACCGCCTCCGCCCCGGGCGCGTATTCCTCGTTCAGCACCGGAACCTGGAGCGGGTGGATGCAGGCCGCGCCCAGAAAGCCCAGCCGCGCCGACCGGCGGACCACGGCGCGGAACGCCGCCTGATCCTTGTAGTCGGCGACCGTGCCGACGAACCCCAGCGGCAGGATGCCGGCGGCACGGGCGGCGATGATCGAAACCTGCTTGGGCATGAACAGGCCCTCGGCCTCCGGCAGCATCCCGACCGACAGCGCGAGGTCCTCCGCGCCGACGGTCAGCGCCAGCAACCGCGGATGGGCGCGTGCGATCACCTCCATCCGGAAGAACGCGGCGGGCGTCTCCACCATCGCGATCAGGCCGATCGGGGTCGCGAGGCCACGCTCGGCCTCCAACTCGTCGAGGATTTCGGCGACCGCTTGGACATGCTCGGCGCTGTCGGTCTTGGGAAGCGCGAGCGCCGCGACCCCGTCGATCACGGCGGCTTCCAGATCGCGCACCAGCAGACGCCACGGCCGATTGACCCGCACCACCACATCGGCACCGCATCGGGAGACCGCCGGCACGGCATCGGCCAGCAGCGTGCGCGCCCGTGCCTTCTCGGCCGGCGCGACGGCGTCCTCCAGATCGAAGATCACCGCGTCCGCCCCGCGATCCGCCGCGCTGGAGACGAAGCGCGCCGCAGTGACCGGCACGTACAGCATGGAGCGCCACACGGGCAGGGGACGGGTCATCAGCCCAGGGCGTCCCTGACCGCCGCCCGCACCTCGGGCGGCTGGGTTTCCAGAGCATCGCCGATGCGCCGCAGCGCGCCGCGCAGGTCATAGACCTGATCGAGCAGCGAGAGGACGACCGGCATCGCCTCCTCGTTCACGTCCATGTCGTGGCGCAGGTCGCGGATCAGCCGCACGCGCGCGACATCGATCTCGCGGAACTCCCAGACATTGCCGGCGGTGTCGGGTCGCACCCAGCCGCGTTCGACCCAGCTCAGCAGCTCGGGCGGTTGAAGGTCGCCCAGCAGCGTGATCACCCCCTGGATCTGCATCACCCCTCCTCGTCCAGCTCCGCGCGCGGATCGGCCGCATGGCGTGGATGCCAGGTCTTCAGGAAGGCTGCCAGCTCCGGCTCCTCGCCGGGTGGCAGCACCACGCGGAGAACGACGAACTGGTGGCCCTCGTTGATGCCGCGCCCGCGCAAACGCAGCCGTGATCCGGTGCCCGATCCGGGCGGGATGGTCAACCGGACCTTGCCTCGGATCGTCGGCACCTCCAGTGGCGTTCCCAGCACCGCCTCTTGCACGCTGATCGGCAGGTCGAGCACGATGTCGTCGCCCTCGCGGCGGAAGAACTTGTGCGGGGCCACCGTCACCTCGACCAGCGCGTCCCCGGGCGGCCCATCGCCGTGGCCGGGGTGGCCCTGGCCCTTCAGGCGCAGCACATGCCCGTCGCGCACGCCGGGCGGGATGCGCACGTCCAGGGTGCGTCCGCCGGGCAGGGTGACCCGACGGGTGGTGCCGTTCGCGGCATCGCGGAAGCCGACGGTCAGGGCGTAGGACGCGTCCGCGCCGCGCATCGCGAAGGTGCCGGCGCCCCAGGGCCCGCGCCCTTGGGTGCCGCCGGGACCGCCCATGCCGAACGCGGCGCCCAGGATGTCCTCCAGGTCTTCGCCGCCGAAGCCGGGATGCGCGCGATACTTCTCGCGCCCCGACGCATCGGCGAAATCGCGCCAGGTCGGGCCGCGCGGGGTCTCGTTGCCCTCGGCATCGATCTCGCCGCGATCGAAGCGGGCGCGCTTCTCCGGGTCCGACAGGATGTCGTTGGCGGCGTTGATCTGCTTGAACCGCTCAGCCGCCGCCGGCTTGCCGGGATTGAGGTCGGGGTGGAAGCGCTTGGCCAGCGCGCGGTAGGCGGCGCGGATATCGGACTCGCTGGCGTCGCGCTTCACGCCCAAAGTTTCGTATGGATCGCTTGCCATGATGCCTCAGGCGCCGGTCCAGACCGGCTGGCGCTTGTGCAGGAAGGCATCGATCCCCTCGGCCGCGTCGCGCGCGAGCATGTTGCGTGTCATCACCTCCGACATGTGGTGGTACGCCTCGGCCAGCGGCAAGTCCGCCTGGGCATAGAACGCCTCCTTGCCGATGGCGAGCGTGAGCGGGCTCTTGGCGGCGATCGATCGGGCGAGCGCGCCGACCGCTTCGTCCAGCTCGGCCTCCGGCACGACCCGGTTCACCAGCCCGATCTCCCGCGCCCGATCCGCCGCGATCAGCTCGCCGGTCAGCAGCATCTCCAGCGACGCCTTGCGTCCGACCGCGCGCGACAACGCCACCATCGGGGTCGAGCAGAACAGGCCGATATTCACCCCGGGCGTCGCGAACCGTGCGGTTGCGGCCGCCACCGCGAGGTCGCAGGTGGCGACCAGCTGGCAGCCGGCGGCGGTGGCGATGCCGTGCACGCGGGCGATGACCGGCTTGGGGAGCCGCACGATGGCGAGCATCAGTCGCGAGCAGGCCGCGAAGGTGGCCGCGTAGGCCTCCCGCTCGGGCCGCGCCCGCATCTCCCGCAGGTCATGCCCGGCGCAGAACGCCGGCCCGGCGCCGCCGATCACCCCCACCTTCACCGAGGTGTCCTCGGCGATGCGGGCCAGCTCGGCGTGCAGCGCGTCCATCAGCGCCAGCGACAGCGCGTTGCGCGCCGCCGGCCGGTTGAGCGTCAGCCAGGCAACCCCGCCCCGGTCGGCGCGAAGCAGCGGGGCATCGGTCAGTGATTGCGCGGTCATGCAGCCCTCCGTGGTCGCACATATGATTGCGATGCGCGAGGTTCATTCCAAGCGGGTGAGGCTCTGATCGCTCCGGTGGAAGGTCGGGCGTGGCCATGCCTTCGGCTGGAACGAAGGTGGACACGACGCGCGGGGGTTGTTACGCGCGTCCTGTTGGCCTGAAGGTATGTTCAAGGTCGATAGGCGACGTTCGAACTGACCTACAACCCTCGGGACTATGCGACTCGTCGGTTCCCCCGATATCCTTTCGAAATGCCAACTCTTAGGCTGGAACGACAGACGGGCGGCCTCGTCGCCGGCGTGGACGAGGTGGGGCGAGGGCCGCTGGCCGGGCCGGTACTCGCGGCCGCCGTCGTGTTCCCGTCCGGCGTCCCGCGCCGGCTCGCCGGACTGATCGACGACTTCAAAAAGCTCACGCCCGAGCAACGCCGCGCGGCGTTCGCGGCACTCCATGCCTCCGGGCGGGCGGAGATCGGCGTCGGCGCGGCCTCGGTGAGCGAGATCGAGCGGCTGAACATCCTGCGCGCGGCGCTGCTCGCCATGTGCCGCGCGGTCGCGCGCCTGCCGCGCCCCCCCGATGTCGCGCTGGTGGACGGCAACCAGGCGCCCGGCCTGTCCTGCGCGGTGCGCTGCGTGGTCGGCGGAGACGGGGTTTCGCTCTCGATCGCCGCCGCCTCCATCGTCGCCAAGGTGCTGCGGGACCGGGCGATGATCCGGCTGGATGCGCGCTTTCCCGGATATGGCTGGGCGGAGAACGCCGGCTACTCCACCCCTGGGCACCGGGCGGCGCTGCGCCGGCTCGGCCCGACGCCGCATCATCGGCCCGCTTTCGGAGCGGTGCGCCAGCTCGCACTCGGTCTCGCCGACGCTGATTGACGCGGCGCGAAACGCCGCCTCACGATGAATTCTGCCTTCACCGCGCCCGGAGAGACGTGGAACTCGTCCGCGAACTGCCCCTCGATCAGGTTCTGCTCGGCGACTGCATCGCCATGCTCCGGATGCTGCCGCCGGCGTCGGTCCACTGCGTCTTCGCCGATCCGCCTTACAATCTGCAATTGCGCGGCGAGTTGCGCCGGCCCGACGACAGCGTGGTGGACGGGGTGGACGACGACTGGGACCGCTTCACCGACTTTGCCGCCTATGACGCGTTCACCCGCGCGTGGCTGGGCGAGTGCCGACGCGTGCTGCGCAAGGACGGCACGCTCTGGGTGATCGGCGCCTATCACAACATCTTCCGCATCGGCGTCGCCCTCCAGGACATTGGATTCTGGATCCTGAACGACGTGATCTGGCGCAAGGCGAACCCGATGCCTAATTTCCGCGGCCGGCGCTTCACCAACGCGCACGAGACGCTGATCTGGGCGGCGCGCCAACACGATTCCCGCCACCGCTTCAACTACCAAGCCATGAAGGCGCTGAACGACGACATCCAGATGCGCAGCGACTGGTTCCTGCCGCTCTGCACCGGCGCCGAGCGGCTGCGCAACCAGCACGGGCTGAAGCTGCACCCGACGCAGAAGCCCGAGGCGCTGCTGCACCGCGTGCTGCTCGCCTCCACCGCGCCCGGCGAGATCGTCCTCGATCCGTTCCTGGGCACCGGCACCACGGCGGTGGTCGCCAAGCGGCTGCATCGCCACTTCATCGGCATCGAGCGCCATCCCGCCTACGCCGAGGCGGCGATCGGGCGGCTTCGCCACACCCGGCCCGCCCCCGACGAGGGCCTGGCGACGGCGCCGACGCGGCGCGAGGCCCCGCGCGTGCCGTTCGGCAGCCTCGTGGAACGCGGGATCATCAGCCCTGGCACGCGCCTGACCGACCGCCAGCGGAAGGTGAGTGCCACGGTTGCCGCCGACGGCTCGATCGCCGCGCCCGGCGCGCGGGGCTCGATCCACCAGGTCGGGGCGGCGGTGCAGAACGCGCCGTCCTGCAACGGCTGGACCTTCTGGCATGTCGAGCGGGACGGCACGCTGGTGCCGCTGGACAGGCTGCGAACCGAGCACCTAGGCGCCGACGAAAAAAGCTGACGGCGTCCCGCGCACGGCGCTTACGGGTCAGGGCCGCCACGAAATCGCGGCCGGTGCCGGCGCGGTCGGGTCCAGGCGCATCCAGGTGCCGTTCGGGACGCTCTCGGCCGTGAGCGACATGATGAACCCCCAATGCGTCACCACCAGCGTGTCCGACCAGTCGGGCAGCGCGGCCATCTCAGCGCGGAAGCGCGCGGCGCGATCGATCACGGCGGCGGCCGCCTCCGGCATCGGCGGCCACCACACTTCCTCGATGTGGGAGAAGTCGATGCCGGGCCAGGTGATGGCCAGCTCGGTCCGCGGCGTGCCGATATCGCAGGCGAAGGCGCATCGCTCGCGCACCAGCGGATTGACCACCACCGGCACCCGCAGGGCACGCGCCACCGGGACGGCGGTCTGCAAGGCCCGCGTGTAAGGGGAGACGATGATGCGCCGGATAGGCTGATCGGCGAGCGCCAGCGCCGCCGCCTCGGCCTGCTCGTGGCCGAGCGGGGTGAGGCGGGCGTCGATGATGCCCGGGTCCTTCCTCGTCGCGGTGAAATGGAGGTTGAACTCGCTCTGGCCGTGACGGAGCAGGATCATGCGCCGGGCATACAAGCCGCCGGCCCGGCCGACAACAGGCCGCTGCGAGGCCCGCGGGCCGGGAAATATTTGTGTCGGGGCACCCGCGCTCTTATCTGTGATGCAGAGGAGAAGCGTGATGGATTTCGGCACCGGCTTTCCCGTCGATCTGATCCTGTTCGGGATGATCGCCGGCTTTCTGGTCTTGCGGCTGCGCAGCATCCTGGGCCGGCGGACCGGGTACGAGCGGCCGCCGCAGACCTACCAGCCCGCCCAGCCGGTCCTGCGACCCGGCCCGGTGATCGAGGGCCGCGCCGAGCCCGCGTCGGCGCCCAGCGCGCGGCCACTGCCCGAGACGGCCAGTGCACTGGGCCAGACGCTCGCGCGGATGCAGGCGGTCGATCGCGGCTTCGATCCCGCGCGCTTCCTGGACGGCGCGGAGAGCGCGTTCCGCATGATCGTCACCGCCTTCGCCGCGGGTGATCGGATCAAGCTCCGCGCGCTCCTCTCCGATGAGACCTACCGTTCCTTCGAACTGGCGATCGCGGCCCGCGAGCAGGCCGGACACATCCAGGTCAGCGACATCCGCGCCGTCCAGGGCGCCACGATCGAGGCGGCGGAGCTGTCCGGCAGCCGCGCCCAGCTGACGGTGCGATTCGTCTCCGACCAGGTCAGCATAGTGAAGGATCAGCGCGGCCAGCCCGTCTCGGGCACGGACGCGACGACCGAGCTGGTCGATGTCTGGACGTTCGAGCGCGACCTGACTGCGCGCGATCCGGCCTGGCGCCTCGTCGCCGTGCGCGGCGGCTAATCCGCCGCTCCCGTGGACGTCGGAGCGACGCCGCCCCGCGGAGGGGCGGAGGCGGTGGTCGCCGGCCAGCGGCTGATCCTGGGCGACTGCCTGGACGTGCTGCCCACTCTGCCGGCGCAGTCGGTGGACGTCATCGTCACCTCGCCGCCCTACAATCTGGGCGTCTCCTATCGCGGCTATGACGACCGACGGCCCGAGGAGGAATACCTCGACCGCATGGTCCGGGTCGGCAGAGAGCTTCGCCGGGTCATGCGCCCCGACGCCTCGTTCTTCCTCAACATCGCCGGGTCGTCCAGCGCACCCTGGCTGCCCTTCGAGTTGATCGTGCGGCTGCGCCCGCTGTTCGCGCTGCAAAATCACATCGCCTGGGTCAAGTCGATCGCGGTGGGCGGGAACTCGGTCGGGCACTACAAGCCGGTCCAGGGGCAGCGCTTCCTGCATCGCAACCATGAGCACCTGTTTCACCTGACCCTGGACGGCGCGGTGAGGCTCGACCAACTCGGGATCGGCGTGCCGTTCAAGGACAAGTCCAACATCGCCCGACGCGGCCATCCGCGCGACCTGCGATGCCGGGGCGATACCTGGTTCATTCCCTACGAGACGGTGCAGACCCGCGCGGCGAAGTTCCACCACCCGAGCACCTTTCCCCTCGACCTGCCGCGCTGGTGCATCCGCCTGCACGGGCGGGCGCGCCCGGTCGTGCTCGACCCGTTCCTGGGCACCGGCACGACGCTGGTGGCGGCGGCCGGGGAAGGCGCGCACGGGATCGGGATCGAGCTTGATCCCGCCTACCTCGCGGCCGCGCGCGAGCGATTGGGCGGCACGGTTTCTCGTGGCTCGTTTTCTCCTGGCGCTTGATCGCGCGCGCCCCCGACCGCACCATTGGCGGGCCATGAGGGGAGCAAGAGGATGCAGGTCCGCGCCGCCGTCGCCCGCAAGCCGGGCGCGCCGCTCAGCATCGAGACCGTGCAGCTGGAAGGCCCGCGCGCGTTCGAGGTGATGGTGGAGGTCAAGGCCACCGGCATCTGCCACACCGACGAGTTCACTCTGTCGGGCACCGATCCCGAAGGCCTGTTCCCGGCCATCCTCGGCCACGAGGGGGCGGGCGTGGTGGTCGAGGTCGGCCAGGGCGTGACCTCGGTCGCCAAGGGCGACCACGTCATCCCGCTCTACACCCCCGAATGCCGGCAGTGCGAATATTGCCTCAGCCGCAAGACCAATCTGTGCGTGGCGATCCGCGCCACCCAGGGTAAGGGCGTGATGCCGGATGGGACGAGCCGCTTCTCCTGCGCAGGAGAGCCGGTGTTCCACTACATGGGCACGTCCACCTTCGCCAATTACACCGTGCTGCCCGAGATCGCGGTGGCGAAGATCCGCAGCGACGCGCCGTTCGACAAGGTGTGCTACATCGGCTGCGGCGTCACCACCGGCATCGGTGCCGTCATCAACACGGCCAAGGTTGAGCCGGGCGCGCGCGTCGTCGTCTTCGGCCTTGGCGGCATCGGGCTGAACGTGATCCAGGGCGCGCGTCTGGCGGGCGCCGAGATGATCGTCGGCGTGGACCTCAACCCTGCCCGCCGCGCGGTCGCCGAACGGTTCGGCATGACGCACTTCGTCAACCCGTCCGAGGTCGCGGGCGACCTGGTGCCCTACCTCGTCGTTCTGACCAAGGGGGGCGCCGACTACAGTTTCGAGTGCATCGGCAATGTGCAGGTCATGCGCCAGGCGCTGGAATGCTGCCATCGCGGCTGGGGCCAGAGCATCATCATCGGGGTCGCCGGCGCCGGCCAGGAGATCGCCACCCGCCCGTTCCAGCTCGTCACCGGCCGGGTCTGGAAGGGCACCGCCTTCGGGGGCGCTCGTGGCCGTACGGACGTGCCGCGGATCGTGGACTGGTACATGGAGGGGCGGATCAACATCGACGACCTGATCACGCACGTGCTGCCGTTCGAGCAGATCAACGAGGGGTTCGAGCTGCTGCGCAAGGGAGAGTCGATCCGGACAGTGCTTACATATTGATCGATGCGATCAGAACGGCTCAGGAGGTCACCGCATGCCCGTCCCACGGCTGATCCAGCCCGCGCGCGTGGATCGATTGCCGGCCCGGCTCGGCGGCCGGTTGCCGGCGCGGCTTGGCCAGACAAATGCGCTGACCGCCTTCCAGGCCGGCGCCCTTGCCGTTGGTGCGGCCGCGGCGGGAGCCCTGGCCATCGGAGCGCTCGCAATCGGCCGCATGGCGGTCGGAGAGCTGTTATTGCGTCGTGGCCGTGCGGAGCGGGGCGAAATCCGCGTGCTCGTCATCGAGGAACTGGTCATTGCCAAGCTCCGCGTCGGAAGGCTCGAGCGAGACCGGCCGGCTCCGGACCGGGAGGCATAGCCTAACTGGCCCAGACGTCCGGCAGCCGCACCGCGAGCCACTTCGCGAGGGCGGCATTCACGGCCGCCGGCTGTTCCTGCGCCATCCAGTGACCGGATCGCACGACGGTTTTGGTGAGATCGGCGCAGTCCTGCCGCATCGGGTCCGCCAGGCGGGATGAAACCGTCTCGCACGTGTAGTCGTACTCGCCGTGCAGGAACAGCACGGGCATGCTCAGCCGGCCGCCGTCCACCGCGCGCCCCGCGTAGTCGATGTTGCGGGAATGGTTCATGTACCAGGAGTCCGGCCCGAAGAAGCCGTTGCGCTCCAGCGCGGAGATGTATCCGTGCATATCTTCCGGCGACAGCACGTCGGCATCCATCGGCAGGTTAGGAGCCTGGCTGGCGCCGCCGAACCAGCCGCCTTCGCGACGCACCGAAGCGGTGCGTGCGGGCCGGCCTTTTCCGGCAGGGTTGCCCTTGCGGAACAGCGCGCGGACGGTGTTGGGCACGTTCGCCTCGAAGGCCGCGCTGGCCGCGGCAAAGTGCTCCTGGTAGAAAAACTGGTAATCCCATTGTCCGGCTGGAAAGTCGGATTCCGGGTACACCGACCGGTCCACCAACGGCACCAGGTTCACCGGCGCGAACCCTTTGGCGAGATACGGCACGCACAGATTGGCGACGCCGAAGCAGCGCTGCGGATGATGGCTCGCGAGGCTCCACACCACCGGGCTGCCCCAGTCGTGCCCGACCCACACCGCCTTATCCCGGCCGAGCGCAGCGAGCAGTTCCAGCATGTCGCCGACGCTGTGCTCCAGCGCGTAATCCTCGTGGCGCGCGTAGATGCTTGATCGTCCATAGCCGCGCATATCCGGTGCGACGCAGCGGAACCCGAGCGCGGCGAAGCAGGGCAGTTGGTGACGCCAGCTGATCCCCAGTTCGGGCCAGCCATGCGCGAAGATGATCGCCGGCGCATCCTCCGCGCCGCAGTGCAGATAGAAGGTCGTGTGCCTGGGCGTCCTGACGACGCGCTCGGTGATCGGGAAGGCCATGGTTGCTCCGAAGGGTGATGATGGGGAAGCTTCAGCCAGCCGTTAACTTAACTAAGGTCATCATCCAGGCCAGTTTGCAGCTTGAATGCAGGGCAATGGCGTGATGGCTGAGCCTTTCCCGACGACGATCAGGCGAGCGATACTGGGAGATAGCGACGGGATCGCTCACCTGTTTCGCTCGGTGCGGAAAACCTGTCTGCCCTTCCTGCCGGACCTGCACACGCCGGAACAGGAGCTCTGGGTCTTTCGTGAGCGTGTGTTCCCCACGAGCCACGTGTGGGTTGCTGAAGGGGAAGGCATCGTTGGTTTCGGCGCCTACCGGGCAGGCTGGGTGGATCATCTCTATGTGCGCCCGGACTTCCAGGGCCAAGGTCTGGGATCGGCGTTGCTGACCAAGGCGATGGAGGCTCAGCCACACCTGAAGCTCTGGGTGTTTCAGAAGAACGCGGCAGCAATCCGGTTTTACGTCGCAATGGGGTTCGCCTGCGTCGAGGAAACTGACGGGAGCAGGAATGAGGAGCGGGAGCCGGATGCGATTTACGAATGGCGGTCTTCCGTGACGGGCCGGCACATCGAATGACGCGGGCGGGCAATCCGGGATAAAGCGATTTCACGCCGACTGCATCCATCACCTCTCCCACAATGTGGGAGAAGTCGCGGAGCGGACCGAAGCGGGTGAGGGCCGACGCACCGTCCTCACCCGGCACGCCGAGGCGTGCTCACCGGTCCCGCTTAGGGCGGAAGAGGTGACGGGCAGGCTGAACCGTTCTAAAGGCCAGCGCGAAACGGTCTATTCCAGTGCGGCTATTCCGCCGCCACCGCCACCATCTCACGCTCCGGCGCGCGCAGCCGCGCCAGCAGCGCCGCGCGTCGTTCCATCGCCTTGGCCCGGTTCGCCTCCTTCACCGGCCCGAAGCCGCGGATCGTGTCTGGCAGCTCGGCCAGCGCGAGCGCGATGTCGGCCGTCTCGGGCCGCAGCACCGCCAGGGCCGCGCGGACGTCGTCCATGTACTCGCCGATCAGCGCCCGCTCCCACCGGCGCTCCGCCTGCCAGCCGAACGGGTCCAGCTTCGTGCCCCGCAGCGGCCTTCCATGGCGCAGCGCGCGGAACAGCGGCAGCGCGATGCGGCCAGACAGCGCGATCTTGCGCCGCCGGCCAGTCGCCGGATCGATGCCCGTCAATAGCGGCGGGGCGATATGGAACACCGGCGCGTCGCCATAGGTCGCGGCGGCGTGCAGGCGGGCCACCTCGTACTCGTCCTTGTAGGCCATGACCCGGAACAGAATTCTCGGCCACCGCGCGGGTCAGCGGCCCCGGCGTGCCCGAACCGGTCGTCTCCCGCGCGCGCGCCTCCGCCACGAAGTCGCGGTAGCGGGCCGCATAGCGCGCATCCTGATAGGCGGTCAGCCGGGCGGCGCGGTCGGCAATCAGCGCGTCGAGGTCCGCGGGCGGCCCCGCCTGCTCGGGGTTGACGATCGCCGCCGCGATCTCCGGCCGGTGCGCCAGGATGCGCCCCCACAGGAAGGCCCGCCGGTTCAGCTTCACCGCCGCGCCGTTCAGCTCGATCGCGCGCAGGATGGCCGCCTCGCCGACGGGAATCAGGCCCTTCTGCCAGGCGATGCCGAGCAGGAGCGTGTTCATCGCCTGTGCGTTGCCGAACAGCCGCTCGGCCAGGCGCACGCCATGCACGTACTGGCTGGACGCGGCGTCGCTCACCCGCTCGATGGTGCGGCGGTGCAGCCCGGCGTCGATCTTCAGATGCGGATCGAACTTGAACGCCGCCGTGGCCGCGAGGTCGAGGTTGCCGATCACCACCGCTTGCGCCCCGCACCGCTCCAGCACGTTCGGCCCGGCACCCACCGCGAGGTCGGCGGCGATCATCACGTCCGCCCCGCCCAGTGCGATGCGCACCACGTCGAGCTGGTCGGGCTCGCCGATTTGCAGATGCGCGACCACGGTCCCGTTCTTCTGCGCCAGGCCGGTGAAGTCGAGGGTCTGCACCGCGCGGCCTTCCAGATGCGCGGCCATCGCCAGGATCTTGCCGGCCGTGACCACGCCGCCGCCGCCGATGCCGGCGAACAGGGCGCGCCAGGGAGCGCGTTCGGACAGGCACGGCGCGGGCAACCCCTCGGCCAGCGCCGCCTCGCGCTCGGCCCAGTGCGGGTCGGCATCGGGCGCGCGCGGTGGCCCGGCGACGGTCACGAAGCTCGGGCAGAAGCCCTTGAGGCAGGACAGATCGACGTTGCATGCCGTCGGGCTAATGCGCCGCTTGCGGCCGAGCGGCGTCTCCTCGGGCTCGATCGCGATGCAGGCGGACTGGACGGAGCAGTCGCCACAGTTCTCGCAGACATCGGCGTTGATCTGCACGCTGCGGGTCGCCTCGGCCAGCTTGCCGCGCTTGCGCCGGCGCCGCTTCTCGGTGGCGCAGACCTGATCGTAGATGAGGACGGAGACGCCCTTGTAGGCGCGCAACTCCTTCTGCACGGCATCCAGCGTCTCGCGGGTGTGGCGCGTCGCCCCCGCCGGCAGCGCGGCCACGTCGGGCAGGCGCTCGGCTTCGTCAGCGACGATGGCGATGCGCTTGACGCCCTCGGCGGCGACCTGGGCGGCGATCTGCGGCACGCTGAAGCCGCCCTCGGCGGGCTGGCCTCCGGTCATCGCCACGGCGTCGTTGACAAGGATCTTGTACGTCAGCGCCGTGCCGGCGGCGACCGCCTGGCGGATCGCGAGGATGCCCGAATGGGTGTAGGTGCCGTCGCCGATATTGGCGAACACATGCGGCGTGTCGGTGAACGGCGCGAGGCCCACCCAGGTCGCGCCCTCGCCGCCCATGTGGGTGAAGGTGCGGGTCTCGGGCCCGTGGTCGAGCGCCATGAAGTGGCAGCCGATTCCGGCCGTCGCGAGGCTGCCGTCGGGCAACTGGGTGGAGGTTCCGTGCGGGCACCCGGCGCAGAACGCCGGCACCCGGCGCAGCAGGCCGGCCGGGCGCTCGGGATGCGGCACGGCGGCCGGCTCGGGCACGTTCAGTCCGGCCGAGGTCAGGAAATGGGCGAGCGCGCCGCCCACGGATTCCGGCGACAGCTCCAGCAGCGGCGAGAGCAGGGGGGCGCCTCGCGCGTCGGTCTTGCCGGCGATCTCCGGACGCTCGTCGGCCGGCAGGTTGTACAGCGCGTCGCGGATCTGGGATTCGACGAAGCTGCGCTTCTCCTCGATGACGAGGATGGCGCGCTTGCCGCGCGCGAAGGCGCGCAACCCCTCGGTCTCCAGCGGCCAGGTCAGGCCGACCTTGTAGAGGGCGAGCTGCGGATGATCGCTCAGGCCCAGCCGGCGCAGCGCGTGCAGGGCGTCGGTGTGCGCCTTGCCCACCGTGACGATGCCGATCGGCGCGTCGGCGCCCCCCAGCACCAGCCGGTCCAGCCGGTTGGCGCGCGCCCAGGCGAGCACGGCGGGAATGCGCTCCATCATCACCCGCCGCTCCAGCTCGAAGCGGTCGGCGGGGAAGGCCAGGCGCGGGTCGAAGTTCAGCCCATGCGGCGGCACGGCGAAATCGGGCCGCGCGAAGCCGCGCAGGGCGGGGATGGTGACGCTGGCGGACTGCTCGGCGGTCTCGGCGGTGGTCTTGAGCGCGATCCACAAGCCGGAGAAGCGCGACAGCGCGATGCCGGCGAGCCCGAAGTCGATGATGTCCTGCACCGAGGCCGGGTTCAGGACGGGAATGAACCAGCCGGCGAACAGCGGTTCGGTCTGGTGCGGATAGGTGGAGGAATGCGCGCCGTGGTCATCGCCCGCCACCGCGAGCACCCCGCCGAGCGCCGAGGTGCCCAGCATGGTGGCGCAGTGCAGCGCGTCGCCCGAGCGATCCACGCCCGGCCCCTTGCCGTACCACATGCCGAAGACGCCATCGACCTTGCGGGCGGGGAAGGCGTCGATCTGCTGGGCGCCCCACAGCATGGTGGCGGCCAGAATCCTCGTTCAGGCCGGGCTGAAAGCGGATGTCGTGGGCCTCCAGGATCTTCTGCTGGCGCCACAGCTCCTGGTCCAGCCCGCCGAGCGGGGAGCCGCGATAGCCCGACACCAGCCCGGCGGTGCTGTGCCCGGCCGCGCGGTCCATCCGTCGCTGCTCCAGCAGCACCCGGACCAGGGCCTGCACCCCCGACAGCAGGACCGGGGCGTCGGTGTCGGTGAAGCGGCTGTCGAGCGTGATGTCGCCGAGATGGCCGAGGCCGATATCCATCCGGGTCGTTCCTCCTAGGCAAGGCCGTCTCCGCCCGCCGGCTGTGTACGTAGTTGCGGCCAACCGCCCCGGCAATGGACCGGCGCCCTGTGGACGCAGTTCGCAGCGAAGCGCAAGATGCTGCACCGCACGGGACGCGTATTTGTCGCGGCGACGCCGGATGGCATTCTGAAACTTATCGGATCACGAAGGAGAGGGATGATGGAGGCCACGCGGGTGTCCCGCCGCCAGCAGGCGTTCCGGGCGGATTTCCGGGCCCGCATCGCGGACGCCTATTCGGGATGGGCGCATGTCGCGCTGATCTTCGCTATCGGCGCGGCGGCGATCTGGTTCTGCGCCCGGCATGTGTCGCACCCGGCCTGGTACGACTGGCTGGTGGTCCCGGCCGCCTTCTGTGTCGCCAACGCCTTCGAGTGGTGGATTCACCGCCAGGTGATGCACCGGCCCAGGAAGGGATTCATGGGCATCTACAAACGCCACACCCTGGCGCACCACCAGTTCTTCACCGACGCCGAGCCGACCTTCGACAACAGCCGCGACTTCCGCATCGTCTTCTTTCCCCCCTATGCGCTGGTGGCCTTCATCGGCCTGTCGATTCCGGCGGCGGCGCTGCTGGCGGCCGCCGGGGCGCCGAACGCGGGCTGGCTGCTGATGATCACCAACGTGGCGCTCTACCTGAACTACGAGCTGTTCCACTATTGCTGTCATGTGAAGGATGACCGCCTGGTGCGGCACATCCCGCTGGTGAACTCGATCCGGCGCCATCACATCGCCCACCACAACACGGCGATCATGATGGAGCGGAACTTCAACCTCACCTACCCGATCGCGGACTGGTTCTTCGGCACCTCCGACCTGGACTGCGGGCTGCTGCGGCACGTCTTCAACGGCTACGACACACGCTTTGTCGCGCGCAATCTCAAGCGCGTGCGCGCCGGCGCCGACGACCCGCGCATCGGGCACGTGCCGGTGAGGGCGGGAGAGTGAGCGCGGTGGTCGCGCCGACCTCGAGGCCGGCGAAGCTCAAGCGCGGTCGGGCGAGCCTGATCGGCGGGTTCGCCACCGGATTGTGCGTGCTCGCGCTATGGCTGGGGGTCGAGTACGACCTTGGCGCGCAGAGCGCCGGGCTGACCGTCCTGGGTGTCCTGGTCTCGGCCTTGATCGCGGCGTGGGTGCGGGTGGCGGACCTATAGCGTCATGATTGACGATGAACGCTTCGACTTCATCGTCACTGGCGCCGGCTCGGCGGGCTGCGTGGTGGCCGCGCGGCTGTCGGAATCGGGGCGGCATCGCGTGCTGCTGCTCGAGGCCGGCGCGCGGGACCGCAACCCCTGGATTCATATCCCGATCGGCTACGCCAAGCTGTTCTGCCACCCGCGCCTGAACTGGCGCTTCGAGAGCGAGCCGGAGCCGGCGCTGAATAACCGGCGCATGTATCAGCCGCGCGGCAAGGTGCTGGGCGGCACCAGCTCGATCAACGGCATGATCTACATGCGCGGCAACCACGCCGACTATGACGAGTGGCGCCAGCGCGGCTGCGAGGGTTGGGACTGGGATTCCGTCCTGCCCTACTTCCGCAAGGCGGAGGACCAGGAGCGCGGCGAGGACGCCTATCACGGCACCGGCGGGCCGCTGCGGGTCAGCGACCAGCCGTACCGGTGGGAGCTGGCGCGCGCCATGCTGGAGGCGACCATCCAGGCCGGCGTGCCGCCCAATCCCGACTTCAACGGCGCCCAGCAGGAAGGTGCTGGCTGGTATCAGACGACGACCAACAACCGCCGCCGCTGGAGCGCCGCTGCGGCGTATCTCCGCCCGGCCCGCAACCGGCCCAATCTGGTCGTGCGCACCCAGGCGCACGCGACGCGCATCCTGATCGAGAACGGCCGCGCCACGGGCGTCGAATATACCACCCCGCGCGGGCCGCATGTCGCAAGCGCGACCGGCGAGGTGGTGGTCTCGGGCGGCGTCTATGGCTCGCCGCAACTGCTGCAACTGTCGGGGCTGGGGCCGGCGGAGTTGCTGGCCAGGCTCGGCATCGCCGTGGTGCGCGACATGCCCGGCGTGGGCGCCAATCTGCAGGACCATTTCAACACCTACGTCACCTTCCGCTGCGCGCGCAGGGTGACGCTGAACGAGCTGCACCGGAGCGCCGCGCGCAAGCTGGTCGCGGGCGCGCAGTACGCGCTGTTCCGCGGCGGGCCGATGTCGGGGATCGGTCTCTACGTCGGCGCCTTCATCCGCAGCGATCAGCGGCTCGAACGGCCCGACCTGCAAATGAACATGTTCGCCTGGAGCACACTGGAGCGGACCAGGGCGGGCGTCGTCTCCCACCCATTTCCCGGCTTCTCGTTCAGCCCCGTGCATCTGCGTCCCGACGGGCGTGGGAGCGTGCGCATCACCAGCCCGGACCCGTCCGCATCGCCGGAGATCCGCTTCAACTTCCTCCGCACCGACAACGACGTCCAGGCGCTGATCGCGGGGATGCGGCTGGCACGCCGCATCGCCGCGCAGCCCGCGCTGCGGCCTTACGTGGTGGAGGAGACCATGCCCGGCCCGCTTGTCGAATCCGACGCCGCGCTGATCGACGACATCCGCGCGCGCGGCGTGTCCAATCTGCACCCGGTCGGCACCTGCCGGATGGGCCACGAGGTGAACGCCGTTGTCGATCCGCGGCTGCGGGTGCACGGGGTCGACGGGCTGCGCGTCGCCGATGCCTCGATCATGCCGGTGATCGTCGCCGGGAATACGAACGCGCCCTCCATCATGATCGGTGAGAAGGCGGCCGCGATGATACTGGAGGATGCGCGCGCGGCCTGAGGACAGAAGAAATCAAGGGAGATGTCGATGCTGGGCTTGATGCAGACGCAGCCGCTGCTGATCTCCTCAATCATCCGCCACGCCGCGCGCCATCACGGGGCGGCCGAGGTGGTCTCGGTCATGAGCGACGCGCAGCGCCACCGCACCACGTACGCCGAGGTGGAGCCCCGTTCGCGCCGCTTGGCGCGCGTGCTCGCAGGCCTCGGCGTGGGGTTCGGCGATCGGGCGGCGACGCTCGCCTGGAACACCTATCGGCACCTGGAACTGTTCTATGCGATCTCCGGGTCGGGTTCCGTTTGCCATACCGTCAATCCTCGGCTCGCGCCTCAGGACATCGAGTACATCATCACGCACGCTGGCGACAGCGTGCTGTTCGCCGATGCGGGCTTTGCCGAGCTGGTTGAAACCATCGCACCTTCCATCGCCGGATGCGTGCGGACCGTCGTGATGATGGTCGAGCCTGACGCGATGCCGGCGCCGCGCCTGCCGCCGGGAATGACGCTGCACTGTTACGAAACGCTGATGGAGGCGGCCGACGAGGACGTACGAATGGCCCAGCTTCGACGAGAACACCGCGAGCGCGCTCTGTTACACGTCGGGCACGACCGGGCGACCGAAGGGCGTGCTCTACAGCCACCGCTCCACCGTGCTGCACGCCATGGCCGCGAACATGGCGGACTATTTCGGCCTGCGCGCGGTGGACCGGATGCTGCCGGGCGCGCCGATGTTCCACGCGGCCGCCTGGGGCGTGCCCTATGCGGTGCCGATGGCGGGGGCCGCCCTGGTCCTGCCCGGCCGGCACATGGACCCGGCGAGCCTGGTGCGCCTGCTGAACGAGGAGCGGGTCACCTATACCGGGGCGGTGCCGACGGTCTGGCTGGCGGTGTTGGACCATCTGCGCGAGACCGGCCAGTCCCTGCCGCATCTCCGGCGCATCTTCTCCGGCGGCTCGGCGGTCCCCCGCGCGATGATCGAGGGGTTCGCGGCCCACGGAGTGGAGGTGCAGCAGGCCTGGGGGATGACCGAGACGAGCCCGCTCGTCACCGCCCATGCGGCGCTGCCGCAGACGGAGGCGCTGTCCGGCGAGGACGCGATCGGGCTGCGGCTGAAGCAGGGCCGCCCGGTGTTCGGGACCGAGATCAGGATCGTCGATGCCGAGCGGCGCGAGCTGCCCTGGGACGGCGTGGCGTTCGGGGATTTGCTGGTGCGCGGCCCGTGGGTCTGCCGCGAGTACCTCGGCCGGGGCGAGGAGGGCGCGGCGGATGCCGAGGGCTGGTTCGCGACTGGCGACGTCGCCACGATCGACGCGAACGGGTTCGTGACGCTGGTGGACCGGTCCAAGGACGTGATCAAGTCGGGCGGCGAGTGGATCAGCTCGATCGCGCTGGAGAACATCGCCGTCTCCCATCCCGACGTCGCCGAGGCGGCGGTGATCAACGCACGTCACGCACGCTGGATGGAGCGTCCATTGCTGCTCGTCCTGCCCAAGAAAGGAAGGCGGGTGGACAGCGGATCGGTGCTGGCGCTCTACGAGGGCAAGGTCGCCCGATGGTGGCTGCCGGACGCGGTGGTGGTCGTGGACGACCTGCCGCACACGGCCACCGGCAAACTGAATAAGCTGGCGCTGCGGGAGCGTTGGCAGGATTATCTCCTCGCGCCCGCGTCGTAGGCCTATCGCGCTCCCTCGCGGAACAAGATGACGCGGACGGTCGCCACCAGCACGAGCAGGTCGAGAAACAGGCCGCGGTTCTTCACATAGTAGAGGTCGTAGGCAAGCTTCTCGCGCGCGTCCTCGACCGAGGCGCCGTACGGGTAGTTCACCTGCGCCCATCCGGTGATGCCGGGCTTGACGTAGGCGCGTTCGGCGTAGAACGGGATCAGCTCGGTCAGCTGCTCGACGAAATGCGGCCGCTCCGGTCGCGGGCCGACCAGGCTCATGTCGCCGCGCAGCACGTTCAGCAGCTGCGGCAACTCGTCGATCCGGGTGGAGCGGATGAAGGCGCCGACCCGGGTCACGCGCGGGTCGGCCTGGGCGGCCCAACGCGGCTTGCCGCCGACCTCGGCATCGATACCCATGCTGCGGAACTTGAGCAGCGTGAAGTTGCGCCCGCACAGCCCCGCGCGCTGTTGCTGGTAGAGGATCGGGCCGGGGCTGTCCAGCCGCACCGCCAAGGCCGTGAGCGCGATCAGCGGCAGGGTGAGGGTGAGCAGCAGCAGGCTGACGAGCACGTCGATCAGCCGCTTCAGCATCTCGGTCGGTCGGGCGGTCCGGAAGCCCTCCGACCCGAGCAGCGAGCCGGCATCAAGGCGTTCGAGGCTGATGCGGCCGAGATGGCGTTCGCAGAAGCCGAATTCATCGAAGACGTGCATCCCGCGGAGCTTGTAGTCGAGCAGCCACGGGGCCGGCTCGACCTCCGGCGCACTCGGCGCGAGCAGGCCCCAGACGCGGCGGGCGCGCAGCTCGGCCAGGCTGGGCGGCGCGGCGGCCGGATCGAGCGCACCGACCAGCTCGAACAGGGCACCGCGCCGGGTCCGCAGGGCGGAGATCACCCGCGCGGCGGGTTCGCCCCCGCCGACCAGCAACACCCGGCGCGCGAGCGGCGTGCGGCTCAGCGCTATGCGCAACGCCCAGCGCGTCAGCAGCAGGCAGCCGATCCAAAGGATCATCACCTTGACCAGCCAAATTGCGTAGGTGCCGGTCAGACCGGCGCCGAGCGCGCCGCCTACGGTGAGCGCGACGGGGAAGGCGAGCACCGCCACGACGGAAGCGTTCAACGCCACCCGTCGCGAAGTCGAGGCAGATGTCGGGGCGATAGAGACCGATCGCGATCGCGGTGCCGCCCAGCATGCAGGCGAGCAGGGCGGCATGGTTGGCCAGCCGGACGTCGAGCGCCTCCCACGAGTCGCCGATCGGGATGGCCGTCCCGTGTGCCGCCATCATCGCGTACACGACGATGAACGCCAGCAGGAGTTCGGCGACCCAGAGCACCGCCATCTCGGGCGCCACGTATCGGCCGACCGTGCGTGTCATGCGGAGCCTGTTTCTCCCCAACGGGTCGAGCGACGCGAAGCTGACGCGACACCAGGTATCCATCCAACGGCCCGCGCGATCGGTGGGCGGGCGCTATTTGCTACGGCTTTGGAATAAAATCCAGAACAAAATCTTGTCCCTCGTTTCGGAGGACAAGCGTCTTTAGACTTGATTCACCGCGTGCGTTCCATCATTGATCGCGACCGCGTGTGCAGGCCTGCTTCCATGTCCGAGCCGTCGTAAATGGCGGAATCGGCCGGGTAGCGGTGGGCGGGGTGGCGACTCGTTCGCCCCGCGTTCTAGTGACACATGGTTGAGGTCGCGCGTGTTCAGGTCGTTCGTTTCTTTCCCGACTGTGGCTCTGACACTCGGCTGCGGGCTGCTGTCTGGCTGCGCCGCATCGCAGATGGACTCGGCCGCTTCGGGCGGCGCGACAGCCGGCCCAATCCGCGCTGCGACGCCGGCCGAACGGGGTGAGCAGTATGTGATCGGCTCGGGCGACGTGCTCAGCGTGTTTGTCTATCACGCGCCCGAACTGAGCGAACCCGAGGTGCCCGTGAGACCGGACGGGCGCATCTCGGTGCCGCTGATCCAGGACATCCAGGCGTCCGGCATGACTGCGAGCCAGCTCTCGCAGGATATCGGGCAGCGTCTCACGAAATATGTGCAGGATCCCAACGTCACCGTCATCGTGCGCAGCTTCGTCGGCCCGCTCGAGCGGCAGATCAAGGTGATCGGCGAGGCGACCGAACCGGAGGCGATCCCGTATCGCGATCGCATGACCCTGCTGGACGTCATGATCGCCACCAAAGGGCTGACCAAGTTCGCCGCCGGCAACCGCTCCGTCGTGGTGCGTCGTGGCGCATCGGGTCAGGACAAGATCATCCACGTGCATCTGGACGATCTGATCAAGGACGGAGACATCTCCCGCAATATCGCGATGCAGCCAGGGGACACGCTGATCATCCCGCAGACCTGGTTCTGAGAATTTTCTCGTGAATCAGCTGTCCGATCTGCTCCGACGCTATCTCCGCGCCGCATGGCGTCGTCGCTGGATCGGCCTCGGCGTAGCGTGGCTGGTCTGTCTGGTCGGGTGGGTCGGCCTGCACGAGATGAAGGATCAGTATCCGCGTGCGCGCACGGCTGTATGTCGATGCCGACGCGGTGCTGACGCCACTGCTGCGCGGGATCGCGGTGGATACAAGCTCCGGCGACCAGCTCGCGATGCTGCAACGCACGCTGCTCAGCCGCCCCAACCTGCGAACCCTGATCGCAAAGACCGATCTCGGCCTGGCCGCGAGCACCGAGGATGCGCGCGAACGGATGATCGACAAGCTGGCCACCGCGATCACCTTGGAGTTGCAGGAGAGGAACCTGTTCGCGATCCAGTACCAGAACGCGAACCCGCGGCTCGCCCGCGATGTGGTGCTTGCCCTGCTGTCGATCTTCATCGAGAGCGCCACGTCCAGCAATCGCAGCGAGATGGAGAATGCGCAGCGGTTCCTGCGCCTCCAGATCGCGTCGTACGAGCAGCAGCTGCACGCGATGGAGGAGCGGCGGGCCGACTTCCGCGCCAAGTACGCGGGCATGTTGCCGCTGGATGGCGGTGTCGGTAGCAGCGTCGAGTCCGCGCGCGACGCGGTGTCGCGGCTGGAAGTGCAGTTGCAGGATGCGCAGGGGCGGGAGAAGCAACTCAAGGGCCAGCTCCAGGGCATGCCGGAGATGCTGCCGGGCGCGGACCTGCGCGGCTTCGATCCGACGGCCCCCGGCGATGGCGGACCGCTGGCCAGGGCCGAGGCCACGCTGCGGGAGCTGCGCACGCTGTACACCGACGACTATCCGGGCGTGATCGAGCAGAAGAAGCTGATCGAGCAGCTTCGCCGCATTCCCGATACTGCCCCGCGTGGGAGAGGCCTGGGCGCGCGCTCGCGCGGCGGCGGTATGCCCAACGCGCTGTACGATCAGCTGATGGTCAAGCTGGTGGACGAGGAGGCCGGGGTCGCGTCGCTGACGCACCAGCTCCAGCTCGCGCGCGTCAGCCTCGATCGCATCGAGAAAGTCCGCCACGACCAGCCGGCCTTGCTCGCCGAATACGAGAATTTGGACCGCGACTACGGCGTGCTGCGCAAGAACTACGATGAGCTGCTCGGCCGATTGCAGGCGGCGACGATCGCGGAGGCGGCGGACACCCAGGCCGACAAGGTGCATTTGCGGGTGATCGATCCGCCCGAGATCCCGCTGCTGCCGACCGGGCCGAACCGCCCCTTGCTGCTGAGCGCGATCCTGGTGGCCGGCATCGGTGCGGGCGTGGCCTCGGCGGTGCTGCTGGCGCAGTTCGATCGCTCGTTCGCCACGCTCGATGATCTGCGCGCCCTCGGCCTTCCGGTGCTGGGCGGACTGTCCACGATCGGTGGCCCGTCGGCGCGTCGGAAGCTGCTCGCCGTGGCACGGTTCGGGCTCGCCACGATCATGCTGATCGGGCTCTACGGCGGGCTGCTCGTCCGTCTCCTGCACGCCCACAACACGATCTGAGGCCATGTCGAACGCGCCCCATCTGATCGAACGCGCCGCCGCCCGCCTTGCCGCCGCCGGTGCCGTGGCCGGCCGGCTCGTCCCTGTGCCGCCCGCGGATCAGGCTGGCGACCCGCTCGCCTCCGCCTCCGGCTTCCAGCCGGGTGCGACGGTCCCGCCACGGCCGCGCATCCCGCGCGCCGCGCTCGAAACGGCGGGCCTGATGACCGACCGGGCCGGCCGGAGCCGCATCTCCGAGGAACTGTGGCTGGTGCAGCGTCAGGTCCTGCGCACCGCGTTCACCCCGGCGGATGCGGATGCGGGTGCGCACCCGAATCTACTGATGCTCGCCAGCGCCCGGCCGGGCGAGGGCAAGAGCTTCACCGCGCTCAATCTCGCGGCCAGCATCGTCCAGCAGGGCGAGCATCCCGTCCTGCTGATCGACGCCGACGTGAAGGAGCGCTCGCTGACCGAACTCATCGGTCGGCGCGAGGAGCTGGGGCTGCTCGACCTTGCCGCCGACGGCGCGCTGGACCCCGCGCGGCTGGAGCACCCGACCGAACTCGACGGCCTGTCATTCCTGCCGATGGGCCGAATTCGCTCGCGCGGCTCCGATCTGCTGGCCAGCCGCCACGTGGGGCACCTGCTGCGCGGCATCGCGCGCCGTCACCCCGAGCGGCTGGTCATGCTCGACGGAGGCCCCTGCCTGGCGACCAGCGATCCTGCCGCGCTCGCCCCGGTCATGGGCCAGATCATCTTCGTCGTGGAGGCGGAACGCACCCAGCGCGCCGATGTCGAGGCCGCGCTCGACCTGATCCAGGACTGTCCGGCGATCACCCTGGTGCTGAACAAGATGCAGCAGACGGCGGCCCACACCTTTGGCGCTTACGCCCCCTATTACACGTCCTGATCCGGCCGGCGCGGAACGCAGCCGTATGTCCATCGCGGCCGCCTCGCAGGCCCGCACGATCCATCTCGGCGGCCTCGTGGCGGTCGCGGTGGCCATCGCGCCGGCCCTGGCCTGCGCGCAGAACGCGACGGGCGGTGCGCTGCCGCTTGGCCTGCCGCCTGGCGCAGTCATCCTCAACAGCCCGAGCGATAGCCCCAACAGTGGGTTTCCCGCGACCCTGGGCGGCGCCCCGGACGACGCGTCCACCCACGTCCCCCAGCCGTCCTCGCCGACCAGTCCCGGCGCCCGGGCGTTCTCGTTCGTGCCCTCCATCAGCCTGGACGAGCTGTTCAGCGACAACATCTACCAGACCCAGACGAACCCGCGATCCGATCTCATCACGGCGGTCACGCCAGGGCTGGAGGTGCATGGCGATACGCCGCGCGTGAAGCTCGATCTGCAATACACGCCGACGCTCGAGGTCTATGCGCGGACCAGTTCCGCCGACGCCGTGGCCCAGCAGCTCGTGGCCAACGGCACGGCGACGCTCATTCCCGACACGCTGTTCGTCAATGCCCGCGCCCTCGCCTCCATCGAGCCCTCCGGCGGCGGCCTGAGTGGGCTAGTCGGGTCCTCCGCATCGCCAAACTCGCCCGTCGGCGGCGGCTTCGGCGGCATCGGGACGCCGGCGGCCCTTGCGCTCAGCAAGAACAATCGCGCGCAGACCACCGGTTTCTCGGTGACACCCTATTTCGTGCACCGCTTCGGCACCCTTGGAACCGGCAAGCTCGGTCTGTCGCTGACGGAATCCAGCGTGAGCACCAGCGGCGACTCGACGCCGATCCCGGGCACGACGACGCTCGGCACGCAGCGCCAGCAGACCGGAGAGGCGACGGCGCAATTCCAGAGCGGCGAGGATTCTAGGGAGGGTCCGCAACCTCGTGCTGCTGGACGCGTCGCAGACCTCCGGAACCGGCGTTCTGAGGGACGCGCACAGCGACCTTGCCACCAACTGGACCGGCTATGCGCTGAACCGCCGCATCATGCCCTACGTCGAGATCGGCGCGGAGAGCATCGCCTACGATACCACGCCCCGGCTCCTGATCGACGACGCGGTCTGGGAGCTGGGGGTGGTCCTGACGCCGAACCCCGACAGCCAGCTCACCATCGGCTACGGGCATCACCAGGGCGCCACCTCGTTCGATGTCCAGGGTCATTACGCGCTGAGCGCACGCACCCGGCTGACCGCAAGCTACACGACCGGGCTCGCCACCGACGCGCAGCAGATCCAGTCGCAACTCGGTCTCGCCGATTTCGACCAGTTCGGCGGTGTGGTGAATGCCGACACGGGCGCGCCGCTGTTTCTGGGAAACGGGCTGCTCAGCACGCAGGATGGCCTGTTCCGCAACCATACGCTCAGCCTGACGGCGACGACCTTGCTCAATCGCGACAAGGTGGCGGTCTCCGTGGAGCATCAGGCGCAGACCCCGGTCGGGAGCACGCCGCTCGCTGGCGGCGGGGTTGGCCAGGCGATCGGCCAGGACGCGACGACGTTCACCGCCGCCTGGACGCACCAGCTTTCCGAGCGCACCAGCCTCGGCGCCAGCGGGAGCTACACGACAACCACGGTGCAGACCGTCTCGGCCGGGCGCGAACGCGTCGTCGCCGCCACCGCCGGGGCCAGCTATCGGTTGTCCGAGACCATCTCGACGGTCGCCCGCTACACGTTGCTCGACCGCGACTCCGACTACGCGGGCCGGAGCTTCACGGACAACGTCTTCCTCGTCGGCATCACCAAGCGGTTCTGACCGGAGGTTCCGTGTACGACAGGTTCTACCACCTCGCCGGCGCGCCGTTCCAGCTCACGCCGGACAGCCGCTTCTTCTTCGGTTCCACGGGGCACAGCCGGGCGATCTCGCATCTCGTGTACGGGCTGTCCCAGGAGGAGGGTTTCATCGTCATCACCGGCGAGGTTGGCGCCGGCAAGACGACGCTGGTCGAGCAGCTCTGGGCGCAGCTCGACCGCGCGAGCTTTGTGATGGGCCGGATCGTGACCACGCTGGTCTCCGGCGACGATCTCCTGCGGCTCGCGGTCGGCAGTCTCGGGGTCGGCGACGTCAGCGGCGACAAGGCGGTGCTGCTGCGCCGCTTCGAGCAGGCCGTCCGCGCCCACTGGGCCGCCGGTCGGCGCTGCCTGCTGGTGGTCGACGAGGTGCAGAACCTGCCGCTAGCCGCCCTGGAGGAACTGCGGATGCTCTCCAACGTCACCATCGACGGGCGTGCCAGCTTGCAGACCATCCTGCTGGGCCAGCCGCAGTTCCGCGCCATGCTGGCCAGCCCCGGTCTCGAACAGCTGCGCCAGCGCGTGCTCGCCTCCTACCATCTCGGCCCGCTGAGCGAGGCCGAGACGCGCGCCTATGTGGAGCACCGGCTGCGGACGGTCGGCTGGACCGGCGACCCGCATTGGGACGAGGCCGCCGTCCCCGCCCTGTTCCGCCATACCGGCGGCCTGCCCCGGCGGATCAACACGCTCTGCGGGCGGGTGCTGCTGTACGGCGCGCTGGAGGAGGCGCACACCATTACCGCAGCGATGGTGGAGGCCACCGCCGCGGAGTTGGCGCGCGATCTCGGGGCCGGTCTGCCGCCCACGGAAATTGGCCCGCAAGGCGGTTCCGCGACCGCCTCGGTGGACGTCGCGACATGCAATGCCGACGCGGAGAATGGCGGGGTCGAGCGCCTGGCGGGCCGTGTCGTCTCCCTCGAGCACGGCCTTGCGCGGCAGGATCGCGCCTTGCGCCGCCTGCTGGACCTGATCGGCGCCCATGCCGAGTCGCAATCATGACCCTGACCACCGGACCGCACCCGATGCAGCGCCAAGACGTCCACCCGATCCGCATCCGCAACGTCATGACCGTGGACGTCGAGGACTACTTCCAGGTCCAGGCGCTCGCCGGCTGCATCCCGCGCGCCGACTGGGAGGCCATTCCGCCGCGCGTCGAGGCCAATACGGATGCCATCCTGGCTCTGTTCGACGCTGCCGGCGTGCGCGCGACGTTCTTCACCCTCGGCTGGATCGCCCAGCGCCATCCGGCCCTGGTGCGCCGCATCGTCGCTGGCGGCCACGAGCTGGCCAGCCACGGCTGGGACCATACGCGCGCCGATGTCCAGGACCCGACCGAGTTCCGCGCCGATGTCGGCCGCACCCGCCGCCTGCTGGAGGACGTGGCCGGCGTGGCGGTCGCCGGCTATCGCGCGGCCACGTTCTCGATCGGCGCCCGCAATCTCTGGGCGTTCGCGGTCCTGGAGAGCGAGGGCTACCGCTACAGCTCCAGCATCAATCCGATCCGCCATGACCTGTATGGGATGCCCGACGCGCCCCGCACGCCGTTCCAGCCGGAAGGCGGCGCGCTATGGGAGATCCCGATGACCACCCTGCGCCTGGCTGGCCGCAACATTCCCTGCGCGGGGGGCGGCTATTTCCGGCTGCTGCCCTATCAGATGTACCGCTTCGGGCTCGGCCGGGTGAACCGGGCCGAGGAGCGGCCGGGAATCTTCTACTTCCATCCCTGGGAGATCGATCCCGGCCAGCCGCGTGTCGCCGGCTGCGGGATTAAGTCGCGCATCCGCCACTACACGAACCTGGATCGCATGCGCCCGCGCCTGCAACGATTGCTGGGCGAATTCGCCTGGGATCGGATGGACCGCGTGCATGCCGACCTGCTCGCCGCAGAGGTGGCGCCCCGACCGTCGCGCGTCAGGGTCTCGGCATGACGGCAAATCCCGGAGCGGTGTGAGATGACCACCCAGACCATCGCCTCCTCCCGCGCCGACCTCGCCGCGCCGAGCCTGGCGGGCGCCTTGGCGCCGCTCGCGGTGGGGCTGGCGGCCCTGGGCCTGCTGTTTTACGAGGAGATCGCCGCCGCGATCCGTGTCTGGATCGGCTCCACCGCCTACAACCACTGCTTCCTGATCATCCCGTTGGCCGTCTACCTCGTCTGGGATCGGCGCGAGACCCTCGCCGGCGCGGTGGCGCGGCCGGTGCCGCTGCTGGCGCTCGCCGCCCTGCCGCTGAGCCTGGCGTGGCTGGCCGCCGAGCGGGTGGGGATCATGGAAGGCCGCCAGCTCGTGGCGGTCGCCTGCATGGAGCTGCTGTTCCTGACGGTGCTGGGCTGGCGCGTTTTCGGCCTGCTCTGCGGCCCGCTGCTCTATTTGTTTTTCCTGATCCCGTTCGGCGACTTCCTGACCCCCGCCTTGCAGGACTTCACCGCCGTCTTCGTCATGCACGGCCTGAACCTGCTGGGGGTGGCGAACTACACCGACGGCTATACGATCCAGATTCCCGAAGGCACGTTCTTCATCGCCGAAGCCTGCGCCGGCCTGCGGTTCCTGATCGCCTCGGTCGCCTTCGGCTGCCTCTATGCGTTGCTGATCTACCGGACCCCGCTGCGCCGCGCCGTGTTTATCGGCCTCTCGCTGGTCGTGCCGGTGATCGCGAACGGCTTCCGCGCGCTCGGGATCGTCCTGCTGGGCCACGTCCTGGGCAGCGCGCAGGCGGCGGAGACCGACCATGTCCTGTACGGCTGGATCTTCTTCTCCGTCGTCATCCTGATCCTGGTGGCGCTTGGCCTGCCGTTCCGCCAGGACCACGCCGCCGCGCCGGCTCGCCCATCGCGCGTGTCCGCCTCGCAGCCGACGCCCGGCCTGGTGCCGGCACGCACGCGGGTCCAGGCGACCGCCAGCCTGCTGTTGCTGGCAGCGCTCGGCCCGGCAACGGCTTTGGCCCTGACCCGCGCCGCCGGGCAGCCCGGCCCCGCCATCGACCTGGCCGGGATCAAGGCCGTTGCCGGCTCGTGCCAGCCTGTGCCGAAAGCCCGGCCGGATGACGGTATCGGGGCGCCGGGACGGTTGACCGTCCGCCGCTTCGCCTGCACCGGAACGGACGTCACGCATGCAAGCCGAGACCTTCCCGCGCGGCATCGCGCCCCGTTCTGTCCTTCAGGAAGCGGTCCGGCTGACCCGTGTGCCGGCGGCCGAGGACGTCACGACGCGGCGTGCGCGGGTGCATGACCTGCCCTGGACGCTGACGCGGACGGACAACCCGGACCGGCTTGCCGCCGCGCTCCTCTGGCAAGATGGCCGCCCGGTGGAACCCGGACCCGCCTTCCGCCTGCGGCAAGCCTGGCACAGCATCGTCGGCGGCGGCGGCCTACCCGTGCTGATCGTGCTGACGTCGGAACCGGACTCCCGTAGCGCGCGGCCTGGAGGCTCAGCACCGCGCCCGGATCGCGATCGAGGCGTTCCTGGACGCCGATTCCGGACTGGCAGGGGTGCTTCGTGCGGCGTTCCCATCGCCATGATACGGCCTGCCTGCAAACGCGCGGCCGCTTTCCAGGTGCGTGCCGGGTGATCGATCGACGCCCACGCACGCTGCTCAGCGTGTTCACCAGCTTCGGCGTGGGCGGAGCGCAGATCCGCTTTACCGCCGTCGCGAACCGCTTCGCGCGCCGCTACCGGCACATCCTCGTCGCGATGGACGGCGCGACCGCCGCCTGCGAGCGCCTCGACGCGGGCCTGGATGTCGCGTTCCCGGTGGTGCCGGTGCGCCGCGGTGCCACGCTGGGCAACCTGCCCGCGTTCCGCCGGGCGCTGTGCGCGCTCCGGCCGGATGTGCTGGTGACGCACAACTGGGGCTCCATCGAGTGGGCGATCGCGAACCTGCCGGGCTCGCGCGCCACATTCACATCGAGGACGGGTTCGGGCCGGAGGAGCGCGAATGCCAGCTTCCCCGCCGCGTGCTGACCCGGCGCCTGGTCCTGCGCGGCAGCACGGTCGTGCTGCCCTCGCGCACGCTGGAGCGCATCGCGGTCGAGACCTGGCGCCTGCCGCGCTGGCGGCTGCGCTACATCCCGAACGGCATCGACCTCACCCGTTTCGGCGGCGCGCGGGACCCGACCGGCGCCCACCGCTTCGCGGGCGGGGGGCCGGTGATCGGCACGGTCGCGGCGCTGCGGCCGGAGAAGGCGCTGGATCGCCTGCTGCACGCCTTCCGCCCTGTGGCGGCGGCCGGCCCGGCGCGGCTGGTGATCGCCGGGGACGGGCCGGAGCGGCCGCGGCTCGCGCGGCTGGCGGGCGAGTTGGGCATCGCCGAACGCGTCCATTTCACCGGCCATCTCAGCGACCCGGCCCCGCTCTACGCCTGCTTCGACGTATTCGCGCTGTCGTCGGACACCGAGCAGATGCCGCTGTCGGTGATCGAGGCGATGGCGGCCGGGCTGCCGGTCGCCGCGACCGATGTAGGCGATGTGCGGCTCATGCTGACGGCCGAGAACCGCCCGTTCATCGGCCCGCAGGGATGCGGCCGCGCTCGCGGTCTCGCTCGGCGCACTGACCGCCGACCACGGCCTGCGCCGCCGCCTCGGCGCGGCGAACCGCGTCAAGGCGATGCGCGACTACGATCAGGAGGCGATGTTCGCGGCCTACGCGGCGCTGTTCGACGGCGCGGACGCCGGTCCCGCGCGCCAGGCCCGCAGGGAATAGGCGATCAGCCCGGCCCACTCGTGCAGGGCATGGTAGCTGCGCGACCAACCCGCGATCGACGGCAGCCAGCCCCCCACGACCAGGTCGGGCGGCACCGAGACCACCGTGGGCACCATGCCGAAATGCCGGAATGCCAGCACGGCGCGCTTCTCGTGCCAGGCATGGGTGACGAGATAGACCGAGCGTATGGCCTCGGGCAGCAGGATCGCGGCGCTGCCGGAGGCGTTCTGCCAGGTCGTCTCGGATCGCTGTTCGGTCCAGCGCACGGGCACGTGGAAATCCTGCTCCAGCGACCGGGCCATCACCGCGGCGACCGGGCTCTCGCCCGGTCGCAGAGCTCCGCCCGAGACCAGCACGGGCAGGTGCGTGCGCTGCCACAGCCGGGCGCCGGCGAGCAGCCGCTGCAACGTGAGCGGCCCAGGCTCCAACCCGTCGGGCGTGCGGTCGACCTCGGCGCTGAGGATGACGATGGCCTGCGGTGGCGCGTCGGGCGGCGGGCTGCGCGGCAAGTCGCCCTCCAGGGAGACCAGCAAGGCTTGGCCGGTCACCGGCATCCCCAGCACCAGGACGACGACCAGGGCGAGCGTCCCCAGGACCAGCCCGCCGCGCCTGCGCCCGGGTCGGCGCCCGGCCAGCGCGATCCCGGCGAGGGCGACATAGAGCAGACTGACCGGCGGGATGATCGCCTGGGTGAGCAGGAGGCGCAGGTTCATCCGGGTGGACGGACGGGTTCGGGCTGGCAATCAAGGCGGTTCTGTGGAAACCTCACGACTCAAACTCCAAAGACCGGAGAGACGGGACAATGAGGATACCGCGCATCGCCGCGCTCGGCCTTCTGCTGAGCGCTGCCGTCGGCCTGCATCCCGCGGGGGCAAAAACTTTCCGGTGGGCCAACGACGGCGACGTGGGGGCGATGGACCCCGACACGCGACAGGAGACGGTGCAGCTCTCGTTCCTGGCGAATATCTTCGAGCCGCTGATCCGGCGCGACCGCAACCTGAACCTGGAGCCCTCGCTGGCCGTGTCGTGGGAGCACACCAGCCCGACCGTGTGGCGGTTCCATCTGCGTCCGAACGTGAAGTGGCAGGACGGCACGCCGTTCACCGCCGATGACGTGGTCTTCTCGCTGCACCGCATCCTAACCCCAACCTCACTGATGCGAGCGCCGATGAGCATGGTGAAGGAAGCGCGCAAGATCGACGACATGACGGTCGATTTCGAGACGTACAATCCCGATCCGATCTTTCCGCAGGAGCAGACCAACTTCCTCATCATGAGCAAGGCGTGGTGCGAGCAGCATCACGCGACCGAGCCGGTGGTGATCGGCGGCACCGAGGACAATTACGCGGTCCATAACGCGATGGGCACCGGGCCGTATCGCCTCGTCTCGCGCGAGCCCGACCGCAAGACGGTGGTGGAGAAGAACCCGACCTGGTGGGACAAGAACACCAGCAACGCCGACCAGGTCGAATTCGACGTGATCGGCAGCGCCTCGACCCGGGTCGCCTCGCTGCTGTCGGGCGAGGAGGACATGATCTATTCGGTCCCGCCGCAGGACATGCGGCGCATCGAGGCCTCGCCGGACCTCAAGCTGATCGAGCATCCGGAGCTGCGCACCATCTTCCTTGGGCTCGATCAGTCGCGTGACGAGCTGCCGACCAGCAACGTCAAGGGCAAGAACCCGTTCAAGGACGTGCGCGTGCGCAAGGCCTTCGTGCTGGCGATCGACGAGGATGCGATCGCCAAGCGCGTGATGCTGGGGCTTGCGCATCCCAGCTACATGATGTGGGGGCCCGGCGTGAACGGTTACAACGCCAAGCTCGATGTCCGTCCGAAGCTCGATCCGGCCCAGGCGAAGAAGCTGCTGGCCGACGCGGGATATCCGAACGGCTTCAGGGTCGGCTTCGACTGCCCGAACGACCGCTACGTGATGGACGAGCAGATCTGCACGGCGATCACGTCCATGCTCGCCCGGATCGGCGTGAAGATCGATCTCAACGCCCAGACCAAGTCGAAATACTTCGCCAAAACCGGATCGCCGAAATACGACACCGACTTCTACCTGCTGGGTTGGACGCCAGCGACCTACGACGCGAACAACGTGCTCTATACCCTGTTCGGCACACGCAACGGCAAGCGCGGCGAGGTGAACAACGGCGGCTATTCCAACCCCAAGCTTGACGCGCTGATCGATCAAATCGGCGTGGAGCCGGACATGGAGAAACGCGACGGCCTGATCGATGCGGCTGCCGAGATCGTGCAGAACGACGTCGCCTCGATTCCGCTGCACCAGCAGGTGATCGTCTGGGCCGCGAAGAAGTCGGTCGACGTCGTGCAGATGGCCGACAACGACTTCCTGTATCGCTTCATCCAGATGAAATAGAGAGCAAGCCCGCTGGAGTGGACATGATCTAGACCACGCCCCGGCGTTCCGCCACGACCGCCAGCCGGTAGGTCGCCGCGCCCAGACGTCGCAGCATGAGCGGCAGGTCCGGTTGCGCGGGCAGCGGGCCGCCATGCGGGACGCGCGACCAGGCCGACCATTCCTGCGGCGACAGCAGCAGGACGCGGCGGCGGGCCTCCCCGGTCATGGCGATCCGGTCGCCGATGCCGTCGAATACCCGGAACTGTTCGCGGGCGATAACGTGGGCGATGGGCGGCATCGTCATCTTGCGCTCCCTCCGATCCGACCATCGAAGGCTCGGGCACGGCAGCGGCGGCAATTGGATCGGCCGGTGACGTTTTCAGGGCAGCGTGGTCCGCATCGGCAGGCCGCGCGAGCGGTCAGCGGTTCATGCCACGCACCGCATCGCACACCGCGCGCGTCACCTCCTGCGTGCTCGATGTGCCGCCGAGATCCGGCGTCGTGATCCCCGCCGCGCAGACCTGTTCGACCGCGCGCATCAGCAGCGCCGCCGCCGGGGCCTCGCCCAGATGCTCCAGCATCATCGCCCCGGTCCAGAAGCTCGCCACCGGGTTGGCGATCCCCTTGCCCATGATGTCGAAGGCCGAGCCGTAAATCGGCTCGAACATCGACGGGCTGCGCCGCTCGGGGTCGATGTTGCCGGTGGGCGCGATGCCGAGCGAACCCGCCAGCGCGGCGGCGAGGTCGGACAGGATATCGGCGTGCAGGTTGGTCGCCACCACCGTGTCGATCGAGCGTGGTCGGCGGACCATCCGCGTGGTCATCGCGTCCACCAGCTCCTTGTCCCACGTGACATCGGGGTAGTCGTGCGAGACCAGCGACGCGATCTCGTCCCAGAACACCATCCCGTGCCGCTGCGCGTTGGATTTCGTCACCACGGTCAGGTGACGGCGCGGACGCCCGCGCGCGATGTCGAACGCGTACCGCATGATCCGCTCCACCCCCCTTCGGGTGAAGATGGCGGTCTCGGTCGCGACCTCTTCGGGCAGCCCGCGATGGGCGCGCCCGCCATGCCCGGCGTACTCGCCCTCGCTGTTCTCGCGCACGATCACCCAGTCGAGGTCGCCCGGCCCGACGTCGCGCAACGGCGAGGTGACGCCGGGCAGGATGCGGGTGGGCCGCACGTTCGCGTACTGGTCGAAGCCCTGGCAGATCGGCAGGCGCAGGCCCCATAGCGTCACGTGGTCGGGCAGGTCGGGGTCGCCCACGGCGCCGAAGTAGATCGCATCCGCCGTGCGCAACCAGGCGAGCCCGTCGGGGGGCATCAGCACGCCATGCTTGCGGTACCACTCCGACCCCCAGGCGTAGTGGTCCACGGTCAGGCTGAATCCCCCGTCGCGCGCGGCGACGGCGTCCAGCACCTCCAACCCGGCGCTGATGACCTCGGGGCCGATGCCGTCGGCGGGAATGGCGGCGATGCGATGCGCGCGCATGGTCAAGCTCCTGACGGATTGGGCCGGGGTACTCCGTCCCGCCGATGAAGGCCAGTGGCGAGCGCCGCAGTTCGCCCGCGCGCGTTGACAATGCCGCGCCCGCGGTGACGCTAGCTGGCCGGCCGAGGCCAGCAGCGGGAACGCGCGGCATGCGCGAGGAGAAGGGGCGGACGGATGGACACCATGTTCGAGCGAGCGGTCCGTGACGAAGCGGCCCTGCGGGCAGCGCTGGCCGATGCCGACATCGCTCCGATGCTGATGGTCCTGGTGCAGCTGACCGGGGACCTCGACATCCTCGACGACGTGGGCCGGCACATCCACGGGGCCTGGAGCTTCCTGGAATCCGTCCCCGAAGTCCTGAAGCAGACGGTGCGCGATCGTCTTGTGGACGCGCTGAAGGACTATGCCGCCAGCGGTCGCGAGCCGCCCCGGCGCATTCCCTTCGACGTGTTGCAGAAGATGATGAGCGCCGGCGTGGGCCAGATGGTGCCCGAGGAGTACATCCCGCTCCTGGTGGAAGAGACGCGCCTCGCCGACGAGGATACGCGGTCCGTGCACTGGCAACGCGATCCCGCGCGGCTTCGTGTCCGGGACTTCAAGGTCGTGGTGATCGGCGCGGGGTTCTCCGGCCTCTGCGCCGCCATCCGGCTGAAGGAGCTTGGGATTCCCTTCGAAATCCTGGACAAGAACGACGCCGTCGGCGGCACCTGGCTGGAGAATGTCTATCCCGGCTGTGCCGTCGATACGCCGAACCACTTCTATTCCTACTCCTTCAATCCCAACAACGCGTGGTCGCGCCACTTTTCCCATCGCGACGAGATCCTGGCCTACATCAACGCGACCGCCACGAAGCATGACGTGCTCCGCCATGTCCGCCCTGGCGTGGAGGTCACCGCCGCCACGTTCGACGAAGCCGACTCCGTTTGGTGCATCACGTTCCGCAAGCGCGACGGCAGCGTCGGGACGACACGCTGCAACGCGGTCATCAGCGCGGTCGGGCAGCTCAACCGGCCTGCCGTCCCGTCGATCGCCGGGCTGAAGCTGTTTCGCGGCCCGGTCTTCCATACCGCCCGCTGGGACCGCACGGTCGACCTGACGGGCAAGCGCGTCGCCATGATCGGCACGGGTGCGAGCGCGGTGCAGGCCGGCCCCTCGATCGCTCCGGACGTCGCGCGTCTGATCGTGTTCCAGCGCACGCCGCATTGGCTGATGAACAACCCGAACTACCACAAGCCGGTCAGCCAGGGGAATCTGTGGGCGCTCGAGAACCTGCCCTACTTCGCGAACTGGCTTCGCTTCCAGCTCTTCCGGGCCGGGTCCGACGGATTCCATGCCTCGCTGCAAATGGACCCGGACTGGCCCATGCCGGACATCTCGCTGAACGAGGCCAACCACAAGATGCGCGAGCTGATCATCGCGTATGTCCGCAAGGAACTCGACGACGACACCGACCTGCTGGCGAAGGTGATCCCCGGCTATCCGCCGTACGGCAAGCGCATGCTGCGCGACAATCACTGGTACAGGATGCTCAAGCGGCCCAATGTCGAGCTGGTGACGGGCTCGATCGCACGGGTCACCGAGGACGCGATCGTCATGGGGGACGGCACGGTCCACCCGGCGGACGTGATCATCCTGGCGACCGGCTTTCAGGCCTCCAAGATGCTTTGGCCGATGGAGATCAAGGGGCGCGGCGGGCGGACCATCCGGGGTGTCTGGGGCGACGACGACCCACGCGCCTATCTCGGCATCACGGTTCCCGGATTCCCGAACCTGTTCCTGACCTACGGCCCGAACACCAATCTCGCGCATGGCGGCAGCATCATCTTCCACACGGAATGCCAGGTCCGCTACATCATGCAGGCGCTGCGGGAGATGATCGAGAACGGCTACGCGACGCTCGAAGTCCGCGCCGATGTCCATGACGGCTACAACCAGCTGGTGGACGAGAAGTGCCGCAACATGGTGTGGGCGCATCCCGGCGTGACGAGCTGGTACAAGAACCGGCACAACCGCGTCACCGTGACCTCGCCCTGGCGTCTGCTCGATTACTGGAGACTGACGCAGCATTTCGTGCCTGAGGAGTACCGGGCCAGCCGGCGTGGCCAGGCGTCCATGATTCCGGGACAGGAGGCGCAGGTCGTGTCCTCGGTGGACCGGTTGACGGTCGGGTGACGAGGGGGTGGGTTTCGGGGGATCACCCCCGAGTTGGCGTCATGGCGACTGCCTGACCAGTGGACGCATCAGAATCAGCCACTGTGCAGTTGCATCATGCTCGGAAGGAACGGCCGATGAAAATAACCGACCCCATTCAGCCACATCCAGAGGCGTGCTCAGGTGCAGGCCGGTATGTGCCGGTACCCCAGCAATTCCTCCCGCCGCCCGACAAAGCATCGGAGGGACGCGTTAACGATTATCTCCGGCGGGTGGCCGCGATGCGCGATCCGCAGTTGATCCTGACCACTGCCACGCTCGGCACTTCGCTCGGAGACACTCCGGACATGGTGCAGGCAGCGGCGCAGCTGGCAGTCACGGGGAGGGCGGCATTCACCAAATTCAAGCAATGGCATCCCGGCGTTTCCGATCTGATTTCCGTTATCTCGGCTGTCGCGAAAGTCCCGGTCCCAGCGGTTGGCAACCCGTGGGCAAAGGCGCTCGCCGGGCTGTCCGCCAACGCCCTCGAAGTGAACGCGGTCCGTGCTCTCAATACGGCATACGAGACTGCGCGGTTGCTTACGGCCAATGACGCGAACTCGTACAATGCGTGGTTGAAGGCGCCATGGATCGCGGTTTCAGGGGAGGACGATCCACCGCACCGCCCTGTCAACGTTAACAGGTCCCCATTTCCTCAGGTACGACATCCACTTCTCCGTCGGCGCCCATCAGCTCGACTTGCGATACACGATTGCTTCGCTGCTGACACATTTTGGCGACCCAAAACCGAGCACTGGGCATGCGGTCATGGCCGTGGGATCTGATTACGTCCTGCCCGACAGCAAACCTGCTGTCCCACCCGGTGACAAAATCGTCATCTACATCCACGGTGACAGTTCCCGTCTCGAGGAGGCAATGGATCTTGTCCCGCCACTGCTCGCCGAGGCGCACTCCGCCGGCGTCGGCCTGACCTTGATAGCCTTCGACCTGCCGACCTCCGGTTACTCAACAATGCTCGAGCACACCGATATCGCGCCGTCCGACAAATCAAATTACCCGAACGAGTTCCCGATTTTGGACTTCTACGAGCAAAGCATCATAGGCTTCATCGGCGCGCTGGACGAGCAGATGGGGAACATCAAGAACCGGATCGTGGCGGTTCTCGGCGGCAGCCTTGGTGGAAGCATGGGGTTGCGGCTTGGCCGTAATGTCGCGGCTCACCCCTGGACCAGAAGCATCGTCGCATGGTCGCCGGCCTCGGTGTGGAACTCGTTCCATGGGGACGTCTTTAAAGGGCTGGCCAATAATACGCTCAAGGGCAGAATGACTGCTGTAGAACAATCTGGTTCACGTCATGACTACTTCAATGAGGTTTTCGACCAAAGCATTCCGCCCGACCCTCCGGTGGGCAACATGTGGTACCGGCCCGACTGGCCATGCCTGAAGGATACCTCGCGAACGGACGCCGGGATCGTCAGGAAATCTATAATGCGGCCTTCAGGCGATGGGTGTGGCGCCTGAATTATGAGCAACTGATCTACAGCCACTTGGATACGGATCAGATCACAAAACAGCCCCGGTACCTGCTTGACACAGCCAACATGCGCATCCTCGCGGGCCGACGGGACAACTACGCATGGGCAGATATCTGCTCCGCGACCGTCGCCATCACAGGCAAGATGCGCAATACACCGGGCGAGATGAGCGTCGTCGAGAACAGCGGTCATTCGATTCACAACGAATGGCCAGCGCTTCTGGCGGGAGAGATCCGCAAGTTTGTGCTGAACCCTATCGCGGGCAGGTAGCCTTGATTAGTCGCGAGGTTTGGCGGGCGTGTAACCGGGATAGATTACGCCGAGCGCGGCAACCGTGACAGCGCTATCTAAACCGTATAACGTCGTGCTTGTGTGCTGAAAGGAACGTTGCTGTGTCCTACCGCATCGTCGCCGGTTTGGCATTGGCACCGACCCGACCGACGGCGAGCCAAGAAGCACATGATTATTCGCCAATTGGAAAAATTGAAGGCTACAAAATTACGGGATACAAGGAGGTACGGTTCGACCAATACGTTCTTCAGCTTCCCGGTCATAACATGACTATCGAAGGTCGCATAATAGATATTGACTATGCGCCCGACGGTTCGGAACCTCCTGCCAGTAACTTGGAGATTAATCGAAGCTACAAGGGTGTTATAGAAGCAATCGGCGGGGAGGTGCTGATGTACGATGAGACCGCCCGCCACGGTATTGCCGGCCGATTCACTCGGAACAACCGCAATATCTTTATGGATGTCCAGATATACGGGGGACAAACTTACGAACTGCACATCGTCGAGGAGAGGCCTTTCCGGGCGTTAATCCAACCACCCGCCCCCGCGCCGAAGCCCTGAACGGAGGAGCGGTGCCAGGAGTCATCCCGAATTTAGCGAGAGGAGAAAGCGCGTAAAATTGCTGCTTGCTCCGTTGGGCGTGATCTCGAGGATGTAATCTCCGGGCGTTACTGGTGCCGTCCATCTGATGCTGCTGCCGTCGGTCCTTTCGTGCCATCGAGAAAACAGCTTTGTGCGGCTCTTGCTGTAAATCGACAGCATCGGCTGCACTTCCGTATCTGGCGTAATCAACGCGAAATCAATATTGATATCGTGTGCTCCTGCTTGCTGCTGGAACCCGAAGTAGAGCGATAAATCGTCGTTCCGGAATCGCGATAGGTAGTTCCGGCCAAGCTCAACCGAGAATGCATGACTGAAATCGGTGTTTTCGGCGTCAATGACGTCGATTGCGGATCCGATCCGGCCAAGCTCGACTGCGTGGCCGTCGGACGTTGGGGGCGAGACTTGCCCGCCCTTCTGGGTGCCGCCGGGGGGCGATGCCAAACCAAAGCGTGCGTGAACGTCAGGGGCTCGGGAAAAATAGGTTGCGGCCCCCGAGATCACCGCGGCCACGACCGTCGCCACCACTGGAAGGACGATAGCGAGACGCTTCCACCGCTCCGTTTCTTTGCCGAGCGAAAGCGTTTCTGTCAGCTTGATAGACGCGACGGCGCGCTGGGGTCGGTCGGAAGCAATCCATCGGATGAAAGTGTACTGGGTCTGAACTTCATATCGTGCGGTATCGACCCGATTGCCCTCGACATACATCGCTTCGACGACCGCTCCGGGGACGTTCAACACCTGGCAACGCCAGCCATGCATCGCCTCGTCCCAGTCATCCGGGGTCAGCCTGGTCGTGAAGACGATCTCCGGCATCGGCATTCCCGTCGCCTTTCGCCGAACATACTCTGTTTCTGCGTGCCTATTAGCAACTACCCGCGTCAGCACGTGGATGACGATCGGTTTGTCGCCGAAGGTCGCCTTCGAGTTTGGAATCGCAGTCGAGGCAGCGAACAGCGGTGCCGCGGACGTACGTGATCCCTTTCATCGCCGCCGTGCCTGCCAGGGATGAACACCGGCAAGCCCGCCTCGTATCACCGTGCATTTGGTCTCTACGGCGGTCACGCAAGTGCGGAATGATCTTTCGGGTGGCTTGCCAATATGGTTCCGGGATTCAGCGGCCTCCGTCCTGGACACTGCCGCTTCCCCCGCGGAAGCGGAGGTCCAGGTGACCGGCAATAGGGTGTGGCACGCCTGGATTCCCGCTTTCGCGGGAATGACGGGAGGGCAGCCTCCTTGAAGTCTCATCCAAAATACCCGACAGAGCGTGCGCGATCGTTGCAGACATGTGTGGCACCCGTGCGCGTCTTGTCGTGTGCTACTTCATCTTGGCTTGGAGCTGTGCGTACAACGCCCGATAGTCGTAGGTGGGATAGAACTCCGTCCGATAGCCGCCCCAAGCCTCGCCCTCGACCAGCCGGTTGATGTCGCGCAGACGCTCCGCCGGGAAGCGAAGCGTTACCACCTGGCCGATCCCCATCATCACATACCACGATACGATCTCGACCCCTGCCGGCGGGAACTGCGCGAACCAGCCGGTCTCCTTCAAGTGCTGGTTGATCTGATCGACGGTTTTCGTCTCGTCGTGGCGCAGGAAGATGGTCAGCATCTCCATGCCGGGCTTGCCGGTCGGTGATTCGGCCGAGGACGGCGTGTCCGCCTTCGCATGGCGACCGAGTGCTGCCAGGAACGGCAGGCTGGCCAGGCCGCGCCAGAATGTGCGCCGACTGCTCATCTCGCGAACTCCGTTCTTACCAACACGGACGCGTGCGCACGCTCCACCCCGCCCACGATGGCCGCGTCCAGTCCCGCCGCGCGCAGTGCGGCGAGACACGCCCCGGCATGGGTGTCCGGGACGCCGGCGAGCAGGCCGCCCGAGGTCTGCGGGTCGGTCATCAGATCGATCAGCGGGCCGCGTTCGGCGAAGGGCAGCATCCGGCGATTCTCCGGGGCGAGCGTGCTCTCCACCCCGGCGCGCGCAAGCTCCAGGGCACCCGGCAGCAACGGCAGGTCGTCCGGGAACAGCACGGCGGCGGCATCCGAGGCCCGCAGCATCTCCAATAAGTGCCCGATCAGGCCGAAGCCGGTCACGTCGGTGCAGGAGGCGACGTCGTGCGCCCGCAAGATGCCGGCGGCGGCTTCGTTGGTGCGGCGCATGGAGTTTGTCGCCGCTTGCAGCCAGCGCGCCTTGGTCAGCCCGCGCATCTGCCCGGCCAGCACGATCCCGGTGCCGAGCGGCTTGGTCAGGATCAGCGCGTCGCCGGGCCGCAATCCGCTCTTGCGCCAGGCACGCTTCGGCTCGACGAGCCCGCTGACCGCGAACCCCAGCGACGCCTCCGCGCCCTCGCCGGAATGCCCGCCCAACAGCGCGCAGCCATCCGCCTCCAGCACCGCGACCGCGCCCTGCATCATCGCGGCGAGGTCGGCGCCCATGCGCCCGCCGGGCGCGAAGGGCACCGCCGCAATAGCCAGCGCCGTCCATGGACGCGCGCCCATCGCGTGAATGTCCGACAGCGCGTGCGCCGCGGCGATCTGACCGAACACGAACGGGTCGCCCAGGAAATCTCGGAAGTAGTCCACGCTCTGCACCACCGCCTGGCCGGGCGGGGGCTGCACGATCGCCCCGTCGTCGGCGCCGGCCAGGCCGAGCAGGACGTCGGGGCGGGGCGTCGGCGCGATGCGGGCCAGGACCCCGGCCAGCGCCTCGGCGCCGACCTTGGCGCCGCAGCCGCCGCAGCGCATCGCCGCCGCCGGATCGGCGGGCGGGGCCATGCGCATGGCGTACATGCGCATCCAGCGCCGGTCGATGCGGTCCTTCCAGCGCCACATCAGCCGCCCGGAGGCAACCAGCCCGTTGCGCCAGGCGAGGGCCCGCCCGCCACCCAGTCCCAGGATGGTCAGCGCGTGCGCCTGTGGTCGCCATGCACGGGGCGCCCGCCCCTGCGCGGCGCGGCGCAAATTGCCAGCCAGCGGCGCGCCCGCGCGCACCGCCCACACCCCGGCCTTGGGGCGCACGGCGCCCTCCACCGTCGCGCAGTCGCCGGCGGCGAAGACGAAGCAGTGGCTGAGACTGCGCAGGCTGCGATCGACACGCACGCAGCCCGCCTCGTCGCAATCCAGCCCCGAGGCGGCGAGGAACGCCGGCGCGACGACCCCGGTCGCCCACAGCACGGCCTCGGCCTCCAGGGCGCTCCCGTCCGACAGCGCCAGCCGCCCATCGGCGAGGGTGCCGGCCCGCGCGTCGCAGACCATCTCCACCCCCGCCGCGATCAGCGCGGCCCGGGCAATGGCGCGGGCACGGGCAGGGGCGTCGGGCAACGGCTCGTGCGCGGCGCAGACAAGGGTGACGCGGGCGCGGGACCCGCAGCGGCGGGCGAGCGCCAGCGCAAGCTCGGTCCCGGCGGGGCCGGCGCCGACGACGGCGACGCGCGCGCCTTGCGGCAACGCCGCTTCCAGCGTCGCGAGGCGGTCGAGGAAGCGCCCGATCGGCTTGACCGGCGTCCCGGCAGCGCCCGGCATGCGTGGCAGGCCGCCGACATCGAGCGAGAGGACGTCGAACGGGACGGGCGGGCGCCCGGTCAGCGCGACGGTGCGGGCGACGAGATCGAGACTGACGGCCTCGGCCAGGATCAGCCGCGCCCCGGACGCCGCCGCCAGCGGCGCGAGGTCGATATGTGCCTCGTCGAACCCGTACTCGCCGCGCAGCAGCCCCGGCAGCATCCCGGAATAGGGGGTGTGCGGTTCCCGCCCGACCAGGGTCAGCCGGACGCCGCGCGCGGGATGCAGCGCGAAACGCCGCAGCACCTCGACATGCGCGTGCCCGGCGCCGAGGAGGACGATGTCGGTGGTGATGGGGCCGACGGGCTGCATGCGCCCGCTCCTAGCAGAGCGCCACGCGCCCGTCGTCCCGCGCGCGGCCGGGCGCTTTCGGGATCACTTCATGCCGGTGATCGAAGCCGTCATCGCGCGCGGGTCGCGCACCGGCCAGCGTCCGGCGTCGACCTGCGCCAGGAAGTCGCCGACCAGCCGGTTGAACGCGTCCGGGTCCTCGATGTTGATCGCGTGCCCGCAATTCGGCATCACCGCCAGCGCGGCCGAGGCGATCGTGCGCTTCATCAGCACGCCTGGGGTCAGGCAGGGCCAGTCCTCATCGCCGGTCAGGATCAGCGTCGGCACCGACAATGCGCGCATCTCGTCCATCAGGTCATAGAGCGACGGCCGCTCCCGCTGCACGCCCAGCTGGGTGTTGATCGCCCCGGCAGCGGCGTGCTCGGCCAGCAGGCGCTTGAACTCGGCAAAGCCGCGCGGGTCCTTGTTCTCGAACTGCACACGCGTCGGGCCATACGCGTACTTTTCGGCGAAGGCGGCCATGCCGTGGTCGCGGATGAAGCCGGCCACGGTCTCGGCCTCTTCGCGGAAACGGTCGCGCTGGTCGGGCTCGGCGCCGTACCCGCAGCCCGCGACGACCAGCGAGCGGGCGCGGGCGGGATGGCGAAATCCGAAATGCAGGGTGGCGAAGCCGCCCATCGACAGGCCGACCACGTGCGCCGTCGCGACGCCCAGATGGTCGAGGATGGCCGCGATGTCGTCAGCCGCGCGAATCTGTGAATAGGAGGTTAACGCGTTTGGTACATCCGAGGGGGGGTAGCCCCGCGCATTGTACGAAACGGCGCGGTAGCGCTGGCCGAAATGACGCATCTGCGGCTCCCAGCTCCGCAGATCCCCTGCGTACTCGTGGACGAAGAGGACGGGGGTGCCGGTGCCGGTCTCCTCGACGTAGAGCCGGACGCCGTCATCGGCGGTCGCATGGGGCATGGTCTGTTCCTCCCGGATCGGGTCTCAGCCGTTCGGCGCATGCGGGCCGATCGCCAGGGTGCCGCCCTGGGGCACCGGCGCCGGGGCCCGCAGCACCTGCCCGCCGGCCACGAACGCGGTGCAAGCCCGGCTCCAAAGCTCGCCGAAGGCAACCTCGGCTGTCCATGGCCCGAGCGCCAGGCCGGAGAGCCGGGCGATCCCGCGGGGCGCGAGATAGACTTTCAGGACATCCCGCCCGGCGCTGTCGCGCAGCATGACCACAGCCGGGCTGGTGGACGCGTTCACCAGGGTCACGTGCGCATCGGCCGTGCCCGAGCCGCCGCTTGCCAGCACCTCGCCGTTGGCAGGCGGATCGCCGGCGGAATAGGCGCAGTTCGCCCGCTGCGCGGCCAGCGCATTGCCCGGCATCAACCGAGTGGCGGCGACGAAGTCGGCTCGGCCACCCGCCAATGCGATCGGCAGCAATCCCCCAGGCGCGGGAAGGGCGGGTACATGGACCGGGGCGAAGGCGGGCAGCACCCCATCCGGACTAAGAGAGCCGCCAGCCGGGTCGCCTCGCCAGACAGTGGCCGGCCCGGCGCCGGGCAGGACGTAATGGTCCGGAGTCCCCGCGAGCGCCAGAGATGGGGGCGGGACCGGGACAGGCGGGGCTGGGGCAGGCGGGTTGGCTGCCAGCGGGGCGCGCGGTGCGGCCGCGACCGGCAACTCGCCGCTCGCGGGTCGCGGGGGCGGGCTCGACGGATGGAACAGGGCGACGGCGGCCACCACGATGGCGATGAGGCCGCCTCCCAGCCCCGCCATCCAAAGCCCGCGCGAGACCAGCCCGGAGAGTTCGGGTGAGGCGGACCGCGCCGGCGCCATGCCGTCCGGCCCCGGCGACGCGGGGGCGAGGTCGGCCAGCGCCGTGCGCTCATAGGCGGCGCGGCGGTACGGGTTCGACAGGACGTCGTACGCCTCCTTCAGGCGCATGAAGGCGGCGGCGTCCCCGGTTCCCTCCGCATCCGGGTGCAGCCGCCGCGCCCGGAGCCGGAACGCGGCTTTCAGCTCGGCCGGAGCGGCGTCCGGCGCCACCCCGAGGCGGGCATAGTAGCCAAGCGGGTCGCTGGTCATGGGTCGAATATAGGCTGTTCCCGGCCATCCGGGGGCCCTAGGCTTCCTGCGCAACGAACGCGGGGACGGCCGCATGCCGTCGTCGCCAGGGAGGTTTTCATGTCCATCCGCCGCCTGCTTGCCACACCGCTCCGCCTGCCCGGCCTGCTGGCCGCCGCCGGCCTAGCCTCGCTCGCCGGCTCCGCCCTCGCCGCCGGGCCGACCCAGGGCGTCTCCGACAAGGAGATCGTGATCGGCACGACGACCGACCTGTCCGGCGTGACCGCGATCCAGGGCGTCAACAACTCCGATGCGATCCGCATGGCCTTTGACGAGATCAATGCCAAGGGCGGGATCAACGGCCGCAAGATCCGCTACGTCGTCGAGGACAGCCAGTACACCGTGCCGCGCGCCGTGCAAGGCATGAACAAGCTGCTGAACGAGGACCACATCTTTATCGCCCAGGACGACGGCGGCACGCCGATGAACGATGCCGAGATGCCGATGCAGTTCGCCAAGGGCGTGCCGAATGTATTTCCGCTGACCGCCGCGCGGTCGATGTACGAGCCCTACAACCGCCTGAAATTCGCGCAGTTCGCCTCGTACTACGACGAGATGCGTGCGGCGGTGAAATACTTCGTGGAGCAGCGCCATCGCAGCAAGCTATGCGTGATGTATCAGGATTCCGATTTCGGCCGGGACGTCCTGGCGGGCATCACGGCGGAGGCCAAGGCGCTCAACGTACCGGTCGTGGCAACCGCGGCGAACAAGCCCACCGACGTGGATTTCAATGCCGCGGTCGAGAAGCTGCATGACGCGGGCTGTGACTGGATCGGCATGGGCACCATCGTCCGCGACACCAACCTGATCATCTCAACGGTCAAGAAGATCGGCTGGAATCCCGACATGGTCGGTCAGTTCGCGTCCTATGACACCGCCGTCGCCTCCTTGCCGGGCGGGGCGACCGAAGGCTTCTTCTGCATGACCCCGGCGATCTACGCCTACCCCGACGACCCGCGCCCGGCCGTGCAGGCCTTCGCCAAGGCGTTCAAGGCGCGCTTCGGCATCGAGCCTAATTTCCACGGCGAGGCCGGCTACACGGCGGCGCAGATGGTGATCCTCGCCTTGCAGCGGGCGGGCAAGGACCTGACCACCGACAGCTTCATCACCGCGATGGAGAGCCTCCACGACTACACCGACATCTTCGGCACCCATCTTGGCCTCGGGCCGAACCAGCACCATGCGGAGACGGCGTCCTTCCTGACCGTCGTCAAGAACGGGCGCTGGGCTCCAGTGATGAGCGAGCAGCTTTGGTACTGAGCGGCTGACGGCTGCCCGATGGTCTTCCCTGACGGCCGGGCGCATCCCGGCCGCCAGGCACGTTCTGCCGGGCCGTTAACGGCGCGGTAAGCGGGCGCTGGCACCTTTCCGATGGCAGGACGCCACCGGAGCCGGCTCGCCATGCAGTCCAGGCACCCAGCGGAAGAAGACCGCGCCTCATGCAGCCGCTGATCCAGGGTCTGCGGGCGCTGGGTGTCGTGCGCCTCGCGGCGATGAGTGTCGTCGGTGCCGCCGTGCTCGGACTGCTGGGCATGCTCGCGCTGACCTCCAGCCGCCAGCCGATGGCGCTGCTCTATGGCGGGCTCGACCTCAACGATGCCGCCCAAGCTTCCGAGCAGCTCGGCCGCCAGCACATCCCCTTCCAACTCGCGGCCGGCGGTACCGCCATCATGGTGGCCGCCGATCAGGTGCCGCAGGCGCGGGTGGCGCTCGCCAAGACGGGGCTGCCGGCCGGCGACTCGGTCGGCTACGAGCTGTTCGACCGCGGGGCGGGCGGGCTGACCAGCACCGAATTCGACCAGCAGATCGCCCAGACCCGCGCGCTGGAAGGCGAGCTGGCGCGCACCATCAGGGCGATCGCCGGCGTGCGCGCCGTGCGCGTGCACCTGGTGCTGCCCCGGCGCGAGCCCTTCGCGCGCGAGCAGCAGGAGGCGCGGGCGAGCGTGCTGCTGACGATGACGGGCGCTACCCGGATGGACCGCGAGGGGGTGCAGGCGATCCTGAACCTGGTCGCCGCCGCGGTGCCGGGGCTGAAGCCGCGTGACATCTCGATCGTCGATTCACGCGGCGAGCTGCTGGCGCGCGCCGGCACCCCGGTCGATGCGGTGGGCGGCGGGTCCATGTCGGGCGACGAGCTGCGCCGCGCGACCGAGCTGCGCCTGTCGCACGCGGTGGAGGAAATGCTGGAGCGCAGCCTCGGTCCCGGCCATGTGCGCGCCGAGGCCGCGGTGCGCATGGATTTCGACCAGGTGCACGAGACGCAGGAGAAGTTCGACCCCGACGGCCAGGTGCCCCGCAGCGAACAGAGCGTCAACACGACGAGCAAGAGTACCGAGCCCGGGCAGACCGTCTCGGTGCAGAACAACCTGCCGAACGCAGAGCCGGCATCGTCGGGCAGCGGCTCCGAGGAGAACCGGCAGGAGCAGACGACCAACTACGAGATCAGCAAGACCGTCCGCACGCTGATCCGCGAGCAGCCGCAGATCGGGCGGATCAGCCTGGCCGTGATGGTCGACGCCGCCAAGGCGCACTCGGACGCCGATCTCGCGCGCATCGGCGATCTGGTGAAGACCGCCATCGGCTTCGACGCCAAGCGCGGCGACGCGGTGCGGGTGGAGGCGATGCCCTTCGCGACCGAGGAGGCGGCGGAGCCGGCCAAGCCCGCCGTCATGGGATTGCACTTCGAGAAGGCGGACTTCATGCGCCTGGCCGAGCTGGCGCTGCTCGGGGTGGTGGGCATCGTCGCGCTGCTGACGGTGCTGCGCCCGATGGTCGCTCGCCTGACCGCGCTCGGACCTATGGCGCTCGCCGCCGAGGGGGCTGGGGGCGCGTTGGGCGCGTCGTACGGCATGGGCGCCCTGGTTCCGGCCGCCGGCACGGCGCGCACCGCCGCGGGCGGGGTTGCCGGCGCCGGTCCAGCGCTGCCGGGGCAGGCTGGCGCTCCGGCGCTGCTGGAGGACGAGAGCATGGTGAGCCTTGCCCAGGTGGAGGGCCAGATGCGCGCCTCCTCGCTCCGTCGCATCACCGATCTGGTCGAGCGGCATCCCGAGGAGACGCTCTCCATCGTGCGCGGCTGGATCGGGCAGGAGGCCGGCTGATGCTGCGGGCCGACGACTACCGCATCCTGACCGGACCGCAGAAGGCGGCCATCCTGATGCTGGCGCTGGGCGAGGAGCAGTGCGGGCGACTGTTCGCGATGATGCACGAGGACGAGATCAAGGAGATCTCGGCCGCGATGGCGCAGCTCGGCAACGTGCGGGCCGAGCTGATCGAGCGGCTCTTCGTGGACTTCGCCGAGAGCATGGGTGCCTCCGGCAATCTGGTGGGCAGCTTCGAGAGCACCGAACGGATGTTGCAGAAGGCGCTGCCGCGTGAGCGCGTCCTGCAGATCATGGAGGAGATCCGTGGTCCGGCCGGGCGGACCATGTGGGACAAGCTGGGCAACGTGAACGAGGCGGTGCTCGCGAACTACCTGAAGAACGAATACCCGCAGACCGTCGCGGTTGTGTTGTCGAAGGTGCGGGCCGAGCACGCCGCGCGCGTGCTGTCGCTGCTGCCGGAGGCCTTCGCGATGGAGGTCGTGATGCGGATGCTGCGCATGGAGAGCATTCAGAAGGACGTGCTGGACGGCGTCGAGAAGACGCTGCGCGCCGAGTTCATGTCCAACCTCGCCCGCAGCACGCGTCGCGACGCGCACGAGATGATGGCCGACATCTTCAACAACCTGGACCGTCAGGCGGAGTCGCGCTTCATCGCGGCGCTGGAGGAGCGCAACCGCGATTCGGCCGAGCGCATCAAGGCGCTCATGTTCACCTTCGATGACCTCCAGCGCCTGTCGGCGGCAAGCGTGCAGGTGCTGCTGCGCGAGGTGGAGAAGGACAAGCTTCCGGTCGCCCTGAAGGGCGCCTCCGACCGCGTGCGGGACCTGTTCCTCGGCAATCTTTCGGAGCGCGCGGCGAAGATGCTGAAGGAGGAAATGGCCTCGCTCGGGCCGGTGAAGCTGCGCGCGGTGGACGAGGCGCAAGGGGCGATCGTCGCTCTGGCGAAGGAGCTGGCCGCGCAGGGCACGATCGAGATCAGCGAGAGCAAGGACGAGGAGCTGGTGTTCTAGATGAACGGGCTGATGGGAGCCGCGATGCGCCGGCCGGGCCGGGCGCGGCGCGCTGTTTGATGAGGATTTCGACGCCCCGGATGCGCCAGAGCCGGAGGTGATCGGCCCCGAGCAGGGGGTCCGCCGGCTGACCGAGGCCGATGTCGCCGTCGCGCGGGCCGACGCCTGGGCCGAGGCGCATGCCGCCGCGCGCGCCGAGGCGGAGGCGGGAGCCGCGCGGGTTCCTGGCCGCATGCCACGGCGGCGCTGGCCCGCGAAATGGCAGTCCTCCGCCATGAGTTGCGCGCCCACGCCGAAGCCACTGCGGGCGCGCTCGCGGGTCTGCTGCTGGATACGCTCGCGGCGCTGTTCCCGGCGCTGTGCGCCCGCCACGGTCCGGCGGAAGCGCGCGCGGTGGTCGGCGCACTGCTGCCCGGCCTGCGCTGGAGCCCGAGATCGTGGTGCGCACGGGCCCTGCGGCGGCGGCCGCGCTGGCCGAGGAGGTCGCACGAATCGCTACCCGACGAGTCCGGGCGGGTGCGGGTCGTGACCGATCCCGCGATGGGGCCGGGCGACGTGCGGCTGCGCTGGCATGCCGGCACGGCCGCGCGCGACGGCGCGGCACTGTGGGAGGAGGTCGCCGCCGCGCTGGCGCCCGCCGGGCTGCTCAGCGCGCGGACGCGGGAGGTCGCCCATGTCGAATGAGATGCAGCTGTCGGAGCTGCCGGACGCCGGCGCCAGCGCTTCGGAGTCCGGCGCGCCGCGCTCCGCCCGCGACCTGGAGGCGGTGTACGACATCCCGGTCACCGTCAGCGCCGTGCTGGGCAAGGCGACGATGCAGGTGAGCCAGCTGCTGAAGCTCGGGCGTGGCGCGGTGGTCGAGCTCGACCGCAAGCTGGGCGAGGCGATCGACATCTATGTCAACAACCGCCTGGTCGCGCGCGGCGAGGTGGTGATGGTCGACGACAGCCGGCTGGGCGTGACGATGACGGAGATCGTGAAGGCGGACCGGCCAGTCGAGGGACTGACATCTGAGGGGACGAACATGCGTGTTCTCATCATCGGGTCGCTCTCGGGCGAGCTGGGACAGGCGGCGCGCATCGCCATTGCGCGTGGCGCGAAGCTCGACCAGGCGGACGACGCGATGGGAGCGCTGTCACGCCTGCGCACCGATGCGCGCATCGACCTCGTGCTGTGCGACGTGCGCCACGACGTAGGGGCGGTGGTGCGCGCGCTGGCCACCGAGCGGATTGCGGTCGCCGTGGTGGCCTGCGGCACGGGCGACGATCCGGAGGCGGCGGTGCGCGCCATCCGCGATGGCGCACGCGAGTTCCTGAGCCTGCCGCCGGACCCGGACCTGATCGCCGCGATCCTGACCGCCGCTTCCGGGGAGACGCACGCGATGATCGCCCGCGACCCGGTCATGCAGGCCGCCGTCCGCCGGGCCGAACAGGTTGCCGCCTCCGAGGCCTCGGTGCTGATCGGCGGCGAATCCGGCACCGGCAAGGAGGTGCTGGCCCGCCACATCCACCGCCGCTCGCGCCGCTCGGCCGGGCCGTTCGTTGCCCTGAACTGCGCGGCCATCCCGGAGGCGCTGCTGGAATTGGAGCTGTTCGGCCACGAGAAAGGCGCGTTCTCCGGCGCCCTCGCCCGCCGCGTGGGCAAGTTCGAGGCGGCCGATGGTGGCACGCTCCTGCTCGACGAGGTGAGCGAGATGGAGGTGCGTCTCCAGGCCAAGCTGCTGCGCGCCCTGCAGGAGCGTGAGATCGATCGGGTCGGCGGGTCGGGGCCGGTGAAGGTGAATGTGCGCATCCTCGCCACCACCAACCGCGACCTCGCGCGCGAGGCCGCGCGCGGCGCATTCCGGGAGGACCTTTTCTTCCGCCTGAACGTGGTGAGCCTGCGCGTCCCGCCGCTGCGCGAGCGCCCGGGCGACATCGCCGCGCTGGGCGAGCATTTCGCGCGCCGCTATGCCGAGGTGAACGGGATTGCTTTCCGCCCCCTCTCGCCCGTCGCGCTGAGCCGTCTTACCGCGCATGGATGGCGCGGCAATGTCCGCGAGCTGGAGAACACCCTGCATCGCGCGGTGCTGCTGGCCGAGGGCGCGGAGATCGGCCCCGAGGCGATCGAGCTTTCGTCCGATGCGACCGCCGCTGCCGCATCACCCGCATCCGTATCTGCCTCCGGCGGCGTCGCCGCGCTGGTCGGCCGCACGATGGAGGAGGTCGAGCGCGACCTGATCCTCCAGACGTTGGGTCACACGCTGGGCAACCGTACGCATGCGGCGACCATCCTCGGCATCTCCATCCGCGCGCTGCGCAACAAGCTGCGCGACTACGCCGCCCAGGGATTGGCGGTGCCGCCGCCCGCCCAAGGCGTAGCGGCGGCATGAAGGAGGGCTGGGAGCGGTTCCGGCCATGACAACGGCCGCGCTGAGCTTCCCCACCTCCCTCGCCAGCCTTCGCCGTTATGCACCCGGCAGCGATGTCGGCCTCGCCCTGGGCGTCGTCGCGCTGCTGTCGGTGCTGGTGCTGCCCCTGCCCCCGATGTTGCTCGACCTGGGACTTGCGATCTCGATCACTGGGGCGGTCCTGGTGCTGATGGTGGCGCTGTTCCTTGGGCGCCCGCTCGACTTCACCAGCTTTCCCACGTTGCTGCTGCTGACCACCCTGCTGCGCCTATCCCTGAATGTAGCCACCACGCGGCGCATCCTGTCGCATGGTGCGGAGGGGGCGACGGCGGCCGGGCACGTCGTCGCCGCGTTCGGCGGGTTCCTGATGGGCGGGGACGTCCTGATTGGGGTGATCCTGTTCGCCATCCTGCTGGTGGTGAACTTCATGGTCATCACCAAGGGCTCCGGGCGCATCGCCGAGGTTGCCGCGCGGTTCAGCCTGGATGCGATGCCCGGCAAGCAGATGGCGATCGACGCCGACCTCTCGGCCGGCCTGGTCGACGAGAAGACGGCGCGCAAGCGCCGGCGCGAGCTGGAGGAGGAGAGCGGCTTCTATGGCGCCATGGACGGCGCCGCGAAGTTCGTGCGCGGCGATGCGGTCGCCGGGCTCATCATCACCTCGATCAACATCGTGGGCGGGCTGGCGATCGGGGTCGCCCAGCACGGCATGGCGCTGACCGACGCGCTCGCGACCTTCACCACGCTGACCGTGGGCGACGGGCTCGTCTCGCAGATCCCGGCCCTGCTGGTCTCCATCGCCGCCGGCATCGTGGTGACCAAGGGCGGCATGGAGGGCAGCGCCGACGCCGTCCTGATCGGCCAGCTCGGCGCCAGCCCCAAGCCGCTCGCGCTGGCGGCGGGGGCGGCGGGCGTGCTCGCGCTGCTGCCGGGCCTGCCGGCGCTGCCCTTCCTGGCGCTTGGCGGGCTGGCCGGCGTGGAGGCCTGGATGCGCCACAAGCATCCGGCCAATCCCGAGCCCGCCCCGGCTCCGCCCGCGCCGCCGGCGGAGCAGCCCATCAGCGAGCAGCTCCGCATCGACCTGATCCGGCTGGAGCTGGGATATGGGTTGCTGTCGTTGGCCGGCGGGGGCCAGGCGCGGCTGACCGAACAGATCAAGGGTCTGCGCCGCAGCATCGCCAGCGAGATGGGCTTCGTCCTGCCGCCGGTCCGCATCCAGGACAACATGCAGCTTGCCGCCGAGGCCTACGCCATCCGCATCAAGGAGATCGAGGCCGGGCGCGGGGAGCTGCGCCCGACCCGGCTGCTGGCGATGAACCCTAAGGGCGGCTTGCCGGAATTGCCCGGCGAGCCGACCCACGAACCCGCCTTCGGGCTGCCCGCCCTGTGGATCGAGCCGACCGGCAAGGACGAGGCGATGTTCCGTGGTTACACCGTGGTCGATCCGGCGAGCGTGCTCACCACGCACCTGACAGAAGCGGTGCGCGAGAGCATGGCCGAGCTGCTGTCCTACGCCGAGACGCAGAAGCTGCTCGACGAACTCCCACGCGAGCAGCAGAAGCTCGTTACCGACCTGGTGCCGGCCCAGATCAGCACGGGCGGCATCCAGCGCGTGCTCCAATCGCTGCTGGCCGAACGCATCTCGATCCGCGACCTTGCCACCATCCTGGAGGGCGTGCAGGAAGCGTGCGCCGGGGGGGTGCGGGCCATTCCCGCGATCGTGACGCATGTGCGCGCCCGCCTCGCGCGCCAGATCAGCGACAGCTACACCGGGGCGTCGGGCTACATCCCCATCATCCCGCTTTCGCCGGAGTGGGAGGGCGCGTTCGCCGAGGCGCTGACCGGGCCGCCCGAAGACCGCCAGCTCGCGATGGCGCCCACGCGCCTGCAGGAGTTCATGCAGCGGCTGCGCAATGCCTTCGAGGCGGCGAACGCGACCGGGGAGCAGGCGGCGCTGCTGACCAGCGGCGGGGTCCGCGCCCATGTCCGCGCGGTGGTGGACCGCATTCGCCCCAACACGCCGGTCCTCGCGCAGGCCGAGATCCATCCGCGGGCCCGCATCCGCACGGTCGGCACGATTTGAGCGATCAGGGCAGGGAACAGAACGCCAACAGGGGCGTTCACAGATCATGAGCACGAACCCGAAAACCCCCGACCCCGACCACGCCGGCAACGCCGTCAAGGACCCGGACGAGTGGACCACCGGTGACGAATCCATGACCGGCGCCCAGGCCTCATATCTCAAGACCCTGTGTGAAGAGGCCGGTGAGGCATTCGACCCGGGGCTGAGCAAGGCCGAGGCCTCCAAGCACATCGACGCCTTGCAGGCCAAGACCGGGCGAGGGCGGAACCACTGAGTGCGCGACTCGTCAGCGCCCTTGCGCTCAGAACCCCGGCGGGCCACATTGCGCCTCGCCCATCAACATAACTGAAAGGAGGTGATCCAGTGTCTCATTGTTTGAAGCCGGCGCCAGTCGCCGCGGCCTGGATCGGTGCCTCGAAGCTGGGGGTCGCGTAACCCAGGTTACCGTCTGGTAAGCACGGACAGACAATGGAAGGCCCCGGTGGTTTCCTCCGGGGCCTTCGTTGTTTTAAAACGGCCGTCTCCTAAGTCCGCCGAACATTCCAGAACATCACGAAACCGTTCAGGATGCCGGTGATCTCCTTCTTGTGGGCGGTCGCCGCGAAGTACTGACCGACCGGCACGTATGGGACGTCCTGCAACGCCTGAAGCTGGAGGGCCTCCGCCAGCTTCTTGCGGCTCGTCAGATCCGGGGCGTCGATCCACGCCTGGCGCAGCGCCTCGATCTTGGGCGCGGTCGGCCAACCGAACAGCGCCTGCTTGCCGTTGCCGCGCAGGAAGGCGTGGCCGACCGGGTTCGCCTGGTCGAGTCCGGCCCAGAACGTGCCGAAGGCGCTCCAGCCGCCGGCATCGGGGCTGTCCTGCTTGGCGCGGCGCTGCACCAGCGTGCCCCAGTCCATCGCCTGATAATCGACGTTGAACCCGGCCCTCTTCAGCATGTCGGCGCAGACATCGGCCTCGGCCTTCAGAATCGGGAAGTCGGTCGGCGCCATGAACGCCACTCTCTCGCCCTTGTAGCCCGCCGCCTCGATCTCGCGCTTGACCGAGGCGTAGTCGCGCGGCCCGAGGAACACGTCGAGACCGACATCGGTTCCCATCGGTGTGCCGGGGGTGAAGACACCGGTGGGGACGTGGATCATTTTCGGGTCCTCGCCGGCCACCGCGACCATCACGTCGGCTTGGTTGACCGCCTTCAGCAAGGCGCGGCGGATCGCCGGGTTGTCGAAGGGCGGGTGCAGCTCGTTCAGCCGCAGACAGCCCATCAGGCCGGTCGGATCGGTCACCTCGACCACCAGCCCGTCCTGGGTGCGCAGCAACGGGAGCATGTCGCCGGTGGGGTCCTCCCAAAAATCCATCTCCCCGCTCTGCAACGCAGCGGCTTTCGTGGAGAGGTCGGGGATGACGTGCCACTCGACCCGGTCGAAATTCACGATCTTCGGCCCCGCGGTCCATTGCGGGGGCCCACCCTCGCGCGGCTTGTAGGCCGCATTGCGTTCATAGACAGCGCGCGAGCCGACCACGCGCTCATCGGCCTTCCAGCGGAACGGGCCGCTGCCGACCATCTCGGTGACCTGCGTGAACGGGTCGGTGTTGGCCAGCCGCTCGGGCATCATCGCGCACATGCTGCTGCCCGGCTTGCCCAGCGCCTCGGGCAACATCGAGAAGGGCTTCTTCAGCTTGAACACGATTGTCTTGTCGTCGGCCGCCGACAGCTCGTCGGTATAGGCCATCAGCGTCTGGCCGAACGAATCCCGCTTGCCCCAGCGGTTGATGGAGGCGACGCAGTCGCGCGCCAGCACCCTCTGCCCATCATGCCAGGCAAGCCCGTCGCGCAGCGTGAGCCGCCACAGCCGGCCCTCGTTTTCCACCACCTGCCCGGCGACCATCTGCGGCTGCGGCTGGAACGCGCCGTCCATGCCATACAGCGTGTCGAAGATCAGGTAGCCGTGGTTGCGCGTGACGTAGGCGGTGGTCCAGATCGGGTCGAGGATCGTCACGTCCGACTGCGGGATGAACTTCAGCACGCGGGGGGGATTGCGCGCCCGCGATCGCGGGCGCGACAAGGGGAGCGGTCAGGGTGGCGGCGGAGCCGGCGAGGAACGAGCGGCGCTTCATGGCACGGCCTTCCGTCAAGGGTTGGTTCACGGCTAGATGACAGTCTGCGCAAGCGGCAGGCAAGCGCGCGGGCGAAAGGTGGATGGGTGCAGGTCGCAGACAGCGTGGCGGGGCCGGATGTCGTGGCGCAGTTCCTGCGCTTCGGCACTGTCGGCGCCTTCGGGTTCCTGGTCGACACCGCCGTGGTGTACGCGCTGCGCGTTCCACTGGGGCTGTACGGCGCCGGTGTCGCGGCCTATTTCGCGGCGGCCTCGGCCAATTGGGCGCTGAACCGGCGCTGGACGTTCCGTGGCCAGGGTGGTGGGCCGGCGCATCGGCAATGGGCGCGATTCCTCCTGGTGAACCTGGCCGGCTTCGTCCTCAATCGCGGCATGTATGCGGCGTTGGTTACCGCGATCCCGCTCTGCGCGGACCAGCCGGTGCTGGCGGTAGCGGCTGGATCGCTCGCCGGCATGGGGGTGAACTTCTCGCTCTCGCGCCGCATCGTGTTCCGCTGAGATGCGGTTGACGCCGGGTGCCGCCACCGCTACATCGCCTCGCCGGTGCGTTCCCGGCGTCCAGGCCCCTGCCCAGGTGGCGGAATTGGTAGACGCGCAGGGTGCCGCGATGCGT
>CAVWNS010000001.1:0-779968 GCA_963756495.1 uncultured Pseudomonadota bacterium | reverse complement strand
GCTGGTCAGGATCGGGTCCTTCTCGATGAGCAGCGCCGCGTCGCGGCTGGCCATGTGCAGCAACCCCTCGTGCGCGATCGGGTCGGCCAAGCGGAAGCCGGGCAGACCCGCTTGGCGCGTGCCCAGCACGTCGCCGCCGCCGCGCAGGCGGAAATCGGTGTCGGCGATGACGAACCCGTCCTCGGTGTCGCGCAGCATCAGCAGCCGGCGGCGGGCCTGCTCGTTCAGGCCGTCATCATGCAGCAGCAGGCAGAAGCTCGCCGTCGCGCCGCGCCCCACGCGGCCGCGCAACTGGTGCAGCTGCGCCAGGCCGAAGCGCTCGGCGTGCTCGACCACCATCACGCTCGCCGCCGGCACATCGACGCCCACCTCGATCACCGTGGTTGCGACCAGCAGCCGAATGCGCGCCGCCGCGAAATCGGCCAGGGCGGCGTCGCGCCGCTCGGGGTCCAACTGGCCGTGCGCGAGGCCGACGGTGGAGCCGAAGCGTTCCCGCAGCAGCGCGAAGCGCACCTCGGCGGCGGCGAGGTCGCTTGCCTCGCTCTCGGCCACCAGCGGGCAGACCCAGTAGATCTGCGCGCCTTCGCCCAGCTTGCGCGCCAGCGCGTCCAGCACGTCTGCCATGGTGGCGAGCGAGTGCAGCGTGGTGCGGATCGGCTGGCGTCCGGCCGGCTTGCCAATCAGCCGGCTCACTTCCATCTCGCCCCATTGCGTCAGCAGCAAGGTGCGCGGGATGGGCGTCGCCGTCATCACCAGCACGTCGGCTTGCGCGCCCTTGTCGCCCAGCGTCAGCCGCTGGGTCACGCCGAAGCGGTGCTGCTCGTCGATGACCGCCACGGCGAGGTCGCGATAGGCGACCTGCTCCTGGAACAGCGCGTGGGTGCCCACCACCAGCGGGATCTCGCCGTCCGCCAGTCCGCGCAGGATCAGCGCGCGCGCGCCGCCCTTCACCGAGCCGGTCAGCAGCGCCACAGGCACCGGGACGAGGCGCGAGAGCGTGCGATGGTGCTGCCGGGCCAGCACCTCGGTGGGCGCCATCAGCGCCGCCTGCGCGCCCGCCTCCACGGCACGCAGCATCGCCAGGATGGCGATCAGCGTCTTGCCGGACCCGACATCGCCTTGCAGCAGCCGCAGCATCCGCCGTGGCGCGGCGAGGTCGGCGTCGATCTCGGCCAATGCCGCCACCTGCGACGGGGTGGGCTTGTGGCCGAAACGCTCCAGCGCGCGCGCGCGCAGCCGCCCGTCGCCGCCCAGTGCGCGGCCAGGGCGCGCGCGCACCCGCCCGCGCACCAGATGCAGCGCCACCTGCCCGGCCAGCAGCTCGTCATAGGCAAGCCGGGTGCGCGCGCCGGGCTCGGGTAGGGCGGTGGGCGCCTGGACCGCGCGCAGGGCGGCGGCGAAGTCCGGCCAGGCCTCGCGCCGCCGCAGCGCCGCGTCGTGCCATTCCGCCAACTCCGGAACCCGTGCGAGCACCTGGGCCATGCCCGCAGCGACGTGGCGCGGCCAGAGCCCGGCGGTCAGCGGCCAGACCGGCTCGATGGGGGGCAGGCGGTCGGCGTGCTCGGCCGGCATCACATGCTCGGGATGCGCCATTGTCAGCCGATCGCCGAAGCGGTCGAGCTTGCCCGAGACCAGCAGCTTTGTCCCCACCGGCATCTGCGCGGCCCGGGTCGGGCTGAAGAAGACCAGCTCGGCAAAGCCCGTCTCGTCGCGCACGATCACCCGCCAGGGTTGGCGGGCGCGGGACGGCGCCTCATGGCGGATCACCTCGACTTCCAGGGTCACCGTCTGGCCGGGGCGGGCGCGCGCGATGGTCGGTCGCACCCGTCGGTCGACATAGGAATCCGGCAGATGGAACAGCAGGTCGATCACCCGCTCTCCGCCCGTGGCCTTCGCGAACAGCCGCGCCAGCGCGGGTCCTATGCCGCGCAGCGAGGTCAGGGGCGCGAAAAGCGGGGCGAGAGTGTCGTCGGGCACGGCTGACAGTGGGTGGGTGCGTGGCTATATCGCAGCGTGCCCATGAATGAACCAGGTTCTACCCTCGACCCGCGCCGCCGGCGGCTGCTGTACCGTGCGACCCATCGTGGCACGCACGAGGCCGACCTGCTGATCGGCGGCTTCGTCGCGCCGCGCATCGCCGCGCTGAGCGAGGCCGAGCTGGAGGCGCTGGAGGCGGTGATGGAGCTGCCGGACGCCGATCTGGCCGACTGGCTCTGCGGGCGCCGCCCCATCCCGACCGAGCTGGACAGCGCCATGCTGCGCCGCCTGCGGGACGCGGCGGGACGATGACCGCCGCTCCCGTCTATGGCGCGCCGGAGGGCTGGGACGTCTTCCTGCTCGCCCGCCGCCGGGCCGAATTCGCCGGCCCCGTCCTGCATGTCGCGCGCGATGACTCGCACATGGCGCGGATCGCGGAGGGGCTGGCCTTCGTCATGCCCGAGGCCGAGCTGCTGCGCTTCCCGGCCTGGGACTGCCTGCCCTACGACCGCGTCTCCCCCAATCCCGCCCTGCTCTCGGAGCGGATCGCCACGCTCGGGCGCCTGCTGGAGCCGGCGCAGCAGCCGCGGGTGGTGCTGACCACCGTCAACGCGCTGGTCCAGCGCGTGCCGCCGCGCGCGGCATTCCGTGGCGCGAGCCTCGTTCTGCGCGTCAACGGCGACCTGCACCCGGACGAACTGGCCCGCTTCCTGGAGGCGAACGGCTACGGCCGCGCCAACACGGTGATGGAGCCGGGCGAGTACGCCCTGCGGGGCGGCATCATCGACGTGTTTCCTGCTGGCGAGGCCGAGCCGGTCCGCATCGACCTGTTCGGCGACACGATCGAGACCATCAAATCATTCGACCCCGCGACCCAGCGCAGCGGCCAGAACCGCCAGCGCCTGACCCTGCGCCCGGTCTCCGAGGTGCCGCTGGACGCGCCCGCGATCACCCGCTTCCGCACCGCTTGGCGCGAGCTGTACGGCCAGGCGGCGGCGCAGGACCCGATCTATCTCTCGGTCTCCGAGGGCCGCCGCCACCCCGGCATGGAACACTGGGCACCGTTGTTTCACGACGGCATGGAGACGCTGCTCGACTACCTGCCGGGTGCGTCCGTCAGCCTGGACCATCAGGCGGAGGAGGCGTTGGCCGCGCGGCTGGAGATGATCGCGGACCACTACGCCGCCCGCAAGGGACCGACGCGGGACGGCGAGGTGCCCTATCGTCCGCTCCCTCCGGACCGGCTCTATCTGAACCGCGCTGGCTGGGACACGATGCTCGCCGGCGGTCCACTGCTCGGCTTCACCCCGTTCACTCGTCCGGATGGCGCGTCCGGCATCGACGGCGGCGGTCGTCCCGGGCCGATCTACGTGCAGGCCGGCGGGACGGTGGGAGCCACCGTGTTCGACCAGTTCCGCGCCGCCACCGCCCGCTGGGCCGACGAGGGACGGCGCATCGTGGTCGCCGCCTGGACCCGTGGCTCGCGCGAGCGGCTGGCCAATCTGCTGCGCGAGCACGGGATCAAGGACGTGGCGGTGGAGGAGGGCTGGGCCGCGGTGCGCCGCAAGCCCGCCGGCTCGGTCTCGCTCGTCGTGCTGGGGCTGGAGCGCGGCTTCGTCGGCGAGCGGCTGGCGCTGGTGGGCGAACAGGATCTGCTCGGCGAACGCATCAGCCGCCCGCCACGCCGGCGCAAGCGCGCCGACCAGTTCATCGCCGAGGCGACCGAGATCGCCGAGGGCGACCTGGTCGTGCACCAGGAATACGGCATCGGCCGCTACGACGGGCTGGAGACGCTGACCGTCGGAGCCGCGCCGCATGATTGCCTGCGCCTGATCTACGACGGCAGCGAGAAGCTCTATCTTCCTGTGGAGAACATCGAGGTGCTGTCGCGCTTCGGCACCGAGACGCAGGGTGTCGCGCTCGACAAGCTGGGGGGCGCCGGCTGGCAGACGCGCAAGGCGCGCATGAAGAGCCGCATCCGCGACATGGCGGCCGAGCTGATCCGGGTCGCCGCCGCGCGCAAGGTGCGCGAGGCCGTGTCGGTCACGCCGCCCGAGGGGTCGTGGGACGAGTTCTGCGCGCGCTTTCCCTTCGCCGAGACCGAGGACCAGTCGCGCGCCATCGCCGACGTGCTGGAGGATCTCGCGTCCGGCCAGCCGATGGACCGCCTGATCTGCGGCGATGTCGGCTTCGGCAAGACCGAGGTGGCGCTGCGGGCCGCCTTCATCACCGCGATGTCGGGCGCGCAGGTCGCGGTCGTGGTGCCGACCACCCTGCTCGCCCGCCAGCACTACCGGACCTTCTCGGCCCGCTTCGCCGGGCTGCCGGTGCGGATCGCCCAGCTCAGCCGCATGGTGCCGGCCAAGGAGGCGGCGGAGGTGCGCAAGGGGATTGCCGACGGCAGCGTGAACATCGTCGTCGGCACGCACGCGCTGCTGGCCAAGGGCATCCAGTTCGCCGATCTCGGCCTGCTGGTGATCGACGAGGAGCAGCATTTCGGCGTCGCCCACAAGGAGCGGCTGAAGCAGCTCAAGGCGGACGTCCACGTTCTGACGCTGACGGCGACGCCGATCCCGCGCACCTTGCAGCTCGCGCTGACCGGGGTGCGCGAGATGAGCGTGATCGCGACCCCGCCGGTGGACCGGCTCGCGGTCCGCACCTTCATCATGCCCTTCGATTCGGTGGTGGTGCGCGAGGCGATCCAGCGCGAGCGGTTCCGCGGCGGGCAGGTGTTCTGCGTCGTCCCGCGCATCGAGGATTTGCCGCGCATGAGCGAACGCCTGGCCGAGATCGTGCCGGAGGCGCGCACGGGGCAGGCGCATGGGCGGCTCGCGCCGACCGAGCTTGAGCGCGTGATGACGGAGTTCGGCGACGGCAAGTTCGACATCCTGCTGTCCACCAACATCGTCGAGAGCGGGCTCGACATGCCGGCGGTCAACACGCTGCTGATCTATCGCGCCGACATGTTCGGCCTGGGCCAGCTCTATCAGCTGCGCGGGCGGGTCGGGCGCGGCAAGCAGCGCGGCTACGCCTACCTGACCTGGCCGCAGGCGCACCGGCTGTCGGCGGCGGCGCAGAAGCGGCTGGAGGTGATGCAGACCCTGGACAGCCTCGGCGCCGGCTTCACCCTCGCCTCGCACGACCTCGATCTGCGCGGCGCCGGCAATCTACTGGGCGACGAGCAGTCCGGGCATATCCGCGAAGTCGGCATCGAACTCTACCAGCAGATGCTGGAGGATGCCGTTGCCGACCTGCGCGCGGGCGAGGGGCGGCGCGATGCCGACGGGCGCGACTGGACTCCGAACATCCAGCTCGGCCTGCCGGTGCTGATCCCGGAGGCGTACGTGAAGGACCTGCCGGTGCGCCTGGGCCTGTATCGCCGCATCGGCGGCCTCGCCTCGGACGAGGAGACCGAGGCGATGGCGGCCGAGCTGGTCGATCGCTTCGGCAAGCTGCCGGACGAAGTGGACAACCTGCTAGCTGTCGTCTCGCTCAAGCGCACCTGCCGCGAGGCCGGAGTCGAGAAGCTGGAGGCGGGACCGAAAGGCATGGTCGCGACCTTCCGCGGCAACGCGTTCCGCAACCCGGCGGGCTTGGTGAGCTGGCTTGGCAGCAAGAGCGGGCTGGTGAAGCTGCGCCCGGACCACAAGCTGGCGATCGTGCGCGAAATGGACGTCGCCGCGCGCATCCGCACGGCGCGCGACTGTACTGGCCAGCCTGGTGAGGATCGCCGGGCAGGCAAGGGCGGCTTAGACGAGAGCCCCATCCTTCCGGTTCAGGCGGCGTCGAAGCTGGTATGGGCCTCCATGGCCAGGAACCCTTCGGTGTCCTGGGCCCAGACAGCGGCAGCGCCGCTCTGCGGTCGCGGGGCCACCGCACACCGCGAAGGGTGCGATGTCGAACAGCGGGCGCACCGCGCGGAAGCGGAAGCGCGTCAGCGGCGACGTGACGTTCCGGCGCAGCAGATCCACCAGCAGCGTCGCGATCAGCGGGCCATGCACGATCAGGCCCGGGATAGTTCCTCGACCTCGGTGACGTAGCGGCGGTCGTAGTGGATGCGGTGGCCATTGAAGGTCAGCGCGGAATAGCGGAACAGCAACACCTCGTCCGGGCACGATATCGCGGCGCCACGCGGCCTCCGGCGGTGCGGCGCGCGGGCGCGGCGGCCACCTCGCCGGGTCGCGGCGCGTCGCGATAGACGATGTCATGCTCCTCGACCAGCGCCAGGCCGCTCGCTCGCCCGCGATCTCGTGGCGGACGAGCACGAACACCAGCGATCCGCTGCGTCCCGCCTTGTGCGACACGTCGGCGACGTCGAGGTGCGGCTGATCGCCTCGCCCGACGCGCAACGGCTGATGGAAATGGAAGCGCCCGCCTGCCCACATGCGCCGCGGCAGCGGCACCGGCGGCAGGAACCCGCCCCGCTTCGCGTGCCCGTCCGGCCCGATCTCCGATTGCCGGTGCAGCGGCAGGAAATACAGCCAATGCCATAACGGCGGCAACGCATCGCCGGGCACCGGGCGCGGATCGTCGCGGTCAAGTGTTGCCGACAGCGCCGCCATCGGCACCGCGCGTGACCGTATCCTCGACGGTTTCGCCGCGTCCGATCCACGTTTTCAGGTGATCCATCTGGAGTTGCATGCCGATCCCTCCGATTGGCGCATCAGACCGCGCTCGCCGGGCACATGCCGAGCACGCGATCCACCATCTCGCCCGCCAAGCCGCAGTAATTCGCCGGATCGAGCAGCCGCGCCAGCGCGTCGCGGCTCATGTGCGGCCGGATCTCGGGGTTCGTCCGCCAGCAGATCGAGGAAGCTGCCGCTTGCCCGGCGATCACCTCGCGGCAGATGTCGTAGACCAGATCATGCGCGCGCTGGCGGCCGAGCGCGGGTCCGAGGCCCATCATCACCGCCTCCGAGACGACCAGCCCCCTCGTCAGGTCGAGGTTCGCGCGCATCCGCGCCGGATCGACCTGCAGGCCCGCCGACCAGGAACCGCGTCTGGGCCAGCGCGCCGGCGGAGAGACAGAAAATCTCGGGCACGCGCGATCCACTCGATCTCCCACGGGCCGGTGGAGCGCTCGTGGTCCTCCACCATCGCATCGAGCAGCGCCGCGACGTTCTGCCGCACCATCGCGGTGCAGGCGTGGATGTAGTTGGACGAGATCGGATTGCGCTTCTGCGGCATGGTGCTGCTGACGAGCCGCGGCCCTCGGCGAAGGGCTCGTACACCTCCTCGACCTCGGTCTGCATCATCAGCTTCACGTCCATCGAGATCTTGCCGAGCGTGCCGGTGACGAGGCCGAGGAAGCAGCCGACCTCGGCGATGCGGTCGCGCATCGTGTGCCAGGCGATCTCCGGCTGGCCGAGGCCCAGCTCGTCCATCAGCGCTCGCCTGCACCTTCAGCCCGTCGGTGCCGAGCGAGGCGAGGGTGCCGGCGGCGCCGCCGAACTCGCCGACCAGCACGCGCGGGCGCAGCTGCTGCGAGCCGCTCCAGATGACGCTGGAAGCCGGCCAGCAGCACCGCGCATTTGTAGCCGAAGGTGATCGGCACCGCCTGCTGGAGATTGCTGCGCCCGGCCATCGGCGTGTCGCGATATCCGGCGGGCGAGCTCGGCGAGCGAGCCGGCGATCGCGCGCAGATCCGCCTCGACCAGCACGAGCGCATCGCGGATCTGCAGGACGGTCGCGGTGTCGGTGATGTCCTGCGTCGTCGCGCCCCAGTGGCACCATTCGCCGAGGCCGTTCGCGCACAGCGCGACGAGTTGCTGCACCACCGGCAGCACCGGATAGCCGATGCGTTCGGTCTGCGTCTTCAGCTTCGCCAAGTCGAATTCGGCTGGCGTCGCAATGGCGGCACGATCTCGTCGGCGGCCTCCGCGGAGATGATGCCGAGCCGCGCCTGCACGCGGGCGAGCGCCGCCTCGATGTCGAGGTAGTACTGCACGCGGCTCTCGTCGGAGAAGACGCGGCGCATCGCCTCGGTGCTGAAGATGTCGCGGAAGACGGCGGAAGTCGATCGCGGTGGCATGCATGTCGGTTCCTTCCCAGCAGTCGCGGTACGCGGCCTATTCCAGCATCTCCAGCGACCTGCCCGTGGTGGTGGGGCCGAACAGGCCGACCACCACCGCCACGAGCAGCCAGCAGGCGGCGATGTAGACGAACACGCTGAGATACCCGGCGGCGGAGAAATCAGTGCTGACGACGAACGGGCCGGCGACGTTGGCGAGGCGGCCGACGCCGTAGCTGAGGCCCATGCCGCAGGAGCGGACGGCGGTCGGATAAAGCTCGGGCGTGTAGGTGTAGAGGGCGACCGCCATGCCCTGGATGGTCATCACCACCAGGGCCCCGAACAGGACGATGAAGACGGGCACGGCCGAGAGGCCGTAGGCCACGCCGAAGATCGCGATCAGCACGCCATCGATGACGATGAACCATTTCCGCTCGAACCGCTCGACGAGATCGGAGGCGACCAGCGAGCCGAGCGGATTGCAGATCGTGATCAGGCTCGTGTAGCTCAGCGACTGCACGACCGAGAAGCCGTGCTGGACCAGCAGTGTCGGCACCCAGGCGACGAAGCCGTAGAAGCCGAGCGTCTGGAAGATCCAGACCAGCAGCAGCATGGTGGTCCGGCCGCGGTAGCGGGGCTCGAACAGCAGCGCGAACGAACCGGGCGTGGCGGTCGCGGCCGGCACCGCGGCCGTGGCGGCGCGAGCGCGCCGTGCTCGGCGACGGCGGTGGATTCGAGTTCGGCGACGATCGCCTCGGCGCGGGCGGCATCGTTCTGGCGCAGATGCCAACGCGGGAATTCCTTCATGCGCGCCGCGAGCACGAGTGCGAACACGCCGAGCGCGCCCCAGATGAACACCAGCCGCCAGCCCCAGGGTGCGAGCGGCACGACAAGCGGGCGACCCAGGCGGTGGCGGGAATGCCGATCAGCCCGATGGTGACGATGCGCCCCATGTATCTTGCCACGCACATGGGCCGGAAAGAACTCGCTGACATAGGTATTGGCGATCACCGTCATGCCGGACAGGCCGACACCGGTGAGGAAGCGGAACACGGCCAGGGTCGCGACATTCCACGAAACCGCATTGAGCAGCGAAAACACCCCATAGACCAGCGATGGCGAGCATGAAGCCGCGCTTGCGGCCGAACGCATCGGCGAAGCGGCCCCCGAAGACCGCGCCGATGAACATGCCGCCGAAGCTGGCCGAGGTGATCAGCGCGACGGAATCGACCGGGATGTGCCAGGCCCTCATGATCCCGGGCGCGGCGAAGGCGAAGGTATTGAGGTCTGCCAGCTCGAAGAAATAGGCGAACGCCAGGGCGGCGACAGCGATGCGGTGAAACGATGTGATCGGCAGCCGATCCAGCCGCGCGCTGATGTTCGACATGGACGTTCCCTTTTGCCGGGAGCCCTGTGGATGAGGTAGCCTCGTGGGACTCAGGGAGCCTTGTGGATCGGATCGATCCATAGGACCGCTTCCGGCCTCTCCACCGGATCGATGTCGAGGTTCACCACCACCGCCTCGTTGTCGCTGCGCACGAGCACGCACTCCAGCGTTTCATCCGTGCTGGCGTTGATCTCCTGGTGCGGGACGTAAGGCGGCACGAAGATGAAGTCTCCCGGCTCAGCCTCGGCGACGAACTCCAGACGCTCACCCCACCGCATCCGCGCCTTCCCGCGAAGGATGTAGATGACGCTCTCCAGCTCGCCGTGGTGATGCGCGCCGGTCTTGGCGCCCGCGTGTATACTGACGGTGCCGGCCCAAATCTTCTGGGCGCCGACGCGGGCGGCATTGATCGCCGCCGCGCGGTTCATACCTGGCGTCTGAGCCGTGTTGGTGTCGAGCTGGCTTCCCTTGATGACGCGGACACCGTTTTCGCGCCAGTCGGTGGGAGGGCTTGCTGTCCCGGGCGGATGCTCCGGCGTATGATCGTGCGGCATGTCGGTGCGGGTCCATTCTTGCCAGGCCTATGTGGCCCGGTCCGCGCGAGGACAACAACCCCCTGGGACCCGCCGAGGGAGGGGCTAGCCAGGGGTGCCGGGCGTGGTCGTCGCCCGACCCCCGAGGGGCGCACCCATTCCCACCCCGTCCCGCCTCGGATCACCGCCCGCCAGCCATGCCTCCCCGTCGTGTACCAGGCACTGCGCGCCGGTGTCGAAGCGGCGGCACACCACCCAGTGTCCGCGCCGGGCGAGGCCGGCGCCGTGCGGCTCCAGCGGCGGCTCGATCTCGGTGACGCCGCTCCAGTTGAGCGCCTGCGGCGCGGCGAGGATCGCCTGCGGATCGCGCAGGCCGCCGGCGAGGCGCAGCAGCGCATTGGCCACCACACCGGGGATGCGGTTGCCGCCGCCGGCGCCGAGCGCGGCGAGGACGCGCCCGTGCGCGTCGAAGACGATGCAGGGTGCGATGGAGGTGCGCGGACGCTTGCCCGGCGCCATCGCGTTGCGCGCACCGGGCCGGTTCGGGCGGGGATTGGCGGCGAAGTTGGTCAGCGCATTGTTCAGATAAAACCCGTCCACCGCGATGCGGGCGCCGAAATTCTGGTTGATGGTGGTGGTGATCGATACCACCCCGCCCCAGGCGTCAGCCGCCGCGATGTGGCTGGTCATGCTGGCCGTCTCCGGGCCCTCGACCATCGCGCCGGCCGCCAGCCCCTCCACACGGCGTCCGCGCGGCTCGATCGCGCCTGCGCGGGCATCGAGATAGCCGCGATCGAGCAGGCCCGCGATGTCGGCCGGCGCGAACGCCGGGTCGGCGGCGTACACGGCGCGGTCGGTATAGGCGAGGCGGCCCGCCTCGGCCAGCACATGGATTTCGCCCTCGCTCATCGTGGCTCCGAGATGGGGGACGCCGGCGCATGCGGCGATCCCGACGATCTGCCCCGCGGCGATGCCGCCGAACGCCGGCAACGGTCCGCTCGCCACCGCAAGTCCCCCCAGGCCAAAGCGCACGGGCGGGCACTCGACGGCACGGTAGGCCGCGAAATCCGCCCGGGTCAGGGTGCCGGGGAACCAGTCGGCGGCGACGGCGGCGCACACGGCGGCAGCACTTTGGCCCAGGTAGAACGCATCCGCCCCGCCCTCGGCGATGTCGCGCAGCGTGCGGGCAAGCGCGCGATTGCGGATCAGGGTGCCGGCCGGCAACGCCGAGCCCCCGGCATCGCAGTAGAGCGCGCGCGCCATCGACTTGTCGCGCGCCGTCGGGACCTCCTGCAAGGTGCGGTGCAGATAGGGCGCGAGCGGGAATCCGTCGTCGGCCAGCCCGATCGCGGGCTGGAACAGCGCGGCCCAGGGCAGCCGGCCCAGCCGGGCGTGCGCCGCCTCCAGCGCGCGCAGCGCGCCCGGCACGCCGACCGTGCGCCCGCCGATCACCGCGCGGTCGGCCGGCACCGCGCGCCCGTCGAAGTCGCGCACCAGTCGGGCGGGCACGCGCGATGGGGCGGCGGAGAGCCCGTCGAAGGCGACCGCCCCGAACGGCGCGCCGGTGCTGGCCAGCACCAACGCGCCGCCACCCAGACCCGAGGCATTCGGCTCGACGGCGGTCAGCACAGCCTGCGCGGCGATTCCCGCATCGATCGCGGCGCCGCCCTGGCGCAACATCAGCATCGCCGCCCAGGAGGCGAGCGGGTTCGCCGTCGCCACCGCGATCGCGCCGTGTGCCGGACGCGTGCGGGTCGGGTCGAAGTCGAGCCAGGGCGCCGCCTCGCGACCGAATGCAAGGAGAAGCCGGGGCGTCTGGGACATGCCGGAGCACCATTGCGCGGGGGAGCAGCGCAAGATGGCGTGCGCGGCGGATCAGGAGAAGGCCGGGAGCGCGTTCGCGTACCTGACCCAGCCTCAGGCGGTCAATGCGCCGTCGTGACTGCGCTCAGCCAAGGAGGGGCGTGCGCCGATCCGCGCGCATCGACCCTGAATCCCGGATCGCCCGCACCAGCTCGGCTCCACAAAACGGTTTCGGCAGGAACCGGGCGGCCGGGTCCGTGAATTTGTGGGCGAGCAACCCGTCGCCGCTGATCAGGACAGCACCGATCCCGGGCCACCGGTCGCGGGCAAGGGCGAGAAGGCGCATGCCGTTCATGCCAGGCCCGAGATAGACATCCGTCACCAAAACGTCCGGCTCCTCGGTGCCATCACCCAACGCGAGGGCATCCGCGGCGTTCGATACGGAAACAACGCGAAATCCGGCATCGTCCAGCATGTCCACCAGGCACGCGCGCACCAACTCGTCGTCTTCGACCAGAAGCAGGCGCACGCCTACGGCGTCCCGATCGACCGGCCAATCACCAATCCGGTTTGAACAGAGTTCGCTTGTTCCCGACCATCGATCCGCGGCTTGGCCCATTGCATCCGCACCTTTCTGAGCAGGAGACGATGTTTGGCTCAGGAAAAGCAGGTCGAAGGCCGTGGTCAATGCAGAATTTCACATCTCATATGACAATCAGCATGAAGCGGACGGTATATTTCGAAGCTGTGCGCTGGATAGTATCGTCTTTTGTACGGTGTCGCTCACGAGCTGCTTCGACCCCAGGATCTGCTCGTGGGCATCCCGGATCACGTGGTAGCACTCGCAGGCGGCTGCCTCCAGGCCGGCCCGGTCGCGCACGATGATCCGGCCCCGAGCCTGATCGACAAGGCCGCTCTCTTGCAGGGTACCGACCGCCACGCTGACACCCGCGCGACGGACCCCCAGCATCAGACCCAGGAACTCCTGCGTCAGCGGCAGGGTATCGGTGTCCACGCGGTCGCGGCTCATCAGCAGCCAGCGGGCCAGCCGCTCCGGCACTTCGTGGCGCGCATTGCAGGCGGCCGATTGCGCGGTCTGGACCAGCAGCAACTGCACGTACCGCAAGCATCGGTCGCGGAAGGCCGGTAACCGCTCGGTCGCCCGCCGAAAGGCCGTGGCGTTCATACGGTAGCCAGAGCCGGGTATCTGCATGAAGGCGCGGTGCACGGCGGTCGCGGCCGGATTCAACAGGACCGAGGCGCCGACCATGCCCTCCCAGCCGGTCAGGCCCACCTCGACCTGGCCGTTGTCACGGGTGTCGGCCGTGAGCGAGGCAAGTCCGTATTCCACGAAGAACACGTCCTCGATCCGGTTCGCCTGCTCATGCAGCACCTGTCCGCTGACCAGGGTGACATAGGTCAACAAAGGGCGAAGCTGCTCGAGTTCGTCTCTCGGGATGGCGGCGAGAAGCCGGTTGTTAAACGACAACCCGCTCGGGTACCGGTCAGGGGCGTTCATGGCGTGCTTTCCCGCGAGGGGCGGGAGCGCCGCGTGTCTCTCAGCCGCATGCGCCCGGAAAACTCGGCACGCGATCCTTACAAAATGGGGCTGACAGCGGCGAATGCCGCCCCGCGGTGAATCACGGGACTGTGAGGACAGGGCCTCCGGGTTGGGAAACGCTGTCGCACTCATGAGCAGAATTGAGTCAGGACGCCGATGGGCTCGGGAAACGTTCCGCTTCAGGCTCCGGCCCCCGCTCGCGCCGCCATCAGTGCGGCCACGCGGTCCACGAGCATCGCCCCGGAAATCGGCTTGCGCAGCAGGGAGAACCGGCCGCTGAGGGCGCCGCTCACGGCCAAGCCGGCATTGTCCCCCGCATAGCCGGTGAGGAGCAACGCCGGCAGGTTCGGCCGGCGCTGCTGGGCGCCCTTCATCACCGCGAGCCCGTCCATGCCGGGCATGGACAGGTCGGTGACCAGCACGTCCACCATCTCGCCCGCGTCCAACAGGGCCAGCGCGTCCATCCCGCTCGCCGCGGCCAGCACATCGCAGCCGCCGGCATCCAGCTGCATCGCGAGGGTCTCGCGCACCAGCGGGTCGTCGTCCACCAGGAGCACGCGCACCGTCCTGGCCGCCACGTCCGAGTCCAGGCCGTCCTCCTCGGGCGCCGGGACCTCGGGCCGCGCGCCGGCGCCGGCCTGCGGCAGCCAGAGGGTGACCGTGGTGCCCGCCCCAGGCGCGCTATCGATGACCAAGCCGCCACCGGATTGCTCAGCGAAGCCCTTTACCATCGCCAGGCCGAGACCGGTTCCCTGGCCCTGCGGCTTGGTCGTGAAGAACGGTTCCAGCACCTGCGCGAGCGTCGCGCGGTCCATGCCGGCCCCGGTATCGGAAACGGCGATGCGCACATAGGCGCCGGCGCCGAGGTTCGCCCGGTGCTCGGAATCCGGCGCCACGATGTCCGGCGCGGCGGCGAAACGCAGCGTGCCACCGGTCGGCATGGAGTCGCGCGCGTTGGTGGCCAGGTTCACCAGGGCGGTCTCGAGCTGCCCTCGGTCGGCCCTCAACGGCGGCAGCCCCGGCGCGAGATCGAGGCGGATGTTGATTCCCGCCCCCAGCGTGTGGGCCATGATGTCGCGCATGCCGCTCAGCACCGCGCCGGCGTCCATCGCCTCGGCGTGCATATCGCCGCGCCGGGCGAAGGCGAGCAGGCGACGCGTGATGGACGCACCGCGTCCCGCCGCGTCCAGCACCAGCCTGGCATAGCGGCGCACGTTGTCCGCGTTCGCCGGCCGGCGCTCGATCAGCGTGGCGCCGCCCTGGACGGCTTGCAGCACGTTGTTGAAATCATGCGCGATGCCGCCGGCGAGCTGGCCAAGCGCCTGCATCCGCTCGGCATGGACCAGGCGTTCCTGTGCCGCCTGACGCGCGGCGACCTCCTCGCCCACCCGCGCCTCCAAGCTCCTGTTCAGACATTCGAGCGCGGCTTGCGCTCGGCGCAGGGCGCTGACATCGACGATGCTCTCTATGACCGCCAGCGCGCGCCCGTCCGCATCCCGCCGCACCACCTTGCGGACGGCCACCGTGAGTGCGGTCCCATCGCGCCGGTGGTGGATCAGATCGCCGCTCCAGGTGCCGTCGCGCAGCAATGCGGCCTCGATCTCCGGCTGCGGGACCGGAAACGTGGTCCGGAGCAGATCGTGCGTCGAGCGGCCGACCGCCTGCTCGGCGGTCCAGCCATAGAGCTGACGGCATCCGTCCGACCAGAAGCGGATCGTGCCGTCCACGTCGCGCACCATCAGCGTTGCGAGGTCGAGGGTCTCGAGCAGCGATTGCCGTCGCGCCTCGCTGACCCGCGCGGCATTCTCGGCCTTCTTGCGCTCCGATATGTTCTCGACGACAGAGATGAAAAACTTGGGTGTGTCGTCGAGACGGCGGACCAGCGACACGGTGAGGCTGACCCAGATGATCGTGCCGTTGCGGTGGAAGTACCGCCTCTGGCGCACCGAGGTCGCGATCTCGCCCGTGAGCATCCTGCGGACCTGCTCCATGTCGGGCTCAACGTCGTCGGAGTGGGTGATGTCCTGGACGTTCTTGCCGACTAGATCGGCACGGGCGTAGCCGAGCATCGCGCAGAGCCGCTCGTTGACCCGCAGGAAGCGCCCGTCCAGCGCGAGATGCGCGATCGCCACCGCCGCCTCGTCGAACGTTGCCTGGACGCGCGCCTCGCTGGCCCGCACCTCGGCGGCAGCGCGGGCGAGGATCGTGGCGAGTTCGTCCACTTCGCGGATGCCGCTGCGGCGCGACCCCTCCTCCGCTGGGGCGGCGAGCCGGCGCAGCGCGCGCACGACATCCCGGGCGATGACCAACGCCGCCGCCAGGCCAGCGACCAGCAGCACGAGCCCCAACAGGGCGAAGCGCCACAAGGTGCTATGCAGGGGTCCGGTGGATGCGCTCTCCGGGATGGCGAGGCCAGCCATGCCGACGAGGACCATCGCCGGAATGACGGAGGCGGCGACGAGCAAGAGCAGCCGGCCGCGCAGCGTGGGCGCCTGGAACAGCGCGGAGAGAGAAAAGCCTCGGCGATGGGCTCGCCGGTCATCGAAGCGGGCGGCGGCGCCGGCTTGTCGCAAAGGGAGCTCTCCGGAACTTGGCAGACCGATGCTGCGTCGGTGCACACCATAGCAACGGACTCGGGCTCACGGCAACGTGAAACCCTTATCATGCCGTGCCCCCGCGATCCGGCGGTTTCGAAGCGGGGGAAAGAGGTCCCTCTCCCAAGCGGGGCTCAAGCGGGAGAGGGGGGTGAACGATTGCCGCGGTCAGGCCGCCGAGCGCAGCCGGGCGGGATCGCTCGGGCGACGCCGGCGACGTGGCGCGCGGCGGACCGCGGCCGGTGGCTCGGCGATTGGTCGCTCCACCGGGGCCAGAGCCGGGGCAGGGCGCAGGGCCGGGACGGACCCGCCTGGCGCGATCTGGAGCGTCGCCCCGGTTGTCCGCTCGATGGCACGCAGCGCCCCGCGCTCGCTGGGATCGCAGAACGAGATTGCGATGCCGCACGCGCCGGCACGCGCCGTGCGACCGATGCGGTGGACGTAGTCCTCAGCCTGCGCCGGGAGGTCGAAGTTGATCACGTGCGAGATGCCGGTCACGTCGATGCCGCGCGCGGCGATGTCTGTGGCGACCAGGACACGGGCACGGCCGCTGCGGAAGCTGTCCAGCGCCTTCTGGCGCGCCGGCTGGCTCTTGTTGCCGTGCAGGGCGTCGACCACGACGCCTCCGCGCTCCAGGTCCTCGGCAACCCGGTTCGCGGTCCGCTTGGTGCGGGTGAACACGATGACCCGCGACAGCGCCGGATTGTCGAGAAGCCGCGCGAGCAGCGCGCGCTTGCCGGCGGCGGGAACGACGTGAACGTGCTGGTCGATGCGGGGGATGGTGGTGCGGGTTCCGGCGATTTCCACCTGGGCGGGATCGCGCAGCAGCCCGTCGGCCAGCCGGCGGACCTCCGTCGGCATGGTCGCCGAGAACAGCGCCGACTGCCGCGCGCCCGGCAGAGCGGCGACGATGCGGCGGATGTCCTTGATGAACCCGAGATCGAGCATGCGGTCGGCCTCGTCGAGGACGAAGTGGCGGACCTGGTTCAGGCGCAGTTCATTGGTGGACATCAGGTCGCAGATACGGCCTGGCGTGCCGACCACGATGTCCGCGCCTGCCTGCATCCGGCGCACCTGCATGGTGCGACTGCACCCGCCGAGAATGGCGACGACGCGCCGCTTCAGGCCGGCGCCGAGGCGGTTGATGCTCTCCTCGATCTGCAAGGCGAGTTCCCTGGTCGGGGCGAGAATCAGCGCCGACGTGGCATAGCGCTGCGCGGCGAGCGGTTGGCTCGCCAGGTTTTGCAGCATGGGAAGCGCGAAGGCGGCGGTTTTGCCGGAGCCGGTCTGGGCGACGCCAATCAGGTCCCGACCGTCGAGCAGGGCGGGGATGGCATTGGCTTGGATGGGGGTGGGCTGATGGAAGCCCTCACGAGCGAGGGTACGCAAAAGGGGCTCGGAAAGGCCGAGGGCCCCGAAACTGGTTGATGACACGAAGGATTAAGCTCCAGCGCCGGCGGTGCAGGTCGATGCCTACGCCGATCGGGCGCCCGAATGTCCGCCTCCCCGCGTGACAATGGGGCGAACGAGTTACAACGAGGCTTCCGGGAGGGTGCTCCTGAAGTACGAGGAGCGCCGATCACGCGTTCACGGACAGCACCACACTAGGTGGCCCGTCAGCGTGGCGGGGTCAAGAACATTCGTGCGCTCCCGCTACGTTCGTCAGCTTTGTCGTGCGCGATGAGAGGCTTTCGTCCCCGTCGGCCCGACAAGGCCAGATTGTCGTAAGAGTGCGCCTCCGACGCCTCCTTGCTGGGCAACCACTATCCATGAGGGAGCGTAATGATGTGCATCGAACGCCCGAGCAGGATCGCGCATGTCCATCTTTGCTACATGACCGGCCAGGTAGGTCGGGAAAACCGCGCGAGTTGGCTGCGTCTAGGACGCTATTCATAGCAAACACTCTCGCCATAGTGGCGAAACTGAAAACTTCCACCTTTCACGGCCCAGCAACGTAGGGGAGAGGTTGTGTCCCGCGCGTCGCGCGGACTAGACGGGGTCGCGGGCCAGACGACGGCCATCGCAACGTTCGACTGAATCGCACGGGAAGTCCGCAGGGCTTCTCCCGAAGCAAAGTAGTGTCTTGGACGCGGAGGATTGCCGCTATGAGCAGGCTGCTTAAGGCCGGATGATTGACGTTATGCGAGCAGGTTGTTTAGCGCCGTAGCCCAGTTCGGGCTGAAGACTTCGCTCCTCTTTGGTCTCAACTCTGCCGCCCGGTCCCGGCGCAAATCGCCTTATAGGAATATAATCATATGCCCAATCAGCAGGCCATCAGTGCCGAGTCCCTCGTCAGCTCGATCGGCGTGAATACCCATATCAGATTCGATGTCGTACGGATACCAAAATCTCGGGGCGACCGAGGGGGCCATCAATTACCTCGGCATCAGCAATATCCGCGATGCCGCCTCGAATCCCGCCGATGTTGGGCCGAACGGCTGGTGGCAGCAGGTCGCCAACGCGACCGGCGCCAAGTTCGATGCCTTCCTCTCCGAAGGTTCGGCGGCCCAGATGCAGGGCGACCTCGGCCGTGCCCAGCAGATTGCCGGCCAGGGAATCCTCAACTTCATCGAAGGCGGTAACGAGGAGGATAACCCGTACCCTAGCTCACAGGGCAACTCGCTCGGCTACACCGCGTATTACCAGCAGACCGTCAATGCCGCGGCGCACAGCGCCGGCGTGCCGTCCATCAACATGTCCTTCGGCGCAGGCTGGACCGCGGCGAACGACTGGCACGGCAACTACGACAAGGTGGGCGACCTGTCTGCCTACGCGGATTACGCGAACGCGCACACCTACCCGTTCGGCGCGCCGATGAGCACGATCAACATGCTCATCACCGATGCTCAGCTCGCAGCGTCCGGTCGGCCGGTGATCCAGACGGAGTTCGGCTACAACGAGTCCAACGTCGATCCCACTCAGGCCGCGAAATGGGACCTGGACGGGATCCTGGATGCGTACAGCGTCGGCATTCCGAAAACGTATTTCTACGCCCTGTTCGACGACAGCTCCGGCGGGTACGGCCTGATGAACCAGGACGGCAGCGCCAGACCGGAAGGCCAGGCGATCCATGATCTGACGACCCTGCTGGCGGACAGCGGCGGCGGGGTCAATCCGGGAACGCTGAACTACTCGCTCAATGGTTCGGGCGACAGCACCATGCTGATGCAGAAGTCCGACGGCACCTACTGGCTGGCGATCTGGAACGAGAATGCCGGCGCGCACACCGACACGCTCACGTTGGGGTCCGCCGCCTCGCAGATCCAGGTGTTCGATCCGCTGACCGGCACCAGCGCGATACAGAGCGACGGCAACACCGCGACGGTGCAGATCCAGGTGCCCGATCACCCGGTGCTGGTCGAGATCAGCAATCCGGGCGCAGGCGGAACAGCCGCGGGGGCAACGGGCGGGACCAGCACGGGCGGCACGACGACAGGACGCAGCACGGGCGGCACCAGCACGGGCGCGAGCGGCACGCCGCAGGACTTGAGCGTAACGGTACCGGCCACCGAGAGTGTCGCCACCGGTTCCACCACCGCGGTCAGCGGCGTGGGAATCACCGATCCCTGGGCGGCGGCGACCGGCGGCACGATGGCGCTCAACGTGTTCGACACGTCGGGCACCATCAACATTGCGGGCAATACCTATGGTCCGGGCGGCGGGATCGTGGGCGGCGGCATGCTGTCAGGCACCGAGGCGCAGCTCAACGCCGATCTGGCCAGCCTGACCTACACGGCGGCCGGTACCCCCGGCACCGACACGCTGACGGTCGACGTGTGGAACCAGGCTGGGGTCGAGTCCAAGCAGACCATCCAGATCACGGCCGGTGCCGCCGGCAACGCCGCGCCAGCCATCGCGGCCAGTGCGAACCCCGACGTGGTCGTGCCAGCGACTCAGGCGAGCTTCAGCACCTCCGTCAGCAACCAGACGGTCGGTGCCAGCGCCGGGGATCACATGATCTTCATCGGTGGGACGGGCGATACCCTGACCGCGACGGGCGGGACCGAAACCGTCAGCGCCCTTCAGGGCAGCAACATGCTCACCACGGGTGCCGGAGACAACTCGATCTCGTTCGGCGGCACCGGCAACGTTGTTGACGCGGGGGCAGGGACCAACACCCTGACCGATGAGGGGTCCAACAATACGATCGTCCTGCCTGGCGCGGGGCAAGGGACCGACGTGATCAACGGGCCGGTCCTGCAGAACGGCGATCAGTTCGACATGCGCGCCTTGCTCGCCGGGACGAGTTGGACCGGCGACATGTCCACCATCGGCAGCTTCGTCAATACCAGCACGGATGCCAACAATGACGGCATCATCTCGGTCAATGCGACCGGGGCCGCCGGCGGGTCCAGCACGGCCGTCGCCACGCTCGTCGGCTCCGGCCCGGTCTCGCTCACGACGCTGCTGTCGCATGCCGTCCTGCACTGACCCGGCCCGGGTCAGCTCCGGGACGGGCCGTCTTCGACCCGGCTGGGGCACGCGGCGAGGCATTCCACGGCCATTGCTGTCCGACGGTTGAGCGTCGCGTGGCGACGCCGGGAGAGACACATCAGGCGCGAACGCGCCTGATGCCGACGGAAGCGGCCGAAGCGCTCGGCCGCCGGTTGCTGGAGGCACTTGCCGCGGCTGATGGGCGCGCGCGAACTCTGCTGCTCTCGCGCTGGGTCGATCTCGCGGAAGACGATAGTGAGCGCTCGCCGAAGCAGGCGCGGCTGCCGCCGGATCGTTGAGCGCACCGACCGGCCATGTGCCGTGATGAAGCGGCACACGACTTCGCTCATGCTGATAGCGGGCTGCCGGGCACGGGTGGCGCCGAACTTTCAGGGCCTGGGAAGCAACAGCGCGCCATGGGGCCTTGAGCCGGCCCGGGTCCTTGCCGATTTGTCCCCTGTTGGAGTGGTGAGGATGGCACGGATCGTGCGTCACATCCTCCGGGATCGACAAGGGTGAAGCATGGTCCTGACTGGCTATGTGCCGGGCGCGTTCTTCTGTGAGATGCTCGATGGCGAGGGCAACGGTCCGGTCCGCGACCGCCTTGGAAAGCTGTCGGCCGAGCAGCTGCAAGGCAGAGCCACCATCGCCGAGGCCGAGCTGTTCAATCTCGGGATCACCTTCACGGTCTACTCCGAGAAGGACGCGATCGACCGCATCTTGCCGTTCGACGTGATCCCCCGCGTCCTGTCGGCCCGCGACTGGCAGCGCATCGAAAGCGGCGTCATCCAGCGGGTGAGCGCGATCAATCTTCTGCTGGACGACATCTACCACGACCAGAACATCCTGCGGGACGGGGTCGTGCCTGCCTCGCTTGTGCTCGGCAATGCCCACTATCAGCCTCTCATGCGGGGTCTCCGCCTGCCGCACCGGGCGTACGTGAACGTCTGCGGCATCGACATCATCCGGGACCAGTCCGGAGAGTTCCTGGTGCTCGAAGACAATGCGCGGACGCCATCCGGCGTCAGCTACGTGGTCGAGAACCGCCACATGATGCTGCGCGCCTTCCCCGACCTGCTCAACGGCATCGCCCTGCGCCCGATCGACGGCTACGGCCTGCAGCTGCTCGCCGCCCTACGCGAGATCGCACCCCCCGGAATCGACGATCCCAGGGTCGTGCTGCTGTCCCCCGGCAGCTACAACTCGGCCTTCTTCGAGCATGTGTTCCTGGCCCGGGAGATGGGCGTGCCGCTGGTCGAGGGCCGCGACCTCGTGGTCGAGGACGATGTCGTCTATGTGCGCACGATACGTGGCCTGATCCGGGTGGACGTGATCTACCGGCGGATCAACGACGATTTCCTCGACCCGGAGGCGTTCCGGCCCGACAGCGCGCTGGGCGTCCGTGGGCTGATGCGGGCCTATCGGGCCGGCAATGTCTCGCTGGCCAATGCGGTCGGCACCGGCGTTGCCGACGACAAGGCCGTCTATGCCTACATGCCGCGCATCATCCGCTATTATCTTGGGCAGGACCCCATCCTGCCGAACGTCGAGACGCATCTCTGCCGGGAACCGGACGGCCTGCAACACACGCTCGACCATCTCGACCAGCTGGTGGTCAAGCCGGTGGGCGAAGCGGGAGGCTACGGCATCACCGTCGGCCCGCAGGCAAGCCGGCAGGAGCTGGAAGCTTGCCGCGCCCAGCTCCTGGCCGAGCCCGACAACTACATCAGCCAGCCCTGCATCAGCCTGTCCGTCTCGCCCACGCTGATCGACGGCAAGGTCGAGCCCCGCCACGTCGATCTGCGGCCGTTCGCCGTCACCGGATCGAAGACCTGGGTGCTGCCGGGTGGCCTCACACGGGTGGCGCTCCGCAAAGACTCGCTGATCGTCAATTCCTCCCAGGGTGGTGGCTCGAAGGACACGTGGGTCGTTGACTGACATCCTGCTCGCGCGCGACGCCGACTGCCTGTTCTGGCTGGCACGCTATGTGGAGCGCGCCGAGAATCTCGCCCGCATCCTCGATGTGAACGAGACATTCTCGCGCGATCGCGCGGGCAGCCAGAACTGGCTGTCGATCGTGCAGCTCCATTCCGACGAAAAGGAGTTCTTTTCGCGCGGCACCGCCGCCACGGCGCAAAGCGTGCTCAGTTTCTACGTGACCGATGCAACCAATCCGACCTCGATCGTCAGCGCGATCCGATCGGCGCGCGAGAACGCGCGCACCCTTCGCCCGCTGATCTCCACCGAGATGTGGGTGCACCTCAACATATTCCACAATAAGTTGAGCGCGCTTGGCCCGGCCGACCTCGAGGTCGCCCATCTCAGTGCCCTGTTCGGCCAGATCAAGGAGGGATGCCAGACCCATACCGGAATCGCCGAGGGCACGTTCTACCGGGACGAGGGTTGGTACTTCTACCAGATCGGGCGCTATCTGGAACGCGCCGACCAGATCACCCGATTGCTGGACATGAAATACCACATCCTGCTGCCGTCGGTGTCGGATGTGGGCTCGCCGGTCGATATCGGACAATGGAACACGCTGCTCCGCTCCGCCGCCGGCTACCACGCGTACAGGCGGCTGCATCCGCGCGGAATAACCCCCGCGCAGGTCGCCGGATTCCTGCTCATGAACCGACGTTTCCCCCGGTCGGTCTATCTCTGCATTCGCGAGGTCGAGATGCTGTTGTCGGAGCTGAAGGCGCGGTACGCGCTGCGTGGAGGAAACGTCGCCGCAGAGCTGCTGGACAGTGTGCGCGCCCTTCTCAGCTCGATGACCATCGGCGAAGTGATCGCGCAAGGCCTGCATGAGTTCCTCGATCTGATCCAACGGCGGCTGATCCTGGTGGCGCGGGATCTCTCGATCAGCTTCTTCGGCTACGCGCCCGAGCCAGATCAGAGCCAGGCGGCTTGACGGTCGATGCCCATTCTCTCCGTCCGTCATGTCACGACATACCGCTACCGTCAGCCCGTTTCCTTCGGCGAGCATCGCTTGATGCTCCGTCCACGCGAAGGGCACGATCAGCGGCTGATCGAGGCGCGGCTGGATATCACGCCGGCTCCGGCGAGCCTGCGCTGGATGCACGACGTGTTCGGCAATTGCGTCGCCGCGGTGGGCTTCAGCGGACGGGCGACGGAATTGCGGGTGGAGAGCTTCGTCCGTCTTGACCATACGGCAATGAACGTCCTCGATTTCGTGCTGGAGGAGAATGCCCGGACTTACCCGTTCGGCTACAGCGCGGAGGATGTGCCAGACCTCGTGCGGAGCATCGAACGGCAGACCCCGGACCCGAACCGCGATGTCGATCGCTGGGCTCGGCAGTTCCTCCGCTCCGGAGGTCCGACCGGCACCCACACGCTACTGGCGGACATGACCCATGCCATCCGTGACGGCTTCACCTACGTCGCGCGTGAGGCCGCAGGGGTACAGGATGCCGCCATGACCCTCAAGCTTCGCGGCGGCAGCTGCCGTGACTTCGCGATGCTGATGATGGAAGCCGTCCGTTCGCTGGGTTTAGCGGCACGGTTCGTCTCCGGGTACCTGCACAGCCCGCGCCGAGGCGGCACGCCGCGCGTCGGCGGTGGCGCGACGCATGCCTGGCTGCAAGTCTATCTGCCGGGAGCCGGGTGGGTGGAATACGATCCCACGAACGGGATCGTCGGCAGCAACCGCGATCTCATCCGCATCGCCGTCGCCCGCGACCCGCGCCAGGCGGTCCCGCTGTCCGGCACCTGGACCGGCTTTCCCGCCGACCATCTGGGAATGACGGTCGAGGTGAGCGTCACCGCTGACGAGAACGACGACAGCGCCGAGCTAGCAGGCAAAGTCCCGCTATCGGCGGCCGGATGCTGACCGCCACGGTACCCCGCCTCGATCGCCTGGAGACATGCTGATGCAGATCCGCGCTGGCTACGAGATCATCTACGACTCCGCGCAACCGACGCCGATGCTGCTGATCCTGAGCGTGCATCCGAGCGCGGGTCCCCGACCTGCGGACGCCGCACCGCGTCACGTTCGATCCGCCGCTCCCGGCGCGGGACTATGAAGACGGCTTCGGCAACATCTGCACCCGCATCGTCGCGCCGATCGGTCAGCTAACCATCGGTTGCAGACTTCGTCGTGCACGACAGCGGCGCCCCCGACGACGTTGCCCCCGATGCGATCCAGCACCCCGTGGAGGACCTGCCCGACGATGCCCTGGTCTATCTGCTGGGCAGCCGCTACTGCGAAACCGATCGCCTGTCCGACACGGCCTGGTCGCTGTTCGGCAACACCCAGCCCGGCTGGGCGCGCGTGCAGGCGATCTGCGACTTCGTCCACGATCGGATCACCTTCGGCTACGAACATGCCCGCCCGACCAAGACGGCGTGGGATGCGTACATGGAGCGCCAGGGCGTCTGCCGAGACTTTGCCCATCTGGCGGTGACGCTTCTGCCGGTGCATGAACATCCCGGCACGATACTGCACCGGCTATCTGGGCGATATCGGGGTTCCGCGATCGGATGCCCCGATGGATTTCAGTGCCTGGTTCGACGTCTATCTCGGCGGACGGTGGTACACCTTCGACGCGCGCCATAATTGCCCGCGGATCGCCCGCATCCTCATGGCGCGCGGCCGCGACGCGACCGACGTCGCCATCACCACGATCTTCGGCGGTGCCCGCCTGACGCAATTCACCGTGGTCACTGACGAAATTCCGGAATAGCCGGTCACGCCCGGCCAGTGAACGGGCCGGCGCCGTTACTGGGTCGCGCACCACACGGTCCAAGCGTGCCGCAGCGCGGCGCCCAGGTTGGCGCCGAAGCGCGGCGCGTCGCAGAGCGGACTCGCCTTCACCGTTCCGCGCAGCCGCATCCGCAATGCCTCCAGCGCATCGAGGTCGCGCGCCTTTGCCACGGCCAGGCCGACATAGCCCGCGAGGTCTGTGGCGGCCCAGTCCCCGAGCCCGGCATTGCTGAGGTGGCTGAACGAGTGACGCGAGGCGAAGGTCTCTCCGGGCAGGGTGACCGTGGGCACGCCCATCCAGAGCGCCTCGCAGGTGGTCAGGCCCCCGGATACGGGAACGGATCAAGCGCGATATCGACGCCGCCGTACTCGGCGAGGAACGCCCGATGCGGCGAGGGGCCGCGCAAATCCAGACGCGTTCCGCGCAATCCCGTGCGCGGCGAAGCTGGCGCGCATCCGGGCCACGACCTCGGCATCGGCATCGGCGAACGCATGGCTTTTCACGACCAGGCGTGCGCCGGATACGTGGTTGAGGATCGCCGCCCATGCGCCGACAACGCGCCGGCGTCACTTTGGCCAATTGGTGAAGCAGCCGAACGTGACCTGTCCGGCGGCGAGCGCCGGCAGCGGTGTCACATCCGGGCGCATAAGCCGGGGGCTGTAGCAGACGTAGCCGTCCGGCAGCCGGAGCAGCCGCTCGCTGTAGATGTGCGCAAGCCGGGCGGCGTTTCCCACCGGTCCGTCAGCAACCAGTCCATCTCCGGCAGGCCGGTCGAGTGGTTCTGCATGCCGACCCATTTGATCTGCACCGGCGCCAGCCGTTGCGCGCAGGCGGTCATTCGGCCGAGATCGCCATAGCCGCCAAGATCGATCAGCACGTCGATCCCCAGCCGGCGCGTCGCAACGGCCAGAGCGCGTCATCATCAGAGCCCCCACCGAGTGGAACTCACTGGCCACGGCGCGGAACCGGCGCGACAGCGCGTCGTTCGGCATCGTCTCCGCCAGGCCGACGAGCGCGAACCGCGCGGATCGAGCGTCTCGAACCCGGCGATCGTGAGCCAGCCGACGGGATGGGTCTTCAGCATCCCCGACAGCAGCCCGACCCGCAGGCGCCGATCGGGGTCGGCCGGATTGGTCCAGACCGGCGCGCAGCCGGGCGCGGCAATCGCGCGGCGCAAGCCGGCAACGCCGCCAGCAGATCCGGCGGCGGTCATCGCCGCCGTGTAGGGCAGGGTGTTGACCATCGCTCGATGCGCAAGCGTACTGTCCGGCGCCAGCGCTACCGCCTCCCGCGCGATCTCCAGCGCCTCGTCCTGCAGTCCGAGGCAAAGGGTCGCGTTGGCGAGATTGCAGAGGAGCGTCGGATCGTCGCCGCGGATTGCGCGAACACCCACCAGTTCGGCGCGGGCGGCGCCAAAGCGGTGCATTCGCATCAGCACGACGGCCAAGTCGTGGCGCAGTGCGCCATTAGCGGGATCGAGGGCAAGCGCGCGCCGCATCGCCGCCTCGGCGTGCGCGAGCTGGTGCCCGCGCGCCAGCACGCTGCCGAGAAGCTCCCAGAGCGGAGCCGGTCGGGCGCGAGCGCGCAGGCGGCCTCGAGCGCGTCGGCACCTTCCGCATGACGTCCGAGCCGATGCAGCAGAAGCCCGGAGGCGGCGAGCGGCGTGGCGTTCAACGGATCGGCCTCGCCGTCATCGTCGAGGCAGGCGAGTTCGGCGTCGCCGGCGCCCGCCATATGGGCGATCTCGGCGCGACGCAGGGCATATTCCAATGATCGCGGCGCGAGACGGTGCGCGCGCCCGAGGGCGCCGAGTGCGCGCAGATGTCGCCGGCTCGGCCAAGGCCAGTGCCCAGGGCGTTCCAAGCCTCCGCCCGCTCAGGCGCGTGCCCGCAGCAGCGCAGCAGGACTTCGACCGCCTCCCGCGCCTCACCTCGGCGCAGGAAGGCGCTCGCCGCGCGTGAGCAGATCGGCATCGGGCGGAGCGGGGGCACAGCTTGCACTCACGGCGCGCTCAGCACGACGAGCAGGCCCGGCACCGGGACGTCGGCTTCCTAACGGAGCGTCTCGTTTGCCAGCTCGACAACCGCGAAGCCGGCCGCCTCGGCCGTGCGGTGGACATAATCCAGGCGTATGGGCGTAGCGCCCGTGCTGGCCGAGGCACCAACCGCAGCGGCGGCGGCATGCCCCTCAGCGTCTCGACATTGAACAGGAACAGACCGCCGGGGGCGAGCCGGTGGCGAACGGCAGCCATGATGTCCTCCAGCGCGCCGAAGTAGCAGAGCACGTCGGCCGCGAGGATGACGCGCCAGGGCGGTCCTCGGTCGCCAGCACCCGCATGATGTCGTCCTCGCGAAGTCGGCATAGAGCTGCTTGGCGGCCGCGGCGGCGAGCATGCGCGGGGAGAGATCGACCCCGGTGATCGGGCCGACCGGAAGTCGAGCAGCGCCACCGCCACCAGTCCGGTGCCGCAGCCAAGGTCGAGCACCGGGCCGAGCCGCGCCCCCGCGCCGCTCGACGCATGGCGCAGCAGGGCGGCGCGGATCAGGCCGGGCACGCGATAGCCGAGCGAGATCAGGTGCGCCTCGAAGTGGTCGGCGTACCCGTCGAACACGGCGCGCATGTAGTCGGTCGGCGCGCGGTCGGCGTTCGGGCAGGGCGCCGGACGCGGCGACGAGATGTCGCACATAGGGGTCGTCGGGCCCGAGCTTCAGTGCCTCGGCATAAGCCTCTGCGGCCTCGTCGTGCCGGCCGAGGCTGGACAGCGCGTGACCCATCAGGCCGAACAGGCACGCATCCACGGCGCCCGCTCGACGGGCCGCTTCGGCCAGTTCGACCGCCTCGGCGAAGTCGCGCCGGCGCAGGGCGTGCAGCACCGCGGCATTGTGCAGGGAGGTATCGGCGGGCGCGCGCGCGATCCCGTCGTCCAGGGTGGCCGCGGCCGCTTCGGCGTCGCCGCAGCGCCTGCGCGTCCGCCAGCGCCGCGCGAAACAATCGGGTTCCCCGGCTCGCGGGCCACGGCCGCGGCCAGGCAGGCGCGCGCATCCTCGCGCGACCGAGCGCCAGCAGCGCCACCCCAAGGATTGCCTTCGCGTCGGGGTCGCTGCGGGTCGAGCACCACGGCCTCGGCGGCGTCTCGCGCGGCGCCGACCGAATCGCCCTGCTGGCGGCGCACATCGGCGCGGCACTTGTAGAAGCCGACGTTTCCCGGCCAGGACTGCGAGCGCCGGTCCAGCTCCGCCCGCGCCTCGTCGAACCGCCCCTCCTTCAGCGCCAGGACGGCGGCGAGTTCCGCGAGGCGCGGCGAGGCCGGCGCCAGCCGTCCGAAGCGCCGCGATCAGCGGACGCGCCGCCCCGAGTCGGCCGGCGTCGATCAACTCCGCGACGCGGGCGGTGAGGCGATCGAGATCGGGGGAGGCGGTCAGGCCGTCCATAGGCGGGCTCCTTTTGAGCCGGGCGCAGCCGGTCAGACCACGAGACCCTGCGCCTGCGACCGCGAGCGAGGTCAGGTCGGGCGTGCTGCTGCTGCTGCTGCTGATTGGCGGCCGCGATCAGGTAGCGCTGGATGAAGCTCTCGACGAATTGCGGGTCTTGGAACTGGCTGATGTCGAGTCGACTGCTGATCGCCTTCTCCTGCGCCTCCAGCGGCTGGAAGGCGATCTGCTCGGGGATGCCGAGCGCGGTGGTGACCACCGTGCGCATGACCGGATCGCCCAGGATCTGATCGACCGAGGTGATGCCGGACGCCTCCTGGCGGAACGTGAGCGCGTTCGACAGGCCGGGCGTCGTGGCGTCCAGCGACTGGCGCCAGGTGACCTCGGCATAGGCGTTGGCGATCGTCGACGATGCACCTGCGGGTTCTGGATGACCGACAGGCCCTTGGTCGCGAAGTTGTAGGTCTGCGCCACGGATTTCCAGCGCGTGTCGCTGAGCTGATTGGCCAGCGAGTTCGGGTCGTTGACGTTCGAGGTCAGCGCCTTCTGGGCGAGCGCCGTGTATTGCAGCTGATCGCCCAGACCGTTGGCGGTCAGCAGCACCTGCATCACCGTCGGATTGCTCAGGAGCTGCTGCACGCTGGTCGCTTTCTGCACCGCCGCGGTGAACTGGCTGACGGCGCGCTGCACGGTCGGGCTGCTGCGCGGTCGCCTTGATATCCTGCGTCTGGTTCAGCTCGGCCTGGTCAAGCGCGGCGATCGGGTTCTGCCCGAGCGCGTGCGCGGCCTGCCCGCCGCCCGTAGAGCGTGTCAGCAGGCTCCGGTTGCGCCGCTGCGTCGTCGCCGGCGCCGAACAGCGACGGAAGATAGCCTGAGGCTGAGTGCCCATGCGCGCCTGCTCAGCCGCGGCCGGCTCAGGCCGGCGGCGATGTTCTCGTTGATCGAGATCAGGAACTCGAAGTCCGGCGCTCGCGCTCCATCTCGCGCTGCACGGCGCGCCCGACCGAGACGATCGAGGCGCGCAGTTCGGCCGGCAGGGCGTTGGCGGGATCGCGCATCAGATCGGTGACGGTCAGCCAGAGCCGGCGGTTGTCGGCGAGCGCGCGACCCGCTGCAGGGCGCGCGCCGCGCGCGGCGCGCAGCGCGCCGGTGGCCTGGCGGAACACGTCGGCCTCCTGCTCGCGCAGGCTGCGGTGGCCGGCGGCGGCCGATAGGCCTGGACGCCGGCTTCATGGTCTGCATGGCGGTCGGCTCGCTGCTGGGTGAGAGGGGTCGGCGCCGTCGCAGGCGCGGCCCAGCACGGTGTCCTCGTGCTGGATGATGCGCCGAGCCAGTTTCAGCGCTTGGTAGCAGTCGTCGGCCTCGGCGGCGGCCAGCGCCCGGTCGAGCATGTCGCGCGCCAGCGCCGAGGTGGTCGCCGCCTTGAACTCCGCGATCAGCTCGCGCGCCGACGCCAGGCCCGCGGGCGCGCTCGTCCTCGTTGCCGATATAGGCGGATTGCAGGGCGAAATAGATGCGCCGCGCCGGGCTGTCCGCCTGGTCGGGCGCCATGATCTGCTTGCCGAACAGGAAGCGCGCCTTGGCGGTCAGCTCGATCCGCGACTTCGTACGGAACCGGATCGGTGCGCCGTTGACGATCATGACCTCGCCCTGACGCAGCTCTAGAACCAGAGTGGACATCGAGCTTTTCCTGATCGACTGCGGACTGTCGTCGCCTGGTCGGTCAGGACCGACGAAGCGACGGGCGGGCGTTTTGCCCGCCTTCCGGCTTACTTGAACAGGCTCAGCAGCGTCTGCGGCGCCTGATTGGCCAGGCTGAGCGCCTGGGTACCGAGCTGCTGCTGGATCTGCAGCGACTGGAGCTGCGCCGATTCCTTGGCCAGGTCGGCGTCGACCAGCGAGCCGAGGCCGCTGTTCAGCGCGTCGATCTTGTCGCTGTTGTAGCTGATCTGGTTGGTGACGTAGTTCGTAGTCGCGCCGTAGGTGTTGAGCTGGTTGGCGATGCGTGTTGAGCTGCGTTGGCGAAAGTGCCGGTCAGGAACGACTGCGCGCCGCGTGGACGTGAAGCTCGCCACGTTCAGCGACGTGTAGAGCGTGTTGCCGCCGAACGTGGCGATGCCGTAGGTCGTGCCGAGCTCGTCCTGCACCACTGCGGTGCTGGCCGAACGTCACGCCCGTGGGAGACGCCGCCCGACGTTGCCGATCAGCGTCTTGCCGTTGTAGTCGGCGCCATTGAAGTCGTTCTTGATCTGCGCCACCAGCTGCGTGTACTGCGCCTGATACTGCGTGCGCTGGCTGCCCTGCGTGTTGCCGTCGGCGAGCTTGACCAGGACCGCGTTCAGCGAGTTGAGCGTGTTGGAGGCGTCGTTCAGGCCGGTGATGGTCGTGCTCCAGCAAGCCCCTGCACGTTGCCGAGCTGCTGGTTGGCGCTGGTCAGCGCGCCGACGTCGGAACGCACCCTCTGCGCGACCGCATAGGCCGCGCCGTCGTCGGTGGCGTCGGCGACACGATAGCCGGTCGAGACCTGCTTCTGCACGGCGGCAAGCTGAGTGGCCGTCGAGTTGAGCGATTGCAGCGCGATCATCGCGCCGATGTTGGTATTGATCGAGAAGGACATGGTTTCTTACCTTTGCCCACAAAGTTGCGGATAGCCCCGCTTTTTGCGGGCAGAGCGCCATTTTGCGGCGCTCGGGTTAACGGCCGGTGAAGCGACTCACGGTCCCGGCGGCAGGATTTTCGCGAGCGACAGGCTGCTCAAGCCGGCGATCATCTGGTAGGAGGCCTGAAGTTGCGTCTGCACCAGCGTGATGTTCGACAGCGTCTGCGCCATGTTGGCGTCCTGGGCGGAGCCGACCTGCGTCGTCAGGGCGGTCTGTGTGTCGGCGAGCCCCGTCTGCGTTGCGGTCAGCGCCGTCTGGCGGTCGCCCAGCACGCCCGCGTCGCCGGCCATTGCGGTGATCGCGCCTTGCAGGCTGGTGCGCGTGTCCTGCACCAGGCCCGGCGAAGCCGGCGAGGTTCGCCTGCGAGCTCGACAGCGAACCGAGCGTGGCCAGCGAGCGCATCAGGTCGCGCATATACGAGCCGGTGGTCGAGCCAGCCGGAGAGGCGATAGCGGCATTGGCGCTGGCGAGCAGCCCGATCTGGCTGGTCTGGTCCGGCCCGGTCTGCACGGTCGGTATCTGCGCCTGCAGCGTCGCTGGCCGGCTGCGACATATAGGCGGAGAAGGGCGAGGTGCCGGCCGCGTTCGAGCTTGCGACCGCCAAGCGTCGCCGTGGCGGTCGCCGACGCGCCGGCTGCGCCCAGATTGCCGACCGCGGCCGCGATCTGCGTGTAGAACCCCGACGACAGGATGTTGCCGGGGTTCGGCACTGGCGGATTGCCCGTGTCGGCGCCGCCGAACACGAACACGTCGCCATCCTGCGTATCGAGCAGTCCCGCCACCTGCTTCAGCGCATCGCGCGCCGAGGCCGCAACGCTGTCCACCTCCGAAGGGTTGATGCCGTTCAGGTTGTCGAGTCTGGGCGTAGAAGTTCGACGCGATCTGCTGGATCTGCGTCATCGCGGTCTGCGTCACCCCCATCTGCCCTGTCGCCGCCGAGATGTTGTTCTGCCATGTCTGCAGGCTCGCGATCTGCGGGCTGAGGATGAGCGAGACGGAAGCACCGGCGCCGAGGCCGGCATAGGTGCGTGGCCTGCATCCCCGAGCTGGCCTGCTCGGTGAGCTGATCAAGGCGCTGGCGGGTGCTGGCGCTGTCGGCCACCAGTGTCGCGAGTCAGCCCGTATTCGCCGGGCGACGGGCGCGCCAGATACGCCGCTCATTCGGTCCACCATCCCGAGCAAGGTCGTGTACATCGACTGCACGGCGCCGATGATCTTCGCGTTCGCGCCATATGCATTCTGCAAGGCGATCATGTCGGACATCTCGGTATCCATGTTCACCCCGGTCTCGGTGCTCAGCTTGCCTGCAAGCGTCGTCTGCACGGCCTGTTCGGTCGCGAGCTGCGAGGACGACCGCGGCGCTGCCGGCCGACTGCGCGCTGACCAAGGTGGAGGCGAAATCGGCCAGCGTCGCGGGCGCGGAATAGGGCGCGTTCAACGTGCCCGTCGCCCCCAGCGCCGTGACGTGCGTGCCGACGATCGGGGCAGTTCCCAACACGTTGTCGAGGACGCCATTGATGAGTGTGGGAAAGCCGGCGACACCCGCCGCGTTGAGGGAAGGAAGCCCGTCGCGCACGGCGGCCGGATTGGCGCTGACCGCCGGGTTGACCTGGATTTCGGCCGCGAAGCCGACATAGCCCGACTGCGCGGGCCCGCCCGTCCCGGTCGGCACCTTGCCCGCGGCGTTGGTGAACAGTGGCAGGCCCTGCGTCGAAAAACTCGCCGCCATGTTCTGGGAGAACTCGTCGAGTTCGGCCTGGTAGGTCGGCAGTGTCGTGTCCCGCAGAGCGATGTTCGCGCCCAGCTGTCCGCCCGTCAGTGCGGCCGTCACGTCCGCCCCGCCCAGCGTGATGGCGGGAATGCCGCCGCCCGGATAGAACGCCCCCGGCTCGGCGGAGGCGCCCGTTGTCGCGAGTGGATTGGCCGTCCCGTGGATCGGCAGGGTGGTGCCGGTTGACGTGCTGAGCAGCACGTCGCCGTTGGCCTGTGTCAGCACATTGACGCCCACGATCTGCGACAGCGACGAGATCTGCGCATCGCGCTGATTCTCGAGGTCGGCGGTGCTCTGGCCGAGGGCCTTCCCCGCCATGATCTGGTTGGACAAGCGCGCCGATGGTGCCGAGGGTCGTGTTGATGGTGCCCACCTCGGAGACGATCGCGTTCTGTGCGTCCTGTCGCTGGGTGGTGTAGGCACCGCTGAGCGTGTTGATCGCGCTGGCAAGCGTGCTCGCGGCGGAGACCACGCTCACCTGCCGGGTGGCGTTGCTGGGGTCGCTCAGCAGTGTCGAGAACGAGTCCGGGACATTCCCGAGAAGGCTGGCGATGTCCTGACCCTGGCCCGGCGCGCCCTGAACCGCGTCGATCGCCTGTAGCGCGGCGGAGGTGGTGGTGAGCCCCGCAGTGGTCGCGTTCTGCTGAAGAAGCGCCGATTGCAATGCCTGATTGACGTCCCGCTGAGCAGGACCGGAGACGACGCCGATTCCCTGGCCGCCGGCGACGACGGTTTGCTCGGCCGCGCTCTCGGTTGCGTATCCCGGGGTGCTCGCGTTTGCGACGTTGTGCGAGACAAGGGCGAGCTGCGCGTTGATCGCGGCAAGCCCGCTTCCTGCGATGGCGAGGGAGGCGTCGAGATTCATGGGCTCAGGTCTTCATGTTGATGGTGACCTGGAGCATCGTATCGGCGGTCGTGATGAGCTTGGCGTTTGCTCCGTACGCCTCCTGCGCGACGATCAGCTTGCTGAACTCGGTGGCGATATCGACGTTGGAGCTCTCCACCGAGCCGGTGACGAGACTGCCCGCGCCGTTGGTGCCCTGCGACTGCGCAATGGCGTTGCCCGACTGCGACGTGGCGGTGAAGGCCTGGCCATTCTGTCGTTGCAGCGCGTCCGGGTTGGCGAAGGTGATGACCGGTACCTGCGCGACCACCTGCGACTGGCCATTATTGTAATTGGCCACCACGTTGCCGCTGGCGGTCGTGGTGATGCCGGTGAAGCTGCCCGGCGGTATGCCGTTCTGGGTCAGATTACCCTGGCTGTAGGTGCTCGCCGCGAACTGGGTCACGCCGTTCGCCTCGCCGTAGTTGCCCAGGCCGAGGGTGACAGGCTGCGGGCCACCGCCGAAATTGGCGGTGAAGGTCAGCAACGCCGGTCCGTTCGTCGTCGCGGGCGAGGCCGTGAGACCGCTCGCCGCGGAGAACGAGCCGATGGTCCCGGCTGGCGCCCCGTTGGTCCCGAACTGCACCGTGGCGCTGCCGATCGTGCTGCCCGATACGTCCGGGGAGCTGAGCCCGACCGACCAGGTGTTCGTGCCGGTCGGCGTCCAGGTGAGCGTCACCGCGTGCTGGTTGCCGAGCGAGTCGTAGATGTCCACCTGCGACGAGACCGGTGTGCTGCCGCCGGTGGTCGGCAGGTTCGCCGATAGATTGATGTCGGACGTCGGGACCGGGTTGAACTGGGTCTGACCGATCTGGATCGGCGCCAAGCTGGTCTGGTTCGCCACCCCCGTCGTCGGGTTGACGGTCCAGCCCTGAAGATAATTGCCGGCGCTGTTCACCAGATAGCCGTTCTTGTCGAGCTGGAAGTCGCCGGCGCGGGTGTAGGAGGTCTGCGGGCTGAAGGTCGGTGCCGTGCCGCCGCTGACGGTGCCGTTCGGCTCCGAGACCGCGAAGAAGCCCTGACCATCGATCGCCATCGCGAGCGGATCCGTGCTCTGTGAGATCGTGCCCTGCACGTTGTTGGTGTAATCGGGCCGGGTGGCCACGGCGCCGGGCTCGTTCTGTTGGCTGGTGCTGGTGGTCAGATAGTCGATGAAGCTGGTGTCCACCCCCTTGAAGCCGACAGTCTGGCTGTTGGCGACGTTGTCGCTGATGTTGCCGAAAGCGGCGGACTGCGCGGACAGGCCGCTGACCGAGGTGTCGAGGGCGCTGAAGAGGGACATGGCTCACTCCGTCGCGGCGCAGTGCTGCCGCGGGCACGATGTCGCAGGAACCGTGCCAGCCGCGCGCGCCGCGGTAAGCGTCGCAAGCGCGGAAGAATCGCCGACGCGGGCTGTGCGGCGGCAGAAACAGCCGGGCAGGATCTGCCCACCTCCGTCCTAGTGCCGTGTTCGATGCGCAGAAGAGCCGGGCCTCGCACCGGGTGACGATGGTCCGCGAGTTGCATCCGTCTCGCCGTCGAATGAGCACCGCAGGATGTTAACGATCACACCTCCCATTGCACTGGCCGACGCCGGCCCGTCCGGGCCTGCCAATGCTGGTCCGCCGCCGGAGGCGACGGAGCCGGGGAGGTTCATGGACGCGCTCGCGGGCGTACTCGCGGGCGGCAAACTGCCGGTGACGCCCGCCGGCCAGCTCGTTGCCGGCAAGACTGGCGCGTCCGTGCCGGGGGCGCCGGTCGGGCCCCGTCCGGGTCCCCCGGCCGATCCGGCGTTGGCGAGCGCCACTGTGCCCGGAACGAGCAGTGGCGATCCGGAGCCGGTGGACCCGCGCAGGACGTCGCCCGACAATGCCGAGCGCTCGAACGCGAGGAGCGGCCAGCCGCGGGTACGCTCTTCGCAAGAGGGCGAGCAGGCGCTCCCGCTTCCGACGCAGGTCGGCACGGCCCTCCCATCTTCTGCCCTTCCAGTGCGATCGCCGCCACCATCGTCCACGGACGCGAAGCCCGCCCACCCCGTGCAGGGTCACGACGTCGGGCCGGCAGTGGTCGGGAACGCGCGCGGTGATGCCCATAGGACCGCCCATGCTCTGTCCGATGCCGCCGCCTCACCGCCGGAGAAGACCGCAAGCGGCGCGGTCACTTCAAACTCGACCGACGCGACCGCGGGACAAGCATCTTCGCCCGCAACTGCCTTTACAGGTCCTCCCAGCACCGAGGCGGTCGGGGCGATGACGGCGACAGCCGCCGGCACGCACGCCGCGCCCGCGGGAAAGCCATCGCAGCCCTCGGCGGCGGCCGCAGGCGAGACCGGGACGCAGCCCGTACCGGTTCGTCAGACGACGGCACAAGTGGCGCCGGTGATGGTTTCCCTCGCCTCCGCGGGTTCGGGCACGCACCGGCTGGTCCTCCGTCTGGAGCCGGCGGAGCTTGGCCGGGTCGAGGTTCACATGGTCCGCGCCGCGGACACCGGCGCGCGGGTCGAGATCACGGTTGATCGCCCAGCCACACTCGCCCTGCTCCGGCAGGATGAGCCGGCGCTCCATCGGGCGCTCGATAACGCCGGCGTTCCCGTCGAAGGACGCAGCCTGACCATGCAGCTTGGCTCCCCGGGACAGCACCTGTCAGGGCAGGGGAGTGGCCAAGGCGGCGGACACGCGAGCGGTCAGGGGACTTGGAGTTCCCGCCGCCCTGGCGCGACGGAACCTGGTGGCGGTGCCGAGTCCGCCCCGGCGGGCCTTTCCGCCGCGCCCCTGCCTGCTCCGCGCGCGCTGAGCGCGGGGCTCGATATCACAGCCTGAGCGAGGGATCTTCCATGAGCATAGCCACTGTTGCCGCCCAGCAGACCGCACTGGCCGCCGCCGCCGAGGCGGCGCAGACCCAGGCGACCTCACAGAGTACCGCATCAGCTCAGGGCACCACCGCTGCCGGAACAGGAGCCTCGGGCAGCACGGCAGCACAGACCGGGCAGACCGCGCTCACGGCGTTGTCCAGCAACTTCGGCGATTTCCTCAACATGCTGATGACTCAGTTGCAGAACCAGGACCCATCGAGCCCGATGGACAGCAACCAGTTCACGCAGGAACTGGTCTCGTTCTCCGGCGTGGAGCAGCAGATCAACACGAACAGCAGCCTGACGAGCCTGATCCAGCTCACCCAGTCCGGCGAGGTAATGCAGGCGGCATCGATGACCGGCAAGCAGGTCTCGGTGCAGTCGAACCAGATTCCGTTGCAGAACGGGAGCGGGTCGGTGCAGTTCACGGCACCGACCGCGGAGCCTGTCGCGATCGCCATTGCCGACAGCAGCGGCAACGTCGTGCGTACCGCGACGGTCAACGCGCAGGCGGGCGCGAACTCCTGGTCCTGGGACGGCACGAACAACGCCGGCAGCAAGATGCCCGACGGCGCCTATCAGATCGCGGTCTATGGCGCGGGCACGGGCGGCAGCCCCACCGCCGTCCCGTTCACCGTGAGCGGGACCGTCACTGGAACCCAGAACACGGGCGCCAATGGAATGCAGCTGGAGCTGGGATCGCTCGGGGTCGGTTTCGGCTCGGTGCAGTCGATGACGAACTGAAGGAGGGCGCCTTCGGCCTGAAAAGACGGCGGGTCGGACGCGCGGTCAGGCCGTGCGGTCGCCGGCCGATCCCAGCGCGGCCTGCGCGGCCGCCAAGCGCGCGACCGGCACGCGGTATGGGCTGCACGAGACATAGTCGAGCCCGACCCGCTGGTAGAAGGTGATCGACGACGGATCGCCGCCGTGCTCGCCGCAGAATCCCAAGCTTGAGGCTCGGCTTGGTGGCGCGGCCCTTCTCGGCGGCGAGGCGGACCAGCGCGCCGACGCCCTCGATGTCGAGCGAGACGAACGGGTCCTTGGGCAGGATGCCCTTCTCCACGTACAGCGGCAGGAACTTCCCCGCATCGTCGCGTGACAGGCCGAAGGTGGTCTGAGTGAGGTCGTTGGTGCCGAAGCTGAAGAAATCGGCGACCTCGGCGATCGCGTCGGCGGTGATCGCGGCACGCGGCAGCTCGATCATCGTGCCGATGCTGTATTCGATCTCCCGCCCGGCCTCCTTGAACACCTCGGCGGCGACCCTCTCGACCTGGGCGCGCGTGATCTCCAATTCCTTCTTCATGCCGACGAGCGGGATCATGATCTCCGGGACCGGAGCGGCGCCGATTTCCGTGGCGATGGCAAGCGCGCCCTCGAAGATCGCGCGTGCCTGCATCTCGTATATCTCGGGATAGGAGATGCCGAGGCGACAGCCCCGATGTCCGAGCATCGGGTTGGCCTCCGCAAGCTCGGACGCGCGTCGGCGCATGGTCTCCATATCGGCGCCGAGCGCCTCCGCGACTTCCGCCAGATCGGCATCCGCGTGCGGCAGGAACTCGTGCAGTGGTGGGTCGAGCAGGCGGATGGTGACGGGAAGGCCCGCCATGATGCGGAAGAGCTTGCGGAAATCCTCGCGCTGGAACGGCAGCAGACGACCCAGCGCGGCACGCCGGCCGGCTTCATCATTGGCCATGATCATCTGGCGCACCGCGCCAATGCGCTCGGGATCGAAGAACATGTGCTCGGTCCGGCAGAGCCCGATGCCCTCGGCGCCGAATTTGCGGGCCGTCTCGGCGTCGAGCGGCGTTTCGGCGTTGGCCCGCACCTTCAGCGTGCGCGCGGCGTCGGCCCAATCCATCAATGTACCGAATTCTCCCGACATCGCCGGCTCGATCATCGCCACCGTGCCGGCGAAGACCTCGCCGGTGCTGCCGTCGAGCGTGACCGTCTCGCCCGACCGCACGATAGTGCCGCCCGCGGTGAGCGTCTGCGCATTGTAGTCCACCATGATGCCGCCCGCGCCGGCAACACAGGGCCGGCCCATGCCGCGGGCGACCACGGCGGCATGACTGGTCATGCCGCCGCGCGTGGTGAGAATGCCCCTGGCGGCGTGCATCCCGTGGATGTCCTCGGGGCTGGTTTCGATCCGCACCAGGATCACCGCCTCGCCCTTGGCGGCGCGGGACTCGGCCTCGTCGGCGCTGAACACGGCCGCGCCGCAAGCCGCTCCGGGGCTGGCCGGGAGGCCCTTCGCGAGCAGGGTCCGTTTCGCCGCCGGGTCCAGCATCGGATGCAGGAGCTGGTCCAGCGCCGAGGGATTGACGCGGCGCACCGCTTCCGACCGGTCGATCAACCCCTCGCAGGCCATCTCGACCGCGATACGCAGACTGGCCGCCACGGTGCGCTTGCCGTTTCTCGTCTGCAACATATAAAGCCGGCCCTGCTGGACCGTGAACTCGATGTCCTGCATGTCGCGGTAGTGCTGTTCGAGCCTGCGACGCACCGCCATCAACTCGCCATAAGCGCGCGGCATGACGGTTTCCATCGGCACCTCGCCGGGCTTGGCGCGTCCCGCCGACAGCGGCTGAGGCGTGCGGATGCCGGCGACCACGTCCTCGCCTTGCGCGTTGACCAGATACTCGCCGTAGAAGACGTTCTCGCCAGTGGACGGATCGCGGGTGAAGCACACGCCCGTCGCGCAATCCTCGCCCATGTTGCCGAACACCATCGCCTGCACATTCACGGCGGTACCCCAGTCGGCGGGAATATCGTGGAGCCGCCGGTAGGTGATGGCGCGCGGGTTCATCCAGCTGCCGAATACCGCGCCGATGGCGCCCCAGAGCTGTTCCTCCGGCCCTTGCGGGAAGGGCTTGCCGGTCTCGCGATCGACCATCTCCTTGTAGCCGTCCACGACCCGGCGCCAGTCCTGCGCGGTGAGCGCGGTATCCTCGATCACGCCGGCATCAAGCTTCGCGTCCTCAATGATCTCCTCGAACCGGTGGTGCTCGACGCCGAGCACCACCGACCCGTACATCTGGATGAAACGGCGATAGCTGTCCCAGGCGAAGCGCGCATCCTCGGCGTCGCGCGCGAGCCCTTCGACGGTCGCATCGTTGAGGCCGAGATTAAGCACCGTGTCCATCATGCCAGGCATGGAGACGCGCGCGCCGGAGCGGACGGAGACGAGAAGAGGCCGGTCCTGATCGCCGAATCGGCGTCCGACCACCGCCTCGATATGGGCGAGCGCATCGCGGACCTGCCTCTCAAGCTCGGCTGGATAGCGCCGGTCGTTTTTGTAGAACGCGGTGCACACCTCGGTGCTGATGGTGAAGCCGGGCGGGACGGGCAAGCCGATCGAGGCCATCTCGGCGAGGTTGGCGCCCTTGCCGCCCAGCAGGTCGCGCATGTCCGCGCGGCCATCGTTGCGGCCGGCGCCGAAGCTGTACACCCACTGCGGCATCAGGAACTCCGTTCAGCCTTCAATCTTCGAGAAGTCGGCGACCTGATCCATCGTCGCCCGCACCTGGTTGAGAAGACGCAAACGATTGCGGCGCAAATCGGGCTCGGGCGCGTTTACGGTCACGCGATCGAAGAAGCCATCGAGAGGCGGCCGAAGGCCGGCCATCGGGATCAGGACCTCGTCGAATGCCTCCATGCCCAGTAGCTTGTCGATCTGAGGCAGCGCCACTTCGAGGGCACGTGCCAGGTCCCGCTCTTCCGACTCGCGCAGCAGCGCGGTGTCGGGCGGTCCGTCATGCGGGCCGTCCTTGCGATCCTCGATCCGCAGGATGTTCGCCGCCCGCCGGTATGCCGTCAGGAGGTTGGTCCCGACGTCGGTACCCAGAAGTGCCGTGAGAGCGGCGGAGCGGGCCTCCAGCCGCGTCAGGTCGTCATCCTGCGCGGTCCCGAACGCGGCCGCAATGACGTCGTGACGACGGCCCTCGGCGCGGAGCTGGATACGGAGGCGCTCGACCAAGAAATCCAGAATATCAGTTCCCGGCGTTGGGGGCAAAGCCAGATCGGCAAAGCCCCGTCCAGCCGCCTCGATCACTGCCAGCATCCGCAGGCGTAGCCCATTCTCGCGGATGATCCGGATCACGCCCAGGCCGGCGCGCCGCAGCGCATAGGGGTCGCCGGAGCCGGTCGGCTTTTCGCCGATCGCGAAAAAGCCCGCGAGCTGGTCCAGCTTGTCGGCCAGGGCGAGGGCGACCGACACGGGGCGTGTCGCGACATCGTCGTTCGGCCCTTTCGGCGCATAGTGCTCACGGATCGCGTCCGCGACCTCCGCCGGCTCGCCGTCGTGCAGGGCGTAGTAGCGGCCCATCACGCCTTGCAGTTCGGGGAACTCCCCCACCAAGCCGGTCACGAGATCGGCCTTGGCGAGGGCCGCCGCGCGGTCCGCAAGCGCCGGGTCTGCCCCGACCAGGGGAGCGATCATCTGGGCCAGCCGGCGCAGCCGACGCACCCGATCACCCTGCGTGCCGAGTTTCGCGTGAAAGGTGATTCCGTCGAGCCGAGCGACCCGATCGGCGAGACGCGTGCGGCGGTCCAGGTCCCAGAAATGGCGCGCGTCGGCGAAGCGGGCGCGCAACACGCGCTCGTTGCCCGCGATGATTGCCGCGCCGCCGTCCTCGGCCTCGACATTGGCGACGAAGCCGAACCAGGGTGCGGGGATGCCATCGGTCCTGCGCAACGCGAAGTAGCGCTGGTTCACGCGCATGGAAACCTGCAGGACCTCGGGGGGCAGGTCCATGTAGGCGGGATCGATGCGTCCGAGAAGCGGCACGGGCCACTCCACGAGGCCCGCCACTTCGTCCAGCAGGCCGGGGTCATCGACCACGCTCAAGTCCCGACCGGCGGCCGCGGCCGCGATGCCGGACGCGATCCGCCGCCGGCGCTCGGCTGCGTCCACGACGACGCGTCGCGCGGCGAGCGTTTCCCGCCAGTCGGCGCAGGAGGTGACGGGGACGGGGCCGGGCGCGTGAAAGCGATGACCTTCGGTGAGGTTCGCGGACGCGAGCCCGTGGCCGTCGTCGCCACCCTCACGCAGATCGAACGGCACCACCGCGCCGTCCAGCAGGCAGAGGATACGGCGCAGCGGACGGACCCAGGTGAACGCGCTGCCGGCACCCCAGCGCATCGATTTGGGCCAGTGGAACCGTCGCAGCAGGCCCGGCATCGACGCCGCGATCAGCCGCCAGGCGGGAATCGCCTCGGCCCGCTTCTCCAAGACCCAGTAATCCCCCTCCTGGCGCAAATGGTCCCGGGCGGCTCCATGCTTGCGCAGGAACCCCGCCACTGCCTGATCCGGCGCCGAGAGCCGCGGACCGCGCTCCGCGGTCGAGACGGCCGCGACTTCGGCGCTGACCTCGGCCTGAAGGGCGATGCGGCGCGGGCCGTGGAACAGGCCCAGGGTCCTGGGGGACAAGGGGGCGAGCGCCGCCGTGACAAGGCGCTCCAACTCGCCCGCCCCGCCGGCCTGCATGCGGGCGGGGATTTCCTCGCCGAAGAGTTCGACAAACAGTTCCGGCACCGCTCAGGCCTTCGCCGCTGCGCCGGAAATCCGGGCGACCCCGTTCCGTGCGAAATCCAGGGTCCCGGCCCCGCTGGACCGGGGCATCAAGCCGCCTCGCCTTCGACCCACGCCTCGCAGCACGCCTTGGCAAGCAGGCGCACGCGTCCAATGGAGCTCGCCCTCTCGGTGACGCTGATGACGCCGCGGGCATCCAGCAGGTTGAAAAGGTGGCTCGCCTTGATGCACTGGTCGTAGGCGGGCAGGGCGAGGCGGTGCTCCAGCAGGGCACGGCACTCGCGCTCGGCATCGGCGAAGTGACGCGCCAGCATCTCCGTGTCGGCCTGCTCGAAGCCATAGGCGCTGTTCTCGCGCTCTGAGCGGAGGAACACGTCGCCATAGGTGACGCCGGCACCATTGAAATCGAGCGCGAAAACGTTCTCCACGTTCTGCACATACATGGCCAGCCTCTCCAGCCCATAGGTCATCTCGAAGCTGGGCAGCGCCACCGGTATTCCCCCGACCTGCTGGAAGTAGGTGAACTGGCCGACCTCCATGCCGTCGCACCAGACCTCCCAGCCGACACCCCAGGCGCCGAGGGTCGGGCTCTCCCAGTCATCTTCGACAAAGCGGAAATCGTGGCGGAGCGGGTCGAGGCCGATCGCCCGATAGCTGGACAGAAGCAGGTCCTGGGCGTCCGGGGGGCTCGGCTTCACGATCACCTGATATTGGTAGTAATGGCCGAGCCGGTTCGGGTTCTCTCCATAACGCCCGTCCGTCGGCCGGCGGCTTGGTTGGACATAAGCGGCCCGCCAGGGGCGCGGTCCCAAGGCGCGCAGCGTGGTCGCCGGGTGAAACGTCCCCGCGCCCATTTCAACATCATAGGGCTGGAGGATCACGCAGCCCTGACAGGCCCAGAAATGATGCAGCGTGAGGATTAGGTCCTGGAAGCTCCGGGCGTGTGGGATTCCCATACGGGGCCTGGCATTGTTGCGTCGCAACATAAAGCACTCGCGCCGCCATGCGGCAAGGCCGCGCGGGAAGCGCCCAGGGGAGCGTCCCGAGTTGACGCCCCGCTCCGCCATCGCCACGTGAGCATGACAAGGGAACGATCCGATGAGCGCCGATGGACTGGACGATTCGACGATCGAGCGTGTGCTGAGCGCAACCAGGCGCATCGCCGTCCTGGGAGCATCGGCCAAACCTTGGCGGCCTTCGCATGGCGTGCTCGGCTTCCTGATCGCCCGCGGCTACGATGTCACCCCGGTCAATCCGGGGCTGGCCGGGCAAGCGATCCTCGGGCGGGCGGTGGTGGGACGTCTCGCCGAGGCGGCTCCCCTCGAAATGGTGGACGTGTTCCGCAATGCGGCCCATGCGGGCGGGGTGATGGACGAGGCGATTCGGGTCGGCGCGCGGGTGGTCTGGATGCAGCTCGGCGTGGTGGACCAGGACGCGGCCACGCGAGGGCGGGCTGCGGGGGTGACCGTGGTGATGGATCGCTGCCCAGTGATTGAGTGGCGCCGGCTGGGGCTGGCCGAAGGGAGACGCGGATGACCAACGAGGAACGCGACATCATCGCCGCCTTCATCGCGCGCGTCGGCGGCGGCGGCGCGGCACCACCGAGCGCCTGGGGCGGCGCCTCGGTCCCCGCGACGCAGCCACCCCGCCCGGACCTCCCGCCGATCGACCCTGACGCCGACCGGTTTCTCGCCCAGCAATTCCAGGCCTACCCGGAGGCCCGCTACCGCATCACACAACTGGCCTTGGTGCAGGAGCAGGCTCTGGTCGAGGCACAGAACCGGCTCCGGCGCATGGAGTGGGAGTTGCAGCAGGCGCGCCAGACCGCCCAGCAGGCGACGCAACAGCAAGCGGGCCAGCGCGCGGGCGGGTTCTTCAGCAATCTGTTCGGCGGTGGTGGCCGGCCAGGTCCGGGCGCCACTCCGGTGGGACCGGGTGCCGGGCCGTGGGGCCAGGGCGCGGCACCGGCGCAGGGCCAGGCTCCCTATGCGCCGCCGCCACAGTATCCGCCGGGCTATCAGGCCGGCATGTTCCAGCGCGGCGGATCGGGCTTTCTTGGCTCGGCGCTAACGACGGCGGCGGGGGTGGCTGGGGGAATGCTGGCCGCCGATGCCCTGCGGGACATGTTCTCCCCGCATCAGGGGGGATCCTTGGCGGCGGCCTCGGCGGAATTGGCGGCGGCGGCGAGGCGGCGGGGGCGGGCTATGTGGATCAGGGCACGTGGTCGGACCCGAACGCCGGCGCCGCGCCCGACCCGGGCTATGTTGATCAGGGCACCTGGGATCAGGGAAACACCGGGGATCAGGGCGGCACGGACCAGTCCGGCTGGAGCGATCCGGGTCCGGCGCCGGACGATACCAGTGGCGGCGGCTGGGATCAGGGTGGTGGTGGCGATTGGGGTGGCGGGGGCGGCGGCTCGGACGACTCGCTGATCTGAACAGGACCGACGTGGCGGCTGTGCGAGGCGTTCGAGTGTCAGCCCGCCGCGTGCCGGCGACGGGCGGGCGCCGGGGGGACGACAGGGGTTGTCGCCTCGTTGGCACTGTCCAGCGAACGCAGCAACGCCGCGCGGATTCTGGCGCAGCCGACGCTCGTTCTCCACCTTGAGCCCGAACACGTCCTTCACGTAGAAGACGTCCACCGCGCGCACACCGTACGTGGTGATATGCGCCGAACCGATCTGCAAGCCCTGCTCGCTGATGGCCGCCGTCACGTCGTGCAGCAATCCGGGCCGGTCGCGCCCGTTGACCTCGACGACGGTGAACGTGTTGGAGGCGTAGTTGTCGATCACCACGCGCGGCGGCACGTGGATGGCCCGCATCCGGCGCCCAAGCAGGGCGGTCGATATCTTTCTGATCTCGGCGTCCAGGCTGAGCTGGCCCGACAACGCCTGCTCGATCAGCACGGATAGTCGCGCAAGCCGGTGCGGGGCGTCGAAGGCGCCCCCGGCCGCGTCCTGAATCCAGAACGTGTCAAGCGCCATGCCGTTCGTCAGCGTGTGGATGCGGGCGTCCACGATCGACGCGCCGGCAACCGCGAGCGCACCTGAGATCCGGCTGAACAAGCCGGCGTGGTCGGCGCAGTATATCGTCACCTCGGTCACTGCCCGCGCGGGCAGCGGCTCGGTGTCGATCGTCAGTGGCGCACGCCGTCTTTCCGCCTCACGCACCAGTCGCGCATGCCGGGCGTGCGTCTCCGGGTCGAACGAGAGCCAGTAGCCGGGATAGCCGAGGGACGTGAAGGTCGCGATCTCCTCGGCCGTGAAATCGTTCAGCAGCACGCCGGCTGCCTGCTTGGCACGGGTCACGCGCACGTCGCGCTCGGTCGTGCGCGAGGCCGCCGGCGAGCACCTCGGCCACGCGGGTGTAAAGCTCGCGCAGAAGCGTCGCCTTCCAGTTGTTCCACACCTTGGGCGAGACGGCCCGCATGTCGGCGACCGTCAGCACGAGCAGCAGCTTCAGCCGTTCCGGCGACTGGATGGTATCGGCGAGGTCCAGAATCGTCTTCGGGTCGTCGATGTCGCGTTTGAACGCCGTCTCGCTCAGGAGCAGGTGGTGCAGCACCAGCCAGGAGACGGTCTCCGTCTCCTCGGCCGACAGTCCGAGTTGCGGGCCGACCTTGAGCGCGATCTCGGCGCCGAGCTGCGAATGGTCGCCTCCGCGTCCCTTGGCGATGTCGTGCAGCAGCATCGCAACGTGCAGCGCGCGACGGGACTGCATGTGATCCACGATGCCCGAGGCGACGGGCGCGATCTCGGCCAGTTCGCCCCGCTCCAGCGCGTTCAGCACCCGGATCGCCTCGATCGTATGCTCGTCCACCGTGAAGACGTGATAGGTGTCGAACTGCATCTGCCCGACGATGCGCGCCCAATCCGGCAGGTAGCGGCCGAGAAAGCCCGTCTCGTTCAGGATGCCGAGCCAGCGCGCGCCGTCCGCCTCGCGCGCGTCGCTAATGCGCCCGCACAGCAGGTCCATGAAGAGGCGCGCCGCCTCGGGATCGCCGCGCAGCCGGGCCACGCGCCGCTCGCTGCGGATCAACGCGCGCAGCGCGAGCGGATGCAGCGACAGGCCGCGGTCGCGCGCCACCTTCAGGATGCGCAGCATCTGGATCGGCTCGGCATCGAAGTCGCGGCCGGTCATCGGCAGCAGCTTGCCGTCGGCGAGCACGAACCGGCGGCGAGCAGTCCCTTGTCGGTCTCCGGCGCGACCGCCGGGGAGCCGAGCGCGTCGCGCAGGATCGCCGGCTCCAGGATGCGGGTGATGCGCGCCACCTCGCGGGCGGTCAGGAAATAGTGGCGCATGAATCGCTCCACGCCGTCCTGGCGGCCGTGGCGCGTATAGCCCATGCGCGCGCCCACGACCGGCTGAAGATCGAAGGTCAGCCGCTCCTCCGCGCGTCCCGCCACGTAGTGAAGGTGAAATCGCACGCGTCCACAGGAACTCCCATGCGCGGCGCGCGTGGCGCGCCTCGGCCTGGGTCAGGATGCCGCCCGACATCGGCCAGTTCCGCCATGGTCTGCGTGCCGTACACGTAGCGGGCGATCCAGTAGAGCGTCTGCAGATCGCGCAGCCCGCCGCGCCCTTCCTTCATGTTCGGCTCGACCACGAACGGGCTGTCGCCGAACCGGCGGTGGCGGACTGTCGCGCTCGGCCTGCTTGGCGAGGATGTACTCCGCCGCGCCCGCCTCCTGGCAGGCGGCGGGAATGCGTCGTGAAACTCCTCGAACAGCGCCGCATCGCCCGCCAGATGCCGGGCATCCAGCAGCGAGGTGCGGATCGTCGCGTCCTTGGCGCCTTCGGCCAGGCACTCCGCGACCGAGCGCGTGGCGTGACCCACCTTCAGGCCGAGATCCCACAGGAAGTAGAGCATGTACTCCACGACCTGCAGCGTATGGCCGGACGGCTCCGTGCGGGGTCAGGAACAACAGGTCGATGTCGCTGAACGGCGCCAGCACGCCGCGCCCATAGCCGCCGGTGGCGACGATGCTCAGCGCCTCGGGCTGGCCGAGCACGCTGAGCGCGTGCGCGTGCAGCGCGCGGATCAGCCCGTCGGTCAGCGAGGCGAGCAGGCGCGCCGCCTGCAACCCGGTGATCTGCTCCTGCTCGAAGGCGTGCTGCGTGTGCGCCTGGATGCGCGCGAGGTGGCGGCGAAAGGCGCCCAGCGCCGCATCGCGCGGTGCTGCCGCGGTATTGCCCGCCAGCTCCGCCAGCGCCTCGGACAGGATGGCGGCGGCGGCTTCGGGTTCTGGAGGCAGTGGCGTCTGGGTCAGCATCTCGGGATCGGTACTATGGTCCGTTCGGGTTGGGAAACCGCCAGCAGGGCCTTGAGTCGGTAGAGCGCCTCGAGCGCCTCGCGCGGGGACATGCGGTCGGGTTCGAGCGCGAGCATGGCCTCGAGCCAGATCGTCAGTCTGCTCGATTGGCGTCGCGGTGCGCGCGGCACCAGGGGCTGTGCGAGCAGGCGGTCGCGAATAGCGGCAATGCAGAGAGCCTGGCCGCGCCCAGCGGGCCGCCTTCGCGCTCCAGCGCGGCCAGCAACGCCCCGGCGCGGCGCACCACCGCTGCCGGCACCCCGGCCAGCTCGGCGACATGCACGCCCCACGAGCGGCCGGCCGCGCCCTCGGCCACTTCGTGCAGGAACACCACCGATTTCTTCCACTCCTTCACCCGCATCGTGTGCGGCCTGAGCCGGGGCATCCGATCGGCCAGTTCGCGCAAGCTCATGGAAATGGGTGGCGAAGATGGTGCGGCATCGGATCGTCGCATGCAGCGCCTCCAGCACCGCCCAGGCGATGGCGAGCCCGTCCAGCGTCGCCGTGCCGCGGCCGATCTCGTCCACCACGACGAGCGAGCGCGGGCCCGGCCTGGTGCAGGATCGCCGCGGTCTCGGTCATCTCCACCATGAAGGTCGAGCGCCCGCGCGCGAGGTCGTCGGCGGCGCCCACGCGGCTAGAACAGCCGGTCCACGACGCCGATGCCGCGCCGCTGCGGCCGGCACCGGCAGCCCCGCCTGCGCCAGCACGACGATCAGCGCGTTCTGGCGCAGGAAGGTGGATTTGCCGGCCATGTTCGGACCGGTGAGCAGCAGCAGGCGCCGGTCCGGCGAAAGATCGCAGTCGTTCGGCACGAACGCGGCTTGACCGGCGAGCGCGCGCTCCACCACCGGATGCCGCCCGGCCTGGCATCTCGAACGCCGCGTCCGCGTGACCTCCGGGCGGCACCAGTCGCCCGGCGCGGCCAGAGCTGCCGCCGACTGCGCGACGTCGAGCAGCGGCGAGCGCGCCGGCCGCAGCGGCGATCGCCTCGGCGCGGCCATCGCCTGCTGGACAAGATGGGCGAAGATGGCGCGCTCGCGCGCACGCCGCGCGCTCGGCTGCCTCGGCGATGCGCCGGTCGAGGTCGGCCAGCTCCGGCGTGGTGAACCGCGCCCCGCTGGCCATGCTCTGGCGCAAGATCAGTTCGGGAAAGCCCCGCAGCCGCTCGACCGCCGACGCCGGCGCCTCGAGGACGTAGCCGAGCTGGGCGTGATGGCGGATCTTCAGGCTGGCGACGCCATAGCGCTGCGGCGTAGTCGAGCTGCAGCGTGCCAAGCACGCGCCGGCTGTCGTCGCGCAACGCCCGCTCGGCATCCAGCTCGGCGTCGAAGCCCGGCCGGATCGCGCCGCCATCCTCGAGCCGCGCCGGCGCCGGGTCGGCGAGGGCCTCGGCCAGCAGATGCTCCAGTTCGGGCTCGATGGCCGAGCGCCGCCCGCGCGTCGGCGAGCAGCGTCGGGAGCACCGGCTCGAGCAGCGGCGCCGCTGCCGGGCGGCCGCAAGCCCGTCGCGCAAGGCGGCGAGGTCGCGCGGCGTCCCGCGCCCGAGCGAAAGCCGCCCCAGCGCGCGCGCCATGTCGGGCGCGGCGCGCAGCGACCGCGCGGAGCCGTCCGGCGGCGTCCGGAGTGCGCCAGCAGCCACGCCCAGGCGTCCTGCCGCTCGGCGATGGCGACCGCATCGGTGAGCGGAGCAGCCAGCCAGTCGGCGAGCAGCCGCGCCCCGGCGGCGCGTCAGCGTGCGGTCCACGGCCGCCGAGCAGCGTGTGCGCGCTGCCGCCGTCGCGCGCGCGCAGGATTTCCAGGCTGGCGCGCGTCGCGGCGTCCATCGCGAGCGTGCCGGCCCCGCCGCGCGGGACGGGTGCGCCAGCCGGGGCAGGGCGCCCGCTGCGGCGGCGCGGACGTAATCCAGCGCGAGCGCCGCCGGCCATCGCCTCGGCGTCGGTGAAGGTGCCGAACGCGTCCAGGCTGGCCGCGCCGAATGCCTCGGCGACGCGCCGGCGCGCCGCCAGCGGGCGCGGAGGGCGCGCAGGCGGGGCGCGGCGCGCGGCGAAGTCGCCGAGCGCGGCCGTGCGCGGGCGCCAGGATCTCCGCCGGATCGAGACGCCCGAGCAAGGCGGGCAGCTCGGCCGCCGGCACGCGTCGTCGGTCTCGAACAGCCCGGTGGAGACGTCGAGCCAGGCGGCGCCCACCTCCGCCCGGTCGGCAGCGAGGGCGACCAGCAGGTTGGGCCGGCGCGCGTCCAGCAGCGTGTCCTCGGTCAACGTGCCGGGCGTGATCGAGCCGGACCACCTCACGCCGGATCGGCCCCTTGCCGGTGCGCGTCTTGGGTTCTCCATCTGCTCGGCGATGGCGACGCGAAACCCGCGGCGGATCAGCCGGGCGAGATAGGCATCCGCGGCGTGGACCGGCACGCCGCACATCGGGATCGGCGCGCCGGCGTGCTCGCCGCGATGGGTGAGCGCGATGTCGAGCGCCGCCGAGGCGGCCTCGGCATCGGCGAAGAACAATTCGTAGAAGTCGCCCATGCGGAAGAACACGAGCGCGTCGGGATGCTCGGCCTTCACCGCGAACCATTGCGCCATCGCGGGCGAGGCGCCGTCGGCGCTGGGCAGGCGGGAGGCTGAAGCCATCGAGAAATCCTGGTGCGGTCGGGCGGGCAGCCCTTATAGCCTCGGAGCCAGGAAGGCAGCGCCCATCCTTTCCCGCAGCAGAAGCGCCAGGACCGGCGGGTCGTCCCGAAGGTAGCGTCGGGCCATCCGGCGCGGGTTGCTCGACAGACGATGCAGCCATTCCAGCCCGGCGCGCTGCATCCAGGCCGGCGCACGCCGGGCCGCACCCGCCAGGAAGTCGAGGCCGGCGCCAATGCAGAGGGCGGTTCCGGTGGCGGCGTCGGTCGCCTGTACGGCGGCGGCGAGCAGTTCCTGGCGGGGCGAGCCGACGGCGAGGAATATCAGGCGGGCAGGATGGTCCAGCACGAACCGCACGGCAGCCCGCATGGCCACCGGATCACGCTCGAAGCTCGCGCGGCGGATCGTAGTGGGCGGGCTCTGCGAGGCGATAACGGGCGCGCAGGACGGCAAGGCGGTCGGGCCTCAGTCCGATGATGGTGATGCGCTCGCCCCGCGGCAGCCGGTCCAGCAGTCGGCGGGTCAGGTCGCTGCCGGTGACCACGGACGGTGCAGGCAGCCCGAGCCCGCGCGCCGCCGCCGCGACCACGCGGGAGTTGAGCAGCCGCAACAGCGCGGTCTGATAAATCGCCGCGAGAGACGGATCGTGGCGGAGGCGGACGAAATGGTCAGCGTTCGGCGTCACCACGTAGCCGAATCCGGCGTCGGCCGGACGCGCATCGATCCAGCGCACGGCGGCGTCTTGCGTCAGGTCGGCCAGCTCAAGGCCCAGCAGGCGCGTGGCCGCTGGCGCGATCACAGGCCGAGCCGTACGGTCAACAGGCCGACCGACCGGGCGAAGTTGCCCGCCAGACCCGCTGTGGGACCGCCCGATCCGCGGGTTCCGGCCACATCGTACGTGCCGATCAGGCGCAAACGGCGATTGATCAGCCATGTCGCGCCCAGGCCGCCGCGCAGCACCCTCTGATCACCCGCCGTGCCCAGCAGGTCGGCCCGCTGCACGCCGGTGGAGGCTTGCAGCAGCACGTTGCGCCGCCACTCGTAGTCAATCGTCAGCTTGGCGCCGGTATAGACGTAGGCGGCGACGCCTTCCTGCGCGGCGTCCTCGATGCTGCGCGCGAGCGTGGCCGTGATGGTGGTCATCCCGTCGGGTGTGAATATCGCGTCGGCCTCCGCCACGGCGGCGCCGTGCGGGCGGTAGGCGTCGCTGGCGAAGCCGCGGCGCTCATACCCGGCAAGCAGGCGGTAGTGCCAAAGCCCGTCCGTCGCGTCGTCGATCCCGCCCAACACAGCGAGCGAATTGGAGTTTGACGGAGGCGTGCCGGAGGGCGTCTCGACGTAGAACTGGCTCGCGCCGCGCAGTGCCAGCACAAGGCTGCGGCGCGGCGCCACTTCGTAGCGCAGGGTCAGATTGCTCTGCACCACGTCGCGGTCGCGATAGGTCTGGGTTGTCGGGACGCCGAGAATGGTCGCGCTGCCGAACCGCCAGCTCGCGACATCGAGGCTGGGCTCCAGCGTCAACCGGTTGAAGGATGACGCGTAGGCGGCGCGAGCGTCGTTCACCTGATAGGCGATCGGCTGATCCGTCGGCGGCGCGTCGAGATCGAACGTATCCTGGTGCAGCGCCAGATGCGCCGCTCCGAGGGTCAGGCGATCCTCGCCCACCGCGATCGTCGCGTCGCCGACTGTCGTCCAGTTGGTCTGATCCTGCGCCGGCGCGCCCGGGTAGCGCGTGTTGTCCAGGCTGACATAGAGGCCGTAGTTGTCGCGCGGGTCGGTCGATGTGATCAGTGCGGATGGGGCGGTGCGCAGGACCCAGCTTCCGCGCCCGCCCGGGGCACCGGACACGTTCGTGTCGAACCCGATCGATTCATCGATTTGCGGGTGAAACAGCGCATCCCCGAGCCTGGTCCCGAGACTGTCGAACGCAGGTCGCTCGCGCGTCTGCACGGTGACGCCTGGATCGGTGCCGATGCCGGGCGCGGCGGGGGAAAAGACGTCAGGCAGGAGCTGCGCGCGCGCCGACGTGGCGAGCGTGGCGAGCAGGGCTGCGCCGGCGAGGCTGGGGATCTTCCCCGCCCCTCGGCGCGCCTGCCGCAATGCGCACGGGCGCGGTTTTGCGTCCATGCGCGCAGTTCACGCGAAGCAGCCTAAGGAACCCTTAAGCCGCCGCTCCAGTCAGGTCTTCGGCCTCACGGCTCTCCGCGCTGGTCAAGATCGCGCAGCATGACCAGCACGCCCCGTCGCAGCCGTAGGATGCCGCCGCGGATTTGTCCCTGCCCGCACAGATGCCGTCCTTCGGCGCCCATGCTGAGCACCTCGTCCTCCGGTGGCCGGGGAGCGATGCGGATCAGCTCAGCCAGCTTGTCCGACAACTCGCGGCAATAGGCTGCCGTGTCGGTCGTGATGATGGCGACCGGCGGCTCCCCGGCGTTCGGCACGCCGGCCGCCAGTGCGATCCCCAGGCCGGCAGTCAGTCCGGCAAAACCAGTCGTTCGGACCAGGGGTGACATGGCGCGGTCATAGCGCGCGCGGTTTTCGCCGGCCGTTGTGAGAGTGTGACAAAGCCGTTAGGCTGCGCCATTCTCGCGATGGCTGGCCCCGATGTGGAGCTGGGCCATCAGGCCTGGCCCGGCGTCGTCCAGCGTCAGGCTGCCGTTATGCAGCTGCGCCACCGCCTGCACCAGCGCGAGGCCGAGGCCAGAGCCGGGTGTGCTCCGGGCCGTCTCGCCGCGAAAGAACCGCTCCGTTGCACGAGCGCGATCATGGACCGGGATGCCCGGACCCTGGTCGGCGACCGTGATCCGAATGCCGTCGCCCGCATTCTCGGCCCCCAGCCGGACCGTACCGCCGGGGGAGGAAAACTTCACCGCATTGTCCAGAAGGTTCGCGACCGCCTGCTGGATGAGTTCGCGGTCGCCATCGGCGGGCAGCCGGTCGGGAATTTCGACGACGAGGCGCACCCCCTTCTCGTCAGCGACCACATCGTACAGCTCGGCCACATCCGCGAGCAGCCGGGCGACGTCGATCTCCGTGAAGGCGGAACGGCGCGAGCCCGCTTCGATCTCGGCGATGCGCAGCAAGCCCTGGAAAATGCCGACGATGCCGTCGAGGTCGGCGATCGCGCGCTCGATCGCGGCATGCAGCTCATCGGGCCTGCGGGCGCGGGAAGCTGCCTCTTCCAGGCGGCCGCGGGCGCGTGTGATCGGTGTGCGCAGATCGTGCGCAATCGCATTCGAGACCTGTCGGACGCCGTCCATCAGGCGCGCGATCCGGTCCAGCATCTCGTTGATCGTCTCGGCGAGCTGGTCGAACTCATCGCCCCGTCCCGATAGCCGCACGCGCCGCGCAAGGTCCCCCGCGGCGATGGCGGTCGCGGTCGCCGAGACATTGGCCAATGACCGTCGGAACAGGCTTCGGACCACGAACGCGCCCAAGGTCGCCATGCCGATCACCACGACAATCGCCCAGAGGAGCGCGTCGGTCAGCAGGTGGCGAAGCTGGGCGCGTGCCTGCACATCGCGGCCGAGCAGCAGATGAAAGTCGCCTGGCAGGTCGTAGCGCCGCACACGCGCAAGCGAGCGGATGCCGGCGCGCTGGACCGGCAGCTCGTACCAGTCATCGGCCTGGCGCACGGCCATGGGCCAGGTCCGAAGATTGCCGGCGACGGGGCGCAGATCGGGGCCGGCCAGGAGGTAAATGGCATTGTCGTCGATATCCTGCGCCAGCCGGTCGTCGATGGTCAGGACCAGCGCGGTGATCCCACCCTGCTGAAATCGCTCAAGGAGCAGCTGAGCATCGGCGTGGATGGCCGCCTCGGTCTGTCGATCAAGCAGGCCGGCGGTTGCCCACCAGAGAAAGACCGCAAGGGCAATGGCGCTGATCGCGAGTAGGACCGCGTAAATCGCCGCGAAGCGGATGGCCGCGGATCGCAGGAATCGGGGCCGCTGCCGCCCTTGAAGATCCGCAGCCATGCGCGCGCGGCTCACCGGCTCGGCCGTCGCGCCGGCGCGCAACGGCGACATGGCAGGCCGCGTGCGCCACAGAAAGGACAAGGGCAGCGGCCTCAGGCGGTTTCGGCGCGCAACATATAGCCCGCGTTACGCACCGTATGGATCAGCGGCGTGGAGAACGGCTTGTCGACCTTCTGGCGCAGCCGCGAGACATGCACGTCGATGACGTTCGTCTGCGGGTCGAAGTGATAGTCCCAAACCCCCTCCAGCAGCATGGTGCGCGTAACCACCTGGCCCGCATAGCGCATCAGGTATTCGAGCAGCCGGAACTCCCGCGGTTGCAGGTCGATCTTCTGGCCGGCGCGCTTGACCTGCCGCGAGAGCAGGTCAAGCGCGAGATCGCCGACCTCGAGCTTGGTCACCGGCCCTTCTGGCTTGCCTCGGCGCACGAGCGCCTCCACCCGGGCTAAAAGCTCGGAAAAGGCGAAGGGCTTGGTCATGTAGTCATCGCCGCCCGCCTTCAGACCCTTCACCCGCTCGTCCACCTCGGCCAGCGCGGAGAGGATCAGCACCGGGACCGTGTTCTTCTGCCCGCGCAAGGTTTCCAGCACGCGGAGCCCGTCGATTCCGCCCGGCAGCATGCGATCCAAAATCACCGCGTCGAAGGGCTCGCTTGCCGCCAGGAACAGCCCGTCGCGCCCGTTGTCCGCGTGCTCCACGATATGCCCAGCCTCTTTCAGGCCGCGCACGACGAAGCCGGCGACTTCCTTGTCGTCCTCGACCACCAAAATCCGCATCCGTGCCTCCTCCAGGGCCGCTTCTTACTACTCCGTCTCGTCTGCCGGCCGCCGGCCGACCGTCACCGGCACGGACACGGCCTGCCCATCCCGACGAACCTCCAGATGCACGGTCGAGCCTGGGGGCTGCGCGGCAATGGTGCGCACCAAGCCCAGCGAGCTGTCGACAGGCTCCCCATTGACGGAAAGGACGATGTCGCCCGCACGCAGACCTGCCTGGGCACCAGGGCTGCCACGCTCGACCCCGGCGATCGCAACCCCATGTCGCGTCCCGGTTGCCCCATCCAGTGTCTGAATTGAAACGCCCAGCCAGCCCCGGTTGACCCGGCCATGCGCTTCCAGTTCGGCAACCGTGCGTCGGACCAGGTCGGCGGGGATCGCGAAGCCAATACCCACCGAGCCGCCGGAGGGCGAGACGATCGCGGTGGTCATGCCCACGACCTCCCCGCTCATGTCAAACGCCGGACCGCCGGAATTGCCTGGGTTGATGGGCGCGTCGATTTGCAGGAAGTTATCGAAAGGCCCCGCGCCGAGATCGCGCCCTTGGGCCGAGATGATCCCCGCTGTCACCGACCCGCCAAGCCCGAACGGGTTGCCGGCGGCGAGAATCCAGTCTCCGACCTCAACCTGGTGCGCGTTGCCCCAGGTGACTGCCGGCAGCGCGCGGGGCGCATCGACCTTGATGACCGCGACATCGGTCAACTCGTCAACACCGATGACCCGCGCGGGAAGCTGCGTGCCATCCAGGAGCGAGACCATGATCCGGTTCGCCTGGCCGACAACGTGGTCATTGGTGACGATCACCCCGGAGGGGTCGATGATGAAGCCGGAGCCCGCGCCCAGCACGTCCTCGCGTCGGTTGCCAAAGCGGCGCCGGAACTCTCGCCCCAGGGGCGTGTTCTGCAACTCGGGCGGCAACTCGCGCAGCACATTCCCGGCCGATACGCTCTCCGTCACGGCGATGTTCACCACCGAGGGAAGCACCTGCTTGACCAGCGGCGAAAAGCTCTCGGGCACGGTGCGCGCCCGGCCCATTTGGGTCGAGTTCGTGGCGCAGGCGGAGGCAAGCAGGGCAAGGCCGAGCGCCAAGCCTCCTGGGTGGAGCCAAGAGGGGTGGTTGACGGTCATGACAGGCTGGTCCTCCACGGCGAGCAGGCTGAACGCCTTGTCACGACATGGCATGGCACTGCGGGTGCAACAAGAATCTCCCCGTCAGTCTTTTTTCGCCATCGCAGCGGCGCCGGCCGGATCTTCCGGCCAGGTGTGGCGCGGATAGCGGCCCCGCATGTCCCGGCGCGCATCCGCCCAACCGCCGCGCCAGAAGCTCGCCAAGTCGCCGGTGACTGCGATGGGGCGCCCAGCGGGTGAGAGCAGCGCCAGTGAAAGCGGTACTCGCCCACAAGCCAAGCGCGGCGTTGTCTTCATCCCATAGAATGCCTGCGCTCTGGCCGAAGCGAGCGGCACCGGCTGCGTGTAGTCAACCGCGGCGCGTCCGCCGGGCAGCGGCAGGTGCGTGGGCAACGCGGCATCCAGCCGTGAGGCCGCATCGCGGGGCAGCAAATCGCGCAGGATCGCGTGCAGATCGAGCCGTTGCAGTTCCGATAGGCGCGCCAGTCCATGCAGACGCGGGGCAAGCCAGGCGGTAATGCTCGCCGCCAGTGCCGCATCGGACAGGTCGGGCCACGCGATCTCGGGCTCCACCGCGCGTATGAGCGCGACCCGCGCCTGAAGTTGGCGCGCTGTCTCCGTCCAGGGAAGCGGGCGCAGTCCCTGGGCGCCGACCTCCGTGGCAAGGCAATGGGCGATTTCAGTGGGGTCGGCGGGCTCGGTGCGGTCGGAAAGCACCAGCGTGCCGAGCCGCCGGCGTCGGCGGGCGAGCACGGCGCCGGTCACGGGGTCGAACCCGGTCTCCGCCTGCTCGTTGACGCGGGCGGTCAGAGTGGGCGGGAGTGCGTCCGGGTCCAAGGTCGCGGCCAGGCGGATGCGGGCCGAGGTCGTCATCTCCAGCGCGGCGACCGCGAGCAGCGGCGCAGCGGCGAGCCTGTCGGTGCGTGCAAGCCGTGCCCCTCCGCCGCCGGCGAGGCGGAAACTGCCGGGCTCGCCCCGGCGCTGGGCGATGCGGTCGGGAAAGCCCGCGGCGATCAGCGGTGCCGGATCGCCCGTCCCAAGCGCGTCCCGGTGCAGGCCAAGCCGGCGGCGATACTGCTCGGCGGCCCGACGGATGCGGCCCAACGCCCCGCGATCGGCGGCCGGGTCGCCGTCGGCGAGGGCCGCGAGGCGCAGCCCGATCTCGGCCGGGGCGTCGGGCGCGCGCAGCGGGTCGCGCTCCTCCAGTAGCGCGGCGATGTCGGCGGCGCGCGCTGCCTGCCCGGCATCGCCGGCGGCGAGCATCATCGCGGCCAGTCGTGGATGCGCTCCCAGCTCCGCCATGCGCCGGCCGGACGCGGTGATGCGACCCTCCGCATCAAGCGCGTCCAGTTCCGCCAACAGGGCGTGTCCGGCGGCCAGCGCGCCCGCGGGTGGCGGATCGAGGAAGGCCAGCTCGCCCGGAGGGGTGCCCCAGGCGGCACAGTCCAGGGCGAGGCCGGACAGTTCCGCTTCCAGGATCTCCGGCCGGTCGAAGGCCGCAAGCCCGCGATGCTGGGCCACGGTCCAGAGCCGGATGACGGCGCCCGGGGCCTCACGCCCGGCGCGCCCGGCCCGCTGGTCGGCGGCAGCCCGCGAGATGCGGAGCGTGGCGAGCCGGGTCAGGCCGGTGCCGGCATCCAGTCGCGGCGCGCGCCGCCAGCCTCCGTCCACGACGATCCGCACGCCGGGCACGGTCAGCGAGGTCTCCGCGATGGAGGTGGCGAGGACGATCCGGCGCTGCTCGGCCGGGCGCAGCGCGCGGTCCTGCGCGGCGGGCGGCAACTCGCCGTGCAGCGGCAGCACGAGTGCGGGACAGCCCGCCAGTTCGGACTCCGTGCGACGGATCTCGGCCATTCCGGGGAGGAAGGCGAGGATGTCGCCGTCCCGTGCTGCGAGCGCGGCGCGGATGGCGCGGGCCATCGCCTGCGGGAGATCACGAGGCCCGGCGATGTCGCGCGCGGCGTGCTCGACCTGCACCGGATGGGCGCGGCCCGCGCTCTCGATCACCTCGGCATCCATCAGCCCGGCCAGGCGAGCGCCGTCGGCCGTGGCCGACATGGCGATCAAGCGCAATTCCGGGCGAAGCGTGCGCTGGAGATCGAGGCACAGGGCGAGAGCGAGGTCGGCCTCCAGCGAGCGCTCGTGCACCTCGTCGAGGATGATGGCGGCGACGCCGTCCAGGCCGGGATCGGCGTGCAGCCGTCGGACCAGCAGGCCTTCGGTGATGACCTCGATGCGCGTGTCGGTAGACACCGCGCGGTCCAGCCGCGTGCGGTAGCCCACGAGCTGGCCGACCGCCTCGCCGCGCAACGATGCCATGCGGGCGGCGGCGGCCCGGGCGGCGAGGCGGCGCGGCTCCAGCATCACGATCCGCCCGTCCCCGCGCCAGGGCGCGTCGAGCAGGGCTGGCGGAACGAGCGTGGTCTTGCCGGCGCCGGGCGGGGCCACCAGGATCGCGTTGCGTCCGGCAGTCAATAAGGCATGCAGCGCGGACAGCGCGCCGGCGACGGGGAGTTCGGGCGCCATCGGGCGCGCTCGGTCAGGCGGGAACCGTCCCGGAGCCGACCAGCTTGCGGATCGTCTCCGCCACCGTGGGCGTGCTCCAATCCATGCCGCCCTCCTCCATGCCGACAATCTTACTGTCGCGGTCGATCACGTAGGTGGTCGGCAAGCCGCGCGCGCCGAGTGCGTGCATCAACGCCGCGTCCTTGTCCGTCAGCACAGGCAATCCCGTGATGTCGTGCGCGGCATAGAACGCCGCGACCGCCTTGGCACCCCCCCGGTCCGAGGAGATTGGCAGGACCAGCACGTCTTGCCCGAGATCGCGGGCAAGCGCGGCGAGCGAGGGCAGCTCCGCCACGCACGGGGGGCACCATGTCGCCCAAAGGTTGAGGATCAGGGGCTTGCCGGTGTAATCCGCGAGTTGGCGGCTTGCCTCGTCGCTGGTCTGGAACGTGGTGTCCGGAACCGGCCGGGGCGGGGCGATCGGCACCAGCGTGGCGAATTCCGCCGCGGCCGCACCCGGTTTGCGCCCGAGCAGCAGCGTCGCTAGGGTCCCGGCCGCCAGCAGGCCCCGACGGGTCAGCATCATCGCGGACATCCTTCCCTTGGACGAGACAGAGCAGCGCCGGGACGTGGCGGCCAACGCGCAATGGGGCGGGCGTTTCGCCGCCGGACCCTCGGCCATCATGGAAGAGATAAACGCCTCCATCGGCTTCGACCGCAAGCTGTGGCGACAGGACATCCGGGGCTCCCTGGCACATGCGGCCATGCTGGCGAAGGTGGGTGTGATCGATGCAGCCGACGAGAGGGCGATCCGCGACGGCCTGACGGGCATCGCCCAGGAGATCGAGACGGGTGCCTTCCCGTTCTCCGTGGCCCTGGAAGACATCCACATGAACATCGAGGCCCGCCTGTCCGAGCGCATCGGCGAGGCAGGCAAGCGGCTGCATACCGGGCGCAGCCGCAACGACCAGGTGGCGACCGACTTCCGGCTATGGGTGCGCGACGCCATCGACGGGCTGGCGGCGCAGGCCACCGACGTGATGCGTGCGCTGGCCGACCGCGCGGCCTCGCACGCCGCAGATCCGATGCCCGGCTTCACGCACCTGCAGGTCGCCCAGCCGGTGACGTTCGGGCACCATCTCCTGGCCTATGTGGAGATGTTCGACCGCGATCGGGGTCGGCTGGCCGACTGCCGGCGGCGGCTGAACGAATGCCCGTTGGGGGCGGCGGCGCTGGCCGGCACCTCCTTTCCGATCGATCGCGAGATGACGGCGCATGCGCTGGGCTTCGACCGTCCGGCCGCCAACTCGCTCGACGTCGTCTCCGACCGGGACTTCGCGCTCGAATTCCTGGGCACGGCGGCGATCTCGGCGATGCACCTGTCGCGTCTGGCCGAGGAGATCGTGCTCTGGTGCAGTGCGCCTTGGGGGTTCGTGCGACTGTCCGATGCCTTCACCACCGGCAGCTCGATCATGCCGCAGAAGCGCAACCCCGACGCGGCCGAGCTGGTGCGTGCCAAGTCAGGGCGGGTGACTGGCGCCCTGGTCGCGTTGCTGACCGTGATGAAGGGCCTGCCGCTCGCCTACGCGAAGGACATGCAGGAGGACAAGGAGCCGGTGTTCCAGGCCGCCGAGGCGTGGGCGCTCTCGCTTGCCGCGACGGCGGGGATGGTGCGCGACCTGCGCGCCGACACGGCGCGGATGCGGGCGCTGGCGGGCGCGGGCTTCGCGACGGCGACCGACCTGGCCGACTGGCTGGTCCGCGTGCTCAAGCTGCCGTTTCGCGAGGCACATCACGCGACCGGGCGCCTGGTCGCGCTGGCCGAGGCGAAGGGGGTCGATCTGGCCGGTCTGTCGCTCGAGGAGATGCGCGGGGTCGAGCCCGGCATCACCGCCGCCGTGTTCTCCGTGCTCAGCGTGGACGCCTCGGTGGCATCCCGCACGAGCTACGGCGGTACCGCGCCCGAAAATGTGGCCCGGCAGGCCGCAGGCTGGCTGGCGGCACTGTGAGGGCTGCGGTCCTGGCGATCGCCTTGCTCGCGCCGCTGCTGCTGACGGCCTGCGGCAAGAAGGGGCCGCCTTCCCCGCCCGGTCCGCCGAGCCAGGTGACGTGGCCACGCAGCTATCCGACGTATTGACCCGGACTGCTTGACGCGGCCGTTCAGCGGGGGGCGGCTGGCTGGCTCGGTGACGGGATCGGCGGCAGCGGCGGGGAAGCGCCTGGCGCGGCTTCCGGCTGCGTTGCCTGACCCGGACCCGCCACCGGGGAAGACGGCGGCAGCGGCGTGGCCGCGATGGGCGGAGCGAACGGTTGCGTCGGCGCGGCTCCGAAGGGCTGGGTCGGCGTCTGTGGCCGGGCCGCGGCGGCGCGGGCTGTATAATCCTGGATGCAGCGGCGGAACGTGTCGTCCGTCGCGGTTGAGCCTTCCAACAAAACGCCCCATGGCGGCTCGTTGCCGGAGGGGAAGCTGATCGACATCTGGCTGGCGCCCCGGAAGGCGCCGTCGAATGCGCTGGCCTCGGTTTCCGACAGCGTCCAGGTCATCGTGTGTGCCTGCCCCGCCGCCTCGACGGTCCATGGCGCCCCCCCGCCCGCCTTCATCAGCACGGGGATCGTCGTGCCGGGCGGGATGTCCCAGGTCGGCTTGGAGGCGGCGAACTGAAGTCGGGGGTCGCCGATCACAAGGGTGATCTCCAGGGAGCGGCCATCGCTGGGGTTGCCAGTCGCCATGCCGCAAATCAGCCGGTTCTGGGCATCGGTGCCGCTGAACGCGCGCCAGTCGCCCGCGTGGTAGTACGTGGTTGTGGCCGCCATCGCCGCTCCCGTCGCGGCAAGGGTGTACAGCCCGATGCCCAGCACGCCCAAAGCTCGCATCTCGCTCCCTTTCCGCCTGCCTGACCCGACCGGGTGGCGGGCGGGCGCCTGAAGTGTTAGGCAACCCCGTGTCGCTGCTCAAGAACGGAGGGGAGCACATGAGCGCCATTGCCGATATCATCGCGCGCGAGATACTCGACAGTCGCGGCAACCCGACGCTCGAAGTGGACGTCGTGCTGGACAGCGGCGTGCTTGGACGCGCGGCCGTGCCGTCCGGCGCCTCCACCGGCACGCACGAGGCGGTGGAGCTTCGCGACAAGGACCCGGCGCGCTATGGCGGCAAGGGCGTGCGCCAGGCGATGGCGAACGTCGAAGGCGAGATTTTTGACGCCATCGGCGGCATGGACCCCGCCGAGCAGGTGCGCATCGACGATATCCTGATCGATCTCGACGGCACCCCGAATAAGGCGCGGCTTGGCGCCAACGCGACGCTCGCCGTGTCCCTCGCGCTGGCCAAGGCCGCCGCCGCCGACCTCGACGTGCCGCTCTGGCGCTATGTCGGCGGGGTGTACGCCCGCACCCTGCCAGTGCCGATGATGAACATCGTCAACGGCGGCGTCCATGCCGACAATCCGATCGATATCCAGGAGTTCATGATCATGCCGGTCGGCGCCGGCACGATCGCCGAGGCGATCCGCATGGGATCGGAGGTGTTCGCCGCGCTGAAGAAGTCCCTGCACGAGGCCGGGCACAACACCAATGTCGGCGACGAGGGCGGCTTCGCGCCGGGGCTGAAATCGGCCGACGAGGCGCTGGGCTTCATCGCGAGGGCCTGCGAGCAGGCCGGGTATAGGCCGGGCGAGGACATCGTCTTCGCACTCGACCCCGCCGCCAGCGAGTTTTTCAAGGACGGACGTTACGTGCTTGAAGGTGAGGGAAAGACCTTCGACGCTGCCGGCATGGTCGGCTATCTGGAGACGCTGGTCGGGCGCTATCCGATCGCCTCCATCGAGGACGGCTGCGCCGAGGACGACTGGGAGGGCTGGAAGCACCTCACGGCGACACTCGGCGGGCGCGTGCAGCTGGTCGGCGACGACGTGTTCGTGACCGACCCTGAGCGGCTGCGCCGCGGCATCGAGGCAGGGGTGGCCAACGCGATCCTGGTGAAGGTGAATCAGATCGGCACCCTGTCGGAGACGCTGGAGGCTGTCGAGCGCGCGCACCGCGCCGGATACCGGGCAGTGATGAGCCACCGGTCGGGGGAGACTGAGGACGCGACGATCGCCGATTTGGCCGTGGGGACCAATTGCGGGCAGATCAAGACCGGCAGCCTGTCGCGTAGCGACCGCACAGCCAAGTACAACCAGCTCATCAGGATCGAGGCGGCGCTGGGACCGACGGCGCGCTACGCGGGCAGAACGATTCTGCGCTAGACTGGAGGCGAAACGATGCGAATTGGAATCGCCATGTCGATCGTGCGCGCCCTCAAGCGGCGGGCAAGGGCGTCGGTTGCCCCCCTGTTCTTCCTGGCCCTGGTGGGATATTTCGGCTGGAACGCCACGCAGGGCGATCACGGGCTGGTCGCCTTCGCCGCACGCAAGAAGCTGCTGGTTCAGGCGCAGGCGGACCTGACGGACGCCCAGGCGGCGCGCGCGGCCTGGGCGCGGCGCGTGCGCGGGTTGCAGGCGGACCACATCGACGCCGACACCCTGGACGAGCAAGCGCGTGCCATGCTGAACCTGTCCGACCCGAACGACATCGTCGTGATGTATCCCGCGAAGGACAAGCTGTTCTGAGTTTTTCGGCGACGCGGCGCCCATCGCTGCTTGTCGTCACCCCGCTCGCCCCTTGGCCGGTCCGCGACGGACACACGCTCCGCGTTGCCAACCTCATCGAGGGGCTGGCCGGGAGCTGGGCGGTCACGATGCTGGCCCCGACCGGGCCGGTGCCGTCCGGCCTCGCCGAGTTGGTGGAAGCAGTGGGAGTGGCGCTTCCCCGCGCGTCCACCTTCCCCTGGCACTATGACGATACGCCGCTCCGCCGCGCGCTCGACGGCTTGCTCGCGCGCCGGCACTTCGAATGCGCGCTGGTGTTCGCGGGGGCCGAGGCGCTGTGGTTCGGCCGGCAACTGCCGCCCGCCGTCGTGGACCTGATCGACTGCAACGCCCTGGAATTCTGGCGCGCGGCGCGGACGACGCCAGGGCTACGGAGGCGGCTGTCCTGGGTGCGCGAGCTGCTCGTCTCCGTGGTGTATGCCCGGCGCGGGTTCCGAGCCTTTGGCGCGACCGTGTGCGTCGGTGAGACGGACGCGGCCTGGCTGCGGCGGATGCGGGTAGGGGCGAATGTCCATGTCGTGCCGAACGGGGTGACCCTGCCGGCGGAAGCCCCGGCGGGGGCGGGCGATCCGGTGCTGAGCTTCACCGGCTCGCTCGACTACCATCCCAATATCGATGCCGCCCGGTTCGCGGCGCACGCGGTCTTCCCGCTTGTCCGCGCGGCGCTGCCCGAGGCGCGCCTGCTGATCGCCGGGCGCCGCCCGGTGCCGGACATCCGCGCTCTCGCGCGATTGCCGGGGGTCGAGGTGGCGGCGGACGTGCCCGACATGCGCGACGTGCTGGCCCGCACCCGTGTCGCGCTCGCACCCATGCGGGCGGGGTCGGGGATCAAGAACAAGGTGTTGGAGGCCTGGGCCTGCGCCCGGCCTGTGGTGATGACCCGCATCGCCGCTAACGGCCTGTCGTTGCCCGACGGCCACGGCTGCCTGGTGTGCGATTCAGCGCACGCACAAGCCGCAGCGGCGATCGACCTGTTGCGCGAACCGGCGCGTGCCAGCCATCTTGGCGGCCTTGCCCGCGCGCATGTCGCCGCTGCTTTTTCGTGGGCGGGCCAGTCTGCGCGGCTGGATCAGCTGCTCCGTTCAGCCGCCGGGGCCGGCTTACCCGATCGTTCGGCTGCGTAATTGCCTTCGCCTTGAACCTCCTTGTCGGCCGCGGCATCGGGGGAAGGCTTCTCGTCGGCCATGTCGTCCTCCGTTCCGATCTGCGGCGACACCGCCTCCGCCGAGTCCCAGGTTGCAGTAGGGCGGTCAAGCCAGCCGTCGCCATAGTGACTTGCCGGCCAGCAGTTTGAGAGCAACCGCAATCGCCGATCTGCACTCAACAGATTGATTGGCTCGATTACTGCACCGCACAACAGACAATTCGACTGCCCGCAGGCTTGCCGTTGGCCCTTGCCCGGCGTACCTGTCCGCGGGAAAGCATATCCGGGCGGGGGAGATCACGGATGGCGCAGGCAGCCGAGAAGGCGAGGCGCGGCAAGACGCGCCCGGTGTCACTCGACAAGGATGTGCTGACCAAGGCGTATCACGACATGCTGCTGATCCGCCGCTTCGAGGAGCGCGCCGGGCAGCTCTACGGCATGGGGCTGATCGGCGGGTTCTGCCATCTGTATATCGGCCAGGAAGCAGTCGTCGTCGGCATGCAGCTCGCCCTCGGCGAGGGCGACCAGGTCATCACGTCGTACCGTGACCACGGGCACATGCTGGCCTGCGAAATGGACCCCAAGGGCGTGATGGCCGAACTCACCGGCCGGTCCGGCGGATATTCGCACGGCAAGGGCGGGTCGATGCACATGTTCAGCAAGGAGAAGAACTTCTTCGGCGGACACGGCATCGTTGGCGCGCAGGTCAGCCTTGGCAACGGGCTGGCCTTCAGCGACTGGTACCGCGGCAACGACCGCGTGTGCCTCACCTATTTCGGTGAAGGCGCGTCGAGCCAGGGCCAGGTGTACGAAAGCTTCAATCTGGCCGCTCTCATGAAGCTGCCGGTCATCTTCGTGATCGAGAACAACCGGTACGGGATGGGCACCAGCGTCGAGCGTGCCTCGGCCTCGCGCGATCTGTCGCAGAACGGGGCGCCCTGGGGCATCCCGGGCACCCAGGCGGACGGCATGGATGTCCTGGCGGTCAAGGCGGCGGCCGACGAGGCGGTGGCGCATTGTCGGGCAGGCAACGGCCCCTACGTGCTGGAAATGCGCACCTACCGCTACCGTGGTCACTCCATGTCCGATCCTGCGCGCTATCGCACCCGCGAGGAGGTCAACGCGATGCGTGAACAGCACGACTGCATCGAGAGCGCGCGGCGCGCCTTGCTGGAAATGGGTGCCGAGGAGGCGGAGCTGAAGGCGATCGACGACAAGGTGCGCGCGGAAATCCAGGAGGCCGCGGCGTTTGCCCAGGCGAGCCCGGAGCCCGATCCGTCCGAGCTGTGGACCGACGTTCTGCTGGAGGCCTGAGCGATGGCGACCGATGTGCTGATGCCGGCACTCAGCCCGACCATGACCGAGGGCAAGCTCGCCCGTTGGCTCAAGAAGGTCGGCGAGGAGGTCAAGGCGGGCGACGTGATCGCCGAGATCGAGACCGACAAGGCGACCATGGAGGTCGAGGCCGTGGACGAGGGCAGGCTGGCCCGGATCCTGGTCGATGAGGGCACCGAGGGCATTGCGGTGAACACGCCGATCGCGGTGCTGGCGGTCAATGGCGAAGACGTCGCCGCGACGCCGCCCACCCCGCCGGTCGCCAAGGAGGCCGCAGCGCTGCCCAAGGTGGCCGCCGAGGGCGAGGACGCGCGTGCCATCGCAACGCGCGGCGCGCAGGGCACGCGTGCGCCCGAGGCCTCGGCCCTGCCGGAGCCCGGCCCCGAGCGGGACTGGGGACCGACCAAGCCGATGACGGTGCGAGAGGCCTTGCGCGACGCGATGGGAGCCGAGATGCGCCGCGACGAAAGCGTGTTTCTCCTAGGCGAGGAGGTCGCGCAGTATCAGGGCGCCTACAAGGTGAGCCAGGGCCTGCTGGACGAATTCGGCCCCCGCCGGGTGATCGACACGCCCATCACCGAGCACGGCTTCACCGGCATGGCGGTCGGAGCGGCGCTGAACGGGCTGCGCCCGATCGTCGAGTTCATGACGTTCAATTTCGCCATGCAGGCGATCGATCACATCATCAACTCGGCGGCCAAGACGCTCTACATGTCGGGTGGGCAGATGGGCTGCCCGATCGTGTTCCGTGGGCCGAACGGCGCCGCCTCGCGGGTCGCGGCGCAGCATTCCCAGTGCTACGCGAGTTGGTACGCGCACGTCCCCGGCCTCAAGGTCGTCGCGCCGTGGTCGTCGGCCGACGCGAAGGGCCTTTTGCGCGCGGCGGTGCGCGATCCGAACCCGGTCATCATACTGGAGAACGAGATCCTCTACGGCCACAGCTTCGAATGCCCGACCGCCGAGGATTTCGTGCTGCCGATCGGCAAGGCCAAGGTCGAGCGCTCCGGCGACCGCGTGACGATCGTCGCCTTCAGCATCATGGTCGGCGTCGCGATGAAGGCCGCCGAGGCGCTGGCCGCGGAGGGGATCGAGGCGGAGGTGATCAACCTGCGCAGCCTGCGTCCGCTGGACACCGAGGCGATCGTCGCGAGCGTGAAGAAGACCAATCGGCTGGTCTCCGTCGAGGAGGGCTGGCCGTTCGCCGGCATCGGCGCCGAGCTGGCCATGCTGGTGATCGAGCACGCCTTCGACTGGCTCGACGCACCGCCGGTGCGCGTGCACGGCCTGGACGTGCCGCTACCCTACGCGGCGAACCTCGAGCGAATGGCGCTCCCGCAGCCCGAATGGGTGGTGGATGCGGTGAAGAAGATCCTCTGACGGAAGGGCGCGCGCGATGGCCACCAACATCCTGATGCCGGCGCTGAGCCCGACCATGACCGAGGGCACGCTGGCGCGTTGGCTGAAGAAGGAGGGCGACCCGGTCCGCTCGGGCGACGTGATCGCCGAGATCGAGACCGACAAGGCGACCATGGAGGTGGAGGCGGTCGACGAGGGCGTCCTCGGCAAGATCCTCGTCGCCGACGGGACGCAGGGCGTGAAAGTGAACGCGCCCATCGGCGTGATGGTGGAACCCGGCGAGGCCGCCGATGCCGCGCCCGCTCCGAGCACTTCGCCGGCACAGGCGCCGGGGCCATCGACGCCGCCCGCCGCCGCCCAGCCTCCCGCTCCGGCCGCCAACGCGGCCCCGGTTGCCGCGCCGGCCCCTGCTGGGACGGTAGCTCCTGCCGCTCAACGCGCCGCTCCGGCCGCCGCGCGCGGCAACGGACATGACGCCGAGGGCGGGCGCGTATTCGCATCCCCGCTGGCCCGGCGGATGGCGCAGCAAAGCGGAATTGACCTGCACGGCCTGACGGGCAGCGGGCCGAACGGGCGCATCGTCAAGGCCGACATCGATGCGGCGCTGAAGGGCGCCCCTGCCCAGGCTGCGCCCCACGAGGCACCACGTCCGCCCATTGCCCAGCCGGCAGCACCCGCCGCGCAGCCGACCCCGCCTCCGCAAGCGCCTCGCGGCCCGGCACCGGCAATCATCGGCGCACACCGGCTGGTGCCGAACAGCACTATGCGCAAGGTCATCGCGCGCCGCCTGACCGAGGCCAAGCAGACCATCCCGCATTTCTATGTGTCGGTCGACATCGACATCGACGCGCTGCTGAAACTGCGGAGCGAGCTGAACGCGCGCTCGCCCAAGGATGGACCGGGCGCGTTCCGTCTCTCGGTCAACGACATGCTGATCAAGGCGGCGGCGGTGACGCTGCGGCGTATCCCGACGGTGAACGCGAGCTTCACCGAGGATGCGATCGTGCTCTACGACGATGTCGACATCAGCGTCGCCGTCTCGATCCCCGATGGGCTCATCACACCGATCATCCGCAAGGCCGACCAGAAGGGGCTGGCGTCCATCAGCAACGAGATGAAGGGCCTCGCCGAGCGCGCCAAGTCCGGCAAGCTGAAGCCCGAGGAGTTCCAGGGCGGCGGGTTCTCGATTTCTAACATGGGCATGTACGGCGTCTCGGAATTCGCCGCCGTCATCAATCCGCCGCAGGCCGCCATCCTCGCCGTCGCGGCGGGTCAGCAGCGCCCGGTGGTGAAGAATGGCCAGCTCGCCGTCGCCACCATGATGACCTGCACCTTGTCCGTCGATCACCGGGTGGTGGATGGGGCACTGGGCGCCGCGTGGCTGGCCGCGTTCAAGTCGATCGTCGAGGAGCCGCTGAGCCTGATGCTGTGACCGGGTTTACGCTGCGCGACGCCGGTCCGGCCGACGTGCCCGATGTGCTTCGTCTGGTTCGCGGGCTCGCGGAGTACCAGGGGATGCTCAATCGCGTCACCGCCACCGAGGCGGACTTCGCTCGCGTGCTGTTCGGCTCCCGGCCGCTGGCGCGGGCGATGTTGGCCGAGGTCGGCGGGTGCTCGGTGGGCGTGGCGATCTGGTACTATATGCTGAGCACCTTCACGGCGCAGCCGGTGCTGTTCCTGGAGGATATTTTCGTCGAGCCGAGCCACCGCCGGAAAGGGATCGGCCTCGCCTTCTTCCGCCGCCTCGCGCAAATCGCGCGGGACGAGCACTGCTGGTCGATGGACTGGAACGTGCTTAACTGGAACCAGCCCGCCATCGACTTCTACCAAGGTATCGGCGCGCGCCCGGTGAGCGAGTGGACCGTGCAGCGGCTGGATGCGCAGGGCATTGCCGCACTGGCGGATGCATAAGGATTCAGACAGTGGCCGATCAGAGCTTCGACATTATCGTGGTGGGCGGCGGACCGGGCGGCTACGTCGCCGCCATCCGCGCCGCGCAGCTCGGCATGAAGACCGCCGTGGTGGAGCGCGAGCACTTGGGGGGCATCTGCCTCAACTGGGGCTGCATCCCGACCAAGGCGCTGCTGCGCACGTCCGAGATCAACCACCTGCTGCACCACTTGGGCGAGTATGGCTTCGCCGCCGACAATCCGCGGTTTGACATCGATAAGGTGGTGAAGCGCTCGCGCGGCGTCGCCAAGCAGCTCTCGTCCGGCGTCGCGCATCTGCTGCGCAAGAACAAGGTCACCGTATTCGACGGCGCGGGAAGGCTCGCCGGAAAGCAGACCCTGGCGGTCGAGAAGGACGGCAAGCCGGTCGCCACGCTGCGCGCCCCGCATATCGTGCTGGCGACGGGCGCGCGTGCGCGCCAGCTTCCGGGTCTGGAGGCCGACGGCAAGCTGATCTGGTCGTACCGGGAGGCGATGGTGCCGCCCGCGATGCCGAAATCGCTGCTGGTGGTCGGGTCGGGCGCGATCGGCATCGAGTTCGCGAGCTTTTATCGCAACATGGGCGCCGAGGTGATGGTGGTGGAGGTGCTGGAGCGCATCCTGCCCGTCGAAGACGAGGAGATCAGTGCCTTCGCGCAAAAGGCCTTCGAACGGCAGGGCATGAAGCTGATGACCGGCGCCGCGGTGAAGAGCGCCAAGAAGGGCGCCGACACCGTCACCGCCCGGATCGAGGCCGACGGCAAGAGCCAGGAGATCACGGTGGATCGCGTGATCTCGGCGGTCGGGATCGTCGGCAACGTGGAGAACATCGGCCTCGACGGCACCGGCGTGAAGGTCGAGCGCACGCATGTCGTGACAGACGAGTACGACCGGACCGGCGAGCCGGGCGTGTACGCGATCGGCGACCTTGTCGGTCCGCCGTGGCTCGCGCACAAGGCGAGCCACGAGGGCGTCATCTGCGTCGAGAAGATCGCCGGGCTGAACGACGTCCATCCGATGGATGTGAACAACATTCCCGGATGCACGTATTGTCGCCCGCAGGTGGCCTCCGTCGGGCTGACCGAGGCCCGGGCGAAGGCCGCCGGTCACGAGGTGCGCGTCGGCCACTTCCCGTTCATCGGCAACGGCAAGGCGATCGCCATGGGCGAGCCGGAAGGCATGGTCAAGACGGTGTTCGACGCCAAGACGGGCGAGCTGCTCGGCGCGCACATGATCGGCGCCGAGGTGACCGAGATGATCCAGGGCTACGTGATCGCCCGCACGCTGGAGAGTACCGAGGCCGAGCTGGCCAATACGATCTTCCCCCACCCCACCGTGTCGGAGACGATGCACGAGGCAGTGCTGGACGCGTACGGGCGCGCCGTCCACTTCTGATCGCAGCGCGCGGTTTGTACAACCGCCGTTAACCTCGGCTTAACGGATGGGGGTCTGGGAAGGAGCGCAAGCCAGCTCATCGAGGCTTTCGCGCAGGGCCTCGTCCAGGATCGCGGTCGCGCGGTCGATCTCGTCGTGGGATACCGTCAGCGGCGGAGCGATGCGCCACACCGACCCACGCTCCGGGCGGCGGCGGATGTTCATGCTCAGCCCCTTCTCGAAGCACTTGCGCGTTGTCCGGTCGCCCAGCGCGTGGTCGGGCACGCGGGAGGCGCGGTCCTTCACCAGCTCGACGCCCAGCAGCAGACCCTCGCCGCGCACGTCGCCGATCGCCTCGTAATGCTGCTGTAGGTCCTGCAACCGCGCACGCAGGTAGCCGCCGACCGTCCGCGACCGCTCGACCAGATTCTCCTGTTCGAGCACCCGGAGAACGGCCAGGCCGACCTCGCCCAGCAATGGGTCGGATACATGGCTGGTATAGTACGTGAAGCCCTTCCGGTGGACACTGTCCTCGATCGCCGGCGTCGTGATCGTGCCAGCCAGGGGCAGGCCGCCGCCGAGGGTTTTGGAAACAGTCATGATGTCGGGCACGACGTCGAAGAACGCCGATCCCGTGCGGTGCCCGATGCGCCCGAACGCGGTCTGCGCCTCATCGAAGATCAGCAACATGCCGCGCTCATCGGCAGCCCGGCGCAGCGCCTGCATGTAGGCCTTCGGTGGCACGAGCACGCCGCCGGCGCTGATGATCGGCTCGATGATGATCGCGGCTGGCCGACCGGCCGACTGCATGTCGAACATCTTGAGGCCGAGGTCGAGGCAGGCGAGAGCCGACTCCTCCTCCGTCGCGCCCTGGATGTAGGGGCGGTAGGTGTTCGGCTCCGGCATCACGAACACGCCGGGCGTCGGCACGCCGTAGTTCTTGCGATCGCTCGCGAACGACACGCCGCCGGCCGCGCCGGTGACGCCGTGCCACGATCCGCCGACCGCCAGGATTTCGTAGCCGCCAGTGTGCATCTTCGCCATCCGAAGCGCCGCCTCGTTGCTCTCGGACCCGGTGTTGATGAACAGCGACTTGGTCAGGCCGGCGGGCATCCAGTCCCGCGCCACGGTTTGGGCGAGTTCGGCAACCACTTCGGGGATCATGCCACTGAACAGGTGGAATGCTTTCTTGCCGGCCCTGTTCACAGCTTCCACGATGGCGGGGTGGTTGTGCCCGATGGTCGCGCACATCTGCCCGGAGGTGAAATCCAGGATTTCGCGCCCGGTGTCGTCCCGCACGACCGTGCCCTTGGCAGACACGAACAGGTTCGGGAAGGCGTCGCCGCCATAGCGGACCATGTACTCCTTGGCCGCGTCGCGAAGAGCGGTGTTCATGGGCGTCTTCTTCAGCCGTGGAGCACCCTCTCCATGAACGCCGCCCTGACCCCGATGGGGCGGTTCACGCGCGCGCCTCCCGCCACAGCCCGAGCTTCTCCTGCACGGGTCGGTCGGAGAAGCTGAACAGCACGGATTTGCGCGCCGCCCGGTGGTGGTGGTGGTGCCAGCCCGGCACCACGAAGATGTCGCGCGGCTTCCAGCGTATCACCGTCTCGTCCACCACCGTCTCGCCTTCGCCCTCGACGGCGACGTACACCGTGCCGTCGGTCGAGCGGTATGGCGCGGTATCGAACCCGGCCGGCAGCAATTGCAGGAAGGCGCCGATCGTGGGCATCGCGTGCTCGCCGGTCGCCGGGTTCACGTAGCGCATCTTGTAGCCGTGGCAGGAATCCGGCTCGCCGTTGCGCGCCAGGGTCGCCAGCGCCTCGCGCGACCGGGCGTAGGGGTAGCTGAACACGGGCGAGCTGAGCGTGCGGGGGCGATAGTCCACCGGCAGCATGTTGCACCCATAGCGCGCCAGACTGTCGCCCGACGGGTGCGTGACCGTCTGGCTCTCGGCGTTGGCCGGCTCGGCGAAGCCTGCCCCGAGGAAACGCACGATCGGGATGTCGAGCCCGTCCAGCCAGACCATCGGCGATGCGGTCTCGTTGCCATGGTCGTGCCAGGTCCAGGACGGCGTGATCACGAAGTCGCCCGGCTCCATCAGGGTCCGCTCGCCCTCCACGGCGGTATAGGCGCCGTGGCCCTCGATGATGAAGCGCAGCGCCGACTGGGTGTGACGATGCGCCGGCGCGACCTCGCCCGGCATGATGAGCTGAAGCCCGGAGAACAGCGACTGCGTGATCGCCGCTTGCCCGGCCAGCCCGGGGTTCTTCAGGATCAGCACCCGCCGCTCCGCCTCCTTTGCGGTGATAAGCCGGGCCGATTCCATCAGATGCGGACGGACCACGCCGTCGTAGTCCCAGTGCACGGGCAGGGCGGCCGTGCTCGGCGTCCGGGTGACGAGCTGGTGCAGGCTCTCCCAGAGCGGGGCAAGACTGTGCGCGGCGATCCGGTCATAGAATTCCTGGCGCTCGGCCGGCGCCGGAGCCAATGTGTCGTCCATGGAACGCGCCTCCATCTTCTCGTCCAAGTCTCGCGCCGAGCGCCTCGCGCAGGCAAGGCCCCCATCTGTCACGTGCGTGCGCCTGTGGACGCCGGCCGTCAAACCGGGTCTATTCCCCCGTCATGAGCCGCCAACCGCCGGGCCGCCGCGCCGATTATCGCTGGTTCCATGACATCACGACGCGCTGGATGGACAATGACGTGTTCCGGCACGTCAACAACGTGAATTACTTTTCGTTCTTCGATACCGCCGTCACCTATTTCGAGATGTCGACGGGCGCGGTCGATCTGCTCGACGGTCCCGTGCACTGCGTGGTGGCGGAGGTAATGTGCCGCTACCACAGTTCGCTGGCCTGGCCGGACCGCGTGACCGTCGGGTTGCGCGTCGCCCGGATCGGCGGCAGCTCAGTGCGCTACGAGATCGGCATATTCCGCAACGACGACGACATGGCCGCCGCCGAGGGCCATTTCGTCCATGTGTTCGTGGAGCGCGGGTCGCAGAAGCCGGCGCCGATCCCGCCTGCGTCACGCAAAATTCTCGAACGCATCGCCGTCACCGACTGACAAAGGGGAGAACGCCATGGATCTCGGTATCAGGGGCCGCACTGCGATCGTGTGCGCCGCCAGCAAGGGGCTCGGCAGGGCCTGCGCGATGTCGCTCGCGCGCGAGGGCGTCGATCTGGTGATCACGGCGCGCACCGCGGACGTGCTGGAACGCACCGCCGCGGAGATCCGCAGCGCGACCGGCGTGCGCGTCACCCCGGTCGCCGGCGACATCGCGACCGAGGCGGGTCGGCGCGCCGCGCTCGCCGCCTGTTCCGATCCCGACATCCTGGTGAACAATGCCGGCGGCCCCCCGCCCGGGGATTTCCGCGATTGGGACCGCGAGGCGTGGCTGCGCGCGCTCGACGCCAACATGCTGGCACCGATCTTCATGATCAAGGCGGTGGTGGACGGCATGATCGGCCGCAAATTCGGCCGCGTGGTCAACATCACCTCCGCCTCGGTGAAGTCCCCGATCCCCGCGCTCGGGATGAGCAACGGCGCGCGCGCGGGTCTCACCGGGTTCGTCGCCGGTCTCGCCCGTCAGGTCGCCAAGCACAACGTCACCATCAACAACCTGCTGCCCGGCCCCTTCCTGACCGACCGGTTGCGCGGCAATGCCACGCAGAACGCGCAACGCGCGGGCCGATCGGTGGACGAGGAGATTGCCTTGCGCGGCAAGGAGAACCCGACCGGGCGGGTCGGCGACCCCGCGGAGTTCGGCGAGGCATGCGCCTTCCTCTGTGCCGCGTCCTCGGGCTTCATCGTCGGCCATAACCTGCTGCTCGACGGCGGCGCGTTCAATTCCTCGATCGCGTGAGGCTCCGATGGACCCGACATTCCTTCCGGCCTGGCGCCTGGCGGAGCTGACGCGCGCGGGCGAGATCGGCTGCCTCGAACTGCTGGATCACTACCTGGCCCGCGTCGAACGGCTGGACGGGCGCATCAACGCGGTGGTCGTGCGCGACTTCGAGCGTGCCCGCGCGCGGGCCCGTGCCCTGGACCGGAGCGGCCGCGCCAACGCCGGCCCGCTGTTCGGGGTGCCGATGACGGTCAAGGAGAGCTTCGACCTCGTCGGCCTGCCGACAACCTGGGGCTACGCGGAGCGCAACGAGCATCGCGCCGGGCAGGACGCCCTGGCGGTGCAGCGCATCGAGGCGGCCGGGGCGGTCGTGTTCGGCAAGACCAATGTGCCGGTCTCGCTGGGAGATTGGCAGAGCTACAATCCCGTGTACGGTGCGACCTCCAACCCGTGGGACATCTCGCGCACGCCCGGCGGCAGCTCGGGCGGCGGCGCGGCATCGGTCGCGGCCGGGCTCGCCGCGCTGGAAATCGGCACGGATATCGGCGGCTCGATCCGCGTGCCCGCGCATTTCTGCGGCGTCTTCGGCCACAAGCCCACCTGGGGCCTCTGTCCCCTGCGCGGGCACTCGCTGGCGGATACGGCGGCGATGACCGACATCTCGGTGCTCGGGCCGCTCGCCCGCTCGGCGCGCGACCTCGCGCTGGCGCTCGACGCGCTCGCCGGGCCCGATCCGAACGAGACGGACATGACCGTGAACCTGCCCGAGCCCCGTGCGCGCGCCCTGCGCGACATGCGGGTTGCGGTGTGGTCGCACGAGGCCGGACAGGCCACCAGCGCCGAGACGGCGACGCTGATCGAGGCGCTGGCCGAACAGATCAGGCGTGCGGGGGCCGAGGTCAGCCTGACCGCGCGCCCCGCCTTCGATACGGCGGAGGCGTTCCGCGTCTATCTGATGCTTCTCGATGCGGCGCTCAGCGCGCGCCTGCCCGAGAACATCCTGGCCAGCCGGCGCGAGAAGAAGGCACGCCTGCGGCCGGAGGACACCAGCGCCGATGACGTGATGAACCGGGCGGTGGACCTGTCGCACCGTGACTGGCTTCGGCTCAACGAGCAGCGCCATCAGATTCGACGCGCCTGGGCGGCCTTCTTTCAGGACTGGGACGTGCTGCTGTGCCCCGTACTGGCCGTGCCCGCTCTGTCGCACATGCAGGACAACGCGACCTGGGAGCGCACGTACACGGTGGATGATCGCACGATCCCCTACAACGACATGCTGTTCTGGCCGGGCGTCACCTGCGGCTATCATCTGCCGGCCTCCGTCGCGCCGATCGGGCGGTCGGCCGAGGGCCTGCCCATCGGCGTGCAGATCGTCGGGCCTTTGTTCGGCGACCGCACGACGATCCACGTCGCCGGGCTGATCGAGCAGGCCGGGCACGGGTTCATCGCGCCGCCGGGTTGGACCTGAGCCGATGCGCCTGCTCGTCCTCGGCGCCGGCGGGATCGGCGGCTACTTTGGCGGCCGGCTGGCGGAAGCGGGCGTGGACGTCACCTTCCTCGTCCGTCCCGGCCGCGCCGCGCAGCTTGCCCGCGACGGGCTGGTGGTGCGCAGCCCGGCCGGCGACATCCGGCGGGCGGTGCGCTTCGTCGGGCAGGACGATCTGGCCGACGACGGCCGTCACGACGCCGTGCTGCTGACCTGCAAGGCCTACGACCTCGAATCCGCCATCGCCGCTATCAGTCCCGCCGTGCGCAACGGCGCGGCGGTGGTGCCGCTGCTGAACGGAATGCGGCATCTCGATCGGTTCGATCGTGCCTTTGGGCAGGCGGCGGTGCTGGGCGGGTTGTGCCAGATCGCCGCGACCCTGGCCTCCACCGGGGAGGTGCTGCATCTGAACGCGCTGCACACGCTGATCGTCGGGGCGCGCGCGGCCGGACAGGAGCCGGTGGCGGCATCGTTCGCGGAGGCCGCTACCGGCGCACGATTCGAGTGTCGGGCAAGCGAATTGATCGTGCAGGAGATGTGGGAGAAATTCGTGATGCTGGCCACCATGGCGGGCATGACCTGCCTGATGCGGGCCAATGTCGGTGAGATCATGCAGGCCGACGAGGGCGAGGCGCTGATGCTGGCCTTGCTTGCCGAGTGCGACCGGGTGGCGGCCGATGCCGGCCATCGCGCCCGCCCGGCGTTTCTCGATCGCGCGCGCGCCCTGCTGACCGAGCGCGGATCGACGTTCGCCGCCTCGATGCTGCGCGATGTGGAGCACGGCGGACCCACCGAAGCGGAGCATATCGTGGGCGACATGCTGGCCCGCGCCCGCGCCGCCGATCTTGCCGCGCCCATGCTGCGGGTCGCGTGGTGCCACCTGCAAGCGCACGAGGCGCGCCGGCAGGCCGGGCGGGCGTGAGGCGCCATCTCGGCGCCGTCCTTCCGGCGCTCGCGTTGCTTGCCGGACTCGCACCGGCGCACGCGCAACGCGCCGTCGACACGCTGCGGATTCTCGTGGCGCGAGGCGATCCCCAACCTCGATCCCTATGCCAATCAGCTCCGGGCCGGGTTCGTGCTGGCGCACGAGATTCTGGGACACGCTGGTGTACCGCGATCCGCACAGCTTCGAGATCCGTCCGCTGCTCGCCACCGCCTGGACCTGGGAGGACGACGAGACGCTGGTGTTCACCCTCCGTCATGGAGTGACCTGGCACGACGGCGAGAAGTTCAGCGCCGAGGACGTTGCCTATACGATCAATGCCGTCGCCTCGGATCGGCGATTGTCGGCACCCGGCATCTACAATTGGCTCGCCGGCGCCGACGTGCTGGCACCCGACCGCGTGCGCGTGCGCCTGAGGCGTCCGATGCCGGGCGCGCTCGATTACTTCGCGATGGCGGTCTGGATCTTGCCCAAAGCCTATCGCGAGCGGGTGGGTGCCGACGGTTTTGCCCGCGCGCCCGTCGGCACCGGTCCGTACCGGGTCGTCCGCAACGATCCGGCGACGGGGATCGAACTCGACCGTTTCGAAGGCTATTACCCCGACAGCCCCAAGGGGCGGCCCGCTATCGGGCGTATCCGGGTCCGCGTGGTTCCGGATGAAACCACCGAGGTGGCCGACCTGCTTGACGGCACGGCCGACTGGATCTGGAAGTTCGATCCTGACCGCATCGCGGCAATCAGGCGAAACCCCGATCTGTCCGTGGTGCAGGCGGGATCGATGCGCATCGGCTATATCTCGCTGGATGCCGCCGGGCGGACGGGCGCGGCCAACCCGCTTACCAACGAGAAGGTCCGCCAGGCTATCTTTCATGCCTTCGACCGGGGCGCGATGGCCCGCGAGCTTGTGGGCGAGGGCGCGAGCCCGCTCGACGTGCCCTGCTATCCCGCCCAGGTCGGCTGTCAGTCGGCCGCCGCCGTGCGGTATGCCTACGATCCCGCCCGCGCGCGCCAGCTCCTGGCCGAGGCCGGATACCCGCACGGCTTCTCCGTCCAGCTGGTGACCTACGAGCCGCCGCAATGGTCGGCGGCCATGCAGGGATACCTGCGCGCGGTCGGGATCGACGCCCAAGTGATCCAGCTGCCGCCGGGCGAGGTGGTGCTGCGCGCGATCGAGGGCGAGGCGCGGATGCAGGCGGGCGACTGGGGCAGCTACGCGATCAACGACGTCTCCGCCATCCTGCCGCACTTCTTCACCTTCACGCCGGAAGACTACACGCGCGACCCGCAGATCCGCGACTGGATCGCGGACGGCGGCGCCACCCGCGACCCGGCGCGGCGCGGCAGCGATTACGCGCAGGCGATCCACGCCATCACCGCGCACGCCGACTGGCTGCCCTTGTACACCTACACCGTCACCTACGGTTTCTCGCGGGACCTGGCATTCACCCCCGATCCGGACGAGCTGCCGCGTTTCTACCTCTCCCGCTGGAGCGACGCGGACCAGGGCAGCAGCGCGCCCACTTCCCGGCGGTAGCGCGGATACTCGCGCGGGAAAAGTTCCTCCAGGAACCGTTCCTCGACGCGCAGCTTGCGCACCAGCGCGACGGTCACGATCAGCAGGGCCACAACGCCGCGCCATTGGTCGAGCGCCACGGCCGAGCCCGCGAAGGCGAGCAGCAGCCCGGTGTAGATCGGGTGCCGCGTCCAGCTATACGGGCCGCTGCGGATCAGCTCATGCCCGTGCTTCTGCGTCACCAGCCCGCTCCAGTTTCCGCCGAGGTGCCGGCGGGCCAGCACGGCAAGGCCCAACCCGACCAGGAGCATGGCCGTGCCGAGGCCGAACAGTGCCGGTGTCCAGGGCAGGACGTGGCGATCGAGCATCCGCAAGGGCGTGCTGGCCGCAATCAGCAGCCAGATTCCGGCCGCCAGCGGCACGACATGCGCGAGGCGCGACGGCCAGGACTTCGCGGCGTGTGACGGCCTTGGCACCGCGCGCGGCGCGCAGCCAATAGAGGGTCCAGGCCAGCCATAGCGCCGGATGCAGCCACGTGAAAAGCATCGGCACCCGCGCGCTCAGCCCGCGACGGCGCGCAGTCGGGCCAGCGCCTCCTCGCGGCCGAGGGCGGCGAGCGTGACATCGATGCCGGGGCTGACGGTGCCGCCGGTCAGCGCGGCGCGCAGCGGCTGGGCGACCTGGCCGAGCTTGCGTCCGCTCGACTCGGCGAAGTGGCGCAGTGCTGCGTCGAGGGCCGCGGCGGAGAAGTCGGTGCCCCCGAGCGTGGACGCCAGGGCGCCCAGCATCGACCGCGCCTCGCGGGTAAGCAGCGCCGCCGCCTTGGCGTCAAGATCGAGCGGCGGCGTGCGGGCCAGGAATGCCGCCGATCCCGCAAGCTCGACGAGCGTCTTCGCACGCTCCTTCAGACCCGGCATCAGTGCGCGGATGCGCGCGGCGGCCGGGTCGTTCAGGGCGACATCGCCGCGCGCGGCCAGGCGGGTAAGCACGTCCGCGGTCAGCCGGTCATCGTCGGCGTGGCGGATATACACGCCGTTGAGATGGGTGAGCTTGGCGTAGTCCATCCGGCTCGCCGCCCGGCCGACGCCGTCGAGGTCGAACAATCGGATCGCCTCGTCGCGGCTGAGCAGTTCCACGTCGCCATGCCCCCAGCCCAGGCGCAGCAGATAGTTGCATAGCGCTTCGGGCAGATAGCCCTCGGCGCGGAACTCCAGCACGGAGACCGCGCCGTGCCGCTTCGACAGCTTGGCGCCGTCCGCGCCATGGATCAGCGGGATGTGGGCGAAGCGCGGGATGTCCCAGCCCATCGCCTGATAGATCTGAATTTGGCGGAACGTGTTCGTCAGGTGGTCGTCGCCGCGGATCACATGGGTGATGTCCATGTCATGGTCGTCCACGACCACCGCGTGCAGGTAGGTCGGCGAGCCGTCGCTGCGCAGGATGATCATGTCGTCGACTTCGGCGTTGGCGACTCGCACGGTGCCCTGCACCAGATCGTCCACCACCGTCTCGCCCGTGCGCGGTGCTTTCAGCCGGATCGCCGGCGAGAGGCCCGCCGGCGCGGCGGCGGGATCGCGGTCGCGCCAGCGCCCGTCGTAGCGGGGCGGCCGACCCTCGGCGAGCGCCTGCTCGCGCATCGCCTTCAGCTCGTCGGGGGTGCAATAGCAGCGATAGGCGTGTCCGGCGTCGAGCATCCGCCGGGCCACGTCGGCGTGCCGGGCGGCGCGGGCGGACTGGAACACGGGCGGCTGATCCGGCGACAGGTCCAGCCATGCCAGGCTGTCGAGGATCAGGCGCGTGTATTCGTCGGTATTGCGTTCCCGGTCGGTGTCCTCCACGCGCAGCAGGAAGGCGCCGCCGTGGTGACGGGCGAACAGGTAGTTGAACAGCGCCGTCCGGGCGCCGCCGATGTGCAGCGGGCCGGTCGGGCTGGGCGCGAAGCGGGTGCGGACGGTCATGCGCCCTGCTAGCACGACGTTGACCTTCTGTAGAGGTTGAGCGGGCAGTCTGTGGCGGAGGTGTCTGCGGCGGGAGGTTCTGGTGCCGAACGTGCTCGCCCCGCCACGCTTCGCGCCCGGCGCGCCGCGTGCGCTCGCGGTGCATCTCGGCGCGCTCACGACGCGCCTGGAAGCCTTGGCGGTCGCCGAGCAGGGACGCCTCGTGCTCTGGCTGCCCGTGTTCATGGGCGCCGGGGTGCTGCTCTACTTCGATCTCCGGGTCGAGCCGCCGGCCTGGGCGGGCCTGGTGCTGGCGGTGGCGGCGGCACTCGCCGCGTGGCTCGCGCGCGGCTGGACACGGGCGGCGCTACTGCCTTTGGCCGCCGCCGCCGCCGGCTTCGCCGCCGGGCAGGTCGCGACGCTGCGGGCCCTGCCGGTTGAGGCGCTGCCGCAACGCGCGGTGATCCTCACCGGCCAGGTGGCCGGCGTGGAAATCCTGCCCGAAGGCCGGCGGGTCACCGTCCAGGCGGCGCATCTGAGCGATGGACCGACGCTGCGGCGGCGCATCCGCGTGCGCCTGCGCGCGAACGATCAGGCGGTGCTGGGCACCGGCGACACGGTGCGCGTCCGCGCGTTGCTGCGTCCGCCCTCCGGGCCCGCCTACCCGGGCGGATGGGACCTGCAACGCAACGCCTTCTTCGCCGGCTATGCCGGCTACGGGTTCGCGATCGGTCCGGCCGAAGCGGTGGCCCGCGCGCCGCCGACCGGGGCCGGCGGCTGGTTGCAGCAGATGCGCGAGGGCATCGCGCGGCGGATGCAGGCGCACCTGCCCGGCACCGTCGGCGCCGTCGCCGCGACCCTGATGACCGGCGTGCCCTCCGCCATTCCCGAGAGCGACCGCGACGCGTTCCGTGCCTCCGGTCTCGCGCATCTCCTGGCGGTGGCCGGCCTGCATATCGGGGCGGTGATGGGCCTGGCGTTCGCGCTGACCCGAGCCGTGCTCGCGCTCAGCGAGCGGACGGCCCTGTTCTGGCCGACCAAGCAGGTGGCCGCGGCGGCGGCGCTGGTGCTCGGCTTGGGCTACATGGTGCTGACCGGGATGCACGTCCCGATCGTGCGCAGCTTCGCGATGGCGGCGCTGGTCACCTTGGCCGCGCTGATCGGCCGCCGCGCCGTGTCGCTGCGCGGCCTCGCGATCGCCGCCGTGGCGCTGATGACGCTGGAACCGCAGGAGGTGCCCGGCGCCTCGTTCCAGATGAGCTTCTCCGCCGTGCTCGCTCTGATCGCGGGGTACGAAGCGCTGCGGCCCTGGCTGCGGGCGCTGCGCGGCGATGGCCCGGTCTGGCGGCGCGTGGCGGGGCACGTGGCGGCGCTCGCGCTTACCAGCCTGCTCGCGGGCGGTGCGTCGGCGCCCTTCGGCGCCTACCATTTCGGACGATTGCAGCTCTATTTCGTGGTCGCGAACATGATCGCGGTGCCGATCACCGCGCTCTGGGTGATGCCGCTCGGGCTGCTCTCCCTCGCGCTGATGCCGCTGGGGATCGAGGCGCCGGCGGTCGCGGCCATGGGCTGGGGTATCCGCGCCATCCTGCTGATCGCGCGCCATGTGACGGCGTGGCCGCTGGCCGTGGTTTCGGTGCCGCACATGCCGGAATGGGGGCTTGCCGCCGTAGGGGTTGGCCTCGCCTGGCTCGGCCTGTGGCGGACGGCGCGGCTGCGACTGCTCGGCGTGATTCCGCTCGCTCTTGGATTGGCCTCGCCCTGGCTGGTGCGCCCGCCCGACCTGCTGATGGCTGCCGACGGACGGCTGGTCGGGGTGCGCTCCGGCAACCTCATGCTCATCGAGCGAACCACGGGCGCCTCGCGCTTCACCCGCGATTCATGGCAGCAGTTCTGGGCCGCCGACCCACCCGAGCGGCTGCCGATCCAAGGCCCGGCGGGGCAGGGGACGGTGCTCTGCACGCAGCAATCCTGCCTGATCCGGCCAAGGCAGGTCGCCTCGACCGCCTTGCTCCTGCGCGGTCTGGCTCCCCCCGATTGCGCGCAGGCCGCGGTGATCGTCTCGCTGGACGCCGCGCGCGGGCGCTGTCCCGGTCCCGCGCTGGTGGACCGGGTAACGGCCCGGATGCAGGGCGCCGTGGCGATCTGGCTGGAGCCGGAGGGCGCACGCATCGTGTTCGACCGCACGCTGCGCGGCGACCGTCCCTGGGTGCCGCCGCTGCGCCGGCGGTTGCCGCGATGAGCGTCGATTGGCGTTGCGGCTGCCCGCCCTCATTGGCTAATGCCGCTCAGCCACTCGCCCGTTGCGAATGGACAAGGAGTGTCATGCGCGTCTTGCACGTCCTCGACCATTCGCTGCCATTGCAGAGCGGCTACGTCTTTCGCTCGCTCGGCATCCTGGAGGCCCAGCGCGGCTTCGGGTGGGAGACGGTGCAGGTGACCGGTCCGCGTCACAACGCAGGGCGAGACCCGACCGAAACCGTTGACGGCTGGACGTTCCATCGCACCCGCAAACCAGGCGGCGTGCTGTCGAGGCTTCCCGTCGGGCGGGAGGCAAGCGAAATGCGCGCCCTCGGCAACCGGCTGTCGGAGGTGATCCGGTCCACCCGGCCGGACATCGTGCACGCGCACTCGCCGGTGCTGGCCGGCTGGCCGGCGATGCGCGCCGCGCGTCGGGCCGGCTTGCCGTTCGTGTACGAGGTGCGGGGATTGTGGGAGGACGCGGCCGTCGATCTCGGCCACACGCGCGACCAGGACCTGCGCTACCGCGCCTCGCGCGCCTTCGAGACGCATGTGCTGCGCCACGCCGATGCGGTGGTCACGCTCTGCCGGGCCATGCGCGACGAGTTGGCCGGGCGCGGCATTCCCGAGGGCAAGATCAGCATCGTGGCGAACGCGGTCGATCGGGCCAGGATCACGGCGCGGCGGCCGAAGGACCCGGCGCTGGCCGCCGCCCTGGGGCTCGCGGGCCGCACGGTGCTGGGGTTCATCGGGTCATTCTATCATTACGAAGGGCTCGACCTGCTGCTCGATGCGCTCCCCGCCATCCGCGCCCATGACCCCGGCATCGCCGTGCTGCTGGTGGGGGGCGGCCCGATGGAGGCCGCGTTGCGGGCGACGGTGGCGGCGCGCGGCCTCGGCGGGGCCGTCCGCTTCACCGGGCGCGTGCCGCACGCCGCGGTGCAGCAATACTACGATCTCGTCGATTTCCTGGTGTTCCCGCGCCGCCGGATGCGGCTGACAGATCTGGTCACGCCGATGAAGCCGATCGAGGCGATGGCGGAGGGACGCCTCGTCATCGCCTCCGATGTCGGCGGCCATCGCGAGCTGATCGTGGACGATGCAACCGGGTTCCTGTTCGCGGCCGATGACGTGGCCGCGTTGACCCGCCGGGTGCGCGATGCCGTAGCCGCCGTGGACCGGCATGACGCCATGCGCGAGGCCGGGCGTCGCTTCGTCGCGACCGAGCGCACCTGGCCGGTCAGCGCGGCGCGCTATCGGCCAGTTTATGAGGGGCTTGTCGGTCGCGCCTCAGCCGACCAGCCGGCGGGCGAGCGCGATGACGCGATACGCCTCGCTCCAGAGGTCGAACGGCTCTAGGGCATCGAGGGGTGCCCAGATCGCCTCGGACACGTCGGAGGCGCCGACGGGCTCGCCGTCCTGCCAGCGCGCGGCGAAGTCGATGATCGTATAGTGGTACTGGATACCGCCGGCGGCGTCGTGGCGGATGCTGTCCACCTGCGCGGCGAGCGTCAGCGCGCCCACGCTGACGCCGGTCTCTTCCAGCAGCTCCCGCCTCGCGGCTTCCTGCGCCGTCTCGCCCAGTTCCTGCCCACCCCCGGGCAAGGTCCAGCTGCCGACATTGGGGGGCTTGCCGCGGCGGACCAGCAGGACGCTGTCATCCTTCAGCACCACCACGCCGATGCCGACGATCGGGCGGGTCGGGTATTCCCGGTCGCTCATCGTGTCGGCGCCGACGCGGGATCGACCGCCAGCCGCACGCGCGCATCCTCGGGGATCGTGTTCACGTCACGGGGATAGCGCAACCGGCCCGTGATGCAAGCGCAGCGCCTCGGCCGACGGACCCCGCCCGGGTCAGGGCGGCATGGTCCCGGGGCCCATCGTCGGATCGTCGGGGTCGAAGACCACCGTCCCGGTGGTCACTTCGACGCAGACGAGTTGGTTCGCGACGTCGCGCACGCCCGGCACGGCTTCGGCCAGCACCTGCATCGCATCGCGCTCGCGCATGTCGAACACGCAGCCGTCCAGCAACACGACGCCGTTCTCGATCGCGACCGTCACCGCGCGCCGATGCGCCCACGGCTGGCGCCCCATCTCCTCGAGCACCGCCGTCCGGATCGCGGCGTCATCGGACGTCACGGCGGGAGCGCCGAGCGCGTCTGCCAGCACGCGCACCAGGTCGGAGCGGCTGATGATCCCGGCGAGGCGTCCGTTGCTGACCACCGGCAGGCGCTTGACCCTCCGGCGCTGCATCAGCGTCACCACGTCCTCCAGCGGCGCGTCCTCGGCGACGCAGACGACATCGGCGGTCATGACTTCCCCGACCCGGCGCGCATGGGTCTCGATGTAGCGCTGCGCAAGGCGGCCGGGCGCGAACAGGGCGGCGAGCCAGCCCGGCGGCTTGCCCTCGGTCCCGGTCTCCACGCGCCGCAATAGATCGCCCTCGGTGAGCATCCCGATCGGACGGGCCTCGGCGTCCACCACCGGCACGCCGCTGACCCTGCGTTGCACCATCAGGCGCGCGACCTGGCTTAGCGGCGTATCGGGGCCGACGGCGATCACCTCGCGCGACATCGCCTCGGCCGCTTTTATTCTGGGATGTTCCGGCATGGTCACCTCTCGATCCACCAGACCACCATGCATCAAGGCGCGGCCGGGCGCACGGATCTGGATCAAAGGCGAACGCCTATATTAGAGGGCCAGCAGCACACAGGAGCCAATGATGGTCCAGAACGTATCCGCCACCGAGGCGTGGCGGGCCCTGCGCGATGATCCTCAGGCGCGGCTGATCGACGTGCGGACCGACGCGGAATGGGCATTCGTCGGCATCCCCGATCTATCGGAGACGGGCCGGGAGATCGTCCTGATCCCCTGGCAGCTCTATCCGACGATGCAGATCAATGCCGGGTTTCTCGACCATCTGCGCCAAGCCGGCGTGTCATCGGAGGACAAGCTCTTTTTCATCTGCCGCAGCGGCGGCCGCAGCATGGCGGCGGCGCAGGCGGCCTCGCGCGCCGGGTTCACGCATACCTCAAATGTCGCCGACGGATTCGAGGGCGACCCCGACGCCGAGGGGCACCGTGGCACGCTCGCCGGCTGGAAGGCGGTGGGCCTGCCCTGGCGCCAACGCTAGGCCGCGCCTAGGATCGGTTGTTTCCAGATGCCAGGAGAGGACAACATGGCGGCGGATGCGGCGACGCTGGCCGAGGGCCGGCAGGTGGCGGTAGGAAGCGCCAAGAACCCGGTGATGGTCCAGGGCCGGCGGGCGTTCTTCAAATATCGCGATCTCGGGGTCACCACGGGCAGCAAGGGGCGGATGCGCGCTCAGGTCACCGCGGCGGAATCGGGCATGTCACGCCCGACCGGGTGGCACTACCACCTGTGCGAGTCCCAACTGGTCTACGTGCTGAAGGGCTGGCTCGAGCTTGAGTTCGAGGACGGGCCGGTGCGGCTGGAACAGGGCGACTCCATCTACATTCCCGGCGGTACCCCGCACAACGAGACCCGCACGGCCGACGCCTTCGAGATCCTGGAGGTCTCGGTGCCGGCCGAGATGGACACGAGACCCTGCGATCCGCCGGCCAGGTAGCACCGGACCGGAGCGGGCCGGCCTACCGACCCAGTGCCCGCTCCAGTTCGGCTTTCGGCATACGCGAGCGGCCGCGAATTCCGCGCTTGCCGCCTCGGCATGGAGTTCCTTGCGGGTGGTCCCGCCACTGGACCCGCGGCGGCCCCTATCCGCGCCGGCCGCCAGGGTGCGACGGGCCCGGCGAGAACCCTCCTTTTCCGCCTGAGCCGTCTGGCCAGTGCGTTCCTTGCGTTTGGTCGTGCGCAGGCGGTCCCGATTCTCCTCTGGGGTCTGGCGGTTCGAGGCACCGGCCTCGGACAGCGCGATGGCAATCGCCTGTTTGGGGCTGCGGACCTTGCCGCCTTGAGCGCGCTCCAGTTCTCCGTGCTTGTACTCATGCATGACGCGCCGAATCGTGGCGCGCTGCTCCGGCTTCTGATGGCTGGCCATGAATCTCTCGACAGAAGGAGCGGGTCCGCCGCGCGCAATCGCCGCGAGCGGGCGGACCCAGATGGTCACGCGGCTTGCTTTGCTTTCTGATTGACGGAGCTGTTGGCGAGCTTATTGAGGAGTTCGTCCGCCTTCTTCTCTTCTTCCAGCGTTGCCTCCAGCAGCTGCACCGCCTCCTGCATGCCAGCCACCTTGGCCCAGGCGATCATGGTCCCGTAACGGGCCATCTCGTAGTGTTCCACCGCCTGCGCGTTGGCCAGAATGCCGGCGTCGCGCACCGGACCGGCTTCGAATTCCTCCATGACCTCATCGCCTTCCTCGACGATGCCGTTCAGCGCCTCGCAGGTCTGGCCGCGCGCGCGCTTGCCGATCTTCTCGAACACCTGCTGCAGCCGCTCGACCTGATGCTGCGTCTCGTCGCGGTGCGTCATCAGCGCCTTTTTCAATTCCTCGCTCTGGGCCCCTTTCGCCATCTTCGGCAGAGCCTTCAGGATCTGCCGCTCGGCGTAGTACATGTCTTGAAGGAAACTCAGGAATAGATCGTTCATCGTCTTCATGGGAAGCTCGCTCCGCTATTGTTTCAAAGGCTTCATGACGGGGGCGCCCGCCGGTTGGGAGCCGGCGGTCAAGAGGTCAACTAGCGCCCCATGGCCGTTTAACCGGCGCCCGACGCCCGCGTTCGGACCGCGCCGCGCAATTTCCTGTGCGCGATGACAACCCCGCTAATCAGGCTACCGCAGCCCGCTCCCGCCGCGCTCGGGACGCAACGCCGGCAATTCGCTCGCGTTAGACCGGCATCCTGGACGAACGCGAGCGCCGCCGTGTCGATGCACTGCCGTAGGCCCGTGTCGTCCGACGACGAACATGATCGAAGGGGCGTGCGCATGGCTCACACCGTCAGCGACTTCATTTGGCAACGTCTGCACGAGTGGGGCGTGCGCCGGGTGTTTGGGTTTCCGGGAGATGGCATTAACGGTCTGGTCGGCGCGCTCGCGCGCACCAAAGGCCAATTCGAGTATGTGCAGGCCCGCCATGAGGAGATGGCCGCCTTCATGGCTTCGGCCCACGCCAAGTTCACCGGCGAGGTCGGGGTCTGCATCGCGACCTCCGGCCCCGGTGCGATCCATTTGCTGAATGGGCTCTATGACGCCAGGCTCGACCACCAGCCGGTGCTGGCGATCGTCGGCCAGACCGACACCGCCGCGATGGGCGGGCACTATCAGCAGGAGGTCGATCTCGAGAACCTGTTCAAGGATGTCGCCGGGGCTTTCGTCCAGCAGGCCAGTTCGCCCACCCAGATCCGCCACCTGATCGACCGCGCGATGCGGATCGCCAAGTCCGACCGCAAGGTGACGTGCATCATCCTGCCCAAGGACATCCAGGAGATGAATGCGGTCGAGAATCCGCCCAACGCGCACGGCACCATCCATTCGGGTATCGGCGCGCCGGAACTGCATCCGATGCCGAGCGAGACCGAGTTGCGGCACGCTGCCGAGGTGCTCAACGCTGGCAAGAAGGTGGCGATGCTGGTCGGTGCCGGCGCGCTCCATTGCACCGACGAAGTCCTCGAGATCGCCGAGAAGCTGGGCGCCGGCATCGCCAAGGCCCTGCTCGGCAAGGCGGCCGTTCCCGACGACCTGCCGTTCGTCACCGGCTCCATCGGCCTGCTCGGCACCAAGCCGAGCTACGACATGATGATGGGCTGCGACACCCTGCTGATGGTCGGCTCGGGCTTCCCGTATTCGGAGTTCCTGCCGCCGGAAGGCCAGGCGCGCGGCGTGCAGATCGACATCTCCGCGGGGATGCTCAGCATTCGTTATCCGATGGAGGTGCCGCTGCTGGGCGAGGCGAAGCAGACGTTGCGCGCGCTGCTGCCGATGCTCCAGCCGAAGACGGACCACTCCTGGCGCCAGAAGATCGAGAAGGACGTGAGCGAGTGGTGGGACGTGCTGAAATCGCGCGCCATGCACGCGGCCAATCCGATCAACCCGCAGCGCGTGTTCTGGGAGTTCTCGCCCAAGATCCCCGAACGCGCGATCCTGACCAGCGATTCCGGATCGTGCGCCAACTGGTATGCGCGCGACCTGAAGATGCGGCGCGGCATGATGGGCTCGCTGTCGGGCGGGCTCGCCAGCATGGGCGCCGGCGTGCCGTATGCCATCGCCGCCAAATTCGCCTATCCCGACCGGCCGGTGATCGGGCTGGTGGGCGACGGCGCCATGCAGATGAACGGCATGAACGAGATGATCACCGTCGCTAAATACTGGAAGCAGTGGAGCAACCCGCATTTTATCATGATGGTGCTCAACAACCGCGATCTGAATCAGGTCACGTGGGAGATGCGCGCGCAGGACGGCGATCCGAAGTTCGAGGCATCGCAGCAGATTCCCGATGTCTCGTACGCGCGATACGCCGACCTGATTGGGTTGAAGGGCATCTTCTGCGACAACCCCGATAAGGTGGGCGCCGCCTGGGACGAGGCGCTGGCGGCGGATCGGCCGGTGATCCTGGAATTCTATACCGACCCCAACGTGCCGCCGCTGCCGCCGCATATCTCGCTCAAGAACGCCAAGGCGTTCGCGAATTCCCTGCCGTTCGACCCGGAGGCCGGCAGTGTCATCGTCGATACCGCCAAGGAGGTCCTCGCCTCGCTGTTGCCCAGCCGCTCCTGAGCCGGCGATGACCCGACCCGAGGCGCCCATCGGGGTCGTGCAGGCACATGCCTACACGATCCCGACCGACGAGCCGGAGCAGGACGGCACGCTGGATTGGGACAGCACGACGCTGATCGTGGCCACGGTGCAGGCCGGCGGCTACGAAGGGATCGGCTACACCTACGCCGGAAAGGGCAATGCGGGCCTGATCAGCGGCAAGCTCGCCAAGGCGCTCACGGGCCAGGATGCGTTCGACATCCCCGGTTGCGTCGCCACGATGGAACGCGAGGTCCGCAACATGGGCCGGCGCGGCCTCGCCGCGACTGCCATCTCGGCGTTGGATGCCGCGCTGTGGGATTTGAAGGCCAAGCTGCTCGACCTTCCCCTGGTCCGCCTGCTGGGGGCGGCCCGTCCGCACGTGCCGATCTATGGCAGCGGCGGCTTCACCAATTACACCGACGCGCGCCTCGCCGAGCAGCTTGGCGGGTGGGTCGCGCGCGACGGTTGCCACTGGGTGAAGATGAAGGTGGGCCGCGATCCCAGGCGCGACCGGGAGCGCGTGAAGGCCGCGCGTGCGGCGATCGGCGAGGCCGGGCTGTTCGTCGATGCAAATGGCGCGCTGGCGGTCAAGCGCGCGCTCGCCTTCGCCGATCATGTGCTGATCCACGACGTGCGGTGGTTCGAAGAGCCGGTCTCGTCGGACGACCGCGAAGGACTGCGGCTGTTGCGCGAGCGCATCCCGGCGCCGATGGAGGTGGCGGCGGGGGAATATATCTACGTGCCGGAGGACGCGCTGGATCTGCTGGCCGGCGGGTGCGTGGACGTGCTGCAGGCCGATGCCACGCGATGCGGCGGGGTCAGCGGCTTCCTCGCCATTGGCCACATGACCGCGGCGCACCAGCTCGATCTCTCCGGCCACTGTGCGCCCTCGGTGCACCTGCACGCCGCCTGTTCGGTGCCGCGGCTGCGTCATCTGGAGTGGTTCCACGACCATGTGCGGATCGAGCACATGCTGTTCGACGGCGCGCCCACGCCGAGACAAGGCGTGATCGCGCCCGACCTGTCGCGCCCCGGCCTGGGGATCGCGCTGAAGCGCCAGGATGCGGAGCGGTACGTGGACGGATGAGATAGGCGTTCCATTGTCGCCATGGCCGGAAGGTCCGGCCATCTCCACCGCACGCAGTCGCACGGGCGGAGTGAAGACGGTGGTTTCGGCTTAGAGCCGCCGATGCGGGAACAAGAGCGAGGAACGATGTCGGGCACCATAGGAGAGGGCGCCGGGTTGGCGGCGCTGGCTGCCATTTCGACCGGCGTATTGGGCTTGCTGGCGGTACGCTCAACGCCCGCGCGCCGTCGGGACATGCGCCTGGACCTGCGTCCAGAGACGCCGCCGACGCATTGGCGCTTGCCGTTGCCGGTGAAACTGCCGGTGCCGCTGCCGGGGGAGCGCGCCCGGCGTTCAGATGCCATCGCCGATCGCGCCGCGCGCCGGCTCAACGCCAGCTCGGCCCTGCTGTCGCTGTCCGTGCTCGCCGACAGCTCGGTGGAGCACTACCGGGGCATGTTCCACAACAAGGCGATGTTCGTCCCGCTCGCGGTGTCCGCCGCCACGCTCGCCTCCAGCCTGCACGGCACGCGCGACCGCAGCGGCGAGGCGCACCGGCTGCGCCATGCCGTGGCGGTGACGGCCGCCGCGGCCGGCGTGATCGGGGGTGGTTTCCACGCCTACAATGTCGGCAAGCGCGAGGGCGGGTTTTCCTGGCTCAACCTGTTCTACGGCGCGCCCCTGGGGGCGCCCTACGCGCTGATCCTCTCGGGTCTGATGGGCACGGCGGCCGAACATGTGCGCGATTCACCGAAGGGGGAGCGGCTGCGGATGTTCGGTCTCCCGGCCGGGCCGACCCTGTCCGCCGCCACCTCGGCCGGCATCCTGGGCACGGTGGCCGAGGCAGCGCTGCTCCATTTCCGGGGCGCATACCACGACCCGTTCATGTATTTGCCGGTCACGATCCCGCCGGTCGCCGCTGCACTGGTGGCCAAGGCCGGGCTCGAAGGCACCGTCACCGGGAACACCGCGACGCGCTGGCCGCGGCTCACCCGTCTGTGGCTCTGGATCACCGCAGGGCTCGGCTTCGCCGGGGCCGGGTTCCACATCTATGGCGTGTCCCGCAACATGGGCGGCTGGCGCAACTGGAGCCAGAACGTGCTCAACGGCCCGCCCATCCCGGCGCCGCCCAGCTTCACCGGGCTCGCGCTCGCGGGACTGGCGGCGCTCGATCTTTTGCAGGAGACGGAGTGATGGGCCCGGAGCGGCGCTTCCCCGGCTACAGCACGCTGGCCAAGCGCGACACGCCGTCATGGAACGACGCGACGCGGCAGGTGATCGACAAACGGCTCAACGAGGTACCGCCGCGCCGTTTCTTCACCCCGGAAGAATGGTCGATCCTGATCGTGCTGTGCGACCGGATCATGCCGCAGCCGGCCAACCGTTCTCCCAAGGTGCCGATCGCGAATTTCATCGATCAAAAGCTGGCCGAGAATCAGGGCGACGGCTTCCAGCGGGCGAATCTGCCGACGATGCAGCAGATGTGGCGTCGCGGGCTGCACGCCACCGACGCCGAGGCGCGGATGCGCTTCAACGCCCCATTCGTGGACCTGCCGGGCGGTCGTCAGGACGACGTGTTGCACATGATCCAGCGCGGCGATGTTCGCGCGCCCGCCTGGGCGGACGTGCCGCCCAAGGAATTCTTCGACGCCCGCGTGCTGCACGACATCGTCACCTTCTACTACGGACATCCGCAAGGATGGGACGAGATGGCCTTTGGTGGGCCGGCTTCTCCGCGTGGCTATGTGCGGATGGGTTTCAATCGGCACGATCCCTGGGACCCGATCGAGCAGAAGCCGGTGGAGCACGAGAATGCCTGACATCGTCCCGGACAGCCCGCGCGGCAAGAACGGCCGCGCACCCGACGTCCTCCGCCCCGGTGGCTGGGTGCCGATGAAGGAGTACCGCGAAGACGAGGAGGTGGATTTCGCCATCGTCGGCACCGGCGCCGGTGGCGCGACCTTGGCTTGCAGGCTGGCGGAGGCAGGGTTTTCCGTGGTTGCCTTCGACGCCGGCGCATGGTACCGCCCGCTTGAGGAATTCGCCTCCGACGAGTTGGAACAGGCGAAACTTTACTGGCTCGACAACCGCATCGTCGATGGCGGGCACCCGATCGAGCTTGGCCGGCGCAACAGCGGCAAGGCGGTCGGCGGCAGCACCGTGCATTTCATGATGGTCTCGCTCCGCTTCCGCCCGGAGTGGTTCAAGGCCCGTACGAAGCTTGGCTACGGCGCCGATTGGCCGGTCGATTGGCAGGAGATGTGGCGCTACTACGACGAGGTCGAGGACGCGCTGAAGATTTCCGGGCCGGTCAGCTATCCCTGGGGTCCGCCACGTGGACGCTATCCCTATCGCCCGCACGAGGTGAACGCCGCCGGTCTGGTGCTCGCCCGCGGTTGCGAGAATCTCGGCATCAAGTGGTCGCCGACACCGCTCGCCACCGTATCCGCCCCGCGCGGGCTGTCGCCACCCTGCGTCTATCGCGGCTTCTGCGGCATCGGGTGCTCGACCAACGCCAAGCAGAGCGCGCTGGTGGTCTGGCTTCCCCGCGCGCTCGCTGCCGGGGCGGAAGTGCGCGATCTCTCGATGGTCGGTCGCGTCACGGTCGGTTCTGACCGGCGCGTCACCGGGGTCGATTACTATCGCGAGGGGCGCTGGCGCTTTCAGAAGGCAAAGAACGTCGTGGTGGCGGGGTATGCGATCGAGACCCCGCGCCTGCTGCTGAATTCCGCCTGTCCGCAATTTCCCGACGGCCTGGCCAACTCGAACGGGCTGGTCGGCAAATACTTCATGGTGCAATCCAACGATGCCGTCTGGGGACTGATGGACGACGAGATCCGTTGGTACAAGGGGCCGCCTTCACTGGCGATCACCGAGCACTGGAACTATAGCGACGAAGGCAAGGATTTCTTCGGCGGCTATGCCTACATGAGCCAGGGGCCGCTCGCGATCGAGTGGGCGCGCGCGCTGGCCAACGGACGCGGCCTGTGGGGCCACCCGTTGCGGGCCGCCGCAAGCGACTACATTCATCAGGCCGGCCTGAAGATCGTGGGCGAGGTGATGCCGCGCGAGGAGAACCGGGTAGAGCTGGCCGAGGAGAAGGACGAGCACGGCCTGCACGATTGCCAAGGTGACGTTCTCCTACTGCGAGAACGACAACAGGCTGCGCCAGCATGCGATCCGCTACATGCGCCGGGCGATGCAATCGGTGAACGCCAGGGACATCTGGGATTCCGAGAGTACGGCGCATCTCAACGGCAGCTGCCGCATGGGCGACGACCCGAAGACGAGCGTGGTCAATGGCGACGGGCGGTCCTGGGACATCCCGAATTTATGGGTCTGCGACGGCTCGCTGTTCCCGACGATCGGCGGGGTCAATCCGTCGCTGACGATCCAGGCGCTGGCGTTGCGCATCGGCGACCGCATCAAGGCCCTCGCGGCGCGCGGGGACCTGGGTTCTTGAAGGTTCCGATGGCCGGCGCTCCCCGCATCCGCCCTCTCCCCCGTTCCGGGGAGAGAGGGGCATGCGAACCGGGGCGTGGGAAACGCGCCGCTTCAGGTAGCGGAGACGGACCCCGCTTCGGGACCCTTGCGGCCCTGGACCACCTGGACGCGGACCACCTGGCCTTCGCGAAGGTCGTTCATGCCGCTGCGGTTCAGCGCGGAAATGTGAACGAAGACGTCCTTGCCCCCGTTCTCGGGCGTGATGAAGCCAAAGCCCTTCTGCGCGTTGAACCACTTCACCGTCCCGGTGATCTCCTCGCCGGTCGGCATCGCCTGATAGCCGGTGTCACGCGGCGCATATCCGCCGCCGCCCCCGCCATAGCCGCCTCCGCCGCCGCCGAACCCGCCTGGGCGGGGAGCACGCGGCGGCTGGGCCGGCGCCGGGCCGACCTCGCCGACATGGGTGATCTCCGCGACCTGCCGGCCCTTCTGACCCTGCCCGACGCGCACACGCAGTTGCGTGCCGGGGACCGGCGGGCCGGAACTCGCGCGCTCGATGGCGCTCGCGTGCAGGAAGGCATCCCCGGAGCCGTCTCCCAGCTCCACGAAGCCGAATCCCTTCTCGCCATTGTACCATTTCACGACGGCCTCGACCTCGGGACCCGACGCGAAGGTCGGGGCCGCGCGGAAGGCCGGCCGTGCCGATGGTGATGTCGGCGGAGTCCAGCCTATGTCATCGCGGCGCGGACCGCCCTCGTCGTCGAACCCTCGCCGCCGCCTGTTGTCCCTGCGCCAACCGTCTCTCTTATCCACGTCCCCCAACCTCACTTCTCGCCGGGATAATTTAGCATCCACTCGGCCCGCCGGCCTAGAGGGGGTCAGGCGCTCTTGCCGAGGCGACGCAATTGTCTCTCGAGGTCCGCAAGGTCGCGGTCGAGGCGGCGGCTCTCATCGGCCGGCAACGGTTCTCCGGGTACGCTCGATCGCAGCACGGCAACGCACCCCGCCATCACGGCGGCAGTCAGCACGACCAGCCGGAGCCGGCGGCCGAGCGCCAGAAAAACGGCGCCACCGAGCACGCCCGCGCCAATCGCTGCGGGTGAGGCGGGCAAGCTCCGAGCCGGCGCGGACGGGTGCGCCACCGTCGCGGTCCGCATCGGCACAAGCGGGTCGGGGGCGGGCGAGACCTGCGGTGCCGGCCTCCCATCGTCCTGCACGAATTCGCGATGATGATCCTCACGCATGTCGGCGGCGAGCGTGCGCGTCCCTTCCGGCAGCAGAGGGATCGCGCCCCCGTCAGCGCGCAACGCCTCATGACGACGCTTCAGGGGATCGGCACGGCTCTCGTGCTGGTCCACGTAACGGGCGAAGACCTGCTGCTGGCCCGGGTCGCCAAACGCGACGTCGAGACGGCGCGCCATCTCCAGCATCTCGTGTCCGGGCACCCCTGCTTCGATAGCCGCGTGGACCACTGCCATCATGCCGGCGCGCCGGCCCACGGCGCAGTGGATCAGCACCGGCTTCGGCGCCTCCGCCAGCGCCTGGCCCACCCGATCGAGATCGTGCTGGTCCACGCCCTGCGCCGAAACCGGCACGTGAAGATAGGCCATACCGCGGGCCCGCACCTGCGCCGCTTCCGCCGACGGGGCGGCGGCGGCACCGAACGGCTCGGTCTCCGTGCGGAGGTCGATCACGGCGCGCACGCCTTGCTTGCGCAAGGCGTCGAGTTCCGATCCGTCAGGCGGCCTGCGCCCAACCTGGACGTTGCGACTGATCACGATATGGTCCGGCACGCTCCCGCCCCCTAGTCCGGCGTGGCGGCCCGCGTGCCACGCGACAGCGGGCCCGGATCATCGGCGCGCCGCATCGGCGGCGTTCCTTCGCGTGGGGTGTCCATGCCGGTGGAACGTGACCGGCCCGGCACCAGCCCGCTCACGTTCCCGCGAAGCGTCACGGATGGGTGGGAGCGATGCGCCAGATCGCATCCCCGCCGTCATCGGTCATCAGCAGCGCGCCGTCATGCGCGACGGCCACCGCGACGGGCCGCCCCCACACGGCCCGGTCGCTGAGCACGAATCCGGTCACGAAATCTTCGTACGCGCCGTCCCTTGGGCGGATGCGCACCAGCTTGTAGCCGGTGCGCAGGCTGCGGTTCCAGGAGCCGTGCAGGGCGGCGAAGATGTCGCCCTGATACTCGGGCGGGAACGCCGCCGGCCCGTTTCCGTCGGAGAACGTCATCCCGAGCGGGGCGGAGTGCGGCTGGATCAGCACGTCCGGCACGACGACCCGGCCGGCAAGCTCGGCGTGCATGCCGTGGTGACGCGGGTCGAGGTGCGCGCCGATGTAGAACCAGGGCCAGCCATAAAACGCCCCTGGCTCCAGGTGCGTGACGTAGTCGGGCGGCAGATTGTCGCCCAGCCCGTCCCGCTCGTTGACGGCGCACCAGGGCGTGCCCGATCGCGGGGCGATCGCGATGCTGACGCAGTTGCGCAGTCCGGTCGCGTAGGCTTGGCGGTCCCGTCCCTCGGGATCGAAGGCGATGACGTCGGCGCGCCACGCCTCGGGCTCGTCGGCATCATTGGACCCCGAGCCGACCGATACGTACAGGCGTCGCCCGTCCGGGCTGAACGCTACGTCGCGCGTCCAGTGGTCGCTGGTGGTGGGGGCGATCTCGGGAACCACGGTCTGCGCCGGCCCGTCCGGGCGGGTGGCGCCGGAATGGAACGGGTAGCGGATGACGCGGTTGATCTCGCCCACGTAGAGGAAGCGCGGCTCGGGTCTCGGCGGCCAGAAGGCGATGCCGAACGGCTGGTCGAGCCCGTCGGCGAACACCGCCTCGGCGCTCGGCCGCGCGGCGCCGTCCGGCGCTCGCAGCAGGCGGATGCGCCCGGCCTCGCTCTCGGCGACGAAGATGTCCCCGTTCGGGGCGACGCGGATCATCCGCGGGTTGGTCAGCCCGGTGGCGAAGGGTTCGATGGCGAAGCCGGCAGGCACGCGCAGGCGCGCATCCTCCGGGCGCGACACGACGCTCGGCGAGTTGCTGGCCGAGCGGGTCGCGTGCGGGGCCGGCATGTCGGCGGGCGTCAGGTGCCGCCAGACGCCCGGCTGATCCGTACGCCAGTCGCCGTAGGCGGCGGCACCGGTGCGCACGTCTTGGGCGGCGGCGGCCGAAGCCGTCAGCGCGAGCACTGCGATCAGGCATCGGGCGAGGCGGGCTGGCATGGCGTTCCCTGCGTGTCGTCGGTCGCGTGCAGCCTACGCCACTCCGCCCCCGTGGTTAGTGGGCGTCCCTCAGCAGCGCGGCAGGGGCGGCGGCCGGCCGGGGCATTCCGGCCGGACGGGTCCCGGGCGGGCAGGGAAGCAGACGCTCGGTCGGCATGTACCAGATTTCAGCCGGGCGATACTGCGTGATCCAGCGCCAGTCGAAGCCGCAAAGCTGCGCGTGCGTCCAGACGATGCGACCGGCATGCTGGAGCAGGGGCAGCAGGAAATAGCTATCGGTGAACGAATCGCCGATCACCATGATGGTGGGTCCGGGATGCGGGGCCGTCTCCACGAAGGTCTGGTACTGCCCGCCTCTCAACAGCCGGCGATCGGCTGTCGCCGGGAGATCCACCTCCTGCTCGGGTTCGCTCAGCACACTGGCGACCCCCAGAAGCCGGGCGAGATCGCCCCCGGCCAGCGGCCTCGCCGCCGGCTTGACGACCGACGGCGGAACCTCCCAATCGGGATGGCCGTCGGCCGCGGCGATCGCGTCGAACGATCGGAGCGCGCCGTAGGGCGTCCAATGCGTGTCGTGGCGATAGTAGCTTTTCGCGTTCCGCGCGGCGTCGGCGAGAACCGGGCGGAGGTCGATGGCCGTGATCCCGCGTTCGGCCAGCAGCGTGAGGAAATGATCGTACTCAGTGGGCCGTGTCTGCAACCGCGCCCATCCCGGCAGGTCGCGCTGCTCCATTGTCGAGGCATTGGGCGGCGATGCCACGAGGATCTTGACCCCCTTTGGGCCCAGGATGCGCTGCATCTCCGCCAGCATGTCGGCCGTGCTGGCCAGCCACGGCCAACGTCCGTGATTGAGCACGCCGGCGCTCTGCTCAAGCGTGTCGTCGCTGCGGTAGTAGAGATGACCGCCCCGGCCGACGAAGACGGCGTCGTTCCCGTTGCCCACGTTGTCTCGGATCAGACCGTTGGCGAGCACGAGGATGCGACGCAGCCCGAAATGGTCTTGCAGGTAATCATCGACCCGCCGCGGAAAGCTGCCCCAATCCTTGGCGGTCGTCGGCAGGCCGGGGGGCAGGGCCAGCGCGCGATCCTCGTCGTGCGTGCCGCTGGCCGCCGACAGCGGCAGCAGCATCGCCAGCATGGGTGTCGCCAGCAGCAGCATCACGACCACGACCCACCAACGGCGATGATGACGCAGCATCGTCCGCTCAGAACCGGAAATAGAGGAAGGGGCTGTAAGTTCCGGCCGCGACGCTGATCATCGCCAGCAGCAGGAGAAGCAGCAGCATCCCCGTGTCGGCCGCTGCGACCGCCGTCGCGCGCCCGCGCAGCATGAGACCGCTGCCGCGTGGGCGCAGCAGCGGCGCGGCGCTCGGCCACCGGCGGACCAGCGCCAGCACGCAGCCCACGGCCAGCGCGAACACCGCGACCGGGTCGAGCGCGAAGTGCATCGGGAAGCTGATCGGCGTCAGGCCGTTCAAGCCGATCAGGCTGCGATACAACGCCAGGGCGGTGCTGAAATCGGGCGCCCGGAACAGCACCCAGCCCAGCATCACCACGAGCAGGGCGTAGGCGTTGGCCACGGGCCGCGCCAGTCGCGCGATCAGGCGGCCGAGCCCCACGCGCTCCAGCACCAGGAAGGCGCCGTGCCAGGCGCCCCAGAGCACGAAGGTCCAGCTCGCGCCGTGCCAGAGGCCGCACAGCAGGAACACCATCACCAGATTGCGGCAGGTCCGTCCCGCGCCTTTCCGGTTGCCGCCGAGCGGGATGTAGAGGTAGTCGCGCAGCCAGCTCGACAGCGACATGTGCCAGCGCCGCCAGAAATCGGTGATGCTGCGCGCCGTGTACGGCAGGCGGAAGTTGCGCGGCAGGGTGAAGCCGAGGCAGATCCCGTAATCCGATCGCCATGTTCGAGTAGCCGGCGAAGTCGAAATAGATCTGCATCGTGTAGGCGATCAGGCCGGTCCAGGTCTCGATTAGGCCCGGGTGCGATCCTTGGGTGAACACCGTATCGGCCAAGGTCGCGACCTGGTCGGCGATCAGCACCTTCTGCGCCAGCCCGAGCACGAAAATGCGCGCCCCGGCCGAGGCGCGCGCGAGCGAATGGCGGCGGAAGCTCAATTGGCGGGCCACCGTCGTGTAGCGCACGATCGGTCCGGCCACGAGTTGCGGGAACAGCGCGATATAGAGTGCCACCTGCACGACGCTGCGATTGGCCCGGAAGCGCCTGCGATACACGTCGGTGACGTAGGAGATGCAGTGGAACGTGAAGAACGAGATGCCGAGCGGCAGCGCGATTCGCGGAACCGGCAGATGGACGTTGACCGGCATCAGCGCCCAGTTGGCGCTGCCGACCAGGAACGTGGCGTATTTGAAGACCGCGAGCACGACGAGGTCGATCGAGACCGCCGCGATCAACGCCAGCCGCCGCCGCGCGCCGTCCGCCCGGTCGATGAGAATGGCGGCGGTGAAGTTGATGCCGATGGACGCGAGCAGCCCGAACACGAACCACGGCTCGCCCCAGGCATAGAAAACCAGCGAATAGGCCAGCGTAACGAGGTTCTTTCCCCTGATCGACGGGGTGAGGAAGTAGCTCGCCATGAACAAGGGAAGAAAGAAGAACAGGAACGAAACGGACGAGAAGACCATGCGGGTTCCTGCCGTGATCGGCGAGCACGACCCCGCAACGGCTGGCGCGAACAGTTCGCCAACGGGGGACACGCGCATATGCCGCCATCGGTGGAAAAGCAAGCCGGTGAGCCTGCGGCGCTTGCGGACCCGAAACCGGGCCGATTAAGGACGGACACAAACCCGCGGACTCGCAGCGAACCGGAGCCGGTCGGACGTCGCCAGAGGGCAGGGAGTCAAGTTCGACTTTTGGTTGACAAAAACGTGATCTACCCTGATTGTGTCGGCATCGAGGCAACGCGGGAATCCTCGCCCATCTGACCCCGCTCCGTCCCGGATCTCGTCTCGACCGCAGGGCGCGCCCCGGCCCGCGGTTCCCGCCCCCGGGGTGCCAGGCTATCGGAGAGTTTCAATGTCCCACGCTGTCGGTCCCTACTCGGTCGAGGAGCGCGCGGTCCATGGCGAGACGCGGTGGATCGCGATCCGCGCCCGTGGCGCGGAGTGGTCATGGCTCACGCCCGAGGAGGCTGTCGCCATCGGGCGCGCCTGGGTCGAGAAATACAGCGCTCGCGCCGAGGCACCTCGGATGGTCGCGGCCGAGTAGTCTGTCAGGGTCCTAGCCTCTGACCGGTTCTTCCATCGCGCTCGACCCCTCCCCCAAGGGGAGCCTTCCAGTGCCGCTTTGACTCCCCCGCCCCTTGCGGGACGGGGCCGGGGGGAGGGGAAGGGCGCAGCAATTCCTCATCGCGTGCGCGGGTCCAGCACGCGGTAGGACAAATCCGCCAGCAGGTTGAGGATCACGTAGATCAGCCCGATCACCAGGGTCGCCCCCAGCACCGCGTTCATGTCGGCATTCAGCAGCGACACCGTGAGATAGAGCCCGATCCCCGGCCAGGAGAACACGGTTTCCGTCAGCACCGCGCCCTCCAGCAGTCCGGCATAGGCGAGCGCGATGACCGTCACCAGCGGCACCGCGATGTTGGCGAAGGCGTGCCGCCACAGGATGCGCGCGCCCGACACGCCCTTGGCGCGCGCGGTGACGATGTACTCGCCCGCCAGCGCGTCCAGCATGAAGGAGCGGGTCATGCGAGTGATGTAGGCGAGGCTGAAATACGCGAGCACCAAAGTCGGCAGCGCCAGATGCGCCAGCGCGTCGCGGAACACGTCCCACTGGCCGGCGAGCGCGGCATCGATGACCAGCATCCCGGTGATCCGCGGCACCATCCCGTCATACAGGACATCAACCTGCCCGGTGCCCGGCGCGATCCCGAGCTTGACGTAGAAGACCAGCAGGAACACCAGCCCCAGCACGAACACCGGCACCGACTGTCCGGCGAGGCTGACGACGCGCACCACATGATCGAAGCGCGAGCCCTGCCGGGCGGCGGCGAGCACGCCGGCGGGGATGCCGATGGCGATGGCGAGCACGATGGCCGCCGTCGCCAGCTCGAAGGTCGCGGGGAAGTAGGTCGCGATGTCCTCGGTCACCGGATGCGTCGTCATCACGCTGCGCCCGAGATCGCCGTGCAGCAGCCGGACCAGGTAGATGCCGAACTGCACCGGCAGTGGCCGGTCGAGGCCCAGTTCGGTGCGCACGCGGGCGATGACGTCGGGCGGCGCATGATCGCCGACGATCGCGATCACCGGATCGATCGGCATGACGCGCCCGATCAGGAAGGTGACCAGGATCAGCCCGAATAGGGTGATCGGGACCGAGCCGAGCGTGCCGAAAAGGGAAGCGAGCCGGGCGAAGCGCCTGCTCCGGCCGCGCCCTGCCGGGGACGGCGGGACCGACGCAGGCGGGAGGGCGACCGATGCGCCCGGATCGCTCACGTCTTGCGGACGGCGGCGTAGCGGGTGAAGTCCGGCATGGCGCCCATGCTCATGCCGGTGACGTTCTTGCGCATCGCCGCGACGGCGTTCCTTTGCAGCATCATCGCGAACGGCGCGACGTCCCAGAACTGCTGCTGCATGTCCTGGTACATGGCGAGCCGCTGGGCGGTGTCGATCTGCTTGGCCGCTTCCGACGCCTCGTCCGTGAGCTGCTTGTTAACGAAATGACTGCGCCAGGCGAGGATCTTGAGGGGGCTGTTGTCGCCGTCGTCGGGATTGGCGCAGAACGCCTGGGCATTGGAGTTCGGGTCGAAGTAGTCCGAGCCCCAGACCAGCATGGCAAGCTGGTGCTGGCGGGCGCGGGTCTTGGTGATGACCTGCTTCTGCTCGCCCGGCAGGAGCTGCACCTTGATCCCGATCTGGCCCAGATCGGCCTGCACCGCCTGGGCCACCTGGTCGAAGGGTGGGGTGGAGATGAAGTCCATGGTGACCGGAAATCCGCCCGGCATCCCCGCCTGCGCCATCAGGGTGCGCGCCCGGCCGAGGCTCTGCTCGTAGGGTTGATCGGTCAGCGCGCCGGGAATGCCGCGCGGCAGGAAGGACTGCTGCACGATCCAGGTCATCGGGGTGATGTTCTTGGCGATCCCGTCGTAGTCGATCGCCCACTTGATCGCCTGCCGCACCTCGGGCCTGGCGAGCTGGGGCATGGACTGGTTCATGGCGATGTAGAGCGAGGTCGCCTGGCCAGCCGCATCGGTGTGGAAGTCGGGGTTGTTGGCAATCGACTTGAGCTGGTCGGCCTGAAGATCGCGGGCGATGTCCACGCCGCCCTTGCGCAGCAGCAGAAGCTGCTCGGCCGGGTCCTTCACGTGCTGGAGGACGATCCGCCGGACGCCCGCCTTGATTCCGGAATTCGGGCTGGCATCCACGATGACGTGGTCCGATGCCTGCCACGACGTCAGCCTGAACGGCCCCGCGCCGGCGGTGTGCGTCTTCAGCCAGCCATTGCCGAGATCGTTGTTCTCCGCATGCGCCATCGCCGTCGCCTTATCGACGATGCAGCCGACATTGGCCGACAGGCAGTAGAGGACGAAGCTCGGCGCCTGCTTGGTGGGAAGCTCCATGACCACCGTGCGCTCGTCGGTGGCCCGGATCAGTTCCTCCACGTTGTCCTTGGTGAAGCCGAACTGGGTGATGATGAAGGCGGGGGTCTTGTTGAGCGCCACGATGCGGCGGAGCGAGAACTCCACGTCCGCTGCGGTGACCGGCTTGCCGGATTCGAACCGTGCGGCCTGAGTAAGATGGAAGGTGAAGCTCATCCCATCGGGGCTGACCTCCCATTTCTCGGCGAGGTCGGGTGCGATGCGGGTGGGGTCGGCCGCATCGGGCACGATCAGCTTGCGATAGCAGTTGCCCTCCACCTCGTTGTCGGTGAACTCGTACCGATTCGGCGGGATCGAAGCTGATGATGTCGTCGATCTGCTTGCCCATGACCGCAATCCCGGGCGGTGTCTGGGCGCGGGCCAGCTCCCAGGGGAGGCCGGCGGCGCCGGCCGCGGCGGTGGAGGCGATCAGCGAGCGGCGTGTCAGCATGGTTCGCGGACTCTCCGGGTCACGGTTGCGCAAGCGGCACCTTAGCCGGCGGCGACGCCCGCGCAAGCTTGCCTCCGGCAACGCGCCAGCGGAGTTGCCTTCGCCGACGCGACGACGGACACAGCGCCATGTCCGACAACGCTCCCGCGCCGCGCATCCACGTCATCGGCGCCTCCGGCCGATCCGGCGCCGCGTTGTGCCGCGCGCTGCTCGGCTCCGGACGCGCCGTCGTGCCGGTGGTGCGCCGCGCCACGCGGTGGGCGGCGACCGGAATGGGCACCGCGCCCCGGATCGCCGATCTGGCCGACGCGGGAGCGCTCGGCGCCGCGCTTGCCGATGCCACGCTCGTCGTCTCCTGCGCGCATGCCCGCCACACCGACCCCATCCTGGCGGCCAGCCCCGCCGGAGCGCGGTTCGTCCTGCTCGGCAGCACGCGCAAGTTCACGCGCTGGCCCGACGCGCACGCATCCGGCGTTATCGCCGGGGAGACCGCGTTTCTCGCCGCCGGACGTGCAGGCGTGATGCTGCATCCGACGATGATCTACGGGGCGCAGGGCGAGGACAACGTGCAGCGCCTGGCCATGCTGCTGCGCCGACTGCCGGTCGTGCCGCTGCCGGGCGGCGGGCGCGCACTGGTCCAGCCGATCCACCAGGACGACGTGACAGCGGCGATCTTGGCCGCCATCGACCGGGCCTGGGACGGCCCGAACACGCTGGTCATTGCCGGCCCCGCCCCCTTGCCCTACGCCGACTTCGTCCGCGCCGTCGCCGCCGCCGCCGGGCTGGGGCGCAAGCGCATCGTCGCGGTGCCGGGTGGGTTGCTTCTCGCGCTCGCCCCTCTCCTCCGGCTGATGCCCGGCCTGCCGACGGTGCGGAGCGCCGAGCTGCAACGGCTGCAGGAGGACAAGGCGTTCGACATCGGCCCCATGCGCGCGCGGCTCGGCTTGGCGCCGCTGCCGCTCGCGGCGGGTCTTGCGCGCACCTTCGGCACGCCGCACAACACGGCGGGTCACGCCGGAGCCTGAACCATGCCGATCGTCAACCGCATCGCCGACTTCCACGAGGAGATGACCGCCTGGCGGCGCGACCTCCACGCGCATCCCGAGCTGTCCCTCCAGGAGGTCCGCACCAGCGGCGTCGTGCAACGGAAGCTGCGCGATTTCGGCGTGGACGAGGTCATCACCGGCATCGCCCGCACGGGCGTCGTCGGCGTGATCCGCGGCCGTGGCGGCCAGAGCGGGCCGGGCGGACCCGCGATCGGCCTGCGCGCCGACATGGACGCGCTGCCGATCGAGGAGGCGACCGGGCTCGACTACGCCTCGCGCAACCAGGGCGTCATGCACGCCTGCGGTCATGACGGACACACGACGATGCTGCTGGGCGCGGCGAAATACCTCGCCGAGACCCGCAACTTCGACGGCACCGTGTACGTGATCTTCCAGCCGGCCGAGGAGAATCTCGGCGGTGGCGAGATCATGGTGAAGGAGGGGCTGTTCGCGCGCTGCCCCATGCAGCAGGTGTTCGGGATGCACAACTGGCCCTCGGTTCCGGCGGGCACCTTCGTGTGGCGCGAGGGTCCGATCATGGCGGCGGTGGCGAATATCGAGATCACCGTCACCGGCAAGGGCTCGCACGCCGCGCATCCCGACCACGGCATCGACCCGATCGTCGTGGCGGCGCAGATCGTCAGCGCGTTCCAGTCCATTGTCTCGCGCAGCATCGAGCCGACCGAGGGTGGCGTCGTCACCATCGGCCATATCACCGGCGGCCACACCTACAACGTCATCCCCGAGACCGTGCGCATGCTGGGCACCGCGCGCTGGTTCAAGCCGGAAGTGGGGGACAAGCTGGAAGCGGGCGTGCGGCGGCTGGCGACGGGCATCGCCGGGAGCTTCGGCGCGCAGGCCGAGGTGGTGTTCGACCGCGCCTATCCGGCCACGGTGAACGACCCGGAAGCGACGCGCCTGACGCTGGCCGCCGCCCGCGCCGTCGCCGGCGCGCAGCGAGTCGAGCCGATGCGCAATCCGACGATGGGCGGGGAGGATTTCGCCTTCATGCTGCAAGCCAAGCAGGGCAGCTACATCATGCTGGGCGGCGGCCGGGGCAAGACCGATCCGATGCCCCACCACCCGCGCTACGACTTCAACGACGAGATCCTGCCGGTCGGCGCGTCCTACTGGGCGACGCTCGCCGAGCAGCTCCTGCCGCGCAAGGACTGAGCGTGCGTCAGTCCGCGTCGGTGGCGTGGCGGCGCAGATCGTCCAGCGTGCAATAACCGAGCGCGTTCATCTCCGTCGCGCGCAGCACGACCCGAGGCGCCTTGCCGGCCGCCAGCGCCTCCTGCCAGCGGGGCGCGCACAGGCACCAGCGATCGCCCGGCTTGAGCCCGTCGAACCCGAACTCCGGCCGTGGCGTGGACAGGTCGTTGCCGGTTGATTTGCTGAATTCCAGGAAGGGCGCGGTCACCTCGGCGCAGATCGTGTGGCTGCCGAGGTCATCCGGGCCGGTATGGCAGCAGCCGGTCCGGTAGAACCCGGTTCGCGGCGCCAGCGAGCAGATCTCCAGCGCCGTGCCGAGCACGTTGCGCGCCGCCCCGCCTCGCCGTCCGCCGTCGCCTGAATCAAGCGGCATGTGGGCCCCCTTTGTCCTGGTGGCCTATGCGAATCCCCAGCCGCGCCGGTCCTGTCAAGCCATCCCCGGTGCGCCGCCAGGGCGATCGCACATGGCGCGAGACACAGCCTGCTGCTTCCGGGAGCAGGGGCGAAGGGAGGTTGAGAGTGAGTGGCCGGCAGGCGCGGGCACAGCGCCGCTCGCCGCGTGAGGGAAAGTTAAGGCTATGCAATCGCTCGCAACCCTCCCGGCAAGTCGTGAGTTGCCGCTCGCGACTGGAACCCGAGAGGTAAGCCCGTGGTGACTTCCCCTGAAGACCTCGGAAGCGAGCCGCAGCCGCTGCGCGGCGGCAAGGGCGCGTCCGATCCGGGACCGCGCGACCTCGTGCGCGACCGCGAGGACCCGGACATGCTCTCGCCGCCAGAGACCGACCACGGCACGATCCCTAACCTCAAGTTCTCCTTTGCCGACGCCCACAACCGCTTGAACCCCGGCGGCTGGGCGCGCGAGGTGACGGAGCGCGAGCTGCCCATCGCCAAGCAATTGGCCGGCGTGAACATGCGCCTCGAGGCGGGCGCGGTGCGCGAGCTGCACTGGCACCAGCCCGGCGAGTGGTCCTACATGCTGTATGGCCGCGCCCGCATCACCGCCATCGACCTCGAGGGGCGGCAGTTCGTGGACGACGTGGGCGAAGGCGACCTCTGGTTTTTCGCGCCCGGCATTCCGCATTCCATCCAGGGCCTCGGGCCGGACGGCTGCGAGTTCCTCCTCGTCTTCGACGAAGGCAGCTTTTCCGAGGACAGCACCTTCCTGATCTCGGACTGGCTCGCGCACACGCCCAGGAGCGTGCTCGCCAAGGATTTCGGCTGGCCGGAGAGCGCCTTTGCCGACATTCCCAAAAAGGAGCTGTACATCTTCCAGGCGGAGGTGCCCGGCCCGATCGAGGCCAACAAGACGGCGGAGCAGGTGCCCTTGAGCTTCAGCTACCGGCTGCTCGCGCAGGAGCCGCAGCGAATGCCGGGCGGCACCGTGCGGATCGCGGACGGCAGCAACTTCCCCGCGAACCAGTCCATCGCCGCGGCACTCGTGGACATCGAGCCGGGGGGAATGCGCGAGCTGCACTGGCACCCGAACAACGACGAGTGGCAGTACTACATCGAGGGCCAGGCGCGCATGACCGTGTTCGCTTCGGGCGGCAAGGCGCGCACCTTCGACTACCGGGGCGGCGACGTGGGCTACGTGCCCTTCGCCATGGGCCACTACATCGAGAACACCGGGAACACGCCGGTACGCTTCCTGGAGATGTTCAAGAGCGCGCGCTACCAGGACATGTCGCTCAAGCAGTGGATGGCGCTGACGCCGCATGAGCTGGTGCAGCAGCACCTGCGCATCGACCGTGGACTGCTGGACTCGCTCCCGAAAAGGAAGATCCCGGTCATGCCGGGCACACCGCTGAGCAAGGAGGGCGGACGATGAGCGGAAACGGCCAGCAGGGGCAGGGGCGGCTCAAGGGCAAGGTCGCCGTCATCACGGGGGCGGCGCGCGGCATCGGACGGGCGAGCTGCGTCGCCTTCGCGCGCGAGGGCGCGCACGTCGTGGGCGTGGACCTCGCGGCCCGCGCCAGCGCGACCACGGATTTCGAGCAGCCGACGGCGGAGGAGCTGGAGGAGACGGGCCGCCTCGTGAAGGAGGAGGGCGGGCGCTGGCTCTCCATTCGGCTCGACCAGCGCGACCTCGGCGCGCTGAGGCAGGCCGCCGAGCAGGTGGAGCGGGAGTTCGGCGGCCTCGACGTGCTCTTCGCCAATGCCGGCATCCAGGCGTTCAAGCCTCTCCTGGAGATGCAGGACCCGGACTGGCACGACCAGCTCGACGTGAACCTCACGGGCACGGCCAACGCGATTCGGGCGTTCGCGCCCTATCTCGTCAAACGCGGCGGCGGGCGCATCATCGTCACCTCTTCCACGCAGGGGCGGCACGGCACGAAGGAGGGTGCGGCCTACTCGGCGTCGAAGTGGGGCATCATCGGACTGATGAAGTCCGCGGCCCTTGAGTTGGGCGTGCACAAGATCACGGTGAACGCCGTCCTTCCCGGCCTTATCGACACCGCGCTGACCCGACACGAATCCCGCTACGCGCAGGCGCTGGAGACGGGCGGCAAGAAGCCGACGGGCGATGAATCCAAGGACGAGAAGGCGGCGGCGGAGGCGCAGCTCAAGAAAACGCCGCTCGGCGTGCCCTGGATCGAGCCGGAGGACGTGGCGCCCGTCGTCGTGTTCCTTGCCTCGGACGAGGCGAAGATGGTCAGCGGCGCCACCTACGACGTCACCGGCGGCGATAGCGCGCACTATTCGGCCTGACACGAGACGACCCTGACATGAGACGACACTGGGCGGCGGGGGCGGCCCGATCGCCCGGCGCGCCACGCGCTCGACCTCCAAAGGAGCACCCCGTTGAGCAACGAGCGTTATCCCGGCTACGACGTGCTCTCCAAGCGGAACACCCCGTCCTGGAACGAGCAGACCCGGCGCGCGATCGACAGGCGCCTCGCCGTGCCCCGTGAGCCGCGCTTCTTCACTGCGGCCGAGTGGCAGACGCTGGAAGCGGTTTGCGCGCGGATCGTGCCTCAGCCGAAGGACCGCCCACCCGTCCCGCTTCCCGCCCATGTGGACGAGAAGATGCTCGTGAACCGCTCGGAGGGCTTCCGCCACGCGACGATGCCGCGCCAGCGCGAGGCCTGGAAGCGCGGCCTCGCCGCGCTCGACGACGAGGCGAGGCATGCCCATGGCGGGCATCGCTTCCACGAGATCGGGGAGGCGGAGCAGGACGCGCTGCTGCGCAAGGCGCAGGAAGGCGAGCTGTCGGGGCCGGCCTGGGGTGGGATGCCAAGCAAAACCTTCTTTACGGAGCGCATCATCCACGACGTCACCAACGCCTACTACGCGCATCCCACGGCGTGGAACGAGATCGGGTGGGGTGGCCCGGCCGGCCCACGCGGCTACGTGCGCATGGGCTTCGACAGGCGTGATCCCTGGGAGCCCGCGGAGGCCAAGCCCGGGCACGAGGAGAAAGCGCGGCGGGAGAACCGGAATGTCGGCTAGCGAGGGAGACTATGAAGGCTACGTCACCGCCGCGAGTGACCCGTTCGACGCGCCCCGAGCGACGGGCGGGCGAGCGCCGGACGTGTTCCGCCCCGGCGCCTGGACGCCGATGCGCGAGTACCCAGAAACCGAGGAGGTGGACTTCGCCATCGTCGGCACCGGTGCTGGCGGCGGCACGCTCGCGTGCCGGCTGGCCGAGCAAGGGTTCTCCGTCGTGGCTTTCGACGCCGGGCCGTTCTGGCGTCCGCTGGAAGACTTCGCCTCCGACGAGACCGAGCAGACCAAGGTATTCTGGGCCGACGACCGCCTGATCGACGGCGAGAACCCGATCAGGATGGGCGTCAACAACAGCGGCAAGTCGGTAGGCGGCAGCACCGTCCACTTCCAAATGGTGTCGCTGCGCTTCCGCCCGGAATGGTTCAAGGCGCGCAGCGCGCTCGGCTACGCCGTGGACTGGCCGCTCGACTGGCGCGAGATGTGGCACTACTACGACCATGTCGAGGATGCGCTCGCGATCTCGGGGCCGGTGAACTACCCTTGGGGCCCGAAGCGCAAGCGCTATCCCTATCGTGCGCACGAACTCAATGCCGCCTCACTGGTGCTGGCACGGGGCGCGAAGGCGATGGGCACCGAGTGGGCGGCGTGTCCGCTCGCCACCGTCTCCGCCCCGCGCGGCCTTTCGCCGCCCTGCGTCTATCGCGGCTTCTGCCGGATCGGCTGCTCGACGAACGCGAAGCAGAGCGTGCTGACCGTCTGGATCCCGCGCGCGATCGCGGCGGGGGCCGAAATCCGTGATCTCGCGATGGTCGGGCGCGTCGAGACCAACGACGCTGGACGAGCCACCGGCGTTCATTACCAGCGCAACGGCCAGTGGCGTTTCCAGAAGGCGCGCAACGTGGTGGTCGCGGGATACGCGATCGAGACGCCGCGCCTGCTGCTGCTCTCGGCGAGCAACCGCTTCCCCGACGGCCTTGCCAACAGCTCCGGCCTGGTCGGCAAATATCTCATGACGCAATCCAACCAGTCCGTCTGGGGTGTGATGGACGAGGAGATACGCTGCTACAAGGGCCCACCATCGCTCACGATCAACGAGCACTGGAACTATGTGGACGAGCACCCGACCAAGGATTTCGCTGGCTACTACCTCTTCTATAGCCAGGGACCGCTGCCGCTGGAGTGGGTCGCGGTGCAGACCGGCGCGCGCAAACTCTGGGGCGAGGCGCTGCGGACGGAGATGGAGAAATACAATCACCAGGCCGGGCTGAGGATGGTGGGTGAGTTGCTGCCCTACGAGCACAATCGGGTGACACTGGCCGATGACGAGGACCAGTACGGCCTCAAGATCCCACGCGTCACCTACACTTACAGCGACAACGACAAACGGCTGATCCAGCACGGACTGGACCAAATGGAGCAGCACCTGCGGGCGGCCGGCGGCAAGGAGATATTCCGTCAGGAGGACGATACCAACCACCTGAACGGGACCGCGCGCATGGGCAGTGATCCGGCCAGCAGCGTGGTCAACCCGGATTGCCGAAGCTGGGACATCCCCAATCTCTGGATCTGTGATGGCTCGGTGTTCCCGACCGTGGGCGGGGTGAACCCGTCGGAGACGATCCAGGCGATCGCCTGCCGCACGGCGGACCGCATCAAGCACATGGCCGGACGGGGAGAACTGTAGCGGAGCGTCCGGCGCCGCATGCTGCCACCTTGCGTCTGGACGCGCCGCGCCCCCATGCGTCATCGCCGTGATCGCGCCTATGCTGGCGTGAACGCAGGAGGATGCGCATGGCACGGGTGAAGTTCGGTCTCTGCTACATTCCCGACTATCACGCCGAGCTGTCAGGGTCCTGGCAGGACTGGTACGAGGGCATGATCGCCGAGGTGACGCTCGCCGAGCGCCTCGGCCTCGACGGCGCGTGGTTCGCCGAACACCGTGTTCCAGGCTTCGCCTTCGGCAACCCGGCGGTGTTCATCGCCGCCTGCGCGCGCGAGACCGGCCGCATCCGCCTCGGCGCCTCGGTCAGCCTGCTGCCGCTCAACAATCCGGTGCGGATCGCCGAAGACTACGCCATGGCCGACGTGCTCTCGCACGGGCGACTCGATTTCGGTGTCGGGCGCGGGCTCTACAAATACGACTACGACGTCTCGAACGTGCCGATGGCCGAGAGCCGGGAGCGTTTCGACGAGAATCTCGCGATCGTGCGCGCCTTGTGGACCGAGGAGAGCGTCACCTATCGCGGCCGCTGGACGACGCTGGAGAACCACACCTTGGGGCCGCGCCCGGTGCAATCGCCGCCGCCGATCTGGGTGGCGGCGATCCGCACCGAGGCGAGCTACGCCTGGGCCGGCGCCAACGGGTTCAACCTGCTCGTCGCGCCATTTTTCTTCCCGCAGGCGGAGGATCAGATCCGGCTACTCGATCTCTATCGCGACAACCTCGCCCGACATGGCCATGACCCGGCGACGCGGCAGATCACCGCGGTCTATCACATGTATTGCGCCGGCTCGGACACCGACATCGCGGCGGTGGCGGACCCGGCGCTGGCCCGGTACCAGGCCTTCACCAAGGCCACCGACGCGCGGCGCGACGCCTTCCGCGATCCGGTCGCCTACAAGGACTGGAAAGGCTTCTTCGAAAATCGTGAGACGATCACCTTGGAGCAGATGAAGGCCTCGCGGGCGGTGATCGGAGGCCCACAGGAGTGCATCGAGAAGGTCGCGACGCTTTCCGAGCGGTTCGGCCTGACCTACCTGACCTTCGAGGTGAACTTCGGCGCGCTGCCGCACCGGCGGGTGACGGAGTTGCTCGAGCGGTTCGCCGCCACGGTGATGCCCGCCCTCTGAGCCGTTCCCTGCGCCCCGGCGCGCGACTTCCTAGCGGCACGCGGCAGGAGAGAGTGCGGCCCTGACCGCCAGGTCTGGACGGCGGCGCGCTAAGGATGGGTCACGACGGTCGAGCCCGGCCCCGGCTGCACCACCGTGGGGGCGGGCGTGACGACCTGCGTGCTGGGCGGACGCTCCACGCTGATGCAGCCGGACAGGCCGAACAGGGTGAGCGGGATAAGCCAGGAAATGCGCATGAACCGGACCTTTGGTGAACGATAGCTTTGCTAAACCTGAGTTCGTGGCCGATAGGCGCACGAATCATGGCACGGGCGAGGCCGGCATTCACAGCCTCGCGTGTTCGTCAGGGGCTCGTCCTCTTGCCTTTGCTGGAACATAGCGAGAACATCCCTCTGTCACGCTGAGTGCGCTAGGGCCGGCCGTCGCCGGAGTGATCGATCGAGTTCGGACGACTCGTGGCCATAGTGCAACAGGCACGCGTTATATGGGGCTGAGAGCCCGTCGGACACGCTACATATTGATTGACCGCCGGGCGATCTCGGACCGAGATGGACCGCTCAGGCGAATCGAAGGAGGACGGACATGCTCGATGCAGTGCAGTTGCGTGGCCGCCACCAGGTCCGGGTTGACCGTTCGCGGGATGCATTGCTGACCGAGTTCGGCCGCGCGACCCTCTCCGACCGCTACCTGATGCCCGGCGAGGACTTTCAGGACCTGTTCGCCCGCGTCGCTTCCCGCTACGGCGATGATGGCGCGCACGCCCAGCGCATCTACGACTACATCAGCCGGATGTGGTTCATGCCGGCGACGCCGGTGCTGTCCAACGGCGGCACCGAGCGCGGGCTGCCGATCTCGTGCTTCCTGAACGAGGCGTCCGACAGCCTGGAGGGCATCGTCGACCTCTGGAACGAGAATGTCTGGCTGGCCTCGAAGGGCGGGGGGATCGGCAGCTACTGGGGCAACCTCCGCTCGATCGGCGAGCGCGTGGGCGCGGTCGGCAAGACCTCGGGCGTCATCCCGTTCATCCGGGTGATGGACAGCCTGACCCTGGCGATCTCGCAAGGCTCGCTCCGGCGCGGCTCGGCTGCCGTCTATCTGCCGGTGACGCATCCCGAAATCGAGGAATTCGTCGAGATGCGCCGCCCCACCGGCGGGGATCCGAACCGCAAGGCGCTGAACCTGCATCACGGCATCCTGGTGCCCGACGAATTCATGCGCGCGGTGGAGGCCGACGCGCCCTGGCCCTTGACTTCGCCCAAGGACGGCTCGGTGGTGCGCAAGATCTCCGCGCGCGCGCTGTGGGTCCGCATCCTGACGGCGCGGATCGAGACCGGCGAGCCGTACCTGATCTTCGCCGATCACGTGAACCGCGCGCGGCCCGAACACCACAAGCTGGCCGGGCTGACGGTGAAGACCTCGAATCTGTGCAGCGAGATCACGTTGCCGACTGGCGTCGATCACCTTGGCCAGCAACGCACGGCGGTCTGCTGCCTCTCCTCGCTCAACCTGGAGACATGGTTCGAGTGGGAGCGGCACCCGACCTTCATCGAGGACATCATGCGCTTCCTCGACAACGTGTTGCAGGACTTCATCGACCGCGCGCCGCCCGGGATGGAGCGGGCGCGCTACGCGGCGATGCGCGAGCGCAGCGTGGGCCTCGGCGTGATGGGTTTCCACTCCTTCCTGCAATCGCAGATGGTTCCGTTCGAAAGCGTCATCGCCAAGGTCTGGAACAAGCGCATATTCCGCCACATCCGCGAGCAGGCCGACACCGCCTCGCGCATGCTCGCCGAGGAGCGCGGCGCGTGCCCCGACGCCGCCGAATACGGCATCATGGAGCGGTTCTCGCACAAGCTGTCGATCGCGCCGACCGCCTCCATCTCGATCATCGCCGGCAACGCCAGCCCGGGGATCGAGCCGATCGCGGCGAACGTGTTCCTGCAAAAGACGCTGTCGGGCAGCTTCATCGTGCGCAACCGGCACCTGCAGCTTCTGCTGGCCGAGAAGGGGATGGACAACGACGAGATTCTGGTCGCGGATCACGCTGAACAAGGGCAGCGTGGAGGACCTGGATTTCCTGAGCGACCACGAGAAGGCGGTGTTCAAGACGGCGTTCGAGCTGGACCAGCGCTGGGTCATCGAGCACGCCGCCGACCGGACGCCCTTCATCTGCCAGAGCCAGTCGGTGAACGTCTTCCTGCCGGCCAACGTCCACAAGCGCGACCTGCACCAGATCCACATGATGGCCTGGAAGAAGGGCGTGAAGTCGCTCTATTACTGCCGCAGCCTGTCCATCCAGCGCGCCGATGCGGTCAGCGAGAAGGCGGTGCGGCCGGAGGCGTTCACGGGAGTGGCCGCGCCGACCGGGGAAGCGACATTGCCGCTGACCTTGCCGGCTGCCCCCGTCAGGACCGATTACGAGGAGTGCCTGGCGTGCCAGTGATCGGCACTGCGGGGTAGTGGCCGCATGCGAGACACACCTCGTCGATCATGATGCCGCAGCAATCTCCGCGGACGCGCCCTGCCTCGCGCGTCCGCAGGCAGAACGCGCTGGCGCTGGCCTGCGGCGAGGCATTTGGATGTGTTCCTACTGCCGAACATCGAGGTGTGCTATCCGCGTGATCGCGCGCGGCTGGACGTGAACGGGTGCTCCAGCACCTCCGACACGGGCACCGGCCGCGGACCTCGCGCGACGAGCAGGAGGCCACCGACGAGGCCGAAATTCTTCAGGAAATCCCAGAAATGGCTGTTGCCTTCCGTGTTCGGCGTCCAGAAATCGTCATATTTCCAGAACTGATGATAGAGGCCGCCGGTGACGACGCAGAAGCCCGCGAGGACAAGGGCGGCCAGCCGATCCTGCCGGCCGGTGACGATGCATACGGGGGCCACGGTCTCCACCACGATCGCGGCTGCCAGCATCGGGGCAGCCGCGTCGAGCGGGACGGTCGATCCCGCCTGCTTCATCGCGCTGCCCCAATGCACGACCTTGTCGGCGGCGCTGAAGGGAAACAGCACCACCAGGCAGATGCGGGCGAGCAGCGGCAAGGCGAGGTGGTTCAGCCGTTTCATCTTCAGCACTCCCGGAAATGCCCAGTTGCTCGGCGATGCGATCGGCGACCCGCAGGGCATTGACGATAATGGTCAAGGTGGGGCTCACCGCCCCGATCGAGGGAAAGAAGCTCGCGTCGGCGAGTCCTTTTGCCATGCGAGCTTGCGGTCGGTCGTGTGTTTTCGGCTAGAATTTACTGACGTTTTGCAGTCCCAGCAAACTCGCCCATCCATTCCCGTTGGGTATGGTCTCCGGCCGCCGGTGTGCGTAGTCCCGGAAACTACTCAGACACGGCGCTGTTGGTCAGGCACAGGCGCCATCGGCGCCTCCGCTTCGCCGTCAGGAAGCTGGCTGCGAGCGACCGGGAAGGCGGACGCGGTCGCAAAGGCGAGAGCGCGGAAATTGCATCGCCGGCACGCAACCGTTCACGCCATCGCGATCATAGAACCCGCTGAGTAGTTTCCGGGTCTGCCGCCAGGAACTCGTGACCGCATATGATGCGTCTAGCATCGATCCGTTCGACCAGCCCGATGTGGAGGCAAGCAAGGACAAGGCGCGCGCGCTCACCGGATACGAGAAATCGCACAGCCTGCCCAAGGAGACGCCGGTGGACCACCTCGACCCGATCTTCGCGCGCCCTTGCGCCCGGCCTGGGCGATGTTCCCCGCACCCCGGACTGGGAGAAGCATGATCCCGCGAGCCGAGCGCGGCTAGGAGGCGATCGACCCCCAACGGAAGCCTGCCATGCGCAAGGCGGACGCAGCATTGCCAAAAGCGGCCGAGTAGCATCCAAAGGCAGCCGACGAACTGCTGGCACGTGATGGCACACGGGCTTGCCGGCCGGTGGCCCCGGCCCTGGAGCAAAAGCAATGAAGGTCCAACATGGTATTCGTCTGTTTCTGGCGGACGTGGACGGCGCGCTCGTGACCAACGACAAGGTGCTGACCGAGGCGGCAAAGGCGGCCGTCCGGGAGATGCGCGACGCCGGCATCGGCTTTGCCCTTACCAGCGGCCGGCCACCACGCGGCATGAGCATGCTCATCGAGCCGCTCGCGCTGACGGGGCCCATCGCCGGATTCAACGGCGGCGTGTTCGTCAATCCCGACTTATCGGTGATCGAGAGCCATACGCTCGATCCAGCGGCAGCCAGACAGACCGTGACGCTGATGCTGGATCATGGGCTGGACGCCTGGGTGTACACCGAGACCGAGTGGCTGATCCGCGACAAGGACGCGCCGCACGTCGCCCGGGAGGCGTGGACGGTGAAGTTCGAGGCAAAGATCGTGCCTGAATTTACCGATGCGCATCTGGCGCACGCGGTGAAGGTCGTCGGCGTCTCGGACGATCTGGGACTGGTCGCGGTCTGCGAGAAGGCGGCACAGGAGGCCCTCGGCGGCAACGCAAGCGCCGCGCGGTCTCAGCCGTACTATCTCGATGTCACTCACGCGCAGGCGAACAAGGGTGTGGTCGTGGGGTTTCTGTCCAAGCATCTGAACATTCCGCCCGAGCAGATCGCCACCATGGGCGACCAGCCGAACGACGTGCTGATGTTCCGCAAAAGCGGCTTTTCCATCGCGATGGGCAATGCCAGCGACGATGTGAAGGCGCAGGCGAGCGCGGTGACCGATAGCAACGAGAACGAGGGTTTCGCGAACGCCGTGCGGCGGTTCATCCTGCAGGGTGACGCGTCATGACCCCGGCCTTCGGTGCGCTGCGGATCTTCGATGACGCGGCGTCGCTGGCGCAGGGCGGCGCGACGTTCCTGTGCGAGCGGGCCGAGGCCCAGGCGACCGGCTTCGCCGTCTGCCTGTCCGGCGGCTCGACGCCCAGGCGCCTCTATGAGGTGCTGGCCACGTCGCCCTTGCTTGAGCGGTTCCCCTGGGCTCGCACGCAATTTGTCTTCGGAGACGAGCGCTTCGTGCCGCCGGATGATCCCGCGAGCAATGCCCGAATGGCGACGGAGGCGATGTTCTCCCGCGCGCGCGTGCCTCGGGAGAACGTGCACCAGGTTCCGACCGTCGGGATGACGCCCGACCAGGCGGCCGCCGAGTACGAACGCACGTTGAGAGCGCTGCATGACGGGCACGCGCCGACGCCGGCCCGGCCGCTGTTCGACGTGTGCTTTCTCGGCGTCGGCGATGATGGCCACACCGCATCGTTGCTGCCGAACGAGGCGGTGCTCGGCGTCCGTGATCGCTGGGTCGGGGTCGTCGCGCACGGGCGCCCGGAGACGCGCATCACACTGACCTATCCGGCGCTGGAGAGCAGCCGGGCCGTGGTGTTCCTGCTGCAAGGGGAGGGCAAGCGCGCCATCCTCGATCGCCTCCTCTCCGGCGACGAAACGGTGCCCGCCGGCCGGCTGCGACCGAGCGGGGACGTTTTCTGGTTCGTGGATCGGGCGGCTGCGGGGCGCTGGGCGGGCTGAAGATGCACTCGCGCGGCGCGGCGCGCGGCCAGCGGAGGGTGATCGCGACTTTGCCGCGTCGGAGCCGCAACCCGCGCGCAATCACCGGGTAGATGATCGCGCTCGTTACGGAATCTCCGTATCCCGCAAGACCAGGCGCGGCCCCGCTTCCCGTTGAGCTTATACCAACCCGCCTAGAGAGTGACACACGCCCACTCCCTTGCGCCGACGGAGCTGATGCGGTCAGGGTCGTTGACGAAGAAATGCCAGGCGGTCCGGCACGCCTCGACGATGGCGTCGTAGCCGTCCCACACCAGGGCGCACAGCCGGTTAGCGCGGAGGTATTGCCAGACGTTCTCCATCGGGTTCAGTTCCGGGGAGTACGGCGGCAGCGGCAGGAGTGTGATGTTGTCGGGCACGCCGAGACGGACGCCCCGCTGATGCCATCCGGCGCTGTCGCAGACCAGCACGGCGTGAGCGCCGGGTGCGACCTGGGTGCTAATTTCGGCCAGGTGCTCGGTCATGGCCTCGGCATTGACGCCCGGCATGATGATTGCGGCGCCGACGGCGCAGTTCGGGCAAATCGCGCCAAACAGGTAGGCGGAGTCGTGGCGGTTATCGCGGACCATCAACGGCCGCGAGCCGATCGGCGCCCAAATGTAAGCGTGGCCGCCCTTCTGGCCGACCCGTGCTTCGTCCTGAAACCAAATCTCGACTGGCTTGTCAGCCGCGGAAGCGGGCAGCGCCTCCTTCACCAGACTGGCAAAGTTTTTTTAAACGCCGCCTCGGCCGCGGCGTCCTTCTTCGGATGGAACGGCCGCGGCTGCAGCCGGGTCAGGTCGAGCCGGCGCAACCACTTGCCGATGGTGCTCTCATGCACCGTCACACTGAAGCGGCGCGCAACCTCTTCGCGCAAATCCAGGCACCGCCAGCGCACCACCTTGTGCTTTTCCAGATCCGGCCCCTTGACGACCAGCTCCCTCAGCTCCGCCATTTGCTCCTTGGTCAGGACCGGCGCGGGGCCTGGGCCGCGGCGCGACGTCAGCCCGTCCACCCCGTCCCGATTGTAGCGATGCACCCAGTCGCGAAGCGTTTGCCGGTCCATGCCGTTCCGCTCCGCCGCCTCGGCGCGCGGATAGCCCTCCAGAATCATCGCCATCGCCAGCAGCCGGCGGACCTGCGCGCCGTCGCGGCATTTGCCCGCGATCTCACGAAGGCCAGCCGCCGTGTGCTCCGTACGCGTCACCGTCACTGCCGCGCCCATCCGATGCCTCGCTCCGACTCGACCACGCGGCCATCGAATCAGAACCGAGCCAGATTGGGAATCCCAGAGAGTCAGCGGCCAGGCGGCTTGGTATTAGCCGTCAGTTCGAGGAATTGACAGGCGCAGCAACCAGGGAGGACGGAGCAGTGGACCAGAACCTATCAGCATGCATGGCGGCGGTGGCGGCGTTGGTTGCTCCGGGCAAGGGCCTGCTGGCTGCGGACGAGAGCCTCGGCTCGATCGAGAAGAGGTTCGCGCCCGTCGGCATCCCGCCTACGGAGAATACGCGACGGGCTTGCCGCGACCTGCTGTTCTCGACCGCCGGCATCCAGGGCCCGTCAATTTTTCGTTTGGTCGTGCCCTGCAAGCGGAGACTCTGGCGGTGTGGCGAGGCGATCCGGCGAATGTCGCGCAGGCCCAGGAGGCCTTTCTCCGCCGCTGCCGCCTGGTCGGCGCCGCCGCACGCGGTGCGTTGGGGATCACCACGTGAGCGCCGTCAATCGAACCTCCCGGCTGGTGGGTTTCGGTCGTCACGGTTCGCCGGTCAGCGCGGCCGGGGCCTCTGACTGCTTGATAGCGCCACAGTGCTTCGCGCACCAGGTCACAACGGTTGGAATGCGTCACCAGCATGTCGTACGACCCGCCCTCGACGTTCACCTCTTCCCCCGCGATGAGCCCAGTGACGGCGGAGCCAAGCGCTCCGACCGCCGCGAGCCCGATTGCATTGCGCCCGAAAGTGTGGAGCGAGCCATTCCCGGTGGGACATCCGAGAAGATCGGCACCGACCGCGAGCGGCAACAGCGCGATCGGGAGGTGTACGAGAGCGGGATGCATTTGTTGCACTCGGGTGGGCGACGCACCCGCCGTGATCGCGGTCGCGGAAAGGCTAGTCTCCGGCGCTTGCTGATCCAGCATCGCGACTTGTTCCGGCGGGCGCTTGTGCATGTCGGGCGGTCGATGAAATGCGATCATGTCGATGACCAGCGATGCACCGAGAGCACAATACAAAGCGCCGTCCTCGCCCGCGGCGGCATCGAAAACCGCCCGTCTGGCCCATCGGTACTTCGGTGGGGGGCGCGGACGCGCGCAGCTCTTTGCCAAGCTCAAGGCAGCAATCCGTCGACTGGTATCCCGTTCACGCGACGCGCTGTTTCCTGGCCCACGCGGGCTACGGACAGTCAGCTTGAAAGCGCTCTAGAACTTGCGCGTGCAGCCAACCGCTTTCGACGGGGATCAGGGCACCGCGATCCAACGCCGGATCGCCGCGGCCGTGTCATCGGGGCGCGTGTTGAAGCACAGCTTGGCCTGAGGCGCATGCGCATGCACGACGTTGATCAGCTTCTCGAACAAGGGCGTGTTCTGGGCGATCAGCCGGACGCCGGCGCCGATGAGGATGCAGTCGTATGACTTCTCCTTCAATCGCGCCTGGACTACTGCCTCGGCGGTCTCGCCGAAATCGGTGAGGCACAGCTGCGCGTCGTAGCCGAGCGCCTTCAGATGCGCGTCGTCGGCTTGCAGGCTGGCCATGACCTTCGACGCGTTCATGCCGGGAAAGGCCCCGTACGCCGGATCGGAGAAGTCGATCAGTGACGGCTCCAGGCCGATCACCAGCACGCTCTTCTTGCTCATTGCATGTCCTTTCGATGAGGCGAGCGGGGTTGACGGCCGCCGCGTTGGGACGTGAACGCGCTATTCCGGGCCGGGGCGCGTGGGGGCCTGTTCGGGCGTGACCTGGAGCGTGAGAATCCGGTTGTCGCGCCAGATCTCGACCCGGACGGGCTCGCCCGGCGCGGTGTCCCGCACGGCGCGCGCGAGGGCCTCGGCGTTGGCGGGAAGGGTGCCATTGAAGGCGGTGATGATGTCGCGCGGCCGCAGGCTCGCCTTCGCCGCCGGGCCGGCTGCGTCCACCCCTGTCACCAGAAGTCCGGTCGGGCCACCGAGGCCGAGTTGGTTGGCCGCCTCGGCGCTGACCGGCTCGACATGCAGGCCGATCCAGCTCGTGGGCGTGCCGGCGCGGGGCGGCTCCGGTGCGGGGCCGACGGCGGGCGCCGTGACCGTGACCTCGACCCGGACAGCCCCCGACGGTCCGGCGGCGAGCCGGAAGCTGTCCTGACCGGCGAAGCCGGCTTCCGGTGTATAGGCGAACTCGCTGCCTCGCAGGCGCACCGTGCCGTGCGCCGGGGACGCCGAGAGCGACAGCGCCTCGACAGCGACGCGTTGGCGAAGGTTGGCCCACAGCTTCGCCCCGCAGGCCTGGCCGTCATTGACGACCCGGAGCATCGCGACCGTCTCGCCGCTCCGTATGGCGCTGCCCCCTGGATCGCAGAGCTGGCGCGACCGGGCACTTCGACCGGTGGCCGAAGGGGTCAAGACTGGTGGTGAGGATGGTGGCGGAACCGGCGGCGGGAGTGGTTGTGGAATCGACGGCGGCGGTTGCGGAACCGGGGGTGGTTGCGGAACCGGTGGCGGGGATGGTTGTGGAACGGCCTGCGGAGGTGGTTGCGGAACCGGTGGCGGCGGTGGCGGGGATGGTTGTGGAACGGGCTGCGGAGGTGGTTGCGGAACCGGCGGCGGGGGCTGCGGAACCGGGGGTGATGGCGCGGCCGGTGGCGGCGGTTGCGGGGTCGGTGCGCTGCCGGACTCTGCAAACCAGACCACCGCTCCGCCTATGCCGGCAAGGGTCAGCAATGCCGCCGCAGCGACCGCCAGCGTTCCCGCGCGTGAACCCCGAGCCTGAGCGGGAGCCTGGGTGGTCAGCCGCTCCCGCGCGGCGGGTCGGGGCGCGCGCGGGCTCGGCTGCTCCGGCCGGGGCGCGATCGGCGCACGCAAGGTCACCGTCGCGTCCACCGATGCGTGCAGCGCTTCCGCGAAGGCCGTTGCCGTCGGGAAGCGCTGCTCCCGGCGCTTGGCCATGGCCCGCGCCACGACCGCGTCGAGCATGGGCGAGGACAGGGTGGAAATCTGCGAGGGCTTCGGCGGCTCGGTGTTCAGCACCTTGTGCATGATCGTTGCCACGCCGCCTTCATAGGGGCGCTCAGCGGTCAGCATCTGAAACAAAACCACCCCGGCCGAGTAGATGTCGGTCCGCGCGTCCACGACCTCGCCCAGGAACTGCTCGGGCGACATGTAGGCGGGCGTGCCCATCACCGTGCCGACCTGGGTGATGCTGCTGCTCTCGATCCGCGCGATGCCGAAATCGGCGATCTTGGCGCGGCCGTCGGCGGTCAGCATGATGTTGGACGGCTTGATGTCGCGGTGGACGATGCCGCGGTCGTGGCTGTACTGGAGCCCGGCCAGCACGGCGTCCATCACGCCGAGGATGACGCGCATCTCGAACCGCTCGTGCCGGTCGAACAGCGTCTTGAGCGACGGCCCGTCAACGAACTCCATGACGATGTAGGCGATTCCGCCCGTCTCGCCGTAGTCATGGATGCCGACGATATTCGGGTGATGGAGCTGGCCGGCGGCCTGGGCCTCGCGCTTGAAGCGGCCGAGCTTGTCCTGAAGCTCCGGGTCCTCGTCATCGGGCAGGGCGGTCGTCTTGATCGCGACCTTGCGGGCGATCCTGGAATCCCAGCCCTCGTACACGGTGCCGGTCGCGCTACGCGCCAGCACGGCCCGCAGTTCGTAGCGGTCGAGCATCGGGAGGGCGCGGTCCACGGCCACCTCCGGGCGCCGTCAAGCGCTGATTGATAGCGAATTAGGATTGAAAAGCATAGGGCGGCCGGCGTGCGTCGGCCGGTCACGATCGCGAATAGATGCCAATGTAAGCTTTATTGGGTCCATGGAGAGGGCTGCGAATAGAAGATATTCCGGCCGTCGGGCCGAGTGCCTACAGGCCGGGCGCGGCTGTTCCCCCCACCGGGGCGAAGGCGGCCTGGTGGGGTGGTCCCGGCGCGAACAGCCAGGACGGCGCCGCGTTGCGCGGCAGGGAAATCAGCGCGCTGCACACGGTGCCGAAGCCGGCGCGCGGAGAGACGTTGATCTGCTGGCCGGCCGCGCCCGCCCGGTCGGCCAGGATCGCCCGCCACCCCCGCCACCCGTCGGTATCCGGCGGGGGTGCGGCGCGAAAGCGGGGCAGGTGGCGCGCCGTCCGCAGGCTGCCGGGATCGTTCGGCTCATGTGCCGTGATCATGCTGACGCCGGGCGCCAGCGCGCGCGCCTGAGGCTGGCCCTCGCCCAGGCCACGGATGAACACCGCGCCGGCGCGGTCGGCCAGGACCATGTTGAAGGAACGCCATGCCGCGGCGTCGAAAGCCGTGAGCGCCGCCGCCGCCGCCTGCGCCGTCGCGTGGTCCAGCGCGAGCAGCGGCAGCTCGCCCCGGCTGCGCTTGCCCGGCGCCGGGCCCAGGCTGCCCGGCCGGTTCAGCACCGCGGCGATGACGCCATTCCGGTTGATCCCCAGCCAGGTTCCGCCTCCCGCGCGATCGCGGCCGGCGATCACGCCGGGCCGATCGGGCCACCACGCGGCGGGCGGGTCCCACGCCCGATCGAGCTGCTCGTCCCGATTGGCGGCCAGCATGAGCGGGACCGCATGGCCGGGGCGCAGTAGCAGGACCACGGTGCACACGCGGCTCAGTCGGCTCCGAACACGCGCGCGAAGACCTCGTCGAGGGCGCGCAGATGCAGGGCGGGGTCCATGGCTCGGTCCAGCACCTCGGGCGGAATCCGGCCGGCGATCTCCGGGTCGCGCTCTAGGTTCGCGCGGAACCCCCGCCCGCCGGGCCTGCCCAGCCCCTCCCAGGTCGCCATCGCGCTGCGCTGCACGATCCCGTACGCCTCCTCGCGCGAGATGCCGGCGCGGGTTAGGGCCAGCAGCACCTCCCCGCTATGCACCACGCCCCCGAGCGCGTCGAGGTTCTCGGCCATGCGTTCGGGATAGACGCTCAGCCGCTCCATCATCCCCGCCATGCGCGCCAGCGCGAAATCGAGCGCGGTGGTGGTGTCGGGCGCGATCACCCGCTCGACGGAGGAATGGCTGATATCGCGCTCGTGCCACAGCGCGACGTTCTCCAGGGCCGGGAGCGCGGCCGCGCGGACCACGCGGGCGAGCCCGGTCAGGTTCTCCGACAGGACCGGGTTGCGTTTGTGCGGCATCGCCGAGCTTCCCTTCTGCCCGGCATGGAAGAATTCCTCGGCCTCGCGCACCTCGCTGCGTTGCAGGTGGCGCACCTCGATGGCCAGCCGCTCCACCCCGCTGGCGATGACCGCCAGGGTGCAGAAATAGGCGGCATGGCGGTCGCGCGGGATGACCTGCGTGGAGACGGGCTCGACCGCCAGGCCCAGATGCCCGGCGACATACGCCTCCACGCGCGGATCGAGATGGGCGAAGGTGCCCACCGCCCCGCTGATCGCGCAGACCGCGATCTCGCGCCGCGCCGCCTCCAGCCGGGCGCGGTCACGGGCGAACTCGGCGTAGTGTCCGGCGAGCTTCAGCCCGAACGTGGTCGGCTCGGCGTGGATGCCGTGGCTGCGCCCGATGGTCAGCGTGTGCTTGTGCTCGAAGGCGCGGGTTTTGAGCGCGGCCAGCACGGCGTCGAGATCGCGCAGCAGCAGGTCGGTCGCCTGGGCGAGCTGGACCGAGAGGCAGGTGTCCAGCACGTCCGAGGAGGTCATGCCCTGGTGAACAAAGCGGCTCTCCGGCCCGATTCCCTCCGCGAGCCAGGTCAGGAAGGCGATGACGTCATGGCGGGTCTCGCGCTCGATGGCGTCGATCCGGTCAAGCTCGGCCGGCCCGATGTCGGCCACGCGGGCCGCGCCCTTGTCGCGGATGACGCGGGCCGCCTCGGCGGGGATGGCCCCCGTGTGCGCCATGCCCTCGGCGGCCAGCGCCTCGATCTCGAACCAGATGCGATATCGGTTCTCGGGCGCCCAGATCGCGCCCATCTCGGGACGGGTGTAGCGGGGAACCATGGCGCGCCGGTCCACTTGCTGCTGCCAGGCCAGCTAGACCCCGCCACCGCCGTCTGACAAGCCTGCCGCGCCGCAACAACGGGATACCGCCTCGGACATGCTGGATGCCTGGACCCACGATCTCGCGGCGCTGGCGCAGGTCGTGCTGATCGATGTCGCGCTGGCGGGTGACAACGCGGTGGTGGTCGGGCTGGCGGTGGCCGGGCTGCCCCAGGCGCAGCGCCGGCGCGCCATCGCGCTCGGGATCGCCGCCGCGACCGTCATCCGCATCGGCTTCGGGCTGGTCGCGCTCCGGCTTCTCCAGGTGCTCGGCCTGACGCTCGCGGGCGGGCTGCTGCTGTTGTGGGTGGCCTGGAAGATGTTCCGCGACCTCGCCGCGCACGACGACGGAGCCGGCAGGGCGGCCGAGCCGCCCACGCTGATGCGCGCGATGCTGCGGATCATGCTGGCGGACGTGTCGATGAGCCTCGACAACGTCCTGGCCGTGGCCGGCGCCGCGCGGGACAGCCCCGTGGTGCTCACCCTCGGCCTGCTGCTCGGCGTGATGCTCATGGCGGTCGCCGCCGATCTCGTGGCCCGCCTGGTGGCGCGGTCGCGCTGGCTCGGCTGGGCGGGGCTGCTCATGGTCGCCTATGTCGCCGGGCGGATGATCTGGGACGGCTCGCACCAGGTTGTCTCGGTAATTCCCTGACCGAGCGGGGGGCTACAGCAGCCCATGCTGGCGGAAGCTGAACCAACGCCCGTTGCCGACGATAATGTGGTCGCGCAGCGTCACCGAGAGGGTGGAGGCGGCGGTCTTCACCTCGGCGGTCACGGCGACGTCCTCGCGCGAGGGCGTGGGATCGCCGCTCGGGTGATTGTGGACCAGGATCAGCGCGGTCGCGTGCAGTTCCAGCGCGCGCTTGACCACCTCGCGCGGATAGACGGGCGTGTGGTTCACCGTCCCGCGGGCCTGCGCCTCGTCGGCGAGCAGCCGGTTGCGTGTGTCCAGGAACAGCACCCGGAAGTGCTCGATCCGCTCGCGCGCCAGCACCGCGTTCAGGTACTCCAGCAGCCGGTCCCAGTTCGACAGCACCGGCGTGTCCGTCACCTCGGCGCGCAGTAGGCGCAGCGCCGCGCCCTGCACGAGCTTCAGCGCCGCCGTTCCCGCCTCGCCCAGTCCCTGGACGCCGCGCAAGTCGTTCACCGGGGCCGCGATGGCGCCAGCGAAGCTGCCGAAGCGGCCGAGCAGGGCGCGCGCGATGGGCTTGGTGTCGCGCCGGGGCAGCGCGAGGAACAGCACCATCTCCAGCATCTCGTGATCAGCCAGTGCCTCGGCGCCCGCCGAGACCAGACGGGCCCGCATGCGCGCACGGTGCCCGTCGGTGCCCAACTCGACGGCGGTGTCGATCGCTGGCGGGCCAAGGTCGAGAAGGCCGGCCTGTTCGGCGAGGCCGGCGCGCGCGCGTCGCTGTCCCATGCTCCCCGCAGCCGAAAGACCCGGCAGGGGGGCCGGGCGCGTCAGCCGACCGGGTAGGGCGGCTTGTGATAGCCTGCGGGAGAGAGGGTAAAGATTTCCACCCCATCGGCGGTGACGCCGATCATGTGCTCGAACTGCATCGACAGGCTGCGGTCGCGCGTCACCGCGGTCCAGCCGTCATCGAGGATCTTCACCTCGGGCCGCCCGGCGTTCACCATCGGCTCGATGGTGAAGAACATGCCCGGCCGCAGCAGCGGTCCGTCGCCGGGACGGCCGAAATGCAGCACGTTGGGCGGTTCATGAAAGTGCCGCCCGATGCCGTGGCCGCAGAAATCGCGGACCACGCTGTAGCGATGCCCCTCCACGAACACCTGGATGGCGTGCCCGACGTCGCCGAGCGTGGCGCCGGGGCGGACGGCGGCGACGCCGCGCATCAGCGCCTCGTAGGTCACGTCCATCAGGTTGCGCGCCTTGGTGGTTGGGGTGCCCGCGACGTACATGCGCGACGAATCGCCGTGCCAGCCGTCCAGGATGACCGTGATGTCGATGTTCAGCACGTCGCCGTTCAGCAGCCTTCGCTCGCCGGGGATGCCGTGGCAGACGACGTGGTTGATCGAGGTGCAGATCGACTTGGGGAATCCGCGATAGTTCAGCGGTGCCGGCACCGCGCCGTGCGCGAGGATGAAATCATGGCACAGCTGGTCCAGCTCCGCCGTGGTGACGCCCGGCCGTACATGCGGGGTGATCATGTCCAAGGTTTCAGCCGCCAGACGGCCGGCGGCCCGCATACCCTCGAAATCCCCGGTCGCATGGAGCGTAATTCGCCTTGCCTCAACCCCGCCGTCCATGTGGTCCGCTCGCCTCCCTCGCGCCCTACGTTCCTGCTGGCGAACATGCGCAACCGGGCCGAGGGACGCAAGGGCATGGATCGCAAGACAGCCAGCCCGTAAGAGGAAACCGCATGAGTGGGCAGACGCAAGCGGACCCGCGCGCCGCACAGAAGCAGGCCGCCGCCGAGGCGGCAGTCGCGCTGGTCGAGGATGGGATGGCAGTGGGCCTCGGCACCGGCTCGACGGCTGCCTTCGCCATCGATGCCCTGGCCGTCCGGATGCGAGCGGGGCTGCGGATACGGGCAATCCCGACATCGGAACGCACCGCGTCTCAGGCGCGCGCGCGCGGCATTCCGCTGGTCACCTTCGCCGAGTGTCCGCTTCTCGACCTCGCCATCGACGGCGCCGACGAGGTCGCCCGCTTCTCCCTCAATCTCATCAAGGGCTTGGGGGGCGCGCTCCTGCGCGAGAAGATCGTAGCCGCTGCCGCCGCCCGGCTGATCATCATCGCCGATGAGACGAAACTGGTGGACCGGTTGGGCGCGCACGCGCCCGTCCCGGTCGAGGTCGCGGCCTTCGGGTGGGAGACGACCGCCGCCCGGCTCGCCGCCACCGGCGTTCGTCCAGCGCTGCGCCTGGACGGGGCGGGACGGCCTTTCCACACCGATGGCGGCAACCTCATCCTGGACTGCGCGACCGGCAGGATCGACGACCCGGCCGCGCTGGACCAGCATCTGCATCAGATCGTCGGCGTAATCGAGACGGGACTGTTCGTCGGCATGGCCGAACGCGCGGTGATCGCCGGGGTGGACGGCGTTCAGGTGAAGCTGCGCCAGCCTTGACCGTTCTGCCTAGACCCCGCGCCAGACCGGTGGCCGCTTGGCGAGGAATGCCTCCATGCCCTCCCGGAAGTCCTGGCTCATGTAGCAGGACAGGATCAGGTCGTGGCCCTCGTCCTCGGTCATGCCGCGCACGCGCAGCCGGCGCAGCGCCTCCTTCGTGGCGCGCAGCGTGAGCGGGGCGTGGCCCGCGACCAGGCGCGCCAGCGCATCGGCACGCGCGGCAAGGGAAGCGGGGTCGTCCAGCACCTCGCTGACCAGACCGATCGCGCGCGCCTCCTCCGCTTCGACAAGGCGGGCAGTGAAGACGATCTCGGTGACGCGGGCTGGGCCGACCAGGGCGGCGAAGCGGGCGTAGTTCGCCATCGACAGGCAGTTTCCCAGGGTGCGCGCGATTGGGAAGCCGAAGCGTGCCCCACGGGCGGCGATGCGGAGGTCGCACGCCGCCGCGATGCCGGCGCCGCCGCCCGTGCATGCACCCGCCACCGCGGCGATGGTGGGAACCGGGCATCGCTCCAAGGTGTCCAGCACGCGATCCAGGCGCGCCTCGTAGGCGATGGCGTCCTCCGGGCCGGCGAAGGCGCGAAACTGGCCGATGTCGGTGCCGGCCGCGAACGCCTTGTCGCCCGCGCCGGTCAGCACCAGCGCGCGCACATCCGCGCGTCGGCCCGCGTCATCGCAGATCTCGGCCAGCCGTTCGTACATGGCGAAGGTCAGCGCGTTGCGCGCCGCCGGCCGGTTGAAGGTGACCCGCCCGATCCCGTCGCGCACCTCGTACAGCAACTCGTCCATCGCCCCCTCCCGGCTCGTGTCCTGGCGTGCCAAGTTAGCTAGAGCCGCCGGCGCTCCGCGCCAAGCCGGCCGACGGGAGAACACGATGCCAGACGACACACCGCTGCGCCCGCCCGGGTCCATTGGCGCGCCCGACACCTGGGAGCCGGAACTGGAGGAGCTGCGGACGCGCACCGCGTTCGCGCACGAGATGGGCGGAGCGGAGCGGATCGCGCGCCAGCACGCAGGCGGACGGCTGACCGTGCGCGAGCGGATCGAGCGCATGCTGGACCCCGACAGCTTCCACGAGATCGGCGCCATCTCCGGGCGCGGCACCTACAACCCGGACGGCACGCTGGCCGCATTCCAGCCGGCCAACCTGGTATTCGGACGCGGCCGGGTGGACGGCCGGACCGTGGTGATCGCGGGCGACGACTTCACCGTGCGCGGCGGCTCGGCGGACGCCTCGATCAAGGGCAAGCTCATGATGTCGGAGCGGATGGCGACGCAGTACCGCCTGCCGCTGATCCGGCTGATCGAGGGCTCGGGCGGCGGCGGATCGGTGAAGACGATCGAGACCACCGGGCGCGCCAACCTGCCCGGCGGCCTGTCCGACGGGTCCTCCATGGACCTCAGCGCGATCAACATGGAGCAGGTGCCGGTCGTGGCCCTCGGCCTCGGTTCGGTCGCCGGCCTCGGCGCCGCGCGACTTGCCGCCGCGCACTACGCGATCATGGTCAAGGACCTGTCCGCCGTGTTCGTCGCCGGCCCGCCGGTCGTCGAGCGCCTGGGCGAGCCGCGCACCAAGCAGGAGCTGGGCGGCTGGGAGATCCAGGTCGGCTGCGGCGCGGTCGATCACGCGGTGGATAGCGAGGAGGAGGCGTTCGCCGTGGCGCGCCGCTTCCTGTCGTACATGCCGAACTCCGTGCATGAGTTGCCGGAGCGCAAGCGCGGCTGGGACGACCCGACGCGGCGCGACGAGTGGCTGCTCTCGGCGGTGCCGCGCGACAAGAAGCAGGCCTACTCGATGCGGCGGATCATCAACACGCTGGTCGATCGCGACAGCTTCTTCGAGATGACGCCCGGCTTCGGCCGGCCGATCATCACCGGCTTCGCCCGGCTGGACGGTTGGCCGGTGGCGCTGATGGCGGGCGATTCGCTGTTCCAGGCCGGGTCGTGGACGGCGGATGCGTGCCAGAAGATCATCCGCTTCGTCGATCTGGCGCAGACCTTCCACTTCCCCATCGTGCATCTCGTGGACTGCCCGGGCTTTCAGGTCGGGCTGGCCGCCGAGAGCACGGCCACCATCCGCTGGGGCGTGCGCGCGGTCTCGGCGATCTGCCAGACCACCGTGCCCTGGTGCAGCATGATCATCCGCAACGTGTACGGCGTGGGCGGGCTGGGGCACCAGCCGGGCGGGCGGCTGTCGCTCCGCTACGCCTGGCCGTCGGCGAGCTGGGGCTCGCTACCGCTGGAAGGGGGCGTGGAGGCGGCCTACCGGGCCGAGATCGACGCCGCGCCCGACCAGACCGAGAAGATGGCCGAGATCGACGCACGGCTCAACGCGCTGCGTTCACCCTTCCGCACGGCGGAGGCATTCTGGGTCGAGGAGATCATCGACCCGCGCGACTCCCGCCGGCTGTTGTGCGAGTTCGCCAACCTCGCCGCCCCGCTGCGCGCGACGGGGCCAAGCCGTTTCGGGATGCGCCCGTAGCGGATTACTCGGCCGCTTTCGGCTTGGAGGCTGCAGCCAGGTCCGGGACGGCCATGCGCCGGCTGACACTCAATACCTCGATCCCGATGACCTGACCGCTGGAGTTCGAAGTCAAGCATTACGCCAGGCGCGACCTCTTCCGTCCGGTCGATCGTCGCTCCCTTGGGCGCGAACCGCACCATGAATGCGTCTGCATTTGGATCGTAGCTAGTCCGCATCATAGTACCTGCTCCTCGGTCCCAATGGGCCGTGACCCCCAATACATCGGCGCCGTCCATGCGGTGGACAACCCGGAGCATACGGCTGCCGAACTCCGGGATCGCGCGCCACGCACGGGTGAGCGTCGGATCATCTGGGTCCGCCTGAAGGCGCTGTGGGGCAGCTAGTGCTCTGACCCGTTCGGGCGATTCACAACGGTGTGCGACCGTGCGATTCTGTCGGCATGGCACAGACGGTATGCGTGATCCTGAGTTCGTCGGATAGAGAGACGCTTGAGGCGATCCTCGCCGACCGCAATCGGCCGCAAAAGCATGTCGAGCGCGCGCGGGTCGTGCTTGCGGCAGCGGAGCGCGGCCCGGTGCAGCCGGTGGCGACGCGCCTGGGGGTCAGTCGTCCGATGGTCTGGCGCTGGCAGCGACGCTTCGCCGAGGAGGGCGCGGACGGGCTGCTGCGAGACAAGACGCGCAAGCCTGGCAAGCCGCCGATCTTGGCTGAGACGGTGGCGCGCGTCGTTGCGCTGACCTGCGCCGATCCGCCGCATGAGGCCACGCACTGGACCGGCCGGGCGATGGCTCGGGCCGTCGGCATCTCCCTGACATCGGTGCCGCGCATCTGGGCCGCGCACAAGCTCCAGCCGCACCGCATCCGCACGTTCAAGCGGTCGCGCGATCCCGACTTCGCCGCCAAGCTGACCGACATCGTCGGCCTCTATCTGGACCCGCCGACGCAAGCCGTCGTGCTGTCCATCGACGAAAAGAGCCAGATCCAGGCGCTCGATCGCACGCAGCCGGGCTTGCCGATCAAGCCGGGCCGATGCGGCACGATGACCCACGACTACAAGCGCCACGGCACGACCACGCTGTTCGCCGCACTCAACGTGCTCGACGGCTCCGTCATTGGCCGCTGCATGCAGCAGCACCGGCACGAGGAGTTCATCCGCTTCCTCAACGACGTCGAGCGCGCTGTTCCGGCCGGCAAGCTGATCGAGGCGGTGGTCGACAACGACGCCACTCATAAGCATCCGAAGGTGAAGGCGTGGCTCGAACGGCATCCCCGCTGGACCTTCCACTTCACGCCCACGTCCGGATCGTGGTTGAACGCCGTCGAGAACTTCCTTTCCGTGCTGACGCGCAAGCGCATCCGTCGCGGCAGCTTCCATTCGATCGTCGATCTGCAAGCCGCCATCAAACGCTACCTCGCCGAGCACAACGCCGAGCCGAAGCCGTTCGTCTGGACCGCCTCGGCCGCCTCAATCCTGGCCAAGCTCGACAGACTGCCTGCACGGTCCGTATGAGTCAGAGCACTAGGACAGCCTCAACCCAAGCGAGAGTTACGCGTTGTTCCTCGATCCGTTCTGCCGCATGTACAGTCAGCTTAATCATGATTGCCGGATGTAGCAGCGGGCAAGGAAGCCGGCATCTACTTCATCGGCGAGAACGCCGTCGGCAGCAGCAGCGTGGAATGCGTCTCGACCAGCATTGGGCCGCCCTTTCCCAGGAACTCCTGCCATTGCGGGTCGCCCGCCGCCTCGGCGCGCGCCTTCATGCGGATGTTGAGGTCGGGATAGGCCCAGAGATGCACCGCCTCGTTCGGCTGCGGCGCTTCGCCGGTCCACAGGCCGACGATCGGCGAATAGCGTTCGCGCACCGGCAGGTAGGACGCCAGCAGCTGCGCCCATCCGGCGGCCGCGCCGGGCTGGGTGCGGTAGATGCGCAGCTCGTACAGATGCCCCGCCGCCTCGGGCGGCTTGATCGCGATGACCGGATTGAGGAACCGGATATCCTGGCGCATCAGCAGCGGACGGACATTCGGCACGTACTCGGCCCGCCAGCGCTCGTTGCGGGCCAGTTCGCCGCGCAACCGCTCGCGCTCGTCGAGGCTCGCATAGCTCCACAAATGCCAGATCTGGTTGAGTTGCCCGAACTCCGCCGCCCAGTAGCCGTGGCAGGTGCCGTAGGCATCGCCGCGCACCGGCCGGCCGACATTGGCGGCGAGATCGAGATAGGCGGGCAGCTTGCCCGGACGGAGCGTGTAGGTGCGCAGTTCGTGGATCACGAGCGTCCTCCGTCGATGCACGCCAGTGTCGGACGCGGGCGCCCGGCTTGGCAAATGCGGATGCTAGTAGACGAAACCTGACGCTTGATACCCGCCTTGTCGGTCGGCTCGTGATGGGGAGCGGACATGAGTGCCATGTCGAGCGGGTGTAGGCGCAAAGCTAAACTGTCCCCTGTCCGCAAAGCAGAAATGTCAGCCTCCCCTGGTTGCGATCTGACTGGGAGAGCGAGCTGTGGGCTGGGTGGTGATGAGCAGGCGCGACATACAGCGCATCGAGGTGCTGTCCGAAGTGGTGTCCGGCCGCCGCACGATCGCGGCAGCGGCCGCGGTGCTGTCCGTGACGCCGCGGCACGTGCGCCGCTTGCTGCGGCGACTCCAGGCCGGCGGCGGTGCCGCGCTGGCGCACAAGGCGCGTGGCCGGCCGTCCAATAACCGGATCGCCGCGGGCGTGCGCGACTACGCGCTGGCTCTGGTGCGGGAGCGCTACGCCGACTTCGGCCCGACCCTGGCCGCGGAGGTGCTGGCGCAGCGGCACGGGCTGACGGTGTCGCGCGAGACGTTGCGCGCCTGGATGGTGGCAGCCGGCCTGTGGTTATCGCGCAAGCAGCGTCGGCGCTTCCACCAGCCCCGGCTGCGCCGTGAGTCGCTCGGCGCGCTGGTGCAGATCGACGGCAGCGAGCACCGCTGGTTCGAGGGGCGCGGTGATCCTTGCACGCTGCTGGTGTTCATCGACGACGCGACGGGCCGGCTGATGCAGCTCCACTTCGTCGCGAGTGAGAGCACGGCCGCCTACTTCGCGGCACTGCGCGGCTACTTGGAGGCGCACGGCCGTCCGGTCGCCTTCTACTCCGACAAGCACACCGTCTTCCGCGTCGCCAAGGCCGACGCCACGGGCGGCCAAGGCATGACCCAGTTCGGCAGGGCGCTGGCCGAGCTGAACATCGACATCCTGTGCGCTGACACGCCGCAGGCGAAGGGGCGCGTGGAGCGCGTGAACCGCACCTTGCAGGACCGGCTGGTCAAGGAGCTGCGCCTGGCCGGCATCGCCAGCGTGGACGCCGACAACGCTTTCCTGCCGGGCTTCGTCGAGCGCTTCAACGTTCGCTTCGCCGTCCCTCCCGCTCGCCCGAGTGATCTGCACCGGCTACTGGACCTCTCGCCCGGCCGGCTCGACGACATCCTGTGCCATCGCGAGCTGCGCCACGTGGGCCAGCAACTGACCCTGGCTTACGAGCGCAGGCTGTTCATCCTCACGCGCAACGATGTCACCGAGGCGACCGCCGGAGAGTATGTCGAGATCTACCACTACGCCGATGATCGGCTGGACATCCGCTGGCGGGGCCACTCCCTGCCCTACAGCGTGTTCGACAAGGAACAGCGCGTCGACCAGGGCGAGGTCGTCGAGAACAAGCGGCTTGGCGCGGCGCTCGCCTTCGTCAAGGCGCGGCAGGACCTCCAGCGTCCGCCGCCGCGGGTGCGGACGAACAGCGAGGCCGGCGGCTACCAAGCCCGGCCGAGACGGCGCGCCGGCCCGCTCAGCCCCGCTCCGCCTGCGGCTCCGCAGCGCTGAGCAGGCCGACGGGACATTTCAACTTTGCACGCCAACGGACATTTCTATCCGGTTGCAACATCACGGAGCGCGAGCGGGACGCGTTATGCGGTCGGGCTCGCGGTTGGTTGCACGCGAGCCAAAAATGCATAGCGTCCATCGGTTTCGAGGCGTAGGGATCAGGCAGTCTCAATCACAGCTGCTGAAAGGACAACGACAATGTATTTCACCGATGACTCGCTGCTGCCCGAGAATCAAGCCCCTCTGATGATCACGGCCGCACCCTACGGGCCGATGTGGATGCCGGGGGACTGCACCCCGGAACAGAGGCTCCCCGTCACTTGGGAAGAACAAACCCAAATAGCGGTGGACTGCTTCAACGCAGGGGCGACGATCCTGCATATCCATGTGCGCGATCCCAAGACCGGGCACATCTCCAAGAACTTCAGCGAGTATGCCGAACAGATCGGGAGACTGCGCCAGGCTGTCCCGAAGATGATCCTGCAGGTCGGCGGCTCCATCTCGTTTGCACCGGAGCCGGGCGAAGAAGCCAAGTTCCAGAGCTATAACTCGCGCCACAAGCTGGCCGAGATCGATCCCAAGCCCGATCAGGTCACGGTCGCCTGCGGCACCTCGCTCTATGACCTGACGGCATTGCACCCAGCCGATGCGTTTGCAGGGACACGCTTCAGCAACCCCAAGATGATGCACGCCATGGCGAACTTGGTCGCCGACTCGACGCCTGATTTCTATCTGGAGAACATCAAGCAGCTGGTTCAGCATGGCATTCAGCCTTACTTCGCGCTCTGCGATGTCCACGGCCTCGAACTCGTGGAACGGCTGATCCGGAAGGGTTACTACATGGGGCCGATGAACGGCTTCTTCAGCATTGGTGGCGGTGGCATGTGCGGAGCGAATCCGTTTGACCTGATGGAGCTGATCCGTCGCACGCCGCACGGTTCATGTTTTACCTACCAGACAACGTTTCGTTTGACGCACCCTGTCTCGGCGATCTGCATCGCCCTCGGTCAGCACACGCGCGCCGGGATCGAGGACAATCTCTGGGACACAACGAAAGGCGTGCGCATGAGCTCGATCCAGATGATCGAGCGGCACGTTCGGATGGCGAGGGAACTGGGACGCCCGATCGCCACGCCCGAGCAGGCGCATCAGATGCTCAAGATCGGTGTCTCCTACAATTCCACGGCGGAAACGCTTGCTAACCTTGGTCTGCCGCCCAACCGCCAGCCCGGCAACATGGGTTTTCTGGTGCATGAAACCGATGGAACATTCCAGCCGGCGGCGCAAGGCGGGTGCGGGCACATCCATGCGGGAGATTGGGAGGAACGTTTAGAGGAAGTGATATCTCCGGTAGGCCTCTGAATGCCGGCACCTTGGCCGAGGAATCTGACGATAAGTCATCGCGGTGGATGCATGCGGATTGGATTGGCGGTCGCGGCCGCGTTGGTGGCCACCAATCTCCCGGCGGCGCGGGCTCAGCCGGCGGGCGAGCCGGCGCCGACCGAAGCGAATCTTGCGCAGAAATTGCAGAACTCGGTCGTCGATCTGATCAATGTGCCGTTCAAAAACAATTCCGATTACGGAGGCGGCGCGAAAGCTGATCTACCGGAGGCAACGGAATGGCGATCGACCCGAAGGCAGGCAGAACATTACTAGATGATCAGCCGAACGAAACTGGTGCCTGGGACACGGCGCTAGCCCAGCTATGCGAATGGGACCCGGCGTGGGCTGCGACATGCGTAAAGATGAGCACGGATCCTTGGGTCACTGGAGTTCTGCCGCGCAAGCTCATCGAGCTTGTCAGCGTCGGTTTGAATGCCGCCTGCACCAACCTCAATCCCGACGGCACGCGCCGCCACATCCGCGCCGCGCTCAACGCGGGAGCAACCCGGGAAGAGATTCTCTTCGTATTCAAGTGTGCGACTGTGATGTCGATCCATTCGTGCAGCCTCGGCGCGCCGATGCTGCTGGAGGAGGCGAAGGCGGCCGGCGTGAAGCCTGCGGCGAAAAGCGCAGCACTAACTCCGGCATGCGATAAAATGAAAGCCACGGGGCAGTGGAATCAGGCGTGGGATCCGTTCCTCGAGCTCGACCCCGTTTGGACCGACGAGTTCATGGCGATGGGAGGCGGAATTTACGGGAGCGGCGTGATGAACCCCAAGGAGGCGGCATCTGCTTCAGCGATTGCGCGGTCTCGTCGGGCAGGATCACCTTGTTGTCGCTGTTCAGCTTGGCATTGCCGAACTGCACCTTGCTCCAGGGCACCGCCACCAGCCGGTCATTGGCGGAGAGGATGACCTGGGCCTGGCCGTCGGCCCCGACCAGCACGTCGTCCACGCTGCCCAGCCTGGTGTCCTTGTCGTTGTACACGATAGAGCTTCTTAGCATCGCCCTCGACGCCTCCTACACGCACTTGTATGCCCCCGGCACGCGCCGTCACATCAGAGGCGCCTTGAGGGCCGGCGCGACCATGGAGGAAATCATGGAGGTTCTGAAGCTTTGCGTCGTCCAGGGCGTGCAGGCGTGCAATCTCGGCGTGCCGATCCTGGCCGAAGAACTCGAACACGCGGAGGGGACAAGCAAAGGTTTGTCGACAGCAGGGCATTAGGCGTTCCGATCCTGGCTGTTGCCCGGTCGCCTTCGCTGTCGCGGGCGTGCAAAATTCAAACAGACTGTGCGAAAACTCCGTGCCGTAACGGCAATCAGCAATTCCGGTCTATGCTGAGCAGGAGCTGGAAGCATTCATGCTGTCTTGGCTTCACTGACGACCGAATATGTCGTGACTTCTACTTACATTTGAGTTTTCACACAGTCTGCAAAACTTTTGCAACACCGCTGCAACCGTGCTATATCAATGGCTTACCAGTTAAGTCCAGTGCGAATGTCGGCTTCGGGTCGAGCGCGGCGGATAGCAAGCGTCAGATTTCATCCACTACCGCTGTGGCTCGACCACCATGGTGCCGATCTTGCCGCCGCGCTCCACCGCCTCGTGCGCGGCGGCCGTCTCCGCGAGCGGGAAGCGGCCGGCCACGCTCAGCAGGCGCGGGCTTCGCAGCCAGGCGGCGAGGTCGGACTGCGCGCGCCGGCGCGTCTCGTGCGGGCTGGTGGGCAGCACCATGAAGTGCACGGAGATGTTGCGCGCCATCAGCTCGCGCACCGGCAGGCGCGGCGTGCGGTCGCCGTTCGTCGCATAAACGGCGATGCTGCCGCTGTCGCGCAGGCATGGCAGCGTCGCCGGAAGGTTGCCGCCGAAATCGACGTCCACGACGTGATCGATGCCCCGCCCCTCGGTGATCTCCCGCACGCGCGACACGACGTCCTCGCGCCGGTAGTCGATGGTGTGCGACGCCCCGCCGGCCCGCGCGCGCGCCGCCTTCTCGGCGGAGCTGACGGTGGCGATGACCGTCGCCCCGGCCCACGCGGCGAGCTGCACGGCGTAGTGTCCCACCGCGCCGGCGCCGCCGGTGACCAGCAGGGTCCGCCCCTGCACCGGGCCGGCGACGAACACGCAGCGATGCGCGGTCATTCCCGGAATGCCGAGCGTCGCGGCCTCGGCGAACGAGACGGACCCCGGCAGCTCGGTCACCAGGTCCACCGAGAGTGCGATGTACTCCGCCGCCGTGCCGCACCAACGCCCGTTGCGCTGGCCATTGTACAGCCATACGCGTTTGCCGACCCAGTTCGGGTCCACGCCGGGCCCGGACTGGTCGATGATGCCAGCGCCGTCGCTGTTCGGCACGACGCGCGGATAATCCATCCCGCCCGGGCCGTTGCGGCGATAGGTGTCGGACGGGTTCACGCCCGACGCCTCCAGCCGCACGCGAACCTCTCCCGGACCCGCTTCCGGCGTGGGGAGTTCGCCGAGCACGAGCACGTCCCTTGCGGGGCCCTGTCGGTCGTACCAGATCGCGCGCATTGTTCCCCCCATGCCTGATCCGTCACAGCCTAGCTTCGCGGAGGACCGAATGACACATCGCGCGCCGATCCTGACCGGTGGCTGCCAGTGCGGCGCGGTTCGCTACGCGCTCCACGCCGTTCCCCGCGCGGGCATCTGCCATTGCCGCATGTGCCAGAAGGCGGTCGGCGGCCCGTTCTTCGCCTGGGCGATGGTCGGAGCGGAGGATTTCGCATGGACGCGGGGCGCCCCGGCGTCGTTTCGCAGTTCCTCGGCGGCGCGCCGCGGCTTCTGTCCGGCCTGCGGGACCCCGCTGTCCTTTCAATATGACGCCAAGCCGGACCATATCGATGTCAGCATCGGCAGCCTCGATACGCCCGGCGCGGTCCACCCGACCGTCGCGCTCGGGATCGAGAGCCGCCTTCCGTGGTGCGACGCCAGCCTGTTCGACAAGCTGCCGACGCACGCCACGGGATCGCTGCACCCGCCGACCGACCTCAGCGCCATCGAGAACTACCAGCATCCCGACGCTGAGCCGCCCGCTGGCTGGAATCGAACTCGCCGCACCACGTAGCACTGCGTCAGCGCCGCCACGATCTCGGCGGCATGGTCCGGGTCCCGCGCCTCGACCATCACCTCCAGCTCCGCCGCCTGCACGGAGGCCGCCGCCGCGAACAGCCGCTGGTGCGAAACCTCGATGATGTTGCCGCCCGCTCGCCGATCCGCCGGGCGATGTCGGCCAGCACGCCGGGGCGGTCGGGGATCTGCATGTGCAGGCGCAGCAGCCGGCCGTCGCGCAGCAGGTTGCGCAGCAGCACGTTGGAGAGGATGCGCGCGTCGATGTTGCCGCCGCAGACCGGCACGCCGACGCGCCGGCCGGCGAAGCGGGCGGGATAGGCCAGCAGCGCGGCGAGCGCGGCCGCGCCCGCGCCTTCGGCCACGGTCTTCGCGCCCTCGATCAGCAGTCCGATCGCCTGCTCGATGGCACGCTCGGGCACCGTCAGCACCTCGATGCCCAGCGCGCGCAGCACCGCGAGCGGCTGCTCGCCGACGTCGCGAACGGCGATGCCCTCGGCGATGGTGGGGCCGCCGACCGCGACCGGCTGCCCGGCGAGGCGCTGGGCCATCGCGGCGTAGGTCTCGACCTCCACGCCGACGACCTCGATCCCCGGGCTTGCGCCCGCGCGCGGCCACGGCGCAGCCCGCCAGCAGGCCGCCGCCGCCCACCGGCACGACGAGCGTGTCGAGCTCCGGCGCGTCCTCCAGCAGCTCCAGCGCCAGTGTGCCCTGGCCCGCCATCACCGCCGGGTCGTCATAGGGATGGATGAACACGAGGCGTTCGTCGGCGGCCAGCGCGCGGGCGTGCGCCGCGGCATCGGCCAGCGTCTCGCCATCCAGCACCACGCGCGCGCCCCAGGCGGCGGTGCGGGTGACCTTGGTCGACGGCGTGAAGGCCGGCATGACGATGGTCGCCGCGATCCCGAGCAGCTGGGCATGCCGCGCCACCGCCTGGGCGTGGTTGCCGGCCGACATGGCGATGACGCCGCGCCGCCGCTCCTCGGCGCTCAGCAATGCCAGCCGGTTCGCCGCGCCGCGTTCCTTGAAGGCGCCGGTCGCCTGCAGGTTGTCCAGCTTGAGCGTCGACCTCGGCGCCCGTGGCGCGCGAGAGCGCGTCGGAGGGCAGGGCAGGGGTGCGCAGACGCCCGCGATGCGCGCCGCCGCCGCCTCCACGTCGGCCAGCGCCAAGCCCCTCCTCTGCGATACGTATCGCTGACGAGGCCTCGTGGCTCCGCATTCGCGCTTGGCGTGCGGACTGACGCCTGCGATCAGCGTCGGAGAGGTGGCAGGGCTCACCCGGACCTCAGGCGAACCGGATCTCCAGGATCTCGTACGACCGGTCGCCGCCGGGCGCCGGCACCGAGACGGTGTCGCCCACCTTCTTGCCGATCAGCGCCTTGGCCAGCGGCGAGGAGACCGAGAGCCGGCCCAGCTTGATGTCGGCCTCGTGCATCCCGACGATCTGGTAGCCGGCTTCCTTCTCCGTCTCCTCGTCGAGCGAGGCGGACATGGGCGCCGAACTTCACGTGATCGCCCGACAGGCTGGACGGGTCGATCACCTCGGCCGAGGAGACGATCTCCTCCAGTTCGGCGATCCGGCCCTCGATGAAGGACTGGCGCTCGCGCGCGGCGTGGTACTCGGCATTCTCCGACAGGTCGCCATGGCTGCGCGCCTCGGCGATCGCGCGAATGATCGACGGGCGCTCGACGCTTTTGAGTTGGCGCAGTTCCTCTTCCAGCCGCTGCAAGCCTGGGGCGGTCATCGGGAACTTCTGCACGGCGCGGTCCTTTGGTGGTCCAGGCGGAAGCGATTGAACGCATGGCTCCGCTTGCGGCCGGGCGGCGCCCGGTCGCTGCGGCGGCGTCAGAACGATGCGCGAAAGTAGGACTGAAGCGGCGCGACTTCAAGCGCGCCGGACTTCAGGGCGGCGATGGCGTGCACCGCCGCGCGGGCCCCGGCCATGGTCGTGTAGTGCGGCACGCCATGGGTCAGCGCGCTGCGCCGGATGGCGAAGCTGTCGGCCACCGACTGCGGGCCGGAGGCGGTGTTGATGACGAGCTGCACCTCGCCCGAGCGGATCGCGTCCACGCAATGGGGCCGCCCCTCCAGCACCTTGTTCACCACCGTCACCGCCAGTCCGGCCTCGCGGATGCGCGCGGCCGTGCCGCGCGTCGCCATGATCTTGAACCCCATGTCCGCCAGCCGCCGCGCCAGCGCCGGGCACGCCGCTCTTGTCGGCGTCCTTGATCGACAGGAACGCCGTGCCCGAGCCGGGCAGCACGACGCCGGCGCCGAGCTGGGACTTGGCGAAGGCGCGCTCGAAGCTGCATGTCGAGCCCCATCACCTCGCCGGTCGATTTCATCTCCGGCCCGAGGATCGTGTCGACATCGGGAAAGCGGTTGAAGGGGAACACCGCCTCCTTGACCGCGACATGCGGCGCGACGCCCTGATCGTCCAGCCGGAACTCGGCGAGCCGGGCGCCGGCCATCACGCGGGCGCCGATCTTGGCCACCGGCACGCCGGTCGCCTTGGCGACGAACGGCACCGTGCGCGCGGCGCGCGGGTTCACCTCCAGCACGTAGATCAGCGTCGTCCTTGATCGCGTATTGCACGTTCATCAGCCCGACGACGCCGAGCGCCTTGGCCAGCGCCTCGGTTTCCGCCTTCAGCTCGGTGACGGTGGCCGGCGACAGCGTGTAGGGCGGCAGCGCGCAGGCGGAGTCGCCGGAATGGATGCCGGCCTCCTCGATGTGCTCCATCACCCCGGCGACATAGACGCTCTCGCCGTCGGCGATGCAGTCGACATCCACCTCGATGGCGTCGTTCAGGTAGCGGTCGATCAGCACCGGGTTGTCGCCGGAGACCCGCACCGCCTCGCGCATGTAGCGCTGCAGCCCGCTGCGGTCGTGGACGATCTCCATCGCCCGGCCGCCCAGGACGTAGCTCGGCCGGATCACCACCGGATAGCCGATGCGCTCGGCGATCGCGCTCCGCCTCCTCGACCGAGCGGGCGGTGCCGTTTTCCGGCTGGCGCAGGCCGAGGCGGCGCAGCAGGCGCTGGAACCGCTCGCGGTCCTCGGCGATGTCGATCGCATCGGCGCTGGTGCCGAGGATCGGGATGCCCGCGCGCGCCAGCGCCTGCGACAGCTTGAGCGGGGTCTGGCCGCCATACTGGACGATGCAGCCGAGCAGCTGCCGCGCTCCTGCTCGCGCGGGACGAGCGCGATCACGTCCTCGGCGGTGAGCGGCTCGAAATAGAGCCGGTCGGAGGTGTCGTAGTCGGTGCTGACGGTTTCCGGGTTGCAGTTGACCATGATGGTCTCGAAGCCGGCCTCCTTCAGCGCATAGGCGGCGTGGACGCAGCAATAGTCGAACTCGATGCCCTGGCCGATGCGGTTCGGGCCGCCGCCGAGGATGATCACCTTGCGCGCCTCGCTCGGGTCGGCCTCGCAGACCGGGGTGCCGTAGCCGCCTTCATAGGTCGAGTACATGTAGGGCGTCGACGGAGGCGAACTCGGCCGCGCAGGTGTCGATGCGCCGGTAGACCGGGCGCACGCCGAGGCGGCGCGCGCAGGCTCGGCGACTTCGGCCTCGGCGCTGCCGGCAAGCTCGGCGAGCCGGCGGTCGGAAAAGCCGAGCGCCTTGAGCCGCCGCAGCGCGCCGGCCTCCGCCGGCAGTCCCTCCGCGGCGACCGCGCGCTCCGCCTCCACGATGCGGGCCAGTTCGCGGATGAACCACGGGTCGAACTTGCTGGCGGCGTGGATGTCCTCGACCGACAGGCCGCCCCGCAGCGCCTGCGCCGCCATCAGCAGCCGGTCGGGCCGGGGCGCGGAAGCGCGGCGCGGAACGCGTCGGCGCCGCCGTCGCCGGGCGGCTCGACCGGATCGAGGCCCGAGAGCCCGGTCTCCATGCTGCGCAGCCCCTTCTGCAGGGCCTCGGCGAAGCTGCGCCCGATCGCCATCGCCTCGCCCACCGATTTCATCGACGTGGTCAGCAGCGCCGGCGTGCCGGGGAACTTCTCGAAGGTGAAGCGCGGGATCTTCACCACCACGTAGTCGATGGTCGGCTCGAAGCTCGCCGGCGTGACGCGGGTGATGTCGTTGGCAAGCTCGTCGAGCGTGTAGCCGACCGCGAGCTTGGCGGCGATCTTGGCGATCGGGAAACCGGTCGCCTTGGAGGCGAGCGCCGACGAGCGCGAGACCCGCGGGTTCATCTCGATCACCACCATGCGGCCGTCGGCGGGATTGACCGCGAACTGCACGTTCGATCCGCCGGTATCGACGCCGATCGCGCGCAGGCAGGCGATCGAGGCGTCGCGCATCCGCTGATATTCCTTGTCGGTCAGCGTCAGCGCCGGCGCGACGGTGACGGAATCGCCGGTATGCACGCCCATCGGATCGACGTTCTCGATGGAGCAGACGATGATGCAGTTGTCCGCGCGGTCGCGGACCACCTCCATCTCGAATTCCTTCCAGCCGAGCACGCTTTCCTCGATCAGCACTTCGTGCGTCGGCGAGGCGTCGAGGCCGCCTTGCACGATCTGCTCGAATTCCTCGCGGTTGTAGGCGATGCCGCCGCCGGTGCCGCCCAGGGTGAAGCTCGGGCGGATCACGGCCGGCAGTCCGACCGCGGCGAGAGCGGCGCGCGCCTCCTGCATCGTATGCGCGATGGCGCTGCTTCGGGCTCTCGATGCCGATCGCGGCCATCGCGTCGCGGAATTTCAGCCGGTCCTCGGCGCGCTCGATGACCTCGGCCTGCGCGCCGATCAGCTCGACGCCGTGCTTCGTCCAGCACGCCCGATGCGGCGAGCTGCATGGCGGCGTTCAGCGCGGTCTGTCCGCCCATCGTGGGCAGCAGCGCATCGGGCGTCTCGCGAGCGATGATGCGCTCGACGAAGTCCGGCGTGATCGGCTCGATATAGGTGGCGTCGGCGAGCCCGGGATCGGTCATGATGGTGGCCGGGTTGGAGTTCACCAGGATGACCCGGTAGCCCTCCGCGCGCAGCGCCTTGCATGCCTGCGCGCCGGAATAGTCGAACTCGCAGGCCTGGCCGATGACGATCGGTCCGGCGCCGATGATGAGGATGGAAGCGATGTCGGTGCGCGGGGCATGGCTGGGCCGTGTGACTGGTGTGAGTGCCGTTCTGGCAGGAAAGGCTTGAGACAGGCCGTCGCAGGGGACTAAGGCGCTCTCGCCGCGCCCGATTGGGCGCTGCGCGCTGCCGCGACCCCTTCCGGCATCAGTTCAAGCCGCCAGTGGCACTGCAGGGCGCCTCGGGCAGGCGCACCGGATCGCGGATCAGCCCCTCGCGCAGGCAAGCCGCGACGGCGTCGCGGAAGGCAGCCTGGTGCAGGGTCCCGTCCGTCAGCGCCTGGAAGCGCTCGAACCCCGCCTCGATGGTCGGCTCGCTGATCGAATGGCGGAAGGCCGTCGCCAGCACGAGGATCGGTCGCGTCCATCAGCCCCGCTCCTCGATCATCGCCACAAAGCGGCGGAACAGGTGCTGGCTGTCGCTCGGCCCCGGGCTCGCTTCGGGGTGGTACTGCACGCTGAACGCCGCCCTGTCCGTGCAGGCGATCCCCTCGTTCGAGCCGTCGAACAGGCTGACATGCGTGACGCGGCGCCGTGCCGGCAGGCTCTCGCCATCGACGGCGAAACCGTGGTTCTGGCTGGTGATCTCCACCCGGCCGGTCGCCAGGTCCTTCACCGGCTGGTTGGCGCCGCGATGGCCGCGCGCCAGCTTGTAGGTCCGCGCCCCCAGCGCCAGCGCCAGCAACTGGTGGCCGAGGCAGATGCCGAACAGCGGCACGCCCGCATCCAGCACGCCCTGGATCGCCGGCACGGCATAACTCGCCGTCGCGGCCGGATCGCCGGGGCCGTTCGACAGGAACACGCCGTCGGGCCGGTGCCGCAGGATATCCTCGGCCGTGGCGGTTGCCGGCACCACGGTCACGCGACAGCCGGCGGAGGCCAGGCAGCGCAGGATGTTGCGCTTCGCCCCGTAATCCACGGCGACGACGTGATGACGCGGCGCGGTCTGCCGCCCGGTGCCGGCGGGCCAGGCCCAAAGCGTCTCGTCCCATTGATAGGTCTGCCGGCAGCGAGACCTCCCGCGCCAGGTCCATCCCTTCCAGCCCCGGCCAGGCGCGCGGCGCGGGCGCGCAGCGCGTCGAGGTCGAACCGGCCGTCGGCGGGAAAGCAAGCACGCCGCTCGGCGCGCCGCCGTCGCGCATGCGCACGGTCAGCGCGCGGGTATCCACCCCGGCGATGCCCGGTCACGCCCTGCGCGCGCAGCCAGCTGTCCAGCCGCTGGGCGGCACGCCAGTTGGACGGCTCGGTGATGTCCTGCTTCACCACCAGCCCCCGCGCGGCGATGGTGGCCGCCTCGATGTCCTCGGGGTTGGCGCCGACATTGCCGATATGGGGGAAGGTGAAGGTGATGATCTGCCCGGCATAGGAGGGATCGGTCAGGGTCTCCTGATAGCCGGTCATGCCGGTGTTGAAGCAGACCTCGCCCACCGGCGGCGTGTCGAGGCTGTGGGCGCCGAAGCCGCGGCCCCAGAACACGGTGCCGTCGGCCAGCACCAGCGCGGCGGTCGCTCCAGCGGCGGCGTGTCGAGGGCGGCCGGGCGGTCGGCCTCCGACCGGCTCGCCGGATAGTCGGCGAGGCCGAGCCCGGTGGCGGCGATCACCGCTGGCCAGTGGCGCGACGGAATGGCGCGCGCCCTGGCGCCATTTGCGCACTGCCTCGGTGCCGACGCCGGTCAGCTGCGCGGCCGCCTCGGCGCCGCCCAGCCGCTCAATGATTTCATCCACGCTCCGCATGCGCGGGCTATGGGAACATTTCCTCCGAGCACAATCGGCGGTTGGCAAATCCGGAAATTTTTTCCGCCACTGTTGCCCAGTGCCCGACAGTATAGAAGGGATTGGAGCGGGAGGCGGCGCATGGCTCTCAGGGACCAGTTCAGCGATGAGCTCAAGGCCGCGATGAAGGCCGGCGACGCGGCCGCGCGTCTCGACCTTGCGCATGATCCTGGCCCGACTCAAGGACACCGACATCGCCGCCCGTCCCAAGGGCATTGACCAGGTGCCCGAGGACGAGGTCGTGGCCATGCTGCGAGGCATGGTGAAGTCGCGCCGCGAATCGGTCGATCTTTATCGCCAAGGCGATCGCCCCGACCTCGCCGCCAAGGAGGAGGCGGAGATCGCCGTGATCGAGAGCTTCCTGCCGCGACAGATGGACGCCGGCGGCGATGGCCGCGCGCCGTCGAGGATGCGGTCGCCGAAACCGGCGCGGCCAGCGTCAAGGACATGGGCAAGGTCATGGCCGCCCTGAAGGCGCAGCACGCCGCGACGCTCGACCTGGGGCGGGCGGGGCCGCTGGTGAAGGCCCGGCTCGCCGGAGCTGAGCGCGGATGGCACTGCCGCCCGCCTTCCTCGACGAGCTGCGCGCCCGCACGCCTCTGGCCCCGCTGATCGGCCGCCGGGTCCCGCATCGAGCGCGCCGGCCGGCAATGGAAGGCGTGCTGCCCGTTCCACGGCGAGAAGACGCCGAGCCTGCACATCTGGGACGACCACTACCATTGCTTCGGCTGCGGCGCGCATGGCGATGCCATCAGCTTCGTCATGCAGTCCGAGGGCGCGAGCTTCATGGAGGCGGTGGAGCGCCTGGCCGGGCGAGGCCGGGCTGGAGGTGCCGCCGCTGTCGCCGCAGGCGGCCGAGGCCGAGCGGCGGCGCCACGACCTGACGTGCGGTGCTGGAGCTGGCGGCCGCAAGCTTCCAGCGCCGGCTGTTCCTGCCGGAAGGGCGCCGCGCGCTCGACTACCTGCTCGGCCGCGGGCTCGGCGAGGCGACCATCCGCGACTTCGGCCTGGGCTGGTCCGGCCCGGGCGCGGCGCGCTCGGCGCCGAGCTGGGCCGCGAGGGCGTCGAGGCGCCGCTGCTGGAGCAGGCCGGCCTGACCCGTGCCGATCCCGAGACGGGCCGCGCGCGCGAGCTGTTCTTCGATCGTGTGATGTTCCCTATCCGCGATCGCGCCGGCCGGGTCATCAGCTTCGGCGGTCGGCTCCTGGGCGACGGCCAGCCGAAATACGTCAACGGGCCGGAAACCAGCCTGTTCTCGAAGCGACGCAGCCTCTACGCGCTCGATCTGCGCCCGCGCGGCGCGGGGCGCGGAGATCGTGGTGGTCGAGGGCTACATGGACGTGATCGCGCTGCATCAGGCCGGGTTCGCCGGCGCCGTGGCCCCGCTCGGCACCGCGCTGACCGAGGATCAGATGGCCGAGTTGTGGCGCCTGTCGCCGGCTCCGGTGCTGTGCTTCGACGGCGATCGCGGCCGGTCGCCGAGCGGCGATGCGGGCTGCCGAGCTGGCGCTGCCGCGCCTGGCGCACGACCGCAGCCTGCGCTTCGCCACGCTGCCCGACGGCGAGGACCCCGACACGCTCGTGCGCCGGCAAGGGCCGGCCGGCCTACGTGCGGCACTGGACGCCGCGCGCCCGCTGGCCGAGGTGCTGTTCGATCTGCTGCGCGAGGCGACGGGCGATCGCAGCCCCGAGCAGCGCGCCGCCCTGCGTGCGCGGATCGACGAGACCGCCAAGGCAATCCCCGATCGCGGCCTGTCCCAGGAGTATCGCAGCGCCCTGCGCGACCGCTTCTTCGCCCAGCGGGCGGATGGGCGCCGCGGCGGAGGCCGCGAACCGTTCAACAAGCGGGGGCCCGGCGCGCCGCAGCGTCCGGTGGCCCTGTCCGCCCGGCCGCCGATCTCGGAGACGCAGGCCGGTGCCGAGCGCGGGCGCATCCTGACCGCCGTTCTGCTGCGCCACCCCGACCTGCTGCGCGACGTCGAGCACGCCTTCGCGGACGTCGTGCTGCCGGCCGACTGCGACCGCCTGCGAAAAGCGGTTCTGGCCTGGGCCGATCACGCGCCCGCGCTTGACTCGCGGGGCTTGATGACCCACCTCACGAGTTCTGGATTGGCGGCGGAGGCCGAGCAAATCCTTGCGACGGTGCCTGTTCCGTTGCCGGGATTCGCCCGGGCTGAAGCGATGCCAGGGGACGCCGAGGCGGGATGGTGGCACATCTTCGGGCTGATGCATCTCGGCCGGCTCCGCGAGGAGTTGGTCGCTGCCGAACGTGCCGCGCGCGCCAGCCTCGACGAGGGCACCCAGCGCCGCCTCATTGCGTTGCATGTCGCATTGCAGGGCGTGATGGCGACCGAGCCCGAGGACCCAGGTTCATGACTCCGACCCTCTTGGGGCCGTGATGCCCGCCGCGCCCGCGGTGAAGGGCTGACCATCACTCGTTCCATCTGGATTGCCGGAGTGCGTTGACAATGGCGACGAAGCCGACCGTGACCGCCGATACCGCGACCATTGAGCCTGATGTGGATACGACGCTGCTCGACGTGCAGTCTGCCGCCGTGAAGCGGCTGATCGCGAAGAGCAAGGAGCGGGGCTACATCACGTTCGACGAGCTGAACACGATTCTGCCGCCGGAGCATAACAGCTCCGAGCAGATCGAGGACGTGATGTCCAACCTCAATGAGATGGGCATCCAGGTCGTCGAGAGCGAGGAGACCGAGGACGGCGAGGCGCCGGCGCCGAAGGCCGAGAAGGCGGAGACCGAAGGCGAGGAGGAGCCCGCCGGCAACGTCGATGAGGAGAGCCTTGGGCGCACCGACGACCCGGTGCGCATGTATCTGCGCGAGATGGGCAGCGTCGAGCTGCTGTCGCGCGAGGGCGAGATTGCCATCGCCAAGCGGATCGAGGCCGGCCGCGACATGATGATCGGCGGGCTCTGCGAGAGCCCGCTGACGTTCCGCGCCATCGTCACCTGGCACGACCAGCTCAAGGGCGGCCGGATGCTGCTGCGCGACATCATCGACCTCGAGGCGACCCAGGGCGGCGGAGCGGGCGAGGCCGATACCGCCGCCACGCGCGAGAACTTCGAGGTTGCGGAGGAGGAGCCGGAGGAAGAAGGCGAGGGCGCGGGCCTGTCCCTGTCGGCCCTTGAGGAGAAGCTGAAGCCCGAGGTGCTGAACACCTTCGAGGAGGTCGAGGCGCTCTACAAGAAGCTGCAGAAGATGCAGTCGCGTCGGCTGGAGAGCATGTCGCACGGCGAGGAGGTCAATCTCCGGTCGGAAAAGACCTACGAGAAAGCGCGCGAGGAGCTTGTCGAGAAGGTCTCGCAGGTGCGGCTGCACAACAACCGGATCGAGGAACTGGTCATGCAGCTCAAGCAGCTCAATCAGCGCCTGACCGGCCTGGAGGGGTCGCTGCTGCGGATGGCGGAGTCCGGCAAGGTGCCGCGCGAGGAGTTCCTGAAGCAGTATCGCGGCAGCGAGCTTGACCCCAACTGGCTGGAGCGGGTCGGCAAGCTGCCCGGCAAGGGCTGGAAGACCTTCGGGAGCAAGGACCCGCACCACGTCACCGACGTGCGCGCGCAGATCGCGGCGGTTGCCAACGACGCCGGCCTGCCGATCAGCGAGTTCCGCCGCGTGTTCATGACGGTCAGCCGCGGCGAACGGGATTCGGCGCGCGCCAAGAAGGAGATGATCGAGGCCAATCTGCGCCTGGTGATCTCGATCGCCAAGAAATACACCAATCGCGGCTTGCAGTTCCTGGACCTGATCCAGGAGGGCAATATCGGCCTGATGAAGGCGGTCGATAAGTTCGAATACCGCCGTGGCTACAAGTTCAGCACCTACGCGACATGGTGGATCAGGCAGGCGATCACGCGCTCGATCGCCGATCAGGCGCGCACGATCCGCATCCCGGTCCACATGATCGAGACCATCAACAAGCTGGTGCGCACCTCGCGCCAGATGCTGCACGAGATCGGCCGCGAGCCGGCGCCCGAGGAGCTTGCCGAGAAGCTCGGCATGCCGCTCGAGAAGGTGCGCAAGGTGCTGAAGATCGCCAAGGAGCCGATCAGCCTGGAGACCCCGATCGGCGATGAGGAGGACAGCCATCTCGGCGACTTCATCGAGGACAAGGCGGCGGTGATCCCGCTGGACGCCGCCATCCAGGCCAATCTGCGCGAGGCGACGACGCGCGTCCTGTCCTCGCTTACCCCGCGTGAGGAGCGCGTGCTGCGGATGCGCTTCGGGATCGGCATGAACACCGACCATACGCTTGAAGAGGTCGGCCAGCAGTTCAACGTTACCCGCGAACGCATCCGCCAGATCGAGGCCAAGGCGCTGCGCAAGCTGAAGCACCCCAGCCGCAGCCGCAAGCTGCGCAGCTTCCTCGACGATTGAGCGTCGGACCCGCGTGATGGAGCCGGTGACGCGCGTCGTGGTCATGGTCACATTCCTGCGGATGGACCGCCCGCCGCCGGATCCGGCGCCGTCGCTGCCGAGCACCTGTCAGGTCGTCCGGGCGACGCACTGCACGGTCGGCTTCTACCGCTACCTCTATGACACGGTCGGTGCGCCCTATGTGTGGTGGCTTCGGCGCACCATGCCCGACCGCGAGCTCGCGGCCCTGCTGCGCGATCCGCTGGTGTCCATCCACGTGCTGTACGCCTCCGGCGAGCCCGCCGGGTTCTTCGAGCTAGACGGGCGCGCCTGGCCGGACGTCAATCTGAGCTACTTTGGATTGCTGCCGCACGCGGTCGGCAGCGGGCTGGGCTACGCATTCCTGCGCCAGGCGGTGGACCAGGCGTGGCGCCAAGGCGCCCGGGGTATGACGGTCAATACCTGTACCGCCGACCATCCGCGCGCCCTGCCGACCTATCTGCGCGCCAGTTTCCGCCAGGTGCGCCAGGTGCGCGAGATCTGGCATGTCCCGGTGCGGCTGGGACTGAAGATCCCCGACCACCTGCGCGCTTGAGGCACGGACGCCCAGGCTTTTTCCCAGGCATCCGTGCGACGCGCACCGTCGCGGACGCCTACACCACCCCGAAATCGATCAGCTGGCGCACCGGCGCCCCCGACTTCAGGTTGGCGAAGCCCTCGTTGATCTTGTCCAACGTGATCTTTCCGGAGATCAGCGTATCCAGTTGCAGCCGCCCCTGCCGCCACAGCTCCAGCAGCCGCGGCATGTCCACGCGGAACCGGTTGCCGCCCATCGAGGTGCCCTGGATCTTGCGGTCGCGCAGGAAATCGGCGCCGTGCAGCTCGATCTTCGTGCCGAGGGGGATCATGCCGATGATGGTCGCGACCCCGCCCGGACGCAGCATGGCGAAGGACTGCTCGGCGGTTTTCTTGAGCCCGATCGCCTCGAACGAGTAGGGCACGCCGCCGCCCGTCATCTCGCGCACCGCCTCGACCGGATCGACGTTCGATGCGTTGATCGTGTCGGTCGCGCCCATCTCGCGCGCCGTTTCCAGCTTGGAGGCGACGGTGTCGATTGCGATGATCCGCTCGGCGCCCGCGATCGCGGCGCCGTTGACCGCCGACAGCCCGATGCCGCCGCAGCCGATCACCGCGACCGTACTGCCCGGCTCCACCTTGGCTGCGTGGAATACCGCGCCCACCCCGGTCATCACCCCGCAGCCCACCAGGGCCGCGATATCAAAGCGGGATTTCCTCCTTGATCTTCACCACCGCGTGCTCGTGAACAAGCATGTGCTCGGCGAAGGCCGACAGGTTGAATGCCTGGTTCAGCACCTGCCCGCGCCAGCGCAGCCGTCGCGCCACGCCCGGCAGCAGCTTCACCTCCGTGTTCTCACACAGGTTCATGTGGCCGGTGACGCATTGCGGGCACTCGCCGCAGAATACCGACAGGCAGGTGATGACGTGATCGCCCGGCTTCACGTAGGTGACGTCCTCGCCGACCGTCTCCACCACCGCCGCCGCCTCGTGGCCGAGCACGACGGGCATGGGGTACGGATACAGGCCCTCGATGAAATGCAGGTCGCTGTGGCAGAGCCCGGCGAAGGCGGTGCGCAGCAGCACCTCGCGGCGCTTCGGCTTCTCGATCTCAACGTCCTCGATCGTGAGCGGATGGTTCGCCTCGTGCAGGACGGCCGCCTTCATGATCGCCTCCTCCGACTTGGGTTGGCACCAGTCTGCCTGCCGTCGCGTCGGTGCGCTAGATGCACTTCATGCAGGTTGATCAGGCCGCTCCCGCCGGTTCGGTCCTGGGTGCCCAAACAGGAGGCGCTTACCGGCTTCGCTCACGGTGGGCCGGTCCGCGAACCTTGCCGCGCGCGTAGGCTGCGATGCGCCCGTGGAGCTGGTTCGGCTCTGGCCAATTTAGATCGGCTGCACTAAAATCCCAACCGCAATGCCGAACACGGCCGAACATGCATGAACAGACGCCCGGGCCGGACGACGCCTTGCACGAGCGGATCGGCCTGGGCGGCCCTGGTCGGCGGCTGAGACGCTCCGCCGTCGTTTAACCGGCTGAGAAAGGGAACGAAATGATCCGTCTCTATTACCATCCCACGCCCAACCCGGCGAAGGTCGCGCTGCTGCTGGAAGAGGCCGGCCTGCCCTACGAAATCGTGCCGATCGACACAATGAAGGGCGACCAGCACACGGCGGCGTTCCGGGCGATCAACCCGAATGGCAAGGTGCCGGCGATCGTGGACACCGAGGGACCGGGCGGCGCGGAGACCCGCGTCTTCGACTCCAGCGCGATCCTGCTCTACCTCGCCGAGAAGACGGGGCGCTTCCTGGGGTCTCCCGCGGATCGCGGCGAGCTGCTGTCCTGGCTGTTCTTCACCGCAAGCGGCCTCGGTCCGTTCTCCGGCCAGGCAGTGCACTTCCAGCGCGCGGCGCCCGAAAAGCTGCCCTATGCCGTCAACCGCTACCGGCGCGAGGCGGAGCGGCACTATCAGGTGCTGGACGACCACTTGGCCGGCCGCACCTTCATCGTGGTCGACGAATACACGATCGCTGACATCTCCGCCTGGGGCTGGGTGGATCGCGCGAAGTTCGTCTTCCACGGCGCCGAGGAGCCTCTGGCGGCCTATCCGAACGTCCATCGCTGGTTCCAAGTGATCGACGCTCGGCCGGCGGTGGCCCGGGCGCGCCTCGTTGGCACGGATCACGCCTTCAAGAAGGAGCAGGATGAAGAGGCACGGCGCCACCTATTCCCCTCCAACTACCCCGCCGCCGCTTGATGGGACGGCCCCGGGAGTTCGATGAGGCCGAGGTCCTGGAAGCAGCCATGGGTTGCTTCTGGACCCAGGGCTATGAGGCGACGTCGGTCCGCGATCTGGCGGGCCGGATGGGGATCACCGGGGCCAGCCTATACAACGCGTTCGGAGATAAGCGTGCGTTGTATCGGCGCGCGCTGGACCACTACGTTCAGCAGGGCGTGCGCGAGCGGGTCGGCCGTCTGGAGGCCGGGCTGCCGCCGCTCGGCGCCATACGCGCCTTCTTCGACGAGGTCGTCGAGCGGTCGTCCCGCGACCCGCACCACCGTGGCTGCATGCTGGTGAACGCCGCTTTGGAGGTCGGGCCGCACGACGCGGCCTTGCGCCGCGCGGTGGCCGAGGAGCTGGCATTCATCGAGGCGTTCTTTCGTCGCTGTGTGTCCGCCGGGCAGGATGACGGGACGGTGACGTCGCCGCAGCCGGCCGATGCGCTGGCGCAGCTGCTGCTCAGTGTCCTGCTGGGGATTCGCGTGCTGGCCCGGACCAGGCCCTGCCGCAGGCTGCTGGAGGGCGCGGCCAATGCCGCACTGGCCGCGCTGGCCGCGCCAAGTGCTTGACCGATCTGCAAGCGATCGCCGAGTGGCAGTGGCGCGACGACCGCACCGCCGCTTGCTCGTCGTTACCCGTCTGGCCTTTGCCGCCTGCGTGCTCGTCATGCTCGGCGGCGCCGATGCGCAGGACGCCATTAAAGCCCGCAAGGACAACTTCCATGTCCTATCCGTTCAGATGCGCAACATCATCAAGGGCCTGGGAGACGGGTTGCCGGTTCCGGCGATGCGAGGCTGGGCCGTTAAGGCGCAATTGGCTTTACAGCGGGTCCCCAGCCTGTTCCCGGATGGTTCCGGCATGGGCAAGACGCGCGCTTTGCCGTTGATCTGGTCAGAGCCCGCGCGCTTCACTCTCGCCTACCAAGCTGCGGCCGCCCGCATGAGCGAACTCGTGGCGGCCGCACAGGACGACGACCGCGACGCGTTCGGGGCCGCTGCCGGGCGCATGACCGCCGCTTGCGGCAACTGCCACAGTCGGTTTCGCGCGGACTAGACGCCGTTGCCCCTCGTCGTCGCGCGTGCGAGCGTGCCGCCACAAGGGAGAGGAGGCCACATGCAGGAGCTTCTGCCGCTTGCCGAGCGCATCGCCGCCCGGCTCAAGGCGCGCGGCGAGACCGTCGCGATCGCCGAGTCCTCGACCGGCGGGCTGGTCTCCGCCGCGCTGCTCGCCGTGCCGGGGGCGAGCGCCTACTTCCTCGGCGGCAGCGTGATCTACACGCGCCACGCCCGCCGCGCCTTCCTCGAGATTCCCGACCCGCTGCCCGGCGATATGCGCGCCTCGACCGAGCCCTACGCCGCGCTGCTCGCACGCACGGTGCGCGAGCGGACCGGGGCGAGCTGGGGCGTGGGCGAGACGGGCGCCACCGGCCCGACCGGCAATCGCTACGGCGATCCTCCCGGCCACAGCGCGATCGCAGTGGACGGAGCGGTTGCGCGCGCAGCGACGCTGCGCACCGGAAGCGACGACCGGGTGGACAACATGCGCGCCTTCGCCCAGCGGGCGCTGGAGCTGCTGGCCGAGGCGTTGGGCGCGGACTGATCGCCAGCGGCGCGTCTCAGGCGCCGGCCGGCCGCTCGCTATCGAGATGCGCCATCTGCCCCGGATCGTAGCGCGAGCCGGCCACCGCCTCGGCCGGCACCGCTGCCTCGATCTGGGCCAGCGCCGCCGCATCCAGCTTCAGGTCGAGAGCGCCAAGCGCCTCGGTCAGTCGCTCGCGCCGGCGGGTGCCGATCAGCGGTACGATATCCTCGCCTCGGGTCAGCACCCAGGCAACGGCGGCTTGGGCCGGCGTCGCGCCGCGTTCGGCCGCGACCCGCCGCAGGGCCTCGACCAAGGCGAGATTGCGTCGCAGGTTCTCGCCCTGGAAGCGCGGCATGCGCGCGGCGCGCAGGTCGCCCGGCTCGCCGGCCGGCACCTGACCCCCCAGCAACCCGCGCGACAGCACGCCGTAGGCGGTGACCCCGACGCCAAGCGCGCGGCAGGCGGGCAGGATCTCCGCCTCGATGCCGCGGCTCATCAGCGAATACTCGATCTGCAGATCGACGATCGGATGCACCGCGCAGGCGCGCCGGATCGTCTCCGCGCCGACCTCCGACAAGCCGATGTGGCGCACATGGCCCGCGCGCACCAGATCGGCGATGGCCCCGACCGTCTCCTCGATCGGCACGGCGGGGTCGAGGCGGGCGGGTCGATAGATATCGATGTGATCCACCCCGAGCCGGGTCAGCGTATAGGCCAGGAAGTTGCGCACCGCCGCCGGGCGCGCGTCATAGCCGCCCCAGCCGCCGTCCGGGTCGCGCAGGGCGCCGAACTTGACCGAGATCACCGCCCGGTCGCGACCACCCGCGCGCAGCGCCTCGCGGATCAGCAGCTCGTTGTGCCCCATGCCGTAGAAATCGCCCGTGTCGAGCAGCGTGACCCCGGCCTCCAGCGCGGCGCGGATCGTCGCCACGCTTGCCGCCTCGTCGGCCGGGCCGTACATGCCGGACATCCCCATGCAGCCGAGGCCGATGGCGGACACGGTGGGGCCGGTGCGGCCAAGTGCCCTGGTCTGCATGGTCCTGGCCTCCTCGGGGTCTGCGGCGCAGATCGGGCGCCGATTGCCGAAGGCAAGCCCTGGCCGCGCTTGCCTTCGCGCGAATCCTCCGCCATATCCCGCGCGCCGCCCGCGCTCATCAGCACGGCGGTAATCCACACGCGGGGTCCCTTTCCCGGTTGACCGGGTCCGGTGCGCCACGGCGCGAGCCCCCGCGGAGGCAGAACCGGACGATCGGAAAGGAAGACGCATCATGGCGATGCCCGACTTCAGCCTGCGCCAGCTCCTGGAAGCCGGCGTGCACTTCGGCCACCACACACGCCGCTGGAACCCGCGCATGGCGCCGTACCTGTTCGGCGTGCGCAACCAGGTCCACATCATCGACCTGCAACAGACCGCGCCCATGCTCGACCGCGCGTTGCGCGCGGTGCGCGACGTGGTCGCCGCCGGCGGGCGGGTGCTGTTCGTTGGCACCAAGCGCGCCGCGGCCGAGTATGTGGCCGACGCCGCCAAGCGGTGCGGCCAGTATTACATCAACCACCGCTGGCTGGGCGGCACGCTGACCAACTGGAAGACCATCACCGGCAGCCTGCGGCGGCTGCGCCAGATCGAGGAGATGCTCGGCGGCGACACCCAGGGCCTGACCAAGAAGGAGGTGCTGGGCCTCACGCGCGAGCGCGACAAGCTGGAGCGCGCGCTGGGCGGCATCAAGGACATGGGCGGCCTGCCGGACATCCTGGTCATCATCGACACCAACAAGGAGAAGCTGGCGGTCGAGGAGGCGACGAAGCTGCGCATTCCGGTCGTCGCGGTGCTCGATTCCAACTCCGACCCGCGCGGCGTCACCTTCCCGATCCCCGGCAACGACGACGCCATCCGCGCCATCACCCTCTATTGCGACCTGATCGCCGGGGCGGTGCTGGACGGCATCAGCGCCGAGATGTCGGCCTCGGGCGCCGATCTCGGCGCGGCGGAGGAACTGCCGATGGAGGCGCTGCCCGAGGCAGAGGCGCCAGTGCAGCAACCCGCCGCCTGATCGGGCGTCACTCAGCATCAGGGTTACGGAGACGGGTCATGGCCGAGATCACGGCGGCATTGGTGAAGGCCCTGCGCGAGAAGACCGGCGCGGGGATGATGGACTGCAAGCGGGCGCTGTCCGAGACCGGCGGCGACCTCGAGGCGGCGGTCGATTGGTTGCGCAAGAAGGGATTGGCGGCCGCGGCGAAGAAGTCGGGGCGGCTGGCCGCCGAGGGACTGATCGGCGTGGCGTCGCAGCCACGCAGGGCGGCGATGGTCGAGGTGAACGCGGAGACCGACTTCGTCGCCCGCAACGAGACGTTCCAGGCCTTCGTGGAGCAGGTCGCGCAAGTGGCGCTGTCGGTCGGCGAGGACGTCGAGGCGATCAAGGCCGCGCCCTTTCCAGGGGGCGCTGGGAGCGTCGCTGACCAGCTCACCCAGCTCGTCGCCACCATCGGCGAGAACATGACGATCCGCCGGGCCCGCGTCCTCGCGGTGTCGCGCGGCGCGGTGGCGAGCTACGTCCACCAGCCGCTGCGCCCCGGACTCGGGCGCATCGGCGTGATCGTCGCCATAGAGGCGCCGGACGAGCTGGAAGGGCTGGAGCTGCTCGGCCGGCAGATCGGCATGCAGGTCGCCGCCAGCCGGCCCCACGCCCTCGACATCGATGGCGTCGATCCAGCCGCGCTGGAGCGCGAGAAGGCGATTCTCAGCGAGCAGGCCCGGCAGTCCGGCAAGCCCGAGGCGATCGTCGAGAAGATGGTCGAAGGACGCATCCGTAAATACTACGAGGAGGTGGTGCTGCTGGAGCAGGTCTGGGTGCATGATGGCGAGAGCCGGGTGAAAGCGGTACTGAAGAAGTCCGGCGCGAGCGTGGCCGCCTTCGAGCGGTTCACCCTGGGCGAGGGGATCGACAAGTCGGGGGGTCCCGACTTCGCTTCCGAGGTCGCCGCCACAGCGAGGCGCTGAGCAGTGGTCGGGCAAGTGGGCCAGGGGCTTCATTTTCCTGGTCTTTCCCGACCTACGCGCCTACCTTTCCTGCCACCTCGCGAGGGGAACGATGTCCAAGCAGCCGGTCTACAAGCGTGTCCTGCTGAAAGTCTCCGGCGAGGCGCTGATGGCCCGGCGCGACTACGGCCTCGACAATGACAGGGTGCGCGCCATTGCCGCCGATGTCGGCGATGTTGCCGCGATGGGCGTGCAGGTCTGCCTGGTGCTCGGCGGCGGCAACATCTTCCGCGGCGTCTCGGGGGCGGCGGCCGGGATGGAGCGGGCGCAGGCCGATTACATCGGCATGCTGGCGACGGTGATGAACGCGCTCGCCATGCAGAGCGCGCTTGAGGGAAGGTGCGTGCCGACCCGGGTGCAGTCGGCCATCCCGATGGCCAGTGTCTGCGAGCCCTATATCCGCCGTCGCGCGGAGCGGCACATGGAGAAGGGCCGGGTCGTCATCTTCGCCGCCGGCACGGGCAACCCGTTCTTCACCACCGACACCGCCGCCGCGCTGCGCGCCAACGAGATGAGTTGCGACGCGCTGTTCAAGGGCACGCAGGTCGATGGCGTCTATTCGGCCGACCCGCGCCGGGTGGCGGGGGCCGAGCGATACGACGAACTCACCTATCAGGACGTGCTGGCCAACCAGCTTGCGGTCATGGATGCCGCCGCGATCAGCCTTGCGCGCGAGAACGGGCTGCCGATCGTCGTCTTCAACATTCATGCCCCCGGCGCCTTCGCGGCCGTGGTCCGTGGCGAAGGCCGCTTCACCAGGATCATCGAACGCGGCTAGCCGCGCGGGAGAGTTCGAGATGCCAGCCGACCTTGCGAAGCTGAAACAGGACCTGACCCGCCGCATGGACGGGGCGCTGGAGACCCTGCGCCGGGAGTTCGCGGGCCTGCGCACCGGCCGGGCGAGCCCCGCCCTGCTGGAGCCCGTGCGCGTCAGCGCCTACGGCTCGGAGGTGCCGCTGAACCAGGTGGGCAGCACCGGAGTGCCGGAGGCGCGGATGCTGACCGTGCAGGTCTGGGACCGGTCACTGGTGGGCGCGGTGGAGAAGGCGATCCGCGATGCCGGACTGGGGCTCAACCCGGCCTCCGACGGCCAGCTCGTGCGCGTGCCCATTCCCCAGCTCACCGCCGAGCGGCGGACCGAGCTGGTCAAGCTCGCCCATAAATATGCGGAAGGCGCGAAGGTCGCCGTGCGCGGCGTGCGTCGCGACGGCATGGAGCAGGTCAAGGGCTACGAGAAGAAGCACGACATCGGCGAGGACCTCGCCAAGACCTGGCACGACGAGGTGCAGAAGCTCACCGACCAGTACATCAAGCGCATCGACGAGTCCCTGGTGGACAAGGAGAAGGACATCCGCCAGGTCTGAGGGCCGGAATTGGCCAACTTCATCCACGCACTGCGGGCCGGCGGCGTTCCCCAGGGGGACGGGCGGGTTGATGGGCCCGGTCCAGTGCCCACCCATGTCGCGATCATCATGGACGGCAACGGCCGCTGGGCTGCCGCGCGCCGGCTGCCGCGGGTCGCCGGGCATCGCGAGGGCGCGCGTGCCGTCCGGCGCGCAATCGAGGCGGCGATCGGCCAGGGAGTCCACTGGCTGACGCTCTATGCATTCAGCAACGAGAACTGGCGGCGCCCGACCGGCGAGGTCACTGACCTGACCGGGCTGCTGCGCCACTATCTCCGCAGCGAGATCGACGAGCTGGATGCCAACGGCGTGCGCCTGCGGGTGATCGGCGAGCGCGACCGGTTCGATCGCGAGATCCAGCGGGAGCTGGCAGGGGCGGAGGCGCGCACCAGCGGCAATCGGCGGCTGAACCTTACCGTGGCACTGTCTTATGGATCGCGCGCCGAGATCGCGGCGGCGGCCCGGCTTGCCGCCGAGGCGGCGCGCGACGGCCGGCTCGACCCCTCGCGTCTCGACGAGCAGGAGTTCGGGCGCCGGCTCGCGACGAACGGCATTCCGGACCCCGACCTGCTGATCCGCACCTCCGGCGAGCAGCGGCTATCGAATTTCCTGCTGTGGCAGGCAGCGTACGCGGAGTTGCTGTTCCTCGACGTGCTGTGGCCCGATTTCGACGAGACCCACTTCGCCGCTGCGCTGGCCGAGTATGCGCGGCGGGAACGACGCTTCGGCGGCCGACCTGGCTGATCGCGGGGAGCGCCGTGCCGAGCGCGGTGCCTGGGCGGATCTGCGCCTACGCACCGTCTCGGCGCTGGTGCTCGCGCCCCTCGCGCTCCTGGCCTTGTGGATCGGCGGCCCGGCGTTCTTCGTGATCGTCGCGGCGGCGGCGCTGGGTCTCGCTTATGAATGGGCCGCCCTGTGCCGCGCCGGTGGGTTCGCGGGGAAGGCGCAGGCGTCGGGCCTGGTGACAATCGCGGTCTGGGCGGTCGCACTCGCATGGCTGCGCGGCGATCCCCTGGCCGGGCGCGCGAACGTGATTGGGCTTGTGCTGGTGATTTGGGGCAGCGATATCGGGGCCTATATGGTCGGCCGGCTGATCGGCGGCCCGAAGCTCGCGCCACGCATCTCGCCGGGAAAGACATGGGCCGGCGCGGCGGGCGGCGCGCTCGCCTCGGCCATGATCGCCGCCGGCTTGGCCAGGCTGTTGAGCCAGGCCACGCATCTGGCACCCGCCCTGCTGCTGGGGGTAGGGCTGTCCGTGATCGGCCAAGCGGGTGACCTTGCCGAGAGCGCTCTCAAGCGCCGCTGCGGGGTGAAGGATTCAGGCCGTCTCATTCCCGGGCATGGTGGCCTGCTGGACCGGCTGGATGCCACGCTGGCGGCGGTGCCGGCCGCGGCCGTGATTTCGCTCGCGCTCGGACGTGGAGTAATCCTCTGGCAATGACCGACAAAGCTCCACGATCCATCACGGTGCTGGGCAGCACCGGCAGTGTGGGCACGCAGACGGTCGCGCTGTTGGCAGCCGAGCCCGACCGCTTCCGGGTCCGGGCCCTGGTTGCCGGCCGCAACGTCGCGCGTCTGGCCGAACAGGCCGTCGCGCTGCGCGCCGAGTTCGCCGTGGTCAGTGACCCCGCCTGCGGAAGCGCCCTGAAGCAGGCTCTCGCGGGCACCGGCGTCGCGGTGGCGGCGGGCCCGGCGGCGGTCCTCGAAGCGGCGTCGCTTCCGGCCGACTGGACGATGGCCGCGATCACCGGCGCCGCCGGGCTCGCCGCGACGCTGGCCGCGATCCGGCGCGGTGCCTGCGTGGCCCTTGCCAACAAGGAGGCTCTCGTCTGCGCGGGCGAGGTGATGCTGCGGGCGGTGCGCGATGCGGGCGCTTGCCTGCTGCCGGTGGATTCCGAGCACAATGCCATTTTCCAGTCGCTCGCCGACGGCAATCGCGGGGCGGTCGAGCGGATCATCCTGACCGCCTCGGGTGGGCCGTTCCGCACGGCGAGCATCGAGGAGATGGCCCGCGCGACGCCCGAGGCCGCGTTGAAGCATCCCGTCTGGTCGATGGGCGCGAAGATCTCGATTGACTCCGCGACCCTGATGAACAAGGGGCTGGAGGTGATCGAGGCCGCTCGCCTATTCGATCTGCCGGAGACGGCGATCGACGTCCTTGTCCACCGGCAGTCGGTGATCCACGGACTGGTCTGCTATCAGGACGGCAGCGTACTCGCCCAACTCGGGTCGCCGGACATGCGCATCCCGATCGCGCACACGCTGGCCTGGCCGGAGCGGATTCGCACCGCCTCGCCCCGGCTCGACCTCGTCGCCGTCGCCCGGCTGGATTTCGAGGCGCCCGATCCGGGCCGCTTCCCCGCCCTGCGGCTGGCGCGGGAGGCGCTGCGCGCCGGAGGCGGGGCGCCTGCCATCCTAAGTGCGGCGAACGAGATCGCGGTCGAGGCGTTCCTGGGCCGCCGGATCGGCTTCCTCAACATCGCCGCGACGGTGGAGGGCGTACTGGACCGCATGGGCGCGCCCCCGGCGAACACGCTGGACGAAGTGGTGGCGCTGGATGCGGCGGCGCGCGTGGCCGCATCCGAGCGGGTCGCCTCGGCACGCGCGGCGTGATAGGATAGCGTGTCACATCGGATCGAAGGGCTCGCGTGATCCAGGCTGTCCCTGACTTCTTCCGCTCTGTCGTCGCGTTCCTCGTCGTCCTCGGCGTGCTGGTCTTCATCCACGAGATGGGCCACTACCTCGCCGCACGCTGGCGTGGCGTCCATGTGGAGGCGTTCTCGATCGGCTTTGGTCAGGCGCTGACGAGCTGGGTGGACCGGCGCGGCACCGTCTGGAGGCTCGCCTGGCTCCCGCTCGGCGGCTACGTGAAGCTGCACGGGCAGGAGCGCGTCGAGGATTTGTCGCCCGAGCGCCGCGCCCTGCGCATTCCGGGGCGTAGCTTTCAGGAGAAGTCGGTCGCCTCCCGCGCGATCATCGTGGCGGCGGGGCCGGCGGCCAATTTCATCCTGGCGATCCTGCTGTTCTTTGCCCTGTTCGCCGTCCTCGGCCGTCCCGTGGCGCTCCCGGTGGTGACCGACGTGCTGCCCGGTTCGGCCGCGGCGCGGGCGGGAATCATTGCTCAGGATCGTATCGTCGCGGTCGATGGCGCCCCGATCGGGACATTCGAGGACCTCCAGGCGGCGGTCGGCGCGCATCCCGGCGCGCAGGTCAGCATGACGGTGCGCCGCGCCGGAGCGGATCGGCGCCTGCCGGTGACGATCGGCGCGCAGGACGAGAACGGCCACAAGATCGGCCTCCTCGGGATCAAGGGCGGTCAGATCGAGTACCGGCGGGAGTCGATCGGCGCGGCTTTTGTCGGGGGAGTGACCGAGACATGGCGGGTGACCGCCGAGACGGTACGCGGCGTCGCCCAGATGATCGGTGGACGGCGCGGCACGGGTGAGCTTGGCGGCCCGTTGCGCATCGCCCAGCTTTCGGGCCAGGTGGCCGCGCTTGGCGTGGCGAGCCTGGTGTCGTTCATCGCCCTGCTGTCGGTCAATCTCGGCCTGATCAATCTGTTCCCTATTCCGATCCTGGATGGCGGGCACTTGCTGTTCTACTTCTTCGAGGCCCTGCGTGGCCGACCCCTTCCCGCGCGCGCGCAGGAATACGGCGTCCGGGCGGGACTGGCGCTGCTGGTCGGGTTGATGGTCTTCGCGACCTGGAACGACCTGACGCATTTCGGCCTGTTCCGGTGGCTGCTGGGATAGACGTTAAGCGTCGCCGAAGCCAGCCAGCAGCCTGACCCCGTTCTGCTGCAAGGTGGTTCGTATGCGGGGGTCGAGCAGGGCGGCAAGTTCCTCCTCGTGCCGATAGCCCGGCATCAGCGCGATCAGCTGCTCGTCGCGCCTCGTAGCCGGGTGGAAATAGATCTCGCTCAGCCCGTCCGGCAGCGTGCCCGCGAGACGCAGGACCCGCGCGGGGGTCATGGCGCCGGTCCAGCGCAGACCGAAGCAATGGTCGTTGGCCACCATGCCCGCTCGACGGGCTTGGCGACGGAGCAGGCCGGCCCAGGCGCGGAGAGCACGGGCCGAGAGCGGACCACCTCGACCTCGACGCTCGCATCCGTTTCCCAAGCCCGCCGCAAGGGGTGGGGGAGGGGATTCCAGCCGCTTCGTAGCTCCCCTCCCCTTGCGGGAGGGGCTGGGGGAGGGGGCCGCCCCGCCTCTGCGTCGGATCGGCCAGATCCGGTTCGGCCGGTATACGCACTGCGCGCAAGCCGAACTCCCGCCCAATCCGGATTGCCAGACGACCGATTGTGGGATGCAGATGCATGTGCTTGTGGGCGTTCAGATGGTCCAGCCGAAGGCCGGTGGCCGCGAAGGCGGCGAACTGCGCACGGATTTCGGCCGCGAGTTGGCTGCGGGCACGCGGGCGGAAGAAGTAGGCCACACCGAGCCGAAGCTGCGCGGACGGGAACTGGCCGTAGGCGTCAACGATGTCCGGAATAGTGGCGGCGGGCAGCATCGCCGGTCCCTCGATCGCCACCAGATGCAGTCCGACGGCAAGGGACGGCAGCGCCTTGGCCCGCCGCACCGCGTCCGCCGCGGCGGGTCCAGCGATCATCAGGCTGGCGGCGGCGAGCATGCCGTCGCGGTGCGCCCGCTCCACCGCCTCGTTGACCAATTCCGACAGACCGAAATCGTCGGCGGTGACGATGAGCCGCTTCAAGCCGCCTTGTGGCGTTCACGCAGGAACTGGAAGAACTCCACGCCCTCCCGCAGCCGCCGCTTCATCATCTGCGGGCTGCGCGCCATCTCGCCCACGATCGCCGCGATCTTCGGAGCACGGAAGTAAAACCGCCTGTAGAACGTCTCCACGCTGTCGAAGATCTCGGTGTGGCTCAGATGCGGGTAGTGCAGTGGCGCGATCTGGATGCCGTGATCGTCCACCAGCTCGGCATGGGACGAATCGAGCCAGCCATTCTCAACCGCCTGGTCATAAAGGAATGTTCCCGGATAGGGAGCCGCAAGCGAGACCTGGATGGTGTGCGGGTTGATCTCGGTCGCGAAGCGGATCGTCTCCTGGATCGTCTCCTTCGTCTCGCCGGGCAGGCCGAGGATGAAGGTGCCGTGGATCTTGATGCCGAGCGCGTGGCAGTCCTGGGTGAACCGCTTGGCGACCTCGATCCGCATGCCCTTCTTGATGTTGTACAGGATCTGCTGGTTGCCGCTCTCGTAACCGACAAGAAGCAGCCGTAGCCCATTGTCCTTCAACACTTTCAGCGTTTCGCGCGGGACGTTCGCCTTGGCGTTGCACGACCAGGTGACGCCCAGCTTGCCCAGCTCCTTGGCGATCGCCTCGGCACGCGGCAGGTTGTCGGTGAAGGTGTCGTCGTCGAAGAAGAACTCCTTCACCTGCGGAAAATAGGTCTTGGCCAGCCGTATCTCGGTCGCCACGTGCTCCGGGCTGCGCACCCGGTAGCGGTGGCCACCCACGGTCTGCGGCCAGAGGCAGAAGGTGCAGCGCGACTTGCAGCCCCGCCCCGTGTAGAGCGAAACATAGGGATGCAGCAGGTAGCCGATGAAATAGTCCTCGATCCGCAGGTCGCGCTTGTACACCTCGGTCACGAACGGCAGCTGGTCCATGTCCTCCAGCATCACGCGGTCCTTGTTGTGCACGATCTCGCCCGCGCCGTCGCGCCAGGAGATGCCGTCCACCTGCGCCCAGTCGCGCCCCTCGGCGACCTCCTTGATGGTGAAGTCGAACTCGTTGCGGGCCACGAAATCGATCGCATCGCCGGCCTGCCGCAGGCTCTTCTCGGCCTCGACCGCGACCTTGGCGCCGACGAAGCCGACCTTGAGCCCCGGTACCTCCTGCTTCAGCCGTGCGGCGACCCGTACGTCGGAGGCGAACGAGGGCGTGGAGGTGTGGATGACGCACAGCTCTTGTCCACGCGCCGCAGCCAGCACGGTGTCCAGGGTCACTCCTGCCGGGGGGGCGTCGATCAGCTTGCTGCCGGGCACCAACGCCGCGGGCTGGGCAAGCCAGGTCGGATACCAATAAGACCGGATTTCCCGCTTCGCCTGATAGCGCGAGCCCGCGCCGCCGTCGAAGCCGTCGAACGAGGGCGGTTGCAGGAACAGCGTCTTCATCATTCCAGTCGGTCCTTCACAGGGCGGGGGGCCACGGGAGCGGTGGTGGGGGCAGGGCCGTCGGCGTGCATCCGGTGGCCGCGCCAGTCCACATCCAGCCCGGCGTAGCTCGCGACCATCACGGCCACTGACATAAGTTCACGCAGCGGCAGAAGCCAGATGGGGGCGGCGATGGCAAGCCCGGCCGGCAGCCGGCGCGCCAGCGCGCGATCGACGGCCAGCGTCGCCGCAGCCCGCACCGTCCACGCCGCCAGCAGCATCGCCCACGCCCAGACGGTCCCTCCCGCAAGCGCCAGGGCGAGCAGCGCCCAGGCGATCGGGTATTGCAGCGCGGAGGCCAGGAAGGCGCCCGGCACCAAGGCGCGGATCGTGCGCGCCCAGCGCAGTTCGTGGCGGAACAATGCGCCGAAGCCGGCCTCCGCCACCGTGGTCGCCGGCACCGTGCCGGCCAGGCGCACCGCCAGACCGAGCCCTGCCACCTTGCGGCCGAGCGCGTTGTCGTCGGCAAGATGCCCGACCAGCGCCTCCAGGCCGCCGATGGCCTGCAAGGTTCGGCGCCGCAGTGCCATTGTCGCGCCGAGGCAGTCCTGTCGGCCCATCGCGCGCGCGAGCAGGGCGCCGGGCAGGAAGACATGCGTGACCTGCGTCGCCCCGAGCCGGCCGATCAGGGTGGGGCGGGCGGGCAGGCCGGCATAGAGCGTGGTGACCAGCCCGGTGCCCGGCTCCTCCAGCGCCGCGACGATCCGGCGCAGATAGTCCGGTGCGCACAGGATATCGGAATCGGCGATCACCAGCAGGTCGTGGCGTGCCGCATGCATCATATTGATAAGATTGCCGATTTTCCGGTTCGGCCCGTGCTGCGTCACATCGACCACCAGGGCGAGGTCCCGGCCGGGGAACCGCGATTGCAACCGGCGCACCACCCGAATGGCGGGATCGGCTGGGTCCTGCACGCCGAACACGATCTGCAAGGGCGCGTAGTCCTGCCGGCAGACCGAGCCGAGTGCCGTCTCCAGCAACGGCTCCTCGCCGTGCAGCGGCTTCAGCACCGTTACCGCGGGCGTGGCGGTCGGGGCCGCCTCGGGCCGGCGGGCAAAGCGCTGCACCAGGACCGCACCGGCGACGCACTGGCCGGCGCCCACGCTGGCGGTGACGGCGGCAAGCACCGCCGGCAGCAGCACGCGCTCAGCCGGCGGTCAGAAGATGCGTCGTCCGGGCGCTCATTCCCAGCGCATCAACCGCGGCGGCGACGATGTCCTTGGCGGTCAGCCCAGCGACGGCAAGCTGCTTGGCTTGGCTGTCGTGGTCGATGAACTTGTCGGGCAAGACCATCGGCCGCACCTTCAGGCCACCGTCCAGCAGTCCCTTCCAGGCCAGATGCTGCAGGACGGCGGCGCTGAACCCACCGACCGCGTTCTCCTCGATGGTGATGAGCACCTCGTGGTGCCGGGCGAGCTGCTCGATCAGGGCGGTGTCCAATGGCTTGGCGAAGCGTGCATCCGCCACGGTCGCGGGAAAGCCGCGCGCGCCCAGCTCGTCGGCGGCCCGCAGGGCATCGGCGAGGCGGGTTCCGAAGGACAGGATGGCAACGCTGCCCCCTTCGCGCAGCAGGCGGCCCTTGCCGATCTCCCATGCTACGCCCCGGTCGGGCACGGCGATGCCGGTGCCCTCGCCGCGCGGATAGCGCAGCGCGCTCGGCCGGTCGTTGATCGACGCGGCCGTCGCCACCGCATGGACCAGCTCGGCCTCGTCGGCCGGGCCCATGATGACGAAGCCCGGCAGGCAACCGAGATACGTCACGTCGAAGCTGCCGGCGTGGGTCGCGCCGTCCGCGCCCACCGGCCCCGCCCGGTCCATCGCGAAGCGCACCGGCAGGCCCTGGATGGCGACGTCGTGGACCACCTGGTCGTAAGCACGCTGGAGGAAGGTGGAGTAGATGGCGCAGAATGGCTTCATGCCCTCGCAGGCGAGGCCCGCGGCGAATGTCACGGCGTGCTGCTCGGCGATGCCGACGTCGAAGGTGCGATCGGGGAACTTCTTGGCGAAGCGGTCGAGCCCGGTGCCGGACGGCATGGCGGCGGTGATGGCGACGATGTTGGGGTCGCGCTCGGCCTCGGCGATCAGCGCCTCGGCGAAAACCTTGGTGTAGCCGGGCGGTCCGGGCGGCGCCTTGGCCTGCTCGCCGGTGATGACGTTGAACTTCGAGACGCCGTGGTACTTGTCTGCCGATTCCTCGGCGGGGGTGAAGCCCTTGCCCTTGACCGTGATGGCGTGGACCAGGATCGGCCCCTGTTCGTCGGCCTCGCGCACGTTGCGCAGCACCGGCAGCAGATGGTCCAGGTTGTGCCCGTCGATCGGGCCCACGTAGTAGAACCCCATCTCCTCGAACAGCGTGCCGCCGGTTAGGATGCCGCGTGCGTACTCCTCGGCCTTGCGTGCCGTGCGCTCGATCCCGCGCGGGAACCGCTTGGCCATCTTGATGCCGAGCTCGCGCAGGCTCAGGAAGCTGCGCGACGACATCAGCCGCGAGAGATACGCGCTCATCGCGCCCACTGGCGGGGCGATCGACATGTCATTGTCGTTGAGGATCACGATCAGCCGCGAGTGCCTTGCCCCCGCGTTGTTCATGGCCTCGTAGGCCATGCCGGCGCTCATCGCGCCGTCGCCGATGACGCAGACCACGTTGCGGTCGTCGCGCTCGCCGCGTGCGGCCTTGAGGTCGCGCGCCACCGCCATGCCGAGCCCGGCCGATATGGAGGTCGAGGAATGCGCCGCGCCGAACGGGTCGAACTCGCTCTCCGCCCGGCGGGTGAAACCGGACAGGCCCCCACCCAGGCGGAGCGTGCGGATGCGGTCGCGTCGGCCGGTCAGGATCTTGTGCGGGTAGGCTTGGTGCCCGACGTCCCACAGGAGCCGATCTCGCGGGGTGTCGAACACGGCATGGATCGCGACCGTCAGCTCGACGACGCCGAGCGAGGAGCCGAGATGGCCGCCGGTGACGGACACCGTGTCGATCGTCTCCGCGCGCAGTTCGTCGGCGAGCTGACGGAGTTGCTCGGGCGAGAAGTTGCGGAGGTCGGCCGGGATACGCACGCGGTCCAGCAACGGGGTGTTCACTGGGCTCATGCTCCTTCTTTCTCTGACGTCAGCGACGACGGGACACCACGAAGTCAGCGAGGGCGCGCAACAGGTCTGCCTTATCGCCAAAGCTGTCCAGATGCCGCGCCGCCTGTTCGGCCAGGATGTCGGCGTGCTGGCGCGCGCGCTCCGCCCCCAGGATCGCCACCAGGGTGGCCTTTCCGGCCGCGATGTCCTTGCCGGCGGTCTTGCCGGTCTCTTCCGTCGTGCCCTCGATATCCAGCAGGTCGTCGGCGATCTGGAACGCCGCGCCCAGGTCCCTGCCGTATGCCGCCAGGATATGGCGCTGCATTGGCGGCGCGCGACCGAGGATCGCGCCCGCTTCGGCACTGAACTGGATCAGCCGCCCGGTCTTCAGTGCCTGGAGACGCGTGATCTGGGCGGCATCCAGGGTCTGACCCTCGGCCAGGATGTCGATCATCTGACCGCCCACCATCCCGCGCGGCCCTGCCGCCGCGCCGAGACCACAGACGAGATCGGTGCGCGCCTGCGGGTCGGAGTGGGTGTCGGGCTCAGCCAAGACCTCGAAGGCTCGGGCCTGCAACGCATCTCCCGCCAGGATGGCGGTCGCCTCGTCGAAGGCGCGGTGGCAGGAAGGTTTGCCGCGCCGAAGGTCGTCATCGTCCATCGCCGGCAGATCGTCATGCACGAGCGAGTAGGCGTGGACCATCTCGATCGCCGCCGCGACCCGCGCAGCGCATGTCTCCGACACCGCGAACAGCCCCGCGCTTTCGATGGCGAGAAAGGCGCGCAGGCGCTTGCCGCCGCCAAGTGCTGCGTAGCGCATCGCCTCGAACAGGCGCGCCTCGGCGCCCTCCACCGGGGGCAGCAGGCTGTCGATCGCCGTCTCCACCACGCCAGCCGCCCGGGTCAGGGCGGCGGGGAGATCGGCCTCAGCCATCGTCACACTCATGCGGACCACTCGTTGTTTGTTCGGCCCCGAAGCCGCACCGGCGTTGCTATCCATATAAGAGCTTTACGGCTCCGGTCGGGCTTCCGCGTGGAGACCCGTTGTCATGTTGCTCGATTGCCACAAACTCGGGATCGTGTGGCGTATTCGCATCGGGATGGGGGCATTAGCGGGTTTGCGGGCGGGCCGCCAGATGGGAATGCCGCCCCCGGGTTGCACGCACAGGGGGTGGGCCATATGTCGGAGCACGGTTCGACCGGGAGACCTTTCCGGGTCGCGATCACGATCCCAGACCGCCAGCACGGTGGAGGTAAAGGATGTTGAAGGTCATCCTGGCCCAGCCCCGCGGCTTCTGTGCCGGGGTCGAGCGGGCCATCGAGATCGTCGAGCGTGCGCTCAAGAAGTACGGCCCCCCCATCTACGTCCGCCACGAGATCGTGCACAACCGCCACGTCGTCGAGGATCTGCGCACCCGCGGCGCCGTGTTCGTCGACGAACTCGACGAGATCCCGCCCGGCGCCATGACCGTCTTCTCCGCCCACGGCGTCGCCCGCCAGGTCGAGGAATTCGCCGCCGAGCGCGGTCTGCCGGTCATCGACGCGACCTGCCCGCTGGTCGCCAAGGTCCACAATGAGGGCCGCCGCTACGCCCGCCAGGATCGCGAGATCGTGCTGGTGGGCCATGCCGGCCATGCCGAAGTAGAAGGCACGATCGGTCAGATCGAGGGCACCGTCCATTTGGTGCAGACCGTCGCCGACGTGGCCCATCTCGCGGTCACCGATCCCGAGAAGCTCGCCTATATCACCCAGACCACCCTGTCGGTGGACGACACCCGCCACATCATCGCCGCGCTGAAGGCGCGCTTCCCCGCGATCGTCGGCCCCGACGTGCGTGACATCTGCTATGCCACCCAGAACCGCCAACAGGCGGTGCAGGACCTGGCGAAGGCGGTCGACCTGATCCTGGTCGTCGGCTCGAAGAACAGCTCCAATTCCAACCGCTTGCGCGAAATCGGCGGGGAACTCGGCAAACCCGCCTATCTGATCGACGACGCTGCCGACCTGCGCCCCGAATGGCTGGTGGGCGTGGGCTCGGTCGGCGTCACCGCCGGCGCCTCGGCGCCCGAAACCCTGGTCCAAGGCGTGCTCGATGGATTGCGCCGCTTCGCCGAGATCGAGGTATCCACGCTGGCCGGCGTCGCCGAAAACGTGCGCTTCCGCTTCCCCGCCGAACTCGCTGACGCCTAAGGAGAATCCACCAGAATGCCCGTCCCCCTGAACCAGGCGATCCGCGTCGGCGCCTATGTGGTCAAGCAGCACATCCTGGGGCGCCGGCGCTATCCGCTCGTTCTGATGCTGGAGCCGCTGTTCCGCTGCAACCTCGCCTGCTCGGGCTGCGGCAAGATCGACTACCCGGCAGCCATCCTCAACCAGCGCCTGTCGCTTGAGGACTGCATCGGGGCGGCCGAGGAGTGCGGCGCCCCCGTGGTCGCCATCGCCGGCGGAGAACCATTGCTGCACAAGCAGATGCCGCAGATTGTTCAGGCGCTGCTGGAGCGCGGCAAGTTCATCTATCTTTGCACCAATGCCCTACTGCTCGAGAAGAAGCTCGACCAGTTCACGCCGCACCGCAACTTCGCCTGGGACGTGCATCTGGACGGCGACCAGGAGATGCACGACCGCTCCGTCAGTCAGGGCGGCGTGTTCGATCGCGCCGAGGCGGCGATCCGCGCGGCCAAGCAGCGCGGCTTTAGGGTCTGCATCAACACCACCCTGTTCGACGGCGCCGAGCCCGAGCGGGTCGCCGCCTTCCTCGACCACGTCAATGCGATCGGGGTGGACGGGGTAATGATCTCGCCGGGCTACGCCTACGAGCGCGCGCCCGACCAGGAGCACTTCCTGAACCGGCGCAAGTCCAAGGAGCTGTTCCGCGACATCTTCCGCCTCGGGCGCGGAAAGGGCTGGAAGTTCAACCAGTCCTCGCTGTTCCTCGACTTCCTCGCCGGGAATCAGCGCTACACCTGCACGCCCTGGGGCAAGCCGACGCGCAACGTGTTCGGCTGGCAGCGCCCCTGCTACCTGCTGGGCGAGGGCTACACCAAGACTTACAAGGAGCTGGTCGAAACCACCGACTGGGACAAATACGGCACCGGCAACTACGAGAAATGCGCCGACTGCATGGTCCATTCGGGCTACGAGGCGACGGCGGTCATCGATGCGGTCAGCAAACCGCTGAAAGTATTGAAAGTGGCGCTGCGCGGCCCGCGCACCGAGGGGCCGATGGCGCCCGAGATCCCGTTGGAGAATCAGCGCCCTGCCGATTTCGTGTTCCGCCGCCATGTCGACCACGCGATGGAGCGGATCAAGACCGCCGGCAAGATCGATCGGGTGACCGAGCCGGCAGACTGAGCGGCACTTTTCGCCGCTTGGCGCGCAACCGGACGGATGGACGGCGCTTAAACCTGGCGTCGTCCAAGGAGCCTCCGATGCGGAAACTCACGCGCGCGGCCTACGCGCTTTCCCTCCTGCTGGGCGCCGCGCCGGCGTTGGCCGCCCCAGGGGACGCTCCCGCCGCTCCGCCGTCCAACACCTCGGCGACGGCTACCGTGGAGCCTGAGGGCGGCACCCCGTCGCAGCGCAATCCGCTGCTGGCCGACAACGGCGCGGTGCGGATGAGCAAGCTGGTCGGCACCTACGTGTACAACGACAAGGACACCAGGCTGGGCAGCGTGGACGACGTGCTGGTCGGGGCCGACGGCCAGGCCCAGGTCATCCTCTCCGCCAATGACCGGCTGGTGGCGGTGCCCTGGAGCAAGGTGCAGTTCGGCAATGCCAAGCTGAACAGCGACAACAAGGTGATCCTGCCCGACGAGACCGCGCAATCGCTGAAGCAGATGCCGCCCTTCAAGTACACCGGCAACCGCTAGCGGGTCCTCAGGCGTACACCCGGGGATCCCCCTCCCTGCGGGTGTACCCGGGCGTTCACCGGCCGTTAACCCTTTCGACCACCCGCCAAACCCGGAGGTCGGCCGGCTCGCCATCCGGCCGCCGTTACAAAGGTGGACTGTTCGCGCGGGTCTGACGCGGGTAGGCTGCCCGCCCGAACCGGAGCCGCCAGCAGTGATGCGATCCGTCCTCCTTGCGCTGATCCTTGCAATCGCAACCGTCACCGCCTCTCGTGCGGCCGACGATCCGGTCCTCGCGCAAGCGACCGACCTTACCGGCGCCGTCATGTTCCTCGACTCCGGCGCGCCTGGCATGGTCCTGGTGGTCGTGCGCGGCGACCGCACGCTGGTCCGCGGCTATGGCGAGACCGAGAAGGGCAACAAGCACGCGCCGGACGGCGCAAGCCTGCTGCGGCTCAACTCGATCACCAAGGTGTTCACCAGCGAGGTGCTCGTCTCGCTCGTCGCCGAGGGCAAGCTCGCCCTCACCGATCCGTTGCAGCGTTTCGCCGGCGCGGCGAAGGTGCCCGCCTTCGGCGCGCGCCCGATCACGCTGCTCGATCTCGCGACCCACTCGGCCGCGCTGCCGCGCGAGATGGGCGATGCTCCCGAAGGCGCGAACCCCCGTGCTTGGCCAACCCGGGAGGATCGGTGGAAATGGCTGCCCGGCTACAAGCTGCCTTGGGCACCCGGCACCATCGCCGCCTACTCCAATGTCGGGTTCGACCTCCTGGCCGACGCGATCGAGACCGCCGGCGGCCAGTCCTATCCCGACCTGCTGCGCATCCGAGTCACGGCGCCGCTCGGCATGACCGATACCGGCTTCGCGCCGACGCCTGAGCAATGTGCCCGGCTGATGATCGGCTCGGGCCTCGGCGGCGCCGCGTCATGCGTCGATACGCACGCGACGGACGGCAGCGGCGGGCTCTACAGCACGGGCAACGACATGGCGCGCTGGCTGCGCCACAACCTCGCCGACGCGAGCGGCGTGCTGGCGCTGAGCCACGCGGTCTATCGCCCGCGCCAGTCGATGCCGGCCGCGATCGGCTTCGACGAGGCCGCGCCGATGGCGGGCCTCGGCCTCGGCTGGGTGACGGTGGCGGCGCAGGGCGTCCAGCCGACGCTCCTGGTGAAGAGCGGCGGCGGCGCGGGCTTCATGAGCTACATCGCCTTCGCGCCGGGCCGGGATGTGGGCGTGTTCGTCGCGGTGAACCGCGTCGATTTCCCGATGTTCTTCGCCCTCACCGACGCCGCGAACAAGCTGATCGCCAGCCTCGTCACGCGCTGACCGGCATGATGGGATGGTACAGAGGTTCCACTTTATTCGGCGGCTCGGTTCGATCTCATCGGGCCGCAGGTTTTCAGCCATCCGCACATGGGTCCCGCTTCTTCCTGTTCGAGATGACCGATCTCTGGACGAGGGATTGCGATTCGCCCGGCACCCGCACCGCTGGTGGCCTGACGCAGGAGGCTGATGGACCTCCGATCCGGTCTGCCGCTCCCCTCTGATGACCCTGCGGGAGGCGTCACGGTAAGAAAGACACCAAGCATGGGACCATAGATGTTCCGGAAATCAAGCGCCGTTCAGGGAATCTGGGAGAGCGGAACGTCCGGCCGCTATAATTGCTCGCAGCTGGCAGTCTCTTCGATCATATGTTCCGGAAACGGCAACCCATTGAAGACACAGGGTCAAGGAAAGAATCCGAAAGTCTTGAATTGTGCAATTGCCAGGATTTAGCGGCCTTCGCACCATCGGCGGGCACTTTGTGAGGATTGGCCGATGATGGTGGGAATTGTGCCGTCCACCGTTGCGTCGTCGGGCGCGGCACGAACGAGCTCCAACGCTTGCGGTTTCTGCATATCCCCATCGCCAACAATGCTGCAAAATGGGCAGCACGCAAGCGCGGGGGAAGAAGAACATGAGCGACGTTCCACGCAATCCGTCGGAGCGCGACCCGTCAGGCCCGGCTGCGGCGGCCGAAGGTGAGTTCGACCGGACAGTGCTGCCGGTTGCCGAGCCGTCGCACCCGCCAATCACCGAGCTTGATGCGAACAAGGCCAAAGCCCCGCCGCGGTTCGAGGTAAAGGCGCCGAAAGGTGCGCCTAACGTAGTCGTCATCCTTCTCGATAACATGGGCTTCGGCGACGTATCGACGTTCGGCGGCCCGATCCAGATGCCGACGCTGGATCGTCTCGCCCGGAACGGGCTGCGCTACAACAATTTCAAAGTTCCCCCGTTGTGTTCACCCAGCCGCGTGGCCCTGCTGACCGGCCGCAATAGCCATAGCGCCAATTTCGGCGTGATCTCGGAGATTGCCACCGGCTTCCCGGGCTACACCGCAGTGCGTCCCAGCAGCGTCACGCCGCTGCCCGAGACCTTGCGGCTCAACGGCTATAACACGGCCATGTTCGGCAAGTGCCACGAGTTGGCGCCCTGGGAAACCAGCGTGGTCGGGCCGTTCGACCGCTGGCCGGTGCATAGCGGGTTCGAGCGGTTTTACGGCTTCATGTCCGGTGAGGCGGACCTATTTCATCCGGTCATTTACGACAACATGAACAGGCTGGATATGTATCCGGATGCTGACTATTACGCCAGCACCGACATCACCGACAAGGCCATCCTCTGGCTGCGTTCGCAGCGTTCGCTCGCCCCTGACAAAGCCATTTTTCGTCTACTACTCGGCGATTGGCACCCACGGCCCGTTCCAGGTTCCCGAGGCGTGGCGCGACCGGTACAAGGGCAAGTTCGATCAGGGCTGGGACCAGGTGCGCAAGGAAACGTTGGCGCGACAGATCGAGATGGGGGTTGTGCCCCCGGGCACCGATCTGGCGCCCAAGCCGCCCGGAATTCAGGAATGGGACGACCTGACGGCCGACGAGAAGAAGGTCTTTGCCAGGTACATGGAGATCTACGCGGCCTTTGCCGAGGTGACCGACTACGAAGTCGGTCGGTTTCTCGACGAAATCGAGACGCTGGGCGAAATGGACAATACGCTGATCCTCTACATCACCGGCGACAACGGTTCGGTCTTCCAAGGCGGCCCCATCGGCGCATTCAACGAGTTGTCCGTGTTCAACGGCCTACCGGAGCCTCTGGACATTGCGCTGAAGAACTTCGACGAGATCGGCGGCCCGAAATCCCATATCTTGTATCCCAATGGCTGGGCTTTCGCCGGTGCCACGCCCTTTGGCTGGGGCCACCAGGTGGCCTCCTACGGCGGAGTCTGCCAATCCATGGTGGTCCAATGGCCGAAGCGCATTGCAGAGAAGGGCGGCCTGCGTACGCAATGGACGCACATGACTGACATTGCTCCAACGGTGTTGGAAGCAGTTGGCGTGCCCGAGCCCACCGTCGTCTATGGCGTCCAGCAGAAACCCCTTGAGGGTGTGAGCATGCTTGACACCTTGAACAACCCCGAGGCGAAGTCGCGGCACACCACGCAGTACTTCGAGATGGCAGGCAACCGGGGCATCTACCAGGACGGCTGGTTCGCCACCACGGTGCATCGCGCGCCTTGGGAGCCCAAGCCACGGACCACATTCGAGAACGACAAGTGGGAGCTTTACAACGTCGAGGAGGATTTCAGTTGCGCACACGACATTGCCGCAAAGTATCCCGACAAACTTGAGAAGCTGAAGGCGGTCTTCCTGGAAGAGGCCGTCAAGTACAACGTGCTTCCTCTCGACGATCGCGCTTGGGAGCGCTTCAACGCCGCTCTGGCGGGCCGTCCGGATCTGATGGAAGGCCGCACCGAGATAACGGTCTATGAGGGAATGAAGGGAATTCCCGAAAACGGCTTCATCAACGTCAAAAACCGCTCATTCGTGGTTATCGCCGATATAGAGGTGCCGCAGACTGGCGCAGAAGGGGTGGTCATCGCTCAAGGCGGGGAAATGGGCGGCTGGAGCCTCTACGCCAAGGACGGCGCACCAAGGTTCGCCTATAACTTCCTCGGTCGCGAGATTACCAAAATCGCCGGCCCCGCTCGCCTGCCAGCCGGGCGGGTGACGCTCCGCTTCGAGTTTGCTTACGATGGAGGCAGGCCGGGTGCCGGGGGTAAGGGCGTAATCTTCGTCAACGGTGAAGAGGTTGCCGCAGGACGGGTCGAGCACACCCACCCGTTCGCATTCGGCGCGGAAACGACGGACGTGGGCGAGAACCTCTATACGTGTGTTAGCGACGGCTACAAAGTGGGCAGTAACAGGTTCACCGGGAAGATCCACAAGGTGACCGTTCAGGTCGGAAAGTCCAACCTCAGCGAGGAGGCCCAGAGAGCAATCCAGGAACTGCATTTGAAGAGAGCGCTATACGTGTAATAGCACACCCGAAATTGGCCTTGCACCACTGCGACAGGCTGTATCCGAGTAGCTGGGTCTCGCGCGGCATGTCGAAGAAACGCACTTTATCGCAACTCGGCGTGGTTCATAAATCTTAATTAATGCGTATTTCCAATACGGCTATCTCCTTCGGCGTCTCCGGGAGGTTTCTAGTGCTCTAACTCATACGGACCGTGCAGGCAGTCTGTCGAGCTTGGCCAGGATTGAGGCGGCCGAGGCGGTCCAGACGAACGGCTTCGGCTCGGCGTTGTGCTCGGCGAGGTAGCGTTTGATGGCGGCTTGCAGATCGACGATCGAATGGAAGCTGCCGCGACGGATGCGCTTGCGCGTCAGCACGGAAAGGAAGTTCTCGACGGCGTTCAACCACGATCCGGACGTGGGCGTGAAGTGGAAGGTCCAGCGGGGATGCCGTTCGAGCCACGCCTTCACCTTCGGATGCTTATGAGTGGCGTCGTTGTCGACCACCGCCTCGATCAGCTTGCCGGCCGGAACAGCGCGCTCGACGTCGTTGAGGAAGCGGATGAACTCCTCGTGCCGGTGCTGCTGCATGCAGCGGCCAATGACGGAGCCGTCGAGCACGTTGAGTGCGGCGAACAGCGTGGTCGTGCCGTGGCGCTTGTAGTCGTGGGTCATCGTGCCGCATCGGCCCGGCTTGATCGGCAAGCCCGGCTGCGTGCGATCGAGCGCCTGGATTTGGCTCTTTTCGTCGATGGACAGCACGACGGCTTGCGTCGGCGGGTCCAGATAGAGGCCGACGATGTCGGTCAGCTTGGCGGCGAAGTCGGGATCGCGCGACCGCTTGAACGTGCGGATGCGGTGCGGCTGGAGCTTGTGCGCGGCCCAGATGCGCGGCACCGATGTCAGGGAGATGCCGACGGCCCGAGCCATCGCCCGGCCGGTCCAGTGCGTGGCCTCATGCGGCGGATCGGCGCAGGTCAGCGCAACGACGCGCGCCACCGTCTCAGCCAAGATCGGCGGCTTGCCAGGCTTGCGCGTCTTGTCTCGCAGCAGCCCGTCCGCGCCCTCCTCGGCGAAGCGTCGCTGCCAGCGCCAGACCATCGGACGACTGACCCCCAGGCGCGTCGCCACCGGCTGCACCGGGCCGCGCTCCGCTGCCGCAAGCACGACCCGCGCGCGCTCGACATGCTTTTGCGGCCGATTGCGGTCGGCGAGGATCGCCTCAAGCGTCTCTCTATCCGACGAACTCAGGATCACGCATACCGTCTGTGCCATGCCGACAGAATCGCACGGTCGCACACCGTTGTGAATCGCCCGAACGGGTCAGAGCACTAGTGGATGCTACAACACAGCCCTGGGAACATCAAAGCTGCGATCACAGGAACCTCGCCTAATCGGATACGGTCTCATTACGATTGTATCTTCCGGGAATTCCGGAAGTCTTGACTTACGCGCCGTCAGGTTCTGATGGATAGCGGACGTATGAAGGCCGAAATCGTCGCAATAGGACCATGCTGTTCAAGCAAGCCCACATCGATGCTATCGCCCGTGCCCTAGCCGACGACGGCCTGACCGGGACTGAGATTGGCCATTTGCTTCGTGTCTGCAACATGGGGGAGCAGGACCCTGGTGCGGGCACCACGAAGTGGAAGCGGCTCCAGATAGCTTTTGCCAGCCGGCAGAACTCCGCTCAGAACAGCCGGGCAATCCAGGAGTTCATCCGCCAGGCAATGGCCCCGGCCAACCATCTCTCGATGCCCAACCGGCATGAAGCCATGCGGTTCCGGCTGAATCAGGTCCTCTTGCTCGCGGGGCTTCAATGCACGGAAGAGGGTAAGCTGGACACCTCTAAAAACGTCCGGACGGCGATCCTGCACCCAGTAAAATCAGAGACTTAGCAGCGTTCGGCGGTGCGCCGGGAGGGGTTTTTAGAGGTGTCCAGCTGGAGAGGGTGGAGGCGGCCACAACCTTGAGCCAGGCCGAGAGCCGGGCGCGAGCTATGCGAGCTGGCCTGGAGCGAAGGAACGTCCACCCGGAAGTGCTGCGATTCTGCTCGGCCGAGTGGTTAGCGGACGATTATTTCCACGCGGTCCAGGAGGCCGTGAAGAGCGTCATGGACCGGGTGCGGAAGCGCACCGGGCTGACCACAGATGGGGGCGAGCTGGTGGCCTTCGCGCTCGGTGGGGAGGTTCCGATGTTGGCCATCAATCCACGGCAGACGAAGAGCGAGAAGGATGAGCAAAAGGGATTCGTGAATCTCTTGACCGGGGTGTACAGGCATGTTCCGCAACCCCACCTCTCACGAGGCACGTATCCATTGGACCATGACCCAGCAGGATGCGGAGGACATTATGTCGATGGTGTCCCTCCTGCATCGCCGCCTCGATGGCGCGACCATGCTGCCGAGGGTGTGATGCAACAGCGTGATTGGCATCCGCGTCATGGACTTGACAGCTGGCGTCGAGCATCAGCTGCTTGGCTTCGTGCTCCGGGTTGGTCCATTTGGACGGCAGCTTGTCCTTCGATTTCGCATAGCAAAGAATATACTCGTGCTCGATCGCTATGCGCGTCGGATTTGTTATCGGTGTTGCCCTACCAGATGAGGGTTCCGATCCAGTTCTCCTCGCCGGAAATTTCGTTCAGCAGCATCCCCAGGCCGAACAGCTCGACATCGTTGATGCTGACGAAAATCACGCCGTTATCGTCATTCCAAAGCTGCCACAGCATACACAAGCGCGGCGCGATCATTTTTGAGCCATTTGGTATGCCGGCCGCCGTCTTCGTTCGTGACCTAGGCAGCATCGGCCGCGTCCGCGTCAGGGTCGTAGAACCGTTTGTCGCTGTAGCGGAAATCGTCCTTGCCGAGGTTGTAGAGCGGGTCGATGTAGGCAACGTCGATCTGGCCGGCATAGCGGGCTTTCAGGGATGCGAGCACCTGAAGGTTGTCGCCCTCGATCAGCAAGTTCGGCCGGTTGGTCCCGTGCGAGAACGTCTCAAGCGGTTCCAACAGCCTCGGGGTCGGGACCAGCTGGCGATAGACGCGCTTGCCCTCCCATTGAAGGTAGAAACCGCGTGACGTTGGGCTTACTTCGGGCGGAAGCGCTGCCTTGTCTGCTCGGGAGGAGGACATCAGCGCGCCTCTGGTTGCGGCGGTGTGTCCTTGGGCTTGGCAAGGTAGCGCTCTACAACGATCTCGCTTTGGCGGCGGTGCGCCTGGGCAATGTCGTAGCTGTTCTGCATGCGCATCAGCGTATCCATCGACACGCCGAACGCCTTCTCAATCCTGATCGCCATGTCAGCCGATAGCGACGTGTGCTCGTTCAGGAAGGTTGAAAGGGCGGCTCTCGTAATGCCCAGCGCGCGCGCGGCGTCCGTCACCGACAGCCCCAAGGGCTCGATGATCTCGGTTTTCACGAAGCCGCCCGGATGGGCCGGGGCCTTCATGCGGATGCCCTGTGCCTGGGCCATGTCCACCTCCTAGTGGTAGTCCTCGTAATCGAGGTCGACAATTTCGATCTCGGCCTGGTCGATCTGGAACGTGAGCCGCCAGTTCTTTGTCACGAACAGGCTCCAGGTGCCTTTGCGGTCGCCGGTCAGCTGATGGGCTTTCCAGCTCGGCACGCTGCGCAATTCCGCCTCCAGCTCCATGTCCTGGAGAAAGGAGATGATCCGGCGCAGTTTGGGGATCACGGCCGCTTGCAGGCCCGAGGCGTCGTCCTCCTCGATAAAGCGGCGCAATCCTTTGTGGATCACGTTGCGAATCTTCACAGACAAGCTTACCAAACAGCAGTGTCATCCGTCAAGCGACGCTATACGGAAAATGGCGGAGCGGCATTCGTCCAACAGGACCCGTCTGGCCTGTTTCGTACGAAGCAGGCCCCTCAAAATGGAATGTCGTCGTCCAGGTCGCCTCCGGTCGGCGGCGCGGGCCGGGCGGGGCATTGGCCGATCGCGTCAGGGCGTTCCGCTGCGCCTGCACGCCGCGAACGAGCCGATCGCCAGTCGCGGCACGCGCTGAGCGACCACCAGATCCGCTTGCTGCGCAGGTCGGAATCACAGTTTCTTGAATTTTCGCGCGCTTTCTGTTAGAACGTAACGGGAACTTCACGGAGCTATGATGACCCGCCTCGTCGAGTACACCGCTCCCGACAGCCAGCTCGATACCCTGCCTTCGACCCAGGTCTGGGGGCGCGGGGTCGCCCGCCGTCCTGGCGCGGCCGACCGGCGCCAGCGCCTCGCTCGCGTCGCCGCCCGCCTGTTCGCCGCCGAAGGCGTGGACGCGATCCCGATGAGCCGGGTGGCCGCGACCGCCGGCCTCCAGTCTGGCGCGGCCCTCAACCTCTACGCCACGCGCGAGGACATGCTGGCCGACCTGCTGGTCGCGTATCTGGCCGACCTCGACGCGGCGGTCGCCGCCGCCCACGATCGCGCCGGGCCGGGCCCCGAGCACCGGCTGGAGGCCGTGCTGCGCGCCGTCCTCGATGCCGTGGCGGCACGCCCCGACGAGCACCGCGCCTTCCTGTTCTGTATCCACCGCCTGCCCGAGCGCGACCGGCGCGCGATCCTGCTGCGCTTCCAGGTGGTGCTGGAGACGGTGCACGGCCCGCTCGCCGCCGCGATCCCCGGCCTCGCGAGCCGCCCGGCGGCCAGCGAGACCCTGCTCGGGACCATCCGCACGCTGTTGAGCGATCCCTGGCGCTGGCCGCTGCCGCAGGAGCCGGCCACCAACCAGGCGGAGGCACGTCGGCTCGCCGGAATGCTGCTCGCCGCCGCCGCCGCCGAAACCGCCGGCGGCTGGCCCGCGCTCGGCGCCGTCGCCGGCGCCGATCCCGCCATCGCGCCCGTCACGCTGGACTGCCGCACCGCGCGCGCCCGCTGGAGCGAGGTGCTGCGAGCGGCAGAGTCCGGTGTGGACGTCACCGTCACCCGCCGGGGCCGGCGCGTCGCCCGGGTTATCGCAACACGGTAGGCGGTTTCGTCCGCCAGCCGTCTCCGTCGAGCATCGGAGGCAGGCCGTGCGGCGCGGCGCGTGATAAACTCCGTGCCGGGAAGGATGCGGAGGCGGAGATGATCGCGCTGACCGTGGCGGCACTGGTCTGGATCGGCGTGCATATCGGGATCGCGGGAAGCGGGCTCCGGAGGGGGCTGGCCGGTCGCGTGGGAGATGCGGGGTTCCGCGCCGCCTTTTCCCTGGTCTCGGTGCTGGCGATCGCGTTCCTGATCATCGCCTACCGCCACGCGCCGCTGGTGCCGCTCTGGGGCGCTCCGGAATGGCTGCGCTGGGCGCTGGTGGTCGTCATGCTGGCGGCCTTCCAGCTGTTCGCCGCGGCAATCCTGGCGCGCAGCCCCACGGCGATCGGGGGAGAAGCCGCGCTGCATCAGGAGCCGCGCGGCATCCTGCGCGTGACGCGGCATCCGATGCTGTGGTCCTTTGCGCTCTGGGCGGCGGTGCACGTCCTGGGCAACGGCGATACGGCGTCGCTGCTGTTCTTCGGCGCCTTTCTGGTGACCGCGCTGGCCGGAATGCCCTCGATCGACGCCAAGGTGGCGGCGCGCGACCCGGCGGGATGGCGGCATTTCGCCGACGTGACCTCCATTCTGCCTTTCGAGGCCATCGCCAGCGGACGAAACCGGCTTGCGCCGGCGGAGATCGGCTGGGTGCCGGTGGCGCTCGGGTTGGCGTTGTGGGCGGTGCTGCTGTGGGCGCATCCCCGCATTTTCGGCGTCAGCGCGCTACCGATCGGTTGAGCCGGCCAAGCGGTGATTTCCCCAGGGTCCGCGCTGCCCGGCGCGCATCCTGCAAAGCCATCCTACGGCCCAAGCAGAACGGCAAGATGATCATGGCCGGATCACGGTCATCCTGAAGGGACCGCCATTGGCGGCAGCGTGCGCGACGGCTTCGTTCGCGTGGTCCAGATCGAATGTCGTGACGTCGAAATGGCCCAGATCCAGGAGGCCGGACCGGATGAGCTCGGCCAGGCGGACGGTGGCCTCCGATGGGTACATCCATTGGCCGTGGATGGTGATGCAGTTCCGCATGATCCATTCGTAACGCAGTTCCAGCCCGGGGCCTCCCAGCATCCCGACGCCCCCCATCAGCACGACCCTGCCGTACGGCCGCACCGACATGACAGCCGCCCGCACCGCTGTCGTGCCAGCCGAGGGCGGCAGGATGTCCAACACGCAGTCGATCGGGCCCGGCGCCGCTTGCCGCATCCGCTCGCGGTCCTCCTCCTCGTTGCCGGACAGCTTCACCGTCCGCACGCGGGGACCGAAACGGCGCGCCAGATCCGCGAGCACCGTCTCGTTCCGGCCTGGGGCGATGACGCAGCCCGCCCCCATCGCCAGGGCGACCGCGACACCGGAGCTGCCGAAATTGCCGGTGGCGCCGCTGACCAGGAGCGTCTCTCCCGCCTGTAGGTTCGCCGCGAGAAGACCGCCATACGGCACGAGAAGCGTGCCCAGCGCGCACCACCGCGCCGCCTCCGCCGGCTCGAGCGAGCCGATCCGGATGGCGTTTTCCGTCGGCACCATCATCCGTTCGGCGAAGGAGCCGTGGTGGAAATGCTTCTGCAGGCGCAGGCCACCTTCGTCACGCGCGCTCAAGCCTTGCAGGGTTATGTCGGGGGACAGCGCATCGTCGCGCGAGCGCACGGTGGGATCGCAGCAGACCCAATCGCCGAGGACGAGATGCGTCGCGTCCGGTCCGATGGCGCGCACGCGCCCGATCGCCCCGGCGCCCGGCGCCACCGGCAACGCCAGCAAATACTTCCGCTCGCCGCTGAACACCTCGTTCGCATAGGACAAAACACGGGTTGCCACGACATCGACGATGACCTCCCCCGTGCCCAGGACCGGATCGGGCAAGGCTTCGACGACGAGTGGCGATCCGAACGCCTTCAGGATTGCAGCTTTCATGGTCCTACTCTCTTGTGCTGGGACCATCCTCGCAGGCCTTCCCTGCACAGCAAGGCCTGTTGCGGGATGGGACGGGAGAGGGGGGCGAAGCCACGAAGAACCGGTCAGTCCGACCAGGGCCCGCTCACCCAATCCTATGGACGCAGCACGTAATCAGCCGAGACCTCCGCCGTGACATCCTCCGGCGCTGCCGTGGCTTGTGGCGCCGCCACCGCCCGCGCCGCCATCGCCATCATCGGCACCGGCTGATTGGCCGGGCCGTCGAGCCGCACCTCACGGAGGTGATCGACGTTCAGGCCGAGCGTCGCGGCGGCCGACCTCGCGCGCACCTGCAATTGCTTCAACGCCGCCGTGGTCGCCTCGTCGTGCGCCTTGCGCCGCAACGCCGGCGACACCTGCCAGTCGAGCGACGCCGCCACCAGCCCGCGTTCTTGCAGCCTGCCGACCAGGTCCAGCAGCGACGGGCCGTCCGATCCGCGCAGCTCCAGGGTTTGCTGCGCGACCCAGGCTGCGCGCTTGTCGTCGGTTGGCTCGACCGCGTAGCCGGTCGCGCGCGCGTCGACGCCGGTGACGCCCTGCGCGTCCTTGAGGCCGTCGGCGATCAACGCGTTCACCCGCCGTTGCGCGGCCGCGGCGGACTGCGACGTATTCCGTGCCAGCAGCGCGGCGACCAGCTGGTCCGGCGTCGCCTGGACGGAGCTTGTGGCCGTCAGGTGCAGGACGGTGTTTGCCGCCGGCGCCGGCTGCGCGCCAGCCTGGCCGCATGCGATCATGAGCACGGCGGCCGCGCCGAGTGCGGCTATTCTGACCCCCGGCATCCGCCTCCTCCTGTCGCCCATTGTTCCGTTCCTCCAAATCGCAGAAGCTGGAAAGAGAACTGATGTCAGGAATCGAGGGCAAGGTCGTCGCGATCACGGGCGCAAGCAGCGGGATTGGCGAGGCGACGGCGCTCCTGCTCGCCGAGCGGGGTGCGAAGCTCGTTCTCGGCGCGCGCCGATCGGATCGCCTTGAGGCTCTCGCCGACCGTATCGCCGCAGCCTGTGGCGAGGCAGCCTACGCAGCCACCGAAGTAAAACGCCGCGACGATCTATCGAACCTCGTCAAGCTGGCATGTGAGCGGTACGGCGAGCTTGACGTCCTCGTCAACAATGCTGGCATCGCGCCAAATTCTCTCCTCGACGAGCTGCGCGTCGAAGATTGGGAGGAGATGATCGACGTCAACATCAAAGGCGTTCTGTACGGTATCGCGGCAGCGCTGCCTGTCTTCCGCAAGCAGGGTTTCGGACATTTCGTCAACATCGCTTCGACGGCCGGACTTATCACCAGGCCGACCATGTCGGTCTATTCCGGCACGAAGTTCGCCGTGCGCGCCATCTCCGAGGGTTTGCGCCAGGAGGCCGGCGATAGGCTGCGCGTGACAATCATTTCACCGGGCTTCGTTCACACGAACCTTGCGGATTCCATGACAAATCCGGCGGTGAAGGCCCAAATCGAAGAATCCCGGGACAAGTTCGCGATTCCGCCGGATGCCATCGCCCGCGCCATTGCGTTCGCGATCGAGCAGCCGGCCGACGTCGATGTGGGCGAGATTATCATCCGTCCCACCGCGCAGGGCTAACGCCACCTTTCTGAAGCGGGGTGCGGCTGGAAAGTCGCTTTCCTGTGACGCACCCCATGGAGATGAACCTCAGCGATTGCGCCTCGACGAATGTCAACGCGCCTTGGTGCAACGCGTCGCCATTCCCCAATCGGCGGTCTATCCGCCGGTCCTGGCTCCTCCGTCACGTGTGCGTGGCACTACTCGCCCGTACCGTCATCTCGCAGCGCCTCGTGACGGACGCATCCCCAAGCCATTGCCGCCAGAGCTTGGCGCGCAGGCGCAGCTCTCCTGTAACCGTGGCGACCAGCAAGAACCGCCGCAGGCCGCCCCCGCCGACGCCGGTCCCGGCGTCGGGTGCATAATCCGATGAGATCACCTCGAGGCCTGGATCGATCTGCATGTCCCACCGGTATCCCGTCGTCGGATTTTCTTCCAGCACAACGGCGAAGGGGTTGCGGACGGTGACGTCGACGGAGGTGCCGCAAGCCGACGATGTGAAACGCGGCATCGACATGTCCTGACCCGCTCCGAGCAAGGCGAGGACCCAGAGGGCCCTCGCCGTCGAGGATGTCCCGCTCAACAGGCCCGGCGTCACCATCGCCGGGCCTCTCACGAGATCATCAAAAGACGTACATCTCATGGACCATGCCGTCCGCCTCGTGGCGGAAGCTCACCGAGGCCTTGGTGATCAGGGCATTGGATGCGAGCATGGTCAGCGCGACGCAACCCGAATCCGATGCCGTCGACAGTTTCTGCCAGCCCATCCCGGCCACACCGATCCAACTGTTACGGTCTTGATTGATCGTCCATTGGCTGACGATGGTCTTCTGGCTCTGCCACGTCGTCGCCGCGGCGACCGTCGCCTGCCGGGCGACGCCTTCGACGGCCTGGGTGGGCGTCGCTTCGCGTGCGGTGCCGACAGGCAGTAGTTTCAACTCATCTGCGGAGAGTTCCTGTGTTTGAACCCTGGGCGGCACCTGTACGGCCGCGGGAGCGGGGAGATGTGTCGGGACTGTGTCGCTCATCGACTTGCTCCTTCTCAGCTGTAGACCTGGTCGATCACGCCGTTCGTCAGGTGCGCGTTGATCGCGTGACCGGCGGCCTTCGCCGCCAGGACCTGGCTCAGCATGTCGTAGAAGATGTTGTCGGAGTTGTTGGCTATCTTCTTCCATCCATAATCGTTGAGATAGGCCCATGCATTGAAGTTCTGATCGATCGTCCAGAGACCCCGGATGCTTTGGCTGTTCCGCCAACCAGTATCCACGATTCCGTCCACAGCCCACATTTCGGAGTCGAGGCCGCAGGTGTTGTAGGCGATGCAGAAGAAACCCTGTTCACCCCAGGCCGGACCCCAGCTGTTCTTGCAGATCCAGTATTTTCCGGCATCATTGTAGCCGACCACGGAGATGCAGTGCCCACCGGCCACCCCGCTGGCCACGTCGGGCGAGTAGGTGCCGGACGAGTAGGCGAAGAAGTCGTTGTACACGGTGAAGCACGCCGTCATCGGTCCCTTGCTTGAAATCCAGGCCTTCATGTCGCTCGTCGATTGGACGAGATGCCAATTGGCGATCCAGGTCATGCGGTCCTTCGCGTTGGCGCAGAGATTGCAATTCTGATTCCCGGCCGTGTACGGAAAGCAGCTCGCGTCGACCACGCCGTCCTTGAACCCGTTGAATGCGCCATCCGGCCACCAGCCGCTTTGACAGGTCGCGCTGGCCGCCTTGCCGTAGCAGTAGAATACCTGGGCCTCGGACAAATCGACCGGCAGATTGCGGTTGTTGTTGGCGATGCGCACGGCCGCCTCGACGGTGGCGGTGGTTCCAAACGCCACGCAAGAGCCGCAGCCACCCTGGTCCTCCACCGCGGTGACCCAGCCCGCGGTGCGCGCGTCGTACGCAGCGGGATAGGTGGCCCCCGCCGCCCCATGCACCTGCGCCGCGCCCGCTCGCTCGCGCTCCTCCAGGCTTCTGGTGTTGGGCGGCGGGGTCGCTCCGAGGCGGAGCTTCCGTTCCTCTTCAGCCAGGCTCGTCAGCGCATTCTCGCGCGCCAACCACCCGAGACCCAGGGAATGAATGCGCGCGGTGATTGCCGTTACGTTGATAGCGGGTTCGGCCATCGGTTCCTCCTCCTGCGCGTTGGCGCTCCGTTTCATAATTCCGGCTGTCGGTTCCCGCCGGCGTTCGGTTCAGGCCCAGACACTGGGATGAATGCGGCCGCTGGCAGCGCATCATTAGGGCGGCGAAAACGCCAGCGGGGTGACGTCCGTCACACCGGACAACGCGGACATTAAACGTAACCTGCTCATTGGAAAACAGATCATCGACATTCCGCCGGGTGGCGCGCACAAACCATCGCATCACGGTGGTGTGATTACGCCTTCGCTGCCCGGAGGTGCTGACGCCTCACGAGGATTGTTGGCTTGCGTGGTTGGCAGGGGCAGCAAGCCGGTGGACAATCCCGCCATATCACGCGCCCGCTCCAGCCGGTGTCCCAAGAACGGATCGGGTAACGTTGCTCTATGACAAGTGGCCTGGATCCTCTACGAAATATCCATCGTGGCAATCACAAGCCGTTCCTCGATAGTGAACGGCTGGAACAGCGGCGTCATCGTTTCCTTGACCGTGGGATCAGATTTGTAGAATGCCTGCGCTCGTTCATAATTCGCCATATCCGGAAAACGCTGCCATGTAAGCCACTGACCGGCGTGCTCTCCACCGATGACCTGACTGGCGTGTATCTCCGCGCCGAACTGAGTAGCAAACTCTCGTGACTTCTTAATAGCGGCAGCCACGTTTTCCTGTGTCCCACCACTCCATCGTGTGACTCGAACGACTGCCATCTCAGCCTCCCTATGAACAAATAGTTAGATTAGCGCGGATCGACTATGGCGCAAGTCGCGGACAGTTACATCACAGCTCCACCTGCGTGCCGAGTTCCACTACGCGCTTGGGCGGGATCTGGAAGTAATCCGGCGCGCTGACGGCGTTGCGTGTCATGAACGCAAACAGCTTCTCCCGCCAGAGCGCGAGGTCGGGGTGGGTCGTCGGCACCGGCGTTTCCCGGCCCAGGAAGAACGAGGTGTGGTCCAGGTCAATCCCGAGCTTCTCCGGGTGGGCCGCGAGGACCGGCGGCAGCGCGGGCTGCTCGGCGAAGCCGAAGTTGACGGTCATGCGATAGATGCCCTTGCCCAGATCCTCGACCGCGACCCGCTCCGCCTCCGGCACGCGCGGCGCGCGCTCCGTCACCACGTGGAGCAGGATGACCCGCTCGTGCAGCACCTTGTTGTGGCGGAGGTTGTCGGTCAGCGCGTACGGCACCGTCTCGCGGCGCGACGCCAGGTAGATGGCCGTGCCCTTGACGCGCGGCACAGCCGACGGATCGAGGCCGGCGATGAACCGATCGAGCGGCAGATTGTCCTCGCTGGTCCGCGCCAGGATGATCTGCCGGCCGCGGCGCCAGGTGGACATCAGGGTGAACGCGACGACGCCGATCAGCAGCGGGAACCAGCCGCCCTGCGGGATCTTGACCAGGTTGGCCGAGAAGAAGGCGAGATCGATCACCAGGAAGAAGCCGATGACCCCGGCCGTCACCGGGAGGCTCCAGCCCCAGAGCCGGCGCGCGACGACGGCGAGCAGCGCGGTGGTGACCAGCATGGTGCCGACGACGGCGATGCCGTACGCGGCGGCCAGCGCGTCCGAGGAGCGGAACGACAGCACCAGGCCGATCACGGCGACCATCAGCAGCCAGTTCATCTGCGGCACATAGACCTGGCCGATCGCCTCCTCGGAGGTCTGGTGCACGTCGAGGCGGGGCAGCAGGCTGAGCTGCATGGCCTGCTGCGACAACGAGAAGGCGCCGGAGATCACCGCCTGCGAGGCGATCACGGTCGCGACCGTCGCCAGCACGGTCATCGGGTAGAGCATCCAACCCGGAAACAGGCGGAAGAACGGGCTGTCCAGCGCCTCGGGGTGGGCCAGCACCAGGGCGCCCTGGCCGAAATAGTTCAGCACCAGCGCCGGCAGCACGAGGGCGAACCAGTCCAGCCGGATAGGCTCGCGCCCGAAATGGCCCATGTCGGCATACAGCGCCTCCGCCCCGGTCAGCGCCAAAAAGACCGAGCCGAGCGCGAGGAAGCCTGTCCCGCCATGCGTCGCCAGGAACCGGAGGCCATGCAGTGGGTTCAGCGCGGCGAGCACGCCGGGTGCCTGGATCACTTGCAGCAGGCCCGCGAGCGCTAGGGCCACGAACCACACCGCCATGATCGGGCCGAAAAAGGCACCGATACGCTCGCTGCCCCGGCTCTGCACGACGAACAGGGCGACCAGCACGACGACGGCGATGGGCACGACGTAGGCGTGCAGGGCGGGGGTGGCCACCTCCAGCCCCTCGACCGCGCTGAGGACGGAGATGGCGGGCGTGATCATGCCGTCGCCGTAGAACAGGGCCGCGCCAGCGATCCCCAGCATCAGCAGCGCGGTCCGGCGCCGCTGGTCCGGCTCGGTGTGCGCCGCCAGGCCCAGCAGCGCCATGATGCCGCCCTCGCCGTCGTTGTCGGCGCGCATGACGAACACGACGTATTTCGCCGTGACCACGATCATCAGCGACCAGAACACCAGCGAGAGCAGGCCGAGCACGGACTCGGCCGCCGCGCCCGCGCCGGCGGCCTTGAAGCACTCGCGCAGTGTGTAGATCGGGCTGGTGCCGATGTCGCCGTACACGACACCCAGCGCCCCGATGATAACCGCGCGCCGCATCGGGCTGGCCGCCACGGGCGGGGCAGGGGTTCGGCCGCTCATGCGATGAACCGTTCAGTGTGCATCCGCGATTCCCCGATGAGCGCGCGCCGATCCTGGCATGGGCGGCTTGCCGGTCAACTTCCCCGCTCTTACGCTGCCGGTAGAGCGCCGATGAAGCGGCCGGGAGCGGCGATGCGGCTGCACGACGAGGCGGAGGCGATGCGGCGCGGCGCGATGGGGGCGGCGCGGCAATGGGCGGTGACGCATCAGATGCGCGTCGGCCGCTATCTGGGCGCGCGCGACCTGGTGCGCGTGAGCCAGGCGCACATCATGGCGGACACGGAATCGCTCGGGGAAGCGGGCTTGGCGTTTCTCGAGCGGTTCGCGCGGATGCCGCCAGCCGATCGGCGCGTGCGCGTGCCGACGATCACCGACCCGCGCGGCACCGATTTCGACGCCGCCGCGCGGCTGAAGCAGCAGGACTGGATGCTGGCGCTGGAGCGGCGCGCGATCGCCGCCTTCGAAGCGCTCGGCATCCTGATGACGAACACCTGCGTCAACTACCAGACGATCATGCCGCCAGTGCGCGGCGAGCACGTGGCGTATGGCGACACCGGGGTGGTGATCTACTGCAATTCGGTGCTCGGGGCGCGCTCCAATTTCGAGGGCGGGCCGTCGGCGCTGGCGGCGGGGCTGACGGGCTTCACGCCGCGCTATGGCTACCATCTGGCGCAGCACCGGCGCGGATCGCTGCTCGTAGAGATGACCTGGACGCCGGGGGCGCTGCACGAATGGGGGGCGCTGGGCGGCATCGTCGGGCGGCTCGCCGGCGATTACTGGCGCGTGCCGGTGATCGTGGGCCTGGACCGCGTGCCGGGATCGGACGAACTCAAGCATTTCGGCGCGGCGATGGCGAGCTTCGGCTCCGTCGCAATGTTTCATCTCGTGGGCGTGACGCCGGAGGCCGCGCGCCTCGCCGATGCGTTCGAGGGCCCGCCGCCGGCGCCGGTGCGGGTGGGCGCGGCGGAGGTTCAGGCGCTGCTTGCGCACGACGCGCACGGCGGCGAGGCGGTGGACGTGGTGGTGTTCTCGGCGCCGCAGCTTTCCCTGCTCGAGATGCAGACGCTCGCCGCGATGCTGGAGGGCCGGCGCGTCGTGGTGCCGCTGCTCGCGGTGACCAGCCCGCAGGTGAAGCCGGACGCCGACCGCATGGGCATCACCGCGCGAATCGAAGCGTCCGGCGCGATGGTGCTCTCCGGGATGTGCTTCTACCAGAGCTACGCGCGGGAACTGGCCGAGGCGAACGGGTGGCGGCGGCTGGCGACGAATTCGGCGAAGCTCACCAACATCCTCGGCGGCTACGGCTATGCGCCCGTCCTGCTCTCGATGGAGCGATGCGTTGAGGCCGCGTGCTCGGGACGGTTGGCATGAGCGGCGCGCTGGTGTTCGCGGCGACCTCGGCGATGGGCGCGAAGGTGCGCGGGCGGGCGCTGGTCGCGAGCGACGGATTCTCGGCGCGCTACGACCTTGACCGCATCAAGGGCGTGTTCTCGCGCCCCGATCACCACCTCGCCGGACGCTCGTACGTGGGGCTCGTGCTGATCCTCGACCGGGCGAAAGGGGGCGTGGCGACGGCGTGGATGCTGCACGAGATGGCGGCGCGCGGGATCGTGCCGGCGGCGCTGGTGTTCAACACCGTGAACCCGATCATGGTACAGGGCGCCGCGCTGGCCGATGCGACGATGATATCGGGGTTCGCCGTGGACATCACCCGCGCGGTGCCGGACGGCGCGCTGGTCGAGATCGACCCCGAGGCGACCCCGCCCGTACTGCGGGTGATCGCCGAGGACGGGTCCGGGCAACCGACATGAACATCCGCCCTGCTGGTGTTTCCGACCTACCAGCCATGACGCAAATCGTGGCCGATGCGTACACCAAGTATATCGAAAGAATGGGCAAGGCTCCCGGTCCGATGCTGGACGATTACCCGTCTCATGTCCGCAATCACACGGCCTGGGTCGTTGAATGCGACGGTGCCGTGGCCGGGCTGATCGTGCTGCTTCCAGCGGACAGCCATCTCCTGCTCGATAACGTCGCCGTCGATCCGGCCCGCCATGGGCGCGGCATCGGCAAGGCACTCCTGGCATTCGCCGAGCGGGAGGCGGTCAGGCGTGGCTATCGCGAGTTGCGTCTGTACACCCACGAGAAGATGACCGAAAACCTCATCATGTATCCTGCGCTCGGATGGCAGGAAACCGGACGGGGTGAGCAGGCCGGGTATCAACGTGTGTTCTTTCGCAAGCCGGTATAATCGCCGTCCGAAGCGCGCGAGCGCCTGCCACTCGCGGCGGTCCTAGTGGACGAAACCTGACGCTTGATACCCGCCTTGTAGGTCGGCTCGTGATGGGAAGCGGACATGAGTGCCGTGTCGAGCGGGTGTAGCGGCGCCAGTCTGGACGGGATTCTGACCGGCCCAGCGTTTCTATTCGCGGTGCGCACGAGACTTGGTGAACGTTTAGAACGGTTTTTCACAATGGCGTTTACGGATCCTAAGAATGCTGTCCCGCGAAGCTAACGTCTGGAAAGTGGAAAACGAACCGCTTAAAATCCTGTCCATGAATTCCTTGATGAAGGCACTGGAGCAGTTCGAGGTTGTCGAGGCGAACCTCGTGAAAGCCGAGCGCTTGTGGGATGAAAATTGACGGTTGGCTACCCCAGGTGTCGGTTCCGAGCCCGATCGGTGCAGGGCAGGCGCGCTTCGACTGGGCTGAAATCGACGAGCCAATCGCGGCATCGCAATGGGAATCCAGATTATGGGAGCCGGGCGGCGAGATTCGGGAATATCGGTTTCGATTCAACCAGGAGCGCCGCGCGCTCGTCCGGGACGCGCTGGTCGAGGTAATCGATCAGGTCGATGCCGACCTGCGTGCCGTTCGACAGCACGTTGGAAATCCCGAGTTCCAGGCGAAGCTCGCCAGCCCGTTATGGGAGCAGTTGCGGGGGCACGCAGATCAGATCGAGGTTCTGCTCGGCAGCGGTCAGAAGCCGCCAAGATGGCACGATTTCCGCCGTCACTTGGCGTTTGACCAAGGGGCCGATCTTGACGACATCGAACAACACGACTGGCCTGCCGTCAAAGAAGGCCTTCGGAAGAGTTTGTATGGCGTGAACGAGCCCTTGCCTGTCGAGGTCAACGATCTTTCGGACATTTTGGCAGCTAAGCCAAGGGGTGCCGTCACGACGGCGCTTCAATGGAATAAGCTGGATGACGGTGGTTTCGAGCGCCTTCTGTTCGTCCTGATCAGCAGCGAGCCCGGTTATGAAAACCCGGAGTGGCTCCTGCAAACTCGGGCGCCGGATCGTGGCCGCGACTTGTCAGTGACACGGGTGATCGTCGATGGCCTATCCGGCACGAACCGGCAGCGCGTCATCATTCAGTGCAAGCACTGGCTGACGAAAAGTGTTGCCCTGCCACATGCCTCTTCCGTAAAGGACCAGACCACACTATGGTCCGACCCGCGCGTCGACGTGCTGGTAATCGCTACAAGTGGGCGATTTACCTCGGATGCCGTCCAGTGGATCGAACGCCATAATGCATCCGGCGGTCTTCCTAAGATGGAGATGTGGCCAAAGAGCCATTTAGAGCGCCTGCTCTCCGCCAGGCCGTCTTTGATCGCTGAGTTTCATCTTCGGTAGGACGAATATCAGGTCTTCAGGCTGCGTACGGCAGGTTGGTTCCTATTGAACAGTGCCCGATTGTGCTTGGCCGCCAGGTAAGCTGCAAGGGCATATGGAATCCCTGAGCAGTGGGTTCAGAAAGCTACATGATCCGTCGTTGGAACATTCCATTAGTGCAGGTTATACTACGCCCAGCTAGCGGGTCGCGGCGGGAACCATCATCTGTCCCTGAGGGCCAACGCTATAGATATTGCTATAGATATTGCTATGCACTTAACCTGTTACAGAAGTCCAGTGCGACTTTGGCTTCGGGTCGAGTTTGGCGGATAGCAAGCGTCAGATTTCATCCACTAGCTAGCCCGCGCTCAGCGTCGAGGAACCGACCCGCTATCAGGAAAATGTCGGATCAACCTGGTTGCCTATCCGGGGAATTTCGGGCCATATCGTTCCGTGGTGAGAGGTCAGGCAATGAACCTTGTGGCGACGCGCCGTGCAGTGATCGGCCGCTCGATGGTGGCAGCGCTGACGGCGACGGGCCTGTGCGGCCCATACGCTCGGGCGCAAGGCGGCGATCCCAAGGCAATCCTGAAAGCCATGTTCGATTACGTGGGGAGCCAGAAGAAATTCTCGCTGAGCTACGATTCCGACATCGAGGTCGTCACCCCGGAGCTGCAAAAGATTCAATTCGGCAGTTCCGGCCAGATGCTCGTCAGTCGGCCGGACAAGGTGCGTGCCACCCGGACCGGCGGCTACAGCGATGTCGAGATGATCTTCGATGGGAAGCAGTTTACGGTCTTTGACCGCTATCGCAAGACTTACGCGCAGGCGGATGCTCCGGGGTCGATCGATCAACTGGTGGACCGGCTGAGCCGCGAGTTTCTCATCGAGGCGCCGGGGGCCGATCTGCTGCTGACCAACGGGTATGCGGCCCTTACCCAAGACGTGCTCGATGCGGAACATATCGGGCAGGGCGTCATCGACGGCACGGACTGCGAGCACCTGGCGTTCCGCGAACATGAGACCGACTGGCAGCTATGGGTGCAAGTCGGTGAATCTCCGATCCCGCGCCAGTATCTCATCGTCAGCAAGACTGTCGCCACCGCTCCCGAGTACACGCTGCGCATCAAGGACTGGAAGACGGACGTGCCAGCCCCCGATGATGCGTTTGCCTTCACGCCGCCCGCCGAAGCCAAGCGGGTTGACTTCAAGGCGCTCGCGAATATCGACGAGGTGCCGGCCCCGACCGGACAAGGAGCCGAGAAATGAAGCACATATTTCGCATCATGCTGATGGGCATCGCCGCCGGCGGATGTCTGTTCGGAAGCGAGGCGCCATCGCTGACGGGCTCCTGGACGACCCAGGCCCAGGCAATCATCGGGCGCCCGCTCACGCCGCTGAGCTACGCCGGCGTGGCGCGACGTACGGCTCGCCGCAACGTTTACGCCGGTGCAGCCTACGGTGCTTACGGGGCACCCGCATACGCGCCCCCGGTATACGCGGCACCACCTCCTGCTGCCTACTACCCGCCCGGCGCCTGTGTTTATGATGCCTACGGGCAACTGGTCTGTCGCTGATCAGGCTGGCACTGATCAGGCTGGCACTGATCGGGCTGGATGCGCCGGCCCGGACGGGGGCATCCTCGCAAGGCCGAGCGCGGATCGTGCAGCCTCTAGGATGCTTTGCCTGAGCACGGCGCGATGTGACTGTATCCCGGCCAGCGGGATGCGCAGATGTAACCTCCTATCCACCGTACCCAAAGTTTACGCTCGGTGGTCCGTAAGAGCCCGGCTGGGGTGTGGACCAGACCGGCGGAGGTGGGGGAGCATAGTAAAACACAGGGGGTGGAACCCAGATCGGCGGTGCGATGATGACGCCCGGCCCCCACCACCCAGAGCCACCGCCGTACCAGCGCCCATTATACCACCCACCACCACGCCACCCACCGCCATTCCAACCACTCCCATGCCACCCGCCGCCATTCCAACCACCCCCATTCCAACCGCCGCCATTCCAACCACCCCCGCGGCCTCCACCTCCGTGCCCTCCACCGCCGCCACCGCCGCCCCGTGCGATCGCAGGGCTCGCAGACAGCAGAAGAGGGCCGAGCAGTGCTAGCCCCAGGCAGGCAGCGCGCGCGCTCCGCATGACGTCCTCCCGTCGAGAGATCATCATTTAGGAACGCGGGGCTCCGATCGGTACTGGCAGTAACGAGCAGTTGGGCAGTAACGAGCAGTTGGGCAGTAACGAGCAGTTGGGCTAAATTCCGCCGACCTCGATCGGGCGACGCAATCGCGCCGCAGTGCCAACGATTTTGCGGTGATGTGGGTCACAGCGCTGCGGCTGCGTCGGCCCCATCCTGCGGCGTCACGCCTGGAGCGGACTGACGGTCTGCCAGCTGCGGCAGCCTGGCCGTGCTCCTGGCGCCCCTTCTTTGTCTTTGACGAACGGAGCTTAGCGTGAAGAACCGTATCACCACCGCTCCTGCCGGCTTCGGAACGAACGCCGCTCCGTATGCCGCCCTCATTTTCCCCTCGGCGCAAGCGGGCCTGGCTCGACTTGGCTCCGCTTGGGCTGCTCGCCGCAAGCGAGCACGAGAAATCCGGCAGCTGCAAATCTTCAGCGACAGGGAGCTGAGGGATGTCGGCCTCTGCCGCGCCGACGTGCGCGCAATCATCGAAGGCACCTATCGGCGCGACTGAAGGACGGCGAGGGTGCCGCCTGAAACCACCCACGCCGAGGCCCTGATCAAACTGGCCAACTCGCAGGGCGTGCGATGAAACCGACAGTCCCGCGGCCGTCAGCGCAACCGAGGCGCGCTCAGGCGGGGCGCCAGGCCTCGCCGTCGCACCTGGCCTTGCCCTCGGCCTCCAGCTTGAGCAGGTGCGCCAGGACGTTGCGTTCCGCCGCCCGCTGCAAGCGGGGATGGGTCTGCGCGTACATCTTGTCCCGCAGCGCCGCCGTCGTCGTCAGACCCCTGAGCAGCGCGACCTGGATCGCGCGCTCGCGCTCCATGCGATGAAACAGCAGCGCGCGGGTCAGCCGGCGCGGTTCGGGCAGCGCCGGGCCGTGGCCGGGCAGAAAGACATCGTCGTTGCGCTCCAGCACGCGCCGCAGGCTGGCGAAATACGCCCGCATGTCACCGTCGGGCGGGCTGATGACGGACGAGTTCCACGACATGACATGATCGGCGCTGAACAGGATTGCCTGGCCGTTCTTCCCCGGCAGCGCGAGGCACAGATGGTCCGACGCATGGCCCGGCGTGTGCAGCACCGCCATGCCGGCGACCTCGTCCGCATCCTCCAGCCTGATGTCCGGCTGGAACGCCGCGTCGGCGGGCCGGGCGAAGCCGGCGGTCTGCGCGCCGGTCGCCTGCTTCAGCGCGGCCGTCGCGCCCAGATGGTCGTGATGGGTGTGCGACAGCACGATCAGGTCCACCTTACCGCCGGTGGCGGCCAGCACGGCCTCGACATGGCGCGAATCGTCCGGACCCGGATCGAGCACCACCAGTCCCTGTTCCGTCTCGATTAGGTAGGTGTTGGTGCCGTGATAGGTCATCGGGCTGGGATTGTCGGCGACGACGCGCCTGATGCCGGGCAGCACCGGCAGCACCGCGCCGCGCTCGGGTTCGGGCTCGGTCAGGAAGGCCATGATCACCTCGTTCGCAGCCGGGTATTATCGCGGCCAGGCGCACGGGCTGGCAACAAGATTGCAGGCCCCCTCAGTCTCCCTCGGCCTCCAGCCGCGCGCGCGCGGCCTTCAGCGCGGTGTGCTGCTCGGCGCTGACCTTCGGAAACGCCAGGTCGAGCCGCTCCAGGGCCTCGATCAGCGCCGTCACGACCACCAGGTGCGTGAACCATTTATGGTCTGCGGGCACCACGAACCAGGGTGCGTGCGGTGCCGCGGTCGCGGTGATCGCCGCCTCGTAGGCATCCTGATAGTCGTCCCAGTGCGCCCGTTCGGCGAGGTCGGCGGCGCTGAATTTCCAGTTCTTCTCGGCCTCCTCCAGACGCGCCAGGAAGCGCCGCCGCTGCTCCTGCTTCGATAGATGCAGGAAGAACTTCACGATCGCTGTGCCTTGCCGCGCCAGATAATCCTCCAACCCGGCGATCGCCGCCAGCCGCTCCTCCCAGAGGTGCTTGCCCACCAGGTCGGGCGGCAGGCGCTGGCGGTCGAGCAGGTCGGGATGGACCCGCACCACCAGCACCTCCTCGTAGTGGCTCCGGTTGAAGATGCCGATGCGCCCGCGCTCGGGCAGGGCGCGGATGCTGCGCCACAGGAAGTCGTGCGCCAGTTCCTCCGGCCCGGGGACCTTGAAGCTCGTCACCTGCACGCCCTGCGGGTTCACCCCGGTCAGGACGTGCTTGATGGTGCCGTCCTTGCCGGCCGCATCCATCGCCTGGAACACGCACAGCAGGGCCCACTGGTCCCCGGCATACAGCCGCTCCTGCAATTCCGACAGGCGCTGCACGCCGGCGGCGAGCAGCGCCTCCGCCTTTGCCCTGTCGAGCAGGTGTCCGCCGGTATCGGCCGGATCGTGGTCCTTCAGCCGGAACTGCTTGCCCGAGGTCACGCGGTAGCGGTCGAGCATCTTGCGGACCTGCTTGGGCGGCAGCCCCAGCGTCTCCGCCTGGTCGGCAAGGGGGTGCGTCATGACACTAGTAGCTCCCTGGAGGGATGACGTTCTGCGGCCGCGGCCCCAGCAGGGCGGCCCGCATCGTCTCCGCGCCCTTGCTGCGGATATCCTCCCATGCCTGCGGCGTGTGGAATGCCGAGTGCGGCGTGATGATGAGCCGGCCCTCCGCCCAGGGCGCGCGGCCGCGATATGCGGCGATCAGCGCGGCGACGGGCTCGACCGGCGGCTCCACCGGCACGACGTCGAGGCCCACGCCGGCGAGATGGCCCGATTTCAGTGCCGCCGCCAGCGCGTCGATGTCGATGATCGGGCCGCGCGCGGTGTTGACCACCACCGCCCCTTGGGGCAGCAGCGCCAGCTCGGCGGGCCCGATCAGGTTGCGCGTCTCGGGCGTGAGCGGGGCGTGGACCGAGAGCACGTCGGTCTGGCGCAGCAGCTCCTCCAATGTCGCCGCGCGCGCCACCCCGATCGCCAGGTCGGCGCCGTTCGGGCGGTAGGGGTCGAAGAAGACCACCCGGAAGCCGAGCGCCTTGGCGCGCAGCGCTGCTGCGGTGCCGATGCGCCCCAACCCGACGATGCCGAAGGTCTGCACGCCCAGTCGCCGGATCAGCGGGTCGAACACCGCGCGCCACGGCGCCGGCGGGTCGCGGCGCTGCCATTCATGGTGCAGGAGCAAGCCCCGCCGCAGCGCCAAGGTCAGCGCGATCGCGTGGTCGGCGACTTCCGTCGTGCCGTAGTCGGGGACGTTGCAGACCATCACCTTGCGGTCGGCGGCGGCCTCGCGGTCGATGCTGTCATAGCCCACCCCCATCCGCACGACGCAGCGCAGCCGGGTGAACCGCGCCAGGTCGGCGGCAAAGATCCGCTGGCGCAGGATCATCAGCCCGTCGGCGGACGCGCAGTCGGCGTCGGACAGCTCGGCCAGCACCTTGGTGTCGCGCACGACCACCTGGACGTCGGGTCCGAAGATGCGCCGCTCCACGCTGTCGTCCTCATAGAGCGATTCCGGATAGAGGACCGTCCAGGCCATGTGCGCGCCTTTCCTGCTGGCAGCGCGATCCTGCGCAGGACGCGCTGTCGGCGCAACCGGCGTTGCCCTCCGGGGCGCGCTCGCGCACTCTCCCGCCAGACCCATCGCATGCATCGCGGGAGCAACCATGAACGGCGCCGAATCCCTCGTCCACACGCTGCTGGGCAGCAAGGTCGATACCTGCTTCTCCAACCCCGGCACCTCGGAGATGCACTTCGTCGCCGCGCTGGACCGCATCCCCGGAATGCGCTGTGTCCTCGGCCTGTTCGAGGGCGTGGTGACCGGCGCGGCGGACGGCTACGCGCGCATGGCGGGCAAGCCTGCCGCGACCCTGCTGCATTGCGGCCCGGGCCTCGCCAACGGCCTCGCCAACCTGCACAACGCGCGCCGCGCCGCGACGCCGATCGTGAACATCGCCGGCGATCAGGCGACCTACCACCGCCCGCTGGACGCGCCGCTGACCGCCGACACCGAAGGCTGGGCGCGCGGCGTATCGGGTTGGGTGCGCACCGCGACATCCTCGGCGACCGTCGGGCGCGACGCCGCCGTCGCCGTGCAGGCCGCGCGCACGGCGCCGGGGCAGATCGCGACCCTGATCCTGCCGGCCGACACCGCCTGGACCGAGGGCGGCGTGGTCGGCGAGGCCCTGCCGGTGCCGCGGCGGCCCCGCGCCGACCCGCACCAGATCACCCAGGTCGCCGGTGTGCTGCGCGCCGGGGAGAAGACGCTGATCCTGCTGGGCGGCGACGCGCTGACCGAGCCGGCGCTGGGCCTGGCGCACCGGATCGCAGCCAAGACCGGGGCGGCGGTGATGGCGATCGGCTCGAACGCCCGCATGGCGCGTGGGCGGGGGCGGCTGGCGGTGAACCGCATCCCCTATCCCGTGGACCAGGCGGTGAAGGCGCTGGCCGGGTTCCGCCACGTCGTGCTGGTCGGCTGCCGCAAGCCGGTGATCTTCTTCGCCTACCCCAACAAGCCCGGCAGCCCGGTTCCCGACGACGCCGACGTGCACATCCTGGCCCGGCCCGAGCAGGACCCGATCGACGCGCTGAGCCTGCTGGCCGACGAGCTTGGCGCGCCGGCGGCCGCCGTGTCGGACGCAGGTCCGCGCCCGGAGCCGGCGCGCGGGGCGCTGAACCCCGAGAGTTTCGCGCGCACCGTCGCCGCGTTGCTGCCTGAAGGGGCCGTGGTCGCCGACGAGGCGATCACCTTCGGTCGCGGCTTCTTCCCCGCGACCTTCGCCGCCGCGCCACATGACTGGCTCCAGGTAACGGGCGGGGCGATCGGCGGCGGCCCGCCGCTGGCAACCGGCGCCGCGGTCGGCGCGCCGGGCCGGCGCGTGGTGAACCTGCAAGCCGACGGATCGGCGATGTACACCGTCCAGGCGCTGTGGACCCAGGCGCGCGAGAAGTTGGACGTGACGACGGTCATCTTCTCCAACCGCAAATACCAGATCCTGATCGGCGAGCTGGCCAATGTCGGCGCCAACCCCGGGCGCACCGCGATGGACATGCTCGACCTCGGCAACCCCGATCTGGACTGGACGGGGATGGCGCGCAGCATGGGGGTGGAGGCCGCCCGCGCGGAGAGCTGCGAGCAGTTCGCCGACCTGTTCGCCCAGTCCCTGCGAGCCAGCGGCCCGTTCCTGATCGAGCTGCCGGTCTAGCGGCATGATCGACGGTGACGTTGCCCCGTGCGAAGCCGTGGCATCATGAGTCTGCCCCCCGGCCTGCGCCTCGATATCGAGGACGACCCGACGGATGCGGACGTGGAAGTGCTGCCTCATAGGCTGGAAGACTTCAACGAGAGCCTATGGCCGCGCCATCAGCCCTGGCGGCCCCTCGGCGTCTTCGTGCGGGATCGGGAGAGGATCGTCGCGGGCCTCGCCGGAGAAACCTATTGCGGTTGGCTCTTCGTTCGGTATCTCTGGGTGTCGGACGGTCTGCGCGGCCAAGGGATCGGGCGCAATCTGATGGACGAGGCCGAAGGCCGGGCGCTGGAGCGCGGTTGCCACGCGGTCTGGCTCGACACCTTCAGCTTCCAAGCTCCCGGCTTCTATCGCAAGCTCGGCTACGAGGTCTTCGGTGAACTCGACTGGTCACCGGACCACAAACGCCTCTTCCTGCGCAAGCGGCTGGTGCCGAGCGAAGGAAACGATCGATGAGCCGAGTCGATTCGACAGCCGCTGGCTCCACGGAGCGCAAGTTTACGGGAACCATCAGCTCCTGTCCCCGCAGGGAACTCACGTCCGATCATGTAGAGGCGACGAGAAAGGATACGGCTATCTGACAGTCAGCCGGTGCAAGACGGGGCAGCAGCAGCGGGGCTGCGCTTCGGCTGCATGGTAGTGGATCGGATCTGATCTTCTCCAACCGCAAATACCAGATCCTGTTCGGCGAGTTGGCCAATGTCGGCGCCAACCCCGGGCGCACCGCGATGGACATGCTCGATCTCGGCAACTCCGACCTGGACTGGACGGGGATGGCGCGCAGCATGGGGGTAGGGGCCGCGTGCGCGGAGAGCTGCGAGCAGTTCGCTGACCTGTTCGCCCAGTGCCTGCGAGCCGGCGGGCCGTTCCTGGTCGAACTGCCATTCGATTAGTATAACTGCTCCATGCGAAGGAGGAAACCATGGCACAGATCACTGGCGGCTGCCTATGCGGGGCCGTTCGATATTCCACAGATGCAGAGCCGGATCACGATCGAACCATGGTTTGCCACTGCACAACATGCCAGCGGCATACTGGCTCGGCGTTTGGAACCTTTATGATCTTTCCGGCAGGGAGCATTGCTGTCGTCGGCACGTTGAAGACCTACACCGAACCGGGTGGGATGACCGGTGAACCATTTCATCGACGTTTTTGTCCAAACTGCGGAACGCCAATAATCCTAGAGCGGGAAGGCTCCCCAAGGATGCTGGTTGCAGCGGGGACGCTAGATGACACAACCATTGTCAAGCCCCACGTCAATCTGTTCTGCGCATCAGCCCAGCCCTGGGTGCCGATCACATCGGACACGCGGAACCTACCGGGCTATTTTGCGTAGCCAGCTCAGGTACTCGTCGCAACCTGGCGCAAGAGACCCAATTACGGCTAGCTTTTCGTCCGGCATGTCTGGGTGTCGGACTGAAGGCGTGGCCCTCAGCTACGGGCCGACGATGTCGATCTCTACTCGTCTTCCCTCGCTCAAGGACCTGACGTCAGTCGCACCGTGTGCGATCAGGCGGATTCGCGACGGCTTGACGCCGTCTCGTGCGAGTTGATCAAGGACCATCCGAGCACGGGTGGCGGAGAGGTTAATATTTGCCTCGATGCTGCCGTCTGGTGCGGCGAAGCCTTCCACAGTGAGTACCTTGTCGGGATGAAGCTGGGCCCATCGGGCTGCCGCACTTATTTTCGCTAGGGCGGCATCGTCAAGATTTGCCGACCACGCCTCGAACGATACGATAAATTTTCCGATCCCCCGAGCCGCCGTGGGTGCGACGAGCCCGGTGATCTCCGGCGGCAGCGCAAATACGGTGCACACCCCGGCGGCAATCACGACTGCCGCAAGTGCTCGCCCAAGCCCCTTGAAGGGCGGTTGTCTTGCTGGCTGGTCGATCGGCACGCCTCCATGAGTTGTTTGCCCGCGAGATGGGAGAGCCGCCCTGCCATTCGGTCGTAGTGGCCGAGCGGGCATCGTGACGTCGGGATCATCTGTCGCGCTGAGTGGGTAGGCTTTGCTTGCGACCGTGCTGGCGCTAAGCGCGGCTCGCAGGGCATGCGCGAACTGCGCGGCGTCCGCAAATCGGTCAGCCGGGCGCGGCGCCATCGCCCGCTCGATGACGGCATCAAATTCAAGCGGCAATCCGGCCGAGACCTTCGACGGACGCGAAGGCCTCGTGTTTAGTACCTGCTGCATGATCGCGCTGGCGGAGCCCTCGAACGGCCGCTTGCCGGTAAGCATCTGGTACAGCAGCACGCCGGACGAGTAGATGTCGGTTCGCGCATCGACGTTCTGCGCCATGAACTGCTCGGGAGACATGTAGGCAGGCGTGCCAATCACCGTCCCGACCTGCGTTAGATTGCAGCTGTCGATGCGGGCGATGCCGAAGTCGGCGATCTTGACCCGCCCGTCAGGCGTCAGAATGATGTTGGCAGGCTTTATGTCGCGATGGATGACGCCACGTTCGTGGCTGAACTGCAGGCCGGTCAGCAGTTGTTCAGCTATCCGCACCACGTCTTCGACCGGCAGGCGATCCTGAGTATCGAGCAGTGTCTTGAGCGGACGACCCTCTACATATTCCATGACAATGTAGGCGATATCGTCATCCTCGCAATATTCATATATGCTTACGATATTGGGATGCGAAAGGCGGCCAGCGGCTTGTGCCTCGCGCCTGAAGCGAGCCAGTCCCTCCACCGTATCTTCGTCCGCCATGTCCGGAAGACGCACCGTTTTGATCGCGTTGCGGCGGGAAATGAGCGGATCCCACCCGTCATACACAACCCCCATGGCGCCGCGCCCGAGAACGCCGCGGATCTCGTATTTCCCCAACTTGGCCGGAACGGATAAGCTCATGGCAAGCGATTTCAGGCGTTGCTAATGACCGGCGAACGGATCGCGCCCTCTCTGGATCATCGGAAATTCTGCCGGATCATAGTAGCGTAAGTTGGACGTGAAATTATCATGAGTACGGGATCGCGCTCGCCGAGATCGATCGGGTAGCGGCGGTCATGTTCGATCCACTATCAGAACAGCTCCCGTCAGTTCCGTTTTGTGATAGAAACGGTTCTCAATCGCGGCGAGGACCAAGATGCGCGACGGCGCCCACCCCCTGCTCGGCCGCATCTCCGGCGAGGTGGCCGCGCTGGTGCGAGGCGCCGCCCCGGCTCTGGCCGCGCTGCGCCTTGACGGGGACCGCCACGCAAGCGCCCTCGTCTGGGCCCCGTGCCTGCTCGTCACGGCCGCAGAGGCGCGGGCGGGCAGGGAAGGGACGGCCGTGCTGCCCGGCGGGCGCGTGGTCCCGCTGGAGCGCGCGTTCGCCGACCCGTTGGGCGTGGCGGCGTTCCGCGTGCTGGCGCCGCACGCCCCACCAAGCCTGCGACGGGCCGACATGGTGCCCGCGGTCGGTTCGCTGGTGCTGGGGCTGGACGTCGCGGCGGATGCCAGCCCGACGGCGCGGTTGCTGATGGTGCGAAGCACGGAACCCATGCTGCTCGACGGCCCACCGGATGGCACGGGAGGCGGACCCGTCCTCGACATGACGGGCGCACTGCTCGGGCTGGCGCGGCCGATGCCGGGTGCCGCCTGGGTCCTTCTGGCGCACGACACCATTGCCCGCGCCGTCGCCGCGCGGCGTGGCTGGCTCGGCGCCGCGTTGCAGCCGACGGCCGTGCCAGTGCTGTTGCGGGTCGCGGCGGGCCAGGAATCCGCGCGCCTCGTGGTGCGCCTCGATCCGGGTGGGCCGGCGGACATCGCCGGGCTACGGGCGGGCGACATCCTGCTCGCGCTGGACGGCATCCGCATGAGCGGGACCGGCGCTTTGCGCCGTTTCCTGGCCTCGGGTCGCGTGGGCCGGGCGGTTCCGGTCAGGCTGGTGCGCGACGGCCGTATGGCGACATCCACCCTTGTCCTGGGCGTCGCGCCGGAAACCGGCTGATAGGCCGAAGCGGCTCGGCACAGTCCCCGCGCCGCCGTTCGTTTGTCTCCGCCGGCGACGATGACCGCTGACGCGTGCCGAATTGAAAACCACGTCTCAACTCACGAGCGCGATTATCTCGCCACATCATCCGGACGGCATTCGCAATCTCTTGCCGGCAAAGATGTCCGCAGTGTATGACTCCTCGCGTTCGCGCGATCGAAGGGCATCGAGACCGCTCGCGCCAGCCGGGCGCGGCAAGTCCCCCGCCGCACCGAGACGAACGGAGCGCCGCGTTCATGGATCATACGGTCGGGTTCGTCGATGGTCTCGAAGGCGCCCACGGTACTTGGCTGGGCGATATCCCCGACCGGGCGTCCCGCTGACATTGTCATCCGCGATGCTCTTGGACGCCCCCTCGCGCGCGGTCTTGCCAATGAGGAACGTCCCGACCTCGCCTGCCTTGGCCGTGGCCGCACGACATTTGGGTTCCGCGTCGCCGTCCGCCGGATCGGACGAGCCGACGCGCTGCACGTCTCCGCCGATGGCATGGAAGTGGTGGGCTCGCCGATCCTGGTCGGGCCGGGACGCTTCGATGGCGCCTTGTCCGTTGCCGGGGACGTCGCGTCCGGCTGGCTGAGCGAGCGGGTGGATGGGTTCGCCGGCACGCTCGTCCAGATCCGCGACCAGGACGGCGCGCTGCTGGGCGAGGCCGAGGCCGTCCCGGGCTCCGACAACGCCGACCCGCTCTGCCCGCCCGCCCGCTTCTCGGTGGCGCTCGATCCGGCCTGCTTCGGCCGCTCCGACCTAATCCTGCGGGCTTTCGCCAACGGGGTACGCTTCGCCGAGGCGCGCTGCGCCATGCGCCTGGACGGCTATCTCGATGCGCTGAGCCCGCTGCGCTGTGGTGGCTGGCTGCTATCGCCGGACGCGCCGGCCCGGACTCTGCAACTTCAAGTATTCCGCGACGGCGTGCAGGTCGGGGAAGGGACGTGCAATCTGCCGCGCACGGACGTGCGCGAGCGTTATCCGCACGCCTGGCGAGTCGGATTCGACATCGCTCTCGACCCGCCCGCCGATGACGGTGCGCGCCACGCCTACTCCGTCCGCCTCGCTGGCACCGATGTCGAGCTGTTCGACGGGCCGTTCGTGATCGAGGACCGCACGAGCGCGATCGAGGCGGCGCGGCGCATCGGCCGTCGGTTCCAGGCAGACGCGGCGATGACGCCCGCCGAGCGCGTGCTGCTGCGCCAGATGCTGGCCGAATTCGTCGCGCGCCGACGCCAGAGCGCGGAGCGGGCGCGCGTGCGCCTCCCCGATCCCTCCGCCGCTGGCTCGCCGGTGAACGGACGGCGGCTCGCCATCGTGATCCCGGTGTATCGCGACGTGGCGATCACCCAAGCCTGCGTGGCCAGCGTCATGGCAACCCGCGACCCCGACCGTGACGCGGTCGTGCTCGTCAACGATCGCTCCCCCGACGAGGGCATGTACGCGCTGCTGGCGTGGTACGCGCGCGAGGCGGGCGTTTACCTGCTCGACAACGCCGAGAACCAGGGCTTCGTCCGCTCGGTCAATCGCGGCATCGCGGCCTGCCGGCAAGGCGACGTGCTGTTGCTGAACTCCGACACGCGGGTGTTTCCCGGCGTGTTCGACGAGATGTGCCGCATCGCCGGCTCCGCGCCCGACATCGGCACCGTCACCGCGCTCTCCAACAACGCCACGATCTTCTCCTACCCCCATCCCAGCCTGCCGAACGCGGCGCTGTCCGACATGGACTGGGCCGACGTGGCCGCCGCCGCGCGGGAAACCAGTGGCGGTGTCGCGATCGACGTCCCCACCGGCCATGGCTTCTGCATGTTGATCCGGCGTGAGGCGCTGGAACTGGCGGGCGGGTTCGACGAGTCGTTCGGGCGCGGCTACGGCGAGGAGAACGATTTCTGCCAGCGCGTCGCCGATCTCGGCTTCCGCAACGTCGCCGCCGCCGGTGCCTTCGTGGAGCATCGCGAGAGCGTCTCCTTCGGCGGCGAGAAAGCGGCGCTGATGCAGACCAACATGGCGCGCCTGGGCCGGATGTATCCCGAATACACGCCGCTGGTGATGTCCTTCGAGCGTGCGGAGGGCTTGCGGCGGGCGCGCTGGCCGCTGGACGCAGCGCGGCTGCGCAAGGCCGATGCGGAAACCGCGTTCGCCCTGGTAGTGACGAACTGGCTCGCCGGCGGCACGCGCAAGGCGCTGGCCGACATCGAGGCGGCGACCGGTTACGCCGGCGCGCGCAAGCTCACCCTCAGCTGCCGCGCCGACGGGATGATCGAGCTGGAGGCCCAGATGCCGGCGTTGCGTGCCGTGTTCGCTCCCAACGAGACCGCTTCGCTGTTCAACCTGCTGTCAGCGGCGCGCATCACCCACGTCCTGGTCCACCAGGTCCTCGGATTCCAGCAGGACTTCCTGAGCGGCCTCACCAGCTGGGTCGGTGGCCGCCACGCCATCTACTACGCGCACGATTTCTACCCGCTCTGCCCGCGCGTCACCATGATCGACGCCGCCGGACAGTTCTGCGACGTGGCGGCGCCCGACACATGCCGGCGCTGCATTGCCGCCGCCGGCCCGCATGAGGCATCGCGCCTCGACGCGCTGACGCCGCAGGAGCACCGTACGACCTTCGGCGCGCTGCTCGGTGCGTTCCGCCATGTGGTCGCGCCGTCGGAAAGCGCTGCTTCGTACCTGCGCCGGATCTGGCCGGACCTTGCGCTCACCGCCGCGCTGCACCCCGAGCCGCCCGGCACCCCCGCGCCACCGCCCGCGCGCGATCCCGCCAGCCGCGAGATCGTCCTGCTGGGCGAACTCGGCCCGCACAAGGGCTCGGCCAAGCTGGCCGAGATCGCCCGCCGCGCGCGGCTGAGCCACCCGGACCTGCGCTTCCGCGTCATCGGCCACACCGACATCGACGCTGAGTTGCGCGCGCTTGGCAACGTACTGATCACCGGCGCGTACGAGCCGTGGGAGCAGCCGGCGCTGCTGGCCCAGGCCGAGGGGCGGGTCGCGCTGTTCCTCCACATCTGGCCCGAAACCTACTCCTATACATTGAGCGAGGCCGTTGCCGCCGGCCTGTTTCCCCTGGTGCCGGACCTTGGTGCCCCGGCCGATCGGGTACGCAAGTCCGGGTTCGGCGCCGTCTTCCCGTTCCCGATCGAGGCCGGCGCGGTGCTGCGGGCGATCGAGGCGGCCCTGGCCGCGCCGGCGGTCTCGTCCGATCGCGCGGCCGCGACATCCGCCGCCCCAAATTCGGCGGCGATCCATCGCGCGCTGATGGGCATGGAGCCTCCGCAAGCGCCGACGCCGGGACGCCGATCCGCCCGCGTCCGGCCCGCGCGGGCGCCAGCTCCGGCATAGGGCGGGTAGGGGGCGGGCAGGGCGACCAGGCATCGCGGCCTTCTCCGCCCCTACGATCCCACCATCACCACGATCGCCACCACGCCCCCGGCCAGGGCCAGTACCGCCACGGCCAGTAGCGGGCTGCGCATCCGGGGTGGCTTTGAGACTTCCGCCATGCGCTTTCTGCCGGTGATCATCGGCCGCACCAGGTCGTGCCGCTTGACCAGCATGTAGGCCAGCACCGCCGCGACGTGCAGCACCACGGCGGCCTCGATCGCGGTGAAGGTCAGCGCATGCACATGGGTCAGCCAGTCGCTCCAGTCCCCGCCGACGCGCTCGGCCAGCGGACCCTGCACGTCCACGTCGTTGTTGGCGCACAGCCCGGTGCCGACCTGCACGGCGAGCAGCAGCAGCATCACCAGCACCATCCAGCCGCCGGCCGCGTTGTGGCCGATCTCGCGGTCCGGCTCGCGACGGCGGAACGCCATCAGGTGCGTCCACGCGGCAAGTGGGCTCTTGAGGAAGCGACGGAAACGGGCGGTGTCGCTGCCGATGAAACCCCAGACAAGCCGGAACAGCAGCGCGGCGAACATCGTGTATCCGGCGACGAAATGCGCCGACATCCAGTCCTCGGTACTGGGTGAGCCAGCTGGTGAACACGAGCACCACGATTCCCCAATGAAACAGCCGGATCGGCGCGTCCCACACGCGCACCGAGGACCGCGTCCCGCCCGTCGTCCGTCTCGTTTCATGGCTTCGCACACGGGAAAGATGCCGCTCCGGGCGCGTCCCGCAAGGGGAACGGTTGCGGCGCCGCAGGACGCGGCGTACGGTTGCGCCCGATGGCCTCGCCGGCAACCCGGTCCCCGGTCCTGCGCTGGCTGCCAGTCGGGCTGCTTGCCCTGTTGGCGGTCGCACTGGGTCTCGTGCTCGGCCTCGGTCGTTGGTGGGACACCGACCTGTCGCAGTCTGGTCCGGCCCCGAGCCCGTCTCCCGCCGTCGCGCAGATCCCCCCCGCCGCCAGCACTGCCGCGCCGACGCCCGCGCCGCCCCGCTTCGACGTGGTCCGCGTCGCCCCCGACGGCAGCGTCGTCATCGCCGGCCGTGCCGCGCCGGGCGCGGAGGTGACGGTGCGTGAGGGCACGACGGAGCTTGGCCGGGCGCGGGCCGATGACCAGGGCGCCTTCGTGCTCGTCCCCGCGGTGCCGCTGCCGCCGGGTGTGGGCGAACTCACTCTGTCCGCCCGGCCGCCGGGCGGGGGCGCGGAGCAGGCAGGCGCGAGCAGCGTCGTGCTGGCGGTGCCGCCGCGCGAAGCCGGGGCGCCCACCCAAGCGGCCGCCGCGCCGCCGCTGGCCGTGCTGCTCGGGCCGGGCGCCCCGCGCGCCTTGCAGGGGCCCGGCATGGCGCAGCCCGGTCATCTCGGGATGGGGGCGCTGGACTACGACCAGCACGGAAAGGCGCAATTCGCCGGCACCGCCCCGCCCGGTTCGCGGGTGCGGGTCTATGTCGACAACCATCCGGCCGGCGAGGCGCTCACCGGCTCCGACGGCCGCTGGAGCCTCAGCCCCGCCACGCCGCTCGCGCCCGGCCGGCACCGGATGCGCCTGGACCAGATCGGGCCCGGCGGGAAGGTCGTGGCACGCATCGAGCTGCCGTTCCTGCGCGAGGATCTGGCGGGACGCGATCTCCGTCCGGGCAGCGTCATGGTCCAGCCAGGGGAGAATCTGTGGCGCATCGCCCGCGCGACCTACGGCACCGGCATGCGGTATGTCGTCGATCTACCGGGCCAACCGCGCGCAGATCCGCAACCCGAACCTGATCTACCCCGGCCAAGTGTTCGGCATGCCGGGCCGCGACACATCCGGCACGCTTGAACGGGCCAAGTGATGCGACCATAACCGGCGCCTCATGTCTGTCGCCGACACGCTCCGCCTGGTCGTGGCGCCGCCGCACCGCGCCGGCTGGGCCTTCATCGCCGGCGGCATCGTCCTGTGGGTGGTGGGCTTGGTGCTCTCCCACTGGCTCACCTGGATCGCCGGCCTGTTCACGCTGTTCAGCCTCTACTTCTTCCGCGACCCCGAGCGCGTGCCGCCCGGCCGGACGGATGCGCTGGTGGCGCCGGCCGACGGCAAGGTGGTCGCGATCGCGCCCGCCGTTCCGCCGTCGGAGCTGGGTCTCGGCCCCACGCCGCGCTGGCGGGTCGGCATCTTCCTCTCCGTGCTCGACGTGCATGTGAACCGCGTGCCGGCGGACGGCACGGTAACGCGCATCGCCTACCGGCACGGCGCGTTCGTCAACGCGAGCCTGGACAAGGCGAGCGAGCGCAACGAGCGCAACGCCCTCGCCATCCGCCTGCCCGACGGGCGGGAGATCGCGGTGGTGCAGATTGCCGGCCTGATCGCGCGGCGCATCCTGTGCGACCTGCACGAGGGCGACCTGGTGCGCGCCGGCAACCGCCTCGGCATCATCCGCTTCGGCAGCCGCACCGATCTCTACCTGCCCGAGGGCGTGCGCCCGCTTGTCGCGGTGGGCCAGACCATGATCGGCGGCGAGACGGTGATCGCGGAACTGCCGACGTGACCGAGCAGCGCCGGCCCGACTGGCCGGAGCAGCGGCGCCCGGAGGGGGCGCACCTGTCGCGCGTGCGGCGCCTGCGCCGACGCCTGCGTCCGCGCGAGCGGCCCCGCTTCAAGGGCCCGTCCTTCAACCGCATCATTCCCAATATCCTGACCCTGATCGGGCTCTGCGCGGGGCTAACTTCGGTGCGCTTCGCCCTGGACGGACGGTTCGGGGCGGCGGCAGTGGCAATCACCGTCGCCGGCTGCATCGATGGGCTGGACGGACGGCTGGCCCGGCTGCTGAAGGCGGTCTCGCGTTTCGGCGCGGAGTTCGACAGCCTCGCCGATTTCATGGGCTTCGGCGTGGCGCCTGCCTTCGTGCTTTACTTGTGGTCGATGCAACGGCTGGGGCCGTTCGGCTTCGTGCCCTGCCTGTTCTTCGCCGTCTGCGTGGCGCTGCGCCTGGCGCGCTTCAACGCCTCGCTCGACGCCGGGCCGGGGCCTGCCTACGCCTACAACTTCTTCACCGGCGTGCCGGCGCCGGCCGGTGCGGGGCTCGCGCTGCTGCCGCTGTTTCTCGGCCTGGAAGGACGCGCGCTCGGGCTCGGCTGGCTGATCGCGCTCGCCCATGCGCCGGCATTCTGCGCCCTGTTCCTGATCGGCACCGGCTTCCTCTGCGTCTCCACGTTGCCCGTGTGGAGCTTCAAGAACTTCAAGGTGCCGGCGGAGTACGTGCCTGCCCGTCCTGCTGGGCGTCGGGGTATTCGCTGCGGTGCTGGTCGCCGATCCCTGGGCGGCGCTCGCCGGGCTCGGGCTGATCTACCTCGTCATGCTGCCCTTCAGCGTGCGCAGCTTCCGCCGGCTCCGCCGCGAGGCCGAGCAGGAGGAGCCCGACCCCGAGGACGCTTGACCGGCTTCCGTATCGGGCCGTAGAGGCCCATCGAGAAACGCATCGGAACGGGAGGACGCTCATGCGGCAGCGGGCGCGCGCGTGGCTGACAGCGGCGGCGATGTCTCTGGCCTTCGCCGGCACGGCACGGGCGGAGACGATCCGGCTCGGGGCCATCCTGCCGCTGACCGGCCCCGGCGCGGTGGTCGGCACCCAGGAGATGCGCGGAGTCCAGTTCGCGATCGAGCAGGCCAACGCGCATGGCGGCGTGGGCGGCAACAAGCTCGAGGTGCTCTTCGAGGACAACCAGGCCAAGCCCGACCAGTCCGTGCTGAGCTTCAACAAGCTGGTCGATCTCCAGCACGTCCCGATGATCTTCACCGGCTATTCCGGCCCGTCGCTGGCGATGGCGCCGCTCGCCACGCGCAAGAAAATCCTGCTCATCAATGCCGGCGCGCAGTCCGACAAGCTGCGCACGGCCTCGCCCTATCTGGTCAACACGCTCCCGTCCACCGGCGACGAGGTGACGGTGCTCAGCCGCTGGCTGGTGGGTCAGGGCCGCAAGACCGCCTCGGTGCTGTTCGAGAACGACGCTGCCGGCATCGGCGGACGCGACGACTTCATCGCCGACTTCAAGAAGGCCGGCGGCACGATCCTGTCGCAGGAGCCGGCGCAGTTTGGCCAGACCGACTACCGGCCGGCGCTGCTCAAGCTGTCGGGCGGCAACCCCGACGTGCTGTTCGTCTCGATCACCGCGGGCATGGTGCCGCTGGCCGATCAGGTGCATCAGATGAACCCGCGCTTCCTCGTCGCCGGCACCTCGTTCTTCGCCGATCCGCAGGCGATCGCCGATCCGTCCGCGCAGGGATTCGTGCACACCCAGGTGCAGATCGATGCCCCGCCCGAGCTTGCCGCCGCCTTCCATCAGCGCTTCGGCGCCGACATGGATTTCTTCGCCCGCCAGTACTACAACGCGGCGCAGATCGCGCTGACCGTGCTCGACAAGCTGGCTGGGGACAAGAAGCCGATCACCGGCGAGGCGATGCATGAGACGCTGTTCGCGATCAAGAGCTTCACCGGCCTGATCCCGATGACCTTCAACTCGAACACCGCGACCGTTCCGATCGCCATCAGCGAGTTCAAGGACGGCAAGGACGTGCCGATCGCCAAGGGGACGGCGGAGTAGGGCGGGCGGGCGCATGCTCGCGCTCCAGCTTTTGCTGAACGGCATCGTCACCGGCTGCGCGCTGGGGGTCGTCGCCGTCAGCTTCGCGCTGGTGTACTCGACCACGAAGATCTTCCATGTCGCCCACGCCGGCGTTTACACCTTGGGCGGCTACGTCGCCTGGAGCCTCGCCATGCGCGGCGTGCCGGACCCGCTCGCGCTGATCCTGGCGATGGCCGTCTGCACGGCGCTCGGCGCGCTGATCCAGCACCAACTCTATGGGCGGCTGGAGCGGCGAGGGGCCACGCATCTCGGCATCCTGATCGCCTCGCTTGGCGCGCTCGCCGTCATCCAGAACGTCATCGCGGCCGTCTATTCGGCTGACATCCTGCAATTTCCCAGCGCCTGGGCCGCGCGCACGTTCGGGGTGGGCGGCATCCGGCTGAGCGCCGCGCAACTCGCGACGCTCGGGCTCAGCCTGCTGGCCTTCGCCGCCGTGCTCTGGTTCGCGCGCCGCACCATCCTCGGCAAGCGCATCCGCGCCGTCGCCTCCAATCCCTTCCTCGCCGAGATCACCCGGCTGGAGCCGCGCGCCGTGCATGTCTATGTGGTCGCGATCGCCTCCGCGGTCGTGTGCCTGCCCGGCGTGCTGGTGCCGTTCGACCTCGGCCTGCAACCCTATGGCGGGATCACCCCGCTACTGACCGCGACCATCGCCATGATCGCCGGCGGCATCGGCAGCCTGACCGGCGCCTTCGCGCTGTCGGTCGTCATCGTCGTCTTGCAGAACCTGTCGCTGATCGTCATGCCGGGCGAGTGGAGCATCGGCGTGACGTTCTTCATCTTCGTGGTCTTCATGCTGTTCCGCCCGCGCGGCCTGTTCGCGAACGCCTGAGGTGGACTTCTTCGCCTCCTATGTCGTGCTGGCCGAGATCTACGTCCTGCTGGGCCTGTCGACGAACCTGCTGGTCGGCGTGGTCGGCATCTTCTCCGTCAGCCAAGCGGCGGTGTTCGGCGTCGGCGCCTATATCGTCAGCAACTTCCTGCTGAGCGGCACGCTCGGCTTCCTGCCGGCGACGTGCATCGCAATCGTCGCCTGCGTGGCGCTGAACGTCCTGATCACGCTGCCCAGCCTGCGCGTCGCGGGCGATTATTTCGTCGTCACCTCGTTCGGCATCCAGCTCCTCGCCACCGCCGCCTACACCAACTGGACCGACGGCACGGGCGGGGCCAACGGGCTGCCCGGCATCCCGCCCGCCGACCTGTTCGGCGTCCAGCTCGCCAGCACCATGCAATACCTGGCGCTGAGCACCGTCGCCGCCGGGCTCGGGTGCCTGTGCTTCTGGCTGGTGATGCGCGCCCCGTTCGGGCGGCTGCTGCGCGCCATCCGCGAGGACGAGCTGGCGGTCGCCGCGGCCGGGAAGGGCGTGCTGCGCGCCAAGGTCTCCGCCGCCGCGCTGGCGGGCGCCTATGCCGGCGTGGCGGGTGGGCTGTATGCGACCTTCATGAGCTTCATTGACCCGTCCGCCTTCGATCTCGACGCCTCGATCCTGCTGCTGAGCATGGTCGTGCTGGGCGGCGCGCGCACGCTCGCCGGCTCGATCATCGGACCGTTCCTGCTGCTCGCATTGCCGCAGATTCTGGCGTTCGTGGCGCTGCCCACCTCCGTCGCCGCCGCCGTGCGCCAGCTCGCTTACGGGGTGCTGCTGATCGCCTTCATGCTGTTCCGCCCGCAGGGCCTGGCGGGCGAGCGGCTGTGAGCGCCTATCTCGCGGTCGCCGGCGTCGCGGTGAGTTTCGGCGGCTTGCAGGCGCTGGCCGATACAAGCTTCGCGATCGAGCGCGGCCGCATCACCTGCCTGGTCGGCCCGAACGGCGCCGGCAAGACGACCATCTTCAACGTCATCACTGGCTTTCTTCGCCCCGGCGCCGGCAGCGTCACCTTCCAGGCGCGTGCGCTCAACGGCCTGCGTCCGCAGGCGATCGTGCGCGCCGGCATCGCGCGCACCTTCCAGAATCTGCGCCTGTTCGCCGACCTCACCGCGCTCGACAACGTCGCCATCGCGCTGCCCTCGCAGTTCGCCGAGGAGCCGCTCGGCGCCATCTTCCGCCCGCTGCACACCGCGCGCGTGCAGGCGCGGCGGCGCGAGGAGGCGCGCGCTACCCTGGCCCATGTCGGCCTCGCGGAGCGTGCCCGCGAATTCGTGCGCAATCTCTCGTACGGCGAGCAGAAGCTGCTGACCATCGCGCGGGTGCTGGCGACCGGGGCCGAGCTTCTGCTGCTCGACGAGCCCGCCTCGGGCCTCGCGGCCGGGGCGCTCGATCGCGTCATGGCGCTGCTGCGGCGCTTGCAGGACGAGGGCAAGACCCTGCTGGTGGTCGAGCACAACACCCGCGTTGTGCAGCGCATCGCCGATGAGATGCTGTTCCTGCACCAGGGCCGACTGCTCGCGCAAGGGGCGCCGGAGGCCATCATCGCCGATCCCAGGCTCGCCGAGATCTATTTCGGGGGCGCGCTGTGATCCTCGCTCTCTCGGGGCTGGTGGCGGGCTATGGTGCCAAGACCGTTCTGTCCGATGTCGACTTCACGCTGGAGCCGGGCCGCATCCTCGCGCTGCTCGGCCACAACGGGGCGGGCAAGACGACGACCCTGCGGACCATCATGGGCCTGCTGCCGGCACGCGCCGGAGAGGTGCGCTTCGACGGCCAGGTGCTCGGGCGGATGCGCGTCGCCGAGCGCGTCGCGCGCGGCCTGCGCCTGTTGCCGGAGGGGCGGGGCATCTTCCCCGACCTGACGGTCGCCGAGAACATCGACGTGGTCGCCGCCCGCAATGTCGGCCCAGGCGCGCTGTTCACCCACGCCGACATCTACCGGCTGTTCCCCGCGCTGGACGAGCGCCGCACAACCCGCGCCGGCAGCATGAGCGGCGGCCAGCAGCAGATGCTCGCCTTTGGCCTGTCGATCCTCGGGAGCCCGCGCTGCCTGCTGCTGGACGAGCCCTCGATCGGGCTGGCGCCCAACCTGGTGGACCGCCTGTTCGCCCAGGTCCACGAGGTATGCACGGCGCACGGCATGGCGGCCATCCTGGTCGAGCAGAACGTCGCCGCCGCGCTGCGGATCGCGGATCGCGCGGTCATCATGAACAGCGGCCGCATCGTCTTCGACGGCACGCCGGACGAGGCACGGGCGTCGAATGTGTGGGATTATTTCTGAGGCGTATTTGCCTTATAGAAAATGCTTGAAGGCTTGCGGGCCTAACGGGGTGGAACGGCCTTTCCGAGGAACTCCGTAGGGCGGTGATCGGTGAATTCCATGCATGCCCAGATGCCGATCTTCTCCAGGTAAGCACGCACGTCGTCGGCATTCGCCTGTTCCGAGATAAAACGGTTTCTTAGGTTGAGAACATCGATGTTATACCAAGCCGCCTGACCCCTGACTTTCTGGGATTCCCAATCTGGCTCGGTTCTGATTCGATGGCCGCGTGGTCGAGTTGGAGCGAGGCATCGGATGGGCGCGGCAGTGACGGTGACGCGTACGGAGCACACGGCGGCTGGCCTTCGTGAGATCGCGGGCAAATGCCGCGACGGCGCGCAGGTCCGCCGGCTGCTGGCGATGGCGATGATTTTGGAGGGCTATCCGCGCGCCGAGGCGGCGGAGCGGAACGGCATGGACCGGCAAACGCTTCGCGACTGGGTGCATCGCTACAATCGGGACGGGGTGGACGGGCTGACGTCGCGCCGCGGCCCAGGCCCCGCGCCGGTCCTGACCAAGGAGCAAATGGCGGAGCTGAGGGAGCTGGTCGTCAAGGGGCCGGATCTGGAAAAGCACAAGGTGGTGCGCTGGCGGTGCCTGGATTTGCGCGAAGAGGTTGCGCGCCGCTTCAGTGTGACGGTGCATGAGAGCACCATCGGCAAGTGGTTGCGCCGGCTCGACCTGACCCGGCTGCAGCCGCGGCCGTTCCATCCGAAGAAGGACGCCGCGGCCGAGGCGGCGTTTAAAAAAACTTTGCCAGTCTGGTGAAGGAGGCGCTGCCCGCTTCCGCGGCTGACAAGCCAGTCGAGATTTGGTTTCAGGACGAAGCACGGGTCGGCCAGAAGGGCGGCCACGCTTACATTTGGGCGCCGATCGGCTCGCGGCCGTTGATGGTCCGCGATAACCGCCACGACTCCGCCTACCTGTTTGGCGCGATTTGCCCGAACCGCGCCGTCGGCGCCGCAATCATCATGCCGGGCGTCAATGCCGAGGCCATGACCGAGCACCTGGCCGAAATTAGCACCCAGGTCGCACCCGGCGCTCACGCCGTGCTGGTCTGCGACAGCGCCGGATGGCATCAGCGGGGCGTCCGTCTCGGCGTGCCCGACAACATCACACTCCTGCCGCTGCCGCCGTACTCCCCGGAACTGAACCCGATGGAGAACGTCTGGCAATACCTCCGCGCTAACCGGCTGTGCGCCCTGGTGTGGGACGGCTACGACGCCATCGTCGAGGCGTGCCGGACCGCCTGGCATTTCTTCGTCAACGACCCTGACCGCATCAGCTCCGTCGGCGCAAGGGAGTGGGCGTGTGTCACTCTCTAGGCGGGTTGGTATTATTCACCGTTGGCCAAGCGACCAAGCCACTTGTTTGAGCCTTCAGAGCATTCTCAATCTTTTTAAGATTTTCGAATGTATGGCGCAGGAGTTCATTATCGTTACATGAAAAGAAATAGCTGATGTGGCAAAGGTCGCTGCATTCGTGCCAATATTTTGAAAGCTCATTGATGTTCGGAGTGATGAGATTGAGATTCACGATTTGCAGCAGGTCAGTTACGATCCTCATAAACTCGAAGTGTCGGTTTATCCTGTTCTGATCGCCCCCAAGTTCGAATATGCGATTTCTCACTTTTCCAAATTTCCCGATGTCACTAACGTTATTTTTGTCTATCCTCCTATCTAATACCAAGCCGCCTGGCCCCTGACTTTCTGGGATTCCCAATCTGGCTCGGTTCTGATTCGATGGCCGCGTGGTCGAGTTGGAGCGAGGCATCGGATGGGCGCGGCAGTGACGGTGACGCGTACGGAGCACACGGCGGCTGGCCTTCGTGAGATCGCGGGCAAATGCCGCGACGGCGCGCAGGTCCGCCGGCTGCTGGCGATGGCGATGATTTTGGAGGGCTATCCGCGCGCCGAGGCGGCGGAGCGGAACGGCATGGACCGGCAAACGCTTCGCGACTGGGTGCATCGCTACAATCGGGACGGGGTGGACGGGCTGACGTCGCGCCGCGGCCCAGGCCCCGCGCCGGTCCTGACCAAGGAGCAAATGGCGGAGCTGAGGGAGCTGGTCGTCAAGGGGCCGGATCTGGAAAAGCACAAGGTGGTGCGCTGGCGGTGCCTGGATTTGCGCGAAGAGGTTGCGCGCCGCTTCAGTGTGACGGTGCATGAGAGCACCATCGGCAAGTGGTTGCGCCGGCTCGACCTGACCCGGCTGCAGCCGCGGCCGTTCCATCCGAAGAAGGACGCCGCGGCCGAGGCGGCGTTTAAAAAAACTTTGCCAGTCTGGTGAAGGAGGCGCTGCCCGCTTCCGCGGCTGACAAGCCAGTCGAGATTTGGTTTCAGGACGAAGCACGGGTCGGCCAGAAGGGCGGCCACGCTTACATTTGGGCGCCGATCGGCTCGCGGCCGTTGATGGTCCGCGATAACCGCCACGACTCCGCCTACCTGTTTGGCGCGATTTGCCCGAACCGCGCCGTCGGCGCCGCAATCATCATGCCGGGCGTCAATGCCGAGGCCATGACCGAGCACCTGGCCGAAATTAGCACCCAGGTCGCACCCGGCGCTCACGCCGTGCTGGTCTGCGACAGCGCCGGATGGCATCAGCGGGGCGTCCGTCTCGGCGTGCCCGACAACATCACACTCCTGCCGCTGCCGCCGTACTCCCCGGAACTGAACCCGATGGAGAACGTCTGGCAATACCTCCGCGCTAACCGGCTGTGCGCCCTGGTGTGGGACGGCTACGACGCCATCGTCGAGGCGTGCCGGACCGCCTGGCATTTCTTCGTCAACGACCCTGACCGCATCAGCTCCGTCGGCGCAAGGGAGTGGGCGTGTGTCACTCTCTAGGCGGGTTGGTATAACAGTACCGCCCAGTATTCGACAGCAAGCCGCTCAATGGCTAGGCGAAACTCAAAGGCCGCATAAGCAAGTGCGGTTGCAAAGGAGCCGTTTGCACTTGCATCAAGCCACGCAGCGCCCTGGGTTACATAATGTGTTAGGTCAAGGCTGCGGGTGAGGGTTATAGCGGACATGTCTCGTATCCTACAGCCAGCATGCTCCGTAGCGCCAGAACCTGCGGCTCGCGATCTCTAAATTTCTTACCGCCGGTGCCGGGACCGCAGATTACCATCGGTATCAAAGGTCGCCGTATACGTCTCCTCAAGATGCTAAGCCAGCGCTCAAGACCGTTACGGTAGATTACATCGCGCTTGCCGATCAACAACCTCTGGCGACTTTCAGCACAGTTAAGGCTGAGATTCCGTCGGACATTCTCGGAAATGTCAGAGTCTCACCATAGGATCCACTCTATTCGGAGATTTTCGATATTCCGAGATCGTGCAGACTGAGAATGGTTTCCGTAATTCGAACGAGTTCGCTTATATCTTCTCGCGTAAGCTTCACATCCAACCGTCCGTGAGCAGCCTCATTCCTGAGTTGCCCGAGTTGCCGGAGAATTTCAGCCTCCTCAGGCGTAATGTAGCCACCGGAAGCCAGAATTTCGATAAGACTGGCAGGGGTCTGTGGTCGTCCAAGGTCATCCGGAATCAGAGATCGCGCTGTAGCCTCGAACACGGACCAGGCAATCAAGAGGCTTGCCGTAGGGCCGATCGCATCAAAAGCTGCGATCACCCGTTTTAGCTGGTCTTCGATCAGCTCCCGAGATGGGACGGAGATATTCTGCTCGGGAATCCTCGGCGGCGCGTAAACGACACGAAGTTCCCAATCCGCGTGTTGTGAGAACAATTCGCGCAATCGATCAAGCTTTGCCTCCCCGTTTCCACTCGACAGTATAATTTCGATCGCAATTTTCCTATCGCCCTTTAGAGCGATTGCGTCTGGCTGGAAGGTCCGTAGGAACGGAGGCAACATCGTTCGCAACGGATGAAAGAAGACCTCAAATCCTTCCGCTTCGAGTTGCGGGAGCAGGGTCTGAAAAGCCGCCGCCTCAAGCTGACTGTATGTGGAGGACATCAGGTAAGTCCCTCGGTAGGATCGTCCGTCAGGCGAACGAACAAAAGCGGCTTCTCGCCTTGGATCGCCTCGGTCAGCATCAAAGTCGGATTGCTGAACTGAAATACCCTGCCTGGTTCAAACTTCTGAACCCAGACACGCTCAACTTGCCTGTCGTCATCGTAGACATGCTTGCAAAGCGCATCGAGGATGGGCTTGACTATGTTATCGATGTCGCCCTGCATTTCAGTTGCTGGAAAGTAAAACAGCGTCACGGAAATGGGGCTTGTCGTAGAAAAGTGGCCCTCCGGCAGAGCCGTGTAGCTCGCTTCCTTCACTATTGCCTTCCACGCCGTTCGGGAGTCCGCACGCTTCCCTTGTAGAGACACCGGAGTTCCTGGAACGACGAACTCAAGTGGAAAGTCGATCTCAACGGTCATGCTTTCGCTATGTCGCCCACACCTGCGAGTTGCGCAGGCATATCACACAGACCGAGTCCTAGCGAGCTACGGGAATGCTGTATCCGGCTGAGCGAGCTACCTGATCACACCGGCCGATCCCCCTTCACCGTGACCCGATAGCCCGAGCGCGTGTGCGGCCAGTAGTCCCACATGGCGCGGTGCTGCGCGCACCGATTGTCCCAGAACGCCACCGAGTTCGGTTGCCAGCGGAAGCGGCACTGGAAAAGCGGGTTTTCCATGTGCTGGTACAGATAGCCCACGATCGCATCGCTCTCGTCGCGCGGCAGGCCGACGATGCGGCGGGTGAAGCCGCGGTTGACATACAGCGCCTTCTTGCCCGTGACCGGATGGGTGCGCACCACCGGGTGCTCGGCGCGCGGATAGCTCGGTCGGTCGGCCACGCCGAAGTTCTTGTAGAGCCCGCGATAGACGTCCTCGCCGTCATGGATGGCGCCCAACCCGTCCAGATACGCCTTCATGCGGTCCGATAGCGCCTCGTAGGCGGCGTACATGCTGGCGAACAACGTGTCGCCGCCGCGCGGCGGGCAGGTGCGGATGTGCAGGATGCTGCCCATCGGCGGCTCCGTGTCGCAGGAGACGTCGGAGTGCCAGCCCTCGCCGTTCGCTCGGGGGCTATCCTTGTCGGCGTGGATGATCATCAGCTCGGGATGGCCCTCGGCGTGCGGCGCGGCCGGATGCAGGTGCAGCTCACCGAAGCGGCGCCCGAAATCGAGGTGCTGTTCCGGGGTCATCGCCTGGTCGCGGAAGAAGATGACCAGGTTCTCGGCCAGCGCGCGGTGGATCTCGTCCATCTGCCGGTTCGATGGGCGGGCGAGGTCCACCCCGCCGATCTCCGCGCCGATGATCGGCGTGAGCTTGTCCACGCTGACCGTTCCATAAGGGACAATTTCGTCCGGCTGGTGCCGATAGCGCGGGCCGCCGCCGCCGCGAAGCGTCGCCATGTCTGCCTCCTCAGTCGCCGTAGCGTTCGATCACCTCGCGAAACGCCAGCACGTCGTCGGGCCCGCCGATGCGCTTGGCCAGCCCGGCATTCGCCATCACCGGGATGGTGACGCGGTGGATGCCGGCGCGCGCCAGCTCCGGGATCGTGGCGAGGTCGTCGGGCGCGCTGACCGTGATCTCGACCGCGTCGGGGTCGCGTCCGTGCTCGCGCGCGGTCTGGCGCACCAGCTCCAGCAGCTCCGGCGTGGTGCCGCGCGCCGGAAAGAACCCGTCGCCCAGCCGTCCCGCGCGTCGCGCGGCCGCTTTGGTGTGGCCGCCGATGACGATGGGGACGGTGCCCCGCGCGGGCTTGGGGCGCATATGCGCCTTCTCGAAGCGCACGAACTCGCCGGCAAAGGTCGGCGCGTCGGCGGTCCACAGCTCGCGCATCACGGCGATGTATTCGTCGGTCATGCGACCGCGCGGCTCGAACGGCACGCCGAGGGCGTCGAACTCCTCCTTCAGCCAGCCGACGCCGACGCCCAGGATCACCCGCCCGCCCGACATATGATCCAGCGTGGCGACCTGCTTGGCGCACAGCACCGGGTTGTGCTCGGGCAGGATGATGACGCCCGTCCCGAGCCTGATGCGCGAGGTGGTGGCGGCGACGTAGGCCATCCACATCAGCGCGTCGGGCAGCGCGAACTCCCACTCCTTGCCCGGCATCTTGCCGGTGGAGGAGTACGGATAGGCCGACTGGTAGCCCTCGGGCACGACGATGTGCTCGACCGTCCAGGCGGACTCGAACCCGGCCGCCTCGGCGGCCTGCAACAGCGCGCTGGCCTCCTTGGGGTCGGTGTAGCGGCCGGTGTTGCAGTAGCGCAGGCCGAATTTCATTTCAGTCTCCTGGGCTTTCCTGTCCGGTCACCCCCGCGAAAGGGGGGTCCAGGCTTTCGGTGAGATGGTGCGGCACGCCTGGGTTCCCGCTTGCGCGGGAATGACGTCAGAGCGGTTTCAGCGGCGGCGTCTCGCCAGCCGGCAACGGCACCTGCGCCACGTTCAGCACCAGCGAGACCAGGCTGTAGTAGCCGCAGGCACCGACCAGATCCATCACGCCACGCTCGCCGAAGCGGGCGAGGGCGCGGGCATAGACGGGCTCGCTGACCTGTCCTGTCTCCAGCAGCTCGCTGGCGAAATCGTACACATCCGCCTCGTCGGGTTGCATCGGGTCGGGCCGTCGTCCCTCGGCGATGGCATCGGCGATCGCGGCCGGCGTCCCGGCTTGCAGGCCGAGACGGCGATGCGCGTAGAACTCGTATTGCGCGGTCCATCGGCGCCCGGCGAGCAGGATCGCCATCTCGTTCAGCCGCGCCGGGATCGAGCTTTTGAAGCGGATGATCTCGCCCACCTTCTGCACCGCGTCGGCGAGGTCGGGGCTGCGCAGCAGGGCGTTGAACGGCCCGCGCAGGCCGGCGCCGCGCGGCCCGGACTGGATGGAGTCCGCGACGCGCCGCTGCTCCGGCGTCATCGTCTCCGGCGTCAGCTCGGGGAAGCGTGTTTCGGCCATCGGCGTCTCTCCCTCGTCACGGCGAGGCCAGGATCAGCCCGCCATCGACCACGATCTCGGTTCCGGTGATGTAGTTGGCCTCGTCGGAGGCCAGGAACAGCACGGCGTTGGCGACGTCCCAGCCGGTGCCCATGCGGCCCATCGGGCAGCGCGCGTTGCGGCTGGCGATCAGCGCGGCGGCGTCGCCCCCGGCGACCGTCTTGGCCAGGCGCTGCTCGACCAGCGGCGTGTGCATCAGGCCGGGGACGACGGTGTTGACGCGAATGCCCTTCTTGACGAAGGCGCCGGCCGTCGAGCGGCTGAACTGGATCACCGCCGCCTTGGACGCGCTGTAGGCGACATGGGTGCGCCCGCCATGGCCGTCGTTGCGCAGCCCGGCCACCGAGCTGATGTTCACCACCGCCCCGCCGCCCTGGCGCTCCATGACGGGAAGGGCGTATTTGCAGCCCAGGAACGCGGTCTTCAGGTTGAAGTCGATCTGCCGGTCCCAGACCTCCTCGGGCATCGTCACGGCGTCGCCCGGCGCGGAGCCGCCGACATTGTTCACCAGCGCGTCGATGCGCCCGAAGCGTTGCAGGCAGGCGCCCATCATCGCCTCGACCTCGGCGGCAACCAGCATGTCGCAGCGATGAGCCGCGCTTGTCCCGCCCTCGCCGGCGATCAGGCCCTGCGTCTCCTCGGCCCCGGCTTGGTTGATGTCCACCAGGAAGAGCTTGGCGCCCTGGCGCGCCAGCAGCACGGCGGCGGCCTTGCCGTTGCCCCAGCCCGGGCCGATCGACCCGGCGCCCGTCACGATCGCGACCTTGCCGGTCATGTCGTGCATCTGCGCGTCTCCTTGGCGATCCGATGCGGCGTATCCGATGCGGAAAGGGCTACTCCGCCGGCACCACGCCCGCCGCGCGCGGCCGGCGGCGAGCGGTAAGGCGGCGGAACAGTTGGCGGAACCCGCCCGCGATCCCGGTCGGCAACAGGAACATGAACGCGATCAGGATGAGCCCATAGATCGCGCCGGGTGCCGCCTTGGAGATCGCGTTTGCCACGTTGGGAATGAACTCAATGAAGGCGCCGCCGAACAGCGCGCCGACGATGGAATTCACGCCGCCCACCACCAGCCCCACGAAGAACCAGATCGAGATGAAGGAATTGAAGCTGTCGGGGGCGACGAACTGCACCGCGATTGTGGACAGCGCGCCGGCGACGCCGGTGAACGCCGCGCTGGCGGCGAAGGTGCGGGTCTTCACCGCGGCGATGTTGATGCCCATGGATTCCGCGGCCAGCGACTGGTCGCGGATCGCCATCATCGCCCGACCGATCCGGCCCCGTGTCAGGTTCCAGCCGATCAGGAACACCACGCAGGCCACCGCGAGGGTGAACAGGTAGATCCACTGGTCGGGATTGAGCGGCAGGCCGAATGGCGCCTCCGCCTTGTCGGTGCTCAGCCCCTGCACGCCGCCGGTCAGGTCGGACAGGGCGTTGACCTTCAGGATCTGCGGCGCGGCGACCGCGAGGGCCAAGGTGGTGAGCGCGAGATAGAGCCCGCTCAGCCGCAAGGCGGGGAAGCCGACCAGGAAGCCCAGGACACCGGAGGCGATGGCGGCGACCGGCAGGGTCGCCCAGTACGGCCAGTTGTAGTTCGACATCAGGATCGCTGTGGCGTAGGCACCCACGGCGTAGAACGCGCCGTGTCCCAGCGAGATCTGGCCGTTGATGCCCGTCAGCACGGTCAGACCCAGGATTTCGCACGCCCAGGAGATCGTCATGGTGAGCTGGAACAGGTGATAGCCGTTCACCAGGAACGCCAGCGCGACCGCGACGCCGATGGTGACCACGATCGCGAGCACGCGCCACGGCTCCAGCCGGCCATCCCTGTCGTCGGTCCCGCTCCTGCTGTCGCTCGGGGCCTCCATCGGCTCCGGCATAGCCAGTTCGCTGTCACCCATGGGCTATACCCTGCTCTGCACCGCGCGCCCGAACAACCCCGCGGGCTTGATCAGCAGCACGGCGACGATGATGATCAACGCAACGGTCAGCTTCAGCTCGGTGCCGACAATGTAGGCGCCGAAGATGTTCTCCAGCACGCCCACCGCGAAGCCGCCGACCACCGCGCCCAGCGCGTTGTCGATGCCGCCCAGCAGGGCGCCCGCGAACGCGTAGGTCAGGATGCCGAGCATCATGTTCGGGTCCAGGAACACGATCGGCGCGACCATCATGCCGGCGATCGCGCCGATCGAGGCCGCCAGCCCCCAGCCCAGCATCAGCATCTGGTTCACCCGCACCCCGCACAGGCGCGAGGAGGTCGCGTTGAACGCGGCGGCGCGCATCGCCAGGCCCAGCGTGGTGTGGCGGAAGAACAGATAGACCAGCAGCAGCACGAGCAGGGTGACCCCGGTCTCGCCGATTTCGTGGGCGGAGACGAAACCGCCCAGCATCGGCTGGCCGCCGCCGAACGGCGAGGGGAATGGCTTGATGATGTAGTCAAAGACCCAGCCGTTCATCGCGTTGATGACCAGCAACAGGCCGATGAACACGCCGACAGCCGACAGGATCGGGGCGTTCGTCATCGGGCGGATCAGCACCCGTTCGATGACGGTGCCCATGATGAACGAGATGACGACGGTGAGGAAGAAGGCGCCCCAGGTACGGCACCCCGGCGTGGATCAGCGTGAGGCAGATATAGGTTGACAGGGTCGCCATCTCGCCCTGCGCGAAGTTCACGTGATGGGTGGACTGATAGATCATCACCAGCGCGAGCGCGACGGCAGCATAGATGCTGCCGCTGGCGAGCCCCGAGATGACCTGATGCGCGAACCCGATCACGGACGGAGGCCTCCGACTTCAAGCGGGACCATCCCCTCCCCCCAACCCCCCGCAAGGGGAGGGGGCGTCGGTACCGGAATCCCGCTCCCCTTGCGGGAGGGGGAAGGGGGAGGGGGCGGCCGCGCTCCGACATTCGGCATGGAATGCACCTAGTACCCGAGATACGCGCGCCGGACCGCCTCGTCCTTGCGCAGGTCGGCCGCCGGGCCGGAGACGACGATGCGCCCGGTTTCCAGCAGGTAGGCGTGATCGGCGAAGTCGAGCGCGACGGAGCTGTTCTGCTCCACCAGCAGGATGCTGATCCCCTCGTCGGCGCGGATGCGGCGTAGGATGCGGAAGATGTCCTGCACGATCAGCGGCGCCAAGCCGAACGAGGGCTCGTCGAGCAGCAACAGCCGGGGCTTGACCAGCAGGGCGCGCGCGATGGCGAGCATCTGCTGCTCGCCGCCCGAGAGCGTGCCCGCCTGCTGGCGGTAGCGCTCCTTCAGGCGGGGAAAATAGCCGAACATGCGCTCGAAGTCGGCGGCGACGCCCTGCTTGTCGCGCCGCGTGTAGGCGCCGAGGCGCATGTTCTCCTCGACGGTCAGTTCCATGAACGTGCCCCGTCCGTCGGGCACATGGCCCACGCCGAGGCGCACGATCTCCTCGGCGGCGGCGCGGTCGATGCGGCGGTCGCCGAGCCGCACCTCGCCCTGCGGCCGGATCAGCCCGCAGATCGCGCGCAAGGTCGTGGTCTTGCCGGCTCCGTTGGCGCCGAGCAGCGTGGTCGTGCTGCCTTGCTCGACCTGGAAGTCAAGGCCGTGGAGAACCTTCGTCTGCCCATAGCCGGCGTGCAGCCCGCGCGCCTCAAGCAGCGCCGGCATGTTGCCTCGCCTCTTCCTCGGATTCGCCCAGGTAGGCGCGAATGACCTCCGGCTCGCGGCGGACCTCGTCGGGCGTTCCGTCGGCGATCTTGCGCCCGAACTCCAGCGCGATGACCTTGTCGGAGATCCCCATCACCATGCTCATGTGATGCTCGACCACCAGCACCGACATGTTGAAATGCGTCCGCAGCCGCTGGATCAGCGCGGACAGCTCGTCCACCTCGCTGTGGTTGAGCCCGCCCGCCGGCTCGTCCAGCAAGAGCAGCTTGGGCGCTCCCATCAGGGCCCGCCCGAGTTCCACCCGCTTCTGCGTGCCGAAGGGCAGGCCGCCCACGGGCAGGTCGGCCACGTCCGCCAACGCCAGCAGCTCCAGCAGGTCGCGCAGTCGTCGCCGCGCCGCTGCCTCCTCGGTGCGCACGATCGGCAGGCGGAGCGCGTTCGCGATGAAGCCGGAGTTGGCGAGATGGTGGCCGCCTACCAGGATGTTGTCGCGCACCGACAGACGGCTGAACAGCGCGACGTTCTGGAACGTGCGGCCGATGCCAAGCGGGGCCATGCGATAGCGCGGCGCGCCGTGGATCGACGTGCCCTCGAACAGGATGTCGCCCTCGCCGTAGCGATAGATGGCGCTGATGCAGTTGAAGAGGGTGGTCTTGCCCGAGCCGTTCGGGCCGATCAGCCCACATATCTGATTACGACCGACATCAAACGAAACGCCGGCCAGGGCTACGACGCCACCAAAGCGGACAACCACGCCTTGGACGCTCAGTAACGGGCTGTCCACCCGCCCGATCGTGTCAGACATGCGTGGCCCGGGAGTAGTATGCGTGACCCGCGCCACGTCGGATGCCCATCCGTCCTCCCTGATTCACGGCGCTGTGATTCTTGCGTCCACGGCGCATCAAGCCTCGGGGTCCAGGGTGACGAAGCCGCGCCGGCAAGTCAACGGCGCCGCTTGGCCCGCACGGAGTCACGGCGTGCGCGGCGTGGCATGCGGCGCGAGCCAGCCCATGCGCGCCGCCGGCTCGCTGTCGGTGTTCGGCAGGTAGGGCTTGAGGTCGATCAGCGGCGTGTTGTCCACGCAGTCGAGATAGCGGAGCCGCAGCGTTGCCGGGCCAGCGAACCCGTCGAACGCCACGACGGCAAGCCCGATTGGATTGGGCCGGCGCGGCGCGCGGGTGGCGAAGACCCCGCGCGGGGCCGGGTCGAAGCGCGGGCGCACCACCAGCGTCGGCTCGCCCGCCTCGTGCAGCCAGTAAAGGGCGATCAGGTGGCTGAATCCCTCCAGGCTCGCCAGCCCGAGCGCATATTCGGGAAACACGTGCGCCTCGCAGGGTGGTGGCGGGTTGGGCTGGCGGCCATTGCGGGGACACGCGTCCACTGTCCGGAACGGGGTCCGCAGCACGCCGATCGGCCGCAGCGTCCAGCGCGCGCCGCGATCGGTGCTAGCATCGTCGGTTTCGCTCATCGACCTCTGCCCCGTTGTCCGCCCGGCTTGCCGGGATTTCGTTGCGCGGTTCGTGCGATCGGGCTATGCGGTGTCATCGCGTGGAGACCCAAGCGTGGACCGCGGCGAATCGCTCACCCTCGATGTCGTCCGCGTCACCGCGGCCGCTGCCGTCTTCCTCTCGCACTACGCGACCCAGGCCTTCTCGGGCGGCCTGCTGTGGCAGTTCCAGCCGTACGGGGCCGAGGCCGTGGACGTGTTCTTCGTCCTGTCCGGCTACCTGATAGGCTACGCGGCGGATGTCCGGGAAGCCTCGGGTGCGACATACGCGGTGAACCGCGCGGCGCGCATCTATTCGGTGGCGCTGCCGGCGCTGGCGGCGACGTTCCTGCTCGACGCCGTCGGCCGCGCCGTTGACCCAGGCGTGTACGCGGCCCTGCCGAAATACCAGCCCGACCATCCGGCCTGGCAGGCGTTCAGCGGCCTCTGTTTCGTCAACCAGGTCTGGAGCTGGGAGACGCCGGTCGGATCGGACGTGCCTTACTGGTCGCTCGGCTACGAGGTCTGGTACTACGTGATCTTCGGCATCGGCTGCTTCGCCCCGGCGCGCTGGCGCATGCCCGGTGCGCTCGCGGCGATGCTGCTCGCCGGTCCCCGGATCGCGGTCCTGTTCCCGCTCTGGCTTGCCGGGTTCGCCTGCTGGCGCCTGCGTCGCCGGGGCGTGCCGCGGACCGCCAGGATGCAGCGCATGCTCGTCCTGGCGCCGGTCGCGTTGTGGACCGTCTACGAGGCGGGCGCGACCCGATACGGCCGCCCGTTTGGCCTGACGCCCGACTGGCTGGATCGCAAGGAGTTGCCGCAGGACTACCTCATCGGGCTGCTGTTTTCCGCGCAGCTCCTGGGTCTCGGGGCGGCGGGGTCGTGGGCGGCGCGCCTGCCGTCGCGGGCGGCGCGTGCGATCAGGTGGCTGGCCGGCGCGACCTTCGCCGCCTACCTGTTCCATTTCCCGGTGATGGCCTTCCTGCGCGCCATGATGCCGGCGGACGCCACGTCCTGGAATTCGCGGCTGGCGCTGCTGACCATGACGCCGCTCGTCATCCTCGCCCTCGCGGAGGTCACGGAGCGGCGCAAGGCGGTGTGGCGGCGCGCATTCGCGAGCTTGCTGACAGCCGGCACGCGGCTGGCAGTGCGATAGTCGGCGCGGGCGAACCCGCCGGGGGATCGCTGACGCAGCCTCCCGCCCGCGTGGCGCTGGACAGGCGCATGTCCGCCGTCTATTCCGCAAGCGATTGATACCAGCCGATCTGCTCCCGGAAACGCCAGCGGGACAATGCCAACGGACAACGCCAGGGAGGCAACATGGCCGGACTGAACACGTCGCGTCGCGGGCTGCTGGGCGGCATGGCGGGGCTGGCGGCGCGCGGCGCGGACGCCGCCATCGCGGCGGCTCCGGTGGTGCTCAACATCATCGATGTCGGCGGCGCGCTCCAGCTCGTGCAGGCGCCCATCGAGGCGTTTGCGCGCGCCAACCCGAACGCGGTCTCGCGCGTGACCTTCTCGCAGGCCCCAGCGCCGGAGCTGGCGGGCAAGATCAAGGCGCAGCAATCGGCCGGCCGGGTGGAGATCGACCTCGTGCTCGGCGGCACCGACGCGCTGTCTGCCGGCATCGACCAGAATCTCTGGATTCCGATCCCGCGCGAGCACGCATCCAGCCTCCCGAACCTGCAACAGACCTACCTTCCCGGCGCCTGGAAGATGCAGGGCCTGGCGCTGGATCAGGCGGTCTGCATGGTGTTCTGCCCGGCCGGGCCGCTGCTCGAATACATGCCGGATGCGGTCAAGCAACCGCCCCGCACCGCGCAGGAGTTGCTCGACTACACCAAGCAGAATCCCCGCCGGTTCCTGTACGCGCGCCCCGCCAACTCCGGCCCCGGCCGCACCTGGCTCCAGGGCCTGCCCTACATCCTCGGCGACAAGGACGCGAAGGACCCCAAGGCCGGCTGGGACAAGACCTGGGCCTATCTGCGGGAGCTGGGACGCAACGTCGAATACTACCCGACCGGCACCTCGGCCACGATGAAGGAGCTGGGCGAGGGCTCGCGCGACATGATCGTGACCATGACCGGCTGGGACATCAACCCGCGCGCGCTCGGCGTGGTGCCGAAGGAGGCCGAGGTCGGCACGTTGCAGAACTTCCGTTGGGTGACGGACGCGCAGTACCTGCTCGTGCCCAAGGGGGTGAGCGATGCGAAGCTCGCCGCGCTGGTCAACCTGATCGCCTACATGCTGACCCCGCCGGCCCAGGCGTACACGTACGACGCCGGCTATTTCTATCCCGGCCCGGCCGTGAAGGACGTGCCGCTGTCGATGGCGCCGGCGAAAAGTCAGCAGATCATTAAGGAGTACGGCCGGCCCATGTACGACCGGCTGATCGCCGAGGTGCCCAGCGAGACGCCGCTGGATGCCGACAAGCTGGTCTATGCGTTCCAGCGCTGGGACCAGCAGATCGGCGCCAACGTCGGCAAGTAGCGATGGCGCTCGCCTCGCGCGACTTCCGCGCGCTGCGGCTGGAGCGGATCAGTCGCGCCTTCGGGGCGCTGAACGCCTTGCACGAGGTCAGCCTGGTGGTGGAGCGGGGCGAGTTCGTCGCCCTGCTCGGCCCCTCGGGCTGCGGCAAGTCCACGGCGCTCAACTGCATTGCCGGGCTCCTGTCGCTCACCGACGGGGCGATCTGGCTCGATGAGCGGCGCATCGACCAGCTTGGCCCCGAAAGCCGGGGCTTTGCCATGGTGTTCCAGAACTATGCGCTGTTTCCGCACCTCACGGTGCGGCGCAACGTGGCCTTCGGCCTGGTCTCGCAGCGCCGCCCGAAGAGCGAGATCGCGCGTCGCGTGGACGAGGCGCTGGCGCTGGTGCGCCTGACCACGCAGGGCGACAAGCTCCCCGGCCAGCTCTCGGGCGGCCAGCAGCAGCGCGTCGCCATCGCCCGCGCCATCGTGGTCGAGCCGCCGCTGGTGCTGATGGACGAGCCGCTGTCGAACCTCGACGCCAAGCTGCGCCTGGAGATGCGCGCCGAGATCAGGCGCATCCACAACCTGCTCGGCAGCGCCACGATCTACGTCACCCACGATCAGGACGAGGCGCTGTCGCTGGCCGACCGGATCGTGGTCATGCGCGACGGCGCGGTGCGCCAGGTCGGCACGCCGGAGGATCTGTACGCCCGCCCCGCGCACCCCGACGTCGCCGAGTTCATGGGCTATCGCAACCTGATCCGCACCTCCGCCCGCCCGGCTGGCGAGCAGGTGCTGGTGCGCATCGCCGGCGCCGAGATCGCCGGCACGCCGGTGGGCGACCCGTCCGCCGCCGCCATCGCGGCCATCCGCCCCGAGGACCTGACCCCCGCGCCCGACGCCCCGATTGCCGCCGTGGTGGAAAGCGCCGAGTACCGCGGCCGCGACTACGCCGGCCTCGCCCGCGCCGCTGACGGCACGGACCTGTTCTTCCGCGCCGATGTCAGGGTGCGGCCAGGCGAGGCACTCCGCCTCGGCGCGCCCGCCGACCGCGTCCTGGTCTATGCGTCCGAAAACGCCTCCCTCTCCCCCCGCGCTCGCGGGGGGAGAGGGCCGGGGTGAGGGGGGCACGCCGCAATGACCCGACCTTCGCCTCGCACCCTCACCCGCGAACGGGAACGCACCACCGCCACCCCCGACACACTCCCCCTGCGCGCGCGCCTGCGCGAACGCGGCCTGGACGGAGTCACGCTGCTGGTGCTGCCCGCTGTGCTGTTCGTCATCGCCCTCTTCGTCTATCCGTTCCTCTACGGGCTCTATCTCTCGTTCACGCCGAAGGCGGGCGGCGCGCTCGCCAACTACGCGCGGTTCTTCGGCGATCCGTTCCTGTACGGCACCATCGCCACGACATTGCTGATCGCCGTGCCGGTGACCATCCTGAACGTCGCCGCCGCCATCCCGGTCGCGCTGCGCGTGCGCCTGATGCGCCATCAGCGGCTGCTCACCACCATATTGGTGATACCGATTACGCTCGGAACCGTGCTGGTCGCCGAGGGCCTGCTGACCTATCTGGGGCCGCGCGGCTGGGCGAACCGCGTGCTGCTCGGCGCCGGGATCATCGCGCACCCGATCCGCCTGCTGCACAACTACTGGGGCGTGTTCCTCTCCCTCGTCATCACCGGCTTTCCGTTCACGTTTCTGCTCGTGCTGTCCTACGTGACCGGGATCGATCCGTCGCTGGAGCGCGCGGGCGCGATGCTGGGCGCGCGGGCGCGGGCGCGGTTCGCGCGTATCCTGCTGCCGCTGCTGGTGCCCGGCCTCACCATCACGCTCGCGCTGTCCTTCGTGCAGGCGTTCTCGGTCTTCCCCTCGGCGATCCTGCTCGGCGCGCCGGCCGGCCCGACCCGCGTCATCTCGATCGCCGCCTACCAGGCCGCGTTCGAGCAGTACGACTATCCGCTGGCCTCGGCGATCGCCATGCTGATGGCCGGCGCGCAGGTGCTGATCGTGCTGGCGCTGCTGGGGCTGCGCGGGCTCGTCTATCGCGGCCCCGCCGGCGGGGGGAAGGGCTGAGCGTATGCAGACCGAGGCGACATTCCCCGCCCGCGCCTGGGCCTTCGGCGTGTGGTCGCTGACCGCGTTCTTCGTGCTGAACCTGTTCGCCATGATCGCCAGCGTGGTGGTGAACTCCTTCGGCACGCGCTGGTTCGCGACCTGGCTGCCGGCGGGCTACACCACGCGCTGGTACGGGATGGTGTGGAACGAGTTCGCGCTGCCCGACATATTGGTGGTGACGGCGGAGGTGGTCGCGGCGGTGGTCGTGCTCGCCGGCCTGATCGGCGTGCCGGCCGCCTATGCGATGGCGCGGCGCGACTTCCCCGGCAAGCGCGCGGCGATGCTGCTGTTCCTGCTGCCGCTGCTGGTGCCGCCCATCACCTACGGCATCCCGCTCGCGACCGTGCTGTATCAGGCCCGTCTCGGCGGCACGATCTGGGGCGTGATCCTGGCCAATTTGGTGCCCACGGTGCCGTTCGTCATCCTTATCATGATCCCGTTCATTGAGCAGATCGACCCACGCGTGGAATCCGCCGCCCGCGTGTTCGGCGCCGGCACGCTGCGCCTGTTCGCGCGCATTCTGGTGCCGCTGCTCGCGCCGGGCATTCTGTCAGCGCTGCTCCTCGTGCTGGTCCGCACGATCGCGATGTTCGAGCTGACCTTCCTCACCGCCGGGCAGACCAGCCAGACCCTGGTAGTGGCGCTCTACTACGCGGTGTTCGCCGCCGGCGTCCGCCCCGGCCAGTCGATCGACGCCATGGCCGTCGTGTACATGGGCGCGACGCTGGTGTGGCTGCTGATCACGCTGCGCTTCGTCAGCCCGACCCAGATCGTCGCCCGCGCGCGACGCTGAGATCAGCCGAGCGTCAAGAAGCTGGGTGCTGTTCGCATCGACGTTTCAGCGAAGAACTGCACGAGATCGTCACGCGCCTGTTGGCGAGCGTCTGGATTGGGCGGACATGGATAACGCCGCCCTGTCGGCAGTTTGCGGCTGGGTCGAGGTATTCATACGGGCTCACAAAGTCATCGAAGATGTGGGTTGCACCCGGAAAAACGCGCCGCTTTTCCGCGGCAGCCTTGATCGGTTTGGGATTCGCACTAAACTCGGTTGGATCAATCGTCCCATTACAAAAGGGGAGGCGATGCATGATCACGCCGTCCTATGTGCGGACTATGGCCGCCTACAACGCGGAGATGAACAGCAGGCTGTATGCAGCGGCTTCGCGTCTCACTTAACTTCGGAACGAAAGGCCGACCGGGGAGCGTTCTTCAAGTCCATCCATGGAACGCTCGTCCACCTACTGTGGGCTGACCAGACCTGGATGAGCCGGTTTGACGGCTGGCCAAAACCGTCAATGGCAGCGAAGGACAGCCCGTCGATGGTCGATGGCTTCGAGGAATTATCTGAACGGCGCGTCAAGGCCGATAGGGATATGCAGGACTGGGCCGTGCGCGTCACGCGCGAATGGCTCGAAGAAAACATGATTTGGTTGAGCGATGCGCTGCAGCGCGAGATGCGGACACCGCGCGGGTTTCTCGTGGCGCATCTTCTGAACCATCAAACCCATCATCGCGGTCAGGTTCACGCCATGCTCACCGCTTGCGGGCAAGCGACGGGCGACACGGACCTATTTCTCGTCGTTGAGCCGGCACAATAGTGGCGGACCTCGACCGGCCAACCGTTGCGAAATTCTTACCGACTGTGGGAAACTCCGTGCCGTAACGGCAATCAGCAACCGTGTGCAGCCACAAGATGGGCTTGGTCACAACTGTGCTCCACAGTCCTTCCCAGCGCAGGATATGCCTTAGCTGTGGCCTCCGACTGAGTTTTCACACAGTCTGCTTGATTTATGCTCGCCTTTGGAACTGGCCCCTTTGCCCCCAGCGCCCTACATGCGGCTTTCCGCCCAGAAAAAGCGTGTGGCCGTGCGGGCTAGAAGATCCCTGCCGGTGCATTGGTCAGGGAATGCTCGTTTGCGGGAAAGCAGGAGTATTAGGTTGGATGGAGACCAAAGTGGAGCCTGATCCGCGTCGTGCCAGTGGGCTAACCCTGCCTACAAGGCTGTGCTTCCGACCCGCCGTGGTTGTCCGTCATTTCCTGGGGATCGCGCCCGCGCGCGCGGTGCACTTATACCAACCCGCCTAGAGAGTGACACACGCCCACTCCCTTGCGCCGACGGAGCTGATGCGGTCAGGGTCGTTGACGAAGAAATGCCAGGCGGTCCGGCACGCCTCGACGATGGCGTCGTAGCCGTCCCACACCAGGGCGCACAGCCGGTTAGCGCGGAGGTATTGCCAGACGTTCTCCATCGGGTTCAGTTCCGGGGAGTACGGCGGCAGCGGCAGGAGTGTGATGTTGTCGGGCACGCCGAGACGGACGCCCCGCTGATGCCATCCGGCGCTGTCGCAGACCAGCACGGCGTGAGCGCCGGGTGCGACCTGGGTGCTAATTTCGGCCAGGTGCTCGGTCATGGCCTCGGCATTGACGCCCGGCATGATGATTGCGGCGCCGACGGCGCGGTTCGGGCAAATCGCGCCAAACAGGTAGGCGGAGTCGTGGCGGTTATCGCGGACCATCAACGGCCGCGAGCCGATCGGCGCCCAAATGTAAGCGTGGCCGCCCTTCTGGCCGACCCGTGCTTCGTCCTGAAACCAAATCTCGACTGGCTTGTCAGCCGCGGAAGCGGGCAGCGCCTCCTTCACCAGACTGGCAAAGTTTTTTTAAACGCCGCCTCGGCCGCGGCGTCCTTCTTCGGATGGAACGGCCGCGGCTGCAGCCGGGTCAGGTCGAGCCGGCGCAACCACTTGCCGATGGTGCTCTCATGCACCGTCACACTGAAGCGGCGCGCAACCTCTTCGCGCAAATCCAGGCACCGCCAGCGCACCACCTTGTGCTTTTCCAGATCCGGCCCCTTGACGACCAGCTCCCTCAGCTCCGCCATTTGCTCCTTGGTCAGGACCGGCGCGGGGCCTGGGCCGCGGCGCGACGTCAGCCCGTCCACCCCGTCCCGATTGTAGCGATGCACCCAGTCGCGAAGCGTTTGCCGGTCCATGCCGTTCCGCTCCGCCGCCTCGGCGCGCGGATAGCCCTCCAGAATCATCGCCATCGCCAGCAGCCGGCGGACCTGCGCGCCGTCGCGGCATTTGCCCGCGATCTCACGAAGGCCAGCCGCCGTGTGCTCCGGTACGCGTCACCGTCACTGCCGCGCCCATCCGATGCCTCGCTCCGACTCGACCACGCGGCCATCGAATCAGAACCGAGCCAGATTGGGAATCCCAGAGAGTCAGGGGCCAGACGGCTTGGTATTAGTCGGCGGGCAGCACCTGCTCGCGCCAGATGCCGCGACAGTCCATCTCGTAGTCCAGGCCGACCACCGGTGGGCGGCAGAACTGCCAGGTCAGGCCGTCCCGGGCGGCGGCGCGCGCGACCAGCAGCTCCTCGGCGAAGACGGGATAGATGTCGCGCACCGAATAGGCCTGCACCGCAGTAGTGCCGGCCCAGCCGGCGCCGAGCAGGCCCATCCGCCGTTCCAGCTCGCCCAGCACCCAGCGCGCCTTGGCGCGAAGCCCGGCGGGCGAGAGGTCGCCGGGCGCGATGATATAATTGTGGTAATTGCTCTTCCCCTCCGGCGCTTCGGCGCTGCCGGCAATGGCGAAGGAGGGCGCCGCCGTGGAGTCTCGCACCGTGAAGACGAAGGCGTGGAAAGAGGGCTCGGGCGGCGGCGCGATCTCCGGGCAGACATTGCTGCGGGCCACCGGGTTCAGCCCGCCCTCGCGAAACAGGCCCCACTCCGTCAGCACCCCGCCGTAGACGCGATTGAAGGCGGCGAAGCTTTCCTCGGTGAAGGGCGCGGGCGAGCGTAGCTCGCAGGCGGCGAAGGCGGCTTTCGGCCTGCCGGCCGCCTCCAGCAGCTCGGCGATGCGGGCGAAGCCGCGCATCAGCGGCACCGGCTCGGCGAAGCGGACGCGCTCAAGGGCGAAGCCCGGCTCGGCGGCGACGCCGGCACTATACTGGTAAACGCCCGGGATAAAGCGGAATCCCTCCCTCGGGAACGGTGCGGGTCGCGGTCATTGAGTCTCCAAGATCCATGTGGCCCGATGGTGCGGGTGGAGCGGGCATCCCCGCAAGACCCCGCGCTTGCCGGCTGGGCGACCCACCCACCTGGGCGCGCGCCAGGGCGGGCGTGGCGAGCAGTAGGGCCGTCGCCGCGCGGCGCGGGAGCATGCGGGGCATTGTCATCCCTCTTCGGACGGGTCCCGGCATGGCAGAGGCGTGGCCGCGGCCTGTCAAGCGGCGATCGTATCGACCTACGATGGTTTCCCCAGCCACCTGCTCATGACGACGCGCGGAGCTACCTCGAAACCGAGGTGCTCGTAAAAGCTCACCACCTTGGTGTTTGTTTCCCGAACGAGGAGCTGCACTTTCACGACCCCCCGTTGGCGGAGCCAGCTCTCTGCCGCCTGCACCATGCGCCGGCCCACGCCCTTGCTGCGCGATGTGGGACGGGCAGCAACGTAATACAGCCAGCCTCGATGCCCGTCATGGCCGACCATGACGCTGCCCGCGACTTCGCCAACGTCGTCAACGGCGACAAGCACGTCCGAGCAGGGACCGGCTTTGGCGAAACGGAAATCGGCCACCGGGTCATTGTATGATGCGACGAGATCGCAGACGCGCCACAGCGCGACAACGGCCTGTTCGTCTTCGGCAACCGCACTTTTCACGGTAAGCAACATCAGAAACCTCGCATTGCGCGCAACCTTGATGTTTGCCTATCGCAAGATCGCCCGCAATGAGCTCAGCGACTGACCGCCGTGGTGCGAAAGTCTCGAGTTTTAAGGTGAGAGATTTGCGCTAGCATTACAGTTGCGCTGACCTCTGAACTCTGAATGGATGCGGAACCATGACTCGATTCGGAGATCGTGGTGTCGGGAGCATCGATCGAGACGACGCTGGAGCTTTGGGCCTCGTCGCTGCGTGACGTCAAAGCGCGGATGCGTTCGCTGTTCAAGCAGGAGCGGATGGCGGTCTCGGCCGGGCTTTTCCTGGATGGTCTGCTCGGCGAGGAACGGCGCAAGACCGGCTGGATGCGAGCGGAAGCGGCAGGTGATCCTGGCCCGTGGCGGCAACAGTCGGTGCTGGGACGCGGCCAATGGGACGCGGATGCTCTGCGCGACGTCGTGCGGGAGTATGTTGTTGAGGCGCTGAGTGACAGCGGCGCGGTGCTGGTCATCGACGAGACCGGATTCCTCAAGCAGGGCCGCGCGTCGTGCGGGGTTGCGCGGCAATACACGGGATCGGCGGGCAAGATCACCAACTGCCAGATCGGCGTGTTCGCCGCCTATGCCTCGCGCCACGGCCACGCCTTCATCGACCGAGCACTGTATCTGCCGAAAGCCTGGACCGACGACCCGGCCCGGTTGGCCAGCGCACATGTGCGAAGTGACATCAGCTTCGCGACCAAGCCGCGCATCGCCGTGCAGATGATCAAGCGTGCGTTGGCCGCGAACGTACCGTTCGCGTGGGTGGCCGCCGACGCCGTCTATGGCGTCGGCGAGGTCGAGCAGGTGCTGCGCCGGGCCGACCGTGGCTACGTGCTCGGGGTGACCGGCGCGCATCGGTTCCATTCCTGGGGCAAAAGACAACTGATCGCGGGTAGCGCCGAGGCGATCGCCGCGTCCCGGGCCACGGCAGACTGGCAGCGCCTGTCGGCCGGGGCCGGGACCAAGGGGCCGCGCCTGCACGAGTGGTGCTACGTGGAACTCGCCGACCTCAAAGCCGGTGAGTTCGGCGGCGCGGAAGACGAGGCATGGACGCGCGGATTGCTGATCCGTCGCCATATCGCCAACGGCGAGATGGCATTCTTCTCGACCTGGTGTCCGACCGGAACCCCAATCGCCACGCTGGTTGCCGTCGAAGGTCATCGTTGGTCCATCGAAGACAGCTTCGAGACCGCCAAGAACGAGCTTGGCCTCGATCACAATGAGACCCGGTCCTGGCACGGATGGCATCGGCACGTCTCGCTCGTGATGCTCGCCTTCGCCATGATGGCGATCATTCGCAACAAGGCCAATGCAGTGGCGGCCACGCCGAAAAAAACCCCGCCGAGGCGGATGCCGCGGACCCGGACCTCATCCGCTGGTCGGTCCAGGAAATCCGGCGCATAGCAACGCGGCTTGCAAGACGACGCATCCAACCCGCGCACATCATCGCCTGGTCACTCTGGAGACGGGCCCATCAAGCCGCCGCTCGCGCAGCTCACCATAGGAAAGCGCAACTGTAATGCTAGGGCTGGTGGTTGTCGGCCTTCACGCCTCGGCGTGTTCTGCCCCTTGTCGAGCGGCGCACAAGTGGTGCCCGCGTTGCGGGATCGTCGTTCCGAATACGGTAATCGCCCGCAGGATGTACGGCTCAACACGGAGCCGGTTCGTGCCGGCCGCGCGCGACGCTGAGATCAGGCGACCGTCAAGGGCGGCCCCAGGAACGCGACATGCCAGTTCCTGCCGAACTCATTCAGGGCATCCGGGTCGGGCTTGCCATTCCGCATCACCTCGCCCAACCCGGTGAAGAACGCAACCGCATCCAGGCCCGGCACGATCTGGATGAACTGGCGGGCGGGCTTGTCGGTGACATTGACGAAGGCATGAGCCGAGCCGCCCGGCGCGGTCACCACGTCCCCCGTCTCAGCGTGGAACCGGCGCCCATCCATGTCGAACAGGTAGCGTCCTTCCAGCACGTAAAAAATCTCGGTCTCGCGGTGCCGGTGCAGCGGTGGCCCGATGCCAGGCGCATTTGTCGTCTCGATCGAGGTCAGAACACCGCCGGTGGACTCGAACGCACCCGGACCCGCAGATCAAGCCCGATCTGCGGGATCGAAATGGCCGGCTGCTCATGCCGGGAATGCAGGAAGCTGAATGTCATTCGGATCACTCCGTGTTGTGGGGAGGCGGGGCACGAGTGGATGGGATCGGACGGATGAGACCCGCTGGGTCATGGCCGCTCGCGATCCCATCACGGACACCACGGACGAAGGACCTGACGAATTATGTAAAGGCGATGCTCTTGGGCGGTAAGCCCGATAACGGCACTTCGGGCAGATCCATCAGTTGTAAAATTCCGCCTTGGGGTGCATTTCTGCGCAAATTTGTCGCACACGTTTGGCACGGTTCCGTTAATGCATCCTGGCGGGATCAGTCGCTTTCAGTCTCATGAGCCTTCGCTAAAGGCTGAATCTGGTCCGAAGATCGAGTTCGAAGAGTTCTGTCGCCTTTTCCTGCGCTTGCCCAAGTTGCGTAGATGCAAGCCGGTTGCCGAACCGATCTCTGTCTTCTGCCGCCAACCGAAGCCCGGTCGTCGCCGCTAGGCTGAACCACATGTACGCCTCCCGGTAATTTTCAGGCGCACCCTTGCCCGAGGCATAGCAATAACCCAAGCCACCCATCGCGAGCATTGATCCGGCGCGGGCGTCCGCGTTCAGAATGGCGAACGCCTCATGCTCCTTGTTCTGGATTATCTTCCCAATGCAGTAGAGGAACCTGAAAGTGTTCGAACCGGCTTTGGCCTCCTCGACAATCCACGGCTCGTCAACGTTGAAGGAACGCATGTTCAACGGGAGGGTCGCGCAGAAAACAAAGAAGCTTCCTCCATATGCGAGGGGGTCATCGAACCCTTTCATGATCGTCATCGCGATCTGCAATCTCGAAGGCATGTGACCGCTATTCGCGGCGTCGCGAAGGTAAATCAGCGAGAGGACGACATCCCTCGGGCTACTTTCAGAATGAAAGACGCCCATCTGATATTGCGCTTCAAGGTCGCCCTCCCGCGCCCGCGTAGCTATCTTCTGGACATCCTTGTCCCGATATAACTCCTGGACGGTTGGCTGCCGGAAGGGCTGACTGGTAACGGGACTTTTGGAGCGTCTTAAGAACATGATGCCGTGCGTTTCGTTCCGTTTTCTGTCAGAATAGCATGTACGTCTCGTTACTTCCATTAGTTTTTGCGGATTGTTGACGGGCGCGTCGGCCGTCCACGCACCGGCGGACGCACATCGCCCCCCAAACGCTCCATATACGCGCCAACCTCCCCCCACCGCCCGCGCCCGGCTACCATGCCAACATACCCATCCGGCCGCACCAGCCAGATTCGCCCCGCGCCAAACGGCGGTCGCATCTCCGGCGCCAGCAAGTCCCGATATCGCGCGACCAACGCCAATCCTGCCGGGTCGGCGTCCGCGAACAGCGCGAAGCGCGGTATGGTGCCCGCCCCGACAGGCTGTGCCGTCTCCCGCACCGGCACGCGCTGCCCGGCGGCGGGGCCGGCGGACCCGCGTGAGCCGCGCTCGGTGAGCGGGCTGTCGGGATAGCCGATCGACAGCTCCGTCAGCGTGTTCGCCATAATCCTGCGGACGGGCGGCAGTCCGAACACGAGGGAGGCGACGTGGTTGTGCACCGCCTGCAACGCGCCGCCCCGCAGCACGGCCAGCGTGGTCAGGCGACCGGCATTCGCCAGCACCTGGCGCCCGACCGCGCTGCGCTCGATGCTGTAGCTGTCGAGCAGCTTTTCCCCGGCCGCCCGGCCGTGCCAGACCAGCGCCAGCTTCCAGGCCCGGTTGCAGGCATCCTGGATGCCCGTGTTCATGCCCTGCCCGCCCGCCGGGCTGTGGATGTGGGCGGCATCGCCCGCGAGGAACACGCGGCCTGCGCGATACTCGGCCGCCTTGCGCTCGTTGATCCGGAACGCGGACAGTCAGATCGGCGCGGATGCCTGAATACCGCCCGGTCCCCGGCGGTCGAGCAACGCCTGGACCTCCGCCGATGTTGGATCGGCCCGGTGCGCCTCACCCCGCGCTTCGCCGATATCGGCGATCACCCTGTACCGTCCGGGTGAGATCGGGAACAGCGCCAGCGCGCCATCCGAATGCCAGAACATGCTCAGCTCGTCGGGCATGGCGCGGACACCGGCGAGATGAACGCCGGCGAGAATCCAGTCGCTCGGCAGCCTGTCGCCCTCGAACTCCATGGCAAGGCCATGGCGCCCGGTGCTGTGAGCACCGTCGCAGCCGATCAGCCATCCCGAATCCAGCGTCTCCCCGCGCCCGTCCGAGTGACGCAGGGTGGCAGTGACCGTGTCGGCGGCAGGGGTGAACCGCGTCAGCTCGACCCGCCGCTCCACCCGCACGCCGCACGCGCTCAGATGCTGCTCCATCAGGCGCTCGGTCTCGCTCTGGGGAAGCATGAGCGCGTAGAGGTATCACCTGATCCCGTGCTCGGAACCGGCTCGACATGGGGCCTCCGCCGGCGCCGGCCACCGCATCGCCGGCTGTTGAGCCGACGGAGCCCGCCCAGCCTCGATCAGGGCGCGGACCGGATCGACGGCGATGAAGCGCGCGGGCGAGCGGTCCGCAGCCTGGAAGGCAGCGGCACGAGCGAGCGCGGCGCGGTCCGCGGGCGACAGGCGCGCCTGCTCGCGCAGGTGGTCGGTCCAGCTCTCCATCGACCACGCCTCCAGGAAGCCGCCGGGGTGCGCGACGTCCTCGTGAAGCTGCCAGGAGACGGCGCCGGCGCGGCGGCGCACCAGGCGCACCTCCGTCATCGCCGTCAGGAAGGCTCCGCGCCTTACGGGCGGGGCGCTGTAGTGCATGGTCTCCAGCACGCGCTCGCGCGCCCGCGCCAGCACCGGAGCCAGTTCGGCGGCGGGCGACTCCGGCACGGCCTCGCGCTCCTCGTCGTCTCGCCCGTGCCGCGCGGCCGGCGTGTCCAGCCCGAAGGCGCGCGCCGGAATGCCGAGGGCGAGGCCCAGGCCGGCGGCGGCGAGCAGCGCGGCGGACAGGCCGATTTGCCCGCCGAGCCAGCCCCAGCCGATCGAGCCGGCGGCGAGGGCGCCGTTGAACGAGAGCTGGTAGATCGCCAGCGCGCGGGCGCGCACCCAGGGCGGACAGACGAGCTGCGCGGCCGCCTGCGTCATGGCGAATGCGGCGACCCAGCCGGCGCCGAACAGCGCCATCCCCGCCGCCGCGACCGTCCAGTGCCGCGACAGCCCGACCAGCGCCATACCGGCGCATGCGGAGACAGTTGCCAGAAACACCATCGTGCCGCGCGAGAGGCGCCGCGCCAGCAGCGGCATCGCCAGCCCCGACGTCACCCCGCCCACGCCCATCAGCCCGAGGATCAGCCCGAACATGCCGGGTCCCAGGCCGAGCTGCTCGCGCACCACCAGCGGCAGCAGCGCCCAGGGCGCCGAGGCGGGCAGGGCGAAGGCGAAGCAGCGCAGCATCGCCGCGCGGATCGCCGGCGTGCTGCGCACGAACCGCGTGCCCGCCCGCATCGCCGAGATCAGGTGCTCGCGCGGCAGTGCCGTGCGCTGATCCCGCCGGCGCCCGCGCCACATCACCAGCGCCCAGATCACCGCCACGAACGAACAGGCGTAGAGCGAGAAGGCGAGCCCCGGACCGCCCAGCAGCACCAGCGCCCCGGCGAGCGCGGGTCCCAGCGCGCGCGCCAGGTTGAAGCCGATGCCGCCGAGCGCGATCGCCTGCACGATATCGCCGCGCGGCACCAGGTCGGGGATGATCGCGCTCCACGCCGGCGCGGTCAGCGCCGAGCCGATGCCGATCGCGAAGGTCAGCGCGAGCAGGGTCCACGCGGTGCTCAGATGCGCCAGCGTCAGCGCCGCCAGCACGCACGCCATCGCCATCGTCCAGACCTGGGTGGCGATGAGGAAGCGGCGCCGGTCGACGATGTCGGCGAGCGCGCCGCCCGGCAGCGCCAGCAGGAAGGTCGGCAGGATCGTCGCCACCTGCACCAGGGCGACCATCAGCGGCATCGGGGCGAGCGTCGTCATCATCCAGCCCGCCCCGGTGTTCTGCAACCACAGGCCGAGCGAGGTGACGACGTTGGCCCCCCACAGCCGCCGGTAGGCGGTGTGGCGCAACGGGACGAGCGCGGGCGGCAGGCGCCTCACGGCAGCGCCGCCGTCACCCGGATGCGGATGACGGGACCCACCATCATCGGCTTGGCCTCCATGCCCCACAACGCCCGGCGCACGTGTCCTACGCCGACCAGGCGGTGCGCCGACCATGCCAGCTGCATTGCCAGCGGGCGCGTCACCCCCCGCAGGGTCAGGCTACCGTCAGCGGTGTCGGACGCGGTGCAGGTACCGACAAAGCTCAGGGTCGGGAAGCGCGCCCCGTCCAGGAAGTCGGGGGAGAGAATGTTCTCGCGCATGGCGGAATCCGAGGTCTCCAGGCTCGCCACCTCGGCCGTCAGCGCCGCCGTGCACCGCCCCGGCTGGTCCGGATCGTAGGTCAGCGTGCCGTCAAAGCGCGCGAGCCGCGCATCGATCGGCAGGAAGCCCATCGCATAGGCGCGCATCTCCAGTCGCGGCGGCGGGCGGAGCAAGACGCAGCGTGCGGGGCAAGGCGTCGGCGGGCCGGGAGGCCAGCGCGACGGCGGCGAGGGCGGCCGAGACAAGCAGGGAGCGCATCGGCGCTGTCTAGCAGTCCGGTCGCATGCCTGGGTGGACAAACGTAATCGAAGCTCAACATTCCGGGCACGACGCCGATGCCGGCGTGACCACGGTGCGCGACGTCAAGCGCCAACTTGCGCTCTCCAGACCCCCGGCGCGAACATCCGCCATGACCATCGTGATGCACGACCTGGCCGGAGCGGACCCGGCGCTGCGCTTCAGCCCGTATTGCTGGCGCACCCGGATGGCGCTCGCCCACAAGGGCCTTCCGGTCGAGACCATCCCCTGGCGGTTCCACGAACGCGACGCGCTCGATTTCTCCGGCCAGGCCAAGGTGCCGGTGATCCGCGACGGGGAGCGGGTCGTGTCCGACAGCTTCGCCATCGCCTGCTACCTGGACGCGCGCTACGCCGAGCGCCCGAGCCTGTTGGGAGGGCCGACGGGCCTGGCACACGCCCGCTTCATCAACGCCTGGGCCGACGGCGTCCTGGTCGGCGGCATCGCGCGGCTGGTGGTGCGCGACCTGCTGGACGTGATCGATCCGGGCGACCGCGCCTATTTCCGCCAGAGCCGTGAGGCGCGGTTCGGCGCGACGCTCGAAGCGGTGCAGGCGGGCCGCGAGGATCGTGTCACGGCGTTCCGCGCGGCGCTCCAGCCGGTGCGGACCGTGCTCAAGGCGCAGCGTTGGCTGGGCGGTGCCGTGCCGAGTTATGCCGACTACATCGTGCTGGGCACGCTGCAATGGCCGCGCTGCGCCTCCGCATTCAAGCTGCTCGAACCCTCCGATCCGATCGCCGAATGGCACGCGCGCGGGCTCGATCTGTTCGACGGGCTCGCGCGGTCGGCGGTGACCGTCGCCTGATAGATCAGGCGCCGATCAGGTGCAGCGCCAGTTCCCGTCGGTGCCGTGCGCGCCGGTGCTCGACGAGGTAGATCGCCTGCCAGGTGCCGAGCGCCGAGCCGACCGGACTCGACGGGAACGGAAAGCTGGGTGGGCATGAGCGCGGCGCGGATATGGGCGGGCATGTCGTCCGGACCCTCGTCCGCGTGGCGATAGACCGCGTCCTCGGGGGCGAGGCGGCGCAGGAACGCCTCCAGGTCGGCGCGCACGTCGGGGTCGGCATTCTCCTGCACCAGGAGCGAGGCGGAGGTGTGCCGGCACCACACGGTCAGCAATCCGTCGGCCACGCCCTGACGGGCCAGCCACATGGACAGCGCAGGCGTGACATCGACGAAGCCCTGGCCGCGCGTCTGGACGTGCAGCCGGTCGAGCGCCTGGCGCACGCGGGCGCTATCGCTTCAGTGTGCCGCGCAGCCGGTCCTTGATGTTGCCCCAGCCCGACTGCGCCTTGCCGGTCGCCTTCTGGCCCTTGCCCTCGGCCTCGGTGCGCGCGTCGCCACTGACCTTGCCGAGGCTCTCCTTGATCGAGCCGACAGTCTGTCGGATCGCGCCCGTGATGCGGTCCTTGTCCATCGTTTTTCTCCGTGGTCCAGAGATGCTATCGCCGGAAAGGACATTGAAGGCGCATCCCGGAACGTTCCTCCGCTCGAGGCGTCAAAGCGGCGTGTTCAGTGTGCGCTGGCCCCGCTAGGCTGCGCCGCCATGCTCCGTCCTCGCTTCCATACCCTGCGCGTCGCCGATATCCGCCAGGAGACCGCCGCGTGCGTCTCGGTCGCCTTCGCCGTGCCCGCGGCGCTGGTCGGCGCATACCGCTTCTCGCCGGGCCAGTACCCTGACCTTGCGTGCGCGCATCGCGAACGCCGAGGTGCGGCGCTCGTACTCGATCTGCGCCTCGCCGGACGAGGGAGAGCTGCGGGTCGCCATCAAGCGGCTCGAGGGTGGCCTGTTCTCCGCCTGGGCACATGATGCGCTGCGCCCGGGCGCGGCGCTGGACGTGATGACACCTGACGGGCGGTTCGGCATCCCGCCCGCGCCCGGGTCGGATCGCACGCTGGTGGCCTTCGCCGCCGGGTCGGGAATCACGCCGATCCTGTCCATCCTGAAATCGGTGCTGACGCACGAGCGCGGCCGGTTCTTCCTATTTTACGGCAACCGCTCGGCCGGCGGCATCATCTTCCGCGCGCAGCTCGAGGACCTGAAGGACCACTATCTCACGCGGCTGTCGGTGTTCCACGTGCTTTCGCGCGAGCAGCAGGATATCGCGCTGCTCAACGGGCGGCTGGATGCCGAGCGGGTGCGGCTGCTGATGCGCCGCTTGGTGCCGGACAACGTGGCGCACGCCCTTGTCTGCGGGCCGCAGCCGATGATCGAGGGGTTGCAGACGGCGCTTAAGGAGACCGGCCTCGCTCCCGCGCAAATCCATGTCGAGCGCTTCACACCGGGCGAGGGCGGCCGGCCGCCGCCCCTGGTGCGCGCCGTCCCTGATGCCGCGCCGGTCGCGCGCGCCACCATCGTCGCCGAGGGCGTCCGCACCGAGATCGACATCGCCGCGGGAGAGGCGATCCTGGAAGCGGGCATCCGTGCCGGGCTGAACCTGCCGTTTTCCTGCCGGGGCGGCATGTGCTGCACCTGCCGCGCCCGGCTGGTCGAGGGCGGGGCGGAGATGGCGGTGAACTACTCCTTGGAGCCGTGGGAACTGGCAGAAGGATACGTGCTAACCTGCCAAGCGCGCCCGACCGGCTCGCATGTCGTGGTCGATTACGACCAGATCTAGCCGCGCTTGGCGCTATGCTGCTCGACTATGGCACGAGACGGCACCCGCGTTGCGGCTGGAACGTGCCGCACCGTGCGACCTGGGTGGGGTCCTGGCCCAGCTCCCGCGCGCGCCGGTTCGCCGGCGTGTCCGGCACGATCGCCGAGCGGGGCGCCGCATATGACGGGGAGCCTGTCGGCGCGCCCATCGACGTAGTGGTGTCGTTGGCGATGGCCGGCTCGCCACCGCCGCCCCACCCGGCCGCAAAGGCTGGGGAGGCGGCGACGACCAGCGCCAGGGCCGCCAGCAGGCGATGCATTGAACCCTCCCAGCAGCAAGGAACCGTCAGGCGCTTTTAGCAGGCCATGCCGGTCGGCGGCAGCATACAACACGCATCATCAACAACCCCAGCCCACGTGAGTGCGCTGTAACTCTCGGGCCTGCGGCCGGGCGGATCGGGATCAGTAGCCCGACGGCGGCGGAGGCGGAGGCGGGTAGTAACCGGGCGGCGGACCGCCATTGTAGCCGGGAGGCGGGCCGTTGTAGTAGCCGGGTTGCGGGGCGGGCCGTGGCGTGGTCGCGGCGCCGCCGAGCGCGCCGATTCCGCCGCCGATCAGCGCGCCCACTCCGGCCCCCCGTCCGCCGCCGGCGATCCCGCCAATGGCCGCGCCGGTGCCGGCGCCGAGCAGGCCGCCGCCGACCGCGCGCTGGCCGGGATCGTACGGGTCGGTGCAGGCCGTCAGGGCCAGCACGGCCATGACTGCGGCCGCCGGGGCCAGATTTCGGGTTCTCGGGACCATGCGATTTTCTCCTGCGGATCGATCCGCCGTGCTGTCGCGGCCGGTCAAGGGGTCAGCGGATGCCGAAGTTCAACGACACGCTGGGCAACCCGTAATAAACCGGGGGCGGTGCATAATACGCGGGCGGCGGCCCATAATAGACGGGGGGTGGGGCATAATAGGCCGGTGGCCGGGCATAATAGGCCGGTGGCGGCCCCACATACACCGGCCGACCCCGCCCGTGGTCCCAGTGTTGGTCGTAGCGGCCATGCCAGCCATGGTGCCAGTCATCCCCATCCGCCCGCGCCGGCCCAGCGGCCAACGTCAGGAGCGCGCCCGCCAGACCCAGCGCCGCACAGCTTGCCTGCAAGCCTCGCATCGTCATTCTCCATCAGAGCAGACCACCTAACGGCCCGATCATGGCCTCACATGGGCAAGAGCCGGGAGATTTCGTGAAGATTTGTCAGGCGGCGATCGCAAGCCTATCTTCTCCGCAGGAGGGCTCTACCAATGATCCAGTCGCTCGGCTACGTCGCGATCGGTTCCGCCGATCTGGACGGGTGGTCGGATTTCGCCGCACGCGTGCTCGGGATGCAGCCGATCGAGCGCGGCAACGCCATCCGTGCATTCCGCATGGATGATCGGGCCCAGCGGCTGGTGATCGACCGTGCGCAGGCCGAAGGCAGCCGGACCTTCGGCTGGGAGGTCGCCGACGCCACCGCCCTCGACGCGCTGGCCGCCCGCCTGGACGCGGCCGGAGTGGCGGTATCCCACGAGCCCGCCGCCCTGTCCGACCAGCGCGGCGTGCGCGACATGATCAGCTTCGCCGATCCGGCGGGCAATCGGCTGGAGGCATTCTGGGGCGCCGCCATCGATGCGGCGCCGTTCCGTCCCGGCCGCTCGATCTCCGGCTTCCGCACCGGGCCGCTCGGGATGGGCCATGCCGTGCTGACCGTGCCGCGCATCGACGACATGCTCGGCTTCTACCGCGACCTGCTCGGCTTCCGGGTCAGCGACTACATCCTGAAGCCGTTCCGGGCCTTCTTCTTTCACGTCAACCCCCGCCATCACAGTCTGGCGCTGATCGAGACCGGCGAGCACGGGATGCATCACCTCATGGTGGAGCTGTTCTCGTTCGACGATGTCGGTCAGGGCTATGACATCGCGCTCGGCGAGCCGGAACGGATCGCCACCACCTTGGGGCGGCATCCGAATGACCTGGTGACCTCGTTCTATCTTCGCTCGCCCTCGGGCTTCATGGTCGAGTATGGCTGGGGCGGACGCGACGTGGACATGGCCAGCTGGCAGCCCGCCGAGGTCACCGTCGGGCCCAGCCTGTGGGGTCATGACCGGACCTGGCTGCCGGAGGAGAAGCGCGAAGCGGCCCGGCAGATGCGCCTGGACGCCGCCGCCGCCGGGCATCGCGCGCCGGTGCAGGTGATCGAGGGCAATTTCCAGCGCCTGTCGGGCGTCTGCCCCTGGTGGGACGCGGCGTGGGACGCGGCGACCGCCCAGCGATAGATTAGCGGCGCACCATTACGGCCGGGCTGTGCGCGCGCGACCGTCCGTCCTGCTCTATGATTGGGACAATACGCTGGTCGATGCCTGGGCGGGCCTGACCGCGGCGCTCAATGACACTTTCGCCGCCTTCGGCCTGCCCGTTTGGACGGTCGAGGATGCGCGCCGGCGGGTGCGGGTGGCCATGCGCGAGAGCTTCCCGGTGCTGTTCGGCGCCGACCGGTGGGAGAAAGCGCGCGAGCATTTCCTTGCCGCCATGGCAGCGGGCCATCTGCACCATCTGGCACCATTGGACGGGGCCGCCGCGGCGCTCGACGCAGGGTCGGCTTGGTCGCAGGGGGTGGTTTCCAACAAGGACGGGCGGTTCCTGCGCGCGGAGGTCGGCGCGCTCGGCTGGGGCCGGTATTTCGGCGCCCTGGTGGGCGCGGGCGACGCGGCGGCCGATAAGCCGGACCCGGCGCCAGTCCGCCTCGCGCTCGCCCGGCTCGGTGCGCCTGCCGGACTGGGCGCCTGGTATCTGGGCGATACCGCGCTCGACATGCAGGCGGCCCGCGCGGCGGGGGTGACGGCGGTGCTGGTCGGCGATGCGGCGCATGACGGCGGGGTCGGCCGCGCGGCGCCAGATCTGCATTTCGTGGACCTCCGAGCCCTTGAGACACGGCTTCGTGAGCTTACCTGAAAAGCCGCCGCTGATAGATTATCGTCGCCTCGCCGGCGCGCCACGTCCGGCGTCGCGCATGCCACCAGTCCCAGCAGAAGGATCACGCCGTGGCCAACGAAAAAACGCAGAACGTTCAGGACGTCTTCCTGAACCATGTGCGAAAGAACAAGACGCCGGTGACCGTGTTCCTGGTGAACGGGGTCAAACTCCAGGGCATCATCACCTGGTTCGACAATTTCTCCGTGCTGCTGCGACGGGACGGGCATACGCAGCTCGTCTACAAGCACGCCATCAGCACGGTGATGCCGGGCGCGCCCATCCAGCTGTTCGATGGCACCAAGGCCGAGAGCGGGGCGCCGCAGGCTGCCCAGCGGGAGGTGACCGCTGCCGCAGAAGCTTAACGGCTCACGGCTTAACGGATCCCGGCCGGATGGATTACGGCCGGATGGATTACGGCCTGACGCATCGCGCCTCGACACACGCGTCCCTACGGAGCCGACCCGCGCCGCCGTCATCCTGCCCTGGGAACGGCCGCATGGCGAGCACGCCGCCCGTGAGCATGCCCGGGCGGCCGAAGCGCGCCTGGACGAGGCCGTCGGGCTCGCCGCCTCCATCGGACTGGCGGTGGTGCACACCGCGATCCTGCCCTTGCGCGGACGCCGACCCGCCACCCTGATGGGCGCGGGTCAGGTGGAGGCGCAGAAGGACGCGCTCGCCGCCGAGGACGTCACCGTGGCGATCGTGGACGCCGCCCTGTCGCCGGTGCAGCAACGCAATCTGGAGCGTGCCTGGGGCTGCAAGGTCATCGACCGCACCGGCCTGATCCTGGACATCTTCGGGGAGCGCGCCGCGACCCGCGAGGGCGCGTTGCAGGTCGAGCTGGCGCATCTCGACTATCAGCGCTCGCGCCTGGTGCGCTCCTGGACCCACCTGGAGCGTCAGCGTGGTGGCTTCGGCTTTCTGGGCGGTCCGGGCGAGACGCAGATCGAGGCGGACCGCCGGCTGATCGGCGAGCGTATCGTGAAGCTCCGCAAGGAGCTGGAGCAGGTGCGTCGCACGCGCGGGCTGCACCGCTCGGCCCGCCAGCGCGTGCCGTTCCCGGTGGTGGCGCTGGTCGGCTACACCAATGCTGGAAAATCAACGCTCTTCAACGCGCTGACCGGTGCCGAGGTCGCCGCGCGGGACCAGCTCTTCGCCACGCTCGACCCCACCATGCGCGGGCTGCGGCTGCCGTCCGGACGCCGCGCGATCCTGTCCGACACGGTGGGCTTCGTCAGCGAGTTGCCGCACGAACTCGTCGAGGCGTTCCACGCGACATTGGAGGAAGTGGCGGCGGCCGACGTGATCCTGCACGTGCGGGACGCGGCGCACCCGGATACCCTCGCCCAGCACGCCGATGTCGTGGCGGTGCTGGAGAGCATGGCGCGCGACGGCACGCTCGACCCGGACTGGGCGGAGCGGACGATCCTGGTGCTGAACAAGGCCGACCTGCTGGGCGGCGTGGCGCAGGTGGATGCGCGCAGCGACGCGATCGCGGTCTCCGCCATCACCGGCGAGGGCCTGCCCGCGCTGCTGGCGGCGATCGACACCCGCATCGCCGAGGGGATGGAGACCGCCGCCTACGAAATTCCGCCCGAGGACGGGGCGCGGCTGGCCTGGCTCTACCAGCACGGCGAAGTGCTCGACCGGCGCGACGAGGCGGGGGGCATCCATGTCACGGTGCGCCTGCTGCCGGCCGACCGCGCGCGCTTCGAGCGGCCTGGGTGAGCTTCGGGGCGCGCGACGCCAGCGATTTCGCGGCGCTGCTGCGTGACGCCGCGCGGGCCGAGATCATGCCGCGCTTTCGCCGCTTGCGCGCGCAGGATGTGCGGACCAAGGCCAGCCCCTTGGACCTGGTGACCGACGCCGATGAGGCCGCCGAGCGTCGCCTGACCGCCGCGCTGGCCGAGCGCTTTCCGGGCGCGCTGGTGGTGGGCGAGGAGGCGGTGGCGTCGGACCCGTCGCTGCTCGACCGGCTCGCGACGGCCGAGCGGGCCGTGGTGCTCGACCCGCTGGACGGCACGTTCAATTTCGCCAAGGGCGTGCCGCTGTTCGCGGTCATGGCGGCCGTGCTGGTGCGCGGTGAAGTGGCGCTGGCCGCCATACACGACCCGCTGGGCGACGACACGGCGCTGGCCGTGCGCGGAGAGGGCGCCTGGGTGGAACGCGCGGACGGGGCGCACATCGACCTGCGTGTCTGCTCGCCGGCGCCGCTGGCCGGGATGAGCGGCATCGCGTCGTGGCAGTTCCTGCCGGAGCCGCTGAAAACGCGGGTGCTCGGCCGCCTGTCCCGCGTCGCCGCGACCTGGAGCTACCGGTGCGCCGCCCATGAATACCGGCTGGCCGTCTCGGGCGGGTGCCATTTCCTGCTGTACCATCGCCTGCTGCCCTGGGACCACGCACCGGGATGGCTGCTGCACCGCGAGGCCGGCGGGTATGCGGCGCATTTCGATGCGACTCCCTATTTACCACGCATGATCAGCGGCGGCCTCATCTGTGCGCCGGACCAGGCAAGCTGGGAGGCGCTACGGGCGGCCCTTCTCGACGCGTGAGAAGACTGACGGCACGCCCGCCACGATCGCACTGACCCGCATCGCTGCCTCCCGTCATTCCCGCGAAAGCGGGAATCCAGGCGTGCCACACCATTTTGCCGGTCGCCTGGACCCCCGCTTCCGCAGGGGGAAGCGGCAGTTTCCGGGACGGAGGCCGCTAAATCCCTGCAACACCGTGGCAAGCCCACCCGAAAGATCATTCCGCGTTTGTGTGAACTCCGTAGCCCTTGCGGGAGGGGCTGGGGAGGGTCGAGCGTGATGGCGGAACCGGTCAGAAGCTGGTCCGCTCGCATCAGTCCTCGTTGACCCCAAGAGCGCGGCGGAAGCGATCGGTCAGGTGCGCGCCGTCGCGTGGGGGCAGGTGGCGCGGCTTCTCGTCGGGCGCGATGCATATCACCGCGAATAGTGGCTCCGCCCGCAGCCGGGGGCGCAATGCCTCGACCTCCGCCATCGCGCGCACGGTGGCCGTTGCCGTCCAGCCGCAGGCGGCGGCGACGGCGGCGAGGTCGGTGGTGCCTGCCGTGTGGCTCGGCTGAGACCCGGTCTCGCCGTAGCGTGCGTTGTCGAGCACGGCGATGGCGAGGTTGGGCGGCCGGGCTGCACCGATCGTGGCGAGCGCGCCGAGGCCCATCAGCATCTCCCCGTCCCCGGTCAGCACCAGCACCCGCCGGCGCGGCTGGGCCAGCGCCATGCCGAGCCCGACCATCGCGGCCCCACCCATCGCGCCCCAGAGGTAGAAATTCAGCTTCCGGTCGCCAGCGGCCCCGGCGTCGTAGGTTGCCGCGCCCAGGCCCGTCACAACGAGAAGATCGCCCGCATCGCGCAGCAGCGCGGCGGCGACGGCGCGCCGGTCGAGGGTTCCCTCGGTCCTCATTCCACGAACACCTTTGCCCCGATCAGACGCTGGCCGAGCAGGACCGCTACCGGAACCGCGCTGTCGAACGCGAGTGCCGCGGAGGCGGCGACCGCCTCCGCGGCGTCCTCGGGCTGGTCGGTGCGCCGGACATGCACCCCGGCCGCATTCAGCACGCCGGGCGTGGCGGCGCCCATCGGCACCTGCCATGGATTGAACTCGCCCCACTCGCCACGCATCGTGACCAGGGTCAGGAACGGCATCCGGCAGTTGATCGGCAGGGACAGCATGTTGATGCAGTTGCCGACCCCGGAGGACTGCATCAGCAGCACGGCGCGACTGCCGCCGAGCCACGCTCCGGCCGCCATCGCGATCCCCTCCTCCTCGGTCGTCAGCACGACGGCCGTCATATCGGGGTCGGCGTGCGCCGCCTCGATCAGCGCGGCGTGGCCGGCATCCGGCACGTAGCCCATCTGCGTGATGCGCGCACGCTTCAGCGCCGCGTACACCGCCATCTGCCATGATCCTGCGGCCATCGGTCCTGCGGCCATCGGTCCTCCTGCGGGTCCATGCTGCCCTCGCAGAAGCCGGCGAGCAAACCCCTGCCGCGCCAGTCCAGGGCAATCGCTTGAACCGGGCGAGGGGGGATTCCGGCGCGGCGTGAAATCTGAATTCGTGGGAGACCTCTCCTGAGGAGGTTTCCCGATGGCTGGCCCGGCTCTGCTCGACCATTTTTCGGCGCTCGACGATCCGCGTCAGCCCGGCAAGGTGGTTTATCCGCTGCCCGAGGTCATGCGGGTCGTTGTGTGCGCGACGCTGGCCGGGGCCGAGGACTTCGTCGCGATGTGGGTCTGGGCCGCAAGAAGCTCGCGTTCCTACGGACCCTGCTGCCGTTTAAGCGAGGCATCCCGTCGCACGACACGCTCAACGACGTGATGAATGCGCTTGATCCCGGCCTGTTCTGCGAATGCTTCACCGCCTGGGTCGAGGGCTTGCGCGAGGACGCGCCGGATATCGTCGCCATCGACGGCAAGACCTCGCGGCGGGCCCGGCGCGGCGACGCGCATCCGTTGCACGTCGTCAGCGCCTGGGCGGCGCGCCAGCGGCTCGTGCTGGGCCAGCAGGCGGTCGGCACGAAGTCCAACGAGATCGTCGCCATCCCGCTGCTGCTGGAACGCCTCCACCTGACTGGCGCCTTGGTCACCATCGATGCGATGGGATGCCAGACCAAGATCGCTCAGGCGGTCATCGACCGCGGCGCAGACTACCTGCTGGCGCTCAAGGACAATCAGCGCAGCCTGGCCGACGAGGTGGAAACGTTCTTCGAAACCCCCACCGAACGCCGTGGCGAGGCGTTCGAGACCATCGACGCCGACCACGGCCGCATCGAGACCCGCCGCCACGGGCTCAGCTATGACGTGGACTGGCTGACCACCGAGCGGCGCTTCCCGGGCGAGCCACGCTTCCCCGGCCTGCGCGCCATCGCCATGGTCGAGGCAACCGTCGAGCGGGACGGCACAACCACCACGGCACGCCGCTTCTTCCTGTCGTCGCTGGCCATGGACGCCCGAATGCTTGCGCGCGCCGTGCGGGCGCACTGGGGTATTGAGAACCGCTTGCATTGGGTGCTCGACGTGGTGTTCCACGACGATCTGATGCGCCTGCGGACCGCAGCATGGTCCGAAAAACATGGCCACCATCAAGCATATGGCGATGAACCTCATCCGCGCCGCCCCAGGCAAGGACAGCCTCACGGTCAGACGCAAAACCGCAGCCTGGGACCAAAGCTACCGTCGCGCCCTCATCACCAGAACAGCTCAGTGACCTTCAAGCGATTCCCCTGACTGCTCGGGCACGTGCTTGCACTGCGGGTGGGACGCAGCTATGAGGACCTGGTGGTCTCGCGCATCTGCGCGCCGCTCGGTCTGGACGACACGCGCATCACACTGACGCCCGGCATGCGCCAGCGGCTCGTCCCGGGCCACAACTCCGCGTTGAACAAGGTGGCGAACTGGGACATCCCGACACTGGCTGGGACGGGAGCGCTGCGCTCCACAGCGAATGACCTTCTCAGGCTGCTGGATGCCTGCCAAGGCCGGCGGAAGACCCCGCTGGCAGCTGCCCTGGCGAGCCTGCTCGCCGTGCGCCGGCAGACCGACGTGGCGCGGGAATATGCGGTCGAGGGCTGGTTCGTCGAAAACAAGCACGCCGACGAACTCGTCTGGAAGGACGGCAACACCGGTGGATATTCCAGCTTCTTCGGCTACTCCACCCGGACCGGACGCGCGGTCGTGCTCTTGGCCAACGCCGCAAGCGGCATCACGACGCGCAGGATTGGATGGCATTTGCTCAATCCGGAATATCCGCTCCCCATTCTGCATCGTCAGGTCGCAATCAGCGCGGACAAGCTGACCGTGCTTGCCGGGCGATATGCTCTATCGCCGCGCTTTGTTCTGACCGTCACGCCAAGGGATGGGCGCTTGATGGTGCAGGCAACGCACCAGCCTGAGCTGGAGGTCTTCCCGGAGAGCGACACGCGCTTTTTCTACCGGATCATCGATGCTCAGCTCACCTTCGAGCTTGGGGCCGATGGCTTGCCTGCTGCCGTCGGTCCTGCATCAGAACGGGCGCGATCGACGGGGTGAGCGGGTTCCGTAGGTGCTGGCATGCAGAGTTCGATGCGCAATGGAAGCATGGCGTATGCCTGCAATGCTGGCGATGGGCGGCGATAAGTTCGTATGGAACGAGCGTCAGCGGCAGCAAGGGAGGTCCGAAGTCAAGCGATTTTCCCTCGCTTCGCGGGAGGGATCGATTGCAACCACAGGATCGGTTAGCTGTAAGGTGGTAGGTCAGGGGCAAAACCCAATTAGGGACCGCTGCACTCAACTCAAACGCGAAATTCAAGAGCTGAACCGAGTGCGGTAGTCTTGTGGTGTGGCTGCTAGCAGGCGCAGGAAGCTGCGGCGCATTGTTTCCTCCGAGCCGAAGCCGCAACGCCGTGAGATCCGCTTGACTGGTAGGCGTAACTCCGAGAGCAGTCGCCGCGCTGCCTCCACCCTCAGCCGCTCTACCGCCCGGCCCGGCGTCAGCCCGATTGCCTCCACGTAATGCCGGCTGAAACTACGCTCACTCATCCCGGCCTGACTGGCCAGGACCGGAAGCGAAATGTCGTCGGCCAAATGCGCGTTGATCCAGTCATGGAGCGCGCCGAATCTGTCCTCTGCGGCTTGCAGGGACAGAGCAGCGCTGAACTGCGCCTGCCCGCCCGGACGCTTGAGGAAGACAACGAGGTAGCGAGCCACGGCCAGCGCCACGGTACGGCCGAGGTCCTGTTCCACGAGCGCCAGTGCCAAATCGATGCCGGCCGTCACCCCTGCCGAGGTCCAGACCGGACCATCGCGCACGAAGATCGGGTCAGGCTCGACACGCACGGCGGGGAAGCGCCGGGCAAGCTCGGCGCAGAATAACCAATGGCTTGCCGCTCGCCGCCCATCCAGCATGCCTGAAGCAGCCAGGAGGAACGCTCCGGTGCAGACGGAGGCGATGCGACGTGCCTCCCGCGCTCGCTCCTGCACCCAATCGACCAGCACAGGGTCCGCTGCCGCCGCTTCGACGCCCTGGCCACCGGCTATCATCAGCGTATCCAGTGCCGCTCCGATGGGCGAAAGCGGACCCGTTGCGAGCCCCACCCCGGCCGAGGCGGTGACGCCCCGGCCGCCTTGCGCCACGATCCGGAGCGCGTAAGGCGGCATTCCCCCCGCTTCGGCAATGTGATCGTTGGCGGAGGCGAACACCTGGAGCGGCCCCGTGACATCGAGCAACTGCACCAACGGGAAGGCGAGTACTTCGATGACGCGGACGACACTTGGCGGAGAGCGAGGGGTTTTTGGCATTTCCGCCAGAGCGTGCCCGGCTAGGGTCGTCTTGTCTATCCCTAACCTCCCGACCCGGAGATGCACGTGATCCCGCATGGCACCCACCTGCAAATCGGCTCCCTGCTGTTCGAGGGACTGGATCAGATCGACCTGACCGGACCGTTCGAGGTGCTGTCGCGCATCCCGAACTCGACCTATCGCATCTACGCCAAGACAGCTGAGCCCGTTCGCGATCTGAAGGGATTGCGCCTGACGCCGGACGCGGCCCTGGCCGACGCACCACCGCTCGATGTCCTCCATGTACCGGGCGGCTTCGGCCAGGAAGCCCTGATGGAGGACGCGGAGGTGCTCGCCTGGATCAGGCAGCAGGCGGCAGGCGCACATAGCATTTTCTCCGTGTGCACCGGCGCCCTGCTCTGTGGCGCAGCCGGCCTGCTTAGGGGACGCCGGGCAACGACGCACTGGGCTTCGTTTCACCTGCTGCCGTTCTTCGGTGCGATCCCCGTCAACGAACGCGTGGTCATGGACGGGAACTGGGCCTTTGCCGCCGGCGTCACGGCCGGAATCGACGGCGCCTTGCGTCTCGCGGCAGAGTTGCGCGGCGACGAGGCCGCACAGGCCATCCAGCTTCACATGGTGTATGCGCCGGAGCCGCCCTTCGACAGCGGCACGCCCGAGACCGCGCCGGCCGCGATACTGGAGCAGGCGCGGCAATCCGTGCAGCGCATCACGGCGCAGCGGGAGGAGACGGCGCGGCGTGTGGCTGCCCGCCTCGGCATCGCCGTTCCCGTAGCGGCCACTGAATGAGCCTGTCACTCACCCGAGGCGAACACCTCCATCACGCGAGATCCATTCGGCGGGAAACGAGGGGAAATTGGCGTTTTTGCCAAAGCCTGCTCCCCCACATTACCTCTGGTGATGCTGGACAGCGAGCGCTCCGCGCCAGCCGGCGCAGCACCATTCTGACGTTCACAGGCCTAGTACCTTGTCGAATAGGACCGATTCCATGGATCTGACCCATATCCACGCCTTCACCGCTGCGATGCAGCGCAAGGATCTAGATGCCATGCTAACGCACATGGCTGACGACATAGTCCTCAAGACCCCGCTCGTCGCCGAGCCGTTCAAAGGTAAGGCAGCAATAAGATCGGTCGTCGAAGCTCTATTGGGCGTGGTCGACAAGTTCGATTTCCGCGAAATACTGCAGGGTCCTCAGCATGTGTCGGCGTTCTTCGGGATTACCGTCGGGTCGAACGAGTTGGACGGTGTGGACTTTTGGCGCATCAACGAAGCAGGCCTGATACAGGAGATGACGGTCCTGTGGCGTCCCCTTCCGGCAGTGGTGGCCGTGCAAAACAAGTTAATCCTTGCTGGCGGCGGCCGGCCTAGGAACCAGTGTCGTTAAGCGGCAATTGAAGTCCGTTCCCCACCCAAAAGCGGCGGTTCCTGCTTCCGCTTTGGCTCTAAACCCGCTCGAAATCCGTCCGCTCCCGCAGTGGCAGCCCGTGCAGGTGGCGGCGCAGGCAGTCGAGGGCGAGTTCCACCGCGCCGAGGCGCACCCATTCGCGGCCGCCGGCGATGCGGGCGCGGCGCACCGGCGTGTCGTGCTCGGTCGCGATGGCAACCCACACAGTGCCGCCGAAATCGATCCCCTCGGCGGCTTCGTCGTCGAGGTCGATCAGCGCGGCCATCGCGTGCGTCGCGCCTGTTTCGCGGCACAGCGCGCGGGCGATGGCGGCCGCAATGTCCTCGGTGATCGCGCCCTCGGTGGGACCGAGCCCGACCGCCGCCTGGATCTGCTCCAGGTCGCGCGCGACCACGCCCCGGCGGAAGACGTGCTCGGCGCCGGTCAGATGGACGAGCCGCGCGGCGACCTGCCCGCTGGTGAAGGTCTCCGCCAGCGCCAGCGAGGCGCGCAGTTCGGCCAGCCGCGCGATGATGATGCCCTCCAGTGTCTGGTCGTCCTCGGCGAGGATGAACGTGCCGAGCCGGCGACGCACCTCGTCCTGCACCGGTGCCAGCCGGCGCGCGACATCCGCCGTGTCCGACCCGTGCACGGTCAGCTTGGTCTCGATCTGCGGGTAGTGGGCGCGGAATCCCAGCTTTACGCTGCCGTCCGGCGCCAATTCCTCGATGCCGGCCAACATCTGATCGACATGCAATTCGCCGAGGCCATAGGTATGGAACCGCTTGAGCCGGATCATGCCGGGCGCGCCGCTCGTTGCCAGCAGGCGGGGGATGATCTGCTCCTCCAGCATGCGGCGCAGCTCGCGCGGGACGCCGGGGGTGAAGAAGAAGCGGGCCTTGTCGATCGTCATCGCGAAGCCGCAGGCGGTGCCGATCGGATTGTCCAGCATCTCCGCCCCATCCGGCAGCATCGCCTGCTTGCGGTTGTTGGGCGACATCACGCGCCCGCGCCGGTGGAAGAAATCCTCCATGCGCGCGAGCCAGGCCTCGTCGAGAACGAGAGTGACGCCGGCCACCTCGGCGGCGATCTCTTGGGACAGATCATCGACGGTCGGCCCGAGCCCGCCATTGACGATCACCGCGTCGGAACGCGCGGCGGCGAGGCGGAACGCCTCCAGCAGGTTGGCGCGATCGTCGCCGACGGTTGTTTCCCAAATGACGGAGAGGCCGACATCCTCCAGCTTCTGCGTCATGTAGCTGAAATTCGTGTTGACGATCTTGCCCGTCAGGACTTCGTCGCCGGTGCAGATGATCTCGATGCGCATGCCTATCCCGCCAGTTCCCGCCGCACGATCGCCGCGCCCGCCGCCAGTGCGCCCAGCTTGCCGAACGCGGTTTCGCGCGGGAGGTATTTCATCCCGCAATCGGGCGCCGGGATCAGCCGCTCGGGCCGGCACATGGGCCAGCGCGGCGCGGATACGCTGCGCGACCTGCTCCGGCGTCTCGATCGCCGGATCGCCGAGGTCGATCACCCCCAGCATGATCTGCTTGCCCGGCAGCGCGCGCAGCACGCCGAGATCGAGACGCGGCTGCGCGGCCTCGATCGAGATCTGGGTCGCGGCGCAGTCGGCCAGTTGCGGCAGGAAGGCATAGCCCGTGGGCTTCTGGTGCACGATCGCGGCGTAGCCGAAACAGAGATGCACGACGGTCGGCCCTGCGATCCCCTCCAGCGCCCGGTCGATCGCCCGCGCGGCGTAGCGGGCGGCGGCCTCGGGCGCGGTGCGCACCCATGGCTCGTCGAGCTGGATCACGTCCACCCCGGCGGCCTTGAGCGCGCGCGCCTCGGCGTTCACGGCAGCGGCGTAGTCCATCGCGAGCGCCTCGGCATCGCGGTAGAAATCGTCCTGCACCTGGCGCGACAGGGTGAACGGGCCGGGCAGGGTGATCTTGGTCGCGCGGTCGGTGTTGCGCACCAGGAATTCGGCGTCGCGCAGTTCCACCGCGCTGGTGCGCCGGATGCGCCCGACCACGCGCGGAACGGACGTCGCGCGGCCCTGCTGGGAGACGACCTGACCGGGACGGTCGGCGTCGATCCCCTCCAGCGCGAGGGCGAAGCGGTTGGAGTAGCTCTCCCGCCGCGCCTCGCCGTCGGAGACGATGTCGATGCCGGCGCGCTCCATGTCGCGGATGGCGAGCAGGGTCGCGTCGTCCTGTGCCTGCTCGCGCCACGCCTCGGGGATGCGCCAGATATCCGCCGCGTGCGTCCGGGGCACGCCGTGCTTGTGCAGCGCGTCGCGGTCCACCAGCCAGTCGGGCTGCGGGTAGCTGCCCACGACGGTGGTCGGCAGCAGATGGGCGGGGTAGGGCATCAGGGCTCCAGGCCGGCGCGGACGCCAGCTTGCGGCCGGGTCAGGTGACGCGCAAGCTCGTATCGCCACCGGCAAAGGGAGTGAAGCGATGCCGACCACCAAGCCTCTCGCGCGCCTGCCCGAGCGCCTGCACCACCATGCCTACGTGGTGCGCGACCAGGAGCGGAACCGCCAATTCTTTGAGAACGTGCTGGGAATTCCCCTCGTCGCCACCTGGTGCGAGAGCGTCCGCCACCCGGCCTTCGGGCGGGAGGTGCCGATGTGTCACACCTTCTACGCCCTGGCCGATGGCGGCGCGCTCGCGTTCTTCGCGTTCGCCGATCCGGACGTCTATCCGTTGATCGTGCCCGAGAAGCCAGCCCAGGTGCCGAACTTCGACCACGTGGCGTTCAAGGTGAGCGATGCGACCTATGACGAGCTGATCGCGCGGGTGAAGGCCGCCGGCGTGGCGGTGCGCGAGACCGATCACGGCTATTGCCGTTCGATGTACGTGACCTCGCCGGAGGACCTGATCGTCGAATTTACCGTCGATCCGCCGGACGCGGCCGAGATCGACGCGCTGCGCCGGGCCGACGCGCATGCGGAGCTGAGCCGCTGGGTGGCGGGGGACCATCACGTGAACAACGATCTGCGCGCGCACTGACACGACAGGTCGGCGAAGACGGTTCAGATCAACGTCGGACAACCGTTCTGAACCGCCCTTTGTCCTTATCCATTCTATCATACCCGCGAAGACGGGTACCCAGACTTCGCGCACCGAGTTCCATTCCTTCCCCCTGGATTCCCGCTTTCGCGGGAATGATCGGAATAGGTGAGAAGAATGGCTCCGACGCGCGGGCATTGATTGCGGTTCGTCCATGCGCGACCTACCTACCGCCGTGTGTCCTGCGGGGGCGTCATTTCCGCGCGACGCTGCGGACGGGAGAGTGCAATGGGCGAGAAGTCGATCTGGACGGGCGTGCGTCGGGGTCTTGCCTGCCGCTGTCCCGCCTGCGGGGAGGGCCGGCTTCTCCGCAGCTACCTGAAGGTCCGCCCCCGCGTGCGAGACGTACGGCGCGGATAACAGCATCTACCCGTCCGACGATTTTCCGCCCTACCTGACGATCCTCATTGCCGGGCACCTGCTGATCCCGCCGTTCATGTGGGTGGACCGCGTCTATGCTCCGTCGGTGTGGGTGGAGGGCGCGATCTGGCTGCCGCTGGCGGCGATGCTGTGCGTCCTGCTGCTGCCCCGGATGATGGGCGCGACCGTCGGGCTCTGCTGGGCGACGAACATGGTCCGGAAGGCGCCCGCAGTGATCGGTCAGGACAGGGACAGGCGCTCACTGGGCTAGCAGTCTGTCGGATTCGGCTCGTCCGAGCTTTGGCGGCGACGGGTTTGGGTGCTGTCATGCGGCCTGCAGGCGCGTGATGCGCCTGCAGTTGTAGGCGAGAGCGATCAGGGTCCACTCGGTGGCGATTTGTTGCAGGCCACGGAGGCGGAAGTGGACGAAGCCCAGGGCGGTTTTGATGCCGAACACGGGTTCGACGGTCTGCTTGCGCCTTTTGTAGAGGGCTTTGGCATCATCGGTTTTCAGGGGGCTTCGGCGGCGGACGGAAGTCGTAGGGCCGGTGCGGCTGTGTTCGCCCGATCGCGACCAGCGGCTCGATGCCGCGGGCCTGCAGGTCTGCCACCGCCGGCCCGCTGGCAAGCCTGTGTCGGCCAGCACCACGCGCGGCAAGCCGATGGTTTCCTCCATCGCCACGATGGTTACGGCGAGCTCGGCGCGTCGGCGGGGCTGGCGGTGATCCCGGTCGCGAGGATCAGTTGCGCGCCGTCGGCGCACACCACCGCCTGCGCGTTGTAGGCCTGCCGGTATTCATGCGCGTCCGAGCGGCGCATCAATGCGCTGTCCGGGTCGGTCAGGTTGCCCTGCCGCTCGGGCGGTGGATCATCATCGGGCGGGACCGGCGGGCGGCCGCGCCAGCCACGCCTGGCGTCATAGGCGGCCTTCTTCGTCTCGTAGGTCGGGCGGGCAGCTTCGGCCTCCGCACGGGCCTGTGCTTCCAGCCGGGCGCAGGCGGCATCGAGTTTCGCCTTCAACGCCTCACCCCGGGCGATCTCGGCCGGCAGCGCCTGCGGATCATCATTCTCGGCATCGGCCGCCTCGGCTTGCGCGGTCAGCACCGCAATATCGGCGGCAAGCTTGGCGCGCAGCGCCTGCACGCGGTCATAGCGCACGGAGCGGATCTTCGCGGCGTTGGCGTCAATCTTGGTGCCGTCGATCGACACCGTGCCGACGCGCAGCAGGCCGCTCTCGCGCGCCAGCAGCAGAACCTGCAGGAAGACCGCCTCGAACGCCGCCTTGTTGGTGCGCCGGAAGACCGCGATCGTGTCGTGATCAGCGTGCAGGTTGGCCGCCACGAAGCGCACGCCGATGTCGCGATGGCTCGCCCGTTCGATCCGCCGTGAGGAGACGATGCCGTTGGCATAGCTGTAGATCAGCAGCGCGAGCATCAGGCGTGGATGATATTGCGGCTTGCCGCCGGGCCGCGCCGCCACCTTGAATGCCCCAAGCGGCACCCGCTCCACCGCGGCGACCACGAAATGCGCCACGTTGTCCTCGGCAAGCCAGTCCTTCAGGTCGGGCGGCAGCAGGAATCACTGGTCGCGGTTGGACGGAATGAAGTGTGCCATTCGCCGATGCTGCATCATGCCAACCGCCAAGGCAATCCGACAGACTGCTAGCCAGGGCAATCGCTTGAACCGGGCGAGGGGGGATTCCGGCGCGGCGTGAAATCTGAATTCGTGGGAGACCTCTCCTGAGGAGGTTTCCCGATGGCTGGCCCGGCTCTGCTCGACCATTTTTCGGCGCTCGACGATCCGCGTCAGCCCGGCAAGGTGGTTTATCCGCTGCCCGAGGTCATGCGGGTCGTTGTGTGCGCGACGCTGGCCGGGGCCGAGGACTTCGTCGCGATGTGGGTCTGGGGCCGCAAGAAGCTCGCGTTTCTACGGACCCTGCTGCCGTTTAAGCGAGGCATCCCGTCGCACGACACGCTCAACGACGTGATGAATGCGCTTGATCCCGGCCTGTTCTGCGAATGCTTCACCGCCTGGGTCGAGGGCTTGCGCGAGGACGCGCCGGATATCGTCGCCATCGACGGCAAGACCTCGCGGCGGGCCCGGCGCGGCGACGCGCATCCGTTGCACGTCGTCAGCGCCTGGGCGGCGCGCCAGCGGCTCGTGCTGGGCCAGCAGGCGGTCGGCACGAAGTCCAACGAGATCGTCGCCATCCCGCTGCTGCTGGACGCCTCCACCTGACTGGCGCCTTGGTCACCATCGATGCGATGGGATGCCAGACCAAGATCGCTCAGGCGGTCATCGACCGCGGCGCAGACTACCTGCTGGCGCTCAAGGACAATCAGCGCAGCCTGGCCGACGAGGTGGAAACGTTCTTCGAAACCCCCACCGAACGCCGTGGCGAGGCGTTCGAGACCATCGACGCCGACCACGGCCGCATCGAGACCCGCCGCCACGGGCTCAGCTATGACGTGGACTGGCTGACCACCGAGCGGCGCTTCCCGGGCGAGCCACGCTTCCCCGGCCTGCGCGCCATCGCCATGGTCGAGGCAACCGTCGAGCGGGACGGCACAACCACCACGGCACGCCGCTTCTTCCTGTCGTCGCTGGCCATGGACGCCCGAATGCTTGCGCGCGCCGTGCGGGCGCACTGGGGTATTGAGAACCGCTTGCATTGGGTGCTCGACGTGGTGTTCCACGACGATCTGATGCGCCTGCGGACCGCAGCATGGTCCGAAAAACATGGCCACCATCAAGCATATGGCGATGAACCTCATCCGCGCCGCCCCAGGCAAGGACAGCCTCACGGTCAGACGCAAAACCGCAGCCTGGGACCAAAGCTACCGTCGCGCCCTCATCACCAGAACAGCTCAGTGACCTTCAAGCGATTCCCCTGACTGCTAGCCCGCGTTTCTCACAGGGGTTCGGCCTGAGGCGCGATCGAGGGATGCTGAGCGGCCGCGCTGAGCTCTGGGCAGGCTGACCAGGGAGGCCGGGCGAGATTCGGGCGAGTTGCGTCCTCGCCGCAGGGGCGGCGTTGTCGGGAAGCGGTGAGCTGTGTTCGGTCTGTGTCGTGTCAGCGCGCTGCCCTGGACAGCGAGGCATGGGCGAGCCCGAACTCGGCTTGCCAGGGGCAGGCTGAAGCCATCGCGATCTTCACGCGTCGCACGCTGACGCGAACCAGAGCGCCGGTTTTCAGCAGCTTGAGCCGGATCGTGCTGCAGGGGGCCTCGGCGAACTGCGTGTGCGCGCGGCCGATGCGGCGCAAGGCACAGCGCAGGACATGGGCCATCGAAGCAAACCAGAGCCGGAGCTGATTGGCGCGCATCGTTCCCGCCGAGGGGGGGTCAGCAAACAGGTCAAGCTGGCCTTCCTTGATCCGGTTTTCCATCTCGCCGCGTGCGCAGTCGATCGCCTCGTAGAGAGGGCGCGCGCCGGCTTCGGCGGGCTTGAGCGAGCTGACAATGAAGCGCGGGTTGGGCTTGCCGTGCTGCGGCTCGGCACCGGAAATTCCCTCCGCTTTGCCGACGACGCGCCGCTCTCGGCTCCCGCTATCCAGCGTCGCATACGTGAAGTCGCGAAGTAGCGGGCCGGCTTGCCGGTCGCGGCACTCTCCCCCGCGGCCGCCGACAGTTCGGCCGCGATCTCGCGCTCCAGACGTTCGTTGCGTGCCAGGCCGAAGACGTCATCCACCCGGCTCGCCTCTGGTTCGCGTCCGCCGCCTACATACTACTCTGCGCGCTGCGCCGCATTGGCCTGACGCACACCCAGTTCGCCACCGCGACCTGCGGCACGATCCGCCTGCGCCTACTCAAGATCGGCGCCCTGGTGCGGATCAGCGTCCGCCGCGTCAGCATCGCCATGGCCTCGGCTTGTCCTTCGCAGCACAAGTTCGTGCTGGCGCACGCGAGGCTGCGAAGGACCGTCGCCTGACCACCACGAACCGGACACCGCAAGCAGCTTCAGCTGCTCCACGAAGACGCCGATGGTCGGCCGGAACACGCGCGCCCAAATTCCAATGCCAAGGCATCCTAACCAAATGCGCGACCAATCATGCCGCGCCGCGTCCATCGGCACGCGATGCACATACCAACCGTGAGAAATGCGGGCTAGACGTAACCCTGCAGCTCACACCGTGCTTTAGGCGCCGCTCCGTCGCCTGTCGGGCGCCCAGGACGTGGGGCGCGCTGCGCGCGAAGTCAGGGACAACCAGCGTGTTCTGCAACGAGGCAATAAGGCTGTCACGGCCGAACAGGGCGATGAACCAGGGCAATCCCGCTGCGGGCACGAACTGCAAATGGTCCGTGTCGGGAGTGGAGACGAGATGTGGACCGGTTGAGCCGCAAAGCGGATCAACCATCGAGCCCGCTATGAAGCGGGCCTGAAGGAGATGGTGTCGACCTGCGCGGTCGAGGAGATGGCGCGATGGCTGGAGCGGGCCGACCCGCCGCGCAGCGAGCGCGCGACACCTGCCCTGCCGGTAGTCAGCGCGATCACCTGGCACTTGCGGGTAGGTGGAAGCTGGCGGGCGCTGCCGTGCGGTTTCTCGGCTTGGCAGACAGTATATGGCTGGTTCCGCAGATGGCTGGCGCTTGGGCTGTTCGACCGTCTGCTGTCCGACGTGCCCTCCGCAGCCATTCCACGCGCAATCGCGCGTGGAACCTTGGGCTGCTCCGCCCGCCTGCGGCATCGGGCTGGCGGACGCAGGGCGGAACCGCGCCTGGGCATCATCGACACGCAGTCGGTCAAGTGCATCCCTGTGCGTGGCCGGCGCCGGTACGATGCAGCCAAGAAGGTGCTGGGGCGCAAGCGCGTGGTCCTGGTCGATGCCGACGGCACTTGGCTCGCCGTCGCCCCTCCACGCAGGAGCGCGACACGCTCCCCGCGCTCGATGTCGGCAAGACAGAGTGGCCCAGCCTGCGCGAGGCGATCTTCGATGGTGCCTTCACCGCCGAGCGCTGCCGCGAGTGGTCGAACCTGCACGGCATGCGCCACCGCGTCGTTGAGCGTGATCCCGAGCAGAAGGGCTTCGTCGTGCTCGCAGGACGCTGGGCGGAGCAGCCCAAGGTTCCACGCGCAATTGCGCGTGGAGTGGCTGCGGAGGGGGTGGAACGCAGCTTCGGCTGGCTCGTGCATTGGGCGGGCTGCTCCGAGACCGCGCGGGTCGCCTCGATGTCTCCGCCGCTCGCTTCGCATTCGCGGCGGTCCTGCCCGGTGTCGAGGCTCCGCTCACCCGATGCCAATCCATGCCGCCGTAAGTTGATCTCACTCCAGCAGGCTCTCAGCAGTTTGCGAGGACCGACGACCGGTCTTCGAAAAACATGTGAGTAGTTTCCGACGCTTCCGCGACGGCGAGTGTGCCTTTACGGCTAAAGCTCCCGTCCCGCAGTGACGCGAGGCCGTCAATCCGGAGCCCCACACCGGCGCTGAGGACGGCGGCTCGGACCCTAGGCGGTGCCCGCGCGGGGAATTGTAGAGTTGGCAGCGATCGACTTGCGCCCGGCCGTCCCCGCACCCGGGTAGCTCCGAACCCTCAGCACGACAGGCGATGCCTTCAGACCGTTACGACGTGATCATCATCGGCAGCGGTCCGGAGGTGGGGCTCTGGCGCATCGCCTGAGACCCGCCACAATATGTCTGTGTTGATGGCGCTCACACGCGAGCCTAACCCCACGATCTTCCAGAAGATGCTCGCGGTCACCGACTACTGTTTCGGCTCGGACGACTGGGAGGTACGCGCTCGGCCTGATCCAGATGTGCGGCAAGATCCATGCCGACCAGATCTGCGGCGAGGCGCTTCCGGGCTAGTGTCCCGACTCTGAAGTTCGTTTACCACCTTGTACGATGACCATTTGGCTGCCAGACTGCTCCAAGACGGTTGGAGCGCAGATATGGGCAGCCCTCGTTTGACACCGATCGTTTTGACGGACGCCGAGCGTGCCGAGTTGGAGGCTTTGTCCAGCCGGCGACGGACGGCACAAGGTCTGGCGGAGCGGGCGCGGATCGTGCTGGCGGCGAGCGAGGGTGGCAGTTGCCCTCAGATTGGTGCACGGCTTGGCGTGCATCGGATCACGGTGCGTAAGTGGTGGCACCGCTTCGCCGAGCATCGTCTGGAGGGTCTGCGCGACGAACCGCGGCCCGGCGCGCCGCGCACGATAGAGGACGCGCGGATCGAGGCGGTGGTTGCCCGCACCGTGGAGAGCCTGCCGACCGACGGCACGCATTGGAGTTCGCGTGGCATGGCCAGGGCCAGCGGCCTGTCGATCTCGACCGTGCAGCGCGTCTGGCGCGCCTTCTTGCAGCCACACCGCTCGGAGACATTCACGCTGTCGACCGACCCCGACGTCGTGGCCAAGGTACGCGACGTGGTCGGCCTCTACATGGCCCCGCCCGAACGCGCTCTGGTGCTGTGCGTTGACGAGAAGAGCCAAATCCAGGCGCTCGACCGCACGCAGCCGTTGCTGCCGATGCGGCCCGGCCAGATCGAGCGCCGCAGCCATGACTATAAGCGCCATGGCACCACGGCCCTGTTCGCCGCACTCGACATCACGACCGGCCGGATCATCGGCAAGTGCTTCGCCCGGCACAGGGCGACCGAGTTCCGGCGCTTCCTCGACGCGGTGGAGGCGAACATGCCCACGGACATGGACGTGCATCTCGTGATGGACAACGACGCCACGCACAAAGCGCCCGTGGTGAAGGCGTGGCTGCTCAAGCGGCCGCGCTGGCACGTGCACGTTACTCCCACAAGCGCGTCCTGGCTGAACCAGGTCGAACGCTTCTTCGCTTTGCTCACCCAGCGCCAGCTCCGTCGTGGGGTCCATCGCAGCGTTGGACAGCTGCATGACGCGATGACCGCCTCGTCCATGCAAACAACGCCGAACCAAAGCCCTTCCGCTGGACCAAAACCGCCGACGACATTCTGGCCAGCATCGAGCGTTTCTGCCTCCTGAACGAGGTAAAAACATCTAGTCAGCGAACTTCTGAACCGGGACACTAGCATTACAGTTGCGCTGACCTCTGAACTCTGAATGGATGCGGAACCATGACTCGATTCGGAGATCGTGGTGTCGGGAGCATCGATCGAGACGACGCTGGAGCTTTGGGCCTCGTCGCTGCGTGACGTCAAAGCGCGGATGCGTTCGCTGTTCAAGCAGGAGCGGATGGCGGTCTCGGCCGGGCTTTTCCTGGATGGTCTGCTCGGCGAGGAACGGCGCAAGACCGGCTGGATGCGAGCGGAAGCGGCAGGTGATCCTGGCCCGTGGCGGCAACAGTCGGTGCTGGGACGCGGCCAATGGGACGCGGATGCTCTGCGCGACGTCGTGCGGGAGTATGTTGTTGAGGCGCTGAGTGACAGCGGCGCGGTGCTGGTCATCGACGAGACCGGATTCCTCAAGCAGGGCCGCGCGTCGTGCGGGGTTGCGCGGCAATACACGGGATCGGCGGGCAAGATCACCAACTGCCAGATCGGCGTGTTCGCCGCCTATGCCTCGCGCCACGGCCACGCCTTCATCGACCGAGCACTGTATCTGCCGAAAGCCTGGACCGACGACCCGGCCCGGTTGGCCAGCGCACATGTGCGAAGTGACATCAGCTTCGCGACCAAGCCGCGCATCGCCGTGCAGATGATCAAGCGTGCGTTGGCCGCGAACGTACCGTTCGCGTGGGTGGCCGCCGACGCCGTCTATGGCGTCGGCGAGGTCGAGCAGGTGCTGCGCCGGGCCGACCGTGGCTACGTGCTCGGGGTGACCGGCGCGCATCGGTTCCATTCCTGGGGCAAAAGACAACTGATCGCGGGTAGCGCCGAGGCGATCGCCGCGTCCCGGGCCACGGCAGACTGGCAGCGCCTGTCGGCCGGGGCCGGGACCAAGGGGCCGCGCCTGCACGAGTGGTGCTACGTGGAACTCGCCGACCTCAAAGCCGGTGAGTTCGGCGGCGCGGAAGACGAGGCATGGACGCGCGGATTGCTGATCCGTCGCCATATCGCCAACGGCGAGATGGCATTCTTCTCGACCTGGTGTCCGACCGGAACCCCAATCGCCACGCTGGTTGCCGTCGAAGGTCATCGTTGGTCCATCGAAGACAGCTTCGAGACCGCCAAGAACGAGCTTGGCCTCGATCACAATGAGACCCGGTCCTGGCACGGATGGCATCGGCACGTCTCGCTCGTGATGCTCGCCTTCGCCATGATGGCGATCATTCGCAACAAGGCCAATGCAGTGGCGGCCACGCCGAAAAAAACCCCGCCGAGGCGGATGCCGCGGACCCGGACCTCATCCGCTGGTCGGTCCAGGAAATCCGGCGCATAGCAACGCGGCTTGCAAGACGACGCATCCAACCCGCGCACATCATCGCCTGGTCACTCTGGAGACGGGCCCATCAAGCCGCCGCTCGCGCAGCTCACCATAGGAAAGCGCAACTGTAATGTTAGCTCGACTGGCTGCCGGAGATGCCGTTCAAGAAGATGGCGGAGCACTCAATGGATTTCTGGCTCCAGACTGAGGACCTGCCGCGCCCGGAGAACCGCATCTACTACGACGGGGACCGGGTCGTGCGGGACATCCTTGAGGGCAATCTGGAGGCGGCTTCCCGGCTGTCGAAGAAGCTGGAAGGCTTGTTGAATGCCGCTGGCGCGCACTTCATGTTGCTGGACGGCGGCTGTATCTCGGCAAGGACATCCCGATCGGGGGCACTGCCCGCCAGGCTGGCACCTGCCGCTTCGGAACCAACCCCAGGAACTCGGTGCTTGATCTGAAGTGCAACGCGCACGAGCTGGGCAACCTCTACATCACGGATGCCCATCTTGCCGCATCGGAGTTGAGCGACGGCGACGAGGTGGCTGGAGAGGTCATTCGATCGCTGGCGCGATGCGGTGGAACTCGACTTGGAAGCGCACCGGCCCGAGCGGGGTAACCTCGTGCAGCACGCCCGGCTCAACCAAGCCCGGTGCGCCTGAATGATCGAGAACGCGCTCCGAATGAGGGTCGAGTACCCGGTAGAGTAGCCGGCCTTCCAGCACACGGATCAATCCCCAAGTGCCGGGCGCGGTGCGGTGCGAGCGGAGCAGCCCGGGCGGGACCGTCTCTTCGGTGAACACGGGCGTGCTGCGGTAGGCTACACAGTCCGGATGCAGCGCGGCAGAAGCGGCCGGCTCGTCATCGGCGTCACTCACGGCTCAACCTCGCCTGAGGTGGCTTAACGCGATCGCGTCGTCGAGGACCCGAAACCGCTCGCGCGAGAAACTAGCCATTCCTGTCCGTATCCGCTGCGCATGGCGGGGTGAAGCGGAATTACTCACGGTGAGCATACCTCGTCTACCGCATGCCGAAGAGCCGGAAGCACGTCTTCTCCGAACCACGGGTTCTTTTGTTCCCAGATGCGGGACCGCCAGGATGGATGCGGCAGCGGGAAGTATCGCGGCAGATAGGTGCGAAAGTCCCGGACGCGGTCCTTCATCGTGCGGGGTCCGAGCGCATAAACCTGCGCGTAGGTGCCGACCAGAAGGGTCAGACGCAACGCGAGCATCATCCTGAGGAGTCGCGCGCGCCAGGTCGGCGCGCACTCCGGTCGCGGCGGCGCGTCGCCGCCACTCGGCAGCCTCCCAGGATAGCACATGCCCATGGGCAGGATCGCGACACGGTCCCCGTCGTAGAATTGCTCCTTCGAAAAACCCAGCCACTCGCGTAGCCGATCCCCTGAGGCGTCCCAGAAGGACACGCCGCCCTCATGCACCTTGATCCCCGGCGCCTGGCTCGCGATCAACAGTCGGGCCGTGCTGGATATCCGGAAGACCGGACGCGGGCCGAGCGGCAGCACGTCAGCACAGATCATGCACGCCCGCACTTCGGCGGTCAGTTCCTCCACCGTGCTCACGTCCGCCCGATCAACGATCTGACCGTGAAACGCAGAGCTGCGAGGGCGCCATCTGACATGTTCGAACCATCACCTTCGTCGGAATTCGGGTTGTTGAACCATCCTATCTGTAGAGCAGCCGCGCGGCCGGGGCCACCTCAAAGGCGAAAGCTTGCGAAAACGCAGCGCGATCGCGACCACCGGAGGTTTGACGAACACCAGAAGGAAGTGGGTTCTGGTCACCGGTACCTGGTGATCACGACCGACCTGAATGGCTGATCACAATCAACGGAATCCGCAGGAGAGGTAGGGTGACAGGCAGAATGTATCCGCCACGCGAGAGTTGGCTGGCCGTCGGCATTCCCTGGCGCCCCCTCAGCGAGCGGCCTTTGATGCCTTGGGTAAGGCGGTGTTCGCTGACGGCGCGTTGTCGCCGAAGCTGACGCAGATCATCGCCGTCGCAGTGGCGCATGTCACCCAAGGCCCCTATTGCATCAAAGGTCATACCAAGGCGGCGCTCCCCGCGGGCGCGAGCCAGGAGGAGTTGATGGAGGCGATCTTGGGTCGCCGCCGAGGTGCGCGCCGGCGGCGCCTATGCCCATGCCGCGTTGATGCTGGAGACCGCTGGGGAAGAGATGGGAAACAAACAACCGTGAGAGCGTCCGCTCTGTATCGCTTCGACCGCTGGGCACTCCAGCCACCGACCGAAATCCTTCGCGCCTGTGTCCCGGGCACTGTACTGCCGGCTCTGCGGCTTCTTGTCGCGCAGCTTCCCCCCGGCGCCATGGTGGTCTGCGACAACGTGGGCCTGTTCGCACACGAGTCCAGCGAGTACACGGACTTTGTTCGCAGTCCGACGAATGGCTGCCGATCGATCCTCATGCCCTACCAGGCGGCCTCGAGGTTTCCGCACGGGTGCCGTGATTGCGCGAATGAGGCGCCTTATGCGTACCAGGAGGCCAGTTCGTTAGTTCCGACCGATACCGCCACGACGGAGGCTGCGTGATGGATGCCGCGCACGAGACAGCCGGCGCCGGCACCGAGACCCGGTTCCTCACCGTGCAGTGCGGCTACCCGAGCTGGCACGCCTGCACCGTCGTCGTCGAAGCGAGCACGGTCGAACAGGCCTGCGAGCGCCCCATCGAGGAAGCAAGCGCCTGCCGCATGGCGTTCGCTCGACGCCTGCGGACCGACCTATGTCAATGCGAAGCGATGCGGCTGGCGGCGCATCACCCGTGAGGGAGGGGGCGGCCGAATCCGATGCTTTCCGATCGCGAATCCTATTTCCTCGCAACCCGCCGCGTCGGCCACCTCGCGACCGCCGACCGCCACGGCGCTCCGCACCTTGTCCCCGTGTGCTACGCCGTCGCGGGGACCACCCTCTATGTCACGATCGACCAGAAGCCCAAGCGCACGGACATCCTGCCCAAGCGCGTGCGCAACATCGCCGAGAACCCGCAGGCCGCGGTCATTGTCGATCGTTACGACGAGGACTGGCGCCGGCTCGCCTGGGTTATGCTGCGCGGTCGCGCGGAAATTTTGCACCAAGGGCCCGAGCACGACCATGCCCAGGCCCTCCTGCGCGTCCGCTACCCGCAGTACGCGGGCATGGACCTCGCGCCCCTGCCCGTCATCGTGCTCCGGATCGGGCGCGTGACGAGCTGGGGTGACCTGGCCGGCGACTGATACCGGCGACCCTTCACGCTGACCGGTCGAATACGCCCTCGCCCGGCCCCCTTCCTGCAAGGCAGGGCTATCGCATTGGGCTGAGAAGGGGATCAGATAGCCGTCCTCACAGCCGGCTCGTTTGATTTTGCGCCGGACCGAGGCGTTGTATGGGTCGGGCGGATGAGTTTGAGCGCCAGTCGGCGGAGCAGGGCGATGTTCTGCGCAGTCTTGTCGTTGCGCGTGACCGTGTCATTGGGCCCACTCGGCGGGTACCGGCAGCACGACGGCGCAGTGCGCCTCATGGCGGGCGTGGGCAGCCTCGGTGCTCGCGGCCGCCATGGCCGGATCGGCGGCGGCCAGCAGACGTTGGGTATCGCGGTACAGCGGGCCGCGATTGCCCTCCCCTTGCCGGGGGCGGGGGTAAGGGGAGAGCGGCGCAGGAAGCGTTCTTCATGACGGCTGCCCGCGCCTGGCTGCTGACCGACGCCCCGGCCTCGCGCCAGCAGGCCGCCTGGGGCCGGCGCTATCGCTCCTGGTTGCTGTTCCGGCGCAACGGGTTGGCGCTGGGCGGGCTGATCACGGTCCTGGTCCTGATCGTGATGTCCGTGGCCGCGCCGCTGCTGAGCGGGCAGAACCCGGACGCACAGGACCTCGCCAACCGCCTCGCGCCACCGTCGGCGATGCACTGGCTCGGCACCGACGAACTCGGGCGCGACCTCTACACGCGTATCCTCTACGGCGGGCGGATCACGCTCGGGATGGTCGTCGCGGTGGTCGGGATGGTCGCCCCGGTCGGGCTGATCATCGGCTGCGTCGCCGGCTATCTCGGCGGTCGGGCCGATCGGCTCCTGATGCGCGTGACCGACGTGTTCCTAGCCTTCCCCCGCCTGATCCTGGCGCTGGCCTTCGTCGCCGCGCTGCGCCCGGGCATATCCAGTGCCATCTTCGCCATCGCGCTGACTGCGTGGCCGCCGTACGCCCGGCTTGCCCGTGCCGACACGCTGACAGTGCGCAACGCCGACTTCATCGCCGCCGTGCGGCTCACCGGAGCGGGGGCGTCGCGCATCATCTTGCGCCACGTCCTGCCGCTCGCCGTCTCCACCATCATCGTGCGGGTGACGCTCGACATGAGCGCGATCATCTTGACCGCCGCCGGATTGGGCTTCCTCGGCATGGGCGCGCAGCCGCCGATGCCCGAGTGGGGCACCATGATCGCCGCCACGCGCGGCTACATCCTGGAGCAATGGTGGGTGCCGACCATCCCGGGGCTGGCCATCTTCATCGCCGCGCTCGCGTTCAACCTGCTGGGCGATGGGCTGCGCGACGTGCTGGACCCGAAGCAGCGATGAGCGCTTCGCCAGGGAAATCGCCCTTGGTGGAGATGCGCGGGCTGCGCGTCGCCTTCGCAACGGCGTCCGGCCTGTCGGAGGCGGTGCGGGGCGTGTCGCTGACGCTCGGGCGCGAGAAGCTCGGCATCGTCGGCGAGAGCGGGTCGGGGAAATCGCTGACCGCGCGCGCCATCCTGCGATTGCTGCCGCACACTGCGCGGGTGGAGGCGGAGCGCCTGGCCTTCGACGGCATCGACGTGCTGGCGGCGAGCGAGCGCGCCATGCGCCGCATCCGGGGCCGTCGCGCCGGGCTGATCCTCCAGGACCCGAAATTCTCGCTGAACCCGGTCATGGCGGTGGGAACGCAGGTGGCCGAGGCTTGGCGCACGCATAAGGGCGGCTCCCGCCGGGCCGCGGAGCGCGCGGCGATCGGGCTGCTCGATCAGGTGCGCATCCGTGAGCCGGCGCGCGTCGCCGGGCTCTATCCGCACGAGCTGTCGGGCGGCATGGGCCAGCGGGTGATGGTCGCGATGATGCTGGCGCCCGACCCGGAGCTGCTGATCGCCGACGAGCCGACCAGCGCGCTGGACGCGACGGTGCAGGCGGAGATCCTGCGCCTGATCGAGGATCTGGTCTCGCGTCGCGGCATGGGGCTGATCCTGATCAGCCACGACCTGCCGCTGGTCTCGCATTTCTGCGACCGTGTGATGGTGATGTATGCGGGGACGGTGCTGGAGGAGCTGCCGGCCGCCGCGCTGTCGCGCGCGCGCCATCCCTACACGCGCGGCCTGCTGGCCTGCCTGCCGTCGCTGACCCACTCGCGCACGCCGCTGCCAACCCTGACGCGCGACCCGGCCTGGCTGGCGCCGTGATGATCGAGGTGCAGGACCTGCGCGTGCGCTTCGGGCAGATCGAGGCGGTGCGCGGCGTCTCCTTCGCCGTGCCCAAAGGCGGCAGCTTCGGCATCGTGGGCGAGAGCGGGTCCGGCAAATCGACGGTGCTGCGCGCGCTGTCGGGCCTCAATCCGGACTGGACCGGGCAGATGCGCATCGCCGGCCAGACGCTCGGGCCGCGCCGGGGTCGCGCCTTCTTCCGGCGCGTGCAGATGGTGTTCCAGGACCCGTACGGCTCGCTACACCCGCGCCAGACGGTCGATCGCGCGCTGTCCGAACCGCTGCTGGTGCACGGGATCGGCGAGATCGATGTGCGGGTGCCGCGCGCGCTTGCCGAGGTCGCGCTGCCGCCTGAGGCGCGGTTCCGCTACCCCCACCAGCTCTCGGGCGGCCAGCGCCAGCGCGTCGCCATCGCCCGCGCGCTGATGGCCGAACCGGAGGTGTTGCTGCTCGACGAGCCGACCAGCGCGTTGGATGTCTCGGTCCAGGCCGAGGTGCTGAACCTGCTGGTCGATCTCCAGCGCCGGCGCGGCCTGACCTACGTGCTCGTCAGCCACAACCTGCCCGTCGTCGCGCATCTCTGCCCGATGATCGGCGTCATGCAGGGCGGCGAGATGGTCGAGCGGATCGGGGTGGACGATCTGCGCGCGGGCAGGACACGGCACCCGCACACAGCGGAACTGCACGCGCTGAGCGTGGAGCTGGAGGACCCGGAGACCGTGGCGGCCGGCGGGGAGGCGGGCGCCGCGTTGTAATTTGTCCAGATCTGGACTATATCCCGGTCCGCAACGGAGACGTGCATGCCCAAGGCCGCCCGGATTCCGCGCACCGCGATCGCCGCCGGTCCCGAACAGATCGACGCCACCCGCTTCCTGCCGGAGAACCGGCGCCGGCTTAGTGCCCCCGCGCTCCGCACCTTCCTGGCGATTGCTGTGTCCTGGGGCCTCAGCGAGGAGGAACGCCGGCTGGTGCTCGGGCTGCCGTCCCGGTCCACCTACCACAACTGGGTGCGCACGGTTCGCGCGCAGGGTGCGATCACCCTGGACGTGGACGTGCTGGTGCGGCTGTCGGCGGTGCTTGGCATCTATCAGGCGCTGCGCATCCTGCACGCCACGGAGCAGGAGGGCGCGGCCTGGCTGCGCCGGCCGCATACGGCCACGCTGTTTGGCGGCCGGCCACCGATGGCCCTGGTGACGAGCGGCACCCAGGACGGCCTGCTCGCCGTCCGTCGCTTCCTCGATGCGGCCCGAGGCGGCCTCTACATGCCTCCCAATGCGGCGGATGCCGCGTTCGTGCCCTATACCGACGCCGATATCGTCCTCGCGTGACGGAGGCGCGCGCGCCGGCCCCGCAGCCGTCGCTGCGGCTCATCCCCTCGCGCTTTCCGCCCGTCGCGCCGTTCGATGCCGTGACGACGGCAGCTGATCTGGCGGCCGTGATGGAACTCGTCGGCTGGACCAACGATCGACTGATGGCGGAACGCGTGGCCCGGCTACCGCGACAGGAGTGGGTGTACGGCCGCGCCAACGCCAGCATTGTGATGGCCGCCTTCCTACACGCCGCGCCAAGCGGCACGCGCTTCAACGGCCCGGACCTCGGCGCCTGGTACGCCAGTGCGGCGCTGACCACGGCGGCGGCCGAGGTCGGCCACCATCTCCGGCGCGAGGTGATCGCGACCGGTCTGGCGAGATGCGCCGGCAATACCGGTGCTACACGGCCCACCTCGCGGGCCTCTATCTCGACATTCGCGGGCAGGCGCGCGCGCGACCCGACCTCTACGCCCCGGACAGCTACGGCGCCTCGCAGCAATTCGGAGAGGCGGTGCGGGCTTCCGGGGGCGCGGGCATCCTGTATGACAGCGTGCGGCACGCGGGCGGCGTCAACGTCGTCGCGCACCGGCCGGGCAACGTGCTGGACGTAGTTCAGGCGGACCATTTCGAGATCACGGTGCGGTCGGGCGCCCGCCGGATGGACGTGCGGCGACTCGCAGCATCGCCCACGACCGCAGCGGCGAGGGAGGCGGGACATGGCGAGGGTTGAAGCGGCGGCGCTGCGGGCGGCAGTCGAAGCAGAACGGGCGGGGGCCGCCGCGCTGTTCGACCGGCTGCGCGCGGACGGGCTCGATGAGCCCGGCGTGTCGCGCGACCCCTACGGCGCCGGCGAGCAGCGCGCGCACGCCACCATCGCGGCGGAGGCGGAGCGCATGGGCCTGGAGATCGCGCGCGATGCCGCCGCCAATCTCTACATGACGCTGCCGGGACGCAACCGCGCCGCGCCATCGGTCGTCGTCGGCTCGCATCTCGACTCCGTCCCGCATGGCGGCAATTTCGACGGCGCGGCGGGCGTTGTTGCGGGGCTGGTGGGCGTGGCCGCGCTGCGGCGCCTCGGGATCGCGCCGTCCTGCGATCTGACGGTCATGGGCATTCGCGCCGAGGAGAGCGTCTGGTTCCAGGTCTCCTATATCGGCAGTCGCGGCGCGCTCGGTACGCTGCCCGACGGCGCGCTGACGGTCCGGCGGGTCGACACCGGCCGCACACTCGCCGCGCATATCGCCGCGTGCGGTGGCGACCCCGATGCGCTGGCGGCCGGGCGGCAGTACCTCGATCCGGCGCGCCTGCGCGCGTATCTTGAGCTGCATATCGAGCAGGCGCCCAGCCTGCTCGAGGCCGGAAAGCCGGTCGCGATCTGCACCGGCATTCCGGGCAACTTCCGCTTCCCCGACGCGCGGATCGAGGGCAGCAACGACCATGTCGGCCTGCCGCGCCGCTTCCGCCGCGACGCGGCGATGGCCGGCGCCGAGTTCGCGATGGCGCTGGACCGGCTATGGGCCGAGCGCGACGGCGCCGGCATTCCGATGGCCTGCACGATCGGGCGCTTCCACACCGATCCCGCGCAGCACGGCCTGACCATCGTGCCGGGCGCCTTCCACTTCAGCCTGGACGTGCGCGCCTACGATCCCGGCGTGCTGGCCGGGCTGGAGCGCGACGTCGTGGCCATCGTGGCCGGCATCGAGCAGCATCGCTCCGTGCGCTTCCATCTCGGTCCGCGTGCCGCCGCCGCAGTCGGCCCGGTCGATCACGCGATCCGGGCGGGGCTGACGCAATCGGCCGCCGCCCTCGGCATCCCGACGCTCGACCTCGGCAGCCCGGCGTCCCACGACGCGGCGGCCTTCGCGGCGGCCGGAGTTTCAATGGGCATGGTGTTCGTGCGCAACGAAAACGGCAGCCACAACCCGCGCGAGGCAATGACGATCGACGACCTCCTCGCCGGCGCAGCGGTCATGGCGGGGTGGCTGGTCGAGACGCTTGGCAGTAGTGTCTCAAGCAAATATTCGAATTTATATTAGGCGAACACGATCTTCATTAGGCGAGCACGGCTTTGATGGGCGTGCGCCTCAAACGGTCGGCAAACTTTCCGGAGTGGGATGGTACCTTCATCCCGATTTCGGCAAAGCTTCGCGCACCTGTCGGGCCAGCTTCCAGGACACGAACCGTATCCACGGTGTCTGCTCCCCTGCATCGGCGGCGCTTCGGACGCCGCCCTGCGACAGGGGAGAAAGCCACCATGCAGCCACAGCCGATGTCCTACATTGCTCCGTTCGTTGCCGACGTGACCAGTGGTCCTCCCGCGGCGGCGTCATACGCGGACGTCACGCCACCGCGCGCCTTGCCGCTGTCTTGGCTGCTGATCCGCCGCCTCGGGCAGGACGATCGCGGCGCCTTGGCGGCGCATCTCATCGGGCTGCCGCGACAGGACCGGCGCACCCGCTTCGGCGGCAACTCGTGCGATGCGGCGATCCGGCGTCACTGCGACGATCTGGACTTTGACGAGACGGTCTGCTTCGCGGCGCTCGACGATGCCGGCGATGTGATCGGCGCGGCGCTCGGCTTCACTTACAACGTCGGGGCGGGTGCTCCCCGCCAGTTCGTCGAGATCGCCGTGAGCGTCGCCACGGAAACCCGCCGCCGTGGCCTGGGGGCCGATCTCGTCACCCGCGTCTGCGACGCGGTCGCGGCGCGCGGCGCGGATGCCGCCGTGTTCGAGTTCGACCCGTCCAACGCGGCGATCCGGGGCCTCGTCCGCCACCTTGGCGGGCTGGTCGCGCCGCTCGCCGAGACCTGCGTGATCCCTCTTTCCCCGCTGCGTTGAACGACACAGTATGGTCCTGAGGAATTTGCAGCGCGCCGAAAAAGCAACGCCCTACTCTATGTGACGACGATACCGTGGCGGCAGGCTGCTGGTTCGGCTCGCGGATGCTCCTGAGGCCGTATCCAATGCCGCAGCCGGCCTCATCGGAGTGCGCCAGGAGGACCGGCCAATGGATGTGGACGCACCCACGCCGAAGGGCACCGTCTACCGCTTCGACCGCTTCACCCTCGACCTTATCCGGGGCGCGTTGCTGGCGGCGGGCGGGACCGAGGTCGCGCTGCGCCCGAAGGCTTTCACGCTGCTGCGCCAGCTGGTCGAGAATGCCGGGCGTCTGATCGACCGCGACGAGATCATGGCCGCGGTCTGGCCAGGAGTTATCGTCACCGACGATAGCGTCACCCAGGCTATCAAGGAGATCCGCCGCGCGCTCGGCGACGGGGAGCAGCGGCTGCTGCGAACCGTGCCGCGGCGTGGCTTCCTGTTCGCCGCCGAGGTGTCGCGCATTGACGACAAGGCGACGCTGGTGGTCCTTCCGCCCGCTCCCGAGCAAACACTGGCAGGCCCGGCCGATACGGCCCCCAACTCTCCAGCCAGCCGCCCTATGCTCGTTGTGCTGCCCTTCGCCAACATGACCGGCGATCCCGGCCAGGAATACTTCGCCGACGGCATCACCGAGGATTTGACGACGGCGCTATCCCACCTGCGCTGGTTCTCGGTGATCGCCCGCAACTCGGCCTTCACCTACAAGAGCCGCGCGATGGATGTGCGCCAGGTCGGACGCGAGCTGGGTGTCGGGTACGTGCTGGAGGGCAGCGTCCGCAAGGCGGGCAACAAGGTCCGGATCAGCGCCCAGCTCTGCGAGGTCGAAGCTGGAGCGCAGGTCTGGGCCGGGCGCTTCGACGGCGATCTCGCCGACATCTTCGACCTGCAGGACAGCCTGACCGACGCAGTGGTCGGCGCCATCGAGCCCAGCCTGCGGCTGGCCGAGGTCGCTCGCGTCCGGGCCAGGCCGACCGAAAGCCTCACCGCCTACGACCTCTATTTGCGCGCCCTGCCGCACCGCTTCGTGACGCACGAGGGCAATGACGAGGCGCTGCGCTTGCTCCGCCGGGCCATCGCCCTCGACCCCGGCTTCACCGCCCCCAAGGGCACCCTTGCGGGCCTCCACACGCTCCGCGCCACCCAGGGCTGGGCCGAGCAGGGTGACGCCGACGAGGCGGTGCGCCTCGCGCGCGACGTGGTGGATGGCGCCGGCGAGGACGCCCCGAGCGCCCTCGCCTGGGCTGGACACGCCCTGGCCTTCTTCGCCAGGGACTACGAATCCGGGACCGCGGCCGTCGAGCGCGCGCTCCTGCTCGCCCCCAATTCGGCGGTGGTGCTCCTGCTGGGCGGATGGTGCCGGCTCCACCTCGGCGACGGGGCGGGCGCGGCGGCTCGCCTCGAACGGGCGATGCGGCTCAGCCCGGTCGATCCGGCGAAGTTCTACGTCGTCACCGCGCTCGGGTTCGCCAATTTCCTGCTTCGTCGATACGGGGACGCGGTGGAATTGGCACGCGGCGCCCTCGGCGACCGGCCGGCGTTCCTGCCAGCCCACCGGCTTCTTGTGGCAAGCCTCGCCCAGCTCGGCGATCGGGCGGCGACCGAGGCGGCGTTGAGCGCTCTCCTTGCCATCGCGCCGGGCCACACGGTCTCCACCGCCGCCGCGCGCACGTCCATGCGCGACCCGGTGCTGTTCGAGGCGCTGCGCAAGGCGGGGCTGCCGGACTGAGGCGGCGGAAGCCTCCCTCCTCTTGGCTCTAGCGGGAGAGGCCGAGAGAAGGGCGCTTCCAACCGGGCAGCGTGAAGAGCCTTTCTGATGAGGCACTACCCGCCCCGCCGGACAGTGCGGCTGTCAGCCGCCGAGATAGTCCCGCGTCCACGCGTCGTAGTCTGCCTCCCGCAACACCCGCTTCATCAGCGCGGCCGGCGCCACGTCCTCCAACTTGCCGGGCGGCGTGCCCTCGCGCAGCGCCTTGAGCGTGGCATACACCGCCTGCACGGCGGCGGCGAAGGGCTGGTGGCCTTGCAGGGCGATGCGCACGCGCCGGCTGGCGAGATAGTCCTTGTCGAGCAGGTCGGCCGGCACACCACCCATCAGCAGCTTCGCCGGCGCGCGGGCGGGGTTGCGGGGCTGGTGGGCGTGGCCGCGCTGCGGCGCCTCGGGATCGCGCCGTCCTGCGATCTGACGGTCATGGGCATTCGCGCCGAGGAGAGCGTCTGGTTCCAGGTCTCCTATATCGGCAGTCGCGGCGCGCTCGGTACGCTGCCCGACGGCGCGCTGACGGTCCGGCGGGTCGACACCGGCCGCACACTCGCCGCGCATATCGCCGCGTGCGGTGGCGACCCCGATGCGCTGGCGGCCGGGCGGCAGGTACCCTCGATCCGGCGCGCCTGCGCGCGTATCTTGAGCTGCATATCGAGCAGGCGCCCAGCCTGCTCGAGGCCGGAAAGCCGGTCGCGATCTGCACCGGCATTCCGGGCAACTTCCGCTTCCCCGACGCGCGGATCGAGGGCAGCAACGACCATGTCGGCCTGCCGCGCCGCTTCCGCCGCGACGCGGCGATGGCCGGCGCCGAGTTCGCGATGGCGCTGGACCGGCTATGGGCCGAGCGCGACGGCGCCGGCATTCCGATGGCCTGCACGATCGGGCGCTTCCACACCGATCCCGCGCAGCACGGCCTGACCATCGTGCCGGGCGCCTTCCACTTCAGCCTGGACGTGCGCGCCTACGATCCCGGCGTGCTGGCCGGGCTGGAGCGCGACGTCGTGGCCATCGTGGCCGGCATCGAGCAGCATCGCTCCGTGCGCTTCCATCTCGGTCCGCGTGCCGCCGCCGCAGTCGGCCCGGTCGATCACGCGATCCGGGCGGGGCTGACGCAATCGGCCGCCGCCCTCGGCATCCCGACGCTCGACCTCGGCAGCCCGGCGTCCCACGACGCGGCGGCCTTCGCGGCGGCCGGAGTTTCAATGGGCATGGTGTTCGTGCGCAACGAAAACGGCAGCCACAACCCGCGCGAGGCAATGACGATCGACGACCTCCTCGCCGGCGCAGCGGTCATGGCGGGGTGGCTGGTCGAGACGCTTGGCAGTGATGTTTCTACATAGGAATGTCAACTTTGAAGCGCTCGACTTGGGTGATGTTGGTTAACCAGTCATAGATGATGAGGATGTAATACCAACCCGCCTAGAGAGTGACACACGCCCACTCCCTTGCGCCGACGGAGCTGATGCGGTCAGGGTCGTTGACGAAGAAATGCCAGGCGGTCCGGCACGCCTCGACGATGGCGTCGTAGCCGTCCCACACCAGGGCGCACAGCCGGTTAGCGCGGAGGTATTGCCAGACGTTCTCCATCGGGTTCAGTTCCGGGGAGTACGGCGGCAGCGGCAGGAGTGTGATGTTGTCGGGCACGCCGAGACGGACGCCCCGCTGATGCCATCCGGCGCTGTCGCAGACCAGCACGGCGTGAGCGCCGGGTGCGACCTGGGTGCTAATTTCGGCCAGGTGCTCGGTCATGGCCTCGGCATTGACGCCCGGCATGATGATTGCGGCGCCGACGGCGCGGTTCGGGCAAATCGCGCCAAACAGGTAGGCGGAGTTGTGGCGGTTATCGCGGACCATCAACGGCCGCGAGCCGATCGGCGCCCAAATGTAAGCGTGGCCGCCCTTCTGGCCGACCCGTGCTTCGTCCTGAAACCAAATCTCGACTGGCTTGTCAGCCGCGGAAGCGGGCAGCGCCTCCTTCACCAGACTGGCAAAGTTTTTTTAAACGCCGCCTCGGCCGCGGCGTCCTTCTTCGGATGGAACGGCCGCGGCTGCAGCCGGGTCAGGTCGAGCCGGCGCAACCACTTGCCGATGGTGCTCTCATGCACCGTCACACTGAAGCGGCGCGCAACCTCTTCGCGCAAATCCAGGCACCGCCAGCGCACCACCTTGTGCTTTTCCAGATCCGGCCCCTTGACGACCAGCTCCCTCAGCTCCGCCATTTGCTCCTTGGTCAGGACCGGCGCGGGGCCTGGGCCGCGGCGCGACGTCAGCCCGTCCACCCCGTCCCGATTGTAGCGATGCACCCAGTCGCGAAGCGTTTGCCGGTCCATGCCGTTCCGCTCCGCCGCCTCGGCGCGCGGATAGCCCTCCAGAATCATCGCCATCGCCAGCAGCCGGCGGACCTGCGCGCCGTCGCGGCATTTGCCCGCGATCTCACGAAGGCCAGCCGCCGTGTGCTCCGGTACGCGTCACCGTCACTGCCGCGCCCATTCGATGCCTCGCTCCGACTCGACCACGCGGCCATCGAATCAGAACCGAGCCAGATTGGGAATCCCAGAGAGTCAGGGGCCAGGCGGCTTGGTATAAGTGTCTCCGGACATGGCACCGGCAAAGGCACATGCCTGACGTTTGCAGTTGATAATGTGGGTGGCGGCCATCACCGGATTTGGCACCAACGCCAACCAGACGCGCACCTCGGCCCGCGCCTGCACCAGCTTTTCAAAATCTCCGTCCACTTTGCCGGCATTCACAACACTTCCGCCTGGCTTCAACTCCGATTCCAAAACCATGGCTAGCTGACTGAACAATCCCTCGCCCGAGACAGCATACCAAGACATGTCGTATAGCCACTCCCCATCGTCAGCATGGGGATATCCTGATGCCGCCACGTAGTATTCGAGACGGTTTCCGAGATCGCCAAAGATTTCCTTTATGGCTTTCGTGGTAAATCCCCAGCCGCGCGTGCCTAGAAGTTCCTTTAGACGCGGTCCTTCAAACGCCCGTTTTGCGGTTTCCTCGATATGCTCTGTAAGATCACGCCGATTAATACCAACCCGCCTAGAGAGTGACACACGCCCACTCCCTTGCGCCGACGGAGCTGATGCGGTCAGGGTCGTTGACGAAGAAATGCCAGGCGGTCCGGCACGCCTCGACGATGGCGTCGTAGCCGTCCCACACCAGGGCGCACAGCCGGTTAGCGCGGAGGTATTGCCAGACGTTCTCCATCGGGTTCAGTTCCGGGGAGTACGGCGGCAGCGGCAGGAGTGTGATGTTGTCGGGCACGCCGAGACGGACGCCCCGCTGATGCCATCCGGCGCTGTCGCAGACCAGCACGGCGTGAGCGCCGGGTGCGACCTGGGTGCTAATTTCGGCCAGGTGCTCGGTCATGGCCTCGGCATTGACGCCCGGCATGATGATTGCGGCGCCGACGGCGCGGTTCGGGCAAATCGCGCCAAACAGGTAGGCGGAGTCGTGGCGGTTATCGCGGACCATCAACGGCCGCGAGCCGATCGGCGCCCAAATGTAAGCGTGGCCGCCCTTCTGGCCGACCCGTGCTTCGTCCTGAAACCAAATCTCGACTGGCTTGTCAGCCGCGGAAGCGGGCAGCGCCTCCTTCACCAGACTGGCAAAGTTTTTTTAAACGCCGCCTCGGCCGCGGCGTCCTTCTTCGGATGGAACGGCCGCGGCTGCAGCCGGGTCAGGTCGAGCCGGCGCAACCACTTGCCGATGGTGCTCTCATGCACCGTCACACTGAAGCGGCGCGCAACCTCTTCGCGCAAATCCAGGCACCGCCAGCGCACCACCTTGTGCTTTTCCAGATCCGGCCCCTTGACGACCAGCTCCCTCAGCTCCGCCATTTGCTCCTTGGTCAGGACCGGCGCGGGGCCTGGGCCGCGGCGCGACGTCAGCCCGTCCACCCCGTCCCGATTGTAGCGATGCACCCAGTCGCGAAGCGTTTGCCGGTCCATGCCGTTCCGCTCCGCCGCCTCGGCGCGCGGATAGCCCTCCAAAATCATCGCCATCGCCAGCAGCCGGCGGACCTGCGCGCCGTCGCGGCATTTGCCCGCGATCTCACGAAGGCCAGCCGCCGTGTGCTCCGTACGCGTCACCGTCACTGCCGCGCCCATCCGATGCCTCGCTCCAACTCGACCACGCGGCCATCGAATCAGAACCGAGCCAGATTGGGAATCCCAGAAAGTCAGGGGCCAGGCGGCTTGGTATAAGTCCCATGTGCGCTATCCTTTTGGCTCATACTCACCTTTGACCGGATTTGCCGTCGCGCTCGGTATCTCCAAGCGCAACCTCGGCAGCCGGCCTCGCACGATGCGGCGGCCTTCGCGGCGGCCGGGGTTCCGATGGGCATGGTGTTGGTGCGCAACGAGAACGGCAGCCACAACCCGCGCGAGGCGATGACGATCGACGATTTCCTGGCTGGCGCGGCGGTCATCGCGGGGTGGTTAGCCGAGACACTTGGCTGAACGGCGTCGGTTAGAACGCTTCCAAGCTGACGATCACCTCTCCCGCCCCTGGGCGGGAGAGGTCGGCGCGCCTTGGCGGGCCGGGTGAGGGCAGCGCGCCGGCCCTCACCCGCGTCGCTGCGCTCCGCGACCTCTCCCACGATGTGGGAGAGGTGAAGAAAGCCGGCCGCGTCAACCAATTCACCCGCCGAGATAATCCCGCGTCCAAGCGTCGTAATCGGCTTCCCGCAGCACCCGTTTCATCAGCGCGGCCGGCGCCACGCTCTCGCAGCTTGCTGGGCGGCGTGCCCTCGCGCAGCGCCTTGAGTGTGGCATACACCGCCTGCACGGCGGCGGCGAAGGGCTGGTGGCCTTGCAGGGCGATGCGCACGCGCCGGCTGGCGAGATAATCGCTTGTCGAGCAGGTCGGCCGGCACGCCGCCCATCAGCAGCGGCAGGCGCACCGCCTCCGCCAGCGCGTCGAGCTGCGGGCGGGTCATGCCACCGGCAATGAACAGCCCGTCCACGCCCGCCTGCTCATAGGCGCGCGCCCGCGCGATGGCGTCGTCGATTCCGGCCATGCTCGGCGCGCTGGTCCGCCCGATCACGCACAGCGCCTTTGTCCTCCCGCGCGCCACGGCGCGCGCATCTTGCCGACGCCCTCCTCCAGCGACATCAGCGTTGGCTTCGCCTCGCCGAAGCGGCGGGGCAGGGCGGTATCCTCGATGGTCAGTGCGGCGACGCCGGCCGTCTCCAGTTCCTGCACCGTGCGCATCACGCTCAGCGCATTGCCATAGCCGTGGTCGGCATCGACCATCAGCGGCAGCTTGCCGGCCCGGTTGATCCGCACGCCTGGGCCGCAAACTCGGACAAGGTCAGCACGATGAGATCGGGCGCGCCCAGCACCGCATAGCTAGCGATCGACCGGCGAACATGCCCACCTCGAACCCGAGGTCCTCGGCGATGCGCGCCGAGATCGGGTCGAACACCGAGCCCGGATGGATGCAGGCATCCCCGGCCAGAACGGCCCGGTAGCGTTCGCGACGCTCGGTCCAGTGCATGCCTCCGTCTCCCTCGATATCAACGAGCGCGCCCGCCAGCGCGCCGCTCATGCACGTCGCCAGCGTGCCGGACAGGATCGAGCGCAGGCCCAGCTCCGACCACCTCGTGCCGCCGCTCCGGCACCATCGCGCCCAGCCCGCCGATCATGATGCCCAGGCTGCCGAAATTGGCGAAGCCGCACAGCGCATAGGTCAGGATCAGCCGCGAGCGCGGCGCGAACGTCGTCCGCCGGCAGGGCGGCCAGGCTCGCGGTAGGCGACGAATTCGTTCAGCACGGTCTTGGTCGCCATCAGGCGCGCGGCCGGCCCGCATTCGGCCCAGGGCACGCCGATCAGCCACATCACCGGCCGGAACGGCCAGGCGAACAGGCGTTGCAGGCTGATCGCCGCGCCGCCCCAGTGCGCCAGCAGCCCCAGCGCCATGTTGACCAGCGCCACCAGGGCGACGGCCACGACCAGCGTGGCGATGATGCCGGCCAGGATCGGGATGCCGTCCAGCGTGCCCTTGACCAGCGCGTCCAGCGCGCTCGCCGGCGGCTCGGGCAGCGACCAGCCGCGCCGCCTCGCGCTCGGCGCCGGGCCGAACGGCACCATCAGCGCGGCGACCGCCAGCGCCGCCGGCGTGCTGACCACCGAGGCGATCAGGATGTTGCCGAGCGCGTCCGGGATCAGCGGCGCGAGGAAGCCGGCGTAGATCACCATCACCGTGCCGGCCACGCCCGCCATGCCGCAGCTCATCAGCGCGAACAGCTCGCCGCGCTGCATGCGCGCCAGATAGGGCCGCACCAGCAGCGGCGCCTCGATCATGCCGACGAACACATGCACCGCCGCGCCGAGCGCCAGCGCGCCGCCGATCCCCATGGACGCGGCGCAGCAGCCAGGCGAAGGCCCCGGTCAGGCGTTGCAGCACGCCCCAATAGAACAGCAACGACGGCCAGCGCGCTGATGACCAGCACCAGCGGCAGCGCACGGAACGCCAGGATGAAGCTGGCGCCGGGATGGGTCTCGGCGAAGGGCAGCGGAGCCGCCGCCCAGATAGCCGAAGACGAAGCCGGTCCCGGCGTCGGTCGCGCGCTTGCAGCGCGTCTGCGCCGCGATCGAGCAGGGCCAGCGCGGTGCGGGCGGGCGGCAGGTGCAGCAAGGCCAGCGCCAACGCGACCTGGAGAGCGACGCCGCCCGCGACGGTGCGCCAGGGAATGGCCGAGCGCCGCTCCGACAGCGCCAAGGCAAGTCCGAGACAGGCCGCCTCGCCGAGGACAGCGTGCCAGATCACCGCCGCTGGTTGAACGGATAGTATGCCGGGAACTCGCCCACCTTGTGCATGTCCACCTCGACCATGCTGAGGCCGGAATGCGCCAGCGCCTTGCCGACCGTCGCGCCGAAATCCTCGGCCCGCTCCACCTTCCAGAACGGGATATCCGACAGCGCGGCGAGCCGGCCGAGGTCGGGGCTTTGCAGGTCGGCGAAGAAGCGGCGGCCCTGGGTGGTGTCCTGGATGCGCTTGATGACGCCGTAGCCGTAGTCGTTCATCACCACGACCGTCATGTCGAGCTTCTCCTGCACGGCGGTCCATAGCTCGCCCACGTTCAGGAAGAATCCGCCATCGCCGGTCATGACCATGGTCTTGCGCCCGTTCGCCGCCGCCGCCGCGCCGATGCCGAGCGGCAATCCCTGGCCGATGCCGGCGCCCACCGGATAGACGTTCTGGTGCGGGTCGTTGATCGGGAAGACGCGGTTCCCCCAGGTCGTGTTGCTCTGGGTGACATCGCGTGCCCAGATCGCGTCCCTGGGCAGCACGGGGCGGAGCTGGTCGGAAAACGACGAATAGACGCCGAGCGTGGCCAGGAACGCCGCCCGCACGTGCTGCTTCAGGTCGGCGAACTCGCGCTGGTAGCCGGGATCGGGCTTGAATTGTCCCTCGATGCGTTCGGCGAGGCCGGCCAGCGCCAGCCGCGCATCGCCGCAGACGAAGTACTCGTTGGGGTAGGTGCGCCCGTTCGCCATCGGATCGACGTCTATCTGGACGATGCTGCGCGGCAGCTTCAGCCGCGAACTCGCCGGTTTCCTGCCCGCGTAGCCGCGCGCCCCGCGACCAGCATCAGATCGACGGTCTCGTAGAACTCGGGAATGCCCGGCATGCCGTTGCCGTGCAGCCCGCCGAGGCTGCGCGGGTCGTCCTCGGGCACGATGCCGCGGCCTTGCAGGCTGTTCATCATGGTGAAGCCCATGTCGAGCAGCCGGCGCACCTCCGCGCCGCAATGCCGCGCCCCGGCGCCGACCCACAGCAAGGGTCGGCGCGCGCGCCGCACGCGGGCGGCCAGCTCGTCCAGCTCCGCCTCGGCCGGCGCGCGCGGGGCGGCGAGTGGCAGGGTGAAGCCATCCAGCATCGCCGGGCGCGGAACCGGGGTGCGCTGGATGTCGATCGGCACCTCGACGCTCACCGGCCCCATCGGCGGGGTCAGCGCGTCGGTCGCCGCGCGGGTCAGCACGCCGAGCGCCTGCTGGGCGGAGCGGACGCGATAGGCGGTCTTGCACACCGAGCGCAGCATGCCGAGCTGGTCGTATGGGTCATGCACCGTGCCCACCTCGCGGTCGGCGAACTTGGTCGCGGTGTGGCCGGTGATGTGCAGCACCGGAGAGCCGGCGAAGCGGGCCTCGATCAGGCCCGCCCACGGCGTTCGCCGCGCCCGGCCCGGTGGACGAGAAGATCACGCCCAGATGCCCCGACACGCGCGCGTAGCCGTCCGCCATGTGCGCGCCGCCCAGCTCGCCGCGCGCCATCATGAAGCGGATCGTGTTGCGCCCGCCGATCGCGTCCAGCATCGGGATGTTGTGGACCGAGGCGATGCCGAACACCGTGCTGACGCCGCATGCCGACAGGAACTCGGCGACGACGTCGCCCACCGTGTAGTCGCTCGCCATGACATCCTCCAGGACCGTTGCCCGGAAGTCTCCGGCACCGGCCCGGAGGCGTCAATGCCGGCCGGCCTTGCGTTTCAGCCGAACGACACCGGGTCGCCCGCCGCGAAGCGCGCCATTACCTCGTCGCGCGTGATGTCGCGGGTGATGAACACCAGGCGGCTCAGGCATTCGTCGTCGGGCCAGCCGGCGAGCCACTCGGGCGGATACAGGGTGTGCTGCACCGCATGGATCGCGGCGGGCCGGTCGGTGTCGGCGAACGCGACGATCCCCTTCACCCGCAACAGGTCGTCGCCCCGGTCGCGCGCCAGCCCGCCGAGCGCCTTGGCGAACGTCGAGCCGGCTGATTGGCTGGCGCAACAGGATCGCGAAGCTGGCGATCCCGTGCGTATGCGTCGCCGGGGCGGCGAACAGGGTCCGGCGCGGGCCGGCGTGCGGCACCGCGCCGAACAGCGCCTGGCCGGGATCGATTGCCGCGCGCGCATCGCCGATCTCGGCGGTCGGGTTGAGCGCAGCGAGCCGGTCCAGCAGCGCCGGAGCCGGCGGCACGATGTCGGTCTTGCTCACCAACAGCCGGTCGGCGACCACCGCCTGCGCCGTCGCCTCGGCATAGCGGTCGAGCGTCGCCAGCCCGGCGACCGCATCGACCAGCGTGAGCACGGCGGCGAAGCGCAGAGCGCGTTCGAGATGGGCGTCGGCGGCGAGGGTGTAGAGGATGGGCGCCGGCTCGGCCAAGCCGCTGGTCTCCACCACGATCCGGCGGAACGGCGGGATCGCGCCCTCGGCGCGGCGCGCGAGCAGGCGATAGAGCGTCCGCACCAGATCCTGGCGCACCGCGCAGCACAGGCACCCGCTGGGCAGCAGCATCACCTCGTCCGGGCTCGCCTCCACCAGCAGATGGTCGAGGCCGACATCGCCGAACTCGTTGATGACCACCGCCGTCTCCGCCATCGCGGGCGCGGCCAGGACGCGGCGCAGGAACGTGGTCTTCCCGCTGCCGAGGAAGCCGGTCAGCACCGCGATCGGCAGCGCGTCAGTCATCCCCTAGCATCCGCCGCACCGATGGGAGGTCATGATGAACTGACGACGCACCGCTCAGGCCAGGTTTTCGGGCCAACCAACATCAACGCTTCAGGATACTGCGAAGTTCGCTCGCCCGGAAGCTGGCTACCCAGGATTCCCGATCGGCGACGCCGTAGCTGACGATCAGGCGCTCGCCATCGGGATGCCAGGCCAGGCCGGCCGCGTACTCGATCGGTTCGACGCCGAAAAATCGGAACCCCGGACTGATGGCGCGCAGGCTATTGTCGGCGTCGAGCCAGATGAAGCGATGCGCGTAGTGTCGCTTGTCGTCGAGCAGCGCGACATCGTGCGTGATCACCAGCCAACCGCCGTCGAAGCCGATCGCCTGCGATCCGCCGCGCAGGTGATCGACGGCGATCGCGGGGGGCCTCCAGGTCATCGTGCGGGCGTCGGCATCGACGATGTGGGTCGGGTCGAGCTTGTGGATGAAACGCAGCTGCGCGGGGTCAACCTGCGGCATCCAGTTCTTCTCGGTCTGCTTGTCGCCCTCCGGCACCAGAATGCGCCAGTCGGTAAATCGGCATTCCCCGCCCTCGATGTCGAGCCGCGCCAGCACGATCTCGCACCAGCCTTCGTCGGTGAGTTCCCGCAAGGTGGCCGAGCACCAGAGGTCGTCGCCGCGCGCGAACAGCCGGCAGTCCTCGAAGCCCAGGACGCGGCCATAGCGCGGCGCGGGCATGTCGATGGGGCGGAGGATTTCGCGGCCCTCGCCGATGATCCGCAAATCGGCATCCAGTTCGAGCAGAAAGTTGCGCGTGGTGATCGGCGCGTTTCCCGGCGTGTGATACCGGCCATCCACCAGTCGGTAGTTGACGCAGCGCTGGATCATCCGGAACCCGTTTCGCCAGCGCAGGATCGACGGGTTCATCGGACGGAAATGCGGAAGCGCCCGGAACAGGATCTCGTGCGGGTCGAAGGACCGGAGCAATTGTTGAAGCGGGCGAGCGTAGAAGAAGCTGTTGCGATGCGCGAGTTGGCGTGATTCCTCCGGTACCCCGCGCCCGAGTGCCAGCACGTCGCACGCGACCCGGCCACGCTCGACGCGGGCCGCGTCGCGGGTGTGATAGGCGACGATCGAGTACCTCTTCCAGCAGGCCGGAGTGGTAGATGTGGTCTTCCACGAAAAGCAGGTCCTGCGGCGGGCGGGGAAGTGTCAGCACCGGCTCGCAGAGCAGGGCGGCCACCTCGTTGCGGCCCTTCATCCGGTAATGTCGGACGACATCATAGAGTGGCTCGATCCGCCACGGGCGTGAGTCGAATGCACCCAGGGCCTCGTTGACGAAGTTCGCCTCGTCGCCAAGGCGCAGCAGACAGCGGGCGCGCTGCCAGCGCGCGGCCCAGACCTCTTCGTCCCAGCCGCCCATGCCGGCGCGATGCGCGTAGGCTTGGGCCGCCTCGGCGTCGCGGCCGGCGTCGCGCAGCGAGTTGGCGAGGTAGAACCAGGACCGCACATCGCCCGGTTCGCGGTCGATGGCGCCTTGGAGCAAGGCGATATCGCGGGTGAATTTGTCCACCCGATTGGCCCCGCTGGCGTGGTCGAAGAACCAGATATCGCCGAGCGGCTGGATATCGCCCTTGATGTCGAGATACTCGTGGGTCACGCCCCGGTAGCACGCCGCCACATCGCGCCGGAGCAACCGGGTGTTCCAGTAGCTGACGCTTCCGGTGTTTTGCAGCACCCGGTAGGCGGCGGCGTCGAGCCGTTCACGGAAGTCGGCGGCGCGGATGCGCAGTTCCATGTCGGCGTCGGTGAGCAGCAGAAAATCGAAATCCAACGGGGATGAACGCGCCCGCTGAAGCGCTTCGTTCCTCGCCTGCTCGAAATGCTCAAAAGGGAAGCGGTGCAGTTCCCCTGGTATGCCCTTTGAATTCGAAGAAGGACTGGATCCGGGCCGGAGTGTCGTCGGTGGAACCGGTGTCGCCGATGATCCAGGAGACGACGTGATCGGCGACGGAGGCGAGGCAGCGCTCGATGTTCGCGGCCTCGTTCCGGACGATCATGTTGAGACAGAGCTTCGTCACGTCTGATGGGTGAGGGTGGTCAGCAGGTTGCTTACATTCGGCGTACTCGTGAATGCCCCGACCGCGCTGCTGAGGCTCGGCTGCGCGACTTGCGGCACGCTGCCCTGATAGGGGTTGGCCAGGATGTCCTTGGCGAGCGTGTCGCTCTGACTGGCGTTCAGGGACGTGGTCTTCTTTAGCAGCCCGGTGATGCCGGCTTCCAGCAGCGGCGGCGAGATGAACCGTAGCAGGGATTTGAACTCGGCCAGCACCTTGGAAATGTCATTGCTCTCCACCACCAGCGCCTGCTCGGCGGTGGTCTGCAGATGCGCGCCCCCCGCGATCTGCTCGACATCCTTGAACAACGTCTGATTCATCCCCGTCGGCGCGACGATGCCGGTGGTTCCGGACATGCCGGAGGTTCCGGATGTGCCCGACGTGCCGGAGTGGCCGCTGGTCCCGGAAGTGCCGGAAATCCCCGAGGTGCCGGAAGTTCCGGATGTCCCGGAGTGCCCGCTGGCTCCGGAGGTGCCTGAGATACCCGAAGTTCCGGACGTCCCGGAGTGACCGCTCGTCCCCGAGGTTCCGGAGATGCCCGACGTGCCGGACGTTCCCGAGGTTCCGGACATTCCTGACGTTCCGCTCGTGCCGGAGGTGCCCGAGTGACCGGACGTGCCCGAGGTCCCGGACGCCCCTGATGTACCGGACGTCCCTGACGTCCCGCTGGTGCCGGAGATACCCGAAGTTCCGGACGTGCCGGAGTGACCGCTCGTCCCCGAGGTTCCGGAGGTGCCCGATGTCCCTGACGTTCCGCTGACGCCGGAGGTCCCGGACGTCCCGCTGGTGCCGGAGGCGCCGGAGGTCCCCGACGTGCCCGAGATCCCGGACGTCCCTGACGTTCCACTGGTGCCGGAGGTGCCCGATGTCCCCGACGTGCCCGAGGTACCCGAGGTGCCGGAGGTCCCTATGATCTGGAAATTGTCGTCGGCGTAGCCGAAGCCGCCACCGCCACCGCCACCGCCACCGCCACCCGTGCCGGCCATCCCCGGCTGGCCGGGCGCGCCGCCAGCGCCGGGAATTCCGGGCGGCGTTCCTGGTTTGCCCGCCTGGCCGGGACCGCCGCCCGCACCGCCGAGGCCGCCGCCATACGTGCCGCCGCCCTCACCGCCCGAGCCTCCGGTTCCCGACATCCCGGGACCGAATGTCAAACCGCTGGTGGTAAAGGCGCCACCGTCATTAAACAGGCCGCCGGCGGCGCTCCCCCCGGCGCCGCCGGCAGCGCCGGTTTGCGGCTCGCCGTATTGGCCGTTGAGGGCCGTGGCGGTGTCATTGGCGAAGTATGAGCTGCTGACGGAGGCAATGCCGAGATTGAGAATCGCGCCCGCCGCGGGACTTCCGGTCGCGCTGTCATGCGTGAAGCTCGATCCGACGATTGTAAGGTTCCCGCCGGCCTCGTTGAGGACCGCGCCAGCGGAGTCCAGTTCATGCGCCACGTCGTTCGTGAATGTGTCGTCGATCAGGCTAAGCGTGCCGGCGTTGACGATTCCGCCAGCCCCGGGCTTGTACGGAAACGAAGGGGAATCGGCGCCATTGATGATTGTCAGACTTTCGATCGTGTCTGTCTGGGAGGGGCTGAGGGTTTCGAAGATCGTTTTCGATCCCTGCCCATCCAGCGTAATCTGGTTGCCGCCATTTATGGTCTGCCCGCCATAGAGATTCAAAGCATAGGGCACATCGATCGTGCCGCTGACGGCAAAGCTGATCTTGCCGCCGGATCGCGTGCTTAGAATCGCATTAGAAAGGCTGCCGTCGCCGGATGAATTCAGATTGGTGACGATGTAATCGGCCATTGGGTTCCTCCTTCGGTTGTGCCGGACGGCGCCGGATCCGGAGCGGGCCCAATTCGATTGGCGACGCTGGGCGCCGGACTAGTCCAAAAACTGAGCTTGCCGAAGCGCTCGAACAGATCGGGCGGCAGGATCGTGCGGCGCGGCGTAAACTGGACCCGGCGTTCGACGCGATGCAGGCCGGGCGTGGCCAGCGCTGCGTCGAACTCCGGTTCGTCGTATTCAATGTTGTCGAAATCGTGGGCGAAGTGTTCCTCGCCGAGGAAGTCGTAGATCAGGCCGAGCGTCTTGGCCGGCGCGCGGGCGAGGAATTCGTAGTCCACCAGCAACAGGTGGTTGGCCTGCTCGCCGTAGAATGCTTCCTTCAGATTGCTCCAGGCGCCACCGACCAGCCGCTGGCGCGCCGCGAGCGTCTCGGTGCGGCTGTAAACGTTGGCTCGCTCGTCCTCGTTGGTGAACAGCTTGGAGACGATCAGCGGGTTGGCGCGGATCAGCCGCTCGATGCTGTCCATCACCCAGGCGACATTGCGCACCGTGCAGACGACCTTGGCTTCCGGGAAGATCCGCAGCAGGGCCGGAAGTTGCGCGGTCCATCCGCGTGAGGAGTTGAACGCCACGGCACGATCGATTTGCGCGTAGTAGCTTTCGAACAGCGCGTGCAGCATACGATGCCGCTGCTCGTCGCCGAGAAAAAAGCCAGCCTCCTCGTTCATCCCCACCAGCATCAGGCGAAAGAGGCGGGAGACCGGGCTATTGATGCGCGCGTGAAAGCGAGGGTTCTGACGCAGCAACGCGGTCAGCAGCGTTGACCCCGAGCGTGGCAGACCGGAAATGAAATGCAGCCGCGGTGTCGCCGGCAAGCTTGTTACCTCTGACAGCGGCCGTTCTATCGTCTCGTGTGACGTAATGCTGTCCACGCGCGTGGCTCCCGACTAGCCGGATCAGATCCCATTTCCTCGATGTCGGCGGCGAGCCTGCCGGTTTCGATGCCGTCACGCTACCCGTCTAATTAGGCAGGTTGTCGGCTGGTTTCCGGCCAAGCCGAAACAATCATGGCGGCTTGCGAACGCGTGCGGCAGTTGGCGTTCTCGATATAGGAACGCACGGACGCGAGGCAGCGCTCGATGTTCGCCGCCTCGTTCCGAACGGTCCTGTTGAGACCGAGCGTCGTCACGTCTGATGCGTGAGTGTGGTCAGCAGATTACTCACATTGGGCGTGCTCGTGGATGCTCCGATCAGGCTGCTCGCGCTCGGCTGTGCGACTTGCGGCACGCTGCCCTGGTAGGGATTGGCCAGGATGTCCTTGGCGAGCATGTCGCTCTGGCTTGCGTTCAGGTGCGAGGTTCCCTGCAGCAACCGCGCGATGCCTTGCTCCAGCACCGCCGGCGGGATGAACCGCAGCAGCGAATGGAACTCGGCCAGCACCTTCGAGATGTCGTTGGTCTCCACCACCAGCGACTGCTCCGGAACGGGCTTCAGATGGGCCTGAACGGCGATCTGCTCGACGTCCTTGAACAGCGTCTGGTTCATCCCGGTGGGCGCGACGATGCCGGTGGTCCCGGACATGCCCGAAGTTCCGGAGGGACCGGAGTGACCGCTCGTGCCGGAGGTTCCGGACGTGCCGGACGTTCCGGAGGTTCCGCTCGTGCCCGTGGTCCCGGACGTGCCGGAGGTCCCGGAGGTTCCGCTCGCGCCCGACGTGCCGGACGTTCCGGACGTGCCGGAGTGACCGCTTGTGCCGGAGGTTCCGGATGTACCGGAGGTTCCGCTCGTGCCCGTGGTCCCGGACGTGCCGGAGGTCCCGGAGGTTCCGCTCGTGCCCGACGTGCCGGAGGTTCCGGACGCGCCCGAGGTCCCGGACGTGCCGGCGCCGACCACCAACAGCGAGTCACCGGTGCCGTTCTGTTGGATCGAGTAGAGATTTTGTCCGAACGCCTCGGTCAGATTGAGCGACCCGATCGGGTTCACGCCGCCATCGTAGATGTCGACCCGACCCGTGCCGTTCGGGATCGCGGATATGGCCACCGTTCCGAGATCGATGGTGTCACCATTGGTGAAATTCTGCATCGTGCCCTGGAACGTGCCGCTCGTCAGGGCGCCCGAGGCGAGCTTGACCAGCCCTTTGTTGTCCTCGAAATAGATGATCTGATTGGACGAGAAGACTTGGGTTTCGACTGCGACTTCACCGTTGGTGACGTCGATCGTGCCCGAGCCGGTCACGCCACCCGAGAAGAACGCCTCGGCGTCGGTCGATGACGGCGCCGTGCCACCGTTGATGACGATTTTGCCGGCGTTGTCGAACTGGTTGGTGCCGTTCGTCAGCTCGTCATCCAGAGTGGCCTGCCCGGCACCCGTATAGTCGACGTTGATAACTCCCTGGTTCAGGAACGAACCGTCAACGGTCGACTGGGCGTCGATTGCCAGGAACCGATTGTCATCGATGTTGATCGTCCCGACATTGAGGATCAGCGGCGGCCCGGGGAAGGCGGTGCTCTCCACCATCGTAAAGGAAAATTGCCCGTTCCCACCCGCCGCGCCGGTGCCGACGTTGATGATGCCATCGTTCTCCAGCTTGCCGAAAAGAAAGTTGTCCCAGCCGCCGCCGGTGACATCGACGACGTTTCCCGTCGTGAACGTCGTATTCTCAACGGTGCCTTGGGATGCGATCGTACTGGTCTGCTCAATGAGGTTGGTGAGCGTCAGGCTATCAATCGTCAGCCCGTTGTTATTGACGAACGCGGTGTCACCCGTGGCCGGGTTTCCAAAAGGAAAAGTACCGGTCGAAAAGTCTTCAGGACCGACCCAAGCGTTGGGTGTGTCCCAATTATAGTTTCCGCCATTCCAGGTACCATGTCGCCATTTCGAGTTCTCCCCCGGCAACCGCCCAGTCGCTCGACGGCCGGCGACGCCGTTACCGTGAAGTCCCCGTATTCCTTCGGTGTCGGCGCCGAGCCTGCCGGTTTCCAAGCGGGCAAACTACCTGCCTATTCAGACAGGGTGTCGGCTGCTTTCCGGCCAAACCGAAACGACAATGGCGGCGGCTTGCGCGCGCGTGCGGCACTCCAGTTTCCTCTTTGCATTCTCGATATGGAAATGCGCCGTCGACGGAGAAATCGCCAGAATGCAACTGATTTCCCAGTCGCTCTTGCCGGCCGCAACCCACCGCAGGCACTCGGTTTCCCGCGACGTCAACGCCGGGCGGCGAGACGGCGCCACCAGCGCGCGGCATCGCTCGTGACAGAGATAGGCCAGCAGCTGCAGCCGCGCCCGCGCCGTCGGGTCCAGCACGAGTTGATCGCTTGCGAACACCGCGAGCGCCAAATAGCTGCCCGGCCCGTGGATCGGCACGCACAGCCCATCGACGAATCCGAACGGGCGGCCTTCCTCGATCACCTCGCGCTGTTCACGTGAGAGCTTGATGTGCTTCAAGGCTTCCGAGACGACGAACGGGGCGATCGCCTGCTTGGCCAGATGCACCGTGATATCGCGCGAAACGAAGCCGCGTTCGACATACAGCTGGCGCCACTGCTCGGGCCAGTCGGCATGGAAGAAACCAGCCCGCCCGAGTTCCCCGGGCGCCACTTCGCCCAACGCACCGGTTGTAAAGCCCCACCGCCTTGCTTCCTCAAACAAGAACTCCACGGCAGTACGCACGCTGGGCGCGCCCATGATGCGCGCAATGACGTCCGCATGCCGCTCCATCTCGTCCACGGTCCCACCTTACGACGCTTTGGCCCGGAAATTTAGACACATGACTGAGTGCTTGCCAACACGTGACTTCAATGAGAGATGCCACCAGGGCAGTGCGGGAAGGCGGGACGGCCGACTGCCGTCATCGGACACGGAGTCTGGCGAGCTCCAGGCTTGGGACGCTAGATCGGTCGCGCCGCACTGTGGCGCCAGACGTCCCGCATGAGTGCGTTGCTCGGCAACGTCTTGTCCGCGACCTTGCGCGCCGATTCACCTCCGGCGATCGGCAGGCCGTCCGGGTCAAGCTTGCCGATCTGCACCAGGACCGAGGCCTGATCCCAATAGATGTGCTCGTGCACCAGCTTGTCGCCCTCGAACTGCACGATGGCCACCATGGCAACCGCCACCGGACGTCCGGTGGGTGCGATGCCGGGCAGCATCCAGTCGATCTCCGTCGTGTGGGTGAAGTGCACCACGAATTCATCGACGACCCGGTCGGCGCCGATCGTGCGGCTGATCGAAGTGAGCCGGAAGTCCGGCGGGTTCACGCCGACGAAGTGGTATTTGTAGAAGCGCTTGAGTTCGTCGTGCCCGACACCGCCGGTCATGGTCGGGATGTGATTGACGTAGGGCTCGGCAACCATCGTGGCCATCGTGGCATCGACGTCGCGCGTCTCGAACTCGCATCGGCAATGCGCCTCCCACAGCGCCACCAGGTCACGATCCGCCATCGGTCTTCCTCCGTCATCTTCTCCGGAAGGAGACGACCAAAGGCTTCGGGAGTCTATCGGCATGCGCTGGCGGGCTATCCGCGTCGGCGAACAACCCTGAAGATGGGCGAGCCTGTCGCATCCAGGAGCGCGCTCATGAGCCAATCCAGCCGCCTCAACCGCCGCATCGTCCTGGCCTCGCGCCCGCACGGCGCGCCCACCCCGGACAATTTCAGTCTGGAGCCGTCGCCGCCTCCCGAGCCCGCCGAGGGCCAGGTGCTGCTGCGCGTCGTCTATCTGTCGCTCGATCCCTACATGCGCGGGCGGATGAGCGATGCTCCGTCCTACTCCCCGCCCGTCGCGATCGGCGACGTGATGGTCGGTTCCACCGTCTGCCGCGTCGCGGCGTCGCGCCATCCGGACTACCATGAGGGCGAATGGGTCGTGGCCTATGCGGGCTGGCAGGACTACGCGCTGTCCGACGGTCGCGGCCTGACCAGGCTTGGCACCCATCCCGAGCATCCGTCCTACGCGCTCGGCGTCCTCGGCATGCCCGGCTTCACCGCCTACATGGGGCTGCTGGACATCGGCCGCCCGGCGGCGGGCGAGACCGTCGTGGTGGCCGCCGCCACCGGCCCGGTCGGCGCGACCGTCGGCCAGATCGCCAAGCTCAAGGGCGCTCATGTGGTGGGCGTCGCGGGCGGCGCCGAGAAATGCCGCCACGCGGTTGGCGAACTCGGCTTTGACGCCTGCGTGGATCATTATGCCGCCGACCTGCCGCAACGTCTGGCTGAAGCCTGTGCGAGCGGCATCGACATCTATTTCGAGAACGTGGGCGGCAAGGTGTTCGATGCCGTGCTGCCCCTGCTGAACCCGCGCGCACGGATACCGGTCTGCGGGCTGATCTCCCAGTACAATGCGACCGCCTTGCCCGAGGGTCCCGATCGCCTGCCGTTGCTGCTGGGCACGTTGCTGTTCAAGCGGATCAGGATACAGGGATTCATCATCTCCTCTGACTACGGCGACCGCTTCGAGGAGTTCCACCGCGACATGAGCGCCTGGGTCGCGCAGGGCCGGATCAAGTACCGCGAGCAGGTGGTCGAGGGGCTGGAAAACGCGCCGCAAGCCTTCATCGGCCTGCTGGGCGGAAAGAACTTCGGCAAGCTCGTGATCAAGGTCGGTGGGGAGGGCTGAGGCTCGCGTAGCACGCATGCTTGACAGTCCGTCTGACGCGCCGCTGCTGCATCTGGACGGCTTCGAGGGGCCGCTCGACCTGCTGTTGGCGCTGGCCCGCAGCCAGCGCGTCGATCTCGCCCGTGTCTCCATCCGCGCGCTGGTGGACCAGTTCGTCGCCGCCCTGGAGGCCGCAGGTCACGACGTACCGCTGCCGGTGCTGGCCGACTGGCTGGTGATGGCGACGTGGCTGACCCTGCTGAAGGCGCGCCTGCTCCTGCCGGCCGATACGCCCGCCGGGGCCCAGGCCCAGCAGGACGCGGCCGCCATCCTCGACCGGCTTGCCGAGGCCGCGCGCATGCGCGCCGCCGCATCCTGGCTCGGCGCGCGCCCACAACTGGGTCGCGACGTCTTTGCCCGGGGCGCGCCCGAGCCTGTCGGAGCACGCCGCCGTGCCGCGCCGATCCTCGATGCCGTGGCGCTGATGCGCGCGTGCCTGACCGTGCTGCGCACGACCCGCCGGCCCGAGGTCTACAAGCCGAGGCCGCTCGCGCTCTGGCGCGTGCCGGAGGCGCGCGCACGGCTCGAGCAACTGCTCGGCGCCTTGCCGGACGGCAGCGCGCTGGCGCAGTTCCTGCCGCCGATCGCCGCCGCGCAGCCAGAGCGGGACCTGCGCTGCCGCGCGGCGCTGGCCAGCACGCTGGTCGCCGGGCTGGAGCTTGCCCGCACCGGCGCGCTCGATCTGCACCAGGCGATGCCGTTCGCGCCGATCCACGTGCACGGTCCGGACCATGCGTCCGCGAAGGACGCGCCGTTAACGCCAGGTACACCGTGCTCCGGCACGCTTCCCGAGCCGCCCACCAAATGATCCTGGCCAGGAAGGCCCCCGAACGGAGCCTCCCATGTCCATCGACTGGCAAAGTCTTTCGGCCGAAACGCAGGCCGCCATCGCCCGGAACGCCGTGGCGGAGGTGGCGATCATCATCGCCGAGGAGGCCCAGCTCTTCGCCGGCAGCCTCCGGAACGGGCTGGCCGCGGGCCTCGCCGGACCCGACGCCCTGCTCGCCTTCGCCGCACGGGTGCGCGCGCTCGCGCGCCAGCCGAGCGGGTCCGCCCTCGGCATGGCCGCCGTCAACATCACCACCGGCTTCGCGACCCCATAAACGGCCTCAATACACGGCCGCGCCTCCGACCGGGCGCGGCGCATTCCCCGATGGTTCAGGCGATCTTGAAGCGCTCGACCAGACGGATCGCCACCGGCACGCTGAGGCAGTGGTTCGCATCGACCATCAGGCGCACTTGCGGGCCGATGCCTCCCGCACGGCATCCTCGACGACGCGGTCCATCTCATAGAAATACCCCGGTCGCATACGCCTGGACCTGGGGCGGAAGGCGCCGCCGATCAGCTTGTGGATGGGCCTGCCGCACGCGCGACCGATGATGTCCCAGAGCGCGATGTCCACCCGCTCATCCCCGAGATGGTCATGCCGGTGAGCCCATAAGACGGCACCACCTGGATCATAGGGCCGCACGGCCCGCAGCCATCGCTTCGCGCGTTCTGATTGTCGTCCGGCGGATCAGGCGGTATCAACGCCGGCCCCGAACGAGGCGTGCGCGCGCTTGACCAGCATCTACATCGACGGCGATGCCTGTCCGGTTCGCGAGGAGGTCTATCGCGTGGCCGAGCGCCTCGGCCTGCCGGTCCTCGTCGTCTCCAACGGGTCCCGCCTGATCCGTCCGCCTGGACGGGCGAATGTCAGCATGGTCACCGTGGGCGAGGGGGCTGACGTGGCCGATGACTGGATCGCCGAACGGATCATCGACGCCGACATCTGCGTCACCGCCGACATCCCGCTCGCCTCCCGCTGTCTCGCCAAGGGAGCACGCGCGGTCTCGCCGGCCGGGAAGCACTGGACGGCGGACAACATTGGCATGGCGCTGGCCGGCCGCGAGGTCGCCCGGCACCTGCGCGAGATCGGCATGAACACCGGCGGACCCGCGCCGCTCACCAAAGCCGACAGATCACGCTTCCTGAGCGCCTTGGATGCCGCCGCCCAGGCTGCACGGCGCCGCGCCTGACCGGCACCATCCGCCTCAACAGGAGAACGAAGCATTGACGTGGACGCACATCACCGATTCCGAGGCCGCCGCAACCCAGCTCCCGGCCTGGTTCGGAAGCAGGATGGTCGGCACGCGCGGAACCTTCGGGTTGTTGCTGACGACGGGTGACCTCATGCAAATCACCTCGATCGTGGCCGTGCATTACGCCTCCGAAGGCACCATCCTGCTCGATGTCCTGCTCGACAATGCCGGGGTGCCCGACGGAGTCGATCTGGCCTGGCAGACGAAGCACTATCTTGGGGCCCCGGTGCCGGGTGCGACGCTGGCAACGGTCGCTCTCGCGCAGGTCGTCGCGGCCGTCGAGTTCACCGTCGCGGAGATGGCCGAACCACCCGGTGATGCCGCGGTGATCACCGACGTCGACGTCGATCTTCCGGAGGAGTTCGCCGAATCGGGGTCGGCGCCCGACGCCCTGGCGCGGATCATGCGGTGATCGCGCCGGCGCCGGGCGTGATCTGGATCGGGTCTACGGCGTGGCGCGTGTGGGCACGGGCCGCGTCGCCGGCGAGCCAGTGCTGATCTCGACGACGATCGGGTCCGCGCCAAGCTGGAAATGCGGTTCGCTGCCGATCGGGGCCGCGCTCTCCATCGGATCATAGACGGTCACGCTGCCGCCGACGTCCACCGACACGGGCGCCGAGCCACCTGCCTCGTTCCACACGATCAGGTCGTAGGTGCCGGCGTTCTTTTGCAGCAGCATCGCCGATGCGGTGTTCGGCAGGCCGTCGAGGCTGTACTTGAGCGGGGCGGTGGGGGATTTGGCGTCCATGTCGGCCGACAGGATGCTCGTCAGGTTGTGGATCGCGGCACCCGCCGGCTTGGGCGAGCCGTCCTGGTTCATTAGGCCGAAATGGCCCGCGCCGTCATCGAACAGAGCGTAGAAATAGGTCACCGCGATACCGGCCGCACGGGAATCCAGTGCAGCGTCCAGCCTCCACCTTGCCGCGTCCCGTGGCTTGGTGACGTTGGCGTCGTAGCCGAATTCCGTCTGCATCACCGGGCGCCCGGATGCGGCCATCTGGGCGTTGTGGATCATCCGCTGGATCGCGTGAAGTGGCGGACCGTCCGGGTAGGTGTGCGCGTTGGCGTAATCGGCATGCGGCGCCAGGTTGCCGACCTTATCGTAGTTGCCGTGCCAGTTGTTGAGCGCCGTCCAACCCTGGCCGAAGGACATGTTGATGGCCGGCAGTCCAAGGCTGTGCGCGACCTCGTACACGATTGGCTGGAACGCCGCGGCCGCTGCCAGCGAGTTGCCGTGGCTGGTCGCGTACGGATCGTCCTCCTCGTTCCCGCCCTCGATCGCGGACAGGATGCCTTGGTGGGCGAGCTGGCGGGCACGGATGAGATCGGTGTGCATCTGCGCCACCGAGCCCTCGGCCATGAAGGCGTCGAACTTCGCCCCCGTGGCGTTCGCCACCCGCTGCCACCAGCCGTTCGGGCCGACATCCAGCGGGTTCTCCGGGTCGTCGCGCAGGTGCTTCACGCCGAGAAACCGGATGGCCTGCGCCGTCCCGGCGAGGTTCTGGTAGCCATAGTTCTGGAAGTCGATATGCGTGTTGACGCCAAGGCTTCCCAGGAAGGCAGCAACAGTGATGACAGCGTGGTTCAACATCGCGCCTCGGCTTGATTAGAGAAAACTCGCACAGCCTTAGCACGCCGTCTGGCGTCCCGACAGCAAGGTCGGCTTGCCCAACCTGAGCATTCCCCGCAGCCGATTGAGCGGTGTCGGCGGACAGCCCGCGATCCAGAGATCGACTGGCAGCACCGCGGCGACCCCGCCGGCGCACAGGGGACTGGCGGCGAATAGGCCGCCATCGCGCGCGCAGTCGCCGACCGCGAGCACCCACTTCGGGCGAGGCATGGTGTGGTAGGTCCGCTCCAGCGCTTGGCGCATGTTGTGGGTCACCGGCCCGGTGACGGTCAGCACCTCGGCGTGGCGGGCGGGGCGCTGAGTGCCAGCAGACTGGTCAGGCCGAGGATGACGCAAAGCCCCAAGCTGGCGTCATAGACGATCGATCCTCCATCCCGGGCTCGGGCGCGGATCGCGCCGGCCACTCCCGTGGCGAGCAGGGCCAGGATGCAGAACGGCACGACGCTCATCCGGCGCGCCTACTCAACCGGACGCGGCGACCGCTGGCGGATCGTCGTCATCGCCGGCTTCCTGCAACTCCGGCGCGACCGGCGCATGGTTCAGCAAGGCCACCAGCGACACCCCGCCGATCGTGTTGCCGAGCAGTGTCGGGATCAGGAAGCGGATCAGGTAGTCGGAGATCGACGCCTGGCCGGTGAACACCGCGAAGACCGCGTCGGTGGAGCCGGCGACGATGTGCGAGAATCGACCGATGCTGACCACGTAGGTCAGCAGGATGATGACCCACAGCCGCGTCGCGCGGGCGTTCGGCAGCAGCCACACCATCAGCGCGATCAGCCAGCCGGCGAGCACCGCCTTCAGCAGGGTGGGCCCGAATGCGCCGCTGACCGATTCACGTCCGACCTCCAGGAGCGCGTCGCGCACCGGCTCCGTGAACACGCCTTGCGGCACCATCAGCGCGGCGAACACGAAGGTGCCGAGCAGGTTCGTCCCGAGCACGATCCCCCATAACCGCAGCGTTGACAGGACAGCGCGCAACGTCCGGCTCGTGAGCACCGGCAGCACCGCGCTCAACGTGCTCTCGGTGAAAAGCTGCTGGCGCCCCAGGATCACGATCACGAAATCCCAGGCTGTAGCCGAAGCTCTCTACCAGCCGCCGCCAGGGCGCATCCGGCAGGCCGGAGCGCAGAAGGCAGAACGCCAGGAAGGAGAACCCCATCGACAGCCCGGCGGCGAACCCGGACCAGGCCAGCGAGCCGCGGCCCGGCGCAGCTCGACCTCGCCTTCCTCGCGCACCACCTCGTGGATGACATGCGGGCGTAATGGCGCGGCGTCTTCGGCCTGGCGCAGCGCCGTCTCGTCCAGTGCCTGCGGCATCCGATCGTGATCATTCATGCCGCCGCTCCGCATCCCGACCGACGGGGACGGACCGCGCCACCGATCACACGCCCTTCCAGATCGGCTTGGCGACCGCCATCGCGTCGGGGGACACGGTGACTGGACGGCCATCCTGCCACTGCACCACGACCAGCTCGGCGCCGACGCGGCGCCCCTTGTCGTCGAACTTGAGCCGGTGTCCCGGGAACAGCAGCGCCGGCCCGTCCGTCAGGTCCATCCGCCGCACCGCGTCGCCCACCTTCGTCCGATCCGCCGAACCCGCCGCCTCGATCGCCGCCGCCAGCACCATCACATGGCCGTAGGCGAAGATGGAATCGTGCCCGAACCACTGCTCGCCGGTGCGGGCGACGAAGCGTTTCGACAGCGCCTCCTGGTCCTTGCCCGGCCAGTTCGCGAGCCCGACCAGGACGCCTTGCAGCACGTCCGTGCCGGTGGTCTTCAGCAGCTCGGGCGTAGCCCAGTGGCCGCCATTGCCGATCAACGGCAGGCGCGAGGCGGGCATCCCGGACTGCGCGAAGGTATCGGCCAGCATCTTGTCGTCGCCGGCGTTGGTGGACAGCAGCAGCACGAAGTCGGGGCGGGCGCCGCGCGCCGGCTGCACCAGGGTCGTCGCGTCCGACAAAGGCGGCGTGAAGGTCTTGTCCACCACCACCGTCAGATGCTCGTCCTTCAGGATGTGGTCGGTGAGCGGCTTGCGGAAGCTGACACTCGCGCCGGTGTTGTCGCCGATGATGGCGACCTTGGTCGGCCGCTTGCCGGTGGCGGCCTGCGCCAGTTTCATCACCAGCGGCACGGTGTCCTCGGCCTGTTGCACGCCGGTGGGCGAGGTCTGGAACACGTAGCGGAAGCCGCGCCCGGTGATCGCGTCGGAGTAGGAGAGGGTGAACCATGGAAGCTGCGCGCGCTCCGTCACCTCGGTGGCGGCCAGCGTGAAGGTGGACAGCCAGCAGCCCATGCCGCCGGCCAGATCGGGATGCTCGGCGATCATGCGCTGGGCGCCGTCCTTCGCCTTCTCGGCGGAATCCTGCGTGTCGTACTCGACGAGCCGCAGCCTCGCCCCGCCCAGCGCCTTGATGCCGCCCGCGTTGTTCACGTCCTCGACCGCCATCTCGGCGCCCATCTTCTCCAGAATGCCGGAGCGCGCCCACGGCCCGGTCAGCGGGACCAGCAAGGCGATCTTCACCTCCGCCGGCTGCCCCCCTGGCTGTCCTTGGGCGCGCGCGCCCCGGCTCGCCAGCCCAACCGCCGCGCCGCCCAGCGCCAGCGCCGTCCGCCGTCGGATGCTCCGGTCCATGCTCTCGCTCCTCTTGTTTCCTCAGGCCCCGAGGCCGAGATACGCGCGCCGCACGCGATCGTCGGCGAACAGATGCTCGTACGTCCCCTCGAGAACGATGCGCCCGGTCTCCAGCACGTAGCCGCAATCGGCCAATTCCAGCGCCTCGGCCACGCGCTGCTCCACCAGCAGGATCGCCAAGCCGTCCTCGCGATGGACCTGCGCGATGCGCTCGAAGATCAGGTCGGCGATCGCCGGGGCCAGGCCCATCGACGGCTCGTCCAGCATCAGCAGCCGCGGCGCGGCGGCGAGTCCCCGCCCGATCGCCAGCATCTGCTGCTCGCCCCCCGACAGCGTGCCGGCAAGCTGGCCCGCGCGATCGGCCAGGATCGGGAACAGCGCGTGGATGCGTTCGAGCGTGCGACGGAAGTGGGCGCGACCGTTTGGCGGGAACGCCCCCATCTCCAAGTTCTCGCGCACCGTGAGTGTCTTGAAGACCTGCCGCCCCTCCGGGACATGGGCGATGCCGAGATGGGCGCGCCCGGCGGCGGGCAGGCGGAGCAGATCGCGTCCCGCGAAGGCGACCCGCCCGGCGGCGATCGGCACCACGCCGCACACCGCCTTGAACAAGGTCGTCTTGCCGGCGCCGTTCGGGCCGACGACGGTGACGAACTGGCCCTCGGCGACCGACAGCGACACGCCTTGCAGGGCGCGCAAGCCGCCGTACGCGACGGCCAGGCCCTGGACCTCAAGCACCGGCGCGCGCCAGCCACTTGCGGCCGAGATAGGCCTCGATCACCGCGCGATCCTCGACCACCGCGCGCGGCGCACCCACGCACAGCACGCGCCCGTGGTCGAGCACCAGGAAGCGGTCGGCGAGCCGCATCATCGCGTGCATCGTGTGCTCGATGATGGCGATGCTGACGCCCTCGACGCGCACGCGCTGGAGCACGTCCAGAAGCTCGTCGCATTCGTCGCGCCCGAGGCCGGCGAGCGTCTCGTCGAGCAGCAGCAGGCGCGGATGCCCGGCGAGCGCGCGCGCCAGCTCCATCAGCCGCAGCTCCTTGTTGGTGAGCCGCCCGGCGGGGCGATGCGCCAATCCCAGCAGCCCGACCGTCTCCAGCGCGGTCTCGGCGGCGCGCACGGCGGCGGCGTCGCCCAGCCCGACGCCGTAGGCGCCGACCACCACGTTGTCGAGCACGGGCAGGCGGGGGAAGCTGCGCACCACCTGGAAGGTGCGCCCGATTCCCAGCCGGCAGACCTGGTGCACCTTGCGGCCGGTGATCCGCGCGTCGGCCAGCCGCGCCTCGCCCGAGTTCGCGGGCAGCACGCCGTTGAGCACGTTGAACAGCGTGGTCTTGCCCGCCCCGTTCGGCCCGATGATGCCCAGGATCTCGCCCCGCCGCACGCTGAAGCTCACGTCATCGACCGCGCGCAGGCCGCCGAAGCTGCGCGACAGGCCCCGCACGTCCAGCAGCGCGCCGTCCGCCGGCGCCGATGCGACCGGGGCCAGGATGGCGGGCGCGGAGGCACGGGAAGCAGTGCGACGCGGCGGCGGCTCGGCGCGGCGGAACAGCCGGTCGCGCACGGTCCAGAACAGGCCCTCGGGGGCGGCGAGCATGATGGCGATGATGGCGATGCCGTACACCACGCCCTGGATGCCTGGCAGCACGTTGCCCAGCCGGGCGTTCAGCGTCTCGGCCAGCGGGATCAGCACGGCCGCGCCGATCACCGGTCCCCAGATCGTGGCCACGCCGCCGAACAGGGTGACGACCAGCGCCTGCGCCGAAACCAGCATCCCGAACACGCTGTCGGGCGTTACGATCAGCAGCACGCAGGCATAGAGCCCGCCGGCGGCGGCGGCCATCGCGCCGCTGGCGACCAGCGCGCGCATCTTCCATCGCCGCGTGTCGATCCCCGCCGCCTCGGCCGCCAGCTCGTTCTGCCGGATGGCCAGCAGCGCGAGCCCGAAGCGCGCGTTCTCCGCCAGCATGCAGACCACCATCGCCGCGACCAGGAGGCCGATGGCGACCAGCGTATAGAGGCGCGGATCGGTGAACTGGAGGTACGCCGCCGGATGCGCGCGGTGCATCGGCAGCGGCACTTCCTGGAAGCCCAGGTATTCCATCACGTAGAGCATCGCCAGGGGATAGGCGAGCATCGCCAGCGCGAAATAGTGTCCGCGCAGCCGGAAGGTGGGCAGGCCGATCAGCACCGCCGCGAGCCCGCCCACCACCATCGCGAGCGGGATGCCGAGCCAGGGCGTGAGGCCCCAATACACCAGCGCCAGCGTGACCGTGTAGGCGCCGGCGCCGAAGAACGCCGCGTGCCCGAACGAGACCAGGCCCGAGTAGCCCGAGATGAGATTCCACGCGAGGCCCATCACCGCCCAGATGGGCACCAGCGTGAGCATGAGCTGGTAGTAGCTGTTGCGCACCAGCCCGGCGAGCGCGAGATAGGCGCACGCCAGCACCACCAGCGCGATGGCATCGTGCCTGAGCCGCGTGCCGGCGCCGTCCCTCATGTCACGCGCGCTCCGCCGAGCGGCCGAAGAATCCCTGCGGACGCAAGGTCACGATCAGCAGGAAGACGACGAAGATCGCCGCGTTCTGCAACTGCGGCGGCAGCACCAGGGCCGAGCCCTGCTGCACGAAGCCCACCGTCAGCCCGCCCCAGAAGGCGCCGAGGATGCTGCCCATGCCGCCCAGCACCACGCCCGAATACATGATGATGACGTAGTCGAGCCCGATGAACGGCGTGAACGACAGGTACGTCGCCATCAGCCCGCCGGCGACGGCGGTGATGCCGGCGCCGAGGCCGAAGGCGATGCGGTACGCGCGATCGACGTCGATGCCCATGTAGGTCGCCGCCGTCGGGTTGTCGGCCGCGGCGCGCAGCGACTTGCCGAGCCGCGTGCGCTCCATCAGCAGATAGAGCGCGACCGCGACCAGCACCGAAACGCCGCAGGCGATCAGCCGCGCCTGGTTGAGGAACAGCGTCGCGTCGCCGACGATCGGCCCGATCATGACGGCGCGCGAGGCGAGCGGGGTCAGGACGGTCTTCGGCGTGGAGCCGAACACGATGAGCCCGCCGTTCTGCAGCACCAGCGACAGGCCGAGCGTGACGATCAGCTGCCCGAAATGGCCCTCGTCCAGCGTGCCCTGGGTGCGCAGACCAGATACGCGCGCGATCAAGAAGCGGTGCAGCCCCGCCCCGCCGAGGAACAGCACCGGCCCGGCGAGCAGCGCGGCGACGAACGGCGCGGCGGGACCCAGCGCGCCGAAGGCGGAGACCATGTAGAAGCTCGCGAACATGCCGAGCATCAGCAGCTCGCCCTGCGCGAAGTTGACGATCTTCATGACGCCGAAGATCAGCCCGAGGCCGATGCACATCAGACCGTACAGGCAGCCGATGATGAGCCCGGCCGCGAGCGCGTTCATGACGTTCTCTATCAGGACGTCGTCCACTCCGCCTCCCTGCCGCGCGTTCATGCGCGCACTGTGGCCTTATAGGGCCGCTTACGGGTCTTGTTGCTCTCGCAGGCGCCAGCCTCCCATCAGCCGGCCCAAGGGCCGTGGCCGCTCACCGGGCCACAGCACGCTGCCATCTTGGAGAACTCCCCAGGCCGACGCCACCCCCAGCACCCCCAGTCCGTCCCGCGCGTGACCGAGATAGTTGATGTGATGATGGCCGTGGATGATGAGCCGCGCGCCCATCGTCCGCGCGAGGTCCTCGATCACCGCCTTGCCCATCGGATGACTTGCGGGCGCCTCGTGGGTGACCAGGATATCGGCGCGCAGCGCGCCCAGCCGGGCGATGTCCTCGGGCCAGATCGCGGCGACCCCGAGCGAATGGGCCAGCGCCGCGCGATGGCTGTCCGGCCAGTGCCCGGCCATGTCCGCGAGATCGGCGTGCAGCTCGGCGCGCGCGTGCAGCCGGGGCGGCTCGGGCGGCTCCCACACGCGCGGGCGGAACGTGCCGCCTAGCCCGGCCACACGCTGCCCGCCGATCTCGACCACGCGCCCGTGCAGCGCGCCGGGCGCGGTCAGCGGATTGCGCGCGGGATCGACCAGGTTCGCCCACATCTCCGGGCCGCCGTCGTTGTCATGATTGCCGAAGACCCAGGAGACGGCGATCCCGCGCGCGAGCAGCGGCGCGGCCAGCACGTCCAGCGGCCGGTCGCACTGCATGTCGCCCAGCAGCACGGCGTAACGCGGAAGCACGTCGAGCGACGCGAGCCCCGCCTCGATCACCTCCCATTGCTGATGCACGTCGCCGATGAACACGACCGTCACGCGTGGGGAGTCCCGCGTCTCATGCGATCCGACTGACCTGACCGTTGGGCGGCGGACCCTATTGCATCCTCACCAGCCAAGTAAATCTGACCCATGCTCGACCTTGCTTCCTCGGGCCGCATCTTCCACTCGTGCCGGGAGTGCCGATATCCGACCTCCGATGCCCTATCCATCAGCAGGTGCGCTGTCGTCCCTCTCCCGGCGCACGCTCGCGCGACCGATCAAGGACGCGATCGCTGCCCAGGTGGTCGCGCTGTTCAACGACCGGGCACGCGGCGAGAAGCCCGTCACGCGGCGTCCCGATGGGTTGTTCGGTCCGCGCGCGGTCGCGTGGCGGGTTCATGGCGACGTCGCCGCGATGATGGTCGGCGGCGTCGCCGGCTTGTTGCTCCAGATGCTGCACCCGGCGGTCCTGGCGGGGGTTTGGGACCATTCGAACTTCCGGGCCGACATGCATGGCCGGCTGCGGCGAACGGCACGGTTCATCGCGCTCACCACGTACGGCAGCCGGGCCGACGCCGAGGCGGTGATCGCCCGCGTCCGCGGCATCCATGACCGGGTTCGCGGCGTGTTGCCCGACGGCACGCCGTACGCCGCGAACGACCCCGCGCTTCTGGCCTGGGTCCACCTGGCCGAGGCGACCAGCTTCCTCGATGCCTGGCTCCGCTACGTCGAGCCAGGCATGCCCGCGGCCGACCAGGACCGATACTTCGCCGAGACGGCACGGGTCGCGGCCGCGCTCGGCGCCGATCCGATCCCGCGCACCCGATTTGAGGCGCGACGCCTGTTCGAGACGATGCGGCCGCACATGCGCTGCGACGCGCGAACCCGCGAGATCGCCCGGCTCGTTCTCACGCAGCGTGCGCCGCACATACTGGCGGAACCTGTGCAGGCCCTCACCATGCAGGCCGGCGCCGACCTGCTGCCGGCGTGGGCGCAGCGCATGCATGGGCTGCACGCGCCCCCATTCAGCCGCCCGCTCATCCGCGCCGGCACGCTCGGCATCGCGCGAACTCTGCGGTGGGCGTTCGCGTGAGCCGTTCCTGCGCGGGCGCGCTGCTGGCGGCCAGGTCCGGCGGTATGCCGGCCCGGTGGCTCGCAGCAGGCGACCCGAAACGGACATTCAGCTCAGAATCGAGATCGATCCGGATTTGCCTAACATCCATTCTGTCACCGTTGCCGATCCCGTACAAGCTGGACCGGCGGGCGGTGGGTTTGCTGTAAATCGGTTTCTGCGTCTGCAATTCCAAACTTTCCGTATAGCGTTGCTTGACGCATGACGCCGCCTTGTGGTAAGCTTGTGTGTGAAGATTCGCAACGTGATCCACAAAGGATTGCGCCGCTTTATCGAGGAGGACGACGCCGCGGGCCTGCAGGCGGCCGTGATCCCCAAACTGCGCCGGATCATCTCCTTTCTCCAAGACATGGAGCTGGAGGCGGAATTGCGCAGCGTGCCGAGCTGGAAAGCCCATCAGCTGACCGGCGACCGCAAAGGCACCTGGAGCCTGTTCGTGACAAAGAACTGGCGGCTCACGTTCCAGATCGACCAGGCCGAGATCGAAATTGTCGACCTCGATTACGAGGACTACCACTAGGAGGTGGACATGGCCCAGGCACAGGGCATCCGCATGAAGGCCCCGGCCCATCCGGGCGGCTTCGTGAAAACCGAGATCATCGAGCCCTTGGGGCTGTCGGTGACGGACGCCGCGCGCGCGCTGGGCATTACGAGAGCCGCCCTTTCAACCTTCCTGAACGAGCACACGTCGCTATCGGCTGACATGGCGATCAGGATTGAGAAGGCGTTCGGCGTGTCGATGGATACGCTGATGCGCATGCAGAACAGCTACGACATTGCCCAGGCGCATAAGCGGGAAGCGGAGATCGTTGTCGCCCGATACGTTCCGAAGGACGCACCCACTCTCCGTTCACCCGAAGGCCCATAATGAGCAACCGTGATTATGGCGACCTTCGCCGGGAGGAACTGATCGAGCTTCTTCGCAGCCGCGACGCCGACGAGGCTGGCGGCCTTCGCCTCCACTACAAGGGCCAGACGCCGCCGGGGCGGCTGGGGATCAGGGCGAGCGCGCTGCCGCCCACCTGCACCGCCTCCCGGCCGGGCAGCACACCCATCGATTCGCCGCGCGCGCGGCGAAGGGTTCTTCCTGATATGGAACGGACCGGACAACCCGTCCGTGCTGGACCGCACCGCCTTTCGCGGGATCGTTGAGGAAGCGAGAGCGGAGACACTGGCCCCGCGCTATACGCGATCTACCCCGGACCCAACATCGAGTTTTACCAGATTCCCGACCGCATTCTGGGGAAGCTGGGGTTCAACGAATCCATTCAACCGTATAACGAACGCGCTACGGTGGAGGACGCTGCGGCGTGACGACAACGATTGAGCTGTTGCCTTTTCAGGTTCGCGCCTCGCAGCAGATCGTCAACCGCCACCTGAAGCTACTGACCGATCCCACGCACCCGCTCCGAGGCGCGCCGCCTGTTCGAGACGATGCGGCTGCACATGCGCTGCGACGCGCGAACCCGCGAGGTCGCCCGGCTCGTTCTCACGCAGCGTGCGCCGCACATGCTGGCGGAACCTGTGCAGGCCCTCACCATGCAGGCCGGCGTCGATCTGCTGCCCGCGTGGGCGCGGCGCATGCACGGGCTGCACGCGCCCCATTCAGCCGCCCGCTCATCCGCGCCGGCACGCTCGGCATCGCGCGAACGCTGCGATGGGCGTTCACGTGAGCCGTTCCCGCGCGGGCGCACTGCGCGTCAGATGTTATCCCCTGTATGTGCCTCGGTGCCCAACGCCGCAGCGGCCAATCGAGCTTTCACATAGTCTGTCTGATTGACGCAGTAAGCCGTAATATTTTCCTGCCCTTGAGTTCGTCCCAAGGATATACGGCCGAATCTCAACGGATTTGGCAATCTGAAGGCGACGGGCTGCCGCGCACCCGCCGCCACGAACTTGTAGCGATAAGGAAACGGGTATGGTAGGAGGCGGCAACTCACAACCTGACGCATGATTTCATGTTCTGCAGCCGCTCCAAAAAGCCTAAATTTGGGAATCCACTCCGCCAAATATTCGCCGCTATCCTGGCCTGGATGATAGCCGCGACGGCTCAGGCGGACACTTGGCGGAATGGGACTGAGTGGGACTCGGCTTTCCCAGAGAATGAGACATTCGGAGCCTTCGCTCCGGCGTATGCGGCGTCTCTGGCAGCGAACAACATCCGCAATCCTAATCAGCTTATCCAGTTGTGGAACCGGCTGCCCAACGATCTCCATCAATGGGAGTGCGGCACGGACAACCTAAATTCTCCGCGTCGCTGCCTCGATATGACGTTCCGGGGGTCAGGAGAGTATCTGGGCAAGGCAGTCCTGGCCCACTTCGACACGATTAACGGCCTTTGGCATTTCAAGAACTTCGAGATCGTCAAGGGCTGACACTTTGAACAAACTGTCCTCGACATTCAACAATCTGATCGCTAGCCGGATCGCGAGACATGACGGCCAAGCGATTGTTTGTACCAGTCTGACGCCGTGGACCCTATCCATAGCCAACCTATGTGCCCGCTGTTGCAAAGGTGTTTTGGTGGAAACTCAGCCGCTTCTAACCGAAGCCCGGCCGGTCAGAGTCCCGGCCCTGCCGCCGCCACACCCGCCCCATGAGGCTCTCATGCCGCTCCCCCAAGGAGGACAATCGGCCAGCGGTTTGGCTGGGCCACGCCGGAGTGCTGCATGCAGCGGAGCCACCACACAAAGCATTGGGGCAACTCGCGAAACGGAATATACCCTTCCAGGCTGAACTGAAGGAGACGGACACATATTCCGATGGTGGACATATCGGCCATCTCCGGCGCGATGAGCGCGCTTAAAGGCACGAAAGACATCATTGATGCAATGGTGGGCCTACGCGACGCGGCGGCGTTTCGTGAAAAGCAGCTTGAGCTCCAGAGCAAGATCATGGATGCGCAGAGCGCAGTGTTCAAGGCGAATGAAGAACGGACGGAGCTGCTGACAAAGCTTGCCGCACTCGAACAGAAGCTTGCCGCACTTGAAAATTGGGACGAGGAAAAGCAGCGCTACAAACGCGTCAGCATCGCAAGGCACGTTGTGGCTTACACATTAAAGGAAGATGAGACACCCGACGCGGCCGATTATTGGCTCTGTGCAACCTGCTTCGATGATCATCGAAAAACATATCTGCAACAGGTTCCCATCAGCATTGGTCGCTCGCTCGTCGTGGCGTGCCCGCGATGCAAATCTGTGAGCTATGTTCAAGGACAAGCATGTGCAGACCACGCCAACATCCTAGCGAGATTCACGCGGTGAGACGCGTGGCAACTCGTTGCACGGTCAAATATACCTGCCGCCGCGACGCGCACGCGCCCCTTGTGTCAATCGCCGCTTTTCACCGCCGCGAGCCGACCTACAACGGGTGCCGCGGGTCAGTTTTATCCCCTGGAGCCCCGCTGCCCAACGCCACCCCGCAATCACGCCCTCTCGGGCACGGCAAGCGTCAGCACGCCGCTCAGCAGCAGCGCCGCCGCCATCGCGAGGAATGACAGGTCCGGGTTGCCGGTCGCCGCGTTCAGCCAGCCGACGGCGTAGGAGCCGACGAACGATCCCAGCGCGCCGCAACTGTTGATCAGCGCGATCGCGCCGCCGGCGACGTTGCGCGGCAGGGTCTCCGCAATCCAGGCGAAGAACGGCCCGTATGGCGCATACATCGCGCCGCCCGCGATCACCAGCAGCACGTAGCCCGGCCAGAAGCTCGACCGCCCGAGCAGGTAGGAGCCCAGGAAAGCGAGTGCGCCGACCACGAGGAACGGCCAGACGAACGGCCGCCGCCGCCCGGCCCGGTCCGAGAGCTGCGAGGCGGCGATCATCAGCAAGGTGGCGAGCAAATATGGCGCCGCCGACAGCCAGCCCACCTCGACGATGCCGATCGTGCTGCCCGACTTGAGCATCGAGGGCAGCCAGATGACGAACCCATAGACGCCGATGCTCCAGCACAGATACTGCAACGACAGGATGATCACCACGGGCGAGCGGAACGCCTCGCCATAGTTGCGGACCGGGCGCAGCGCGCGCTGCTCCTGCTCGAGCCTGGCCTTGAGGGCCGCCCGCTCCTCGGGCGCCAGCCAGCGCGCCTGCGCCGGATCGTCGTTGGCCAGATAGAGCCAGACGAAGCCCCAGATGATCGCCGGCGCGCCTTCGGCGATGAACATGCCGCGCCAGCCGATGGCGTGCACCAGGTAGCCGGAGACGATCGACATCCAGAGCACCGTCACCGGGTTGCCGAGGATCAGGAAGGCGTTGGCCCTCGACCGCTCCGCCTTGCTGAACCAGCGGCTCAGGAAGATCAGCATCCCCGGCAGCACCACGCTTTCCGCCACGCCCAGCAGGAACCGCACCAGATAGAGCAGATGGATGTCCGTGATCACGCCGATCAACGAGGCCAGCACGCCCCAGAGCAGCAGGCTCCAGAAGATCAGCCGTTTGGCGCTGCGCTGCTCGGCATACCAGGCGCCGGGGATCTGGAAGATGAAATAGCCAAGGAAGAACAGCGCGCCGAGCAGGGCGTCGGCGTTGCCGGTGATGCCGAGATCCTTGGCCAGGCCCGCTGCCGAGCCGATGCTGTAATTGGCGCGGTCCACGTAGGCGAGGCTGTAGGTGATGAACGCCACCGGCACCAGTCGCGCCCAACGACTGCCGTACTTGCGCTCGGAAGGCATCAGGACGCTCCTCCTTTTGACCCGCGCGCTCTCCCGCGTTAACCGCCATTGGCGCAGGCCGGGACGCCAATGGCAACTTTGTGCGGTCCGATCCGGACGCGAGCCGCAGGAGGACGCATGAAACCCGACATCCTCATGATCGAGCCGTTGACGCGCGACGCCGAGGCCCGGCTGGACGCGACCTATCTTGTGCACCGGCTATTCCAGGCGAGCGATCCCGCCGCCCTGCTCGCCGAAATCGGCCCGCGCGTGCGCGCCGTCCTGACCGGCGGCCGGTTGGGGGCGAGCAACGCGGTGGTCGATGCGCTGCCCGCGCTGGAGATCATCGCGATCAACGGGATCGGCACCGACGCCGTCGATCTGGAGCGGGCGCGGGGGCGCTCGGTCCGGGTGACGACCACCCCGGACGTGCTCACCGACGACGTGGCCGACATGGCGCTGGCATTGCTGCTCGCGGTGGCGCGGCGGATCGTCGCCGGCGACCGCCTCGTGCGCGAGGGTCGCTGGCCGTCCGGCGGGCCGCCACCGGCCACCAAGGTCAGCGGCAAGCGGCTTGGCGTTCTCGGTCTTGGCCGGATCGGCCGCGCCGTCGCCCGGCGGGCCGAGGGCTTTGGCATGATCATCGCCTATACCGACCTCCGCGCGGCCGAGGATGTCGCCTACCGCCACCATCCGGCGCTCGAGGACCTCGCCCGGAACTCCGATTTCCTGGTGGCCGCCGCCGCTGCCGGGCCGGCGTCGCGCGGCATCGTCAACGCGGCCGTGTTCGACGCGCTCGGTCCCACCGGCATCGTGGTGAACGTCGCCCGTGGCAGCCTGGTGGACGAGCCCGCGCTCGTCGCCGCCCTTCGCGAGGGCCGGCTCGGGGGCGCCGGGCTGGATGTGTTCGCCCAGGAGCCGGAGGTGCCGCGGGCGCTCTGGGAGATGGACAACGTCGTGCTCGAGCCGCACCAGGCCAGTGCCACGGTGGAGACGAGGCGGGCGATGGCCGATCTGGTTCTCGGGAACCTGGAGGCGCATTTCGCGGGACGCGAGCCGCTGACCGCGGTCGTTTGATGCGATGGGAGGGCGTCGTGGACGGTTTGTGCGGGCCTCCCGTCCTCTCTAACCTTGAGGCCGCCATTCACCGCCCGGGGCACCGGGCAACCGCGACGCGCGCAGCAGGAGACGGAAGCATCCCCGACCCCCAGGCCATTCTCGACCGGCTGCAAGGCATGGCCACGCGGCACGAAACCCCTTGCGGAGCGGGCCGGATGGTCTGGCACGTCTGGGGCCAGGGGCCGCCGCTGGTCCTGCTGCACGGCGGCACCGGGTCGTGGCGGCACTGGGTGCGCAACATCGAGGCGTTCGCGGGCGCTCGCCGCGTGGTGTGCGCCGACCTGCCGGGGCTCGGCTGCTCCGACATGCCACCCGATCCCGAGAGCCCACCCGCCATGGCCGAGATTCTCGCGCGCGGGCTCGATCAGGTGATCGGACGCGATACCGGCTATGACGTGGCGGGATTCTCCTATGGCGGGGTCATGGCCGGGGTGCTCGCCGCCCAGGACGGCGGGCGCGCGCGCTCGCTGACCGTGGTGGGTTCGGGCGGGCTGGGGTTGCCGCGCGGCCGCACCGAGCTGGTAAAGGTCCGCCATCTAGAGCGCGAGGCGCGGATCGCCGCGCACCGCGCCAACCTCGCGCGGCTGATGTTCGCCGATCCCGCCGGAATTGATGACCTCGCGTTGCTGATCCAGGACTGGAACACGCGCCACTCCCGCCTCAAGAGCCCGCAGATCTCGCGCGGCACCTGGCTGCGCGACGCGCTCGCCGGGCTGGCCTGCCGGGTGGACGCCATCTATGGCAGCCTCGATGCGCCCGCGCAGCCCGACATCGCCGCGCGCGAGCGGGCGATGCGCGCCTTGCAGCCCGGCCTGCGATTCCGGGCGATCGAGAGGGCGGGCCATTGGGTCGCCTACGAGGCCGCCCCGGCGTTCAACGACACGCTGCACGCGATGCTGGAATAGAGGCGTCCGATGTACACACCCCCCGCTTTCCGGGAGGACCGGATCGAGGCTCTGCACGAGGCGATCCGAGGCGCCGGCCTCGCCACGCTCGTCACGCTCACCGACCAGGGTCTTGTCGCCAGCCACGTGCCCCTGCTGCTCGACCCGGCGCCGGCGCCCTTCGGCACGCTGATCGGCCATCTCGCGCGCCCGAACCCGCAGGCGGCGGGCAGCCCGCCGGCAGTGGAGGCGCTGGCGATCTTCCAGGGGCCGGACGCCTACATCACGCCGAACTGGTATCCGACCAAGCGCGAGGGCGGCAAGGTCGTGCCGACCTGGAACTATGTGGCCATCCACGCCTACGGCCCACTCCGCTTCTTCGATGAGCCGGCCCGGCTGCTGCACATCGTGACCCGCCTGACCGATCGCCACGAGCAGGCCCGCGCCGCACCCTGGACGGTCGCCGACGCGCCCGCCGACTTCATCGCCGGGATGCTGCGCGGGATCATCGGGTTCGAGCTGCCGGTCGCGCGGCTGGAGGGCAAGTGGAAGATGAGCCAGAACCGCCCGCCCGCCGACCGGGCCGGCGTCATCGCCGGTCTGACCGAGGAGGGACGGGCGGAGGTCGCCGCGCTGGTCCCGCCCTGACCGGTTGCCACTCGCGTCCGGCAATGCTCAAAGCGTGCGCTCGTTGAGAGGACGCCTGCCGAAATCATGGACACCATCTTCCGAGGCGACCTGACGAGCGCCCGGGGCCGGGCACTCGCGTGGGCCGACGCGCTACTGGTCGATCATGCGGTATTCCGGCTGGCCTACGCCAACTTCGCCGTCGTGGCGCCCGGTCGGCTGTATCGCGCCAGCCACCCGACGCCGGGCCGGCTGGCGGCGCTGACACGCCGACACGGTCTGCGCACACTGATCAACCTGCGCGGCCAGACTCGCAACGGCTCGGACGCGCTATCGCGCGACATGGCGGCCCGGCTCGGGCTCGACTTCATCGACATGGCACTGGAGAGCCGAGGCGCGCCGCAGCGCGACCGCATCCTCCGGCTGCGCGAGATCTATCGGACCCTGCGTGCGCCGGCGCTGATCCACTGCAAGTCGGGCGCCGACCGCGCCGGTCTCGCGGCGGGGCTCTGGGTGCTGTTTGAGGGCGGCACCGCGCGCGAAGCGCTGCGCCAGCTATCGCTGCGCTTCGGCCATATCCGTCGCTCGCGCACCGGCGTCCTCGACGCATTCTTCCTGCTCTACGAGCGCGAGGGGGAGGGGCGGAAGCCCTTCCTGGACTGGGTGCGGGAGGATTATGACGAGGCGACCTTGCGCCGGAATTTCCATGCGCACGGCTTGGCGAGCTTCGTCAACGACTGGGTGCTGGCCCATGAGTGAGTCCGTGTGTGAGCCCGTCCGGCTGCCGGCAGAGGCGGTGCTGGCCGAATTCGACATCGCCGCCTGGCATGGCCCGTTCGGGCCGGATGTGCAGGACCGTGCCGTGCGCGGGTTGGAGGCCGGGCGGGTGCTGTTCCTGCCGAGCCTCGCCTTCGGCACGGAGCCCCCTGAGGCGCCGTTCCTGACCGGCGCAGTCGCCGGAGGTGCGCGCAAGAACGTCAGCCTCGACCCGGCGACGGGGCAGGCGAGCAATATCGGTCTGTCGGCCGGGCAGGCCGAGCGGCTCACCGGGATGATCGACCGCTTCGGGCGCGCGGCGGAGCGGCTGGTGCGCGACCTGCTGCCCGGCTACGCCGCGTCCCTGGAGCGCGCGCGCACCAGCTTCCGCCCCGCCGAGATCGCCGGACGCGCCTATTCGCCTCGCCACGATGACCGGCTGCTGCATGTGGATGCGTTCCCCACGCGACCGATGCACGGGCGGCGTATCCTGCGCCTGTTCACCAATGTCGCCCCCGACGGCTCGCCACGCGCATGGCGCGTGGGCGAGGACTTCGAGACCTTCGCCCGCGCCTTCGCCCCCCGCGTGCGCCCGCAGCCGCCGGCCGCCGCCTGGACGATGCACCGCCTGGGACTGACCAAGGCGCGGCGCAGCGCGTACGACCACCTGATGCTGCGACTGCACGACATGGCCAAGCTCGACCAGCAATGGCAGTCGCACGCGCCCCGCGCGGACCTCGCCTTCCCCGCCGGCACGACCTGGCTCTGCTTCACCGACCAGGTGCTGCATGCGGCACTGTCGGGCCATTGCGCGCTGGAGCAGACCTTCCACCTGCCGGTAGAAGCCATGCACACCCCGACGCGCTCGCCGTTGCGCGTGCTTGAATCCCTGACGGGACGCCCCCTGGCCTAGCCGCCGGAGGTGTCCGGGCGGTGATCCGCCCGGACCGCTCCCGCTAACGTTTCAGGATGATCTTGACCCGAATGGTCAGCACCACCAAGATAGGAAGCGGAAGCCACGCATGCTTCTCCATGCCAGCCTCCGTTTGCGCCGGTCGGGGGGATTCCCGGCCGGCGTTTCTTATGTAGGGGACGCGCGTTAAGCGGCGTTCAACGCGCCGGTTCTTCGCGAACCTTGCCCAGGAAGCCCAGCAGCGCCGCGTTCACCTCCGCCGGCCGCTCCTGCTGAATCCAGTGCCCGGCGCCCTCGATCAGCACCGTTTCGCGCAAGTTCGGCACATGCGCCGCCAGTGCCTCCCGCCAGCCCGTCGCGATCGGGGAGTTGATCACCACGTCGCGCGTCCCCGCGATGAACAAGCCGGGCGGGCTAACCCGTGCACCCTGCCAGGGCGCGAGAAGCTCCCAGTTGCGGTCGATGTTGCGGTAGTAGTTCAGTCCGCCGCGAAACCCCGTCCGCCGGAACGCGGCCGTCATCGTCTCCAGATCGGCCGCGGTCAGCCAGGCGGGCAGGGCCGGCGGGTCGATGGTGCGGGTCAGGAAACCGCCATTTTCCGGCAGGCTCAGCGGCATGCCGTCTCGCCGCGGCGCGTCGCCCGATCCGCTGTAGAGGATGCGGCGCAGCGTCGCGGCGGGATCGCGCTCGAACTCCGCCTCGGCGACGCCCGGCTGCTGGAAATAGAGCCAATAGAACCGGTCGAGTCCGGCTTGGCGCAGCGCGGCGAGCGGGGCGATCGGCCCGCGCGGGCGGAATGGCACGCTGAGCGCGGCTACCGCACCGAACAAGTCGGGGCGCAGCAAGGCGGCGGTCCAGGCAATGCTGGCACCCCAGTCGTGTCCGACGATGACGGCCCGCGTCTCCCCGAGTGCCGCGACCAGCCCCACCAGATCGCCGACCAGGTGAAGGGCGGTGTAGGCATCGATCCGCTCGGGCGCTTCGCTGCCGCCAAAGCCCCGCATGTCCGGCGCCACGACATGCCAGCCCGCCGCCGCCAGCGCCGGGATCTGGTGGCGCCACGAATAGGACAGCTCCGGCCAGCCGTGGCACAGGATGACCAGCGGCCCTGCCCCCTGCTCGACGACATGCAGGCGGATGCCGTTGCACGTCAGCTCCCGATCGATCGGCCCGTGTTCCATGCGCCGTCCTCCCTCATTCCCGCAAGCATCAGCCCATCGAGGCGGAGCGCGCCTCGCCGTCGCGCCTCGCCCGCAGCACGATCATCTTGATCTCGGAGCGCGGCGCTTCCTGACCTCCGGCGAAGTCCGGAAACAGCGCGAACGAGGCGAGGCGGTTGCGGATGTCTTCGGCCGCCTCGCGCGGAAGCAGCGGATTCTCGACGTAAGTTCCGTGCAGCAGCAGCTGCTCCAGGAAATCGGCGGTACGCGGCACGGCCGGCAACGCGCCCTCGTAGAACGGCGACTGCCAGTGCAGGTCCTCGATGATGTAGAGCCCGCCCGGCGCCAGCTTCGGGAACAGCGTTCTCAACGCCAGTTGCTGGTGATACGAGGCGTGCGAGCCGTCGTCGATGATCACGTCGAACCCGGGCGCGGTCGCCGCCAGCCTGGCGAGATCTTCCGTCGAGCCCGCGTCCCCGCGCACGAAGGTGAAACGCGGATGCGCCAGGTGCGAGAAGTCGGAGATGTCGAACCCGACGATCCGCGCGCGCGGGAAGTAGTCGAGCCACATGGCCACCGAGGGCGAGGACACCCGGCGCTCCACCGGGCCGCCCAGCTCGGGTCCGCCGATCGCAAGCCCGATCTCGAGCACGGTGATTGGTTGCTCGCGAAGCCCGAAGAACAGCAGGTCATAGAGGAACGCGTATCGATGAGGCGGCGTTCCGCGCAGAGTGCCCTTGTCGCTGCCGTAGCGGTCGGCCAACTCGGTCAGGTTGTCCCATTGCGCCGGGGCGAGCTTGGTGGTCTCGGCGGGGCGGACGATCCGGGCATCGGGCTGCGCCGTCTCGCCACGCGCGCCCCGCCAGGCGGTGATCGCCTCCACCAGCGTCGCCTCGAACGCGGGACCGGCCCGATGCGCGGAGAAACGCGCCGCGGTCGCGCGCCCGTTGGCAACCAGTCGGGCCCGCAGCGACGGGCTCTCGAACAGCGCGCGCAAATGCCAGGCCAGCATCTCCACGTCGCCGACCGGGTGGATGAGCGCGTTGTGGCCGTCGCGCCAGACGCCCGCGTAGCAGTCGAGGTCGCTCAGGACCACCGGGATGCCGTGCCATGCCGCCTCCACGGGGGCGAGCGGCATGCTCTCGTCCTCCGACGGCAGGCTGAACACGTCGGCCGAGCGATAGAGGCTCGCCACCAGTTCCGGCGCCAGCCCCCCGGTCAGGCGGAAGCGCTCGGGCGCCCCCTCGATGATGGACGGCCCGGGCGGTTCGAGCCGGTAGAAGTCGCCCGCCAGCACGCATTCCACCACGGCCCCGCGCAGCAACGCCACCGCCTGGACAACGTCCGCCTGGCGCTTGCGCGGATAGACCGATCCAACGCACAGCACGCGGAACGTTCCCGCAGGCTTTGCCGCCGGCGCGGCCGGCGACGGAGCGGACACAATACCCGGGATCACCTCCACCCGCCCTGGCGGCGTCGCGCCGAGCAGTGGCGCGAACAGCCGCTCGGCCACCGGGCGGCTCGGAAAGATCAGCTTGTCCGCCGCCCCGAGCACCGCCGCCGCTTTCGGCTGGGCGAGCACGTGCCGAACGCCGGCCATTCCCTCGTGGATCCACCAGACAAGCGGCAGGTGCCCCATGAGGGCGTGCAGCGTATCGGCCGCGAACACCGTGCAGCCGACCGCGACGTCGTGCTCGGCCGGGGTCATGGTGGCGCGAATATGGGCACCGACGGCTTCGAAGCGTGGCAATAGCGCCGCGGCGGGGCCATCGAGGGCGGGGCAGAGCACCGCCACCGCATGGCCCCGTTCGTGCAAGAGACGGACCTGTTGCAGCAGGGCGATCACCGCGCCGTTCAGGGCCAGTTCATGGATGACGAACAGGACGCGCATTCGGCGAGCCTATCGGGCGTGCGGCGGCGTGCAAGCCGGCACTGGCGCCGCTGCTGGCATGGCGGTAAAGCGGCTGGAGCCATCGGGTGAGCGCCGCGCCGATGACAGGCAAAAACGCGGCGCGGGGATCGCCAGCTCTTCGGCCGAAGCGTGGATGCGCCGGCCGCCTCTGGCCCGCCCTGCGGGCCGGCAAAGCGGCGTGGCGGGAGGCATATGAATAATGCGACGTCGGGACTTCATGCGTTCCGCCGGGAGCGTGGCGCTGGCGGCCTCCGGCGCGCTCGCCGCGCCGCATGTGGCGCGCGCGGCCGACGACCGGGTGCTGCGGTTCATCCCGCAGGCCAACCTCGCCAATCTCGATCCGATCTGGACCACGCTCTACGTGGTCCGCAACGCCAGCCTGCTGTTCTTCGACACGCTCTACGGCGTGGACAGCACGATGACGCCGCGGCCGCAAATGTGCGAAGGCCACGACGTCTCGGCCGACGCCCTGACCTACACGTTCAGGCTCCGCCCGGACCTCAAGTGGCACGACAACGAGAAGGTGCTGGCCAGGGACTGCGTTGCCAGCCTGGGGCGCTGGATGGTGCGCGACAACATGGGGCAGATGATCATGGCGCGGCTCGCCGAGGTCGTCGCCGTGGACGATCGCAGCTTCCGCATCCGCCTGAACCAGCCCTTCCCCAAGCTGATCTATGCGCTCGGCAAGCTCGGCACCCCCATCCCCTTCATGATGCCCGAGCGGATCGCCCAGACCGATCCGTTCAAGCCGATCGGCGAGTATGTCGGTTCCGGCCCGTTCAGGTTCCGCAAGGATGAATGGGTGCCCGGCGCCTCGGCGGTGTTCGAGCGGTTCGCTGGCTACGCGCCACGCCAGGAAAAGCCCGACTGGCTTGCTGGCGGCAAGATCGTCCATTTCGACCGGGTCGAGTGGAAGATCATCCCCGACGCGGCCACCGCCGCCGCCGCCCTGCAGAACGGCGAGGTGGACTGGTGGGAGACGGCAAGCTCCGACCTCTCGCCGATTCTGCGCGCCAACGCCGACCTGATGGTTGATGTCGCTGATCCGCTCGGCAATATCGGCGATTTCCGCATGGACCACCTCTATCCGCCGTTCAATGACCAGCGAGTGCGGCTCGCCGCGCTGATCGGCGCCAACCAGGCCGACTACATGCAGGCGGTGGCGGGCAACGACCCGGCGCTATGGAAGGCCTCGGCCAGCTTTCTCACCCCCGGCACGCCGCTCTACACCGAATACGGCGGCGGTAACCTCGGGCGCCACGACATCGCGGCGGCGCGCAAGCTGATCGAGGCGGCCGGCCACAAGGGCACGAAGGTCAACATGATCGTCGGCACCGACGTGCCGATCGCCAAGGCGCAGGGCGACGTGACCGCCGACCTGCTGACCCGGATCGGCCTGAGCGTCGATTATGTTGCCACCGACTGGGGCACGGTCGGTGCCCGGCGCGCGCAGAAGAAGCCCCCGGCGGAGGGCGGCTGGAACATCTTCTTCACCTGGCACGCCGGCGTCGATTGCGCGACGCCGGGGGCGAACCCCGCCTTCTTCGCCAACGGCGACAAGGCCTGGTTCGGCTGGCCCACCTCGCCGGATGTGCAGAACACGATCGATGCCTGGTTCGCCGCTTCCGATCTGGCCGCCGAGCAGGCGGCAGCGCGCGACTTCAACAAGGCCTCGATGGATTTCGTCACTTTCGTCCCAACCGGGTTCTTCAAGGGCTACCAGTCCTGGCGCAAGTCGCTCGCGGGGGTCGTCGCGGCGCCGTTCCCGGTCGTGTGGGGCGTGGAGAAGAAGACCTGAACGCCGGAGCCTGATGCCATGCTGGGCTACGCCGCACGCCGCATCGCCGCCACCATCCCGGTGATGCTGTTCGTCGCCTTCTTCGTGTTCAGCCTGCTCTATCTGGCACCCGGGGACCCGGCGGCGATCATCGCCGGCGACCAAGCGAGCCCGGCCGACATCCTGCGCATCCGTGCCTCGCTCGGCCTGGATCGGCCGTTCGTGGTGCGCTTCGGCGACTGGCTGTGGCACGTGCTGCACGGCGATCTCGGCATGTCGATCTTCACCAACCTGCCGGTGACGGAGATGATCGGCCAGCGCATCGAGCCGACCTTGTCGCTGATGGTGCTGACCACCATCCTCGCCGTGCTGATCGCGGTGCCGCTCGGCGTGCTGGCGGCGTGGAAGCAGGGCTCGCTGATCGATCGCGCGGTGATGGTCTTGGCGGTGCTGGGCTTTTCGGTTCCAGTGTTCGTGGTCGGCTACCTGCTCGCCTATGTCTTCGCGCTCAAGTTTGGCTGGCTGCCGGTACAGGGCTTCACGCCGATCAGCGGGGGTTTGTGGCCTTTCCTGCGCACGCTGATCCTGCCCTCTGTCGCACTGGGCCTGGTCTACATCGCGCTGATCGCGCGCATCACCCGCGCGACCATGCTGGAGGTGATGAGCCAGGATTACGTCCGCACCGCGCGCGCCAAGGGTGTCGGCAGCCGCGACATCCTGTTCGTGCATGCGCTGAAGAACGCGGCGGTGCCGATCGTGACGGTCATCGGCAACGGCATCGCGCTGCTGATCGGCGGTGCCGTGGTGACCGAGACAGTGTTCGCCATCCCCGGCCTCGGCCGTCTGACCACCGACGCCATCCTGCGCCGCGACTACCCGGTCATCCAAGGCGTGGTGCTGCTGTTCAGCATCACCTACGTGGTGGTCAACCTGGTGGTCGACCTGCTGTACACCGTGTTCGACCCGAGGATCCGGTATTGAGCACCACCACCGCATCGCTGCCCGAGATCCTGCCGCCGCCGGCAAGGCGCGGCTGGGCCCGCCAGACCCTGCGCCGCCATCCGACGATCGTGGCCGGCGGCGCGCTGATCGTGCTGATGGTGCTGATCGCGGTCTGCGCGCCGCTGCTCACCAGCTTCGACCCGACGGCGATCGCGCCGGCGCAACGCATCCGCGATCCCTCCGCGCAGCACTGGTTCGGCACCGACATGCTGGGCCGCGACATCTACGCGCGCACCATCTACGGTACGCGCATCTCGCTCACGGTCGGCTTCTCGGTGGCCATCCTGGCCTCGATCGCCGGCACGCTGGTCGGCGTCGTCGCCGGCTTCGTGCGCGTGCTGGACACGGTGATCATGCGCGTCATGGACGGGGTGATGTCGGTGCCGCCCATCCTGCTCGCCATCGCGCTGATGGCGCTGACACGCGCCTCGGTGCAGAACGTGATCGTCTCCATCGCGATCACCGAGTTCCCGCGCGTGGCGCGGCTGGTGCGCGGCCTGGTCCTCAGCCTGCGCGAGCAGCCCTATGTAGAGGCGGCGCTGGCGGCGGGCACGCGCCTGCCGGTCATCATCTGGCGCCACATCATCCCGAACACGTTGGCGCCGCTGATGGTGCAGGCGACGTTCATCTGCGCGTCCGCCATGATCACCGAGGCGATCCTGTCGTTCATCGGCGCCGGCACGCCGCCCACGGTACCGAGCTGGGGCAACATCATGGCCGAAGGCCGGGCGCTCTGGCAGATCAAGCCCTACATCGTGTTTTTTCCCGCCGTGTTCCTGTCCGTCACCGTCCTCGCCGTGAACCTGCTGGGCGACGGGCTGCGCGACGCGCTCGACCCGCGTCTGGCGAAAAGGCTCTAGGCGATGCCGCTTCTCGAAGTCACCGATCTGCGCACGCATTTCGCGACCCAGGACGGCGTGGTGCGCGCCGTCGATGGCGTGTCGTTCACCGTCGATCCGGGCGAGACGGTGGCGATCGTCGGCGAATCCGGCTGCGGCAAGTCCGTCACGTCGATGTCGATTCTGCGCCTGATCCAGGAGCCGCCGGGCCGCATCGCCGGTGTTGTCCGCTTCGCGGGGCGCGACCTGCTGGCGCTGCCGGAGCCGGAGATGCGGCGCATCCGCGGCAACGAGATCTCGATGATCTTCCAGGAGCCGATGACCAGCCTCAATCCCGTCCTGACCATCGGAAGACAGATCGGCGAGACGCTGCGCCTGCACCAGGGCGCCTCGGCGCGCGAGGCGGAGGCCAAGGCCGTCGACGCGTTGACCCTGGTTGGCATCCCCGCGCCAGGGCGACGCGTGCGCGAGTATCCGCACCAGCTCTCGGGCGGGATGCGCCAGCGGGTGATGATCGCCATGGCGCTGGCCTGCAACCCGAAGCTGCTGATCGCCGACGAGCCGACGACGGCGCTCGACGTCACCATTCAGGCGCAGATCCTCGACCTGATGCGCGACCTCAAGACGCGCCTTGGTTCGGCGATCCTGCTGATCACGCACGATCTGGGCGTGGTCGCCGAGATGGCGCAGCGCGTGGTGGTGATGTACGCCGGCCGAAAGGTGGAGGAAGGGACGGCGGACGACATCTTCGCCCGCCCGCTCCACCCCTACACACGCGGCCTGCTCGGCGCCGTGCCGAAGCTCGGCGCGTCGGTGGAGACCGGCGGACGCGGACGGCTGACCGAGATACCGGGCCTGGTGCCGTCGCTGCGCGCGCCGATCGTGGGCTGCGCCTTCGCCGGACGCTGCCCGCTTGCGACGGATATATGCCGGCGGATCAGCCCGCCGATCGAGGAGCACCTGCCCAACCACGCCGCCGCGTGCCACCACGCGCGCGTGCCGGTCCCGGCGTGAGCGCGAGCGAACCCCTCCCCCAACCCCCTCCCGCAAGTGGAGGGAGCTTGGCGGGCGCTGTCCTCTTCTCCCCGTCCCGTCGCGGGAGGAGGTTGGGGGGAGGGGGCGCTGACGGCGCGATCGGCTCATGACCGCCCTGCTCGAAGTCTCCGACCTCAAGAAGCACTTCCCGGTCCATGCCGGCGTGCTCGGGCGCCGCGCCGGCACCGTGTACGCCGTCGACGGCGTGAGCTTCGACATCAGCCGGGGTGAGACGCTGTCGCTGGTGGGCGAGTCCGGCTGCGGCAAATCGACCGTCGGCCGCGCCGTCCTGCGGCTGCTGGCGCCCACGTCAGGCGAGGTCCATCTGGACGGCGAGCGTATCGACAACCTGCCGGCCAGTCAGCTCCGCCCTCTGCGTCGGCGGATGCAGGTGGTGTTCCAGGACCCGTTCAGCAGCCTCAATCCCCGCATGCGGGTGCGCGACATCCTGGCCGAGCCGATCACCAATTTCGGCCTGGCGCACGGGCGCGCGCTCGAGGACCGGATCGCGGAACTGCTCGACACGGTGCGCCTGCCGCGCGAGGCGGCGGGGCGTTTCCCGCACGAGTTCTCGGGCGGTCAGCGCCAGCGCATCGGCATCGCCCGCGCGCTCGCCCCCGGTGCCGACCTGATCGTCTGCGACGAGGCGGTCTCGGCGCTCGATGTCTCGGTGAAGGCGCAGATCGTCAACCTGCTCGCCGACTTGCAGGACCGGCTTGGCCTGGCGCTGCTGTTCATCAGCCACGACCTCGCGATCGTCGAGCACCTGACGCATAGGGTCGCGGTGATGTATCTCGGCAAGATCGTGGAGCTGACCGATCGGCGCACCTTGTTCACCCGCGCGCATCATCCGTACACGCGCGCGCTGCTCTCGGCCGTCCCGGTGCCCGATCCGCACGCGCGCCGCCAGCGCATGATCCTGCACGGCGACGTGCCGAGCCCGATCAACCCGCCCTCGGGCTGCCGCTTCCACACCCGCTGCCCGTTCGTGTTCGACCGCTGCCGGGTCGAGGAGCCGAGGCTGCGCCCGGTCGGTCCGGGGCAGGTCTCGGCGTGCCATCTTGGCGAATGAGCGTGCCCGGTGCGCCGGCGGACGTCGCGCACCAAGCCTGGAGCGCGACCCAGAAGACGTCGCGCGCCAGGCCGTGCAGGAAGCCCAGGCCATATGCCGTCTCCAGTTCCAGCGTCGCGCAGCGGACGAAGGCGAGGGCGGGCGCCGCTTCGGCTTCTGCTTCAGCACGTCCGCGCCGAGCGAGGCGACCGCTGGGTCGCCACCACCAGCAGCAGCCATTGGCCGGAAATCCCTGCTCCAGGGGCGGCTTGCTCCGCCCCTCCGTGACGCCGGCGAGGAAGCCGTATTGGACGATCCACCACAGCGCGACCGCTGCGGCAAAGAGCGGCACGACGAGCCATCTGGCGAGATGGAACGCGGCGAAGTCGCTGCCGAGGACGGCGGTGCCGGCGACCAGGGTCAGAAACCCGGGCCGGTCCGATGCCGTCCGAGTTCGCGGGCGAGCCGGATCGGCTCGTGGACCGCGCGGAGGAAGCCGGCCGCCCAGAACACCAGCCAAGCCCCGATGTTCACCGCGAACAAGGCCCAGCCCAGGCGATGCTGGCCTAGCGCGTGCGCCCCGAGGGCCAGGATGCCGGTCGCCATGACGAAGGCGAAGGCATTGGGGAACAGTGCCGCGAAGCGCCGCCCGGCCGTGCTCACGCGCTGCGCCTCCGATCCGCATCAGACGAACGACGGTGCACGGGGGGCGTTGCGCGGCCGCATGGGCAGTCCGGCCCACCCCCGCGCGGGTGACAGGGCAGCAGGGCTGCGCTAAGTCCTTCCGCCGCCCAGGATCAGGACCACATCCGGCTCACCATGCCCTCCAGCAACGACATCCGCGCGACCTTCCTCGACTACTTCGCCCGCAACGGGCACGAGGTGGTCGCCAGCTCGCCGCTCGTGCCGCGCAACGATCCCACGCTGCTGTTCACCAACGCCGGCATGGTGCAGTTCAAGAACGTCTTCACCGGGCAGGAGAAGCGCAACTACGCGCGCGCCACCACCGCGCAGAAATGCGTGCGCGCCGGCGGCAAACATAACGACCTCGACAACGTGGGCTACACCGCCCGCCACCACACCTTCTTCGAGATGCTGGGCAATTTCAGCTTCGGCGACTACTTCAAGGAGCAGGCGATCGCCTATGCGTGGGAGCTGATCACCCGCGATTTCGGCCTGTCTGCGGACCGGCTCCTGGTCACGGTGTTCTCCGAGGACGACGCCGCCGCGACTTACTGGCGCAAGATCGCCGGCCTGCCCGACAGTCGCATCCTCCGCATCCCCACCGCCGACAATTTCTGGCGCATGGGCGATACCGGGCCGTGCGGCCCGTGCTCGGAGATCTTCTACGACCACGGCCCGAGCATTCCCGGCGGGCCGCCCGGCAGCGCCGAGGAGGACGGCGACCGCTTTGTCGAGATCTGGAACCTCGTGTTCATGCAGTTCGAGGAAGGCCCGCCCGGCACGCGCATCCCGCTGCCCCGGCCCTCGATCGACACCGGCATGGGGCTGGAGCGGTTCGCCGCCATCCTGCAATGCAAGCACGACACCTACGACACCGACACCTTGCGCGCCCTGATCCTGGCGAGCGCCGAGGCGACCGGGCAGGACCCGGACGGACCGCACAAGATCGGCCACCGGGTCATCGCCGATCATCTGCGCAGCACGTCGTTCCTGATCGCCGACGGCGTGCTGCCGTCCAACGAGGGACGCGGCTACGTGCTGCGCCGGATCATGCGTCGGGCCATGCGCCACTCCCACATGATGGGTGCGCGCGATCCGGTGATGTGGCGGCTGGTGCCCACGCTCGTGCGCCAGATGGGCCTCGCCTATTCCGAACTCGGACGCGCCGAGGCGCTGATCCAGGAGACGCTGCTCCTGGAGGAGACGCGCTTCAAGGCCATGCTGGAGCGCGGGCTTCACCTGCTCGCCGAGGAGACGGCGCGGCTCGGCGAGCGTCAGGCGCTGCCCGGCGCCGTCGCCTTCCGCCTCTACGACACGTACGGCTTCCCGCTCGACCTGACGCAGGATGCGCTGCGCGAGCAGGGGCGCGGCGTCGATGTCGCTGGCTTTGAGGAAGCCATGGCCGAGCAGCGCATGCGCGCCCGTGCCGCCTGGGCCGGTTCGGGGGAGGCCGCCACCGAGCAGGTATTCTTCGAGATCAAGGAGCGCGTCGGCCCGACCGAGTTCCTGGGCTACGCGACCGAGACCGCGGAAGCCGAAATCCTTGCGCTAGTGACCAATGGCGTGCGCGCGACCGAGATCGGCGCCGGCCAGGAGGTCGCGCTCGTCCTCAACCAGACGCCGTTCTACGGCGAGAGCGGCGGGCAGGTGGGCGATACCGGCGTGATCTCCGGCCCCGACGGGCTGCGCATCGCGATCAGCGACACCCAGCGCAAGTTGGGCGACCTGTTCATGCATCTCGGCGTCGTCGCCGCCGGCGTTGCGCGCGTCGGCCAGCCGGTCCTGGCAGAGGTGGATCATGCCCGCCGCACCGCGATCCGCGCGCACCACTCCGCGACGCATCTCCTGCACGAGGCGCTGCGCCGTAAGCTCGGCACGCATGTCACGCAGAAGGGCAGCCTAAACGCACCCGACCGGCTGCGCTTCGACGTGAGCCAGCCGCGCCCGATCACGCCCGACGAGCTTGCCTGGGTCGAGGCCGAGGTGAACCGGCGCATCCGCGAGAACACCGAGGTCGCGACGCGCCTGATGACCCCCGACACCGCAGTCGAGATGGGCGCCATGGCGCTGTTCGGCGAGAAATACGGCGAGGAGGTCCGCGTCGTGATGATGGGCGCGGGCGAGGGCAACAAGCCGGCCTACTCGATTGAGCTGTGCGGCGGCACGCATGTCCGCCGCACCGGCGACATCGGCTATTTCCGCATTGTCGGCGAGGGCGGGGTCAGCGCCGGCGTGCGCCGCATCGAGGCGGTCGCGGGCGAGGCGGCCGAGGCGCTGGTCGCGGCCAACGAGCGCGTCCTGGCCGAGGCCGCCGGCGCGCTGCGCACCGGCCCGCTGGATGTCGCAGAGCGGGTCGCCGCGCTGATGGAGGATCGACGCCGGCTGGAGCGTCAGCTCACCGACTTGCAGCGCAAGCTCGCCACCGGCGATGCCACCGGTTCCGAAGTCGAGGATGTGAACGGCGTGCGCCTCGCTGCCCGCAATCTCGGCGAGGTGCCGGCCCGCGAATTGAAGAGCCTGGCCGACGCGATCGGCAAGCAGCTCGGCAGCGGCGTCGTCGCCCTGGTCTCCACCGCCGAGGGCAAGGCCAGCATCGTGGTCGGCGTGTCGCCCGATCTGACGCCGCGGTTCAACGCCGTCTCGCTGGTCCGCGCCGCTTCGGCCGCCGTGGGCGGCAAGGGCGGCGGCGGCCGCCCCGACCTCGCGCAAGCGGGCGGCCCGGAGGGCGGGCGCGCCGATGCCGCGCTGGAGGCGGTGCGGACCGCGCTGGCGGCGTGATCGGCGGGCGCGCTGCCTTATGGCGGACGGCGGTCAGAACGCCTTGTAGACGATCACCGGCGCCGGGGAGTTGAGCAGGATGACGACGAAGGCGGTCGTCACCACCAGGGCGGTGCTCCAGGCCGTCCGCAGGTAGCGCGAGGTCAGCACGGGCGTGCGCGCACGGCCCCAAGCGATCCCGAGCGCACCCGCGCGCAGCCCCACCAGCGCCGCGAGCACGATGGTCGCACCGACGAAGATCGCTAGCCAGGCGAGGGCGATGGCGAGGCCGCCCAGATCGGCGGCGAAGCGGGCCATCTCGCCCCAGCTCGACCAGAACCAGAACAGCGTGAAGGCGAACCATGTGAATGTCAGCCCGCGCGCGCACGCCGCATAGAGCGGGCGGGCGCAAAGGTCGCGATAGCCCTTGCGGCCCAGCCAGCGCGCCATCGCGATCTGGTACAGCTTGTTGGCGCTGACGCCGCCCCCCTGCAGGAACCCGAAGAAGATGAATTCGGAGGTCTGCCCGTGCCAGAGGCCGACCAGGAAGAACGTCACGAAGAAGGCGAATACCCCAAGGAACGGCGCGACCGCGGGCGCGGTGATGCGCCGCACGGAGGTCATCATCAGCGGATTGTACACATAGGTCTTGAGCCAACTGGACAGGGTGATGTGCCAGCGGCTCCAGAAGATCAGGAAGTTCTCGGATGAGAATGGCAGGTTGAAGTTTTCCGGCAACACGATTCGGAAGAACCGCGCGACCCCGATCACCACGTCGGTGTAGCCTGAGAAATTGAAGTAGAGGTACACCGGGTAGATCGCCGCGATGAGGATGGCCTCCTGCACGCGGTCGGGCAGGCTCATGTGCGGCGCCAGAGCCTGGATCGTCTGCGTGTGCCAAGTGGACAGCGCCATCGAGACGATCGCCACCTTGAAGTAGCCGATCACGATCCGCTCGAGCGCCCGCCCAGCGACGATCACGTCGAGCGGGAGGCGTTCGACCTCCTCCATCCGATGATAGTCCTGGTAGCGCTGGATCGGCCCCGACACCAGGCTGGTGAAGTTCAGCGTGTAGTTCAGGTAGGAGAGCACGCCGATCTGGTTGGGCACAGAGCCCTCATGCACGTCGATGACCAGGTGCATCACTCGGAAGAAGACATAGGACAGGCCGACGAGAAGGTAGGAATACGCCAGGAACATGTCCGACGGAATGAAGCTGTAGCGCTTGAGCCAGAAGAAGACGAACAGCGTGAGCAACAGAAGACCGAGCCACAGATGGGGGCGGGCGCCATTGCGGGTGATCCGGATCGTGACGTAGCCGAGCGCCAGGAAGCCGGCGAACGGCAGGAACGCGACCGGATTGTGCGAGAAGCTCGTCAGGAATACCACGTTCACGGCCAGGAGCACCGCTTGCCGCCAGCCCTGGGCGGCGGAGAGGTTGAACACGATCGCGGCCAGGCCGGCGAACGCGAGAAAGCCGATCGAGGGGACGATCATCGCGTCGTTCCCTTCGCCTGATAGGCTCCCGATCCAAGGCAGTCAGAGAAGGCGGGGACGGCTCCATCCACGAAGCGTTGCGCGATCGCCTTGGCCAGGATCGGCTGTCCGACGTCCGAGAGATGACCGTTCACCGGATAATACAGGCGCTCGGGGGCTGTCATGCCCTCCATGTCTTGCGTGAAGTCAAGATAGAGGACGCCGTGGCGCGCGGCGATTGCGCCCAGGGCCTCGCCGAAGGCGCGGGGATCGACGCCACGCGGCGGGTCGCGGTCGGCAAGTAGCGCTGCTTGCGCCTGCTGCGGGACATGCACCAGCATGAACGGAACGGACGCCGCGTGAGTTTGCTGGGCCATCCGCCCGATCAGGAGATCGAAATGGTTCAGGCGGCGCTGCCATGCCGGCGTGAAAGGCGGCCGCAGGAAGTCGGCCTGGTCGCCGTAATGCAAGTAGAGCGGCAAGTACAAGGCCATGTTCTGGAACAGGAAATGCTGTGCCACCACGACGGCGCGGCTCTCTTTCAGCAGAGCGAATACGCGCTGCATGCCGGTCAGGGCCCCGGTATGCAGCGTGTCCCAGGCGGAACCCGGCAGCGCGTCGAGGTCGGATTCATCCTCGACGTCGTGATATGTCACCACCGTCACCGCGGCGTCGGGCTTCAGCGCCAACGCCTCATGCAGGCTGGCCAGGGCCTTGTGACCGACATAGCCGGTGCCCCCGAGATTCTGCACCTGGACGGGCGCGTGGCACAGGCGGGTCAGGGCGGCGCCGAGGCTGGCGCCGATCGTATCGCGATACGGCACCATGTAGCCCTCGCTCAGCGAGGAGCCGAGCAGCGCCACCCGGCGCGTGCCCGCCGGAACGGGGCCGCAATCCTCCGCCGAGCGGTAGCCGCAGGAATTGTAGTGGTCCGTGACCCACGGACCCTCGGCGACTTTGGTATGCGTCGTGCAGTTCGGCTTGAACCGATAGCTCAGCTGGACATCCGGAATCCGGCAGGCATTGTCCACCTTCTCGGCGTACAACACGCGCGAGCCCACCTCGCTCAGCACGAACATCGCCAGCACGGTCATGAGGCTGACCAGCGGCAGCAGCAGCCAGTCGCGGCGCGGCAGCCGGGCGCCCCTCGCGGGGCCACCGTTCGTGGGTGGTGACGCCATTGTGCCCGCCTCCTGCCCCCGCCTACGCGACCGGCAGCGCGAAACCGTCGCACTGCACCGTCATCGACGTCGCGGGCACGCCACCGGCCGTGACGACAATGACGTCGTCATCGACTACATCGCGGAATATCGAAGTCATCTCACTGTAGATGGCATCGTCCATACTAGAAAGGCTCCGTTTTCAACGAGTGACGATCGGCGTCCACGTGTGTTTCCACCTGTGCCGTCGTCGTCTGGATCTGAGTAATGCCGGCGTCCCTCATTGCCGACCTCTGGAAAACGTTCTCTCCCGGCTCGCTCCGTAAGGGGAGGGGGATAGGGCCCAGCGGCAGGATCGGTCGGTGTGTGCGTCTCTTGGTATAGGGCCCCCACCCCACCCTATAGACACGATCGTATGAGGCGTTTCGCGATCGTCCGGGCAGCGGGCCCGGCGTCCCCGCTGCCACCTGCGGCGGCGCTGGTTGCGGGCCGTGCCCCGGATAGACCCGCTTTGGTGGCTAAGCCGACGATCCCACGCCGTATTTCTGGAACCACGCCAGCATCCGCCGCCACCCGTCCTCGGCGTCGGCCTTGCCATAGCTGGGACGATAATCGGCATGGAAGCCGTGCGGCGCGCCGGGGTAGATGACGAACGCCACCGGTTCGCGCGCGCCCTTGGCCTTGGCCTCCGCTTCGTGGATCAACTGCAGCGGGTTGGCGCCATCCTGGTCCCCGTATAGGCCCAGAACCGGGCAGAGCACCTTGTCCACCATCGCCAGCGCGGTCTCCGGCTGGATCGCGCTGGTCTGGCCGTCCAGCACGCCGTACCAGGAGACGGCGGCGCGCAGATGCGGGTTGTGGGCGGCATACAGCCAGGTCTGCCGCCCCCCGCGACAGAATCCAGTCATCCCGAGCCGGCCTCCGTCGCCCTGGTTGCGGGCGGCCCAGGCGGCGACCGCGTCCATGTCGGCCATCATTTGCCGGTCCGGCGCCTTGCCGACGATCGCCGAGGCCTGCTGCGCCGACATCGCCTCCGACAGGTCGCCGACGCGCGCGTAGTACTCGGCGGCGACGGCAAGATAGCCCTGGTGGGCAAGACGGCGGCAAACGTCCTGGATGTAGTCGTGGACCCCGAATATCTCCTCCACCACCAGCACGATCGGAAACGGGCCGGCGCCCTGCGGACGGGCCGCGTAGGCGGGCAGCTTCCCGTCGGAGACCGGGATTTGCACCTCGCCCGTCTCCAGCCCGGCGGTGTCGGTGTGGATCGCCTGCGCCTCCACCTGCGTGGTCGCAAGCGTCAGGCCGGAGATGATCGACGTCATCATGAAGCCTCGCCGCGCGAGCGGCGTGGTCAGTGCGGCTATTTCGTTCATGGCGCCGTGCCTACTTCATCGCGGTTTGCAGGTTTTCGTCGATCTTCGCCAGGAACGCCTGGGTGTTGAGCCATTTCTGCTCCAGCCCGATCAGAACGGCGAGGTCCTTGGTCATGTGGCCGGACTCCACCGTCGCCACGCACACCCGTTCCAGCGTCTCCGCGAAGCGCGTCACCTCGGGCGTGTCGTCGAACCGGCCACGATAGGCCAGGCCGCGCGTCCAGGCGAAGATCGAGGCGATCGGGTTGGTGGAGGTCTCCTGGCCCTTCTGGTGCTGACGGTAGTGGCGCGTCACCGTGCCGTGCGCCGCCTCGCTCTCCACCGTCCTGCCGTCCGGGCTCAGCAGCACCGAGGTCATCAGGCCGAGCGAGCCGAAGCCCTGCGCCACGATGTCGGATTCCACGTCGCCGTCGTAGTTCTTGCAGGCCCACAGATAGCCGCCGGACCATTTGAGCGCCTGGGCCACCATGTCGTCGATCAGCCGGTGCTCGTAGGTCAGGCCCGCCTTATCGTATTGCGCCTTGAATTCGGCGTCGAAGATCTCCTGGAAGCGATCCTTGAAGTAGCCGTCATAGACCTTCAGGATGGTGTTCTTGGTGGACAGATAGACGGGATAGCCGCGCTGGAGCCCGTAGTTGAAGGAGGCGCGGGCGAAGCCGTCAATCGAGACCTGGATGTTGTGCATGCCCATCGCCACGCCCGGTCCCTTGAACTCATGCACCGACAGGATCTGGGCGCGCTCGTTTTCGTCGGCCGGCTCGTAGACAAGCCGGACGCGGCCGGGACCGGGAATCCTCATCTCCGTGGCGCGATAGATGTCGCCGTAGGCGTGGCGGCCGATGACGATCGGCTTGGTCCAGTGCGGCACCAGGCGCGGCACGTTCTTGCAGATGATCGGCTCGCGGAAGATCGTGCCGTCCAAAATGTTGCGGATGGTGCCGTTCGGGCTGCGATACATCCGCTTGAGGCCGAACTCCTTCACCCGCGCCTCGTCGGGGGTGATGGTGGCGCATTTCACACCCACGCCATATTTGGCGATGGCCCGGGCCGAATCGACCGTCACCTGGTCGTCGGTCGCGTCGCGGTACTCCATCCCGAGGTCGAAATACAGCAGCTCGACGTCGAGGTACGGCAGGATCAGCTTGTCCTTGATGAACCCCCAGATGATGCGGGTCATCTCGTCTCCGTCGAGTTCGACGACGGGGGTCTTCACCTTGATCTTGGCCATGCAGTCCTCGTGAGAGCGGGCCATCAACCCGGCCGGGCACGCCGGAGCGGTCGGGCGGACATTCGCACCGGGCTCCCGGTTGGGCAAGCAGCCGGTCACGCCGGCTGGCGCGGGCGGCCGAAGCCCAGGAAGCTGCGGCGCTCGCCCTCCTCGGCGAGCAGGCGGGCGCGCACCCGCAGCAGGTCGCTGCGTGCCACCATTCCCACCAGCGCGCCGTCTTCGCGGATCACCGGGATGCGCCCGGCGTCGGCCTGGATCATGCGTGTCACCAGCGCCGAGACGGGCTCGTCGGGGCGCGCGGTCGGCATGTCCCGCCCGCCGAGCGCCTCCGCTAGGGTCGCCTCGCCGGGCCCGGGATCACCCAAGGCGTGCAGGGCATCGGCGCGGGAGGCGAGCGCGATCGGGCGGCCCGCCTCGTCCACCACCGGATAGGTGCGGTGCTGCGCGGCATCGGACCCGAAATAGGTGACCAGCGCGCGCATCGTCATGCCAGCGGGCAGGGTCTCGACGGGCTGGACCATCACGTCGCCCACGCGCGCCAGGTCGAGCGGATCGACGCTGTACTCGCGGGTGATGTGATACCCGCGCCGCGCCACCTTCTCGGTCAGGATCGACCGCTTCAGTACCAGCACGGTAAACGCGTAGCCCGCGCCGCAGGCGGCCAGCAGCGGCACCACAAGGGCCGCGTCGCCGGTCAGCTCGATGGCGAACATCATCGCCGTCAGCGGCGCGCGCATGGTCCCGCCCATCGTCGCCGCCATGCCGATCAGCGCCCAGTCGCCAGGTCCGGCGTTCGGCAGCAGGTGCCCGAACAGCTCGCCCACGCAGCCGCCCATGATCAGCAGGGGCGCGAGCACGCCTCCCGAGGTGCCCGAACCGAGAGCGACGGCCCAGATGATCGCCTTCACCACCAGCAGCCGCAAGGTCCAGCCCAGGGCGGCATCGCCGTGCAGTAGATGGGCGATGTTGACGTAGCCGACGCCGAGCGCGTTGGGGTCGATCAGCCCGCCGAGGCCGACCACCAGCCCGCCAAGCACGGGCCACCACATCCAATGCAGCTTCAGTTTCCCGAACGCGTCCTCGGCCGCGTACACCATGCCGGTCAGCAATCCCGATGCCATGCCGCAGACGATGCCGAGGGCGCAACAGAGGAGCAGCGTGGCGGAGTCCAGCGGCATCGCGCCCGCATGAGGGAACAGCGGGCCGGCGGGCAGCAGCCAGGTGCGCCCAACCACCGCCGTCATGCAGGCCACCAGCACGGGGATGAAGCTGCGCGGCTTCCACTCGAACAGCAGCAGCTCCACCGCCAGCAGCACCGACGCGATCGGGGTGCCGAACACCGCCGTCATCCCGGCGGCGGCGCCCGCGACCAGCAGCGTCTTCCGCTCGGCCGCGCTCATGTGGAAGAACTGGGCGAACAGCGAGCCGAGCGCGCCACCGGTCATGATGATGGGCCCCTCGGCGCCGAACGGGCCGCCGGTCCCGATCGCCACCGCCGAGGACAGCGGCTTCAGGATCGCCACCTTCGGCTCGATCCGGCTCTGCCCGATGAGGATCGCCTCCATCGCCTCGGGAATGCCGTGGCCGCGGATCTTTTCCGACCCGTAGCGGGCCATCAGACCGATGATGACCGAGCCGATGACCGGGACCGCGACGGACCAGCCGCCGAGCCGCGCCAGCGAGATGACGATGCCGTGCCGGGTGGAGAACTCTCCATAGTAGGCGATGCCGGTGACCAGCGCGATCAGTTGCAGCAGCAGCCACGCAACGACGACCCCGAGGAGGCCGATCACGACCGCCATCGCGGCCAGCAGCAGCACGCGCGGCTGGGTCGTGAAGTCGCCGAACTCGTTCAGGCGGGCATGGGGTGTGGTCTTGGGGGCCATGACGGGTCGATTGATCGAGTTGCCGTGCGTATATATCGTGATGCGACATGATGACCAGGGCTCAGCTGCACAGCGCTGACGCGTCGGACGCGCCGTTGACCAAGGCAGACTACGAGGCGCTGGCCGCCTTCCGCCGGGCGCTGCGAGGGTTCAGTGCCTTCAGTGAAAAAGCAGCGCGTGCCGCCGGCCTAACGCCGCAGCAGCATCAGGCGTTGCTGGCGATCAAGGGAGCGCCGGATCGGCAGACGCTCAGCGTGGGCGAGATCGCCGAGGCGCTGCTCGTGCGCCCGCACAGCGCGGTGGAACTGATGGACCGCCTGGCCCAACTCGATCTGGTCGAGCGGCGGGGCGATCCCGCGGACCATCGCCGGGTCTCGGTGGCGCTGACCGGCCGAGCGGAGGCGCTGCTGTGCCAGCTCTCGGCGGCGCATGTGCAGGAACTGTGCGCGATCCGCCCGACCTTGGTCGCGCTTCTCTCGCAGTTCGGAGCGGGCTGCGACTGACCGGGTCTGATATCACGGCCGTCGCCTCGACCCTCCCCTGAACCCCTTGTGGGGGTGGGTCGGGGGGTTCCGATCGGTCAAATTTATGGCCGTGGTTTCAGCCGAAGGCGTGCGGAAAGCGGGTCCGCAGCGCCCACAGGATGCCGGCGCCCAGCGCCCCGGCAATCAGGTCGTCGCCCATCACCCCGGCCGCCCCGCTCTGCCGGTCCGCCCAGCCGATCGGGCCGGGCTTGGCCACGTCCAGCAGACGGAACACCGCGAGCGCCGCCAGCACGCCGAGCGGGGTCGGGCGCGCCAGGCCGAACAGGGTGATCCACTGGCCCGCCACCTCGTCGATCACCACCCAGCGCGGATCGTCGTCCGCCGCCACCGAGGCGCCGATCGCCCACACCCCGCCAAGGCTCGCCGCGAGCGTGCCCAGCTGCAACGCCAGTGGGCTGGCCAGCATCAGCCCGGCGCCCGCCAGCGCCGCGGCGATGGAGGCAAGCGTGCCCGGCGCGATGACAGGCGTGTAGCCCAGTCCGAAGCCGCTCGCCACCAGGCGCGCGAGCCGGATCATCCGTCGGCCGCCGCGAGGAAGTCGCGGATGGCGGCGGCGATCTCGGGCTCGTTCAGGGTCGGCGCATGGCCGACGCCGTCCAGCGTGATCACGTCCATGTCGGGCCGAGTCTTCTGCATGCGCCGCACGGTCGCGGGCAGCAGGATGTCGCTCAATGCTCCGCGCACCAGCAGCAGCGGCGCATGGGCCAGGCCCCCGAACAGCGGCCAGAGGTCGGGGGCGGGTCCGTCCAGCAACCGGGCGATCCTGGTGTCCCACACCGGGTGCCAGCGCCCGTCGATCCCCGGCGCGTAGGTCAGGCGTGCCATCTCTTGCCAGTCCGCCTCGCTCGCCAGCGACAGCGGCGGCAGCTCCCGCCGCAGCATCGCCACCGCCGCCGCGAGGTCGGGCAAGGCCGGATCGCGGCCGACGAAGCGGCGCACGAAGTCCGCGCCGCCCTCGCCGATCGCGGGGCCGACGTCGTTCAGCACCACCGCGCCGACCAGCCCCGGCCGCGCGGCGGCCAGACCCATCGCGAGCAGCCCGCCGAAGCTCGTGCCCAGGACCGCCGCCCGGCGCAGATGCAGCGCGGCGCAGACATCCATAACGTCGCGCAGGCACGCCTCGGGCGCGTAGCGGACGCCGGCGCGCGCACGCCCCGATCCGCCGCGCCCCGGATAGTCGATCGCGACCAGGCGGCGTCCGGCCGCGCAGCCCTCCGCCGGGCCGCGAAAGTCGTCCGCCGTTCGGACCAGGCCCGGCAAGCCCAGCACTGCCCGCTTGCCGGGGTCCGTGCCGGGCCATTCCAGCGCCCGCAGCTTCAGTCCGTCCCAGGCCGACAGGCGGTGCTCTATCGCATCCATTGCGCGCTCAGCGTGCCGGCCGGCTCGTCGCGCCGTGCCCGGTAGATCACCACGTTCTCCAGCACCCGCTCCACGTAGTTGCGCGTCTCCGCGAACGGGATCAGCTCGATCCAGTCCACCATGCCGATCTGCCCGGTGCGCGGGTCGCCGTTGTCGTGCAGCCACTGCTCGACCCGATGCGGGCCGGCATTGTAGGCAGCCACCGCCAGCGGCAGGGAGCCGTCGAACGCGGCGAGCATGGCCTGCATGTACGACCCGCCCAGCTCCATGTTGCGCGCCGGGTCGGTGGTCAGCGCCGCCTCGCTCACGCTGCCGCCCGCCCGCCGTGCCTCGCCGTCGGCGGTGGCGGGCATCAGCTGCATCAGTCCGCGCGCGCCGGCGTTGCTGACGATGCCGGCGTCGAAGCTGCTCTCCTGGCGGATCAGGGCGAGGGTGATGGCCGGGTCGAGCGGCCCGGCGGGCGGGCTCACCGGCTCGGGCCAGCCGGCTTGTGGCAGCGCCAGTCCCTCCAGGCCCATGCGCCGTGCGATGAAGACCGCCGTGTCGGGCATCCCGAGCGCCACGGCGAGGCGCGCCGGCAACGCCTGCTGCGCGGGGTCCGATTGCGTCTCCTGCGCGCGTATCAGGAAGGCGCGGGCGCGGCCAAACTCTCCCCACGCCGCCAGCATCACCGCGGCGCGCGCCAGCTCGCCCCCGGCGAAGGTCCAGGCGGCATCGGTATCGAACGGGGGATCAGACATTGCGCGGATGCGCTGGGCGAGCGTGACCTCGTCCGCGCCCGCCGCGCGGGCGGCGAGCTGGCCGTAGAAGGTGAGGGGGAACGACGCCGCCTTGGCGTCGTCGGGTCCAGACTCCTTCCCCTGCGCGGCCAGGGCACGGGCCAGCCAGTAATGGGCGCGCGCCTGGGTGACCGCTGCCTTGCCTGCGCTCAGCGCCTCGAAATGCGCGATGGCCGCGGCCGGGTCGCCGGTGCGGCGCAGCGCGATGAACCCGGCGAGGAAGGCCGCCTCGCTGGATGACTCGGGTGCGGTCTGCGCGGTGTCATCGGCGAGCGCATAGGCGTTCCCGGCATCCCCCATTGCCAGCATCCGGCGCGCCAGAAGGTTGCGCTCGGCCCAGAACGCCGCGCGCCGCTCCGGAGGCGCTTCCTGCTCGGCCCTTGTTCCCGTCGCCTTCCACAGCGCCAGCGCGTCCGGTTCGCGCTTGGCGCGACGCAGCCAGCGCGCCCGCTCCAGCACCAGGGCCGGGCTGTCGCGCTGCGCGGCGGGGAGCTTGTCCACAAGCTCTTCCGCGTTCGGCGCGTCGTGGCGCAATGCGAGCCGGGCGAGGGCGGCCGGGCGGTCGGCGGGCGCCAGGCGCGCGATCTGGTGGGCTGCCTCCGGGTTGTCGGCCCAGGCCAGTTGGTCGAAGCGCGCCCGCTCGTCCTCCGGGCGCAGCACGGACTTCCAGTGGGCGAGGAAGCTGGCGGCGTCGGTGACGGGGGTGGCGCTGCTGACCCAGGCACGGCGGGCGGCGCTCGCTGCCGCCTCCGCGTCGCCACCGTCGGCCAGCGCCTCGGCACAGCGGGCGAGCGTGCCGGGCAGCACGATGCTGCCCTGCGCGCACGCCTCCCGCACCGCCGCCTCGTCGGGCTCGCGCGCGATCGCCTCCTGACGGCGGCGCTCCAAAAGGCCCTGGTTGGGCCAATCCTGGTTGGCGGCCTGGAAGGCGGCGATCTCCCGGGCGTTGGCATTGCCGCCGAGCAGCCGGTAATACGCCACCAGCTTGCGCGCGATCGGATCGACGTACTCCGCCGCCGCCATGTCGGCCTCGGCGAATTGGCCGGCGCGCACCGCCGGAATGGGATTTCCGGCGGACGCGCGCCCCGCCCCGCCCAGGAGCGCGCCCGCCATCGCAAGTGCTGCCAGCAGCAGCGGCCCGAGCGGCCGATGAGACAGGGTCATGGCCTCTTGTAGCGGCCTTGGCCTTGCGGCGCATCCCCCGGCCGCCTAGACTTCCCTGTTTAGCCCCTGATGGGGCCGCCGGGAGGTCTTAATGTTCAAGGGTTCGATCGTCGCCCTGATCACGCCGATGCGCCAGGACGGGTCGGTCGATGAGAAGGCGTACGGGACGTTCGTTGACTGGCAGATCAATGAGGGCACGACGGCGGTGGTGCCGGTCGGGACCACCGGAGAATCGCCGACTCTGACGCACGAGGAGCACAAGCGCGCCGTCGAGATCGCGGTCGAGGTGGCGAACGGCCGCGTCCCGGTCATCGCCGGCGCCGGCTCCAACAGCACCGACGAGGCGATCGCGCTGACCCGCCACGCCCGGAACGCGGGCGCGACGGCGGCGCTGATCGTCACGCCGTGACGACAACAAGCCCACGCAGGAGGGCCTCTACCTGCACTTCAAGGCGATCGCCGATTCCGTGGACCTGCCCATCATCATCTACAACATCCCGCCACGCAGCGTAGTGGACATGAGCGTGGAGACGATGGCGCGGCTGGCCCGACACCGCAACGTCGTCGGAGTGAAGGACGCGACCGCGAATCTCGCGCGCCCGCTGCACACGCGCCGGGCCTGCGGTGCCGGGTTCTGCCAGCTGTCTGGTGAGGACCACACGGCGCTGTCGTTCCTCGCCGCCGGCGGGGATGGCTGCATCAGCGTCACCGCCAACGTCGCCCCGCGCCTGTGCAGCGAGATGCACAGCGCCTGGCAGGAGGGGCGCGTCAACGACGCGATCGCCATCCAGGACCGGCTGGTGCCGCTGCACGACGCGCTGTTCGCCGAGACGAGCCCGGGGCCGGTCAAGTATGCGGCGAGCCTGCTCGGCAAAACCGCTCCGGTCTGCCGCCTGCCCCTCGCGCCGGTGGGCGAGACGACGGCGCAGCGGGTGCGCGCGGCGATGACCGAGGTCGGGCTGCTGAACTGAGGGCGAATGGCGGACGCGAAAAAGAAGAACACGAAGGGCCTGATTTCGCACGGCGTGGCCGCCCAAAACCGCAAGGCACGGTTCGACTACGCGATCAAGGACACGGTCGAGGCCGGGCTGGTGCTGAAGGGGCCGGAGGTGAAGAGCCTGCGCCACGGCCGCGCGACGCTGACCGAGGCGTGGGCCGGCGAGCGCGACGGCGAGTTGTGGCTGTTCAACGCCTATATCCCCGAATATCAAGGCGGCGTGCTCTCGCGCTTCGAGCCGCGCGCGCCGCGCAAGCTGCTGCTCAAGCGCAAGCAGATCCGCACGCTGACCGGCGCCGTCTCGCGCGAGGGCGCGAGCCTGGTGCCGTTGCAGATCCATTTCAACGAGCGCGGCCGGGCCAAGGTGCTGCTCGGCCTCGGCGCCGGCCGCAAGAAAGAGGACAAGCGCGCCGCCGTCGCCGCGCGCGACTGGCAGCGCGACAAGGCGCGCCTGATGCGCGCGCGCGGGTGACAGGGCGCGCTGCGATGAACCCGGGCGCTGGGGTCATCCGGCTCGCCAACACCGAGGACGTCCCGGCGATCGTCGCGCTCACGGCGGCGGCGTATGCGCCATACACGCCCCTGCTCGGCGCCGCCCCCATCCCGGTGACGGAGGATTACGCACCCCACGTCGCGGCCGGCAATGTCTGGCTGCTGGAGCACGATGGCGCGTTGCTCGGGCTGAACGTCCTTGAACATCGCCCGGACCACATCCTGATCTTCAGCGTCGCCGTCGCGCCCGTAGCGCAGGGCAGGGGACATGGCATTCGCCTGCTCGCCTGGCCCGAGGAATGCGCGCGACCGGACAGCATCGGCGAGATCCGGCTCTACACCAATGCGCGCATGGAGCGGAACATCGCGTTGTACGGCAGCTATGGCTATCGCGAGACCGGAGGGCGCGCGTACAGCACGCGAGCGGGCTGGGTGCGGGTGGACATGGTGAAGTCCCTGGAACCCCTGGCGGGATGAGCAACGCGGCGGGGTTGTAGGATCGTCGTCCGCCCGCCGCGCAGCGATCACCCGGCTATGGGTGCCCGCATGCGATCGGGATACCACGAGGTGAACTTCACGGCGCCGAGGAGGGCCAGGATCGTCGCGATGATGCCCACGCGGGGCGGCAGGCCGGGCGCGTAGAGCAGGACCAGATCCGCGACGACCATCACCACGAACGCCGAGGCCCAGACGGCGGAAATTACGTAATTCGTGCGGATGAATTCGGGCGTTTCCCATAGCTCGCGTCCGACCTGCTCGCGGGCATATTGCAGCGTGAACGGCCGGCGGATGGCGATCGAGACGAGCACGATCAGCAGAAGCCCGGCATCGACGCGAAGCCGCACGCCGATGATCGACCAGGTCGGACCGACGAGGACGGCGTAGAGCGCAAGACCCCCGAACAGGATCATCGTGCCGATTTCAAGCACCTTGGGGGACCTGCCCGCGCTCATCCAATCGCGCAGAAGCAGAACCGCCGCGATGACGGCGCCGGCGATCAGACCCTCCGTCGGTCCGAGCAGTCTGTCGATAAGGGCGAACGCGATGAAAGGCGCGAAGGCCAACAGGATTCCCATTATTTCCCCCTCATTTCACCTGCGGCCGCAGCACGTGCCGGGCCGGCATTTAGGTTTTCAGACAGCGTCGCTCATCCAATTGCCGTGGAAACCAAACGGCACACGGTGCGCGAGCTGCACCGTCGCCACCGGGCCGTGCTCGATCGCGTCGGTGTCGAGCACGATCAGATCGCTCCGTCGCTCCGCCCCGCGCCAGGCCACGGCGAGCAGCCAGCCATCGCCCTCCGCCGCGTCCGGGCCGCGCGGCACGAACACCGCCTCGGACAGGCCATCGCCCGGCGGCAGCGCGTACATCGCGCGCCGTCCGGACATGAGGTCGAGCCAGACGACGCTATCCAGGCCGCCTTCGGGGCGGCTGTTGCCGACGAAGCTGCCGAAGCGATTGGGCAGCCCGGCGCGGCGTTCATCCAGGCGCGGGAACTCGCCGCCCATGTCGTCGAGCCTGACCCGGGTGAACGCGTCGGTGCCGGCGTCGGGGTCGAGGGTCCAGCGGGTCAGCCGGGCGCGGGTCTGCTCGGGCCTCGAGCAGCCCCATCCGCGCGGGGGAACAGCGGCGGCGCCTCGTATTCCATCACGTCGGCCAGGACGCGGCCGCCTTCGTCCCAGGCGTTGAGGACGTGGAAGGCATAGCGGCTCTCGGCGCGGAACCAGCGCAGCGAGGCGGTGCCCTGGTCGCGCCGGATCAGCCCGATATAGGCGCCCAGCTCCGGTTCCCAGGCGAAGGGCGGCAGTCCGGCCCGCGCGCGCGTCAGGCTGCCGCTCAGCGGCAGCACCGGGAACAGTACATGCCGTTCGGTGACCGCGAAATCATGCATCATGCTGCAATAGGGCGCCTCGAACCGCTCGATGCGGGTGACGCGGCCGTCCGGCCCGATCGTTCCGTAGCGCATCCCTCGGCTGAATGGCCCGTCGGCCGAGTAGCCGAAAAACACCAGCTCGCCGGTGACCGGGTCGGTCTTGGGATGGGCGGTGAACGGGCCGGCCAAGGCGCCATCGAAGCGCTGCGCCCCGCGCGTGCCCAGCGTCGCGCGATCGAGCTCGACCGGCAGATGCGCCTCCTCGAGCGCCAGCAGGCGGCCCGCGTGCCAGACGATGTTAGTATTGGCGACCCCGCTGTCGGCCAGCGCCGCGTCGGCAGTCGCGGGCGGGGCGAAGCCGGCGCCAAGTGAGCGTCCGGCCGCCGCCTCGGCCACGAATTTCGCCGTGCGGACCCAGCGATTGCGATAGGATGCGCGGCCGTCCTGGAGCGTGAAGGCGTGGATCATGCCGTCGCCGGTGAACCAGTGATCGTGCAGCGGGTCAGCCGACGGAAATTGCGGGTTCGGTCCGTTGCGGAACAGCGTGCCGTTCAGGGCGCGCGGCAACTCGCCGACCACGGGCAGGCTTGGCGCGTCGTATTCCGTGCCGATCGGCGCGAAATTGCCATCGAGGAGGCGGCTGGGATCGTCGGACATGAGGACCTCGCACGGAAGGAATATTGACAGTGGAAATATCTGTAGAGGCCCAGCCGGGCGCTGTCAACGGCGATGTTGGCGATGTAAACATGGGGAATGAACGATTCTGCGCGCGGGGCCAGGCCGCGCCCCTACCATCATGGCGACCTGCGGGCAGCGTTGCTGAGCATGGCGGAGGTGATCCTGGAGCGGGACGGCATCCAGGCGCTGACCTTGCGCGCCGCCGCGCGGGCGGCCGGCGTCTCCCATGCCGCGCCCGCCAACCATTTCGGCGACCTCACCGGCCTGCTCAGTGAGTTGGCGGCGGTCGGCTTCACCCGATTTGGCGCCTCGCTCGCGGCGGCCGTGGCGACGGCCGGCGAGGAGGCACGCAGGATGCCGGCGATGGGACGCGCCTATGTCGCGTTCGCCCGCGCCCATCCAGGGCTGTTCGTGCTGATGTTCCGCAGCGAACGCCTCGATGCCACGCGGCCGGCCTTGCGCGAGGCCATCGCCGCCGCACGTCAGGCGCTGCGCGACGCCATCGTCGCGCACACGCCTCGGCCGACATTGTCCCCGCTGGAGGTGGCGGCGCGGGCCACAGCGGTGTGGTCGCTGGTGCACGGGTTCGCGATGCTGCTTCTCGATGGCCGGCTGGCGGGGACGCTGGCATCGCTGCCGGACGAGGCGGATGCGGACGCGCTGCTCGACGCCGTGCTGGCCACCACGCGGGTCGGAGCGTGACGATGCCGCGCATCAACGCATCCACGCCGCCGGCGTGGCGTTCAGAAGCCTTCTCGCACGCAGGACGATGATGAGCGACGACGACAATCCATCCCCCGGCGCGTCCCGCGACAAGCTGATCGCCGCCAAGCAGGCATGGGCGCGGCAGGGTAGGCTGCTGACCGGCAGGACTGCCGATCCGGCACGCGAGCGCCTGCCGCCCGGGCAGGGCCTGGTGCGCGACTGGCCGGTGCTCGACCTCGGCGCGCAGCCGGCGGTGAGCGCGCAGAAGTTCCGCTTGGATATCGATGGAGCGGTGCGCCGGCCGCTCAGTCTCCGCTGGGACGAGTTCCTGGCCCTGCCGCGCACCGAATCCATCTCCGACATCCACTGCGTCACCCAGTGGTCGCGCTACGACAACCGCTGGGGGGGCGTCGCCGCCCGCACGCTGCTCGCGCTGGTGGAGCCCAAGAACGAGGCGCGTCATGTCGTGTTCCACGCCCATGACGGCTACACCACGAATGTCCGGCTCGATCAGTTCGACCAGGATGATGCCTTGCTCGCCGACACCTGGAACGACGCGCCGCTGCCCTCCGAGCACGGGGGCCCGTTGCGGGCGGTGATCCCGCGCCTGTATTTCTGGAAGTCCGCCAAATGGGTGCGCCGCGTGGAAATCACCATCGCCGACCGACCCGGCTTCTGGGAGCAGCGCGGGTATCACAACAGCGCCGACCCTTGGGACGAGGAACGCTATGGCTAAGCCGTCCGAATGCACCCTATCCCAGGATCGCCGGCCAGCGAGGAAGAATCTGGGTAGTGCCCTACTAGGGCACTACCCAGAATCTGGTGCCCCCACGGAATAGATCTGCGAGGAGGCCCCATGAAGATCGCCTGCCTCACGCTGCGGCTGGTCGCCGTCGCCGCACCGCGCGCGGCTTCGACTGCACCGACCCGGCCGCGTGTGTGGTCGCCGTCGCGGAGGGCGACAACGACCGGTCGGCGCTGCGCGACTTCGCCCTCTATGTCGAGAACACGAGGGATGCGATGGACGCCACGCACACCGAAAAGGGTTCGATCGGCTTGGCGACAATGACGCTGGAGCATTGCCGGCTGCACCCGGAGCAGAACATCTGCTATGCTACTGCCCTCATCTGTCGCAAGACGCGCGACATGAGATGCAACTCGGGGTGGCCAAGTGAGCGACGCATCCGACCGCGCAGCCCTCGACTTCCGCGAGCAGATCACCCGGATCGACCGATCGATCGAGGAGACCCGGAAGTTCACCGCCGAGGCGCACAAGCTCACCGCCGAGGCGGCGAAACTTGAGCGCGACCGCTGGTGGACGCCCTGGGTCGGCATCGGCGGCCTGATCGGTGGGCTGGTGGCGGCGGTCACCCTGATCCTGCACGCACTCGGCAAGGTGTGAGCGATGAAAGCAGTTCTGATCGACCCCGAAGCGCAGCAGATCCGCGCGACGGAAGAGGACGACCTGATTGGCGCCGCGATCGAGCGCGGCGGCGTGCTGCCCGACGGGACTGTGCGCTATGCTCACGGCTCTCGCTTGCTGGCGCCCAAGGACGGGGACAGAGGGAGCACGATGACCGCACTCACCAAGATCGGCCTGATCGCCGCCCTTGGCGCGATGATGGCGAACCCGATCGCCCACGCGCAGGGTGGCACGGCCCATGGCACGGATACCGGATCGGGCGGTTATGACCAGTCGACCGGCGGCACTCCGAGGGATGCTGAGGGGACCGACCGCCCCGCGCAACCGAACGGCTACGCCGGCGCGATGAGCAACGGCGTCGCGCCGCGCAACAGCCATCCTGCCTCGAACAACGGCTGGCAAGGCGGCCCTGCTTCTTTACCAGGCGCGAACGGGACCGGAACTACCGGCCACTACAAATCCGACCCCGCGCCCGGCAGCGTGCCTACCCATAGCTGAGCTTGGCGTAGAATAAACCTATTTGGTTATCCAAATCGGATACGAGTTACTTAGGCGGATATCACATGACGCACGCTGAAGTGTCTACGATTTACCGAAACGGAAGGATCGAGGTACCGCAGATTGATATTTGTCGTCTACCCGAGGGAGAAAGGAAAGTAGCATGGCTTGTACAGAACACACTTCTACAACTCGCCTTGCGAATGGAAGATTTTCAGGCGGCATTGGAACTATTTGATTTCTGTGCATCTCATATCCGAGAGAATCTCCTAGATAAACAGTTTGCTTTGATTCGGAATTATACAAAGTGGCAACTCCTCTCTGCGAGAGACGGGGCGATGACGCTCTACCACTTTGGCCGCACGATACGATATGTCGGAAACCTGCTCAAAGGTGCTCCTGTCCTGAAAGGAGAAATTGAACATAGCCACTTGCGAGCGGCGCGTCGCTTGATGCACGAAAAATTTCCGCACGTCGAGCGCGTTCGACACGCAGTGGCACACAGTGCCGAGCTTACAGAAAGTGAGGAGAAATTTGACGCTAATGCCTTTACCGGAACCTATGATGGACAGGGCATACGCATCAAAGACGGTTCAAGCATTTTTGTATCTAACAATCTCGACGGGAGAACATACACTACTGGTCACGAAGGTGAAATATTGACGTATTCTCTTGCTGAAGAATGCCTTATCGCTTTAACTGACATAGCTAATCTGTTTTATCTTGGTTTCACTCGGCCCAACATTCCACTAGCATAAAGTTTCTTGAAACACCATTATGGATCTGTGCCGGCAGTAGACCATTGGAGTCTTGGTCATCCGAGGAGCCTTCCCGCCTCCCCCAGCCGCTCCAGCAGCGCGCGCACCGCCCCCTCGAACATCGCCTCGGTCAGCCGGCCGGTGTTCGTGTTGTATCGCGAGACATGATAGCTGTCGGCTAGCAGCACGCCGTTCGGCAGGACGGCGGCGGCGCCGTGCCGGAATGGCAGGCGCGCTACGGCGATGCCGAGCGCGCGCAGCACCGCAGCATGGGCAAGCACGCCCAGGGCGAGCACCGCGCGCAGGCGGGGCATCGCCGCAAGCTCGGCGGCCAGGAAGCGGTTGCACGCGGCCACCTCGGCGGGGAGCGGCCGGTTGGCCGGCGGCACGCAGCGCACCGCGTTGACGATCCGGCAGCGGGTCAGCACCAGGCCGTCCGTCGGGTCCGCACAATAGGCCCCGTGCGCCAGGCCGAAGCGCAGCAGCGTCTGATACAGCAGCACGCCGGCGTGATCGCCGGTGAACGGGCGGCCGGTGCGATTCGCGCCCTTCAGCCCGGGTGCCAGGCCCACCACCAGGATCGGCGCGTCCAGCGGCCCGAAGCTCGGCACCGGGGCGTTGAACCAGGCCGGATATGCCGCCCGGTTGGCGCGGCGGAAGCTTGCCAGTCGCTCACAGAGCGGGCAGTCCCGCCCCGGCGCCTCCGGGCATTGTGGGCCCGGATCGCCTGCGCTCACGCCGGGGTCGGCTCGCTGTACGGGTCGGCCGGGGTCGGCCGCACCGGGCTGGCGCGCACGCGCGGCTCGGTTTGCCGGCGCGTGAACTCCTTGGCGATATCGGCCAGCTCGATGAACTGGTCAGCCTGCCGGCGCAGCTCGTCGGAGACCATCGGCTGCGTGGTGCGGATCGACGAGATGACGGAGACCCGCACGCCCTTGCGCTGCACCGCCTCGACCAGTCGGCGGAAGTCGGCGTCGCCGCTGAACAGCACGACATGGTCGAGCCGCGACGCAAGCTCCAGCATATCCACCGCCAACTCGACATCCATATTGCCCTTGACCCGCCGTCGTCCGGCGGCGTCGGTGTATTCCTTCGCTGGCTTGGTCACGAGCGCGTAGCCGTTATAGGCGAGCCAGTCGGTCAGCGGCTTGAGGGGAGAATAGTCCTCGGTCTCCAGCACGGCGGCGTAGTAGTACGCCCGGACCACGTTGCCCAGCCGCCGGAAATAATCGAGCAGGTTGCGGTAATCGACATCGAAACCAAGATTTCGGGAGGCCGAATAGAGATTTGCGCCGTCGATGAACAGACCAATTCGCTCGTTGGGCGGGAAATGCGGGTCCATGATGATCCTTCGATGATGCCGCCAATGATGATGCCGCCGGTCGCGGACCGCGCTGCGCGGGCAGAAACCCGTCCGTGCGGCATCCGGCGGGACGATCATCCCACCAACCGGCGTGCTTGGGTATCCCCGCGCGGCGGTTGGCGCGCGTGATCCTCGTGGCACTCGGCGCCAACCTTCCGGCCCCTGACGGCGCCCCTCCGCTCGCCACCTGCCGGCGTGCCGCGGCGGCGCTGGATGCGCTGGGCGCGCTGCGGCTGCGCGGCCTGTCGCGGTGGTGGCTAAGCGCGCCCGTGCCGCCCTCGGACCAGCCGGATTACGTGAACGGGGTCGCGCTGCTGGCCGGCCAGGCCGACCCGGAAGCGCTGCTCACGGCGCTGCACGCCATCGAGGCCCGCTTCGGCCGCCGGCGCGGCGCCCCCAACGCCGCGCGGAGCCTCGACCTCGATCTGATCGCGATGGATCGCCTGGTGCGTGCCGCCCCCGACCCGATCCTGCCGCATCCGCGTGCGCATGAGCGGGCGTTCGTCCTCGGCCCGCTGGCCGAAATCCTGCCGGGCTGGGTGCATCCGCGCCTCGGCCTCACGGTGGAGGCGCTGCTCGCGGGGCTGCCGGCGCAGGCGGCGCGCCCGGCGTTCCTTGCAACCGACGCTGGCATCTCCTAAATATCGCGTTCACCCGATCACCGGCCGGAGTAGCAGCGCATGGCGCGCGTGACCGTCGAAGACTGCGTCGAAAAGGTTCCCAACCGCTTCGAGCTCGTCCTGCTCGCCGCGCAGCGCGCGCGCAACCTGAGCCGGGGCGAGGAGCTGACCCTGGATCGCGACAACGATAAGAACCCCGTCGTCGCGTTGCGCGAAATCGCCGACGAGACAATCGAGCTGCTGAAGCTCGAGCAGGATCTGCTCAAGTCGCTGTCGCGTACCCCCGAGCCCGAGCCGGCCGACGAGGAGGTCCTCGATCTGATCCCAACCGACCAGAACATCTTCGGCCTGCAGGACGTCACGGCCGAGGAGGAAGCGGCGAACCTGCCGGCCGAGGCCGAGGAGCTGTCGCCCGAGGACATGGAAGCGGCGATCGAGGCGGAGCTCGCCGGCCGGCGCCGCTAGGACGGGCATGGCGGACGGCGCATCAGGCTCCCGCGCTTACACCCCCGTCCACGCGCCGTTCGACCGCGCGCAGCCGCCGGCCTCCGCGCAAGCCGGACTGCTCGTCCCCGAGAAACGGCGGCCGATCATCCGTCAGTTCGAGCTGACGGAGAAGGTCGCCGCCTATGATCCCCGCGCCGACTTGGCGCTGATCGACGCCGCCTACGTGCTCGCCATGAAGGCGCACGGCGCGCAGAAGCGCGACAACGGCGATCCCTACATCACCCATCCGGTCGCGGTCGCCGACATCCTCGCCGGCTACCGGCTCGATACGGCCAGCATCATCACCGGCCTGCTGCATGACGTGATCGAGGACACGCAGACCGGCCTGCCCGACATCGAGCGGCGCTTCGGCCGCGAGGTCGCCGGCCTGGTCGACGGCGTGACAAAGCTCACCCGCCTGGAACTCCAGTCGGACCGCACCAAGCAGGCGGAGAACTTCCGCAAGCTCGTCCTGGCGATGAGCCGCGACATCCGCGTGCTGCTGGTCAAGCTCGCCGACCGGCTGCACAACATGCGGACCATCCATTTCATCGGCGACGCCGACCGGCGCAAGCGGATTGCGCGGGAGACGATGGAGATCTATGCGCCGCTCGCCGAGCGGATCGGCATGGACGCAGTGAAGACCGAGTTGCAGACGCTGGCCTTCGCGCAGCTGGAGCCGGAGGCGTACGAGACCATCCAGGCCCGGCTGAACTTCCTGCGCGGGCAGGGCGCCGATGTGATCGAGGAGGTGCGCCAGGATCTGCGTCACGTCTGCGAGGAGGCGGGGGTGACGGTGCTGAGCGTCACTGGGCGCGAGAAGTCGCTCTACTCCATCTGGGAGAAGATGCACCAGCGCAACGTGGCCTTCGAGCAGCTGTCCGACATCATGGCGTTCCGGGTCGTCGTGCCATGCAGGGAGTCGTGCTATGCCGCGCTGGGGGCGGTGCACTCGGCCTATCCGGTGATCGCCGGGCGCTTCAAGGACTACATCTCCACCCCCAAGGCAAACGGCTACCAGAGCCTGCACACCGGTGTCACCTTGCGCGAGCCGCGCAACCAGAAGATCGAGGTGCAGATCCGTACCCAGGACATGCACGACGTGGCCGAGGCGGGGGTGGCCGCGCACTGGCTTTACAAGCAGCTCGACGCCTCCCCGAGCGAGGTTCGCCAGTTCCGCTGGGTGCAGGACCTTCTCGAAATCCTGGAGAATTCGTCGGCCCCGGACGAGTTCCTCGAGAATACCAAGCTCGAGCTGTACGGCGACCAGGTGTTCTGCTTTACCCCGAAGGGGCAGCTGATCCAGCTGCCACGCGGGGCGACGCCGGTCGATTTCGCCTACGCGGTGCACAGCCAGGTGGGCGATGCCTGCGTCGGGGCCAAGGTGAACGGACGGCTGATGCCGCTGCGCTACCAGCTCCAGAACGGCGACCAGGTCGAGATCATGACCGCGCGCGGGGGCACGCCGTCCCGGCAGTGGGAGCGCTTCGTCGTCACCGGCAAGGCGCGCGCGCGCATCCGCCGCTTCATCCACCAGCAGCAGCGCCAGGAACACCTCGACCACGGCCGCGCAGAGGTTGCCAAATCGTTCCGCCAGGCGGGTGTGGACGGGTCGGAAAAGGCTCTTGAACCGGCGCTGAAGGCGCTGAAGATGCCAGGGCTGGAAGAGCTGTTCATCGCCGTCGGCAATGGCGGCCTGGGTCCCAGGGACGTGGTTCACGCAGCCTACCCCGAACTGCGCCAGACCCCGCGCGCGCCGCGCATGGTCCCGGCGCTGCCCCCGCGGGCTTCCGGACGGAGCGGTGCGCGGCTGGACAGCGGCATGCCGATCACTGGGCTGGTGCCCGGCATGGCATTCGGCTTCGCCGGCTGCTGCCATCCCGTGCCGGGCGACGAGATCGTCGGCATCGTGACCACCGGCAAGGGCGTCACCATCCATGCGCGCGGCTGCCAGACGCTCGGCAGCTTTGCCGCCACGCCCGAGCGGTTCATCGAGGTCGGCTGGAACCTCGGTGCGCTCGGCAAGGACGCCCATACCGCGCGGATCAGCGTCATCGCCGCCAACGAGCCCTCGGTGCTCGCCGATCTCGCCAACGCCGTCACCAAGCACGAGGGGGCGCTGGCCAATTTGCGCATCGTCAACCGCCAGCAGGACTTCGTCGAGATCCTGGTCGATGTGGAGGTGCGCGACCTGCTGCACCTGTCCAAGGTGATCGCCGGCCTGCGCGGCGTGAACACCAGCAAGAGCGTCGAACGAGCGAAGGGATGATCCTGGGGCTCGGCAGCGACATCTGCGACATCCGTCGGATCGAGACGGCGATCGCTCGCCATGGGGACCGCTTCCTGGCGCGCGTCTTCACCGAGACCGAGCGCGCCAAGGCGGCGCGGCGCACCGAGCGCATCCGCGCCGGCACCTTTGCCAAGCGCTTCGCCGCCAAAGAGGCGGCGGCCAAGGCGCTGGGGACCGGCTTCAGCCGGGGGGTGTTCTTCGCCGACCTGGGCGTGGTGAACCTGCCGTCCGGCCAACCGACGCTGCGCATGAGCGGCGGCGCGGCGGCCCGGCTCGTCGCCATCACGCCGGCGGGCATGCAGCCGGTCGTGTCGCTGACGATGACCGACGAATACCCCTATGCCTTCGCCCAGGTCATCATTTCGGCGCTCGTTCTCACGTCTCCGGCCTGAGCCGGCGGCGCGTCCCTTGATACCGCTTCCTTGACACCACTCGGGGGCCTGGGCTTGATCCCGCCCCCACCCGGATCGGATCTTCTCTCCCGCATGGCCGCAACCACCAAGACGAAGCGTCGGTCGAGCGGGCTGCTCGATAACGTCAAGACGATTGTCTATGCGGGGCTGATCGCCGTGGTCATCCGCACCTTTTTGTTCGAGCCGTTCAATATTCCGTCCGGGAGCATGATCCCCACGCTGCTGGTTGGGGACTACCTGTTCGTCGAGAAATACAGCTACGGCTACTCGCACTTTTCCCTGCCGTTCGCGCCCGACCTGTTCTCGGGCCGCGTGCTCGGCTCGACGCCGGCCCGCGGCGACGTGGTGGTGTTCAAGTACCCGCGCGACACCTCGGTCGATTACATCAAGCGGGTGATCGGGCTGCCGGGCGATGCGGTGCAGGTCATCGACGGACGCTTGCAGATCAACGGCAAGGAGGTGCCCCGCCGGCCGGAGGGCGATCTCGATGTCGATGACGATGGCGTCCACATGGCGCTGCGGCGCTACCAGGAGGACCTGCCGGGCGGCGTGCGCCACGACATTCTGAAGGCGACCGAGTTGGGGGAGGCGAACAACACCCCGGTCTACACCGTCCCCCCGGGTGCGCTGTTCGTCATGGGCGACAACCGCGACAACAGCGCCGACAGCCGATTCTGGGGCTTCGTGCCGATGGAGAACCTGGTCGGGCGGGCCGAGGTGATCTTCTTCTCTATCGATGCGAGCGCGCCCTGGTGGGAGGTCTGGATGTGGCCCTTCGAGGTCCGCTGGGGCCGCATCGGCTATATCATTCCATGATGGGCCACCCGTGGGTGGGCTACCCGTGACCGGCGACCTTGCCGCGTGACGCTGCCCATCGAGGCGATCCTCGGTCACCGGTTCACCCGCCCCGGGCTGCTGCGCGAAGCCCTGACCCACCGCTCCGCCGCTTCCGCGCAACGCCACGGACGACGCGGCCAGGGCTCGAACGAGCGGCTGGAGTTCGTGGGTGACCGCGTGCTCGGCCTGCTGATCGCGGAGTGGCTGGTGGAGCGCTACCCGGTCGAGCAGGAAGGCGATCTCGGCCGGCGCCTCGCCCATCTCGCCTCCCAGCCGGTCCTCGCCGCCGTCGCCGACGCGATCGGGCTGGAGGCGGCGTTGGCGGTTTCCCCTGGCGAGGCGCGGGCTGGGGTGAAGAAGCGCGCGACGGTGCTGGCCGACGCGCTGGAGGCGGCGCTGGGCGCACTCTATCTCGATGCCGGGCTGGAGCCGGCGAGGGGCTTCGTGCGTCGGGCCTGGCAAACGGCGATCGAGGCGCAGACCATGCCGCCCAAGGACGCCAAGACCGCCTTGCAGGAATGGGCGCTGGCGCGCGGCTGGGACCTGCCTTCCTATCAGGTCGTGGACCGTTCGGGCCCGCCGCACGCGCCCGCCTTCACCATCAGCGTCAGCGCCGGGGGACGGACCGGGATGGGCAGTGCCGGGAGCAAGCGGGCCGCCGAGCAGATCGCGGCCGAGGACCTGTTGCGGGCGCTCGGGACATGACGGACGACGCGCCCCGCCCGAGCGCCACGCGGTGCGGGTTCGCCGCCATCCTCGGCACCCCCAACGCGGGCAAGTCCACGCTGCTGAACCGCCTGACCGGCGCCAAGCTCTCCATCGTCACCCCGAAGGCGCAGACCACGCGGTTTCGCGTGCTGGGCATCCTGATGCATGGCGGGAGCCAGATCCTGCTAGTGGATACGCCGGGCATCTTCCGCCCGCGCCGGCGGCTCGATCGCGCGATGGTGGCGGCCGCCTGGACGGGCGCGCGCGATGCCGACCTCGCGCTGCTGCTGGTGGACGCCAAGGCGGGCGCGACCGAGGCCGTGCGCACCGTCGCCGAAAGGCTGGGCGCATCCGGGCGGCGCTGCTGGCTGGTGCTGAACAAGATCGATCTCGTGCCGCCGCCCCGGCTGCTGCCGCTGGTGGCCGCCTTGACCGCGCTCGCGCCGTTCGAGGAGACGTTCATGGTGAGCGCGGTGACCGGCGACGGCCTACACCGGCTCACCGAGGCGCTGGCGGTGGCGATGCCGAAGGGGCCGTTCCTGTTCCCGCCCGAGGATCTGACCGATCTGCCCGACCGACTGCTCGCCGCCGAGGTGGTGCGCGAGCAGGTCTTCCTGCAAACCCACGAGGAGGTGCCCTACGCCGCGACGGTCGAGACCGAGAGCTGGCAGGACCGCGCCGACGGCAGCGTGCGGGTCGATGTGACGATCTACGTGGCGCGGGCAGGGCACAAGGCGATCCTGATCGGCGCCGGCGGCAGTCGCATCCGCCAGATCGGCGTCCGCGCCCGCGCCGAGCTGGCCGCCGCGATCGAGCGGCCCGTCCACCTGTTCCTGAACGTGAAGGAGCGCGCCGGCTGGGACGAGGAGCGGGCGCGCCTGCGCGCGATTGGGCTGGACGATACCGAGTAGCGGGTTGTTCACCGAGGCCGGCCACCATCGCCGGCGAGGAGGGCATCCATTGCCAGACACCCCTGTTGAACCCGGCGGAGGCGGCCGATATCCTTCGGACATGGAGACGCGTGTCGCCATCCTGGAGCACTTGGCGCAAGCCACGCTTGCAACGCTGGAACGAATCGAGCGCAGGTTCGAGGCGGTCGACCGCCGCTTCGAGGCGATCGACCATCGCTTCGACGCGATGGATCGGCGGATCGATGCCTTGAGCCTCCAGCACCATGCCGACTTCCGTTGGCTCCTGGGGGTCACGCTGGCCGCGTGGGGCAGCATCCTCGGCGTGCTGGGCGGGCCTGCTTGGCGTGATGGCGCACGGCTTCCACTGGCTCTGAGCAGCACCTAAATCCGAACCATGGAGTGGGATGCGCCGGCCATCGTCCTGGAGGCGCGGGCCTACAACGAGGGCGACGCGCTCGCCTCGGTGCTGACCGAGGCGCACGGGCTGCATCGCGGGCTTGCCCGCGGCGGTAGCGCGCGCGCGCGGACCCCCCTCTGGCAGCCCGGCAACCTGGTCCAGGTGCGCTGGGTCGCGCGCCTGGCCGACCAGCTCGGCAGCTTCACCGCCGAACTCGTGCATCCAGGCGCGGCCCTCGCGATGGATGACCCGCTTGCCCTGGCCACGCTCGCGGCCGCCTGCGCCGTGGCGGCGGGCGCGCTGCCGGAGCGGGAGGCGCACGCCCGCGCATTTCACGGTCTGGTCCGGCTGATCGCCGGCCTGTCGCAGGGACGATCCATGGTCGCGGAGCTGGTGCGATGGGAAGCCGGGCTGCTGGCCGAACTCGGCTACGGCCTCGATCTCGCCGGCTGCGCCGTCACCGGCGCGGCCGAGGGCCTCGCCTATGTCTCCCCCCGCAGCGGGCGGGCGGTGACCGAGGCGGGCGCGGGGGCCTGGCGGGAGCGCCTTCTGATCTTGCCGGGCCTGCTGCTACACCCGGACCAGGAGGGCTCGGCCCCCGAGTGGCGCGACGGGCTGCGCCTGACCGGGCACTTCCTTGCCCGCAACGCCTTTGGCCCGCACCACAAGCCGCTGCCGTCCGCGCGCCAGATGTTATACGACCGCGTCGCCGCCCTGGCCGATGCCGCGGCGCCGCAGGAGACCCCGGATGCCCGATGACATCGGCCGCATCGAGGATACGCGTCTGGTCGACGCGCTCTCGGAGCGGTATCTCGCCTATGCGCTGTCCACCATCATGTCGCGCTCGCTGCCCGATGTGCGCGACGGGCTCAAGCCGGTGCATCGGCGGCTGATCTTCGCGATGCACCTGCTGCGGCTCGACCCGGCCGCCGGCTTCAAGAAATGCGCGCGCGTGGTGGGCGACGTGATCGGCAAGTTCCACCCGCACGGCGACGTGGCGGTGTACGACGCTCTGGTGCGGCTCGCGCAGGATTTCGCCGTGCGCTACCCGCTGGTCGAGGGCCAGGGCAATTTTGGCAACATCGACGGCGATAACGCAGCCGCCATGCGATACACCGAGGCGCGGCTCACCGAGGTCGCGCAGGCCATGCTCGCCGGCATCGACGAGGACGCGGTCGATCTGCGCCCCACCTATGACGGGGAGGAGCATGAGCCGGTGGTCCTGCCCGGCGCCTTCCCGAACCTGCTCGCCAACGGCGCGGCCGGCATCGCGGTCGGCATGGCGACCTCGATCCCGCCGCACAATGCGGGCGAGGTCTGCACGGCCGCGATCCACCTGATCCGCCATCCCGGCGCGACAACGGCGGAGCTGGTGCGCCTGATGCCCGGCCCAGACTTCCCGACAGGCGGTGTGCTGGTCGAGGATGCGGCCGCGATCCTCGCGGCCTACGAGACCGGACGTGGCGGCTTTCGCGTGCGCGCCCGCTGGGAACGGGAAAACGCCAAGTACGGCGCCTGGCAGATCGTCATCACCGAGATTCCGTACCAGGTGCAGAAGGCCCGCCTGATCGAGCAGATCGCCCAGCTCATCGAGGACAAGAAGCTGCCCTTGCTGGGCGACGTGCGCGACGAGAGCACCGACAAGGTGCGCCTGGTCCTGGAGCCGCGCACCCGCGGCGTCGAGCCCGAGGTACTGATGGAAACGCTGTTCCGCGCCACCGCATTGGAGCAGCGCTTCCCGCTCAACATGAACGTGCTCGACGCGACCCGCACGCCGCGCGTGATGAGCCTGGTCGAGGTGCTGCGCGCCTTCCTCGATCACCGCCACGAAGTGCTGGTGCGCCGCTCCCGCCACCGGCTGGCGGCGATCGAGCGGCGGCTGGAGGTGCTGGACGGCTACCTCATCGTCTATCTCAACCTTGACGAGGTCATCCGCATCATCCGCGAAGAGGACCATCCGAAGCCGCGGCTGATGGCGCGATTCGAGCTGACCGACACGCAGGCCGAGGCGATCCTGAACATGCGCCTGCGCAGCCTGCGCCGGCTGGAGGAGATGGAGCTGCGCAAGGAGCACAAGGCCCTCTCCCGCGAGCGCAAGGAGATCCAGGGGCTGCTGGGCAACGACGGGCTGCGCTGGGACCGCATCGCCGACGAGCTGGCCGACATCCGGACCCGCTTCGGCGCCGGCGCGCTGGGATTGCGGCGCACCGAGATCGGCACGCCTCCGCCCGCGCTGGAGGTCGCCACCGACGCGTTCGTCGAGCGCGAGGCGATCACCGTCATCCTGTCGGAGAAGGGCTGGATACGCGCGCTGAAGGGAAGCGTTGCCGATAGCGCCGAGCTGCGCTTCAAGGAGGGCGACCGGCTCAAGGCGGCAGTTCCGTGCCAGACGACCGACCGGCTGTGCCTGTTCGCGACCAACGGCCGCGCCTACACGCTGAAGGCGGGCGAGATCCCGCGCGGACGCGGCGACGGCCAGCCGGTGCGCCTGCTGGCCGAACTCGGCAACGATACCGAGGTTGTGACGCTGTTCGTCCACGCGGAAGGCGGGCGCTACCTGGTGGCGTCCAGCGCCGGACGCGGCTTCGTCGTGCCGGCGGCCGAGCTGCTGGCGGAACGGCGCACCGGCAAGCAGGTGCTGAACGTCCGTCCCGGCGAGGAGGCGATCCTGTGCATCCCGGCCGACGGGGACCATGTCGCGGTGGTGGGCGATAATCGGCGGCTGCTGGTGTTCCCGATCGAGCAGGTCCCGGAGATGCCGCGCGGCGGTGGGGTGATCCTGCAACGCTACAAGGACGGCGGCCTGGCCGATGCCAAGGTGTTCCGCAAGGTCGACGGGCTGACCTGGCGCATCGGAGAGCGCACCCGCACCGAGACGGATTTGCGCGCGTGGCTGGCCGATCGCGGGCAGACCGGGCGGGCGCCGCCGAGCGGCTTCCCGAAATCCGGCCGATTCAATTCGGCACCGGCTTGACCTGTGATGCCGTCCGGCCCAATAGGCGCCGCACCCTCGCGCCTGTTCGACGACGTGGAGCGACGGCAAACAAACATGTTTCGGAGGCAGTCCATGCAGCTCACCCGTCGCGGCGCCCTTGCCGGCGCCGCAGCGCTGACCGCGGCCCCGCTGGTCCACGCCCGCGCTCAGGCCCAGCCGGCCATCAGGATCGGCGTGCTCACCGACCTGGGCGGCACGTATCGCGACACGACCGGTCCGAACTCCGTCGTGTGCACCCGCCAGGCAATCACCGAGTTCGACGCAGCCTCGCATGGCTTCGCCGTGGACCTTCTCCAGGCGGACCACCAGAACAAGCCGGACGTCGCCGCCTCCATCGCCCGCCAGTGGTTCGACCAGGGCGTGGACGCGATCGTCGACGTGCCGACCTCCTCGGTGGCGCTCGCGGTGGCGCAGATCGCCAAGGAGAAGAACAAGATCATGCTGAACGGGTCCGCCACCTCGACGGACCTGACCGACAGCCAGTGCAGCCCCAATACGATCGTTTGGAGCTTCGACACGTACATGCTGGCGCAGTCCAACGGCGGCGCCATGGTGAAGGCAGGCGGCAAGAGCTGGTACTTCCTGACCGCCGACTACGTGTTCGGCCACATCCTGGAGGAGCAGACCGCCGCGGTCGTCAAGCAGGCGGGAGGCACGGTCAAGGGAACGCTGCGCTATCCCTTCCCGGACACCACCGATTTCTCATCCTATCTCCAGCAGGCCCAGGCCTCGGGTGCGCAAGTACTGGGTCTGGCGAACGCCGGCGCCGACACGGTGAACAGCATCAAGCAGGCGCATGAGTTCGGCCTGAACCAGTCGATGAAGATCGCGCCGCTGCTGATCTTCATCACCGACGTCCACGCGCTCGGCCCGGATCTCGCGGCGGGCCTGAACGTGACCACGTCGTTTTACTGGGACCACGACGACCGCACCCGCGCCTTCACCAAGCGCGTGCTGCCGAAGATGGCCAACGGCGCCTATCCGAACATGGCGCACGCCAGCAACTACTCCTCGACGATGCACTACTTGAAGACGGTGGTCGCGATGGGCGCGGCGAACGCGAAGAAGAGCGGGCGCGACACGGTGGCGCGCATGAAGGCCATGCCGGTGGACGACGACACGTTCCAGGGACGCATCCGCGCGGATGGGCGCGGCGAGTTCCCGGCCTATCTCTGGCAGGTGAAGAAGCCGTCCAAGCCCGGCGGCTGGGATTTGTTCACCCCGGTCTCGATCACCCCGGCGGCGCAGGCGCTGCATCCGCTGAACCCGAAGTGCAATTTCCCGGTGGCCAACGCCTGAGGCACGGCAACTTGTCGCGGGGCGCCAGGGCGGCTGGCGCTCCGGTGCCCCGCGGATCGCGGCTCCATCCGGTATCCACCCACCGGGCACCGCCCTGGGACAGTCTGCCAACTCATTGAAATCGCTGGTCGGAGCGGCGGGATTCGAACCCACGACCCCCAGTCCCCCAGACTGATGCGCTACCAGGCTGCGCTACGCTCCGACCGCGCATCCTTCCTAGCAGCGGCGCGGGCGCCGGGCAACGTCGGGGATGGGTCAGGCCAGCAGGTCGCGCAATGCCTCCAGCTCGCGCAGGGTCGCGCTCAACACGGCCCGCAGGCGCTGTGCGTCGCTGTCGCCGCGCACCGGGCGGGTGGGTTCGCGCGGTGTGGGCGCCGGCGCGGCCGGGGGCGGCGTATCGGGCGCGAGGTCCACCATCGGAAGCTTGTCCGGCTCGGTCGGGATCGGCAGCGCCCGCTCGGCGGCGGCGGCGGCCTGCTCCTCGGGCGCGGCGGGCGGGATGTCCTCGGACAGCCTGCCGCCGCCCTCGCGCAGCAGGCGCTGCACGCCCTTGATCGTGTAGCCCTGGATGTAGAGCAGGTCGGAGATCCGGCGCAGCAGCGCGATGTCGTCCGGCCGGTAATAGCGCCGTCCGCCGCCGCGCTTCAGCGGCTTCACCTGCGGGAACTTTGTTTCCCAGAAGCGCAGCACGTGCTGGGGGATGTGCAGCTCGTCAGCCACCTCGCTGATCGTGCGGAAGGCGGTGGGCGCCTTCTTGGGTCGGACACGGCCGGCCGCGTCGTCCGGCTCGAGGGGATCACTCATGCGCCGTCGCGCGCCAACCCGGCACCGTCTTTCACCACCGCGTCCCCGTTGATGCGCGCCTTCAAAACCTGGCTCGGACGGAACACCAGGACACGTCGCGGCAGGATGGGCACCTCCTTCCCGGTCTTTGGATTGCGCCCCACGCGACGCCCTTTCTGGCGCACGGAAAGAGTCCCGAAACCACTGATCTTAACAGATTGTCCTGCCTCAAGGGTCGCGGCGAGCCGTTCCAGCACCGTCTCCAGCAGGTCGGCCAATTCGTCGCGGGAAAGCCCGACCTGGGCATAGATCGTCTCAGCGAGATGCGCCCGGGTGACGGTGTTCATTTCCGAACGGTAGAGAACACCCCCCTGTTCCGTCAAGGAAACCCGCACCATCAGTTGCTTGGGCGTGGGGCCGGGCCTCACGCCTCAGACTGTCCACTGAGGCTGCCCGCTTGCCGGCGACCGCGATGGGGTTCATGAGCGCCCAATGACGCCTTTTGCTTGGCTGCTCGGCTTTTTCCTGCCCGCCTGCGGCATGCCGGGCCTGCAGGGGGTGGCGCCGCTGGCGCCGTTCGACGCCGCGCGAATCGTGCGCCAGGCCAGTCCCAACACGGCGCTCGCGGCGCCGGCGGGCTTCGCCCCAGCGCCCGACTTGCCGACGCCCACCTACGCGGTGCCCCCGGCACGGCTATTCGCGCTTGTGCGCGCGGTCGCCGCCGCCGAGCCCCGCACCTTTCCCGCCGCCGAGGACACGGCCCGGCTCCAGGCCCAATGGGTGGCGCGCAGCGTGCTCCTCAATTTCCCCGACATCGTGGCCGCCCAGGTTCTCGCAGGCGGGGACGGCGGCAGCCGGCTCATCCTGTATTCGCGCAGCGTGTACGGCTATTCCGACCTGGGTGCGAACCGGCGGCGGTTGCGCGCCTGGCTGGCCGCCATCGCCGCCGCCGTGCAGCCCCAGGCCGCGAGGTGAACGCTCCAGCATGAAGGCAATCGGTTCTTTCCTGTCCGACATCTGGCGCCTGTCGCGCCCATATTTCCGCTCCGAGGAGAAATGGTCCGCCTGGGTGCTGCTGATCGCCATCATCGTGTTGAACCTGTCGATGGTCGGCATGAATGTGGTGCTGAACTTCTGGAACCGGCTGTTCTTCAATGCCTTGCAGACGAAGAACTACACGGCGTTCCTGGAACTGCTGTTCACCTGGCGGCGCACCAGCACCGGCCTGATCATGCCGGGATTCTGCGGGGTAGTCGCAGTCTATATCATCGTCTCGATCTACGCGACGTACCTGAACCAATGGCTGCAGATCCGTTGGCGCCGCTGGCTGACCCGCAGCTTGCTCGACGAATGGCTGGCCGACCGCGCCTACTACCGGATCAGCCTCGCTGGCGACTCCGCGGGCGTGGGGACCGACAACCCCGACCAGCGTGTGGCCGAGGACGTGCGCGACTTCGTCGACACCACGCTCTCGCTGGGGGTGGACTTCCTCTCCACCGTTGTCTCCTTCGTGAGCTTCGTCGGCATTCTCTGGGGCCTGTCCGGCACGATCGCGCTGCTCGGCGTCTCGGTGCCGGGCTATATGGTCTGGGTCGCGCTGATCTATGCGGTGCTGGGCACCTGGCTCACCCATCTGGTCGGGCGTCCGCTGATCGCGCTGCGTTTTCGCCAGCAGAAGGTGGAGGCGGATTTCCGCTACGCCCTGGTGCGTCTGCGCGAGAACGTGGAGGGCATCGCGCTCTATGGCGGCGAGGGCGAGGAGAAGGACAACCTGCTCGTCCGCTTCCGCGCGGTGATGACGAACTGGTGGAGCATCATGACGCGGATGAAGCGCCTGAACGCCCTGGTCTCGGGCTACAGCCAGATCGCCATCATCTTCCCCTATGTCGTTGCCGCCCCGCGCTACTTCACCGGCCAGCTTGAACTCGGCGGGCTGACCCAGACGGCGGGTGCGTTCGCCCGCGTGCAGGACGCGCTCTCGTGGTTCGTGAATGCGTATTCGGCGCTCGCCCAATGGCGCGCCGTCGTCGAGCGTCTCACCACCTTCCACCGCGCCGTCGTCCTCGCTCGCGCCGCGGCCGGTCAGGGTCTCATCGTCGCCGCGACCTCCGACGGCACGATCCGCCTCGACGACCTCACTCTGGCGCTGCCGGACGGCACGCGCATCCTCGACCATGCCGCACTGGCGTTCCGCCCCGGCGAGTCCGTGGTGCTCACGGGCCGGTCGGGCTCCGGCAAGTCCACCCTGTTCCGGGCAATCGCCGGCATCTGGCCATTCGGTCGCGGGCAGGTCGCGCGGCCGCCGGTCGAGCGCTGCCTATTCCTGCCCCAGCGACCCTATATCCCGCTCGGCACCCTGCGCCACGTCGTCACCTACCCGGCGGCGCCCGAAACCGTGCCGGGGGCGGACATCGTGCGGGCGCTGACCGATGCGGGCCTGGGAGCCATGGCCGCAGCCCTGGATCTGGAGGCGAACTGGGCACAGCGCCTCTCAGGCGGCGAGCAGCAGCGGGTCGCGCTCGCCCGCGCGCTGCTGGCCCGCCCCGCCTGGCTGTTCCTGGACGAGGCGACCGCCAGCCTCGACCCGCAATCGGAGGCGGAACTCTACCGCGTGCTGAAGGCCCGCCTGCCCGACACCACGATCGTCTCGATCGCCCATCGCGCGACGGTGGCCGATTTTCACGACCGCCGGGTGGTCCTGGACCGTGAGCCAGGACGGCCGGGCCATCTGAGTGCAACCGAGCCGGCACCAGCCCCGGCAGCGGGCAGCTGACGCCAACGGGCATTCTCTCCCGTTGGCGTCCGAGGGTGCCGGGCACGGTGGGCGACCTCCCTGTGTCAGTCGGCCGCCTCGGCGTGTTCCTCGGCGCCGTCCAGACTGAGCGCGTGCTCCTCCAGGCGGTTCAGCATGCCGTGCAGGGCCGTCCATTCCGTCCGGCTCAGTCCTTGGGCCAGTTGCGCCTCCATCTCGCGGGCCAGCGCGACCAGGTTGCGATGCACGCCGGCGCCCCTGCGGGTCAGCCGCAGCAGGCGTCCGCGTCCGTCGTTCGGGTCCTGGGTCTGCTTGACCAAGCCCCGCGCGACCAGACTGGCGGCGGCACGACTGACCTTCACCTTGTCCATCGAGGCGAGCGCGCCGACCGCGCTCGGCGACAGCACGCCGGCCCGTCCGACGACGGCCAGGACCCGCCACTCCGAGATGGCGAGCCGGGCCTGCTCCGCCAGGCGCCGCGCCATCAGGCGGCTCACGGTGCTGGCGGTGACCGCCAGGCGATAGGGAAGATAGTCGTCGAGGTTGAAGTCCTCGGCATCCATATCCGTGTCATGCACCAACTTGACATTCTTTGTTTTCATTCGAATCATTCCGTATTCATGCGTGGACGGCGCCCGCCCGGGGCGTGCGCGATACGCCCTTACATCGGATCGGACGGGCGTGAAACCGCTTCACTTGTCCGCAACCAGCCGTTCTCAGCCGTGCCTATGCCCGGACTGCAACCCGAACGGCGGCCGATGCCTGCGGTTGACAGAAACCGCGGCTGCGCCGCCAGATGGATGTAATATTAGATGGGAGGAGCGCGCCAATGAGGCTGTATACCTATTTCCGCTCATCCGCTGCCTGGCGCGTCCGCATCGCCCTGAACCTGAAGGGCCTGCCCTGGACGGCAGAATACATTCACCTGCTCAAGGATGGCGGCCAGCAGAACACCCCGTCCTACCGCGCGACGAATCCGACCGGGCTGGTTCCCACGCTGGAAACCGACGACGGCGTGCTGCTCGGCCAGTCGCTCGCCATCATCGAATGGCTGGAAGAAACGCATCCCACACCGGCGCTGCTGCCGCGCGATCCCGTCGCGCGCGCGCATGTTCGCGCCTTCGCACTCACTATCGCCTGCGACATCCATCCGCTGAACAATCTTCGCGTGCTGCGTTACTTGAAAGACGCGCACGGCCAAGACCAGGCGGCGCGTGACGCCTGGTACGCGCACTGGATCGCCGAGGGTCTCGCGGCGGTGGAAGCGATGCTGCGCGGTCCCGGCCCGTTCTGCTTTGGCGAGGCGCCGACGCTGGCGGATCTGTGCCTCGTGCCGCAGATGGGGAACGCCCGGCGCCTGCATTGCCCGCTCGAAGCCTATCCGACACTGCTGCGCGCCGAGTTCGGCGGCCCTGGCGCTGCCCGCCTTCCGCGACGCCGTCCCCGACCGCCAGCCCGATGCATCCTGAAGGAGCCCGCCATGACCGAGCACCCGGAAACTCAATCCGGTTTCGGCAACGAGTTCGCCACCGAGGCGGTCCAAGGCGCCGTGCCCGTCGGGCAGAACTCGCCGCAGCGCCATCCGCTCGGACTCTATGCCGAGCAGATCACCGGCACGCCCTTCACCGTGCCGCGATGCGAGGCGCGGCGGACCTGGCTCTATCGCATCCGCCCGACGGCCAATCACCCGCCTTACCGGCGCATCGACAACGGCCTGCTCTGCACGCCGCTCGCCGAGCCGATGCCGAACCGGCTGCGCTGGGACCCGCTGCCCATTCCCGACGCGCCGACCGACTTCCTCGCCGGTCTGGTCACCATCGCCGCCAACGAAACGCGCCAGGGGACCGGCGTCACCCTGCACATCTATCGCGCCAATCGCTCGATGGAGCGCGTGTTCTGGAACGCCGACGGCGAATTGCTGATCGTCCCGCAGCGCGGGCGGCTCGCGATCACGACCGAGATGGGCCGCCTTGAGGTCGCGCCGCGCGAGATCGCGGTGATCCCGCGCGGCGTGCGCTTCCGCGTGGCACTGCCCGATGGCGAGGCGCGCGGCTACATCTGCGAGAATCACGGGCCGGCACTGCGTCTGCCCGATCTCGGCCCAATCGGCTCCAACGGCCTCGCCAACCCGCGCGACTTCGAGGCGCCCGTTGCCTGGTTCGAGGATCGCGAGGAACCGACCGAGATCGTACAGAAGTTCGAAGGCACGCTCTGGGCCGCCGGTACTCGACCGCTCGCCCTTCGACGTCGTCGGCTGGCACGGCAATTTCACGCCCTATCGATACGACCTCGCGCGCTTCATGGTCATCAACACGGTCAGCTTCGATCACCCGGACCCGTCGATCTTCACCGTGCTGACCGCGCCCACCGAGGCGCCGGGCGTGGCCAACATCGACTTCGCCATCTTCCCGCCGCGCTGGATGGTGGCCGAGCACACGTTCCGCCCGCCCTGGTTTCATCGCAACGTGATGAACGAGTATGTCGGCCTCGTGCATGGGGCGTACGACGCCAAGGCCACCGGCTTCGTCCCCGGGGGCGCCTCGCTGCATAGCTGCATGGCTTCGCACGGGCCGGACGCGCCCAGCTACCGAGGCCGCGATGGCGGCGGACCTCGCGCCGCGCAAGATCGACGACACGCTCGCCTTCATCTTCGAGACGCGCCAGGTGCTGCGGCCCACCTGCATGCCCTGGAGATCCCGCAGCTCCAGCGCGACTACGACGCGTGCTGGAACGGGCTGCAACGTCATTTCCGGGGTGGCCCGGCGTGATGCTCGACGACACGCATGACCCCGCGCGCACAAGCTGGGTGACGTCCGCCAACGCGCATCCCGACTTCCCGATCCAGAACCTGCCGTTCGGCGTATTCAGCCCGCCGGGTGGGGGGCCGCGCGGTGGCGTCGCCATCGGTGAGACGATCCTCGACCTCTCCGCGGCGACCGCCGCGGGCTTGTTCACCGGCCCGGCCCGCGACGCGGCGGCGGCGGCGTGCGGCCCCACCCTGAACGCGCTGCTTGGCCTGGGCCCGGAACGCGACGCGCCCTGCGCCGGCGGGTGGCCGACCTGCTGGATCAGCGCGGGACGCCGCTGGGGCACCTCCTGCACGCGGCCGCCGCTTGCACGCTGCACCTGCCGGCGGCGATCGGCGACTACACCGATTTCTTCGCCGGCATCGCGCACGCGACCAATACCGGCCGGCTGTTCCGCCCCGACAACCCGCTGCTTCCCAACTACAAATACGTCCCCGTGGCCTATCACGGCCGCGCATCCTCGGTGCGGGTGTCCGGCGCCGAGATCCGCCGCCCGAACGGCCAGCGCAAGCCGCCCGAACAGGCCGCGCCGGATTTCGGACCGTGCCGCAATCTCGACTACGAGCTGGAACTCGGCGTGTGGATCGGCCCCGGTAACGCGCTCGGCGCGCCGGTGCCGATCGCCGAGGCTGGTGCGCAGATCGCCGGGTTCTGCCTGCTGAACGACTGGTCGGCGCGCGACATCCAGGCCTGGGAATACCAGCCGCTCGGCCCGTTCCTGGCGAAAAGCTTCTCGACAAGCATCTCGCCCTGGATCGTCACCACCGAGGCGCTGGAGCCGTTCCGGGTCGCCCAACCTCCGCGGCCGCCGGGCGATCCCGTGCCGCTGCCGCATCTACTCGATGCCGACGACCAGGCGCGGGGCGCGTTCGACATCGGGCTGGAAGCGGCGCTGCTGACGCCGCGGATGCGCGAGGCCGGCACCATGCCGCACGTGCTGTCGCGGGTCAACGCGCAGGCGCTCTACTGGACCGTCGCGCAGATGGTCGCGCATCACACCTCCAACGGCTGCGACCTGCGGGCGGGAGACCTGTTCGGTAGCGGCACGATCTCCGATGCCGATCCGGCCAGCTTCGGCAGCCTGCTCGAAATCACCCAGAGCGGGCGCGTGCCGCTCGACCTGCCGAACGGGGAGACGCGCCGCTTCCTCGAGGACGGAGACGAGGTGATCCTGCGCGCGCGCTGCGCGCGGGCGGGCGCGGCGACGATCGGCTTCGGCGCCTGTCGCGGCCGCCTGCTGACGGCGCGCGATTGAACAGCTTGGGAGAGGCGGACATGAACGGGGTGATCGGCCGGCGCGCGGCGCTGGCGGGCGGCGCCGCGCTGGGGACGGGGCTGCTGGGCCGCCGGGCGAGCGCGCAGGCTGCCGCGGTGACGATCGGCGTGCTGACCGACGCCGCCGGCCCCTACGCCGACAGCGGCGGACCGGGAAACCTGGAGGCGGCGCGCATGGCCGCCGCCGATTTCGGCGGCACCGTCCTCGGTCGGCGGATCGAGGTCATCCTCGGCGACACCCAGAACAAGCCCGATATCGCCAGCGCGATCGCCCGCAAATGGTACGACGACGGCGTCGCGGCCGTCACCGACCTGCCGGTGACGCCGGTCGCCCTCGCGGTGCTGAGCGTGGCCAAGGAGAAGCAGCGGACGGTGATGATCACCGCCGCCGCGATCAGCGAGTTCACCTCCAAGCTCTGCACGCCGATCAGCACGCACTGGGCCGACGACACCCACGCGATGACCACCGGGACGGCCAAGCAGGTGGTGCGGAAGGGCGGAAAGAGCTGGTTCTTCATCACGGTGGACTTCACCTTCGGCCATCAGCTCCAGGCGTCGGCCAGCGAGGTCATCCGCCAGAATGGCGGCAGCGTACTCGGCTCGGTGCCGTTCCCGATCGCCAACACCGACTTCTCCAGCCAGCTCGTGCAGGCCGCCAACTCCGGTGCGCAGGTGGTCGGGCTCGCCGCGGTGGGCGGGGATCTGGTCAACGTGATCAAGCAGGCCGGTGAATTCGGCCTGACGCGGGGCGGTAAGCAGCGCCTGGCGGGCTTCCTGGTCTATCTCACCGACATCCACGCGCTCGGGCTGGAGGTGACGCAGGGCCTGACCCTATCGTCCAGCTTCTACTGGGAGCAGACCCCGCAGGCACGCCGCTTCGCCGACCGCTTCCTCGCCGTCCGCCGCGCGAGGCCGACGCGCAACCAGGCGGTCAACTACGTGGCCGTCACCCATTTCCTGAAGGCGATGGCGCAGGCGCACAGCACCGACGCGTTGGCGGTCGGCCGCGCGATGCAAGCGCTCCCGGTGGACTACATGGGCCACCCGGCCAGCGTGCGCGCCGACGGGCGCGTGCTCTACGATGTCACGCTCTACGAGGTGAAGACGCCGGCGGCCAGCAAGGACCCATGGGACCTCTATGCGCCGCTCGCTACGCTGCCGGCGGCCGAGGCGTTCCTGCCCATGAACCCCGCCTGCGCGACGGCCTGAGCCCGCATCGCGCAGGGCAGTCATTGCCCGGCGTGCCTTCCTCTCGCCGCGCGACTGGTGTAGGCCGCGCCACCCGTCGCCGGAGCCCTGATGACCGTCCCGTTCGCCGTCGCCGCGCTGGAGCCCGAGGCCGCGTTGCCGTTGGTGCTGGCCCTTCCCAAGGGCCGCATCCTCGCCGAATGCGGCGCGCTGCTGGCCCGCGCCGGGATCGCGCCGGCGCCCGACTACGCCGACGAGGGCAGCCGTCGCCTGCGCTTTCCCACCAGCGACCCCGGGCTCGACGTGGTGCGCGTGCGCCCCTTCGATGTCGCGACCTTCGTCGCGTTCGGCGCCGCGTCGCTCGGCATCTGCGGGGCCGACGTGCTGATGGAGTTCGACTATCCGGAGATCTACGCCCCGCTCGACCTCGGCATCGGGCGCTGCCGCATCGCGGTCGCCGAGCCTCACGAGACGGCCGGCAGCGACGACCCGACGCGCTGGTCGCGCGTGCGCGTGGCGACGAAATACCCCAACGTCGCGCGCCGCCACTTCGCCGGACGCGGCATCCATGCCGAGGTGGTGGAGCTGAACGGGGCGATGGAACTGGCCCCCTCGCTCGGCCTCGCCCGGCTGATCGTCGATCTGGTGCAGACCGGCTCCACGCTCAAGGCGAACGGATTGGTGGAAACCGAGGTGATCGCGCCCGTTACCAGCCGGCTGATCGTCAACCGCACTGCCCTCAAGACCCAGCCCGAGGCGATCGGCGCCTGGATCGCGCGCTTCCGCGCCGCGCTGGACCAGCCGGCGTGAGGCGGCTCTCCACCAGCGACCCCGGCTTCACGGACGCATTCGACCGCCTGCTGGCCGAGGCGCGGGAGACCACCGGCCAGGTGGATCAGGCGGTGGCGGAGATCATCGCGTCGGTGCGCGCGCGCGGCGACGCCATGCTGATCGCATACACGGCGCGCTTCGACCGCCTCACCCTCACCCCCGAGCGTCTGCGCGTGAACCAGGCGGAGATCGACGAAGCCGTCGCATCCGTGGCGCCGGCGTTGCGCGGCGCGCTCGACCTCGCCGCCACCCGGATCGAGGCATTCCATCGCGCCCAGGTTCCCGCCGACCTGCGGATCGCCGATCCGGCGGGGCTGACGCTCGGGATGCGTTGGACGGCGCTCGACGCGGTGGGCCTCTATGTGCCGGGCGGCAAGGCGGCCTATCCCTCGTCGGTGCTGATGAACGCCCTGCCGGCCCGCGTCGCCGGCGTGGCGCGGGTCGCGATGTGCGTGCCGAGCCCGGACGGCGCGTTGAACCCGCTGGTCCTGGCGGCGGCGCGACGGGCCGGCGTCTCGGAGGTTTACCGGGTCGGCGGGGCGCAGGCCGTGGCGGCGCTCGCCTACGGGACCGCGACGATCGCCCCGGTTGACCGCATCGTCGGGCCCGGCAATGCCTATGTGGCGGAAGCCAAGCGCCAGGTGTTCGGACGGGTCGGGATCGACTCCATCGCCGGCCCCTCGGAGGTCGTGGTGCTCGCAGACGCGGCCAACGACCCGCGTCTGGTGGCCATGGATCTGCTGGCCCAGGCCGAGCACGACGAGGCGGCGCAGGCCATCCTGATCGCCGACGATCCAGCCTTCGCCGATGCCGTCGCCGTCGCCGTCGCGCACGAGCTGACGAGCCTGCCGCGGGCGGCCATCGCCGGGGCGAGCTGGGACGCGCACGGCGCCATCATCGTGGTGCGCGATTGGGAGGAGGGGGCGGGGCTGGTGGACCGGCTGGCGCCCGAGCACCTGCAACTCATGCTGGCCGACCCCGAGCCCGTGTTCGCCCGCGTCCGCCATGCCGGTGCGGTGTTCCTCGGCCGTTTCTGCCCGGAGGCGCTGGGCGATTACGTGGCTGGCCCCAACCATGTCCTGCCCACCGGGCGCACCGCCCGCTTCGCCTCCGGCCTGTCGGTGTTCGACTTCCTCAAGCGCACGACCTGGGTGCAGGCCGACCACGCCGGGCTCGCCGCGATCGGGCCGGCCGCCGTCGCCCTAGCCGAAGCCGAGGGGCTACACGCCCACGCGCGCAGCCTGGCGCTGCGGCTGGACCGGACTCCATGGGGTTGAGTGGAGCACGCTCGACCTCTGTGCGCTTGACCCGGTTTTGCGCGATGCTCATGTTCTGCTCGAAGAGCAACGCTTTGCACGAGGGCTGATGTCGAAAGAAGACATGATCGAGTTCACCGGCATGGTGACCGAGTTGCTGCCGAACGCGATGTTCCGGGTTCGGCTGGACAACGAACACACGATCCTGGCGCACACCAGCGGCAAGATGCGCAAGAACCGCATCCGTGTGCTGGCCGGCGACCGGGTGAATGTCGAGATGACGCCATACGATCTCTCCAAGGGCCGGATCACCTTCCGCTTCAAGTGAGCCGTCCGAGGCTGATTCTTGCTTCGGCTAGTCCGCGCCGCCTCGCCCTTCTGGCGCAGATCGACGTGGCGCCGGACCAGGTGGTCCATCCCGACATCGACGAGACGCCGCAGCGGACCGAGGTGCCGCGCGCTTATGCACAACGCATGGCGCGCGCCAAGGCCGCCGCCGCCTCGGCGCCGGGCGCCTTGGTGCTGGCGGCCGACACGGTGGTTGCCGCCGGCCGGCGCATCCTGCCCAAGACGGCGACGGAGGCGGAGGCCCGCGCCTGCCTCGCGCTGCTGTCGGGTCGCCGCCACCGGGTCCTGACCGGCATCGTGCTGGGCGGTCCGGACGGCCGGCGGGGCGAGCGGCTGGTCACCAGCCAGGTCGGCTTCGCGCGCCTGACCCCGGCGCAGATCGACGCCTATCTCGCCACCGGCGAATGGCGCGGCAAGGCCGGCGGCTATGCCATCCAGGGCCGCGCCGCCGCCTTCGTCCGCTTCCTGTCCGGCAGCTATTCCGGCGTGGTCGGACTGCCGCTGTTCGAGACCGCTCAACTCCTGCGCGGGATGGGCTGGCTGCGGCCGTGAGCGTGCGCGTCCTGGCCGCTTGCGGTCCCGGCGAGGTGCGGGTCGCGGCGATCGAGGGGGACGCGCTGCTGCACTACGCCGTGTGGCGCCCCGGCGCGCCGGATGGCGTGGGCGATCTCCATCGCGGACGGATCATCGCGCGTGTCCCCGCCCTGGGCGGCGCGTTCGTCGCGCTGGACGGCGCCGAGGGGTTCCTGCCCGACACCGAGGGCGCGGCGAGCCTTACGGAAGGCACCGTCATCGCCCTGCGCGTCACCCGCGCCGCGCAGGGCGGCAAGGGCCCGCGCCTGACAGCGCGGGTCGGGTCGGCCGATGCGGATCAGATGCTGGCCGGCTCCGGCCGCCCCGCGCTGCTGCGGCGCGGTCCTGGGGCGGTAGAGCGTTTGGCCGCGCTCTACCCGGAGGCGCTGGTGCGCGCCGATGATCCCGCGCTCGTGGCCGCCCTGCGCCCGGCGCTCGGGGACCGCATCGCGCCCGCGCGCAGGCCGGCTTTCGACGACGCCCTGGAAGCCGAGATCGACGCGCTCGCCGAGCCGTTCGCGGCGTTGCCGGGCGGTGGGCGGCTGTCGGTGCATCCCACGCCGGCGCTGACCGCGATCGACCTCGACGCCGGCGCCGCCGTGGCCGGGCGGACAGGGAAGGGGGCGGCGCACCGGGCTCTGAACGCGGCGGCGGCGCCGGTGCTGGCGCGCCAGATCCGCCTGCGCAATCTCTCGGGTGCCATCCTGGTGGACTGGGCGGGCTTGGCGCCGCGCCGCCGGGCCGCGCTCGGGCCGGCTCTGGCCGCGGCGCTCGCCGCCGACCCGCTGCGCCCGCGCCTGCTCGGCTTTACCGCGCTCGGGCTGGCCGAGATCGTGCGCCCGCGCGTCCATCCGCCCCTGCACGAGATGCTCGCCGGTCCGCACGCCGCGGGCCTCGCCGCCTTGCGCCGGCTGGTCGCCGAGACGATCTTTGCGCCGTCGCGTCCGCGCGCACTGCGCGCCTCCCCGGCGATCGCCACGGCGCTCGCCGCCGATGCCGTGGCCCGCGCCGATGTTGCGCGCCTGACCGGCCAGGATATCATCCTGCGCGCCGACCCTGCGCTCGGGCCGGCCGAGTGGCGCCTGGAGAGCCTGAATGCCTGAGCCGCACCCGCCACGCTGCCCGGTCTGCGATCACCCGATGCAGCCCCGCCACCGCCCGTTTTGCAGCCGCCACTGCGCCGCGATCGACCTCGGCCGCTGGCTAACTGGTCAATACCGCATCCCGGACGTCGCGGAGGAAGAGGCCGACGCGGACCGCCTGGCGGGAATGCCGTCACGCGCGTAGCGCGCTTCCACCCCGACCGCCTCATCACCTCTCCCACACCGTGCGAGAGCAACTGTCTTCGTTGCTCTAAGCGTGCCGCGGTACTCGGGGCCGCCAATGACGCTGCGCGGCGCCTGCGCGTATGGCCTGCGACCATCATTGACCGCCCCGGCACGCCGAGGCGTGTTCTCCCGCCCAGGGCGGGAGAGGTGACGGTCGGCCTGGACGCGCTTTAGCGCGCAGGGAGTCCGCCGCGCAACTCGCCGTTTCGGTCCGATGGTCCCGCCGGTGCGCGGAGTCGCCCCGATTGCATCACCCAGAGGGAGCCGGCCGCCTCGGCCCGCTATTTGAGCGCTCCACGCACGAAGACGTGACCGCGCTCTCCGCGCGAGAGCAAGTCGGCCATCCTCTAGGCGAAATAGATCGGCCAATCTTGACTAATTATCCACTAGTTCCTAAGCACTAAATTCATCCAAGTCAAATATACTTCTCGAGTGATTCCAATTTGCAATACTTATCGAGCAGCGTCGCTTTGACAAACAGAGCGACGCCTGGCCCCTGACTCTCTGGGATTCCCAATCTGGCTCGGTTCTGATTCGATGGCCGCGTGGTCGAGTCGGAGCGAGGCATCGGATGGGCGCGGCAGTGACGGTGACGCGTACGGAGCACACGGCGGCTGGCCTTCGTGAGATCGCGGGCAAATGCCGCGACGGCGCGCAGGTCCGCCGGCTGCTGGCGATGGCGATGATTCTGGAGGGCTATCCGCGCGCCGAGGCGGCGGAGCGGAACGGCATGGACCGGCAAACGCTTCGCGACTGGGTGCATCGCTACAATCGGGACGGGGTGGACGGGCTGACGTCGCGCCGCGGCCCAGGCCCCGCGCCGGTCCTGACCAAGGAGCAAATGGCGGAGCTGAGGGAGCTGGTCGTCAAGGGGCCGGATCTGGAAAAGCACAAGGTGGTGCGCTGGCGGTGCCTGGATTTGCGCGAAGAGGTTGCGCGCCGCTTCAGTGTGACGGTGCATGAGAGCACCATCGGCAAGTGGTTGCGCCGGCTCGACCTGACCCGGCTGCAGCCGCGGCCGTTCCATCCGAAGAAGGACGCCGCGGCCGAGGCGGCGTTTAAAAAAACTTTGCCAGTCTGGTGAAGGAGGCGCTGCCCGCTTCCGCGGCTGACAAGCCAGTCGAGATTTGGTTTCAGGACGAAGCACGGGTCGGCCAGAAGGGCGGCCACGCTTACATTTGGGCGCCGATCGGCTCGCGGCCGTTGATGGTCCGCGATAACCGCCACAACTCCGCCTACCTGTTTGGCGCGATTTGCCCGAACCGCGCCGTCGGCGCCGCAATCATCATGCCGGGCGTCAATGCCGAGGCCATGACCGAGCACCTGGCCGAAATTAGCACCCAGGTCGCACCCGGCGCTCACGCCGTGCTGGTCTGCGACAGCGCCGGATGGCATCAGCGGGGCGTCCGTCTCGGCGTGCCCGACAACATCACACTCCTGCCGCTGCCGCCGTACTCCCCGGAACTGAACCCGATGGAGAACGTCTGGCAATACCTCCGCGCTAACCGGCTGTGCGCCCTGGTGTGGGACGGCTACGACGCCATCGTCGAGGCGTGCCGGACCGCCTGGCATTTCTTCGTCAACGACCCTGACCGCATCAGCTCCGTCGGCGCAAGGGAGTGGGCGTGTGTCACTCTCTAGGCGGGTTGGTATGAAAGTGGATGTCACGAGGACACATTGAATGACGCTCGACCTAATATATGCCTGCGGCGGTGACTTGATGGTTCATCTCGACATTAGACGCACTATTGCCGTGGCCGTTATCAGCATCCTGCTTGAGGCTGTCAGACTTAGACGCTGATTCGGTGCTCAAACAGTGCTGGGAGAGCCTGTCGCATGAGAACATGATGCCCCAAGCGACCTACCTCGACATCCAGCTCCCGATATTCCAGACCGGGACTGGTTCACCACCGAGTAGCCGCACTAATACGGATCGAGAAACTCGGGCTGCATCGCTGCGAGGGGAAGGCGTGGGTGCCCTTCGGTGTCCCGATTGCGGCGTGACGGCAAGGCTGCCAGCGCCGCGCGCACCGGCAGCCGCATCGGAGGAGCATGGCGTCAGTTATGACCGTGACCGAGGACGAGGGGGATATCCGCCTCGACCGCTGGTTCCGCCGCCACTTCCCCGACCTGCCGCAGAGCGCGATCCAGAAGCTCTGCCGCACCGGGCAGGTGCGCGTGGATGGCCACCGGGCGGAAGCAGCGGCCCGGCTTGCGCCGGGTCAGGCGGTGCGCATCCCGCCGCTTCCCGCCAAGCCGCCCCCGGCCGCGCGTGCCCCCGCCATTGATCCGGGCGAGGCGAGGGACCTGCAAGGCCTGGTGCTCCATCGCGACGAGCAGCTGATCGTGCTGAACAAGCCGTATGGCCTGCCGGTCCAGGGTGGCCCCGGCCTCACGCGCCACCTCGACGGGATGCTCGACGCGCTGCGGTTCGGCGCCCCCGACCGGCCCCGGCTCGTCCACCGGCTCGACCGCGACACCTCCGGCGTGCTGGTGCTCGCCCGCACGCCGGGCACGGCGGCGAAGCTGGCGGCGGCCTTTCGCGGGCGCGACATGGACAAGACCTATTGGGCCGTCGTCACCCGCCGGCCGGTCCCGCCGGAGGGCCGCATCGACCTGGCGCTCAAGCGCGTCGGCGGCGCGCGCGGCGAGCGGACGGCCCCCGCACGCGCCGAGGAGGCCGACGCCGCGCGCGCCATCACCGATTTCCGCACGCTCGACCATGCGGGCAAGCTCGCCTGGCTGGAGCTGTCGCCGCTGACTGGGCGGACGCATCAGCTCCGAGTCCACTGCGTCGCTATCGGCGCGCCGATCCTGGGCGACATGAAATACGAGCAGCCCGACCAGAACGGCGCCTTCGCCGCCACCGTCGCCGGCCTGCCCGACGCGCTGCACCTGCACGCCCGCCGGCTCCGCCTGCCGCACCCGGCGGGCGGCGTGCTGGAGGTGGAGGCGGACATGCCCGCGCATATGCGCGAGACCTTCCGGACGCTCGGCTTCACCGCGCCACCCGCGCGTCCACCCCGGCGCGGCTGAGACGCCATGAACAGCAGCCCCTTCCTGCGATTGTTCTTCATCAGTCTGGCCGCGCTGCTCGTGGTGGTGGCGCTCGCGGCCGGCGTCATGGTCGCCCACTTCGACCCGAACAGCCTGAAACCCCGGATCGCGGCGGCGATCCGTTCGGCCACCGGCCGCGACGTGACCTTGGACGGCCCGGTCAGGCTCGCCCTGGTGCCCCGCCCTGCCGTCACGCTGAACAGTGTCGGCCTTGCCAACCCGCCGGGCTTCGCCACCCCACGCATGGCGACGTTGCGCGCCATCACACTGCACATCGACCCGTGGGCGCTGCTGCGCCGGCGGGTGATCCTGCGCCAGCTGTTGCTTGACCGGCCCGAGATGGTGCTGGAGCGCAATGCGGCGGGCACGCCCAACTGGCGCTTCACGCCGCCACCGACGGCCACCAGACCCGCGCCGACGCCCGCGCCATCCCCGGCGCCCGTGCCACCCCCGGCGCCACCTTCCTCGGCATCCTCCATATCCAGCCCGACAACGCCGTTCGCAGTGCTGGATGCGCGGATACGTGACGGCGTGCTCACCTACCGCGACGACCGCACCGGTCAGGTGCTGGTCCTCGCCATACCGAATTTGTCGGTCAGCGCCGCGACCCCAGATGCGCCGGCGCATCTGGTCGGAGAGGCAGTGCTGGACGGCACGCGGTTCGCGCTGCACGCCGACACCGGCCCGCTCAGCGGCCCCGGGACCACCATTTGGCCCGTCCGGGCCAACCTGACCGCGGAAGGGCCGGGCGGGACGATCGCACTCGCCCTCGCCGCGCCGGCAGCCGACCAGCCTCTCCACATAGCGGTCCAGGGCACGCTGCGCGGAACTCCCATCGCCGCCACGGCGGCGCTGCCCGCGCCCGATCTGCTGACCGGCACGCAGCCCGTCCCGGTGAGCCTCCAGGCGCAAGCCGCCGGGGCGCAACTCTCGGCGAGCGGCACCATCGCCCAGCCGACGCGGCTGGCGGGAGTCGATCTTGCGCTGGTGGCGGCGGTCCCCGACCTCGCTACGCTTTCGCCGCTTGCCGGCCGGGCTCTGCCAGGACTGCGCGGGCTGTCGGCCTCGGCCCGGCTGAGCGATCGCGACGGGTTGCGCAACGGTTTGGCGCTGCGCGACCTGCATGTGGCGGGGGAGACGGGCGATCTCGCCGGCACGCTCGATGTCGCCTTCGCCCCGCGCCCGATGCTGCGCGCCGACCTGTCGGGAACGCGGCTGGACCTCGCCGCCCTGCACGCGGCGGCTGCACGGTCACCGTCCCCGTCCCCCGCGCCTCCCTCGCCGCCGGCCTCTCCTCCGGCTGCCCAGCCGCCGCTTAAGGCGGGCGCGTCCGCGCCTGTGATCCCCGACACGCCCCTGCCGTTCGCGGCATTGCGCGCAGGCGACGCCGATATCCGGCTGCGGCTTGCCACGGTCCAGGCCGGGGCGGAGAGTCTGCGCGGGGCCGACGCGCATCTGACGCTGGCCAACGGCGTGCTGTCGGTCGCGGTGCAGGGCGCGTTCGCCGCCGCGCCGGTCAGCGTGACCGCCACCGCCGAGGCCGCCTCGACGTCCGTTACCGCCGCCCTGGCCGCGCCCGCGCTGCCGCTGGCGAGTCTCCTCGCGGGACTGGGCCAGCGCGCCTATGCCACCGGCACACTCGCCATCGTCGCCAACCTGCACGGCGCGGGAGCCAGCCCGCACGCGATCGCCGCCGGCCTTGACGGGTTCGCCGCCGTCAGCATGCGCGGGGGCACCATTCAGACGCAGGTGCTGGAGCACGCCCTCGGGCCGGCCATCGCCCGCGCCAATCCGCTCGCGCTGCTGGGCACCGGCGACAGCGCGATCGACTGCCTCGCGCTGCGGGGCTCCGCCAGCCACGGCACGGTCCAGCTCGCCCCGCTGCTGCTGTCCTCGTCGCTGATTACGGTTGACGGGACCGGGCGGGCCGATCTGGCCGCCGAGACACTCGATCTCCATCTGCATGCGCAGGGCAGGGCAGGGGGCCTGAGCCTTGCCGTGCCGTTGACGGTGACGGGCGGGTTCCGCAAGCCACGCGTGACGATGGCGCAGTCTGCCGCCCGCGCCGCCGGTTTGCAGGTTCTCGACCTGCTCGCCGGCAAGGGCAGGGATGCTCCCCAGCCCAGCGTGTCCTGTGCGGGCGCACTGGCGGCGGCGCGGGGCTGAGAAAGGCAAGAGGGAACGGCGTACGGTGAAGCGTTTCTGGACTGATGCGTCGATCGAGCCGGGTCCGCTGGGTTTCACCCTCCTGCTCGACGGCCGCCCGATGCACCTGCCGGGCGGCGCGGTCCTGCATGTCGGGCCCGAGCGGCTGGCCCGCGCCATCGCCGAGGAATGGCAGGCCGCCGGCCTCGAGAGCGGGGAGATGTCGTTTGCCGACACGCCGCTGACCCGGCTCGCCGGGACCGCGCAGGAGCGGATCGCCCCGGACCCGTGGCCGACCATCGACGCGATCGCCCGCTACGCTGAAGTCGACCTGCTGTGCTACCGCGCCGAGGGTCCGCGGAAGCTGGTCGAGCATGAGGCGCGCGCTTGGCAGCCCTGGCTCGATTGGGCCACCGCGACCTATGACGCGCCGTTGCGCGTCACCGCCGGGATCGCGCCGGTCCGCCAGCACCGGGGCAGCATCGCCGCGCTCCGCAGGGCGGTCGCGGCCTATGACCCGTACGGGCTCGCTGGCCTTGGCGTGGCCGTACCGGCGCTGGGCAGCCTGGTCCTCGGCCTGGCGCTTGCCGAGGACCGGCTCGGCCCGGCCGAGGCGCACGCGCTGGGCGCGCTCGATGAGCTGTTTCAGGCCGAGCTGTGGGGCGAGGATGCGGAGGCCGCCGCGCGCCGCAGCGCCATTGCCGCCGACATTGCGCTCGGCGCGCGGCTGGTGCGCCTGGCAGGGGGAATGCCCGCATGACCGCCAAGCGTGTTGTCATCCGCGGCCGTGTCCAGGGCGTCGGCTATCGCGACTGGATGGAGGAGCGCGCCAGCGCGCTGGGTCTCCACGGCTGGGTCCGCAACCGCGCCGACGGGTCGGTGGAGGCGCTCATTGCCGGGGACGCCGACGCGGTCGAGGAATTGCTGCGCGCCTGCCGCCGCGGCCCGCGCCTGGCCGAAGTATCGAGCATCGTGGACGAGCTGACCGACCCGCCCGACGAGCCGGGCTTCATGCGTGCCCCAAGGGCATGATCTCGCCTACGCGGGGAGGGGGGCCGGGAAGGCGAACGGTGGTGAGATCGGGCATCGCGGCGCTCCTGTGGCGTGAGGGTCCGTCTCACCCGCCGGGTGTGGTGCCCCGCACGACCCAGGCCGTCGCGGGGAAGCTGCGGGGTCCGTCCGGCGCGCCGGACAAATAGGCCGAGCGTACCGCCGCCTCCAGCCGCTGGCGGGTCGGTGCCGGCAGGCTGGACACGAAACTGCCGAGCTGCCCGGTGCCGCCCAGCAACGGGTGCCAGAAATCGTCGAAGCCGTCGAAATCCATCTGCACCGTCAGGGTGGTCTCCGCGAGAGTCGACGAAGCCCGCATTGGCGAAGGCGGCGTGCAGTTCGCCCGGGCGCGCCATGCGCCGCGACACCGCCCGGTCGCGTCCGGCGGCGGCGGCCGGGTCGATCGCGGCGGCGGTGTCCCAGAACAGGCGGTGCGCCGGCAACCCGGCGTATAGGTCCCAGACCGCGGCGGCGCCGACACCGCCCGGCCGCAACACCCGGCGCATCTCGGACACCGCCCCGGCGGGGTCCGAGACGGCGTGCAGCACCAGCAGGGATAGCACGCGGTCGAATTGCCCGGCGGCGAACGGCAATGCGCCGGCATCCGCCCGCTGCGCATGCAGCCGGGGATCGCGGCAGCGCTGGCGCAGCGCAGCGACGAACTGCTCCGCCGCGTCGATCGCCTCGATCGTGACGATATCCGCGCGAGCGACGAGCGCCAGGCTGAGGCTGCCCGTCCCGCAGCCCACATCCAGGACGCGCTCGCCCGGCGCCAGGCCGGCGAACTCCAGGAACGGCGGCGCGAGCCGCAGGCTCCAGCGGCCCATGTAGAGATCGTAGGCCTCGGCGCCCTGCGCGCTGAATGTGGACGCCATGCTACGGCGTCCAGATCTGATCGAAGAACCCGCCGATCTCGGCGGCCGCCCGGTCGGGGTCCTCACGGTGCGGGAAATGCCCGACCCCTGGCAGTGGGGCGAAGTCGAGGTCGGCGAAGGTCTCTCCCAATGTGTCGCCCCAGGCCGATGGCAGCACCGCGGAATCGCCCCAGCGCACGCAAGCGCGGACGGTGATCTTCGGAAGCGCAGGCAACTCCCCGCGCATGGCGGCCAGCCGCGCCGCGTTCTGGCTGATGTACCAGTTGAAACCGCCTTGCAGATTGCCCGGCCGCAGAAAGTTCTCGACCCACGGATCGAGCGCCTGATCCACCCATTCCTGGCGCACCGACCAGTGGCGCAGGAAGTGCTCGAAGTAGAGCCGGCACGTCTCGCGCGAGGCGCCCACCATGCGGGCCGCCCAGGGAAGCTGGTGGAAGTTCTGGTACCAGACCTCCCGCACATGCCCGGCCTCGATCCAGCGACCGCCGATGCGGGGATGCGGGCAGTCGAAGCAGAACACGCCGACGATCCGCTCGGGCGCCCGGCGCGCCATCTCCTGCGAGACCATCGCGCTGATGTCGTGGCCGACCAAGCCCACGCGCGCGATCCCGAGCGCGTCCAGCAGCGCCAGCATGTCGGCGGCGAGCACCGGCGATCCGGCGCCGGTTGATGGTCGGTCGCCGTCTGGCTTGTCGCTCTCGCCGAAGCCGCGCAAATCCGGCGCGATCAGCTCGAACCGCCCGGCCAGGCGCTGCATCGCCGGCTCCCACGTCCACCAGAACTCGGGCCAGCCATGCATCAGCAGGAGCGGGCGGCCAGCGCCGAGGCGGGCGACGTGAAGGCCGACGCCGTTGGCCTGGATGCGCGCGTGATTTATGGTGCGCAGCAAAGGCGGTCAGTCATTTTCCCTCCGTCGTGATTTTTCGGCCTGCCCGGCAACGCTCGCCCTTCGCCAGCGCCCTTGAATGGCCTCGCCTCTGCAAAATCCGCCCGGGTCCATTCCGGGTTGTCCTCGTCGTCGATCAGGTCCGGGTCTTCAGCCATAACGCTTTTAGCTTTCTCGAATTGGCCTTTCGCGGCGAGATCGCCCGCAGCATGTCACTGCGCATGGTGAACGCCAACACATGCAGCCGCCGGTCGATCACGCCGTAAGCCTGTAGCCGGACCTCTCCATAGGCGCGGCGCTCATCGCGACCACAGCCGCTGCTTCGATATCCATTCGCGCTGCGTCAGCCAGTGACAGGCCGTGCGAGCCACGATTGATCCGCCCAGGGTTGATCCGGCGGTCCGTGATCGCGATTTGAGCTTGTTCCGCCGACGGCTTTCGCGGCGCTGGCGAAGGGGCGCTTGATGGATCTCTCCGTGACCCTGCTTGATCTTGCCGGCCTCGTGGCCCTGCTGCTCTGGGGCATCCACATGGTGCAGACCGGGGTGCAGCGGGCGTTCGGCCCCAGGCTCCGGCTGGTGCTCGCCGCGGCGCTCAGCAATCGCGTCAACAGCTTTCTCGCCGGCCTGGGCGTGACCACCCTGCTGCAAAGCAGCACGGCGACGGCGCTGATGGTGAGCGGGTTCGCCGCCGCCGGGCTGGTCGAGCTTGTGCCGGCGCTGGCCGTCATGCTGGGGGCGAATGTCGGCACGACGCTCATCGTGCAGGCCCTGTCGATGCACGTGGCCGGAGTGGCGCCGATCCTGATCCTGCTCGGTGTCGTCCTGTTCCGGCGCGGACGCGAGACGCGCTGGCGCGATCTGGGGCGCGTCGCCATCGGGCTCGGTCTGGTGCTGATGGCGCTGGAGGCGTTGCTGGCGCTCATGGCCCCCATGGCGCACGCTAGCGGCCTGCGGCTCATGGTCGGCGCATTGGCACGCCAGCCGGTCCTCGCGTTGCTGCTCGCCGCGCTGCTCACCTGGGCAGCGCATTCCAGCGCGACGATCGTGCTGCTGGTCATGTCGCTTGCCGGGTCGGGCGTGATGCCGCTGGAGATCGCATTGGCGATGACGCTCGGCGCGAATCTCGGAACCGCGGTCAATCCGTGCTTGGAGGCCACGCGCGGCGCCGATCCCGCCGGCTCGCGGCTACCGCTGGGCAATCTCGGGCTGCGCGCGCTCTCCTGCTTTGTCGCCCTGTCGCTGCTGGCGCCGGCCGGGCGATGGCTTGCGACGGTGGAACCCACGCCCGCGCGCGCCGTGGCCGACTTCCATACGGGCTTCAACCTCGCCGCTGCCGCCGTGCTGCTGCCTCTGCTTTCGCCGTGCGCCGCGCTGCTGCGGCGCTGGCTGCCGTCCCGCGCGGCGGCAGGCGATCCGGCCCGCCCGGCCTATCTCGATGCCGGCGCGCGCGAGGTGCCGGTGGTCGCCATCGGGGCGGCGACGCGGGAGGCGCTCCGTCTGGCCGACGTGCTGGAATCGATGCTGACCGGCTTGCGCGACGCGCTGGCGAAGGGCGACCGCAAGCGCGTCGCGCAGACGCGAAGGCTGGACGACGTGCTGGATTCCCTCAATGCCGCCATCGGGACGTATCTCGTGTCGCTCGACAGCGCGGGAATGACCGAACGCGACCAGCGGCGCGCCGGCGAAGTGATTGCTTTTGCAACAAACATGGAGCACGCAGGAGACGTGGTCGAGCGGGACCTGCTCGCGCACGTCGCCAGGCTGCTGAAGCGCGGCCTCGCGTTCTCGGCCGAGGAGCAGGCCGAGCTGGTCGGCATCATCGACCGGCTGGTGGCCAACCTGCGCGCCGCAGCGGTGGTGTTCGTGAGCGACGACCCGCGCGCCGCCCGACTGCTGGCGGCCGAGAAGCAGGCCTTCCGCGACCTGGAGGCGGACGCTGTCGGCGCCCATTTCGAGCGGCTGCGAACGCATCCGGCGGAGACGGCCGCAACCAGCGCGCTCCACCTCGACGTCATCCGTGACCTCAAGCGCGTGAACGCGCATCTCGTCGCCGCCGCCGCCTATCCCGTCCTGGAAAACCAGGGAGAGCTGCTGGCCTCCCGCGTGCGGGGGTGAGGTGATCGCACGCCAGTCGGGCCGCGTGTGGCCGGGCCTGAGGTTGCGCGCGCCCTGGCGGCAGGCGGTGCGCATGACCGTCGCGGCGTTGCTGGCCTTCTTCTGCACCAAATTGAGCGGGTTGCCCGAGGGCTACTGGGCGGTGATCACCTGCCTGGTCATCGTGCAGGGCAGCCTTGGCGGAACGCTGGATGCCGGGTTGGCGCGGCTGTACGGCACCATCGCGGGCGCGCTGGCCGGTGGCGTCGGTGCCTGGGTGCAATCGCGGCTGTCGGTCCCGCGAATCGAAATCCTCGTGGTGGTGATCGCGCCGCTGTCGCTGTTGGGGGCCGCAAATCCGAAATTCCGCCTGGGACCGGTCACCGCCAGCCTTATCCTGCTGGCGATTCCCTCGCATGGCGCCTCGTTCCAGGTCGCCTTGAACAGGATCGCGGAGATCGCGCTCGGCAGTGCCATCGGCGTGCTCACCGCGCTGCTGGTGCTGCCCGGACGCGGGGCCGGCGCGCTGCACGAGCATGGCGCGGCGACGCTCATCGCCTTGGGCGAACTGGCGCGCGCGCATCTGACCGGGTCCGAGGCGGAGGCGGAGGTGCTCGGCAGGCGGGTCCAGGCCGCCGTCGAACACGCGCAGACCGCCTGCGGCGAGGCGATGCGCGAGCGGGCCGTGCATCTGGCCGGCGGCCCGTCCCCCGAGCCGCTGATGCGCACGCTGCGCCGGTTGCGCACCGACGTGGCGATGCTGGGTCGGGCAATGCCGGTCAGTCCGGTGGGCAGCCCGACGGGCGAGGATCGCGAGACCCTGGCGCGGACCATTCGCGCCTGGTTCGACGCCGCCGGAAAGGCCTTGCAGACCCGGGATGCGCCGCCCGACCTGACGCCGGTAACCGCGGCGAGCACCATCGTGCCGCCCGACACCGCGCTCGGCTTCGCGCTCCTGGTGTTGCGGCGCGACCTGGAAGACCTGGGTGCGCGCGTGGCTGAGCGTGCGGCGCTGGACCGAGGCGCGTCCCGGCTCAAAACGTGAGCGACGTCGCCTGCATCACCAGCGGAAGCGTGCGCACCATCGCTAGCACGTCCTCCGGCACCTTCTCGTCCACCGAGACGAGGCAGATCGCGTCGCCCCCGGCCTCCGCGCGGCCGAGATGGAACGTCGCGATGTTGATGCCCGCGCCCGCGAGGGTTGCGCCGAAGCGGCCGATGAAGCCCGGCTTGTCCTTGTTGGTCACGTACAGCATGTGCCGCGCGAAATCGGCTTCGACGCGGATGTCCTTGATCGCCACGATGCGCGGGCGCGAGCTCGCGAACAGCGTGCCGGCGACCGAGCGGCTGAGCCTGTCCGTCTCGACCGTCACGCGCACCAGGGTCTGGTACTCGCTCGGCCGGTCATGCACCGTCTCGGCGACGTCGATCCCGCGCTCGCGCGCCGCGACCGGGGCGTTGACCATGTTGACGCCCTCCATCACCGGGGCGAGCAGGCCCGCCAGGACGGCGGCGGTCAGAGGGCGGTGGTTCAGCGGGGCCGCGTGCCCCTCGTACTCGATCACCACGCGGCGGATCACGCCTTCCTGTGCCTGGGTGAGCTGGCCGGCGAAGGCGCCCAGCTGGCGCGACAGGTCCATGTAGGGCTTGAGGCGCGGCGCGTCCTCGGCCGAGACGGACGGCATGTTGACCGCGTTGGCGACCGCCCCGGTCAGCAGGAAGTCGCTCATCTGCTCGGCCACCTGAAGCGCGACCTTCTCCTGCGCTTCGGCCGTGGCCGCGCCCAGATGCGGCGTGCAGACCACGTTCTCCAGTGCGAACAGCGGGCTGTCGATCGCGGGCTCGGTCTCGAACACGTCCAGCGCCGCCCCGGCGACATGCCGCGCCTTGATCGCATCAGCCAGCGCCGCCTCATCGAGCAGCCCGCCGCGGGCGCAGTTGATGATCCGCACACCCTTCTTGGTCTGCCCGATCGCCTCGCGCGAGAGGATGTCGCGGGTGGAGTCGGTCAGCGGCGCGTGCAGGGAGATGATGTCGGCACGCGCGAGCAGCGCGTCCAGCTCCACCTTCTCGACGCCCAACTCGATTGCGCGCTTCTCCGAGAGGTAGGGGTCGAAGGCCAGGACCTTCATGTGCAAGGCGACGGCGCGGTCGGCGACGATCGAGCCGATGTTGCCGCAGCCGATCAGGCCGAGCGCCTTGCCGGTCAGCTCGACGCCCATGAAGCGGTTCTTCTCCCACTTGCCGGCGCGGGTGGAGGCGGAGGCTTCGGGAATCTGGCGGGCGAGCGCGAACATCATGGCGATGGCGTGCTCGGCGGTGGTGATGGCGTTGCCGTGCGGGGTGTTCATCACCACCACGCCGCGCGCGGTGGCGGCGCGCACATCGACATTGTCCACGCCGATGCCGGCGCGGCCGACCACCTTCAGATTCGTCGCCGCATCCAGCAGCTCGCGCGTGACCTTGGTGGCCGAGCGGATGGCGAGGCCGTCATACTCGCCGACGATGGTGCGCAGCTCGGCCGGCGACAGACCGGGCCGCACGTTGGCGTCAATGCCGCGCGCCGCGAAGATCTCCACCGCGGCGGGGGAAAGCTTGTCGGAAATCAGGACCTTGTGCATCGGTTCACTCGGCGGCGTTCTGGGGTGCGTGCGCGGTCTCGACCTGCGCGAATGCCCAGTCGAGCCACGGCAGAAGCGCGCGAATGTCCGCGACCTCCACCGTCGCGCCGCCCCAGATGCGCAAGCCGGGCGGGGCGTCGCGATAGGCGCCGATGTCGTGGGCGACGGCTTTCTTGTCGAGCAGCGCGGCGATGGCCTTGGCCATGCCGGGCGGATCGACGCGCAGGCAGATCGACGTGCAGGAGCGAGTCGCCGCGTCCTCGGCCAGGAAGTCGGCCCATGGCGTGCGCGCGACCCAGTCGGCGATGGCGGCGAGGTTCGCCTCGCTGCGCGCGATCAGCCCGCGAAGGCCGCCGGCCTGCTCGGCCCAGCGCAGCCCGTCCAGTGCATCCTCGACGCAGAGCATCGAGGGCGTGTTGATCGTCTCGCCCCTGAAGATGCCCTCGATCAGCTTGCCGCCCGTCTTGTCCCGCTGGGTCAGGCGGAAGATCTTCGGCATCGGCCAGGCCGGGACATGGCTCTCGAGCCGCGCGACCGCGCGAGGCGAAAGCGCGAGCATTCCGTGCGCCGCTTCCCCGCCCAGCACCTTCTGCCAGGACCAGGTGACGACATCGAGCTTGTCCCAGGGCAGTTCCATCGCGAACGCGGCCGAGGTGGCGTCACAGATCACCAGCCCCTCGCGCCGCGCCGGAATCCAGTCCCCATCGGGAAAGCGGACACCCGAGGTGGTGCCGTTCCAGGCCAGCACCACGTCGCGGGCGAAATCCACAGCGGCGAGGTCGGGCAGGCGTCCGTAGGGCGCCGACAGCACGCGCGCATTCGCCAGCCGCAACTGCTTGACGATGTCGCCTGCCCAGCCCTCGGAGAAGCTCTCGAAGGCGAGCACATCGACCCCGCGCGGGCCCAGCAGCGACCACAGCGCCATCTCCACCGCGCCGGTGTCGGAGGCGGGCACGATGCCGAGCCGCCAGTCGGCGGGCATCCCGAGGATCGCGCGTGAGTGGTCGATTACCGTGGCCAGCCGGGCCTTGGCTGCGCCCGCGCGGTGGCTGCGGCCGAGTTCGGCGCCCTTGAGCGCGTCCAGGGTGAAGCCGGGACGCTTGGCGCAGGGGCCGGAGGAGAAGTTGGGATTGGCCGGACGCAACGCCGGCTGGGCGGTCGCCATGACAAACTCTCCCTTCCAGAAGAGAAGCGCCCCGGTGGGGGGGCGTGACCCGAGGCGGCGCTTAGACACCCCGGCGCGGCGCGTCAAGCGCAACGTTCGCCGAACAAGCCCGTCTCTGCCATGTCTTGGTCACCCGGGGCGGATAGAAAGAGGGCGACGCCCGAGTGTTTGTTGGACACGGAGCGATGATACGCCGTCTGCTGGCTGGACTGTCGATCCTGACCGCGCTGGTCGCCCCGGTCGTGCTCCAGGTCGTCCCCCGGGTTACCCCCCGGGCGGCCGCCCAGCCGCCGCCCGCCGCATCGCCGCCGGCCATATCCCGGCCGCGCGCGCACCGGCAACCGCATCGCCAACCGCCGGCCAAAACGGCGCCGGCCAAAGCGGTGCCGACCCCAACGGCAAAGGCAACAACGCCAGAGGCCCCACCAGAACAGGCCCCATTCGCACAGGGCGTTGTGCGTCCCCACAACGTGATCCTGTTCGTGGCCGACGGGCAGCGGCCGGGCATGGTTTCGGACGGGACGGCGCCGGCGATGGCCTCGGTCCTGGCGCAGGGGGTGCGGTTCGCCGACGCGCATGCGCTCTTTCCGACGGTCGGCATGACCAATGCCGCGGCCATCGCGACCGGGCACCTGCCGGGCGACAGTGGCATCTATGGCGACACGATCGACGCCGGCTTCACGGTGGCGGGCGCGGGCAACAGCCTGACGCCTCCGCTGAAGTCCGACCCGGTGCTGGGCAAGATCGATGCGCATTTCGCCGGCAACGTCCTGAACGAGGCGACGCTCCTCGCGGCCGCCCGTGCGCAGGGGATCGCCACGGCCAGCATCGGCAAGCTCGGTCCGGCGCTGGTCTTCGACCCCATCGGGCGCGGCGACCCGGACAGCGTCGTCATCGACGACCTGACCGGCCATCCGCAGGGGACTGCGTTGAACGCCGGGATGAAGGCCGCACTCGCCGCCGCGAAACTGAGCGAGCAGGCGCCGGCGCGGGGCGAGAACGCCAATGCCGGCAACTTCGCCACTCCCGGAACCACGGTCGCGAATGTCGCCCAGCAGGACTGGTTCACCAGCGTGGCCACCAAGGCGGTGCTGCCAATGTTCCAGGCGGCCGACAAACCGTTCCTGATGGTGTTCTGGTCGCGCGACCCCGACGGCACCCAGCACAACCAGGGCGACAGTCTCGGGCGGCTGATCCCCGGCATCAACGGCCCGACCTCGATGGCCGCGACCCGCAACGCCGACAACAATCTTGCTTCGCTGCTGCGCGCGCTGCGCGAGAGCGGGCTGGATGCCGACACCGACGTGATCGTGGCGTCCGACCACGGCGCTTCCACGATCAGCAAGGAGAGCGCGACCAGCTTCGCCAACACCCAGAACTATCCCGACAACCTGCCGGACATGCTGCCGCCCGGGTTCGTGGCGATCGACCTCGCCCACGCGTTGAAAATGCGGCTGTTCGACCCGGATCAGGGCAGCGTGCAGATTGGCGCGGGCCAGCACACCAAGTCCGGCAACGGGCTGATCGGCGCCGATGCCGCGCACCCCGAGGTGGTGGTGGCGGCGAACGGCGGCTCGGACCTCGTGTATTTGCCGACCAATGACGCCGCACTCGCCGTGCGCGTGGTCGGTGCGCTGGCCGAAGAGGACTATACGAGCGGGCTATTCGTCGATCCCCGCCTCGGCCGCCTTCCCGGCACCTTGGAGCTGGCGGCTATCGGCCTGGATGGTGCGGCGCTCACGCCGATGCCGGCCATCGTGGTGAATTTCCGCAGCTTTAGCCTCGGCTGCTCCGATCCCGCCACCTGCGGGGTAACGGTGGCCGACGCCGCGTCGCAGCAGGGCCAGGGCACGAATGGCAGCTTCAGCCGCGCCGAGACGCGCACCGTCATGGGCGCGATCGGGCCGGATTTCCGGCGGGGCTTCGTCGATCCCGTGCCCTCCAGCAGCGCCGACCTCGGCAAGACGATCGCGGCCATCCTGCACCTGTCGCTCACCGACAACGGCAAGCTCGTCGGCCGCGTGCTGAGCGAGGCGATGCCGAATGGCGCCCTGCCGCCCACCCGGCGCGGCATCCAACGCTCGCTTCCCGACGATGCGGGACGGGTGACCGAGGTGATGTTCCAGACGGTCGGCGACACCCGCTACGTCGATGTGGCCGGCTATCCGGGGTGCACGCTCGGCCTGCCGGCCGACGTGCCGTGATCCATCAGTCCGCCTCGGACGGGCGCTGGTGGACGGATCTCGGACCAGCGCGATCAGTGGCCCGCCCACACAGCCAAATCAGTGACGCCGACCCAAGTCGGGCGCGGTCTGGCTACCTTATGTTGCATTGGTGTATGAGGCGGTGATTGATGATTTTTGCGGACCAGAACCCCGGCCGGGCGGTTCGCTCAGTAAGGGAAAGTGAATGCCTGTCGCTCTGATAACTGGCATTACTGGCCAGGACGGCGCCTACTTGTCGCACCTTCTCCTTGAGAAAGGTTATGAGGTCGTCGGATTACTCCGGCGGTCGGCCTCGTCAGATGTCATCGGCGAGCGGCTACGGTGGATCGGCGTCATCGACAAGATACGCCTCATCGAGGGCAATCTGACGGACTTATCCAGTCTGATTCGGACGGTGACGGAGATTCGGCCGCAAGAGATCTACAATCTGGGCGCGCAGAGCTTCGTTGCGACGTCGTGGCAACAACCGCTTCTCACCGGCTTGGTAACCGGGCTTGGCACGACCAACGTGCTCGAAGCGGTGCGGCTGGCTTGCCCACAAGCGCGCTTCTACCAGGCATCATCCTCGGAAATGTTCGGCAAGACTCAGGAGATGCCACAGAGCGAAAGCACGCCGTTCTACCCTCGCAGCCCCTATGCCGCGGCCAAGCTCTACGCCCACTGGATGACCATCAACTACCGGGAGAGCTTCGGCCTGCACGCCTCCTCGGGAATTCTGTTCAATCACGAAAGCCCGCTACGGGGTATCGAGTTCGTCACGCGGAAGGTGACCGACGCGGTTGCACGGATCAAGCTCGGTCTTGCCAGCGACGTGCGGCTTGGCAACCTTGATGCGCGACGCGACTGGGGCCATGCGCGCGACTATGTGCGGGCTATGTGGCTGATGTTGCAGCAGGATAAGCCGGACGACTACGTCGTGGCGACAGGGCGGTCGGTCAGCATTCGCGAGATGGCGGCATTCGCGTTCTCCTATGTCGGGCTTGACGCCGACGAGTTCGTTAGAACCAGCAAGGAACTCTTGCGCCCGGCCGAAGTCGATGCCTTGCAAGGGGATCCGAGCAAGGCGCGCCGGCTGCTCGGGTGGGAGCCGACTATTTCGCTTGAAGCCATGCTGGCCGAGATGGTCGAGGCCGATCTCGCCCGATATCGGAAGCGCCTTGGCGCGTGACATGGAGGCCGGCCTTCAGCGGATCATGATCACGGGGGCCTCGGGTTTCGTCGGCCGCCACCTCGTCCGGGCGCTTGCAGCGGCGTTTCCCCAAGCACGCCTGATAACCGAGCATTTCGATGTGACGGACCCGGACGCGGCGGTTCGGGCGATGCGTGAGAACATCCCGGATGCTTGCATCCATCTGGCCGGCGTCGCCGCTCCCGCCCGGGCCCGACAGCATCCCGACGAAGCGTGGCGCACCAATCTGCACGGTTCGCTGGTGATCGCTCGGGCGATCATGGCCGAGGCGCCGCGCTGCCTGCTCGCGTTCGTGTCCAGCGGGGATGCCTATGGTGCCTCGTTCCGCACCGGGCGAGCGCTCGACGAGGCCGCGCCGCTTGCTCCGCTCAGCACCTATGCCGCTACCAAGGCCGCCGCGGATCTGGCACTCGGCGCCTTGTCCGCCGAGGGGCTGCGCGCAGTTCGGCTGCGTCCGTTCAACCACATCGGCCCGGGCCAATCGGCCGATTTCGCCGTGGCCGCCTTCGCCCGTCAGGTCATCCGGATCGACACCGGGCGACAGCCTCCGGTGCTTCGCCTCGGCATGCTTGATCCTCAGCGAGATTTTCTCGACGTGCGCGACATCTGTACCGCGTATATCCGATGCCTGGAGCGGAGAGAGGAGCTGGGGCAAGGAACGATCCTCAATCTCGCGTCCGGCACGCCGCGCCGCATGGGCGACGTGCTGGCAACGCTGCTTTCGCTTGCTGGCGTGCACGCCGAAGTGGAGGTCGATCCTGCCCTGGTCCGTCGGACCGAGATTCCGTTCACGATGGGCGATGCGCGCCGCGCCCGTGCGTTGCTTGGCTGGCGTCCGACCATCGCATGGGAGCAGACACTGTCGGATATACTGGAGGATTGGCGCGCGAGGATTGCCGCGGGCGAGTAGGTGACACACGCCACAGCGGGGCGGGCAAGGTGCATTTTTCGAAGTCTCTTCCGAAGCAGGCGCTCCTCTCGCGGCGTTTCCTGGGTGCTCGGATTCGCGGCATGCTTGCGATGGGCGCGCTGTTCCGGAGACCCTGCAACGCCGCTTTGTGGCGGGCACCATCAGCGGCTGAGGTCGTGGACGGGTGGTCGGCCATGCGATTCTGCATCGGCCTGTTGGGTTCGAGACCGGACATCAAGATGCGCTTCCCGCGCGCACTGTCTGCGGGCATGGACGGGGCCTTCGCGCGGTGGCTCCGAACGAAGGGACCCGGGGAGCGGTTGCCTGGCGACCGGTTTGATGCCGCTCTCGCATCGGCGTTCCAGATCGGCGCGGCACCGGTGTTGCGCGTGTTCGCCAACCGCCCCGATGTCCGGATGCAGTTCCCGCTGGGCTTGGTTCCCGCCGGGCTCCCCAACTTTATGAAGTGGCTGCTGGATTTCGGTATTCGTGAATGCGGGTTGCAGGTTGAGACAATCTGGTGGTTTGCCCGAGAGGCCCAGGAAGATCCCGCGGCCAAGTTGGCGGAGACATATCTGCTCAGCCCGGAATGGCAGCGTGCCTGCCCCGACGGACTGACCGTATTCGGGCGGGGTGACCTCGCGGCGTGGCTTCGAAAGACATACGGACCCAGCGCTGACTGGCCGGGTCCGTCCACTTGGCCGCTCGACCTGGCGCCCGACGCGCAAATCCGCCTCGCATACGCGCAGCGGCCGCGGTGGCGGGACCGGCACCCTCGAGCCTTGGCATCGCTTGATGCGGCCCGGGCCTTCCTGCGCTGGCTGGCGCTGCCGGAGGCGGGACTCGGGAAGGACGTGACACGCTGGTGCGCCGGCCTTGATATCGAGCGCACGGCACAGACCCTGGTCCGACCGGGGATAAACGTCATGGGGCACTTCGGCTACGTATCGGGTCTGCGCACCTCGGCTGAAATCACTCGTCAGCGGATTAAGCCGCTCGGGCCGCGGCCTCGCGCTGCGGGATGTTCCGGTGGACCTGCTTGCCGATGAGGCACTCGGGCGCGGTGTCCTCGGTTGCGAGCCGTACGAGACGACCCTCATCCACGTTCAGCCCCAGCCGTTCTTCGAGGTGGCCTATGTGCGCGGCGGCCTGGCCGAGCGACAGCCCCGCACGTACCGGATCGGCTACTGGTATTGGGAGACCGACACCGCCCCGTCTGAGTGGGCACGCCAAGCGGCGCTCATTGACGAGCTCTGGGTTGCCACCAGCTTTGTTGCTGACGCGGTCCGGGACTTGGGGGTTCCAACATTCACGATGCCGCCTGGCCTCAATCCGCGCGCTTTTAAATCCCGCCCGCGCGGGTATTTCGGGTTACCCGAGCAGAAATTCCTGTTCCTGTTTGCGTTCCATCTGGCGAGCAGCATGGAGCGGAAAAACCCGCTCGGGCTGATCGCGGCCTACCGGCTCGCATTCGGCGCCGACCCATCCGCATCACTGGTCATCAAGGTCTCCTCCGCAGGCACCTGCGATCCCGCGCTGCTTGCCGCCCTGCACCGGGAGGCGGCCGATGAGGACGTGATCATCCTCGACGCGGTGATGACCGATGAGGACATGCTGGCGCTGATGGAGGTCTGCGATTGCTATGTCTCGCTTCATCGCAGCGAGGGCTTCGGTCTGACGATGGCGGAGGCGATGCTGCTCGGCAAACCCGTCATCGCGACAGGATATTCCGGCAACCTGGATTTCATGAGCCGGTCGAACAGTCTGCTCGTGGATCATCGCCTCGTCACTCTGGATCGCGACATGCCGCCCTATGCGGCGGGGGCGCACTGGGCCGAGCCGTCGATCGAGCATGCGGGGAAATTGATGCGCCGAGTCCGCGACGAACCCGCGCTAGCGGCGCAACTGGGGGCGAAGGCGCGCGACGACATCCGGCGGCAGCTCTCGACCGAGGCGACCGGCGAGCGCGTTGCGCGGCGGCTGGACGAAATCGCGCGGGACGCGCGTGCTACGGCGCAGCCCGTCGCAACAAGCGGCTGAAATAGACTGCGTTGCGCATGGGAGCGGTCACGCGCCAGCACGTGGAGCCGTAAACCGCCGCCAGTTCATCATGCAAACGAGTGTGTGCGGCCCTTTCGGTGACGAGGGATGCATGAGCGTCCGCATGGGCCGCCCTTTCGGCCGTCAGCGCCATGCAAGTCGCGGTGTGCGCCTCTCTCTCCGCGGCCAGTGCGGCGCGGGTGTCTGCGTGCGCCGTCCTTTCCGCAGCCAGCGCAGTGCGGGTGTCGGCATGCGCCGCCCTTTCCGCAGCCAGCGCGGTGCGGGTGTCGGCATGCGCCGTCTGCTCGGCTACCAGAGCTGACTGCGTGCGCGCATGCGCCGCCTGCTCCTCTCCGAGCGTTGTCCGCGCTGCATCATGTTTCGCCTTTTCGGAGGCCAGCGCGGTATCCAGCCTCGACAGCTCTTCCCGCCCGGTTTGCAGCTCGAGCGTCAACGCGTCGGCCCGGGAGGCTGCCGCATCGAGCGCGCACACTTCCCTGGCGAGCCGGAAATTATCCAGGACGTTGGCGGGTGCGCTAAGACGTGGCATCAGCAGATCGGCGTCTTCCTCCCGACAGTAGAAGCGGTTCAGTCCGTCGAAGAGTCCGAACCGGTACCCTGCATTCAGCAGGTAAGGCTCCCACGCAGCATGAGTTCGGCTGTCCGTTGTCATCGACCGCCTCCACCAGCACAATTCGCGGGCGGAACCGGCTCCAATCGGCGGAGGTCAGCACATTCGTTTCCGACCCCTCCACGTCGACCTTCAGGAAGTCGACCCCCAATTCCGGGGCGTGCTCGGCAAAGACGCAACTCAACGGCAGCAGGCCCACTTCCTCCGCCGCCGCGGCGGTGCGCGTGGCCGCAATGTCGGCGTTGAGTGTGCCGTGTCCGGGTGTACTCGTCGGAAAGAAGGTAACCGGCCCTTCGTCCGTACCGATGGCAGCGTGCAGGTTGACGTCATTCGGGCAACTCGCCATGAGCGCGGCATGAAAGCGCGCGTCGGGCTCTACGTTCACGCCGCGCCAGCCCTGTTCATAGAAGTGGAGGGTGACACTGTCTGAAACCGGATCGCAAGCGCCGACGTCGATATAGAAGCCGACCGGAACCCCGGCAAAAACCCGCCGTAGCACCACATCCTCGCAGTTCTGGGCATAGGACAGCATGAATGGCAACACGTGGCGTCCTCCGGTCATCGGAGTGAGGATGGAAGCATGGACAATCCAATGGAAACGGCAGGTTCCTGAGACCCGGTAATCATCCCGAACTGGCCGAGCGGTTCGTCCGCCGGGGCAACGCGGATCGCGGTGGTGCAACCCACGCAGGTCACGGGACGCGCAAGCAGTCGTTCACGGCAACTCCAGCGGGAGAAGTAGCCAATCTTGCTATCACGCCGTTTTCAATTCGGGTGTAGATCCTCAGGAGGGTTCGGAAGACTAGGCGAGTTCGCTTTTTGCAGGGACCGCAGGCTGTGCTAACCAGCTCCAGGATGCTGAGTGGGGCATGTCGATGGCGGAGGAAGATGGGTTGCGCGGTGCCGTTGAGCGGCTGCATTGGTTTCATCAAATCGATTTCGGCGGCGGCGTAATCAGCCCAGGTCTGGCGCCGCTCGCGCAATTGCAGGCTCAAGCGGAGATCTACTTCGCCCCGGGAGTCAGCGGGAAGTCTGTTCTGGACATTGGCTGCTGGGACGGGTTCAACTCTATCGAGGCGATCCGGCGCGGAGCACGGCGGGTGCTGGCAACGGATCACTGGGTTTGGGCCAATCACCCCTGGGCGTCGCGTGAGACGATAGAACTGGCTCGAAAGCATATCGCCCCCGCACTCGAAATCAGGGATGTGGATGTTCCTGATCTGAGTCCCGAGACCGTCGGGCGGTTCGACTTGGTGCTGTTCTGCGGCGTTTTCTATCACCTTCGCCATCCTTTTCAAGCTCTTGAAGGCGTGGCCTCTCTCGTAACCGAAACGCTGATTGTGGAGACGCATCTCGACGGATGCGAGATCGACCGTCCCGCAATGATCTTCTACCCGGGCACCGAACTGAACGGGGACGGCTCGAACTGGTGGGGGCCGAACCGTCGATGCGTCGAGGCGATGCTGAAGGATGTCGGGTTCAGCCACGTCGAATTCACGCGGCACGCCACCGTTTCCGGTCGTGGCGTCTTCCGAGCGACCCGTTAGGCCATCGAGCCACTCCATCAGGATGATAGAGCCTCCGGCTTCCGGCTGTCAGCTTCTCGACGAGAACTGCGGATTCGACCAGACTTGATAGCCGTCGCGGACCAGGTTAAGCGGTCCCGCATCACTCTGCACCAGGCTGCACACTCCTTCCTCCTCAAGCTGCCAACCAGCGCCAGCGAAGAAGTCGAGAAGGTCCGCCTCAATTCGTCGCGCGTGCGTGCCGACCACGACCCGTCGCACCCGTTGGGTCAGCGTGGCGTGGGCCGAAGTCAGTACTTCGACCTCAGAACCCTGGACGTCGCAATGGATCAGATTGACTGGCGGGAGATCCTGAAGAAGGGTGCTCAGCGCAATGCATTCGACTTCCTCGTCGTCGTTGTTCTGCGGTGTCCCTTCATACATGGCGACCGCACCCCATTCGCCACTCGGGTCGGACAGCTTCGGAAACCGGGCCTTGCCGTCATGGGCACCCACCACGCCGTGAATGATCCGGTGGGCGTCCGGCGAGAGGCCGTTATCGCGAAAGTGCTGCCCCATGAAGGCGACATGAGTCGTCGCGCCCTCAACGCCCACGAGGCGAATGTCGTCAATGCCGACGCGCTCGGCCGCCTTCGTTGCACCGACCAACCATGGCCCCCAGCCGGCCCCGAGCTCGATGACGACGAGGCGATTCTCGGCGCGGGCTTCGAGAACGGAACGTAAGGTACCCATCCACTCCGCGACCTCGTGGACCGCCGCCCGTTCGGTTCCGGGATGGCCCTCGACGGTGCCGGACAGGACGGCATAGGCTGGCGGCAGGTACCTCGCATCGCGTGCGCACGCCAAGGAAGTCACGCCAGGATCCGGGCTCCGCCTCGCCCGTCCAGGGGGGGAAGTGTGCAAGAATTTCCGCATCCGGCACGGGAGTGCGATCCGCGGACCGCCGACCTCTGATCTCCTCGGTCTGCAGGAACATGCGTCTGACAGCCTCGATCGAATCATGTGCGGCTGCATGTGTGCGGACCACGCTCTCGTTTTCCGGCTCGCGCCCAAGCAGGAGGCGGTAGCCCCAAACGACGGCCTCTTCCATTGTTTTGCGCGTTGGCGTGGTCTCGGCCGGGTTGCCTGATCTCCGACGCAGCAAGTTCATGTGCTCACGACACTCCTAGGGTGCGGGTGGTTGCCCGAAATGATATCGCCCGTTGGGAAATCGACCGATGATTCCGCCAGGCCGTACGCGACAAACAATTCATCCGGTGGGATCGGGTCGATAACCACGCGACCCGCTCCCCAGGCCTCGGCGTAAGCGCGGCGGACACCCGGCAAATGATGGTCGCGGAAGTCCGGCAGGTGTTTGCACCGCTCCAGCAGGCGCGCCAAGGAGAAATTGCCACGGATTGCGTCTTCTGCCTCGAAATAGGTGGCACGGACCCAGCGTTCGGCTTCCGTCAAATGATGCAAGCGGTACCGGTCCAGCCGGTCCGGATCGATGCCGCGACGCTCGGCTTCCTCGAACAGGTCAGGCATGCGTTCCAGATGCCACAGAAGCGCCCAACGCAGCCATGAGACGTTCATGTTCACCACCATCGCCGGTTTCCCGACCCACCAGGCGGGTCGGTCCTGCAATGCGGCAAGCGCGTAAACCGACGAGGGTACGCAGGTCGAGAGCGAACTGAACGGGCTGCCCCGCGTGTCAAGCTGATAGGCCCGCAGCGCGTGATCCCGGCGGAAAGCGCAGGCATAGATGGCAGTGAAAAGATTTTCGTTCAGACCCGCAACGTCCCGCAATTCCGATACACGGCGATTGGGTCCGCCCGGCGCGATCGGGGTCGCGGTGGCGATCACGTGCTCGGCGTCGGTCATCTGCTCGGGCGTGTCGAAACGTGTGTAGCCGTAGTTCATGTCCACCATCTCGACCTCGGGATGGGCGGCGATGCCTTCCAGGACATTCTCCAATGCGCCGTTCACCAGGAGATCATCATCGCCCAGCAGCCAGACGAAAGCGCCGCGGGAATGGCGGGCGGTCACCCCGAGGTTGCCGAGCATGCCGACATTCACGGGGTTGCGGTGAGCGGCAAAGCCCGGTTCGCCCCGGAAGCTGGCAACAACGTCCGCGGTGTCGTCGCTGGACGCATTGTCGCACACCACCACCTCAACGGTGTCCCGCCAGGGACGGGTGGCTTCGAGCAGGCGGGGCAGGCTGTGCTTCAGCCATCGCGCGCGGTTGTACGTTGTAATGGCGCAGGAAAGCAGCGGGCGGCGGCGCGCAATCGCTGGCAACGGCCAGCCCGGCGCGCCCGCATTATGCGCGAGGGCGCCGACAACATCCTGGGCGTACTCGTCCCAGCTCCGGATTGGCCGCGCAACCGCCTCCGAGCCCAACCGGGCAAGGAGGTCGGGTTCGTCAGCGAGGCGCACCAGCCCGGTCGCGATGGCGCCTTCGTCCAGCATGTCCACACCAAGCGTGCCGCCGCCAGGTCTCAGCTCGGCCATCGCGGAACCCGTGTGGCAGAGGCAAGGGCGCCCATGCCAGAGGCTTTCGAGAACCGGAAGGCCGAAGCCTTCCTCCCACGAAGCGAACACGGTCGCATCGCTTGCCGCGTAGTGCCGTAGGAGTTCCTGATCCGTGACATGATCGAGCAGTTGGGCACCGACGGCCCGAGCCAAGCGGTCGATCTCCGCTTCCAGGCTTTGAAAACCGGCCTTGCGGCCTAGGATCGTTAGTTGGATAGAGCGCCCAGCGCGCGTTTGCGCCGCCGCCAGCGCACGAAGCAGGCGCGGGTAGTTCTTGCGTGGCTCCCACGTTCCGACCGCGAGAAGCTTGAGCGGCTCGGAAGGTGCCGGCCTCTCGAAGGGAGTCGTGACGCGGGCCACGCTCCCGAGGTCGCCGGCTAAAGGGCAGGGAACGATGGCGGGTAGGCGCATCTTCCGTGCCGTCATGTAGCGGAGTAGATCGGCTGCCGCGGTCCAGGAAATGGGCAGCACGAGATCGACCGAACCAAATGTGGCCCAGTACATTCGCCAATGGTCGAGCACCGAAGGCGGATAAATCTCCTGCATCTTGTCCGGGATCATGTCATAGAAGACAGCGACAGTGCGCATCCCCAAGGATCGGCCCAACTCGGCAAGGTTGGAGCCAGGCGGCACAGCCGGCAGAGTTATCTCTGGCACAAGCAGCCATTCACCGGCGACGTCGTCCGGTAGAGGCCGGGGCTCGCGGAATGCCGGTCCGTTCCAGCGAGCAAGGATCGCCGCTTCCTCCGACGAAATTTGCACCATGCGCTTTCCGACCGGGTCCCAGGTCACCGGCAGAACCTCGACGCCGAGCCGTTCGAGAGCGGACGCGAGCAGACGGGTGACGCGCTGCACGCCAGTATTGAAGGGCTGCGTGACGGTCAGCCCGACCCAATAGAACACGCGGCGCGGTCGGCGTATGGGGCCGGCCGCGGATATGCGCGGGCGATCGGCGGCCAGGGCGCGAAGGGCCGACGCGCCGCGTCCGACGCGCAGGCGTGAGCGCAAAGTCACGGTTCTCGGCAGTTCCCGCAGCGCCCAGGCCAGTGCCTCGTCGCGTGCCGCCTCGTCAGGAAACAGCGCCGCATCCGCGGCGGCCAGCAGCTGCGGCGGCGTTGTGGCGTCCGCCTCAAGGGCCACCCTCAATCCCAATCCGCGCGCCGTGGCGACGATCGACTGCAACTCGGCCGTGGTCGACGCCGTGCCCTCCGGCAGTCCTGCCCATAAGCCGCGCAGCCGCCCGCCGCCCATCTCGGGCTGTTCGGGCGCACCCAGGGGACCGGGGAGCAGGGATTGCGAGTCCGGGCGCCAATGGAAACGTCGGACGTGAACGTCGGCGGTGGTGAACGCGACCGTCGCCTCCGCACCGCCGCCGCGCGAACCCTCGATAATGGCGATCCGCTCCACGGCAGGGGCGGCCGACAACGCCTCCTGAACCGCGCGGCCATAATCAACCCATCGACGAAGCTCTCGGCGAGAGACCTCGTCAGCCAGCCGCATGCGCAACGCCGCATCTTCGGCCAGCCGCTCGAAGCCGCGCTCGATGGCCTGGGGATCGCGTGCATTCACCGCGAGACAGCCACCGCCCGCGGCGATTTCGGCCATCGACCCGTGATCCGAGCAGAGGCACGGTTTGCCAAGCCACAGGCTCTCGGCAATCGGCAACCCGTAGCCCTCGGCGAGGGAGAGAAAGACCGTCGCATGACTTTGCTCGATCAGGCTGCGCAGGATCGTGTCGGGCAGGAATCCGTGCAGATTGATACGGTGCTCATAGGTCGCGATCTCGCGCACATCCGCCGCGACTGCGGGGTGAATTCCCCCCACGAGATCGAAGCGCAAGTCGAGATCGGGCCGCCGGGCGCAGAGGCGGGCGAAGGCCTGCATCGCTGCTACTTGATTCTTGCGCGGCTCGATCGTGCCAAACGCAAGGAAACGCACGGGCGCTTCGGCGGGTTCGGCCGGCATTTTCACGCGTGGCGTCCCCGGCATCTCTTCAGCTAGGTTTACCGGCACCACGCGCGGCAGCCGGTCCGGAGCATGGCCCTGTTCGGCCCACCAGGATTGCAGATCTCGTGCGGCGTCGTGGGAAATGGGGAGTACCAGGTCGACCCCCGCCAGTGCGCGTGCGTAACGCGCGTGGCCGGCTGCCAGCTTTTCGTAGCCAGGTCGACGGAGGGGGATAAGGTCGTAGAACACCGCTGCGCTGCGTAGGCCATAGTAGCGCGCATAATCGAGTGCGATAGCCAAGTTGAGTTCTTCTTCGTCCGCGACATGGGGTACTTCAGGAAGCAGCAGCCAGGCGCCGTCCAGCCGGCCGGAATCCGCCTCAGCCAGGTGAATCGGCTGCCCTTCCTCTGGCCCCACCCTCAGCTCGGGCCCGCCAAACCGGGCGAGCCCTTCAACCCATCGCCGCCCCGCGCGGATGATGGCCTCGCGCTCGACGCACCAGCGTACCGGTACCAACTCGCATCCCAGTTGCGAAAGGGCACCGACAAGGCTGCGCACGACGCGCTGCACGCCGGTGTTGCCGTCATACGTCCCGGTGTGATGGATCCAGTAATAAGCGCGGATCATTGGCGGCGTCTCTCCCGCTCCTTGCCTCGATGCCGACCAACTCATCGGCGCCTGCCCAACGTGCGTTCCGCGCGGCCCGCACGCCGCGCAAGCCATACCAGGGCCGGGAGAAGCAGTCCCGCCACGCGCGGTGCCGCGTCACCGCGTCCTTCAGGCGAGAACACCAGACGGAGGATGATTTCCATGCGTGTCTTGCCGGCGCGCAGGTCACCAGTGCGTCGGAAGACCTCGGTATCGTAGGGAGACCGCCCGAGGAGCGCCAGATGCGCCGCCCGGACAAACTCGACGTCCGTGACCATGCCAAGATCCACGCTGCGCCACCGATCGGGTGACCGAACTTCCCCATCTGCTGGCGCGATCGCAAACGATGTGATCGGCGCGGCGCTGCCCGCATGACGCTCGATCCGCAGCATCCTGCACCGCTCCAGGATTTCTTGAGCCCTGAGGCCGGTCACTTCGCGTATCGGGTCCTCCTCATATAACCCCGCACTCACGTCCTGCTTTCTCCTCGGCAATTCTGAATGAAGTGGGTGCAGGGAGCATCCAGCTCAGACGATCTCTATCTCCGGAAACGGGAAGATCATCCGCCCCCCGGACGCGAGAAACTCCGCCTCACGCTGCAAGATGCCTTCCTTGAAATGCCAAGGCAGCACCAGGAAGTAATCCGGCTTCATCGCTCGGGCCTCGGCCTCCGGAATGATCGGAATGCCAGTCCCGGGCGTGTAGGCACCGAACTTGTCAGGGTTGACCTCGGCAATCGCAGGCACCTCGTTCGTCGTCACGCGGCAGAATTGCAATACCACATTGCCCTTGGTGGATGCGCCATACCCCAAGACTGTCTTGCCGTCAGCAGCCAGCGCCTTCAGCAGGCGCATGAGGTCGTTGCGGTGCCTGTACACACGATCCTCAAACTCGCGATATGGGCGTGGGGTGTCGAGCGCCATGCGCTCCTCCTGCCCAAGCAGCCAATCGATGACTGCATCAGCCCCCGGTCGCGGGTCGGATTTGCGCGCTGCGGTGACACCAAAACTGCCGCCATTGACGGCATTCATCTTCACGTCGATTGCGCGCAGGCCCGCTTCGTCCAGTATGCGGCGTACCACGCCGAGCGAATAGTCCTCGAGGTGCTCATGGCAGACCGTGTCGTAAGAGGTCATGCGCAACATCGACGGCATATAGCTTTGCTCGAAATGCCAGACACCGCCAGGCGCCAGCACTTGCTCAACCTGGCGAGCGAAGGCGATCGGGTCCTCCAGATCGTAGAACATGGCAATCGACGTGACGATCGCGGGTGGCTTCGCACCCGAAGCGCGATACGCCTCGACAGAGAAGAAGTCCGGAATCAACGTGATGTCGTCCGGGTAGTACGAGCGGAACTTGCTGCCCGTTGGGTCAATTCCGATCCGACGCAGGGACGGAACCGTATACGCTTTCAGCGAGGTCGCGTCGTTGCTGCCGATGTCGAGCACGGTGGCGCCCGCCCGAAGGTTAGCCAATCGCTCCAACTCGCGTATCGTTTGGGTCAGATGTCGTACCATGCTCTGGTTCAGGCCGGAGCGATAGCCGTAGTTCTCCCCATACATCTCGCCAACATCATAGGAATGAGCGAGCTGGAGAAGCCCAGAATCGGGGCACCATACCAACTGCAGTGGCCCTTTCGTGAGCTCCGCGTGAGGCTCTCGCGGAAAGACGCCGGTAAGCATTTGCTGTCCAAGGTCCAGGACCGGCACCAAGTTGTTACTGCGGCTTACCCGGCAATGCTTGACCGGGGTATATTTGATCATGGGCTTGCGGCTTCCTTGAGGAGCTGTTCCGATGTTTGAAGCGTGTGTCAGAAATCACCACTTAGCAGGATCCGCAAAAGGTCACCATTGGCGACCCTGAGGTTTGAACCGCCGCCGGGAACCACTATCCCTTGACGGCCCCTGCTGTCAGACCCGACGCGTACTGGTCGACGAAGAAGGAATAGACGATCGCCACCGGCACCGATCCGAGCAGCGCGCCGGCCATGAGCGGTCCCCAGAAATAGAAATCGGCGCGGGTCAGCTGGACCAGCACGCCCACCGGAATGGTCCGCTCGCTGCTCGCCGTCACAAGGGTCAATGCATAGATGAATTCGTTCCACGACAGCGTAAACGCGAAAATGCCGGCCGACAGGATGCCGGGCTTCGCGAGCGGCACGGCGATGCGCCACATCGCACCCAACCGGGTCAGTCCGTCGATCCGGCCACAATCCTCAAGCTCGCTTGGGATGGTGCGGAAGTAGGCCGACATCAGCCACGTCACGAACGGCACCAGGAACGTCGGATAGACCACGACCAGGGCCCAGATGCTATCGTCTATTCCCAGCTCCGACGTCACCTGGATCATCGGGATGAACAACAGGCTCGTCGGCACCAGATAGGTCACGAAAACGGCCGTGCCGATGAATTCGGCCCCACGGAAACGCAGGCGGGCCAGTGCATATCCCGCCGGCACGCCCATCACCAGCGCGACAGCCGTTGACAGCGTCGCGACCACCATCGTGTTGCGCGTCCAGATCAGAAAGTCGGTCTTCATGAACAGGATAGACGAAATGCTCGAGCGTCGGCGCGGCGACATAAAGCGGACTGTGCGCGCCGTCATAGAGGTCAGCGTTCGACTTGAACGCGGTCACCGCCATCCAATAGAACGGGCCGACCAGGAATATCAGGGCGAAGCCGAGCGGCAGATAAAGGAATAGCCAGCGTTCCGGGCGCCCGGCTCTCATGCCACGCTGCTTCGCCGGATGCGGCGCAGCTGCCACACGATCATCACCAGCAGCACCGGCAGCATGGTGAGCGCGATGGCGGCGCCTTCGCCGACGTTGCCGGATGCCAGCGCGTCCTGATAGCTGAGCGTGGCGAGGACCTGGGTCGCGTTCATCGGACCGCCTTGGGTCAGGCCGAAGACCACGCCGAAATCGGAGAACGTCCAGATCGTCGAGAGCACGAGAGCGGTCAGCAGGACCGGCATGACCAGCGGCAGCGTCACGAAGCGAAAGCGCTGCCACTTGCCGGCGCCGTCGATCGCCGAGGCGTCGTAGAGATCCGGCGGAATCGATTGCAACCCGGCGAGCACGGTGATTGCCAGAAATGGCGTGCCGCGCCAGGTATTGACGATGATCACGGAGAGCAGCGCGAGGTTGGGATCGGTCAGCCAGGGCAACCCCTCGCGCATCAGCCCGGCATGCACCAGCACCCAGTTGATCACGCTGAAATTGGGATTGAACATCCACAGCCAGGCCATCGTGCCGAGCACGGTCGGCACGATCCACGGCAGCAGGATCGCGGCGCGCACCAGCCGGCGGAACGGGAAAGCCTCATTGAGCATCAGTGCGAGGCCGACGCCGAAGACCACCTTCAGCACCACCGAGCCGATCGTGTACACGAACGTGTTGCGCAGCGTTTGAAGGTAGATCTCGTCGTGGAAGAGCGTGACGAAATTGTCGAGGCCGACGAAGCGGCCGTTATCCGCAAGCGTGCGATCCGATAGCGCGTAGCCGACGGCGATCGCGAACGGGTAGGCGATCAAGCCAACAAGCAGGAGGACGACAGGTGCGACCAGCAAGTAGCCAAGCACGCGCTCGTGGTCGAGCCAATCCGATAGGCGCCGCCGGCGCCGCCCGCTCGTGATCCGCGCGGGTGTTGCGAGCTGGGTCGAGCTAGACACGCCCGACCTCTCCGATCATACGGCGTGCTTTCTTGACGATCTGCTGATATTGCTGGGCTGCCCACTTGACCGCCTCGGCCGGCTTCATTTGCCCGGTGCAGGCCTTGGCGAACATGTCCACCAGGATGTATCGGTTGACGGCTTCGGCGGCAGCCGGTGTCGGCGGCCCAGCGTACCCCTCGAGCCGGTTCAGCTTGTTGAGCTCGCGAAAGATCTGCAATTTGGGATCGGTCGGCCAGACGTCCGCGTGCTCAAGCCCGGCGAAGGTGGGGATGAAGTAGCACTGTCCGGTCTTGGTCCAGGGCAGCATGAATTGCGGATCGTACCACGCCTTGAGGAAGGCGATCTGGCCCGCGCGGTTTAGGCTCGACGCGAACGGCAGCCAGACATTGATGTTGTAGTTGCCGAACCGGCCCGCCGGTCCGCTCGGCCAATTGCCGAACCCCATGTTCTCCGCGATGTTCTTCATCGCGGGCTCTTTCGGCGCGGCGGCGCGCGCGGCCAGGTAGATCGTGTTGACGTTGACGGTCGCCGAGCATTTTCCCGCCAGGAACGCCTGGTTATTATCTGGGTCGAGCCACGCCGTGGTGCCGGGGATGAAGTATTTGTAGATCTCCGTGTACCACTCGACGGCCCGCACTGTCTCCGGCGAAGTCCAGCGCGACCGTCTTGCCGTCCGCCTCGAACTCCTTGCCGCCGAATGCCCATAGCACGGGATAGTTCGTCGAACGGCCATCGCCCGACGCATGGCCCAGCGTCATCCCGATGGGGGCTCCGTTGCCATGCAGCGTCTTGGCCGCCGCGAGAAGCTCGTCGAAGGTCGCGGGAAAATGGTCGAACCCCGCTGCCTTGAACTGATCGACCCGATAGTTCCATGCAGCCGGCGCCTGGCCGATGCACAGGCTTTTCCAGCGCCCCTGGATCATGCACGCCCGTCTGCGCCACGTCATACCAGCCGCCATAGGTCTGTCCGATCTGATCGGCCAAGTCGGTGACGTCGAGCCAGTTTCGGGGCATAAAGATAGGTGTCGAACTCGACGCCGATCGACAGATCGGCCCCGCGTCCGCTGCCGACGACCGCGGCGGTCTTGGTCCCCAGCTCGTCGCCGGCGAGCCGCTCGATCCTCACGTCCATGCCGGTTTCCTGGCTCACCCGCGCGGCAAGCTGATCCACCTGGGTGTTGTTTTCCGGCACGTACCAGTTGGCCCACGAGGACGGTCAGTTTGCTACCCTTCAGCGTGTTCTGCGCGACCGCGGGCATGGCCAGGGCCGGCGTGACGCTCGACGGCCGCGGCGCCGGCCACCAATTGGCGCCGTGTCAGGCCATTGGCGGTTGCTTGGTCCCATACTGTGTCATCGGTCAGGACGCCTCCTTGGCGTGGGATCGCACGACGACGATCCTAGAAATCGCGGGAGAAGCCGGCGATCCAGCCACCGTCCACGACCAGGACGTGGCCGGTGACGTATGACGTTTCCGGGGCCGCCAGGAACAGCGCGGCGTGCGCGATCTCCTCCGGCTTGGCGGCCCGGCCGAGCGGGATGTGCGCCATCAGGCGCGCGTGCAGCGCCTGCTGCTCGCTGCTCGGCGTCGCCCATCCAGTCCGCGCCAGGAATCCGTCGCGGTCGACCCGGGCGCGATCGCGTTGACCAGGATGCCGTGCTCGGCGAGTTCCAGCGCCATCGACTTGGTCAGATGCGCGACGCCGGCCTTCGCCGCGACGTAGGCGCTTTGCAGGCGCAGCGGCACCAGCCCGACCACCGAGGCAATGTTGATGATGCGGCCCGATTTCTGCCGGATCATCGGCGCCGCCACGGCGCGGCTGACCAGGAACACGCCGGTCAGATCCACCTTCAGCATGCGTTCCCACTGCGCGGTCGAGCACGCGGTCGATCGCGACCCGCTCCTCGGGACGCGTGCCGATCCCGGCATTGTTCACCACGATGTCGAGCTTGCCGTAGCGCGCGAGGATCGTGCCGATCGCCGCCTCGATCTGCGCCTCATCGGTCACGTCCAGGGCGAGCGCCATGTGGCGAGGTTCGGCGGCGGCCGTTTCAAGAGCCGCCGCATCGACATCGCTGTAGATGACCGACGCGCCCTCGCGCGCCAGCCGATCCGCGATCGCCCGGCCGATGCCACGCGCCGCGCCGGTCACCAGCGCGACCTGCCCCTGTAGATCGACCCGCATTCCCGCCCCTCGCCCACCTGACCGTCGGCGTCGCCACACCTTGCGCCATCGACCATCCCGGCGAAGCATCATGCAATATAATGAAATCCGCCTTCCGTCCGTGCAACGTCGTCAACGCCGGACCGCCTCGGGGAAGGATGACGAGAGTTGCCCAAGCAGCGCCACGGCTCACGCTGGCCGCAATCATGCGCCGCTGCCGGAGGGTCTCGATACCGCGGCGATGCTGCGCCTGTATCAGCAGATGATGCTGCTGCGCCGGTTTGAGCTGGCGGCGCAGATCGCCTGCCGGACAGGCGAGACGCCGGGCTTCCTGCATCTCTATATCGGCGAGGAGGCGAGCGCGGTCGGCGTCTGCGCGCATCTGCGGCCGACCGACTGGATCACCAGCACCCATCGCGGGCACGGCCATGCGCTGGCCAAGGGCATCTCGCCGAACACGCTGATGGCCGAGCTGTACGGGCGGCGCGACGGCGCCTCCGGCGGGCGCGGCGGCACCATGCACATCTACGACCGCTCGATCGGATTGTTCGGCACCAACGGCCTCGTCGGCGCAGGGGCGCCAGCCGCTGTCGGAGCAGCGCTCAGCGCGCGCTATCGCGGCACCGATGGCGTCGCGGTCGCCTTCTTCGGCGACGGCGCCGTCAATCATGGCGCCTTCCACGAGGCGTGCAACTTCGCCGGCTTCCAGCGCGCACCCGTCATCCTGGTCTGCGAGAACAACCTTTACGCCACCGCCACGCCTTTGCGCTCGGTGACCCTGAACCCCGAGGTGGCGACCCGCGCAGCGGCCTATGGCATCCCCGGCGTCGCGGTGGATGGCAACGACGTGCTCGCCGTCTGGAGCGCGATGCGCGAGGCGGCGGAGCGAGCCCGTCGCGGCGAGGGGCCGACCCTGCTCGAGATCAAGACCTATCGCACGGTCGGGCACCATGAGGGCGACCCGGTCGTCGGCACTTATCGCACGCAGGAGGAGGTGGATGCCTGGACGGCGCGCTGCCCGGTCGCCGAGCTTCCGCTCCCGACTGGTGGAGGAATTCGCGATCGCCAGCCAAGCCGAGCTCGGCGAGATCGACAGCCAGGTCGATGCCGAGGTGCGGGACGCAATCGCCTTCGCGCGCGCCTCCCAGGAAACCGATCCAGCGACCCTCGCACGCCATGTCTATGCCGACCCGATCAATCCGCCGGAGGCGATCGGCCGCCGCTCGCGCGCCGGCATCGTCTCGCACCGTCGAGACCGGCTGGCTGGATGCGGTGCGCGACGGCCTGGCCGAGGAAATGCGGCGCGAACGCAACATCCTCTATTATGGCGAGGGGACCGGTGAGCGCGGCGGTACCTTCGCGCACACCAAGGGATTATTCCAGGAGTTCGGCGCCGAACGGATGGTCGATACGCCGATCTCGGAGCTTGGCTTCACCGGTGCGGCGCTTGGCGCCTCGGCAACCGGCGTGCGTGTCATCGCCGACCTGATGTTCGCGGATTTCCTGTTCGAGGCGGCTGGGCAGATCGTGCTGCAAGCGGCCAAGCTTCGCTACATGAGCAATGGCCAGATGGCGGCGCCGATGGTAATCAGGGTCGGCTGCGGCGCGGTGCGCAGCGCGGGCCCGCATCATAGCGGCATGTATCACCCGGTCTGGGCGCATATCCCGGGCCTGATCGTCTGTCTGCCGGCCACTCCCGCCGACGCAAAAGGATTGATGAAGACAGCGCTGCGCGCGGGCGATCCGGTGATCATGCTGGAGACCAAGGCGCTGTTCTCCAGCCGCGGCCCGGTGCCGGAACGCGAGCATCTGGTGCCGTTCGGCCTCGCACGCATTGTCCGGCCGGGCAGCGACCTGACCATCGCGTCGGCTGGCCAGTTGGTGCATCGATCGTTGGAGGCTGCCGAGATCCTCGCCGGCGACGGCATCGAATGCGAGGTGATCGATCTGCGCACGATCCAGCCGCTGGACGTGGACACCGTCGCCGACAGCGTGCGCCGCACCCACCGGCTGTTGGTGGTGGACGAGGGCTGGCCGATGTTCGGCGTGGGCGCCGAACTGGGCCAGGCGATGCACGAACTCGCTTTCGACGCGCTGGACGCCCCGGTCGCACGCCTGCACACCGAGCCGGTCACGCACCCATTTGGTCCCGCGCTGGAGCGCGCGATGCTGGTCGATACCGATCGCATCGCCGCCGTTGCAAGGCAGGTGATAGCCGGAACCGCGCCGCCGCCACGGCGCTGGAGCGGGCGCACGGATAGAGTGCCGGCGCCCTTTGCAGCTCCGGCGCCGAAAGCCGCGGCCGCAGCGCAAGCACCCCAGCCGGTGTCATCGAGAGGCGCACCGATCACCATGCCGTTCGGCGATCTCACGGTCAGCGAAGGCAAGCTGGTGCGCTGGACACGCCCGGACGGGGACATTGTGGCATCGGGCGATGTGGTCGCGGAGATCGAGACCGATAAGGCGCTGGTCGAAATTGAGGCGCCGATCGCGGGCATGCTGGCGCAGCTGGTCAAAATCGCTGGCAGCAGCGTGAAGATGGGGGAGACGATCGGACTGGTGCGGCAGAGCTGACACCGAACCGTGTCAGCGTGGACGGGTGTGACGACCGGAGGTAAAGGGATGTAGCGGTCGAGGCCAGCGCAAGAAACCGCCGCCTGATCCGCGCTGGCCTGCCCACCGGACTGATCCCATCAACGAAGGGGGAGAATATACATGGCTGCCAAGGACATACGTTTCGGCGGAGACGCGCGCCAGCGAATGCTGCACGGCGTCGACATCCTCTCCGACGCGGTGAGGGTGACGCTGGGGCCGAAGGGCCGCAACGTCGTCCTCGACAAGAGCTTCGGCGCGCCGCGGGTCACCAAGGACGGTGTCACCGTGGCGAAGGAGATCGAGCTTTCCGACAAGTTCGAGAATATGGGCGCGCAGATGGTGCGCGAGGTCGCCAGCAAGACCAGTGACCAGTCCGGCGACGGCACCACCACGGCAACCGTGCTGGCCCAGGCCATCGTGCGGGAGGGCGCCAAGGCGGTTGCCGCGGGCATGAACCCGATGGACCTCAAGCGCGGCGTCGACAAGGCCGTAGCGGCGGTTGTGGAGGAGCTCAAGAAAAACACCAAGAAGATCACCACGCCGGCCGAGACCGCCCAGGTCGGCACCATCTCGGCGAATGGCGAAGTCGAGATCGGTCGCATGATCGCGGAAGCGATGCAGAAGGTCGGCAACGAGGGCGTAATCACGGTCGAAGAAGCCAAAGGCATGCAGACCGAACTCGACGTGGTCGAGGGTATGCAGTTCGACCGCGGCTATATGTCTCCCTATTTTGTCACCAACGCGGAGAAGATGATCGCCGAACTGGACCAACCGTACATCCTAATCCACGAGAAGAAGCTGTCCAGCTTGCAGCCGTTGCTGCCACTGCTTGAGAAAGTCGTGCAGTCTGCCCGTCCGCTGCTGATCATTGCCGAGGACGTCGAGGGCGAGGCGCTGGCCACGCTGGTGGTCAACAAGCTGCGTGGCGGGCTCAAGGTCGCGGGCGTCAAGGCGCCGGGCTTCGGCGATCGTCGCAAGGCGATGCTCGAGGACATCGCGATCCTCACCGACGGCCAGGTGATCAGCGAGGATCTCGGCATCAAGCTCGAGAACGTCACCCTCGAAATGCTCGGCACTGCCAAGCGGGTGATCATCGAGAAGGAGAACACCACGATCGTGGAGGGCGCCGGCAAGGGCGATGACATCAAGGGCCGCTGCAACCAAATTCGCGCCCAGGTCGAGGAGACGACCTCGGACTACGACCGCGAGAAGTTGCAGGAGCGCCTGGCGAAGCTGGCGGGCGGCGTGGCCGTGATCCGCGTCGGCGGCGCCACCGAGGTCGAAGTGAAGGAGCGCAAGGACCGCGTGGATGACGCGATGCACGCCACGCGGGCTGCGGTCGAAGAGGGGATTGTGCCCGGCGGTGGCGTCGCCCTGGCGCGTGCCGGCCTTATACTTGGCAAGCTGGCGTCGGAGAACGAGGATCAGAAGTTCGGCATCGACATCGTACGCCAAGGCGGTGCTGACGCCCCTGCGCCAGATCGCCGAGAACGCCGGCGAGGATGGTGCGGTGGTCTCCGGCAAGGTGCTGGACCGGAGTGAGCCCAACTGGGGCTTCGATGCGCAGACCGGCGAGTTCAAGGACCTGGTCCAGGCCGGCATCATCGATCCGACCAAGGTGGTGCGCGCGGCCCTGCAGAATGCGGCCTCTGTCGCCGGCCTGCTGATCACGACCGAGGCGATGGTGGCTGAACGGCCGGAGAAGAAAGGTGCGGCGGGCGGTCCTCCAGGTGGCATGGGCGGCATGGGCGGCATGGGCGACATGGATTACTGAAGCCCGACTTCGGATCATCCAGCCCGATGAGGGCTGGGTGATCCTTTCTTGCAGCCGCCGGTGTCAGTCCGTCTTGATCCAGACCGCCTTGACGTTGAGGTATTCCTCGACGTGCTGTTTGCCGCTCTCGCGTCCGTAGCCGCTCATCTTGTAGCCGCCGAACGGCACGGCCGGGTCCATCGCCTGGTAGCAGTTGATCCAGACCGAGCCGGCCCGAATGCCACGCGCAAGCTTGTGGGCCTTGCTCACGTCTCGGGTCCACAGGCCGCTGCCGAGGCCGAAATTCGTCCGGTTCGCGCGCTCGATCACCTCCTCGATGGTTCTTTCAGGGTGTAGCTGACATACGCGCCGGGAAGCGAATTCTCGATCGTCTCACCGTGGATCGTGGTCGCTTGGCCGGCGTAGTAGCGCAGCATGCCGAGCGCGCGCAGCCGGCCGCCTTTCGTGCGGCTGATCGGCGCGCCCATGTCCAACGTGTCGAGCGTGGCAAGCTCGTCGAAATGCTGCTCGACCAGGTCGGCGAGTTTGAGCAGCAGGTTCTGCCGCTCGAATGGCTTGAACTTGCTCCATGGCCCGTTGAAGGCACGCCGCGCCGCGTCCACGGCCCGGTCGATGTCCTCGCTATCGCCCTCCGCGACGGATGCAAGCACGTCGCCTGTCGATGGATTGAGGGTGTCGAACGTCTTGCCCGAGGCGGCCTCAACCCATTTGCCGTCGATCAGCATGCGCTTCGGCTTGCCGTCCAGAAAGGGATGGCGGGTTGTCAGAACATCTGCGGTCACAGCAGGAACTCCCTTGATCAATTGACGGCGGCCGCGCGCATCGCGGACGGAAGCGCGGAGTAGCGCAGCATTTCTCCAAGTCGATCGGCTTCCGCCGTGGTCACGGCGAATGTCACTTCGAAGCCATCGGATGTGGCGAGGCTGAGGATGGACGCGTCGGCCTCCACGGCCCGCTCGACCCGCCATTCTCCAAGCTCGTGGATCATGCGCAGCGAGCCGTCGGCAAAGCGCACCGCGAGCGCCTGACGAAGTATGCGCGGGATCGTCATCATCAGCGCGCTCAGCACATTGATTGGCAGGTTGACGGCGCACGGTCGCCCGGCCTCGTCCTCGAAGCCGAGCCGCACCCGTTCCCCGTCCGGGGTGACGGCCCATGTTGTGAGCCGTTCGCCCTTGATCGCGCTCCGGTCCATGGCGGGCTACAGCAGCGCTGCCACGGCCTTCGTCTCGGTGTAGAGTTCGATCGCCTCGTAGCCCATTTCGCGGCCCCAGCCGGACTGCTTGTAGCCGCCGAACGGGAGGGCGACGTCATTGAAGTTATGGACATTGATCCACACGGAGCCGGCTTTCAGCTTTCTTGCGAGCTTGTGCGCGATGCCGATATCGCGGGTCCAAATAGAGGCGGCGAGGCCGTACTCGGTCGCATTGCCCTGCTTGGCGATGCGCTCGAGATCGTCGTCGTTGTAGGGCATCGCGCAGACGACCGGGCCGAAGATCTCCTCGCGCACCACCTTCATGTCGGGGGTTGTCTTCGTCAGTACGGTCGGCTCGACGAAGTAGCCCTCGTTACCAGATCGCTTGCCGCCAGTGACGAACTCCGCGCCCTGCTGACGGCCTGATTCGAGAAAGCCGGTCACCCGCTGGAACTGCTCGTCCGAGACCAATGGTCCCATGCTCGAGTCCGGGTCGAGGCCCGGTCCGATCTTGATCTTCGCGGCTTGATCGGCAAGGCCGGTCATCATCTTGTCAAAGATGCGCTCGTGCACGAACAGGCGCGAGCCTGCGGTGCAGCATTGCCCCATGTTGAAGAAGATGCCCGACGCGGTGCCCGGGATCGCGACCGAAAGGTCGGCGTCAGGGAAGACGATCGCCGGCGACTTGCCACCGAGTTCGAGCGAGACCTTCTTCAGGTTGCCCGCGGCGGCCTGGACGATGAGCTTGCCCACCTCGGTCGACCCGGTGAACGCCACCTTATCGACGTCCGGATGCGCGGCGATCGCCGCTCCCGCCGTACCGTCGCCGGTGACGACGTTGACGACGCCGTTCGGGAATCCGGCCTCCTGGATCAATTCTCCAAGCCAGATCGCGGACAGTGGCGTCTGCTCGGCCGGCTTGAGCACGATCGTGCAGCCGGCTGCAAGGGCCGGTGCAATCTTCCACACGGCCATCAGCAGCGGGAAGTTCCAAGGGATGATCTGGCCGACCACGCCGACCGGCTCGCGGATCGAGTACGCGTGCCAGTCGCCCGGCGCGGAGATCGGGATGCTCTGGCCGGTGATCTTGGTCGACCAGCCGCCCATGTAGCGCAGCAGCTCGCAGGCGAAGGGAAGATCGACGGCGCGCGCGTCGCGGATCGGCTTGCCGTTGTCGAGCGCTTCCAGCTCTGCGAGTTCGTCGGCATGCGCTTCCAGCACGTCGCCGAGCTTCCAGACGAGCTTGCCGCGCTCGGTCGGCTTCATCTTCGCCCAGGGGCCGTCTTCGAAGGCACGGCGAGCTGCGGCCACCGCCGCGTCGATATCCTCGGCGACCCCCTCCGCGACTTGGGCGATCTGCTGTCCATTCGACGGATCAAACACGGCGAAGGTCTTGCCCGAGCGGGCATCGACCCACTGCCCGTCGATCAGCAGCTTGTGGCGGCGCGCGACGAAGTCGCGGGCACTGGCGCTCAGCCGTCCATGAGAGGTTGACAGGTCCATGGAGGTCCTCCTCGTTATGTTTGTCCGAACATAACGCCTGAACGCCGGATAGTCCAGGCAGGTTCCGCCGTCGCGCGCTGTCAATCAGCCAGTTTGCGACCCGATGGCGCGAGAGACTTTCGCAGGATGCGGAGTTCGACCGCCGCCGCGGCCACGGCATTCGCCTCGATGGCGCGATAGCATCGGACGACCTCATGGCCTTTGGCTGTCAGCTCGGCGCTGCCACCGCCGCTTCCTCCGGCTCGGGCCGTGATCAATGGCTCGGCAAAGGTCGCGTTCAGGCTGACCATCAGTGTCCAGGCACGCCGGTAGGACATCCCCATGAGGCGGCTAGCCGCCGAAATCGACCCCTGTTCGTTGATCAACTCCAGCAGCTTGATCTTCCCAGGACCGACCTGGTGGGCATCATCGAAATCGATACGAAGCGTGATCCTGGTCACTGCCGGACACTATCAGCCGGGCGGCCCCGATTTGAGTCTAGCTTTGCGGCAGCGTCGTCGCGTGCATGACGTCCAGGCTGACGAGATTCGAGACATAACGGCCGCCCGCCTGGTCGCCTGGGACGATCAGCCGCATCGCGCCGTCGGCTCCCGAGGCGCCGAGCTGGCCGGCGGTGTCGGCGTAGGCCACGAGGTCGGGCTGGTTTCCGAAGGCCGGGTCGATCTCGCCGAGCGAGATGATCGCCCGGTAACCGTCGCTGCCGGTGGCGACAACGAAGTCGCGCAGGATATCGTTCTTGACCGACGCATCCGTCAGCAGGCCGGTGTCGTTCAGCAACGTCCACAGCGACACCCGGTATAGGTGTCGGTCACGCTGCCGGCGCCGGACAGATACGTTGCCGTCTCGGTCACCCCCGGGCTCAGGGTTTCGAGCGTGATCGGGGTGAAGACGCCAGGGTCGGCGACATGACCCGAGACGGTGAACTGCTCCGAGATGCCGCCTGGACCCGGCGTCTGCGCAGGCAGGCTATCAACCTGGAGGCTGACGAGATTGGAGACGTAGCGCCCGCCTGCTTGATCGCCCGGCACCACCATGCGCGCGAAGCCGTCGGCGCCCGACGGGCCAAGCTGGCCGCCAGTGTCGGCGTAGGCGACCAGGACCGGTTGGTTGCCGAAGCTCGGGTCGATCTCGCCCGCCGAGAAGACCGCGGCGTAGCCGTCGCTGCCGGTCGCGACGACGTACTTGCTGAGAATGTCGTTCTTCGCGTCCGTCGTGGTCACCCCGCCCGCGCTCTGGAGAAGGTTCCACAAGGTCACGCCCGTGTAGGTGTCGGTGACCGGGGCGCCCCCGGCCGTATAACTCTCTGTCTCGGTCGTGGCAGGGGCTGCGTATTGCAGTGTTGGCAGGTCGTAGATGCCCGGGGCGGCGACCGCGCCTGACAGGGTCAGGAAGGACGAGGTTCCTGTCTGCAATTCGCCGAGATACGGCAGCAGGGCTGCAGAGTACCGGGGTCGCGTGCGATCAGATCGTTGAGGCCTTCGAGCAGAACGGACCAGTCGCCGGTTTGCATTGGTGTCCCTCCCTGCAACCTGCAGCTGTTGCGCGCGCTGACGATGGGCTTGCGCCCCGCAATTCTGGCAGGTTTGCGAGGCCGCTATAGCAGGCGTCCGACGGTGGCGCTATGTACGACCGGAAATATCGGTCTCCTGATTGCGTGCCCGCGCATCGCCCGTCAGCCGAACGACCCGACCTCGTTCGTGATGGCGGTCGCGATTTCACGCACGATGGCGAACAGGGCTTGGATTGGCGCGATGATTTCGGTCTGCTCGCGCACGTAGGAGCCAGCGGCTCGGGGGGCGGGCGGCTCGCCATAGTCCTGCTCGGCGACCGGGTCGGCGCCCGCGGAAAGATCTCGGCGAGCAACTCGAGCGCCGCCGGCACCTCGAGCCGCAGCAGCGCCGATTCCAGCCCGTGCCGCGTGACGCCGTGACGCGGTGAAAACTCGGGGATCTCGGTGGCAAGCAACCAAACCCGCTGGATCACCGCAAGACGAAGTGCGTGCAGCAGCACCTCGCGCGGCTTCATGCGCGGTGCATCCGGCCAAGCGGCACGAAGTGCCAGATGATCGGCCTGCACGCGCCGGAACATCGCCTGCACCTGGGCCCATAGATCGAGCCGCTCGAGCGCACGCGCGACCGCGACCAGCGCTTGGCGCCGGCCGGCCCTACGGGTGCGCGCGGCGCGGTCGAGCCAGGAACCTGGATCGAGCGTGCCGACCAGGGCGCGCAGCACTTCGAGGTCGGAATGCGCGAGCGCGTGGCGCGGCAGATCGAGCGCACGGCGGAAACGGCGGCTCTCGACGCTCATCTGGGCAAAGAGTTCGGGATGGCGCGCGGCGGCGCTCCCAATACCCTGCAGCGTGTTCGCGCACCAACCGAGCTGTTGCAGGATCGCGTTGTTGGGGATCGCGCGCAGCTCGCGCGGATGACGGATCGAGACGGCCTGCGCCGCCCCGACGCTCTGCCGCGCCGCCGGCCGCGAGCCGGTGCTGTCGATCAGCGCCGGGCCGAACGCGCCAAGCAGCGCAGTATAGCCGGGATCTTCGACCAGGGCCTCCATTCCCGACCGCACGGTTGCGAAAAAGTCGGCGGCAAAGTCAGGCTCGGCATAGATCGGATCCTCGATCGGCCCGGCGGCGGGATGGAAGGCGTGCTCGGCAATCCGCGCGACGGTCGCGAGTGCCAGCGCTCGCGTCGCGAAAAGTTGGTAGCCGTCGCCTCCCTGGAACGAGCTTTCCTCACGGACGGGAAGGTTGGCGCGGCTGAGCGCTTGGCGGCTCGCGGTCGGCGACAGGTATTTGAGGCGGTCGGCGAGCGAGCCGGGATGGGCGCCGCGGCCGATGCTCTCGCCGTGCGTGTCGAACAGCACGATCTCCACGTCGGACACACCGAATCGGGCAAGGGTCTCGCCGATCTTGAAGCGCAGCCGCTCGATCAGATAGCTCGCCGCGACCTGGCCGACATAGCGACCGGAATCCGAATAGCCGAATTGCAGCGCGAGGCGCCGGTCGTCTTGAGGTAAGCGCGCCAGTGCGGGCTGCGCAACGCTTCCTCCAGCACGCGCTGACCGCTCTCCAGGGCTGCGGCGGTCTCGAACAACGGGCTGATCTCGATGTGGCGCTCGATACCGAACAGGCGGGCGAGCCAGAGCGCGGCGAGAAGCGTGTATCCGCTTTCCGTCTCCGCGATCAGGAAGCGCACGGGAATCGAGGCGTCGACGTGCTTGACGATCTGCGCGACCGTCATCATCAGCTGCGCCGCCGACGCCTGCTCGGCGAGCAGGCCGCCGAAATCGACAGGCGCCGGCGTGACGGTATCGAGGGCCGTGTTGATGGCGGCGAGCAACGCGCGACGATGGAAGGGATCATCGGCTGCATCGACAATGCCGAGGCGTTGACGGACGACGTTGTGCAGCTGCGTCGCGTTCAGCCGGACATGCGTGTGAGCCAGTGCAAGACCGTGCGCGACAAGACCGGCGCGGGCCACGCAGAGCGCGCGTTGGGGTGCGCCGGTGGCGGCGGCGATGGCGGGCGCGAACAGATCGAGCAGCGGCGCGGGCGTGGTCAGCGCATCATCGCGCCGACCGACGAGCAGGCGGGCGAAGGCGGCGACGGCGGGTGGATCGGACGAGGCGGCAGTGGCCTCGAGCTGCGCGCGAACAGCGTCGATCGCCACGTCGAGCCGCGCGGGCAGAGCGTCGGTGTGCGGCAGATCGGCGAGCTGCCCCGCCAGTCGTTCAAGTTGCAGCAGCTTCATGCGCAGACGCAGGCGTAGCGTGTCGGCCCAACCGATGTCTGTGCGTCCATCCGTATCGTACCCGACCCAGCTCGACAGCACGATGGGGCGCGGGCACAGCTCGGTCCAGCGCTCCGGCCAAGCCTCGCCCGCAGTGACCAGCAGAGCCTCGTTCAGCCGGTCAAGCGCGTCGCGGCCATTGGAGATCGCGGCGACCGCCTGCGCGAACTCCTGAGCCAGCGTGATCGGCGGAGGACGATGGCTGACCAGACTTGGTGTTTCGGCCGCGCCACTCGCGACGGCGGCGAGGGAAGCGGCAGCCTCGGGAGCGAGCGAAAAGGTCGGGTGAGCGGTGAACACGGCAGCATAGCGCGCGCGTTCGATGCTGGCGCGGAATTCGGCCCAGCGTACCGGGCTGTCGGACGGATCGGGGCGGAGCACCGTCTGCGCGACGGCGGCGAGCGCGGCCTCGTTGGCGGCAATACCGGTGCCGCCGACATACCGCGAGAGCCGATGCGCACGATCGTGAAACGCCTCATCGCGGAGCTGGCGCACGATGGCCGAGATGGACGTCGCGTCGAGCTTGTCGTCGTCGATCAGGCGAGTGATCGCGAGCGCGACCGACATGACTGGATTGCCGAACGGATCCTCGTCCGTCTGCGCCATGCGGCGTGCTGCGAGGGCGAGCAGGCCATCGATCCCGGAAGCTGTGCTGGCGTCCATCGCCGCGATGATGCACCGCACAATCACCGCACACCAGTGGAAAGGTCGGCAGCGCTCGAAATTCCACTGGCCGATTTCCTGTCGAGGGTTGTCGTGGCGCCGCCCATCTGAGGCCGCGATCTAGAAAATGCCCATCGCCATTCCGGCGGTGAGCGCTGCGCCGAGTTCCTCGCATCGTCCGAGATCCTCGGCACCGATCACCTTGGGTGCCAGGATGGCCTCGGGCGTTTGGGCACGTGTACAGACAATGGAGGTCAGAGACGAGTCGCAATCTCCAGCCGGTGGCGATGCGCTTGATCTGGCGCACCGCATTATGGCCATCGCTGCCGGCACAGACGAGCACCGAATAGGGACGGCCGTTGATGCGATCCAGCGCCGCATAATAGGTGCGATCAAAAAAGTCCTTCATCACGCCAGCTATGGCGGCGAGGTTCTCGGGTGTGGCGAACACGTACCCGTCCGCCGAGAGCACATCCCCGGGCTGCGCCTCCGAGGCTGGCAGCACACAGACACGCACCTGCGGCTCGGTGCGTGCGCCCCGCGCGGCCGCCTCAACCATCTGCATCGTGCCGCCGGTCCGGGAATGGAACACCACGAGCAAAGTTGTCACGAACGCGCCTCCCGCAATGCACCCATTGAGGGCGCCCGAGTGATCTGGATTCCGTAGCGGAGGTAGGCAAGACTGCTCCCGGGCGCGCCAACGTTGCGTGCCACCCGGGAGGACGCCCATGGACCGAACTCAATTGTCGCCCCGCATCCGCGGCGTGCAGCGATCGGCGCTGACCATGCTCGTCCTCGCGGGCACGTTGAACTACCTGGACCGCTCCACGCTCTCGATCGCCAATCCGCTGATCCGCCAGGAGCTGGGGCTGTCGATCGCCGACATGGGCCTGTTGCTCTCGGCATTCCTGTGGGCGTACGCGTTCTCTCAACTGCCGGGCGGGGCGCTCGTGGATCGGGTCGGGCCGCACCGGCTGCTCGCCTCCGGGCTCGCCCTGTGGTCGCTGGCGCAGGCCGCGGCGGGATTTGTCACCAGCTTCTGGCAGTTCTCCATCGCCCGCGTGTTCCTCGGCATGGGCGAGGCGCCGATGTTCTCCTCCGCGGTGCGCGTCGTGCGGGACTGGTATCCGCGTGCGCGATCGCGGCCTTCCGACAGGGATCTGGAACTGCACCTCCTCGCTCGGGCCAGCGATCGCGCCGCCAATCCTGACTGCGCTGATGCTGGCCTTCGGCTGGCGCTGGATGTTCGTCATCATGGGTGTGGGCGGGCTCACGATCGCCACCCTTTGGTACGTGAAATATCGCGACGCGTCTGAAGCCGGTTTCACACCGGAGGAACAGCGCTACCTGCAGGAAGGCGAGGAGGCGCCGGTGACAAGCCGGGTCACGCTGGGCGAATGGGGCCAGTTGTTCCGCTTCCGCACGACCTGGGGGTTGATCCTCGGGTTTTTCGGGGTGGTGTATATGGGCTGGCTGTATCTCGCCTGGCTGCCCGGATATTTCGAAATCCAGCGCCACATGTCGATCCCGAAGACCGGCTGGGTGTCGGCGATTCCGTTCGCGTTCGGCGTGGTGGGCAGCGTGGGCGGCGGGGCCATCGCCGACCGGCTGATGGCCGCCGGATTCTCGCCGATCAACAGCCGCAAGGTGCCGGTGATCGTCGGGCTGCTGGGCATGGCGGGATTCACGATCGTGGCGGCGGAGACGCCCAGCAACACGGTCGCGGTGGCCTGCATCTCGGCGGCGCTGATGTTCGGAGCCTGCGCGAGCGGGATGTCATGGGCGTTGGCGAGCGTGGCCGCGCCGTCCAACTGCACGGCCTCACTGGGGGCGATCCAGAATTTCGGCGGCTACCTGGGCGGCGCGCTGGCACCGACGATCACCGGGTTCATCGTCCAGGGCACGGGCAGCTTCGTGCCGGCCCTGCTGGTGAGCGCCGCGATCGGACTTGTCTCCGCGCTCATCTACTTGGTGGTGATCCGTGGCGAGCCGATCACTTCGGCCGAGCTGGGCGTTACGGCGCCATCGATCGTATGAGGTCGGTGCGCGTCGTGCGGGGCTGACGATGGGCCAGGAGGCTCAGCGGCCCGATCGCTGCGTACCGTCGTTGGAGGGTGCGCGGCGACCGCTTGACAGGCGCGCGCCCGACCTGTTGAACGTCCACGATGGCAGCCGGGGTCCGAGCACCACGAGCATTCCAATGCGTCTGCCGGGTCCCGTTCGTCTAGAGGCCTAGGACACCAGCCTTTCACGTTGGTAACACGGGTTCGAATCCCGTACGGGACGCCATTTCCGATTTCAGCAGCGGCTGCGACCGCTTGGCGGGACTGATTTCCGGGCCATGGGCGACTCGGGCACGGTGCTCTCCATAATTGGTGTGCGGCTTACCTTGTGTGACAAGCAAGCCCATCCTGCACACGCGCTGACGAGGAGTGCATCATGGCCCGCGTCCCATCGTCCAAGGGGGGAAGCCCGTCGAAGCGGCCCGTCGGCCGTCGCCGACGCCGCAGGTAGTCAAAGCGTTCGTCGATGCCGCCCGCTGTGCCGTGCTGCTGGATGGGGAGCGCTCCGAGCACCTGAGCTTTCGTGCGCCTGCGGCGCTGGTGGCGGCCGCCAGGCGCGAGACCGGCATCCAGTCGACCACGGAGCTGGGCATCGCGGCCCTGGCAGCCTTGGCCCAGCCCGACCCGGTCTCCGCCTTTCTGCGGCGCACACGGGGCAGGCTGGCGGGGCTGGAGCCGATTGAGCCCTGATCGTCGCCAGCTCGTCCGCAAAGTCGGAGAAGCGGCGCAGCCATCTACGTACGGCCCAGGGCGGCCGAGGCGCTGGTCGCCGCCGCGGCGCTTCCGGGCGGACGCGTGGCCCTGGTACCGGACACGAACGTCTATATCCGGGCGGCTGCGGGAAGCCTGCCGGACCCGGTCACCGAGCTGCTCGATCGATCCTCGCAGTTCTACTGCTCGGTCTGCCTTGCCGAACTGGCTGTGGGCGTCGGAGCCTACAATCCGCGGGCGGCGGGCTGGACGGCGGTGCGCGACCACTCCTCAACGACGCGCTGATCCTGCTCGCTGCGGCGAAGGCGGGACTACCGATGCTGACGGCGAACCGGGAGGAGTTCGACCTTGTCCAGCAGGTCGCCCGCAGCGGGTCGTTCCTGCACTACTGACGGCGGCGTGCGCTCGCGCCGGATGTTTTCGGCCATCCTGGACGGGTGGCTGTATGGAGGCCACAGTAGCAGAGACGAAAGGAGGGTGCCATGACATCCCATCGCCCGACCATTTGCGGCACCCGTCATGCGGTTTCCGCCGGTCACTACCTTGCTACCATGGCCGGCTTTTCGATTCTGGAAGCCGGCGGCAATGCGATCGACGCCGGCTGCGCAGCCGGCATCGCGCTCGGTGTGCTGCAGCCCGATCTGGTGAATTTCGCCGGCGTGGCGCCGATCATGCTGCGGCTTGGCGATGGCACGGTGGAAACCATCGCCGGCCTGGGTCACTGGCCACGTGCGCTCGATCCCGACTTTTTCATGCGCCATCACGGCGAACGAATTCCGGAAGGCGTGCTGCGCACCGTCGTGCCCGCCGCGCCCGATGCCTGGATCACCGCACTGGAGCGGCACGGCACGCTCAGCTTCGGCGATGTCGCGGCCGCAGCGATCCGTTTCGCCGCGGAAGGCTTTGCCGTTTACCCGTTGCTCGCCGAATCGATCAGCACCCGAGCCGCCGACTACGCGCGCTGGCCTCAAAACGCGGCGATCTTCCTGCCCGGTGGCAAGCCGCCCGCGACCGGCGAGAAGTTCGTGCAGACCGATCTGGCGAACACGATCCGCTACATGGTCGACCAGGAAAAGGCAGCGGCCGAACGCGGCCGCGCCGCCGGTCTGGCCGCCGCCCGGGATGCCTTCTATCGCGGCGACATTGCACGCGAGATTGTCGCCTTTCACGCCCGCGAAGGCGGCCTGCTGGCAGCCGGGGACCTCGCCGCCTATCGCTCGCGACTGGAACCGGCGGTGCGCCGCGACTGGCGCGGTCATGAGGTGATGGTCTGCGGCCCCTGGTGCCAGGGCCCGGCACTGCTGGAGGCGCTGTTGCTCACCGAACGCGTCGGCATCGACGGGCTTCTCCACAACTCGCCCGACTACCTGCACGTCATCACTGAATGCTTGAAACTGGCGCTGGCAGACCGCGAATACTACTTTGGCGATCCCTGCTTCGTCGATGTGCCGATCGATCACCTGCTGGCGTCGGAAACCATTGCCCGGCGCGCCGCTTCAGTATGCCGCGATCGGGCCTGCCCCGAAATGCCCCCGCCGCTGGACGCCCCCTCTCATCGCATCACCCGGACCGAGGCGACGTTGCCGCGGATGGAGGCCGACACCTCCTATGCCTGTGCGGTGGATCGCTGGGGTAACGCCTTCAGCGCCACGCCCTCGGACGGGTCCTGGGCCTCGCCGGTCATCCCCGGGCTGGGCATCATTCCGTCTTCGCGCGGCACCCAGAGCCGGCCCGACCCCAAGCACCCGTCCGGCGTGGCCCCCGGCAAGCGCCCGCGGCTCACGCCGAACCCGGCCATGGTCGTCACCGAACAGGGTGGCGTGATGCCGTTCGGCACTCCGGGGGGCGACGTGCAGACCCAGGCCATGCTCCAGGTGCTTCTGAACGTGCTGCATTTCGGCATGGACCTGCAGGAGGCGATCGAAGCGCCGCGTGTGGCTAGCTACTCCTTCCCGTCCTCCTTCGCTCCATTCGAGTATTTCCCCGGCCGGCTCGCGGTCGAGGGACGCATTCCAGCATCGGTCCGCGACGAGCTGGCACGACGCGGGCACGAGGTGAGCATCTGGCCCGATTGGACTTGGCTTGCCGGCAGCGTCGAGGCGATCCGCACCGACCCGCATGCCGGTCTGCTCGCCGCCGGGGCCGACCCACGTCGCCCGGCCTATGCCGCGGCCATCTGAGGGCGGCGTCATGCCGAAGCACCCCGATGCCAGCGTGCATCCGATGACCGTCGTCGCGGCTGTCATCGGGAACGGGCTCGAGTGGTACAACTTCATGCTCTATGGCCTGTTCGCGGCGGTGATTGCTCGGCTTTACTTTCCGACGCAAAACCCGTTGACATCGCTCTTGCTCTCGCTGGCGACGTTCGGTGTGGGGTTCTTCATGCGCCCCCTCGGTGGTGTGGTGCTTGGCATCTACTCCGACCGGGTCGGGCGCAAGCCGGCGCTTGCGCTGACGATCATGTTGATGTGCATCGGTACGCTGATTATCGCGGTGACACCAACCTATGCCACGATTGGGCTCGCGGCGCCGCTGCTGCTGGTGCTCGCCCGGCTGATGCAGGGCTTCTCCACCGGCGGTGAGATGGGCAACGCCACCGCCTACATGCGCGACTACGCGCCCCCCGAACGCCGCGCCTATTATTTTAGTTGGATCTACGCCAGCAGCGGCTTGTTCATCGGGCTTGGACTGGCGGTCGGCACGGCGATCTCGCTGGCGTTCAGCCCGGAGGCGATCGCGGACTGGGGCTGGCGCATCCCGTTTGTGCTCGGCCTGGTGATCGGCCCGGTCGGCTACATCCTCCGCACGCGCATTCCGGAGCCGCCGGAATCGCGTCGAAGCGCCGATCCTCATGGGCGCCCGTTGCGCGACGTGCTCGCACTTTACCCGCGCGAGGCGTTCGTGACCGGCGCCCTGTTCGTCCTCTCCACGATCTGCACCTACGTGCTCCTGGTGTATACACCGGTCTATGCAGTGCGCACCCTGAAGCTGCCGCAGATCGACGGGTTCGTGGCGACGATGCTGGGCACGCTGTGCATCGGCGCGCTGACCCCGATCGTCGGGCTGCTGGTCGATCGGTTCGGGCCGAAGCCGTTCCTGCGCGACGCCGCCTTCCTGCTGATCCTGCTGGCCTGGCCGATGTTCTCCTATGTGAATGCCGGTCCGACTTTCGCTGGATTGCTGCTCTTTCAGGTGGTGTTCGCGGTGGTCATCGCCTGCTACCAGGGCGCGATCCTGACCGGCATCGGACTGATGTTTCCGGCGCGTACGCTCGCCACCGGCCTGTCGCTCGCGGACAATATCGCGGTTGCCATCTTCGGCGGCTCGGCGGCCTTCATGATTACGACGCTGATCGCCCTGACGGGCAGCCATATGGTGCCGGCGGCCTATCTGATGTTCGGTGCCGTGATCGGCCTGGCGGGCACATTTGCGGTGCCGGGGATGAGGCGACAATCGGCAAGCCTGACCGCCGGCCCGGCCTAGCACCACAGTTGCATTTGTGATGGGCTCTCGAACCCTACACTTGCCAGTGTCGCGTCCTGCGAAACAACTCTGCACCGTTCCCTGATCAGGTCGAGAAGGCCTTGATCAGAAAGTCCCTAGGCTCGTCTCTCCGCCTTCATTGCATCGGCAATCTTCTCCGCCATCATCAGCACCGGGATGTTCAGGTTGGCACACGGCACGGTCGGCATGATGGACGCGTCGCAGACACGCAGCCCCTCGACGCCGATGACCCGCCCGATGGGATCGGTCACCGCCATCCGGTTTGCCGGGTCGCCCATGCGGCAAGCGCCGCAGGCGTGCCAGGTTCCGCCCACCGCGCGTCGCAGATGCGCCTCCAGCGCCGTTTCGTCCTGCGCCAGCACCTCCGCGCTGTGCTGCGCTTCCATCGCGAAGGCCATGAACCGCCGTCGCAGCCTTGAATCCCGGTCCATCAGCGGCGCCGCGACCGCCATGACGACCGCGTTACGCGGCGACGGCGCTGTCAGCGCCCGGATGCGCGCGGAGAAGCCAGCGGGGAAAAGATCGAGCACGATCCCTCGCAGTGGCGACGCGGTCAGTGCCTGCACGCCCATTCGGAAACCCGCTTTCAGGCGTGCCATATCGCGCGGGTCCGACAGCATGCGGAAATCGATCTCCGCCGGCGCGCCAGGCGCATCTGCCAGGCGGATGCGGCCTTTCGAGTAGGACTTGTTCACCCAAAAACCAAGATTGCCGATCCGCCGCCCGACGGCATGCCATGACGAGCGGGTAGAGATGGCGACGTGCATGTCTCCCGGCGGTGTCCCTGGCAGGCCGGAGGAATAGCGCAGCAGCGCCTGAAGATGATGCCCGTCACCGGGCGGCAGCCGAGCCTGGGGCGTCAGAAACGCCGACACGCCGATGTTCGGGTGCTCCTGCAGATTCTCTCCGACACCGGGCCGATCGGCCACAACGTCGATGCCGCGGTCGTGCAGATGCCCGGCATCTCCGATGCCGTTTCGCATCAGCATCACGGGCGATTGCAGTGCACCCATCGACAGGATGATCTGCCGCGCCGGAACCGACCCCCTTTTACCGCCGCGCGTGAGGCGGGCGGCCTGCACGCGGCCATTCTCGATTGCCAGCCCGTTCACGACGGTCTCGGTCTGGATGCGGAGGTTGGGCCTCCGCCGCACCTCCGGGGTCAGATACGCGACCGCCACGCTGGCGCGCCGGCCCTCGTCATCGACGTTATGGGTCGTCGGGAACACGCCATCGGCCCAGGCGCCGTTCTGGTCGTCGCCGCATCGCATAGCCCATCGCCTGGAAGCTGTCGGCCACGGCGCGGGTGAAGCCGGTCCAATCCTCTCGCCGATGCCGGCGGATCGGCAACGGCCCGTCCTTGCCGTGGAACGGTCCATCATAGTCGCGGTCGCTTTCCAGCTTGCGGAAATAGGGCAGCACGTTCGGCCAGCCCCAGCCATGCGCGCCCTGCTCATCCCACTCGTCGTAATCGTCGGGAGAACCGCGATTGGCGCAGATGCCGTTGATCGACGATCCGCCGCCCAGAATCCGCGCCTGCTCGTAGAACCGCACCACGCCCGGCCGATTTGTTCCGGTGTCGCCGCGTGCGGCCTGAAGTGTCGGCCATAGCCAGCTACGGTCAAAATACGCGCGGCCCGGATACGCCGAGGAAAGCCGTGGCGGGAACATCTCACGCGTCAGGTCGCGTCCCGCTTCGACCAGCAGAACGCGCGTGCCGGGATCTTCCGACAGACGGGCCGCCAGCGCGCAACCGGCCGAGCCACCGCCAGCGATCAGGAAATCCAACGCCTCGGATGATCGTGTCACGTTCTTCGTTCTCCCCAGCGTGACGCTTCCAGTCTGGCGCTTCCGTGCCACGCAAGGCTCTGCCATGCTGGGTCAAGTATAACCAAGGGATCGGGAGGAACCGCAATGGAAGGGCCACAATCGCCTGAACGTCGCGCCGTCATCCTGGGTGCCGCCGCAAGCGCCGCTCTGCTGAGCGGGTCGCGGGCCAGGGCGCAACCCGCCAGCGTGCTGAACATCGCCACCACCGGCGATCCCGGGCCGCTCGATCCGACGCCGGTGACATCGGACCTGCTGTCGGAGATCACCCAGACTTTCTACGAGACGCTGTATATCTTCGGCCCCGATTTCAGCATCGCCCCGCTGCTCGCGGCGTCGTTGCCCGAGATCAGCGAGGACGGGAAACGTTACGTCATCAAGCTGCGCGGCGATGTGCCGTTCCACGACGGCAGCACGATGGTGGCGGACGATGTAGTCGCGTCGCTGCAACGATGGGGGCGGATGTCGCCGCGCGGGCGGACGCCCTGGACCTATCTGGAGTTCGATTTCGGCGACGGACCCGAGCACCGTGCAGATCGTGCTGAAGCAGCCCTATTCGCCGCTGCTCAACTTGCTGGCGTTTCCGAACGGCTCGCCGCAGATCATGCCGAAGCGCATCGCCACGGCGCCCGACCCGCTGAAGGACTTCACCGGCACCGGGCCGTTCAAGTTCATGGAGTACAAGCCGGACACCTGGGTGCGTGTCGGCAAGTTTGCGAAGTACGTGTCTCCGCCGGGGACGCCGAACGGATATGTCGGCGGGCGCGCGGCCTTGGTCGATGAGATCCGATTCCTCCCCTCGCCCAATCCAACCACGCGTGCGGACGGGCTGCTGTCGGGCGAGTATGACTGGGCGGACAACCTGACCCCGGAGAGCTACGCGCGCATCCATGGCAAGCCGGACGTGCAGCCGGGCGTGCTGACCGCGGCGCTCTGGGTGCTGTTCATCATGAACAACAGGAAGGGCGTGATGAGCAACGTGCTCGTGCGCCGCGCGGCGCAGGCGGCGATCAACTGCTCGGATGCGCTCGAGGCCGCGTTCGGCGATAAATCGTTGTGGACGTTGCAGGGTTCGATCTATCCCCAGGGCACCGCGTGGTTCGATCCCGACGCACCGGGCTACAATCAGGGCAACCCGGACAAGGCGGCGTCGTTGCTGAAGCAGGCCGGCTACCACGGCGAGCCGATCCGGATCCTGACCAGCGTGCAATACGACTACCAGTACAAGACCGCCCAGGTGATCCAGGCCAACCTGATCGATGCCGGATTCAAGATCGACCTGATCGTCACCGACTGGGCGACGATCCTGCAACGCCGTCAGAACCCGGACCAATGGGACGCGTTCGTGACCGGACACGGCGTGGTGCCGGAGCCCTCGTCCATCACCGTCTTCAACCCGAGCTATCCCGGCTGGTGGGATACGCCGGGCCAGCGCGCCGCGCTGAACGCCTTCGTGACCGAGGACGACCCGGCGAAGCGGGTGTCCCTCTGGCACAAACTGCAGGCGCAGTTCTACACCGACGTGCCGACGGTGAAGATCGGCGCCGGATACACGACCTTCGGCGCCAGCAAGCGGATGAGCGGGTACTATCCGGGTATCTGGCCGGCGTTCTGGAATACGAAGCTGTCTGCCTGAACGGTCGCCGCAGCCATGGCCCACTATCTGCTGCGCCGGCTGGCCGGCATGATCGTCGTGATGTTCCTGGTCGCAACGATCGTGTTCGTGATCGCCCATGTCATCCCGGGCGATCCGGCGGCGGTGATGCTGGGACCGGCGGCAACTGCCGCCGATATTGCCGCGCTGCGCAGCCGGCTGGGGCTCGATGCGCCGCTGCCTGTACAATACGTGCAGTTCCTGCAATCCGTGGTACGGCTGCGACTGGGCGAGTCGATCTTCCTGGGTCGCAGCGTGACGCAGGCGCTGGCGGAGCGGGCGCCGCTGACCCTGCAGCTTACGGTCCTCGCCGCGGGACTGGCAACGCTGATCGGCGTGCCGACCGGCGTGCTGTCGGCGGTGAAGCGCGGCAGCCTGGTGGATCAGGTGCTGACGGCGGCCTCCATGGCCTGCGCCAGCCTGCCGAGCTTCTGGATCGGGCTGACCCTGATCGAATACCTGGCCGTACGGCTGCACCTCTTGCCAGTCGCTGGCTATGGGCCGCCCGGTGCCGGGGTTCTGGAACGGCTCACCTATCTGATCATGCCGGCGATCGCGCTCGGCATCCCGAACTCGGCGCTGATCATCCGGTTCACCCGCACCAGCATGCTGGACGTGCTGCAGGAGGACTACGTGCGCACCGCACGCGCCAAGGGCCTGGGGCCTGGCACGGTGATCTTCAAGCACGCGTTCCGCAATGCGCGCACCTCGGTGCTGACCGTCATCGGGCTGACCGTCGCGGGGCTGCTCGGCGGCGCGATCGTCACCGAGACGGTATTCGGCCTGCCCGGCATCGGAAACCTTGTGGTCTCCGCCGTCCTGCGCCGCGACTATCCGGTGATCCAGGGCGCACTCCTGGTGATTTCCGGTGCCTACGTGCTGATCAATCTCGGCATCGACCTGCTCTATGCGGTGCTGGACCCGCGCGTGCGGTACTGAGATGTCCGACTTTACATTGCCCGCCGCCGCTGCCCGCCGCGCATCGCCGGCCTTGCTGCTGCTGCGCCGCCTGGTTCGCCGGCGTCTGGTGCTGGTCAGTCTGCTCATCCTGCTCGTGGTCGTGGTGGCGGCGATCGGCGCGCCCTGGATCGCGCCTTACGCGCCGCGCAAGATGGCCATCGCGCACCGCCTGGCGCCCCCGTCGATGGCGCACTGGTTCGGCACCGACGAGTTCGGCCGCGACACGCTGAGCCGCTGCATCTATGGCGCGCGCCTGTCGCTTTCGGTGGGTATCCTGGTGGTGCTCGCCTCGCTGGTCTGTGGCACGGTGCTGGGCGTCGTCTCCGGCTATGTGCGCCGGCTCGATGGTCTGCTGATGCGTGTCACGGATGCGCTGATGGCCTTCCCCGACATCCTGCTGGCGATCGCGCTGATGGCGGCGCTCGGTGCCTCGCTGACGGACGTCGTGATCGCGTTGGGAACGGTCTACACGCCGCGGGTCGCGCGCGTGGCGCGTGGCGCCACGCTGGTGCTGCGCGAGCTGCAGTTCATCGAGGCGGCCGAGGCGCTGGGCGCGTCCGACCGCCGCGTCGTCGTTGTGCACCTGCTGCCCAACCTGCTTTCGCCGCTGCTGGTGCAGGGGACGTTCGTGTTCGCCTTCTCCATCCTGACGGAAGCGGCACTGTCGTTCCTGGGGGCCGGCGTGCCGCCCACCGATCCCACCTGGGGCAACATGATCGCCGACGCCCAGGAGTACATGCAGAATGCGTTCTGGCTGATCCTCGCCCCAGGTCTTTGCATCGTGCTGACCGTGCTGTCGTTGCAGATGGTGGGCGACGGTCTGCGCGACGCGCTCGATCCCAGGCTGCGTCGCCTGACATGAGCGAGCCGCCGCTGCTGGAGGTGGAGGACCTGAAGACCTGGTTCCGGGCGGAAGGGGAAGTGGCACGCGCGGTGGATGGCGTCAGTTTCACCCTGAACCGGGGCGAGACGCTGGCGATCGTCGGCGAATCCGGCAGCGGAAAATCCGTCACGTCGCTGTCCATCATGCGATTGGTGCCCACGCCGCCGGGGGAGATCGCGGGCGGGATCGTCCGGTTCCGTGGTCGCGACCTGCTCGCGCTGTCCGAAGCCCAAATGCGTCATATTCGCGGTAACGAGATCGGCATGATCTTCCAGGAGCCGATGAGCAGCCTGAACCCGCTGCTGGCGGTCGGCGAGCAGATCAGCGAAGTGGTGCGCGTGCATCGCGGCCTGGGCCGTGCGGCGGCGCGAAGCCATGCGGTGGAGATGTTGGCGCGGGTGAACATCCCGGACCCCGCGCGGCGTGCGGCCGAATACCCGCATCGGCTCTCCGGCGGCATGCGCCAGCGCGTGATGATTGCCATGGCGCTGGCCTGTCATCCGACGCTGCTGATCGCCGACGAGCCGACCACGGCACTGGACGTCACGATCCAGGCGCAGATTCTCGAGCTGATGCGGGCGCTGCAAGCCGAGATGCGGATGAGCATGCTGTTCATCACGCACAATCTCGGCGTCGTGGCGCAAATCGCCGACCGGGTCGCGGTAATGTACGCCGGCCGTATTGTGGAGCAGGGCAGGGTAGGGGACGTTTTCGCGCGCCCGCTGCATCCGTACACGCGCGCCCTGCTGCGCAGCCTTCCCCGCCTGGAGGGTGGCGGGCGCAACCATGCGCACCGGCTGCTGTCGATCCCGGGCCAGGTTCCGAGCCCCGCGCACCTGCCGCCGGGTTGCAGCTATGCCCCGCGCTGCCCTCTAGCCGATGCTCTGTGCCGGAGCGAAATGCCGCCGATCATCCAGGCGCTCCCGTACCATGACGTGCGGTGCCACCACTGGGCCATGCCGGTAGAGGTTTGATGGACCAGATACCGTCGACCGCCATCGTCGAAGCGGCCGATCTCAGCGTCTCCTTCCCCGCCGGCCGCAGTCTTTTCGGCCAGAGCAGCGTCATGCTGCGTGCGGTGGACCGGATCAGCCTCTCGGTCGCTCATGGCGAGGTGGTTGGACTCGTCGGTGAGTTCGGCAGCGGGAAGACAACGGCGGGGCGGGCTATCCTGCGCCTGATCGAACCGACGGGCGGCACTGTGCGCTTCGAGAGGGTCGATATCAGCCATCTCGACAAGCAAGCCCTCCGCCCGCTCCGCCGGCGCATGCAGATGATTTTCCAGGACCCGTATTCCAGCCTGAATCCGCGCCTGAAAGTGCGCGATGTCATCGAGGAAGCCTTCGTCATCCACGGAATTGGCACGCGCCGCGACCGCCCCGAGCGGGTTGCCGAAATGCTGCGCCGCGTCGGTCTTCCGCCGGACGCGATGAAACGCTATCCGCACGAATTCTCTGGCGGCCAGCGCCAGCGCATCGGCATCGCCCGCGCGCTGGCCGTGGAACCGGCCTTCGTCGTGGCCGACGAGCCCGTCTCGGCGCTGGACGTGTCGGTCCAGGCACAGGTGCTGAACCTGCTGCTCGATCTGCAGCAGTCGCTTCGCCTGGCCATGCTGTTTATCGCGCACGACCTCGCCGTGATCCAATACGTCAGCGACCGCGTCGTGGTGATGTATCTCGGCCGGGTGATGGAGACGGCGCCGAGCGACGTCATCTACCGCCGCCCGCTGCATCCCTACACCGTCGCCCTGCTCGAAGCCGCCCCGGAGCCGGATCCTGCATCCCGCCGGCGCTTCGCCGGGCTGCGCGGCGAAATTCCCAGCCCGTTCAGCCCGCCGTCGGGCTGCGTGTTCCGTACGCGCTGCCCTTACGCGATCGACGCCTGCGCGCGGATCGTGCCGCCGCTGACGGAGGTGGCGCCTGGCCATGCCAAGGCCTGCATCCGCGATGATATCCTGTAGCACAGCTTGCCTTCAGCTTGCCGTTTCGGTGCAATGGCCGGGTGGTCGGGGGTCCAAGCCAGGCCACGTACGGTCGGTCATGAAGGAGAGAGACAATGTCGGCAAATGGGCAGAAGGTCCTCGAGCTGGATCGGAAACGGATGAGCGCGATGGCCCAGAAAGATGTCGTCGCGCTGAATGCGCTGCTGTCGGACGATCTGGTGTACACGCACTCCTCGGCGCGGCTTGACACCAAACAGAGCCTAATCGGGGCCATGCAATCGGGGGCAACGGTCTATTCCGCGGTCGAGCCTGCGGACGTGAAGGCGCAGGATTGTGGCGACGCCGTCGTTCTGACGGGATCGGCCCGCATTATCGTTGCGGTCAATGGAAAGCCGAACGCCTTCAGCGTCCGATTCACCGATGTCTATGTGAACAGGGGCGGCCAGTGGCAGATGGTGGCCTGGCAGTCGACGCGCCTGCCCGAGTAGGGCAGGAGACGCTCGCGCGGCTGGCGATCTACAACGGGATGATCTCACTGGGCTGGCTGGTTGCGTTCGGCTCTCCGTTGCGCCAGAGCCAATAGCGGTTCTTGTCGGTGCCGTTGACCGCGACCACGCGCCAGCGGTCCTGCGCGTCGATCGCATGGATGGTGATGCGCGCGATCAGCCCACCTTGCAGCGCGCGCATGTCCTCCACCGCCGCATCAACGGCGTCATGCACCGACATCCCCATCTTCATGTACAACACGACCGATCGCGACGTGGAGCACCGGATCGCCATTTCGCCGACGCCCGTGCAGGCACAGGCACCGTACCTTGTATCGGCATAGGAACCCGCGCCGATGATCGGGGTATCGCCGAGTTGCCAGGGTATTTCCACTGCCAGCCAGACGTGCTTGTGCCCGACGCGATCCGTCCGTCCTTGCCGCGCGCGATGAACACGGTGGTGCCCGCCGGACCCTCCTCCAGCACCGCGTTGTTAACGTGCCCGATCAGATCAACGTCCGGCCACGCCTGGCGATCCGCGCCACGGATGTTGGCGTCGAACCAGTCCTGCCAGGCATCTCGCGCGTGCGGAAGCAGGTTGTCGGCCGGCTCGGCGCCGATCTCGCGTGCCAGCCGGGCCGCGCCTTCGCCGACCAGCAATTCGTGCGGCAGTCTGTCCATGACCGCGCGCGCGAGGGTCACGGGGTGCAGGAAGCCCTTCAGCGCGCCGACCGCGCCGGTGCGCAAGGTGGTTCCGTCCATGACGGCGGAATCGAGCTCCACCTCTCCAAGGATGTTCGCCCATCCCCCACGTCCCACGGTGCGCACACGCTCGTCCTGCTCCACCAGGCGCACGCCCACCTCGATCGCATCGAGCACCGGCCTGCCAGCCGCCAGCATCGACGCGGTGGTGTCAGCGCCCGGGTAGCCCTCGTTGTTGGTGACCAGTATCAACGATCTCTCCGGGCTGTTGTCGCATCAGGGAGTCACGCTATTCCGGCTGCCACGGAAGGTCCAGGTTTGCAGCGGATACAGTTCTCGGTGACGACATAGGTCATGTGGCCGGTCCGTGTCGGCGGCTTGCCGGGGGCTCTCCTAGCATTACAGTTGCGCTTTCCTATGGTGAGCTGCGCGAGCGGCGGCTTGATGGGCCCGTCTCCAGAGTGACCAGGCGATGATGTGCGCGGGTTGGATGCGTCGTCTTGCAAGCCGCGTTGCTATGCGCCGGATTTCCTGGACCGACCAGCGGATGAGGTCCGGGTCCGCGGCATCCGCCTCGGCGGGGTTTTTTTCGGCGTGGCCGCCACTGCATTGGCCTTGTTGCGAATGATCGCCATCATGGCGAAGGCGAGCATCACGAGCGAGACGTGCCGATGCCATCCGTGCCAGGACCGGGTCTCATTGTGATCGAGGCCAAGCTCGTTCTTGGCGGTCTCGAAGCTGTCTTCGATGGACCAACGATGACCTTCGACGGCAACCAGCGTGGCGATTGGGGTTCCGGTCGGACACCAGGTCGAGAAGAATGCCATCTCGCCGTTGGCGATATGGCGACGGATCAGCAATCCGCGCGTCCATGCCTCGTCTTCCGCGCCGCCGAACTCACCGGCTTTGAGGTCGGCGAGTTCCACGTAGCACCACTCGTGCAGGCGCGGCCCCTTGGTCCCGGCCCCGGCCGACAGGCGCTGCCAGTCTGCCGTGGCCCGGGACGCGGCGATCGCCTCGGCGCTACCCGCGATCAGTTGTCTTTTGCCCCAGGAATGGAACCGATGCGCGCCGGTCACCCCGAGCACGTAGCCACGGTCGGCCCGGCGCAGCACCTGCTCGACCTCGCCGACGCCATAGACGGCGTCGGCGGCCACCCACGCGAACGGTACGTTCGCGGCCAACGCACGCTTGATCATCTGCACGGCGATGCGCGGCTTGGTCGCGAAGCTGATGTCACTTCGCACATGTGCGCTGGCCAACCGGGCCGGGTCGTCGGTCCAGGCTTTCGGCAGATACAGTGATCGGTCGATGAAGGCGTGGCCGTGGCGCGAGGCATAGGCGGCGAACACGCCGATCTGGCAGTTGGTGATCTTGCCCGCCGATCCCGTGTATTGCCGCGCAACCCCGCACGACGCGCGGCCCTGCTTGAGGAATCCGGTCTCGTCGATGACCAGCACCGCGCCGCTGTCACTCAGCGCCTCAACAACATACTCCCGCACGACGTCGCGCAGAGCATCCGCGTCCCATTGGCCGCGTCCCAGCACCGACTGTTGCCGCCACGGGCCAGGATCACCTGCCGCTTCCGCTCGCATCCAGCCGGTCTTGCGCCGTTCCTCGCCGAGCAGACCATCCAGGAAAAGCCCGGCCGAGACCGCCATCCGCTCCTGCTTGAACAGCGAACGCATCCGCGCTTTGACGTCACGCAGCGACGAGGCCCAAAGCTCCAGCGTCGTCTCGATCGATGCTCCCGACACCACGATCTCCGAATCGAGTTCATGGTTCCGCATCCATTCAGAGTTCAGAGGTCAGCGCAACTGTAATGCTAGGCCGTCGAATCCAGGCGCAGCAGCTCCGATAAAGGCCGCCTCGGGCGGACGAGATCGGCCAGGGTCAGGCGGTCCAGCACCGCAAGGAACGCCGCGAGCGCATCCCCAAGCGCCCCTTGCAGCACGCAGGCCGGCTGGATGCAGCAGGCGGCGCCGGAGGCGAAACAGGGCGCGATATCCAGGTCCGGCTCCGTTCGGCGGACCACCGCCCCGATATTGATCGCCTCCGGCGCCCGCGCGAGCCGCAGCCCGCCGTGCTGGCCGCGCACGGTCTGCACCTCTCCGGCCCGCGCCGCTTGGTGCACCACCTTCATCAGGTGGTTGGCGGAGATGCCGTACGCCTCGGCGATCTCCTCGATCGTGCACAGCGCGTCCGGGCGCAACGCCAGGTACATCAGCGTGCGCAGCGTGTAGTCGCTGAACGCGGTCAGGCGCATGGGCGCGAGGCCGCCGGGCGACGGCGGAGATCCTCTGTCCAGGGCCGATCCGGACGAAAGAAGATCGCGCGCTTCAGGCTTTCGGCAATGTGCCGGGCGGCGCGCGCGAACCGACCGGCGATCTCGGGGACGAACAATTCGGCCGCCGTTGCCTCGAACAGGTCTAGCCAGTTGCCGAACAGCGGCGGCACGATGCCCGCGACCTTGCGGTGGGTGCTGACCGGGTTGCCCTTGTAGCGGCCGCTGGTCAGCATCACCGACGACCAGAACGCGTACATCTTTTCGAGGTGCGCGGGCCAGGCATCCTCGGCGATGGCCTCGGCGAAGACCGGGCCGAGTGCCGGGTCGCGCCGAACGCGCGCGTAAAAGCCATCGACCTGCGCCTTGATCGTCCCCTCCGTGACCTCGTCATACGGCGCCGTCACAGGAAGATCACCAACGCGCCGATGACGACCACGGCATTCCAGAACAGCATGTCGATCAGGGTACGGATCATCGTCCGATCGTCGGTGCCCGTCACGCCGACGAGGTTGGAGACGAGGTCGCCGGGGAGGAAGAAGAGTTTCAGGGCAAGCATCATGGCGGCACCTAAGATGTATCGTTCGTACATGTTAGGCCGGCGGTGGCCTTAAAGCAAGATTAGAGATGTATCTTTCCGGTCCCGCATGGCGACCCGAACTGTCGCAGCAGATCGCGCACGCCGTTCTTGAGGCGTTCCTCATAGGTCGGATGATAGAAGGGCAATGCGAGCGCTGCATCCGCCGTCATCGTCTGCTGAACCAGAACGGCGACGCAGTGTGCGAGATGCTCGACCGCGGGGCCGACCATTTCGCCGCCGACGATGATTTTATCCTCGCGTCCAGCATAGAGCCGGATCATACCTCCAGGACGCGCCTCAATCAGCCCACGGCCCGCGCTGAGATCGCCGCCGCCGATGATCGTGGTTCCGCCAAGTGCCGAGAGAGGCTGGCCGATGGAAGCCATGTCTGGATCGGTGAAGACGATGGAAAGTGACGTATCTGGAGGCTCGCCCTCAACGTCCGGAAAGCGCGCGGCATTTGTCCCGGCGATCCGCCCCTCGCGAGACGCCTGATGCAGCACTGGCCGATTGTGATCGGCATCGCCGGCCATAAAAATCGCGCTGTCGCCGCACCGAAGTGTAGTTACGTCATGGTCCGGCACGCCATGGTCGTCGAGCGTCAGCCCGGCCGCTTGAAGGTCAAGGTCTTGCAGGTTGGGCGGCCGCCCGGCGGCGGCCAGCACCCGCTCGAACTCCGCCTCGCCCTCACCGGATGCACCTCGCCAACGGAGCCGTACTCCGTCATCAGTTGGGGCGGCCTCGACTTCGACGCCGAGCCTGAGGTCGAGCTCTGCCTGGAATAGTTCGCGGGCGCACCGGCCTACCTCCTGATCCTTGAGCCCGCCCACACTCTTGCCGGTATCGAACAGCGCCGTGCGCACACCCAGCCGCGTGAACGCCGTCCCGAGCTCGATCCCGAGCGGTCCGGCGCCCACGACAGTGATCGAGCGCGGCAGGTCGTTTGCGTCGAAGACGGTCTCGCTGGTAAGCACGCAGTCCTTGACCTGCGCCAACGATTTGGGGACGGACGAGCTGGCGCCGGTGGCGGCGACGATAGCCTTGGCCTGCACGCGCACGCGATCATCGACCATGAGTGTCGTCGGCCCGGTGAAACGGGCATGGCCGTCCATCTTCTCATGCCGAGGAATGGCGTCGAGCTCGTCGAAGATGCTTCGCAGGAACCGCTCTCGTTCGCGACGCAGCCGTGACATGACGGCGCGGCCGTCGACGCGCACCATCCCGGCTTCGACCCCGAACACCAATGCCCGGTTCGCCTCCGCGCCGCCCTTGCCGCGGCGAGCAGCAGCTTGGAGGGCATGCAGCCAGCGCGTACGCAGGTGGTGCCCCAGGGACCTGCATTTATGAGGAGCGTCTGCGCACCGGCCTCGGTCGCCGCACGCCGTGCTGCAAGCCCGGCAGTGCCAGCACCGGTCACGATCACATCGAAACGGATATCTTCCACGCTCTGATTGGTGCTCTCAAGCCGACCTGGTCAGAAACGCTCGCACTTGGCCGGCAAATGCTCAAGAAGGCGTGATCGTGTTCTGATCTGTATGGTGGGACACCAAGCCAGTTGCACCCAGCGCAATCTGGATCATCTCTGATAGGTCTGCTAGAAGGTTTCTAGGGCGCAATCCAGCGGGATTTCTAGGTTCCTAGCCCGCAAGCCGCTTCCAGGGTCCGGTGGCAGAGTGGTGATGCAGCGGACTGCAAATCCGCGTATGGCGGTTCGATTCCGCCCCGGACCTCCATCAGCACCCTATAGTGGGTGAAGTTGGTCATCAGAGTGCGCGCCTTTTCTTCACGCTTTCGCAATCCCGGGCAGCCCCGACGCCTTCCGCGATCCAATTTGGCCGTTCCGTGATGTGCTTATCTGATGTCGAATCCAAGCGGTCGTTCCTTGATCACGAGCGGTTCCGATTCACGAGATCGGCAATAGCGCTCCGCCTGCGACTCCACTGCAGTCCACAGGGTATCGAGCGCGGGCGTGGGCACGGCTGTGGCCTGGATCAGCGCCCGCAGTTGCAGGACCAGCTCAAGCATCTCGGCGGAGGCGGCCCGCGCATGACGCGCGAAGATCAGCTCGGCTCCGGTCGGGCGAGATAGCGACGCCAATACGCGACGGGAATCGCGAGCGGCAGCCAGACGAACAGCAACGCCAGCTTGCGCGGCTCGATCGGCACGCCCACCGCGTGCAGAGCCCGGAAACCCTGACGGACCGCGCGCACCAGGCGCGGAATGCCCTCCGGCTGGGCCACCAGGGCAGCACCACTGCCGCCGGTATCATAGATCGCGCCGGCCACCGCGATGACGAACACGGCGGGCGTCTTCAGCCCGGCATCCATGCGCCGACTGAACGCCACCGGGAACCCCGCCGCGCGCAGGCTCGCCGCGACGCCGTGCAGGCGTGGCGTCATGCGCCCGCTCGGCTCGCCCAAGGTGGTCCTCTGCTGCGGGATCAGCCGATAGCGCACGCACGCGCCATCGAGCCCACCACTCGCGCCGGGGAAGCCAAGCACCACCCGCTCCGGCCCCAGTGCCGCCATCAGCGCACCCGGACCGGAGCCATGGTTCAGCAGGAACAGCATGCAGGGCAAACGCCGATTGGCCGCAAGCAGGGGCAGCGCGTCGGCCAACTGCTCTGCACGCACGGCGACAATGACCAGATCATAGGCATCCTCTTGTCGCAGCGCCGCGACGGCGCGCACCTCCGGCCGCACTTGCTGGCCCGTCGCCTCGTCGAGCAACACCAATCCTTCGCGCTGCAACTGCTCCAACCGGCGCCGCGCGCGAGCAAGGCCACGTCCTGACCGGCTGCCGCGAGACGGCCAGCGTAGAGGCTGCCCAACACGCCTGCGCCGAAGACCAGAATCTTCATGGTTCAGGCGCTTCGCCATGCTGCTTGGAATTCGACAGTGGTGGGAGGTGCTGCTGCATCATCGGGTTGGCCTCATGAAGGGCTGAGATCATATCGGGCGACCCGGTACCTTCACCCGCTATTAACGTGCCGAGATCAGGCTAATCCCTCGAAGGCATCTCCGGCGGTGCGCCCTGCCAGACCGCGTCCGCTCACTGGCCCTGCGAGATCAGGGCAAATGGTCACTCCACGGGCATCTGGCACACGAGGACGCTTGACCCGGGCGCGGTCGTCCCGATTATTGAGAGGATCGGCATCCGGCCTTGGTGCGGGTGGGTGGCGATCCCTCGTTCCTCTGTCGTACGGGTCCGCTCGATGACTTATCCGGCTCGCGGCCCCCGCCGCCTGCCTCCCTGGGTTGCTCGCACGACGCTGGCCGTGTGCGCGCTGGCCGTCGTCGGCTCGGTCGCGATCCGCCAGCCCATGGCCGCGGACGTGGCACCCGCCGCAGGACAGCCGCCCGGGGTGCCCGTCTCGGGCGCTCAGGCCGCTCACCAGGATGTCCCGGTCTATCTATCCGGCCTCGGCACCGTGCAGGCCAACAATGCGGTGCAGGTGCGCGCAAGGGTGGACGGGACGCTGATGTCGGTGCCGGTCCATGAAGGCCAGGAGGTCAAGGCCGGCGACCTGCTGGCGGTGATCGACCCGCGGCCCTATCAGGCCGCGGTCGATCAGGCCCAGGCCAAGCGGCAGCAGGACGACGCCCAGCTCGCCAACGCCCGCCGCGATCTCGGGCGCACCAGCGCCTTGGCGCGGCAAGACTTCGCCTCGCGCCAGCAGCTCGATCAGAACCAGGCGAGCGTGGCCCAGCTCACGGCGGCGGTCGCGGCCGACAGCGCGGCGGTCGAGGCGGCGCAGATCAACCTCGGGTTCTGCGCCATCACCGCGCCGTTCGACGGCAGGGTGGGCCTGCGCCAGATCGACCCCGGCAACATCATCCACGCAGCCGACGCGGCGCCGATCATGACGCTGACCCAGATCCACCCCGTCGCGGTGGTCTTCACCCTGCCGCAGGAGGACCTGCCGCGCCTCGCGGTGGCCATGCGCGCGCGCAAGCTGCCGGTCTCGGCGCTGCCGGCCGAGGGCGACACGGCGCTGGACAAGGGCACGCTGCTGACCATCGACAACGCGGTGGAACAGAGCACCGGCACGATCCGGCTGAAGGCGATCTTCCCGAACACGGCCGGGCAGCTCTGGCCAGGCCAGTTCGTCCGCGCCCGGCTGTTGCTGGACACCCTGCGGGATGCCCTGACCATCCCCTCGGCGGCCGTGCAGCACGGACCGGACGGGCTGTTCGTCTATGTCGTGGGCCCGGATGGCACGGCGGCGCACCAAGCGGTGACGCTCGCCGCGGATGACGGACATACGGCCGTGATCACGCACGGGCTCCAGGAGGGTGCGCTCGTGGTCACGTCGGGCCAGTCGCGCCTCCAGGATGGCACGCGGGTGGCGGTGCGCCAGGAGAAGGATACGGCATGAGCATCTCCAGCCCGTTCATCCGGCGCCCGGTCGGCACATCGCTGATCATGGCGGCGCTGGTGCTGATCGGGCTCGCCGCCTACCCGTTCCTGCCAGTGGCGCCGCTGCCGCGAGTTGATTTCCCGACTATCATGGTGAACGCCAAGTTTCCCGGTGCCAGCCCCGAAACAATGGCAAGCACCGTCGCCCAGCCGCTCGAGCGCGAGTTCGCGCAGATTCCGGGCATCGCGCAGATGACCTCGGTCAGCGTGCTGGGCCAGTCGCAGATCGTGGTGCAGTTCGACCTCGACCGGAACATCGACGCCGCCGCCGGGGATATCCAAGCGCAAATCAATGCCGCCAGCGGGCAGCTGCCGAAGAACCTGCCAGCGGCGCCGAACTACTGGAAGGTGAACCCGTCCGATAGCCCGATCCTGATCCTGTCGGTGCAGTCCGACGCGGTACCGTTGATCCAGGCCGACGATTATGCCGATAACATCCTGAGCCAGCAGATTTCGCAGATCGCCGGCGTCAGCCAAGTCTATATCGGGGGCGAGCAGAAGCGCGCCATCCGCGTCCAGGTCGATCCCGGCAAGCTCGCCGCGATGGGCCTGACCCTGGAGGATGTCCGCCCCGCCCTGGTCAACGCGACGGTGGACTCGCCCAAGGGCACGATCGACACCCAGCAGCGCGGGTTCACGATCTACGACAACGACCAGCTGACGAAGGCGGCCGAGTATAACGACGTCATCCTGGCCTGGCGCAACGGTGCCCCAGTGCGGGTGCGCGACATCGGCCAGGCGGTGGACGGGCCCGAGAACGATACCCTCGCCGGTTGGCAGAACGGCAAGCCGGGCATTATCCTGCTGATTTTCAAGCAACCGGGCGCCAACGTCATCGACACGGTGGAGCGCATCAAGCGTGCCCTGCCCCGCCTGGAAGCGGCCATCCCGCCGTCGGTGCACGTCAACGTGGTGATGGACCGGACGCAGACCATCCGCGCCTCCGTGAACGACGTGCAATTCACCTTGATGGTGGCCGTGGGCCTCGTCGTGATGGTGATCTTCCTGTTCCTGCGCAGCGTGTGGGCCACCATCATTCCCGCAATCACCGTGCCGGTGGCGCTGATCTGCACGTTCGCGGCGATGTACATACTGGGCTTCAGCCTCGACAACCTCTCGCTGATGGCGCTGACGATCTCGGTCGGCTTCGTCGTGGACGATGCGATCGTGATGCTGGAGAACATCCACCGCCACATCGAGGACGGGATGGCGCCGATGGAGGCCGCGCTGCAGGGCGCGGGCGAGATCGGCTTCACCATCATCTCGATCAGCCTGTCGCTGATCGCCGTGTTCATCCCGCTGCTGCTAATGGGCGGCATCGTCGGCCGCCTGTTCCGGGAATTCGCGGTCACCGTGACCGTCGCAGTCATGCTATCGGCCTTCGTCTCCCTCACGCTCACGCCCATGATGTGCGCGCGCTTCCTCCGCCATGAACCGCCGGGCGGGCACGGCCTGGCGTGGCGGGTGATCGAGGCTGGGTTCACCGGCGTGCTGGCGTTCTACCGGCGTACGCTCGATATCGCGCTCCGGCACAGCTTCATCACCCTGCTCGTCTTCTTCGCCACCTTGACCGTGACCGTCCTGCTCTATGTCGAGATCCCCAAGGGCTTCTTTCCGGCGCAGGACACCGGGGTGGCCATCGGCATCAGCGAGGGCGCCGAGGACGTCTCGTTCAAGGAGATGTCGCGCATCCAGGAGCGTATCGGGAAGATCATCGCCGCCGATCCCGACGTGGCGAGCTACAATGCGACGGTCGGATCGGGCATTGGCGGACAGACGGTCAACAACGGCCGCATGTTCATCGCCCTCAAGCCGTTCGACGAACGCCGGGGCGGCAGCGCGCAGGACTTCATCAACCGCATTCGCCCTAAGCTCGCCAGCATGGAGGGCGGCAAGCTCTTTTTGCAGGCTGCGCAGGACATCCGCGTCGGCGGCCGGCTGTCGAAGACCGAATACCAATACACGTTGCAGGACGCCGACCTCTCGGAGCTGTTCCAGTGGGCACCGCGGGTGCTGGAACGGCTCCAGCACCTGAGCATGCTGCACGACGTGACCACCGATCAGCAAATGTCGGGCCTGACCACGACGCTGCGCATCGACCGAGACCAAGCCGCCCGGCTCGGCGTATCCCCTCAGGCGGTGGACGATACGCTGTATGACGCGTTCGGCCAGCGTCAGGTCACGCAGTACTTCACCCAGATCAATTCCTACCACCTGATCCTGGAGGTGCTGCCGGGCTTGGCGAGCGACGTGGCGACCCTGGAGCGCCTGTATGTCCGCTCGGCCAGCGGCGCGACGGTGCCGCTCTCGGCCGTCGCCAAATGGACGACGGCCCCGGTTCAGCCGCTGTCCATCAGCCATCAGAGCCAGTTCCCGGCGGTGACGATCTCCTTCAATCTCGCCCCGGGCGCCGCCCTGGGCCAGGCGGTGGACGCGATCAAGCGCGCGATGACCGAGATGCGGGCGCCCGACACTTTGCAAGGCTCGTTTCAGGGCACCGCCCAGGCGTTCCAAAGCTCGCTAGCTGGCCAGCCCTATCTGATCGCGGCGGCCCTGATCACGGTCTACGTGATCCTGGGCGTGCTGTATGAAAGCTACATCCTGCCGCTGACGATTTTGAGCACGCTGCCCTCGGCCGGCGTCGGCGCGTTGCTCATGTTGATGGTTGCGCGGTACGACCTGTCGGTGATCGCGCTCATCGGCATCATTCTGCTGATCGGCATTGTGAAAAAGAACGGCATCATGATGGTCGATTTCGCCATCACCGCCGAGCGGCGCGACGGGCTGGCGCCGCTGGAGGCGATCCGCCAAGCCTGCCTGCTGCGCTTCCGTCCGATCCTGATGACCACGATGGCGGCGTTGCTGTCGGGCTTGCCGCTCATGCTCGGGCATGGCGCGGGCTCGGAACTGCGCCGGCCGCTCGGGTTCGCGATGGTGGGCGGCCTGGCGCTGTCGCAGGTGCTGACCCTCTACACGACGCCGGCGATTTACCTCTATCTGGACCGTCTGCAGCACTGGCTGAGCCCACGCAGGGCCTTGGCAATGCCAAGCCTGGCCGCGAAAATGGGGGCAACGGGCGATTGAAGTCTGGCTATCCGATGGCTATTATAGGATCATGGGGCAGCACAGCGTCGCCGAGGCGAAAACCGGCTTTCCGACCTGATCGAGCGCGCGCTACGGGGCGAGGATGTGGTCATCACGCGTCATGGGCAGCCGGTGGTCGAACTGAAATCGATGCACCCGGAGCCTAGGCCCATCACGGCGGAAGACGTCGAATGGGTGTTGGCGCGGCGCATCCGCTGGAATGTCGAGGGACTAGACTTTGCCAAGCTCGTATCGCAGATGCGCGACGAGGACTGGGAACGTTGAGCATCTACCTGGATACGAGCATTATCGTTGCATTATGGGTGGCAAACGATTCACAGAACGACCGCGCGGCGACATTCTTGAAATCCGGCCCTGGCGTGGTCCGGGTCAGCGACTTTGCGGCCGCCGAGTTTGCATCGGTGCTCGGCCGCCATACCAGAGCGGGGACGCTCGATCGTGAGGTCGTGAGCAAGAGCCTGATCGACTGCGACGCGTGGCGCCGCCGAATTTCTGGGCACCTGGAGATTGTACCCGCTGACTTTGCCGCCGCAGAGGCCTTTCTTCGCCGTCTTGATCTGAACTTGCGGGCACCCGACGCCATTCACATCGCGATGGCCGGACGCATTGGCGCGGCGATGGCGACGTTGGACCGACGTATGGCCGCCTGTGCCCAGGAGCTGGGCATCGCCGTTGCCGCCGCCTAGAGCGGCTACGGCACTCGGCTCAGACGGATCAAAGCAGGTTCGCTGGAGACGGGCATGCTCTAGGGGCAAATCCATCCGCCGCCGCGCGGGCGCGGGAAGCACCCCACGGCGCGCGGCAGGAAGTGGCGCGGCAGGAACAAGACCGTGTCGGGCAGCAGGATGATCACCGATATCACCACCACGAACACGACGTAGATCGGCGCCGACTGGCGCAGCGCGCGCGAGAACGGCACGCCGGCCAGGGATGACGACAGTAGCAGGATGATGCCGCAGGGCGGCGTGATGAGCCCGAAGGCGAGCGTCACGATCACCACCACGCCCATGTGCACGGCGTTGATGTGGCCCAGCTTCTCCAGCGACAGAATCACCGGCATCAGAATGATGATCGCCGGCAGCCCGTCGAGGAAGTCTCCCACGATCAGGAACAGCACGGCGATGAAGAACAGGATGGCGCGGGAATCGGTGGTGCCCAGCCCGCGCACCCAACCCATGATGATGTCAGCCCCGCCCAGATATGCCAGCATCCAGCCGAACGCCGAGGCACCCGCGACCGCGGTCAGCGGGATCGCGTACATCACCGCCGCCATCGCGAAATCCTTCGGCAGACGGCGGAAATGGCCACGGTTCATCACCGGCAGCAGGACCACGAGCGCATAGACGACCGCCGCCATGCCGGCCTCGGCGGGGGTGATCACGCCGCCGAGGATGCTGCCGATGATGATGACCGGGATCATCAGCGGCAACAGGGCGCCGCGCAGCGCGGTGCCGAACTCGAACAGGCTGGCGCGTCGCTTCGGCACGCCGGGCGCGCCGAAGAAGTAGCTGTAGATCATCAGCCCGATGCAGACCATCAGGCCGGGAACGGCGCCGCCCAGGAACAGCCCGCCCACCGAGGCGTCGCCGACCGCGCCGTACACGATCGCCATGATCGAGGGCGGCACCATCGAGGCGATCGAGGCGCCGGCGGCGATCAGCGCGGCGGAGAAGGCCGGCGTATAGCCTTCCTCGCGCATCGCCGGCATCAGAATGGTGCCGATCGCCACCGTGTCGGCGGTGGATGAGCCGGAGATGCCGCCGAAAATCATGCAGGACACGGCGACGACATGCGCGAGCCCGCTGCGCAGGTGGCCCACCATCGCCTGGGTCAGCGCGATCAGTCGTGGCGTGATCCTGGCCGAGGTCATCAGCTCGCCGACCAGCAGGAAGAACGGGATGGCGAGCAGGGCCAACTCGTTGATGCCGTTGAACAGCTGGCCCATGAGCGAGCCGATGGTGAGGTCGGTGAAGATGGACGCCACCACCACCACGGCGGCGATGAGCGCGAAGGCGACCGGCAGGCCCGCATAGCCAAGTCCCAGGAACAGCCCGCACATCACCACGATGGCGATCTCGTTGGCGTTCACGAGCGAGGCTCGGCATCTTGGGTGGGGAACAGCGCGGCAAGCTCCGTACCCGGCGGCAGATCCGGTGCGGCATCGGGAAAGCCCCGGCGCAACCCGTTGACCAGCTTCTCGACCGAGAACAGCCCGATCAGCGCCCCCGCGACAGGGATCGCGGCATATAGCACCGCCACGGGCGTGAGCGAGGGCATGAGGTAGCTGCCGAAGCCGGTCAGGAAGTTCTTATATCCGAACCACACCATCGCGGCGGCAACCGCGATCATCACCGATTGCTGGAAGCTCTCAATGCCGGCTCGCAGGCCGCCCGAGAACACCTCGGCACTCGCCGCCAAGCGGAAATGGTCATTGCGCCGAACCCCGACCGCCCCGCCCATGAACACGCCCCAGACGAAGAAGCCGAGCGAGAACTCCTGTGCTTCCAGCCAGGGGCGGCGCAGGATGCGGAACACCACGTCGCTCAGTTCGCTCACCAGGAAACCCACCAGCAGCAGCCCGCAGATCGCCACCAGCGCGAACTCCAGCTTGTCGAGCGCGTGCCACTGGAGCTGCGGACGCTTGCGGGACAGAACCGCGCCGGCCCAACGCGTGTAGCTCATGCGCGGCGCGTCAGGCCGACATCTTGCGTGCGAGCGCCAGGATGCGCACGGCATAAGGGCCAAGCGCCTGCGCCTGCTCGTCCTGGATCGGGGTCGCGATATCGATGAAGCCTTTGCGATCGACCCCGGTGAACACCTCGACCCCCATCTTCTGGAGCGAGTCCAGGGCCGCGTGGTCGTACTGGAGCGAGCGCGGGACGGCCAGCGCGCGGCTGTACTCGAAGGTGGCCTTCACCCAGCCCTGCTCCTCGGGGGTGAAGCTGTTCCACGCCTTGTCGCTGACCCACAGGTGGTTGTTGTTCGCCTCGTGATCGGTCGAGGACAGCACTGGGGCGACCTCGTAGTGCTTTTGCGCGCGATAGATGTCGGCGCCATTCTCGGCCACCTCGACCAGTCCGGTTTCCAGGGACGTATAGACCTGGCCGATCGGCATGTGCACCGGCACCGAGCCGTAGGCGCTGAAGAACCGGTCCTCGGTCTTGGTCGCCTGCACGCGCACCTTGCGGCCCTTCAGGTCGGTCACGCTCTTGATCTCGAACTTCGCGTAGCACTTGCGGAAGCCGAGCGTCCCGAGGCCGAGCGACTTGGCACCCGTCGTGTTCGCGGCGATCATCTCGCGGAACAGGTCGTTCATCGCCGGATCGAGCATCGCCTTGGTCAGATGCGCTTCGTCGCGGAACATGAAATGCAGCGAGAACACGCCGGCCTGCGGCACCACCGTCGAGGTGTTGGCGGTCGAGTTGATGACGAAGTCGATGTCGCCGCTGCGCACCTTTTGCGCCAATTCCGGCTCCTGGCCGAGCTGCGCGCCGGGAAACTCGTGGATCGAGAACCGACCGCCGCTCAGGTCCTTGAGCTTCGCGTTGAAGGTGTCGGCGAAGAAGCCGTAGCCGGTGTCGTGCGGCTCGTCGTGGGCGAAGGTGAATACGCGGTTGCCGGCAGCGATCGCGGGCAGCGCCAGGGCCACCGCGCCAAGTCCCGTGCCGACGGCGGTGGTCGCGGCACGCATGAAGGCGCGACGCGACAGGCCGCGCCACCGGACTGATCCGTTCCCGGACATGGTTTTCTCCCGTTTCGGCGGGAATGATCCGGTGCGGACCGGTTCGATGTCAATTCCCGTCAGCGGGGATCGGCCACAGACGGGCCCTGATTGCGCGGCTACAGGCCCGCGTGCTCCAGCCGCAGGATCGCGCGGGCGCAGGCCTGGGCGCGCGGCACCAGGGTATCGAGGCGCAGGAACTCGTCCGGGGTGTGGGCCTTGCCGCCGACCGGGCCGACCGCGCAGATCGTCGCCGCGCCGACCCCGGCGGCGAAGCCGGAATTGGCGCAACCGCCGGTGAACTCCCCCGCTGTCGCGAAGCCGGTGGCCTGCGCCGCGTCCACATAGAGGTCGAACAGGCGCTTGGCCGCCGAGCTCTGGGTCAGGGGCAGGAACTCGCCCTTGACGGCCAGCTCGGCCCGGGTGCCGGGGACGAAGCTGCGGGTGACGATCGAATCAATGCGCGCCATCGCCTCCTCGCGATCCTCGGGGCGGACGTAACGCAGGTCGATCTCGGCCTCGGCCAGCGGCGCCACGGTGTTCACGCTCTGCCCGCCACGTACCAGGCCGACATTCAGCGTGATGCCGCGTTCGAGGTCGGTCAGCGCATGGATCGCCTGAATTTTGCGCGCCAGTTCCTCGATCGCGCTGATGCCCTCCTGGAAGTTGCCGCCGGAATGCGCGGCCCGGCCAGTGATGCGGACAGCCATGAACACGCCGCCCTTGCGGCCGGTGACGACATTGCCGGACACGCGCCCCGGTTCGCTGTTGAACACCGCGCGGGCACCCCGCGCCGCCGCCTCGATGAGCGGGCGGCCCTCGGGGCTGCCGATCTCCTCGTCGCCGGTGAACAGGCCGATCAGCGGGGCTGGGGCGCCGCCGAAGCGGGCGAAGGCGGCGAGCAGGAAGCAGTTCATCACCAGCCCGGCCTTCATGTCGGCCACACCCGGGCCATAGGCGGTGCCGTCGCGGACGGTGAACGGCCGACGCATCGCCTCGCCGTCCGGGAACACCGTGTCGCGATGGCCCATGAGCACGATACTGCCGCCCGCGTTCCCGGTTGACCCAGTCCCCGATCGATTTCCTGGGCCATCCCAGGGTGCGACGGCGCGCAGCACATCGCCATGAAGCGGCCGCGCGTGTGTCTCGACCGCGACCCCGTGGGCCTCCAGGAAGTGCCGGACCACCTGTCCCACCGCGTCGATCCCGGGCTTGTCGTAGCTGCCGCTGTCGATATCCACCATCTCGCGCAACAGGGCGACCATCGCGTCCTGCTGGGTCGCGAGCCAATACGTGATCTGCTGTTCGGAGCTGGCCATCAAACAAACCTCGGCGCCGGCTGGAGGGCAAGGGCAAGTCCTCTCATCCCGGGCCCCGACGCACCCTCGCGCGATCAGCGGCAACGGTTGAGTCCCTTCCTGGTTAGATAGGGAGCAAACTCGTCCAGGAGCAATCGTATGAACAACATGTGGTTGGCGGCGGCCCTGATCGCAGCACCCCTGATCGCCGCTCCCGTGCAGGCCGGTGCGCAGCAGCAGGCGCAACCGGGAAACCAGCAAGGGCAGGCGTCTTACTTCGCGGGCGGCCAGAATGGCCATACGAAAACGGCAAGCGGTGCCAAGGTCAATCCACAGGGCGAGACCGCCGCATCTCGCACGCTGCCCCTGGGGAGCGGGGCCACCGTCACCAACAAGCGGACAGGACAGTCCACGCATGTCACGGTCACGGACCGTGGCCCGACGCGTCAGGATCGGGTGGTGGACGTCTCCAAGGCAGCAGCGGGTCGACTCGGCATGGAGAAATCAGGCACCGCTCCGGTCACCGTACAGCCTGACTCCAACGGCAAGCATCCCTGATCATCCACCGGCGTCGCCACCGAGCGATTGTCGGAACGAGGCTGACCGAGGGTCGTGGGCTTCAGATGATCGGCGCGATTGCATGGCGGTGTGACGTGTTCGAGCGCTGGTATCCGGGGCTGCCAACGATGGTGGAAACGGTGCCGCTCAAGCCGCTGCCTCGTGAGCACCCAGAGATCCTGATGCTCTCCCGCTTTGGCTCGGAAGCCACTATCCAAGCTGACACACCCCTTCGGACATCACGCCTTGCCGGCACGGCCGGCGGCGGCTATACGCCCGGCTCGGCCGGAGTGTAGCTCAGCCTGGTAGAGCACTGTGTTCGGGACGCAGGGGCCGGAGGTTCGAATCCTCTCACTCCGACCAAATCCATCCCCAGGCCCGGTTCGTCATCCGGATCCGCCGTGCCGGATCGCCCCGCTCAATCCGCCGCCTCCGCCGTTGCCCGCACGGGTGGGGTCGATGGTTCCGCCCGCTCGCGGCCGGCCAGGTCGTCGCCGGCATCGCGCGGCATCAGCAACGCGATCGGCCCGGCGGCAAGCGTGAAGATCGACACCGCGATGAACGCCATGCTGAAATCCCACGTTGTCGGCGAGCCGTGCCCGGACAGCGTCATCGCCACCTCGAGCGCCGCCGCGCCTGCGGAGATGCCGATGGTGGCCGCCAGCTGCTGGGCCGCGGTGTAGAGACTGGTGGCCGCGCTCACCCGGTTCCGGGGCACGTCGCCATAGGCCAGCGTGTTATACGCGGTGAACTGGAGCGAGCGGAAGAACCCGCCGATCAGCAGCGCCGCATAGATCGCCGCCGCTGGCCAGGTGGGCCGGAACGCGGCGCACAGCGCCAGCATCACCGCCGAGACGACCCCGTTCCAAACCAGCGTATTGCGGAACCCGAACGCCCGCAGCGCCCGCTGCGCCACCGGCTTCATCACCAGCGCCCCGGCCGAGCTGGCGAAGGTGATCATGCCGCTCTGCGCCGCCGTGCGGCCGAACCCGACTTGCAGCATCAGCGGCAACAGGAACGGAATCGCCCCGATCCCCATGCGGAAGGGCATCATCGCCGACATCGCGACCCCGAAGCACGGCAATCGCATCAGGGAGAGATCGAGCAGGGGGGCGGGATGGCGCTTCGCGTGCCACAGATAGCCCGCGCCCGCGAGCAGCCCCGCCAGGACCAGCTCGGCAGTGACCGCCGGCGCCACCACGCCCCGGCCGGCCGTCTCCAACCCGAACATCAGCCCTGACAGCGCAAGCGCCGACAGGATCAGTCCACGCAGGTCGAAGGGCCCGGACGGCGGCTCGCGCACTTCCTCGATGAACAGCCGGACCAGCACGATCCCCAGGATGCCGATCGGCACGTTGATGTCGAAGATCCATCGCCAGGAGGCGTACGTGACGATCAGCCCGCCCACCGGCGGCCCGAGCACCGGCCCGAGCAGGGCAGGGACCGTCAGCCAGGCCATCGCAGCCACCAGTTCGGAGCGGGCGACGGTGCGCAGCAACACCAGCCGGCCGACCGGCACCATCATCGCCCCGCCCGCGCCCTGCAGAATGCGGGCGGCGACCAGGAATGTCAGCGTATTGGCCCGCCCGCACAACACGGAGCCCACAGTGAACACCGCGATCGCGGCAGAGAACACGGCGCGGGTGCCGAAGCGGTCGGCCACCCAGCCGCTGGCCGGGATGAACACCGCCACGCTCAGCAGGTAGGCGGTCAGCGCGACGTTCATGTGCACGGGATCGGAGCCGAACGCCTTCGCCATCGTCGGCAGCGCGGTAGCGATCACCGTCGAGTCGAGGTTCTGCATGAACATCGCGCAGGCCACGATCATCGCGGTGATGCGCGACTGGCGTGAGACACGCGGAGGGCCGCGCGATGTGGTTGCGCCGAGTCTCATGCCCCGCAGAATGGCGCCCTGGGCCCGGGCGAGGAAGTCCGCCCTGCGCGGGTCAGGGCAGCAGGACCGTGCTGCCCGTGGTCTGCCGCGCCTCCAAGGCCGCGTGCGCCTGCGCGGCGTCCTTCAGCGGGAAGGTCTGGTTGACCTGGATCTTTACCGCCCCGACCCCCACCACGTCGAACAGCTCCTTGGCCGCCGTCTCCAGGTCGGGACGGCTCGCGGTGTAGCTCGCCAGGCTGGGGCGGGTGAGATACAGGCTGCCCTTGGCCGACAGGACGGAGATGTCGAGCGGTGGCACCGGGCCGGAGGCGTTCCCGAAGCTGACCATCAGGCCGCGCGGGGCCAGGCAGTCCAGGCTGGTCATGAACGTGTCCCGGCCGACGCTGTCGTATACCACGGGGACCATGGCGCCGCCGGTGATGCGCTTGACCTCGGCCGGCAGATTCCCCGCACCGACCAGCGCGTGCGTCGCGCCGAAGGATCGCGCCAGCTCGGCCTTTGCCTCGCTGGAGACGACGCCGATCACGGTGGCGTTCAGGTGCTTGGCCCACTGGCACAGCAGTAGCCCCACGCCGCCCGCCGCAGCGTGAACCACAATCGTGTCGCCCGCCTTCACGCGGTAGGTGCTGCGCACGAGGTACTGCGTCGTCAAACCTTGCAGCATCATCGCCGCGGCGGTCCGGAAGTCGATGCTAGGCGGCAGCTTCAGCAACCGGTCGGCGGCGATCACCCGTTGGATGGCATAAGCACCGATCGCCCCGCCCGCATAGGCCACGCGGTCGCCGACGGCCACCTCGGTCACCTCCTCGCCCACGGCGGCCACGGTGCCGGCGCCTTCAAGGCCGATGGTGGCCGGCATCGACGGAGCCTTGTAGAGGCCGGTCCGGAAATAGACGTCGATGTAGTTGAGCCCGACTGCCTCATGCTTGACCAATGCTTCTCCGGGCCCTGGCTCTGGCGTGGGCACGTCCTCCCACTTCATCACCTCGGGACCGCCATAGGCGTGGATGCGGATGGCCTTGGTCATGCGTGTTCTCCGGTGGCCTCTGCGGGAGGGCTGAGGACGACACGCTCGCCCGCTTCCAAGGCCAGAAGGTGGCGTTTGATGGCCAACCCGGCGCCGCCCGTATAGCCGCCGAGCCCGGACGCGGCGACCACGCGGTGGCAAGGGACCAGGATCGGCAGTGGGTTGGCGCGGTTGGCCTGGCCCACGGCCCGGGCGACGCCACCGGCGACGGCGGCGATGTCGGCGTAGGTGCAGGTCTGGCCGTAGGGAATCGCCCGCAGCGCATGCCAGACGCGCCGCTGGTAGGCCGATCCGGCCGGCGCAAGCGGCAGCTCGAAGCGGGTCAGGTCGAGGTCGAAATAGGCAAAGAGCTGCTCGCGCGCCGCGGCGAGCAGGCGCGTCTCCGCCTGATCCCGTCCCCAGCCCCAATCGAGCGCGACAATCGCATCGTCCTCTTCGGAAATGGTGATGTCGCCGATCGGGGTGTGCAGCGAGAGTTGTGGCACGGTGATCCGCCTCCTGGAGACGCCGGGCGCGGATGGCAGACCCGGCGCGGGCCGGCTGTCAAGGGAGGGCGGAGGCCGGCGACAGGACGAGGCCGTGACGTCAGCCGGCGAGGCCGGTGGCCTGCCGCGGCCCGGGTACCGCCAGCCGCCCCTCGTCGGAGAGCATGAATGCGTACACCGCCGCGCCGAGCAACGCGACGACGGCCGCGGCGATCATCGGCGCCGGCCACCACGAGCCGGTGGCCTGCAGCAGGGCCCCGACCACGATCGGCGCCAGCAGGCCGGCGGCATTGCCGGCACAGTTCTGCACCGCGCTGACCTGAGCGCCCTGCTCGACCGGCGCGATCTCGGCGTTGGCCGCCCAGACGACGCTGTTGGTCAGCAGAATGCCGAACACCGCGACCGACAGGCAGGCGATGGTGGCGAGCAGCGAAACGGTGAACACCGACAGCAGCGAAGCCAGGCTGAGGATCATGCCGAGGGCGAGGAATGCCTTGCGCGCCAGCATCATCGGCCAGCCGCGCTTGACCAGCCCGTCCGACAGCCTGCCGCCGAGCAACGCGCCGACAAGGCCGAAGAACCAGGGGATCGAGCCGTAGATGCCGGTGTGCAGCATCGTCAGGTGATGCTGCTGGATCAGGTAGGTCGGCATCCACGTGAGCAGGAAATAGAGATTGAACAGCAGCGTCGCGTGGCCGAGCGACAGGCCGAGCACGTTACGGTTGGTCAGCAACTCGCCCCAGCTTGCGCGTTGCGGCACCGCCCGGCGGCCGGTCCGGTCGATATTGTCGCGCAAGTACTGGCGTTCCGCCTCGTTGGCACTGCGGTGGCTCTCGGGCTGGCGGTAGTAAGCGATCCAGACCAGCGCCCAGATCACCGCGACCAGCCCGGTGCCGACGAACACCGCCGGCCATCCGAACTCGGCGAGCAGCCATCCGATGAAGGGCGATCCGATGAACACACCGAGCGGCACGCCCGCCACGGTCATGGCCGAGGCAAAGCCGCGTTCCTGGTCGGCCACCCAGAACCCGATCACCTTGGTGCCCGCCGGCGCCAGCGGAGCCTCGCCCACGCCGAGCAGGATGCGCCATCCGATCAGCGCGCCGACACCGGACGCCGTGGCGGTCAACATGGTGGCAGCCCCCCACAGCAGCGCCGCGCCGCCAAAGATGAAGCGCACGCCGAAGCGGTCGAGCGCGATCCCCATCGGCACCTGCAGGAGGAAATAAGTCCAGAGGAAGGCCGAGAACACGACGCCCATCTCGGCCGGCCCGATGCCGAACAGCTTCATGAAGCTGGGCGCGGCATAGGAGAGATTGACACGATCGATATAGTTGATCGTCCCCGCGAACAGCAGCAGGACGACGATCCGCCACCTGGTATTGGTCATGCGCGTGAACGCTCCCCCGGTCCGCTCTCTTCGGCGGGCCGGGACCTAGCCAAGTGCGACCTCAGCACCGCGTCACGATCGTGCCCGAAGGCGTGCGGTCAGTGCCGCCGCGTCGGTGATCGGCAGGCCGCAGATGTTGCGTTGACAGACATAAGCGGCGCCGCCGCTCGGGCCCGGCTCCTTGCCGTGCGCCGGGTGATCGGGTGCCAGCGCAGTCGGGGTGCTCGCCCGCAGTACGACGATGCCGGGATCGGAGGCGCCGAGGGCGGCCGCTTCCAGGGTCTTGGCCAGCGGCGACGCGGAGGCGCCGGCGATGACCACGCTTGTCGCTTCCTCGAGCAGGTCGGCGCCCGCAAGCAAGGTCGGCATCGAGGCGAGCTGGTCGCGGCGGCCGGAGAAGGCCCGCATCGCCGCCTCGGCACGGACGCGCCAGACCGGCTCGCCCGTCAGGTGCCACAGCCGCGCGAACACCTCGACCATCTGTCCGTTGCCGGACGGCGTCGCATTGTCCCCGGCCGTGCGCGGGCGGGCGAGGGGCACGTCGGCGGCGTCGTCTGCACTGGTGAAGAATCCCCCATGCGAATCGGCGAAGTGGCGCAGCGCCGCCTCGGCGAGGCGCACGGCCTGCGCCAAGCGCTCCGGCCTCCCCGTGGCCTCGTGCAGCGCCAGCGCGGCACGGGCCATGGCGGCCTGGTCCTCGATCAACCCCGCCGCCGTGACCCGACCCAACCGCCAGGCGTGCTGCACGCGCCCGTCCGGGGCGCCTAGTTCTGCAAGCACGAAATCGAATGCGGCCTCGGCGCGGGTGATCCACGCGGGGCGGGCAAACACGCAGCCCGCGCGCACCAGCCCCGCCACGGCGAGCCCGTTCCAGTCGGCGAGCACCTTGTCGTCGCGACCTGGGCGCACCCGCTTCGCCCGCGCCGCGAACAGCACGTCGCGTGCGCGGGCGAGCGCGGCCTCCTGCTCCGGCGTGCCCAGGGCGGTCATGCGCCGCAGGATCGTATGTCCCTCCCAGTTGCCCTCGACGGTCACGTCGTAAGCGCTCTTGAAGGCCGCCGAGTCCGGCCCGAGCAGCCGGTCAATCTCCGCCTCGGTCCAGACGTAGAACCGCCCTTCCTCGCCCTCGCTGTCGGCATCCTCGGAGGCGGCAAAGGCGGCGCCGCCCTCGGCCGTCATGTCGCGCACCAGCCAGCCCAACGTCTCGCTCGCGCGAGCCGCGTAGAGCGGGTCCGGACGGTCCGCCTGCGCCAGCGCCAGAAGTTCCAGCAACTGGGCGTTGTCGTAGAGCATCTTCTCGAAATGCGGAACGAGCCAGACCGCATCGGTGGCGTAGCGCGCATAACCGCCGCCGAGGTGGTCGTAGATCCCGCCCTGCGACATCCGTTGCAGCATCAGGTGCAGCGCCGCGCGCCCCTCGGGCCGGCCGGTGCGGAAGGCGTCCTGCCAGAGAAAGCGGAAGATCGGCGGGTTGGGGAACTTGGGGGCGCCGCGCATGCCGCCCTGATCCGGGTCCGTCAGGCCGAGCAGCGCGTGCGCGACCGCGTCCAGTTCGGCCGGTCCGAGCAACCCGCCGGGCTCGGGGGCGGACATCTGCGCCACCGCCCGGCGCAGCGCATCGGCGTTATGGCGCACCATGTCGTCACCCGACGCATAGGCGCCGGCAATGGCCTGAAGCACCTGGCGGAAGGATGGGCGACCCCAGCGCGGCGCGGGGGGAAGTATGTGCCGCCCCAGAACGGCGATCCGTCGGGGGCGAGGAACATGGTGAGTGGCCAACCGCCCGCCTCGCCGGTCGCATGCAGCGCCGACATATAGAGGTGGTCGATGTCCGGCCGCTCCTCGCGGTCCACCTTGATGTTTACGAACAGCCGGTTCATCAGCGCGGCTGTTTCGGCGTCCTCGAAGGATTCGTGGGCCATCACGTGGCACCAATGACAGGCGGCGTAGCCGATCGACAGCAGGATCGGCTTGTTGCTCGCCTGCGCCTCGTCCAGCGCCGCGGCGCCCCAGGGTCGCCAATGCACCGGGTTATCCGCGTGCTGGAGCAGGTAGGGAGAGGTCTCCTTACGGAGCAGGTTCGCGGCCTCGGCCATGCGGAAGTCCTCAGGTCAGCAGCCCACCATAGGTGGGAGCGGGCAGGACAGGGGAGTAGCAGGGATTTTGTCGGGAACCAGGTCGTGTGGTTGGATGGGACCAAGATCCGTCCGCAAGCAGGGACGACGGTGACATCGCAGCTTTCGGCAGTCTTGTCGCCCGCAAGGCGACTGGTCCGACCTTGTGGGGCGATTTCAATGAGGTTCAGCATCAGGTGAGCTTGGCGTCGATACCTTCTCTCGTGCGTCCAGACTTGCATGTCCGGCGCGCAAAGAGAATTGTCAGCGTCGATCAAACCACTCGTCTAACAACGGGAGGGGAGTATGAATTGGCTGTCCAACGTGCTCTCGCGCATATGCTTAGCTACGTCCATTATCACGCTCGGCGTCCCTGTCGCCCACGCCGCTGTCCCGCTGTTGCCGGTGTGTAGCTGGCCATTCGAAAGCACGGGGCAGGGCATCACTAACGTTGCCACTCCAGACACGAACGCGACGTACTGGATTATGCCGTTCGATACAAATCTCTGGAACGCGATGGTCATCCAGGGCACTTATCCGGACGTCCGCTTTTTCAACCTCAGTTCTTACAACCATACCGGATCTCTTATCAGCACGCTTTATGACAGCCAAATTATGCCCGACCCTGGCAGCACGAACCCTTTCGCGACCCCGGCGGCGAATGAACCGCACAGCTACACAGTTACCGTCAGTGCCAGCGGTCTCGGATCGACCAACGTCCTGAAGGTCGGAGGAAGCCAACTGGCATTTGTCGTGTATCGGGTCTACGTGCCCGATCAAGGCTTGGACAGAACCGGCGGTTTCGGTGTGCCTGGCGTAAGCCTCGTCGCCCGCGATGGAACTGTGCGTAAGCTCCAGCCGTGTCCGTTTGCAGGTGCGGAGGGCAGCCTGGGCAATATGATTACGTTACTCCTCGCAAGCGGATTTCGCGACGCCGCCGACTTTCTCCAAAACATCCTAGCGGCCGCGAACCAGCGGGCCTCCATAACGGGCGGTTGCACTCCTGGCCAGCCGGCCCCGGCTGCCGTCACCTTCGGAGCCGCTCCCGGGCAGGACTTTTTCCCGAACCCGCAAACTACGTATCTCCAAACGTCTAACCTCTGTTTCCAACCTAGCAAAATTGTCGTTGTAAGGGGCAAAGCCTTCGTTTTCTCAAATACCTACCCAGGTGGATCGGTATTCCAGCCTGCATTCGACGACCAAGTCCAGGTCCGCTATTGGTCAATGTGCAACAATGACGGCGTGATCCCGTACCCTGTTATCGGATGCCAAGCTGACTTTGAGACGCGGCTCGATCCTACCCAGTTCTACACCTACGTTGTCTCGAATGACCCTGCGCCTCCACCCTGGCTTCCGGTAGACGCAACCTGGCTGCCGTGGGGTGCGACCAACGTTCCCATCACCCTGATCTTCAGGACCATTCTCCCTGAGAACGCAACCGTGACGGGGGATTATTCTCCGAAAGGGGTGATCTGTGATCAAGCGCTGTTCATAGTGCAAGGATGGCAAGCCTGCTTTGCGGCTGCGGGCATTAGCGTGGCAACCGGGCCCTAGTGCTCGTCATTCGTGTGTTGTCGGATAGAGCCCGGCGCTTGATGCGGGGTCGTTGGTGGTGAACTGCAACTCGGCCGGGTGACAAAGCACTACCCTCCGTTGAACACCGCCTCCGGCAAGCCCGGTACCGGCGCCGGCAGGCGGAACAGGGCGCCTTCCTGGGGCCGGGCCGCGCGCTCCGCCTCGCTGAGTTTGTAATTGGCCGAGGTCACGTAGATCATGTCCAGCTCCGCACCCCCGAAAGCCGGCATCGTCGGGAAACTGCACGGCAGGTCCACCTGTCGCTCCAGCTTGCCGTCCGGGTCGAAGCGCAGCAGGCAGCCGCCGCCGAACACCGCGAGCCAGTAGAACCCGTCGCGGTCCACCGTGGCGCCATCGGGGCCTGATGCGCCGGGCACCTCCACCGTCGCGAACACGCGCTGGTTTGCCACAGCGCCGGTGGCGGGGTCGTAGTCGTACGCCCAGACCGTGTGGCGCCGGGTGTCGGCGTGGTACATCACGCGCCCGTCGGGGCTCCATGCCAGGCCGTTGGAGGTCCGCACCGGCTGCGTCAGCGGCGTCCAGGTTTCCGGGCCGTCGTAGCGCCAGAGGGGCGCGCCCTCGGCGCCTTGCCCCGACGGCGACAGCGGCTCCAGCATCGGCCCCGCGAACAGTCGGCCCTGGCGGTCGCAGCGGCCGTCATTGAACATGAAGCGGCGGGCGTCATAGGGCGGCCCGGCGCGAAAGGTCAGCGCGCCCGAGGCGGGATCGAACAGGAACAGGCCGTTGCGCAGGGTCAGCGCCAGGCCCGTCTCGGTCAGGTAGCAGGCGCCGATCCAGGACGGCATCTCCCAGGCGCGATCGGTGCCGGTCCACGGGTCATAATGGTGCAACGCTGGTCCGCGTATATCGACCCAGAACAACTGGCCGGCCGCCGGGCTCCAGATGGGAGACTCCCCGTTGAGGACGCCCGTTTTCGTGAGCTGCTCGACCTCGCCGGCCATGATGCGCCTCGCTCCACTTGCCTGAGCGTCCAACGCCGGCAGACCCGGCCGCGTTCACCGCGCAACCATGTACGCCGGGCCACGTTCGGGGGCGCAGTCGCATCGTCGAAGGACCCGTTCAATGAGAACGCTCACAGAGAGAAAGCTTCCAGTCGCCCTCGCGGTCGTCGGCCTGATCGGGTTCGCGGCCGGCCACGCCAGCGCCGCCAAGCTCTCCCAGCAGGACCGGACGTTCATGCGGCAGGCGGCGCAAGGCGGGTTGGGCGAGGTCCAGGCCGGCCAGCTTGCCCAGGAGCGGGGCGACTCGCAGGCGGTCAAACAGCTCGGTCAGACGCTCGTCACCGACCATACCCGGATGAACGATCAGCTGATGCAGATCGCGCAGCAACACGGTGTGACGCTGCCTCGCACAACCGACAGCAAGGACAGGAGCGACGCGCAGGCGCTGCAGAAGCTGAGCGGACCGCAGTTCGACAGACAGTTCGCGCAGGGCCAGGTGCAGGACCACCGCACGATGATCCAGAAGCTCCAGACAGAGGAGCGGACGACCAAGGACCCGTCGCTGCGCCAGTGGGCGCAAGCGGGCATTCCCGTCATGCAGCAGCATTTGCAAATGGCCCAGCAGGCCGCCACCGGGACGAGCTGAGAGGGGACCCGCGCAGGCGTGATGCAGCCGATGTCGGCGGATTGCGTTCAGTCGGCTGCCCATGTCCGACGCGCTCAGCCTGGAGGTCCCCGAGAGCGGTACCTCCATCGAGGATCTGAAGGCCGCCGCAAAGGCGGCGCATCTGCGTTACGTCAGCGATCGTCGGCCCGGCATACGCCGCGTCCGCATCGACAAGGGCTTCCGCTATCTCGACCCGCACGGCGAGCCCATCACCGACGAGGCGACGATCGGGCGCATCCACAAGCTCGCGATCCCGCCCGCCTACGAGGATGTGTGGATCTGCGCGAACCTGAACGGGCACCTCCAGGCGGTCGGCCGCGACGCGCGCGGGCGCAAGCAGTATCGCTACCATCCCCGCTGGCGCGCGGTGCGGGACGAGGCGAAATACACCAAGATGCTGATCTTCGGCCGGGTCCTGCCTGCGATCCGCGCCCGCGTGGATCACGACCTCGCGCGACACGGACTGCCGCGCGAGAAGGTCCTGGCGGCGATCGTGCGCCTGCTCGAGACGACGATGATGCGGGTCGGAAACGAGGAATACGCCAAGGCCAACAAGAGCTTCGGCCTGACCACGCTGCGCAAGAAGCGGCACGTCAAAGTCGAGGGCAGCACGCTGCATTTCGATTTTCGCGGCAAGCACGGGCTGGATCACCACATCGACCTGGCTGACCGCCGGCTTGCGGGCCTCGTGCGCCGATTGCAGGACCTGCCCGGACAGGAGCTGTTCCATTACCTCAATGAGGACGGTGCGCCGCATCCGGTCAGCTCCCACGACGTCAACGACTATCTGCGTGAGATCACCGGCGAGGAAATAACCGCGAAGGACTTCCGCACCTGGGCGGCGACCAACCTGGCCGCGCTCGCGCTGCATGAGTTGCAGGCGTTCGACACCCAGGCGGCCGCGAAGAAGAACGTCCTGCGGGCGGTCGAATCGGTCTCGCAGATGCTGGGCAACACCCCGGCGATCTGCCGCAAATGCTACATCCACCCGGCGATCTTCGACGGCTATCTCGATGGCTCGCTACTGGAGGCGCTGAAGCGCCGGGCCGACGAGACGCTGGCCGAGCCGAGCGCGGGTCTCACGGCGGAGGAAGCGGCGGTGACGGCATTCCTCAGCCGGCGACTGACGGAGCGGATCGAGGATCATAAGCACGCGCACTGAACCCAAGCGGTGGCGCCCGAGCTGGATCCCGCGCGCATGCCAGCGCCACGGGCATTGAAACGGGCACCCTCCTGAAACGTTCAGCTAGCCGCATGAACCTGGTCATCTTCGGGCTTGCGGTCAGTTCGTCATGGGGCAACGGTCACGCCGCGCTATGGCGCGGGCTGATCGGGGCGCTGACGCGCGCCGGCCATCCGGTCACGTTTTTCGAGCGCGACGCCCCCTGGTATGCGGAGCATCGCGATCTGGACGCGCTCCCCGGGGGCGGCCGGCTGGTGCTCTATCCCGATTGGGCCACGGTGCTCCCGCAGGCGCGGCGGGCATTGGCCGGAGCCGACGCGGCGATCGTCACCTCATACTGCCCGGATGGGCGGGCAGCGAGCGAACTGGTGCTGGACAGCCGCGCCGCCGCGCGCTGCTTCTACGATCTCGATACCCCCGTCACCCTCGCGCGCCTGGACGCCGGCGAGGACGTCGAGTACCTGCCTGCCGACGGGCTGGGCGGGTTCGACCTCGTGCTGAGCTACACGGGGGGCGAAGCGCTGACAGCACTGCGCCGTCGTCTGGGCGCACGCCGCGCGGTCGCGCTCTACGGCTCGGTCAATCCGCGCCTGCACTGCCCCGCCGCCCCAGCTGCGCGATATCGCGCCGATCTGTCCTATCTTGGGACCTTCGCCGCCGACCGGCAGGCGACGTTGGCGCGTCTGTTCATCAAGCCGGCGCGCCGTCGGCCGGCGCAGCGGTTCCTGATCGCCGGGGCGCAGTATCCGCCCGATTTCCCCTGGGCAAAGAACATCTCCTTCGTCCGTCACCTGCCGCCGGCCGAGCACCCGGCCTTTTATGGCTCCAGCCGGCTGACGTTGAACGTCACCCGAGTGGCCATGGCCCGCATGGGGTTCTGCCCCTCGGGCCGGCTGTTCGAGGCGGCGGCGTGCGGCACGCCGATCCTGTCGGACTGGTTCGATGGCCTGGACGGATTCTTCACGCCGGGCGAGGAGATCCTCATCGCGCACACGACCGAGGACGCGCTTGCCGCGCTCGATCTGCCCGACGCCGCCCTCGCCACCCTCGCGCGACGGGCGCGCGAGCGCGTACTGGCCGAGCACACCGCCGAGCGGCGCGGCGCCGAACTCGTCGCCGCAATCGAGGCCGCCACCTCCGAGAGGGTCTGAGCATGTGGGGAATCATTCCGGCGGCCGGAGCCGGCACACGCATACAGCCGCTGGCCTTCTCCAAGGAATTGCTGCCGGTGGGATCGCGCGCCGACGGCGCGACGCTGCGCCCGCGCGCGGTGAGCGAATACCTCCTGGAGCGCATGGTGATCGCGGGCGCCGACAAGGTCTGCTTCGTCATCTCGCCTTGGAAGTCCGACATCCTGCGCTATTACGGCGGCGCCTACGGTCGCGCGCACATCGCCTACGCCATCCAGAACGAGGCGCGCGGGCTGTGCGACGCGATCTTCCGCGCCCTGCCGCTGATCCCGGCGGACGAGGTGGTGATCGTCGGTCTGCCCGACACGATCTGGTTCCCCGACCACGCGCTGACCGCGCTGCCGGACGACCGGTTCTCGTTCCTGCTGTTCCCGGTTGACCGGCCGGAGCTGTTCGACGCGGTGCTGACCGATCCGTCCGGCCGGGTCACGGCGATCGAGGTGAAGGTCGAAGCGGCCGCCTCGCGCTGGATCTGGGGTGCGTTCAAGCTGCCCGGCGCGACGCTCGCGGCGCTCCATGCGCTGTGGCGGGGGCGCGGCCGGCGCGACGAGTACATCGGCACCCTCATCAACGCCTGGCTCGCCGAGGGCGGTGAGGCGTGGGGTGTGCGGGCCGGGCAGAGCTATGTCGATGTCGGGACCGTGCATGGATACCGCGAGGCGATGCGACTTCTGAGCGGGACGGAGGCGCCGGCATGACCGAGTGGACCGAGGACAGCATCCGCGCGCGTGCCCGCGCGCTCGGCCCGTGGTTCCACAACCTGCACCTCAAGGGCGTTCCGACGGCGCCGGACCATTTCCTCGGCGACTACCCGATGATCAAATGGCGACATTTCGCCGACACCATTCCCGCTGACCTGACCGGACGCACAGTGCTCGACATCGGCTGCAATGGCGGCTTCTACAGCATGGAGATGAAGCGGCGCGGCGCCCATCGCGTGCTGGGGATCGACTTCGACGACGACTACCTGTCACAGGCCCGCTTCGCCGCCGACGTGGAGGGGCTGGACATCGAGTTCCGCAACCTTTCAGTCTACGATGTCGGCGCGCTCGGCGAGCGGTTCGACGTCGTGCTGTTCTTTGGCGTGCTGTACCATTTGCGCCACCCGCTGCTCGCGCTCGACCTGATCCACGAGCACGTCGCGCGCGACCTGTTCCTGTTCCAGTCGATGCAGCGTGGCAGCGAGGCGGTCGCCTCGCTCGCCCCCGACTACGAATTCCACGATGCCGGCATCTTCGACGATCCCGGCTATCCGAAGCTGCACTTCATCGAGCACGAATACGCGCACGATCCGACCAACTGGTGGGCGCCGAACCGGGCCTGCTCCGAGGCGATGCTGCGCAGCGCCGGGTTCGAGATCCTGAGCCACCCGGAGGCGGAGGTGTATGTCTGCCGCCGTGTCGCGCGGGACGCGGCTGGCTATGGGGCGGTGTATCCGGCGCGGGGGACGGCGGGCCAATGATCGAAGCGGCGATGATCTGGAACGAGCCGAACAACAAGTCGCACTGGGACCTCGAAGCCGATCCTGGCTGGACGATCTTCGGCCGGATGGCGCGGCTTGCCGGCGAGGCGATCGCCGCCGAGAAGCCGGGGCTACCCCGCGTGCTCGGCGGCATGTCGCCGATCGACCCCGACTTCATCCGACTGATGGCGGCCCAGGGCGTGCTGGAGCAGATGGACGCGGTCGCCGTCCACGGTTTCCCGCTCGACTGGAACCACTGGATGATCGACGAGTGGCCGGCTAAGCTGGAGACGATCCAGGCGGTGACCGACCTGCCGGTGTGGATCTCCGAGATCGGCGTCTCGACCTTCGGCGCCGAGGAGGTGCAGGAGTGGGGCCTGCGCCGCAGCGCCGCGTTGCTGCGCGGGCGCGCGCCGCGCATCCACTGGTACAGCCTCTACGACCTGCCGGCCGCCTGGCCGGCGACGACGCGCCATCGCGAGGCGGAAGGCTCGTCCTACTACCGGCACTTTCACATGGGGCTGCTCGACGAGCATGGACGGCCGAAGCTGGCGGCGCGGGCCTTCCACGACGTGACGCCCGAGTTCGGCATCTGCCAGTGGTTCCACTTCGAGGACCACCGCCTGGACGACGCGGTGCGCTGGCTGCGCGACCTGGGCGTGACCTCGCTGCGCACGGGCCTGTCCTGGGCGGACTGGTTCCGCCCGGATGCCCAGGCGTGGTTCGATCGGCAGATGCGCGCGCTGGAGCCGTTCGCGGTCACCGTCACGTTCTGCTTCACCCCGGAGCATCGCGGCACCTGGGCCCACTACACCGCCCCCCCGCAGGAGCCGGCGGAGTTCGCCGCGTTCTGCGCGGCGATGCTGCGCCGCTACGGATGAGCGCGGCGCGCGAGATATTGCGGGCGCTGGACGACCGAACGCCCATTGAGGCGCCGGTCGTCATGCTCGCCGCGCATCCTGATGACGAAACGATCGGCGCCGGCGCCTCGCTTTCGCTGTTTCGGAATCTGCTGATCGTGCATCTGACCGACGGCGCGCCGCGCGACCTGGGCGATGCCTATCGGGCCGGCTTCGCCGACGCGCGGACCTATGCGGCGGCGCGGCGGGCGGAGCTGCGGGCGGCGCTCGGCGCCGGTGATGTGACGGCCGAACTGGCCGAGATGGGCGCGTCGGACCAGGAGGCCGCGTTGTCCATGCCCGCCCTTGTCGCGGAGCTGGGGAAACTCCTCGCGCGGTTCCGTCCGGCCTGCGTCCTCACCCACGCGTACGAGGGCGGCCATCCCGACCACGACACGGCGTGCCTGGTCGCGCGCCTCGCCTGCCGCACGCTCGATCCGCCCCCGGCCTTGCTGGAGATGGCGGGCTACTTCGCCAATGTGACCGGCGAGATGATCGTCGGCGGGTTCCTGGGCGAGCCCGCCGCGCTGGTGGCGACCTTGCCCGAGGCCGAGCGCGCCCGGCGCGAGGCGATGCTGGATTGCTTCGTGACCCAGCGCGCCACCTTGGCCCCGTTCCGGGGCATGGAGACCGAGGCGTTCCGCCTCGCCCCCCCCTATGATTTCAGCACCGCGCCGAATCCCGGGCCCTTGTGGTATGAACGGCAGAACTGGGGCATGGACGGGGCGCGCTGGCGCGCCCTCGCCAGGCAGGCGCTCGCCTCGTGCGGCCTCTGACGATCCTGAGCGTGGCGTTTCCGTTCGCGCCGGTCTCCGCCGACGCGGTGGGCGGGGCGGAGCAGGTGCTGGCGGCGTTGGATAGGGCGCTGACCCGCGCGGGGCATCGCTCTATCGTGCTGGCCCGCGAGGGGTCATCGGTCGCGGGCGAACTGGTCGCCATTCCGGCGGCGCGCGGCGCGATCGACGATGCGGCGCGAGCGCGGGCGCACGAGGCGGTGCGCGCGGCGATGGCGCGCGTGCTGGCGGCGCGGCTTGTCGATCTGGTCCATCTGCACGGCATCGACTTCGCCGATTACCTGCCGCCGCCCGGCCCGCCGGCATTGGCGACGCTGCATCTGCCGCCGGAATGGTATCCGCGCGCGGCGCTCCATCCCGTGCGGCCGGGCATGTTCCTGCATGCCGTCTCCACGGTGCAGGACCGGGCGCTGCGGACGCTGGCCGACCCGCGCGCGCGCCTGTCCCCGATTCCGAACGGAGTGCCGGTGGCGGCGCTTGACACGGCACGTCACGCACGACGCGGCTTCGCGCTAACCCTCGGCCGGCTGTGCCCGGAGAAGGGTCAGCACATCGCCCTGGACGCCGCCCGTCGCGCCGGCGTCAAGCTGCTCGTGGCGGGCGCGGCATTTCCCTATCCGGCGCACGAGGCGTATGTGCGCCGCGAAATCCTCCCCCGGCTGGATGCGGGCCGCCTGATCGGCCCCGTGGGCTTCGCCCGCAAGCGCCGGCTGCTCTCGGCCGCCCGCTGCCTGCTGGCCCCGAGCCTTGCTGCGGAGACGAGCAGCCTCGTCGCGATGGAGGCCGCCGCGTGCGGCACGCCGGTCATCGCCTTCCCCGTGGGCGCGCTGCCCGAGATCGTGCAAGATGGGGTGACGGGGTTTCTCGTCCGCGATGCCGACGAAATGGCACGGGCGATCGGGTGCGCGCACGAGATCGACCCGAAGACATGCCGGCGGATCGCGCGCGAGCGGTTCTCGCAACGTGCGATGACCGATGCCTATGCGCGGCTCTATCGCCAGCTTGCGCTCGCGCCGGTGGCGCGGTGAGGATCGAAACCATCACCGACGACGCCGCGCTGCGCGACCTCGCGCCGGAGTGGCGGGATTTGTGGCGTCGCACTGGGAAAAGCCCGTTCCAGTCGCCGGCCTGGATGCTCGCCTGGTGGCGCTGCTTCGGCACCGGGCGGCCGGTCGTGGCGGTGGCGCGCGACGATGCCGGGGCGAAGGGCCTGCTCGCCGGCTATCTGCTCGATGGGACTCTGCTGCCGATGGGCGCGGGCCTCACCGACTATCAGGACGCGCTGGGCGCGGAGATCGGGGCGCTGCTTGCCGCCGTGCTGGAGGCAGCTTGCGTGCCGGCGTGCGATCTCACCGAGCTGCCGCCCGGCGCCGCGTTGCGGACCGCGCCAGCCCCGCCCGGCTGGCGCGACAGCCTGCACGAGACAGAATCCGTGCCCCGTCCTCGCTGGCCCGCTCCCGCCGGGACGGCTGCGCGACATCCGCCAGGCCCGGCATCGGGCCGAGCGCCGGGGCGGCTGGCGCATCGAGGTCGCGACGCCGGACACAATAGATGCCGCGCTCGCCGCGTTCGAGCGCCTGCACGCGCTGCGGTGGAGCGGCGAGGATTTGCGCGTCAAGGCCTTCCGCGTTCTGGCTGCGCCCGCCCTGCTGGCCGAGGGCGTGCTGCGGCTCGCGCTGCTTCGCATTGGCGGCGAGATCGCCGCCGGGTGCTATGCGTTGCTCGCGCCCGATCGGCTGCTGTTGTACGTGAGTGGGTTCGATGCCCGGTTCGCCCACGAAAGCCCCGGCACGATCCTGCTCGGGCACTTGATCGAGGAGGCGCTGGATGAGGGCCGCGCGATCCATTTCCTGCGCGGGGACGAAGCCTACAAATCCGCCTGGGGCGGCGAGGCCCGCATGAACGCCACGCGCCGGCTGGTGCCGGCGTGACCGACGATCCGGTGGGACTGTGCCTCGCGGGGCGCATCTCCGCCCCGGTGGCGATCGCCCGACTTGTGCTGGCCGGGATCGCCCCCGACGCCATCGCGGCGCGGCTGGAAGGCGTGCAAGGGGCCGAGGAACTGCGCCGCCTGCTCGGCGCGCGCGCGGGCCTCGCCCGACTGGCCGAAGCCGCCGCCGTCATCGACCACGAGGCGGGCGGGACGGGCGCGCTTGCCGCGTTCCGCGACGGCTTCGACCGCGCCGCCGCGATCTCGCCCGAGGCGAGCGTGGCCGCCTACTCGCTTGGGAATCCGGATTTACTGGACGCGGCGACGGCCGAGTTGGTGCAATGGCTCGACGCGCGCGGCTTGGTCGACGGCGACGTGCTGGACCTCGGTTGCGGCATCGGCCGCGTGGCGGCGGCGCTGGGCCGCGCGCGCTCGGTGCTGGGGCTGGACATCGCGCCGGGAATGATCGCCGAGGCGCGGCGGCGGCATGGGGATGACGCCCGGCTGCGCTTCGCGGTGACGGACGGGCAGGGGATCGTGGGAGCGGACGGATCGTTCGATCTGGTGCTGGCGGTGGATAGCTTTCCGTACCTCGTCGCCGCTGAGGTGGCGGAGCGCCACATCGCGGATGCCGCCCGTGTGCTGCGGCCGGGTGGGGCGGTGGCGATCTTCAACCTGTCGTATCGGGGGGTGGACGCGGATCGTGCCGAGGCGAGCGCGTGGGCGAGGACGCATGGGTTTAGCCTTGGCTGCGACGGGGTACAACCGTTCCGACTTTGGGATGGAAAGGTGTTTTCGCTGGTCAGATTGGGTCCCGGTTAAATTCCGCAACGGTAGGAAGCGGACATTCAACGGCCGCCGCGCTCCGATCGGGCATGGGATGTGGATCCTCCGGCCGGCGCAGAATCAAGAATTCTGCAATGCCCCGCAAACCTGCACGACCAAAGTCCGCTCATGGCTCCAGCCACAGTTGTGCCCGGGTTCTGGTAATCTTTGTGATTCACTCAAATGCCAGATTTGCCCCGGGCTGCTCGCCTCGTTATCGGGTTGTTGCCGAAGTGGCCAATCGTAGTCGTTTTCGCGCTCCTTCATGTAATACCAAGCCGCCTGACCCCTGACTCTCTGGGATTCCCAATCTGGCTCGGTTCTGATTCGATGGCCGCGTGGTCGAGTTGGAGCGAGGCATCGGATGGGCGCGGCAGTGACGGTGACGCGTACGGAGCACACGGCGGCTGGCCTTCGTGAGATCGCGGGCAAATGCCGCGACGGCGCGCAGGTCCGCCGGCTGCTGGCGATGGCGATGATTCTGGAGGGCTATCCGCGCGCCGAGGCGGCGGAGCGGAACGGCATGGACCGGCAAACGCTTCGCGACTGGGTGCATCGCTACAATCGGGACGGGGTGGACGGGCTGACGTCGCGCCGCGGCCCAGGCCCCGCGCCGGTCCTGACCAAGGAGCAAATGGCGGAGCTGAGGGAGCTGGTCGTCAAGGGGCCGGATCTGGAAAAGCACAAGGTGGTGCGCTGGCGGTGCCTGGATTTGCGCGAAGAGGTTGCGCGCCGCTTCAGTGTGACGGTGCATGAGAGCACCATCGGCAAGTGGTTGCGCCGGCTCGACCTGACCCGGCTGCAGCCGCGGCCGTTCCATCCGAAGAAGGACGCCGCGGCCGAGGCGGCGTTTAAAAAAACTTTGCCAGTCTGGTGAAGGAGGCGCTGCCCGCTTCCGCGGCTGACAAGCCAGTCGAGATTTGGTTTCAGGACGAAGCACGGGTCGGCCAGAAGGGCGGCCACGCTTACATTTGGGCGCCGATCGGCTCGCGGCCGTTGATGGTCCGCGATAACCGCCACGACTCCGCCTACCTGTTTGGCGCGATTTGCCCGAACCGCGCCGTCGGCGCCGCAATCATCATGCCGGGCGTCAATGCCGAGGCCATGACCGAGCACCTGGCCGAAATTAGCACCCAGGTCGCACCCGGCGCTCACGCCGTGCTGGTCTGCGACAGCGCCGGATGGCATCAGCGGGGCGTCCGTCTCGGCGTGCCCGACAACATCACACTCCTGCCGCTGCCGCCTGTACTCCCCGGAACTGAACCCGATGGAGAACGTCTGGCAATACCTCCGCGCTAACCGGCTGTGCGCCCTGGTGTGGGACGGCTACGACGCCATCGTCGAGGCGTGCCGGACCGCCTGGCATTTCTTCGTCAACGACCCTGACCGCATCAGCTCCGTCGGCGCAAGGGAGTGGGCGTGTGTCACTCTCTAGGCGGGTTGGTATAACACGGTGCCGCAAGCAGTCCGACCCTACCGCGCGAGGCCATGACTTCTCGCAAGCGTGCCAAGTCCGATCCTATCTGTGCAAGGTTAGAATAGCGCTTAAATTCGATGACGTAGAGCGCACCTTTGTCGAATTCTAAAGTCATGTCGAACCGCCCGCCCAATCCCGGCATGAGTTCAGTGCAGGGGCGCTCTAAATGCACCGTGATTTTTTGCTGCTGGCTAAAAAACTCGAATAGCCGTTTGGCGGAGTAGACCTGCATCAATAACTCGACGCCTTTGTCGTAAATTGGACACCTCTAAAAACCCCTCCCGGCGCACCGCCGAACGCTGCTAAGTCTCTGATTTTACTGGGTGCAGGATCGCCGTCCGGACGTTTTTAGAGGTGTCCAGCTCGTTCAGGAACCGCTTTGCCGAATTCACGCCTGCTCGGCGTCAGGGCTCAGTTGGCAGCCTCAGCCTGTGGAAAAGTCCACGCGCCGTTCAAGATTTCGGAACGGGGGCGATAGAGGCGCACGAGGTAGTTCCAGCCCGGCGTCGTCGGAAGGCAGTTGGCAACCTTTCCGTCACAACCGCCGAACTGGATGGTGATCGAGCCGTTCCCATTCGGCTTGGCGGTGATGTTGTTGAGCGCGTAGGCGTTGAGCCGGTTCGGCTCGAAATAGCCCTTGCTGTTGTAGACGCTCACGGACCAGAAGCCGTCGACCGGCACGTCTTTGACAGTGAGCCTGTAGATGGTTTTACCGTCATTTTTCGCGGGCACTCGGTTGAGGTAGAGCGCGTCCTTTTCTGGATTCCCACCCCACGCCGACGCTGCGCCGATGAGGTGGCGCACGGGATCGACCGTATCCTTCGTGCCAAACGTGTGTTTCGTATCCGGCAGCGTGGATGCCAACGCGAGCAGTGCTGCGCGGACCTTTTTCTGGCTCGTCTGATCCCAATGCGGCACCTCGAACTTTCCCGGGCCGCCGGGTTGTTCGATTTTCATTGCGTTCTGCAGAGCGTGGACCGCCTGCACGTCTTTCGGATCGGTCGGATCGACCAGCGTCCTTACACCAATCAGCACATAGCGCGTGCCGATTTTGTCCTTGGAAAGGACGTGGGTGCCCGCACCGTAATCGACCTCCGGCGTGTATTCGTCCTCATCGATCACCTGCATCGACATGAAACGCTTGCCGGCATCTGGCAAGGTGATCGTGACCGGTCCTGCATCGAGATCGAACACCGCTGCGGAATAGAGCGTGTCGCGGTTGAGCCGGATGATGGTCTGGTTGTTGACGGCGGCCGGCTCCCGGCGATGGACAAATTTCCCGAGCCCCCCGTCATTAACAATATTGCCGAAATAGAGATCGCTCTCGGCGCGCGGGAAGTTATCTGCCGTGACCGGAACCGCGTTGCCCGCTGCTTGCGCGAGGGCACCACTCATCGATCCAAAAATCATTGCCGCGGCGATGAGGGATGTCCTGATTTTCAAGGCGGTCTCCGATCTCGATATTCGGGTTTGCTGGCGCATCTAGGACTTACAGCGCGAACTGAAGGTTGATCCCGGCAAAGATTTGCCATACGGGGACACCGGCTCCGCTGTGAATGACGGAATACTGCGGCTCGACGAAGGCATTAACCGTGTTGCCGTAACCAAACGACCAGACCTTGCCAGCCCCGAAGCCGACCGGAATGGCCGTTGTGTGGTTGCCAAGGTCGAATGTCATGACGCCGGTCGAGCGCAGATAGAAGCCCCTTGGCAGATTGTAGGTGACGATGGGTTGAGCGGTGACGATCTGCGCGACCGGGCGGGAATTATCCCCGGCGAAAGAGTGCTGGTAGGTGACGAGCCCGGCGAGCAGCCCCCAGGATTGTGGCGCGACGGCAACGGCCGCGCCACCGCCTTGCCATTTCCCGGCACCGGTGTCCCGGCTCGTGGCCGTGGGCGCGACCAGGAGCGGCCCTACCCCGAACACGACCGATTTGGTTGGAATGACCACCAGATCGAAAAGGGTCAGATCGCCAAGGGCGGTGGTGCTTCCATTCGGAAAAGTTGGGGTTGTGACGAGTGGCAGGGTAAAACGGATGAGTTGTGGGACGCCGAACGCGTCGGAAGGAACCAGCCCCCGCAGCAGCCCCTGATTGGCCTGGCGGTTGCCCAGCCGATTGAGCGACGGGAGAAAGTAGTCTTGCAGATTGACCGTTATCTTGGGCGTCAGGGGATTGTTCGCGGCATTGACGTCGCCGGCCACGGCGGGCGTGGAGGCAGGCCCACCCGGAGCATCGACCTGCTGCGACCTTGCGGCGTGCGGGAGCAGGAGGGCTGCCCCGAGCACGCACGCAGCACCTGATTGCCAGCGCACACGAAAATCCTTTCGGATTGCGCAGCGAGGATCGCACAAGGCCGGCCCAGCCCTCAAGGTGATGTTTCGGTTGCCCCCTGTGCCGCAACGAGCGGCGGCAACTTCCACTGCCCGTTCATGGCCGCCGGGCTGGGGCCATAGACGCGAGCGACGACGGCGTAGCGACCCTCGGGTGCCGGCAGCCAGTTGGTTCGCATCCCGGCAGCGGGCGGGGCGTGGCTCACGTAAAGCGTCAACGAACCGTCCGCGCCGTAGTGCAGGTCCTTGGACCGGTCACCTAGCGAATAGCGGTTGATCTCGTTCGCGTAGAGGAAGCGGTCGGGCAGTGTGTAGAGGGTGAGCGACCAAAAGAATTTGGCCGGTGGCAGCTTGCCGGCGGCGAAGTGTATGACCGCCGGCTTGGCTCCCACGCCGTCATAGCCACCATACCACGCCTCTTCGAGATCATTGCCATAGAGGCCTTTCGCTGCGGCAACGTCGCGCCTCAGATAGTCGGTCTTGAGCAGCGAACGCGGACCAAACAGGCCGTTCGAGCTCATGGTGGCGGCGAGTTTCGCCTTGAGCGCCTCCTTCGCGTCGGCAATGCCGGCGTCGATTGCCGCCAACAGGGCGGGGTCGACTTTGGCCGGGTCCCACGGCCAGCCGGGTCCGATGCCGATCGCCTCGAACCGTTTGCGGATGGCAATTTCACTGGGGTGCGGAGGTTCGGCAAACTGCAAGAGAAAGTTGAGATACGTGATGAAATCGTGCCCTTGCGCCCGTGCGGGGTCGTAGGGTGGAAACGTGATCGGCGGCGCGGGCGGGGGCGCCGGCTTGCCGAGGAAGGCACTCAGCGGCTGCAGCCTGTATTGCGCCTGGATCGCGCGCACGTTCGGCACATCCTCGGGCCCGTTCAGGGCGGTGCGTGTCAACGTGCCGACGATTTCCGTTTCAGCCTGGAAGACCTCCCGGATGCCGGGAGGCTTGCTGCCGTGCCATTTGGGTCCCGCAATCAGGTAGTTGCTCGCGCCGAAGCCGGTCGACCGCACTCCGACATAGGCGAAGTTCTGCGTGAAGAGATCGATCCACTGGACCACGTAATAGCGGTCCTTCGGAACCGCGGGCACGGTGAGCACATAGGGCTCCGCCCGCAAGTCCAGCCATGCCCAGGAATATGGCGTATCATTATTCGGCGTCACCACATCGTGGTTGGCCGGTGTGAACGGTTCCGAGTAGTGACGATAGACGCCAAATCCGCCAACATATTCCGGTGATTTTGTATCGACCGCCTGTTTATACCAGGTTCGATAGTTCTCTATCATGGCGAAGGCGTAGAGGTAGGCTTCCTTGGCAATGGCACGGGCATCGCGCGGCACCGCCGCGAGCGCCGGCCAGGGCATAGCTGTCAGGCTGACAGCATTCAAGAGCCCGGCAGCTACGCTTCGCCTGTAGATCATCACTCACTCCTTGCGAGGCAGGCTTGATGTCCGGCATCACTGCCGCCCAGAATGGGATACGAGAGGTCGGCCGTCCAATCTCACTGCGTGTGATCCATTTCAGAAGCATCTACGAAGCAAAGGGTCATAGCCGTAATAAATATCAAGAATTATGCCTGGACCAACGACCCATCGATGCTCAATAGGTTACGGCGTGCAGAAGTCCGAATGTCCGCTCCGGTCGGGAGCGGACATTCGACTTGGGCACTGCCATTCAAATAGGCAGATTAACTCCCAACACTCGCACCGCGCACGCCTCCAACGCAATCACGCTGCGGCTCGCAGGTTCGATCTCAATCCGGTGAAACAAATCAAGCGGCGCCCCAAGCGCGTGCGCGACCAGCGCCTTCACGATATCCCCGTGGCTGACCGCCGCCACCTCGGCATCGGGGAATCGCGCCGCCAGCGCCGAGAGTGCCGCCACGGCGCGGGATTGCGCGGCGAGCATCGTCTCGCCGCCGGGGATCGGGGCGGTGGCGCGGAAGGCGTTGAAGGCGATCCAGGCGGGGAGGGCGTGGAGCGTCTCGAACGCCATCCCGGTCCAGTCGCCGAAGTCGATCTCGTTCAGGCCGGGGACTTCCAGCACATCCAGGCGATGCGGCGCGGCGATGATCGCCGCCGTCTCCCGCGCCCGTTGCAGCGGACTGGCGGCGATTGCGGCGAGGGGGCGCGCGGCCAGCGTCTCGGCGAGCCGCGCCGCCTCCGCCCGCCCGGCCTCGTTCAGCGCGTGGCCCTCGATCCGCCCGGCCAGCACCCGCCCGAGCAGGTCATAGGAGGCGTGGCGGATCAGGTGGATGACGGTCATTCGCCGGCGATGAACGCCTCGGTCAGCGCGCGCGCCTCGTGGTCGGTGAACTGCTCGGGCGGGCTCTTCATCAGATAGGAGCAGGGGCCGGTGAGCGCGCCGCCGATGCCGCGGTCCATCGCAAGCTTGGCGAGCCGCACCGCGTCGATGACCACGCCGGCGGAGTTGGGCGAATCCCAGACCTCCAGCTTCAGCTCGCAGGCGATCGGCATGTTGCCGAAGGTGGTGCCTTCCAGGCGGATATAGGCGAATTTGCGATCGCTCAGCCACTCGACGTAGTCGCTCGGCCCGACATGCACGTCACGGGCAGGCAGCGGCGCGCCGAGCTGGCTGGTGACCGCCCGGGTCTTGGAGAGCTTCTTCGACTCCAGGCGCTCGCGCTCCAGCATGTTGAGGAAGTCGGTGTTGCCGCCGAAATTGAGCTGATAGGTGCGATCGACCCGCACGCCGCGCTCGCGGAACAGGTTGGTCAGCATGCGGTGAACGATGGTGGCGCCGACTTGGCTCTTCACGTCGTCGCCGATCAGCGGCAGACCGCGCGCGGCGAAGCGGGCGCTCCAGTCGGGGTCGGAGGCGATGAAAACGGGAATGCAGTTGACGAACGCGCAACCGGCCGCGAGCGCCGCCTCGGCATAGAAGCGGGCCGCCTTCTCCGAGCCGACCGGCAGGTAGCACACCAGCACGTCGGTTTCGCTGCGGCGCAGGATCGCGGCGACATCGACGGCGGGGGCGTCGGATTCGGCCAGCGTGTCGCGCAGGTAGCGGCCGATGCCGTCCAAGGTCGGGCCGCGATGGACCGGCACGCCCGTCGGCGGGCACCTCGGCGAAGACATGGGTGTTGTTCGGCGCCGCGCCGATCGCCTCGGCGAGATCGCGCCCGACCTTGTCCGTGGTTACGTCGAAGGCGGCCGAGAACGCGACGTCGCGGACATGATAGCCACCGAGCATCACGTGCATGAGGCCCGGCACGGTCTCCGCCGGCTCGGCCTCGGCGTAGAACTGGACGCCCTGCACCAATGAAGCGGCGCAGTTCCCGACGCCGGCGATCGCCACCCGCAAGTTTTGGCATTCATGACCTCCGGCCCAGTATCGCGCAACGGGCGGGGAACGCTTCAGGGCCGGAAGGGTTGCGCATCCTTGACCCGCGCGCGACGAGGGCGGAGCGGGGTGTTCACGACCACGAAGGTCCCTGCAACCGGGAGGGAGGGACCAAGCGTTCGTTCACCAAGCGCCCCGAGGCGGGACGCGAAACAAGTCAGGAGACGCACGGTGGCAACAGATAACCGGCATAGTGGTCAGCAAGGGAGTGTGAAGGACCCGCAGCACGACGGACGCCTGAAGGAGAATCGCGAGGCGGGACAGACGAAGGGCACGACACCGGCCAGCGAGGCGCGTGCCCAGGACCACGGCCACAAGCCGGCCGCGAGCAGCCACTCGGGGAGCCATTCCTCAGACGGCAAGTCGTCAGCCAGCCACTCGGGCAGCCATTCCTCAGGCAGCCATTCCTCCGGCAGCCATTCGTCCGACGGCCACTCGGGCAGTCAGGCCGCGTCGCGGAGCAGCGAGGTCAAGCACGGCTCGTCGCACGACACGGGTCATGACAAAGCGTCGGCCTCCGCCGCCGGCGCGAGCAAGGGCTCGGGCCGCCGACGACCTGAAGTCGCGCGAGTGACCGCGGCGCGGATGGTGAAGTCCATCACCACACGCGGACCTACCAGGAGCAGCACAGCGGCGAGGAGAAGTAGCGGCGTCGAAGGCGACAGCGGCTCACGCGAGGTGTTCCTCTCCCGGACCCGCCGCGTCGGCCAGGGAGAGGTCTCGCGCTGGTCTCAGATCCCTCCCCCAGACCTCCCGCGCCACCTCGACGCACAGGCGCAGCTTCGCCCATTGCTCCTCCTCGGTCAGCAGATTGCCTTCCTCGGTGCTCGCGAAGCCGCATTGCGGGCTGAGCGCCAGTTGCTCCAGCGGCAGGTACTTCGCCGCCTGATCGATCCGCCGCTTCAGCTCGTCCTTGCTCTCGAGCGCGCCGGTCTTGCTGGTGACCAGCCCCAAGCACCACCAGCTTGCGCCCGCGCGGCACGAACCGCAGCGGCTCGAAGCCGCCGGCCCGGTCGGTATCGTATTCCATGAAATAGGCATCGGCATCGATCCGGTTGAACAGCACCTCCGCGACCGGCTCGTAACCGCCCGACGCGACCCAGGTGGAGCGGAAATTGCCGCGGCAGAGATGCATGCTGATGGTCATGTCAGCAGGCCGCCCGGCGATCGCGCGGTTGATCAGGTCGGCATAGACGTCCCGAGCAGATCCTCCACATGCTCGCCGCGCGCCTTCAGCCCGGCGACCTGCTCGGGATCGCACAGATAGGCGATATAGACTTCATCGAGCTGCAGATACCGGCACCCGGCAGCGGCAAAGCCCTGCACCGCCGCATGGTAGGCGCGCCCAGATCGTCGAAGAACGCCGTCCAGCTCCGGATAGGCTGCCGCGGTCGATCGCGCCGCGGCCGCCGCGGAAATGCACCACCGCTCGGCGACGGGATCGTCTGCTTCGGCACCGCCGCCCGCACGTGACCGGCGAGAAACCGGAAATGGTCCACCATCACCGGCCGCGAGTAGCGCGATCCGCCCGGTCACGCGCAGCGCGTGCGGCAGCGTCGGCGCCCTTGAACTGCGATCTTCTGCTCCGGCTCGTAGATCTCGACGCCGTCCAGCCCGGAGACGAAATCGTAATGCCAGTAGGCGCGGCGGATACTCGCCGTCGGTCGCCGCGCGCAGACCGATCTCCTCCTGCCGGGCGATGGCCGCGCTCGATGCAGCGATCCTCGATCGCCCGCAGCGCCTCGTCGGGCAGCCGCCCGGCCTTGTGCGCCGCCCGCGCCTCGGCCAGCTGCCTTCGGGCGCAGCAGGCTGCCGACATGATCGGCGCGGAACGGCGGTCGCGAGCGTGGCGGCAGGTCGGCATGGTCCGTGCAGCAATCGTACGCCATGCATTCGGCCTTCCGTTCCAGGCCGAAGACATCGTGCGCAGATCGCCTCGCCGCAAAGCGACGGCGCCGGTGGACCGGCCGAGCGCGACGCACTATCACCGCGGCCCGCATGTCGCTCCGACGCCTGCTCGTCCGCGTGGTGGACGTCTGCCGCCGCCGCGCGCGCTCGTCGTCGTTGCCGTGCGGCTTCGTGGCCGCCGTGCTGTCGCTGCCTCTTTGCGGCCGGACATCTCGGCGTCAGCACCGACACCGACGAGATGTTCTCGAGCCGCCTGCCCTGGCGGCAGGCCGCGGAGCGGTTCGCACGGACTTCCCGCAGTTCAACGATCTGCTGGTGATGGTGATCGACGCGCGCGAGCCGGAGGAGGCGACCAGCACGGCGGCCGCGCTGGCCGCGAAGCTGCAGGCGCGACAACGCCAATTTCCGCAGCGTCACCCGCCCCGACGCCTCGCCGTTCTTCGCCAAGGAGGGGTTGCTGTTTCTCGACCCCAAGCAGCTCCCGACCTGACCAATCATCTGATCACGGCGCAGCCGTTCCTGGGCCAGCTCGTCGCCGATCCCACGCGCGCGCGGGCTTGTTCTCCGCGCTCGGCGCTGCTCGGCATGGGCGCGGCGCAAGGCCAAGCCGACCTCGCGCCCTATGATCCGGTGCTGCGCGGCTTCGCCGCGACGATCGAGAGCGCGCTGGACGGCCACCCGCAGCCGCTGTCGTGGCAAAAGCTGCTGGGCGGCGGGCTGACCGATCTCGGCGGGCAAGTACGTCTTCGTGCTGGCCCAGCCCAAGCTCGACTTCGGCGCGCTGCAGCCGGGAGGCGCGGCGACCAAGGCGATCCGCCCAGGCCGCCGCGGAACTGCCCTTCGTGCAATCCGGGCAGGCGCGCGTGCGCGATCACCGGCAACGTGGCGCTCGCCGATGAGGAATTCGCGACCGTCGCCGAAGGGGCGGCCATCGGCCTGCTCGGGCAGCATCGTGCTGATCACGCTCTGGCTCTTCCTCGCGGTCGACGCACCTGGCGGCTGATCGTGCCGATCCTGCTCACGCTGGTGCTCGGGCTGGCGCTCACATTGCTGTTCGCCGCCGCCGCCGTCGGCACGCTCAACCTCGATTTCGGTCGGCTTCGGCGTGCTGTTCGTCGGCATCGCGGTCGATTTCGCCATCCAGTTCTCGGTCCGCTACCGCGAGCGGCGCCACGAAGTCGGCGATTTCGGCGAGGCGCTGCGGCGGACCGCGGCGCGCACCGGAGAGCAGATCCTGGTGGCCGCGGTCGCGACCGCGGCCGGCTTCCTCGCCTTCGTGCCGACCGACTTCGTCGGCGTGGCGGAGCTGGGCCTGATCGCCGGGGTCGGCATGCTGATCGCCTTCCTGTGCACCATGACCTTCCTGCCGGCCGCGATCACCCTGTTCCGCCCGCCGCGGCGAGACCGGGCATGGTCGGCTTCCCCTGGGCGGTCCCGCTCGACCCGCTGGTGGCGCGCTGGCGGCAGCCGATCCTGCTGGCTGTTCTGCGCGGCCGGCGATCGCCGCGATCGTGCTGGCGCCGCGTCTCGACATTCGACGCCAACCCGCTGCACACGAAGAACCCGCACACCGAGGCGATGCGAGACGCTGCGCGACCTCGATGCAACTCGCCGGTGACCAACCCCTACACGATCGACATGATGGAGCCGAGCGTCGCCGCGATCGGCGCCGGTCGCCGCGAAGCTGCGCGCCGTTCCCGACGCGTCGACAGCGTGCGCTCGATCGACAGCTTCGTTCCCGACGACCAGAAGCAGAAGCTCGCGATCATCTCCGACGCGCAGCAGATCCTGGAGCCGACGCTGACGGCCCCGCCGGCAAGCGCGCCGGTCACGCCGAACCAGATCCGCCTGGCCGCCAAGACGGCACTCGGCCAGATCGAGCCGGCGCTTGCCAAGCATGCCGCCCGACAGCGCCGCTGCGCGCCGATCGCCGCGCGATCTGCGGCGGCTCACGGACCGCGCCCGATGCCGTCGCTGATGGCCGTCAACGCGGCGCTGACCCGCTTCCTGCCGGACGAGCTGGACCAGCTCGACGCATTCGCTGAGCGCCGAGCCGGTGACGCCTCGCCTCGATCCCGCGAGACGTGAAGCGGGACTGGGTGCTGCCGGATGGGCGCGCGCGCATCCAGGTCGTGCCGAAGCTGATCGTCAACAAGCGAACGGCCAGCTGGCGCAGCTTCGTCGAACAGGTGCGAGCGGTCGCGCCCAACGCCGGCGGCCCGGCGGTGACGATCGAGGCGACCAGCGCGCACCATCGTGACGCGCGTTCCGCGACGCCGCCGCCTACGCGCTGGCGGCGATCGCGGTGATCCTGTTCCTCGCGCTGCGCACGCTGCGCGACGCCGCGCTGGTGCATGGCGCCGCTGCTGGTCTCGGGGCTGCTGACGCTGCTGGTCATCGTGCTGCTGCCGCTGCCGATCAACTACGCCAACATCATCGCCCTGCCGCTGCTGCTCGGCGTGGGCGTCGCGTTCAACATCTACTTCGTGATGAACTGGCGCGCGGGGCGGCACGCCGTGCTCGGCTCGCCGACAGCGCGGGCGATCGTGTTCTCCGCGCTGACCACCGGCACGGCGTTCGGGTCGCTGGCGCTGTCGCACCACCCGGGAACGGCGAGCATGGGCGATCTGCTGCTGATCAGCCTGGCCTGCACGCTGCTGGCCAGCCTGGTGTTCATCCCCGCGCTGCTCGCCAGCCTGCGACCGCCCGCAACCGAACCGTAACCGCCTCCGGTGCAGACTGCCGGCGTGCATGCGTCGCGCGATCTCCTGCTTGGGCTGCTCTCCACTGCCTCGCGGTTGCCGCCGCGCCGGCCGATTGTCCGCGCGAGTCTGGTGCAGGCAGGCAACCAAGGGGAGCGTCCTGCCGCTGACAATCGACCTGAGTGGCGCACCGGGCGTGCCGCGAACATCACCGGCCAAGCGCTTATCGACGTGCCGCTGAATGCGGAGGGCCGGCGCGACTGTCCGGCCACGCCCGCGCCACACGACATCCTGCACGGCGAGCCAGGCGACACGCTGCTCGGGCCGGCCGAGCATTGATTAGCGGCGTTACTGGCCGGCAGGTTCGATACCGATGCCGGCCAGGATGAAGCGCGCGAGCGCATGGCCCAGACAGGCGTGGAGCAGGCCGACCGCGGCCGGGCGCTTGGCCGGCGGAGCAGCCTCTACATCCACCCCCCCGCTCTCCGCCCAGGCCTGCATCAGCGCGAAGCGGCGGAACAGGACCACGCCGGGCAAGGCGGCGGTGTGTTCCAGCGCCTGCTCATAGGGGCTGAGATCGACGTTCGCGCTCAGGAACCGGCTGTACTGCGGATCGATCAGCACCAGGCTGGCGCCGTTGGCAGTGATCCGTCCGGCGCCTTCCTGCAGGGCCTGCGCCAGTTCCTCCGGCCGCACTCCCTGCACGGCGTCGACCGTCCCGGTCTGCCACAGCACCAGCGCATACCGCCGCTCGGCCAGCGCCGCGGACAGCACGCTCAGCATATCGGCAGCGGTGAGCCCGCGCCGTCCGCGCACATCGAGGCGCAACACCGTGCCGGGCAGGGCGGCCTGCAATACCTCGACCATTGCATGCGGGTAGGACGCGCCGTTCTCGGCTGTGCTCGCCGAACCGACCGCGAGGATCGCCACGGGGTTGCGCCCGGCGTGAACCGCGCGTGCGAATTCAGCCAAGGGCTCGGTCGGCGCTGACAACTCCGGGCCTACCGGACAGAGGTCGGACGGCCCGGCCTTGGCGCTGCCCGGCCACATGGCGGCGAGTGTTGCGAGGGCCAGCGCCAGGATCGGCAGCGACACCGGGGGGCGCGGCTCGGTATGCGGGACAGGGACCGGTCCCGGGAAGCTCGCCGCCGGGACGGTTCCATCGGGCACCGACTCGGCGGGCGTAAGGACCCCCCGGCCGCCTCGGCCCCGCACCCCGTACCAGGCCGCAACGCCTGCCACCGCGATCATGGCGGCCGCACCCCCGACGTTCACCAGAACCTGCATCGGCAAGCCGTTGCGCCACTCGATCCCCATCCGCCCGAAGAATCCGATGAAGATGCCCCAGCAGAAAACCGGCAAGGAGTGCTGGCCCAAGAGCACGACCGGCGCGGCGAGCCGGGTGCGCAACCATGGTGCGTCCGCATCCACCAGCCGCAGAACGACCCACAGCAGCGCCGCGATGGAGGCGAGGCGCAGCGGGTCAAGCGTCGTCTTGTCGATCCACAACAGCACGTGGACGATCGGCAGCGGCAGCAGAAAACCGATCGAGGCATACTGCCAGACCAAATAGATCACCGCCAGGCCGAACGCGAGGACAAGCCCGGCGAGCCCATCTAGGACCGGCTTCGGGACCGGCAACCGAAACGGATGCACGGCGAGGATCGCGCCGCCGATGAACAGAAGCTGCCAGGACAGCGGATCGAAGAACCACCCGCCCCCCGTCCAGGACGGCAGGTTGAGCCCGAGCGCGCGCGCGGCCACATACAGCGCCGCCGACAGCGCCGCGAGCAGGCGGGGGAACCGCAGCAGCGGCAGTGCCGGCACGAACATCAGCAGCAGCACCACATACAGGGGCAGGATGTTGAGCAGGCTTGGCTGGTAGCGCAGGGTAAGGGCCTGCAGCAGCGCCTCGTAGGGATGATTGGCGAGCACATCGAGGTTACTCTCGTCGAGATAGTTGGCACGCGCCAGCGCCGCGGCCGAGAAGCTCACCTGGGCGGAGAACACCACGAACAGGAAGATGTGCGCGATGTACAGCGTCCAGGCACGCTGGACGACCGCGGCCGCCGCGTGCAGCAGGCCGTCTCGGCGCAGCGTGCCGCCATACGCCTTGCCGGCGCCATAGCCGGCGAGCAGCACGAAGACCTCGGTCGCATCGCACAGCGCCCAGTTGCGCAAGCTCCACGCACCCAGCACATCGCCCGGGATGTGGTCCGTATAAATCCACCAGAGCGCAAGGCCGCGGAAGAAGTCCACGCGCAGATCGCGGCTGCCGCGGCGAATCAGGTTCATGCCGCACCCCCTGCGGGTCGCCCCCGCACGCCCACCCTAGCACAGCAGGGCTCCGGCAATCGCCTCGACATCCACGGCGGCGGCACAGGTGGGGTGGCGGGTCAGTAGCAGGGCCTGGCGGCGGATCGCCTCGCGCACCCGTTCGTCGCGCCGGATCACGCCGGCGAGCGATGGCGTCGTGCCCAGGAAGGCTGCGCAGGCGCGACGGAGCGTCGCATAGGTGCGTTCCCCGCCGGCGCGTGAGGCGGCCTGGTTCACGATGATGCGGGCATCGCCGCCGGGCCGATCGGCGGCGTGCAGTTTCAGGACGGCGTAGGCATCCGTGAGACTGGTCGGCTCCTCGGTCCCGACCACCACCAGCATGTCGGCGATCGCGGCCATGCGCCGCACGCTGCGGTCCAGCCCCGCGCCGAGATCGAGCAGAACCGTGTCATAGAGGCTCGCCGCGGCGCGCACGGCACGCAGGCCGTGCTCCAGGGTCGCGGGGTCGAGCGCGGCGAGCGCGCCTGATCCCGAGCGGCCGGGCAGGACGTGAAATCCTCCCGGCTCGTAGCGCAGCACGCAGTCAGCAAGCGCGGCCTCGTCGGCGAGCAGGGCCGAGACATCGCGGTCGGGCGTGAGGCCGAGCTGGATATCCACATTGGCCAGACCGAGATCGCCGTCGAACAGCAGCACGCGCTGTCCGGCGCGCGCCAACGCGTGGGCGAGCGTGATCGCCAGCCAGGTCTTGCCGACCCCGCCCTTGCCGGAGGCGATGGCGACCAGTCGGCCAGGACTTGGAAGGGCGGTCATGGGCTTGATCCCGTGCGAGGTCGCGCGGCCTGAATGCAGGCGCTCGGCGAGGAAGGCGGGGGTGAGCGGGGTCAACCCGTCGGCTGCGCCGGCCCCGATTCCGGCTTCGGTCAGCGCGAGCCGGCCGGCATGGGACGCGGCGAGCACGCCACCCAGCCGACGCGCCTGGTCAAGCCGGGTAGCGACCAGCAGCGTTGCCCCCGCCTCGGCGAAGCCGCCGGCCAGCTCGGCGGCCTCGGCCGGATGGACGCCGCCCGGCAGCACCAGGGCGACGGCGGCATCGGCGGTGGCGGCAAGCGCGGCGATCTCGTCGCGCTGCGCGGGATCGAGCGGGTCGATCCCGGGAGCGTCCACCAGCACCGGGGCGCCGGGTTGGCGGCGGGCCAACGCGCGGCCGAGCGTCACAGGATGACTGGCAACCACCAGTTCGATCCCCAGCAGTCGGGTGAAGGCGGCGAGTTGTTCCACCGCCCCGGCGCGGCGTCCGTCGGCGGTGATGACCAGCGGCGGCGTGCCCGCGATCACCAGCCTTGTCGCGAGTCGCGCGACCGTTAGCGTCTTGCCAGCGCCAGGCGGCCCGACCAGGAGAATGGGGCGACTACCGGGTTCCAACGGCAGCGCGGTGAAGGGGAGGGCGGCGCCCAGGGCTTGGTCCAGGACCCCCATCTCCAACGCTTGGCGCAGCTCGGAAGGCACATCGTGATACGCGAGGAGGGTCTGGCGCTGCGGGTCGCGGGCGGGCGGCGCGGGCGCTGGCTCCGGCTCCAGCTCCAGTGCGGCCGTGACCTCCACACCCTCGGCGACACGGCGCGTGGCGAGGATGAGCGCGTCCGGACCCAGGTCGGCCCGCACGCACGCCATCGCCTCCGCCATCCTGGCAGCGCGGTAAAGCTTGAGCCGCATGGGGCGAGACTAGAGTGCAAGCATTGAGGCGAGGTGAACGAGACGGAGCACCGGGATCAGAGCACGAGACGGGCAAGCAGCGCGTCCAACCGCAGCCGTCCGGCCGGCGTGGCGCGGAGCCCGGCGGCGTCGCCCTCCAGGTAACCCTCCTCTGTCGCCCGCGACAGGATCTCGGGGTCGAGCGCGTCGGCGAGCGCGACCCCGGTGCGCCGGACGAAGCGGGCCGCATCGACAGGCTCGTTCAACCGCAATCCCATCAGCAGCATCTCACGGGCGCGATCCGCCGGGGCGACCGGCTCTTCGGCGGTGGTGCCATGGCCCTGGCGCTCCACCAGCGCCGCCCAGGGCTCCGGGGCGCGATGGCGGCGGGTGGCGAGCAGGGCATCGCCCACGCTGATCCGTCCGTGCGCGCCCGGACCGATCCCGGCATAGTCCCCATAGCGCCAATAGGTCAGATTGTGCCGGCTCTCCGAGCCGGGACGGGCGTAGTTCGACACCTCGTAGGGCAGCAAGCCGAACCGCGCCGCCTCCTCACCGGTCGTCTCATAGAGCGCAGCGGCGGTGTCGGGGTCGGGCAGCACGATCGCACCGCGCCGATGCAGCGTCTCGAAACGCGTACCGGGCTCGATGGTCAGCTGATAGAGCGAGAGGTGGTCGGCGGCGAGGTCGAGCGCCCGGCGCAGTTCCGCTCGCCACCCCGCGACGTCCTGACCGGGCCGGGCATAGATCAGGTCGAAGGACAGGCGCGGAAAGATTTGGCGCGCCGCGGCCAGAGCGGCCATGGCCTGCGCGGCCGAATGCTCCCGCCCGAGCAGGCGCAGCGCATCGTCGTCCAGGCTTTGCACGCCGATGGAGACGCGGTTCACCCCGGCAGCGCGGAAGTCGGCGAGGCGGGCGGCCTCGACGCTGGTGGGGTTGGCTTCCAGCGTGATCTCGATCTCGGGCCCGGGGTCGAACAGCCGGCGCGCATCCGCGATCAGGGCGGCGGCTGTCGCGGGGTCCATCAGGCTGGGCGTGCCGCCGCCGAAGAAGATCGACCCCAGGCGCCGGCGCCCGAGGCGGGCCGCCTCCCAGGCCAGCTCGGCGCGCAAGGCAGCCGCGAAGCGCGGCTGGTCGATGGCGGCGCGCACGTGGCTGTTGAAGTCGCAGTACGGGCACTTGGCGAGGCAGAACGGCCAGTGGATATACAGCGCGAGCGTGTCCATCCGCCAGGAGATAGTCCGTCATGGCCGCATCCGACACCGCCGGCGGCTCGGTTGAGCGCGTCCGTGCCGCCCTGCTCGCCGCCGGGCATCCCGACACCATCACCGCTTTCCCCGCAGGCACCCGCACCTCCGCCGAGGCCGCCGCTGCGGTCGGCTGCACCGTGGCGCAGATCGCGAAGTCGATCGTCTTTCGCGCAGGCAGCCGGCCGGCGGTCATCATCACCTCGGGGGCGAACCGGGTGGATGCGCGCCGGGCAGGGGCTGCACTGGGCGTGGCCCTCGCGCGGGCCGATGCCGACTGGGTGCGCGAGGCGACCGGGTTCGCGATCGGCGGGGTCTCGCCGGTCGGGCATCTGACGCCGCCGCTGCTGCTGCTGGACGAGGATCTGCTCGCTCTCGACCCGATCTGGGCGGCGGCGGGCTCTCCGAGCCATGTCTTCCGCACGAGCACCGAGGCGCTCCGCCGGATCACCGGGGCGGGGCTGGCGGCGGTGCGGTCGGGTCCCGACCGCTAGCTAGCGGACGTGCGCTCCAGAGCTGCGGGGAAGAAATCGATGTTGCTGCCGCAGACCTAGCGACAGAGCCCTTGAACTCCTCCATTGTTAGATTATCATGGAGGTATGGAGAAGATCGACGCCATAGCCGCCTTGGCAGCACTCGCTCAGGAGTCCCGCCTGGATGTCTTTCGTCTGCTGGTGCAGGCCGGCGCCGAAGGCTTGCCGGCCGGGCAGATCGGGGAGCGGCTTGGTCTGCCGTCGGCAACGCTGTCGTTCCATCTCAGCCAGCTTCGCCATGCGGGGCTCGTGACGTTCCGGCGCGAAGGGCGGTCGCTAATATACGCGGCCGAGTATGACGCCATGAACGGCCTGCTGGCTTACCTGACCGAGAACTGCTGCCAGGGCGACGCTGCGGCGTGCGGTGTCGGCGTCTGTGATTCCACCACCCTCGTCACCCGGAAAAGGAGCACACGCCAATGAAGCGCCTGCACGTTCATGTGTCCGTCGAGGACCTGCCTCGGTCGGTCCGATTTTACAGCACGCTGTTCGCGACCGAGCCCGTCGTCACCAAACCCGATTATGCGAAATGGCTGCTCGACGATCCGCGCGTCAACTTCGCCATCTCGTCGCGCAGCGGCAAAACGGGACTCGATCATCTCGGCATCCAGGTCGAGACGGCAGATGAGCTGCACGAGGTCTATGGCCGGCTGCAACAGGCTGACCGGCCGGTGCTAGAGGAAGGCGCGACGACCTGCTGCTACGCGCAGTCTGAAAAGTCGTGGATCACGGACCCGCAAGGGCTGTCTTGGGAGGCGTTCCTGACAACCGGCGAAAGCACGGTCTATGGCGACAGCGTCGATCTCGGCCCGATCCGCACGACAGGCGGAGCCTGCTGCGATCCCACGGCTGAAGCCGCGTCCGCCGCCTGTTGCTCCCCGCAGCAAGAGACAGCGGCATGACACGGCAGCCTTTCAACGTCCTGTTCCTGTGCACCGGCAATTCTGCGCGCAGCATTCTGGCCGAGTCCCTGCTGAAGCATTGGGGACAAGGCCGCTTTCGAGGTTTTAGCGCGGGCAGCTTCCCGAAGGGCGCGATTCACCCTTGCGCCCACAAGCTGCTGCACGCGCTCGCTCTGCCGACGGACGGGCTGCGCAGCAAGAGCTGGGACGAATTCGCCAAGCCCGGCGCGCCCGTCATGGATTTCGTGTTCACCGTCTGCGATCAGGCGGCGGGCGAGGTCTGTCCGGCCTGGCCAGGCCAGCCCATCACCGCGCATTGGGGCCTGCCTGATCCGGCTGCCGTCGAAAGCTCCGAGGTCGAACAGTGGCAGGCGTTCCGCGACACGCTCCGCGCACTCGAAAACCGGGTTAAGCTGTTCGTCGCGCTGCCCGTTGTTTCGCTTGATCGCATGTCGCTCGCGCGGCAGGTCGAGGCTATCGGCCGGATGCGTCCCGATGCCACTGAGGGTCAAGCGTCGTGAGTGAAGCCGCAACCGCTATCCCGGGTAAAGCCCCCTCCATGGGGACATTCGAGCGATACCTGACCCTGTGGGTCGCGCTCTGCATCGTCGTCGGCATTGGCGTCGGGCAAGCCGTGCCGGCCCTGTTCCATGCGCTCGGCGCGGCGACCGTGGCGCAAGTCAATCTGCCGGTTGCCGTGCTGGTCTGGCTGATGATCGTTCCCATGCTGCTGAAGATCGATCTGGCTGCGCTGGGGCAGGTCAAAAGCCACTGGCGCGGCATTGCCGCGACGGTCGGGATCAACTGGCTGGTCAAGCCGTTCTCGATGGCGCTGCTGGGCTGGTTGTTCATCGGCCTGCTGTTCCGGCCCTACCTCCCGGCCAACATGATCGACGGCTACATGGCCGGGCTGATCCTGCTGGCGGCGGCACCCTGCACGGCAATGGTGTTCGTCTGGTCGAACCTCGTGGACGGCGAGCCGCATTTCACGCTGTCACAGGTCGCGCTCAACGACACGATCATGGTGTTTGCCTTCGCCCCGCTCGTGGCGCTGCTGCTCGGCCTGTCCTCGATTACCGTGCCTTGGGACACGCTGATACTGTCCGTCGTCCTCTACATCGTCGTGCCGGTCATCGTGGCGCAGCTCTGGCGGCGCGGATTGCTGGCAAGGGGCGGGCAGGCTGCGCTCGGTCGGACGCTTCGCACCCTCGCGCCCCTGTCGCTGTCCGCCCTGCTGCTGACACTTGTGCTGCTGTTCGGCCTGCAAGGCGAGCAAATCATGCGCCAGCCGGTCGTCATTGTGATGCTGGCGGTGCCCATCCTGATCCAGGTCTATTTTAATGCCGGTCTTGCCTACTGCCTGAACCGGCAACTTGGCGTCGAATGGTGTGTGGCAGGCCCCTCCGCACTGATCGGTGCAAGCAACTTCTTCGAGTTGGCCGTGGCGACGGCTATCGGCTTGTTCGGCTTCCAATCGGGTGCGGCGCTCGCCACTGTCGTCGGCGTTCTGGTGGAAGTGCCGGTCATGCTGTCCGTGGTTCGGATCGTGAAAGCGAGCCGGGGCTGGTATGAGCGAGGATGACTTGGCGGGCGCTCGCTGAGAAGCTGGAGGTGGTGGGCTCTGCCGACTCTCGCCGCGCGCGAAAGCAGCGCATCAGAACGGAATTTCCACCTCTACGCGCCAGCGCAGTGTGCCCGTGGGGGTGGCTTGGGTGGCACCGAATAGCCAGCCGAGTTCGTACTTCAGCCGGCCCGCGCGGCCGAGGCCGAGCGTATTGAGGTTGAGCGAGCCTATTGCGACTGGCCCGACGAGCAGTTGCTGGCGTGAAAAACCCGGCATGCCGCCGAGCGTGCCGGCGTCGCCGTAGATCTCGATCGCCGGCGACAGCGGTGCCCACACGTTCCACCGGCTTTGCCAAGCGTAGCTGACATCCAGGCCCTGGCTGGTCTGGTCCGGCCCGAGTTGCCGCGTAAAGAACAAGTTCACCGTATGCGTGGTGCGGCCGATGTCCTTGCCGATTAGGGGGCCGAAGGTGATCTCGTTGGCGGCCGCGTTCTTGCCGCTCGCGACAGTCTGGCCATATTCGACGTAAAAGCCGGAATCGAAGAAGGCTTCGCCCGGCTCCGTCAGCTCGAACGTGTTTTCCGTCACCACTTGCGTCAGCAAAGTTGGCTCCTGCGCGCCCGGCGCGCGGTCGAAGCCGAATTCGATCTCGCTGTGCCACCACGCGGTCAGACCGGTGCCGAGTTCGAGCGTGTAACTCGTTGCGCCGGAATTGGCCGGGCGGCGATCGAACTGAGCGTCGCCGTTATGCTCGATCTCCAGCTCGCCCAGGTCGATCTCGTACGGATAGATGATGTGGTAATCGGCGCGCGCCCGCCACGGTGCCAGCAGCATCAGCGCCGCGACAAGCGCGCAGAGCAGGCGGGTCATTTTGCGACCAGCACGCCCTGCGCGGTGTCCTGGTGAAAGTCGCCGAAGAACTTGTACTCGCCCGCATCGAGCGGACCGAGGAACACGGTGATCTCCTTGCCCGGCGGCACTAGCTTCTCGCGGTTAAGGTCCACGCTCTCGAACTCGTCGGCGGTGTCGTCGGTGTTCTGCACGCGCAGGCGGAACTTGACATGCGCCGGCACCACGATGCGGTCGGGCACGAAGCGGTGTTGGCGGAACACCAAGGTCGGCAAGTCGTCGGCTCGGGCCGGCGAGCCACCCGCAAGCAGTGCCGCCGACAGCGCCGCCACGGCAATCGAGCGGCCGCGCGGACGGCTGATGGCGCGCGACGTCAATCCCAGGACCAGCAGCGTGGCGAGCCAGGCGGCAAGCTGGATACCCGAGGGTCGCGCCGCGTAGCCGACCAGCGCGTGCAAACTGCGCCCGACGAAGCTGTCGTCGGCGAGGATCGCGCTGGTGTCCCACAGATGCTCGCCCCAGCCGGGCAGCAGATCGGCGGAATGCAGCACCGCCGCCGCCTGGCCGGCCATGCCGGCGGCAAGCAGCGCGATCAGTGCGTTGGTGACGCCGAACAGCCGGCCGAGCGGAATGGCGACCAGCCCGCGATACAGCAGCCAGGAGACGACGCTGGCGAGCGCCAGCCCGAGCACGCCGCCGCCGAGGAGGGCCAGCGCGCCCACATGCGTCGCGGCGACGACGCCGAAGAGGAACAGCACGACTTCGGAGCCCTCGCGCATCACCGCGACGGCGACGACGGCGGCGAGTGCTGCGAGCGAGCGCTGGCCGAGCCGCACGGCCTGGCCGACCTGCCGCAGCTCGGCGGCCATGGTGCGGGCATGGTGCGACATCCATAGGATGTGCCAGCTCAGCATGACGACCGCGAAGCCCAGAATGGACGCGGTGAACACTTCCTGGCCTGCGCCCTGGAACGCATCGGACAAGGCGGCGGCGAACACCGCGATCAGGCTGGCCCCGGCGACCCCGGCCGCGATGCCCCCGGCGATCCAACGCCCCCGCCCGGCAACCCCCTCGGTCGCCGCCAGGACGATGCCGACGATCAGCCCCGCTTCCAGCACCTCGCGGAAGACGATGATCATACTCACGAGCATGTGGCCTACCGCCTTCCAATTGCGAATAACTATCAATCGCGGTGGGTTCTACACAGCCACCTCCGCCGGCGCAAGACCGCAATCATTCAGCGGCGGGCTGGAGCTACATCCGTGTCTGTTTCGCTATCTCAACAAAGTTGCTTGTCGTAGTTGCGGTTCGGCGTTCTCACACTGTCTGCTTAAAGTATGCACGAAGAGGTCGGGGCCACTGATCGGAGCCGGATGGTGTCTGTTGCGCGGCGACAAACCTCGATGCGCGCTGAGGTGACCCCCGTCTGAGCGAAATTTGACGACTAGCCAGAGGCGCTCGCATGGTCTCCGGGCGGGGCAGCCGGGAGAGCGTTAACCGCCAGCTAACTAAAGCCATGGCGATGACCGGGTGCTTTCGTCTGACATAACGAACCATACAATGGAGGAAACGATGGCGCTGTATATGTATCAAGCCGCCTATACTTCTGAGTCCTGGGCGGCCCAACTCAAGAACCCACAAAATCGTGCTGAGACGGTAGGACGCGCCTTGTGCGAGGCCGCTGGCGGGAAACTTGTCGGTGCCTGGTACTGCTTCGGCGAGTATGACCTCGTGCTCATCGCCGACGTGTCAAATGCCGAAAGCATGGCGGCTATTGCGCTCGCGGTTGGCGCGGGCGGCGGGGTCAAGTCTGCCAAGACGACAGCATTGATGAGCGGCGCGGAAGGCGTGGCCGCCATGACGAAGGCAGCGACTGTCGCCAACGCCTATAAGCCCGCCCGATAGGCAGGTCGTCGGACTGAGATGCTCCGGGGAGCGTTGGAAGTCGAGCGGACCCGGACCTGAGCGATGCGATTGCTACGGTCGGCGATGCCTCACCAGACCATGTGCGCCGGCGTGGGTTTCGGCCGGCCAGGGCGGGTGCTGGACAGCCACTCCGTCACTGGCATGAAGCGCGGCGCCAGGAACTGATAGGTGCGCGCTATGAGGGCCGCCATTGCCGCGTCGAACGCCAGCGCCGCCCCGTCCCAGCTGGTCAGGATCGGCTCCCACCCGCGCAGGCTGCGGTAAAGCCAATCGCGGTTGCAGCGGATGAAGGTGCGCTGGCTGTCCGTATTGCGCAGCATGGCCAGCACCTCGCCGGTCTGCGCGTCAAGTTCCTCGAAGCGGTTGCGGACCTGTTGCAGCGCGGTCTTTGCCAGGCGTCGGACTTGAGTGACGGTCTCGCCGTGGCGGGCGCTGCCGTGCCAGCCGGCGGCGACCCGTTCGATCTTGGCGACCGTCAGGGTCAGCCGGCCGAGCAGCCGATCGCGCAGCGCCTCGATATATCCCAATTCCTCGCCCAGCGCCTCCAGCATCTCAAGGACCTGGTCGGCGTGGCTCAGCCCCAGCGCCCCCGCCGCCCGGCCATGCGCAAGCTGCACCTGGGCCCGCAGCGACGGGTCATCGGCAACCTGGAGCAGCGACTCGCTGGTGAGGTCGATCCGGTCACCGCCGGTGCCGGCGGTCAGCCACGTGACCAGTTGCAGGCGCAATCGGGTGTTCGCCAGGGCGACATGGACCGGATCGGGTTTCCAGCTCGCCGCGCCGGTCAGCACCTCGGACGGCAAATCGTCACCCGGCCGGAGCGCGGAGACGAAATCCAGCGCCTCGGCGATCAGGGCCAGCATCCGCCCGTCCGGCGTGTCGTCCTCGATGCCGAATTCGCGCTGGAGGGATCGCAGCGGCAAACCCGCCTCCCGGTCGCCGAGAGAGACGATCATCACCGGCGCGCCGTCGGCCTCCGCCCGGCGGAAGATCGGGTTCGCAAAGGCGGCGAACATGCGATGGGCCAGCAGGCAGCGGTCCGGCGCGGCCTCCTCCGCCGGGGCCGGATCGTGCGGTTCGGGCGGGGTTGAGGGAGGGCGCATCGGCCGGAACATCCAAGCACCGGCTGATGAACGGAGCGTTAGCAGGTCACGCAAGATGCCGGCGCAACGCCTCGTTCACCCCTGCCGGGTTCCCCTTGCCCGCCATCGCCTTCATCACCTGACCCACGAAGAAGCCGAACAGCTTGTCCTTACCCGCCTTGTATTCGGCGAGCTTGTCGGCATTGGCCGCGAGCACCGCATCCACGGCGGCATCGATCGCACCCCGGTCGGTGACCTGGCGCAGGCCCTTCTCCCCGACGATCAGGGCCGGGTCCTTGCCGGTGTCCACCATCGCCTCGAAGACCTCCTTGGCGATGCGGCCATTGATGGTGCCGTCGGCCATCAGGTCGAGCAGCCGGCCGAGGCTCGCGGCGCTTACCGGGCTATCGGCCACGCTTCGCCCGGTGCGGCTGAGCGCGGCGAACAGGTCGCCCTTCACCCAGTTGGCGGCGAGCGTCGCATCGCGCCCCTTCGCGACCGCCTCATAGAAATCCGCCGTCGCCTGCTCGGCCACCAGCACGGCGGCGTCGTAGGCGGGCAGGCCATACTCGGCCACGAATCGCCGCCGCTTGGCGTCCGGCAGCTCCGGCAACCCGGCCTTCAGATCGGCGATCCAGTCCTCGTCGAGCACCAGCGGCAGCAGGTCGGGATCGGGGAAATAGCGGTAGTCGTGCGCGTCCTCCTTGCTGCGCATCGACCGCGTCACCCCGCGCGCGGGATCGAACAGCCGCGTCTCCTGATCGACCGCGGCGCCGGACTCCCAGACCTCGACTTGGCGCTTCGCCTCCGCCTCGATCGCCTGCATCACGAAGCGGATGGAGTTGACGTTCTTGATCTCGCAGCGCGTGCGGAACGGCTCGCCGTGCTTGCGGACGGAGACATTGACGTCGGCGCGCATCGAGCCCTCGTCCATGTTGCCGTCGCACGTGCCGAGATAGCGCAGGATCGTGCGCAGCTTGCGCAGATAGGCCCAAGCCTCCTCCGGCCCGCGCAGATCCGGTTCGCTCACGATCTCCATCAGCGCGACGCCGGAGCGATTGAGGTCAATGAGCGACTTGCTCGGGTGCTGGTCGTGCAGCGACTTGCCGGCGTCCTGTTCAAGGTGCAGGCGAGTGATGCCGATCTCCTTGGTGGCGCCGCCGGCAAGCTCGATCTCGATGCGGCCCTCGCCCACGATCGGGTGCTGGTACTGGCTGATCTGGTACCCGGCGGGCAGGTCGGCGTAGAAGTAGTTCTTGCGGTCGAAGCGGCTGACCGGGTTGATGCGCGCGTCGAGGCCGAGGCCGGTGCGCACGGCTTGGGCCACGCATTCGCGGTTGATGACCGGCAACATGCCGGGGAAGGCGGCATCGACAAAGCTCACCTGGCTGTTCGGCGCGGCGCCGAAACCGGTGGCGGCGCCGGAGAACAACTTGGCCTGGCTGGTGATCTGGGCGTGGACCTCAAGACCGATCACCACCTCCCAAGGACCGGTGTCGCCGTCGACGGTGTAGGTCATGCGGTGATTGCCTCCGACACGGTGCCGCCGGCCCGCAGCGCCGGACGGGCCTCGAAACACGCCGCGCGTTCAATCCCCGCGGCCACGGCGAACACCGTCTCCTCGTCGAACGGCCGGCCGATCACCTGCAACCCGAGCGGCAGGGAATTGGCATCCAGCCCGGCCGGCACCGACATCGCCGGCACGCCGGCGAGGTCGGCCGGAACGGTGAACACATCATTCAGGTACATCTTTACCGGGTCGTCGGTGTTCTCTCCCTGCGCGAAGGCGGCCGAGGGCGCGGTCGGGGCAAGCAACGCGTCCACGCGGGCGAACGCCGCGGTGAAATCGCGCAGGATCAGGGCGCGCAGCTTCTGCGCTCGCAAGTAGTAGGCGTCGTAGTATCCGGCCGAGAGGACGTAAGTGCCGATCAGGATGCGGCGGCGCACCTCCGGACCGAAGCCGTCCGCGCGCGTGCGTTCATAGAGGTCGCGCAGATCCTGCCCATCCGTGCGCAGCCCGAAGCGCACGCCGTCATAGCGGGCGAGGTTAGAGGACGCTTCGGCCGGCGCGATGATGTAATACGTCGGCAGGCCGTACTTCGTGTGCGGCAGGGAAACGTCCACGATCTCGGCGCCGGCCTCGCGCAGCCAAGCGATGCCCTGCTGCCATAACGCCTCGATCTCGCTGGGCATCCCGTCGGCGCGGTACTCGCGGGGAATGCCGATCCGCAGACCCCGCACGCCGCGCCCGCAGGCGGCGGCGAAGTCGGGCACGGGCAGATCGGCGCTCGTGCTGTCCTTGGAGTCATGGCCGGCCATCGAGCCGAGCAGGATGGCGCAATCCTCGACCGTGCGCGCGAACGGGCCGGGATGATCGAGCGAGGAGGCGAAGGCGACGACGCCCCAGCGCGAGCATCGCCCGTAGGTGGGCTTCATGCCGGCGATGCCGCAGAACGAGGCTGGCTGGCGGATCGATCCGCCGGTGTCGGTGCCGGTTGCGCCGAGCGCGAGCCGGGCCGCGACCGCCGCCGCCGACCCGCCGGACGAGCCCCCCGGAACCAGCACGGCGCGGTCGTCCTGACGCCGCTTCCAAGGGTTCTCCACCGGCCCGTAGGCCGAGGTGAGGTTCGACGAGCCCATCGCGAACTCGTCCATGTTGGTCTTGCCCACGAACACCGCGCCGTCGCGCAGAAGGTTGGCGCTGACGGTGCTCTCATAGGGCGGCACGAACGGCCCGAGAATCCGGCTGCCGGCGGTGGTGCGCACGCCCTCCGTGCAGAACAAATCCTTTATAGCCAGTGGGATGCCGGTGAGCGCTCGGGTTTCGCCTCGCGCCAGGGCGGCGTCGGCGGCCTCGGCCTGCGCCAGCGCCCGCTCGGCGGTCACGCTGATATAGGCGTTCAGGCGCGGATTGAGCGCCTCGATGGCCGCCAGATGCGCCTCAGTGAGCGCGCGGGCGGTGAAGTCGCCCCGGCCGAGGCCCACGCGCGCTGCGGCGATGGTGAGGTCGGTCAGCATCACTCGACCACCTTCGGGACGACGAAATAGGCCTCGATCCGCTCGGGCGCGTTGGCCAGGATCTTGTCCGGATAGAAGCCGTCGGTGACGACGTCCTCGCGCATCCTGAGCGCCATCGACGCGGCGCCGGCAATCGGCTCGACGCCGTCCACGTCCACGTTGTTGAGTTGCTCGATCCAACCCAGGATGCCGTTCAGCTCAGCCTGGAGACGCGGCACCTCCTCGTCATCCAGATGGATGCGGGCGAGCAGCGCGATGCGGCGAACGGTCGCGGGATCGAGCGACATGGCGATCCTTGGTTCCGGGAAACGGCGGGACCATAACGGCCGGGATGGCGCTGTTCAACATGATGGAGCTGCGCGGCCGGCTACGGCCGGGCCAGCGCCTGATCGGCCTCGATCCCGGCGCGCGCCAGATCGGCGTGGCGCTGTCGGATGTGATGCTGACCTTGGCGGGTCCCTACACCACCCTGCGGCGGCGCAAGCTGAAGGAGAACGCGGCCGAGATCGTCGCCATCGCGGCGAAGGAGGGCGCGGGCGGGCTGGTCGTCGGCTGGCCCTTGTCGATGGACGGCTCGGTCGGCCCGGCGGCGCAGGGCGCGCGCGACTGGGCCGGGGCGCTGTCAGACGCGACCGGGCTGCCCGCCGCCCTCTGGGACGAACGCCTGTCCTCGGCTGCGGTGAACCAATTCTTGATCGGCGAGGTCGATCTCAGCCGATCCCGGCGGGCGGCAGTTGTCGATCGCATGGCTGCCGCCTGGACCTTGCAAGCGGCGCTGGATGCGAAGCGCTGAGGGGCGCGGCCCCGCCCGGCCGGCAGGCGCCGGTGTGGCAATTCAGTAACAACAAGTAAATTCTTCCGACCAGAATCGGTCCCCGGCCATAGGATAGGAAAAAGGTCGTATTTCATACGGTTTCGGCGGGTTCTCGATTGCCGAAATGCGCCTGGTCACCTCGGAATCGAAACAGAAAGGTTGCGCTCTCGCAACCGTGATGATTTCATCGTTCCAGCAGATACGGACAGGCAAAACGCGATGTCCCTGCGGGTCGCTGGCCAGACTGCCAAAATCGTGCCGATATCGTAATATCGTCAACGACGCGGAGGACTGATGCGATGCGAGCCAGAAGCTCAACGCTCTAGGCCAGCCCTGCCTTAGCGACGTCGATCTTCCCTGACCGAGCCGCTCCGCCCTCGGCGTGAGCGACGGAAATGATAGGAAAATAGTCATAATGACAACCCAGCAAGCCAGCCGGGCGGAGACACTCGTCAACTTTCTCGGCGTGAACACCCATATCGACTTCCAGGCGTACGGGTACCAGAACCTCGCCACCGTCGAGGCCTCCATCAAGTATCTCGGCCTCACCAACCTGCGCGACGACCCCGAGAACCCGGCTGATGTCGGCCCCAATGGCTGGTGGCAGCAGGTCGCCAGCGCCACGGGTGCGAAGTTCGACGCCTTCATGGCCGAAGGTTCGGTCGCGCAGATGCAGTCCGATCTCACGCGCGCCAAGCAACTCGCCGGACAGGGGATCATCTCCTCCTTCGAGGGCGGCAACGAGGAAGACGATCCGTACGCCACATCGAACGGCAATTCGCTGGCCGCCGCGGCGTCGTTTCAGCAGACCGTTTATGCCGCGGCGCACAGCCTCGGCTTGCCCGCCATCAACATGTCCTTCGGCCAGGGTTGGACGGCGGCCAACAACTGGCATGGCGACTACGACAAGGTTGGCAACCTCGCGCCGTATGCCGACTATGCCAACGCGCATACCTATCCCAGCGGTGCGCCGGCCAGTAATATCGCGCTTCTCGATGGCGACGCGCAGATCGCCGCAGTCGGGCGGCCGGTGATCGAGACCGAGTTCGGCTACGACACCAACGTCATCGACGCGACCACGGCCGCGAAATACGATCTCGATGCGGTCATGGAACTCGCTCCAGGCCGGCGATACGGCGATGTACTTCTACGGGCTGTTCGACGACGGGTCCGGCGATTTCGGACTGATGAATTCGGACGGTTCGCCAAAGGCGCCAGGGCTGGCGATCCATGACCTGACGACCCTGTTGGCCGACACCGGCGCCACCGCCGCGAGCTTCGCGACCGGATCGCTCACATACACCTTGAGCGGCACGCAGAGCGGCGACAACACCCTGCTGTTCGAGAAATCCAACGGCACCTACTGGCTGACGCTGTGGAACGAGCAGCAGGCCCTGGGCGCCGCGCACAGCGTGACCCTGACTCTCGGGTCGGCGGCCGCGCAGATCGTCGAGTATGACCCGCTGACCGGCACCAGCGCAGTGGCCACCGTCAGCAACGCCGCCACCGCGACGATCACCGTCCCCGACCACCCGGTTCTGGTCGAGATCGTGCCCGCCGCCCCCACACCGCCGGCGTATCAGGACCTTAGCGTGACGGTGCCGGCCTCCGAGAGCGTTACCGCAGGCGCCTCCATCGCCGTCACCGGCGTCTCGATCGCCGATGCATGGGCGAGCACGGCCGGCGGCACCATGGCGCTCAACGTCTATGACACCGCGGGCACCATATCCGTCGCCGGCCAGACCCATGGCCCCGGCGGAGGCAAGGTCGCCGGCGGCATGCTGACGGGCACCGAGGCACAGCTCAATGCCGATCTGGCCACCCTGACCTACAAGGCCGGTGCCAACGCCGGCACCGACACGCTGACGGTCGACGTGTGGAACCAGGCCGGGGTCGAGGTGACCAGGACTATCCAGGTCGACGTCGCTGCCGACGTGATCATTCCCCCGACACAGGCGAGTGACACGATCTCGGTCAGCAACGAGACGATTGGCGCCACGTCCGGCAACCACACAATTTTCATCAACGGGACTGACGACACGCTGTCGGCGAGCGGCGGCACCGAGACCGTGCAGGCCAATCAGGGCGGCAATAGGCTGACCACTGGGACCGGCAATGACACGATCCGCTTCGCCACCAGCAACAATGTCATCAACGCCGGAGCCGGCAGCAACACGCTCTATGACAGCGGCTCGAACAACACGATCGTCCTGCCCCCGGCCGGGCAGGGGACCGACACCATCTACGGCCAGGTGATGACGAACGGCGACAAGTTCGATCTGCGCGGCCTGCTCGCCGCGACGAAGTGGACCGGAAGTGCCTCGACGCTCGGCAACTTCATCAAGACCGCCATCGACGGGAAGGGCGATGCCGTCATTTCCGTGAATGCGAGCGGCGTCGCAGGCGGCGCCAGCACCACCGTGGCCACGCTGATGGGCTCGGGCGCGGTGTCGGTGTCGTCGCTGCTGGCGCACAGCATCACGTCGTAACTCCGGTGATCCCTTCGCGCAAAAGCGCGAAGGGGATTATCCGGGCAGCCGGTTCAGAGCCCGAACAGATGCTGCGCGTTGCCGCCCGCGATCGCCGAAATCTGCCCTGGATCGAGCGCCGGGGTTTCAGCCAGATGGCCGAGCGGATCATATTCGCCCATGTCGTACGGATAGTCGGTGCCCATCAGGACGTGCTCCGTCCCGAGCAGCCCGACCAGCGCGGCGAGCTGATGCGGGGTGAACACGATGGCGTCCACGAACACCCGCGCGAGATAGGTGGAGGGCGGATGCGGCAGCGCGCCACGGCTGTCGCTGCGCGCACCCCAGGCGTGGTCGATGCGTCCGCAATAGGCGGGCAGGAACCCACCGCCATGCGCGGCGACCAGCTTCAGGTCCGGGTGACGCTCAAGGATGCCGTCGAGGATCAGGTAGTGCAGCGCGACGGTCGTATCGAGCGGATTGCCGATAACGTTGTTCAGATAGAACCGGCCCAGCCGCTCGGGCTGGGTGAAGCCGCCGGGGTGGATCATCACCACGGTGTCCAGCTCCGCGGCCTTCGCCCAGAACGCGTCGTGCGCGGGATCGGACAGTTCCTTGCCGGCGACGTTGGTCAGGATCTCCACGCCCTTGAAGCCGAGCTGGCGCACGCACCGCTCCAGTTCCTCGGCAGCCGCCGCACCGGCCTGCATCGGGACCGTGCCGAGCCCGACCAGCCGGTCGGGGCGACGGGCGACGAAGCCGGCCATGCCGTCGTTGACCCGGCGCGCCGCAGCCGTCGCGATCTCGGGGGTCAAGCCGTGATAGCACTGGCCGGGTGCCGGGGAGACCACCTGCATATCGACGCCCATCGCGTCCATATCGGACAGCCTCGTGTCGAGATCGGTCAGGTGCCGGTGGCGCTCGGCATCCTGCGTGCGGGTCAGGATGCGCGTCTCCTCCGTATAGAGGTCGGCGCGCGAATCAGGCTTGCGGTGCGGGCGCACCAGCTCCGCCGCTTCCGGCACGAAGAGATGCGCGTGCATGTCGATCGTCGTGCTGGACGGGCGCACATCCCGTCCGGGCCGGTCATGCGCGCGCGCCGCCGTCGGTTCGTAGCGGTTCCAGGGTTCAGCCATGATGCCTCCTTCGCGGTGTCAGCGTCTGACAGGTTCAGAACAGCGCACCAATGCGTGCCTCATGCCAGCGCCCGCTCCAGCACGCGCACCGAGTGGATCGCCTCGCGCCCCGCGAGGTCGCGGATCTGGTGCCGGCAGGAGGTGCCGTCGGCCACGATGATGTCCTCGGGCCGGGCCGCGCGAATGGCGGGGATTAGCGAGGCTTCCGCCATCGCGCGGGATGCCTCCTGCGTCTCGGCCTGGTAGCCGAAGGCGCCCGCCATCCCGCAGCAGGACGAGGCGATCGGCTGCACGGCGAGGTCCGGCACCTCGCGCAGGGCGGCCAGCACGGCGGGAAAGGCACCGAACGATTTCTGATGACAGTGCCCATGCACATGCGCCGTGCCCGGCAGGGCGTGCAGCGGCAGCACCAGCTTTTCGCGGGCCAGGAACTCCGACAACAGAAATGACCGCTCGGCCAACGCGTCCGCCGCCGCGCCCGGCAGCAGCGAGCGGAACTCGTCGCGCAGCGTGAGCAGGCAGGACGGCTCCAGTCCGATCACCGGCGCGTCGCCAGCCAGCGCGGCCAGCGTCCGACGCGCCTCGGTGCGCGCGCGATCCACCATGCCGGCGGCGAGATAGGTGCGCCCGCAACAGAGCGGCCGCGTGCCGGCAGTGGGCACATGGACACGCAAGCCGGCCGCGGCGAGCACGCGCACCGCCGCGCGGAGGTTCTCGGGCTCGAACCAGCGGTTGAAGGTGTCGGCGAGCAGCAGCACGTCGCTCCCGGAGCCCCCAGCGGCTTCGGCGTCGCGGAAGTGGTCGCGCCGGAACGCCGGCAGCGAACGCTCGGCGACGAAGCCGAGCCGGGCGGCGAGGCGGCGGGCGAGGGGGGTGCGCGCCGCCCAGGGCAGGCGGGCGGCGAAGGGCGCGGTGCGCGGCAGTTCCGCCACTAGCCGCTCGCGCGCGGCGATGCCGTGGGTGGCGGCGCGCGCGGCGAGCACCTCGATCTTCATCTTCGCCATATCGACGCCCGTGGGGCACTCGCGCCGGCACGCCTTGCAGGAGACGCAGAGCTTCAGCGCGTCGGCCACCGCGTCCGAGGCCATCGCACCGGGGCCGAGCTGGCCGGTCAGCGCCAGGCGCAGCGTGTTGGCGCGGCCGCGGGTGACGTGTTCCTCGTCGCGGGTGACGCGATAGCTGGGACACATGACGCCGGCATCGAAGCCGCGACAGGTGCCGTTATTGTTGCACATCTCGACCGCACCGAGCATGCCGCCGAGCGGACCGGGGTGGTCCGACCAGTCGAGCTTGGGCGTGAAGTCGGCGACCGGCGCGTAGTCGGGCGGGTAGCGAAACAGCGTCCGATCGTCCATGCGCGGCGCCCGCACCACCCGGCCGGGATTGAGCAGGTTCTGCGGATCGAACGCGTCTTTCACCTGCTCGAACGCACGCACGATGCGCGGGCCGAACATCGGCGCATGGAACTCGCTGCGCGCCAGGCCATCGCCGTGCTCGCCGCTGTGCGAGCCCTTGTAGGCGCGAACGAGGGCGAAGCACTCCTCGGCGACGGCGCGCATGGTGGCGACGTCGGTCTTGTCCTTCATGTTCAGCACCGGCCGGACATGCAGGCAGCCGACGGAGGCGTGCGCGTACCAGGTGCCTCTGGTGCCGTGGCGCGCGAACACGTCGTTGAGGCGCTCGGTGTAGTCGGCGAGATCGTCCAGGCGCACCGCGCAGTCCTCGATGAAAGAGACGGGCTTCGCGTCGCCCTTCATCGACATCATGATGTTGAGCCCGGCCTCGCGTACCGCGGCGATGTCGGCCTGGAAGGCAGGGTCGGTCGCGCGGACTACCGCGCCGGGCTGGCCGAGATCGCCCATCAGCGTCTCCAGCTCGGCGAGCTTGGCGCGCAGCGGCGCGTCCTCGTGGCCGTGGAACTCGACGATCAGCAGGCTGTCGGGCTCGCCGATCAGCATCCGCTCGATGGTCGGGCGGTAGATCGCGATTCCCCGCCCGAGGTCGATCATGGTTCGATCCACGAGTTCGACCGCCTCCGGGTCGAGCGTCACGATGTGGCGCGACGCCTCCATCGCGGCGCGGAAGGTGGGAAACTGGCAGATGCCGAGCGCCTTGCGGGGCTTGATCGGATGCAGGACCAGCTCGATCGCGGCGGATAGCGCGAGAGTGCCCTCGGAGCCGACCAGCAGCCGGGCCAGGTTCTCGCGCCCGGCGGCGCGCGACGCCGGGGTCAGCGCGTCGATGTTGTAGCCCCCGACGCGGCGCAGCACGATGGGAAAGCGCGCTTCGATCTCCTCGGCCTCGGCCGCGCCGAGCGCGCGCAGGCGCTGGATCAGCGCGGCGATCGGGGCGGGGATGTCCGCGCCCAGATTGTCGGGGACGGGGCCGAAGCGGTGGCGCGTGCCGTCGGCGAGGATCGCGTCGATCGCGCGCACGTTGTCGGCCATCAGCCCATAGCGGATCGACTTCGACCCGCAGGAATTGTTGCCCGCCATCCCGCCGATGGTGCAGCGGGCGTGGGTCGAGGGATCGACGGGGAAGAACAGGCCATGCGGTCGCAACGCGGCGTTCACGTGCGACAGCACGATCCCCGGCTCGACCCGCGCCGTGCGGGCCCGGGGATCGACCGCCAGCACCCGGCGCAGGTGCTTGCTGAAGTCGAGCACGATCGCACGGTTGACCGTCTGCCCGCACTGGCTGGTCCCGCCCCCACGCGCGAGCACCGGGACTCCATCGTCGCGCGCCAGGGCCAGCACCGTGGCGACGTCCTCGACCGTCTCCGGCACCACCACGCCGAGGGGCTCGACCTGGTAGATCGAGGCGTCGGTCGCGTAGCGGCCACGGCTTGCCCGGTCGAATAGGACCGCACCTCGGATCTCGCGGGACAGGCGGGCGGCGAGGCGGGGCTCGCCCGGAATGGTCGCGGCGCTCACGTCGATGTCCTCTGCCGGCGGTGTCCGATGGCTTGGTTATCAGATTGACCGTCGGGTGCCAGCCGGCCCTGGCGTGCCAGTCTCGAGCGGCACCGTCACGAAGGCGATGGCTAAAAGGCGGACGGCGCAAAACGTCGCGTCATTCTCAAAAAAGTTGACCGAATCCAAAAATATAGTTAAGGAGACGTCATGTTCTGACCCAAGACGCTCGCATCCGATGTCGTCGCTCAAGGCCATCTTGCTGACCGCCGCTACGGCTGCCGCGCTCCTGAGCGGGCCGAGTTCGGGGGCGCGGGCCGACAACACCCTGTCGGCCAGCTATTTCAGCGTCTCCGGCGGTGATCCCGACTTCCAGACTGCTTGCTGCGGCACGTTCAACAATCAGGTGACGGGAACGCTGGGGCCGGATGGATTGCCCGTTCTCAATTCATCGTATGGCGGGCCGACAATCCACGACGTCAATGGTGCCCAGGAAATCGAGTGGTGGAGCCCGTCACTCGACAGCCATGTGACGGCATCGGGCACGGGAACGGTGACGTTGCCGTATTCGAATTCCGCCTTCTACGCGCCTATGGGAAATGGCACGAATGACGCAACGGCATTCCAGACCGCCGTTTTCTCCGGGACGCTGAACCTGCCCATCGCCGGATCCGTGACGTTCAGTGCGGGTGCGGACGACGTCGTGTTCGCCTATGTAGATGGTATCAACGTGATCGACCTCGGCGGCGTTCACGGGGATACGCCGGCGCTCAGCACCACCAGCATACTGGACGCAGGCTCGCATGACCTCGTCATTTTCTACGGCGACCTCTACCAGACCCAAGCGGCACTGAATTTCTCGATCCAGACCACCGACGTGACGACGACGCCAGCACCCGAGCCCGCCTCGCTCGGCCTGTTCGGAATGGGCGTGCTGGGCATCGGCTGGGCTCGCCGGCGCCGCGCCGGATAAGCCGGCACAGGATCGGGTTTTCCGCATCCCTGATGGCGCCTCGCGGCGCCATCGTCGTCTGGCCGTTACAAGCTGCCAGCAGGGGGTGTTGCTGGGGGGTGTTGCCGGGGCGGGGTGTTGCCGGGCTGGCCCGCGACCCACATGCTGCGCAGTCTTCGCAGCGGGTCGATGTCGTCGCATGTCCCAGACCTATCACGCCGGCCGCCATTTCCTGCAAATCCCTGGGCCGACCAACGTGCCCGACCGGGTGCTGCGCGCGATCGATCAGCCGACGATGGACCATCGCGGGCCGGCTTTCGGGCGGCTCGGTTCGGAGCTGCTGACCGCTCTGCGCACCGTGTTCCAGACGCAGGGGCCGGTGGTGATCTATCCCGCGTCGGGCACCGGCGCGTGGGAAGCGGCCCTGACCAACACACTCTCTGCCGGCGACACGGTGCTGATGTGCCGCACCGGCTGGTTCGCGACGCTGTGGCAGGAGATGGCAGAGCGGCTGGGGCTCGTGCCGATGTTCATCGAGACCGATTGGCGGCGTGGCGCCGACGTGGCGGGGATCGCCGAGGCGCTGGCGAACGACACGGCGCACCGCATCAGGGCGGTGTGCGTGGTCCACAACGAGACCTCGACCGGCTGCGCCAGCCATATCGACGCAGTGCGCCAGGCGATGGACGCGGCGCGACACCCGGCGCTGCTGCTGGTGGACACGATCTCCTCGCTCGCCTCGATCGACTACCGGCATGACGAATGGGGCGTGGACGTCACCATCGCCGGCTCGCAGAAGGGGCTGATGCTGCCGCCCGGCCTGTCGTTCAACGCGATCAGCGCCAAGGCGTTGGAAGCGGCGGAGACGGCACGCCTGCCGCGCAGCTATTGGGACTGGCGCCCGATGCTGGACGCCAACAAGACGGGTACTTCCCGTACACGCCGGGCACCAACCTGCTCTATGGCCTGAACGAGGCGGTGGCGATGCTGCTGGAGGAGGGGCTCGCCAATGTGTTCGCCCGTCACGATCGCCACGCGGAGGCGACGCGCCGGGCGGTGCGCGCCTGGGGTCTGGAGATCCAGTGCGCCGAGCCGCGCGACTACTCCGCCTCGCTCACGGCCGTCCGCGTGCCGGGGGGGCACAGCGCCGACGCGCTGCGGGCGGTGATCCTGGACAAGTTCAACATGAGCCTGGGCAACGGGCTCGGCATTCTGAAGGACCGCGTGTTCCGCATCGGTCACCTCGGCGACTTTGGTGACCTGCAACTGGTGGGCACGTTGGGGGGCGTGGAGATGGGGCTGCGCGCGGCCGGGGTGCCGCATCGGCCCGGCGGCGTGCAGGCCGCCATGGACTACCTCGCCGGCAATGCCTGAGTGAGTGATGGATCAGGGGGAACACGCATGATCGAGGTCTGGACCTGGCCGACGCCGAACGGCCACAAGGTGCATATCGGGCTGGAGGAGCTGGGCCTTCCCTACAAGGTGGTGGCCGTGGACATCGGCCAGGGCCAGCAGTTCAGGCCCGACTTCCTGGACATCACGCCCAACCACCGCATCCCGGCGATCATCGATCCCGACGGGCCGGGCGGACGGCCGCTCAAGTTGTTCGAAGTCCGGGGCGATCCTGATCTATCTATCCGAGAAGTGCGCCGGCAGGCTGATCCCCGCCGATCCCGCGGGGCGCTACGCGTGCCTGCAGTGGATGATGTTCCAGATGGGTGGCGTGGGGCCGATGTTCGGCCAGTGGAATCACTTCGCCGCCTATGCGCCGGAGAAGATCCCCTATGCCATCGAGCGGTACACCAACGAGGTGAAGCGGCTCCACCGGGTGCTGGAGAAGCGGCTCAGCGAGGCGGCGTACCTCGCCGGAGACGAATACAGCATGGCCGACATCTGCACGTTTCCTTGGATACGCAATCCCGACCGGCGGGGCATCGATCTTGCCGAGTTCCCGAACGTGCGGCGCTGGCACGACGCCATCGCCGCCCGGCTGGCGGTGCAGCGCGGCGTCCAGGTCCTGTCCGAGCAGCAGCGTCGCGGGCCGATGACGGATCAGGAGAAGGAGAACCTGTTCGGAACCCGTCAGTTCACCCCGCGCTGAGCCCGGCGCGGTGCCCAGGTGGGCAGGCCGTTGACAAGTCCGCAGCCGAGCGAGGCGACGCCAAGGCCCAGCACGGCGAGGGGGCTCAGTGTTTCGCCGAGCACGACCCAGCCCAGCACCGCGGCGGTGCCGGGCACGAGGTAGAAATTGGCCGTCGTGCGCGCCGCGGTGCCGCGCGTCAGCATGAGGAAATACAGCGCCATGCCGCCAAGCGAGACGGCGAGCGTGTTCCACGCCACGACGGCGATGGTCGCGGGCGTCCATGCCGCGTGCGGCACCTCCAGCAGGGCTGCGCCCAGGGCGCTGACGGCAGCGGCGGCGAGGAATTGCGCGGTCGCTCCCGGCAGCAGCGGGATGCCGCGACAGAAGCGGCCGAAATAGAGCGTGCCGGAAACCAGCCCCACCACGCCCAGGAACGCGAGGGCCAGACCCTCCAGCTGGGTCGCGCTCTCGAACGCGGCAACGCCGACCACGAGACCGACGCCCGCCACGCCGAGAGCGAGTCCGAGCCATTGCGCGGACTCCAGGTGCTCGTTCAGGATCAGCACCCCGAATAGCGCGGTCAGCAGTGGTGTCAGCGACTGCACCAGGGCAATGTGCGCCGCCGGTACCAGCAGCAGCCCGATATGCGGTGCCATCAGCCCGTCGGCATTGATCAAGGCGCCCGCCACGGCGCAATGCGCCCAGCGCCAACCCCGAAGCGGACGCCAGGACCGGCGCAGCACCGCCATGCAGACAAGGAGGACGAGCGCGCATCCGGCGAGCCGGATGGCAACGAACAGCAGCGGCGAAAGGTGTCGCAGCCCGGTCTTGGCGGCGATGAAGGACGAACTCCAGAGCAGGACGAATCCGAGAGGGGCTAATCGCATCAGCATGGTCGCCATGGTAATCGTACGCATGGCGTTACGCCTCATATGGCACGGACCCGCTATCCGCCCTTCCTCTCCAGGCGTCGAAACGTTACCTTCATTCAGCGGCCGCCGATGGGATGCCGCGAACGAAGCGGGGCCGGATGACTGCAAGAATCCTCGTTGTCGACGACGTGCCAGCCAATCTTCGCCTGCTCGAGACGAAGCTGGCCGCCGAGTACTACCAGGTGGCGACCGCTCGCGACGGGTTCGAGGCATTGCATCTGGCCGCGCGCTGGCAACCCGACCTGATCCTGCTCGACGTGATGATGCCGGGAATGGACGGGTATGAGTGCTGCCGGCGCCTGAAGGACAATCCCGAGACGCTGCACATCCCGGTGGTGATGATCACCGCGCTCGGAGCCTCGCCCGAGCGGCTGGTGGCGTTGGAGATGGGAGCGGACGATTTCCTCACCAAGCCGGTTGCGTTCGAAACCCTGGCTGCACGGGTGCGGAGCCTGGTACGGCTGAAGCGGCTGCTGGACGAGTGGCGCGCGAGGGGCGCGACCGCCCGGGCGCTGGGTCTTGCGGAAGGCCCGCCCGAGCCGATCGGCGTCGCTGGCGCTTTCGCTCTGCTGGTGGAGGACTGCCAGCCGATTGCCGAGATCGTGGTGCGGGCGCTGGGGCAGGAGGGGATAGCGGCGCGGCATGTCCGCTCCGGAGCCGAGGCGTTCCGCGCGGTTGCCGAGGCGTCCTACGACCTCGTGGTACTCAGCCTCTCGCTCGCAACCGACGATCCGCTGCGGCTGGCCGCGCGGCTGCGCGCCGCCGAAGGCACGCAGTACCTGCCGCTGCTGCTGATCGCCGATCGGGGTGAACCCGAGCGCGTCCTCCGCGCCTTCGACCTGGGAGCCAGTGACTGGGTCCTCCAGCCGATCGACGTCCACGAGTTTCGCGCGCGCGCACGAAACCAGGTCCGCCGGAAGCGCTATCAGGACCGGCTTCGGGCCGAGCTGGGCCAGGCGCTGGAGCTTGCCGCCACCGACCCGCTGACCGGTCTTTACAACAGGCGCTACCTGATCCGCCATCTGCGCGGCCTGCTGCTCGCGACGCCGTCGGCAGCGATTGCCGTGCTGATGATCGATGTCGATCGGTTCAAGAACCTCAACGACGAGCTTGGCCATGCCGCGGGTGACCGCGCGCTCCAGGCACTGGCGGCGACGCTGCGGGCCAACACGCGCGCCTTCGATTCGCTGGCGCGCATGGGCGGCGAGGAATTCGCAGTGGTGATGCCCGGCACCAGCGCGGAGGAGGCCGAGGCGGCCGCCGAGCGGCTGCGCGAAGCGGTCGAGGCCATGCCGGCCGAATGGCGTGCCGACGGGGGGAAGGGCTGACCGTCAGCCTCGGCGTCGCACCGACCGCGGCATCGGGTGGCGGGGCCGAGCAGCTGATGGCGGCCGCAGACGCCGCGCTCTATGAAGCCAAGCGCGCCGGTCGCAATCGGGTCCGCATGGCCGGCACGCAGACCCGGCCGGCGCAATGGGAGGCGATTACTTGATCTTGGCTTCCCGGAACACGACGTGCTTGCGGGCGACGGGATCGTACTTCTTCAATTCAAGCTTGTTCGTCTGCGCGCGCGCGTTCTTCTTGGTGACATAGAAATAGCCGGTGTCCGCGGTGGACACGAGCTTGATCTGCACGGTGTTGGTCTTGGCCATGGCATGTCCCTCGGAAGTCGCAGAAAATGCGCAAGCCGGGCGATCGGGTCAAGGCTGCGATCGGCAGAAACGGGCAGGCATGCGGGCGCGACTGCTACGTATTCGCCCGCTCCAATTCCGCCTCGGTGATGCCGAGCTTGCTGGCGGCTTCGCGGACCTGTGCCCAGGTCATGTCGTCCACCGGAATGCCGTTGGCCGCGCGCTCGCGCGCGGAGCGGCGCTCGGGCTCCCCCGGCAGCAGGATCGCATCGAAGCCGGGGGCCGGACCAGAGGACCGGATGTGGGCGGCGGTCGCCGCGACTCCCCGCGTCACCGCCTCGGGGTCATTCAGGCGAGAGAGGTCCGTTATCACAGCGAACAGGCTGTTCAGGATGCCGCCGTCATAGGCCTCGCCTGCCCGTTTTCCGCCGGCGACGGCACCGGCCATGATCTCGCACATGATGGCCAGACCCGATCCCTTGTGCCGACCGAAGGTCAGCAGCGCGCCGGTGTGATCATCGATGAAGCCGCGCGGGTCGTTGGTGGGCCGTCCTTCGGGATCGATCAGGCTCTCGGGCGGAACCGCGACGCCCTTGTTGCGGGCAATGCGGGCCTTGCCGGCGGCGATGGTGGTGGTCGCCATGTCCAGCACCATCGGCTCTCCGGCGGGACCGGGGACGGCGGTGACGAACGGGTTGGTGCCTAGCCGGGCCTCCCCAGCGCCGAACGGGGCGGCGATGTCGTGGTGGTCGGCGACGTTCACGTAGCCGATGAACGCCATGCCGGCTGCCGTCGCCTGCTCCCCATAGGTGCCGACCCGCCCGATATGGGCGCTGTTGCGCAGGCCGAGCACGCACGCGCCCACCTCACGCGCGCGGGCGATGGCGCGACGGACCGCCTCGGCGGCCATGCGCTGGCCGAAGCCGCGCCGTGCGTCGAGCACCAGCAGCGCGCCGAAATCGACGACAGTCTCCAGCGTCTGGTTCGGCACCAGCAGATGGTCCTGGAGCAGCCGCACATAGGCCGGCAGCATCCCGACCCCGTGGCTGTCGTGCCCGGCGAGGTTAGCACGCACCAGATGGTCGGCGACCTCCCCCGTCTCCGCCGCGTCGCTACCCATGCGGCGGACGATGAGGCTGATGACGGCGTGGAGCGTGTCGGGAGCAAAGGTCGGCATTGGCGTGTCCTACTGGCTGATGGGGCGCGGTGTCCGTCTCAGAGGTTCGACCGCCGACGCTATTCGCCGGCCAGACGCGCCGGCGTGATCGGCGCGGCAAGCCGCATCAGCGCGGCGATGTCGCTGGTGTGATCGATCTCCAGCACCGCGTCGGCCAGCCGTGCCGCGCGCTCGACGCCGAGCACCGCGTCAGCCAATCCCGCGAACTTGGCGCGCAGCTCGTCCTCGCTGAGGAAATTCGACGGCTCGCCCTTGGGCACGACCACCGTGCGCATGAATGTCTGGCCGCGTGCGCGCACCGTCACCTTGCCCGACATGTTGGCGGGGAACTCCGCCTCGATCTCCGGGTCCAGCTCGCAGTCGATCCGCGGCAGCAGGCGGCGCACCATGGGATCATGGAGCAGGGCGTAGCTGTCCCAGCCCATGTGGCCTTTCGCCAGCGCGCAGGCGATGACGAACGGGCCGCTGAACTGCCCGTCCACCACGTTGAGCGGGTCGGCCTTCTTGTCGGCGGGCGCTCCGATCAGCAGCATGCCGGACTTGGGCAGGCCGAGGGTGACCGCGCTCGATCGCCTCTGCCCGCAGCCCATGCTCGGCGCGCAGGGCCAGCGCCGCGTCGATGCCGGCATGGCCATAGCGGCAGGACGGGTAAGGCTTCACGGCGGTCGCCATCAACTCGAAATCCCGGCCCAGGTGGAGCAGCGCGCGCTCGGGCGTCGGGTCGGGCGCGTAGGCGCGCATGAAGCCATGCCGACCCTCCAGCGCCTCCTCCGCGCCCTTGAAGCCCTCGCGCACCAGGGTGGCGGCCATCAGACCGTTCATCGCCGCCCAGCCGACCTGGAAGCGCTTCGTCCACGCGCCATTGACCAGGAACTGGAGGCTGCCCGCGCACTGGCTGAGGACGGTGCCCATCGCCCCGGCCACGCCGGTGGCATCCAGGCCGAACACCCGCGCGGCGGCGGCGGCGGCCCCGAAGGCGCCGCAGGTCCCGGTGGGATGGAAGCCGCGATCGTAATGCGCGGCCGCCGGGAGGGCGAGCGCCACCCGGCACGTCACCTCGTAGCCCGCGACGATGGCGGCGAGCACGTCGGCACCGGATGCGCCGGCCATCTCCCCGGCGGCGAGGGCGGCCGGGATCACCGGGGCACCCGGATGGAGGCTGCCGGCGGCATGGGTGTCGTCGAAATCGAGCGAGTGCGCCAATGCGCCGTTCAGGAACGCGGCACCGGCCGGGGTGTAGCGCGCGGTATCGCCGAACACGCCGGCGCTGCCGCCCACCATGCCCATGGCGCGGGCCGCGGCGAGGAACGCCGTCGTGCTCTCCGCGTCGTGGCGGGCACGCACGATGTTGCCGACCAGATCGAGCACCAGGAAGCGAGCGCGGGCGACGACGTCGCGCGGCAACCGATCAAGCTGGATGCCGGCGCTGAATGCGGAAAGCTCGGCCGTCACGCCCTTGCCCATCGGTCCCTCCTGACTGGGGCCCGCACTCTGGCGCAAAGGATCGGTCCGGCCAAGCCGGGGGCATGGGTCGACGTCGCCGTGTGACGAACGCCGCTGTCGGGCGTTTCCGCCACGGAGGGCGAACGTCCATGTCGGAGACGCCGCTGCGTGATTGGATGCTGCCGCGCCTGGAGGCGCTGCTCGACGAGGCGCGCAAGGTCGGCTTCGATCGGCAGACGGCGGTCGCCGTGGTCATCGACCTCATGGAGAGCCCGCGCTTCAACAGACCTGGATCTCCGCCAGGACCGCCCGGCTGAGCCCGGGTCTGTAGCCCGGGTCTGGCGTCGCGCGCCGGAGCAGGTCAGACTGGGCGACGATGTCAGAGGCCGAGCCCAAGGTCCCGCACCGCACGCTGATCACGCTCTGCGTCATGATGGCGACGCTGATGCAGGTGCTGGATTCCGCCATTGCCAATGTCGCGCTCCCCTATATGCGCGGGTCGCTGTCGGCGAGCCAGGACGAGATCACCTGGGTGCTGACCTCCTATGTCATCGCCGCCGCGATCATGACCGCGCCGGTTGGCTGGATGGCGGTCCGCTTCGGGCGCAAGCGGCTGTTCATCGGCTGCCTTGCCGGATTCACCATCGCGTCGATGCTGTGCGGGGCGGCGCAGTCGCTGTCCCAGATGGTCGGGTTCCGCATCCTGCAAGGGATGTGCGGCGCCGCGCTGGTGCCGCTGTCGCAGGCGACCATGCTCGACATCTACCCGTTCCACCGCCGCGCCACCGCGATGGCCATCTTCAGCTCGGGGGTGATGCTGGGGCCGATCATGGGGCCGACGCTCGGTGGCTATCTGACCGACCTCTACAACTGGCGCTGGGTGTTCTACGTGAACCTGCCGTTCGGGCTGTTGGCGATGGCGGGGCTGACGGTGTTCATGCCGCGCGCGCCGATACGCCCGGAGCTGCGCTTCGACTGGCGCGGCTTCACCATGCTCGCGGTCGGTATCGGCGCGTTGCAGATGCTGCTCGACCGCGGTCAGGAACTGGACTGGTTCAGCTCGCCCGAGATCGTCGTCGAGGCGGTGCTGGCGGGGCTGGGGCTTTATCTGTTCGTGGTCCACATGCTGACCGCCGAGCGGCGGTTCCTCAACCCTGCCGTGTTCCGGGACCGCAACTTCATCGCCTCGGCGCTGATGAGCCTGTTCGTCTCCATGGTGATGCTGGCGACTTCGGCACTGCTCGCGCCGTATCTGCAGGATCTGGCGGAGTATCCCGTGTACACCGCCGGCATCGCGCTCGCCCCGCGCGGGCTCGGCACGATGATGGCGATGTTCGTCGCCAGCCGTCTCGCCGACTACATTGATCAGCGCAAGATCATGGCCGGCGGACTGGTCGTGCTCGGCTTCTCGCTGAACGCGATGAGCCACTGGACGCCCGATGTCACGCAGGAGCAGATGATGCTGACCCTCGTGGTCCAGGGCGTTGCGTTGGGACTGATCTTCAACCCGATGACGGTGATCGCGTTCGTCACCCTGCCCGCGAGCCTGCGCGGGGACGCCACGGCGTTGCAGGCGCTGTTCCGCAACATGGGGCAGGCTATCGGCATCTCCATCACGACCTTGATGCTGACGCGCAGCGCGCAGGTCGCACACGCCGACATCGCGGCCGGCATCACGCCGTTCAATCGCCTGCTGCAAGGCGCCGGCGCGGCCGCGCGGCTATGGAACCCGCTGACCCGGCCCGGCGCGGCGGCGCTGAATGCCGAGATCACCCGTCAGGCGCAGATCATCGCCTACAACAACGACTTCCACATGATGGCCTTCGTCGTCGTGCCGCCGCTGCTGCTGCTGCTGCTGATGCGCCGGTCCCGACCGGCGATCGCCGCGGCCGAGTGAATATCCTCACGAACCATCCTGGCCAATCTCTCGCGTGTGCTCTCCGAGTTTCGGTGCCGCGCGCCGGACCGCGCCCGGCGTCTCGGAGAGCTTGACCGGCACGCCGAGCGTGCGGAAGCGGCCGGTCTCCGGGTGTTCGGTCTCGGCCACCATGTCGCGAGCCAGGAAATGCGGGTCGGTGAACAGCTCGTCGAAATGCAGCACCGGCCCGGCGGGAATGCCGGCCGCCTCCAGTGCGTCCAGCCAATGCGCGGCCGGCTGGGCACGCAACCGGCCTTGCAGCAGGCCGGCGAGTTCGCGGTTATGGCGCACCCGCTCGGCCACCGTCCGGAAGCGCGAATCGGCGATCAGCTCGGGCACATCGAGAATGCCGCACAGCGCCTCGAAGAAGGGCTGCTGGCTGGCGCCGATGGTGATCCAGCGGTCGGCGGTCTCGAACACCTGATAGGGCGCGCTGCCCCGGTGCCGCTGGCCGATGCGCGGCGGACGGGTGCCGGTGGCGAAGTAGTGCGCGGCCTCGTAGACGCAGAACGACGCCGCAGCCTCCAGCAGCGAGGTCTCCACGCGCTGCCCGCGACCCGTGCGATGGCGCGCCTCGATGGCCGCCAGGATGCCGAACGCCAGGAACATGCCGGCCGCGACGTCCGAGATGGCGATAGGCAGCCGGAACGGCGGCCCGTCCTCCGGGCCGTTGATGCTCATCAGTCCTGACATTGCCTGGCTGACGAGATCGAAGCCGCCGCGCGGCGCATACGGCCCGGTCTGCCCGAAGCCCGAGATCGAGCCGAGGATCACGCGCGGATTGCGCGCATGCAGCACCTCCCATCCGATGCCGAGCCGATCCAGCACGCCGGGACGGTAGTTCTCCACCACCACGTCGGCGGTATCGGCCAGCGCCAGGAACGCCCCGCGCTCGGCCTTCAGGTCCATCACGACGGACCGCTTGTTGCGGTTCCAGGTCATGAACGGCGCGCTCTCGCCGTTGACGAAGGGCGGCATGTTACGTGCCGCGTCGCCCTTCGGCGGCTCGATCTTGACCACGTCCGCGCCGTGGTCGGCGAGCATCATGCAGCAATACGGGCCGGAGAGATTGCTGGTGAGATCCAGTACGCGAAGTCCGTCGAGCGAGCCGGGCATACGAATCCTCCTGGGGCGGCACTGCCTTGGCGTTGCCTTGGGGTGATGGCATTGTCGCGCGCCAAAATCAAAGGCAGGGAACATGGCCGAGAACATGGCCGAGACCGACGACGTCCTGGTGACCCAGGACGAGGCGGGCATTGTCACCGTCGCGCTCACCAAGCCCGCCAAGCGCAATGCCGTCTCCTTTGCGATGTGGCGCCGGCTGGGCGAGGTTTTCACCGCGTTCCGCGAGCGGGCGGATGTGCGGGTGGTGATCCTCACCGGCGCGGCGGGCCATTTCTCGGCGGGCGCGGACATCTCGGAATTTCCGCGAGATGCGCGCCAGTTCCGAGGGATCGAAGGCCTATGGCGATGCGGGACGGACCGCGACATTGGCGATCCGCGACCTGCCGCAGCCCACCATCGCGGCCGCGCACGGCTATTGCGTCGGCGGTGGCTGCGGACTGGCGCTGGCGTGCGACATCCGGGTGGGCGACGCGACGACGCAGATGGGCATTCCCGCCGCCAAGCGGGGCATCGTCTACAGCGTGCTCGACACCGAGAACCTGATGCGCGCCGTCGGGCTGTCGCGCGCCAAGCTCGTGCTGTTCTCCGGTCGCGTGTTCCCGGTGGCAGGACTGCCGCGCGATGGGGCTGCTGGACGAGGTCAGCGAGGCAGGCGCGCTGGAGGGCGCGCGCGCCCTGGCACGCGAGCTGGCGGCACGGGCGCCATTGTCGCAGCGCGGGGCGAAGCTTACCGCGGAGGCGATCGCGCGTGGCGCGGTGATCGAGCGCGCCGCACAGATTGCCGAGGCACAGCGGCTGGCCGCCGAGAGCGAGGACTACCGCGAGGCGACGCAATCCTTCATCGAAAAGCGCCAGCCGGAGTTCCGGGGACGCTGATGGACAATGCCCTCCCGGTTCCGTCCGGGCTCGACCCGCGCAAGTTCCGCGATCCGGCGGTCACGGCCAAGGGCGAGCCGCGCGCCGTCGTCGGGCTGCGCGCGCTCGAGACGCTATGGGTCAACACCGGCACGCTGTGCAACCTGACCTGCCGCAACTGCTACATCGAATCCTCGCCGCGCAACGATCGGCTGGACTATTTCAGTCGCGCCGAGTTGCGATCCTACCTGGACGAGATCGCGCGCGACGCGCTGCCGGTGCGCCTGGTCGGGTTCACCGGCGGCGAGCCGTTCATGAATCCCGACCTCATCGGAATGCTCGATGATGTGCTGGCGCGCGGGCTGCGGGCGCTGGTGCTGACTAACGCGATGGCGCCGATGCGCAAGCAGCGCCATGCCCTGCTCGCGCTGCTTGCGGCACATGGCGACCGGTTGACGCTGCGGGTCTCGATCGACCATTACGGGCCGGCCGTGCACGAGGCCGAGCGGGGTCGGCGGAGCTGGGCGCCGGCAATCGACGGACTGGTCTGGCTGGTCCGCAACGGCTTCCCGGTGGATATCGCCGGGCGTCGCCTGTCGGGCGAGGACGAGGCCACGCTGCGCGCGGGCTATGCGCGGCTGTTCGCCGAGCTGGGTGTCCCGGTGGACGCGCACGACCCGGTGCGGCTGACCTTGTTCCCCGAGATGGACCCGTCACGCGACGTGCCGGAGATCACCACGTCCTGCTGGAGCATCCTGCGCAAATCGCCCGGCGACGTGATGTGCGCCTCGGCGCGCATGGTGGTGAAGCGCAAGGATGCGGCAGCCCCGTCCGTGCTGGCCTGCACGCTGCTTGCCGAGGACCGGCGGTTCGAACTCGGCGAGACCCTGGCCGAGGCGGCGCGGCCGGTGGCATTGAACCATCCGTTACTGCGCCAGCTTCTGCGTCCTTGGCGGAGCTTCGTGCAGCCGGGGTTGAGGAGGCGTCGCTACCGGACCTGCGCCACGCGCAGGGTGTTCGTGCTGCCGGAGTGGCCGAACGGAACGCCGGCGGCGACCACGATCTCGGCGCCGCGTTCGGCCAGGCCCTCGGCGAGCGCGGTGCGGACGGCGCGGGTGACGGCCTCGGTCAGCGAGTGGACGTCGGGGCTGATGACGGCGTGGACGCCCCAGACGACCGCTAGGCGACGCGCCGTCTCGATATGCGGTGTAAAGCCCATGATGGGCGCATCGGGCCTTTCGCGCGCGACACGCAGAGCGGTGGCGCCGGAAGCCGTGTAGGCGACGATCGCGGCGGCGCCGATCGTATGGCAGACCTGCCGCGCGGCGGCGGCGATCGCGTCCGCCGCGCTGTGCTCGGGCTCCGGGCGGCTCGCATCGCACATCGCACGCCAGCCCTGGTCCTGCTCCACGCGGGCGATGATGCGGTCCATGATGTTCACCGCTTCGTACGGATATTGTCCCGCTGCCGTCTCGGCCGACAGCATCACCGCATCCGCGCCGTCGAACACGGCGGTGGCGACGTCGGACGCCTCCGCGCGAGTAGGCGCGGGGGCGGAGATCATGCTCTCCAGCATCTGCGTCGCGACCACCACCGGCCGACCCATCATGCGCGCGGCGCGCACGATGCGCTTCTGCGCGAGCGGCACCTCCTCGGGCGGCAGCTCCACGCCAAGATCGCCGCGCGCCACCATCACCGCGTCCGACAGGCGCACGATTTCGTCAAGGTTCTCCAGCGCCTGCGGCTTCTCGAGCTTGGTCATCACCCAGGCGCGGCCATCGACCAGGCGCTTGGCCTCGACCACGTCCTCGGGCCGCTGCACGAAGGACAGGCCGATGCAGCTCGCCCCGTGATCGAGGGCGAAGGCCAGATCGGCGCGATCCTTCTCGGTCAGCGCCGGGATCGGCAGCACGATGTCGGGCACGTTCACGCCCTTGCGGTCCGACAGCGGGCCGCCGACCACGACCTCCGTCTCCAGCGCGTCCTCGCGCTTGCGCGCCACGCGCAGGCGGAGCTTGCCGTCGTCGAGCAACAGGCTGGCGCCAACGCGGGCGGCGGCGATGATTTCCGGATGCGGCAGATTGACCCGGTTGGCGTTGCCCGGCGTCGGGATTGAGGTCGAGCCGGAAACCCTGGCCGGTCTGCAGATGGGCGCGCCCGCCGCCGAAGCGACCGACCCGCAGCTTCGGGCCCTGCACGTCGGCCAGGATACCGATCGGCCGGTCGAATCGGTCCTCCAGCGCGCGGATCATGGCGAAGCGCGCGGCGTGATCCTCGTGCGTGCCGTGGCTGAAGTTCAGCCGGAACACGTCGGCGCCCGGCCTGGAACAGCCGGGTCAGCATCTCCGGCGAGGAAGACGCCGGGCCGAGCGTGGCGATGATCTTCGTCCGGCGGCGGCGCCGGATCCTTGGTGCGGACGGCCATGACGGACTCCTTCAGGCGATCAGGACGGCGCGGACGTCATTCACGTTCGTCAGCGTCGGACCGGTGCGGACCAGGTCCCCGAGCGCGGCGAACAGCGTGTAGCTGTCATGCGCATCCAGCACTCGCGCGGGCATCGATGCCGGCCTGCCGGGCGCGGGCCAGCGTGTCCGGCGCGACGATCGCGCCCGCCGCATCCTCGGTTCCGTCGATCCCGTCGGTGTCGCCGGCGACGGCCCAGATGCCGGGCGTGGCCTGCAACGCCACCGCCAAGCCGAGCAGGAACTCCGTGTTGCGGCCTCCGCGACCGGCGGCGACCGGTGCCGATCGTCACCGTCGTCTCCCCGCCCGAGAGCAGCACGGCGGGAGCGGGCAGGGGGACGGCGTGCGCGCGCACCGCGCGGGCGATGCCCGCCATCATCGTGCCGGCCTCGCGCGCCTCGCCCTCCAGCGCGTCGCCCAGAACCAGGGGCGCGAGGCCCAGGTCGTGCGCCATCTCGGCGGCGCGGGCAGCGCCATCATCGGGGCGGCGATCAGGCGGAAGGTGGCGTGCGGCAGGCTGCCGGGCTTGGGCGTCTCCGCCGCGCCGGCGGCGAGATGCGCCGCGACGGATGGGGGCGGGGTGATCCGGTAGCGGGCGAGCAGCGCGCGCGCCTCGGCGAACGTGGTCGGATCGGGAACCGTCGGACCCGAGGCGATCACCGCCGGATCGTCGCCCGGCACGTCGCTGATGGCGAGCGTCACCACCCGTGCCGGGGCCGGCCGCTGCGGCGAGGCGCCCGCCCTTGATGGCGGACAGGTGCTTGCGGACGGCGTTCATCTCCCCGATCGTCGCGCCGGAGGCGAGCAGGGCGCGGTTCACCGCCTGCTTGTCGGCGAGCGTCAGGCCGGGCGCACCCAGCGCCAGCAGCGCCGATCCGCCGCCCGACATCAGCGCCAGAACCAGGTCGTCCGGGCCCAGTCCGCGCACCCGCTCCAGCAGGCGCCGCGCGCCGCGCTCGCTGTTGGCGTCCGGCACGGGATGCGCGGCCTCGATCACCTCGATCCGCGCGGTGGGGACGGCGTGGCCGTAGCGGGTGACCACGGTGCCCTCCAGGGCGACGTCGGGCCACGCCTGCCTCCAGCGCCGCCGCCATCAGCGCCGCCGACTTGCCGCCGCCCACCACGACGCAGCGGCCCGCGCGGCTTGGCCGGCAGATGCGCGGCGAGCATCCGGCGCGGATCGGCGGCGGCCACGGCCGCGTCGAAGATCGCCCTCAGGGCCGCCCGCGCCCGCGCGTCGTCCCAGTCCATGCCCGCATCCCCCGTCGCCGCGACCCGGAGTATGGCGAAGCCGGGGGTGGCGCGCCATCTTGCGGGCGAGACGAGGACAGGAGGACTAGCGATGCCCGCACCCGAGCATCGATGAAGCCACCCGCACCGAGCTAGAGGCCGCCGCGTTCCGCCGGCTCGTCGAGCATCTGCGCGAGCGGACCGACGTGCAGAATATCGACCTGATGAACCTCGCCGGGTTCTGCCGGAACTGCCTGAGCCGCTGGTATCGCGAGGCGGCCGAGCAGAAGGGCGTCGCGCTCGCCGACCCGGATGCGCGCGAGATCGTCTACGGAATGCCATACAAGGAGTGGCAGGCGAAACACCAGGCGCCGGCGACGGCGGAACAGAGCGCGGCATTCGCGAAGACTAATCCGGGGCACTGATCGTCGTTGACCGGACTGATACGCGCCCCGCTATCCACACCGGCCCTTCTCGCACGGAGACGATGGATGGCGTTGGACGCAGTCGGCAGCACCGGGACCGAGACCGGCGGCATCGCCGCCGATCGTCTGCGTTCGCTGGTTGATCGCATCGAGCGTCTGGAGGAGGAGCGCAAGGCGCTCGCCGGCGACATCAAGGATATCTACGACGAGGCGAAGTCGGCCGGCTTCGACGTGAAGGTGCTGCGCCAGCTGATCCGCATCCGCAAGCAGGAAGCCCGCCGAGGTGGAGGAGCAGGAAACACTGCTCGACGTCTATCGTCGCGCCCTGGGGATGTAGCGCACGCGCCGCATCGTCCCGCCGCACCGGCCCTGGGCGGGCGAGGCGCGTGCGCGCGGGTCAGCGTGCCCGGAACTGCTTATGGCAAGTCACGCAGGCTTCGCCCACGACCTGCACCTGCTGGGCGAAGGCGGCCTGATCGCCGGCGTGGGCGACCTGTTCCAGCTTGGCGGCGGCATTGGCGAGGTTCTGGGCGTCGGTGTTGAAGGTGGCCCGGTCGGTCCAGATGGCGGGCAGCGCCTTGGTGTTGTCGCCGTGCTCGGACCCGGGGGGAACATCGTCACGAACACCGCCTCCCATTCGGTCAGTGCGTGCGCGGCGCTGGCAAAGGGCTTCACGTCGGGCACCTTGTTCTTCGCGGCTTGCAGCAGGCCGGTGAAATTGCCGCCCACGAGTGCCTGTCCGCCCTTGCGGGCGGCGATGATGTCGAATCCGCTCGGCGCGTCCGCTGCGCGAGCCAACCCGGTCGCACAAGCCAATGCCACCCCTAGGAGCAGAAGCTTTCTGGTCATCTCGCGTGTTTCCCTGTCCCGTATCGCGAATCCGCCGGAGAACCTTGCATTCCGCGCGCAGGGGCGCCACCACCAAATTCCAGAAACGTCAGGAAATCCATGGCCGCAATCCGTTCCGTCGCCGTCTTCTGCGGCTCCCGACCGGGGAGCTTGTCAGAGTTCCGGGCTGCCGCCGCCGCGCTTGGTCGCGGCTTGGCCGAGGCGGGAATGCGGCTGGTCTTTGGCGGCGGTCGGGTCGGACTGATGGGTGCGGTCGCCGACGCCGTACCTGGCAGCGGGCGGGACGGCCATCGGCGTGATCCCGGAATTCCTGACCCGCCTGGAAGTGGCGCATGGCGGCCTTAGCGAGTTGATCGTCACGGACAGCATGCACGCGCGCAAGCAGCGCATGTACGCGTTGTCCGATGCCTTCGTCGTGCTGCCCGGCGGCCTCGGCACGCTGGACGAGGCCATGGAGGTCATCACTTGGCGCCAGCTTCGATTGCACGACAAGCCGGTCCTGCTGTGCGATGTCGCCGGCTCGACCGCGCCGCTGGTCGCCGCGATCGAGGCGGCGATCCAATGCGGCTTCGCCCTGGAGGACTCGCGCGCCTTGTTCACGGTGACCGACGGCGTGCCGGCGACGCTTGCCGCTCTAGGGGCGATGCCGCGCGGAGAAGGCGGGCCGGCGGAGCGGATGTAACGGCAGCCTCTTAGCCCGACTCTCCACAATTCAGGCGTCGAGACCATATAACCCCTCCCACCGCCAAAAAAGCGGAAAGTCGGGCAGAGGATTCAGCCCCCTGTCCAGATGGCCTGAGCCTAAGCAATTCTAACTGTCGCCAACGCGCGGTCCAGTGTGTCGACTATCTGATCGCACTCGGCGCGAGTGATCACCAAAGGTGGTGACAGAGTGAGCGTGTTGCTGTAGCGGCGACCGCCGGCGGAGCGTCCGACAAGCAGGCCCTTTTCACGGCAGAAATCGGCAATCGCGGAGATCTGCTCAGGACTGACCGGCTCCTTGGTTGTGCGATCCTTCACAAGCTCGACGCCCAGCAACAGGCCTTTGCCACGCACATCGCCCACCGACTTGTGCCGCATCAAGGTACGTAACCCGTCGAGCAGATAGGCGCCCGTCTCGGCCGAGCGGTCGGCCAGACGTTCCGCTTCGATGATTTCGATGTTGCGGACGGCGACCGCGGCCGCGACCGGATGACCGCCATAGGTATTCACCTGCCCGACCTGGCGGTTTTCCGATGCCTCGCCGTAGAAGCTTTGGAACACGCTGTTCTTCACCACCGTCGCGGCAATTGGCAGATAGGCGCTGGAGATGCCCTTTGCGATGGACATGATGTCAGGCGAAATGCCGTAATGTTGGTGGCCGAACATTTTGCCGGTACGGCCGAAACCGTTGATCACCTCGTCGACGTGCAGGAGAATGTCGTACTTGCGGCACAACTTCTCGACCTCGGGTAGGTATTCGTCAGGCGGGACGGCGACCCCGACGCCGCTCATGATCGGCTCGACGAGCACCTCGGCGACTGTTTCCGGTCCTTCGCCGAGAATCGCGGTTTCCATATTCTTCACACATGCCAGACCGCAACTCGGATAGCTCAGGCCGAAGGGACAACGGTAACAATACGGGTGGGCGACGTGCACGAAGTCGCCTGAGTATGGCTCGAACTTCGCCTTGCGCTCGCCCATTCCTCCAGCATCCAGGGTGGCAAGAGTGGTGCCGTGATAAGCGAAGTACCGGCTGACCGTCTTGTACCGGTAGTGCCCAGGATACTCGTGCTTCATGTACTGGCGGGCGATCTTGAAGCCAGCCTCGTTCGCTTCAGAGCCGGAGTTGACGAAGTAGGTGTGATAGCCGCCGCCCATCAACCCGTTGATCTTTTCCGCCAGCGCCGCGGCCGGAGCGTTCATCGCGGTGTGCGGGAAATACGCCAACTGCCGTAGCTGCTCAGCGGCGACGTCGGCGAGTTCGACGCGCCCATAGCCGATGTTGACGCACCATAGCCCGGCCATGGCATCGAGGTAGCTCGTCCCATCAGCGTCGAACACCGTCGAGTTCTGGGCGCCGGAGACCACTATCTGGCTTGTTTTCCAGCACCTTGTGCTGGATGATCGGGTGCAGGACATTGCCCAGGTCCTGCTTCACGATGCCCTGACGTATAGCGGGGTCGGGTGTATTTGCGCGCGACATGTCCGCCTCTCTAGTGGTCAAAATCTGACACTTGGTGCCGTCCGCCACGTGAGTAGCAGCGCAGATGCACCTGCATTATCCGGCGGCCGCACGCTCCAGGGCGGAAATATCCAGCTTGACCATCTCCGTCATAGCGGCAAAGACACGGCCCGAGACGGTCGGGTCTGGGTCAGCGAGGAGACGCGGCAAGGTTTCGGGTACGATCTGCCAAGGCACGCCCCACCTGTCGCGTAGCCAGCCGCACATGATTTCCGACCCGCCGTCGGCGGTGAGCGCCGTCCACAGCCGATCTACCTCGGCTTGGTCGGAGCACTCTACTGAGATCGAGGCGGCAGTTCCGTAACTGGCAGGCGCGCCGCCGTTCAACGCTTGGAAGCTCTGCCCCCCAAGAGTGAAGTTCACCAGGATCACGTCGCCCGCTTCCCCACCGGGCCAAACCCCTGGCGAGCGGAGGATGTGCTTTAGGCTGGAGCCGGGCACGAGAGAGACATAGAAGCGGACGGCCATTTCCGCATCTTTCCCAAACCAGAGGCAGGTGCTGACTTTCGACATCGCGACGCATCCTCTCCCTCTGATATGAGGTCCACCTTCGCATCGGATATCAAGTGCCAGATTTCAGCCACTAGGTTGCCCCTTGGGGGCCGATGCGGTCTCTCTGCACTCTACATCATGGTCTGGCCGCGCAGCAAACCACAGGGTTGGCCATGGCTATGCACAAGCGAGGTCGGGCGCGGCCCAATGTGACGCGCCCGTTTCCCCGATCTGACCTATCGAGCGATCAAACCGCCTCGTCAGGCCTTCCGCGTCTGGTCATAGCGGATGAAGTCCGATTGCGGGCCAAGATGGAAACCGACGACGTTCTTGCGCGCCAGCGTGACATTTTTCTGCTGGAACATGAACACGATCGGCGACCGGTCCCAGGCTTGCTGCTGCATCTTGTGGTAGAGTTCGACGCGCTTCTCCGTATCCAGTTCCGCAGCCGCCTGCGCAACCTCGTCTGTCAGCTCCTTGTCGTGGAAGTGGCAGCGCCAGGCGATGATCTTCATCGGGCTGTTATCGGAATCGTCGGGATTGGCATTGAAGGCCTGCGCATTCGAGTTCGGATCGAAATAGTCGGGGAACCATTCGTTGATGACCAACTGATGCTGGCGAGCCCGCATTTTCGTGAAGACCTGCTTGCGGACTCCCGCCACCAGCGAAACCTTGATCCCGACCGCCGCCAGATTGGCTTGAATCGCCGCCGCGATATCGGTGTAGGGTTTCTCGGAATAATGATCCAGGGTCGCGGTAAAGCCCTGAGGATAACCCGCCTGCGCAAGCAGCGCCTTTGCCTTGTCCGGATCATGCTTGAACGGATTGGCTGTCACCGCGCCCAGGATCATCGAGGGTTCGAACGCCTGGTTGACGATATAGGTGTCCGGAACAATGTTCTTCTGGATCCCGTCGTAGTCGATTGCCCAGCTTGAGGGCCTGGCGCACCTCCGGCTTGGCAAACGGCGCGTAGCCCTCGTTGCCGGCGATATACATCTGATTGGTGGTGGGCGAAGTGAACTGGTGCAGGTCGGGGTCGCCGGCGCTGGCCCTGAGCTGATCGCTGGTCAGGTCTCGCGCCATATCGATGTCGCCACGCTGGAGCAGCAGGAGCTGTTCCGCCGGTTCCTTTACGTGGCGGATGAAAATGCGCTTGGTGGCAGCCGGAACGCTCGCGTGGGGGTTGGCGTCGAGGATGACGTGATCATCGGCCTGAAAAGACGTGAGCTGGTAAGGCCCGTTGCCGGCGGAATGATTGTTGAGCCACTGGTTGCCGAGGTCGTTCTTTTCCTGATGCGCCAGCGCCGTCTCCTTCTCGACGACGCCACCGACTTCGGCCGACAGGCAGTAGAGCACAAAGCTCGTCGCCGCCGGCTTCGGCAGCTCCATCACCAGCGTGCGCGGGTCGGTGGCGCGGATCAGTTGCGCGACGTTGTCCTTGGTGAAGCCGAACTGGGTCAGGATGAAGCCCGGCGTCAGGTTCAGCGTTATGGCGCGATGCAGCGAGAATTCCGCGTCCGCCGAGGTCATCGGCTTGCCCGATGCGAAACGCGCGTCCTTGGTCAGGTAGAAGGTAAATTTCTTGCCATCCGATGAGACCTCCCAGTGCTCGGCGAGATCCGGGCCGATCTTGGTGAGATTGCCGAGGTCGGGTGAAACAATTTTCCGGTAGATGTTCGCCCCGACTTCGATGGACGTGAACTCGTAGGCCTGCGCCGGATCGAGCGCGACGATGTCGTCGATCCCCTTGCCCATCACGATCATATTGGCGAGGCGTGGCAGCGTGGGCCCGGCTGGCGGCAACTGGCGCGGCAGCGGCGGCCGCTCCAGCGGCCATAAGTGTGCGACGTGTCAGCATCTTGGCTTCTCCCTCACGCGAGGGAGACATTAATCCAGCAGTGTGACAGCGGGAAGAAGCGGCACGCTTCACCTACGAGCACTCCGCCCGGCGCACCAATCTGACCCCACAACCAACGCTCCGGATAATGCCAAGAACGCCGCAGAGTACATCTTCTGGGTTACTGAAGGCCGGATAGCCCCACCCACCAAAAAAGCGGAAAGTCGAGCTTAACCGTTCACTTTGCGGGCTAATCCCTGCCATTTGTCCAGTAACGGCAGGACCTGATCGGCGCCGGCCGAGGGCAGCGCGACCACCACGCGGGCAACGCCAAGATCGCGATAGCGCTTCAGGGTGTCTTCGTTGTCAGGCCCGCCGAACAGGCTGACCGGCAAGGTCGCCGGGTCGCGCCCGGCCTCGTCGGCCATGCGGCGGAAAGCGGTGATCTGCTCCTCCAGGCTAGCCGGGTCGGCACGCCCGGCGATCGGAACTCCAGCCATCGGCGTAGCGGATCGCCCGTCGTGCCGCATGCGGAAAGGCACCCCCCACGATCACCGGCGGGTGCGGCTTCTGCACCGGCTTGGGCCAGGCCATCATCGGCGGGAAAGCGACCAGTTCGCCCTGGTATTCCGGCTTCGACTGCGTCCAGATCGCCGTCATCGCCTCCGTCTGCTCGCGCATCTTCTTGAAGCGCGACGCGAAGACCGTCCCGTGATCCTCCATCTCCTCGGCGTTCCAGCCACCGCCGATGCCGAACAGGAAACGCCCGCCCGAGACCTGGTCGAGCGAGGCGACCAGCTTGGCCGTCTGGATGGTGTCGCGCTGGATCACCAGGCACACGCCCGTGCCGACCCGCAGCCGCTTCGTCGCCGCCGCCACCGCGGTCAGCACGACGAACGGATCGAGGCAATCATAGTAGGGCTTCGGAAGCTCTCCGCCGCCCGGCCATGGAGAGCGCCGCGACAGCGGGATGTGGGAGTGCTCCGGCGCCCACATCGATTCGAAGCCGCGTTCCTCCAGCGCGGTCGCGAGCGCGGCCGGCTGGATCGAATAGTCGGTGGTGAAGATCGAGGCGCCGAAATCCATGATGTCCTCCCCTCAGTCCGGAAGCTTGACGAGAAGGTCCGCACCCTCGACGCGCACATCGAAGACCGGCAGGTCGACATCGGCCGGTGCGCATAAGGCCTTGCCGGTGCGCACGTCGAAGCGGGCGGCGTGCAGCGGGCACTCGATCTCGCCGTTCTCGAGCCAACCGTCGGAGAGTTGCGCGTATTCGTGCGTGCAGACGTTGTCGGTGGCGCGGAACTCCCCGCCGGGGAGATGATAGAGCGCGATCTCGCGCTCGCCCACGCGCACCGCGAAAATGCCGTTCTCCGGCACGTCGGCCGTCGTTGCCACGCGCACCCAGGTCTCCGCCATCCTGTCCTCCATCCCGCTTGCTGGGCGCGACAATGCCAGCCCGGACCCATGCGGCCAACCCGCCAGTTGGCACTCCACTTGGGCTATTCACTTGGCGCGGCGCCGCCTTCGGGCGAGCATTGGCGCATGAGCGCGACCCATATCATTGTCGGGGCCGGCCAGGCGGGTGCCTGGGCGGCGGTGTCCATGCGCCAGGCGGGGTTTGCCGGCCGGATCGTCGTCCTGGGCGAGGAGAGATGGCGCCCCTACGAGCGCCCGCCGCTCTCGAAGGCCATGCTGACCGCCGAGCCGGAGCCCGGCGTGCCGTATTTCCACGATGCTGCGAAATACCAGGCGCAACAGATCGAATTCCTTCTGGACTGCCCGGTCATCGCCCTGGACGTGCCCGGACGGCGGGTGGCGCTCGGCGATGGGCGGGCGCTGTCCTATGACCGGCTGCTGCTCGCCACGGGGGGACGGGCGCGCCACCTGGGCGTCCCGGGCGGTGAGCGAGCCTTGGTCCTGCGGACCATCGACCACGCGCACGCAATTCGCGCACGCCTCGCCGACGCGCGCCGCGTTGTCTGCATCGGCGCGGGCGTGATCGGGCTGGAGATCGCCGCCTCTGCGCGGGCGCGCGGCGCGGCGGTGACCGTCCTGGAGGCGGGCCCGGCGCCGATGGGAAGGTGCGTCTCGCCCGAGGGCGCGCGCTTCGTCGCCGGCCTGCATGCCCGCGCCGGCGTAGACCTGCGCTGCAATGTGATCGTGGAGGCGCTGGAGCGCGGGCCCGGCGGCATCGAGCACGTGCTCTGCCAAGGCGCCCCGGCGGTTCCGGCCGACCTCGTGGTGGCCGGCATCGGCATGAACCGCCACCTGACCCTCGCCGAGCAGGCCGACCTCACGATCGACGGCGGCATCGTCGTGGACGAGCAAGGGCGCACGAGCGTGCCCGAGGTGTACGCGGCCGGAGACGTCGCCGCGTTCCCGCACCCGTTGTACGGCCGGCTGGTGCGCCTGGAATCATGGCGGCACGCCCAGAATCACGGCATCGCGGTGGGTCGCGCGATGGCGGGCGCGCCCGTGCCCTATGACGACGTGCCCTGGTTCTGGACCGACCAGCACGGCGTTAACCTCCAGGTCGCCGGCCTGCCGGCGGAGGCGTCCCGCACCGTGCTGCGCGGATCGGGGGCGTTCACGGCGATCCATCTGAACGAGGGCGGCGTGGTGGTTGGCGTGACGGCCGCCGACAATCCGCGCGAGATCCGGGCGGGGACCGCGCTGATCAAGGCGCGCGCCCGTCCGGACCCCGCGCGGCTCGCCGATCCGGCGGTGCCGTTGCAGAGCCTGATCCCACGCTAACGCGCGCCGTGATGGCATAAATGCAGCAAACGCAAGAAGATGTGCGTGTCTCTTGAGTGCTGATCTGACGGTCCGGGAGGCGCTGCGGCTCGGTGCCGCGCGGCTGCGCGCCGCCGGCATCGACAACCCCCGGCTCGAGGCGCGGCTGCTGCTCGGCCATGCGCTCGGTCTGGATCAGGCCGCCCTGCTCGCCATGCCCCAAGGCAGGGCAGAGTCGGCAGTCGCGGCGGGACCCTTCCTTGCCCTGATCGCGCGCCGTGCCGCGCGGGAGCCGCTGGCCTTCATCCTGGGAACACGCGACTTCTGGAGCCTGGCGTTCGAGGTCTCGCCCGCCACCCTGATCCCCCGCCCGGAATCGGAGACGCTGATCGAGGCAGCGCTCGCGGCGTTCCCCGACCGTGCGGCGATGCGCCGTGTGCTCGACCTGGGCACCGGCACCGGATGCCTGCTGCTCGCCGCGCTTTCGGAGTTTCCAGACAGCTTCGGCGTGGGCGTGGACCGTGCGCCAGAGGCAGCCGCGCTGGCCCGACGCAACGCCGCCGGGCTCGGCCTCGACGCCCGCGCCGCGTTCCTGGCCGGCGACTGGGCCTGCGCGATTGCAGGCCGATTTCGACCTCGTGCTGTGCAATCCCCCGTACATTCCGAGCGCCGAGATCGCCGCGCTCATGCCCGAAGTTGCCCGCCATGAGCCGGCACGCGCGCTGGATGGCGGCAGGGACGGGTTTGACGCCTATCGGGTCGTGCTGGCCGAACTTCCCCGACTGCTGGCGCCGGATGGCGCGGCGGTCCTGGAACTCGGCGCCGGTCAGGCGGCCTCGGTCGCGGGATTGGCGCGCGGTGTCGGGCTCACCACATCTGAACGGACGGACTTGGCGGGCGTCGCGCGTGCAATGATATGCCGTGCGCTGCCGAGGCGGACATTCCCCGGGACGGCATTCCGGGGCGACCCCGTCGCCTTGCCATGAAAAAACCGTTTGGCACCACCGGGCGGGGAGCTTAGCTTTCCATTGGCACGGGGTGCGACCGAAGGCGGTGGTCCCCCAAGGCACCCTGGTCAGATCGATCGCGGTCCGCTTCGATGGGCGATGATTGACAGGCTGGGCGCCCGGCAGAGCCAAGTTCGAAGGATATGAAGTCTGGCCTCGGAACAGCAGCCGGAGCGTGCGGGATCATCGCGCGGCCGCCGGCCAGCTCCAGGGCTGGCAAGGGAAAGGCGCGACGGCAACAGAATGAATATCAAACGTATGCGTGGCCGGGGCCATCGACCGGGCGGTGGCGGGGGTGGCGGGGGTGGCGGGATGCGCCACCAGGGCGGCGGCATACCGCTCAACCGCAACCATGTGTTCGACAGCAACGGTCCCGACCTGCGCGTGCGCGGCACCGCGCAGCAGCTGTTCGAGAAGTATCTGCAACTTGGCCGGGATGCCACCAGTGGCGGCGATCGGGTCATGGCCGAGAGCTACTTCCAGCACGCCGAGCATTATTTCCGCATTATCAATGCGATGAACCAGGCGGCGCAGCAGACCCAGCCGAACGGTCAGGCCAACGGCCAGCCGCACCAGCCACGCCGGCAGTACAACGGCGAGGAGGTCGTCTCGGCGACGGAGGAGGAAGACGGCGACGGCGGCAGTCAGCCCGCAGGCCCGGTCACTCAGCCGCCCGGCACTGGTGACCAGCCCACGACGCGTGACATTCCCATCGCGGCGGCGCCGCCGGAAGGTTAGCGCGCGTCCAGCGCCGCTCGCAGCAGGGCGGCGGTCGACCCGGTGATCAGGCCGTGGCGCAGGCAAAGGTCGATCAGCACCAAGGTCACGTTGAACTTGAAGTCATCGGTCTCGCGGACCACCACCGGGACGCGCGAAAGCGGCCAGAGGGCGAAGCTCTCGACCTCGCCATCGACGGCACGTGGGCGGAAATCGGCGGGCAATGCCAGGTCGTAGCAATACAGGTGGTCGCGTCGGAGCCCTTCCGGGCGCTCCATGGCATACGCGATCGTGGCGACTGGCACCGCCTGGCGCGCCAGCGCCGCCGGGATCGCGGCCTCCTCGGCGGCCTCCTTGACCAGCGTCTCGGCCGGCGTGAGCCCGGCCGGGACACCGCCGGCCACGATGTGGTCCAGCTTGCCGGGGTCGAGCGCCTTGTCGGCGGCGCGACGGGCGACCCACAGATGCGGGCCGTCGTCGCGCTCCACCAGGCCGTTCACGTGGACGCCGGTCGCCTCGATCCCGAGCACGGGCAGGGCGCCGCGATCGATCTGGGCCAGCACCGCGCCGGCCGGGTGGGCGCGCACATCGAACGCCTCGCCACGCCAGCGTGCCATGCCCTGATCGGCGAGCGCGCGCGCGATCCGCTCCAACGCGCCAGGTTCCGTTAGCCGAAGCCCGCCCTCGGTCCCAGGGGCGGATTCGGGGACGATTTCGGGAAACGCACGCAGGGCCGCCGCCACCGCCGGTCCGATCCAACCGACCGGCGAGTCGCCGATCGACAGCCGCACCCGCGCGCCCGGCAGCTTCGCGTTGCGACATGCCGCGATATGGCGGAGGTATCCAGACGGGTCGATTTCGGGCTGCACGGTCTGCCTTTCCAAGCCGGGCTTCAGGTGCCACATCCGGCGGCATGGCACCACCACCGCCCGCCTCCGGCGACGAGGCGCTCGGCGCGCCGCGTCGCGCCTCTCTCCGCACCATCGTCGAACTGCTGCCGTATCTGTGGCCCAGGAACGACTGGTACGCGCGCGGCCGGGTTGTGCTGTCCATGCTGCTTCTGCTCGCCGCCAAGGGCGCGACCGTCTTCGTGCCGGTCGTCTATGGCCGGACGGTGGACGCGCTGAGCCCCAAGGGGGGCCACGCGACGATGATCGTGGTGCCCATCGCCCTCATTGTCGCGTACGGGCTGCTGCGCACCAGTTCCCAGGGGTTCGCGGAACTGCGCGACGCGGTGTTCGCCTCCGTGCAGCAGCGCGCGGCGCGCCAGGTCGCGTTGCAGACCTTCGTGCATCTGCACGAGCTGTCGCTGCGCTTTCATCTCGACCGGCAGACCGGCGGACTGTCGCGCATCATCGATCGCGGCACCCAGGGCATCCAGTCGGTGCTGCGGCTCGCCGTGTTCAACATCGTCCCCACCCTGATCGAGATGCTGGCCGTCACCGGCGTGCTGTGGGCGATGTTCGACTGGCGTTTCGCGTTGATGACGTTCCTCGCGGTGACGATCTATCTCGGCTTCACCCTCGGCTTCACGAACCTCCGCGTGCGCATCCGCCGCACGATGAACGACACCGACAACGAGGCGCGCACGCGCACGGTGGACAGCCTGCTGAACTACGAGACGGTGAAGTATTTCGGCAACGAGGCGTTGGAGGCGACGCGCTTCGATTCCGCGCTCGCCCGCTACGAGCGCGCGGCGGTACGCAGCCAGGTCTCGCTCAACATGCTGAACCTGGGACAGGCGGCGATCATCTCCATCGGGCTTGCCGCGATCATGCTGCTCGCCGCCGACGGGGTGGCCCGCGGCAGCATGACGGTGGGCAAGTTCGTGTTGGTGAATACCTATCTGATGCAGCTCTACCAGCCGCTGAACTTCCTTGGCTTCGTGTACCGCGAGGTCAAGCAAGGGCTGGTGGACATGGAGCAGATGTTCCGGCTGCTGACGGTGCGCCAGGAGGTCGCGGATGCGCCGGGCGCGCCGGCGCTCGCGGCGGCTGGCGGTGAGGTGCGGTTCGAGGGCGTGCGCTTCGGCTATCGCCCCGATCGGGAGATCCTGCGCGGCGTGGACTTCAGCCTGCCATCAGGCGCCAAGCTCGCCATCGTCGGACCGACCGGGGCGGGCAAGTCCACCATCAGCCGGCTGCTGTTCCGATTTTACGACGCGACGGGCGGCCGCATCCTGATCGACGGGCAGGACACCCGCGCGGTGACGCAGGAAAGCCTGCGCGCGGCGATCGGCGTGGTGCCGCAGGACACGGTGCTGTTCAACGACACGATCCGCTACAACATCGCCTATGGCCGGCCCGACGCGAGCCAGGCGGAAATCGAGCGCGCGGCGCGGTTCGCGCAGGTCCATGACTTCGTCGCCAGCCTGCCGGAAGGCTACGACACGCGCGTGGGCGAGCGCGGCCTGAAGCTGTCGGGCGGCGAGAAGCAGCGTGTGGCGATCGCGCGCACGATCCTGAAGAACCCGCGCATCCTGATCCTGGACGAGGCGACCAGCGCGCTCGATACCCGCACCGAACAGGACATCCAGACGGCCCTGCGGGGGCTGTCGCGCGACCGCACGACGCTGGTGATCGCGCACCGGCTGTCCACCGTGGTCGACGCGGACGAGATCATCGTGTTGCACGAGGGCGAGGTGGCCGAGCGCGGCAGCCATTCCCGCCTGCTGGCCCATGGCGGGCTGTATGCGCGCATGTGGGCGCTGCAAGCCGTCGAGCAGGAAGAGGCGGAACTCGAGGCCTCGCCAGCCCCGCGTCCGGTTGAACAGGCCGACGCGGACGCCAAGTTGTGAACAGCACCGCAGGAGAGGGCACGATGGCGAACGATCCCGAGCTGCCCGAGCCGCCGCCGGCCGAGCTTTCCCATGCCGGAGCGGTGATCGACAAGGCGATCGAGTACATGGTCGGTCAGAACATCGGCGAGCTTGCCATCGCCTCCGCCCTGCTTGGCGGCGCGATGGCCCTTCTGTCGAACGCCATGAGCGACGAGGCCGTCATACGCATCCTCAGGAACGCGATCCACTCGGTACAGGAGGGCGAGCTGCGCCGGGAGGGGACAGACGAGGGCGGGGGCGCCGGGTGCTAGGACCCTGACGCCCTCACTGATTCCAGCTAGGCAGCCTTTGCCGCCGCCTGTTCCGCCCGCTCCGCAAGTTTGCTGGTGTATTCGTCCGCCTTGTAGATGTCGCTCACGATCGACTTCAGTTTCGCGGCCTCGTCCTTCAGACCAAGCGCGCCGGCATAGGCGGCTGCGGTGCCGAACCCGGCCAGTCCGTAATGCGACATGCGCTGATACTGCGCGATGATGACAACATCCCTGAGCTGACCGTCGAGCTGCGCTTCCAGCGCGTGCTTCTTCGCCTCGGCGACGAGGCCTTCCATCCCCTTGCAGTGATCCTTGCCCAGATTCCCGCCCTGCGCCTCGACGAGTCCCTTCAAGGTCGCCGTATGCTGGCCGATCCCGCCGACCGATTTCTCCAGCATTTGTTTCAGCTTGCTATCGGATGCCTTCTCGCTGAGGCTTTGCATGACGCGCTGCATCTGATCATTGGCGGACCATAGATCCCGCATCTCCTCGATATAGACGTCTTTCAGGCTGCTGGCCGACGGCATGGACGATCTCCGCAAAATGCTGATGCCAGATAACACCTTGGGTCGCACCGTAGTTCCGCCCGCCTTTTTCTAATTGCCCCATCTCGCTGGCGGCAAAACGTCCGGGGTGGCGGCGAGCGGCAGGAAGAGCGACATCGGGCGAGGTGGCCGTGAAAAGTCAGCTTGACGCCTGCCCTTGACCTAGGGCAGGGTTCGGCGATAAGCCGCGCCTGCCGCCGATCCCCCGGCCTGTTCCGGGCCTGCGCCTGAAGGGTGTTTCAATGTCGCGCCGCTGCCAGATCACGGGCAAGGGCGTGCTGACGGGCAACAACGTCAGTCACGCCAACAACAAGACCCGTCGCCGCTTCCTGCCGAACCTGCAGGAGACCTCGCTGCTGTCCGACATTCTGGGCGCTTCGGTGCGCCTGCGCATCTCGACGCGCGCGATCCGTACCGTCGAGGCGAAGGGCGGCATCGATGCCTTCCTGCTTAACACGCCGGACCGGCGGCTCGCGCCCGAGGCGCTGATCCTCAAGTCCCGCCTGCGCCGCGCGCAGGCCAAGCGCGACGCCGCGACGGCCTGACAGCCGGGGTCGATTGTTCCCGCCGCATCGCAAGCACACCTCTGAGTAAGGTGCGAAGTTGGGTGCGCTGCCTCACTCAGGGCGTCGGCAGCCACTCGCCCAATACCTGCTCCTCTGTGTAGTCGGGTACGTCCGCGAGGCGCTCGCCCGCTTCCGTCAATTCCCGGGCCACAAGCAGGCGCTCCTTCTGCATCTGCTGCTGAATGGTCTCCTGCGTCGCACGACGCAGGCTTGGGCTTTCGTCCAGAATATCAGCGGCCGCCGCTCGCGCGCGCAGAATGGTGGATCGCCACCCCGGGCGCGGGTCCGTGGCCGGCGAGGATTGAAGCTTCAGAAGATGCTCGATAATGGTGCCGATCCGGCTGGCCAATTCGCGTCGGTCCGCCCGGCCCAAGCTCTCGATCTCCTCGGCAATGTTTTCCCAATCGACGGGCAGATTTGTGCCGAACCGGGCTCCATCACGGAGCGCGTCGGCCTGCTCCCGGGTCCACAGGAAGAAGTCCTGCTCGTAAGACGCCCGTTCCACCATACCTCGACTATGGGCTGGGGCGTGGCGGGATTCCAGTCGTCCGGGTCGCCCGCAGCGAGTAGGACAGCGGCAGCCAGGGCTTGTCCGGCCAGCGGTACAGTCCCGCCTCATCCTCCACCAGGCAATCGAACATACGCCAGACGACGGCGTCGTGCTCGTGCAGCCAGTCGAGCCGCAGTCCCGCATCGATCAGCGCCGTGACGACGTCGCCGATCGGATGCAGCCACTGGTGGGTGGTGGCATTCACGAGGCGTGCGTTCGGATCGGCATAGTCGCGCGGATCGGTGTCGATCAGCTTGGTGCGGCCGAGATAGGGCATGAAGAAACCCGGCCGGCTGCCTGGAGCGCCGGTCGAGTCATCGAACACCAGCGCGGCGGGATGACCCTCGGCGAAGTAGGAGAACCCGCCAGGCTTCAGGAAGTGCGCGACCACCTTCGCCCAGGCTCGGATGTCGGGCAGCCAGGGGATCGCGCCCCACGTGACGAAGACGCAGTCAAAGGCGGCTGGCTCGGGGATGGCGGTCGGGGCGTCGTAGAGGTCGGCCTGTACGAAGCGGGCGCGCGCGGACAGCCCAAGCTCGGCGGCCAGCGCCCGGGCCGCCTCGATCGCCGGGGCGGAGAAGTCGAGCCCTGTCACTTCGGCACCCCGCTGCGCCAGGGCCAGCGTGTCCGCGCCGAAATGGCATTGCAGGTGCAGGACCCGCAAACCCGCGACCGGCCCCAACTCGTCCTCCACAAGCCTCAGCCGGCCGCGTCCGGCGCGCAGGGGTGCCAGTCTATATCCGGGCGCATTCAGGTGGATGCCGACGCGCTCGTCCCAGTTCGCGCGGTTCAATCGCCGCCAGTCGGGTTCATCCTCCATCGCCCTCTCGCTCCGCTTGCTTCACCGCCTGCCACCCAACCTCCATGTCGGGCAGATCCATCTCCGCCAACGTGCGACCCCCGGCCTCCGCAGCCCGCTCCATCGCCTCGAAGCGACGCGCGAATTTCGCGTTTGCGTGGCGCAGGCACGCCTCCGGGTCGAGCGCCAGCTTGCGGGCGAGATTGGCCCCCACGAACAGCAGATCGCCCACCTCGTCGGCGAGCCGGGCAGGGTCGGCGAGCCGGGCAGGGTCGGCGGCCGGCAGTTCGGCCCGCAGCTCCGCCGCTTCCTCGTCCAGCTTCGCCAGCACCGATCCGGCATCCGGCCAGTCGAAGCCGACCCGCGCGGCGCGGGCGGTGAGCTTGGCGGCGCGGGTGAGGGCAGGGAGACCGACCGGCACCCCGGCCAGCGTTCCGGTCTCGGCGCGAGCGAGGCGCTCGGCGTGTTTCTGCGCCTCCCAAGCCGCGGGCTGCGCGGCCCCATCGCGTGCCGCGGCCGCGCCGAAGATGTGCGGGTGCCGTCGCACCATCTTGTCGCTGATCGCGCGGGCCACCTCGGCGAAGGCGAAGTGGTTCGCCTCCTCAGCCATGCGGGCATGATAGACGACCTGAAACAACAGGTCGCCAAGCTCATCCGCCAATCCCGCGAAATCCTCCCGCCTAATGGCCTCGGCCACCTCGTACGCTTCCTCAATCGTGTAGGGCGCGATGGTGGCGAAGCTCTGCGCCGCGTCCCACGGGCAGCCCCGTGCCGGATCGCGCAGCCTGGCCATGATGTCGAGCAGCCGGCGAAGCTCGGCCTCGGCGCTGTCGGGGGCGGGTACGGCATCTTGCATGGCCAGCCGATACGGGCGCTGCCTTCCGTGCGCAAGCACCCCGCGGTACTCCCCTCCCGTTGCCGGAGGGGGTCGGATCAGGCCGCCTGCCGGAAGATGATGCTGGCGTTGGTGCCGCCGAAGCCGAAGCTGTTGGACAGCGCGAGCTTGATCTTCCGCTCTTGCGCGACATGCGCCACCCGGTCGATCGGGCTCGGCCGGCTCGGCTCGTCGAGGTTCAGTGTGGGTGGAGCCACGCCGTCGCGGATGGCGAGGATGGAAAACACCGCCTCGATCGCGCCGGCTGCCCCGAGAAGGTGGCCGGTGGCCGACTTGGTGGACGACATCGCCACATCCTTGGCATCATCGCCGAACAGGCGCTCCACCGCCTCCAGTTCGAGATCGTCGCCGAGCGGGGTAGAGGTGCCGTGCGCGTTCACATACTGGATCTGCTCCGGTGCCACCCCGCCGTTGCGCAGAGCCGCCTGCATGGAGCGCAACGCGCCCTCGTGGCGCTCGGCCGGGGCGGTGATGTGGTGGGCATCGCCGGACATGCCGTAGCCGCCCACCTCGGCGTAGATCTTCGCGTCCCGCTTCCTTGCGTGTTCGTACTCCTCCAGCACCAGCACCGCCGAACCCTCGCCCATGACGAAGCCATCGCGGTCCTTGTCCCACGGGCGCGAAGCCTGCGGCGGGCGATCGTTGAAAGCGGTGGAGAGCGCGCGCGAGGCACAGAAGCCGGCGATGCCAAGCTCGTTCACCGCCGCTTCCGCCCCGCCCGCGACCATCACGTCGGCATCGCCCAGCGCGACCAGCCGCGCCGCATCGCCGATCGCATGGACGCCAGTCGCACAGGCCGTGACCGCCGAGTGGTTCGGTCCCTTAAGCCCGTATTTGATGGACACATGACCGGAGGCGAGGTTGATCAGCGCCGAGGGAATGAAGAAGGGCGACAGCCGACGCGCGCGGCCCTGAAACACCTGCACCGAAGCTTCATAGATCGTCTGCAATCCGCCAATGCCCGAGCCGATCATCACTCCGGCGGCAAAGCGCGCGTCCTCGTCCTCCGGCACCCAGCCAGAATCCTCGACCGCCTCGGTCGCGGCGACCAGCGCGAGCTGGATGAAGCGGTCCATCTTCTTCTGGTCCTTGACCGGGACCCACTCGGAGACGTCGAGCCTGCCCTCGCTTTTCGTGCCTTGCGGCACTTGGCCCGCGATCTTGCAGGTTAATTCGCTGGTGTCGAAGGACTGGATCGCGCCGATCCCGGATTCGCCGTTGACGAGACGCCGCCACACATGCTCGACCCCCACCCCGAGCGGGCAGGCGATGCCCATCCCTGTGACAACCACGCGCCGCATGCCCCGATCTCCCGCGCGATCCGGCTCAGGCCGCCTTCTGCTTCTCAATATAGTCGATCGCATCCTTAACGGTGCTGATCTTCTCCGCCGCGTCCTCCGGGATCTCCACGCTGAACGCCTCCTCGAACGCCATCACCAGCTCGACCGTGTCGAGACTGTCGGCGCCCAGATCGTCGATAAAGGACGCCTCGGGGGTGACCTTCGATTCCTCGACCCCAAGGTGCTCGACCACGATCTTCTTGACCCTATCGGCGATCTCGCTCATCGGCTCTGACACTCCTGCCTGCTGGGAAGTTTCGGTCTGTCCGGTGATGAACATCGCCGGGCAGGACCCGACCGGCGCCGCGCGCCCCGCCCCGGACGAGGCTGCGGGCGATTAGCATGGTTCTCCCAAGGGCGCCAGCATAGGGGGCAACATGCATCACGCCATCGCCATGCCACCATTGACGTGCAGTGTGGCGCCGGTGACCCAGGCCGCCTCGTCGGAAGCGAGATAGATCACGGCGGCCGCGATGTCGGCGGGCTGGCCGAGCCGGGCGAGCGGGATGGCGCCGGCAATACGGACCTTCTGCTGTTCCGATAGCGCATCGGTCATCGGGGTGACGACGAAGCCCGGGGCGACGAGGTTCACCGTGACGCCGCGCGGAGCAACCTCGTGGGCGAGCGCCTTGGTGAGCCCGATCAGGCCGGCCTTGGCTGCGGCGTAGTTTGCCTGGCCGGCGTTGCCGGTCGAGCCCACAATACTGCCGATATTGACGATGCGCCCAGCCCGCCGACGCAGCATCCCGCGCAACGCGGCGCGCGCCAGGCGGAAGGGAGCCGAGAGATCGACGTCGAGCACTGCCTGCCAGTCCTCCTCGCCCATGCGCAGCGCCAGCATATCGCGGGTCAGGCCGGCGTTGTTGATCAGCACGTGCAGCGGCCCCGCCGCCTGTTCGGCGGCGGCGACCAGGGCCTCGGCCGAAGCCGGGTCCTTGAGGTCGGCCGGGCAGACATGCGCGCGCGCGCCCAATTCGTCGGCCAGCGCGTCCAGCGCCGGGCGCCGCGTGCCCGACAGCGCGACCGAAGCGCCCTGGGCGTGCAGCGCCCGCGCGATCGCCGCCCCGATACCGCCGGAGGCGCCGGTGACCAGCGCCGTCTTGCCGTCCAGCCGGAACATCGCCGCGCGCGCCTAAAGGGCCTTCAACACGGCTTCGATCTCGGCCGGAGTGGCGGCGGAGAGCGCGGCGGCATCAGGGGCGATGCGGCGAGCCAGGCCGGACAGGACCTTGCCCGCACCCACCTCCACGAAGCTGTCCGCGCCGAGACCGACCATCGCCTCCACGCATTCGCGCCAGCGCACGGTCGCGGTTACCTGACGGATCAGCAGGTCGCGGATCTCGGCCGGATCGGTGGCCTTGGCGGCGGAGACGTTGGCAATGACCGGGAGGATCGGTGATGCGGGCGGCGTCGCCCCGAGCGCCTCGGCCATCGCCTCGGCGGCGGGGGCCATCAGCGCGCAGTGGAACGGGGCGGATACCGGCAGCAGCATGGCCCGGCGCACGCCGCGCGCCTTGGCAATCTCCACTGCGCGCTCCACTGCGGCGCGGTCGCCGGAGATGACCACTTGGCCGCCGCCGTTGTCGTTGGCGGGTTCGACCACCTGGCGCGCGTTGCTCGGGTTCTCGGGGACCGGCGCCGCCGCGTCGCAGATGGCCTGGGCATTGTCCATCTCGACGCCGATCAGCGCCGCCATCGCGCCCTCGCCGGCCGGCACCGCGCGCTGCATCGCCTGGCCGCGCAACCGCAGCAGGCGCGCGGCATCACTGATGGTGAAGCTGCCGGCGGCGGCGAGCGCGCTGTACTCGCCGAGCGAGTGGCCGGCGACGACCACCGCCTTTTCGCGCAGGCGGAACCCGCCTTCGGATTCCAGCACGCGCAGCACCGCCAGCGACATCGCCATCAGCGGCGGGCTGGGTGTTCTCGGTCAGCGTCAGTTCCTCTGCCGGGCCCTCGAACATCAGCTTCGAGAGCTTCTGGCGCAGCGTCTCGTCCACTTCCTCGAATACGGCGCGGGCCGGGGCGAACGCGGCGGCGATATCGCGGCCCATGCCCACGGACTGGCTGCCCTGGCCTGGGAAAACGAAGGCATGGACCGGCATGCGGAGGGTTCTCTTCCGGGAATGAGGCTGGCTGGCGGGCGGGGTAGCGATGGGTCGGTTCCGTGTCAAATCCGGCGGGTGATTTGATTTGTCTGCCAATCCGTGCTTAACGCCGCGCCTTCCCTGCCGGGGGCGACGGCATCGTTCCCGGTTATGCCCGTGCGTATCCTGCGGGCCTCCAGCCGAAGGGAGTTCAACATGCCGCTTTACGAATGCGTGCTGATCGCGCGCAACGATGTCACGCAACAGCAGGTCGAGGCCATCGCCGACCAAATCGGCGGCCAGCTCGAGGGCGATGGCGGTGCGGTGCGGAAGCGCGAATACTGGGGCCTGCGCAGCCTCGCATACCGCATCAAGAAGAACCGCAAGGGCCACTACATCCTGCTCGGCCTGGACGCCAAGCCCGCGTTCATCACCGAGATGGAGCGCCAGCTTCGCATCAACGAGGACGTGCTGCGCTTCCAGACCTTGCGCGTCGAGGAGATCGAGGAGGCGCCGTCGGCGATCCTGACCCGCAAGTCCGACGAGCGCGAGCGCGGCTTCCGCGGTCCGCGCCCGACCGGGCGCTTCGACAGTGGCCGCCGACGCAATCCCTACGACGACCGCGAAGAGTTCCGTGCCCGCGACGAGTTCCGTGATGACGTGCGCGCGCCGGTCGAGGAGTAAGCATCATGTCGGATACGACCGAGCTCAGCCCCGCCGGCCGGCGCACCGCGGTCGGCGCGCGGCGTCCCTTCTATCGCCGGCGCAAATCGTGCCCGTTCTCCGGCCCCAACGCGCCGAAGATCGACTACAAGGATGTCCGGCTGCTGTCGCGCTTCCTATCCGAGCGCGGCAAGATCGTGCCGAGCCGCATCACCGCCGTCTCGGCCAAGAAGCAGCGCGAACTGGCGCTGGCGATCAAGCGCGCGCGCTTCCTGGCGCTGCTGCCGTACGTGGTCGTCTGAGGGGAGGCGGGCATGGCATCCGTTGAGCTGATCCTGCTCCAGCGCGTGGAGCATCTCGGGCAAATGGGCGATCTCGTGAAGGTGCGTCCCGGCTTTGCCCGCAACTTCCTGCTGCCGCAGAAAAAGGCGATCCGCGCCAACAAGGAGAACCGCGCACGTTTCGACGAGCAGCGCGCGCAACTCGAGGCGCAAAACCTACGGCGCCGCGAGGAGGCCGAGCGCGTCGCCGAGCGCATGGGCGGCCTGTCGGTCGTGATCATCCGCCAAGCGGGCGAATCCGGCGGCCTGTACGGCTCGGTCTCGCCGCGCGACATCGCCGACGGCGTGACCGCCAGCGGCCTGACGATCGGCCGCCAGCAGGTGGTGCTGGAGCATCCGATCAAGACGCTCGGCCTGCACCGCGTGCGGGTGGTGCTGCATCCGGAAGTGTCCCTCACGGTGAGCGTCAACGTGGCGCGCAGCCAGGAAGAGGCCGAGCGCCAGGCGCGCGGCCAGGCGGTCGGGGCGGAGGCCGAGGCCGAGGAGGCGGACTTCGACATCGCGGCGCTGTTCGATCCCGAGGCCGAGCAGCCCGCTGCCTAGGCTCCCGCCGAGATAGGGAGAGAGTCGCGCGGGGCCGCCGCGCGTTCCAGGCGATCGTTGATGGCCAACCCGAGCCCCTGACGCGGCACGGGCATTGCCGCGATGCAGCGCAGAGTGCGGCGCTGCCCCTCGGCGTCCAGCCAGCGCAGTCCGACGAACAGATTGGCCGCCGCTTCGGCCATGTCGGACACGCGGCTGAGGTTGAACACGGCCCCGGCGCCCGGCAGGGGCACGCCGAAGGCGAGCAGGGCCTCGTCACCGCCGACCGCTCGGGCCTCCAGGCGCACCGGCAGCGCCGGGGCGTAGTGCGACACCAGCAGCCCGGGCGAGCGCAGGTTGCGCGCGGCCTCGGCCGTTGCGTGGGGAATGCCGCGCCCGACCGCGCCGACCAGCGCCTCGATCGCCTCCGTGGTCGCGCCCCCAGGGCGGAGCAGCACCGGTCGCGGCCCGGTCAGGTCCAGCACGGTCGATTCCACGCCCACCGGGCAGGGACCGCAGTCGAGCACGGCGGCGATTCGCCCGCCGAGCCCGTCCAGGACGTGGCGCGCGGTGGTCGGGCTGACCTGACCCGAGCGGTTGGCCGACGGCGCGGCGACGGGGCGGCCGACCGCGCCCAGCAGCGCGCGCGCGACGGGATGGGCCGGCACGCGGATCGCCAGCGTCTCCAACCCGGCACCGGCGAGCAGCGCCACCGGGCAGGTCTCCCGGCGCGGCAGCACCAAGGTCAGCGGCCCCGGCCAGAATGCGGCGGCCAGCCTCCTCGCGGCGACGGTGTCGGCGACATGGGCGAAGGCGGCGTCCGCGTCGGTGTAGTGGCAGATCAGCGGGTTGAAATGCGGCCGGCCCTTCGCCGTGAACACCGAGGCTACCGCACGGGCATCGGTGGCATCGGCGCCAAGCCCGTACACCGTCTCCGTCCCGAAGGCGACGAGCGCCCCGGCGCGCAGCAGGACTGCGGCGCGCGCGATTCCGTCCCTGTCGGGGGCGAGGATCTCGGTCATCGGCGGGACATGGCGAGGCACGCGAGCATGGCCTAGAGTGCGCGCCCGAATGGATACGGAGAAGTCGCCCCATGCTCGATGTCGCTTTCGCCGCCGCCGCGCTGCCGTCCTCCGGCGCGCTGGTCCTGTTGGTCGCCGAGGACACGCGGGCGTCGGGACTGTGGGCGCAGGCCGATGAGTTCGACCGGGGGTGCCATCGCGCGCGCCCTGGATGCGGCCGAGTTCAAGGGCGGCAAGGGCAAGACCTGCACCATCCTGGCCCCGGGCGCCGGGCTGACGCGGGTCGTCGTGGTCGGCCTCGGCAAGGCGTCCGACCTCAGCCAGCGCACGCTGGAGGAGGCGGGCGGGCATGCCGCCGTCGCGCTGGGACGGGATGCCGAAGCGGCGATGGCGGCCGATGCGCTGAGCGCGGAACAGGCGGCGCAGGCGGCGTCGGGCGCGGTGCTGCGGGCCTACCGACTTCGATCGCTACCGCACCAAGGAGAAGCCCGAGGACAAGCCGCGCCTGTCGCGCCTGTCGGTCCTTGTCGCCGACCCCGCCGGGGCGACGGCGGCGTTCGCGCCCCTGCAAGCGGTGGCGCGGGGCGTGTTTCTGTCCCGGGATCTGGTGAGCGAGCCGCCCAACGTGCTGAACCCGGCGGAGATGGCCGAACGGTGCCGTGCGCTGAGCGAACTCGGCGTGGCGGTGGAGGTGCTGGGTCCGCAGGAGATGCGGCGGCTGGGCTTCGGCGCGCTGCTCGGCGTCGCGCAGGGCAGCGCCAGCGAGCCGCGCATGGTCGTCATGCGCTGGAACGGTGGCGGCGGAGCGGGAAAGCCGGTCGCCTTCGTCGGCAAGGGCGTCACCTTCGACACTGGCGGCATCAGCATCAAGCCGGCCGGCGGGATGGAGGACATGAAGTGGGACATGGCCGGCGCCGGCACGGTGGTCGGGCTGATGGCCGCCTTGGCAGGGCGCAAGGCGAAGGCCGACGTGGTCGGGCTGGTGGGCCTCGTGGAGAACATGCCCTCGGGCACCGCCCAGCGTCCGGGCGACGTGGTGAAAAGCTACTCGGGCCAGACGATCGAGGTCATCAACACCGATGCCGAGGGCCGGCTGGTGCTGGCCGACGTGCTTTGGTACTGCCAGCAGAAATTCGACCCGCAGTTCATGGTCAATCTGGCGACGCTGACCGGCGCCATCATCGTCTCGCTCGGCCACGAATACGCCGGACTGTTCAGCAATGACGATACCTTGGCCGAGCGGCTGGCCGCGGCCGGAAAGGCGAGCGGGGAGCGGCTGTGGCGGATGCCGCTGGACGAGGCGTACGACAGCCAGATCAAGTCCGAGATCGCCGACATGAAGAACGTCGGCGGAAGGCCGGGCGGATCGATCTCCGCCGCCCAGTTCATCCAACGCTTCGTCAACGGCAAGCCGTGGGCGCATCTCGATATCGCCGGCACTGCCTGGAGCAGCAAGGACAAGCCTTGCGTGCCGAAGGGTGCGACGGCATTCGGCGTCCGGCTGCTGGATCGCTTGGTCGCCGAGTACTACGAGCAGGACTGACGACGGCCGGGGGGTCAGGTCAGCGCGGCAGGTCGGCATGGCCGAGATCGGCTTCTACCACCTGACCCGCACCGGGCCGGACCAGGCGCTGCCACAGCTTCTGGCGCGCACCCTCGGCGCCGGGCAACGCGCGGTCGTGCTGTGCGGCGCGCCCGCGCGACTGGCCGGGTTCGACGCGGCGCTGTGGGCCGCCCCCGAAATCTGGCTGCCGCACAACGCGGGACCTGACGAGGACCCGGATATCCAGCCGATCTGGCTTACCGTGGTCGACGACCCGCCCCCCAACGGCGCGCGCTTCCTGTTCCTGGTGGAGGGCGCGGAGAGCGCGCGCATGGGCGAGTACGCGCGTGTTTTCGACCTGTTCGACGGACGGGACCCGTCCGCGACCGAGGCGGCCCGGCGGCGCTGGGCGGCCGCGCGCGCTGCCGGGCACACCGTTGTCTATTGGCGCCAGACCGAACGCGGATGGCAGCAAGGTCCCGAACAAAGGTCGTCCTGACGAGAACGGGCGGCCCGAGGGCCGCCCGCGTCTCATCGACCAGCGTTTGCCGGCTACGCCTAAGCCGAAAGTCTCTGGGGCGAGGCCATATGGTCTGCCAGCATGGCCAGCTTGGCGCGCACGGCGTCCAGTTCCGGTCCGGTGACCCTCAGCTCCGCGCAGGCGCGCGCGTCCCAGGCCCAGCGGGCGAAGTCCGGATGCAGGATCATGGCGCCGCCGCCATTCTCGAAGCTCGCACGGTCGCCGGTGTCGAGGTAGCTCTCGGTGGGCAGCCCTTCGGCCAGCAGGAGGTCGTGGCGGGCCAGCTCGACATGGTAATACTCCACCCGCGCCACCGGCTCCTGGGTGATCGTGCTGCCGTTGATCAGGACCTTCGCCGGGATCAGCACGCCCTCGTCGAAGATCGCGTGCTGGGGCGAGACGAGCAGGTCGCGCTCGGGCAGGTTGGGGCCGAAGGCGCCTTCCCGGATGCGCACCGGCCAGACCTTGCGCGGCTCGGGGTGGCGCTGGCAGTCGGTCCCGCGATGGCCGACCCACACGACCGCGCTGGTCTCGCCACCGGCGGTTGTCACGAGATCGCCGGCCTGCAGGTCTTCCACCGCGACCGCACCCTCGGGCGTAGCGATGCGGGTGCCGCGGGCAAAGCAGACCGGGTTCAGAGCGATTTCCGCGCGTCCCCCAGCGCCGGCAGGCGTCAGCGTCGCGGTATAACCGGCCGCCCCCAACGCGATTGTCTCGGTGCCCGCGCTCGTAGTGATGTTCAACGTCGACCCGGTCACGGTGGCAGCCGTGGCCGTCTGTCCTGTCTCTAGGAACAAGTCGAGCGTATTGGGTGCGGCGATTGAGATCGTGCCGCCGAACGTGGGCTGATCGAGATCGACGGTCGCGGCGCCAGTGGCTCCCGAGACGCCACTGGCGACGACACTGATCGTCTGCGTCGCTGCAACGCTCGGAACGTTCAGTTCCAGGGTTGATCCGGCCCAGACCTCCAGGGCACCGGTTGCGGTGATTGAAGGGGCGGTCACGGTGAGATTGCCGAGCGAGAAATCCGCACCGTCGGCGCGGATGACGCCGCTGTTCGCGATCGCGCCCGTCGTTACGGCGAAGCTGCCGCCGCCGCCAATTGCCGCACCGGTGCCGACGGTGATCCCGGTGGTGCCCGTTACCGACGAGCCCTGGGAACTGACCAGAGTAGCATTCGTATCGTCGATCGTGCCAGCGGTCAGTGTTCCGTTTCCCGTCAGCGTGTTGCCGAACAGGGTCGAATTGCCCACAAGCAAGTTGTCGCCGGTCATGGTGACGCTGGCGACCGCATCGGTCGCGCCGCTGCTAATCACGGCGGTCGCGCCGGTCCCGGTAAGCAGCGCCGTATCGGCTGCGGTCGGGACCGTGGCCGGGGTCCAGTTAGTCCCTACGTTCCAGTCGGCTGCGCCGGTACCAACGAAGCTGAAAGTCGCCATTCGATGCTGATCCTTTCGGATATCGTCTCGGCCTGGACGAACTGGGGCACTGTCGGCGAACCGATCGGCGATTCAGAAATGACATCAACTTGAGTAACGCGTCCGTGATTCCCAGGCGGCTCAGCAATCTGCCGCTGGGCTGCCCTCTGTTGGTGCTTTAGCCGGCTGCCACAGCCGCCCCCGGCCGGCGTTGGGACTTCTCGGCCCGCCTGGCCAGCTTGGCGCGCACGGCGTCCAGTTCCGGTCCGGTGACCCTCAGCTCCGCGCAGGCGCGCGCGTCCCAGGCCCAGCGGGCGAAGTCCGGATGCAGGATCATGGCGCCGCCGCCATTCTCGAAGCTCGCACGGTCGCCGGTGTCGAGGTAGCTCTCGGTGGGCAGCCCTTCGGCCAGCAGGAGGTCGTGGCGGGCCAGCTCGACATGGTAATACTCCACCCGCGCCACCGGCTCCTGGGTGATCGTGCTGCCGTTGATCAGGACCTTCGCCGGGATCAGCACGCCCTCGTCGAAGATCGCGTGCTGGGGCGAGACGAGCAGGTCGCGCTCGGGCAGGTTGGGGCCGAAGGCGCCTTCCCGGATGCGCACCGGCCAGACCTTGCGCGGCTCGGGGTGGCGCTGGCAGTCGGTCCCGCGATGGCCGACCCACACGACCGCGCTGGTCTCGCCACCGGCGGTTGTCACGAGATCGCCGGCCTGCAGGTCTTCCACCGCGACCGCACCCTCGGGCGTAGCGATGCGGGTGCCGCGGGCAAAGCAGACGACGCCTTCGCCGATCGCCAGCGCGGCATAGCCCGGCATCGACGACGTCACCATGGCAACGGCCAGGTTTGCACCCTGGAGGACGAAGTTCTCCGTCGTCCCCCCTTCGCTGACGACGAGGGTGTTGCCGGCGTTGATGGTGGCGCTCGTGACCGTCTGCCCCTTGAGGAACAAATCCAGCGTCTGGCCCGTGCCGATGTATATGGGAGCGGCAAGATTGCCGGGCTGATCCAGCAACAATGTCGCCGTCCCCGCCGGACTGCCGGGACTGACGCTCACCAACTGCGTGGCCGCGACCGGCGCGTTCAGCTCCAGGCTGGTGCCGACATCGACGTTGATCCCGCCCGAGCCCGAGATGCTGCCGGCATCGATGACAAGCGGACCGAACGGGGCGGCTGCGAACTCCCCGTCGGCGATGATCAGGCCATTGTTCGCAATGGCACCGCTGACGACGTAGGTACCCCCGCCGCCGATCTCGCCCAGGACGCCACCAGCGTTCGCCTGGATCGCAATGGAAGCGGCCGTGATCTCCGAGGCGGTGTTGACCGTGGAGACGATCCCGCCCGCGTCCGTGATGGCGCCAGCCACATTGAGCATGCCGGCGCTGTTGGTGCCCGGCGTGGAGAAGTTCGAACCGGCCAGGACCAGCTGATCGAGCGAGGTCGTTCCCGGATTCATCAGGGTCAGGTTCGCGACGGTATTGGTCGCCCCGCCACTGATGACGGCTTGGCCCGCGATGGTATCGAGCGCGCTGACGGTGGCGCTGTTGGGGACCGTTGCCGGACTCCAATTCGAGGCCGTGTTCCAGTCGGTCGTAGTGCCAACCCACGTGTAAGTGCTGCCCGACATCTGGTGCAAACCCTCCGATCGCTACGCTGATCTAGTTCGAAATACCGCACGACATCATACATTTTTGGAATAGTCCAAAAATGCCGTCGGCTTCAAGAGAACGTTAGGTACTCCGAGTGACGGAATAGCCATGCGCGCGCAACGGTCGAACCCGCGGTCTGCGATCAAGCTGACGTGTACCGCTGCGCCGCGGGTGCCATCCGCCGCCGGTCCGTGCACGCGCCATTACGCCTCCAACGCTTCTTGCGCGGCGAGCCACGCCGCTTCGGCCGCGTCCACCTCCCGGCCGATGGCCGCAAGGCGGGCATTGGCGGCGGCGATGTCGGCTCCCCGGCCCGGCGCGTACAGGCGCGGGTTCACCAACGCCCGCTCGATGCGCGTCCGCTCGGCCGACAGCCGCTCCAGCGTCGCTTCGGCCTCGCGCGCCTGCCGACGGAGCGGCGCGAGCGCCGTCCGTGCCTCGGCGCGGCCGCGCCGCTCCTCCCGCCGCCCGCCGCCCGCATCTGCCTTCGCCGCCGTCCGGCCGCGCTCGGCGAGCAGGGCGCGATAGTCGTCGAGGTCGCCCTCGAAGGGCCGCGCGGTGCCGTCGGCGATCAGCCACAGCCGGTCGGCCACCAGCTCGACCAGATGCGGATCGTGGGTGATCAGCAGGACGGCCCCCTGGAAATCGGCCAGCGCCTTCACCAGCGCCTCGCGCGCATCGATATCGAGGTGATTGCTCGGCTCATCCAAAATCAGCAGCTGCGGCGCCTCGCGGGTCGCCAGCGCCAGCAGCAGGCGCGCCTTCTCGCCGCCCGACAGCTCCCCGGCCGGCGTCTCGGCGCGGTCGGCGTCCAGGCCGAATTCGGGCGAGCTGGCCGCGCAGCTGCGTCGCGGTGGCGCGGGGCAGCACGCGGGCCAGATGGGCGAGGGAGGATTCGTCGGCCACCAGCTCCTCGGCCTGGTGCTGAGCGAAGTAGCCGACCCGCAGCTTCGGGCCGCGCCGCACCTCGCCCGCCAGCGGATCGAGCCGGCCGGCGAGCAGCCGGGCCAGGGTGGACTTGCCATTGCCGTTGGCCCCCAGCAGGGCGATCCGGTCGTCCATGTCGATGGCGAGCGACAGCGCGCGCAGCACGGGCACGCCGCCATAGCCGACGGACACCCGTTCCAGCGCGACGATCGGCGGCGCGATGCGCGCGGGTTCGGGGAAGACGAAGCGGGTCGGCGCGTCCTCGATCACCGTCTCGATCGCCGGCAGCCGGGCCAGCGCCTTCAGCCGCGACTGCGCCTGGCGCGCCTTGCTCGCCTTGTAGCGGAAGCGATCGACGAAGCGCTGGATGTGGGCGCGCTCGGCGGCGATGCGGGCAGCGGCGCTGGCCTGCTGGGCGGCGCGCTCGGTGCGGATGCGCACGAACTCCGCAAACCCGCCCGGTGTCAGCGCGATCTCGCCGCGATCCAGGTGCGCGATCGCCTGCACCGCGCGGTCGAGCAGGCCGCGATCGTGCGAGACGATCAGCGCCGCGCCGGGGAAGCGCGCGAGCCAGGACTCCAGCCATAGCGTCGCCTCCAGATCGAGGTGGTTGGTCGGCTCGTCGAGCAGCAGCAGGTCGGGCGCGGCGAACAGGGCGGTCGCCAGGGCCACCCGCATCCGCCAGCCGCCCGAAAAGCTGGACACCGCCCGCGCCTGCGCCGCCTCGTCGAAGCCGAGGCCGGCCAGGATCGCGGCGGCGCGGGCGGGCGCGGCGTCGGCGCCGATGGCGCGCAGTCGCTCGTGGATCTCGGCGAGCCGCTCGGGCGCGGCATTGTCCGCCTCCGCCAACAGGGCGAGGCGCTCGGGGTCGCCGCGCAGCACCGTGGCGAGCAGGGTCTCGTCGCCGCCCGGCGCTTCCTGCGCGACGGTCGCCAGCCGGGCGCGGGCGGCCAACCGGATCTCGCCGCCGTCCAGCGCCTGCGCGCCGGCAATGGCGCGCAGCAAGGTGGTCTTGCCGGCGCCGTTGCGTCCGACCAGGCCGATGCGCTGTCCCGGATCGACCGTCAGGTCGGCCCGATCGAGCAGCACGCGCCCGCCCACGCGGATCACCGCGCCCGAGATCACCAGAAGCGACATGCGCGCGAGTTAGCAGTTGCCCGAGGCGGAGGGAACGCCTAGTGACCCGCCGCGAATCACACCGCGCAGCATCTGAGCAGCCTTCCAAGGAGACGCACATCATGGCGGTCGAGCGCACGCTGTCCATCATCAAGCCGGACGCCACGCGCCGGAACCTCACCGGCCAGATCAACGCGGTGCTGGAGGGTGCGGGGCTGCGCATCGTTGCGCAGAAGCGCCTGCACCTGACGCAGCAGCAGGCCGAGGCGTTCTATGGCGTGCACCGCGAGCGCGGGTTCTTCCGCGACCTGGTGACGTTCATGACCTCCGGCCCGGTGGTCGCGCAGGTGCTGGAAGGCGAGAACGCGGTCGCGCGCAACCGCGAGGTGATGGGCGCGACCGACCCCAGCAAGGCCGCCGCCGGCACCATCCGCGCGCAATTCGCCCAGAACATCGAGGCCAACTCGGTGCATGGATCGGACAGCGCCGAGAACGCCGCGACCGAGATCGCCTTCTTCTTCGCGGGCATCGAGATCGTCGGCTGAGGCCCTACCCAGGCGGGATCGGCCGGCGGCCAAGATCCTCCGAGAACCGGACGAGGTAGCCGTCCGGGTCCTGGACGAGGAACTGGCGGTTGCCGGTCTCGGTCGCGCCGATGCGGTACCAGGCATCATGCGGCGCGCGGAACAGCGTCCATCCGATCGCCGCGAGGCGTTCGACGATCGGCGTGATGGCGGGCACCTTGATCTCGAAGTTGATGCCACGCCCGAAGGGGCGCTCCAGCCTGCCGGTTTCCCAGTTCCCGTTGTACTGGCACAGCATGATCTGCGCGCCCTCGGGCCGCTCCAGGAACGCGAACCCGTTCTCCGGCCTTTGATAGGCGATCCGGAAGCCGAGGATTTCGCACCAAAAGCGGAGACTGGCGGCGAGGTTGGAGACATCCAGCTCCGGGACGAGTGGCGCGAAGCCGCCGGCCGGGCTCAGATGCTGGTTGGTTTCCATCGTTGCCAGGATAGCCGCTGTCGGGCGTCCACGCCAGGCGGAACCGCCGAACCGGGCCGACCGGCTTGCCTCCCCGCCCGTGCGTGTCCATGTTTTCTTGGTCGGGAGGACGCCATGATCAGTCAGCTTGCCCCCAAGCCCGAGACTCTTGCGAACCGCCTGCGCATCGTCGCCGGCTTGCAGGCCTTGCTGCCCAAGGGCGCGGTGATCTTCGAGGCGATCCGGCTGAAGCCCTATGAGACCGACGGGCTCTCCGCGTACCGTCAAGTCCCGCTCGCCGTCGTGCTGCCGGAGACGACCGAGCAGGTCGCCGCCGTGCTGCGCTTCTGCCACCAGCACGGGGTGCGCGTGGTCCCGCGTGGGGCCGGCACGTCGCTGTCGGGCGGGGCGCTGCCGCTGGCCGATGCGGTGGTGATCGGGCTGATGCGGCTCAACCGCATTCTCGACATCGACTATGCCGATCGCTGCGCGCGGGTGCAGGCCGGGGTGACCAATATCGGCATCACCCAGGCGGTCTCCGGACAGGGCTTTTTCTATGCGCCCGACCCGTCGAGCCAGCTCGCCTGCATGATCGGCGGCAATGTCAACATGAACTCGGGCGGCGCGCACTGCCTCAGATACGGCGTCACCACCAACAACCTGCTCGGACTGCGGATCGTCACCATCGAGGGTGATGTCATCGACATCGGCGGCACGCATCTCGACGCCGCCGGTTATGATTGGCTGGGCCTGCTGACCGGCAGCGAGGGTCAGCTCGCCATCGTGACGGAGGTTTCCGTCCGCATCCTGCGCAGCCCCGAGGGCGCGCGCGCCATGCTGGCGGCATTCCGCTCCAACGAGGTGGCGGGCGCCTGCGTCGATGCGATCATCGGGTCCGGCATCATCCCGGTCGCCCTGGAATTCATGGACCGTCCGGCGATCCACGCGTGCGAGGCGTTCGCCCATGCCGGCTATCCGCTCGACGCCGAGGCCATGCTGATCATCGAGGTCGAAGGCAGCGTCGCCGAACAGGACGAACTGCTCGCCCGCATCCGCGCGATCTGCGAGCGCCACGACCCGATCAGCCTGCGGGTCAGCGCCTCGGCCGAAGAATCGCTGGCGATCTGGAAGGGCCGGAAAGGCGCGTTCGGCGCGGTCGGGCGGATCAGCCCCGACTATCTCTGCATGGACGGCACCATCCCCACCTCGCGCTTGCCCGAAGTACTGCGGCGCATCCAGGAAATGTCGGATGCCTGCGGCCTGAAGGTCGCCAACATCTTCCACGCGGGCGACGGCAACCTGCATCCGCTCATCATGTTCGATGCCAACGATCCCGACAGCTTCCACCGGGCGGAGACGTTCGGCGCCGACATCCTGCGCCTGTGCGTCGAGGTGGAGGGCTGCCTGACCGGCGAGCACGGCGTGGGTGTCGAGAAGCGCGACCTCATGGGCGTGCAGTTCACCGTCCCCGATCTGGACCAGCAGCGGCGGATCAAGTCGGCATTCGATCCCGACTGGCTGTTGAACCCGCACAAGGTCTTCCCGCTCGCGGCATGAGCGATCTCGGCGCGCCGGACCTCGTCGCACCCGACACCGAGGACGGGATCGCCGCCGTCATCAAGGCTGCGGCAGCTGCGCGCGAGCCCCTGGCGGTGCAGGGCAACGCGACCAAGGCGGCGATGCTACGCCCGGTGCAGGCCGCCCGCGCGCTGTCCACTCGCGCGCATGCCGGGATCACGCTGTACGCCCCGAAGGAACTGGTGATCCGCGCCCGCGCCGGCACGCCCCTCGCCGAGCTTGAAGCGGCGGTCGCCGAGCGCGGCCAGCAGCTGATCGCCGAACCGCCGGACCTCTCTGCGCTGTTCGCAACCACCGCGCCGCAGACCCTGGGCGGCGTCGTCGGCGCCAATCTCTCCGGACCGCGCCGCGTCGCCTGGGGAGCGACGCGCGACCATGTGCTGGGGGTGCGCGCGATCAACGGGGCAGGGGAGGTGATCCGCTCCGGCGGGCGGGTCCTCAAGAACGTGACCGGGCTTGATCTCTGCAAGCTGCTGACCGGCAGCCATGGCACGCTCGCCGTGCTGACCGAGATCACCCTGAAAGTGCTGCCCGCCCCCGAGGCGGTGGGCACGGTGGTATGGGCCGGGCTCGACGCATCCCGCGCCGTCGCCGTGTTGTCGGGCGCCCTGGCTTCACCCTACGGCGTCTCGGGTGCCGCGTTCCTGCCCGCCCAGGCGGCGGCGCGGGTCGGCCTGCCGGCCTCGGCCGCGCTGGCGCGCATCGAGGACTTCGCCTCGTCCGTCACGTATCGGACCGAGCGCCTGCGCGGCGATCTCGCCGCGTTCGGCAGTGGCGAGATCCTGGACGATGCCGCCTCGCGCCCGCTGTGGCGGTCCATCCGCGACGCGGTGCCGCTGGGGGCTGCCGAGGAGCCCGGGAATGCCGTGTGGCGCGTCTCCGTCCGCCCCGGCGCCGGGGCGGAGGTCGCGCGCGCGCTGAGCGCGGCGTTCGACGCCGGGCTGTTCCTGGACTGGGGCGGCGGCCTGGTCTGGGTGAGCGGCCCGGCCGAGACGGCCGCCCACGAGGCGGTGGAGGCCGCCGCACGGGAAGCTGGCGGGGTCTGGACCTTGCTGCGTGCGCCTGAACCGCTGCGCGCGGCCGTCGCCGTGATCCCGCCCGAGCCCGCCGCGCTCGCCCGCATCACGCGGCGGGTGAAGGAGGCGTTCGACCCGCACGGCATCCTCAATCCGGGGCGGATGTACGCCGGAATCTGAGTTGCTAAGTCTGATTTGCTCGCCACGAATCGCGCTAAAGTGGGGGCATGATCGTTCCCAACGGCCTCGTGCTCGTCACGCTTCTCGCCGCCTTCATCCTGTCCGGGCTGAGCTTCTGGAAGCTGAATCCGGCGCATATCCTCAGCCAGCCCTTCGCCGTCATGGCCCTGCCGCTGGCGCTGTTCCTGACCTATCTTGGGCTGGTGATCGGGGGGGCTATGCCCTCGCCGTGGTCGGTGCTCTACATGCTGGTCGCGCTGGCGACGCTGGCGCTGGCCGTGTGGCAGGCCAGGTGCTTCCGACCCAAACCGCGTTGAATCGATGCAGACAACCTTCTCCGAAGCGCAACTCCGCGATCCCGATACCGCCTCCAGCAATGCCGTGCTGCGGACCTGCGTGCATTGCGGCCTGTGCACCGCGACGTGCCCCACCTTCCTGCTGCTGGGCGACGAACTCGATAGCCCGCGCGGGAGGATCTACCTGGTCAAGGACATGCTGGAGCAGGCCCGGCCGGCGACCGAGGAGGTCGTGACCCACATCGACCGCTGCCTGTCCTGCCTGTCGTGCATGACCACGTGCCCGTCGGGCGTGAACTACATGCACCTGGTCGATCACGCCCGGCACTACATCGAGGAGACCTACCGCCGGCCCTGGCACGACCGTCTGGTCCGCGCGGTGCTGGCGAGCGTGCTGCCGCGGCCGGGGCTGTTCCGCATGGCGCTGAGCGCCGCCTCCGTCGCCCGCCCGTTGGCGCCCTTGGCCCCGCAGGCCCACCCTCTCGGCCAGCGGCTGCGGGCGATGCTGACCCTTGCGCCCGCCCGGCTGCCCGCCGCGCGCCCGGCGATCGGCGTGCATCCGGCGCAGGGCACGCGCCGCGCCCGCGTCGCGCTGCTTGCCGGCTGCGCGCAGCAGGTGCTGGGTCCGGGCATCAACGAGGCGACCATCCGCCTGCTGACCCGGCTCGGGGTGGAGGTGGTGGTGCCGCGGGATGCCGGGTGTTGCGGCGCGTTGACGCATCATCTGGGCAAGCACGATGCCGGGATGGCCAGCGGGCGTGCCAACATCGTCGCCTGGACACGCGAGATCGAGGAGGGTGGGCTCGACGCCATTGTCATCAACACCTCGGGCTGCGGCACCACGGTCAAGGATTACGGCTTCCTGTTCCGCACCGAGCCCCGGGCGATGCGGGGCAAGGCCGAGCGCGTCGCCGGCCTGGCCGTTGACGTGAGCGAGTACCTCTTCCGCATCGGCTATGCCCCGACCCGGCCGGCGCCGGGGCTAACGGTCGCCTATCACAGCGCGTGCAGCCTCCAGCATGGCCAGCGCGTCACCGTCGAGCCGAAGGCGTTGCTCCAGAAGGCGGGCTTCACCGTGGTCGAGCCCGTCGAGCCGCATATCTGCTGCGGCTCGGCGGGCACCTACAACATGCTCCAGCCCGAGATCGCCGATCGGCTGCGGGCGCGCAAGCTCGACAATCTGCGCGCAACGCGCCCCGACCTCATCGCCGCTGGCAATATCGGGTGCCTGACCCAACTGGCCGGCGGCGGCATCCCGACGGTCCACACGATCGAGCTGCTGGACTGGATGGCGGGCGGGCCGGTGCCGGGGTCCCTTGCCGCTCCATCCGCTCCATCCGTGCCGGCGGTGCCGGTGGCCGTGCCGGCGGTGCCGGCGGCGGCCTGAGCCATGCGCGCCGTCGCGTTGCTGGCGCTGCTGGCCGCGATCGGCCCGGCGCTCGCCCAGGCGCCGGCGGTGGACCGGCAGGCGGCGACAGAGCGATTGCTGGACGCGCTCAAATCGGCGCCGACCGAGCAGATGGCGGCGCTGGTCGAGACGCATGTGGTGGCGCTGTGGCTGGCCAGTGCCACGCCCGCCGTGCGCCTGCTGCTCGGCCGGGCGGGACGCGAGGAGGGCGCGGGCGCCAGCCAGGACGCCGTCGAGGATTTCGGCGCCGCGCTCACGTTGCAGCCCGACCTTGCCGAGGCTTGGCGGCAGCGCGCCCAGGCCCGTTTCACCGCCGGCGACGCGCGCGGCGCGGTGTCGGATTTGGGCGAGTCGGTGCGCCGCGAACCGCGCGAGTTCCTGGCCTTCCGCACGCTCGCGAGCATTGCCGCCGCGCGCGGGAACTGGAAGGCGGCGTACGAGGCCTGGGGCAAGCTGCTGGCGTTCGATCCCAAGACGCCGGGCGGCGAGCAGCGACTGAAGGAGTTGCGGCGGAAGGCGTTCGGCGAGGAGACCTGACCCGGTCAGGTCGAGCAGCGCGACCGCCAGCGCCGCCTCGATCCTGTCGCCGGGGCCGGCCACGGCATCAGGCCGCACGAGCCTGAGCGGTCCGGTGCTGTTGAGCAGCGCGTGTTCCGTCCGCCCTTGCGCGTCGCGGCGGAAGCGGAGACTGGCCCGGATGTCGCCCACGCGGACGTCCTCCAGGGTGATCTCTGGCAGCCACTCGGGCAGGTCCGGGTCCACGATCAGCGTCCCCAGGTGTGCGAGCGGCAGCACGCCGAGCAATGCGTCGACTATGAGGATGATCGCGCTCGCCGACCAGGCCTGCGGCGAACAAGCGCCGGGATAGACACCGGGATGCGGGTGACGCTGATCGCTGATGCCCCAGCCGCTGAACATGTCCGGCGCCTTCAGGTCCAGGACGCGCAGCGCCTTGTTGCGAATCCCGAGGAAGAGGGCCTTGTCCCCGGCATGCGCGAGGTCGGTCGCCACCCGAGCAGAAACAGCGGGGACGCCGAATAGTCTCCTAAGTAATGAAAAAAAATGTCGATAGCAATTGAGGTCGTTTTCCGGCGGCAGGGCTGACATCGCGGGTCTCCAACGGTCACGAGCTCCGCCTAGAGTGTCGCGGCACCCCCGAAGTCGCGACGTGACACTGACCTCGCCGGCTTGTGGCGGGATGTGTGAACTCGATCATGATCGCGGACCGTGAGCTGATCAATGCAGCGCCATGTTGCTGGCGAAGGCACGTCGATGAGCGCCAACATCGGAGGTTCTGTGATCTAGATCACACATCGCCATGCTTGTTGCGCCTAATTGTGCAGAGCCGCACTCGGTAAGGGGAACGCAGAAGCTCCAAGAAGATTCTGAACCCCGGTTTATTCGACCGATGCAAAGCCGGCAAGTCGGCGAAGACCGCAGCGCGATATAGTAGCAATCAAGACCAAAAGGATAGCTACGATGTTAACTGTCACCATTCCACAGGGTCAGGTGTTGCACGGTGTGTTCTCGACCGTGACCGGACAGGATGCCGTGATCGATGGTCCTGGCAAATTCGCCCCCACGGTCTTCGTCATGCTTGAGAGTGGCAGCGCCACGATCAACGCCGACGTCACTGGAACCGGCACCTTCGTCAGCGCGATTGGCAGCAATCTCACATTCGGCAACTCGGTCGGCCATGACCAGACCGTCGATCTCGCGCTCGGCGCGACAATCACAATTGACAAACCGACAGAGTTCAAGGGCGAGATCGGCTTTGTCACAACGACCTCACCGCTGGAGGGGCCGTTTGGCGAATACGTGGATCTGGTCGGGCTTTCCCAGGCCGATGGCTATTCGATGAAAAACGGCCTGTTGACCATCACCTCTCAGGGCAAGGCGATCGACACGCTGCGTGTTCAGGCCGGTGTCACCTTCGCTCAGGTGGTGAAGGATGCGGGCAACGTGTATCTCTGTATCGGTTACGGCATCAATCGCATACCCGGTGGGGCTGCGGCGGGTACGATCTTGCCGCAGCACTGAGGCGGCCCGCCGGGTCCATATCCCCCGTTCCGAGCGAGGGAGGCGCGTCGCTACACATTGAAACACGAACGGACGACGGTGGCATCCACCCTCCGCGGCACCCCCGAAGTCCCGACGTGACCGCTGGCCTCGACGCCTTGTGGCGGGGCGCGTAGGCTCAACCGGAATCGCGGACCGGATCGGATCGGCTTCGATCGTTGGCGCGATGTCGGAGCGGAGGGAACTGTCGATGAGCGGTGAAGACTGCCTCGCAGGTGTGCGTATCCTGGATCTGACCCAGTTCGAGGCGGGGCCGTCCTGCACCGAATCGCTCGCCTGGCTGGGCGCGGAGGTGGTGAAGGTCGAGAACCCGAAGACCGGCGATCCGGGCCGGGCGATCAACCCGCCATCGGGTCAGGACGCGCACTACTTCCTTCAGTACAACGCCAACAAGAAGTCGATCACGGTCAACCTGAAGGACAGTCGGGGGCTCGACTTGGTCAAGCGGCTCGCCCGCGAGGCCGACGTGTTCACCGAGAACTTTGCGCCTGGCGCGATCGAGCGGCTGGGCCTCGGCCCGGACGTGGTGCGCGCGCTCAACCCAAAGATCATTTACGCGCAGGTGAAGGGCTTCGGCGCGGGCTCGCCATTCGAGAACAATCTGGCGTTCGACATGATCGCGCAGGCCTGCGGCGGCTCGATGAGCATCACCGGCGAGGCGGGCGGTCGCCCGCTCAAGCCGGGGCCGACGATCGGCGACACCGGTACGGGGATGCTGCTCGCCATCTCGATCCTGGGCGCGCTGTATCGGCGCACGCGTACCGGCACGGGCGAGCATCTGCAGGTCGCGATGCAGGACGCAATGTTTCAGTACGTGCGCGGCGCCTTCGCCACCGCCACGCGCACCGGCAAGGCGGCGCAGCGCGCGGGCGCGGGCAGCGTGCTCGCCAAGAATCCGCCGATGGGCATCTATCCGTGCAAGGGCGGCGGCCCGAATGATTACGTCTATGTCTATACCAGTCGCGCCAACCCGGAGCACTGGCGCCGGCTGCTGGGGGTGATCGGGCGCGAGGACCTGGTGGGCGATGTCCGCTACGAGACCCCGGCCGCGCGCCTCGAACACGAGGCGGAGGTGGATGCGCTGGTCGCCGGCTGGACCAGCCAGCACGACAAGGTTGAGGCCATGCGGATCATCGGCGCGGCCGGCATCCCCGCCGGGGCGGTGCTCGACACCGGCGAGCTTCTGGCGGACCAGACGTTCCGCCAGCGCGGCATCATCCAGACCGTCCAGCACCCGACGGCGGGCGAGTACTCCATGGCCGGCTGGCCGGTGCGCTTCGCCGGCCGCCCGCCGCCGCTCCGGCCGGCGCCGCTGTTGGGCGAGCATACAAACGACGTGCTGCGCGGCTGGCTCGGCCTGGACGCCGACGCGGTGGGCGATCTGCGCGGCGGCGGCGTGGTGGGCTGAGAACACGAACATTGCGGAGGAGACGACGAGATGGCCGAACTGACCGGCTCCGAGATCCTGGCGAAGTGCCTGAAAAAAGAGGGCGTCGAGGACCTGTTCTACATCATGGGCGGGCCGATGCTGCTGGCGGAATCCTCCTGCATCAAGGAGGGCATCCGCATGATCGACGTGCGCCACGAGCAGGCGGCGGCGTTCATGTGCGAGGCATATAGCCGGCTGCGGCAGAAGCCGTCGGTGTGCATGGCGGCGAGCGGGCCGGGGGTGACGAACCTGGTGACCGGGGTTGCCAACGCGCTGATCGACTGCGCGCCGGTGGTTGCGATCGGCGGGTCCAGTCCGATCAGCCAGTTCGGCCGGCAGGTCTTCCAGGAGATCGACCAGGTCGCGTTCATGGCCGGCGTCTGCAAGTACACCGACCGCATCCACAATTTGAAGCGCATCCCCCAGCAGGTGAACTTCGCCTTCCAGAAGGCGATGTCCGGCAAGCCCGGCCCGGTATACCTCGATTTTCCCGGTGACATCCTGTATCAGAAAATCGACGAAGACCTCGTCGATTGGAGCTTCGCGGGGCGGCCGCTGCTGGATTCCCGTCCGATGGGCAATCCCGCGCAGGTGGATCGCCTGATCGATGCGCTGGCGAAGGCGGAGCGGCCGTTGCTGGTCTCCGGCAGCGGCGTGATCTGGTCGCGGGCGTGGGACGAGATGCGGGCGCTGGTCGATCGGATCGGCATTCCCTTCTACACCACGCCGCAGGGGCGCGGGGTGGTGCCGGACGACCATCCATGCTCCTACCTCGCGATGCGCAGCGGCGCGTTCCGTGACGCCGACCTGATCGTCGTGCTCGGCACGCGCATGAACTACATCATCGGCCACGCCGCGCCGCCGCGCTTCGGCGCCAACGCGACCATCGCCCGTATCGACATCGATTCCAACGAGATCGCCACCGCCGCGCGCTATGTGGACATCCCCATCGTGGGCGACTGCAAGATGGTGCTCCAGCAATTGCTGGACGGCATCGGCACGCGGATCAGCACCGACACCTACAAGACATGGCGGCAGACGCTGGCCGAGAGCAAGTCCGCCAAGCGCGCCAGCGCGGGCGGCAACCGCTATGCCGAGGACGGCGACATCCATCCGGTGCGGCTGTTCGAGGAGATCAAGGGCTTCATGCAGCGCGACGCGATCCTGTGCGTCGACGGGCAGGAGACGCTGAACTTCGGTCGCCAGACCATGCCGACCTTCGCGCCCGGCCACCGGCTGAACTCCGGCCCGTTCGGCACCATGGGCGTCGGATTGCCGTTCGGCCTCGGCGCCAAGGTGGCCAAGCCCGACACGCAGGTGATCGTCGTCCACGGCGACGGCTCGTTTGGGCTGAACGCGATGGAGCTGGACACCGCCGTGCGCCACCACATCCCCATCCTGGTGGTCATCAGCCTGAACGGCGGCTGGACCGGCGATCCCAAGCGCGAGAAACCCGGCCGCGAACTTGGCTACACGCGCTTCGACAAGATGGCCGAGGCGCTCGGCTGCTACGGCGAGTTCGTGGAGCGCCCCGAGGACATCCGCCCCGCGCTGGAGCGTGCGCAGGCGAAGGTGGACGAGGGCATGGTCGCGCTGGTGAATGTCAAGACCGACTACCGCGCGCGCTACGGCGGGGTGGCGTTCTCCGACTATTCCACCTGACGGGCAGCATCGCGCGGGCTCGTATTCGCGCCTGCGTGGCGGATTGACGGTGTGGCGGACATGCACGAGATCGCGTGCATGTCCGCATGGAGGCGGCCAGGGTGACCTGGCAGGGGCTAACGCCCGGGTTGCGGGGGAAGCTGCGGCGCGCAGTGGTGCGTCGGGTCGAAGCTGTCGCATTTGGCGACCGTCGATGGCTGCAGCCCCTCGGCCCGTGCCTGGAGATTTGCGGCCGAACTCGGGACGGTAGCGGATCGAGGCGCCGCGTCAGAGGGCGAGTCCATCGGTGTGCCCATGGAAGTCGTGGTATCCTTCGCGATACCGGAACCCTGGGCCAGAGCGGTTGCCGTGGAAAAGGCGAGGATCACGGCGCACATGATAGCGGATTTCATCCTACCCTCCTGACGGGATGTGTACCAGGCGTTTTTCCCTTTCGACGGAATCTGGATCACCGACGCCGATTTCGACGCGTCTGTTTTGTGACATCTCGGCAGACATGCACGACGCTGCATGCGTGTCTGCACCGCGCCGCCCTGAAGCGCCTGATTGCCCGTGGCGTCATCGATGGGCGCGAGGTCGAGGCGTATTTCATTCCCCGCCGGACCTATTACGCCCGTCGCCAGGAGGCGACGCTGTCGCGCGAGCAGAGCGCTCCGGTGGTGCGCGTGGTGCGGCTTCAGGCGATAGCCGACGAGGTGTTCAACGACCGCCGGCAGGCGCATCTGTGGTTGCGCGAGGAGAATGGCGCGCTGGGCGGTCAGAAGCCGCTTGCCCTGCTCGACACCGAGGAGGGCGGACGGCTGGTCGAGGCCGAGCTCGGGCGCATCACGTATAGCATCGTCGAGTAGGTGCGGCTCTAGCAGCTGGCGCTCGGCCGGGCCTTCGCGATCAAGCTGGACGGTTCTATCTACTGAATTCGAGCAGTACGTAATCGGCGCCGACCGGAGCCGATGCCAGAGAATGGGCGAGCGGAGGGTCAGACCGGGGCGGTCCCATTCACTGGCGACATGCCTCATCTCAGACGGTGGCGGTACGTCGGAGAAAGACCAGCCGTTTAATATTGCAGACGAGATTGGCGAGGCCGATCTTCGTGCTCGCCCTGGGCAGGCCGACGGTGCGGATGAACAGGTCCATCCGGTTCTTCTGCTCGGCGAAGACATGCTCGATGCGCGAGCGGACCCTGGATTTGGCGTTGTTGGCCCGCCGCGTGGCCGGCGGCATCGGCCGGTTCACCGGCTTTTTGCGATGGACGCGGGAGACGAAGCCGTTGTTGGCCATGAAGGCCTCGTTGGTCACCGATCGATACGCCGTATCGGCCCAGACACTGCCTGCTGTGTTGCTCTTGTCGAGCAGGCCATCGCGGAGCCGGCGCCCCTCAGGGGCAGCCGCATCTGTGGTCAGCCATTTGCGGATGAAGCCGAAGCCACGGTCGATCGAGATGTGGTTGCGGTAGCCGAAGGTCGGGATCGCCAGATCGACCGCCGGCAGCGTGCCGTCCTCGCGCGGCCTGGCCTTGGTGAACTTGACCGTCCAACGGGCATCCCGATCCTTGTGGCGGAGCTTGGCCGGCTTCTGCTTCCAATCCTGCGGCACCCGGCCGGCCCTGATGTCGTCCTTCTCGGCCTGCGTGTTGCGCTGACGCGGCGCGGCCACCAAGCTGGCATCGACGATCTGGCCCGACATGGCGATGTAGCCGGCGGCCCGCGGCATGGCATCGAAGCGATCGAACAGCGACTGGATCGCGCCAGCCTTGGTTAGCTTCTCGCGGAACAGCCAGATCGTGCGCGCGTCCGGCACCCGGTCGGATAAGCTGCGTATTCCGGAGCAAGTCGGCCAGGCATTCCGATTTCATGTCGGCCACTGATTCCGGGGTGATGTCGGCCATTCCGATCTGATCTCGGCTACCCCTGAGAGGGGTGGCGTTGCCTGACCGCTGGGCAGGTGAGCGGTCTGCCGTCTCGTCAGGGCGAGAGGGAGACCGATGCCGGCCGAGAGAGTGTCGATGCGACGGGTGCGCGAGATCCTGCGATTGAAATACGAATGCGGCATCTCCGACCGCGCCATTGCGGTTGCGGTCGGGGTGGCGCGCAGCACGGTGCAGCTCTGCCTGGCTCGGGTCGCCGCGGCGGGGCTGAGCTGGCCATTGCCTGCGACGCTGACCGATCAGGGCCTGGAGGCACTGCTGTTCGCGCCGGCCGGCTGCAAACCGGGCGCGCGGCACAAGGCGGAGCCGGACTGGGCAGCGGTCCACCGCGAGCTGCGTCGCCCGGGGGTGACCCTGCTGCTGCTCTGGGAGGAGTACCCGGGCCATCCATTCCAGCGGCTACGGCTACAGTCGCTGGTGCGAGCTCTACCGGAGCTGGGAGGCTCGCCTGTCGCCGAGCATGCGCCAGGCCCACCCGGCCGGCGAGCGGCTGTTCGTCGACTATGCCGGGCAAACGGTAGAGGTGGTGGACGCCAGCACCGGCGAGCTGCGCCCGGCACAGGTATTCGTCGCGGTGCTCGGGGCGTCGAACTACACCTATGCCGAGGCGAGCTGGACCCAGAGTCTGCCCGATTGGATCGGCTCGCACGTCTGCGCGCTGAGTTTTCTGGGCGGCGTGCCGCGCCAGATCGTGCCGGACAACCTGCGCGCCGGGGTTTTGCGGGCGAACTGGTATGAGCCCGGGATCAACCCGAGCTACCGCGACCTGGCGGCGCACTATGGCACGGCGATCCTGCCGGCACGGGTGCGCCGGCCGCGCGACAAGGCCAAGGTCGAGGCCGGGGTACTGGTCGTTGAGCGCTGGATTCTGGCGCGATTGCGCAACCAGCGCTTCTTCTCCCTGGCCGAGCTCAATGCGTCGATCGCAGCGCTGGTCACCGAACTCAACGCCAGGCCGATGCGCAAACTCGGCGTCAGCCGCCGCCAGCTGTTCGAGCAATTGGACCAGCCGGCGCTGTTGCCGTTGCCGGCGGAACCGTTCGTCTACGCCGAGTGGCGCATCCGGCGCGTCGCGCTCGACTACCACGTCGACGTCGACGGCCATTACTACTCGGTGCCGCACCGGCTGCTGCGCGAGCAGGTCGAGGCGCGCATCACCGCTCGCACCATCGAGCTGTTTCACAGAGGCGAGCGCGTCGCGGTGCATCTGCGCGGCGGCGCGCGCGGGCGGCACACCACCCTGCCCGAGCACATGCCGCGGGCGCACCGGCGGCATGCCGAGTGGACCATCGCGCGCATCGGCCAGGAGGCGGCTGCGATTGGCACGGCGACCGCGCGACTGACGGCGCTGATCCTGGAGACCCGGCCGCATCCCGAACAAGGTTTCCGGGCTTGTCTCGGCATTCTGCGCCTGGTGCGCAGCTACGGCCGCGAGCGCGTGGAGGCGGCCTGCGCGCGGGGATTGGAGATCGGGGCGCGCTCCTACGGCAGCGTGCAGTCGATCCTGCAGCACGGCCTCGACCGTCAGCCGCCCACAGCGTCGGCCCGTGAGGGCGAGCTGCCGCTGCTGCACCCGAACATCCGCGGTTCCGGCTACTACCATTGAGGAGAGCCCCGTTGCTGACCCACCCCACGCTCGACCAGTTGCACCAGCTCGGCCTCGCCGGGATGGCGCGCGCCTTTGAGGAGCTGAGCGCCAGCCCGCGCGGCGCCGAACTCGACCATGCGGAGTGGCTCGGGTTGCTGCTCGACCGCGAGCTCGCCGACCGCCAGGACCGTCGGCTCAAGGCGCGGCTGCGCTACGCCCGGCTGCGCCATCAGGCGGCGGTCGAGGATGTCGACTACCGCACCCCGCGCGGCCTGGATCGCGCGCTGTTCCAGAAGCTGGCGACGGGCGGCTGGATCGAGGCCAGGCAGAACCTGATCATCGAGGGCCCGACCGGGGTGGGGAAGTCGTGGCTGGCCTGCGCGCTCGGCCACAAGGCATGCCGCGACAACCACTCCGTCCTCTACCAGCGCATCCCGCGCCTGTTCGCCGATCTGGCGCTGGCGCGCGGCGACGGTCGCTACGCCAGGCTGATGCGGGCCCTCGGCGGGGTGAAGCTGCTGATCCTGGACGACTGGGGGCTGGAGCCGCTCGGCGCGGAGCAGCGCCACGACCTGCTGGAGATCGTCGAGGACCGTTACGGCCGCGGCGCCACGCTGCTCACCAGCCAAATCCCCGTGGACCGCTGGCACGATCTGATCGGAGATCTAACGATCGGGGACGCCATTCTGGATCGTATCGTCCACAACGCCCACCGCATCCAGTTGCGCGGCGAGTCCCTGCGCAGAAAAAAGGCTCAGGAGGCCATCATGGCTTGACCCAGCCGATACCGCCGTGAAGAGATCCGCCCAGCCCACGGGCAGCGCCACCCCGGCCGACATCGATCGGAACGGCCGGCCGACCTCAGTCGGAATGGGTGGCCGACATCAGGCCGGAATCACCGGCCGACTTCAGCGGAATGCGCAGATAAGCCGAGACAAAGAAAGCGCATGAACGACAGCCGATCGTTGACCAGGTATTCCGTGCGCTCGTCCGACAGCGTGTTGGCGGTCTGGATCACCAGCACCTCGAACATCATCACCGGATCGAACGGCGGGCGTCCGCCTCTGCTCCCGTCGGAGTAGGCGAGAGCCCTCTCCAAATCCGGCCGGAAGACCTCGAAGTCCACCGCTCCGGCGAAAGCCTCCAGCTGATCGCCGAGGTTGCTCAATCGCTGAAGACGCTCGTCGACGTCAAAGAAACCGGGTGCCCGCGCCATTCTGCCACCTCGCCGCCGAACCGCAGTGAATCAGAAGGCAGCCGAAAAGGCGAGGTTTTTAGAACCGTCCAGCTTGGCGAGACGCTCCAGTCTGCGAGGGCCTTTTCCAGCCTGTTTTCTGCGGCGAGTTACAGCAGGTCGAGCCGCGACGGCAGATCGAGATGAACGCTCACCTCAACCTCTTCCCCGCGAACTGCCGGGTCGAGCGCGCGGGTTGCGGCAGGTCTGTTCCCGAGCCGGCTCCTACCGTCGGCCCACCACTTGCCCCGGCTGTGTGGGCGCGCACTGCTACTGGGCACGGGGCGGCGAGGCCGAGTGTCGCGCGGAAATAAGCGATGGTGTGCACCAGCCCTTCTTCGAGCGGGGTAATCGGCTGCCAGCCGAGCAGTGACCTGGCGCGGGCGATGTCCGGGCAGCGTTGCTTCGGGTCGTCGGCCGGCAGCGGGCGGAACTCGATGCGGGAGGCGGAGCCGGTGAGGCGGATGATCGCCTCCGCCAGTTCGAGGATGGTGAATTCTCCGGGGTTGCCGAGGTTGAGCGGGCCAGCCTCGGTGTCCTGCTCCATGAAGCGGGCGAGCGCGTCGACGAGATCGTCGACGTAGCAAAAGGCGCGGGTCTGGCTGCCGTCGCCGTAGACCGTGATCGGTTCATTGCGCAGCGCCTGGACGATGAAGTTGGAAACAACGCGGCCGTCGCCGGGGTGCATGCGCGGGCCATAGGTGTTGAATATCCGCGCGACGCGGACATCAAGCCCGTGCTGGCGCTGGTAGTCGAAGAACAGCGTCTCGGCGCACCGCTTGCCTTCATCGTAGCAGGCGCGCGGGCCGATCGGGTTGACGTTGCCCCAGTAGCTCTCGACCTGTGGGTGCTGGTGCGGGTCACCGTAGACCTCGGAGGTCGATGCCTGAAGGATGCGAGCGCCGGTGCGTTTGGCGAGGCCGAGCATGTTGATGGCGCCGTGCACCGAGGTCTTGGTGGTCTGCACTGGGTCGAACTGATAATGCACCGGCGAAGCGGGACAGGCGAGATTGAAGATTTGGTCGACCTCGACGAAGAGCGGAAAGGTCACGTCGTGGCGGAGCACCTCAAAGGTCGGATCGCCGAGCAGATGTGCGATATTTTTGCGACTTCCTGTAAAGTAATTGTCGACGCAAAGGACATCTTTTCCATTTTGGATCAGCAGTTCGCACAAATGAGAGCCAATAAACCCTGCTCCCCCTGTGACAAGAACACAGGCTGCATCACTGCGCATACTTTCTCCCGTGCGGACTCTGCATTATTTGCAAGGTGACCCGCGCTTTACTGTTTTGCGCTCTCAATTTTTTTCCGCAACGACTTAATGACATCCGATGCCCTACGGCGCAACCTCTGTTTGCGGTGGGCGCCGCGTTAGGGGCATAAAATATCCGTGATAAGTGGCCGATTGCGAGTTCTTAAAGAACAAAGCTCCGCACCAAGTGCCTAGGCTCAGCTCGACTTTGGCCATTTTCAGATCTTTCGCCGGTTTCAGATCTTTCGCCGGTGTTGAATTGCTTGTGATCGAGCCTGGGGTTCGCGGCTGACCTGATACCGGCGAGTCTTTCCCGAGCGCTGATTCGGGGGACAGATGCCGAGCGGATTGTCGAGGGATACAGCGCCAACGAAACTGGCTTCCTGGATGGAGCCGTTCAGCCGAGCCTTCACGGCCCCAACCTGGCAGCACGTACTGGTGCTGATCACCGGCGCCGTCCTCAGCCCTGGACGACGCACCGTGGCTGCGGCCTTGCGCGTCACCGGCCTGGAACAGGATCCGTGCTTCACGAACTACCATCGGGTTCTCAACCGCAACCGCTGGTCGAGCCGCCGGGTCGCGCGCTGCTTGTTACGCCTGCTGGTCAGCACCTTCGTGCCGGAAGGTCCCGTCATCATCGGTCTCGACGAGACGTTGGAGCGCCGGTGGGGGCCGAAGATCAAAACGCGGGGCATCTATCGCGATCCGGTCCGCTCCTCACAGGGCCACTTCGTCAAAGCCAGTGGCCTACGCTGGCTCTCGGTCATGCTGCTGCCCGACGTCTCTTGGGCTGGCCGAGTCTGGGCCCTGCCGTTCCTGACCGTGCTCGCCCCTTCCGAACGCCATGCCAGCGAGCGGCAGAGGCGGCACAAGAAGCTGACCGACTGGGGCCGGCAGGCTCTGCTGCAGGCTTCGCGATGGCTGCCCGGCCGCCGGATCATCGGAGTGGCCGATAGCAGCTACGCCGCCATTGACCTGCTGAACGTTGTGCGGCGGCGCATCTGCATGATCACCCGCCTGCGGCTGGATGCGCGCCTGTTCGATCCGCCACTTCGCCGCCAGCCCGGCACCGTCGGGCGACCGCGCGTCATCGGGAAAAGGCAGCCCAACCTGGCCGACCGTCTGGTCAATCCCAAGACGCGCTGGCGCCGCCTGCAGGTGACTGGCTGGTATGGCCGCGGCGAACGCCTGGTCGAGATCGTCTCCGGCACAGCCCTGTGGCACCATCCTGGCCGGCTCGTGCCGATCCGCTACGTGCTGGTCCGCGACGTCGCTGGCGAACTCCGGCCACAGGCATTCCTGTGCACCGATCTCGATGCAGACCCGGTCGACATCCTCCGCTGGTTCGTTCACCGCTGGTCAATCGAAGTGACCTTCGCTGAAGTGCGTCGCCACCTCGGCGTCGAAACTCAGCGCCAATGGTCAGACCCCGCGATCGCCAGAACGATGCCAGCACTGGTGGGGCTATTCTCCCTGATCGCTCTCTGGGCTCAGGATCTGCAAGCCAGAACCACGTCAACACCGCGTGCCGCGAGTTGGTATCCAAAACCTCTACCAACCTTCAGCGACGCGCTTGCCGTTGTCCGCCGCGAACTCTGGACACATCATGATTTCTGCACATCCCCGACCACGGCCGATCTCGTCCAAATTCCCAACGCGACAATCAATGCCCTGATCGGCGCCGCTTGCTACGCCGCGTAAAAGGCCAACGTCGAGCTAAGCTGGACTTTGCACTGGTCGTTACGTTATGAGCGTCACGCACCGATCCAGAAGAAACCCTCGGTGGCGACGAAGCCGAGGGCCTGGTCGAGCGGCATGATCACAGGGCCGAAGGCGCCGGGTGCGCCCCAGGCGTCGCGGCGCCACCACAGGACCTGCACGTCATCATCCTTGCCCGTGGGCCGCAGGCGCGCGACCTGGCCGCCGGTGCGCCGGCTGTAGAGCGTGTAGCCCCGGTTGGCCCGCACCACCTCGACGCCGCCGCGCGGCCAGGGGTGGGCGGCGATCCGCTCGCGCATCATATCCGGGCCGGCCATCGCACCACCTCCGCTGGCAAGGGTTGCCCCACTCCGGAGCGGCCGCAAGCGGAGTTCTGCGCCATGGCGGCGAGCGTGCCCGAGGTGCTGACCGTATGGCTGCGGCCGTTCGCGTCCTGTTTCACCGCCGCGGCCTGGCGCCACGTGTTGGTGCTGGTGGCCGGCGCGCTCCTCGTCCCCGGCCGGCGCACGGTCACGGCGGCGCTACGCGTCATGGGCCTCGACCAGGCACCGGGCTTCGCCGCCTATCACCGCGTCCTCAGCACCGGGCGCTGGTCGTCGCGCGCCGTCGCGCACCGGCTGTTGCTGCTGCTGGTCGCGGCCCTCGTGCCGAAGGGACCCGTCGTGGTCGGCATCGACGACACCATCGAGCGGCGCTGGGGCGCGAAGATCAGCGCACGCGGCATCTATCGCGACTCGGTACGGTCCAGCCACGGCCACTTTGTGAAGGCAAGCGGCCTGCGCTGGTTGTGCGTCATGCTACTCGCTCCCGTGCCGTGGGCGGGATGCGTCTGGGCGGAGCTGGTCAAGGTTCCGGCCGCGTAGCGGCTGGAATATCAGCGGAGGGGCTGCCGTTCCTGACCGTGCTGGCACCGTCCGAGCGCTACGCTGCTCAGCACGGACGCCGGCACAAGAAGCTAACCGACTGGGCCCGCCAGGCGCTGCTCCAGATTGCGCGCTGGCTGCCGGGGCGGCGCGTGATCGCGGTCGCCGACAGCAGCTTCTCCGCTATCGAGTTGCTGCGCGATGCGGGTCGGCACGTTTGCCTGATCTCCCGGCTGCGGCTCGACGCCGGCCTCTACAAGTCGGCGCCGTTGCGCAAGCCCGGCGCAATCGGACGGCCACCGGTCAAGGGCGCTCGGCTGCCGAGCCTGACGGAGCGGCTGGAGAGCCCGGCTACGCGCTGGCGCAAGGTCAGCATCGACGGCTGGTATGGCCGCACCGAGCGGCGCCTGCACATCGCCTCCGGCACGGCACTGTGGCATCACCCCGGCATGCGGGTCGCGATCCGCTGGGTGCTGGTGCGCGACCCGAGCGGCGAGAAGGAGCCACAGGCGTTTCTGTGCACCGACCTGACCGCCGACCCGGTGGACATCCTGCGCTGGTTCGTTCGTCGCTGGCGCGTCGAGACCACCTTCGAAGAAGCCCGTCGCCACCTCGGCATGGAGACGCAGCGGCAATGGTCGGACCTGGCCATCCTGCGCACCACGCCGGCGCTGCTCGGGTTGTTCTCGCTGGTGACGCTGTGGGCGACGCAGCTTCAAGCCGGGCAGGGTCTCCTGCCCGAGTGCGTCCGCTGGTATCCCAAGCACGCCGCGACCTTCAGCGACGCTCTGGCCGTCATACGCCGCGAACTGTGGACCTCGCCGACTTTCGCGCCCTCGCCGTGTCACCAAGACGCGCCGAAACTCGCGCCCGACGTGCTCAGCCGCCTATTGCTCGTCGCCTGTCGCCCACCCTGACGTGCAAAGCCAAGGTAAGAGCCCATTTCGAATTCTGATCAGCAACGTCCCAGGCGTCGCAGCAGGATGATGGCGGAAGCGGCGTAGAGGAAGGCTTCGGCGGATGCGATGAGCCTTTCGACATCGCGGGAGAAGCGGCGATTGCGCCCGATCCAGGCGAAGAACCGCTCGACCACCCAGCGTCGCTTGTGGACCTGGAACCCGATCTGCCCGTCGATCTTGCGTACGATCTCGACGGCAATACGCGTGCGTTGGCGACCCGCTCGCCCGCGTAGGCGCTATCGGTGAAGACCCGCTTGACAAAGGGGAATGAGCCACGCGAGGCGCGTAGCAACGGCACGGCGCCGTCGCGATCCTGGATGTCAGCCGGGCGGACGTGGAGCTTGAGCGCGCGCCCGTCGGTGTCCACCAGGGCGTGCCGCTTGCGACCTTTGATCTTCTTGCCCGCATCGTAGCCGCGCAGACCGCCCGCTTTGGCCGTCTTGACGCTTTGGCTGTCCAGCACGGCGGCGGTGGGACTGGCCGCGCGTCCGACGCGCTCGCGATCGCGCATGACCACGTGGTGGTTGATCGTCTCCCATGTCCCGTCATCGCGGAAGCGGGCGAACCAGCGATAGACCGTCGAGAGCGGCGGGAGCCTCCGGAGCTATGCGCGAAATTGGGTGATGGAGCGGTGAGAAAGGCGGCGTATCGAGGCGGGTGACGAGCCTGCCTGAACTCCAGAGGGAGCCGATACGCCCATGACGAGCAATACCACTGTTGTTCCTCTCCGTCAGCCCGATGCTGTCAGCGACCCGTTGACAGCGGTTCTCCGGGATGGCGCGCGCCGGCTGCTGGCCCAAGCGATTGAAGCCGAGGCGGAAGCCTTCCTGACCTCAATGCAGGATGCTCGCCTGGCGGACGGGCGCGAACGGATCGTGCGCCACGGCCATGGCCCCGAGCGAGTGATCCAGACTGGGATCGGTGCGGTTGAAGTGCGGCGGGTCAAGCTGCGCGACCGAGACGCGGGAGAGAACGGCGAGCGCGTCCGCTTCACCTCGGCGATCCTGCCGCGCTGGACACGACGGACGCGCAGTCTGGATGCGCTATTGCCGATCCTCTACCTGCGCGGCGTCTCGATGGGCGACTTCCAGGAGGCGCTTGCCGCGCTGCTGGGCAAGGACGCCCCGAACCTGTCGCCGTCGGTGATCGCGCGGCTGCGAGGCGAGTGGGAGGCCGACTACGCACGCTGGCAACGGCGCGACCTGTCGGCCCGGCGCTATGTCTATATCTGGGCCGACGGGGTTTACCTGCAGGCGCGCATGGAGCCGCAGGCCGAGTGCATGCTGGTGCTGATGGGCGCGACACCGGAGGGTAAGAAGGAGCTGGTCGGCTTCCAGGTGGGCATCCGGGAGAGCGCGCAGAGCTGGCGGGAACTGCTGATCGACCTGAAGGCCCGCGGTTTGGCTATCGCACCCGAGTTGGCTACCGGCGACGGCGCACTCGGCTTCTGGAAGGCGCTCGAAGAGGTGTCGCCGACAACCCGGCACCAGCGCTGCACGGTGCATAAGACCGCCAACGTGCTCGACAAGCTGCCCAAGTCCGTCCAGCTTGCGGCCAAGGCTGGCCTGCGGGAAATCTGGACGGCGCCGGACCGTGCGACAGCTGAGACAGCGATCGCGACGTTTGCCGACAAGTACGGGGCCAAATACGAGAAGGCGGTGATCTGCCTGGTGAAGGACCGTGACGCGCTGCTAACCGTCTACGACTTCCCCGCCGAGCACTGGGATCACCTGCGCACATCGAACCCGATTGAGAGCGTGTTCGCGACCGTCAGGCACCGCACCGTCCGGAGCAAAGGCGCGCTGTCCCAAGATACCGCCCGGCTAATGGTGTTCAAGCTTGTAATGGCGGCGGCGAAAACGTGGCGTCGACTGAAGGGCGAAAACCAGTTACCAAGGGTCGTTGCAGGTGTCACATTCCGGAACGGCGTCGAGGTTACAGACACGCCGGAGCAAAACGCCGCCTGATCACGGCGTCACCCAGTTTCCCGCATAGCTCTTGGCCAACCGATCGATACGCCGTATCGGCCCAGACACTGCCTGCTGTGTTGCTCTTGTCGAGCAGGCCATCGCGGAGCCGGCGCCCCTTAGGGGCAGCCGCATCTGTGGTCAGCCATTTGCGGATGAAGCCGAAGCCACGGTCGATCGAGATGTGGTTGCGGTAGCCGAAGGTCGGGATCGCCAGATCGACCGCCGGCAGCGTGCCGTCCTCGCGCGGCTTGGCCTTGGTGAACTTGACCGTCCAACGGGCATCCCGATCCTTGTGGCGGAGCTTGGCCGGCTTCTGCTTCCAATCCTGCGGCACCCGGCCGGCCCTGATGTCGTCCTTCTCGGCCTGCGTGTTGCGCTGACGCGGCGCGGCCACCAAGCTGGCATCGACGATCTGGCCCGACATGGCGATGTAGCCGGCGGCCCGCGGCATGGCATCGAAGCGATCGAACAGCGACTGGATCGCGCCAGCCTTGGTTAGCTTCTCGCGGAACAGCCAGATCGTGCGCGCGTCCGGCACCCGGTCGGATAAGCCGAGACAAAGAAAGCGCATGAACGACAGCCGATCGTTGACCAGGTATTCCGTGCGCTCGTCCGACAGCGTGTTGGCGGTCTGGATCACCAGCACCTCGAACATCATCACCGGATCGAACGGCGGGCGTCCGCCTCTGCTCCCGTCGGAGTAGGCGAGAGCCCTCTCCAAATCCGGCCGGAAGACCTCGAAGTCCACCGCTCCGGCGAAAGCCTCCCTGATCGCCGAGGTTGCTCAATCGCTGAAGACGCTCGTCGACGTCAAAGAAACCGGGTGCCCGCGCCATGGATCGAACGGCGGGCGTCCGCCTCTGCTCCCGTCGGAGTAGGCGAGAGCCCTCTCCAAATCCGGCCGGAAGACCTCGAAGTCCACCGCTCCGGCGAAAGCCTCCAGCTGATCGCCGAGGTTGCTCAATCGCTGAAGACGCTCGTCGACGTCAAAGAAACCGGGTGCCCGCGCCATTCTGCCACCTCGCCGCCGAACCGCAGTGAATCAGAAGGCAGCCGAAAAGGCGAGGTTTTTAGAACCGTCCAGCTTCCCGATCATCGGGCGGCGCGGGCGCTTGTTGCGATGGGCCGAGCGCTTCGTCGCCGCGACCACCAGATCCGCCCGATGCAGATGCAGCTTGATCACCGTGTAGCCCAGGGTATAGTCGTGCCGTTGCTCAACTGCTCGTGGAAGTGCTTCACCGTGAAGCCGCGCTAGGGGTCCCGATACAAGCCGAGCATTCGCTCGAGTTCAGCAACGGGCGCCCGCCGAAGCGATGGACGCAACCGACGGTCTTCAAGACCGGACAGACCCGCCTCGCGATGCCGCTCATCAGTGCACCCTTCGATCTGGAGGGCGGGTGCTGAGAGGTACTTGGCTTCTGCTTCCGATTTCCCGCCGCGACGGCCAAGCTGGATTGCCGCTTCGTGGCCCGTGTGAGATCCGCCGCACGGCGGGAGCCGGAGGTCCGAACGGACGAAGGCCAGCCGGCCGCGCGATCGCCCGCCTGCGCGCCACCCCGCCCGAGGACCGGCTGGAGGGCGTGCCGGACCCTTGCTTTGCATAATTCCGGACCCTTGCGTTGCATAATTATAGTATTATAGTCCCGTCAATTGTTACAGCCTCACCAATTTATCGCCAATGGAGCGAGAAGCCATGGACGGCAACGATCTCGCCGGGAGCCTTAAAGCCGTAATCAACCCGGATGCTGCATTCACAGCCCCGTTCGTAGGCGTCCACGGCCGCCGCCGGAATCTCGATTTCGTGTCAATGGCGAATGACACGCTTGTTGTCTCGGATTTTATCTCGGTTCTGCTGGCTGGCTTCCTCGGTGCGAAAATCTATGGTCATTTCCTTGAGACCGATGCGCTGGTCCTGGAGTTCTGGAGGCCGCTTTACCTCGTAGTCGGGGTCGGCGCCATCATCTCGCCGGCCCTCCTGCGCGATCGCAGCCTCACCTCCGTATCGCGGTTTCGCCGGGGAGTTGCCTGCTCAGCCGCCTTGTAAACCGGGGCGCCTGTTTCGCGTTCATCATGCTGGCACTGGGCTTCGCGACACACTCGCTGGCCCCTGTTTCGCGGCTCTGGGTCGTGCTGTGGGCCGCTCTCACCTTCCTGTTCTGCGGGGCCGCGCGGCTTATCCTGGCCGCTTATCTCCGGAAGCTCGATCTAGGCGGGCTGCTGGGCGACCGTGTAGCGATTGTCGGGGCGGGGCCGGTAGCCGACCGGTTGGTTGATCATTTCCGCACCTCCCAAAGCCTCGTTCACGTAATCGGGGTTTTCAATGACGAGCCGGATACCCCACCCGCCCATCGCGTCGCGGCGCGCGGGGATATTGCCGACCTTGTCGAGATCGCTCAGCAATGGCGGCTGGATTGGATTATCCTGACCTTGCCCGCTACCGAGGAGAAGCAGATTGGCAAGATCCTTCTGCAGTTGAAGATGGTGTCGGCCCGGGTCGCGCTTTGCCCGGAGTTGGTCAAGCTTAGCCTGCCGCACCGGCAGGTCGACGACCTAAGCGTGCCGATGCTGCTGCTGTCAGAGCGCCCGCTGCGACGATGGAAAACATTCACGAAGGAGCTGGAGGACAAAATTCTGGCCAGCATCCTGATTGTTTTGCTGGCTCCCCTGCTGTTCTTGATCGCGCTCGCAATCCGCTTGGAGTTGTCTGGTCCGGTAATCTTCAGCCAAAAGCGGCATGGCTGGAACAACACCGAGTTCACCATCTTCAAATTCCGCACCATGCGTTGGCAGCCGGACCAATCCGGCGTGCTCCGGCAGACGGTACGGCGGGATAAGCGTCTGACCAGGATAGGATTGTTCCTGCGCCGCTCCAGTCTCGACGAGCTCCCACAGCTGTTCAACGTACTCCGGGGGGACATGTCGGTGGTCGGTCCAAGACCGCATCCCGTGATGATGCGCACGGAAGAACGCCTGGGCCACGAAATCATCGCCGAGTACGCGCATCGCCACCGGGTGAAGCCCGGCATCACCGGCTGGGCGCAGGTCAACGGCTATCGCGGCGCAACGCACCGGGCGGAGCAGCTTCGCATGCGCGTCGAGTACCGACCTATTCTACATCGAGAATTGGTCCCTCCTGTTTGACATCAAGATCCTCGCCTTGACGGGCCTTCGCTGCATCACCGACCGTAACGTGTTCTGAGCGGAATTGCGCGCCCCGGCGCGCACCCAGTCGCTTAAGCCCGGCCGTTGCGGCACCATAATCTACGATACCGCTCATCTGGTGAACCGTGTCGCCGAGCTGCTGTCGTGGGACCCAATCGACATCCGCGCACGCCTCGATCAGCGCCTCGCTGCCCGACGAGTTCAGCACCGCGACTTAACGACAATCTCCGCGGGTTCCGACGGACGCATACTGTCAGGACGGCCCTTCAGCCCTTCAGTCGCGCGATCTCGTCACCCAGCAGCCGAGCCACAATGGCTTCGAGTTCGGCGCGGAGGAACTCGCGACATCGTCGGGCGGGGACAGACCCAGAGCGAATTGTACTCTGACCGCATTACCGACTGACAAGCGTAACCTCCTGGTCCCAAACGAGCTCACTCCGTTGCACCTTCATTCCGATAAGGGCACAACAACGGCGGCGGGCCGGTGACCAGCGGCTTTCCTCCGCCATTGATGGTCGTCGGCCCCTGGTTCTCCAGGACCCGGAGATGCGGCACCAGCTTGGGCGCATCCGCAGCCATCTCATATACTAGTGCAGCATGATTGGTGATGCAGAGCGGTTCAGCCATGAAGGTGATAGAATTCGATCCCCCAGCGTCCCGCATCACAGCGCCGTAGTCCTGAAGCACCATGGCGAGCATCATACCGCCCCTGGAGAGCCGCAAGTTGCTTAGATCAACTGAGACCGGAATACCGATGGTAGAGCCATACCGAAGCTCACCCTTATATTGCCGATCTCCCCAATAATCAGTATGATGATCTGGCCAAGGAACGTTGGTAAGCCAGTCAACCTCCGGACGGGCGGTATTGATCGGCATCTTGATGAGATCGTCCGATGCGTCATAGCGCAGCATATGCTGAATACCGCCGTTCGATAGATCATAATCGCGGATCGTTCCAATCCCAAAGTTGTAATCGCCATACCCATGTCGGTTCGGTGTGTTGATTTCATCGCCGCAAACATCGTAGATACCGCCGAGTTGGGCGGTAATCCCCGCAGACACGTCATGCCCATTATTCAGGGAGCAGCCAAAATACGACCACATCCATCGAGGGTTGGCGCGGTCAAAGAACACCATATGGGCATCGGACTCCGGGTCCGGTTTCGCACCACGAGGGATGTGTATGCGCTGTGGCGCGACTGGGAAAATATCGTCAATGCACGTCACGGTTATCACTGGATCGGAGGCGGTGCCAATGTAATGCGGCTGACTTCAACGGGTGGTGTTGATCGCCCCATTCCGCTTGACGAGTTGCGCCGTGCCGGGATCGCTGAGGCTAGACCATTGGGCACCCGAGCCAATCGGGGTGTTCCATACGCTCGTTGAGGCGAATGGCTGGTCCCATGGTTGTCGAAAGGCTGGATGCGGCACGGCGCGAGCCATGCCCACAAACGGCAATGCCGCCCCGGACCATAAAAGTTGGCGGCGAAACATCAGGCTTGTAGCCGCTGCGGTAAGGATCGTGCCTGGTGCAACGGGCCTGATCCAATCAGGCCGAACATCGGCACCGCCCATGATCGCTGACCGGATCCGTTGAAAGGGTCGTGGCAGACCGGAACAGTTCATAGAAGCGTGTCTGGCGAGCCCGGATCCTTCTGTTAACGGCGAATGGCTGCGGCACCCACAATATCATCTCGTGCCCCGGCAAAGCCAAAACCGCCGTCTGGCGCTGGCAGGAGCCCTTCATGCAGGCCGGCGTGGGAACGATCACGCTGACAAGCGCCCTTGAAGTTCCTTTTCGCTCATCAGTTCGACGAACAAATCAGCTAGCCGGGCGGTCAGGCGGTCAATGGTGAAGGTTGCATCGTAACGCAGTCGACCGGCCCCGCCGAGCCGTTCGCACCACTCTGGGTTGCGAATTACCCGCTCCAGCGCCTCCGCCAGCCGGTCCGGATCGTGCGGCGGGACCAGCAGTCCGGACGTACCGTCCCCCACCGCATCGGCGATCGATCCGACCCGGGTCGCGATCACCGCGCGCGCATGCGCCATAGCCTCAATCACCACCATTGGCAGCGCCTCGACATGCGACGGCAGCACCAGCGCATTGCAGACATCAAGCCGGCGATGAACCTCCGCCGAATTCAGCCAGCCCAGAAAATGCACTCGCTCGCCAATTCCAAGAGTCCACGCTAGCGCCCGCCACCGCGCTGTGTCCCCGGAACCGGCCAGATCGAGCGTCCATTCCAAACCCCGTAAACGCGCCAGCGCCACTAGCAGGTCGCCGACACCTTTCCGCTCGATCAGCACCCCAGCATAGAATAACCGAAACGGCTTTTCACGCGCGAGTGGCTCCCCGGGGAGGGACGCCGGCACGCCGTTCGGTATCACTACTACGCGGGCTGGATCGAGCCCTACGCGGTCGATGAAATAGGGGCGCCATTCGCTGCCGAGCACGATGAAGCGGTCGGCACGGCGCAGCATCCTGGTGATCAGCCACTGCGCCGGTTTCGGCAGCCCCTCGTAAAAATCCGGGAACGGCCCGGCATGCATGTGCACCACCGTAGGACAGCCGGCCAGTCGGCCCAGCAGCAGTACGATCAGTTTGCGCAGAACGCTGCCACGCTCGGCCATGTGGATATGCAACAGCCCGATCCGCCGCCGAAGGGCGGCAGCGAGTAGGTGCAGGAGCGCCAGCGCGAAATAATAGGGTTCACGCCACTTCACCAGCGGCCCGGTGGTGTCGATGCACACCATTGGCGGATGTCGACGGTCGGCTTCCCAAGCCGTCATCATATAATCGACCATACGCCCCATGCCGCCGGCCTGCGTGCGTCCGCCGGGGCAGGCCACGTAGATAGCGCGCCCGCTTGCCTTCACGATCTCCACCCCGCCAACCGCGCCAAGCATAACCCCGACAACCGCGCCAAGCATAATTGAGAGCAAGGCCGCTAAATGCTACACTGCCGGGGAATTGCCGTTGCGCACGAGTGCGTGCGCGCAGCGCCCGAAGCGATCGCCTCGGTGAGCAACCGCATCGAGGCACGCCGGCTGACGGCGGCGAGGCGCCCACCGGTCTGCCGCTGTCCCAACTCATACTCGTCGTTCGTAGTCCTGCTCTTGCGTGGACGGATCGGGACAGTGCTCCTCGCCGGGGAAGGCTGGTGAGTTCCGCCCGCGCGTCAGCCAGTCCAGACCGTCTCCTCGGTCCAGCCCAGTTCAGCGAACTCCGCAGCACGCAGAGGTGCCTCACCTGCGGAGAAAAACTCGTCGAGCTGCGGTGGTGAGACTTCGGTGGCGCTCAGCATGGCGTGTGCCTGGCCCCGATGATGAATTTGATGTTGAAAGAGGTGAAGCAGAAGTCGGTCCGTCCGCTCGCGTTGAACGTGATCGCCACGGGGTATATCGACGATATGCCCTAAGTCGGATACGTCGAGGCGCTCAACAACGGCGATCAATCGGCGGTCCACCTCGATCTGCGCCTTCCGGAGCACGACGACCGTCTCGCACGGCTCTCGGTTCGCCCAAGCTGCCGGCCCGAGCGTGCCGCCCTCCATCGCGTCCACGTAAAAACGGTCGATGACGAGGATATGATTGAGCGTAGCACGCAAGCTAGGAAAGAAGCCGATTTGTGTCGCCGTAAAATCTGCCCATGACAGCCGCGCGCAGGCGGCGAGCAGACGATGGTTTGCCCAGCCGTTGTTATAGGCCATGGCACGGTAGGGAAGGACAGCATCCATCAGCGCCTCATCGAGTGATTGCATCCACTACCGGCGGAGTCTCTCGGCCGCCGCTGCATCCAGCCTGCCGTCGGCGTCGCCCTCGCGGCCCTTGGGGGAGGTTCGACGCAACGTCTGGGGGATCGAAGTCACCTCGGTGCAAATGCAGCTACGAAGAAGGCAACCAGATCGTCACGCGCCTGTTGACGTGCTTCCGGGTCTGGTCGGACGTGAATGACCCCACCTTTCCGCCCATTGGCGCCCGGATCGTTGAATTCGTAGGCGCCCGCGAAGCTGTCGAAGATATGCGTCGCACCCGGAAAGACTCGCAACGAAACATGCGCGGCGTCCTGCGGCGCGAGCTCACCCAATAGTTGCTTACACGCGCCGCCGCCTCCGTCGTAGTCATCCGCGCTTCCGACCATGATCCTGATCGGCGCGTTGACCAGGTCTTTGAAGTCCGCACCCGGCACATGGTTGTAGAGCCAGCAAATGGGATAGAGAGCGACCGCCGCCTGGAACTGCACACCAGGGCCGAGGATGGCATCGCTGTTGTATTGGGTCATCATGAGCAGTGTCTCGATGCCGCCCATGGACTCGCCCAGAATACCCACGCGCGACCTATCGATATCCGGGCGCTCGCTGAGAAGATGGGATGCCCCTGCTATGTCGGGGAGATTGTCGCCAAGATGCTTAGGGCGGCTGGACGCGCCACCTGGCAATCCGCGACCACCCCATTGATCGACCTCGAGCGTCGCGATGCCGGCGCCGTTGAGTGCCGCTGCATAATAAACGCCGCTGTAGCGGATGCCGCCTGTGCGATGCATCATGATGACCGCTGGCATCCTGCCCTTTACGTTGGCAGGCAACTGGAGCCGCGCGCCGATCATGATCACCTTGCCGTTCCAGACAACCGGGTAGGCAAGCTGATAGATGTTTAGGAGCGGCGTATCCCAGGCAAGGGCGCCCGGCGCAGCGCCAAGGAGCAGAATAATGAGACCAAGCAGGACGCTCCGGAATTGCGTCACGTCATCCTCCCGCTTGCGTCGGAACCTGTGCCGATGTCGTCGGCCTTCGCCTAGGGAAGAGCGCCAATCGAAACGAGAGCTTCGAGCGTGTTCGCCGCACCCCAATGCTCGACGATCTTTCCGCTCTTGACGCGAGCAATGTTTACCCCCTCGATGACAACGGATTTGTTCGTTGGAGCTATTCCGCGGTGTGACCCTTTGTGAGTCCCCGTGGCCGTGACCCGCGTCACGACCAGCTCGCCCTCAGCAATCTGCAGTCCGACAGTAACCTGAAGGTCTGGGTAGGTAGATCGCACGCCGCAAATATGCCGTCTTGTCTCCTCAACGGCAGCCGGCCCGATGAACTCTGCGACCCGGTCCAGATTGCCGGTATTCACGACCGTCTCGATAAATCTCCGGGCAACGAGCTTTGCACGGTCATTCGCCATCGGCGTCCTCTTTCCGCCCCGCGCCGACCGACAGCCTAGGATACCAGCCGTCTGATTTCATCCGCTACCGGCGGAGTCTCTCGGTCGCCGCCGCATCCAGCATGCCGTTGGCATCGCACGCCACCTTGTAGGCCGTGCGCGCGCCCTCCGCCGATACAAGCCGTCGCGCACGTCGCGCGCCACCGTCTGCGGGTCGCGGATGGCGGGATCGCCCATCCCGCCGCCGCCGGGGAGTTGCAGGATCAGGCGCTCGCCGTCGGGGATGATCTGGAAGCCCTTGGTGCGCAGGGCCGCGCCGGATTTTAGATGCACCGCCCCGGTGGAGAAGCCCGTCGCGGCCTCGGCCAGCGATTCGGCCAGCCGCCGGCGCATGTGCTCCGCCTCCTGGTCGGTGGCGGCGCGCTGCGTGTCGCCGCCCATCGCCTCGATGCGCAACGACATGTGCCCGATCAGCGCGACGGTGTTGACCGGGGACGGGTCGCGGGCGAGGCGGTCGGCGTAGTCGGCGAAGCTGTCGAATTCCCAATGGCTCTCGTCGCCCAGCAGATCGAGCGGCGGCGGCGGGCGGCGCGTCATGCGCACGGGCGAGAGGCTGATGCCGCAATTGCCGACGATGGCCGTGGTGACGCCCTGCGACATCTTGCAGGTCATGCATGCCGGCCCGTGCAGCACGGCGCGGTCGTCATGGGTGTGCGCGTCGATGAAGCCGGGGGCGAGCGCCTTGCCGGTGGCGACGATCTCCCGGTCGGCCGAGGCGCCGCCGAGGTCGCCGACGCCGGTGATGCGGTCGCCGCTGACGCCGACATCGCCGGTGAACCGTGCCGCCCCGGTGCCGTCGAACACCGTCACGTCGCGGATGATGAGGTCGCAGCGAAGGGTCATGGCGGGGTGCCTTGCATGGTCTGTAGGATACATACTGCAAGTGGCGTGGACGCGGCAGTGCATGGTAGGACCGACGCGCGTGTCACGCACAACCTGGCCGACTTCTCCCAGGGAGCGTCAAGCTTCGGGTTGGCCTTGCTGCTGCGGGGCGAATTGCTGAAGGATGAGGCGATGAGCAGGGCGGCCTACCCCCTCAAGCTGCCGGCATCCGTGAAGGCTGCGGCGGCACGCCTCGCGAAGGAGGATGGCGTGTCGCTCAACCAGTGGATCGTTGCCGCCGTCGCACAGAAGGTGGGCGCGGTGGAAATGGCGGCCGCATTCTTCCGCCAGCGGGCCGGTGACGCTCGGCCCGAAGACTTGCACGCGATCCTCGCGCTCGCCCCGGAGCGGGCACCCGATCCGGGTGATGAGCTGCTGCGGGGGTGATGCGGGTGCCGTCACCCGATCTGGCCGCCGTCAGCGATGGCTTCTGATGGATGAATCATGCGGTCGGTACCCGCCAGTTTACCGCCGTTCTCGATTTGAAGCGGACACTCGAAAAGTGGATTTGTACGGCTGAAGTTGGCCGAGAGCGGAACGGCTGCTTTGAAGTGTGCAGCGTCGACAATCAGACGTTCGTTCATGGAGATCGCCAAAGGCAGGTTTAACTCTTCGCGGCCATTCGGCGCCGCAAGCATCTGCGAACACCCGTGGTCTTCTGGTCGGCCGCCCACGCTTCGCGGGAGAACCCGGGCGCGTACCTCAAAATACAGGATCTGCTACCTCGTCTGGGCTCCTGCGCTGCCGGGTCCACATGTTGGCTCGGGTACGGTGCGTTTACCGTAATGGCCCCTCTTGGGGCCCAAGCATGGCTCCGGCCAATCCAGCGCGCCACTCGAGTGGCGATGCCCCTGCCATTCGACGAAACGCGTGGCTGAATACGCTGGTGTCCGCATAGCCCAATGCGGTGGCGATGCCGGTGATGTCAATGCGGGTGCCAAGGAGCAACTGCCGTGCGACCTCGAAGCGCGCTTCGTTCAGCAGCTCGCGGAACGTTATGCCCTCCGCCTTCAGGTGGCGATTCAGCATCCGCGGATGCATCGTCAGGCAGTGTGCTACCGCCGCCAAGGTGAAGTCGCCGAACAAGACGCGGGAGCGAAGGATCCGAACGACCTGGTCGGTGACATTGGGCTGGGCGACCGACCAGTATCTCGCGACCGATGCTTCCAGGATCGCGCGTTGGCGCGGATCGGCACCGGGCACTGGACATTCGAGCTTGCTGGCGGAGAAGACGAGGGCCGACTGCTCGGCATCGAACCGGACGGGAACGCGAAAGAAACGGCGATACGGCCGAACATCGGCTGGAGACTTGTGGGACAAGAGTACTTCGTCGGGCAAGGCGCCGCACAGTTCCCGCATCATGTTGAATCCGACCGCGATCGCTCCGTCGCAGAACTGGTCGATGCCCTCGGTTCCCCGTTGGTGGATCGCATAGCCGGCCCAGGCCACGCCGTCGCGCACCACCAGGTACGGCACGCCACCCCGGACATAGCGCGGCTGGTTGTCGACAAGGTCCTGGACGGCCCGGCCCCAGCTTGGTGCGTTCCTCATCAAACCACCGACGAGACCGAGGCTTCTGGTGTCGTTCCGCTGCCCGAGCAGAAGGCCAAAATGTGCGCATCCGGTACGCATCGCGCCGGCCTGTAGCAGCTTGCCCGCCAGGGTGAAGGGGATCACATTCTCGGGATCGTCGAGCACGCTGAGTTCAAGCCCGACGCCCGCTACCACCTCGGCGGGATCGATGCCGAACTCTCGAAGGAGCGGGGGCACCTCGGCAAATGCCCCAACACGCTGTTGCCCTTCCGGCATGTCCTGTCACGTCTCCCGCACGGCTGTCAGGCGCTCGGTTGGGCTGAGGCGACGCTGCGCCACCAAAGCGTAACACTGAGTTCGCCGCGCCTGTCGCAAAGTCACAAGCGCCCCGCCAGTCTGCTGTGTTTAGTGCTGTTGGCCGACCGTTGGTCAAGCTGGTCGACTGCCTGGGTCCTTCGGGGCGAGCCACAATAGAGTGCAGGGAGTGCGAGCGTTGACCGGATCTGTGACGCATTTCGAGATCTACGGCGAAGAGCCGGCGACGCTGGCGGAGTTTTACCGCCAACTGTTCGGTTGGCAGTTTGAACGCGCGCCGGGCTTGGACTACTGGCGGATCGAGACCGGAGCGAGGCCCGAGCCCGGCTTCGTCGGCGGCCTGACGTATCGCCCGATCGCCGGCACGCGCGGCTGGATGCACTACGTGCATGTCGCGCTGCTCGATGACGCGATTGCCAAGGCCGAGCGGCTCGGCGCGGCTGTGCTGCGGCCCAAGACCGCTGTCCCGAAGACGGCCTGGTATGCTGTCCTCGCCGACCCCGAGGGCAACATGTTCGCCATCTACCAGGCGGACCCTGCGGCATTTCCGCCGCCGGGGCCGGATTGACGCGACGGGGATGAGACGACCACGGCTGCAGCGTCAGGCCGGCGCGTTGGCTGCTGTCGACGACGATACTGAAGCGCCAGATGTTATAACGCAGAGGAGACCGCGGCGATGTACTATACAGACGACTCGATCCTACCGGAGAACATGGCGCCGTTGATCATCACGGCGGCACCGTTCGGCCCGCAATGGCTACCGGGGGACGCCGATATACCTGTCACTTGGAAGGAGCAGGTTCAGACGGCGGTGGATTGCTGGAATGCCGGCGCCACCATGCTGCATGTCCACGTGCGCAACCCCGCGACCGGCAAGGGTTCGATCGACTTCGACCAGTACAACTACTTCCTCGGACTCCTGAGGAAGGCCGTCCCGGATATGATCCTGCAGGTCGGCGGATCGATCTCGTTCTCGCCGAAGACCGAGGACGGGAAGGCGAAGTGGCTGGACTACGACACGAGACACATGTTGACTGAACTCGACCCGAGGCCCGAGTTCGTCACCGTCTCAACTGGCACGACGCTGTGGGATGTGATCTCAATGATGAGCAAGGAGGACGTCAGGGGAACTCACCTTGAGGATCCCAAGGTGCAGGCGGCCTGGGCCGGAATGGTGCTCGAACTCCACCCCGGCCTTCTATCTCGAGCACCTGAGGCGACTCCGCAAGAACGGCATCCAGCCCTATTTCGTTCCGGCACACATCCATCAGCTCGAGATCATCGAGCGCCTGATCCGTGCGGGCGTCTACATGGGGCCGCTGAACATGGCGATCGCAGGCTACGGCGGCGGCACGCTTGGCCGCAATCCGTTCCACTGGATGGAGTTTCTTCGCAACATACCGCAGGGCGCCGTCGCGACCTTCTGGTCCAGCATGCGGGGGGCAATCTCGCTGTCCGCGATGGCCCTTGTACTCGGGCAGCATATCCGGGTCGGCAACGAGGACAATATTTGGGGTGCGAATCGCGAACGTGCTACCTCGGTCAAGCAGATCGAGGGGGTGGTACGCATCTGCAAGGAGTTCGGCCGCAAGGTGGCAACTGCCGACGAGGCACGCAAGATCATGAAGGTCGGCGTATGGTACAACAGCGTCGATGAAACGCTGCAGCACCTCGGCCTGCCGCCGAACCCCACGAGCTACAACCCCGGCTTCCAGGTCTGGGAAACGGACGGCAAGCTGAAGACCGGCGTGGTCGGCAGCGACTCGCACCCGATCGCCTACTGCATGGTGCCGCCGGACCAGACCGGCGCCGTGGAAACCAAGATGAGTGCGCACGTGCTGTAATCAGGGCATCCAGCATCTACGAGTCCCGCTCCCATCCGGGGGCGGGACCCGCCAACCGGGCGTGCAATCACGAGATGCGAGGTTGAAATGACCGAGCCAAGCAATGCGGCGCCACCGCTGTCCGGCGCCGCCGGGCCATGGGACGCGGCCCTGGAACACTTGCGCGCCTGGGACCCGGCGTGGGCTGCGACATGCCTGAGGATGACCACGAACCCCTGGGTCACAGGGGTTCTGCCGCGCAAGTTCATCGAGCTGGTCAGTGTCGGTTTGAACGCCGCCTGCACGAACCTCAATGCCGACGGCACCCGACACCACATCCGCGCCGCGCTCGACGCAGGAGCGACCCGAGAAGAAATTCTCTTCGGTCCTCAAGTGCGGGGCTCTGATGTCGATCCATTCCTGCAGCCTCGGCGCGCCGATTTTGCTGGAGGAAGCGAAAGCCGCGGGCATGGCGCCGGCGCCTAAGCCTGTGGCAAGCACGCCAGCCTGCGACGCGATGCGGGCGGTCGGACAGTGGAATACCGCATGGGATCCGTTCTTCGAGCTCGATCCGCAGTGGACCGATGAGTTCTTTGCGACTGCGATCCCCATGTATAAGGGCGGCGTGATGCCGCCCAAGGAGATCGAGCTTCTGAGCATCGCGCTCGATGCCTCATATACGCATATGTACGCGCCCGGTACGCGCCGCCACATCAAAGCAGCCCTCAGGGCCGGGGCGACCATGGAAGAGATCATGGAGGTGCTGAAGCTCTGCGTCGTCCAAGGTGTGCAAGCGTGCAATCTCGGCGTACCAATTCTCGCCGAGGAACTCGCCGCTCGTACCTGATTTCTCCCCGCGAGCTGGTCACGAAAGGAGAGCGGACCATGCAGGAAACTCCCGCCGGGCGCGTTGCTACCACCGAAGCGCACCCATCGGCCAAAACAACCGGATCATCCAGCCGCAGTATGAAGGACAGGCTCCTGCACGAAGCTACAAGGTTTGGCCTGATGTTTGTCTACCTGTGGCTGGTGTTCGGCCTGTTCGTATTGTTCGAGCGAATCATTCGGGGCCAGATGGGTCTTGGCTATCAGCCGCAGGGCTTCGCGCTGATCAATGCGCTCGTGCTCGCGAAGGTGATGTTAGTCGCGGAGGACTTGAAGCTCGACCGCGGGATGCGCGCGCAGCCGATTGCGGTTGCGGGGCTGGCCGAGGCGTTCCTGTTCGCGATCGTCTTCATCGTCTTCCACGTTCTTGAAAGTCTTGTCGTGGGACTTCTGCACGGATCAACCCTCGCGGGCAGCGTGCCAGTCTTTGGTGGCGGCGGCTTTGCAGGCCTGGTGACCGTCGCGGCCATCATGTTCGTGGTGCTCATCCCCTATTTCGCGTTTCGGGATATCGGCAAAGCACTCGGACCGGGCGAGTTGCGCAGGTTGTTGTTCTCACGCCCGGCCCGCGCAGGCACGTAGCAGCGCACGCCGGCGGCGCAGTCGGCATTCTCGTGCGCGATGGGCCCCGGATTCTGATTTTCACCCATGACTGCCGGAAGAACGTTGCCGGCGCTTATGTCCGTTTTGGAGATGATCCATCTCGCAGTTGGAGCGGCTGCAATGGGCGCATAGCCGCTGGTTACATATGACCACTCCAAGTCCGCTTCCCACCACTACCGACGCAGTCTCTCGGTCCCCGCGTTATCCAGCGTGCCGCTCGCGTCGCACGCCACCCGATACCGCTCCCGCGCCGCCTCCGCCGACACCAGCCCATCCCGCACGTCGCGTGCCACCAGCGCGGGCTCGCGCGCGGCGGGATCGCCCAGGCCGCCGCCGCCGGGGAGTTGCAGGATCAGGCGCTCGCCGTCGGGGATGATCTGGAAGCCCTTGGTGCGCAGCGTCGCGCCGGACTTCAGATGCACCGCGCCGGCCGCGCCCTCATGCCCGCCCTCGCGGCCCTTGGGCGGGTGGCCGACACGGTCGAAGATCGCGTTGACCGCGAACTCCAGCTCGCCCTTGGTGGCGATCTCCATTACCTGGCCGACGCCGCCGCGCGTGCGGCCCGCGCCGCCTGAATCCGGGCGCAGCTCCTTGCGCCAGAAGATCACCGGGGCGACGTTCTCGGTCGCCTCGACGGGCATCGTGCGCACGCCCGACGGAAACGCCGTCGCGTCCAGCCCGTCTGCCGTCGGGCGCGCGCCGGTGCCGCCCGAGTTGAAGGTGATGATCTCGAAGTCCGCGACGACCGGGCGGTTGCCGCGCGCCTGGCCCGACACCGAACCCCCGCCCCGCAGCGGCGGGTTCCACAGCGCCGAGGCCCCCTCGGCCGTCACCCGCGCGGGCACCGCCTGATGGAGGCACCCCATCATCAGGTCCGGCAGCAGGTGCCCGAGGACGTGGCGGACGGACACGGCATAGGGGCGGGGCGCGTTGAGGATGCAGCCGTCGGGGATTTTCATCCGGAACGGCGTCAGGCTCGCCCAGTTGTTCGGCACCTCGGGCGCGACCACGCACTTGATGCCGAAACAGGAATAGGCGCGGCAATAGGCCGGCGGGACGTTGATCCCCCGGTTCGACAGGCCCGAGGTCCCGGCGTAGTCCACCTCGATCGCGTCATCGAGGATCGTCATGGAAGCCGCCAGGCGCACCGGCTCCTCGTAGCCGTCGGAGTAGATCTCCGCCGCGTACGTGCCCTGGGGCAGCCGTCCGATCTCGGCCAAGGTCGCGGCGAGCGAGCTGTCGAAGATGAAGCCGGCCAGCGCATCGAGGCTGTCCATCGCGAACTCGTCCATCATCTCGGCGAGCCGCCGCGCGCCGGCGTCGTTGCAGGCGCACAGGGAATAGACGTCGCCCTCCAGCTCGACCGGCAGGCGCGAGCCGGCGCGGATGAAATCGAAGAAGGTCTCGTTGGGCCGCCCCTGGTCGAAGCATTTCAGGATCGGGATGTACAGCCCCTCCTCGAACACCGATCGCCCCTCCGGTCCCATGCCGAGGCCGCCGATGTCGATGACATGCGCGGTGTTGGCGAACAGCCCGACGATGCGCCCGTGCAGGAACGCCGGCGTCACCACCGTCAGGTCGTGCAGATGGCCGGTGCCGAGCCACGGGTCGTTGGTGATGTAATGATCGCCCGGCCGCATCGCCGCGGTCGGGAACTTGCGCAGGAAATGCCCGACGCTCTCGGCCATCGAGTTGACGTGCCCCGGCGTGCCGGTCACCGCTTGGGCCATCATCCGCCCATGCAGGTCGAACACGCCCGCCGACAGGTCGCCCGCCTCGCGCACCGTCGTGGAGAAGGCGGTGCGGATCATGATCTGCGCCTGCTCCTCCACCACCGCGATCAGCCGGTTCCACATGATCTGGCGCTGGATGCGGGCCAGTGCGTCGGCGGTCTCCCCCATGCTCATGCTCCCCGCGTGATCTCGAGGTAGCCGAACCCGTTCACGCGCGCGGACCAGCCGCGCGCGACCAGGGTGGATGTCTCGTCCTCGGCGATGATGGCCGGACCGCTCACGCCGGCGCCGGGGCGAAGGTTGGCGCGGTCATGGACCGCCCAGTTTGCCGGCTCGCCGGTGGTGGTGTCGCGCACCGCCTGCGTGCGGGCGGGTGCGGGGCGACTGGCGGGCGGCATCGTCGGCTCGGCCTGCGCCGTGTCCGGCACCGCCGTCGTCACCTGCACGGCGAAGCTCATCACCTCCACGTCCGAGCCCGGCACCGGGCGGTCGTAGAAGCGGGTATAGGCGTCGTCGTAGGCGGCGCGGATCACCGCCACGTCCGCGGCGCCGAGGACGCTTGCGGGCAGGGGGACCGGGATCTCGTGTCCCTGGCCGACGTAGCGCATGTAGGCAAGCCGGCTCTGCGACAGCGCGGCGCCGAAGCTGCCCTGTTCGACGACGGCGCGGGCCTCGGCCTCCATCTCGGCCAGCAGCGCGTTCACCCGGCCGACGTCGAAGGCGGAGAAGCGCTGGTACAGACTGCGCACCACCTCGTAGGCGACCGGCGCGCGCAGGAAGCCGATGGCGCTGCCCACGCCGGCGCCGGACGGCACCAGGACGCGGGTGATGCCGACCTTCTCGGCCACCCGGCAGGCATGGACGGGGCCGCCGCCGCCGAAGGCGATCAGCGTGCGGCCTTCATGGGTCTTGCCGGACTCGATCGCGTGGACGCGGGCGGCGTTCGCCATGTTCTCGTCCACCATCTCGACCACCCCGACCGCCGCCATCTCGGGCGGCAGGCCGAGCGGCATCCCGACCTGGGTCGCCAGCGCCTCGCGCGCCGCGTCGGGGTCAAGCCGCATGGCGCCGCCGGCGAAGCGCTCGGGGTCATAGCGGCCCAGCGCGAGGTTGGCGTCGGTGACCGCCGGCATCCGCCCGCCGCGCCCGTAGCACGCGGGGCCGGGCTCGGCGCCGGCGCTTTCGGGGCCGACCGCGATCCGGCCCATCGCATCGACATGCGCAAGGCTGCCGCCGCCGGCGCCGATCTCCACCATCTCGATCACCGGGATGCGCAGCGGCAGGCCGGAGCCCTTCTTGAACCGGCCGACCCGCGCCACCTCGAAGCTGCGCGCCGCCTGCGGACGGGCGTTGTCGATCAGGCAGATCTTCGCGGTGGTGCCGCCCATGTCGAAGGACAGCACCGACTCCAGCCCGCACTGGCGCGCGACATGCGCGGAGAACAGCGCGCCGCCCGCCGGCCCGCTTTCCACCAGGCGGATCGGAAAGCGGCACGCGGTCTCGATGGTGGTCAGGCCGCCGCCCGACAGCATGAGGAAGACCGGCGCCGTCGCGCCGAGGCCGCGCAGCCCGTCCTCCAGCCGGCGCAGGTAGCGCGCCATCAGCGGCTGCACGTAGGCGTTGGCGACGGTGGTGGAGAACCGCTCCCACTCGCGCATCTCGGGCGAGACGTCGGAGGAGAGCGAGACGGGAATGTCCGGCAGTTCCTCGTGCAGGATGTCGCGCGCCCGCCGTTCGTGCGCCGGGTTGACGAACGCGTGCAGGAAGCCGACCGCCGCGCTTTCGACCCGCGCCCGGCGCAGCGCGGGCACCAGCGCGCGCACCGCCGCCTCGTCGAGCGGGCGCAGCACGGCGCCGGTGTTGTCCAGACGCTCCGCGACGGGCAGGCGCAGGTGTCGCGGCACCAGCGGCTGCGGCAGCACGATGTTGAGGTCGTACTGGTCGTAACGGCTCTCGTTGCCCATCGCAAGCACGTCACGAAAGCCCTCGGTCGTCAGCAGCGCGGTCCGCGCGCCCTTGCGCTCGATCAGCGCGTTGGTGGCCAGCGTGGTGCCGTGGATGACCATGCCGATCATCCCCGCGCCGATCCCGGCGGCGTCCAGCACCGTGCGCACGCCCTGCATGACGCCGTCCTCGGGCGCGGCCTGCGTGGTCAGGACCTTGATGGTGTGGCAGCGCCCGGCATGCTCGAGCGCGAGGTCGGTGAAGGTGCCGCCGATGTCCACGGCAAGGCGGGCTGCGGCGCGCGGTGCGGGCATCTTGTGCGGCGTTCCGGGGCTGGAGGGGATTACGATGCAGTGAACCGCGCGGCGGCGGGGCTGGCAAGTCGCGCGGCAAAACCGCGAGCCCGTTCCGGGCGTTGAATTTCCGACAGACCTGGACAGGGGATCGATTGATGAGGCTCATCGGTGTGACGACGGCCGCGGCACTGGCGCTTGCGCCCGTTCTGGGCGCCGCTCCGGCGCTGGCCCAAGGCAATGGCGTGCTCGGGCAGGTGCAGCATCTGCTCAACGGAGGCAATAACGGCAGCGGCAGCGACCAGGACGCCTATGCGCGCGGACGTCAGGACGAGCAACGCCGTGAACAGGCGCGGCAGGAGCAGTCGCGGCAGGAGCATACGGAAGCAGATCGCGGCTATGTGAGGCCGCACGACGACGATCGCGGGCCTCGCTATGGCCAGGACCAGCGCTATGGCCAGGACCAGCGATATGGCGGATCGACCGACAACTCGCCGGCGTACGACCCGAATCGTCGTTAGGAGCGGCTGGCAACGCGGCGCGGCGCGGCGCGTTTCAGTTCTGTTGCTGGATCAGGAGGCTGACCGATGCGGGCCATGCGGGCCGCCGTGGCGGGTGCGGTGCTTCTCGCAATACCAATGCTGCCGGCAGGGCCGGCACGCGCGCAGCAGAACCAGTCGCAGCAGAACCCATTGCTGGGCGGCATCCAGCACTTCTTCGAGGGGATGACGCCGAACGGCAGCCTGCGCCAGGCGTACCAGTCGGGGCGTCGGGATGAGTACGCGGCTTTGCAGTCCGCGCGCGATCAGGCCTGCGCGCCGCAGGCGTCCGACAGGCAACGCTATGCGGGCGGCTATGATCCGTACGGCGGACGCTGAGTTCAGGGCGGGGTCTCAACGAGGGGAACCGCCGCCCGCGCCGCGCCGGGCGCGGGGGTGACCGCATCGGGGGCGAACAGCCGCAGGTAGTTGCGGGCGAGGATGTGGTACACCCCCTCCGGGCAGATCAGCTTAGAGACGGTGCTGGCGATCAGCGCGCTGCCCATCAAGGGCACGACCATCCCGTGGTCGGCCGTCATCTCCTCGACGATGACGAAAGCGGTGATCGGGGCCTGTACCACGCCGGCGAAGTAGCCGACCATGCCGAGCATCACCACCGCGCCGAGCGGCGCGACGGGAAGCATGCGCCAGAGGTCGTATCCGATCCCCGCGCCCACTGCGAGCGAGGGCGAGAACAGCCCGCCGGGGATGCCCGCGACCGATGACGCGGCGGTGGCGATCAGCTTGAGCAAGCCGAAGGACAGCGGCAACGGCGTCGCGTGGTCGATCAGCGCCCGCACGTGCTGATAGCCGGTGCCGAACACGGTGCCGCCCGAGGCAATGCCGCAGAGCGCCACAATCAGCCCGCAGGCGAGGGCGAACAAGGTGCGGTGCCGACGCACGGCCGGCCCCAGCCTGCCCGGCAGACCCCGCCCGACCTCGACCAGGATGCGGCTAAACGTGCCGCCCGCGAGCCCGCCCGCAATGCCGCACACCGGCACCATCGCCCAGCCGGTCACGCTGCCCAGCGACGCGCTGGTCACGCCGAAATAGGTGTAGTTGCCGAGCATGCCCATCGAGACGATGCCCGCGGCGACCACCGCCCCGATGATGAGGCCGTTCGCGCGTTCGTTGAACGAGCGGCTCATCTCCTCGATGCCGAAGATCACGCCGGCCAGCGGCGTGTCGAATGCCGCCGCGATGCCGGCCGAGGCCCCGGCCAGGATCAGGCCGGGCTGGCGGGCTGGCGAGAACCGCCCGATGGCAAACATGATGGACGCGCCGACCTGCACGGTCGGCCCCTCGCGCCCGATCGAAGCGCCGATCGCGAGGCCGGCGAGGGTCAGCAGGATCTTGTTGACCCCGATCCAGAGCGAGACGAGTTTCGCCCGCTCCTCCCGGCTCCACAGCTTGCGGGCGGCGATCGCCTGCGGAATGCCGCTGCCCTCGGAGTTCGGGACGAACCGGCGCGTGACCCAGGACAGCAGCGCGAAGCCGAGCGGCGTGACGATCAGCGGGGCGAGCCGGTAATGCGTCAGCAGCCGAGCGAACAGCGCCTCGGCGGCAGTGGCGCCGAGCGCCATCAACACCCCGGCGAGACCGATCGCGGCCCCGCCCAGCAGGAATATCGCCCGCTGTTGCCAGCGCAGGCGGTGCAGGCGCGCATGCCGCCCCCAACGCCGTCGCCAGACAAACGGGCGGGCGGGATGGGAGGCAGGCTGGCCGGAGACCGGTTCCACGCGCATCGCTCCTGCGCTCACGAAAAGACGAGCCGCCGGTCGCGACCGCAGGGGAATCCGTCGAAGCGGTACCGGGACAGGTGCGGCTGCTCAAAGCACATTCGAGGGCCGAACGACAAGGGTGGGCGCGGGTCCGGGTTGACGGAGCCTGGACAGCGAAGATGGCCGCAGGGATGTCGTCGGCCGAGTGGTTTCGATGCAAGGTCGCTGTCACCAGAGGCCGGGAACCAGCCGGAATTCTGACTCGCTCGGCGTAGCCGGCGTACCCGGGAAGCTCGCGGCGCAGCATCCGCTCCTCACCCACCGCTCGCAAACCGAGGCCGGTGGCGGCAATTGGAACCATAACCAGACCCCACCAGGAACCCAGCAATAGGGGCATGCCTATGAAATAGAACAGCGCGCCTGCGTACATCGGGTGGCGCACAAAGCGGTATGGCCCATCGGTGACCACATGCTGGGCGCGCGCAATCTGCATACGCACTTGGGGAGCGGCAAAGCTGTTGCAGCGAAAGGTCTGCCAGCAAACGATCATGCACAGCGCGATCAGCAAAGCTCCCAGGGCTTGTGCCCAGAGCGGCACGACCGACCATCGGAAGCGACGCGCGTCGAGGGCGATCAGCAGCATCCAGCTAATGAAAGCGACGAAGGCGCCGAGCATGAAGACGCGATCCCATGGCTGTTGATCGCGCTGCACCGGCGATGACAGGCGCGACGTCAGAAGAGCCGGATCATGCCGCGCCAGCCAGAAACCTAGAGCAAAGGCGGGAGCACCAAACTCTGCCACGAACACCCACCCTTGTGGCCAGCGCCAATCACCCGCCGCAACAAAGAGGATCGCGGCCATGATGATGAGCGAAATGGTCGTCTGAAACATCATGCGCGCGATCATTCGATCTCCTTGTGGTGAGCGAGGTGGAATGCAACACGATGCACCCCGGCCCATGCCCTACGCGTGGCGTTACCGCTGAGGCGTCAGCGCATCAAGCCGAAGCACGAAGTGCGGCAGCTTGTCGTTGGTGCAGCGCGCTCAAGTTTGGGGATAAGGTCCGGAAGACAGGAGCCCCGCATGGATGACCCCAATCCGCCTAACCCGCCACAATCGGTCGGCTTCGACCTACGCCGTCAGCAAGCTGTCACCATTGTGCCGATCGCGGTCGCGTTCCCGGTTGCGATCGTGACTCTGGGTCGGCGTCTATTACCTGCTCCCGCCGATCGCCGGCATGGATAATACGCCGGCCCGGCTGGTATTTGCGCTTAAATGCAGTTGCGTCGCGGTCCTTTTCTGCTTCGTGACTGGAATTGAGGCCGTCGCGCACGAACGGTTGCGTTCGGCGGCGATCGACCCTTTGTCAGGCTACGAGACGCGTCGGATGCGGGTTAATCTCCGCTACTTGCAGAATACGCTTGAACAGCTTGTGCTGTTCGCGCCGGGGGTGCTCGGCCTCGCTGTCTACTGTTCGGACGGTCGCTCAATGCGTGGGGTTGTAGGGACGACGGTCGTTTGGATCGTCGCCCGCGTCGCCTTCTGGATTGGATATCATCGCAGTTCGGCGCAGCGCAGTTTCGGTGCGCCAGGCATGATGCTGAGCATACTGGTGCTGCTCTATGTCTGCGCCAGGTTCGGCTACGAGACCGCTGGACTGCTTGGCGCGATTGCGCCGCTCGTCATATTCGGAGGCGCTGAGGTCGTGCTCGTGTGGGCGACCAGGCCGCAACCAGGACCGCCGTGAGAGGCTTTATCCCAAGGTTTTCGGGATGACGATCGTGAGCCGATCCATCGACGCTCAGCACAAGCCGCGAATGTCGCACCCTCCATATCAGCCCAAGCGCGCGAGAACGCGACCGCCTGCCTCCGTCAGGGTGAGGATGGCCGCGTCGATCCATGAAAGAGCGAGCCTTCGCGTTCTCAGCTCCGTTGAAGCGTGCCGGGGCGGGTGGATCAGAAGCGGCCGTCAATGCAAGAGACACGCAGATGCCACTGAAGCCTGAGCCCGTCGTCAACGGCTTGCCGTTCCAATTGGACATTATGAGGGCTGAAGCGAACGCCGAGGGCTACCGCATGTTGGATCGGCTCGCCACGGAGTGGGACGCGGGCGCGACGCGGTTCGATCGCGTGGGCGAAGCGCTGCTTGCCGCGCGCATGGATGGCGTGCTGGCGGGCATCGGTGGCCTCACGCATGATCCCGTCGCGGCCGGCGCGTTGCGCATGCGGCGTTTCTACGTGCGTCCGTCATTCCGCCGATGCGGCATCGGACGCATGCTGGCTGGAGCCTTGCTCCGGCAGCCTGGGTGTGTCGGCCGGGCCGTGACGGTCAACGCCGGTACCGTGGCGGCGCCGGCATTCTGGGCAGCACTCGGGTTCATACCGGACCTGCGCGAGGGCCACACGCATGTCCTCCGCCCGTCGCGGGCGACAAGTGGCCTGCCGAGATGAGTTGCTGACGCAGCACCGCGGCAGGTTAACAATTGGTTGCGGCGGATTGTACAGTCGGAGCGGGCGCGAGCGCGGATTGTACAAATCTCACCGGGCGGTTTGTCGCACTGACCGGTGCTGGCATTGTGCTCGACCCCTCCCCAAGCCCCTCCCGCAAGGAGGGGGGCTAGGAAGCGGCCGTAATCTTCCCTCCCCTTGCGGGAGAGGGCCGGGGGGAGGGGTGCATCCGACCGGTCCGCAATCAGCGCCGTCCGTATCACCCCGCCTTGAGGACCCGTATCGCCGGGCGGCCGTGGCGGGTGATGGTGACTTCCGATCCGGCGGCGACGGCGTCCAGCAGCTCCTTGAAGCGGGCGCGGGCCTGGCTGCACTCGATGACGTGGCGGCCCTCGGGCGGGCCTTCGGTGGTGCCGATCGTGGGCCATGCACCGGCCAGTTCGGCGCTTGCGACGGCGAGCATCATGCCGGTGATGCGGCGGGCGCGGCGGCGGCGGATCTCGGGGGGCTCGGGCTCCGGCCAGCCCGCCGGGTCGCCCAGGAGCACGGCCATCATTCCGAGCAGCGGGCCGGCCAGATCCCGTCGGTCGGCGAGACCAGGCATCGCGTCACTCAGGGCCAGGAACGCGGTTTCCAGCAGAATCCGGTGCTTGAGTGAGACCGCCTCGCGCTGCTCCGGGGGCAACAGATGGGCCGAGAACAGCAGCGTGCGGTGCTCGTTCGGCTCGACCCCCACATGATCGAGCCAAGCGGCGACCACCGCTTCCAGTCTGGCCGTGCCGGGCGGCTGCGCGTCGAACGCGGCCCCGATCGCCTCGTTCAGCCCGGCCAGATGCTCGTTCAGGACATCAATCAGCAGGTCGCGCCGGCTGGCATAGCAGCGTCGAACGGCGGAGTCGCTCAGCCGGAGGGCGTCGGCGACCCGGAAGATGCCGACCGCGCCAACGCCGTACTCGGCGAATAGCCGAGCGGCTTCCTTGCGGATCAGGCGCATCAGGCTCAGCTGGCGCGCCGTGCCGGCGATGTGGCGCGAAACCCGGTCGATGCCACCGAAGAACTGCCCCGGCATCACGGCGGGCCGTGCCGACGGACCGGGCCGAGCGCGCCGGAATGCAGGATCGGCAGGAGAAGGCGGCACGGTCAGCTCCGCATCGTTCTCTTTACGTTCTAACACGCACGCTGGCCCTGTTCAAGCAACGACCTGCGGACGCCCGCCGTCAGCCCGCCTCGATCCGCACCAGGGTCGGGCTCTCCATGACCGCGTCCAGCGCTGCGATGCGGGCCACGGCGGCGCGCATGGCGCTCTCCTGGGTCTCGTGCGTGACCAGCACCACCGGGACCGCCTCGCCCGGCGCGCGGCCGCGCTGGAGCATCGATTCCAGCGACACCCCCTGGTCGCGCAGGACGGCGGTGACGTCGGCGATGACGCCGGGCCGGTCCACCACCATCAGGCGCAGATAATAGCACCCCAGATGCTCGTCGATCGGCACCGAAGGCGCGCTCGACAGCGCGCCGGCCGCGACACCCCAGACCGGGGTGGTGCGGCCGCGGGCGATGTCGATCAGGTCGGCGACCACGGCCGAGGCGGTCGGTCCGGCGCCGGCGCCGCGCCCTTCCAGCATCACCCGGCCGACGAAATCGCCCTCGACCACCACCGCGTTGAACACGCCGTCCACCCGCGCGATCGGCGCCGCCTGCGGCACCATGCAGGGGTGCACCCGCGCCTCGATGCCGCCCGCCCGGCTGCCCTCGGTGACGGCGCGCGCCAGACCCAGCAGCTTAATCCGGTATCCCAACTCGCCGGCGAAGCCGATGTCGAGCGCCGAGATCGCGCGGATGCCCTCGACATGCACGGCGTCGAACGCCACCGGCCGGCCGAACGCCAGCGCGGCCAGGATCGCCAGCTTGTGGGCGGCATCGATGCCGTCGATGTCGAAGCTGGGGTCGGCCTCGGCGTAGCCCAGGCGCTGCGCGTCGGCCAGCACCTCGGCGAACTCCCGGCCTTCCTCGCGCATCCGGGTCAGGATGTAGTTGCAGGTCCCGTTCAGGATCGCGGCGATGCGGGTGATCCGGTTGGCGGCCAGGCCCTCGCGCACCGCCTTGATGACCGGGATGCCGCCGGCGACCGCCGCCTCGAAGCCGAGCGGCACGCCGGCCTCCTCGGCAGCGCTAGCGAGCGCGGCGCCGTGGATGGCCAGCATCGCCTTGTTGGCTGTCACGACGGGCTTGCCGGCGACGAGCGCGGCCTCGACCAGGGCGCGGGCGGGGCCGTCCGCGCCGCCGATCAGCTCCACGATGACATCGACGCCCGGATCGGCGGCGAGCGCCACCGGATCGTCGTACCACCGCAGGCCGCTGAGCGGGACGCCGCGATCGCGCGCGCGATCGCGGGCGGAGACGGCGGAGACAGCCAGCGGACGGCCGGCGTGCGCGGTGACGGTCTCGGCGTTCTCGCGCAGCAGGCGGAGCACGCCGGCCCCGACCGTGCCCAGGCCGGCGAGCCCGATCGACAGCGGACGGCTCACGCCACGGGCTCGGCGGCGGATGGCGCGGGCTCGGCCTGGTTGCTGCCCGCATGCAGGAAGGCGCGGATGCTGCGCACGGCCTGGCGGAGCCGGTGCGTGTTCTCCACCAGGGCGATGCGCACGAAGCCCTCGCCGTGCTCGCCGAAGCCGATTCCCGGGGCGACGGCCACCTTGGCACGATCCAGCAGCAGCTTGCTGAACTCGAGCGAGCCGAGGCCCGCGTAGCGCGGCGGGATCGGCGCCCAGGCGAACATCGATCCGTCGGGAGACGGCATCTCCCAGCCCGCCTGGGCCAGGCCACGGATCAGCACGTCGCGGCGCTCCTTGTACAGCGCGCGCACCTGCGCCACGCAGTCCTGCGGGCCGTTGAGCGCGGTAGTGGCCGCGACCTGGATGGGGGTGAAGGCGCCGTAATCCAGATAGGACTTCATGCGCGCGAGCGCGGAGATCAGGCGCGCGTTGCCGGCCGTGAACCCCATGCGCCAGCCGGGCATGGAGTAGGTCTTGGACAGGCTGGTGAACTCGACCGCCACATCCTTGGCGCCGGGCACTTGCAGGATCGAGGGCGGGACGCGGTCGCCGAAATAGATCTCGGCATAGGCCAGGTCCGACATCACCCAGATCTCGTGGCGGCGGGCGAAGGCGACGATCTCGCGGTAGAAGTCGAGATCGGCGAGGTAGGCGGTCGGGTTGGACGGGAAGTTGACGATCAGCGCCGTCGGCTTGGGGACGGAATGGCGGACCGCGCGGTCGAGCGCGCGCAGCATGTCCTCGTTGGGGGTGGCGGGGACGCTGCGCACGGCGGCGCCGGCGATGATGAAGCCGAACTGGTGGATCGGGTAGGACGGGTTGGGGACCAGGATCGTGTCGCCCGGACTGGTGATCGCGGCGGCGAGGTTGGCGAGCCCCTCCTTGGAGCCGAGCGTCGCGATGACCTCGGACTTAGGGTCGAGCGCCACGTCGAAGCGGCGCTGGTAGTAGCCGGCGAGCGCCCGGCGCAGGCCGGGGATGCCCTTGCTGACCGAGTAGCGGTGGGTGCGGGGGTCCTGCACCGCTTCCACCAGCTTGGCGACGATGTGCGCCGGCGTCGCGCTGTCGGGGTTGCCCATCCCAAGGTCTATGATGTCGTCTCCCGCCCCCCGCGCGCGCGCCTTGGCCGTGTTGACCTCGGCGAAGACATACGGCGGCAGACGACGGATGCGGTGGAAGTCGTCAGGCATGGGAGGCGCATCTCTCGGTGGGGGTTCTCGATCCTGCCCCTGACTGGCGCGCGGGGAATGTAGGGAGAGGCATGCCTCTCACACTACGGTGTGGCCCCATCGCAGCCAATGGGTAACGACGATGGCGGGGCAGGTGCCCGCGAAAAAATCCCCGGTCCACCGCCCGTCCGGTGGACCGCTCCCGCCGATACCATCGTCAAGCACCCGCGGGTCGGGGCGGATCAGGGCTTGAGCGCGTCTTCCAATTCCGTCGCGCGGCGACGGGTCATGGACAACATGCAGTCGGCGCCCGCGATCTCCCGGATCGTGCCTTCCTGTGCATCATACCAGCCGCAATTCTCCGAGCGGAACTGAAGCCAGGCTCGCTCGGCCCGTAGCAGGGACACCTTACGCGGCGCGCTTTCGGAGGCTTTCAGGGCGTTCTGATAAGCTTGGTTGAGGCGCTTGTCCCATCGGCCGGTCAGTCCGTTGAGACACTCGACGATATCGACCGTCGTGTCCTTGTTATGGCAGGCGTTCTCGGCCGGGTCATCCGCGGCCCGGCCCAGAGCAGGGAGGGCGAGCCAGAGCAAGGCGGCGACGGTCAGCGCGCGCGAATGCTTGCGGCTCATGGTCATGGTCCGCGTCCTTGTAGCCCACGGCCGTGGAGCCGATTCTTGACGGCTCCGGTCGCGCCGGTCGATCGGATTGCCTTCACGGCTCTGGGCCTTGTTGGCCGCGACCATCCAACCGCATGTCCGCCACCGCTCGGAGATCGTCTCTACGCTACTCCATGATCCGTGCGGAACCGCCACGGCCACTGGCTTCGGCGTCCAGACGCACCGCTGACTCCGGCACGCCAGCGGCGGCGAGCGCCTGGGCGATCGCCTGCGCGCGCCCCAGCGCGAGCGCGACCGCCTGGGACTGGATGTCGGGGTCCGTGCTGGCGGCATCGCCGTGGCCGATCACCGTGATCCCATGCGCGCCCCGGCGGCGGGCGAGCGCATGCAGCGCATCGGCGGAGACGGCGGGCAGCACGGCGGAGGCGGGCGGGAAAGCCACCTCCACCGTCATCGCCGGGTTGGCCGGCGGCGGCGCGGCCTGCTTCACGGACTGTGGCGCCGGCGCCGGAGCCGGCGTGGTGGGCGGGGCGGCCTGCGGGGTGGTGGCAGGGACTGGCGCGCCGATGCCGCCGAGCGGCGGCGCGGGTGGTCCGGCGGGGATGACCGGCTCGGCACCGGCCGGCGTCTCGGCGGGCGGGGCGCCAGGCGCCGGGGCAGGGGCCGGGGCAGGCGCCGTCGCGGGGCGTGCGGTGGCCGGGCCGGGGGTGGCCGGGGCCGCTGCGGACGCACCCGGCGCCGGGCCTTGCACCGCGGCCAGTGTCGCGGCGGCGCCCCCGGGCGCCGGTGGGGGCAGGGTGCCGACCCCGAACAGCGCGGGCGAGGCGGCCGGCAGCGACGGGTCGGGGGTCGGTGCCGCCACGGTCAGGTGCCGGGCGTTCTCGCGATCGGCGACCAGCTCCTGGGAGATGCTGGCCAGGGCCTTCTGGTCCGGCGCGACCGGTCGGGCGGGCACCGAGGCGAGGTTCGGATAGGGCTGGGCCAGCCCCGGAGGCGGCTGAAGCGGCTTGGCGATCTGCCCGCCCTCGATCCTGTGCACCGTGGCGGGCACGCCCGAACAGCCGGCGAGCGCACCGGCCAGCACCGCGATCGGCAGGGCGCGGGCCAGCCACGCACGGCTATCCGCTTGAAACGGGCCTTGTCGCCCCGTAGGTTCCGCCCCCATCTCACAGGCCGAAATCGTCCGGATTCGCTTCACCGCTCTCTCTCCTTGGGAGCAGGTGTAGCTTCTGGCGTCCGGCGCGGAAAGGATAGTAGCGTATGGCCGATAGCCAGCCCAATGACCCCGGCAGCTTCAAGCTGCCGGATCCCACCGTCGTGCGCCGCTCGATGGCCGACATTGCCGAGCGGTCGCAGCGCTTGGTGGTGGCCTGGCTCACGCGTCAGGCGAAGCAGGAGCCGGCCCCCGATCCGCTCGGCGTCGGCGCCGCCTTCATCGAGATGACAGCACGCCTGATGACCGACCCGGGCCGCCTCATGCAGGCACAGATGGGGTTCTGGCAGGATTACCTGTCGTTGTGGCAGAACACCGCCAGGCGGATGCTGGGCGCCTCGGCCGAGAGCGTGATCGAGCCCCCCGCCTCCGACCGCCGCTTCCGCGACGATGCTTGGCGCGACAATGAAATTTTTGACTTCATCAAGCAGACCTACTTGCTGTCGGCGCGCTATATTCAAGATGTCGTGAAACATACCGACGGTCTGGAGCCCAAGACTGCGGCAAAGATCGACTTTTACGCGCGACAGTTCATCGACGCGATGAGCCCGTCCAACTTCGTGCTCACCAACCCCGAGGTGCTGCGCAGGACCGCCGAGACCGGCGGGGAGAATCTGCTGCGCGGGCTGAACAACCTGCTGTCCGACCTGGAGCAGGGGAAAGGCCAGTTGCGCATCAAGATGACCGACATGGACGCCTTCAGGCTGGGCGAGAATATCGGCATCTCGCCGGGTAAGGTGGTGTTCCAGAACGATCTGATGCAGCTGATCCAGTACAACCCGAGCACCGAGCAGGTCCTGAAGCGGCCGTTGCTGATCGCGCCACCCTGGATCAACAAGTTCTACATCCTCGACCTGCGCCCGAAGAACAGCCTTGTCCGCTGGGCGGTGTCGCAGGGCCACACAGTGTTCATGGTCTCTTGGGTCAACCCCGACGCCCGGCTCGCCGAGAAGGGGTTCGAGGACTACATGCAGGAGGGCATCCTCGCGGCCCTCGACGCGATCGAGAGGGCGACGGGCGAGCGCGCGGTGAACGCGATCGGGTACTGCCTGGGCGGCACGCTGCTGGCCTCCACCTTGGCCTACATGGCGGCCAAGGGTGACGACCGGATCAAGACTGCGACATTTTTCGTCACCATGATGGATTTTGCCGAGGCCGGGGAGCTCGGCGTGTTCATCGACGAGGAGCAGTTGCGCGCGCTGGAGGACAAGATGCACCGCCGCGGCTTCCTGGAGGGAAGCGAAATGGCGACGACCTTCAACATGTTGCGCGCCAATGACCTGATCTGGTCGTTTGTGGTGAACAACTACCTGCTGGGCAATGAGCCGTTCCCGTTCGACCTGCTGTACTGGAACGCCGAATTCCACCCGGATGCCGGCGCGGATGCACAGCTTCTATCTGAGGAAGATGTATCAGGAGAACCTGCTGCGCGAGCCGAACGGGATCAGCTTGTCAGGCGTGCCGATCGACCTGCGGCGCATCGAGGTCCCGGCCTACTTCCTGTCCACGCGCGAGGACCATATCGCCCCCTGGAAGAGCACCTATAAGGGAACCCAGCTCCTGAGCGGGCCGAAGCGCTTCGTCCTGGCCGCCTCCGGCCATATCGCGGGGGTGGTGAACGCGCCCGAGGGCGGCAAATACGGCCACTGGATCGGCACCGACCTGCCCACAGACCCAGAGGCGTGGCTGAAGGAAGCGACCGAGATGGCCGGGTCGTGGTGGCCCGACTGGCACCGTTGGGTCGTCTCGCACCACAAGGAGATGGTCCCCGCGCGCAAGCCTGGCCTGGGCAAGCTGATGGCGATCGAGGATGCGCCCGGGTCGTATGTGCAGGTGAAGCTGAGCTGAGGCGCGGCTGTGTCGTCGCGCCGGGCCCGATCAGGCCCGGCGTGACGGCGCCGGTGCCCGCCCGAGGGCAATGCGCCTCGCGCGGCTGGCCGCCACGCGGGGAAAGACTTTGCCTGGTTGCCCGGGTGCCTGCGATCTTGCTGGCATGGCGGATGAGGAAGCTCACATCCGGGTCAGCACGGGCGCGCGGTCCACGGCGCTGATCGTGGCGAGCGCGATGTTCATGGAGCAGCTCGACGGGACGGTGCTCGCCACCGCGCTGCCCGGCATGGCGCGCGACTTCCATACCCGGCCGCTGAACATGAACATCGCCTTGACGGCGTATCTGTTGACGCTTGCGATGTTTATTCCCGCATCTGGCCCGGTCGCCGACCGGTTCGGCTCGCGCACCGTCTTTCGCGGCGCGATCGGCGTGTTCACCCTGGGGTCGGTGCTCTGCGGCCTGTCGTCAAGCCTGCCGCTCCTGGTGGCGGCGCGGATGCTGCAAGGGACCGGCGGGGCGCTCATGTCGCCGGTCGGGCGGTTGGTGATGCTGCGCGCCGTCTCCAAGGCCGAGCTGGTGCGTGCGATGGCGTGGCTGATGATACCGGCGACGATCGGCCCGATCCTCGGGCCGCCGGTAGGAGGCCTGATCGTCACCTATCTGTCCTGGCGCTGGATCTTCTTCATCAACCTGCCGATCGGGCTGCTCGGCATGGTGCTGACCACCATCTTCATCGCCGAGCATCGCGAGCCCGTCATCGGCGGCTTCGACCTTGTCGGCCTCGCGCTGTCGGGCATCGCCCTGGCGTGCCTGCTGTTCGGGATCGAGATGGCCAGCCGCGGCGTCGGCGGGGGCGGCGCCTCGGTCGGCCTGGTCCTCACCGCGATTATGGCGGCGCTGCTCTATGCCCGCCGGGCGCGGCGCCATCCCCGGCCGATCCTCGATTTCGCGCTGATGCGTATTCCGACCTTTCGCCTATCCGTGCTGTAAGGCAGCTTTTCGCGCATCGGGGCCGGCGCCCAGCCTTTTCTGCTGCCCATGATGCTGCAGATCGGCTTTGGGGTGAGCCCCGCGCGCAGCGGACTGATCACCTTCGCGACCTCGGCGGGTTCCCTGGCCATGCGCCTGGTCGCGCCCGGCCTGTTGCGCCGGCTGGGCTTCCGCCCCGTCATGGTCTGGGTCGGCGGAGCTTCGGCACTGCTGATCGGCGCGTCGGGCGCCCTGCGGCCCGGATGGCCGCTGTTCGCCGTCTATGCGCTACTCGGCTTGAACGGGTTCGTGCAATCGCTCGTATTCATGGCATATAATACGATTGCCTACGCGGACATGCCGCGGTCGCGCATGAGCGCGGCCACGAGCTTTTACACGACGTTCCAGCAGATGGCGCTCTCGCTCGGCATCGCCGTCTCGGCGGGGGCGCTGGCCGGGTCGGTCGCGTTGTCGGGCCATGTCGCGCCGAGGCCCGGCGACTTCTCGGTTGCCTTCGCGGTGGTCGCGGCGATCGCGCTGATGGCACCGCTGTCCTCGCTCCGCATGGACCGGGCAGCAGGGGAGGAGCTGCGCGGCTGATGGCGCCCGCCCGGCTTCAATATGGGTTGTAGCCCTGCACCGGGTACCAGCTGCGCGTGAGGGCATCCATCGTGCCCATCCCGAACAGCACGATCAGCCAGAACATGGCCGCAACCGCAAACCCCTTGGCCACCATGGGCGCGCGGTTCAGGTGCATGAACATGAAGCCCACCCCAACGACCATGACGGCCGCAAGCAGCAGCAACAGCGGGCGGTTCGCCATCTGCATCTGCATCCCGCTCACAACAAACTGCGCGCCCGCAACGGCCATGAGGAAGACCCATGCCAGGGTCAGCTTCATGAGCTGGCGGATCACGGCATCCTCCCCATCAGGTAGATCAACGGCCAGAGCACCATCCACACGATGTCCACGAAGCTCCAGTATAACCCGATCACCTCCACGGGGGCCTGGTAGGAAGCGGAGAACTCCCGGCACAGCGCGCGGCGGATCAGGTAGGCAATCAGCCCGACGCCGATGCCCATATGTATTGCGTGCAGCACCGTGCCGATCCAATAGAAGGTCCAGAACAGCTTGGCCCCGCCTTCCAGTTCGCCGTGAATAGGGAAGTCGGGATCATTGACCCAGAGGTGGTCGTCGAAGTCGAGGCGCCACTCATATCCCTTCATCGCCAGGAATGCGCAGCCGAGCACCAGGACGCCGACGAGCGCCCACGTCAACGGGCGCTGGCGTCCTGCTTGGATGAATACCAGCGCGCACGCGTACACGAAGCTGCTGGTCACCAGGATTCCGGTGTTGATGCTGCCGATCCACAGCTGGGTATGTTCGCTCCCCGCGTCGAACCCGGCTTGGTTCCAGTACCGGGCATAGACCCAGGTCAGGATCAGACCCCCGAAGAACAGGCACTCCTGCGCCAGGAACAGCCACATCCCGGTAATCGCGGTCTGTCCCTGTTCGAACAGGCTGGAGTACTGGAACCCCTGCTCGACGATGAGCTTGGGCTCAGCCATTCTGGCGCTTTTGCTCTTGCACTTCCGGCTCGTCGTAGTCGTAGGGGCCGGTGGTCACGATCGGCGTTGCCAGGAAGTTCACCGACGGTGGGGGCGACGCAGTCTGCCATTCCAGACCGGTCGCGTCCCAGGGATTGGGCGATGCACGTTCGCCGCGGAACAGCGACCACGGCAGATAGATGAGCGGCAACAGATAGCCGAGCGCGAGGATCGATGCTCCGGCCGAGGACAGGACGTTCAGCACCTGGAATTGCGGCGGATAGGTCGCATAGCGGCGAATCATCCCCGTGTAGCCCAGGATGAACTGCGGTGCGAACGTCAGGTTGAAGCCGAGGAAGATCATCAGCGCCGCCGCGCGACCCCACATCTCGGGATACATGCGCCCGGTGATCTTCGGCCACCAGAAATGCAGCCCGCCGAAGAACGCCGACACCATCGCGCCCACCATGATGTAGTGGAAATGTGCAACGACGAAGTAGGTCTGATTCAGGTGCACGTCGACAGCCAGGTTCGCCACCCACAGCCCCGTCAGGCCGCCAATGGTGAACAGGCCGATGAAGCCGACCGCGTAGAGCATGGGCGCATCGAACCGGATGAACGCCTTGTGCATCGTGCCCACCCAGTTGAACACCTTGATGGCTGACGGCACGGCGACGATGTACGACATCAACGAGAACACAAGGCTTGCGTAGAGCGACTCGCCGGCCACGAACATGTGGTGCCCCCAAACGAAGAAGCTGATGACGGCGATCGCGATGCTGCACCAGACGACGAAGTTGTACCCGAACAGCCTCCTATGGCAGAAGCACGGGATAATCTGGCTGATCACGCCGAATCCGGGCAGGATCATGATGTAGACGGCGGGGTGCGAGTAGAACCAGAACATGTGCTGATACAGCACGACGTCGCCACCGAGCTGCGGATCGAACATGCCGACGCCGAACGTTCTTTGGAAGAACAGCAGTATCATCGTCATGGCAAGCACCGGGGTGGCCAGAACGTAGATCACGCTGGTGGCGTAGTGGGACCAAATGAAGACCGGCAGCCGGTGCCAGGTCATTCCCGGTGCGCGCATGGTGTGGATCGTCGTCATGAAGTTGAGGCCGGTCGCGATCGAGGAGAAGCCGACCAGGAAGATCCCCGTCGCCGCCACGCTGATGAAGCCGTTGGAGAATCCGGTCGAAAGGGTGGGATAGAAGGTCCAGCCCGCGTCCACGCCGCCCATGAACATCGCATAGAGCTCGATGCAGCCAGCGATGACAAACAAGTACCAGCTCATCAGGTTGAGTTTCGGGAACGCCAGGTCGCGCGAGCCGATCATCAGCGGAACGAGGAAATTGCCCAGGGTCACCGGGATGGATGGAACCAAGAAGAACCACACCATGATGACGCCGTGCATGCTCAGCATCCGGTTGTAGGTCTCCGGATCGGCCAGCATTCCCTGCGGCACGATCAGGTTCCAGCGGATCACCGCCGCGCCGATCCCGCCGATAAAGAAGAAGATCGTGATCGAAATTCCGTAGAGGACCGCGATCCTCTTATGGTCGAGCGTGAACAGCCAGCTGCTCAACGTGAATTTCTCGGAAAGATAGCTCGTCTCGACCTTGCGGGCCTCGATGGTCGTCGTCGTGCTCATCGGTTACGCTCCGCGCCGAGGGATTTATGTAGGCGACGAGCCTTTGCAGGTCGCCGTCGCTGATCTTGCCGTTGAAAGACGGCATGATCGGCTGATAGCTGGCGACGATCTGCCGTTCGGGAAACAGGATCGAGTTGCGCAGGTATCCCTCGTCGGCGATCACCGTCGTGCCGTTTGATAGCGGCACCGGGCTGTTGAACACACCCGCAAGCGGAGGCGCGCGCACGGTTCCGTTGCCGCCATGGCAGCCCGCGCAACCGAACTGCACGAAAAGCCGCTCGCCCTCGGCCGCTAGGCTGATTGAGGTGCCGTTGGTCTCCAGCCATTGCTGGTAGGCGGGCTTGGGCATGACCATGATCTGTCCGCGCATCAGCGAATGGTCGGCACCGCAGAGCGCGGCGCAGAACAGGTCGTACGTGCCTGGAATCTCGGCGATGAACCACAGAGTCTCGTACCGCCCGGGGATGACGTCGTGCTTCAGGCGGAAGGCGGGAATGGCGAGGTCATGGATCACGTCCTCCGAGGTCATGATGAGCTGTACCGGCTCGCCTACCGGGACGTGCAGGGTATCGATCTCTTTCCGTCCGCCGGGGTGCTCGAACTTCCACATCCACCTCTTGCCGGCGACAGCGATCTTGATCGCGCCCGGTGGGGGATGGAATTCGCGCAGGTAGAGCGACGCGCCCCAATAAAACAGGCCGAAGAAGCCCAGCAGGATCGCGACCGTCCAGGCGGTCTCCAGATACCAGGTCTTCTCCATGATCTTCCCGCGGTCCAGCTTGCTGCCGGCGCGATAGCGCACCGCGAAGACGAGCATCAACCCGAACACAAGGGCCATGATCCCGAACGAGAGCACGAGCAGGGCGATGAAGATGTAATTGACCTCGGGGGCAAAGTTCGAGGCGGAGGGTAGCTGGAAGTTCATGGCGTACTCCCGCCGGGTGTACCCCCGCCGGGTGCGGCCTGTCCTGCCGGCCAGCCCGGAATCCCCTTGCTCCCCACCTGCCGCATGGCCTGGTCGATCGGGATGTGCACGATGCCTTTCGCACGGTCCACCCAACCGAGCGAGTTCAACCGATCGATCTCCTGGCGATAGAAGCGTACCATGTCCTCGTGCGGATCGGCCTGGAGTTGAGGCGTCGGGTAGGCTGGCACGGGATAAGGGACGAGCGCGGCGTGCGGGGCGCGCGGAAACAGCCACCAGCAGACCAGCCCCACCGTGCCGATACTGCCGACCAGCAGGAGAAAGGCACCGAGGATGAATCGCCCTCCGATGTCGCGCGTCTCGCGTCGGGCCCGGGGAATTGCGATCCTGTCAGACATGCTGGCGCACAGTTCTTGGCAGCGTGGGCACGCGCATTGCCCGCAGACCCAGGCCGACGCTCAAGCCGCCCAGCGCGAGCATCGCGAACCCGTCCACCCAGGACAGGGAGCGTCCCGCGGCGGGAATGACCAGCCACCATGCGCGCGGAATCTGGACCGCGACGAGCAAGCCAGAGATCGCCAGGAGGGCACGACGCGAGCGCTGCACCTGGGGCCACAGCAGCAGCAGGAACGGCACCGCGAAGTGCCCGGCGAAAAGGATATAGGCGATCGTGCCCCAGCCTCGGACCGAGCGGATCACTTACCACGGCGCGTCGCTGCCGAGATCGGAATTCCAGACGATCAGAAACTGCATGAATACGAAATATCCCCAGAGCACCAGCAGCGCGAGGATCATCCTGCTCAGATCCTCGGTCGCCTTGCGCGACGGCGGTGCGACGAGTTGGCTCAGGAGCGTGGCGGCCGAGAGCGCGAACAACACCCCCTCGGCGGCCAGGATCATGCCGTAGATGCTGGAATTGAAATGCGGATCAAGCGACATCGTCGCATCGATTCCGGCGAACGTCACTGTCAGCATCAGCGCGATCAGTCCCCACGGAGCGAGCCGGTAAAGCGCCGCGTCCGGGTCGTCGTTCCGGAGCGCACGCAGGATCAAGCCGCCCAGCCCCATCCAGATCAGCATGAACAGCACGGCGCGTCCGCACACGAACGGCACATTCAGATAGCTCGTGTTGCCGAGCTTGACGGCTTCGGGCTGCGCCCACGGATACAGCACGTGCAACACGAACAGCAGCGGGAGCACCGTGGGAAGCATCAGCGGGAGCGTCGTCATGCCCACCACGAGCTGGGGTCGGACCGCATATCCCCAGCGTCCGCCGGTGATCGAGTGGATGAGCAGCAAAGCCATGCTGCCGAGCGGCCACCCGATCCAGCAGGCGAGTGCCGCAAGCCACGCATGCGGAAACAGGCGCGGCGACACGATCCAGCCAAGGATCGAACCGGCCAGGCCAAGCAGGCCGATGATCCAGGCCACTTTCTCCGCGCGGTCCCGCGTCATGGCAGGAGGTTTCGCTGCTCGGGCGGCAAATCGTCCGCCGAGGCCTGCTGACTGAGCTGCAGGGCGCGGATATAGGCCGCGATCGCCCATCGATCCGCCGGTTTAACACGCGCGCTGAAGGAGTACATGATGCCCCAGCCATGTGTGATCACGTCGTAGAAGTGCTGCACCGGAGCGGCGCGCAAAGTGGCGGAATGGTAGGAAGGCGGGTGCGGGAAGCCGCGCTGGACGATCATCCCGTTGCCGTCGCCAAGCTCGGAATGGCACGGGGTGCAGAAGATGCGGAACTGTTCCTGGCCGCGCTCGAGCAAGGCCAGGCTGACCGGAGGCACCGCGACAGGCTGCTCGTCGTATTGCACGACCCCTTCCGGCTGCTGCGCTGGTCCGACCGCAGGAGATACTGCTTCTGACGCGGCTGCTTGCTCATGTCGTCGCAACCGAAAAGCAGCCCCAGCAGTCCCAGCAATCCCACCAGGCAGGCCGTCCTCCTCATGCCGGAACTTCCACCAGCGCCGGAGAGATCATCTCGATCGATAATGGCTGAAACGAGAGCAGGATTTGGCGCGCCCGTTCCACCTGCTGCGCATCCTCGTTGTACACGGCAACCAGCCATTCGGCTCGCATCGCCTGGCGCATCGCGGCGCATTCGTCCGCCGGCTGCCAGAGCCTTGGCAATCCGTTGATCGCGAGATAGCCGAAGAACCCGGTGAAGACCGCGCAGAGCACGCCGACCTCGAAGGCGATCGGCACGAAGCCTGGCCAGGAAAAGGGCGGCCGTCCGCCGATATTGACCGGCCACTCGAGGACATCCGCATAGGTCTCGAGGCCGAACATCGCCATCGCGCCGATGATCCCGGCCAGGAAAATCAGCAATGGCAGGGGCGAGCCGGTGCCCGACTTGTCGTCTGCCAGCGCCTTCGGCGTGTAGGTTTCGATGGCCTCGACCCGCTCGGCCCGCAGCCGGGCGCGCGCGTCCTCCAGTGTGGCCTCGGTGCCGAACGCGGCGACGACACCGCTCATTGGTTCTTCTGCTGGATCAGGGAGCGCATCTCCGACATCGAAACCACGGGTACCAGCCGTACGATCAACAGGATTCCCAGGAAGAAGAAGCCGACAGTGCCGATGAGCGTGCTCCAGTCCCAAAACGAGCCGTGATAATTGCCCCACGCCGAGGGAAGGTGCGTCCGGTGCAGGCTGGTGACGACGATCTCGTAGCGCTCCATCCACATGCCGACGATCACGCCTATGGAGACGAGCAGCACGATCACCTGGTTCATGCGCAGCCGCCGGAACCACATGAGTTGCGGCAGCGTGACGTTGAACAGGATGGTGCCCCAGTAGATGTACCAGTACATGCCGGTGGTGCGTGCGGCGAACATCGTCTTGTCCGCGGCCTCCGCGCCATACCAGGTGGTGAACGCATCCATGATGTAGCCGTAAAACAGCGCCAGGCTGCTGACGGCCATGAGTTGGCACAGCACGTCGAGATGATGTCCGGTGATCATCTGCTCGAGCCGCAGCAGCCGCCGCAGCGGGACGATCAGGATGATCACCATCGCGAAGCCGGACAGGAATGCGCCGAAAATGAAGAGCGGCGGAAACTGCGTGGAATGCCAGCCCACCGTTGCCCCGCCTGCGAAATCGAGCCCGACGATGCTGTGCACGGAACAGACGAGCGGTGCCATGATCGAGGCGAGGACGGCATAGGTGGCGTGCCAGTGCCGCCACTGTCGGCTGGTTCCGCGGAAACCCAGCGCCAGCACCCCGTAGAACACCTGCCGGCCCCGGGTCGTGGCCTGATCGCGCAAGGTCGCCATGTCCGGGATCAGGCCGAGATACCAGAACACGATCGACGCCATGACGTAGGTCAGGATGGCGTAGAAGTCCCAGAGCAGCGGACTACGCCACTGCGGCCAGTACCCCATGACGTTCGGATAGGGAAACAGCCAGTAGAACAGCCACGGCCGGCCGAGATGCAGGATCGGGTAGATCCCGGCGCACGCGGCCGCAAAGAGCGTCATCAATTCGGCGATGCGGTTGATCGAGGTGCGCCACTCGACCCGCATCAGGTAGAAAAGCGCGGAGATGAAGGTGCCGCCCGAGGCGATCGCGATCCACCACACGTAGTTGATGATCGCGAACCCCCACATCACCGGCCAGTCTATGCCCCAGATGCCGACCCCTTCGTAGAACAGCCACAGGATGGAAACGACGAGCACGGCGGTCAGTGCCGCGCACGGGATCAGCGCCATCCACCACCAGAAGAAGGCACGGTCGCGAAGCGCGATCGCGCAGATCCGGTCGGTCATCGATCCGAGCGTCAGGCCGGGCAGCACCACCGGGTCATCGTTGCGCGGGGCTTGCCTGCGCGCGAAGCCGGCCAGGCCCTGTGGTGGAGAGGCGCTCACCCGCTTGTCTCCTTGATGTTCGGATTGGGGTTGCGCACGAGCGCCTCGTAAGTGGTCCGCGGGTGCGTGTGCTGATCCTCCAGCAAGGCGTAGTCGAGCGGACTCTGCTTGCGCTTGGCGACGTCAGTGTCCGGATTGGCCATGTCGCCGAAGGTGAAGACCTGGGTGGGGCAGGCGGTTTGGCAGGCGGTGCGCACGTCGATGGTGCCGACGGGCACGTTCGTCTGGTCGGCGATGATGCGCGCCGACCAGACACGCTGCACGCAGTACGTGCATTTCTCCATCACGCCCCGGGACCGTACGGTGACACTGTCGTTCCACGAAACGGCCGGGCGGTTCTCGTCGTGCGCAAAGGCATAAAAGTTGAAGCGTCGCACCTTGTAGGGGCAGTTGTTGGAGCAGAACCGCGTGCCGACGCAGCGGTTATAGACCATGAGGTTCAGCCCCTCGGAATCGTGCACCGTCGCACCGACCGGGCAGACCAGCTCGCAGGGCGCCTTCTCGCAATGCATGCACAGCATGGGCTGGAAGAATGCGGCGGGCGCGTCGGGCGTGCCCTCGTAGTAGCGGTCGATGCGCAGCCAGTGCATCTCCCGCTCCATCAGCACCTGCTCCTTGCCGACGGCCGGGACGTTGTTCTCCGTCTGGCAGGCGATCACGCACGCGTTGCAGCCGATGCAGGTGTTGAGGTCCACCGACATCGCCCACGCCGCAGGGCCTGGCGGTTTGCGAAAATAGATTTCAGGTGTCTCGGGATCTTTGGTGAAATCCGGGTGTGCCTGGAACGTGTCCAGCGTGGTGTGCTTGACGATCTTCTGCTCGTCTTCGAACAGCAGGTTATGGTGATCGGTGCTGGCCAGCGCGACCGTCCCCTCGGTTCGCTCGATCGATGCCGCCCCGTCGCTGCCGGTCAGTGGATACACATCCCAGCCAATCTCGGCACCCACGCCGCCGGTGACGCGCCGCCCGTTGCCGGGCCAGGCGACTACAACGTCGGGCGCCTGGCCCGGAAGCACCCAGACGGGCATGGAGACCGCGCCCGTTCCGGTCCGCAGATTCACCTTGTCGCCGGGGCGCAGACCGGTCCGGCGAGCGAGGTCGGGCGAGATCAGCAGCGGATTGTCCCAGGTCACCTTCGTCAGCGGCGCCGGCAACTCCTGCAGCAACGGATTATTGGCATAGCGCCCGTCCCATAGGCGCGGATCGGGACGGAACAGGATGTTGAGGCCGGATGGTCGCGCGGGCAGGCTCAGCGCACGCACGCCATCGCGCAGGTGGACATCGGCCTTCGCGCCCGCCGTCCCGGCGATGACGCCGTCCGCCAGCGCCTGTCGCCAGTCCGCATCGAAGCCGCCGGCCCCGGCCCCGATTTGCGCGCGCCAAGTCGCCTGCACCGCCTCCCGGTCGGTGCCCGGCGCCTCCCCGAGAAACCGCGCGATCATCTCCGCCGCGCTCAGTCCTCCGTACAGGGGCATCGCCATGGGCTGCAGGATCGTCGCCGTCCCATCATGGCCCCGCGCGTCGTTCCAGATCTCCCAGTCATGCGCCATCGGCACGGCCCAGGTAGCGAACTGCCCCGTCTCGTCGGGCGTCTTGGTGAGCGCGATACTCCGCTCCACCCGCGTCAGCGCACGCCCGAAATCGAGCATCCCGGGGGCGGTGAAGGCCGGGTTGCTGTCGATCACCAGCAGGGTATCGACGCGGCCGTCGTGCATGTCCTTGGCCAGCGCCGCGATCAACTCGCCACGGGTCACCTCCGGTTGGGCAAGCACCGGTTCGATCAGGTCGTAGGTCGCGCCGCGCCCGCCCAGCGTCTCGTTCATCGCCAGAACCAGGGCATGCGCTTGCGCCGACAGACCAGGCCCGGCGTGGATGAAGGCGCGACCGCGATGGGCCTGCAAGTCAGCCACCACCGGCGTGACCCATGATGGCGCCCCCGGCACGTCAGGCGGGGCGCCCTCAAGCAGGCTATGGGCCAGGGCGTTCACGGCCGCATCCAGCTCCCGCGGGCCTGCCACGAAGCGATGGTCGGCGACCGAGCCCAGCAGGGTCGGGCTCGGCTCGGCGGCGTAGATCCGGCTCATGGTTTTCGTGCGGGTCGGGTTACGCCGGCTGGCGAAGTCGCGGGCGTAGCGCACCCAGCCCGGCGCGCCCCCGAGCAGATCGCTGTCCAGCCCGAGGATCACGTCGGCCTCGCCCAACCGCGGAATCACGTCCACGGGCCGCCCGTAGGCTAGCATGCTCCCGCTTGCCGCGGTATCACGGTTGACCGGCTCCCAGACATGCCATCGCGCCTCCGGATAGGTGGTGAGCAGGCGTTGCAGGCGCCGGACGAGCGTTGGCGAACTGGTCGCTCCGGTGAGGATGCGGAACCCGGCCCCGTGTGTGGCCGCGATTGTCGCCTGTGCCGAGACGATGGCGGCCAGCAACGCCTGCTGGCTGGCGGGCGCGCCGCGGTTGGTGATCACCATGGCGCGGTCGGGATCGTAGAAGCCGAGCACGTCGGCCTGCGCGTAGGGATCGGTCGCCCCGAGGCTGGATGGGTGGCGGGGATTTCCATCGACCTTGATGGGCCGGCCCATCTGGTGCGTGACGACCGTGCCCAGAGCGGTGCCACCCAGGACGTGGGCGGTCGCATAATGGTTCGGCAGGCTGGGCACGATGTTAGGCGGGTTGCGGACCGCCGGGATCAGCTCGCCCGAGGGCTGGCCCGCATCGCAGCCGGCAAGTCCCCCCAAGGCGAGCGCCGCCGCGATCAGCCGCAGGACTTGGCGCCGCTTGTGCGGCGCGGTCAGCGCCTCGCGAAGGGCCGGGAACTCCTGGATGGCGTGGTCGAGAAACGCCGGGTCGCTTTCCAGCTCGGCCAGGCTCCGCCACTGACGTGCGGGCCCCGAGCCTATCGGTGGCATGTCGAACAGTCGATCAGGCCGCCGCCAGCGCGGACATTGTACTCCGCCATCAGTGCGCGCGGCGAGGGTGTCGCCGGGGTCCGGGTCCACTCCATGTTGAAGATCTCGCTGCGCGGGCGCAGGCGCGGACCCGGATTCCGGTGGCAGTCGATGCAGAACGTCATTTCGAGATCCACCGCTTTGTAGGTCAGGGACATCCGGTTCACCTCGCCATGACAGCTCGCGCAACCCACGCCCTTGGCGATGTGGATGCTGTGATCGAAGTAGACGTAATCGGGCAGGTCGTAGACACGCTGCCAATGCATCGGCTCGTTGCGCGCGAGGCTGTCGCGCACCGGCGCCAGGATCTGGGCGTTCGTCCAGATCTGGGAGTGGCAAGTCATGCAGGTGTAGGTCGGCGGCATGCCGGCACTGGCGGCCGTTGTCACCGAGGTGTGGCAGAAACGGCAGTCGATGCCCAGTCCGTTCACATGGTGCTCATGGCTGAACGGCACCGGCTGCTGGACGGTCCAGAAATCTTGTCGACTGTAGTTGGTCCGCGGGAAGCCCCACCACCAGCCAATGCCGGCCAGCACAAGCCCGAGCAGGCCGAGGGCGCCAAGCTTCGCCGCAAGATTGGCTTCCGGCTTGAAGCGTGCCGCCATTCTCCCCCCGCCTGAGCCGCCCCTGCACTGCGGTGAATGCAGTGCCCGGCAAAACTGCCCATGCGATCGCGATCCAGGCAAAGCGCACTCACGTTAGCGCGCCTCAAATTCGAGTGAGACACGTGCTGCCGAGCATGGCAACCACGCGCACCGATCGCGCGTTGCAGTATCGAACGGAGAAATCCCGATGGCGGCGAGGCCGATCTGGCGCGGACACCTGCGCCTGGCTCTGGTGACATGTCCGATCGCGCTGCATACCGTGCAACGCGCGAGCGGCGATTTGCACTTCCATTTCATCAATCCGAAGACCGGCAATCGCGTCCGCATGGTCACGCTTGATTCCGGAACGGACGAGGAACTGTCGCGTGGCGACCTCGTGCGCGGCTACGAATTCGAGAAGGATCGATACGTTATCCTGGAGTCGGAGGATTTCGAGAGCGCGCGGATCGAATTCCTCGTCGGTGATGGCGATCGACAAGTTCGTGGAGGCGTCGGACATCCCGCCTGTGTATTACGACACTAGCTACTATCTCGCCCCGGATGGCGAGGCGGGGCAGGACGTGTATGCGGTCCTGCGCGCGGCGATCGCGCGATCGGGCAAGGCCGCGCTCTCGCGTGTCGTGATCGCCCGGCGCGAGCGGGCGGTGGCCATCATGCCAATGCGGGATGGCATGGTGCTGTACACGCTGCACGAGAAGAGCGACATCCACGACCCGAAGGCGCTGTTCGACCCCGTAGCCGAGGAGAAGCCGGACCCGGAGATGATCAAGCTCGCTCTGCAACTCGTCGATCGCCAGACGGCGGCGTTCACGCCGTCCGACATGGAGGATCGCTACGAAGCGCGTCTGCGCGAGGTGATCGCCGCCAAGCTGAAGGGGGAGGGGATCAGGCCGCCCTCTGAACCGGAGGCGCCGCGAGAGGATAACGTCGTGGACTTGATGGCCGTGCTGAAGCGGAGCCTGGGGCGCACTGCGGACAGCACGCGCGGCGCGCAAACGGAGACGAGCGCAACGGCCACCAAGTCGGGCGGCAGGGCCGGGACGCGGAAACCGGCCTCGGCAAAGACCGCGTCCGCGACGGCCAAGGCCGCCGCATTGAAGTCTCCCCCGGTCAAGCCGCCTCCGATCAAATCTGGGAAGAAGTCGGCGAGCCAGTCGAAGCTGCGGGCCGTCGTCGCGCGTGCGAGCGAGGCGCGCAAGCGCGCCTAGCGGTGGTCCGACCCGGCGCTATTCGCCGGACAACTCGCGCCGGGACCGGTCCAGTTCGTCGCTATAGCGCCGCAGCGCGTGCTGCTCGGTCAGCAATCCGATCACATGACCCGTCTCGGCGCCGTCAACGACGGCCAGTGCGTCGCTCTCGGCACGCTCGAAGGCGCTGACAGCTTCCTTGATCGTCATCTGCGGCAGCAGCATGTCCCCCGCATTGTGCACCACGTCGCTGATCAGGTGACCGTCGGCGTCATCGGCGTGCGCTTCCGCGACATAGACGATGCCGGCGTACCGGTCGTCAGGATCGAGCGCGACGACCCGTTGGGTGGAGCCGAGCGGGAAATCCCGGCGGAAGGCGGCGAGCGGGGTCTCGGCCCGCACCGTGCGCACCTCGCGTCGCATCATCCGACCCACCGTGAGGCTTCGCATCCAGCCGACATCCACCGCGCTGCGGATCACCTCGCCACGCAGATGGAAGCGCCAGGTCGCGAAGGAGTAGCCGAACGTGCGCCGGACGGTCAGCGACGAGACGAGGCAGGCGCCCAGCACGGCGATCGTCAGTGGCAGGCTCCCGGTCGCCTCGAGAGCCAGGAAGCCCATCGTCAGCGGCCCGCCGATGATGGCGACCGCCAGCGCGCTCATGCCCACGACCGCGCTGACCACCATCGGCGCTGCATGCGCGGGCAGGATCAGGAACTCGATCCCGGCGAAGAACTTGCCGACCAACGCGCCCAGAAACAGCGAGGCGAAGAACAGGCCGCCACGGAAGCCGGAGCCGATGGAGACGGCCGATGCGGTTGACTTCAGCAGCACCAGGATGCCGATCCAGGTGATACTGTACGGCGCGGCGATGACCATGCCGATCGCGCCGTGGCCGGAGGACAGCACGGCCGGAGTCAGCAGCGCGAGCAGCCCCACCACAGTGCCGCCCACGAGGGGGCGGAGACTGGCGGGCAGGTGGCTGCGGCGGAACAACTCCTCGGTCAGTGTCACGCCCCGCATGATGGTGATGCCCACCAGCGCGCACAGCATGCCGAGGACCAGGATCGACGGATAGGCCTGCGGCGCGAGCGGCGGGATGGCGAGTTGCAGGTCGAAGGGCGACCGGCCGATGACGTGCAGCACCGAGACAGCGACGAGCGCCGAGGCGGCGACCGGGGCGAATGTGCCGAGCGTGTAGGTGCCGACCACCAGCTCGAACCCGTAGAAGGCGCCGGTCAGCGGTGCGTTGAAGGCCGCGGCGATCGCGCCGGCGGCGCCGCATCCGACCATCAGGCGCAGGTCGCTGCGCCGCAACCGGAAGCTGCGTCCCAGGCGGGAGGCGATCCCGGCGCCCATCTGCGTATAGCCCGCCTCCAGCCCGATGGAGGCGCCGACGCCATTGGAGATGATCGTCTGGAGCATGACGATAACGCTGTCGTTCAACGACATGCGCCCGCCATAGAGCGCGTTCGCCTCGATCGGATCGATCGCCCGCCGCGGCCACAGCCAAGCCGTCAGCAGCCCGAACACTCCGACCGCGAGCCCGCCGAGCAGCGGGACCAGCAGGGCGCGCCGCCAGTCGAGCTGAGGCACCGCGCTCAGATGCTGGTCCATGTCGATCTCGAACAGCAGCACATGAGCGAACTGCGCGGCGGCGGTCATCAGATAGACCACCACACCGGCGATCGCGCCGACAACCGCCGCCAGCACGACCAGCCACGCCTCATCGGTGCGGACCAGCGCGCGCAGAGTCCGCGGCGCATGCAGGACGGCGCCCAGCGGCTTGCGACGGCGCCGGCCGGTATCGCGGCGAAGGGATTTGCCGCCGAGGGCAGCCTTGTCATGGCCGGGCCGGTTCCGGGTAGGCACAGTTCCGGCCTCCGTCGCGACGCGGGCCGCAGCCGCAAGGATCGGATCGCCGGTGACAGCGGACATGAGCAAAGACCAGGACGTGCAAGAAGGCATGAATCATCACTGACCGCCGGCGACTGAACCCCGGCGGGCGGCAGATGCATCTTTGAGACCGGCGGGCGCGCCGTTCAATAACGGAACATCCTTGCGAGCCGTGGGATCCAAAAAAATATCGTTTAGTGGCCGGAAAGATACAGACTGGAGGCGGGTTGTGCGCGACCGCAGTCCAGCCCTGCGTCTCACTCGTGGCTGCACAGGCGAGAGCCCAATCGTCCCATTGAATCAGCTTGTCGCGTGAAGCGCTCCTCGGAACAAATTCTAGTCGGCCCGTGCGCGCTCGGCCCGGGTCGCGTCCAGGTCGTCGGCGACGAAGGCGCGCACCAGATCGGCCAAGGGTTCGTGCATCGCGAACCCGAGCGTGCGCGCGCGCAGCGCCTCGAACGAAGCGGGCCAGGCATCCACGATGGCCGCCACCGCAGGGTCCGGCACGCGGCGCACCAGCGACGAGGCACCGGGACGGACCTCGTCGAGTGCCTGGAGCATGTGCGCGACCGTGACGCTGAGGCCCGGCGGGTTCACCCCGCGGTCGATGCCCATGCCCTGCGTGTCCATTGCCGCCGCGTGCCGCAGCCACGCGACCACCCGGCGCGGGCTTGCCACCCAGGCCGCGAAGTCGTCGGCCACGGGCAGTTCGGTGGGCAGGCCGAGCAGCGGCTCGCGCAGGATTGCGGAGAAGAAGCTGGAGGCGGCGCGGTTGGGCCGGCCGGGGCGGATGATGACGGTGGGCAGGCGCAGCGACACGAGATCGAGGAATCCCCGGCGCGAGGCATCGGCCATCAGCAGCTCGGCGGCGGCCTTCTGCGCGCCGTAGCTGTTGGCCGGCAGCTGTCGGGCGTCATCGGCGAGGTGGGCGTCCTGGCCGCCGCTGAAGGTCGCCACCGACGAGGTGAAGATGACCCTGGGCGGCCGCGCGCGCCCGTCGCCGATACGCCGGCAGGCCTCGGCGACCGCGAGCGCCCCGTGCAGATTGACCCGCAGGCCGAGCGCATAATCGGCCTCCGCCTTGGCGGAAACGATGGCCGCAAGGTGGAACACGATGTCGGTTTCCGGCAGCAGCGCCGAGTCGGGCGATGCGATGTCGCCCTGCAGACACCGCACGGGAAAGGCCGCGTCGTCCGGCGCCACGGGCGGGGTCACGTCGAACAGGGTGAGGCCCGTCACCTCAGTGTCGCCGAGGCGGCCGTTCCGGGCCAGACTGACGGCGAGCTTCCGGCCGAGGAAGCCGGCCCCGCCCAGGATCGTGACTTCCATCGTGCCCTCGTTTTGCCGGTGGCATCGCTCCAACATCCGGCGCCCGTAAGGCGGTGGCGTCAAGGCACCCGCCGGGCCGCAGGAGCGCCGGGGCGGATTGCTGCGGGGTCACGCCCTGCGGCGCAGCACGGTGGCGGGCCGGATGTTGCGTTGACGCGGCGGAAACCCGCCCTCTACTGTCCCCCGGAACGTCGCGCCGTCCATATGTCGTGATCGCACAGGGGGACTTATCGTTGAACAAGATGGAGTTGATTTCGTCGGTCGCCGAGCAGTCCGACATCTCGCGCGCCAAGGCGACCGAGGTGATCGATGCCGTGTTCGCCGCGATCGAGGAGGCGCTGAAACGCAAGGAGGAGGTGCGACTTGTCGGGTTCGGCACCTTCGCGACCGCCGTCCGCAAGGAGGGCACGGGCCGCAACCCGCGCACCGGCGAGTCGATGAAGATTGCCGCCTCCACCACGGTCCGGTTCAAGGCCGGGAAGTCGCTGAAGGATTCCGTCCAGCCAGCGGGTCAGTAAGCGACCAGCGGGCTGGCCAGCGGGGCGGTTAGCTCAGCGGTAGAGCGTCTCGTTTACACCGAGAGGGCCGGCGGTTCGAACCCGTCACCGCCCACCAGGCAACCCCGAAACAGGCGGTCAACGCCGGCTTGCCGTCAGCTTGACGGCCCATCCGCATCGGCATAGATCGGGCGCCCTGCCGCTGCGGGTGTAGCTCAGTTGGTTAGAGCGCCGGCCTGTCACGCCGGAGGTCGCGGGTTCGAGCCCCGTCACTCGCGCCAGCGGCGTTGTTGTTGTCCTTCCGTCAGCCTGCGGGCTCGCTGTCCGGACGTCTCGTCGTCCACCCGACGGCGGGAGCGGGGGCCTATGGCGGGACCGCACGCCTGCCGCTAAGGTCCGCGGCGATTGCGCGGCTTGTCTGGAAGAGTGGGCGAACGATGCCGTACGTATTTCCGCAGTACTTGCCGGTCCTGGTGTTCATGGTGATTGCCGGCATCATCGGCATGGCGATGATCGGTGGCTCGCTGATCGTGGCGCCGCAGAAGCCCTATCCCGAGAAGCTGTCCGCCTATGAGTGCGGGTTTGAGCCGTTCGACGACGCGCGCCGGCGATTTGACGTCCGCTATTACCTGGTCGCCATACTCTTCATCATCTTCGATCTGGAGGTCGCCTTCCTGTTCCCGTGGGCGGTCGCCTACGGCAGCATCGGGCTGTTTGGCTTTCTTTCCATGATGGGGTTCCTTGGCGTTCTGACGGTCGGCTTCATCTATGAGTGGTGCAAGGGCGCGCTGGAGTGGGAGTGACATGAGCAGTAGCACCATCGCCTGGAACCGCGACGCGCTGGCGCCGGGTCTGGAACAGGACGCGGTCGTCGGGGGCATCACCGGCGAGATGGAGAACAAGGGCTTCATTGTTGCCAACCTCGACCGGGCGGTGAACTGGGCGCGGACCGGCAGCCTGTGGCCGATGACGTTCGGGCTGGCGTGCTGCGCGATCGAGATGATCCACGCCTACATGCCGCGCTACGACCTGGACCGGCTGGGCATTATTCCGCGCGCGTCGCCCCGGCAGAGCGACGTGATGATCGTCGCGGGAACGCTGACCAACAAGATGGCCCCGGCGCTGCGCAAGGTCTATGACCAGATGCCGGAGCCGCGCTGGGTCATCAGCATGGGAAGCTGCGCCAACGGCGGAGGCTACTACCATTTCTCCTACTCGGTCGTGCGCGGCTGCGACCGCATCGTGCCGGTGGACATCTACGTGCCGGGCTGCCCGCCGAGCGCCGAGGCGCTGGTCTATGGCATCATGCAGTTGCAGAAGCGGATCAGGCGGACGGGGACCCTGCTCCGTGGCTGACACGACAGCGGCCGACACCGTCGAGGAGACGCCCATCGCCCGGCTCGCCAGGGAGGCGGGAAACCTGCCCGGCGCCGGCGCGCCGCGGGTGGAACTCGGCGAAGCGGTGATCGAGGCCGATCGCCAGTCGCTGCTCGCGCTGATGACCATCTTGCGCGACGATCCGCGCTTTGCCTTCGAGCAGATGATCGATCTGTGCGGCGTGGACTGGCCGGAGCGGGCGGAACGCTTCGACGTCGTCTACAACCTGCTTTCGGTGTCGCTGAACCAGCGCCTGCGGGTGATCGTGCGGGCCGATGAGCAATCGCCGGTACCGTCTCTGCACACCGTGTGGCCGGCCATCACCTGGTGGGAGCGCGAGGCCTGGGACATGTATGGCATCGTGTTTGCCGGCCAGCCCGATCTGCGGCGCATCCTGACCGACTACGGCTTCGAGGGCTTCCCGCTGCGCAAGGACTTTCCGCTCACCGGCTATGTCGAGGTGCGCTACGACGAGGAGCGCAAGCAGGTCGTCTATGAACCGGTGAAGCTGACCCAGGACTGGCGGCATTTCGACTTCATCTCCCCGTGGGAGGGCGTGACGAGCCTGCCGGGCGACGAGAAGGTGCACGAGCACCGGGCCCAGATCACGCGGGAACCGCCGCGTCCCGCTCCCGAGAGTAAGGTCTGAGCCAGCCATGAGCGACAACGTCCTGCCCGAGACCGCTGAAAAGAAGCAGCGCGTCATCGAAATCGATAGCCACGCCATCAATTTCGGCCCCCAGCACCCGGCCGCGCACGGGGTTCTGCGACTGATCCTGGAGATGGACGGCGAGGTGGTGGAGCGCGCCGATCCGCATATCGGACTGTTGCACCGCGGCACCGAGAAGCTGATGGAGTACCGCACCTACGTCCAGAACGTGCCGTATTTCGATCGGCTCGATTACGTCTCGCCGATGTGCGAGGAACACACTTTCGTCCTGGCGGTCGAGAAGCTTCTTGGCATCACGGCGCCCGAACGCGCGCAGTGGATCCGCACGCTGTTCGCCGAGATCACACGTGTGCTGAACCATTTGCTGAACGTCACCACTTATGCCCTTGATGTTGGAGCAATCACGCCGAGCCTTTGGGGCTTCGAGGAGCGTGAGAAGCTCATGGAGTTCTATGAGGCGGCCTCCGGGGCCCGGCTGCACGCGAACTATTATCGCCCCGGTGGCGTCAATCGCGACCTGCCCGCGGGGCTGACCGAGCGCATCGGCGCGTGGTGCGAGACCTTCCCCCGCTTCGTCGACGAGCTTGAGGAGTTGCTGACCGGCAATCGGATCTGGAAGCAGCGCACCGTCGATATCGGCATCATGACACCCGAGGATGCGCTTGCCTGGGGCTGGACCGGACCTTGCCTGCGCGCCTCCGGTATCCCATGGGACCTTCGGCGCGCGCAGCCCTATGACAAATACGCCGAGATCGCGTTCGAGGTGCCCGTGGGTCACAATGGGGACTGCTTCGATCGCTACCTCGTGCGGCTCTGGGAAATGCGCGAGAGCGTCAAGATCATCCGTCAGTGTCTGGCCCGCATGCAGCCCGGTCCGGTGCGGGTGCAGGACAATAAGATCATCGCGCCGCCCCGCGGCGAGATGAAACGCTCGATGGAGGCGCTGATCCACCATTTCAAGCTGTTCACCGAGGGGTTCCACGTCCCGGCGGGCGCCACCTACACCGCGACCGAAAGCCCCAAGGGGGAGTTCGGCGTCTATCTGGTGGCCGACGGCACCAACCGGCCGTACCGCTGCAAGATCCGCCCGACCGGCTTCGCCTTCTTGCAGGCGATGAACCATCTCGCGAAGCGGCACATGCTGGCCGACGCGGTGGCGATCATCGGATCGCTCGACCTCGTGTTCGGCGAGGTTGACAGGTAGGGCAATGGCGGAAGACATCGGCAACGGGACGCCCGGCACCGAGGCATTCCAGCCCGCCAGCTTCGCCTTCGACGGCGAGAGCGAGGCGGAGATCACGCGGCAGGTCGCCAAGTATCCGCCGGGACGGCAGGCGAGCGCGGTAATCCCGTTGCTCTATCTCGTGCAGCGCCAGATTAAGCGGCAAACCGGCAGTGCCTGGGTGCCGCGCGTGGCCATGGACGCGGTGGCGCGACGGCTCGACATGCCGCCGATCCGTGTGTACGAGGTCGCGACCTTCTACCTGATGTTCAACTTGCGCCCGGTGGGTACCTGGCACTTGCAGGTCTGCACGACCACGCCCTGCTGGCTGCGCGGCTCCGACGAGGTGGCGCGCGCCTGCCGGGAGGCGACGGGCATCACCGGCTGGGGCGAGACCAGCGCCGACGGGCAGTTCACGATGACCGAGGTGGAGTGTCTGGGCGCTTGCGTGAACGCCCCGATGATGCAGGTCAACGACGATTACTACGAGGACCTGGACGCGGCGCGCACGGCGGAGCTGATCGAGGCGCTGCGGCGCGGCGCACCGCCGCGCCCCGGCTCGATGTCGGGGCGGCAGACCTCGGAACCCGAGGGCGGCCCAACGACCCTGACCACGCTGCACTTCGCCCCGGAGCGGTAGCCGATGCTTGAGGACAAGGACCGCATCTTCACCAACCTCTACGGGGTGCATGACTGGCGGCTCAAGGCGGCGCGCGCGCGGGGGGACTGGGACGGGACGGCGGCGATCCTCGCCAGGGGACGCGATGCGATCATTGAGGAAGTGAAGGCGTCGGGCCTGCGCGGACGCGGCGGCGCGGGCTTTCCCACCGGCGTCAAGTGGTCGTTCATGCCGAAGCAGTCCGACGGGCGGCCGTCCTACCTGACGGTGAATGCCGACGAATCGGAGCCGGGCACGTGCAAGGATCGCGACATCCTTCGCCACGACCCGCACAAGCTCATCGAGGGTTGCCTCGTCGCCTGCTTCGCGATGGGCGCGCATGCCTGCTATATCTACATACGTGGTGAATTCTTCAACGAGAGCCGGCATCTGGAGGCGGCGATCGCCGAGGCTTACGAGGCGGGGCTGATCGGCAGGAATGCCTGCGGGTCGGGCTTCGACCTCGACATCTATGTCCATCGCGGCGCCGGCGCCTATATCTGCGGCGAGGAGACGGCGCTCCTCGAAAGCCTGGAGGGCAAAAAGGGAATGCCGCGGATGAAGCCGCCATTCCCCGCCGCCGTCGGGCTGTACGGCTGCCCGACCACCGTGAACAACGTCGAAAGCATCGCCGTCACGCCGACCATCCTGCGGCGCGGCGCCGCGTGGTTCGCCGGGATCGGGCGGAAGGGCAACACCGGGACGAAGATATTTTGCATCTCTGGGCATGTGAACAAGCCATGCAACGTGGAGGAGGCGCTGGGCATTCCGCTTCGCGAGCTGATCGACCGCTATGCGGGTGGCGTGCGTGGCGGCTGGGACAATCTACTGGCCGTCATTCCGGGCGGTTCGTCCGTGCCGCTCATCCCGAAGGACATCTGTGATGACGTGCTGATGGACTTTGACAGTCTCCGCGCGGTGCAGAGCGCGCTCGGCACGGCGGCGGTGATTGTCATGGACAAGTCCACCGATCTCATCAGGGCGATCGCCCGGCTGTCGCAATTCTACAAGCACGAGAGTTGCGGGCAGTGCACACCCTGCCGCGAGGGCACCGGCTGGATGATGCGGGTGATGTACCGCATGGTCCAGGGTCGGGCGGAGATCGCGGAGATCGACACGCTCGATCAGGTCACCCGCCAAGTCGAAGGCCACACGATCTGCGCCCTGGGCGACGCCGCCGCCTGGCCCATACAGGGTCTGATCCGCCATTTCCGCCCGCTGATCGAGGAGCGGATCGCCGCCTACAAGCGCGCGGGCGGTCCGATGCGATTGCCGATGGCGGCGGAGTAGGCGATGGATGGTGTGTTCCTTTGGTTGGCGGCCGGCCTTCTCTGGGTCATTCCGCTATGGGTTATCTGCGGGAAAGTTGGCCTCCCACCCATTCTGTCCTTAGCTTTCTATATTCCTTTCATTGGTTTTCTGATCATTCTTTCAGTGCTCGCGTATGCAAAATGGCCCAAGGTGCACGTCGGAACGAAGCCAAAGGTGCAAGGTGCAATCTGATGGGCTCCTTCTCCATTTGGCATTGGATTGTCGTCCTCTTCGTGCTCCTGATCGTTGTGGGTGTTCCGGCAGCACTCGGTATGCGCATAGCGTCTCGTGCCGGAATGAGCAGAGTTCTGCGGCTTTGCAATTGGAATCCCTTTGCTTGGTGTTCTGACGCTCTGGATATGGGCGTTCAGAGACTGGCCTACTTTACCAAACGAACTGCCCGAATCAGGTGAACGAGTGTAGAGATGGCCAAAGTCACCATCGACAACATCGAGGTCGAGGTACCGAACGGCTCGACCGTGTTGCAGGCGTGCGAGGCGGCCGGCGTCGAGGTGCCGCGCTTCTGCTATCATGACCGCCTCTCGATCGCCGGCAATTGCCGCATGTGCCTGGTGCAGGTGGAGAAGGCGCCGCCCAAGCCCATCGCCTCCTGCGCCTGGCCGGTTGCCGACGGCATGGTGGTGCATACCGATACGCCGATGGTGCGCGCGGCGCGGCGCGGGGTGATGGAGTTCCTGCTCATCAATCACCCGCTGGACTGCCCGATCTGCGACCAGGGCGGCGAGTGCGACCTGCAGGACCAGGCGCTCGGCTACGGGATGGACCACTCGCGCTATGCCGAGAACAAGCGCGCGGTGAAGGACAAGTATCTCGGCCCGCTGGTCAAGACGGTGATGACGCGCTGCATCCACTGCACGCGCTGCATCCGCTTCCTCAGCGAGGTCGCCGGCGTGCCCGATCTCGGCGCCACTTCGCGCGGCGAGAACATGGAGGTCACGACCTATGTCGAGAAGGCGCTCGGCTCGGAGCTGTCGGCCAACATCATCGATCTCTGCCCGGTCGGCGCGCTGACCTCCAAGCCGTATGCCTTCGTCGCACGGCCATGGGAGCTGCAGAAGACCGACAGCGTCGATGTGCTCGACGCCCAAGGGTGCAACATCCGCATCGACTCGCGCGGACCCGAGGTGCTGCGCATCCTGCCGCGCCTCAATGAGGACGTGAATGAGGAGTGGCTGGGCGACAAGTCGCGCTTCGCCCTGGATGGGCTGAAGCGTCGGCGCCTCGACCGCCCCTGGGTGCGTCGCGAGGGGCGGCTGGTGGCCGCCACCTGGCCCGATGCCTTCGCCGCCGCCGCCGCGCGCCTGTCCGGTGTGCCGGGCGACCGGATCGGCGCGGTCGCGGGGGATCTCTGCGACGCCGAGAGCATGCTGGCGCTCAAGGACCTGATGGCGGCACTCGGCTCGTTCAGTCTCGATTGCCGCCAGGATGGCGGCCAGCTCGATGCGTCGCGCCGCGACTTCTACATCTTCAACAGCAGCATCGCCGGCATCGACGAGGCCGACGCGATCCTCATCGTCGGCGCCAACCCGCGACACGACGCGCCGGTGCTGAACGCGCGCATCCGCCGGCGCTGGCTGGCCACCGGGCTGCCGGTCGGGGTGATCGGCCCCGACCTCGACCTCACCTACGCGGCGCGGCATGTGGGCGAGGCGCCGGATGCGCTGCGCGCCCTGCTCGGGGGCAGCGACGGTTTCGCGCGGGTGCTGAGGGACGCCAAGCGGCCGATGGTGATCCTGGGCGCGGCGGCGGTCGCGCGGCCGGACGGTGCCGCGGTGCTGGCGACCGCGTGGGAGCTGGCGCACGGTGTCGGAGCGCTGACGCCCGAGTGGCACGGTTTCAACGTCCTGCACACGGCGGCCGCCCGCGTCGGCGCACTCGATCTCGGGTTCCTTCCGGGCCCCGGGGGGAAGTCGTTCTCGCAGATGATGGGCGGCGCGGTTGACGTGCTCTGGCTGCTGGGCGCCGACGAGTTCAACATGGACCGGATCGGCCGCGACACGTTCGTGATCTACCAGGGCCATCACGGCGATCGGGGCGCCGCGCGCGCCGACCTGATCCTGCCCGGTGCCACCTACACCGAGAAGCACGGCACCTACGTCAACACCGAGGGGCGCGTGCAGCGCGGGGCCTTCGCCGTCTATCCGCCGGGCGAAGCGCGCGAGGACTGGAAGATCCTTCGCGCCTTCAGCGAGATCTTGGGACACGCCCTGCCATACGACGATCTGGCGGCGCTGCGCCGGCGTCTGGAGGCGGCGAACCCGGTATTCGGCCGGGTCGATTTCCTGCCGCGCTTTGGCTGCACGGATCACGCCGGACCGGCGGGCGAGACCGCCGGGCTCGGCGAGACGCCGTTCCGGCCGGCGTTCGCGACCTACTACCAGACCGATCCGATCAGCCGGGCAAGTCCGACCATGGCCGAGTGCGTGGCAGCGCTGACGCCAGCGCGCGTGGCGGCGGAGTAAACGCAATGGGACCGACCAATCCCAGCGTCTGGCAGACCCCGCTCGGCCATTTCGGACTGGTGTTCGGCGAGACGCTCGCGCTGGCGGTGCCGCTCCTGGTGATGGTCGCCTACCTGACCTACGCCGAGCGAAAGGTTCTCGCGGCGATCCAGCTGCGCAAGGGCCCGAATGTCGTCGGCCCGTTCGGCCTGTGGCAGCCCTTCGCCGATGCGCTGAAGATGCTGACCAAGGAGACGATCATCCCCTCGGGCGCCAATCGCGCGCTGTTCCTGCTGGCGCCGATGCTGACGTTCGGATTGGCGATGATCGCCTGGGCGGTCATCCCGGTGAACGCCGGCTGGGTGCTGGCCGACATCAACGTGGGCGTGCTCTACCTGTTCGCCATCAGTTCGCTCGGCGTCTACGGCATCATCATCGCCGGCTGGGCCAGCAACTCCAAATACGCGTTCATCGGCGCGATGCGCAGCGCCGCGCAGATGGTGAGCTACGAGGTCTCGATGGGCTTCGTGCTCGTCAGTGTGCTGTTGTGCGTGGGCAGCCTGAACCTGTCGGACATCGTGCTGGCGCAGCGGACGATCTGGTTCTGCATCCCGCTGTTCCCGATGTTCATCGTCTTCTTCATCTCGGCCCTGGCGGAGACGAACCGCTCGCCTTTCGATCTGCCGGAGGGCGAGAGCGAGATCGTAGCCGGGTTCTTTGTGGAATACAGCTCGCTGAGCTTCGGGCTGTTCTTCCTCGGCGAGTACGCGAACATGATCCTGATGAGCGCGCTGACGTCGATCCTGTTCCTGGGCGGCTGGCTGGGACCGTTCGGGCTCCTGCCACAGATCGGGCCCGTGTGGTTCCTGCTGAAGATCGCGTTCTGCCTGTTCGTGTTCATTTGGGTGCGCGGCACCTTCCCGCGCTTCCGCTACGACCAGCTGATGCGGCTGGGCTGGAAGGTGTTCCTGCCGGCGAGCCTGCTGTGGCTGGTGATCACCGCCGGCGGGCTGCTCGTCACAGGGTTCGTGCCGACACACGCTTGATCGACGCGCCCAAGAGGCCTAAGCCCGCGCGTCGCAGTTGGGGGATCGATGGCCGTTCTGGACCGCGCCGCGCGCAGCCTGCTCCTGTCGGAGCTGTTCGAGGGCATGTGGCTGACCCTGCGCTACATGTTCCGGGCGAAGGCGACCATCAACTATCCGTATGAGAAGGGCCCGATCTCGCCGCGCTTCAAGGGCGAGCACGCACTCCGGCGCTATCCGAACGGGGAGGAGCGCTGCATCGCGTGCAAGCTGTGCGAGGCGATCTGTCCGGCGCAGGCCATCACCATCGAGGCCGAGCCGCGCGCCGACGGATCGCGCCGGACCACGCGCTATGACATCGATATGACAAAGTGCATCTATTGCGGTCTCTGCGAGGAGTCGTGTCCGGTGGACGCGATCGTGGAGGGCCCAAACTTCGAGTTCGCCACCGAGACGCGGGAGGAGCTCATGTACAACAAGGACAAGCTGCTCGCGAACGGCGACCAGTGGGAAGCCGAGATCGCCCGACGCCTTGAGCTCGACGCCCCATACCGGTAGCCCGCGATGCTGTACGCCACGATTTCCTTTTACATCTTCGCCGTCATTCTCGTGGTGTGCGCGGCGATGGTGGTGACCGCCCGGAACCCCGTCCATTCGGTGCTGTTCCTGATCGTCGCGTTCTTCAATGCGGCGGTGCTGTTCCTGATCGCCGGGGCGGAGTTCCTCGCCTTCATCCTGCTGATCGTCTATGTCGGCGCCGTTGCGGTGCTGTTCCTGTTCGTGGTGATGATGCTTGACGTCGATTTCGAGCAGCTGCGCGGCGGGTATCAGCGCTACCTTCCGGTGGGCGCCGCGCTCGGCGCGCTGCTGCTGGCGGAACTGGTGATCGTGATGCTCGGCTGGCCGTTCGCGGGCGCGGTCCGCACCTTGCGCTTCGCTCCCGCGCCAGCCGGGATCAGCAACACGGCCGCGCTCGGGCAGTTGCTCTACACGGACTACATCCTGCCGTTCCAGACGGCGGGCCTCATACTGCTGGTCGCCATGATCGGAGCCATCGTGCTGACGTTGCGCGACCGCAAGACCTCGCGCCACCAGGTCATCGCCGTGCAGACGGCGCGCACGCCCCGGGAGACGCTGGAGCTGGTTCGGGTCGGTCTCGGCGTGGGCGTGCGCTTGCCCGACATCCGGCGCCCGAAGGCGACCGAGCCCGGAACGGTGGACGACGACCCGCTCGATCGACCACAGGCCGACGGGCACGGGCACCATGCAGCGGACGCGCATCATGCGCCGGAGGGGCGCTGACATGCAGGGCGTGCAGACGATCGGTCTCAGCCACTACCTCGTCCTCAGCGGCGTGGTCCTGATCCTGGGCGTGTTCGGCATCTTCCTCAATCGGAAGAACGTCATCATCATCCTGATGGCAATCGAGCTGATCCTGCTCTCCGTCACCCTGAACCTTGTCGCCTTCTCGGCGGCGCTCGGCGACATGACCGGGCAGGTCCTGGCGATGTTCGTGCTCACCGTCGCCGCGGCCGAGGCGGCGATCGGCTTGGCGATCCTGGTGATCTATTTCCGCAACCGCGGCTCCATCCAGGTTGAGGACGTCAACCTGATGAAAGGCTGAGCGCCGGCATGGCCTACATCACGGCGGTCTTCGCGCCCCTGTTCGGGGCGATGGTGTCCGGGCTGCTGGGCCGGTTCATCGGCGACCGCGCGGCGATCGCGGTGTCGGTGCTTTGCATGCTGCTCGCCGCCGCCTGCGGCCCGTACGCCTGGGTCGCCTTCGAGTGGGGCGGCCAGCCCGCCGGGGCCATGCCGCTCGGTGACTGGATCGTCGCCGGCGACTTCCAGGCGGAGTGGTCGCTGCGCTATGACGCGCTGGCGGCGTCGATGGTCGCCATGGTGACGTTCGTGTCGATGCTGATCCATGTGTACAGCATCGGCTACATGGCCCACGACCAGTATCCCCGCTATCGGTTCTTCGCCTATCTGAGCCTGTTCACCTTCTCCATGCTGATGCTGGTGACGGCAGACAACCTGTTGCAGCTTTTCTTTGGGTGGGAGGGGGTCGGGCTTTGCTCGTATCTGCTGATCGGCTACTGGTACGACCGGCCGGCGGCCTGCGCGGCCGCAATCAAGGCGTTCGTCGTCAATCGGATCGCCGATCTGTTCTTCGCGGTCGGGCTGGCGATGATCTTCCTAACGTTCGGCTCGCTCAATTTCGACGTGATCTTCGCCGCGCTTCCGGCACACACGGCGGATCTCTATCATCTGTTCGGCGGTAGCATCCGCCTCTACGAGGTAATCGGCGTCCTTTTGTTCATCGGCGCGATGGGCAAGTCGGCGCAGCTCTTCCTGCATGTCTGGCTGCCCGACGCCATGGAGGGGCCGACGCCGGTCTCCGCGCTGATCCATGCGGCCACGATGGTGACCGCCGGCGTGTTCCTGATGGCGCGCATGTCGCCGCTGATGGATCTCGCCCCCGGGGCGCTGACCCTGGTCACGGTCATCGGCGCGACCACCTGCATCTTCGCGGCGACCATCGGCTGCGTGCAGAACGACATCAAGCGGGTCATCGCCTACTCGACCTGCTCGCAGCTCGGCTACATGTTCCTCGCCGCCGGTGTGCAGGCCTATCCGGCCTCCATCTTCCACCTGCTGACGCATGCCTTCTTCAAGGCGCTGCTGTTCCTGTGCGCGGGTTCGGTGATCCACGCCATGTCCGACGAGCAGGACATGCGCCGGATGGGCGGGCTGTGGCGGAAGATCCCGGTCACCTACGTCACCATGTGGATCGGCAGCCTGGCGCTGGGCGGCATCTTCCCCTTCGCCGGCTACTGGTCGAAGGACGCGATCCTGGAAGCCGCCTACGCCTATGGCTCGCCGGCTTCGATCTACGGCTTCATCGCCGGCGTCCTGGCCGCGTTCTGCACCGCCTTCTACTCCTGGCGCCTGCTGCTGATGACATTCCACGGTCCGTCGCGCGCGGACCCTGAGGTCCAGGCGCATGTGCATGAGAGCCCCGGTGTGATGCTGCTGCCGCTGGTCGTGCTGGCGATCGGGGCGACGTTCGCGGGATGGCTGCTGCACAGCCTGCTGCTCGGCAACGATTGGGCAGCGTATTGGCGCCATGCCATCGTGATCGCGCCCGATAACCACGTCATGGAACGCATGGAGGACCTGCCCGGCGGCGTGCGCTACGTGCCGCTGCTCTGCGGCCTGGCCGGCATCGCCGTGGCGTACTGGTTCTATTGGCTCAGCCCGATGCTGCCGGTGCGCCTAGCCAACACCTTCCGCCCGATCTATCTTCTGCTGCTGAATAAGTACGATCTTCGACGAGATCTACGATTTCCTTTTCGTGCGGCCCGCCTTCCGTCTGGGCCGGCTGCTCTGGCAGACCGGGGACGCCACGATCATCGACGGCGTGCCCAACGGGCTCGCGGCGATGACCGTGGATGGCTCCAAGGGCGCGGTGAGGATCCAGACCGGGTCGATCGCGGTCTATGCCTTCGTGATGCTGATCGGCCTGGTGGCGCTGGTCGGCGTGTTCCTGATCTGGCGGTGATGCGATGAACGCGCTTGGGAACACGGCGGGCTTTCCGGTGCTGTCGATCGTCACCTGGCTGCCGCTGGTGGGCTGCGCGGTGATCCTGGCGGTGCGCGGCGACGAGACGACGGTGGCGGCCAACGCGCGCTGGACCGCGCTGTGGACGAGTCTGATCGTGTTCGCGCTCAGTCTGGTCCTGTGGGCCGAGTGGGACCCGCGCGAACCCGGATTCCAGTTCGTCGAAAGCGTGCCGTGGCTGCCGGGCTACGGCGTCGCCTACAAGATGGGGGTGGACGGAATATCGGTGCTGTTCGTGCTCCTGTCCACCTTGCTCACGCCGATCTGCATCCTGGCGAGCTGGGAGTTGATCACGCGCTACGTGCGCGAATACATGATCGCCTTCCTCATTCTCGAGACCATGATGGTCGGGATGTTCTGCGCCCTCGACTTCGTCGTCTTCTACATCTTCTTCGAGGGCGTCCTGATCCCGATGTTCCTCATCATCGGGGTCTGGGGCGGCCCGCGTCGGGTGTACTCGGCCTTCAAGTTCTTCCTCTACACGCTGACCGGCTCGGTCCTGATGCTCATCGCGCTGCTCGCCATGTGGCTTTACGCGCGCACGACCGACATCCCGACCCTGATGCACACCACGTTCCCGCCCGGGATGCAGACCTGGCTGTTCCTTGCCTTCCTGGCGTCGTTCGCGGTCAAGATCCCGATGTGGCCGGTGCACACGTGGCTGCCGGACGCCCATGTGGAGGCGCCGACGGCGGGTTCGGTGATCCTGGCGGGCGTGCTGCTGAAGATGGGGGGGTACGGGTTCCTGCGCTTCTCGGTGCAGATGCTTCCCCTGGCCTCGGTGCATCTCGCGCCGCTGATGTTCACGCTCTCGGTGGTCGCGGTCATCTACACCGCCTATGTCGCCCTGGTTCAAGACGACATGAAGAAGCTGATCGCCTATTCCTCGGTCGCGCACATGGGCGTGGTCACGATCGGCATCTTCACGTTCAACGTGCAGGGCATCCAGGGATCGCTGTTTCAGATGCTCTCGCACGGCATCGTCTCGGCGGCCTTGTTCCTCATCGTCGGCGTGATCTACGACCGGCTGCACACGCGCGAGATCGCGCGCTACGGCGGGCTCGCGGACACGATGCCCGCGTATGCGTTCACGTTCATGGTGTTCGTCATGGCCTCGGTCGGTCTGCCTGGGACCTCCGGGTTCGTGGGCGAGTTCCTGGTCGTCATCGGCGCGCTGCACGTGAATTTCTGGCTGGCGCTGCTGGGCAGCACGGGCATGATCCTCGGACCCATGTACACGCTCTATCTGTTCCGCCGCGTCATCTTCGGCCGCCTGACCAAGATCGATCTGCGCGGCATGCTCGACCTGTCCCCCCGCGAGGTGGCGGTGTTCGCCCCCTTGCTCGTACTGACGATCTGGATGGGCTCGTACCCGTCCAGCTTCACCCGATTCTGGGATGCGACCGTGACCGCGATGGTCCAGCAGCATCAACAGGCGCTCGCGGCGCCTTCGCTCCCCCGACCCGAGATGCTCGCGCAGGCGGTGCGGCCATGAACTGGCAGGTGGCGTTGCCCGAAATCGTCCTGTCGGTCCTCGGCATGATGATCCTCGTCTATGGCGTGCTGCGCAAACCCGAGCAGACGCAGATCGTCACCATGATGACCCTGGGCGCGCTGTTGCTGACCGCGTTTCTGGTCGTGACGCGCACCGGCGGTATCGGCTTCCACGGGCAGTTCGTCGTCGATTCGTTCTCCGCGCTGATCAAGGCCCTGGTGTTGATCACTGCGGCGCTCACCCTGATCCTCTCGCTCGACTACAACCGCCATCAAGGCATTGCGCGGTTCGAGTTCCCCGTGCTGATCCTGTTCTCGACCGTGGGCATGATGGGGATGGCCTCGGCGTCGAACCTCATCATGCTTTATCTGTCGCTCGAGCTGCTCTCGCTCTGCTCCTACGTCCTCGCGGCATTCGACCGCGATGAGCTGCGCTCGGCCGAGGCCGGGCTCAAGTATTTCGTCCTCGGCGCGCTGGCCTCGGGCCTGCTGCTGTATGGCATCTCCCTGGTGTACGGATTCTCGGGCAGCATGGACTATGCTGTGCTGGGACATGCGCTGGCGGCGCCCGCCGACGCCTCTCTCGGCATGATCGTCGGCGTGGTGTTCGTGATCGTGGCGATCGCGTTCAAGGCCTCGGCGGCGCCGTTTCACATGTGGACCCCGGACGTCTACGAGGGCTCGCCGACGTCGGTCACGGCGTTTTTCGCCACCGCGCCGAAGCTGGCGGCGGTGGGCCTGTTCCTGCGCGTCATGTCGGAGCCATTCGGCCACCTGCTCGGGTCGTGGCGGCTGATCCTGGAGATCATCGCCATCACCTCGATGATCCTGGGTGCGCTGGCCGCTATCGGCCAGACGAACATCAAGCGGCTGATGGCGTATTCCGCAATCGGCCATATCGGCTACGCGCTGATCGGGCTCGCGGTGGGGGGCCAGGTCGGCATCCGTGGCGTGCTGGTCTATATGACCGTCTATGTCTTCATGACCGCGGGCACCTTCGGCTGCATCATCGCGATGCGCCGTCGCGGTCGCGCGCTGGAGCGCATCGAGGATCTCAGCGGGCTGGCGAGCACCGATCCGGCGCTGGCGCTGGCCTTCGCGGTGTTCATGTTCAGCCTGGCCGGCATCCCGCCACTGTCGGGGTTCTTCGCCAAGCTCTACGTCTTCCTCGCCGCGGTGGATGCGCATATGTGGCCGCTGGCGATCATCGGCGTTCTCACCAGCGTCGTCGGGTCGTACTACTATCTGCGGATCGTCAAGGTGATGTATTTCGACGCGCCGGCGCCGGCGTTCGATCGCAAATCGACCGGAGTGGCCTTCGTGGCGACGGTGACGGCGCTCTACACGCTGCTGTTCTTCCTGTTTCCCGGTCCCTTTGTCGCCGCCGCGGACTCCGCGGCCGCATCCTTGTTCGGTTAGCCGTGCTGCTGGTCGTCGACGCGGGGAACACCAACATCGTCGTGGCGGTGCATGACGGGGCCGATGGCTGGCGCGGCGTCTGGCGCATCCGCACCGAGGCGCATCGCACCTCCGACGAGTATGCGGTCTGGCTGCTGACACTGCTGGATCAGGCGAGCATCGACCGGCACGCCGTCAGCAGGGCAGTGATCGGCACCGTGGTGCCGGCTGCGCTCTATCATCTGCGGCGGCTCTGCCGGGACTGGTTTTCCCTCGAGCCACTGATCGCCCGCGCCTCGCTGGATTGGGGCTTTGCGATCAAGGTCGATAATCCGGAGGAGGTCGGCGCCGATCGGCTGCTGAATTCCCTGGCCGCGTGGGCGCAGATCGGCGGCCCGCTGATCGTGGTCGATCTTGGCACCGCGACGACGTTCGACGTGGTGGACCATGATGGCGCGTATTTAGGAGGGGTGATCGCGCCGGGGATCAATCTCTCGGTTGGTGCTTTGCATCACGCCGCCGCGCGACTGCCCCGCATCGGCATCGGCCGGCCGCAGGCGGTGATCGGCCGGTCGACGGTTCCGGCCATGCAGTCCGGCATCTATTGGGGCTATGTCGGGCTGATCGAAGGCATCGTCGCGCGCATCAAGGGCGAGTTCGGCGCTCCGATGAGGGTCATCGCCACCGGCGGTCTGGCGCCGCTGCTTGCCGAAGGCACGCTCGTGATCGAGCGGATCGAGCCGGATCTCACCTTGGAAGGCCTGCGGATGTTGGCGGAGCGGAACCCCGCGCCCACATTGCCGAAGGACAGGGCACGACTGAGCGAAACCGAATGAGCGGTCAGAACGCCGATCTGGCCTTCCTGCCTTTGGGCGGGACGGGTGAGATCGGCATGAACTTGAATCTTTATCGCTGCGCGGGTCAGTGGCTGGCCGTCGATTGCGGCATCGGCTTCGGGGGCGCCGACCACCCGGAAGTGGACGTGATGATGCCCGATCCGGGCTTCATCGTGGAGCGGCGCGACAAGCTTCTCGGCTTGGTGATCACCCACGCCCATGAAGACCACATCGGCGCCGTGGCCTGGCTTTGGCCGCAACTCCGCTGCCCGGTCTATGCGACCCCCTTCGCCGCTGCCGTGCTGCGGCGCAAGCTTGGCGAAGTCCAGCTTTTGGGCCAGGTGAAGCTCCACGTCATTCCGCCCGGCGGCGCCATCGATCTGCCGCCCTTCGGCCTGCGCTTTATTCGCGTGGCGCATTCGGTGCCGGAGGCGCAGGCCCTGGCGATCACCACGCCGGCCGGGGTGGTGCTGCACACGGGCGACTGGAAGATGGATGCCGACCCCCTGGTGGGTCCCCGCACGGATGAGGCCGCGCTGGCCGCCTTGGGCGAGCAGGGCGTGCTGGCGATGGTCTGCGACTCCACGAACGCGATGGTCGAGGGTCACTCAGGCAGCGAGCAGGAGGTGCGGCGGAGCCTGGCGGCGCTGATCAGGGGGCTTTCGGGGCGCGTCGCCGTGACGTGCTTCTCGTCCAACATCGCGCGGATCGGGAGCATCGCCGTTGCCGCGCGTGATGCTGGACGAAGCGTCGCCCTGGTCGGCCGCAGCTTGCGCAACCTGGTCGCGGCCGCGCGCGAAACGGGGTACCTGGGCGGCATCCCGGACTTCATGAGCGAGGACGACGCCGGATCGGTTCCCGACGACAACCTACTGATCCTGATCACCGGCAGCCAGGGTGAGCCGCGCAGCGCGTTGGCGCGGGTGGCGATGGACACGCATCCGCGGATCGTGCTGGGCGAGGGGGATACGGTCATCTTCTCCAGCCGGGTGATCCCGGGCAATGAGCGGGCGATCGGGACCGTGCAGGACAATCTCGTGCGGCGTGGCGTGCGGCTGATGACGGACATGGACCATCTGGTCCATGTCTCCGGCCATCCGGCGCGCGACGAACTCCGTCGCCTGTATCGCCTTGTTCGTCCGCGCTTCGCGGTCCCGGTCCACGGCGAGTGGCGGCATCTGTCCGCCCATGCCGCCTTGGCGCGCGAAGCCGGCGCCACCCCGGTGCTGCTAGAGGACGGGGATATCCTCGATCTGTTCCCCGGCAGGGTGGAGGTGGTGGACAGCGCGCCGGTGGGCCGGCTGGTGCTGGACGGGTCGCGGCTGGTGCCGATCGAGGGCGGTGTCCTGGCTGCGCGCCGGCGTATGCTGTTCAACGGCGTGGTGCTGGGCAGCTTGGCGGTGGACCGGGCGGGTCGGGTCAGCGGCACGGCGCAGGTCAGCGCGCCCGGCCTGTTCGAGCCCGATGATCCCGAGACGGCTCGGATCGCCCAGGAATTCGCCGCCTCGATCGCCGAACTGCCGCTGGCGCTTCGGCGTGACGACCAGGGGCTGGCGGATGCGGCGCGCGCGGCGCTCCGCCGGGCGGTGGGGCGCCGATTGCAGAAGCGGCCGTTGGTTGACGTGCACCTGCTGCGAGTGGGGTAGGGGTGGGCTGGTTCAACGGCTGCGTGCTCTACGTGCTGATCTGGTGGGTGGCACTGTTCGCGGTCTTGCCGTGGGGCGTGCGCCCGCGCGCCGAGCCCGATGGGCTGAGCGGGTGGCGCGGCGCACCCGAGCACCCGCATCTGTTGCGTGCCTTGCTTGTCACCACGATCGCCGCGGGCGTTGTCTGGCTTGGTGCGTACTGGTTGATCAGCAGCCCGTATCTGAGCTTTCGGGAGGGGTGGCTGGCAATGCCCGCACATTAGGCAGTTGCCTGATAGGATGCCTCATCCACGCGCAGATCGTGCCTAGAAGCATTGAAAAGGAGTGTTTCAAAGGATGATTTCTGTGGACGTGGGGGAAAGATCGCCCCATCATCACCGGCAGGAAGAGGATAACTCCTCGACCTGCCGTGAGACTGGCGTTTCTTCCCTAAACTTGGGCCTGGGGCGCAAAGCCACAGGCCCAAGTCTTTGTTATCCCGATCTCCCGCTATTGTCACGCGGTTTCACTCAGGATTCTGTGAAGCTGGGCGGCTTTTATCGACTAGATCGATTGTGCGGCACACAATTGGACACCTCTAAAAACCCCTCCCGGCGCACCGCCGAACGCTGCTAAGTCTCTGATTTTACTGGGTGCAGGATCGCCGTCCGGACGTTTTTAGAGGTGTCCAATTGTGCAGCTCTATATTCTGCGGCAACTGAGGTGGCCGGGGCCGCCAAGCCGGCCAAGCCGAATGGCTTGATGCTTCGCCAGATCACCGGCAGGGCGATCGCGACGGCATTTGGCAGGACGGGCGCACGCGGCTAGTTTCCGTCGCCCTGGAACATGGACCGTTCGATGCGCCTGTCTCACAGCCTGATTCCCACCCTCAAGGAAACGCCCGCCGAGGCCCAGATCGTCTCGCACCGATTGATGCTGCGGGCCGGGTTGGTGCGGCAGACCTCGGCTGGAATTTATGCGTGGCTGCCGCTCGGCTATCGCGTCCTGCGCAACATCGAGCGGATCGTGCGCGAGGAGCAGGACGCGGCCGGCGCTCAGGAATGCCTGATGCCGACGATCCAGCCCGCCGAGCTGTGGCGCGAAAGCGCGCGCTATGACGATTACGGCAAGGAGATGCTGCGCATCCGCGATCGCCATGACCGCGAGCTGCTGTACGGGCCGACCAACGAGGAGATGATCACCGATCTCATGCGTCAGTCGGTGAAGAGCTACCGCGAGCTGCCGCAGATCCTGTATCATATCCAGTGGAAGTTCCGCGACGAGGTGCGCCCGCGCTTCGGCGTGATGCGTGGGCGGGAGTTCCTCATGAAAGACGCGTACAGCTTCGATCTCGACTATGCGGGCGCGGTTGTCAGCTATCGCAAGATGATGCTGGCCTACATGCGGACCTTTCAGCGGATGGGACTGAAGGCAATCCCGATGGAAGCCGAATCCGGGCCGATCGGCGGCGACCTGTCACACGAGTTCATCATCCTGGCGCCGACGGGTGAGAGCCAAGTCTATTACGACGCCGCTTTCGAGGAAATCGACCATCTCTCTCGCGGCGCGGGCGGGTTCCGACACGATAGCGCCGAGGACCTCCAGCGCTTCTTCCACGAGATGACGTCGCACTACGCGGCCACCGACGAGAAGCACGACGCCGCCGGATGGGAAAAGGTGGCCGCCGACCGGCGGCGGGAGGGGCGCGGCATCGAGGTCGGACACATCTTCTACTTCGGCACCAAATACTCGAATGCGATGGGCCTGTCGGTCGCCGGCGCGGATGGACGGCCGGTGACGCCGGAGATGGGCTGCTACGGCATCGGCGTCAGCCGCTTGGTGGGCGCGGTGATCGAGGCGAGCCACGATCAGGCGGGCATCATATGGCCTGACGCCGTCGCGCCGTTCAGGGCGGTGATCCTGAACCTCAAGCGCGGCGACGCGGGCTGCGACCGCATCTGCGAGGACCTCTATGCCCGGTTCGGCCGAGCCGCGCTGTACGATGATCGCGAGGACCGGGCGGGCGTGAAGTTCGCGGATGCCGACCTGATGGGCCATCCTTGGCAGATCGTCGTCGGGCCGCGCGGGGCGGCCACGGGGACGGTGGAGATCAAGCGCCGCGCCGGCGGAGATCGCCAGGAGGTCTCGGTTGAAAGCGCGCTCGCGCGCATCGGCTGAGCGCATGGCCTTCGGAGCCTTCGAGCGCGCCGTCGCCGGGCGCTACCTGCGCGCCCGCCGGGGCGAGCGGTTCGTCTCGGTTATCGCCGGCTTCTCGCTGGTCGGCATCGCGCTCGGCGTCGCGACGCTGATCATCGTGATGAGCGTGATGGGCGGGTTCAAGCTTGACCTGCTCAGCCGCATCCTGGGGTTCAACGGCGATCTTGGTGTCTATGGCGTGGGCGGACGGGTGGCCGACTACGACGCGCTGGCCGGGCGCGTGCGCGCATTGCCGGGCGTGGTGTCGGCGGTGCCGGTGCTGGATGGACAGGTGCTGATCACCGATTCCCGCGGCACCGCTTCGGGCGGCTTCGTGCGCGGGATCGAGCCAGCCGACCTCAAGGCGATGCGGCTGGTCAGCGAGCATGTCATCGCCGGCTCGCTCGACGATTTCAAGGGCGACGATGCGATCGTTGTTGGTAGCGGGCTCGCGCGCCAGTTCGGCGCCTGGCTCAACAACACCATCACCCTGGTCTCGCCGCAGGGCGCCGCTACGCCATTCGGCACGGTGCCGCGCGTGAAGTCCTACCGCATCGTCGCCATCTTCACCGTCGGCGAATATGCCTACGACACCAACTACGTGTTCATGCCGATGGCCGCGGCACAGGTCTATTTCCAGAAGCCGGACGCAGCGACCCAGATCGAGGTGACGCTGCGCGACCCGGAGCGGGTGGCGGCGGCCTCGGCGGACATTCGCCAGGCAGTGAGCGGGATGCCGCTCAACGTGATCGACTGGCAGCAGACCAACAACAGCTTCTTCACCGCCGTCCAGGTCGAGCAGAACGTGATGTTCATCATCCTTGCCCTGATCATCCTGGTCGCGGCCTTCAATGTCATCTCCAGCCTCATCATGATGGTCAAGGACAAGACCCGCGACATCGCCGTGCTGCGCACGATCGGCGCCGGGCGTGGCGCGGTGATGCGCATCTTCCTGATGTGCGGCGCCTCGGTCGGCATCACCGGCACGGTGGTCGGCACGATCCTGGGGATCGTGTTCACGCTCAACATCGACCGCATCCAGGACGTGGTGCAGACCCTGACCGGGGTGAACGTGTTCAATCCCGAGGTCTATTACCTGACCCACCTGCCGGCGCGGATCGATGGGGGGGAGGTCGCCAAGGTGGTCGTGATGGCGCTGGCGCTGTCGCTGCTGGCGACCCTCTATCCAAGCTGGCGCGCGGCGCGCACTGACCCGGTGGAGGCGCTGCGCCATGAGTGAGATCCCGCTGGAGCTGCGCGCCGTCCAGCGGGTGTATCGCAGCGGCGCCGGCCCCTTGGCCGTGCTGCGCGGTGCCGACCTGGCGCTGCGGGCGGGTGAGATCGTCGCGCTCGCGGCACCATCCGGGGCGGGGAAATCCACGCTTCTGCATCTGGCGGGGCTGCTGGAACGGCCTGACGCCGGCTCGGTCTTCGTGGATGGGCGCGACGCCGGCACCCTGGCGGATGCCGAGCGCACCGCGATCCGGCGCGACCGGATCGGCTTCGTCTATCAGTTCCATCATCTCCTTGGTGAATTCTCGGCGCTGGAGAACGTCGTCCTGCCGCAGATGATCGCCGGCATCTCGCGCCGGCAGGCGGGGGAGCGAGCGGTGGAATTGCTGCGAGCCTTCGGCCTCGCGCCCCGCGCCGCCCACTTGCCCGGCAAGCTCTCCGGCGGCGAGCAGCAGCGCGTGGCGATCGCGCGTGCGCTCGCCAACCGGCCAGGCGTGCTGCTGGCCGACGAGCCGACCGGCAATCTCGACATGGAGACCGCCGGGGTGGTGTTCGAGGAGCTTCTGGCGACCGTGCGCCGCCAGGGAGTGGCGGCGCTGATCGCCACCCACAACCCGGAGTTGGCGGCGCGGATGGACAGGACTTTGACCTTGCGGGAGGGACGGGTGGTGCCGGCCCGATGACGCCAGGCCAGCGTCAGTCGAGCGGCACCGACCCGGTGTAGCGAATGATGTAGAGCCCGCCAGTGAAGCGGTCGTTGGCATAGATCAGCCCGGTCTCGTCCACATAGACGTCGTTGATCTGGATGGTTCCCATCTTGTTGCCGGGCGGGGCCGCGGGGATCAGGTAGCCGATCTCGGCCGGATGCGACGGATCGGCGATCGAATAGGCCCGCACCCCGCCGTTGAAGTAGCTACCGACCACCGTCTGCCTCAGCGTGCGGGAGGTCGCGATGGGCCGGTTCATGTCGATGTTGTGCGATCCGAACCGCCCACCCGCATGGCACAGCGCCCCTTGGTCGGAGACGGGCGGGAAGGGCGCGAGCGGGTAGGGGTGATGCTCGTCGGAGATGTCCCACACCCAGTTGCGCTTGGGCCAGTCGGCGCAGCGATCAAGCGTCGCCTCCTCGGATTGGATGGCGATATCGCGCCCGGGGATCATCAGCACCGTATGCGCGAACCCCGAATCCAGCGACTGCCATGAGCGGCGAACGATTGCGCGCGGATGCGCCTTGTCGCTGATGTCGAGGATCACCCAGCCGCCGTCGATCCAGCCGACATAGGCGCGGTCCGGGCGCTCGGCGGGAATGGTGAGCGAGTGCATGCGGATGCCGCTGTCGGGCGCGGACACGCGCGGCGGAGCCGCCGCCGCGTCGCCCACGCGCGTGCCGGGCAGCCACCAGCGGCCGGCCTCGTGCGGATGCGATGGGTCGGACACGTCCACGATCATCAGGAACTGGTCGTCGAGCTGGTTGCGCGGGACGAAGTCACGGGCTCCGGTGGACAGGTAGGCGTCGTGTCCGTCGGTGAACCAGACGAAATGCGTGCCGCGCGAATGCGGCCCGGACGTGTCGAAATGCGACAGCTGGCGCGGCTGCTTGGGATCGCCAATGTCGTACACGTCGAGCCCCGCATGGGGCTGGCCGGGCTTCTCCGTCTGATGCGCGACAACAAGCGTGTTGGCGGCGAGGCCGAGCGAGTTACACCGCAGGAAATCCGCCTCCACGGGAATTTGCGCGACGACGCTCGGGTGTTCGGGGGCGGTGACGTCGATCACGCTGAAGCACATGGGGCCCGATTCGTGAGCGAGATAGAGCATGCGGCGCCCGTCCGAGTACTGCTTCAGCGCCAAGCCCTCGCCGCCCTTGCCGACGCCGCTCAGATCGCTGTGGCCGATGATCTGCATGTTGCTCATGCGGGCCGCGAGCGTGTCGTCCGCGCTGGCACGGGTGCTGCCGAGCAGGGCGGCCAGCATGGCGAAAAGAGTGGCGAGACCGATGATCCCGTTTCGGCTGACCGTTCGCTCCCTCACGACCATTCCCCAGAGCCTTGTTCGGGAGATATAAGGCCAGAGACGCTATCGCAGGTCCATCGCCGCCGCGTCGCCCACACGCGTGCCGGGCAGCCACCAATGGTCTCCGCCCTTCGCATGTCGGTATCGCGTCACTGCGTCATGTGGGCCAGCACGCGGTCGAACGGCTTGGTCGAGACCCGGAAGTCGCCGCGGAACGGATTGCTGAGTGCGATGATGAGGATGAGCACGAGGGCGCCCGAGATCGCCAGAACGGCGACCATCGCGAGATGTAGTCGAAGGCTCGGGGCGCCGAGGAAGGAGCTGAAGGCGATCGTCAGGGCGCCCCCAAGGACGGTCACGACCCACACCACGCCGGGGATGGAGGATTCGGCAGCGAGCAAGCGGTCCTCGCGCGCGTCCGAGAGGCGCGTGAGCGACTGCAACAACGCCGCATGGAGATCGCCGCCGGCGCCCTCAGACGGTTGTAGCGTGAACGCGGTCCGGTTCAGCCTGTCGAGATAGGCCGCGCCCGGGTCCACGATCCGGCCCTGCGCCTGCGCCGGCCATTCGACGTTCACGACCGCGCGGACATAACCAATGATGTCGTCTCGCAGCGACGGCCCCGTCGGGTCGGGGAAGCCCTCCGCGACGGTGTAGACGTCGAGTATCGACGCGGCCTCGGTGTAGCTCGCGGCCTTTGCCTTGTTGAAGCCCTCCCACGCCAGCATGGCGACGAACGCGAGGAGCACCGCATACGTCACGCCGATGATCGAGAACATCGCCGCGGCGACATCATTGTGCCGGCGGCGAACCTCGACGGAGACGAATCGGCGGGCGGTGACCTCGATCGCCATGGCGCCGAGGGCGGCGAAGGTCACCATCAGGGCACCGATCTGCCAGATCGGGAACGCGTAGATCATGCCAGGATGCATGAGCATGTTGATAGCACTCAGCTCGACGCGATGGCCTTACCGGGCAGTACGCTGAAGCACGTGGTCGGCAGACATAACGCCCGAGACGGTATTGCAGTATGCCGCCCCCGCACGCCTATACCGAGGAGAGGGCGTAGCCCAGCCGTCTGGCCGTATCGCCGGCAAGTGCCAGAGTCTGACGGTCTGCGCGCCGCATCGGGCGCACGTGGTAGGGGGCCGTCAAGTCAGTCACGGGATCGCTGAATGGGGTCGGGCGCTTGCGTTGTGCCAGTAGGTAGGCTTTTAGCGGCTCGCAGTCCTGCAAGCCGAGAAGGCGCCCGATCGCCGAGGCAGTCTCCTGGGGCCGTTCCAGCAGATCGCCGTAGGGGATCGTCAGGTGCCGCGCTTGCTCGATCCCCGCCAGAAACCCGACGATCTCGGAGACATAATCTCGCCAGACCTGCACGCCGTCGTTGATCGAGTTGTCCACCCCTTGCGAAGCAGAGAATGCGCCACCTGAAGCGGATCGCGATGGATATGGATGAACTTGGTCGCCGGCAGGCAGCTCCGGATGAGCTGAAGGCATGAGCCCGAGAGCGGCGACCGCGGCTCGGCGCCATTCCGGCCCGAGAGTACGGCGGGGTCGGCATAGGGTGGATGCTTGTCTCCCCAGACCGGAGCTGTCACCCCCAGCCCGTCGCGATAGAACCGCTCGACCAGCTCGCCAGCATTGCGCTCCATGAATTCAGAAAACCGGTCCCGGAAGTCTCGTCCGATCAGATGCGGGCGACTGCTGCGGACTTCGATCAGGTCTTTGAGCAGAACGAAAATGCGACTTTCGTTCGTGAGATGAATAAGCGGGTGCTGGTTCAGCACGTGACACAAGAATGTCGTTCCGGAGCGCGGGGCTCCGATTATTACCAGTGGTTGAGATTGCACGCCAACCCATCCCCAAAGCTAAATGTTATGGGAATGACATCCGCCGGCATCCACCATCCATTCGCTACGAATTGTATCACGGTATGTGACCTGCGCCGGCATGGCGGTCCCGTCCGGCTCGCCGGAACTCGGGCAGGTCCGTAAAGTGCGCTCCATGTCCCACGCCGACTTCGTCCATCTCCGTGTGCATTCCGCCTATTCGCTCAGCGAGGGCGCGATCAAGGCCGACAAGATCGCGGCGCTCGCGCGCGAGGCGGGGATGCCGGCGGTGGCCATCACCGATACCGGCGCGCTGTTCGGCGCACTGGAGTTCAGCCAGGCCTGCGCGGCCAAGGGGGTGCAGCCGATCATCGGCTGCCAGCTCGCCCTGGCGCGCGAGGACAACCCCCGGCTCGCGCCCGACCCGGTCGTGGCGCTCGCGCAGGACGCGGCCGGGTTGGCCAACCTGCAGCGCCTCTCCTCGCTTGGCTTCCTGGAGACTGAGCCGGGTCTGAAGGCGCAGCTTCCTCTCGATACGATGGCCGAAAACGCCGCGGGCCTGATCCTGCTGACCGGGGGGACCGCCGGACCGCCGGGCCGGTTGCTGGCGGAGGGGCAGCGGCGCGAGGCGGAACGGGTGCTGACGCGACTGGCCGAGGCGTTCGCGGGCCGCACCGCAGTGGAACTGCATCGGCACGGCACCGACATCGATCGCGCGATCGAGCCTGGTCTGGTGAGCTTGGCAGACGAGGCGGGCCTGCCCCTGGTCGCCACCAACGACTGCTACTTTGCTCGCCCCGAGATGCATCCCGCGCATGACGCGCTGCTCTGCATCGCGGAAAGCCGCCTGCTGTCGGACCGCGAGCGTCGCCGGGTGACGCCGGAGCACTGGTTCAAGCCGGCGCCCGACATGCGGCTGCTGTTCACCGATCTGCCCGAGGCGTGCGACAATACGCTGGCCATCGCGCGCCGCTGCGCGGTGATGGCCGAGACCCGCAAGCCGCTGCTGCCGATGTGCCCGAAGGTCCGTCCGGGCCAGAGCGAGGAAGCAACGGTGCGCGCGATGGCCCGTGAGGGCTTGGCGCACCGGCTGGACGGAATGGCCGCCGACGCGGCGACGCGGGCACGCTACATTGAGCGGTTGGAGTACGAGCTTGGCGTGATCGCGGCCATGGGCTTCTCAGGCTACTTCCTCATCGTCGCCGATTTCATCCAATGGGCGAAGGCACAGGGAATCCCGGTGGGGCCGGGGCGCGGGTCGGGCGCTGGGTCGCTCGCCGCCTGGGCGCTGACCATCACCGACCTCGACCCGCTGCGCTTCGACCTATTGTTCGAGCGGTTCCTGAACCCCGAGCGCGTGTCGATGCCGGACTTCGACATCGATTTCTGTCAGGAGGGGCGCGATCGGGTCATCGACTACGTGCGCGGCGAGTACGGCGGCGACCGCGTCGCCCAGATCATCACCTTCGGCAAGTTGCAGGCACGCGCGGCGGTGCGCGACGTCGGCCGCGTGCTCGGCCTGCCGTTCGGGCAGGTGAACAAGGTCGCCGAACTGATCCCGAACAACCCGGCCAAGCCCAGCACTCTGCCCGAGGCGATCGCCGGGGAACCGCGTCTGGCACAGATGCGCGACGAGGATGAGGCGGTGCGCCGGCTGCTGGAGGTGGCCCAGCAGGTCGAGGGCCTGTACCGGCACGCCTCGACCCATGCCGCCGGCGTCGTCATCGGCGACCGGCCGCTGATCGAGCTGGTGCCGCTCTACCGCGACCCGCGCTCCGAGTTCCTGGTCACCCAGTACTCGATGAAATATGTCGAGCAGGCGGGGCTGGTGAAGTTCGACTTCCTGGGACTGACCACGCTGACCATCCTGGAACGCGCAGTCGGCTATCTGCGCCTGCAAGGCATCGAGGTCGATCTGGCGGGGCTGCCGCTCGATGACGCGAGAACCTTCGAGATGCTGGCCAAGGGAGACGCCGGCGGGGTGTTCCAGCTCGAAGGCCAGGGGATGCGCGACGCCCTGCGCCAGATGCGACCCGACCGGTTCGAGGACCTGATCGCCGTCGTCGCGCTGTATCGTCCCGGACCGATGGCCCACATCCCCGACTACTGCCGGCGCAAGCACGGCGAGGCGTGGGAGGCGCCGCATCCGTCGATCAGGGACATCCTGGGCGAGACCTACGGCATCATGGTCTATCAGGAGCAGGTGATGCAGATCGCTCAGCGTATGGCGGGTTACAGCCTGGGGGCCGCCGACCTGCTGCGCCGGGCGATGGGCAAGAAGATCCGCGCCGAGATGGAGGCGCAGCGCAAGACCTTCGTCGATGGCGCCGTCGCCAGCGGCATCGACGAGCCGAAGGCCGTCGAGGTGTTCGAGCTGATGGCGAAGTTCGCCGATTACGGCTTCAACAAGTCGCACGCCGCCGCCTACGCGCTGGTCGCCTACCAGACCGCCTGGATGAAGGCGAACCATCCGGAGGCGTTCATCGCCGCGTGCATGAGCCTCGCGATCGCCAACACCGACCGGCTCGCCGGGCTGAAGCAGGAAGCCGAGCGGCTCGGGATCACGCTGTTGCCTCCGGACATCAACCGGTCGGCGGCGGATTTCGTGCTGGAGCGGCAAGAGGACGGTCGCTTGGCCATCCGTTATGCGCTCGCCGCGATCAAAAGGGTCGGGATGGCGGCGATGCAGGCGATCGTCGCTGCCCGGGGCTCCATGCCGTTCGCCGGCATCGCCGAGTTCGCCGCCCGCGTCGATCCGCGCCAGCTCAACCGGATGCAGATCGAGAATTTGGCGCGCGCCGGTGCGTTCGACGCGATCGCGCCCAACCGCGCGGCCGTGTTCGGTGGCGCCGAGACGATCCTGCGCCGGGCCCAGGCGCTCGCCGATGAGGTCGAGAGCGGCCAGATCGGCCTGTTCGGTGGCGGCGGCCGGCCGGAGACGCTGCGCTTGCCGGATGTCGCCGACTGGCCCGAGCTGGAACGCCTCGGCTACGAGGCGGAGGCCATCGGCTTTCACCTCACGGCGCATCCGCTGGATGCCTACCGCCAGGTATTGCGCCGGCTAGGCGTCGTCGCCATGCGGGAGGTAGAGACGCGCGCGCAGGCGGGGCTGGGCCGAATGAAGCTCGCGGGCACCGTGGTGGCGGTGAAGGAGCGGATCACCCGCACCGGCAGCCGCATGGCGTGGGTGCGCGTGTCGGACGCATCCGGCTCCATCGAGGTGACGGTGTTCAGCGAGGTCCTGACCCGCGCCCGCGGATTGCTGACGTCCGGGTCGAACGTCCTGGTGACGGCGGACGCACAGATGCAGGGCGAGACGCTGCGCCTGACGGCGCAGGAGATCGTCGGATTGGATCAGGCCGCCTCCGGCGCAGGCGCCGCGATCCGCGTGTGGCTGGAGCAGACGGCGTCGGTGCCGCACATCCGCGATCTGCTGGGCCGGGAGGGAGGCGGGAAGGGACGGGTGATCCTGGTCCCCAAGCTGGGAGGCGCGCAGAGCGTGGAGATTGCACTGCCGGGCGGCTTCAACGTGACGCCTCGGCTGACCCAGGCGCTGATGGCGCTCGCGGGGGTGGAGCGGGTGGAGGAGGTTTGACCCGACCGGATCAAGCGTCCACGAGCGCGATCCCGATCCCCCGGGCGGCACGCGCGAGAGCCGTATCGAGTGTCGGGAGCGGAGCCGCCGCGCGTTCCGCCAAGTCCAGATAGGCGGCGGCGTACACGGTCAGGCGCCGGTGTCGCGCGTGACCCATGATGGCCGCTTCGTCAGGCGTGCGATCCAGGGTGATCCGCAGGCTGACAAGTGATACCAAGCCGCCTGACCTCTGACTCTCTGGGATTCCCAATCTGGCTCGGTTCTGATTCGATGGCCGCGTGGTCGAGTCGGAGCGAGGCATCGGATGGGCGCGGCAGTGACGGTGACGCGTACGGAGCACACGGCGGCTGGCCTTCGTGAGATCGCGGGCAAATGCCGCGACGGCGCGCAGGTCCGCCGGCTGCTGGCGATGGCGATGATTCTGGAGGGCTATCCGCGCGCCGAGGCGGCGGAGCGGAACGGCATGGACCGGCAAACGCTTCGCGACTGGGTGCATCGCTACAATCGGGACGGGGTGGACGGGCTGACGTCGCGCCGCGGCCCAGGCCCCGCGCCGGTCCTGACCAAGGAGCAAATGGCGGAGCTGAGGGAGCTGGTCGTCAAGGGGCCGGATCTGGAAAAGCACAAGGTGGTGCGCTGGCGGTGCCTGGATTTGCGCGAAGAGGTTGCGCGCCGCTTCAGTGTGACGGTGCATGAGAGCACCATCGGCAAGTGGTTGCGCCGGCTCGACCTGACCCGGCTGCAGCCGCGGCCGTTCCATCCGAAGAAGGACGCCGCGGCCGAGGCGGCGTTTAAAAACGTATGGCCCGCCCCGTCTGCAAGCAATTTCGGCGACATGATCCGACCAGTCTGCATCAACGTATCCGGCCTATGGGCATGACCCCGGCCAAGATGGAGATCCGCGCGTCCCGGTTCTCATAAAACTTCCGGCGTCAGAGCGCCATTTTTAAAGCCAGGTTGCCGGAACGCCGGTTTGACTGTCAGGCCATCTCGCTTCCACCACCCACAGACATCTTTGGCCGTTCGCGCGGGTCAGCGCGTTCCGCCGATCTCGATCACGCCCTCATCGTGGCGTCGTATGTTCCACCATGGCGCAGCACTGCCCAGACAATCCGCGCCAGCTTGTTGGCCAGTGCGACGATAGCCGTGTTCTTGTGTGCCCGCTCCAAGAGGCTTCGCAGCCATTTCCCGAGCGGTGTCGCGCTCGCCGACAACGAAGGAAGCGCCGCCCGCGCACCATGCACCAGCAGTTTGCGCAGGTATTTGTTGCCTCGCTTGGTAATCCCCAGCAGCCGCGGTCTGCCGCCAGTCGTCGCCTGGCGCGGCACCAGGCCCAGCCAGGCGGCGAGGTCGCGCCCACGCGCAAAGGTCGCGGCATTGCCGACCGCTGCCGCCAGCGCGGTCGCGTTCAGCACGCCGATGCCGGGAATGCTTGCCAGGCGACGGGCCGCATCATCAGTTTTGGCCCGCGCCGCGAACTCGGCGTCGAATGCCTCGATGCGGCGGTCCAGCGCGTCCCATTCCGCGCGCACGTCAGCGATCAGCGACCGCACTCGCGGGCTCAGTTGCTCGTCATCGCCGTCCAGCACCGCCGCGAGATGCTGCTCAAGCTTGCGTCGCCCTTGCGGGACGGCAATGCCCCGCTCCAGCAGCAGTCCCCGGAGCTGGTTCATCAATGCCGTCCGCTCGCCAACCAGTCGGTCGCGCACGCGATGGAGCGACTGCACGTCGAGTTGCTCGGCGCTCTTCAACTCGACAAACCGCATCGTTGGCCGCGTCGCCGCCTCGGCGATCGCTTCCGCATCCCGGTCGTCGTTCTTCTGCGCCTTGACGTAAGGCCGGACGTATTCGGGCGACATCAGACGGACCTGATGTCCATGCTCACGCAGGGCACGACCGAGGTGGTGCGCACCGCAGCAGGCTTCCATCGCCACCACGCAGGGTGCCAGGCCGGCGGCGAACTTGAGCACGCTCTCCCGTTGCATCCGTCGGCGCAGGGCGACCTGTCCACTGCCGTCCAGGCCGACCACACTGCAGCTGTTCTTCCCCAGGTCGATCCCGAGTACCTGCAATCTGCATGGCACGCTCCTTCCCCTCTGCTCGCTCCGGAGCAGCCTACGCCGCCGGGGAGAGGGGCGGGCCATCCCATAAAACTTTGCCAGTCTGGTGAAGGAGGCGCTGCCCGCTTCCGCGGCTGACAAGCCAGTCGAGATTTGGTTTCAGGACGAAGCACGGGTCGGCCAGAAGGGCGGCCACGCTTACATTTGGGCGCCGATCGGCTCGCGGCCGTTGATGGTCCGCGATAACCGCCACGACTCCGCCTACCTGTTTGGCGCGATTTGCCCGAACCGCGCCGTCGGCGCCGCAATCATCATGCCGGGCGTCAATGCCGAGGCCATGACCGAGCACCTGGCCGAAATTAGCACCCAGGTCGCACCCGGCGCTCACGCCGTGCTGGTCTGCGACAGCGCCGGATGGCATCAGCGGGGCGTCCGTCTCGGCGTGCCCGACAACATCACACTCCTGCCGCTGCCGCCGTACTCCCCGGAACTGAACCCGATGGAGAACGTCTGGCAATACCTCCGCGCTAACCGGCTGTGCGCCCTGGTGTGGGACGGCTACGACGCCATCGTCGAGGCGTGCCGGACCGCCTGGCATTTCTTCGTCAACGACCCTGACCGCATCAGCTCCGTCGGCGCAAGGGAGTGGGCGTGTGTCACTCTCTAGGCGGGTTGGTATGAGTGGAGGAAGTTCACGGTATCCGCCTCGGTCAGCCGCTTTCTGCGCTCGCTGACGATCAGCGTGTTCCGTATCTTGAACTGTAGAAGTCTTGACATGATCTGACGGACGGTTTGACTCGGTGGGCGAAGAGGTCGGGGCGCGGAGCGATAGGCGAAGCGCAGCGCCCCGGCCGGAGCCACGGGAGAGACCGTGATGACGACAACCGAGCGCAAGGTGATCAAGGCCAAGGTCGGCTTGCTGGAGCTGGCCAAGCAGCTGGGCAGCGTAACCCAGGCTTGCCGGGTGATGGGCTACAGCCGCGACAGCTTCTACCGGTTCCGCGACCTGTACGAGAAGGGCGGCGACCTGGCGCTGGCCGAGATCACCCGCTCCAAGCCCAACCTGAAGAACCGCGCCGCGCCCGAGGTGGAAGCAGCCGTGGTGGCGATGGCCATCGATCAGCCGGCCTGGGGGCAGGCGCGGGCCGCCAACGAGCTGAAGAAGCGCGGCACCGAGGTCTCGCCCTTCGGCGTCCGATGCATCTGGATGCGCCACGACCTGGAGACCAGGAGGAAGCGGCTGAAGGCGCTGGAAGCCAAGGTGGCCCAGGACGGCGGCGTGCTCACCGAGAGCCAGTTGGTCGCGCTGGAGAAGGCCAAGCTGGACAAGGAAGCCCACGGCGAGTTCGACAGCGAGCATCCCGGCTACTGCCTGGCGCAGGACACCTTCTATGTCGGCACGCTGAAGGGAGTCGGGCGCGTCTATCAGCAGACGGTGATCGACACCTACAGCAAGGTCGGCTTCGCCAAGCTCTACACCCGCAAGACGCCGCTGACGGCGGCCGACATCCTGAACGACCGGGTGATCCCGTTCTTCGACGAGCACGGCATTCGGGTCGACAGGATCCTGACTGATCGCGGCACCGAGTATTGCGGGGCCCATGACCGTCACGAATATGAACTCTACCTCGCCGTCGAGAACATCGACCACACCCGGACCAAGGTGAAAACCCTCCGTGGCCATTCCACCGGTCCTGCGGACCGGCGGAACCTGCGGCCACTCCGCCCTCAGACCAACGGGATCTGCGAGCGGTTCCACAAGACGCTGCTCGACGAGTTTTACCGGGTGGCGTTCCGCAGGAAGGTCTACGACACGCCGGACGCCCTGCAGGCCGATCTGGACGAGTGGCTGGCGGTCTACAACGAGCAGCGCACCCATCAGGGACGATGGTGCTTCGGCAAAACCCCGATGCAGACATTCCTCGACAGCGCCGATCACGCGCGCGAAAAGCAGAACGTGGCGGAGGCGGCATAGCGGAACCACACGACAGCTTCGATCCGGCGGACACCCACCACGCCAGATCGACAGTCCGTCAGATCAAATAGAAACTTCTACACTTGAACCACCAAAGGCTCGGCACCAAAGTCCTGTCGCGGCGGGCCCGCGCCATTGCCGCCAGTGCCAGGGGATGAGGTTCGTCAGCGAACGCCAATGAAGCCGCGACCGACGCATCCAGGACGAAGGGCACGCCTAGTACCTGATGATCCTCGTGACGTGCTGACAGAAGCTCCTCGATCGTCACTCGCCTCGTGCGCTTGCGAAGTTCCGTGATCGGTTCGATCGCCTCATCGACCTCCGCCTGCCGAGCCTCGTTCTCCGGCACAATCCGAGCCACCGCGCGCCCATGACGGGTAACCACGAGTGTCTCGCCGCGCTCGACGTCGTTTAGGTCAATCCATTTGACCAGTCAAACCAGCAGTTCTCGCCGCGAGCCATCCGGTCATTTCAAGGTCAACGGCCGCGCCTTCAGCCAGAGAAACAGGGGAATGCGGGACCAGCGTTGCATGCGATTCCATCTATCGCCGGCATCAGGAACGGGTTCGCGGAGGGACGTGATTGCGAGCCTCGCCTCCTCCAACGCACTCACATAGGCTTCCAGCGGTCTCGACCACCCGGCGAAACGCATCCGCAGGCCATCGCGCTCTTCCGTGTCTTCAAAGCGCTTGCAGCCAAAGTAAGCGTCTTGAATGACAAAGGGGGAACTGGCCTCCGCAGTGGCGAATCGCCCGCGATCGGAAAAGGGATGCACGATCGAGATAACCAGCATTCCTACCGGTCGCAGGACGCGCCTGATTTCTTTCAGGGTTGCCGGAACATCTTGGACGTCCATCAGCACGTTGTAGGCCATGACGAGATCGAAGCGGGCGTCCTCGAACGGCAGATCGGTCCCCGACGCGATGACGTAGTCGTCAGCCGATCGCGCTTGCTTGGCCGCGTTCACCAATTCCAGACAGGGTCGCATGCCGTGACCCTGTAGCCGCAGGCCTTCAACTCGCGCGAGACGCGACCCTCCCCGCACCCGACCTCGAGCGCGTCGCCTTCGCCGCGACCAACGAAAGCGATCAAGGACTGTCGATATGCCCAGAACGCGTCGTGATTTGGCGCACGCGCCCATTCAATCCATTCACTGGCAACACGGGACCAATGCTCGCGGTCGGCAGTTCTTGTCATCAGCGCCCCTCGGGCATGGAACCGGCTAGAGCTTGAAAGCGGCCTTGATCCGGTGGGCGCACTCCAGCGGCGAAGCGGCGGTCGTGTCGATTTCGAGATCGTACCTCAGACCGCCGTGGACGCGGTCGTACTGCCACCGCGCCAGGCCTATCAGCCGATCGCCGCGCTCGCGCTCCCTGGCCTCAAGCACGTCAAGCGGTGCGTAAAGCCCAACGAAGCGAAGGTCGAACTGGACCAGGAGTTCGCGATATTCCCGCTCCTCACCGCGGCCCAACATGACATCGTCAACGATCAGGTTGTTTCCCTGACCGGCCATGGCGGCGATCGCGCAGCGCATGCCGCGCATTGTCCGTTGCATGATCGGGCCGGTCTTGATGACGACGGACGGCTTGCCTCCATCCCGAACGGTCTCGAAGATCACTCCGTCCGGATGTCCAATCATGGCGTCCGGTAGCATGTCGAAGAACGCGTCCATCTGCACACGCAGGAACGGCTCGGCGGTGATCGTCTGGAGCGCCCTGGCCGTGGAACTCTTGCCCACACTGCCGACCCCGTTGAGAATCACGACCCGCGTGTTCACAGTCCTGGCTTGAGGCCGCGCTAGGTTCGGCCGCCGTCGAAAAACTCCTTCACCTTCGCGAAGAAGCCCTCGCTCTCCGGGCTGTGCCGGTCCGCCTTCTGCGCCTCGGCCTCGAACTCCTCCAGCATCTCGCGCTGGCGGCGCGTCAGGTTCTGCGGGGTCTCCACGGCGACCTGGATGAACATGTCGCCGCGCGCCACGCTGCGCAGGACCGAGAAGCCCTTGCTCCGCAACCGGAACTGATCTCCTGTCTGGGTGCCGGGCGGGACCTTCACCTTGGCCTTGGACCCGTCGATCACCGGCACCTCGATTTCGCCGCCCAAGGCCGCGAGCGTCATCCGCAGGGGCACGCGCATGAAGATGTTGGACTGCTCGCGCTGAAAGATCGGATGCGGGCGGATCGCGACATGCACATAGAGATCGCCCGGCTGGGCCCCTTGCCCGCCGGCTTCGCCTTCGCCCGGCAGGCGGATGCGCACGCCATCCTCGACCCCCGGCGGGATCTTCACGTCCAGCGTGCGCTCGCGCGCCATCGTGCCCTGGCCGTGGCAGACCCGGCAGGGATTGCGGATCACCCGGCCCGCGCCGGCGCATGTGGGGCAGGTGCGCTCGACCAGGAAGAAGCCCTGCTGGGCGCGGACCTTGCCGGCACCGTGGCAGGTCTGACAGGTCTCCGCGGCGCGGTTCCGATCCTCGGAGCCCGAGCCGGCGCAGGCCTCGCAGGCGACGCGCGTGGGCACGCGCAACTGCACCTTCGCCCCGGTGAAGGCGTCGGCCAAGTCGATCTCCACCTGCTGACGGATATCGGCGCCCGCCCGTGGCTGGCGTGCTCCACCTCCGCGCCGGCCCATGAACTCGCCGAACATCTGGTCGAAGATGTCGCCCAATCCCGCGCCGGCCGCGAAATCGAAGCCCGCGCTGGCGCCCCCGCCCCCTTGCTCGAAGGCGGCATGGCCGTAGCGGTCGTACGCGGCGCGCTTCTGCTCGTCCTTCAAGATCTCGTAGGACTCGCTGATTTCCTTGAACCGCGCCTCGGCCTGCTTGTTCCCCGGGTTGCGATCAGGGTGATACTGCATCGCGAGCTTGCGGTATGCCTTCTTGAGATCATCGGCCGAGGCGTCGCGCGATACCCCCAGCGTGGCGTAATAATCCTGCTTGGCCATCTCGACCCTTCGCCCTTAGCCGCATAAGGATCGCGCCCGCACTGGGGCGGCCGCGATCCCTTATCCAATCCGCCCTGGCTTCAGGCGGACTTCTTCTTCTCGTCGACTTCCTCGAACTCGGCGTCCACGACCTTGTCGTCGCCGCCACCGGGACCTGCCGAGGCACCAGGGCCCGCGCCGGCCCCGGCATCCGCCCCGCCGCCCGCCCCGCCGCCTGGGCCTTGTACATCGCCTCGCCCAGCTTCATTGCCGCTTGACTCAGTCGCTCGGTGGCCTGCTTCAGCGCCTCGTGGTCCGAGCCCTCCAGCGCCGAGCGGGCTGCGGTCACCGCTGCCTGGGCCTCACCCTTCTCCTGCGCGCCGAGCTTGTCGGCATGCTCGGTGAGGTTGCGCTCAACCTGGTGGACCAGCGACTCCGCATGGTTCTTAGCCTCGACGAACTCCCGACGCTTCTTGTCGGCATCGGCGTTCGCCTCAGCCTCCTTGACCATGCGCTGAATGTCGGCTTCCGACAGGCCACCCGAGGCCTGGATACGGATCTGCTGCTCCTTGCCGGTCGCCTTGTCCTTCGCCTGCACCGAGACGATCCCGTTCGCGTCGATATCAAACGTGACCTCGATCTGCGGCACGCCCCGTGGCGCGGGCGGCAGGCCAACCAAGTCGAACTGACCCAGCAGCTTGTTGTCCGCCGCCATCTCGCGCTCGCCCTGGTGGACCTTGATGGTCACCGCGGCCTGGTTGTCGTCGGCAGTGGAAAAGACCTGGCTCTTCTTCGTCGGGATCGTGGTGTTTCGCTCGATGAGGCGGGTGAACACGCCGCCCAGCGTCTCGATCCCGAGCGAGAGCGGGGTCACGTCGAGCAGCAGCACGTCCTTGACGTCGCCCTTCAGCACGGCGCCCTGCACCCCGGCGCCGATCGCCACCACCTCATCGGGGTTGACGTTGCGCGCGGGCTCGCGGCCGAAGAATTGCTTCACGGTGTCGATCACCTTGGGCATCCGGGTCATGCCGCCGACCAGGATGACGTCGTTGATCTCGCCGGCGGTCACGCCCGCGTCCTTCAGCGCGGCGCGGCACGGCTCCAGCGTGCGCTGGATCAGGTCATCGACCAGGCTCTCCAGCTTGGCGCGGCTGAGCTTCATCACAAGGTGCTTCGGCCCGGACTGGTCGGCGGTGATGAAGGGCAGGTTGATCTCGGTCTCCTTGGACGAGGACAGCTCGATCTTGGCCTTCTCCGCCGCCTCCTTGAGGCGCTGCAGCGCGAGCCGGTCGCGGCGCAGGTCGATGCCCTGCTCCTTCTGGAACTCGCTCGCGAAGTAGTCGATGACGCGCGCGTCGAAGTCCTCGCCCCCCAGGAAGGTGTCGCCGTTGGTCGACTTCACCTCGAACACCCCGTCGCCGATCTCGAGGACCGAGATGTCGAACGTGCCGCCGCCGAGGTCGTAGACGGCGATGGTGCCGGTGCCCTTCTTGTCCATGCCGTAGGCGAGCGCCGCGGCGGTCGGCTCGTTGATGATCCGCAGCACCTCCATCCCGGCGATGCGGCCCGCGTCCTTGGTCGCCTGACGCTGGCTGTCGTTGAAGTAGGCCGGGACGGTGATGACCGCCTGAGTGACCGGCTCGCCCAGATAGGCCTCGGCGGTCTCCTTCATCTTGCCGAGGATGAACGCGCTGATCTGGCTGGGCGAATATTTCTCGTTGCGCGCCTCGACCCACGCATCGCCGTTGTCGCCCCGCACAATGCGGTAGGGAACGAGGCCCTTGTCCTTGTCGACCATCGGGTCGTCGAATCGGCGCCCGATGAGGCGCTTAATGGCGTAGAGCGTGTTGGTGGGGTTGGTGACCGCCTGGCGCTTGGCCGCCTGTCCCACCAGACGCTCCCCGTTGTCGCTGAAGGCGACCATGCTGGGTGTGGTGCGGGCGCCCTCGCTGTTCTCGATCACCCGAACGTCCTTGCCCTCCATGATGGCGACGCAGGAATTCGTGGTGCCGAGGTCGATGCCGATGACCTTGCTCATGCTTTCTCCCTTCAGCGGATGTGCGTGACCCGAAGCACCGCGCGCATCCCTAGATGAACTGTTGGCGACCTGGATGTATTGAGCCGCCCTCGGTGCGGCAAGGTCTGATGAGCCGAATTTCGAAGAGCCAAACACCGGCCCGCCGGCTCCGGAATTCTGCTCCCGTAATCGTTCTATGGCAACAACGGATCAGGCCGAGATGTCCTCGGCCGGCCCCCCAAGGGCCGCCTTGGCCACCACGACCATCGCCGGGCGCAGCAGGCGTCCGTTCAGCGTCCAGGCGGGCGTCCAGGCCTGCACGACCGTGCCCGGCGGGTGCGCCGTGCTCTCCTGCTCGCCCATCGACTGGTGCAGGTTGGGGTCGAAGGCGCTGCCGGTCGGGTCCTCGCGCCGGATGCCGTTGCGCTCCAGGATACCAAGGAACCCGCGCTCCACGCCGGCGAACCCCTCGCGCATCCGCGCGATGATGTCGGGCTCGTCCGGCTCGGCAGCGGGAAGCGCGTCCAGCCCGCGTCGCAGATTCTCGGCTGCCTCCGCCACGTCGGCGGCGAATTTCTGCACCGCGTATTGGCGCGTCTCGTCCACATCCCGGCGGGCGCGTGCCCGCACGTTCTGCATCTCGGCCTCGGCGCGCATCCAGCGCTCGCGCAGTTCGGCCACCTCCGCCTCCAGGAGCGCGATGCGGGCGGAGGCGGCCTGCATGAGCTGTTCGGGGGTCTGCGGAAGATCGGTCTCGGTCCTGGGGTCTGCCTCGGGAGCCGAGGAGGCGACCCCAGATGCTTCAGGTTCGCGCTTGGCGCTATCGATGTCGCTGATCATGGCGCAATGAGTTAGGGTGACGCAGCGGCGGGGACAAGCGTCCGTGAAGCCCCTCAGCCCAGCAACCGCCCGATCACGCGGGCCGTGTAGTCCACGACAGGGATGATCCGGCCGTAGTTGATCCGGGTCGGCCCGATCACCCCGATGGCCCCGACGATCCGCCCGCCATCCTCGCTCCGCGCCGGCGCCACCACCATCGCGATGCCGGAGGTGGCGAACAGCCCGCTCTCGGACCCGATGAAGATGCGCACGCCCTCGCTCTGCTCGGCCAGTTCCAGCAGGCGGAGCATGGTCTCCTGCGCCTCCAGGCGATCGAACAGCGCCTGGATGGTCGACAGCCGCTCGAGCTGGGTCACGTCCGACAGCAGCTTCGCCTGGCCGCGCACGATGAGGCTGCCGCCGCGTCCTTCCCCCGTCCAGGTGGCAAGCCCGGCCTCCACCACCGTCGCCGCCAGTGCGTCAAGCTCGGTGCGGTTCGCCGCCAGCTCCTCCCCGACGATCCGCCGCAGTTCTCCCAGGGGACGGCTGGCGATGCGGGCATTGAGGTAGTTGCCGGCCTGCTGCAACGCCGAGGGGGGCAGGCCGGGCGGCGTGTCGATGATCCGGTTCTCCACATGTCCGTCGGCGGCGACCAGCACCACGAGCGCCCGGCCCGAGCCGAGCGGCACGAACTCGATATGCTTGAGCGGACCCTCCCCCTTGGGGGCGAGCACCACGCCGGCCGCCGAGGACAGACCCGCCAGGAGGGAACTCGCGTCGGCCAGCGTGTCCTGCAGGCTCCGCCCGGAGCCTGCGAGGGCGGCGGCGATCGCTTCGCGGTCCTCGTCCGCAAGCTCCCCGAAATGGAGCAATCCGTCCACGAACAGACGCAGACCGCTATCGGTCGGCAGGCGGCCGGCCGAGGTATGCGGCGCGAACAGCAGGCCCGCGTCCGTCAGGTCCGCCATCACATTGCGGATGGTCGCCGGCGAGAGATTGAGCGGCAGCCGACGCGAGAGAGTGCGGCTGCCGACCGGCTCGCCGGTCTCGACGTATTGTTCCACGATCTCGCGCAGCACCGCAGCCGATCGCATATCCAGCATCGGCGGCAGCCCGACGCGCGCAAAGGGCTTGTTCATCGCGACACTCCAACAAGTGGAGATGGGAATCGGGGCAGCATTCGTCAATTCATAGCAATAGATGACAGGCAGGCGGCATTCTGCTCTCTCACCCACCCCGTCTTGTAGGAGCCGACGATGCGCCCATCCGGCCGCGATCCCAATGTGCTGCGCCCGATCTCCCTCTCGGCAGGCATTGCCCGCCATGCCGAGGGTTCGTGCCTGATCCGCATGGGCCATACCGAGGTGCTGTGCGCGGCGAGCGTGGAGGGACGGGTCCCGCCGTTCCTGCGCGGCTCCGGCCAGGGCTGGGTCACCGCCGAGTACGGAATGCTGCCACGCGCAACCCACACCCGCGGCGACCGCGAGGCCGCGCGTGGCAAGCAGTCCGGAAGAACCCAGGAGATCCAGCGCCTTATAGGGCGGTCTTTGCGCGCGGTGGTGGATCGCGGGGCGATGGGCGAGATGGCCGTGACCCTGGATTGCGACGTGCTGAACGCCGATGGCGGCACGCGCTGCGCGGCCGTCACCGGCGCCTGGGTCGCCTTGGCGCTGGCATTTCGCAAGCTGCGGAGCCTGAATGTGCTGGCACGCGACCCGCTGCTGGGCCAGGTGGCGGCCGTGTCTTGCGGGATCACCGGCGGCCAGGCCGTGCTCGACCTCGATTACGAGGAGGATGCCGGCGCCGAGGCCGACGCGAACTTTGTGCTGACCGATGCCGGCGGGATCGTCGAGGTGCAGGCCACCGCCGAGAAGGCGCCGTTCACCGAGGCGCAGCTCGGCAGCCTGCTGGATCTTGCCCGCCAGGGCACCGCGGCGCTGTTCACGGCGCAGCGCGAAGCAGTGGGCGCGGCGTGATGGCGCGCCGGCTTGTACCGGGCACCCGGCTCGTACTGGCCACGCACAATCCCGGCAAGCTACGCGAGATGGCGGCGCTGGTCGCGCCGTTCGGTTTCGCCATGGTCTCGGCCGGCGAGCTGGGTCTGCCGGAGCCGGCGGAGGTTGCACCTGATTTCGCCGGCAACGCGCGCCTCAAGGCACTGGCGGCGACACGGGCGAGCGCGGGCCCGGCGCTGGCCGACGATTCCGGGTTCTGCGTGGCCGCCCTCGGAGGCGCGCCCAGCGTCTATTCCGCCCGCTGGGCCGGGCCGGGAAGGGATTTCGCACCGGCGATGGCGCGGGTGAACCGGGAGTTGGGCGATGCCGCCGACCGGCGCGCCTGGTTCGTGGCCGTGCTGTGCCTGGCTTGGCCCGACGGACACACCGCGACCTTTCTCGGCCGCGTGGATGGGAGCGCGATCTGGCCGCCACGGGGCGGGAAGGGGTTCGGCTACGACCCGATGTTCGTGCCGGCCGGCCTGTCGCGGAGCTTCGGCGAGATGGAGCCGGATGAAAAGCACGCGCTCAGCCATCGGGCGCGCGCCTTCGCCCAGTTGCAGGCCGCCTGCCTGGGCCAGATGCCAGCTTGACATGACCGGCCCTGCCGCCTATTGCCCCGCGCTCATTTGCCGCCAGCCAGGGCTTCGTCATGCGCGTCCGAAACAGTCTTCGCTCCGCCAAGGTCCGTGACAAGAACTGTCGCGTCGTGCGTCGGCGCGGGCGGGTGTACGTGATCAACAAGAAGAATCCCCGGATGAAGGCGCGCCAGGGATAGCGGAGCAGCCGCACGGTCTCCCTGCTGCAGGTCACGTTCGCCATCGTCATCGCCGCCGAGCGGCTGTCGGCCTGGCTTCGCCGCCGACTGGGATAGGTGCAGCGTCGCGTTGCCCGCGTGCTGCTTCCGTGCCAGAAAGCCCCGGTAATGCGACCGGCCGCGATCCGCGCGATAGGCGCGCTCAACACATGGCTCTATCGCCTGAGCGGCGGGAAGCTCATGGGCCGCATGCCCACGGGAGCGCCCATCTGCCTGCTGACCACCACGGGGCGCAAGTCCGGTCGGCATCGAACCGTGCCGCTGCTCTATCTTGCCGACGGGGACGACTTCATCGTTGTCGGCTCGCAGGGCGGCGCACCGCGCCACCCGGGCTGGTTCCTTAACCTCGAGGCCAATCCCCAGGCGGAGATCGAGCTGGGCCACAGGCGCGTCCCGGTCACCGGACGTCGCCTCAGCCCGGAAGAGCGCGACCGGTTCTGGCCCCATCTCGTGGCTCTCTATCCGCCGTACGAGCAGTACCGCCGGGCCACCACGCGGAACATACCGGTGGTGCGCCTAAGCCGGCGCTAGCGCGCGATCCGCCAAGCTGCCTGAGCTGCCGCCACGCCCGATTGACGCCGGGCCTGGCGAACCGCACCTTGCCACCATAGACGTGGGGAGCGCCACATGGACCTGAATTTCACCCAGGAAGAGCTTGCCTTCCGCGAGGAGGCACGCCGCTTCTTCCGCACCGAGGTTCCCGAGAAGATCCGCGCCAAGCTGCGCGACGGCGAGCACCTGACCAAGGACGACATGGTCACCACCCAGCGCATCCTGAACGCGCGCGGCTGGGCGACGGTCAACTGGCCGGTGGCCTGGGGCGGCCAGCCCTGGAGCCCGGTGCAGGTCTATATGTACCAGGACGAGATGCAGCAGGCGCATGTCCCGCCGCCGATCGCCTTTAACGTGACGATGGTCGGGCCGGTGATCGCGCAATTCGGCAACGACGAGCAGAAGCGCCGCTTCCTGCCCCGCTCCGCCAATGCCGACGATTTCTGGTGCCAGGGCTTCTCCGAGCCCGGCGCCGGCTCCGATCTCGCGTCGCTGCGCACCCGCGCCGAGCGCAAGGGCGACACATACGTCATCAATGGCCAGAAGACGTGGACCACGCTCGCGCAGTACGCCGACTGGATCTTCGTCCTGGCGCGCACCGATCCGGCGGCGAAGAAGCAGGAGGGCATCTCGTTCATCCTGTGCGACATGAAGACGCCCGGCATCACCGTCCGCCCGATCGTGACGATCGATGGCGGGCGCGAGGTGAACGAGGTGTTCTTCGACAATGTCGAGGTCCCGGCCGAGAACCTGGTCGGCCAGGAGAACAAGGGCTGGGACTACGCCAAGTTCCTGCTCGGCAACGAACGCACCGGCATCGCGCGCGTCGGCGCCTCCAAGGCCAAGGTGGCGCGCATCAAGCAGCTCGCCGCGATGGAGCGCGAGGGCGACCGGCCGGTGATCGACGACCCCAAGTTTCGCGAGAAGCTCGCCGCCGTCGAGGTGGAGCTGAAGGCGCTGGAGATGACGCAGCTGCGCGTCGTTTCCGATGAAAGGAAGCGCGAGAAGGGGCGGCAGAACCCGGCCAGCTCGATCCTGAAGATCAGCGGCTCGATGATCCAGCAGCGGCTGACGGAGCTGATGATGGAAGTCGTGGGCCCATACATGATGCCCTATCACCCGCCGGAGGAGGGGCAGAACGAGCCGCCGATCGGCCCCGACTACGCGGCAGCCGCGGGACCGACCTACTTCAACTACCGCAAGGTCTCGATCTACGGTGGGTCGAACGAAATTCAGCACAACATCATCGCCAAGGCGATCCTGGGGCTCTGAGCGTCACGCCCTCTCCCGCTTGCGGGAGAGGGAAGGGGTGAGGGTCTTCGCGACGGCCAATACATAGAGGACGACATGGACTTCGATTTCAGCGAGGAGCAGCGCCTGCTCAAGGACAGCGTGGACCGGCTGATCTCCGATCAGTACGGCTTCGAGCAGCGCAGGAAATACATCGCCGAGCCGGACGGATGGAGTTCCGCGCTGTGGTCCCAATACGCCGAGCTTGGCCTGCTCGGCCTGCCGTTCGAGGAGGCCCTGGGCGGGTTCGGTGGCGGCGCGGCCGAGATGATGATCGTGATGGAGGCATTCGGGCGCGGGCTGATCCTGGAGCCGTTCTTCGCGACCGTCGTGCTGGGCGGCGGCCTGCTCAAGCGCGCCGCCAGCGCCGAGCAGCGCGCCGAGCTGATCCCGCTTGTCGCGCAGGGCAAGCTCAAGCTCGCGTTGGCCCATATCGAGCGCCACTCGCGCTGGAACCTCGCCGACGTGACGACCACGGCCCGCCAGCAGAATGGCAACTGGGTGCTGGACGGCGCCAAGGGCGTGGTGCTGCATGGCGACTGCGCCGACAAGCTGCTGGTCACCGCGCGCGTCTCGGGCGCTCAGCGCGACCGCGCGGGCATCGGGCTGTTCCTGGTCGATGCGAACGGGCAGGGCGTGGCGCGACGCGGCTACCCGACCCAGGATGGGCTGCGCGCGGCCGAGGTGACATTGTCGGGTGCGCGGGCCGAGGCGGTGCTGGGCGAACCCGGTGGGGCGCTGCCGATGGTCGAGCAGGTCGTCGATGAGGCGACGGCGGCGTTGTGCGCCGAGGCGGTGGGCGTGATGGTCTCCATGCAGGAGATCACCCTCGACTACCTGAAGACGCGCCAGCAGTTCGGGCGACCCGATCGGCAGCTTCCAGGCGTTGCAGTTCCGGGCCGTGGACATGCTGACGGCGGTCGAGCAGGCGCGCAGCATGGCGCTGTTCGCGACCGTCATGGCGACCGAGGCGGACGCCCGGGAAAGGCGGCGTTCGCTGTCGGCGGCCAAGGTGCAGATCGGCCGCTCCGGCAAGCATGTCGGGCAGGAGGCGATCCAGCTGCACGGCGGCATCGGCATGACGATGGAGTACCAGGTCGGGCACTTCTTCAAGCGCATGACCATGATCGACCAAATGTTCGGCGACGCCGACCATCACCTGACGGTCCTGGCGCGAATGGGCGGGCTGTTCGGGGAGGCGAAGGCGGCGGCGTAGGGTCAAACCGAGGAGACACGAGCATGAAGACGTTCGGAACGGCGGCCTGGGAAGGCGGGATCAAGGACGGCAAGGGCGCCATCTCGACCAACAGCGGCGCGATGGAGAAATATCCGTACGGCTTTGCCAGCCGCTTCGAGGGCAAGCCCGGCACCAACCCCGAGGAACTGATCGGCGCCGCCCACGCGGGCTGCTTCACCATGGCGCTGTCGCTGATCCTCGGCGAGGCTCAGCTGACGGCCGAGCACATGGAAACCAAGGCCGAGGTCACGCTGGACAAGGTAGCGGACGGCTTCGCCATCACCGCCGTCCACTTGACCCTGAATGCCAAGATCCCCGGTGCAACGCAGGCGAAGCTCGAGGAACTCGCCGCCAAGGCGAAGGCGGGATGCCCGGTGTCGAAGCTGCTGAATACCGAGATCACCCTGGAGGCGACGCTGACAGCCTGAGGCTAGTGTCTCGTCAGCTGCCTGTTCAGCTAGGCATTCGACAACACTGGGCTACGGTGTAGCGCAACGAGATTGAAGTCCATGACCGAGAATTCTGTTGTCCGCGCCCGGATTGACGAGACGACCAAGAGCGAGGCCGCTGCCGTGCTGGCCGCCATGGGGCTTTCCCTGTCCGATGCCTTCCGACTGCTGCTGAAGCGGGTCGCGGCAGAGAAGGCTCTTCCTTTCGAGCCATTGGTGCCCAACGCCGAAACCGTGGCGGCCATGAAGGCAGCGCGCCAAGGGGATGTCACAATGGTTGACAGTCCCGCTTCTCTCCTCGCCAGTCTGATGCGGGCGGTAGTTATACGAACGGCTTCAAGCGTGATTATCGGCGCGAGAAATCAGAAGGGCGCGGCAAGAAGCTGGACTGTTTCTCGGTGGCCATTGTAAATTTGCTTGCAGCTGATACGGCACTGCCGCGCAGCAACTTCGATCATGCCCTGGTGGGGTGGTAAGCGGCGCGCAAACCGAGCGGACCCAGCTCGGCAATGCTAGCGCCGCGCTTGATGTGGCGACGTGCTGATGGTGACGCGGCTTGACCGGCTGTCGGGAGCGGAGAGGAATGTCGATGTCGCGTGTAACGCAGGGAACAGTCCAGATATTAAGAGATACAGTCTCGGGGAAAACGAAATTACTGGTAAACCCTACAGGAAACTACACTCTGAAGCATAAAGGGAAAACCTACACTGTCTTCTTCCGGAACGATTTCTCAGCCAGCCTGTGTATCGAGTTTTCCGAGTTTCCTATTAACAATTCAGAACTACTTGACATCTTAATTCAAGCATCGTTCCGCAACACCTGCCTGGAAATCACGATAGGAGATACGACTTCTGAAGTCGTGGGTGTCATGATTCCGGCGACTCCAACGAAACCCAGCGTACCATGACGCAGCCGCGCAATGTTATCTTTTGGGGTGCGGGCGCGACGGCCGAACTCGGGATACGGACGACCGCCCAACAGGCACAATTCATCCAACATCTCACTGGCGCGCTGGCTGCCAACAAACCGCTCAAGGAGCGCGTTCGAGAGGCTCTTAGCGGGATCGCCTCAGAGCCATGGCATTCCGCCCTCTTCGATCTGATCACAATTCTTGGCGATAGCGATTCCGCCTATGACGATATCGGGCGTAGCGACAATGAGCAGCTCGAAGCCATGCGCCGAAACTGGCGGCAAGGCGCGGCCGACGATGAGCTTCGCGGTAGGATCAGCGAGCTCCGCCTGAGTTACGATTGGCCCGCCTTGAAGGCGGTGGTCCGCATTTGTCCGGGTAGTTCGACGACGAGCAGCTTCCAGATCAACGACCTGTTCAACCTGCTCGACATGCACATTCCGATCAGGTCCGGCTTCCGCGCGCCGATGGGCGCTAAAGAAGAGCCGGTATTCCTTGATGCCCGACGGCTCGTTGGCGCGAAGAATGCGCTTCGGATGGTCCTGATCGCCTCATTCTACATCGACTATCGAGCATGTATTCATTTGCGGCAGGACATTCTCAACAAATATTACGATTTCGCCGTTCTGCTTGGTCGTCGGATGCAGCGGCAGGGCGTGGGACTTGCGGGCGAGCACCAACTCGACCAGCCGGAGTTCTACCAAGGTGATGTCGGCTTCGTAAGCCTGAATTACGATCCGATTGCCCTCTGGGCCCAGTTCGTAGCCAATCGCGAATTGAACAAGAGCCCAGTCGTTCCGCATATCGGATCTCCGGCCGCGCCCGTTCACCTCTTCCATGACTTCGGTCATCTGATCCCAGCGCGGCGGATCGGCGGGGGTGATCCCAATTGGCCCTGGTATCCGCTGAATGAAGCAGCCGCCCAGCGCCTGAATGAACCGGAGACCGCAAGCAGCTTTCGGGTCAGATTGACGAAATTCCTGTTTCCGCATGGCTCACTGTGTTGGCGGGAATGCCCAGACTGCGGAAAGCTTTCCGCCTATCACGGCGATCGATGGGATCGCTATGCTGCCGGTTTGTTCCCCCCGCCGCCTCTCCAAGCCTTCGAGTTGAGGGCATGTCCCGACTGGATAAAGGGTGAGGAACGTACCGCGCGAGAAGCAGGCAAAGTGGATGCCCGCGGGTGCCTTCACTGCGGCACTCTCACCTACGCGCATCACACGCAGATAGTGATGCAAAGTTCGTTCAAGTCCCAACCGCCATCCTTCATCGAGGAAATCGACCGAGACCTGCGGGCCACCATGATGCAGGCAGAACACATCATTCTCATGGGATATTCCTTGCCGCCAGACGACGTGACCTACCGGGCCTTCTTTTCTGCTAGGCATCAGCGCGGGGACAATCGAGCCCCCGTGCGCTGCACCGTAGTTGACAAGGATGATGCCAATCCTAATTGGTATGGACCAACTGAACTGAAAACGCGAAGCTTCCGGGGAAAGGATGGGAAAAATCCTCCGGTGAATGCCGCAAGGGATATTTTCGGCGAAGACAATGTCCGCTTTTATGGCGGCGGGGTTCCGAATGTCTTTCTCGATAGCGAAGGAACGGTAACGGACGCTACGCTGGAACAGCTCTGGAACAGCTATTGAACTGGCGGTCGGCCGTCGAGATGTGACATTCGTGCCCGAGATCGGGGCCTGCCAGGCGGCGATGCGCGCCTCAGCGAGCCGGGGCAGGGACCGCCACACGCACGCCCGGCCGTGCCCCGAACCAGTCCGGCCGGGCGCGCTCCATCTGCGCGGCGAGTTGCAGCAACACGTCCTCCCGCCCGAAATCGCCGTATAGCTGCACCCCGATCGGCAGCCCGTCGGCGTCCAGGCCGGCCGGCAGCGCGATCGCCGGCAGGCCGGTCTCGTTGGCCGGCATGGTGTAGCGCGCGGCGTCCGTCAGGCGCTCGATCCACGGATCAATTTCCTCGTCGCGCAGCAGCGAATAGGGGCCGTTGGCGCGCGGCATGCGGACCGCGAGGCCGGGCAGAGCAGGGCGTCATGGCGCGCCATCAGCGCGCCCCATTGGCGAGTGACGGTGTTGTTGGCGTCCATCATGGCGAACATGTCGAGTACCGAGTAGCGCTGCGCGGCGACGTAATGGCGCCAGGTCATCGGGTTGAGGCGTTCGCGCAGTCCCCGCTCGTCGAGACCCGCGCTGGGCGGCCATGCGGGCGAACATGACGCGGCTGCCGACCCAGCCGGTTATGAAGCCGCGCCACAGCGTCTCCCACGTCGCAGATGCCGGAATCGTCGATCTCCTCGACATGATGGCCCAGCGCCTCCAGCGCGCGCGCCGCCTCGCGCACCCGCGCCGCCACCTCCGGGTCGGTGCGCGTCGCGCGGCCCCAATCGCCGGTCGAGAGCGCGATGCGCAGCTTCGGGGGATCGTACTGCACCGCCCCGAGATACGACCCGGCGGGCGCGCCCAGGCGGATGAACGAGCCGCCATTCGGGCCGGCGCGTGATGTAGTCCAGCACCGCCGCGGTGTCGCGCACGCTGCGCGTGACCACGCCCTCGACGCTGATGCGCGAGACGTACTCGTTGCGCGCGAGCGCCGGCGCGACCCGCCCGCGCGACGGCTTGAGCCCGATCATCCCGCAGAAGGCGGCCGGGAAGCGGATCGAGCCGCCGCCGTCGCTCGCCATGCTGATCGGCGTCACCCCCGAAGCGACCAGCACGCCCGCGCCGCCCGAGGAGCCGCCGGGCGTGTGCTCGAGGTTCCACGGATTGCGCGAGACGCGCACGCCGCCGCGATAATCGGTGACGGTGTCGAAGGTCAGCCCGAACTCGGGGGTGGTGGAGCGCCCGAGCGGGATCATCCCCGCGCGCAGGAAATTGGCGATCAGCGGATCGGTCGGGCCGAGCACGGTGCCGGCGAGCAGTGCCGAGCCGGAATCCTGGCGTCGCCCCTTGAGGCCCGAGCCGAGGTCCTTGAGGAAGATCGGCACCCCGTGCAGCCGGCCGGCCGGGTCGGGACCGTCGGCGGCGGGGTTGGCCAGCACGTCGTCGAACACCTCGATCACCGGATCGAGCCGCGCGATCCGCGCCACCCCGGCGGCGACCTGCGCCACCAGCTCCGCGGGCGTGACCTTGCGCGCCCGCACCAGATCGGCGAGCGCGAGCCCGTCCAGCCGGCCCCATTCCTCCCAGCCCATGGCGGGATGTCGCGACCATCGGTTGCCTCCCTTGCGCCCGCCCCTGGACCGGAGGCGCGGCGCCGATATAATGCACCAAGGACGCAGAGGGGAAACCGGGCCATGAACGTCGCCGCTCAGCCGGGCTATGATCGCACCGTCGAGGATCTGGGCAACATCGTCGAGCTGGGGCACGTGAACGTCACCGTGCCGGACCAGCACCTCGCGGGCCTGTTCTACATCGCGGGCCTCGGGCTCACCCGCGATCCCTACCTGATGACGACCACCGACCAACATGTGGATCAACGTCGGGCCGCGCGCAGTTCCATCTGCCCACGCGGGCGCCGCAGGTGGTGCGCGGCACGACCGGGCTGGTGGTGCCCGATCTCGACGCGCTGATGGCGCGGCTGGGCACGGTCGCGCAACAGCTCGAGGCCACGAAGTTCAGCTATCGCGCGACCAACGACGCCGTGGAGACGACCTGCCCGTGGGGCAACCGCATCCGCCTGCACGCGCCGGACGCGGCGCGATTCGGGCGGATCACGCTGGGCATGCCGTATGTCGAGTGCGACGTGCCACGGGCACCGATCTGGCGGGGATCGCACGCTTCTACGTCGAGATCCTCGACGGCATCGCCGGGGTGGCGCGAGGACGGGCAGGGGCGCACACGCCTGGGCGGTGGTGGGCGACGGCAACCGAATCCTGTTCCGCGAGACCGACACGCCGCTGCCGCCCTTCGACGGCCACCACATCCAGATCAGCCTGGCTGATTTCTCCCGCCCGCACCGCAAGCTGCTGGAACGCGGCCTGATCACCGAGGAGAGCGACCAGCACCAGTACCGCTTCACCGACATCGTCGATGTGGACACCAACAAGGCGCTGTTCACCATCGAGCACGAGGTGCGGAGCATGAAGCACCCGATGTACGCCCGCCCGCTGGCGAACCGGAACCCGGCGCTGACCGCCCGCACCTACGCGCCCGAGTGGGATCACGGGCGCTGGGCGATGCCGGGGTAGGCGAGGGTTGGCCCTCACCCCGACCCTCTCCCGGAGGGAGAGGGGGCGCTACTCCCTCTCCCGCTTGCGGGAGAGGGGTGGGGTGAGGGCCCGTAGGTTAAGCCGCGCGCTTGAGGCGGTCGGTGAACTGCTTGCGGAATTTCGAGACCTTTGGCGCGACCACCACCTGGCAATAGCCGGACCACGGGTTGCGGGCGAAGTAGTCGTCGTGCTCGGCTTCCGCCGGCCAGAACGTCTCCAGCGCCTGCACCTCGGTAGTCAGCGGTGCCGGCCACAGCCGGGCCTCGGTGATCTCGCGCATGACCGCCTCCGCGGCCTGACGCTGGGCGTCCGAGTGGGTGAGGATGATCGAGCGGTATTGCGGCCCGACATCGTTGCCTTGGCGGTCCTTGGTCGTCGGATCGTGGATGGCGAAGAAGACCCGCAGCAGGTCGGCATAGGCAAGCTCGGCCGGGTCGAACGCGACCTGCACCACCTCGGCATGGCCGGTGCGGGCTCCGCAGACCTGCTTGTAGGTCGGGTTCGCCACATGCCCGCCGGCATAGCCGGACTTCACCCGCGTCACGCCGCGCAAATCCTTGAATACCGCTTCCAGACACCAGAAGCAGCCGCCACCCAGAGTTGCAAGCTCCTCGCTCATCGCCGTCATCCTTTTCCGTCCAGCCAATCATATCGGCACGCGGCTCAGCGCCGAAAGGGCAAGGAGACCAGCATGAGCGTGAGCGATCGCGGCAGAGACCGCCAATGTTGCAACCGGATAGAAATGTCCTGTGACGTGCAAAGTTGAAGTGTCCCGCCGGCCTACTCAGCGCTGCGGAGCCGCAGGCGGAGCGGGGCTGAGCAGGCCGGCACGTCTGTTCGGCCTGGCCTGGTAGCCTCCGGCCTCGCTGTTCGTCCGCACGCGCGGCGGCGGTCGTCCGAGATCCTGCTGCGCCTTGACGAGGGCGAGGGCCGCGCCCAGCCGCTTGTTCTCGACGATGGCCGCCTGGCTGACACGCTGCTCCTTGTCGAAGATGGTGTAGGGCAGAGAGCAACCCCGCCAGCGTATGTCCAGCCGACCGTCGGCGTAGTGGTAGATCTCGACATACTCTCCGGCGGTCGCCTCGGTGACGTCGTTGCGCGTGAGGATGAACAGCGTGTGGTCGTAGGCCAGGGCGAGTTGCTGGCCCACATGGCGCAGCTCGCGGTGGCACAGGATGTCGCCGAGCCGGCCGGGCGAGAGGTCCAGCGGCCGGTGCAGATCGCCCGGGCGAGCGGGGGCGACGGCGAAGCGGGCGTTGAAGCGCTCGACGAAGCCCGGGAGGAAAGCGTTGCCGGCGTCCACGGTGGCGATGCCGGCCAGGCGCAGCTCCTTGACCAGCCGGTCCTGCAAGGTGCGGTTCACGCGCTCGACCCGGCCTTTCGCCTGGGGCGTGTCGGCGCACAGGATGTCGATGTTCAGCTCCGCCAGCGCCCGGCCGAACTGGGTCATGCCTTGGCCGCCCTTGGCGTCGGCCTTGGCCACCCGGAAGACGGTGTGCTTGTCGGAATAGAGGGCGACCGGACGGCCGTGGGCCTCGAGGTAGCCGCGCAGCGCCGCGAAGTAGGCGGCCGTGCTCTCGCTCTCGACGAAGCGCAGCTGCATCAGCCGCCCCGTGGCGTCGTCGATGAACACCAGCAACGAGCAAGGACCGCCACGGTCCTCGAACCAGCGGTGCTCGCTGCCGTCGACCTGCACCAACTCGCCGAGCGACTCACGGCGCAGCCGGGGCTGGTGGAAGCGCCGACGCTGCTTGCGCGATAACCACAGGCCGGCTGCCACCATCCAGGCGCGCAACGTCTCGCGCGACACCGTCAGCCCGTGCCGCTGCGCCAGCACCTCCGCGGCCAGGGTCGGGCCGAAGTCGGCGTAGCGCTCCCGCACCAGAGCCAGCGCGTAGTCGCGCACGCCCGCGGCGATCCGGTTATTGGACGGCCGGCCACGCGCCTTGTGCGCCAGCGCGGCACCGCCGCCGGCCTGGAGTTGCCGCAGCAAGCGGCGCACGTGCCGCGGCGTCACGGACAGCACCGCGGCCGCTGCCGCGATCGTGCGGCGGCCGGACACCACTTCGGACAGCACCTCGATGCGCTGTATGTCGCGCCTGCTCATCACCACCCAGCCCACAGCTCGCTCTCCCAGTCAGATCGCAACCAGGGGAGGCTGACATTTCTGCTTTGCGGACAGGGGACAGTTTAGCTTTGCGCCTACAGCTGAAAGTCGCAGAAGGGATATTATGGAAAGAGTCATCCGGCGATTGACACAGGCGCATTCCCGGCCGCACTCCAGCAATCATTGCGGCTCATAGGAGGCGATCTCATGCGCGCGCTTGTCCTGGCCAGCCTGCTCGCTGTCCTTCCAGCGATTGCGTTCTCGCAAACGAACTATCGTCGCGACCTCGCGTGCGAATCACGCGTGATGCAGGAGTGCCAGTATAACGAGGAAGGCAAGGACAATGCCGCCCGGCGCGGCACCGGCGTCGCCGACTACTGCGCCCGCCAAGCGACCGAGCAATGCGCCAACAAGCCCGACGATGACGACGACTGAACGCTTACGCCCGGGTCGCTGTCCACCTCGAATTGGAGAACCCCATGCGCGTCGAAGCCATCCCCATCGGCATCAATCCGCCGGAGGACGTCAACGTGATCGTCGAGGTCGGGATCGGCGGCGAGCCGATCAAGTACGAGCTGGACAAGGAAGCCGGCACCCTGGTGGTCGATCGCTTCCTGCACACGCCCATGCGCTACCCCGGCAATTACGGGTTCGTGCCGCACACGCTGTCGGAGGACGGCGATCCGATCGACGTGCTCGTCGCCAACACGCGGCCGATCGTGCCGGGGGCGGTCATCAACGTCCGACCGGTCGGCGTGCTGAAGATGCAGGACGACGCCGGCCAGGACGAGAAGATCATCGCGGTCCCCTCCCCCAAGCTGACCAAGCGCTACTTGCACGTGGCGAACTACACCGACCTGCCGCAGATCACCCTGGAGCAGATCCAGCACTTCTTCGAGCACTACAAGGACCTGGAGCCGGGCAAATGGGTCAAGGTCGCCGGCTGGGGGAACGCCGAGGAAGCCCGCCAATTCATCGTGCAGGCAATGGAGCGAGAGCGGCGGAAAATACGATCGAGCAGTACCAACCCGCCATGACTCAGCGTACGGGCCTGCCATCAAAATGTGACGCGCACACCGCCATAAGCGCCGACCGGCGCCGCCGGACTGTAGCTCCGCGGGTTGCTGGCGCCGGGAACCTGGACGATCGGCACCGAGGAGGTCGGCGAGAAGGTCCCGTACGTGTAGTATTTTGTATTCGTCACGTTCTCGGCATTGGCGAACAGCTGGATGGCCTTGCTCACTTGATAGTTGGTGGTGAGATTCAGCACGACATACGCCGGCAGCGTCTGCGTCAGGTTCGCCTCGTCGCCGAACAGATACTGGCCACTGGCGGCGACGAGGTTCGCGCCCACCGTCCATGCATCGGTGACCTTGTAGCTCGCCCCGAGCTTGAGCTGATACGGCGGAATGCCGGGCAGCCGGTTCCCTGGCTTGATGACGATGTTGCCTTCAGCGTCCGCTGCCGGATTGTTCGGGCTCGCCTCCACGAAGGGTGTCTGGAATGTCGCATTGACGTAGGCGAAGTTGGCCCAGGCGGTCACCCGGCCGGTGGTCAGCCGCGTCTGCACGTCGAAACCCTGCCGCAGCGTCGAGCCCACGTTCTGGAAGAACGCGCGCCCGGCGATCGGGCTGTTGACGAACAGAATGTCGTCGTCGAGACCGGTGTGGTAGTAGCCCACGTTCCAGTTGAGCTTTGCGTCGTCGAACGGGGCGAAGTCGCCGCGTAGCCCCGCTTCCACCGTGTGCGCGACCACCTGCTTGAGGTCGGGGTCGCCGACGAAGAAGTTCGCCAAGCTGCAAGGGCTCGTCGGATTGGCGCAGGACAGCTCGGCGGGCGTGGGCGCGCGGTTCGCCTCGCTGTAGCTGGCATAGAGGCTCAGCCACGGGAGCGCCTTCCAGGACAGGCCGGTTCCCGGATTGAAACGGTTGTAGGCGTGGTTGCCGGTCAGCGAGGCGCCGTACTGGTCGGCGAGGTTGATCCGCGCCGCGTTGAAGCGGCCGCCCACGTTGACGGCCAGCGCCTGCGTCACGGAGAACGTATCGGTGAAGAACATCCCGGAGTAGGCATCGGAGACACCGACGCGCACCGGCGCGATCGAGCCATCCGGCTGATCGACGGCGATCCCCGGTCCGATGAATGCGCGAGAGCCGAGCGCGAGGCCCCCAATCGCGGAGGTGGCATCGAAATTGGTCTGGGCGCCATCGTAGCTGAGGCCAGCGACGAAGTGGTTGGCATGCCCGAACAAGGGGGCCTTGTTGGTGACCTGGATCGAAGCGCCATAGCCATTGGTGGTCGTGGTCTGTTGGTCGAGCTGGGAATACGGGCCGCCATTGAGAAAATCCGTGATCGGATTGCCCTGCCGATCGATCGCGAGATTGCCCGAATCGTCGCAGAGGAAGCCGCTGCGGTCGCCGCAGGGCCCGAAGTTGGACACGTTGCCGTTCTTTACTCTTTGCTGGAAATACTCGTAGTACACGCTCCCCTGTAGTGACGTCGCATCACTGACGTCTATAGTTCCCGAGAGGTTCACCAGCAGGTATTTGTTGTAGATGGCGTTCGGTGCGGTGAACTGCGCCGCCCGGTCGACATTCAGCAGTTCGACAGGCGCGGTGCCTGGCCCGTTCAACGCGGTATCGGCACCGACAATGCCAAGATGCACCTCGGCGCGATCGCTACGCCAGCCGATGTCCCCATACACCTGATGCAGATCCGACGATTGCAGATCGCGCCAACCGTCTTGATGCTGGATGTTGGCGGCGATGTAGGCCGATGTATTGCCGCTGCGGGCGCCGTACTGGACATTGGCACCGACCTGCCCGAACGAGCCCCCGAAGGCGCTGAGCTCGCCGCCCTGATAGGTGAAGCCATTTTTGAGCTGAACCGACAGCGCGCCGCCGAGCGCATTCAACCCGAAGACCGGGTTTGATCCGACCAGGTTCATCGTGTTGATGGCGACGTCGGGAATCAGGTCCCAGTTCACCGTGTCGCCAAACGCCTGGTTGAAGCGCACACCGTTCAGGTAGACCGCGACGCCCTGCGGCGTGCCTTGCAGGGGCGAGGCCTCGAACCCATGGTAAAACAGGTTCGGCTGGTACGGATTCCCGGCAGCCTCTGACAGGTTGACGCCTGGAACGTTGTCCTCCAGCGCCCTGACCGCCTGCGGGATACCGGTCCGGACGATCTCGTCACCGGTCAACACGTGCGTCTGGGCCGGCACCTGGTCGCGGTTGACGCCTGAGCCGAGCAGCGGCGAGCTACCGATCACCTCGACCGGCGGCAGGGTTGTGACGTCGGCATCTGGACTGGCCGGAATCGCCGTTTGCGCGACGGTCGCGGCAGGAACCGCGAACACGCATGCCAGAAATCCAGAACCAGCGTCTTCGGCTCATGAAGGGCATCGGACAGGCTGAATAAGGTGTCGGCGCCCTACCGTTCGCCAATAACCTTTACCGCAAACGCTGGTCCAAGGCGTCGCGCAGGCCATCGCCCAGCAGATTGAATGCCAATACGGCAACGAAGATCGCGATTCCCGGGAATAGCGTGAGCTGGTCAGCCACGCCGAGGTAGCTGCGTCCATCGGCGAGCATCGCGCCCCATTCCGGGCTGGGCGGCTGCGCGCCGAGGCCGATGAAGCTGAGCGCCGCAGCGGTCAGGATCGCCGTTCCGATGCGCAGGCTGACATAGACGATCACCCCCGGCAGCGTCCCCGGCAGGATGTGTCGTAGCACCAGCGCCACGCGCGGCACGCCGATGCTGCGCGCCGCCTGCACGTACACCGTCTGCTTCAGCCCCAGCGTACTGCCGCGCACCAAGCGCGCGAACACCGGGACGCTGAACACCGCGACGGCATAGATCACGTTGGTCACGCCCGGACCCAGCACCGCGACGATACCGATCGCCAGCAGGATTCCCGGGAACGCCAGCAGCACGTCGCACAGCCGCATGATCAGGCTGTCGACCCAGCCGCCCAGATAGCCGCTGATCAGCCCCAGCACGACGCCGGTCGCGCCGCCCAAGGCCACCGAGATGAACCCCACGGACAGCGAGATGCGCCCGCCCCAGATCACCCGGCTGAGGATGTCGCGCCCATAGGCGTCGGTACCGAACGGGTGCGCCCAGGTCGGCCCAGTGAGCAGGTTCTGGTAGTCCGGCGCGCTCGGGTCGTAGGGCGCGACCCATGGCGCCAGCACCGCCGCCAGCACGATCAGCAGCAGCACCACGCCGGCGCCGATGGCGACGCGCTTGCGGCGGAAGCGGCGCCAGAACTCCGCGAGCGGTGAGCGGATACCGGCGCCCGCCAGCTCGATCGAGGCGCTCATGCCAGGCGGATCTCCGGGTTGACAACGGCGTACAGCATGTCCACCGCCAGATTGATCACCACAAATTCGAACGAGAACAGCAGGATCTCCGCCTGAATGACCGGATAGTCACGATAGCCGACGGAATCCACTAGAAGCCGCCCCAGGCCGGGCCATGCGAACACCGTCTCGATCACGATCGAACCGCCGAGCAGGAAGCCGAATTGCAACCCGGCCATGGTGATCACCGGGATCAGCGCGTTGCGCAGCGTGTGCGTCCATATCACCCACCGCTCCGGCACCCCTTTCATGCGCGCGGTGCGCACGTAATCCTCGGTTGCCACCTCCACGAAGGCCGAGCGGGTGAACCGCGCCATGACGGCGGCAACCGCGACGCCGAGCGTGAACGATGGCAGGATGAAACTGCGCCAGCCCTCGTCGCCGCCTGTCGGCAGCCAGTGCAACCGCACCGCGAAGAGGTCGATCAGCAGCAGCCCAAGCCAGAACGCGGGGAAGGAGATGCCGGAGACGGCCAGCACCATCCCCGCCTGGTCCTGCCAGCGCCCCCGCCTCACCCCCGACAGCACACCGAGCGCGATGCCGATCGCGGTGGACCACAGCATGGCCACGAGGGTCAGCAGCAGGGTCGGCATGAACCGCTCGCCGATCACGGTGGCCACCGACTGGCCGGTGCGCGAGGAGTTGCCCAGACGAAACCGCGCGGTCTGCGAAACATAGGTCGCGTATTGCTGCCATAGGGGTCGGTCGAGACCGAGCGACTGGCGCACCAATTCCACCTCGCCGAGCGTCGCGTCCGGCCCCGCCAGCAGCCGGGCCGGATCGCCCGGCAGCAGGCGGACGAAGCCGAACGCGAACAGCGAGACACACAGCAGCACCGGGATGACGCCGCCCAGCCGCTTCAGCAGGAAGCTCAGCATCGGCTCAGGTCGATCTGGCGCTGTCGATCATCATGCCGCCGTCGGGCAGGCGATAGGCGTCCGCCAGCGTCTTGTCGCGCCCGCCGATCACGTTCTCCACGCCCAGGAACACCCAGGCGGCATCGTCCCAAATCCGTTTCTGCGCGTCCGCATAGGCGGCGCTCCGCTTCGGCGCATCCGCCGTCTCCAACCCCGCCTGAAGGTCGGCATCGACATTTTTATTCGAGTAATAGCCGACATTGTACAAATGCGGCGGGAATGCATCGGTGGCGAACAGCGGGCGCAGCGCCCAATCGGCATCCCCGGTCGAAGACGACCACGCGCCGTAATAGAGTTCGAGTTGCGAGGCCTGCGGTTCCTGCACCGTCCAGATGCGCGACGCCATCACCCCGCCCTCCAGCGGCTCCACCCTCACCTTCACGCCGATGGCGGCGAATTGCTGCTGGAGGAACTGCATCGCGTTGATCACGAGCGTGTTGTTGGCGCCCCACATCGTCGCCTCGAAGCCGTTCGGATGGCCGGCCTCGGCCAGGAGCTGCTTCGCCTTCGCCGGGTCATACTTATATTCGCCCTGCTGCGCATAGAACGTGATGTGCGGCGGCTGGGCCGACAGCAGCGGCTCGGCGAACCCGTTGTACACCACCTTGATGAACGCCTGCTTGTCCACGGCGTGATTGAGCGCGCGGCGCACGCGGGGATCGTCGTACGGCTTCTTGGTCACGTTCATCGCCACGTAGCGCACGACGACCGACGGGTCGTTGACCAGATCGAGCTTCGGGTTGTTTTGCACGATCTTCGCCAGTTGCGGCGGCACGGGATAGACGAACTGTGCCTCGCCGGCCTGTAGCATGGCAATGCGGGCACCGTCCTCGGGGTTGCTGCGGACGGTCACGGCATCGAGATAGGGCTGCCCCGTCCGCCAGTAGCTGGGATTCTTGCGCACTTTCAGCGTGTCGGGCGACCAGCTCGCGAATACGAAAGGGCCGGTGCCGACCGGGTTGCGGCCGATGTCCTTGCCGTACTTGCGGATCGCCGCCGGGCTGAGGAGCTGTAGCGACGGATGCGCGACGGTCGGCAGGAACGCCCCGAACGGTGACTTCAGAACGCATTTCGCGGTGTACTTGTCCACCACCTCGACGCGATCGAGCATCGCGATCAGGCCCTGCCGCTTCAGCTGGTTCGCCGGGCTGGCGACACGCTCGAAATTCACCTTCACCGCGTCGGCGTCGAACGGCGTGCCGTCCTGGAAATTGACGCCTTGGCGCAGATGGAAGGTGAACTCGGTCGCCCCCTCGTCGGCCTCGTACCTCTCCGCCAGTTGCGGGATGACCTTCATGTCCTTGTCGAACGATAGCAGCCCTTCCAGCATCAGCCGCGCCGCCGACTGCGACAGCGTGTCATTGGCGTCCGCCGGATCGAGCGTCAGCAGGTTCGCGTTGACCCCGATCGTCAAGCTGTCCGACTTCGCCTGCGCCAGATGCAGGAAGTCCAGCCCCCAAGCTGCCGCAGCGGCGGTTCCCAGCAGGGCTCGGCGTGAAAGGTCCAGGTGTGTGGGCATGATTCGATCGCCTTCAGTTCAGCGTCGCGTCCGGCATCAACGAGAATTGCTGATCTGGCCGCATATAGGCGCCGGTGAGGCGCTTCGAATACGCCGCCAGATTCCGTTCCACCGCCAGCACGATCCAGGGGGCGTCCTTCCACGCCTGCGCCTGCGCCTTCGCATAGGCGGCGGCGCGGACCTTCGGATCGACGGTGCTCAACCCCGCCTCGATCGCCGCATCGGTTACCGGATCACTGTACCAGGCAAGATTCGCCAGCACGGGAGGAAACGATTTGGTGTAGAGGATCGGCCGCATCGCCCAATCGGCATCCCCGGTCGAAGACGACCACGCTCCGTAAAGCATCACGATCGTTGCGTCCTCGGGCTTCTGCACGTTGAACATCTTCGATGTCAGCATGCCGGCCTCCAGGGCCTCGATCCGCACCCGCACGCCGACCGCGGCAAGCTGCTGCTGCACGAATTGCATGCCGCGCTGCGTGAGCGTCGTCACGCCGCCGGTCAGCACGGAGTTGAACCCGTTCGGGTAGCCGGCTTCGGCCAGCAGCGCCTTCGCCCTGGCCGGATCGTATGGCCAGGTTCCCTGCCTGACGTAAAAATCGAGCTGGGGCGGCATCGGCGAATCCATCGGGTCGGCATGGCCGCTGTACACCACCCTGATGAACGCCTGCTTGTCGATCGCGTAGTTCAGCGCCTGGCGCACGCGCAAATCGTTGAACGGCTTGCGCATGTTGTTCAGCGCCACGAACCTGGTGAGGATGGACGGCTTGTCGAACACCGCGACGGTCGGGCTGTTCTCGAGGCCCTTGATCATCTCGGGCGGCACCGGATAGATGAACTGCGCCTCTCCGGCCTTCAGCATGGCAATGCGCACCCCGTCTTCCGGCGCGCTGCGATAAGCCACCGAGTTGATCGTCGGCAGGCCGGATTTCCAGTACTGCTCATTCCGTATCATTTTTAACGTGTCAGGTGCCCAGCTGACGAAGCGGAACGGTCCGGTCCCCGAGGGATGCCGGGTCATGTTCGTGCCGAAATCGGCCACCGATTTCGGGCTGACGATCATCGCGCCGGGATGGGCGATGTCATTGACGAAGGCGCCGAAGGAGTATTTCAGCACCACCTTCACAGTGTAGTCATCGACCACCTCAGTGCGGTCCACCATGGCGAACAGGCTCTGCCGCTTCAGGTGGTTAGCCGGATTGCCGGCGCGGTCGTAGCTGAACTTCACAGCCGAGGCGTTGAACGGCGTGCCGTCGTGGAAACTGACGCCCCGGCGCAGATGAAAGATGAACTGCGTGGCGTCCTCGTTGGCCTCGTGGGACTCGGCCAGCGCCGGCACCAGCTTCATCGTCTGGTCCAGGACATAGAGCCCCTCGAACATCAGCCGTGCGGCGGATTGCGAGAGGTTGTCGTTGAGGTTGGCCGGATCGAGGCCGGTCAGATTGTCCGGCACGCCCACTACCAGGTCCCCGCCGATCGGGGCGGCGGCGGCTCGCACCGCGGCCGGCGCCAAGCCAAGGGCGGCGATCAGCAATCGCCGAGAGAGCAGAGGAGGCATGTTCTCGTTCCCCCTAATACAAGCCTCCGACCCGGTGGCGGGCAACGTAATGGTCGTCGCCCACCGGAACCAGCGGCGCCACGATGGGCGGATCGTCCAGTCGGCGCAATGGGCTCGGTACCTCGCTCTCGTCGAGCTCCACGGAGCGGCCGCGTCGGCGTGGATCCGGCACCGGCACCGCGGCCAGCAACCGACGCGTGTAGGCGTGCTGCGGGTCTCCCATCACCGCCGCACGCGGCCCGATCTCGACGATCTGGCCGAGATACATCACCGCCACGCGATGCGCGACGCGCTCGATCACCGCCATATCATGAGAAATGAACAGATACGCCAAGCCCAGCCGCGCCTGAAGCGTCATCAGCAGGTTCACCACCTGGCCGCGGATCGACACATCCAGCGCCGCGACCGCCTCGTCGGCGATGATCAGCCGCGGCTCGCTCGCCAGCGCGCGGGCGATGCAGACCCGCTGGCGCTGCCCGCCCGAAAGCTCATGCGGGTAGCGGCGCGAGAACGCTTCCGGCAGCCCCACCTGGGTCAGCAGCTCCTCGACGCGGGCCTCGACCGCGACGCCGGCGGCGAGCCCGTTGGTGCGGATCGGCTCGGCGATCGAGAATCCGACCGTCAGCCGCGGGTCGAGCGAGGCGAACGGGTCCTGGAAGACGTACTGCACCGCGCGCCGCAACAGCGGCTCGGTGGCGCGGTTCAGCACCGATGCGTCGCGCCCGTCCAGGCAGATGCGCCCGGACTCGGGCTGTTCCAGCCGGATGATGCTGCGCCCGGTGGTCGATTTGCCGCAGCCGGATTCGCCCACCAGCCCGAGCGTTTCGCCCGGACGCATGCTCGAAGCTCACCTGTTCGACCGCATGGACCCGCCCGGCCAGCCGCCCGAAGACGCCGCGCCGCACGTCGAAGCGCGTCACCAGCTTGTGCACCTCCAGCACGGGCCGCGCGTCGTCGCGCACCGTGTCCTGCGCCGGTGCCTCCCCGCGTTCATCGGGAAACGGCCGCGGCAGGCGCTGCCCGGCCAGGCTGCCGAGCACCGGCACCGCAGCGAGCAGCGCGCTGGTGTAGTCGCGGCGGGGTGCATCGAACACCGCGACCGCCTCGCCCTCCTCCACTTTTTCGCCGGCGCGCATCACCACCACGCGATCGGCGATCTCGGCGACCACGCCCATGTCATGGGTGATGAACAGCAGCGCCATGCCCAGCTCGTGCTGGAGGGTGCGCATCAGCCGCAGCACCTGCGCCTGCACGGTGACATCGAGCGCCGTGGTGGGTTCGTCGGCGATCAGCAGCCGCGGGCGGCAGGACAGTGCCATGGCGATCATCACCCGCTGCCGCATGCCGCCGGAGAGCTGGAACGGGTAGCGGTCGAGCTGCCGCGCCGCTTCCGGGATGCGCACGCGCTCGAGCATGCGCCGCGCCTCCTCGCGGCCGGCCGCCTGCCCGAGCCCTTGGTGCAGCATCACCGCCTCGGCAATCTGTTCGCCGATGCGCAGCACCGGATTGAGGCTGGTCATCGGCTCCTGGAAGACCATGGCGATCTCCGGGCCGCGCAGCTGGCGCATCCGTTCCTGTCTCTCCCGCGCCAGGTCGAGCACAGCGCCGTCGCGCGTGCGGAAGCGCACCGCGCCGGCGTCGATCCGCCCGCCCGCGTAGTCGATCAGCCGCGTGATTGCGAGCGCGGTCACCGACTTGCCCGAACCGGACTCGCCGACGACGGCAACGGTCTCCCGTTCGGCGACCCGGATGTCGAAGCCGCGCACCACCTCCGCGCGCCCCCGTTGGCCCTGCGGAAAGCTGACGGTCAGCCCGGCGACATCGAGCAGGGCGGCGTTGGGGTCGGGCGGGAGGGATGGCACATGCGGTCCTGGGTCGGGCGTGAATTTTCTACCCGGGATGACCCCGACCTCCAACGGGCGGGGCCTCTACAGATAGCCCGCTCGCGCTGAACGCGCTTGGCCGGAAGCGGTCGCCTGCCGTCTGCCCATGGCTGGGCTGGCTCAGCGAGCGGTGCCCAGACTCCCGGCCGGCTGATGGATACCCGCGCGATCGGGTGCCCCGCCCGCTTGGCCGTGATATAGTATCCTCAACCGAACTCGGTCGCCGGAGGAAACTCATGGATGCATCCCGACCCGCCCCCGGCGAGGTCACGGACCGCAACCTCGCGCTGGAACTCGTCCGCGTTACCGAAGCCGCCGCGCTCGCCGCCTCGCGCTGGATCGGGCTCGGCCGGAAGAACGACGCCGATGGCGCGGCGGTGGAGGCGATGCGCCAGGCCTTCGACCAGGTCGCCATCGACGGCACCGTCGTCATCGGCGAGGGCGAGATGGACGAAGCCCCGATGCTCTATATCGGCGAGAAGGTCGGCTGCGGCGGACCGGCAATGGATATCGCGGTCGATCCGCTTGAAGGCACGACGCTGACCGCCAAGGGCGGCCCCAACGCCATCGCCACCGTCGCCATGGCCGAGAAGGGCGGCTTCCTGCATGCGCCCGACATCTACATGGACAAGATCGCCGTCGGCGGCGGCTTGCCCGAGGGGGTCGTCGATCTCGACGCGCCGATCGCGGCGAATCTCCGCGATCTCGCCCGCGCCAAGCGGCGCGACGTGGCCGACCTCGTCGTCTGCATGCTCGACCGCGACCGTCACCAGGAACTGATCGCCAAGTGCCGCGAGGCCGGCGCGCGCATCATGCTCATCAGCGACGGCGACGTAGCCGGCGTCATCGCCACCGCCATGCCGGACGCCGAGATCGACGTCTATATGGGCTCCGGCGGCGCCCCCGAGGGCGTACTGGCCGCCGCCGCGCTGCGCTGCATCGGCGGGCAGATGCAGGGTCGCCTGATGTACGAGAACGACGAGCAGATCGCGCGCGCCCGATCGATGGGCGTCACCGATCCCAGGCACAAATACACCATTACCGAGATGGCCAAGGGCGACGTGATGTTCGCCGCCACCGGCGTCACCTCGGGCGCCATGCTGCGCGGCGTGCGCCGGCTCGGCGCGGGCGCGACCACACAGTCCATCGTCATGCGCAGCAAGTCCGGGACCGTCCGCCTGATTGAGGCGCACCATAATTTCGCGACCAAGACCTGGGTGCCGACCTGATCCCCGCCGATCCGCCACCCACGGGTCCGGCCCTGGGAGTTGCGCGCAGCCTGTCGGGCCGGCGCTGGGTCTGGCGCGCCGCCGAGGATCGGGTCGGGCTCGGCATCGCCCAACGCGCCGGCATCCCCGAGATCGTCGGGCGCCTGCTCGCCGCGCGCGGGATCGGCATCGAGGGCTGCGGGCACTTCCTCGACCCGACGCTGCGCGCCCTGCTGCCCGACCCCTCGGTTCTGATCGACATGGATAAAGCGGCCGCCCGCTTGGCCGATGCCGTGATGCGCGCCGAGACGGTCGGCGTGTTCGGCGACTACGATGTCGATGGCGCGTGCTCCGGCGCGGTGATGGCGAGTTTTCTGCGCGGCCTCGGCTGCACCGTTCACGTCCACGTCCCCGACCGCATGACCGAGGGCTACGGCCCCAACGCGCCGGCGCTGCGCGGGCTCGTCGGGCGTGGCGCCAACCTGATCGTGTGCGTCGATTGCGGCACGGCGGCACCCGATGCGCTCGCCGCCGTGCAGGGCGCCGCCGACGTGATCGTGCTCGACCACCACAAATCCGAGGGCACGCCGCCCCCCGTCCTTGCCACGGTCAACCCCAACCGGCTCGACGATAGCTCCGGGCTGGGCATGCTGTGCGCCGCCGCGGTCGCGTTCCTCGCGGCCGTCGCCACCACCCGCGAATTGCGTCGTCGCGGCGCCTTCGCGGGCCGGCCGGCTCCCGACCTGATGGGCCTGCTCGACCTCGTGGCGCTGGCCACCATCTGCGACGTGATGCCGCTCATCGGCGTCAACCGCGCCCTCGTCTGCCAGGGGCTGAAGGTGATGGGACGGCGCGAACGTCCGGGCATTGCCGCGCTGCTGTCCGTGACCCAGGCGAAGGAACGCCTGACCGCGATGACCTGCGGCTTCGGGCTCGGCCCGCGCATCAATGCCGCCGGCCGGATCAGCGAATCCGACCTCGGGCTGCGTCTGCTGCTCTGCCAGGACCCTGACGAGGCCGCCGCGCTCGCCGCCCGCCTCGACGCGGTGAACCGCCAACGCCAGGAGGTCGAGGCCGGAATCCTCGATGCCGCTTTCCAGGCCGCCGCGGCGCAGGTCGCCGCCGGGCACGCGGCGCTGCTGGTCAGCGGCGAGACCTGGCACCCCGGCGTCGTCGGCATCGTCGCCGGCCGCATCAAGGAACGCTTCAACCGCCCCGCCTGCGTCGCCGGCATCGCCGATGGGATCGCGCGGGGCTCGGGCCGGTCGGTGCCGGGAATAGACCTCGGCACCGCGATCATCGCCGCGCGGCAAGCGGGCATCCTGGCCACCGGCGGTGGCCATGCGATGGCGGCCGGCTTCTCGCTCGAATGTGGCCAGCTCGACGCCTTCCACGCCTTGCTGAACGAACGGCTGGCCCATGCAGCCCGGCTGCCGTCGGCGGCCGACCTGGCCGTGGAGGGTACGCTTGCCGTGCCGGGCGCGACCATCGACCTTGCCGGCCATATCGGGCGCCTCGCCCCGTTCGGCGCCGGCAACGAGGAACCAATCTTCGTCCTGCGCCATGCGCGCGTGGCGCGCGCGGATCGCGTGGGCCGCGAGGGCACCACCATCCGCGCCTATGTGGAGGGCGAAGGCGGCGGCCCGCGCATCAAGGCCATGCTGTTCCGCGCCCGCGACGGCGCCCTTCCCGACGCGCTGCTCGCCCGTGAGAGGATGCTGCATCTGGCCGGACATTTGCGCGCCGAGGAGTGGAACGGCACAATCAGCGTCGGTTTCACCGTCACCGACGCTGCATCGGTCTGACGCCGATCTGGAGGCTCGTTTTCGTGCAAGCGGCGCGATCCGTGTCGATCCGAAAGCGCCTCGCATCCGTGCCACCGGGTTTCGGCTGGACGCCCCTGGCGTTGCGCACCGCCGTGCTTCTGCTCTGGCTGACCGGCTGCACGGCCCATCTGGCTCCTGACTACGACGCGACGCTCGTCGCCGGTCTCGTCGCGGCGAACGAGCAGGCCGAGACCCTGTTCGCCACCCTCTCGTCGGGGACGACGGCGGCGACGTTCCCCCAGCGCCAGCCGACCTATGACGCCGTGATCGGCAAATTCGACGCGCTGCGTCTGGAGGCGATGGCCCGGCCGAACCCGCACTTATCGGATTCCGGACTGCTCGCGTCTCTCGCGGGCCATCCAACGACACCGGGTGCCGCAAACCCGCTACAGGCTCCGACGCCGCAGGTGTTGTCAACGATCGTTGCGAAACTGACGCGGCTGCGCAACCAAGACCGCGCCGGATCGCTGAGCCCGGTCCTGGTCGTGCTTGCCAAGAACAGTTACGAATTATCGTTCGAGCAGGCCCTCACCTACGAGCAAGCCTTGCAGCGGTAAGGCGGCGCACATGCCCAATCCAATTGATGTTCCAACGCTGATCGGCAGCATCACCCGGACGGCAAGCGATGCCGTGGGAAAGGACGTGACCACAATCGGAGGCTTCGCCGCTGACCAGATCGAGGGGCTGGCCCAGCAGGCCAGGTTGATCGCGGCGGCGGCGGCGAGCGGTGAACTCAGCGGATCGGAGGTGGACGATGCGCTCGCCGATCTGGCCCAGACGGCCCAGGATTTCGCCGCAACCCTGGCAGGGCTCGCCCTTGTCGATGTCGAGAAGCTCTGGAACGCGGTGGTTGGCGTGCTCTGGACGGCCATCGGAACGGCGGCCGGGATCGTTCTTCCCTGGCCGAAGTAGACCGCCCTGTGCCTTCCGTCAGCCGGCGCGCTGCGCCTGACGAGCGATCAGGCATTTCGCATGGCTTTCCGAGGTGGCGCGCCAATCCCGCAGCACCGGCGCAAGTCGGGCCCGCAGACGCCATCGGAGAAAGGGCGGGACGCTCCGATGCAGGACATACGCGACAAGCGCCGGCAACTGCACCGAGAGCAGGCTCGCCACATGCTGTCCGAGTTGGCCTCTCGCGAGCAGAAGCTCGATCAACGTTGTCCCTTGTAGCGCGGCGGCAAGCATCAGCATTGCGGCGCGAACCGCCCCGATGCCCGCCTCGACCGGTGCGAGCGGGACAACTGCCTTGCGGAGATCCTGCACATGCTGGTCGAGCCGCGCCGCCCTTTGCGCATCGCCGCTGGTGAATAGGTCACGCCGGACGACGGTGACCAGGTCGCCATCGAGTTGCACCGTCGTTGCGATGAGCGCGTCCTCGGTGTCCGGTGTGCGAACGAGGATTCCGCCCAACGCGAGCATCCGCCACGCCCGCTCGAACGCGGCGAGCGTCGCCGCCGGATGACGGATGAGGGCGAGGCCGGCCAGTGTCTGCGTGCGGAAGCGGTTGAACATGGGACGTCCTGCCGGGTCAGCCGATCAAGTCGCCCTCGGCCCGAAGATCATCTTGCCGACGCTCCCGACGAGACTGCCGATGACTTCGAACAGCAGATGCCATTGCCGCGTCCCTTCATCGACGGCACGGCGATGAAGCGCGTCGAGGAAGCTGCGCTGAGCGTCATCGGCGAGTTGCTCGACGCGGACAAGGACGTCGCCGTCCAGCTGGATGACCGTCTGGAAGATCACTTCCTCCAGCCCGACATCCCATGCCTTGCGGATGAGAACGGTCACGTCCGGAGCGATCGACAGCGTCGGGCGTGGATGCTGGAACAGGGCGCGCGCAGTCTGTTCGATGGTACCGCCGAACAGGCGCGATAGCCGGAGTTGCGGCGTCCGGTCCTCGCCCCCGGCGACGGACAGCAGCCGCGCATCGTATGTCTCCTCACTGGTCTGCATCCCCGGCTTCGGGCCGGACGAGAACTCCTTCTCGAGCAGCGTCGCGGCCTCCTTCAACTGACGGCTGTTCGATCTGACACGGCTGAGCAATGCGCGCTGGCGGGGCTCGCGCTCCGCTTCCACACGCAACGCACCGGCGGCGGCCCATTGCAGAGCCTCGAACGTCTCCGGCCCGTTCGTCAGACGGTTGAGGGGCCGGTCACCCGATCGCCAGTCGCTGGGCCAGGTGGTCGGGACCGCGTGCGGAACCGGGTCGGTCCCGGAAGGCCAGCTCTCCAGCAGCGTGGTGTACCGCTCGGCCTCCTTGTTGAGATCGATGACCCGGCCGGCGGCGGCGCGGAGCAGGTATTCCGTCACCGGAAAGCGACAGGCCTGGAGGTAATCGGCGTACAGTTCGACGATGGTATGCAAGGCGACCGGAAACTCCGGCATCTTCTGCGCGACCATGCCGGTCTTGAGGACCGTATTGACCTCCAGACTGAGCAGGTTCGCGCCGATGGTCCCGAAGCGCTCCTGCCAGTCCTCCGCCATCAGAAGGACAGCTTGTCCTTGAACGCCTCATACGCCTGTTTCAGCAGGCCGATCGTCTGGCCGCGCACCTCCAGTGCCTTGGCCACAGAGGCGGCATGAAGATCCTTGTAGGCGGCGTTCTCGACGAAAATCGGCGCCAGGAGGGTGGAGCAGTCGCCTAGGAGCATGTTGACCGAGGTGGAGGCGACCTGCTGTCCAGCGGGATTGAGCGTGAGGGTCGTGACCTGGTGGAGCTGATCGGCCTCCGATGCGGTGATCGGTACCGATCACCGTGGTCACGCGGAGGATGGCGAGATTGGCGACCGCTTGCTCAAGCCGCGCGGCGAGCGTCACCGGCGCGCCGCTGTCCGGACCAGCGACGATCTCGACCTTGCTCGAAGAGGGGTGCGCCTCGGCGGGTGCGCCCCCGCGTGCAACTGTCGCGCCGATGTCGAGGGGTGCAACGTTTTCCGACATGCTTTCCTCCGCGCTTCGCAGCAGGCTAGGGCAGATCTTGTCCGGTGCAAACCGTCCGGCGGCTCGCCGTGACCTGTTCAGCCGCTCATGGCACGCATGAAACGACCGGCCGCATTCAGGGCCCGTCGCCCCGCGGCGACGTGCTCGTAGAACAGGTGCCACTAGCCCAGCGCCAAGGTGTGCGCCTGCGCCTGGCGACCCGCCTCGGCGACCATGGCGCGTTGGCTGACGATGGAGCCCGAGATGTAGCCGCCGCCGTGCAGATACAGCATCGCCGCTCGCTCAGCACCGTCGGCCGCAGTCGCGCCGCCAGCATGGCCCGGATGCGGTCGATCTCTGCGTCTGCCATCCGGCCCCTCACCTGCCAGGGTCCCAGACCCATATCCGCGCCGCTGGACTGCCACGGACGAGTGGCTATTGTGCGCCCATTATCGCTGGTGATGCCATGATGACTGCCGATCCCCTGGTGCTGGAGATGGGCCGCAAGTTCGGCCAGGAGCGCCTCGCCCCAGGCGCCGCGGCGCGGGAAAAAGCCGGGCGGATCGAGCCCGACATCATCACCGAGCTTGGCGATCTCGGCCTTCTCGGCGCCACCACTCCGGCCGCGTGGGACGGGTCGGAACTCGATCCGGTCACCTACGCCTTGATGCTGGAGGAAGTCGCCGCCGGCGACGGCGCCGTTTCAACGCTGGTGTCGGTTCATAACTCGCCGACATGTGAGGTGCTGAACCAGTTCGGCACCGACGCGCAGAAGGACCGATGGTTGCGCCCGCTCGCCACCGGCCGTCATGTCGGCTCGTTCGGCCTGACCGAGCCACAGGCGGGGTCGGACGCCGCGGCGCTGCGCACTCGCGCGGTCCGCAAGGGCGATCGCTGGATCATCAACGGCGCCAAGCAGTTCATCAGCAACGGCGCCCTTCCCGGCAGCATCGTCTTGTTCGCCGTCACCGATCCCGAGGCTGGCAAGCGCGGCATCTCCTGCTTCGTCGCCGCCAAGGACACGCCCGGCTACAAGGTGCTCCGGGTCGAGGACAAGCTTGGTCAGAAGGCGTCGGACACCTGCGCGCTCGCCTTCGAGGACATGGAGCTTCCAGCCGACCAGCTTGTCGGCGCCGAGGGACAGGGCTATCGCATCGCCCTGTCGACCTTGGAGTCCGGGCGCATCGGCATCGCCGCGCAGAGCGTCGGCATGGCCCGCGCAGCGCTCGAATACGCGATCGGCTATGCCCGCGACCGGCGGGCTTTCGGCAAGCCGATCATCGAGCACCAGGCGGTCGCGTTCCGGCTGGTCGAGGCGAAGACCAAGCTGGAGGCGGCCCGCCAGCTGACCCAGCACGCCGCCCGGCTGCGAGCCGAGGGCACGCCGGCGTTGGAAGCCGCGGCGATGGCCAAGCTGTTCGCCTCCGAGGCGGCGGAGCAGATCTGCACCGCCGCCATCCAGACGCTCGGCGGATATGGCTTCCTCGCCGACTACCCGGTCGAGCGCATCTACCGCGACGTCCGGGTATGCCAGATTCTACGAGGGCACCTCGGACGTCCAGAAGATCATCCTGTCGCGGATGCTCTAGTGCTCTGACCCGTTCGGGCGATTTACAACGGTGTGCGACCGTGCGATTCTGTCGGCATGGCACAGACGGTATGCGTGATCCTGAGTTCGTCGGATAGAGAGACGCTTGAGGCGATCCTCGCCGACCGCAATCGGCCGCAAAAGCATGTCGAGCGCGCGCGGGTCGTGCTTGCGGCAGCGGAGCGCGGCCCGGTGCAGCCGGTGGCGACGCGCCTGGGGGTCAGTCGTCCGATGGTCTGGCGCTGGCAGCGACGCTTCGCCGAGGAGGGCGCGGACGGGCTGCTGCGAGACAAGACGCGCAAGCCCGGCAAGCCGCCGATCTTGGCTGAGACGGTGGCGCGCGTCGTTGCGCTGACCTGCGCCGATCCGCCGCATGAGGCCACGCACTGGACCGGCCGGGCGATGGCTCGGGCCGTCGGCATCTCCCTGACATCGGTGCCGCGCATCTGGGCCGCGCACAAGCTCCAGCCGCACCGCATCCGCACGTTCAAGCGGTCGCGCGATCCCGACTTCGCCGCCAAGCTGACCGACATCGTCGGCCTCTATCTGGACCCGCCGACGCAAGCCGTCGTGCTGTCCATCGACGAAAAGAGCCAGATCCAGGCGCTCGATCGCACGCAGCCGGGCTTGCCGATCAAGCCGGGCCGATGCGGCACGATGACCCACGACTACAAGCGCCACGGCACGACCACGCTGTTCGCCGCACTCAACGTGCTCGACGGCTCCGTCATTGGCCGCTGCATGCAGCAGCACCGGCACGAGGAGTTCATCCGCTTCCTCAACGACGTCGAGCGCGCTGTTCCGGCCGGCAAGCTGATCGAGGCGGTGGTCGACAACGACGCCACTCATAAGCATCCGAAGGTGAAGGCGTGGCTCGAACGGCATCCCCGCTGGACCTTCCACTTCACGCCCACGTCCGGATCGTGGTTGAACGCCGTCGAGAACTTCCTTTCCGTGCTGACGCGCAAGCGCATCCGTCGCGGCAGCTTCCATTCGATCGTCGATCTGCAAGCCGCCATCAAACGCTACCTCGCCGAGCACAACGCCGAGCCGAAGCCGTTCGTCTGGACCGCCTCGGCCGCCTCAATCCTGGCCAAGCTCGACAGACTGCCTGCACGGTCCGTATGAGTTCAGAGCACTAGCCTAACATTACAGTTGCGCTTTCCTATGGTGAGCTGCGCGAGCGGCGGCTTGATGGGCCCGTCTCCAGAGTGACCAGGCGATGATGTGCGCGGGTTGGATGCGTCGTCTTGCAAGCCGCGTTGCTATGCGCCGGATTTCCTGGACCGACCAGCGGATGAGGTCCGGGTCCGCGGCATCCGCCTCGGCGGGGTTTTTTTCGGCGTGGCCGCCACTGCATTGGCCTTGTTGCGAATGATCGCCATCATGGCGAAGGCGAGCATCACGAGCGAGACGTGCCGATGCCATCCGTGCCAGGACCGGGTCTCATTGTGATCGAGGCCAAGCTCGTTCTTGGCGGTCTCGAAGCTGTCTTCGATGGACCAACGATGACCTTCGACGGCAACCAGCGTGGCGATTGGGGTTCCGGTCGGACACCAGGTCGAGAAGAATGCCATCTCGCCGTTGGCGATATGGCGACGGATCAGCAATCCGCGCGTCCATGCCTCGTCTTCCGCGCCGCCGAACTCACCGGCTTTGAGGTCGGCGAGTTCCACGTAGCACCACTCGTGCAGGCGCGGCCCCTTGGTCCCGGCCCCGGCCGACAGGCGCTGCCAGTCTGCCGTGGCCCGGGACGCGGCGATCGCCTCGGCGCTACCCGCGATCAGTTGTCTTTTGCCCCAGGAATGGAACCGATGCGCGCCGGTCACCCCGAGCACGTAGCCACGGTCGGCCCGGCGCAGCACCTGCTCGACCTCGCCGACGCCATAGACGGCGTCGGCGGCCACCCACGCGAACGGTACGTTCGCGGCCAACGCACGCTTGATCATCTGCACGGCGATGCGCGGCTTGGTCGCGAAGCTGATGTCACTTCGCACATGTGCGCTGGCCAACCGGGCCGGGTCGTCGGTCCAGGCTTTCGGCAGATACAGTGATCGGTCGATGAAGGCGTGGCCGTGGCGCGAGGCATAGGCGGCGAACACGCCGATCTGGCAGTTGGTGATCTTGCCCGCCGATCCCGTGTATTGCCGCGCAACCCCGCACGACGCGCGGCCCTGCTTGAGGAATCCGGTCTCGTCGATGACCAGCACCGCGCCGCTGTCACTCAGCGCCTCAACAACATACTCCCGCACGACGTCGCGCAGAGCATCCGCGTCCCATTGGCCGCGTCCCAGCACCGACTGTTGCCGCCACGGGCCAGGATCACCTGCCGCTTCCGCTCGCATCCAGCCGGTCTTGCGCCGTTCCTCGCCGAGCAGACCATCCAGGAAAAGCCCGGCCGAGACCGCCATCCGCTCCTGCTTGAACAGCGAACGCATCCGCGCTTTGACGTCACGCAGCGACGAGGCCCAAAGCTCCAGCGTCGTCTCGATCGATGCTCCCGACACCACGATCTCCGAATCGAGTCATGGTTCCGCATCCATTCAGAGTTCAGAGGTCAGCGCAACTGTAATGCTAACGCGGTGGTCCCATCCGGCGCACCCAGGCCGCGAACGAGGTCAGCAACAGTCCCAGCATGTCGCGCGTCGTCTGGTCGGTCAGCTTGCCCGCTGCATCGAACTTGTTCTGCGCCTGCGCGATCATCACCTCGGGCCGGTTCAGCACATACCCGTTCATGAAGACGAACATCTGGCGCAGGTGATACTGCGCGCGGGCGGTGCCGAGCAGCCCCATGCTCGCGCCCATGACGGCGATCGGCTTGCCATCGAACGGCTGATCGGGCGGGCGCGAGATCCAGTCGATGGCGTTCTTCAGCACACCCGATACCGAGTAGTTGTACTCGGGTGTCACCAGCAGCACGCCGTCGGCCTCCTTCACGCGCTGGCGCAACTCCGCGACGGGAGCCGGATAGCCCTGCGCCTTGACATCCTCGTTATAGAGCGGAACGGGAGCCAGACCGAAGGTGTCGATTGTCATGCCCGGCGGCGCCAGTTCCTGGGCCGCGCGCAGGGCCGCAGTGTTGTACGACCCGCTGCGCAGGCTTCCAGACAGTCCCAGGACCCGCACCGTTCCGCCGTCGCTCATGCTCCCGCTCCCTTCCATGTCGATCGCGAGCTACAGATAGGCCGACGCGCGCGCTCGTGCCAATCGGACCGCCCCACGAACCGCCGCACGGACCGCCATGGGCGGACATTCTCGGGCAGGCAACCCGGCCTCCTCCGCCGCCGTTCCAGCATGGTTCCAGCCGCAAGGGCACGTCCCATGAGACGGTTTACCGCAATCCTGGCCTGCCTCGCCGGGCTGGCCGGTGCCAAGCCCGGCACAGCCGGCGCGCAGGCCTCGACCCCCGGCCCGCCGATGAGCCTCACCCCCGATCAGCCGCATTCCAAGCAGGACAGCGCGCTCGCTCAGCAGGACGCGCACCAGACACTCAGTTCCCGCTTGGCGCAGACCAACGGGACGGTGCGCCCACCGGCGGCGGTGGACCCCGGCATGCGCCAGATACCCACGACGCCGGGCACCATGCCGGTCATCCCTCCGCCGGGCACACCGGGCGGGGCGCCGGGCGCGGTCGCCAAATAGTCGTTGTCGCGGGGGGTTGTGGTGCTCAGGGCCGGCGCCACATACGCGCCACGACGATCGGCATTCCCGACCGTCGTGTTCGACGTTTCCTCCCTAAACTTGGCGGCGTCTTCCAAGGCGCCGCCATTTTATATCGGGCCCGGTCGGCATAGTGTCGCTTGATGGACCTTGACTTCACTGAGGACGAGATCAGCCGCTACTCGCGCCACATCCTGCTGGCCGAGGTCGGTGGCACCGGACAGGCACGATTGAAGGCGGCTCGCGTGCTGATCGTCGGCGCGGGCGGTCTCGGCAGCCCGCTGGCGCTCTATCTGGCCGCTGCCGGGGTGGGCACGATCGGGGTGGTGGACGACGATCGGGTGGAGCTGTCCAATCTTCAGCGCCAGATCGCGCATACAACCGCCAGCCTCGGCACGCCCAAGGCGGCCTCGGCCGCCGGGGCGATGCGCGCCATCAATCCCGGGGTCCAGGTGGAGCCGCACACGATCCGCCTCGATGCCGAAAACGCCATGGAACTGCTGTCCTCGTACGACATCGTCTGCGACGGCAGTGACAATTTCGCGACCCGTTTCCTGGTGGCCGATGCCTGCGTGCTCAATCGCCGCACGCTGATCTCCGCCGCGGTGCTTCGCTTCGATGGTCAGCTTTCGGTGTTCAAGCCGCACGCCCATCCGGGCGGTCCCTGCTATCGCTGCCTTTATCCCGAGCCACCGCCGCCAGGTCTGGTGCCGTCGTGCAGCGAAGCCGGTGTGCTGGGCGCGGTGACCGGCGTGATGGGAACGCTGCAGGCGACCGAGACGCTGAAGGAGATCCTGGGCGTCGGCGAAAGCCTGTCCGGGCGGCTGCTGATCTGGGACGCACTGGCGGCACGCTTCCGCACCGTTCGCTTGCGCCAGGACCCTGAATGCGCGCTCTGCGGCCCGACAGCGCGCATCACCGACCTTTCGGCACATCGGATCGCGCCGCCCCCGGCTTGCGGCTTTTAATGGCGGACCCGCTCGGCATCCTGCTGATATCCGGCGGTCACGAGCGCGCGCACTATGCCTTTATTCTCGCCGCCGGCGCCGCGGCGCTGGGCCGACCCGTCGTGCTGTTCGCCACGAACGAGGGTACGCGCGCCCTCTGCGCCGATCTTTCCGGACTCGACGATGGCCCGCACGCGGAGCGCGTGCGCGCCGCGGGGGTCGCTGGATTGGCGGAGTTGCGGGCGGCCGCGATCGAGCTTGGCGTGCGGCTGATCGCGTGCGAGGCCGGCCTGCTGATTGCCGGCGTCGATGCGCCCGTGCTGCGGCGCGAGGTGGAGGTGGCCGGCGTGGCAACCTTCCTTGCCGCCTCACGCGGCGGGCAGATGCTGACCCTCTAGGGGATCAAACCAGACAGGTGGTTCCCTGGCGGCAGGCCAGGGCGTCGGCCGCGTTCGACCCAAAACGATCCTTTCGGTTATCAGCGTTTTTGTGCAACAAGCGTAGCCAGGTCAAAATACTTGATTCTGCTGAAGCATGGCGGAGTTGGCGGCGTAGTGGGCGACCCGTCGAAGGTAGTGGTGGAGATACAACTACCACCGCGGACGACAGCGTCATTCCACGCCCGCTCATCCTGGCGTGCACTTCGCCAGCCTGACCTTCAAAAGGAGAGAAGGCATGAGCCGGATACGACTCCTCGTCGGCACGCGCAAAGGCGCGTTCGTTCTGACAGCAGACGGTGCGCGTAGGGACTGGTCTGTTTCCGGCCCCTACTTCGCCGGCTGGGAGATCTACCACCTGAAAGCGTCACCCGTAGATCCCGACCGCATCTACGCTTCGCAAACTTCCGGCTGGTTCGGTCAGGTGGTTCAGCGTTCCGATGATGGCGGCGTTACCTGGAGCGCTGTGGGCAATCATTTCCCATACGACGGCGTGCCTAGCACGCATCAGTGGTACGACGGTACGCCGCACCCTTGGGAGTTCAAGCGGGTCTGGCATATCGAGCCTTCGCTCAGCTGTCCCGATACGCTTTACGCAGGTGTTGAGGACGCCGCCCTTTTCCAATCTTGCGACGGTGCTCAGTCCTGGCAGGAGCTGTCTGGTCTGCGCAAGCATGGCACTGGTCCCGCGTGGCAACCGGGCGCGGGCGGTATGTGCCTGCACACGATTCTTCTTGACCCTTCGAACTCTGAGCGAATCTTCATCGCCATCTCTGCCGCAGGAGCCTTCCGCACTGACGATGGTGGCCAAACCTGGCAGCCCATCAACCGCGGTCTCCATTCGGCGCATATTCCCGATCCAACCGCGGAGGTCGGCCATTGCGTTCACCATCTCGCCATGCATCCCTCCCGTCCCGGCACCCTCTTCATGCAGAAGCACTGGGATGTCATGCGTTCGGATGATGCCGGTGATTCCTGGCACGAAATCAGCGGGAATTTACCAACGGATTTTGGCTTTGTAATCGACGTGCATGCGCACGAACCGGAGACTCTGTATGTCGTTCCGATCAAGAGCGATTCAGAGCATTTTCCGATCGATGGTCAACTCCGGGTGTATCGGAGCCGCAGTGGTGGTAATGATTGGGAGCCGCTAACAAAGGGTCTTCCACAGAGGGATTGCTATGTGAATGTACTCCGCGACGCCATGGCGGTTGATTCGCTCGAATCCTGCGGCGTTTACTTCGGCACCACGGGTGGTCAGGTTTATGCGTCTGCCGATTCAGGTGACACTTGGCGGGCCATCGTTCACGACCTTCCAGCGGTGCTGTCCGTGGAGGTCCAGACGCTGCCATGAACGCAATGGTTCGTGTCGAGCTTCCGGCAAGTCTGTGCTTGCTTGCTGGCGTGCGTCGTGAGGTGCTGGTCTTCCTCCAAGGCCCGGTGACCCAGCGGGCGGTTATTGACGCGCTTGAGATAAGCTATCCTATGCTGCAGGGCACGATCCGGGATCACAACAGCAAGCGGCGCCGGCCGTTCATTCGCTTCTTCGCTTGCCAGCAGGACCTGTCGCACATGTCCGCAGACGAACCACTTCCCAAAGCGGTCGCTGAAGGCAAAGAACTGTTTCTCGTTGTCGGTGCCATCGCCGGTGGCTAATCATTCTTATGCGACCGAGAGGCGATTTAGGCCGGTGGGGTGCCGCGGCGGCGTGCCTTGATCCATTCGCGCCGTCCGGCAGCGCGCTTCAGCAGTACGTAGCCGAGGGGCGAGTTGGCTACGCGATCCCAAGCGCCCGTCCCGCCGCCCGACGAGGCAGAAGATCCGACGGGGCCGTGCATCCGGCGGGTTCTCCAGCGTGATGCGCATCCAGTCATGGGTCTGCATCAAGTAGTCCTGGGAAGCCCGCTGCCACAGCGCATCCCACTCCGCCTTCAGCGCGTCGAGCGCAGCGCGGGTCGTGATGACCTCGAATTTATCGATCCGGCTGTCGCGCCGCGATGCGGCGTCCCCAGCGAAGATGCCCGAGGGGGGCTGGTCGGTCGATCTCAGGGCATACTCGGATATTGCTCGCTGCGGAAACCGGAATAGATGTCACTCCGATTTCGATGCGAGGCAAGCATTGTCTCGGTGTTGTGAATTGCGAAATGATCCCCGTTCCGGCGAACTGTCCGCACGGAGAGGTGGCCGAGTGGTCGAAGGCAGCGATCTCGCGATCGCTATACCGTCAACGGTATCGTGGGTTCGAATCCCTACCCTCTCCTCCACAAACCCTGGGTCCACGCCGAGGCGCGAAGCGTGGCCTCCCAGCCGGGAGGACGATCCCGGATCAGCGTGCAGCACGGATCACGCGCTCGAAGAGCGATAGCTGTCCCTGCGTAGTCTCGGCCCAATCAAATTCCTCGGCATAGGCGCGCGTCGCCGCGCGGTCCGGCAGGTCGGACAGGGATTCCCGGCACGCTTGGCCGATCGCCGCCGTCGTGCGCTCCGTGATGCGACCCGCCGCGGGCGCGCGCACCACCTCCGGGTTACCCCAGATGTTCGTCGCCACGACCGGGGTGCCGCACGCCATCGATTCCAGCAGGACATTGGCCCAGCCCTCCCGGCTGGAGGCCAGCACGAGCAGATCCGCCGCGCCGTAAAGGTCCGGCATTTCGGCATGCGGGCGCGCGCCGATCAGGCGCACGCGTCCGGCCAGACCGAGGCGTACCGCGAGCGCCGTCAGACGTGGCCGCTCCGGCCCCTCCCCCACAACGATCAGGTCGCAGTCGGGCAAGCCCGCCAGCGCCTCGATCACGAGGTGATGGCCCTTCCGCTCGATCAGGTGACCGACGGAGAGCAATGTCGGTCGTGTGAGGCCGAGGCGCGCCCGCAACGCGCCGCGCGCCGTCGGCGGCTGGAACAATCCGGTGTCAACGCCATTCCGCAAAACGGTGATCTTGTCGGCTGGGGCGCCGAGCGCGGCCATGGCGTCCTTGAGAGCGGCGCTGACACCGACCAGCGCCGCCGCTCCGGCCATCGCACCCTGGATCAGCCGGCGCGGGACGGCGTGGCGCGGCAGATAGTTCACGTCGGTTCCCCGCGCCGTCGCCACCACCGGCAACCCAAGCCGGCGGCCGAGCCAGACCGCCGCGACGCCGTCGGGATAGAGATAGTGCGCATCGATGGCATCGACCCGCCGTTCGGCGCACAGCCGCCGCAGGATCGGAAGCGTCGCGTGATACAGGAGGGAGGGAGCGGCGGCCATGCCGAGCTTGGGGATCACCGGATAGCGCGGGTGCAAAACCTCCAGCCCGTGGCGCCGCTCCCGGCGCGGAACGGCGGCATTCACCGCCCAGTCGCCGAAAAGCGGGGCCGACGAGGGGAACCAGGGCACCGGGGCGACAACCAGGCTCTCCGCCCGCCCACTCGCGACCAGATGGCGCAACCGGTTCTCGACAAAGACGCCATGGTTAGGCCGGGCCGCGCTGGGGTAAAGGGTGGAGAAGGTCAGGAGACGGATTGTTTCCACGGTCTCTCGCTCGAGGGCCGGGTGGTGGGCCGCACAAGAGGCCGGAGGCGCCCAAGGCGGCGGCTTGGGGCGCCCGTGTCCAGCGAGGACGGACCCGGAGTGCGCCGGAGGCTATCGCGCGGCGGCGGGTCGCGCGTGTCCACGTCGCCGCCGTCGCGCATCTCGAAGGGCGACCAGACGCCCCGCCCTGGCGAAGTCTCGTTCGCCACCCACAGACAGAGCCAAGCCACTGCGACGGCCGTGAGGAGCAGGAGGATGCTGGTCATCTTGCTGGGGCCGGATTGGCTGCCGTCGCCAGGGCGAGCCGACGGGAATTTGTGCGAGCAACCGCCCCCGCGCGTCCGCGCTGGGCAAGCGACCGGCGGACATACACGTCCGTCGCCGTCACGGCCCCGAGCAGGGTAAAATAGAAATCCCAATAAGACAGGGACAGGAACGTTCCTCCGACGACATACGCGATCATGGAGACCTGCGCCATGCGGGCGAGGTCCGCACACCAGGCAAGGTCGGGGTGATCGCGCGTGCGCTGGATGATGCGGCGAGCGGCGAAAGCACCGGCGACCGTCATCCCGAGCCAGATGAAGAATGTGGGAAAACCGTGTTCGCCCAGGGTCTCGAACCAGATGCTGTGCACGGCCCGCGCTGGCGAGGTCGGGTCAACCTGATCGACCGCCTCACGCGAATAGGGCCCGTAGAAGCCGGCGCCGGTCAGCGGCCGCGCCATCGCCATCAGCCAGGCGGTGTGCCACATGGTCAGGCGCCCCTCCGCCGAGCCGTCCTCTTTGTAGCTCTGAATGGTGTGCATGCGCTCCATCCAGGCATCCGGCATGAACGAGGTGGCTCCCGCGACCGCCGCCACGACGAGCACGCCATAGACCACCTTGCGGCGGCTTTTCAGCCAGAAGAAGGAGGACACCGCCCCGAGTGCGACCAACGCGCCGCGCGAGTAGGAGCCGACCACGGCAAACAGCGTGAGCACCATCAGGATCGCGAGCCCGGTACGCACGATCCGGTGCGCCGATTGGAGGCGAAGGAAGTTCATCAACGGCATCGCCACCAGCAGCCCGACGGCAAGATGGTTGTTGTCCCCGATCATGGTCGACGGTGGCCCGTAGATCCGGCCGCCGCCGCCCGAGAGGAGCGTAAACGCCCCGCCCTTGATGCCGAAAAAGGCCAGCGACAGCACCATGACCCAGACCAGGGCCTGGATGCGCCGACGGGTCGTCAGCAGCGCGATGGTGAGCAGCAGGACGGAAAAGACCTTCATGACCCAGGCGTATTTCGCGACGACCTCGCCGGTCTCCGGGGCCATCGCCATCGCCGTGGTCATCGTGATCGCGCCCATGAACAGCAGCATCGTTACGGTCACGCCCGTCATCGGCAGCCGCTTCGGTTCCTGGGCGACGATGCAGCCGATGCCCAATGCGACGACAGTCATCATGGCCCAGGGAACGTCGCTGCCGATCCCCCAGGCGAGCTGATGGGGGTTCATGAACGAGATCCACGACCACAGCAGCGTGCCGACGAACGGCCGCCCCAGCGTGAGCCCGAGCAGGACGATGATGTCGATCGCGACCACCAGCGAGCGCATGACGGGTTTCCCGCGATCCGTGCCGACGATGCCGGCTACGAGCCCTTGGTGAGTTGGCCGAGCAGGTGCTGCGCGTCCGTCTTCTCGGTGAAGTCGCCCTGCGTGCCGGCGACAGCCTTCAGGACCTTCACCGCGTCGTCCTTCCTCCCGACGTCGTTCAGCGCGACACCCAGGTGATAGGCGATGCGCGGATCGCCGGCGGCGGCGGCCTGGCGCAGCAGCACGAGGCCGTGTTTCGGATCGCCGCCGCGGGTCAGGATCCAGCCGAGCGTGTCCGCGCTCTGCGGGGTCGGGTCCAGCAGATAGGCCTGCTCGGCGGTCGGTCGCGCCTGCGCGTCGCCACGGATCTGGTAGAGCCAGGCGAGATTGTTGAGCGCGACGGGGTTGCGCGGCTGCTTGGCGAGCACCGCCTTTAGCTCGGTTTCCGCCAGATCGAGCTTGCCCCCTTCGATGTCGAGATCACCCAGCATCTGGATGGCCGACGCATCGTCGGGATGCTGGCCGACCCAGGCGGCCACGGCCGCCCGCGCCTCGTCTCGCCGGCCTTGCCGCGCATAGGCCGCCGTCAGACGCTCGACCAGCAGCCACGAGGGCGCCGTGGCGGCGGCTTCGGTATAGGCCTGGACGGCGGCATCGAGCTGTCCGGCGGCAAGATAGACGTCGCCCTTCAGGGCACCGAGGGCCTCGAATCCGGCATCCTCCCGACGCAGCGCGTCCGCGGCCTCGATCGCCCTCGGCAGGCCCGAAGCCTTGAGGTCGATGAGCGCGTATTCGAGGAACAGTCGGTAAACCCGCGGGGTCGCGCGCATGCCATCGCGGATCACCCCGCGCGCCGCCTCATAGTCGCCGGCCTGGACCAGGAGTCCGGCGAGTTGGCTGCGCACCTCGACCGCGCGGGGTTCGAGTTCGACCAGCCTGGTCAGGGCGTCGCGTGCCTCGTCGGTCTTTTTGAGGGCGAGATCGGCCCTGGCAGCCAGCAAGAGCAGGTCCGCGTTGGGCGCCGCAGCCGCTGGCTGCGCGCTGCGGGCAAGATCGAGCGCCTTCTGCGCCGCCCCGGTTTGCAGATAGAGCACGCCGAGCCGAACGGTCAGCGCGATATCGGCCGGAGCGGCCGCGTGAGCCCGCTCCATCAACGCGACGGCCTGCGACGCGCGGTTGGTGCGCACCTGCTCTCCGACCAGCATGGCGAGCGCTGGCTCGGCGGTGGGCGAGCGATCGAGCAGACGGATGAGGAGCGCCTCGGCCTGCTGCCCCTTCGCCTGCATGACCAGCGCACGGGCCAGGTTCACCTGCGCCGGGATGAAGTCCGGGGCGGCGCTGACCGTCCTCTCGAGCGTCGCCTGCGCGCCGGCTCCGTCCAGCCGCGCGAGCTGCACCGCCGCGGTCAGGTTCTGCGTCACCGGCGTGTCTCCGCCGAGCGTCTTCACCTGCGCCAGCGCCTTGTCGGCCTTGCCCAGATCACCGGTCGCCAGAGCGGCCGTCACCACGGCATCCTGCAGCGCCGGGCTCGCGGGTGTCTTCGTAAGGCTCTGTTCGAGCTCGGCGAGCGCTGCATCGGCCTCACCGCTGGCTATCAAGGCCCCGGCAAGCTCGGTCGCCACCCCAATATTGCCGGGAACCAGTTCGGCCGTCTTGGCATAGGACTGGGCCGCTGCCGCAGGCTGCCCGGTGGCGCCATAGGCGCGGCCCAGCATCTCGTAGACGCCGGCGTCCGCCTTGCCGGCTCCCACAACGTGCCGCAATGCGATGATGGACTGATCGGGCCGGTCATCCTGGAGGTAGATCTGCCCCAGCAGCTTGTAGCCGCCGGCATCATCGGGAAGGCGAGCGATGTACTTCGCCGCCGATTCCTCGGCTTGGTGAAGCTCGCCGCGCTGGGCCTGCACCGTCGCGCGCAGGAGATACGCGCGCGGGTAGCTCGCGAACACAGGGTCGAGCCGCTGCAGCAGCGCCTCCGCCGCCTTGTCGTCATGCGCCTCGTGGAGCAGAACCGCACGCAGGAAGAGCGCCTGCACATTCCCCGGCGTGAGCTTCAGCACCGCGTCGATATCGGCCTTCGCCTCTTCCGGCTTGCCCGACCCGATCAGCAGGTTCGCCCGCTCAACCCGGGCGGCGAGCGCGGGAGGTTGGTCGGCGATCACGGCATCAAGCAAGGACCTTGCCGCCGCAGTATCGCCCTTCTGTTGCAGCAGCGATGCCTTCAGGACCAGCGCGTCCAGCGACTTGGGCTGAGCAGCGAGGGCATGCTCGACACGGTCGAGGGCCAAGCCAAAGTCGCCCCGCCCCATCGCCAGTCGGGCGTCGGCGATCCAGGCCGGCAGCGCGGCGGGGTCCAGCGTCTCGGCTTTGCTGAAATCCGCCTTCGCCTCGTCGAGCTTGCCGATTTGCGCGTCCGCCTCGCCGCGGAGAACCATCACCACGGCATCCAGCGCCGGGTCCTGCCCTGTTGGCTGGAACTGTGCCAGCAGGTCATCGGCTCGGCCCTGCGCCAGCAGCGATTTGCCCAGCAACGGGGTCGTCTTGTGTGCGTCCAATCCACGCTGCGCGGCGGCACGCACGTCGCGCTCAGCCGAGACGGGATCAGCGAGGGCCAGCTCCACTCCCGCCAGCTCGTAGCGGGCCTCCGCATTCTGCGGATCGTCGCGCACCGCATTGCGCAGCTGGATCAGCGCGGTCTGGAGGTCGCCCGCGCTGAGTGCCTGCTGGGCCGCGGAGAGATAATCCCGTGCATGGCTGGCTGGCGCCCACAGGGAGACACCCGCCAGCACGAGCACGGTTCGCAGGCAGAGTTGCTTCCGGGTGCTCACGACAGGTCCTCGATCAGCTCGAGCCGGTGGGGGCGCCGGCTTCCGGCCGCCCGGTCACGCTTCAACACAACGCGATCGTATCGCATGGACATTCCCAGCGGGAGCTTAACATCCCGTAATCTTCGTCGGCGTCAGCCGAGAGCCTTTAAGACGGCATGCATGCGCGCCATCCAGCTGTGGGGCCACCGGGGGGCACGCGCCCTTTACCCCGAGAACACGCTTGAGGGGATCCGGGCGGCGCTCGCCCTCGGCATCGACGGGGTCGAGATCGACGTCGCGGTGACCGGCGATGGCGTGCCCGTGCTGAGCCACGATCCGGCGCTGTCCCGCGATCTCGCGCGCGGACCCGGCGGATTGTGGCTGGACGGCCCCGGCCCGCTGCTCAAGCACCTCCACGCCGATGAACTGGCGCGCTTCGACGTGGGCAGGCTGCGGCCTGGCAGCTCCCTCGCCGCGCAGTTTCCGGCCCAGTCGCCGGTTGACGGTGCCCGAATCCCGCGCCTTGCCGCCGCCCTGGCCATCGGTGCGCGCTGCCTGATCGAACTGAAGACCTTCCCCGATCACCCGGACGCGACCGCCACGCCGGTCGCGATGGCCGAGGCGGTCGCGGCTGCGGTGGACCGCGCCGGGGCAGGCGGGCGGGTGACGGTCGAAGCCTTCGATTGGCGCGGTCCCCGCCACCTCCGCCATCTGAGACCCGATCTGCCGCTCGCCTGGCTGACCCGAGCCGAAACCGAGCAGGCCGCGCGGCTGTGGTGGGATGGTCCGGCGCCGGAAGATTTCGGCGGTTCCGTGCCCCGCGCCGTCGCCGCTGAAGGCGGGGGCACCTGGGCGGCCGAATATGGCACGCTGAGCCCGTCGCGGATCGAGGAGGCGCACGCGCTCGGCCTGCGGGTCCTGGCCTGGACGGTCAATGCTCCGACCGACATCGCCCGGCTGATCGACTGGGAGGTGGACGGCATCATCACCGATTGCCCTGATGTCGCGCGCCGGGTCATGGTGGAGTGGGAACTGCAACTGCCGCCGCTCACGCCGGGTCCGGTTCGCTAAGGAAGTTCTGCGCCGTCGCCCGCCCGATCAGCGACCGCAGGGCCGGGTCGCGCTCGGAGCCTTCGGCGGTGAGCGCCTCCATGGGAACGAAGAACTCGTGCGCCTGCGGCACCTGATGGCGCGTGAACCCGGTGTAGTGGTCGCGCCTGAGCGCATAGAGCACGCGCAGGTCGCGCACCGGCAGCACGACCGGCAGGGCGGGCTCGCGCAGCAGCACCCCGGTGGCCTTCCAGCGGGGCGTGCTGTCGCCGGTGTCCACCGGAGCGAGCAGCCAGGGCACCGGGCAGACCGCCAGGAGGGAGTGGGTGCTGGGCGCGAAGCGGGACCGCTTGTCGAGCAGGTTCTGCAGCGACCCGCACGCCTCCACGGCGAAAATATCCACGAAGGGCTCCGCCGGCGTGCCCGCGAAGTTGAGCCATAGCCCGTCGGGCAGCGTCCGCAGCCGGTCGCTGCCCGGAAGCTTCAGGAACGGATGACAGGCGCTGAGGTCGGCCACCGGCCGGCCACGAAGCCAGGCATGCGCGGCCCGTCTGCGCGGCTGCAATCCGGGGGGGCTTTGGGGCCAGCCCCGAAGGCGCTCCTTAACCAATGAATCCAGTCCTTTATAGGCCATCCTGACTCCTCCCCCGATAGCGTGACCCTCGGGTTACACAACCCTCGGTGGTGGGAATACCATTGCAGTCATGGAAGGAGAACGGTCGTTAAATCGTGCCAAATCAGGTCCAAGAGACGGAGATTTTATTCTCTACGTGAACGGATTCCCCGTTCGTTCCGTAATCATTGCAAAATCCCTGATCCCGAAAAACCTGCCGATCCCATTTCGCTATCGAAGCGAGATTCTGGAATTCTGAGTTGCTTGCGATCCGTTTCTTGTACGGAATATTAACGCCCTGGTCCCACGCCCGGCACCCGCGCGGTTGCCGGCGCGTTATTTCGCAGACTGAAATTCCAGCCCCGTCACAATCCGAATTTCGTCACTTTATCGTGAAGTAGGCGAAACAGGTCGAGGCGACTCCAGGGCCGAGGATGCCCTCCCCCGGCCCTGCTTCTTCGCTGCGTGCCCGTTGCCGTCAGCCGCGCCGGTCCATGGGGACGTAGTCGCGTTCGGTGGCACCGGTGTAAACCTGTCGCGGACGGCCGATGCGCTGCTCGGGGTCCTCGATCATCTCCTGCCACTGGCTGATCCAGCCCACCGTGCGCGACACCGCGAACAGCGCGGTGAACATGCTGGTCGGGAACCCCATGGCCTTGAGGATGATGCCCGAATAGAAATCGACGTTGGGATAGAGCTTGCGATCGACGAAATACGGATCGTGCAGCGCGATCTGCTCCAGCTCGAGCGCCAGTTCAAGCAAGGGATCGTCGACCCCCAGCTCGTGCAAGACCTCATGACAGGCCTTCTGGATGATCTTCGCGCGCGGGTCGTAGTTCTTGTACACGCGATGTCCGAAGCCCATCAGCTTGGCGTGGCTGTCGCGGTCCTTCACCCCGCGCAGGAAGTCCGGGATGTTCCGCTTGTGGCCGATCTCGCCCAGCATCTTGAGCACGGCCTCGTTGGCGCCCCCGTGGCTCGGACCCCAGAGGCTTGCGATGCCGGCGGCGATGCAGGCGAAGGGATTGGCCCCGGTGGAGCCAGCCAGGCGCACCGTGCTGGTCGAGGCATTCTGCTCGTGGTCCGCGTGGAGGATCATGATCAGGTCCATCGCGCGGGCCAGCACCGGGCTGACCTTGTATTCCTCGGCCGGTACCGCATTGAACATGTGCAGGAAGTTCTCGGCGTAACCGCGGTCGTTATGGGGATAGATGAACGGCTGGCCGATATTGTACTTGTGCGCCCAGGCGGCGATCGTCGGCATCTTGGCGATCAGCCGGAAGGCGCTGATCCGTCGGTGCTCGGGATTGGTGATGTCGAGGCTGTCATGATAGAATGCCGATAGTGCCCCCACCACGCCGCACATCACCGCCATCGGATGCGCGTCCCGGCGGAACCCGTTATAGAATTCGCGGATCTGCTCGTGCAGCATGGTGTGGCGGATCACGCCCTGCTCGAAGTCCTTCATCTCCTCGGGGGTGGGCAAGTCTCCCTGCATGATGAGGTAGGCGACTTCGAGGAAGTTGGAGTGCTCAGCCAACTGCTCGATCGGGTAGCCGCGGTACAGCAGCACGCCGGCATCGCCGTCGATGTAGGTGATGCTGCTGTCGCACGATGCCGTGGCGCCGTATCCCGGGTCGTACGTGAAGATGCCCAGGTCGCCGTAAAGCTTGCGGATGTCGGCTACCGGCGGCCCGAGCGTGCCCTCGAGCAGCGGCAGGTTGGAAGACTTGTTGGAGCCGTCGAGCGTGATGGTGACGGAACGCTTGGCTGAGCCGCTCATACTGTCCCCCGAGGGTGTGACGCCGGCACCGTTGGACCGGCGACCGGCGTTCGAGCGAAACTATGAGCGGCAAGCACCGCTGGCAACCTTCGCGCTTGCAGCAACTGATCGCGACGCGCCATCCGACCCGGCGGCAGCCAGTTCAGGCATGGCCGGCGGGGACCAGATCGGCGGGATCGGTGTTGAGCCGGACGATCGCCGCGAGCAGCCGCAGCGCGTCCGCCCCGCCGCGATCCTGGAGCAGGCCATCTTCCATTTCCTGCGCCAGCAGCTCGGCCTGCTCGGCGATGATCGCCACGGCGTGGTTCAGCGCCTCCCGCGACAGCGCGATCTGCATCTCGTCCGACAAGGCACTCCACTCCGCAGGCATGGCGGTCTCCGAGTTTGTGTGGCCGTCCTGGCGCCTTGTGCCGCGTCCGCGCGGTGACGGGAGTATGCCTGGGCGCCGTTAACAGGCTCTTACAGCAGATCGAGCGTCACCTCGGGCAACGGCGGGAAGCTCACGCGGACCGTGGCCGGCCGATCCAGCCAGATCGGCGGCGTGACGCTGCCCAGCATGACCACCTGCCCGGCCCGCAATCCGCCGAACGCAGCGGCGACATCGGACCCGGCGAGCCAGGCAAGGCAGGCCATCGGATGGCCCAGCAGATCGCCGCCCCGCCCCTCGCCGGCCGACACACCGTCGATGGTGATCCGCCCCGGGAGGCGCGGCAGATCCAGTTTGCGCCAGTCCCCGAAGGGCGGGCCGAGGATGGCAGCGGCATGGAAGACCTGATCGGCGATCAGCGCCGGGGTGCCGAGCGCGGCGAGGTCGCCATAGCGGTTCTCGACCACCTCGATGCCGGCCATCAGCATGCCGACTGCCGCGAGCGCCTGCTGCTGGGTGCATGGGCCAGGCGGCAAGTCCCGCGCCAGGCGCACCGCCACCTCGCATTCCACGCCGGGGCGCGCGAAGTCCGCATGGCGCAGCCGCGCCCCGCTCTCGTGCAGGCCGGTTGGCGCGATGAAACCAGCCGCCGGGCCGGAAAGCCCGAGGTAGTCCTGCATGATCTGAGCGGTGGCGCCGATCTTGAAGCCGACCGGGGGATCGGAGCCGAGACGCCGGGCAAGTGTACGTTGGGCGATGGCGCCTTCTGCCTCGGTGCGCGGGGCGAAAGCGCGATCCAGCCCGTCCAGCCGCATGCGCCGTCGGCGCATGTCCAGCAGCACGGCGGCAGTCTGGTCGGCATCAAAGCCCGTCATGATGCCGGCCTGGTCAGCTCGTAGAGGGCCACCGCCGCCGCGGCGGCCACGTTCAGGCTCTCCATCGCGCCCTGGGTGGCAAGTCCGGCCACCTCGTCGCAGGTCTCCCGCGTCAGGCGCCGCAGCCCGGTGCCCTCCGCCCCCAGCACCAGGGCAATGCGCCTTCCAGCCAGTGCCGCGCCCGAAAGCGGCCGGCCGCCAGCGGCATCAAGGCCGATGACCCAGAGATTGGCCGCCTTCAGCGCGACCAGCGTGCGGGCGATGTTCACCGCGCGCATCAGCGGCACCGTCTCAAGCGCACCGGATGCCGCCTTGGCGAGCGCGCCGGTCTCCTCCGGCGCGTTGCGGTCCTGCGTGATCACGGCACTCGCGCCGAATGCGGCCGCCGAGCGCAGGATCGCGCCGATGTTGCGCGGGTCGGTCACCTGATCGAGCACCAGCACCGGCCCGGGCCGTTCCAGCGCCTGTTGCAGCGTCGGCGTCGCCAGCGGGTCGGCGAGCAGCGCCAGGCCCTGGTGCACGACATCGCGTCCCAGGAGTTGATCGAGCCGCGCCCGCTCCACCCGCTCGGCCGGAATCGCCCACGGTTGGGGTAGGCTCTCGGCCAGAGCCGCCCCGGCTTCGTCGGTCACCATGAGCCGGCGGAGCCGGCGCGCAGGGTTGCCGAGCGCGGCGGCGACCGCATGCTGGCCATACAGCCAGACGGTGCCCCGCGGCGCCTCGGGCGCGCGCGCAGCGGGAGCGCGGCCCTGCACGCCACCCTGACCTCCACGCTGGGCTCCAGGATGACCGCGGCCCGTTTCCCCGCCCAGGACCAGGCGCCCGCGCTCCTGCTCCGGCCGGTCACGACGATCCATCTCGCGACGCTCGGTGTCGGGCCGATCGCGCGTCGGCGCCGCCGCGGACCAGTGCGCCGAACCTCCCGGCCCACGCGGCGCGCCGGCCCCGCGCATCGGGCCGCCCGGCCCGCGCGGCGGTCCGTGGCTGCCCGGCGGTCGGGCGCCGGTGCGCTTGCTGTGCGGGGGCTTCATCCTGCCGGTATAGAGGCTGGGGCCGACCCTGCCCAGGCGGTCAGGTCGAGCGTCGTTTCAGCCGGGCCTGCCGGCACAGACGAAGTGCGGGTTCTCCCATCCCGGCTTGCCATAGAGCAGCCTCGACCCCTCCAGCGTGCAGACCGAGCCGCCCGCCGCTTCCAGCAGCGCCTGCGGCGCCGCGGTGTCCCATTCCATCGTGCGGCCGAAGCGCGGGTAGAGATCGGCCACACCCTCCGCCAGCCGGCAGAATTTCACGGCGGAGCCGAAATTGACCACCCGTGCCACTTTCCGCCCGGCCAGGAAGGCGTCGAGCCGCGCGTTGTTGGCATGGTAGCGGCTGGCGAGCACGACCAGGCCATCGGCAGGCGGCGGGCGCGTGCTGACCGGGTGCTGCCCGGCGGCGTCGCGCTTCCAGGCCCCCTGCCCGACGATGCCGGCGAACAGCTCGCCCAAGGCCGGCACGCCCACCACGCCCAGATGCGCCCGGCCGTCGCGCACCAGCCCGATATTCACCGCGAACTCGTCGTGCCCGGCGGCAAATTCGCGCGTGCCGTCCAGTGGATCGACCAGCCAGTACTGGCGCGAGGGCGCGGTGATCCGGCCACCCGCCACCTCTTCCTCGGCGATCACCGGGATATCGGGAAGCGTCGCGCGCAGCCCAGCCACGATCACCGCCTCGGCCACGTGATCGGCTGCCGTGACGGGCGAGGCGTCGGTCTTGCGCTGCACGTCGAAACCGCGCGCGCGCACGGCCAGGATGGCCTCACCCGCCTTCAGCGCGAGCCCTGCCGCAAGCTCCAGGAGATCTTCGTCGGTCATGGCTCCTGATAGCCCGCGCATACGCCGCGTCGCAAACGCGCAGCTTGAGGCGACACGCAGGGGCGGCCAAACTCAGCGGATGCAACTCGTCTTCGTGTTTCCCGCGCCGCTCGATACGCCCGTCGGCGGATTCTTCTATGCGCGGCGCATGATCGCCGGCCTGCGCGAGGCCGGCCATGCGATCGACGTGCTGGAGATCGCGGGCGCGCATCCGCAGGCTGGCGAGCCTGCGCGCGCCGCCGCGCGCGAGGTGCTGGAGACGGCAACGCCTGGAACGCGGCTGGTGATCGACGGCCTCGCCCTGTCCGCGTTCGTCGGCCTGGGCGATGCGCTCGACGCGGCCGGCGCGTGCGGCCTCGTGCATCACCCGGCCGCGCTGGCAGATAGCGCGCCCGAGGCGGATCGCGCCGGGCTGCGCAACGCCGCCCTGCGCCTGTTGCCGCGGCTCCGCCGTGTCGTTGTCAGCAGCACGGCGGTCGCCGAGCGGTTGGCCGCCGAGTTCGGCGTGGATGCCGCCCGCATCACCACCGTGATGCCCGGCACCGACGATGCGCCGCGCAGCTCCGGGTCGGGCGGATCGGGCTGCGCGATCCTGTCGGTCGGCGCGCTCATTCCGCGCAAGGGACACGACGTTCTGCTGCGCGCGCTGGGACGGCTGTTCGACCTCGACTGGCATCTGACCATCGTCGGCGCGCCGACCCGCGATCCCGCCCATGCCCGTGCGCTGACAGCGCTCGTCGAGCAGCTCGACATCACCGCGCGGGTGCGCTTCGCCGGCGCGGTGGACGACGCGACCTTGGAGGCGCTGTGGCGGATAGCGGACCTGTTCGCGCTGGCCACGCGTTGGGAGGGATATGGCGGCGCCATCGCCAGCGCTCTGCGGCGTGGTCTGCCGGTCGCCGTCACCGCGGGCGGCGCAGCGGCGGCGCTGGTACCCGCCGAGGCCGGGGTCGTGGCACCGCCTGGTGATTGCGAGCAGCTCTCGAAGGCGATGCGCCGGTTGATCTTCAGCCCCGGGCTGCGTCGCGAGATGGCCGATGTCGCCTGGCACGCCGGCCAGGCGTTGCCTGGATGGGCGGCGCAGGTGCGGGCCTTCGCCGACGCGCTGAACGCCTGAACGGGAGGGACCGATGCTGCTGGGCGCGATCGCCGACGACTTCACCGGGGCTACCGACCTCGCCTCCATGCTCGTGCGCAACGGAATGCGGACGGTGCAGCTGATCGGCGTGCCGCGCGCGGACGATCCCGCGCCCGACGCCGATGCCGTCGTGGTCGCGCTCAAGTCGCGCACCGCGCCCGTGCGCCAGGCGGTGGAGGAGAGCCGCGCGGCGCTGGCCTGGCTGCGCGCCGGCGGGTGCCGGCAGGTGTTCTTCAAATACTGCTCGACCTTCGACAGCACCGACGAGGGCAATATCGGGCCGGTGGGCGATGCGCTGATCGCGGCGCTCGGCTGCGGGTTCGCGCTTGCCTGTCCCGCGTTCCCCGCCAACGCCCGCAGCGTCTATCAGGGCCACCTGTTCGTCGGGACGGCGCTGCTGAGCGAGAGCGGGATGGAGCATCATCCGCTGACGCCGATGACCGACTCCAACCTGGTGCGCGTGCTCGGCCGGCAGACCGACGGCGCGGTCGGGCTGGTGGCGTTCGCAACCGTCGAGCAGGGACCGCCCGCGATTCGCCGCGCCATGACGGCGCTGAAGGAGCAGGGCCGTCGCTGGGCGATCGTCGATGCGGTGCGCGACGAGCATCTGCGCGCGATCGGCGAAGCGGCCGATGGCCACGCGCTGATTACCGGCGGCTCGGGCGTCGCGATGGGGCTGCCGGAGAACTTCCGTCGTGCCGGGCTGCTGGCGCCGCGCGACGATCCGGGCGCGCTGCCCACGTTGAAGGGCGCGGCGGCGGTGCTTGCCGGCTCCTGCTCGCGGGCCACGCTGGGTCAGGTCGCCGCCGCGCGTGGGCACGTGCCGGTGCTGGAGCTTGACCCGCTCGCCGAGACGGACGCGCAGGCGCTGTGCGCGCGCGCACTGGCTTGGGCGGACGGGAAGCTCGGTGCGACGCCGGTCGTCATCGCCGCCTCCGCTCCGCCCGACAAGGTGGCCGCGTTGCAGGCGCGGCTCGGGCGCGATGAAGCTGGTGCGCTGGTGGAGCGCGCGCTCGCCGGCATCGCCGAGGGGCTTGTCGCGCGCGGCGTCCGCCGTCTCGTCGTCGCCGGCGGGGAGACCGCGGGCGCCGTGGTCGCGCGGCTTGGCGTGCGCAGCCTGCTCATCGGGGCGGAGATCGATCCCGGCGTGCCGTGGACCTATGCCGTGCGCGACGTGGAACCGCTGCTGCTGGCCCTAAAGTCCGGCAATTTCGGCAGCCCCGACTTCTTCCTGAACGCTTTCGCCGCGCTGGACTGAGGAGACGCACGATGGACGAGGACGCGCTGCGCAGCCTGATGGTCACGCTCGCCGCGAGCCTGTTCGCGCGCGGCTTCTCGGTCGGCTCGGCCGGCAACATCAGCGCGCGCCTGAACGACGGCTATCTCATCACCCCGACCAATTCCTGCCTCGGCCGGCTCGACCCGGCGCGGCTGGCACGTCTCGACAGCCAGTTCCGCCACATCGGCGGCGATGCGCCGTCGAAGGAGGTGTTCATGCACCGCGCGTTCTACACGGCGCGGGACACGGGGGCGGTCGTGCATCTGCACTCGACCATGGCGACGGCGGTGGCCTGCCTGCCGGATGCGGCGACCGCAGCGGCGATCGCGCCGCTGACGCCATACTTCGTGATGCGCGTCGGGCGGCATCTTCCGGTGGTGCCGTATTTCCGCCCCGGCGATCCGGCGATGGAGCCGGCCATCCACGCCGCCGCGCGCGATGCGCGCGCAGTGCTGCTCGCCAACCACGGCCCGGTCGTGTGCGGCAAGACCCTGACCGACGCCGTGTATGCGGCGGAGGAGCTGGAGGAGGCGGCGAAGCTCGCACTCGTGCTGCGCGGCGCTTCGCCACGCCAGCTCACGCCGGCGCAGGTTGACGATCTGCTGGCGACGTTCGGATAAGCCAGCGGCGAGGCGACCCCAGCTTCTGACCTGTTCCGCCGTCGCGCTCCACCCCTCCCCCGGCCCCCTCCCGCAAGGGGAGGGGGAGCGATCGCGTTGCCGCCTCAGCTCTCCTCGTTCTCGTGCGACTCACCCATGTCGTGGCCGTGCCCGTTGCCGTTGCCGTTGTGCATTTCGGCTTCCGGCATCGTCGTCTCCGCTGCCCTGCGGCGGCGGGTGGGGGCCTTGCGGGTCGCGGTCTTGGCGGCGGCTGTCTTGCGGGTGCCGCTCTTACGCACGCCGGTTGCACGCGCCGTGGCCTTGCGGCCCGGAGTCTTGCGTGTCGCCATCTTGCGCGTTGCCGTCGCCTTGCGCGGCCCGGTCTTGCGGGTCGCGGTCTTGCGCCCGGCGGTCTTGGCCGTCGTCTTGCGGGTCGCGGTCTTGCGCCCGGCGGCTTTCTTCGCGGGGGCCTTGCGCGTCGCGGTCTTCTTGGCCGCCGTCTTGCGCGTCGCGGTCTTCTTTGCCGTCGCCGTGCGCCCGGTCGCCGCGCGCCCGGTCGCCTTGCGCGCGGCGGTCTTGCGGCCCGTGGTCTTGCGAGACCCCGCCCGCACGGCCATCGGCTGCGCGCGCAGCTTGTCGGTGCTGCCGTCTTCTGTGCTCACCTCAGAGAACTCCTGCTGGGACGTGGCTTGGCCTTGATCTGCACGACAACTCCGACATGGCGCACACAGTTGCATGTGTCGCGCGTGGTCGAGTGCCGGCGGATCGGGCGAAGCTGCGGTCCATGGACCGTCCTTCCGTTGTCGCAAGCCCGCGCGGATCGAACCGTCAAGCACGAATCGCGCGCGTGCGTGCTGCCTTCGCTATTCCGCTTCCGCATGTTCGGTGTCAACAAAAACGAACCGTTTCTTCGCGGTTCCAAGAAGATTTCCTTTGGTTGTGACTTCTCGGCGCGATGCGTGCGACGCACAACGCATGAAAAAACCGCCGCGGCGTCGCCACCGCGGCGGTCAGGTACTCGGCGCGTGCCGCGTTCAGCCGCGATCGTGCAGCGGCACGAAGCGCACGTCCTCCGGCCCGACATAGTTCGCGGTGGGGCGGATGATCTTGCCGTCGATGCGCTGCTCGATGACATGCGCGCTCCACCCGGCGGTACGCGCGATGACGAACACCGGGGTGAACATCGCGGTCGGCACGCCCATCATGTGATAGCTGACCGCGCTGAACCAATCGAGGTTGGCGAACATGCCCTTGGCGTCGCCCATCACCGCCTCGATGCGGTCGGCGATCTCGAACATCCGCATCGACCCAGCCTCCTGGGACAGGCGGCGGGCGACCTCCTTGATGATCTTGTTGCGCGGGTCCGACACCGTATAGACGGGGTGGCCGAAGCCGATCACCACCTCCTTGCCGGCGACCCGCCGGCGGACGTCGGTCTCCGCCTCCTCGGCGGTGGCGTATCGCTTCTGGATCTCGAAGGCGACCTCGTTGGCCCCCCCGTGCTTGGGGCCGCGCAAGGCGCCGATGCCGCCGCAGATCGCCGAGTACATGTCCGACCCGGTGCCCGCCACGACGCGGCAGGCAAAGGTCGAGGCGTTGAACTCGTGCTCGGCATAGAGGTTCAGCGACGTGTGCATCGCCCGCACCCATGCCTCCGAGGGCTCCTCGCCATGCAGCAGGTGCAGGAAGTGGCCGCCGATCGACTCGTCGTCGGTCTCCACATCGATCACGCGGCCGTTGCAGGCGTAGTGGTACCAGTAGAGCAGCATCGAACCCAGGGAGGCCATCAGCCGGTCGGCGATGTCGCGCGCGCCCGGATGGTTGTGGTCGTCCTTCTCGGGCAGCACGCAACCCAGCGCGGAGACGCCGGTGCGCATCACGTCCATCGGATGCGTGGCGGCGGGCAGCGCCTCCAGCGCGTCCTTCACCGCCGCGGGCAGGCCGCGCAGCGCGCGCAGCTTCTGCTTGTAGCTGCGCAGCTCCGCCGCATTGGGCAGGGTGCCGTGCACCAGCAGGTGCGCGATCTCCTCGAACTCGGCGGCCTCGGCGATGTCGAGGATGTCGTATCCGCGATAGTGCAGGTCGTTGCCGGTGCGCCCGACGGTGCACAGCGCCGTGTTGCCGGCCGGCACGCCCGAGAGGGCAACGGACTTCTTCGGCCGATTGGCGCCCTGCTGGGGCGCGGTCTGGGTCTCGCTCATGTCGTCCTCCTGCTGTTCAGAAGATTCCGGGCCTGCCCTCGGCCAGCTGTCCGGCCGGGAGTGCCACGTTCAGCAGCCCAAGCTCGCCCGCCGGCAGGCGCGGCAGATCCTGCACGACGTCGAGAAACCGGTTCGCCTCGCGGCGCGAGATGATCCCGTCGGTCAGCTCCTCGAACTTGGCGATGTAGTCGTCCCGCCCGAACGGCCGGGCCCCGTTCGGATGTGCGTTGGCGACACCAAGCTCGTCCTCGATCCTGGTGCCGTCCCGCAGGAACACTTCCACCCGTCCCCCGAACGCCAGCTCGTTGGGATCGGTCGCATGATAGCGGCGCGTCCACTCCGGGTCCTCGCGTGTCTCGATCCTCTGCCACAGCCGCACGGTATCGGCGCGGCCGGCGCGACGGGGGGTGTAGCTGTCGACGTGGTGCCAGTGCCCGTCCTGCAACGCGACGGCAAAGATGTACATGATCGAGTGGTCGAGCGTCTCCCGGCTGGCCTTCGGGTCCATCTTCTGCGGATCGTTGGCGCCGGTCCCGATCACGGTATGGGTGTGGTGGCTGGTGTGGATGACGATGCGCTCGATCTGGTCCAGGTCGGGGATCTGCTCGCGCAGCCGAAACGCGAGGTCGATCAGCGCCTGCGACTGATACTCGGCGCTGTGCTCCTTGGTATAGCTGTCGAGGATGGCACGCTTGGCCTCCCCCGGATCGGGCAGCGGCACCGAATAGGCGGCGTCGGGTCCGTCCAGCATCCAGGCGATCACGCTGTCCTCGCCCTCGTAGATCGGGCTCGGCGCACCCTCGCCGCGCATCGCGCGGTCCACCGCCTCCACCGCGAGCTTGCCGGCATGGGCGGGTGCGTAGGCCTTCCAGGAACTGATCTCGCCCTTACGGCTCTGGCGGGTGGTGAAGCTGACATGCACCGCCTGCTGCACCGCCTGATAGATGGTCTCGGTCGGCAGGCGCAGCAGCGTGCCGATGCCGGCCGCCTGGGCGGGACAGAGATGGGCGATGTGGTCGATCTTGTGCTTGTGCAGGCAGATCGCGCGCACGAGGTCGATGTGGATTTCGTAGCCGGTGGCGATGCCGCGCACCAGGTCGCGCCCCGAGCGTTCCAGCGTCTGCGCCACCGCCAGGATGGGCGGGATGTTGTCGCCGGGATGGGAGTAGTCGGCGGCGAGGAACGTGTCGTGCATGTCCAGCTCGCGCACCGCCGTCCCGTTCGCCCACGCCGCCCACTCGGGACTGACGCGCACGCGCGCCGGCACGCCGAACACCGTGGCGCCGTCCCGCAGCGGGTGGCCCAGCGCGGCGTCACGCGCGGAGACGACGGGGTGCCGGTTGATCGCGGCGATTGCCACGGCGGCATTGTCGATCACGCGGTTGACGATCATCGCCGCCACGTCCCGCTCGACGGGAACACGGTCGGCGGCGACGGCCGCGATCTTCCAGGCGAGCTGATCCTCGCGCGCGAGGTTCGCCTTGGATGGATGAACCCTGACTTCATGCAGCTTCATGCGGAACCCCGGACGGTGGACGCTGTGGTCCGGCCTTCGTAGGGTCGCCTGCGGGCGCCGGCAAGCAGGCCACCGCACGCCGCCGCCCACGGATCATGTACGGGATGCATATATAAGTGTCGCAGCCATTCGACGTTGTGTTCGTGGGCGACGTGGTCGCCGGCGAGACCATCCTGCGCGACGGCTTCATCGCCGCGCGCGGGGAGACCATCGCAGCCATCGGCCAGGGTGCTCCGCCTGCCGCCGACCGGCTGCTCGATTTCACCGGCAAGCTGCTGCTGCCCGGCCTGGTGGACGGGCACATGCACACCTCATCCGCGATCGGCTGGGCGGGGATCGAGGGCGCGACGCGCAGCGCCGCCGCCGGGGGCGTCACCACCTGCTGCGACATGCCCTACGACGTGCCGCACCCGGTCACCGACGCCGCCAAGCTCGCCGATAAGCGCGGCTGGGTGGAACGCACCGCGCTTGTCGACATGGCGCTCTATGGCACCATCACCAAGACCGGCGGACTGGACGCCATCCCGGAGCTTGCCGCTGGCGGCATCTCGGCCTTCAAGCTCTCCACCTACGAGTACGATCCGGTGCGCTTCCCGCGCATCGACAATCCGACCATGCTCGCCGCCTTCCGTGCCATCGGGCGCACCGGTTTGCCGGTGGCGATCCACAACGAGGACCAGGAGCTCGTCGAGCGGCTGACCGCCGAGGCGCTGGCGGCCGGGCGCACCGAGCCTATCATGCATTGCCGCACGCGCCCGCCGCTGGCCGAGACGATGGCCGATCTGGCGATCTTCGAGATGGGGCGCGAGGCGGGCGCGCATGTCCATATCGCGCACTCCTCGCTGGCACGGGGCTTCGACATCGCGGCGGCGTTCCGCGCGGGCGGCGGCCGCGACGGGTTCGATGCCACGGGCGAGGCATGCATTCAGTACCTGTGCATGAGCGAGGCCGACATCGTGCGGCTGGGCGGGCGGGGGAAATGCAATCCGCCGTTCCGGGAAGCCGCCGAGATCGCGCGCATGTGGGACGCGCTGCTGAGCGATCGGGTCGCCTATGTCTCCACCGACCACGCGCCCTGGCCGCTGGAGCGCAAGACCGCGCCCGACATCTTCGCCTGCGGCGCCGGGCTGATCGGCTTGCAGAGCTTCGCGCCGCTGATGTTCACCCTGCTCGACGAGCGCGGCCTGCCGCCCACCCTGCTCGCGCGCTTCTGCGCCGAGCGCAGCGCCAAGCTGCACGGGCTGTTTCCCAAGAAGGGCGCGATCCGCGTGGGGTCGGACTGCGACTTGGCGGTGCTGGAGCGCGGCGATGTCGTGTTCGACGAGGCGGCGATCGTGGACCGGCCGGAGCTGCGATGGTCGCCGTATCACGGGCGACGGATGCGCGCCCGCGTGGCGGCGACGGTGCTGCGCGGCGCGATGATCTGGGACGGCACGACGGTGCTCGCGAGCCCCGGTACCGGCCGCTTTGTGCCGCGCCAGACGAGGTGACGCGGCGGTGCGCCGGCGGCTGCTGTGGGCCGTCGTCGGGCTGGTGCTTGCCGGCGGGCTGGGCGGGATCATCGTCTATGTGCGGCGCAACGTCGTGCCGCCCGATTGTGGCGACGCGCGCACCTTGGCGTTGGTGCGCCAGAGCCTGATCGGGCATTTCGGCCTGCCGCCCGGAACCCGCGTCGAGAACGTCCACACGGTGGCCGGCGGCCCGCTTGCCTTCCGCTTCGTCTGCGAGGGCGATCTCGCCGGTTACGACCCGTTGCTGCTGCGCCCCGGTGCGAAGCCCGGCTTCGTGCGTTACACGACGCAGTTGGCGGCGGGCGGCAGCCGCCAGGAGGTGACCGTCGAAATCCTGCCCCTGCTGATGTGGGAGAAGGTGTTCTGAACCCGCTCTCCGGAAGGCCATTCCAAGCCAAGCCGTCCGGTTTCGTCCTCCAAATTTCTGATGAGGCCATGATGAATCGGATGTCCCGCCGTAACGTGCTCGCAGCGACCGCGGCCGGGGGCGTGCTCACCGCCACGGCGGCACGCGGCGCCCCCGCGCTCGGCAATCCCGACAGCCCGGCCGAAGGGCCGCAGGCGATCAGGGCCAATCCGGGAAGCGGCACCGACCCGGGGCCGCGCGATGCCGGACTGGCAGGGCAGTTCCCGTCCTCCGAGATGCCGCCTTCGACCGACCACGGCTCGGTCCCCAATTTCTGGTTCCCGTTCGCCAACGCGAGCAAGCGCGTGCAGGACGGCGGCTGGGCGCGTCAGGTGACGATGCGGGATTCTGCCGATCGCCACGACGCTGGCCGGCGTGGACATGCGGCTGACCGCCGGCGGCATCCGCGAGATGCACTGGCACAAGCCGGCCGAATGGGCGTTCGTGCTGTACGGCAATGCCCGCATCACCGGCTTCGACCAAGCCGGGCGCAGCTTCGTCGCCGATGTGACCGCGGGCGACCTGTGGAATTTTCCGTCCGGCATCCCGCACTCGATCCAGGGGCTTGAGCCGGACGGCACCGAATTCCTGCTGGTCTTCGACGACGGCTCCTTCTCGGAGTTCGCCACCTTCCTGCCGAGCCAATGGATGGCGCATACGCCGGTCGAGGTGCTGGGCAAGAATTTCGGCCTGCCCGCCTCGGCATTCGGCCCGATCCCGATGCACGAGCTGTACATCTTCCAGAGCACGGTGCCGGGGCCGATCAGCACCGATTTGCAGGCGGTGAAGGAGCCGCCGGGGCTGGTGCCGCAGCCGTTCAACTATTCCCTGATGAAGCAGAAGCCCAACTTCACCGGCAAGGGCGGCGAGGTCCGGATCGTGGACCAGAGCAACTTCCCGATGGCCTCCACGATCGCCGCCGCGCACGTCATCGTCCATCCCGGCGGGATGCGCGAGATGCACTGGCATCCGAACGCCGATGAATGGCAGTACTACATCAGCGGCGAAGGCCGCATGACGGTGTTCGCCGCCGGCGACGACGCCCGCACCAAGGACTTCCACGCCGGGGACGTCGGCTACGTCCCGCGCGCGATGGGCCATTACATCGAGAACACCGGCAACACCGACCTCCAGTTCCTGGAGGTGTTCCGCAGCCCCTACTACGCCTCGGTCTCGTTCTCGCAGTGGCTGGCGAAGTCGCCGCCCGAGCTGGTCAAGGCGCACTTCGGGTTCGACGCGGCGACCCTCGCGGCGTTGCCCCGAACCAAGGATACGGTGGTGCCGGCGTGATATCTGCCGGCGGGTAGCCTGTGCTCGGGTCCCGACCCCTGCCGGGATCGGGACGCCGGATCAGCGCGGCACCAACTGACGATACAGATGCCAGGTGGCGTGCCCGAACACGGGCATGACGATGGCGAGGCCGATCAGGAAGGGGATCGACCCGATCACCAGGCCGCCGGCGATGATCAGTCCCCAGACCGCCATCGTGGTCGGGTTCGCACGCACGGCCCGGACCGACGTTGCGATCGCCGTGCCGACCGTCACCTCCGGCCGATCGAGTAGCAGCGGGAAGGAGACGACGCTGATGCTCAGCACGAGCACCGCGAACAGGAAGCCGATCCCGACCCCGAAGATGGCCATGACCCAGCCCGCCGTGGTGTGAAACACCTCGTGCAGGAAGAAGCCGACCGATGCGGGCGCGTCCGGGCCAAGCGTCCAATCGTAAAGCGCCTGCGCCACCACGAGCCAGAACACGAAGATCGCCGCCAGCAGGAGGCCGAGGCGCAGGATCGCGTTGAAGGAGGGCGCGCGGAACACACTGAACGCGTCTGCCCAGCGGACCTCCTCGCCTTGTTCGCGGCGCCGGCTGAACTCATAGAGCCCGATGGCGGCGAATGGGCCGATCAGGGCGAAGCCGGCAGCCAGGGGAAAGAGCAGCGGGATCACGTCGAACCCGAACGCCATCCGCCCGAGGATGAGGCCGACGACGGGATAGATCACGCAGAGGAAGATGACGTCGGTCCGGTTCGCCCCGAAATCGGCCAGCCCGCCGGCGAGTGCCTTGCGAAGCTCGGGCAGCCCGATCCGACGGACCGTCGGGCGGCCCGCGAACACGCCGCCTTGCGTTTCATGAAGCGTGTCGTGGGATGCGGATTCGACGGCCGAGACCGCGCCCTTGAACTGATCCCATCCCCAAAGAACGGGGTTTCGAATGGTGGCCATGTCTGCTTCTCCCGACCAGCGGGTTCAAGGGCGCCGGGCCCATCGAAGCGAGGGCACGCATCTGGCCGGCACACGCGAAGAGCCCAGCCCCGGGAGGAGAATGATACGCCCGCTTGTTCCCACCAGCGTTCAACTCTGCGTAGGAACGGGGCTTGGCACAGAACCCGATGACGCGTTCAGGCCGGAAAGGCGGTGGCGTGCTCGGCGTCCCAGGACAGCATGGCCGGCGCGCCCGGACGCAAGCCCTCGGGCTCGGGCGCGGCCACCTGCTGAAGGGCGAAGCACTCTTCCCCGCCGGGAAGGCGAATCACGTATTTGCGGGCGTTACCCAAATAGATCACGTCCACCAGTTCGCCGCGGAACCCGGCCCCTTCGTCATCGAAGGGGGCGACGCGAACCCATTCCGGCCGGACGGCAATGACGACCTGCTCGCCCGTCGCCAGCACGCCCCGTGACGTGGCCCAGAGCGTCATCCCCAGAACCTCGACGCTGCAGATATCGGCCGCAGCCTCGCGGAAAGCCGGCAACGAAGCGCGTTGCCGGGCGCTCGTATAAATCCTGCGGCGTTCCGACCTGCTCGACCCGGCCACCGTTGAACACGGCGATGCGGTCGCTCATGGTGAGCGCCTCTTCCTGGTCGTGCGTTACGTACAGCACCGAAATCTCCCGCTCCCGGTGCATCCGCTTGATCTCGAGCTGCATCTGCTCGCGCAGCTTCCTATCGAGCGCGCCCAGCGGCTCGTCCATCAGCAACAGGGCGGGGCTGTAGACGATCGCCCGGGCCAGCGCCACGCGCTGCTGCTGCCCGCCGGATAACTCGCGCGGCAGGCGCGCGGCGAGCGCCGAGAGGCCGACCAGGCGCAGCGCGTCCACGACCAGCCGGTCGATCTCGCTTCGGGCCAGCCGGCGCATCTCCAGGGGAAACGCGACGTTCCGCCGCACCGTCATGTGCGGGAACAGCGCGTATTGCTGGAACACCATCCCGATGTCGCGCCGATAAGGCGGAACCTGGTCCACGGAACGGCCATTCAGCACGATCGAGCCGGAATCCGGCCGCTGCAACCCGGCGACCATCATCAGCGTAGTCGTCTTGCCCGAACCCGACGGTCCCAGGAAGGTCAAGAACTCGCGGGCGCGCAGCGTCAGGTCCAGCGAGTCCACCGCGACATGCGCGCCATAGCGCTTCCGCACGCCGCGCAGCTCCAGCAGTAGCTCGGGAGCCTGCGTCATCGTGTCCCGTCCAGGGCGGCGCGCCGGCGCAGCGCGACTTCCAAAAGCAGGGCGACCAGCGCGAAGGCGAAGGAGAGCGTCGCGATGGCCGCGATCGTCGGATCGAAGTCGCCGCGCACGTTGGACCACATCTGCACGGGCACCGTGCGCGTCCGCGCGGTGCTGACGAACAGCGAGACGAGCAGTTCGTCGAACGACACCACCGCCGCGAACAGCAGCCCGGACAGGACGGCGGGCATAAGCAGCGGGAGCGTGATCCGGCGGAAGCTCGCCCAGGGCGGCGCGCCGAGCGTGGCGGCGGCGTCCTCCAGCCTTGCATCCAGCGTGCGCAGCGAGGCGCCGACGGTCGCCACGACATAGGGCGTGATCAGCACCGTGTGGCCGATAATCAGCCCGGTCAGCGTACCGTTCAGTCCGAGCCCGCGATAGACGCCATAGAGGCCGGCCCCGGTGATCACCGCCGGGACGACGAGCGGCAGCATGAGGCACGCAAAAATCGCCGAGGCGCCCGGGATACGGCCGCGGACCAACGCGTAGGCCGACGCCGTTCCGAGCAGGGTGGCCAGGATGGAGGCGGGCACCAGGACCCGCACGCTCACGCCGATCGCGCTCATCCATGCCGGGTCGCCGAATAGGCTGTCATACCAGCGCAGCGAGAGGCCGGGCGGCGGGAAACGCAGGAACGGCGCGGCGCTGAACGAGACGATAACGATGATCGCCAGCGGCGCCAGCAAATACACGGCGATGAGGACGCAGGTGCCGCCGCGCAGGGCCCGCCACACGCCCATTCCGTCGCCGTTCATCGCGCGACGGCCTTGAGACCGACCGTGGCATGAAGCAGGCCCAATACCAGGGCGGTCACCATCAGCAGCACGATCGACAGCGCGCCGGCCAGGCCCCAGGCGCCGAACTCGCCGATCTGATCCTGGATGAGCTGGGCCACCATGAGCTGCCGCACGCCACCCAGCATGGCAGGGGTCACGAAGTAGCCAAGCACGCTGATGAACACGAGCGTTGCCCCGGTCATCAGCCCCGGCAGCGTCAGCGGCAGATAGACCCGCACGAAGGCGCGCAGTGGCCCGGCGCCGAGCGTCAGCGCCGCCTGCATCAGCGCCGGGTCGACCTTCAGCATGGCCGCGTGCAGCGGGAAGATGACGAATGGCAGGAGCACCTGCACGGCCCCGACCAGCAGCCCAGTCATCTTGTAGAGTAACGGCAGCGGCCGTCCGACAAGGCCGAGGCCGACCAGCATGGCGTTCGCCGGCCCGTTGCGCTCCAACAGGATCACGGTGGCGAAGGTGCGCAACAGCAGGCTGGTCCAGAACGGCAGCAGCACCAGAAGATCAGCCAGCGGCGCAGGCGCGGGCCGCTGTGGGTGATCGCGTGCGCCATCGGGAAGCCCAGCAGCAGACAGGTCGGCGTGACGATCGCGCTAATCATCACGGTGTTGCCGATGACGTGCAGGTAGACCGGATGCGTCCACAGCTCGACGAAGTTCTGCATGCCGAGCCTGGGCTGCGTGAACGCGCGCGACAGCAGCCAGCCCACCGGTCCGATGAAGGCGATCAGCATGAGGAGGACGGTCGGGACCAGCAGCCACAGATGCCGGTCGATGCGCCTCATGCCCGGCCGCTCCCAGCGGGCCGCGTCAGGACAGTTTCCAGGTGTTCCAGCGCTCCTGCAGCGGCTTGAGGTGATCGCGCCAGTAGGCCGCGTTGATGACAAAGCCTTTCTGTACATTGGCCGGCGCGGTGGATAGCCAGGGTTCGACCGTCTGGTCCACCGCCTTGAACGCGGCCGGGTTGGTTGGCGCGTAGGCGATCATGTTGGCGAGCTTCGCCTGGTTCTCCGCCTGCGTCATGGTGTCGATCAGGATCATGGCGGCATCGCGGTTGCGGCTGCCACGCGGCACGACCAGGTAGTCCACCGACTGGATATTCTGTTCCCACGATATTGCGATCGGCGCGCCCTTCTTGGCGGCATCATAGGCCCGGCCGTTTAGGATCAGCCCCAGCTTCACCTCGCCGTCGACAAAGAGTTGCTGGGACTGCGAGTTCGTGCTCCAGAAGATCGTCTCCGGCTTGATGGTATCAAGCTTCCTCAGCGCGCGATCCACGTCGAGCGGGTAGAGCTTCTCGGGCATCACGCCGTCGGCCAGCAGAGCCACCTCCAGCGTTGCAACCACGTCGTCCGCCAGCGTCCGCTTACCGGGGAAGCGCTGCAGGTCGAACAGGTCGCTCCAGGTCCGCGGCGCCGTGCCGGCGGCATAGGCGTCCGTGCTGTAGCCAGGATTATAGGACCAGACGATGCAGCCGATGCCGTATTCATTGACGAATTGCGGGCTGACGCGGCTGGTGTCGACCAGCTTCGTATCGATTTTTTCGAACAGGTTGTCGCCGGTGCCGGCATAGAGGAAGTCGATGGTGACGTCCGCCACGTCCCAGTCCGGCGCGCCGCTTTGGATCATGGCGCGGAACTTGGCGTCGTTCATCGGCCCATCCTGAACGACGCGCGCGCCGGTGGCCGCCGCAAACGGCTCGCAGTAGCAGGTCTTCTCCGAATTCTGATACGCGCCGCCCCAACTGGCGAATACGACCGTCTTTCCCTTCAGATCGGGCGCCGCGGCCCGTGCCGGCGTCGCGCCGAGCAGGCGAGAGCCGCCGAGGGCGAGAGCCGTACCGGCCCGCAACAGGGGCGGCGCGAGATTCCTGAAACAGGCGTCCGGTCCATGTCCTTCTCCTGTCCGTTTGCGGTTGCCCTCGATCAGCCCTGGAGGTTCTCGCGTAGCGTGCGTCCCGTGTACTCGGTGCGGAACAGTCCGCGCCGTTGCAGTTCCGGCACCACGCTGCGGCAGAATTGCTCGAACATGCCCGGAAACATCGTCGGTGTCAGCACGAACCCGTCGCACACGCCGGCTTCAAAAACCGCCTGCAGATGGTCGGCGATGTCGCGGAAGGTGCCCACGATTTCGCGCCCCTCGGCCCGTTTCACCGCGGCTTCCTTGAAGCTGAGCCCCTCGGCCTTCATCGTCTGCTCCAGCACGTCCTGCGAGCCCTGCATCCCTTGATTGCCCTGCATCTCCCGCAGGCTCTTGCCGTCCTCGAGCTTGGAAAGGTCGGCTCCGACATTGCTGGACGACGACGCGAGACTTAGCTCCGGGTCGATCAGACCGTTGAGAAAGGCGGCGCGCTCGCGGGCGATGGATCGCGTCTCGCCGAGGATGACCGTCACCGAGGGCAGGATGACGCATTCATGGGGCTCCCGGCCGCGAAGCCGCATGCGCGACTTGATGTCCTCGTAGAACACCCGCATGTCGCTTTCGGCAAGCTGGATGGTGAAGATCGCCTCCGCCCAGCGGGCGGCGAAGTCGCGCCCGCGATCGGAGCTGCCGGCCTGCATGATGACCGGGCGTCCCTGCGGGCTGCGCGGGATGGACAACGGGCCGCGCGTCCTGATCCAGCGCCCCCGGTAATTGGCGTAGTGGACCTTCGCCGGGTCCGACATGATCCCGGCTTCCTTGTCGCGGACCATCGCGTCCGGGTCCCAGCTGTTCCACAAGGCGAAGCAGGCTTCCAGCACCTCGTCGGCGCGGTCGTAACGCAGCTCGCGCGGCGGCAGCGCGTCCAATCCCGCGTTCTTGGCTTCGAGGTCGGTGGCCGAGGTCACCACGTTCCAGGCGACGCGCCCGCCGCTCATCGCGTCCAGCGAGCCGAGCCAGCGCGCGAGGTGGTAGGCCGAGTGGAAGCTGGTGGATAGCGTGGCGCCCAGGCCGAGATGGCGAGTGACGGCCGCCATCACCGGGAGGACGACGGTGGGATCGAGATAGGAGATCTGACCACCGCGCCGCACATAGGCGTCGAAACTGCCCTGATGGAGGTCATAGAGGCCGAACAGGTCAGCGAAAAAGCAGCCGTCGAACTTCGCCGCTTCCAGCACCCGCGCGATGTGCTGATAGCGCGCGGGATCAAGGATGTCGTCCAGCGTCGATTTGGGATGCCGCCATCCCCCGACATGCAGCGCCGTCGGACCCGTCTTCAGGTATGCGATCAGGTGCAGTTGCCGCCGCTTCATCTGCCGTGACTTCCGGGGCTCCTCAGATCACAAGCGCGTCCTGACGCTCGCGATGTCGCCGCCGCGCGTATGTGTGAATAGGGGGTTAACGCGGCTTGTACATTCGACAGGGGCAAACGCGCGTTTTGTACGAAACGCTGCGGCAGCATGGGCCGAAATGGCGCCTCTGGAGCCCCGGCAGCGCAGATCTCCGGCGTATCGGGACGAAGCGGATACGCGCCATGCGGCGCTCCTCCGATCCTGGCAGGTCCGATCAAGGCCGCCGATATGGCAACGCATCGCCGGCTGCGCTATGCCGGATCAAGCCACTCACCGCAGGACGCGTCGCATGGCCCTCGTCACCTGGCAGCCCAATCGATCGGCCGCACCGCCGGCCTGGCCCGTGCCCTCGATCGGCACGGCGATCGGGCGCGGTGTGCTGGGACACTGCCCAGCCTGCGGCGCGCACCATCTTTTCAACGGGTTCCTGAAGGTGGTCCCCGTCTGTCGCGCCTGCGGCGCCCCGCTCGGCTCGGCGCGCGCCGACGATGCGCCGCCCTATTTCACCATCCTGATCGTCGGCCACATTGTTGTGCCACTGATGCTGCTGATGCAGCGCATGCGGGCTCCGCCCGATTGGGAGATGGCGGCGATCTTCCTGCCGCTGACCGCCGGGCTCTGCCTTGCGTTGCTGCGGCCGGTGAAGGGCGGCGTGCTGGGCGCGATGGTGACGTTCGGGATGTTGAAGCAGCCCGACCCGGCCGGATGAGCGCGCCACCATCGGCCGGTGCGCCCGACGCGAGACTCGCGCGCGTGGTGTTGGCAGGCGAGGCGCTGACCCGTTTATCCCCCTTGCAGGAAGCGGACCGGGCACAGGCGGTGGCCGACCTTGCCGCCGAGAACAGCTTCGCGCCGGACAGGCCGGGAGCGCCGGACGGCCCCTATGTGCTGCACCTGTCCATCCAGGAGGGCCGGCTGGTGTTCGACATCCGTCACGCCGACGACCGGCCCCTGGCCGTGGTGGCGCTCGCGCTCGGGCCGTTCCGGGGGCTGATCAAGGACTATCAGATGCTGGTGGACAGCCACCTCCAGGCGGTGCAGGAGGGAAGGGAAGCGCGCATCCAGGCGATCGACATGGGCCGTCGCGGCCTGCACAACGAGGGCGCGAGCCTGCTGCGCGAGCGGCTTTCCGGCAAGATCGCGATCGACTTCGATACGGCGCGCCGGCTGTTCACCCTGGTCTGCGTGCTGCACCAGCGGATCTGAGGCTTGGCGCGCATGAGGATCGACGGAGTCGCCTATCGCTCGATCTGGATCGACCCAGCCGATGGCTGGTCGGTGTGCATCATCGACCAGACCCGTCTGCCGTGGTCGGTGGACATCGTACGCTTGCAGACGCTGGAACAGGCGGCGCACGCGATCCGTGCCATGCAGGTGCGCGGCGCCCCGCTGATCGGGGCCACCGCCGCCTACGGGCTGTCCCTCGCGCTGCGTGCCGACGCGACAACAGAGGCAATGGAGCAGGCGGCCGCGCTCCTGGCCGAGACCCGGCCGACCGCGGTGAACCTGCGCTGGGCGCTCGATCGGATGCTGACCCGGCTGCGCAACACCGTCGTGCGCGAGAGGCACGCCGCCGCTTATGCCGAGGCGGGCGCCATCGCCGATGAGGACGTAGCGCGGAACGAGGCGATCGGGCGGCATGGCGTGCCGCTCATCGCGGACATCGCGCGCCGCCGGCCGGGCGCGGTCAACGTGCTGACGCACTGCAACGCCGGCTGGCTCGCCACCGTGGACTGGGGAACCGCGCTCGCCCCGATCTACAAGGCGCATGAAGGCGGGCTGGCGCTGCATGTCTGGGTCGATGAGACGCGGCCGCGCAACCAGGGAGCAGCGCTCACCGCGTTCGAGCTCGGCAAGCACGGCGTGGCGCACACCGTCGTGGCCGACAATGCCGGCGGGCACCTGATGCAGCGCGGCTTGGTCGATCTCGCCATCGTCGGCGCCGACCGGGTGACGAGCACGGGTGACGCCGCCAACAAGATCGGCACCTACCTGAAGGCGCTCGCCGCCCACGACACCGGCGTGCCGTTCTGGGTCGCCCTGCCCTCCTCGACCATCGACTGGGACGTGACCGACGGGATCGCCGGCATCCCCATCGAGGAACGCGCGGCGACCGAGGTCACGGACATCACGGGCCGTACGGCGGACGGCAGCGTGACGACGGTGCGCGTGGCCGCCGAGGGCAGCCCGGCCGCCAACCCCGCTTTCGACGTCACGCCATCACGACTGGTGAGCGGGCTCATCACCGAGCGGGGCCGGTGCCCGGCGAGCGCCGAGGGGTTGCTGTCGCTGTTCCCGGAACGACGGGGGCCGTCGTAGTCCACCTCCTCGCGCCGGGGTATTCACTCGGCCGTCGCGATCTCCTGCCAGAGGCGTCGCGTCTCGCCGGCAGGGTCGTCCGCGATCCGGCAGGGCGCGTCGAGCACCATGGTCGCGCGCGCTTCGGGGGTATAGGCGGGCCAGTCCGGCAACCCGTCGTGGGCGGGGCGCCCGGTCCGCGCGAAGCTCGCCCAGGTCTCCGACATGGTGGCCGCGAGACGGTGCGCCGTCGCACTCCCATCTGTCGCCTTGGTCAGGTCGATCGTGTCGAAGGTGAACGGCACGTCCAGGGCGTGCGGCGCGCCGAGCCGGCCATCGAACACCGGCGTTCGCCAGGCGAAGGAGTACATCCAGACCGGCGCCCCGCCCTGCCGCGCCTTGCGTTCGGCCGCCATTAGCGAGCGCAGGCGGAAATTCGAAATCCGTCAGCGTGGCGATCAGCCGCTCCGACGGGTTCGCGCTCGGCATCAGGCGTCGGTAGGTCTCCACCACGTGCTCGGTGTGCGGGCCGGCGGCGCCGCGCACGCGAGCGACCATCTCCGCCTCGGTGAGCCGGCGATGCCACACGGCGTCGTCATGGGCGAGGAAGCTCGCCATCTCGTCGCGCGTATCCCCGATGATCAGCGGGATGTCGGCCGATGCGGCCGGCGCGGCTGGGTGGAACGGATGGCGCGGGAGCACGGCGCCATCGATGGTGGGGCCGAACGGGTAGCGGTCGAACAGCGGCCAGGGGGATGGCCCGACGGCGCGTTGCGCCGGCTCGATCGCGGCCAGCAGCCGCGCCGTCGGCACCTGCCGCAGGCGTGGCAGCTCGGTCCGATCGATTCCCAGCGCGGCGAGCACGGCCTCGGTCAGCCGGGTCGCACGGTCGCGTTCGCGCAGGCGCACCGCCGCGCCGCTCTGCACGATCGCCTTGTGGAACAGCCCGCGCGCCATCGGCATCGCCATCAAGGTGCTGACCTTGGCACCGCCGCCCGACTCGCCGAAGATCGTGACATTGCCTGGGTCGCCGCCGAACCCGGCGATGTTGTCGCGCACCCATTCGAGCGCGGCCACCATGTCGAGCGTGCCGGCATTGCCCGACCGCGCGAACTCCGCGCCGCCGATCTCAGACAGGTCGAGGTGGCCGAAGATGTTCAGCCGCTGGTTGACCGTCACCACCACGACGCCGCCGCGTCGGCACAGCCGCGAACCCTGCAGGCGGATCTGATTGGACGAGCCGAACGCGAAGGCGCCACCGTGGAACCACACCATCACCGGCCGCCCGGCCGCCGCATCGGCTTCCAGCGTCCAGACGTTCAGCGCCAGGCAGTCCTCGCTCTCGGGCGAGGCATCGGGCGGACCCCACAGATCGGTCAGCTCCGCGCGGGTGGGAAACCCCAGGCGTGACTGCGGCGCTTGGGTGCGGTGGGCGGTCGCCTCACGCACCCCGGCCCAGGGGGCCGGCGGGCGCGGCTGGCATGAAGCGATTGGCGCCATCGGTCGGAGCGCCATATGGCACGCCCAGGAACGCGGTCACGCCTTCGATGACCGTGCCGCGCAGCTTGCCCGCGCGCGTGTCCACCACCGGATCATTGCCCGCCATCGCCGCCTCCCTTCCGCTTGTCGTTAGGACCAGTCTAGCCTCTCGCCCAGCAACCGCACAGGGACGGAGGACGCGATGCGCGACCTGCAAGGCAAGACGGCGGTGGTCACCGGTGCCGGCTCCGGGATCGGGCTCGGCATCGCCCGCGCGCTGGCGGGGGCGGGCATGAACCTGGTGCTGGCCGACATCCAGCCCGGTCCGCTGGACGCGGCGCGGGACCTGGTGGAAGCGGCGGGCGCGCGCGCCGTCACGCTGAGGACCGATGTTTCCGACCCCGATCAGGTGGCGGCGCTGGCGCGCGCCGCACAGGAGACGTTCGGTGGCCTGCACGTCGCGGTCAACAACGCCGGGGTGGCGATGCACGGCACCAAGGTGGAGGACGTGGCGGCCGAGGAGTGGCGCTGGGTGCTCGGGGTGAACGTGCTCGGCGTCATCAACGGCATCCATGCGTTCGTCCCCGGCATCCGCCGCCATGGCGAGGGCGGTCATGTCGTCAACACGGCCTCCATCTCCGGCTTCTTCATCCGACCCGGCGCCAACCAGGGCGCCTATTCGATGACAAAATACGCCGTGGTCGCGCTCAGCGAGGCGCTGGAGCAGGAGCTGGACGGCAGCGGCATCGGCGTGAGCGTGTTGTGCCCGGGCCCGGTCCGCACCCGCATCTTCGAGGGCACGGCGACGCGGCCCGAGCAGTTCGGCGGCCCCTATGCCCGCCCGGCGCACGAGGCGATGGCCGCGCGAATGCTGGGCACCGGGGCGCTGGAGCCCGAGCAGGTCGGCACGCGCGTCCTCCACGCGATCACCCACGACGAGTTTTATGTGTTCACCCACGGCACGGAGCGCGCGGCGGTGCGCGCGCGCCACGCGCGGATCGAGGCGGCGCTCGACCAGGCAGATACATTTTGGAATCGGAATTAGCTTGATCCGGCGCGGCGAAAGAGGCGAAGATGGTCCACTGCCTTGCGTGGGGACAGCCTCGATGCCGACTGGGACCGGCCGATCGGCGCGCCGTCGCGCGAGGGTTGCCGCGGCACTCGCGCTGCACGCCGCCCTCGCCGCTTGCGCCGGGCCTGGCGCATACCATTCGGGCTCGCGCTCGTTCGCTCAGCATCGGAACTACCCGCCACCCGGGCCGCCCGAGGACCCGTGGGGACCGTACGTTCGGGAGGCGACGCTTCGCTTCGGGGTGCCGGAACGATGGGTGCGCGCGGTCATGCGCCAGGAATCGGGGGGGCGCGACGACGCGGTGTCCTCGGCCGGCGCGATGGGGCTGATGCAGGTGATGCCGCAGACCTACGCGACCCTGCGCGCGCAGTACGGCCTGGGTGACGATCCGTACGAGCCACACGACAACATCACCGCCGGGACCGCCTACATCCGGGAGATGTACGACCGCTACGGCGCGCCCGGCTTCCTCGCGGCCTATAATGCCGGCCCCAACCGACTGGACTCCTACATGGCGGATGGAACGCCGCTGCCGGAGGAGACCGTCGGCTATCTGTCCTCCATCGCGCCGCGCCTTGGCGAGGGCACGACGCTCAGCGGCCCGCTCGCCGTGTACGCCGGCAATGCCGGGTCTGTCGCGCCGACCACGGCGCCATATTACCCGGCGCCCGCATCGCTCAGCCCGCCGGTGGTGCTCGCCGGTGGTTCGGGCGCCTGCGACCCCGACGCGGCATTCGACCCGGACCGTCCCTGCACGCAAGCTGCCTCGGCCCCGGCACCTGCCATCACGGCTTCCGCCATCTACGCGCCGCAGCCAGCGCCGACCTACGTGCCGCCGCAGGCACCGACGTTTGCGGCCGCCACGAGTTACGCGGCGCCCCCGGCCTATGCCGCGGTGCCTCCGCCCGTGTACAGCCGGGCCCCGCAGCTCCGTCCGCCACTGCAACTCGCCAGCTTGGATGCGGTGTCCGTGACGAACAATCCCGCATATCCAAGCGGTTGGGCTATCCAGGTCGGCGCATTTCTGAGCCCGGCCGCCGCGCGCGCTGCGGCCTCCGACGCCCGCCGGGGCGCGCCCGATCTGCTCGCGGCCGCTGGCGTCGATGCGCCGCCGACCACCCCGTTTGGCGGAGCCGTGCTCTACCGTGCCCGGCTGGTCGCGCTGGCACCGGAGGCCGCCGTCCGCGCCTGCGCGCGTCTGTCCGCCCAGGGCGCCGCCTGCATGACGGTGCCGCCAGGGCATTGATCACCGACTTGCCCTGAGGTGCGCGCCAGGGTCGGACGATAGCGAGGCAGGGCCGCCAGCCGTGGCTTTGTCCGACCGGTCCTGACGGTCGGCTTCGAACAGGTCCTGGAGTTCCTCGGCTGCCTGCTGGGTGCTCTGGATGAGCTGATTCTCGTCATGCGCGATCGCGTGCGTCTCGATGAGCGTTCGCTCGTCGTGGTCACGGAAGATCTCGATCGCGCGGTGGGCGGCGTCCTGCGGGATGCCGAGCCTGCCAAGCACCATCTCCGTCAGTCGCAGGCTCGAGAAGAAGGTCTCCCGCACGATACCGGTGACACCCAGGTCCATGAGAAGGTGAGCATGCCGCCGGTTGCCTGCGCGGGCGAGGATGGACAGGTTCGGGAAGTGGCGCTTGGCCATCTCAACGACCTTCATGACCTCGTCCATGTCGTCCAGGGCGACGACGAGCACGCGCGCGGTGTCCGCGCCGGCCGCGCGCATGACCTCCTCGCGGGTCGGATTGCCGAAATAGACCCGGTTGCCGAACCGCCGGACGACCTCGACCTGGGCGAGATCCTTGTCGAGCGCCGTGAACGGGATCCCCTGCATGCGCAGCACCCGCCCCACGATCTGGCCCATCCGGCCGAAGCCGCAGATGATGACCGGCGTCGGCGGTGCATCGATCGTGTCATAGGCCGGCTCCTTGCGGGTGCCCAGCCGGGGGATGAGCAGTCGCTCCGATGCGGCGAACAGGATCGGCGCGACCACCATCGAGAGCGCGATCACCAAGGTCGCGAGGTCGGCCTGATCCTGCGCCAGCGCTCCGGCGGCGACGGCGGCCGCGAACAGCACGAAGCTGAACTCGCTGCCCTCCGGCAGCGCGAGACTGAAGCGCAGCGCGCTGCGGACGGTCCCGCGCTTGGTCAGCCCGAGCACGAAGGCGACGGCAATCTTGACCCCGACCAGCACGCCCAGGCCAGCGGCAACCAGGTCCGGATGCTCGAGTCCCAGGCGAAGATTGGCCGACATGCCAATGGAGATGAAGAAGAATCCTAGCAGCAACCCCTCGAACGGCTTGATGTCGGCCTGAAGCTCGTGGCGATACTCGGAATCGGAGAGCACCACCCCGGCCATGAAGGCGCCCAGGGACATGGACAGCCCAGCCCAGTCGGCCAGCGCCGCCGTGCCGACGACCAGCAGCAGGGCGGTCGCGGTGAACACCTCCGGTGTCTTCGCGCCGCCCACGACGCGGAAGATCGGGCGGACCAGGAAGCTTTCGCCAACCAGGATGGCGGCGATCACCGCGAGGGCTCGGGCCACATCCCACCATGGCACGTCGGTCGGCACGCTCTGGCCGGAGAGGAGCGGAACCAGGGCGACCAGCGGGATGAACGCCATGTCCTGGAAGAGGAGGACGGCAAAGCTATCCCGCCCGGCCGTGGAGGAGAGCAGCTCCCGCTCGCCCAGCATGGGCAGCACGATGGCGGTCGAGGACAAGGCCAGGCCGGCGCCTAGGACGGTCGCGCCGGACCAGGGGATGCCGGTGAGGCGGGCGAGCCCCGCCAGCAGCAGCGCGCTCGGGACCATCTGGCCGAGCCCGAGCCCGAATACCGCCTTGCGCAGGATCCACAGCCGGTGCGGCCGCAGCTCCAGGCCGATCAGGAACAGCAGCATCACCACGCCGAGTTCGGCCACACTGGCGATCTGATCCACCCCGGTCACGAGGCGGAGCCCCGACGGACCGATCACGATGCCCGCCACGAGGTAGCCGAGGATGCTGCCGAACCCCAGCCGACGAGAGATCGGGACCGCGATCGTTGTCGCGGCCAGCAAGGCAACCAGCGTTCCAAGCATGCGTCGGCCTCAACCCGCCCCCGGATATGGCAGTCTCACCATCTGCATCGGCGTCGAGGTGTGGGCTCGTTCCGCGACGGGTTCGGTTCGTGCCCCGAGATTTTATTCCGCCGCCGCGGTCACGCGCTCGGTCCCCATGCGCACGTCGCGGGCCTCCCGCCCGAAACCAACCAAGAGGGCGATCACCACGGCGACCACGGCGGCGACGCCGGCCAGCGGCCAACTGTAGTTGCCACCCAGTGATGCCGCGATGCCACTCTGGATCGTGGCGTTCGCCGCAGCGAACAGGTTGCCGAGCTGATAGGTCACGCCGGGGAAGGTGCCGCGGATGGCCGGCGGGGACAGCTCGTTCAGATGCGCCGGGATCACGCCCCAGGCGCCTTGCACGCAGATCTGCATCAGAAACGCGCCGAGCCCCAGCATGACCGGCGTCGCCGAAAACGCCCAGAGCGGAATGACCGGCAGGGCGAGCACCGCGCCGATGACGATCGCCGGCCGGCGGCCGATGCGCTGGGAGAGCATTCCGAAGCCGATGCCGCCCAAAATGGCGCCGATGTTGAGGATAATGACGATGACGGAGACCGTGGTGCGGTCGAGCTTGTGCTGCACCTGGAGGAAGGTGGGGTAGAGATCCTGCGTGCCGTGGCTGAAGAAGTTGAACGCCGTCATCATGATGACGGCATAGACCGTGAGCCCGACGTTCCGCCGCAAGACATCGCGGATGGAGGGGCGCGGTTCGTTGGCATTACGGAACTGCCAGTCCGGGCTCTCCGGCACGGTGCGACGGATGTAGAAAACGAGCAGCGCGGGAAAGGCACCAATCATGAACAGACCGCGCCAGCCGACATACGGGAAGGCGATCCAGTACACGATCGAGGCCAGCAGATACCCGCTCGGGTAGCCGGCCTGCAACAGTCCCGAGACCGGCCCTCGCCAGTGCGCGGGGATCGACTCCATGGTGAGCGACGCGCCGACGCCCCACTCGCCTCCCATCGCGACGCCATAGAGCGCGCGCAGGATGATGAACACGGTGAGACTGGGCGAGAACCCGGTGGCAAACTCCAGCACCGAGTAGCACAGTATGTTGGCCATCATCGTCGGGCGTCGGCCGAACCGGTCGGCGATCCGGCCGAATATCCAGGCACCCAAGGCGCGCATGAACAGTGTCAGCGTGATCGCCCAGGTGACGGCAGTGATGCTGGTGCCGAACGTCTCGGCGATGTTTTCCAGCACGAACACCATGATGAAGAAGTCGAAGGCGTCGAGCATCCAGCCGAGGAAGGCGGCGCCCACGACGTGGCGCTGATGGGTCGTGACCGGCATCGCGTGGTCCTCCTCTGCGCGCGGCCAACTATAAAAGGACTTTCGCCTTGTGCCACCAGGCACGCCCGCGTTACCCAGGCCGTGGCCAGGGTCGAGGCCGTGGCTCAGGTGACCGCGGACAGCGGCGGTGCGATCTCCTCGAGCGGCCGCCGCTCGGCGCGCACCGCCAGTAGGGCGGCGACCAGGGCGGCGAAGATCATGAGCCCGGCCCCCAGTTGATAGCCCCACATGATCGACACGCGCGATCCGCTGTCGATCAGCGCGCCGAACAGCGCCGGGCCAGCCACGCCGCCGACACCGGTGCCCAGTGCATAGAACAGCGCGATGGCTACCGCGCGCACCTCCAACGGGAAGCTCTCGCCCACGGTGAGGTAGGCGGCGGAGGCCGCGGCGGACGCGACGAAGAAGATGCCGGTCCAGGCGGCGGTCTGCCCCTCGGCGCTCAGGCCACCGGCGGCGAACAGCCAGCCGGTGATGCCCATCAGCACGCCCGAGATCGCGTAGGTCGCGACGATCATCGGCTTGCGTCCGATCGTGTCGAATAACCGCCCGAGCAACAGCGGCCCCAGGAAGTTGCCAGCCGCGAAAGGCAGGATGAACAGCCCGACCCGGCCGGGCGCGACGTGATAAAAGTTGGTCAGGATCAGCGCGTAGGTGAAGAAGACCGCGTTGTAGCAGAACGCTTGCGAGGCCATCAGCACGGTGCCGAGCACCGTGCGGCGTAGGTATAGCGTGAACAGCGCACGCACCCCCGCCCCGAACCAGGACCGGATATCGGTGCGCAGCCGGATGCGCGAGCCCGGCGGGATCGGCGGCAAGGGCCGGCCCGTCTCCTCGATGATCCGTTGCTCGATTCCCGCCACCACGGCTTCCGCCTCGGCCGGCTGGCCGTGCGTCATCAGCCACCGAGGGCTCTCGGGAATCCAGCGCCGAAGAAAAAGCACGAACACGCCGAGCAAGCCGCCGATCACGAAGGCCACGCGCCAGCCGATCTCCGGCGGTATCAGCGCGGGATCGAGCGCCACCACCGCGCCGCCGGCGCCGATCGCCGCGCCGATCCAGAAGCTGCCGTTCACGACGAGATCGGTGAAGCCGCGCCGGCGCGCCGGGATCAGCTCCTGGATGGTGGCGTTGACGGCGGCGTATTCCCCGCCGATCCCCATGCCGGTGATGAAGCGGAACAGCGCGAACGACCAGAAGCTCCACGACGCCCCCGACGCCACGGTGGCGAGCAGGTAGACCACCACGGTCACGCTGAACAGCTTCTTGCGCCCCAGCCGGTCGGTCAGCCAGCCGAACACCAGCGCACCCAGCACGGCGCCAATCAGGTAGGCGCTGGCGCTGTAGCCGATGCCGCTGGCCGACATCCGCAGCACCGGGCTTTTCGCGATGGCCCCGGAGAGCGAGCCGACCAGCGTCACCTCGATCCCGTCGAGAATCCAGGCGATGCCGAGCCCGCAGATCACCAGCCAGTGAAAGCGTGCCCAGGGCAGGCGGTCGAGCCGCGCCGGCACGTCGGTCTCGTAAACCTGCGTCCTATCCGAAACGGCCTCAGGCATACGTGTGCTTCCTTGCCGGTCCGACTGTGATGGCGCGATGCAACGGACGCAAACCGCCGTGGCGCTAGTCCCGCACGCCACCCGCCAGATGGTCGCGGAAGCGCGCGCGCAGCACGAGTTTCTGGATCTTGCCAGTGGCGGTGTGCGGCAGCGCGTCCTGCACCACGACGGCGTCCGGCAGCCACCATTTCGGGACCCGGCCCTCGTAGATCGCCAGCACCGAGGCCGGGTCGATCACCGCGCCGGCCCGTGGCACCACGATCAGCACTGGGCGTTCGTCCCATTTCGGGTGGGTGGCGGCGACCACCGCCGCTTCGGCGACGTCGGGGTGGGAGACGGCGATGTTCTCCAACGTGATGGAGCTGATCCACTCCCCGCCGGACTTGATGACGTCCTTGGAGCGGTCCGTGATCTCCATCATCCCCTCGGCGTCGATGGTCGAGACATCGCCGGTGGCGAACCAGCCCTGCTCGTCCAGCGCGCTGCCGGGCGGGTCACCGTAATAGGCGCTGCACACCCAGGGGCCGCGCACCTTCAGGTCGCCAAACGCCACGCCGTCCCAGGGCAGCGCCTCGTCGGCGTCGTCGACGATCTTCATGTCGATGCCGAACAGCGCGCGGCCCTGCTTGAGGCCCAAGCGGACCTGGCCGGCCTGGTCCAGCCCGGCATGGGCCGGTTTGGGCCGGTTGTAGGTGCCGACGGGGCTGAGTTCCGTCATGCCCCAGCCATGCTCGACGCCAATGCCGTATTCCGCGCCGAAGGCCTCGATCAGCAGCGGCGGGCAGGCCGAGCCGCCGGTCATGATGCGCCGGACGGTGTGCAGCCGCTCGCCGGAGGCGCGCAGATGGTGCAGCAGACCGAGCCATACGGTCGGCACGCCGGCCGACATGGTGACGCGTTCCGCGTTCATCAGCGCCGCCAGGCTGGCGCCGTCGAGGTGCCGGCCGGGCATCACCAGGGCCGCGCCGGCCATCGCGGCAGCGTACGGGATGCCCCAGGCATTGACGTGGAACATCGGCACCACCGGCAGCACGCGATCGAGCGCGCGCAGGGCCAGCGCATCCGCCATGTTGATGGCGTAGGCGTGCAGCACGGTGGAGCGATGGCTGTACAGCACGCCCTTGGGCCGCCCCGTCGTTCCGGACGTGTAGCAGAGCGCGGAGGCGGTGTTCTCATCGAAGGCGGGCCAAGCATAGGCGTCGTCGGCCGCGTCCAACAGCGCGTCTTGCGATAGCAGCCGCATGCCGGCCGGCAGCTCGATCGCGGGCATCTGCGCCCGGTCGGTCATCAGCACGATGGTCTGCACGCTGCCGGCCACCTGCGGGGCGATGCGCTGGACCAGCGCGGCGAAGCTCGGGTCGGCGAACAGGATGCGATCCTGCGCGTCGTTGACGATGTAGGCGATGTCGTCGTCGGAGAGGCGCGGATTGACGGTGTGGCAGATCGCGCCCATCCCGGAGACGGCGTAGTAAATCTGCAGGTGGCGGTGATCGTTCCAGCCCAGCGTGCCGACGCGGTCGCCTGGACCCACGCCGAGGCCCTGCAACCCGCGCACCAGGCGCCGCGCCTGCTGCTCGATCCCGGCCCAGGTGGTGCGATGGATCGCGCCGTCACTGGTCTTTGCCACGATCTCGGCGCCGCCATGATGGCGCGCCGCGTGGGCGAGGATAGAGGAAATGAGCAGCGGATGCGTTTGCATCAGGCCCAGCATGGACGACCTCCTTTGTTGACGGCACTCTCGCGTGGCTTCTGGCCGGCGTCCAGGCGTGCTTTGATCGCCGAACTCTTCAGGGGTGCCACATGGACCATCGCCTCGCCTTGATCGTCGGCGCCGGCAGCGGGCTGTCCGCCTCGCTCGCGCGATTGCTGTCGCGCAACAACCTCCAGGTGGCGCTGGCGGCGCGCAATCCGGACAAGCTCGCCGCGTTGTGCGCCGAGACGGGGGCGGCGTCCTTCGCCTGCGAGGCGACTGAGCCCGAGGAGGTGGGCGGGCTCTTCGATGCGGTGGTCGCCTCGCTCGGCGAGCCCGACGTGGTGATCTACAACGCCAGCGGGCGCACCCGCGGGTCGTTCGTCGATCTGATCCCCAAGGAGGTGGCGCGCGCCATCGCGGTCTCGGCGTTCGGCGGCTTCCTGGTGGGTCAGCAGGCGGCGCGGCTGATGGTGCAGCACGGGCGGGGCGCGATCCTGTTCACCGGCGCCTCGGCCTCGGTGAAGGGCTACCCGCAATCGGCGGCGTTCGCGATGGGCAAGTTCGCGTTGCGCGGACTGGCGCAGAGCATGGCGCGCGAGCTGCAACCGAAGGGCGTGCACGTCGCGCATTTCGTCATCGACGGAGCGATCCGCAATCCCGGCCGGACCGAGGCGCCGGACGCGCCGGATTCCATGCTGGACCCGGATGCGATCGCCGAGACGTACTGGCACGTGCTGAACCAGCAGCGCAGCGTGTGGACCTCGGAGGTCGAGTTGCGGCCCTGGGTCGAGAGGTTCTAGCCTGTGTCGGATCGGCCAACCACGGGGAGGAACACGCGATGATCTACGAGCTGCGCATCTATGACTGCGTGTCGGGGCGGCTGCCGGACCTGCTGAAGCGGTTCGACACGATCACGCTGAAGATATGGGAGAAGCACGGCATCAAGCAGGCGGGGTTCTGGACCACGCTGATCGGCGAGAACAACCAGCGACTCTACTATCTGCTGGCCTGGGAGTCCCTGGCCGACCGGGAGAAGAAGTGGAACGCATTCGGCACCGACCCGGAGTGGCTGTCGGCACGCGCGCAGACCGAGGCGAACGGCGCGATCGTCGCGCAGGTGACGAACGAGATCCTGGCCCCGACATCGTTCTCGTCGGTGCGATAGCCCCTCACCCCTCCCACGCCCACGGCGTGGGTCCCTCCCCTCTCCCGCGAGGCGGGAGAGGGTGCCGAGCGGCAGCGAGGCGGGTGAGGGCGCCGGGTCAGTTCCGCGACTTGTCCACCAGCGCGTTCTTGGAAATCCACGGCATCATCGCGCGCAGCTTCTCGCCGATCTGCTCGATCGGATGCTCGTTCATGCGTCGGCGGGTCGCCTTGAAGCTTGACTGGTTGACCCGGTTCTCCAGCATCCAGTCGCGCGCGAAGCGGCCGGACTGGATGTCGGCCAGCACGCGCTTCATCTCCTTTTTGGTCTCCTCGGTGATGATGCGGGGGCCGGAGACGTATTCGCCGTACTCGGCGGTGTTGCTGATCGAGTAGTTCATGTTGGCGATGCCGCCCTCGTAGATCAGGTCCACGATCAGCTTCACCTCGTGCAGGCACTCGAAATAGGCCATCTCAGGCGCGTATCCGGCCTCCACCAACGTCTCGTAGCCGCCCTTGATGAGTTCCACGAGACCGCCGCACAGCACCACCTGCTCGCCGAACAGGTCGGTCTCGCACTCCTCCTTGAAGGTCGTCTCGATGATGCCGGCGCGCCCGCCGCCGATCGCCGAGGCGTAGGAGAGCGCGATCTCCAGCGCGTTGCCGGACGGGTTCTGCGCCACCGCGACCAGGCAGGGCACGCCGCCGCCGCGCTGGTACTCGCTGCGCACGGTGTGACCGGGACCCTTGGGGGCGATCATGAACACGTCGATGTCGGGGCGCGGATCGAGCAGGTTGAAATGCACGTTCAGCCCGTGCGCGAAGGCGAGCGCCGTGCCCGGCTTCATGTTCGCATGGAGCTTCTCGCGGTAGAGATCACCCTGCCCCTCGTCGGGCGTCAGCACCATCACCACGTCGGCCCACTTGGCACACTCGGCCAAGTCCATGACCTTGAGCCCCGCCGCCTCGGCCTTGGCAACCCCGGCCGAGACCGGGCGCAGACCGACGGCGAGTTCCTTCACGCCGCTATCCTTGAGGTTGTTGGCATGGGCGTGACCCTGGCTGCCATAGCCGATGATCGCGACCCGCTTGCCCTTAATGAGGCTTACGTCGGCATCGCGATCGTAATAGACGCGCATTGCGTACCCCCTTGCGCCCGAGTTAACGGGCCAGAATAGTTTTGAAAAGTCCAGCGAGTCCCCAAATGAGTAGCATGGCTCCAGCTTCGGTAAATGCTTCGAAGATGTGGGTTGTTCTCCTGGAACCCCGACGCATGACATTGAAGAACGTAATCGAATTGTACGGCAGTATGTGAGGCATGTCGGACGGCAATTCAGATTTGGCATTTAGAAACGAAATGACGCGCCGCCCCATGCTAGCCGCGACATTGGCTCTATTCCAAAGCACGTAATTGAAAAAGATAAGTGACAAGCTCAAGATTATCATTGTCACCCACACGGCAGGTAATTGCTGCTCAATCGGAGTCGGTGGTTTGCGACTTGCCACCAGAAATGAAAAGACACCTCCGGCGAGTGTGAGAGAAACCACGGACGTGGTCACAGACAGAATTTCCGCATGTCGTATCTCAGCGCGCAAATCTTTGATGGTTTCGAGACACATCGCTCTGTAAAATTCCGGATCGGGTAACGCTCGTTCACCATCTCCCTCGGACATCTATATCGTCCTCGTTCCCCGCGCCATCGCCGCGACGCCGGTGCGCGACACCTCCGCAAGGCCAAGCGGACGCATCAGCTCCATGAAGGCGTCAAGCTTGTCGGTCGCACCCGTCATCTCGAACACGAAGCTCTCGGTTGTAGCGTCCACGACGCGGGCGCGGAACGCCTCGGCCAGCCGCAGCGCCTCCGCCCGGTTCTCGCCAGTGCTGATGACCTTCATCAGCGCCATCTCGCGCGCGATGTGCGGGCCCTCGCGCGTCAGGTCGGCGACGCGGTGGACGGGGACGAGGCGGTCGAGCTGCGCCTTGATCTGCTCGATGACCATTTCGGTGCCGGAGGTGACAACGTTGATGCGCGAGCGGCCGCGCACATCGTCCACCGGGGCGACCGTCAGGCTGTCGATGTTATAGCCGCGCCCCGAGAACAGGCCGATGACGCGCGCGAGCACGCCGGATTCGTTGTCCACCAGCACGGAGATGGTGGCGGTGCGCGAGCTGTCATCGGGGGACATGGCCCTCACCCGGCACGCTGACGCGCGCCGCCCTCTCCCGCGAGCGGGCGAGGTGAAGGATGCAGCGCCTCGATGGTCCACCTCTCCCGCAACGCGGGAGTTGCCGCATAGCGGCGGGTGGGGGTCTGCGCACTCACACCAGGACCAGCCCCTCGTCCGTGATCCCCGCCGCCTCGGCCTCGTGCTCGGGGCCGAGGATCATCTCGTCATGCGCCGCCCCCGAGGGGATCATCGGGAAGCAGTTCTCCTTGGGATCGACGGCGATGTCAGCGATCACCGCGCACGGGCAGGCCAGCATCGCGCGGATTACGTCGTCCAGCTGATCGACGCTCTCGGCGCGCATCCCGACGGCATGGAAGCTGTCGGCCAACTTCACGAAATCGGGCAGCGCGGCGGAGTAGCTCTCCGAGTAGCGCCCGCCGTGGAGAAGCTCCTGCCACTGGCGCACCATGCCCATGTACTGGTTGTTCAGGATGAACACCTTCACCGGCAGCTTGTATTGCGCGAGCGTGCCCATCTCCTGGATGTTCATCAGCACGCTCGCCTCGCCGGCGATGTCGATGACCAGCGCGTCCGGGTGCGCCACCTGCACGCCCATCGCGGCGGGCAGGCCATAGCCCATCGTCCCGAGCCCGCCCGAGGTCATCCACCTGTTCGGCCGCTCGAAGCCGAAATGCTGGGCGGCCCACATCTGGTGCTGGCCGACCTCGGTGGAGATGAACACGTCGCGGCCGGTCTCGCGGGTCAGTTCATAGAGGCGCCGGATCGCGTGCTGCGGCTTGATGACGGCCCCTTGCGTCGGGTCCTGGGTGAAGCGCAGCGACTGCTTGGCACGCCAGGAATCGATCTGGCCCCACCACTCTGCTAGCGCGCGGCGGTCGGTGCCGTGCGCGTCCCACGAAGCGAGCAGCGCCGACAGGGTGCGCCCGGCGTCGCCCACGATCGCCACGTCCACGGCGACGTTCTTGTTGATCGAGGACGGGTCGATGTCGGCGTGGATGATTCGCGCGTCCGGACAGAACGCGTTCAGCCGTCCGGTCACCCGGTCGTCGAAGCGCGCGCCCACCGCCAGCAGCACGTCGCAGCCGTGCATGGCAAGGTTCGCCTCGTACGTGCCGTGCATCCCCAGCATGCCCAGGAACCGCGGATCAGAGGCGGGAAGCGCGCCAAGCCCCATCAGCGTGTTGGTGCAGGGAAAGCCCGTAGCCCGCACAAGGCGGGTCAGCGTGTCCGACGCGGACGGGCCGGCGTTGATGACGCCGCCGCCGGTGTAGATCATCGGGCGCTTGGCCTGGCGCAGCAGCGCCACCGCGCGCGCGACCGCCGCCGGGTCGGGATCGACCTGCGGGCGGTAGCTGGGATGCGTCGGCGCCGGCTCCGCGTAGGGCGCCTTGGCGATCACGATGTCCTTCGGCAGATCGACCACCACCGGACCCGGCCGGCCGGAGCGGGCGACGTAGAACGCCTCGTGCACCACGCGCGCCAGAATCTTCCGAGCGCTTGACCAGGTAGTTGTGCTTGGTCGCCGGGCGGGTGATGCCCGTCGTGTCGGCCTCCTGGAAGGCGTCGTTGCCGATCAGATGTGTGGGCACCTGCCCCGTCAGGCAAACGATGGGGATGGAGTCCATCAGTGCATCCACCAACCCCGTGACCGCGTTGGTCGCGCCCGGTCCGGAGGTGACGAGCACGCAGCCCACCTTGCCGGTGGAGCGCGCATAGCCCTCGGCGGCGTGGACCGCGCCCTGCTCGTGGCGGACCAGGATGTGGCGGATGGCGTTCTGGTTGTAGAGCGCGTCGTAGATCGGCAGCACCGCGCCGCCGGGATAGCCGAAGATGACCTCGACCCCTTGCTCCTTTAGCGCCCGCAACAGGATTTCCGCGCCAGACTGGCTCTCCGCGGCCATGCTCAAACCCTCATTCGATCCCACCGGCAGATATGGGCCGCCAGGATACGGCCGCACGCATAGGCCCCATGCTGCAATGCGTCAACTGGGACCGCGAAGAATTCCACCAATTTCCGACAAAATTCTTTCTGAAAATTGCGTATCCGCCGTGTATCTCGCATGGATTGTATTCAACCCCTGCCCTGGCACAAGTGGGCGGCCGCGAAACCAAGTCGCTTGGCGCTTGGTGTACTGGCCGGTGGCGAGGATGGCGCGGCGCGTGGCGTCATCCAGCGTGATCTCCCCGCGCAGGAACATGGCGATCTCGCGAACCCCGTGCGCGCGCATGGCCGGGAGGGACGGATCGAGCCTGAGCGCCAACAGCGACCGCACCTCTTCGACGGCGCCGGCCGCGATCATGGCATGGAAGCGCGTCGCGATGGCCGCGCGCAGCTCCGTCCGAGGCGGATCGAGCACCAGGGCGGCGAACCGCCAGCCAGGGACCGACGCGCGGCCATCCGACTGCCAGGCCGCGAGCCCGCGCCCTGTCCCGCGCCAGACCTCCCAGGCGCGCGCGATCCGCTGGCCGTCGGAGGGTCGCAGCCGGGCGGCGGTCGCGGGATCGGCCTCCGCCAACCGAGCGTACAGCGCGACGGGGCCAAGCGACGCGAGCAGTGTCCGGGCTTCCTGTCGGGCCGGGCCGGGATCGGGGATCTCGGCAAGTCCCTCGGTCAGCGCGGCAAGGTAGAGCCCGGTGCCGCCGCACAGGATTGGCACGCGTCCGGACGCATGGGCCGCCTCCATCGCGGCGATCGCGGCGCGGCGCCACCAAGCCGCGCTCGACGGCTCGGCGGCCGGGCGCACGCCGTAAAGTCGGTGCGGTGCCGCGATTTCTTCCGCCGGCGTCGGGCGCGCGGTCAGGATGCGCAGCTCCTGGTACACCTGAATGGAATCGGCATTGACGATTACCCCGTCGACCCGCTGCGCCAGCGTCAGGGCGAGCGCGGATTTTCCGCTGGCGGTCGGGCCGGCCACGATCAGCGCCGGGGACGGCGTCCCTCTACCCGACACGGCTTGTCCGCCCCCTGGCCGACTGGCACCGTCCGCGGGCCATGTCGCACATCCTCACCCTCATCGCCGCCCACCCGCCGCTGGCTCCCGCCCTGATCGCGCGGGTACGCGGCATCGTGGGAGGCAGCGCGCCCGACATACTGGCCCAAGGCGAGGCGGTCGATATCCCCCTGCCCGCCTCGCCCGACATGGGCGCGGTCGGCGCGGCGCTGGAAGGGACCGAAATTGACGCCATTGCGACGCCGGTCGAAGGGCGGCGCAAGCGGCTGCTGGTCGCCGACATGGACAGCACGATCGTCACCGGCGAGACGCTGGACGAGCTGGCCGACTTCGCCGGGCTGAAGGAGCCGATCGCGGCGATCACGCGGCGGAGCATGAACGGAGAGATCGACTTCGCCGACGCGCTGCGCGAGCGGGTGGCGATGCTGCGCGGCCTGTCGCTGGAGGCGCTGGAGCAGACCTGGAAGCGCGTGCGCCTGACGCATGGCGCGCGCGAGCTGGTCGCCACGATGCGCGCCCACGGCGCGGCGGCCGCGCTCGTCTCCGGCGGGTTCACGGTGTTCACCGCCCGCGTCGCAGCGCTGGCCGGGTTCGATGCGCATTTCGCCAACCGGCTGCTCGATGACGGACGGGCGTTGACCGGGCACGTGGGCGAGCCGATCCTCGATCGCGATGCGAAGCTGGACACCCTGCGGGGGCTCGCGCGCGAGCACGGGCTGAAGATGGCCGAGACCTTGGCGGTCGGCGATGGCGCCAACGATCTTGCAATGCTGCGCGAGGCCGGACTGGGCGTCGCGTTCCACGCCAAGCCCGTGGTAGCGGCGGAGGCGCGGGCGCGGGTCGATCACGGAAGCCTGCGCGCGTTGCTGTTCGCCCAGGGCTACCGCGCCAGCGAGATCACCGGCTGATCCTCATGACCACGAGCGGCGCGAGGGCGGGTGGGCGCGCACGACGTCCTCGTTGACCTCCGCGCCCCAGCCGGCGCCGGTGGGGATCAGCAACTCGCCCGCCTCGATGCTCGGCGGATGCGTCATCAGCGCGTCCTTCCAGGGCACGTCGTCCACGTCGATCTCCATCACCTGGAAGTTCGGGATGGCGGCGCAGAAATGCGCACTCATCAGCGTGCCGAGATGGCCGTTGAAGTTGTGCGGGGCGACGTTCACCTCGTAAGCCTCGGCCATCGCGGCGATCTTCACGGACTCCAGGATGCCGTTCCACGGCACGTCGATGATGGCGACGTCCACGGACTGGTGCTCGAGGAAGGGGCGGTATTGGCGCCGGCCGAACAGCAATTCGCAGGATGCGATACGGGTGCGCGCGGCGCGGCGGATGGTGGCGAGCGCGGCGGGGTCATAGCTGTCGATTTCCAGCCAGGCGAGATCGAACGGCTCCATCGCCTGGGCGATCCGGATGTAGCCCTCGGTGCGGAAATTGAAGTTGAGGTCAAGGTGCAGCCCGACCCCTGGGCCGGCACCCCGGCGGAAGGCGGTCATCTGGACGACGAGGTCCTCGACCAGCCCCGGATCGGCCACTAGGCCCGGAGCGAAGGGCGCATTGAAGCCGGGCATGTGCAGGCCCGGCTTGTCACCTAGGCGCATGACGTTCGTCTTGAGGCCCTTGAAGCCGCGTCGTGCGACCTCCGCGCCCTGGGCCGTGACGTCGTCGAGCGAGCAGATCGGCGCGTTGCCGGTCCACGCACGGAACTGCTCGCCGTACATCACGCGATACGAACCGCAATGCGACCAATAAAGGCGCAGCCGGTCGCGGACCGGGCCGCCCAGTAGCTCGTAGACCGGGATGCCGAGCGCCTTCGCCTTCAGATCGACCAGCGCGTTCTCGATGGCCGCGATCGCCTGCTGGTTGACCCCGCCCGGAGCGGCACGGGTCACGCCGTGGAAGAACGCGGTGTGACGCTCGACCGGGCGCGGGTCATGGCCGATCAGGCGAGCGGACAGATGACGAATGATGTCGGACAGCCCCTGCGAGCCGTACAACTCCATGAACTCCGACCAGCCAACGAGGCCCGCATCGGTGCTGATTTTGAGAAAAGAGAAGTCGCGCCAGCCGGCATTGCAGCTCAGCGTCTCGATCCGGGTGATTCGCATGGCGTCCTCCCGCTTGGGTGGGAATGCTACAGGGCCGGCCCGGGCCGTCCAACATCGCGACTCGGCGGCCTCGCCTATACTCAGTCAGCCAATGGCTGGAGCGGGTATGCGCGGGCTGGTGACGGCGGTTTTCGTGGTCGGGCTGGCCTTCGCGGCGTCGGCCCCTGCGCCGGCGCGCGCGCGCGCGGTTCTCGCCGCGACGCCGATCGCGCGCCTGGACCTGCCCTGGTGGAAGCAGCGCTTCGCGGTCCAGCAGCACCGCCTGCACGAGGGTCCGGTCGGGCTGGTGTTCTACGGCAACTCCATCACCCAGGACTGGGAGCGCAAAGGCCCGCCCGGCTGGGCCGATTTCGCTCCCGTCTGGCAGCGCTTCTACGGCGATCGCGCGGCGGTCAATCTGGGGTTCACCGGCGACACGACCGCGAGCCTGCTGTGGCGGATCGAGCATGGGGAAGCCGAGGGGATCGCGCCCAAGGCGGCGGTGATCCTGATCGGCGCCAACAACATGGGCCGATTGCACTGGCCCACCGAGGACACCGTCGCGGGAATCACCACGATCATCGGGCAACTGCGCCAACGCCTGCCGCGCACCAGGCTGCTGGTGCTGAGCGTGCTGCCGTCGGAGCGGTCGGAGTGGGTGACCCAGACCACGCAGGCAGTCAACCGCGACCTTGCCGCGCGCTATGGGGCGGGGCGGGTGCCGGGGGTGACGTATGTGGACGTGACCGGCGTGTTCCTGCGCGACGGCGGCGTGGACCGGACGGCGTTCCTCGATCCGCTGCTTACCCCGCCGCAAGCGCCCCTTCATCCGACGGCGCAGGCCCAGGCGCGACTGGCGGCGGCGATCGAGCCCACGCTGGCGGCGCTGCTGGGCGACGGGGAACACGGGCGATAAGCACCCGCGCCCCAGGGTGTCACGAACGCCGCGCGTTAGCCGCCCGCTTCGATCACATCGGCCGGAACCAGCCCGCGCCGGCTCCGTTGGATGCGATACAGGAGGCGCGCGATGACCGAGGTGACGGACAACCCCGCCCGAAGCCGCTACGAGATCACGGTCGGCGGAGCCGTCGCCTTCGTGGAGTACGCGAGACGTGGTTCCGACACGATCGAGCTGATCCACACCGAGGTTCCGGAGGCGCTGGCCGGCCAGGGGATTGGCTCGCGGCTGGCCAAGTCGGTTCTGGAGGATGTCCGCCGCCGCAAGCTGCACGCACTTGCATCCTGCACGTTCATCGCCAGCTACATCGACCGGCATCCTGGGTACAAGGACCTCCTCCAGTAGTCGCACGGCAGCCGGAAGCACAACGCAGCCGATCAAGCGGCTGATCGTGCCCGTTGCGTCCGCCGTCTGGAGGCAGTGTGCCGGCGGATCTCCGACAGGGTGACCGGCGTGAAGTTCCAGACATCAACGCCGACGTCGAACTGCCGTGGCTGGGGCGAGAGCCGTCCGTGGCTGTGGCCGTGCAGGTTGATCGAGCCCTTCCCCATGTTCCGCCAGGTGCGGAACGCGTAATGGCACAGAACGAGAGCGACCCCGTCCACCTCGATCTCGCCGTAAGGCCGCACGCTGGCCCAGGCGCTACTGGCGATGGTCGGCGGCATGTCGTTGTTGCCGGTGATCAGGTGCTTGATGCCATTCAGCGCACCGAGCAGGTTGGCAATCCGCTCCGCCTTCTGGCGGACGGCGAAGTCGCCGAGATGCCAAACCTCGTCACCCGGCCCGACGGCACCGTTCCACCGCTCGACCATCGCGGCATCCATGTCGGGGACGGATGCGAAGGGGCGTCGGTAGAGCGCGAGGGCGCCGGCGTGGCCGAAATGGGTGTCGGCGGTAAACAGGGTGGGCCGCGAGGCGACGGCAGCGGCGCTCAGCTTGCCGGGCCGAAGCGTCTGTAGAGCTGCTCCGCCACAGCCCTAGTCCCTGGTCCGCCTCGGTCGTCCCAATGTTCGTCGTCAGCACCATGGCGAAGTCGTGCGTCGGCTGGAGCATGATGAAGGCGAGGTTCATCTCGTTCGAGCCGGTATGGGTCACGAACGGCTCCCGCGAAAAGGGCAGCGTCCCGATGCCCCATCCAAGTCCGTAGCTGGCCTGCGAGGGCGTGCCAGGAGGGGCGCCCGGCCGCGGCGGGATGTCAATGACCTTTGTATGCAGCTTGCGCAGGGCCTCCGGTCGTACCAGGGCGGGGCCGCGCCGTCCCTCGCCGGCGTTCCACCCGGCCCAGGCGGCAAATTCCAGGATCGAGAGTGAATCGTCCCGGCCGGCCCGATGATCTCCGGCCCGTCACCGTTCGGGCCGGCCAGCATCGCCTTCACAACGCCGTCGCTGCCCACGCGATGGCCGAGCGGCGCGTCCACACGTCCCAGGCTTGCCTGCGGTCCGAACCCCGCCGTCTTGAATCCGAACGGATTGAACACATGGGAAACGACCAGCTCCTCCCAGGTCGCCTGGCCGATGCGCTCCAGGATCGCTCCCACCATTGTGTAGCCCATGTTGGCATACGCGAACTGCGTGCCCGGCTTGGACCGCAAGGGCTGCGTGCTCCACTGCTTGACCACCCAGTAACGCAGCTCGTCGAGATTGCCGTCCTGGCCAAAGGACTGGAGCAGGAGATTGATGAAGGTCGAGTTGTCACTTGGGATGCCGCTCGTGTGGGACAGGAGCTGCTCGAGCGTCACCTCCCGCAGCCCGGCATCCATCGTCCCGGCAAGTTCGGGGAACACCTCGCCCACCGTACCATTCCAACGGAGCTTTCCCTGCTCGACGAAGATCGCGGCGGTGAGCGACGTGATCGCCTTGGTGTTCGAGCAGATGTGGAACCGGTCTTGCAGGGTGACAGGCCTGTCCGTGCCGGCGCGCCGGGTGCCAACGGCTCCGGCCGCAACGATCTGCCCGTTCAGGACCACGGCCGCGGCAAGCGCCGGCAGGTGGTAGCGCGCAAGGTAGGGCTGCAGAGTGGTGCCGAGCGAGTCGCGAGGCGCTTGTGCCTGGGACTGCGAAGCCTCGGTCGAGGCGAGCGCCACGGGGATCAGAACGGCTGTGCCCAGCAAGTCTCTCCGTTGCATGTTCGCCCCTTGCCTGGCAGTGTCGCCGCCCTGCCCCCAATCGCGACGAATTGCGATGACCGTCGGCACCGACCTGCCCGCGTGGTTCCATCGCACCTGGTCCCGAACAGCAATACCGGAACGCACGCGATCGGTCCAACCTGTGCCCGGTCCAGGCGGCCATGCGACGGCGATACTCTCCGGTTCTGTACGGTGTCCTGAGACTGAGTGATCGATGCTGGCGATTGGTTCAGACGGCGTAGATCGTCGAAGCGTTCCAGTGGGGCTTTTCCCTGCAATGCGATGCAGTGCGGCGAAGCCCGGGCCGACCAGCTGTGGTCGCTTTGCTTCGACGGGCGCTGTATCAATCTGCGCACAGCGGCGCATCGGATCGATACTGCGAACCTCGGCGTTCCGGCGCGCGTGACACTTTGACAAGGGAGGGTCGCAAGCGGTGTCGTCGGCCGGTCATAATTACAGTTCACGGAGGAATATTGGCCATTACTTGGCGCAGATGCTCATGCCGTCGTTCCGCCCGGCTTGTCACGCTGCGGGTGGTCATCGACTGGTGCGCCGCCTCCACCACCACGGCGCCTCCGCGCGGCTGGAGCACGTCCTGGATGGTGCTGGCGATCCGGGCGGGTGAGCTTTTCCTGGTTCCGGAAATCGTTGGAGAAAGCGTCCCCGACACCGGCGAGCGGAGATTTCTCCGCGCCGGTACGGCAGACCAACAACATAGATTTGACCAATGATCGGCAGCAGGTGGCGTTTGCAATATATCGGCCTATGCTCCGCTCAGCTTAGGCCCCAGCGTGTACATTCCGGAATAGTTATATTTCAGCCACGCCGCTCACGCCGAGAACTTGAATAATTCGATTTGATCTCGGTCCAAGAGACTTGAGGCGGAACTAAGCTGTTTGATATAGGTGACACCGCTTCTCCGGCGATGGGCGCGTTCAGTGAACCTACCCTTAACAACGCCAAGTCTTGTCCACACTTAACCAGCCCGATCTCGGGGACAACGAACATGCAAGAAACCTTCGTGGAATTCACGTTCGATGCGGCGCACAAGACCACGCCGAACACCCCCCTGCATGGACACACGTTCAACGCGAGAGTGGTGGTGAGCGGCGAGCGACATCCAGTGTTTGGCTGGTCGCACGATTTGCTCGAAGTGCAGAAAACAATACATGCGCTTCGCTCGCAGCTCGATCATAAATTGCTAAATGAGATTGAGGGTCTGGAAATCCCCTCGCTCGAGAATGTCACGAGATGGATATGGGATTCTCTGGTGGTCACCTTGCCGGGTCTTACCCGCGTGGAACTTCGCCGCGGGGTGAGCGGATATGCGGAGGGTTGCGTCTATAGCGGTCCCCAACCTTGGCGCGCACCTGCCGGGCACCCAGCCCAACTGCGACCGGCCACATGAGGATGCCGTGAACCCGATTGGAAATCCCGGACTGCCCCGACGTTCTGCGGCCATTCTGCTGGCGGCCTTTGGACTGCTCCTACCCCGGACCGCGAGGGCGGCTGGTCTGCCCGCTCCCACGGAGAAGTCGATTCTGACCGTCTCCGGCAAGATCAGCGTTCACAACGACGGGCAGACAGCTTCATTCGATCGTCCGATGCTCGAAGCTATCGGCGACTGGTCGTTCGAAACCCGTACGCCTTGGTACGATGGCGAGGACCGATTCGAAGGCGTGGCCATGAGCAGGCTGATGGAGGCGGTCGGGGCGAGTGGTGACCGCGTGGCAGCGATCGCCGTCGACGATTACTTGACCGAAATCCCAATCAGCGATTTTACCCGCTTTGACGTCATGCTCGCGCTGAAGCGCGACGGCAAATATCTCACAATCCGGGACAACGGGCCACTGTTCATTGTCTATCCGTTCGATAAGTACCCCGAGCTAAGGAGCTCAACGTACACGAGTTGGTGCGCTTGGCAGGTCACACGGCTCATTGTCAAGTAGTCGGTACATGCTCCTGAATCGCCGCAGGCGGCTTTCGCAGGCCATCGGTGGCGACCCGCAAGGCGGGCCGTCCGGCTGGCTCAAGATCGCGCTCTGCGCGGTCGCGGCGCTGCTCGTCAGCGCCGGAATCTACAGTTCCCTTCTTATCGTGCGGCAGCAGGCCACGCTGCGCAGCGTGTCCCGCTACAACGTCACCTGGATGGTGACCAAGGCGGCGGTGGAGATCGCGCGGCTGACCGCGACCACAGCCGCCTTGGGGGTCCCTGGCGGAGGCGTCACCAGCGACGACGTGCAGCTCCGCCTGGATATCGTGGTCAATCAGATCCGGCTGCTGGACTCCGGAGACGCCGGCGCATTCGTGCGCAGCGATCCTGAATTGCAGTCCCTCGCCGCCCCACTTCGGAGCGCGGTTGCCGCCGCCGATAAGATGAGCGGCGATCTGGGTCGACCCGGTGGCTCACAGCGGCTGCTTGCGCTGCTCCTGCCGCTAGGCTCGCAACTGCCGCAGATCGCTTCCGCGGCCTACCAGCAGGGAAACCGACTGGTGGCCCAGGACATCGGCCGGCTGAGCAGCCTGCACTGGGCCTTGTCGGCGGTCTTGACGGGCCTGATCGGATGTGGACTCGCCTTGATCGCGGCCCTGGAACTGCACAACAGGCTGCTGCACCGAGCCCACCGGAATGTCCGCAATCTGGTCGCCGAACTTCAGCAGAGCAGCGAACAGCTCTCGGTGGCTCACCAGCAGGCCCAAGATGCGGTAGAGGAGGTCCAGCACCAGAACCGGGCATTGCGGGAACGCGATAGCGCACTGCACACACAGAATGCCCGTTTTGATGCGGCACTGAACAACATGTCCCAGGCGCTTTGCATGGTCGATTGCGAGCAGCGCCTCATCGTCTGCAATTTCCGCTTCTTGACGCTGTACCAGCTCTCTCCGGGGCAGGTCAGGCCTGGGGTGCCGATGGAACAGGTTTTCCGCACCATTGCCGCCGTCGGCGCGTATGGCGCGGACATGATGGAAGCAATCTGGGCCGAGCAGCAGGACCTGGTCTCGGGGCAACGGCGCGCGATCTTCTTCCATGAGGATGACCGCGGCCGAGCGCTGGCGGTCTCCCATCAGCCGATGGCCGACGGAGGGTGGCTGGCAACCTACGAGGACATCACGGAACGTCGGCGCGGCGAAGCGCGCATCACGTTCATGGCCCACCACGACGCGCTCACGAATTTGCCGAACCGCCTGACCCTCCGCGATCGTCTCGAGCAAGCCCTTGGTGAGGGAGCGTGCCACGACGGGCGCCTCGCCGTTCTCTGCCTCGACCTGGACCATTTCAAGAGCGTTAACGACACGCTCGGCCATCCGGTGGGCGACAGCCTGCTCACGGTGGTTGCCCAGCGGCTACGGAACTGCCTACGCAGACTCCGACGTCGTGGCGCGCCTGGGCGGTGATGAATTCGCCATCCTGCAAATCTCGGAAGGCCAGCCGCACGCCGCGGAGCGGCTTGCCCAGCGCTTGGTCGAAACCCTGGGTATGCCATACGATCTGGACGGAAAGCGGGCGATCGTTGGCGTCAGCGTCGGGATCGCGCTCGCAACGCAAGGTCAGACCTTCCATCCCGATACGCTGCTCAAGGACGCCGACATTGCCCTCTATCGCGCGAAGGCGGAAGGCCGGGGGAAATATTGCGTCTTCCGGCCTAACATGGGCACCGAAATGCAGGAGCGCCGCATCATCGAACTCGAGCTTCGCGAGGTGCTGATACGCAATCAGCTGGTGATCTTCTACCAGCCGCTCTTTGACGTCCGCCGCGCCGCGGTGAGCGGCTACGAGGCGCTGTTACGCTGGCACCACCCCGAGCGCGGGATGATCCAGCCGGCTCAGTTCATCCCGATCGCCGAGGAGCTGGGTCTCATCAACGCCATTGGGGATTGGGTGCTGCGTCAGGCCTGCACCGAGGCGGCTTCATGGCCCGAGCACATGACGCTCTCGATCAACTTGTCCCCGATCCAGCTCCATACCGGCGATGTCGTCGGAGCGGTGACCGCCGCGCTCGACTATACCGGGTTCCATCCATCCCGGCTGGCGCTGGAGATCACGGAGTTGGCGCTCCTGCCGCATGACACCGTGATCCTGAGCGCGCTCCGCGGCCTCCGCGAGCTTGGCGTGCGCGCCGTGCTGGATGATTTCGGAACGGGCTATTCGTCGCTCAGCTACCTGCGTCTGTTTCCGTTCGACAAAATCAAGATCGACCAATCCTTCGTAAGGGGCATAGTCGAGGGTTCGGACAGCCTCGTGATCGTGCGATCGATCGTGGACATGATCTCCAGGCTCGGCTTGCAGACAACAGTGGAGGGTGTCGAGACCCGAGAGGCCTACGAGTTGCTGAAAACGGTACCGTGCTCGGAATTCCAGGGCTACTTCTTCGGCCGCCCGAAGCCACTGGCCGGCGTGCTGCGGGATCTGCGCGCCACAGATGGCGGCCAGGTACTGAGCGTCTCCCCGGAGCGGTCGAGTGCGTGATCGATGGGGAATAAGCGCCTGGGCTCTCGACCTTATCCTGAAAGCGCGATTCGCGGTTCGGCTGATCAAGCCTGAAGCGCCGCGCCCTAAGCCGCCTGGCGCGACTGCCCGGTGGCAAACAGGCTTAGCATCTCGCGGCAGAACGCCGGGAGGTCGTCGGGCTTGCGTGAGGTGACCAGACTTCCATCCCGCACGACTTCCTAATCGACCCAGTCCGCGCCCGCGTTGCGCAGGTCGGTCCGCAACGACGGCCAGGAGGTCATGCGCTTGCCGCGCACGCCCTCCGCCTCGATCAGGGTCCAGGGGCCGTGGCATATCGCGGCGATTGGCTTGCCGGCTTGCACGAAGTGGCGAACGAAGGCGACCGCCTCGGGAATGGTGCGCAGCATGTCCGGATTGGCCACGCCGCCGGGCAGGACGAGCGCATCGAACTGCTCCGGCCGCACGGCCGACAGCTCCGAATCCACCTTCAGCTTGTCGCCCTTGTCGTTGTGCTGCATGCCTTGGATGTCGCCGCTCTTCGGCGCGATCACGACGACATCCGCCTTGGCCTGTCGCAGTGCCTTTACCGGCTCCGTCAACTCGGCCTGCTCCACGCCATCGGTCGCGAGCACGGCGACGCGGCATCCTTGAACATCAGGCATCTTGGTCCCCGCTGTTGCGTGATATGCCGCTCAACGATGTCGCGCCGGGGCGGGTTCCCTTTGCGAGAGTCAGCCCAGCCGCCGGCGATTGGCAAAGCCGATGCAAATGGCGCCGAGCGCCGCGGTCACGGCGGCCAAGGTGCCGCGGTTCTCCTGCGCCCAGAGCGTGAACGCCGAATTGCGCGCTTGCTGATCGAAGCCTCCGTGCGCGCCCTGGCGGCCAGGAACGGTCTCGAACAAATTGGCCGGTGCATCAGCCGGCAAGAGCTCATTGCGCACCTGCGAGCTGAAACCGATGCGGGCCAGGTAGCGGTCGATGAGGCGGGGGGCAATTCGGTTGGCCAGGATCGCTTGCCATGTCGGTCCGCCAAGCCAGATCTCGCGCCGGTCATTGAAGGCGGCGAACACCACCGCCCGCGCGGCGACCTCCGGCTGATAGATCGGTGGAACCGGCTGCGCCTTGTTCTTCATTTTCGTCAGCGCCCAGTCAAACTGCGGCGTGTTCATCGCCGGCAACTGAACCATGCTGATCCTGATCGGGACATGGTCGTGCAGCAGCTCCGAGCGTAGACTGTCGGTGAAGCCACGGATCGCGAACTTTGCCCCGCAATAGGCTGCCTGCAGCGGGATGGCGCGGTAGGCAAGCGCGGAGCCGACCTGAACGATGCTTCCCTTCCCGCGCTGACGCATCCGCCGCAGGGCAGCCATCGTCCCGTATACAGTACCCAAATAGGTGACTTCGGTAGCCCGGCGAAATTCCGCGGGTGTGATCTCGTGGACAGGGGCGATGACGGTCACCATTGCGTCGTTCACCCAGATGTCGATCGGCCCCAGCGTGCTCTCGACCGTCTCGGCCGCGCGCTCCACAGCGTCGGCATCCGATACGTCGGTCGGCACGGCAAAGCCGCGCGCGCCGCGCGCCTCGATCTCACCAACGGCGGCGTTCAGCCGCTCCGCATCGCGCGCCAGCAGGCCCACGTCGCAGCCGGCATCGGCAAAGGCGCGCGCAATGGCCCGACCCACGCCCGCGCTGGCGCCAGTGACCACGACCGTAGTTCCCATCCGCGCTTCCTCCCATCGTTGCTGTCTCAATCCTGCGCATTGAACTGTCCCGTCGCATAGGCGTTGCAGCCGGGCGGCATAGAGGGGATAGCGATGATGTCAGAGCACCGTGACCAGCGCGGTCTGGGAAAGGACGAACCTGCAAGCAAGGTGGATCGCGCCTTGGCCGACAGTTTCCCGGCCAGCGATCCTACTTCCCACTCCGGCGTGACCGGGGCCGGTGAGCCCGACCCGCGCCGCCCCCCCACCACGGAGAAAAACGCTGACGCCGAGCCGACCGGCCTCCCGACATCGGATCGCCATGCCATCGAGACAGCGCACCAGCAGGAGGATCAGGAGCGCCCCGACACCCCGCCGCGCGGCAAACAGTAAACTCCAAGGGTGATCCAACCGACGGACCGGGCGTCGCGGCAACACAGACGACCGATCCGCGGGCGAGCCTTCGCCAGTGCTCAGATAGCCGCGGGTGCCCGGTCACGAAGCGGCGGCTGGCCGGCTGGGCGCGATGCGGTGATGGGACGCTGCGAATTGGATCAAAACCCACACGATTTTAGCTGACTTGGATCACGGAAACGTGAGAATACTCTGGCAGGCAGCATGGGAATTCCCCGGCGCCCGATGAGACCGGAGGACTCGCGCGTGCCATCCGACACCATCGCTCGTTTGCCACCGGCCCAATATTGCTTCAGCCAAGCCGACCACGATGAGCTGCATCGGTGGTCCGCTGCTACGGCGCGACAGGGATACTTCATCCTGGAGAACACGGACCCCAGGACCGGAGCGCCGAAATGGGTCGCCCAGGGTCAGGACGGTGCCGAGTACGTCAGTGTGGCACGCGACCACATCGGAACGAGCGCAACCCTCACCGTGCGGCAATCATCGGGCGGCTGGGAGACCCGCCGCAACGGAGACCGGCTTGTGAACGTCTCCGCTTCGTTGCGCTCAGCCCTGGAGGCGGTCTGCGCGACGCCCCAGGGCTCGCTTGGAGCGCATTCCTGATGGCCCGCTTCGGTGCCTGGTGGAAAACACCGGAAGAGCATCTCCGCGAGAACGTCGATCTGGACCAGAAGACGAAATGCCGCATCTGGAGAGGTCCGAGATCGGGCGACGGTTACGGGGAGATCAAGGTCGGGCCCTGCGTGCATGCCGTCCACCGCGTTGCATACGAGCTGACCTTCGGTCCGGTTCCAGCGGGGATGGTCGTCCGGCATCGCTGCAAGCAGCCTCTCTGCGTCAATCCGGCTCACCTGGAGGCGGGAACCGCCGAGTTGTCTGCGACTGACAAGGTGGCGTCGGGTCAGGCCTCCTCCAAATCGGGACGGAAGCTCAGCACCAAGGCGGTTGCGCGCGTCGTGAGGCTCCGGCGCCTGGGGGCCAAGCTGTCACCCATGGCAGGCTCCCTCTGGGCCCGCGCGGGATGAGCGTCGAGACGGATTCCTTCGCTCAGTGGTATCCGATGTCCGCCCGCACCTTTCCACGGAACACCCAATAGGACCATCCCGTGTACATGAGGATGATGGGCAGCAGGAACAGGGTGCCGATCAGCAGGAAGGCCTGCGTGCTGGGCGCTGAGGCCGCCTGCCACAGGCTCAATCGGTGCGGCACGATATTCGGCCACAAGCTGATGGCGATACCCAGGTAGGACATCAGGAACAGCCCCAATGCCCCGAGGAACGGTCCGTAGTTCGAGCCGGACCGGTTCAACGACCGCCACTCGGCCCAGGCGATCAGCAACGTGATGATCGGGACCGGCGCAAGGAACACGATATTCGGCCAGGAGAACCAGCGCTCCCGGATGTCTGCCTCCATGAACGGCGTCCAGATGCTCACGACGAGGACCGCTGCGCAGACACCCAGGAAGGCCAGCCGTCCGCAGCGGCGCGCCCAGGACTGCAATGGCTCTTCGGTCTTGAGAACCAGCCACCCCGCCCCAAGCAGCGCATAGCCGAGCATCAGACTGAAGCCGGTCACGATGGAGAACGGGGTGAAGCAATCCGTGCTGCTGCCAGTGAACACCCTCCCGTCCGTCTGAAAGCCCTGGATGAAGGCGCCGAGCACGATTCCCTGGGCGAAGGTCGCCAGCATCGAGCCGTAAGCGAACCCATAGTCCCAGAACGTGCGGTGCGGGGCGTCGCGGAAGCGAAATTCGAAGGCCACGCCGCGAAAGATCAGCGCCAGCAGCATGATGGCGACTGGGAAGTAGACCGCCGGAATGATGATAGCGAAAGCCAGCGGGAATGCGGCGAGCAGGCCGACGCCGCCCAGGACAAGCCAGGTCTCGTTGCCGTCCCAAACGGGTGCGACCGAGTTCATGATCAGATTGCGCGACGGCGTGTCGGCGGCGAAGCCATAGAGGATGCCGACCCCGAGATCGAAGCCGTCGAGCATGACGTAAAGGAACACGCCCACGCCGAGGATCAACGTCCAGATCGGCACGAAATCGAGCGGAAGTTGAGAACTCATGCGGCACTTCCTTCCGCCCTGGCGGCAGGAACTGGCCTGACCGGCGACATGGGCCGCCCGCTCTCGACAGGCTCGTCGCCTCCGCCCTCAGGCCCGCGGCGCACGATACGCCGCATGACCACCCAGCCGCCGGGGAACACGACGGCGTAGGCCGCGATATAGCCGATCAGGGTCAGCAGCACGTCAAGCCCGGTCAACGAGGGGGAGACGGAATTGGCCGTCCGGAGCAGCCCATAGACGGTCCAGGGCTGGCGTCCGACCTCCGTGGTCGTCCAGCCTGCCAGCACGGCGATGAAACCAAGCGGTGCAGCCCACTGGCAGACCCGGAGGAAGGCGCGACTCTCGTAGAGCCGGCCGCCGCGCCGCATGAGATTGCCGACCACTGCGATCAGCAACATCAGCAGACCGACGCCGACCATGATACGGAAGGCAAAGAACGGGAAGGCCACGGGGGGCCTCTGGTCGCGGGGCCAGTCTTTCAGGCCGCGGACCGTCCCGTTCAGCTCATGGGTCAGGATCAGGCTTCCGAGATCGGGGATCTCGATGGCATAGTGGTTGGTCTCGGCGCTTTGATCGGGAACGGCGAACAGGGTTAGCGGCACCCGCGACCCGGTATCCCAGCGCGCCTCGATCGCCGCCAGCTTGGTCGGCTGGTACTTCCGCGTGTTCAGCCCATGGGCGTCACCCAGGACGATCTGCAGGGGCACCAGGACCAGCAGCAGCCATAGCGCCGTGGACATGATCCGGCGCCCCTCCTCGAGGAAGCGCTGCTTGAGCACGAACCACGCGCCGACACTCAGCACCACGAAGGCGGTGCTGATGTAGAAGGCGCACACCGTATGGGCCAGCCGGTAAGGGAAGGACGGGTTGAAGACGATCTGTATCCAGTCCTTCGGCATGAAGCGGCCATCCACCAGCTCGTAGCCGGCAGGTGTCTGCATCCAGCTGTTCACCGACAGAATCCAGAACGATGAAAACAGCGTGCCGGCCGCGACCATCAGTGCGGCGAAGAAGTGCGCCCAGCGCGGGACCAGGTGGCGTCCGAACAGCAGCACGCCCAGGAATGCCGCTTCCAGGAAGAACGCGGTCAGCCCCTCATAGGCGAGCATCGGTGAGAGGACGTTGGCGGTGGCGTAGGCATAGCGGCTCCAGTTCGTGCCGAACTGGAACGGCATGATGATGCCGGAGACCACCCCCATGCCGAAGGCCACGGAGAAAATCTTGATCCAGAAGCTGGAGATGCGGAAATAGACGTCCCGCCCAGTCGCGAAGTACAGGCCTTCCATAAAGGCGATGTACGACGCCAGCCCGACCGTGAATGCGGGCAGCAGGATGTGCCAAGCTATCACCCAGACGAACTGCAGCCGCGACAGGAGCACCGGGTCCAGGGTCATGCGTCTTCGTGCCTCCTTGGCGATCGCTGGGCGGGTTATCTCCGGGGCGGCGTAGGGAGTTCCGCGCGGCCTTGCAATCGGGCACCACGCAGACATCCCGGCGGTCGGGGACGCTCCCCGTGGGCAGCGGGTCGGCGGTGGCCTGGGGCTTACCCGCTAGCTACGGCGTCGCGCTCGAGAATTCTTGGCAGGAGAGCTCGGCCGTCCAGGGTGGTTCGCCGCGTCGGCATCCACGGTGAGGCCAGCCACGTACGCCATGAGCGGGATCTCGCCAATCGCGCGACCCGCCTTGAGCGCCTTGGCGGAGACGAAGAACGCCTCCCAAGGCATATCCTCCTCGGAATTGCGCAGCATCAGCGCGGTCCAGGCCAGACGCTCCACCCACTTCGCGGCACGCCGGGGCAGCAGCTCGTCCTGCACCAGGGCGATACGCTTCGCGCGCGCCAGCCGCTCGCCTCCGAGCAGTTGCTCGACCTCCGCGTCCGCCTCGAACCAGGAATCGAGGAACCCGAGCGTGTCCGGCAGGTCGCGGCTGCTCGCCAGCACCTTCACGACCACCTCCGCCCCAGACAGGGAGTCCGCCTCGGCATCGAGCATGCCCAGCACGGCGTCCACAGACAGCGCCTCGGGCTGCATCCCTTGCAGACCCCCAGTCTCCATAACATCCAGCGCGGCGAAAGGCGGCATGACCCCCGACGTCAGGTTGACCGCCAGCGCGTTCGCGCCCGCGACCCGGACGTAGTCCATGTCGATCGGGAGGAGGTCGATCTCCCGCACCTGCGCCAGGAACTCATCCAACTCGGTCCGGGTCAACCCATGTTGCGCCCACCCGTCACGGATACCGATGCCGTGCTTCAGCAACAGACAGCCGATCGCGCTTCGCCGCCCCTCGCGGACGAGGATGAAGATGCTTTGGGCCCCTGCCCCGTCGATCCCGGAGGCCAGCACCTCGCGCACCTGGACCGGCGGCAAGGCGCTGATCTCGACGCCGTGCCGGCGACACGCCTGGATCGCCCGGTCCAGCGACATGCGCTCGGCCTCGGGCAGCCAGTTGCGAAGCGCGATCAGCCGCCGGAGCATCACGGCGGACACACCACCCGTCGCGGCCGCGTGCTCGATGCCCGATGCGGCCGCGTTGCGCACGGACGCGGACGCATCCAGCAGCCAGCCGAGTGCGGCTTCACGCGCGGTCTCGTCCCTGGCCTGAAGCAGCCAGGCGCCCATCGCCGCGCGGTGGTCGTCGGGGAAGGCATCGGCCATCTCACGCACGTGCGCGTAAAGGTCGAACGGATTGCCGCCCACCTCGCGGGCAAGGTCGGCGAGGTGGGCATCCAGTGCCTCCATGCCCTCGGGGCTCGGGGAAGTCGCGGCCGCCTGTTCCGTGAGGCTCCCCATCAGTCCTCGGAGTTCGGGTCCGGGGTCGAGCTTGGCGTTCGTGAACTCGCGCAGCACCATGAGCACCAGGGCTGGCTCGACCTGCCGGTCCTTGCCGATCGCGAGCAGGCGGCGGCGCACGGCGTCCACCAACTCGGCCGCGTCCGCCTGCCCGCCCTCGATGGCGTAGCGCGTGAACTCGAGCGCCTGCCCGGTCATGAAGGCGTAGGCGCTGATGAGATTTTCGTTCGCCCGCTTCTTGCCGGCCTCGGCCACGAGCAAATCGAGCAGGTCAAGCACGGCCTCGGGCTGAGCCTCCAGCCATCGAGCGGCCGCCTGCGAGTTTGCCCCTGGCTGCTCCGCGGCAACGTCCGCCATCACGAGGCGTCCGAGACGAGCGAGGGCTGTGCGGTCAGGCATTGCGGTTCTCCCATCCCATCCACACGCGGCATAGCACCGCCCAGGCGGATGGTCAGCCGGTCACCGGAGGCGCTAGGCCTTTCGTGGCGAGACCGGGAGCCTGTCAGGAGGCGTGGAACTCACACGTCCAGGTTCGCCACCTTCAGCGCATTGCCGACGATGAACTCCCGGCGTGGCTCCACCACGTCGCCCATCAGGGTGCTGAACACCTGGCCCGCCTCCTCGGCGTCGCCCACCTTCACCTGCAATAGTGTCCGGGTCGCCGGATCGAGTGTGGTCTGCCAGAGCTGATCCGGGTTCATCTCGCCCAGGCCCTTGAAGCGCTGGATGGTGAGCCCGCGCCGGCCGTGCGCGAGGATGCGATCGTAGGCGCTGGCGGGACCGACGGCGGTGGCCTCCTGCTTGTCGAGCAACAGGCGGGCGGGAGCGGCGAAGCGCTCGGCCAGTGCGTCCGCACGCTCGGCGAGCCAGCGCGATTCCGCGCTGCGCAGCGCGGAATGGTCGAGCGTGTGCTTCTCGGTGACCCCGCGCACCACACGGCCCATGGTCAGGGCCGTGCCGTCCGCGGCAACGACCCAGCCGCGCTCGGTGGGCATCGAGACGGCGTCGAGCCGGGCGGCGAGCGTCTGGGCCGCCGCGGCGGCGCGGGTGGGATCGGGGGTGAGCGCGCCGGCGATGGCGGCCTGCTCGACAAGCCACGCGGGGGCGGCGCCCGACAGGCCACGGACTCGGGCGTGCGCCTCGCGCAACCACTGCACCTCGGTGCGCAGCTCCTCGGCTTCCAGAACGCGGCCGCCGGCATAGGTCAGGCGCGCCGCGTCCAGCGCCTTGTCAAGCAGGAAGTCCTCCAGCGCACGGTCGTCCTTCAGGTAGCGCTCGTCGTTGCCGCGCTTGGCGCGATAGAGCGGCGGCTGGGCGATATAGAGATGCCCGCACTCGATCAGCTCCGGCATCTGGCGATAGAAGAACGTCAGCAGCAGCGTGCGGATATGGCTTCCGTCCACGTCGGCGTCGGTCATGATGACGATGCGATGATAGCGCAGCCGGGCGATATCGAAGCCGCCGCGGTCAGCGTCGTCATGGCCGATGCCGGTGCCGAGCGCGGTAATGAGCGTGCCGATCTCGGCGCTCCCGAGCATCCGGTCACGGCGCACCCGCTCCACGTTCAGGATCTTGCCCTTCAGCGGCAGGATCGCCTGAAATTTTCGGTCGCGCCCCTGCTTGGCCGAGCCGCCGGCGGAATCACCTTCGACGATGAAGATCTCGGATTTCGCGGGATCACGCTCGGAGCAATCGGCGAGCTTGCCCGGAAGCGTGGAGATGTCGCCCGGCTTCTTGCGGGTGAGTTCGCGGGCCTTGCGCGCCGCCTCGCGCGCCGAAGCCGCATCCATCACCTTGCCCACGATGACGCGCGCTTCCTTCGGGTGGGTCTCCAGCCAGTGCGCGATGGCATCGGACGCCGCAGCCTGCACCACCGGCTGCACCTCTGAGCTGACCAGCTTGTCCTTGGTCTGCGAGGAGAACTTGGGGTCGGGCACCTTCACCGACAGCACCGCCGTCATCCCCTCACGGATATCCTCCGGCGCCAGCTCGAGCTTGTCCTTCTTGCCCATGCTCTCGGCGTATTTGCCGACCACGCGGGTCAGCGCCGCGCGGAATCCGGCGAGATGGGTGCCGCCGTCGCGCTGGGGGATGTTGTTGGTGAAGCAGAGCGTGGTCTCGTGATAGCTGTCGTTCCACGCCAGCGCGAACTCGACCCGGATGCCTTGCGCCTCGTCGTCGGCGCGCAGGCTGACCGGCGGCGTGAACAGCAAGGTCTTGCCGCGGTCCAGCCATTCGACAAAGGCGACCAGGCCGCCGTCGTAGCGCATGACGGACTCGCGCGTCTCCGCGTGCCGCTCGTCGCGCAGGACGATGGTGAGGCCCGAGTTCAGGAAGGCCAGCTCGCGCAAACGGCGCTCCAGGATCGCATAGTCGAACTCGACCTTGGTGAAAGTCCCGGTGCTCGGCTTGAACGTCACCTCGGTCCCGGTTGCGTGCTGGTCCGGAGCGCCGACGGTGGCCAGCGGCGCCTCGGCACCGCCATGGCGGAAGCGGATGAAATGCTCCTGGCCATGGCGCCAGATGCGCACGTCCATCCATTCGGAGAGCGCGTTGACCACAGCGGCGCCGACGCCGTGCAGGCCGCCCGAGACCTTGTAGCTGTTCTGGTTGAACTTGCCGCCCGCGTGCAGCCGAGTCAGCACGACCTCCGCCGCCGAGACGCCTTCCTCCTCGTGGATGTCGGTCGGGATGCCGCGTCCGTCGTCGCGTACCGTCACGCTGCCATCGCCGTTCAGTATCAGTTCGACCCGCGTGGCGAAGCCGGCCTGCGCCTCATCTACCGCATTGTCCATGATCTCGAAGGCCATGTGGTGCAGGCCCGAGCCGTCGTCGGTGTCGCCGATATACATTCCCGGGCGCTTGCGGACGGCCTCCAGGCCCTTGAGGACCGAGATGGAAGATGCGTCGTAGGCGTCTGAGTCAGGCCGCTCCCCGGCGGTTTCGGACATGCCGTGATCATCCCGTTCTGAGGTTCGCGTGTACTCTAGATATATAGCCGCTACAGCGTCTCCGGCCCAGGGCCCAGCAGAGCCTCGCCGGCAGAAAAGCGCCGATCGGCGGCAAGGAAGCCGCCGCCCGTGCGCAGCCCCTCGGCCTGGGCGGCGAGCGGCAGGAAGATCTCGGCGTCGGTGCCGGTCATCAGGACCTGCGCCGGCAAGCCGGCGACGGCGACGAACAGAGCGGCGCGGCGCGCCGGGTCCAGATGGTTGGCGGGCTCGTCCAGCAGCAACAGCGGCGCAAAGCCGCGCGCGTCGGCGATCAGGCGGGCATGGGCGAGCACGATGCCCAGCAGCAGCGCCTTCTGCTCCCCGGTGCTGGCCTGGGCGGCAGGCACGCCCGACACTGCGTCGCGCAGCGCCAGGTCGCAGCGATGGGCGCTGACCGCCGCACCGCCGATCTCCGCGTCGCGCACTCGGGCGCCGGCGAGCGTGGCGCGCACCCAGTCCTCCACCGCGACGGCAGGATCGGCGGCCAGCCGCGCCGCAATCGGGCACTCAAGGGCGAAGCGGGCGAATGGAAAGCCGGGCACCACGCCAGACGCCAGGGCAGTGTCCAGTCGGCCCGCGAGCGCCATGCGCGCAGCCGTCGCCGCGACCGCGTGGCGGGCGATCTGGTCCTCCAGTCCGGCAAGCCAGGACGGGTCGGTGTGCCCGCGCGCGAGCAGGCGGCCGCGACTGGCTAGCGCCGAATCATGGGCGGCAAGTTCGCGGGCATGCGCGGGCTCCAGAGCCAGCACCAGCCGGTCGAGAAAACGTCGCCGGCCGGTGACGCCCTCCTGGAACAGCCGGTCCATCGGCGGCGTGAGCCAGACCGCGGCCACACGGGCGGCAACCTCGGCCTGGCTGCGCGGCCGACCACCGTCGAGGCGGAACACCCGCCGGTCCACGGGTCCTTCGGGCGGCGTTCCCGTTCCCAAATCGAACGGGCCGTCAGGGGTCGCAAACCGCCCGGCCACCGCCCAGCGCCCGTTCGCATCCGGTGCGCGCCGGGGTAGATCCGGTATGCGAGCGCCGCGCAGCCCCCGGCCGGGGGCGAGCAGGGAGACGGCTTCCAGCAGGTTGGTCTTGCCGCTCCCATTGGGGCCGAACAGCACGCTCACCCGCGCCGCCGGACGCCAGGTCAGCGCGGCGTAGTTGCGGAATTCGGTCAGATTCACGCGTTGGAGGCGCAACACGTCAAGCCGCCGCCCTCGCCCGACCCGCTCCGCCGGGAGCAGGGCGAGGGAGCCGTTGGCAGGTCAGACACGCATGGGCATGAGGACATACAACGCGCGCTCGTCGGCGCCGTCCACGACGATGGTGGGGGCGGCGCCGTCGGCGAAGCGGAACTCCACCCGCTCGGCGATCTGGTCGGTGATGTCGTTCAGGTACCGTGCCTGAAAGCCGATCTCGAGTGGCGTCGAGTTGTATTTGACGCGGTCAGCGTCAAGCTCCTCGCTCGCCACGCCCGCCTCGGGGCTGGAGGCGGACAGCACGAGCAGGTCGCGCGAGAGCGTCAGCTTCACCGGCCGTTGCTTCTCCGCCGAGATGGCGGCGACACGGCCCACCGCCTCGGCGAAGTCCCTCTTGTTCACCCGCAGGATCTTGTCGTTGCCGCGTGGGATGACCCGGTCGTATTCGGGAAAGGTGCCGTCGATCAGCTTGCTGGTGAGCAGCACGTTGTCTAGATGGAACTGGATGCGGGTGTCGGACAGGCCGATATCGACGCTTCCGGTGACCTCGTCGAGCAGCTTGCGCAATTCGTTCACTGTCTTGCGCGGCACGATCACGCCGGGCATCGCAGCCGCCCCCTCGGGCAGCGGCTCCTCGACCCGCGCCAGGCGATGGCCGTCGGTCGCCACCGCGCGCAAGACCTGCGTGCCCTCGGTCTCGGTCGCGTGCAGGAAGATGCCGTTGAGGTAGTAGCGCGTCTCCTCGGTGCTGATGGCGAACCGCGTGCGGTCGATCACGCCACGCAACTGCTGGGCCGACAGGGCGAAGCGGTGCGACAGGCTGCCCGCGGTCATTTGCGGGAAGTCGTCCGTCGGCAGGACCACGAGATTCGTGTTGTAGCGCCCAGCGCGCAGCGCGAGCTGCGCCTCGGCGCCCGGATGCTCTAGCTCCACCTCCGCGGCGTCGGGAAGCTTGCGGACGATATCGTACAGGGTCGCCGCCGGGGCGGTGCAGGCGCCGGGACGGAGCGTGACCGCGGGCACGTCCTCGACAATGGCGATTTCCATGTCGGTCGCTGTCAGGGTCAGCGCGTTGTCCCGCACCGCGATCATCACGTTCGCCAGGATGGGAATTGTGTTGCGCTTCTCCACCACGCTCTGGACATGCGCGAGCGCCTTCAGCAGGGAGGCACGGTCGGCCTTGAACTTCATCGCAGATCACCCCAACGCGCCAAGTCGGCAGGCCGAATCGGCCAATTATCTTAGCAAAGCCCTGCGTGACAACGCCAGAGGAGCCGACGCGCGAACCCGCGACGTCCGGCCGACATTCCAGGCCGGCTTGACGGCCCCCCTGCCCCGCGCCCCATGCTGGGGTCCAACTGCAAAGGGGAGCGACTGTCTTGAAGGTCAAGGGTCGAGATGTCGGCTGAAGGGTCGTCCGCGTCGCCCGCCCGTTCAAGGCTGGCGCGTGCGCGCCCCCGCCTTCGGCGGCTGACGGCCTTGAGCGGCCGGTCGCCGCGGACGCCGACGCCGCAATGCTCTCGACGGTCAGGACTGGGCGACGGCCCATGTCTTTTTATCGCGCAGGATGGCGTTGAGCGTGGTGAGCCGCTTGCGCATCACGGCGACAAGGGCGAGACGGCCTGGCTTTCCTGCGTCGCGCAGCCGCTGGTAGAAGGCGCGCAGCGGCGGGTTGTGCCGGATCGCGACCAGGCAGGCCCTGTAGAGCGGCGCGCGCACTTCGACGCGGCCGCCCTGGATGCGTCGTTTTCCCCGATAGCTGCCGCTGTCGCGGTTCATTGGAGCGACGCCGGCGAGTGCGGCGATCTGGTGTCGATCGACCGTGCCGAGTTCGGGGAGCTCCACGATCAGCGTGCGCGCCACCACGTCGCCGATGCCCGGAACGCTCTTGAGCAGGTCCTGCTTGGCGCAGAACACCGGGCTTTGTTCGATCAGCTTGTCAATGGCGCGGTCGATCCGTTCGCGCTCCGCTTCGAGGCTGCGCAGGATGGTCTTGAACGACCGCTGGGCGAGCCGGTCGGCGGCCTTGCCCAACCGCTGCTTCTCGGCATTGATCATGACGACGAGCTGGCGGCGACGGGCCAGCAGTTCGCGCAGCCGCAGCGAGAGTGCATCCGGCATCGGCTTGGCCTCGGGCCGCACCGCGTCGGCGAAGTGCGCGATCACGCTGGCGTCGATTGCGTCGGTTTTGGCGAGCCGTCCAATGGCGCCGGCGAATTTGCGCACCTGGCGCGGGTTGATGATGGCGACCGGCAGGCCGGCCTCGGCCAGCGCCGCAGCGACGACGCCCTCGTAGCCGCCGCTCGCTTCCATGGCGACCAGCTTGGGCTAGCATGGTTTCAATCGACCGACCAGATCGGCCAGTCCGTCCGGGTCGGTGGTGCAGGTAAAGGCGGTTCCATCCGGACGCACGTGCACGTCCACGCGGCCTTTGGAGACGTCGATACCGACATAGCGGTCTGCGGCTGGCGGCTTATCCATCACCCATCCTCCTCGATGCGGGCTCGGGCCCAGACGACTGTTCGGGTTCACGGACAACCGGCCGGCGCCACACGCTCCCCTGCGGCCTCGAGGACCAGGAAACATTCGGGCTACCGGCCGGGCTCGGCGGGCCAGCGTAGCCTCACCTACCAAGCAATGCCGAGATAGGAGAAGAACATGGGCAGCGTTATCGACCTGAAGGCATCCGACGGGCACACCCTGTCGGCCTACGTCGCGGGACCGCAGGACGCTCAGCGGGGCGTCGTCGTCATCCAGGAAATCTTCGGGGTCAATCAGCACATCCGCGATATGGCCGACCGCTTCGCCGCCGCGGGGTATGCAGTCTGCGCCCCAGGCCTGTACGACCGGGTCGAACCAGGCGTGGAGCTTGGCTACACCCAGGACGACATCAGCAAGGGCCGCGATTACCGCATGAAGCTGACCGATGCGCAGGTGATGGCCGACGTTGAGGCCGCGGCGTCACATCTGACGGGGCGCAAGCTCGGCATCGTCGGTTACTGCTTCGGCGGCACCGTCGCCTGGTGGGGCAGCACACGCAGCCGCAGCTTCGCGGCTGCGTCATGCTGGTATGGCGGCGGGATCGCGGGGACCAAAGAGGAACGGCCAAACTGCCCGGTGCAGATGCATTTCGGCGAGACCGATGCCTCGATCCCGATGACCGACGTGGACGCGATCCGCGCGGCGCAGCCGAAGGCGGAGATCTACGTGTACGCCGGCGCCGGTCACGGCTTCGGGTGTGACGAGCGGGGCAGCTTCAGCCAGAAAGACTACGACCTCGCGCAGTCGCGCACGCTGGCCTTCTTCACCAAGCACCTCGGCTGATCCTAGACAGGGGCGGCGCACCCATGCGGCGCCGCCGCTTTCTACTTCCGCGGTGGCTATCTGTGGCCGTTGTCGCCGGCATGCGCCCGGAATGGGGGATCGGAGATGCGGGCTGCCTTGGACGCCGTACTCAAGCGGTTCATCACGGTTGGCCGACTGACCATTCGCTGGCCTGACGGCAGCACATCGGCCTATTCCGGCCCGTTCGGGTCGGGTCCCGAAGCCGGACTGGCGTTGCGCGACGCGGCGACCGTCCGCCGGTTGCTGACCAACCCGACGCTCGCGGCCGGCGAGTGCTACATGGAGGGCGGGCTGGTGCCCGAGGGTTGCGACATCTATCAGGCCTTGGACCTGATGATGTCGAACCTGATGGCCAACGCCGCCGGCCATCCAATGGCGCGGTTGCGCGAGGTGGTCGCGACCATCAGGCGCCGCATCGACCAGTACAATCCAGCGCGACGCGCACAACGCAACGTCGCGCACCATTACGACCTGAGCGGCCGGCTCTACAGCCTGTTCCTGGACCGCGACCGCCAGTATTCCTGCGCCTATTTCCCGCGCGGCGACGAAACGCTGGAGGAGGCGCAGGCGGCAAAGAAGCACCATATCGCCGCCAAGCTGTGCCTGGACCACCCCAACCTGACGGTTCTCGACATCGGCTCGGGCTGGGGTGGGCTGGGGATCACGCTGGCGCGCGACTACGGGGCGCGCGTCCTGGGGATCACGCTGTCAACCGAGCAGCTGACCGAATCACGCGCCCGCGCGGCGGCGGCCGGTCTGACCGATCGGCTTCGCTTCGAGCTTCTGGATTATCGCTCCGTGAGCGAGCGGTTCGATCGCATCGTCTCGGTCGGCATGTTCGAGCATGTCGGGGTCGTCCACTACCAACAATTCTTCGACACAATCGCCCATTGCCTGACGCCCGACGGCGTGGCGCTGCTGCACGCGATCGGCCGCAACGACCGCGCGGGCAGCACGAACCCGTGGATCGCCAAGTACATCTTCCCAGGCGGCTACTGTCCGGCGCTGTCGGAGGTATTTCCAGCCATCGAGCGGTCCCGGCTGCAAACCACCGATGTCGAGATCCTGCGCCTGCATTACGCCGAGACGCTGCGCCACTGGCGTCGGCGGTTCGCCGCCAACCGCGATGCCATCGCGGCGCTGTACGACGAGCGGTTCTGCCGGATGTTCGAGTTCTATCTGGCTGGCGCGGAGCTGTCGTTTCGTCGAGAGAACATGATGGTCTTCCAGATCCAGCTCGCACACGACCAGGTCGTGGTGCCGCTGACGCGCGCCTACATCGCCGAAAGCAAGCGCCGAATGGCGGGCGCCACCTCCTCGGCGTCCAGTCCGGTGCCAGAGCTCAGGCGCTCGCCTTGAGCCTCCCCGGCGCCGGGCTTGATGCAGCACCGCCTGCGCCAGAACACGGAAGCATCCGAGTCCGTCCAAACCGGGGAATAGCATGCGGCCAAAGGGGCGCTGACGAAGTTCACCCCCGATATCCACAGTTGTCCACAGGACGGAGCGCGTGTGAAATCGGGAGCCGAGGACTAGAGTGCGGCTTGCGTGAACAGCATCGACCCTCCCCTCCTCGGCCTTTCCCAGCGGCTGCCGCCGTCAAATCTACAGGCAGAGCAGGCGCTGCTCGGCGCACTGCTGGCCAACAACCGCGCCTACGAACGGGTCGCCGAGTTCCTGGCCCCGGAGCACTTCGCCGACCCGATCCACGGCCGAATCTTTCAATCCATCGCCCGACGGATCGAGGCCGGGCAGCTGGCCGATGCGGTCACCTTGAAGGGGGAATTCGAGCACGCCGGCGTGCTGGACGAAGTAGGCGGCACCGCCTACCTGGCCCAGTTGCTGACCGCGATGGTCGGCATCATCAACGCCGGCGAATATGGCCGAGCGATCTATGATTCCTGGCTGCGCCGACAGCTGATCGATGTCGGCGAGACGGTGGTGAACAACGCCTTCGGCGCCGACCCCGAGCTGGACGGGGCGGGTCAGATCGAGTCGGCCGAGCAGCGCCTGTTCGAGCTGGCGACCGAGGGCGGCGGCAATGGCGGTCTGATCCCCTTCGAGCGTGCGCTGACCGATGCGATCATGGGCGCCGAGCGGGCCTTCCACCGCAAGGGCGGCGTGTCCGGTCTGACCACGGGCCTGCGCGACATCGATGCCCGCACCGGCGGGCTGCATCCGTCGGACCTGCTGATCCTTGCCGGCCGGCCGGGCATGGGCAAGACGGCGCTCGCCACCAAAATCGCGTTCGGCGCCGCCAAGGCGCTGCTTGAAGAGGCGCGGTCGGCGGACCCGAACGCGGTGCCGAAATCCTGCATCGCCGTGTTCTCGCTGGAAATGAGCGCCGAGCAGCTCGCCACCCGCCTGCTGTCGGAGGAGGCGCGGATCTCCGGCGACCGCATCCGGCGCGGCGATATCGGGCAGCGCGACTTCGATCGCTTCGTGCAGGTCTCGCGCGAGATATCCGGACTGCCGATCCAGATCGACGACACGCCGGCGGTGACGCTCTCGGCGCTGCGCACGCGCTGCCGGCGGCTGAAGCGCACCCGGGGGTTGGCGCTGGTGGTCGTGGACTACCTCCAGCTCATGCGCCCGTCGGCCGGCACCCGGCCCGAGAACCGGGTGCTGGAAATCAGCCAGATCACCCAGGGGCTGAAGGCGATCGCCAAAGAGTTGGCCGTCCCGGTGCTGGCGCTGTCACAGCTGTCGCGAGCGGTGGAGAGCCGCGAGGACAAGCGGCCGCAACTGGCGGACCTGCGAGAATCGGGCACCATCGAGCAGGATGCCGACTGTGTTATGTTCGTCTATCGCGACGATTACTACCTGAAGCAGCGCGAGCCCAAACAGGTCGGCTTCGACACCGAGGACAAGTTCCAGACGCAGATGGACAAGTGGAAGCGCGACATGGAACAGGTCCACAACAAGGCCGAGCTGATCATCGCCAAGCAGCGACACGGCCCGACCGGCAAGATCGATCTGTTCTTTGAGGCTGAGTTTACCCGCTTCGCCGACCTGGACCAGACGCACGGCGGATATGACTGAGGCTGATGGCGCCATGCTTCGCCATGCAGGGGCGGTGCTGGAAATCGACCTCGATGCTATCGCGGCGAACTGGCAGAGTTTGGCCGCGCGCCACGCCGGAGGCGCCGTTGCCGGTGTTGTGAAGGCGGACGCTTACGGGCTGGGCGCGCAGGCAGTCGTGCCTGTCCTGCACGCGGCCGGATGCCGGCACTTCTTCACCGCGTTGCTGGGTGAGGCGCTGGCAATCCGCGCGCTGGTACCCGGCGCGATGCTGGCGGTCCTGAATGGGCTGTTTACGGGCACCGAGGAGGAGTACGTCGCGCACGACCTCGTGCCCGTGCTGGGGTCCCTGGCTGAGATCGATGTCTGGGCAGCTTCGGCCCGACAGGCCGGCCGGATGCTGCCGGCAATCCTGCATGTCGATACGGGAATGGCGCGGCTTGGCCTGTCGGCGGCGGAGCTGGCGGACGTGCCGGGGCGTCTGAGCGGCATTTACGTGCTGTACGTGATGACGCATCTGGTGGCCGCCGATGAGCCGGAGAACCCGCTGAACGAGGTGCAGCGGATGCGCTTCGAGGCGGCGTGCGTGCGACTACCGGCGGCACCCCGCAGCCTCGCCAATTCCGCGGGCATCTTTCTACCGGGCTTCGGCTCCGACCTCGCCCGGCCGGGCGCCGCGCTCTATGGCCTCAATCCAGCATCGGGGCGGGCCAATCCGATGCGGCTGCCGGTGCGGCTAACCGCGCGGGTGCTCGCGATGCGCGAGATCGGGGCAGGCACGAGCGTCGGCTACAACGCGACGTGGCGGGCGGCGCGGCCGAGCCGGATCGCCACCGCGGCGATCGGCTACGCGGATGGCTGGCTGCGCAGCCAGTCCAACCGCGGGGCGGCGATCTTTGACGGGCGGGCGTTGCCGCTGGTAGGGCGTGTGTCCATGGACCTCGCCACCTTCGATGCGACCGATCATCCGGGCCTGCGCCCGGGCGACTGGCTCGAGCTGATCGGCACCCGCACGCCCGACGATGTGGCCGAGGCGGCCGGGACCAACGGATACGAGGTGCTGACCGCGCTCGGCCGACGCTTTCATCGCGTCTATCGCCGGTCCGCGTGAGCGACCTGCTGGACATGATCGCCGCGCTGGGGCGCGGCGTGATCGGTGCCGTCCGCGGCACAGGGGCGCTTGCCCTGTTCGCCCTTTTGGGCCTGTCGCATCTCGTGCGGCCGCCCTTCTACGGGCGGATGTTCGCTCGTGCGCTGCTGGAGGTCGGCTATTTCAGCTTGCCCGTGGTGGCGCTGACGGCCGTGTTCACCGGGATGGTGCTGGCGTTGCAGTCCTATATCGGCTTTGCCCGTTTTTCCGCGCAGAGCGCGACCGCCAATGTGGTGGTGTTGTCCATCACGCGCGAACTCGGCCCGGTGCTGGCAGGACTGATGGTCGCCGGGCGGATCGGCGCGGCGATGGCAGCCGAGATCGGCACGATGCGGGTGACCGACCAGATCGACGCGCTGACAACGCTGTCCACCAACCCAATGAAATACCTGGTCACTCCCCGGCTGCTGGCCGGAGTGATCGCACTGCCGGTCCTGGTGCTGATCGCCGACATCCTGGGCGTCATGGGCGGGTTCATCGTCTCGGTGCTGAAGCTCGGCTTCGGGCCGCAGCTCTATCTGGCGAACACGATCAGCTTCATGCAGACGATGGACGTCGTTTCCGGGCTGGTGAAGGCGGCCGTGTTCGGGTTCCTGATCGCGCTCATGGGGTGCTACCAGGGCTATCACAGCCGGGGCGGCGCGCAGGGCGTGGGTGCTGCCACCACCGCGGCCGTGGTCGGCGCCTCCATCCTGATCCTGGCATTCGACTACATCCTGACCGAGCTGTTCTTCGCCCGATGAGAGACGTGCCGGCGTCTCCGAAGATTCGGGTTCGAGGCTTGCGCAAGAGCTTCGGCGCAAAGCTGGTGCTGGACGGCGTCGATCTGGATGTCGCGGCGGGCAGCTCGATGGTGGTGATCGGCGGCTCGGGCAGCGGCAAATCGGTGCTGGTGAAATGCATCCTCGGGCTGATCACCCCCGATGCCGGGACCATCGAGATAAACGGGCGCGATATCCTGGCCTTGAGCCCGGCCGAGCGCGATCGGGTGCGCGCCGGAATCGGGATGCTGTTCCAGAACGGAGCGCTGTTCGACAGCCTGCCGGTCTGGGAGAACGTCGCGTTCGGACTGCTCGCGCAGAGGGCCGTGACGCGGCGCGCGGCGCGTGGGCGGGCGGCGGAGTTCCTGGCCCAGGTGGGCCTGGCCGAGACGGTCGGCGATCTCTATCCGGCCGAGCTGTCGGGCGGGATGCAGAAGCGGGTCGCGCTGGCCCGCGCCATCGCCTCCCGTCCCGACATCATGTTCTTCGACGAGCCGACCACGGGGCTCGATCCCATCATGGGCGCGGTGATCGACGGGCTGATCGTCGATTGCGTGCGCCGCCTGGGCGGGACGGCAATCGCCATCACCCACGACATGCCCAGCGCGCGCCGCATCGGCGACATGGCGGCGATGCTGCTCGCCGGGCGAATCGTATGGACGGGGCCGGCTGCGGCGCTGCTGGAGAGCGGCAATCCGGCGGTCGATCAGTTTACCCACGGGCGCCGCGAGGGCCCGATCCAGATGGAGCTGCTGCGCTAGCGCGACCAAGCGTGCCCGCGCACGAATCGCTTAAGGACAATATGTTACTCTTGGTTCTGGGGAGATGGGATGAGGAGAGGCATGACAACCGCGACACCAAGCGTCGGCGTTACCGGCAAGGGTGAGGCCGGGTAGGTGGCCAAGCCCGTCGCACGCTTCGTCTGCCAGTCTTGCGGCGCGGCCTTTCCCAAGTGGGCGGGCCACTGCGAGGCATGCGGGGCGTGGAACTCGATCGCCGAGGAGTCGGCGGAGGCACGACCGGGTCCCGCCGGCAAGGCGGCCTCCGGCCGCCCGCTCGGGTTCGTGCCGCTGGCCGGGACGGTCGAGCCGCCGCCCCGCGTGCCCACGGGGATCGCCGAGCTGGACCGCGTGCTGGGCGGCGGGTTCGTGCCCGCCTCCGCCGTGCTGGTGGGCGGCGACCCAGGGATCGGAAAATCGACGCTGCTGTTGCAGGCCGCCGCGAAGCTGGCCGGGGCGGGACGGCCGGTCCTGTATGTGTCGGGCGAGGAGTCCGTCGATCAGGTGCGACTGCGGGCGCGCCGGCTCGGGGTCGCCCAAGCCTCGATCGCGCTCGCCGCGGCGGTGAACCTGCGCGATATCGCCGCCAGCCTCGAACGCGAGCCGGCGAGCCTGGTGGTGATCGATTCCATCCAGACCATGTGGCTCGATCAGATCGACAGCGCGCCGGGCACGGTGAGCCAGGTGCGCGCGGCGGCTTTCGAGCTGATCCGACTGGCCAAGAGCCGCGGCTTCGCGCTGGTGCTGGTGGGGCACGTCACCAAGGATGGCGCCATCGCCGGCCCGCGCGTGCTGGAGCACATGGTGGACGCGGTGCTCTATTTCGAAGGCGAGCGGGGGCACCAGTTCCGCATCCTGCGGGCGGTGAAGAACCGCTTCGGCGCCACCGACGAGATCGGCGTGTTCGAGATGACCGAGCAGGGGTTGGCCGAGGTGGCGAACCCCTCCGCGCTGTTCCTCGCCGAGCGACGCGGCAACATCGCCGGCAGCGCGGTGTTCGCCGGGCTTGAGGGCACGCGGCCGGTGCTGGTGGAGGTGCAGGCGCTGCTGGCGCCGAACCCCGGCGGGGCACCGCGACGCGCGGTGATCGGCTGGGACGGCGGGCGGCTTTCGATGCTGCTCGCCGTGCTGGAGACGCGGTGCGGGCTGCGGCTGTCGGGCTCGGATGTCTATCTGAACGTAGCAGGCGGGCTAAGGGTGAACGAGCCCGCTGCGGACCTGGCGGTGGCCGCCGCGCTCGCCTCGGCGGCGACGAACCAGCCGACCAGCGCGGGCATGGTCTATTTCGGCGAGGTCGGCCTGTCGGGCGAGATCCGTCAAGTGACGCAGGCCGAGGCGCGGTTGAAGGAGGCGGCGAAGCTGGGCTTCGACGCTGCCTGCCTGCCCCGGCGCATCGCACGCGGCGGGCGGGCGCTGGCCGCGCCCGATGGGCTCGGTCTGCATGAGATCGGGCATCTGTCGGATCTGGTTGCACGGTTCGGGACAGAGACGGATGGCTGAGCGCATGGCGCCGGCCGGTGTCCACCGCATAAGGTCCGCGCTGCGTGCTGGCGGGGCGACATGACCTGGGTTGACGCCGTCATTCTCGGGGTGCTCGTCGTCTCCGGGCTGCTCGCCTTCCTGCGTGGCCTGGTGCGCGAGGTGCTGGGCATCGGCGCCTGGTTCGGCGCCGCCGTGCTCGCCGTCTGGGCGACCCCGTTCGTGCGTCCGCGCTTCGAGGGATGGCTGCACAATCGCCCGGGGCTGGCCGAACCCGTCGCCTACGCCGTGCTGTTCCTGGTCAGCCTCGCCCTGCTGCTTTTCGTCTCGCACCTGATCAGCCGGCGGGTACGCGACTCGGCGTTGGGTGGGCTTGACCGCACGTTGGGGCTGGTATTCGGGCTGGTCCGGGGTGCGGCGCTGGTCGTGCTTGCCTATATCATAGCTGGCTGGCTAGGCGGGCCGATGGAGTATTGGCCGCAACCGGTTCTTGCTGCACGTGCGCTTCCCCTCGCCTATGAGGGGGCGGCCTGGGCGACGGGCCGCCTGCCCGCCGCCTACCGGCCGCGCATTTACGCGCCGCCGGCCGGGCGGCAGGCGACGGCCGACGCCCTGTTGCGCGCTGTTCCGCAAGGACGGGCGACCGGACCGCGCCCGACGACAGGGCGGCAGTAGGAGAGCAGGATGGATCTCACCACCGCCCCCCTTGACGATGACAAGCTGCACGAGGAGTGCGGCGTCTTCGGCGTGTGGAACGTCCCTGATGCCGCCGCCGTCACCGCGCTTGGCCTGCATGCGCTCCAGCACCGCGGGCAGGAGGCGACGGGGATCGTCACCTTCGACGAGGGGCGATTCCATTCGCATAAGGCGATGGGGCTGGTGGGCGATAATTTCGGCGACGCACGGGTTATCGCCTCCCTGCCCGGCACCCGCGCGATCGGGCACAATCGCTATGCCACCACGGGCGGCACGATCCTGCGTAATGTCCAACCGCTCTACGCCGATTTCGAGTTCGGCGGCTTCGCGGTGGCCCATAACGGCAACCTCACCAATGCGCACATTCTGCGCCGCAGCCTGGTGCGGCGGGGCTGTCTCTTCCAATCCACGACTGACTTCGAGGTGTTCATCCACCTGATCGCGATCAGCCTCTACTCCACGGTGCCGGACCGGCTGATCGACGCGCTGAAGCAGGTGGTGGGCGCCTATTCCCTCGTCGCACTGTCCGACGAGGCGCTGATCGGGGTGCGTGATCCGCTCGGGGTGCGGCCGCTGATCCTGGGCCGGATCGGCACCGACCCGTTGGCAGGGTGGGTCCTGGCCTCCGAAAGCTGCGCGCTCGATATCGTCGGCGCCGAGTTCGTGCGCGACATCGAACCCGGCGAGATCGTCATCGTCGACGACCAAGGGGTGCGCAGCATCAAGCCCTTCGGGCGCATGCGCGAGCGGTTCTGCGTGTTCGAATACATCTATTTCGCCCGCCCGGACTCGGTCATGGAGGGCACGGCAGTCTATGCGGCGCGCAAGCGTATCGGCCAGGAGTTGGCGCGCGAATCCGGCGTGTCCGCCGACGTCGTGGTGCCGGTACCCGACTTCGGCGTGCCGGCGGCGATGGGCTACGCCTCGGAGAGCGGAATCCCGTTCGAGTTAGGTATCATTCGAAACCATTATATCGGACGCACCTTCATCGAGCCGACCGACAGCGTGCGCCACCTGGGGGTGAAGCTGAAGCACTCGGCCAACCGCGCAGCGCTGGACGGCCGACGGGTGATCTTGGTCGATGATTCGATCGTGCGCGGCACCACGAGCCGCAAGATCGTCGAAATGGTCCGCCAGGCCGGCGCGCGGGAGGTGCATCTGCGCATCTCCTCGCCGCCCACCACACATTCCTGCTTTTACGGTATCGACACCCCCGAGCGCAGCAAGCTGCTGGCCGCACGTTTCTCGGTGGCGGAGATGGCCGAGCAGATCGGTGCCGACAGCCTGGCGTTCATCGCGATCGACGGACTGTATCGCGCGCTCGGCAAGGACGGCCGCGATCCGGCGCGGCCGCACTACTGCGATGCCTGCTTCACCGGCGACTATCCGATCGGGGTACCGGACCAGGCGGACAATGCCGATCGCCAGCTCAGCCTGCTGACCGAGAACCAGTGACGCCGCTGGCGGGCTGCGTGGCACTGGTGACCGGTGCGAGCCGGGGCATCGGCGCGGCCACCGCGATCGAGCTTGCACGGCTGGGCGCGCATTGCGTCATCACCGCGCGCACGCAAGGGGGGCTGGAAGAGACGGACGACGCGATCCGCGCTGTCGGGGGCACGGCAACGCTGCTGCCGCTCGACCTGCGCGAGGGCGAGCAGGTGGATGTGCTGGGACCGAGCATCGGCGTGCGGTTCCGCCGGTTGGACGTGCTGGTGCATTGCGCCGGAGCTCTCGGACGGCTGGCTCCGGTCGGGCATCTGATGCCCGGCGAATGGGATGAGGCGATGGGCGTGAACGCCACCGCCGCATGGCGGCTGATCCGGACCTGCGACGGGTTGCTGCGAAGCGCGCCGGCGGGGCGGGCGGTGTTCGTCACGACGGTGCGGGCGCGCCAGCCCAAGGCGTACTGGGGCTGCTACGGCGCGGCGAAGGCGGCGCTGGAGCATCTCGTGCTGACCTGGGCCGACGAGGTGGGATCGACCACGCCGATCCGGGTGAACCTGTTCGATCCGGGGCCTGTGGCGACCCGGTTAAGGCTGGCGGCGTTTCCCGGCGAGGACCCGAGCGCGCTGGCACGACCGGCGGACATCGCGCCAGCCCTCGCGGCTTTGTGCCTGCCCGAGGAGACGCGGAACGGAGCGCTGGTGAGCCCGCAGGCGCCGGGTCCTTAGAGCGGTCGTGCCGCGCGGCCTGACCCCGCCCGCGCCCGCCCTGCCCCGGTCGGCCGACGACCGGCGGATCGGCCGGCTCATGCTGCTGTTTGCCATCGTCTATGTCGTGGAGGGCATCGGCCAAGCGCGGGTCGGGATCATCGCGCAACCCCTGACATACTTCCTCAAGGAGAGCGGGTGGACGCCGGTCCAGGTGACCGCCTATCTCGCGATCCTCACCCTGCCCTGGGTCATCAAGCCGGTTTACGGAATCATCTCCGACTTTCTGCCGCTGTTCGGCTACCGGCGGAAATCCTACCTGCTGGTCGCGAACACCGTCGCCGCAGTCGCGTATGGCTGCATCACGCGACTGACGGAACCCGGAGCAATGGCGATCTTCCTGTCGCTCACCGCTTACGCGATGGCGATCGGCAGCACGGTGTGCGGCGCGCTGCTGGTCGAGAACGGCCAACGCTTCCGGGCCAGTGGCACGTTCGTCAACCAGCAATGGCTGTGGTTCAGCGTGGCGACATTGGGCTGTGCGGTCGCGGGCGGTGAATTGGTGCAGCATCTGTCAGCCGCGGCTGCGCTCCACGTCGCGGCACTGGTGGCGGCCATCGCCCCTGTCGTGGTGATCCTTGTCACGCCACGGCTGGTCGAGGAAGATCGGCGTGGCGCCGATATCGCTGAACTGAAGCGGACCCTCCGCAGCCTTTTGAGGGTGTTCCAGTCCCGATCGCTATATCTGCTCGGGGCTTTCCTGTTCCTCTATTCGTTCAGTCCCGGATTCGGAACGCCACTCTATTTCTTCATGACGGACAAGCTGAAGTTTTCCCAGTCCTATATCGGCATCCTCAACGGGATCGCGTCGGCGGGCTGGATCGTGGGAGCCTTGCTGTATCGCTGGCTGTTGCAGGGCAGGCGCCTGCGTACCCTGCTCAATCTGAGCATCCTGGCCGGGACGCTGAGCACGGCGAGCTTCCTGCTGCTGTCCAACGAGACCAACGCGGCCGTCGTGAACTTCGGGAGCGGCATGGCGGGAATGGTCGCGAATGTCGCAACCCTCACGCTGGCGGCCGAACTCTGTCCGAAACGATCCGAGGGGTTCGTGTTCGCCGCCCTGATGTCGATCATCAACCTGGCGGCCCCGGCATCGGAGAATGCCGGGGCATTCCTTTATCAGCACGTCTTCCACGGCAGGCTTGCGCCGCTAGTCGTCGTTTCGGCGGCATTCACCGCCTTCGCCTTCGTGATCGTGCCGTTGCTGCGCCTTGGCGATCGGCGGGAGGGAGAGTCCGCTTCGGCCGCTGGCTAAGGTCAAGAAGGGGCTGCCCCCATCTGATGGGTTGCGGGGACAGGATTTGAACCTGTGACCTTCAGGTTATGAGCCTGACGAGCTACCGGGCTGCTCCACCCCGCGTGGGTGATGTTAAAGCCCCTGGCGTTGATCCCGGGGGGATGGGTTGGAGGACCTGGCGGCGACCTACTCTCCCGCGGCTTGGGCCGCAGTGACCATGGGCGCTGGGGGTTTTCACGGCCGAGTTCGGGATGGGATCGGGTGCGGGCTCCCCGCCATGGCCACCAGGTCGTCCAGCCCATCGCCTGATCGGTGGTCGGGGACCAGGGACCGGGGATGGCAGGTTTTGGTGGGGGGTGTGTGTGCTGGGTGTCCGGGGATGATTTCCATGCA